>NZ_JACHCP010000001.1:0-227419 GCF_014207185.1 Rhodanobacter sp. A1T4
AACACCTTCGACGAATCGCTTCATGCCCGAATCCACTCACCAAGTCAGGTTAGGATAGCGACACCATGTGGCTAGTTGTTTTCACACAGCCTCGGTCGAAAGCGGACCTTACACTCTATGGATATCGTTTACCCCAAACGACCTCTCGCCTCCGTCGTAGTTCGCGTTATCGAGCTGCACAGCCTCATCCCAGACAGATGAGGAGCCAGGAATGGGCCTGTCCATTTACTGTGCGGCCCACTTGCTGCCGCCGCTCGGTCTAAGACACACTTCGTGAATGAACGACAAGCTGCTGGCGCTCCGACTTTTCGTGCGCGTTGCGCGCACGGGAAGCTTCTCTGCTGCGGCGCGAGAACTTGACCTTTCACAGCCGTCAGTATCGCGGATCATTGCGGCGTTGGAGGAAGACGTTGGCGCGGCCTTGGTTACCCGCACGACGCGCGCTGTCGCGCTGACTGACGTGGGCAACGACTACCTGACTCGTGTCGAAGCGATCCTGTCGTCGCTTGAAGAAGCTGATCACACTGCTCGTGGATCGCAGGAACTTCGCGGGTCATTACGTGTTGCCATGCCTGCAAGCTTTGGCGTGCGCGAAATCATCCCCCTGATGCCGGGCTTTCTTGCGCGCCATCCTTCGCTAAACGTCAGCTTATTGATGAGCGATCAACGGCAAGACACCATCAAGGAAGGTGCCGATGTCGCACTTCGACTCGGTGACTTGGACGATTCGAGTGCCACCGCACGCGTCATCGGTCGGACGCAGCGGTTAATTGCGGCGTCGCCGCGTTATCTAGAGGAGAAGGGCACGCCCGAGGCGCCCGAAAACTTGGCCGTCCATACGGCTATCGTCGGGCCTGCCGGGACGAGCTCCGGAACATGGTCCTTTCAGAAGGATGGTCAAAGCGTATCGACCCGCATCAATTGTCGCCTGACTGTTTCCTACAACGAGGCCGCAGTAGCCGCCGCTGTCGCGGGAATCGGCGTCGTGAATACATCTCTGTGGGGCTGTCGCGCCGAACTCGCCAGCGGCGCGCTGATTCGGCTGCTTCCCGACTGGAAGATCGGTGAGGTCGAAGCCCACGGCCTGTTCACCCCAGGCCGACGACCTAAGCCCTCGGCACGCGCGCTGGTCGAGTATCTGATCGCGGAGCTTGGTCGCTAGGCTTGGAGCTTACGCCGCGCACCTGTGGCGCCTCGATCGAAGCATGCCGCGAATGCGTCCATGCATCGGTTGAATGTTCGCATCGACGCGGCTCGCCGTCGGTCTGTCAGCCAGGCAATTTCGCCGCGAGCAGATCGATCTTCTCAATGTTCGGTGGGGTGCTGAGCAAGGCAGCTGCGTTGGCCATCAATGCAGCCGCGATCGGGCCTCGCAGGTGGGCTTGACGACCTTCCTCGTCCGCAAAGGCGTCGAAAACGCCAAACGTCGAAGGGCCAAACTGCAACGCAAACCAAGCGACGGTGCCCAACTCGGCATTGGCGAGCGGCAGCGCGCTGGCCAGGAAGGCGGCGACGGCGGCCTCTTGGCCTGGCTTGGCTTCGAGGCGGACAAACAGGGCAAATTTGGTCATGGAATGCTTCTCTTGAAGTGAAGGTCACGGCTCTGCGCATCCGTGGTCGTAGGGCTTGCTCCGATGTGGACGATTCGTCCCTCTATCGACGGCCCAATGTTTGACATGTTCGCTCAGTTTGAGAGCGGGGAGCCATTCATTTGACGAATAAGTCTTAGTTGTCGACGCAGCTACTCACGCGTCCATCGATCGACGACAGTCCATCCAGACGCCACTGCGGCGCCGTCAATTCAGGACACAAATCCATGACTTCACTTACTGGCAAAGTCGCCATTGTTACAGGCGCATCCAAAGGCATCGGTGCTGGAATCGCAAAGCTATTCGCCAAGTCCGGCGCCTCGGTCGTCGTGAACTACTCGACCAGCAAGGAAGCAGCGAATGCCCTGGTTGCCGAGATCAAGAGTTCCGGTGGCAAGGCTGTGGCCATCCACGCCGACTTCTCGAAGACCGCCGATATCCAGCGACTGTTTGAAGAGTCGAAGCACGCTTTTGGCGCACTCGACATCCTGGTGAACAACGCGGGCGTCTTCGCCTTCGCCCCCCTTCAGGACTCTACAGAGCAGGAATTCCACCGTGAGTTCAGCACGAACGTGCTCGGCTTAATCACCGCGACACAAGAGGCGGCGAAGTACTTCGGCCCGAACGGCGGCAGCATCATCAATATCAGTTCCATCGCCAGCGTCGGCTACATGCCCAACTCGGTGATCTACGCGGCATCCAAGAGCGCTGTCGACTCCGTCACGCGCGTGACCTCGGTCGAACTGGCGCCGAAGAAGATCCGCGTCAACAGCATCGCGCCGGGGGCCACCATCACCGAAGGCATTGCGGCTCTGGGTTGGCCGCAGGAGGTCGTCGAAGCCGTCGTTGCAACGATCCCGTTCGGTCGGCCGGGCACGCCGGAAGACATCGCTCGCGTGGCGCTGTTCCTGGCATCCGATGATTCGGCCTGGGTGACCGGCGAACGGATCACGGCTTCTGGTGGTCAGCGCGCTTGATCGGCCTCCGTTCCAACGGTTGCTGTAGGTAATCGCTGGGACGCGTCCTTTTATCGCCGCCGTTTGATCTGCCGCCAAAGACACGCTCCCGGAGGTCACGGCACGCACGCGTTAGCGAAGTAGCAGAGTAGCCATCTATATGGTCACGTCCGCTTCGTCGATAGCGGACATTCCCAACTTGCTGGGTCGGCTTCGCTGCGGCGACGGCCTCTTAGCGTTTTGTACTGATCTTCTTCGCGTGCTTTTGCTCATACATCATCGCGTCAGCGCGCGCGACAAGCTCAGCGAAAGACTCACTACCGAACACGTCGCTGCTCGCTTCGCCAACACTGAAACTGATCAAATATCGCTTACCTTCACCAGAGGAATTGATGGTCTCAGCAGCTTCGAAAATACGCGCCAACGCAATTTGCGTGCTTGCACTATCACTCGCCGTGATCACTGCAAATTCATCGCCGCCGACTCGCGCCACGATGTCGGCCCCACGAAAATTCGCGCTAAGAAGTGCCGCCACATCTCGAACAAACTGCGAGCCAACATCATGCCCCAAGCTATCATTGACGTGTTTCAGGCCGTCCAGATCGAAGAACAGCACCGTCAGTGCACTGCGGGACCGTCGCGACTCGCGGAGCGCTTGCTCGCCGAGCAGGCTGAATCCACGTTGGTTAAGAACGCCGGTAAGCTCGTCGGTGAGCGACATCTCACGAAGATCGCGCTCCAAATCATTGATGCGCCAGGCCATCACCGCCACCGTCGCAAACAGAACTATCGAAGTAACAGCTGCGATGAGGGCCGCAGCATAGGGCTCAGAGAGCCATCCTACCAAGGTTGTGTACGCACCACCGAGCACCAACAGAAACGGAAGCAGAAGCGCAAAAAGCAATACAGCCCGAGCGATCCGGCTACCGATTCCCATACCAACAAATACAGAAAAGTAGCCGTACTCAGCACGACGCCCGACCGCTACGAAGGCCAGCATGACCATGGACAGCAGCGTCTGCGGTGATGTAAGCGTGTGTGTTGACTGACCGAATAACCGCGCTGCGCCGAAGCAATAGCCAGCGAGGATGACCAATGTTAAGGCCACAAACCCCATAGTCAGGGCATCAACGACAGTAGACAACGCACTCTTGCGTGCGCGAGCAAAGACCAACGACAGGCCAAGTAGCGAGAGATACGCCGCCGTTTGCAGTGACATGCGGCCAGGCATATCTGACGCTGCATCTGATGCAAGTAACGTGTCCAGACCCGTGATTCGTCCAGTCACATGCTCGAAAAGGGCTGAGCCAGCTAAGACCACCAACACTATCGCGAGTACACGACTAAGCCACAATTGCCACTCGCTTCGTTTAGTGCGAGACAGGGCGAGGCTCCCACATCCCAAGAGCATGCAAGATGCCGTATTCACCTTCATCAAAGACCAGCCATCCGGCAACCACGCGCCTAAGCCCCTGACCAGCCAGCCACAGAATATCGTTGCAGCGATGATCGCCACTACGCCTAGGCAAATCGCTTGTATAGCGGACAGCCGCTCAATCAACTCCAAGTCTGGCTGACTCGATGAAAGCTTCAGTTGACTGTTAGCGGGCATGCCCATAGGGTGCTGTAGAAGCGCCCGTTCCAGCAAGATAAATACATAGCTGCGCTGCGTGAAACCAATTGGATGAATGCTTTGCTTTGGTTGTAACCAACCGTGATGTACCGTGATGCTGGCACGTCGTCGCCTCCGCGCCAGAACGCGCATAGCGTCGGCAACGTGCTAAACGTAGAGACTGATCGCTGAAATGTCCGTTGTGGGTCGGCTGCTGCCGGTCAGCGGCGACATACGACTGATCATGCTGGTTGGCGAGGTGATCATCGATCATCGGCCGTGTGATGCGTTCGGTGCGGCACACCCAAAGTGGGCATGACGGCGCGCGCTCCGTGATGTGGGCAATGCGCCCTTCAGGACTGATGGCGGATCCAGTTCTCGATGGCGCACAGGTCGAATATGCGCATGAACCTGTCGTCTCTGGCGGCCAGGTCGCGGTCGAAGAACTGCCGCAACGCGTTGCAGTCGAGTAGCCCGTGCGCTTCGAGGTGACCCGTCAGCAGATAATCCCGGAGTCGACTCTTGTTCCGGCGATAGAACGCGCCGGCGTAGTTCATGAAGGTTCCTTTGCTGCGGCGGTGCAGGATGTCGGGAGGCAGAATGTCCGCAAACGCGTCGCGCGCGACAGCGCGATTTCGACCCTCCGCGATCCACATCCAGCTGGGCACCTTCAGGCAGGCTTCCATCACGGGCTGGGACAGCAGCGGCATGCGCATTTGCCACTTCGCACCGCGCGCCAGTCCATCCCGGAAGACCTGGGTGCCGGCGAGATCGACGATGCGTTCACGGTCGCCACACAGCGCGTTGTCGGGCGCATCGAACCACGGGTGGGGTTCCAGCGTGGCCTGCGCGCAGGCGGCAGACAGAAACGACGTATCCGGCTTGCGCGGTGGCTTGGCTAAGGCGAGCCGTTTCCGCAGAGCCAACCTTCCGGCTTTCCAGAACGTGCATTGGTGGAGTTCGGCGAGATCGCGAATGGCATGGATGCCCGCGATCGTTCCGCACTCGCGGAAGGCGTCCGCAGCCGGTGCCGCGGTTCGGGTGTAGCAGAAGACGGTATCGCCGCCACCGCCGGAGAAGAAGCTGTTGATGCCAAGCGGCGTGCCGATCGCCTCGTTCAGTTCATTGGCTGCGTGTTGCAGAAACCAGGTGCTGGGCGCGACCGCGTGCGGCGGCGGCTGAAAATCGAGATGCGTTTCATCGAAGCCGAGTTTTTCGATGTGAAGCTCAACACCGAGCAGATCCGCCATCGACGATGCGTACCGCCGCTCGTCGGCGCCGGGCACGGGCGTGACCAGATTGCAGCACGCCACGCGCGCTTTCGCATCGCGCAGGCAAGCGGCCACGATGGAGGAGTCCAATCCGCCGGACAATTCGAGCAGAAGGGATCGATCCGTCTCTGCCCAGCGCTTCACCGTGGACGACACGGCACGCCGAACGTCGGCCTGCGCTTCGCGCCGATCGCGGTGTCTATGCGGTGGAGCGACGAAGGACCATGGCGACCATGCTTGTTCTATCGAATATTTGCTTCCGTGTATATGCAGTTCGCAACCCGGTAGCAGTTCGCGCAACCCGGAAAGACCGGTAGCACCGGCCTTATAGTGCGGGTAAACCACGTTGTTCCGGATGAAGTCCCAGTCGATCTCCCTGCGGTAAAGGCCCGATCGCGCCGCGATCGAAATGTCGGCGGTGATGAAGCGCTCGCGCAGCGAGTAGACGCAGTCGACACCACCGGACGGGTCGCGCATAGCTGTCGCAGCATCCGAATCGTGTTCCGGCGGAAGCAGCAGCAGGTATTCGCCCCAGAACCGGTCGATGAGGTACTCGACGAGATTGTGTCGGGAGCGAAGGCTGGCGAGATCCATGGTTCCACATGCAGCGCTTTGCTCGCGCGGGAAGACGTGGCCGATAAGCGCGCCGCCGGATGCCAGAGGGAGAACGGGCGTGTCCTCGGCGGTATAGAGGTCGATGTTTCCTAAAGTCAGCCGGTGCGGAAGGCCGAGCTGGCGAAGCGTTTCATCGATTTGGCCATCGCGACCGTTGCGGCCGTGTCCGTCGAGCAAGGCGATGTATCGGTACATCACACGACTCGTATCGGCGTGTGCGAGGCGACATTGCCGACGGTGTCGTTCAACACGAGGTCGTCCACCTGCACCCAGCAGTGGGCGGAGAACGAATCGAGGGCGATGCCGAAGACGATATGCGCGTGGATGCGTCGTCTAAGCAGAAATCGTGTCATCGCGATGGCGTCGAGCAGGCAGCGCATCTCGATCGGCACGTAGAGTCGCGCACGGCGAAATACGGCGGCTGCGTCGGCGCGGCGCGGCTCCGACATGTCTGCATGTGGTTCGATTTGCGCTGTTTGGAGATGTCTTTCGGCGGTAAGACTATCGAGTATGTGCTTGAGCGTAGAGAGCTTCATAGCGACGCGCGTGCGCAGCACGATGGCAAAGACCTCCATCAGTTCGACGACGCGAAGATGCCGCAGCGGCTGCGGTGCTTCCACCGCACTGCGAGCAGCGGGTTCGATGTTTGGACGGCTACGGATTGCCGTATCCGTTCGTTCGACCAATAGGGCGCGTTCGACCAATGCGTTTATCTCCGACTGCGCGCATTCGACCCCATCGAGGTAGGCGGTCAAGGCTTGCTCCAGCGAGCGGGGAAGTTGGAAGTACCGATCGCTGCCGATATCCAGAAAAACCAGTCGTTGATCGATACGGCAGTACGAGAGATCGTCACGCAGTACATAGCGGGTCATGTCCGTATTCCCATAGAAAAGGGACGCGCCCGTTGGACGCGTCCCTACGACTTAGTCTTGCGAAATGCCCGCGGTGGTGAAGCCACCGATCACCTCGTTCATCAGCGGGCCGCCTTGGGTCTCGACGCTGGCGACGCCGAGCTCGACGTCTTCCGGCGTGTCGGTGCGGATGTTCTCGTTCGTGTTCATGTCAGTCTCCTACGTTCACATCATGGCAGTTCCATGACGCGCGCAGCGTAGGTGTCGGCAATTTTCATTTGCCAATGATTATTGCGTTGTCATCCGGTGATTAACCCCGGAGTGTGACGGCGGTCGTGCTATGCCGCCTGCGCGGGCATCTTATCGGTCGACGGATGTTGCCGTTGCGCACGCAATGCGGATCGATGGCGCGTAGCCAGCGTGCGATCTAGTGGAGGTAATCGATGCGGTCGTTCAGTAAAGCCACGATGGTCGGCACGAGTTGCTTGCGGCGCTCGTGATAGTCGCGCAGTGCAGACTTCAAACTGGGGATATCGCGTGTCCGCCAATGCCGGTCCAGCTGCGAAAGCTCTTCGTCGGCGTGCTCGATCAATCCCTTTTTCGCCCGTCGTATCGGTGCCAGTCGGTCGTTGGCTCGTTTCACGGCATGGTGCAGCGACCAGTGAGTTGTCGCGCGGGCGATCGCATCGAACAGCTGCCACGTCAGCTTCACCAGATCGTCGTCGGCGGACGCGATCTCCAGCTTGGCGCTTGGCTGAAATGTCCGCGCCACACCGATATCGCAGGCCATCAACAACAGGCGCTCCATCCAGTCGTAGAGGTCGCGCAGCGCGACTTCGGTGAGCAGCGGTACATGCAATCCGCTGCGTGCGTGATCGGCAATCAGGCCTTCACCGACGAGTCGATACAGCGCGAGCCGAACCGGCGTGGGGCTGGTGTTGAACTCTGCTGCAAGCCCCGACGGATCGATCCGCTGCCCAGGTGTATAGCGTCCCGATTGCAGAGCGCGTCTGACCTCTCCATACACAAATGCGCTCTTGGAATGGATTGCATCCATAGCTGAACTCCCTGTCTGCTGATGATTGCTTCCCTGGGCCGGACAGTACGAAAGATCGTCAGGCAAGGGACCGGGTTTCCGCTGCATGCGGCGTCAGGAAAAAACGCTCGAATAGGGCGACGAAGGGCGGAACCCTGGCATACGTAAAATCTTACGGCGAAAGAATGCACTAAAACTGGTTCGGAGTCACTTTCTCGACGCGATAGCAAAAATCCGCTCTGCCCGGTTTAGAACGCAGGCCCTCGCGATGTCCTCCGATATTGGCCGAGGCGTTAGAGCCCGATCCCCTATGATCTATGTCCATTGGGCTGCTACAGCTGCGGGGTCAGGTCAGGTGGGGGGATATTGACCTGGCCGCACACCCGATCTTCGGAAATCCATGAGCAAGTACATTAGATTATTCACCTGCCGCTGGTTGAACCTGTGCCTGGCACTTTCGCTAGTCACGCCTGCCATCGCTGCCGAAGCGCCAGATGCACGCCTGCAACACGCGCTGGCGCAACTCGCCGACAAGGCGCAACCCGGTGTCCTGGGCATTACCGTTGTGGACCTGGATACGCGTGCGCGTATCCGAATCAACGCCGATCGCGCCTATCCGATGATGAGCGTGTTCAAAGCGCCGGTCGCCGCGGCGGTGCTTGCGCAGGTAGATGCGGGTCGCATTCGTTTGAGTCAGGAAGTAACGATCACCCGCGCACAAGTTGTGGATGCCACCGCCGTACCTTCCATCGGTGCGCATTTCTCGGGTGAGCAGATGCACTTCACTGCCGAGCGATTGCTGGCGGCTGCGGTGAGCGAAAGCGACAACACCGCCGTCGATGCGTTGATCCGATTGCTGGGCGGCCCGCAGGTGGTCACGGACTTCTTGCGCAAGCACGGCATCGAGGGTATGCGCGTGGACCTTGGCGAGGGCGACATCAGCCACATCTTCGACGACACGGCTAACGGACAGACCATCCCGACCAACGAAACCGATGAAGCGGCGCTGGTACGGCGGCGGCGCGGTTATCGCGCCTATCTCAATGACCCGCGCGATCGAACGACGCCGGACGCAGCAGCCGAGCTTCTTGAAAAGCTTTGGACGGGTCGGCTGCTCTCGGCGGATTCGAGCAAGCGGCTGCTCGATCTGATGTATGGCCAGACGAAGCCGGTTCGTTTGCGCGCTGGCCTGCCCGTTGGCGTGCGCTTTGCCGACAAGTGCGGCACTTCCTATTCGCTGGACGGCGAAACGGCCGCTTATAACGATATCGGCATCATCACTTGGCCCAACGGCCACACCGTCATCGTTGCCGCCTTTCTCACTGGATCGAAGGCTGACAAAAACACGCGAGACGCGCTTTTTGCTGAGATTGGCAAAGACGTGAGTGGCATGTCGGGGCCGCCGTAGGAACAAGGGTGTCAGAGACACTACCGACGGTGAGTAAGGGCTTGGATTGACAGCTCCGCGCGCTGCCTGCGGCGAGAATAGGACGTTCCAAACGATGGCAAAAAACTCAGGCTCAGAATGAGATAGCACATGCAACGTTCACTGATTCCCTGACAACCATGACAACGATGACTTCACCCGCCCGCAGAGCTACTAGCGGCTGGTGCACTGGCGGGGGGCGGAGCAGGGGTGGTGGCTTTCTTGTGTGACTTCGCGCGCGGAGGTGAAGCCGCTGCCGCCGCTGCTTTATCTTTTTTCCTCTGGGCCTTGGCGGCCTTGCTGGCCTTTTTGGCCGCCTGCTTATTGGCTTTTTCGGCTTGCTTGGCAGCCTTCTTGGCAGCCTTGTCAGCGTTCCTGGCAGCTTTATCAGTGGCTTTGGATGTCGCACTCGGCGCCGCTGCCGCTGCGGTGGCGGAAGCGGGCTGAACTTCCTGAGCCTGCGCCAGCACCGAGCCGGAGAGAGTCACGCCAGCCGCGAGCAGCACAGCGATTACACGTTTGCGAATCATGATGACGAGGCCTCGGGTTTTTGAGTTGCCGCGGACCCGGCATGCTTTGCACGCACGAGCGATGGCTCATCGAGAATGCATGGATATCGGCATACCGACGCTGAATAGTCATGGGGAAAAGGTGTCCGGGACACTACAGCTCGGGCCAACCGGGTCAGAGCCCGTTTCTGTTGTACTTTGATCTGCATCAAGTAGCTCCGACGTGCGTAACCGCGTACCGGCTCGGCACGACCAACGCTGGTAGACGCGTAACGCGCCTCAGCCACCCCCGGCGGGTAGGCTCCAGATATTCAGCACACCGCTGACAGCGTGAGCGTTGGCGTTGCCTTCGGGCAGGATGATCCGGCCCTGTAGCACGATCGGGCTGTTCCAGTGGCCGGCGCCGCAGGGCAGGGTGGTGAGGCGCCTGCCTGATGCCGCGTCATAGATATTCAGTCCGCCGGCCGGGGCGTAGACGAACAGCAGGCCGCCGGCTTCGAACGGGCTGGTGCCGCCGGTATTGTTCTTCCATTGTTGCTGCAGCTTGCCGTGCTCCAGCGTCCATGCCGCCGTGCCGCCGTTATCGGCGGCGAAGATCCAGGTCTGGTCTTGGTGGCTCCAAGTCGCTGGCTGGGAAAACAGATCGGTCCCGCTGGGGGTGGAGACGATCTGCAGCTCGTGGTCCATGTGCGGCGCAACGCCGGCCATGGCCTTGCGGCTGAGCAGGCGGATTTTGCCATCTTTGCCGCCCTGGGCGATCAGGTCGCCGCCGAGCAGCACCGGTGAGCTGGAGCCCAGGTCGGCGTCATCCGCATTGAGCGCCGCGGTATTGGCCGGGGTGTAGTTGCCCAGCATGGCGGTGGCGTCAGGATTGAGCTCGATCACCGAATCGCCCCAGGCGGTCTTGCCGTCCCACGGTGCGTTGCCGGTGGAGACAAAGATGTTGCCGCTGGCCGGCTCGATCACCGCGCCGGCGCGACCCCATATGGCCGAATCACTCTGCGGGCAGGCCGCCGGTTGGAGCAGGCCGCTGCGATCGCTGCACAGCGAGTTCCATACGTGCAGCAGCTTGCCAGAGGCGCCATCGAGAACGGCGACGTGGCCCTGATAAGGCGGCTTGTCGCCGATATAACCGGCGGTCACGGCAACCACATCGCCTTGGTAGAACTTCAGCGGCGAGTCCATCTTCTCGCGCTTGGCCAGCAAGGTGATGGCGGTGCGCCAGACGGGATGACCATCGCTGATCGTCAGCTTCTGCACATAACCGTCGGGCGAGGCGGCATAGATGAATTGGCGGTCTGGATCGGCCACCGGCGTGGTGTTGGTGATCTGCCGTGTGCCGGCTACTTGCTGATAACTGGCCGGCGTGTAGGTCCACAACACTGTGCCGTTAACTGCGTCGAGCGCCAGCGTCTTGCCGTAGGTGGTGGTGACGAAGATGGCGTCATGCGCGGCGCCATGGATGCTGACGCCATGCAAGTAGATGGCGCTGGCATCCACCGTGCCATCAATGGTTACCTGCTGCCGCACAAGCTGTCCGAGGTTGGCGGCCGTTATGCCGGTGGGCTCGGGGTTGGCGCTGGTGCTCTGCGCGTTGCCGCCGAACGTGGGCCAGTCCTGCGCAGGAAGATTCCGGGCAGCGGCCGGCAGGGTTACGCCAAGGCTGAGCAGCAGCATCACAAGTTGGTTTTTCATAGTTGAAAGTATGTCCCCAACGTTTACCGCTGTTGTTGTCGGTTCGTGATGAACAGTCGCGCGTCCCTTGGTGGACATCATCGACGGGTGAAACTAGACCGCAAGACCAAATCCTCGCTCCGCTTCGTTTAGACGAGCGACCGCTTTGAAACATCAGTGATCCGCTTCGGAACATTTGAGCAAAGCGTACGCCGCGTGGCCAATACAGTGTTCCTCCATGCTGCGTCAGGCGAGAGGAAGAACACGTGTCAAAGGTATGCAAGTACATAAGCCGGGCAACGGCGCTTTATGGGCTACGAAGCTCGCTATTTTTTGCCTCCATCATGGGGCTCTCACAACCCATTCTTGCATTCGACGTTACCCCTATTCCGATGACACCTGCGCAATGGGTGACGAACGGTGATGTGTCGTTTCAACACGATCCGACCAAACAGGATGTCCTTGTGGTCAACAAGGGTTATGCCGAGCTGAAGAACACCAATTTCAGCAATGGCACGATGGAATTCGACACAAAATTTGTAGGTGGTCGAATTACCGGCATCACCTTTCGCCAACACGATGACGTAGCCGATGCTTTGTATTTTCGACCCAGCGCGGACTGTGCTGTCTCGGAGGAATGCATCCAGTACATGCCTACGGCGCATCATGTGTTCGAATGGGATTTGTATGGGCAGTATCAAACGCACGCGCCCATCAATCCCGATGGTTGGAACCACATCAAGCTGGTGCTCTCCGGCGCACGCATGAATGTTTTCATCAACGGTGCGCGTTCGCCAACGCTGGCCGTCGGAACCTTGGTCGGCGGGTTCCCCGACGGTACGATCCGGCTGCATGGGCCGGCGTCCTACGCACACCTAAGCATCGCTCCCCATATCGTCGATGGCTTGTCTGCGGTGGCCTTCAACGACCCCGCGAAGAGTGACCTCCGAGTTGTTCGCCATTGGCTCGCTTCGACGCCGTTCGTGATGCCGAGTCGGATGGATGCCACGCTTCAGGAAAACACCGGCATCGATCCTGTTTATTCGTCGATGCCGAAAGAGACGGCGTTGTGGAAGCCGATTACGCCCGATCCGGGTGGCCTCATCAATTTAACGCGCTGGTACGGCGATGCGCAGACCGGGCAGGCCATCGCCGGCATGTGGTTGAAGACCACGATCAACACTGACCATGATCAGATCAAGCATGTAGATATTGGATGGACCAGAGAAGTCTGGATCTTCGTCAACGGCAAGCTGGCGTTCCAAAGCAAGAATCTCTACGGCGTCAAGGGCGCGAGCAAAGAGCCGGGTGGACGCCTCTCCCTGACCAATGGATCGTTCGACCTTCCGCTGCACAAGGGCGCCAATCAAGTGGCCGTGGCTATCGACGATAACTTCGCCGGCGGTCAGCAACATTGGGGATGGGGCCTGGAGATGCGCTTGGCCAATACCGGTGGCATTCGTCCGATGGGCGATGCTGGTGCGAACGCAAATGCGGCAAATGCGCTTTGAAACTGATAATGCTTATGATGGGGCCAGCTGGTGTTTATCGTGAGCAAACTGTTCAAACTGGAATAGGGCGGTGATGCAGCTATGGTCGGTGTAGGTGGGACGTCGCCTAGGACGAGGGTGCAGAAAATTGTCTGGTGATGTGTCTTTTCGATTTTCTTTCTGTTTGTCCTCTATGTGCTAACTGAGAATTGGCGGTGAGGTGAAGCTGAGCGGGTCAGCTCACTCTGACCACAGTTTCAGCTAAGCAACGCCGCCTCGCGAAGCCGCCACCAGATACGCCCGGCACATCAGCGGAACCTGCGTACGTAGCATCACCAGCGCCGCCGGGGAGGCATCGTTTTCCAGGCCGGCTCGCACGGTTCCCACCAGCAGGGCGCGCACGGCGAACGTGACGGTGGCGATGTCGGCGAAGCCGGCGTCCGGCGCACTGGCCAGCAGACGCTCGATCGCACGGTCGGTCCGCTGCAGCACATCGCTGATCAGGCTTGCTGTGTCCAGATCCGCGGCGACCGTATACAGGGCGAGTGAGCCGGGCAGATAACGCAGCTTCGCATCGAGGTATGCGCGGACCAAGCCGTCCGACATATCGCATAAACGCGCACCTTTGTAGCGTGCGCATGCCTCTTCGATGGCGACGACTACCTCGTCCAGATATTGATCCAGCACGGCATACAACAGCGCCTGCTTGTGCGGGAAATATTGATACATCGTGCCAACGGACACGCCGGCGCGTTGCGCCACGCGTGTCGTGGTAAGCCGGGCGATGCCATCGGACAGTAAAACCTGAATCGTCGCCTCGTGAATCGCCGTCACCGTTGCCGTCGAGCGCGTCTGACGTGGCGATTTACGTGGCTTGAGCGCGTCTGTTGGCACGACAGGCATATGCGAATGTAAAAGCCGAAGGATGATTCATATATCACAGTACAGCAACACCTCCACACTCACCATCCGAAGGAATCGCCATGAACACAGCAGATCGCCGTATCGCCCTGGTCACCGGCGCCAACAAGGGCATCGGCCTGGAAGTCGCGCGGCAGCTTGGCAAGGCCGGCCACCGCATACTGCTCGGTGCCCGCGACGAAGCGCGCGGCCGGGAGGCCGAGAAAACCTTGCGGAACGAAGGCATCAACGTGCGCTTTGTCGCCATCGACCTGTCCGATACCGCATCGCTTAGTGTCGCCGCTGCCGATATCGAGGCCAATGAGGGCCGCATCGATATCCTGGTCAACAACGCAGGTGTCGCGATACAGGGCGACGGGCTGCCCGGCAGCACCGACCTTGACGTCGTGCGGCGCACGTTCGAAACGAACTTTTTCGGTACCGTCGCTGTTACCCAGGCACTGTTGCCACTGGTGAAGAAATCTCGCGCCGGCCGCATCGTCAATGTATCCAGTGGCCTCGGCTCGATCGCGCTCAATGCCGACCCGAACTGGGCGTACGCCGCCGTCAAGCTCACTGGCTACAACGCCTCGAAGGCCGCGCTGAACATGTTCACCGTACTGCTCGCTGCCGAGCTCAAGGACACCGGCATCAAGGTGAACGCCGTCAACCCGGGCTACACCGCCACCGACCTCAACGGAAACAGTGGCCACCAGTCGATCGAGGAAGGCGCAGCTGAAACCGTTCGGATGGCCCAGATTTCTGACGATGGCCTGACGGGTGGATTCACCAGCACGGAGGGCGTTGAACCCTGGTAATCGATGCAAAGGGATCAGAGACACTACCGACGGTAGGTGAAGGCTTGGACCGACCTCCACCCATTTCCCCCCCCGCGCGCGATTGCCTGCGCTTGAACGGAAAGGGAGCCGCAAGCGGCTCCCTTTCAAACAGAATTAAACTGACTCGCTTAAACAGCCAGCGGCATCACTGGTCGACGCCGAAGTCGAACAGTCCGCCGCTGTAGAGGCCGTATTCGCCGGGCTTCAGATCCTTGGTTGGCGTCAGCTTCCACTGGTTGCCGTTGCCCATCGAGACGGCGTCGTAGTCGATCTGGTTGTCCTTGTCCGGAGCGCCTACATTCTTCATGCCGCCCCAGAAGCGGGCATTGCCAATCTTCAGCGAACGATCCTGGTCTCCCTTGTCCACGTCGAGCGACACGATGTAGATGCGACCTTTCGGCTGATCCGTCGAATTGACAATGAACGAGGGTCGCGTGTCGTGCGTGCGCACGCCGGCCGCCATACCCGGATAGTTGTAATGCATCAGCACCGTGACAACGGCGTTCGTCGTGCTCATGGTGCCGGATATGCCACGCAGGTGCACATTGCCGCCATCCTTCGTGACCAGGGTGACATCGGCAGGACTGCCCGGATAATTGGCCGGGCCGGAAGCAGCGGCAGTAGTGGAAGCGCCACCACCGTCGGCACGCTTGAGCATCGCGGAAATGACGTCCTGCGAAACACCGGCGTTCTTCAGCTTGACCAGATCATCGACTTCCAGCTTGAAATTGACCGTGGACGCCCCGTTGATCTTTTCCTTGATGATCTCCGAGCCGAAACCCAGCTTGGCCAACTTGACGACATCCGCATTGGTCATCGCAGCAGTACTCGAAGACTGTGCGTAAGCCGTGGAAGGCGTAAGCAATTGGACTGATACCGCACCCAACACGAGCATCAGTCCGGCAATGGCAATCCTGACGTAACGTGACTTCATTGAGCATCTCTCCTTGGTTGCAATGGGACAATCCACTTAATCGCCCCTTGAGTCTTGGCAGTATATGGCAACCAGCCTCTGTCCAGCCCTGGGGGCACCTGGAATAACCCGCATTTTCGAGGTTTGACTGATGGCAACGCCGCCACGGCCAAGCATCACCGCTGAGAGCATTCGGAACAAAAAAGGAGTCGAACAAAAAGGGGGGCAGGTTCATTAAAAATGATTCTGAGGCACCCGGCGAACAACAGAGCTAACCGGGTAAGAGGCTCTTTTCCACACCTTTTAGCTGCGTGCGCTAATGACCTGCTCCTGATCGTGATCCTGCACCGACGTGCGGACATACTCCCGCGCGTAATGCGTCGGTGGCTGGCCGACGTGGCGGGTGAAGGCGGTGCTGAAGGTGCTGGCCGAGCTGTAGCCGATGCGTTCGGCGATGGCGGCGACGCCGGTTTCGTTTTTTCGCAGCAGATGCTTGGCCAGGGCCATGCGCCAGGCGAGCAGGTAGGCCATCGGAGCGACGCCCACCGTGCGGTTGAAGCGCTCGAAGAACGCCGAGCGCGACAGCGCGGCTTCACTCGCCAGTTGCGCCACGGTCCAGTTGCGATCGGGCTGCGCGTGCATCGCGCGGATCGCGAGCGCGAGACGATCGTCGGCCAGCCCGCGCACGAGGCCCGGCGATGCCGTGGTGCCGGCGTTCGAGCGCAGCGCTTCGATCAGCAGCACTTCCAGCAGCCGTGCCAGCACCACCTCGCGTGCGGGCCGCTGCTCGCGTGACTCCTCGCCGACGAGGGTCATCAGCGTCGCCAGCCGCTGCTCGCCGCGGATATGCACCAGCCGTGGCAGCAGCGCGACGAGCAGGTCGGCATCCGGCGAATCAAAGCTGCAGTGGCCCACCAGCATCCGCAGGTCGGTCGGGCCATCCTGGTCGCCAATGCGGAAAACGCCGTTGCCCTGTGCGACGGGCAGGCTCTTGATGCCCGCAGGTGGCGGTTCCAGGCTGGACATCGCGACGCCCCAGGCGGCAGGCACCAACAGAAAGTCGCCCGACTGCAGCGTCAGCGCTGCTTGCCCGTCGACCTCGACATGGCATGCACCCTCCAGCACCACGCAGTAGAACGGCTGCCCGGCATCCGAGCGGTGGATGTGCCACGGGCCGGCGCCAATCACGACCTTCGAAAACCGGGCGCCCGGCTGCAGCAGCGACACCACCTCGGCGAGTGGATCGATCATGTCCGGACTCCTGACGATGAAACATGGACTCTGGATTGTAGTGAGTACGGTGTTAGCGGCCTATCGTGGCGTTATCCCCCCATGCACTACCGCAGGAGTTTCTCCATGAATACCGTCCTGATCACTGGCTGCTCGTCCGGCTTCGGCGTCGAGATCGCCCGTTATTTCCTCGACCGCGACTGGCAGGTCATCGCCACCATGCGCACGCCGCGCGAAGACGTGCTGCCCCGCTCCGAGCGCCTGCGTGTGCTTGCCCTCGACATCACCGATCCGGAAAGCATCCGGCAGGTTGTCGAGGCTGCGGGCCCCATCGACGTGCTCGTCAACAATGCCGGCTTCGGTGCGGCGTCGCCGGTCGAGCTGACGCCGATGACGACCGCGCGCGAACTGTTCGAGACCAACACCTTTGGCACCATGGCGATGACACAGGCCTTCGTGCCGCAGTTCCGTCAACGCGGGGCCGGCGTCATCGTGAACGTGACCTCGAGCGTGACCCTGAAAGCGCTACCGCTGGTCGGCGTATACAGCGCCAGCAAGGCGGCGGTGAACGCATTCACCGCGTCGTTGGCGGCGGAAGTCGAGCCTTTCGGCGTGCGTGTACGGCTGGTGCTGCCGGGGCGCTCGCCCGAGACCCGCTTCGGCGACAACGCTCGCGCTCATATGCACGGCATGGAGCATGAGGCCTACGCCGAACTGGTGACCAGCGTGCTCGCCCGCATGCGCGGTGACTCCGGCCCGCTCACGCACTCGTCCGACGTGGCCGAGGCGGTATGGCGCGCCGCAACCGACCCATCGACCCCGCTGCGTATTCCCGCCGGTGAGGATGCCGTGGCCTGGGCCAAGGCCGGCTGAGGCGAGGGCGGCGAGTGGAGCCAGGTCAATTAAAATGAGCGGTCAGCTTGCATGCTTCGGCAGCGTGAAGTTGACCGCTGTTTCTCATCACGATGAAAAAGTTGTCGGGGGCAACTCAGTTGTCGTTACCGTTGAGCATCGAGCCGACGATACCGCCGAGCAGGCCACCGCCCACACCTATCGAGGCCGCCCTGCCAGCGCCGCCAGAGGGCAGATACTCGGCGATCTGGTGGGCGAGGCGAGAGATGGGTAGCGTCTGCAGCCATACGGTGCCGGGGCCGGTGAGCGCCGCCAGAAAGATGCCGTCGCCGCCGAAGATCGCGTTCTTGATGCCGGGCACCGTGGTGATCTGAAAACCTACCGAGGCCTGGAACGCACCGACGTGACCCGGGTGCACCCGCAAGGTTTCACCGGGCGCCAGATTCTTCTGGATGAGTTCGCCGGAGAGTTCCAGCCACGCCGTGCCGTTGCCGCCGATTTTCTGCAACAGGAAACCATCGCCGCCGAAAATGCCGGCGCCCAGCGACTGCTGAAAGCCCACGCCTAGGGTGACTTGCGGCGTGGCGCAGAGAAAACCATGCCGATGCACGAGGTACTCGTTGGAAGGACTCACCGGCACTGGCACGATATGGCCAGGTACCTTGGTGGCAAACGCGACCTCACCAGGCCTCTGCACGGCGCGGTATTCGGTCATGAAGAAACTGCCGCCACCGACGGCACGCTTGAACATGCCCATCAGTCCGCCGCCGCCGCCCATCTGCGTGTGCGTGGTCATCTGGATCGACGCGGTCATCCACGACAGCTCGCCGCTCTCGGCGAACACGCTGTCGTTGGGATCAAGCTGCACTTCCAGCACGGGCATCACCGTGCCCTGGATACGGGTCTGCATAAGGCATTCTCCTGATGATTGGTGGTGACCGCTTGCCGCCCGGACACCGAGCGACAAGCGGCAGTTCGGCAATGGTCAGCGGATAGTACGCCGACACAAAAGCAAAACGCGCGGGCAAGATGGCACCCCTTTGAATTAGCATGCGTTCAAATCGAAGGAAGCAGCAATGATCGAAGGCGCATGCCACTGTGGCGCAGTGCGATGGCAGTTCGATGGCGCCACGGGATACAACTGCACTGGTCGTGCAGCAGAAAAGCGTCGGGAATTTTCCGTAATACCCAACCCACCGCATGCGCCATCGGCTGCTACCCTGCGATCATGATCAGAATATGGAACGTCACGACGGCTCGACGTCTCGGCGTCGCCCTTTTTGCTGTCGGCCTGCTGGCTCTCGGCGGATGCGCCACCGCGCCGCCTCGTAACAGCCAGAGCATCTGCCAGGTCTTCGAGCAGTACCCGAGCTGGTATCGCGATGCCCGCGCGGCGCAGAAACGCTGGGGCACCCCGGTCAATGTGTTGATGGCGTTCGTGCAGCGGGAATCCGACTTCCGCGAGAAGGCTCGCCCGGATCGGCCTCACTTTCTGTTTATTCCGTTGCCGCGCCGGTCCAGCGCCTATGGCTACGCGCAGGCGCAGGATCCGGTGTGGCAGGAGTATCTAAAGGCGAACGGCCGCTGGTTCAAGAGCCGTAAGGACATGAACAACTCGCTCGATTTTCTTGGCTGGTACACCGACCGCATCCATCGCGAGTTGGGTATCTCCAAGTGGGACCCGAAGCAGTTGTACCTGGCTTACCACGAAGGTATCGGCGGCTACCGTAGCGGCCAGTGGCGACACGATCGCCATCTGTTGCAGACCGCCGATGTCGTCGATAACCTCGCTCGCGAGTACGGCGTACAGCTGCAGCACTGCAGGTAGTGAAAACAGGGGTCAGCCATACGTATTTGAACTGTAGGTCAGTAAGTGCGGCTAGTTGTATCCATTGCCCTCCAGTCCTCGGCATCTTGCATTGACCAAAATGCAGACAAAACCTATTGGGTCTAAACCGTATGTCTGAAATGAAACGAACCAGTATCCCGGTCGTTCCATGCATTCTGGTGGCTCTTTCGTTGCTATCGAGTCCGGTACTCGCTCAAAAAGTTTCGGCGATTGGTATCGATCGTTCCGGATTGAGTAGGGAGGACGAAGCCACACGGAAAAAGACACTGGAAGATATTCGTACGCTTCATGCCGCTTGGTTTCGTGACGGACCGACTTCCGGATCGGCGCAGGGCGTTGCCAACTTCGTCGACGAGGTTCGACTGGCAAAACAACAAAATCTGAAAGTGCTGATAAACATCCTTCAGATGGACGAAGACTACGATGACGCACTGCCGATGAATGACCACGGCTGGAGGGCGAAGAAATTAAGCCAGATCGACTTGAAGAAGTTTTCTCAGCGATTCCGTCATCTGCTTGGGGCTTTGAAGGAAGCTAATCTTTCGATCGATGCCGTCGAATTCGGCAATGAAGACGATAGCTACTACTACGACGCGGATGTGCCGAACGGACACAGTGCCAGTCAGACTGAGCTTCACACTTGGCTCCACGGATATGGGGAGTTCCTGAAGACCGGTGCAGAGATCCTGCACGAACCCAACGACTATCCGCAGTCGCAGATCATCACGTTTGGTATGGCGCATGGATACACCGCGCCAGGCCATCCATCACACAACCTCTCCAATCCGGCGCAGGTAGTCGCGATGCTGAAGAGTGTCGATGGCTTTAACTATCTCGACAACGCCAGCTATCACGTGACCGCTTACGGGACTCACGTTTATGCATCGCCAGCCAATGCAGGCCAAAGCGCGACCGCCTTATTGCGCCAGGATATTTGGGCATTGGGTCGAAATAAGCCGTTGTGGATTACAGAGTGGGGCTTTACCGACGCTACCAAGTTTCCAAACGCGAAGGGGCAGACGGCCAGTCAGGGAATGAAGGAGATGCTCGATGCGTTCGATGATCTGGGGCAACGGATACCGATCGGACCCATGTTCTTCTACTCGTACAATTCCGGACTTCAGGATGCGGAGGGAAAAGAGAGTGGGTTAGTGGATAAAAAGGGGAGCTTTGTGCCTGCGGCAAGCGTGCTGTCTGCGCGCGCAGCGCAGCCCTTACAACCGCGATAACGGCGTAGCGCTTTTTTGCTGCTGCACTTCCTGCGGGTTCTGCACGGGAGTCGGTGCCTGCGCATGCGCGTGCTGCTTCTGCGTCGCCTGTTCCATCGCCGCACTGCTTTGTGCGATGGACGTTTGAACCGCCTGCGCTGTCTCCACCGGTTGTGCGATGTGTTTAGTGGTCGATCGCAGATCGCCTTGCACGGCAAAGGCCTTGCGGCCATCGTCGCTCATTACGACGTGATCGATCTGTTTCAAGCCACTGCTGCGCGCCGCTACGGCGACGGCGGCGGATAGGTTGTCGCTGCGTTGGTCCGGAATGCGGCCGATCTGTGCGTCGACTTTGTGCACGGCGCCCCGCGCCTGCTGATAGAGCAGGTGATCGGGATGCGCCGGATCGTCAAGGCGCACCGGCGCGGCAATAGGCGAACTGGTGGTGGCATGCGCTGCTTGTGCTTGCCGCGTGGCGTTGAGTTCGTCGCGCACGTTGCCGTTGGCGGCATTCGTGCCATAGAGCATGCCGGGCGTGTTCCACTGCCCATCAGCCGCCCGCGTGTAGGTATGGCCGTCCGAAGCCTGCACGATGTTGTCGGGTGCCTTCAATGCATGGGTCACCGCCTCGGGCATGGCGCCGTACTGGTGCCAGCCGTACTGCGTATAAGCGGCCTGATAGCGTTGGGCCATGCCCTGTGGTGAGGCCGCGACATTCTCGGCAATGGTTTGCCGTGCCGCCTGATTGAGTTGTGTGGCACGTGCGGGGTTGGCGGTCTCCTGGTGCGTGCTGACCATGCCGTGTTCGAGTATTTGGTCGGTGACCTCGCGCGACCATGTATGCGTCTGCGCATCACGTGTCCAGGGGGCATCCCTCATGCTCGGTGTGTCACCCGCAGCAGACGCTTGCGTATAGGGACTTTTCGGCGTGCCAGGGTTCGCCAAGGCCAGTTGCACCGCGGTGCTCGACGCCTGGAAATTCAGCTGATTGGAAAGTGTCGCATCGGCGGTCAGGGTGTGGTGTTCGTCCCGGCGTGTCCAGCCTTGCGAAGGCTGTTGCGGATCAAAGCGCCAGCTGTTCCCTTGGCTATCGGATTGGTTGTAGATGCGGTGGTGATCGATGGCATCGGCGATTTTATTGCCGCCGATCGCGCCCGCGATGCCACCGATGGCACCGGTAGCAAGCAGGCCGGGGCCAGACTCCACGCCAAGTGCTGCACCTGCAGTGGCGCCCAGCTCCGCGCCGGCCAGCATGCCTAGATTGCGGCCGCCAAAATGCAGGATTTCGGATTGACCACCTATGCGGTTACCCGCGTGGAGAAGGTCGGCGGTGCGTTGTCCGGTGGTGGCGGCGTCGTAGGCAATGGCCGCGGCGCCTAATGCACCCAACCCTTTGCTGGCCGCGTCGGCTGACAGGCCGGTGCCGACGCTGCGCTCGGTTTGCACGGCGAGGCTGTTGTCCAGACTCTTCAGGTAGGTGGGTTCGGTATACAGGCCGCGATGCGGCACCAGATATTGTTCGGCGCCACCGGGCTTGGTTACCAGGCCACCCAGCTCGGAGGTCGGGGCGACATGATTGACGAAAACTTCGGTAGGGGCCTTGGGCTGAATTTGATAGACGTCGTAGCGCGTTGCTTCGCTCTGGATCGGCAGGCCGAAACGGTCCGAGAGGTTGTGACCCTGGTGCAGCGCGTCTTCGAACGCGGACTGCTTGGCGAAAAACGGCGAATACGGCGAGACCTTGCTGCCGGTCGGCACGATCTTCACCAGCGGGTCGCTGTTTAGCTCCATGCGGGGAAGTTCGCGGCCGGAGATGATTTGATCCATGGCTCGGTCGGCTATTTTCGATGCCGAACTGCTCGGATCAGCTTGCACAAGCCGCTGCAAATATAAGTTGCCCTCCGGCGTCTTCAAATAACTCTTTGCCGCTTGCTCACTCACACCATGAGTAACGAAAGTTTCGCTTCGGCTGATTTCGGCGGCATGTTGCTGCTTTAGTTCCTCGGGAGTCAGGCCTTGATCAGTCACGGGCTTTCGCTCCATCGATCATGGCCTGAACGCTCGCAATGATCTCGTTCTCTTCCTCGTCACGCCCCCCTCGCATTTCGGCCGAGAATTCGGAATAGGCCTCGTCTACGTCTGGGTCTCTATAAGGTGTGTAAACGCCATCGCCGAAGTTATAGGCGCCTGGAATATCTCGTCGTCCCACAGGTTCCAGCACTCTCCCTGCCTTTGCCGCTTCGATAAGCGGTAACAAAGCGCGCAACAGGCTCTGCACATCCTCACTATCGGGATATTGCTTGAGCACCCACTCCAAATGCTCGGCACTCGCTTTGAGCTTTACGGGATCAATGGACTGCGTCATAGCTTGGTTTCCTAAGTGAACGGAATCGACGGGTGAATAGCCTCAGTCGTCGTAAGTCGCGCCGTAATTTTCCGCAGGACTTCAAGGGATTGATCGGTTGGCAATGGGCGCATTGGCGCAGATCTATCGGCCAACTCGACGAAGTCAGTCAAGCCCGTGGAGGAATCACTCGGGGCAAAGGCAAAGCTCATGAACCAGCCCTCCGTGCGGTCAAAGCGAAATTTAACTTAGCACCGGCTATATCGATCGCGCAAACTGAAACAAAGATGTCAGAGATATTTTTAAGCAGCCCACGCGCAATGTATGGGCTGCTTCGTACCCTTGGCGCAAGACTGGCTAAGCCGCCGCGTCCCGCATCACGTGCAGCACCCGGTTGGCGATCAGATCGCGGACATCCTCGCCGTACTTGCGCATATGGTCGGTTGCGCTATGCGCGTCGAGCGCCTTTACGCTCGCCCATTTCTCGATAACGATAAATGTGTCGGATCCTGCCGGCTCGCGTGCGTCATCGAGGCCGGCGTCGTTGTCGATAATGGGGCGGTATTCGATGCAACCATCCTCCGTGTGCACGATCCGCATCACGGCGAGAAAGCGCTCAAGCAGTTCGGCACGTCGGCCGGGCTTGGCGGTCAGTATGGCGACAACATGGATCATCTCGGGTCACTCCTTTGTGGGTGCTCCAAGCTAGCAAAATCGTCATTGAAATAGGGTGAGTTTATTGGCAGGCATCATGCCGGCCATGTTTGAGCTTTTGGTTCACGCGTGACGCTCGAGAGGTTGCTAAGGCGGAACCGGGATCACTCATTCCGATGGAGCAAGTGATTCTGATTCCGGGTTTTTACGTTGAGCGCCAGGAGTTGGCTCTGAAGATCGTCACGCGTGCACTGGTTCAGTTGAAGGTGCCGCGATACGCAGGCGCAGCGTCGGCGCGAGTGTTGAGCTCGAACATCACGCCGCCGGGCGCGCGGCAGAAGAAGCGCGAGCCGCGCTCGTGGTCGATGACGCCAGTCTCCATGATCACGCCATCCGCCACCATTTGTGCGTGGAGTGACTCGACCTCGGTGCGCGATGGCAGCTCGAAGCCGACGTGGAAGGTACTCGGCCAATGCGGTGTGTCGGCGTCAATATCTTCGATGACTACGTCGAAGCCGGGACGCTTCAGGATCCAGTGCCCCGCAGCTGGCGCGATGGTGAACCCGAGGTAGGTTTCGAAGAACGCCGCCGTGCTGGCCGGATCGTCGGAGGGAAAGCTGAGATGGTTGAGTTTCATGGGGAAAAGCGCGTTGGACATGGGATTTCCAGAAGTGGGCGGATCGAGCGATTCGCGGGACTTCATGATGTCGGCAGCTCTTGCGTCAGCCAACTCGCATGCGCTGCTTTACGCCTTAGCCTGCGCCGTATCAGTCGCTTCGACCGCACGGCTTTGCAGCCAATAACCGCTTTGCTCACATTTCAGGGTCTAGTTGACGCGCCGAGGTAGCCCAAAAGCGCGCCCAGCACACGTCGTTCAAGTTGCTCTGCATTGGATTCACCACGCACGCCAGCGGCATCCACCAGCATGCGCACCAACGAGGCGAGGTCATCGGTGGCGATCTCAGGGTTTGGTTGCGGCGGCAGATCCGATCGGTCGAGTATGGTGCGCAGCAGGCCGCGGTAGTTGCTTGCGTTCTCGACTTCTTGCTGTGCTTCCGGCCGCGTTTCCTCGACATCGAGCAGCCGTGCCAGCTCCGGACGACCGAGCTGGTGACGGACGGCAGCAGCTACCAGATGCGCCAACGCGGCGTGACCGTCGGGCGCGGCCAGCGCGGCCAGCGCATCTTCGCCGAGGCGCTCCTTTTCGCGTCGCATCAGTGCGATCAACAGCGCGTCCTTCCCGGGAAAATACTGGTAAAGCGAACCGATGCTCACCCCGGCCCGCTCGGCCACGAGGTTGGTGTTGAAAGCACCAATCCCTTGTCCCTCGAGGATCTGCGCCGCCGCCTCCAGAATCCAGGCATAGGTTTCGACTGCGCGCGGTTGCACGGGTTTCTTGCGAGGGCGCAGCGATGGTAGTGGACGACGCATGGTGTGCTGGATTCTAGGGAAAAATGGCACCAGATTCATTGCCTCGCAATTTCCGTTGACCTATCCGAGGTGACCGTCGCATGTGCTTTTTGACGTGGTCCTCTTGGCAACCGGACTCCTGCAGTCCTTGCAGACCAGTGCTAAGGTGCCTCGCTTTCCTTGATACAACGACAAAGCGAGCGACATGATGACTAACGATGCACCGTATCCCATCGGTACACCCGGACATCCCTGGGGCGATGCGGAAGTGGCGACCTGGTTGTCCCGGCAAACCGTGCAGCGCAGCTATGCAGCGGACGTGCTGAGCGTGATCGAAACCTTTCGCTCGCGCTTCGACGTGTCGGAGTACGGACGCTTGGAATACACGCCCGACAGTTATGCGCTGTTCGCGATCAAGAGTCGCGACTGGCGCGACGAGCTTCCCATCGTGTTGGTGACGGGCGGTGTGCATGGTTATGAAACCAGTGGCGTGCACGGCGCGCTGCAGTTCATCGATCAGCAGATGTCGCGCTATGCCGGTCGCGTGAATATCATCGTCGCGCCGTGCGTCAGCCCATGGGCCTACGAGCGCATTCACCGCTGGAACGCGAAGGCGCTCGATCCGAACCGCTCGTTTCGCGATGACAGTCCGGCGCAGGAATCGGCAGCATTGATGCACCTGGTCGCGCCGATCCGCGATCGCGTATTGATGCATATCGACCTACATGAAACCACCGATACCGACGAGTCCGAGTTCCGCCCGGCACTGGCCGCGCGCGATGGCATCGCGTACGAGCCGGACGAAATCCCCGACGGCTTTTATCTGGTCGACGACAGCGAGAATCCGCAGCCCGAATTCCAGCAGGCGGTGATCGCTGAGGTGGCCAAAGTCACCCACATTGCCCCGGCCGATAGCCGCGGCGAGATCATCGGCTCACCCACGGTCGCACCCGGTGTTATCGAGTACGCGCTCAAGCAGCTCGGTCTCTGCGCCAGCATCACCCATGCCCGCTACACCACCACCACCGAGGTCTACCCCGACAGCCCTCGCGCCACGCCCGAGCAATGTAATGCGGCGCAGGTGGCGGCGGTGTGTGCAGCGATTGATTTTGCGCTGGCGAAGGGTGCGGGGGCTTCAGTCCAATAGGTATATCCGGATCATCTGAAAATCAAAAAAAGCCTCTCGGTCACCCAGAGGCTTTTTTGATTGATGAATCCATCAACCTAACGTGTGAGCGGTTTGTCGCGGCGTTTCGGTAAAGTCAGTGCGCTGCTTCTATCCACATGACTAGCGCCGTAAGCTGGATGGAGACTGGAAGCGCATTGGCCAAGCATATATCGTCCTGAATTTCGCACTCGTTGGCACTACGTCCGTTTGCTACACATTCTCGGTAGGCCTGCGCACAGTTTCGTTGGCATAGCGACAATATCCGCGCTGTAGCAACGTTGCTCGAGCCCGTCATGACACGTAACGCTATTGCCGAAACAATAAGTGACTGCGCATATGAACTCCCTTGCATATAGCCATGTCGACGACGATTTGAGAGGCGCCATCCCATTTTTGGCAGTCGCCCACTCAGTGCCGATGTTCGTGCAGTTGCATGGGGATGTCGTCGCGATCGAGGCCGCCTTCTTCAAGCCAGTGGTGGGTATTTTCCCTGGAACGGGAGATGAGGTTTGCCGCAGCGGAATAGTCATATGGCGACCGCTCCAGCGGACACAGGCTCGGTACGATGCGCAGCTGCACCGCGCCGCCGACTAGACGCTCGGCGTCCTGCACCAACTGGCGTGATACCAGCAGGCTCAGCGCGTGCATGGCGCGGGCAATGGCACCGCTGGGGATCTGCGTCAGCGCACAAGCGAAGCCGGTCGGCAGCACGATGACGCGCGTGGCACCCAGGCGTACCGCTGTGGAGATGGGCGTGTTGTTGGCGACACCACCGTCCACAAGCCACCGCCCATCGATACGCACCGGCGGAAACACACCGGGGATGGCCGTGCTGGCAAGCACGGCATCGATGACGGGGCCGGATGATAAACGCACTTCGTCGCCGGTCAGCATGTCCGATGCGACCACATGCATCGGCAGGACGGCGTCCTCCAGTTGCCCGTATGGCAAATGACTTTCCAGCAGACGTCGCAAGTACGTCGATGCCACTAGATGATCGCGTCGGCGTAACAGCCCGATTACGCTGGCCAGATTGATGGGAAATACGTCACGGCGTCGCAGTCCGCACCACAATTGCTCCAGCCGTTGCGCACCGGCCAGGGTCGGATCGGCGGCGAAATACGCGCCGTTGATTGCGCCTGCCGACGCGCCGACCACAAATGCCGGTTTCTCGCCCCAGGCTAGCAGCGCTTGCAACATGCCTACCTCGACGGCACCGAGACTGCCGCCACCCGCCATGACAAACGCGGTGCGCCGTGCACCACCCGCGTGATTCAATGCTGTCTGTACCATGGCGTCCACCCGATGGCCGAAAAGTTTCGGCCTCTCTGATTTCATTCGCCCGGCACCTGCTTTTGGTTGCAGTGGCAGGAAGGTTGGCCCCACTTCTTGCAGGCCACTCAGGGCAGCAATTCGGGTAACTGATTCGGTGAGCCTGATCCGTTTGATTCCTTTGGCGACGCCAGGTCTTGCGAATGCTAGCTGTGTGCGCCGGCGACAGAGCGAAGTGAGGCATGATTGCAAGAAAGCCCCGACTCCACGATGTCATGTACTTGCGCTGCCAATGCCTTGCGATCAGTGCCGGGTGGAATCGCGATCGGTGGGTGGAAGGTCACGCGCACCAGCGCGCCCGACATGCGAAAGAATCGGCTGACGTGTGGGCCGGCTTCCATGCCACCATGGAAGGCGTAGCCGTCGCGATCGCCGCCGACTGACAAAGCGCGGCCGTCGACGGACACGATGTCCAGAGTAAACGGCTGTAGCTGCCAGGCTTGCACTGCAGCCTGTGGACCAAGGAATGGCGCAAGCAGGCTCGACTTGAATGGCGCGACTTGTTCGCCCGATGACGTGGTGCCTTCGGCGAACAGCACCACGTCGTGATCGGGTCGCATCTGCGCGGCGATGCCAGCGGCCACGCTGGCCGTATCTTGCCGGCGTCGGCTGATGAATAGCGTTTGCCCCAGGCCACCGATAAAGCGCACACCGGGCCAGCTTTCCATTTCGTCCTTGGCGATAAAGCGCGCACGCAGAATGCTTCCCAGCAGCACGATGTCGTAATGCGAAATGTGGTTGCCGACGAACAGCGTGCCGCCGCTGTCGCGCGGTGTGCCGACGATCTCAAACCGAAGTCCCATCGCCCGACGCAGGCAGGCAAACCAGAATCGCGGCAGAACGAAGGATGCCCGCCCGCGGGTAAAGCGCATAAACAGCCACTGCGGTGGCATCAGCACCACGCTTGCCAGCAGGATCGCTGCAACCTTGATGCTGGCGCGCAGCGAGGCGAAGGCGGAGCCAGGGACCTTGCGTGATGGATCGATGTTCATGCGGGAGATACGTGTCGTCGAGTGGTGGTGGATGCAGGCAAAGGGCTGCCTGGATGATCATGCATTGTCCACTGAAGCGGCCGCTCAAAACGAAAAGGCCGTGTTCACTTCATCCGGCGAAGTGAACACGGCCCGCTCGTTGCTTTATTCGTTTATCGACAGAGCACGGCGATGATTACTGGGGCGGCCCCGCGAGGTATTCCTCGTCGGTGACTTTCTGCAGCCAGTCGACGGCCTTGCCGTCCAGTGCTTCCTGCACGGCGATATGCGTCATCGAGGTGGTGGGCGTGGCGCCGTGCCAGTGCTTGTGACCGGGCGGGCAGATGATGATGTCGCCGGCGTTGATCTCGACGATCGGCTCCCCCTCGCACTGCGTCCAGCCCTTGCCCGAGGTGACGATCAATACCTGTCCGAGCGGATGCGTGTGCCATGCACTACGCGCACCGGGCTCGAAGGTGACGATGCCGCCGGAAATCTTCGCGTCGCCCGAGCCCTTGAACGGCATGTCGATGCGCACGGTGCCGGTGAAGAATTCCTCCGGCCCTTTGACCGAGGGCTGTGAGCCGTTGCGGATAAGTTGCATGGTCGGGGTTCCTTTGGAAAGGGTGAAGGCGTTGGCGATGTGGCGAGCGCGCGATTACTCGAGATAAGTGCGCTGGCAAGGCGCGCGTTCACTGCCCGTGATCTTGCGTCGCCTCGTTGATGAGTCGCAGCGCATTCAACGAGCGCGGATAACCGATGAACGGCAGCAGTTGAGTGACGGTGCCGATGAGCACTTGACGGTCGTTGCCAACGGCGAGGTTGCCGGCTATGTGGCCGGCAAGCTGCGGCTCGCAGCCGCCCAGCGCGGAGAGCATGGCAAAGGTCAGCAATTCGCGCGTTTTCAGATCCAGTCCGTTGCGCGTGTAGTAGTCGCCGAAGCAGTTGGCCGAAAGGAAGGTCTGGATGTGGATCTGATCCTTCGGTGACTTTTCATACATCGCATCGATCTGTGCGCCGAAGATCTGCTTCTGGACGGCCAGACCTTTATCGAAGCGCGTTTCCTCCGAGGTGGTGGATTGGCCTTCCAGTGGTAGGGTGATGCCACGGCTCAGCAATACCTCGTTTGTGGCGCCGAGAAAATCGAACAGGCGAGCCATGCCGAGATAGGGCAGCGCTTGGTAGACGATTTCCTTCACCTCGATCGGAGTGACGCCGACGTTGAGTGCAGCGCCGAGCATGGCGCGGTACTCGTTGACTGCCTGGCAGGCAATGATGGCGGCGAGCTGAAGCATCAATCGCGTGCGGATCTCGGGGCCGTCTTCGGCCAGCACATCGTCGAAGGCCCAGTTGTCGAAGATCTCGATCAGCTCAGGATCGGTGACCGCCAGCTTCGATACGTCGTTGGGGAAAAGTTTGTCGTGGTTGCGTTGCGCGGTGTCGGTGATGTTCATCGATCGGGGCTCTGTGGATTGTCGTGCACTGACGGCGCTCACTTGCCGGTCAGTGCGGCGAGATGCGCGGGGTAACGATCGCCTTGCACGGTGACGTGGCTCAGTGCTTCTTCGATCTGACGCAGGTCGTTGCCGTCCAGTGTGATGTCCGCGGCGCCGACGTTTTCCTCCAGTCGATGCAGCTTGGTGGTTCCCGGTATCGGTACGATCCATGGCTTGCGGTCCAGCAACCAGGCAAGAGCGATCTGAGCTGGTGTGGCCTGCTTGCTCGACGCGATGTGACCAAGCAGATCGACCAGTGACTGGTTCGCCTTGCGCGCTTCCGCCGAGAACCTGGGCACGATGCTGCGGAAGTCGTCCTTGCCAAATGTCGTTGCGGCGTCGATGGTGCCGGTCAGGAAACCCTTGCCGAGCGGGCTGAAGGACACAAAGCCGATGCCCAGTTCTTCGCAGGTTGGCAGCACGTCATCTTCGGGCTCACGCCACCAGAGCGAATACTCACTTTGCAGCGCGGCGACCGGCTGCACGGCGTGCGCGCGACGGATCGATGCCACACCGGCTTCGGACAAGCCAAAGTGTTTGACCTTGCCTTCGGCGATCAGCTCCTTCACGGTGCCGGCGACATCTTCCATCGGCACGTTCGGATCGACGCGGTGCTGGTAAAGCAGATCGATTCGATCGGTTTTCAGCCGCTTCAGCGACGCCTCGGCAACGGTGCGGATGCGCTCCGGTCGGCTGTCGACACCGGTGGCTGCGTTGCCGTCCTTGAAACCGAACTTGGTCGCGATCACCACCTGATCGCGGATCGGCGCCAGCGCCTCGCCGACCAGTTCCTCGTTGGTGAACGGTCCATAGGCCTCCGCGGTGTCGAAGAAGGTCACGCCATTTTCGAAAGCGTCGCGGAGGAGCGCTATCGCGTCGCGTTTGCCGAGCCCGGGACCATAGGCAAAGTTGAGCCCCATGCAGCCGAAGCCGAGGGCCGAGACTTTAAGTCCGCTATGGCCGAGAGTGCGCTGTTGCATGGTGTTCTCCTGCCGAGATGATTGGATGGGCTTAGTTTGCCGGTCTCGTTTTCATATGATTAGACGGATAAAAGCGAATGCACTTATGATCTAATTTCATTAATCGGTAACTAGCTTATGGCTCGCGAGAACTACAACGATCTCATCGCGTTTCTCGCCGTCGCCCGCGAGCGCAGCTTCACGCGCGCAGCGGCGCAGCTTGGGGTGTCGCAATCGGCGCTCAGCCACACCATGCGCGCGCTCGAGGCGCGGATCGGTTTGCGTTTGTTGACGCGTACGACGCGCAGCGTTTCGCCCACCGAAGCGGGGGAGCGTCTATTCCGTTCGCTGGAACCGAACTTCGACAATATCGACGTCGCCATCGCCGCCTTGGGCGAGCTGCGCGACAAGCCCGCCGGCACCTTGCGCATCACCACCAGCGAGCATGCGGCGACCACGATCCTGTGGCCGGTAGTCGCCGAGCTGCTGGTGGACTACCCGGATATCAAAGTCGAAGTCATCACCGATTCGAGCCTTGTCGATATCGCAGCCGAGCGCTTCGATGCTGGCATCCGACTCGGCGAGCAGGTGGCGCAAGACATGGTGGCCGTGCCGATCGGCCCACCGATGCGCATGGCCGTTGTCGGCACGCCGGCTTACCTTTCATCACGGCCAGCAGTCAAGACGCCGCGAGACCTGACCGGACACGACTGCATCAACTTGCGCCTGATGACCCGTGGTGGTCTGTACGCTTGGGAATTCGAGAAGGGTCGGCGCGTTTTGAATGTGCGCGTCGAAGGGCGGCTCACTTTCAATAGCGCCCGTCAGGCGCTCGAAGCCGTGCGGGCCGGCTTCGGCCTCGCGTGTGTCCCGGAGGATATGGTCTCCACGCATATCCACGACGGCAGCTTGCAGCGCGTATTGGGTGACTGGTGCCCGCCCTTCCCAGGCTTCCACCTCTACTACCCCAGCCGTCGCCAACCATCACCGGCGTTTTCGCTGCTGGTGGACGCACTGCGAAGGCGGGCATGACGCTGGCATAGGCGTATCGCGCGCGCTGCTGAATCAATCATTGCGCAAGGTGTTGATTGGGTTCGAGGATTCGAGGCGGTATCAGCAGCGCAGGCACTCTTTTGCAAACAGGCGCTATTGCGTCAGCAAAGGCCTATGCTGAGGGGGCGATCACGCCAAGAGGGTTCAGCCATGGTCAATGTCTCCGGCAAGACCAGCAATGGATGCACCTATGAAGGGGATTACCGGCCCGCGAGTGCCGGTCGTGTGAATTGGTCAGCGACCTTCCGCCATAACGGCGATTACGCCGGCATGCGGCATGGCTGCGTCCATGACATGCTCGGCGTTGACCCGATAGGCATCGATGATGCGGTCAAGGTCGACATCGAGTCGACTTGGACGCAAGCCACTTGAGGCGGGATTGAGGGAGGGTCGCCCGACATAGAGCTCGCTGTATTTTCTTGCGATTGCGCCGGATGCCGGCCGTACTGCACCAGCAGCGGGAATCGCCGGCCGGGAGACCATGCAGGGTACGGTTTGGCTTCATTCGTGTAGTGATTTCGGTTTGATCAGGCGTGCTTCGCTTTGGACGTTTTGGCGCAGGTGTTTGCGTCAATATTCATCTCGCATTATCAGGAGCGATACGATGCTCTTTCACTCCAATCAGCGCGGAGGTCGTTATGGGAATCCTAGATGCCGTTGGTGAAATTGCAGGTGCAGTAGCAGCTGTCGAGGGCGCAGAAAAGCTCGACCCGAATGCAGGCCTTCTGACAAAAGGCATTGCGGCTGTTGCTGGTTTCAAGGGAGCTGGTGCGCTCGAGTCGCTCGTCGGAAAGAAGGAAGACGAGGCTGATTCCAGCGAAGCTGATCCGCAACCGCAAGCCTGATCTTCCTGATCGATCAATCCGGGCCAGCCACCTTTCAGGGGCTGGCCCTTTTGTTTTCCATCAACTGGCTCAGTGCCCGCGATGGTTAAGCTGGGTCGTCAGTCGATTGTGGCCGCTGCACTGAAGCGGCTCAGCAGAAAGTCGATCATGCTGCGCAGCTTGGCGGTCGGTCGGCGATCCGGTGCGTACAGCAAGTGCATCGGTATCGCCGGTGGTGCCCAGTCGGGCAGCACTTGCACCAGGTGGCCACTGGACAGATCGTCTGCAAGCAGTACCTCCGGCTGCAAAACGATACCGGCATCGTGCAGCGCAGCGATGCGCAGGGCATCGCCGTTGTCCGTGGTGAGCCGACCGCGCACGGCAATGTCCTGTTCGCCATCCGGGCCGAGCAGATGCCAGTGATCGCGGTGACGCCAGTTGGACAAGCCCAGGCAGGTGTGCGCGGATAGTTCGTCGGGCCGTGTCGGCGTGCCATGCCGGGCCAGATAGACTGGCGATGCCGCCATCAGCATGCGATAGGGCCGTAGTGGACGCGCTACCAGTGCGTGGTCGCCGATCGCACCGATGCGTATCGCCAGTTCATAACCTTCCTCGACCATGTCGAAGACCCGGTTGTTCAGCGACAGGTCGACGCTGACCAGCGGATGCTGGGACAGATAATCGGAGAGCGCCGGCACCAGCCGGCGACTGCCGAAACTGAGTGGCGATGCGATGCGTAGCAGACCCCGAGGCGTGGCCTGCAATTCGTTGGCACTGGCGTCGGCGAGTTCCACGTCGGCGAGCACCTGCTTGCAGCGTTCGTAATAGAGCCGGCCCACTTCGGTCAGTTGCTGGCGCCGGGTGGTTCGATGCAACAGTCTGGCCCCCAGCCGCTCTTCGATGGTACGTACATGCTTGCCGGCCATCGTCGGCGAGACGCCAGCGATTTCAGCGGCAGCGCTGAAACTGCCGCTTTCGACGACGCGAATAAACATCGCCATGCTGGATAGCTTGTCCATATCTAAAACCTATAGGTTTGGAATGCATCAATGAATTGCATGTTTATCAAATGCAGGCGCGCAATGAAACTGCTGCTCACCGAGTGATCTCATCCCTGAGACGTCGTGAACCTGGAGATATCCCATGCCAACCCTGCACCTTGAAATGCACCCCGGCCGCACGCTCGATCAAAAACGTGCCTTTGTCCGCGAAGTGACCAAAACGACCTGCGAAACGCTGGGCTGCCCGGTCGAAAGCGTGGAAATCCTGATCAGCGAAGTTTCCCGTGAGCTATGGGCCAGCGGTGGCCAGTTGAAATCGGATCAGTAAGCTGTTCGCGATGGCTTGCATAACGGCGGCACGCTGCGCAACGGCGCGCCGCAAATAACTGGGGCAGCGCAGAGATAGTTGATCCTTGCGCTCGACGGCTTTGAAGAGCGGATATCGGGCTGCGCTTATTCGCGGCGCCTTTGTTTCATCCAGCAGCTCGACACTTGCCATTGCGTACGGCAGCAGATACCTCAGCGAACTCACTCGCTGGGGTATCGAAACCACGATCCTCGTGCGATCACCTTCACCAAGGCACCCGCCATTACGCGTATTCCGGCTCGCAGGCCGATGTAGCACGTGCAGCTGAATACGACACGGCTCATATGCCGATCCCTTGAGCAGAGTCTGAAAGAGCTGGCCACGCTCGAGCCCGCCGAGGCGGATGTGGGCGAGGTAGCCTGCGCGATCAGCAACGTGATCGATGCGCCATTAGCTATGCGGCCCGTTCGCGGCACATCGACTCGTCCAGCGATAGGGTGGAAATCGTCAACACATGGCCGATTTCATCGGCGCAGAAATGTCCCGCCGCATCGGTTTGAAGTTCGAGCAATGGCCAATCCTTGTCGGTGCAAAACTTGCCAGCTATGGATCACTTGTCGGGCGCCAGCTATTGTTGCGCGGGGTACGGTTTGTACTCGTGGTAGATGGAACGTGGTTTCGGTCAGTTAGTGACTTACGGACAAGCGAGGCGCGTCTCACGCGCCGAGAACTATCAGCAAGTATCAGGGGATGGAAATGAAGAAGCTATTTTCAGTGTTGATCGCACTGCTGTTGGTGTGCGTGGGGATGTCTGCAGTGGCTCAGGGCAGCCCGATTTCCAAGTTGCCGTGGCAGAAGGGCCCCATCACCGTGAAGCTTGGTAGTAATGCCTCGCTGCAGGTGCCCGAGGGCTACATGTTTCTGGATGCCAGTGGTGCCCGGGCGTTCAACGAGATTACGCAGAACCCCAATGGCGACAAGGATGAGTACATCTTCGCGAACCGCACCGAAGGGTGGGTGGCCTATTTTTCGTACGAGGACACCGGGTACATCAAGGACGATGAAAAGATCGATGCCGACGCCATCCTGGCGAACATCCGTACTGGCACTGAAGCGGCCAACAAGGAGCGACGCTCGCGCGGCTGGGGTGAGATGAACATCCTTGGCTGGAGTGCCAAGCCTGAATACGACACACAGCTGAAGTCGCTGACGTGGTCGATTCTGGGCGAGAACGAAAGCACACACGATAAGGTGGCGAACTACAACGCTCGGTTGCTAGGGCGTCATGGCGTGATGGACGTAGTCTTGGCCACCTCGCCGGACAAGCTCGACATGGCCATCGAAGACTTCAAGCGAAGGGTGTCGGGTTTTCAGTTTGCACCCGGTGAAACCTATGCCGAATATCAGCCTGGCGATCACGTTGCGGCGTATGGCCTGGCAGCACTGATTACCGGTGGTGCTGTTGCGGTTGCCGCGAAGAAAGGCTTGTTCACCGTCATCGGTGGTTTCCTGGTGGCCGCATGGAAATTTGTGCTGGCTGGTTTGGTCGCGGCGAGCGCCTGGTTCAAATCCCTTTTCAAGAAAAAGAACTAGCGAATGACGCTGCACGATCATTGGCTGTTGATGGCTGGCATTGCGGTGCTGTACCTGTATGACTCTGCGCTGCTGCTGTTCCACAACGAGATCGTGCTGGAGACGAGGCGAACCGGTTACCTCGTCTCCGGTGGTTCGGTCATGGAATTTCGCGGCAGACATTTGTTTTTGCCGAACCCGCTGTGTCCGCATCGCGCACTTGTTCGCCTGAGCTGGGCGGCTGACGAACCGATGACTAGCGGTGCGCTACGCACGAGGGGCAGGCGCGTCAGGCTCGCGCTGGCAGTCATCGCACCGTGGACCTGTGCGCTGCTGGGTTTGTTCTTCGTGGCCCTTCCATGCGCGCTATGGGTTGGCACGGATGTGTTGCTGCTGGGTTGGCTGATACTTACCTATCTGACGATCGCGGCGATGCTTTGGCAAGTCTGGCGCGCTCGCAAGGCATTGAGCCTGTCGGGCAAAGCCGTGGTGGCGTTGGCGTTCGACGCACTGCTCTGCGCGCCGTTCGCAATCAACATGGTCAGAAAGATCAATCTGCGGCAGGAGCTGCCCAGCTTGCGCAGCGTGGCGTTGTCGAGGCTATCCCCGGCAGAGAACGTCGTGCTGTCCGGGATACTGCGCCAACGTATCGAGGCAAGTCTGGGGTTTCTGGAACCCGGCACCGAGGCCAGTAACGCGCTGCTCGCTTATCTCAAACGTTTCGAGGACGGCATGTCGTGACCATTACCCAGATCGTTATCATCGTTGCCGGATTGGTGGCTGGCTACAAGCTCATGAGCTTGATGCTCTCGCCGGGCAACGGGGACAAGAACAAACAGTCGCCTCGGTCATCCAATGACGATCCTGGCACGAATGATCAGCGTGATCGTTCGTACGACTCGGCCTGGAGTAGCGCACCGTCCTCTTCATCCGCACCCGCGTGGTATCAGACATTGGGTGTCGCCGAATCCGCCAGCCTGGAAGAAATCGACCACGCCTACAGGGTTCAGATCAGTCAATACCATCCTGACAAGGTGGCCAAGCTCGGCGACGATATTCGCCAGCTGGCCGAGGCGCGCTCGAAAGAAATCAATAGCGCCTACGACATCGCGGTGAGGCTTCGCCGCTAGAGAGCTTTTGGACGGATCAGCGCCAAACGATGGGGCCAATACCGGATTCGATCGACGGACATATTTACCCTCGAATGATCGCAGACGAGAGGAGCACTCGGCAGATTATTGCGTTCTGGCTGGCTTGGGCAGCCAGTAGATTTCCAGACATAGTCACCGTGATCGCGTGTTTTGGATGTGGCAGCAAGAGTCCCGAGACAACGGCTGGAGCGTCTGCACTGAAACAGACCCACTGCGGTTGGTGCCGAACCAAAGTGTTAGGGTGCGTGAATGGGCGATCTAGCAGCTGTTGCATATTCAAGTAAAACAACTCGTCCTATGAGTTCCCGAGACCTTGAAAGCTTGCTTATCGAAGCACGCGCTTTCAACGAAAAAGTGCAGGTCACCGGCGTGCTGCTTAAGCATGAGGGTGCGTTTTTTCAATATTTCGAGGGGCCTCCTTCCGCCGTAGCCATCGTTTACGAGCGGATCAAGAAGTCTCCCCTGCATCATCATCTGGTCGAGCTGCTGAACCAGCCGGTGGACACCCGGCAATTTACGCGCTGGCACATGGCGTTTACCAAAGCTCCCCTGACCACCTTGCAAGCTCTCAGCAATGAAATTTGGGAGATGGCATTGCCTACGCTGCACTCGCAGCAAGCCCGGTCAGCTGGCCTGGCACTGCTGCTCAAGTTCTGGGAATCCGCCCAGCTTGGCGGCACTTCGGCCTGAAACGGGTAGGGCCGTCAGTTCGCGACTAGGGTTTGATATGAGAAGAACTGTTTCCCTTTGTCACTTATCACAGCACTGATTTTCCATCAATTGTGCATACCGTTCTTCGGTCTCATCGTCGGCAGGGAACAAGCATTCAATGCGCAGCTCCTGCGCGGCCACCGTTTGCGGTGTGCCGACTGTGGTGACCATGGAGAAGAAGCTGAGCACCTGGCCGTTGCTGACAAAGTTGATCGGGATCACGGGGAGCGCCGGTGTGATGCTGTTTGCACCGGCATTTTTCCATTTGGCATCAATGCCCGGATAAGCGAGCAGATCGTTCAATAGCCTGTCGGTCTCGCTGTCCACGACATGTCCGACGGACTCGCGATGAACGCGCTGGATCAGGCTGCGCGCAACACTTTCCCAGTTGGCGATGAAGGGCCGCAGGCCATCGGGATCAAACATCATGTGCAGCATGTTGCGCGGCTGTGGGCGCGAGGCGATGTCAATGAAGTGTCCGAAGAATTGCGGCGAAGCCGTGTTGGTCATCGGCACGTTCCAATACCGATCCATCACCATGGCCGGATAGGGCTCGTGCTGGCGCAGCATGCGCTCGAGCGCCCGTTTCACGCTCCGCATCTCTGCGGCGTCCCATGGCGCTTCTGAATACAGTGGTGCATAGCCTGAGGCGAGCAGCAGTGCGTTGCGATCACGTAGCGGCACATCCAGCGCCTCGGCTAGATCCATCAAGGCCTGTCGGCTGGGAACGCTGCGGCCGCTTTCGATAAAGCTCAGATGCCGCTGTGATATGCCGGTATCCAGCGATAGATCGAGCTGACTCCTGCCGCGCACGTCACGCCAGTAGCGCAGAAGATCGCCGGGCCCGGTTCCGTTTTCGTTCTTGGTGCGTGTCTGAGGCATGGCGGGGGTGCCTGAATAGTTGAATCGATTAGAACGCCGGACTGGCGGGATGTTCTCGTGCTGATTCGATCCTATGGACGTCCATTTATTTTGATGACGCCGATGGCATAGATGCTGGCTCGCCGATTATTTGAGGTGAGCTTACGCGGGTTGGCGCCGTTCGTGATTGCGAGGCCGAAACGCCCCACGTCGTAGGACGTGGGGCGATCGGTAGAGCTCGGCGGACTATCAGGCAGCCGATGGGACCTGAGCCATGAAGTGATCCTCGATCGGCGTTCGGGCCAGGTTAGTGGTGGCGGCAGTCATGGTGGACAGGCCGACACTCAGAATCACTTCGAAGACCTGTTCCTTCACAAACCCGGCGGCGGTAAAGGCAGTGATTTCTCTGTCGCTGATCACACCGTGTTTTTCAAGGATGAGCCGGGCCAGCCGCGAGAGCGCCGCATAGCGAGGATTGGCGGGCAGCCGGCCCGCGCGCAGGTCGTCGACTTCCTGCACGGTTAAGCCGTCTTCGAGCGCAAAGGTGGAGTGTGCGGCAATCGTCCATGGACACCGCAGTGTCACGGCATTCGTCAGCAGCAGCACCTGCCGCTCGCATTCATCAAAACCGCCGCCATGGTAGGCACCGAATGCGCCGGCGAAGCCATTGAGCAGCACCGGGTTGGCGCCCATCGTTGCCAGCACGTTGGGCAGAAAGCCGAAGTTCTCCCTCAGCGCCTGCATCGTGGGGCGCGAGGCTTCCGGGGCGGTATCGATCGTGGGAAGAGTGAACAGGGACATGGGTATCTCCTTGATTGGGGTGATGACCATGCTAGCCACGCCAGGAATCTGCTCAATTACCTCCGAGGTAATAACGGCGTGTGGTCGACGTTGAGGCGATAGATAGATGGAGTGACTTTTGCCTTGACTCTCTACTGATGCTGACGAAGCGGTGAATCAGTGGCGAGCGACCAGCTCAGCGATCACGGTATCGAGTGAGGTCGAGCCTTTGCGTACGTGCGCGTCATCGGATTCGAAGCGGATCCAGCCTTCATTGAAGCCGTCGATCATCTGTGCGCGCGGCGTGGGGTTCTTCATGCCCTGGTGCTTGAACAGGTCGATCCAGGTGTCGCGCGGAACGATTTCAGCTTTCACCGCATGACCGAGTGCCTTGGTGAAGGCTGCGGCCAGTGCGTTGGGCGTGATCCGCCGCTGGCCTTCCAGTTCGACGATACGCGTGCCACTCCATGTTTCCTGAAGCAGTTCGGCGGCGATGGCACCGATGTCCTTCGTGGCGATCATCGGGAATGGTTTGTCGAGTGGCTGCAGGAAGCTGCGCAGCACGCCTTCGTCGCGTGCAGCCGGCACATCCCACAATGCGTTTTCCATAAACCAGCCAGCGCGTAGAAAGGTCACCGGCGACGGCAACTCGGCAAGACACGTTTCCATGATGCCAAGCAGGTTGAGCAGGTTGGGTTGGGTGGCCTGGGCGCCGATGGTGGAAAGGCAAACGATGCGTGGCGGATGGGCTGCTGCGAGTGCGCCATGCAGTGATGCCAATATAGCCTTGGCTTCGGGAAAGCCGGGGCTGGGATCGAACACGGGTGGCATCAGCACGAACACGCCGTCTACATCGTGAAAGGCATGAGTGAGTGCGGCGACATCGTTGACGTCAGCGAGGGCTATCTCGCAGCCGCGCGCTTTCCACGTTTCGGCCTTTTCCGGATTGCGCACGACGGCGCGTACCTGGTGTCCCTGGGCAAGCAAGTTGTCGGCGACAGCGCTACCGACCTGGCCGGTGATTCCCGTGATGGCGTACATGATGATATTCCTTGTGATGAAGAGTTAAGAGCGGATGGTGTAAACCCGGTTGCTTTGCGTACGAAGGCGACCTACCAGTGCACGGTGTGGCCGCGGTAATCCAGATAGCGCAGCCCCGGTGTGCCGGTGGCGTTGGTGATGGTGTCGACCACGCATGGAATGCTCTCGTCGATGGAGAGGTCGGCTTCGCTGCCGCCCATGTCAGTGCGCACCCAGCCGGGGCAGATCAGCAGCATTGCGCGTGGATCACCGGCGCGTGCGGCCGCAAAGCTGCGCATCAGCTGATTGAGCGCGGCCTTGCTGGAGCGATAGATCGACCAGCCGCCGTGCTCGTTGTCCGCCACGCTGCCAAGTCCGGAGGACATCACACCCAGCGCGCCGGTGTTCGGCACCAGACTTTCAAAAGCCTCCAGCACGCGCAACGGTGCCAGCACGTTGGTAGTCATTACCTGGATAAACTCCGCGTCGGAAACGTCCAGCGCGCTGACTTCCGTATCGCGTGTGGCGACGCCGGCGTTGACGAACAACAGATCGATGTGGCGCTCGGAAAGACGCTGACGCAGAGCGGTGATCTGCTTCGGGTCGGTGATCTCCATGCGTTCGATTTCGATAAGTCCGTGCGCATGCTTGGCCAGGTCGTGCAAAGGCGTACTCGCTTCGCCACGTACCGTGGCGATCACCTGCCAGCCGCGGCTGGCGTATTCCGCGACCATGGCCAGGCCGAGACCGCGCGAGGCGCCAACGATAAGGGCGACAGGCTTGGTTGGTGTGTTCATGCATGGCTTCTCATTGATGGATTTCAGTGGCGACAAACGAGCCGTTCAGGCCGGTCTCTCGGATGCGGACTCAAGGTTAGCCATCTTGGTGGGTTGACTGAAGATCATTTTTTTCAGATCTTTGATGACTCAAAGTCATGAGTGAACGCAATGGCCTTCGATGGAAAAATGCTCGCCAACCTGAGCGTGCTGGCGGCGGTGGTGGAGTCGGGTAACTTTGCCCGTGCAGCGGATGCCCTGGGTCTCACGGCGTCGGGCGTGAGCCGAGCGATCAGTCGGATGGAGGCACGCCTGGGCATTCGTTTGCTGCATCGAACGACGCGCTCAATCACGCTTACCGACGAGGGTGAACGTTTCTACGCGGAAGTGCGGCCGCTGCTGGTGGGCATTGAGGAGGCGGCATCGCATGCTGGCGGTGCCTCGCTATCGGTGCGTGGCCGTTTGCGGGTCAACGTGGATCCGCTTTTTTCGCGCCATGTGCTGGCGCCGAGGCTGCCCGAGTTCATGGCGCGCCATCCGGATCTGGAGATTGAGCTGATCACACGCGACGATCTGGGCGACATGATTGGCGAAGGCGTTGATGTAGCGGTGCGTTTTGGTTTTCCGTCATCTTCCTCGTTGGTGGCGAGACAGCTGCTGGAGACGCGCATCATCACGGTGGCGTCGCCGGCGTATCTGAAAAAGCACGGTCACCCCAGCACGCCTGCGGATATTGCCAGCCATACTTGCATCCAGTTTCGCGACTCGCAGACGCGCCGGCCATTCGACTGGGAGTTTCACAAGGGCCGCAAGGTAGTGCCGGTGACCACGCATGGTCCGCTGCTGGTGAGCGATGCGGGAACCTTGATGAGCGTCTGCATCGCCGGCGGCGGCCTGGCGCAAATGATGGCGATCGGTGTGGTGCAGGATCACCTGGCCAGGAAAAAGCTGGTACAGGTGCTGCCGGACTGGGCTGACGAGCGTTTTCCGCTGTACGCGTTCTATCCATCGCGACACCATCCGGCAGCCAAGGTCCGCAGCTTTATTGATTTCTGCCTGGAGATTCTGGCCTGATAGATGGTTGAAGCAAGCATTCAGGAGGGACGTGTCGGGTCTCTCAATGCGTCGGTTTTACCTGCCAGCGGAAATAAAAGGGCGACGACGTCAGCGGCTTGTGCAAATAATCGCTTTATCTCGATCTGTTTTATCAAGGGCTTCATGAATACAAAGACCGCTGCTTCCCCGCGCACCTTCTTCGGCGAGCCGATGGCGCTGGCTTTTCTCAGTTTTACCGAAGCATGGGAGCGCTTTTCGTATTACGGCATGACGTCGATCTTGGTGCTCTACATGAGCCAGGCTTTGTTGTTGCCGGGACATGTGGAGGGTATTGCCGGCTTTTTAGCTTTTCGTGCGGGGATGGAGTCGGTATTCGGCCCCATGACAACGCTGGGTTTAGCCTCGCAGATCATGGGGTTGTACACCGGCTTTGTGTATTTCACGCCGGTACTGGGTGGCTGGGTGGCCGATCGCTGGCTCGGTCGACGGGCAGCAGTGATGATCGGCGCAATGATGATGAGTGCAGGCCAGCTGGCGATGGCATTCGATGTGTCGTTCTTGCTGGCGTTGCTGTTGCTCATCGTTGGCTGCGGTTTGCTCAAAGGCAACATCTCGACTCAGGTTGGCGAGCTGTATGCCGAAACCGATGGTGAAGGGCGCACGCGTGCGTTTGCGATTTTCTCTATCGGCATCAATGTCGGCGCAGTCGTCGGGCCGTTGCTTTGTGGATTGTTGGCGCAGCTTTACGGTTGGCATGCAGGCTTCGGACTGGCTGGCATGCTCATGCTGATCGGCTTGTTCACCTATATCGCCGGCTTCCGCTATTTACCGAAGGATCGGCCGCGCGCCGGAGCGCGTGCAAAAACCAAGTTGACCGGCCACGAATGGCGGACGGTCGGCGCGCTGGCAGCGGTGGCGGCCATTACCATTTTTCAGTCCGTGAGCTACTACCAAAACACCAATCTGGCGCTGGTATGGATTAGCCGTAGCGTCGATCTGAATTTTCTCGGCTTCCATGTGCCTGTCGCCTGGTTCAACTCGATCGATCCACTGGCCAGCATAGTTTTCGTGCCGGTGTTGTTCGCGCTGTGGCGTTATCAAGCCGCGCGCGGCAGCGAGCCAGATGACTTGGGGAAAATCGCGACTGGTGCGTGGCTGGCGACGGCGGCAAATGCGCTGCTGGCGGTGTCATGCGTGCTTAGCGTGCGTACGCCAGTGTTGGTACCGGTGATCTACGACGCCTTGCTTGGCATCAGTTTTCTCTACTACTGGCCAACCCTGCTGGCGCTGGTATCGCGTGCTGCGCCCGCAACGATCAAGGCGACCTTGATGGGCGCCGTTTTTCTTACACTGTTCATCAGCAATTTCATCATCGGATGGCTGGGTGGTTTTTACGAGCGCATGACACCTGCCGGTTTCTGGACCATGCACGCCAGCATCGCGGCGGTAGGTGGCGTGCTCGCCATTGCGCTGAGTCGTCCGTTGAAGCGTGTGCTGGCGGTTGATTGAATAGACGTCCAGACTCCTTGTGATTAACCGAGCTCCTTCAATACCTCGATAAACGCCTTCAACCCCGGCGGTACGTGGCGGGGGATGGCTTAGCGAGAAAGGTAGGCCGTAAACGGAGTCAGCGCGAGCTGGCCCTTTGGCTTTTCTCGCGGCATTTCTGTCTTTCCCGCAAGCGCATGGCCACCGTAGGCTGAGCGTGGATATATTTGCGTCTATGCAACTATTGCGTTTCAGGATATAGTTGTGTTTATGCGTATATTAAAATCCACCGACGATTCCCTTGCTCATCGTCTTATCGCCGCCATCATGCCGCTGATCAAGGGCAGTCAGGTCGAAGTGATGTCGGCAACGGCCGACTTCGAGTTCACGATGACCCAGCTGCGGATGTTGTTCGTGCTTGAGCATGCCGGGTGCGACATGGCCGTCAATGAGTTGGCCGAACACGTGGGGCTATCCATGGCCGCCACTGGGCGTGCAGTGGACATCGTGGTTCGTACTGGCCTGCTGTCGCGGCGCGAGGACGAGAGCGACCGACGCATCAAGCGCATCGGGTTGACCGAGTCCGGGCGCAAAGCGATCGTGCAGATCGGCCAGGCGCGTCGCCGCGCGGTCGAGTCGTTCGTGGCCAAGCTCGATGGCGCCGAGCGCGCCGCGCTCGATGCTGCTGTCGCCACGCTGGGCGCGCTTACCTCCCTGCACCTTCCTCTCCCTGGCGGAATTCACGCAGCTCCATCGTGCGCCGTCACGCCTTCCAAAGTATCGAAGTGAGTTCTCCCATGTCCCCATCAAAAGCCCCTGTCGAGGCCACGCTCGATCCGCGCCTGCTGCGTATTGCGGCGGTGGTCATTCTCGGCACCTTCATGTCGATCCTCGATACGACGATCGTCAATGTCGCCATCAAGGAATTGTCGAAAAGCTTCACTGCGCCGCTGGCGACGATGCAGTGGATTTCGACCGGCTACATGCTCGCGCTGGCCACGGTGATTCCGCTCACCGGCTGGGCAGCCGATCGCTTTGGCACCAAGCGCCTGTACATGGCCTCGATCGGCATGTTCCTGCTGGGCTCGGCGCTGTCCGGCGCGGCCTGGTCGGCCGGCTCGCTGATCGTTTTCCGCGTGCTGCAGGGCCTGGGTGGCGGCATGATCATGCCCGCCGGCATGACGATATTGACCCACGCCGCCGGCCCGAAGCGGATGGGTCGAGTCATGGGCATCGTCGGTGTGCCGATGCTGCTGGCGCCGATCATCGGACCGATTCTCGGCGGTTGGTTAGTGGACGATGTGTCTTGGCGCTGGATCTTTTTCGTCAACCTGCCGATCGGTGCGATTGCGCTGTTCGCCGCGCAGCGTGTGTTCGAGCGCGACGAGCCCAAGCCGCATCATTCGCTGGATTGGCCCGGGCTGCTGATGCTGTCGCCGGGTCTGGCGATCTTCGTTTACGGGTTGGCGGAGACCGCTGCCGGTGCGGGCCTGGATTCCGTGGGCGGTGGTGGTGCGGTGCTGCTCGGGCTGGCGCTGGTGATCGCCTTCGTGCTGCATGCGCGTGTCCGGAACGGTGCGCTGATCGACGTGAAGATGTTCGCGCAACGGGCTGTTGGTGCGCCGGCGCTCACGGTCTTTCTGTTCTGTACGGCGTTCTTCGGTGTGGCGCTGTTGATGCCGCTGTATTTTCAGGTGGTGCGCGGCGACTCGGCGCTGCATGCGGGTCTGCTGCTGGCCGCGCAAGGTATTGGCGCGATGATCTCGATGCCGATTGCCTCGCGTCTGACCGACAAGCTCGGTGCCCGTCGCATCGTAGTGGTGGGTCTGTCGCTGGTGGCGCTGGGCATGTTGAGCCTCAGCCAGATCTCGGACACCACGACCTTGTTGCAGGTCGAGCTGACACTGTTTGTGATGGGCCTGGGCATGGGTTCCACCATGATGCCGGCGATGAGTGCCGCGCTCTCCTCGATCGAGCGGCATGCGGTGGCGCGTGTCACCGCTGGGCTCAATGTGCTGCAGCGGGTCGGCGGATCGATCGGCACCGCGCTGCTGGCAGTGGTGCTGTCGCATCAGCTGGCTGTGGCCATGCCGGCAGGTCAAAGTGCGACCTTGCATGTTGGTCACGGCGTTCCCGCAGGCGCGCCTGGCCAGGTGGTTCCGGCGCTGGGCGCCGCGTTCGGTCACACGTTCATGTGGTCGTTCGCGCTGGTCATCTGTGCGTTGATTGTTGCGCTGTTTATCCGCCGGAGCCACGTGGATACGGCGGCGGCCAGTGCAGCCCATGTGATCGTCGAATAGCTTGAAGCCCGCATAGCCTTTGAGGCGCAACGCCGATTTGCGCGCCATAAATTCCCGATCCGTCGTTTCCAGGCCAGTCACCTGACAGTGGCTGGCCTTTTCACGTTTGCAGATCGAGGTTTTCCGTCACCTGGCCGGCGATATCGCTTGCTGCGTCAAGCAAACCGTGATGTCCGCTACGCCTGTCCTTCCGTAAGGCACTGTATTACGAACATAAAAAAACCCGCAGAGGGGAGTCTGCGGGTTCGGGGGGTTCCATCTAGTTGCGTGGCAGAGGAGGGGAGCCTTAGCCACGCGGTGGGAGCGATGTCTCACGACATGGGGTTAATGTACTCGATGGTTCGTTAATGGAGCGTGAGCGAAAGTAAGAAAATTCGCCGGTCTGATATGTTTCGGCGGAACTTATGGCCTGCGTAGTCATCGCGTACGGTTTCCTGAGTGGCAAAACCACGCCAAGCGCAGCAACCTTGTTCAACGATCAGCCTCATCCGCTGCCACCGCCAGCCCCGATACCACACCCAGTGAGGGGTCGCCCTGTACCAGCGGTATCTCTGGAAAGCAGGCTTGCACGCGTTCGCGGATCTGTGGTGAGCGCGACGTGCCCCCAGTGATGAAGACACTGGCAGGGAGTTCATCGAGATTGCTGCGTACGGTGTCCAGCGTGCGTTCCATCTGGTTGAGGAAGGTATCGATGGCGGCATGGAAATCCGCGTTGCGGAGTTCCACCGCCAGGCCGGGTTCGATGAAATCCAGTTCGGCGCGATAGTGTGGAGATGCGCTCAGAGTGATCTTGCTGCGCTCGGCGACCTGGTTGAGTCGTGTGGTGGCACCGGCCTCCTGCAGCGCGCGCAGGCGTGAACCGTAGGGCTCGTCGACAAGGCGATAGTCCTGCTGGCGAAACTCGCGCTGCTTGGGCAGGTTGTGCACACTGGCGGCGTCGACGTAGCGGTGCGCCGGCATGCTGATGATGTCCTTGCCCAGTTGCGGCATGAAGCTGTGCAGGCTCACGTTGACGTCGAGATCGGTGCCGCCCTTGGGCAGGCCCCAGCTGCGCGCGATGTGCGGCGCTTCGCCGCCGCCTAGTTGCGCATGCGCCACGTCGGTGGTGCCGCCGCCGATATCGACCACCAGCGCGTACTGCCGATCCGCCAGACTCTTGTGATAATGCATCGCTGCGGCCGCGGGTTCTTCCAGAAAGCTCACGCTGTCGAAGCCGGCGGCCGCCGCCGCTTCGCGCAGAATCTCGATCGCCTGCAGTGAACCTTGGGCGCCCATCGAGCTACGAAATTCCACTGGTCGTCCGATGACTGCACCGCGCACGGGCGTGCCGAATTGTTGGCTGGCGGTGAGGCGAATGTGTTCGATGATGTGCGTGGCGATATGCACAATGACCTTGCGCACCTGTGGGTCGAGCCTGTAACCGAACATCGACTTGGGCGATTCGATCAGGTTGCCGCCGCCGCTCTCCAGATAGCCTTCCACCGCGGCCTCACCGAACAGCGCATGCTGAAAGCTGGCGACCGATGCGGTGGCGTTGCGCGTCTGCTCTTCCATCCATTGTCGACGCACCACGCGCAGCGCTTCACTGCGCAGTTCGCTCTCGCTGCGCGACACCGGTGCCTGTCCGCGTGCGCTGGTCGCGGCGGTGAGCTGACGTTGCTGTTGTCTGGCCAGACGCAATTGATTTTCTACCTGCGCGTCGAGCGCCGGCGTCAGCGTGAAGTCGCTGGGGTCGGGAACCAGTTCCGGGAAAAATACCGCGGTACGAAACTGCTCGGCGTTGCCGAAGCGTACAAGCTTCAGTTCGCCGTCGATGATGGCGGCGGCAGCCGAGTAGCTGGTGCCGAAATCGATACCGATATGCATAGGGTCACGAGATCGCTGCATGGCATCCCGTCATTATGCCGGCTGCGTCGGCAATGTTCGCTATGCCACCGGATCCAGGTGCGGCGTCAACACCTGCGTTATCCAGGTCATGAACGCCTGCACGCGTCGGGGCAGGTTGCGGCGGTTGGCATAAAGCAGCGATACCGACATCGGTTCGGCGCGGCAATCCGGCATGACTTCCACCAGCTGACCGGCGTCGATCAGAGGCTGCAGGCCGGCCGCGGGGCCCTGGATCAGCCCCAGCCCCGCAACGCATGCGGCGGTATAGGAGTCGCTGTTATTGACGGTGATGCTGCCGGTCATCGGCAGGCTGGCATAGCCTGTACCGTCGGGATATTCCCAGCCTGGAGAGCGCGCACCCAGGGTGGATACGTAGTGGATAAGCTGATGTCTCGCCAGATCGTCGAGCGTCTTCGGCGTGCCGTGGCGTTTGAGGTAGGCCGGGCTGGCGCAGTTGATGATCCGGAATACGCCAAGTGTTCGTGCGACCAGGCTGCTGTCGACCAATGGGCCGACGCGCAAAACACAGTCGAAGCCTTCGCGTACCAGATCCACCAGTCGATCCGTACTGCTCAGCTCCAGCTCGATCAGCGGATGCGCCTGAATGAATTCCGGTAGCCGCGGCAGAACGAAAATCCGCGCGACGCCGCTGGACATGTCCACACGTAGCCGTCCGCGCAACGATTGCTCGCCTTGCTGAAACATCGCCTGCAATTCATCGATGTCGGTGAGCAGATCCTTGCTGCGCTCGTAGAACGCCTGACCATCGTGCGTCATCTGCACCTTGCGGGTGGTCCGATGCAGCAGCCGCGCACCGAGCGTGGCCTCCAACTGCTGCACAGCGGTCGATGCGCTGGCTTTTGGAATGCCGAGGCTATCGGCGGCGCGGGTAAAGCTGGCCAGTTCGGCTACCCGAATGAAGATCTGCATGGCATCGAGCTGGTTCATGGTGGTGCGGTCCGGTCTGGCGAGCGGCTAATTGGTCGATTTTTATGAACATACAAATCATATATCGACGATTTATCCATCACTAGTCGACCAATAGAGTGGGTCTGCCGAATCAGTCCCACCATTCAAGGAGCCATTCATGAGCAATCCATCCATCGCCATCATTACCGGCGGCAGCCGCGGCCTGGGCCAGAACACCGCGATGAAGCTGGCCGAGCAGGGTACGGACGTCATCCTGACCTATCGCAGCGGTCAGAAAGAAGCAGCGGCCGTGGTGGCCGCTATCGAAAAGCTGGGCCGCAGGGCCGTGGCCCTGCCGCTGGACGTGGGCAAGAGCGCCAGCTTTGACGACTTTGCCGCGCAGGTTCGCGAGGCGTTGAGCAAAACCTGGCGGCGCGACAGCTTCGATTTTCTGGTCAACAACGCGGGCACAGGGCTGCACGCCAGCATCGCCGAAACCACCGAGGCGGAGTTTGACGAGTTGGTGAACGTCCACTTCAAGGGCGTGTTCTTTCTTACCCAGAAGCTGCTGCCGCTGATCGCCGATGGCGGCCGCATCGTCAATATCTCCAGCGGGCTGGCGCGCTTCACCTTGCCAGGCTCGTCGGCATACGCTGCGGTGAAGGGTGCTGTCGAGGTGCTCACGCGCTATCAGGCCAAGGAACTGGGTGCGCGCTGGATAGCCGTGAATACCGTGGCACCGGGCGCGATCGAGACCGACTTCAGAGACGGTGCCGTTCGCGACAATCCCGAAATCAAAAAGATGATCGCATCGCAGACGGCGCTTGGCCGTACCGGCTTGCCGGATGACATCGGCGGCTTGATCGCCTTGCTGTTGCTTCCAGCCAATGGCTGGATCAATGCCCAGCGCATCGAAGCTTCGGGTGGCATGTTTATCTAAGCAAGCTTGTTCGAAGACGGTGCCAGCGGACGACCCCCGAATGGCCGTCTATTCAACGTCGTCGGAGCGCGCTGTTGGGATTCGCGTGCCGCTCGTCCCAACCTACGATGGCATCGCGATGTCCGATGGTGAAATCTGCGGCGATGCATGATGAGGCGCAATCGCCAGGCAAAGTTGCTTTGTGACGGCGTTAGCCCGCGAGTTGATGGTCTGCTGGCATCCCGGTCGTTGCATCGCCGCGTTGGAATGGCTGTGCAAAAGAACAGTAATGCGTAGGTTGGGATGAGCATCAGCGAATCCCAACGCTGTCGGAGCGTGATGTTGGGATTCGCGTGCCGCTCATCCCAACCTACGATGGCATCGTCGATGTCCAGCGGGTGAGGAACCGGTGGATGTACCGTGACATGCAAGCACCATGTGAAGCGTCTGACAAAAGGTGCTTCAAGCCAGCCGCACTCCATGCTTCGGCAGGATGATCTGCGTCACCACGAAGCGATGTTCCTTGATGGCGTCGTGGAATTTTCGATAGTCGGATTGCTCGAAAGCTTCTGACCACACGGGCTTTTTGTCGCCATCGGCGTTGCCGTCGATGATGCCGGTGGCTTTGTCCTTCCAGGAATCAGGGCCCTTGCCGATATACGGTTTAACCGTTTCGGCGAAGCCCGGTACCTGGCCGCTGGTCAGTGCCTTGATCAGCGCATCCAGTCGCACGCTGGGATCATCGTTGCGATTGGATGCAAGCAGTGACGCGAGCGCAGCCTTGGTTTCTTCCGGCAATCCTTCCTCCTGCGCAAACGCGGTATTGCCGTGGCGAAATCCCTTGATGGCGCGATACGCCATATCCGCCGCCTCCATGAAGATGGGCAGATTGTCACGCTGGAAGGTCAGGCCATGGCCGTTCTCGTACTGCCACTTGGCCCATGGCTGGTCAGGAAAGTGCAGCGCGGCGCCGTGGCCAAGCTTGACCACGAAATCGAGAAAATTCGATTGCGTGGTGTGCACGATATCGTCGACGAACTGCCGCAGTTTTCCAAGCCAGGTTTCATGCGAGTAGTCGTCGCTGGTGAGCGACTTCACTACGTTGTGGTCGCTGATGGTGCCGGTGAAATTCTGGTGCGCCCATGTATCAACGTAGACGTGCAGGGTCACACCCAATCGATGCAGGGCGTTCTCCGCTTGGCGATTTTCGATGGCGTGCGCGACCATGTCGCGTGCGATCGCACTGTCGGGTTTGCAGATGGACTTGTCTTCCAGCGTGCTGCCTTCGCCAGCCGGCAGGAAGTGAAACGGCGCCCAGATCCGCTTGTCGCTGGTGTCGCTGATATTCATGTAATCGAACATCTTGTGCGCGCTGGCAAAGCGTTCGTAGCTCTCGCCGCCGACGAACTCCAGCATGCCGGTGACCGTCGCGTCATCCACGTACTGGCAACAATGCGCGACGGTTTCGGCATCCGGCTTCTCGAGCCCGGCGAGTCGACTGACGAGATAGATCACACCGTAGTGGAAATCGATATTCATCGAATGGCCTTTTCCCGGGGTTTGCGTGACGTTGGCAATGTGTTGGTACCGCGTGATTCCTGCTGACGCAGTCTCGACCGCAGCGCCTCAATAAAGGCTGAAAGCGCCGCGGAGTCTGTCGGCGGCTGGGGTGATAGAGGTAGTAATCGGGCAAGGTGGAGCACCAGGGCTCGATTACCCGCACCAGCCGGCCTTCGGCGATGTGCCCGGCGTGGACTGTCATGCGTTCTTCACTTGACCGAGGCCACTTTAGCTATCCCTTTGGCCAAGGTATTTCCCATGACAGGTTCCACGCCCCAGACGCACGAACGGATTGTGGACGGCATCGCATATACCGTGGAAACCTCCCTGCACGAGCGTGGTATCTCGATCGTCGTTACCGTACCTGGCATCGGGCCGGAGGAGGAAAATGATCGCACCTATGCTTCAGAGGACGAGGCGCTTGCCGCTGGTGACGAGATCGCACGCTTGCTGATTCATCGGCAGGGCCCCAAAAGATAAGTTGGTGTAACACGACTTGATGCAACACGACGCAAGAGGCATCCGATGAGCAACGCATCCGGTTACAAGATTTTTCCTTCATGTCAGCGCGAGTCATCCAAGGATGGCCGGCTCGTCTACGAAGCTACTTATATCATCCAGGACGACCAAGGCCTGCGCGGTGAACCCATCACGGTCGCGGGCCAGTTCGAGTCCGCCGAGGAGGCGCTTGCCGCTGCCCAGGCAGCGGGCGAAAAACTGCTGTCGCAAATGCACTGAGCCTCATGGTGCTGCTCAAGGCGTAGCCGGCAGTGACGTCGACGCAGGTTTTTCGCTGACGCGTACCTTCTGCCGGGCAGGCCATGCCAGCACGGCCACAACCGGAAAATGATCGGACGGATAGCGATCATCCTGCTGCGTGGTGACCGTCTGCGCGGTCAGCGCGCGAAAGTCACGGTAGAGAATCCAGTCGATGCGGCGATCCGGAATGCCGGTGAAATTGTGGAAGGTCTTTTCCGGTCCGCCATGGCTGCCCGCACTGATCCATGCATCGTCCAGCAGTGAGGTGAGTACCGCATGGTCGGGTTTGTCGGGCGCGCTGTTGAAGTCGCCCGTCATGACGATGGGTAGGTCGGTCGGTAACGCATTCAGGCGTGAGAGAATTTCCTGCGCCGAGCGCGTGCGCGCCAGCTCATCCTGATCGCGATACGGAAAGTGCGTGTTGCAGTAGTAGAAATGCCGGTCATCGGCTTTGCGCTCGAACAGCGCCCACGTGACCATGCGCGGATATGGGTTGCCACAGGTGATGCTGCCGGGTTTGTCGGGTGTGTCGGACAACCAGTAATTGCCGGAGTCGATCACGCGCAGGCGGTCGCTGCGATAGAACACACCCATATGCTCGTCGCCATCATCGCCGCGGCGACCGATACCGAACCAGACGTATTGCGGCAGTTTGCTGACGATGTAATCGCCCTGGAATTTGTTCAGCTCCTGCGTGCCGAGCACATCCGGATGCTGCTCGCGGATCGTGCGCACCATGATGTCGCGTCGGTGGTTCCAGTCGTTCGGGCCATCGTTGGCGATGCCTGTGCGTACATTGAACGTCATCACACGCAGCGTCTGCGCACGGAGCCTGGCGCTGGTCAGACCAAGCGACACAAGCAGAACGGCAATCAGCAGCTTGAAAAAACGCATGGCGAATGCTCCGTTGAATGCGGGAACCAGCGATCGCCGCGAACGTACCACAGCCACGCGATGGCGCAGTCACGATCACACCGAATTACCGGTATCGAAGAGACAGTGCATCGGTAATGGCGAGCGTCGTCATGATGTGGTCGACAATCATGCTGATGTTGCAAAGCAGTGACCACGTATGCCTACGTAAAGAAGAAAAGCCGGATCCGAGTACCATTCCGTATCCGGCTTTTATCGGCAGTGCTTGATCTGCTCCAACGGAGTGAATCGATTAGCGAGGAACAGTACTCATTGGCACGCCGGTGTCCTTCGAGGCACCAAGAATTGCGCCGCCGGCCTTGATCTGCACCAGTGCGGCGGTGGACAGGTCAGTCAATTTCGCTGCCGGTATGTTGAACGTCTTGGGGCTTCCATCCCACGTGCCGAGGTTGACGAGTTCGCGCACCACGTTGCGATGGGGAAGAGTGCGACCGCCGTTTTCGCCGGCGCGAATAGCGACGTTGATCGTGCGCGGGTCGTAGCGCACCAGCCAGACATCAGCCCGTGCAGCAGGCTTGCCGGAACCCACCCGCAGTTGGCCGTTCTCCCATGACAGGGAAGGTCCTTGCGTATGCGCCTGTGCGATCACCTGATTGAGTTGTGCGCGGTCCGTGCCGACGAGATCTTGTTGTCCATTCACCACGACCTGCGGGGTGTAGACGCCATTCTGTTTCTGGTAGTGCGAGTAGTCGTATTGCCGGTCGGTAAACGCTTCGCTGGCGAAGGTGTCTTTCCAACCGAGGTTGTCCCAATAAGTGACAGCAAACGATAGCGCGAGAATGTTTGCTTGCCCCGCGATGGCGTTGAGGTTGGCTTCGGCCGGTGGGCACGACGAACAGCCCTGGCTCTGGAATAGTTCAACCACCACAAGCGGTGCGGGCGCGGGATGATCCTGTGCGTAGCCGATTTCGTTGAAGGCAATCAGCGCAAACACGCCGAGCAGGAGTTTGGCGGGTAATTGAATGAATGTGTTCATGGCGGACTCCAGCCGACACGGCGGATAGGATGAGTGCAGTGATGCGTGTCGTTACCTTTGTTCTTCGTCGGTGCACGGGGAAAGTTACCTTTCGTAGTGCTAAAGCTGACGCCCTTGGTCTTACGCCAGCGTTGAGATTCCCTCACGGCAGCAAGTCCAGTCAATGCCGCATTAGCTGGCAGGCAGCCCAAGCCTTGGTAGCGCTGGCGCACTTCGGGTGCTTCCAGTACGTTTGTGAGACTTCAGGCGCGGGGAGTCGTCCATGAAATCTTTTCTAGCGATGCTGTTGGCAGTTGTCCTGGTATTTGGCGTCACTTCTGTCTTTTCGGCACCGGCCGCTGACAGCACGCCGGTGACCGCAACAACGTCAGCGCTTGCCACCTCACCGCATTTCGATGTCGACGAAGCTACCAACACTTACATGTCGCAGCTATCGCCGGAGGCGCGGGCGAATTCCGATGCGTATTTCGAGGGCGGCTACTGGTTGGTGCTGTGGGATTGCCTGTGGGCGTTGGGTGTGGCGTGGTTGTTGCTGGGTACGCAGTTATCGGTGCGCATGCGCAACCTGGCCGAGCGCATCACGCGCTTTCGCTGGCTGCAGACGGCCATCTATGCAATCCAGTACATCGTGCTGACGAGCCTGCTGACGCTGCCATGGAATTTCTACGAAGACTACGTGCGTGAACACAAGTACGGCCTGTCTACCCAGGATTTTGCGCAGTGGTCTGGCGATCAGGTGAAGGGTCTGATCGTGGCGCTGATTCTCGGTACGGTGGCGCTGGTGATCGTTTACGCGGTGATCCGCAAGGCAACGCGCACATGGTGGCTTTGGGGTTCGCTGGTGGCCATCGTGTTCATGATGTTTGTCGGCACCATCGCGCCGGTGTACATCGCGCCCGTGTTCAACACCTACACATCGTTGCCGGATAGCCAGCTCAAATCACAGATTCTGTCGATGGCCCGCGCCAACGGCATTCCAGCCACCAACGTCTACGAGTTCGATGCGTCGAAGCAAAGCAAGCGCATCAGTGCCAATGTCAGCGGCATGTTCGGGACCACCCGTATCAGTCTCAACGACAACCTGATGAACCGCAGCACGCCGGCGGAGATCAAGGCCGTGCTCGGCCACGAAATGGGCCATTACGTGCTCAATCATGTTTATAAGGGTCTGGTGTTTTTTGCCGTCATCATCGTGATCGGCTTTGCGTTCGTGTACTGGAGCTTTGGCTGGGTCATGCGACGCTGGGGTACAGGCTGGGACATACGCGATCCGGGTGATGTGGCCGGCTTGCCGCTGTTCGCGGCGCTGTTCACGATTTTCGTTTTCGTGCTGACGCCGGTGACCAACACGATCACCCGCAGTGCCGAGGCGGAAGCCGATGCATTTGGCATCAATGCCGCGCGTCAGCCGGATGGCTTTGCCGAAGCGGCGGTGCAACTGTCCGAATATCGAAAGATGCATCCCGGCCCGATCGAGGAATTCGTGTTCTTCGACCATCCCAGCGGTTGGAACCGTATCCACCGGGCGATGGTCTGGAAGGCCGAGCATCTGGACGATGCGGATATTCGTGCTCTGCAGGTCATCACACCGGTGACTTCGCGCTGAGGTGCAGGGCGACCGAGTCAGGCGGCCTGTCTGCTGTTACGACTTCGGCGTCTTGTTCGGCGCGCTGCTGCTGCCGTGGTTCAGCAGGATAAGAAAATAGCGGCTTTGGTGCCCGCGATCGACAAGTGATCGGGCGCGGCGTGGCGTGCTTGAATCAAGGGCCTTCAGCTTTTGCGTGTGCGCGAGACCAGGCTCGCCAGCTGCAGCACGGCGGCTTCCGACACGGCGCGATTCGGTGTTACGTCGCTATTGTTGAAGTTGCCGGTATCGCCAAACGCCTGCACCAGCAGGCCATCGCTGCGCGGCACCATGCTGATGTGCTCGCTGCTTATGCCATAAGTGACCTCGGGCTGCGGAATCAGCCGTGCCGTCTGTCCGCGCACGGGAATGATCGAGTTGTCATTGAACAAGGCCCTGGCGCCATAGCCGGTGGCATTGATCAGCGTTCGCTCGGGCAATTTCAGCAGCTCGTGCGGATGGTCGAACTCGCGCACCTCGATCTTGCCACCGGCGGTCAGGAAGTCGGTCATCAGCATGCGTGCATAGGTGCTGATGTTGAACATCATGGTTGTATAGCGATGCACGTACGGCTGGTGAAACGGATGGCTTCCGGCAGGCATGTCGATCGTGCGCGGTGTGAGATCGCGCACGCGATCGCGGAACTCGCCGTAGTCCGGCTCGTCGGATACCTCCGGCGGCTGCGGCTGATTGAATGGCGTATCCGATAGCGAGTAACCGTCGATCCATTCGATTGGTCGGCCGGGCAAACCCAGCAAGGTTTGATACATGCCGTAAGACGTGCGCGCCATCGTTTCCCAGCGTGCGCCAAAATCCGGTGCGTGTTGGGCGTCGCAGATGCGCGAGTCGGGCGTCCATAGTCCGGAAGCACGCATCGAGTAAACGTCCGGTGGCAGTGCCTTGGCGTAAATGCACACCGACATGCCGGCACGCTGGGCCAGCAATGCCGAGGTAAGGCCGAGTGCGCCGCAACCGATGACGCCGAGTTTATGCACGCCGGTGTCCTGTGCCATACGCAGGGCCAGCATGCTCGATCCCCACGACAGCGACCAGCCGCTGCCGCCGTGCCCGTAGTTGTGCACGATAGTTTTCTCGCCCAACCTTTGCGTTTCGATGCGCGGCCCGGCGGCGCGGAACGGTCGCGTGCAAACGTACACGCCGGTGATCCGGTCGGTCTGCGCCCGGATCGGTGCCAGCTCGACCATGCCCGGCGTGCCCGCGATCGGTGGCGAAACGAGGGTTCCCGCTTTCGATGTGGGGGCCAGGGGCTGCCGCGCGCAGGCCACCAGTCCTGCCGTTGACGCCACCGCCAGCGTTGCACCGGCGTTGCGCAGAAATTGCCGTCGTTGCATGGATCGATCCCCGAATGTGATTAAAAAACCAGCCGCTGCTTCTGCAGAATGCATCGCGCCGACTCTTCTTAGCCGATCGTTCTGGCGAAATCAAAGCCTTCGTCTGGCACCGATGTGACGCGACACCTTGAGGCAACCACCGTCATACTGCCCCGATTGTGCTTCAACGCATTCGTTCAACACCGAGTTGCTGTCTATGAGAACACTGTTCCGGTATGCACTGGCCTTTGCCGCGATGCTGCTCGCTACCAACGCATCGGCAGCACAGCCCGATCCACAGAAAACGCGCGCCTATATCGACCACGCCTGGGACACGCTCACACGTGCGATGGACGATTGTTCGGCGTTGCGCGAGAGCAAGGTGACCACGCATCCGGTGCTGTATCTGCCTGCAGATATGCCAACGCCGCCTGGACTCGCCGGCGTAGTGAAACACTGCAACGTCGATGTGCGCGTGTTACCGCAGGTGATTGGCAAGCTGGGTGACTTTTCGCCCGCGGCGCTCTCCAAACAGGGTCTGCTCTATCTGCCGCACCCCTATGTCGTGCCTGGTGGCTTTTTCAACGAGATGTATGGCTGGGACAGCTACTTCATCGTGCTTGGCCTGATCGCCGATCATCGCGATGCGATGGCACGCGACATGGTCGACAACGCACTGTTCGAGGTGCAGCACTACGGTGCGGTACTCAACGCCAACCGGACCTACTATCTCACGCGCTCGCAGCCGCCATTCCTCGGCGCGATGATTCGCGCGGTGCTGGATGATCCGGCCAGCTTCAAGGACAAGGCCGAAGCGCGCGCCTGGCTGGCGCAGGCGTATCCATTGGCGGTGCGCGACTACTCGACCTGGACACGCAAGGAGCATCTCGCCGGCGATACCGGCCTGGCCCGCTATTACGACTACGGTGGCTCGGCACCCGTGCTGGAGATGCAGGACAGCGACTACTTGCGCGGCGTGATCGCGTGGCTGATCGCGCATCCATCGGATGATCCCGGCTATCTGGTCAAAGCCTCCGAGCATCCTGACGATGCGGAAGCCATGCGTCTGAAAGTCACCAGCTGCGATGTGCGTGCATCCAAGGTGTGCGCCGGTGCGTGGGTCAACGGTTATCGCCTCAGCGCTGACTACTACCTCGGCGATCGTGCGATGCGCGAGTCGGGTTTCGACACCACCTTCCGCGTCGGTCCGTTCGGCGGTTCCACCCATCAGTACGCCACTGTCGATCTCAACAGCCTGCTGTATGGCTACGAGCGCGACCTACATGATTTCGCCGCGCAGCTCGGAAACGATGTCGACGCAAAGCGCTGGACTGCGGCGGCCGTTGTCCGTAAAGCGGCGATCGACAAATACCTGTGGCGCGCCGACAAGGGCATGTACATGGATTACGACGTGGTTACCGGTAAGCCATCGGACTACCACTTTGTCTCGACCTATTATCCGCTCTGGGCCGGTGTGGCCTCGCAGCTGCAGGCAAAGGCACTACGAGGAAACCTGGGCATCTTCGAACGTAAGGGTGGGCTGCAGATCAGCGACCAGAGCAGCGGCGCGCAGTGGGATGCGCCGTTCGGCTGGGCGCCAACCAACTGGCTCGCCATTGCCGGCCTCGATGCCTATGGCTTTCACGACGATGCGCGCCGCATTGCCCGCGAGTTTACCGGCACCATCGATCGCAGCCTCGCCGACGATGGCACCATCCGCGAGAAATACAACATGGTCAGCGGCAACGCCGACGTAAAAATCAGCGCAGGCTACAAGGACAATGTCATCGGATTCGGCTGGAGCAACGGCGTGTACCTGAAGCTGCAGCAGTTGTTGAACGAAACGCCCTCCGAGCATTGAAGGAAGGCGGCGCCATGCCACCAGCCTGACGTCGTCGAGATGTCTGACGTGGCTTCAGTTCGTCGAGTGTGACTTGGTTTATGGTCTGCCCATGGCACTTCGTCGGCCGAGCTATATGATGGGGCGACTTAAGCACTAGACTTGTATCAAGCTTTCTTGCAGTCACTTAATCTCGGTGGCGATCGCGTTGACACAAGACACTCCTCAGAGCAGTGATTATCTGAAGGCTCTTTCGTCGGGGCTTAAACACCAATGATCGCCCTGTTCTTTAAATGTCTGCTCGGCGCACTTGCGGTTCTCGTAATCGCGTTGCTGTCCAAGTCGAAGAGTTTCTACATTGCCGGCATGGTTCCGCTGTTTCCGACGTTTGCGCTATTGGCGCATTACATCGTTGGGTCGGAGCGGTCGATGGTGGCGCTAAAGACAACGGCGCTATTCGGGTTGTGGTCGTTGATTCCATATGCCGTCTATCTGTTCGCCGTCTATTTGTTATGCACACGGGTCGGGCTGGTCGCGACGCTCGGTTTTGCCATGCTGGCCTGGACGGTGAGCGCAGGCATGCTTTTAATCGCGTGGTCGCGACTGCATCCCGAAGCCGGTTGAAGGCAAGGTTCATCGAGTCTCCTTTACGCGCAGTGCTGCGGCGTAGACAAAGCCTCTCGCCTGTATAAGGCGCCGTATACGTTTATCCAGTACGCCTGACCTGCGTACGATTGAAGCCCCGATGGTGCCCGGGCTCCCCTATTTGGCCCCGCGGGCTAAAACCTCGCGACGCGCACCAATCGACATCGGAGCTTGCAGATTCCGCCGCATAGTCATGTCTGGCTGTTTAACTGTGTTTGTCCCCCCTTCGAATTCACGAATGGGGTTATGGAAAGGAGTGGAACCATGATCACGTTGGGTGTGGAAGAGGAAATCCAGATAATCGACGACCAGGGACAACTGGTCGCACATGATTTTTCGTTGGATTTTGCGGAGGCGAATATTCCCGAGGGCTTGATGGATAAGGAAATCCATCGATGTGTTATCGAAACCAAGACGCGCATTTGCCGAACCGTGCCGGAGCTGCTTTCCGCGGTTCGTCTGCTGCGCGGGCAGGCACGGCGCAGGGCCGCATCGCAGGGGCAGCGCATTCTGATCGCCGGTATTCATCCTACGTCGGCGTGGCAACAGCAGCCGCTACACGAAGGGACGGACTTCCCGCACTACGCGCGGCTGATCGACGAGTACCGCGATGTGTCTCGCAGCGCGCTGAGCTTTGGCATGCACCTACACCTGGGTTTTGCTATTGGTGCACCGCGCATGGCCATCATGAATCGGTTGCGGCATGTACTTCCAGAGGTACTTGCGTTGTCGGCCAGTTCGCCATTTTTTGAAGGCCGCGATACCGGCCTGCATTCGTGGCGGCACAGCCTGCTGGATCGCTATCCGCGGATGGGTACGCCGGATGTGTGGGAAAGCGAACAGGATTATCAGACGCATGTGGACCGGCTGCGCAAGGTCGGCTGCCTCGCTGAAGATCAGGGGCTGTGGCAGGACATCCGCTTGCATCATCGCTATGGCACGCTCGAAGTGCGCGTCATGGATACACATCCAGACCTGGCACGTATTGGCCTGATTGTGACCTTGTTGAAATGGGAGGCCGAAACGCTGCTGCTGGAGTTGCAGGCCGACAGACAGGGTCCGGTGTGGTCACGTGCATGCATCGAAGAAAACAAGTGGCGCGCGCGTCGCCACGGCTTGCACACGGAGTGGATTGACTGGAGCCGTGACAGTGTTTCCAGCACACCAGAGCACTTCGAGCGTTGGTGGTCACGCATCGCTCCGCGTGCCAAAGATGCCACCGAGCGCACGTACTGGGAACGACAACTTGCCGATGCGTTGATCCAGGGCACCTTTGCCGATGTGCTGCGTCAGCAGGCCCATCGGCAGGCTGACTGGCATGCCACCTTGGAATGGATGGCTGCTCTGGTTGGCGACGACATCGTCGTTCCACAGCGCGTGGAGGTGTGTTGATGAGCGTTTCTCCACAGGTTCGGCTTGAATTCATCGGCGCCGAACGCTTTGCACGCGCGCTATCGGATACATGCGCGCCACATCTCCCGCAAAGCCTGTTATCCGACCACTATGCGGTCGGCAATGCGGCGTTGCGTAACGCGTTGGATATCAAGATCCAGCATCTGGTCAACGCCTTGAAACCGCACCTGCACCCTGATCGTGTTGCATGGCCGGGCGCGCGGGCGGATGTGCTGGCGCTGGATATGGCGTTCACGGAACATCCCTCTCAGCCATTCGATCTGGCGTGGGTGGAAATCCAGGCCTTTACTTCGATGCTGCCCACTTTCCACACCATGCATCTGGCGCAGCGTCGGGTTCATGGTTTGGACGTCCATCTGCTTCCGCACGATCCATTGCCACGCGATACCTCGTGGATTGATCATTCGCGGCAATGGCTCGCCCCACACGCCAACACCGTATTGATCGAAGATCACCCACGCGATGGTCTCAGCTGGCCGGATCTCGACGGCGCACGCCACTGGTGGAATGTGGAAGTGCACGATTGGCGCGACGTTGTCGTCGACGATGGCTATCTATGCAGTCCCGATCACTCAAAGCGTTATACGCATGTGTGGAACCGGCTGATCTTTTCCGATCTCTCTGCCGCCGACCGCGTGCTGGCCGAAGCGAAAATGCGCGCCGCCCACAAGCTCAACTGGCACAGCCATCCGGCCTGGTACGACGGCGTGCACAAAGGAAGCCTCGCTGATCTGTCGCTGGCCGCGCACGAAGCCTGCCACTGGGTGGAAGACGATGCGCTGCGCGCTACACAGTGGAACGAGCCCGAAAGGTGGGTGGCCAAATCCGTCAGCGGCCATTCCGGCAATGGCCTGCTGCTGAATCCCACCAGCGCCGAACTGCAGGCGTTGCCGATGCCACGTCAGTGGATCGTACAGAACAAATTCCGCCAGGTACCCATCGGCAAACATCCGCTGACCCTGCAGCCGCTGTTCGGCGAAGTCCGCTGCCTGCTTGCCCTGCAAGATGGCAAGGCGCCCTGGGTGATGGCCTGGATTTTCCGCTGCTCTACCAATGGTATCGCCACCATGAGTGGCCGACAGACTTTGCCGGGCGAGGGCATGACGCTGTTGTACTTTGATACGGGTAGGAAGTAGGGCAGGGCATGGCTGTAAGCCCGCGAACTACCGAGATCGTTGGACGCTCTACCAAGCATGATTACAGCCTTCTGGACATGTTCGTTTCAATTCGATGCGAACAGTCTGTAAGCGACACCCATGAATCTCTGCGTTGCCGCAGGGCATCGTCCCTACGGCCAGGTCAACTCAGTGCGGTGCCTGCCAGGAACATTTCAACAGCGCGTTTGGCGATTCGCCGAATTGCCGGAAGTGCTATCGGAGGTGGTTCGCGCTGATACATCCGCTTGTTCACCTCGGCAGTGATCAGCGACATGAGCTGGAGTGCGTTCACGCGTGGGTCGCTGCGGCGTAGCAGGCCATGATTCATCGATGCACCCAGCAACTTGGCGAGCGCCGTCATGCACTCGCTTGGGCCCGCATCGTGAAACAGTTCCCCAACTTCGGATCGGCCTGCCTCGGCGACGACCATCCGGTTGATGGCGACTGCCTTGGCGTCATTCGTCAGTACATGGAGGATTCCCTGGGCAAAGCGCAACAGCACGGACTTGAGTTCCGTTTTGTCATTGGCGGTTGCCGGCAATGCCCGCGCGGCTTCCGAAAGATGCTGGGTAGCAAACGATCGGACCACTGCACCGAACAGTACCTCCTTCGACGGAAAGTACCCATAGAGCGTTGCCTTTGAACCGCCAAGCCGCTTCGCCAGCTCGTTCATGGACGCGCCTTCGTAACCAAATTCCTGAAACAACGTCGCCGCCGTTTCGATGATGGCTTCGCGCTTCGCTTCTGTACGAACTTTCATTCGGCCTCCGTAAGTGAACCCAACTGTACATTTTTCTTGACAGAAGCAAAACACTATCTCTAAAGTGTACAGTACAGTACGGTTTATTTTATGGCCGGCGTTGTGCAAGCCAGCCACTTGTTCGCGATGTCTAGCTCTTCACTTGCCAGCTGAATACCTAATTTTCCATCGGAGTCATCAAATGAAAGTTTCATCAATGGGGTATCAAGTGGCTTTGCTGGCCGCTTGCGTTGCGCTGGCGGCTTGCGCTGGAACTCAACCGGTTCGATACACCGGACTCGAGTCATCAACACAATTGCAGCCGAATGCGAACGACAGTTCCGGGCGCGTGCCTTACAACTATTCCTCTGGAGCGAACTGGCGGAAATACTCCAATGCCATCGTCGAGCCCGTCGTCGTTTATAGCGGCGCGGATAGTCAGTTCGAGAACGTGTCCGAAGATCAAAAACAAGAGCTGGCTGAATATATGCGCGCGCAATTTACAGAAGCGCTGAAGGAAAGATTCTCCGCGGCGAGCCAGCCGAATGCGCGTACCTTGCTTGTGAAGCTGACGCTGACGGGTGCAAAACCCACCAAGCAGTTTATGGGTACGGTGACGAAGTTTGATCTTGCCGGTGGGCCGTATAACGCAGTGCAGTCCATCCGCGGTAAAGAGGGAATGCTGTCAGGTTCCGTCAGCTATGCCGTCGAAATCTATGATGCGTCCACCAATCAGCTTCTCAGCGCCTATGTGGCAAAGCAATATCCCAATGCCATGAATGTAAAAGCCACCTTTGGGGCAATGAGTGCATCAAAGACCGGAATAAAGAAAGGTGCAGAAGACCTGGTCGCACGATTGAATTGACGTAATTAGCTCTGTTCGTTCGATGCGCTCAGAAGCGCATCGATGCGATCTTCTGTCATCGACGCGGCCAAGCCGATAGCCGGGCCATCAGGTCTTTCATGTCATGAAAACCTTTCCACATCTCATTGTCTGCGAGCATTGCGACACCGTATACCGGCGCGTCTCCCTGGAATCGGGCGATGCGGCGCGCTGTGTGGACTGCGCGGCCACCCTCTATCGCGCCAATCGCATGAACGTCGATGGCTGGTTGGCCCTCACTGTCACTGCTGCCATCGCACTCGTCATGGCGAACGTCTGTCCCGTGATCCGCATCAGCCTGCACGGACAACATAATGAAGTCACGCTCTGGCAGTCCGTCGCGGCGCTGGGGCATGGTGCGGCGGCTCCCATCGCTGTGCCGGCTGCGCTGTCGGTCATTGTCGTGCCTGGTTTGCAGATACTGCTGCTTGGCTGGGTGCTGGCCTTCGCGCGGGCCGGGCACCGGGCTCCTGGCTTCGCAATGGCCATGAAGGTGCTTGCCACGTTGCGGCCGTGGAGCATGGTTGAGGTTGCCATGCTGGGCATCCTGATATCGATCATCAAATTATCGAATGTCGTGCAGGTGACGCCGGGCGATGGCGTCTGGGCTACGGCAGGACTGATGGTGCTGATAACGCTCATCGCCAGTCGCGACATCCACTGGCTGTGGGGCATAACCGACAATCACCCTCTACGCGGCAGGCAGGGGGTATGAGTGGACGCCTGCGTGCGCGTCAACTAGGTGTGATCGGTTGCCATGTCTGCGGGCTGGTCTGCAAGGACCGGCTTGGCGAAAGGGGGCATGCGCGTTGTCCATGCTGCCATACGACTTTGCGTCGCCGCCGTCCTGACAGCATCGGGCGGGCCTGGGCCTTCCTGCTTGCAGGCATGGTTTTCTACATTCCGGCCAACGCGCTACCGGTGATGTACACCGGTCTGCTCGGCAGCAGTAGCGACAACACGATCCTGCAGGGTGTCATCTCCTTTTGGAAAGATGGCTCGTATGGCATTGCCTTGGTGATTTTCGTCGCAAGCGTCGTCGTGCCGTGCACCAAGTTTCTGATCCTTGGCCTGCTGCTGGTGACCTCTCAACGGCACAGCCGCTGGGCCATGCGCGAACGTGCCCGACTCTATCGCCTGATCGAGCTGGTCGGTTACTGGTCGATGCTCGATGTGCTGGTGGTGGCTACGGTCGCCGCCCTGGTCAAGTTCCAGGCTCTGGGCGACATCGAACCGCGCATCGGCATCTTCTTCTTCGGCGCGATGGTGATCCTGACGATGCTATCGGCCCTAAATTTTGACCCCCGCTTGATCTGGGACGGCATGGCAACGCATGAATGAGACCTTTGAACGGATGACCGAACCTGGTTATCCAGTGGTGGCTCGAAGTGGCCGGCGATTGTCGCTGGTCTGGCTGGTGCCGCTGGTTGCCGCGCTGATCGGTCTGTCGATGCTGGTCCAGGCGTGGCTCTCGGCTGGCCCAGTCATCACCATCACGTTCCAGACTGCGGTGGGACTGGAAGTCGACAAGACTCCCGTCAAGTACAAGGACGTCACGGTCGGCACGGTGTCTTCGATTACTTTGAGCGACGATGGCTCGCAGGTGATCGCCACCGTTGCGCTGCTGAAGAGTGCCGAGAGTCTGGCTCGCGCAGATACGCGTTTCTGGGTGGTGCGCCCACGCATTTGCCTCAATGGTGTGTCGGGTATCGACACGCTGCTCTCGGGTGCCTACATCGGTGTGGACAAGGGCAAGTCCAGCCAGTCGAACAAGGCATTTGCTGGCCTGGAAACACCGCCAACGGTCATCAACGGAGCACCCGGCAGAAGTTTTGTACTGCATACCGATGATCTGGGCTCGTTATACATCGGTTCGCCGGTCTATTACCGACGCATCCAGGTGGGACATGTGGCGTATTCCCAGCTTGATCCGGATGGGAAGCACGTCAGTGTGCAGATCTTCATCGATGCGCCGTATGACCGCTTTGTCACGGCTGGCACACGTTTCTGGAATGCGAGCGGGGTCGATGTTTCCCTCGACACCAAAGGACTCAAACTCAGTACACAGTCACTGACCACCCTCATCGCTGGTGGCATCGCTTTTGCCACGCCGCCCGACGATGTGGGCGCTCCGGCCATCACGGCCTACGACTTGGCGAAGGATCAGCAAAGTGCGATGGCGCCGCCCGACGGACCGGCGCGGTATATCCAGCTGCGCTTCGAGAAATCGCTGCACGGCCTGTCGGTCGGCGCGTCGGTGGAGTTTTCCGGTTTGGATATCGGACGGGTGGTCGCGATCGATCTGGACTATGACCCGATCGGACATCGCTTTTTTTCCGTCGTCGGCATCGAGGTCTACGCCCAAAGAATGGGGAGCGTACTGAACAAGCTGCCAAAACCCGATGGCGACCCGCAACGACAAGCCGCCCAGTTTTTGCGAGGAATGGTCGAACACGGTCTGCGCGCGCAGGTACGTTCCGACAACCTGTTGACCGGACAACTCTACGTGTCGCTTGATTTCATGCCGAATGCCACGCCGGTCACATTCGACGTCGATGCACGCCCTCTCGCCGTGCCTACCGTGGATGGTGGCTTTGACCGGTTGCAGGAACAGGTCGCCTCCATCGTGGGCAAGATCGACAAAATGCCGCTCGAAGCGATCGGCAACAATCTCAACACCACCCTGGTGGATCTGGATCAGACCCTCAAGCAGGTCAACGTCCAACTGCTGCCAGCGACAACACAGACTCTGCAGCAAGCCAGGCAAACGTTCGGTGTGGTGCAAGGCGTGCTGGCCAGCGATGCGCCGTTGCAACAGAACTTGGGCCAGACGCTGCAGGAGGTTCAACGAACGGCTCGTTCGCTGCGTGTGCTGACCGATCTGCTGAGCCGTCATCCCGAAGCCCTGCTGCGTGGCAGTCCAGATGACGCGCCACCGGTTACATCCGGCTCTCGCTCTGTCTCTGCACCACAAGAGTTCCCGCGATGAATCTCTCCATTCGTCATTGCGTGATCGTACTCACCTTCGGCCTGACGGCTTGCGCTTCTGCACCGGTGCACTACTACACACTGCTTGAGCCGGTGACTACAACAAGCCCTGCTTTGCCACCTGCCTCGTTCCTGATCGATGTCCTCCCGATCGGTGTCCCCGCCCAGCTCGATCAACCGCAATGGGTGGCGCGACAAGGCGACAGTGGCATTGCAGTACTCGATGGTGAGCGATGGGCTGCACCGCTGAGCGACGAACTACGCGCCGCGCTGTCCGCACAATTGGTGCAGCGTCTTGGCACCCTGGATATCGCCGGACTCCCGCAGCCGATAAACACGCCCGTGCTGAGAATAAAGTTGCAGGTCCATCGCTTCGACGCATGGCCGGGACAGACGGTCCAACTCGATGCGGACTGGAGTCTGGGTTATGCGGATGACGTGAATCACGTGCACTTGATCTGCCGCGGTCAGTTCAACGAAACGGCACCGGGCGGCTATCCCGAGCTGGCAAGAGCTGAGCAACGCGCCGTCGGCAAGCTGGCTATCCAGATCGCTGAAGATGCATCCGGGTGGACTCGCGCAAATCAGGCGAAGTGCTCAAGCATGACATCTCTCATCAGTTCGCGGCGCTGACATTGGCCAGTCAGTCGCAAGCATTGCAACCACACTCTGCCATCAATCGTGCACAGGTCATGATATTAGTTCCATTAAGCCATTCGGTTTCTCCGTGTGTCGCGGCTGCAACGGTACTGCGTTGGGCGTCTCGAATAGACGCCAACGAGGCGCACACCCTTGACTGGTTCAGGACTGCGAAAATTCATGAGCTGGGTAATAAAACAGCAGCTGAGCTCGTGCGAGATGGCGCTCACTATGCGGTCATCCGATTTCTTCAGGAAATCATTGCAGGTCGCCGTGATTGATGGCGCATTGAGCGGCAACTATCCATCGTTGACCGGGGTCACCTAGCTAAAATGTTTATCCTTGATGGTCGTTGGTGGTCACTCCATCAAAGACGGTCAAACCACAATTTCATAATGTCTGCTTTCACCAAGCCGGACGTTACCGATTGAAAAGATTTCTAACTTGAGGCGACCTGCTTAAGAAATCAAACGCTTTCCGCGCAGTGCGTACGGGCCGCAAGATGACGGTGAATCATCCATGGTTTCGCGAGACTAGAAGCTCAGCCCTGGCGGTCTATTGCAGTCATATTTTTCGTCAACTTTGTCGACGTCATCAGGCGAGATATGTCGTGCGTTCAACTCCTGTGGAGTGAGACTGCGCCACACATCGACATCAATACAGTGACAATCTTTAATGCCAAAAGCGCGTTGTGTCTTGCGCATTACCGCACCTATACCTTGGCTCATTGGATCGATCAGATGGATGCCAGGTGCAGAGGGCGTATCTGATCCGGGCAGCCCGTGAACCGCATAAGAGTGCTGGGCATTGCGTAGCCGCTCCTGAAAGCCTCCGTCGCTGGTGGAGCCTTCATTGCTCGTGTCCAGGTTTGGTGTGGTTGGTGAGTTGGTTAGATGCGTTTCAGATGACTGTGCGTCAAGGTGCGCGGCTTGTTGAACTGCTAGCGGCTTGGATGGCCTCCCCGATTGTGCTGTATGAATGTGCACTGCCGCAGCGATCAGATGGAGTACCGGTGATACAAGATGCGGTGAAGACGGCCGCGGCGACTGGAAGAAACGCAGCTTGAGTACCAACGGGTTGTTTCTTTCGACCGGAGTCGTATCCCGATAGAAGATTGCTGGCCGCAGCAACAGTATCAACAAACCAAGATGGCAACTGATCACCACGACCAGCACTGCGATCCGGTAACTCGACTCGTGCAAGCTGCTGGACTTCCCCCATCCTACTTTCACGGTCGACCTTCCCTTGGTACAGGCTTTGGATGGACCGTCCCATCGCTCGCAAAGTTCCTGCGCACGCATTGCAAGCACCATTGCCAGGCCGCCGATTTCTCCACCGTAGATCGGCTCAGGATCTGAGAGGCGATCAATCAGATGGTGGTGGCCTGCGGGAGTACGGTGCTGCCTCGCTTAAAACGTGTAGCGCACTCGTCCGTACCAGTACGCGCCATTGCTGCCGATCGGCGAGATCAGGTCGTACGGAAAGTTGCCGCCATAGTTGATGTCGCTGTCGGGGCGGGTGGGGTACTGGTGGTGATGTTGTCGCCGCCCAGCGCAAAGCTGACCTGCTCCATCGCCCGATACTCGACTTCGGCATCCAGTTGGAAGCGCGGTACATAGGTTTGCGTCGAGACGTAACCGTCGCCAAAATCGAAGACGCGTGTGGTGACGCCCTGGCGGGTGAGCAGGACCCAACGTTTGTTGTCCCACACTGGTTCCTTATGGGTGCAACAATCCATCACGCGGGTCGTTATGGCTGCCGCAGGATGGGATGAGTCTGAAGGCGGAGACTGTGGATGGAGCGTGGGCTAGGATTTAGCCCGGACAACATCGCCGCATGGTGATGCCATGCGGCGCGTGTGGGTTCGCAAGCATGTTGTCCGTCATGTTCGACAAGCTTGGTTCCCCGGGGTACAACTGGCAGTGGGCCCGGTCCGCATCGCGGCCGGTGGTTATTTGTTGCATTGCGTAAGATATCTTGTCAATACTTTGGGGATATCGAAATATCTTTGTCCATTTATACGTATAGATGTCCAAATGGACATGAGGAAATAGCCATGGGTTATTTGCGTTTTTCGTCGTTCGTGTTAGTGGCCGCATTGCTGTCTGGTTGCATCGCCTCGGTTGCTCCGACGTCGGCTACCTTGCAGGGCGACGCGGCCCACCCAGCCCGGGCTCAGGGCTGGGTGGATACGAAGTTGTATTTCGGGCTCGGCGTTGCCGGTGATACGGTCAACGGTGTCAGCGAGCAGCGCTGGCGTGACTTTCTCGATGCTGAGGTGACCCCGCGTTTCCCGGACGGGCTGAGCGTCGTCGATGTCTACGGCCAATGGCAGGGCAAGGGGCAGGCGGTTCCGGAGCGGCTGCGCTCAAAAATGCTGGTCGTCGACTACCCGGACACCGCTGCCAATCGCGCGAAGGTGGAGGCGATCCGCACAGCGTGGAAGCAGCGCACTGGCGACCAGTCGGTGCTGCGCGTAACGCAGCCAGCTGAGGTGTCGTTCTGACATGGGCACGAACCGCCCGCAACGCTGGCTATCGCCTGGTGATCTCAATGGCTTTCTTGGATTGGTGGTCGACAACTTGTCGATCATGGCCTTCCTTGCCACTGCTTTGATCGGCATCTTCGGCTTTCCTGCCGATATCGTGTTCCTGCGTATGTTTCCCGGCACCACGTTCGGCGTGCTGTTGGGTAACCTCGCCTACACCGCGATGGCGCGTCGGCTGGCTAAACGGACCGGCCGCGACGATGTCACTGCCATGCCGCTGGGCCTGGATGCACCCACCAGCATCGGCATGGCGTTGCTGGTGCTTGGCCCGGCCTTTTTGCATTTCAAACAGAGCGGTCTGGACGAACATGCCGCAGCGATTGCCACTTGGCAGTTGGGCATGGCGTCGCTGGTCATCATGGGCGTGCTCAAGTTTGTGCTGTCGTTCTTTGGCGGTATGGTGCAGCGGCATGTGCCGCGCGCGGGTCTGCTCGGTTCCATTGCGGGTATCGCGTTGGTGCTGATGGGCTTTCTTCCGCTGGTCGAGATACTCAAGGTGCCGGTGGTGGGTTTTGCCGGCTTGGGCGTAGTGTTGTACGCACTGGTAGCGCGGGCGCGCATGCCGTTGGGGCTGCCCGGCGTGCTGGTGGCATTTGTGGTCGCTACATTGTTGTATTACGGGCTCGGCCCACTGGGCTGGCTAGGCAGTGGCTATCACCCACCAGTCGCCTGGCAATGGCGTTTTGCGTTGCCCTTGCCGACGTTGCAATGGATCGACGGCCTGGCGGCAGCCACGCCTTATCTGCCGTTGATCCTACCGTTCGGCCTGCTGATGGTGGTAGGCGGCATCAACGTCACGGAAAGCGCACGTGCTGCGGGTGATGACTACCGCACGCGGGACATCCTTCTGGTGGAGGCATTGGCCACCCTCGTAGCGGGTTTCTGCGGTGGCGTGGCGCAGACCACGCCGTATATCGGTCAGCCGTCCTACAAGGCGATGGGGGCTCGCAGCGGCTACACCTTGCTGACCGGGTTGGTCATTGGTCTTGGCGGTGTGTTTGGCTACCTCTCCAATCTGGTCGAACTGCTGCCTCTGTCCGTGCTGGCGCCGATTTTGGTGTTTGTGGCGATTGGCATCACCGTGCAGGCATTCGAAGCGACCCCGGTCCGCTATACGGCCGCGGTGGTCTTCAGCTTTTTTCCTGCCATTGCGCGCATGGTGACGATCAAGCTCAGCGATCCCACCTATGTGCCAAGCGACCACTTCGGTGTGCTGTTCGCCGACCATAGCCACGGTATTTCCGAACTGGCGGTGATTACCATCCTCGGTAATGGTTTCATCATCACCTCGATGATCTGGGCAAGCTTCCTGGTGGCGCTGATCGATGGCCGGACCTTGCGCGCCGCGTGGATACTGCTACTTGGCAGTGCACTGAGCCTATTTGGCATCATTCATTCGGTGCAGCTCAGTGGCGGTGTCTATCTGCCCTGGTCGCTGGATGAGGTGTCACGTCAACTGGTTTGGCAGTTCACGGGGGCTTATCTGGTACTGGCCGTCGTGCTAATCCTGCTTTTTATGATTACGCCGCGCACACCACGCGACACCGTTTGAGGGCTCGCGCAGAAACTGCGAGTGATCGCAACGATGATGCGAGGTCACTCGAAGACCCTGGCGGATGTCTGAGGTAACCTCGAATCACAAAGCGGGAGTATGGTCATCGTCAACAGGTGCGAGATGAGACATTCCATGCGGTATGCAAGCCGAATGGCTGCACGCCGGTGATGCTGGGCAGGCAACGGCTGTTCACGGTATTTATCCTTGCGGCTACTGTGCTGGGTATTGTCGTCGGATGGTTATGCAACCGTTCCCTGCCATCGGAGAAGGCGCTTGAGGTTGCCGCGAACCTCTCCATCATCACCGACGCTTTTCTTCGACTCATCAAGATGGTCATCGCGCCACTGGTATTCGCGTCACTGGTGTCGGCGATCGCCAGGATGGGTAATGCCACCGAGATCGGGCGCGTCGGGATCAAGACGATGGCGTGGTTTCTCGGTGCGTCGTGCATTTCATTGATGGTTGGCCTGGTGATGGCGCACTGGCTTCAACCCGGTGCAGCACTGCATTTGCACGTGGACGCGCAAGTATCGCCAGTGGCCGTGAGCAGCAGCAACGCGGAAAGCTTTGGTTTGACGGATTTCATGACACACCTGATACCGCGTTCAATCGTCGAAGCGATGGCCAACAACGAGATCCTGCAAATTGTCGTCTTCTCGATCTTTATCGGAACGGCAGCGGCGGCGCTCAGGGAAAAGGCATCCAAGCTCGTCGAGCTGGTTGAGCAGTTGGCCGCCATCATGTTCAAGATGACGGACTATGTGATGAAGACCGCACCACTGGCGATCTTCGCTGCACTGGCCAGCTCGATATGCCTTCATGGCATCGGTATCGTCGACACGTATGCGCGGTTCGTGGCAGGTTTCTATCTGTCGCTTGGCATCCTGTGGGCTCTGCTGATTGCCGCGCTTGTGGTGACTGTCGGGCCACGCGGCCTTCGTCTGATTTCCAGTATCCGACATACCGTCTTGCTGGCATTCGCTACGTCGTCTTCGGAGGCCGCTTATCCACGCCTGCTGGAGCAACTGGTCGACTTTGGTATTCCACGGCGCATCGCAAGCTTTGTGCTGCCGCTTGGCTATTCGTTCAATCTGGACGGGGCGATGATGTACTGCACGTTTGCGATTCTGTTCATCGCGCAGGCCTATGGCATCGAATTGACGCTGGCCCAGCAGGTCGCGCTATTCGGCTTGCTCATCGTGACGACCAAAGGCGTCGCCGGTGTACCCCGCGCTGCCATTGCCGTTATCGCGGTGACGCTGCACTACTTCAAACTTCCCGAAAGCGGCATAGCGCTTGTGCTTGCCGTTGACCACATCCTCGATATGGGGCGATCGGCCACGAATATCGTTGGCAACTCCGTCGCTGCTGCCGTGGTCGCCACTTGGGAGGGTGCCGCCGAACCGCCACCGCAGAGCGATTCTGCGTGAGCTCTCGGTTTCCGTTCCGTAGCGATTTTCCATCCACCTCATGACGAATTCCCATGCCTGCCATCGCCTATCTTGAATGCTCCCGCTGCCATGCACGGCTATCGGCCGACACGCCGCAGACGCTTTGTACGCAGTGTCCGGACCAGCCGGCCGGTGCGCTCTATGTGAGGTACGACCTTACGCATCTGCATGGCAGTTCGCCCAACGATATTGTGGGTCAAGCGGCTTCGCTGCCGTGGAGTGGCATGTGGCGGTATCACGCCGTGCTTCCCGACGTGGAGCCGGTGACCCTGGGTGAAGGGTGGACACCCATGCTTCGCAGCAAGCGCCATCGCGGCGTCTACCTGAAAGAAGAGGGTGCCAATCCCACCGGCTCATTCAAGGCGCGCGGGTTGGCGCTGGCAGTGACGATGGCGCGGCATTACGGCTTGCGCAAGTTGGCGGTTCCTTCCGCAGGCAACGCGGCAGGAGCGCTGGCGGCTTATGCCGCTCTGGCGGGTATCGAGGCGCACATCTTCATGCCACGCGACGTGCCGCTCGCCAACTATGTGGAAGCCACGGCATACGGTGCGAAGGTGACACTCGTCGATGGCGTCATCTCTGATTGCGCGCGAATGGTTGGCGAACGTAAGCAGCAAGAGGGCTGGTTTGATATTTCCACGCTAAAGGAGCCTTTTCGCGTGGAAGGCAAGAAGACCATGGGTTATGAACTGGTCGAACAGCTCGGCTGGGAATACCCCGACGCTGTGTTCTATCCCACCGGCGGCGGTGTCGGTCTTATCGGCATGTGGAAGGCCTTCGACGAACTGGAGCAATTGGGCTGGGTGAAGCCAGGCAAGCGCCCACGCATGTTTGCCATCCAGTCTTCCGGATGCGCTCCCGTCGTGCGCGCATTCAACGAAGGTGCTGACGCAAGCCAGATGTGGCAAAACCCGGAAACGGCCGCGTCAGGTCTGCGCGTGCCCAAAGCCTATGGCGACTACATCATTCTGGACATTCTGCGCGCGTCTGGTGGCATGGCCGTTGCCGTTTCCGACGAGGATATATTTTCCTCCCTGAAAGACTGGGCCGCCAATGAGGGTATCTTTCTTTCACCCGAGGGAGCGGCCGCCACGGCGGCCTATTCGCAGCTGCTCAAATCCGGCGTTCTCGATGACTCTCATCGCGTCGTACTGTTCAACACGGGAGCCGGCTTGAAATATACCGAAGTCATTGCGGCTGCTCTCGGCCTCAAGGCGCCTGGCCTGATCTGAAACGTCCGCTATCGACCGAAGGCTGTATGAAAATGCAGCTATGCGTTTTTGGTCGATCAAGATTTGCTCGGATTGATGCGTGCACGATGAGACGCCTAGGGAAGTGGACTAATGGAAGGCGCCCCATAACATAGACAACCCCGAAGCGATCATCACCCCGTCGAGGATGAGATGAAAGTGGCTCGGACTCATACGCAAGACGATGGCCTTTCCTGCAATGGCTCCGACCATCAACGATGAGCCAACAATAAGACCTTTGAGGACCACGCTTTCAGGCAATGCACCTAGCTCACGAAATGCAAAGACCTTGCTGCTATACAGCGCCAAGGAGCTGGCCGCCTCAGTGGCAAGGAATGGCCCTTTCAGTAACCCATATGCCGTGAATGCCGGAACGCTGAGCGGCCCCGTCGAGAGCACCAGGCCGGTTAGAAACCCGATGAAAGCGCCCGCAACAGCCAGTTGCCACAATCGTATACGGACGTCCATCCTGGCGAGCTGATAGCGTGCAGGGACCATAGCCAGGAAAAAAACACCCAACGCGCCTTCGATAACATGCGCTGGCAATGCCAACAAAGTACGCGCACCCAGCGCCGCTGCCGGCGCTCCTGGCAGTGCATAGGCAAGGAACGCCCGCCAATTCATGTCACGCCACCAGAGCGCGACACGCGACACGTTGGACATTACGGCCGCGACGGCCATGATCGGGACAGCTTCCTTGGGGCCATAAGCGAACACGAGCACCGGCAGAAGCATGATCGATGATCCAGTCCCGATAACGCCACTCAGGCAGCCCGCGACCAGCGCCACAACCAGCACAAAAAAATATGCCAGCAAAGGCACTCTCCTCTCGAGGTATAGACATACTAGTTCAGCGGCTAAGGCACATGCTTTTCCAATGCTGAAATGTGCGCCTTCCTGGTACTTGAGCCATCGTCTTTCACATGCCGCTTCCCATAGCTGATTCAAGAGACGTCAGCTTCGAAATTGACGAGAATTCGGTCATCCGTTGCGAGTCAAACGGGATGGTTGCCAACCAGTATTCGCGCCTATTCTCGTAGGCACAGTCAGTACAGATCTCTGCGATGAAGTCTACGAACATCCGTGCTTTGGCCGGTAGCCGCCGCCCAGAGGCAGATACGGTGTGGATCGGACGGAGAGGAGGCTGGAAGGACGCTAACGACTGTTGCGAAGATCGGCTAGGCTGGATGCTGCTGTCAGGGAACGCCAAAGGGGGATGGGGATGGCCAAGACGCCAGCGTGGGTGATGTTCAAGAGAATCATCGGTTGCATACCGTTGTTGCTGGCATCGAACGCTTTCGCGATGAGTGCCACCCCGGCGAACTTGCCAGCTTCCGGCAGTGATCAGCCGAAAACCATGGCGACCGATACGCCAAGTGCAACCAGGGGTGGCACCACGTTTACCGTCCCGGCAGGTTGGACTATGGCTGCGCGTGGTTCCTTTATCGTCCTGAGTGCTCCCGAAGGGGATTTCCAGATCGCCGTGACGGATATCCAGGCGTTGGATGCAGACACTGCCGTAGCGTCTGCATGGCAGGAGTTCGAGCCGGGCTTCAAGCGACCTTTGCAACTTTCGGAGCCTCTCCGGCCTGGTGATGGTTGGGAGAAAATCCAGCATTTCGAATATAAAGTGTCGCCGAACGAAAAGCGCATCGTCAGGGCCAGGGCTTTCGCGAGACGCGCAAACAACCGCTGGTTGGTCGTGATCTATCAAGGGGGCTTGGCTACGCGGGAAAAGCGGATGAGTTCGATCGTCCTTGTCTTCGGAAGCCTGCACCCACATGGGTACAAGCGCGAGAGTTTTGCTGGCAAGACGGCACGACCGATCGACGCGCACGTGATTCATGTCATGAAGGATTTCGTCGCTGGTGGAATGAAGCAGCTGGGCATTCCTGGCGCAGCGTTCAGTCTTATCGATCACGGCAAGATCGTTTACGTTGGCGGCCTGGGTGTGCGTGAATTGGGCAAGCCTGATCCTGTAGATGCCGACACCAGGTTCATCGCCGCTTCGGATACCAAGGCGCTGACCACCCTGTTGTTGGCCGAACTGGTTGATGAGAAAAAATTGCGTTGGGACGAGTCCGTCACTGAAGCCTATCCGTCTTTCAAGTTTGGTGATGCCAGAGTCACGCGCGAAGTTCAGATCAAGCACCTTGCTTGCCAGTGCACGGGGATGCCGGCGCAGGACTATGATTCGGAATTCCGCAACTGGAGCATGACGCCCGCCGCATTGATCCAGTTCCTGGGCACCATGCAGCCGACCGCACCCTTCGGCAAGGTTTTTATATATAGCAACGTGTTGCCAGCCGCAGCGGGCTTCATCGCCGGCAGCGTCGCCGAACCCGGCAAGGAACCCGGAGCTGCCTACAATGACGCGATGCAAAGCAAGGTACTCGATCCGCTTGGCATGACGCGCAGCACCTTCGATTTCACTAAGGCGATGCAGGGCAATTACGCGCGACCCCATGACGAAGATGTTGACGGCAAGCTCGTCGTCAGCCCGATGACCTATACCCAAAGCTACGGCGCACGACGACCCGCAGGAGGACTCTGGACCACTGCGCATGACCTCAGTCAGTACGTAATGATGGAGTTAGCTGATGGCGTCTTGCCAAACGGTCATCAGCTGGTATCGAAGGAAAATCTTCTGCAGCGTCGCGCGCCAAATGTGCTGGTCAGCGAAGATATTCAATATGCCATGGGTCTGCTAATCGACAAACACTGGGGCGTCACTGTGGTGAACCACAGCGGTGGCCGACCAGGTTATGAGAGCTACATGATGTGGTTGCCGGATTACGGCATCGGTGCGGTGATCTTGACGAATTCCGATACCGGCGGAGAGCTGATGGACCCGTTCGCGCGCAAGCTCATGGAACAGGTGTTCGATGGAGAGCCTGAGGCCGATCGACAACTGCAGGCCGCGGTTATGCGGAACGAGAGCGACGTTCGTGCCTTCCGCCAGTCATTGCAGATTCCGGCCGATCGCTTGGCTGGCAACCGCCTGGCGGCGCGGTATCACAACGACGCGCTCGGCAATCTCGTGGTGACGCGGTCAGGAAAGAACATCGATTTTCACTTTGACGAATGGCATAGCATGGTTGCCTCACGCGCTAATGGCGATGGAAGTACGACCTTCATCACCTTGGGAGAGGATATGTCGGACACCGAATTCCTCGCCGCAGAACAGCACGGAAAGCGCACTCTGACCTTGCGCGATGGCCAGCGTGAGTACGTGTTCGTGGAGCAGCGTAGCCTCTGAAATGCCGCTGGAGCTTGCCAGCGGAAGCAGCTCCGCCACCAAAGCAGCCACTGACCTTAGAGATGGGGAAAGGAGACTGCGCCATCAAAGTGCCGACAAAGCGACGTTCAATGCCATGACCATGGCCGTTTTGCCCCTCTCAGGTCCCGCTTGCCACATAGGCAACGTCCGTTGCCGCAGGCACGGCTACACTCGATCACCATGAACGTGTTATCTCACCCATTGTCGGCAGGCGTCCACACCGACTACGGCGCGACGTTTCCTCCGAAGACCTTGGTCACGTTTTGGGCGTTGTGGGCAGCATTCTGGCTGCTCATGATCGGTGTTTCCATCGAGGATCAGCTCCGTGATCCGCTCACCCGGTGGTGGGAGCCAGTCCTGTCGGAAGGGAGTTCGGCACTGGTTTCAACAGGATGGATGTGGCTTGCCGTCCGGGTTCGCGAGCGCTATGCGCCGTATCTGGACAAGCCCTTGATCTGGTTCGCTAGCTACCTGCATTGGTTGCCGTTGGTCTTCATCACGTGGATCACGGTGGTTTACTCGATACGGCATGGCGTCTATGCCGCCGTGGGCCGTATCTACGAGCACCCAACCTGGGGCTTCGTCGTTGTGTACGAGAGCTTCAAACTGACGATTTTTACGGGACTGTGGCTCGGGATCCTGTTTGGTATCGATTCGTATGGGCAGTGGCAACTCCAGCGGCACCGTTTGCTGCAAACGCAGAAGGCGCTGGCCCAGGCGCAGCTTGCACAGCTTCAGGGTCAGCTGCGGCCGCATTTTTTGTTCAATGCACTCAATACCGTTTCTGCCCTGATGCATACGGACGTAGCACGAGCCGACCGTTTGGTGGCAACGCTTGGCGATCTGCTGCGTATCAGTCTTCGGTCAAGTGAGAATGAGATGACGCCGCTCGCCGAAGAACTTCGCACGCTTGAGCTATACGCGGGCATCATGCACGAGCGGTTTCGGGATCGCGTGACGCTGAGCTGGCAGACCGATCAGACGCTCCTCGACATCCCCGTTCCGGCACTATTGCTGCAGCCCTTGCTTGAGAATGTGTTCAAACACGGTGTCGAGCCTACGGTGACGCGCGTACGCATCATTATCAGCGTCCGACGCGAAAGCGGCTCGCTGGAAATCGTCGTGAGCAATTCCGGCTCCATGCTGGCACCGGAGCATCATGACGGGATGGGGTTCCGCAACTGTCGGGAGCGGCTGAGCATCATCTACGGCGATGCGGCGTCCCTGCGGGTCCGTAACGAGGACGACGGCGTTGCCGCGCGAGTCTCCATACCGCTGACGGGCATCATTCAATGATCCGCGTCGTCATCGCCGATGATGAGGCCCCGGCTCGCGAAAAGCTCGAACGTTGGCTGGTGGAGCAACCGGACGTGGACGTGGTTGGGGTGGTTGAGGATGGATTGTCTGCGGCGCAGTGTATCGAACAGCTCCGCCCGGACGTTGCCTTTCTTGACATACAAATGCCTATGTTGTCGGGACTCCAGGTCGTGGGGCAGCTCGAGCTATCGAGCGCGCCACTGATCGTCTTCGTGACCGCATTCGACGAGCATGCGGTGAAGGCGTTTGATCTCAATGCGGTCGATTATCTCCTCAAGCCTTACGATCAGGATCGTTTCGCGCGCACCTTGCAGCGCGTCCGCGAACGGCTGCACGGCCATGAGTCCGGCGCTACAGCGGTGGCGATTGGACGAGCACGGGCTCCTTCTTGCGAGCGCTTGCTCGTGCCGGATCGCGAACGGCTACAGCTGATCGACGCTGCATCCATCGAATGGCTAGAAGCCGACGACAACTACGTCCACGTGCACACACCTGCGCGCAGCTACCTGTTACGCAGGACACTGCAGGATCTGCTTTCCCAATTGGGTGAACAGCGCTTCGTGCGGATTCACAAGTCGACAGCGGTGAACATCAACTCAATCGAATCACTCACCCCCCTCTTCAAGGGCGACTACGAAATCCATCTGAACAACGGCCGCATTCTCCGGCTCAGCCGGCGGTATCGCGAAGCGTTATTCGTCCGCATGGGGCAGTAGTTCCCCCTTGCCACGCCGAGCTCTCCATTCACCCCAAATGTGCTGCCAGCTGGTTGCGGGTGGATCAAGCTTCTGCTTATCGCTGCGAGGCGAGAACTTGATGGCTGTTGCGAGCGTCCTGTGATGCGCGCCTTGCTGTTCCTGTCTGCGGTGATGGGAAGTGTGAGTTGTCCGTACGCTTATTTGTAGAAGCGGAAGTGAATGAAGGGGAAAAGGAATGTTCGGCTACTACGTTGACCTTGCCTTGCGTAGCCTCCGGCGTAACAAGGTACTCACCGCGCTGATGGTGCTGGCTATTGCGCTGGGTATCGGTGCCAGCATGACCACGCTGACTGTATTGCACGTGCTGTCCGGTGATCCGTTGCCGGGGCGCAGCAGCGCGTTGTACGCGCCACAAGTTGACCCGCGCGATATGGGTAACTATCAACCGCATGGCGAACCGCCGGATCGAGTTACCTGGATCGATGGCATGAACCTGTTGCAGGCGAAGAGGGCGAATCGCCAGGCGCTGATGACAGGCGGTTCGGTGGCTATCCAGCCAGCGCAGTCCGCACTCAATCCATTTTACGAGAGCGCGCGCTACATCACCGCCGATTTCTTTCCCATGTTCGGTGTGCCATTCCAGTACGGCCATGCCTGGGGCGTGCCGGAGGATGCGGCTAGCGCAGCCGTGGTAGTGATCAGCAGCAAGCTCAATGACAAGCTGTTCGGTGGTCGCGACAGCAGCGGACGCATGCTGCGCGTGGAGGGTCATGCCCTGCGCATCATCGGCGTGCTGGGTGACTGGCGGCCGAACCCGCATTTCTACGATCTCAACCTGAAGAGTTACGGTGCGGACGAAGGAATCTACCTGCCGTTGTCCACCTCGCAGGATCTGCATCTGGCGCATCTCGGCGGCGCCGATTGTTGGGGCAATGGTGGCGACGGCGCCACTCCCTCACATACGGCACCTTGCGTGTGGCTGCAATTCTGGGTGCAGTTGAATACGCCGGCCCAGGCCGACGCGTACCGGCAGTTTCTGATCCATTACTCGCAGGAGCAGCAGTCGCTGGGCCGCTTTCCGCGCTCGCCCAATGTACGCCTGCGCAATCTGATGCAGTGGCTGGACTACGAGCAGGTCGTGCCCGGCGACGTGCAATTGCAGAACTGGCTGGCGCTGGGTTTCCTGCTCGTGTGTCTGGTCAATACGGTAGGCCTGATGCTGGCCAAGTTCCTGCGTCGCTCCGTCGAACTGGGCGTGCGCCGTGCGCTGGGCGCATCGCGGCGTGCACTGTTCATGCAACTGCTGGTGGAGTCCGCCGTGATCGGGCTTGCGGGTGGCCTTGGCGGCCTGCTTCTGGCGTATCTCGGGCTGTGGCTGGTGCGACAGCAGCCGGCGAATTACGCGCCGCTGGCGCATCTCGATGGCGCGATGCTGATGATGACGCTCGTGCTGGCGGTGGTTGCCAGTCTGCTGGCCGGCGCGCTGCCGGCCTGGCGCGCATGCCAGATCACTCCCGCCCGTCAACTGAGGAGCCATTGATATGGATATCCGCCCGATTCTGTCTACCCTGCACCGGCACAAGATCACTTCGTTGCTGCTGATCTTGCAGATTGCGCTGACGTGCGCCATCGTGTGCAACGCGGTGTTTTTGATCCATCAACGCCTGCAACGTATGGACATTCCAAGCGGCGTCGCCGACCACGAACTGCTGCAGATCAAGTTTGCGTACATCGGCGATCGACCGGATGCCTATGCGCAGGCGCAAACCGATCTGGCGACACTGCGGCAGATCGCTGGGGTGCAGGCGGTAGCTCTGGTAAACCAGCTGCCGCTGAGTGGTTATTCCATGTCCAACAGCGGCATCAAGCTGCACCCTCAACAGCAGCAGACATCGCTTGAGGTGGCAAGCTACTACGGCCAGAACCTACTGGCGACGCTGGGTCTACGGCTGATTTCGGGGCGCGATTTTCAGCCCGATGAGCTGGTCGACCTTAAAACCGCGCTGCCCGCGTTGCACAGCGACGATATGAAAAATCTGCCGCACACCGTGATCATCGATCAGGCAGTCGCCACACGCCTGTGGCCAGACCAGAACGCGCTGGGCAAGATGATCTACTTCGGCAACGATATACCGATGCAGGTGGTCGGTGTGAGCTCGCCGCTGGCACGGCCGGACTCGCTGCAGATGGGTGCCCAGAACAGCATCGTGTTTCCGATACGGCTGACCGCGACGGAGGGTGGAAGCTATGTGATTCGCACCACCTCGGGGGATCGCGAGCAGGTGTTGAAATCCGCGCTGGCTGCGCTCAACCGCCTCGATCCCAACCGCATCGTGCTGGAGCAGCGCACCTATGATGAACTACGCCATGACTACTTTCAGGACGACCGCGCCATGGCCGGCATGCTGGTGGGCGTTATCGCGGCGCTGCTGATCGTCACCGCGCTGGGCATTGCCGGACTGGCTAGCTTCTGGGTCGGGCAGCGCCGCCGCACCATCGGCGTGCGCCGCGCACTCGGTGCCACCCGCGGCAACATCCTGCATTACTTCCAGACGGAGAACTTCCTGCTGGCCACGATCGGCATCGCGTTTGGCATGGTGCTGGCCTACGGCATCAACCTGTTGCTGATGCTGCATTACGAATTGCCGCGGCTGCCTGCGATCTATTTCCCGGTCGGCGCGATCGCGCTGTGGTTGATCGGCCAGCTCGCCGTGTTGGGGCCGGCGCTGCGCGCCGCCGCCGTGCCGCCGGTCGTGGCGACGAGGAGCGTTTGATCTCCTGTTGGCAAGATCTTTCAACGTCCGCTATCTGGTGGGCAGATAGCGATGACGACTGACCGATCCTGGCCGATTTGGGACGGTCGCGCCGATCTTCGTGGTGGCCTCTTGCCAGATCTGCGCCGATCGTAAGGCATCGCTAGAGCGTGCCGTTCAATAGTCCGCGAGGTGGACGGTTTGGTAGCATTTCGGGTGGCGGGACGCGAAGTCCCGACCGGTGCTGGAGGGTGCGCTGATGACGAATGCCAAACGCGTGCGGCTGGAGGAAATCATAGCTTCCTCCTTTTATGCTGGAATCGTCGAAAGGAAGGCGCGTGTCTCGGCGACGATGCGGTCCTGGAACTTCGGGTCGCGCACGAGAGCGGAGCCGAGCATCGGATGGCCACTCTCGTCGTAATAGACGCCGGTCTGACCCGACGCATCGATCAGGACTTTCGTGATCACGTGCGCTGCTCGCTTCGGGGTGCTCAAAAATTTCATGAAAGGCATGAGCAGTGGCACGAGCAACGGAATGATGTATTTCAACAGAAAGCGCACGAAGGCATTGGCATCGCGCTGCCCGAGACCGGTGGCAAGATTTACGCCCGGCTCGACCGCGTTGAAATGCAGCCGCGGCGTTTCACGGGCGAAGACCATCATCGTCGCGAGATTGCATTGCTTCGACGTGGCATAGGCGTCCGCGCCCGGCATTTTGGAACCGCCGGGTTGCTGCCACTCGCCGCGCGCGCTCGCGTCCGCTGAAATATAGCGCGCGCCGCGGAAGCCGACGGCTTTGGCGGGTTTGCGCTCGGAATCTTCCACGGCGGAAGCGACGAAGACGACATTCGCACCGTCAGGGAGATGCGGTACGAGCGCCTCTGTCAGCGCGAACGGGCCGAGGTGGTTCGTTGCGAAGGTCATGTCCCAGCCCAGCGCGTTTGTCGTGGGGCGCATCTGCATGATGCCCGCATTGTTGAGCAGGCCGACGACCGGAAGATGGAGCGCGACGATCTCCGCGGCCGCGCGCCGCACGCTCGCAAGATCCGACAGGTCGCACACGACAGACACCGCGTGCTGGCCCCTTTGCGTGATGGTTTTCTGCAGTTCGTCGAGCTTCCTGCGGTCGCGGCCGACCAGGACGACGGTGCCGTGCTCGGCCAGTTCGAGTGCCGTGCTGCGACCGATGCCGGAGGTCGGGCCGGTGATGATGTAGGCCTTGCGATCTCTGGGATTTCCCATCGAAACAGTCTTTGCCATACTTGCCTCCATTTAATTGCCTGTCTAGTCAGACATTATCAAGTCAAAAAATTAGCCGACCATCCGCCAAAGAGCGTCGAACCCTGCCATGGCATGTTTATCGGCGTTGGTCGGGTCATGGATCATGAAGTCGATCGTCGTGTCAGCCAGCGCGCTCATCAGGGCAACGACGAATCCCAACGGAGCATCGCGCATCGGCCCATTTTCGCGGCTCCGCTCCAGCAGTTTGGCTACGCCGGCCATTGTCTGGTGCCCCGTCTGACGACTTTCTGCGGTGATATCGCCCGACACGCCGAGATGCGCGAGAGTCCTGCGTTTCTCGGGGTAGGCCATCGCCCAACGCAGCGAGTGGGACCACATATGCAGCATCTGCTTGCGGATGTTGCTCCCAGCTGGCCGTCCATCCAGGGCTGCTGCAGCCATCTCCGTCTTGATTTCAAGATAGAGCTGGTTCAACAAGTCAGCCTTCGTCTCGAAGTAGGTGAAGAGTGAGCCATTGGAGACGCCCGCCTCCTTCGCGATCGCTGCCGTCGCTGCGCCCAGTCCCTGGGAAGCGATGATGCGGGTCGCTGCCGCCATGATGGCGTTCCGTTTGTCGTCGCTTTTCGGTCTGGCCATAGCTTTTGTCCTTGAGTTGCATGCGCATCATATAAATAAGTGACTAGTCAGTCAATATTCTATAACTGCGGTCGTGGTTGAGGCAGCCATACATATGGATCTTAAGCAGGGTACTGGGGTAATCGCCGGACGCCCCGTCACCGCGGGCCGCATGCCAGCGAAGCCCAGCTCACCCAAGTCCAGCTCATCGACGACTACATCGATCACCCGAACTGGATTCTCCTCGTCGATGTAGTCGTCCAGTTGCTTGGGAAACAGGACACCCAGCAAACGATCGGCACCTTCGACAAATCGCTTCATGCGGCACCCCATCGCCGTGACGGGGTGGCACACCCTTTCGCACAACCTCGGCCAAGAAGCAGACGCTCAACGGCGCCCATCAAGCCGGTTGGCTGAGGCTTTGTGTTGTCGCATATGGGGCTGTTACGCGGCGTCAGTCCACCGTTCTTTTTGCCAGTGAGAACGAAAAACGGTATTGCGCAGGATTTTTCATTTCGTCTCCGACCGAGTCTGCTCGACAGGAGCAGCTTGGGTCGTGCGAGCCGTCAGTCCAAGCCGGCTCAGCCAGTCGATCATGATCGAGGGATAACCTGGTACGAAGCGGGGAGGATCCAACGCATCGCTCTCGTAGCCGGTCTTCGACAGCATTAGTAGATGGTCCGCTCTTGGAAAAACATGCACAGTGAAGTCGCGCATGCCTGATCTGGCAAAGGCCGCACGAAACCCGCGCTGCCCGTCCGCTACATCGACGTTGCGATCCAGCGCGCCATACAACGCGAGCGTAGGTGTCGTGACATGTTCAAGCGTGGATCGCGGATCGTAAATCAATGAAGCACGCAATGCCGTCAACATAGCGGGGGCGGGAGGCGTTGTGATGCCCGGCGGGATGCGCATCAACGGAAACCACGGCTGTGTGCGAGCTTCCTTCAACGCTGTGCCCGCTGATGCCCAGTCACTGTTGGTTTCCAAATTGCGGAACAAGCCCCTCTCGAACCGCATCGCATCGTCGATCTGCTGCGGCGAAAAACGACCGCTATGGAGCAGATCCTGTCTGACCTCGTAGGACACGTTGTCGATGATCGTGCCGCTCGAACTGCTCTTCAGGATCACGAAAGCCAAGGGGTAATGGTGGGCGATGATCGGAGCCACCCAACCGCCGTTGCTGGGTCCCCATGCACCGACCCGCGCAAAATCCACGGCGGTGTCGCCGACCAGCGACTTCAGGGCTGCTTCGACATCCTCAGCTTTGTCAGCCGGTCCGGTAAACCGCCAGTTGCCGCTGGAAATACCCGTTCCCCGCTGGTCGAAGGTCAACACATCCAAGCCGTTTGCCGCGAAATACGGAATCAGGAAACCCATGTCGCGGGTTGAGTCATCGGCCCCTTCAAGCAGCACGATCAAGGGTCGATGAGTCGCATCACGGATATGCCAGAGCGAAAAGCCAAAGCGCCCTTGGCGGTCGCCGATTGCATGCCTGTCCTCGATCACCGCGACCTCTGGCCGCCGCAAGTCAAAGTCCAGATAAGGTTTTTCCTGCGTGCGGTACCGATTGCCTTCCATCTTCACCAAATTGCCGATGCGATGTGTTGCCACGTCGAAGTATTCGAGCTGAGGCTTGGTCGGCGGCTCCGCGGTACGGCCCACGTAGACCACGCCCTGTGCCGTGGCGTAGCGCCCGTTCGTAGGCCAGTCCGAGTCGATAGGCGCGGCTTGCGGCGGTTTTCCCTGAGCCGGCGTGGCCGCTGCGCTGGATGCGCCAGCGCGCGCCGTGGAAGAGAAGGCATTGGCCGCGGCCGTTCCGACAACCAACGCCAGTATGAAAAGAAGACGTGTGCGGAACATAGTCAAGGAAACTCCCCTGGTACGGATATCTGGCAACCACTGAGCTCAACGAGCCAGACGAAAGTGGGCAATGGCTGCAGCCGTGGACGCAAACGAACACGGCGCCGTTGTATCGAAGTGCAGCAAGCCATGTGCCAGCGGGGGATTCGCGACTCAAGCAAGTCAATTCAAGTACTTGATGGCCAGCTACGGTCAGGTGTCAGTGTCCGCGGACAGGTTCGTGGACGTCCGGTCAATGCATGCTGGCAGACGCGGAGATGTCCGGTTTGGGTGGCAGCTGTGGGAAACACAACAGTGCGTTTGAGGCTGATCTGTTGGCGCGCGTAGTCGTTCAAGCGATCAATGGCTGCGTAGAGAACCCGGGCACATCGAACACCGACTTGGTGTTTTCACCCAGCCTCGACCCTGAGCAGATATTTCCCGTGCTTACTAGCAAGCGGCGATGCCAGACGTGATGTAAGCGACCGGCTTGCAGTTCCTCAATGTTTCGGCGGTATGCGAGAGTACGCATGGCCAGCCAACTCGCGTCTGACCTGCAATGATGGTCACGCTTTGTGTGCCGCAGCGGTGGAAGGTGCAGGGGTGATATTCGAGCCGGAAGTGCTGCTGAAATTGGATGTCGATTCCGGACGACTTGTGCCTATTCTGCAGTTGTTCTTGCAGACATCACGCCTTGTTGATCTGATCTATTTCCCCGACCCAAGGCCACGCCACAAACTGGCCGGCATGGTTGATTTTTTGTTCCAAGAACTTGGGCGCGGGTAAATTTTGGATGGCTGCGCTTTTGTTCCGACTGGGTATCATCCGGAGCTGAGAAGTCCGCTTTCGATCCAACGCTAATGGGATGGACTCCCCTGACCTACGGTGAAGGCGCGACATCAATACATGGGAGTCAGCAGCGGATTGATCGCCGCTGATCGTCAGCCAACCGAAGCCTCTTTCGCTAATACACAATAGTCGCCAAGGAGCTTGAGGAATTATCTTTGATCTACGATGTTGTGATTGCCGGTGCTGGTCCTGTCGGCTTGTTTCTCGCTTGTGAGCTGCGCCTTGCGGGCCTTTCAGTGTTAGTGCTGGAGCAGGCCGACAACCCACGATCGCCGTTGAAGCGCATTCCGTTTGGCATGCGCGGCCTCTCGGTACCGACCATCGAAGCGTTCTATCGCCGCGGATTGCTGAGGGACATCGCGATGCCGCAACGCCCGAAAGCCGACGCGGACAGCGGCAACGCTTCGAAGGTGGGGCAAGGAGCGCAACAGCTGCGCCGTCAGGCCGGACATTTCGCCGGCATTCCTTTCGACTACGACAAAATCGATACCTCGAAGTGGCAGTATCGCCTGCCAAGTCCAGCCGACACGAACATGGCGGCTGAGATGGAGAACATCGAATCCGCCTTGACCGCTCGTGCAAGCGCGATGGGCGTCGAGATAAGGCGTGGCCTCGGCGTCGGGGACTTCGATCAGTCGGACGAAGAAGTGACCATTCGCGCAGGCGGCGAGACTTTTCGCGGACGCTGGCTCGTCGGTTGTGATGGCGGCCGCAGCACCGTGCGCAAGACAGGTGGCTTTGAGGTCATCGGCACCGATCCCGAGTTCACTGGCTATTCCGTGCAAGTCGAAATGGCTGATCCGGAGAAGCTCGGCTCGGGCCGCATCTACACGCCCACGGGCATGTATTTCCAGTCGCAGCCCGGAACCATCGCGATGGTCGAGTTCGACGGGGGCGCTTTCCACCGAAGCCAGCCGATCACACTCGAACACATACAAGTAGTGCTGCGCCGTATCTCCTGTACCGACGTGACTTTGACGGGCCTCCACCTTGCCACCACCTGGACGGATCGTGCCTACCAAGCGACGGCGTACCGCAAAGGGCGGGTGCTGCTCGCGGGCGACGCCGCGCACATCCATTCCCCCTTGGGCGGTCAGGGACTCAACCTTGGGTTTGGCGATGCCATGAACCTTGGATGGAAGCTTGCCGCTAGCATCCGTGGCGAAGCGCCGGTCGGTCTGCTCGACAGCTATTCGAGCGAACGGCATCCGGTGGGAGCGCAGGTTCTCGACTGGTCGCGCGCCCAGGTCGCGCTCATGCGGCCCAGCGGCCATTCGCGCGCGCTCGAAGCCATCATCCGTGATGTTATTGACACGCGCGACGGCGCGACATATTTCGCCGAGCGCGTGTGGGGTGTTTCTTTTCGCTACGATCTTGGCGGCAGCCACCCACTGGTGGGCCGCAGCGCTCCCGACTTCGAGTTGGTCGACGGAACGAAGCTCGGCGAGCTTCTCGGTAACGGCAAAGGCCTGTTCCTGGACTTTGACGGCAGTACACCGCTTCAAGCGCTTGCAAGCCGCTGGAATGGTCGGATTACATATGTCGCAAATGACGTCAAGGATCGACTGGGTTTGAGCGCCTTGCTCGTGCGCCCGGATGGCGTTGTCGCTTGGGCCGGTGTTGCGAACCCTAGCCAAGAGGAAGCTGCTCGGGCCGCATCCCGATGGTTTGGCGAAGCCGAAAGTTGACGTCGGCTTCCGACCTAAAGCCGCGGTCTTGCCAGAGAGCTGTAGTAGACGAGTGTCAGCGAGATCGCTGTTGCGAGATCCAACGCGGAGCGAATTCACGCAATCGCTGCAGACAGCAGAAAAGGGGCAGATGTTTTTGCGCGAGACCGCTTTGGTCGGTCTGCCTTTGGCGCATGGCGCGCATCACATCGTGCAGATCCAGCAGCTGGTGAAGGGCGATTACGCCGCCGAAACCGGGACCCGGGCGGCGATGTGCACGCACATGTTCACCATTGTCGACCCGCTTGCCGGCGCCCTGGCCAAGCAGTTCTCGGAGAAGTTGTGAGCTGGACCGAGACCGCCCGGTGCCGAACCGAGCGGCCTTTTTCTTGCCGCCCACGGACCGGCGCTAAGATGACCTCGTACGGGGCGAGCGGAGATGGGGATGTGGAAGCGGGTGGTCAGCTACGGGGCGCTGCTGGCGGCGGGAACGCTCGCCTTGCAGTGGCTCGACTACCAGCGCCTGGCGCGGATGCATTCGGGCGACGTCTATCTGTTCCTGGTAGCGGCTGCTTTTCTGGTGCTGGGTATTGTCCTGGGTGTGCGGGTGTTCGCCGCGCCGGCGTCGGTCGCCTTCGACGGCAACCCGAAGGCGCAGGCGGCGCTGGGCCTGAGCGGGCGGGAGCTGGAAGTGCTGCACGAACTGGCCGCCGGCCACTCCAACAAGGAGATTGCGGCGCACCTCCACGTGTCGCCGAACACGGTCAAGACGCACGTGGCGCGGGTGTTCGAGAAGCTGGGCGCGAAGCGGCGAACCGAGGCGATCCGCCGGGCGCGCGAGCTGGGGATCGTGCCCTGATGCCGGATTATTCGGGGTGAATACGCAAAAATCACCCGTTCGGGCGATTGCCGGGTGACGCCGGATCGCAGTCAATGGCGGCTCAATCCACCACTGAGGAGTCACACCATGTTGCGCACCATCCTGAAATACGGCCTGATCGCCGGCGTGGTCGTCGGCGGCTTCGAGCTCGTCACCTTCGTCGTGTTCTCCGGGATGCCGCCGCTGAAGTACGGCATGGTGATCGGCTACACGACGATGCTGATCGCACTGAGCACGGTGTTCGTGGGGATCAAGCGGCATCGGGACGTCGACCGGGGCGGGGTGATCGGGTTCTGGCCGGCGCTAGGGGTCGGGCTGGGCGTCAGCTTTATCGCCGGGATCTTCTACGTGGCTGCGTGGGAAGCGGTGCAGGCGATGACACACATGGATTTCGCCAGCAGCTACGCGCAGGCGATCATCGCGAGCGAGAAGGCGAAAGGCGCAAGCGCCGCGGCGCTGGCGAAGCTGACCGCCGACATGGAGACCTTCAAGGTCCAGTACGCGAACCCGATGTACCGCCTGCCGATGACTTTTGCGGAAATCTTCCCGGTCGGCGTGCTGGTGTCGCTCGTCTCGGCGGGACTGCTGCGCAACAGCCGGTTCTTGCCCGCGCGGCGAGGCTGAAAAGTTTTATGACCTTAGGTGAGTCAGGTTGTGCGTTACGTGGATTTCAAACAGTGCAGTTTTTATTCGCGAAGACCGCTTTCGACCCCATAACAGACCCTCACCTTCACAGCTGCAAGAGCCTGATATGTACGGACGCATCGATAGAGGGATGGGCTACGCGATGAAAGCAACTCCGCTCACACTGCTTTCAATACTGCTCTTGGCGGCTTGCCAACAGGCATATGCAACGACACCGGTCACCAGCGAGCAAAAACAGGTAGACGCCTTGTTCGCGCGATGGGATAGAGCCGACACACCGGGCGCAGCAGTGGAGGTGATCAAGGACGGCAAGATCGTCTACCGTCACGCGTTCGGCATGGCCGATATCGAACAGGATCGCCCGATCACGCCGTCCACAGCTTTTCACGTTGCATCGCTGTCGAAACAGTTCACGGCCTTTGCGATATTGCTGCTCGCGCAGGACGGAAAGCTATCGCTGGACGATGACGTGCGCCGCTACGTGCCGGAGCTACCCGACTTCGGTCACGTCATCCGGATTCGCCAGCTGCTTAACCACACCAGCGGGTTACGCGACCAGTGGAACCTATTGTCCATGGCCGGATGGCGCATGGACGACGTGATCACTGAAGAAGATGTCATGGGGCTGGTGCGACGCCAGCGAGGCCTGAATTTTGCGCCCGGCAGCGAGTTCGAATACAGCAATACCGGTTACACGCTGCTTGGCTTGATCGTCGAGCGGGTATCGGGAGAACCGCTGGCTGCTTTTTCCAGGGCGCGCATCTTCGGTCCGCTGGGCATGAAGGGCACGTTCTTCCACGAACACTATTCCACACTGGTACTGGGGCGGGCTCAGTCCTATCAGCCTTCAGCGGGCACCGGCTACGAAGGTGTCGGCTTGTCGTATTCCACGGTGGGCCCCAGCAGCCTGTTCACAACGGCGGACGATCTTGTCCTCTGGGAGAGGAATTTTGATGACGCCCGCGTGGGCGGCAAGTCGTTGCTTGCCCAGATGCAAACGCCGGAGAAACTCAATGACGGTTCGGTCCTGGACTACGGCGACGGGCTCTTTGTTGGGGATTATCGCGGACTCAGGACCATCGACCATAACGGTGCGGATGCGGGCTTCAGAAGCTACGCGTTGCGCTTTCCGGACCAGCACCTGGCGATCGTCATTGTCGGCAATGGCGCGGACATCCAGGCAACCCGTCTAGGCGAACGCATCGCAGACATTTACCTAGAAGGCCAGCTAAAAGCCTTGCCAGTCCCCGTGCCTGATTACGCCAACAGCATCGAAGTAAAGATCGATCCGGCGCGATTGGACGCTTTGGTGGGCACTTATGCATTGGATAACGGTTCCGCTATCACGTTTGCCAGAGATCACGACCATTTGGTGGGTTGGACCGCTGGCGATGACAAGATGGTGTTCTACCCAACGGGTGAGCGCGAGTTCTTCGTCAAGGTGACCAATGCTCGCTTCACCTTCGATGCGCCCGGTGTGGATGGCGTGAGCCCTGGTGGCACCTGGCAGAAGAACACGCGCTCAAGGCATGCCACGCGCATCGCGCCTGTCAAGTTCACGGACGGCGAACGGAAGGCTCTGGAAGGTGAGTACTACAGCGACGAGCTGCATGTGCTCTATACCGTTAGCGTGAAAGATGGCGGCGTCGTGCTTCACTATTCGCGTGGCGACGTTCCGCTAGCCCCGTTTGGCAAGGGCAGCTTTGTCGGCACCTGGCCTTTCGGCCTCGTCCAATTCCAGTGCTCGCCGCAGGGCGCTTGCACCGGATTCACGGCAACCGAGGATCGCGCGCGCGATATACCGTTCACCAAGGTAGTCATCATCGATGCTGGCGCGACACGGCGATAAGAGGGCAGGCATCGCAGCCGTGGAAATGTCCGCTAGCCTGTCTCGATGTTGATCGAGGCAGGTCGTTCAGCGAGCGCCGGAATAGTCCATCCGTTTGAGATCGTCCAGCAGACTTGGACCACTCGGATGCCAGTCCAAAACCTGACGCGTCCACGCGCTCGACGCCAAAAGGTCCAGGCCGACGAATGCGCCAAGCCATCCAAAATGATCGCCTGCCTCACTCGGGGAGATGGACTTTACCGGCACACCCAGGCCTGCGCCGATGACTTGCGCAATATCACGGGCTTGAATGCCCTCTTCGGCAACGGCGTGATAGCGCGCCCCCGGCTCGCATTTCTCAATGGCCAGCCGGTAGAGCCGGGCTACGTCGAGCACATGCGCCGCGGGCCAGCTGTTGAGTCCCTCGCCGATATAGGCCGAGACACCCTTGGCGCGAGCCACTTCAACCAACGGACTGACCAAGCCCTGCTTGACCGTGTCGTGCACCTGTGGAAGCCGCACGACCGATACGGCGACACCGGCATCCAGCATCTCGTTGCCTGCGACTTCCGATGCCGATCGCGGGTTGGGGTGCTCGATATTGAAGACATCCTCGGTGGCAGGTTTGCCCGGCATGGAACTGCCCATACCCGTGCCCGAGGTGATCAGCAGCGAACGGCTCGAACCCAGCAGCGCCGAACCCATCGCCTTGATCGCCTGCCGGTCCTTCTCGCAGTTCGCGACGAAGTTCGAAAAATCGTGATCGAACGCGGTGTGAATGACCGCGTCCGCTTTGGCAGCGCCGCTGCGCAGACTGTCGAGATCTTCCAGATGGCCGCGATGCACCTCGACACCGGCGGCAATGAGGGCGCGTGCGCCGTCATCCGATCGTGTCATGCCAAGGACGTGATGGCCTGCTGCGAGTAGCTCCGGCACGATGCGTGAGCCGATAAAGCCGGTCGCGCCGGTAAGGAATATGCGCATGAGGGAGTCTCCAATCGTAGGGTTGAATCCAGCTTACCCCTGCGCTCATACTGGTAAAGTAGTGACATTATCATGGTATAAAAACCAACAGGATCGTCATGTCTACGCCCCTCGGCAATCAGCTCGGCACCTATTTGAAAGATCGGCGCACCCGGCTCGATCCCGCTACCTTTGGCTTCGCCACCGGGCGCAGGCGGACACCGGGCCTGCGCAGGGAGGAGGTTGCGCAGCGCGCCAGCATCAGCCCGACTTGGTACGCTTGGCTGGAGCAGGGACGCGGCGGGGCGCCTTCGGCCGATGTGCTCAATCGCATCGCCAAGGGGCTGATGCTGACCGAGCCGGAACGCGAACATCTCTTCATGCTCGGTCTTGGCCACCCGCCCGAGGTTCGTTATAAAGCCGCTGAAGGCGTCACGCCACGGTTGCAGCGTGTGCTTGATGCGATGGAGGTCAGCCCAGCGATCGTCAAGACCGCCCTGTGGGATGTCGTCGCTTGGAACCGCGCCGCGGCTGCTCTGCTCACCGACTACGGCGCGTTGCCTCCCATCGAGCGGAATATCCTGCGGCTGATCTTTTCCAATTCACGCGTACGCGCCGTGCAGGAAGACTGGCAAAGCGTGGCCCGCTTCGTCGTGGGAGCGTTTCGCGCCGACGCGGCTCGAGCTGGTGCAACGGCAGAGATCGCCCAGTTCGTTGAGGAGTTGTCCAGACTGAGCCCAGAGTTCGAAGCACTGTGGCTGGCCAACGACGTTAACGCGTATGGCGAAGGCCTGAAGCGCTTGCATCACGCAAAACTGGGTCTCTTGGAGCTTGAATTTTCGGCCTTCGCTGTTGATGGACGACCGGACCTTGGCATGATCGTGTACAACCCTGTGACCAGTCCGGACGCGGATCGGATTCGTACGTATATCAAGTCGCAGGTGGTGTTGAGTTAAGGTCCGCTTTCACCCACAGGACGCTTCTAAACAGAATGATGCAGTTCATGGTTGAACCATCCGCTACGGCTACAGGGGACAAGAATGAAAACACTTGGCTTGGCAATAGCACTGATATTTATTTCTATGAACGCGGTATATGCACAGCAAGCGACACCTGCCCGCGCGCCGCTTGCTCCTGGGCAGCTCGATGCTGTTTTCCTGTATGGCCGTGCGCAAGCCTTTCATGACATCGTTCAGGCGCAGCATTGCGATCAAATCGATGCGCAAACCGTGAATACGATCAATCAACGATTGGAGAATGCTCGCTCGCAGCTTGAAGCTCGCTTCGGTGCAAAGGCCGTGCCGGCGGGCGGTCAGGTGCCACCCCAAATCGCCGAACACTCATGCGATGCCATGACGATCGATTCCTACAGCAATCACATGCGGGAGCTTGAGCAGCATCTATCGCGCCTGGGCGCTAATAGCTGAAGGCCTTCAAAATCACGGTATACACGTCCGCATTCGAAGCAGACGTCATTCAGTGCAGATGCGACCATGCCGAGAGGTGGTCATGAATTCGGATGGATATTTGGACTGCTCGTCTTTACGTGGTTTGCTTGGCCCTTCTTTTCGTCCTGACCCATAGTAGTCGTCTTAGCCACTGAGACAGAGCAATGCTTCAGTCAAAAGTCACGGGGACGCTGTGACTGAGAGTCGACTAAGGGAACAGCGCATGCAGTCGCCGGAGAATGCCTCCCATCTGAGCACGACATACGATCAGCTATGACCACCTCCTACATCGATCCAACGCTCGTTTTCGCCTGGCAAACAGCGCATTCCATCGCTCGGGGATCCCCGCTCCCTGTTCACGATCGCGGCGGCTTCCGAGTAGATACCCACTCGGAAAAGGAACTAAAGCGCTGGGTATTTCCACAGCAATGTGATGGGCTGCGCGCAATCGCACATGACATTGCGGCTCCACGGCATTACTTGAAGCTGTGCGGCTCTAACGAAGAGCTGCGAAGGGCACTACCCGTTCACTGGGAGGTCCAGGCAGAAAACTATTTTATGATGGCGGCGGTGACTGCCCTCGATACAAAGCCTCTGCCGAATGGATATAGGATGGAGCTTCATCAGGCTGGGCCAGTCACTCGAGCTCGCGTCATCGCACCGGGCGGCGAGCTCGCTGCAAGCGGATGCGCGGCAGAAGCTGCAGATGTCTTCATTTATGATCGAATCGAAACCGCGCCGGATCACAGGCGAAAGGGATTGGGTGTCGCGGTGATGATCGCTCTTGGAGCAGCGAGGAAATCTCTCATAAGCCCGCAGCTTCTAGTTGCGACGGAAGATGGCCGCAATCTCTATGCGAGCCTCGGTTGGACGGTACTTGCGCCATTCGCCACTGCAACAATTCCGGAAAGTTGAGCCTATACGCGGATTGATCTCGCGGCCCGGCCACGCTCATTACAGTAGCGAGACTTTTGAACGACCGACCCAGGGAAACGTTAGGCTTCGAAACACCGGCCGAACGATTTCAACAAGCTGCTGCACTGACCGATTGAGACCGCCACCCAAAGCGGACACTTCAAAGCAACGCAGTTTTCAGGAGAGTCGAATGGAAACGAAGGATGGAAAGACAAAGTGGCGACAGCTGGCACTCGTATGTCTAAATCAAACCTTCAAATTGGCTGCTTTGCTCGTTCTTTCCGCAACTCTTTGTTCTTGCGCCACCGGAGATGACGCGAGGAAATCTCCAGGCGATAACAACTATCCGGCGCCGAATCCTTCCGCCAAACGATACTTCCTCTTATCCGGTACGCGCCGACTGATGTGGAGTTTGATGAGATCACCCAGCACTTCGTGCCGCCATCTGACGAAGAGGGTTTCCACATCATTTGCCATGAACAGTAGTGGGCGACGTACCGTCACATTCTTGTGTATGTCCACTTCCGAAGTCGACATGGGAGACACATTGACCAAGACCTTTACCGTAGGTATTTCATCCAGTGTACCGGCAGGATACGCATGATAAGTGCCTTTATAGACAGTCTGTTGGCGCGTATTCCGGCGAGGCGACAGACGGGTATCACCGGAGAGTTCCAACACATTCGTTTCATCGAAACGCCTGTGGGCAAAGTGCGCGTGTATGACTCCGGATCGACAAAGCCATGCGTAGTGATGGTTCCCGATGGACCCAACGTCATCGAGCACTACGATGTAGTGCTCGATCTGCTCTCACAGCAGTTGCGTATGGTGTGTTTCGACATGCCCGGTTTTGGCTACTCCCACCCACGGCATTCCTATGAGCATTCGCTGGATCAAGGCGCCCATGCTGTCCTGGGCGTACTTGATGGCCTTGGCATAGAGAGAGCAACCCTGGCGTTTAGCTGTGCTAACGGATTTTACGCTTTGCGTGCTGCCAAGCTTGCGCCGGAGCGGATTCCAAATCTGGTCCTGTCGCAGACTCCATCACTCACAGCCATGCATGCCTGGACGGCCCGCGTTATCCCGAGAGCACTGCGTGTTCCTGTCATAGGGCAGATCGCTGCGTGGCTCTTTCGTCAAAAGGCTGCGACCAGCTGGTATGGCATAGCGCTTCCCAGGACGACAGACCCGCAATTTTTTCGAGAAACGGCGTTGAATGCTCTTTCTGGTGGGGCATGTTTTTGCCTTGCTGGCGTCGTTCAAGGATTGGCCAGAGAAAAGATGGCTTCGTTGTGTGGAGTGACGGTGCCATGCACGATGATTTGGGGTGAGAAAGATCACTCTCACCGGGGTACCGATCCCAACTCACTGCACGAATGTATCCCGCAGGCCGAGATCCTTCATTTCCAGGATTGTGGGCACTTTCCCGACATTGAACAGCCCGAACGCTTTGCTGAAATCCTCATCGATCAAGTGGCTCGATACGCGTAACCGTCGCTCTCTCAAATGTCCGTTTCTTGGCCGCAAGCGGACGTTTCCACCGAGAAGCCGGTCGATCCGCAAGGGCGGCAGCTAACCAACGGCCTCTGAAAATAAAGTTGGTCAACGAACCGATCGAACGGCGCATGGCGTAAGTAGCCAAGCTTTGGGTAGCCAAGCTTTGGAAGATCGCGCACATGGCGCTCAGAGCGTCACTTGATGAAGCTGATCGGCTTCCGGAAGTCAGAAACCAAGCTCATCCGTCGGTGCGGCGCCTGATCCCCTCATCCGCTGTCCGTGCCCTGTCCGGACAGTAGTGGCGCTGTCCGCGGGCAATCGCTCTTGCCGAATGGCAATGGATGAAATGGCTTGGGAATGCGGCTTTCAAGAGATTCGAGCCTTTGGCACGAGCTTTGCCATATGTCTCATTGAAAGCTTCCTACCTACTCACGGAGAACCGCCATGAAATTCGAGACCTTGATGCTGCAGAGTCTTTTCGCCGCCTGCCTGCTGATCTGCCTGCTGACCTTGGGTGCCATGCTCACTTCGCAAATAACCGTGCCGAGCGTTGTGGTCAGCCATGCTCCCGTTGCGGCCATCGAAAGCTTGCTGAGCTGAGTCACCGACGCAAGCATGAGGCATGCTAAATAGCTCGGGCAGGTAACCCCGCATTGAAACGCGGACAGATGTCATCCATCAAGGAGTAGTCCACTTGGCTGTGAATCAATTCAGTAAAGCCGCATTGGCTGCCTATTTTCTTGCTCAACTTGCGTGGGGGATAACGCCGGCCTATGCCCAGTCGGAAAGTGATGACGCGGCACTGACACGCACTATCACTGCGCTCGATGCGAAGGTTTTCGATGCATACAACAGCTGCGATCTGAAGGCGTTTGGCAGCTACTTCTCGCCAACGGTCGAGTTTTATCACGACAAAGGCGGCGTGACCTATGACCGCGAAACGGTTGTCATGAACACCCGCAAGTACATCTGCGACAAAGTGCACCGGGAGTTGATTCAAGGGTCTCTCAAAGTCTATCCAGTCAAGGACTATGGTGCCATTGAGGAGGGCGAACACATTTTCTGTGAGATAAAAACAGGTGCATGCGAGGGCGCCGCCAAGTTTCTGATGATTTGGCAGAACACGGATGGAAAATGGTTGATGACGCGAGTCATCAGCTATGGACATCGGGCCTTGTTGCCGGCTGAAAAGGAAGCGCTCAAATTGCAAAGTCATCCCTGACATGAGCGCTTCACCCACGATAGGTTGTGTGTCAGGGATCCTGATTGCCACTGGCTCTCGTCGCCACCGTGGTGGTGAGTTACGCAGAGCCTGACAACGCATCCAGCTGGACGGGTGTGCCGCTCAACTCAGGAATTGGCAGATAGGGTCACGTCTTCAGTGCGTCGGAACTTAAGGGCGCGGCAACTACTAGCGATAGCGAACCAGTGCATCGCCGAGGGCTTCCTTCAGCGGAGCCAGCCAGGGCTCGTATTTCGTCCACTGATCGACGCCATCGCGGAAGATCGGTTGACGTACCTGTTCCGAGCTGGCCGTGCGCACGCTGCGCGCCGTCTTGTAGAACTCAAGGCAGGATGGCTCGAATGTCAGTCCGCAGAAATCGAGAATCCGCCGCACGTTGCTCTCGAGATCGTCGACAACATCCTCATGATGGATACGCAGTACGCGGCCCGGCAGTACCTCGTCCCAGTGTTGCATGACATCGAGATAGGTCCGGTAGTAACGCGCGATATCCTCGACGCTGTAGGCGAATTCCTGACCCGTCGCAAAGAGCTGTTTCAGATTGCTGAAACAGCAGGCGATCGGTTCGCGCCGGACGTCGATGATCTTCGCGTTGGGCAGGATCAGATGGATCAGGCCGATATGCCGGAAGTTGTTCGGCATCTTGTCGATGAAGTACGGCTTGTTCCCGCGATAGATGCGGGTATCGCTCAAGTACGTTTCGCCAAGCCGCAGAAAATCCTCGGGCGCGAGATCCGTCAGTCCGCCCGGATAACGCGGGCTGTCGAGGTCGAGTTCCCGTCCTTGCAGGTCGAGCACCATGCGTGGAATCTCGCCCAACTCATGGGTACCTTCGACGCGTGAATGGGATGCCAGTATCTGCTCGATCAAGGTGGAGCCGGCACGCGGCAGCCCGACGATGAAGATCGGGTCCGGGCGCTGATCGCCAAAGCCTTCGCGGCTGGCGAAGAACTCACGCGTGCAGACTTCTATCTGCTGGCGCGTGTTGGTTTCGATGATCTCGGCACGGTAGCGGCTCTCGGATCGTTTGAGTGCGTTGCCCCGGCTGTAATAAGGCCACGATTCGGCGTAATCACCGCGATCCTCGAACGCCTTGCCGAGCGCGAAACACAGATGGTAGCGATCGACGACTGGTGTGGTCGGTGCTGCTTCCGCAGCGCGCATGCGGGTGATTTCCTCATCAGTGAAGCGATACGTTTTCAGGTTCGCCAGGCTCCAGTAAGCGTCACCGAAATCAGGACGAGCCACTGCCGCGGCGCGATAGGCCCCGATCGATTCCGCCTGTCGCCCCTGCGTCTTCAGCGAATGCGCGAGCGACAGATGCAGGTCGGCCGCGCCGGGCAGCTCTTGCAGAAGATTCTGGTACAGCGTGATGGCGCGATCGTGTTCACCCAAGCCGACGCTCGCGCTGGCGTATAGCGCCCGGTAATCGAGATGATTTGGCTCGATCGCAAGCAGCTTCTCGGCCTCTTCGCAGGCACGCTGATACAGATGTCGCTCGAGCAGTACGGATGCATAGTCGTAGCGTGCCGCACGATAATCCGGGGCGATCTTCAGTACGGCGTCGAGCAGTATTTCGGCATCGTCGAGTACGTCGCGCGCAAGGCCGATACGCGCGAGCAGGCGCATCCCCTCGACATCGTTGCCCGCTTTGAGCAGATAGGCGCGGATGACCTGTTCGGCAGGTTCAAGTTCGCCGTCCGAGAAATGGCTGGTCGCGCGCACGACATCGGGCGCCATGCGCTTGAGCGTGGCGACGTGCGAGGCGGCGGTCGCCGCGTTGGCGGCATCGCCCGTCATGCGGTAAAGGCCTTCGAGAAGGTTCCAGCTCGAGGGCAGCGCTGGATTGATATTTACCGCACGCAGCAGCGCATCGATCGCGTGCGGCGCATCGCGCAGCACCACGTAACAGTGGCCGCGCTCCTCGTACACACGACTGTAATGAGGGTGTTCCTGTTCCATCCGCGCCAGCGTTTGCAACGCGGCGTCGATCTGTCCCAGATAGCGTTGATTGCGGGCTACGAGATAGAGCACCTCGTAATGGTCTGGCGCCTCGGTCAGCAACGCCTGCGCTGCCTGCAAGGCATGCGCGTACTGCCCGTCCACGTGGAGCTGGCGGATGTGCTGGATTTGAAGCTCCAGCGGCGAGAAGATTGGATCGGTTGCCGTAGCGTTCATGGGGACCAAGGAAAACCATTAAAAATGGGGGCAGGCTTGAAGCCCACCCCCATTCTATTTGCATCGACTTCGGGCGACGTTAGCTTAGAGCCTGCCTACGATCCCTGCGCAGCCCGCTTTGCGCCTGAGCGGCCGCCATGCGACAACGCGCGAGCCAGTCTGGCGCTGCACCACGCACTGCCACCTGACGGCCGCTCAGATACAACGCGAACTGCACAGAGACCGTAGACAGACTCTTAGAACTTGAAGCCCATCTTCAGACCGATGACGCGCGGATGTATCGGCACCTGCGACTCGATGAACTGGGCCGAGGACGTAAACACGCTGGCATGGCTGTTGTTGAGGTTGGTGCCGTAAAGCGACACGTTCCAGTTGTCCTTGGCCACACCCACCGATGCGTCGACGGTGTTGTAACCGGCCTGCAGGTAACGCAACTCCACCGTGGTGATATCCGTCACGCCCGCGCCGCTCGGATAGGTGGCCGGCTGGTTGTACATCGAACCGGTGCGGTTCGCCCCAATTTGCCAGAAAGCCTTGTAGCCGCCGCCGAATTCCCAGTCGTAACGGAAGCGCATATTGAACTGCGAACGGGGCGAGAACGCCGGCGTGCTGCCCACGTCGCCGAACGGATTGGCGAACGACGACTCGGCGCCAATGGCTCCGGTTTCGACGATGCACGAGTTATAGCCGGCCGACCCCGGAATATTGTTGACCAGGCACGGTGAGTTGGTCTGTTTGGCATGGTTGAGCGAACCGGAGCCGATAAGGGACAGGCCATCGGTAATGCGCGCTTGGAATTGCAGTTCCAGACCCTGCACCTTGTAGTTCGGCCCGTTGACCGCGAAGGTGGTGTTACCCAGCACCAACGGATTGAAGAACTGCATCTGCACGTTGTCCCACCGCATGTCATACAGTGAGCCGTTGATCAGCAGGCGGTCATCGAGAAACTCGGTTTTGAAGCCGATTTCGTTGTTGGTCAGCGTGTCGGGCGCGTAGCTGATCGGTTTCTTGTACTGCGGCTCGCCATCGAGCTTAGCCACGTCCGAGGACGTGCGGTTGAAACCACCCGGACGGAAGCCTTGCGAGAAGGTGTAATACACCATCGTGTCCGGCGTGATGTGCCACGTCAGGTTCGCATTGCTCTTAAAGCCATGGTAGGTGGTGTGGGAATTTATCACCGTGTCATCGCCCACATAGGTACCGTTGGGGACGTTCACCTGGGCGCTGGTGGTATAGAACTCCGTACCGGTCTCCCACTCGGAGTAGTGGTAATAGCGCGTGCCGGCGGTCGCGGTCAGGACATCCGGGATGATGTCATACGACATCGAACCGAACGCGGCCTCCTGCTTGTAACCGCGCTTCGCGTTTTCACCGAAGGCCGTGCCAGCGGGGAGCACGACACCCGGCGAGGACTCTGCAACGGCTACGCAGGGATTACCGCCGGCGAGAGCACTGGCGAGGTTTTGCGGCGTACAGGACGGAATCGTGTTGTAGTTGAAACGCATGTGATCGTCGATGTTGAAGTCTTCATAGTACAGACCACCGATGACACGGAAGCGATAGTCTTCCGGTGTGCTCAGCCGCAGCTCGTGGCTCTGGTGCGTGCTGGTCACGTGGTCGTTCCAATAGCCGGCCGGCGAATAGCAGACCGGCTTGCCGGCGCTGGAAATGCCCGCCGAAGTACCGGTGCATTGGTAGTACATGCCACCCGCGCTGCGCGAATAGTTGGTGTAATCCTGCTGCTCGCTGATGCGGCGATTGGTGTAGCCACCGGTGTACACCACCGAAAGGTCGCCGATCTGGCCGTTCAACGTCCAGGCGGTGTTGGTGTCATGGTCATTGTTCCAGGCCGGCACGAACGCGGTGATCTGGTTGGTGCCAAGCGTCTGGCCGTCCGCACCCACCGGATACGTCGAGGACTGCCCCTTGGCATCCAGGTTCTGGTAGCTCTCGGCGACCAGGAGGTTCCAGTCGTCGTTGATCTTCCACAGTCCGGACAGGCGCGCTCCTTGGGTATCGACCGGATTCCAGTTGTTTTGCGCCACGGAATAGTTGTTGAAAACCGAGGTGCCGCCGGCGGCCACATAGGGAGCCATCGCACCGCCGCCGTCTGTGGGCTGACGGGTGAACGTGCTCGGCACGTTGTCGATGTAACCGCCCTGATGATCGTTGTAGATCACGCCGCGTAAAGCGAAGGTGCCGGGAATGATCGGCAGATTCAGCACCGCATTGGCCGAATTGTTCGGAGCGCCACCGGCGGTCACACTGGTACTGGCTTCGGCGCTGCCGCTGACCTTGTCGAGATTCGGCTTGTTGGTGATGTAGCGCACGGCGCCGGCTTCGGCGCCGCCACCGAACAGGGTGCCCTGCGGGCCTTCGAGCACTTCGACGCGCTCCATGTCGACCATATAGATATCGAGGTTACGTGCGGGGAACTGCATGGACTGGTCGTCGAGATAGACGGCCACGTTCGGGAACGGTGCGATGGTCGCGCTGGACTGGTTGCCAAGGAAGCCGGTGCTCAGACCGCGCATGTAGATGTTGCCCTGGCCCGGGCCGTTTGCGGCAAAGGTCACGTTGGGCAGGTATTTGATCAGGTCATTGAATGACGTGACATTCAACTGCTGCAAAGTGTTGCCGGTGAAGGCCTGAATCGTGATCGGAACGGCCTGGATGTCTTGGGTGGTGTGCTGAGCCGTCACTGTTACCGTCTGCAGCGTGTTCGCATTGGACGGGCTAGCGGCGTTGGCCGGCGTCGCGTCGGGCGAGCTTGCTGCAGGCGACGTGGCACCGAGGGTGGCGGTTGGTGCGCTGTTGGTGGGTGTGGTGTTATCAGCGGCATAGGACACGGGGGTCGCAGCGAGCGCAGTCAGCACCGCGAAGGCGATCTTATTGACTTTCAAGGGTCTCTCCAGATGGTCTGTAACTGAGTGTCACAACGACGCGGATGGCGCCGCTGACGGCATGGCGGGTGTGGAGTTGTTGGGTCGCGCTGGAAACAGAAAAGCGGCAAGCAGAGCAATGCGTGGTGGAGCGCGGAGCAACGCGATAAAGCACCCTTGAGGTGAGTGGAAAGATTTAAGCGTTCCCCTAGGCACGCCTTGCAGATGACGGCCCTCCCATTTCAACTGAATCTGATTGCACAAATGTTGTGCAGATATTTCACCGTGACTTCGCGGAAGCGACATCCTTGGCTACTTATCTAGATCGCCTCGTCTAAGGGGATGTCCAGACGCCGCTGTAGTGCATCAACTCCAAGGCACATGTTGGCAGTGGGCTTTCTCATGACGAATCGAAAGAGATTGCGAGTCAGCGCGAAATCGGCATCGTGCGTTGCTTCCGTCAATCGCTCCCCGATATGAAGGTGCAGATGTCCCTCTAACCATCGGCCTGCATGTTGCAGTGGATCATTGTGTTCTTGCCGAAATAAATTGCGGGCCGGTGGAGAGGACGAGGTCATCGACGCCACACATTCGATCGAATCAGCCTGCGTCAGCAGCGACACCCGGTGCGCACGTGCGGGTGAGTGGTATTCATGGTTCTTCCTATGGCTTGTCACAAATGTCTAGTTATCTATGAGTCACGTGCGAAGCATTCCAGCAGCACCGCGTGCTGCTGCCATGACGGGCGATAGACAAGCTAAGGAAGTGGTATGAGCGAAGCGGCAATCGGCGCTTTGACGGGTGGTTTCTTTCCAGTGGGGGAATACTATCGAGCAACGTAGAAGGACGTCGCCATGCAACGACTCGTTGCCTTGAATGGGGTTTGACGTGACGTTGGTACCTGTCTCTTTGCCGGAGGTCTTCAGCTTGATCGTTCTAAAAGATGTTGGTCGAATACTTCTCCCCGAGCCTCGGTGACTTCCGGAGAACACCATCGTGAGTGACAGCGAGAAAATTTCAGTAGGGCCATCGGGGACACGTTCAAATACGCCCATGTTCATTCTTGTTGGCGTCACGGTTTGCATAGGCGTAGGGGCAGGGCTGGGTGGCATGGCATTGGCCTTGCTGCTGCATTTTCTTCAGCACCTCGCCTACGGATACAGCATGGGCGCGGTGATGGGTTCGCAAAGCTTTCTGCAGGGCGTGACGGCATCTGCGCCGGTGCGTCGAGTCTTGGTGTTGCTGATATGTGGTTGTGTGGCGGGTCTTGGCTGGTGGGCGGTCTATCGCCTGGGGCGACCGCTAGTGAGCATCGGCAAGGCGATCAAGGCAGACGATCCGCGCATGCCGGTCGCCACGACGGTTGCACACGCCTTGCTGCAGATCATCACCGTGGCGCTCGGCTCACCGCTCGGCCGCGAAGTGGCACCGCGAGAGATCGGAGCCACGTTCGCAGGGTGGTTGTCGCACCGTATCGGTCTGACTGCGCAGGAAAGCCGGATCATGGTCGCGTGCGGTGCGGGTGCGGGTCTCGCGGCTGTCTATAACGTACCGCTCGGCGGCGCCATCTTCGTGCTCGAAGTCTTGTTGGGCACATTCACTTCGGCGGTTGCGATCCCGGCGTTGCTTACATCGGTGATTGCGGCGGCGGTGGCGTGGATCGGGCTGGGCAACGATTCGCAATACACGGTCCCGCACTTCCAGATCAGCTATTCCCTGGTCATCTGGTCGATCGTGATCGGACCTGTCTTCGGATTCCTCGCCTATTGGTTCTCTCGCTTGACTGCCGCTGCGCGTGCGAAAGCCCCGCGTGACTGGCGCTTGCTTCCCTGTTGCATGGTGGCGTTCGCCATCATTGGTCTGGTCGCGATTCCTTATCCGCAGCTGCTAGGCAACGGCAAGGGTCCGATCCAGCTGGGATTCAACGATGCTGTCAGCATTCCACTTGCCGTGACTTTGCTGCTGTTGAAACTTTTGGCCATAACGGGGAGCCTGCGCGCAGGTGCGGAGGGCGGTCAGCTGACGCCAGGGATGACGATCGGCGCGATGCTTGCGATCATCACCGGCGGTCTCTGGAACGCGGTATGTCCGGTGGTCCCATTGGGCACATTTGCCATCGTCGGTGCGGCGGCCTTTCTCGCTGCTTCGATGCGAATGCCGATCACCGCTATTGTGCTTGCCGTTGAATTCACCCATGTCGATCACGACTATCTGGTGCCGGTCCTCTTCGCTGTGGCCGGGTCCACCACAGCGCTGAGGATGTGCATCCGCCATTTTGATGCAAGCGCTTCAAGGGCTGTGTATCAACACTGATCCTCTGCAAGCGCGATAGGAATCAAGCTTGCGCGGCGATGATGAGCGCCAACACATGCTTGGTAATGACGAGTGTCCAATAAGAAGTGTTAACCACGATTATTGAAAGTCGCGGAGAGTACGATCCGTAAACTCACGCTATCGAACGCAACAGCCCAACTTCCGCACGTAATGCGGTGCCATTGGTACTTGCTTCACCGAGCGTTGACGAGTCTCTTGCTCTCGAATAGTCACTTCGCTTCGAGCGATACAATCGTAGGTGCTTTTCGGTACATATCTCCGCGTGTTCCCCACAAGGCAGGTGACCCATGGGCAAATACTATTTCGTAGGGAGCGGTATCGCTTCATTGGCCGGCGCGGTGTTTCTGATCCGCGATGGCGGTGTGTCAGGCAAGGACATTGTGATCCTTGAGGAGTCGCACGAGTTCGGCGGCGCGTTTGACGCGCATGGCAATGCCGATACCGGTTACTACATGAGTGGGAGCCGGATGTTTGAAGCGATGTATCAGTGCACGTTTGACCTGTTGGCATCGATTCCCTCCGTGAGCAATCCCAACATTTCGGTCAAAGAAGAAACCGATCTCTCCAACAAGGCGACACCTTGGTACAACAAGGCGCGGCTGGTCGACCGCAACGGCAAGATTCCGGATTTTCACACCATGGGCTTTACCGAGAAGGACCGGCTGGACCTGGTCAAGATCATGGCCGAGCCGGAAGGAATGCTCGACAGCAAGCGCATTACCGACTGTTTCGAAGAGCATTTCTTCCAGACCAACTTCTGGTTTGAATGGTGCACCCTGTTTGCATTCGAACGCTGGCACAGCGCAATCGAATTCAAGCGCTATCTGCAACGATTCGTGCATCATTTCTCCACGATCGATACGCAAGAGAACATCTACCGCAGCCTGTACAACCAGTACGACAGTTTTGCCGTACCGCTGGTGCGCTGGCTGCAGGATCGGCAGGTGGATTTTCGCTATGCTGTGCGCGTCGACGATCTGCATTTCAAATCAGGAACCGATGCGATCACGGTAACCGGCATCGAATACCGCGAGCAGGGCGCCAATGGTCGTATCGATATCGGCGACGGTGACATGGTGTTTGTCACCAACGGTTCGATGACGGCCGACAAGGTGTTCGGATCGATGACGCAGGCGCCGCTCATGAACCGCAGCAACAAGGCGGGTGCCTGGAAGCTATGGGAAACGCTGGCCGAAGGCAGGCCGCATTTCGGCAACCCTGCAGCGTTCAACGGCAACATCGCTGAATCGTCATGGATTTCGTACACCGTCACGGTCAAGGATCCGCTGTTCTTCGAGCTGATCGAAAGCTTCAGCGGCAGCAAACCCGGTACGGGAGGACTGATTACCTTCAAGGACTCCAGTTGGCTGATCACGATCTCCATCTACCATCAACCGTTCTTCCCCAACCAGCCCGAAGATACGTTTGTGTGGTGGGGCTATGGTCTGTTCCACGACCGTCCCGGCGACTATGTCAAAAAGCCCATGGCCGAATGCAACGGTGCCGAAATCCTGCAGGAGGTGCTGGGGCATCTGCACTTCAGCGAGCAGGACAAGGACGCCATCATCGCCAGTTCCAACTGCATTCCCTGCACCATGCCGTATATCACCAGTCAGTTCATGGTGCGCAAGGCCGGCGACCGGCCCAGGGTAATTCCACAGGGATCGACCAACCTCGCGTTCATGGGTCAGTACGCCGAGCAGCCCGATGACGTGGTGTTTACCGTGGAGTATTCAGTACGCTGTGCGATGAACGCGGTATACACCTTACTGAAGCTGGATAAGAAGCCACCAGCAGTCTACAAGGGACTGCACAGCCCCAAGGTCATCGTCGATGCGATCCGTACACTGCATCGTTAAGCCATCAATGCGGCTTTCATACCAACGATTGCTGCTGTTGGGTGAGTGGCGAACGTTGAAGTCGCGAAAGACACGGCCGTGAGGCTCACGCAATGGAACGTAGCAGGCCACCTTCCGCGCGCAGTGCAGCACCATTGGTTGCGGCCGATAACGGGCTGGCTAGGTAGGCGACGAGGCTGGCGATCTCCTTTCCGTCGATAAGGCGTTGCAGCAGCGAGCTGCTACGGTGTTTCTCGAAGAACTGGTGTTCGGCCTCTTCGGCGCTGGCCCCGGGTGTAGCGATATTTTTGAGAAAATCGACAATGCCCTCCGAGCGGGTGGGGCCAGGCATGACGCTGTTGACGGTGACGCCGGTGCCCTTAGTGAGCTCAGCCAGGCCACGCGACAGGGCCAGCTGGGAGGATTTGGTGACGCCGTAATGCACCATTTCCGGTGGCGTCATGATGCCGGATTCGCTGGAGATGAAGATCACCCGGCCCCGATTCTTTTTCAGCATGCGTGGAAAGTAGTGGCGCGACAGGCGCACGCCGCTGAGCACGTTGACCTCGAAAATTTTCAGCCAGTCCTCATCGGTAATGTCGGCGAATGGCTTGGCTTCGTAAATACCGAGGTTGTTGATCAGGATGTCGGCATCGGGTACCGCGGCAATCAATGCGGCGGCACCTTCGGCCGTCGCGAGATCAGCAACGATTTTCTGCAATCCCGCGGGGTTGTCGGGAAATGCTTGATCGAGCTTGGCCCGGCTGCGGCCCGGCACGATTACCGAAACGCCTTCGGCCAGCAGGGTTTCGACGATGGCCAGACCAATGCCGGCACTGCCGCCGGTGACGATTGCAGTGTGGTTTTTCAGTTGCAGATCCATGGTGTGTCCTTTGTGAATGCATTGAGCGATTGTCATGGCGAATCGATGGTGTGCCATCTGCATGCATCACGCATCGATCATGGTTGAATGATGGTAGTGATTGATAAAAATGATGTGCGTGCAAATTCTGATCGATCAAGTACAGATGAAGAACGTCATGCACTTATTTTCACGGTCTCATGCAAAGTGCGTCTCTAACCTGGGTTCCAGCGTTCAACCATGAGCGCTGTGCGCGGCAGTGACAACCTTCCTGCTGTGCCAATCCATTCCCCAGGAGCTTTGCAATGAGCACGAACGACCATGATGTAAAAATTCTCAACGGCCTCATCGAGACCACCATCGACAGTGCCGAAGGCTATGAAGAAGCGGCCAAGGATGCTGACAATTCGCGTTATACCGCCGCCTTCCAGAGCCGTGGTTCCGAGCGTCATCAGGTAGCGTCGAAGTTGCAGCAGCAGGTGATCACATTGGGCGGCAAGCCGGAAGACAATGGGACGGTACTTGCCTCGGCTCATCGCATGTTCGTCAACCTGCGCCATACCATCAGCAAGGGCGACATTGCCGTTGTCGATGAAGTCGAGCGCGGCGAAGATCATATCAAGGCGAAGTTCGAGGATGCCTTGAAGGACAACGATCTGACCGTCGCGACCAAGCAGGTGATCACGGACGCTTACGCTTCGGTACGTCAGGGTCATGACCAGATGCGCGATCTGAAGCATGCGCTGCATAACCAGCAGGCCTGAGTTTCGGTTTGCGCCAGTCGAAACAGAAAAGTCGCCGTGAGGCGACTTTTCATTGGCCGCCTTGATCAGATATCCGGTCGGTGCCCCCAGGCTTAGTTCAGCGAATGGGAAGCTCTATCCGCTCTTATTTGGCCAGGGCATGTGCCACTGACGCGTTTGAAGAGGCGTCGAAAAGCGGCTTCGCTGCTGTAGCCGAGCTGCTCTGCAATACACGCTACGGACTGCTGCCGATCGCGCAACAGTTGTTCGGCGACGCTTACCCTCCATTGCGTGACGTATTGCATTGGAGGCATCTGCATCAAATGGGTAAAGCGCTCGGCGAAAGCCGAGCGAGACATGCAGGCCATGCTAGCCATCGAATGCATGGTCCAGGCACCGCCAGGGTTCTCGTGCACCGACTGCAGGACTTTGCTTATGCGCGGATCGGCTACCGCGGCAAACAAACCGCGTCGATTGCCTGCCCGCTTGGCGTAGTCGCAGACAGCCAGAGTGAACAGCGCATCGGCAAGCTTGTTCAACACCACCTGTCGACCGTCTTGTCCCGCGTTGACTATGTCTACCATCATGGCCGACAGCTGACGAAACGTGTCTCCCGCGTCTTTTGCGCGCACCACGAAGCAAGCTGGCAATGCCTGATTGAGCGGATGGTGTGTGTTGCCAAAGAAGCGCATTTCGCCGCAAATAAAACTCGTGCGATCAGCTGCTTCAACAGTCGTCTCGCCCTCGACGCTCAGTCGATGCGGATCGCCCTGCGGAAAGAGGATGAGATCTCCGGTGTTCAGGTGCATCACGCGGTCCAGCGCGGCAGATTCGACCTTGCACTGTCCAGCACCGACAAGATGGAAAAGCCCGCAGTGGTACTGGGGTTCATCGAGGAACCATGAACCGCAGCGGTGCAGCTCGGCGACGACCGCGACACGTAACATCGACTGATTGAGCAGGGATTCGAGTGCCGGGTCGATGAGCGAGGTACGCGGCTCACTCGCGAGCATCGGATTGGCTTCGATATACATGGGTGATCCTTTCGACGATAGGCTCTGATAGCTTCTCTTCGCGGTCTACCCGCCAACGGTTACATCGACTGCAGAGTGGCGTGCTATTGCATTGACCAGCTGCATATCAGGCCGTCGGCAAGCCATTGATGCAGAAGGCTGGCCATGCGCGGTAACGCGTCGGCGGGCTCGTGAAACTCACAGAGCCGTTCGCACAGTGCGGCGAAAGACTCCTCTTTGATCGCCCCGGTCAATGCGGATAGCTCATCCGTGTTGACCGTGCGGTATCGTACGGTCAACGAATGCCGCCAGACCAGAAGATGGCAAACCTTCGCATGACGGCGTAGTCGCGGGCGCTTGCTGTTGGAGTCCGCGGCGCGGCGGAAAGCATCCACGTTGTGCTGAACCGACAGGATCTGCAGGTGATTTTGCGGGCGCAAGCGCAAGTTCGCCCACGCATCTGCAGGTACATGGATCAGATCGGCGGCAGCAAGCACCGGCTCGTTGGCCGCATCGAATGTTGTGGAAATAGCCCAGTCCAGGCTTGCCATTTCGGCCAATTCCGGCGAGGCCTGCCATGGCCGGCTGTATCCCAAGAAGGCCGCAACGCCTGCACCGTGCCAGCGGATGTTGTAATGCATGGATGGATGCGCCTCGATATAGCTTTCCAGCATGGCGTTGAAGCGACGACCCATCAGCTGGCCTAATCCGGCAAATTCCGTTCTCAACGAATCACGTAGACGTACCCGATAGCCATTGCGGTAGATGGCCATGCGAGTCGCGGCATCGGCTCTGACATCGCCGTGTAGTTCCGGCAGTCGCGACGACTCTTCGGCAAGCACCGCCTGCATGATTTGTTGCTGAAATTCCTGAAGGCTCACGCGGCGGCCTGTAGCAGTGGCTTGGCCAGCATTCGTGCGTAGTCGAGCTCGGCAAGCAATTCAGCCAGTGGCGGCATGTGATCGTCACGCTCGATCATGGTCGAGATCCGCCCATAGCGGCGGACGGCTTCCAGATAAAGCTGCCACACGTCATCGATGATCGGCGCATCGTGCGTATCGATCAGCAGTTGTTCGCCGTTTTCGTGACCGGCGAGATGGAACTGCTGAACGCGCGATGCGGGAATGCCGTCGAGATAGTCGAGCGGCGAAAAACCATGATTGTGCGCACTGACATAGATATTGTTGATATCCAGCAGGATCAGGCAATCGGCACGCTCGGCTACCGCTGCCAGGAATTGCCATTCAGTCAATTGCGCGTCGGCAAAGCGGATGTAACTGGATACGTTTTCCAGCAGGATGCGTCGCCCGAGTACGTCCTGTACGCGCCGAACGCGATCGACTACATGCGTGAGCGCTTCCTCGGTATACGGTAGTGGCATGAGATCGTGCAGATTGACGCCCTGCACGCCAGTCCAGCACAGATGATCGGAAATCCACGCGGGCTCCACGCGACGGGCCAAGGCGCAAAGCCGTGCGAGGTAATCATCGTCCAGTGAATCGGTGCTACCGATCGATAGCGATACGCCGTGCATCACCAGCGGAAAGCGTTCGCGGAATTTTTCCAGCCAGATGAGCGGACGACCGCCGGGAATCATATAGTTCTCGGAGACGATTTCCAGCCATTCGACGTTGCCGGGTTCTTCGAGCAGGCTTTCGTAGTGTTCGACGCGCAAGCCCAAACCGTAACCCAGGTAAGGCAGCTGATGTGATGTTGTCTTGATGGCCATGATTTCAGTCGACCGCTGACAGGTGCAGTGAGCGGGGCTTTCCGATCTCTCTAACCGGAAAGCCCCGGGTGGCGTATTACTTGGCCTTGGCGGATGCCTGGGCTGCGTCGCATTCGGCCTGTGTCTTCTGCATGGTGAAGCCCTGACCCTTGCAGGAGTTCTGACCCTTGCAGGAATTGCTGGCTTGCTTGCATGCGCCGTGGCCTTTACAGGACGACGAGTTCATGCACTTCACCGCGGCTGTATCGCCTGCACCGGCGGGGGATGCAACAGCAGCCGACATCGAGGTGATCGCAAACAGGCCGGCAACCATGGCTGCCATCGCGGCACCGTTGAGTGTGTTCTTCATTAGGTAACTCCTGATAAGTGGCGTCTGCCGCAATGGGCTGCGGCTAAGGATGTCTCCCCGGATCAGGTTCAAAGATCGCCTGACACCGGTTTCGACAATCACATTCTCGATAGTTAGCAATGCTTCTGGCTGTTCCCGCGCATCCCGTTTTTGTGCCCGATCGTCCGGGATAGAAACATCCAGCGTACGATTGGACGCGCAGCAAGAAAGCATGGACGCACGAACATGGCGGGGCTCGATTGGGGCACGCATGATGCTGACACATCACGCCCACAGGAATTCACGATGCGCCAGTTCATTGCTGACAAGGCTTCACGCCTGCTCGAAATACTTCAGGCTGTACGCTGGGTCGGTCCTTTCGTGGTCCGTCTGGTATTCGGTTATTTCTGGCTTGAAACAGGTATTGCCAAAGTCCAGAACCTGGATGGTTTTACTCAGCGCTTTGTCGGGTGGCACATACCGTATCCCGCGTTCAACGCCGGCCTTTCGGCCTGGACCGAGCTCATCGGTGGACTCTTCATCCTGCTTGGCTTGTTCACCCGCCTGATCTGCATTCCGATGATCATCAATATGGCCGTTGCGGTGGTCTTGGTGGTATCGGCCAATCTGACGAGTCTGGACGATTACGTCGAGGCGGACGAGATCGTCTACAGCCTGATCTTCTTCTGGTTACTCATCGCCGGGCCGGGCAAGGTCAGTGTCGATACCTTCATTGCCCGCTGGCTTGGCATCCGTACGCAGGTTTGAGCCATGGGTGCGCGGTGATGAGAAGCACTCGATTGTTAATGCGGCTTTCTCCCGGCGTGAGTTATGGGATGCACTGCACCAACGATAGGCAAAGCAAACAACTGAGGAATGTGTCGTCATGAAAAAGAACAGCGTGAAATCTGCTTCAGTTGTGCTCCTGCTCTTGCTGGCAGGCAGTGCCCTGGCCAATGAGGTGCCCTTCAATCAGGCAGCCTTCGATCAGGCCAGGGCTGCAGGGAAACCCGTCGTGGTCTATTTCCATGCGGACTGGTGCCCAACCTGTCGCGTGCAGCAACCCATTGTGGCCCGGCTGGCGTTAGAGCCAGTGTTCAAGCCGGTAACGATTTACGAAGCGGACTTCGACACGGAAACCGCGCTGGAAAAAACCATGAACGTGAGTCAGCAATCGACTTTCGTTGTATTCAAGCAAGGGCACGAAGTCACACGATCCACCGGTCAGACCCAGGAGCCTGCCATCCGCGCCGTTCTGCAACAGGCACTGTGATGGATTTTGGACTCGGCACCTATGCGGTAGGTTTTCTGGCCGGGGCCGCGTCGATTCTGTCACCTTGCGTGCTGCCAATCCTGCCGATCCTGATTGCGTCGGCCTTGTCGAAGCATCGCCTCGGTACGGCCGCGCTGGCGCTTGGATTGGCCTTGTCGTTTGCGATCGTGGGAACGTTCATCGCCACGCTGGGTGCATCGATCGGCCTGGGCGCGCAAACCCTGCGTCAGGTCGCTGCGGTGCTGATGGTGGTGTTCGGCCTGGTGATGCTGTCTCCCCGACTGCAGCTTGCATTCGGCAGCATCAGCTCCCGGATCGGATCAAGCGGGCAGCAAGCGCTCGGCTCGATCAAAGGTGAGGGCCTAGCCAGTCAATTCGCGATCGGCCTGCTGCTGGGACTCGTTTGGAGCCCATGCGTCGGGCCAACGCTTGGTGCCGCTTCAACCCTCGCGGCGCAGGGAAAGAATCTCGGACAGATCGCTCTGCTCATGCTTCTGTTCGGCCTGGGCGCGGGCCTGCCGCTTCTGCTCCTGGGCGGATTGTCCCACGCGACGATGATGCGAATTCGTGGTTCGCTCTCCTCGATCGGTCATGCGGCAAAATCAGCCATGGGCGGTCTGTTCGTCGTGTTTGGCGTTCTCATCTTGAGCGGCTTTGATCGCAAGCTCGAAACGATGCTTCTCTCGATCAGTCCCGATTGGCTGACAAAGCTGACGACATCGCTTTGACGAGCATCGCTGGATGCAGCGGCGGCCAAACCGGGTAGTCAAAGTTTCTCTTTGCGAGCCAAGGCACGATATGTATGTCGGCGATGACGGGTCAGTCAATGCCGCCGGGCTTGTTATGCAAATCACCGCTGCGTGGTGAGCGTCCTCAACTCCGGCAATGCGGGAGTAATCGAGAACTACGCGATGTACGGTCAGTACAGTGTGGGTACCTGGCTGTAAAAGGTTTCACCCAGAATGTGGGTTTCAGATGGTCACCCTGCGCGATGAAGGCGCTGCTCTTGCCAGCGAACGCTTCGAGCACTTTTCCGTGACAACTGCCAAGGCCCAGAAAGCCTTCATAAAAAAAGCCGCGCCAAGCGAAGACTTGGCGCGGCAAGAGGGGTAAAAACCGACCACTGCCAGTGCATCGGTGCCGTCGTCGGAGGGACCGATCGGGCAGGGCAAAGTTAATTGGCAGGCGTCTCACATCCTGCGAATCATGCATTGAACAGATTCAGGCGACATGCGGCGTCTCTTCATAAAGTGAAATTCCCGCTTTCGTGTATTGGATCAGCACAAAGACCAGTCGATACATGCGTCGCGTCGATGTCCGGCACATGTTGCAGACAAACATCACTGGCCAGATCGACCGCAGTGCTTGCCACTCACACGACCTATACGCAGTAAGAGCGCAGCATGCATCACCGGGTGTTGCGCATAGCCCTACTTTCGCAATGCCGACAGAGTCTCTGCTCATGCTTATTACCATCCTTCTGGTTGTACTTCTTCTGGCACTTATCGGTGGCCTGCCGCACTGGGGCTACTCGCGCTCATGGGGCTACGGCCCCAGCGGTGGCCTGGGTCTGATCGTGGTGATTGTGATTGTGTTGCTGCTGATGGGGCGTATCTAGACAAATCAACGTTGTTGAAAAGCCCGGCAGCCATGCCGGGCTTTTTATTTGGCTATCGTCGTGATGCTGTGGGTCGCGTGATTCCCGATCAGCTCATTTTTTGCGCGGACGTTTCGGACCGGGTGCGGAGTGGTTACCTTGCACAGCATCGATCGCATCGATCCAGCCCGCACGCGATGTTGGAAACGCATCGGCATACGGCACATACGGTTTGACATCGAGAATAGGCGTGCCGTCGAGCAGATCCATGCCGCGCACGCGCAGGGCGTGTTCCTCGACGGCGACCAGTTCGACGGCGGAAAGGCCAATTGCATTGGGTCGATGTGGCGAGCGCGTCGCCAGCACGCTGTGCTTGCCGCCGCCGCGTGGTGGTCGCACCTCGGGTTTCCAGCCTTCGCTGCGATGAAACACGAATACCAGCCAGATCCGCTCGAACCCGGCCAGGTCACGAAACGCTGTCGTGGGAAAGCCCTCCGTGAATTCAATTGTGGCTTCGGCCAACGTACCGCTCTCGGTACCCGCCACTACCGTCGACTGATGTGGCGCGTCGATTCGCCGCGCGTAGGGCGAGCGAACGAAGGCAATCGGCGAGAAAGTGAGGCCATTTGGTATGTCTTGCATAAGGCCAAGTATCCCATCGTCAGGGCGTGATCGTCGCGATGGCCTACGTGACAGTGAGCTGAGCAATGATATTCCCCACCAGGTCCATCGGGTGGTTCAAGGTGGCCGAAAGGGGTGTCTTCTCAGGATTCCCATCCCTCGTCACGCTTCCAAAATGCCCACCACGCGCGCACCATGCTTCGCTTCCACAAAGTGATATACCCATGAGCCACGACGAAGACGATTTCGATAACGAGTACGACTTCGATGAAGCCGATGATGATTCGGTCGAGTCGCAGGTCTGGCAGCTGCTGCGCCTGATCAATCCCGGCGACGATGACATGGCGCTGCAGCAGTTTGCCGATTACCGCGAGGCGGTTGCCGAGATTGATCCCGAAGATGTGGTGCCGGTCGAGGTGATTGGCCGTGTGATCGACTGGCGCTCCGGCTTTATCGTGGACGAGCACGATTTGCGCTCGCTGGTGCAGGCGATCAACGAATTGGCGTCGCGCTGGAATCTGTCGATCGATTGGAACGGCGATCCGGATGACGACGAATTTTTCGACGACATCGATGCAGCCGGCCTGTTCGGTATCGCCTACGATCGCCTCGCCGAATTCGGCTACACGCTGTGGGCATGGGAGACCGAAAGCGAGAGCCACGCCGGCTGGATGACGCTGACCCGCGACAACGAACCGATGCGCGAACTGGCTACCATGCTGGGTGTGAACCTGCGTTTGGGCAGCGAAGTTAGCTGAGGCATGCTTCTCCGAATGGCTTTCCATCCGTTTGATTGGGGAAAAAGCGGCAGACCACCAGGAGCGAGCTCGATGGGTTCGGTAGAGCGTGAGAAGGCAAAAGTGCGCTTTCTTTTGCGGCAGGCGATGCTGCTGGCTTTTATCGCGCTGCTGGCGGGCTGCGCCGCCACGCCGGCGCGTAATCCACTCGCTACCTGGGTACCTTCGCCGAACTATGGCGAGCGTCGCCCGCAGCTGATCGTGCTGCACTTCACCGACGAGACGTCGGTACAGAACAGCTTGAAGACCCTGCGCACCGGCAATAGCGAAGGGCCGGTCAGTGCGCATTACCTGATCGGCGACGACGGACATATCTATCAATTGGTGCCAGATTCTTTACGCGCGTGGCACGCCGGGCAGGGGCGCTGGGGCTCGATCACCGACGTGAACTCCGCCTCGATCGGCATAGAGCTGGATAACGATGGCCAGTCGCCGTTTGCCTCAGCGCAGATTACCAGCCTGCTTCACTTGCTGACTGACCTCACCGACCGTCTGCGCATTCCGCGCACGCAGATCATCGGCCACGAGGATTTCGCACCGACGCGCAAGAACGATCCGGGGCCACTGTTCCCGTGGAAGCAGCTGGCGGATGCCGGTTTCGGGCTCTGGCCACAGGGCGTACTGGTTGATCCACCGGCCGGCTTTGATCCGTGGATGGCATTGGGCGTGATCGGCTATCCGCCCGATGATCACGCCGCCGTGGTGCGCGCGTTTCATCACCACTACCGCGGCATGGATGGCGACACACTGGATGTCGAGGATCTGCGCATTCTGTACGCCTTGACGCGCCAGCTGTTGCCACTCGATCGCTGACAAAAGTCGTTGGTGCGCTGAACGAACACAATAAACGATCGCGTTGGCCAACAGCGTAAAATGGCGGGCTACGAACAGACGGCCTTATCGACATGCTTCAACTTATCGGCTTCGACGGTGATGACACGTTGTGGCATAGCGAGGATTACTACCAGCAGGCCAACGCGACATTCGCCACTATCGTCGGTCGCTACGTGGATCTGGCCGATGGCCGGGTGCAGGCCGATATGCTGACGACCGAGCAGCGTAACCTGAAGCTATTTGGCTATGGCGCCAAGGGCATGACGCTGTCGATGGTGGAAACCGCCATTGCAATGACCGACAAGCGTATTACGGCGGTAGATATCCACCAGATTGTCGAGCTGGGCAAAAGCGTGCTGCAACATCCGGTGGAGTTACTGCCGGGCATTCGCGAGGCGGTTGAACAGGTGGCTGTGCAATACACGGTGGTGCTGATCACCAAGGGCGATCTGTTTCATCAGGAAAAGAAGGTGGCGCAGTCCGGGTTGGCCGATTTGTTTCAGCGCATCGAGATCGTGTCGGAGAAGAACGCGGCCACGTATCGACGCGTACTTGGTGAATTCAAGCTGCAGCCGGCGCAGTTCGCGATGGTCGGCAATTCACTGCGTTCGGATATCGAACCGGTGGTGCGGCTCGGTGGCTGGGGCGTGCATCTGCCATATCACGTGACCTGGGCGCACGAGCTGGAAACCGGTCTTGGCGAGGACGAACAGCGGGTGATTTCGGTGGCGTCACCCTCGGCGATTCCGGCCGCTGTTGCGGAGTTGGCACAGCGCGCCGCTGCTTGAATCCCGACTGGTCCGGCCCCACGGTTGTCACTACGAATCACTTGCCGAACCTGATCCATGCATGCCTTGATATTTGAAAAATTCGGCGACCCCGACGTATTGCAGTGGCGCGAACAGCCCGATCCGATTCCAGCTGCAGGTCAGGCGCTGGTGCGCATGCATGGTATCGGGTTGAATTTTGCGGATGTCTATAGGCGCAACGGCAATTACCATCTGAGCGGAAGCGCGCCCTGGATTCTCGGTTACGAGGGTGCGGGGGTGATCGAGCGCTCGGCCGAAGGTGATCCGCTTTTCCCGGTTGGCACGCGGGTCGGTTTCGCCGACATGCCTTATGCGAATGCCGAGCTGGTTGTAGTGGATCTCGACAAGCTGATCCCCCTGCCGGACGACATCTCATTCGACACGGCCGCGGCGGTTCTTCTGCAGGGCCTGACCGCACAGTACCTGATCACCGACAGCTATCAGGTACGCGGTGGGGATGTCGCCGTGGTACATGCTGCAGCCGGCGGGGTCGGGCAGCTGCTGGTGCAAATGCTCAAGACGCTCGGCGCGACGGTCATCGGCGTGGCATCCAGCGCAACGAAACGCACCGCTGTGCTGTCAGCGGGTGCGGATGCGGCGGTCGGGTATGAAGAGTGGATCGCTGAAGTGAGGCGATTGACTGGTGATCGTGGCGCGGATGTGGTTTACGACTCGGTCGGGAAAACGCTCGGCGACAGCCTCGCCGCTGCACGTATTGGCGGTACGGTGGTGTTCTACGGTATGGCGGCGGGTGATCCCGATCCGGTCGACCCGCGTCTGCTGATGGATCGCTCGCTGACGCTGACCGGCGGCGACCTGTGGAATGTGCTGACCAGCGCAACCATTCGTCGTGAACGGGCGTCCACCTTGTTCGCGCAGATAAGTGCCGGCCAGTTGCTGCCGAACATTGCCGCACGCTTTGCGCTCAAGGATGGCGCTCGGGCGCATGCTTACCTTGAAAGCCGGGAAGCGGTCGGCAAGGTGCTGCTGACGGTGTAACGCGTTCAGCGCGCTGGATGGGCGCGCATCAGACGCGCCAGATCAGCCTGGTTCGGCGCTATCCGCCGGCGCGTCATCGTCGAAGCCGGTGTAGCCGTCGGGGAAAATCGGCGTGCCGTCGTCCTCCAATCCGGTCATGTCTGCCAAGGCCTTGGCCGCCGCCGTTTCGGCGACGTCCTTGGCGCGGAAGCTGCGGTTTTCACAGATGGCGAAATACATCGGGAAGCCGTGGCCGCGAGGTGTCACGGCGAGATACGCGGTATAACGCGAGCCTTCCAGCGCGGCGCCGGAGCGTGCCAGGTAGTGGTTGAACTCACGCTCGGCCATTGGTGTTATCCCGTGCAGCATCAAGATTCAGTGCGCGCAGTGTATCGCCTTGCCCGTAACAGGGGTTTTGCGGGTCGCCGGGTCACGTCAGCCAAGCGGTTTTTCGGCGTCCTCCAGGGGCCTTACCTCGTGAAAAACGGCGTAGTCGATGGTATTGACGCCATCGGCGTCTTCACTGACGAGATCAATGTAACGGTGGTTCCAGCGCAGGTCGCTATGGCTCCAGCGCTGGCGTGCCAGCATGGACTGCGCAGTGGTTTCGTCGATGCCCTCAATGGTGAGCAGTAGCGTGGACTGGTTCCGGCCCATGCTCTCCTCCGATTCGCCGAACAATGGACTGCTGGCGTCGATCACGTGCATGAGGCTCCAGCTGAGCATGAAGATCGGATGCCGGTCGCGTACCAGCTTGAGATCGTAGATCTTGCGCAGGCTGAAGCCTTCGGGCGACGTCTCCAGTCGCAGTAGATGCAGTTGCGCAGAGGCTTCGGCAATCACGTTCTGACGCGTGTTGGCCGCACGGATCATCAGCGTCAGCTGGCCATCGATCATCCGCACAACCGGGTAGTTGGCGAACAAGATCTTGGCGCGTGGACGCGAGAAGCGCGAAAAAATCAGGCCTGTGACCACCGCGATGCAGACCATGCCGGTAAAGATTTCCACCGTGGCCACGATGTGTGCATAGACCGTTTGCGGATGCATGTCGCCGTAGCCCACGGTCGACAGCGTTTCGACACTGAAGAAAAATGCACCACCGAAGCCGCGCGGATATTGGTTGGCGATGGATCCGTCACCGAGCTGGTAAACGATGGCGAACAGGGCGTTCAGTAACAGAAAGATCGCGCCGGCGAGTGCGAAGAATGTCGGCCAGCGTATCGTCAGCGCACGATGGTAGATGTCATCCCAGAAGCGTCGCGACAGGCCCTGGCTGACGAACGCCCGGCCACCGATATTCACAATGCGCGGGCGACGCCGGAAACGCAGCTTTTGCGGGGAATTCATCGCCAGCTCTCATCGCGGGAATGGAATGGCCGACCAAGTGCTCAGCCAGCGGTGCGACGATTGTAGCGCGCGGGTTGCCTGCATCAGGCGGCTGGTCTGTGGCAAGCTGGCCCACCATGTTGCGGTCATGTGCTCATGCCTACGCCTTGTGATATTTCCTGCCCGTATTGCGGCGAGCCGATCGAGATTCTAGTCGACGAATCTGCCGGTGATCAGTTCTATATCGAGGATTGCCAGGTCTGCTGCCGGCCAATCTCGTTGAGCGTACGCATTGACGATGATGGCGAGCCGCAGGTGAATGCGGCGGGCGAGAACGACGCTTGATTACGATGGCCTTGCGCTCGCCTCCTGTCTGCGCCAGCCTGGTGCGGTGACGCAATTGAAGTCGTCCGCACCTCGTATCGTGCTGGATACCAATGTTTGCCTGGATCTGTTTTTGTTCAATGATCCTCAGTGCGTGGATCTGATGGCCGCGTTGCGCAGCGGTGCCGTGCAGGCGGTGACCCGTGATGATTGCCGTGATGAATGGCGCCGGGTACTGCACTATCCGCAGCTGCCGATCGACGACAAAATCCGACCAGGCGTTAGCGACGCTTTCGATGCATTGATCCATCATCTGCCCGCGGATGCCTCTACGACGCATGACGATGCGTCGCTGCCGCGCTGCGCCGATCCCGATGATCAGAAATTTCTGGAGCTGGCGTTGGCTAGCAAGGCGAGCTGGCTGATCAGCAAGGACAAGGAGCTGCTGAAGCTCGATCATCGTTCACGCAGTGCGGGGCTGTTTTCGATCCTGCTGCCGCAGCAGTGGTCGCTGACGGACGCTTGAGTTTTCAGTGGTTGCAGTGGGCGATCAGGCGCGCTGCAGGCTGCTCGCTTCGGTGATGGCGATACCCTTGGCGATCAGCGTGTCGCGGGTTGCTGCATCGGTCGTTGGGGTGACCGGTCGGCTGAGATCCCATAGCAGATGCGTGCGAAAGCCGGCATACACCGCGTCTTGTGCTGTCCACAGTACGCAGACGTCGCGTGCCAGTCCGCACACATAGACCTCGTCCACGCCACGTTCGCTCAGCCAGCCGGCGAGACCTGTGCAGGGGCGCCTCCCGTCGGGCCCATGGTTTTCGCGAAAACCGCTATAGGAATCCACGCCTGGATGACTGCCTTTGCGGATAATCGCATTGAGCGATGACCAGTCCACATCCGGGTGCAGCGCTGCGCCGTGCGTAGCCTGCAGGCAGTGATCCGGCCACAGGGTCTGTGGATGTCCATAAAGGTCGATCTGATCGAACGGCTTGGTGCCCGCATGCGAACTGGCAAACGAGATGTGGCCGGCGGGGTGCCAGTCCTGGGTTGCGACTACATGACTGAATACACGAGCTTTCAGCAGTGCACGGATACCGGGCACGATCGTATCGCCTTCATGGCATGCCAGCGGGCCGCCGGGCATGAAATCGGGTTGCACGTCGACGACGATCAGTGCGGCGTGTTGATCAATGATTGGTTTCATAAGCGAGCCGTGCAAAATAGGCCTAGCTGGCAGGAGTTTACCGCGCGTTGCGGCGCCGGGTTTCGCAAAAATGTGACATAGACCAGAATCGGCCGAAACAAGGAATGCTAAAGGGCAGAAGGGGATGGATCAGGTTTCCAGCGGCACCGGCTACCGGGAGTCGGTATTGGCGAGTGCGAGTTATCCGCGGACTTATCGCTACTCGCCGGCCTTGCGTGCTTTCATCTATGTGATCGCGGTCGCGATGATGGGTGGTGGCGTGTGGGCAGCCAGCCTGCAAATCCGCCAGCCGTCGTCACCGACCATACTGTTGTGGGTGGGCTTGACTGCGTTCTGTCTGGGTCTGTCCATGGCGTCGTCGTGCGCCGTATCGTGTTTGACGTTGCGCGCCGATGCGATCGAAGTGCGCGGACTGTTCAGCACGCGGCGGCTACGCCGCGACGAGATCCTCGGTCGTCGCCTATTGCCCACGCGTGGCAAACCGATACAGGTATTGGTACCCAGAAGTGGGCGCCAGTTGCGTCTCGACTCGGGCTACAAACGCGATAGCGTGCTGGAGGCCTGGATTGCGGCCTTGCCCGATATCGACCTGCAGGAGCGCGAAGCGTCGGAGGCAAAGCTGGCGGCGGACCGAACTTACGGCGCCAACCCGAAAGAGCGCCTCGACAGGCTGGCCAAGGCGCGGCAGATAGCCAAAATCGCCCACGGTGTGACCCTGGCAGCAAGCGCATGGGCTTATATTTATCCGCGCCCTTATCCGCTGGTCATCGCCACGCTGGCTCTGTTGCCTTGGTGCGCCGTGGCGATGGTCGCATGGTCACGTGGCCTGATTCGCTTCGATACATCGCGTAACGATGTGCGTCCGAACATCGCCATCATGTTGCTGCTGCCGGGTATGGTGCTGGGTATGCGCACTTTGTTCGACATCAACTTGCTCGATGTGAAGCCGGCGCTCGTGCTTGGCTTTCTTGCAGGATTGCCGCTGCTGGCGGCGGTGCTTCTGGTCAATAATCGGAACGACCAGCCCCGTGCATGGGCTTGGCCGTTACTTTTTCTGGCGCTGGTGGCATTGCCCTACGGTGGGGGTTTGCTCAGCCTGTCCGATGTAGTGTTCGATCATCAGGTGCCGCAGGTTTTTCCGACCCAGGTGCTGAGCAAATATATTTCCAGCGGCAAACATCCTCAGCCTTATCTGGTATTGGCTCCGTGGGGGCCGGAAACGAGCGGCGACAAGGTGGCAGTGAGTCGCGCCTATTACGCTCAGACGCCATTGCATGCTTCTGTTTGCGCCGTGCTTCATCCCGGCAGATTCAACTTACGCTGGTATGCCGTGCATGATTGTGAGCCGACGACTGCTGGCGTCGATGCCACTACGCTGTGAGGCGATACTTCACTGCATAATGATGCCGGTCACTCCGACTTACAGAACGCGAAACACACCATGCATTACAACCAGAGCTGGATGGGGTTCGGCATTGTAGGTGGCATCGAGGCAGGCGCGATTTCCGCCATAGCGGCGCTGCTGCTGTTCGCGGTGTTCCACTGGCTGGGCCAACGCAACGACTGGGGCTACGGCCCCCAGATTAGCTGGACCATTCTGGTGGCTGCGCTGCTCACTGCCAGCGGTGATTTATGGGACCTGTTCTATTTCAACTACAGTCAGCTGCAGTCGATTGACCTGCTGCGTGCGAAGCTGGCCGAGGTGCATGATCCGGACAGTATCGGCGTTCGCGTGCTGTGCGAACTGCTCGGTATCGTGGTTGGAATCTATGTGGGATGGATGCTATGCCATTCACCCTGGGGAGCGCGCTTGCTGAAACGTCGTTGACGTTCAGTGCACGGCTCGCAATTTGTCGAGCCGGTGCGAGAACATCCAGGGCCACAGCTCGGGCAGTGCATACGCCGGCACCCACGATCCGTGATTGACGCCGGGGAATTCGGTGTAACGCACGTCGACGTGGCGCGCCTGCAGCGCGGGGTATAGATGGTGATCGTCGGTAAGTGGCACTACGGTGTCGGCGCTGCCGTGGAATATCCACACGGGTAGACTGCCGATGTGTGAGGCGACCCAGGTGTAAGGATCGACGCCTGCGGGAATGCCCACCACGTGCAGCGCGGGCTCGTCGGAAATCGGATTGATCGCACCGCAGATGATCGCTGCGGCGGCAAACAGGTCAGGATGATCCATCGCGATCTGCCACGCGCCGAAACCGCCCATCGACAGGCCGGTGAGATAGAGCCGATGGCGGTCGCCGTGGAACTCGGTGATGCTGTTCTGCATCGCCTGCAGTGCCATCTGCTCGATTTCACCGTTCCAGTAAGTGTGCTCCGGTGCCTGCGGTATCACCACCACAGCCGGAAATGTCGATCCATGTTCTCGCAGCCACGGCGGCAACCCTTGAGTCATCTGCTTCGTATTATCGTTGCCGGCTTCACCGCTGCCGTGCAGAAACAGCACGATCGGCCATACCTGTTCCGATCCACGTGGTTTAGCCGTCCAGTCATCTGGAACAAAAACCTGATAGCGATAGGTTTTTCCGTGAAGCGTCAGGCTGCGTTCGACAAAGTGGGCGGTATCGTCGGCATGAGCGCAGGCGCTGGATACCATCAATAGAAGCAGCAGGGAAAAGCGCAGACGCATGGATGATGTCCGTTGAGGTATCAGCCTATTCAAGGCTGTCGCGTGAGCTGGCGCAAGTCACGTTGCAGCATGCTGCTGGTTTCGGCGTTACAACAGCGGATCGAACAGCCGCGCCACATGCATCGCTACCCGGCGCAGGTATGGCGCGTCGAGGTATTCGCTTTTATCGACGATACGCGCCTTGGCGAAATCGTTCTTCAGCATCGCTTCCACTTCGCCGGCAAAGTGCTGATTGACGATGAGCGCGCTCACCTCGAAGTTGAGACGGAACGAACGGCTGTCGAGGTTCATGCTGCCGACCGCGGCGGTGTCGTTGTCGATCAGCAGCACTTTCTGATGGGTGAAGCCGGGCTGGTAGCGGAACATGCGGATGCCGGCGCCGAGTGCCTCATAAGCGTGCAACGTGGAAGCGAGAAACACGGTACGGTGATCGGGTCGCGAGGGAATCAGCACACGGACATCGACGCCACGCGCCACGGCCAGTCGCAGCGCCGACAGTACCGAGTGATCGGGCACGAAGTATGGCGTGGTGAGCCACAGCCGCTCGCGTGCTGCATGAATGGCTGCGGTGAAAAACAGCGAGCAGGTTTCCTGCGCGTCGGCCGGGCCGCTGGCCACGATCAGCGCACTGGCCTCACCCGCGCAAGGCGGCGAGGGCAGCAGCGGCGGTGGTGTACCGGTGATCCATTGCCAGTCGCGTGCGAACAGCTGCTGCAGATCGGACACCGCCGGTCCGCGCAGCTCCATATGGGTATCGCGCCACGGTGCCAGCGGCGGCTTCAGGCCCAGATATTCGTCGCCGACGTTGAGACCACCGACGAACGCGCGCGCGCCATCTACCACGACAATCTTGCGATGATTGCGGAAGTTGAGCTGGAAGCGGTTGCGCCAGCGGTGGGTGGCAAACGGATGAATTGCCACGCCACCGGCGCGCAGCGTTTCGACGTAGTGCTTGGGCAGATCGTGGCTGCCGACGCCGTCGAACAGTACGCACACCGCCACGCCGGCTGCCGTGCGCTCAAGCAGGAGCTGCTGCACGCGTCGACCCAACTGATCGTCATGGAAGATGAAAAACTGAATCAGCAGGCAGTGCTTGGCTTCGGCCATCGCGGTCAGCATGACCTCGAAGGCGGCATCGCCATCGATCAACAGTTTCAGCTGGTGTCCGCTGCGAAATGGTCGACCTTGAATCGCGCTGATCGCAGCGTAGCGCGCGCAGTCAGGATCGATCGACGGTGTATTGCCGCTGCCGTCGGGCGCGCGCGACGAGAGCTTGGACTGCTGGCTGGTGAGGTATCCGAGAAACCGATTGGAGCCAAGATAGAGATAGGGCAGCAGCGTCACATATGGCAAAAAGATCAGGCCCAGCGCCCAGCCGATCGCGCCCTGCGGCGTGCGTGTGTGCATCACGGCATGCATGGCCGCGAGCACGCCGAGCACGTGGAACAGCACAAAGCCTGCGGTGATCATGCTGGCGGTCATCGGCGCGCGACCATCGAATGCGAAGTCATCGAAGCAGGCAGCGCCGGTTATTGGGCGAGCAGTCGGTCAGCCAGACTGCGCGCCTGCTGGCGGATTTCCGGCATGGCGGTCGATTCCCACAAGGTGCCGCGCAGCATGCTGCCGATGGCGAACAGGTTTGGCCAATAGTCGTTGTCATGCGCGAGCCGCCCATCGGGCATGGCCTGCATGCCGAGGCCGAGCGGATCTGGCGTGATGTGCCCGTTGGTGAGCAGTTGACTGACCAGCGTATGCGGTGTGCGGCGGATGTCGGTATTCATGCCGGTGGTCTGTATCACCAAGTCGGCATGCAGAGTCTGGGCCGGTCGAGCCTGACCTGGGCTGGCGTGTGCCGGAGCCAGATGCATTTGCAATGCATCGCCGACGAGCCCCACCGACTGCATGCGTCCGCGCTGGCGATGCAACCGGCCCTCGCTTTCGAGCATTGCGATCGATTTGCCTGCCTGTGGCGGCATGCGATGTCGCGCTCGCTCCCACGCCCAGCGCGCGTGGCGCAGAAAGCGTGCGCGCTGATCGACGTCAAGTTCGCGCCACAGACTGGATGTGTGCGGCCGCAGGCTATCGAGAATGGTGCGCCAGTCGCGCTCGTGGGCAGTCGCTTCGCGCAGCAGATGCAGCCAGTGATGGATGTCCGGGGTGTCGCGCATCGATTCGATCAGCTCGGCGCTGTCGCCAGCCGGCGCGGCGGCTGCATTCAGATGCGCCTCTGGCAGCAGGCCGTGGCGCGATATCGCGGTGAATTCAGTGTGCGGCCAGCGTGCAGAAAGTTCCAGCAGCACATCGACGGCGGTCAAGCCCAGCCCGATCAACACGACTTTGCGTGGCGGAGGATGGTTTTCAGTACCGGCTAGCAGGGGCCACGGGTCCACCACATAGCGGCCGCTTGCCAGCGCATCGCTGCTCACGCCACTCAGCGGCTGCGGCGGCAGGGAACCCAGCGCCAGCACGGCCGCATCTACCCGATGGCTTTCTTCGCCATGGATGACGGTGACGCCATCGCGCTCGGGCACCATGGCCTCGACGGGGAACGGCACCACGTTCACATCGTGGCCGTTTGCTTTGGCCTGTTTGAGTGCGTGCGCGACTTCGGCTTCGAGGTAATCGCCGTAGCGGCGGCGCGGCAGAAAGTCGGTGCCGGCAATCGCTGGATCATCACGCTGAACAAAATCCAGAAAGCCGCTGGGCTTGCCGGCGAACATGCTCATCGATGCCGCACGCACGTTCAGCAGATGGCGATCCGATACGGTGCCATAGGCGACCCCGCGAGCCGGTGAACCGCTGCCTGTGTACCAGTCAAGGTGCAGCGGCTGCGACGGCTTGCGCTCCAGCAATTCGCTGAGCAACGTAGCGGCCGCGGCACCACCGCCGATGATGGCGACCCGTCGAAACATGAAATTCCTTGAACAAATGGCGGTGTGGCGATCAGCTGATATGGCCAGAGACGGCGGCGCGCTGCAGCTTCGCCACCCACCCCGCTTCCGGCTCAGCCTTCTCGTAGGCGAAGTACTGTGCCAGATCACCACCATAAACGTGAAGCGTCAGCGCGGTATCGTGTTGCGACAGGTTGCGGCAGCGGTGCGCATGGCTGTCGCCGCCTTCGAACCAGGTGCCATCACCGGGGCCCAGCCAATCGCGCCCAAGCTCGCGCAGATCCCCCGATATCGGATCGCGCTCGTAGGACTGTACTTCCAATGCACCGAGCAAGGTGACTTCCAGGCCCCACAGGCCTGCATGGTCGTGCACTGGCGTGATGTGGTTCGGCGGCCAGGCCATCACCAGCACGCTGATCGCTGGCTTGCTTCGTTCGGCCACCAGCCAGCGTTCGAAGCCATGGTTGCGCGCACGCAAAGGAGCAAAGCGCGTTGTCAACGCTTCCGTATCCTGATGCACCACGCGACCGATTTCTCGCGCCATTGAAGCCAGGTCGGGCTGTTCGGCTGCGCCATGTTCGAGTGCGATCTCGCGCAGGGTCTTCAAGGTGTGCAGATATTTGCCCATTCAGAAAACTCGGCTGTATTTCAAACGAATAACAGTGGAGCATGCGTCTCGTTAAAGACGCGTAAGACGGAAGCGGCATTTTTTTGCGATGCGGTTCGCATGTTCGCAGCGCGTGGCGGAAATGCCGGTGCGGCCTTGTTTCATGCCGTACGGAGCCTGAGTTTTGAGGCTTGAGAATGCTTGCGCGGTGTCGCGCCGACGTCAAAGGCTGCCGGTCAACAACAATGTTCCTGGCGTGCGTTGCGCGGACGATCCCAGTCAGCGCCTGGGCGCCGACCGGGATATGTCTTTCATCATTATTCTTACGCCGTCACTGCCCGTTTCATCATTGCTGGTGCAGATCGAAACTCACCGGCACGCGTGCCCAGGCGCGCACGGCTTTTCCGTCGACCATCGCAGGCTGAAACTTCCATGATGCAAGCACCTGCTCACGTGCGCTGCGGTCGAGCAGGGCGTAACCGCTGGTGTGTTCGACTAGCACATCGATCGGTTTGCCGGTCTCATCAACCAGTACACGCAGCAGCACAGTGCCGTGCAGTTGCTGGCGCATCGCCTGCGCCGGAAACTGCAGCGGTGAGGACCGATAGGCCAGGCTGGCTTCGACAGGATTTGCTGGTGCCGAATTGCCGGGCGTTGCCGTGCTTGGCGTAATGGTTTGTATCGCTGGAGGCGGTGCAACGCGACCTTCTACGGTCGGCACGAACGGTTGTGCGACGACCGGCGGCACTTTTGGCTGGCTGTGAGCTACCGTCTTGGGCGGATGCGGCAGTGGTTTCATCACGATCGCGGGCGGTGGCGGTACCACAGCGGGTGGAGTGATGAGCCGAATCTGCGGAACCGGCGCTGGCTGCTCCGGCGTGGGTAGCGAAGGCGCGCTCATGGGGCGGGTTGCAATCAGGAGGACGGCAAGATTGAGCGCTATCGCTGCACTGAGCGCGGTAATCCGGGTGGCATCAGGATGGTTGGGGTGATGCTGCGTATGACGAGCGTGGGCCAGACTTGCGGAAGACATAAGCGACCTCCTGATGGCAGTTTGGGATGTGCGATGGCGCCGCGGCCCCACAAGCTGGGTATTGCGCCGCAGCAATTGCAGCGTATGCTCATTCCATGCCGTTGCGCAAGTGAGCTTGCCGTTGTTTTTCAAGTGGACGGCTGGACGTCCATATCCACGAGCAGACACGTTATCTTGCAAAGGTTGTTTTTGCCGAATCAGTCCAGCGAAGGCAGGGCGGCCGGTTGATCGGTCGCCTAGCCATGTTTCGATGACCCCGGGTCATCGTAGCCCACCAATAATGTATCCGGGAGCGCCGCTGCATGCCTCCTGATTGATCAGGAGTTGCCATGCACGCTACATCTCAGATCGCCGCTCCGCGCTACAGCTTTGGCGATGAACTGGCCAGCAGCGTTATTCACGGTATTGGCATCGTGCTGAGCATCGCGGGTCTGGCGACCCTGGTAGCGTTCGCCTCGCGCCACGGCGATGCACGCGTGATCGCGGCCAGCGCGGTCTATGGCACCACGCTGATTCTGCTGTATACCGCCTCCACGCTGTATCACTCGATTCCCCTGGTCAAAGCCAAGCCTACCCTGCGCACGCTGGACCACATCGCGATCTTTCTGCTGATCGCGGGCACCTATACGCCGTTCACGCTGATTGCCTTGCCGGGGGTGTGGGGTTGGAGTCTGTTTGTCGCGGTGTGGACGCTGGCGCTGCTTGGCAGCGCGCTGGAAGTTGGGCCGTTGAAGCGCTACCGAAAATTTGCCGTGCTGCTTTATGTCGGCATGGGCTGGATCGGCATGATCGCGTTCAAGCCGCTGAGTGCGTATCTGCAGAGCGGCGGCACTGCGCTGCTCATTGCGGGTGGTCTGGCATACACCTTGGGCGTGCCGTTCTATCTTTGGCGCAAGTTGCCGTATCACCACTCGCTGTGGCACCTATGTGTGCTCGGCGGCAGTGTGCTGCATTTCCTGGCCGTGCTGCTTTACGTGATACCCGACGCCCCGGTGTGATGGTTGGGGCGGCCGGTCAAAGTTGATCAGCCAAGCAACAGCGCTAGCCCGAATAGCCCGACCATCATGAGCGAGATCACCAGCTTCAGCAGGGTTCCGAACAACAGACCGATCCAGGTACCTACGCCTACATGCGCCGAGCGCAGCACGCTGGTACCGGAGGCCAGCTCGCCGAGCAGGGCGCCGATGAAAGGCCCCAGCAGCAAACCCGGGATGCTGAAGAACATCCCCACCAGCGTACCCAGACTCGCGCCCCACAGCGCCAGACGACTCGCGCCAACACGTTTGGCGCCGAGCGTGCTGGCAATAAATTCGATGATCACACCGGCCGTGCCGAGCCCGCCGATGAGCAGCAGCCACCACAGTCCGATATGTCGGTAGTTGTCCACCGCAGCAACGAGCCAGACACCGCCAAAGATCATCGGTAGACCTGGCAAGGCGGGGATCACCGAGCCAATCAGGCCACCGATGATCAGCGCCGTGGCCAGCAGATAAAGCGCGATGTCCATCCGGGGTTTCCTCGGCCGACCGAGTCAGCGTAGCTTGATGTGTGGTTGACTACTTTTCCACGAACGCCCGCTCGATTACATAATCGCCCGGTTCGCGCGTGCGTGGCGATGCATGAAAACCACGGCCATCGAGCAGTGTGCTCAAATCGTCGAGCATCGCGGGGCTGCCGCAGAGCATGATGCGATCGATGGCGGGATCGAGTGGCGGCAGGCCAATCGTCTCGCTCATCAAGCCATCGGCGATGGCGTCGGTGATGCGGCCACGATTGTGAAAGGGTTCGCGGGTCACGCTTGGGTAATAGATCAGCTTTTCGCGTACCAGCGGACCGAGGTATTCGTGCTGCGGCAGCTCGCGCTCCAGCTGGTCGGCGTAGGCAAGGTCACCGATGTTTCGTACGCCGTGAGCCAGCACGATCTTTTCGAAACGCTCGTAGGTTTCCGGATCACGTACCAGGCTCAAGAACGGCGCGAGGCCAGTGCCCGTGCCGAGCAGATAAAGATGCCGGCCGGGCTTGAGATCGTTCAGCACCAGCGTACCGGTGGGTTTGCGGCTGACCAGCACCGGGTCACCCGGTTGCAGGTGCTGCAGGCGCGAAGTGAGCGGCCCGTTGGCGACCTTGATCGAGAAGAATTCCAGGTGTTCCTCGTAGTTCGCACTGGCGATGGAATACGCACGCATCAGCGGACGCCCATCCACTTCCAGCCCCATCATCACGAACTGGCCGCTGTCAAAGCGAAAACCGGGATCGCGCGTAGTGCGGAAACTGAAAAGCGAATCGTTCCAGTGATGCACGTCGATCACGTGCTCGGTCGCCATTGCTGCCATGGTGCTATCGTCTCAAGAGAGTGAATTGGGGGCGGAGTCGTCGTGCATCTGACGGCGAGCCGCAGAGTGACGAGGCACTGGCTGGAGCGTGGCGATGGCTGCGTGTGGCTTGTGCTCGCGACATTTTACGCGATCCGCGATCCGCTCGCCTGTGTGCAGTGATTTGAGAGACCACTGCAGCATTCTGAGGCATGATGCGGGCAGCCGACCGTGGGGAGTGTGGTATGGAATCAGGCGCGTCATTGCCCGTGAAAGGGCATCACGTCCATCAGCGTCATTTCGACCGGCTGGTGATGCTGTCCGACGGTGTATTCGCGATTGCGATGACGCTGTCGGCGGTGGAGCTGAAGCCAGAGCCTCAGCCCGGTGAAAATTTGCTTCATGCATGGGTTGGCCCATTACTGACCTATTTCATCAGCTTCGCCATTATCGGTAGCGTATGGATCAGGCATCGACGCACGCTGGCACATTTGCGTTACGTCGATATGCCGATGACGTTGATCAGCCTGCTTTTGCTGAGTCTGGTTGCACTCATGCCGGTCGTAATACGGGTATTGCTCAGCGACGCGATGGGTGCGAATTCCACCGGTATGCTTATCTACTCGGTCACGCTGATGGCCAACTATGCCTGTCTGGCAGCCGGCTGGGGCTATGCCGCTTTCATCGCTCAGCTCGCGCCGGATGTGCCGCGTTCGCGTGCGTGGGGATGGCTGTTGCAGGAGTTGTTCGTGGCGATTGTGTTTGGTGCGGTGGCGCTTTATAGCCTGCATTTGAAGCTGGTGGCTGCACTGGTCATGCTCGTGGGTGCGGGCTTGCGCATTGCATCGGTGCGGCTGGAGCGCTCGGTCAAAGCCGGTGCGCTCAGTGACGGTAAAGCAAATGCTCCCCACGAGGACGCCAATCCGGGACAATAGTGGTGAGATGACCGACCCTGTTACCAGTCCCGCCATTGCCAGCACCGAACCCACGATCGCGCCTTGGCGCGTATGCGTGGCGCCGATGATGGACTGGACCGACCGCCATTGCCGTTACTTCCATCGGTTGCTGTCACCAAGGGCGCGGCTGTATACCGAGATGGTGACGAGTGCGGCATTGGTGCGCGGGCGGCAGCTGCGCTTGCTCGAACACAGCCAGCAGGAGCATCCGGTGGCGCTGCAGCTTGGCGGCAGTGATCCGCATGAGCTGGCGCAAGCGGCGCGCGATGGCGCCGAGGCGGGTTACGACGAGATCAATCTCAACGTGGGCTGCCCATCTGACCGGGTACAGTCTGGCCGCTTCGGTGCCTGCCTGATGCGCGAGCCGGCACTGGTCGGTGAGTGCATGAAGGCGATGCGTAACGCGGTGAGCGTGCCGGTGACCGTAAAGTGCCGCATCGGCGTCGACGACCAAGACGACTATGCCGGTCTGCAACATTTCACCGAAACCATGCTGGATGCGGGCGTCGAGATACTGGTGGTGCATGCGCGCAAAGCCTGGCTGCAGGGGTTGTCGCCGAAGGAAAATCGTGAAATTCCGCCGCTCGATTACGAGCGCGTTTATCGGCTCAAACGCGAATTTCCAGAGCTGGTGGTGGTGATCAACGGCGGCATCAGCACGGTCGAGCAGGTGCAGGCGCATCTGTGCCAAGTCGACGGGGTGATGCTGGGTCGCGCCGCGTACCACGATCCCTATCTGTTGGCGCAGATTGAGGCCGTTCTCTACGGCGAGCCGCTGCCAGGCAGGGACGAGGTATTGCGGCACATGCGCCCATACGTGGAAGCCGAGCTGGCCCGGGGTACCGCGCTGAAGCACATCGGCCGCCATTTGCTGGGCTTGTATCAGGGCGAGCCGGGAGCGCGTGCGTTCCGCCGCACGATCAGCGAGGGTGCCCATTTGCCCGGGGCGGGCTGGGAGCTGATTGAGCGGGCGCTGCCGCCCTGTTCGATTGCGGCGTGACAGCGTGCGTTCGTCCGGTCAGTATTCAGCCCTGATTGCCTAATCTGAACGCTCTGGCAACTGCCAGTCGGAATGTTGACGTATGGCAACCCACAAATTCTTCACTACAGCTCTGTTTGCATTACTGGGTTTTGGCATGGCACTGACCGCGTCGGCGCAAACCGACGAACCGGAAGTGACAATGGATCAGGCCGTGCAGAAGGTGCAGCAAGAGACGGGCGGCAAGGTGCTTTCTGCCGAGCCGCATCACGTCGGGCGACGGGTGGAGTATCGCATCAAGGTATTGACGCCGCAGGGGCACGTGCGGGTGATGGCGATTCCGTCCGAGGCGAACAAGGTTCCGATGTCTACACCAGTTTTTACACCATCACTCAAGAATCCGCCTGGCAGAAACCCGGGCAGCAAGGAGAAACACTGATGCGCATACTGTTGGTGGAAGACGAGGCGCCACTGCGCGAGACCCTGGCGGCGCGCCTGAAGCGTGACGGGTTCGCTGTCGATGCGGCACAGGACGGCGAGGAGGGTATTTACCTCGGTCGCGAAGTACCGTTCGATCTGGCAATCATCGATCTGGGTCTGCCGAAGATGTCCGGCATGGATCTGGTCAAGGCGTTGCGCGAGGACGGTCAGCGTTACCCTATTCTGATTTTGACCGCACGCGGCAGCTGGCAGGACAAAGTCGAGGGTCTGAAATACGGCGCCGACGATTACCTGGTCAAGCCCTTTCACGTCGAGGAGCTGCTGGCGCGCATCAATGCGCTGGTGCGCCGCGCCAGCGGCTGGTCCAAGCCGATCCTGGCCTGTGGCATGATCAAGCTCGACACCACCGCGCAGACGGTTACGGTGGAAGGCAAGCTGGTCGATCTCACCAGCTACGAATACAAGGTGCTGGAATACCTGATGCTGCATGCCGGCGAGCTGGTCTCCAAGGCCGACCTCACCGAACATATCTATCAGCAGGATTTTGACCGCGACTCCAACGTACTCGAAGTGTTCATCGGTCGGTTACGGCGCAAGCTCGATCCGGAAGGCACCCTCAAACCTATCGAGACGGTACGTGGACGCGGATACCGCTTTGCCATCCCGCGCACCGACGGCGACGACGAGTAACCCCGTGCCGTCGCGCCAGCCGCTGTCACTGGCGGCTCGCGCGGCGATTGCCACCGGATTCGTTCTTGCCGGCTTTCTCGGCCTGGTTGGCCTGACACTGTCGAAGGCCAACCAAAGCCGTGCATTGAGCACGCTGCGTGAGCGGCTGCAGAATGATGCTATTGCGTTGATCACCAACTTCGACGTCAACCGCTACGGCAAACTGTTGCCACCGGACACGATGCCGGATCCCAGTTTTTCGCAGCCCGGCTCGGGCCTATATGCCATAGCGTTGGGCGATGGCGGGTATCGCTGGGAGTCGTCGTCGGCAATCGGTCGTGACTTCACTTTTTTGAAATCATTGGAGCCTGGCGAAAGCAGCCAGTTGATTGGCCCGATCGATACGCGTATGGGCCGGCTCTACTACTACAGTTACGGCGTTGCGCTGGACACGGTGGAAAAGAAGTCGGTGCGGCTCACTGTGACGGTGGCACAGACCGAAGATCAACTCGAAGGCGATAACGCGGTGTACCGCCGTTCGCTGGTGGTATGGCTGTCGATCCTCGGGCTGATGCTGATCGTGCTGCAGTTTCTGCTGCTGCGCTGGAGCCTCACGCCGCTGCGTAAGGTAGCCAGTGACATGACACGCGTGGAGCGCGGCGACAGCGAGCATCTGGACAGTCAGTATCCGCTCGAGCTCACTGGCCTGACTGAGCGCATCAACGTATTCATCGATAACGAGCGCGAACAGCGCACGCGCTATCGGCATACTCTGGCCGACCTTGCGCACAGCCTGAAAACACCGCTGGCGGTAATCCGTTCACAGCTGGAATCGGCAGCCGCCGACGATCCCCTTCGTCGCAGCGGCGTGCTCGATCAGGTGCGCCGCATGGACGAGCTGGTGGCGTATCAGTTGTCTCGCGCTGCGACGTCGGGTCGACAGACCTTCGCCATCGCTGTGCCGATCGCCGGTCATGCCGAGGATCTGGTACAGAGTCTGGAAAAGGTCTACGCGGCCAAGAACGTACTGTGCGAGTTCGATATTGACGAGAGCGCGGTGTTTTACGGAGAGCAGGGCGATCTGCTGGAGCTGATGGGCAACCTGCTGGAGAACGCGTTCAAGTGGGCCGATCACCGCGTCTTGTTGGTAGTGAAGGCACAGGCAACAACCGCCCGGCAGCGGCCGGGCCTGTGGTTGAGCGTGGAAGATGACGGCCCCGGTATTGCCGCAGACAAGATCGAAAAAGTGCTGCAGCGTGGCGTCCGTGGTGACGAGCGCGTGCAAGGTCATGGTATCGGGCTGTCGATCGTGCAGGACATCGTGCACGCCTACCAGGGCGAACTGCTGGTCGATCGCTCACCCGAGCTAGGCGGCGCGCGCTTCAGCGTGACGTTGACGCCGGCCTGACCCGAATTAACGCGCAGCAGGCTTTCCACGCAAGTAAACGACGTTGGATAGTTCGCTCGCCATCGCTGGCGACGGACCGTAAAACGCTTCCAGCAGGTCGGCGATCGCCGGTTCGGCCTCTCGCAGCAGCGTCGGTTGCGAATAATGCAGCTCGGTCACGACCGCGAAATACTCGCTGGGATTCTCAGCGGCGTAGTGATCGATTGGATTGCCACAGTCCTGAGCTGGCGTGTTGGCGAGGCTGTGATATGCGTGCTCGAACTGTTCGACCCAGCGACGCCGTGGAATGTCCGTTAGCGGTGGAATACCGTCGGCTGGGCCATCAAGTATGTCCAGCTTGTGCGCCATCTGATGCAGCACCACGTTGTAGCCGTCCCACGGCTGCTCCAGATCCAGCTGCACGTCAGCCAGCGAAAGCACCAGAGGGCCGCGTTCCCACGTGTCGATGCTTCGGTCATCACCGGCTCGGACCACGCTGCTGTGGCAGGCGTGATGGCTGCCGCGCACCTTGAATTCACCGGGATAAATCAGCACCTCGCGCCAGCCGCGCAGGCTGCCAGCTCCCTGCTGCAACGCTGGCAGACACGCCTGCATGGCAATCAACAGTCGCCAGTAGTCGTCCAGCACGGCGCCGGCAAGAGCGAGGAATCGTTTGCGTGCGAGGAACAGTGCGGCCAGCCGGCGCAGGCGTTGCTGCCGCTCCGAATCCAAGCCGCGCGCCAAAGGACATCCCGCGAGTGCACGCTTCCATAGCGGATCAGCGATCGGCGGAGGTTCGAGACGAGCTCGCAGCGATTGCCACCAACGCCCGGACATGGCCTAGAACGCTTACTGGATGGATCCAGGCAGCAGTGATTGCCAGCCAAGATGGGTCTGCTGGGTATGCGCCGGTGGTGTCATGTCGCCACTGGCATGGTCGGTACCGTTGTATGAGCCCTTGCGCGAATCGCTGCCTGTGTTGCGCGGCGTGTTGTCGCGAACCACGCCCGGTTCAATGCCGCTGCTGCCGTCGTGTGCGCTGCTCGTGTCACCCGCGCCGTGCTGGGCATTATCCAGATCACGACTATCCGCCGTCGTTGCCGCCGCACCGCCGATGCCAGCAAAACAGATGGCACAACCGATGAGCCAATGTTTGACGCGCATGGCAATCGAACTCCCTGACCCGCAAGCGAAGATCCCGATCGTCTCAGAAACACCCGTGCGATGCCAGTGCTATGGCACGTCAGGTATTCGTGGTGATCGGCGTGGGTCTCAAGCCGGGCTAAACTGCGGGAATGCCAATACAGTCATGCCGATCACTTATCCGATGCGCAACAGCCAAGATGATTCTTGTCGTCGGTGGCCGCTGATGCAGCCAGCCCAATTATTGTCGGCACTGGCCGCGGGTGAACCTGTCTCCGGCGCAGGTCTGGCGGCACAGACCGGTATCACCCGTGCAGCGATCTGGAAGCAGATCGAAGTTTTGCGCGCACGGGGCGTTCCCATTGAGGCACAGGGCGCCGCCGGTTATCGCCTGCCATGGCCGCTACAGATGTTGGATGCCGAAAAAATACGTGCCGCGATGCCTGCACCGCTTGCACAACAGCTGGGTGCGTTTGAAGTGCATTGGGAGCTGGATTCCACCTCCAGCGAGCTGCAGCGTCGCGGCGCCACTGCCGCGGATTTCAGCATGCTGCTGGCCGAAACCCAGACCGCCGGCCGTGGCCGCCGCGGTCGCCCGTGGTTGTCGCCGCCAGGGCTGAATCTTTATCTTTCCTGTCTCAAACGTTTCGATCACGGTTTTGCCGCCTTGGGCGGTTTGTCGCTGGCCATCGGCGTGATCGTGATGCGCACCCTGAAAACCCTTGGGGTTGCCGGCGCCGGCCTGAAATGGCCGAACGACCTGCTGGCTGCCGACGGCAAACTTGGCGGCATCCTGGTCGAACTCAGCGGCGAATATCAGGGGCCGTGCGCAGCCATCATCGGCATCGGCCTCAATCTGCGGCTTACCCCCGCATTGCGCGAACAGGCCGGACAGCCGGCTAGCGACATGGCCGCGTTGACGAATGACTCGCCGCCGGATCGCAATCGCGTCGCCGCCACGCTGATCTCAGCGCTCATCGAAGGCCTGCATCAGTTCGAGCGTGACGGCTTTGCGGGCTTCGCCAACGAATATGCTTTGCACGATCTTCTGAAAGATCAGCCGCTGCAGCTGAGCGGTGCGCTCGGTCTGTTCGATGGCATCGGCGCGGGTGTGGACGATCGCGGTGCGCTGCAAGTGCGCATGAGCGATGGCAGCGTGCGCCAGGTCGACAGTGCTGAAGTCACGGTACGTCGCGCATGAGGCTGCTGCTCGATCTTGGCAACACCCGGCTGAAGTGGGCGTTGATGCTGCAACCGGATGGATGGCTGGCGCAGGGCGCGCTGGACTGGCAGGACAGTTTCGAGCCAGCGCTGGCATCAGCGCTGGCTGGGTTGCCGATGCCCGAGATGATCGTTGCGGCCTCGGTGGTCGACGCCGTGCGTGAGGCGCAGGTTGCGGATGTGATGATTCGCCTGTTTGCCAACAACCCCATCTGGCTGCGCACCCCGGCCAGCGCATGCGGTGTGCGCAATGCCTACGCCGAGCCGCAGCGGCTCGGCGTAGACCGTTTTCTGGCGATGGTCGCCGCGTACGCGGATGGCTATGCGCCATGTGTCGTTGCCGGTGCGGGCACGGCACTCACGCTCGATGCGCTGACAGCGGATGGACAGCATCTCGGTGGGCTGATCGCGCCGGGTCCGCAGCTGATGCAACGCTCCCTGCTGGATGCCACCGCGCGCGTTAGGCCAGAGCGACCCGGCGCGGTGCTGGAGCTGGCCGACAACACAGCCGACGCGGTTGCTTCGGGTTGCTGGCAGGCAGCTGCGGCCTTGATCGAACGCTTTGCCACACGTATGGCGCCGACCCTGGGCGGTCTGCCGACGTTGATCCTTGGCGGTGGCGACGCCGCCGAGTTGCAGCCGCTGCTGACGCTGCCGGTTCAGATGACCCGCGATGGCGTGCTACGCGGTCTGGCGGTGTGGGCCAATACGCAGACCGTGACGCCTTCACCGATCTAGAATGTCGCTGCTTGGCGATGGGGGTCCGATGTTTCTGCGTCTGCTGTTTGTCCTCTTGAGTGCGCTCAATATCGCGGTAGGCGCGTGGTTGCTGCTCGGTCAGCCTTATGCGCACAACGGTAGTGCCGCTGATCCGGGTGTGCGCGAATTGCGTTTGCTCTCGGAAATGCCGCAACCAGTTGTCACTGCCGCTGCGCCCAGTGCGGCATCGTCTGTCGCTGAATCACAGACTGCGCCGGTTCCCTCTCCCGTGCCTGTAGCTCAAGTGAATGCTGCAGCAAGCCGGTCTTCGGCGCCTGTCCCGCAAATCTGCCTTGCGTTAGGGCCGTTTGCGACCCCGCAGGATTTACGCAACGCCCGCCAGACGCTAGACGCTCAGGTCATGCGGATGCGTTCGCGGCAGGAGCAGACCACCCAATCCAACGGTTGGTGGGTCTATTTGCCGGCCACCAGCAATCACGCGCAGGCGCTTGAGTTGGCGCGCCAGCTTGGTGCGCGCAACATCAAGGATTATTTTGTCGTCAGTGGCGGCGATCAGCCCAATACCGTCTCGCTGGGTTTGTTCAAGGACCCAACCAATGCGCGCAAGCGTCGCGATGAGGTGGTGGCTGCGGGGTTTTCCGCCCGCATGAGTGAGCGCAGCGAGAATGTGCCCGAGTACTGGCTCGATCTGGTTGCCAGCAACAGCCCCCGGTTTGAATGGCGCAGCCGCGTTCGTGCCAGTGGCGTCAACTCGCACAGCACCAGCTGTTTTTGATTCGCTCGCCAGAGTTTGCACACATCCCGCTTTGAGCATGCGCCACGCGACTGCTAGAATTCCACCCCTTGCCGGCATAGCTCAGTTGGTAGAGCAACTGATTTGTAATCAGTAGGTCCCCAGTTCGAATCCGGGTGCCGGCACCAAATGACCATCCCAAGCCATCCCATATCGGCCCAAGAATCCATCGAAACCCGCATAACAGCGGGTTTTTTTGTGCCATGTCGTCCAAGGTTGTCCCATTGCAGCGCGCTCAAAGTGTGAGTACGTGCGGGCGAATATAGTCCCAAGGGCACAACACTGCGTCAGCCTTCACCTACACGAGGCCGATCTTGTCGCTGATAGCCACCGGAGTCGCTGCGGCGCATCTTGGACACCCCTACACGAGGCCGAACAAGTCTTGCCCAAGCCGACAGGTGTCAGGCAGTACGCGACGCCACAACGTCAGGTGGAACCGACGAACGGGGTACTTCTTCTTGATGTGAGACACACCATGCTTGAGATCAGAGCAGCACACCCAGGCTTCGTCGTTTTCGACACGACAGAGCAAGAGCCGATCATGCGGTTTGATAGCAAGGACGAGGCTACGGAGCTTGTTGCCGAGTTGGTGATTGCCGAGTCGTGCGCGCAGCTCCAAGCGTGGAAACCTCCGACAACACAACGCTAGTTCTATCTGGCGCGGCAACGCCTGTGACTTCAGTGAGCCGATGACCGGATGCTTTCCGGTGCTTTACGTTGACTCGGATCGTGCTGTATAGATGATTGCGCCGGTCGCGACACGCATTATCGGGAGCAAGCATGCGGCGTGAAAGTGAGTTGGAAATTCGTTTGAGAAAATGGGCCGCGGAATACCATCTGCTGGGCGATGGAGATTCGGCACCCGCTTCGTCAGCTTGTTCCGTGATCCTTGGAGTGCAGGAAGCCGTGCTTGCCTTGGAGATGCAACCTCATGGAACCCTCCCTGGGATGGTTCTTCGGTGTCAATACACACTCCGTAATCAACCGGTCAGTATCAAATTGCGCAAGCTTCGCGCAGCAGGTTTTCAGGTAAGTAACGCTTCCCGATATTCGCAGTTACTGCGCGATGCCCGTATCCATGTTGCGGCGTGGCTTCATATTCCGATGCATGGTGATGCTGAAGAGATGCTGGGCGCCCTGGCTAAGGGCCCGCGTCTTGCGTCGAGTTGTCAGACGGCCGAGCTTGTCGATGCATGATGCTCAGATAGAAGCTCGCCGCTGTATCGGGTGGAGCCGATGACCAGACACTTCCATCGCCTAATTGTGGCGAGGTATCAGTGGCAACAAAAAAACGCACAGTGCGAGCTTGATGCAGAGTGGGAAGTGGTTCGCCCTAGAAGTAGCAGGCTTCAGCTCCCTAGGGGAGGATGGGAGCTCCGGGGAGGACACCGATGCGTCTAGGGCGATGGGTGCAGGATCATGGATGTACCGCATGCCCGCAAAGGATAGTTCTTCATAACAATATGCAAGGGCGTCATGTCGAGGTAACGCCCGGCGAAGGCTGACCAGTCGGCAAGCGGATCGAACGAGAAGGATTTGGCGTGCTTGGGCAGTCGGGACATGACTGCAGCATATGTGGCTGCAGTCTAAGGAGCTGATCGAGCGAAGGCCATGTGCTGCTGGCTCAATGCAGGCGGTCCCATGAGCGAACCGATGCCTGTTCACGAGCCTGGTCCACAGCGGATTTTAACTGGGAAAAGCCGAACGGCTTTTGCAAGTACGGGGCGTGTCCCGGAAGCGGATTGCACCCATCGGACGAAGCAACGATGTGGGCAATATCCTTTGAGTCCAGCGCGTCCAGCACGGGCTCGGTAGAATGACCCCTGACGTCGGTCTCAAGCACGGCAAGGTCGACGTCTTGGTCGTTAACAGCATTCAATGCCGACTTCACTGAGCTGACGGATTCAACCGGTGCATAGCCAATTGCACTCAGACCGTCGGCGATCGTTTCGGCAACGAGAGGGTTGTCTTCCACGACCAAGGCCTTCAGCGGTGCGTTTGCCCCAGGATCGGGTTGCTGGTTTGTGGTGGTCACCGGCCTTTCCTGCTCGTGGAGCTTTGTGAGTGAGATATGACTTCACCCACCATACGCGCTTGGCCAGTCGCGGGTGTTACGGTTCTGCGCCAGCCGGTTCATTGTCAGCTGGCCGTGCTTCCTGGTGCGTTATGCCCAGATAGAAGCCTGTGACCAGTATCGCGATCGTTGCCGCGACGAGAGCGAGGAACGCCCAGTTGCGTTTGCGTTTCATAGGCTCAGTTTACGCGCCGTCGATGTGGTCGCGTGACGTGCGATATCAGGGGGAACGTCCAGAAAGCTGCAGCGCCCATATTGGCGCGGTTGTGAGTAACTTCGTGAGTATCTTCGCGAAGTCTCATGGTAAATTCCAATTTAAGTCAGCTACTTAGATTGACTATTCTGTGCCGGGTGCCCACCAGAAATATCAAAGGCTTGCAGAGATGCAGGCCTTTTCTTTGGTGCGGTGTCCAACCCAGGTCCAGATCATCCTTGAGAAAACTCCTTCGACAGGAAGGCTACGAGTGTCATGTAGCTACCAAAAATCGAAGAGCAACGGGAGGCCGGCAAAATGTAGACGCGGCCTGTCCTGTTTCGGACGAGCTAATTTTCCTGACTTATCGGAAGCGTAGATGGGAGCGACTTCATCGCATATTCGAAAGCGCCGGTTGTCGTTATTGAAAGCGACCCCTCGTCGGGGTTTGCTCCTATGCCTTCGAAGGTAACCCGGAGGTTTGAAAAGAGCCAGTCGGCGCTAATGCCATCGACCTGTGCTCCCATTCTGTTCGGTACATGTTTCTTGGTAAGCGTCGTGGGAACGCCGTACTTTTTCCTGAGCATGGCGTAGATGCTTTTCTGGCTATCCACTCCGCTTGTACGCACACGAATGCCCTGTACGGTCCCGTCAAGTATTTGCAGCTCGAAGCTGCCCGCGCGGTTGCTCGAAACCACCCAGGGCTCATCTGAGTGGTTGAAATGGACAGGGGTAGTTTTAGAGCGACCGTCAGCGGTTGCCTCGCCACGGGTCGGTGGCTCCAGGCAAGTGGCGTCTAAGGTTGCTGACCAGGTCTTGCCATCGAAAAGCCCTTCTCTGGTGGTCGGACAGATGAGCAGGGTCGGTCGCTGTCCGAGAGTGAAACCAAACGCCTCAAGACTGGGTGCGGGCTTTGGGGTCGATCCCCTGGTGTGCTTGGCTGCTTGTACGGAACCGCTCGCAACAGTGAGTGCGAGCATCAAAAAAAGCCTTCCCTTCATCTTGCTTCTAGTCCCCTGGAATATCTACAGCCTATCAAATCTCTACCTGCCTCGAAGACTTCCTGATCAAAGTCGAGGGCGAGCGGCTTGTCGCTGCTCCGTGAGTCCGGTCCGATTCCAGAGGGGCGGGCAATAGCCGACGCTGCAACGTCCGGTAGAGCCGATGATGGGGGCTACCTGTCTTATTTTCTGGCCGACTCCGCCACAAAGTTGCCTGCCGAAAAAATGGCAAGAACGACGAGAATCAGCGCGCTGACGATCAGCGAAAAAGAAATCGCAACTAACCTCACTACCCAGCGCATAAGTACCCCTTGTCGATCTCAGCCGGCGAGTATGGCGGGTGCTGATGACGCTATAGCGACGGTAGCCGCATGTGTTTGGTGTTGGTCATCGGCTCCACCGGAGGAAACCTCGGAGCGGTCTCACATCACGGCGAGGTCTTGAACTTGATCCCGTGGCTGACATCGTGCGCTCCGGAGACTGACAGCGCATCAGCGAATGCCTACATAGTCATAAGTCATTCCCTGCTAGGAGTTCTGTCGCCATGGCAGCAATCTGTACTTGCCCGGGAAGTCTGGTTCCTCACCGATGCACCGAGCACCACGAACCGTAAGCAATCCCCTTGCGCGGTTCACTGGCCCCCGAAAGGGGGCCTTTCTCTTTTGAGAGCTGGCGCCAGCGACTGGCCCCGTATGCAGCACATCTACCCCGTATGCAGCACATCTATTGTTGGGGGCTGGCGTTTTCCGCGCATGGACCGGATCTATTCGAATGCGCCTGGTTCTGCATGGATTGAGTCTTCGCACTGATAGGAGCCGCCCATATCGCGAGGGTGACCGTCAGTACGGCCACGATGACAGCCGCCAGCTTCGACCACAGCGGCATCGATGCGGAAAGGAACGATGTGGTCAGAGCGATCACCAACGCGACCCCGGGGACCAGGCTTTTCATGGTTTCATTCTGGACGATTCGGACAAGAAGTTCTTTGAATTTGACGTTCACAGCCATTTCGACACTCCGCCATGGTGTGGACACGTCCCGCGGTGTTTCATGCTGAAGCTGTGGCTGGCGTCGTGGCATTGGGCGGTAGCACTGGCGACCACTGCAACCCATGCGTTATGGACCGAATGTCCCTCACGATTGACGTAGCTCCCTTGCTCGATGGGCGTGGTCGAGCCATTTGTGACACTTTGTGCGCTTTGCTGAGGTTGCTGCTGCGCGTCACTTGGCGTGACCAGAAGGCTATTTAGCCCCATCGCCAGCAGGCAAAGGCATAAAGACAAGCTGATGTGCTTGAACATCTGGATCCCCGTTTTGTTCGAACGCAGGGATCAAAGCAAGAGCGCTGCCAAGTTACTTCGACCGCCGGAAGTGCCGTGGGAGGCGTCTTATGGGCCAGTGGAGATTTTTAGTCACGAATGACAGGCGTTTATCTCAAATTGGCGTCCCTTCGCATGCATCCCCGGGAGCTAGGTTGCTTGCCTGATTGGCTCACATCGGGCCTGCTATGCAGAATCTTGCCGGGGCGCTGTGGGTAGGTTCTGTGAGTAACTTCGGCAGCGTGATAAAAATTTTTCAAAATCACTCAATTACTTGATATAACTATTCAGTGCAGGATGCCACCCGAAATATCAAAGGCTTGCGGAGGTGCAGGCCTTTTTGTTGCTCTAAATTCAGAATTTCGGACAAGATTTTGGGCAGCAAAACATTCGCGAGTGTGATGGCGTGCGGATCTTGGGGCGAGTTGGTACGGCATTTGCAGTAACAAATAACATTGGATTTCACCTAGAGCAGCAAACTGCCATGCGTGCGGCTGAAACGCAGCAAAGGTGATGTGCGTTCGTGAATCCGTTAGTTAGATTGCTACGTATCTGAACGTAGGGAAATGGCTGACGATTTCTGATCACTTGCTTGGAGTTTTTCCATGTCCGTTCTAAACCCTATTGAGCTTTTTGCCCAAACGGCTGGCATGCTTGCCCACGCGGACTGTCCGCAGTGTGGCAAAAAAGATACATCGGCCCTTGCGCCCGGGCGGAAAGCCTCCGGACCCTGCGAATGGTGCCTTGAGCGGCAGCTGCTGCTCGATCATGTGCGGCATTGGTTGCAGCGCAGTGGGGTTACGCCTGCGACGGATCGTGCGCATGAGCGAACCAGTGCACGGCATGAGGCGGTCGAGAGCTAGCCGTACAACAATATCGCCCTTGGGTCATGGCATCAGTTGCTGCTGGTTTTTCGGCGTTGGACTTGCGCGACTATTGATCAGCTCGCCATCGCTGCTGGAGATCATTCATTCAGACGGAATCACGAGGTGATACGGGCTTTTTGTTGTTGCTCGATTAAGCGAGGAAGTATTCAGCCGCTCGATGAAAGAAATCTAAAATTTCCACCAGTCGGCTTTTTTCGGTTTCCCGGCGGCCGCATTCGAGCCATATGTGACGCTGCGCGCGCTTTTCTGGATGTGTTGCTGTGCAGTGGTCTGATTTGCAAAGACCTGGTTCAGCCCCATCGCCATTAGGCAAAGGCATATCGACAGGCCGGCATACTTCAACATTCCGCGTGCTCATCAGTTTCTGAATGAGGATTCGAAGCAAGATTTTTGCCAAGAAGTCGGTCTGCGCCCATGAGTGAGGCGAGCCGGGCATTCAAGACGGTCGCAAGATCCTTGATTCCACAGTCGCCACGCATTTCCGACACGACCGTCATGCGCAGAGTTTGACCATGACAACAGACAAATTCATGATGTTTCCGGTGACCTTGACTGTACGTCATCAGCTGTTTTCACCAGCGCACGCCGTGCTCGCCAGATAAGTGCGGCGGTTCTCCTGTCAACGACTATCGCTCCCGCCTTGATTGCCGCTTCGCGGAGATCCGGCTTCAGGTCATAGTGCGGTGCGCTGACCTTGTTCTGAAACCATTCGATGCGCATGCCTATCTGCGAGGCGATCGCATGCAGCTCGGTCAGATCAAGCATGTCAGTGAACATATGGCAGCTTGGCGTTACCTGTCCATGCACCACCCAGCCATAGTTGTAGAGGCTATCGACGTAGACGGTCATAACTGGTGTCCGGCTCGACCAAGGTCAGCAGCAGTGATCATGATGGTGTGCGTGGCTCGCATCCGCATGGTCATGACCACCGCCGCTCATCATGCACATCATTCGAGGGCCGCCGCTGCGGAAGAACGTGATGGCCAAAATGCTGGCGACAATAAAAAATGCGATGTCCAGCATCGTTGTGTAGTTGAAGCTGATCGTTGCCATGGATACGTTTTTCCCATGTTGCGATGGTATCCATCCAAGCAGAAAAAATATTCCTTCGACGCAAAGTGCCGCCAGCACCATCACGAGGTAGAACGTGATGAAAAGAAATAGCGTCGGCTTGCTTCCGTAGTACTTGCGATAAATATTCAGGATGGGCGGAATGATCAGGTCGCCGAAGATAAAGGCAACTACACCGCCGAAGCTGATACCTCCGTTCCACAACACGGCTGCCAGCGGCACATTCCCGACCGAGCAGGTGAATGCGGCAATCGCGATCAAGGGGCCGATCGCCGCACCCCACAGGGCGATCAGCCACATGCTCCGGCCTTGCAGAAAAAAGACCTGCCAGTAGTGATCCGGCACCCAGGCACCTAATACACCTGCAACCAATAGTCCCACTAGCACATCTTTCCAAACCATCGTCCAGTTCATCACGTAGTAGTGGCTGATCGCGATCCAGCCTTTGCGCGAAGCAAGGCGATCGCGCCAGGTACCGGTACGTTTACCCATCGCCATGGCGGCATGGCCATCCATCGAACTGGTCGCATCGCCCCTGGCGTGTTCAATCGCAGCGTGCTCCAGCTTTTTCGGCAACAGCAGCGCATAACCGGCGCTCAGCAGGATCAGCATGATAGTGCCTCCCACAAATTCAGCGGCCGCGAACTGCCACGCCATCAATACCCACAGCAGCACGCCCAGTTCCAGCACCAGATTGGTGGCGGCGAACTGAAACGCCATGGCGGCGGTGAAATCACCACCCTTGCGCACGATCGAACGCGCCATCGCCACTGCTGCGTAGGAACACGATGAGGTCGCCGCACCGAGCAGCCCCGCGATCACGATCGAGCGTGGCCTGCGATCAGGCAGCAGGGTCGACATTGTGTCCTTGGACACCACCACTTCAATGATCGCGGAAAAGGTGAAGCCCAGGCTCAGACCCCAGAAAATCTGCCAGAACATCGTGAGCGAGAGCCACAGGGCGTGGCCAATGGCGCTGAGAATCTGCATGGCGAATCGTGATTTCTCCAATGCCTGGTGGGTAGTCTGCATGGCGCCGGCCTGTCAGTTTGTCAGGGTATCCAGCCGGCGCTCATGGGTTTTGTTGATGACTTCCTTCAGGCAGGCATCAGTGCTTGGCGCCTACTGCGGCAGGGGCAGGGGCTGTCGCTGGTGTGCTGTCCATGGCAGCGCCCATCGATTTCATCGTCTGATCCATCGCCTTGTCGCGCGCATCTGGCACGGCGGCGAGCTTCTGTGCTGACTCAAGATGCGACTTCAGCGTGGGAAGCGTCGTCTTCACGAACTGCTGAATGTCGGTGTCCTTGGTTTGTTTGCCTTCATCGGTAAACATCTTTATTGCGTCCTGGTGATCTTTGACCATGGCCTTTGACCAGGCTTGGTCAAAACTGGTGCCTTTCATGGCTTTCAGGCTGTCGCTCTGCTTCTGGGCGTCATTGGCAGTATTTGAAGGAAAGCTCACTTTTTTGCTTTCGGCCAATGTCTTGAGTGCGACATTGGCCTTGGTGTGGTCGTCGACGATGCGCTGCGCCAGCTGCTTCACCTGGTCGTCGGAAGATTTGCTGATGGCCATCTGACCCATCTGCACCTCGGCCATGCCGTCTTTGGCAGCGTTCTCGATGAATACGGTGTCGGCTGCACTGAGGCCGCCTTTTCCGCCGCCGGTGTTGTCTGACTGCGCAGCGGCAGTCCAGGCAAAGCCCAGGAACAACGTTGAAACGAGTGCCCGTTGGGAATATCGCATCGTCATGGTGATTCCTTTTATGTCCTTGGACCGACAGATCAAATCCCATCGGCTGGAAAGAGTGTGTGATGACTGGCGCTGGGGGCCTGGCGGCAGCCAGTGTGGATGATCGGCCTTCGTCGACGCGCAGAGCGGTTCTTGCCCCAATCCGCTAAACTTCAGCGGCTTACGGGCAGGTTCTGCCGTAACTTTCTACCGCTTAGAAGCGGTAGTTGATCGCTTCGACGTATTGGCGTGTTACCGGCGTTGCCGGCCACTCGACACCGATATCCTTGGTTTGCGCGCGGACTTCGTTCGGTGCCTGTCGGGATAAGGTACTCAGGTATATCAAGTTATGAGCATGAAGACCGTTTCATTGATAGGGGTACCGACCGATATCGGTGCCGGACATCGCGGTGCGTCGATGGGGCCGGAAGCGCTGCGCGTCGCCAACCTGTTCGCCCGGCTGGAGCGTTGTGGTCTGAAGGTGATCGACCGCGGCAATCTGCAGGGGCCGATCAATCCGTGGCAGCCGCCGATGGATGGTTATCGGCATCTGGACGAAGTGGTGGCTTGGAATACGGCCGTCTATACGGCTGTTCACCAAGAGCTTCAGGCGGGTCGGCTGCCGATCATGCTCGGCGGTGATCACTGCCTGGCGATTGGCTCGATTTCAGCGGTTTCCCGTCATTGCGAAGACGAAGGCAAAAAGCTTCGCATCCTGTGGCTGGATGCGCATACCGACTTCAATACCGCTCTCGCTACACCATCGGGCAATATCCACGGCATGCCGGTGGCGTGTCTGTGCGGCAACGGTCCCGATGTGCTGACCCAGCTCAGCGGCCACAAGCCGGCGGTCAGGCCGGAGGTATTTCGGCAGATAGGCATCCGCTCGGTCGATGCGGGTGAAAAGAAACTGGTGCGCGAAGCGAATGTGGGCGTTTACGACATGCGCTATATCGACGAAGTGGGCATGAAGCGCACGATGGAAGACGCGCTGGCTGATATGGACGAGGGCACCCATCTGCACGTGAGCTTCGACGTTGATTTTCTCGATCCCAGCATCGCGCCGGGTGTCGGCACCACCGTGCGCGGCGGCCCGAATTATCGCGAAGCACAGCTGTGCATGGAGATGATTGCCGATACCGGGCGGTTGGCCTCGCTGGATATCGTCGAACTCAACCCGGCGTACGACAAGCGCAACCAGACCGCCAAACTCGCGGTCGACCTGGTCGAGTCGCTGTTCGGCAAGTCGACGCTGATCCGCTGATAGCCACCGTTCAACCATCGATCACCCAAAAGCGAACACCATGCAGACTCGCGTACTGACCGGCATCACCACCACCGGTACCCCGCATCTGGGCAACTACGTCGGCGCCATCCGCCCCGCGGTGGAAGCCAGCAGGCGCGACGATGTCGATGCGTTCTATTTCATGGCGGACTATCACGCGCTGATCAAGAGCGGCGATGCCGATCGCATCGAGCGCTCGCGGCTGGAGATTGCCGCAACCTGGCTGGCGGCCGGGTTGGATCCGCAGCGGGTTACCTTTTATCGGCAGTCCGACATCCCGGAAATTCCCGAGCTGACCTGGTTCCTCACCTGCATCGCTGCCAAAGGCATGCTCAATCGTGCGCATGCGTACAAAGCGGCGGTGGATCGCAATACCGAGACCGGCGAAGACGCCGATGCCGGCATCAACGCCGGCCTGTACATGTATCCGGTATTGATGGCGGCGGACATTCTCGCGTTCGACGCGCACAAGGTGCCGGTGGGGCGTGACCAGATCCAGCACATCGAGATGGCGCGCGATCTCGGCCAGCGCTTCAACCACATCCACGGTCGCGAGTTCTTCGTGCTGCCCGAGGCGCTGATCGAGGAGCAGGTGGCGACGCTGCCTGGCCTGGATGGCCGCAAGATGTCGAAGAGCTACGACAACACCATTCCGCTGTTTGCCGGCGGTAAGAAGCAGCTGCGCGAGACCATCATGCGCATCGTCACCGACTCGCGTCTGCCGGGCGAGCCGAAGGATCCGGACAACTCCGCGCTGTTTACTATCTTCCGCGCGTTTGCGGGCGAGGACGAGGCGAAGTCGTTTCGCCAGTCCCTGCTTGATGGCATGGGCTGGGGCGACGCCAAACAGGCGCTGTACGAGCGGGTAGAGAAAGACGTGGCGCCGATGCGCGAGCGCTACGAGGCCTTGATCGCCGATCCTGCGGGTATCGAGAGCATTCTTCAGGAAGGCGCCATCAAGGCGCGTGCGATCGCCACGCCGAAAATAGCGGCCTTGCGCGATGCGCTCGGTCTGCGCTCAGCCAGCGCTCGGCCAGCAATGGTTGTGCAGTCGAAGGTTTCCACTAAAGCGAACAAGGCGCCACGCTTCGCCAGCTTTCGCGACGCCGATGGCAGTTTCCGCTTCCGCCTGTTTTCGGCAGAGGGCGACGAGCTGCTGCTGTCGATACCGTTCGCCGATCCCAAGGCGGGCGGCGTGCTGCAGAAACGGATCAAGGCAGCAGGTGTCAGCGGTGTCGTGCTGCAGATCGATGCGCTGCGCGTTGTGCTTGAGCTGGACGGTGAGCCGGTGGCCAGCTCTGCCGACTATCGCGATGAGCCCACGTGCGAGGCCGCGCTGTCGCAGCTGCGTCAGGCGCTTGATCAACTGGCCGCCACCGAGTGAAGCGAAAGCCTGCTGGTTTGTGGGGCCGCTGATCGATGCGTTATCTCGCATTTCTCCTGCTCACGCCATGGTTGCTGATTCTTTGCTGGGCGTACTGGGCTTATCCGAAGAGTTTGCCGAGAACACGAGTTCGGCGCGCGTTTGATGCCGCGGCCGTGCTGATTGCGCTGGTCGTTGCGGCAGAGGCTGCGGTGCTTGGTTTCGATACCGCCCTGCAGCCGACGATCGGTCCGTTTGGTCGTGCCAGCGGCGGGATTTGGCAGCAGGTGTTGCCCGCGCTTTACGGTTACGGCGCGCTGCTCGTCGCGCTGGCGGTGGCGATGGGGCTGCGCTGGATGGTGTGGGGGCGCCGTCGCTGAATCAGATGGTCGGCCGGCATGGATACATGCCCATGCGGCGAATCGGGTCAATCAACTCCAGCGTCTGATGCCAGGGTGATGGGATGCGACAATACCTGCCATGACGCCGCTCAAATACCTTCAGGCTTACCCCGCGAACTTGCAGGACAAGGTTCGCGACCTGATTGCGCGTGATCAGCTGGGCGATCATCTCGCGGCGCGTTACCCACAGCGTCACACCGTGCAAAGCGACAAGGCACTGTACGCGTACACCATGGCGTTGAAACAGCAGCATCTGAAAAACGCGCCGGGCATCGACAAAGTGCTGTACGACAGCAAGCTCGATGTGGTGCAGCGCGCGCTGGGTTTGCACACGGCGATCTCGCGCGTGCAGGGCGCCAAGCTCAAGGCAAAAAAGGAAATTCGTGTAGCGGCACTGTTCAAGGCAGCCGCGCCGGAGTTTCTGCAGATGATCGTAGTGCACGAGCTGGCACACCTGAAGGAACTCGATCACAACAAGGCGTTCTATCAGCTGTGCCAATACATGCTGCCTGACTACCACCAGCTCGAATTCGATCTACGCGTGTATCTGACCTGGCGTGACCTACCATCCGTCGACGAGACCAACGCACACAACTGAGGATCATCATGGATAGTGCAGCACTACAAAAGTATCTGTTGCGATTGTTCGAGCGTCACGACGTTGAGCTCGAGGAAGACGAGGAAGACTGGCTGGTGACGGATGGTGATTTCCCGGCGATCCGTGCCAGCTGGACGCCTGCGAAAGCCGACACACCCGGCCGTCTCGATATCGATATCGTGATCAGCGAAGAGCGCCGCATCGAGGAAAGCTTTGCGGGATTCGGTGAAGGCGATGCCGCCTGCCGCGATGCACTGAAAGCCTTCGAGCAGAATACCTTTCATCTCGTGCTGGCGGCCTGCTGGTATGTCACCGACGATCGTCTAATGCAGATCACAGCCTGGGACATCGGCGTGCGCACCTGGGATGTTTTCATTGGCCGATTCACCGTGCGTGGTGCTGACGCGGATGCCGTGGTTATCCCACCAGAAGCGATGGCATCGATCGAGACGGTGTTGAAGCGCGAGTCACCGACGCCGGAGTTGCACTGGTTGCGAGTCATCCATCGCCACGACGGCCAAGGTGACGCGCGCACCGATGTGTTGCTCGACAACGAGCCGTGGCCGACAGGTCTGCAGGCGTTGAATGCGATCAAGTGGCCCAACACTCACGATTACACTGCCAGCGCGTTCCTGTTGCTGGACGTGCGGGATTACTGAGGTTCGTACAGAGTCGGACAAACCAAATCTCCCCAGCCGTTCGCCCTGAGTGTAGCCACGAAGCAGCGAAGTCAAAGGGTTGGTGCGAAAGCGGTTCGACTTGAGCGAGGCTTCGACTCCGCGCCTACGTCGCTACGCTTAGCTCGACGGTGTCCAGTGGGTCAGTTTGTGGATTTCCACAGGATTTTTATTAGACACGTTCCCAGTGGCCGCAACCGGTGCCCGGACTTATCTGGCGCTTGCCAGTCATGGCGGTCAGCGCTTTCCAGGCAACATTCACGCGGTGGCATCGGTGTGAGGGCTTCCAAAGCGAAAGCTCGATGCCGTGATCATTTGCAAGAAAGCCTTCTCGTGATACACGCAAGCGCCTGGCTCTTCCTCCGCTGCTCCAACGGCCACCATGAGAGGGATCAAATGATCTTCGCGTGCATGCGCGTCGCGGGCATAAGGTGCGTCTTCCCATCGAATCAGTTGTTTGGTGCGTTCAGCGGGTTTCGCTTGCACGAGCACATGTTGCAACCATGCATCGAACTGTTGGGATACGACCCCTGGGCGAGCGCCACGAAAGTTGTGATAACTGAATCCGCTACCGATGATCACTACGCCCTCCTGGCGCAGCGGGGCAAGCAGGCGGCCGACCTGAAGATGCAAAGCCGGATCCATGCCGACGTCGAGCGAGAGCTGGACGATCGGCACATTCTCGCCCGGCGCCAGTACCTTCATGAGACTGAAAGTGCCGTGGTCGTAGCCACGCTCACTGTCCAATCGCGCGGGCACACCACCGGCTGCCAGCAGATCGCGTACTCGCTCGGCAATTTCAGGTGAGCCCGGCGCCGCGTAGCTGATGTGATAAAGATATTCGGGGAAGCCGGAATAATCGAAAACCATGCCGGGTTTTGCGGAGGAAGAGATAGCGAAGCCGCGTTCTTCCCAATGCCCGGAGATGATCAGCACCGCCCGAACCGGGCTGCGCAGCTCAGGCCTCAACTCGATCAGAAACCGTTCGAGGTTGACATAATTCGCACGTCTGGGCTCTTCGACAAAGGACCATGGGCCGCCGCCATGGCTCAGGAAATAGGTAGGGAGTAGATCGATACTCATTATATTTTCTCTCAGCGAATTTTTTCTCGGCGCGTTTTCACTCATCGAGCAAGACGACCATCCTGAGATTCGTGGGCTGGCGTAAGCACAGCCCACTTGAGGACGAGTTAGGCCGCCGCTCGCGCAGCCATTGTCGCCTTGGCCCACCAGACAAGGTCGTCAAGCGCAGCCTTGGCTGAAGGCAACAGTCCAGCCTCGATATCCTCGATGGGCTTGTTGCCGAACATGGGGAATATGGCCATGAAGTCGCTACCACCGATGTTCACGGCGCTGCGCGTCGAGACCATTTGCAGTTCGACGCCGATGCCTCGCAGATGCTCGATGGCACGTGCTCCGCCCACACTGCCATAACCGATTGCGGTGAAGGGTTTGCGATTCCACTCTTTGTAGGCCTGATCCAGCGCGTTCTTGAGCGCGCCGGTAATGGAGTGGTTGTATTCGGCAACGACAAAAATATAACCGTCGTATTGATCGATGGTCTGCTGCCACCGGATAGCTTCAGGGTCTTTGCTGGGCGCGTGCAAAGTTGAGGCCACCTCGGCGAAATAAGGCAGCGGATGATCGCGCAGATCGACCACCTCGACGTCCATGTCTTGACGCGCCTGGGCTTGTTTAAGCATCCATTGGGCGGGCTTGTCGGCAAACCTTGTCGGCCGGGTGGATCCAATGATGAGGGCAATGCGGGGCTTAGCAGTCATGGTTTCGTCCTGTATGGTGGTTACCAACAGAAACCAGCCTAGGAGCGTTCCCGTGTTGGCACAAGAAGGCACCATTTCGAAACCAGGCGAACAAAAAGATACTGCTACCTGCGAGCACATCAGCCGCATGCTCTCGCGGATCTGCGATAAGTGGACAGTGCTCGTCATACGAGCGCTTGGTCGCGGGCCGCGCCGATTCAATGCGCTTCGCAGAGACATTGGCGAGATCAGCCAAAAGATGCTGACGCAGACGCTCAAGGAGCTGGAGGAAAATGGTTTGGTGAGCCGAACCGTAACCCCGGTTACCCCACCGCAGGTCGAGTATGCGCTCACCGAATTGGGCAAGGATTTCCTGCGCCCGGTCCGGGCGCTTGCCACATGGGTCGCGGTTCATTCCGACCAGATTACCGAGGCACGATCGGTTTATGCAGAGGCTCGCATCAACGTGTAAGAGGGTGCAGACATGTGGCTGTCCGCCATCGGCGTGATCGGGCGAAGCGTGCCTTACGGAAGCTCAGGCTGGCTCGACGGTAGAGAGGGATCGACTGGTCTGCATCATTCACTGATGCCTGATCTGCATCGTTCTTGCGGACCAGTGCAAATGGTTGGGCATTCCGCGGCTGGACGCTTCATCCGCTGCTCCATCCGAAACAAAACGCCGCCTTGTAGGGCGGCGTTTTGCTTTGTGTCAGTCAGTCACCGTAGCCATCGACTCAGTTTGGCAACCCCAGATCATCCAGCATCGCTTTGAGGAAGCGTGCCGCTTCACCGCCAGTGGCGGCGCGGTGATCGAACGTTACCGATAGCGGCATGCGGCGATGGACTTCAATGCCACCGATCACGGCGACCACATCGTGGCTGAGCTTGCCGGCGCCGATGATGGCGACGGTGGGTGGCACCACCACGGGTGTGGCGTAGCGGCCGGCGAACATGCCGAAGTTGGACAGGCTGATGGTGTAACCCGACAGCTCCGAGGCCGGAATGCTGCGATCCTCGACCTGCGTGCGCAGGCGCTTGATCGCCGAGCGTACGCCTGCTGCGTCGAGCACGTCGGCATTGCGCAGAGCTGGCACGAACAGGCCATCGTCCGTATCCACCGCGATGCCGATATCGACATGCGGATGCAGGGTGCGGCTGAGATTTTTGCCATCGAACCAGGCATTCAGCGCCGGCACGCTCTTGCAGGCAAAGACGATGGCGCGAACCAGGCGGGCGGTGATGTCCTGCTTGCCGATCCAGGCGTGCAGGTCAGCGTCGTCAACGATCGTGGTCGGCACGACCTGCGCGTGCGCATCGGCCATCACACGGGCCATATTGCGACGCACGCCCTTCAGCTGCTCCGGCTGGCCGCTGGCCTGTGCGCCAGGCGAGGAAGTGCGTACCGGCTTGCCGGCGAGTGACACCGGCGAGCGTGACTGCTCTTGTGGGGCACGGCCGGGCTGCGGCAGCTCTGGCGCAAGGTGACGACCAGCCGAAGCGGGAACCGCGCGCGAAGGCGCCGCACCGAGTGCAGCGGAACCGTTGGCCGCGGCATCCTTCACATCTTTCAACGTCACCACACCCTCGGCGCCGGTAGGCGTGACGCGAGTGAGGTCGATCTTCAACTTTTTCGCCAATGCCCGCACGGCCGGCACAGCCTTGACGCCACCGACGCTGGCGGCCTGTTCGACGTGCACATGATTACCGCTGACCATCGCGCCGACCACGGTGCCTTCGTCTTCACGGACGGCGATGGCTTCGTCGACTTCGCCGCCCTCATCCGAGGCGACGACTTTCTCGTTGTCTTGCGGCGCGGGGCTGCCGACGCTTTTCTTTGGGCCGTGCTGATGGCCGGTGGATTCGGCCTCGGCGCGCTGCTTGGCATTCGGATCGGGTTCGAACTCGGCCAGCGCGGCGCCGGTTTCGATGATGTCGCCCGGTGCGCCGTGCAACTTGGTGACCTTGCCGGTGTACGGTGAAGGCACGTCGACGACCGCCTTGGCGGTTTCCATCGAGCACAGTGGCGCGTCGAGCTTGATGTTGTCGCCTACTTTCACATGCCACTCGACCACGGTCGCGTCGGGCAGGCCTTCGCCGAGGTCGGGTAGGTAGAACGTTTTGATATCAGCCATGGAATCGGGTCCGTTTAATAATTAGCTGGCGGCCAGGGTGCGCTTGGCGGCATCAACGATGCGCTCCACGCTAGGCAGGTATTTCATCTCGAGGCGGAACAGCGGAATGTGCGTGTCGAAGCCAGTGACGCGCTCGACCGGCGCAAGCAGGTCGTAGATGCATTCCTCGGCCAGCCGCGCAGCGATTTCGGCGCCGAAACCGGCCGTCTTCGGGGCTTCGTGCACGATCACACAGCGGCCGGTTTTCTGCACCGACTCGGCGATGGTATCGAAGTCCAGTGGCGTCAGTGTGGCAACGTCGATCACTTCTGCGCTGATGCCGGCGGCTTCCAGCTCGTCGGCGGCTTCCAGGCATTCCTTGACTTGTGCGCCCCAGGTCACCAGGGTCACGTCGGTGCCGTCGCGCAACACGAAGCACACGTCCAGCGGCAGCGCCTCGCCGTCGTCCGGCACCTCTTCCTTGTACTGGCGATAGATGCGCTTGGGCTCGAAGAACATCACCGGATCGGGGTCGCGGATCGCCGCCAGCAGCAGGCCGTAGGCGCGCGCAGGCGACGACGGCAATACCACGCGCAGGCCGGGGATGTTGGTGAACAGGTGTTCGTTCGCCTCGGAGTGATGTTCCGGCGCGCGGATGCCGCCGCCCCACGGGGCGCGGAACACGGCCGGCACGGTGATACGGCCGCGCGTGCGATTGCGCAGGCGCGCGGCGTGGCACGCGATCTGCTCCATCATCGGGTAGATGAAGCCTTCGAACTGCGCCTCGGCGACGGGCTTCATGCCGGCCGCGGCGAGGCCGACGGTAACGCCGGCAATGGTGGTTTCATCCAGCGGTGTGTCGAGCACGCGCAGCTCGCCGAATTTTTCCTGCAGGCCCTGGGTGGCGCGGAACACGCCACCGTTGAGGCCGACGTCTTCACCCAGCACCACGACGTTGTCGTCGTGGGTCATTTCGTAGGCAAGTGCCTGGGTGACGGCTTCGATAAGAGTGATTTGTGCCATGACTCAGTGACCTTTGTTTTCAAGCGAGAGGACGTAATCGCGCTGTTTGGCGAGATCGGCAGGGACTTCGGCGAAGATGTAGTCGAACATCGCCGATACCGGCTGCGTCTTGGTCTCGAGGTAAGCATTCACCTCATTGTCCATCCACTCGTCGCACTCGGCCTTCCAGGCCTCTTCCTTCGCGTCGTCCCACACGCCCTTGGCCACAAGCCAGTTGCGCAGGCGTTTCATCGGCTCGCGTTCCCAGCCGTCCTTCACTTCCTGCTCGCCGCGGTAGCGACGGGCGTCATCGGCCGTCGTGTGATCGCCCAGACGATAGGTCACCGCCTCGATCACGCTGCCGCCGTTGCCGCTGCGCGCGCGCTCGAGCGCGTCCTCCATCGCCTTGCGCACGGCGATGATGTCGTTGCCGTCCACTTGAATGCAGAACAGGCCGGCGGCGATGCCCTTCTGCGCCAGTGTCGGTGCACCGGACTGGATCTTGCGCGGCACCGAGATCGCCCACTGGTTGTTGACGATCACGGCCACGAGCGGCAGGTTCTGCGCGCCGGCGATGTTGATGGCGCCGTAGAAGTCGCCCTTGGACGAACCACCGTCGCCGATGGTGCACACCGCGACGCGCTTTTCGCCGCGGATCTTGAATGCCAGCGCGGTGCCGGCCGCATGCAGGCATTGCGTCGCAATCGGCACCGACCAGGCGAAGTCATGCCGCGCCGGCTCTTTCTGGTAGTCGTTGCCGCGCTCGTCGCCGCCCCAGTACATATACACCTCGCGCGGCTGCACACCGCGGTAGAGCTGGGCACCGTATTCGCGGTAGCTCACCGCCAGCACATCTTCCGGGCGCATCGCGCTGCCGATGCCGACATGCGAGGCTTCGTGGCCCAGGCAGCTGGCATAGGTGCCCAGCTTGCCTGTGCGCTGCAGGGCAATCGACTTGGCGTCGAATACGCGGGTCGACAGCATCAGCTTGTACAGCTCGACCATGTGCGGCAGGTCTTTCGCAAATTCGGGTAGATCATCACGAACCTCTTTGCCTTCGGCATCAAGGTATTGCAGGTATTCGATTTCAAACTTGGCGGCGATGGTCACGACTCGCTCCGGAGTGGGGAATGCGGGGAAAGCGGTTAAAGATCACGCGCACCGTCGGTCGCCGATGCACGCAAACGATCAAACAAGACCGCGCTTGATAACAGGCTCTCATGTTGCACTGCAAGGTACGGCGCAGCAATGCGTGGGCGTATTGGAGCCGTTCGAGAGACTGCTGATGGCGCCGCCAAGTTCAGTGGGCTGGAGAAATCATCAAGCCGCATCAGGCCGCACGGGGCTTCCGGAGGGTGATCAAGGCCTGCTTCTCGCTTAACCGTTAACATGACTGCTTTCTGAAGTGCATCCGATCTCCATGACTGAAAACCAGCGCGATCTCGAAGCCGGCATCCAGACCGATCTCGATGGCAAGATGACTTACGGCGGCTATCTGCGATTGGACATGCTGCTCGCCGCTCAGCAGCCACGCAGCCAGCCGCCGCAGCACGACGAATTGCTCTTCATCGTGCAGCATCAGGTCAGCGAGCTGTGGATGAAGCTGATGATCCATGAACTCGGTTCGGCGATTGCTTTTCTGCGGCGTGATCAAGTCTGGCAGACGCGCAAGGTGATCGCCCGCTGCAAGTCCGTACTGCGCCAGCTAACCGAACAGTGGGCCGTGCTGGAGACTCTGACGCCATCGGAGTATCTCGAGTTTCGCGAGACGCTCGGCCCCTCGTCGGGCTTCCAGTCACTGCAGTACCGGGTGATGGAGTTCATGCTCGGCAACAAGAACGCAGCGATGCTCAAGGTGTTCGACCATGACCTGCAGGGCCAGGCGGCCCTGCGCGACGCGCTCGAGGCGCCGAGCCTTTACGACGAGTTCCTGTGCTATCTCGCCCGCTTCGATCACGCGATCCCGGCCAGACATTTGGCGCGCGACTGGACTGAGCCACACGTGGCCGATCCCGTGCTGCTGCCGGTGTTTGAGCGCGTCTACGGAGATACCGACCGCTACTGGCGCGAGTACGCGTTATGCGAAGACTTCGTGGACCTGGAAACGCAGTTCCAACTGTGGCGTTTCCGACACTTGCGTACGGTGCAAAGGATCATCGGCTTCCGCCGCGGCACCGGCGGTTCGTCCGGTGTGTCATTCCTGAAGAAGGCGCTGGATCTGGAGTTCTTCCCTGAACTCTTCGAGGTGCGCACTACCTTGCAGCCACGGGGCGCCTGATTTGAGGCGTGTCACGTTTCCGGTGAAAGCATGGGTCTTTTGCCGGTAGCCAGCTCCTCCCGGTTGGCCGGCCGAGCAGCGGTCCGTTTCCTGCCAGTTTTAGTGCGTCAGCCCTGCAGCTTGTCCAGAATGCGGTTCAGCCAGATGCGCTCCTGCTCATCGAGCTTGTTCAGCACCTCGCGCTCGCGTTGCCGGGCCATCGGGGCGACTACCTCGTGGATGGCCCAGCCTTCTTCGGTGAGGTCGAGTACGGAGCGGCGTTTGTCGCTGTGGTGCATGTGCCTGCTGACCCGCCCGGCGCCGACCAATCGCGCCAGTGCGCGACTGACCGCCACTTTGTCCATCGCCGTGCGCTCGGCGACCTCGCGTGCGGACAAGCCATCGAAGCGCGCGAGCACCGCCATCACCCGCCATTCGGTCACACCGAGATCGTAACGTTGCTGGTAGTCGTCTGCGATGGCCTGACTGACCGTGTTTGAGAGGATCGAGAGCCTGTAAGGAAGGAAGTTCTCCAGCTCGATCGGTGCGTGCTCGCGGGTTGTCGCGGTTGCTGCTGGCTCGGCCACTGTCGGTTTGTCGGACGCAAATTTTGGTTTGGTCGAGGCGGACATGCTGCAATTTTCCTTGCAAATGGTTTCATGTGTAACTATAACGTGTTCTACGCAGATTCTTTGCGGAAGGCCGCGCATGCTTGTGCAGGTTTCCGCCATCATCCAACGGATAGCAGGAGAGCGCCATGAATGGCGTAATCCACATTAGGAGATTGCCATGAATGGCGTAATCGATATGAGGAGCTTGCCATGAACGCACAGCCCAATCTCGGCATGCAGGTCACCACTTTCGAAAATCCAATGGGTATCGATGGTTTCGAATTCGTGGAATTCGCTGCGCCTGCCGGTCGTGCCGGCGAGTTGCACGCGCTGTTCCGCAAGATGGGTTTCAGTGCAGCGCTCAAGCATAAGTCGCGACCGATCACGGTGTATCGCCAGAATGGCGTCAACTTTCTGCTCAACGAAGATCCCGATTCCTTCGCCGCGGATTTCGCCAATGCCCACGGCCCTTGCGCCTGCGGCTTTGCGATCCGTTTCAAGCACCCCGCCACGGACGTGCTGAAGACGGTGCTTGGCAACGGCGGTGAGCAGATCGAACACAAGGCGGCCAGCAAGGCAGTCGATGCGCCGGTGGTGAAGGGCATAGGCGATTGCATGCTGTATCTGATCGATCGCTACGGCAGCGCAGGCAGCACCTACGATGGGGATTACGAGCCTATCGCTGGCGCCGATCAGAACCCCGGTGGCTTCGGTCTCACCTTCATCGATCACCTCACGCATAACCTCTACTTCGGCAACATGCAGAAGTGGTCGGACTATTACGAGCGGCTGTTCAACTTCCGCGAGATCCGCTACTTCGACATCAAGGGCGTCAAGACGGGGCTGGTGTCCAAGGCGATGACCGCCCCCGACGGGGTGGTGCGTATTCCGCTCAACGAGTCGAACGATCCGAAGTCGCAAATCAACGAATACCTCGATACCTACAAGGGCGAAGGCATCCAGCACATCGCCTGCTTCACCGACGACATCTACAGCACAGTCGAGAAAATGCGCGAGCAGGGCGTAGAGTTTCTCGACACGCCGGATACTTATTTCGACGTGATCGACTTGCGCGTGCCAAACCATGGCGAAGACGTACCGCGTCTTCGCAAAAACAAGATCCTCATCGATGCTGACAAGGAAACCAAGCAGCGCAAGCTGCTGCAGATCTTCACCCAGAACAACATCGGACCGATCTTTTTCGAGATCATTCAGCGCAAGGGCAACGAGGGTTTTGGTGAGGGCAACTTCCAGGCGCTGTTCGAGAGTATCGAGCGCGATCAGGAGCGGCGCGGCGTCCTGTAAGGCGCGAGAAAGCAGAGCGGCAGCGCCGCGCTGCTTCTTCCCGAATCAGTGCGGGAACGTACCGTTCTTGAACATCGCGAACATCATGGCGCCGAAGAACAGGACGTACAGCACCATGATCACGATGCCGACCAGATACAGCACGCCTTGAATCACGAAATAGGTCTTGAGTTTGCCGAGCGCTTCTTTCAGTGCACCCGCGTCACCCGAAAGCTGGGCTCGCTCGATGGCATCAGCGGCTTGCATGATCAGGATGCCAAGCCAGATCGGCAGCCAGGCGATCAAGATGCCGATGATGCTGAGGGCGATAAAGGCACCCTGGATAATGCTCATGATGCCGACGAACTTCATCCAGCCCTTGCCCATCGACAGGGGCAGTGCGAGATCGGAGACATCCGTGGTATTGCCGCCATACGGCGGCGGAGTGAACTGAGACGACATGACTTCCCCTCATGTGATGTGATGCCGTTCGCTACCTCACGGCAGGCTTAAGTTAGCAGCAGTTGGATGTGTAAAAACAAATCGTCGGCACGGCATGTTCCAACATGCTTACTTTTGCGGAGTACTCCATGGATACCGGCAAGCCTTCTTCCTACCAATCCGGCTTCGGCAATGAGTTCGCTACCGAGGCACTCATCGGCACCTTGCCGGTTGAGCAGAACTCGCCGCAACGAGTAGCGCATGGCCTTTATGCCGAGCAACTGTCCGGCACGGCATTCACGGCGCCGCGTCAAACCAATCGCCGCAGCTGGCTGTACCGCATTCGCCCGGCTGCCGTGCACGAGCCGTTTCAGCCGTTGCCGCACACCACATTCCACAATCGCTTCGACGAAGCGCCGGCCACGCCGAACCAGTTGCGCTGGGACCCGCTGCCGTTGCCGAAGGCACCCACCGATTTCATTGATGGTTTGGTGACGCTGGCCGGCAATGGCGGAGCCGGTGAACAGGCGGGCGTGGGCATCCACGTCTATACAGCCAACCGCTCGATGCAGGGTCGCTTTTTCTACAGCGCCGATGGCGAGTTGCTGATCGTGCCGCAGCTGGGTAGGTTGCGGCTGGCGACCGAATTGGGCGTGTTGGAGATCGAGCCGCAGGAGATCGCGGTGATTCCGCGAGGTGTGCGTTTTCGGGTCGAGCTGCTTGATGCCGAGGCGCGCGGTTACGTTTGCGAGAACTTCGGCGCACTGCTGCGCCTGCCGGATCTCGGCCCGATCGGTTCGAACGGCCTGGCCAACGCACGCGACTTCCTGACGCCCCATGCGGCGTACGAGGATGTTGAGGGTGCATTCGAGCTCGTTGCCAAATTCCAGGGCGCGCTGTGGTCGGCGAAGATCGATCATTCGCCGCTGGACGTGGTGGCTTGGCACGGCAACTACGCGCCGTACAAATACGACCTGCGCCGTTTCAATACGATCGGCTCGATCAGCTTCGATCATCCGGATCCGTCGATCTTTACCGTACTCACGTCGCCCAGCGATACCGTCGGTACCGCGAACGTGGATTTCGCGATCTTCCCGCCACGCTGGCTGGTGGCGCAGCATACGTTCCGACCGCCGTGGTTCCATCGCAACGTAGCCAGCGAATTCATGGGCCTGATCGCCGGCGTTTACGATGCCAAGGCCGAGGGCTTTGTGCCCGGCGGCGCGTCGCTGCACAACTGCATGAGCGGCCATGGCCCGGATGCGGCCACATTCGAGAAAGCTTCGTCGGCTGATTTGTCCAAACCGAACGTGATCGAAGGCACGATGGCCTTCATGTTCGAGACGCGCAAGGTCATTCGGCCCGTACAGCAGGCGCTGGATTCGCCGCAGCGGCAAAGCAACTATTACGAATGCTGGCAAGGCATCGCCAAGCATTTCGATCCATTGCAGGCGTAAGCCGCCATCCACTCTGTCGAGAGAAAACTATGAAGCTGGGAAGTCTCAAGGAAGGCGGTCGCGACGGCACGCTCATCGTGGTGAGCCGCGACCTGACCAAGGCCGTCAAAGCGGGCGGCATCGCGACTACGCTACAGGTCGCGCTGGACGACTGGTCGAACAGCGCTCCACGGCTCAACGCGTTATACGAGCAACTCAACGACGGCGAGGCCGGCGGCAGTTTTGCACTCGACATGAGTCTGCTCGCATCGCCATTGCCGCGCGCGTACGAGTTTGTCGATGGCAGCGCCTACCTGCCGCACGTCGAGCGCGTGCGCAAGGCGCGCGGTGCCGAGGTGCCGGCCAGCTTCTACACCGATCCACTGATGTATCAGGCGACCAGCGCAGGCTTTCTCGGACCGCGCGATCCGGTGATCGTGCCCAGCGAGGATTGCGGCATCGATCTGGAAGCCGAGGTTGTGGTGGTCACCGATGACGTGCCGATGGCAGCCACCGCTGCGCAAGCCTCCGATCATATCCAGCTGATCGGCCTGATCAACGACGTCAGTCTGCGGGGTCTTATTCCTGGCGAACTGGCCAAGGGTTTCGGTTTTCTGCAGAGCAAGCCGCGCTCGGCGCTGTCCCCGGTGCTGGTCACTCCCGATGAACTTGGCGATGCGTGGCAGGGCGACAAGTTACATTTGCCGATGCGTACCTGGTTGAACGGTGCATGGTTCGGCGAGGCCGAGTGCGGCGTCGACATGCAGTTCAATTTTGCCGAGCTGGTGGCACACGCGGCGAAAACGCGGCCGCTGACCGCCGGCACCATCGTCGGCTCGGGCACCATCGCCAATCAGGACACCAGCAAGGGTGCCTCGTGCCTGGCCGAGCAGCGCACGGTGGAAACGCTGCGCGACGGGCAGCCGAAGACGCCGTTCCTCTCGTTTGGAGACAGCTTGCGTATCGATGTCACGGACGCGGACGGCCATAGTATCTTCGGCGCGATTGAGCAGCGAATTGCCCCGCTGAAATCTTGATAGCGGTGAACTGATGTAACGCGTCACTGTCTAGATGCGCGTATGCCATCTCGACGCGGTATCGTGGCGTTTCATCCGTTCCCCGTTGTTTCTAATCCTCTCCCTACAAGGAAATCCCCCATGTCTCAGGTCACACTCCGCGGCAATCCGGTCAAGGTTGATGGCACCTTTCCCGCCGTTGGCGACAAAGCCCCGGCATTCAAGTTGGTGGGAAAAGATCTCGCCGATGTCACGCTGACCCACTTCAGCGGCAAGCGCAAAGTGTTGAATATTTTCCCCAGCGTGGATACGCCGACGTGTGCGACCTCGGTGCGCCACTTCAACGAGTCCGCCAGCCAGCTCGACAACACCGTGGTGCTTTGCATCTCCGCTGACCTGCCGTTCGCGCAGGCACGCTTCTGTGGTGCTGAAGGCCTGGACAACGTGGTGACCCTGTCCACGCTGCGTGGGCACGAGTTCATCAAGAACTACGGCGTTGCGCTGGCCGAAGGCCCGCTGGCTGGTCTTACCGCGCGTGCGGTCGTGGTACTCGATGAGCAAGATAAGGTGATTCACACCGAGCTGGTCGGCGAGATCGCCAACGAGCCGAATTACGATGCCGCACTGGCTGTGCTGAAGTAATCGGCGTCAATTCATCAGGCTTCTACTTCGAAAGAGAAAGTCCGGCTCTCCAGGCGCAGGCTTTTACTCAGAGCTGGCGACCATGGACAAAAAGAAAAAGCGCCGCAAGGGCGCTTTTTCTTTGGCAACTTATGACGGATTACTTCGCGACAACACGCACCATTTCAAGGCACTTGTTGGAATAGCCCCACTCGTTGTCGTACCACGACACCAGCTTGACGAAGGTCGAGTCGAGCGCGATGCCGGCGTTGGCATCGAATACCGAGGTGCGGGTTTCGCCGCGGAAATCGGTAGCGACCACGGCGTCTTCGGTGTAGCCCAACACACCCTTCAGCGCGCCTTCGCTCTGGGCCTTCATTTCGGCGCAGATCTCGGCGTAAGTCGCTGGCTTTTCCAGCTCGCAGGTCAGGTCGACCACGGACACGTCCGAAGTCGGTACGCGGAAGCTCATGCCGGTGAGCTTCTTGTTGAGCTCGGGGATCACCACGCCGACGGCCTTGGCCGCGCCGGTGGACGAGGGAATGATGTTCTCGAGGATGCCACGGCCACCGCGCCAGTCCTTGCTGGACGGGCCATCGACGGTCTTTTGGGTGGCGGTGGTGGCGTGCACGGTGGTCATCAGGCCGCGCTTGATGCCCCACTTGTCGTTGATCACCTTGGCCAGCGGTGCCAGGCAGTTGGTGGTGCACGAGGCGTTGGAGATGATTGCCTCGCCCTTGTAGCTTTTGTCGTTGACGCCATAGACGAACATCGGTGTGTCGTCCTTCGACGGCGCGGACAGGATCACCTTCTTCGCGCCGGCGTCGATATGCTTCTGCGCGCCTTCCTTGGTCAGGAAAATACCGGTGGATTCGATCACCACCTCGGCACCGACTTCGTCCCACTTCAGCGCGGCGGGGTCGCGCTCGGCGGTCAGGCGGATTTTCTTGCCGTTGATCACCAATGTGGTGCCATCGACCGACACTTCACCCTTGAAGCGGCCATGCACGGAGTCGTACTGCAGCATGTAGGCCAGGTAGTCCGGCTCGAGCAGATCGTTGATGGCGACGATCTCGATGTCGTTGCCGAAATTCTGCACGGCTGCACGCAGCACGTTGCGGCCAATGCGGCCGAAGCCGTTGATGCCTACCTTGATCGTCATTGCTGGAAACTCCCGCGCGCAGCGCAGCTCGTTGAATGAACTGTTGATTCTAGCAGGGCATCCAGGCGGGACGGCGGTACACACGCTGGGTGATCGGAAGAACGTGCTGGTCGAGTGCTGTCACAGGGTATGGCAGACTTCCCAACCCTACCTGTTTCTATTGTGGTCGAACTTCATGAATCTGCGTCCGAATCGCCTTGCGGTCATGGTTTGCGCTGGTCTCCTTGGGCTGGCTGCCCCACTGGCGATGTCCTGGGGGCCGGAAGGGCATGCCATCGTGGCCGATATCGCGCAGGCGCATCTGGATCCGGCGGCGGCGACCGAAGTCGCCTCACTGCTCAAGCTGGAGGGATTCGATCGGCTGGACCAGATTTCCTCGTGGGCCGACGGTAATCGCAAGGAGTTTCCCGGCACCGGCAGCTGGCATTACGTCGACATTCCGCTCAAGGCCGATAACTACGACGCGACGCGCGACTGCGTGCAGGGCAACTGCATCGTGGCCAAGCTGGATGAAAACACGCATGTGCTGGCCGACAAGACGGCCACGCCGCAGGCAAGACTACTCGCGCTGAAATGGGTTGTGCATCTGGTTGGCGACATTCATCAGCCCCTGCATGCCGAGGACAATGACGACAAAGGCGGCAACACGGTCCAGGTGCAGTTTTTCGGCAAAGGTACCAATCTGCATTCCATCTGGGATGGCGGCATTATCCGGCAGGCACTCAGCCTTCAACCCGGGCCGCATTACACGTTCGATCACGCCGCTGTGCAGGCGGATGCGATGACGCTGGATGCGGCCATCACGCCGACCCAGCGCGCAGCGTGGGCAACGGAAAACCTGCTACCGCAGATCGTCGACGCCTCGATCGTCTGGGCCGACGAATCGCACAAGCTGGCGCAGGATGTGGCTTATGTCGATATCGACAAGCCCTCAGGCGATGCATGGTCGCAGCGTTACCAGCAGAAGGCGTGGCCGGTGATTCAGACGCGCCTGGAGCAGGGTGGTGTGCGTCTGGCTGAAGTGTTGAACGAGGCGCTGTCGAACTGAGCCGGTGGACAAGGCCAGCGCCTCGGTGCAGTTGTACTCAAGTGTGTCGGCGGTGTACGTGCGGTGATATTTTTTATCATCCGGCTTTATGAAAAGGCGTGGAAGTGGCCAGTTGTGGCGTTGCATCGTGGCAACCCTGCGTCGAAATTGCTAAGTTGTCCGGATGACAAACGAACTCACGCAGACACGTCGTACCAAAATCGTTGCCACCCTGGGGCCCGCTACCGATGCACCCGGCATGCTGGAGCGCATCATTAGCGAGGGGGTGGATGTAGTCCGACTCAACCTCTCGCATGGGCAACCCGATGATCATCGGGCTCGCGCTATTGCCGTGCGCGAAGCGGCAGCGAAAGTGGGACGGGAAGTGGGCATCCTGGCGGATCTTCAGGGCCCGAAAATTCGCATCGAGCGCTTCGCCAATGGCCCGATCGAGCTGCAAACGGGCGCCACCTTTGTGTTGGAGTGCCGGCCCGATGCGGCTCCGGGCAATCTCGACCACGTTGGCGTGAGCTACTACGGTCTGCCACATGACGTGCAAGCGGGCGACGTGCTGTTGCTCGACGATGGCCTGGTCGCGCTGGACGTGATCACCGTGCAGGGTGCGGACATTCATTGCCTCGTGCAGATCGGCGGCAAGCTGTCCGATCGCAAAGGGCTGAACCGTCAGGGCGGTGGGCTTTCGGTGGAGGCGTTGTCGGACAAGGATCGCAACGACATCAAGCTGGCCGCCGAGATCGGCGCGGACTTTCTGGCCGTATCGTTCGTACGCTCTGCCGCGGATATGAATCAGGCTCGCCAGCTGCTGCACGATGCCGGTGGAAACGCCGCGCTGGTGGCGAAAATCGAGCGTGCCGATGCGATTCCGGTGCTGGGCGAGATCATCGACGCGTCCGATGTAGTTATGGTGGCGCGCGGCGATCTGGGTGTTGAAATCGGCGACGCCGAATTGCCCGGTCTGCAGAAAAAAATTATCCGCGAGTCGGTGCAGCGAAACCGTGCGGTGATCACCGCCACGCAGATGCTGCAGTCGATGGTGCGCTCGCCGATTCCCACCCGTGCTGAAGTACTCGACGTCGCCAACGCGGTGATCGACGGCACCGACGCCGTCATGCTGTCGGAAGAAACCGCCGCCGGTGCCCATCCCGACAAGGCGGTGGCGGCCATGCGCCGAATCTGCCTCGGCGCCGAACGTCAGTTCGAACCGAAGGAAGATCTCACTGGGCTTGATCGCAAAATCGACCGTACCGACCAGGCGATCGCGCTGGCGGCCATGCTGCTGGCCAGCGAGTTGGGTGTGCGCGCGATCGTCGCACTGACCGAGTCCGGCGCCACGGCGCAGTGGCTGTCGCGCTACCGCAGCGCGGTGCCGATCTACGCGTTGTCGCCGTTCGACGATGCGCGCCGCCGCATGCTGATGCTGCGCGATGTGCAGCCGGTCAAGTTCAACCACGTCGGCCTGACCAGTGCATCGTCCGCACGCGCCGCCGTGCAGCAGTTGTTCGGCGAGGGCAAGTTGAGTGAGGGTGATCGCGTGGTGCTCACCCATGGTGACCACGTCGGCCAGGGTGGTGGTACCAATACGCTCAAACTGCTTTCGGTCGGCGCAGAAGGGATGGTCGAAAGCCTGCGAGATCTGTGATGACTTGAGGGGTTCCTGATCTTTTCCAGGGTGGTGTGTCGTGCATCGAAGAGACGGCTACACTCTGACCGCACGCTTCCCAGCGCCCCACCGAGGAGATCGCCATGAAATCGATATTTCGCCCGCTAGCTCAGGGTTTGTTGCTGGCTTTGGCTCTTGGGTGCGCCGCGCCCGCGATGGCGCAGTCGCACAGAATCGACCCGCAAAATCTGTTTCATTACTGGATTTTGCTCAACACCAATGTGCAGATGGACGCACCCAACAGCGGCCTGAATCTGGACAAGCCCGGCTGCGTGGCGGTGACTTACACCGTGGGCTCGGGCGGCATTCCGATGAACGTGAAGGTGGCCAAGGTCGTACCGCGCAGCGATCTGGGCCCGGCCGCGGCCAGCGCGGTTTCCAATTTTCGCTACGGCCCGTCGCTGACCAACCACGATGGTGATCCGGTGGATACCTATTACGTCGTGCCGTTCAATTCGCCCGACGACAAGGCACAGCGCCAGACGCTGATGGATGCCTGCAAGCTGCCCGGATACAACCAGTAAGCAAGCCGTCGCCGGGCTAAAAGGCCCGTTGCTGAGCCACCGACACGTCCGTTTCGCCAATCTGGCCTATAATTCACGTCTTGAACCCTGCCGCTTCCACCCCGAAGCGGCTATCTTTTTTGCGGTCACGCATCGCCTTCGCACTACGGAGTCATCATGAGTATTGAAGATCTCGAAAGCATCGCATTGGCGATGGTTGCGCCCGGCAAGGGCATCATCGCCATCGACGAGTCGACCAACACCATTGCCAAGCGGTTCGAGTCCGTAGGCATCGAAAATACCGAAGAAAATCGTCGGGCGTACCGCGAGCTGCTGCTGACTACGCCGGGCCTGTCCGAGCATATTTCCGGCGCGATCCTGTATGACGAGACGATTCGTCAGTCGACCAAGGACGGCGTGCCGTTCACCCAGATCATGAAGAAGGCCGGCATCATTCCGGGTATCAAGGTCGACAAGGGGCCGCAGCCTTTGGCCGGCTTCCCCGGTGATGTGGTCACCGAAGGTCTCGATGGTCTGCGCGAGCGCCTGCAGGAATACGCCAAGCTCGGCGCACAGTTCGCCAAGTGGCGCGCGGTGATCAACATCAGCGAAGACAACCCCAGCTCCACCGCCATCGAAGCCAACTGCCACGTGCTGGCCCGCTACGCTGCGCTGTGCCAGGAAGCGGGCATCGTGCCGATGGTTGAGCCGGAAGTGATCATGGACGGCGACCACAGCATCGAAGTCAGCTACGAGGTGCACGAAGCCGTGCTGCGCAGCCTGTTCAATGCGCTGTACGAGCAGAACGTGATGCTGGAAGGCACCATTCTGAAAGTCAGCATGGTCATTCCAGGCAAGGATTCCGACGAGCAGGTCGACGTCGAGGAAGTGGCCGAGGCTACCGTGCGCGTGCTCAAGACCACCGTGCCGGCCTCGCTGCCGGGCATCGTGTTCCTCTCCGGTGGCCAGACCGACGAGCAGTCCACGGCACACCTCAACGCGATGAACCGCATCGGGCCGCACCCGTGGCCGCTGTCGTTCTCCTACGGTCGTGCCATGCAGCAGGCGGCACTGAAGCTGTGGGCGAAAGACATGAAGGCGAACTACGCCGAAGCCCAGAAGACCGTGCATGCGCGCGCGCGCGACAATGGCCTAGCGGCGCTGGGTCAGTGGAACGCCAAGTAATTCGGTCGTTTATCCTGCTGGTTTCGTAAGCGAGATAAAAAACGGGCGCCTCAGGCGCCCGTTTTTTTTGCTCTTTAGATATCAGGGCGTCATCGAAATCCCTGACGCCCTTTTGCGGGTACTTCTTAGAAACGGTACTCGGCGCTGGCAGTCAGCGTGTTGGTGTCAAGACCGACGCGGGTGCCGGCGAACTGGCCGTTGGTCAGGCTCTGGTCGCGGTTGACGCCGTAGTAGGTGTAGTTGACGCCGACCGACCAATTCCGGTTGATATCCCAGCCCGTACCCACGCCGGCGTAGTAGCCGATGTTGTTGGAGAAGCTGCGACGCACAGGGAACTCGGTATCTTCAGACAGCGTCGAACCATGCGCATCGAACACACCACCGCGCAGGTTGATATACCAGGCTTGGGTGAAGTTCAGACGCATCGCGCCACCGAGGGTTGGGCCTCGCAGGCTCGAGCGCGAGTCACCGATAGTGCCGCCGTTCGCCAGATAGGCGTCATTCGCGCTGGATTTTGCGTCGAACTTGCCAAGGTAGACGTAACCCAGCTCGGCGCCGACCGACATGTCCGGGCTTACGGCCCAGCGGTAGCCACCGGTTAGTGAACCGGCATAGTTGGCCTTGCGATAGGTCTGATTGTCATTGGCGCGGCTGGCGCCAAGGTCGCCATCAACATACCAACCGGAATGCGACTTCCAGCCCGACTGTGTGGTGCTGCTGTCAGTGGTGCTGGCGTCTTGCGCAAAGACTGCAGGGATGGCGAGAACGCCGGCTGTGGCGAGTGCGATAGCAAACAATGTCTTTTTCATCGGGGTGTACTCCTAATTTTTTGGGTCCGTCTGCGATTCCGGGGGTTCGGTTGAACGCAAACGGCGCACCTGCTCTAGGCGGTGCTGGTGCATTAGATGGGAATGCACCTGAAGAGTTTCAATACCGTTAAGTGCAGAATTAAGCCATCGTTAATGTCAAGCTTTTTTAAGGACTTGCAGATGCTTGTCTGGAGGCGCGACAACAGTCTGGAGGCGCTGGATCAGGGAGAACATCAAGTAACGATGTCGCTCTTCGTACAAAACGAGGGATAAAAAACGGGCGCCTGAGGCGCCCGTTTTTCGTTTTGCTGGTGCTGTGAAGAGCGTTGCTTAGAAACGATACTCGGCATCCACCGACACGATACCGGTCGAGCGACGCACTGCGAAGTTCGAGTTTGTCGGGGTGTCATAAATGTTGCCGGCCGACACATGGTAGTAGTCGTACTTCACGCCTACGCCGAAGTGCTGGTTGATATCCCAGCCGGTACCGAGACCACCGTAGAAGCCGCCGCGATCGCCACCATGGAAGAGATCCTGGCTAACGGTGTCGTTATAGGCACCGCCATCGTTATTGGCATGAAAGTAGCCGCCGTGTGCACTGATATACCACTGCGGCAACAAGTTGATGCGACCGTTCGCGCCCAGCTGCCAACCGCGCAACGCGTTTTCCCTGCTGCTCTGGTTGACGGATCCACTGCTGGTCAGATTGCTGAGCTTGTAATTACCCAGATCGGTGTAACCGGCTTCTAGACCCAGACCAAGATCCGGTCCAACTTTCCAGCGGTAACCGCCAAGCACGTTGTAACCAGTGCGGCGACCGTTCTTGTTGCTGAAGAGGCTGCCAGAGCCATTGCTGAAGCCGCTGCCGAAGTCGCTGTTCTTGCTGTAGCCGTCGGTGCGGCCAGCGCTGAGGTCCACAAACCAGTTACCGCTACCGACTGGTTGGCTGGACTGATAGTTGCCGCTGGCAGGGGCCGCATCTTGTGCAAAGACAGGAGCGGCTACTAGACCCGTGGTGACGAGGGCGAGGGCGAGTAATGTCTTTTTCATGGGGAACACCTCTTCTTAAATTCTTATGCTTGGTTTTAGGCAACAACCCGTAGAGCGCCTGGGGATGCGTTCAACGGTCGTGCGCGGGGATCGCACAACATGCATTTAACACTTGGAAGCCTGAAGCCAAGCGATATCCGATTTGGAGAAATTAAGGATGAGTTAATTCGCTGATTTTTTGTTGTCCCGCAGCAATGCCCGTGTGCAGTGAGCGTGATGGCGCCCGTTTGCACCGCTGCTACGACAACGAGGCAGTGCACCGGATCGGATCGGATTGGCGACAGCGATTAGCTGATCGGCGACAATTCATTTTTTGCCGAGCCTTCTGGAGATCTGCTGATGACTACCCGCCGCGAACTTGCCAACGCCGTGCGTGCCCTCGCTATGGACGCCGTCGAGGCTGCCAAGTCCGGCCATCCGGGCATGCCGATGGGTATGGCCGACATCGCCGAGGTGCTGTGGAACGACTTCCTGCAGTTCAATCCGGGTAACCCGAAGTGGGTCAATCGCGATCGCTTCGTGTTGTCCAACGGCCATGGCTCGATGCTGCAGTACGCGCTGCTGCATCTCACAGGTTTCGATTTGCCGATCGAGCAGCTCAAGCGTTTCCGCCAGCTGCACTCCAAGACCGCCGGCCATCCCGAAGCCAACGAAACGCCGGGCGTGGAAACCACTACTGGCCCGCTCGGTCAGGGTCTGGCCAACGCGGTGGGTTTCGCGCTGGCAGAGAAGACGCTCGCAGCACACTTCAACCGCCCCGGCCATGCGGTGGTCGATCATCACACCTACGTTTTCCTCGGCGATGGTTGCCTGATGGAAGGCATCTCACACGAAGCTGCCTCGCTGGCCGGTACCTGGAAGCTCGGCAAGCTGGTGGCGGTCTATGACGACAACGGCATCTCGATCGACGGCGAAGTGCACGGCTGGTTCACTGACGATACGCCGGCCCGCTTCGAATCCTATGGCTGGAACGTGATCCGTCATGTCGACGGCCACGACGCTGCGGCGATCAAGCAGGCGCTGATCCAGGCTACCTCACAGGGCGACAAGCCGACGCTGATCTGCTGCAAGACCATCATCGGTTTCGGCGCGCCGCACAAGCAGGGCAAGGAAGAAAGCCACGGCGCCCCGCTGGGCAAGGACGAGATTGCCGCCGCTCGCGATCAGCTCGACTGGCATCACGCACCGTTTGAAATTCCTGCGGACATTTATGCGGCGTGGAATGCGAAAGAGGTCGGGGCCAAGCGTGAGCAGGACTGGAACAAGATTTTTGACGCTTATGCCACAGATCACCCTGAACTGGCGGTAGAACTGAAGCGCCGCCTCGCAGGGAAATTACCGTCTGACTGGGCCGAAAAATCCCATGCCTATGTGGCGAAGATGCAGAGCGAAGGCCCAGAAGTGGCCTCGCGCAAGGCATCGCAGATGGCGCTGGATGCGTTCGGCCCGCTGCTGCCGGAATTGCTCGGTGGCTCGGCTGACTTGGCTGGCTCCAATCTCACCAAGTGGAAAGGCAGCATCGACATCAGCGAGAAAGACGGCAATTACGTGCATTACGGCGTGCGCGAGTTCGGCATGACGGCGATCGCCAATGGTGTCGCCCTGCATGGCGGCTTCATTCCGTACGATGCCACCTTCCTGGTGTTTTCCGACTACGCGCGCAATGCGGTGCGCATGAGCGCGCTGATTCCGGCGCACAACATCCATGTCTATACGCACGACTCGATCGGCCTTGGCGAGGACGGCCCGACCCATCAGCCAGTCGAGCACATGGCGACCTTGCGCTATATCCCCAACAACCACCTGTGGCGTCCGTGCGACGCGGTGGAGTCGGCGATGTGCTGGAAGCTGGCGATCGAGCGCGCTGGCGCACCGAGTTGCCTGATCTTTTCGCGGCAGACGCTCAAGCACCAGCAGCGCAGCGAGCAGCAGGTCGCCGACATCGCACGGGGCGGTTACGTGTTGTCCGATCCGCTGGATACGAAGTTCAAGGCGATCATCATTGCGACCGGCTCCGAAGTGGAGCTGGCAATGGAGGCGATGCGCACGCTGGCGCAGCAGGGCGTGCCTGTGCGCGTGGTGTCGATGCCATGTGCCGAGGTATTCGACGCACAGCCGCTGGAATACCGCGAGGGCGTGCTGCCCGGGTGGTGCCGTGCGCGTGTCGCGGTGGAGGCCGCCATCGCCGACTACTGGCGCAAATACGTGGGCCTGGATGGCGAAGTGATCGGCATGACCACCTTCGGTGCATCTGCGCCAGCACCGCAGCTGTATGAGTACTTTGGTATCACTACGCCTAACGTGGTTGATGCGGTGAAGCGGGTCGCTGGCTGAGTGAGTGTGTAAAACTAGTCACTCATTGAAATTCGGTTTCTGGTTCGCATGAGCGATTCAACAGAGGAACCTTTCCTGGTCTTCGGCGCGCCGAAGATCGGCGAGGAAGAAATCGCCGAGGTCGAAGCCTGCCTGCGCTCGGGCTGGCTCGGTACCGGTCCGCGCGTTGCGCAGTTGGAGAAGGATTTCGCCGCCTATCGACGCGTGCAAGCCAGCCAGGTCGCTGCGGTCAATTCCTGCACCGCAGCGCTGCACGTGAGCATGGTGGCCGCGTCGCTGGAACCGGGCGCCGAAGTCATCACCACGCCGCTGACGTTCTGCGCCACGGTCAATGCGATCCTGCATGCCGGATTGTCTCCAGTGATGGCCGATGTCGACCCGCGCACGCAGAACATCGATCCGGCGGCGATCGAGGCGGCGATCACGCCGCGTACGCGGGCCATCGTGCCGGTGCATTTCGCCGGGCGGCCGTGCGACATGGACGCGATCATGGCCATTGCCGAGAAGCACAGCCTGGTCGTGATCGAGGATTGTGCGCATGCCATCGAAACCGAATACCACGGCCGGCCGGCCGGCACGTTCGGTGACTTCGGCTGCTTCAGCTTCTACGTCACCAAGAATGTGACCACCGGCGAGGGCGGCATGATTCTGGGGCGCGACGAGGATCGTATTGCACGCGCACGCATTCTCGCCCTGCACGGCATGAGCAAGGATGCGTGGCATCGTTTTGGTGATGCTGGCTACAAGCATTACCAAGTGGTCGAGTGCGGTTTCAAATACAACATGATGGATTTGCAGGCGGCCATCGGCCTGCATCAGCTGGCCAAGGTAGAAACACACTGGCAGCGCCGCCGCGCGATCTGGGCGTTCTATCAGCAGGCGCTGGCCGATCTGCCGCTGGAATTGCCGGCCGAACCCGAGACCGATACGCACCATGGTTTCCACCTGTACACCGTGATGGTCGATGCCGCGCGATGCCGCATCACGCGCGATGGCTTTCTCGATGCGATGAACGCGGCGCGCATCGGCACCGGCGTGCACTATCTGTCGGTACCCGAACACCCGTATTACCAGCAGCGTTTTGGCTGGCGCCCAGAGCAGTGGCCGCATGCGATGCGATTGGGAAGGCAGACAGTAAGCCTGCCGCTGTCACCGGCACTGACCGATGCGGATGTTGAGCGGGTGATCGCAACGGTGCGTCGGATCATTTCGGGCTAAGCCGATAGCAGCGATCTTGGCATGCCCCGTCGTGAGCGCGACGGTTCACGGACGCAGCAGCGCATCCAGTTCGGCTGGCGCTGCCGCAATCGCCGCGGCGCCGGCCAGTTCCAGTTCCTTGCGATTGCCGAAGCCCCACAGTACGCCGATGCCGCGCACGCCGTTGGTCACGGCGCCTTCGATGTCATAGCGGCGATCGCCAACCATCACCGTATCGGCGGGATCGGCGTCAAAGTCTGCCAGCGCGGCGGCGATCATCGAGGCCTTTTCGCTGTGCGCGCTGTTCGGATGCGGGCCATACATGCGTAGAAACGCATCGCCGAACGGCAGATGCGCGATGATCGGCGCGGCGTGCCGCTGCGGCTTGCTGGTGAGCGAGTCGATGACCCGCCGTCAGCAAGCGCTGTATCAGCAGCTCGATACCGGGATAGATGTCGTACTCACGCCAGCCGTCGGGATGAAAGCGCTCGTGGTAATGCTCGACCGCCGCCTCGATACGCATAGGATCGTGATCCAGCAGCGGCGCGAAGCTGGTTCGCAGCGGGGGCCCGATCCACTCGCGCAGTTCCTCCTGCGGTGGCGCCGGCACGTCGAGTTTTGCCAGCGCATGCTTCACGCAGGCGACGATGCCGTGCTCGGAATCGATCAAGGTGCCATCGAGGTCAAACAGGCAGAGCATTACTTGACTGCGCGGGTCTTGAGCGCGGTGACAGCCGGCAATTCCTTGCCTTCCAGGAATTCGAGAAACGCACCGCCGCCGGTGGAGATGTACGACACATCATCGGCAATGCCGTACTTTTCGACGGCTGCCAGGGTATCGCCGCCGCCAGCGATCGAGAATGCTGGCGATGCAGCGATTGCGCGCGCTAGAGTTTCGGTGCCCTTGCCGAAGGCGTCGTACTCGAACACGCCGACAGGACCGTTCCACACCACCGTGCCGGCCTTGGCGATCAGCTCGGCGTAGCGCGCCGCAGTCTCCGGCCCGATATCCAGAATCATCTCGTCTTCCTTCACCTGATGCACCGGCCTGACCGTCGCGGTGGCATTGGCGGAAAACTCCGTTGCGACAACGACATCGACCGGCATCGGCAGATCGACCTTGCGGCGTTTGGCATCGGCGATCACTTTCTTGGCGGCGTCGATCAACGCCGGCTCGTACAGCGAATTGCCGATCGAGTGACCCATGGCCGCGATAAAGGTATTGGCGATGCCGCCGCCGACAATCAACTGGTCAACCTTGCCGATGAGATTTTCGAGCAGGGTCAGCTTGGTCGATACCTTGGAGCCTGCCACGATCGCCAGCAGTGGATGCGCGGGATGTTCCAGTGCCTCACCCAGGGCATCGAGTTCCGCGCACAGCAGCGGACCAGCGGCAGCAATCGGTGCAAACTTGATCACGCCATGCGTGGATGCCTGCGCGCGATGCGCGGTGCCGAACGCGTCCATGACGAAGATGTCGCACAGCGCGGCATAGCGTTTGGCGAGTGTTTCGTCGTCCTTGCCTTCGCCGATATTCATGCGGCAATTTTCCAGCAGCACCACTTCCCCTGCGGCCACTTCAACGCCGTCGAGATAATCCGCCACCAGCCGCACCGGTGCGCCGAGCTTTTTGCTCAGCCATTCGGCAACGGGCGCCAGCGAGGATTCGGCATCGAAACGACCTTCTTTCGGCCGTCCCAGATGCGACAGCACCATCACGCGTGCGCCGGCATCGCGGGCCGCCACGATGGTTGGCAAGGAGCTATCCAGCCGCTGTGTGGAAGTGATGTGGCCGTGGTCGTCGATCGGGACATTCAGATCTTCGCGGATCAGCACGCGCTGGTCGCGCAAATCAAGGTCGCTCATGCGGATGACGGACACGGCGTAACTCCGGTAGCAGTTCGAGAGTGAAAATAGGGAGGGCTGTAGACAGCCGTCAGCCGCCTATTGTCGGCCGCCATCGGAGTCGATGCAAACCGCGTGCCAGGGCATGGCGCCGAAAACGACGCGTGGCAGGCAGGCGTATCCATGCTCCGGCTTGGCTAAACTGCATTTTTGGCATGCAGCAGGTAACGACGATGGGCCTTGTGCTTTACGACTATTGGCGCTCCAGCGCAGCCTATCGTGTGCGCATCGCCCTGAATCTGAAAGGATTGAGCTACGAGTCACGCCAGGTGCACCTGATCCGCGACGGCGGCGAGCAGCACGCCGCGGATTACCAGGCCATCAATCCGCAGCAGTTGGTTCCAGCGCTGCTCGACGGCGAGCGGGTGATCACGCAGTCGCTGGCCATCATGGAATACCTCGACGAAACCCACCCCGAGACGGCGTTGCTACCGGCCGATGCGCGGGGCAGGGCGCGGGTGCGGGCGCTGGCCATGACGGTGGCCAGTGACGCCCATCCGATCGGCAATCTGCGCGTTTTGCAGTATCTCCAGTCGCAGCTCAATGTCGATGAACTGCAGCGGGTTGAGTGGTCACGGCACTGGATCGCCGTGAGCTTCAGCGCGCTGGAAACCATGCTGGCCGGTAATGCAGCCACCGGTCGTTACTGTCACGGTGACGTGCCCGGCATGGCCGACGCCTGTCTGGTGCCGCAGTTCTATAACGCACTGCGCTGGAAGCTGTCGCTGGAAGAGTATCCGACGCTGCAGCGGATCTACGGGGAATGCAACGCGCTGGAAGCGTTTCAGCGGGCGGCGCCGGAAGCCCAGCCGGATGCGCCGGTTGCATCGCCTGCCTAAGCGGTTTCTAGAACCCCATACCGTAAGGATCGTTACCGGCCAACTCCTGATTGTCGGTACCGCCGCCCTCGGCTAGACGGATTTTCAACGACAGGCCGTCGCGTGAATCGGACTTATTGAGTGCTTCTTCCAGAGACACGCGGCCGTCCTTGTACAGCCGGTACAGCGACTGATCGAACGTCTGCATGCCTTCCTGCAGGCTGCGATCCATCGCTTCCTTGATCTCGTGGGTCTGGCCACGGCGGATCATGTCGCGGATCAGTGGTGTGTTCAGCAGTACCTCGGCGGCGGGAATGCGGCGGCCGTCCTTGCCCACCACCAGACGCTGGCTGATCACCGCGCGCAGATTGAGCGCCAGATTCATCAACACGTTCTTGTGTGACGCCTCGGGGAAGAAATTGAGGATGCGCTCCAGCGTCTGATCGGCATTGTTCGAGTGCAGCGTGGCCAGGCACAGGTGACCGGTTTCGGAAAACGCGATCGCCGCTTCCATCGTCTCGGTGTCGCGGATCTCACCGATCATGATGACGTCCGGCGCCTCGCGCATCGCGTTTTTCAGCGCCTCGTTATAGCTGTGTGTGTCCAGGCCCACTTCGCGCTGGTTGACGATCGACTTCTTGTGCCGATGCAGATACTCGATCGGGTCCTCGATCGTCAGGATGTGGCCCGGTGTATTGATGTTGCGGTGATCGATCATCGCCGCCAGCGTGGTGGATTTGCCTGAACCGGTAGCGCCAACCACCAGGATCAGTCCGCGCGGCTCCATGATCAGGTCGCGGAAAATATTCGGCAGCTGCAGCTGGTCAATGCTGGGAATCTCGCTCTTGATCGCGCGGATGACCATGCCGACTTCGCCGCGCTGCTTGAACACGTTGATGCGGAAACGGCCGGCTTCCTTGACCGCCAGTGCCATGTTCAGCTCCAGCGTGCGCTCGAACTGTGGCACCTGGCCTTCGTCCATCAGCGAATAGGCGATCTTCTTGACCATGCCGGCCGGCAGTCCGGTATTGCCGAGTGGATAAAGCTTGCCTTCGACCTTGATGTTTACCGGCGCGCCGGTCGTCAGGAACATGTCCGACGCACCTTTGTCTACCATAAGCTTGAGGAAGTAACCGATATCCACGTGTAGCCTCTGTTATGAATGCGCCAGTTACGATGGCGTCTGTTTCCGAGTCATTACGCACGCATTGTGCGTGCAAATGATGCATCAAGGCCATGTGTCGAGAAATTGCGCGTTGCAATAATGGATTATGCCCGCCCACAATACGACGCGACACTCTATGAGGAATGTGATGGTGCACATCTTTTCCCGAACGGCCGGCTCCCTGGGCCGCCTTCCGGCAGCAAGCGCCTTGCTGGCGCTGGTTTTGACGCTGGGCGGCTGCGCCTCGGCGCCGCCGCCCAATGATTCGATGAATGAGGCTCAGTCACGCCTGCAGACGGCACGTGACGCGGGTGCTGCGGACTATGCCCCGGTTGATCTCGGTTTTGCGCAGGACAAATTCCAGCAGGCGCAAGCGGCATTCGCCGATCGCAAATATGCCGATGCGACCAATCTGGCGGAAGAATCGCGTGCCGATGCCGAACTGGCCACTGCCAAGGCGCGATTAGGCGCGGCACGGGCACAGATCCAGAACAAGACGCAGGACAACGCCAGCCTGCGTGCGGAGGGCCAGCAGGTCGAGGCCGCGGCCGAGCAGCGGGAGCAGCAGGAACAACAGCAGTTGCAGCAGCAACAGCAACAGATGCAGGCCGATCCGGCCAACGCGAGTTCCAGCAGCATTCCGACACCTGCCCCGGCAGACATGCCAGCGCCCTCTTCGTCGGCTCTTTCCCAACCGTCGCAGGGCGGTGGCTTCCAGACGATGCCCGATCAGACCTTGCCCGATCAGACGCTGCCCCAGCCGTCATCCGGTCAGCCGGTCGACCCCAATAATCCCGATGCTACCAACCAAGGAGGCCACCCATGAGGCGATTTACCGTCACTTTCGCCGCTTTGGCGATGGCCTTGGTCGCTACAGGTGCTTACGCCAGCAAGAACGATGACATCGACATCAATCGGCTGACCGGCAGCCTTGACCAGCTAGCCAATGACCCGACTCTGGGCAACTATGCCCAGGCGGAGCAGGCGCGCGCCCGCGATGCCATCAATCGGCTCACGCAGGCCAAATCGCGCGATCGTCCACACGATCTTTATCTCGCCGAGCGTCGCGTCGATCTGGCCAAGGCCGCCGCACAGTTGCAGGATGCCCAGGTCAAGTCGACCCAACTGGATCGTGAACATGATCAGATTCTGCTCGACAACAGCCGTAATGAGGCTGACATAGCGCGGCGCGAACTGGAGCGTCAGCGCGTGCAATACCAGCTGGCGCAGGAAGAGTCTGCCCGCCTGCAGCAGCAGGGTGAGGCAGCGTCACAAGCGGCCGATCAGGCGCGCGCCGAAGCTGATCAGGCGAAGAAGCTCGCCGCGGCACAGAGCAAGGTCGCTGGCGCCGCGCGTCGTGAGGCTGCACTGGCCGCGCAAGCCGCCAAGGCGATGCGCTCGCAGATGCAGGGCGGGGATTCCAGTTCCTCTGACACGCCAGCGCCCACTACACACAAAAAGCCTAAAAAGCAGCCGGACGATCAGCAGTAAGACACTTCGTGATGGGACCCCGGTGCCCGTCACGAGCAGTTGATCACTTTAGGCGACTAGCCTGCTGCGGTCGACTGGCTAAAACGGCCAATCAAACCGCCAACAAGTCGTCTTTGTGACATCGTACGTATCGCGTCTATCAGCGTCTTCCGGGTTCAGTCAGGCGGCTTGCACCGCTCTGATCGGAAGAGTACGGTCAATCTTCCACGCTGCATCTTTCAGTGTGGGTAATAGACGCGAGTTATCAGTCTGTTTTGCCCTGCATCGGTGTCTCGGCGCAGACCATGCGAGACGAGCAGGCGCATTGAGTTCAAGCGTCTTCGGATGCCCGGTTTCAGAGCATCCGCCAATCCACTTTCGAGGAGGTCGGATCATGTTTGAAAACCTGCGGCGTGATGATGTCGAAGCATTGATGAAAACGGACGCTGAATTTCGCCGGCTCTACCAGCACCACAAGCATCTGGATAGCAAAGTACACGACGCCGATATCGGCGTGTTGCCCCTTGATGACGCAACCTTGAGCAGCATGAAAAAAGAAAAGCTGCAGGCGAAGGTTCGACTTGAGCGCATGTGGGCAGATCGCGCGCCCATCATCCACTGATCCCGCGCGGCTTTTCATAGATAAATTCTCAGCTAAAACTCATACACATTGCGGCTCTGGTTCTCTGCTTTTCGAAGTTGGAGAACCGGGGCCGCTGTGCTTATGACGCTTCAAAAAGCTTGCAATGGGATGGCTCGGTTATCATGGCGGTCTTTTAAGGTCGACGCGCCAAGCGTAGGCCAAGCTTCCAGCCTCGGAGTTTTCATGACCGTCCACCAGAGTGTTCTTGAACTGATCGGGCGAACCCCGGTGGTTCGCGCGCAGCGTATGGATACCGGATTGTGCGAGTTGTTCCTCAAGCTCGAGAGTACCAATCCCGGTGGCTCGATCAAGGATCGTATCGGCTTGTCGATGGTCGAGGGCGCGGAAAAGGCTGGCAAAATCAAGCCGGGCGACACCCTGGTGGAAGGCACGGCAGGCAATACCGGTCTCGGTCTGGCGCTGGTTGCCCAGCAGAAGGGCTATCGGCTGATCCTCGTGGTGCCGGACAAGATGAGCCGCGAGAAGATCTTCAACCTCAAGGCGATGGGCGCCGAGGTCGTGCTGACCCGTTCAGACGTAGCCAAAGGTCATCCCGAGTACTACCAGGACATGGCCGAGCGCATCGCGCGCGAAACGCCCGGCGCCTATTTCATCAATCAGTTCGGTAACCCGGACAATCCTGCGGCACATGTGCAGACCACCGGCCCGGAAATGCTGGAGCAGATGGATGGCAACATCGATGCGGTCGTTGTCGGCTGCGGCTCGTCCGGTACGATCACTGGCCTGTCGCGTTACTTTGCCGAACACTCGCCGCACACCGAGCTGATCCTAGCCGACCCGGTTGGATCGATTCTTACCCAATACATCAACGAGGGCACGCTCTCGACCAAGTCAGCCAGCTGGATGGTCGAAGGCATCGGTGAAGATTTCCTGCCTTCGATCAGCGATTTCACACGAGTCACCAAAGCCTTTGCGATCACCGACAAGGAAAGCTTCCTCACCGCGCGCGAGCTGCTGGCGAAGGAAGGTCTGCTGGGTGGTTCGTCTACCGGTACGCTGGTAGCTGCGGCGCTGAAGTACTGCCAGGAACAGACGCGGCCCAAGCGTGTGCTGACGCTAGTCTGCGATACCGGCAACAAGTATCTGTCGAAGATGTACAACGACTACTGGATGCTCGACAACGGCTTTCTCGAACGTGAGCCGCACGGCGATCTACGTGATCTGCTGTTGCGTCCCTTCGCGCAGCGCGACACCGTGGTCATCGGTCCGCACGAACTGCTGATTACCGCCTATAACCGCATGAAGCTTTACGACGTGTCGCAGCTGCCGGTGATGGATGGTCACAAGCTGGTCGGGATCGTCGACGAGTCGGACGTGCTCATGCATGTGCATGCCGACGAGACGCGTTTCCGCGATCCGGTGTCCACCGCAATGATGAGCAACTTGCAGATGTTGTCCGTGAGTGAACCGATCGAATCGCTACTGCCGGTGTTCGAGCGCGGGCATGTGGCGATCGTGGTGGACGGCGAGCAGTTCCTGGGCCTGATCACCCGCATCGATCTGTTGAACTATCTGCGGCGCAAGGTGAACTAAGCATGGATTTGGCCACATCTCCGGCAGACGGTTTTGCCGGATGATGAAAGCTGGCAGCAATGCGTCTTTGCCAAAGTCAACGTTTGTGAGGGAGTCTGGAGCCCCACAATAACCTCAAGGTGACTTGCCCATGTGTGGAATTGTTGCAGCCGCCGCCCAGCGGGATGTTGCGCCGCTGCTGATCGTTGGCCTCAAGGCGCTCGAATACCGCGGCTACGACTCCTCTGGCATCGCGGTGCTTGATCGTGGCACCGTCCAGCGCGTGCGCGCCAAAGGCAAGGTTCGCGAGATGGAGGCGCTGTATCTCGCCGATCCGTTTCCCGGCGGCACCGGTATAGCGCACACGCGCTGGGCCACACACGGCGTACCGAACGAAGCCAACGCGCATCCACACGTCGCCGGTCGCGTGGCCATCGTGCATAACGGCATCATCGAAAATTACGTCAGCCTGCGTAATGAGCTACAGGTGAAAGGCCACGTATTCACCTCGGATACCGATACCGAAGTCATGGCGCTGCTGATCGAAGAGCGTATCGCCGTTCAAGGCATGAACTTGCGCGAGGCCGTGCTCACCACCGTACGCGAGTTGGAAGGCGCGTATGCGATCGCCGTGATCAGCCGCGATGAACCCGGTCACGTGGTGGGTGCACGCCGCGGCGCGCCGCTGCTGGTGGGCCTGGGCATTGGTGAAAACTTCCTTGGCTCAGATGCGCAGGCACTGATCCAGGTCACCAACAAAATGCTGTATCTCGACGAAGACGATGTCGTCGAGATCACCCGCGACAGCGTGCAGGTTTACGGTCTCGATGGTGCGCCGGTCGAGCGCGTAGTGCACGAGAGCGAGCTGTCGTCCGATGCGGTGGAACGCGGCGAATACCGTCACTACATGCAGAAGGAAATCTTCGAGCAGCCGCGTGCCGTGGCCGACACGCTGGAAGCGCGCATCGGTCCGAAGGGCGTGCTGCCGAATATCTTCGGCATCGATAGTGATGCGCTGCTGCAGCGCGCGCGCGCGCTGCACATCATCGCCTGCGGCACCAGCTATCACGCCGGTCTGGTGGCCAAGTACTGGATCGAGGAATACGCGCGGCTGCCGGTCAGCGTCGAAGTAGCCAGCGAATATCGCTACCGTGATGCCGTGGTTCCGCTCGATACGCTGTTCGTGGCCATCTCGCAGTCCGGCGAAACGGCCGACACGCTGGCTGCTCTGCGTGAGTCGCGCCGCCGCGGCTATCTCGGTACGTTGGCGATCTGTAACGTGCCTGAGTCTTCGTTGGTACGCGAGGCAGACCTGAAACTGATGACGCGCGCCGGTCCGGAAATCGGCGTCGCATCGACCAAGGCTTTCACTACTCAGCTTGCTGGGCTGGCGCTGCTGGCACTCGAGCTGGCACGTCGTAATGGATTGGACCCCGAGCGCTACGCGATGCTATGCGCCGAGCTGCTGCATCTGCCGCGCGCGATCGAAAACGCGCTGAAACTGGAGCCGGCGATCATCACGCTGGCGGCCGAATTCATCCATCACGAGCATGCGCTGTTTCTCGGCCGCGGCGCGCATTACCCGGTAGCGCTGGAAGGCTCGCTCAAGCTCAAGGAAATTTCCTATATCCATGCGGAAGCCTACCCGGCCGGCGAACTCAAACATGGGCCGCTGGCCTTGGTCGACGAAAACATGCCAGTAGTCGCCGTAGCGCCGAATGGCCCGCTACTCGACAAACTCAAATCCAACCTGCAGGAAGTGCGCGCCCGCGGCGGCCGCTTGATCGTTTTTGCTGACGGTGCTGCCGGCATGGACGATATGGCAGCGTATGGCGCGATGCTCCGTGTCGACTCCGGCGGCAGCTTCATCGCACCGGCCGTATTCACCGTGCCGCTGCAATTGCTGGCTTATCACGTGGCAGTGCTGCGTGGCACGGATGTCGATCAACCGCGTAATCTGGCTAAATCAGTCACGGTGGAATAAGCGGCATATAGATAAAAAGCCGGGTGTAAATCTCGAATTAAAGATCTATCCCGGATGCTTGCTCATTACGGCGAGAGGCTTCGAGCACTGTCGCGGCGAAGTTTTCTCGGATGCATTGTCGCCGATCCTGCGTGACAAGTTCTTAGAAACCAAACACGCCGAATCGCGTCGTATGCATGGCACCGAAATGCTGGCGTCCCCCTCGCGTTTCCTAGGCGAAATGCCCGCCAAATTGATCGACGAAGTACGCCCCCCGCGTGCAGGTCAGCCATACGATCTACGCCGCCGCTTTGCCGGCACCTCAACGGCTGAAGAAGAACCGCTACGACAGTGCCATCAGCCTCCGGCCTCGTGAAGGCTGCGCAGAGGCCCTTCCTGCCCACCCCGGCATCGATGCTGCGGCGCAACTTGCCGACCTGTCCATGAATAGTATTATCAAATAATAAGACAATACGAAATCGCACGATCGGGATAAGACGCGACAGCGAGGGGCTGTCGGATCGCTTCGGGATGTGACGGGCGAAGAACTTTGGAGCGGCTGCGTGCTGCCTGAGGAATCGGGCCAACGAAGCAGGTGTGACATCGCATGAATTGCCGGCGAAGCGTCGCTTGACGTCGCGCAGCCATCATGCCGGGGGTTGACGGGCATTCCATTCAGGGCATTCCACATTCAAGGGGCAATCCATGCAACGAACCAAAATGGCGATTTCGGTGCACCAGGCACTGGCGGCAATAGGCGCCGCCTGCCTGATCGGTTACAGCGTGCAGGGGCACGCGCAAACCAGCACAGCCACGCCGACAGCGACTGCGACTGCGGCAGCCAGCGCCACGGCATCGACGCCATCGGATCAGGGCAACCCTGGCGGGGATGCCAAGAAAAAAACCGACGACAAAACCGTGACCACGCTGAATGAGGTCGCGGTGACCGGCCAGCTGGCGGCGATCCGGCGGGCACAGGCCATCAAGCAGGATGCCGTCAATGTGGTGGATTCGGTTTCCGCGGAAGAGGCAGGGAAATTTCCCGATCCGAATGTCGCCGATGCCCTGCAGCGTGTGCCCGGTGTGTCGGTGAATCGCAGCGGCGGCGAATCCAGCCAGATTGCCATTCGCGGCTTTGGCCCCGAATTTGTCGCCGTGACGATCAACGACCGCCAGATGGCCACGGCCTCCGGTTCGCGTGCCTTCAATTTCGATGTGCTGCCGTCTGAAATCATCAGCGTCGCCCAGGTCAACAAGACCTCGTCGGCGGACATTCCCGAAGTCGACATCGGCGGCGTGGTCAACATCCAGACCGCGCGTCCGCTGGACTTCCATGGCTTCCACGGCGCGTGGAGCGGGGCAGGCGTCAACAGCAACCTGACCGGGGACTGGCAGGGCAAGACCACGCCCAAGGCATCGGGTGTCTTCGGCTGGACGAATTCGGACAATACCTTCGGTTGGCTCGCCTCGGCCACCTATTCCAAGCGCAAGGATACCCAGCTCAATACGCAGGCCAATTCCTGGTATGCCAACCAGAACATTTCTCAGCTGTCGCCAGGCCCTGGCACTGCCGGCTACACCAATGTTGCGGTGCCCGAGACCCTGGCCAGCAACGTCGTCGACGAGACACGTACGCGCAAGGGCTTCAGCGGCGCCATCGATTGGAAGCCGATCGATCGGCTGACCGTTCAGTTCGACACCTTGTATTCGAGCTACAAGGTCGATCCGCTGGAGCACGAGTTCGGCCAGTACGGCAATACCGCCGATATCCAGTCGTTGACGACCGACGCCAACAACACGGTGACCAGCTTCACGCGTAACAGCTCGGGTCCCAACGTCATGGCGAACGACTATGTGATGTCGTACACGCCGAGCTATGAAAAGAGCTATCAGAACGGCTTGAACCTCGGTTTCGACATCAACGAGTCGACCAAGCTCAGCCTCGATATCTCCAATTCCAAGGCTTGGAACAAGCAAAGCCCCAACGGTTACTTCCTCGTGATCGGCGCAAAGAACTTCGGCGTCAATCCGACCTGGACCAACAACGGCGACAACGAACCGCCGAGCTACTCCAATATTCTTTCGTCGACGGACGAGGGGGATTTGGATGCGCATTGCTGCAATGCGGGCTCCGGCAACAACGTTACCAACAACGTCAACGAATACCAGATCAACTTGACGAAAAGCTTCAAGGACGGCGTGCTTTCCGAGCTGGATTTTGGCGGGCAGATCACCGATCAGTCGGTCAAGTCGGTCAGTTGGGGAACGCCCGACAGCATCCTTTGCAATGCCTATTGCGGCTACAGCATTGCCGTTCCACCGGATGCTGTGGGTGCTTATATCTATACGGCACCGCCGAAGATCAGCGGGGTTTCTTCACCGGGTTTGCCATCGCAATGGATCCAATACGATCCGCGCGCCTACCTCGCTTGGCTCGCCTCGCCCGCGGCCTACAACCAGTTGTCCGCTGCCAAGCGCGCGGCGCTGCTTGCGGGTCTGGCCGCCAACGGGGGCACCTTGAATGCGGCGCCAAACCCGGGCAGCTACAACAAGGTGACCGAGAACGAGAAGTCATTCTTCGGCAAGGCCGTGTTTGAAGGCACGGTGTGGGAGAAGCCCTGGGCGCTGGATGTCGGTGTGCGCTATATGGACATTGATTCGACGTCCACGGCGATCAACCAGCCGCCGATCAGCTACTACATCGATCCGAACGACACCAGTGATGGCCAGGTCACCTATGGCGCGCTGGCGCCGGAGTCCGCCGACGGTGGGTATCACAAGTGGCTGCCGTCGCTGAACTTCAAGCTGAACCTGCTCGATAACCTGGTCTATCGCTTTTCGGTATCCAAGACGCTGACCCCGCCGGAACTGAGCAACCTGTACTACAACAGGAGCTTCGGTACGCGTCCGAACTCGCTGACCATCTCGCAAGGCAATCCGCAGCTGCAGCCGTATACGTCGCGGAACTTCGACACGGGTTTGGAGTGGTACATCGATGATGCGAGCTACATCGCGCTGGAAGGCTTCTACAAGAAGGTCAGCAACTTCAGCACGCTGGTCAGCACGCCGGTGGAATTCCTGACGAACCAGGCCAACGGCCAGCCGCTGATCTGGTCGCTGACCCAGCCAATCAACCTGAACTCATCGAATATCTACGGCGAAGAATTCACCTTCAACTACCAGTTCACCCACATCCTGCCCGATCCGTTCGATGGCCTGGGCGTCGCAGTCAACTACACACGCGTCTCCAGCAGCACCAACCTGAGCCCAGGCACGATCGCTGCCTCGGGCAAGTTCGCAGTGCCCGGCATCGGTAACTCGGCCAACGCGAGCCTGTACTACGAGAAGGGTCCGGTGCAGGTGCGTCTTGCGTACAACTGGCGTGGTTCGTACCTGGAGAGCCTGGCCTACGGTTCCGGCGCGCAACCGGCAACGCGAGACTCCTATGGCCAGCTCGACCTGAGCGCGAGCTACGACCTCAACAAGTACCTGTCGGTGTTCGTATCCGGCACTAACCTGACCCATCAGCACCTCTACGATTACTCCGTCTACCCGAATCGGTTCCTTTATGCCGAAGCGGATGGCACGGTGTACACGGTCGGTTTCCGCGGCACCTTCTGAGGTGTTTTCGATGGAATGAGTGCTGTCTAACTGGCATCGGCTCCGCGGATGATGCCGCGGAGCTGAGTCTTGCAACGAGGTATTTCAGTGAGTTCATTGAGAAACGTCTTAACCGGTGTGCTGCTCGGTGCATTGTTCTCCGGCAACATGATGGCAGCACCGGCACCAGCTAATCACGGCCTCGCCGTCGAGCAGGGCCACTTCATGCTCGATGGCAAGCCGTTTCGGATCATCTCCGGCGAGATGCATTACGCCCGAGTGCCGCGTGAATATTGGCGAGCGCGCCTGAAGATGGCCAAGGCGATGGGCCTCAATACCATTACCACCTACGTGTTCTGGAACGCGCACGAAGCGACGCCTGGCCACTACGACTTCAGTGGGCAGAACGACGTCGCCGAATTCATCCGTGAGGCGCAGCAGGAAGGCCTGTATGTGATTCTTCGGCCGGGCCCCTATGTGTGTTCCGAGTGGGAGTTCGGCGGGTTTCCGGCCTGGTTGCTGAAGGACCCCGATACCAAGGTGCGCAGCACCGATCCGAAATTCATGCAGCCGGCGCAGCGTTGGTTGCATCGGTTGGGCCAGGAGCTGGCGCCACTGCAACTCACGCACGGCGGCAACATCATCGCCGTGCAGGTAGAGAACGAATACGGCAGCTTCGGCAAGGATGACAGTCCTTACCTGCAGCAGATTCGCCAGGGCCTGCTCGACAGCGGCTTCGACACATCACTGCTGTTTACCTCCGATAGCGCCCAGCAGCCCGGCTCGTTGCCGGGCTTGCTCAAGGTGATCAACTTCGGCGTCGGTCACGCGCGCGAGAAATTCGCCAAGCTGCATACGTGGCAATCTACCGGCCCTTACATGGCCGGCGAATACTGGGTGGGCTGGTTCGATCATTGGGGTGCACCGCATCACGTTGCCGATCCAAAGAAAGTGGCGAGCGAACTGACCTGGATGCTGCAGCAAGGGTATTCGGTCAATTTCTACATGTTTCATGGCGGCACCTCATTTGGCTGGATGAACGGCGCCAACTGGGATGACGACAATTACCAGCCCGACGTCACCAGCTACGACTACGACAGTCCGCTGGATGAAAGCGGTCGGCCCACGCCAAAGTACAATGCAATGCGCCAGGTGATCGCCAAGGAAACCGGCGCCACACTGCCGCCGGTGCCGGCAACGCCGTCCACGCAGGCGATCGATGGCATCAAGCTGGATGAAGCGGTTTCACTGTGGGATGTCTTGCCGACACCTACGGCATCGCATGAACTCAAGACCATGGAAGCCTTGGATCAGGCGTACGGCGATATTCTCTATCGTAAGCGCATGGTGACCGATGCCTCCGGCGAACTACGCATCGATGGCTTGCACGATTACGCGCTGGTCTACGTCAACGGCAGGCTCGTTGGCACGCTCGATCGCCGGCTGAAGCAGGATCATCTATCGCTCAAGCTTGCCAAGGGCGATACGCTGGATCTGCTGGTGCAGAACGACGGACGTATCAACTTCGGCGAGAAGCTGCTCGCCGAGCGCAAGGGCATTTTGGGGTCTGTCAGTCTGCAGGGCAGGGCACTGCAGGATTGGCAAATCTATTCGTTGCCGTTCACCGGCAATAGCGCGTTGAACTACAACCGTGGCCCATGCCGGCATGCACCGTGTTTCTATCGCGGCACGTTCAATGCTCCCGTTTCCGGAAGCGCCGCCGCGGACACCTTCCTGGACACGGCCGGCCTCGGCAAGGGCTTCGTCTGGCTCAACGGGCACCCGTTGGGCCGGGTCTGGAGCATTGGCCCGCAACGCACGTTGTACGTACCCGGTGTCTGGCTGAAGCCCAGCGGCAATCAGCTGGTGGTGATGGATTTGCTGGCGGAAGGCCAGCCGGTACTCGCCACGCGCAAGCAGCCCATGCTTGGCACACCCACGGTACCGATGCCATGACGCATGACATGGTGCGATCGCTGTATCCGATTTCGTTCAAACAGCCAAGGGGAACATCGATGAAAGACTCCATTCCGAGCTTGTTGCGTGCGGCAGTACCATTCGTGTTCGTCGCCGCCATTGCGGCGGCCGCCACGCCAGTGCGCGCGGATGCGGCGACGCCGGCATTGCCGCAGATGGGCTTCAACAACTGGAATTCCACCCACTGTCGCGACGAGTTCGACGAGGCGATGATTCGCGGCATTGCCGACAAATTCATCGGCCTTGGTTTGCGTGATGCCGGCTACCGCTACGTCAACATCGACGACTGCTGGGCAAACTGGCAGCGCGACAAGGACGGCCATTTGCAGCCCAACCCCAAGCGTTTCCCCGGCGGCATCAAGGCGCTGGCCGAATATATTCACCAGCATGGCCTGAAGTTTGGCCTGTATTCGAGTGCCGGCGTTTCCACCTGCGAGCCGTTGCAGGAAAACCGCGGCTTTCCCGGCGGCCTTGGCCACGAGAAGGACGATGCGGCGACCTTTGCCTCCTGGGATGTGGATTATCTCAAGTACGACAACTGCAACAACCAGAAAGTCGACGCCCACCAGCGCTATACGGCCATGGCCGAGGCACTGCGCGGCAGTGGCCGGACGATTTTCTTCAGCATGTGCGAATGGGGTGAAAACAAGCCCTGGCTGTGGGCCGGCAAGCCGCCGGTCGGTGCCGGCTCGTGGCGCACCACCGGTGATATCAGCGACAACTACGCCTCGATGCTGAAGATCTTCAAGGAGAACGTGGTGCTCGACCGCTACGCCAGCCCCGGCCACTGGAACGATCCGGACATGCTCGAGGTGGGCAATGGCGGCATGACCGATGTCGAATACCGCAGTCATTTCAGCCTGTGGTCGATCATGGCGGCGCCGCTGCTGATCGGTACGGACTTGCGTACGATCAAGCCCGATGCATTGCAGATACTGCTCAACAAGGAAGTCATTGCGGTGGACCAGGACCCGCTCGGTGTCCAGGGCCATCAGGTGCGCGACACCAGCGGCATCCATGTCATCGTCAAACCGCTCAAGGACGGCAGCCGAGCCGTGGCCGTGTTCAATGAAACCGATGCGGCACATGACGTCACCGTTACCGCCAGCGAGCTGGGCCTGAAGGCCGGCCAGAGCTACAACGTACGGGATCTGTGGGCGCACGCCCAGACCAAGGGAGACGGTTCGATCAAGACCGAGCTGGCGGCACATGCCACCGTGATGTATCGCATCGGCCGCCGCTGAGGTGCGGAATCGCTCCCGCCAACGCACGCAACACGAGGTAGCAGTTGCCCGTGCTGGAGATCGCGAACGCGATCCTCGGTGTGCGCATCGTGTTCGGAGTCGGCGGCGGACTGGCCGGCTTCGACTGACGCGGCCGCGGCCAGCCGATTCCGCTATCGCCCAATAGCAAAGACGAGCCGTTACCGATTCACGGCAGCGGTTGGCAGCGCGCATGGCGGGTGCATACAGGTGAGCCGCGCGCAGTGCAATGTCGTTGCACGAATCGGCGGGAGGAGCCCGTGGCGACGCTGCGGATCGGTTCGTTTCTGCGAGTTCGATTCGTTACACGATTGAGCGGATCGAACCCGGTTACGAACGCGTCGGTTTGCGAGCGCGACGGCGGATGTTGTTGCGCGAATCGCCGACCATCTTGATCATCGCCTGCCGCGCCACTTCCGGCTGCTTGCGCTGCACCGCCTCGTAGACTTTCAGATGCTGCGGCAGGGCAACGTTGAAGTTGGAAGCATTGCGCGCGGATAGGCGAAAATATGTCCCCAGCGCTGTTTCGATCACCGAGAACAGCGAAGACATCAGTTCGTTGTTGGCGGCCCGCAGCAGACGTTCGTGAAAGCTCAGGTCGGCCACGGCCCAGGCATCGAGGTCGGTTGCGGCAGCCATGGCCTCATACGCCTCTTTCAGCGAGGCCAGTTGCGCCGTCGTGCGGCGACGTGCGGCAGCGGCGGCGGCAGCCGGCTCGATGATCTCGCGCATCTCCACCAGCTTTTCGACGAAACTCTCGGTTGGCATCGAGGCGCAGCGCCAGCCCAGCACGTCGGCATCGAGCTGATTCCAGTAGATCGGGTCGCGCACGCGGGTACCGGTCTTTTGCCGCGACTCGATCAATCCCTTCGCGGAAAGCACCTTGATCGCCTCGCGCAATGCGGTGCGACTCACGCTCATCTGCTCGGCAAGCAACTCTTCGCGCGGCAGGTTTTCACCGGGCTTGAGTTCGCCGGCGACGATCAGCCGCCCGAGCTCATGGACCACCTGTTTGTGCAGGTTGTGCACGGTAATGGGTTTCACAACCATGGCATGGCACTCTCGAAATGGATGCACCGACAACCAAAGTCGAGAACCATCCCCGGCTTGACCAAGTGAAATTATAATACAAAATAGTTGCTTGGCAGGCGCCTCGTCGGCAATGACGCTGGCTTCGTCAGGCGACCGGGTTCATTCGCGCGGCCGCTGCACACCGTGCTCGCTGCGCTCCTCTATGGTGACCATTCGCGGCGCAGGGCCGATTCGGCTTCATCCATCGCTGACAGGATCAGTCCAAAACCCCGCCGCGTGTAGGCGTCGCTGATGGCAGGCATGCGGCGCAGCGTCTTGAGCAACGGCGACCACAAGGTGCAAACGAGGTGCAATATCTCTAAGAGATAGGCTTGTTTCACTCGCGAATTGTCCGCAAAAAGTATGGGCGTTGTAGTCAGACCCTGAGTTCAAAGGAAACGCACACTCTCGTCTTGTCTCAAAGAGATCACGGACGTGCAGCTTGTATGTCAGTTCAGCAGGTCATTCCGCTGTGCTCAGATTTTTCGGTGACGTAAAAATGGGAATTACACGCACGCCATCGTGGCGTGTCTAGCCTATGAATGGAGTGTTGAAGAGCGTAGGTAGCTGATCGGATTTCGCTGCGGCAGCTTCGATTGCGTGGACCTATCGCTTCCTGCAGAATCGAAAGACCAGTGTCGTACCGGACTCGGGGCAGGCGTGCAGACGCTATCGCCGCATCGTTCATGCGACGAATCGAGAGCGACAGTATCCAAAGGAATTGTCCGTGCAAATCGCGAATGGCGTGCCCGATGACGCCCATGCCGTGCATGCCGATAGCGGCCTCTACATATGGCTAATTTGCCTGGTCGCAGCGCTTGGCGGCCTGCTTTTCGGCTACGACTGGGTCGTTATTGGCGGCGCCAAGATTTTCTACGAAACCTATTTCGGCATCCACGACCCGGCGATGTCCGGCTGGCTGATGAGTGCAGCCCTGGTTGGTTGCATCGCTGGAGCTGCGATGGCGGGCAAGCTTGCCGACCGTTTCGGCCGGCGCGCAGTGCTCATCGTCTCGGCGGCAGTGTTCTTAATCTGCGCGCTGGGCACTGCATGGGCGGACGGTGCCGGCACCTTTGCGACTTTCCGTATCATCGGCGGACTCGGTATCGGCTTGGCCTCCAGCATCTCACCGCTGTATATCGCTGAAGTCAGCCCTGCAGCACATCGGGGACGTTTCGTGGCGATCAACCAGTTCACCATCGTCGTCGGCGTGCTGCTGGCACAGTTGGTGAATCTGTCGATCGCCCGGCCGGTGCCGCCGGGCCTTGACGCGCACGCGCTGCTGCAATCGTGGAACGTGCAGCATGGCTGGCGCTGGATGTTCTTGAGCGGCGGTGTGCCGGCGGTGCTGTTCTTCGTGTTCGCAATGGTCATGCCCGAGTCGCCGCGATGGCTAAGCCGACGAGGTCGTCACGATGAGGCGGAGAGGGTACTGATGAAGATCGGCGGCGGCGCCTACGCCCGCGCTTCGCTGGCAGCCATCCGCACGGTACAGGACTCTACCTCTGGCGTTCGCGCGACCTGGCGCGATCTGCTCGACCGGCGTGTACGTCCGGTTGCCGTGATTGGCGTGACGCTAGCGGTGTTCCAACAATGGTGTGGGATAAACGTTATCTTCAACTATGCGCAGGACATCTTCGCTTCGGCGGGATTCGACATCAATGAAGGGCTCAGGTCGATTGTCGCCACCGGCTCGGTGAATCTGTTGTTCACGCTGCTGGCACTGGTGCTGGTGGATCGCTGGGGCCGGCGCAAGCTCATGCTGATTGGCGCTGGTGGTCTGTTTGCCGTGTATCTGCTGATCGGTGGCGCTTATGCACTGCACTTGCTCGGCCTGCCGGTGTTGCTGCTCGTGCTCGCGGCTATCGCGATCTACGCGACAACGTTGGCGCCGGTCACCTGGGTGCTGCTGTCTGAAATATTCCCGGATCGGATCCGCGCACAAGCGATCGCCATGAGTGTGTTTTGTCTCTGGACCGCGTGCTTCGTACTCACCTATACGTTCCCCTGGCTCAATACCCATCTTGGGCCGGCCGGCAGTTTCTGGTTGTATGGGCTGATCTGCGGTGCCGGTTTCCTGTTCGTACTGCGACGTGTTCCGGAGACTGCCGGCATACCGCTCGAGGTACTGGAAGCTCGGCTCGAACGCCGCACCGATGTGCGCTGAGAGCTCAGGCGTGATAAAGCTGGCTGCGGCCGCCGTCGATCAGCAAGTCCGTCGCGTTGATAAAGCGCGCCTCGTCGCTAGCCAGGAATAGCGCGGCATAGGCGACCTCTTCGGGTTCGCCGATACGTTTGCAGGGCAGAAGGTCAGTCTGCCTGCGGCACTCGGCTTCGGGGTCCGGGCATGACTTGAAATAGCGTTCGGTCGCCGGCGTCAGGATCAGTCCCGGCGAAATCGAGTTCACGCGAATACCATGGGCTGCGTATTCCAGCCCGAGCGCGCGAGTGAGTCCGATGAGGCCATGTTTTGCGACCGGATAGGGAAAACTGCCTGGAATGATCTTGTGCCCATGCACGGATGCAATGTTCACGATATGCCCGTAGCCTGCCTCGAGCATCGACGGCAGCACCGCGCGGGCACAGTGCCAGGCACCTTGCAGGTTGACACCGAGGTTGAGCTGCCAATCCGCTTCGCTCAAGGTCAGCGGATCGCGAAAGACATTGATGCCGGCGCCGTTGATCAGGATGTCGATGCGACCGAGTGCTTCCTGGGCCTGCGCCACGGCGTGCTGCACCTCGTCGGCAATCGACACATCTGCTCGCACCGCGATGGCACGGTGGCCCGAGTCTATAAGCTGACGCGCCAGCGCTTTGGCCGCGTCCGCATCCACGTCCAGCAGTGCCAGCGAAGCTCCTTCGCGCGCGAAAAGCTTGGCGATGGCGCTGCCGATGCCACTGGCGGCACCCGTGATCAAGGCGGTTCGGTTCTCAAGGCGTGGCTTCACGTGGTTCTCCTTTTCCGAAAGTTGCGGTGACCGATGGCATGGCGAGAGGTGCACCATCGTCTTCCACGCGAAAGCAAAAATGCCGGCACAGGTGTCCGCTTGGTGCCAGAGCCGTCATACCGTGCGCCAGTGGTCCGCCGGGCAAATGCACGGCATCGATCGGATGGTCGACTGGCTCGAAACAGAAGAAATCCGCTTTGTCCGGCGTGTAGAGCAGGAATGCGCCGACATCCGCCAAGACGTGCAAGCGCAGTCCTTGCCGGAGCCAATGCACTGTGGCTTTGCCCGACCAGGGCAGGAAGCAGTGATTGAGCACTTCGCTCGGCAATGCCTTCGGCTGCCGAAAGTCCCAGTTGGAGGGTACTGACACGTTCTCCAATGGCAGCGGCGAGAGGCCGTCGTTCTGCCATACGCGAGCAGCGGGCGCATGCAAGGTAACGCCGTCGTGCAGTGCGATGAACGGATGCAGGCCAAGCCCGAAAGGCAGCGTCGCGTCACCCGTATTGGTCACGCACAGTTCGATCTCCAGCGCGTCCCCACGCAGCGTATAAGTGAGCATGGCGCGGTAGGTGTACGCGTCCGACGCTCGCTCGTCCAGCACCAGTTGTACCTCGTCGGCAATATGCGACTGCATCGTCCACGTGCGGCGCCAGCCGCTGCCGTGGATGGGATATGGCTCGCCTGGACAGTTGGGCGACAACGCCACCGATGTGCCGGCAAAGTCGAATCCTCCGCACGAAATACGGTTGCTCCACGGCACGAGGGCATAACAGGCCAGGCGGTTGGGATCGAACGCCGCGCTGCCATCCGTAGGCGCCGGCATATACGGGCGCAGCAAGGGGAAGGCGACGTCTCGTCCAAGCCACTCGAAGCGGCCCAGGCCGCCCCCTTGCGTTGGCAGCACCTGCACGCGCAAATGCGTGTTCTCGAGCCAGCAACCCTCCTCCTCGATCATCGGCCGGCGCATCCGCTACTCGCGGTCGAAGGCGATGGCAGCACCCTGGAAATCGCCACGCATCACGACGTCGATGCCGACGTTCATCCAGTAGGCACCGCTCGCCACCGTTGGCGTACGCTCGGCCAACGTTCCCTGTAGCACGCGCACGCGGTAACGCACATCCGGATCGAGCCCTTGGAGCCGCACCGTCGGGTAGAGATAACCTTCGGTGCTGGAATGCAGGAACGCGAACAGCACGGCATGTGCCTTGTCGGGCGATACGTTCTCGGTGGCCGAATGCTCGCTGCCGCTATCGGGCGAAACCAGGCGATACAGGTCGCCATGCTGTACGGTCTCACGGATCACTTTGTAGTCGGCGATCAGACGTTGTGCAGTGGTCACGTCCTGCGTGGTCCATTTCGTCAGGTTCGCGCCGATACCGAGCGAGCCCTGCATGGCTGACAGGAAACGGTATTCCAGCGACATGCTGCGCCCATCCATGGAGGAGGGCGAGTCGGTGACCCAGGCCATCATCACCCCAGGCGTATACGCCTGGGTAAAGCCGTCCTGGATGCGCAGACGGTCGAACGCATCGGTGTTGTCGGAAGGCCAGACTTCGTCGGTGAGATGCATGATGCCAAGATCCACGCGACCGCCGCCGCTGGAGCACGATTCAATCTCCACGTTCGGGTGCTTGCGACGAAGTTCTTCGAGAATGCCGTAGACATTGCTCACGAAGTCGACGTAGACATTTTTCTGCTGGTCGGGCGACACCTGTGGCCAACCTGGTTCGGACCAGCTGCGGTTGTAATCCCATTTGAGGAAGGCGATCTGGTTTTCGCTCAGCAATTTGTCCAGCGCACCGAACACGTAGGCGCGCACGTCCGGCCGCGCGAGGTTGAGCACCATCTGGTTACGGCCCAGGGTGCGTGGGCGGCCGGTCATGTTGAGCACCCAATCTGGATGCGCGCGGTACAGGTCGCTGTCCGGGTTGACCATCTCCGGTTCGACCCAGATGCCGAAGTCCATGCCTAGCGCATGGACGCGATCGATCAAAGGCTTCAGCCCATGCGGGAATTTCTGCGGGTTGACGGTCCAGTCGCCCAGCCCGGCCTCGTCGCTGTTGCGTGCGCCGAACCAGCCGTCATCCATCACAAAACGTTCGACGCCGATACTTGCCGCCTTCTCCGCAAGCGCAGTCTGCCCGGCTTCGTTGACGTCGAAGCCGGTCGCCTCCCAGGAGTTGTAGAGCACGGGCCGGGCTCGCGAGTGCGGCGCTTGCGGCAGGATGCGAGTGAGTTCCAGTCGGTGCAGCAGGCGCGAAGCCTCGCCCATGCCGCCGGTGGTGACGCCCGCATAGAAGCTAGGTGTTTGCAGACTTGCACCGGGTGCGAGCTTGTAGCCGAAATCAAACGGATTGAAGCCACCAGTGACACGTATCTGTTCGGTTTGGTCCTGCTCGATCGCAATCTGCCAGGAGCCGCTCCAGGCCAGGGCGCCAAACCAGACCTGTCCATGTGTTTCGCTCGCGTCGTTACGGCGGATGGCGAACCACGGCGCGTTCTGCATACCGGTACTGCCGCGGCGGCTTTCGAGCACGGTCTTGCCCGGTTGTACCGGGCGCTCGTAGATGCTGTTCTCGGCCGCCCAGCGGCCGGCTAGGAAGCGCAGCGTGTAATCGTGGCTGCGCGGCAAGAACCATGTGCCGGCGCTTGCCTGTTCCACGATAACCGGCGTCGCCGTCCGGTTCTCGATGACCGCGCTGCGCCGCAGGATACCGGTGCCCGGGTCGATCTCGTACTGCAAGGTGACGACGATCGGGCGCTCGATGTCCTTCAAAACGACGGACAGCACGTTGCCGTGCACGCTGTGCGACAGGTAGCGCAGGGCCAGGTCGCGATTGCCGTCTGGAAACGTCACCTTGAGATCCGGTTCGTAGTAGAGCCCTTCACCCCAACCGGAATATTCCTGCGGCACCGCGTCGACTGCGCCATTGATCGAGTCGCCGCCGGGAGGTGCGACGGGTGCCGGCAAAGGGTCGCCCGGTGCCAGCCGTGGCCCCCAATAGATCGACTGCAGTTGCCCCTTTTCGTTGACCCCGAGCGCGTAGGTCACCTTGGCCGCATCCAACCGGAAGACATGGCCCGATACATCGATGTGTGCTGCGCTGTCGCTGGCCGCCGCTCGTGCGTCGACCATCGCGCCACATGCCACCAACATCATCGCGCTAAGGATCGCCATGTAACGGCGGGCGCATGTTCTTGGAAATTTCATCAGGCGAGGAACCCCTTTTGTTGTTTGCTTAACTGCCGCCGGTCATTTTGCGACCGGTGCGACCGAGCACGCTCAGTAGCGGCCGCGCCTACATTTTTAATCACTCTTGACAAGGATGGGTAAGCAAGCCAAGTAATGATTTTACTATAATACGACAAATACATTTTTGATCTGCTTTCCCTTCAAGGAAGCGATGGTGCCGACCATGGAGGCATGGTCAACCAGGCGTTTACCTGAAAGCTCGATGATCGTGTGACCGTCGCGTGTATCGCCAATTCTTTTCTGTCTTTTCTGCAGTTTCCTCCTCCAAAAAATATTGCGTCGCCGCAATAGCGATGCCGCATGCCGCAGTTCTCATTTGTCCTACAAATAATTCTTGACAGGGTGCGCCGCGCAGGCCTAGTTTAATTTGTACTACAAATATACTTTTACCGAGCGTGGGGATGCTTCGGTGAAAGCCCGCCTGTGGCCGTTTAAATACCTAAAGGACGAATTCTTCAATGAATGTCTCTGTATGGGCGCCCCGCGATCCGAACGTAGTCACTTCCGCCGCACGCAGCCAAGGCCTCTCCTTGCGGCGTGTAATCCACTCCATTTTTCCGCGTTGCGCATTGGCTATCGGTTTGTTCGGCATTGCCGTCGTGGCGAACGCGCAGGTCAACGGCGTCGCGCACACGCCTTATCTCGGCTGGAGCAGTTTCAGCCAACAGACGCTCGACTCGAACTATCTGACCCAGGCCAACATGATTCTCCAGTCCGATGCGCTGGCTTCGTCGGGCCTGCAGGCGCATGGCTTCGACTACATCAATATGGATTCGGGCTGGCAGGGGAGTTTCGATGCGAATGGTCGGCCGACGCCCAATCTGGCGATTTTCCCGGATATCAAGGCGCTGATCGATCACATCCACCAGAACGGCCAGAAGGCCGGCATCTACTGGATTCCTGGTGTCGAGGAGCCGGCAGTACTGGCCAACTCGCCGATTCTCGGCACGTCGTATCACATCCAGGACATCTTGGCGGTGCCTTATACCGCCGGCAATGCATTTGGTGGTCCGGGCACGTCGCCGTATCACTATAAGATCGATTTCGGCAAACCCGGCGCGCAGGAATACATCGATTCGGTGGTCGCCTTGTTCGCTTCGTGGGGGGTGGACTTCATCAAGCTCGACGGCGTCACGCCGGGCTCGTATAGCGACAACTTGAGCATCAACAATCTCGATGATGTCGCAGCTTGGTCGAAGGCGATTACCAGGAGCGGGCGGCCAATCTGGCTGACGGTGTCATGGCAGGTCGATCAGGACTACATCAGCACGTGGCAGCAGTTTTCAAACGCGCGGCGCATCGATGACGACGTCGAATGCGAAGGCCGCTGCGCGACGTTGACCGATTGGCCGCGCATCTACAAGCGCTTTCGCGATATCCCCAGTTGGGAACATGCAACCAATGCGACACTGGGATGGAACGATCTGGATTCACTCGACGTTGGCGACGACGAGCTGGACGGGCTGACCAAAGATGAAAAACGTTCGGCAGTAACGCTATGGGCGATGGCCAACGCTCCGATGTATCTCGGCGGCGATCTCACCAAGATCGACGATTTCGGTAAACGCCTGATGACCAACGATGAGGTACTTGCCGTCGATCAATCCGGCAAGCCGGCGACGCAAGTACTGGGCGGCGATCACCAGGTATGGGTTTCCGATCTCGGGCATGGTGAGTACTACGTTGCGTTATTCAATATGAATGCCTTGCCGGCGGTGGTCGAGTTACCCTGGAACGAGCTTGGCCTAGATGGCGCACGGGAGGTTCGCGACTTGTGGACGCATACCGAACTGGGTAGCTCATCGCGATCGTTCTCGACGCGACTCGAAGGGCATGGTGTGCGCCTACTCAAGATTTCGACGACACCTGGGCACGCTGCACCGACACCCAGCGAGAGCTACGAAGCCGAATCTGCGACGTTGGCCGGCACGGCTGCCGTTGCCGGTTGCAGCGGTTGTTCCGGCGGCAGCAAGGTCGGCGGGCTTGGCCTCGGCGCAGGTAACACGGTGACGTTCAACAACGTCTACGTACGCCACGCAGGCGTCTACCTGATGCAGATCGATTCGATGACGCTGAGTCTGCGTTCGTCGCTATACAAAGTGAACGACGGCCCGTTTCAGACCTTCAACTCCGGCGGTGGCAGCTTTTCGATTCCATCGGCGAGCACGGTGCCGGTGTGCCTGAAAGCCGGCTACAACAGCATCCAGTTTGGCAATCCCACCAGCTATTCGCCGGATATGGATCGCATCGTGATCAGCGGCGATGGCCATGCAGTCCTGCCGACAGCCACCGTGTACGAAGCTGAGGCGGCTACCTTGGGCGGTACGGTAACGGCGGGTTTCAGCAACTATGCCTCCGGTCTTTCCAAGGCGGGCAATATTGGCGCCGGTCCAGCCAATACCGTGACCTTCACCAACGTGACAGTGCCCGCATCCGGTATTTATCAGCTGGAGATCGACTATGCGACCAGCGGTCAGCGCACGCTGTTTGTCACGGTCAATGGCGGTCAGGCGCGGCAGCTGGATTTGAACGGAAGCACATTCGACGATCCCGTGCCGACGATCATTACGGTACCGCTCAAGGCCGGTGCCAACATCATCCAGATGGGCAATCCCAATGCAAATGGCTTTGCGCCCGATCTTGATCGCATCGTGGTAGCGCCTGTAGTGGGTTCGACCTGGTCGTTCGCCGGTGCCACGACGCAAACCTGTCCGGGTGGCAAATAGTGTTGCTGAAGATGCCGACGGAAACATCCCAAGAGAGTGCTGATGAGTAACGAAGAACAGCAGGTGCTCCTGGATGAGGCGCGTTCCGGCCTGATAGCCAGGCGCCGGTTCTTGAAAATGACCGGCGCCATGGCGGTCATGCTGCCATGGCTTGGCTTACCCAGGTTTGCCGAAGGCAGCACCGTACAACGCCCCGTCGGCCCCCTGCCGACGGCGGAGTCAAGGCATACGCTTTGGTATAGCACGCCCGCGCCGGAGTCGAACGTACTGCGCGAGGGCTTGCCGATCGGTAACGGGCGTCTCGGTGCCCTGATCGGTGGCGATCCGGCGAGAAATTTTCTTTACCTCACCGATGCCTCAATGTGGCTCGGCGAGCGCGATGTACCGTTGGGTGATGACGGCCAGTTTGAATACACGACGGCGCACTTCGGCAGCCTGGTGATGCTGGCCAGGTTGTACCTGTCGATAGAAGGGCATGAGGCTGCGAACATCACGGATTACCGCCGCGAGCTGGACCTCGGCCAGGGGTGCGTTCGCGTGACGTATCAAAAAAATGGCGTCAGCTACGCGTGTGAAATCTTTGCTAGCCACCCGGATGACATGATTGCCGTCCATCTGTCTCAAATCGGCGGTGGCGTCTATAACGGTTCTATCGAGTTGCAGGGCATGCATGGCGAAGCCGCCCACCATGAAGCCGAGAGTGCAAGCAGCCATTTCGAAGGTGTCCTGGACAATGGCCTCAAGTACGCAGCGAACATCAAAGCCGTTGCGGTGTCCGGCACGGTGACGGCGGATGCCAAGGGGCTTCGTTTTGCGAATTGCGAGGCGCTGACGGTCATCTTCTGCGGAGGCACCAACTACACCCCGGATCTGGCGATGAGCTACATGGATGCCTCGCTCGATCCATTAAAGCTTTCGGTAAAAAAAGCGGAAGCTGCCGCCAAACAAACGCCGGCAATGCTGCTGCATACGCACGTGGTCGATTATCGTTCCTTGTTCGACACGATGAGTGTTGACTTCGGCGCGTCGACGAAGGCGCAGCGCGAGATGGATACGTGGACGCGTCTTCAGGCGCGGGCCGCGACTGGCTCGCCCGCCGATCCGGAGTTGGAAGCGTCTTATCTACAGTTTGGGCGCTATCTGACGATTGCCGGTTCCCGCGGCAGCTTGCCGACCGGTCTGCAAGGCCTCTGGATAAGTGACAACGAGCCTCCCTGGATGGCCGACTATCACAGCGACGTCAACATCCAGATGAATTACTGGCTGCCGGACCGCGCCGGCTTACCTTCGTGCTTCGATGCCTTGACCGACTATTGCCTCAGCCAGGTAGCCTCCTGGACGGCCATAACGCATCAGCACTTCAACGATCCGCGTAATGTGTTTCGCAATAGTTCGGGCAAGATCGCCGGCTGGACAATGGGCATTTCCACCAATATCTATGGCGGCGGAGGCTGGCGGTGGCACCCGGCTGGCGGTGCATGGCTGTGCAACAATCTTTGGCAGCACTATCAGTACACCCAGGATCGGACCTACCTTGCGCGCATCTATCCCCTGCTCAAGGGTGCCTGCGAGTTTTGGGAGTCGCGACTGCTTACCGTCACAGTGATGGATCCGAAGACCGGCGTCGCGCGCGAGGTTCTGATCGACGATGCCGACTGGTCGCCGGAGCAGGGACCGCTCGATGCCAAGGGCATCACCTATGCACAGGAATGGGTCTGGGATCTGTTCGAGAACTATCGTCAGGCAAGTTCGCTATTAAGCAAGGACGCGGACTATGCCGCATCGATAGCGCAGTTGCAGGCGCGCCTCTATCTACCTCAAGTAAGCCCCAAGAATGGTTGGCTGGAGGAATGGATGACGCCAGACAATCTCGGTGAGGTGAGACACCGGCATTTGTCGCCGCTGGTGGGCTTCTTTCCCGGTGATCGCATTCGCCTCGACGCCAGCCCGCCTGCGTTGATCGAAGGCGTTACCAGGTTGCTCGAGGCACGAGGTACGAGCGGCTATGGCTGGGCTTGCGCTTGGCGTGCGATTTGCTGGGCGCGTCTCAAAAAGGCGGAAAAGGCCTATCAGTTGTTGCTCACCAATCTGTTGCCATCGAAAAATCATAGCAACGGCACCGCGCAGAATTTCTTCGATGTCTACAACATAAGCGCCGACAGCGACGCCTTCCAAATCGACGCCAATTACGGAACGCCAACAGCGATGCTGGAGATGTTGATGTATTCGCGCCCCGGCTTGATCGAGCTGCTGCCGGCGCTACCCAAGGCCTGGGCGGCCTCGGGTAGCGTGACGGGCCTGGGCGCGCGCGGCGGCTTTCAGGTCGACTTCTCCTGGCGACAAGGCAAGATCGCGTCGGTCACGGTGCGAAGCATCGGCGGCGAACAGACACGCGTGAAATGTGGTGCATGGACGAAGCCGATCGCGCTTCATGCAGGCGCGTCCGTCACGATCGACCCCAACGACACCTGAGTCATTGCAAGCTTATGATCAAGCAGATAGGTCGGATCGGATGGACGGCGTTGTTTGTGGCCGCGATCGATGTTGGTTCTGGAAGATGCTGCATAGGATAGATGCTAATCCGACACCCATTATAGATCGCATCGGGTTGGAGACGGTCTCGTAAGCTAGCGCTACGCCATAGTAGGATTCGCCAAAGCGTGCCTTCAGCCGATAGCTCGGAAAAGAACTTTATTCCCTGCTTTCTTTGAGCGACTTTGGCGTACTAAGTGTCCTAAGGATAGAACTTAGTTTTTATCCTTCTCCTCTACCAGATGTAGGGTCCAGCCTGCACGCACTGCTTTTGGATAGATGCTTATTTTCGATCTACAGCCGGGCATTCAGCCCGGCCTTTTCTAGCGTTTAGCCACTTAGCATCGGCCGTAGACGTCGTCGAAGCGCACTATGTCGTCTTCGCCAAGATAGCTACCCGACTGTACTTCGATCAATTCCACCGGAACCTTTCCCGGATTGCGTAAACGGTGGACGCTGCCCAGCGGAATGTAGGTACTCTGGTTCTCACCCAGCAAAAATACTTTTTCGTCGCAGGTGACTTCGGCGGTGCCGGAAACCACAATCCAGTGTTCCGCACGATGGTGATGTTTTTGCAGGCTTAAGCTTGCGCCAGGCTTGACCACAATACGTTTGACTTGAAAACGGTCGCGAGCTTCCAGCGAGTCATAGCTCCCCCAAGGCCGATGTACCACTCGATGCAGTGAGTGTTCGGTGCGGCCGGAGGCTTTGAGTTGTTCAACGATGCGCTTTACATCCTGCGCCGCATCGCGATGGGCGACCAGCGTGGCATCGGGAGTGGTTACCACAATCAGATCGTCGACACCGACAGTAGCGACTAAATGGCGATCATGCGAACGCAGCAAAGAGTTGTGTGTATCGATGGCAAGTGTATCGCCTTCGCTCATGTTGCCATCGGCGTCTTTTTGACCAGTAAGCCAAAGTGCTGACCACGAGCCAATATCGCTCCATGCGCAACTGACGGGAATCACCGCAGCGCGTCGCGTTTTTTCCATCACGGCGTAATCGATCGATCGGTCAGGTACTTGTGAGAAAGTTTCCTGATCAATTCGTACAAAATCGAGATCGGTGGACGACTTGGCGTCCGCTTCCCGCACGGCGGCGAGCATTTCCGGAGCGTGTTCGGCCAGTTCTTCCAGATAGCGCGATGCCTTGAAAAGGAACATGCCGGAATTCCAGTCGTAGCCACCATCGGCCAGATAGGTTTCAGCCGTAGCGAGATCAGGTTTTTCGACGAATTGCTCCACCTGGAAACCGTCTTTATTGATGGCACCTGCGCGACGGATATAGCCAAATCCTGTTTCCGGCCGGTCCGGACGAATACCGAAGGTAACCAGCCAGCTTTGTTCGGCCAATGGAATCGCCTGCTTTACCGCTTCAACAAACGAGGCCTTGTCGCCGATCAGGTGATCAGCGGGCAACACAAGCAATAGCGGATCGCCGCCTCGGCGCAGAGCCTGCAGCGCACCCAGGGCAATGGCTGGCGCTGTGTTGCGTGCCAATGGCTCAAGTACGATGGTCGCGTTATCGATGCCAAGATCAAGCAACTGGTCAGCGGCGAGAAAGCGGTGATCGTCGCTGGCCACCACGATCGGTGGTGCGACATCCGGCAACTGTCGCGTCCTTTCCAGCGTCTGCTGGAACAGCGTGCTGTCCCCTGCCAGAGCGAGGAATTGCTTGGGGAGGTTTTTACGCGACACGGGCCACAACCGGGTGCCGCTGCCGCCGCTAAGAATGAGTGGAATCAACATAATGTCCGAAATCCTTGATCGATCAATGACTAGAGGCGGTGAGCTTTTGCATGACGTCAAACAGCCCATTTCGCCAGTCTGGCAGCATAAAATGGAAGCGCTGCTGAAAACCGCCATTATCCAGTAAAGACCATGCCGGGCGAATGGCTGGCGTTGGAAAATCGCTGCTGGGGATGGCGACTATCCTTGGTCGGCGTTTCATTAAGCCAAGAGTTATGGCCTGCTCGAAAATCGCTTCAGCAAAGCCGTGCCATGTAGTGCTGCCGCCAGCAACCAGGTGGTAAGTACCGCCCAATCCGCTGCCGTCGGCTGATATCCAGCGATCGAAAGCCGCGAGACTTGCTTGCACGATCAGTTTGGTATCGGTGGGTGTTCCGTGCTGATCGGCGACGACGCGCAGCTCGTCGCGCTCGCCGCCCAAACGCAGCATGGTGCGCAGAAAATTCTGCCCGTGCGCAGCGTACACCCACGCCGTGCGCAGAATAAGGTGATCGGCGCCGCTGTCACGCAGAAGTTCTTCACCCAGCAGCTTGCTGCGACCATACGCGCCCAGCGGGGCCTTGGGCGCATCCACGGTGTAGGGCTGCGACTGATGACCATCGAACACGTAATCGGTTGAGTAGTGAATGACCTTCGCAGCATGCGAGGAGGCCCACTGCCCGAGCAGGCCGACGGCTTCGCCGTTCACGCGATTGGCCAACTCTTGTTCTTGCTCGGCACGATCAACTGCCGTGTAGGCGGCGGTATTAATGATTACCTCGGGCTGCACACGATCGAGCAATGCGGTAAGCGTGTTTGGCGCAGAAAGGTCGGCGATCTCGCCACGACCTCCCTGCGTCAGCACCCCGTCGCGGCTGGCGACAACCAGCTCGTCGCGTGCGGTCAATTCACCTTCATCGACAAAGCTGCGGCCCAGTTGTCCATTTGCACCCAGCAGAAGAATTTTCACCGTGCAAAAACCGGTAGCCGATCGGCGGCGACATCCTTCAGCAGCGGTGTCTTGCCATCCTTGCCGGACAACAATGGTTCGCTGACCGGCCAGTCGATACCGATATCCGCATCGTTCCAACGCAGGCCAGCATCGGACGCGGGATCGTACAGTGCGGTGCACTGGTATGTGAAAGTGGCAAAATCAGACAGCACGCAAAACCCGTGCGCAAAGCCTTCCGGTATCCAGAAATGACGATGGTTGGCGGCAGTCAGCATCACCCCAATCCACTGCCCAAAGTTCGGTGAGCCTTGGCGGATATCGACGGCGACGTCGTATACCTCGCCCTCCATAACACTCACCAGCTTTCCTTGGGGATTTGGCCACTGGTAGTGAAGGCCGCGGAGCACACCTTTGGCCGAACGCGAGACGTTGGTCTGGATGAAGTCGCCGATAATGCCGGCATCGTGATAGCGGGCCTGATGGTAGCTCTCGTAAAAGAAGCCGCGGCTGTCGCCGAATACCTGTGGTTCGAGAATCAGCGTGCCGGGTAGCGAGGTTTCAATCACTTTCATCGTGCGTAGCCCTGCCGGGTCAGCTGCTGAAGGTATTGGCCGTAACCGGTCTTGGCCAACGGCGCAGCCAGCTCCATCAGTTGCTCTGCATCGATCCAGCCGTTGTTGTAGGCAATCTCCTCCGGACAGCAGACCTTGAGTCCCTGGCGATTCTCGATGGTCTGGATGTAGTTGCCGGCTTCCATCAATGAGTCGTGGGTGCCGGTGTCGAGCCAGGCGAAGCCACGGCCAAGTTGCTCCAGATGCAGCGATCCGTCGTCAAGATAACAGCGATTGAGATCGGTAATTTCCAGCTCGCCACGCGAGGATGGCTTCAAGGCGGCCGCGTAATCGGAAACCCGGCCGTCATAGAAATACAATCCGGTCACAGCATAGTTGGACTTCGGCTGGGGCGGCTTTTCTTCCAGTCCGATCACGCGCCCAGCTTCGTCAAATTCAGCGACGCCGTAACGCTCAGGATCTCTGACCCAGTAGCCAAAGACGGTGGCTCCGTGATCGCGCGAGGCCGCACGCTTGAGTCGTTCGGTCAGACCCACGCCGTAGAAAATATTGTCGCCGAGCACTAGGCAGCTGGGTTTGCCGTCGACAAAATTGCGGCCGATGGTGAACGCCTGTGCCAGCCCGTCTGGCGATGGTTGCACGGCGTACTGAATATCGATGCCCCACTGCGAACCATCGCCCAACAGGCGCTGGAACATTTCCTGCTCGTGCGGCGTGTTGATCATCAGTACCTCGCGAATGCCTGCGAGCATCAGCGTGGCGAGCGGGTAGTAGATCATTGGCTTGTCGTACACCGGCAGCAGCTGCTTGCTGACGGCGCGTGTGATGGGATATAGCCGTGTGCCGGAGCCGCCGGCGAGGATGATGCCTTTCTGTGTCTGGCTCATGATCCGAGACGTTCCATGCGGTAGCTGCCGTCCAGCACGCGTGCGCTCCATGACTGGTTGCCTAGATACCAGTCGACCGTCTGTGCGATACCGGTTTCAAACGTTTGAGACGGCTGCCAGCCAAGTTCGTTCTGCAATTTGCTGGAATCGATCGCATAGCGACGGTCGTGGCCGGGACGATCTTTCACGTACGCGATCAGCGATTCGCGCGGTTTGCCATTTGCCAGCGGCTGGCGTGCATCGAGCAGGGCGCAAACAGTCTTGACCACGGTGATGTTTTCACGCTCCGCGTTGCCGCCGACATTGTATGTCTCGCCCACGCGACCGGCTTCCAGTACTCGGCGAATCGCGCTGCAATGATCGCCGACGAACAGCCAGTCGCGGATGTTGCGCCCATCACCGTAAACCGGCAACGGCTCGCCAGCCAAGGCTTTCTGGATGATCAGCGGAATGAGTTTTTCGGGGAACTGATAAGGGCCGTAGTTGTTGGAGCAATTTGTGGTTAACGTTGGCAGGCCATAGGTGTGCTGGAACGCGCGAACCAGATGATCGGACGCTGCCTTTGACGCCGAATAAGGGGAATTGGGCGCATAGGCTGTTTGCTCGGTGAACTTGCCTTCCGCGCCGAGCGAACCATAAACCTCATCGGTCGACACGTGCAGGAAGCGGAAGGCCTCGCGCGATTCACCATCAAGGCCGCGCCAGTAATCTCGCGCGCACTCCAGCAGGCCCAGTGTGCCGACCACGTTGGTCTGTACAAATTCGGCCGGCCCGTCGATAGAGCGGTCAACGTGGGACTCTGCGGCGAAATTGATGATGGCATCCGGGCGATGTTCGGCCAGCAGCTTGGTCACCAGATCCCGGTCACCGATATCGCCCTGCACGAATACATGCCTGTTGTTGCCATGCAGCAATGACAGGGTATCCAGGTTGCCGGCGTAGGTGAGCTTGTCAAGATTGATGATGCGCAGGCCGTCGGCGACGGCCTGCAGTACGAAATTGGCACCGATGAAACCGGCTCCGCCGGTGACCATGAGCGATTGTGTTTGAGGTGATGGGCTGTTCATCGGGCCTTCTTTGGTGTCACATAGGCGGACATTCGGGTGCGAATGGTCAGTCGGTAAGCTGGTATGGTTGAGTCAATGTGCCGGTGCGTAAGCGGACAGCGGAGCGATGAATAGTTTGCCATTAGATTGGCCGTAAAGATTGAAAAACAGACTGGGGCAGGCGTCTGCTGGTCGCGACGCTTCAGCGTCATACAGTTTTGGGGTGAGGTGCCAGTTAAGAATGGAAACGGTAAGCCAGTTAAGAATGGAAACAGTAAGAATGTCGCTGTCGAGGCGTATCTGGATAAGGCGGAATGTATTCTGGGAGCTCGCCAAGCGCGATGTGGCAGGGCGTTACAGCGGATCCTTCTTCGGACTATTGTGGTCATTTTTAAATCCGCTGTTGATGCTGGCTGTCTATACGCTCGCGTTCAGGGTATTTCTCGGCATGCGCTGGCCGAACATGGAGTCGGGTGCTGATTTCTCGCTGATGATCTTCTGCGGGATGATCGTCCACTCGCTGCTGGCCGAATGCATCATGCGTGCGCCAAGTGTCATCGTCTCTCAGAGCAATCTGGTGAAGCGAGTGGTGTTTCCACTGGCCATCCTGCCTTGCGTCATGGTGGCTTCGACCCTGTTCAATGCATTACTAAGCCTGCTGGTATTGCTGATTTTCGTGTTGATCTCACGGCACACGCTGCACCCGACAGTGCTGTATCTGCCGCTGCTATATGCACCTTACGTCCTGCTGCTGTGCGGAGTGAGCTGGCTGATGGCCTCGTTGGGCGTGTTTATCCGCGACCTAACGCAGCTTGCGGGCGTGATTTCGTCGATGCTTATGTTCCTGAGTCCGGTGTTCTACCCGGCGTCAAACCTGCATGAACCATATCGCGACTGGATTGCGCTCAATCCGTTGACCTTGATGATCGAACAGACGCGTCAGCTGGTGCTGTTTGGACAGTCACCGGATTGGCACGCATTGGGGATCTACACACTGGCATCGGTGGCCGTGCTGCTGCTCGGGTATTTCTGGTTCCAGCGCACGCGGGATGGATTTGCCGATGTCCTCTGAAGCCATCGTGGCACCACCGGCATCGGTCGCCGAGGTAGTGATCGAGGTGCATGCGCTGGGGAAGTGCTACCAACTCTACGACAAGCCGGTGCACCGCATGTTGCAGAGTTTGATCGGGGGGCGACAGCGTTTTTACAGGGAATTCTGGGCACTGCGTGATATCGATTTTGAAGTGCGACGTGGTGAAACCTTGGGGATCGTCGGTCGCAACGGTGCCGGCAAATCGACCTTGCTGCAACTGATCGCTGGCACGCTCAAACCCAGCGAGGGGAGCGCAGGCATCCACGGTCGTGTGGCGGCCTTACTGGAATTGGGCAGCGGCTTTAATCCGGAGTTCACCGGCCGTCAAAACGTGTATCTGAATGCGTCGATTCTTGGACTGAGCCGCAGCCAGGTGGATGCGCGCATCGACGATATTCTGGCGTATGCAGATATTGGCGAATTTGTCGATCAACCAGTGCGCAATTATTCGACGGGTATGGTCATGCGGTTGGCGTTCGCCGTAGTGGTCCATGTCGATGCCGATATCCTGATCATCGACGAGGCACTGGCCGTCGGAGATGCTTTTTTCATGCAGAAATGCATGCGCTACCTGCGGGAATTCCGCAAGCGCGGCACCATGCTGTTTGTCAGCCATGACGGCAGCGCGGTGACCAGTCTGTGTGATCGTGCGATCTGGCTTGAACACGGTCGCGTGCAGCGCGTTGGCGAGGCCCGCAACGTGATGGAGGCCTACATGGAAGCTTCGCTGGCTGAGCAGCAGGGTGGGTTTCAGGCGCGCGGACACCAACAGCCGGCAAGCCAGCTCAGGGTTTCGCGGGAACATCAGGTGGATCAGCGGCAGGAGCTCATCGATCGTTCCACCCTGCGCAATGATCTGCGTATTCTTCCGTTTCAGCCCGATGCCGAAGGATTTGGCGAGTTCAAGGTGCGGATTGTTCATGTCTCCTTTTTTAACGAGGATGGGCAGGCCGTGGCAGCCGTGGTAGCTGGCGAATACGTCACGTTGCGCATCGAGCTTTTTGCCGAAGCGAGCGCCGACAACGTGATTGCCGGCTTCTACGTGAAGGATCGTCTTGGTCAGTTGCTGTTTGGTGATAACACCGGTCTCAGTTACGAGGATGACTTTCCGGTAACCGCGGGGCAGCATTTTCATGCCAGTTTCTGCTTCGTCATGCCTCGCCTGCTTTCCGGCGAATACTTCATTGCCGCGGGTGTCGCCGAGGGTACTCAGGAGCAGCATGTGGTTCAGCACTGGCTGCATGAGGCGTTGCACTTCACTGCTACGGGAGGCTCCATGGTCGCGGGCCTGATCGGCATACCGATGCTGGATGTTCGGTTGGAGCGAGTACAGAATGAACGGTGATTTCCAGCTTCAGGGCCACCCGTTGGTATTGATGCGGCCACGGATCGTGCCGCCTTACGGCTGGGTTGGCCATATCCCGTTTGCTTACCTTGCTGTCGATCTTCTGCGGCCGCGTTGCCTGGTGGAGTTGGGGACTCATTCGGGCAACTCCTATCTGGCATTCTGCCAGGCGGTGCGCGCGCTGGACCTGCACTGCCGGTGTGTGGCCGTGGATGCATGGCAAGGTGATGCGCACGCTCTGCATTACGGAGAGCAGGTCTATCAATCGCTTCGCTCTCGACATGATCCGCTATATGGGGATTTTTCACGGCTGTTGCGCGCAAACTTCGACGATGCGGTGCCCCAGTTCGAAGATGGCAGTATCGACCTGCTGCATATCGACGGCCTGCATACATACGAGGCGGTGCGTCACGACTTTGAAAGCTGGCTACCGAAGCTCAGCGATCGTGCAGTGGTGCTTTTGCACGATACGGATGTTCGCGAACGCGGCTTCGGCGTCGGGAAATTCTTTGAAGAGCTTTCGAATCGCCATGCATGTTTTGACTTCAGGCATAGCCACGGTCTTGGCGTGGTGGCCGTGGGTTCGCAGCTGCCTGCGGCATTCGTCGCCTTCATGCGTGAGGCTGCGGCTTCGCCCGAGTCGATACGCGGCTTTTTCGAGGCGCTGGCAGGGATTCTTGTGGATGCGAATAATCAGCCACTGACGTCGGCCGTGATCGAACCGCAACCGGTGATCAGCCATCTCTTCTATCGGCGTCATGACGAGGCTTACGATGAAAGTCGCATGATTTCTCAGCCGGTCGACGCGGAAGATGGGGTGGTGGATCTGCAATTCCGTTTGCCGGCGGGTATTCGTCCAGATTACCTGCGGCTCGATCCGGCTGATTTCCCCGGCATCTACGGGCTGAGGCGAGTCATGTTGCAGGAGAGCAGCGAATCGCAGGGGACAGAGCTGCCCCAATTGCAGGGTCGCTTGGGTCACGTCAACGGGGAATGGATGGAGGCTGCCGGCATACAGTCCTTGCGCCTGGTCAGTTTCGATGACGATCCCAGCGTCGAATTCGAGGTCGGGAGTGCGCTCGCGGAAGTGGCCGGTGATGAAGGACTGCAGGTGACCATGCGGGTCGACTACGAGGTAGTGGTTTCCAATCCCGTGTTGCATCGCCTGTTGGAGCAGCAGGCAATTGTCAGCATGCGTCAGCTCTCACGCGCACGAGTAGACGTGCAGAACCTGGCCAGCGCGCTTTCGCAGCAGCAGGGGAGCATGCAGGGTTTGGCCCAGGAGTTTTCGCAGCAACGGATAGAAGCGCTGGCGACCCTGCAGCAGCTTCAGCAAAGTATCGACCAGCTGGCAAGGCGTGGTTTTTGGTCCTGGCTCAGGAGGCTTATCAAACGTGGCCATTGAGCAGGAGCACCGAAGCATGCCGTCCTTGCATCGACTAGTGTGGCGCCGCCTGCGTAGCATCGTGCGGCGTCTTAATGGACGACCGTATGACATGTCGCTGCAACCGCTCGAGCAGCTGGAGCCGGTGACAGGCCATCCAGGGGTATGGCAGGCCAACGGCAACGATCCGAAATTTGCGTGCGTGGCCGCAGGCTTCCCGCTGAAGGCCGGCTGGTATCGTCTTTCGATTGAGCTGGAAGACATGGAGGACGACCGGTTGGAGCCGATGCTGTATTTCGATTATGGCTACGGCATGCACGAGACCTGGTCCCTGTACTTGGGTTTCGTTCGGAACACTGCCAGACGCCATGTCGGCGTTGTGCTGCTTCCATTCGATGTCCAGCGGTTGCGCTTCGATCCGGCAAGTGTTCCGTGCAAGTTCCATGTGCGAGACCTCAGGTTTCGCCGACTAAGTCGTGTCGGTGCGGCCTGGCGCATGCTCCATGCGGTCGCAAGGGATCGGAATGTGCGTGGCCCCGGTATTCGCGGGTTGATGCTGGATGCTTGGCGGAAGCTCCGGGGGGCTGGCGGCCGGCACGCCTTTGCGACTTGGTTGCATGAACGTTACATGGCATATGGCAACTTCAAGGCACCCACTTACAAACGTTGGCTGAAGCTGTACGACCAGTCTGTTGTGTCGATTCGGACGCTTCCAGTACGACTGGTCTCGATTTTATTGCCCACTTTCAATACGCCGGAGATATGGTTGCGGCGTTGCCTGGACAGTGTGTTGGCGCAGTCTTATCCGCACTGGGAATTGTGCGTGTCCGACGATGCTTCCACTGAGCCGCAGGTGCGTGAAGTGCTGGAAGCCTATGCGAAGCGCGATCCACGCATCCGTATCATCTGGCGTGAAAGCAATGGTCATATCTCGGCGGCATCGAACAGTGCGCTGGCCATGGCGCGCGGCGATTGTGTCGCTTTGCTCGATCACGATGACGAATTGCATCCGGCTGCGCTGGCCTCGATCGTCGAGGCATGGCGGCGCCATCCGCAATGGCAGTTCGTTTATACGGACGAGGACAAGATCGATGCCGATGGTCAGCGCTACGATCCTTACTTCAAGCCCAACTGGAACCCGGACCTGTTGCATGGACAGAACTGCGTCAGCCACTTGGGTGTCTATTCGCGGGCGCTGTTGAATGCGGTGGGCGGCTTCCGGGAAGGGCTGGAAGGTAGTCAGGACTGGGACTTGGTATTGCGCTGCAGCGAACGGCTGACATCGGAGCAGATTGGCCATGTACCCGTAGTCCTCTATCACTGGCGTGCGATTGCCGGGTCGACCGCGCAGGGCGTGGGCGAGAAAAGCTATGCCCACGAAGCTGGCCGTCGCGCGCTGCGTGGACATTTCGAGCGGACCGGTGTGGCGGCGGAAGTACTGGAGATTGACGGCATGCTGGGGGCATTCCGGGTTCGTTATCTGTTGCCCGAACTGCGGCCGCTCATCAGCATCATCGTACCCACCAGAGATCGACTAGATCTGTTGCGCCGTTGCGTGGAATCGATCCTGGAGCGGACAACCTATCCGCACTACGAAATCCTCATCGTGGACAACCAGTCCGTCGAGCCAGAGTCACTTGCCTACTTCTCCAGTTTCGATGATCACCCAAAGGTACGGGTGAGGAAGCACGATCAGCCTTTCAACTATTCAAGCATCAACAATGATGCAGTGGTTGATTGTCGAGGTGAGCTGATTTGTCTGCTCAACAATGACGTCGAGGTCATTACCCCGGATTGGCTCGAGGAACTGGCGAGCCATGCGATGCGCCCACACGTGGGTGCTGTAGGGGCAATGCTGTATTACCCCAACGACACCATCCAGCATGCGGGTGTGGTGACTGGGGTGCATGGCGTGGCGGCGCATCTTTACAGCGGTATGCCACGAGGCTTTCCAGGCCAGATGGCGCGTGCAAAGCTGGCACAGGGTATGAGCGCGGTCACGGCGGCTTGCCTGATGGTGCGACGGGAGGTTTACCTTGAGGTGGGCGGTCTGGATACCGCCTTGCAGATTGCCTTTAACGACATCGATTTCTGCCTACGCCTGCGGCACCTCGGCTATACCAATATATGGACACCGTTTGCCGAGCTTTACCATCATGAATCCGCTTCGCGCGGACATGAGGATACGGCGGAGAAGCGCGCGCGCTTCATGCGCGAGATGGAGTTCATGAAGATCCGCTGGGGTGTTCAGCTGGATCACGATCCGATCTATAACCCGAATCTCACGCTTTCAGGGGAGCCTTTCACGCTGGCCTTTCCTCCGCGCGAATGGCAACCGTTGTCGATCGAGCCCGAAGCGATGGAGGCCGCAAGCTTCGCAGCGCCCCGGACCAAGGTCTCAATCGCATGATGTCCACATTGCCGTATGTGCGCATGGATACGCAGCAGCCCATATTGTGTATTGGTCATAGTCATGTTGTCAGCGTAGCGCAGGCCGCTGCGGCTTTAGACATTCCATTTAAGGCCCTCAATTTCTGGGAAATGCCCGGTGCTATCGCGCTGGAGAATGGTGTGCCGCGCCTGTCGCTGCAGGTCGAGCAGCAGTTGCGGGAGCATCCTGGCCCGGTGTTTTCGATGGTCGGTGGTGCGGCACATGGTGTGCTTGGCATGCTGGTGCATCCACGCCGTTTTGATTTCGTGCTGCCGACGCAGCCTTTGCTGCCACTGGATCCCGCTGCCGAGGTCTTGCCGGCGCTGGCGGTCCAGCGCGTGCTGGAATCCATGACGGCGGAGTACCTGGCCCTGATGTCGCAGGTTCGTCGGCTTTGTGCGGGGCAAATGTGCCATGTCGAATCGCCACCACCTTACGCGGATGCCGGGCGCATGCACGCGGATGTGCCATGGGGAATGTATCCGGGCATGTGCCAGGAAATTTCGCCGGCAGCTTTCCGCTACAAGCTTTGGCGTCTGCATTCGCAGATAGTTCGCGAATGGTGCAGTGAGGCCGGGGTATTGTTTGTACCGTGTCCACCCGAAACCGTCGATGAAAGCGGCTTCATGCGCGAGCCGTATTATGGTGATGGTGCCCATGCGAATGTGACTTACGGTGAGCTGGTGCTGGAGCAGATGAGGCGTCTGGTATGAGTCATCCCTACTTGGACATTGACGATCGACAACGCTGGAGCCGTGCCATGGCCGGCCGTGCCAGCGCGGACATCGACCCCGTCCTGACGCCGCCGTTCCTGATCGAACCACATATGCGGGTAGTGACTGCCGGAAGCTGTTTTGCCCAGCACGTGGCGCGCCATCTGCGTGAACACGGGCTTGCATGTTACGAAACCGAGCCGGCACATCCACTGCTGTCCCCTGCTCTGGCCGAAGCTTTCGGCTATGGGGTTTACTCCGCGCGCTACGGCAATATCTATACGTCGCGCCAGTTGTTGCAGCTATGGCGACGCGCGTCGGGCGCATTCGTTCCCAGGGACGACCTCTGGGAGGGCGATGAGGGTTGTTGGTTCGATCCTTTTCGACCGACCATCCAGCCGGGTGGTTTCAGCTCCATGCGCGAGTACCACGAGGACCGCCACCAGCATTTCGCCGCGGTGCGTCGGGCCTTCAGCGAGATGGATGTATTTGTTTTCACGTTGGGTCTCACCGAGTGCTGGGGTTCGCGCGAGGATGGTGCCGTCTATCCGCTATGCCCGGGCGTGGCGGCAGGTCGGTTCGACGCTGATCGGCATATCCTGTTCAATTTCACGGTGGATGAAGTGGTTGCCGATCTGCGCGCCTTCATCGAGGAGATTCGTGAGGTCAATTCACGCATGAAGGTGATTCTTACGGTCTCACCGGTATCCTTGGCTGCGACGGCGGCAAAGCAGCATGTGTTGCTGGCGTCCACCTATTCCAAGGCGGTGCTCCGGGTGGCGGCCGAACAGGTGAGTCGTCTGCCGGACGTCTATTATTTTCCGGCCTATGAGATCGTCAACGCTGCCGGTCGTGAATACCTTGCTGATGATCGTCGTTCGATCTTGGAAGATGGGGTGAGTCACGTGATGTCTTTGTTCTTCCGGCATGTGTTGAATGAGCCTGCAATGGCTCCCATGAAGGCGGAACACGATGATTTCCTGCAGCGTGGACAGGCGATCGTCGATACGCTGTGCGACGAGCAGCGCCTGGATCAGTCAAGCAACGCGACACCTGAAGCGCATCAGATGGAAGGGCATGATGGCCTGCAATGAACTGTCGGACGAGAGTCTGGTTCGCGCACGGGAGTTGATGCAGCAGCATCGCTACGACGATGCGATCGAATGGCTGACAACCTGTCGGCGCCAACAGCCAGATGAGGGTATTGAGCTAATGCTGGCACTGTGCCGCTATCAGGCCTATCTGGCCCAGCCGCCCTGCTCGGCGATTGCTGATCCCTGGTTGATTGCTCCGCCTGACCCGTTTGGCGATGTGGTTGGTGTACCGGAAATACCGGCCAGCAAGCTCGATGCCAATACGCTGGCTGCTGGCATCCGTCATCATGGGGCGCTGCTGGTGCGCGGGCTGTTGTCGGCAGATATCGCGTTGCAGCTGGCCGATGGTGTGAGGCAGGCTCTCGACGCTTGCGCGGCGTGGCATGCGCACGGCGAGGGGACATTCGGCAACTCATGGTATGCGCGCTTGCCGTTGCAGGAGGGCTGCGAGCTGGCGCAGGCACGGCCCTGGATCGAGGAGGGGGCCGGTGGCGTCTGGCTGGCCGATTCGCCACGCATGCTTTATGAGTTGACCGAGCTATTCGGATCCAGCGGGATCACGGACATGATTGCAGACTATTTTGGCGAGCAGCCGATGCTGTCGGTCGGCAAGTCGACCCTGCGCTGCGTGCCGGGGTCGATTCGTCACGCCGATTGGCATCAGGATGGGGCCTTCATGGGAGCCGACATCCGCAGCGTGAATGTATGGCTTGGGCTCTCTCATTGTGGAGAGGATGCGTCGGGACTCGAGTTTCTGCCGCGACGCTTGTCGCGGGTGTTGCCCACCGGCAGCCATGGTGCTTACTTCGACTGGTCGGTGGGGCCTGGCATGGTCACCGAAGCGGCAGCTGGGATGGCGACCACCAGCCCGGTCTTCGCACCGGGCGATGCCCTGTTGTTCGACCATTTCTTCCTTCACCGCACCGGTGTCCCTGCGGCGATAGCGAAAGACCGTTACGCAATCGAATCGTGGTTCTTCGCGCCATCAGCTTACCCGGCCGGACAGGTGCCGCTGAAGCTCTAGGCGGCGTCCTGTGTTCCATGTTCCGCAGCGATCCCGCGCTCAAGTTCCGCAATCTGCCGGCGCTGCGCCTCGATGATCGCGCGCGCGCGCTGCAATGCTTCGGTACGTCGACCCAGGCAGGTTTCGGTCTGGCTGAGCATGGCGCGAAGCTGCATGCCGTCGGCCTCCAGCGACTCACAGGCAGCGAGCATGCTCTCGGCGCTGAAGAAGCTGTCGATCAGCGTCTGCAGGGCGGGTGTCATCCGTGCTGCGGGCACCAGAATGCTCAGCCCGTTGAAGAAGGGAAGCTTGCGGAAGGTGAATTCGATGCCGGCGCTGGCGATGTAGTCTTCGATGGCAGTAAGCACGCCGTTGCGCGGGCCGCCTTCGTGCGTCGCGTTGGCCAGCCAGCCGTTTACACCGCGCTCGTCCAGCTCGGACTGGTTCGGCACCATCCCCTTGTAGCTGTAAGGATGCCTTTGCCAGCCATCCAGGTCGTCCGGGCTGTAGTACATGTCGCGTCGGGCGTAGGGCCATGCTGCATCGTGCGAGAGCACGATCGGAGGTGCCTGGCCGGTCTGTTCCGCACGGGCCTGCAGCAGGTTGAGCTCGCGAAAGACAGTTGCCCAGTTGTGATCACCATCGATCAGTGCGATGTCGGGGGCCTCCAGCTGTGGGATCGCCGCCAGGCTCTTCAGCGCAAGGAAGCGATATTCAGCCGGGCCGAACTGCGCCAGTTCCTCGAGCAGGCTGGGTAGTGGAGCCGGATCGATGATGTCGGCGTGGGCGCCATGCGCGCGACAGTAACTGAGGATATGGCGCGTATTCCAGCCGAATTCCGCGCCAATTTCCATGATGCGTTTCGGTTGCACGGTTTCGAACAGGGGGCGAATGTAACGGGGCCAGAAGCGGTTCATTGCGGATTCTCCAGAAGTGCTTGCTGATCCGGTGCGATGTCGTCGAGCGCGGCATCGTACTGGGTTGCCTTGATATTTCCTCCGACCTTGCGCAGATAGCCGTAGGGGCAGGTGCTGACCAATTGACGGGTCCAACTGCGATCGATGACGAAAGGCGAATTGCCAGTGGCGAATTCGCGAATGGTCCTGAAATGCTGGCGGTTCGAATAACCCAGCCAGGGCTGCCCGAATACGGTGCCCAGGCAGATCAGGAAGGAACGATGAGAAACGAGCTGGCCCCAGGTCTGCAGCGTTGTCGGCGAGAAATTATCCGTACTGTCGACCGCGTGCAGCACCAAAACCGTTTCGGCGCCACCGGCCCAGTCACGCGCGTATGTGACAGTCGCTGGATCGTCTGGCCTCACGTGCAAGGAAGTCATTCGTGACGAGCGCGTCGTCGATGTGGCTGAGTTCGTCACATGCAGGATGCGTGCGCCGACGATGTCCACGGCTTGCAGCGTATTGTCGATGAAGCCGACCAGCCCGGCCTCGGCTCCCACGGCGATAACCGCGTCGGGACGAATTTGGTGGATGATTTCCTGGATGCTGACCAGGTCCGCCGGCGCCACTCCGGTCGGCAGGCCCAGCCAGCGGACGTCGCGCTTCAAGTCGCACTCGGCGTAGACCGACATCAGGTGGGACTGTGCGCCATCATCGAAATGTGCAGACAGTCTGCCAGGTCTTATCTGTTCGGTAACGCCAAGATGCATCGGCATCAGCGTGCGCTGGCGCATGCCTGTGGCGAATTCCGAGGACATGTGACCGCGGAACGTCAGGCTGCCTCGTTCCACCCTGACGAAGTCCCCACCGCGCAGGGTGCGGTAGGCATTCGCATACGAGCGCACGCGCAGATCCTTCTCGAGGTCATCGACATTGGTGGTGGTGCCGCCGTGGAACTGGTGGAAGCTGGCTTCGCCCACCAGCGCCACGAGTGGAGCAGCTGCCGATGTACTGGCCCGGCGCCAGAGGTCGAGATTGGCAAACCCACCGCCGGCCTGATCGAATCCCTCGTCGAAACCGCCGATACGATCGTAGAGCGCGGTCGGCAGCATCAGGCAGTTGGTCTCGGTGATGCCGTCGAACCAGGGCTCGGGGTTGTCGCTCATGGGCGAGCCGATCCGGAACAGGTCGTAGCCATTGAGTGGCCAGCGGATACGCTCGAATAGCTGGTCCTCCTGCTCACGGGTGTATCCGACCAAGGTCAGCCAGCGTTGATCGCCACCGATAAACCATTGACGCAGAGCGACAACGGCGTCGGGATGCTCCCGCCAGGCCTGCAGCGCTTCGCGAAAAGTTCCGGGGGTGAGCACATGCGCACCATCGATCATCACCGCCACATACTTGCCACGGGCCATCAGCGCGGCCTCGTTGAGCGCAGCACATGGCGAAGAAAGCTGGCGGCTGGGACGGATCAGTCGGAACTGCGGGCCGAAGCTGGCGACCCATTCCGCCTCGAGCGGTGGATCGGAGCCGTTGTCGACGCATAGAACCTCGTAATCGAGAGCATCACTGCCGATCTGGTAGTCGCTACTGAGCGATGCCAGCGTGCGTGCCGCCTCGCGTCGCATATTGTAGAAATTGACGATCACTGACAGCGTGACTTTGTCACTGGATGCGTCGCGCACAAGTGGAGCGGGCGACGTCGATGTACCCGGCGTTCGATTCATTGATGCGGAGGGTATTCGTGCATGGAACGGCGCCTTGAGCAGAATCGCATCAGCTTCCGTTATGCGCAGTTCCAGCACGTGCAGGCGATCATCACGAAGCCCTTCAGGCAGCAGAACGTCGAAGCCGCAGCACCCGTCACCCTGATGTATTTCGGAAATGTCGGGGCGCCATTGATTGGCGTCGAAGCGCAACCACTCGTGATCGCCTTCATATAGCGAAAGGACCGGCGAGACATTTGTCCCATCCAGCCAGCGCGCCCACCCGTGCAGTCGATCCGGCCCACATTGATCCAGCGAGCCCTGCAGGCGTGCGAGGCCTATCGGTAGTGGCAGGATGTCGGCATGGCGTGTGCTGGAGCTGGTCAGATCATGGTCGGGCATGGTGAACGGACTGCCGACCAGTGGCTGAACACCGTTGGCTCCCACGGCGATGACCGTGAGCACGGCGCCAGCTTCCGGGATCGGATCGAGCGTGACGGCAAAGGCGCAATGCCCATCGCCTTTGCCGGCATGGGCCAGGTCGGCCCTGAACATCGTGGCAGCACCGCTGCCCAGCAGGATCCCCTCGGCCCGCACTTCCACATGCAGTTGCGATGGCGCTGTATCGTGGCTGCATGCCCACCCCCTCAGCACATTTCCGGTCAATCCATCCACCACACCCTCAAGTACGTCGAGAGGTATGGAATTGCTCGGGGTGTTGATCATGTAATGATTTCTCGCTGGGTCGACAGACGGGCTGACTGATGCCGTGGGCATGTCGCGCGCACTGCGGTTAAGGGGGTAAAGATCGCGTTTCCAGGCGCGATGTGCAATAGATCGCGGGTACGACGAGGGCATGCAAATGTGTCTGGTACCCGACCTCAAGACGGCGGCCATGTACATGAACAGATTTCATGATAGCCGTTCAGCCAGGGATAGCATGGCGAGCTAAGATAGACGTTTTGCCCCGTGCCGATTTCTTCCGGATGCCATGACCGCCATGAAAAACCGCAGCAAACCTGATGCACTTGGTCTGGGCACCCGTGCCATCCACGCCGGTCAGCACCCCGACCCCAGCACTGGCGCGATCATGACGCCGATCTACGCCACCTCGACCTATGTGCAGGAGAGTCCGGGCAAGCACAAGGGTTACGAGTACTCGCGCACGCAGAACCCCACCCGAATGGCGTACGAGCGTTGCGTTGCGGATCTGGAGGGCGGCATGGCTGGCTTCGCGTTTGCCTCCGGTCTGGCCGCGGCGGCAACGATACTGGATCTGCTCGATTCGGGTAGTCACGTAATCGCGATGGACGATCTCTATGGCGGTACTTACCGTTTGTTTGAGAAGGTGCGGCGGCGCTCGGCCGGGCTGGACTTCAGCTTTCTCGACCTGAACGACAGCGCTGCGATGAAGGCGGCGCTCAAACCCAATACGCGGATGATCTGGGCTGAAACGCCGACCAATCCGATGCTCAAGCTGGTCGACTTGGCCAGGGTCGCTGCGTTTGCGAAGAAGCACGGCCTGATCCTGGTGGTGGACAACACCTTTTGCTCGCCGATGATCCAGCGTCCGCTTGAATATGGCGCGGATCTCGTGCTGCACTCGGCGACCAAGTACCTCAACGGCCATTCCGACATGGTCGGCGGCATCGTGGTTGCCGGTAGTAAGGAGCTGGCCGAATCGATGGGCTTTCTGCAGAACTCGGTTGGCGCCGTGGCCGGCCCGTTCGATGCGTTCCTTGCCATGCGTGGCTTGAAGACATTGCATCTGCGCATGAAGGCGCATTGCGAGAGTGCGCTGGAACTGGCGAAGTGGCTGGAGAAGCACCCAGCGGTCGAACGGGTGATCTACCCGGGCCTCAAGAGCCATCCGCAGCATGCCCTTGCGAAGCGCCAGATGAACGGTTTCGGCGGCATTATCACGATCGAAGTGAAGGGTGGCCTGAAAAAAGCCAAACGGATGCTGGAGCGTTGCGAATTGTTCGCGCTGGCCGAGTCGCTGGGTGGCGTCGAAAGCCTGATCGAACACCCGGCGATCATGACCCATGCTTCGGTCCCGGTCGCCAACCGCAAGCGCCTGGGCATTAGCGATGGTTTGATCCGCTTGTCGGTGGGTGTGGAGGATCTTGCTGATCTTCGCGCGGAGCTGTCGTACGCCTTGGGCAACTGAGCCATGGCTTGCACGTATACAAACGCTGGTATATCGATCGGAGGCCTGCGGTGAGTGGCGCCGGCAAGCCAGGGAGAAGCGTGGGGCTCATGTTGCTCAACCTGTCGGCGTGGATTCGCCGGCAGCCGTGGTTGAAGGAAGTCTATCGGCATTTCCCGCAACCGCTGCGCAACAAGGTGTCCGAAACGCTTGCTTCGCGCGCCAGTACACAGATCAGGTTTCAGCGGACAGCGAACTGGGAGCATCGCGCACGGTTACCCATCTCTCCGACTGTGGAGATGGGTAACCGCAAGTTCGGCGCAGCGGCCGGCGTGAACGTGTTTGCCTATGCGCGTGGACAGTCCGGACTCGGTGAGAGTGCGCGTCTGTATGTGCGTGCCTTGCTGGCCGAGGGCTATCCCGTGGCTGTGCACAACATAGATATCGATATACCCCATGGCATGGACGACACCAGCCTGGACGAGCATATCGGTACGGATACGCCGCACGGCATCAATCTGGTTTTCGTCAATCCGGATTATCTCGACGATGCCATTGCCAACATCGGGCGTGAGCGTCTCGCCGGTCGCTACACGATCGCATGCTGGTTCTGGGAGCTGGAGAAGTTTCCAGAAGAATGGCTTCCTGCATTGCACGTAGTCGACGAGATCATGGTCTCGTCAAGTTTTATCGGGGAAGTGATCAGGCCAGTTACGGACAAGCCCATATTGCACGTGCCGTTGCCTGTCGATGAAATTGATGACAGCGGTTTGACTCGGGCGGACTTTGGTTTGGAAGATGATGTCTTCATTTTCCTTAACAGTTTCGATTTCAACTCCTTCCTGACCCGGAAGAATCCATTCGCTGTCATCGAAGCGTTCCGCCGTGCTTTCGCTGACGGTCAAGCGGATGTGCGGCTGCTGATCAAGTCCAGCAATGGTCATCGTCATCCCGACAAGTTGCGCGAGCTGTTGAACGCAGCAGCGGGTGATCGGCGCATTCTGGTCCGCGACGAGGTGATTGATCGCAGTGACGTGCAGGCACTGCAGCGGTGTGCAGATGCGTACGTCTCGCTGCATCGTGCCGAAGGCTTCGGGCTCGGGCTCGCGGAGTGTATGCGGCTAGGCAAGCCGGTGATCGCCACGGCATGGTCCGGCAACATGGAATTCATGACGCCCGAAAACAGTTGCCTGGTCAATTACCGACTGGTGCCGGTGGGCGAAGGTGATTATCTCCATCACGTCGGTCAGCGCTGGGCCGAGCCGGACATAGACGATGCAGCGACATACATGCGCAGGCTGGCTGATGACAGGGAATTCGCTGCAAAGGTCGGTGCGCAGGCGGCGTTTGACATTCGCGACAAGCTTTCGCCACATACTGCGGCCGAGCGGATCATTCATCGACTGAAGGCGTTGTCGTCGCCTTCTGATACATCCGGCGCCGCAGGCACTGGTTCGGCAACTGGCACCACATAAAGGTACGCGCTTCATGAAAGAGATCCTGGCGGCGATATGGGGTTATCGCCATTTCATCGTTTCGTCAATCAAGAATGATCTGCGTGCGCGATTTGCGCGCAGCAAATTGGGTGCCCTTTGGATGGTTCTGCAGCCTTTGGCGCAGGTCGCCACCTATGCGCTGGTGCTGTCACGCATCATGGCGGCCAAGCTGCCCGGTATAGATAATCGCTATGCGTACGTGATCTACCTGATGGCCGGCATGATTGCCTGGTCGCTTTTTGCCGAGGTGGTGAATCGATCACTGACCATGTTTGTCGACAACGGTAATCTGATGAAGAAGATGGCATTCCCGCGTGTTTGTCTGCCTATCATCATTGGCGGCTCATGTCTGGTGAATAATCTGCTCCTGCTCGTAACAGCAGTAGGCGTATTCCTGTTGACCGGTCAGCCGCTGAGTTGGGTGATGCTGTGGCTACCATTGCTGATGGCTATCAATTTGGCATTTGCTCTCGGCTTGGGCCTGATCCTCGGTGTGCTCAATGTGTTCGTCAGGGATGTAGCCCAGGTCATGACCGTGGTGCTGCAGTTATGGTTCTGGTTCACCCCGATCGTCTACATGCCAAGCATCATCCCTGATCGCTTGCGTGCGGTGCTGGAGTTCAACCCGATGATGCACATGGCCGTCGCTTTCCAGGATGTTCTTCTTTATGGACGTACGCCGGGTATCCCCGGGCTGCTCGTCATCGCAGTGGCAGCGGCCGTGCTGTTGCTTTTTTCATTGGTCTTGTTTAGGCGAGCGGTGCCGGAAATGGTGGATGTACTGTGAGTAGACCACTTCTTGTTGTAAATGAAATTGGCAAAGCCTTCCGCGATTACAGGTCAGAATGGGGCCGGTTTGCGGGGTGGTTCGGCTTCAATGCCCGGGTAAAATCCGAGACCTGGGTGCTGCGAGATATTTCGTTCAGTGTGGCACCCGGTGAATCTATCGGCATCGTTGGCCACAATGGTGCCGGCAAGAGCACGTTGCTCAAGCTGATCACCGGCACCCTGCAGGCGACATCGGGAACCGTGGCGGTCAATGGCCGAATCGCGGCCATTCTCGAGCTCGGCATGGGGTTCAGTTCCGAGCTCAGCGGACGCGCGAATGTCTACCATTCAGCCGGGCTTATGGGGTTTTCCCGACAGGCCATCGACAGCGTCATCGATGAGATCGAGGCGTTTGCGGAGATCGGTGAATACTTCGATGAGCCTGTGCGCACCTACTCCAGTGGCATGCAGATGCGCGTGGCGTTTTCTGTTGCCACGGCATTCCGTCCGGAAATCCTCATCGTCGACGAAGCATTATCGGTCGGTGATACCTATTTCTCGCACAAGTGCTTCAAGCGGATACGCGAATTCCGTGAGCAGGGTACCAGCCTGCTGATCGTCTCGCACGACAGTAGTGCCGTGCAGGCTCTTTGTGACCGAGCGTTATTGCTGGAATCCGGTCGGCTGATGAAGGACGGGGATCCGGCGACAGTGATGGATCTTTACAACGCATTGATCGCGGAGCGCGAAAACAGCACGATCAATATCGAAAGTCATGCCAGTGGGCGTGAGCAGACGGTGTCGGGCACTGGCGAGGCCAGCGTCGAGGAGATAGTGCTTCATAACATGCAAGGCGAGCCTGTCGAGTTTGTTGACGTGGGCCAACCGGTGACAATGCGCATCCGTGTTGCCGCGAACAAGTACATTCCGCGCTTGGTACTGGGTTACATGATCAAGGACCGTCTCGGTCAACCCGTATTCGGAACCAACACACATCATACGAAGCAGGTGCTGGAAAATGTCGAGGCCGGCTCAAAGATTGAATACCGCATAAACTTCCCGATGAATTTTGGACCCGGCGGCTATTCGATATCCACGGCACTTGTCAGTACAGACACGCATCTCGTCAACAACTACGAGTGGCGCGATTTGGCGCTTGTGTTCAGAGTCGCCAACCTGAGCCGCATGGATTTCGTAGGTACGGCATGGGTACCCCCAACGATCGAGACAAGCCGTACATGACCACAATTTCATACGCCCAGAATTACGAGGACGTGATGCTGTTGCGCGCACTTCGCAGCGTGCAGCGGGGCTTCTACATCGATGTTGGAGCCCAGCATCCTGTCCTTGATTCAGTGACCAAGGCTTTCTACGAGAAAGGATGGCGGGGCATCAACATTGAACCGGTAACACAATGGTTCGAGCTGATTGCGCAGGATCGACCGGAAGACATCAACCTGCCGATAGCCATTTCCGCGACCAGCAAAGAGTTGAATCTCTTCGAAGTCGTTGATACCGGTCTATCCACCACAACGGAGCGCTACGCCGATAAACATGAGGCGGAAGGGCACCCGGTGGAGCGTCATACTGTGGCCTGTCGCTCGCTCGACGACATCATTGCCGAGTACGCCATTGATGACATTCACTTTCTGAAGGTCGATGTCGAGGGAGCGGAGGACTCGGTCATGGAGTCGATTTCGCTTGATCGTCATCGGCCCTGGATCATGGTGATCGAAGCGACCGAGCCCAACTCGCAGCAGCCTGCCTATGCTGACTGGGAACCGCGCGTAATCGCGAACGGCTACGACTTGGTCTATGAGGACGGCCTCAATCGCTTCTATGTTGCAAGAGAGCGGGCGGAGTTGAAGGACGCATTTCGATTGCCTCCGAATTATTTCGATTTTTTCATGCCCTATGACGAGTGGAACGCAAAGAATGAGCTGGATATTCTGACTCGCAAATTCCATGCGATGGCCGGTAAGCTGCAAATACTCGAGG
>NZ_JACHCP010000001.1:227511-688464 GCF_014207185.1 Rhodanobacter sp. A1T4
TACAGGCCGAACATAGCGAGCTACAGGCCGAACATAGCGAGCTACAGGCCGAACATAGCGAGCTACAGGCCGAACATAGCGAGCTACAGGCCGAACATAGCGAGCTACAGGCCGAACATAACGTACTTAGTGAACGCGCCAGCAAATCAGCGCACGCCCTCACGACCGCCAATGATGAAATCGAGCGATTGCGGATGCTGGTTAACACGCAAACTTGGCGTTTGAGTGTGTCTGATCAGGCGAAGGCGCACGCAGAGTCGGAGTTGGCGCTGATAAGACGCAGTCGTTCATGGCGTTTGACATATCCGTTGCGGGCGGCAAAACCGCTCATTCGCGCAGTCTGCGCGCGCACGGCACGAGTGCTGGTCAGATTGCCTGGCATTCGTCCGCTCACACGCCTCCTCCTCAACCATCGCCCCAGTTTCAAGCAGCGGCTTGTTATCCTGATGTACGGGTTGCCGTCAACACATGAGGCGTCGGCATCGAATGCGACGAATCAGGCACCTTTGGCCGGTAGCAGCGCAGATAGTGACGCAACATCGCATGAGTTTGCCAGTCCTTCGCGTTCAGCGAGCGAAGCGTTTGAATCGCTGAAGCGGTACCGTAAATCGAAAGAGAAAGCACGCTGAAGGCGTGCGCTGCCAGGGAAAAGTTTTATGCGTTTGGTGCTGGATCTGCAGGCTTGTCAGACTACTGGAAGCCGCTTTCGGGGAATCGGTCGCTATTCGATGGCTTTGACCAAGGCCATGATCAACCGTGCCCAAGCACATGAAATCTGGGTGGCGCTCAACGGTGCATTCCCTGATTCGATCGAGGCGGTAAGGAGTGATTTGCGGGACTTGATCCCGGCCGATCGCATTCGTGTCTGGGATGTGCCTGGCCCGGTGGCGGCCGGGAATGCCGCATGCGCCTGGCAGCGAAAGGCCGCCGAAGTGCTGCGAGAGGCATATTTGCATGATCTGAGGCCTGATCTGGTCCACATCAGCTCGCTTTTCGAGGGGCTGGTTGACGATGCGGTGACTAGCGTGGGGCATGGAGTGCTTTCGTCGCCCGCCGCCGTGACCTTGTTCGATTTGATTCCGCTGATCAATCAGGGCACGTATTTGTCGAACCCTGTCGTCAAGGATTGGTATTTCGACAAGGTGGCGTCGCTGCGCAAGGCAAAGTTATTGCTTGCGATATCGGAAAGCTCGCGGCAGGAGGCGATCGAACATCTGGGGATTCCTGCGGCGCACGTAGTCAACATTTCGTCGGCCGCGGACCCGATGTTCCGTCCCGTCCATGTTGCCCGTGATATCGAGGATGCGTTGCGCGCCAAGTTCGGCCTATCGCGGCCGTTCATCATGTACACGGGCGGCATCGACCATCGCAAGAACATCGAGGGGTTGATCCGTGCGTTTGCGATGCTGCCGGAAGGGGCCAGACGGGCCAATCAGCTGGCTATCGTATGCAAGGTACAGGACGAGGAGCGTGTCCGTCTGCATGGACTGGCTACCAAGTTTGGCCTGGGACCAGACGAGTTAATCATGAGCGGGTTCGTCTCCGATGATGAACTCGTGGCGTTGTGCAATCTTTGCCGACTGTTTGTCTTTCCATCCTGGCACGAGGGTTTCGGTCTTCCTGCGCTGGAGGCCATGGCCTGCGGCGCGCCGGTGATCGCCGCAAATACGTCCAGCCTGCCGGAGGTCGTTGGGCGAGCAGATGCGCTGTTCGACCCGCATCACGACGAGGCGATCGCGGAAGCCATGCAGCGAGTGCTCACCGATGACGATTTTCGACGTGACCTCGCGCGCCATGGCCCCGAGCGTGCCCGTCTTTTTTCTTGGGACGAGACCGCACGCCGCGCTTTGGATGCGATGGAGGCCACCGTTGCGTCCGGATCAAGCGCTAGGTCGTTCCCGGTAGCCCAGAGTGCGAACAAGCCTCGCCTGGCCTTCGTATCCCCGTTGCCGCCGGAACGCAGCGGTATTGCCAATTACAGTGCCGAGCTATTGCCGGCGCTTGCCAAGCATTACGAAATTGACGTTGTCAACGATCAGGCGACGCTGGCCGATCCATTGCTGGCTGACCGCTTTCCGATACGAAGCGTGGCATGGTTTGAAGAACATGCGTCTACCTATGAGCGGGTGATTTACCATTTCGGAAACTCGCCGTTTCACAGCCACATGTTCGGCCTGCTGCGCCGGATTCCCGGTGTGGTGGTACTGCACGATTTTTATCTTGGTCATATCCTTCGTTATCTCGAATCCACGAATGATGTGCCGCAGGGATGGTGGTCCGCTTTGTACGAGTCACATGGTTATCCGGCGTTGATCGAGCGCGCGGCATCCATGGATAGCGAGTCGCTTGCGACGAAATACCCATGCAGTTGGCGTACTCTCGTCGATGCTGATGGTGTCATCGTGCATTCCAGGTTCAGTGCGAACCTCGTGGAACAGTGGTATGGCTCTCGCTTGGCAGAGCGGGTGCGTCAAGTGCCGCTCATGCGTCAATGCGGTCCTGTGTCGATCCAAAGAGAAAACGCCCGTGCCCGGTTGGGGCTGCCCAAGAATGCATTTATCGTTGCCACCTTCGGCATTATCAGCCCTGCCAAACTGGTACACCGCCTACTGGATGCATGGAGGGTGTCCTGCTTCGCGGTGGAACAGGATTGCCTGCTCGTGCTGGCCGGTGAGACGAATGATCCGCAGTACATCATTCAGCTGAACGCGCGCATGCCGCTCACGGCATCGGCCGTCGAAGGGGGCGTGATCAAGACCGACTTTCTCGAACAGACGAAGTACCAGGACATGCTGGAGGCAGTGGATGTTGCGGTGCAGCTGCGAGCCGATACGCGTGGTGAAACTTCGGGGGCCGTGTTGGATTGCCTGGCGCACGGTATTCCCACCATCGTCAACGCGCATGGGGCAGTGACTGAACTGCCACATGATGTACTGTTGGTACTACCGGATGCTTTCAGTGATCAGGAGCTGGCGTTGGCGCTTGCGGCGTTGCGGAGCGATGCATCACTTCGTGATCGGCTGAGCCGGGCTGGGCGCGCTTATGTCGAACATAAGCTGGCCCCTGATCGCGTGGCTCAGTTGTATCGAGATGCCATTGAGACTTTTGTCGAATCCAGTCCGCGTCGGCGTCTGGATGAATTGGCCGAGGCCGTTGTCGAGGCAACCGTAGACGTGGATGCCTCCGATAGCCAGCTTGCGGGAGCTGCCCGGGTCATGGCTGCAGTCCGTCCGCTGGGCGGTCTGCAGCGCCAGCTGTTTGTGGATGTTTCCGTGCTGGTGCAAACGGATGCTCGGAGCGGTATTCAGCGAGTGGTACGTAGCGTGCTATCGGAACTACTCGCCAGACCACCCGCAGGTATGCGTATCGAACCAGTTTATACGGACGGTTCGGGTGCTTACCATTATGCACGCCGGTTTACAGCGCGGTTCCTCCACCTTCCTTTCGTTCCCCAACCTGATGCCGCGATCGAGGGAGCGCCTGGTGACACGTTTCTGGGTCTGGACCTGTCAGCGCACGTCATCCCGGGCATGACGGATTATTTTCGCTCGCTGCGGGATAACGGTGTCTCCATCCAGTTCATCCTGTACGACCTTTTGCCGGCCCTGCAGCCGCAGTGGTTTCCTGCCGATCTGGCGGAGCATCTGCAGCGCTGGTATGTCGCCATTGCGGAAGTGTCAGAGCGTGTCATTGCGATATCCGGGTCGGTGGCGAACGAGTATCGCGACTGGCTCGATGGTGCGCAGCCCGCGCGTCGGCAGCCGCTTCAGATCGGCTATTTCCATCTTGGTGCGGATATTGAATCGAGCGCCCCGACTCGAGGCATTGACGCCGCAACTCAGTTCGAGATCGACGCCATCGCCGGCCGACCGGCGTTCCTGATGGTAGGGACGGTCGAGCCTAGAAAAGGCCATGCCCAGGCGCTCGATGCGTTTGACCGGCTGTGGGCATCCGGTTCGGATGCGGTTCTGGTGATTGTCGGCAAACGTGGCTGGCGAATTGATGTCTTGGCCAACCGACTGAGCGAGCATCGTGAACGTGGGCGCCGCCTCTACTGGTTTGAAAATGTCAGTGACGATGCACTGGAATCGATCTACAGTCGATCCGCGTTGCTGTTGGCTTCATCCATGGGCGAGGGTTTCGGCCTACCCTTGATCGAGGCGGCCCGTCGCCACCTGCCGCTGCTGGTTCGGGACATCCCCGTATTTCGTGAGGTGGCTGGTTCCGGCGCCATGTATTTCCGCGCCGATTCCGCCGAGGAACTTGCCGGATCCATCCAGATAGCCTTGGATGACTGGCGCAAGGGTGAATTACCCGATCCAGGCCTGGTCAAGGCGCTGACCTGGAAGGAGAGTTCATCGCAATTGCTGGATGCATTTCGTGGAGAACGCGATGTCAGCTCATGGAATCCGGGCGAACGATTCTACTTTCCCGTGAACCATCCGGCACTTCATGCAGAGGTTGGTTCCGCTGCTAATGGTAGTCTGTCGGCAGATGGCGTGGCGGGGTACCTGTTTCACAGCCGTGAGCTTCAGCTCGGCAAAGGCACCTATGCACTGCGCATCCATGGCGAGATGGTCGCCTCATCCGAAGCGTATGTCGAAGCCGCCAGTGATCACGGCGGGCGAGTACGCTTGCATGCCAGGATTGCCGATATGGCGCCGATGGAAAATATGATTTGCGAATACCTGTTGACGCTCGATGGTGACGCGGAGAATTTCATTTTTCGCCTGTGGGTGGATGAGGATGCTCGATTGTCCGTCAGTACCCTGGAGATTTGCGTATTGGAACAGCCCAAGCTTCGGGCACTGGAAGCAGGGCACGCAAAGGGTTCATCGACAGCAGCAGTACCAGTACCCGGTGAAGGCGAGTCAAGTGCAGGCAGCTGGGGCCATCCAGTTGCAAAAGCGAAGGGTTCGGATACTTCTTGGCATTCCGGATCGCCACCTTGAAGAGGCGACTATAGGGCGCTCTGATGTATGGTCACTCGCTATGCGTGGAGTCCCTGCTTGCTGTGGCATCAGTGGTGCGTCGTAAACAACCGGGAACCTGCGCAGGATAGTGCGCAGGCTGACTACTAAAGGACTTCCTTTGGAGGTCCCGGTAAGATATTCACTTAATCGATTTTGAGATGTATTGAATGAAAACAGCATTGATCACCGGCATTACCGGTCAGGATGGCGCTTATCTCGCGCAGTTGCTCCTGGACAAGGGCTACCGCGTCTACGGCACCTACCGTCGTACCAGTTCGGTCAATTTCTGGCGTATTGAAGAGCTTGGCATCGACCAGCACCCCAATCTGTCGTTGATGGAGTACGACCTCACCGATCTCGGATCGAGCATCCGACTGATCGAGACGACCGGTGTGGCTGAGGTCTACAACCTCGCGGCACAAAGCTTCGTGGGTGTTTCCTTCGACCAGCCAATTACCACCGGCCACATCACCGGCATCGGTGCGGTACACATGCTTGAAGCCATCCGCACGGTAAATCGCAATATTCGTTTCTATCAGGCGTCGACTTCGGAGATGTTCGGCAAGGTGCAGGCTGTGCCGCAGATCGAAACTACGCCGTTCTATCCGCGTAGCCCGTATGGCGTGGCCAAGCTTTACGCGCACTGGATGACAGTCAACTATCGTGAGTCCTACGGCATCTTCGGCAGCAGCGGCATCCTGTTCAATCATGAATCGCCCCTGCGCGGTCGCGAATTCGTGACGCGCAAGATTACCGATGCAGTAGCCAAAATCACCTTGGGCAAACTTGATGTGCTGGAGCTGGGCAACCTGGATGCCAAGCGTGACTGGGGCTATGCGAAGGAATACGTGGAAGGGATGTGGCGCATGCTACAGGTGGACGAGCCGGACACTTACGTATTGGCAACCAACCGTACGGAAACCGTGCGTGATTTCGTGAGCATGGCATTCAAGGCTGCCAGCATCGACATCGAGTGGAAGGGTGAGGGTGAGGCTGAGCGCGGTGTGGATGCTGCCAGCGGAACAGTCCGCGTGCGCATCAATCCACGCTTCTACCGTCCGGCGGAAGTGGAATTGCTGATCGGCGATCCCGCCAAGGCACGTAGCAAGCTGGGTTGGGAGCCGAAAACCACACTGGAAGAGCTTTGTCGCATGATGGTAGTTGCCGATATCAGCCGCAACGAGCGCGGAGCATCGTTCTGACGTGGGTCGACCACGTGCATTGCTGACCGGTCGTAACGGGTTCACGGGGCGGTATGTGGCCCGCGAGCTTGAGGCTGCCGGGTACGAGGTCGTTGGGCTGAGCGACCGTCAAGACCCCGCGGATATGGGTTCGATTACCGCTAACCTGCTCGATCGCGAAGCAGTGCATGCAGCGGTTGCCGCGGTGCAGCCGGATGTGGTGCTGCATCTGGCAGCGATTTCATTCGTTGCCTATGGCGATGTGGACGAGATCTATCGCGTGAATGTTGTCGGCACGCGCAACCTGCTTGATGCCCTGGCGTCTGCGCCGAAGTCGCCACAATTGGTGGTGCTGGCGAGCAGCGCCAACGTCTACGGAAATACGGATGTCGAGCCGATCACTGAGGCTACGCCGCTGACGCCGGAAAATGACTATGCGGTGAGCAAGTGCGCCATGGAATACATGGCGCGACTGTGGATAGGCAAGTTGCCCATCGTCATCACCCGGCCATTCAACTACACCGGCGTAGGGCAATCCGAGCAGTTCCTGATTCCGAAGATAGTGGCCCACTTCCGTCGCGGTGAACGAGTCATCGAACTTGGCAATACGCAAGTAGTGCGGGATTTTGGTGATGTGCGTGATGTGGCCGCGATATATGCGAGCCTGATTCGATCGAGGCCTGTCAATAAGGTTTTCAACATCTGCACGGGTGTCGGTCACTCCCTTGGCGATGTGCTGGATATGATGTGCGAGATCGCGGGTTACAGAATGGAAGTTCGCGTGAATCCACAGTTTGTACGGGCGAACGAGGTGGCTCGACTGGTCGGCTCTAATGCCGGTATTCACGGTGTGCTGGGAATGGTTACAGCCAGATCCTTGCGTGAAACGTTGGCATGGATGTATGCCGGCGATTGATCGTGAGCAGCGTATATGGTGGGAGTTCGAGGTGTGTCATGTGTGGGTTTTGCATTGATTAAAGGGGGTGGTATGGGGCGGACAGTTGGGGAGGCCAATGGCTTGGTCGATCGCGGGCTTGAAGGGGTCGTTGTCTGGGTGCTGCTTGCCAGTGGGCTTGGTTTGGCGGCTACGCTCGCGCATCACTTTCTCGCGCCGCAGGTATGCATCGCCTCCGCCCTCCTCACAGGCATCTATGCATGGAGCACTCGGGGGCGCAGATCCTCAAGTTTGCTGGCTGGCGTAAAGCCGAAGCACATGATCCTACTGATCCTGGTCTGCCTGTTTTTCAGGTTGCCGGCTTTCAACCATGTGCAAGGTGGGCAGGATGAGGGGCTGTACGTCAACATGGCCAACTACATCGAGCGTACCGGAAGTCTCGACATATGGGACACGCCGCTTGAGCAGCTAAAGGGTACGCCTTTCGTCGAACGTTATCTTGCTGAGAACCGTCACTTGAGCACAGATCCCGCATCTCTAAATGCGGGATCCTACGTGGGTGGCGTCTACTCTCGTAGTCCCACTGGGGACGACCTCTATTTCCAGTTTTACCATTTATTCCCGATATGGATGGCACTTGCTGCTGGAGTCTTCGGCAGTACATTAGCAGTGTATGCACTGACGTTGTTTGCACTGCTTTCCGTGGTGTTCATGTACTGTTTGACGTTGGTACTGACTGGATCATCGCGTACCGCATTGATTGCGGGATTGCTGCTGGCACTTAATCCACTGCATGCCTTTTTTTCGAAATTTCCGGTCACTGAGGTGCCTGCATTGGCATTCTCATTGATAGGTTTCACCTATCTCGCATTGTTCTGGCGCGCCGAGGAGGGCTCGCGCCACAGGCGCTGGCTGCTGCTGTCCATGCTCAGCTTCGGCGCCTTGTTTATGACACGCATCAGCGGGTTCATGTGCGTTCCGTTCTTGATCGTCGTGGCGGTGGTGAGTGCCGCCAATGATGCGGATCGCATGCGCCGAAATTACATGCAGCTCTGGGTGCTGGGTGTGGTAGCACTCTATGCCGTTTCGGTGTCCTATGGATTGCGCTGGTCGTATCAGTACGCAGTGGATATATATCGTGGTTCCTTCGGACGTATCTTCCCTTCTCACTGGCAGGGCGGTGTGGTTGCTCTGGTAGCGGTGGTGCTGATCATCTGGTTTGGTCTGGTCGCCCTGGCGCAAACTAGCATGCGCCCCCGTATCGACAAGCTCATCGTCGTACCATTGCGTCGTGCCATCGCGCCGATTGTCCTGATCAGTCTTGTGTTGGGAATTTACAAGATCTATCAACTGGGCTGGACAACTCACTATCAAGGCGATGTCTGGCTGGATACGCAGTGGGGGCTTGCAGGCAGCCATTGGTGGGCGGTGAAGGCCAGCAGTCTGGTGGCACTATTCGTCTACACAGGGCCACTGCTGCCATTGGCATTTCTTGGTCTTGCCTTGCGGCGCCAGAATGAGCCGCGTATTGAATTTCTACGGTTGTTCGTGGCAGGTTTTTTTGTCTATATAGTGCTGTTGCAATGGACAGTGCCCTATGGGCCTTACTATGCGCGTTATCTGCTCAGCGAGGCCGTTCCGTACATGTTGTTGTTCACCGTGGTGGCATGGGCGTGCATGCCAAAGAACGGTATGCGCAGTGTCCTGAGTGCGATTCTAGCCATCACTCTGATCTACAGCCTTACGGCAACGGCAAGTCAGTTGGGAAAGAATGAAAGCGAGGGGGAATACCAGTCCCTGACGAAGTTGCTGGCACCCGTCGACAGCGGCGACATCGTTCTGCTCGATACGCTGGGGGCTGGCATGCCGGGCAACAATGAGCTCAAAACGCCGATTGTGTATACCTTTGGCCTTAGTGCAGTCACTGTCAGCCGGGCCAGCCTTGCCGATCATGCATATGTTGCTGCATTGAATGCGCACTACGATGACGTATTCCTGATCTCGCCGTCTGCTGTAGCTCCTGATGGCTATGAATCGTTGGGCAGCACCCGGTTCCAGGATAAGGCATATGAGTGGGGTCACTCTTTTCCGCATCAGTTGTTCATGCGCGAGGATGCGCGCCTGTTCCTCTACCGTTTGGTCAGGCTGAGCCTGGTCAGGCCGGTTTTTCCGCTTGGGCAACCGGAAAGCTTCAAGACACCCGGGGCATGGAACGAGTGGCTGACGAGTGGCTGGAGCGATCCGGAAGCCGGCGGCGTATGGAGTAGTGGGACACATGCCGAGATCACCATTGACCCGCGGGAGCTATCGCACGTCGTGCAAGGCATTCGCCTGAATTTCGAGGTGTATGGCCTGGTGGCGGCAGGGCACACACGCCAGCGGATTCAGGTAAGTGTCAACGGTGCGGCCGTCGAAACGCATGAGGTGGTTTATCCGAACAACCAGATGCAATTCAATGTCGCGATCCCGGCTGTTGATATGAGTTCATCAAACGGAATTCATATTGCATTCGACCTTCCCGATGCCGTAACCCCGCACTCTATCGGCATGAACAACGATCGGCGCATGCTGGGTATCCAACTAGAAACGTTGACAGCATCGCCGATCGATCCAGCTGGTCAGCAGCCTTCACCGATCGTCAGCGAGACTGCTGCACCGGTTGCACCTGAGATACATAAATTCTATTGAGAACCTATACATGCTCAAGTGTTTCAAGGCGTACGACATACGCGGTCGTGTACCCGATGACCTCAATGAGGACATCGCCTATCGGATTGGCCGCGCCTATGCTGAAATTCTGAAACCGCGCGATGTTGTGGTCGGCCAAGATGTGCGCCTCGACAGCCCGACGCTTGCAGCGGCGCTAACGCGCGGTATCAACGATGGCGGCGCCAATGTCATCGACATAGGCTTGTGCGGGACCGAAGAGGTCTATTTCCAGACCGCGCATCGTCGTGTCGGTGGCGGCATCATGGTGACCGCTAGCCATAATCCCATGGACTACAACGGCATGAAGCTGGTGCGCGAAGACGCGCGGCCGGTCAGCGGGGACACCGGGCTCAGGGACATCGAGGTGTTGGCTGAGTCAGGCGATTTCGCGCCATCGGGCCGAATCGGCTCCGTCCGGTTTGATAATGACAAATCAGCTTATATCGCGCATCTGCTCACCTATATCGACCGTGCAGCCCTGCGTCCGCTCAAGATTGTCGTCAACGCCGGCAATGGCGGTGCCGGTCTGGTGATCGACGAGCTTGCACCGTACCTGCCGTTCGAGTTCATTCGTATCCATCATGAGCCGGACGGCAGTTTTCCGCATGGCATACCCAATCCGTTGCTACCGGAGAATCGTGCTGCGACGGCCCAGGCTGTGCGTGAATCCGGTGCGGACATCGGCATTGCCTGGGATGGTGATTTCGATCGTTGCTTCTTCTTTGACGTTGAAGGCCGCTTCATCGAAGGGTATTACTTGGTCGGCCTGCTTGCCGCCCAATTGCTGGCCAAGAATCACGGTGGCCGGATCATCCACGATCCGCGCTTGACCTGGAACACCATCGAGATGGTGCACGAGGCAGACGGTGTGCCGGTGCTGGGCAAAACCGGTCACGCGTTCATCAAGGAGCGCATGCGTATCGAAGACGCCGTTTACGGTGGCGAAATGAGCGCGCACCATTACTTCCGCGATTTTGCGTATTGTGACTCGGGGATGATCCCGTGGCTGCTGATTGCCGAGCGTATCTGCCGCACCGGAAACCCGTTGGCCGAGATGGTCGAGTCGCGTATGCAGGCCTATCCTTGCAGTGGTGAGATCAATTTTCGGGTGAATGATGCCGCCGTCACGCTGGACCGCATCCTTGCCCACTACGCAGCAGACTCTCCGATCATCGATCGAACCGACGGTTTGAGCCTTGAATTCCCGGCATGGCGTTTCAATGTGCGCTCGTCCAACACAGAGCCACTGTTGAGGCTCAATGTGGAGACCCGTGGCGACATGTCATTGCTCCAGGATAAGACTGATGAGTTACGTCGGCTGATCTGTGCATGAGGTCATCTGCGATAAATATGCGGTAAGTTTTCGACAAGGGCTCGTCGGACAAGTGCTTGACGCGTTGATTTGGAGCCGACGTCTCCCCCAATTCGAGTAGTCCGAAGCTTTAGAGCCCGATCCCATGAGTTGAGAAGATCGGACGTGAAGAAGCGTTTTCGGTAAGAACAGATTACTGGCTCCCTTAGGGAAGCGGAAGCCGACTTGGCGGTGAAGGTGCTGTGCCGGAGGTACGGCTTCTCCGAGGCGAGTTACTACCTATGACGCAGCAAATTCGGCAGCATGATCGTACTCGATGCCAAGCATCTGCGTGAGCTGAAGACGGAAAGCACGCGACTGAAGAAGCTGTTAGCTGAGTCGATCCTGGAGATCGAGGGTTGCGAAAAAAGTGGTGACCGCATTGGCACGACGACTGCTGGTGCGGTAGATGATCACCCGAGGATTGAGCGAACGGCATGCGTTATGCGTATTGCTCATAAGCGTCAGCACCCGACTGCAACGTGTCGTTGCGCGAACGTATTATGGCCTTGGCGGCCCATCGGCTCGTCGTTACGGAGCTGGGATGATCTACCTGAAGCTGCGTCAGCCGGGTCTGGTGGTCAATCACAAGCGGGTTGACCGGCTCTATGCCCCGGCAAAGCTGCAGGTGCGTCGCCGCAAGCGGAAGAAGGTGTCTGTGTCCAAACGTCAGTCACTGGTTCGGCCGCATGCCGCCAATGAGGTGTGCTCGATGGACTTCGTCTTGGATCAGACGGCAGAAGGCCATGCTATCAAATGCGCTTGACCATCGTCGACGACGCCACGCACGAATCAGTCGCCATCGTGTCGGAACGAGCGATCGGCGGGTACCCACTCCCCATCCTGGATCAGCTTTGCGTGATACGGCGCCTGCCCAAAGTGATCCGCACCGCAACGGTAAGAAGTTCTGCGGTCGCGCGATACTGACTTGGGCGCACGAGCGCGGTGTCATGTTACGCGTGATCGAGCCGGGTAAGCCTAACCAGAACGCGTATGTCGATTCGTTCAACGGTCACCTGCGTGATCAATGTCTGAACGAGCAATGGTTCACCAGCATGGCTCACGCCAAGCTTGCCATCGAAAATATAACGAGGAACGACCGAAGAAGAGTCTTGGCGGCCTGACACCTGCTATCTACGCGACTACAACTGGACGCCGGATTCTAAAGCCGACCGCTATTCAGGGCAGGGACGTAGGTTTGGTCCCGTATACATTGGACGATCAGCTAAACTAAAAAGCTAGCATCTGCGAATTTGAAGAATGGTGGTGTCGAAAATACCCTGTTCCAGCAGTAAACATGCAGAGCTGGAAGCTTCAAACACTAGCCGTAGGCGCGAAATTCACATTTCTAGAGAATCTCAAGGACACATGAATATGGCGAAACTGCATTCCGCCGAACAATCCTGTGACACAGGTACACTGCGCATAGCCGTATTGATTCCTTGCTACAACGAAGAAATTGCTGTCGCGCAAGTCGTGGTCGATTTTCGGCGGGCGCTGCCCCAGGCAGCCATCCACGTGTTCGACAATAATTCCAGCGATGAAACCGTATCGCGCGCCTTGGCTGCTGGTGCCTTTGTGTCGAATGTCCCGTTCCGCGGAAAAGGAAATGTCATCCGTCGAATGTTCGCCGACATCGATGCGGATATCTATGTCATGGCCGATGGCGACGCCACATATCATGCGCCTAGCGCAAATGCTCTCATTGACAAGCTGATTCGCGAACAGCTAGATATGGTGGTTGGTACCCGCCAGCATGAGATGAAAGAAGCTTACCGCTCCGGCCACGAGCTCGGTAACAAGCTATTGACTGGCTGCGTGGTTAGCATATTCGGCGGAACGTTTACCGACATGCTCTCAGGCTATCGAGTGTTTTCGAGGCGCTACGTAAAGTCATTTCCTGCGCTTGCTCATGGATTCGAAACAGAAACCGAACTCACCGTGCACGCACTAGAGCTGCGTATGCCATACGGCGAGATGGTCACGCCATATGGTGCGCGGCTGACAGGATCCGCAAGCAAACTAAGTACGTACAAGGATGGCGTTCGGATATTGAAGACAATTATTCGGTTGTACGCTACCGAGCGCCCTCTTATGTTCTATTCGTTCTTCTCGCTGCTATCAATTCTTATCAGTGTGATTTTGGCGACACCACTCGCTATAACCTATGCCGAAACAGGTTTGGTGCCTAGATTTCCGACTGCAATTTTGTCTACGGGCCTTTTTCTAGTCAGTGCTACTTCGTTTGTCGCAGGCTTGATACTCGAGGCTACGACGCTTAGTCGCAGAGAATTTAAGCGGCTTTCCTATTTGGCGATTCCTACAACTGACAGTCTCGCCAAAAGTGATAGTTGCAGAAATATTCGCTGATGTTCCCGTCAAAACTTCATTAAAATATTAACAAAATCCACCTAAGAAAATTAAACTATAACTTATGGAAAATAAAACAAGAAATATGGAATTTCCGTTACGTCCGACGGAACAAAAGTGGTTGAGTAGACCTGTTCTCATAGCCACTGTGATCATTGGCATAATAACGGCTTGGCTGATTTTAAGATCTTTTGGCTACCAACCGGTAGTCATGTCGGACGAGCAGCGTTTTAGTACCTACTCCAGGCTGCTCCCGCTATCGGACGCAAGCGTACCTTCTTACCTTTTTTATTTTATTTACGGAATAACCAATAAATGCGGTCGAGATTTTCTTGATTGTGGACGATTACTTAATATTTTCTTTTTCTGTCTTAGTAGTGTTCCGATCTATGCAATATCTAGGTACTGGCTAACAAAAAAGGTTTCCGCATATGTTGTAGTTCTATCGCTTATGGCTCCAGCTGGTTACTACGCCATTTATTACATGCCAGAGATGCTTTACTACTGCAGCTTTTGGATGACAGCCTGGATAATATTGCGCGAGGGACGGGGAACGACCAGCTTGGTCGGAGCGTGTATTTCAGGAATCGCTATTGGCTTGCTTTCACTAATAAAGCCACACGCGTTTTTTCTACTCCCAGCTTATGTCATTTTTAAGTCATTTTTATATATTTCCTATCGCAATAATGTCTCTTTTATACGGGCAATTATGCATCTGGCCGGCGCGTTTTTTGCTGTGGCCGCCGTTAGGTTCGGACTCGGCTATATTCTTGCGGGGCCAGCGGGGACTGATCTAATTGGAAGTATGTATGGCACAGTTGCACACAAATCGACTCAAGGTGCGCCCTTGCACGCTGCACTGGCTATTCTGCACGTGCTCAAAGGTCACATATTAGGCATCTTGATACTCTTTGCCATGCCCATTGCCGCCTCAAGCATGGCAATTAGCAATCCGGGAACAACAAATAGCTACGATTCACGGAAAGCAATACTACTGGTTGCTTGTATCTTGTTGACAATGTTACTGGTTACGGCTGCTTATACAGCCGAAGTCAATGGAATGAATAAGTATGAAAGTATTGAGCGCCTGCATATGCGCTACTACTTCTTTCTATTTCCATTTTTCACTATTTTTGCCGCGCTCTATAACGGTAATAACAGTCTGCGCCCAAAAAATTGGCAGAAAATTTTAATTGCCTGCTTGATCGGAGTGACGCTTTATGCTGGTTTTGACGGACTTAAGGGGTATACCCCTTTTGCAGTCGATTCACCTGATCTGTGGGCAATTTCAACGACTCGGGTCAACCTCCATCTCTTTACTTTGTTGCAAGCGTTTTCACTGATTATTCTTCTAATAAAGCCAGCGAATTCGTCGAAATTCTTCATCTATATTTTCTTGCCTCTTACACTTATAGTGACTGCAGTTCAGTTTCCAAAAGTCTTGAATCATTACAAAACTCCGAGTCCGGCAGATCAGGCGGGCATGATGTTTGATCTCGCGATTGGGTCGACGATGCCAGTTGCAATTATTGGTGATGATGATTCTGATGCAACTCGCACAATTTTCCATTTGAGTAATAAGGATATTGAGAAATATTTGATTCCGAACGATACTTTGATTTCATATGCCTTTCTACCAAAAAGAATCCATTGGATTATTAATTTGGGTCAAAATCCACTTTCACCCGACATTAATGGGCAATTGTTCTTTTCCGCTCCAGGGTACAGCATTTGGCATGTAGACAGAGGAATTTGGGATATCGATTTCTCTGACCCGGTATTGCCGAGCGTCAAAGAGATACGGGGCGTATCCGGTGCAGAAGGCTTTGGGAGGTGGTCTGATCAAAAACAGGTGGTGATAAATTTCACCGTGGCGATCCCAAGTGATGTCAAATTAGAACTTACAGCAGGCGCTTTTGCAAAAAATATAGACCAACCATTTGATATAAAAATTGGTAATCAACATCAAATTTTTAAGATAAAACAAGAAGTATCTGTGTTCACGGCCGATTTTAAAAAAATCGAACCTGGTACACATGAAATTACTATTACAGTGCCAGATGCAATCTCTCCTAAAGACCTGGGCATGAGCAAAGATCCTCGCAAGCTTGGTGCTTCCTTGGTGCATCTCAGTCTAGCGCCCATCGGCAGAAATTAATTTGTCGATTTTCCGTAAACTCGCTCCTGCATAATCATGAGGTCTTTGGGTAAATGAAGTCGTTCCGATTTCGGACACGTTGGAACTAGCAATGAGTCTGTAGTGGAGCACCTCGAAAAGCCCGTTATCATCGCGTAACGTGAACTCATCGCTCCGTAAGCCCGAGAGCACTGCATGATCAGCCTGTTTGTTGGAGAAGAACGTAACGTTAAGCGTGATCGTCTGGATCATCCGCTGCAGGTGCTTGATCGACGCATCGACTTTGCGGTGCTGGCCAAGGCGGTGAGCGCGAAGTTGGTAAAGATTTCAGTCTCGTTGGTGCTCGATATGCTGAAGTCGCAGGTTGATGCGCTCCAGCAGCTTCCGGTTGGTAGCGATGAGATCGCCAATGACTCCCATCATGAAAAGGAGCAGGCCCGCAATGATGCACAGGGCGCAGAAGATCACGGATTGCACGTGACCCTCGCCGTTGTCTTCGAACAGGTACCACAGGAAGCGCGCGCCGGTAATCACGCCGGCAAGCGTGAAGATCGCACCGAAAAAAGCAAAGAACTTGAGCGGCTTGTAGATCACGAACACGCGAAGAATGGTAACCAGCGAACGTTGTACGTAGCTGGAGATGCTCTTTACCAGTCGTGATGGCCGCAGGTCAGCATTGGTGCGGATGGGAACCGAGACAACCCGCATATTGCTCTGGCCAGCCTGGATGATTGTTTCGAGGGTGTAGGTGTAAGCATTGAATACATTGAGTCGCATCGCCGCTTCGCGTGAAATGGCGCGGAACCCACTGGGTGCGTCGGCTACATCCGTTCGGCTCGCGACGCGTACAGCCCAGCTACCCAGATGCTGCAGCTTCTTCTTGATCCATGAAAAATGCTCAGTCTCACTGATGGGGCGCGCGCCAATCACGATTTCAGCATCGCCAGCAAGGATCGGCATGGTCAATGCCGGAATATCCGCACCATTGTATTGATTGTCCGCATCGGTATTGATAATGACATCCGCACCAAGCCTCAGGCAGGCGTCGATACCGGTCATGAACGCTTCGGCCAGACCACGGTTCACCGGATGCCGGACAACGTGGTGCACGCCGTTCCGACGAGCGACTTCAGCGGTATTGTCTGTCGAGCCATCATCGATGATCAGCCATTCGACTGTGCTGAAGCCATCGACCTCGCGTGGGAGTTCCGCGAGAGCGATGGCCAGGGTATCGGCTTCGTTGAGGCAGGGGATCTGGATGATGAGCTTCATTTCATTTATCTCTCTACTGTCCAGAGGCGAAGAGTTTTAGACATTTCTCGATGCGGTCCCGTGTCAAACACGATTCTTTAGTTATTGCCCTGTGTACTTAATGCAAATTATGCCGTTCGAGGAGCTTGCCTGAATTTACGCATGAATTTCTGTGGCCAAGCATCGAAAGCTGGTCGTGCTATCTCGAGTATCAACGGTGGAACTACTCTAGTCGTTGACCATTGATAATGGTTTATCGTCTGAGCTATACCACTTTTTGCGGTTCATGACCCTGCAGACACATCACGTCTGCGCCACCTTCCGATCGCGATGCTTCCCCAGATGAAATTGAGAAGGTCGCCCAGAGTGGTCGATACACGTAGCAGCAGGATCAGCACCACGATGCTTGCCGCGGGCATGGAGCCGACCAGCCATTGACTCAACATGGCTTCCCGGATGCCAAGTCCTGCTGGCGCACCTGGAGCGAGGAAACCGAGGATCCAGCTGCAGGCGAATGCTCCTGTGAGGAATGCAACACTCGGGGTGGTTGTGCCTGAGTCCGGAAGTACCCGGGCAACCAGCCACAGGCCAGCCCCGACCAGCATGAAGTTGATCAGGTAGGTGGCATAGCATTTGCCGATCGAAAACCAGTCAAGCCGCAGTTTCGGCGGCACGTAATCATGCTGGCCCCGTTGGGTGGCGCGATAGTGCGCAATCCTCAATGACAAATGTGGAACGATCAGCAGCACAAGGACCGCGGCGATGCTGATCGCGATCAGCAGTGGCACGCGATAGTGGGCCAGCGGCCAGATGGAGAGGTAGCTAGGCGGCGCCCAGATCAATGCGAGTGCACTGATATGTCCACATGCCACGGCCGTCAAAAGAGTTTCATAGGCCATCGAAAAAACGGTGGCTGGAAGTGCCACACCATATGCACGGGCGAGACCGATGCGGCCGATGTGTTGTGCCACATTTCCCGGCAGATATTTCCCGAATTGGGTCGTCGCAAGAATCGCAATCAGACGGCTGGATTTCGCGTCCTGTCCAAGTGATCGAAGCAGCCACGTCCAGGCCATGCCGGTGGTTGGTATCAGCAAGGCATACAGAAGGCTCAATGCTGCGGTTGAAAGCAATACTCGGGCATCGAGCAGGGCGGCAATATTCTGACCATCCAATGCCCTATAGGCATGCATCACGAAGTAGGCGCTCGCGACGATCGCGAGCAAGATGCCGAATGGGCGCAGCAGATGTCTGATCACCGGGCTCGCGCGCGCAGCAGATAACCGTTGCCGAGCGGCAGCGCTGAAGTCATCGCCTGGGCCATCAATGCACCATGCATGGCCATTCTTCCAGGGAGTGAACGCATGAGCGGAAACCATTTCATGACGTGATCGCGATCGACGCCACTACGATCGCTATTGGCCTGATATCCGAGATCGCGCTGTTCGGCGGACAATCTGCGCTTGATGCCATGAGCCTGCATGCGCTCAGTGAGGTTTCCCAATGGAAAACCAATGCATTCGATGCGCTCGATCTCGAGGCCGGCATCCGATACCACACGCATCAGTGCCTGTCGGGTGTAGCGCCGATAATGCCCTGCCCAGACATCCGCCGCGTTCCATAACCGTGGATGTGCGGGCACGGAGATGAGCATGGTGCCTCCCGATGAAAGCCACGATGCCCATTCCCGCATCGCAGCAACATCGTCCTCGATATGTTCCAGCACCTCGAAGGCCATCACCAGAGGAAAGCGACCTCGCCATGCTTCGGATGAGGTTTCATGAAGATCGATGGCATACCCGGCCTTTCCAGCAAGTCGCTGAATCAGCATACGTGCCTGGACCGAGCTTTCGAGCGCGCTGCATTGAAAGCCGCGAGCGGCCAATTCCTGCAGCAGCATGCCGGCACCACAGCCGATCTCCATGACCTTGCAAGGTGCCAGTTCCTGCAGTTGCCGGAGAATGCGCTGCCGCCTGAGCACATAGCGAGGCGCCGGTACCCAGCCTTCTTCGGGAGCCGATGGACCAAACAGTGGCATGACTTCCATGGGATCAGCCTTCCAGATCGAATGTGTGATTCAGCAGTGCAATGCATTGCCTGCCAATCGCGTGCGAGTCAACTTTCCTCTCGAGCGATGCATGACAGCGAGACATCTCCGGTACGCGGTGCATGGCGAAGTCCCTGATGGCATCGGCCAGCGCTTCGGCGTCGTGCGGGGGTATCAGATAACTGCATGGTGGGGTATTCGTCAACAATTCACGTATGCCGGGTGAGTCTCTTGTAATCACGGGGCGCCCCATCGCGACGATCTGGAAGACCTTGTTTGGAATCACGCAGGCGGCTTTTTCGGATGTACCGAAAATCCCGAGACATATATCAGCGTCTGCAATCCGTTTCGGCAATTCGGCATAGTCGACCCATGCATCCCATTGCAGTCGACTCAACGGATCTTCGCGAAGCATGACCTCGATCAGTGGCGCTTCCTGGCCACGGCCGATCAGTTGCCAGTGCACAGGTTCGTCGCGCATCAGCCGGGCAGCGAGGATGATCGTCTCGATCCCATGCAGCGGAATGAACTGCCCATAGAACAGCACGATGAGCTGCTCTCCCGGCAGGGCTGATTTTTCGCTGGGGTGAAAGTGCGTGGCTTCCGCACCGACCCATACCGAGCCGATAGTGCCGCGTTCGATCCGGAACAAATTTTCAACGCGCTCGGCGTGAGCCCTTGTATCGAGAAAGACGAGATCCGCGCGACGTAGCGCAAAACCTTCGAGCGCATGCAACACCCGGGCTGGCAGCCGATGCGGGCGCAGCAGCTTTCGATCTTCGACGACGGTGTCGTATATCGACATGAACATGTCCCATGCCAGCGGGATGCCACGTATGCGCGCAATCGGCGCCACCAGCAGCACGTCCAGCACGCCCGGGAATCCCACCATGAGGACATCCGGGCGCGTGACGCGACAAAGTAGCCAGAGCAGTCGCGGGTAACAAAAAAGCCAGCGCGCCAGCAGACACAGTTTGCGGGTCACGCCCCGAACTTGGGATTTATCTTCTATGCCACGCCAGAGATCGGAATGGATTTCATCCACCGTGACGCCGTTCGACCGCAAGCCATCCCGAAGCAGACGGGTACGCGGTTTCCCGACGTCATAGGTTCCCCAATAAAGGATGCGCACGCTTTATCGCGACATGGCGGATGAGTCCCCGAATCAGCCGAGCGTCTGTTCCAGCTCCGGAATGATCTTGAACAGATCCCCTACCAGGCCGATGTCGGCAATCTCGAAGATCGGCGCCTCGCCATCCTTGTTGATGGCGACGATGGTGCCGGCGTCCTTGATGCCGGTGAGGTGCTGGATGGCGCCGGAGATGCCGATAGCCATGTACAACGCCGGGGCGATGATCTTGCCGGTCTGACCGACCTGCATTTCGTTCGGTACGTAGCCCGCGTCGACGGCGGCGCGAGAGGCACCCACGGCGGCACCGATCTTGTCGGCGAACTTGTAGATGATCTCGAAGTTTTCCTTCGACCCAACGCCGCGGCCGCCGGAAACGACCTTGCCGGCGCTCTGCAGGTCAGGACGGTCGCTGCTGCCTTGTTTCAGTTCGATGAAGCGTGTATGCGTTGGCAGGGTGACGTCCAAGGTCAGCGCTTCGATCGGCGCGCTGTTGGAGCCGCTGTTGGCGGCCGGCCACGACGCGGTGCGGATGGTGGCGACCACGGCATGATCGGCATTCGCCTCGACCGTGATGATGGCGTTGCCGGCGTAAATCGGCCGCTTGAAGGTGTGGCTGGCTTCGACGCTCATCACGTCGCTGACCTGGGCGACGCCAAGCAGCGCGGCGACGCGCGGGGCGACGTCCTTGCCGAAGGTGGTGGATGGTGCGAATACGTGGCTGTAGCCGTCGGCGGCCTTGGCGATCTGCGGCGCCAGCACGGCAGCGAGCGGGTGCGCATTTTCCGCACGGGCGACGGTGAGCACCCGGCTCACGCCCTCGATCATCGCCGCATCGGCGGCGATGGCGTCAACGCTGTCGCCGAGCACCAGTACGTCGATGGCTTCGGGCTTCACGGCTATTGCTGCGCTCACGGCGCGTGCCGTGGAAGGGTTGAGTTTGCCGTCCAGATGTTCGGCGATAACAAGAATCTTGCTCATGGGAAATCTCCGGGATTTCTATGTAGATGTCGGGCGGCTGGAAGTCAGAGCGCTGCTTAGAGCAGACCTTTCTGCTTCAGCACCGCGACGAGTTCGGCCGCATCCTTCACCATCACGCCCTTGCTGCGTTTGGCGGGCGCGGCGTAGTGCGTGGTCTTCAGATGATCGTGAGCTTCAACGCCCAGCGACGCGAATTCGATGCTGTCGATCGGTTTGGACTTCGCCTTCATGATGTCGGGTAGCTTGATGAAGCGCGGCTCGTTGAGTCGCAGGTCGGTGGTGATCACTGCCGGCAGTTCGGCCTCGATCACTTCCAGGCCGGCATCGACTTCGCGAGTAACCGTGACTTTGCCAGTGGCACCGCTCTCAATAGATACGTCGATCTTGCCGGCGAAGGTCGCCTGCGGACGGTCCCACAAGGCCGCCAGCATCTGGCCGGTCTGGTTGGCGTCGTCATCGATTGCCTGCTTGCCTACGATAAACAGCCCCGGCTGCTCTTTTTCGATCAGCTTCAGAAACACTCGCGCTGCAGTCAGTGGCTGCACGGCATCGGTGGTGACGACGTGGATGGCGCGATTGGCACCCATGGCCAGGCCGTTGCGCAGGTGCGCGGTGAGATCGGCTGGGCCGATACCGACCACGATCACTTCTTCGGCGACACCTTTCTCGCGCAGGCGCAGTGCTTCTTCCAGCGCAATGTCGTCGAACGGGTTGGCCGACAATTTGACGCCATCGGTGACCACGCCGCTGCCATCGGACTTGACCTGAATACGTACGTTGTAATCCACGACGCGCTTGTAGCCGACCAGAATTTTCATCAACGATTCCTTTTATTTACGGTATCCGCGAGGTGCCTGCGGCGATCAGACAATGGACTATTCTAACCGGAGCTGGAGCCGGAGCCAGATGGGCTCTGTTCTTATTGGATATCACGTTGGATATCACGGGATTCAGATGGCCACCGGGGCGTTTCAGTATGATGCGCGAACGGGGTGTGAAACAGGCACAAAATACCCATCGGGTATTGTCATGAGTCATTCTGAGCGATATATGACGCGCTGAGCAGATCGGTGCTGTGGCGCGATGGCTTGGCGCAGGGTTCCTCTTATCAAACAACGTAGTAACGATGACGCAACCACGCCTTTCCATTGTGATGTGCACATATAACGGAGCCATCTACCTCCAGCCTCAGCTCGACAGTTTGCTGATACAGACGTGCCTGCCGGATGAAATCGTGATCAGCGATGACGGTTCCTCCGATGCCAGCATGGACATGTTGCAGACATTTGCCGAACAGGCTCGTCATCTGGGTGTGGAGATACGCCTGCTGCAGAACGCACAAAATATAGGTTGTGTGGAAAATTTTTCTTTGGCCATGCGGCAGGCCAGTGGTGACGTATTGTTTCTTTGTGATCAGGATGATGTCTGGCGTATCGACAAGCTGGCGGTAATGGCGGCGCGTTTCAGCAGCGACCCGTCTTTGTTATTGCTGCATACCGACGCACGCCTGGTGAATGCCAAGGGTGTTTCCCTGCCTTACTCGCTGTTCGATGCGTTGCAGATGACTCCGGAAGATAAACAGGCCATCCACAGTGGTCGTGCGTTCGAGGTTGCCCTGCGTCGGAGCTTTGCCACCGGTGCTACGACGGCCCTGCGTCGCGAGTTGGTTGAGATGGCGTTACCTGTGGCGCCGGGATGGATTCACGACGAATGGCTGACCGTGGTGGTGGCGGCATCGGGTCGGATGGACTTCATCGACGAGCCGCTTATCGACTATCGCCAGCATGCCGGTAACCAGATCGGCATGCGAAAACGCAATCTGGCGAAAAAATGGCATGACTTGGTCCGTTCGCGTGGACGGCTGCTGCGCGCCGAAGCGAAACGATTGAGGCGGCTAGAGCGCTTCCTGGCAAAAGACGGATCGGAGATGGGGAGCGAACGGGCGGCGCAGGTCAGACACAAACGGGCACATGTGGAACGGCGCGTGGCAATCGGGCGACTGCCGCGTTGTCAACGTGTACTGCCCATCCTGCGAGAAGTCCGGGCGGGTCTTTATCGGACTTATGGAGTCGATGGGCGCTCCGCGCTGCGGGATATGCTGCGACGTGGGTAATTATTCTGCCATGACGGTCTGTGCGGTGATCGTCAGTTATCAGCCGGAGCTGCAGTCCCTGCAGCAGCTGGTCAGTGCCGTTGCACCGCAGGTCGGCGCGGTGGTGCTGGTCGACAATGCCAGCAATGGTGTCTGGCAACAGGCATTGAGCCAGACTTTGGCCGCCTGTCGCGGAGCGCTCCTGCGACAGCCGTGCAATGTGGGGCTGGCGGCGGCACAGAATGCGGGCATAGACTGGGCACGCTCGCAGGGCTTTCAGCATGTCCTGCTGCTGGACCAGGACAGCGAGCCGGGTGAAGGGATGGTGGTGGCATTGCTGATGGCGCTACAGAACCTTTCCTGCGAGAACCTAGTCGGTGCAGTCGGGCCACGCTTTCATGATCGACGCGAGGATCGGGATGCGCCGTTTGTGCGCATCGGTTTTCCACGCAGTCAAAAGCTGTGGTGCGAAAGCGATAAGCAATCCATCGCCTGTGATTTTCTTATCAGCTCGGGTGCGCTGATTCCGATTGAAGTGCTTGATCGCGTCGGTGCGATGGATGCCGGGCTGTTTATCGACAACGTCGATATGGAGTGGAGTTTTCGCGCCCGGGCCAAAGGCTATGCGCTGTATGGCGTATGTTCGGCCACCATGCATCATCACTTGGGCGATGATCGTCGTGCGCTGCCGTTTGGCGTGGGGAAAATCGTGGTGCACGGGCCGTCGCGACTGTATTACATGATGCGTAATCGACTGCGGCTGTACGGTATGCGGCACACGCCATGGGTGTGGATTGCACAGGATGTACCGCGCGTGCTGGTGAAGCTGTTTCTATTTGGCGTGCTGATCGGACCGCGGTGGCGCAATCTGCGCTTCATGTTGCGCGGACTTTTGGATGGCTTGCGTGGTCGGCAGGGTGCGTGTCCTGCCGACCTGCTGCGCTGACGAATCTAATGCCTTGTCGCATTGATCCCGATGTGGCTGCAGCCACTACATGTTCTGGTAATTCGGCCCCGAGCCGCCTTCCGGCGTGACCCAGTTGATGATCTGGTACGGGTCCTTGATGTCGCAGGTCTTGCAATGCACGCAGTTGGCGGCGTTGATCTGCAGGCGTTTGCCCGCAGCATCGTCCACGATTTCATAGACGCTGGCCGGGCAGAAGCGCGTGCAGGGGTTGCCGTATTCCTCGGCGCACTGGGTGACACATATGGAAGTGTCGGACACATGCAGGTGGATCGGCTGATCCTCGTCGTGCTCGGTCGCAGCGAAGTAGACGCCCGCCAGACGATCACGCGGCGCCAGCGTTCGTTGCACGTAGTCGCGCTTTGGCTCTTCCTGCGCACCGAGCTTGTGGAGTGAAGACCAGTCGGCCTTGTTCTTCAGCGTCCACGGCGAGGCACCGTTAAGCACGGTTTCCCATGCGGCATTCATCAGACCGAACCACAGTCCCTTCTTGAAGGCGGGTTTGATGTTGCGGACTTTCTTCAGCTCGGCCATCACGTCAGAGGCGCGCAGCTTGGCATTGAAGCCGGCCGATTTCAGATCGTTCGCGACCAGATGCTCGGCGGCCAGCATGCCGCTCTTGATCGCCTGGTGTGTGCCTTTCACTTTAGGCACGTTGAGCAGGCCTGCGGTATCGCCGATCAGCAACGCGCCAGGCATCTCAACGTTTGGCAACGACTGGTAGCCACCGGTGACGATGGCGCGCGCGCCGGCGGACAGAATTTCGCCGCCGTCCAGCAGTGGCTTCAGCGAAGGATGGTTCTTCCACTGCTGGAACGCTTCCCACGGTTTGTAATCGGGGTCGCTGTAGTCGAGTCCGCTTACATAGCCGAGGGCTACGCGATCGCCATCCAGGTGGTAGATGAAGCTGCCGCCGTAGGTATGGCTGTCTGCAGGCCAACCGAAGCTGTGCACGATCTTGCCCGATGTGCCACGGCCGGCAGGCAGCTGCCACAGCTCCTTGATGCCGATGGAATAACCCTGTGGATCCTTGCCCTTGTCCAGTTCGAAGCGTTTGATCAGTTGTTTGGTCAGGCTGCCACGTGCGCCTTCGGCAAGCACGGTGACCTTGGCCTTGATATCGATACCTTGCGTGTACCCGGTCTTGTGCGAACCGTCCTTGGCCACGCCCATGTCGCCGATGCTGACACCGGCGACCGAGCCGTCCTGATTGAAAATGGTATCGGCAGCAGCAAAGCCGGGAAATACGTCTACGCCCAGCGCTTCGGCCTGTGGCGCCAGCCACGCGCACAGCGCGCCCAGCGACACGATGAAGTTGCCGTGGTTGCGCATGCCCGGCGGCACCGGCAGCTTGCGGCCGCCTTCCTTGCTGAGTAGCCAGAACTCGTCCTCACCGGCTGGCACGCAGATCGGCGGCGGGTTATCGCGCCATCCTGGCAGCAATGCATCCAGCGGTTGCGGCTCGATCACCGCGCCGGAAAGAATCTGTGCGCCGATGGTGGAGGCCTTCTCGATCACGCAGACGGTGATCTCCGGTTTGAGCTGTTTCAGGCGGATCGCGAACGACAGGCCGGCTGGCCCGGCACCGACGACGATCACGTCGTATTCCATCGTCTCGCGCTCGCTCATGGTTGGCTCCGTTTTTAAAAGAATTTCTACAAGAATGAGCATGGATCGGTTGCAAACCGATTATTCATGGGTATTGTCCGGATTCATGCGTGGCGCGGCAACGCATACCGCCCAACTTGCAATCTGTTAACCGGTCAACGCGATAATCGGAAGGCATCTCAAGGAGACACCATGAATTCGACGTCGCCGATTGCCGATCTCGACTTGCGCCGCGCCACGTTGTGCCAGCTGCTGCATTGGCTGGCGAGCGGGCGAGTACAGGCGCGCGCGCTGTCCGAGGTGTATCTGAGGGCGATTGAACGGATCAATCCGCAGCTCAATGCCTACGTCGATCTGCGTTCCAGTCTGTTGCAGGATCAGGCGCATATGGCCGATCGCCGTCGTCGTGATGGCGCGATCGGACGACTCGACGGTATTCCGCTGGCGCTGAAGGACAACTTCGATGTGGCCGGCTGGCCGACTCGTGCCGGTTTGCCCGGAAGGCGCGAGCCAGTGGAGCATGACGCGCATGTCGTGCAGCGGCTGCGTGCCTCCGGCGCCGTGCTGGTAGGCAGAACCAATATGGATGAAGGTGCGCTGGGTGCGGTGACCGACAATCCACACTTCGGCGCGACGCAAAATCCGCATCGTCACGGTTATACCGCCGGCGGTTCGTCTGGCGGTGCGGCCGCGGCGGTTGCCGCGGGCCTCGCCGTGGCGGCGGTGGGCTCGGACAGCCTGGGTTCGATCCGGATTCCGGCCAGTTACTGTGGTGTGTATGCATTGAAGCCGACTCACGGCGAAATCTCCGCGCGTGGCCTGGTGCCTGCTGCGCGCCGGCTCGATTCCGTTGGCCTGCTGGCACGCAGCGTGGAGGATCTCACCGTGCTGCTGCAGGTGCTGACCGGCTATGACGCCGATGACGCGCGTTCGCGCCGGCGACGCGTTGCTTTCGCGCTGCCGGACTGGGAGCCGGGCAATCTGCGCGTTGGCCTGCTGCCTGATCTGGCTGCCGTTGGCGTGCAGCCGGAGGTGATCGCGGTGTTCGAGGCAGCCATGGCAAAGTTGCCGCATGCGCTGGGTGATCGACGAACGGTGGATTTCGATGACTGGGATTTTGCCCGTACCCGGCGCGCTGGGCTGTTATTGATGGAAGCAGAAATGCTTGGCACCTTCGCGTCTGATCTAGCCGATACCGAGTACCCGGTATCGGCTCGCTTTCGCGAGATGCTAGGCTATGCATCTCGCAAGAGTGCCGCCGACTATGCTGCTGCCGATCGCGTACTTGATGCAGCTACGTTAAAGATGCGCCGACTGTTCGCCCAAGTCGACGTACTGGTCCTGCCGACCACGTCGCAGGGCGCCTTTCCACTCGATGGCCCGGTACCCGATTCGCAGGCCGACCTCACCAGCTTTGCCAGCCTTGCCGGTTGCCCGGCGGTGAGCCTGCCAATGGGCACCTTGCCCAATGGTTTGCCGATCGGTCTGCAACTGGTCGGTGCGCGTGGCTCGGATCTGCGTCTGCTGGAACTGGCGTCGGTGTGCGCGGCCACGTTGGATGCCGAGCCAGCGTATCCAGTCATTGCGTGATGATCGCGTAACATAGAGCCCCTTATGGCGGCTTCCTGCCACTCATTCGATGGCCATGACAACTCAATCCCCGCAGCGGCACTCCCATCTCGATGACCTCGAGGCGGAGAGCATCCATATCTTTCGCGAGGTGGCGGCAAGCTTCCAGCATCCTGTGATGCTGTATTCCATCGGCAAGGATTCCTCGGTACTTCTGCACCTGCTGCGCAAGGCCTTTTTTCCGGCGCGACCGCCGATGCCCTTGCTGCACGTGGATACCACCTGGAAATTCCGCGAGATGATCGCGTTCCGCGACGAAGTGGCCGCGGCAGGCGATGTCGAAGTGCTGGTGCATATCAATGAAGAGGGTGTGCGCCAGGGCATATCACCGCAAACGCATGGCGCTACGGTGCATACCGATGTGATGAAGACGTTGGCACTGAAACAGGCACTGGATAAATATCGTTTCGATGCCGCCATCGGCGGCGCCCGGCGCGACGAGGAAAAGTCGCGCGCGAAGGAGCGCATCTTTTCCTTCCGCAATGCGCAGCACCGCTGGGATCCGAAAAGCCAGCGACCGGAGTTCTGGCACACCTACAACACGCACATCCGCAAAGGCGAAAGCGTGCGCGTATTTCCGCTGTCGAACTGGACTGAGATGGATGTGTGGCTTTATATCCAGCGCGAGAACATCCCAGTAGTGCCGCTGTACTTCGCCAAGCCGAGGCCGGTGGTCGAACGTGATGGTGCATTGATCATGGCCGATGATGATCGCTTCCTTTTGCAGCCAGACGAAACCGTGCAGATGCGTGAGGTGCGTTTCCGCACGCTGGGCTGTTACCCGCTGACTGGCGCGGTGGAATCGTCGGCGTCGACGTTGGCTGAAATCATTGACGAGATGGCGCGTTCGCGCAGCTCGGAGCGACAAGGGCGGGTGATTGACCAGGATCCTTCCGCATCCATGGAGCGAAAGAAGCAGGAGGGCTATTTCTGATGGCGACGGGAACCGTTACGCCAACTGAGGTGTCGGCCTCGAACGCCAAACGACTGCTCCGTTTCATAACTTGTGGCAGCGTGGACGATGGCAAGAGCACGCTACTTGGCCGCCTGCTCTACGACGCAGGCATGGTGCCGGAGGATCAACTGGCCGTATTGACGCGCGACAGCCGCAAGCTGCACGCGGAGCTGGGCGACAAGCTCGACTTCTCTCTGCTCACCGACGGCCTGGATGCGGAACGTCAGCAGGGCATCACCATCGACGTGGCATACCGTTATTTTCATACCGCGCGGCGCAGCTTCATTGTGGCCGACTGTCCCGGTCATGAGCAGTACACGCGCAACATGGCGACTGGCGCCTCCAACGCGGAGCTGGCAGTAGTGCTGGTAGATGCGCGCAAAGGTTTGCTGACGCAAACGCGCCGGCATACCTATATATGCGGGTTACTGGGTATCAGACAGGTGGTGCTGGCGGTCAACAAGATGGATCTGGTCGGTTACGACCAGGCGGTCTACGATGCGATCGCGGACGAATACTGCGTGCTGGCAAAGGATCTCGGCATCGCTCGTGTGCAGTGCCTGCCGGTGGTCGCGCCAACGGGCGAAAACGTTGGCACGCGGTCTTCCTGCATGACTTGGTATGACGGCCCGTGTCTTCTTGAGTTGCTCGAGTCGACGGATGCAACGATCGCGCAGGCCGACGATTTCCGCATGCCGGTGCAGTGGGTAAGTCGACCTGACCAATCATTTCGCGGCTATGCCGGTACTATCTGCGGCGGTCGTGTGACCTGTGGTGACGAGGTGATAGTGCAGCCCGGCGTGCAGCGCGCACGTATTGAACGCATTGTCACAGCCAGCGGCGATCTGCTGAGTGCATCCAGCGGTCAGGCCGTCACGCTCTGTCTGGACCGCGAGTTAGATGCCAGCCGTGGTGACGTCATCGCCGCCGCGCTGCGCCCGGCGCCTGTCGCCGATCAGTTCAACTGCCATCTGTTGTGGATGGGCGATGCCGTTCTGCTGCCCAATCGCACGTATGTGCTGAAGATCGGCACACGCGAGGTCAATGCCCGTGTGATGTCGATCAAGCACAAAGTGGATGTCAACACGCAGGCGAAACTTGCAGCGCGTCATCTGGAGCTCAACGAGGTCGGCTACTGCACGATGGGGATGGATGGCGCGATCGCCTTCGAATCCTTTGCGACCAACCCGACGCTCGGTGGATTCATCCTGATCGACCGTCAGAGCAATGCCACGGTGGCCTGCGGCATGTTGGACTATGCGCTGGGCCGTTCATCCAACGTGCAATGGCAGCATGTCGATATCGACAAGGTAGTGCGGGGCCGCAGCAAGGGGCAGCACCCGTTGTGCCTCTGGTTCACCGGTCTTTCCGGTGCCGGCAAATCGACTATTGCGAATCTGGTTGAACGACGCCTGCACGTTCTGGGATATCACACATATCTGCTGGACGGCGACAACGTACGCCACGGCATCAACAAGGATCTGGGTTTTACGCCCGAGGACCGGGTCGAGAACATCCGCCGTATCGCGGAGGTGGCTCACCTGATGGTGGACGCCGGCCTGATCGTGCTGGTCAGCGTCATCTCGCCCTATCGCAGCGAGCGGCGTTCGGCGCGGGAGTTGTTTGCCGAAGGTGAGTTCATGGAGGTTTTTGTGGACACGCCGCTGGAGGAGTGTGAGCGCCGTGATGCAAAAGGTCTTTACCAGAAGGCACGCGCTGGCCTGATCCGTAACTTCACCGGTATCGATGCTCCCTACGAACGGCCAGAATCCCCGGATGTGCATCTGCACTCATCAGGTCAACATGCCGAGCATCTGGCCGAGCAATTGACCGAACGGCTACTGGCCGGCATTGCAGCGCCTCATGATGTGGTCGACGGCGATACAGAAGAGTCTGCCGAATGACAGCCATTCGCCTGCCGTGACAGATATCTTGAGATCATCCTGGCAACGGATCGATCTGCCGGGTGCTGACGTCAAGCTGTGGCCTTCGTGGCTGCTGCCGCATGAAGCGGACGTGTTGCAGGCCGATTTGCTGGCGACCGTTCCGTGGGAAATGCACTACATCAAACTGTTCGGTCGCGAGGTCGCTTCGCCACGGCTGAGTTGCTGGATCGGTGATGCGGGCACCGGTTACACCTATTCGCGAACGCGCTTCGAGCCACGGCCGTGGCCTGCGTCTGTGATGGCGTTGCGTCGTCATATCGAGGCGGATTGCCGAGCGTCCTTCAATAGTGTGCTGGCCAACCTCTATCGTGATGGCCGCGACTCGATGGGCTGGCATAGCGATGACGAGCCTGAGCTGGGTGAGCAACCGGTGATCGCCTCATTGAGCCTGGGTGTTACCCGATCCTTACGCCTGCGCCGCAAGTTTCCGCGAGGTGTGCAGGCGGAGCCAGGCGACACGCTGAGTCTGCCGTTGTCGCACGGTAGCCTGCTGCGTATGGCTGGCGATACACAGCGCCTTTATCGCCACGAGGTGCCGAAGACCCGCACGGTAAGCACCGAGCGGATCAACCTTACCTTTCGATGGGTGGGTCAGGCGTCCGACTGAATCCCGCGTATGAGTGAAGCCAGCAAAGGCCGTGGCACGCTGTCGCTTGGATTGCTCCGACCCGGCGACGATAATGGGCGACTTTCCTGCAGGCGACACCGCAATGACCGACAAGACCGTACTCAATGCCACCCATCGTTCGCTCGGCGCGCGCATGGTCGACTTCGGCGGTTGGGACATGCCGATCAATTACGGCTCGCAGATCGAGGAGCACCACGCCGTGCGGCGCGACGCTGGCATGTTCGATGTGTCGCATATGACGGTGATCGATCTTCAGGGCGCGCGCACCCGTGAATTTTTGCGCCACCTGCTGGCCAACAGCGTGGACAAGCTCAAGGTCACCGGCAAGGCGCTCTACTCGTGCATGCTCAACGAGCGCGGTGGCGTCATCGACGATCTGATCGTGTACTTCTTTGACGAGGCGCACTTCCGGCTGGTGGTTAACGCCGCCACTCGCGCCAAGGATATCGCCTGGCTCGAGCAGCAGGCCAAGGCATTCGAAGTCGAGGTGAAAGAGCGTCCCGAGTTCGCGATGATTGCGGTGCAGGGTCCGAACGCGCGCGCGAAGGTGTTGGGTCTGCTGAACGAAAACGATCGCCCGCGCATCGAAAAGCTCGGCAAGTTCTCATCGGCCGCGGCGCAGGGTCCGCATGGCATGCCGCTATTTATCGCACGCACGGGCTACACCGGCGAAGATGGGTTCGAGATCATCGTGCCAACCGAGCATGCCGTCGCGTTGTGGGAGGCGCTCGCCGCCGCCGGCGTCGCTCCAGCGGGACTGGGTGCGCGTGACACACTGCGGCTCGAAGCCGGCATGAATCTTTATGGCCAGGATATGGACGAGGATGTCTTGCCATGGGAGGCCAACCTTGCCTGGACCATCTCGCTGGACGAGGGTCGCAATTTCATCGGCCGAGCGGCGCTTGAACTGCAGAAAGCGGCTGGTGTGCCACGAGTGATGGTCGGCATGGTGCTGGATGACAAGGGTGTTTTGCGTCACGGCCAGAAAGTGCTCACCGCCAATGGCGAGGGCGAGATACTTTCCGGCAGCTTTTCGCCGACGCTCAACAAGGCCGTGGCATTTGCCCGTATTCCGGCCGGTGCACCTGGCGACGTGCGAGTGGACATCCGCGGTCGCGAGGTGCCGGTTCGACTGGTGAAGTATCCATTTGTGCGCGACGGCAAGCCTTGCGAGGGCATCTGAAATACACATGGGCCGTGATTCAGTTGCCGTACGTTTTGCCGTGCGTCGGATGCAGCTAGAATCCCCCCATCAACCTGCTTAACCAACCACTGGACCCGATCATGAGTGAGATTCCTGGCGATCTGAAATTCCTCAAGTCCCACGAGTGGGCCCGCGTCGAAGACGACGGCCTGGTTCGTGTGGGCATCTCCGACCATGCCCAGAGCCAGCTTGGCGATCTGGTGTACGTTGAACTGCCGGAGGTTGGTTCCGACGTGAAGGCCGGTACTGGTGCTGCAGTGGTGGAGTCGGTGAAGGCGGCATCGGATATCTACTCGCCGATTTCCGGGGAGATCGTCGAGATCAACGAGACGCTCAGCGACAAGCCGGAAACCATCAACGAAGACGCTTATGGCGACGGTTGGATCTTTCTGGTCCGCCCCAGCGATCGTGCCGAACTTGATGAGCTTCTCGATGCGAATGAGTACGAAGAACTGGTCGAGAACGAAGATCACTGAAGCATTGGCTTCCGCGTCAAAACATCAACGGCCGCTTTTGCGGCCGTTGATGTTTTGAGGTGGCTGTTTTGAAGTACACGCAGAACAAAAAGTATCGTTGTGGCGAGACAGGCTCGCTGAGGTTTCGATTGCTCGATGAGGTTGCACATCAGGAGGCAAACGCGAACCTGGTCAGCGCACTTTTGCGTGGTGGACGTCGATACCGCTGCGGCATAAATCGATCATTGCAGTGACTAACGTGATGGCAGCCAGTCTTCGGTTTTTGCCTGGTGTGACAAAGTCGGGGGCGCGATGGTCGCCTCGCGGCGGCGCCATCGAGAGACATGTTGGTCGCAGAAAAGGATATTTTTGAGGGCCTTCAAAAAATATTTTTTTGGAATTTCAGTGGTGTCCCGTTCATGTCCAGGACGTCTGGCGATTCGTCGAAAACCAGTGCGTTTTCATCACGCTTTTATCGGGCCATTTATTCTTCCGTAGGCATCGAATGGCTTGAAATCGTTGTGCCGCAAAGGTTTCGGGCGATTTGATATTTTAATCACGATTTTCATATAGACGTCTAGAAGTCCATGTATTTTACCAGTCATGGTCGCAAAAGCCTTGCTGTAGCAGGATTTCAGGGGGTTCCGAAAAGGGTGAAGTCAATTGATTTCATGGTTAAAATCAATTGACAGTTGAAATCTTCAGGGATAGCTTTCGCAACAGATCACGGGGAATGTGCGTTATGGCAACAGCAAAATTCATTAAGCCGTATGTCGAGCACGGTGAAAAGGCAAACGCGGTACGCAAGATCACTGTCTCGATTCCGCTGCATGTTTTGCGGCGGCTTTCCGATTTGCGTACGCACCGTCAAGTGAACAACCTTAGGCACGCTACCAACAGCGACTTGTTGGTTGAAGCGTTCCTGCACGCTTTTACTGGGCAACCACTGCCAACTGATGAGGAGCTGAGACGAACTATGGCCACTGCCAAGAAAACCACCGCAAAGAAACCGGCCGCCAAAAAGGCTGCTAAAAAATCCACCGTAAAGAAAGTTGCCGTCAAGAAGACTGCAGTCAAGAAAGCTGCAGTGAAAAAGGTTGCCGCCAAGAAGCCGGCCGCCAAGAAAGTTGCCGCCAAGAAGCCGGCAGCCAAGAAAGCTGTGAAGAAGGCTGCCGCCAAGAAGCCGGCCGCCAAGAAAGCTGCACCGGCCAAGGTGGTAAAAGCCACCAAGACCTCCAAGAAGTAAGCAACGCTCTACGTACATCAATAAAACTAGGTAATCGAGACTTCTCTCCCTGCGGTGCCCAGCGCAGGGAGAGCACTTCGAAAATATTCGTCCCGGCTTGCCGGGACGCTTCGTTTCTGGGGTTTGCAAAGTCGCCGACGCAGCAGCTCTTGGCTTCCTGGCCAGCTGCTTGCTTCGATTCTGGCGGATTTTGCATGGCACGGCTGGAGCCGAATCTTCTTGCGGGCCTTGGCGTCAATTCTCCCGATACGCCCCCATCGTTCACGCGATTTGCCGTGCTGCATCATTAGGAGTTACCTTTCACACATCCGCGCCGTGATCAGTCAGGGGGCTGCTCGCTCCTACAGGGGGAAAAAGCGCGGGTATCTAGTCGATACTCAGCGAGAGACCATGGATACCCGAAACTTACTCGATAAGCGTCATCGTGCGCGTGGGGCTGCCAAGCCTCTGGTCGTTGCCATCATTGTCGTGCTCGCCGTGTTGGTAATCGGTGCATGGTTTCTGATCATCAAGCCGCATCAGGAAATGATGCTGGAAGATGCGGGTGGTCATCCATCGGGACCCGCATCGGCTTCCACGGGTAAGACACCGCCGCCGCCGGCCGACGTCGCATCAATGGACGTTAACCAGCTGCTTGGCGAAGCGCGCAAGGCGATCAACGAGCAGCGTTATCTGGCGCCGGCAGGAAACAATGCCTTCGAATTTTATCTAAGAGTGCTGCAAAAGCAGCCGAACAATCAGGTGGCTTCGGACGCACTGCGCGAGACCTTCCCGTATGCCGCCACATCGGCAGAGCAGGTCATCAACGCGCGCGACTTCGACGAGTCGCAGCGACAGATCGATCTGTTGGCCAAAGCTGACCCAGCGAACTTCACGCTGACCATCCTGCGTTCCAAGCTTGATGCCCAGCGCAAATTGCTGGACAAGCAACAGCAGCAGGTGGTGGACCAGCAGAAGGCTCAGCAGTTGGCGGCGCAGAAAGCCGCGTCGGAAAAGGCCGAAGCCGACAAACTCGCGGAGCAGCAGAAGATTCAGGCAGCCGAAGCCGCACAGCTGAAGGCACGGCAAGCTCGCGCAACGCCACCGCCCACCCAGCAGGTTGCAGCAGTAAAGCCTGCGACTGATGATGCCGGCGATAGCGCTGGGACCGGGACCGGCAATAGCGGGAAAAACAGCGAGGCTATTTTGGTGAAAGGCGCCGAGCCGATCTATCCGCAGAGCGCTCTACGTGGGCATCAGGGCGGTTGGGCGATCGTGGCATTCACCATCGATCCCAACGGCCGCACGAGCGATATTCATGTAACAAGCTCGCAACCCAAGCGGGTATTCGATCGTGCCGCCATAGATGCGGTCGCGCACTATCGTTTTACTCCGGCAATGAAAAATGGCGAAGCGGTTCCGAGTACGCGAGAGCAGAGAATCGAGTTCAATCTCTGACAGAAGATTCACACGTGGAAATAAAAAACGGCGCAGATAGGCGCCGTTTTTTTTACTGAGCCAGTCATCTAATTAGTCATGTTCACGTGTCGTGCGAGGTTTGCTTTTCTTGTGTGGTGTAGCAGCTGCGGGTGCAGTGCTACCTTCGATCCCGGCCCAGTCGACGTGGGGCAAGCCGAGTAGACCATCGAACACCATGGGCATCAACCCGCTGGGGACCGGGCCGGTCGAGTTCCACAGAGTGACGACGCCGGCGTGATACTTCGGGAAAAAGCCGATCATTGTGCGATAGCCGGCGACCGCGCCTGCGTGGTAAATCAGCGTTTCGCCGGCGTAGTTGTAGACGCGCCAGCCGAGGGCATAGTCGGCCGACTTCAGGCGTGCACTGCGCCAAGGTGTGGCACGCAGTTCGGTGGGCGTGGTGACGCCGGGTGTATGCAGTACATCGAGCATGGATTGAGGAAGGACGTCCGGACGTCCACCCATCTGCGCGATCAACCATTTTTCCATGTCACGCAGGCTGGCATTTACGCCGGCGGCTGGTGCTACGCGGTAGTAGGTTTCGGTCGGCTCGAACGGTATCCAGCCATGGGCCGACGGCCGATGTGGACGCGCCCAGCTCTCGCTCGATTCCAGCGCCGCCAGGCCGTAGCTCGCCGTCGTCATGCCAAGCGGATAGAAGATGCGCTTGTCCACCAGCCGGTAGAAAAAGTCGCCGGTGCGCGCCAGGACGACGTCGCCGATCATGCCGAAGGCCACGTTCTGGTAGCCGTAGCACTGGCCCACGCCGCAGGCCATGTCGACTTCGTCCAGCTTGCGCACCAGTTCTTCGTAGGGGATCTCGCCTTCAAGCATATTGTCGTAGGTGTTGCGCGGCAGACCGAGACGCTGCCCGAGAATGTCGCTGACCGTCGCTGTTGCGCCAGCCTGTGCATCCTTGAGCTTGAAGTACGGCAGCACGTCCACCAGCTTGGTATCCCAACTCAGCTTGCCGTCCTGCACCAGCAAACCGGCAAGCGCGGTGGCAAAGGCCTTGGACAGTGAGGCAAGTCGGAATACGGTATCGGGCGTGATCGGCTTTTGTGTCGACGCATCGGCGTAGCCGACAGTGCGTTCGAAAGCCACCTTGTTGTCGATCACTACCGCCGTCGCCAGGCCGGCAACGGCATGACGCTCGGCGAGCTGATCGAGCCAACGCTGGTAGTCGGCCAGGGTGTCCTTGACTCGTGCCGACGGCAGGGCCTGTTCCGTGGCAGCAGGCGTTGGCGATTTTGGAGCTGCAACTGGGGGCTTGGCGTAAATCACGGGACTGGCCACTCCGAGTGCGCCCGCGATCAGCAAAAAACACTTCTTGAACTGCATGGTAGTCTGACGTGGTTCCGGCGTGGGGATGCGCCACAAAGTGGGGAGTATGTCGATGGGGCTGATCATTTTTCTCGTGCTTATCGTTTTGATTGTCGTGTACTTCGTGGCGATCTACAACGGACTGGTGACATCGCGCAATGGCTACAAGAATGCCTTTGCGCAAATTGACGTGCAGTTAACCCGGCGTCACGACCTGATTCCGAATCTGGTGGAAACAGCCAAGGGTTACCTGGCGCATGAACGGGGAACGCTGGAGGCAGTGGTGCAGGCGCGCAATGCGGCAGTGAGCGGGCTGGCTGGTGCCAAGGCCAACCCCGGCGATCCAGCTGCGATGCAGCAATTATCCGGCAGCGAAAACGCTTTGACCCAAAGTCTGGGTCGTTTGTTCGCGCTCAGCGAGGCGTACCCGGATTTGAAGGCCAACCAGACGATGATGCAGCTCTCCGAAGAGCTCACCTCCACCGAGAATCGTGTCGCTTTCGCGCGTCAGGCTTATAACGATTCGGTGTTGACCTACAACAACAAGCGCGAGGTGTTTCCCAGCTCGTTTGTGGCGAACAGTTTCAACTTTGCCGCGGCCGAGCCGCTGAAGGTCGAGGATCCGGCCGTGCGCGACGTGCCGAAGGTTTCCTTCACCTGATAGCCGATACCGGCGAGATGTGAGTCACGATAGATTTTCGCGCCAGGTATTTCGCGGGAGACACGATGGACTTTTTCGCTCAGCAGGCGCGCGTGCGCGGCAGCAGCCGTCGACTGGTAGTGCTGTTCGTGCTCGCGGTCGTTGCGATCGTCGCGGTGATCGATGCGGTGGTATGGATCAGCCTGGGGCACCGGCCTGTCAACGGCGAACCGGCAAGGTCGAACGTGACGCTGTTGCTCACCAGCACCATCGTGGTGATCGGCGGTATCGCGTTGAGTTCGTTGTTCCGCATCATGAGCCTGTCCGGTGGTGGCAAAACCGTGGCCGAAAGCGTGGGTGGCGTTCCCGTTCCACCGGATACCCGTGACCCACAGCTGCGCCAGCTGCGCAATGTGATCGAGGAAGTGGCAATCGCCGCCGGTGTGCCGGTGCCGGATATCTACCTGATGGAGAACGAACCGGGCATCAACGCCTTCGCCGCCGGGTATTCGACATCCGACGCCGCGATCTGTGTGACCCGCGGTTGCCTCGATCAGCTGAGCCGCGACGAGCTGCAAGGCGTGATTGCTCACGAGTTCAGTCATGTCCTGAATGGCGACATGCGGCTCAACATCCGTCTGATGGGTTTGCTGTTCGGCATCCTGGTGCTGGCGATCGTCGGCCGCCAAGTGATCTGGTTCGGTGGCGGCCGCAGCAATCGTCGCGATGGCGGTGGTCAGGTCTGGATGATCGGGCTGGCGCTGGTTGCGGTTGGTTATATCGGCTACTTTTTCGGGCGGCTGATCCAGGCTGCGGTAGCGCGCTCGCGTGAATCACTGGCCGACGCTTCGGCGGTGCAGTTCACCCGGCAGACCGAAGGTATCGCCGGCGCACTGAAAAAAATCGCGATCCTCAGCGAAGGTTCCGAGCTGCAGGTGGCCAACAAGCAGGAGGTGGGGCACATGCTGTTCGGCGAAGCAGGCGCATTCAACGCGCTGTTCGCCACGCACCCGCCGCTGCTGAAGCGCATTCGCGCGTTGGAGCCCGGCTTTCAGGAAGCGGAGCTAGAGCGGCTGGCGACATCGCTGCGAAACGCGCCGGCAGCACGCGGTGCTGCCCAGACCGACGATCCGTCTACATCGGGTTTTGCACCGCCGCCGTTGCCGGTTTCCAACGCCAGTACGTCTGCTGTCGCGACGCAACTCAGCCCTTCGAATGCAGGCAGTTTCCAGCACGCTGGTGTCTTGCGGCAAAGCCTTCCGGACACGTTGACACTTGCCGCGCAGCAACCCGAGTCGGCGCTGTTGCTGGTGCTTGCCCTGGCAGCATCCACGCACAATACGCTGCAGATGCCGCAGCAGCGACTCATCGCCGATGCGTTCGGTGATGATGTGCAGCATGCTGCGACCGTGCTCGGTACCGATGTGAATGCTCTGTCGCCCGCGTTGCGCATGCCGTTGGTCTCACTGGCTTTCCCAGCGCTCAAGCAGCTGCCGGATGGGCGCCGTCAGACCTTGCTGGGCACCCTCGATGCGCTGGTCCGAATGGATGGCCGGATCGATCTGGACGATTACTGCCTGATTCGACTACTACGCATGCAGTTGATCGAGGCCACGCAGCCACGACGTGCGCCGGTGGATGGTCAGAAAAAATTACCGGCCTGCCGCGATAGCGTGCGGTTGGTGTGTGCCGTGGTCGCCACTTACGGCGCCACCGATGAGACGTCCTCACGACGCGCGTGGCTGCTGGCGATGCAGCAGGCGTTCCCAGGTGAAGCCCTCGACTGGCAAATGCCGCCAGCGGCGTGGCAGGCGCCGTTCGAACGAGCACTGGCTGATCTGGACGGATTGATGCCAACTGCGAAGGAGATGCTGATCCAGAGTCTGGTCAGTGCGATTCAGGCTGATGGCGTGGTCACCTCCGAAGAGGCTGAGCTGGTGCGGGTGATCTGCGCAAGCCTGCACTGCCCACTACCGCCGCAAGTGGAGCTGCAGCACGTCTAGCAGGATTCGCTCATTGGCGATGCGTATCTGCGAATTCAGACATCTCCTCGCAGCACCGAGGATCTAGCCCGGAAAATCGTATGCCGTGGCAGAAGCACCACAGGTGCGTGCTAGTCTTTTTGTGTACCCCCGTGGATAGGCTCTTGAACTCATCTCGTCATGCCGTTGTGGGCCATCCTGTTGTGGCGCAGGCCTCCGCGCCTATGCTTTCAGCGCTGGCGTTTTTTTTCGTGATGACGTCGTATTACATCGTTCGGCCCGTGGGGAATCAATTGAGCGGTGCGGTTGGCTCGCAGTCGCTGCCGCTTTTCTACGGAGCAGTGTTTGTCGTGATGCTGCTGCTGACGCCGGTATTCGGTTTGTTGGTAGCGCGCTTTCCGCGCCGGCAGCTGCTGGGCTGGAGCTACAGCTTTTTCATTCTCTGCCTGCTGGCATTCGTGCCGGCTTTCGTCGTGCAGGACCGCATCGGGGCGCGCGAACTCGGTGTGGTGTTTTTTGTCTGGGTCAGCGTGTTCAACCTGTTCGTGGTGTCGCTGTTCTGGAGTTTCATGGCCGACATCTTTTCCAGTCTTCAGGCGCGAAAAGTGTTTTCGCTGATTGCACTGGGCGGGATGGCCGGAGCCATCTTTGGTCCACTGGTGACCAAGTTCCTGGTGCAGTGGATTGGCGTGGCCCCATTGCTGATGGTCTCAGCGGTAGCGCTCGGCCTGGCACTGATCCTGCTGCTGCGAATTTCCGCTCAGCACGATCGGCAGCCGGGCAGCCATGGCGAAGAAGCTGTGGGTGGCTCGCTGTGGGCTGGCGTGCGCGAGCTTTGGTCGCGCCAATTTTTGCGCTATATGGCGCTGTTGATGCTGTTCGGTGACGGCATAGGCACCTTGGCCTATGCGTTGGTTGCCGACTACGCGAAGGCGCATATCATCGGCAACGTGGCGCGCACGGCGTTCTACAACGATCTGGATCTGTATACCAATATACTTGGCGCGCTGCTGCAGCTCACGCTGACGCCCTGGCTGTTGATTCGCCGCGGTGCCGGTTGGGGGCTGGTGTTGCCGTCGATCGTCAACCTGGCCTTGTTGGCGGGCGTTGCATGGCTCGGTGGTGGCAGCATCACGGTGTTCGGCTACGGTGTGTCCGTACTGGTGGTGCTGATTGTCACGACGCGCGGCTTTGCCTACGGCATGACCAAGCCGGCAGTGGATTCGCTGTACACCCGCGTGCCGCTCGAGACGCGCTACAAGGGCAAGAATTTTGTCGAGACGGCCGTATGGCGTTTCGGCGACTTATTGGTGACCAGTTCCGTGAACGGCCTGCACGCGTTCGGTCTTGGCGTTGCGGGACTGGCATTGCTGGGCACCGGTGTCGCCGCGCTGGCAACAGCGGTGGCGCGGCGCGCGGGCTGGTCTCCCGATTTGGCGCCCGATGGGCAGCGGGTGACTGAAGCCCCGAAGCCGCCGCAGAAGTGACTTCAATTCCTGCCGCTGCAAACGTGGCGGTTGCAGGAGGGTGCTTGATCTCGGGCGATGTAGGGTCAGCTCGTGATATAGCGCTGCAGATGCTCGATCTGTTCCGCCTGCGCGTCGATCACCGCCTTGACCAGATCGCCAATCGAGATCACGCCGACAACGGCATTGTCCTGCATCACCGGCAGGTGCCGCACGCGGCTGTCAGTGCATAGCCGCATGCAGTCGAACACGTCGGTATCCGGACTCACCGTCAGTGGCTCGCTGCGCATGATGTCGGAAACGGCGGTCTGAGCCGAGGATCGTCCCTGCAGGATGACTTTGCGTGCGTAATCGCGCTCCGACACGATGCCCAACAGATGACCATCGCGCATGACCAGCAGCGCGCCAACGCGGTGCTCGGCCATATGCTTGATCGCTTCAAGCACGGGCGCTTCCGGGGCAATGGTGAAAATCGCGCTGCCCTTGCTTTCCAGCAGATGTTTGACCTGATGCATGCTTGGGTCTCCCACAGGCCCGGACGGGCCGAGTCAGTCGAGTCTACCCCCGCTCAGCGACTGGAATGTAGTGCTCCCGTAAAGACCTGTCTGGCTGGCTTTTGGTGTCTATCGCGCACTCAAATCCCCAAACTCAATGCAGCTTGCGCGGCTGGCGCTGTTCCTCGATGAAATACAACGGCCGCCGTTTGCTCTCCGCATAGTTCCGGCCTAGATATTCGCCAATGACGCCCAGTGCCAGCAGCTGGACGCCGCCGAGAAACAGGATCACCAGCATCAGGGTGGGGTAGCCGCGTACCGCATCGCCGTAGAACAGCGCCCTGATCAGCACGATGAATCCATACACGAAAGCCAACCCGGCTGAGGCGATGCCGACCCAGGTTGCCAGGCGCAATGGCGCCGTGGAAAACGAGGTAATACCTTCGATGGCCAGTTGTGCCAGCCGCCAGTAATTCCATTTCGTGGTGCCGGCCTGGCGAGGTTCGCGCAGGTAACGCACAGCGGTTTGCCTGTAGCCAATCCAGCTGAATAAGCCTTTCATGAAACGCTGACGCTCGCGCAGTTGAGCGAGCGCATCCAGTGCGCGTCGCGAGAGCAGACGAAAATCGCCGGTATCGCGCGGTATCGCGGTGTCGGACAGCTGATTCATGCTCCGATAGAAGGCTGCCGCGGTGAATCGCTTGAAGCCGGTTTCGCCTTCCCGCGCACTGCGTGTGGCATAGACCACATCAAAGCCGGCGCGCCATTGTTCAACCAGCACGGGGATGAGTTCCGGTGGATCCTGCAGGTCAGAATCGATCACCACGGCGGCATCGGCCGTCACGTGATCGAGGCCGGCGGTCATCGCGGCTTCCTTGCCGAAATTACGTGAAAGTTTGATCGCGCCGGTGCGAGGATCGTCGGCTACCAGCTTCTCGATAATTGACCAGGTATCGTCCTTGCTGCCGTCATCGACATAGAGCACATCGCAATCCAGCGACAGGCTATCCAACACCTTGCTCAGGCGCCGATGGAAGACCATCAGCACGTCCGATTCGTTGTACGCGGGAACGACGACGGTAAGTTGCGGCATGGATGTCGCCGAAGCAAGGATGCGCCATGCTAACCAAGTGTTGCCGGTCAGGCGAATCGGCGACGGCGGACCGTCAGCGCTTCATCCGCGGTGTTGCATGGCCTTCGATATAGCCCGGTCCGCCCAACTGCGTCATCTGCTGCTCAATCCAGCCGGCGCGGCGCATCACGTAAGCACTGGGCTGATCGGCATGCAGACGACGCGGGCTTGGCAGCACGGCCGCCAGTCGGGCCGCCTGCGCGGGGCTCAGTCGCGCAGGGGCGGTGTGGAAAAACGTATCGCTGGCAGCGCCCACGCCGTAAACGCCGTCACCCAGCTCGGCGATGTTGGCGTAGACCTCGAGAATGCGCTGCTTCGGCCAGGTCAGTTCGATCAGCACGGTGAAGTACGCTTCCAGTCCTTTGCGCACGAAACTGCGACCGTTCCACAGGAAAAGGTTTTTCGCCGTTTGCTGGCTGATCGTGCTGGCGCCGCGCAAGCGCCCGCCGTCATCGGCTTCGTCGATGGCGCTATGAATCGAGTCGAAGTCGAAGCCGTGATGGTAGGGAAACTTCTGATCTTCACCCGCCACCATGGCCAGCGGCACCCATGGGGAGATCTGGTTCCACGGTACCCAGCGCTGGCGCAGATGGAAATTCGGCTCGCGATGCACCCACGCGCCAAGCTGGCGTTCGACCATCACTGCCGATGTCCATGGCGGCACAAAGCGCAGCACCAGCACCAGCAGCCACGTCATGAGCAGCCATGCCAGCACGACGATCGCCAGCAGGCGTAGCAGACGACGCAATGGAGAGCGACGGGAAAGGTTGGACATGGCGGCACGCAATCGGAAGTATGGCGAGTATAAGGGCGTTGTTCCGAGCCGGCCGCGCCCCCATTTGAATGCCTTGCCGCAAATGCTTGCCCAGACCACAACACTCCGATTTCACGAGGGCTCTTGCCTTGGAAAACCTGCCAGTCGACGACGTTCTCTATCGCTTCCTGCTCGAGCACGCAGGTATCCGCGGCGCGCTGGTTCGGCTGGGTCCGGCTTGGCGTGATGTGGCGGGTCGCGCGGAGTATCCACCGGTGCTGCATGCCGTGCTGGGCGAGGCGCTGGCTGCCAGTGCGCTGCTTACCGGCAACATCAAGCTGGACGGTGCGCTGTCGATCGAACTGAAAAGCACTGGCGCATTGCGCCTGCTGTTCACTGAATGCAACGACGAAGGCCGCCTGCGTGGCCTGGCGCGCTGGAATGATCCGCTGATCGAGCCGCTGGAGTTGCATGCGCTGCCAGATGCCATCATGGCGATCACCATCGGCAACGTGGAACGTGGTCAGCGCTATCAGGGGCTCGTTGACTTGCAGCATCCTGAGTTGGCCGATGCGCTGGAAAATTATTTCGTCCAGTCCGAACAGCTGCCCGCGCGCATCGTGCTGGCCACCAGCGCTGATTACGCCGTTGGCCTGATGCTGCAGAAGGTGCCTGACGAAGGCGGCCGCGACGCGTCGGATGACAAGGACGCGTGGAACCGTGTCGTCCAGCTCACGGCTACGCTGGGCGCTGACGAATTACTGACCACGGCGCCGGCGGAGCTGCTGTATCGGCTGTATCACGAGGAGTCCGTGCGGCTGTTCGAATCGCGTCCGCTGGCGTTCGGTTGCAGCTGCAGTCGCGAACGGGTGACGGCGATGCTGCGCTCGCTGGGTCGCGAAGAGGTCGAGGCGGCGCTGGAGGCGCGCGATGGCGAGATCGAGGTGATCTGCGAGTTCTGCGCGCAACGTTATCTGTTCGATCGAATCGACGCGGAGCATCTGCTCAGCGACAGTGCAGTGTTGGGAACGCCAGACACGACACAATAGTGCATGGGCTGAGTCGGTCTGAATATCGGGACGGAAAGGCGTCGGTGCATGGCTCGACGCGTTGTCGCTGAGGAAAGGATCAGGTCCGCCGCGGTGGCGTGACGGCGCCGAGCCAGGTTTCCGCTGCCTGCGGCATGGCGAAGAGGAATCCTTGGCCATAGCGGCAGCCGACTTTCATCAACGCCTGCCGCTGGGATTCTTCCTCAATGCCTTCGGCGATCACTTTCATCTGCAGTGAGTCGGCCAGCACCTGGATCGCGCGCACCAGCGCGAGCCCTTGGGTTTCCTGATCGTCGACAGGCAGCTCGGTGATAAAGGAACGATCGATCTTCAGCGTCTCGAACGGGTACCGATGCAGATAGCTGAGCGACGAATAGCCTGTACCGAAATCATCCAGCGCGATACCGATGCCATGGTTGCGCAGATTTTGCAGCATCTGTTTCACCTGGTTGGGATTCTCCAGCAGGGCGTGTTCGGTGACCTCGATGCGGATGCATTGTGCTGGCACCGCATATTGCTCGAACAACGCGAGCAGCTTCTGATCGAGATCGGGAGAGCGAAAATGCCGACCGGATACATTGATGCTGATAAAGCCATCAGCACCGATCAGCTTCATGCCTTGTTTGCAGACCTGCTCGAAGATATGCCAGTCGATCGCCTCGGCGCAGCCGCAGTCCTCGGCGATCAGCAGAAAATCATGCGGCAACAGCAGCCCACGCTGGGGATGATGCCAGCGCAGCAACGCTTCGTATCCGGCAACCCGGCCATCGGCTAGTTCCACGATCGGCTGATAGAACGGCACGAACTCGTTGCGACTGAGCGCGTGGCGCAGATCGCTCTCCATGTCCAGCAGCGACAGCGCCTCGCGACGCAGCCGTTCGTCAAACATCGCTGCCCGATGACGACCACCATCCTTCGCGTTGTACATCGCTGCGTCGGCATCACGCAGCAGCTCTTCGGGCTGCTTGTAGTGCGGGCTGGACAGGGCGATACCGATCGAGGCAGAGGTGAAGATCTCCTTGGTGCCAAGCCGGAACGGCGTCTGCAGCTCGACGATGATGCGTTCGGCGATCACCATCGCCTTGCCGGTGTCGGCAATGCCCTCGAGCAGTACGGCAAATTCATCGCCGCCCAGCCGTGCGACTACGTCGCGGGTCTTCAGGCAGGCCCGAATACGCCCGCCGACCTGGAACAGCAGATCATCACCGATCAGGTGACCCACCGAATCGTTGATGACCTTGAAGCGGTCCAGGTCGATAAACAGCACGGCAAACTGCTCGATCGGATTTTCGATGTAACGCTGCATGGCCTGCTCCAGCCGTTGCAGCAGCAGGGTACGGTTGGGCAGGCCGGTCAGCGAGTCGTGTAGCGTCTCGTATTTCAGCCGTCGCTCGACACGTTCGCGTTCGGCGATCTGTTCGCGCAGGTCGCGATTTGCCAACGCCAGCGCGCGGGTACGTTCGGTGACGCGACGTTCCAGCCCCGCATAAGCCTGCTTCAGTGATGAGTCGGCATATCGGCGCTGCAGCGCGTTGGCGATGTGGTAACTGACGAAGGTAAGCAGCTCTTGATCACGTTCGTGATAATTGTGTTCGAGCGAGTAGCTTTGCAGCGCCAGTACGCCCATGACTTTGTCGCCCCAGACCAGCGGCACGCCAAGCCAGCAGACGGCACTCGCGCCGAAGTGTGAGATTTCGCCCGTCGCTACCAGTCGATCAATGTCGGCAGGAAACGCCAGCAAAGGAGTGCCATGGCGCAGGACATATTCGGTGGCACCGCGACCATGCACGCGCGGAGGGCGCACGTTATCAATCTCGTCGACGGAGTAGGGGAAAGTCAGTGACTCCGTTTCCTCATCGACCAGCGCGATATAGAAATTGCGTGCGTAGAGCAGACCGCTGATCGCTTGATGCACGGCTGTGTAAAAATTTTCCAGGCTGCCCGAGGTATTGGCCAGCTCGGCAATGCGGAACAGCGCAGCTTGCAGACGTTCGCCACGTTGGCGCTGCAGAACCTGCTGGCGCAGCACACGATTCGCCTCGCGCAGCGCGGCGGTGCGATCGGTCACCCGGCGGCCCAGTTCGAGATGCGCCTCGCGTCGCTCCAACGCTGTCTGCACGTGCTGCGCAACGTAACTCAGCAGCTCCAGGTCATGCCGGGAGTAGTGTGTATCCGTGCGATAGCTTTGCACCACGATGCCGCCGACGACCTTGCCTGCGCGCAGCAGCGGAACGCCCAGCCAGTGTTCGCAGCTGGGGCCCATCAGCACGAAGCGCTCGCCGAACTGCTGCCCCAATTCCTCGATCGAGCCCATCATCGGCCGACCCTCGTGTAACAGGTTCCAGGTCAGGCTGTGCAGCATTTCCTGCAGCGGCATGTCCTGATCGGGTGGCGGCGGATCGGTATCGACGGTGTCGATGTAGTAAGGGAAGCGGATGGTGTCGGTCGTGGTGTCGTGCAGCACGATATAGAAGTTTTCGGCATACATGAGGCTGCTGACGATGGCATGCAGCGAGCGCATCATCTCGGGCATGTCGTGTCCGGCACCGGCCTGTTCGGCGATGGCATACAAGGCGCGCTGCAGCCGCTCGGCCAAGGCCAGACGCGAGATGGCCTCGTAGAGCCGGCTGGTTTCGGCTAACTGGCGCAGACGCGCGCCGGAAAGTCGTCCAAGCCAGGCCAATTGTTCCTGCACGTCATCCAGCAGCGGCTGGCCGTCCCACTCCATGGTCAGTGTACGTGAACCCTGAGGATCCTCGGCGAGTTCAAGCTGGGCCGTCAACGGAGCCGGTTGTTCATCTTTGTGTCGCCAGCGAAGCTGTCCGTGAATACCCAGGCTGCGCACCATCAGCTCGCCAATGTCCATCACACCACCCGCATCGGACGCCTCGAACAGTCGTTCGACGGCATCACGCAGAGACGCAAGATCTCGCGCCACAAGAAATGGCTGGGATTGACGGATCGTTGGCGTGACACTCATGGAGGTAATAGTTCCGGGCCGGTCTTGTGGATCGACGTATCGGTACAGCATTTTGTTGTGTAAGCTTATATCGTGTAAGTTGGCTTCGTAGCCAGCTTTGTGACGTACGGGGAACTCAATACTTTCAAAGGTCATTCAAGGGCCTTGGCCTGCTTTTTGTGAGCTGGTATGGGCTTTTGACCGTATTTGAAGGGTGTTAGTTATTTGTAAAGTTCGGGTATACTGCATTCGCAAGATATCCACCGGAAACGACGTTACCCAAGCTTATGCGCCGACTGTATTTGCCACTGCTGATGTTCCTGTTGCCGCTCGCTGCGGCCGGGCAGTCTGCGGTTGGAGATAACGCGGTTGGCGAACAGCTGCTGTCACAGCAGCCGGCGCAGATGGCTCAAGTCGGACCCGGTGTAGTTGTGCCGCTCTGGCTCGGTGCCAATGGTCATCTATTGGCGCTCAAGGCGGATAACGGTGGCAGCGCTGATGCGCTGCGCAACAACTCGCTGCTGTCCTTTCACGTTGTTGACGCATCCAGCGTCACGTCGACCGGTCTGCAATATGGCTTGGCGCCGAATCTGCAAGCGAACGCGGAGATCAGCCAGCACACCTGGGTCAATCAACCCACCCGCGTTATAGGCAGCGAAGTGGGCGCCACGTATAACGCCGGACGCTACAGCCTTGGCTTCAGCGTCGGCGCCAACAGCACGCAGGACAACAATCCAACGTTGCCACGCATACTTCCAAGCGTTGCGGCGGGTGTTGATGGCTTGTCGAGCTTTGACAGCAGTGCCCAGGTCAATGCGCGTGGTCGATTGGCATTCGGCAATACCAGTGGTATCGATTTGGGTGCCAGCGTTGGCCGCATCCACTTGCTGCCGGGTAATCTGCTGGGCATCAATACACTGGACCAGAAAGCCTTGAGCTTTGGCGTTGATCATGGCGCGTTGAGCGGCATGTTGATTGGTCGCACGATGGAGCCGCAGCTTGGCGTCCCCGGCGCCAATTTCGGTCCCGACCGCCGCTGGAACAGTATCGATCTGGGTGTCACGTGGCGTCTGCCGTGGCGCGGCCAGTTGAGCGTCGGTGCGCAGAATCTTTGGTCATCCGGTACGCCTTCCAATACGCCAGTCGGTCCCGAGCCGGATCAGTCGCGTACGCCTTACGTGCAGTACCACCAGGATCTCTGATCGTTCGTTGGTTTTCAAAACCGAACTTGAAAACGCCATCGCTCACACGATGGCGTTTTCGCTTGTGGCAAGCGAAATTTTTAATTACGCCATTTATGGCAAGCAGTTTGTGGCCGTGCCATTTATGGCCAGCAGGCTTATAAGCCTGCCATTTAAGGCTCTGCACTCTGCAAACGTGTTTGCGACTAAGCGGCTGACGATCAGTCCTGTTTGCGGATGTGCAGATCGCCGCTGAAGGTTTCGATGTTGATCTTGCCGCTGCCGTTGCCCAAATGGACATCCAGACTGCTGCCTGGCCCGTGCTCGGGTTTTTCCGGCGTGCCGAAGTCGCTGCGCAGATCACCACTGAAGCTGCTCGCGTGAAGCGAGCCGGAGATGGTTGAAGGCAGTTGCAACTGCACGTTGCCGCTCATGCTGTCGATCCCAATATTGCCATCGGCAGCAACGCTGCCAGCCAGTTGCACATCGCCAGACACGGTGCTCAAAGTCAGCTTTTTCCAAGGGCCGCCATTGGCCTGAATATGGCCGGAGATCGTCTCCAGCTTTACTTCGCTGCCGAGGGTCGGCGCAAGAATGTCGCCGCTGACCGTCTGCAAACTGGCCATTTCGGCATGGCCAGCCAGTTCGATATTGCCGCTGACGCTGTCCACTTTGAGCGACGGTGTGCGCGCACTGATGCGCGCCCTGCCGCTGACGCTGTTGATCTCGATGTTGCCACCGTCGAGCCCATCGAGGACCAGCGGCGCGCTGACCACACTGATATCCAATGAGGCGGCCTTGGGCACGTGCAGTTCCAGTGTGCTCGGTGACATCTTGCTGTCGCTGTTCCAATTCAACCAGCCTGAGCCGCCCTGGGGTTCGACCTTGATCGAGAGGTCACTGTTGCTGCCGGTGATCGTCAATGGCTTGGTGCCATCGCCGAGTTGACCGCTGACCTGCACCTCATTGCGATCCCAGCCGATGACGGTCACCGTGCCGGCGACGTTGCTGACGCTGACGCGGGCCGTGGCGCTGGCATCGTGGCGCAGATTGATCGGTGTCTCAGCCAAGGCCTGACCAATGCAAAAACACAGCAGCAGTGGAAAGTAACGGGTAATTTTCATGGTCATTCCTGAGCGCGTCAGCCGGCGTCAGTCGCCAGCTGACGAAGCTGGTTCTGTTGACGCTCGGTACGCATGAGTAAACGTTGCAGCGCTGGTGAATCGGGTGCTTGCTGGATTGCCTGCTGCAATTCCATGCGCGCAGCATTCAGCTGTGTGGCCGCGCCGGTCAGGCGGGGGTCGGTGGGTTTCCAATTTGTCGTGGTCGGCTGCGTGCTAGCCATCGGTGCCGGCGCTGACGCAAACCTCGCGTGCCAGCCGACAAAGCCGGCGAGCAGCAACGATGCTGCAAAACCGGCGGCGATCAGCCAGCGCCGTGGATTTCCCGATCGAGGCCTCGCGGTCGACGCGCTGTCGGTTACTGCCGGCCCGGCATTGTCCAGTGCAGCGTCGATCGTGTTCCACAAATCCTGGCGAGGGGTGAGTGGCTGACGCAGGTCGCGCATTTGCCGGCGCCATTCGAATTCGTTCATGTCATTTCTCCCGCAGCTGCGGATCCCAATGTCTTGCGTAGTAGGCCGCGGGCGCGGTGCAGTTGTGCTTTTGATGTTCCAACGGCCATGCTGAGTTCGTTGCCGATTTCTTCGTGTCGCCAGCCTTCAATATCGTGCAGTACCAGCACCGCGCGGGCGCGTGGCGGCAGCAAAGCGATAGCGCGTTCGAGTTCTTCGCGCTCGGCGGCGCAAAACGGCGTCTGGCCGGGATCAGGTAGGTGTTCATCGTCCACCATGCTGACCGGATCAGCGCCGCGGGCGCGAATATCCATCAGCGCCACATTGACCGCGAGTCGATACAGCCAGGTGCCGAATGCGCTTTCATGGCGAAAGCCGGGAAGTTTTTGCCATGCGCGAACGAAGGCTTCCTGTGTCAAATCTTCTGCGCGAGCGTGATCGTAACCGGCAAGTCGATAGACCGCGCCATGCACGCGGCCCACGTGGAGGTGATAAAGCCGCTGGAACGCCCTCCGATCACCCGCTGCCGCTGCGCGAACGTCGTCACCGTCGTTGGCTACCGCGGTGGCGACGGGTGACATGGAAGGTCCAATGGCAGGGCAGGCGGAGATCATCTTGCCAGCTTGGATGCATCCAAGCGCAGAAGGGTTTGAATCGACTGAGTTGCGTCAGGTCGATGGCATGATCCGATCATAGGCGATTGGCGAACGGCTGCAATCGGTCGACTCAGGAGGCGGCAGCCTTCCGGTGCGGTTGCTCGATTGCCTTGGCCACTGCCCGTGCGACGCGTTGCTGCTCTTTTCGCAGGCGCTCCGGCAGGCGCGGTGCGAAAGTATCGAGATATTCGCCGATGGCGGCGAGTTCATCCTGCCAGGCGGCGCTGTCCACTTCGAGCAGTTCGTCGAGCCTGGCGCGGTCGAGTTTCAGTCCATCGAGATTAAGTTCATCAGCCAACGGCAGCGTACCGATCGCGGTATCGACGCCGTTAACGCGACCCTCGACACGATCGATCATCCACTGCAGCACGCGCAGGTTGTCGCCAAAACCGGGCCACAGGAATTTGCCGTCAGAGCCTTTGCGGAACCAGTTGACGTGGAAGATCTTGGGTAAGTTGGCATTGGGCTGATCGAACGACAGCCAGTGCGCGAAATAGTCGCCGTAGTGATACCCGCAGAACGGCTTCATTGCCATCGAGTCGCGTCGCAGCACGCCGACCTCACCGGTTGCCGCCGCCGTAGTTTCCGAGCCCATGGCAGCCCCCATCAAGACACCGTGTGTCCAGTCACGGGCTTCCATCACCAGCGGCAGCAGCGAGGGTCGACGACCGCCGAACACGATGGCGCTGAGCGGCACGCCCTGCGGCGCTTCGGCCTTTTCAGACCAGGTCGGGCATTGCTTTGCGCTTACGGTGAAGCGCGAATTCGGATGCGCCGCGGGACCGTTGGCGGCATCGTAGGGGCGGCCCTGCCAGTCGGTGACCGGCTTGCCTGGCAGGCCTTCCCACCACGGCTGGTTGTCGGCAGTCACCGCCACGTTGGTGTAGATGGTGTCGTGTGCGATGGTGACCAGCGCGTTCGGATTACTGCTCTCGCTGGTGCCCGGTGCCACACCGAAGAAGCCAGCCTCGGGATTGATGGCGTACAGACGTCCACCTTCGCCGGGCCGCATCCAGCAGATGTCGTCGCCGATCGTCCAGACCTTCCAGCCGTCCTGGCGATAGCCTTCCGGGGGAATCAGCATGGCCAGGTTGGTTTTGCCGCAGGCAGAAGGAAACGCGGCGGCGATGTAATGCGTCTCGCCCTTGGGATTCTCGATGCCGACGATCAGCATGTGTTCGGCCATCCAGCCTTCGGTGCGGGCCTGATTGCTGGCGATGCGCAATGCATGGCACTTCTTGCCCAGCAGGGCGTTGCCGCCGTAGCCGGAGCCATACGATTTGATGGTGAGCTCTTCGGAGAAATGCATGATAAAGCGACGTTCGGGATCGAGTTCGCCGGTGGAGTGCAGCCCCCTGACGAAATGTCCTTCGCGCTCGATCCGCGCCTGTGCCGCTGCGCCCATGCGGGTCATGATGCGCATGTTCGCGACGACGTAGGGGCTGTCGGTGATCTCCACGCCGCAGCGCGCCAACGGGGAATCGATCGGACCCATGCAGTAGGGAATCACGTACAGCGTGCGGCCAGCCATGCAGCCATCAAATAGGGCATCGATCTTTGCGTGCGCTTCGGCCGGTGCCATCCAGTGATTGTTCGGGCCGCTGTCCTGCTTGTCCGTATGGCAGACAAACGTCAGGTGCTCGACGCGCGCAACGTCAGAAGGATTGGAGCGGTGCAGATAGCAGCCGGGGTGAGTCTGTTGGTTCAACTCGATCAGGTCGCCGGTCTGCAGCATTTGCTGCACCAGCGCCTGATATTCGGCGTCCGAACCATCGCACCAATAGATGCGATCGGGTTTGGTCAGGGCCGCGACTTCATTGACCCACTGCTCGAGTGCTTCCAGCTTACTCGCCATCGTTTTCCCTCTGGTCTTGCATGAATTGAGAATGGAAACGGTAGTTTGCAGACATTGGCATTGCAAGGCGTGACGCAGCAAAAGGCCGTCCGGGCGGCTTAATGGAATCACTTCCAATGTGATGAACGGATCAGGCTGGAATCAGGGTCGCAATCATGTGTTCCACGTAGGCATCGAACTCTTCGTGGTTGATGCGCGGCAGGCCCAGGGTGAAGTTGAGCTGCAGAAAGCCCACGTAAGCAGCGTAGGTCAGGCGTGCGCGGTTGAGAGCTTCGATCGAAGGCAGACCGGCTTCGCTATAGGCGGTAGTGAGAAATTCCATTCGCCGCTGCGACACCCGTGCCATCACCGGGACTACCTGTGGATGATCAAGTGCTTTCAGCAGCGCGGCATACACACGGTGCGGCTGCAACTCGTGGGCGACTCGACGAAACAATTCGGGCAGACGTTTGCGCGGATCGGCGATCTGCTCGATCTGGTTGATCACTTCGCGCTCGCCGTACTGCTCCCAACGCTCTAGCGAGGCGTTCAGCAAGGCCTCGCGAGTGCGGAAATGCCAGTAGAAGCTGCCCTTGGTGACGCCAAGCTGTCGTGCCAACGCTTCGACGGCCAAGGCACCCACGCCTTGCTCGGCGATCAGATGCAGCGCGGCGAGTTCCCAATCCTCGGCGGATAGGCGGGTGCGTTCCGGTTTTATGGCGGCGTTCATTGGGGCATGGTAGCCACACGCTTTGAATTTGTAATGCGGCGCGATTTATATCATTGAAATTTCAAGGTATCTATTGGCACTTGAGCTGGCGAATGATGGCGGAAAACCGGCGTATTGACGGCACTTGCCGCGACAGTCCATACTCATCCGTATGGTTTCCCCGAACACTGCCAGCGCTGAGGTCTGTCGTTTTCCGGTCGCCGATCTGAATTTGGCGGTGGAAACGCGTAACGCTGCGGGTCGGCCGGTGCTGCTTTTTTCGCATGGCTTCGGGCAGACGCGCGGCGCGTGGAATGTTGCAGCGACTGCCCTGGCTGAAGAGGGCTGTCGATGTGTCACGTTCGACAGTCGCGGCCATGGCGAAAGCGATCGGGTTCTTGATGGCGAATATCGCATGGAGCAGTTCGCCGATGATCTGATTCGAATCGCCAAAGCCCAACCCGAGCCACCGATTCTGGTCGGCGCATCCATGGGCGGGCTGTTGGGCATGCTGGTGGCGGGGGAAATGACACCGTCACCATTCCGGGCACTGATTCTTGTCGATATCACACCGCGTTGGGAAACCGCTGGCGTGGAACGCATTCTCGCCTTTATGCAGGCCTATCCAGAGGGCTTTGCCGACTATGACGAAGCGGCCGAAAAGATCGCTGGCTATCTGCCGCAGCGACGCGAACGCAAGACTGAAGAACAGCTGCGTCCGCTGTTACGTAAAGGCCCCGATGGGCGACTGCGCTGGCACTGGGATCCTGCCCTGTTGGCCGGTGTGGTAGCCCAAAGCGAGCGTTACCAGCCGCGCCTGCTCGCAGCGGCATCCAGGATCGACGTGCCGGTATTACTGTTGTCCGGAGCAAGCAGCGACGTGGTGTCGAGCGATACGGTCAAGGAATTTTTGCAGCGCGTACCACACGCACGGCATGTGGAGCTGCCGCATGCCACGCATATGGTGGCCGGCGACTCGAATGATGCCTTCACGCGCGAGGTTGCGCGCTTTGTGCAAGATCTCGTTCAACAAGACCTCGTTCAACAAAATCTGGCCCAACCAAACTCGAGCCAACCCGACTTGTCGAATCAACAAGATCTGGATCGACCCGATGACCGGCACTATGCCGGTGCTGTTCAACCATGATGAGGTGTTGATATGTCTGTGTTACTGACCATCCTGGCAGCGCTGATAGCGACTGGCGCCTGCGCTTACCACCGTTCCAGCCTGCGCACATGGGCGATCGCCACGATAGTCACCACATTCGTGGTTGGGCTAATCGCGGGCGCGCCGTTGACCATGCTGATCCTGCTGATCATCGAGCTGGCGATCGCCGTGCCGCTGCTGATGGTGAGTTTCCGTCGCCGCCAGATCAGTGCGCCGATCCTGAAGACGTTCGCCAAGGTCACGCCGAAGCTCTCCGATACCGAACAGACCGCGCTGGAAGCGGGCACGATCGGTTTCGAGGGCGAGCTGTTCTCGGGCAAGCCGAACTGGAGCGTGCTGATGAAGCAGCCCAAGCCGGTATTGAGCGTAGAAGAGCAGGCCTTTATGGACGGCCCAGTGGAAGAACTCTGCGGCATGATCGACGACTGGCAGATCACACATGAGTTGGCTGATTTGCCGCCGAACGTCTGGGACTTCATCAAGAAGAACAAATTCTTCGGCATGATCATCCCGAAGCAGTACGGTGGTCTGCAGTTCTCCGCGCTCGCCCATTCGGCCGTGCTGCAGAAGCTGTCGACCATGTCGTCCACGGTGGCTTCGACCGTGGCTGTGCCCAACTCGCTCGGGCCAGCCGAGCTGCTGCTGCACTACGGCAGCGACGAGCAGAAAAATCACTACCTGCCACGTCTCGCGGTCGGCGAAGAGATTCCGTGCTTCGCACTTACCGGTCCGTATGCTGGCTCTGATGCCACCTCGATCCCCGACTTTGGCATTGTCTGCAAGCAGACGGTTGATGGTGTCGAGACGCTGGGCCTCAAGCTGACGTTCGACAAGCACTACATCACGCTGGCACCGATCGCCACCCTGGTCGGTCTGGCCTTCCGTATGTATGACCCCGAGCATCTGCTGGGTGAGAAAGAAGATCTTGGCATTACGCTGGCGCTGTTGCCGCGTACGACGCCTGGGCTGCAGATCGGTCGCCGTCATTTCCCGCTGAACGTGCCGTTCCAGAATGGCCCAATCCACGGCAAGGACATGTTCGTGCCACTGTCCACCTTGATTGGTGGCCCGCACATGGCGGGTCACGGCTGGCGCATGCTGGTCGAGTGTCTGTCGGTCGGTCGTGCGATTTCGCTGCCTTCCAGCGCCACCGGCGCGGTTCGCGGTGCGGTTGCAGCAACGGGCGCGTATGCGCGCATGCGCAAGCAGTTTGGCCTGTCGATTGCCCGCTTCGAAGGCGTGGAAGAGGCGCTCGCACGCATCGGTGGCCTGGCTTACGCCACCGCTGCCTTATCCAAGTCGACAGCAGCCGCGGTTGACCGTGGCGAGAAGCCGGCAGTGACCTCGGCGATTGCGAAATACCACGCGACCGAGTGGGGTCGTGAAGTCGCCGCCAATACGATGGACGTGCTGGGTGGCAAGGGTGTGCAGCTCGGTCCGAAGAACTACGCCGGCCGCTCGTTCCAGGCGGTGCCGATCGCCATCACAGTGGAGGGCGCCAACATCATGACGCGCAGCCTGATGATCTTCGGTCAGGGCGCGATCCGCTGCCATCCCTATGTGCTGAAGGAAATGCAGGCGCTGGCGATCACCGATCGCAGCGAACAGCTGAAGACATTCGACCGTCTGCTGTTCAGTCATCTCGGCTTCGGTGTGTCCAACGCCGTGCGCAGCTTCGTGTTCGGTCTTACCGGCTCGCGCATTGGCGAGAGTGCCGGCGACAACTACACCCGTCGTTACTATCGCAAGCTCGACCGTTACTCGGCAGCGCTGGCGCTGTGTGCCGACGTATTCATGGGAGTGCTGGGCGGCAAGCTGAAGTTCAAGGAAAAGCTGTCCGCGCGTCTGGGCGACGTGTTGAGCAATCTGTACATCGCCAGCGCCATGCTGAAGAACTATGAAGACGCCGGTCGGCCGGAGGCGGATCGTCCATTGTTGGCGTGGGCGTTCCACGAGTGCATGTGGCGTACGCAGACAGCGCTCGATGGCGCCATCCGTAATTTCCCCGTCCGCCCGGTGTCGTGGCTGCTGCGCGCGCTGGTGTTCCCGTTCGGTCGCCGTGAGGTGCCACCGTCCGATCGTCTGGGTCGCCGCGTGGCTGCCTTGATCACGGGGCCTAGCGAAGCGCGCGATCGCTTGCTGGAGTATGCCTACCTCACGCCGACACCGAACAACGTGGTTGGCCGTATGAACGCACTGCTGCCACAAGTCATTCTGTCCGAGCCGGTGGATCGCAAATTTGCCAAGGCGCAGAAGAGCGGCCAGTTCAAGGCGCACGATTACTTCGAGCAGCTGGTTGAGGCGGAGAAGGCTGGCGTGCTGAGCGCTACCGAGGCCGCTCTGCTCAAGCATGTACGCGAGAGCGTGTTTGAGTTCATCTCGGTCGACGACTTCCATCCGGACGAATTACGCGCGTTCAAGACCCGTGCAGATCGGCAGGCCGAAGCGCAGGCCGATGCATGGGTTCGCAAGCCCGAGGTGCGTACGGCCGAGAACGCCGAAGGCTAAGGTCGGCCAGGCGGTATAAATCTGGATGGCATAAAAAAACGGCGGGCAGTTAATCTGCCCGCCGTTTTTGTTTTCCCCCGTGCTGGCGGGTCAGGCAAAACTTAAGTTGCCGCTGTGGATATATCCGCCAGTACGCAACAATTTTTTCCGGCGTGTTTGGCTTCGTACATGGCACGATCGGCTGACCGGATCAGCTGTTCGTCGGCATCCTGACGATCGCTTTCGAGATACTGCGCTACGCCGATGCTGGCACCGACGCGCACGTCGATCGTGCTTTCACCCACGGTGAGTGTGTATGGCTCGGCGAGTGCCTTGCAGAGCGATTGACCGAGCTGAAGGGCGAGCTTCGGATCGTCGATTTCCTCGAGAATCAGCGCGAATTCGTCACCGCCAATGCGTGCCACGGTGTCGTTGCGCCGTAGTTCTTCAAGCAGGCGTTTGGAGATTTCCTGCAGCAACGCATCACCTGCGGGATGGCCGTGTTCATCGTTGACGTTCTTGAAACCATCGATGTCGATGCAGGCGAGTGAAAACCTTCCGTGATGGCGTTGCGCATGATTGATCGCAACGTTCAATCGATCGTGAAACAGCATGCGATTGGGCAGGCCTGTGAGGGCATCGTGGCTGGCTTGATGGCGCACCAGCGCCTCGACTTTTTTGCGTTCGGCGATTTCCACCGTCAGCTGCTGGTTACGCTCGGACAGCGATGTCATCGCCTGTTCAAGTTCGGTACGCGCGGCGTACAGTTCCAGAAAGATGCGCACCTTCGACTGCAGGATCACGTCGTTGATTGGTTTGGCCACGTAATCCACCGCACCGGATCGATAACCCTTGAGCCGGCTCATGTCATCCGCGTAGGCTGCCGTGACGAAGATGATCGGTGTCTCGTGCAGCTGCTCCGTTTCGCTGAGCAGGGCGGCCACTTCGAAACCGTCCATATCGGGCATGTTGACGTCGAGCAGGATCAGCGCGAACTGATGATCCAGGCACAGTGCCAGCGCCTCGTTGCCACTGGTCGCCTCGAAAATCGCTGCGCCGCTGCGCGCCAGCAATCGGCGCATGGCGACCAGGTTGGCGTTGGTATCGTCAACGACGAGAATTTTCGGAAGCATCGTATTCAAGGTAGACAAACTCAGGCCAGGCAAAGATGGTTCAACAATGGCGCTATCTGTTCCAGCGCTACGCAGTAATCAGCTCCGGCAAGGTCCAGCGCTGCACACGGCATGGCCGATGCGTCGGCATTTTCGGGGTCCTGTACCACCGCGATGCCGCCGCGTTGGCGAATTCTCGCCAAACCTTCGGCGCCATCGCGATTCGCACCAGTCAATATCACGCCGATCATGGCCGAATGATAAACGTCGGTGGCAGAGCTGAACATCACGTCGATCGATGGTCTGGAATGGCACACTTGCTCGTCGACGGACAATGCAAAATGCCTATCGTTCTCAATCAGCAGATGATAGCCGCCGGGCGCAATGTGCACGGCGCCACCAGTGGCCAACTGCCGTTCGCGTGCTTCCATCACTGGCAACGCGGAATGGTTGCCCAGTAGTTCGCACAACGAATCGACATTACCGGATGTATGACAGCAGACCAGTAGTGTTTGTGACAACCGTCGATCCAGGCCGCCCAGCAAAATCCTGAGCGCGTTGAAGCCACCCTGAGAGCAGCCGATGGCAATCAATTCAGGCCGGCGCATCGCATGTTTCAGAAGTTAGTTGCAGCGTGCGTCGATACAGCCGCATGCCGGCATCGACGGCACTGAAATCAACCGCCACCGGCGCAAAGTCCAGACTCTCGCGCAGACCCAGACAGAGGTAGCCGCCTCGCACCAGGCTGTCGCGAAACAGCGCTAGAGTGCGATTCTGCAACGGGTTGGAAAAATAGATCAGCACGTTGCGGCACAGCACCAGGTGCGCCTCGCAGAACATCCTGTCGGTCACCAGGTTGTGGTTGGTGAAGGTGATATGGCGACGCAGGCGCTCGTGCAGTCGAATGAAATCGTAGCGGGCGCTGTAGTAGTTGGCGAGCGTGTGGTTGCCGCCGGCCTCCAGATAGTTGCGTGACCACAGCTGTGCATCCTTGGCCGGATAGATGCCTTCGCTGGCGCGTTGCAGCGCATCGGGATTAAAGTCGGTGGCGAAGATATGGCTGCGCTCGTACAGGCCCGCCTCTTCCAGCAAAATCGCCAGCGAATACACTTCTTGTCCATTCGCACAGCCGGCCTGCCAGACGTTGATGCGCGGATAAGAGGCGAGCATCGGAAGCACCTGCTCGCGCAATGCGCGAAACACGGCCGGGTCGCGGAACATTTCCGATACCGGCACCGATAATCCCTGCACCACCTGCGTGACGAAATCCGCTTCGTGCAGCAGTCGTGCGGTTAGTTCGGTGATGCTCGCGCATTGGTGCACCTGTACCAGTTGGCGCACCCGTCGGGTCAGCGATGCCGGCGCGTACTGGCTGAAGTCGAAGCCGTGTCGGCGCTTGAGCGCCAGCACGAACAGATCCATCTCGATCTGTTCCAGTTCGATATCAGGTAGCGGCATCGACATGGAACCTCAGTGTTGCAGCCAGACGCGAATCATCGACGACAGCTTGTCGATGTCGATGGGTTTGGAGAGGTAATCGCTGGCGCCGGCCTCGATGCATTTTTCGCGGTCGCCACGCATTGCCTTCGCGGTCAGCGCGATGATGGGCAGGTTGATGAACGGTGCCTGCGCGCGAATGGCGCGAATAGTGTCGTAGCCGTCCATCACCGGCATCATGATGTCCATCAACACCAGCTCCGGCGCCTCGTCATCGGCCAGCGCCTTCAACGCTTTTTGGCCGTCCTGCGCCATGTTTACCACCAGGCCCCAGCCGCGCAGCACTTTGGACAGTGCAAACAGATTGCGCATATCGTCATCGACTAACAGCACGCGACGACCGGCCAGCTCGGCATTTGATGATCCGTGGCCAGCATTCGCCGCCCGTTTGGGCGCATGCCGGATGCTGTGCAGAAAAAGACTCACTTCATCGAGCAGGCGTTCCGGTGAGCGTGCGCCTTTGACCACGATCGAGTCGGTGTACTGGCGAAGCAGCAGGTTTTCCTCGCGGCTCAAGTCGCGCCCGGAATACACCACAACCGGCGGTACGCCACCAGGCGCGTTCGACAGATGTTCGAGCAGTTCAAGCCCCGACATGCCGGGTAGCCCTAGGTCGAGCACGATGCAGTCGTAGCGCGTTGCGGCCGCTTTCTCCAGCGCCTCCTCGGCGGAACCAGCTTCGTCGATCAGCACATTGTCTGTACGCAACATCGTGCGCACGGCCGTGCGCGAATCGGCCTCGTCATCGACGATCAACAGATGACGCTGGTGCCCTTCGGCGAAATGCAGCAGTCGTTCGAACGCCATGCTGATCGATTCGCGGCTCACCGGCTTGGTGAGAAAGCCAACCGCCCCCTGTTCGAGCCCGCGCGTCGCTTCGTCGGTGGCGGAAATGAAATGCACGGGAATCGCTCGTGTATGGGCATCGGCCTTGAGCTGATCCATCACCGTCCAGCCGTCCATCATCGGCAACATCACGTCCAGCAGAATGCCGGTGGGACGATGCTCGCGTGCCAGCTGCAGGCCGGCCTCACCGTTGTTCGCCGCCAGCGCGCGATAACCCTTGCGATGGATGATGTCGATCAGGATACGGGTAAAGGCTGGGTCATCCTCGATCACCAGAATCGTGGTCTGGCCCGGCTGCAAAGTGTTGCGATCGTCGTCAATGGCTTCCGGCAATAGATGCGGCGAGGCGGATAGCACGGCCGCCGGTGACACTTTTTGCAGTGCATGTTCGATCGCTTCGACGGTACGTTCCGGCGGTGTCTCCGGTAGTAGCACGGTGAAGCAGCTGCCACGGCCGCTTTCGCTCTGCAGCAGAATATCGCCGCCCATTAACAGGCTCATCTTCCGCGAAATGGCCAGACCCAGACCGGTGCCCCCGAACTGCCGGCTGGTGCCGGCGTCCACCTGCTCGAATGCGTTGAAGATGTGCTGAAACTTGTCGGTCGGGATACCAATGCCGGTGTCGTTGACGCTGATGGCAATCAACGGCTGATCGGCCAGCGCATCCGGCACGTTGATTGCGTTGTCGGGGCGGCCAATGCGCACAGTCACCGAACCCTGCGCGGTGAATTTGAATGCATTGCCCAGCAGGTTATTGGCGATCTGCTCGAGCTTGGCGCCGTCGGTGCGCAGGATCGTCGGCAGGCCCGGTTCGATATTCACGGTAAAGCCAAGCTGCTTTTTCTCCGCCACGTGCCCGAAGGTGCGCATCAGTCGTCGCTGCATGTCGGCCAGCGGGAGCTCGTCGATCATCAGTTCCATCTTGCCAGCCTCGATCTTGGACAGATCAAGAATGTCGTTGATCAAATGCAGCAGGCTGGTGCCGGAATCGTGGATGATCCGCGCCGATTCGATCTGTTCTTCATCGAGATTACCGGTGTCGTTGTCGGACAGGCTGCGCGAGAGAATCAGCAGACTGTTCAACGGCGTGCGCAGTTCGTGCGACATGTTGGCGAGAAATTCGGACTTGTACTGACTGGCACGCGCCAGTTCCTGGGCTTTTTCCTCGGTGTCTTTCTGCAGATCGACGAGAACGTGCTTCTGCCGGTTGAGGCTCTCGGTTTTTTCGCGCAGCTCTTCGTTGGAGGCCTGCAGTTCTTCGGCCTGAACGCGTAACTCTTCCTCGGAGGCGATCAGTCGTTCGGACTGTTCTTCCAGCTCCGCCGTCTTGGCCTGCAGCGCATCGTTGTTTTCGCGTAGAACATCTTTCTGCTGGCGCATGACCAGTTCGGACACACGCAGTTCGTCGGCCTGTTCCTGCGTGCGTTCCAGTAAATCCTGCGTGTTGACAGCACGGTTGAGGTTTTCCAGCGTCAACGCGATGATCGGCAGCAGTTCATCGATCAGTTGACGGTACAGCGGTTCGATCGCCGTAAAGCCGGCCATTTCCAGCACGCCGATCAGGCGATCGCGGTAGAGCACCGGCAGAATTGCGATAGTGCTGGGCAGCGCGCCGCCGCTGCCGGAATCGATGTGCACGTAATTGACCGGCACGTTGTCCACAAGGATCGGCTTGCGCTCGAGGGCGCACTGCCCGACCAAGCCTTCGCCCGGCATGTAGCTGTCCGCCGAATGGCCGTCCAGGCGCAAGCCGTAGCTGCCCAGCAGATCGAGACGGAAGCGTGTTTCGTCAAACGAGTAGAACAGGCCTACGCCCATCTTTAGCAGTGGCACCAGCTCGCTGGTCAGCCATTGGGCAAATTCGCGATGGGTGGCCGCCTGTTGCAGGCGATGAGAAACGTTGCTCACCTGGGTCTTCAGCCACGTCTGCGATTGTGTATCGATCGCCATTTGCCTGAACACCTGCAGACCACGCGAGATCTTGCCGATCTCATCCTGCCGATCCAGCCGGCGGATCTCGAAGTCGTGATCATGATTGGCCAGCCGGGCCATCATGTCGGTGAGCCGATGCAGCGGCCGCGTCACCAGGCGCGAGGTCAGGCGAATGATCAGGATGCTGATCAGCAGCGCGAGCAGCGCGGTAACGCCGTTCACCACCGTGTTGAAACGCAGCGTACGATCGAGACTCCGACTGCGAACCGCCAGCAGCCGGCGTTCCTCGGCGACCATGCTGTCCAGCACGCCCTGCATTTCGTCGATGTTGACCGTTCGATGGCTGAGATAACTCTGCTGAATGCGGTGGCGTTCCAGACTTGCTGCCGCAGGATCGGCGATTTTCATCTGCTTGACAGGGTCAATCACCCGCGCCGTCACCTCCAGCTGCCATTTGGTCGCTATGGCTTCAAGCGTGCCAATACGCGACTGCTGCAAGGCATTGTCCGAGGTCAGCTGACGTGCCTGAGCGATACGTATTGAAATGTCCTTCGTACCGCTCTCGAACATGGCCAGCTGATCGGCACCCTGTGTCAGCATGAAGCCACGCGCACCGATCTGGCTGGTCTGTGTCGCATGCCTCAGATCGCTTAGCGCTAGCATCACCTCGTAGGTATGGTCCGTCCATTGACTATGTATGTCCTGTTGGCGCAGCGAAATGCTCAGCATTGCACTCGTCACCAGAAACAGGCCCAGAAGCAGGCCAATCCCCAGGATGATTTTTCGCTGCAGCGGCTGATTGGCCAGCCACGATTGTTTCGATGATTTGGACCTGGTCGGTGGCATGCGCTGGCCGTCGTGGTTCATGGGCAATCGGTCACGGCCACCGGGTAGGGTGGCATGTGGGGACAGAGTAGCCGGTGTCATCCTCGCACCATAGCGGGAGACAATGAGCACCTAACGGCAGCAGAGGGCTCAGCGAGTGCGCCGAAACGGCACGATCGAGCCTCGGCGCAGCGCCACGGCCAGCAAGGTCAGCGACAGCAGCGAACAGACCGCCAGCGCGACCACCGAAGCCTCCGCACCAAACACGCCACCGCTTAGCCATACGGGCCCGGTGCGATTCGAAACCAGCCAGCCGTCGACTGCGCCGCCCGATACCGGAATGCCGTAGATCGTGCCCTGCATGACGTTCCACGCAGCATGCAGGCCGATGCAGGCCCATAGCGAACGGGTCACGTGATAGAGCAGACCGAGCATGATGCCGGCTTCAATCGCGATGGCGGCCGAACTCCACAGCGTGGCGCCGGGATTGAAGATGTGCGCACCACCAAAAAACAATGCCGAGATGGCCAGCGCGCACCACGTGCCCAGGCCTTCCTCGACGATGCGGAACAGCACGCCACGCGCAATGATCTCCTCGCCAATGCCCGCACCGATGCCTGCGACCAGGATCTGTGGCAGCCAGTCCACGTGCGCGTTGGTGCCGGTTACGTGATACACACCGAGCAGCCATAGGACGCCGACCACGAGACTGAAAAGCAGCGCGCCGAGGAGCAGGCCACCAAGTCCGAACGTCGGCAGACTGTGCACGGAAAGTTCACGTACGCGACGCTGCTCGATCAGCTTCACCACAATCAAGTTGGCGATCAGCGCCGGCAGCAGTTGCAGGCTCAATGTAGCCAGCGCATGCTGGAGTGGTGTCGCCGTTTTTGCCGTCCAGTCCAGCATCGCCACGACGGCGCGGGTTACAAAGCCGATGCCGACCAGCATCGCTGCAAAGAAAACGATGCGTGCCGCCGGCGAAAAAACCAGCCAACGCAGCCAACGCGGTGCGTCGGCTGGTGTGGTGAAAGCGAGGGATGGATTTTGCATGTCTGTCCGCCTGGTGGATGGATGCAGGCTGTCATGGTCGGACGTTTCCCTTAGTGCCATCCGAGCGGGTCACGAGGTGCGACGATCGCGTTTACATATCTACCGAAGCGGCATGCTCACGGGTGTTGGCAAACCGTACCTGAGGCCAGCGCTCCTGCGCCAGCTGCAGATTGACCCGCGTCGGCGCGATGTAGACCAGTTCGCCGGCACCGTCGATGGCCAGGTTCATCGCGTTCTTCTCGCGGAATTCCGCCATCTTCTTTTCGTCGTCGCAATGTACCCAGCGGGCGGTGGTGACCGTGACCGGCTCGAAACTGGCGTCGACGTTGTACTCGTCTTTCAGACGGTACGCCACTACGTCGAACTGCAGCACGCCGACCGCTCCGAGAATCAGGTCGTTGCTCATCAACGGACGGAAGAACTGCGTTGCACCTTCCTCGCTGAGCTGGGCCAGACCTTTCTGCAGCGCCTTCATTTTTAGCGGATCGCGCAACCGCGCGCGGCGGAAGAGTTCCGGGGCAAAGTTCGGGATGCCGGTGAAATTGACCGACTCGCCTTCGGTGAAGGTATCGCCAATCGTGATGGTGCCGTGGTTGTGCAGGCCGATCACATCGCCTGGGTAGGCCGTCTCGACGATCTCGCGATCGCTGGCCATGAAGGTCAGCGCGTTGGCGATGCGGATGTCCTTCCCTGTGCGCGTCTGGATCATCTTCATGCCAGCGGTATAGGTGCCCGAACACACGCGCATAAAGGCCACGCGGTCGCGATGCGCCGGGTCCATGTTGGCCTGGATCTTGAAAACGAAACCGGTGAGTTTTTCTTCTTCGGGCTCCACTTCGCGCGTCAGCGTGGCACGCGGGCGCGGCGAGGGTGCATTCGCCACGAAAAAATCCAGCAGCAGCTGTACGCCGAAGTTGTTCACCGCCGAGCCGAAAAACACCGGCGTTTGCTTGCCGGCGAGGTACTCGTCCATATCGAACGAGGGCGCGGCGCCCTGTACCAATTCGAGCTCTTCGCGCAGTTCGCGCATCGCCTCGTCGCCGATCTTTTCCAGCAGGCCGGGCGCGTCGAGGCCCTTGAAGGTGGTCGAATCCTGGCGGGTGAAATTCTTGCCGGGCTCGAACACGTGCACTTCGTCCAGCAACAGGTGGTACACGCCCTTCAGCCGCTTGCCCATGCCGATCGGCCAGGTCAGCGGCGCGCAGGCGATGCCCAGCACGGACTCCACTTCGTCCAGCAGCTCGATCGGCGAGCGACCCTCGCGGTCCAGCTTGTTGATGAATGTCATGATCGGCGTGTCGCGCAGCCGGCAGACTTCCATCAGTTTGATCGTCCGTTCTTCCACACCCTTGGCGCAGTCGATCACCATCAACGCCGAATCCACCGCGGTCAACACGCGATAGGTATCTTCGGAAAAGTCCGCGTGGCCAGGCGTATCGAGCAGGTTGACGATCTTGCCCTCATACGGAAACTGCATCACCGACGAGGTCACCGAAATGCCGCGCTCCTTTTCCAGCGCCATCCAGTCGGACGTGGCGTGGCGTGCTGCCTTGCGCCCCTTCACCGAGCCGGCCATCTGGATCGCACCGCCGAACAGCAGCAGTTTTTCAGTCAACGTGGTCTTGCCCGCGTCAGGATGGCTGACGATGGCAAACGTGCGGCGGCGAAGGGTTTCTTGCAGATGCGTGGACATGCGGGCAGGTCGGCTGGAGCGTTAGCCAGTAATGATACCGTGGATCGACCTCAGGCCCGTCCTCCGCGGACCTAAGCGAAGCTCTGGTAGGTTGGGATGAGTGCTAGCGAATCCCAACGCCACGCAGTCTGGAATGTTGGGGTTCGCTAGCGCTCATCCCAATTTACGAGCTAACGATGTGCATCGGGTATAGGATCGAGATAGATGCCCGCTTGTCTTAGCTTGTCTAACATGGTGTCGTTGTATTTCCTGGCGTAGGTCCTCGCGTTGTGATTGAGGTCTGCCTCTTCTCTCGTACAGAACGCGTCACCCGTGCTCTCTAACATTCTTATTTTGCTTTTGTGCGGATAGGGAGCGCCGTCATAACCGGGAACTTCTACGGAAAAACCATAGACCCCCAACAACCGAGCATCGCCTCTCGCATACGCGTTCGCAGCGTCTTCGGTTGCGTTGTTTAACTTCAGCGATCTCAGCTCCTCAAGTCCCATTGAATGTTTGTTTTGCGTCGATGGATTGCATGTCGACGCTGGGTGGCTGCATGCCGACAGCACAAGGGAAGCGACCAAAATAAGAACGATTGGGAAGCTTTTTCTCACATCGACTAGCCTGATATGGAATTGTGGGTGACGCTTCAAGCTAAAGGGCTTAAAGGCCGGTTGAGACCGCCATTGGAAGCAGAACTCAAGGCACTTCCCATTCGCTGTCTTCAGAGCTTTGAAAAAAAAGCCCGAGGATCACCACTCGGGTTCTTTTGCTTCGCGCTGACAATCAGATCAGCGCGTCATCGAAAGCGAAGCAAGCTTCGCTTCCCCAGCAGCTTCGGCTTGGACAGCTTCTGTGCCTCACGGAAGCAAGCGCGGCCGGTCAGTGCCGAGGAGTCGACGGCATGGTACTTGCCGTCGATCAGGCGTGCCTTGAAGTCCAGCACTTCGTAGCCGGCGACCTGGCCCTGGCGCGACTCGACTTCGATCGCGTGCTGCACGGCCGGGATGTATCCGCGCGGGATCTGCAGACTGACCTCATGCCGGAGAGTTGTTGCGCGTGGGATTGGTTTGCGGTGGAGCGGTCGAATCGCGAATGACCAGCTCGGGCGTGAAGCGAATCTGTATCGGGTCGCCGGGTGGGGTCCTTTGCAGTAATTCGGCGATCAGGCGCAAGGTCGCATGGCGGCCAATTTCACTAGTGGTCTGGCGGGCGGTGGTAAGTGCTGGCCATGCCCGTCGTGAGAACGGGTTGTCCTCAAAGCCGGCAATCGACAGCTCACCTGGAACCTTGATGCCGATCGAGTGTGCGGCGGCGAGTACGCCGGCGGCAATTTCGTCATTGCTGCCGAAAATAGCCGTGGGTACTTCCTTGGCCGCCAGCAGCTTGCGGGCGCGGCGGAAACCATCCTCGTAAACATAGGTGCCCGGCAAGACAAATTTCTTGCGCAGCGGGATGCCGTGATCGCGTAAGGCATCGGCATAACCTTGGTAGCGCTCCGGACTGGAGTGGTATTGCGGGTCGCCCCACAAAAAGGCGATACGAGTGTGACCCAGCTGGATCAGGTGGGCAGTAATGGCATAGGCGGCGCTGTGATCATCGACATAAACACAGGGCATGCCGTCGTCCGGTTCCTGGCGAGCGGCAATGATGCGCACGAATGGGATATTGGCGGCTTGTAGTTGGCTCAGCAGGGCCGGGTCTTCGGACATCGGTGGAGTGAGTACCAAGCCGGCTAACCGCACGTTGCGGGCCAGCTTGCATAGCTCTTCAACCAATCGAGGTGCGCTGGCGTCGTAGGGATGGATCAGCAGCTCGTAACCCCGCTCGCGACATGCTGCCAGTACCCCTTTCTGCATGCTGAGCACGTAGTTGGCATTCGGGTTGTCATCATAGGCAAGGCCGATCGCGAACGACTGCGTGCCGCGCAGGCTACGGGCGGTGACATCCGGCTCGTAGCCCAGCTCATCCACCGCCTTCAATACCCGTTGCCGGGTGACTTCACGCACCGATTCCTCTTGATTGATGGTGCGTGACACGGTCATCAGCGATACCCCCGCCTGTTTGGCGACGTCCTTGATGGTGGGTTTGCGCAATGCGTCAGGCTCCAGAAATCAATGGGTCATCGTAGCCGAATGCATAGAGTCCAGGCAGTCCGTGGCGGGAGATAAGTTCGGTGCATGGCGATTTTTGCTTGCTGCCAGCCATCACGATGCATCGGAAATACGCTTGCGTGGAGCGGGATTTGTGGCTTGTAGCGGTCGCGCCGAGATACGCCAGGCTGGGCTGAAATGAATTATTTACTACAGCTTGATAACGTTATCATTAACGTTTAGGATCGATCCAAAGAGGCCTACATCCGTAGGTCAACGCTGCAATGTGTCAAGGGGACGGGGTGATCGAGTCAATGGTGTCTGCCCATGCGACCAGCGCGGAATCGGTGCGGGAGCTGTTAGCAGCTGATGTGGGCGGCACGCATGCGCGGTTGGCCCTGGTTCGCGCGGAACCCGCGAATGGCCTGCCTGTCCAGCTGCTGAGCAGTCATACCTATATCTGCGCCGATTGGTCGAGTCTCGACGAGATTCTGGCGGATTTTGTCGCGCGGCATGCGGCTGGCTCGGCGATCCGGCGCGCTGTGGTGGCTACGCCAGGCTATATACATGGCGATGTTATCGTTAACCAGAATCTGCCCTGGCCGGTCTCGATCTCGGCGTTGCGACAAGGTCTGATGCTGGAGCAGCTCGAGATCATCAATGATTTTGAGGCGCTGGCTTATGTCACGCCTTTCCTGGCCCGTCGCGACTCGGTGGCGATCATCGAGTCGACTGGCATGCATGCAACGGCCATCAATCCAGCGGGTGCGGTGGTGGTGGTAGGTCCTGGTACCGGACTGGGTTGTGCGGTGTTGTTACCGGGTGGTCGATCACGGCGGGTATTGTCCACCGAGGCGGGGCATATCGTGCTTGCGCCGGGTACCGAGCGGGAGCTGGCGGTAGTCGCGCGCATGGCGAGTGGACGCAGTTATGTGCCTACCGGCCATGCCCTGTCAGGACCGGGCTTGCTGAATATCTATCGGGCGCTGGCTGAGTTGGACCATCAGCCCGTGCGTTGTCACACGCCTGCCCAGGTCAGTACGGCTGCGGTTGCCGCCAGCGATCCGCTGGCGGTCGAGTCCTTGCAGATTTTCTGCGGCCTACTAGGCAGCCTGGTAGGTGATCTGGCGATTCTGTTCAGTGCTACCGGCGGGGTTTATCTGGCCGGCGGGATTCTCAGCCGATTCCAGGAGTTTCTGCTGGACAGCAGCTTTCGCGAGCGGTTTTTCAATAAGGGTGTGATGCGTGACTTGTTGGAGCAGGTGCCGGTGCGGCTGCTCCAGCATGGCCAGTTGGGAGTGGTGGGGGCTGCGGTATGGCTGACCCATGGATGGCAATGATCTGATCTTTCTTTTGCCGGAGCTTTTCGGATGAAATCCGCGTTTCGATGTCTGTTGGCTGTGGGCTTGTTCTGCACGTTATGCGTTGACGCCGTGGCGGCGCCAAAGTCGCTTTTCTACATGGTGGAGTCACCCAAGTCGGTGCGCTCGTTCCTGGCGCATGCCGACAAGATCGATATCCTGGTGCCTACCTGGTACGGCGTGGATGCGAAGGGGCTGGTGCAGGGGACACCCGACGCCACCGTGATGCAGCAGGCTCGAAGCAAGGGCGTTGAGCTCATGCCGATTATTTCGGCGAATGCCGGCAAGGCAGGGTTTCACGCCCTGCTGGGTGATGCGGACGCGCGCCAGGCGCTGATCGCTGCGCTGATCCGAATCGGCCATCAAGAAGGCTATAGCGGTTTTCAGTTCGATTTTGAGGATATCGACTATACCGATCGTGATGCGCTGACCCGACTGGCGAGCGAGACCGCGGCGGCACTGCATCGCGCCGGACTCAAGCTGAGCATTGCGGTGGTGCCGAATGCACCGGGTTACTTCACCGGCAGCACGGCGTTCGGCACCTGGATGTGGAGCGAGTGGCGCGGTGTATTCGATGTGCCGGCACTGGCCAAGGTGATGGATCTGATCTGCCTGATGACCTACGACCAGAACACCCGCTGGACCACGCCAGGTCCGGTGGACGGCATGCCCTGGGTGCAGAAGCAGCTCGACTACGCGCTGAAATATGTGCCCAAGAATAAGTTGTCGCTGGGTATTCCCCTGTATGGCTACCACTGGTACGCCGGTGATCCGGTCGATGCTGGCACGGGCAAGGAGCGGCCGAATATCTCGGGCGACTACATCGATTACGACGAATCGCTGCCGTTGGCGCAGGCGCATCAAGCGGACATTCAGTGGGATGCCTACGAACACGAGTCCTGGTATTACTTCTACCGCGATGATCTGCGTGAATGGGTTTTCATGCCCGATGCGCGCAGCTTCAAGGAGCGCTACGCGCTGGTTGGCAAGGATGATCTGCAGGGTTTCTGTTCGTGGGTGTTGGGCGCGGAAGATCCCGCAATCTGGGACGAGCTCCCGGTTGTGCATCACTGATCCCGCCTCATGTGGAACAACGCCCTGCAATCTAGGTTATGGACGGGACTGCTGCTAGCGGTTCTGCCATTGCGCTATTGCCTGGCCGGTGAGCCGGTAGAGCAGTCACTGGATACGGGTTGGCAGTTCCGTCGGACCACACCGACGGCGCAGGCACTGACGCCTACCTTGCAGTGGCTGCCGGCACAGCTATCTGGGTCCGTACGAATGGATCTGCTGCGCTTGCAGCCGATCGACGGTCCCTACTTGCTGACCAATACCACGGCCGTGAGTTTCAGCCAGCAGGCCGACGGTCTGCATCTCCATTTGCAGGCACAGCCGGCGGGCGTGCCGGTCTACGCGTGCCGCATCGAGCTGCTAGGTACGGACAAGAGTTTAGTTGTGGGCGCATCGCGGGAGGCGCGATGACCTAGGAAGTCTCGACGGGGGATCGCGTCGAGTGTGCTGTCGCTATCTGCGCCGATGGGCGGATGAACGGCAGCTGGTAAAGGGCATGCAATAAGGGGCATGCGGTGAGGGACAAACGGCAGTGTCGTCAGCTTGGTGGCGGTGTCAAAGCGGCTGTGCCGATTCGAGAATCGGTGTCAGCAAACACATTATGGGGTTTCGCGAGAGGGGTCTAACTTATGAACAATATCCGTTGTTGTCGCAGTGCACTCGCCAGCGCATTGGCGCTAGCGCTTTGCGCTCCGCATGTTTATGCGCAAGCAGTCGCCTCGTCGTCGAACGACGCCCAGGCCACACCACAAAATACGCCTGCCAGCAGCAGTCAGTCTGCCGAGTCAGCCAATGCGGCGAAAAAGAAGGCGGTTGCACTGAGTACGGTCACAGTCACCGGTTCGATGATCCCGCGCGTGGAAATCGAGGGGCCGGCTCCCGTGGTCAGCGTCAGCGGCGAGCAGATCAAGCAGCAGGGTTTCACCACGCTGTGGGAATTCCTGGATTCGCTGCCGCAGGTGGGCCAGCAGACACAGGACCCGGCCGCTTGGGGTTCCACCTCGGTCAATGCGCGCTCGGTCAACCTGCGCGGACTGGGTCCTGGCTTCAGCCTGCTGATGATCGACGGCCATCGCGTGGTGGACTACCCGCAGCCGCTGAGCGCGCAGAGCAACTTCCAGAACTACAACAACCTGCCTACCGGCATGATCGACCATGTCGAGATCCTGGCCTCCGGTGCCTCGTCGATCTACGGTTCGGACGCGGTGGCGGGCGTGGTCAACGTGATCCTGAAGAAGAACTATCAGGGTGACGAGCTGCAGGTGACCGGCGGTGGCGCCACGCGCGGTGGCCGCGCGTATGGCGACGTCAACTTCTTCGGTGGCAAGTCCGGTGACAATTGGCACATCCTCTACAATGCGGAGAAGTCCAATCGCACGGCGTTGTGGGGTAGTGATCGCCCGTATCAAGACTCGGTGTCCGATGCGGGATACGGTGCCTGGGGACCGGCTGACCGCATGTTCGGCTACCAGTACGACGCATCTGGCGCCATCGCCCTCTCCGCGATGAACGGCAACGGCCAGTACCTCACGCCGCCGACGGGCACCTGCTCGAAGTTCACCAACTCGCAGTTGAGCCAGTCGCATACCGTCACCACCAATGGCACCCAGATCGCCAGCGTGACCAACAACGGTTACTACTGTTCGCAGCCCGCCCTGTTCCAGAACTGGGTGCTGACCCCGGGCAGCCGCAGCAACAACGGTTACGTGTCTGGCGAGTACGACTTCAGCGACGGTTTGCAGCTTTACGGCTCGGCGGCCCTGTATGACACGGTGGGGTACTCCAACACCCAGATAAACGCATTCGGCACCGGCCAGTTCTATGACCAGACCACAGGGCAGGTCATCAGTCAGGCCGTTCGCCAGTTGACCGAGCAGGAAATCGGCACGGCGACCAATACCCACGACCGCGAGCAGAACTGGAATCTCCAGGCCGGCCTGCGCGGCACCATGTTCGATGGCAACTTCAATTGGGATTTGAACCTCAACACCCAGAAGTACACCGTGCGCGAGGACTTCACGGCCTACGATGGTGAGGCCCTGGACAACTTCTTCCTCGGCAAGCAATTGGGCACCACCAGCGCCGGCTTGCCCATTTACGCGATGAACTGGCAGCAGTGGTGGAACCCCATCACGCCGCAGCAATACAGCCAGTTTGCGGCCAATGGTGAGAACACCTCGTCGTCGTGGCTGGACCAGGCGCAGTTCCGCATCAACGGCGACCTGTTCCAGTTCCCGTGGGTGAAAGAGTCGGTGGGTTGGGCGGCGGTGCTCGAAGCTGCGCACAACGGCTTCCTGTTGTCGCCCGATCCGCGTGGCGCCAATGCCGCGACGTTCATGAACCCGTTTGAGGAGTACAACACCGGTGGCGGCACCCGCCAGCGCTTTTCGTTCGGCACCGAGTTCCGCGTGCCGGTGCTGGATACGGTGACCTGGACCATCTCCGGTCGTCTGGACAAGTACAACGACGCCAGCCGCGCCGACGTGGCCCGTACCTGGGGCTCCGGCCTCGAGTGGCGCCCGATCGAAAGTCTGCTGGTTCGCGGCAGCTACGGCACCAACTTCAAGGCGCCGGACATGCAGGCGGTCTATCAGACCGGCTCCACTGAGCCGCAGGGTAATTACATCGACCCCTTGCAGTGCATCGACGCCATCAAGGCCGGCCAGACCAACAGCACGTGGTGCAACCTGGTGCAGCGCTCCCCCTCGCAGTACTACAACCTGATCACGGGCGGCAGCCGCTTGTTGCTGCCGCAGACCGGCCACTCCTGGACCTACGGTTTCGTGTGGCAGGTGCCGGGCGTGGAGGGCCTCTCGCTGTCTACCGACTACTGGCACATGGGCGTAGACAACGCCATCCAGTACCTCAGCCAAAGCCAGGTGCTGATCGACGAGGCTGGCTGCCTTACCGGCGTGCAGGCTAACGGTACATCCAGTTTGTCACCGTATACGGCGCACGTGCCGGGTTCGGCATATTGCAGCATGGTGACCCAGATGGTTCAGCGCAATGCGGCTGGCCAGATCACCTCGGTGGAGTCCGGCCCGATCAACGAAGCTTCGCTTTATGTGAGCGGCATCGATGCCTCGCTGGACTACAAGCTGCACACCGAGGATCACGGTGACTTCCGCGCGGGCATCAACTACACCGACAACCTCGCGTACAAGCAGCGTGTGCTGGCTTCCGACCCGCTGCAAAACACCCGCTATCAGAATGTGGCGAGCAGGGTCACGTGGATCGGCGACTGGAGCAAGGGCAACTGGAACGTGTCGATCTCCGGCGTGCGCGATGGCAGCATGCGCGCCCAAAACTATCAAGGCTGCAATGTGCTGCCCAATGGCATCCAGCCGAGCATGGTTACTGTGTCCAATGGCAGCGAGTCGATTCCTACCGGTGTTTGCCAGGTGACACTCAATGGCACCCCGACGGACGTTGCCGACACCATGTACTTGGGCAGGACGCCGGTGTGGATCACCTGGAACACCTCGATCGGCTGGCAGATCAACCCGGATACCAAGTTGAAGTTCACCGTGTCCAACATCTTCAACAAGGTCTCTTCGATCCCGTACTACGCCGGTGGCTTCGAGTTCGTCACGACGGGGCAGACCGCCAGTGAATACAACGGTCGCGAACTTTTCCTGACGTTTGATTACAAGCTCGACTGATCCATGTGGAGCAGGGCGAGCCCGGTCAGCGCCGGGCTCGCCGCTTTGGCCGATGGCGGCACGCCAGTCTGTAGACATGCCGACAGGTCAGATCCAGGCTGAATGCAGCCGCTATTTCATGCCGAGCCGGCGCACGCTGGGCCACGAAGTGGCCGCAAGCTGTCGCCTGGGCTGGGCAGTTTGCAAGAGGAGCACCCATGGCCTGCATGGATAAATTTTTGCGGACGACGGTGCTGGCGATCGGTTGGTCGATCGCGCCGGAATGGTCGTCTGCCTTGGTGGCATCGGCCGTCGATGCCAGCACGATAACGGACCCTGGTGTGGCCATGGTCGACCCGGCCTTGGTCCAGCCACCGGGTACGCCATGTGTGGTGCCGTTGTTTGACGCCTCGCTTGGCAGCGCAGGTGCGCCGTGCAGCATGGGCAGCCAGCCGCATCGGCTGGATAGCCTTGCCCGACTGGATGGCTCGCCATGGTATCCATGATATCGGGCGGCCGCTCGGGCTTGGGTCGAGGTAGTTGGTGGACGTGTGCCGCGTGGGTGATGCTGCTGATCGGCATGGTCGCGAATGTCGGTGTGGCCATTGCGGCATCGAATCCTGCTCCGCTGGTGATTCCCAGCCTGCAGCATTGGCATGGCGGCGATGGATATTGGCGCTGGCATCCAGCCAGTATCGTCTGGGTAGATCCAGCTGGGGGTCAGCCGCTGCACGTGCTCGGCCGGCGACTTGCTGATGAAATTGGTCAGCTGACCGGGCAGCCGCTGCGGGTTCGCTCAGGTACGGGAAGTAGGCCTGGCGATATCGTCTTGCGGCTGGTGGCTGCAAACGCTACGGGATCCGGCGCGTTCGGCGATGAGGGATATGCGCTTGATCTGGGCGACTCGATTCAGATCCGGGCGCATACCTTGGCCGGTGCCTTCTATGCCACGCGTACGATACTGCAGATGCTCGTTGTCCAGGGGCGTGCAAGCGGTCGGGCCGCAACCCTTCCCAAGGGTGCCGTGGTGGACACACCGCGCTATCGCGAGCGCTCGGTGATGTTTGACGTGGGCCGAAAATTCGCCGACAAGCGTTTTCTGGAGGCGTATCTGCGCTTCATGGGCTGGTACAAGCTCAATACCTTGCATCTGCATCTGAATGATCAGGTGAAAAATCAAGCGGGCGATGCCTGGCAGATTCGGGCTTTCCGGCTGAAGAGTGATCGCCCGGAATTCCGCGGGCTGATTCCGGCAGATGGCCTGTATTACACGCGCCAGGACTGGGACGAGCTGGAGGCTGTAGCGGCCGCCAACGCCGTCACTATCGTGCCGGAAATCGATACCCCGGGTCATGCGGGTGCACTGGTCGCAGCACAGCCTCAATGGGGCTATGCCGGTGATTCGCCGCCCGGGGGCACGCTGGACCCGACCCGACCGCAAACGCTGAGCTATGTGGAAGCGGTTTTTGCCGAGTTTTTGCCGTGGTTCCACTCGCCGCTGATTCATATCGGTGGCGACGAGGTCAATGTGAACAAGGGCGGCATCAGCGTGGCCAGCCAGATCAGCTACATCAATCAGCTAGGGCGCTATCTGCAACGGCAGGGCAAACAGGTCGAGGTATGGGGCGACGCCAGCTTTGCGGCTGGACTGGATAAATCCTTTCGGATCCAGCGCTGGATCAATTGGGGCAGCGAGTCGAGCATCGACTGGGGCAAGCTCGGCTTCGAATGGACGGAGTCCTATGGCGATTGGTACATCGTGCCTTTCGGGCCAGCCTACTTCCATCCCGACGGGCTGCGTGGCGATCAGCTGTATGCCGGCTGGGCCAGTCATCTGCCTGTGGCAGCGGACACGGCGGCCAGACTGAGTGGTGGTCAGATCAGCGTGTGGAATGACCAGGGGCAGCGCGATTACAGCTACGCCGACACGATTCACGATTTGCTGAAAGACGCCATCCCTGCCGCGGGTCAGTTGTTCTGGAGTGGGACGGCCTACGACAGCATGGGCAGGCCGTTGGATTACCCCTCACTCAGGCCAAGTATCAAGAAATTGCAATATGGGCCTGGTCATTCTTTGTTTCCCGGTGATCCGCTTTAGGCGATGACCACGTGCAGTCGCCGACCGATCGGTTGGTGGCAAGGAGATCTGATGAGCATCCGTTCAAATGCCAGATTGGCTGTCTTGTGGTTGGCTTTGGTCGGCTTGACATGCATCGTCCCGGCGCAGGCATTTGCCGCGGATCCGGCCAGTGCTGCCAGCGTAACGCCGCCCGATGCCGCCACCATTGAACGGCAGTGGATAGCCGCCAATAGCAAATTCGACGGTGTTCGTACGGCGATCCTGAAGCAGGTCGATGCTGCCGTTGCGCAAGGACCGTTCGAACCCGATTGGGCCAGCTTGGTCCATTACACGACGCCCTTGTGGTACCGCGATGCCAAGTTCGGCATCTTCGTCCATTGGGGGGTGTATTCGGTGCCGGCATTCAAGGGAGAGTGGTATCCACGGCATATGTATGAGCGGACCGGCGAGAATTCGGATCGCTACCGCTATCAGCTGGCCCATTACGGCGCGATGCCGGAAAAAGGCTACAAGGATCTGATTCCGCTGTTCAAGGCAGAACACTTCGATCCCGATGCCTGGGCACGTTTGTTCAAACAGGCGGGTGCCCGTTATGTGGTGCCGGTAGCCGAGCATCACGATGGTTTCGCGATGTATGACTCCAGACTCAGCGACTGGACGGCGGCCAAAATGGGCCCGCACCGCGATGTGATCGGAGCATTGGTCAAGTCGATTCGGGCGCAGGGGATGTATCTGGGCCTGTCGTCGCATCGTGCCGAGCATGACTGGTTCTATGAATACGGCCGCAGCTTCAATTCGGATGTGAACGATCCGCGTTATGCCGCGTTGTACGGGCCGGCGCACGCCATGCGCACGTTCAAGGCCGATGGCAAAGATGTCGACGGAACCGTGGTATCACAGGCATTTCTGGATGACTGGCTGGCACGCACAGCGGAATTTGTGCAGGACTATCACCCCGACCTGCTGTACTTCGACTGGTGGATCGGCCAGGCCAGTTTTCGCAATCAGCTGACCCGGTTGACGGCTTTTTACTACGACCAGGCGGCGGCACGTGGGCAGCAGGTGGTGCTGAACTACAAATCCGATGCGCTGCCCGATGGTGCCGCCACACTCAATATCGAGCGCGGTGAGTTGGGTGATATCCGTCGCCAGCCCTGGCAGACCGAAACCTCGGTCAGCGATGATTCCTGGGGTTATGCCGAAGGCGACATCTACAAGAGCCCGGATGTCATCGCCCACCTGCTGATTGATGTGGTCAGCAAGAATGGCAACTTGCTGTTGAATATCGGACCCAAGGCGGACGGTAGCATTCCGCCCGAGGCGCGCTCGATCTTGCTGGCGCTTGGGCAGTGGCTGCGGGCGAATGGCGAGGCGATCTATGCCAGCCGGCCCTGGACCCATTTTGGCGAAGGCCCGACCAAGGTGGCAACGGGCTCGATGCAGGACACCAAGACCAAGCCGTATACGGCCCAGGACTTCCGTTTTACGACGCATGCCGGCGTGTTGTATGCGATCGAACTGGGTTGGCCTGATGATCGCAAGGCCTTGATTGCTTCGCTGCCGGCGAGCCTCCCGGTGCGGACGGTGACCTTGCTGGATGGCCATCGCAAGCTTGCTTTCAACCAGGATCAACAAGGCTTGCATCTGCAGCTTCCCGCCCAGCCGGCGGGACTGCATGCCTATGCCTACCGGATCGAACTGAGCCAGCCGCTGCCGGCAGAGGCGGGTTCGGCACTCTGACGGGATGCGGCGATCGGGCTGCCGTAGCGGTTAGGCTGGCGCTGGAGTCGTCCAGCCCAACCGCTGGCATAATTTCAGACGGCTGTTTGCCCGAACGATGGCGGGCGATGTGCCGGATCGCTGCCGAAGGCGTGGTTGGGTTGCGCGCCCATCTCGAATTCGAGATGCCCGCCTTGGACCAGGGTGGCGTGGCTGATCCAGTTGTGCGGATATGCGCGGCCATTCAGTCGTACTGACTGGACGTATACATTCCTGCTGCTGTTGCCATGGGCTTCGATCAGCAGTTGCCGCCCACCTTGCAGGGTGATCAGTGCACGCGATACCTGCGGACTGCCGAACACATAATCGCCGCTCACCGGGTCCACCGGGTAAAAGCCGAGCGCGCTGAGGATCAACCATGCGGAGATCTGCCCGCAATCGTCGTTGCCCGCTTCGCCATCGGGTTTGTCGTCATACATGGTCTCTAGCAGGCTTCGCACACGCGCCTGGGTTTTCCAGGGCTGGCCGGCGTAGGCATAGAGATAGCTCACGTGGTGGCTGGGTTCGTTGCCATGGGCGTACTGACCCACCATGCCGGCGATATCGGGCGGCGCATCCGCCGGCAGTTGCGAGCTGATGCTGAACAGCTGGTCGAGCTTGTCGACAAAGGCCTGCTCACTGCCGAACATAGCCATGTAGTGATAGATGTCGTGCTGGTTCAGGAAGGTCGCCTGCCAGGCGTTGGATTCAGTGAAATCACGCCACTGGCTGGAATGTCCCATGGCCCGCGGATCGAATGGGGCGGCCCACTGGCCATCGGCAAGTCGAGGCTTGACGAAGTTGTCGGCCGGATCGAAAACGTGTTGGTAGTTACGTGAACGCGCCAGCAGCCGTTGATGGTCGTCATCGGCACCGGCCGTTTTGGCCAGCTGCGCCATGGCCCAGTCATCGTAGGCGTATTCAAGCGTTTTGCTGGCCGATTCTGCTTCCTTGTCGGCAGGGACATAACCCTGCTGGCGATATAGATCGAGTCCTTCATAGGCATCATCCATGGCACGCTTGCGCCATAACGGCCACGCTTTGGCAAAGTCGATGCCGTCGAATTTCTTGGCCTGCGCCTCAGCCAGCACGACCGCCGAGTGGTAGCCGATCATGCAGCCGGTTTCGTGTCCTTGCAGCGGCCATACCGGCACTCCAGCTGGGCTTTGTTCGGCCATCCGGATCAAGGAGTTGGCTAGGTCCGGCACTCGCTCCGGCTGGATCAGGGTCAACAGTGGCATCTCGGCGCGATAAATGTCCCAGAGCGAGAATTCGGTGTAATTCTCGGCGCCTTGCGGCAGTTGATGGATGGCCAGATCCATGCCTCGATACTGGCCATCGACATCGGAGAACAGGGTCGGCACGATCAGGCTGTGATACATCGCGGTATAGAACATCCGGCGATGGCGCTCGTCGGCGAGTTGGACCTGGATCTTGCTCAGTTCGCGCTCCCATGCCTGGAGTGCGGCCTGACGGGTGGTGTCGAAATCCCAGCCCGGTAGTTCGCTGTCGAGATTGCGCAAGGCACCTTCAGGGCTGACGGCGGAAATGCCTACTTTGACCACGATGGTCTCGCCCGCATGGGTATCGAAATGCAGGGCGCACTGGATCGATTTGGACTGGGCCTGGGTAGCATCGCTGCCCTGCGGCTGCTCTGTGGTGAACAGCTGATGGCGGGTGAAGGGGCGCGATACCTGCATGGCGAAATAGATATGCCGTCCGGAGGCCCATTCATCGACCCGGCGGCCGCCGAGCAAAGTATCGTTGCCAACGATCTTCAGCTGACTATCGATGATGCGGGTCGGTACGTCAGGGTTGTCCTGCATGCCATGTTGCAGATCCACCAGCAGGTGGCTGTGGGCACTGGCGGGGAAGGTGTAGCGGTGCAGCCCCACCCGGCGGGTGGCGGTCAGTTCGGCGGTCACTTGGCGGTCGCGCAAATGCACCCGGTAGTAGCCAGGTTCGGCCATCTCGTCGGCGCGGGTGAATGCGGCCCGGTAGCCGGGGGTATGGCCATAGACCGGCGCGGTCCGCGGCGCGGCGGCGTTCTCATGCACGGCATCGAAACGCGAGTGATACAGCTGGATCGCCGGGGTGGGGTCGCCTGGCTTGGTCTGCACAGATCCGACGCCAGGCATCACCAGCACATCCAGCATGTCTCCGACGCCGGTGCCGCTCAGATGGGTATGCGAAAACCCCATGATCGAGCCATCGCCGCCGTGGTAGCCCGAGCTGGAATCCCAGATGGCGTTATAGGTATCCGGACTCAGCTGAACCATGCCGAAGGGCACCGTGGCGCCAGGAAAGGTATGTCCATGCCCGCCAGTGCCAATAAAGACATCCACATGTTGGGTGCACTTGGTCTGCGCCAGGAGGGGCGGCGCGGTGAACGAGCTGGCGGTCTGGGCCAGTGAACGCTGGATGGCCAGCGGCAAGCTGCTGGCCAGCAGGGCGTGTTGCAAGAAACGGCGGCGGCTGATCATGCGTGGCGAATCTCTAGGGGTGGATCTGGGGAAGGTCTACAGCGAGGCGAGCAGGCGCGGCCGTTCGCGGGCCAGTTTCAGAATCAGCTCGCCGAACAGACTGTTGGCCCAGGCAAACCAGGGTCGGGTGTAGTGGCTGGGGTCGTCCTGGTCGAAGGATTCATGCATGAACCCGGTGCCGGCATCGGTATCGCGCAGCCAGAGCAGGCATTGCCGGATCTCGGCATCGCGGGTGCTGGTCAGTGCCCGCATGATGATCGACATCGGCCAGATCATGCGCAGCCCCTCGTGCGGGCCACCAATGCCCTGGGCCGCGCGGCCCGTGAAGAAATAGGGATTGGCTTGGCTGTTTACGCGTGCACGGCTGCGCTGATAGATCGGATCATTCAGTTCACAGCAGCCCAGATAGGCCAAGCTGAGCAGGCCCGGGGCATTGGCATCGTCCATGAACAGCTGGTTGCCGTAGCCATCGACTTCATAAGCCCATACCAAGCCCGCAGGTGTCGTCAGTTGGCCATACTGATGGGTGGCCTGCGCCACTTCGCTGGCCAGGGTCTGGCATTGGTTGGCCAGCGTCGCGTCATGGCTGATGTCTCCCACCATCCGCGCCAGTTGTCGCAGGCTGGTCGCTGCGAACAAGTTGGATGGCACCGACAAGGGATAGATGCAGGCGTCGTCAGAGGGGCGAAACATCGAGTAGATCATGCCAACCGATCGCGCCGGATTGCCGTAGCCGGCCAGTGCCAGAGTCTCGCTGGGGACCTCGGAGCGGCGCTGGAAGTGATATGGGCCAGGCCCGTGCTGGCGCTGCTGCTCGCGTAGTGTGCGCAGTACGCTGTGCATGGCAGCCAGCCACTGGCTGTCGAACGGCGATGTGTCGCCGGTAGCCTGCCAGTAGCCATAGCCCAGCCGAATTACGTAGCACAGTGAGTCGAGCTCCCATTTGCGCTCCCCGACTCCGGCTTGCAGCGCAGGGCGGTCATTGACCGACCAAGGCAGCGGCGGGCTGCTGGTATCGCGCAGAAAAGCATTCGCATACGGGTCGAGCAGGACGCAGCGGGTCTGGCGGCGAATCGCGCCCTGGATCAACTGCGCCAACGCAGGATCCGCACGGGCCAGTGAAAGGTATGGCCACAACTGGCAGCAGGAATCGCGCAACCACATGGCGTCGATGTCGCCGGTGACGACGAAGGTATCCGGCTTGCCGTCGACCAGTGATGGCTGGACGGTGGTGTCCAACGTGTTCGGCAGACAGTTTTCAAACATCCATGCCAGCTTGGTATCACTGATGCCGCGTTTGACCGAGCGGATCGTGGCCTCAAGTGCAGGGCTGGTAAAGCGGCGTTGATCCGCTCGTGGCCGGGCACTGCCTCGTTCTGCGGCACCGGCCCGGAGCAGGCGTGGCCCCGCCAGGGCTACGGTGCTGGCGATCGTGGCCAGTCGAAGCACATCGCGGCGACTGATCATCGGTCTGCGTCGGCGCGGCCCGCCAAGGCCAGAGGATAACCCGGCGACGTCATGGCGGCAGCCCTGAACGGGTGGTATGCGGAACAGTGCGGAAAATACACCGACGACCCCTTGCGCTGACGTAGTGCGATCGACACTAACATCAAATGATAACGTTATCAATTTGCGTTTGTGGGTATCTCAGCGAGCTGAAATACCCAGCCAGGAGGTACAGCGGAAGCGCTTTTAAGCGGCCGAACGCCAATCACCAACGGGGTGTGCCAGCGGCACGGAGCCCACCCTGGATATGCCAAGGCCCCGGTGGTTACACACCGCGGCCTTGGCCAGTAAAGCAATCGGTGTTTTAGGCCGGATCGCTTCATTCTCCCTCAGCTTCTCGACCATGCTGGCCGGTACTTCTTCGTAATGATCGAAGATCATGGTGAAGGTGCCGCCATGCTCAATGGATATGCCGTCTGCGGGCCACGCAGGAGCGTAGCCAAAGCATCCGAACCCACGCAATCGATGCTATACCGGACGCGCCGTACGCAGCCGGCGCAACACCGCAGCGAGCAGTTCGACTTCCTCGCGCGTATTGTAGAACGCGAGCGAGGCGCGCACGGTGGCTTCCTGGCCGAAGCGGCGCAAAATGGGCTGCGCGCAATGATGGCCTGCGCGCACGGCAATGCCTTCTTCGTTGAGCGCCTTGCCGACTTCTTCGGGCGCGTAGCCGGTGAGCACGAACGAAAGCACGCTCGCCTTGTCCTGCGCGGTGCCGATCAGGCGCAGGCCCTGAATATCCTTGAGCAACGCGGTAGCGTAGTCGAGTAGTTCGTGCTCGTACGCGGCGATGTTCTCGATGCCGATGCGTTCGACATAGTCGATCGCGGCGCCCAGACCCGCCGCATCGGCGATGTTGCCCGTGCCGGCTTCGAAACGAGAGGGCGGACCCTGGAACAGCGCGCGCTCGAAGGTGACATCGCTGATCATATTGCCGCCGCCTTGCCAGGCCGGCATATCCTCGAGAATGGCGCGCTTGCCATAAGCAACGCCAATACCGGTCGGCGCGAACACCTTGTGCCCGGAGAAGACGAAGAAATCCGCGTCGAGCGCCTGCACGTCGACGCGCATATGCGAAACCGACTGCGCGCCGTCGACGAGCGCCTTCGCACCCACACGATGGGCTAGATCGATGATCTCCTTGACCGGCACGACGGTGCCGAGTGCGTTGGAAACTTGCGTCACCGAAACAAGCTTGGTGCGCGGCGAGAGCAATCGTTGATATTCGCCGAGCAGCACTTGCCCGGAATCGTCGACAGGAATCACGCGCAGCTTCGCGCCCGTTTCTTGCGCGAGTTGCAGCCACGGCACGATGTTGGCGTGGTGTTCGAGGTTGGAGACGATGATCTCGTCGCCCGCACCGACATTTTTCTTGCCCCAGGTCTTGGCGATCAGGTTGATCGCTTCGGTGGCGCCGCGCACGAAGATGATCTCGTCGGTCGAACCGGCACCGATGAAGCGCGCAACTTTCTTACGCGCATCTTCGTATGCATCGGTCGCGCGTGCGGCGAGCTCATGCGCTGCGCGATGGATGTTCGAGTTCTCGTGTGCGTAGAAATAAGCGAGACGGTCGATCACCGCTTGCGGCTTGTGCGTCGTCGCGGCGTTGTCGAACCAGACGAGTGGGCGACCGTTGACGCGCTCGGCGAGGATCGGAAAATCGTGGCGCACGGTATTGACGTCGAAGGCGACACGGTGCTCGGGCTCTTGCGTCGGCACTTCGCCGAACGGTGTGGCGTTCGGGCTGAGCGAACCGTCGAGAAAATAGAAATTCGACGTCGATGTGACCGGCGCATCGGTCGTGCGCGGCTCGGCGAGAATTAGTCCCGCGAGATCGTCAAGACCCGGCAGAGCATATGCCGACAAGCCAAGGCGCTGATCGGGTGTGGAAGACGACGGCAGCACAGGCGTCTGCGGCTCGGCTAGGAAGTAGAACGGCTGATCCGTCGCCGGCGGCGCAGGTACGTCGATCGTGGGGGCCGCCGCATAAGCTTGCGGCACCGTTTGCGCATGGCCGCCGCGGTTGCCGATGAAGCCGTGCGGACGCGTTGCCGCAAAGTCGGGTACGCCATTTCCGGCTTGCGCATCGGGAATGAGCGCTGGCGCAGCTGATGCGATCGCTTGCGCATTTTGCGCTGACTCGGGCGCGATATTGGTCGGTAGTTGGTGTGGCAGCGGTGTCGTGATGCCGTTTGGATCGGGCGGCGTCAGCGCCTGATGCTGCGCGCCGTTCGGCAACGCGTTGAACAGTTCGCCGGCCCAGCGCGCGAGTTCCAGCGTGTCAGGCAAGCCGGCGGGCAATTCGGGCGAGAGCGGAATGGATGGTGTCGGTGCGGCCATTGTCAGGGCCTGCTAGCGCTATCGGGACAGGTCACGTTGTCGTGTCCGGTCGTCAGGTGGTCGTGCGAGGCGCTGCGACAGGCTGGCTGTCTGTTCAAGCCGCGCGCGGCCGCATGGCGACCGGACGCGGCAACCCCAAGGGCCACGCTTGAGCGTGCGCGGTGCGGCGTCATCACCCGGTCATTTATCGACATAAATTCTCTCATTCTCCCTTGCCCCGCACACGCTCAAGCGCGGCGTGACCCGTCCCGATAGCGCTGCAGGCCTAGCTCACGTACGTGTGTGCGTACTCGTGATACTTGTCGATTTCGACGTTGTCGAGCACCGCGAGCGCATCGTCGGTCTGCACAACGAGCGAGCAATACAGCGAGACGAGATACGAGGAGATCGCATTGCGGCCGATTCCCATGAAGCGCACGGACAACCCCGGACTCTGTTCGCCCGGCAAACCCGGCTGGAACAGGCCGACGACGCCCTGGCGCTTGTCGCCGACGCGCAGCAGCAGGATCTTCGACTTGCCATCCTCGACCGGCACCTTGTCCGACGGGATCAGCGGAATGCCGCGCCATGTGATGAACTGCGAACCGAATAGGCTGACAGTCGGCGGCGGCACGCCACGTCGCGTGCATTCGCGGCCGAACGCGGCGATCGCGAGCGGGTGGGTGAGGAAGAACGCTGGCTCTTTCCAGACTTTGGTCAGGAGTTCATCGAGATCATCCGGCGTCGGCGCGCCGGTCAGCGTCTGCACGCGTTGCGATTCGGCGACGTTCGCAAGCAGGCCATAGTCGGGGTTATTGATCAGCTCGTTTTCCTGCTTCTCCTTGATCGTCTCGATCGTGAGGCGCAACTGTTCCTTCACCTGATCGAACGGACTCGAATAGAGATCGGCAATCCGCGTGTTCACTTCGAGTACGGTCGAGCAGGCGCTCAGTACGTATTCGCGCGGCTTCGGATCGTAGTCGACGAAGGTTGCCGGCAGATCGGACTCGTCGCGTCGGGCGCAGGCGAAGTCCACATTTTCCGGATTCTTGACCTTGTTGAGCCGGTACACGCCCGCTTCGACCGGCAGCCACTGCAACAGATGAGTGACCCAGCGTGGCGAAATGATCTCGAGTTTCGGCGCGGATTTGGTCGTGTTTGCAAGCTGACGCGCACCGGCGTCGCCGAGCGAGAGCTGCGGGGTCTTTTTATCGGCCATGGCGGGTTCCGGAGGGTAGCGAATGATTCGGCGTACCGATCAATGTTAAGCACGCCATGCAGTCATTGGCAAACGAAATTTAGTCCGGACAGAAGCCGATTTCTTGGCCGTCATCCGTATCGTGATCGCTCACATACTTTAAGAAAAAGCCGCGGCGAAACCACGGCTTTCGTGCCTGGGTACAGCGATGTGAGCCGGGCGCCTCGCGCCCTTTTGGGTTTGGCGGTCCCGTTTAATTCTGTATCCAAGGCAGTCCCGCGCTGCGCCAGCCATTGCGCGTGCCGCGATGATTTTGCTTGTCCAGCTCGCCTTCGAAACCTTCTTCAATGGCACGCACGTCGTCGAAGCCCGCTGCGCGGGCGGCTTCGGCCGCCGCTATCGATCGCGCGCCGCTGCGGCAGAGCAACAATATGGTGGCATGCTTGCCGGTCTTGGCTTCGAGCTCGCGCACGAACCGCGGGTTGCGCGTGAGTCGCGTGCCTGTTGCCCAGGCAATATGGATTGAATCCGGTACGTGACCCACAAAGAGGCGTTCTTCGGCGGTGCGCACGTCGACAAGTTTCGCCGCGCCTGTGGCAAACAGGCGCCAAGCTTCCCGTGGCGACACGCTGTCGCGGTGCGGAACAACCGGGGTGGCATCGACGTAATGGGATGTTTCGAATGATTCCGTTACGGAGCCGTGTTCGAGCACGATGGTCATTAGCTATAGCCCTACCGATGTGCGACTTCGCCGCGTCTGCTATCGAATGTAGGTCCGGATAGGGCGGGGCACAAAGAAATAGATCGACTAAGCTTAGAACCAAAAGGGTATATGCCCATGGCTCGCAGCGACGCGCAAGGGGAGCCGCACGTTCTGGCTTGGCTTTTGCGGGTTTAAGGCGCTGCACAGCACGAAGCCCGGGGATCGCTCCCCGGGCTTCGTGTTTTCATCAGGAACCCAAAAGGCGGAAGCTTACTTCGCTTCCTTCTCCATCAGCTTCTCGACCATGCTGGCTGGCACTTCTTCGTAATGATCGAAAATCATGGTGAAGGTGCCGCGGCCGCTGGTGGCCGAACGCAGGAAGTTGATGTAGCCAAACATTTCGGACAGCGGCACGAAGCCCTGGACGAAGGCCGATACACCCTTGTGGCCCTGGTCGGAGATGCTGCCGCGACGACGGTTGATATCGCCGATGACGTCGCCGAGGTAGGTCGCTTCGGTGACCACTTCCAGGCTCATGATCGGCTCGAGCAGCTTCGGCTTGGACAGCTTCTGCGCCTCACGGAAGCAGGCGCGGCCGGCGATTTCAAAGGCCAGTGCCGAGGAGTCGACGTCGTGGTACTTGCCGTCGATCAGGCGTGCCTTGAAGTCCAGCACTTCGTAGCCGGCGACCTGGCCCTGGCGCGACTCGACTTCGATCGCGTGCTGCACGGCCGGGATGTATTCGCGCGGGATGCGGCCACCGACCACTTCGTCGGAGAACACCACGCCCGTGCCGGACTCGCCTGGCTCGAAGATGATCTTCACTTCGGCGAACTGGCCCGAACCGCCGGACTGCTTCTTGTGGGTGTAGGTGTGCTCGACGGTCTTGCCGAACGCCTCACGGAAGCTGACCTTGGGTTTGCCCATGTTGGCATCCACGCCTAGCTCGGTGCGCATGCGGTCGAGGGTGATTTCCAGATGCAGCTCGCCCATGCCCTTGAGCACGGTCTGGCCGGTTTCCTTGTCCACTTCCATGCGCAGAGACGGATCGGCCTTGACCATCTTGTAGAGCGCGGTGGACATCTTGTCGACGTCGTTGCGGGTCTTCGGCTCGACCGACACGCTGATCACGGGATCCGGGAAGCGCATGCGCTCCAGCAGCGCCGGGTGTGCCGGATCGCTCAGCGAGTCGCCTGTCTCGGTGTCCTTCATTGAGACGAATGCGCAGATGTCGCCGGCGCGCACTTCGTCGATTTCCTTGGTCGCGTTGGCCTGCACTTCCACGATGCGACCCACGCGCTCTTTCTTGCCGCGGGTGACGTTTTGCAGGGTGTCGCCCTTCTTGATCACGCCCGAGTAGACGCGGCAGAAGGTCAGGGTGCCGAACTGGTCGTTGATGACCTTGAACGCCAGCGCGCGCGCCGGTGCGTCGTCACGTACTTCCTGCTCGCCGATGATGTTGCCATCCTCGTCGACCATCGAGATACCGCCGTTCTCGCCCGGGTAGGGCATGTAGTCGACCACGGCGTCCAGCAGCTGCTGGACGCCCTTGTTCTTGTACGACGAACCGCAGAATACCGGTACCAGCTTGCCGGTGACGCAACCCTTGCGGATGCATTCCTTCAGCTTTTTCGGATCGTGCTCACCGGTCTCGATCAGCTTCTCGAACGCGTCGTCGTCCATCGCCAGCGCGGTTTCCAGCATTTCCTCGCGCAGCTTGGGCAGCTGATCGATCCAGTCGTTGTCGACGGTGGAACCGAACTTCAGGCGGGCTTTGGCTTCCTCGAAGGAAACGGTTTCCCAGGTGCTGTCCTTGTCGTCCGAGGCCCAGATATAGGCCACGTTGGCGACCAGGTCGGCCATGCCGCAGAACTCGTCGCTGCTGCCCAATGGAATCTGGCAGAGCAGGGCCGGTGCGCCGAGGCGCTCGCGAATGCCCTTGACGCAATGGCCGAAGCTGGCGCCGATGCGGTCCATCTTGTTGACGTAGCACACGCGCGGCACGTTGTACTGGTCGGCCAGGCGCCAGTTGGTTTCGGTCTGTGGTTCCACGCCGGCCACGCCGTCGAAGACCACCACGGCGCCGTCAAGCACGCGCAGCGAACGGTTCACTTCGATGGTGAAGTCCACGTGTCCCGGGGTGTCGATCACGTTGATCTGGTGACCCTTCCACTCGGTCGACACGGCAGCCGACTGGATGGTGATACCGCGCTTGCGCTCTTGCTCGAGATAATCCGTCGTGGTCGAGCCCTTACCGTCCTTGGTGTCATGCACGTCGACGATCTGATGCTTTTTGCCGGTGTAGTACAGAACACGCTCGGTGGTCGTGGTCTTGCCCGCATCGATATGCGCAATGATGCCGATGTTGCGATAAAGGGTGAGTGGTTTGTTTCTGGCCATGACCTGGGTTCCGAAAATATCAAGCGTGGTTGGATGGGTAATCGTTGGACAAGCTAAAGGGTCGATCTGCGGGACGCCCAAGGCTGCCCACGTTGCGGCCGCGCTTCACATGGTGTGCCTCGAATCGGGTCCGAAAGGCATCAACCGTGAAGGTCGGCAGCGGCTAACTCCTGATTTTAGCGTGTTTCCGGGTCCGATTTGTGATTCGCCCGGTTTCAAGGCGCACAAAACCCGCTTGAGCCCCGCTGGGGCTGGTTTTCGGCCTGCGATGGCGAGGCGTTCGGCGGTTGAAATCGCGGCGTCAGCGGGTCGTCATGACCTTGCCGGAGTGATGCCGGGCCGATTGACGCCAGACTTACCGATGCGCCCCTCTCGCAGGGAACGGCACCACTTGACCGGTTTCCGATCCGGGATGCCGCCAGTACGGCGCTACCGGCCACTGGCTGGACAGATCGATACCGCTACCGAGTGCCTGGCCGACTTGGGCACGATCCAGATGTGGTGCGAACTGCGCTACAAACTCGAGCGCCTGTTCGCGCAACGGGCTTTCACGCCGAAGCACGATCCACGTGGTGCAGGTCGGAAAAAGATGATCGGCTGGCAATGCATGCAGATGTTCCGAGTCTGTCGGCAGCAGCGCCATCTCCGCCAGAATGCCCACGCCAAGCCCGGCGTTGACGTAGGTTTTGATCAGGTCGGCATCGCCGGCGGTCATGGCGATCTGCGGGTGCAGGCCGGCTTTCTCGAAAATCTGGCGTAGCGAGGAATCCGGCTTTAGCGACGAGTCGTAGCTGATCAGCGGTACCTTCGCCAGTTCGTCCAGCGTCAATGGGCGCGACAGTTTGGCAAAGGCATGGTCTCGCGGTACCAGCGCCACCCGATGCCAGCGATAGGCTGGCAGCGCCAGGCCATTGGTTTGCGGCGGGCCACCCGAGGTGCTGACGATGGCGATGTCGGCACCGTCGCTGTCCAGCACATCGATCAGCAGCGCGTCCGCCGTTGGCTGTAGATGCACGCTGAGGCTGGGGTAGCGCTGACTTAATGCGCCAATCGTGGCAGGCAGCGCATAGCGCGCCTGGGTATGCGTCGTGGCGATGCGCAGCATGGTACGCGTAACGCTGTGCATGGTAGCGACCACCGAGCGGATGGAGTCCACTTCAGCCAGGATCATGCGCGCGCTCTCGAGGACCCGGCCACCAACGTGCGTGAGGCTTTCCAGATTGCGTCCGCGCCGGTTGAACATCGAAAAGCCCAACTCCTCCTCAAGATGCCGCAGATGTTTGCTCAGTCCTGGCTGGGTGGCATGCACCCGCTCGGCGGCGAGGGAGATATTGAGTCCGCAATCAACGATCGCGACGAGGTGGCGGAGCTGAGTCAGGGTCATGGGTTTGTTCGCAATATGACGTGGGAGTGAAGTGAGCGGACGGAAGTGGCTACTTCCGTAAACATCGCCCGCTACCACCGCGTCGTGCGAAATCGAAGCCAGCACAGCCCGTGGCCGCAAAGCCAAAGGGGATGTTGCGCTGCACGATTAATTTCATATGGACGTCTATACATCCATAACCAATGATGAGTCAAGCTTCTCGGTTTGCACCTATCGGAGAATATGGCGCGGCGAGTGAATCAAAATCTATGCTTGCAGCAACACGCATTCACGCTTCAGGCCGGGATGATTGTCAGAAATCTGCCGATGTCGCCGGCTGCTCATGAGACATGTAAAGAGCGCCACCAGGTATCAAGACGTCACCGCGTCACCCAGAATCGATGCCAGCGTGGGGATAGCGTCTCCATGGCTGTCGCTAGCATGCTGATCAACGGACAGCCCATAAAAATGGCTCATTGAGCATGACGAGTGCCCGTCTCATGACATAGTAGATCTTCATAAAACGCACCAAATGGTTCACTCGGATGCGCGATCTGGATTTCCAGAATCCACAGTCCGCTGGATGGTGTCGAGTCCAACGCGCCAAGGTCGCCACCCTTGTGGATCGCGTGCGGAAAGTCGCAGACGCGATGGCCCTTGACTGCATGATTGAGTCGATACCCCAGTGCCTGTGCGCGCTCGTCGGTAAAAGCGTACAAGGCCTGACCACTCAGGCCCTGCGTGCGCCACGCATCGGCGACTTCGTGAAACAGCGTGCGCGCCGCTTCCGCACAGGCCCGCTGCTCTGGCGCGTGACCAGTGACAAACGTATCGCCTACATCGCCCTCGTGACCGTCGAACACCAGCCCGATGTCGATAAAGTAGCTATCGTTCTCACCGAGTCGTACCGTCGGATCAGATTTCTCTCGATACGTCTTGGTCGTGTTCGCACCGATGCGAATCAGTACCGGATGCCAAAGCCGTTCCGTGCCCAGTTCGCGGAATACCTCGGCCGCTTCGACCTTGGCTTCGTCCTCGCTGATACCTGGACGCATGCGCTCGCGGATGCCGTACAACGCGGCCCAGCTTTTTCTGCGGGCATGTTGCATAAGAGTGGCGTCGTACCGTTTGCCGACGGCCTCGAGTGTTGTGGAATTCATTGCTTCAAAACCCAGTGAAAGTTGCTGACGTAAAGACACGGTCAGGCCAGGAATAAAAGTAACAGTGCGATCACCGCCGGGAGTGCCTGAATCCACAAAATTTTCCGGCTTGCCGTGAGCCCTCCGAAGATGCCGGCCACCAGCACGCAGACGAGAAAGAATACTTTCACGTTGAAGCCGGCAATGCCGAGGCTCAGGCCCCAGATCAGCCCGGCGGCCAGGAAGCCGTTGTATAGCCCCTGATTGGCGGCAAGCGTTTTCGACTGCTCGGCGAACTCCGCGGTGAGGCCGAACGCGCGGCGGCCGGCGGGCTTGGTCCACAGGAACATTTCCAGCACCAGGAAATAGACGTGAAGCAGCGCGATGATGACGACGACGAGGTTGCCGGCGATGGACATGTAGTTCCCCTTGGATGGCTGGACCCATGGCGCTCTGTTGGAGCGTCGTACGGCAGTGTCGCAGTCGGCCCGGTTGATCGCAAATGCAAAGCGCCATCGGAAAATACGAGGCTGGATGCAGACTGCGGAGCAGGGAGGGGCTTCATCGCCGTGCTGCCCGCTTGACGGGTAGCTTTGTGCCGTCGAGTTCAAGCTATCGGCCAGATTGAATGCCACAACAAAAAACGGATCCATGAGAGCCATGGATCCGTCTGCATGGGTACGGCGGGAAGCCGTACCCATGATGAGTCAGTCAGTGCTGGTGGATGATGCTGGTAATCGCGCCGCTGCTTTCGTCGACCAGCAGGTAGTCACCATTGTCGCCACGCACCCAGTGGGATCCTTGAGCGGGTTCGTTCAAGTGTTCGGTCTGCCAGTGCTGAACGACATAACGATTGTCGCGATACTCGGTAGGCACTACGCCGCCTTCCTTGTACCAGGTGGTGTCTGCACCGTTGACGTGCTGCACGGTCGTGGTAACGGTTTTCGTCGTCTGAACAGTGCCGCCGCTTTGATCGTCGGACTGCGCTGCCATTGCTGCACTGGAAGCCAGCAAAGCTGCGCACATGGCCATGACAAGTTTCGTTTTCATGAGTTGTCCTTTATGAATGCCAAGCTTGTGGCGGAGCCACAGGTCAAGGACAGCGGCAAATGTCAGCGCACGCACCTGCCCGGAGGTGAAACCGTACCGAAGGCATGGCTACTGCAAATACACCATCGCAGGCGGCAGGCTCTTTGCGTGTGAATTTCTTGGCAGTGCGCCTTTCACACGCATACCCTTGAACCGCATCTATGGAAGACGCGTATGGCTCAGGTCTGCGGCAGCGGCTCGGGCTCCAGCAACGGTACTGGAGTCATGATCGTCACGACGACCGGTCGGCCCAGTTGCCGCAGCCAGCGGTAATGCGAGGCGATACCAGCGGCAAAGCTGCGATGAGTGCGGTAGGTCATGCCGAACTCGCGGCAGGTAGCTTCCACCACGCGTGCGACGACGGGATAGTGCACGTGCGAGATGCGTGGAAAGAGATGGTGCTCGATCTGGAAATTGAGACCGCCGATCAACCAGCTCAGCACACGGTTGTCGCGCGCGAAATCCACCGTGGTTTCCAACTGGTGGATGGCCCACGGTGTGTCCATCCGCTGGTTCGTTTCGTTTGGCAGCGGAAAGTCGGCTTCTTCCACGACGTGCGCCATCTGGAACACCAGCGCCAGCAACACGCCAGCGACGGCCGAGGTGATCGTATAGAACAGCAGCACAGCGCCGATCGAATGGAGCATCATCGGCAGCGCAAACGCGAGACCGAAAAACACCCCTTTGCCGATCACAAAACCCGCCAGATCCCAGCCGCGCGGTCGCTCGAATGGCCGCTCGCCGATGGTGCCGGTAATCATGTCGCGGAAATCTCCGTACAGATGCCAGCGGATCGCTGTAACGCCATACAGCACCCAAAGATAAACGTGCTGCCAGCGGTGCCACGATCGCCACGGATGCTGCGGCGAGAGCCGTCCCAGAATGCCGAGATCGATGTCACTGTCGTGGCCGGCGACATTGACCCAGGTGTGGTGGAATCGCGCGTGCTTCCATTGCCAGATGTATGAACTCCCACCGACCATATCCAGCGTCAGCGCCATCAGTCGATTGACCCATCGTCGATCCGAATAGGCCTGATGGCCGCCGTCATGCATCACATTGAAACCGATACCCGCGATCGCTACGCCAAGCACGATGCTGAGGGCGACTGCCGCCCAGCCATTTGTCGCGAAAAACACCAGTGCCACATAGCTGAGTGCGAAAGTGGTGAGAATGATTGCCGTCTTCAGATACATCTGCAGGCTGTCGCGCTGACGAGTGCCGTTGCGCTTGAATTCGGCATCCACCCTACGGCGCAGCTCGCGATGAAAGCTGTTATCGCCGCTGAACTTCAGCCGCTCGTTGGTTGCATCGGGCGACGATGGTTCGGCAGCGTTGTCCCTGCGATGTAATGAATCGAGGGGCATGGGGAAGCCTGACGAGGGAATACGGCCTGCATACTAACTCATCGGCAGTGACGGCCGTGTCGCGGCTGGTCATAATCGATGCTAATCATCGGCTGACGGTGATGCTACGCGGCAGCTTTGAAAGTCACCACCAACACGTCGCGGTGCGCTGACTTCTCCGGATCGAACGGAGTGACGGCGGTAACGCCGTGGCTGACTTTGGCATCGTCGACCAGCGCAGCATCCAGTGGGTGGGTCAGGGTAAAGCTGCCAAGCAGCTCACCGTTGCAGGCGTGAATGGTTGTGACGCCGCTTTCAATATTCGTGCGATCAATCAGCAGCACCAGCACATAGTCCACGCCATCCCGATGTACGCCCTCGGGTGTGGGCTCGCCGGCCTCGCCGATGCTCGCCTCGATGCGGAACTGATGCGCTTCGACATGCCACTGCGGAATGCGTGGCGCCAGCGAACCGAACAGTGTGTGGCTGAACTGGAGGATGCGGCGAAAGCTGGCGCCATCGGCGATTTTTGGCCGAATCGGCACGAACCAGCGCTCGATGCCGCCCTGCAGCTTGTTGTTCTGCAGAGTCTGCACGTGCGGCTGCTGTGGATTGCGTGTGATGGCGCCGTCGGCCGTGATCTCGAATGTCGCATGGCGGCGACGACGTTTGCGGCCCTTGGCCGCGAGATAGGCATCGGGCGCCAGATCATTCCAGCTTTCGGTGAATGCATCCCAGTCGTCCAACGACTGGGGATCATCAAGCAGGCCGTCCATCGTCTCGGCACCGAGAAAAGCAAAGCCCTCGCTATGTAACCGGGTATGCAACGCTGATAGATCAGATTGAGAACTCATGGCGCTACGTTACCAGCAGCGCCGGGCAGGGAGATATCCGTCGGCTACGTTGCAAACGATCTCGCTGATCGCTTCAGCCTGGGAACGCCTGATCCAGCCACGGCGGCACGGGAATATTTTTTTCGCGCAGAAAGCTAGGGTTGAACAGTTTGGCCTGATAACGCGTACCGGCATCGCAAAGGATGGTGACAACGGTATGGCCGGGACCGAGCGCACGCGCAAGGCGAATCGCGCCAGCCACGTTGACGCCGCTGGAGCCGCCCACACACCAGCCTTCCTCGTGCAGCAACTGGTGCGATAGCGGAATCGATTCGTCGTCGGGTATAGACCACGCCAGATCGATGGGTGCGCCATCGAAGTTGGCGGTGACGCGACTGGAGCCAATGCCTTCGCTGATCGAATTGCCACTGGCCACCAGCTCGCCGGTGTTGACGTAATTGGCCAACGCCGAGCCCGTGGGGTCGGCCAGAGCGATGCGTACGCCCGGGTTGCGCGCCTTCAAGGCACGGCCGACACCGGCCAGCGTGCCGCCGGTGCCGGAGGCACAGACGAAGCCGTCGATATGGCCTTCCGTTTGCTCCCATATTTCCATGCCAGTGGTGGCCTCGTGGAAGTCACGGTTGGCGGTGTTGTCGAACTGGTTGGCAAACCATGCGCTGCCCGCATCGCTTTCGTTCAATGCTTCAGCATGGGCTCGCGCCTGGTGCGCGTAGTGGTTGGGGTCCTTGTAGGGCGCGGCGGGTACCAGTCGAACCTCGGCACCGGTGATCCGCAGCGCGTCAATCTTTTCGCGACTTTGCGTTTCCGGCATGAAGATGACGGTGCGATAGCCCAAGCTGGCGCCGAGCAATCCCAATCCGATGCCGGTGTTGCCGGCAGTGCCTTCCACGATGAAGCCGCCGGCGCGGATCAGTCCGCGCCGCTCGGCGTCTTGCAGCAGGCCAAGCGCAGTACGGTCCTTGATCGAGCCGCCTGGATTCATCAACTCGGCCTTGGCCAGCACTTCACAGCCGGTCAGCGCGGAGGCGTGGCGCAGGCGTAATAGCGGGGTATGGCCGATGGTGGTGGCAAGGTCGGGTCGGCTGCTCATGGCATCATGTCGTGAATGGATGGGTAAGGCAGGAATGGTGCATTAAAAAGGGGCGGTCGCGGGCCATTACGATTCCCGAGCATCCGCCCCTGGAGGTTTCGCAAAGGGTTTGTGTCAGTTCTTCGGTGCCGGCACCAGTCGCAGATACGACTTCAGCGTTTTCCAGCCGCCGGGGTGCAGCGTCTTGGCGTCTTCGTCCGAAACCGACGGCGCGATGATTACGTCATCCCCCGGTTTCCAGTCGACCGGCGTGGTGAGCTTGCGACCGTCGGTGAGCTGCAGGGAATCGAGCACGCGCAGAATCTCGTCGATATTGCGGCCGGCGCTCGGCGGGTAGGTAAGAGTGAGTCGCACCTTTTTGTTCGGGTCGATGATGAAAACCGAACGCACGGTGACCTTGGGATCGGCTTTGGGGTGAAACATGCCGTAAAGCTTGGCGACTTCCAAATCCGGGTCGGCCAGCAGCGGGTAGTTGATGGCTGTACCACCAACGTCTTCCACATCCCTGGCCCAGCGCTTGTGGTCTTCGACCGAATCGACCGACAGGCCGAGCAGCCTGGTGTTGCGCGTTTCGAACTCGTTCTTGCGGCGGGCAAATGCGCCCAGCTCGGTGGTGCACACCGGCGTGAAGTCCTTCGGGTGCGAAAAAAATACCACCCAGTGGTCGCCGACGTATTCATGAAAATGGATCTTTCCCTCGGTCGAGTGGAGGGTGAAGTCGGGGGCGATTTCGCCCAATTGCAGACTCATGCGTTTCTCCGGTTGACTGAGCGGGGATGGCTGAGGAGGTCTTTGCGCAGGAAAGAGCTTACTCGCGAGATGTTTGAATTTGGTGATGGCGCATGCGTGGTCCTTGCGACCATATGGTTAAAAGTTTTTCAGTATTTGAAAAGTCTATACGTTTAGATGTTTAGACGTCTATTGACAAATAAAAGATCAACCTTTACTGTCAACTGACTCATCGAGACCGGCTGAGGGACAGGCCCATTGAAGCCGGGGCAACCTGCGGAGCGTTTCCGCAACGGTGCTAATTCCTGCGGAAGCGCCATCTGGCGCCAATCCGGAAGATGGGCGTCATGTCTCGCAGCTTTTCGCTGTCGATCCCATGCATGACGACCTCTCCGGCCCTTCGCAGGACGATGCCGACCGGAGAGACCAGATGACCTGTTTGCCCGAAACCATCGCTGCTACAACGACCAACGCGGCAATTGCTGCGATTTTGGCGCCGTTGCGTCATCGCCCCAGCTTGACGGTCCGGCGCAGCATGCGGCGGCTCACGCTGAATCCGAAATATGGCAGTGGTCCGGTCGAGGTCGACGTGCGTTATTCGTGGAGCGGTGCGCCGGATGCGCTGACGCTGATCGTGCAGGGTGGCATTTCGGCCGATCGCGACGTGGTGAGACTGGATCGCGATGCGGCACCGGGCTGGTGGCAGGCCCTGGTGGGTGCTGGTGCGGCGATCGATCTGAACCAGTGGCGTGTGCTGGCCATCGACTGGCTGACCCCTGCCGAGCTGGGCACGAACACCGTATCCAGCGAGGATCAGGCCGACGCCCTGGCTGCACTGCTGCAGGCGCTGGCTATTCCGCAGGTACATGCTTTCATCGGTTCGTCTTACGGCGCGATGGTGGGGCTGGCCTTTGCTGCACGTCATCCGCACTCGGTCGATCGGCTGGTGCTGTTGGCCGGCGCGCATCGTCCGCATCCGCTGGCGACCGCACAGCGCAGCGTGCAACGTGGCATCGTGCGGCTGGGCCAGGCCAGCGGTCAGGTCGACGAGGCCTTGTCGCTGGCCCGTCAGCTGGCGATGACCACATATCGCGGCAGCACCGAATTCGGTAAGCGCTTTGCCGGTGGCCCGGAGTTTCGCGATGGCCGCTTTCATTTCCCGGTCGAGGATTATCTGGAGCATGCCGGTCGTCGCTTCGTCGAGCGATTCGACGCCGACCGCTTCCTGGCCCTGTCGGAGTCGATCGACCTGCATGATGTGGCCCCCGAGTTGGTGCCTGTGCGCTCCACCCTGATTGGGTTTCCGTCCGACAGGCTGGTGCCGTTGTCCGATCTGTGTGAGCTGCAAAGCCGCCTGCATGGTGCGGCCACGCTGGAAGTGGTCGATTCGCCGTACGGCCACGATGCCTTCCTCAAAGAGTCCGAACAGCTGGCGCCGCTGCTGCGTAGCGCGCTGGCGTAAATTTTTCTTATCCCCTTTGTATTGATCCGAACGATTGGTCTGGAGAGTCCCATGAGCAAGTCCACCCCCTGTACCCGAGCCGTGCGTGCCGGCATCGAAACCGATACCCAGCATGGCGCGGTGGTGCCGGCGCTGCATCTGTCGAGCAACTACAGTTTCGAGGGCCTCGGTCGCAAGCGCGTGTACGACTATTCGCGCAGCGGCAACCCGACCCGTGATTTGCTCGGCAATGCGCTGGCGGAGCTGGAGCAGGGCGCCGGTGCGGTAGTCACGTCCAGCGGCATGTCGGCGGTGGCGCTGGTGCTGGAACTGGTCCCGGCTGGCAGCCACGTGCTCGCCGCGCACGACTGTTACGGCGGTACCTGGCGGCTGCTCGATGCGTGGGCCAAGAAGGGTCGTTTCACGCTGGAATTCGTCGATCTCACCGACAGCACCGCGCTGGCTGCCGGCCTCGCCAAAAAGCCGGCGCTCGTATGGGTGGAGACGCCGTCCAATCCCTTGCTGCGCATCACCGATATCCGCCATGTAGCGCAAGCCACGCATGCGGCCGGTGCGCTACTTGTCGTCGATAACACCTTTCTGTCGCCGGCGTTGCAGCAGCCACTACTGCTGGGCGCGGACGTGGTGGTTCACTCCACCACCAAGTACATCAACGGTCACAGCGATGTGGTCGGTGGCGCGGCGGTGGCGAAGGACGCAGCGGTTTACGATCAACTGAAATGGTGGGCCAACTGCAATGGCCTTACCGGTGCGCCGTTTGACAGCTACCTCACCCTCCGTGGACTGCGCACCTTGTCCGTGCGACTACGCCAGCATCAGGAAAACGCCGAACGTATCGCTACGCATCTGGATGGCCATTCGGCGGTCCGCAAAGTCTACTATCCCGGCCTGAAAAACCATGTCGGCCACGCGTTGGCCGCTCGCCAGCAGCAGGGTTTCGGTGCGATGTTGAGCTTTGAGCTGGAAGGCGACGTGAGCCAGATCGAAGCCTTCGTTGATGGCCTGGAATATTTTTCGTTGGCCGAATCCCTCGGCGGTGTGGAAAGCCTGATCGCCCATCCTGCTTCGATGACCCATTCGTCAATGGCACCCGAAGCGCGTCATGCCGCCGGTATTGCCGACAGCCTGCTGCGCCTGTCGATAGGTATCGAGGACGGCGACGATCTGCTGCGCGATATCGACGCGGCGCTGGAGCGCGCGCAAACGCTGGCTGCAAAGTCTGCACGTCCCGCCGCTGCCGGTCGGATTCACGCATGAGTTCGGTGGTGGTTGCGCCTGCCGCTGCATCGAAATCAGCGGTAACCGCTGTAACCGCCACCACGACCGGCATCGTTTTGCTCGGCACCGGTGTGGTCGGTGGTGCGTTGCTGAAGCTGCTGAACACACCGGCGGCGGCAAGCATTCGTCTCGTGGGTGCCGCCAACTCGCGTCGGCAGCATACGGATGCGGCAAGCCTCGCCAGCCGTACGCTGCGAGAGCAGTTGAACAACGATGGTGATATCCGCAATGACGCGGTGTTGCTGGCCGCACTGGATGCCAGCGGCGTATTGCACAAGGTCATTGTGGATGCCACCGCGAACACCGTATTGGCATCGCGCCACGCAGAGTGGCTGGCACGCGGCTATCACGTGGTTACCGCCAACAAGGCGTTGGCCGGCGGCGACTTGTCGGGCTGGCGCGCACTGCAAGCGGCGACTGCGCAAGGTGCGCGTTACGGCGATTCCGCGACCGTCGGTGCGGGCTTGCCGGTGCTCTCAACATTGCGTCGCTTGCGTCAATGCGGCGACAGTCTGTTGACGCTGGAAGGCGTGTTCTCCGGTTCGCTGTCGTGGCTGTTCAATCAGTACGACGGCAACCAGCCGTTTTCCACCCTGCTGCTGGAAGCGCGCCGGTTGGGCTATACCGAGCCCGATCCACGCTCCGATCTCTCCGGCGACGACGTGGCCCGCAAGCTGCTGATCATTGCCCGCAATGCAGGCTTCGCCCTGGGCGTCGATGAGGTACAGGTGGAAAGCCTGGTGCCCGAACCGCTGCGTGCGATAACGGCCGAGCAATTTCTGGCTCGGCGGACGGAGCTGGACGAACCGCTTGCCGCGCGTCATGCGGAAGCCAAATCACGCGGCAATGTGCTGCGCTTCCTCGCCCGTCTCAACCAGCGTGGCAAGGCGCGCGTCGGCATCGCCGAAGTCCCCGTTACCCATCCTGCCGCGCGCCTCTATGGCACCGACAACCAGTTCGCCCTCACCACCACCCGCTACAACACCCAGCCGCTGGTCATTCAGGGGCCCGGGGCCGGTCCGGAAGTGACCGCGCAGGCGCTGCTCGGGGATGTGCTGGCCTTGCACTGACCCCGTTCCAGCGCGATTGTGCTTTTGGTAGGTTGGGTGGAGCGAAGCGATACCCAACAGCACGCTGCGATCGATAGGGGGCATCGTTTTTCTCAGCCCAACCCCCGTGTTTTTCAGTGCTGACGACGCAGCGCAAGGTTGACGCCGAAACCCAGCAGTACGCCGCCACATATCCGATCCATCCATGTGGCCACATCGGGTCGCGATGAAAGCAGTCGGTAGATGCCGGCACCAAGCATCGCCAGCACCATCGACCAGCAGAGGCCTGTGCCGATGAAACTCAGGCCAAGCAGCAGCAAGCCAAACCGAGCGTGAGGCGCCTGCATGGAAACGAACGGCGGAAGAAAGGCGAGATAAAACAGCGCGACTTTCGGATTGAGCACGTTGGTCAACATGCCTTGTCGAAATGCGGCGGTAAACCCCTTTCCGCGTGTGACGGTCGCCTTGGGCTTGGCCTGTCGTATCAGCAGCATGCGCAGGCCGATCCAGCACAGATACGCCGCACCGATATACTTGAGAACGGCGAAGGCCAATGCCGAAGTCATCAGCAGCGCCGAGAGACCGACCACGGCGGCCACCGTGTGAACAAGGCACCCGGCATTGATACCGAGCGCCGCGCCAACACCGACCGCTCGTCCCTCGCGGCCACTACGCGCGAGGATGTAAAAAGTATCCAGACCCGGTGTGAGATTGAGAGCGACGCAGGCGAGTATAAAGGCGCTGAAATGCTTGATACCGTACATCGTCACTGGTCGCTCAGTGGTCCGTTACGCGGGCGGCATAGCTTCGTCATGCGGACGGTTATGCGCGTCCTCGCATGCGGCTTCTATCGACGGCGTGCGCCAGCCCGACTTTACGCCCCACAGGTAGAACACCAGACCGATCACGGCGACCACGACCAGGTCGATGCCATACGAGAGATAACCCTTGCCGCCGAAGATGGTGCTGCCGGCCCATGAGACAAGGGCAAGGGTGGGCAGGTAAGCAATCAGCCACCAGGCGCCTTTGATCTGTCGCGCGAAATCGTGCCAGCCGGTCTTGGCCTGATAGTAGAAATACACCGGCAGTGCCACGACCATCAGAAGGATGATTTCGCCAGTCAGCGGCCACTTGGCCCAGTACAGCAACTCGGTGGCCATGATGAAAGCGACACCGGCGAGCACGGGCAGGCCGGTGAGTCGGAAAGGTCGATGCATGTCCGGTGCGGTGTGGCGCAGGGTCATCACGCTGACCGGGCCGGTGAGGTAGGAGATGACCGTCGCCACCGAGATCACTGCCGCCAGCGTGCCCCAGCCGCGGAAGAAAAACAGGAACAGGAACGACACCACCAGGTTCAGCCACATCGCCGGACGCGGTACGCCCCAGCGTGGATCGATGCGGCCCAGGATTTTCGGCAAGGTGCCGTTGCGCTCCATACCGTAGATCATGCGTGCGGTGGTGGCGGTGTAGGTCATGCCGGTGCCGCTGGGGCTCACGAACGCATCGGCGTACAGCAGCATGGCCAGCCAGTGCAGGTTGACGATGATCGCCAGCTCAGCGAACGGCGAACGGAAATCGATGCCATGCCAGCCGGCCTTGGCCAGCATTTCCTGCGGCACCGCACCGATATACGCGACCTGCAGAATCACATAGACGATGGTGGCGAGCCCGATCGAGCCCAGTACCGCGAACGGAATGCTCTTGCCCGGATTGCGCGCTTCGCCGGCCAGGTTCACCGGACTTTGGAAGCCGTTGAAGCTGAAAACGATACCTGCCGTGGCGACGGCCGTGAGGATGGCGGGGAAGTCCAGCGCATGGGCGCCGCCATGAATACCCACCGAAAAATTCTCGCGATGAAAACCGCTGGCGATCAGTGCCAGGCCGGTCGCTGCGGGCACCACTAGTTTGAACACGGTGATCGCGGTGTTGGAGTGCGCGAACAGCTTCACGCTCCAGAAGTTGAGCAGGAAATACATGACTACCAGCACGGCGGCGATGCATAGTCCGATCGGCGCCAGCTCGCCATGTCCGTCGGGCATATGGATGTACAGCGCCTGCGCCCATGCAAACGGCCACGAAGCCATGTACTGCACCGACGCCTCCGCTTCCACCGGAATCACCGAGACGATCGCGATCCAGTTCGCCCAGGCGCCGATGAAGCCGACCAGTGAGCCGTGCGAGTAGTGGCTATAGCGCACCATGCCGCCGGACTCGGGAAACATCGCGCCCAGTTCCGCGTAGGTCAGTGCGATGGTCATGATGATCGCCGCGCCCAGCACCCATGCCCACACCGCGCCGGGTCCGGCCAATCCGGCTGCGCGCCAAGCGCCAAACAGCCAGCCGGAGCCGATGATCGAACCCAGGCCGGTAAGCATCAGGGCGAAGGGGCCGACATCGCGTCGGATAGGGCTGGATGAGGACATGCAAGCTCCCGCAGTTTGAATCGATAGACCGCTCTGGAAGCGGCACAAGACCCGGATCATGACAGAGGGCGGCGCGGGCTGTCAGCCTGGGTATGTCATGGTGCGGTGCGGCGTGGAGACGTTCGGTGAGGTATGGGCGTCACAGCGGAGAGAGATGCTTTAAGGCATTTCCTGGGAGTGTGTCGCAAGGGTTCAGCGCCTCCCAAGCTCCTCTTGGGTGCGGGGGGAGGAGCTGAAAATTTTGCTCTCTCCTCTCTTGACAGGGGAGAGCTGGGGTGGGGTAGGCTCTTGCGACGTAGCTGCGCTACGCGATCCTCAGCACTCGATCACATTCACCGCCAACCCGCCCCGTGACGTTTCCTTGTACTTGTCCTTCATGTCGCGTCCGGTATCTCGCATCGTCTTGATCACCTTGTCGAGCGAGACGTGGTGCTTGCCGTCGCTGCGCATGGCCATGCGGCTAGCGTTGATGGCCTTGACCGAACCCATTGCGTTGCGTTCGATGCAGGGAATCTGCACCAGGCCACCGATCGGATCGCAAGTGAGGCCGAGGTTGTGTTCCATGCCGATCTCGGCGGCGCTCTCAACTTGCAGCATATTGCCGCCAAGTGCCGCGGTGAGTCCGCCGGCGGCCATCGAACAGGCCACGCCGACCTCGCCCTGGCAACCGACTTCGGCGCCGGAGATCGAGGCGTTTTCCTTGTAGAGAATGCCGATGGCGGCGGCGGTGAGCAGAAAGTCGATCACGCCGTCGTCGTTCGCCTTCGGGCAGAAGCGTTGGTAATAATGCAGCACCGCGGGCACGATGCCCGCCGCCCCATTGGTCGGCGCGGTGACGACGCGGCCGCCGGCGGCGTTTTCCTCGTTCACCGCCAGCGCGTAGAGATTCACCCAGTCGAGGATGGTCAGCGGATCGCGCAGCGCGGCTTCGGGCTGGTCGCGCAGTTCGGCGGCCATCGCAGGGGCGCGGCGCGATACTTTCAAACCGCCGGGCAGCACGCCGGGCGAACGCAGCCCGCGTGCGACGCAGTCCTGCATCGCTTTCCAGATGGTCATCAGGCCGGCGCAGATTTCTTCTTCGCTGCGCCAGACTTTTTCGTTGGCCATGGTCAGCTGCGCGATGGTGAGGTTGTGCTTTTTGCACAGCGCCAGCATCTGATCGCCGGTGGAAAACGGGTAGGGCTGTTCCGTGGTGTCAGCGACGATGCGATCTTCCGCCGCCTCGTCGTTGTTGACCACGAAGCCGCCACCGACCGAATAGTAATCGCGGCTGGCCAGTTCGTTGTCGTCGGCGTCGTAAGCGGAAAAGCGCATGCCGTTGGTATGGAACGGCAGCTTCTGGCGTTTGTTGAACACCAGATCGCGCTTTTCCTCGAACGCGATCATTTTCTTGCCGAGCAGCAGCAATTGATGCGTGCTGCGGATGCGCTCGAGCGTCGCTGGGATGCGGTCGGGATCAACGCGATCGGGATGTTCGCCTTCCAGTCCCAGCAGCACGGCTTTGTCGGTGCCATGGCCGCGGCCGGTCATGGCCAGTGAGCCGAACAGCTCGCAGCGCACGCGGGTGACACGATCCAGCATGCCGTTGTCGCCCAGCCAGCGTTCGGCAAAGCGGGCGGCAGCGCGCATCGGCCCGACCGTATGCGAGGAGGATGGCCCGATGCCGATCTTGAACAGGTCGAATACGCTAACGGCCATGGCTACGCTACTGATCGATGGAGATGACCGGCTATTCTACGCGTCGCCGTCAGCCATTCGCAGCCGCATGTCCGACCTGATCCTCTACCAGCGCGATTATTGTCATCTGTGCGATCAGGCGCTGGCCGTGCTGGCCGAGGCGTCTGCGCCGGATTTCGACAGCGTTTGGGTCGACGACAGCGCGTTGCTGGCACAGCGCTACGGTACCCGGGTGCCTGTGTTGCGCGATGACCGCGATGGGCGCGAATTGGACTGGCCGTTTGACGCGACGCGCGTGCGCGCGTTTATCGGCGCCTTGCGCTAGCGGCTCTATCATTCGCCGCCAGCGCCGGTTCATCGCGGGTTATTTTGCGGCGAGCTGCAGATGTGCGATGACTTTGACGTCCGCCGCAATCACCGAGGTATCGGCGTAATCGCCGCCGCCCACACCGAAGTCCAGGCGTTTCACCGTGCCGGCCACGTCCAGCACAGCGCCGGTGCCCTGCGGCTTGAAGGTTACGTTCAGTGTCACCGGCTTGGTCACACCGTGCAGGGTGAGGTTACCGTCGGCTATTACCTGCGCGCCGACCTGACGGAAGCCGGTGGTGACGAAATGCGCCTGCGGGAACTTGGCAATATTGAAAAAGTCGGCGCCGGGCAGGGCGGTGTCGCGATCCTTGTCACCGGTTTTCGCGCTGACCAGATCGACATTCACATCAAATTTTGACGTGGCGAGATGCGCGGCATCGTAACTGATCGCAGCAGTCCATTTGCCGAACGTGCCGTTGAATCCGGCACCCTGGAACGTGCCGGCAAAGCCCAGTGTGCTGGCTGTCGGTTGCACGGTGTAATCGGCGGCGCCCGCGGCAACTGGCAATGCAAGAGTCAGTGTGAGTAGGGCGGATAAAAGAGCTTTCATCGAGGTTCTCCTGTCGAGCGGAAGTATTTAGAGATCGCTGCGTGGACGGCCAAACGGCAGCATCCGGCGCAGCACATTATCTTTATCAAATACGTGGTGCTTCAGCGCGGCGCCGACATGCACCACCAGCACGGCTACCAGAAACCAGAACAGGTATTCGTGCACGGCTAACACTGTGTCGGCGATGTTTTCATTCTTGGCCGCCAGCGACGGCAGGTTGAACAGCTTGAACCACTGCAGAGGCTTGCCACTGACGGAGTTGAACCACCAGCCGCTGAGAGGGATGGCGACGATCAGCACATACAGCACGCCGTGAACGGCATGTGCTGCGAGCTGCTGCCAGTGCGGTCCGGGTTCATCCGGCGGGCGACGATCGATCAATCGCCACAGCACACGCAGCAGGAATAATGCGAGTACGGTAAGGCCGATCGACTTGTGCAGTGCCAGCCAGTTGATCTTTTGCATGGGTCCGTGTGCCAGATCCATCAGCAGGCCGAAGATGCCGTTGCCGATAATGGCCAGCGCCGTGATCCAGTGGAAGAACCGCGCCACTGAACCCCAACGACGATTATCGCTACGCAGACTCATGGCTTGTCCTTCTCTGAATTCTTGTCATCATCGCCGCGGATGGCTTCCAGCTCCATCCAGATGGCGACATCGTGGCCAATCGAGTTGGCGAAGGCGTTAATGCCGTATGTTTCTCGCTGCAGCGAGGTGGTGGCAGAAAAGCCCGCGACGGTATGCAGGCCGTAGATGGTCCGGGCCACGCGGTTGAAAGTGAACACCAGGTCGACCGGTTTGGTAACACCATGAAGGGTCAACTGACCGTGCAGCACGCCATGCTGATTGTCCTTGCGCTCGGCGCTGGTGCTGACGAAATGGGCGTAGCGATCGTGCGCGCAGTCGAGCAGTGCCGGTTTGCATACGGCGGTGTTCCACTCGGCGTCGCCCATATCGACACTGGCCAGATCGATGTCCAGTTCGGTGGAAGCCGTGCTCCAGTCGTCCGGATCAAACTGCAGCCAGCCACGAGCAATATGCAGACGTCCAAACGGCCGCGAGTAGCCATTGTGATCGATGCTGAAAACGATCTGGCTGTGTACGGAGTCATATTGGTAGCGATGACTTGCTGCATGCAGCACAAATGGCGCCCACAGCAGCGCCGCAGATAGCAACAGCCGGCGGATTTTTCGGGTTCGGAGCATGAAAGAGAGTCTGGCTGATCTTTCCTGGCCATGCCAGCATGCGGCGGCTGGACGCACTGTTTCGCTGGCACTCGCAAATGCTGTGCTCGCTGCCGTGGGCCGGTTTTGGCATGATGAGCCAGGGTCGGGGGATTTCCGCATGGCTGCATCGTTTTTGCGAAAGGTTGTTTTCGCGTTTATTTTGCTGATGTCTGTCGTCAATGGCAGGGCGGAAGCCGAATCGCTCACGCCGGTTGTGACAGCGCCGGCGGCACACATGCCGGCGATAACCTGGCCGATTTCAACTCTGCCCGCGCTGAATGCGCCAATGGTGAGAGCGCCCACACCGGAACCTCTGGCGACACCGCAGTTCCGTCGTTACGGTGTAGAAGACGGCGTATTGCGGGGGCAGGTCTACGCGGTGGCACAGGATCATCATGGATTGATGTGGTTTGGTTCGGCCGGTGGGTTGATGCGCTATGACGGGGTCAGTTTCCAGACGTTTCGCAACGCGGCAGATGATCCGCGCTCGCTGCCGGCCAACACTACGTATGCGTTGTACGTTGATAGTGACAACAAGATCTGGGCCGGCGGCATCTCGACGGGTTTGATTGTCTACAACCAACAGACGGAGCGCTTCCAGCAGTGGGCGCATGACGACGCGACCCCGAACAGCCTTGCCGACAACGAAGTGTGGGGCATTACGCAGACCACCGACGGCGAATTATGGGTGGCGACCGGAGAGGGACTCGACCGCATGCGCAAGGATGGCCGCGGCTTCGATCATCTGCCGCTGGATGTCGATGGCAAGCATGCCGCGTCATTCGGCACCACTCGCGCCCTGCTGGCTGAGTCCGATGGCCGGTTGTGGATCGGTACGGAAAGTGGACTCTATCTGCGTGACGCTAACGGCACGCTGCATCGCGTGCCGATCGATCCCGCGTTTCACGGTGACATCGGCAAGGTCTGGCGTATCGAGGGCGGGCTCAGCGATGCCAGTCAGCGCGAAGTACGTGTTGCGGTAGAGGGTGGTCTGCTGATCATTGGCACCGATGGCGTGGCGCGTCCGTTTGCGCAGGATTCGTTATCTTCATTGCGTGTGATGAGCAGCACGCGTGATGCGCATGGCTGGCTGTGGATTGCCACGGTCAATGGCATGTTTCTGGACGAAGGTGATGGTCGGCTGCAGTCGATCACTGGCCAGCCGCTGCTGCCCGGTGGACTGCCCAGCAACAGGATCTGGCAGACCATGCTGGATCGCGAAGGCGGGCTGTGGATCACCTTCGAGCAATCCAGCGTGGCGTATCTGCCGCCGGCGTGGGACGGCTTCACCCGCTTTACCCATATCCCGGATGATCCCAGCAGCCTCACCGGCATCGTGGCTTCGGCGGTGCACCTTGCCCGCGATGGCCTGCTCTGGGTGGGAGGCAACGATGGCTGGATCGACAAGCTGGACGTCAGCACCGGTCAGGTGACGCACGTCGTCAAGGATATGCATACGCAGATCATTGCCATGACCGAAGATCTGCGCGGCCGCCTTTGGATCGTCAGCCCAGGCGCATTGCATGTTTTCGATCACGGCAAACTTACGGCTATTCCACCCGGTGACGCGCCCATGGGGCGACCAGTGCAAATCGCGATTGGCGATGATGGAACAGTTTATGTGGGTTCCTGGAATGAAGGCGTTGTTGCGATCAATCCGGAAACGTTCGTCATCACGCCGGTGCTTCACGAAACTTCCAATGCCACCGGGTCTTCTGACGACACTCTGACGCCTCAGCAGCTCAATTTCTATTCGGACCATCTCTGGTACGCCAACGCCGGCGGTTTGATGCGGATGGATAACGCAACGCATAGGCTGGCGTTCGTGCGCGGTGTGCCCAAAGAGAGCATTTCCATTGTGGCTTTCGACGCTACGGGTTTTTGGCTGTCGACCGCGTCGGCAATCGATCACTATCGTTATGACAAAGGTGAGGCAACACGTGACGAGAGTATCGATGTAACCCACGAACCTTTCGTCGCCGATATGAGAGACCTGCAAGTGGATCGGCTTGGCCGTCTTTGGATATTCGCCGATCCAGGCCTGTTCCGATTCAATCCGCAGACACGCCGTTTCGAATCGTTCGGGCCATCGCAAGGTTTGTCGAATGCGGACTTCATCAGTACGAGCAACGACAAGGCCAACGACGGTACGATATTCGCCGTGGTGAGTGCCGGCATGATGATGTTCCAGCCCGAACAGTTCACCTCACAAGACAATGCTACGCCGCCACCGCCGCTCACATTGACCAGCGTGAGCGTGCGCAAGGGGGGCGACGTTTATGTCATGCCGCTGGACGGCCGCACGGTGTCGTTGGGCTGGCGCGATCGGGATCTGCGGGTAGATGCGCGAGCGGCTTCTTTCATCAACCCGAAAGGCAACCATTACCGTTTCAAGCTGAGCGGTTTCGATACCGACTGGGTGGACGTGGATAGCCGCGGCGAGCGCGATTTTGCGGGGTTACCCGCAGGCACATACACCTTGAACGTGCAGGGTGCGGGCGAGAGCAGTTCCTGGAGTGGCCTGCCGATTCCGCTGCAGATCACGGTGCAGGCACCACCCTGGGATCGCTGGTGGGCGTGGGTATCGTATGCGTTGCTGACGATAATCATCGCGGTGCTGATTCTTCGCAGTTGGCGCCGGCGTCTGGCGCAGCGGCATCGCATGCAGATGATTGAACAGCAGCGGCAGCTGGCTGAAGCGGCGAGTGCGGCGAAGACACAATTTCTGGCCACGCTCAGCCATGAAATACGCACGCCGATGACGGGCGTGATGGGCATGGCCGAGCTGATGTTGACCACGCCGCTCACACCGTTGCAGCACGACTACACCAAAGCCATGCAGCGCTCCGGCGGCATGTTGCTCAAGCTGCTTAACGACGCGCTGGATCTGGCCCGCATCGAGGCGGGTCGGCTGGAGCTGGAGCCGGTGCCGTTCGATCCGCGCCAGTTGGTCGAGGACGTGACCCAACTGGAGCAAGGTCTGGCGCATATGAAGGGCATCCGTTTTGTATTGGATGTCGCTGATGATCTGCCGCCGCGTTTGATCGGTGACGCGGTGCGCATCAAACAGGTGTTGCTGAATCTGGCGAACAATGCGCTGAAATTCACCGAGCGCGGTAGTGTGACGTTGTGCGCCGAGCGTTCGGCGCAGGGTCTGGTTTTGAGCGTCAGCGATACCGGGCCAGGCATTCCCGAGGCCAGTCAGGCGCGCCTGTTCCAGCGCTTCGAGCAGGAAGAGGGGCCGCATCGCCGCGCCGGTAGCGGCCTGGGTCTGGCGATATGCCGCGAGCTGGTGGACATGATGGGCGGCAGCATCGAACTGGAATCGAGGATGGGTTACGGCAGCACATTCCGCGTGCGACTGCCGCTGTCCGAACCGGCTGCAGTGACGCCGCCGCCCGCAACGGTCGGCACGGGGCATCGCAACTATCACCTGCTGCTGGTCGAAGACGACACGATCATTGCAGCGGTGATCTCCGGTCTCCTGGAGCAACAGGGGCACAGCATTTTTCACGTGGCCAATGGACTGGCGGCATTGGCCGAATTGGCGCACGCGAGCTTCGATGCGGCGCTGCTCGATCTGGATCTGCCGGGTGTGGACGGTTTCCAGATTGCCCGGTTGATCCGTCAGCGCGAACACGATGGTCAGCGCATGCCGATCATTGCGGTGACGGCGCGCTCGGGCAGCGAAGATGAGCTGCGCGCGCAGGCGGCAGGCATGGACGGATTTCTGCGCAAGCCGCTGAGCGGCGAGCAACTGGCTGAAGCGCTGGCCAAGGTCATCGCCTGTACGGCGCAGGAAACCGACGAAATGCACTAAGGGCCTGTTTACGGTCTCCGCGTAGCCCGCGCCAGAGCGGGCTACATGTCGAACTTTTGCAACTCGACGCCAAGCTGTTGATATTCACGCCAGCGCACGCGCGAGCCGTCGCGCTCGGCCGGATCGGCAGCGACCACTTCAAGCACGCGCTGATAGTGACCGGTGGGGCAGCTGTCGCGAAGGTTGATCAGCAACGGGCGATCGGCCGTCTCGATGCCAGGTGGCACAATCAGCACGGCAGTATCCGCATCGTCGTCATCACCTGCCAGTTGATGCGGAATCCATACATCCTCGTCAAACGCCCACAGCAATTCGTCGATAGCTTCGGCCTGTTCGAAATCGCGCGTGAGAATCAGCGTCGGTTGCTGCGCCGCGAAGGCTTTCTTGGTCAACTCGCAGACAAGCAGCAGCGGCTGCTCGCGAAAGCGCGGCTTGTCGATCAGGTAGAAGTCGGCGCGAGGCATGGCGTGTCGACTCCGACAATCAGCCCGCGCGATCCATCAGCCACTGCGTCAGCAATGCCACCGGGCGACCGGTAGCCAGACCCTTGCGACCTTCGTCCCATGCGGTGCCGGCAATATCCAGATGCGCCCAGCGCTGGCCTTCGGTGAAGCGTGAGAGGAAGCACCCTGCGGTAATCGCGCCGGCACTCTTGCCGCCGATGTTGGCGATGTCGGCAAAGCCGGAATCGAGTTGGATCTGGTAGTCGTCCCACAGCGGCAGCCGCCAGGCACGGTCGAGCGTTACTTCGCCCGCGGCCAGCAACTCGGCAGCGAGGTCATCGTGCTTGCTCATCAGGCCGGTGGCATGCTTGCCGAGCGCGATCACGCAGGCACCGGTGAGTGTGGCGGCATCGATGATGGTATGCGGCTGGAACGTCTGCGCGGTATAAGTCAGCGCGTCGCAGAGAATCAGGCGACCTTCGGCATCGGTGTTCAACACTTCGATGGTCAGGCCCGAGAGGCTGGTGATCACGTCGCTGGGGCGATAGCTGTCGCCGTCGGGCATGTTTTCCACCGCTGGCACGACGCAGACCAGGTTGACCTTGAGCTCCATCTTCACAGCCGCGATAAACGCGCCGAGCACCGCCGCCGCGCCGCCCATGTCGAACTTCATTTCTTCCATGCCCGGGCCGGGCTTGAGGCTGATGCCGCCGGTGTCGAACGTGACGCCTTTGCCGACAAAGGCGTATGGCTTGTCGCCTTCGACGCCGTTCTTGTACTCCAGCACGACGAGCTTGGGCTTGTTGACCGAGCCACGCGCCACGGCCAGCAGCGAACCGAAGCCGAGTTTTTCCATCTCGACATGGTCAAGCACGTTGCAGCTGACCTTGCTGTCCTGGCCGTCGGCAAAGGTCTGGGCCTGAGTGGCGATGTATGCCGGGTTGCAGATGTTCGGCGGCAGGTTGGCCAGCTCGCGGGTGAACTCGATACCGGCCGCGAGCGCGCAAGCCTGATCCAGCCCGGCCTGGGCGTCGGCGTTGCCGGCAAAGCTGACGCTGGCGAGCACGGGCTGTTTGCTCTTGTCGCGCGGCTTGAACGTCGCGGTGTAGCGATACGCCGCATGGTCAGTCGTCAACACGGCAATACGCACGCGCCAGGCGATGTCGCGGCCGGGTACGTCGACTTCGGTCAGGAACGACACCGCATCTGCCACCGGCAGCTTGCCCAATGCACGCGCCGCTTCGATGCTTACCTTCTGATAACGCGCCGCGTCGAATGTTTTCTGCGAGCCAAGGCCGACCACCAGTACGCGCTTGGCGGCCACGCCGTTCGGTGCGAACAGTACGGTGGTAGTGCCGGCCTTGCCGCTGATGTCGCCACTTTCCACTTGGCGCTTGATCACGCCGTCCGCGGCGCTGTCGATGCGGGCAGCGGCGCTGGTCAGCATGCCGTGTTCGTACACCCCAACCAGCACGCAGGCGGTATCGGCGGTTTCCGGGGCGGTGGCGCCGAGGCTGAACTGAAGTGTCATCGGGTATTTCCTGTACGGGCGCGACAGCGGTCGAACCGGCTAGACTTAAGGTTTGCCGACCGGACCGGTCGCGGCGAAGGATCACTTAAGTTTATCTCATGCTGAGCATTCTCGACCGCTATTTCCTGCGCGAGCTGGCGCAAACCGTTGCCGCCACTGTCGTGGTGCTGTTGGTTGTGGTGGCCGGCAGCGCGTTTGCCAAGGTGCTGCAGCAGGTGGCCAACGGCAGTTTTCCGGCCAGCGTGATGTTTCAGGTGCTGGGTCTGCAAACGCTCGACGGACTAACCAACATGATGCCGTTGGCCAGCTTTCTCGGGGTGCTGATGGGGCTAGGCCGGATGTATCGCGAGAGCGAAATGCACGTGCTCTCATCCTCTGGTATGGGCCCCGGTGGTTTGCTCAAGCCTGTGCTGCTCATGGGCGTGGTGCTGGTAGCAATCACCGCCATCGTATCGCTGTGGGTCGGGCCGTGGGCGGTGAGCACGAGTGACAACATGGTCGCGGTGGCCAACCGTTCGGTGATTGCCGCCGGTCTCGATGCAGGGCGTTTTACCGATCTGCCGGGCAAGGGCGGCATCATCTTTGTCGACACGCTCAGCCGTGATGGGAGCAAGCTCGGCCATGCTTTCGTGGAGACCCAGCGCGATACCAAGGATGGCCCGCCGCATGTGAAAGTCGTGAGCGCGGATCATGGCGAGCTCTACCAGGAAAGTGACGCCTCCGATCGCTTCATCACTTTCCGCACCGGCTGGCAGTACGACATTCCGCTGGGCGCCGATAACTGGCGCAAGATGCAGTACGTGCGCAACGATTCATCGCTGTCCAGCGTGCAGTCGGATGACGATGACACTGATCCAAGCCATTCTATGGATACACTTTCCCTGATCCGATCCAGGGATCCCGACGCGCACGCGGAGCTGGCATGGCGTATCAATTCGCCGCCCCTGACACTGGTGCTCTTGCTGCTGGCGTTACCGCTGTCGCGTCAGAGTCCGCGCGAGCCTCGTTATGGCCGCCTGTTTCTGGCGATCGTCACTTTTTATCTTTATTACGTCGTACTCGCACTATGTCGCGCCCAGATTGCCAAAGGGCACTGGCACAGCGAGGCGCCCATGTGGGCGCTGCATATCTTGGTGATCGGTATAGCTGGGTGGCTTATGTGGAAGCAGTACGCGCCTCGCAAGGCGCGCGTGAGCGCACCCGCATGAGTGACATGGCATGAACGTGTTCACTTTAAAACGCGTCGATCGGCTGGTGATGCTCAGTGTCATTGGTTCGGTGCTGATGGTCTGGCTGGTGCTGACCGGCTTTGATGCCGTGACCCAGTTTCTGCGGCAGCTTGGCAGCGTGGGCAAGAACGGTTACACACTGAACAACGCCATCGTTTATGTGTTGGTGACATTTCCGCGTCGGCTTTACGAAATGTTCCCCAACGCTGCGCTGATCGGTGGCCTGCTGGGTCTCGGCGGGCTGGCCTCTACCGGCGAGCTGACCGCGCTGCGCGCTGCCGGTATGTCGCGCCTGCGTATTGCCGTGTCGGCAGTTGGCGTGGTGACCGTACTGATCGTTGGCGTCGTAATCATGGGCGAAACAGTCGGCCCGTGGGGCGACCAGAAAGCGCAGGTGATGCAGCTACGCATGAAGAACAACAATGTCGGCGCCACCAGCAGTGGTACCTGGGCGCGCGACGGCAGCAACTTCATCAACGCACGCGGCACCATGCTGACCCATCGCGGCGGCATAGACAGCGTGGAGCTGGCGGACGTGCGCATCTTTACCATGACGCCCGATGGTCAGTTGACCCGTTTCGAATGGGCCAAGTCGGCGCAGCACAACGGCAAGCAGTGGATCCTGAAAGACGTGCGCGACAGCACGCTGGACGCGACCGGCGTGCACACCACCACGCTGGCCAGCCAGCCATGGGTTTCGGGTCTCAACCCGCAGGTGCTGGCGCAGTCGATCATCCTGCCGCAATACCTTTCGATGCGCGATCTGCAGCGGAATATCCGCTATCGCGCCGCCAATGGCGAAACACCCGGCGTCTACGCGGTGGCTTTCTGGGGGCGGGCGTTGTATCCGCTCAGCGTATTGGTGCTGGTGCTATGCGCAATGCCGTTTGCTTTCGGCGCGTTGCGTTCCGGCGGCCTGGGCAAGCGCATGTTTATCGGCATGCTGCTGGCAATCGGCTGGTATTTTCTGCAGAAGGCAATGGTCAACTTCGGTACGGTTTACGGTATGCCGCCGCTGCTCGCCAACCTGCTGCCGATCGTGATACTGGCGGTAGCTGGCTGGCTGTATTTCCGCCGCAGCGGCTGATCCTGGCAACAGCCTGCCATCGGTCCGCCGGCGATATCTTCCCAATCCAATTCAACCAGTGAGACGCCGCCATGCGAGTTGTCGATTTACGCAGCGATACGGTCACGCAGCCCACGCAGGCCATGCGTGAAACGATGCTACTGGCCGACGTTGGCGACGATGTCTACGGCGAAGACCCGACGGTCAACTTACTGCAGCAGCGTCTCGCCGACGACCTCGGTTTCGAGGCTGGGCTGTTCGTGCCGACCGGCACGCAGTCGAACCTGCTGGCGTTGATGGCGCACTGCGAGCGCGGCGACGAGTATCTGGTCGGTGCCGATGCACATACCTTTCGCTGGGAAGGTGGTGGTGCTGCCGTGCTCGGTTCCATCCAGCCACAGCCGATTCCGCAGGATGCCGACGGCACGTTGCCGCTGGACAAGGTCGCCGCAGCGATCAAGCCGGTCGACCCGCATTTCGCACGCACCAAAGTGCTGGCGCTGGAGAACACCTGGTGGGGACGGGTGTTGCCACTGGATTATCTAAAGGCCGCGCACGACTTCAGCCGTGAGCGTGGACTTGGTCTGCATCTCGATGGTGCGCGTCTGTTCAACGCCGCCGTGGCCTGTGATGTGCCGGCGCGCGAAATCGCCCGGCATTTCGACAGCGTGTCGGTATGTCTGTCGAAGGGCCTGGGTGCGCCGGTTGGCTCTGTACTGGTCGGTTCGCATGCGTTGATCGACAAGGCGCGGCGCTGGCGCAAGGTTACCGGCGGCGGCTGGCGTCAGGCCGGCCTGCTCGCTGCGGCAGGTATCTATGCGCTCGATCATCACGTGGCGCGTCTGGCCGATGATCATCGGCGCGCGGCTTATCTGGCTGGCTGTCTTCGCGAGATCGCTGGCGTCAACCTGCTGGGGCAATTTACCAATATGGTTTATGTTGACGTGCCCGCCGGTCGGTTGAAGGATTTGGACGTCCATATGCGGGCGGCGGGGGTTCGTATCAGTATTGGGTATTTGCCGACGTTGCGGTTGGTTACTCATCTGGATGTGGATGATGAGGGGGTTGAGAGGGTGGTGGAAGCGTTCCGCTCATTCTTCGCACGTGGCTGATATAGTCGGATTTGGCGACAACCGATCGTCCGTGTGATCTGGCTCGCCTGCCGCGGGCTTTCGTCCGCCACCGGCGGCCGAGTCACTTTTCTCTTGCGTGGCCAAGAGAAAAGTAACCAAAAGAGAAGGCCACCCCGCTTGGCGCTTGCCGGGCGTCCCTGCCCGGCAAGTCCGTGAGGTGCGGCCGGGCTTTTCGACGGCGCATCCCTGCACCGGCGAAAAGTGATCGGCTTCCTGCCGATCACCCTGCGGGCCTGTCGACCCCACCTCACCGCCGCACAGGGGCCCCGTTTAAGAGCAACGCGCATCCTGCGCGCTTGCGAGTATCTCTTGTATGCAACGACCTGATCGCCCGATCTAATGCGTCGTAGAAAGCCCTCATCTCGCGGAATTTCTACTCGATTGACGCAAGGCACGGCGAGTCCGAACATCCATTGCATATGCCTCAATCCGAGGTCTATCAGGCGTTAGGCCGCACACTGTCTTGCAAGGAGCGGATATGAGCAATGAACCCGGTACAAAGTCGGTCAACAGGGAAAAGGAGACCGGTAAGGCACGCGCCATCGTCGGAACATCGGTGACTCTCCTAGTTTTTCCGTAATTGCTTGGTTTCTTTTCGCTGGACGTATTTCCTATGCTGCGGCCGAGTGTTCCAAAGGCGCCAAGCAGTGTGCTGTTGGCGTCGCTGTTGCGCTGGGTATTGTTGATGTGTACGACAAGAAGGGTCACTGTACCGGTGTCGGATGCAACTTCTAATCTTTCAAAGAGCCCGAACTCGCGGGGCCCAAGTGCGGCCTAACCATTCATTAAAGCGGACGGCTCTGCTGCCGCTTAATTCCAGCGTTAGCATTCATGCCCATAGCCGAAATAATTGCAGCTCAGAGAGTCGTTGCGTCGGTAAGGAGCGCCTTCCCACGCGAGGCGCGCTTGATTGAGGCGGGTCTTCGAGATGGCTGTTATGACGTCGAAGAATCGCCTCATATCTGGCTGGAGCGCTTCTCTCAGCTCACTACAAATGCAATCAAAGAAGGCCAACAGTCCAAGGCCTCCGAACATTTCAAACTGCTATCTGCCTTGCTGGCTGATGCAGACGAACCAACTACTCGTTGCATCGACACTGCATACGTTGAGTCGCTTTTGTGGGACATAAAAGACAATAAGGCCAAGAGCGATGGTTGGCAGCTCATTCCATGCAACCTCCGGTCGCTCTACATTGCCATGTGGGGAGAGCGGTCCTTCATGCATAGCACGAGGTGAGGGCTCACTATGCCCTCAAGCGGACGCCGGACTGGATGTTAGGTGCTCCTGACGTGGCGGCCGGTGCCGCTTAGTTTAGGCGTTATACGGCCTAACGAAATTGCGGGAAGCTGCTTTGCTTTTCCAAACCCCTGTGCGGCGGTGAGGCGTGGTCGATAGGCCCGCAGGGGAATCGACAGGGATGTCGATTCCTTTTCGTCAGGACAGGAGTCCTGTCGAAAAGCCCGGCCACGGCTCACGGACTTGGCGGGCGCAGCCCGCCAAGCGCCAAGTGGGGTGGCCTCTCTTTTGGTTACTTTTCTCTGGCCACGCAGAGAAAAGTGACTCGCCCTCCGAAGGAGGACGAAAGCTCTAAAGTCTTTTTGGCTTTACCCATTGAGCCGTTGAGCGAGAAGGCAAAAATCGTTACTAGTGCGGAGTCCTTCGAATCCGCTTCGCTACGTTCAGGGTGAACGAAGTTGCGAGATGTGCGGCATGCGTTTATTCCCGGCGGTAACTTGGCGTGCATCGTGCCAAGCCATATCGCAGGTGCGCCAAATCAGCCCGCCGCAGGCGCCTTCTTCCCCGCCACCGCCACCTTGTCAAACTTCCGAATAAAATCCCGCACCTGCGGATAAACAGTCTCGCGCCACCGCCGTCCACTGAAAATCCCATAGTGCCCGGCGCCATCGATCACCTTGTGCGCCCGGCGCTTCGTCGGGATGCCGCTGCACAGGTCGTGCGCCGCCTGCGTCTGGCCCAGGCCGGAAATATCATCCAACTCACCTTCAATCGTCAGCAGCGCGCTGGTCTTGATCGCGCTGGGCGTGACGCGTTCGCCAGCGACATCCCACAGCCCACGAGGTAGCAGAAATTCCTGGAACACCTTTTCGATGGTGTCGAGATAGAACTCGGCTGGCATGTCGAGTACGGCGTTGTATTCGTCGTAGAACTTGCGATGTGACTCGGCGTCTTCCAGGTCGCCGCGCAGCAGATCCTGATAGAAATCCCAGTGCGAATTTAGATGGCGATTCGGGTTCATCGCGATGAAGCCTGCGTGCTGCAGGAAACCTGGATATACCTCGCGGCCGTGGCCGGGATAGTTCGCCGGCACGGTGTGGATCACGTTGCCCTGGAACCACGATAGCGGCTGGGTGGTAGCCAGGTTGTTGACGCTGGTGGGGCTGCAGCGTGGATCGATCGGGCCACCCATCATGGTCATGCTGCGTGGCGTGGCTTCGCCGCGCGCTGCCATCAGGGAGACGGCGGCCAGCACCGGCACGGTGGGCTGACACACTGAAATCACGTGGACGTTTGCTGCGCCGATATGGCGGATGAATTCCTCGATATAGGCGACGTAGTCATCGAGGTTGAACGGGCCGAATTCGTTCGGCACCATCCGCGCATCGACCCAGTCGGTAATGTAGACCTTGTGGTCGTGCAGCAGGGTGCGCACAGTGTCGCGCAGTAAGGTGGCGTGGTGGCCGGACAGTGGCGCGACCACCAGCACGATCGGATCGTGCTTCATCTTTTCGATGGTGGCCGGGTCGTCGCTGAAGCGCTTGAAGCGCTTCAGCTGGCAAAACGGTTTGTCCAGCGCAACGCGTTCGATCACCGCGATCTCATGATCGTGCGCCATGGCGCTGGTGATGCCGAACTCGGGTTTTTCGTATTCCTTGCCCAGCCGATGCATCAGCTCATAGCCGGCAGCCAGACGCTGCGCGCCGGAGAGCTTGCCGAGCGGGCTGCTGTTGTCGTTGAGCATGCGCGCGTTGGCTTGCGCGAAGTAGCTCAAGGGGCCGAGAAATGCGCGCTGCCATTCGTGGAGTTGATAAAGCATCGGAAAGGCTGGCCGGGAAAAGGAATTCTCCCATCTTAGCGCGGTTTGCTCTGGCTTGTTGCGATGCCGCAATTCCCTGCGGGAATGGTTCAGAAACTTTTCCAATCAGTCACTTGGCGGTGACCGTAGTTGCGGACGAACTTGGAAAGTTACTGGTAGCGACAGCGCAGCAGCAGCTCGTCCACGCCGCGCGTGTCACCCATGCCGGTGCGCCACGCCAGAGGTTTCTGGAAACGCACGCCCAGCGGCATGAAAACCCGGTTGTACCACCACATGGCGCGCTTGCGCTGGTGGGTGAGGAACCACAGGCCGACATCGAGCAGGCGCGAGGATTTTGGCTGCATGCCGTACACGGCGCTGTGTTCGATGGTGAAACCGTGCTGGGCCAGTCGGGTGGCGATCTGCGTCGGTTCGTAGCGGCGGCAGTGGCCGACGAAATCGTCGAAGGCGGTCCAGGCCTCGGGATGCAGCGGCACGGACAGCAGCAGAGTCGCACCCGGTGTGGCAACCCTTGCCAGTTCGGCCAGCGCGGCGTTGTCGTCGTCGACGTGTTCGAGAATATCCAGCGCGCAGATCAGATCGAAACGCGCATTGGCGCAGGGTAGCGCGCCGATCATGCCATGTACGGCGTCGGCACCACGCTGGTGCAAGCGGTGCAGCGCGGCGTGGCTGAGGTCAATAAAACAGGTGCCATCGAGCGGCATGCGCGGGCGCAGGCCGGGTGCCACTTCCAGCCGATGCGGTGCGTTGGCGGCCAGTTCGCTGAGCAGTGGCCAGGTGTTGAAGCGATCGGGATTGATCAGCTGCGACTCGGCCCACAACGATTCGTAAAAGCCGCGATTGGCGCGGATCAGTTCGGAATCATTGCGAGTTTGGGCTGGCTGGCTGGACATCTGTCGGGTGGAATCCAGAGACTGAGCGGATTATCAGGATTTACCGAGCAGGCGAATCTCGGTATTGGCGGCTAGGTCATGCAGGGTCCGCCGACGGGTATTGAACAACGCTACCGCAAACCATGTGAACCATATGACTAGCACCGTCCAGAGCGTGGCGCGAAGTCCCAGCACGGGTTCCAGCAGAAGCAACAGCAAGGGTGCGGCAGCGACGAGTAATCGGACCAGGCATTGCTGTATCGATGGTGTCGCGCCGGCCGTGGAGGTGACGCGGATGCGCCAGGGCCGCATGCCCACCGTCTGTCCGCCACGGCGCCATGCACTGATGAAATACGCGGCGACGACCAAGCCCTGCAGCGCCTGATACCAGACCGGCACCGAAGTCGTTGCGCCAGTGCTGATCAACTTGCCGCCGGTAGCCAGCTGGCACAGCAGACCTACCACCATCACGATCGCCACCACGATCAGCAGGTCGTAGACCAGGGCGAGTAGTCGCCGCCACAGCGGACAGGGGATCGAGCTGATATGGAGCGGAGTTGTTTGCAGCGTGGTCGGCATCGGCGGCTTATCGCTTGCGTAGTGCGCGCGCAATGGCCAGCATCGTGCGCATGAAAAAGGAAGAAAGTCGCACCAGTATCGCCGAAGCCGATCGGCACAGTATCGCTGCGTTTCTGGAGCGCGTGTGGTCGGAGGACGGACTCGCCGATCGCACGCTGGAGGCTTACCGGCGCGATCTGGAAGCGTTGGCTGGCTGGTTGGCTGGCCGTGGCCGCACGCTGCCCACGGCACAACGCGAGGACATTTCCGCGTATCACGGCCGCGCGTCGAATGGCATGCAGCCGGTCGCGATACGTTCGATCGCGCGGCGGCAGTCGGCGTTTCGCCGTTACTACGCGTTTCTGGCGCGGAACGAGCCAGGCTTTGCCGATCCGACCCTGTTGATCGAGCGGCCGCGCATGCCGCGCAGCCTGCCGAAGGCGCTGGCCGAGCGCGAGATCGTCGGTCTGCTCAACGCGCCCGATACCGCCACCACATTGGGCTTGCGTGATCGCGCGATGCTGGAGCTGATGTACGCCTCCGGCCTGCGCGTGTCCGAGCTGGTCGAGTTGCCGCTGGCGTCGCTCAATACGCGGCAGGGCGTGCTACGGGTGACGGGCAAGGGCGGCAAGGATCGGCTGGTGCCAGTCGGCGAAGTGGCACTGGAATACATCAATACCTACCTTGCTGGCGCCCGACCCGAGCTGGCGAAAGGTCGTCAGCCCGTCGCGCTGTTTCTCAGTCGTCGCGGTGAGCGCATGACCCGGCAGATGTTCTGGACCCTGGTGAAACGCTATGCGTTGAAGGTCGGTATCAACGCCAAACGCATTTCGCCGCACGTGTTGCGGCATTCGTTCGCCACGCACCTGCTCAATCACGGTGCCGACCTGCGCGCGCTGCAGATGCTGCTCGGCCACAGCTCGCTCAGTACCACCCAGATCTACACTCTGGTAGCGAAGGAAGGATTGAAGCGTCTGCATGCGCAGCATCACCCGCGCGGCTGAGGCCGCGCGCGAAGACGCGTTATGTGAAAGTCGGTTCAGGCGGTTATGCGAGAATGGCCTTTCGACGCCATGGTCAGGCACCGGCGTGACATGCCATGAGGCTTTTTTAGATGTTGAAGAAATGGTTACTGGCTGTCTGCGTGGTCGCGTATGCGTCCGGCGCGTATGCCACCGATGGCGCCGCCGGCTCGGTCAGCGGCAAGGGCGTCACTCCCGCGGCCGAGAAGATCGTGCGCCAGTCGATCGCCGTGTTGTCTACCAAGGCCGAAATCGATTCGATCGAGCTGGCGCCGATGCCAGGTTTCTATCAGGTGATTGCCTCGGGCCAGATGCTCTACGTCAGCGCCGACGGCAAATATCTGCTCAACGGTGACATGCTTGATCTGGGCAGCAAGCAGAATGTCAGCAAGGTTGCCTGGGCGACATTCCGCAAGGCCGAACTGGCCAAGGTGCCTGCCGCGCAGCGCATCGTGTTCGCACCAGCGCATCCCAAGGTCACCATCACCGTATTTACCGACGTCAACTGCGCTTTTTGCCGGGCGTTGCACGAGCACATCGCCGAGTTCAACAAGGCAGGCATCGCGGTGGAGTACCTGGCGTGGCCGCGCGAGGGCGTGGTCACCACTGCGGGTCGTCCTACGCCGACGTATACGGAGATGGTGTCGGTATGGTGCGCCAGTAATCGCAACGCGGCGTTCAGTGACGCCACCGCCGGCCGTGCGCCGAAGGCGGCCACCTGCACCAACCCGGTCAAGGATCAGTTCGAGCTGGGCCTGAAACTGGGTATCGACGGCACGCCGACCATTTTCGGCCCTGACGGCCGCACGCTGGGCGGTTACGTCACCCCCGATCAGTTGCTCAAGGCGATTGCCGATGGCAGCGACGGGGACGGCAGCGACCAGGGCGAAGATCCGGGCACCGGCGAATAGCGCGCAAGCTGCTCTTTTGTCGCAGGTTTCGTCGGACAGCGATGCCGTACTGCAGCATCGGTCAGGCTGCATCGGTTAGAATTGGCGTTTCCATTGCAAAGCGCCGTTCCCCGCATGATCGCACTCGACGGGCAGAGCGCCCTCTCGCCGTTCCGCCTTGAACGCCTCAACGCCCGCCTGGATGCCCTGCATCACGGCGTGCGCGTGCAGGCCTCGTGGTTTGTCTATTTTGTCGACACCGATACGGCGCCGCAGGGAACGCTGCGACAACACCTGCTGGCCGTGCTCGAAGCGAAAGATGCCAAGCCCGAGCCGGCCACGCTATGGGTAGTGCCACGACTGGGCACCATCTCGCCCTGGTCGAGCAAGGCGACTGACATTCTGCACGGCGCGGGTTTTGGTGGGACGGACTCGGACATTCGCCGCGTCGAACGTGGCATGGCCTGGCAGATTGCCGGGCTGCCGCCGGCTAGCGCGCCAAACCATGCGGCGATCATGGCGGAACTGTATGACGCGATGACGCAGTCGGTGCTGACCCATATCGACGAGGCGCAGGGTTTGTTCCTGGCGGGCCAGCCCGGTGATCTGGTGCACATCGCGCTCAGTGGTGAGCCGAAGGGCGCGCTGGACGAGGCGAATAGCCGATTGGGCCTGGCACTGGCCGATGACGAGATCGAATATCTGGCGGATCGCTACGCCGAGCTCGGCCGCGACCCGACTGACGCCGAACTTTTCATGTTCGCGCAGGCCAATTCCGAGCACTGCCGGCACAAGGTATTCAACGCCAGCTGGACGCTGGATGGTGTGGATCAGGAGAAAAGTCTGTTCGGCATGATCAAGCATACGCATGAGCAGTCGCCGGCGCATACCTTGTCAGCGTATTCGGACAACGCCGCGGTGATCGAGGGCAGTGTCGGCAAGCGTTTCTTCCCAGATGCCAAAGATGGCATCTGGCGCGCACACGAAGAGCGCATCGACTTCGCGATCAAGGTGGAGACGCATAACCATCCCACCGCGATTGCGCCGTGGCCCGGTGCGGCCACCGGTGCCGGTGGCGAAATTCGCGATGAAGGCGCTACCGGTCGCGGCGGCAAGCCGAAAGCCGGCCTCACCGGCTTTTCGGTGTCCGATCTGCGTATTCCTGGCCATCCACAACCGTGGGAAGTGGAGCGTCCGTTGCCACCGCGGATGGCCAGCGCATTCGAAATCATGCGCGACGGCCCGCTGGGTGCGGCGGCGTTCAACAACGAGTTTGGTCGTCCGTGTCTGGGCGGCTATTTCCGCACGTACGAACACGAAACCGGCGAAGCCGGCCTGCGTCGTGGCTACGACAAGCCCATCATGCTGGCCGGTGGCCTGGCCAACCTGCGCCCCGGTCATGTGCTGAAGCATGCCGTGCAGCCGGGTAACAAGGTGATCGTGCTGGGCGGCCCGGCAATGCTGATCGGCCTCGGTGGCGGTGCGGCATCGTCGGTCGCGTCGGGCAGTTCCAGCGCGGAGCTGGATTTCGCCTCGGTACAGCGCGACAACGCCGAAATGGAGCGGCGCTGCCAGGAAGTCATCGACGCCTGCTGCCGTCGCGGCGATGACAACCCGATCGTCAGCGTGCACGACGTGGGTGCCGGTGGCCTGTCCAACGCGATCCCTGAGCTGCTCAACGATGCTGGCGTCGGCGGCGAGATCGACCTGTCGAAAATCCCCTGCGACGATCCGCAGCTTTCGCCGATGCAGGTGTGGAGCAACGAGTCGCAGGAGCGCTACGTGCTGGCGATTGGTCCGGAGAATCTGGCCGAGTTCGAGGCGATGTGTCTACGCGAGCGCTGTCCCTACGCGGTGGTCGGCGATGCGACGCAGGAGCGTCGTTTGCGGGTAACCGATCCGCGCCGCGACCTGGTAGTGATCGACCTGCCGATGGACGTGTTGTTCGGCAAGCCGCCGCGCATGCATCGCAACGCCAAGCACATCAAGCCGCGCATCGACGTGCTGCCCGATCTCACTGGTATCGGCATGAACGAGGCGTTGCTGCGCGTGCTGCGGCTGCCGGTCGTGGGCAGCAAGAGCTTTCTGATCACCATTGGCGACCGCACGGTCGGCGGGCTCAATCATCGGGACCCGATGGTCGGGCCGTGGCAGATACCGGTGGCCGATTGCGCGGTGACGCTGGCCGACTTCGATGGCTACGTCGGCGAAGCGATGGCGATGGCCGAACGCGCGCCGGTGGCCATACTCAACAGCGCTCAGGCCGCGCGTCTGGCGGTCGGTGAGGCGATCACCAATATGGCCGCTGCGCCAATTGCCAGCCTCGGCGAGATCCGCCTGTCGGCCAACTGGATGGCTGCGGTGAATCATCCCGGCGAAGATGCCGCCCTGTTCGATGCGGTGAAAGCAGTCGGCATGGAGCTGTGTCCGGCGCTGGAGATTTCGATCCCGGTCGGCAAAGACTCGCTGTCGATGCAGACACAATGGCAGCACAATGGCACATCGCAGCGCACGGTATCGCCGGTGTCGCTGGTGATCACCGGTTTTGCCCGCGTCAGCGACGCACGCCGCACGCTGACGCCACAATTGCGACTGGATCACGGCCACTCCGACCTGTGGCTGATCGATCTCGGCGCGGGGCGCGATCGTCTCGGCGCCTCGGCGCTGACCCAGGTATTCAACCGTGGCGGCGGCGTGCCACCGGATCTGGACGATGCGAAGCGGCTGAAAGCGCTGTTCGATCTGGTGCAGGAAGCAAACGCCGGCGGTCTGCTGCTGGCCTATCACGATCGCTCGGACGGCGGCGCCATCGTCACCCTGCTGGAGATGGCCTTTGCCGGCCACTGTGGTTTGGAAATTCATCTGGACGGCTGGGCCGAAGCGACCCTGCGCGGCCTGTTCAACGAGGAACTTGGCGCGATCCTGCAGGTGGCCGAAGCCAACCGCGAACCGTTCGAGGCGCTGCTGGTCAAGCACGGCCTGGCTGCCATCAGTCACCGGATTGGACGGCCAAAGGAAAAGCTCGGCATCAAGCTGTTCCTCGGTGGTGACACCTTGTTCAAGTGGAACTGGAGCACGCTGTTCGAGGCGTGGAATGAAACCAGTTACGCGATGCAGCGCCTGCGCGACAATCCGGCCAGCGCCGATGCCGAGCAGCACTGGCGGCGCGACGATGCCGATCCCGGCATCACGCCGAAGCTCGGCTTCAGTACGACTGAGAATGTCGCCGCGCCGTTTATCGCCGCGTCCAAAGGTAGCGGCGAGCGGCCACGCATCGCGGTGCTGCGCGAGCAGGGTGTCAACGGCCAGGTGGAAATGTCGGCCGCATTCACTCGCGCCGGTTTCGATGCAGTGGACGTGCACATGTCCGATCTGGCCAGCGGCCGGATCAAGCTGGCCGACTTCCGTGGTCTTGCGGCCTGCGGCGGCTTTTCCTACGGCGACGTGCTTGGCGCTGGCCGCGGTTGGGCTACGTCGATCCTGTTCAACGAGATGTTGCGTGCGCAGTTCACCGCATTCTTCGCCGATGAATCCAAGTTCGCGTTGGGCGTGTGCAACGGCTGCCAGATGATGGCGCAGCTGAAGGAGATCATCCCCGGCGCACAGCATTGGCCGAAGTTTCTGCGCAACGCGTCGGAGCAGTACGAGGCGCGCGTGGCCACGCTGGAGATCCTCGATTCGCCCAGCCTGTTCTTCAAGGGCATGGCCGGTTCGCGCATTCCCGTGGCAGTGGCGCACGGCGAGGGTCGGGTGAGTTTCCCGAGTTCGTGCAGCCCGGCGAAGGCGCATGCGGCGGTTCGATTCGTCGACAACCGTGGCAAGCCGACCGAAAACTATCCGCTCAATCCGAATGGCTCGCCCGGCGGGCTGGCGGGGTTCACGGCAGCCGATGGCCGTGTGACGATTCTGATGCCGCACCCCGAGCGCGTATTCCGCAGCGTGCAGATGAGCTGGCATCCGGAGAGCTGGGGCGAGGATTCGCCATGGATGCGCATGTTCCGCAACGCCCGTGTGTGGTGCGGCTGATCCTGTTTGCTGATGCAAGGCTGCGCTGAGCCATGGCCCGGCGCTTTACGTTTTCACCGGCAGTCTGGCTGTCGAGGATTGCATGGGCCGTCGTGCTGGCGTTGTCGCCGTGGTGGATCGGTTTTCCACTGTTGCTGGCGATGGTCGCGGCTTTGCTTTTGCTTGAACATCGGCTTGCCCCCGAGCACTGCCGGCTGCTGAGGCACGGCCTGAGTTGGGGCCTGCCCGGCGCATTGTTCGCGCTGCAGCGCGCGATTGGCGGCAATGTCTTCGCTTGGGTAATCGCGCTGCTGGGTGTGCTGACTGGCTACACTCTGCTCGCAGGTTTGGAGGCTTGGCTCGATCGCGATCTGCGTCGCGCGAGAGCGGCAGAAGCTATCGGCGCAAGCGAGCCGGCTGTGGACAAGTCGATGGAATGGCCGCGACTGGCACTGGCGCCGATCGGACCGCCGGCAGAAATCATCGAGCTGCAGCTGCCGGTCTGGCATGCCGACGTCGACGGCATGGAAGATCCGAACGGTGGCCGCGTTATCTATCGCGATGGCGCTTTTCGTTTCGACGACGGCACGCAAGTCGAGCGTGTCAGCCCGCACGCTGGATTCAGTCCTTCGGGTCGCTGGTTTGCGGCGCGGATGGAGAACGATCGCGGTATCGTGTTGCGCGATCGTGAGCAGGGCAGGGTGCACCGTTTGCGTGGTTGGCGACTGGGCGGCTGGTATCGCGAGCAACCGTGGCTCGTCAAGCGTGATGGCGACATGCCGCTGGCCTTGCGCGCGGTGCTGGGCGAGGATGTTGCCGTTGACTGATGCCGTTCCCGTATCCGTCGATTCGGCCTGCACGCCGTTGCGCGTTCCTTTCCCTCGATTTTGTGACGGAATGATGCAATTCATGAATCTGGCGCACATTCAGCTCGATTGTTCGATGTTGCAAGGTTCTCCCATCACTCAACCTAAAGCATACTGATCAGGTGAATAGCCCAGATTCCCCTCGCTCGCCATTTGCGATCGCACTCAGCGTCATCGTTGTGTCTGCCGACAGCGGTCCAATGATGCGCGATTGCGTGCGCCGTCTGCTCAACACCACATTGGCGCTAGAAGTGATCCTGGTCGACAACGGCTCCACCGACGGCGTGCCGCAGGCCATCGGTCGCGCCTATGAGGGCGACCCGCGTCTCACCGTGATCTATAACCGCGCCAACCTCGGCTTCGGGCCAGCGATGAATATCGGCGCCACCAAGGCCATCGGCCAGGCGCTGCTGCTGCTCAATCCTGATTGCCTGGTGCAGGAAGCTGACCTGTCTCGCTTGCTGGAAGTCTTGACGCGCAATCCGAAGGCGGGCCTGATCGGTGCGGTGGTCTGTGACGCTGAAGGCCATCCCGATCCTGCCTCATGGCGTCGCGATCCGCTGCTGCGGCGTGCGCTTAACACGATGTTTGGACGATCCGGCGAAGGCGTCAATATCAACGAAGACATCCCCGAAGAAGTGATCGACGCCGAGGCGGTTTCCGGTGCGCTGATGCTGATGCCGCGCAGCGTCTTCAATCGCCTCGGCGGATTCGATGAGGACTATTTCCTGCATTGCGAAGACCTCGACCTCTGTCGCCGCGTGCGCGACATGGGCTATCAGGTGCTGCTGGCTGGCGATGTTCGCGTGACGCATGCCAAGGGCACATCGAGCGTGCACCGACCGGTATTCGTCAGCCGCAACAAGCATCGCGGCATGTGGCGCTGGTTCCGCAAGCACGATCCGGCGGGGCGCAATCCGATGATTGCGGGCGTCGTCTGGGTGGGTATCTGGTCGCATTACTTGCTGCAGATTCCCGGTCAGCTGTTGCGGCGCAAGTGACTTTGTCGGAGCCCGGCTCCCGACGGATCGAGCTGCTGGCTACCCTCGGTCTGCTGGCGATGACTGCCGTCTGGGGCTCGACCTTCGTGCTGATCAAGGACGTGGTCGCCCGCATGCCGGTGGCGGATTTTCTGGCGGTGCGTTTTGTGGTCGCCGCGGCAGTGATGCTGGCGCTGTTTGCGCGGCCGGTGATGCGCCTGGGACGCCAGCAAATTCTGCGCGGCCTGATACTGGGCGCTGTCTACGGCGCTGGACAGCTGCTGCAGACCTGGGGACTTTCGCGTATTGCGCCCAGCGTCAGCGGTTTCGTTACCGGCATGTACGTGGTGTTTACGCCGATCCTGGCCACCGTGCTGTTGCGTCACCGCATGCCCGGCGTTGTGTGGCTGGCGGTGCTGCTGGCGACCGGCGGCCTGGCGCTGCTTTCGCTCAATGGCGTGTCGGTCGATCTAGGCGTGTGGCTGACCCTGGCTTCGGCCTTGATGTACGGCCTGCATATCGTTGGTCTCGGCCAGTGGTCGCGCAGTGGCGAGGCATTTGGCATGTCGGCGGTGCAAATGGTAGCCATCGCCATCGTGTGTCTGCTGGTCACCGCGCCGCATGGGCCAAGGTTGCCGCCGGATCGCAGCGCGTGGTTCGCTGTGCTTTATATGGCACTGATCGCCGGTGCCGGGGCGATGCTGATGCAGACCTGGGCACAATCGCATCTGCCGGCAACCCGCGCGGCGATCGTGATGACCACCGAGCCGGTGTTTGCCGCCGGTTTTGCCGTCGCCTTCGGCAGCGATCTGCTGACCTGGCGCATGCTGGTCGGCGGTGGCTTGGTACTCGCGGCGATGTATACGGTGGAACTGATGCCGCGACGCGACGGCAACGCCGGTGAGCTACCGGCCGAGGCGATTCATCACGAAGTCTGATGTTGGCGCCGCGTGCCAGTCAGATGGCTGAGTGTTCGAAGGCCTCGTTCAGCCGGCTGCCTTCTTCATCTCTGCTCGCGACTGCAGGGCAATGCGGACCAGATAGATCACAATGAGCGAATTGGCGATCAGCACGGCCAGTTTGAGCCAGCTGAAGTGGTTGATGGACTCGTAAATCTCCAGCGGGATCAGCGATCCGGTGGCGATCACGGTGAACCATTCGGCCCAGTACTTCTGCAGCCACAGACCAATACCTTCGGTGGCGAAAATCGCCGCATAGGCCAGCGCCACGAGGCCGATCGCGACAAACTTGTTCGGCCCCATGTCCTCCAGCAGCTGCACCAACTTCCAGCGTAGGCCGTTGCTGTCGGCCAACGATAGATGTTCCAGCCAGTGCACCAGCCCGTCGAAATTCTGGGTCTTGTACAGATGGAACGAGGCGATGGCGACCAGGATGAGGCCGACCGTCTTCACCGCCTTGTAGATCGCGATAACCCGCAGGCCCACGCCATGCTGGGATTCACGCCTGAGAGGCTTACTCTTGCCTTGGCCTGCGTTGCCGGAAGCTGTTGTGCTGGACATATCGGACATAGGGTCGTTTCGTGAGTCTAGCTAGGTATTGTCGTTGTTAAGGGGTGAATGGTCGATGGAGGGGTTTGTCCCGTGATTGTTCGATGAAAACCTCCCGGCAACGGTCGGCGGCGGGTATTCGCTGCCGCTGAGGTTATAACAGTTCAGCTTGACGCCACTGCAGCCGGTCGGCACGCTGCGTGGATGAATCTTCTGCTTCTGAGAAATGCGCAGGTCTATGCGCCCGAACCGCTGGGCCTGCAGCATCTGCTGCTGGGCGGTGGACGCATTCTGTGGATGGGCACGCAGCTGGCCGATTTACCGGCCGCACTGTCTGTAGACACGATCGATTTGCAAGGCCGCCGGCTGATTCCCGGCTTTATCGATGCGCACGTGCATGTCACTGGCGGTGGTGGCGAGGCAGGTTTTCGTACGCGCGTTCCGCCGGTTGGCGTGTCGCGTTTCACCCGCGCTGGCATCACCACGGTGGTGGGCTTGCTCGGTACCGACGATGTCGCCCGCGGGCCGCGCGATCTGCTGGCGACCGTCTATGCGCTGCGTGAGGAAGGGCTGAGCGCGCTGGCGTTCACTGGCGGCTATCACGTGCCGCCGCAGACGCTGACTGGCAGTGTGCGCGGCGATCTGGTGTTTATCGAGGCATTGATCGGCATCGGTGAAGTGGCGATCAGCGATCACCGCTCCAGCCAGCCCACGCTGGACGAGCTGATGCGGCTGGCTTCCGACGCGCATGTTGCCGGCCTGATGACCGGCAAAGCCGGCGTGCTGCATCTGCATCTCGGTGACGGATTGCGCGGGCTCGATCTGGTGCGCCAGGCGCTGGAAAAAAGCGAGCTGCCGCCGCGTGTGTTTCATCCCACCCACGTCAATCGGCGCAAGGGATTGTTCGACGAGGCGCTGGCGCTCACCGCGCACGGCTGCACGATCGACCTCACCGCGTTTCCGGTGGAAGAGGGTGAAGACGCATGGAGCGCCGCCGATGCGCTGCTGCGCTATCTCGACAGCGATGCACCGGCCGAGCGCATTACGGTGAGTTCCGATGCCGGTGGCTGCCTGCCGACCTTTGATGCCGATGGCCACGTCTGTCGCATGGGTGTGGGCGAATCGGGTGCGCTGTTGGAAACCCTAAATGAAGTTGTCGCACGCGGCGTATCGCTGGAGCGCGCGCTGCCGGCGTTCACCAGCAACCCGGCACGGCTGCTGCGGTTGGTGTCGAAGGGGCGCATCGGCGTCGGTGCGGATGCCGATCTGGTGGCGCTGGACGATGCGGGCGCTGCGCACGATGTCATCGCTCGCGGCGTGGTGCATGTGCGCGACGGACACATCAAACACCACGGCACGTTCGAGGATACGTCGACATAACGGCACAACGTGCGTTGTCGCACTATCTGCAGGGCGCAATCGTGCGCCATGAACATTTAACCGACGTTCGATGCGTCACGATTGATGGGCTAACTCCATTGATCCCAGAGACTCAGAGAACCCATGACTCCAAATAAAGACGAGAACGAAATCGATGAGGGCAGGATGAGTCCCAGCAGGGTGGTGGAAGGGGAGCAGCGAGGCTGGATCGTGCCAATTGGTGGTGCGGAAGAAAAAGAAAACGACCCACGGATACTCAAGCGATTCGTCGAGTTGTGCGGTGGCAGCGATGCCAATATCGTGGTGATTCCCACGGCCAGTCAGTTGGCCGATACGGGCGAGCGCTACGAAAAACTGTTTACCGGATTGGGCGTGGGCGAGGTCGGTGTGCTCGACTTCGACATGCGCCGCGATACCGAGGAAAAGAATCGCCTTGCGCGGCTTGATCAAGCGACCGGTATCTTTTTTACCGGCGGCAATCAGTTGCGCCTGTCGACGATGTTGGGTGGTACGCCGGTGGCGCAGCGCATACGTGCCTTGAACGCGCGTGGCGTGCATGTGGGTGGCACCAGTGCAGGGGCGAGCATTCTCAGCGAACACATGATCGCCTTCGGCAAGGAAGGTCTCTCGCCTACCGCTGGCAGCGTGCGGCTGGCGCCAGGGCTGGGCCTGACCAACCGTTTCATCATCGACCAGCATTTCAGCCAGCGCGACCGGTTGGGCCGGTTGATGGCTGCACTGGCGTACAACCCCTATGCCGTGGGCATCGGCCTGGATGAGGACACCGCGGCGTTTATCCGCCCGGACAACACGGTCGAAGTCGAAGGCAGCGGCTCGGTCACTGTGCTGGACGCGGGCAACCTGCAGTTTTCCTCGATGGCGCAGGCTGGCGAGCACGATCCGGTGTGCATGCTTGGCGTCACTATTCACGTGCTGATTGCTGGCGCCACCTTCAACATGCAGACGCGCCACGCCTCGGCAGGTACGCTGGCTACTCCGAAAAAAAGCGACTGACCCAAGCACGACCCAGCGAGACCGCCGTAGCCCATTCAATCTTCCAAGGAAACCCCATGCGCATTCTGGAACGCTCTGTTTTTGTCGGTCCGTCGCTGTATGCGCATTTTCCGGTTATCCGGCTCGAGCTGGATCTGGGTGAGCTGGAGCAATGGCCGACCGGCCGTCTTGGTGCGGCTTTCGTCGATGGACTGATTTCCGCGCTGCCAGGCCTGGCCGAACACGGTTGTTCGTATCGCGAGCCAGGCGGCTTTATCCGCCGCATGCGCGAAGGCGACGGCACCTGGCTCGGCCATGTGCTCGAACACGTGGCGATCGAACTGCAGAACGTCGCCGGTGAAGACGTGACTTTTGGCAAGACCCGCAGCGTCGACAAGCCCGGCGTGTATTCCGTGGTCTATGAGTACGCACAGAAGGAGGAGGGCATCGCGGCGGGCGAACTCGCGCTGCGCCTGCTTTCGTCATTGCTGCCCGAAGAACTGCGAACGCGTGGTAGCGTGCCGGAAGGCTGGGAGTGGCCGACGGCACGCGATGAGTTCATCCGCTATGCGCAGCGCCGTGCGCTGGGGCCATCGACCGCTTCGCTGGTGCGTGCCGCCGAAGAGCGCTGCATTCCGTGGCTGCGTTTGAACGGCCAGTCGCTGGTGCAGCTTGGCCATGGCAAATACCAGCAGCGCATCCAGGCCACGGTCACCGGCCGCACGCCGCATATCGCGGTCGAGCTGGCCAGCGACAAGGAAGAGACCAACAAGATCCTCGCCACCCTCGGCCTGCCGGTGCCGAAGCAGGAGCTGGTCACCAGCGAGGATGGCGCGCTACGCGCCGCACGCCGGCTTGGCGTACCGGTGGTGACGAAACCTTTCAACGGCAACCACGGTCGCGGCATCTCGATCCATCTAATGACTGACGAGGAAATCATCGCCGGCTTCAACGAGGCGCGCGAAATTTCGCGTTCGGTGATTGTGGAGAATTTTCTCAGCGGCGACGATCATCGTCTGCTGGTAGTCAACGGCGAACTGGTGGCCGCTACGCGCCGTACGCCTGGCCATGTGATCGGTGACGGCACGCACACGATTGTGCAGCTGGTCGATGCAGTGAATGCCGATCCACGCCGCGGCGTCGGTCACGAGAAGGTGCTGACTCGGCTGGTGCTCGACGCACAGGCGGAGATGATGATGGAGCGTGTCGGCTACACGGCCGAGTCGATACCGAAGGCCGACGAGACGGTCTTTCTGCGCTCCACTGCCAACCTCTCCACCGGCGGCACGGCGACCGATGTCACCGACATCATCCATCCCGACAATCGCGATATGGCCGTACGGGCTATTCGGGCCATTGGCCTGGACGTCGGCGGCGTGGATTTCCTCACCACCAATATTGCCGAGAGCTACAAGACCATCGGCGGTGGCATCTGCGAGGTCAACGCCGCGCCGGGCTTCCGCATGCATGTCAGCCCCAGCGAAGGCTCGCCGCGAGATGCGGCCGGCCCGGTGATCGATATGCTGTTTCCGCCGGGCACGCCTTCGCAGGTGCCGATTGCGGCGATCACCGGTACAAACGGCAAGACCACCACGGCGCGCATGCTGGCGCACATCACCAAGATGGCCGCGTATACGCCCGGACTGACGACTACCGATGGTGTTTACATCGACGGTCAGCGCACGGTCGAAGGCGACATGACCGGGCCGGTCTCCGCGCGTATGGTGCTGTCCGATCCACAGATCGATATCGCCATTCTGGAGACCGCTCGCGGCGGTCTGATCCGTGCCGGCATGGGTGTGCCCAAGGTCAATGTGGGCGCGGTGCTCAACGTGCAGTCCGATCATTTGGGGCTCAAGGGCATCGATACGCTGGAGCAGCTGGCCGAGGTCAAGCGGATTGTCGTCGAGGTCGCCACCGATTGCGCCGTGCTCAACGCGGACGATCCGCTGGTGCTGAAAATGTCCGGCTACACCGACGCCAAGGTGATCTGCTACGTCACCATGAACCCCTCGCACGCGCTGGTGCGCGAACACGTACGCGCTGGCGGCCGCGCTTGCGCGCTGGAGGCGGGCGTCAATGGTTCGATGATCACGCTATACGACAAGGGTAGCCACATCCCGTTGCTGTGGACGCACCTGATTCCGGCGACGATGGAAGGCCGCGCATTGCACAACGTGCAGAACGCCATGGTTGCCGCGTCGATGGCGTTCTCGCTGGGCATCAAGCTCGATGCGATCCGTCAAGGTTTGCGCACGTTCGACACCACGTTCTTCCAGGCGCCGGGTCGCATGAACGTGTACAGCGAGCATCCGTTCAAGGTGCTGTTCGACTACGGCCACAACGCGCACGCGGTATCGGTGATGGCCGATCTTGCGCAGCGGCTCGATGTCACCGGTCGGCGCATCGTGGTGATCTGTGGACCTGGCGATCGCCGCGACGAGGATCTGGTCGCCATCGCCAACGCGGTGGCCGGCCGCTTCGATCACTACATCTGCCGTCGCGACGATTCACTGCGCGGCCGCGATGGCGACGAGGTGCCGGGCATCCTGGCGCGTGCGCTACAGGCGGCCGGCATACCCGACGAAGCTATCTCGATCATCCCGGACGAACAGAAGGCCATCGACGCCGCGCTGCATATGGGTCGCCACGGCGATCTGTTGCTGATCTTCGCCGATGCGCTGGTGCGTTCGTGGAAGCAGATCATCAAGTTTCGGTCCGAGGGTGCGCCAGAAGTTCGCGCGGAGTCCGCCACGAGTGCTGTGGTATCCGTGATCGGCGAGTCGGTTTTCGACGAATCGAGCTTTGCCGATCTCGGTGACGTGGTGCGCGACGAGCGCGGCGTGCGCTTCTCGCGCGAGAGCGACGACTAATTCGATGCCTGCGATTGAACCTTCCGATCCGGCAGTTTTTACTTCCACGGCGTCTACACCGGTGTCATCTGAGCCTATGCCGTTCGAGGACTCGCGGCGGCTCACCGGTATCAACCTGTATTTTGCCGGGACCGGTGCGGTACTCGAAACGCTCGGTGTGCCGCCTGATGAAGCACTGGTGCGTGCGTGGCGCAAGCAGGTCTCGTTAGCCCGCGATGCACTCGGTTGGCCGCACGCGCCACTGTTCGAACGTCAGCACGTCGGTGGTGCCGCGCTGGCCTTCGAGGCGCCGGTCGACCAGCTCTACAGCGCCACCGAGGTCAACGAGTGGGCGTGGCTGGCCACGCTGGCCGACGCGTCCGCGGTGAACGTTGGCCTGCATGCGCCGGGCCATCCGGCGACGTGGGATAACGATTCCGCTTTCCACACGTTGCGGGCATTTGTAGCCGCCGAACGTCGCCCCGAATTGTTGGCTCTAGTACGCGCCGCCGGAGCACGTGGAATCGCTGCGCTGGCGGATGAGGATGCATTGTCGATTGGCGAAGGTATCGGCTCGCGTGTCTGGCCGATCTCGGAACTGCCCATTGTCACTGCGGTGGACTGGCCATCGCTGCACGATATTCCTGTTGCCGTGGTTACTGGCTCCAACGGCAAGACCACGACCGTGCGGCTGCTGGCAGCGATGGCCAGCGCACACGGTTGGCATGCTGGTCACAGCTGCACCGATGGCGTGTTTATCGATGGCCAAGCGATCGACACCGGCGACTTTTCCGGCCCGGCCGGCGCGCGCGAAGTACTGCGCCAGCCGACCGTCGAAGCGGCCATTCTGGAAACCGCGCGCGGTGGCATCCTGCGCCGCGGCCTCGCCGTGCAGCGTGCAAACGTGGCCGTAGTCACCAACGTCAGCGACGATCACTTCGGTGAATACGGCATCCATAATCTCGACGATCTCACTGAGGTCAAGCTCACCGTCGCTCGCGTGCTGGGGCACGATGGCCTGCTGGTGCTCAATGCTGACGATGCCATGCTGGTAAAACATGCCGAAACGATCGTTGCGCCGCTCGCATGGTTTTCGCTCGACGACACTCATCGGCTGTTGCTTGCTCATCGCGAACGGGGCGGCAGCACTTGCGGCGTGCGCGATGGTCATCTGCGTCTGTTCCATCAGGGCATCGATCACGATCTGGGCATCGTTGCCGACATGCCGCTCAGTTTTGTCGGTAGCGCCACCTACAACGTCGCCAATATCTCTGCTGCCGCGCTGGCCGCTACGGCGCTGGGCATCCCGGCCGACACCATCGGCAAGGTACTGGCACGCTTCGGCAGCACTCACGCCGACAATCCCGGTCGCCTTCAACATTGGAAGTTCGGCCAGCTGCAGGTCTTCGTCGACTACGCGCACAACCCCGAAGGCCTGCGCGGTCTGCTGGGTGTGGCGATGAGCGCCGGCAGCAGCGGGCGACTTGGCCTCGTACTTGGCCAGGCCGGTAATCGCGAAGACGCCGAGATTTGCGAACTCGCGGCCGTCACCGCCAGCTTCAATCCCCAGCGTGTCGTGCTCAAGGACATCGAAGGTATGCTGCGTGGTCGTCAGCCAGGCGATGTGACCGACATCCTGCGTGCCGAACTCCTGCGCCAGGCCATGTCCGCCGACACCATCGTCGACAGCCTCGACGAAATCGATGCCGTGCGCGGTCTGCTGAACTGGGCACAAGACGGCGATCTGCTGGTGCTACCCACGCATGGCACGCAGGCGCGACAGGCGGTCGTGGCGTTGCTTGACCAGCTTCAGGCAACGGATTGGTTGGCGGGCACGCCGCTCCCGTAGGTTGGGGTTCGCTGCGTTCCGCCTGACCTACACGGCTATCGCCGACGCGTTGGGATTACGAGCCGCTCTTGCGGCTCGCCCTTCGGGCCATTCGTTTCACGAATGTTCGTTCCGGCATTATGCCTTCACTGTCGCGTTGCTCATCCCAACCTACAACATCACGCTCACGTGCCTGAGCTACCCTTGTATACAAGCCCCCATCGACACCCGACCCCATGACTTTCCACAGCACCGACACCTACGTCGCCACCGCCGACCTCAGTCTTGCGGTCAATGCGGCCATCACCTTGCAGCGTCCGCTGCTGATCAAGGGCGAGCCGGGCACGGGTAAGACCTTGCTGGCCGAGGAGCTGGCGCGCTCGCTGCAGACGCGGCTGATCACCTGGCACATCAAGTCCACCACCAAGGCGCAGCAGGGCCTGTATGAATACGACGCGGTGAGTCGCTTGCGCGATTCACAGTTGGGCGTGGAAGGTGTGCACGACGTGCGCAACTATCTGCGCAAGGGCAAGCTGTGGGAGGCCTTCGAGTCGGGCGAGCGCGTGGTGCTGTTGATCGACGAGATCGACAAGGCCGACATCGAGTTTCCCAACGACCTGTTGCAGGAACTCGACCGCATGGAGTTCTACGTCTACGAGACCGACGAAACCATCAGCGCCCGCCATCGCCCGATCATCATCATCACCTCCAACAACGAGAAGGAGCTGCCGGATGCGTTCCTGCGTCGCTGCTTCTTCCACTACATCGCCTTCCCGGATGCGGAAACACTGCAGCAGATCGTGGCCGTGCATTTCCCCGACATCGAGAAGGCGCTGGTCGATAAAGCGCTGGCGATGTTCTTCCAACTGCGCGACGTGCCTAACATCAAGAAAAAGCCGTCGACGTCGGAGCTGATCGACTGGCTCAAACTGCTGCTGGCCGATCGCATCCCTGCGTCGGCGCTGCGCGAGCGTGATCCCGGCAAGGCCATACCGCCGCTATATGGCGCGCTGATCAAGAACGAGCAGGACGTGCAGCTGCTGGAGCGGCTGGCCTTCATGCACCGTCGTCAGTCGCGCTGAGGTCGATGGCGCATGTTGATCGGTCTGTTCAATGCAGTGCGGGCGGCTGGCGTGCCGGTGAGCTTGCGTGAACTGCTCGACCTGCACAGTGCGCTGCAGGCGCATCTGGCATTTGCCGACCAGGACGACTTTTACGAACTGACACGGTTGATCTGGGTCAAGGATGAGCGCCATTACGACCGCTTCGACCAAGCGTTCGGCGCGTGGTGGCAGGGCGTCGTCACCGAACCGCTGACGCCCGATGCGCTGATTCCCGACGAGTGGCTACGGCGTGACTTCATGCGCCAATTCAGTGACGAGGAAAAAGCGCAGATCGAGAAACTCGGCGGCCTGGACGCGTTGATGGAAGCGTTTCGCCAGCGTCTTGCGGAACAGAAAGAACGTCACGCCGGCGGCAACCGCTGGATCGGTACCGGCGGCACCAGCCCGTTCGGTTCGGGCGGCTATCACCCGGAAGGTATCCGCGTTGGCCAGGGCGGCAATCGCAGCGCGGTCAAGGTATGGGACAAGCGCCAATTCCGCGGGCTCGCCGACGATGCCGAGCTGGGCGTGCGCAACCTGCAGATGGCCTTGCGCCGATTGCGCCGCTTCGCGCGGCAGGGTGCGCAGGAAGAGTTCGATCTTGGTGGCACCATCAACGCCACCGCGCGCGACGCCGGCCTGCTTAACGTCAAGATGCGGCCAGAGCGCCGTAACGCGATCAAGGTGCTGCTGTTGCTCGATATCGGCGGTTCGATGGATGACCACGTGCACACCTGTGAACAGCTGTTCACCGCCGCGCGCGGCGAGTTCAAGCGGCTGACGCATTACTACTTCCATAACTGCGTGTACGAGCGCTTGTGGCAAGGCGATGGCGGAACGTACAGCAACAGCATCGACACGCTGGAAGTGCTGCGCACTCATCCACCCGACACGCGGCTGATCTTCGTTGGCGATGCCGCCATGGCGCCCTACGAAATCACCCACTCCGGCGGCAGCGTTGAGCACAATAACGCCGAATCTGGTGCCGTGTGGTTACAGCGGATGGCCACCAAATTCCCACGCCTTGCGTGGCTCAACCCGATGCCGATGAACAGCTGGGATTACACCGTTTCCAACCGTCTGATCACCGAACTGCTCGGCCCGCGCATGTTCGAGTTGACGCCCAAAGGGATTGAGCTGGCGATGCGGGAACTGGTGCGCTGAGCTGATGGCCGGTTAGACGTTTCTGAAGAACGACTCAAAGTATTTTCGTAATCCGTATCGGGAGCTATTTGTGCGTGGCAATAATCCACGGGCATCGTCCATGTCTTTACTACCTGCATCCCCGGAGACTCTATGCCGAAGTTCTGCTCCATCGTCTGGTTGGCTTTGCCATTGAGTCTGCTGTCATTGCAGGCCATGGCCGCCTGTGGCACATCCACCGATCCCGAACACGTCGTGCAGGCCGAGGTCGATGCGTTCAATGCGCACGATATCGAGGCCTTCGCCGCGTGCTTTGCCGACAATGTCGCCATCGTGGACCTCGCTGGCAAACGGCCAGTGCGCAACGGTCTTCCTGCGCTCAGGGACGCTTATGCCTTCCTGCGCACATCGCCGAAGGATTTCCATGTGGAGATCGTCAAGCGCATCGTCAGCGGGCCAATCGTGGTCGATCACGAGCGCGCGCTTGGTCTGCCTGCGGAGAAGGGCAAGCCTGAGGCGGTGGCGGTCTATGAGGTGCGCAACGGCAAGATTTTGAATATGTGGTTCCCGCCGCCGAAATGAGGCCGAAGGAATGAGGCGACGAAAAGTAGCAGCCGCCTACAGTTAGCTCGGTTCGGCCGTTACATTGAGGACGCGTCGCAGGAAATCCAGACTGTCCTGGTATACCCGTTCCGCCTCAGCCGAGCGCCAGGGCGAGGCGATGACATGCGAGGCATTGGCGTAGGCTTGTCGAAGCTTGCATTCTGACGGTGTGCCCAGAGCGTCGAACATCTCGTCCATCGCCGCTACCGATGAGGTCGGATCCTGCTCTTGTTCGTCTTTGTAATAGCAGGCAAGAAACAAAGGTGCGTGCACCTGGCGGAACAGCGCCGGCTGCATGCGCTGGAACAGGGCGTAAAGACTCCGGTAGCCGTCCACATGCGCCGCCGCGCTGCTGTAGCGGCGACGCTCCGGTGGATACGCATCCAGCGAGCGCGTTAGGATTTCGTCGCCGCGTTCGCATAGCGCCTGCAACGCCGAATGGTCGCGTACGCGGACACCCGGCGACCATGCCAACACGGCCGCCACTGATGACGGATGTGCTGCTGCCAATTGGATGGCCAGGGTGGCCCCCATGGAGGTACCGACCAGGATGACCTGCTCGCCCAGCGTATGGCCGATCGCGAGCGCCTCGGTGGCTGCTTCGATCCAGTATTCGGCACGGATGCCGCGCATCGCACCGTCCTCGCTCAGGCCATGTCCTGGTAGTCGTGGCAAGTAGAGATTGCCCTGCAGCGCCTCGGCCAAGCGCCGATGCTGCGGATCGCCTTCGCCCTGGCTTGCGGTGAAGCCGTGCAGATAGACGATGCTATACCGCGTCCGCTCGAGCCGCGACGGATCGTGCCATACGATGCGTGCCTGGTTGTCAGGACGGATGCCCGGTTGCGCCGCTTCACGCGAGGACAGCCACTGTTCGAGCCGTTGCAGATCCTGCGGCAGCTCAGGCAGCGGGAAAAAGTCGGAGGGCGCCATCGAATCCATCAATCCAATTCGCCCGATCAGCAGCAGCGTCCGCCAGTACCGCGATAGCGCGCCACTTGTCGCTCGCGGAAAAATTCTTTGTAGCTCGGCACGGCGCGCTCTGGATGCTGTTCGCGCAGGTGCTGCACATACGCGTCGTAATCGGGCACGCCACAGCACAGGCGGGCAGTTTGCACGGCGCGTTTCCAGCCGTGATGCAGGGCAGTGGTGATTGCTGATCGGGTCATCGTTGCATCCTTTCAGTGCGTCACGCTGTTGAGTGCCACGTAGGGTTCTTCGTTCGCCGTTGGCTTCTCGGTTTGCCACGCCTTGACTAGCGCGCGTAGCGAGAAGGCGAGCATGGTCACGATCAGCAGCATGAACAGGCCGGTGAGGGCGGCGTCGACCTGGTTGTTGGTGACGATGCGCTGCATCTCGGCGGCGGTCTTCGCCGGTGCCAGCAGATGACTCTGTTGCGCGGCCTGCGTGTATTTGGTGGCGGCAGCCGTGAAGCTGATCGGGCCGACCAGCTTCTGCCAGCCAGCGGTGAGCGTGCAGGTAACCAGCCACACAGCGGGGATGCCAGGCACCCACACGTAACGCTGGCGCTTGAGCTTCACCACGACCACGGTCGCCAGCATCAGTGCGATGGCCGCCAGCATCTGGTTGGCGATGCCGAACAACGGCCACAACGTATTGATGCCGCCAAGCGGATCGACCGCGCCCTGATACAAAAAGTAACCCCAGAGCGATACGCAGATCACGGTGGCCAACAGGTTGCCAGTCCACGATTCGGTGGCCTGCAGCGGCTTGTGAATCAGACCGGCGATCTCCTGGATCATGAAGCGGCCCACACGCGTGCCGGCGTCGACGGTGGTGAGGATGAACAGTGCCTCGAACAGGATCGCGTAGTGGTACCAAAACGCCATCATGCCGCCGCCGGGCAGGATATTGTGCAGCAGCTGCGCCATACCGACAGCCAGCGTCGGCGCACCGCCGGCGCGGCTGAGAATGCTGGTTTCACCGATGTTTTTCGCGGTCTGTAACAGCTCGTCAGGTGTAACCACGAAACCCATCTGGCTGATTGCAGTGGCGGCACTCTGCACGGTGCTGCCGATCAGTGCACCGGGCGCATTCATTGCGAAATAGACGCCCGGATGCAGCGATGCGGCAGCGATCAGCGCCATGATCGCCACGAAGGCTTCCATCAGCATGCCACCGTATCCGATCAGTCGCGCTTCGCCCTCGTTGCCGATCAGCTTGGGCGTGGTGCCCGAGGCGATGATCGCGTGCCAGCCGGATACGGCGCCGCAGGCGATGGTGATAAACAGGAATGGGAACAGGCCGCCCTGAAACACCGGCCCTGTGCCGTCGATGAATTTCGTCACCGCCGGCATCTGCAGCGTTGGCGCGGCGATGAAGATCGCCAGCGCCAGCAGCGCGATGGTACCGATCTTCAGGAACGTGCTGAGGTAATCACGCGGCGCCAGCAGCAGCCACACCGGCAGCACCGAGGCACAGAAGCCGTAGGCGATCAGCAGCCATGCCAGCGCCTTGGCGTCGAAGTCGAACAGTGGCGCCAGCGTCGGTGATGCAGCGACGTGTGCGCCGTAGCCGATCGAGGTCAGCAGCAGCGCCAGCCCGATCAACGACACCTCCAGAATGCGTCCCGGTCGGAACCAGCGCAGATAGATGCCCATCAGTAGCGCGATGGGAATTGTGGCAGCCACGGTAAACGTGCCCCATGGGCTGTGCGTGAGCGCTTTCACCACCACCAGCGCCAGCACCGCCAGCACAATCATCATCAACACCAGTACGCCGAACATAGCCACCACACCGGGCGCCGGGCCAAGCTCCTCGCGCAACATATGGCCGAGCGAGCGGCCGTCGCGGCGTAGCGATAGCGCGAGAATCATGAAATCCTGCACTGCGCCAGCGAACACCACGCCGAACAGGATCCATAGGGTGCCGGGCAGGTAACCCATCTGTGCCGCCAGTACCGGACCGACCAGGGGGCCGGCACCCGCAATGGCGGCGAAGTGGTGGCCGAACACTACCCATTTGTTCGTCGGGACATAGTCCAGCCCGTCGTTGCGCAGCACCGCCGGCGTGGCGCGGGTTGCATCCATGCGCAACACAAATCTGGCGATGAAGCGGCTGTAAAAGCGGTAGGCGATGGCGAACACCGCCAGTGACGCCGCTACCAGCCAGATCGCGTTCACCGGTTCGCCGCGACGCAGGGCCACCACACCGAGGCATACCGCACCGATCACGGCGATGATCGCCCACAGCAGGCGGCTGGCGATGGTGACTGGGGCATCGGGAGTGTTGAGAGAATCGGGCATGGAGGCTATCTCGTGCGACTGAGAATGCAAGAGTCGCGGGGCTGGAGGCGGCGGTCAATGCTGCAATGCTCTCTAGGGGTTCCAGCCAATCGATATGGCCTCGCGGGAAGCGTGCTGTCATCCCGTTTGATGCGTAAACTCGGCGCTACCGTCACTTTGCAGGAGTCCGTCATGCGCACTTTCGCCCGTTGTGTGTTCGGCGTTGTACTTGGTAGCGCTGCGCTGTCGCTGAGCGCGGCCGGCGCTGGCCAGTTGGATAATTTGCTCAATAAGGCAAAGCAGGCCGCGCACGGTTCGTCATCATCGAACCTGGGCAGCAACCTGCCGACCAGCGATATCGCCTCGGGCATCAAGGAGGCGCTGGCCAAGGGAACCACCAATGCGATCAACAACCTTGGCCACGAAGGCGGATTCTCGAATAACCCGAGCGTGCGGATTCCACTGCCGGGCAAGCTCGAGCAGGCCGGCAATCTGGCGCGCAAGCTGGGGCAGGGTGCCAAGGTTGATGCGTTCCAGCTGAGTCTTAATCGCGCAGCGGAAAAAGCCGTGCCGCAGGTTGCCGACATCTTCGGTGACGCGATACGCAAGATGACGCTGGACGATGCGCGCGGCATCCTCACCGGCGGTGATCATGCCGCCACCGATTTCTTTCGTCGCGTGGCGGGTGATGCGCTGACCGCACGGATCCACCCGATCGTGGCGCAAGCCACCGACAGCGTCGGCGTCACGCAGAAGTACAAGGCATTCACAGCAAGCAGTGGCGGTGGCGGCGGTGCGCTCGGTGGCTTGGGCGGTGCATTGGGCAAGTTCGGCGGTGGCAAATCGAACACGGACGGCAGCCCGCTCGATCTGGACAACTATGTCACCGCAAAAACGCTGGATGGCCTGTTTGCCATGATCGGCCAGGAGGAGCAGTCGATTCGGCAGAACCCCGCGGCGCGCAGCACCGACCTGCTGAAGAAGGTGTTTGGCGGCAATTAGCTCCACAACGTTTTTTGAACGTCGATGCTGCTTGAGTAGAGGCTGAACCCGGCGCATTGACTTGCATTCGCGTGATGCGACCACATCAAGTCAAGAGGGCGTTTTAGACGATGAGGCTTGCATGATTCACGAGATTTTGAGGATGGGCGACGAGCGCCTGCTACGCATTGCGCCGCTGGTGCCCGAAGCACTAATCGGCAGCGCCGAGCTGGATACGCTGATCGCCGACATGTTCGAGACCATGCATTCGGTCGGCGGCGTGGGGCTGGCTGCGCCACAGATCGGCGTCGACATGCAGTTGGTGATTTTCGGTTTCGAGAGCAGCGAGCGTTATCCTGATGCGCCGGCGGTGCCGCAGACGATCCTGCTCAATCCGGTGATCACTCCGCTGTCGCAGGATATGGAAGAAGGCTGGGAAGGCTGTCTCTCCGTTCCTGGCCTGCGCGGTGCGGTGAGCCGCTTCAGCCTGATCCGCTATGAGGGCATCGATCCCAAAGGCGAGCGCATCGAGCGCACTGCCGAAGGCTTTCATGCGCGCGTGGTGCAGCACGAATGCGACCATCTGATTGGCCGTCTATATCCCACCCGCATTACCGATTTCAGCAAGTTCGGCTACACCGACGTGCTGTTCCCCGGACAGGAGTTGACCGATGACTAAGCGTGCATTGTGGAAAGGCGTGGTGCTGGCCGAGAGCGACAATACGGTGGTGGTCGAGAACAACCACTATTTTCCGGCCGAGTCACTGCACAAGGAAAACTTTCGCAGCAGCGATCACCATACGGTCTGCGGCTGGAAAGGCACGGCCAGCTATTACGACGTGCTGGTCGGTGACGAGGTGAACGCCAACGCGGCCTGGTATTACCCTGAACCGAAGGAGGCCGCGAAAGAGATCAAGGATCACGTGGCGTTCTGGCACGGGGTCGAGGTGGTCTGATCTCTGGTGCTAGTCGATATGTCGCGGGTCGCTGAAGTCGATCATCAATCGCAGCTTTTGATCAAAGCCAGGTAAACATCGCGTCGCCCCGGGTATGCTTCATCCATCACTCTTTGGGGCGATCTGATGAATGTGTCCGGCGCCGCGCCTGCGCGTGGCTTTCGTTATTACGACATGCTGGTTGCCGGCATGGTCGCGGTCCTGTTGTGTTCCAACCTGATCGGCCCGGCCAAGGTCAGCGTGATCGATCTGCCGTGGATCGGTGCACTGAGTTTCGGCACCGGCAATCTGTTCTTTCCGATCGGCTATATTTTCGGTGACGTGCTGACCGAGGTGTACGGCTATGCACGGGCGCGGCGCGCGATCTGGGCCGGCTTCGGCGCGATGATCTTCGCCACGGTGATGTCGTATGTGGTCATCCACATGCCGCCCAGCGGCGCCGAGCCGTTCAATCAAAAGTTGCAGCCAGCGCTGGAGACCGTCTTCGGCGGTACCGCGCGTATCGCGGTGGCCTCGATGATCGGCTACTGGGTCGGCGACTTCGTCAATGCGTTCGTGATGGCTCGGCTCAAGCTCCTCACCAAGGGCAGGCATCTGTGGACGCGCACGATCGGCTCCACCGTGTTCGGCCAGGCTTTCGACAGCATCACCTTCTACCCGATCGCCTTCTATGGCATCTGGGAAAGCACGACCCTGGTCAAAGTGATTCTGTTCAACTGGACCATGAAGGTACTGGTCGAAGTGGTGCTGACGCCGGTGACCTATGCCGTGGTTGGCTGGCTCAAGCGCACTGAAAACGTGGATACCTTCGATTACGGCACGCGCTTCAATCCCTTCAGCCTGCGCGATGAAGGTGGGCAGGCGCCGCATGCGTGAGGTCGTCAGAGTGAGCCGCTTTGCGACAGAGCATGCGGGTGTGCCGGCCAGCGCACCGCGCAATGTCGGCATCGATTTGCTGCGCGGTCTGGCCATCGTGTTGGTGATTTTCAACCATATTGGCATTCGCATTCCGCTGAAGAAGACCGCGCTGGCTGATTTGCTGCCGGCGCGTTTTCTGTCCGATCTGAACTACAACGGCTACGAAGCGGTGTTCGTGTTCTTCGTGATATCGGGTTTCCTGATTACCGGTAACGCGCTGCGCCGTTGGGGCGATCTGGCGCGAATCGACATGAAGACCTTCTATGCGCTGCGCTTCTCGCGCATCGTGCCATGCCTGCTGTTGCTGGTGGCCTTGCTAAGCGCACTGCACGGGCTTGGCGTACAGGATTACGTCATTGATCGTCCTGGGCAGTCGCTACCTCGCGCCGTTCTGGCCGCGCTCGGCCTGCATCTGAACTGGTACGAGGGCATGACCGGTTACCTGCCGGGCAACTGGGACGTGCTGTGGTCGCTGTCAATCGAAGAGGTGTTCTATATCGGCTTTCCGATCGTCTGCCTGCTCACGCGCCGCGTCTGGATACTCGCACCATTGCTGGTGCTGCTGGCCGTGTCGATGCCGTGGACGCACGCGGCGCTGACGGACAACGAGATCTGGCAGGAGAAGGCATATCTGCCGGGCATGTCAGCCATCGCGATTGGCGTGATTGGCGCGCTGCTGGCGCGGCGCTGGCCGGTGCTTTCGATGACGCAGGCGCGCGTTTTGATCGTCGTGGGCGCGCTCGGCATGATCGCGGAAATGTTTGGTGGCCGCTTTCTCTGGCCGATCTTCGGTGACAGCATCCTGCTGCTGCTTACGGTATCGGCGATGCTGATGCTGATTGCCCTGCAGGCGCGCCCCGTATCGAGGGTCCGCAGATTCGGCTGGCTGGCTTCGTGGGGCAGGCTCAGCTACGAGATCTATCTCAGCCACATGTTTGTGGTGTACGGCGTGGTGCATGTTTACAAGGCCATGGGCAGCGATGTCACGCTCGGTTTTCTGTGGTATCTGCTGGCGTTGCCGCTGTGCTGGCTACTTGGACGTGCGGTGCAACGCTATGTGTCCCAGCCATCCGAGCGGTGGCTGCGTGCACGGCTGATCACGGCGAAGTCATCGATCCGCTTGGCGCAGGTGAACGAAAGCGCCTGAGCTGCAGCTCAGATTTCCAGCAGGTCGTGTCCCACGATCAGACGCCCTTTAAAGTGCGGGGCCACCGCGTTGCGCCATATCTCATCGGCGATGGGCGGATAGCCGCCCGGTACGAAATGGGTAAGCACGAGTGTCTTCACGCCGGCTTCGGTGGCGATGCGCCCGACCTGCTCGGTGGTGGTATGGCTGGCGAGCAGGTGTTCGCGCAGTCGCGCGGCGTTGGGTTCGGTGGCGATCAGCTTTTCCAGTGCGGGCAGGTACATCACTTCGTGCACCAGCACGTCGGCACCGCGCGCCAGCGCTATCAGATTGTCGGAGGGACGCGTGTCGCCGGAGAACACGATGGAACGATCCGGGCAGTCGAAGCGATAGGCGAACGCGGGCGTGACGGGTGGATGCTGCACCAGGGCGGCGGTGACTTTTACGCGTGCGTCCTGCATCACTACGCCGGCTGCGCTGAGTTCGTGCGGCACGATGAGCGGTGCCAGGGGCTGTCGTCCCTCGTCGGTGATGCGCGTGCGGATGTCGTAGTCGTTCATTTGCAGGAACAACCGCGTCATCTCGGCGAGCGGCGGCGGTCCCCACGTATCCACGCGTGTATGCAGCGGACCGGCCCAGGAGAGCCACAACAAGTTGCCGTAGTCGGCGTTGTGGTCGGAGTGCTGATGGGTGATGAAGACGTTGCGGATTGCGCCAAGATTGAGCCCGGCCTTTACCATCTGGCGCGCCACGCCGTTGCCGCAATCGATCACGTAGACCACGCCGTCGACAACAATGGCGTTGGCCGGCGCGGATCGATCCGCCTTCGGCGTGGGGCCGCCGGCGGTGCCGAGCAGGATCAGACGCGAGCGAGGCTTGGCGTTGGTGGCTTGCGCCATCAGGCGCAGCGGCAGCGTGCCGGCGGCCAGAGCCAGACCGCCGGCCAGCAGCAGGCGTCGACGCGAGGGATCGAAGCTATCGGTGTGATCGGAAGGTTGGCGCATGGGACTTGTCATCCGGGAGACCGGATGACAGTAGCGCAATGACGTGGGGATCGCTTAGCGATAGCACGTTGCAGAGGCCGTGCAGGTCATCGGTTTGGTGGGGTCACGCTTTGCTGCGTGTCGCCGCCGGTTGCATGTCGAAGGCAAGCGTCATTCTGGGCTCGTTATCTGGAAAGGGTACGGTGCCGTGCCACATATACGAGGGGAACAGCGCCAGATGTCCGGCCTTCGGACGAATCACCCGACGCGGTGATAGATCCAGTCCCAGTTCGACGGCAGGCTGGCCAAACTGGATGCAGCCGGTTTCCTGTCCGGTTTCCTGACTGACCGATGGCGGCAGTGATACATAGAAGGCTGAGCTCATCCAGCCCTCTTGATGGAAGTGGTTGGCATGGTGTCCGGACGATCGCAGCTTGACTGACCAGGAGCCCACCATCCTCACGCGGTGACTGTTCCTTCCGAGGAAAGGGTGCGTTGGGTCAACCGGCAAAGAGGCCAGCCAACGTTCCGTTGCCGCCTGCAGTGTGGCCCGGGCCATGGCGATCGTGGGGTCTGGCTTGGCAAAAAGATGCCCTGATGTCTGAGAGCCGTTGCGCACGCTCTGGTTGAGTGGGTCGCGTCCTGTCAGATGCATGCCATCCAGCGTGGCCTTCAATGCTTCCAGTGACTCGGCCTGGCTGGCAAACAACGGCATGGGTTCGACCTCGACCATGCCAACCAGTCGTTCGTAGTCCATCAGCCAGTACTCGCGAGGGTCGCCGGCCAGCCGCCAGGCGGTGCCCAAGTGGGCCCATGATTCCTGATTGGTGGAATCCAGAACGATCGCTTCATTCGCATAGCGTGTTACCGCATCCCAGTCGCCAGACCCATAGGAATGGCGGGCATAGGCGTTGAGGAAGTCCGCGCTGCGCAAACCAAGTACGGGGTAGGCCTGTGCATACAAGCGGCTGGCTTGTTCGCGCAGCTGCAGCGAATCGCATGCAAGGGCTTCCATCCACACAAGGAACAGGTCGTCACTGTTCGAGCGTCGCATTGCACGCACGAGATCAAGCGCTTCCTGACTCTTGCGCGCCTCGATCAGCAGACCGATGAACTCTATTTGCAAGGCGTGATTGCGCGGTTGTTGCCGCACGGCGGTGCGCATGATCGCGAACGGATCGTGTTCGGCATCGTGCTCCGTATCATGTGACCACAGCAATCGAGCGAGCTTCACCTGCCCGGGAGCGAAATCTGGATGTGTGATCACCAGTCGCCGGCTTTGTTCCATGGCTTCATCCGTACGCCCCAGATCCGCCAGCAGACCAGTGATGGCGTTTGAAATGGCGGGACTCGTTGCACCATGTCTTCGGGCCTGCTCGAAACTTGCCATGGCCTCTTCCAGATGCCCAAGCGATTGCAATGTCGTCCCTAGGTCGATCCACGGCGAGCTATCGCCCGGCGAAAGCATTGTGGCCTTGCGCAAGGCTGCCGCTGCCGCATCGAGATCACCCAGAGATTGCTGCGCCCTGCCCAAGCCCTGCCATGCATGTGCCGCATCGGGTTGCAATTTCACCGCATGCTGGAATGCCCCGGCGGCCTGCGTAACGTCACCCAGTTCCAGCATGATCGTGCCAAGCCTGATCCAGGCGCCGACGAAACCAGGCTCAGCCACAGTGGCAGCGCGGTAACTTTCGACTGCTGCTTGCCGTCGCCCCTGACGACACAGCCAAGTGCCGAAATTGAACAGGATGCCAGGGTGGTGCGGAGCCTGTTCCAGTGCATGCATGAAGCTCGCTTCCGCTCCCGCCACGTCCCCGACGTCGGCCAAGCACATCGCAAGCAACTGCAAGGCATCTGCCGAGTGCGGGGCATCTTTCACCACCCGTCGCACCAAGGCGAGGGCATCACCGGCGTGGCCCTGCCGCAGCAACTGATGAGCCGACTCTAGCTCTTTCAGCTGTGCTGGGGTCAATCGCTGCGGTATGCCAGGCGTCATGAGACAACCTCTCGTGCAAGGCCACTCGCATCTGGTTGAGATGTCCCCTGACGTCAGGTACGCGAATACCCCAGATCGCTCGCGTACACGGCCCCCACCAGACGAGCTCTGTGCTGATACTGACTGAGCGATTTGCGTCCGTCTACACTCGGATGCGCGATGCGCCTGCGCCAATATCCGGCAGATACCCTACGGGTCAGTGGGTGCCGGTATACCTCAGCGGTAGCGGTTGATCGTATCGCGCAGATCCAGCGCCGAGGCGCGTGCGGCTTCGACGAAATCTTCGCCGCTGCTGGCGTAGAGAATCGCGCGGGACGAGTTGATCATCAGGCCGGTGTGGTTGGCGGTCTGGCCATAGCGCACCACGGCTTCCACGTCGCCACCTTGCGCGCCGATGCCAGGTACCAGCAGCGGCATGTCGCCGATCAGTGCGCGGACTTCGGCCAGCTGTTTCGGCCAGGTGGCGCCGGTGACCAGGGCGCAGTTGCCGTTTGTATTCCAGTCGCGCGCGATGATCTGTGCCACGTGCTGGTAGAGCGGTTTGGCGACGCCATCGGCGTCATGCACGGTGAGATCCTGTAGATCGGCCGCACCAGGGTTGGAGGTATGGCAGAGCAGGATCACGCCCTTGTCGGCGCGATCGAGAAACGACTGGGCCGAGTCGCGACCGAGGTAAGGATTGAGCGTCACGGCATCGGCGCCGTAGCGATCGAACGCCTCGGTGGCGTAGTGCTGTGCTGTAGAGCCGATGTCGCCGCGCTTGGCGTCCAGGATTACCGGCACACCGGGGTGCTTGTCATGGATATGTGCGATCAGTCGCTCGAGTGCATCCTCGGCACGCAGCGCGGAGAAGTGTGCGATCTGCGGCTTGAATGCGCAGGCCAGATCGGCGGTGGCATCGACGATGGCGCGGCAGAAATCAAATACCGCATCCGGTTCTCCGTGGAATGCGGCGGGAAATTTCGCGGGCTCCGGATCCAGCCCTACGCAGACCAGCGAGTTGTTGCGTGCCCATGCCTGCTGCAGCGACTGCATGAAACTCATCGTGGTCTCCCGTCTTTGTAAGCATGCCGGCTTTATCAAAAGCCGGCATGAGATTTCAGCGCAAGTGCAACGTCCGTGAATTACGCCAGCTTCTTGTACTTCACCCGGTGTGGCCGCGCGCCTTCTTCGCCGAGGCGACGCTTCTTGTCGGCTTCGTACTCGTTGTAGTTGCCGGGGAAGAATTCGACGTGTGAATCGCCTTCGAACGCGATGATGTGCGTGGCGATGCGGTCGAGGAACCAGCGGTCATGCGAGATCACCATCGCGCAGCCGGGGAACTCGAGCATCGCATCTTCCAGTGCGCGCAGCGTCTCGACGTCCAGATCGTTGGACGGCTCATCGAGCAGCAGTACATTGCCACCTTGCATCAGGGTCTTGGCCAGGTGCAGGCGACCGCGCTCACCACCGGAGAGCGAACCAACGAGTTTTTGTTGGTCGGTGCCCTTGAAGTTGAAGCGACCGATGTACGCACGCGATTGCAGTTCGTAGCGGCCGATGGTGATGATGTCGGCACCGCCGGAGACTTCCTGCCACACGTTCTTTTTCGCATCGAGGTTGTCGCGCGACTGGTCGACGTAGGCCAGCTGCACGGTGTGGCCGAGCTTCACCTCACCCTGGTCCGGCGTTTCCTGTCCGATGATCAGCTTGAACAGGGTCGACTTGCCGGCGCCGTTGGGGCCGATCACGCCGACGATGGCGCCCGGCGGCACCTTGAACGACACATCGTCGATCAGCAGCTTGTCGCCGAACGACTTGCTGACGTTCTTGAACTCGATCACTTCCTGGCCCAGGCGCTCGCCCGGCGGGATATACAGCTCGTTGGTCTCGTTGCGCTTCTGGTACTCGACCGAGTTCAGCTCTTCGAAGCGATTGATACGCGCCTTGCCCTTGGACTGACGGCCCTTGGCAGCGGAGCGCACCCATTCGAGTTCGCGGGCGAGGGCTTTCTGGCGACCCTTTTCTGAGGCTTCTTCGCGTGCCAGACGCTCGCCCTTCTGCTCCAGCCACTCGGTGTAGTTGCCCTTCCACGGAATGCCGCGGCCGCGATCGAGCTCGAGAATCCACTCGGCGGCGTTGTCGAGGAAGTAGCGGTCATGCGTCACAGCTACCACGGTACCTGCGTAGTCGTGCAGGAACTGCTCCAGCCAGTCGACCGACTCGGCGTCCAGATGGTTGGTCGGCTCATCGAGCAGCAGCATGTCTGGCTTGGACAGCAGCAGACGGCACAGCGCCACGCGGCGCTTTTCACCACCGGACAGCGGCCCGATCTTGGCATCCCACGGCGGCAGGCGCAGCGCGTCGGCGGCCACTTCCAACTGGCGCTCAAGGGCATGCGCGTCGTTGGCGGCCAGCAAGTTCTCGAGCTTCTGCTGCTCGATAGCCAGCTTGTCGAAGTCGGCGCCTTCTTCGGCATAGGCGGCGTAGACCTCTTCCAGCCGCTTCTGCGCATCCAGAATTTCGGATACGCCTTCCTCGACGGCTTCGCGCACGGTCTTTTCTGGATCGAGCTGCGGTTCCTGCGCCAGGTAACCGATCTTGGTGCCGGGGTTGGCGCGTGCCTCGCCCTGGAAGTCGGTATCCACGCCGGCCATGATCTTCAGCACGGTGGACTTGCCGGCGCCGTTGACGCCGAGCAGGCCGATCTTGGCGCCAGGGAAGAAGGACAGCGAGATGTCCTTGATGATCTGACGTTTCGGGGGAACGATCTTGCTCACCCCGTTCATGGTGTAGATGTACTGCATGCAGCCTCCGTAGGCTTACCGCGCCGTCCACAGAGGGCGACGCGAAAAGAAAAATCGTCTAGCCGCCTATTATAGCGGCTTGTGGTGATCGGACGTTGACGGAGGGCGCTTTCGCGAGTGCTCCGGGTCCTGATCGAGTCACACCTCCGAGGCATGTCCATGCAGGTCGGCTGTCATCTGCCGGCGGATTGCCTCCAGCGCGCTGCGGCATGGCCATGACGGTGGCTGATCCTCGGTGAATCCCGATGGTTGGAACGCCTGCCCATGAACTTCAAAGCCATCGCGCTGCCCTGGCGCTATGTGAACGTGCTGGACTGGCAGCTGGCTCGACGCCTGCGCCCGCACGGACGTCTGGCCGTGTTTGCCCATGAGTTCGTGTGCTTCGGCGTCAAGCAGGCGTCCGCCTGCCTGTTCGGCGGGCTGATGGTGGCGCTGCTGCTGGCTACCTGGCGCTGGTATCCGGCCGATGCGCCGTTGGCGCGCTATGACTTCCTCACGCTGGCGGCGCTGGCGATCCAGCTGGTCTTGCTGCTGTCGCGGCTGGAAAGCATCGAGGAGGCGCGGGTGATCCTGCTGTTTCACGTCGTCGGCACGCTGATGGAGCTGTTCAAGACCTCGGTCGGCTCCTGGGAATATCCCGAGCCGTCGCTATTGCGGCTCGGCGACGTACCGCTGTTCAGCGGCTTCATGTATGCGTCGATCGGCAGCTACCTCGCGCGGGCGTGGCGGTTGTTCGATTTCCGCTTCACACGCCATCCGCCGTTCCGTTCCACCGTGGTGCTGGCAATGGCGATCTACCTGAACTTTTTCACGCATCACTATCTGCCAGATATCCGTGCGCTGCTGTTCGTTGCGCTGGCGTGGCTGTTCGGACCGTGCTGGGTGCATTTCCGCGTGCGACGCGTGCATCGACGCATGCCATTGCTGTTGGGTTTCGTGCTGGTGGCGTTGTTCATCTGGTTCGCGGAGAACGTCGGCACGCTAAGCAAGGCCTGGCTGTATCCGGCGCAGCGGCATGGCTGGCACATGGTACCGCTGGGCAAGCTCGGCGCGTGGCTGCTGCTGATGGTGATCAGTTATGTGATGGTATCGGCTGTGCACATGTGGCCGATGCGATCAGCGCGTCGTACCAGTTAGGCCTTGTCGGGCTTCGGTCGGGCCGCGTCGAACAGCGTGCCGGCGGTACGCGTATGCAGGGCGGTGGCGTCGAAGCCTTCCGGCAGCAATCCAGCGATTTCCAGCATTACCGCGCCATGTAGCGACGCCCAGATCTGGTGGCCCAGGATGGCCGCGTCGGCCTCGACGGCGCCTTCAGCGATCATCACTTCGACATGGGCGGCAATGGTCCTCCACATGCGCGCGTGGGCCGCGCTGTACTCGGGGTCGTCCTTGTTCGGCTCCGGGTATTCGAACATCAGCCGATAGGTTGGCGTGTTGTGGCGGGCGAAGGCGATGTAGGCATCGCGCACGGCACGGCTGCGGCTGCGGCCATCGCCGGGCGAGGCCAGAGCCTGTTCCAGCGCTTCGGAAAACTGGTGCATGCCGCGTGTACGCACCGCGGTGATGATCGCCTCCTTACCGGAAAAATAGCGATACGGGGTCATGGTGCCGCAGCCGAGTTCGACGGCGATGCGGCGCATGGTGACGGCGGCAGGGCCTTCCTCCACGAACAGCGTCGCCGCCGCCTGGCAGAGGCGCGCGCGAAAGGTTTCGGTTTCGTTCTCGCTGAGTGCCTTGGGCAAGATGACTCCGGATCAGTGGGCGGGCGCGGCCAGTCTCTTGCGGAAGAAGGTCAGCGCGTCGGCATTGATCTGCGCGTGGACTTTGACACGGTCCACTCCTGCCGGGTCGGTGCAGATATCGGGCGCTTCCTTGGTCAAGGCAGCGGAACACGGTGCGAGGAACACCCAATGATCCGCCTTCGGCACTGCCTTGACGCCGGCCAAGGTCTTGATCAGTGGCTGGATATGCTCGGCGTTTTCCGCGGGCAGCAGCACGTGGTCGTCTGTGCTGTAGTAGAGAAAGACCGGCCGGTCGATGGCCGCGGCGCCAGCTTTATCGAAGACCAGGCTCATCGGTGCCATGGAGAAGGCGGCCTTGACCCGCGGATCGGCGGTAGGGCCCCAGCGGGTGAGATCCTTTTGGACGCCTGCCATCATTTGCTGGAGCGTCTGGCCGTTCCTGGCGGCCTCCGCCTTGAACTGTTCGAGGGTGCCGCAGATCGACCGGTCGTCGGGTCGTCGCGTGCAGTAGTCGACAAAACGCTGGAACTGCGGCACGGCACCCACCACCAGCAGACTGGTGTAGCCGCCGTTGGAGAAGCCTGCGACACCGATGCGGTTCGCATCGATCAGGTCTTTCCAGCGGGGATCGTCGAGCAGGGCGCTGATCGTGGCCGACACCTGGACCGGCCGGCCGACCATCACCACAGCGTGGCCATCACCACTCTGGTCGTGGACATTGTCCCTGGGGTGTTCAAGCGTCGCGACGACAAATCCGTGGCTGGCCAGGTAGGTGGCCAGGTCATGGTGGCCCAGGTCGGAGCCGCCGTGGCCATGCGAGATCACCACCAGCGGCTTGGCGCCAGGGATGGCCGGAGCGTCGGTGGTGGCGGCAATGTCATACGGGCCTACGCGGGTGATGCTTTTGGCCTGCGCGGAGGGGTAGAACACATAACCGGGCATGGTGCCGCCGCTGACCGGATCGTGGATGCGGATGGCGTGGAATCCCACGCCGGAAGTGCTCTGAGCGAAGACGCTGGAAGGCGCAGAAACGAGCAGCAGGATCGCGAGACACCACGCGCGCGTGGCAAGGCTGCGGATGGAGATCGACATGGAGGTCCTGGTCAATGTTGATTGCGTACAACGTACAGTACATCGTACGGAAATGTCTGCGCAAGGCCCGGCGATGGCCCCCATCGCCCATGGCCGCTACACTTCAGAGTTAATCCCCGCCTATTACCCATGAGGTTCGAATGTTCCCCAAGGACTGCACAATCGCCGGTTACGACGAAGAACTGGCCAAGGCCATCGCCGACGAAGGCCAGCGCCAGGAAGATCACGTCGAACTGATCGCCTCGGAGAACTACGCCAGCCCACGCGTGATGGAAGCCCAGGGGTCGAAACTGACCAACAAGTACGCCGAAGGCTATCCGGGCAAGCGCTACTACGGCGGCTGCGAATACGTGGATATTGCCGAGAAGCTGGCGATCGAGCGATTGAAGGAGCTGTTCGGTGCCAATTACGCCAACGTGCAGCCGCACTCCGGCTCGCAGGCCAACCAGGCGGTGTACTTCGCGCTGCTGCAGCCGGGCGACACGATTCTCGGCATGTCGCTCGCCCATGGTGGCCATCTCACCCACGGCGCCAAGGTCAATTTCTCCGGCAAGATCTTCAACGCCGTGCAGTACGGCGTGAACGAACACGGCATGGTCGATTACGACGAAGTCGAGCGCCTCGCCGTGGAACACAAGCCGAAGATGGTGGTGGCCGGCTACAGCGCCTACTCGCAGCTGATGGACTGGGCGCGCTTTCGCGCCATCGCCGACAAGGTCGGTGCCTACCTGTTCGTCGACATGGCACATATCGCTGGCCTGGTCGCTGCTGGTGTGTATCCAAGCCCGTTGCCGCATGCGCATGTGGTCACCTCGACCACGCACAAGACGCTACGCGGCCCACGCGGCGGCATCATCGTCGCCAGCCGCAATGCAAGCGGAAGCGCCGGCGAAGAGATCGAGAAGAAGCTGCAATCGATCGTGTTCCCCGGCATCCAGGGTGGACCGTTGATGCACGTCATCGCGGCCAAGGCCGTGGCTTTCAAGGAAGCGCTGGAGCCGGAGTTCAAAACTTATCAGGCGCAGGTCATCAAGAACGCCAAGGCGATGGCCAAGACCTTTATCGAGCGCGGCTACAAGATCGTTTCCGGCGGCACCGAAAACCACCTGATGCTGGTCGACATGATCGGCAAGGACGTTACCGGCAAGGACGCGGAAGAGGCGCTGGGCAAGGCGCATATCACCGTCAACAAGAATGCCGTACCGAACGACCCGCGCAAGCCTTTCGTCACCTCTGGTCTGCGCGTCGGCACGCCGGCGATCACGACGCGTGGTTATCTCGAAGCCGATACGATCGAACTGACGAACTGGATTTGCGACGTGCTGGATAAGCCAGGCGATGAGGCCGTGATTGCCAAGGTGCGCGATGCGGTGACGGTGCAGTGCAAGAAGTTTCCGGTCTACGGCTGAGCTTTCTAGCATGTCGTCCTTGCAGATCGGACTCATCGGTGATCGCAATGACTCTGTCGTTGCGCATCGCGCTATCCCGTTGACGCTCGAGATGGCGGCCGTTGCGTGTGACGTGTCGATCGACGTTATCTGGATCGGCACGGATCAAATCGGTGATGGTGCGGCTTTGTCCAAGCTTGACGGCGTGTGGTGTGTGCCGGCCAGTCCGTATCGCGATATGGACGGCGCGCTCACGGCGATTCGCATCGCGCGCGAACAACAGATTCCCTTTCTGGGTACCTGCGGTGGTTTCCAGCATGCCGTGATCGAATACGCCCGCAACGTCATGGGCTGGACAGATGCCGAGCATGCCGAGACGGCCCCGCAGGCGGAACGCCAGGTCATCGTGCCATTGCTTTGCTCCCTGGTGGAGGTTGCCGACACGGTGCATCTGGTCGAAGGTTCGCGGCTGGCACGCGCGTATGGCGAGACATCGATTGCCGAGGGATATCACTGCAGCTATGGCTTGAGTGCCGACTTCCGCCACGCGCTGACCGACAGTCCGCTCCGTGTCAGCGCGCTCGATGATAGTGACGATATTCGCGGCATTGAACTGGATAACCATCCGTTCTTCGTTGCCACGCTGTTCCAGCATGAGAGGAACGTATTCAAAGGCCGGCTATCACCGCCGGTGCGTGCGTTCGTCGAAGCCATCATCCACACTCGGTAACCATGCATTGCCCCTTCTGCCAGCACGAAGACACCCGCGTGATCGATTCACGCCTCGCCGAGGACGGCGGAACGGTGCGGCGTCGGCGTGAGTGCCCGCAGTGCGGCGAGCGTTTCAATACGTTCGAAACGGCCGACCTGAAGCTGCCAACCATCGTCAAAAGTGGCGAGCGCCGCGAGACGTTCGATGAGCGCAAGCTGCGGGTGAGTTTCGAGCGTGCGTTACAGAAGCGTCCCGTCACCAGCGATGCGGTGGATGCGGCGGTGCGTGCGATCGTCAATGACCTGCGCCGCAGCGGCGACCGCGAGGTGCCGTCGCGCGAGGTGGGTGAGTTGGTGATGCGTGAACTGAAGAATCTCGACCAGGTAGCCTACGTGCGTTTCGCCTCGGTCTATCGCAGTTTCGAAGACGTACACGCCTTTCGCGAAGAGATCGAAAAGCTCGAGCGCGATCTGCCGGGGCTGGAAACACTGCAACTGCAGCTGCTCGGCGAAACCGCCGCCAGGCGCACCAAAAAAAGCTGATCGGCTTCGCGCACCGATGTAAGGAGCAAGCATGTTTGTGGCCATCTACCGTTGGCGTCTGCACCCCGAGCTGGAGCAGGACTTCATCGCCAACTGGCACCGCATTACGCTGTTGGGAGTTGCGGCGGGCTCGGGCGGCTCCAGTCTGTTCAAGGATACGGAAGGCTGTTGGGTTGCAATCGCACGGTGGACATCGCGCGCGGCACGCGAACATTTTTTCCAGTTGATGGAAGGCGATGACGCCGAGCCCGGCATGCGCGAGCGCGCGGCCCTGGCGATCATCGAGCGCCTGCCGCCGCAGGAGTTGGAAAGCGTGCTGGATTACTGGGCGCCATTCCCTGAATCCAACGCGGCATCCGGTTCATGACGGCTTTCAGCGCCATGGATCATGGCCATATGGCACACGCGCTGCGACTGGCCGAGCTTGGGCTTTACACCACGCAGCCGAATCCACGCGTGGGCTGCATCATCGCGCACGGGGAGCGGGTCGTCGGTGCAGGCTGGCATCAGCGCGCCGGTGAACCGCATGCGGAAGTGTTCGCCCTGCGCGAAGCGGGCGAACGGGCTCGAAGCGCGACCGCTTACGTTACGCTGGAACCTTGCGCGCATCACGGCAGAACGCCGCCATGCGCCGAGGCGCTGATCGCGGCGGGCGTGGCACGCGTGGTGATCGCTGCGGAAGATCCCTTCCCGCAGGTCGCAGGACGAGGTATTGCCATGCTGCGCGAGGCTGGCATCAGCGTTGAAAACGGTTTGATGCGTGATGCCGCGCGCGAACTCAATATCGGCTTCTTCAGCCGCATCGAGCGCGGCCGGCCCTGGTTGCGCATCAAGCTGGCGATGAGTCTGGACGGTCGCACCGCGCTGGCCAACGGCGAGTCCAAGTGGATTACCGGCGAAGCCGCGCGGGCCGACGTGCAGCGCTGGCGTGCGCGCAGCTCGGCCATCCTCACCGGCAGTGGCACGGTGCTGGCGGACAATCCGCGTCTGACCGTGCGCCTGCCCGACGATCAGGCATTTACGCCGCCGTTGCGCGTGGTACTGGATCGTCAGCGGCGCACGCCGGCAGGCAGTCATGTACGGGATGGCAGTGTGCCGACCCTGATTCTTCACTCGGCGACGATCGATGATTCCGCTGACGAAGGCGGCGAACCTTCCAGTCCGTCTGAATACCTGTTCGTGCCGGAGCAGGGCAACGCGCTCGACCTGAAGGCTGCGCTGACGCTGCTTGCCGAGCGCGGTTGCAATGAAGTCCAGGTGGAAGCCGGCCCGGTACTCTGCGGCGCGCTGTTCGCCGCCGGCCTGGTCGACGAGCTGTTGCTCTACATCGCGCCGCTATTACTGGGCGATAGCGCCCGCCCGCTACTGCACCTGCCCTCGCTGGACGACATGGCCCATCGCTGGAAGCTTCAAACGATTGAACATAGGCAGATAGGTGAAGATTGGCGCTTACGGTTACGTCCGGCCATCTCTATCTGAATGAAGAACCGTCTCGTTCAATAGGCGATCCAGCACGCTGAAGTTATAGGCTTGAGCATCAACTGGAGAGGCCGCCAGGGCAAGTCGGGCCAACTGGTCTTCGATGAAGCGATTGATGACAGGCATGGCTGGGGCGTTTTCACTCTCTTTTGCCTGTCGTTTGATTATCAGTAACGCACTGATCGCGGCGAGCAGGTCATCGTCGAAAACCAGTGGGTCGACCAATTGCTGGAATGCCATGGGAACCGGACCACGGCCTTGTTCTATCCACAGGCAAGCAAGAAGTGGCCGAAGTACGTACAGATACTTTTTCAGGCGCACGGTTTCGCCTTGCAAATGCTGGCGGTAGTTCTTTCTTGCCATGTGCAGATAGTGATGAAATGCGCGCTCCGGTCGATAAACCTGTGGCAAGGCATTTCTGATTGCGGTGATGAAGGCCTTGTTCTGGCGATATACCACGGGCGAAGAGAGCCACTCGACCAACGTGGCATTGCCTTGTCTTAATAAACCGAGCGCCTTTCGAAGCTCCCATCCGCTGACGTCGTAAACCGCGTCGATAGGAATTTCGATGACGTCACGTGCGGGAAAGACGGTGAGATACCAGTCAGTTTTATGCACGTAAACAAAGCGAACATCGTAATCACTGTCGGGAGAGGCGAAGCCCCAGCCACGGCTGCCGGATTCGCAGGCATAGAGAATATGCACGTCGTGTCGGCGTTCCACTTCATCGATGGTTTGCATGATCTGCGCGCCAATCTCCGGGTCAATCGGATGGTCGGCATGGTTTATTGTGTTGATGGACATTGCGCGGCGGACTCTGGTCGTTATGGCAGGATCTGATGATCAGGCACGGTGTGGCTCGGGTAAATCATCGGTTGTTCCTCAGGGTGAACGTAGTATTTCACCCCTTTGCGCTCAGGCATCCCTGGATGCGGTGTTAGAATGCACAAGTCGGCTTGCCGGCAAACACCATAGCGTCTTCAGGGCGGGGCGAAATTCCCCACCGGCGGTAGGTTGAAGGGCGGCCTTTATGGAGGCTTTCCGACAGCGAGCCCGCGAGCGCCTCGGCCAACTCCGTGAGGAGTTAGACAGAGGGTCAGCAGATCCGGTCAGAATCCGGAGCCGACGGTTGGAAGCTGGCGACAGTTTCCAGAAAGTCCGGATAAAAGAAGACGGTCGAACGTGCAGCCTCGCGGTTGCGCGCCGACCTCGTGCCTTGGGGCGTTTCTTCGCATGCATTCAACGCGGGAAACGTTTCATGAAACTGATCCAGTTGTTCCAGTCGATCATCCTCTCGAGCATCCGCCTCCTGCCGGAGGTGCGCTGATGTTTACCGGCATTATTCAAACCGTTGGTCGTATAGCGCGGCTCGAACCGCGTGGTGGCGATGTGCGTCTGGCCATCGATACGGCCGGACTCGATCTCGCCGACGTGCAACTGGGCGACTCGATTTCTGTCTCCGGCGTATGTCTCACCGCGATCACGCTGGAGGCGCGCGGCTTCAGCGCCGATGTTTCCAACGAGACGTTGTCACTGACTACGCTGGGCAAGCTGAAAGCCGGCGACCCGGTGAATCTGGAAAAGGCGTTGCGTCTGGCCGATCGTCTCGGCGGTCATCTGGTTTCTGGGCACGTCGATGGTTTGGGCAAGGTGGTGTCGATCACGCCGGATGGCCGTTCGCAGCGTTGGGTATTCGAAGTGCCCGCCGCGCTGGCGCGCTATATCGCTGCCAAGGGTTCGGTCTGTATTGACGGCACCAGCCTCACTGTCAACGAAGTGGCCGGGCAGCGCTTTGGCGTCAACCTTATTCCGCATACCGTCGAAAACACCGCCTTCCATGCGCGTCGCGTCGGCGATGCGGTGAACATCGAAGTGGACGTGATCGCGCGCTACGTCGAGCGCCTGCTGGCCAACCGCGATGCGCCGAAGCTCGACGAGGCCTTTCTGAAACAACACGGCTTTGCCTGAGCTCAACGCTTCTAGTTCGCGATGCCCTTGGCGTCGCGCAAAAAAACCTGCAGGGAACACTCATGGCCTTCAATACCATTCCTGAAATTCTGGAAGACATCCGCGCCGGTCGCATGGTGGTGATCCTCGATGACGAGGACCGCGAGAACGAGGGCGATCTGATCATGGCTGCCGAGAAAGTGCGCGCCGAAGACATCAACTTCATGGTGCGCGAGGCGCGTGGTCTGGTCTGCCTGACGCTGACTGAACAACGCACGCGCCAGCTTGGCCTGAAGCCGATGGTCAGTGACAACACCTCGCAATACCACACCAATTTCACTGTCTCGATCGAGGCGGCCGAAGGCGTGACCACCGGCATCTCGGCGCACGATCGCGCGCGTACCATCCAAGTGGCGGTGAAGCCCGATGCGAAGCCGCAAGACATCAACCAGCCGGGCCACATTTTTCCGCTGACCGCACAACCGGGTGGTGTACTCACACGCGCCGGCCACACCGAGGCAGGTTGCGATCTGGCTGGCCTTGCGGGACTTGAGCCGTCCGCCGTGTTGATCGAGGTGTTGCATGAAGACGGCTCGATGGCGCGTCGCCCTGAGCTCGAAGTCTTTGCGGCCAAACACGGTTTGAAGATTGGCTCGATCGCCGACCTGATCCGTTATCGCCTGGAAACTGAAAAGACCGTGACGCGTGTCTATGAGGACGACGTGCAGACCGAGTTCGGTCCATTCAAGCTGATCGCCTATCGCGACGCCATTCGCAAGGGCCTGCACTACGCGCTGGTGCGCGGCACCGTCGATGACGGCGCCCCCGTGCTGTCGCGCGTCCACGTGCGCAACACGCTTTCGGATGTGCTTCATCTGCAGCGCGACGATCTGGGCCTTACCGTCACCTCGGCCTTGCGCCGCATTGCCGATGAAGATCGCGGCGTACTGCTGGTGCTGTCCGGCGAAGACACGCCCGAAGCGCTGCTGGCACGCCTCAACCGCCAGCCCACCACGCAGGCGCCTGAAGAAATGCAGCAACAGGAATGGCGCCAGCACGGCTTGGGTGCGCAGATCCTGGTCGATCTGGGCGTGCATCGGCTGCGCGTGCTTGGCACGCCGCGAAAGCTGGTGGGCCTGGGTGGCTTCGGGCTTGAGGTGACGGAGTACGTCTGAGCGCGACGCGCCACTGCAAATGCTCTTCGGTGCCCCGTTTTCAACATGCCGCAGGTACTGCTTACCGGCATACTCCAGCTTTCTCACCGACTGACCGTGACGATGACACATACAGCTGTCCGCCTGCTGGCCCCCTCCGGTTATCCACACGATCGCGCTGCGATGGCGCGTGGCGTGACGCGCCTGCGTGAGGCGGGCTACGAGGTGAGTGGACTGGATGTACTCGATCGCGTCGAGCTGCGTTATGCCGGCAGTGATGCGCAGCGCGCTGCCGATATCAACGCGCTAGCTTCGATGGATTCCCTGCCTGACATCGCACTCGCGGTGCGTGGGGGGTACGGTGCCACGCGCCTGTTGCCGCATCTGCACTACGAGGAATTGCGCGAACGCCTGACCGGCAGCGATATCGTGCTGGTCGGTCATAGCGACTTCACTGCGATCCAAATGGCTCTGCATGCGAAGTGCGGGCTGGTGACTTTCGGGGGGCCGATGCTGGGCCCGGATTTCGGCGCCGAGGTCGCCAGCGAATTCACCCTGCAGCATTTCTGGAACACCATGCGCGCGCCGCAGTCTTCGGCCGCCTGGAGCACGAGCGATCAGGTCGATATCGACGTGGAAGGTCCGCTCTGGGGCGGCAATCTGGCGATGCTGTGCAGCCTGATCGGCACGCCGTATTTCTCGGCGATTGACGGCGGCATCCTGTTTGTCGAGGACGTCACCGAGCCACCATTCCGCATCGAACGGCTGCTGTATCAGCTGCATTTGTCGGGTGTACTGGGTCGCCAGCGCGCGCTGTTGCTGGGTGACTTCACCCAGTGCAAGGCCAGCAGCTACGACAACGGCTACAACCTGACGCAAGGTTTCGCGCAGTTGCGTGGTGTGGTCAATATTCCGGTCATCGACGGCTTGCCGTTCGGCCACGAACCGAAAAAATTCACCCTGCCGTTCGGTGCGCCAGCGCGGTTGCGGGTGTCTGGCGGCAAGGCGCAGTTGGATTTCAGCGGTTATCCGCATCTCAAGCGCTAATGCCTGAATAGCCATCCGGTACCTGCAATCAAGCAGGAGTGCTGGCAAACCCGTAAAATGCGCAGTCAGCCTGGACTGCGGTCCACCAAGGAATACGTAAATGAAGATCATCGAAGGCGATTTCGCCACACCCAAGGGCAAGTTTGCCATCGTCGCCGGCCGCTTCAACGGCTTCGTCGTCGAGCCACTGGTCGCCGGTGCGCGCGATGTGCTGGTACGCCATGGCGTGAAGGATGACGCGATCGAGCTGATCCGCGTACCGGGCGCCTGGGAGATCGCGCTGGCCGCGCATAAGCTGGCCAACTCCGGCAAATACGCCGCAGTCATCGCACTGGGCGCAGTGATACGCGGCAGCACACCGCACTTCGATTACGTCGCCGGCGAATGCGCCAAGGGTCTTGCGCAGTCCGCATACAGCTCCGGTGTGCCGGTGGCGTTCGGCGTATTGACCACCGACAGCATCGAGCAGGCGATCGAGCGCTCGGGCACCAAGGCCGGCAACAAGGGCGTCGACGCCGCACTGGCCGCGCTCGAGATGGTCAACCTGTACGGCAAGCTGTGATGGCACAGGCGCCGCAGGGCCTGGACATGGCCGCGCGTTCGCGCGCACGCCGTCGTGCGCTGCAGGCGCTGTATGCGTGGCAGCTCAGCGGCAGCCATATGAACGCGGTGATCGACCAGTTCCGCCACGAACAGGACATGGAAATCGCCGATCTCGAATACTTCGAGGATTTGCTGCATGGCGTGGAAAAAAACGTCGACACGCTCGACGAAGCGTTGCGCCCGCATATCGACCGCGAGGTCGCACAGATCGACCCGATCGAGCGCGCCGCGCTGCGACTGGCCACCTACGAACTGAAGTTTCGCCCCGACGTGCCATATCGCGTGGTGATCAACGAGGCGATCGAAGTCACCAAGCGCTTCGGTGCCGATCACGGCCATAGCTACGTCAACGGCGTGCTGGACAAGCTGGCCGCCGAACTGCGTGCGGTGGAGAAGCGCGGCTGATGTCGGGCGCAGCCAGCTTGCTTGAAGTGACTGCGCCTGTATTGGAAACCGAGCGCCTGCGCTTGCGTGCGCATCGGGCCGACGATCACGCGGCGCTGACGGCTACTTGGGCTGATCCAGTTGTGTATCGATATCTCAGCGGCCAGCCAACGCCACCGCCTGATGTGTGGATGCGGCTACTGCGCTACGGCGGGTTGTGGTCGGTGCTCGGTTACGGCTACTGGGCGGTCGAGGAAAAGGCCAGCGGCCACCTCATCGGCGATATTGGCTATGCCGACTTTCGGCGTGACATGACACCTTCGCTTGATGGCATGCCGGAACTCGGTTGGGTGCTTGCTTCGCAGGCGCATGGCAAAGGTTACGCCAGCGAGGCGCTTGCCGCCGTGCAGACGTGGGGCGACGCCCATTTCGGCGCGCACCGCTCCTGCTGCATCATCGATCCGGAAAACAAGGCATCGACGCGGCTGGCCGCGAAAGCCGGTTTTGACTTCTGGATGGAAGGCCAGGTTCACGGCTCTACCGTGCACGTCTTCACGCGCGACACGTAAACGCTACGCTGCCAGAGATAAGGAGATGGAATTCAGCCTGATCGAATGCATCCGCGCGCTCACACAACAACCGCGTGATGACGTCAGACTCGGCATCGGCGACGACGCTGCCTTGCTGTCTGTTCCGGTCGGGCAGGACCTGGCCGTTGCTATCGACACGTTGGTTGAAGGTGTGCATTTTCCGCCCGGCACGGCGGCGGCCGACATCGGCTGGAAGGCGCTGGCGGTGAATCTCTCCGATCTGGCGGCGATGGGCGCAAGCCCTGCCTGGGCTCTACTGGCGTTGACTTTGCCGCAGCCGAATCAGGCTTTTGTCGAGGATTTTTCTCGAGGCTTCGCTGAGCTTGCGCGGCCGCACCGGCTGGCGTTGGTCGGTGGCGATACCACGCGCGGACCGTTGAGCATCAGTGTCGCGGTGCATGGTTTTGTCGCGCCGGAAAAAGCGCTGGTGCGCACTGGTGCGAAGGTTGGCGACGCGGTACTGGTGACCGGCACGCTGGGCGATGCAGCGGCGGGTTTGCATGCGCTGGGCAATCCATTCCAGGCAGACGATAAGCACAGCAGCGCGCGCGATTTTCTTGTCGCCAGGCTCAATCGGCCCACGCCGCAATTGGCTGCTGGTTCAGCGCTGCGCGGTCTGGCGCATGCCTGCATTGATATCTCTGACGGACTCGTAGCCGACCTCGGTCACATTTGCACGGCAAGCGGCGTTGCCGCGGAAATCGACACCGCGCTGATGCCGTTGTCGCCCGCACTGATGGCGCTTTACGACGATGCCAGCGCGCAGCAGTTTGCGCTCACCGGCGGTGACGATTACGAGCTGTGCTTCACCGTGCCGATGGCACGGCTGGCCAACGTGCAGTCCGATCTTTCGCGTATCGGCTGCGGTTTTACGCGCATCGGCCGTATCGTCGAAGGTAGTGGCGTGAAAGTGCGTGGCGCGAATGGCGAATGGCTGGAAAGCGGGCACGCTGGCTGGGACCACTTCGCATGAGCACCAAGAAAACGCTCAGCGCCGAGCAACGGCGCGCGCTGCTCTCCACACCCGCCGGTTGGTTGGCCTGTGGTTTTGGTTCGGGCCTGACACCCGTGGCGCAAGGCACCTTCGGTTCGCTTGCCGCATTATTGCCGTGGCTGCTGCTGCGCAGCCTGTCGATGCCGCTTTACCTCTTGGTACTAGTAGTCGGTTTCGTCGTGGGCGTATGGGCCTGCGATGTCGCCGGTCGTGCATTGGGCGTGGACGATCACCGTAGCCTGGTCTGGGACGAATTCATCGGCCAGTGGATCGCGCTGGTCCCATTATTGATTCCAGCGCTGCTGCCGATTCGCCTGTCGATCTGGTGGCTACTGCTGGCTGGCTTCGCGTTATTCCGCCTGTTCGATGTTTGGAAGCCATGGCCGATCCGCTGGATGGATCGGCACCTCAAGGGCGGCATGGGCGTGATGGTGGATGATGTGGCGGCAGGGATTTTCGCGGCCATCGTGCTGGCGTTGGCGATGTATTCAAGTCGCTAGCAAAAACGCGCTTTTGCTCCGGTGGGGCGTGATGCGTCGCTTCGCAACAACCGAGTGCTCTGCGTTCGTTCACAGGCAGCCCATGCCTTGCAAGGTATCGGCAATCGCGGTATCGAGCTTCGTATGCGGCTCGGCACCGAGCAGGGCGACCAGCTTGCGATTGTCGAGTTGCAGTGGCTGACGCCACAGGTAGCGCATTTCACGTACTTCGCGGAATGTCGTGACGAAGGGCGATGCCAGCGTGACGAGCCACCAGGGGAACGATCGCAAGGGCAGTTTCGGATTGGCGGCAGCCTTTCGAACCGCATGCATCAAGGTATTGCCGTCAACCCAGTGGCCGCCAAAATGAAATCTCTCGAAGGCCGCCAGCTCGTTCTCGCGTTCCAGTAGCAACGCAACCGTGGTGCCGACATCCGGCAAATAAGTCCATGCGTGAGGCAAGTCGCGCTGTGCCGGATAACTTACGGAGCGTAGCTTCTGCCCCGGTTTCACCATGGCGTTAAACCAGTTGTTGCCGGCCCGTGGGCCGAAGAAATCACCGCAGCGAAGTATCAGCACGCGTACGCCGTCAACCGCTGCTGCTTCGAGGCGCTTTTCCATCTGCACCCGGATCGCACCTTTGCGCGTCTCCGGTTGCTGCGGCGAGCTTTCGGCCAACAGCGGTAGCGCGTCTGGTCCGAAATTGTAGACGGTGCCAGGCAACACGATACGCGCGTTGTTTTCCCTTGCGGCGGCGATGGTGTTGTCGAGCATCGGGAGCACCAGCGTATTCCAGTTTCGATAGCCGGGTGGATTGACGGCATGCACGATGACGCCAACGCCGCGCGCTGCCTTCGCTACATCATTTGCGTTCATGGCATCGCCCTCATGCCATTCGATACCAGCCGCCAAGTGGGCTCGCGTGGCGTCACGAACCAGTCCACGAACCGTCCAGCCGCGATGCACAAGCGCTGAAGCGATTTCACTGCCGGATCCGCCCGTAGCGCCAAGTACCAGAGCTATGCGTGCTGTTTCCATGATCTTCTCCCGTTGAATGTGGGAATCAGGATGGGCGCTTCGAGGCCAAATGAAAATTGGCTAAATGTGAACTTCTGCTATACATATATGCATGGCTATAAAAGAACCGGGTTGGGAGCTGTATCGGTCTTTCCTCGCGGTGATCCGCGAAGGGAGCCTGTCGGCAGCGGCGCGCAGCCTGGGCATGACCCAGCCAAGTCTGGGGCGGCATATCCGGCAGCTGGAATCCGATCTTGATGTCGTCCTGTTTACGCGTTCTCCGCAAGGGCTCGCTCCCACCGATCTTGGCGATGAACTGGCGACACACGCCCAGGCGATGTACGCGAGCTCCGCGGCCCTGCGTCGTGCCGCCTCGGGCAGCAATGCCGAGGTGCGTGGTGTCGTGCGCGTGACCTGCAGTGAGGTGATTGGCGCCGAGGTGCTGCCGCCCATTCTGGCTGCCTTGCGCCAGCAGCATCCCGGCATCGTGATCGAGTTATCGCTATCCAATCGGAGCGAGGATCTGTTGCGCAAGGATGCGGATATCGCCGTGCGCATGATCCGTCCGGTGCAGGCAGCACTGGTGGCTCGCTATATCGGCGCTATCCCGCTTGGACTCTATGCGCATCGTCGTTATCTGAAATCCAACGGCACGCCGCTGGTGTTGGCTGATTTACATCGGCACGCGACCATCGGCTATGACCATGACATGCCGGCACTGCGTGCCATCCGCGACAAGCTGCCGTTTGGCCGCGAGGATTTTTCGCTGCGGACCGATAGTGATCTGGCGCAGCTGGCGGCCATCCGTGCCGGGTACGGCATCGGTGGCTGCCAGTGTGCTCTTGCCGAGCGCGATAAAAATCTGGTGCGTCTGTTGCCGCAGGCTTTCGCGCCCAACCTGGATACCTGGCTGGTGATGCACGAGGATCTCAAAGCCAGTCGCCGCACGCGTCTCGTATTCGACCATCTCGCGCTGGCACTCGCGGATTATGTCGGTGTCGTGGCCTAGCCGGCTGAGCTAGTTTGCTGGAGCGCCGACCTGCGACTGCAGCAGGTCAATGTGCTGGTGCGTTGTGTCGATATCGACGGCCAATAGCGAATAAGTCCATATGCCATCGTGCTTGCTTGCACGCAGATGTATTGCGGCAGAGCCTTTGGGGCCATGCAGTGGAATGATCAGACGGGCCTCGCCATTCTCATTGCTGGTGCTGATATTGCCGGTGGTGAAGTAACTGGTTGCTATGGGCTGGCCCAGAGCAGCGATCACGGCCGGTTCCCTGCTTGCCTGTGTTACCGCCTGTTGATAGGCGCCCGAGTTTTTCATCATGCCGAGCACCAGCACAAAGATGCTGACGAACAAACCGGCAAACAGCGCTGCTGCCATGACGCACAAGACGGGCATGAACCACTTCCAGTGGCGATCCCACCAGGTTCGGCGTCCGATGGTGTTCATTCTTGCTTGTCCCCCGTCGTTGTCGTTGTCGGATCGAGCTTACACAACTCCGCAGCAGCAAACCGACACATGGATTGGACGCGCTAACGCCATTGTTGTCATGCTCGTCATCTCTGTTCCCGGCATAAGGATCATTCCCATGCAATATCGCCGCCTCGGTAGCACTGGTCTGCAACTTTCCGCGTTGTCGTTTGGCGCGTGGGTGACCTTCGGCAAGCAGGTAGGGCGTTCGCAGGCGCGCGAACTGCTGGCGCTGGCGCACGATCGTGGGGTGAATTTCTTCGACAACGCCGAGACGTATAACAACGGCGTGGCCGAGCAGCTGATGGGCGACGTGCTGGCAGACCTGCGTTTTGCGCGCGACAGCTATTGCGTATCGAGCAAGGTGTTTTTTGGTGCGGTGGACCATCCTCTGCCGACCCAGCGTGGGTTGTCGCGCAAGCATGTGATCGAAGCCTGTCATCAAGCGCTGCAGCGGTTGCGTGTCGATTACCTGGATCTGTACTTCTGCCATCGACCCGACCCCGATACGCCGATTGCGGAAACGGTGGCGGCGATGGATACCTTGATCCGCCAGGGTAAGGTGCTTTATTGGGGCACCAGCGAATGGCCGACGGAGGCGATCCACGAAGCACATCGCGTGGCCCGCGAAAATCATTTTTACGCGCCGGTGGTCGAGCAGCCGCAGTACAACTTGCTGCACCGTGAGCGGGTTGAGGTTGAATACGCACCTTTGTATGAGGCTTACGGCATGGGCACCACGATCTGGTCACCGCTGTCGTCCGGCCTGCTAACGGGTAAATACAACAACGGTGTGCCGGCGAATTCACGTATCACCCAGCCGGGTTACGAATGGCTACGCGACAGGGTGCTTGGCAAAGGTAAAGAGCGGGTCGACAAGGTACGCGCGCTGCAGCCGATCGCCGATGAGCTGGGTGTCGAACTCGCGCAGTTGGCAATCGCGTGGTGTCTGCTCAATCCGCACGTCTCCACGGTGATGCTGGGTGCAAGCAAAATCGAACAGCTGGAAAAGAATCTCGGCGCGCTTGACGTGCTGCTGCGTATCGACAAGGCGCTGCAAAAGCGCATCGAGCAGGCGGTCGCGTAGCACACGGTTCTCAATGACCGTTGTCGGCGCGATGAAACTTCGTGCCACGCGTACAGTCCCATGATTGTGGGTAGAGCGTACCTGTGGCATCGATCTCAACGGCTCGGATAACACAAGGGAACAACCATGAAGAACCTGATGCAGTTTCTGGCGAGAAACAGGGGCCTGTTCGTTTTCGTGATTGGCATGGTGATATTCCGCAGCGCGGCAGCGGACTGGAATGTAGTTCCGACCGGCTCGATGCAGCCGACAATCCGCATTGGCGATCGCATCCTGGTAGACAAGGCGGCCTATGACATCCGACTGCCGCTGACTCACGTTTCATTGGTGCATCTTGCTGACCCCATGCGAGGTGACATCGTGGTGCTGGACTCGCATGCGGCGGACGAGAAGCTGGTGAAGCGCGTGATCGGTGTGCCCGGCGACGTAGTGGCAATGCGGAATAACCAGCTCATCATCAATGGCAAACCGGCGATTTACGCTGCAGGGTCGGCGACCGGTATTCGCGATGACGCCAATGATCCGGCGCGCTATGCGCTCGAGAGTGTCGACAACGTCAGCCATGCGATCCGCCTTTCGATTTACCGGCCGTCGCCGATCACCAGTTTCGGACCAGTGAGGGTGCCGCAGGGGCAATACCTGTTGCTTGGCGATAACCGCGACAACAGCGAGGATTCGCGTTACCTGGGATTCTTTTCGCGTGCGGAGATCGTTGGTCGCTCGCGCTACGTGGTCGCATCGCTTGATCCGGGTCGCTATGACTTGCCGCGCTGGAATCGCTTTGGGGCGTCGCTCGACGGTAATTCGCTGAAGTAAATCCGACGGCTCGTATTCGTCTATTCAGGTCGCCGGTCCGGCTCCGCGGCTGACAGTAGGATCGCACAACGAGTCATTTGCCCCGCGAACAGTCGTCGTTCAATAGTTTGCGTGAATCGCAGCGATAGACAACAGTTGACACTTAAATGAGAATCATTATCATTAAAGGCGTCACTGACTTTCTACGGAGCGTGCCATGTCGATTTCCACCCTGTCTCAGTCTCATTCCATTGCGCCTACCATCACGGCGAATGCGCGATCGCTGCAACTGGTGAGTACGCGGGTAGCAGCGACGCCGGATACATCAGCGATTCCTCGAATCTCCAGCCAGTTGCTTCTGGATGGTGGTCGCGAGCTGGTGATTCAGCATCAAGGTGGCGAATACCACCTGCGGCTGACCCGCAACGACAAGCTGATCCTCACCAAATAATTCGTTTCGTAGACGCGCGAGGCCCGTGCTTGCGCGGCTGCATCTGCACCCCGAGGCCCTTGCCAGACCGCCCGCTGCTTGCGGGTTCCAGCCGGCCATCACCGCATGCCCATTACCGCTGGAGGTACCATGTACGGCTGGCTTGATACTTCGCTATGCGCGGCGCGCGCATGGTTTACTGATCCGAGTGAACGCTGCCTGCGCACCACGCCCACGGCACTCGTGCAGTGGTTGCCGTTGCTAGGCAGCGTGTTGTACGTGCCTTCGCGCATGCATGCTGATTCTTCCGCGCGATTGCCGAATGGCCTGCTCAGCGAAAGTCCGTTGCTGACGCCGCTGCTCCGCACGTCTTATCTGCGGGTACTCGGTATGGTCAGTGCGGACGGCCCGCGCGAATGGATCGAATGCCTTGATGTACGTGGCGAGATTCTCGCTGAGCTGCATTTATTGCCCGATACCGACTATCTGGCTTGGGACAACCTGCCCAGCGAAAGCGTTACGATCGATAGCGTGCCGCGATATGGCAGAGCACGGATGTTCCGCGGTGCGGCCACGCATCTGATCCGCTTCCGCTGCCAGTCGCTGGCTACCATCACCTGTCTTGGCGAAGCTTTGCCACCGCGCATCTCGTCGCTGGGACGGGTCATCGCGCAGGCGATTGCGGGCGCGCAGCCACTGTTACTGCATGGATCACCCATGTTGCCGTAAGGGCAATACGTGTGCGTCGGCTGAATCAAACAGCGACGCGCGATCCGCGTACAGCGTGACTGTCCGGCACGCTCGCCGCAGTGTCCGCGGACACTGATCACTGCGTCTCCGACGAGCGCAAAGCCTTACTTTGACTCATTCTTCGCGTTGGCATGTGGATTGCAATGCCCTGTGTGGGACCGCCCGGTGCGCGGTCAGGGATGCATCACATGATTCGCGACACTTCCGCGCAAGACCGTATCGTCGAGGTCAAACCCAACCGCAAGCGCCGGCTGATGCTGATCGGCGGCGGCGTGGTCGTACTGGTTCTGCTGGTATGGCTGGTGCCGGGTATTGGTCGCCTGTTTTCTGCCTCGTCATCGGTCAGCAGTTCACGGCTGTCGTTCGCCGTGGTCGAACGAGGTCAATTCATCAATGACATCGCCGCCGAGGGCAAGGTCGTCGCAGCAGTGAGTCCGACGCTATATGCCACCTACGGCGGCGCTGTCACGTTGCAGGTGCATGCCGGTGACACGGTGAAAAAAGATCAGGTGCTGGCCACCATTGATAGCCCCGAGCTGCGCAACAAGCTGGCGCAGGAGCAGTCCAAGGCCGATGCCATGCAGGTGGACTATCTGCAGTCGCAGGTTGACGCGCGCACCAAGCGCAGCGATCTGCAGAAAGCCTTCGACAACGCGCAGATTGACGAAAAGAGTGCTGAAACCAATCTGGCCCGCGAACAGAAAGCCTTTGCCGCTGGTGCCGCCACCGGCGTCGAAGTCGATCAGTCCAAGGACGCACTGGAAAAGGCGCGCATCGTGCTGGTGCATGCCAAGTCCGATCTGGGAATGAACAACGACAGCCTGAAGTTCAACATCCAGTCCAAGAAGCTCACTCACGATAACCAGATGCTGGTGGTGCAGGACCTGCAGCGCCAGGTCGACAACCTCAACGTCAAGTCGCCGGTCGATGGTCAGGTGGGTCAGCTGTTTATTGCCGAGCGCGCCACAGTGGCGAAGGACGCGCAGTTGCTCAGCGTCATCGATCTGTCTGCGCTGCAGGTGGAGATGCAGGTGCCTGAAAGCTTCGCGCGCGATCTGGGTATCGGCATGGGTGGTGAGATCAGCGGCAACGGCAACGTGTGGAAAGGTCTGGTCAGTGCGATCTCACCCGAAGTGGTCAATGGCGAAGTTGCTGCGCGGCTGCGTTTCGATGGCCAGACGCCGAAACAGCTGCGCCAGAACCAGCGTCTGTCTGTGCGCGTGTTACTCGACAAGCGCGACAACGTACTCACGGTGCAGCGCGGCTCGTTCGTCGACGAATCCGGTGGCAGCTATGCCTATGTGGTGCGCGACGGTATCGCCACCAAAACGCCGATTCGCGTCGGCACCAGCAGCATCGACAAGGTCGAGATACTCGGCGGTCTGAAAGAAGGCGACCGTATCGTTATCTCCGGCACCGACAACTTCAAGAATGCGGCAAAGGTTGCCATCAGTAATTGATGAAGGCGTGGAGCAGGGGGCACGGAACATGCGGTGCGGTGAAATTCCCACCCATGGCACGACCAAGCTCCCACTCCACGAAAAACATAAGCAAGCTCCAATCAAAACGTTCCACGTTCTCCAGTTCACGCTCTACCTAACTACCACCACCGAGGAAACATCATGCTGAAGATGAGCCATCTGTCCAAGGTCTATCGCACCGAAGTGGTCGAGACCTACGCGCTGCGCGATTTCAATATCGACGTGAAAGAGGGCGAGTTTGTCGCTGTCACCGGGCCATCCGGTTCGGGCAAGACGACCTTTCTGACGATTGCCGGTCTGCTGGAAACCTTCAGCGGTGGTGAGTACCACCTCGACGGTATCGAGGTGAGCAACCTCAACGACAACGCACGTTCGAAGATCCGCAACGAAAAGATCGGCTTCATCTTCCAGGCGTTCAACCTGATTCCCGATCTCAACGTGTTCGACAACATCGAGGTGCCCTTGCGCTACCGCGGCATGAAGGCCGCCGAGCGCAAGCGGCGCATCATGGAATCGCTGGAACGCGTCGGTCTGGCTTCGCGTGCCAAGCATTACCCGGCCGAACTCTCCGGCGGTCAGCAGCAGCGCGTGGCGATTGCCCGTGCGTTGGCCGGTTCCCCGCGTCTGCTGCTCGCCGATGAGCCGACCGGCAACCTCGATACGCAGATGGCTCGCAGCGTGCTCGAGTTGCTCGAAGACATCCACCGTGGCGGCGCCACCATCGTGATGGTGACGCATGATCCTGAGCTGGCTGCGCGCGCGCAGCGCAACGTGCACGTGATCGATGGCCAGGTGGTGGATCTGTCGGAAGACCCGCGCTTTCACGGTGCGGTGGTCGCGGCACAGGGCGGCGCCCGTTCGGACTGATCTCATCTGCTGTCTCGCGATGGCCGTTTATCCGTCTATAACCTGAGAGATTCATCCATGCGTGTGAAGTTGCTGCCCGTGCTACTCCTGCTGGCCATCGCTCCCTTGTCGGGTCACGCGGAGGATTTGATGGAGGCCTACCAGCAGGCCATCGCCAATGACCCGGTGCTGAGTACCGCCGATGCCACACGCCTGGTGGTTGCCGAGGGCGTGCCGCAGGCGCGTTCTGCCTTGCTGCCGCAGCTATCCGCCAGCCTTGGGCTGGAGCAGATCCACGGCAGCGACGGCTCGACGGTCGACGCCAACGGCAACTCGGTGACTACCAGCAGCATCGGCCACACCCGCGAGCGAGACATCAGTACCCAGTTGAGTCAGCCGATCATCAACTTCGCCAGCATCGCCACGCTGCGCGCGGCACACGCCACCAGCGATTCGCAGGAGCAGACCTATCGTGCAGCGCTGCAAAATCTTTACGTGCGCGTCGCCTCGGCCTACTTCAACGTGCTGGTCGCGGAGGACTCGCTCGACATCAACAAGGCTTACGAGGATGCGTACAAGCAGGAGTATGAGCAGTCCAGCGAGCGCTTCAAGGATGGCCTTGCCACTGCGGCAGACATGACGCAGTCACAGGCGTACTACCAGTACATCAAGACGCAGCGGATCAGCTCGCAAGACAATCTGAAAGACGCTCTGCGTGGGCTCGAGCAGATCACCGGCAAGCCTACGGGCACCCTGAAAAAACTACGCGACGATCTGCCCATGCAGCCACCTGTGCCAAACGATGCCAAGGCCTGGGTAGATGCGGCGATGGAAACCAACCCGACGATTCTTGCCGGTCACTACGCGGTTACCGCTGATGAGCGGAAGATCACCGCTGCACGTGCCGGCCATCTGCCCACCATCAGCGCCACTCTGAACTATGGCAAGTTCGGCAGCTGGTCCAGTGCCGTGCCTGGCAGTTCCGCCAATGGGCCTGGCATCACCACGGTGGGCCTGGTGCTCAACGTGCCGATCTTCAGTGGCGGACTTACACAATCCCAGGTGCGTCAGGCGATCTACCAGCGCGATGAAGACGAAGGCAATCTCGAAACCTTGCGTCGCCAGGCCGCTCGTGACGCCAACAATTATTTCAACCTCGTCACCGACGGCATCGAGCAGGTCAGCAGCGCGCGTACATCGCAGGAGGCCGCCACGAAATACGTGGCCTCGATGCGCGCGGGCTATGCCATCGGCACGCAAACGTTAACCAACGTGGTGTTCGCCATCCAGACACTGGCCGAAGTACAGAGCCAGTACACCGTCGTGCGCCACCAGTTCATCCTCAACAAGCTGTTGCTCAAGCAGGCTGCCGGGACCGTCGACATGCACGATCTCGAAGACATCAACCGGTTGCTGCAGTGAATGCCGGCCGCCGCCAAAACGCCATGCAGTGGAAGCCTGACCAGCTGAGCGGAGGGCAGAACTGTGTTTGCCTACTATTTTGAACTCGGCCTGCGCAGTCTGCGGCGCAATCCGGTGTTAACCGGGTTGATGATCGTAACGATCGCCTTTGGCGTGGCGGCGTCGATGACGATGTATTCGGTGTTTCGTGCGGTATCGAACAATCCGATTCCGCAGAAATCTTCGCAGCTGTATGCCGTGCAGATAGACAATTTCGGGCCTCAGAACAATCAGAACAGCGAACCGCCTGATGAGCTGGACTATATCGATGCGATGGCACTGCTACGGGCGCACAAGGCTCCGCGACAGACTGCCCTGTACCCGGTGAAGCTCTCGGTGATATCGGATGACGCAAGTCAGTTTCCGATCAGACCGACGACCTATGCGATCTCCAACAATGCTTTCCCGATGTTCGATATTCCGTTTCTGTATGGCGGCGGCTGGGGTGCGGAGGACGACGAAAATCGGGCGTCGGTCGTGGTGATCGGCCGGACGCTGAACGATCGGCTATTCCACGGCGCGAATAGCGTGGGTCGTGAAATCAATCTCAGCGGGCACAACTATCGCATCGCAGGCGTCATGGACAGCTGGGATCCCAAGCCGCTGTTCTTCGATCTGGCGAGTAACGGCGGGTTTGCCGATGCCATCCAGTTGTTTATTCCGATGAGTCGCGCGGTCGATTTGCAGCTCATTACCGCAGGCGGTACGGACTGCGGTGCCCAGAACTACGGAACTGGCTGGGATGCCTTTCTGCGTTCCAGCTGCAGTTGGGTTATTTACTGGGCCGAGTTGCCGAGCAAGGCGGATGCCGATGCCTATCGCCAGTACCTGCGTGACTATGCCGCCGCGCAGCAACGGGCAGGCCGGTATGGCTGGGCTCCCAACGTACGCCTGCGCGATGTATCGCAGTGGCTGGACTATGAACATGCCGTGCCGCCGGAGAGCAAGCTTTCGCTGTACTTGTCGTTGGGCTTTTTGGTGATTTGCCTGGTCAACACGGTCGGGCTGCTGCTGGCCAAGTTCATGCGCCGCGCCTCAGACATTGGCGTACGCCGGGCGCTGGGTGCATCGCGTCGAACGGTGTATGCGCAGTTTCTGATCGAGGGCGCGACGATTGGTCTAGCCGGCGGTGTGCTGGGCTTGTTGCTGACAGGTGTAGGCGTCTGGAGCGTCGGTTTGATCTTTGACGCGCAGATTGCACGGTTGGCCACGCTCGATTTTTCACTGGTCGCGCTGACGCTAGGGGTAGCCGTGCTGGCGACAGTACTAGCCGCGTTTTACCCCACTTGGCGGGCAGCACAGATCGCCCCCGCCTGGCAGCTGAAGTCCAACTGAGGTGATGGTCATGCTGCAGATCAAGCCTGTTCTCGCTGCGCTCAAACGGCACAAGGCAGGTACCGTGCTGATCGGTTTGCAGATCGCGCTGACGCTGGCGATTGTCTGCAACGCGCTTTTCCTTATTCAGCAAAAAGTGACGCATCTTTCGCGGACTACCGGGATTGTCGAAAGCGATCTGTTGACGGTCGGTAGTGAATGGACCAATGCCAGTGGGGTGGAGGTCGGATCTCTGGTTCGCACGGATTTGCAGACTTTGCGCCAACTGCCCGGTGTGGCGGATGTGGGAGTGAGTTACGGCTATCCGCTTCGCGGTGGTGGTTGGAACGACGGCGTAAGTACCAAACCTGATGCCAAGCAATCTGCAGCCTTGGCCTGGCGGTTCTTTGTGGATGACCATGTGCTGTCGGTATTGGGAGCGAAACTGATTGCCGGACGCAACTTTCGTCCGGACGAAATTCGCGTGGTGGACTCGCACAACCTTGTTACGCCAGCGCAGTTGATCATCACCAAGGCTTTGGCCGACAAGGTTTATCCGAATCAGTCGGCTTTGGGCAAACCGCTGTACATTGCAGCTGCGACTTCTCCCAGCACGATCATTGGCATCATTGATCATCTACAAGGAGGTTCGGCGAGCAGTTGGTCCGATGCCATTTCAGACTATGTGGTGCTCGAGCCAAAGCTGCTCACCGACAAGTCAAATGCCTATCTGGTTCGGGCGCAGCCCGGCCAACTGAGCGCGATAACCAAGGTCGTGCGAACCGCACTTTTCAAGACCAATCGCATGCGGATCATTCCCGATGGCGAAGGTGAGGGTGCCGGTGTGCGCAGCTTCGCCCAGGTGCGTGAGCAGGCCTACAAAAGCGATCGCGGCATGGCGATCATCATGAGCGTGATCTGCGCGGTACTTCTGATCATCACCGCTGCCGGCATTGTGGGGCTCACCAGTTTTTGGGTTAGCCAGCGACGCAAGCAGATCGGCGTGCGTAGGGCATTGGGTGCTACGCGCGGGGACATCCTCAGCTATTTCCTTGCGGAAAACTTTCTTATCAGTCTCGGTGGCGTGCTGGCTGGCATTGTTCTCGCGCTCGGTATGAGCCTGTGGCTGGTCATGCATTTCGAGACGCAGCGGCTTTCCCTGCCATACGTGCTGGTTGGTGTGCTGCTGCTTTTGCTGCTCGGCCAGGCTGCCACGCTGGCACCGGCACTGCGCGCCTCGCGCGTATCGCCTGTCGAAGCGACACGTTCGACATGATGGAGGCCTATTAAATGTTTGCCTACTATTTTGAACTCGGCCTACGCAGCCTGCGGCGCAATCCGGCGCTAACCGCGCTGATGGTGATGGCGATCGGTTTTGGTGTGGCGGCATCGATGATTACCTACTCGGTATTTCGCGCCGTGTCGGGCAATCCGATTCCGGAGAAATCCGCGCAGCTGTTCACGCCGCAGATTGACAGCTGGGGCCCGCAGCAGAATCTCAAGGGCGAACCTGCTGACGCGCTGAATTACATCGATGCCATGGCGCTGATGCGTGCGCATCGGGCCCGGCGGCAGACCCTGCTGTATGGAGTGGGTATGTCCGTACTACCGAGTGGCAACGACAGCTTGCCTGTCGCCGCGAACGGCTATGCGGTATACGGCGACTTCTTTCCGATGTTCGAAGTGCCTTTTCTTTACGGTGGCGGCTGGAACACGGCGGACGACGATCGGCGCGCGGCCGTGGTAGTGCTGAGCGAGGAGTTCAATCAGAAATTGTTCGACGGCGCCAATAGCGTCGGCCGCGAAATCACTCTGGATGGGCACGACTATCGCATCGCTGGTGTCACCCGACATTGGGATCCCCAGCCGCGCTTTTTCTCGTTGTTCAACACCAGCGGTTTCAAGGACGCCACGGATTTCTATCTACCGTTCACTCGTGCACTGGATGTGCAGGCTAATCCGGGTAGCAATAGCTGCCGTGGGCATATGGACTTTTCTGGCTGGGACGGCTGGCTGCGCAGCAGTTGCGTCTGGGCCACGCCATGGGTGGAGCTGGATAGTGCGGTGGAAGTTGCGCGCTACGGCAAGTTCCTCGAAGACTATGCAACGGATCAGCAGCGTGCAGGGCGTTTCGCCTGGGCACCCAACGTGCGCTTGCGCAACGTGATGCAATGGCTTGACTACCAGCATGTCGTACCGCCGGAAAGTCGCATCTCGCTGCTGGTGTCGCTGGGCTTCTTCGCGATCTGCCTGGTCAACACCATTGGTCTGCTGCTGGCCAAGTTCCTGCGTCGTGCGGGCGAAATCGGGATACGCCGTGCCTTGGGCGCCTCGCGCCGGGAAATCTATACGCAGTATCTGATCGAGGCGGCTACTGTGGGACTGGCCGGTGGCGTGCTGGGCCTGCTGCTTACCACCGTGGGCATTTCCGGGGTGGGTCTGCTGTTTCAGCCGCAGATCGCGCGCCTTGCGCACCTGGACTTTTCGTTGGTGGCGCTGACCCTGGCTGTTGCGATTCTCGCCACCGTGGTGGCGGCGTTCTACCCCGCCTGGCGTGCGGCGCGAGTGCAGCCAGCCTGGCAGCTGAAATCCAATTGAGGCGGAGACCGGCATGCAGATCAAACCCATTCTCGCCGCATTGCGCCGTCACAAGGCCGGCACCGTGCTGATCGCCTTGCAGATCGCGCTGACTCTGGCGATCGTCTGCAATGCGCTATTCATTATCCAGCAGCGGTTGGCGCATATGTCCGAGCCTACCGGTATCGACGAAGCGAACCTGCTGGTGATCTCCAACCAATGGGCGGGTCATAGGTCGCCGCAAGAGGTCGATGCGCAGATCCAGGCTGACTTGGCCGCCTTGCGACAGTTGCCCAGTGTGCGCGATGCCTCGCCAAGCGATGGCTATCCGCTGACCGGCGGTGGCTGGGACAACTACGTGATGCTGACGCCAGAGCAGATCGAGAAGACCACCGACGCGTCGGTGTATATGGGCGACGAGCATATGCTCGATACCCTGGGCGTGAAGCTGATTGCCGGGCGCAATTTCAACGCTTCCGAAGTCATGCAGATGACGTCGCGCCAAGTGGTGATTCCGCCTGTGGTAATTGTGACCAAGGCCCTGGCCGACCACTTGTTTCCGGATGGCTCGGCGCTGGGCAAGCCGATCTACTCGATGAGCAGCACGCCGAGCACCATCATTGGCATCATCGAACGTCTGCAGAGACAGGACGTCAAGACCTGGAGCAAGCCCTACGCCTACGAGTCCTTGTTGTGGCCGATGCGCGAGGACACAGATGGCCTCTACTACATCGTACGCGCCAAACCGGGCCAGCTCGCCGCCGCCATGCGCGCGGTTCCGCAGGCCCTATACGCGCAAAACCGCATGCGCATCATCGATCCCAAGGACGGTGGCACCTATGCCCAGATCCGCGAACGCATCTATGACAGCGACCGCGGCATGGCGATCCTGATGTGCATCATCAGCGCGGTATTGCTGGCGATCACTGCTGCCGGCATCGTCGGGCTGACCAGTTTCTGGGTCGGCCAACGGCGCAAGCAGATCGGTGTGCGCCGCGCTTTGGGTGCCCGTCGCGGAGACATCCTCAACTATTTCCTTACCGAAAATTTTCTGATCAGCGTGGGTGGCGTGATGGTCGGCACGGTGCTGGCGGTTGGGATCAACCTTTGGATGATGGCTCGGTTTGAGATGGCACGGCTGTCGCTGGCTTACGTGATCGACGGTGTGATCATCCTGCTGTTACTCGGCCAACTTGCCACGCTGGCTCCGGCCTTGCGGGCTTCGCGCGTGTCACCTGTCGAAGCGACACGTTCGACATGACGGAGGCCTGAAATGTTCGCCTACTATTTTGAACTCGGCCTGCGCAGCCTGCGGCGCAACCCGGTGTTGACGGCGCTGATGGTGATGGCGATCGGCTTCGGCGTGGCGGCGTCGATGACGACATATGCCGTGTTTCGTGCGGTGTCAGGCAATCCGTTACCTGATAAGTCAGGTCAGTTGTTCGTGCCGCAGATAGATAACTGGGGGCCGCAGAGTCGCAAGACGGGTGGCGATCTTCCGGAGTCGCTTAGCTACACCGATGCCATGGCCTTGATGCATGCGCACAAGGCCGTCAGGCAGACCGCGATCTATCCGGTCGGTTTCACCCTGGTACCGGTCGATCCATCGAGTCAGCCATTTGCCGTCAATGGATACGCGGCATACGCCGACTTTTTTGCGATGTTCGACGTGCCTTTTCAGTATGGGAGCGGCTGGCAAGGCGTCGATGACGATAATCGAGCCAACGTCGTCGTTATCAGTAATGAACTGAATCAGAAAATCTTTGCTGGCGCCAACAGCGTAGGTCGCGGAATTCAATTGGATGGCCGTGATTACCGTATTGCCGGCGTCGTGGCAGATTGGGATCCGCGGCCGCGTTTCTACGACGTCAACAACGGCAGCGGCTTCGGTGATGCTCCCGATGTGTTCATGCCATTGACGCGTGCGATCGATCTTCAGACCGAAACCCTGGGTAACAACAATTGCTACGGCACCACAGGCCAGGCACCGGGTTGGGACGGCTGGCTCCATTCGGAATGTGCCTGGATTTCACTTTGGGTGGAGCTGCCCGATGCCAATGCCGTGGCGCGCTACCAGTCCTATCTGGAAGCCTATGCCGCCGATCAGCAGCATGCCGGTCGCTTTCACTGGGTGCCAAATATTCGGCTGAGCAATCTCATGCAATGGCTCGATCGTGAACACGTGGTGCCCAAGGAAACGACGGTCTCGTTGGTGCTGGCGCTCGGCTTTCTACTGGTGTGTCTGGTCAACACCATTGGTCTGCTACTGGCCAAATTCATGCGTCGTGCATCGGAGATTGGTGTGCGTCGCGCGCTGGGCGCATCGCGTCGTCAGATTTACACGCAGTTTCTCACCGAGGCGGCGGTTGTCGGTGTTGCTGGCGGTCTGCTCGGTCTGTTGCTGACGGCATTTGGCGTACTGGGTATCAGCCTGGTTTTCGAACCTGAAATAGCGCGACTGGCGCGCCTCAATGTCAGCCTGGTCGGATTTACGTTGCTGGTTTCGGTCGCAGCTACGGTTGTTGCCGCGTTCTACCCCACCTGGCGTGCGGCGCGTGTACAGCCGGCATGGCAATTGAAGTCAAACTGAGATGGCCGGCATGCAGATAAAACCCATTCTCGCTGCGCTCAGACACCACAAGTCCGGTACGGCGCTGATCGCTTTGCAGATCGCGCTGACGCTGGCCATTGTGTGCAACGCGTTATTCATCATTCGTCAGCGTATGGCGCACCTCTCCCGTCCCACCGGTGTCGATGAGGCGAGTCTGCTGGTCATCCAGAATCAGTGGGCTGGTAAACCTTCGACGGATGAAATGTCGTCGTTGATGGCCGCCGACCTGGCCACGTTGCGGCAGTTACCAGGTGTGGCCGATGCCTACGCCACCAATGCGTGGCCACTGGGTAACGGAGGCATCTCGTTCGGCATGGGCTACACGCCCGAAAAGCAGGCATCGGTGACGAGTACGGCCATCTACTTCGCGGATCAGCACACGTTGCCGACGCTCGGTCTGAAGTTGATCGCAGGGCGAAATTTCCAAGCGGATGAAATCAGGCAGGCGAAAGATGTCTCCAGCATGGCGTTGTCGGAAATCATCGTTACCCGGGACCTGGCCGAAAAAATGTTTCCGCGTGGCGATGCATTGGGCAAGGCGGTTTACCTCAGTGCCAAGCCGAGCACCATCGTCGGCATCGTCGAACGCATGCAGGTGCCATGGGTCTACAGTTTTGCCGACAACTGGGCCGAGCGCTCGACGCTGGTGCCTGATCAGCTGTCGACGTTGCGGGGCGACAACTATGTGGTGCGTGTCAAGCCGGGTCAGATGGATGCGGTGTTTGATGGCGTATCAAAGGCTTTATTCGCAGCCAATCGACTGCGCGTTATTTCCCCCCGGGATGGTGTGCAGCGTTTAAGTGATGTACGCACCAAGGCCTACAAGAGTGATCGCGGCATGGCGATCATGATGGGTTTGATTTGCGTGGTGCTTTTGGCGATCACCGCTGCCGGCATCGTCGGGCTTACCAGCTTCTGGGTGGGCCAGCGGCGCAAGCAGATTGGCGTGCGCCGTGCGCTGGGTGCGACTCGACGCAATATTCTCGACTACTTCCTGACCGAAAATCTTTTGATCAGCACCGGCGGTGTGATAGTCGGCTCGGTACTCGCAGTGGGCTTGAATCTGGGGCTGATCGCGTATTTCGAATTGAATCGAATGCCGCTTGCGTATGTCGGCGTCGGTGTCCTTGTGGTGCTTCTGCTCGGCCAACTCGCCACGTTGGCACCGGCCCTGCGTGCCTCGCGCGTGTCGCCAGTGGAGGCAACCCGCTCGGTATGAACACCCTCAAATTTTATCCCATCGAATTTACCTGTCTGATGGCGCCCCAATCCGGAGATACGCATGTTCAGTTATTACCTTGAGCTCGCGCTGCGCAGTCTGAAGCGCAGCCCCGGACTTACCCTTCTGATGGTGCTGGCCATCGGCTTTGGTGTGTCGGCGTCGATGACAACGTACTCGGTGTTTCGCGCAGTGTCGGGTGATCCGATTCCATGGAAATCGTCGCAGCTGTTTGTACCGCAGATCGACATGTGGGGACCGGCCGGACGAGGGGCGGATGGCGAGCCGCCGAACGCGCTGGACTATATCGACGCCGTGGCGTTGATGCGTGATCACCGCGCCAAACTGCAGTCGGCGAGCTACCGCGTGGCGCCAACGATGGAGGTGCCGGGGTCGGGTCGTCATCCGATCAGCATTTCCGGGCATGCGGTTTACAGCGAGTTTTTTCCAATGCTGGACGTGCCGTTTGCTTATGGCAGCGGTTGGTCGGTCGATGCCGATACCAACCAGGCGGCTGTTGTAGTGATCAGCGGCAAGCTCAATCAGAAAATGTTCGATGGCCAGAACAGTGTCGGCAAGACACTGGATATCGGCGGCAAGGATTACCAGATTGTTGGCGTACTCGGTAAGTGGGACCCGCAACCTCGGTTCTATGACGTGGTCGACACTGGCGGATTCGATACCGATACCGATGACGTTTTTCTGCCTTTCACGCGCGCCATTGCCGTGAACATGAACAACGCCGGCAACACTTCTTGCAATAGCAATCCTGCGGAAGCCGGATTCGCAGGAATGCAGCGTTCAAGCTGTGTCTGGATCGAGTTCATGGCGGAGCTGGACGATGCCACCGCCATACAAAAATACCGTGAGTATCTTGACGGCTATGCGCTGGCGCAGAAAAGCGCCGGTCGTTTCACCTGGGCGCCGAACAATCGCCTGCGCGATGTGCCGGCCTTCCTCGATAACCAGCACGTAGTGCCGAGTGACACCAAGGTGTCGCTGTTGGTGGCACTGGGCCTGTTGATCGTCTGTCTGGTGAATACGGTTGGATTGCTGCTGGCCAAGTTTCTTCGTCGCAGCAGCGAGATCGGCGTACGTCGTGCGCTGGGTGCACCGCAGGCGGCGATCTATGCACAGTTTCTTACCGAGGCCGGCATCGTGGGTCTGGCAGGCGGTGTAGTCGGCTTGGTGTTTACGGCGCTGGGCGTGCTCGGCGTCGGCATGGTGCTGCCCAAGGACATTGCCGCGCTGGCGCACGTCAACTTCTCGCTGTTGCTGCTGACCCTTGTCGTCGCGGTGATCTCCGCACTGCTGGCTGGCCTGTACCCCACCTTCCGTGCGTCACGCGTGCAACCCGCGTGGCAGCTGAAATCGAATTGAGGAATCCATCATGAGCACGCATCCGATCCTCGCCGCTCTGCGCCGACACAAGGCCGGCGTCATCCTGATTGCCCTGCAGATTGCGTTGACCCTGGCTATTGTCTGCAATGCGATCTTCATCATCGGTCAACGTGTCGATCGTGTTAACCGTCCCACCGGTATTGACGAGGCGAATCTGTTTGTCATTTCGCAGCAATGGGTGGGCACGCCCGAGGATGGCGCGCCAGACGCTGTCGAAAAAATCGATTCGTTGGTGCGTGCCGATCTGGATACCTTGCGGCGGCTGCCAGGTGTGGAGTCGGTAGCCGCTACCAATTCGCTGCCGCTGTTCAACAGCTCGATGATCAATGGCATCACGCTGACGCCGGACCAGAAAAATTCGACGCTGTCGGCAACGATGTTTCTGGGTGACGAAAAGCTGATGAGCACGCTGGGTGTACAGCTCGTTGCCGGGCGTGCATTCACCGCGGCCGACGTTCAGCACCAGGGATTCCGCGATGACGCGCTGCCGCCCTCGGTCATCGTGAGTCAGGCCGCTGCCGAAAAATTGTTTCCGAACCAGAGTGCGGTGGGCAAGACGATCTACAGCGACACCAAGGGCACCACGATCATTGGCGTTGTCAAGCTGCTGGAGTCGTCCATGGTGGAAACTTTCGGCAATAACTCCGATTACTACACGATAATCGAGCCAGTTCGTCAGGACGGCAACATCTCGCGGTATGTAGTGAAAACCAGGCCGGGCCAGCAGGCCGCGGTGATGGCGGCCGCACGCACAGCACTGTTTTCCGCCAACCCGGAACGGGTCATCGACGAGGATCGTGGCATTCGCAGCTTTGCCGAGATACGCCACGAGGCTTATCGAGCCGACCGTGGCATGGCCATTTTGATGGCGGTGGTCTGCCTGATCATGCTTTGCGTCACCGCGGCAGGTATCGTCGGCCTGACCAGTTTCTGGGTCGGCCAGCGGCACCGGCAGATCGGCGTGCGCCGCGCGCTTGGCGCACGCAAGGTCGACATCCTGCATTACTTCCAGATCGAAAACCTGATGATTGCCGGTGGTGGCGTGGTGGTCGGCGTCGTACTCGCCGTCGGGCTCAACCTGTGGCTGATGAGTCAGTACGAGATGCCGCGCATGCCGGTGATCTACGTGCTGATCGGCATGGTCGCATTGCTGGCACTGGGTCAGGCGGCAGTATTTGTACCGGCACGCCGCGCTTCGCGTGTGTCGCCAATCGAAGCGACACGGGCGGCGTGATGCAAAGCAGGGGCGAGGGGCGAATCGTGAGGGGCAACAGTGACAACGCCGTGGCGCCGGCGTTGCTCACGCCCTGCATATCGACGGCTCACGAACCGACACCCTCGTTGCTTGCTGCTCGTTCCCCCTCTCTATTTTCTGCGCCTTCACCACTCACCCGCACCGGAGCCTGACGCATGTTTGCCTATTACCTCGAACTGGCCCTGCGCAGCCTCAAGCGCAGCCCCGGACTGACCATTCTGATGGTGCTCTCGATAGGTTTCGGTGTGGCCGCATCGATGACGACGTATTCGGTGTTTCGTGCGGTGTCGGGCGATCCGATTCCGTGGAAATCATCACAGCTGTTCGTACCGCAGATCGACATGTGGGGACCGACGGGGCGCGGCGACGATGGCGAGCCACCCGTCGCGATGGACTATACCGATGCGATGAAACTGATGCGCGATCACCGCGCCAAACTGCAGTCGGCGATGTACCAGGTTTCCCCGTCTATCGTTCCGGCCGATGCCAGCAAACATCCGATCAATGTCAGTGGGCATGCCGTATACAGCGAGTTTTTTCCGATGCTGGACGTGCCGTTCAAATATGGCAACGGTTGGAGTGCGGACGACGACGAGCAGCGCGCTGCGGTGGTGGTGATCAGCAGCAAGCTCAACGAGAAATTGTTTGGTGGTGCCAACAGCGTGGGCAAGACGGTCAATGTCGAAGGCAAGGACTACCGTGTGGTTGGTGTGACGAACGACTGGAATCCGCAGCCGCGCTTCTACGATGTCGTTAACAGCGGCGGATTCTCGACCGGTCTGGACGATGTGTTTCTGCCGTTCGAGCGGGCGATTGCGCTCTCCATCCCCAACGACGGCAACACCAACTGCAACGCAATCCCTGCGGAATCGGGTTTCGTCGGCCTGCAGCATTCCAGCTGCGTCTGGATCGCCTACATGGCCGAACTGGATGACGCGGCGACGGCAAGTACATACAAGGCATATCTGGACGGTTATGCGCATCAGCAGCAGCAATCCGGCCGCTTTGCCTGGGCGCCCAACAATCGCTTGCGCAATCTGCCGGACTGGCTGGATTCGCAGCATGTGGTGCCCAGTGACACCAAGGTCTCGTTGCTGGTGGCGCTTGGGTTGTTGATCGTCTGCCTGGTCAACACGGCCGGTCTGCTGCTGGCGAAATTTCTGCGCCGTAGCAGCGAAATCGGCGTGCGCCGCGCGCTGGGTGCGCAGCGCCTGTCGATCTACGCGCAGTTCCTTACCGAGGCCGGGATGATCGGTCTGGCCGGTGGCGTACTCGGCCTGTTGTTGACCGGCGTGGGCGTGGCCAGTGTTGGCTGGGTGTTGCCGAAGGACATCGCCGCGCTGGCCCGGGTGGATCTGATGTTGCTCGCCATGACCCTGCTGATTGCCGTCGTCGCGACGCTGCTGGCTGGCCTGTACCCCACTTTCCGTGCTGCACGCGTTCAGCCCGCGTGGCAGCTCAAGTCGAACTGAGGACAACGTCATGGCTCTCCATCCCATTCTCGCGGCATTGCGCAAGCACAAGTCCGGCGTCGTGTTGATTTCGATGCAGATCGCGCTGACCTTGGCGATCGTCTGCAATGCCATCTTCATCATCGGTCAGCGTATCGACCGGGTGAACCGGCTCACCGGGCTCGACGAGGGCAACCTGTTTCTGGTTACCCAACAGTGGGTAGGTGCTCCCAGCGGCGATGACCCTGCCGGCGTCGAAAAACTCGACAGCATGCAGAAGGAAGATCTGGTCGCGCTGCGCACTCTGCCGGATGTCGCTTCGGTCGCGTCGATCAATTCGCTGCCGTTGCTCAACTCCTCATCGAACGGTGAGATTTCGCTCAAGCCGGGAGCGACCGAGAGCAAGGGCAACACGCGGACGACCTTTTATTTTGGCGACGAACAGATGCTTTCCACGCTGGGGCTGCGTCTGATCGCCGGGCGTGCCTTCAATACGGGCGACATCCAGCACCATAGTTTTCGTGATCAGACCGAACCGTCGATCGTCATTGTCACCAAGCCCATTGCGGACAAGCTGTTTCCGCAGGGAAGTGCGGTCGGCAAGGTGATGTATCTCGATGGAGGTACCACGCCGACCACCATCATTGGCGTGGTCGAACGCCTGCAGGTACCGGGCTCCGGCAGCTGGACCAACAATTTCGCCTACAACGCCACGCTGGAGCCAACCCGGATCGACCACAACTATGCGCGCTATGTGGTACGTGCCAAGCCGGGTCGTCTGGAGGCGGCTATGCGTGCGATACCGCCGACGCTCTACAAGGTCAACCCGCTGCGCGTCCTCGACGACGACAGCGTCAAGTCGTTCGCCGATATCCGTGCCAGTGCCTACCGAGCCGATATCGGTATGGCAATCCTGATGGGTGTGGTCTGCCTGATTCTGCTCGGGGTTACCGCGGCGGGCATTGTCGGCCTGACCAGTTTCTGGGTCGGTCAGCGACATCGGCAGATCGGCGTGCGGCGCGCGCTGGGGGCTCGCAAGATCGACATCCTGCATTACTTCCAGATCGAGAACCTGATGATCGCAGGCATCGGCGCGGTGATTGGCGTACTACTCGCCCTCGGGCTCAACGCCTGGCTGATGCAGCATTTCGAGATGGATCGCATCCCGTTGGCCTATGTGCTGGTCGGTCTGGTCGCGCTGGTGATACTGGGCCAGGTTGCTGTCTTCGTTCCCGCACGGCGCGCGTCCAACGTGTCGCCGGTCGAAGCGACGCGAGCGGCGTGATGGGAGGCAGGGGCGAGGGGCGAGTTGTGAAGGGCGACGGTGGCAGCGTCGGGCTGCACATGTTGCCTGCTGTCGACGTTGTGCTGTTGCCTTCGCACCCGCCGGGCTGGTGGTCATCTCGCGGACTTGCGCTCTCGCGACTCGCCCCTCGTCTCTTACTTTTTCCCGGAGCCTGATGCATGTTCGCCTATTACCTCGAACTGGCCTTGCGCAGCCTCATGCGCAACAGGGCGCTCACCGCGCTGATGGTACTGGCGATCGCGCTCGGTATTGGTGCCAGCATGACCACGTTGACCGTGCTGCATGTGCTGTCCGGTGATCCGCTGCCGGAGCGCAGCAACACATTGTATTACCCGCAGGTCGATCCTCGTGACAGCGCCGGTCACGATTCCGACAAAGAGCCGATGGAGCAGGTGAGCTGGACTGACGGCAAGAATCTGTTGCAAGCGAAGCGTGCGAATCGTCAAGCGCTGATGACAGGCGGCACGGTGGCGGTCCAGCCGACGCAGTCCGCGCTCGACCCGTTCTACGAGGACGCGCGCTTCACCACCGCCGATTTCTTTCCGATGTTTGGTGTGCTGTTTCAGTACGGCCATGGCTGGAACGCTGCCGATGACGACAGCAGCGCACGGTTGGTGGTGATCAGCAGCGCGTTGAACGACAAGTTGTTCGGCGGCAAGGACAGTACTGGCCAGATGCTGCGGCTGGAGGGCACGGCATTGCGCATCGTCGGCGTGCTCGGCGACTGGCGACCAAACCCGCATTTCTATGACCTCAATGTGACCAACTATGCCGAGAGCGAGGGGGTTTATATGCCACTGTCCACCTCGCAGGATCTGCAGCTTGTCCATGATGGCTCCGTCGATTGCTGGGGCAACGGTGGGGCGGGTCAACGCCCGGACCACAGCGGAACTTGCGTGTGGCTGCAGTTCTGGGTGCAACTGGACAACCCGGCGCAGGCTGCGGTCTACAAAGAGTTCCTGGTGCATTACTCGCAGGAACAAAAAGCGCTAGGGCGTTTCCAGCGGCCGCCGAATGTACGCCTGCGCAATCTGATGGGCTGGCTGGACTACAACATGGTGGTGCCCGGGGACGTGCGCCTGCAGGTATGGCTGGCGTTCGGCTTTCTGCTGGTGTGTCTGGTCAATACGGTGGGGCTGATGCTGGCCAAGTTCATGCGCAGAGCGGGTGAGCTGGGTGTGCGCCGAGCGTTGGGCGCCTCGCGCCGTGCGCTGTTCGGGCAGCTGTTGGTGGAGGCTGGTGTGATTGGTCTCAGCGGCGGCATTGGCGGTTTGTTACTGGCCTTTCTCGGTCTGTGGCTTGTGCGCCAGCAACCGACCAGCTACGCGGCACTGGCGCATCTGGACCCCTGGATGCTGCTGACCACCTTCCTGCTGGCGCTAGGCGCGAGCCTGCTGGCCGGCTTGTTGCCGGCCTGGCGCGCTTGCCAGATCACTCCTGCCCTGCAACTGAAGAGCAACTGACATGGATATCCTGCCGATTCTCTCCACTTTGCGGCGGCACAAGATCACCGCATGGCTGCTCATCCTGGAAATCGCGTTGACCTGCGCGATCGTGTGCAACGCGGTGTTCCTGATCAGCCAGCGCCTGGAGCGCATGAATCTGCCCAGCGGCATCGCCGAGCATGAGCTGGTGCAGGTCCAGCTGGCCAACATCGGCAACCGCTCCGATGCCGAGGCGCGCGCCAAAACCGATCTGGCGGCATTGCGGCAGATTCCGGGTGTAACCCAGGTGGCGTTGGTCTTCCAAATGCCATTCACCGATGGTGGTTCGTCGAACAGCGGTATCAAGCTCGATCCGCAGCAGCAGGAGGACACGGTAGACGTCACCCAGTACATGGGTGAAAACCTGTTGTCTACATTGGGCACAAGACTGGTGGCAGGGCGTGATTTCCGGCCGGACGAATTCGTCGATCTCGATGCTGCCGTGACAGCCCTGCACAGCGGGAACCTCAAGGGCTTGCCGCAAGTGCTGGTGATCACCCAGATGCTGGCCGAAAGGCTATGGCCGGGGCAGAGCGCGCTGGGCAAGCAGATCTATCTGGGCCAGGGCCTTCCGTTCCGGGTGGTCGGCGTGGTCGCACACCTGGCTCGGCCGAACCGATTGTCAAAGGGCGTCGAATACAGCACGGTATGGCCGATCAGCATGAACGTGGCGCAGGGCGCCAGCTTCTTGATCCGCTGCGCGCCGCAGGAGCGCGAGCGGGTACTGAAATCCGCGCTGGCTGCGCTGAAGCAGCTGGACCCTAATCGCGTGGTGCTGCAGAAACGCACCTATGACGAGGCGCGCCACGCATTTTTCGCGAACGATCGCGCGATGACCGGCATCCTGGTGGGCGTGTGCCTCGCGCTGCTGATCGTCACCGCACTGGGTATTGTCGGCCTCGCCAGCTTCTGGGTGGCGCAGCGTCGACGCACCATCGGCGTGCGCCGAGCGCTCGGCGCCACCCGCGCCAACATCCTGCAGTACTTCCAGACCGAGAATTTTCTGCTGGCAACCATCGGCATCGTGATCGGCATGGCGCTCGCCTTCGGCATCAATCTGTTCCTGATGCAGCACTACGAATTGCCACGACTTCCCGCCATCTATTTCCCGGTTGGCGCGATCGCGTTGTGGGTGATCGGGCAGCTAGCGGTGCTTGGCCCGGCATTGCGTGCGGCGGCGGTGCCGCCGGTGGTGGCGACGCGGTCGGTGTGACTTGATGTGATTGCCTCCGCTGCTTGCAGGGGCGGAGAAGCTGACGGAGTGTACGAAATGTTCGACTACTACCTTGGCTTGGCGCTACGCAGTCTGCGGCGCAACAAAGTGCTTACGGCGCTGATGATCGTCACGCTGGGGTTGGGCATCGGTGCGTCGATCACCACATTGACGGTGCTGCGTTTGCTCTCAGGCGATCCGTTGCCACAAAAGAGTGCGCGCCTCTTCTATGCGCAAGTCGATCCGTATACCAAGGATGGCTATGAGGCAGGGAAAACCAAGCCGCAGCGCCTGATAGCCTACACCGACGCGATGAACCTGCTGCACGCACATCAGGCCGATCGACAGGTCGCGCTGGCATTGACCGACGCAAGAATTGCACCGCTGCGCAGCGGTGAGCATCCGTTCTTCAGCGATGGTGTGATGACCACGGCGGATTTCTTCACGATGTTCGATGCGCCGTTCCAGTACGGCGGCGGTTGGTCAGCGGCGGACGATGAGAGCCGTGCACAGGTCGTAGTGATCTCCGACTTCCTCAACGACAAGCTGTTTGGCGGGGCCAGCAGTGTGGGTCGGATCATTCGCGTCAATGACCACGATCTACGCATCATCGGCGTGTTGAAAAAGTGGGCGCCACAACCGCGCTTCTACGCGCAGGAGTTGGGCGGACGCAGCTATGGCGATGGTGATGCGGTGTTCCTGCCGTTGCAGACCGCGCGTGCCGCCAACATGGATCCGACGAACGACGACTGTTGGGCGGTTGCTGACATCACCAAGCTGGAAACGGCACCCTGCATATGGCTGGGCTTCTGGGTGGAGCTATCCAGCGATGCCGAGGTCGCCGCGTACACGCAATTCCTGTCGAACTATGCACAGCAGCAGATCGCACTGGGCCGCTTCTATCGCCCCGAGGTGGCGTTGTCGGATCTGATGCAGTGGCTGCGCAACGAGAAGGTGGTGCCTGACGACGTGCGCTTGCAGGCCGGTCTGGCTTTTGGCTTTTTGCTGATCTGCGTGGTGAACACGGTAGGCCTGTTGCTGGCCAAGTGTCTGCGCCGTTCGCAGGAGATCGGTGTGCGCCGCGCCTTGGGGGCCATGCGGCGTGAGATTTTCGCGCAGTTCATGGTCGAAGCCGGCATGGTCGGGTTGGCAGGCGGTTTGCTGGGCTTGGTCTTTGCGGAGTTTGGTCTCTGGTGCATCCGCCACCAGCCAGCTGAATATGCCGGACTTGCTCATCTGGACGTCCACATGTTTCTGCTCACGTTCCTGGTGGCGCTCGTTTCGAGCTTGGTCGCCGGCTTGCTGCCGGCGTGGCGAGCCAGCCAGCTTGCGCCCGGTTCGCAACTGAAGGCCGCCTGAGGTGCTTATGGAAATCCGACCGATTCTCGCCAGCCTGCGCAAACACCGGATTCCGGCCATCCTGATCGTGCTGGAGATCGCGCTGGCCTGTGCCGTGCTGTGCAACGCGGTATTCATGATCGGCCAGCGCGTGGTCGATATCCACCGCTCCAATGCCATCGACGAGCGGGGCATCGGGGTGATTACCGTGGACGGCAGCGACCCGAAGATGGCTTCCAGTGACATCCCGCGCAATCTTGGCCGGTTGCGTGGCATAGCCGGCGTACAAGCGGTGGCGGTAACCAACACGGTGCCATTGAGCAACAACAACTGGGGCTGGGCGTTTGGTGCCACGCCGGATAGCAGATTCAACGACGCCGTGAATATCTCGGCGTACTTCCTCAGTGAGGGTGGCGACAAGGCGCTTGGCCTGCAATTGCTGCAGGGACGTTTCTTCAGCTCAGACGAATACGCCGACAGCAAACGGGGTTCGATGCCACTGGTGGATACGCATGTCGTCATCATCACGCAAAGCTTGGCTGAGCGGATGTGGCCGGGGCAGCCGGCGCTGGGCAAAGTGCTCTATTCCAAACCGTTGGCCTACACGGTGGTCGGCGTGGTGGCTGATGTGCTGCGCCCGTTCGTGAACAGCCAGAAGGCCTGGTACAGCACCTTCTTTCCGCTCAGCCCCGACGGTGCGCTGAGCTACTACGTGGTGCGTAGTGCGCCGCAGGATCGCGACCGCGTGGTTCGGCAGGCCCAACAGACTTTGAGCGAGCTCAACCCGATTGCAGTCGTCAAGGGCCACAGCTACACCGATATCCGCGAACGGTATTTCGCCAACATGAGCAGCATGGCCTGGATGCTGGTGCTGGTATGCGTGGTGATGCTGGCGGTCACCGCTTTCGGCATCGTTGGCCTGACCAGTTTCTGGGTGCAGCAGCGTCGCCGGCAGATCGGCATCCGCCGTGCCGTGGGCGCCACGCGCGGCCACATCATGCAGTACTTCCAGGCCGAGAATTTTCTGCTTAGTACGGCTGGCGTGGTCATTGGTATGGGTCTGGCATTCGGCATCAATCTGTACCTGATGCAGCACTACGAGATGGAGCGCATGCCCTGGTATTACCTACCAGGTGGCGCGATTGCGTTGTGGCTGATCGGTCAGTTCGCTGTGTTCGGGCCGGCGCGTCGCGCAGCAGCAGTGCCGCCCGTGGTGGCGACGAGGTCAGCATGATGATGAAGTCTTTTGTGAGCCGGCGTCTGTTGGTCTTCCTGATCGTCTGCTTCAGTGTGACGTGGAGTGCGTGGGGCCTCCTGGGCTGGCTGGCGCGTACGCAGCAGCTCGTCTATGGCGAATGGCCATTCATGCTGCTCTATGTGCTCGGCGGTCTCGGGCCGATGATCGGAGCATATGTAGCTGTGCTGTCGACTTCGTCGCAGGCTCCGCTCAGGGAATTTCATCAACGATTGTTTCGTTGGCGGGTTGCCGGCTGGTGGTATGCCGTGGCCATTGGCCTGCCAGTAGTTCTGGCTATCGCCTCGACGATGATTGCCGTGCTGTTCCGTCCGGATCTGTCGAGCGCACTTTCGATCCGGCCCTGGTACATGTTCGTGCCGCTGCTCGCCGTCATGATCGTGGGCGGCGGCCTGGAGGAGCCCGGCTGGCGGGGTATTGCCCAACCGGAGATCGCGCGTACCACCGGGTCTGCAAAGGCGGCTCTATTGGTTGGCCTGGTCTGGGCTCTCTGGCACGTTCCGCTCTTTTTCCTCCCCGGTGTGAGTCAGTACGGCAGCAACTTCCCGGTTTTTGCACTGGGTGTGGTCGGCATGGCCCTGATGCTGGGTTGGCTGTACAGCCGTACCGCAAGCATCCTGCTCTGCGTTGTCTTCCATGCTGCCGCAAACGCGATCACCGCGCTTGGGGTCGCTATCCCACATGAGGCTGGTTGCCTGGTTCTACTGAGCCCATGCCTTCACGTCTTGGCGGGATTCGTTCTGCTGCTGGCGGCTCGGGCTCGATCCGATGAGCGCGTTGCTGCGGAGTTTGTATGAGCTTCGTATCCGGTGTGAGGGCAAGGCGTTTTCAGATGTTTTACTTTTCAGGGGGCGAATGAGCATGTTTGGTTATTACCTCAACCTTGCCCTGCGAAGTCTCATGCGCAACAAGATGCTGACCGCGCTGATGGTAATCGCGATTGCTGTCGGTATCGGTGCGAGCATGACCACGCTGACGGTAATGCACCTGCTGTCCGGTGATCCGCTGCCTGGGCGCAGCCAGCACATCTTCTATCCGCAGGTGGATCCGTCGCCGTTGCCCGATCCGGAGAACACCCACAAACCGTGGGACATGATGGATTACCGTTCGGCGACGGATCTGTGGAGTGCTCATCGCGCCGATCGCCAGGCGCTCATCGGCCGCAGTGCGTTGCGCTTGACCGCGCCCGATATGAACCAGCCGCCATTGATGGCGCAAGTGCTCTCGACCACTTCGGATTTCTTCCCGATGTTCGCGGTGCCTTTCCAGTACGGCGGTAGCTGGCAGCCTCAGGACGATCAGCAGCGCACGCGCGTGGCCGTGATTTCCTCTGATCTCAACATCAAGCTATTCGGCGGCGCCAATAGTGTCGGCCGCACGTTACGACTCAAGGACAGCGATGTGCGCATTATCGGCGTTCTCGCGCCATGGCGGCCATCGCCGCAGTTCTACGACTTGGTCGGTGGCCGTTTCTCGAACGGCCAGACGGCAGACTTCTACAGTAAGCCGCAGGAAGTCTTCATGCCGTTTTCGAGTTCGTTAGATATCAACACCGACGGCTTCATGGCCTTCACCTGCTGGCGTGCGCCGGATCCGGGTACGTCGATGACGACATCGCCTTGCGTCAGCGTTGCGTTGTGGGTGGAGCTCGGCAACGCCGCCAAAGTCGCTGACTACAAGGCCTTCATCACCGACTACGCCACGCAGCAGAAAGCGCTCGGTCGCCTGACGCATGCCGACAACACGAGGATGCCCAGCCTGATGCAGTGGCTCGACTTCAACCAGGTCGTGCCCAGCGACGTGCGCCTGCAGACCTGGCTGGCATTCGCGTTCCTGCTGATCTGTTTGTTCAACACGGTCGGCCTGCTGCTGGCGAAATTCCTGCGCCGTTCTGGCGAGATCGGTGTACGCCGTGCGCTCGGTGCGACGCGTGGTGCCGTGCTGACGCAGTGCCTGGTTGAAGCCGGTCTGATCGGGTTGATCGGTGGTTTCGGCGGATGGCTTCTGACACTGCTCGGACTTGCGTTGATCCGCCAGCAGCCGGTGGCGTACGCCGATCTGCTGCACCTGGATAGCACGATGTTCCTGGCGACGTTCGTCATGGCCATCGTCGCCAGCCTGCTCGCAGGTGCGGTGCCCGCTTGGCGTGCCAGCCGTGTTGCGCTTGGTCTGCAACTGAAGACTTTGTGATGCGCTTTCCATGCGCGTGAAAGCGGCCATCCGTGGCCGCACTCCTCAAAAAGAGCGTTTTCTTACAGGTACTTTCGACATGCAGATCCAGCCGGTTCTTGCCGCCCTGCGTCGCCATCGCCTCGCCACCATCCTGATCGCCATGGAGATCGCACTGGCGTGCGCGGTGTTGTGCAACGCATGCTTTCTGATTGCCAGCCGTATCCAGATGACACATGTCGACAGCGGCGTGGACGAGAGTTTCCTGGCTACGATCAAGCTGACCGGTTACGACGAGGCCAAGGCCAGCGATCTCAATGCCCGCGTGACGTCCGGTCTGCGCGAGATTCCGGGCATGCAGTCGGTCAGCGTGATCAATGAGGTGCCGTTCGGCGAGACCGCCGGTAACGCTGGCATCACGCTGGACAGCGCCGGTCAGAAGTTCGCTGGCGTGGTCGATTTCTACGTGGCCGGCCCGGGAAATTTCGAGGCGCTGGGCCTGCAGCTCATCTCCGGACGCGCACCGCGGGCAGATGATTTTCAACCGATGAAAGCGTTTCTTCCTTCGAGCGCAAACGTGATCGTGAGCCGCTCACTGGCCGAACACCTGTGGCCTGACACCGATCCGTTGGGCAAGGAATTCTGGTGCGGGGACTTCCACTTTCGCGTGACAGGCGTGGTGGCGCATCTGGCGCGTCCGAGTGCCGGTGAGGGTGGTCCCGGCACCATCGAGTGGTCGGTATTCACGCCGGCACAACCGGGCGCGAATCTCTCGGGCGTCTACCTGCTGCGCGCCGATCCGGCACAGCTCCCGCGCGTCTTGCGGGACGCGCGCGCCGCGATCGCCAAGTTGGCGCCGGATGCGGTAGTCGAACAACAGGCCAGCCAGACGATCGGCGATCTGCGGCAAGTCTATTTCCGTCAGGACCGCATCATGGCGGGAATGCTGCTGGGCGTGATCGTGGCTCTGCTGCTGGTCACCGCGCTCGGTATCGTCGGTCTCGCCAGTTTCTGGGTGCAGCAACGGCGCCGGCAGATCGGCATCCGCCGCGCGATCGGTGCGACGCGTGGCGACATCCTGCGCTACTTCCAGACCGAGAACTTCCTGATCGTTACGTCGGGTATCGCACTCGGCATGTTGCTGGCGTACGCGTTGAACCTGTTGCTGATGACGCAGTACGAATTGCCACGACTACCGCTGTACTACCTGCCCGCCGGAGCCCTGATCTTGTGGGGACTCGGCCAGCTTGCCGTGCTGGGTCCGGCGTTGCGCGCTGCCGCCGTGCCGCCGGTGGTGGCGACGTGGTCGGGATGAAGCCGCGCACGCCACGCCATTTCAATCAGTAGGAAACAATGACTCAAGTACTCAAGGGGGCACGATGTTCGGCTATTACTTCGATCTGGCACGGCGTAGCCTGATACGCAGCCCGATTCTCACCGCGATGATGGTGCTGGCTATCGGGCTTGGCATCGGCGCGAGCATGACGATGCTCACGGTGCTGCATGTGATGTCGGGTGACCCGATACCGGAGCACAGCGGGCAGCTGTATTACCCGCATCTCGATGCACGTCCGCTCAGTTCGAAGGACGACAAGAATGCGCCTGACCCCAGCGCGAATCTGAGCTGGATCGATGCAAGCAATCTCTTGCGAGCTCATCAAGGAGATCGACAGGCGGCGATGGCGGGTGGAAGCGTTCTCGTGCGTCCGGCACAAACCAGTCTGCGGCCGTTTTTCGAGACGGGTCATTACATCACCGCGGATTTCTTTCCGATGTTCGACGTGCCGTTCCGCACGGGCGGCGGCTGGACGCAGGTGCAGGACGAGCAACATGAGCGGGTCGTGGTGCTCAATGGCGACCTTGCTCGCAAGCTGTTCGGCGACACGTCCGCTACCGGCAAGATCGTTCGGCTGCAGGACACCGACTTCCGGGTCATCGGCGTGCTGAATGACTGGTATCCGCAACCCGCCTTTTATGGCGATACGAGCGGCCATGCCTTTGGCAAGACCGATGAATTTTTCCTGCCGTTGACGACGGCGATGGATCTGAAATTCGACAGTAACGGCAATATGTCGTGCTGGGGATCGGGCGGAGATCAGCGCACCAGCGGAGAATGCACTTGGCTGCAATTCTGGGTCAGCCTGGATGGCCCAACCAAGGTGCATGCGTACCAGCAGTTTCTCGAGGATTACTGGCGCCAGCAACAAGCTCATGGTCGCTTCGCACGGCCGGTTGATGCAAAGCTCTATGGTCTGCTGGCATGGCTCGACCACATGCAGCTGGTACCTGGAGATGTGCGTCTGCAGCTGTGGTTGGCACTGGGCTTTCTTGCGGTGTGCATGGTCAACATTGTCGGCCTTCTGCTGGCCAAGTTTTTGCGCCGTAGTGGTGAGGTGAGCGTGAGGAGGGCGCTGGGTGCACGCCGGCGCGACATCTTCCTGCAGTTCGGCGTCGAGTCGGCCGTGATCGGTGTCGCCGGTGGCCTGCTCGGACTTGGCATCGCACAACTGGGGCTTTGGAGCGTGCGCCATCGTCCGGATGACTATGCGCATCTCGCGCAAATGGATGTTTCGATGTTGTTGGGCACCCTGGTACTGGCCATTGTCGCCAGCGTCTTGGCAGGTCTGCTGCCGGCCTGGCGTGCCTGCCGCATTACGCCCGCCCTGCAACTCAAGACCCAATAAGGTGATGTCATGCAACTGAGGCCGATCCTTTCCAGCCTGACGCGTCACAAGCTCACGGCGTTCCTTCTGATACTGCAAGTGACCTTCACGTGCGCGATTGTCTGCAACGTGATGTTCATGATTGCTACCCGCACCAGCCAGATGCGTCTGCCCAGTGGTATCGCGGAAAACGAGCTGGCCATGATCGACTCGGTGGATATTGATGCGACCGAGAATCCGTTGGTCAGACACGAGCAGGATCTGGTCGCTCTGCGTGGCATCGCTGGTGTGAAATCGGCTGTGGTGGTAGATGCCTTGCCGCTCAACCGCGACAACTGGACCAACGGTATTACCACCGTTCCCGATGCCGATACACATGTGGGGGCGAGCGCATACAACGGCACACCCGGTGAACTGCAGACGCTTGGCCTGCACCTGATAGAGGGGCGTGATTTCCAGGCCGATGAATACATCGCCGAAGATGTGCCGCATGGTTACAAGGGTATCGACACGGTACCCGTCACCATCGTGACCAGGGCATTGGCCGAGCAATTGTTTCCGGGGCAGTCCGCACTGGGCAAGGATATTTACGCGAGCGGGACTCACCCCACCCGCGTCGTTGGGGTAGTCGATCACATGCTGCGTCCAGCGTTGCGCGATCCGGCTACCAATGAATACGCCATGCTTTTCCCAATGAAGCCCGATGACAGCGAGGTCACCTACGTGATGCGTACTGCACCGCACGACCGTGAGCGTGTGCTGAAAGAAGCTTCCGCCGTGCTGGTCCGGCTTAATGGCAATCGCATCCTCAAATCGCCACAAACATTTACTCAGGTGCGTGACAGCTATTTTCATCGCGACCAGACCATGGTCGGGTTGTTACTGGTGGCGGGTCTTGGCCTGCTTTTCGTGACAGCCCTTGGCATTGCTGGCCTGGCCAATTTCTGGGTGCAGCAACGACGTCGACAGATTGGCGTTCGCCGCGCGTTGGGCGCCACGCGCAGCGACATTCTGCGTTACTTCCAGACCGAGAACTTTTTGATCGTCAGTGGCGGAATCGTGCTGGGCATGGCGCTGGCGTTTGCGCTGAATCTTACACTGATGAAGTTCTACGAGCTGCCACGTCTGCCGCTTTACTACCTGCCTATCGGCGCGTTGGCGCTGTGGCTGCTGGGGCAGCTAGCCGTACTGGGCCCGGCGTTGCGAGCTGCCGCGGTGCCGCCGGTGGTGGCGACTCGGTCGGTCTGAAGAACCATGCACTCTGGCACGGGAGGATCGGCGCGTCGGGGGGCACAATCGGGGTTCACATTCTGGGAGAGGTGCTTGATGAAAACGCTACCGTTGTTGATTGCGATGAGCCTGCTGGGCTCGATGACTCTTGCGGCATCCGTGCAGGCGGCTCCTGCGACGCAGGCGTCGTCGATGAGTGTGGCAAGTCGTGTGGCGGCGCTCAATGCGTTGCTGGCGGAGCAGTGGCAGCATCAGTTGGAGAGCAGCCCGGAGTTCGCCACCACGCTCGGCGATCTTCGCTACAACAGTTTGTGGAGCAATGCATCGCTGGCGCATGTGGCGAGCGAACGCACGATTACCGAGAATTTCCTCAAGCGTTTCGAGGCAATCGATACGACTGGTTTCTCCGACAGCGACGCGCTCAACCAGCAGCTGATGGTGCGCCAGCTCAAGGACGGCCTGCGCAGTACCGATCTCAAGCTGTATGAAATGCCGCTGGATCAGATGAGCGGCGCGCATATTGCGCTGGCCGGTTTCGTCAGCTCGATCCCGTTCGACAACACGAAGGAATATGACGATTACCTCGCCCGCCTGAAGGCCGTGCCGAAGTTGTTCGATCAGGTGACGGAGGTCGCGAAGCAGGGCTTGCGCGACAAGATGATGCCGCCGAAGTACGTGCTGGAAAAAGTCGTGGTGCAGATCGACAACATTGAGAAATCGGCCGGTATGGAGAGCGTGTTCGCCGAGCCACTGAAGCATTTTCCGGCGTCGGTATCGGCGGCTGATCAGAAGCGCCTGCACGACGCCATTCTCGCAGCCATCGATGACAATGTGCGCCCGGCGTACAAGAAGCTCGGCGAGTTTGTGGCGAAGGATTACGCGCCGCACGGACGCGCCGAACCAGGTATCTGGAATTTGCCGAACGGCGACGCCATTTACCGTTTCGACGTCGAGCAGATGACCACTACCAAGGAGACGCCGGAGCAGATTCACGCGCTAGGTCTGGCCGAGGTCAAGCGCATCGAAGGGTTAATGACGGGCATCGCCAAGTCGCAGGGCTTTGCTGATCTGGCCAGCTTTCGCGCCTCGCTGAAAGCCAATCCGAAGACACATGCGACGTCGCGTGAGGACATCCTCAATCGCTATCGTGGCTATCTGGCGCAGATGCAGCCGCAGTTGCCCAAGTTCTTCGGTCTGTTGCCGAAAACCAAGGTCGTGGTGGTGCCGGTTGAAGCCTTCCGCGAGAAAGAGGCTGCTGCTGCCGAATATCATCAGGGCACGCCGGACGGTTCACGGCCCGGGCAGATTTTTGTCAATACCGGCGACTTCGCCAATCGCAGCGTGCTGACGATCGAGTCGACCGCCTACCACGAAGGCATTCCGGGTCATCATCTGCAGATATCGATTGCGCAGACGCTGCCAGCGCTGCCGCCGTTCCGTCAGCAGGGCGGTTACACCGCCTATATCGAGGGCTGGGCGCTGTATTCCGAGCAACTGGGCAAGGACATTGGTTTCTATCAGGATCCGCTGTCCGATTACGGCCGTCTCTCCGACGAGTTGCTGCGTGCCGATCGACTGGTACTCGACACCGGCGTGCACGACAAGCACTGGACGCGCCAGCAGATGGTCGATTTCTTCCATGCCCATTCCAGCGAGGACGAACCCGACGTACAGGCCGAGACCGATCGCTACATCACCTGGCCGGGCCAGGCGCTGGCCTACAAGACCGGTGAGTTGAAGATTCTCGAGCTGCGTGAGCGGGCGAAAAAGGAACTGGGCAGCCAGTTCGACATCCGCGCGTTCCACGACGAAATCCTCAATGGCGGCGCGCTGCCGCTGGACGTGTTGGAGACGCGGGTCAATGCGTGGATTGCGGCGGTGAAGTCAGGCAAGGCGCCGGCACATCCGGCGGCGGCTGCGAGCTGATCCAGGTGCGCTGCCCGGGCATGGTTCGGGCAGCGCTTTTGATCACGTCATACGGGGAGTTGTGATGCGACGACTGATACTTGGCGGAACGCTGGTGTTGGCCAGCATGCTGACTCAGTCGGCAATGGCTGACTGGAAATATCAGTTCAACTCGGACGACAGCCTGAGTTGGCGCATCGCTGGTCACGCGTTGAAGCTGCACTCGGATAACACCACAGGCATCACGGTTACCAAGATCGGTGCCGATCCGGTCTGGGGCTTGCAGAAGGGCGATGTCATCGTTGCCGTTGACGATTATCCGGTGAAGCACGTGAGCCAGCTGATGGATCGATTGCGTGCGGGTAGCCCCTCCAGCGTCAAGTTGCATGTGCGTCGCGGTGCCGAATCATCCGTGTTGACAGTGACGGCGGCTGAGTACGGGCAAGTGGTCTCGCCTACTGCGCCCGTACCGCTTAAGCCATCGGCCCCATCCGCTCCGTCTGTACCGGCCACATCGCCTGTGATGGAGAGCGGTTGGTATACCTATGAGCACGATACCGATGACAGCCTCAGCTGGCGCATCCCCGATCATGTATTGAAGCTGCAGTCGGATAACACGACCGGGATTACGGTTACCAAGATCAGCCCCGATGCTTTGTGGGGTTTGCGGCAGGGCGATGTCATCACCGCGGTCGACAATCATCCGGTGAAGCACGTGAACGAGTTGATGGCACAATTGCGTGCGAGCAGGCCCGTCGCGGTGAAGCTGAATGTGCGTCGTGGCAATGCAATGCCGGTGATTACCGTGGCCGCTGCCGACTATTCACGTATCGTATCGCCCGGACAACCGGCCTCACCCAGTAAATGACCTCGTGCATACATTTCGTTGCCATCGATACCCCACTAGTCCGATAGTCATGCAAACCTTTGGGCTCGGAGCGGCATCTATGTCCGCATGTGCAGAAAAAAAATGACGCGTAGCGTACTCATCATTGACGACAACCCGGCTGTTGGCGAGGCGCTTTCGCTGGCACTGTCGTTGAACGATATTCGACCACTCACCGCGTTGACGCCTGATGAAGGCCTGGCGATGCTGCAGCACGAGTCGATCGACGTGGTGATTCAGGACATGAATTTCACAGCCGACACCACGTCGGGCGAGGAGGGCGTGGCACTGTTTCGGGCTATTCGCCAGCAGCATCCGGATCTGCCGGTGATTCTGCTGACGGCCTGGACGCATCTGGAAACTGCCGTCGAGCTGGTTAAGGCTGGCGCGGCGGATTATCTGGCCAAGCCGTGGGACGACAGCAAACTGATCGCCACGGTGGAAAATCTGCTGGAGCTGTCGGAGTCCACCCGCGAGGTGGCACGTACCCGGCGCGAGCGCAGACGTCGGCGTGAGGCACTGCAGGGCAAATACGAGCTGGACAACCTGGTATTCGCCTCCGAGGCGATGGCGCGCACGCTGGAACTGGCCTGTCAGGTCGCCAAGGCTGACGTACCCGTGCTGATCACAGGCCCCAATGGCACCGGCAAGGAGCGGATTGCTGCGATCGTGCACGCCAATTCGGCCGTACGGCGCGGCGCGTTTGTCGCGGTGAACTGCGGCGCATTGCCGGGTGAGCTGATCGAGGCCGAACTGTTCGGTGCCGATGCGGGTGCCTATACCGGTGCCAACAAGGCACGCGAGGGCCGCTTCGAGCTGGCCGATGGCGGCACGCTGTTCCTCGACGAGATCGGCAACTTGCCGCTACCCGGCCAGATGAAGCTGTTGCGCGTGCTGGAAACCGGCCAGTTCGAGCGGCTTGGTTCCGGTCGTACGCGACAGGTGAAGGTGCGCGTGCTGAGTGCGACCAATGCCGATCTCAAGGCAATGATCCGCGCCGGCACTTTTCGCGAGGATCTTTACTACCGGCTCAACGTGATCGAGGTCAACCTGCCGCCGCTGACCGAGCGCAGCGACGACATTCTGCCGCTGGCGGAATTCTTTCTGGGTGGCCGTGCCGAGATCGGGGATGCGGCGCGCGATGCGATGCTCAATTATCCATGGCCCGGTAACGTACGCGAATTGAAGAATGCGATCGAACGCGCGGCGCTGCTCGCTGGCGGCGTTCCGATCACACCCGAGTTGCTGAATCTCGCGCCGCATGTTTCTACTGCCACGCGCAATCTCGACGAACCGAGCCGCGAAACGGTGGAAGCCGCGCTGCACAAGGCCGATGGTGTCGTCAGCCGCGCGGCGCAGAACCTCGGACTATCGCGGCAGGCGTTGTATCGGCGAATGGAGCGCTATGGTCTGGCGGCACCGGCCTGATGGTATTGGCATGGCCAAATGAAACGCCAGGGAGCGTCGCATGTGGCGTCGCCTGAATTCATTGCAGACGCGGCTCACCGTGCTGTTGGCGCTGGCCAGCGTGGCCGGCGCATTCATCTACGCGGGCGTTACGCAATGGCCGCTACCGCAGCTGCTGACATGGATGCAGACGGAGCTAACGGTCAACGATTCGACGGTACCACTTGCAGTCAAGGCAGCGCCGGTAACGCACCTGGGCATCTACAGCGCGCTCGGTATTTGTGCAGTGCTGTTGCTGCTACTCGCGTCCTGGCTGGCCGGCCAGGCGATGGCGCCGGTGAGCCGCCTGTTGCGCGCGCTGGAAGGTGCCGTAGCCAGCTATCGCGACGGTGATTTCAGTATTTCCATCGCGATCCATCGTCGCGATGAACTGGGTGAACTGATTCACATGCACAACGCGCTGGGTCAGACCCTGCGCGAGCAGCGCCAGCATCTGGCGCAGCGCGAGCTGCTGCTGGATACCGTGGTGCAGAACACACCGGTTGCCCTCGTGCTGACCGATAGCGTCGGTCGCGTGGCCTACGCCAATATTGCCTCGCGACATCTTTTCAACGAGGGACGCAGCCTGCACGGGCTGGAATTTGCCCGATTACTGGACGGTGTGCCCGAGGCGCTGCGCCGCGCAGTGGAAGACGGCGAAGACGCTCTTCTCAGTGTGGAAATGGACGGCAGCGAGGAAACCTTCCACATTTCGCAGCGGGCGTTTCGCCTGCAGGGCCGGCCACATCGGTTGCAGCTGTTCCGGCGGATGACGCGCGAGCTGTCGCGACAGGAAGTAGCGACCTGGAAGCGGGTGATCCGCGTGATCAGCCACGAGCTCAACAATTCCCTGGCGCCGATTTCCTCGCTGGCACACTCCGGTGCCGAGCTGGCGCGGCGCGGCGATGTCGATCGGCTGCCTGGCGTGTTTGCCACCATCAGCGAGCGGGCCAAGCACCTGCACAGCTTCATCTCCGGCTACGCCAGCTTCGCCAAATTGCCGACGCCGCTGTCGGTCGCCATCGAATGGGCGCCTTTCCTGGACGGACTGGCGCTGCACTGCAATTATCGCCTCGCCTCGCCCGCGCCGACGCGGCCGGGCCACTTCGATGCGGTACAGATCGAGCAGGTACTGATCAACCTGATCAAGAACGCGCATGAGTCAGGCAGCGCGGAGGACGATGTCACGCTGTCCATCATCGAGGTCGGCCGCGATTTGCGCATCGAAGTGGCCGATCGCGGGCCGGGCATGACCGAAACCGTGCTGGCGCAGGCGTTGCTGCCGTTTTATTCGACCAAGCGTGCTGGTACCGGGCTGGGTCTGGCTCTGACTCGTGAAATTGCCGAGGCGCACGGTGGCCGCGTGCTGCTGGCGAACCGCGAGGATGGCGGCTTGCGCGTCACACTGCTGCTGCCGCAGACCGCTGTTGTTCGTTAGCGGCGAGCGCCGACAGTGCGCGTAACAACAGCTCGCCTATACTTGTGACTTCGTCACGGATGGGGACAGGCAATGGGTCAGATTCTCGCGTTAGTCATCGTATTGGTCGTCGTGGTCACCCTGGCCAAGCTGGTGCGCATCGTGCCGCAGGGTTTCGAGTGGACGGTCGAAACCTTTGGCAAATACACGCACACGCTAAGCCCCGGTCTGCATCTGCTGATTCCGATCTATCAGACGGTCGGCCGCAAGATCAACATGATGGAGCAGGTGCTCGATGTGCCCTCGCAGGACGTGATCACCAAGGACAACGCGGTGGTACGCGTCGATGGTGTGGTGTTCTATCAGGTGCTGGACGCTTCCAAGGCGGCGTACGAGGTGTCCAATCTCGAGCAGGCATCGCTGGCGCTGATCATGACCAATATCCGCACCGTGCTCGGCTCAATGGACCTGGATGAATCATTGAGCCAGCGCGACGGCATCAATGCCAAGCTGCTGCGCGTGGTGGACGAGGCGACGCATCCCTGGGGCGTCAAGGTCAACCGCATCGAGATCAAGGACATCGCGCCGCCGCGCGACCTGATCGACGCGATGGCGCGACAGATGAAGGCTGAGCGCGAGAAGCGTGCCAACATCCTCGACGCCGAAGGTTTCCGTCAGGCGGCCATTCTCAAGGCCGAGGGCGCGAAGCAGTCGGTCATTCTGGCGGCCGAGGGCGAGAAGGAGGCCGCGTTCCGTGCCGCCGAGGCGCGCGAGCGTTCCGCCGAAGCTGAAGCCAAGGCCACCACGATGGTGTCCAATGCGATCGCCGGTGGCAACGTCAACGCGCTGAATTATTTTGTCGCCAACAACTATGTCGAGGCGCTGAAAGAGATGGCTAAATCACCGAATCAGAAAATGCTGCTGCTGCCGATCGAGGCCACCGGCATTCTCGGTTCGTTGGCCGGCATCGCCGAGCTGGCCAAGGAGTCGCTGGGCCAGCAGCAGCGCTCGATCGCGCAGCCGCCGACGTCCACCCCGTTCCAGCCGCCGCAGCGCTGAGGCCGATGCCATGCCTTTTCCCGTGCATTACCTGTGGTGGATTCTCGCGCTGTTGCTGATCGGCAGTGAGGTGCTGCTGCCGGGGTATTTTCTGCTATGGATCGGTCTGGCAGCGGCAGCGCTAGGTGCGGTGCTTTTGCTGACGCCGCCGCTCGGGCTGCTGGTACAGGCGGTGCTATTTGCTGTACTCGCGTTTGCGGCCTGCGTGCTTTATGCCCGCGTGTTGCGACCCAAACTGGATAAGCGCGAGCCCGGTAGCGAGACGCTCAACCGTCGTGGCGAGCGCATGATCGGCCAGCGCTACGAGCTGATCGAACCGATTGTCAACGGTCGTGGCAAGGCGCGCGTCGGCGATGGCCAGTGGCTGGTGAATGGGCCGGATCTACCGCTCGGCAGCCTGGTCGAAGTCGTTGCGATCGACGGTACCACGCTGAAGGTACGCGCGGCGGCATGAGTGCGAATAGCGCCAGCAGCGGCGTGATCCATCCGTCGTTCGCCACCACCGCGATCAGCACGCGCATGGCGTTTTTGCTGGAGCTGGCACGCCGACTGCATCAGTACGGTGCGGCGTCACCACGACTGGAGATGGCGATTTCCAGCTCAGCGCAACGCTTGGGATTGCTAGCCGATGTATGGTCCAGTCCGACCGCCGTCATTATTTCGTTTACCGATCTGGGGCAGGGTGAGGAAGGCGTCGCACAGACCACCCAGGTTATGCGTCTGGCGCCCGGCGATGTAAATCTGGCACGGTTGTGCGAGGCGGATGAGATCGCGGATCAGGTAATTGCCGGGGAGGTCGGTCTGCGCGAAGGCTTTCACCGGTTGCGCGCACTGGGCCGGCCGGATACACGACGTGAACAGGCGGCGGTGATTGCGACCTACGGCCTGTCAGCGGCCTGCGTGGTGGCGTTGTTTCTGCACAGCGCATGGCCCGATCTTTTAACGGCCGCCTTCATTGGCTTGATCATTGGCAGCATCACCGTGATGGCGGCCAAGCGACCGCGACTGTCGATCGCCAGCGATGCGATCTGCGCATTGGTGGCGACCACGGTGGCGATCGTGGTCAGCGCCTTCGTGGTGCCGCTGGCGATCAAGTCGGTGGTACTGGCCAGCCTGATTGTGCTGGTGCCTGGCATGTCGCTGACCACGGCGGTGCGCGAGATTTCCAGCCAGCATCTGGTGGCTGGCATGGCGCGCATGGGCGGCGCGGTCGCAACCCTGCTTAAGCTGACCTTTGGCACGGTGGCGGCAACGACGCTATGCACGGCCGTGGGCATTCAGGCGCGCGATTACACGTTACCGCCGTTACCGGGTTGGACCGAATTGCCGGCACTGGTCATTGGCGCGTTCGGGTTTGCCATTCTGTTTCGTGCGGCTCGCAAAGACTGGCTGGTGGTGATGGGGGCGGTGATTGTCGGTTATCTCGCCACGCGCTGGGGTGGCAGGATTTCCGGTTCGCTGCCGGCGGCGCCGTTTGGTGTGTTTCTCGGCGGTTTTTTACTGAGTGCGCTGGCCAATTTCTATGCGCGCTTTGCCCATCGACCGGGTGCGGTGATTCGTGAGCCAGGGATTATTCTGCTGGTGCCGGGCAGCGTTGGTTTTCGCAGCATGTCGTTTCTGCTTCAACGCGATACTTCGCTGGGCATGGATACCGGCTTGCTGTTGCTGACTCTGCTCGTGTCGCTTGTTGGCGGACTGATGTTTGGTGAGCTGCTGGTTTCACCACGTCGATCGCTGTAAGTAAAGCCGGTTTTAGCGATCTTTTCTGAACGCGCATCTACGCGCATCTATAAGTTCTGCGTAAAGAAAAACACCGGCTCGAGGCCGGTGTTTTTCTTTACGGAACGGCGCTAGATAATCTTGCGCCAGAACTTGGTTGAATGGACCCGCTGGTCAGATCGCCAGATCCTTTTCCTTCTTGCCGGCCTTCAACGCATCGTTGAACCAATGCGGACGTTTGCCACGGCCGGACCAGGTCTGTGCAGGGTTGGCAGGGTTGCGATATTTCGGCGCCACCGGGCTGCCGGCGCGTTTGGCTTTGCCGCGAGCCTGACCAAAAATGTCTTCGAAGGTATAACCTTCGGCCTTGATCAGCGCGTGGACTTTATCGCGCAGCTTGACGACCTTTTCCTTGCTCAACTCGGTCTGGCGAATCTGCGCCTTGGTGATGAGGTCTTTGAGCTGGGTGTGATTGAGGTTTTTGATATCGACGGCCATGATGGATTCCCGGGTAAGAATGTCTGATTGAGACTGTTTGATTGGTTTTTGAATGATTCGTTTTAATGTGTTTTTGATTAAAGGGTCTGGCCAGTATGCAGGGAAGGCAGACCCGATCAATGGTGTTTCACCGGTGATTCTGGCTGATTTATCAAAGCATTGTAAAGGTAGGAGTATTGGCGTACCTATTTTCGGATAGCTGGTGATTAATTTGCGCCGGATCGATAACTGTCGCGAGCTATTGAAATGACCTCTGTGCCACCCGAATGACCGAAACGAAAATGGCCGCACATGGGCGGCCATTTCGATTAAGTCCGGGTGGGTCTGGTTGAGCGTGTTTAATCAGACACTTTTGCCGGGTGATTTCCGATTCAGCGAGTTAATCCAGTAGGGTGAACAGCTCGTCCTGGCTGACGGCGCGGCTTTCGCTGTCCTGCCGGGCGCGATATTCCAGCGTGCCTGCGGCCAATCCGCGCTCGCTTACCACCACCCGGTGCGGAATGCCGATCAACTCCATGTCGGCAAACATGCCACCGGGGCGCAGGCCGCGGTCGTCCAGCGCGGCCTCGATGCCGCGTTCATTCAGTGATTGGTATAGCGCCTCGGCAGCGACGCTGACCTCCGGCAGGTTCTTCGGATTGATCACGCACACCACCACGCGCCATGGTGCCATCGCGTCGGGCCATACGATGCCGGCATCGTCATGGCGTTGCTCGATGGCAGCGGCCACGATGCGGCTGACGCCGATGCCGTAGCAACCCATGGTCAGCACCTTGCTCTGGCCATCGTCGTCGACCACGGTGGCCTTCAGGGCTTCGGCGTATTTCTGACCGAGCTGGAACACGTGGCCGACCTCGATGCCGCGCGCGATGTGCAGGATGCCGTGGCCGTCCGGCGAGACATCGCCTTCGACCACGTTGCGCAGATCGGCGATGCGGGTAACCCGCGCATCGCGCAGCCAGTTGGCGCCGGTGTAGTGGCTGCCGTCGGCGTTACCACCGCAAACGAAGTCGGCCAGCATCGCGGCATCGCGGTCGACGATGACGGGGACGGTGTCGGGCAGGCCGACTGGGCCGATGAAGCCCGGACGCGTGCTGGTGGCGGCACGGATTTCCTCTTCCGAGGCCAGCACGGATTCCTCCGGTAGTTCGGTCAGCTTGCCGGCCTTTACTTCGTTGATCTCGTGGTCGCCGCGCAGGCACAGTGCCACCAGCCCGTCGCGGCCGCGCACCAGCAAGGTCTTGATGCACTGTTGTGGTGGAACCTTGAGGAACGCCGAGACCTCGTCGATGGTTTTCTGGCTGGGCGTATCGACACGCTGCAATTCGGCGATCGGAGCCGGACGCTCGGCCGTGGGCGCCAGAGCCTCGGCCTTCTCCATATTGGCGGCGTAATCCGAACCGTCAGAAAACACGATGGCATCCTCGCCCGAATCGGCCAGCACCTGGAATTCATGACTGGCGTTGCCGCCGATCGCCCCGGTATCGGCCTGCACTGCGCGGAAGGTCAGGCCGAGCCGGGTGAAAATGCGCGTGTACGCCTGGTACATCGCTTCATAGGTTGCCGCCAGCGATTCCTGCGTGAGGTGGAACGAATAGGCATCCTTCATCAGAAATTCGCGTGCGCGCATCACGCCGAAGCGGGGGCGGATCTCGTCGCGAAACTTGGTCTGAATCTGGTAGAAGTTGACCGGCAGCTGCTTGTAGCTCTTCAGCTCGTTGCGGGCGAAGTCGGTGATTACTTCCTCATGCGTGGGGCCGTAACAGAACTCCTGTTGCTTGCGGTCCTTGATCTTCAGCAGCTGGCCGCCGAATTTCTGCCAGCGGCCGGTTTCGTCCCACAGTTCGCGTGGCTGGATCGAGGGCATCAGCATTTCGATGGCGCCAGCGCGGTCCATCTCCTCGCGCACCACCTTTTCTACCTTGCGCAGCACGCGCAGGCCCAGCGGCGACCAGGTGTACAGGCCCGAGGCCAGCCGGCGGATCATGCCCGCGCGCAGCATCAGCCGGTGACTGGCGATTTCGGCGTCGGCGGGTACTTCCTTGACGGTGGCCAGGTGGAATTGGCTGAGGCGCATGCGGGGTTCCGGCGTGATGAAAGACGCCAATTGTAGCGGGCTGCTGGCGAGGCCGTTCAGGTGAATGGCGCCGAGTGAGGCACAGACCTCCACCGGCGCAGAACAGGGCGCCAGTATGACAAGCGGGAAACGACTTACTTCCCGCAGTACTGCTGATACTGCGCCTGCGCCGCGCTGGCCTGCTGCTTGCGCGCACTGTCATCAAGCACGGTCTGTTTGCCATCTTGCTGCATCACCACCGGAGCACTGCCTTGCAGGGCCGCCAGATTGGTTGTCAGCGAGCTGCATAGCTTGCTGCGGTTCTCCGGGGTGTCGGCGAGCGTCGTAGTGGCAGGCGTCGGCGCGGCATCGGGTTTGCTGGCGGCTGCCGCCGTTACAGGGGGCGGCGTATCCGGATCAATAGTGCCGCTGGATTTCATTTCTTTGTACTTGGTTCCCTGGGTCGACGGTGGTGACTGCGAGTAATGCACCGTGCCGTTGGCATCTTTCCACTTATAGACCTGTGCACTGATGAGCGGAGCCACCAACAACAGCGCCAGGGCGATGAGTGAACGATGCATGGTTTTCTCCCTAAAAGTGGTTCGACGACAGAGGTAAATCGACGTGCAATGAATCATCATGAATCCGGCTGAGGGCCAGATCAACAGTTCTTTAGTTAGCACCCCTACCGTCCGGACTCAAGTGACCGATGGTTTACACTGCGCGCATCCTGCCACGGTCTTGATTCATGAGCGAACCGATGCCCGTCCGTCAACCGCCCCATCGCGGTATCTACCTGCTGCCGAACCTGGTGACCACCGGGGCGATGTTTGCAGGTTTCTACGCGATTGTTGTCAGCATTGGCGGACGCTACACCGATGCGGCAGTCGCGGTGTTCATTGCTGCCGTATTGGATGGTCTGGACGGCCGCGTGGCCCGGCTCACCGGCACCCAGAGCGAATTTGGCGTGCAGTACGACTCGCTGTCCGATCTGATCAGCTTCGGGCTGGCGCCGGCGCTCGTGATGTATACATGGTCGCTGTCCACGCTAAAGGACTTTGGCCCGCTGTGGGGCAAGCTGGGCTGGGCCGCCGCCTTTATCTATGCTGCCTGCGCTGCGCTGCGTCTGGCGCGATTCAACACGCAGGTCGGTGTGGCCGACAAACGTTATTTTCAGGGCCTGGCCAGCCCGGCGGCGGCGGCGGTGTGCATGTCGTTCGTGTGGGTAGTGGACAAGACCGGTTTGCCCGGCAGCGAGTTCTGCTTCATCACGCCGGTCGTTGCGGTGGTCGTGGGCCTGCTGATGGTCAGCCGATTCCGCTACTTCAGCTTCAAGTCGTTGACGATGGGTGAACGCGGGCGCGTGCCGTTCGGCTGGATGGTTTGCGCGGTACTGCTGCTCGGCCTGCTCATGCTCGATACGGCGTGGGTACTGTTCGTCGGCTTTACGATGTATCTGTTATCCGGGCCGTTGTGGACGATGTGGGGATTGGCCACCCACCGGCGCCGCATTCGCCGGAGCAACGCCTGATGACAATGCCATTGCGCCAGCGGGTTGCCGCCAACCAGCGAGTCCGGGTGCTACGGGCTCTGGGTGTAACGCCCTGGGTGCAACGCGTTGAGCGTAGTGTGCCTGTAACCAATTCGGTCGAGCCTGTGCTTCCCACGCATGACTTGGCGGTCGGCGTTGCCTGCGTGGTGGTGCTGCCCGAAGGCGGCAGCACGCGCGAGCTCGATCTGCTCGGTCGCTTGCTCAATGCCTGCGGGACAACCTTGGCCCGAGCTGCACGCGTCAGAGTGGTTGGCGGCCAGCTGACGGCCGACGTGCCGCACGCGCGGGCCTATCTGGTTTTCGGCGAGGCGCAGGCGCATGCGTTGGGGCGGACGTTGCCGGCGGCGGTCATGCATCGCGCGCAGATCGTGCTGGCGGATGAACTGCCGCTGGTGCTGACCGCCGCTGATGCCAAGCGACGGCTATGGAGTGCGTTGCGCAATCTGCGCCGCGCATTGGCCGCTCCGGAGAACTGAGCGATGGTCGCGGTCGTCAAGCCCGTCATTCAGGTACGCGCGATGCGCAGCGACGACCTGGCCAGGGTCAGCGAACTGGAAATCGCCTCGTATGATTTTCCCTGGTCGCTTGGCGTATTCGCCGACTGCCTGAAAGCCGGCCATCCTTGCTGGGTGCTGTGCGTGGACGCGTTGGTTGCGGGTTACGGCATCCTGTCGATGGGCGCGGGCGAAGCGCACGTGCTCAATATCTGCATCGATCAGGAGTATCGCGGCCAGGGACTTGGCCGGCATCTGCTGCGGCGGCTGCTGGATATCGCGCGCTGGAATGGTGCCGAGCGCATCTTCCTCGAAGTCCGACCGTCCAATCCGCTGGCGAAGACACTGTACGAGTCGATCGGGTTCAGGGAGATCGGCAAGCGGCCGCGATATTACCCGGCGAGGAACGGCCGCGAGGATGCGATTGTCATGGTGTTGGTGTTGGGCGCAGCGTCGACGTAGGACGTAGCACGCTGTGTTTTCGCCTCCTCTCCCCGACAGGGAGAGGATTGATATGCGAGGTGGGGCTTTCCTGCCCCTGTGGAGCTTGAGTAACTTTCCCCTTTCTTACCCCAGCTTCTGCGCCTGCTCACGCAGGGCGTCGATCTGTTGGGTCCAGTCGGTGATGCGTTGGCGTTCCTGTTGCACGACTTCAGCGGGGGCATTGGCGACGAAGTTGGCGTTGTTGAGTTTGCCTTCGCACTTCTTGATTTCGGTTTCGATGCGGGTGATTTCCTTGGCCAAGCGGGCCTTTTCGGCACCGAGGTCGATCAGGCCGGCCAGCGGAATCATCACGCGAAGGGCGCCGATCACAGCGGCAGCGGCGGCGGGTTCATCGGCACCGCTGTCGATCCACTGCGGTACCTCGACGCGAGCGAGGAAGCTGATCTGCGCGGCGAATTTCGTGATGCGCGTACGGTCGTTGGCATCGCCGTCGGCAAGTAGCAGCGGGATCACCTTGCCGGGCGAGATGTTCATCTCCGAGCGGATGCGGCGAATGCCGCTGAGCACGTTCTTGAACCACTCGATTTCGGCAGTAGCCGCATCGTCTGCGGTGTAGTCGTCAGCGCGCGGGTAGGCGCATTCAAGGATGAGGTGCTTGGAAGAGTCCGGTAGGGATGCTGGCGTGTTCTTTGCGCTCAGGGAGGAGCGGGCGGGCAACTCCTGCCAGATCTCCTCGGTGATGAAAGGAATGATCGGATGCAGCGCGCGCAACACCGATTCCAGTACCACCAGCAAGGTACGACGGGTGGATGCCGCCGCGGCCGCATCGTCGCCGCTCAGCGCGGGCTTGGACAGCTCCAGGAACCAGTCGCAGAACTCGTTCCAGACAAACTCGTACAGCGCTTGCGCCAGATGATCGAAGCGATAGCTGCCGAAGTGCTGCTCGACTTCGCTCAACGTCTGTTTGAGACGGGTGAGTATCCAGCGTTCTGCCTCGGTGACCGGGGCCCCGATGGGTGCGGCTATCTCGCCTTCGGACACGTTCATGAGCACGAAGCGCGCCGCGTTCCACAGCTTATTGCAGAAGGCTTTGTAGCCCTCGGCGCGCTTGATGTCGAAATTGATCGTGCGGCTGTAGCTGGCCAGCGCGGCGAAGGTGAAGCGCAGGGCGTCGGTGCCGATCGAGGGAATGCCGTCGGGATAATCCTTGCGGATGCGCTTTTCGACTTTCTCGCGCACCTGCGGAATCAACAGTGACTTGGTGGATTTCTCCAGCAGCGGCTGCAGCTCGATGCCATCGATCAGGTCCAACGGGTCCAGCGTGTTGCCCTTGGACTTGGACATCTTCTTGCCTTCCGCGTCGCGCACGATGGCGTTGATGTACACCTCGCGGAACGGCACCTGGCTGGTGAAATACTTGGTCGCCATTACCATGCGTGCGACCCAGAAAAAGATGATGTCGAAGCCGGTGACCAGCACGGCACTGGGCAGGAAGATCTTGTCGTCCTGCCAGTTGGCTACGATTTCGCCGCGTTCGTTCTTCACCGGGCCGTTGGCGGGCCTGGCGGGCCAGCCGAGCGTGGAGAATGGCCACAGCGCGGAGGAGAACCAGGTGTCGAGCACATCTTCATCCTGGCGCAGCGCGCCGACCGGTGGTGTGCTCGCGTTGGCACGCGCATCGGCCTCGTCCTCGCCCACGAAGATCGTTCCGGCCTCGTCGTACCAGGCCGGGATGCGGTGGCCCCACCAGAGCTGGCGGCTGATGCACCAGTCCTGGATATTGTCCAGCCACTGCGTATAGGTGCTGGTCCAGTTCTCCGGTACGAACTTGATCTCGCCCGAACGCACGGCATCGAGTGCGGGTTCGGTGATTGCCTTGCGGCCGCCGGGACGTCCATCTGGCAGCGTGTCGGATGTCAGGTCGACAAACCACTGGTCGGTCAGCATCGGCTCGATCACCGCGTCGGAGCGATCGCTTACCGGCACCTGCAGCTTGTGCGGTTCGACCTTGACCAGGAAACCGTCACGCTCGAGGTCTTTCACCACGGCCTTGCGCGCGTCGTAGCGATCCAGCCCGCGATACGCTTCCGGCGCGTTGTAGCTCATATGCGCATCGAGCGTCATGATGATGATCATTTCGAGGTTGTGCCGCTTGGCAACCTCGTAATCGTTGAAGTCGTGTGCACCGGTGATCTTCACGCAGCCGGTGCCGAACTCGGGCTCGACATAGGTATCGGCAATAATCGGAATACGCCGATCGCACAGCGGCAGGTCGACGAAACGACCCACCAGATGCTTGTAACGCTCGTCGTCCGGATGCACGGCCAGCGCGCCATCGGCCAGCATGGTCTCCGGGCGGGTGGTGGCGATGGTCATGCCGTCGAGGCCATCGATCGGACCATCGCTGAAGGGGTAGCGGATGTACCACATCGAACCATCGCGCTCGACGTTGTTCACCTCCAGATCGGACACCGCCGTGCCCAGCACCGGGTCCCAGTTCACCAGCCGGTTACCGCGATAGATCAGCCCCGCGCGATACCACTCGACGAACACCTTGCGTACGGCTGCCGACAGGCCCTCGTCCATGGTGAAGCGCTCGCGCGACCAGTCGGCTGCCGTGCCGATCCGGCGCATCTGGTTGGTGATGGTGGAGCCGGATTCCTCCTTCCACTTCCACACGCGTTCGACGAACGCCTCGCGACCCAGGTCGTGGCGTGTCTTGTCTTCGACGGCGAGCTGGTTCTCGACGATCTTCTGCGTGGCGATGCCCGCGTGATCGGTGCCCACCTGCCACAACGTATTCATGCCGCGCATGCGCTGGTAGCGCACCAGCATGTCCATCACGGTCTGCTGGAACGCATGGCCCATGTGCAGTGTGCCGGTGACATTTGGCGGCGGCAACAGGATGCAATACGGCTCGCCCCGGCTTTTATCGTCATGGCCCGCAGGCTTGAACGCACCGCTGGCTTCCCAGCGCGCGTACCACTTGGACTCGATCTGGGCGGGTTCGAAACTCTTTTCCATGGGGACTCGCAATGGCGCACCGTTTCGGGCGCGCAGATGGGCAACGGCAGAGATCCCATTGTACGGGGCAGGGATAGAGCTGCCAAAGCATTCATAATGGTGATTGCTGTGCGGAGCCGCCTTCAGTGAGCGGCTGCCCGCGAGATCCAGCGTTCACCTAATGGTCCGGCTGTTGCCACGACTATGGGTGGCGAGCTCCACGGTGACGCGTCCCCCACGTCATTGCCACCGTATATTGCCAAGGCATCTGAAGTGGATGCTGCCTAATTTCGGTGCCGTGATGATGAGAAGGCAGCTGCTGCAAGATGCGTGACCAAAAGGTTTGGCCAAAAAAGGTTTTTGCGTGCGATTGATCAAAACGTATGTGCTGGACAAGATGGAAGCGTGTTTTCGGTGGCCGCAGCGGCATATGCTGTGGATTCTGGCCACTTGTTGGATCACTGCAATCTCCGTGGTGGGTATTTCCAACGCGTACGCGGAAATACCCAAGCAAAAAGGCTGGACGCTGCAATTCAGTGACGACTTTGTCGGGGCGGCGAATCAGCTGCCATCCAGGGCGAAATGGCGCTTCGATACCGGCCACCAGTATCCGGCAGGCCCTCCCAAATGGGGCACGGGCGAGATACAGGCCTACACCGCTGCTCCGGCCAATATTTCCCTGGATGGACACGGCAACCTGCGCATTACGCCACTGCGCGATCATGCCGGCAACTGGACCTCGGCCCGCATCGAAACCAGGAAAGACAACTTCAAGCCGCCAAAGGGTGGTCTGTTGCGCATCGAAGCGCGTATCCAGATGCCAGACGTCAGCGACAAGGCGGCACTGGGCTACTGGCCCGCGTTCTGGGCACTCGGCCATAGCTATCGTCGCAACGGTAAATGGCCGCAGGCTGGTGAATTCGACATCATGGAAAACGTGAACGGCATCGACAGCGTATGGGGCATCCTGCACTGCGGCGTTTACCCCGGAGGTCCTTGCGGCGAGCCTGACGGGCTCGGTCGCCGTGCGGCGTGCGCTCCCGCGACATGCCAGGCCACATTCCATGTCTACGCTTTCGAGTGGGACAACAGCGTATCGCCGGTGCAACTACGCTGGTACGTCGATGGCACGCTCTTTGACCATGTATCGCAAAACCAGCTGCCGGCGGCAACATGGAAGGAAATTACCGGGCAGGGCGGCTACTTTCTTCTACTGAATGTGGCCATGGGTGGCGGATTTTCGTACGCGATGGCCGGCGCTATACCAACGCCGAATGAGACTACCGAGCCAGGGCATCCAATGGTGGTGGATTATGTGGCGGTGTGGACGAGAGCGAGTGCGGCTAAGCACTGATCGCTATCGTGCAGCGCGACTCAATGATGGGCCGTGGTGTTGTCGCTCCGTGAGCTTATTGAAGCCAAGAGCTTTCCCGGGAAACGGCGGATGTACACCGCTTACACCCCGCCATCAATCGTCAAAACCGTCCCCGACGTATACCCGGATAGCGGACTCGCCAGAAATGCCACCGCCGCCGCGATTTCCGCCGGCTTGGCGGGGCGGCCGAACGGCATGGTCTTGAACATTTCGCGCCAGCGTTCGGCGTCGCCCAGTTCACGTTCGGCGTTGGCGCGCTGCATGGTTTCCAGACGTTTGGTTTCGACCGGGCCGGGGTTGATGGCGACCACGCGAATGCCATCGACATGGCTGCCACGCGCCAGCGCTTTGGTGAAAGCCATGAGTGCAGCATTACCCGTGGCGCCAGCGAGATAGCCCGGTGGAAGCCACTGACCGGCAGCGCCGATCACGTTGACGATGACGCCGTGTTTGCGTTTGGCCATCATCGGATAGACGGCCCGGCTGAGCGAGATATAGCCGAATACCTTGAGGTCCCAGGCTTTGCGCCATGCGGCGTCGTCGACCGAAGTCAGCGTGCCGGGCGGAATCGCGCCGGCGTTGTTCACCAAGATATCGACGTTGCCTGCCCAGTCGGCGACAGCGCGAACGGTAGCGTCGGTCGACAGGTCGGCCGCCATGGTTTCCACGTTCACCGGAAATCGAGCTCGTAAAGCCGTAGCAGTCTCTTCTAATGCAGCGGCATCGCGGGCGACCAGTCGGAGGTCGCAGCCTTCGGTCGCCAACAGCTCGGCGATGGCTTGCCCGATCCCTTTGGAGCCACCGGTGATCAGCACGCGTTTGCCGGAAAGTTGCAGGTCCATGTTGTTGCCCTGATAGTCACTCGGAGGGTTAGAGGTATATCAGGACAGCCGTCATCGCCTGGTAAAACAGCGAGGCGCAATCAAATACTGGCTTAGGCCAGGAGCGTCCGGCGAAAGATTCTCAGCCGCGCAGCGTGCGCCCGTAAGCATGGACTTCATCCACCAGTACCTTCACGTGCTCGGGATCGACTTCCGGCGTAATGCCGTGTCCCAGGTTGAACACGTGACCCGGATGATTGCCGTAGCTATCCAGCACGGCGCGCGCCTCATGGCGGATAACCTCCGGGCTGGCGCGCAAAATGGCGGGGTCGAGGTTGCCCTGCAGTGCCACGCGGCCACCGACGGCGGCGCGGGCATCGGCGAGGTCGATGGTCCAATCAACGCCGAGTGCAGTGCAGCCGGTATCAGCGAGTGCGCCGAGGTGCTGGCCAGCGCCTTTGGAGAACAGCACGATCGGCAGATCGCGGCTGTGCGGGCTGGCTTTCAGCACATCGACGACATGAGCCATATAGCGCAGCGAGAATTCGCGGAACGGCGCGGGGCCGAGCAGGCCACCCCAGGTATCGAACACCATCAGCGTCTGTGCGCCGGCGGCGGCCTGGGCGATGAGGTACGCAGCGACGGCTTGCGCGAGAGTATCGAGCAGCCGGTGCGCGAGCCTGGGCTCGTTCCAGCACATCGCCTTGAGGGTGGCGAAATCCTTCGAGCCCGAGCCTTCGACCATGTAGCAGGCCAGTGTCCATGGGCTGCCGGAGAAGCCGATCAGCGGCATGCGGCCGTCGAGCTCCTTGCGGATCAGCCGCACGGCATCCATCACGTAGCGCAGCTCGGCGTCCATGTCGGGCACGGCGAGGGTTTCGACGTCGGCTCGTGTGCGCACGGGATGCGAGAAACGCGGGCCTTCACCTTGCGCAAAGCTCAGGCCCAGTCCCATCGCATCGGGGATGGTGAGGATGTCGGAAAACAGGATCGCCGCGTCGAGTTCGAAGCGCTCCAGCGGCTGCAGGGTAACCTCACAAGCCAGCTCGGGGTTCTGTGCCAGCGCCATGAAGCTGCCGGCGCGGCCGCGGGTAGCGCGATATTCCGGCAGGTAGCGGCCAGCCTGCCGCATCACCCAGATCGGCGTGGTATCGGTAGGTTCACGACGCAGTGCGCGCAGGAAGCGGTCGTTCTTCAGTTCGGTCATGTTAGAGCCTGTGTGCGGTCTCCACGTGGCCCGCGCCGGGAGCGGTTTGCGCCCAGGCCAAGGAAGAAGGAGGGAGTGTACGTCGGTACACGACCGAGTGATGACGCCGGCATGGGTGCAAACCGCTCCCGGCCCCAAGGGTTGAGCTGTCGCACCCGCCCGGCCGCCGCGCACAGCTTGACCTGACCACCAGTCAGGCGCTGCGCCACGCGCAACCACCGGGCGGGTGCGACAACTCAACGCGGACCACATGGAGACCGTACACAGGCTCTTAACGCCCGTACGGGCCTTCCAGGCCTTGCGCAAACATCACGCGAAACCCCCGCTTGAGCTGCGCGTCGCGGGCTTTTTCGAACGCAGCAATGGCCTCGTCACGCTCCAGATACTGCTCGCGCTTGAGCGAGGCGCGACCGCCCTGATTGCCGGATTCGCGGTACAACGTCCAGCCGCCGAGCAGATCCTGCTCCAGCGTGATCTGGACGTAGCGCGGTGCGTCGGAGTTGCCGGGCACGGTTTGCAGATAGAGGCGCATGGTTTCCCGATGAGCAGTACGGCGAGACAGACCGTAAAGCTTCGCATTCTAGAAGGCTGGCGGCTTGGTAGCGAGCGAGTCGATGCGTCAGATCAGCTAATACGGGTGTCTGGCAGGCCAAAGATTGTTGTAGATCGCAATGGCTGACCATAGGCAAGTCAGAACGAGTAGTCCGGTGAGCGCAATCCGATTGGCATGCTGTTCAATGGCTCGACCGCGTGGATAACGCCCGAAAGTGCATGCGAGCAAGGTCACGCGGCCAAGAGTGAACAGTAGGAAATTCCATATCATCCATACAAAGACAAACTTCACGATCGCAGCGATGCCACGGCGATCAGGTCCTTCATGAAATGCCCCGCATCGGTTCGACTTCAGCTGGCGGTGGCTGCATGAAGCGTTGCCAGTACATCGGCTTCGCTCACTCCGGCCACAATCTCCGCCCGTCCCATTCCGCGCCATAGAATCAGCCGCAGCGAACCGGCGGTGTTCTTTTTGTCCAGCCGCATCAGCGCCAGCAACTGCTGCGGGTCCATGCCGGGTGGAATGGCCGTGGGTAGGCCAATGGCGTGCAGCAAGCTGTGCAGGCGAGTGGTGTCGGCCGGATCGCTCATGCCCAGGCGTTCGGACAACTGCGCGGCCAACAGCATGCCTACGGCGACGCCTTCGCCGTGCAGCAGGGTGGTGTAACGGCCGGCAGTTTCCAGTGCGTGGCCGAAGGTGTGACCGAGGTTGAGCAGGGCGCGCTCACCCTGTTCGGTCTCGTCGCGCGCCACCACGCCGGCCTTGTAGCGCACTTTGCGCGCGATGGCCTCCAGCAAGGTGTTGCTGTCGCGGGCAGCGAGCAGATCGGCGTTGTGTTCCAGCCAGTGGAAGAACGGTTCGTCGCCAATCGCCGCGCCTTTCACCACTTCGGCGAGGCCTGCGCGGTATTCGCGATCGGGCAGGGTGATCAGGGTGTCGATATCGGCGAATACCGCGCGCGGCTGATGAAATGCGCCGACCAGATTCTTGCCTGCCGGCAGGTTGACGCCGGTCTTGCCGCCAACCGAGGAATCAACCATGGCCAGCAGCGTCGTCGGCATCTGGATGAAGTCGATGCCGCGCATCCAGCAGGCGGCGGTGAAGCCGGCCATGTCGCCGATCACGCCGCCACCCAGCGCGATGATGCTGGCGTCGCGAGTGGCGCCGAGTTTGGCCAGCGCGTCCAGCGCGAGGCCGACATTGGCGAAGGTCTTGTGTGCCTCGCCGTCCTCCAGCAGTAGGGACGACCACGACAGGCCTTCCAGCCCTTTCGCGACATGATCCAGATACAGCGGCGCGACGGTGGTGTTGCTCATCACCAACACATGGCGGCCACGCAACGCGGCGCGCCAGCGTGCGTGATCGGCCAGCAGGCCGGCGCCGATTTCAACCGGATAGCTGCGTTCGCCGAGTGCGACGGTGATGGTCTGGATGTCGGGGAGATTCATGCGGTCTGCTGGGATGAGGCAAGGGGATGACGCTGCCAATAATGATCGATCAACGCGATGCAGCGTTCGGTCGCGGTGGCCACGCTGCCGTGTTCGCCCGGTACCGCGAGATCGGCGACGTCGCGGTACAGCGGTTCGCGGATCAGCGCCATCGATTGCAGCCGTTCGTGACGATCGGAGACTTCCAGCAGTGGGCGATGGTGGTCGCGTTCCAGGCGCTCCAGCTGCTGCGCGATGCTGGCCTGCAACCACACCACGTAACCGCGGTCGAGCAGGTAGGCGCGATTGTATGCGGCCAGCACGGCGCCAGCGCCAGTGGCCATCAATACACCGTTGCGCTGGCTGCACTCGTCGATGGCCGCGGTTTCGCGCTGGCGAAAGCCCGCCTCGCCCTCGATCTCGAACACGGTGCTCACGTCCACACCGCACTGGTGTTCGATCTCCTGATCGATATCGACGAACGGCAGGCCATAATGCACGGCGAGGCGACGCCCGATGGACGTTTTGCCGGCGCCGGTCGGGCCGACGATGAACAGGTTGCGTGACGGGTTCATGCGCAAATGCTAACAGGGCGCGTACCCGTTGCTGTAGCGAGGCTATGGTGACTGAGGATGATGCATTGAGCGAACGCGTATTGCTGGCGGGCTGTGGCGACGTTGGTTTGCGTGTGGCGCATCGACTGTTGGCGCGTGGCGACGAGGTATGGGCGCTACGTCGCCAACCGCCGGTAGATGACGACAATGGCCTCCATTGGCTGCGCGGTGATCTCACCCATGCCGACAGCCTGCACGTCTTGCCTGTAGGCATCACGCAATTGGTCTATCTGCCGACGCCGGATCGGCGGGATGAAGCGGCCTATCGCGCCACCTTCATCAATGGGCTGCGACATGTGCTGGATGCGCTGAGCGGTGCTGCATTGCAACGTGTGCTGTTTGTCTCCTCCAGCGCGGTCTACGGCGAGCATGGCGGTGACTGGGTGGATGAATCGACGCCTGCGGCACCTTGCGGTTTCAACGGCAAAGTGCTGCTGGATGCGGAGCAGTGGCTGGCGAGCCAATCCGTTACTTCAATCACGTTGCGTCTTGCCGGGCTGTATGGTCCTGGCCAATTGCAGTTGCTCGATCGTCTGCGCACAGAGCAGGTTCGCGTACCGCGCAGGACGAAACATTGGGCCAACCGTATCCATACCGACGATGCGGCATCGGCGATCGTGCATTTGCTGCAACTCGCCGATCCGCTACCGCTATACCTCGGTACCGACGACACGCCGCTGCCACTGGATGTGTTGTACGACGCACTGGCACAACTGATCGGCGTTGATCCGCCGCAGGAAGGACCAACGCCCGCCGGGATCGGCAGCAAGCGACTCAGCAATGCGCGCCTGCGCGGCAGCGGTTTTGCACCGCGCTGGCCGGATTCGCGCGAGGGCTACGCGGCTGTGCTCGATAACTCATTCACTTGACCACAGAGAACACTCATGGCGAACAGCATCATCTGGCCAGCACCAGCAACGAGATCCGCGGCAGTTGTATCGTTCGATCGTTGTCGACCAGCTCAACCGTGGCTGAGTCCGGTCACATGCCGATCGTCGTCGTACTCGACGCAGCTGTCGGCGATTGCCGGCAAGGTCGCGAGAGCATGTCGGCTGAGGCGTTCGTAGTGGGCCAGGAAGCGGACCATCGCCTCGGCATCCATCGCCAGCGGCGCATGGCGCGCCAGCAGATCTTCTTCCTGTTCACTGCGCCAGCGACTCACGATATCCCAGCTCGGCGCCTGCAACACGATCAGTGCATCGAACTTGCGCCATAGCGGCTGATAACCGCGCAGCTGCTTGTTGACCCAGTGGCGCCAGCTGCCGTCGGGATCTTCCTTGCGCTCAAGCTCGTTGACCGGGTCGGCAAGGGCGGCTTCGGTTTCCGGACGAATGCCCAATGCCCACCCTTCCACGATGACGAGCTTCGGCGGTCGGGTCGAACGTGGCCAGCGCGAGGGGGGAATGCGCGTATCGCGACCTTTGTCGAATCGCGGGTGTGCCACCGGCAACTTGTCCGATGCCTTGGGCAGCGCGGCCAGCACAGACAGCATCAGCTCGATCTCATGCGTGCCTGGCACGCCGCGGGTGCGCAGCAGCGGGTGGATCTGGTGAGCCAGTGCCTCGCGGTCGCTGCGCGAGTAATAGAAATCATCAAGTGATAGCACGTCGGTATGCCAGCCGCGCGCTTCGGCCTGCGCCTTCATCACCCTCGCCAGCGTGCTCTTGCCGCTGCCCTGCAGGCCGGACAGGCCCAGAATATAAGGCCGGCGCGAGCGGGCGATGCGGCCGGCATACTGATCCAGCAGGTGGCCGGCAAGAGCCTCGTTCTGCGCGCTGGCCTGGGCCGTCATGGCGAACGACCCAGGCAGCAGCCAAGGACTGCGCGATGCAAAGCCGTGTCGCAGCAGTGCGCCATCACGCCACATGCATGGGCGTTACGGGATAGATGCGGCATTGCACTATCATCGGTCGTGTTCATCCGCGCCATGATGGCGCGTGTTGGCCTCGATGCAAAAGGAAAGTTTTTACCGCCATGCTCAACCCCGAAATTCTTAATACTTTTGTACAGCTGCTGGACGAAGCCAAGGCCAGCGGTGAACTCGAGCCGACGGCGATGAACCTGGCCACCGTGGACGGTTCTGGCCGGGTGGCCTCGCGTATCGTGCTGCTCAAGGGCGTCGATGAGCGCGGCTTCCGCTTCCACAGCAATTACCAGAGCGACAAGGGCAGCCAGCTCGACCTGCATCCACAGGTCGCGCTGTGCTTCCACTGGAAGCAGCTGCGCCATGGCGTGCAGGTGCGTGTGGAGGGTGTCGCGCGCAAGCTGCAGGCTGCCGAATCCGACGCGTATTTCGCCGGCCGGCCGCGCGGCAGCCAGATCGGCGCGTGGGCCTCGCAGCAATCGCAGACATTGCCCGATCGTGAAACCTTCGAGCAACGCGTGGCGAAGTACGAGCAGGAATTCGAAGGCCGCGATGTCACACGTCCGCCGCATTGGGGCGGCTTTCTGGTTGAGCCTGACACGGTCGAGTTCTGGTACGGCGCTGAGTTCCGCCTGCACGAACGCGTGCGTTGGAACCGCCACGGCCAGACCTGGACCAGCCGGTTGCTTTATCCATGAATCGCGCGATGTCCGCCGAGCAGGTCGCACAGGACAGCTTCGCGGTGCACACGCACGGCCGCGGCTTCAGCGACATCACGGCACGGGTGGATAATCTCGTGTCAGCCAGCCACGTGCAGACCGGCATCGCGAATATCTTTACCGCGCACACCAGTTGTTCGCTGCTGATCAGCGAAAACGCCGATCCCGCCGTTCGCCGCGATCTGGAGCGGTGGTTCGCTCGCGCTGTACCCGATGGCGATGCGATCTTTGAGCACGACGCGGAGGGTCCGGACGATATGCCGTCGCATATCCGTGCCACTTTGACCGGCGTCACGCTCACGGTGCCGGTGCATGGCGGCAAGTTGCAGCTGGGCACATGGCAGGGCATTTTTCTGTGGGAACACCGCACCGATCCGCACCAGCGCAAGGTCATGGTGACGGTACTTGGTCAATGAGCGTTGGACGCGTCGCGCGTGACTGATAGCAAGCCGTTGGATCATTATCCGCAACGCATCGTCTGCCTTACCGAGGAGCCGACCGAAGTGCTGTACGCGCTCGGTGAGGAACACCGCATTGTCGGCATCTCCGGCTTCACCGTGAGGCCATCGCGGGCGCGCAAGGAAAAGCCGAAAGTCTCCGCCTTCACCAGCGCCAAGATCGGCGAAATCATGAAGCTCGAACCCGATCTGGCCATCGGTTTCTCCGATATCCAGGCCGATATCGCGCGTGAGCTGATCAAGTGCGGCGTCGAGGTGTGGATCAGCAATCATCGCAGCGTCGACGGCATCCTCGCCTATATCCGCCGGCTCGGCGCGATGGTTGGTACGAGCGAAAAAGCGGAAGTCTACGCGCAACGCGCCGAGCAGCACATCGCTGATATCCGTGCGGCGGTTGCGAAGCTGCCACGCCGGCCGAAAGTCTATTTCGAGGAATGGGACGAGCCGATCATCACCGGTATCCGCTGGGTCGCCGAAATCATCGGCATCGCCGGCGGCGACGACTGCTTCCCCGAACTCGCGCGCGAACCGCTGGCCAAGCAACGCATTCTGGCCAATGGCGATGAAGTGATCCGGCGCGCGCCGGACGTCATTCTGGGCTCATGGTGCGGCAAGCGGTTCCGGCCTGAGAAGGTGGCTGCGAGGCATGGTTGGGAAACCATTCCTGCGGTGATCCACGGTGATCTCTACGAAATCAAATCACCGATCATTTTGCAGCCGGGGCCAGCAGCATTGTTTGATGGGTTGGATGCGATTCATCGGATTGTGAGGGAGTGGGCGCTGCGCTAAATCGGCTCTTTGTGATTGTTGGGGAAGGTGCGGTTAGTTGTATTGCATCGTGCGATGCCGATTATTGGCGGCGATAGTCGTGGTGACTTATGCAATCGTGTTCGCCTGCCGCGGGCTTTCGTCCGCCACCGGCGGCCGAGTCACTTTTCTTTGGCCACGCAAAGAGAAGTAACTCGCCCTCCGAAGGAGGACGAAAGCTCTGTTTCTAAAACATCGAAAAATCAGCCAGTCAAGGCCAACCTAGTCCCCAAATCCAACAACGGCGCCGCTATCAAAATGCGCGCCAGCAATAATCCCACCATCACCACCGTCGGCGAAAAATCAATATTTCCCACCGTGAGCTTCCCACGCAATGGCCGCAGCAGCGGCTCAACGATAGAGCCCGCCAGACGCAGTACCGGCTGCCGCCGATCCACGGCCAGCATGCTCATCAGCGACCACGCAAAAATCAGCACCAGATAAAACAGCAGCACAAAGTCGAGCAGTTCGGCGAACGCCAATACCACTAGGCCGAGAGCATGCGGCATCACACCGATCAGCAGAAACAGCACCAGTCGTTTCAGCAGCATGACCAGCCATGCGAGCAGCAGTGCCGCGAGGTTGATGCGACGCCAGTTGGGCAGTACCCGCCGCACGGGTGCCAGCACAGGATTGGTATAGCGGTAGACGAACTGGCTCAGCGGGTTGTTGAAATCGGCGCGGCAGGCTTCGGCAAGCAGGCGCACGATCAATAGGGTGATGACGGCGTCGAAAGCGAGCTCGATCAGCAGAGATATGGCATTTAGCAGATAGCTCACGAGATGGTATCCAGACTGGCGGCGAGTTCGACGCCGCGATGGGTGGCGGCTGCAACGGCGCGCGCAACGATGCGTGGGAGTTCGTCAGCGCTGAAGCTTTCGAGCGCAGCTTGCGTCGTGCCATTGGGTGAGGTGACGCGTTGACGCAGCACGCCGGGATCTTCGCCACCTTCGACCAGCATGCGGCCTGCACCCAGGCAGGTTTGTGCGGCTAGGGCGCGGGCGGTATCGCGCGGCAGGCCTTGTGCAACGGCAGCGGCTTCGAGCGCTTCGACCAGCATGAAAAAATACGCCGGGCCGGAGCCCGATAGCGCGGTGACGGTATCCATCAGCGTTTCATCGTCGATCCAGCGAGTGAGACCGGCAGCATCGAGAATGTGCTGTGCCTGCGCTTTTTGCGCCGGGCTCACCCGATGGTTGGCGCAAAGGCCGGTGGCGCCCGCACCGATCAGCGCAGGGGTGTTGGGCATGCAGCGCACGATCGGGAGGCCAGCACCGAACCAGCGCTCAAGCTGATCCAGCCGCACGCCCGCGGCGATCGAGATCAGCAGCGGTCGGTTGCGTTGCAGGGTGTCGCGCAGATCGGTGTGGATCGCGGGCATGATCTGAGGCTTCACGGCCAGCACGATGACTTCGGCGTCGGCCGCGGCGAGGCGGTTTTCGGCGTAGCAGGCGACGCCGAATTCGCGGCCCAGTGCGTGGCGCGCTTCGGCCAGCGGTTCAGCCACGCTGATGGTCGCTGCGGGCATACCGGTTTTCAGCAGGCCGCCGATCAGGCTGCGCGCCATGTTGCCACCGCCGATAAAGGCAAGTCGTGCCATGCAAGGTTCCTCAAAGGCCGAATGTCGAGGCCGCTACCTTACCGGAGGCGGGGGTTCGGCGATGCTGCCTTGTCGTCACAGCCGCACAGAATGGAGGCTGCCAGCAGGTCGACGTTGCCTCGCTTATGGCGGTGACTCCTGTTTTGCGAGGCAGCGCACAGGCTGCCGGGATTTTATGCTTTTGCGGTGGGAAAAGACTGGCTGCACAGCCTGTTGCGCGAGTAGTATCGAAGCGACTGCAGGGGGATTCGGGGTTCTTCGCTTACAGATGCAAGGGGGCGCGCGCAACGCGCGACAGCACCTTATCCGTGCGATTATCGTCGGCATTCGCGATGGCATATCTGCATTCACGCCATAAAACTCAAGCCATCCAGACGATGGGTTCAGGGGAAAACATAGATGGATATTGCCGAACTGCTTGCCTTCTCGGTAAAGAACAAGGCCTCGGACTTGCATTTGTCCGCCGGGCTGCCACCGATGATCCGCGTCGATGGCGACGTGCGCCGCATCAACATTCCCGCGCTGGAACACAAGCAGGTGCATGCGCTGGTCTACGACATCATGTCGGACAAGCAGCGCCGTGATTACGAGGAATTCTACGAGACCGACTTCTCGTTCGAGATTCCGGGGCTGGCGCGTTTCCGCGTCAACGCGTTCAATCAGAACCGTGGCGCCGGTGCGGTGTTCCGTACCATTCCGTCGGAAGTGCTGACGCTGGAAGACCTGGGTTGCCCGCGCATTTTCAAGGAGCTGATCGAGCAGCCACAGGGCCTGATCCTGGTGACCGGCCCGACCGGTTCAGGCAAGTCGACCACGCTGGCCGCGATGGTCGATCACATCAACAAGAACGAATACGGTCATATGCTGACGGTCGAGGACCCGATCGAATTCGTGCATACCTCGCAGAAGTGTCTGGTCAACCAGCGCGAGGTGCATCGCGACACGCTGGGCTTCAACGAGGCGCTGCGTTCGGCGCTGCGCGAGGATCCCGACTACATCCTGGTCGGCGAGTTGCGCGATCTGGAAACCATTCGACTGGCGCTGACGGCGGCGGAAACCGGCCATCTGGTGTTCGGTACCGTGCATACCAGCTCAGCGGCCAAAACCATCGACCGTATCATCGACGTCTTCCCGGCAGGTGAAAAGCCGATGGTGCGCTCGATGCTGTCCGAATCCTTGCGCGCGGTGGTTTCGCAGTCGCTGCTGAAAAAGGTCGGCGGCGGTCGCATCGCGGCGCACGAAATCATGGTTGGCATTCCGGCCATCCGTAACCTGATCCGCGAGGACAAAGTGGCGCAGATGTATTCGGCGATCCAGACGGGTCAGCAGTTCGGCATGCAGACGCTGGATCAGACGCTGCTGGACCTGGTCAAGCGTGGATTGGTAACGCGCCAGGAAGCATCGACGTATGCCAAGAACAAGGATTCTTTCAAGTGAGAGCGGGAGCAGGGAATAGTAAGCATGGATCGGCTGAAATATACCGGGTTCCGGCTTTGGCTCTTGTTTCCGGCTCCTTAGTATCCCGTTTCCTTTTCTGCGGAGTCTCGCCATGAGCGATTTTGATTTCACCTCGTTTCTGAAGTTGATGGTGCACAAGAAGGCATCCGATCTCTTCATCACGGCTGGTGTGGCGCCGTCGATGAAAGTGCAGGGCCGCATCGTGCCGATCACCCAGAGCCCGCTCAGTGTGCAACAGTCGCGCGACATGGTGCTGAACGTCATGACGCCAGCGCAGCGTGAGGAGTTCGAGAAAACCCACGAGTGCCAGTTCGCGATTTCCGCACAAGGCGTGGGGCGTTTCCGCGTGTCGTGCTTTTACCAGCGCAACTGCGTGGGCATGGTGCTGCGCCGGATCGAGTCGAAAATTCCAACGCCGGAAGAGCTGACCCTGCCGCCGGTGATCAAGCAGCTGGCAATGACCAAGCGCGGCATCATCATCTTCGTTGGCGCCACCGGCAGTGGCAAATCGACGTCGCTGGCATCGATGATCGGTTACCGCAATCAGAATTCGACTGGCCATATCATCACCATCGAGGATCCGATCGAGTACGTACACAAGCACGAGGGCTGCATCATCACGCAGCGCGAACTCGGCATCGACACCGACAGCTGGGAAAACGCGCTGAAGAATACCCTGCGCCAGGCACCCGACGTGATCATGATCGGCGAGGTGCGCACGCGCGAGACGATGGAACACGCGATCAACTTTTCCGAGACAGGCCATCTTTGCCTGTGCACGTTGCACGCGAACAATGCCAACCAGGCGATGGACCGCATCCTGCACTTCTTCCCCGAGGATCGTCGCGAGCAGCTGCTGATGGATCTCTCGCTGAACCTGAAGGGCATCGTGGCGCAGATGCTGATTCCCACGCCGGATGGCAAGGCACGCCGGGTTGCGGTGGAAGTATTGCTAGGCACGCCGCTGGTGCAGGATTACATCCGTCAGGGCGATATCCACAAGCTCAAGGAAGTGATGAAGGAGTCGACTTTGCTCGGCATGAAAACGTTCGATCAAAGCCTGGTCGAGCTGTATCACGCTGGCGAGATTTCCTACGAAGACGCGCTGCGCTACGCCGACAGCTCCAACGAAGTGCGCCTGCGAATCAAGCTGGCGCAGGGTGGCGACGCACATACCCTGTCGCAGGGACTTGACGGCGTTGAGTTGGAAGAAACGCGTGATTCACACGGGTTCGGCGGTGGAAGCAATCTGCTCAATCGCTGATTTCGCCTTGGCGCTCAAGCAACGGAAAAAGGAGCCAGAAGGCTCCTTTTTCCGTTGCTATCGCATTACGAGCAATGCGGGATCAGCCTGTTACATGCCGGAGCTGGAGCCCGATGCCGGTGCAGCGCTGACGGTCAGGCCGGAAGCATCAACACTCTTCACGCCCTTCACTTTCTTGGTCACGCGAATCACGTGCGACTTCTCGTGGGCGTTGGTAGCCGTGCCAGTCAAAGTAACGGCGCCTTCTACCGTGGTAACCGAGATATCGGTGGACTTGATGCCCTTGGTGGTGGCCAGTACGGACTTGATCTTGGTGGTGATCAGGCCATCAGCTGCCTTTTCCGGAACGGTCTGGTTGGAAGTCGCTGAATCCTGGGCCATGACTTGGCTAAACGGAACAGCTGCGAAGGCGACCATCAGGCCGGCGGCAATGACGCTGTTGCGAATCAGTGAACGTGTACGCATGGCTATCTCCTTGGTGATGGAAAGCTGTCGGTAGCGACAGTTGGATGCCGTTGCTGCCGGCTTCCGTGCTGCATATGGCAACAGCCGATGCGTGAAAATTGTGTGGCGATCCGGTGCTTCGGTTCAGCAAGTGACGATGCATGCAAGGCGGGCCTCACAGGGAACCGGCAGATTTGCAGACGGCTTTAGTAAGTCAATCGCGAGTTCAAAAAAAACCGGAGCGCATTGGCACTCCGGCTTTATGAGCGGTGTTGCACCCTGCGGCCACCAATGTAGATGGCCGCAAGAGGATGTGGCTTTTACTTCAACGTGGTCTGGCTGGTGATCACCATGCCGTCGGCCTCAACGTGCGTTTCCGCATCGATGCTGTTGACGCGGGCGGCCTGTGCCTTCATTGCGGCGAACTGCGCTTTTGAACGTGCGGCATCGGCGGCTATCTGAGTGGCGTCTTCAGGGCTGCTGTCTGCGGCATCGATTGACGGATCATCGCTCTTGCCCAGCGCAGCTGCAGTGGCGGAAAGGCTGTCCGCCTTCGCTTCCATCAGCTGTAGCCAGGTCATGTACATTGCGCCGCTAAGATGCATGCGGCCGGTGCGCCCGGTGTCGCCCGTGGGCGCCTTGAGCGTGTCGGCAAGCTGTGCATCTTCACCCGCACCCACGCCAATCGCGATGGCTTTGTCGCCGAGTGCAATCCACATCGGCTGTCCAAGCATGCTGGCCATATCCTTAGGCAGTGGTACTGGCGGTCCGTTGGGTGTGAGTTTGAGCTGGGCCAACGCCGGCACCATCATTTGGCTCATCGCCAGCAGACCGGTGGGGTTATTGCTGCCCAGCACGACACGGCCGGTGAAGGTCGGCATGCCGGTAGCGTCCTTGGCCGGCACCAGCGTGTCCAGCACGATGCGCAGGCCGAGCATGTCGCCGAACGGTGGAATCGCCGCCTTCTGCATGGCCGGGCCGAGCTTGGCGAAACCGTCGTTGAGATCGGTTAGTGCGGGACAGGTGAATGGATGAGCCGTGACGGCGTCGGCTTGAGCCGACCAGAATGTGCGCAATTGTGCGATCGGCAGTGCAATGCTGACGTCGAATGGCGCGGTCCCGGCGCTGCCCAGACCAGGTAGTTCCACCTTCAATCCGGAGAACGCCTTGCTGATGTCGTCAGCTAGCGCGATATCGAAGCGCACGTTCTGGTGTCCGGTATCCAGCTGGGTGTATCCGAAGCTGACGGCTGGCACGCGTGCGGCGATGCGGGCTGCTTCGGGTGCGCAGCTGGGCGAGGTCTGCAGCTGGTTGGCCACCGGCTCGCCGGTTTTGGCCGATTCAGCAGCGGCGTGTGCCTTGATGATCGAGGCGAACAATGGATCGGTGCCGCTGATCGCCATCGGCAGTGCGCGGGTCAGGTCGAGGTCGCCGACCACCCAGTTCTGATAACCCTTGGCCTTGGCCAGGGTCGCCAGTCGGCCGTCATCCTGCAGGCTCTTCTCCGGTCGGTCGAGGCCAAGCGCCTGACGCAGTAGCGCTGGCGATGCATCCGCCGGCAGCAGTGAGAGCACGGCCTGCTTGCCGACCATCGCGATAATGGCCTGCGTGCCTGAAGCCGCAAAGGTGTATTTGCGATAGCTCTGCGCACCGAGACTGACGACATCGAGCTTCTTGCCATACGCGGTTTCCAATCGTCCGATAAAACCATCGAAGGCTTTCGGGTCGCTCAGGCCGATGCGCAATACCGGCGCCAGGCCCAGGCCATACAGAGCGGAATAACCCTTCAGGTCGAGGCCGGCATTCTGGGCGAAGGTTTCGATCGTCTTGCCGTTGAATTCGGCGACCAGCGCGTGCATCAGGCGCGCGCCATCCGGATCTTTCTGGGCCATCTGGTCGGCCGTGGCATTGAGCTGAGCCAGCTGCGAAGGCAGTTGCGTATCGGCTTGGGTCAGCAGTGCCTTGCGCGTGTCGTCGTCCAGCACATCCAGATTGGCTACCACGTAAGGCGTATCGGCCGGCACGAAAGCCAGCGGAGCGTCCTTGTCCTTGTGTCCGCAAGCTGCCAGCACGAAGCTAGTCAAGCCCAGCGCCATGAAGCGCGTCGTCGATCGCATGATGATCCCCAGAGTTTATGAGTGCTGCGGGGATATTATGCCGCTTTGCGGGTTGTCGCGGTGCGGCAAATTAACGATAACTTTGCGTATCCGGCCAAAGATCAAAGAACGTCCGCTTTGGTTGCCGCTAGGCGGGAGCCTGGTTCGTCAGCGCGCCAGCAGCTCGTTCAGCACGGCCATACGTACAAACACGCCGTTGCCGACCTGTTCGAGAATGCGCGACTGCGCACCGTCAGCCACGTCGGAAGCAATCTCGATACCACGGTTGATCGGGCCAGGGTGCATCACCAGGCAGCCCTTGGCGGCAAGCGCGAGGCGGCGCTGATCGAGGCCGTAATGGTTGAAGTAGGCGGTTTCGTCCGGCAGATCGATAGCGGCCATGCGCTCTTTCTGCAGGCGCAGGGTAATCACCGCGTCGGCGCCGCGGATCGCCTCGTCGAAATTCTCGACGTAATGAACCTTGGGAAATTCCTCCGCTGACGGCATCAGCGTGGACGGGCCGCACACGCGAATTTCCTTGGTGCCCAGCGCGGTCAGCGCGTGGATGTCCGAACGCGCCACGCGCGAATGCTTGATGTCGCCGCAGATCACCACGATCAGATTTTCGAAATCCGGTCGGTGCTGGCGGATGGTCAAGACGTCGAGCAGACCCTGCGTGGGATGCGCGCGGTTGCCGTCGCCGGCGTTGATCACCGACACGCCGCTCATCGCATGTCCCACCAACTCGTCTGGCGTACCGGACTGCTTGTGGCGCACGATGATCGCATCGAGGTGCATTGCCTCGAGGGTATGCAGGGTGTCGAACAGTTCCTCGCCCTTGCTGGTCGACGAGAAGCCGATATCGAAGTTGACGACGTCTGCACCGAGTCGCCGCGCGGCCAATTCGAACGAAGTGCGCGTACGCGTGGAAGGTTCGAAGAACAGGTTCAGTACCGTGCGACCGGCCAGTACGCTGAGCTTGCGCGTACCGTGGGCACAGGCGTCTCGCAGCGCTTCGGCGCGATCGAGCAGGCGCTCGATGGTGTCGCGCGGCAGGTTTTCCAGCGTGGTGAGGTGGCGCAGACGTGGGCTCATGGCATCGGTTCTGAAAGTGGGGTATGAAGTGCTCAGTGATCGGTGGCAGGCGCTGCTGGGGTTTCAAGCAGCCAGCGTTCCACGATGACAGCGGCGGCCTCGGCATCGATTGTTACAGCATCACGCCGCCGCTTGAGGCCGGCGGCGCGCGCTTCGGCAAACCTTTCGGCAGCGTCCTGCGAACTGTGCCGTTCATCGACAAAGGCGACGGGCAGGCCGTAACGTTTTTGCAGTTGTCCGGCAAAACGGCGGGCGGTGCGACTAGCTGGCTGTTCACCGCCATCGAGGGTCAACGGCAGGCCAACGATCAGGGTGTCCGGCAGCCATTCCTTGTGCAGGGCATCGATGCGTTGCCAATCCGGCTCGCCATCACGCACGGCAATCGTGGTGAGTGCCCGTGCGCTGGCGGTAAAGCGATTGCCGACCGCCACGCCAGTGAGTTTGCTGCCGACATCGAAACCGAGCACACAGCTCATGCGTGGCCCGCGTAGCTGGACAGCTGCCGTGGGTCGACGCCGACCAGCCCGGCGGCGGCGCTCCAGCGATCTTCCAGTGGTGTGTCGAACACGATGCTGCCGCTGGCTTCGGCGGTCAGCCATGCGTTCGCCATCAGTTCCTGCTCCAGCTGGCCGGCGTCCCAGCCGGCGTAGCCGAGCGCCATCACGGCCTGGCTAGGGCCTTCACCGGCGGCCATTGCCACCAGGATGTCGCGCGACGTGGTGACAGACCACTGGGCATTGATGCGGTAGCTCGACTCCCAGTAGCCGTGCTCGCGGTGCAGCACGAAGCCGCGCTCCTGCTGCACCGGCCCGCCGATCAGCACTGGCGCGTCGGCCAGATCACTGTCGAGGCATTCGAGTTTCATCTGTGCCAGCACGTCACCGAAGCGATACTCGGACAACTGATTTACCAGCAGGCCGACGGCCCCATCCTCGTCGTGCTGGCAGAGCAGCGCCACGCCGCGCGAAAACGGCGGATCGGCCAGACTGGGCATGGCGATCAGGAAATGGCCGGTGAGTATGTTGGGTACGACGGTGTTCATGGCACCATTGTAAGCACGTCACACGCGTCGCGCTTCAGCGGGTTTGCAGCACGTTGTTCGGCTGGAACTGCCAGGTGCGGGTGATATTGAGTTCGTCGATCTTTTCGCCGCTTTGCGGTGCCGGTGGGAATGGCGCAGCCAGTCGCACAATCCGTTCAGCTGCGGCATCAAGCAGCTTTTCTCCGGAGCTGTGGATCACGTCAATGCTCTTGATGCTACCGTCAAGATTGAGCACGACGGTAAGCAGCACGTCGCCATGCACGCCACGCCTGCGCGCCTCGTCCGGATAGTTCAGATTGCCGATCCGTTCGACGCGGTCGGACCATCCGCGCATATAGGCGGCGTAAGCGTATTCCTTCGTGCTGGCAGTGAGGAATTTGATCTTGGGGCGCTTGGCGTAGGCTACCTTTTTACGATTCACCTCGGCGGTGAGCTTCGCGATGGCCTGCTCAGTCTGCGCTTCCGTGCTGGTGGCGGCCTGATTCTGCGGGTCGACCTGCTTTTCCGCGGTATCGCTATTCACGTCGAAGTTGCTGGTGCCGCTGGTAGTCACCATCCGGGTTGGCGTGGCATCGGTGGGTTGCGCAATGGCTGCTTCGACCGGAGTCGGCGCCGTGCCTGGGTTCGGCTGCGGAAGCGGGCCGGAAAAAAGATCCGAGGGCCTTGCGGCGCGGTCGTTTTGTCCGCCACCGCTGTTGTTGGCCTGGGCCAGAAAGTCCACTTTGTCCGGTGCTTCCTGATTGGCGACGTTGACCAAGGTAACGTCCAGCGTGGGAAGGCTGGGCTTCAGCTTCGCAAAGTGGAAGGTGATGCCGAGCAAGAGCACCCCGTGCAGCAACAGTGAAAACAGCAGGGTGGCGCTGATCGGGTTGGGTGCTTCGCCGGCCGCTTTTATCGAGACGGTCGGCTTGAGGTGATCCGTTGCAGGTTGACTCACGCGGCGCGATTTCCGGAAACGCGCTGCTCGATGACGTCGAACAGCTGGCCGGCAATATTAAGCCCGAACTGTGCGTCCAGTTCGCGCACGCAAGTCGGTGATGTGACGTTGATCTCGGTCAGGTAATCCCCGATCACGTCCAGGCCGACGAACAGCAGGCCGCGTCGGCGCAGCTCGGGTGCGACCTGGGTCACAATCCAGCGATCGCGTTCGGACAGCGGCAGGCCTTCGCCGCGACCGCCGGCCGCGAGATTGCCGCGAAATTCGTTGCCCTGGGGAATGCGCGCCAGCGCGTACGGCACCGGTTCGCCGTCGATCACCAGGATGCGTTTGTCGCCGGCGGTAATTTCGGGAATGTATTTCTGCGCGATGGTGAGCTGACGGCCTTCACCGTGGGCGCCGCCGGCCAGCAGGGTTTCCAGCATCGAGTTGAGATTGCTGTCGCCGGCCTTGACCCGAAAGATGCCGCGCCCACCCATCCCGTCCAGTGGTTTCAGCACTACCTCGCCATGTTCGGCGGTGAAACGGCGCAGTTCCGTCGCGTCGCGCGCTACCAGCGTCGGCACGATGCACTGCGGAAACTGCAGCGCGAACAGCTTCTCGTTGCAGTCGCGCAACGACTGCGGATCGTTGACGACGGCCACGCCACTGCGCTGGGCGACTTCCAGCACCATGCTGTCGTAGATGAACTGGGCGTCGACCGGTGGATCCTTGCGCATCAGCACCACGTCGATCTCGCGCAGATCCTGCCAATGCGCCTCGCCCAGCGTGTACCAGTTTTTCGGATCGTCGCGCACGCTGAGCGTAGCGATCCGCGCCCACGGCGCGCCATCGCGCAGCGCCAGATCGCCCTGCTCGAAATAATGCAGCGTGTGTCCGCGACGCTGGGCTTCCAGCAGCATGGCCAGACTGGTGTCCTTGGCTACCTTGATCGCGCCGATGGGGTCCATCAGCACGGCGACCGAAAGGGTCATGGCGATTCTCCGTTGTTATTCAAATGCGGTATTCAACCCAGCGCCGGACAAGCTCGCGGCCACGCAGGCCTCTTGAATTCGTCAGATTGACATCATCGGGTGCGATGGTCGTCGAGATGGTCGGCGGCGACAAGCTCGGCTTGGCCGGAGCTGTCGCCATGAGCCCGATGGTGCCAATATAGGTCACGTTGTGCGTGTTGCTTGTTGAGTCTGCGCGATTATTGCTTGACAGTCTTGGCGGGCAGGCGGTACACAACTAAAGCTTATTGAGCGCCGGCGCAGAGCGGGCTTCGCCTGATTTTGTTTCGTGATTTTTTACACGTACGAACGACGGCACACAAGTTGCTTGTCTTCGTGATTGACCTGAGCTCGCGCGGGCCCCAGGGGGAGTAGTGAATTTGAACGTTAGTGCTAATGACTTGACCGGTCTCAAGGTCATGGTGATCGACGACTCAAAAACCATTCGGCGCACAGCGGAAACCTTGCTGACGAAGGAAGGCTGTGACGTGGTGACAGCAGTTGACGGGTTCGAGGCGCTTGCCAAGATCTCCGACCAGAAACCGGCGATCATTTTCGTCGACATCATGATGCCGCGGCTGGATGGTTATCAGACCTGCGCGCTGATCAAGAACAATCCGCAGTTTCGTGCGACGCCCGTGATCATGCTCAGTTCGAAAGACGGCCTGTTCGACAAGGCGCGTGGCCGTATCGTGGGTGCCGAACAATATCTGACCAAGCCGTTCACGCGTGACGAACTGCTTGGTGCCATCCACCGCCATGTCAGCACCGTGCCTGCGAGCCGCTGACTGCAGATTCTGAGGGGAGCCTGTGGCCAATATTCTCATCATCGATGACTCACCGACCGACGTGCGCGTGTTCACCACGCTGCTCGAGCGTGCGGGGCATGAGGTTGTCGCCGTCAACAGTGCTGAAGAAGGCATCGAACGGGCGCGGGCTGATTTGCCCAGCCTGGTCATCATGGACGTGATCATGCCAGGCATGAATGGGTTTCAGGCCACGCGCACGCTGAGCCGCGATCCGATCACGGCGGGCGTGCCGATCGTGATGATCACGACCAAGTCGATGGAAACCGATCGGGTGTGGGGTTTGCGTCAGGGTGCCCGCGCGTTCATCACCAAGCCGGTGAATGAGAAAGAGCTGCTGGCCTGCATCAACGATCTGTTACCGGGTGTGGCATGAACCAGTCCGTCAACCGCACGCCTTTTGAGATTCTGGCCCGCTACGAGCGGCTGTCGCTGGCACACGCCTCTGACACGCAGGACAAGCTGGAAGCGCCTGGGTTGTGGCGCGGCATCGGTTTTCGCGTCGGTTCACGTTTGCTGGTCAGCGGCATCGACGAGATCAACGAGCTGCTGGCCGTACCCACGCTCACGCCGGTGCCGGGTACCCAGCCCTGGTTGCTCGGTGTGGCCAACGTGCGCGGCAATCTGGTGCCGGTAGTCGATTTTGCGCGCTTCCTGTTCGGCGAGCGCACGCAGTACTCCGATCGCACCCGCCTGCTGATCGTGCGCCAGGGCAATGGCAGCGTGGCGCTGCTGGTCGACGAAGTATTCGGCCAGCGCACGGTAGACGAGGAGCAGCGGCGTGACGCTGGGCGCGAGGACGACCCGCGGCTGACGCGCTTCGTCGAAAATCGCGTCGGCGAGCAGCAGTTGGCGATTTTCAGCATGCATCGATTGGTACGCGCACCGGATTTTCGTCAGGCCGCGGCCTGATCATCCGATCGCGCTTTAGACAAGAAGGGCCGGCGCCCATCGTGGCCGGATTTTGGTTAGCAAGTCCCAGGCCGGTACCCGCCCAACAAAGCGGAGCCGATCAGGTCAGGTCAGACGGACGAGGTGAACATGAGCACTACCGGGGGCGTTAGCAGGGAACGGGGTTATGCCGTTTACATTGTCCTGCTTGTGGTTTCGATTGGTTTTGCGGCGCTCGATTTCGGTTTGCTGAACCAGAAGAACAGCGAGGATCGACAGGCCATCGCGCTGACCACACAGATTCAGGTGCTGTCGCAGCAGACGGCAAAATCCGCGCTGGAAGCGGCGAACGGCAATGCCGAGTCCTTCAATGAACTCGCAGCCAATCGCAATTCCATTGATTCGGCAGTGCAGCGTCTGATCAAGGGCGATACGCATACAGATATGCCGGGCTACGACGATAAAAGCACCACATTGACCGGTCGCGCCGTGATCGCGCTGAATGATTCGTGGAAGCAGCTCGACGACGACATCGGCAAGATCCTTTCCAACAAGGCGGTGGTGACCGACTCCGGCGTGCGCGCCAATACGCTGGCGCAGCAGATGCCCTTGCTCAACTCGAGCATGGAGCAGGTGGTCAACATTCTGCAGCAGCACAACGGCAGCTCCGATCAGATGCTCGGCACGTCCCGCCAGATGCTGTCCGGTGACCGAATCATCCGTCGCGTGCAGGAAGTGTTACAGGGTGGCGACAACGCGCAGTCGGCGGCCGATGGCCTGTCCCGCGATGCGCAGTTGTACGGCAACGTATTGAAGGGTCTGCTCGAGGGCAATTCGGAAAGTGGCGTGAAGCCCATTGGCGACGCCAACGCCAAAAAGATCCTCACGGATATGACGGATAGCTGGAACAAGCTGGCCGATCCCGTGGCCAAGCTGGTTGCAGCGGCCGGCAACCTTGCCGACGTGAAGCACGCCGGTAACCAGGCTTCGCTGGATTCGCAGACGGTGCTGTTGCGCGCGAACGATTTGTCCGAGCAGGTCGGCAAGCTGCCGTTGCGCCGCCTGTTCCCGAATGTATGGTGGGGCTTGTTCGGTGCGATCGCCGCGGTGGTTTTCGCCGTCGCGCTGGTTATTACCCTGGTCGGCGATCAGCGCCGCCGCTTCGCCAGCAGTGCCGAGCTCAACCAGCGTAACCAGGAGGCGATCATGCGCCTGCTGGACGAAATGGGTTCGCTCGCCGAGGGCGACCTGACCGTAAAGACCACCGTGTCGGAGGACATCACCGGCGCCATCGCCGACTCGGTGAACTACGCCATCGACGAGCTGCGCTCCCTGGTAACCACCATCAACGAGACCTCCGAGCAGGTGTCGTCGTCGGCGCAGGAAACACAAACCACGGCGCGTCATCTGGCCGACGCCGCCGAACAACAGGCGCAGCAGATCAGCTCGGCGACCTCGGCGATCAACCAGATCGTGAGCTCGATGGACATCGTGTCGAAGGATTCTGCCGAGTCGGCCGACGTGGCCGAGCGCTCGGTGAAGATCGCTTCGCACGGCGCCGAAGTGGTGCGCGAAACGATCTCCGGCATGGACTCGATTCGCGACCAGATCCAGGAAACATCCAAGCGCATCAAGCGGCTGGGCGAATCCTCGCAGGAGATCGGCTCGATCGTGGAACTGATCAACGACATTGCCGAGCAGACCAACATCCTGGCGCTGAATGCCGCCATCCAGGCAGCCTCGGCCGGTGAGGCCGGTCGCGGTTTCGCGGTGGTGGCGGACGAAGTGCAGCGACTGGCCGAACGCTCGACCAGTGCGACCAAACGTATCGAAACGCTGGTGCAGACGATTCAGTCCGATACCAACGAAGCGGTGAACTCGATGGAGCAGACCACCGCCGAGGTGGTCGCCGGTGCGCGCCTGGCGGAGGATGCCGGTAGCGCGCTGGGCGATATCGAGCGCGTTTCGCACGATTTGTCGGCGCTGATTCAGAGCATCTCCACCGCGGCACGCGCGCAGTCGGCGGCGGCAACGGATGTCTCGGTGTCAATGAACGCGATTCAGGAAATTACTTCGCAGACCTCGCAGGGCGCGAGCCAGACGGCCGACTCGATCGGTACGTTGGCGCAGCTGGCGAGTGACCTGCGCCGCTCGGTGGCGCATTTCAAGTTGCCGGGTTGATTGAACTATCCGTCGGGCTGATGGCAGACCGATGAATACAAGCACAAGACGGGGGGCATTCTCGTTGGTTGCGTAACGTGCTGTTGGGCAATCGTCGAGAGAGGCACATGAGACTTCAAGACCACATCGATTTCACCACGCTGCAGTGGGTCAAGCCGGAGCTCGACGAAACCTTGTCGACCGCCCGCGAGGCCTTGGCAACGTACGTTGAGCATCCGACCAATCGCGATGCCATGCGTTCGTGCGCCGAGCATCTGCATCAAGTGCGCGGCACCCTGCAGATGGTCGAGTTGTACGGCGCAGCCCAGATCACCGCGGAGATGGAGACGCTGGCTGGCGCGCTACTTCAGGATCAAATAACTCACCGTGAGGAAGCATACGCGTCGTTGATGCGAGGCCTGATGCAGCTGCCCGATTATCTCGAGCGGTTGTCCAGCGGTCATCGCGATGTACCAGTGGTGTTGCTGCCGCTGTTGAACGATCTGCGCGCCAGTCGCGAGCAGCCGCCGCTGACCGAGTCGGCGATGTTCCATCCCAACCTCGATGCGTTCCTGCCCGAGCAGGCGCCAGCGGCGATGAGCGAGACGTATGCCGAAGCGCATCGTGGCGAGCTGGTGGATCTGCGCCTGCGCTTTCAGCAGCAGCTGCTCAGCTGGTTTCGTGGTCAGGATGCCGAGCATCAGCTGGTTGGCATGCGCACCACGTTGCTCGCCATTGCATCGCGCTGCTATCACGTTCACGGTCGCCGCCTGTGGTGGATTTCCGCCGGTGTGCTGGAAGGCCTTGAGCAAGGCATGCTGAAAAGCTTTGCCGGCGAAATACGTCAGTTGATCGGCAAGGTGGATCGCAGCATTCGCCAGCTCATCGAGCAAGGTGAAATCAGCCTTCGCGGCGGTGACGCCGACGATGTCGCCTGCAAGATGCTCTACATCGTGGCGCAGGCCAAAGAGCGCAGTCCGCAGATGGAGCTGTTGCGCAGCACTTATGCGCTCGACAGCCTGTTGCCGGATGCCGCCGAACTGGAGCACGCTCGCGGTTCGATGGCGGGTCACAACCGTGCGCTGCTCGATTCGGTATCGCGCGCCATCAAGGACGACCTGCTACGCGTCAAGGAGGCGCTCGATCTGTTCCTGCGCCAGGAGGGTGCCGATCCGTCGCAGCTGGCCTCGCAGAGTGAAATGCTCGAGCGCGTCGGTGACACATTGGGCATGCTGGCGCTGAACGTGCCACGCAGGGTCATCATCGAACAGCGTCGAGTGCTCGACGAAATCGCCAACCGCATGCGTCAGCCGGACGAAGAAACCCTGCTGGACGTCGCTGGTGCGCTGCTGTACGTCGAGTCGTCGCTGGACGACCATATCGAAAGCCTGGGTTCCGAAGAGGAAGCGGAAACTGGCGAAGCGGCGCATGGTCTGCCGCGCAGCGAGGCGCTCGGTGTGGTTACCGCGCTGATGCAAGAAGCGATCACCAATACCGGCAACGTCAAGAACGCAATCATCGCCTTCGTCGAATCGGGTTGGGAGCACAGCCATCTGGTCGTTGCTCCGGCCTTGATGGGCGAGGTTGCCGGTGCACTGCGGATGCTTTCCGCACCACGCCCGGCAGAGCTGGCCGAAGGCGTCGGCCGTTTCGTCGCCGAAGAACTGCTGATCGATCGGCGCGTGCCATCCGGCGTGCAGATGGATCACCTCGCTGACGCGCTGGCGGCGCTCGAGTACTACCTCGAGGCCGCGCGAGAACACCGTGGCGGTCTGGAACACATTCTCGATGTGGCCGAGCACAGCCTGGGCTTGCTCGGCTACTGGCCGCTGCCTGTCGCGCGGGAGTTGCCGGCACCATCGGTTATCGAGCCGGCGTCTAATAGCGCCGAGCACGATGCCGGGCTCGCCAACGAGGGTCTGGAGCACAAGGGCTTCGTGCATGAGACGCACCCCGAGCTGACCGAATCGGTCAGCATGTTACCGGGCGACGATCTGGCGCACCTGTTTATCGGTGAGAGCGAACAGCAAACGGCCACGGTACATAACATCGACGGCATGCGGCTGGCAGAAACCGAAACCACGGCTCCGCCCGTGTCCGAGAATCTCGGATCAGATGATCCGGACAACGACTGGATCGAGATCGAGGAAGAGGAATTCGAAGAGGTGCCGGTACGCGACGCGCTGGCAGCCAACACCGCCTTCAATCTCAACGCGGAAGGTATCGACGACGATATCCGCGAGATCTTCCTGGAGGAAATGCAGGAAGAAATCGACAGTCTGCGCAACGGCGAGAAAGTCTGGCTGGCTGATCCTGCCCAGCTTTCCTCGCTGATCACGCTGCGTCGTTCCTTCCACACGCTGAAGGGTTCGGGTCGACTGGTCGGTGCCGGTGTGCTCGGCGAGTTCGCCTGGAAAGTGGAGGACATGCTCAACCGTGTACTCGACAGCACCATCGAGCCGCACGAAGGCGTGCAGGCCGTGGTTCACCATGCGATCGCCGCGTTGCCGGAACTGCTTGCCGCGCTGAAAGGTGAAGGCACGCCGACAGCGCCGTTGGGCGCGATCATGCAGGCCGCCGAAGAAGTGGCCAATGGTCAGCACACCCGAGTGGAAGATCATCTGTCGACGGCCACGGAAATGGTTCGTCGCGTTGTGGTTCGACGTATTCCCCGATCGCAGATCGCGGCGGATGCCGTGCCGGAAGCCAGCCTCACCGACAGTCATACCGCGGCGGTTAACCTGGCGGCGTTTGAGCCGGAGTCGCCGTCCGAATCGGTGCTGGCCATGCCGGTGATGCCGCCGGTCGATCCGGTGCTGCTCGAAATCCTGCGTAGCGAAGTCGCGCAGTATCTGCATACGATTCGTGCTGCCATTCAGCGCAGCGATATCGAGTTGCCGATCAGCGAAGATCTTCTGCGTGCCGTACACACGCTGCACGGCGCGATCGCGATGGTCGACATTCCACTGCTGACCCAACTGCTGTCCCCGCTGGAAAGTCTGTTCAAGCGTCTGCGTGCCTTGAACATCGCGCTGTCGTCCGACGGTGTGCGCATGCTCGAGCAATCGGTCGATCTGGTCGATCACGTGATGGACCAGTTCGATGCCATCCAGCCACGCCTGCCCAACGCCGATGCGCTCACCGCGCAGATCACGGCGTTGCGTGACCGCTATCCGGAGTCGCAGGTCGCGCACGTTGTTTACGAGCGGCAGGCCGATGAGGAACCGGATGCCTCTGAAGTCGATACAACAAACGATCAGGCAACAGACGATCGGGTCAAGGCCGATGTCGTATCGGAATCGGCGCACGCTGATACATCGATCAACGATGCTGAGTTCGATGCAACATCTGAGGCAGAAGCTCCGGCAGAAGTTCACCCCGACGATGCGCACCACGCAGCGCTCGCAGCAGAGATGGTCGCTGCGCTGGGTGCATTCGAACCGGAAGTGGCTGCCGCTGAACGTGCCGCCGCCGAACAGCTGATTGCCGAAAAGGCCGCCGCAGAAAGGGTCGCTGCGGAGCAGCTTGCGGCCGAACAAGCGGCCGCCGAGCAGGCAGTCATCGATAAACTCGCGGCCGAGCACGCCGCCGAACTGGCAGCGCAGCAGGCGGCTGATGAGATTGCTGCCGAACTCCTGGCTTCCGAAAAGCTCGATGCCGAGAAGCGTGCCGCCGAACAGGCAGCTCTTACGAATCAGACCACAGATGCCACTACCGAGCATGCCGCTGCCGAACATGTTGAGGGTAGTCCGGCATCCGATGAGTCCGCAGTAGCCCAGGACGACGTTTATGCACTGGCTGGATCCGGCTATATCGACGCCGATCTGCTGGAAGTGTTTATCGATGAGGCGCGCGAAATTCTTGATCACGCCGACGGTGTGATGGCGCAGTGGCACGATGCCCCGACCGAGCTGTCGTACGTGCCCGAGTTGCAGCGCGATCTGCATACGCTCAAGGGTGGCGCGCGAATCGCCGGCCTGATGGGCGTGGGTGATCTTACCCATGCGGTGGAAACCCTGCTCGAAAAGCCCATTCGCGATCCGGCCAAGACGGGTCCGCTGATCGCAGCACTGGAAGCCAGCTTCGATCAGTTACACAAACAGGTGCAGTCGGTCTCGCTGGGCCAGGCCATCGACTATCCGCAGGGCATGATCGATCAGTTGCTGGCCCTGGCCGGTGAAACGAATCTTGCCGACGATGCCATATCGATTGCCGATGCCGCGCCGCATGCAAGAACAGCCAGCGCGTTGGTGCTTCCGGCGACACCTGTCGCAGCCGTCATTCCACAGGATCTGCCCGAGCTTCCCGATCTGTTGCCGGAAATGGAAGAAGAGGTTCGCTCGTCGCAGGAACAGATCCGCGTTCGCGCCGACCTGCTCGACAGCCTCGTCAACCACGCCGGCGAAGTGGCGATCTACCGTTCGCGTCTGGAGCAGCAGGTTGCCGGCTACCGCTTCAACTTGGTCGAGTTGGAACAGACCGTCTCCCGTCTGCGCAGCCAGCTGCGCATGCTGGAAATCGAGACCGAGGCGCAGATCATCGCGCGCTTCCAGCGTGAACATCGCGAAGCGGGCCTCACCGTGTTCGATCCGCTCGAGCTCGATCGTTACTCGCAGTTGCAGCAGTACTCGCGTGCACTGGCGGAGTCGGTCTCCGATCTGGTGTCCATTCAGACCTTGCTTGATGAACTCACGCGTCAGGCCGAAACTCTGCTGATCCAGCAGTCGCGCGTCAGTACCGAGTTGCAGGACGGTCTGCTGCGCACGCGCATGCTGCCGTTCGACACGATGGTACCGAACCTTCGCCGTACCCTGCGTCAGGCTGCACAGGAAGACGGCAAGAGTGCGCAGCTCTATGTCGACGGCGCGCACGGTGAAATGGATCGCAACCTGCTCGATCGCATCAAGGCGCCGTTCGAACACATGCTGCGCAACGCCATTGCGCACGGCATCGAGTCGCCTGATGAACGCCGCAAGGCGGGCAAGCCGAACGAAGGCGCCGTGCATATCCGGGTCGCGCGCGAAGCCACTGAGGTTGTGATCCGCGTCAGCGATGACGGTCGCGGCCTTGATCGCGAGGCCATTCTCAAGCGTGGTATTGAACGCGGGCTGTTGCGTGCCGACACCAAGCCGACCGACAACCAACTGCTTTCGCTGATCACCCAGCCAGGTTTCTCCACTGCGAGCACCGTGACCCAGTTGGCTGGCCGCGGCGTCGGCATGGACGTGGTTGCCAACGAGATCAAGCAGCTCGGTGGGTCGCTGTCGATCGAATCCGAAACGGGTAAAGGCAGCGTGTTTGTGCTGCGCCTGCCATTCACTCTCGCGGTGACCCAGGCCATTCTCGTGCGCATCGGTGAGGCGACCTTCGCGATTCCGATGACGTCCGTCCAAGGTGTGGCACGGGTCAGTCCTGACGACCTGGCCGTGCGGCTTGCCGAGGACGAACCGACGTTCCAGTACGGTAACGAGGAATACGGCATCCACGATCTGGCCGAACTGCTGGGCTTGCCGCCCGGTCTGCCGGCCGAAGGCGAACAGCAGCCGCTGCTGCTGACCCGCGCTGGCGATCTGCGCGCGGCGATCCGTATCGACGCGGTGCTCGGTTCGCGCGAAATCGTGGTGAAGTCGGTCGGCCCGCAGATCAGTTCGGTCCCCGGTCTGCTCGGCGCCACCATCATGGGCGATGGCTCGGTGTTGATCATTCTTGATCTTGCTCCGCTGGTCCGCCATGGCATCACACGTCGTCAGCATCGTCTGGCTGATGGGCTCAGTGCCGTGCAAGCGCCGGTGATCGAGGAAGTGCGGGTGCGGCCGCTGGTGATGGTGGTCGATGATTCGATCACCATGCGCAAGGTCACCAGCCGTGTGCTGGAGCGCCACGAATACGACGTCAGTACAGCCAAGGACGGTGTCGATGCAGTGGAAAAACTGCACGAACGCGTGCCGGATCTGATGCTGCTCGATATCGAAATGCCGCGTATGGACGGCTACGAGCTCGCCATACACATGAAGGCCGATCCGCGACTGCGCGATGTGCCAATCATCATGATCACTTCGCGCAGCGGCGATAAACATCGTCAGCGAGCTTTCGATATCGGCGTCGACCGTTATTTGGGCAAGCCCTATCAGGAGGCCGAGCTATTGGTGCAGATCAGTGAGGTGCTTGAGCAGCGTGTCGGAGCCGAGTCATGAGCCATGCCGCGCCGGCGGTTGCACTGCTGTTTGATGATGTCGAGCTGGGCGCGCAGCTGCGTGACGCTCTGAACGAGCGCGGTGCGCGCATTGTGCACGAGGGCGGTATGTCCACGCTCACGCGCGAGCTGCTGGAGAAAGTAGGCGCCCAGGTGCTGGTCGTGAACCTGGACGATTCGGCCGACGATGCGCTCGACCATCTTTACGAAGTAATCGATGGCGACACCCCTCGCGTGGTTTTCAACGATGCTCAGGCCAGTCGCGAACTGAGTGGCTGGGATCGTGCCCGCTGGGCTCGTCATCTCGCGGTCAAGGTGCTGGAGATGGGCGATATTGATCCGCCGCGTCCCGAGCATGCCCGCGGTGTCGAGGTGGTGACCAGCGAGACACTCGAGGCGCTTATTGCTGATGCTGTTTCCGCACCATCGTCGGAGCCGGAAGTTGCAGCAGAAGCCAATACTCCCGCTGCTGAAAGTCAGACGTCGGAAAGCCAGATTTCATCACTGATTCTGGAGTCGCCATCGTTCGAGTCCGAGCGGTCGGTGCAGGCCCCTACCGAAGAACAGCACGTGCAGGCGGCGAGTGAGGAGTCGGAAAATCTCGCGGCTGAACTGGAAGCGTTGCTGGCATCGGGCGACCTGTCGGATGAGGACGAGGCACCGACCGGTTCGGGTCTGCGTTTCACCGGCGACGAGGATTTGCCGCCTCTGCATGATGGCCATTTTGGCCTGCCAGCAGGCGAGGAAATCGAAACTGACAAGTCCGAGTTGTCGGGAGCTGCACACGCTGTCGCCGCGGTTGCAAGGGCAGAGAATGATGCAGGTCCGATCAGCGTGACACCGCCTGTTTTCCAGCTTGACCATCTGGAGCTGGCACCTCGCACTGATACATTGGTGGCAACGATCCATGCCGCCGCTGCGGAGCAGATTCCGGTCGATGCCCTCGTGGCCAGCACTGTGCGTGTATCGGACAGTTGGGCGTTGCTGGACGAAGACGAAGCAGCCATCCCCGCAAGCGTTTCGGCTGAAAAGTCTGCTGCGGAAGACTTCGGTATCCATAAGGTAAGTGCTGCCGATTTTCTGGCGCCAGAGGCTGACGAGGGCGAGCCGGACGACGAGCTGGTAATGAATCTTCAGCTTCTTTCGATGGAAGAGGCCATCGCGCCAAAGACCTATGAAGACCCTGAAGAGGTTCGGGCCAATAGCCTGGGCCAGATCGTGTTGCTCGGTGCCGCTGCCGGAAGCAGCGAGTCCGTCTGCGGCTTTTTGGCAGCGTTGCCGGCAATGACCAAGCTGGCTTTCGTGCATACCCAGCATCTCGGTGAAACGCCGGTCGATACCCTGGTGGAAACGCTTGCAGCGCATTCTGTGTTGCCAGTGCGGGTTGCCAAGCACGGCAGCCGTGCGCGCGTTGGCGAAGTACTGGTCGTACCGGCCGGGCAGCAGTTGCTGCTTGTTCGCGACGGCAGCGTCGAGCTTATGCCCAGCGGTGCCAATGCATCACATGGGCCATCCATCGATGCCAGTTTCAGCATGGCGGCCAATGTGTTCGGTCGCGATGCGTTGGCCATCGTGTTTTCCGGACGCGGTACCGATGCCGTCGCTGGATCGCAAGCGGTACACGATCGTGGCGGCAAGGTTTGGGTTGAGTCGTCGGCCGGTGAGCATTACGCCGATATGGTCAGTGGCATATCTGCCGAACGGTTAGTCAGTTTTTCCGGTACGCCCCATGAGTTGGCGGCGCATCTGATCGAGGTGTTTCCATGAGTGATGAGCCGTTACCGCGTGAAATCCGCTGCGTCCTGGTGCCGGTAAGCAACTTGCGTCTGCTGTTGCCCAACGCCACCGTCGCTGAAGTGATCACCTACAGCAAACCCGAACCGGTGACCGCTGCGCCGGAGTGGTTGCTGGGCCGCATCGCCTGGCGCGGCTGGCGCGTGCCGCTGGTGTCGTTCGCACAGTTGACCGGTAGCGAAGCTGGTGATGGCGAATCCAGTGTCCGCGTGGCGGTGCTCAAGGCGCTGGGTGGCAATCCCAAGCTCCCGTTTATCGCGATGCTGACACAGGGCTTTCCGCGCCTGACCACGTTGAACGCCGAACTGATCATTCCCACCCACGACGGCAGCCCGCTGCCGCCTGGGGTTCGAGCGCAGGTACTGGTGCGCGACGACGTCGCGATGATTCCCGATCTGGAGTGGATAGAAGCCGAGCTACTGGGTCTGCTCGACGATGCCGATCTGACGGAAGCGCCTGTGCCGCATGACGCGACGGAGTGGTCGGGTACAGGCGGCTGAAAAGCAGAGCTTTTCCTCTTGCAAAGCTAAATTGGGTCGGAAATATCAGCCGTCGCCGTGGATGGCCTGCAGTGCCGCCAGAGCGGCGAGGCCGGCGGTTTCGGTGCGAAGAATGCGCGGTCCAAGCCGCAGTCCCTCGAAGTTCGCCACTTTCAGCGCGCTGATATCACGTTCGCCCAATCCGCCCTCCGGGCCCACCACGAGCAGGCCGCCGGCATTCGTAAAGTGCAGCTCGCGCGACGACCTGACAGCCTCGGGAAGCAGGGCGAGACGCAGCGCGCCATCGGCAGTCAGGTCGTCCAGCCATTTTGATAGTGGCACGGCCGCACTGATTTCCGGCAACCGCGCCCGGCCGCTTTGTTCGCACGCGCTGGCGGCCACCGCGCGCCAATGCGCCAGCCGTTTTTCGGAGCGTGCTGCGTCTAGCTTTACCTCCGAGCGTTCGGTCAGCAGCGGCGCGATGCGTACCACGCCAAGCTCGGTCGCCTTCTGCACGATGAGATCCATCTTGTCGCCGCGCGCTACCCCTTGCGCCAGGGTCAGCGGGAGCGGTGACTCGTTCGATAGAGCGAGCTTTTCAGTGATACGGACGGTCACCTCGCGCTTGCCAACAACAAGAATTGTAGCGGCGTAATCGCCGCCATCGCCGTTGAAAAGTGTAATCGGATCACCGGTAACCAGCCGTAGCACGCGCACGGCATGCTCACCGGCCTGTGCTGGCAGGGTAAGCTCGGTACCTACACTCAGCGGTTGGGCAATATGGAGTCGGATGTTTCGCATGGAGCGTTCGCGCGGCAAAAAAGCAGCATAACCGAGCCGCCGCACGGTAGCCGAATGCTCATGGAAAACTGAATGTCAGCGAGATGGGTGGGAGCGTTTCATTGCCAGTTGTCGGTTACCGGCGCAGCATGTGAGCTGTCGCTCCCTGCGGGAGCTGCAGAGGGCTTGCCCATGTCCACATTATTCTCCTCAAAGTCACCCCGATCCAAGCAGATGATCTTCGCCTTTGCACTGATGGCCGGCTCGGGGATCAGCGCGGTAGCCGTCGCTCAGAGTTCGTCGCAGACGTCTCCAGCGTCATCTCAGACGGATGAAATGCCGGCGAATTCAAAGGCGGCATCGACCGATCATCGCCTGGTCAAACCGGGAGATCGCAACTGCCTGCAACATACAGGCAGCCTGATTCCGCCAAAGAATGGCGACTGTCTACCGGTGGCGGGACGCAGTTACGGTGGTGACGAGTTACGTAATACCGGCGCTATCGACAATGCGCATGCCTTGCAGATGCTCGATCCCAGCATCAGCCTAGGTCACTGAGAAAGGCGACTGGTTATTCACGTCGCATGTGGCGACGTGAATAACGCTCAGCCGGCGACAGCGAGCTCGATGCCGGCAATCGCTGCGTCGACCAGTTGATCGATATCCGACTCAGTGACGATGTATGGCGGCATGAAATAAATAACATTGCCCAGCGGCCTCAGCAGCACGCTGTGCTTCAGCCCATCCAGATATACGCGTAAACCGCGCCGTTCTTCGGCAGGGAAAGGCCGCCGGCTGGTCTTGTCCGCGACCATTTCAATCGCCGCGATCATGCCGGTCTGCCGTACGTCGGCGACATGGGAGTGGTCGCGCAGTGGTGCCAGTCGCTTCGCCAGATGAGTCGCAAGCTGGCGATTGCGTTCCAGTATCGGTTCGTCGCGAAAGATCGCCAGTGTCTCCAGTGCGACGCGGCAGGCCAGCGGATTGCCGGTATAGCTGTGCGAATGCAGGAATGCCTTGCCGGCATTGTATTCGGCGTAAAACGCCTGGTAGATCGCGTCCGTAGTGAGTACGGCGGATAGCGGCAAAAAGCCGCCAGTGAGCCCTTTCGACAGGCATAGAAAATCCGGTGTCGTATCCGCCTGCTCGCAGGCGAACAGCGTGCCGGTGCGGCCGAAGCCGACCGCGATTTCGTCAGCGATAAAATGTACCGCGAACTCATCGCACAGCGCGCGCAGGCCACTCAGGTAATGGGGGTGATACATGCGCATGCCACCGGCGCACTGCACCAGTGGTTCGACGATGACCGCGCAGGTTTCATGCGCGTGACGTTCGAGCAGCACGCGCAGTTCCTGCAGCCTGCGTGTGGCGATCTGCTCGGGACTTTCGCCGGGCTCGCCTTCATAAGCGTCCGGTGACGGCGCCAGAAAGGGCGTCAATAACAAAGGCGCGTAGGTTTTTCGATACAGGGCCACGTCGCTCACCGAGAGCGCACCCAGCGTCTCGCCGTGGTAGCTGCCGGTCAATGCGATAAAGCGGGTTTTTTCACCATGCCCCTGATTGAGCCAGTAGTGAAAGCTCATCTTCAGCGCCACTTCGATCGCCGCTGAGCCGTTGTCGGCAAGGAATACGCGATCAAGCCCCGGCGGCGTGATGCGCACCAGCTCCTCGGCCAGCGCAATCGCCGGTTCGTGCGTAAAGCCCCCAAAGATCACATGCTCCAGCGTGTGCGCCTGATCCGCCAGCGCTGCCGCGATGCGCTGGTTCGCGTGGCCGAACAGATTGGTCCACCACGAGCTGATGCCGTCGAGATAACGGTTTCCATCGGCATCGATCAGCCAGGCGCCTTCTCCACGCACGATCGGCACCATGGGTACGCCGGCGATGCCGTGGTCGTGCATCTGTGTGCAGGGATGCCAGAGGTGTTCGAGATCACGCGCGGCGAGCGCGGCGTTGCTGCTTGCGGGGTTGGTCATCCAGCTATCATCGGTGCTGAGCGCTGGACGCTCAAGTCCATCCATGAACAGGTTCGGGAATTGGCGGTTGAAGACTTTGCGGAAATGCTTGATCGGCGTAGGTGGGTTGTTGCTGGCCACGCTGTTGCTGGTGTGGTTTCTGCCCGCGCGTCTGGCCATGTTCTGGATAGCACCGCAATTGCACGGACTGCGTTTGCAGCAGGTCGATGGCCTGCTGTGGGACGGGCGGGCGGCGCAGGTGACGACAGCCGATGGCCATACACTCGGACAGCTGAGCTGGCAATTGTCGCGACTCGCCTTGCTGGGAAAGACGCAACTGCAGCTGGATTTCAGCGGACCACAGCTGGATTTCTCCGGCGCGATGCAAAAGCTGGCGGCAGGCCAGGTCGAGTGGCACGACGTCCACGCGCGCGTCGATCTCTCTTTGCTGGATGCGTATGCAAAGCTGCCATTGGGTCGGCCACGCGGCGAGCTGCAGGTGACCGTCGAGCACGCTCTCCTGCAGGCGGGCTGGCCTTTGCAGCTGCAGGCGAATAGCCAGTGGTCGAAAGCATCCCTGAAAACGCACAGTGGCGATATCGTCTTGGGCGTGCTGCAGTTGCAGGCACAGGCGCAGAGTGGGGTTATCGCGGCGCAGCTGCATGATGATGGTCATGGTCCGCTAAAAGCCGACGGTGAGTTGCAGCTCAGTCCGCTGGGCTGGCGACTGGACGCGATGCTGCTGGCTCGACAGACTGATCCGGTGCTACTCCACTGGCTGGCCCAATTCGGTCGGCCGGATCCCAGCGGCACCGTACATATTCAACGCAGCGGAGGTATGGCCATGGGCTTGCCCGCACCGACACCCGACAGGACACCCCACTGATCATGCAATCTGATATCGCAACCAAGGCCATGCTGGCAGCGCGCGAAGCTGCCGCGGCGGCAGGCGAAGTGATTCGGCACTACTGGCATCGCGGGGTAGAGGTCGAGCTGAAATCCGATGCCACACCGGTGACCATCGCTGACCGCGAAGCAGAGCAGGCCATCCGGCAAATCCTGCAGGCCGCGCTGCCGGAGGCGGCGATCTATGGCGAGGAGTTTGGACTCGAGGGCAAGCAAGGTGGCCTGCTGTGGCTGGTCGATCCGCTCGATGGCACCAAGAGTTTTGTGCGGCGTACCCCGTTCTTCTCGACCCAGATTGCCTTGATGGATGGTGATGAGTTGGTTCTCGGCGTGTCCAGCGCGCCGATCTACGGTGAAACGATGTGGGCCAGCGTGGGTGGCGGCGCATGGCTCGACGGCGAGCGGGTGAAAGTTGCGGATACCAGCGCAATCAGCCAGGCCTCGATCTCCACGGGCAACGTCAAAACGCTGACCGCCGATGTGCGATGGGATGCACTCGGCCAGCTCATTCGCGACAGCAACCGCATCCGCGGTTACGGCGATTTCTGTCACTACCATCTGCTGGCGCGTGGCAGCCTCGATCTGGTGATCGAATCGGACGTGAACATCCTCGATATCGCCGCGCTAGTGATGATCGTGCGCGAGGCCGGTGGTGTTTTCACTGATCTCGATGGTGGTCCAATCACGCTGAATACGCGCAGCGTGCTGGCTGGTACGCCGGCGATTCATGCTCAAGCGCTGGAACGTCTGTGTTTGTCCTCCACATGGCCGGAGTATTGACGATGGAAGACTTGAGCCGCATTTTCGGTGTGATGGCAGGTGGAAGCTTTCAGACGCTGGCCACCATTGCTGGCATTGTGGTGGCATGTGTCATCTGGGCGCGAGCACCTCGTGCCGCCATGCTACTGATGATTGCCAGCGTGTTGCAGTTGCTGTTGCAGGTGGCGTCGATCTGGTTTTACAGCATCTACCTGCCCGGACTGAATGCCACCCACGAGACTGGCGTTTCTATTCTTGCGAACGTGGGCCTGATATCCATGTTTGGTTTCGGCCTACTGCATGCGCTGGTTTATGGACTGCTGATCTGGGCTGTCGCCACGGGGCGCTCTTCTTCCGCGCGACCGCTGTAGCGGTTTCATTCCGAGCTTCGATAGCAACGGGTTATTCAATCGTGCGCGTTGTTCAACGTGCTTTGCCGAGTAGACCGTTGCTCTGCATGGCCTGCACTTGCAACTGCTCGGTGCCGTTAAAGCTGCTTGTCATCAGTTGCTGCAGTGCCGCCTGCTGCTGCCCGCTATCCAGCGAGGTATCGGCCTGGATGGCCTGGCTCTGTTGTGCATAGGTGTTGAGTCGCGCCTGCCACTGCGCGCGGCTTTGGTCCAGCTGCTGCAACCGGTCGGCGGCAGCATCACCCCAGGTTTGCGCACGCTCAGCGTAGCGCGTGCCGGCGTCTGTCTGCGCAGCATCGAACGCGTCGGTCTGGTTCTGAACCGTGTTGCCCAGCGAAGTTTGCGCCAGGGCTTCCTGCTCGGCTGCTGGCAGCGCAGCGTCCAGTGCCTGCAGTCGTTGTGCTTTTTCGGCTGGCGAAAGGCTGGGGTCAGATTGAATGGCCAGATGCTGCAGCGTTTGCCGCTGTTGTCGCTGTTCATCGCCGAAGAACGCCTCGGCGACATCATCGCCCAGCATCTGACGGCGCAGCGCAGTGATCTGGGCCAGTTGCTGATCCAATGACAACCCTGTCTGTGAGGCTAGTGCAACAGCCGCTTGCTGATAGAGCGTGTATCGATCAAAGCTCGCCATCACTTCGTCGATCAAGGGCGCATCGAGTTGACGGCGTAGGAGATCATCGTGCAGCAAGGTGCGGATTCCCGACAGATCCGTTTCCCCGATGAGCACGAGGTAGTAGTCGAACAGTCGGCGTAAGCCCATGTCGGGCTTCAGATGACCGCCGAAGCCCACGCTCACGCCGCCATCGGGCTCCGTACCGCGCAGCGACCCGTTCTTCAGCACGAAGTGCGGATCGCGAAGTGCGTTGCTAGAGGCTGTCGCCCGGGATCCACGCAGTGAGTCATTGTCTTGCTGGATTGCTGTCGCAGCGGTGGTCTTCGCGACGGGAGTGCCCGTCTTGGATAGTTCCGCGGCATTATTTCGCAGCAACAGCCCCGCACAGACCAGCGCCGCCACGCCGAGTATCCATCCCAGCTGGCGGCGTGACCTCACAGTCCCAGACCTTTCAGGCGATTGGCCTGGTCACGGTAAACCGCCACCGGATCGGAAGAAAACACGCCACGCAGTCCCAGCAACTGGTTGACCTCGTCCAGATGATTCCAGTCGTAGTTGTCACGGATAACCGTACCCCAGTGGCTGGAGCACTGTCCGACCAGGCCATCGTTTGCGCTACCGCTGAAGAACAGGCTGCCAGCGCCCAATAGCAGGTCAGACGGATCAAGCACATTGGTCAGCACCGAAGTGCCACCTGAAGAGTAATAACGAATGCCATTGACTACCGCGGCACCTGATCCGCACGAAGAAGTCGGCATGCCTGCAGGGAACTGCGCGTTGAACTGCGCCGTGCCGCTGGTCGTGAGCTGGCTCAGCGCATCCAGCGCATTTTGTGGATTGTTGCCGCCTGAGAACGTGTCGATCAGATTCCCCAGCGCGGTGGCAAACGCCACCGCGAGTGCGCGCTGTGCACTGCCTGGCGGTGCCAGCGTGGCAATGCCGTCCGCGACGGCGCTGCCGGTATGCGGCGTGCCGAAGGTGCTGACCGAGGCAACCAGATCAGGCCGCACCGCAGCGGCGTAGCGGACGTCCAGGCCACCCTGGCTGTGGCCGATCAGATTGAACTTGCTGTAGCCGTAAACCGCTTGCAGGTTTTCCAGTTGGGCGATCAGCTGGTTGCCGCGGGTGACGTCATTGCCCAGCTGGCTGAGTTCGACTGCGTAAACCGTGGCGCCGCCACTGCGCAGGCCATCGGTAATGCCGTAAAAATAATCGATCGTGCCAAACAGCTGATCAAAGCCGAACAGGCCATGCACCAGCACGATCGGATAGCGGGTCTGGGTGTAGCCGCTACTGCTGGCGGCGGTGGTGGTTCGGGCACCGACGGACGCGGCGAACGAAATAAACAGCGTGATCAACATGGCCTGCAAGGCTAATCGTAGCGAACGCATGCAATTCCCCTTTGAGATGGATGTCAGTTGGACCTCACGGCCACTGCACCGCTGCCCCCCGGCATGTATCAGCGTGACTGTCCGTACGCCGGAGTATCCATTCGACCTGTAGGGCGGTCAAATAAAACTTCATAAATATCCGCCATTTATATTGTGCGTCGCAAAAGAATAGACCTGATAACCAAGTCGCCATTCAATGAATACAGGTTGCCCGAGCGATGTGCATACGCACACGCCCGGTCCCGATAATCAAGTGTCTCGATCTGTCTATGTCGAGCGACTCACCGGCGAATTCTAACGATGGCAGGCTAGAATGGAGAAATGCGCAAACCACCCATCATCCACGCCACGCGAGACATTCAGAACAGCCATTTTTTGCGTGCCGAGCAGCTCGATCTGGAGTTCTCCAATGGTGAGCGTCGTACCTACGAGCGATTGAAGAGCAGCGGGCTGGGTGCGGTGATCATCGTGCCGATGCTCGACGACGAAACCGTCTTGCTGGTGCGCGAATACGGCGCTGGCGTGGGCCGCTACGAGCTGGGCTTGCCAAAAGGCCGGCTTGACCAGGACGAAACCGCCGAACAAGGCGCCGAGCGCGAATTGAAGGAGGAGGTTGGCTATGGCGCGCGCAAGCTCAAGATCCTGCACAACCTCTCACTTTCGCCGTCCTACATGACGCATATGGCGCATGTTGTGCTGGCACAAGACCTGTATCCCGAGCGATTGGTTGGCGACGAGCCGGAAGAACTCGACGTGGTGCCGTGGAAGATGTCCGAGCTGCACACCCTGATTGGTCGCGATGATGTGACCGAAGGGCGCTCGATCGCCGCGCTGTTCATGGCCCGCGAATACCTCGCTGGTCGCTTCGAGCGGCAGTAAGCCATTCATGAGTTCTGTACCCGAGTTCGCCCGGCACATCGGTGAGATTGCACGCGCTGCCGGCGAAGCCATCATGACGATTTACCGCAGCGATTTTTCGGTGCAGACCAAGGCCGATGCATCGCCGCTCACGGCTGCCGATCTCGCGGCGCAGAAGGTCATCATGGATGGCCTGTCCTCGCTGGAGACTGTCCTGCCGGTTTTATCCGAAGAGGCGAAAGCGCTGGCCTGGTCGCAGCGTCAGCATTGGTCGCGTTACTGGCTGGTCGACCCGCTCGACGGTACGCGCGAATTCGTCAAGCGCAACGGCGAATTTACCGTCAACATTGCGCTGATCGACGATCGGCAGACGGTGCTTGGCGTAGTGCTGGCGCCGGTCACTGGTGAGCTTTACGTCGCCGAACATGGCGATGGCGCGTGGTTGCAGACGCAGGCCGGCGGTGAATGGCAGCGCATCCAGGCGCGCGCGCTGGCGCAGCCACCAGTGCTCGCCGGCAGCCGTTCGCACGGCAACGAGCAGGCCGCCATGTTGCAGACCTTGCTGGGCGACGACCATCGACTCGTTCCGCTGGGTTCGTCGTTGAAGTTTTGTTTGATAGCCCGTGGTGCGGCGGACGTCTATTTGCGACTGGGCCTGACCAGCGAGTGGGATACGGCGGCTGCGCAATGCGTGCTGCAGGAAGCGGGCGGCGCAGTGCTCGACCTGCAGGGTAAACCGTTCACCTACAACCGCGGCGAGTCGCTGCTCAACCCGGAGTTCATCGCCGTCGGCGATACCAGCGTGGATTGGGCAGCGCGTTTACGGGCCACTGGCTACGTGTAATCAGCAAACTCGGCTGCACCCATTGAAGAGCCATAGATGACCGACACCACACGTTACAGCCTCGACGACCTGCTGGCGATCATGGCGCGCCTGCGCGATCCCGAACGCGGTTGCCCGTGGGATGTGAAACAGGACTTTGCCTCCGTCGCACCGTACACGCTTGAAGAAGCCTACGAAGTTGTCGATGCGATCGATCGCGGTCACTGGGATGATTTGCGTGACGAGTTGGGTGATCTGCTACTGCAGGTCGTTTTCCATGCGCAGATGGCAAAGGAAGCTGGGTTGTTCGACTTTGCCGACGTCGCTGACGCGATCAGCAACAAAATGCGCCGTCGTCATCCACACGTATTCGGCGACACGCAATTTGCCGATGACGCCGCGCGAAAACAGGCATGGGGAGACAGCAAGACGGCCGAACGCACGGCCAGAGGCGAGTCGGCGGACGATAGCGCGTTGGCCGGCATTTCTTCGGGCCTGCCGGAATGGCAGCGCGCACGAAAGCTGCAAGAGCGCGCGGCCAGCGTTGGTTTTGACTGGCCCGAGCCGGAGTCGGTGCTCACCAAGCTGGCTGAAGAAGTGGACGAGGTGCATGCCGAGTTCGCCGATGGCGCCGATCCTGCGCGGCTGGAAGACGAGATCGGTGATGTGCTGTTCGTGATGGTCAATCTGGCACGCCATGCAAAGGTCGATTTCTCCCGTGCGCTGCGCCATGCCAACCGCAAGTTCGAGCGACGTTTTCGTCAGATGGAACAGTTGGCGGCGGCTGATGGTGAAATCTTTGCGCAGCAGAGTCTGGCCGCGCAGGAATCTCTATGGCAACGTGCGAAGGCCATCGAACGCGGGTGATCGGTTATTGGGCAAGTCACCGCTGACGTGCTCCAATGCACAGCAATAAACATCGGCGTGCAACCTTTCCGCCGACAATGGCATCCTACAGGTGTCGACCTTCCACGGATTCCACCATGCGCCGCCTTTTTATCGCCATTTTATTGCTGGCCCCTGCGTCCGTGTTCGCTGCTGCCCCGTGCAAATATCAGGCGCCGCGCAATCTGCAAATCAACCTGACTGGTGTGCATGCGGTACAGATCGACGTGCACAGCCATAATTTGCATCTCACCGCGACTGATGCCGCGCAGAAGGTGATCGTCACCGGCCACGCGTGTACATCCGACAACGCCGTGCTCAACAGCTTGCAGGTCACCCAGAAGCTGGCGGGCGATCAACTGCTGATCGATATCGGCGCCGACAGCCAGGCACCTTCCAACCTATTTGGCAGTTCGTATGCCTACCTGGATATCAACATGCAACTACCGGCGCGTTTGCCGGTCACGCTCAGCGTCGGCTCGGGCAACGCCACGGTCAACGGCGTAAGACAGTTGCAGAGCCGAGTTAACTCGGGCGATCTGCACGTGCGCCACGTGTCGGGCAAGTTCACCGCGAGCCTGGGGGCGGGCGATATCGATGCAAGCGATATCGGCAGTCTCGAGCTGGGTTCGGTGGGGTCCGGCGACGTCAAGATCGAGGGCATCAAGGGTGATGCGAAGATCGGCAGCATCGGCTCGGGTGACGTCATGCTACGTCGGGTCGGCGGTAGCGTGCATGCCGACACGCTGGGCTCGGGCGATCTTGGCGTCAAGGATGTCGGTGGCAGCTTCAGTCTCGGTGCCATGGGTAGTGGCGACGTCACCCATGCCCGCGTCAAAGGCAAGCTCAGCCTGCCGCGCGATGATGATTGAGCGGCAGGTGTTACCGAATCATCCGAGCCAGTGCCAGGCAAGATAGACCAGCGGTGCGCTAACCAGCAAAAACGGAATCGAGACCAGGTGCAGCAACCGCAAGCCGTGCGGCTGTTTTGCAAGCCGCAGGGCGATCAGGTTGGCCAGCGAACCAATCGCCAGACCGAAACCACCCACATTGACTGCCACCGCCAGCGCAATCGCATCAGGTGCGCGATCGAGCAGCAGCACCGTCGCCGGCACATTGCTGATCAGTTGTGAGGCAAGAATGCCGCTGATGAAGACCGTCAGTGGCTGCTTGAAATCGAGCTGATCCAGCCCGTGTTTCACCAGTGGCAGTTCGGCGAAATGCCCCAGCCCCAGAAAGATCGCGGCAAAGGTCACCAGCAACAGCCAGTCGATTCGCGTCAGGCTCGCGCGTGCCAGTAGCACAAACAGCACCAGCAGCAGCACAGCACCCAGCAGTGCGTAGTCGTACTCCATCAGCACGACCATGCCGACCAGGCCGATCATCGACACTGTACCAAGCCGCTTTGACGTCGTTTGGCCGCTCATCCTGTCCATGCTCAGCTCGATGCCATCGCGCGGTAGCCACAGCAGGGTGAATGCTGTCAACAGCGCAAACATCACGGCAGCTGCAGGCAGCATCGCAACGACGAAATGCAGGAAGGGCAGCCGCGCGTGTTGCCACAGCAGCAGGTTCTGCGGGTTGCCGATCGGACTCAAGGTGGAGCCCGCATTCACCGCCAGCGCCTCCAGCACCACCATGCGCAGCACTGGCAGATTGGATATGCCGCCGATCACCACCGTCAGCGGCACGATCAGGAACAAGCTCACGTCGTTAGTCAGCACCATCGACAGCAGTGCCGTTGCCGCTACCAGCAGCAAGCCGAGTCCACGCAGCGAATGCGCGCGTGCGGCGATGCTGACGGCAGCGCGCTGCACCAACCCACTGTCGCGAATTCCCTGGATCGCGATCAGCAGGCCCATCAACCCGGCCAGCGTCGGCAGCTGCAGCCAGTGTTGATAGTTTGCCAGTGGTTGCGGATCGAACAGTGCCAATGCAATCGTCAGTGTGCCGAACAGCAGCAGCAACCATTCGCTCTTCAGCTTTTGCCGCCACGAGAACGGCGCGGCGTCTGGATTGGCTGCATCACTCATGCGATGGCGTATCCGTCGAAACTGCCGCCATCACCATCACCATCCGCTCAGCGCTTCGATCTGGTAAAGCCTCTGCCAGCTCGGGCGCGCACGAATCAGCGCCGCCAACCGATTCAATGCCGGCCACTCGCTGACCGGTCGCGGCATATTGCGCGACCAGCGCATCAGCATCGCCAGCAGCAGGTCGGCGCCAGTGAATTCGGCGCCCAGCAAGTACGGACCATTGGCCTTGAGATGCGCATCCAGCCGATCCCATATGCCTTCGATCTTTTTTTGCAGCGCCGCGCGTATTGCCGGATCGTGGTCGTCGCTACCCAGTTCGGCTGGATAAAACCACAGTCGATAGGTCGACATCAGCGTATTGCTGAGATACACGATCCACTGTGTCCAGGCGTCGTGCGCAGGCGTACCCGATAACGGTGCCAGCTTCGCTTCAGGGTGACGCTCGGCCAGAATCATCAACAGCGCAGCAGATTCGGTCAACGCCCGATCATCGATCACCAGGGTCGGCACGACGCCACCCGGATTGAGCCTCAGATAGTCCGGATCGTGTTGCGCATCCGTGTCGAAATCGACTAGCCGCAACTCATGCGGCGCACCGATTTCCAGCAGCGCGAGGTGCACGACCATGCTGGCGGTGCCGGGGGAGTAGTAGAGCGTATACATGGTTGGCTTCTCGGTAATGGCTGCGATCCTGCCGGTGAGAATATCCGAACAGCATCAGCCTTCCCGCAACAACCGCATCGGCGATGTTTGAGTCACCTTGCGCGTGCCGGCCAGGCCCAGCAGCATCACCACGATGGCCGCGCTCAATGCGCCAAGCGCAAGCGGCCATAGCGGAGGCACGAAGCCATCGATATGGAAGACAGCATGCCCCATCCACAAGCCCGCACCGGCGGCACCAAGTGCTGCGGTGAGTCCGGCGACAAGGCCGAGCAAGGCGAATTCACAAGCGGCGGCCGCACGCAGTTGATTGCGACGCGCGCCCAGGGTGCGTAGAAGGGCCGCTTCGTGACGGCGTTCGGCGGCGCTGGCAGCGAGCGCCGCCGACAGCACCAGCGCGCCGGCGAGCAGGCTGAAACCAAGGATCCAGCGCACGGCATTGCCTACGCGATCGACGATCTCGCGCACGCGATCGAGCAACGAATCGACGTCGATCAGGCTGAGGTTGCTGTAGTCGCGCGACAGCTGCGCCAGCTGATTCGCTTGCGTGCGCGGCAGGTAGAAGCTGGCGAGCCAGGTATGCGGCAAGCTGCTGGCGTGGTCGGGATCGAGCAGCAGGAAGAAGTTGACCCGGAATGAACTCCAGTCGACCTTGCGGATGCTGCCGATCTTCGCGTCGAGGTTGCCTTCGCCGACGTTGAAGCTCAGCGTGTCGCCCAATTTCAACGAAAACATGTCGCGCCACATCGTGTCGATCGACACCATCGCCTGCGCGGGGTGTGCATTTGGCCACTGGCCGGCGACGATCTGGTTGGCCGGCGGCAGCTCGCTGGCCCATGACAGCCGCAGCTGGCGATCGGCCGAGTCCTTCGAGCGTTCATCGGCGAACTTGATCGAATCGATCGGCTTGCCGTTGATCGCGGTGAGCTTGCCCACTGCCAGCGGCGCCATGTTGAGCTTCTCGCCGCCAATGCCTGTCAGCGCGTGTTCGAAGCCGGCGCGCTGGTCATCCTGCAGGTTCAGCGCGAACCAGTTCGGTGTATCGGTCGGCAACTCCTGTCGCCAGCCCTGCAGCAGCGAAGGCGCCACGATGGCAAGCAGCAGCAGGGCGCAGAGTCCGAGGCTCAGCGCGGTGGCCTGGATCAGGCTCAGCGTGCGCCGTCGTGCCAGCGCGGCCAGCCCGAGGCGCAGCGCGGGATGCGCGCCGGGTGCGACGCGTCGGGCAATGAACAGCAGCAGCGCGGCCAGCAGCGCCGCGACAACGGCAACGCCGAACAAGCTTGCTGCGAGAATGCCGGCCAGCTGCACCGAACCGCTCTGCGTCCAGATCAAGGCCAGCGCCACCACCAGCGGGATCAGATACAGCGCATCGAAGCGCCGTACACGCCGCTCCATACTTTGACGGAACACCGCCACCGGCGGCACCTCGGCCAGCCTCGCCAGCGGCGGCAGCGCAAAGCCGATCAGCACGGCAATGCCCATCGCTGCGGCGGCGAACGATGGCCCCAGCGGCAGCACGGTCGGCACGCTGCCGAACAGCTGACTGGCAAACAGCCACGCCAGTTGGGACAGCCCCAATGCCAGCACGAGCCCAATGGCTGCGGCGGGGATGGCTAGTGCGGCGAGCGTGTAAACCAGCAGGCCCAGCACGCGTTTGCGTGAGGTGCCCAGCGCGCGCAGCAAGGCGACTTCGGCTGTCTTGCGCCGTGCGTAGCGTTGCGCCGCCAGAGCGATGGCCACACCCGCCAGCAGTGCCGACAGCAGCGCGGTCAGCCTTAGAAAGGCGCCGGCGCGATCGAACGCGGTGCGCATGCGCTCCTGGGTCTGTTCGGTGGTCACCAACTCGGCGCCCTGCGGCAGTTTTGTTGACTGCACCCAGTCACGCCAGCTCTGCACCGCTGTCGGATCGCCGGCCAACAGCAGGCGATGGCGCGCACGGCTGCCGACGCCGAGCAGTCCGGCCTGTTCGGCGTCGGTGAGGCTCATCAGCGCGCGCGGTGCCAGCGCAAACAGCTCACCACCGTCGGGCTGGCGCAATAGCTCGGCCGTGATGGTCAGCTGGCGGCCACCGAGTTGCAGTTGCTGGCCAACCTTGAGGTTCAGCGCGACCAGCGCGCGATGGTCGAGATAGACGCTGCCCGCTGCCGGCGCTTGGCCGTTGTGCGAGCGTCCGGTCGCGTCGCCCAGCTCCAGCGTGCCACGCAGCGGGTAGTGCTGATCGCTGGCCTGCACGTCGAGCAGCTGTGTCTTCTGGTTGGCAAACGCAACGCTGGGAAAGCTGGTGGTGACAGTGGTGTTCAATCCGCGCTGATGGGCTTCATTGGCAAACGTATCGGGCAGGTTCTGCGGGGATTCGATGCCGATATCGCCGCCGATCAATTCGGCCGCGCTGGCCAGCATGCCGCGTTCGATCCGCGTCGACAGCGTGGCGACCACGCCGAGCGCAACCACCGCCAACACCAGAGACGCGGCCAATGTGCGCAGCTCCGGTAGGTGCCATTCGCGACGAACCGTGCGCAGGGCGAGCAGCAGCAATTTCATGCGCGGGCGCTCGTGAATTTTGTGGCCTCGTTCGAGGACACCACGCGGCCCTCTTCCAGTTCGATTCGTCGATCGCAGCGCGCGGCCAGCGTGGCGTCGTGGGTGACCAGTACCAGGGTGGTGTGATGATCGCGATTGAGTGCGAACAGCATGTCGCAGATGTGGTGGCCGGTGCGTTGGTCGAGGTTGCCGGTGGGTTCATCGGCAAACAGCACGCGCGGGCTATGCACAAAGGCGCGAGCAATCGCCACGCGCTGCTGCTCGCCGCCGGAAAGCTGGGCGGGATAATGCTTCCGCCGTGCACTGAGCCCCACCGCTTCGAGCGCGGCACGAGCACGAGCGCGGGCATCGCTGCTGCCTTCCAGCTCCAGTGGCAGCATCACGTTTTCCTCGGCGGTGAGGGCGGGCAGCAGATGGAACGACTGGAACACGAAGCCGACCAGGCGACGGCGCAGATCCGCGCGCGCTTCCTCGTCCATCTGTTCAAGCGCATTGCCGTCGAGAAGGATGCTGCCGCTGTTGGGCGTATCCAGCCCGGCCAGCAGGCCGAGCAAGGTGGTCTTGCCGGAGCCGGAGGCGCCGACGATGGCGAAACTTTCGCCGGACATGATCTGCAGGCTGACGTTGTGCAGAATGTCGAGCTTTCCCTCGGGACCGCTGACCGACTTGCTAACATCGCGGGTCTCTAGAAGCGCGCGGGAAGAATCAGTCATGCGTCGATGCCTTGGTTTGATGATGTGTTGCGGGCTGTTGCTGGGTGGTATCGGCAGTGCCGGTGCGGCGGCGCAGAAAACTGCAGTGAAGACGGTACTGGTGCTGGGTGACTCGCTATCCGCCGCACACAACATACCGATCGAATCCGGCTGGGTGTTCCTGCTGAACGCGCGCCTGTCCGACATGGTGCCGAAGGCTCTCGCGATCAATGCCAGCATCAGTGGTGAAACGTCGTTGAGCGGACGCAATCGTTTGCCGGCACTGCTGCAGAAATATCATCCGTCGGTACTCGTGATCGAACTGGGTGCAAACGACGGCCTGCAGGGACTGCCGCTGCCGGCGCTGCGCGACAATCTCGCCGCGATGATCGACGTGGCGCAGAAGCAGAAAATCCGCGTGCTGTTGCTGGGTATCGAGCTGCCGGTAAACTACGGTCCGCAGTACCGTGACGGCCTGCGGGCCATCTATGCCGATCTGGCAAAGACCAAGCGCACCGGACTGGTGCCGTTCCTGCTCGAAAGCGTGGCACTTGATCCCGCCATGATGCAGGACGACGGGCTGCATCCCGTCGCCAGCGCCGAGCCGAAAGTACTCGATACGGTGTGGCCGCAGCTGCAACCGCTGCTGAAATGACCGCGTAAACCAGGTTTGCGCTCAAGCACTGATGTGACGAGTCGCCCGGCTGTACTTCACATTTCGATCACCGTGCGGGCGTTTAGTCTTCGTTCTTCACATTTGTGAAAATCCACATAGTTGAAGCCAGAGCGACGAGGACGAGATATGACCGTACATGAAGATCAAGCCGGCCTGATTCTGCTGGTTGAAGACAACCGCCAGATCGCCGAAATGGTGGGTGAATTCCTTGAGCGCCGGGGTTATTCGGTGGATTACGCGGCTGACGGCGTCAGTGGCCTGCATCTGGCGGTGTCGAACAGCTATGACGTGATCGTGCTTGACCTCATGCTGCCCGGCCTCGATGGTCTCGAAGTCTGCCGCAAGCTGCGCAAGGAGGCGAAGAAGTCCACGCCGGTGTTGATGCTAACCGCGCGCGATACGCTGGATGACAAGCTGGTCGGTCTCGAAGCAGGCGCCGATGACTATCTGGTCAAGCCGTTCGAAGTCCGCGAACTGGAGGCGCGCCTGCGTGCGTTGATTCGCCGGGATCGTCGTCAGGTATCAACCGAAGTGCTGACCGTGGGCGACATGACGCTCGATACCGCCACGCTGCGTCTGACCCGTGAAGGCCAGGAACTGACCGTATCGCCGATCGGCCTGAAGCTGCTGGCCATCCTGATGCGCGAGTCACCGCGAGTGGTCAGTCGTCGGGATATCGAGCGCGAAATCTGGGGCGACACGTTGCCTGATTCGGATACGCTGCGCTCGCATCTGTACAACCTGCGTCGCGTTATCGACAAACCCTTCGCACAACCTCTGTTACACACGATTCATTCGGCAGGTTATCGCCTCGCCGAACTCGAGTCGGAGGTGGCATCGTCCACGCAATCGGCTTGATGCCTATGTTGGCATGCCACCATGGTTGAGTTGATGACGAGCAAGGGCGACCCAGTGACAGCATTTCGCACCGGCGCCTTCAAGCGCCGCATTGCGTGGGTGTTCGCGCTGCAGCTGGCGGCGATACTGATTACATGCGTGATGGGGGCTTACAACGTCGCGCCGTTGGCGGCGGTGATGGCCGTGATCGTGATCGTGATCGTTCTCGGCTGGATGGCCACGAAGCGCGAATGGCGGCCTGTGAGCGCGCTCGCCGTGATGATCAGCAGCTGGGACGAGTCGCAGGGAAATCCGGATGCACTGCGCCCCGAGCTTCTTGCGCGCGGCACGGATGCGGATATTGCTTCGCTGTCGAAGGGATTGCACGGTTTCGTCACGCGTATTGCCGATTACAACCAGCGCGAACGCAACTTCACCCGCGACGCCAGCCACGAATTGCGCAGTCCACTCACCGTCATCAAGATGTCGGTCGACATGCTGGCCGATGAGGAAAATCTCAGCGATTTCGGCGAGCGTTCGGTACGCCGCATCCAGCGTGCTACCCGTGAGATGGAGACGGTGGTCGACGCGCTGTTGATTCTGGCGCGCGAATCCGATACGGGCATGGACTCCGAACGCTTCGTGGTGAATGACGTATTGGTCCACGAGCTGGACGCCGCCCGTATCCTGCTCGCCGGTCGGCCCATCGTACTTGAGCTGGAAGAGCCCGCACGCTTCGCGTTGCAGGGATCGCGCCGGGTGTTTTCGGTGTTGTGCTGGCAGCTGATCCGCAACGCCTGCCAGCAGACCGAACAAGGCCGCGTGGTGATCACCGTGTTGCCTGGCGCGGTCACGGTGAGCAATCACGCTGGCCCCCATCCTGTGGACGCTGCAGCACAATCGGCGCGAGTGTTCGGCGCCGATCGCCATGGGTTTGAACTGGCCATCGCTCAGCGCATTAGTGAGCGCTTTGCCTGGCCGCTGGAACTGCAGACGCGCCCCGGGCACGAGAACGTCGCCCGTATCCGCTTTCCCAAGCCGTTGCCAGCCCAGCCGGTCGAAGCTTGACGTAGTCTGATTCAACGCTTCGAAGCGGTAGCAATCCAGGAATTCAACCTGTTCTTCGCTAGCGTCGGTGCCAAGCTTCACTGGCAGGCGCCAGCCAATCGATAGTCAGTGCTGCAAGGTCGCATCAACAGTAAAGCCGCAGCCCGTTTTTGCTTTGACCTCATCGACAGTCACGCCCTCGTTGAGCTCGATCAGTATCAGCCCCTGACCTTTCTCGACCTTGAACACGCACAGGTCGGTGATGATCAGGTCGACCACCTGTTTGCCCGTCAGCGGCAACTCGCACTCCTCGCGGATTTTCGGCGTGCCATCTTTGGCGTTGTGCTCCATCAGCACCACCACGCGCTTCACTCCACTGACCAGATCCATTGCGCCACCGGGTCCTTTCACCATCTTTCCGGGCACCATCCAGTTGGCCAGATCACCGGTAGCTGAAACTTCAAGGCCGCCGAGAATCGACAGGTCGATATGACCACCGCGGATCATTGCGAACGAATCGGCGCTGGAGAAAAAGCTCGATCCAGGCAGCGTGGTGATGGTCTGCTTGCCGGCATTGATCAGATCCGGGTCGACGTTGGCCTCATCCGGAAAAGGACCGATGCCCAGCAGGCCATTCTCGGACTGCAGAGTCACGTCGATGCCATCGGGAATGAAATTGGCCACCAGGGTCGGGATGCCAATGCCGAGGTTGACGTAGAACCCGTCCCGTAGTTCCTTCGCGGCGCGCTGCGCCATGGCGGTTCGCACCGGGCTTTCCTTGCCGGTATTGGCGCCAGCAATCGTGCGGAACTCGATACGCTTCTCGTATTTCTCGCCCTGGATGATGCGGTCGACATAGATGCCCGGCACGTGGATGTTGTCCGGTTCCAGCTCGCCCACGGCGACCAGATGTTCGACCTCGGCCACGCAGATCTTGCCGCAGGTGGCGATCATCGGATTGAAGTTGCGCGCGGTTTCGCGGAACACCAGATTGCCGTGTGCATCGCCTTTCCATGCCTTGACGATCGACAGATCAGCGTGGATGGCCTCTTCCAGCACATATTCCTTGCCGCCGAAGACCTTGGTCTCCTTGCCCTCGGCCAGTTTGGTGCCAAACGCGGTGCGTGTATAAAAGCCGGGAATACCGGCGCCGCCGGCGCGCAGCTTTTCCGCCAGCGTGCCCTGTGGTGTGAGATGCAGCTCAAGTTCGCCGGCCAGTACCTGCCGTTCGAATTCCTTGTTCTCGCCGACGTACGAGGCGTACACGCGCTTGACCTGGTGCGTCTTCAGCAGCGGACCCATACCAAAGTCGTCCACGCCGGCGTTGTTGCCGACGATGGTCAACTCCCTCGTGTCGGCTGCTAGCAGGGCGCCGATGAGGTTTTCGGGAATCCCGCACAGACCAAAGCCGCCGGCCGCGATAGTCATGCCATCGACCAGCAGTCCATCGAGAGCGGTTGCCGCGCTTGCAAACACCTTGTCCATTGCCGGGTTCCTGCAGTAAAGAATCAGCTGCCTAGGATACGATGAATCTGATGGTCATCTCGCGCCAAACCCGAGCGCGCATCGGGTCTCTGAAAGACGTTGATCCATGAGCCTTCATCAAACATCCCGGTGATGCTGCCGCCGTTGGTTATTCGATCCGAGATGCTGAAAAATCGGAGATCACCATGTCGAGAGAAAATTATCGAACAGATCAGTAGCCGCTCTGCGCATGCTGCGGCTGGATCGCTGGCATCCAACGCCGGGTTTGTGCCGATCAATCCAGAATCACGGGATAACTATCTCCTCGTGTTGAGTTCCGAAAGGTGAACTTCGAAACAAAGCCATCGGGGATGGCTGGCTATACTCGTCGCATCACGAGAGGGAAAGTGACGGTATGAAACACCGTTTATGGGTAGCGCTCGCCGTCTTCGGAATGACTGGCGTGAGTCACGCTGCCGTCTCGCCTGTATTGGTTATTCACGGCGGTGCCGGGGTCATCAGGCGCGATATGACGCCTGCGAAGGAAAAGGCAGTTCGCTCCGCACTGACACTAGCGCTGCAAAGCGGCTATGCGCAGCTCAAGTCGGGCAAGAGTTCGCTGGATGCGGTGACTGCAGCAATTACCGTGATGGAAGATGACCCGAACTTCAACGCAGGTAAAGGTTCGGTCTTTACGAACGACGGCAAGAACGAGCTGGATGCTGCGATCATGGATGGCATTACCTTGCGCGCCGGTGCGGTGGCCGGCGTACGGAGAATAAAGAATCCGATTCTGCTGGCCCGTGCGGTGATGGAAAAATCGCCGCACGTGATGATGTCGGGTGCGGGTGCCGAAGCGTTTGCCCAGAGCACCGGCATGCCGCTGGTCGACCCCTCGTACTTTCGCACCGAAGAACGATGGCAGCAGTTGCAGAAGGCTTTGAAAGAAGATGCCCATGAAAAGCCGCATCAAGACGCCGAAACGGCCAAACATTTCGGCACAGTCGGCGCGGTTGCGCTGGATACACAGGGTCATCTCGCGGCAGGCACGTCCACAGGTGGCATGACCGACAAGCGTTGGGGCCGCATCGGTGATTCACCGATCATCGGTGCCGGCACTTACGCGAACGGCGATTGCGCTGTTTCAGGCACTGGCTGGGGCGAGTACTACATTCGTACCGTGGCTGCACATTCGATCTGCATGCGCGTCACCTTGATGCGCGAGCCGCTGAAAGAGGCCGCCGCCGAGGTGATCAATCAGGAGATCCCATCGATGGGTGGCAATGGCGGTGCCATTGCGCTGGATGCGGATGGCGATATTGCCGTGCCTTTCAACACCGACGGCATGTATCGCGGCTGGATTGGCGCGGACGGCGTGCCACACGTAGCGATCTATGGCGATGAGGATGATGGTATTGCTGATCCGCCGCCGGCGTCAGCCGATAGTTCAATGCAGCCATGAGTCGCCAAGCAGCCCCGCCAGAATCAGTCCTCGCGCTCCGGCCGCTCACGCACAGGATGCTTGCTCAGCTTCCGTTGCAGGGTGCGGCGGTGCATGCCGAGCCGTCGCGCGGTTTCGGAAATATTGCCATCGCATTCAGTCAGCACGCGCTGGATGTGTTCCCACTCCAGTCGGCGCAGTGCCAGTGGCGCTTCAGGTGCATCGGGTGGATCGTTGTCTTCGCTGTCGGCGGTGTCACCGTCGAGCAGGGCGCGCACTACGGCGTCGGCGTCGACCGGTTTGGCCAGATAGTCGTGCGCGCCGCGCTTGATCGCTTCCACCGCGGTGGCAATGGAGGCGTAACCGGTGAGCAGCAAAACGCGAATGTCGGGAACCAGTGCATGCAGCTCGGGTATCAGTCGCAGTCCGTTCTCCTCGCCCAGCTTGAGGTCGAGCACGCAGTAACGCGGCTGATGCCGGCGGGTCAGCGCACGCGCTTCATCGAAATTGGTGGCGGTGAGTACCTCGAAGCCGCGCGAAGCCAAGGCACGCGCCAACACGCGAACGAAAGTCGCATCGTCATCGAGCAGTAGCAGCGGGCGCGCAACAGCCCCGGAAGTCGAGAGGGTGGTATGGGACGCCGACGGATTCAACAAGATTTCATTTGACTCGATCATGGTGGCACTTCTTTCGGGTGGATCGACGGGATTGTTGCCTCAGGCCAGTCGATATCGCGCCATTATGGCGATCTATAGCCCGTGTTAGCTATCGGTCGGCGATCACGGCCAGCGGCAGGCGCAGGCACATTTCGGCGCCGTGCTCGGTGTTGCCGGCGATCAGTTCGCCATTGAGTCGCTCGGCGGTCGCCTCGGCCAGTGCCAGGCCAATACCAAGGCCGCCCTGCTTCTGCGACTCGCCAAGCAGTGCCAGTTCGCCGGTCACCGCGAAGCCAGGTCCCTCGTCGCGCACGCACAACTGCAGCCAGCTGCCTTCGCGCACCACGATCAGTGCGACCATCTGTGAGCCGCGACTGGCAGAAGCATCCGCCGCGTTGTTGAGTAGATTGAGCAGTGCATGGCGCAAACCGGGCGGCGTGCGCAGCGCGGTGCGGGAGGTGTTGTCGTCCAGCACCAGGGAAACATCCGCCTCTGGCCGCAGCAGCTGAAAACGTTCCAGGCAGCCGTGGGTGAACTGGGCGACGGTGAGCCGTTCGGATTCCTGCGAAAGTTGTGCCTTGCCGAACGCCACCATCTCGCGAAGGATCGTGCGGCAGCGATTGACCTGGTCTTCCAGCAGCAGCAGATCTTCAGACAGCAGGCCGTCGGCGGCATAGTCGCGACGTAGCTCAGGTAGCAGCGTGCGCATGGTCGATAGCGGCGTATTGAGTTCGTGCGCGGCGCCGGCGGCCTGGGTGGCGATGGCTAAAATGCCCTCATCGCGTAACGCTCGCTCGCGCACGCGTTGCACTTCATGCTGCTGCAGACGCAGTGCGTGCGACAGCCGATTGATGAAAAACCCCAGCAGCAGCGCGCTGATCAGCAGATTCACGCCGGTGCCGGCCACATTCAGGGTCAGGTTGTTTTGGAAATCATCGTGCATCGGCACTGGCAGCGGTACGTGCCAAGTGAGCAGAATTGCGTAAGCCACGGCTGCCAGTGCCGACACTGCCAGCAACGCACGTGCCGACAACGCCGCCGCGGTCAAGGCGATGGGTACCAGCAGCAGGGTGATAAACGGATTGCTGGCGCCGCCGGTGAAATACAGCAGGTACCCAAGCACCAGCATATCGACGGCGATATGAACGAGGGTTTCCCGTTCGCGCATCGGCCATGGCTGGCTGAGCCGCCACGCAGCGAACACCGCAAACACTCCCAGCAGGCCAATGCCGACCAACAGTGGCAGCAGCGGAATCTGCAGTTGCATCCACCACGCGCAGAAAAGCACGGCGACGCTCTGGCCGGCGATGGCACAGATTCTCAGCCACGCCAGGGTGCGTGTGAGTGCAAACGGACCGATGCGTTGGGCTGGACGTCGCGTCACGGGTAATCAATCATCCAGCAAACCCGTCGCATCATGCGGCGGGTGGATGCGCATCAGGCGCGGTTGTCGAACTCCTCACTGCGAACGGCCGGCAGCGGATGGTGGTTGACCGCAGGATCGGAGTGGCTGGCCGACAGCCGGTTCATCAGCGGCAGCATGATCAGCGCGACCACCACGCAGGCGATGCCGACGAAGCCGAGCTTGTTGAACAGGCTCACGTAGATCGCCAGCGACTGTACTGGATCGGTGATGTTGTCCGGGATGTGTGCCGCGTTGGCCACGATGCTGCCCAGATACTGCGACAAGCCCACCGCGACGTAATAAGCACCCATCATGAAGCCGCCCATGCGCGAGGGCACATAGCGCGCGATCATCGCCAGGCCCAGACCGCTGACCAGCATTTCGCCCAGCGAGTACCAGCCGTAGCCCCAGACCATGGTCCATGACGACACCTGGCCGTTGACCGCCGAGTGCCCACCGACGCCATACATGAAAAAGCCGATCGCGACTGCTGCAAAGCCCAGCGCAAACTTGAACGCGATGGAAGGATCCTTGCCGACGCGGCCCAGCGTGTTGTAGATCAGGACCAAGACAGGGCTGAGAATCACGATCCATATCGCGTTGAGGCTTTGGTATTGCTCCGGAATCCAGTTGAGTATGTGCCAGCCGAACAAATCGAACGACAGGTTCACGTTGTGCTGCGCGAACAGGTTCAGTGACGTCGCCATCTGCGAGTAGAAGATGAAGAAGAAGATGGTCTGCACAGTGAGCACAAGCGCGGCAATCAGGCCGGCGCGTTCGTTCTTCTGGCTGCTGCGGATCAAATGCGCGAATACGCCGAGAATGATCACTCCGGCGGCGTACACGCAGGCCCTTGCGACTGCCTGACTTTGCAGAATGAAGGCCACCACGAACACCAGCAAGATCGCCGCGACGAGTACGGGCAGCGCCCGGCGCATCTCCATCGGACGTTCGTCTGCGGGTGAACCGATGTGCGCCAATGCGCGACGCATGAATGAGTAAATGATAAGACCCAGGATCAGGCCAACGGCGCACGCACCGAAGGCTGTGTGCCACCCCAAGTCTTCGCCATAATGAGCGGTCACAAAGTCGCGAATTTTCGGCGTCATGATCATCGAGAACATCGAGCCGATATTCACTGCCATGTAGTAGATGGTGAACGCGCTATCGATGCGGGTTTCGTCGCCTTCGTAGATCTTGCGCACCAAATTGCCCGCGTTCGGCTTGAAGAAGCCGTTGCCGACGACGATGACGCCGAGCGCGCAGTACACCATGTATGGAACGTCCGTCGGGATCCACAGCATCGCGTAGCCCAACATCAGTACCGTGGCGCCGATCAGCATGGTGCGGCGCGTGCCGAGCAGCTTGTCGCCGACCCAGCCGCCAATCGCGGGCGTCGCGTAGATCAGCGCGGCCGCCGCACCCCAAACCAGGTTGGCCTTGGTATCGACGAAGCCGAGCTTCTTGATCAAAAAGGTGACCATCAGCACCTGCATGCCGTAGAAGCCAAAGCGCTCCCACATTTCAATCAGGAAGACGGCGCTGAAGGAGCGGGTTTGCGAGACGGGCGGATTCTGAATTGCCATTAACGTTTCCGTGCGTGATTCGACATACGTGGTTCGGACCGCGGCTCTGCCGTGGCATCCCCTGTTCAAGGCGACTGTGGAGAGGGTCACATCTCTCGAAGCGTAACCTATTCGCCACGCGGGTGTAGTAGCAGTGCAGCATGCGATGGGGGGAGCCTTTGCGGCTGCTCGGGCTGATGTGTAAGTCGCTGGAGCCAGCCAAATCTTGAAACATCGGGGCTTGTGGCATTATTAGGCGGTTGTGTTTGTTGATTGAACCGGCCTCTTGAAGCGCGCTGCTTCCAAGGCGCCTCTCGAACCAGGGACCTTTGCCTTACCATGTCGATCGTTGCTTTTATTCCGTCGGGTACCCTGGTGGTCAGGTCTTTTATCCCCGGCAAGCGCCTGTTCGATTGTCAATCTGCTGGCCAGTTGCTGCCAGCGATCGCCTGACCGGATCCCGAACGATGGCAGCCGAAGGTTTTCGCGGTCCCAAGCAGCTCTGGAAAGCATTTCAGTGGTCGATGAAAGGTTTTCGTGCCGGTTGGCGTCATGAAGCCTCGTTTCGACTCGAGGCCTGTCTGGCCATTGCTCTTATTCCGCTCGGACTATGGCTCGGCAACGGCGCACTTGAAAAGCTCGCGCTGATTTTTCCGCCGATGCTGGTGCTCTCAGCTGAGCTGCTCAATTCCGCCATCGAGGCCGTAGTCGACAAAGTCAGTCCGGAATTTCATGAGCTGGCCGGCCGTGCCAAAGACATGGGTTCAGCCGCGGTTTTCGTGCTGCTGGTGCTGGTGGCGTTGAGCTGGGGGCTGATCCTGCTGCCGCGTTGGTTCTGACCTGGCGCCACGGCGCCGATCAGGAGTTTTGATCCGACCCCGGCACTTTATTGCGTATGGGCTGCAGGGGTGCTGCAATGGCAGTTAATCCGCAATGGAGCAAGCCTTGATGAAAACTTTGCGCGTACTCGTGCTTTTGCTGATTCTCGGTGGCTTATCCGGTTGCGGCTACAACGCCATGCAGCGGCAGGATGAGGCGGTCAAACAGGCCTGGTCCGAGGTGCTGAACCAGTATCAGCGGCGCGCCGATCTGGTGCCGAATCTGGTCAATACCGTCAAGGGCTATGCGCAGCACGAAGAGAAGGTTTTTATCGAAGTAGCCAACGCGCGCTCCAAGGTCGGCAGCCTGCAGGTCAATGCCGATACAGTGAACGACCCGGAAAAGCTGAAACAATTTCAGGCTGCGCAGGGTGAGTTGGGTGGTGCGCTGTCGCGGCTGATGGCGGTCACTGAGAACTACCCGCAGCTGAAGGCCGACGGCCTGTTCCAGAATCTGCAGGCGCAGCTAGAGGGCACCGAAAATCGCGTTACCGTGGCACGCAACCGCTATATCCAGTCGGTGGCTGACTACAACTCGATGATCCGCACCTTTCCGAACAATCTCACCGCCAAAATGTTCGGCTACCAGATCAAACCGAATTTCAGCGTCGATAACGAAAAGGCCATCTCCACGGCGCCAACCGTGGACTTCGGCACCAATACGCCAGCGCCTGCTACCTCGGCCCATTGATGATGCCTCGGCGCCTTTCGCGCCTGCTGTCGATACTGGCGATAGCCCTGCTGTCGCCGGTTTTACTTCATGCGGCCGATGCGGTGCCCAAGCTCGCGCGTCACGTCACCGACCTTACCGGCACACTCACCGCGGCGCAGGTCGATCAGCTGGATTCGCAGCTGATTGCGCTGGAAAAAGCCAAGGGCGCGCAACTGCTGGTGCTGATGGTTCCAACCACCCAGCCGCAGGATATCGATGCTTATTCCATTGCGGTCGCCGAGGCCAACAAGATCGGCCGCAAAGGTACCGATGACGGTGTGCTTCTGCTCGTCGCAAAGAACGATCGGCAGGTACGCATTGAGGTCGGCTATGGCCTGGAAGGCGCTATCCCCGATGCCGCGGCGGCGCGCATCAGCCGCGAATATATCGCCCCAAAATTCCGCGTCAACGACTATTTCGGCGGCATCACGGATGCGGTCGGTGCGCTGACCCAGCTGATCAACGGCGAGCCGTTACCGCCGCCTGTGCAGGGCAACCCTGAGCATCAGCGTTCCGGCTTCGGATTGCAGCACGGCCTGATGATGGGGCTGTTTCTGGCGCTTTTCCTGCGTAGTGTGCTCGGTCGGGCGAACAGCTGGGTTCGTGCGCCGATTGGCGCGCTGTTCACCGGAGGGCTCTTGTGGCTGCTCGTGTCGACTGGCGCAGGCATCATTGGTGCAGTCATGGGCGGCATTCTGATGTTGCTGCCAGGCGGTGCCGGTGGTTTCATTGGCGGCGGTGGCTGGGGCGGATTCGGCGGAGGCGGATTTGGTTCGGGCGGTGGTGGTTTTGGTGGGGGCGGAGGCGGTGGCTTCAGCGGCGGTGGCGGCAGCTTCGGCGGTGGCGGTTCGTCGGGGAGCTGGTGATGGCGCGACTGCAGCGGCTGCTAACCAACCTGTTCGGCCAATGGTTCGCCATGCGCCATCGGTTTCCAGAGTCATTGCTGAAAGATATGACTGCGGCCATCGCTGCCGGCGAGCGAACCCATCGGGGCGAAGTCCGTTTTGCGGTGGAGTCACGACTGGCGCCATGGCTGTTGTTGGAAGGTGTCGACGCAGTCGCTCGTGCGAGGCAGGTTTTCGCCCAACTGCACGTGTGGGATACCGAGCACAACACCGGGGTGCTGCTCTACGTGCTGATGGCCGAACGACGCATCGAAATCGTGGCCGACCGCGGTATTGCCCATCGTGTTGCTCAACCTGAATGGGACGATATCTGCGCCAGTATGCGCAACAGCTACGCCAGCGGTCGATGGCGCGATGGCAGTCTCGCTGGCATCTCTGCAGCGCATGCCCTGCTGGCGAAGCACTTTCCCAGCGATGGCACAGACAATCCTGACGAATTGCCGGACAGGCCCGTCCTGCTCTGAGAGTGGTTCCGATCTCTGCTTGCTCGTCTGGTCAAGTTACAATCGGGGTTTGCAATTAGCACGTTTCTCTCATGACCCAACCTTTCATCGTCCAGTTCAACCCGGTGGCCTTCGGCCTGGGACCCATCCAGGTGCACTGGTACGGTTTAATGTATCTGCTGGGTTTTCTGGTCGTGGCAGTGCTGGGCGAATATCGCCGCAGGCGTGGTCGTCTGCCGGTGAGTCGAGAGACGCTGGGTGACCTGTTTTTCTACGGCATGATGGGCGTGATCGTTGGCGGTCGCCTTTGGTACATGCTGTTTTATTACGCCGGTGGCCTTCACTGGATCTGGACCGAGCCGCTTGCGCTGTTCAGGGTGTGGGATGGCGGTATGAGCTTCCACGGTGGCCTGCTTGGCGTTTTGGCTGCGGGCCTGTGGTGGTCGCGCCGGCAACGGCTGCATTTTTTCGACACGATCGATTTCGTCGCGCCACTCGTTCCGATTGGTCTGGGGCTTGGCCGGCTTGGCAACTTCATCAACGGCGAGTTGTGGGGCAAGCCGACCGCGTTATCGTGGGGCATGATTTTCCCAAATGCGCACGCCGATGATATGGCGTATGCCGAAAGCCATCCGACCTGGTTGCCCACGTTGCAGCAATTTGGCGGTTTGCCGCGTCATCCCTCCGAACTTTACGAAATGGCCCTTGAGGGAGCCGTGCTGTTTGTGGTGATCTGGCTGGTGTCGCTAAAGCCACGGCCACGTTATCTGGTATCGGGTCTGTTTGGACTGCTATACGGCTGTTTCCGCATTGCGATCGAATTCGTTCGGTTACCGGATCCACAGCTCGGCTATCTCGCGTTCGGCTGGGTGACGATGGGCCAACTGCAGTCGCTGCCGCTGATCGTGATTGGCCTGTGGTTGATCCTGCTGTCACGGCGCGCACCCACATTGCCACTGGCTCCCATTAGCGCGAAGGCCTGATTGATCATGCGCCCTTATCTTGATCTGCTAAGCCATGTGCTGGAACACGGTGCCGAAAAATCCGATCGCACCGGCACCGGCACGCGCAGTGTCTTTGGCTGGCAGATGCGCTTTGACCTGGCGCGGGGTTTCCCCCTGGTGACTACCAAGAAGCTGCATCTGAAATCGATCGTGCACGAGCTGATCTGGTTCCTGCGCGGCGATACCAATATTGCTTACCTGAAAGAAAACGGCGTGCGTATATGGGATGAATGGGCCGATGCTGATGGCAATCTCGGCCCGGTTTACGGGCAACAGTGGCGTGCCTGGCCCACGGCCGATGGTGACGTGGTGGACCAGATCCGCTGGGTGATCGAGGAGATCAAGCGCAACCCCGATTCGCGACGGCTGTTAGTGAGTGCGTGGAATGTCGGGGAGCTGCCGAAGATGGCGTTGCTGCCTTGCCACAGCCTGTTCCAGTTCTACGTTGCCGATGGCAAGCTCAGTTGTCAGTTGTACCAGCGCTCGGGCGATATCTTTCTCGGTGTGCCGTTCAATATCGCCAGCTATGCCTTGCTGACGCATATGGTGGCGCAGGTATGCGGGCTAGGTGTAGGCGATTTCGTGCATACGTTGGGTGATGCGCATCTCTACAACAATCACGTGGAGCAGGCGCAGCTGCAGTTGAGCCGTGAGCCGCGTCCGCTGCCGCAGCTGCGGCTCAATCCCGAGGTGAGATCGATCTTCGATTTCCGCTTTGAAGACGTCGTCATCGAGAATTACGCGCCACACCCGCTGATCAAGGGGGCCGTGGCGGTCTGAACGCTGCTTCAGTTGTGAGGCTTCAGGCCGATGGAGCAGCAGAGCCTCCGGGTATGACCTCCTGATAGTTGGGCGAGACGCCCGGCAGAGCCCCGGCCTGCTAAGATTCGTCGCCGCTGGTACTGACTCCTTGAGGTCAGAAGCCAACTTACCGATCATGCTTTCCAAGGAATTTCATGGCTATTTCGCTGATTGCCGCGCTTGATGAGAACTTTGCCATTGGCCTCAAGGGGCAATTGCCTTGGCATTTGCCGGATGATTTGCGTTGGTTCAAGCAGTTGACCACCGGCAAGAACGTGCTGATGGGCTACAACACCGCTATATCCATTGGCCGTGCGCTGCCGGATCGCGTCAACATGGTGCTTTCCCGCCGTCACGAAGCACCATTTCCGGGTCAGATTACCGTGCGCTCGGTGGAAGAAGCGCTAGCGCGTACCGATCAGACCGGTCTGATGGTGATTGGCGGCGGTCAGGTATTTGCCGAGGCATTGCCGATTGCCCGTCGCATGTATCTGACCTGGGTCAGCGCAGCGATTAACGGTGCGGATACCTTCTTTCCCGGCACGCATTTCAGCGACTGGACCGAAGTTTCCCGTGTACATCACAAGGCCGATGCCGAGCACGCTTACGACTTCGATATGGTCGAGTACCTGCGCAGCAACTGACGAAACTACCCGTCGCGGCCGCTGGTATTTGATGACACGCTCTAGCTACCGAGTCCCACCCGCCATGCATGTGATGGCCGGTCTCATCGTTGACACGGATGGACGTGTGCTCTTGGCGGAGCGTCCGCAGGGTAAGCATCTTGGCGGATTCTGGGAGTTCCCCGGTGGCAAGCTTGAGCCGGGCGAGTCGGCATTCGCAGCGCTAGCCCGTGAATTGCGCGAGGAGCTTGGCATCGAGCTCAAGTCGGCCACGCCACTTATACGTGTGCCGTGGACCTACGATGACCGCACCTTGGTGCTGGACGCCTGGCATGTGGATCGATGGGACGGTACGCCGCAATCGCTGGAAGGGCAGGCGCTGCAATGGTGCGATCCCGCGCAGATTGATCCGGAAAGCATGACGCCCGCTGATCGGCCGATCCTGCAGGCGCTGCGTCTACCGTCCATGTATGTGATCACGCCTGCCGATGTCATGCTCGATCAGCATGATGAGTGGCGCGAGCGAATCTGTCGGGCAATTCAAGACGGGGTGCGGCTGTTGCAGCTTCATCTGCCGCTCTGGCCGGTCACGGCCGTTCGTTCGCTTGCAGCGGAGTTGTTGCCGACCACTCGCAAGTACGGCGCGCAGCTTCTGCTCAATGGCGATATTGAGGGGGCGCAGGCACTCGGTGTCGGTGCCCACCTCACTAGCGAACAGTTGCTGAAAACCTCGGAGCGGCCTTTGCCGTGGCATCAACTGATTAGTGTCGGTTGCCACGATGCGTCGCAATTGGCCAAAGCAACCGAGATAAGAGCGGACTTCGCTACCTTGCCTTTGAAAACGGCTTCAGTCGGCGGCACGGATGCCCCGCGGGCGGAATGGTCAGACTTCCAGTTACTGGCGGAAGAAGCTTCGTTACCGGTGTATGCCGTGGGCGTACTCGGTTCACGGGACCTGACGAAGGCAAAGCAGATGGGTGCCCAAGGCATGGCGGATATTCTTGGATTCTGGCCGACTTGAAGAGTGTTGTCTGAGTAGACGAAACATCGGGTGTCTGCCCATTCAGCGAAGGCACACCGCGCTCATTGCTGGTCCTGTACCGACAGCGCCAGAAATTTCTGATGCAGCTGAGCAACAGCCATATCGAGCGCGACCTCGTCGCCGCTGTTGTCGATGACGTAATCCGCCAGCGCCAGTCGCTCGGCGCGGCTGGCCTGCTGGGCGAGCATGCGGCGAGCCAATGTCTCATCAATACCATCACGCAGGACAAGTCGGTCGAATTGCGCCGACTCCGGCGCGTCGACCAGCAGCACATGTTTGATCCACCGGTAGTGCGCGAGGTTCTCAGCCAGCAAGGGAATGGCCAGCAGACAATAAGGCCCGATCTCAACGGCAACGCGATCGTGCAACCATTCCCGAACGAGAGGGTGAATGATCGCCTCCAGTTTGTGTCGGGCCATTGGGTCGGCAAATATGCGCTCTCGCATGGCCCGGCGGTCCAATTTACCCGTGCCATCAAGCACATCCACACCAAAGGCCTCAACCACGGAGGTCAGCCCCGATGTGTCCGGCGCAATCACTTTCCGCGCCGCGATATCAGCATCGTGCACATGTACGCCCAATGCCTCAAACCGGCGTGCCACCGCGGTCTTGCCCGCTGCGATGCCACCAGTTAGCGCAATGATCAGCGTATTCACCTGCATATTCATCCCAGGCCGGATAGGTGCAGATAGCCCTGTAGCAGGTTGTCGCCAGCCACGAACCACACCCAACCGGCCGCAGCAATGAACGGCCCAAATGGCATGGGGATCTGGCTATCCCGCTTGCGCAACACGATCAAGCTGACCCCCACTAGTGCGCCGATCAAGGAGGAAAGCAAGACAATCGGTAACAAAGAAATCGGCCCCATCCACGCACCGAGTGCAGCCAGCAATTTGAAGTCGCCATAGCCCATGCCCTCCTTGCCAGTCAGTAGTTTGAAAAGCCAGTAGACACTCCATAGGCTCAAATAGCCGATAGCGGCTCCAATGATGGCCGATGGCGCAGCGACGAACATTGGCAAAAGCGCCAGCAACAATCCTAACCACAGCAAGGGTAAGGTCAACTGATCCGGCAATAGCTGTGTGCGGAAATCAATGCCGGAAAGCGCAATCAGGGACCAGGTAAACACCAGTCCGGCAAGGGCTGACCATGACGGACCGAATTTCCAGACGATAACGGCACTGAGTACAGCGCACAGCAATTCCACCAAGGGATATTGGATGGAAATTTTCATCTGGCAGTAGCGGCAACGTCCTCGCAAGAACAGCCAGCCGAACACGGGAATATTGTCTAGCGTGGACAGCCTGTGCTTGCACTGCGGACAGTGCGATGGTTCGCGCACGATGCCAGGCGGCAACGGTGCTGCTGGCTCGGCTTCCAGCGCCAGGACTTCACGCGCCTCCTGCTCCCACGATGCCGCCATACGCTCAGGCAAGCGCAAGATGACCACATTGAGAAAACTGCCCACCACCAATCCAAGCGCACCGGCAAAGGCGATCCAGAGTACCAGTGGCATCTCGGGCATGACTTATTCCTGAGCTAAACAAAACGCCGCATCATCACCAGGTATTGGCAACGCTGCGGCGTCTCTGAACAACGAATTTAGAAAGTGCCGGCTAGCTTGAAGATCGGCAGATACAGAGCGATCACGATGCCGCCGACCAGTGTACCGAGAACCACCATAATGAGTGGCTCAAGCAGGGTGGACAAGGTATCGACAGCGTTTTCGACCTCACTTTCATAGAACTCGGCAACCTTGAACAGCATGTTGTCCAGCGCGCCGGACTCTTCGCCGATCGCAACCATTTGAACCACCATGTTGGGAAACAGGTTGGTCTGCTTCATCGCCAACTGAAGCTGATGGCCCACCGCAATGTCTTCGCGCATCTGGCGCACGGCGTCACCGTAAACAATGCTGCCGGTGGCACCAGCCACAGCGTCCAGTGCCTCGACCAGGGGGACACCGGCGCGGAAAGTCACACCCAACGTGCGCGCAAAGCGGGCGACGGCCGAGTTACGCACGATATCGCCCATGACCGGCATTTTCAGCGCGACCCGATCCATGAAATGCGCAAATTTTGGAGAGCGTTTTTTTGCGATGACGATGGCTGCAATGCTGCCGCCGATAATTCCAATAACAAGCCACCAATAGCTTTGCATGAACGTCGATGCATCAATCAGCATCTGGGTTGGAGCAGGTAGCTGTGCGCCAGCATCTTCAAAGGTCTTGGCGAATACCGGCACCACGAACAACAGCATGATCAAGATGACCACAAAAACCACGGCCAGCACTATCATCGGGTAAAACAGCGCCTTCTTGATCTTTTTCTTGAGCGCTTCGGTGCGCTCCTTGTAAGTGGCCACCGTATCGAGCACGGTATCCAGTACACCTGAGGTTTCACCCGCGTGGACCAAATTGCAATAAAGCTCATCGAACTGCAGCGGGTATTGGGCCAGCGCCTCATGCAAGGCAGCACCGCCCTCAATGCTCTGTTTTACCTCAAGTAGCATATTTTTGAAGCGGATGTTTTTCTGGCCATCCGCGATGATGTCGAACGACTGCACCATCGGCACGCCTGATGCCATCATGGTCGCGATCTGCCGGCTGAAGATGGCGACGTCTCCCGGTTTGACCTTCTTGCCGGTGGCTCCAAACAGCGGTTTTGCGCGCTCCCGTACGGTTTGCGGGTTCATGCCCTGGCGACGAAGTTCGGCCTTGACCAATGAGGCGTTCTTTGCCGGCATGTCGCCTTTCATGCGTTTGCCGCGCTTGTCCAGCGCTACCCATTCGTAAGTCGTTTGCTTGCTGACTTCAGCGCGCTGAACACCGAGTGCCCGCGCCTTGTTTGCTGCTGTGTTAGCCGTGGCCATGCCGTTTTCCCCTGTGGTCCAGCTCAGACCCGTCAGCAGCATGCTGCTGACAAGGTATTTAGCCAATTTATATCAAATCACGACCGCAAACCGTGGTCGCGTGCGCAAGTTCATCGCAGCATTCGGGGCGGTTTGCGGCTTAATCTTTGGTCACGCGATCAATTTCCGCGAGACTTGTAAAACCATTTTTGACTTTGAGCATCGCTGACGCGCGCAGATCATTGATGCCCGCCGCTTTGGCCACTTCGGCAATTTGCAGCGCGTTGCCACCCTTGAGCACGATTTTCTGGATATCTTCAAGCATTGGCATCACCTGGTAGATACCTACCCGACCTTTGTAGCCTTCATTGCAGCCATCGCATCCGACAGCTTGATAAATGACCATACCGGAATCAATATCGGCCTGGGTAAAGCCGGCCTTGAGCAGGACCTCGGGCGGCAGTTCTTGAGGCTTCTTGCACTCGTGCAGGCGCCGCGCCAATCGTTGCGCGATGATCAAGGTGACCGAGGACGTGATGTTGTAAGGCGCAATACCCATGTTCATCAGGCGCGCGATGGTCTGCGCCGCATCATTAGTGTGCAGGGTGGACAGCACCATGTGGCCGGTTTGCGCGGCCTTGATCGCGATCTCGGCGGTCTCCAGATCACGAATCTCGCCGACCATGATCACGTCGGGATCCTGGCGCAGAAACGAGCGCAACGCGCTGGCGAAGGTCATGCCACGTTTGACGTTTTGCTGAACCTGGTTGATGCCCTCGACGCGGATTTCGACCGGATCCTCCACCGTTGATATATTGCGCTCGGCCGTGTTGAGCATATTCAACCCGGTATACAGCGACACCGTCTTACCTGAGCCGGTCGGGCCAGTAACCAGCACCATGCCGTAGGGTTTGTGGATGGCGTCGATATAAAGTTTCTGCTGTTCCGGCTCGTAACCCAGCTTCTCGATGCCGATCTTGGCAGAGGAACCGTCCAGGATACGCAGCACGATCTTCTCGCCGAACAGCGTCGGCAAGGTGCTCACGCGGAAATCGATTGCGCGCGTCTTGGACAGGTTGAGCTTGATGCGGCCATCCTGTGGCACACGTTTTTCAGCGATATCCAGTTGTGCCATGACTTTCAGGCGCGACGAGATACGGTTGGCCATCTTCATCGGTGGGCTGGCAACAGCCTTGAGCATGCCGTCCATGCGTAGACGAACCCGATATTGCGTCTCAAACGGCTCGAAGTGGATGTCCGATGCACCACGACGGATGGCGTCCACGAGAATCTTGTTGATGAACTTGACAACGGGAGCATCGTCATTGGCATTCGCATCGATGCCCGTTTGTTCGGCTTCGTCATCGCCACCCTCTAAATCCAGTCCTTCCAAATCGCCGCCGCCCAAATCGGGCATGGTGTCCCGCATATTGTTGAGCAGGCTTTCGATTACGCGTATCAACGAACCGCGCTCGACCAGGATCGGCTCGACCATGCAGTTGGAATGGAACTTGATCTCATCCAGCGCATGCGACTGCATGGGGTCGGCAATGCCGACAAACAGCCGCTTGCCACGGCGAAACAGCGGCAACGCCTGATGTTTGCTGATCAAAGCCTCGCTGATCAGATCGAGCGGCATATTGGCTGGGTTGAGCGACGCCACATCGATCATTGGCATGCCGAACTCAGCCGAAGCGATCTGTGTGAGCTGAATACTCTCGACGAGATTGTGATCGAGTAGCCAGGAAGCGAAGGTAGCCTTGTTCTGGACGCTGTCGGCCATCGCCTTGCGCACATCGGCCTCGGGCAACATACCCTCGGAAACCAGCCGGCGGGCCATACCAGAGAGCCCCACTAGCGATGGCTGCAATTGTGATGACATGGTTTCTGACCCCTTGCACGTATGTAATTGAATCTACCGCAGTTCGGTCGTCAGGTCATCCCTTTCCTACGTTCGAACACTTATACGGCCGAGCGCCCGTGCTGGATGGCTCATCCGTCTGTCGTTTGCGGGAAGCCCAAGGGATGCGACCGGTGACTTGTGCGATGTTTTCCTGCCTGCGCTGGCGGCTGTTCGTCAGTTGCTGGTGCAGTCAAAGCCGATCTTTGGCGTCCCCGCAAGGCGCTGATGATTTGGATACTGCGCGCTTTCTGCCTGTCGAGTTGCATTCCTTAGGCTTAACGCTTCAGCAGGCTTCACGCTATCATCTGGGGAAGAAAGGGAACCAATCCGTTGAATCGCCTCAGCATCATCCTGCCCGCCAAGAACGAGGCGCCAGCGCTGGCAGCCCTGTTGCCGCGCTTGCGCATTGCCCACCCCGAAGCTGAGATCATCGTGGTCGACGACGGCTCCACCGACGACACTCGCGGCGTCTGCCAGGGCAGCGGCGTCACCTGCCTGTCATCGCCTTATTCCATGGGCAATGGCGCGGCGATCAAGCGTGGCGCGCGTGCCGCGACTGGTGACATCCTGGTGTTCATGGATGGCGACGGCCAGCACGATACGGTCGACATCGCCCGGCTGCTGGAAAAGCTGGAGCAAGGCTATGACATGGTAGTTGGCGCCCGCGACTGGGGCAGCCAGGCTGGGGTGGGGCGCGGCATTGCCAACACCTTGTACAACTGGCTGGCCACCCGCATGACCGGGCATCCCGTGCTCGACCTCACCTCCGGCTTTCGTGCCGTGGGCGCAAACAAGTTCCGTGAGTTTATCCATCTGCTGCCGAATGGCTTCAGTTACCCTACCACCAGCACCATGGCTTTCTTCCGCAGCGCCTATCCAGTCGCCTACGTGCCGATCAAGGCCGCGCAGCGCATCGGCAAGAGCCACATCAAGCCAATACGCGACGGACTGCGTTTCCTATTGATCATCTTCAAGATCGCGACTCTTTACGCACCACTGAAATTGTTCGCACCAACCGCAGTTGCGTTCTTCGCACTTGGTTGGGCGTATTGGGCTTATACCTTTCTTGAATTCCATCGTCTGAGTCTGGTCAGTGTTGCGCTGTGGAGCGCCTCGGTGATCATTTTCCTGATCGGCCTGATTTCGGAGCAGATTACGTCGTTGACCTATCGGCGCGATGCGTAGGTCGATTTGCGTGATGCAGTCATGAGAAAAATGCGTCTGCTCGCATTGACGACGTCATATCCGCTGTACGCGGGTAGTTCCGCTGGCGTATTTGTCCAAAGTCTTTATCGACGCTTGTCAGTCGAATGCGCTATAGATGTGGTCTGCCCCGCTGATTCGAAGCCCATGAAGGCGACGTTTGACGATAGCGCGGCAACGGGCATTCGCATTCATGCGGTGCGTTACGCTCCCAGGGCGTGGCGCAGGTTGGCCCAGGAGTCTGGTGGAATCGTTACGGGCTTGCGGCGCGCGCCGTGGTACGTATTGCTGCTACCGGGATTGCTATTCGGACTGTTTTGGCGCTGCTTGCTGCGCACGGGTGATACGGATTTGATCCATGCCAACTGGGCTGTATGTGGAGCCGTGGCGGGCATCATCGGGCGTTTGCGGAGGAAGCCCGTAGTCACAACGTTGCGCGGCAGCGACGTAACGCGCGCGACACGTTCATGGTTAGACCGAATGATCCTCGGCTTGGCCGTGCGCAACAGTCGAATCGTGATTTGCGTTTCGGAAGCGATGGCTGAGCAGCTGCGTACGCAATTCCCGAGTCGTACTGCCGACATCCATGCATGCCTCAATGGCGCCGATGAGTCATTCTTCCAGATCAACAGGGCCGTCTCCGACGACGCTGGCTTGCGGGTGCTGGCGGTGGGCAACCTGATTCCTCTGAAAGGCTTCGATGTGTTGATCGAGGCTGTCGCGCGTGCGCATCATCGTGAGCAAATGCATGCATGCATCGTCGGCGGTGGGCCCGAACGGGAAGCACTGCTCGCTCTGGCGGCATCCCGTGGCGTGTCTTCCTGTTTCACGTTTGCCGGAACCGTGCCCGCGACCGACATGCCTAAACGAATTTCCGAAGCGGATGTGTTCGTCCTTTCCAGTCGTTCGGAGGGGCGACCCAATGTTGTCGTGGAAGCTTTGGCTGGCGGTTTGCCCGTCATTTCCACCGATCTGGAGGGTGTGCAGGGAATGGTCAAGAACGGTGATACCGGCTGGCTGGTCGCAGTCGATGACCCAGATGCATTGGCCGCTGCGCTGGATCAGGCGGTTACCGATCGCGCAGAACTTCACCGCCGCGGTGCACGTGCACGCGCGGCCGCACGCATCCAGATCGGGACGTGGGTGGATACGGCGCGTTGTTACGAGGCGTTATTCCAGACAGCCTTGGCAGCAGACCGGAGAGGGCACCCATCGTGTGCGGAATAGCGTTTCTCAGGGCCCCAGCGGTCCCGCCTGCTGAGCGTCGCGAACTCATGGATGCCGCCTTGCAACGACTCAAGCATCGCGGCCCCGATGAAACCGGGTGCTTTGCCGGTGACGACTTCGTGGCGGGACACACGCGGCTGGCGATCATCGACGTCAACGGTGGTCATCAACCCATGCGTGACCCTAGTGGGCGCTGGGTCCTAGTGTTCAACGGCGAGATCTACAACTACCGGGAACTGCGATCCCGGTTGGCGGGGCGCTGGGACTTTCGGGATGACAGCGACACCGAAGTGTTGCTGGCCGGGTTGGTCACGGAAGGTGCAAGGTTTGTCGAGCGTCTGGATGGCATGTGGGCGTTCGTGTTGCACGATGTCTCGTCTGGCGACTTATTGCTATCAAGAGATCGCTTCGGCAAAAAGCCCCTGTATTACTGGCGCCATGGTGCAACGTTTGCCTGCGCCTCCGAATTGCCTGCATTGGAAGTGCTGACTCCGGAGGTGAGTGCCACGGAAGATGCTGCGGGCATCGCGGACTATTTCCGCTATGGTTACGCGCTGCCCGGAGCGACCTGTATCGCAGGCGTCAGCGAGGTTTTGCCGGCACACACGATGCGGTTGCGCGCAGACGGGCCCATTGTCCAAGAGCGCTATTGGGCGCCATCGATCGAGCCTTGGACAGGCAGCTTCGAGGATGCGGCCGAGCAGGTGCGCGAACTGTTGACGCAGAGCGTGCGCCGCCGCCAGTTGGCGTCCGACGTTGAAGTCGGGGCGTTCCTTTCCGGAGGCGTCGATTCAACGACCGTATGTGCGCTTGCGCAGGAATCGGGTTTTGGACGGCTGCGAACGTTCACCGCGGGCTTTGCCGAGCCGACTTATGACGAACGCGCGCCCGCAGCGCGGGCGGCAGCCGAGTTGGGAACGTTGCACACGGCTGAAGAAATCAAACCGGATATGGCGGCAGCGCTTGCAATGGAACTGCCCCGTCGCATGGGCCAGCCATTTGGCGATTCCTCGTTGGTCCCCAGCGCATTGGTTGCTTCGGTAGCGGCTCGACACGTCAAGGTGGTGCTGACGGGTGATGGCGCAGACGAGATCTTCGGTGGATATGCCCGATACACGGGCAGATTGCTGCGCCAGCGGTATCACAGGCTGCCGGCTTCGTTGCGTTCGATTGTCGAGCGCGGCGTGCTGGCAACACCTGAGCCTTACGCGCATCACAGCGGTAGCATTTTGAAGCGTGCGCATCTTTTCGTACGGCTGGCACGCGAGGACAGGGATACCTATATAGGGCCGCCGGCCATTCGCAAGGAGACGCTTGCGCAACTGGTGCCCGGCTTGGGTGCAGGAAACTCGATGCCCGATCGGCCATGGCCCGATGATCCGGACGAACTGAGGCACATGTTGCTGATGGATTGCCTGGTCTATTTGCCTCAGGACATTCTGCAGAAAGTCGATCGCGCGACGATGATGCATTCGCTCGAAGCCCGCAGCCCCTTCCTTGACAGAGCGCTGTTTGAATTTGCGATTCGCTTGCCTTGGCAATGGCACTTCTCAGGAATGCGAGGAAAACGCTTGTTGCAGGCGGCCATGCGCGGTCGCGTGCCTGACTTCATCTGGAATCGTCGCAAGCAGGGATTCGCCTCGCCGGTGAGTCACTGGCTACGCCATTGGTTGGGGGATGACCTCCTGGCCATGACGGATTCAGGAGACATTGGTGTCCTGGATGCTGCGGGATTGCGGGCGCTGTTGAGTGAGCACCGCGCAGGGCGTGCCGATCATTCCCAGCCTCTGTGGTTGGCCTATGCCTACCTGCGCTGGCGCGCCGGTTGACCGCGTGACTACATGCGCTGATCGCATATTGCTTGTCTTGCCGAGCCTCGAACGAGGTGGTGGCGAGCGCGTATTGCTGCAATTGGCTGGATCGTTTCTGGCCGCAGGGCGGGAAGTGCACGTGGTTGCCCTGCTTGGCGGCGGTCCACTGCGTCCGCTTGTTCCAGATATGGTGACGTTGCATGAGCTGATCGATGCCGGTGATGCGCCCAAGGGCCTTGCACTGGCATGGAAGGCACTCCCCAAGTTGGCATCGCTCATTAGCACGGTCAAACCACATGCCGTGCTGAGCACGATGACAGGCACGAATTTGCTGGTAGTGTTGGCATGCATGCGGGCACGCATTCGTACCCGTGTTGTCTTGCGGGAAGCATCCAGCCTTGTCAATACGAAAAGTGCCCTGAAACGGCAGGCAATGCGTTGGCTCTATAGGCACGCCGCCGGGCTGGTCGCCGTGTCATCTGGGGTTGCGCGGGATCTGCGTGGGTTGGGCCTCGCAGATGATCGTATCCATGTCATACGCAATCCGGTTGATGTCGAACGGTTGCGGCAGCTCGCGGCTGTCGGCTTGCCGCCATTGATGCAGGACAAAACCCCGTACGTGGTCTCGCTGGGGCGCTTGACCGAAGCGAAGGATTTCCCGACCTTGTTGCGGGCATACGCAACCAGCGCATTGCGCGACAGTCATTACCTCATTATTGTCGGGGAAGGCGAGCAGCGCGCGAATCTGGAAAACCTGATGCGAGATCTCGGGCTGGCAGATCGTGTTTTGCTCATGGGGGCGATGGACAATCCGTATCGTGTGCTTGCCGATGCCTCGTTGCACATTCTTTCTTCCCGCTGGGAAGGTTATCCGAATGTCCTGCTGGAGGCATTGGCGTTGGGAGTTCCGGTGGTATCGACCGATTGCCCGCATGGTCCGCGCGAGATACTCGATGGTGGACGCTACGGTCGCCTTGTGCCTGTTGGCGATGTAGCGGCATTGGCACATGAGATGGACGCGGAACTAAAGCAGTTATCACCCGGATCACCGGCCGTACTCGACGCCCACCTCCCGCAGATCATTGCGTCGCACTACCTCGCTTTACTGGATGGTGCATGTGTGGAAGGTTCGTCATGATCCGACTCGCGTACACATTAATCTGTGCGAACAACAATGGTGGCGGTGTGGAATTCGGGTTGTCGCCATGAAGGTTCTATTTGTTCTTCCAAACATCGCGGTCGGCGGAGTTGAACGCGTCCGTCTGATGCTGATGGAACACCTTTCCGCCCGTGGGATCGAATGTCGCCTCGCATTGCGCCAATGCCGGGGCGAGTTGCTCGGGCGCGCCTTCGGGCTCGCGCCCGTCGATGAACTCGCGCCGCGTGGTTTGTATCAGTTCGTCCCTTCGCTGGTGCGTCTGATCAAGCGTGAGCAGCCGACCCATATAGTCACAGCGTTTCCGGACGTAGGCATTTTGACCTGGCTCGCGCTTAGACTAGCGAGCAGTCGCGCAAAGTGGATACACACTGTCGATGTCACGGATGCCGTGACGGATTCTGATGGCGGAATTTTGGACAGATTGCGATTCAGCATGCGAGGCCGTGCGGCGGGATTTGTGCATCGACGTGTTGATGCAGTAGTCGCGGTTTCGGAAGGAGTGCACGCGGAGCTCACAGGCGAGCAGGCGCTTGATCCGCGACGTGTTGCGATGCTTTACAACCCGGTCGTTCCAGACGTTGAGCTTGGATTGCCGCGGGCGCAAAGGGAGAATGGCGGCCCGTGTCGGATCGTGGCAGTGGGCCGCCTGACGCCTCAAAAAGGGTTCGACATTCTTGTAAACGCGATGGCGCGGGTACGCGGCTCGTGGCAGCTTGCCATCTGGGGTGATGGCGCGGAACGCCCCAGGCTCACCAGGCTTGTCGCCGAGCTGGGCTTGCAGGATCGCATCCAGTTGTGTGGCTACGCGCCAGATCCCTTTCGCGCGATGCGTGACGCCGATGTGTTCGTGATGCCATCGCGATACGAAGGCTTCGGCAACGTCCTAGTTGAGGCGCTCGCATGTCAGTGCCAGATTGTTGCCACCGACTGCCCCCATGGGCCGCGTGAAATTCTGCAGGATGGACGTTTGGGTGAGCTGGTGCCGGTCGAGGATGCGGACGCGATGGCGGCGGCGATCGAGCGAGTCATGAGCGGACAGCGTCGCGTCAATCCGGAATTTTTGCTTGATCGAGCGCGTGGCTTCTCGGTGTCGAAGTCCGGCAACAAATGGGAATTGCTGCTGCACCGACTGGCTGCCACATGAATGAGGCAGGAAGGGGTTCTTGGTCGTGGCGGCAACGCCCGCTTGGTGATTGAGACCTCCCCAAGTCTCTCAGGCTTCGCGCGCCGCCTCTGTCGGCGTGCATAGGACGTTTTGGAATTCCTCGATATTGTCGACGTTAAGTGCCGTTAGGCGGCCACCGTGATGAATTGTCTCGAAGGTGTAATCCAGCCCCGAAAGGAACGCCAGGATGTCCTTGGCACGATAGCCAGCCGTCGTTGCTGTGGTGTCCTGGATTTCCACGATGAGTACCGGTTTGAATCGTCGGAGAATCTGCTCCGCGCCCATGAGGCATGGCAACTCGGCGCCCTCGATGTCGATCTTGATCAGATCGATGCGCTCCATAGGATGTTTGGCCAACCACGCATCCAGCGTTGTGACGGGGATGCGTTGCAGTGGAGGTTGGCCGGTTGCAGCACCGAACAAGCTGCCAAGTCCGTGGTGCTCGTCACTGGCCGTACCCTGGCCACAAGAGTCAAAAATCGGTACGTTGTCGGCGGGCACGTCAGATAGACCCACGCGCACGACGGCGATCTGCTGGATTCGGTTACGCTTGACGTTGGCTTCAAGCTCATCGGCGATTGCGTCGATTGGCTCGAATGCGATGACATGGCCGGTATGGCCAACGCGTTTGGCAGCGATCATCGAAATCTCTCCGATGTTCGCACCCACGTCGATTACGGTCATGCCGGGCCTTAGCATGCGATTGAAGAGCACGACAATTCTTCGGTTGTAATAGCCGGTCCAGAAGATCCGGCGCTGCATATGTTCAGACAAACTGAGGTCGACGTTCAGGTCACTGTCGAAGTCTCGAACCTGGATCTTGCCTTGAGCACGCCTGAAGCAAGCTTGCAAAATAAGTTGTGGGGCCGGAAATCTGCCGCCGAACGAGAATAAGTTTCCGACGTTGCGCAGGAACAGCAGCAGCCACTGCTTCATGGAGGGCGGTGCGGCCTGGATGTTGTAGTGGGTAGTCAAGTGGAGTCGCCTGGGTGTTGACGCGTGAACGACATGGAGCCGTATTGTTCAATTGCTCGGTTGCCGCGATGATGGCGCAGTACATAGATGAATGCGTGGTGCGGCCGGGTTGCTCAAGTGGGCTGAGCGGTTACTTCTTAATTGGCTACGCTCGCGTACGGCGTGGTGCGAAGTACTCCAATATCAGAGCACCACCACCAATCGCTGTCATCGACCACTCCGAGCACGCCAATGCCAGGGCCATGCCTGTCACGCCGTGTCCAGCGGTGAGTGGGACAGCTGCAATCATCAGTACAACCACGCCGACGATTTCGAATCCCACCCGAACCCATGGCCGGCTCAGCGCCATAAGCACATTGCCCAATGACATGCGCAGAGCCATTCCGGGAAGGGCGACACACAGCCAACGGACTGCGTGGTCGAGGCCAAGGTACTTGGCGCCAAAAAGCCATTCGAGTAGCGGCGCAGCCAGCCACAGGACAATCGCGATGGCGAGGCTGTAGACAAGGGTGGCACTGAAGATCCAGAACAGTAGCGCACCAGTACGCGTCGGATTCTCGTTGCCTTCGCGAAACAACCTAGGAAGCGCCGACTCCGTCATGGCGCTGACCGGAAGCATGGTGGCGGCAATGATACGCGTGCTGACGGCGTACAAGCCGGCGGACGACAGTGGCAACAATTTGGTGGCAATCGTTTTGTCGAGTTCTGCCGGGCCGCTGGCGGTAATGCTCAGTGCGGCGTAACCGGTGTTGCTGCGCAATTCGCTGATTTCCGGAAGGCGCCATTTGCGCGGAGACGGCCACGCGGATGGAAACGTTCGCACCGCCAGCACGAGCGCCAGCAGCGAGACCGCCGGGTACGCGTAGCCATAGGCAAGCAGAGGATCCGAGGGGTGCGTCATGAATACGCCAGCGGCGGCGGCGAGGCGCAGCACCATTGGTAGGGTCTTCAGCAGTTGCGAACGGGCAATGCGTCCAAGTCCCTGATGTTCGGATACGGCAAGGCGAAACAACGCCTGCAGCCATATTTCGGTGATACCGATGGCCAATAGCACCATCCAGGGTATCTCGGCAACGCGCAGCACCAGCGCGCAAACAGCGAGATAAATGGCCAGCAACACACCGCCGCACAAAAGTATTGTGGGGATCGCGTAGGCCAGCACTTGGTCGCGGCGCAACGGCTCCTTGCAGACCTCGCTTAGCAGCACGATATGAGTGCCGAAGGTCGAAACAGTTCCAAGGAGTACGGCCAGCGAGGCGACGCCGGCGAACGCACCGAACTGGTGCGGCCCCAGCATCCTCGCAACCAACAGCAACGTACCGGCCTGAATCAGCGTGTACAAACCCAATATGAAGGTTGTGCGGATGGTGCCGCGTGCTATGGGGCCTTTCATGGACGGTCGAGACGTCCTTTACGTGCAGGCAGCGCGAATATAAATTCGTTGCAGCCCAACCCGAGCGTGAGGGTCTGGCGTTGCAACTCGAATCTATCGGTAGTCAATCTGCGCACGACATCTTCCGGTTTTGCAACCTCAAATGGGTATCCGCCCAGCCAATCTCGCCAGTCGTGAAAGAGCGACATGCCGCGCTTTCGCACATATTGCCGTGCATGGGTGCCCGGCACGTGGAAATTCCGCAAGTCTTGCCATAGGGCGTACATGGAAAATAGCGGGTAGAACGCGGCTCCAACCAGCCAACGTCCGGGGGGGCCGCTGCAATAGAGACGCTTTATTGCGTGCCAAGCCTTCGAGCGCAAACCCTGATCGTTGTATAGCGCGAGGAGCAAAGTGCCGTGTTGCGCTACGCGCGATTGGGCCAGTTCGATGGCGGGCCACATGGCTCCCGTGTGGTGCAGGACGCCCCAGCTGTACACCAAATCAAATTGATCCAGCCCGGCCATGAATACGGGATCCAGCGCTGAGCCTCGCATGATTCGCCAATTCGTTGCGCGGGAGGCATAGCGCCTGCGTAGTTCTTCCGTGCATGCGACCGAATCGGCGTCAAAATCGAAGGACACGACATCGGCTCCAAGTTGGTGCATCACCAGACTCGACAGCCCGCTGCCCGAACCGATGTCCAGCGCACGAACGCCATGCAAGTCATCTCTGCCGAGCGACTCGCACAATCTGGCCCGCGCCTCATCGATTCGGTGCTCGTCGAGCGTCGTGAGAAAGGATTTCCAGTTTCGACCGAACGCGAACCGTAGGTGCGGGTCTTCGTGACGGGCAGGTTGATCAGGTGAATTCATATTGTGATTTTACCAGTGCGAAAACGCCACGCTCGAGCCGCGTCGATGACGCGTGTGCTATTCATTGGATTTGGTAGTTGCGTCGATTTGCTTGCGGAATTCACGGATATTGCCGTTCAGACGTCCTCCTATATTGAGACGCTGCAGCTCTTGAATTTGGCGCATCGCGGCATCGTGGCGACTCGATGCTAGTAGCATGCGCACCAGCGTGACGCGATAGGCTGGCTCGTTCGGAGCGTCGTTCACGGCACTTTCGGTCATGCGAAGGCCTAGGGCGTGGTTGCCCAACACGTTCCATGCGTAGTCGCCGTAGGTGGCTTGCAGGCGCGCGCTGGGCATGGGGTGACCCAGCGCAGCCTCGAAGGCTTGCATCATGCGATCAGTGAGCATTGGGCAGGCGCCATCCCGAGAGCATTGCGTCAGCGCGGCCAGCGAGCTTTCGTCTTGCACGCCGGGCTTTCGCGCTTTGAGCTTGGCGATCATGCTGTCCCACCACTGCGCCTTCAGTGGGAGCCCCATGCGTGAATTCATGAAGATCAGAGCCTGCTGGGGCAGGATCGAAGACTCGGGGAAATTCGCGGCCTTTTCCAGTGGCGCATAAGCCAAATGCGTGTACGGCGAAGCAGGGTCGTAGTGCGAATAGATGATGTACGTGCGGCCCAGTTCATATTGGGCGCGTGGCGAATCGGGTGCGCGTGCCGCCAGATCCTTTGCCAGTCGCAACGGATCACCCCAGGCATATGCCGTCATCGCGGTCAGTGTGGTCCAATGCAGCAGCAGTCCCGCCAACAACACGTGTCCCGCCAGCAACACGTATCGAAGCCACGCAACGCGAAACGATCGTGGCACGGCCAGCAGGGGCAAGATCGCCAGCAGCAGGCCGAAACTGGCGAAGTAGTTCCGATGCTCGTAGATCAGTTCCAGCTGCAGGATCGTGCCGGTCAGCAGTTGGCAGCCAAGGAACAGCGCGATGCCCAGCGCGGCCAGCGGACGGCGTGTGCGCAGCCACAGCATCAGTGCCACCAGCGCGATCAGCAGGAACAGGCTGGCCAGCGTGCTCCACGGCGCCAGCAGTCCGGTCGAGATGCGGAAATCATCGTGATAGAACGACAGCGCATCCGGCGTCGGCAGCAGGGTCCAGCGAATGTAGTCGACCACGATGCGTGTCTCGCTGAGCAGGCGCGTGCCCAGCGTGAAATCGCGGGTGGCCCAGGCTTGCGGTTTCAGCAGGCCGGGCAGCAACCAGCCAAGGCCGATCAGCATCGGCAGCACCAGCACAACCACGAAACTGCCGAAAATCCGCCAGTCACGTTTGCCTGACGATGTGCGGAAGCGGAACAGCATCCACTCCACCAGCAACGCATACAGCGGCAGCATCACCGCGGTTTCCTTGGCCAGCAGACCAAACGCCGTGGGCAGCGTGATACTGAGCAGGCACAGGGCGAAACCGCGTGCGTCGGGAGAAAAACGACCCCACCGCAATCCGGCGCGATGGTCAGGCAGCAAAGTGGATGCCGCCAGCATACGCCGGCGCCCGATCACATAGCCGATCAGGCCAAGCAGCACGAACAGGTTCGCCATGCTCTCCATGCGCTGCACCACGTAGAGCACCGCCGTGAGGTTGATCGGCAGCAGCATCCAGCCAGCGGCGATCAGCGCAGCGATGATGCCGGTGTGGCGCTCTTGCTCGGTAGGAGCGTACCCTGTGCGCGAAGGCTCCTGTTCACACATTGGCAAAGAGCTATCGCGCACAGGGTGCGCTCCTACAACAACCGACCGCAGCAACAGCCGCGCCAGCACAAACACCAGCAGTCCATTCAGCAGATGGATGACCAGGTTGGTCAGCTTCATCGCGTACGGATCAAGCCCGCTGGTGAGGTAGTTGGCAGCGAAACTGAGCGAGGCCAGCGGTCGCTTGAAATCACTGGCGGGCGACGACAGCGTGGCACGCACCAGCGCCGGAATGCTCACTTCACTGGGTTGTACGCCATGGTTGTCTACGATGTTGGGGTAGTCGTCGAACAGCCAGCTGCCGCTGAGACCGGGCCAGTAAATCGCGGTCACCAGCAGCAGCGCGACAACAAGCAGCCCCGCACCCGCATGGCGGCGAAGGTATATGGGGATCATCCGGTGAAACCCGTCACCGAGTGGCGCATGACCGGGCCATCGATGCAGCGCACGCGGGCAGTCGACGACGCGAACGTCGTGCCCAAGGTGCCGTCATGTGGCAGGCAATCTTCATCGGCCGTTGCGTGACGGTCGTGTTCAAGACGAATGGGCGGGCGACACTGCGGCCGCTGTTGCTGCGCTGGTCGGTGCGATCGAGGTCGCTGGTGCTGTTGCTGGCAGCGTTGTACGGCAGCTGGCTGGAACCAGGTCGGGGTCGCCAGCCACCACGCTGCAGCTCCAGCTGATCGGTGCGGCGTTGTTGTTACCAGCGTTTTCCGAAGGGCTCAGCAGCAGTACCGGGTCCGGCGTGGCGCCGGTGTCCCGGGTGGTCAGGGTGATGCGCCCATCGGCGGCAATCGCGACGTGCGCCACGTACGGGCCGGCCGTTGCTGCCGGGCTGTAGTTCAGCTCGCCGGCCTGGATGTGGGCCAGCCCGCCATGCACGGTGGCCGACTCCATTACCACCACCTTGGCCGCGTCGGTGACCTTGAGTGCGTCTGCGATGCGATTGCTGGCCTGGTGACCGCGCCAGGCGGGAATTGCGATGGCGGCCACCACCGCCAGCGCGAGGATCAACACGATGATCGTGATGGCGGATATGCCTCGTTGTGCATTCATGAGCAGGACTCCATGGCTCGAGGGATGACAGAGCGGAAGCGCTTTGCCGTCGGCAACTGTAGTTCAAGCAGTAGCGTGCCGGTCAAACTTATCCCGATCCCGTGCCTTTCCCCATGGTCTTTGCTGCTTGTTGTTGCCTGAGCACCTTAATTGCATCGGCATTGATGGCGCGGTCGTTGACCAAAAGTCGGCGAAGCAGTGGCAATCGATGGTAGTCAGTGTTTTGCAACGTCTCGATAGCCTGGTCATAGAGCCCGGCGCTGGCCAGATGTTTGGCTTGCAGGCGTGGTATCTCTGCATCCGGATCCTTTGCATAGGCCGCTTCAAGCTGCCGGATGACCTCATCCAGATTGCCGTGGGCCAGAGCCAATTCATAGAGTTGGTAATGCAGAAACCCATTGGCTATACCGTTGGCATAGCTGGGGTTGTCCAGCAGCGCATGAACCAGGCCTTGCCAGCTTGTGGCATTCAGCGCGGTGCAACGATGGGCATCGGCGAGTATCCGCAAATTCTTGATATTGGCGAATCCGCTGCTGTCGTAGGGGGCTGCACGTAAAAGGGTCGTCGATTCTCGCATGTCGTCAGGTGACAACGTGCCCAGCACGCATTTCAGGTAGATCTGGTTTTCGACCAGGCCAGTGTTGTCGGAATATTTCGCGAGAATGGTATCAACGGTTGCCGCCGCCATGGTCAGCTGGCCGTGCTGATACAGGCGATCGACCAGCATGGTCTGCGCCCGGATGGAGTCGGGCTGGTTTGCAGCCCACACCATGGCGAGATGGTCCTCGGAGTCGTAGACCCGGGCGCTGAGCGCAGTGGTGAAAGCGGACGCCGCCAGCCACAAGGCAGCTACGCCCAGCAGGCGCTTGCGCAACGTGGGCTCGCGCACGCCCGTAAGCCCGATGGCGATGGCGATGAACGGCCCGATGATCGGTACGTAGTTGCGGTGCTCGAAGTACAGCTCCAGCATAACGGTACTGCTTTCGATGACCTGCCCCCCCAAGTACCAGAGTATTGCCAGCGCCAGCAACGGCCGCCGCTTTCGCTCCACGAAGGCGACGAGCGCAGCGCCCAGCATACAAGCCATGGCAGGGAGTGTTGTCCACGGTGACAACAGATGACGGGAAATAGTGAAGCTATCGTGGTACAGCCCGTAAACGCCGAAGCGTGGCAAAAAGATATCGCCCAGGTAATCGAGCAGGATGCGCGGTTCGGTGAGCAGCCGCTGACCCAGTGTAAAATCGCGGTTCTCGCTGCCCAGGGCGAACTGCGGGATATTGATCAGCAAGTAGCCAAACACAAACAGCGCAGCTGGCCAGAGCAACAGCCGTCGCCACCATTGCAGCCGCTGCGGCAACCGTGTCACCTGCGTGTGCAGCATGGTGGCATCCAGCACCAGCGCGTACAGCGGCAACAGGATGCCATTTTCCTTGCTGAGAAAAGCCAGCATCGTACACACGCCCAGGCCCAGCGCCATCCATGCGGCGCGGCGCGGCGCACTCGTGTGTTCGTCCAGCAGGCCTTTCAAATAGGCCAGCAGCCCGAGCAGCACGAACAGCGCCATCAGCAGTGTCATGCGTTGTACGACCAGCAATACGCCCGAAATCTGGATGGGGTTCAACAACCACGCTGCAGTGGCCAGCAGTGCGGCGAGGTTGGTTGCGGTGGTTATCGCTGCCGGGTCGCGATCGTGGCCACCGGCGTAGTGTCGCGCCAGCACGGCGGTCAGCCGATACACCAACACCCCGCACAGCAGATGAATGCCGAGATTGACCAGCTTGAAGGGGAAGGGATGATCCGGCCAAGATGCCTTCTGCGGCAGGAAGCTGAGCATCGCCAGCGGGCGTCCGGGGAAGTTGCGCGGCTGCGACAGGTAGATGCCCAGGTCGCGCAAGCTCGCTACGTGATCGATGCTGGCCAGAGCTGCCAGATTGGGAAAGTCGTCGAACAGGAACGGCCCGTGGAGACCGGGCCAGTACAGCGCAGCGCAGAGCGCCAACAGGGCGGCCAGCCACAGCCAGCGGTAGGTCAACGTCATGGGGTCATCGCAGGCTGGAGGAACGGCGCAGTATGCCCGAAACGCCACCTGTCACTGGCAGGTTTGCGGCAGGTACATCACCGGCGCATCGCTGCTGCAGACCCACTGCGTGCTGCCGCCGGCAGAGTTCATCGTGAATGCTACTTGTGTGCCACGCAGTTGCTCGGACACGGTGTTGTTGCGCATGTGCGCCGTGATCACGCAACTGCCGCCGACGGTGTTGACATCGGTGCTGGTGACGTAGAGGCCCGAGTAGCTGGTAGTGTTGCTGGCCAGGTCAACGCCGGAGGCGCTGCCAATGATCGGACACGAGCCGTTCTGATTGTAGTAAGTCGTCACGTCGCTCTTCAGGCCGTCGGCGAGGGTGAACGCCTCGCTCAACTGCGACTTGGCGATGGAACGGGCATACGCCGTGATCGCCAGGCTGGCCAGGATCGCGATGACCGCGACCACGGTCATCAATTCGATCAGCGTGAATCCGCGTGAGTGTTTCATGGATGCTCCCCCTTGCATATCTTGGGTGAAGCAAGCTCCAAGCCATTGAAGCATGCGCGTCTACGTGAAGCATGGGCCAAAGAAAGGCCCCTCTAAAGAAGAGGGGCCTTGATTGCAATGTTACCGGTACGGCCAAGGATTAATGGCAGGTCGCCGGGGTGTACTTCGGAAGGATCGCTGCCGCGGGCACGCAGCTCCAAGTGAACGTGCCACCATTGTTGGTGCCGTTGAACACCACGGTGTAGCCACCGAGCGGCTGGGACACCGAGCCGGCGGCCTTGAACGTGACGGTGATCGGACAGAGCGTACCCGCGGCGACACTGGCGCCGACAGTAGCGCTAGCCACATATTTGCCCGCATAGCTGGCTCCGGTGGACGCCAGGCCGCCACTGGTTACGGCAGTACCCCCAACCACCGGGCAGGCACCCGTCTGATTGAAATACTCGACAATTGGCGTCTTCAGACCGTCGGCGACGGTCTGCGACTCGGCGAACTGGGTCTTGGTGATATAGGTCTGGTACGCCGGGATCGCGATGGCGGCCAGGATCGCGATGATCGCAACCACGATCATCAGTTCGATCAGGGTAAAGCCTTTCTGCATGCTCTTCATGGTGGTTCCTTGTGTGTTGGTTAGCTAACCGTAGTGATGCCCCCTAAGCCCCGGTCCCCCATCCCCCTAGGCAGGATCGGACCCCATACTTGTGGTCAGTGACGACCAGGAAGCTCATGGCAGATCAAGCACGGCACGTGCCATCTCTGCACCCGGCCGGTATTTGTGCGTGGCGGGTTGCGGAATTTTGCGCGTGCGCACACAAGGCAGCAAGCGATAAGCCCGCCGAATTTGAGGATTTGTCTAACACGTCTCGTGATGTCATCGCTGCCGGTAAATAAATGTCATCAAGTGACGTGACACGTCACTTTTGGCGGCCAATCCATGGGGCGATTGACAACACGAGGATCGGTTGCTGTTGATCAGTTGAGAAGACGGCTGTGTAATCGGCGTTCTGCTGCTGCAGCGGCAGGAACTGCAAGACCTGCCCGCGTGAGGCAAAGGCCTGCTGCAGTTGTGTCAGCTGCTTTTTTCTGCCCGGCATTCGCTGGTTTCAACCGCTCCATCGGCAGGGCATGTTTCATCAGGTCGCCTGCCACTTATTCGTAAGGTACGTAGAACTCGGGCAACTGGTCGACGTCCTTGCCGCCGGACATGGCTTGCGCCAGCACATCGAAAGTGCGGCTTCCTCTCGGCGACAACGCACCTACTACTAGTCGTGGTCCACGCTAGGAGCGGTTGCGGTATTCCGGGCGGCGGTCCTTGGCAAGGTCGGCGTCGCTCAGCTGATCGGCTGCCACCACCAGCCGATCGACTTCGCCCACGATGAACACTGGCTGTGCCTGGCAGATGACGTGGAAGCCATAGCCGAAGGCCACCATTTGCAGAATTACGATGATCGACAGATCCAGCCTTCACAGCCGTTTGGCTTTACCCGGGCTCATCACCAGCAGGGTCAACAGCGGACCGAAGGCGATATCGACGCCCATCAGCAACGGGATCAGGCTACTGGCACCTGCAGCAACGAAGTACGGTGGCGGGAATCACAGCATGTACAGCAGGGCGGCGACGATCGCCGCGAGGATCAGACTGATCGACAGATGGAGGACGGCGGCTTTTCAGCGTGACATGGCGTGGCTTCGATGGCGATGGACAGATGATGACGAAATATACGATGTCGCGTGGGTCGGCGCAGCAGGTTTGTGCCTGATTGGGTTGGACGAAGCCAGCCGCACCGAGCTCACAACCCGGAATCCATTTTGTAGGAGCGCACCCTATGCGTGATGCCTTTGCCAATGCCTTTGCAGGCGTGGAGAAAAGCATCGCGCACTACGGGCCTGCCGCGTACCGAGCTTGCCTGAGGATTGCTTGGCGCTTACCGTGATGGTTTGACTCAACCGGGAAAATCACGATGAAACCTTTGATTGCCGCGCTGCTGCTGGCGCTGCTGGCGACGCCTGCGATGGCGGGCGATGTGGTGGATACCAGCTTCGTCAAGATGCAGGGGCCACACCCCTTCAACATTCGCGACTTGGTGATGATGGATCGGGTGAGTGATCCGCAGCTCTCGCCGGATGGGCGATATGCGGCGTTTGGGGTGCGCAGTACGGACTATGCGGCGAACAAGGGTGTGAACGCGGTTTATGTGCTGGATCTTGCTGATCATTCGGCGGGTAATGTTAAACCGGTGAAGGTGCTCGACAAGGCGAGCTCGGCGCGCTGGTCGGCAGACGGGCGCAGTCTCTATTACGTGGCACCGGTGGGCGGCGTGGCTCAGCTTTGGCGGGTGGACCTTGGCGGCAAAAGTGGCTTGAATCTGTCGGCCCACGCCAACCCGGTGCAGGTGAGTCACGCACCGCTGGATCTGGGCGCGTACAAGCTGTCGCCAGATGGTAAGCGTGTGCTGTTGTCGTATGAGGTGTTTACAGATTGCGCCACGCTGACATGTACAAAGGAGCGTGTTGACGCGCGTGACAAGGACAAGGCCAGCGGCACGCTTTACACCAAGCTGTTCGTGCGGCATTGGGATACATGGGCCAACGGTCGGCGTAATCAGCTGTTTGTCGCCAGCTTTGATGGCAGCGGACAACTGCCTGCCGAGCCGACGTTACTGAGCCGTGGCATCGATGGGGACATTCCGAGCAAGCCGTTCGGTGATGAGAGCGAGTTCTCTTTTTCTCCGGACGGTGAGAGCGTCTATTTCGATGTGCGCATCGCGGGCAACAGCGAGCCGTGGTCGACCAATTTCGACGTTTATCGCGTGCCGGTGGAGGGTTCGTCCGCGCCGAAAAATCTTACCGCGGATAACAAGGCGTGGGATGCGTATCCGGTGCCTTCGCCTGACGGCAAGACGCTTTACTACCTGGCCATGAAGACGCCCGGCTTCGAGGCCGATCGCTTTGCGATCATGGCGCTGGATCTGGCGACGGGAGCGAAGCATGAGGTTGATCCGCGCTGGGATCGCTCGCCGGGAGGCATGACGATTTCCCCTGATGGCAAAATGCTGTATGCCACGACCGATGCTGAAGGTCAGCATCCACTGTTCGCGATCAGTACGTCCAATGGTGAAGTCACGCGACTGTCTGGTGACGGCGCGGTAGAAGGTTATTCGTTGGCCGCAGGCAAGTTGCTAATGGCTAGCGATGACCTGAAGCGGCCAGTCGACTTGTATCTGGCATCGGCAACGGGGGCGCATTCGAAGCAGGTCACACACTTCAATGCGGAGGGTCTGAAAAATGCCAAGGTCGGTGATTTCGAGTTCTTCAAGTTTGCGGGCTGGAACAACGAGACGGTACAGGGTTACGTGGTAAAGCCGGTCGATTATCAGCCGGGAAAGACCTATCCGGTGGCTTTCATCATTCATGGTGGCCCGCAAGGTGCGATGAGCAATGAGTGGAGCTATCGTTGGAACCCGCAGACTTACGCTGGGCAGGGCTTTGCGGTGGTAACGATCAACTTCCATGGTTCCACCGGTTACGGCCAGGCGTTTACTGATGCGATCTCGGGCGACTGGGGTGGCAAGCCGCTGGAGGATTTGAAACTCGGCTGGAAGGCTGCATTGGATAAATACAGTTTCCTCGATGGCGATCGTGCCTGTGCACTCGGCGCGAGCTACGGCGGCTATATGACCTACTGGATCGCCGGGGTGTGGAATCAGCCGTGGAAGTGCCTGGTGGATCATGATGGCGTGTTCGATGCGCGCGCGATGTACTACGACACCGAGGAGCTGTGGTTCGAGGAAAAGGAAAACGGCGGCACGCCATTCGACCAGCCGCAGAACTACGAGAAATTCAATCCGGTCAATCACGTCAAGGACTGGCGCGTACCGATGTTGATCGTGCACAGCGGTGACGATTTCCGCATTCCTATCACGCAAGGTCTGGGAGCATTCACTGCATTGCAGCGTCGCGGTATCCCCAGCGAACTGCTGACCTTTCCGGACGAGAACCACTGGGTGCTGAAGCCGCATAACAGCGTGCAGTGGCACGATGCTGTCAACGCGTGGCTCAAGCAATGGACGGCGAAGGATGCACCCAAGGCGCCATCGAACTGATTCGGTCGAACCCCATGAAAACGACGGCCAAGGGTCGCCGTTTTCGTTGCTCGCCTTTGTATATAGATAGCGACGTTATAGCCACTTCGCCCGTTTGAGTGCAACAAAAAGTCCGCCGACGACTATGAGCATGACGACGATGACGGCGGGGTAAGCCCATGGTTGGGCGAGTTCGGGCATGTGGGTGAAGTTCATGCCGTACCAGCTGGTGAGCAGGGTGGGGGCAGCCAGCATGGCGGCCCAGCCGGCGAGTTTTTTCATGACTTCGTTCTGGCCGTAGGTGACCAGGGAAAGGTTGACGTTGATGGCGGCGGCGAGCATTTCGCGCATGGCGCTGATCGATTCGTTGACGCGGAATACGTGATCGTAGACGTCGCGGAAATACGCGCGCAGTTCCTTTGGTATCAGATTCGCATGCAGCCGTGTCAGCTGGCTGATGACGTCCTGCATGGGTGCCACGGCAAGGCGCAGCGTCATCAAGTCACGTTGCATGTCATAAAGCCGCCGCACCGTGCTGCGCTTGAACGTCTCGGCGAAGATGTCTTTTTCCAGCTGCTGCAATTCTTCACGGAACTCGCGCACGATGGGCAGCAGGTTGTCGACGATGAAATCCAGGATGCTGTAGAGCGCGTAACTCGGGCCATGCGCCATCAGCTCGGGCGTATGTTCGCAAGCGCGCCGTGCTGGCGCGTAGGAAAGCGATGCGCCGTGGCGCACGCTGACCAGATAACGGGGGCCGAGAAAAATGTGGGTTTCGCCCAGCGCGAGTTGTCCTTCGACGAGTTGCGCCGTCTGCACCACGACGAACAACGAGTCGCCATAGGTTTCGATCTTGGTGCGCTGATGCGCCGTATGCGCATCCTCGATCGCCAGATCATGCAGGCCGAATTCTTGCTGCAGCTTCAGCAGTAATTCTTCGTCTGGCTCATGCAGTCCGACCCATACGAAAGTGTCCGACTCGGTCAGCACATCGCTTATGGCCTCAAGAGCGATGTCGCCGATTCGGCTGCCATCCTTCCGATAGGCGATGCAGTTGACCACCATTTTCCTGTCGGTGACGAGTGGTGCGGGCTGGGCTGGTGTTGTCAGGTTCATGTCAAACATGATGCCCCGCGTCCGAAGACAGGGCAATTGCAGTGCGCGCTATGCAGAAAGACGTGCCTTCTGCCGCAGGCTCCATGCCAGCACCAGCCAGCAGGGTAGCGCGAACAATAGCCATGGCTGATTCTGTTGTACGACACCGGGTAACAGATGCAGTAGCAGGGCGGCCAGCATCGCCAGCAGTTGCAACGGCAGCAATATTTCGATGAAACGCGGAGGCGCGCTGCCACGACGTGCACGCCATACGGTGGGTAGCAGTAGAAATGCGAACGGATTGAACAAAAACAGGTTGGCGTTGGCCCATGCGGAGTGGTGAGTGGTCAGTGTCCACAGCACCAGCAGCAGGATGCCGACGACACCGGCTGCGAACAGGTACAGCGAGCTCAGCAGGGCGTAGCCGATGGGCCACCAGCGTCGCGTCAGCAGGATCACTACAGCGAGGAACAGGCCGGCTGCTGCCAGCGGAAGTCGCAGATCGGGGGCGTTAACTGGTGGCACGTCCAGCCGATTGGGCGAGATGAGTTGCTCGCTCTGCACCAGCGGTTGCGTACCGTCATGGCCGTTGTCGATCCGCACCGTGCGCAGTTGTTCCTGCAGCACCATGGGCAGAAAGCTTTCCTGCCAGGCGTTGAGCGGCTCGTCGGCATACGGTCCGAGGCCCAGATCGAGCACCAACATCAGCCATGGCTGGGCACTCATCAGGCGAGCGGTCTGCTGGCGAAACGTCATGCCGCCGGGCCGCGCCATCAGTTGTGTTTTCAACGCGCCACCAAGAATCTTGTCCAGCGCATCGCGCACGCGGGTGGTGCAGTTGTCGGCGTAGTAGTCGTAGTTGTAGCCGGCGTTTTCCGGGCGCAGGTTCCACAGTAGAAAGTCGCGCAGCGCACTGGCCTGTTGCGGCGTGAACGCAAGACGCTGGCGTGTGACCGAACGGCCGTCCTGCGTGTAGCTGGCCTGCTCGGGTGCGCTGTATTCGGCGTCCATCAGGTAATGCATATGGCCGCGTGCGAAATTGACGAAGAAGTTCGACTCGTTGAAATCGAACACACCATAGTTGAAGTCGACCGACTCGCCGGGAACGGTGTCACGCACTTCAATCGCATCGTGACCAAAGCGTTCCCAGTAGGTTTCGCCAGGGCCATAGCTGATCAGTGAGACTTCCAGATTCGTGCCCGGTGCATTGGCGACGCTGGCATCGGCCGCGGACATGCTGTCGACTAAAAGCAGGCCGACAAAAACCAGTATGAGCGGCAAAAGTCGATTCATGAGATGCATGGGGGCCGGCCGAAGTAGGCAAGGATTGGAGTGATGATTTTCGCCATTTCTGATGTCGAGGTGGAATCGAAAGACGCGCCCGTTCGATCAAGAAACGGAAACCGCTGCCGTTTCAATCCTTGCCTTGTCGCAGCACGCGAAACGCCTGCACGCGGCGATCATCTGCTTCGGTGACGTGGAACAGATAAATCCCGATGACCACTTCCTCACCAACTTCAGGTAGGTGGCCAAATTCCGAAGTGACCATGCCGCCGACGGTGTCATATTCCTCGTCGGAAAAATCGGCGCCGGTGTTTTCGTTGAAGTCGGCAATAGGCGTCAGCGCGCTGACGATCCAGTCGCCGCCGGGCTGTTCGTGCATCAATTCGGGTTCGTCGTCGTCGTGCTCGTCGTCGATCTCGCCGACGATTTGTTCGAGCACGTCCTCAATGGTGATCAGGCCAGCCACACCACCGTATTCGTCCATCACCACGGCCATATGATTGCGGGTGAGTCGGAACTCGGCCAGCAACACGTTGAGCCGCATCGATTCGGGAATCAGCACGGCCGGGCGGAGGATCGTGAGGATGTCGAACTGACTGGCATCGCCAAAGAATTTCAGCAGATCCTTGGCCAGCAGGATGCCGAGGATGTCGTCCTTGTCCTCGCCATGCACGGGAAAGCGCGAGTGGCCGGATTTCACCACCACGGCCAACATGTCCGAGAGCGACGATTCGGCAGCGAGCATCACGATCTGCGCGCGCGGGACCATGACATCGTCGACGCTCAGCTCGGTGACCTTGATGGCACCCTCGACCATGGTCAGGGTGTCGACGGATAGCAGTCCGTTGGTCTGGGCGGCGCGCAACTCCTCGATCAATTCGACGCGGTTGCGTGGTTCGCCGGAAAACATATGGCCCAGTCGGTCCCACCAACTACGGTGCGCCGGGCCGCTGGTACTGCCAGGGTCGTCGTTCATTTATCGCGTGGGTGCTGCCCGCTAACGGGACGGTAAATCGAGTTTAACGGAAAATTCGTGACGATTCAGCGCAGTGGCGTTGATGTGCGGATGACGGTGTGGTGTAACAGACTACGCAAGTTTCTCCAAAGCGGGCGCACCTACCGGTACGGATCGGCAATGCCGAGGCCGGCCAGGATCCGTGTTTCCAGTGCCTCCATCACCTCGGCTTCGCTGCTCTTGATGTGATCGTAGCCAAGCAGGTGCAGCACACCGTGGATGGTCATATGCGCCCAGTGATCGCGTGGCAGCTTGTTTTGTTCCGCGGCTTCCCGCAGAACCACCGGGGCACATATGGCCAGATCGCCGAGCAGCGGCAACTTGAATTCCGGTGGCAGCTCCGCGGGGAAGGACAGTACGTTGGTCGCATAGTCCTTGCCGCGGTAATCGCGATTGAGTGCGCGCCCCTCATCGCTATCGACAATGCGGATGGCCAGCTCCGCGGGCTTGCGATATTTCGCTCCGCGCAGCGCCGCATCCACCCATTGCCGAAAACTGATGGCAGCGGGCAGGCCTGATCGCGGCAGCGCATAGCCGATGGCGACGACGGAATGTGTGGAAGCCTTGCTGCTGCCATGAGTCATGATGATGGCCTTTCAGGCACGGCGGCTCAGTCCGTATTGCCCGACATCTTGCCGTGGCCAAGACCTGACTGGGTATCGCCAGTGTCCTCGAATGCTTCATAGGCCCGCACAATTTTCGCTACCAGCGGATGACGCACGACGTCGCGCGAGGTGAAAAAAGTGAAGCTGATGCCGCTGACATCGCGCAGTACTTCCGTCGCCTGGCGCAGGCCGGAACGGACGTGGCGGGGCAGGTCGACCTGAGTCACATCGCCGGTGATCACGGCCACGGTGCCGAAACCGATGCGGGTCAGGAACATCTTCATCTGCTCGACGGTCGTGTTCTGTGCTTCGTCGAGAATCACGTAGGAATCGTTGAGCGTGCGCCCGCGCATATACGCCAGTGGTGCGATCTCGATGACGTTGCGTTCGATCAGTTTGGCGACTTTTTCGAAGCCGAGCATTTCGTACAGCGCGTCGTACAACGGACGCAGATACGGATCGACCTTTTGCGAGAGATCGCCGGGCAGGAAGCCGAGTTTTTCACCAGCCTCCACCGCGGGGCGCACCAGCAGCAGGCGCTGCACGCGATTGGCTTCCAGAGCTTCCACGGCACTGGCGACGGCGAGATAGGTCTTGCCGGTGCCGGCCGGGCCGATGCCGAAGTTGATGTCATGGGTGGCGATGGCGTGCAGGTAACGGGTCTGGTTGGTGCCGCGGCCCTTGATCACGCCACGCTTCACGCGAATGGCGACTTCTTGCGTGCTTTCGGTCGATGCGTCGGTGATCGCATCGATGCCCGATTCGGCCAGGTGCAGGTTGATCTTGGCGCCGGTCAGCGATTCATCTTCGGTGGCTATGTACAGCGCGCGCAGTACTTTTTCCGCTGCCCTGATGACGGCGGGTTCACCAAGCACCTGAAAAATATTGCCGCGATGGTTGATCTCCACGCCCAGGCGTAGCTCGATCTGGCGTAGATGCTCGTCGAACGGACCACAGAGATTCGCGAGGCGTGCGTTGTCTTCGGGATCGAGGACAAAGTCGTTCTCGCCGATGCCGCTATTCGTGCTTGTGCTGGTCATAGTTCCCGGTGCATCACGTAAACATCGGTGGGTCCGTGCACGGCATGGCGGAACGCGCCCGGCACCTGGCCGACAATCTGGAAACCGTGGCGCTGCCACAGGCGCACGGCGGTGGCGTTGGTGGATACCACGAAGTTGAACTGCATGGCCGTGAAGCCGGCGCAGCGGGCCTGTTCCATCGAATGCTCGCACATCATGCCTGCGATGCCCTGGCCACGTGCCGCGGGTGAGACCATGTAGCCGGCATTAGCGACGTGATCGCCCAGGCCGGGTTGGTTGGGTTTCAGCAGATAAGCGCCAAGCACTTTGCCATCGCATTCGGCGACAAAACAGCGGCTGGGCGGCACGGTCCACATGTCGCGCGCCTGTTCGAAACGCATGTCGGCTGGATAGCTGTACGTGTCGCCGCCAGCAATCACCGACTGGAATATCGGCCACACGCGTACAAATTCGTCGGCACCGATTTCGCGCAGCGCAACGGCTTCGCTCATGAAGCCAGTGCGACCGGTGTGTCGGTGATTTCGTCAGCCAGCACGATGCGACCGCGCAGCGAATTGCTCATCGCGTCGGTGATCAGCACATCGACAAACTGGCCGATCAAGCGCGAATGGCCGGAGAAATTGACGAAACGCATATTCTCGGTGCGGCCGGTCAGTTCGCTCGGATCGCGTGTGCTTGGCTTTTCCACCAGTACGCGTTGCACACTGCCGATCATCGCTGCGCTGATTTTTTTGGCGTTGGCGTTGAGCGTGGCCTGCAGGCGCATCAACCGCTCGTGCTTCTCTGCCGCTGGCGTGTCATCGGCAAGGTTGGCGGCGGGCGTGCCCGGGCGCGAGGAGAAAATAAAGGAGAAACTCTGGTCGAAGCCGACATCGTCGATCAGCTTCATGGTCTTGTCGAAATCCTCGGCTGTCTCGCCGGGGAAGCCGACGATGAAGTCGGATGACACGCAGATGTCCGGCCGTACCGTGCGCAGCTTGCGGATCTTCTGCTTGAACTCCAGCGCGGTGTAGCCACGTTTCATCGCGCTGAGGATGCGATCGGAACCGGCTTGCACCGGCAGGTGCAGGTAGTTGGCCAGCTGCGGCACATTGGCGTAGGCCTCAATCAGCGAGTCGGAAAACTCCAGTGGGTGCGAGGTGGTGAAGCGGATGCGACCAATGCCGTCGATCTGCGCGATCGCATGGATCAGCACTGATAGGTCAGCCACGCTGCCATCATGAGTCGGGCCGCGATAGGCGTTGACGTTCTGGCCGAGCAGGTTCACTTCGCGTACGCCCTGGGCGGCAAGTTGCGCGACCTCGACCAATACGTCGTCGAACGGACGGCTGATTTCCTCACCGCGGGTATACGGCACCACGCAGTAGCTACAGTACTTCGAGCAGCCTTCCATGATCGACACGAAGGCGGTAGGGCCTTCCGCGCGCGGCTCGGGCAGGTTGTCGAACTTTTCGATCTCGGGAAAGCTGATGTCGACCTGTGGTCGGCCGGTAGCGCGCTGCTTTTCGATCAGCTCGGGCAGACGGTGCAGGGTCTGCGGGCCGAATACCAGATCGACATACGGCGCGCGCTTGACGATCGCGTCACCCTCCTGCGAGGCCACGCAGCCGCCGACGCCGATCAGCACCGGCTTGCCGTCTTTCTTGTGCTGCTTCCAGCGGCCGAGCTGGCTGAAGACCTTTTCCTGTGCCTTCTCGCGAATCGAGCAGGTATTGATCAGGATCACGTCGGCTTCGGCTTCGTCCAGGGTCAGCTCCATGCCATGCGACGCCTTGAGCACATCGGCCATCTTGGCCGAGTCGTACTCGTTCATCTGACAACCGTGGGTCTTGATGAAAAGCTTGCCGCTCATGACAGGGAGTTACCGTGGTTCGTAAAACGGAAGGCGCATGGCTGCAGACCTTGCCAGCTAGCGCGATGCCGCCATTGTGCAGCATCGAACCGCGTAGTTTACGCCGCCGTGATCAGGCTCGCCAGTGAACAGGCAGCCCGGGATGGACCGGGCCGCTTGTTCAGAGCCAGCGTTTCGACTCAGAAGTCGATACTGGCCGAGAGCTTGATCGTGCGCGAGGCGCCCTCCGTCAGATAACCACCGAGCGCCGAGGCCCAGTAATTGCTGTTGCCGATATTGAGTACCGCGGCGCGGAAGGTCACCTGACGACCGTCGATGGTTGTGGCATAGCTGGCGCCGGCATCGACCCGTGTCCAGGCTGGAATGCGCAAGGTGTTGGCCAGATCGACGTATTCGCCGCCGGTGCGGGTCACGCCCAGATTCAGCCCCAGCCCGCTGGTGCCCGGCACAGCCCAATCCACGCCGGCGTTGTATTGCCATTTCGGTACGCCGACCGCGGTGTTGCCATTGTCGAGGCCGCCAGCGGTCTCGGTCAGCTTGGCATCGATATAGCTGGCACCGCCGACCAGTTTCAGCCCGCTCACCGGTTCGCCGTAGACACTCCACTCCGCACCGCGGTTGCGTTGTTCGCCGGCGATGCTGAAAACGCGCGTGACGCCATCGGTGATGCCACTGGGCTGCTTGATCTGGAACAGGCTGAAGGTGCTCCCAAAGTTGCCCTGGTCATACTTGATGCCGGTTTCGAGCTGCCTTGAGCGATACGGCGCGAACACCTGGCCGAAATTGGCGGCGCCGATCGGTGCTTCGGGTCCTTGCGACAAGCCCTGGATGGAGTTGGCGAACAGCGAGAAATTCGGATTGAGCTTCACCACCAGGCCGATCACCGGCGATGTGGCGGTTTTGCGATAGTCCGCGGTCTGCACACCGGTGGTGTAGGCATAGCCCAGGGTCTGCAGCGTCTGCCGACGGGCGCCAACGGTCAGCAGCACCTGGTCGTCGACGAAACCCAGCGTGTCGGACAGCGCCAGACTGTGCAGCTTGGTGCGGCCGGTCACCACCGGATCGCCGCCGCTGAAGACAGTCGGCGGATACGGCATCGCGACATAGTCGTAGAGGTTGGTCGGCGAGGACGCGGAGAACGTGTAGCTGACGGTCTTTTTCTGATTCAGCGCGGAGACGCCCAGATTGATCTTCTGGCTGACCGCGCCGGTGGTGAAATGCGCATTGAGGCCGGCCTCACCACTTTGCGCGTCGTTCTGATACGGCACGCCCAGTCGATAGATCGAACCGCTGCCGTTGCCGTCCACGGTGGGTGACGCGTACTCGCCGTTTTCGTTGGAATGGTCGGCACCGACCGCGACGTAGCCGGTCAGGTTGGGTAGAAAATCGTATTCGGCGCGAACCAGGCCGTAGGTATCTTCCAGACTGGAGTAGCTCCACGGCTGTGCGTAGTTCGCGCTCGCCGATGGTGGCTTGGGAACGCCGTCGCCAGTCAGGTAAACCACGCTGCGACCATCGTCGATGCGTTGCAGCTGATGGCTGATGTCGGCCTTGATGCGGAATTTGTCGCCGCGGTAATCGAACGCGATGGACTGTTCATTCGACTTGCGGCTTTCGCGATCGATCGACGTATCGCCATCACGGCCGCCGAGATTGACGCGGATACCGTATTCGTCATTGGTGCCGAAGCGCCGGCTGAAATCGAACTGCGCGCCGGCCTGGCTGTCGCTGCCGTAGTCGACCGTGGCACGCGTCAGCGGTGTGTCCAGCGCCCACTTCGGTTCCACGTTGATCGAACCGCCGATGCCGCTGCCGCCGGGCGACACGCCGTAGAGAAACGCACTGGCGCCGCGCAGTACGTCGAGTCGGCCGATCGCGTCGGCGTCCACCATCTGTCGCGGAATGATGCCGTACAGACCGCCGAACGTAATGTCATCGCCATCAAGAGGAAAGCCACGCAGCACGAATGTTTCGGCGAAATTGCCGAAGCCATCGGCGACGCGCACGGCCGGATCATCGGCAACCACGTCGGCAATGGTGTACGCCTGATGGCTGGCGATGTAGTTCTCGGTGTAGCTGGTCATTGCAAACGGTGTGTCCATCAGGTCCTGTTCGCCCAGCACGCCCAGATTGCCGCGGCGGGCGATTTCTCCGCCACCGAAGGTCGGCAAGCCGACGCCCTGTACATTCACTGTGTCCATGGTTTTCGCCTTGCGGATTTCCTTGGTATTGCTCTCGTCGTTGGTACTGGTTGCATCGGTCGGCTGGGTTTGCGCGTGCGCTGCAAAACTGCCTGCCAGTGCCGCTGCCAGCAGGCAGGGCAATGCGGCGCGGCGCAGGCCGACATACTGACGACTTGGAGCCGGCGACTGGGTCGAAGTGTTCATGGAGTTCCTCAAAAGAGCGTTGGTGATGGATAAAAGATCAAAGCGAAAAGGCTCGCGGCGCCGCCGACGAAGGCAAGCCAGCGCGCGAAGCGGGGGCGATACGGTTGCAGCAGGACCCAGGCGATGGCGGCCAGCATCCAGCTCGCACACCAGTCGACGCTGCCGATGTCCCAGTCGCGCCAGCGCACGCTGATGGCGTAGGCAAGCAGCGTCGTCAGCCAGCCGATGATTCGCAGCACGCGACTACGCACGGGCGATGGGTCGACGCCGAAGTGCTGCCGGTAGTGCCGCGCGACAGCGAGGCATAAGCATGCCCAGCTCAGGTAATTCAGTGCCAACAACGACAGCCACATCGTCATGGCGTTTCCACCGCGGGAAGCGCCGTTTCCGACCGAGCCACGGATGATCGAGGCGGTGCCATGCGCGGATCACGTCTGGCGAGCTGACGCGGACGCGTGCTGATCCAGGCCAGCCACGCGAAACCCAAGCCGAAGGGCAAAGCCGTTGCATCGATGCCGGCAAGCACCCAGTCGCGAGCGATAATGCTGGCCAGCAGGCTGCTGTGGGGCTGGGTCAAAGCGTTCATCAGCGGCAACGCGAACAACAGTGCGGCGGTGGTGCCGAACAGATCGCGCCATGGCTTGCCGTGGCGCAGGCGCAGCACACCCCAGATCGTCGCGAGCAACCAGATCGCGCAGAAGCTTTGCGCCTCCATGCCAGCGCGCCCGGCTAGTTCATACGGCAGCAGACGGTTTGCCCAGAGCAGGGAAACGCTTGCCAGCGGCATGCCGGCAATCACGCCGACGTTCAGCGCGCGCACCAGCCCGTAGCCGGAGCGTAATCCGGCGGCCTCGACTTGTCGTGTGCGTTTTTCGATCCATACCTGCGCTGCAGTGGCAAGCATCACGCAGCCGGTGGCGCCGAGCAGAAAATACAACCAGCGAATTGCCGCGCCGCCAAATTGCACGCGGTGCAGTCCGCTCAAGAATTGATAGGTGCGATAGGCGGTCGGCGGACCCTCGTTCTCGCCGCGGAAGCTGCCCTCGGTGCCGTCATAGATCAGGTTGCGGCGGCCACCGGCGACTTCATCGTTGCCGGCCGACAGCGCGCTGATCGTGATCGAAGCATCGTGGATATGTTCAATCTCCAGATACTCCACCGCACCGCCAAGTCGTTGCACCGCATCGTCCAGAATCTTGTCCAGCGAGGCCACCCGGCGTGGTGGTCGGTGCTGCTCGACCGCATGCGACGTGCCGGATAGCGCTTCGTAGTAGCGCGCCATGTCGCCGCGATAACCGATCTGCACACCGGCCGTCATGTAGCTGGACATCATGATGATCACGCCGGTGTAGGCGATCATCAGATGAAACGGCAGGCCCAGCACGCCGGTGAGATTGTGCCCGTCCAGCCACGCACGCTGGCCACCGGGGCGCGGCCGGAACACAAAAAAATCCTTGAACACGCGGCGATGAATGATCACGCCGCTGATCAGTGCCAGCAACATCAACATGCCGGCCAGCCCGACCAGATAGATGCCGAGCGTGCCCGCCTGCAGGTTGTAGTGCAGGACGAAAAAGAAGTTGCCGCCGACCGTGGGCGGAATCAGCGCTCCATCGCGTGGATTCAGCGCGACATCGATATACGGTTTGCCGGGTTCGAAGGCGAAGCCGCGAATCGATGGATCGCGGTCGCTGGGTGGTCTGAGATATAGCGTCTCGGCATTCGGAGCCATGCCGCGCAAGGTCTTCGCAGCGGCATCCATCGAGGGCGGCCCCGGTTTGAGCTGATGCAGGGCCGGACGCATCCAGTAATCCAGCTCCTTGTCGAAGCAGGCCAGCGTGCCGCCAAGAAAAATCGCAAACAGCACCCAGCTGACGATCAGGCCTGCCCAGGTATGCAGCCAGGCCATCGATTGCCGAAACGTGTTTCTCATGGGCGCATGCCGTAATTGCGGAATACGAAAGCAAGAACCAGCATCACGCCGCCACCGGCGAGCAGCGGCCACCAGCAGCGCCACGCATTGCGCGCAGCAAATACGCCTATTGCCACGACCGTCCACACCACGAAGCTGAGAAGACTGGCAGTCACGACGCGATTGATTCGGCTCATCGGCAGCACCACGGTGAGCAGCGCTGCGCTGGCATAGGCGACCAGGTAGCCGCCGACCAGCGCCGCGATAATCCTCGATGCCACCGCGAGTCGATAGATGGGGGTAACCGCCGTGCGTCTTTTCAAGTGGCCACTAGATGTTTCGGACATGTATTTGCTCGACGCGTAAGAGGTGTGTCTGGGCCTATTCCTGGCGTCATCGCAACCGGCGCTGCAGACGAACTAGCGGGTCTGTGACTTGCCCGACGCCGGTGCTGCGGCGCGCTGTGGCGCACTCCGGTATGACGAAGCGATGCCATGGCTGCCATTGGGTTTTCCTGGAGGCGAAGGCCTGACCGCAACCGCAAAAGGCTGTGTGGCGAATGGCTCGTTGCGTTGGAAACCTGGGGTCTATTAAATATTTATTACGAATCATTCGCAATAAGTATTTTGCGGCGCCGCACTGACGACTTGGCTTGCCCGATGCCTTTCGTCAGACTCGTCGCCATGAATGCCGTCGTCCGTACAGGGGAGCGCGCCGGTTTCCGCTCCCGCCCAAACCGCTTGTTTGTTGCCGCCCTGATCGGCTTCATGCTGTGGACGGGAGGCTGTTTTTGCCGGCAGCCATTCTCGATGGCACACGCGGGCACGCTCTATCGCTGTACTGGTGTCAGTGGCGAAACCGTATTCAGCAGCAGCACGATCGGGTATCGCGGGTGCAAGAAGATCGCCAGCTTTGCCTCGGCATCACCGACAACACGCCAGAAGGCAAGGAATCTTCCAACTTCGCTGAATCTGGTCGGCGGCTCCGTTACTACCTCGGCCCGAAGCATTGCGGCCAATGGCGCTGATTCCGCCTCGTTCGATCGGGTATTGGCGCGAGTCGAAAACAGCAGTCGCCTCGATGGCGACGTGTCAGCGCAACGTCCATCGCTCGTTGGAGTGCAGGGCTCAGTGGAAACCACCGCCAAACTTCTGCTGGCAGCGGTGCCCAGCACAGCGCTTGCCGCTGTCGTTGCCATTCAGCCGGGTTATCACGAATCCAAGGAGGCCATGGCGCCGCAGTTGGAGATTGATAAAAACGGAAACCGCGTGCGACGGGGTTCGACTTATCGCGTCGTGCGCTCCGATGGCGTCGTGGAGTACACCAACGTTCCGCCAGTGCACCTGAAAGGCAACACGGTCACCATGCTTTTCAGTTACACCGAAATCGACACATGCATGGCCTGCAACCTGCATTCGCCGATTCACTGGGGTACGACGGCGCTCAATCTCACCGCCTATGCCGATGTGATCCGCGCGGCAAGTATCGAGTATGGGGTGGACGAGGCGTTTTTGCGCGCGATCATCCATGCTGAAAGTGCGTTCAATCCGCGCGCATTGTCCATCAAGGGTGCGCAGGGATTGATGCAGCTGATGCCGGCGACGGCTAGCGATATGGGTGTGCTGGATGCCTTTGACACCAGCCAGAACATCCGCGGCGGCGCGCGTTATCTCGGCCTGCTGTTGCGTGACTTCAATGGCAACGAAGAGCTGGCGGCGGCGGCCTACAATGCGGGGCCGAACGCGGTAGTGCGTTACAGCGGCGTGCCGCCGTATGCGGAAACGCAGGTCTACGTGGAGCGCGTTGGCACTCTGCGCAAACGCTACGGTGTGGCGATTCATCCGCCGCTGGCGTCGAACGGTCAGGGTTAGTCATGCGCTGATAGCGCTGTCAGTGTGAGCTAGCGCGATCGAATCAGTTGGTAACCACGGGGGTGGCGCTCATTGGCGGACGCTGCGCCAGAGTGACGTCGAGATGGAAGGGACTGCCGTTGCGCAGGCCGGAAACTTCAGCCTTGCTGCCAGGCTTCAGTGCTGCTTCGTGGCGGCGCAGATCGGTGGGGTCGAGGATGTCGTCGTTGCCGATTTTCAGCAGGATATCCCGCGGCTGGATGCCGGCGAGCGCGGCAGGGCCACCGGGCGTGACATCGGTCACCTGCACACCGCGCGCAGCGGAAGGCAGCCCGCTATCGGCAGCCACCGGGACGGATACGTAATTGGCACCGATCCAGCCGCGCACCACGTGACCGCTGGCGATGATCTGATCCAGCACCTTGCGGGCAGTGGTGACGGGAATGGCGAAACCGATGCCCTCGGCGCCAGCGGCTTCGCCGATCAGCAGGGTGTTGATGCCGATCAGCTGGCCTTCGGTGTTGATCAGCGCGCCGCCCGAGTTGCCCAGGTTGATGGCTGCATCGGTCTGGATGAAATCCTCGGCGCTGGAGCTGTTGAGCTGGCGGCTGACCGCGCTGACGATGCCCATGGTCACGGTCTGGCCGAGACCGAGCGGGTTGCCGATCGCCAGCACAACATCGCCGGCGCGCAGATCTTGCTTGCTGGCCATCTGGATCACTGGGAGATTGCTGGCATCGATCTTCAGCACGGCCAGATCGGTTTCCTCGTCAGCGCCGACGAGGGTGGCCTTGGCGATGCGGCCGTCGTAGAGCAACACCTGGATATCCGCCGCCTGGGCAATCACGTGATTATTGGTCAGCACGTAACCCTGGCCTTGGGCATTGACGATGACTCCCGAACCCAGCGTCTGTTCGCGATGCTGGTAAGTCGTGGGCATCCCGCCGAAAAGCTGTTGTAGCACCGGGTTGTTGTACATCTTCAACGCCTGCTCGGTGACGATCTTGTTGGCGTAGATGTTCACCACCGACGGTGCGGCGACCGCCACGGCATCGGCATACGAGACCGGACCCATGCCGGAACGCGCCGGACTGACCTGCTGCACCGGCGCCGTCGTGGACAAACCAAAGCGTGTGCGCAGGCGCTCGCCGCTACCGGGCCAGAACAGCCCGATGACAAACGCTACCGCCAGCCCCAGGATGACGAAGCGAGCGATGAAGGCGAGTGTGCCGGCGGCATGTTTCATGTCGAAAAGAGATTCCCGGCGAGTCGTGGCGAATGTTCACGGCGGATCGACGTCGCCGGGTGTGCGGTTTTATTGTATGGGTGAAGGCCTGACGCTACACTAACGCGATTTTTGAGGGGTCCCAAACCCCATCCTTAGAACACTTCCGGAGAGCCTGATGGCGAATGAAGTTGTCGACCACGGCCGCCGCCGTTTCCTGACAGCAGCCACCGCGGTGGTCGGGGGTGTTGGGGTCGTCTCGGTGGCAGTACCCTTCATCAAGTCATGGGAACCCAGCGCTCGCGCCAAGGCTGCCGGTGCTCCGGTCACCCAGTCGCTCGCCAAGATCGAAAGTGGTCAGCAGCTGATCGTCGGCTGGCGCAGCTTGCCTGTATTCATCGTCAACCGCACCAAGGATCAGCTGGCGACCCTGCCGACGCAGGATTCGCGCCTGGTCGATCCCAAGTCGGACGGCAGCTCGGCGCAGCAGCAACCCAAGTACGCACAGAATGAGTCCCGCTCGATCAAGCCCGAGTGGCTGGTGATGATCGGCATCTGCACCCACTTGGGCTGCGTGCCGGGGTATGTGGGCGAGATGAAACCCGAGCCATTCGATCCAAACTGGAAGGGTGGCTACTACTGCCCCTGCCATCATTCGCGCTACGACATGGCCGGCCGCGTCTATCAGGGCGTGCCAGCACCGAAGAACATGCAGATCCCGCCGTATCACTTCATTGACGATACGACCATCCAGATTGGCGTCGATCCCAAGGGGGCTGCGTAATGGCCAACGTGTTCACCAACATCGGCGACTGGGTCGGCGATCGGGCGCCCGGGCTTGCACCGTTCTATCGCAAGCACATGACCGAATACTACGCACCGAAGAATTTCAATCTTTGGTACTACTTCGGCGTGCTGGCGATCGTGGTGCTGGTCAACCAGATCCTCACCGGCATCTTTCTCACGATGAACTACAACCCGAGTGCGGCGGGTGCGTTCGACTCCGTGCAGTACATCATGCGCGACGTGGAGTGGGGCTGGCTGATCCGCTACATGCACTCCACCGGTGCGTCGCTGTTCTTCGTGGTGGTATTTCTGCACATGTTCCGCGGCCTGATGTACGGCTCGTACAAGAAACCGCGCGAGATGGTCTGGCTGCTCGGCATGCTGATCTTCCTGGTGCTGATGGCCGAGGCATTCATGGGCTACGTGCTGCCGTGGGGCAATATGTCGTTCTGGGGCGCCAAGGTGATCATCTCGCTGTTCGGCACCATTCCGGTAATCGGCAGTACCTTGGTCGAGTGGATCATGGGCGACTTCCTGCCGGCTGATGCCACGCTCAACCGCTTCTTTGCATTGCATGTGATCGCGCTGCCGATCGTGCTGCTGCTTTTGGTTGTGTTGCACATCTTTGCGCTGCACGAAGTGGGTTCGAACAATCCCGACGGTGTTGACATCAAGCATGGCCCGAAGGGCAATCGCTGGGATGCGACCAAGCCGGCTGACGGTGTTCCGTTCCACCCGTATTACACGGTGCACGATCTGGTCGGCATCGGCTTCCTGTTGCTGATCGCGGCCTTCATCATCTTCTTCGCGCCGACCTTCGGTGGCTGGTTCCTCGAGCACGACAACTCGATCATGGCCAACAACCTGGTCACGCCGGCCGAGATCAAGCCGGTTTGGTACTTCACCCCGTTCTACGCGATCGTGCGGATGATTCCGTCATTCTTCGGCACCGCCGTATGGGGTGTGCTGGCAATGTTCGGTGCGATCGCCGTGCTGTTCTTCCTGCCGTGGTTCGATCGTGGCCAGGTTCGCTCGATCCGCTATCGCGGTACCGGTTACAAGGTCGCACTGGGTTTGTTTGTGGTCGCTTTCCTGGGGCTGGGTGCAGTCGGCACAGGTATAACGGCCGAAGTGATCCCGGAGTGGTTCGGCAACGTCGACCTCACCACCTGGGAAAATCTGTTTGGCCGCGTGATGACGTTTATCTACTTCGGCTTCTTCCCGTTCCTGTGGGCTTACACGCACTTCGGCTGGGAAAAGACCAAGCCGGTGCCGGAGCGGGTGACCGGGCATGACTAATCCAACGATCCTCATGAAGCGGCGGCCCCTGATGAAGCAGCGGTACCTGAGCAAGCGTTTTTTGTCTGCGGTGGCCATGGCGTTCGGACTGCTGCTCGGCAGCGTGTCGGCGCAGGCGGCGGAAGAATCCGCCCTGATGTCGTCCGGTGCCAGTGTGCGCGATCAGGCGTCGCTGCAGCGCGGTGCCAAGCTGTTCTTCAACTACTGCGTCGGCTGCCACTCGCTGAAGTACGTGCGCTATTCACGTATCGCCGAGGATTTGAATCTGTCCGAGCAGGACGTGATGCAGAACCTCAATTTCACCGGTGGCAAGTTCGACGACCAGGTGATCTCGCACATGCCGGCCGACTCGGCCACCAAGTGGTTCGGCAAGGCGCCACCGGATCTGTCGCTGGAAGTCAGTGCCAAGGGCGAGGACTGGGTTTATACGTACCTCAATTCGTTCTACCTCGATCCGCATAGCCCGATCGGCTGGAACAATACGGTACTGCCTAACGCCGCCATGCCGTTTCCGCTGGCCGAATTGCAGGGTCTGCAGACCGCGGTGATGAAGCCGGGTACCACCGACGTGGTGGAAAAGCTGGAGATCTCGCACCCGGGCACGATGACGCCGGCGCAGTACCAGCAGTCGATGCGCGATCTGACCAGCTTCCTGGAGTACGCCTCGGAGCCAGCCGCTTTGCAGCGTGCCCACTACGGCATCTGGGTGGTGCTGTTCCTGGCGTTCTTCACCCTGCTGGCATACGTGCTTAACAAGGAATACTGGAAAGACGTCCATTAAACCGGATGGGCATCATCCGATTGCGGCGGCCACGAGCCGCCGTAGTCGTCTAACCGATAGGGAAACGCGCATGGTTCAGAGCGCCCGCTCGCGTAACGTATTGACGCTTTACACCACCGCCGATGACATCCAGTGTCATCGGGCAAGGCTCGTACTGGCCGCCAAAGGCGTGAGCTATGAACGTGTGCTGGTGGATCATGCCAAGCCGCCGGAAGATCTGATCGATCTGAATCCGTATGTCACCACGCCGACGCTGGTCGATCGCGATCTGACCCTGTTTGACACATCGGTGGTGTGCGAATACCTGGACGAGCGTTATCCGCACCCGCCACTGATGCCGATTGACCCGCTGTCACGCGCGCGCCTGCGCGTGGCCGCGGTGCGCATCGAGAAGGATTGGTTGAGCGAAGTGGACGTTATCCGTGCCGGCGGGCGTCCAGCGGATGCAGCGCGCAAACGGTTGCGCCAACATTTGCTGGCCAGCCTGCCGCTGTTCAAGGCATCGAAATTCTTTCTCAATCCGGAAATGAGCTTGGTCGATTGCCTGGTGGCGCCGGTGATCTGGCGACTGTCGTGGCTCGGCGTCGAACTGGGTCGCGAAGGCAAGCCGATCATCGATTACGGCGAACGTTTGTTTCATAGTCAGGGTTTTGCGCGCAGCATGACCGATCAGGAAAAAGGCATGCGGCAACTCCATGAGCAAGAATGAACCCACATCGATGAGTTCGAATCGTCCGTACTTGCTGCGGGCGATCTACGACTGGATCAGCGATAACGACCTCACTCCCTACGTACTGGTCGATGCCGCCGTCGAAGGCGTACGCGTGCCGCCGCAGGTGATCAAGAACGGGCAGGTCGTGCTGAACCTGGCAATGCGTGCGGTGGCCAATCTGGATCTGGGCAACGAGTGGATCAGCTTCTCGGCTCGATTCTCTGGTGTCAGCCAGACCATCAATATTCCAGTGCAAGCCGTATTGGCGCTCTACGCCCAGGAAAATGGGCAGGGCATGATGTTTCCGGCCGAGGAGGGTGGCGATAATCCGCCGCCGGATGTTCCCGATGACGCACCGCCGGCGCCAAGTGCAGAGCAGCAAGGTGGCGACAAGCCCAAGCGCGGTGCACCGCATTTGCGCGTGGTCAAATAATATCCGCGGCGAACACGCCGTCTGCGGAGTACTTCGGTCTGGAGTGTTGCGTAGTCGCCGCAGACAGCGCTAATGAAGCCGGTCGTCCGGTCGACGGCCAGGATGCAGTGGCACGACATTGCTCGATGCCTTGACCAGCGCGGATGCCACGATCGATTCGGCAGAAGCCAGTTCGATCGTTGGGAGGCTGAGGCCGCTCAAGGCATCGCCGATCATCCAGAGTCGGCCCGGCTCGCGGTCATCCCCATCGATGCTGACTTCAAAGGCATAGCCGCGTTCGACCCTGCGCAGCCCATTGACGCGACGCAGGCGCACAGCCCGCAGACCGACGCTTTCATCGAGCAACTGCAGTCCATGTTGCTGGCATTGCCGGCGTGCTTCTTTCACCGCTCGCTCGCGGGCGGCGGTCAACTTCAGCCACAGCACAACGATGGCGCAAAACGCCAACAGCGCCAACATGTTTTCGACGTCGCTCATGCCTGCAGTGTGTGGGCGTGGTGAGCTGCGCGCAAGGCGACGGCTGGAGATCAGTCCAGGCGCAGCCGCAAGGACAGGTCGATCGCCCGGACATGTTTGGTCAGCGCGCCGACGGAAATGAAATCCACGCCGGTATGAGCAAATGCTGCGATCGTTTCGAGTCCGACATTGCCGGACACTTCAAGCGGCACGCGCCCGGCCGTGAACTGCACGGCTTCGGCCATCAGCGGCAGCGGGAAATTGTCCAGCATGATCCGGTCCACGCGCGCGTCGATCGCTTGCGCCAGCTCGTCGAGATTTTCCACCTCGACTTCCAGCATCAACGTCGGATGAAGCTGGCGCGCTGCATCTACCGCGGCGGCAATGCTGCCAGCGGCAATGATGTGGTTTTCCTTGACCAGAATGGCGTCGTACAAACCCATGCGCTGGTTGTAGCCACCGCCGCAGCGCACCGCGTATTTCTGCGCAAGGCGCATACCGGGTAAGGTTTTCCGGGTGTCCAGCAAGCGTGTTGTCGTGCTTGCCAGTGCGGCGACATAAGCGGCGGCTTGCGTGGCAGTACCGGACAGCAACTGGAGGAAGTTCAGCGCCGTGCGCTCGGCACTGACCAGGGCCCGCGCTTTTCCGGACAAGCGGCAGATCACGGCGCCGGGTGCAACGCGCTGGCCGTCGGCCGTATGCCAGTCGATCTGCACGGAGGGGTCCATCCGGCGGAAGCAGGCCTCGAACCAAGGGATGCCCGCAATGACGGCGCTTTCGCGGCAGGTCAACTCGGCCTGGGCCTGCGCGCCGGCCGGTAGTAATTCAGCGGTAGCGTCGCCGGGCCCTAGATCTTCGGCGAAGGCGCGTTCGATGTCGGCGGAAATTTTGGCAGCAGAGGGCGGGTCGAACGATGGTGCTGAACTCACTGGGCGGGGTTCTCTGGCTGACTCAGGCGGCCGACAATCGAGCTCATGGCGCGGTCGAACAAGGCATTGGCCGCGAGCACTATGGCGTGGCCATCGGCCAGCAATACCGCCAGTTCCTCTGGCGCATAGTCTGCCACTTTCAGACCGCGGCGATTGACGAAAAGATAGCGGCCGGTCATCGGGCTGATCCACGAGAGCTTGGCGCGTTCCATTGCCTGGTCGGTGTTGCTGAATTCCAGCCAGGTACCCGGCTGAAGCGCCTGTACCTGATGCCACTCCGGGCTGTCTAGCGGCACCATCACCGAATCGACGTCGTGACTGGTACCTACCTTGGCGTCCTGATCGACGATGGGTTGGATCGTATCGGGCATCGTCCGCATGACGGTGTCCTCTTCCACGGGTACGCCTTCAGGCTCGTCGAGCGTTTCACCGAGCTGCTGGCGGTAATAGGCGTGCAGCTGGCCGAGCAATCGCTCGATGTCCTGTTCCTGAAAGGCCACGTTGGCCAGGCCAAGACGCAGCGAGCGCTCTATCCCTGGCAGCATCTCACGGAGCAGCTTTCGGCTTTCAGCATCGTTTGCAAGCCGCGTGCTGGCGATGAAGTCATCGACAAAATGCAGCGCACTCCTGAACTCGTTCGATGCTTCGCCCTGTCGCAGCAGGGTCAGCACCAGATGATTGGCCCAAGCCCGTGCGAGCACGCCATGCACCAGCGGTGGTAGCTGGTGCTGGCCGATGCGATCGATGATTTCACGCGCCGCACGTCGACGGGCCTGCTCGAGTTTTTCGCGGCCGCGGGTGGACTCGGCAACGCGCTGCTCGGCGAGTTCGGAGCGGCGCTTGTTGACGTCGTGGAATTGCTGCAAATCGACCAGCAGCCGGTCGAAGATGCTCATGTCATCGTCGAACTCGTGCAGCAGCTTCTCGACGATCACTTTGACTTTTTCATGCAGGCGGCGATCGCGATCGGACTCTTCCGACCAGCCCTTGGCCTGTTCGGCCAATCCGTCAAGCAGTCGACGCGCCGGATGCTGACGATGGGCGAACATCTTGCGGTCGAGAATGGCGGCCTTGAGGTAGGGAATTTGCAGACGCGCCAGCATTACCTGCATCTCGGCGGGCAGGTTGCGGTCTTCCAGAATGAATTCGAACAGCATGCCGACCAGGTCGATGGTGTCCTCATCGATGGTGGCAACATGGCTGGGGCGCTCGCCGCGCAGCGCACCCACCTGGTTCAGGAGCTGTGCCTTCAGTTGCATCACTTCGCGGCTGAGATCGGCGGCGTCATGATCAGACATTGTCTGCGGCAACGGACCGGCGCTGGCGATCTGGCTCTGCAGCACGCTCAGCGCGCCAAGCAATTCATGGGCTGAAGGCAACGGTCCGGTTGGCGTGGAGCCTGCGCCGCCAACGCCGCTGGTTCCGTTGCCGAATCCGGCACCGGTGGCTGGTGCGCGGCGTGCACTGAACAAGGCGTGGAGGGTTTGCAGCAGGTCGTTCGGTATTTCACCGGACTCTTCCGTCGTGGCGACTGATCTGGCCGCGGCCTCATCGCCCGAGGCTTTCGCCGTGCTGGTGCGGCCATGGCTGTTGCCGCGCACAAGCTCATGTCGCAGCTGCGGCAGCACGCCGGCATCAACCAGCTCGTCGTTGATTTCCTGATAGAGCTCTTCCAGCGACGACAGTACATACCGATCGAAAAGCTTGTAGATGATCAGCTTGACGCGCATATCCGCGGTGAGTTCGCGCAGCGCCTGACGAAATGCCTGCGAGAGAAACGCAGGTGCCACCGGATTGCTGGCATCGTCGATCTTGTGGCCGCCGCAGATGACCGACAACCGCTGGTTGACCGCAAACAGATCACGCGACAAGCGCGAGTCGTTCTTGCTGATCATGCTGGTGATCGCCAGCGACTCTTCGAGTTCGTTGTCAGCCACCAGCGACAGCTCCACTCCGTTATTGGAGGGCGTCGGTGAGGCGAATGCTGATGGCGACTTCGGATGGGTCAGCTCGCCCAGCTCACGGTTGATGGCCGCCAGAAAATGGCGTTCCACCAATGGTCTGCGTTTGCGTACATCGCGCATGCCGTCGAAGTAGTGCATCTGGGCGGCATTGTTTTCCGCTTTCTCGGCCAGATCGAACAGTGCGTCGTCGACTTGTTCGAAGGTATTGTTGACCCACTGCTGCAACCGCCGATTGGCGATAGCGCGGACGGCATTCAATAGCTCTCCAACCCGTTCGCTGGATGGATCCAGGCGCGGGCCGAGATTGACGATCTTTGAAGAGTCACTGACTTCGTTCATCGCCACGCCTTGGGGTATTGCTGCACGCAATCATAAAGCACGCGGTGAGAGTCTGACGGCCCGCCCTGAGGCTGACGATAGGCCAAACCGGGCGGCGTGTCATGTACATATGGCAGAACCGAGAACTGTGCCCCAAACGAATCAGGCGCCAGCGGGGAAGTCGGTCAGTTGGGTGGTGCCGATGCCTTCCTCGGGCAACATCACCGGGATGCCGTCCTCGATGCGATAGATCACCTTGCGATCGGTGGTGATCAGGGCCTCGGAAATCTTCTCGCGAACGGGTACGCCGGCGACCGAATCGACCTGACCGGCGACGACGGCACCGTTGAGCGCATCAAGCTCATGCTTGCTCAGCAGTCGAACCGGTGTCTTGCTCACCGGGCAGCACAAAATATCGAGCAGACGCTTGTCCATGGCGGGTTCGCAGGGTGTGCCGGAGCAGGGGAAAGCTTGTACGATAACCGTTTTTGGACGGCCCGGCCATGACATCGACAACCAATCCGCTGCGCGTTGGCGTAGTGATGGGCTCGCGCTCTGACTGGGACACCATGCAGCACGCGGCCAGCGTGCTGGAAGAGCTGGGTGTGTTGCACGAAGTGCGTGTGGTGTCGGCGCATCGCACGCCCGATTTGCTCTTTCGCTATGCCGAAGAAGCGGTTGGCCGGGGTATCCAGGTGATCATCGCCGGTGCCGGTGGGGCCGCCCATCTGCCTGGCATGCTGGCGGCGAAAACGCGGTTACCCGTGCTTGGCGTGCCGGTGCAGTCGAAAGCGCTCAGCGGCATGGATTCGCTGCTTTCGATTGCGCAGATGCCGGCTGGTATTCCCGTTGGCACGCTGGCGATCGGTCGCGCGGGCGCGGTAAATGCCGGTTTGCTGGCCGTTTCCGTGCTGGCCCTGCATGATCCCGAACTTGCCACGGCGCTGGACGCGTGGCGTGCAAGGCAGACGCAGGCAGTGCTCGATCAGCCGGATCCGCGGCAGTGACTGATCGCAAACAGCGGGTGCTCGGGGTTCTGGGTGGTGGTCAGCTGGCGCGCATGCTCGCGTTGGCGGCCGCGCCGCTGGGCGTAAAAACCCTGGTGGTGGATAGCTCGGCGGAGGCGTGTGCGGGACAAGTCGCTCCGCTGGTAGTTGCCGACTGGACGGATTACGCGGCGCTGGAAGCGTTTGCCGCGAAGGTCGATGTGGTCACCTTCGATTTCGAGAACGTGCCGGCTGAGACAGCCCGCTGGCTGGCCGAGCGCGTTGCCGTCTTTCCTTCGCCGCAGGCATTGGCGATCGCGCAGGACCGGCTGGCCGAGAAAACCCTGTTCCGCGAATGTGGCTTGCAGACGCCCGAATTCATGGCCGTCGATTCGCGTGAGGCACTGGATCAGGCCTTGGCCAGGGTCGGCGCGCCGGCGATTCTCAAGACACGTCGGCTGGGCTATGACGGCAAGGGTCAGTTCCGGCTGAAAAGCATCGCCGATGCCGACACGGCGTGGACGGCGCTGGGCGCGCAGGCGTCGACGCATGGACTGATCCTGGAAGCCTTTGTGCCGTTCGAGCGAGAGCTGTCGGTGATCGCCGTGCGCGGTCGCGACGGCGCATTCGGCACGTGGCCATTAACGCAAAACTGGCATGTCGATGGCGTGCTCTCGATGAGTCTGGCGCCCGCGCTGGACATTGTGCAGTTGCAGCAGCGCGCCACCGCGCTGGCACAAATGCTGGCCGAGCGGCTGGATTACGTCGGTGTGTTCGCTCTCGAACTGTTCGTGAAAGACGGCGAGCTGCTGGGTAACGAAATGGCGCCAAGGGTGCATAACTCTGGCCATTGGACGATCGAAGGCGCGCATATCAGCCAGTTCGAGAACCACGTGCGTGCGGTGCTCGACCTGCCGCTGGGCGACACCGGTGCTCGTGGCGCATCGGCAATGTTCAACTGGATCGGTGATCTGCCCGACGCTGCGCCGGTGCTACGCGCCGTCGACGCGCACTGGCACGACTACGGCAAGCAGGTGCGACCGGGCCGCAAGGTCGGGCATGCCACGCTGTGCGCGCCGGATGCGAGTGAGCTTGCCGTGCGATTGACGGAGCTGGCTAAAGCGCTGGATCGTGTGGCGCAGGCGGCGCATACCGTGCAGGCACTTCGATAAAACGCAGCCTCGCCGGCTTTTGACATCCATGCAATGAAAAAACGGAGCCGCATGGGCTCCGTTTTTTGTCTCACGCGATGGACTTGTGAATCAAGCCAGGTTGCTGGCCGCAAATTCCCAGTTCACCAGATTCCAGAACGCCTCGACGTACTTCGGACGGGCATTGCGGTAATCGATGTAGTAAGCGTGTTCCCACACGTCGGTGGTGAACAGCGGCTTGTCGCTGCCGGTGATCGGCGTGGCGGCGTTCGACGTATTGACGATGCCGAGTGAGCCGTCCGGACGTTGCACCAGCCAGGTCCAGCCCGAGCCGAAATTGCCGGCGGCGGATTTGCTGAACTCTTCCTTGAACTTGTCGAACGAACCAAAGGCCTTGTCGATCGCGTCGGCGAGCTTGCCGGTGGGGGCACCGCCGCCTTTGGGGCTCATCGAATGCCAGTAGAACGTGTGGTTCCAGATCTGCGCGGCGTTGTTGAACACGCCGCCGGAGGATTTCTTGATGATGTCTTCCAGCTTGGCGTCGGCAAACTCGGTGCCTTCGATCAGCTTGTTGAGGTTGGTCACGTAGGCCTGATGATGCTTGCCATAGTGATATTCCAGTGTTTCGGCGGAAATATGGGGCTCAAGCGCATTCTTTTCATACGGAAGCGGGGACAGTTCGATCGCCATGAGTGGCTCCTTAGCGGTGGCTGGGGGAGATTGACCGGTTCAGCAGACGGCGGCCAGTGGGTGACTGGTACAATACCGATCTGCCTGCATTGTAAAGATGAAACGCGAAGCTATGGACATTAACGAGCGAATCCAGACGATCTTGGCCGAACATCCCATCGTGCTTTTCATGAAAGGCACGCCGCAGTTTCCTATGTGCGGCTTCTCCAGCCGTGCGGCGAAAGCACTCACCAAGGCGGGTGCCGATTTCTACACGGTCAACATATTGGCAGATCCACAGCTGCGCTCGGGTTTGCCGCACTTCGCCAACTGGCCCACGTTTCCGCAGCTGTTTATTCAAGGCGAGCTGATCGGCGGTTGCGATATCGTCGAAGACTTGAACGCTGCCGGTGAGCTGGCGCGCATGGCAAACGACGTCGCCGGGATAGCGAATTAATGACGTTGCCGGTTTCCCGATTGCCGGCCGACTGGGCGACGGCTGCCGATGCATTGAGCGATCGCGTGGTGCTGGTCACCGGTGCCTACGGTGGTCTTGGCGCAGCGGTATCGCGCGCGGCAGCGCGTGCGGGCGCCACGGTGGTCATCACCGGCAAGCGCAAGCGCCAGTTGGAGCAGTTGTACGACGCCATGCTTGCCGAAGGTCTGAGCGAGCCGGTGATTCATCCGCTCGATATGGAATCGGCCACGCCGCGTGAATACGAAGCCCTGGCCGATGGGCTGCAGCGCGATTTCGGCCGGCTCGACGGCATTGTCCACGCAGCGGCCAGCTTTGCCGGTCTGAGCCCGATCGCGATGCACAAACCGGACGACTGGCTGCGCGCGATGCACGTCAACGTCTCCGCGCCGTTTGCGCTGACCCAGGCCTGCATGTCGCTGCTGACACAGGCAAGCGATAGTTCGGTGGTATTTGTGCTTGACGATCCTGAGCTGCTGCAGCGCGCGCACTGGGGCGCATACGGTGTATCGAAGGCGGCGCTCGAACGGTTTGTAGCCATTCTTCATCAGGAAACGGATGCCAGCCCGATGCGCGTGAATGCTTTGCTGCCACCACCGATGCGCACGGCGTTACGGCGACAGGCGTATTTTGGCGAAGACATCATGCAGCGGCCGCTGCCCGATGCCGCGGCGGCGGCCGCCGTCTATCTACTAAGCGCGCAGTCTGTTGAATCCCGTGGTTCGATGCTGGACATGCGCGCCGACTGAAACACCCATCGGTGTGATCGATGCGGTAACGGTTATCCTGTGATGACCTCAATGGGGATGATTCACGATGGAAACGGAGATGACCACGTTGTCGGCGGGGATCATGCTGTTTCTGATCATGGACCCGCTGGGCAATATCCCGTTCTTTTTGAGCTTGCTGAAGGACGTGCCGCCCAAGCGTCGGCGCGCAGTGATGGTGCGCGAACTGCTGATTGCGCTGGGCGTGCTGCTGGTATTCCTGTTTGGCGGCCAGCACATCCTCAAGCTGCTGCAGCTAAAGCCTGATTCGATCAGCATCGCCGGTGGCATTGTGCTGTTCCTCATCGGTATTCGCATGGTGTTTCCTCCGGCCGATGGCGGCGGCATCTTTGGCAAGCCGGGTGAAGGTGAGCCCTTTATCGTGCCGATGGCGATTCCCGGCGTGGCTGGTCCGTCGGCGATGGCGGCGTTGCTGCTGCTGACCAATACGCAGCCAGGCCGTACCGCCGACTGGGTTACCGCTCTGGTGTTGGCGTGGCTGGCCACTTCGCTGATTTTGCTGAGTGCCACCTATCTTTTTCGATGGCTGGGCGAGAGCGTGCTTACGGCACTGGAGCGGGTGATGGGCATGCTGCTGATTGCACTGTCGGTGCAGATGTTCATGTCCGGTGTCGCGTCCTTCATGCACGTAAGTTTGTGACCGAAACAGCGAATCAACTTGCGATTCGCATCAGCGTGACCGGCTCTTGTAACAATTGATCTTCAGGATGTGCGAAAACCTGAGGACACGGTCATGCTCTCTATCGAACAGACCCTTACCGAGCGGTTGCCCTGGCTCGCGTTGCACCCCAGAATTCGCCGCCCGATGGCAGACATGCTCGGGCGACTGGCCGACGAGGACGGTTTCAATCGGGTTCTCGACAAAGTCGGTGCCGCCGAAGGTTTTGATTTCGTCGAGCGTGTGCTGGATATGCTCGGCACCAGTTATCACGTGAGCCCGCGCGAGCGCGAAAATATTCCGGTGGATGGTGGCTTGCTGGTAGTGGCCAATCATCCGCTGGGTATGCAGGACGCACTGGCGGTGCTGCAATTGGTGGGCTCGGTGCGCAGCGATGTGCGCATCCTCGGCAATGACTGGTTAGCCGTTGTTCCGCAACTGAAAAAATTGCTGTTGCCGGTCGATGTTTTCGGCAAGGGGGCGACATCTCGACTGCGCGGCATTTATCGCGCGCTCGATGAAGGTCAGGCGCTGATTGTATTTCCTGCCGGCGAAGTATCGCGAGTGCGTGCTGGCGGCGTACGTGATGGCCGCTGGTCGGATGGGTTCGCGAAGCTGGCGATGCGCCGCAAGGTGCCGGTATTACCGATCCACGTCGCTGCACGCAATTCGGCGATGTTCTATGGCTTGTCGATGCTGGCCAAGCCACTGAGTACCGCCATGCTGCCGCGCGAAGCGGTGGCCGCGGGTAGTCGGCGCATCGGATTCAGTATCGGCGCGCTGGTTAGCGTCGACGAGCTGGAGCTGCGCAGCGGCGGCTCATCCGAGCAAGCTGCGAAACTGATGCGTCGGCATGTGTATCGCGTCGGCCAGCATCGCGGGTTGATCTTTGGCGGTCAGGTACCGCTGGCGCATCCGGAGCCGGTGGATCAAGTCGCTGCCGAATTGATGCGGTCGGAAAAGCTCGCCGAGCTTGCCGATGGCAAACAGGCGTGGTTGTTCAAGGGCGCACTCAACAGTGCGGTGATGCGTGAAATCGGCCGGTTGCGCGAACTGACGTTTCGCAAGGTTGGCGAGGGCACCGGTACGCGTCGTGATCTGGATGCCTACGATCCGCATTACGAGCATCTGGTGCTGTGGGATACCAGGGCGCTGCGCATCGTCGGCTCTTATCGCTTCGGTCACGGTGGCCGATTGTTGGCCGAGCGCGGCATGGCCGGGCTGTATACATCCAGCCTGTTCCATTATTCGCCGGCGCTGGAGTCACGCCTGACGCAGGGACTGGAGTTGGGCCGCAGCTTCGTGGCACCGGCTTACTGGCGATCGCGCGCGCTCGATCAGTTATGGCAAGGCATCGGGCTCTACCTTCAACGCCATCCGGATCTGCGTTACATGTTCGGCCCGGTCAGCATGTCGGTCAGCATGCCGCGCGAAGCGCGCGAGTGGATTGTGGCCGCGCATCGGCATTATTTTGGTGCGCCAGGCCTGGCCGAGGCACGTCAGCCGTTTGTCATCTCGACCGATGTCACTCAAGGCGTGCAGCAGGCGTTGCACGGCCTCGATGCATCGGCTGGTCTGGGCAAGCTCAAACATCATCTGGATGCGCTTGGCGTCAGCCTGCCGGTGCTGTATCGCCAATACGTCGATCTGGTCGACGCCGATGGCGTGCAGTTTCTCGATTTCGGCGAGGACCCCGGTTTTTCCGGATGCGTCGACGGTCTGGTCATGTTGGATCTGGCCAGACTCAAGCCCGCCAAGCGGGTGCGCTACTTGGGCAAGACGGCCTAGCTATTCGCCGCGCAGTGAGTGTCCGCATTCGCTGATCAATAGCCGAGTCTTACGCTCAACCTGAGTCGCTTTCAGCAAGTTCATGCGAAACCCGCCGACGCATTACGTGATGCGTCAGTCTTGATTTGACTTTGTCAAAGCCTCGACGCGGTCGGCGCTTGCCTGCGGCAGCAGAAATAGCGGATAGCGAATCCGCAATATATTGCGATCATAAGCGGACTGAAAGTTTTGTAAAGACGTTGTAAAGTTTGCATGTGATTATGGCGTGATTGCACTTTTAAAGATTCTGGGGAACGTTGTTACGAGCTTCAAGAAAATGCGCAATCGCTGGGGTGATGCCAGACGAATACGTTTTTAACTGCGCAAATTCAGCATGGCGAGTGACGCGTGTTTTTGTGAGAAATGGGCAATCGCTGGCAACGGTCATCGCGCGATTCACGCCCCGCACCAACTAATTCATGACTCAATAGGGATAAATTCAATGAAGCGAAACCACCTTTCCGCAGCGATTGCGCTTGCCTGTTTCATGACTGCTGGCGCTGTGATGGCGCAAACAGCCACTGATCAGGCTGCAAACACGGATACCACCACCCAGTCCGCGCAGCGCGTCGGTGTCTCCAGCACGTCGAACACCACAACGTCCAACGACACCAAGCGTGTGCAGCAATTGTCGGCGGTGCAGGTGGAGGGGAAATCTCTGTCGCTTGGTGGTGGCTTGATGTCGGTGCAGACAGCGCCGAAGGCTGTTTCGACGATTACCCGTGATGCCATCGTTCATGCGGCGCCAGGCGCCACGTTCGTGCAGTTGATCGACAGCATTCCGGGCGTCAATGCGTCCACTGACGACTTCAGTGGTCTTGCCAATGGCAACTACAGCATTCGCGGCTTCACCAGTGACGAAATCGGTACCACCGTCAACGGTGCACCGATCAACGACAGCGGTAACTACAAAATCTATTCGACCGAGTACGGCGACACCGAAAACATCGGCGACATTACCGTGCTGCAGGGTTATCCCGATGTGGATACGCCGATCAGCGGCGCCGCCGGCGGTTCCATCGCCTGGGCCACCATCGACCCGTCGCACAAGGCTGGTCTGGACTTGACGCAGACGTTTGGTAGCAACGATTACCGTCGCACCTTCGTTCGTCTGAATACCGGTGATACCGGCCCCGTGCGCTCGTGGTTGTCCTATTCCAACAACCAGGCCGATATGTGGCGTGGCCCCGGCTACCAGAACGTAACCAAGGTGGATGGCAAATCCATATGGACCATTGATGACAACAACTCCCTATCGGGGTCTTTCCAGTACAACCGTGAATCCAATATCGAGTACGCAAGCCTGACCAAGGCACAGGCTCAGCAGAACTATCACCAGAACTATGACGCGACGCTGCTGACGGCGACCGACACCAACTTCTACAAGTTGCATACCAATCCTTTCAGCAACTGGTTGGTGAGTCTGGACGGTGAGTTCAAGCTGAGTGACAGCCTGCACCTGTCCGTGGTGCCTTACTTCCAGTATGGCAATGGCGGCGCCGGCGGCGGTTCCGTTTTCACAGAATCGACATCGCCGCTCAATTTGTACCAGTACAGCAATCAGGATCTGAACGGCAACGGTGTTGTTGGTGGCAAGAACAACAAGGCCCTGGCGTATTCGATCAGCAACACGTACACCTTGCGCCCCGGCGTCATCGCCAAGTTCAACCAGGACTTCGGCGAGAACAATAGCCTTGAGTACGGCTTCTGGTACGAGCGTCCGCGCCAGGAACAGAGTGAAGCCTTCACCCCGGTGAATCCGACCACAGGTGTGCCCTCCGATATCCAGGGGTTGACCGACCTGATTCGCTACCCGAATGGCAGCATCCAGAAGCTCTACAACGAATACACGACCACGGAAACCCGCAAGGCTTTTGCCACGGACACATGGACGCCGAATGATTTCTGGACATTCACTGCCGGCACGTCTTTCCTGTCAGAAAAGCGCACTGGTTTTGACTATGAGTATCCGGGCTCGGTGCGAAGTGGCTACACGCAATACGGTGTCGACGATGCCAACGCGACGTATCACAAATGGAGCCCGACGGCGGGTGTGAAGTATCAGCTGAACGAGCAGAACCAATTTTATTTCGGTATCGGCAAAACGTTCCGTGCACCGATCAATGGTGCCATTCTGCAAAACGCCGCCGTGGCGAATGCGCCTGGTCAAACCACGCCGGCCAGCAACCTCGTCAACAAGCCTGAAACCGCAACCACGGCTGATCTTGGCTGGCGCTACTACGACGATAAGTTCTCGGCCAACGTGGATGCCTATGCGTCCAACCTCAATAACAAGCAGATTTCCGGCTTCGATGAAGTTACCTTCGCGACCGTTTACCTGTCCTTGCCCGTAGTCCACAACCGAGGGCTCAATACCGAAGCCAGCTACAAGGTCACGCCGAACTGGACGTTGTACGGTTCCTATACCTATACCAAGTCGACGCTGGAAGCCAACCTCAACACGTCCGGTGACGGTATCTACAACACCGAGGGTAAGACGCTGCTGAATACGCCGAAAAACATCGGCTACGTTCGCGTCAGCTATAACCAGGGACCGTTCTGGGCAAGCCTGGATGAGAAATATCGTGGTCCGATCTGGGGCGACTGGTCCAACACGCAGAAAGTCGGCGGTTACGCAACGCTCAATTTCAATGCAGGCTGGAACTTCGACGACTTCTCGTCCTTCATCCACAAGCCATACATCAAACTCAACTTGTTCAACATCACGGATCGCCAGGCACTCACCAATGCCAACAACATCAGTGCATTCCTCGCGTCCAATCCGGACAAGATCAAGGACGTGAACGGTACGACGTTGTATGCCTCGGAGCCTTACTACTCGCTGCTGGAAGGTCGTACGTTCTTTGTGACGTTCGGTGCATCGTTCTAAGAGTCAAGTCAACCGCTTGCTGATGCAGTAATCGCACAATGCCCTCGCTAACGCGGGGGCATTGTCGTTTTGGTGGTTCGAATAGCTCTAAACCATTGCGGTACAGCGCAACTGTCCGTTGATCGCCTTTCATCGGCAGATCTTGTTTATTGCTTCAAGGCGGTCAGCCTTTGTTGATGGTGCAGCAGCCTCCGGCGTTGTTCTTGACCGCAATCAATCGACGCGGGATGCTAGGCGGTCGGCTCCGCAATCGGAGTCAGGCTGAGGTGTTCGGCCGTAAAGGAGCGATGTGATGAATACAGTTCAACCCAGTGCCGCGGGTGCAGGAAATACCGTCAGCGCGCGTATTTCGCCGATAGGCGGGCTGGATATTCTTTCCCGTAACGAAGTGGCGCGGTTGCGCGGTGTCAGTGATTCGGGCCTGCATGCGCTGCTGCGTCGTTGTGCTCTGGCGGTGCTGACATCCGGCAGCATCAGCGACGACCCGCGGGCGATTCTGGAGCAGTACCCGGATTTCGACATTCAGGTATTGCAGCAGGATCGCGGCATCAAGATCGAGCTTAGTAACGCGCCCGCGCAATCGTTCGTGGATGGCCAGATCATCCGTGGCATCAACGAATTGCTGGTGGCGGTGGTGCGCGACATCGTCTATGTGTCGACCCAGCTGGAACAGACCGGCGTCGATCTGGACGGTACTGCCGGATTGACCCAGGGCGTGTTCGAGATCCTGCGCAACGCGCGCATCCTGAAGCCGCATGTCGATCCCAACCTGGTGGTCTGCTGGGGCGGCCATTCGATTTCGCGCGAAGAGTACGACTACACCAAGCTGGTGGGTTACCAGCTTGGCCTGCGCGGGCTGGATATCTGCACCGGCTGCGGCCCCGGCGCCATGAAGGGGCCGATGAAGGGCGCGACCATTGCGCATGCCAAGCAGCGTCGCCGGCACAACCGCTATATCGGCATCACCGAGCCAGGCATCATCGCCGCCGAATCGCCCAACCCGATCGTCAACCATCTGGTGATCATGCCGGATATCGAGAAGCGGCTCGAAGCGTTCGTCCGCATGGGCCACGGCATCATCGTGTTTCCTGGTGGCGTCGGTACGGCGGAGGAAATTCTTTATCTGCTGGGTATCCTGTTGCATCCTGACAATGCGGGCGTGCCGTTTCCGCTGGTCTTCACCGGACCGCGCCAGTCGGCCGCGTATTTCGAGCAGATCGACCGTTTCCTGCGACTGGCGCTGGGCGACGAGGTCGCGCAGCACTACCAGATCATCGTGGATGATCCGCCGGCCGTGGCGCGTGCGATGGTCAAGGGCATCGATAAGGTACGCAAGCATCGACTGGATACGAAGGATGCGTTTTTCTTCAATTGGGCGCTGCAGATTCCGTTCGCATTCCAGATTCCGTTTCGTCCCACCCACGAAGCCATGCGCGCGCTGCAGATCCACCGCGATCGACCGCGCCACGAGCTGGCGGCGGATCTGCGCCGCGCCTTTTCCGGCATTGTTGCGGGCAACGTCAAGGAAGAGGGCGTCAAGGCGATTGAGCAGTTCGGCCCGTTCGATATCGATGGCGATGCCGACATCATGCGTGCACTGGACAAGTTGCTGCAGGCATTCGTCGAGCAGCACCGCATGAAGCTGCCGGGCGGGGCCGCTTACGTGCCGTGTTATCACGTGCGCACACCCTGAAAGTATGCGGCGATCCGGTCATCATGGCTTGACAGCTCGCCGCACGATCTACAAACTACGCAGCTCACGCCCGAATAGCTCAGCTGGTTAGAGCACTTGACTGTTAATCAGGGGGTCGCTGGTTCGAGTCCAGCTTCGGGCGCCAAGTACACCAAGGGTTGCGAGAGATCGCAGCCCTTTTTTATGGGCGACCGTAAAATTCACTGTAAAAAGAGTGGCTACTTTGCGACGTTTTCGGCCTCTACATCGTTCTCGATGAGTTCGTAGGTCACCCGGTACCGGGCGATCGCGTATTTCCGCGTGTCTTCGAACATGCCATAACAGTTCGCTGATCACGCAGACTCAGCCGAGTCGAAGTCGTAAAAAAGACCCGCCGAAGCGGGTCCTTATCCATCTGTGCATGCTTGGGGAAGCTTGGCGGGACAGCGATCGCCTCACGGCGACTAGGGGGTGGTCCAGACAGTTTATGCGCGTCGCGAGGGCGCGCCAGTGAACTGATGGCACATGCTCACGCCAGCCGTTTGGCATCTGGCGCTACAAGGTCCACACAGGACAGGCGCAAGCGACGCTGTAACGTCTGCTGGAGCCGACTATCGAGGCAATCTCTAGTTACGCGCGCGGTGCTCGATCGATAGCCGACACAATGGCATCTACCAAGTCATCGACGCCGTAAGGCTTCTGCAGGCATACGGAATAAGGCGGATAGTAGTGCGTGTAATATTTTGGGTCCGCCGAAACCAGAACAATGCCAGCGTGGGGGTGGAGCTCAGCAAAGCGCGCAATGAAATCTGCACCTGTGCCGGTTCTGCGCACTCGAATATCGATGATCAAGACATCCAAATTGCCCTGATCTAGATGGCTTTCCGCGAGAGCGAAGCTGCCGGCCTGGAGCAATGCAATGTTCTTTAATCCGGCTAGCGAGTCCGCGACCGCTGCTGACAACGTAGGATCGCGGTCGATAAAAAGCGCCTTCAGCGGAGCGTCCACCGGCACACCTCATCGCATTATTGTTCCCCGCGCGTATTGTGTATGACGCGCCATATGGCGCTCAAGCCTTCCTCTCGCCAGTTGTCATCTGCACGCTGCGGCGTTGCGACTGGCGACCAGTCGGTTAGCAGATCAGAAGAAAAGGATTTGGTGCGTTAGAGCTGTCGAGGCAAGGCCACAGGATAGATACCGCTAGTCTTACGAAATGACGCGCACTGCATCAGGGGCCTGCGCCGGGCGCCGAGTTGTCAGACGGCCGCGCTTCTTGATGCCTGACGCCTAGATAAAAGCCCACAGCCAATATCGCGATCGTTGCGGCGATCAGGACGAGTTACGCTTGCGCTTCATGGGACAAGTCTACGCGTCCCACATCATGACGAGAGCCCATCAATACCGGTCCTTCCAGAGTGCGCAGTTCGATCAACCTGTTCATCTGGCAACATGAGTTGGCGGCCGGTCGTTTCATGGTGAGCGACGGGACAAACTGACTTGGCGTTGCAGCGCATGCCCGTCTCAATGCAATGACCCAGCCGATGAGGCTCCAGCCAAAACACAAATTGAGCATAAAGATGGCTGATGCGTTTGGATTTCTTCGACTTGTTGCGACAAGCGCGGGCACGAAGTACCAGAACAGACCGATCGCGAAAGCGACCAGTAACATAGCTATTCTCACGATTCCCCCCGGAATCCATCGGAGTTATGCGTCCGACGGTTCGCTGGAATATAACGCTATTTCTTGCGGCTCGTGTGAACCTGTCAGGTTGGCTGGCACTGCAAGCTGGGCAACATCTACGCCGCTTACTTCACCTGCTCAAGCGCTGCTGATTCAACGTGTCAGCAAAACCCTACAAACTTTCGCGTCATCTGCCGATTCACGGAGGTGCGGAGTACGCGCAATCTAGCTACGTCTCGCAAGACCTGCTGATTTGGATGTCAGGCAACGTCGCCGATTGGCGATGTCAGGGCGTAAGGACTAGCGGGGCGCTTATGCAGAGGGAAGCGCAATGGTGCCTAGGGAAGGGCACCATTTTCATGCCCGGAATCAGGTTTCCCTTACAAGACATCAGGCTATCCGCCGCTAGTCCGGTTCGTCGCCACGGCGCAATGTGATGCCATCCTGAGATAAGGCCGCCAGCGAGGTTGTCGCAGATGAGCGTTGTCTTCACCATCAAAGAAGAATCGAACGGGCTGTGGGGCGTCTATCGCGACTGCGAACTGCTGATAAAGCAGCTCACCGCGGCCGCGGCCATCAAGGACGGCCGAGAGCTGGCGCGATTGATTCACGGGCAATCGGGTGAGGCGGTCACCGTTGCACTGGAAACGCCTTATTCGAGCATCTTGCTGGCGCGATACGCCAAGCCTGCACCCATGCTCAAGCTTGTAGCGGCTTGATGGATGCGCCGATCGACCTTGGTAACCTACTGAGCCTCGCGCACTGGTGTGGTCACTTCAGTTGCAGCGAGCGCGATCTGCTCGATGCCATACGAGTCACCCACAGCACCGACGTCGGTACAGTCGGGTTGTATCTGGCCACGCGGTTTGAGTTGGAAGACCTTGAGCCCACTCCAGCAACGGGCTCCGTATGCAGCGTCTATTGACCGGGCTCGACGCTGTCGCATCTCCTGACACATTCGCCGTGCAAGCTCGAACCAGATCACGGGAGATAGCAATGGATGGAACAACGTTTGTGGTGTGCGGTTTTCATCAAGGGCGCAAGCTGAAGCCCCATCACTTCAACACCGAAGCGCAGGCACGCGAGCATGCGGCCCATATGGGGCGTTCGCTGGATTGCGTCGTGCTGACGACCAGCAACACCATATCGCGCGCGTCTATTGATCAAGAGCTCACAGCCAACGCGCCACCCCACCATGATGCGAACACGTCCCGCGATGGTTCATGCTGAAGCTGTAGCTGCCATCGCGGCATTGAGCAGACGCACCGGCAGGCACGGCGCCCGATACGGTGTGCGCCGGCTTATGGACTGAATACCCCTCGCGGTTAACGTAGCTGCCTTGCTCGATGAGCGTGGTCGAGCCATTTGTGACGTTCTGCGCGCTTTGTTGAGGCTGTTGCTGCGCGTCACTCGGTGTGACGAGAAGGCTGTTGAGCCCCATGGCGAGCAGGCATAGGGATAGAGAGAGGCTGATGTGCTTGAACATGTGGATCCCCCCTTTTGTTCGGACAAAGGGATCAATGCAAGAGTGTTGCCAGTGCCTACAAGAAGTCGGGCGTGGCACCTCTGGATAATTTGCCCCTTATGAGTGGGCACCACAGACTTTTGCGCAGCGCGATGTCACTATTGACAGGCAACCAAGGGGACGGGGCAGCGCAGAGGCATCGTGGCTCGACGAGGGTTGAGCGAGCTGACACCTGCGCGACAGAACTCTGTCGAACACAATCCATTGACCAAAAACGATCGCGCAAGGAAGGGCTGTATGTCACGCAAGTGGACGCGTTGGGGACTGCCGTTTGGCCTGTTTCTGTGTGCCGCGATGCATGCCACCTCGGCGATGACTTACAGCGGGCTTATGGCTGGTCTTATATGAAGAGACGAAGGTCATGTAACAAGCAAGGAAGTTGCCTGGCAGTTGGCGTTATCGCAAACGACTTCACGCAGACCCGGCACAGGCATTTACTTTGGGACAAAGAATGAACATGGTTTTCTTTATGCAACTAGCCTCGCTATATCGACGTACGCGCGATTCGTGGTCCCGGGTTCGACGATTCACACTCATCCTGATCTGTTGGTGTTGTTTTGGTTTTTTCCCTTCTGCGTCTCGCGCCCAAAACCTGATTGGCCCACAAGCTGCAGCGTTATCTGCGTGTCAATCAGTGATTTCAGAAGATCAGGCTACCTATGGTGTCAATGACGGTGGCATGCTTGTTGAACCGTGCACTGTATCTAGAGACCCCAGTTTTGGTTATTACGGGTACATATTTCTCTATACAGCTTCCTCGGGACTGTACGACCACTCTTACCTTGATTTCATTGGCTTACCGTCTCAGACCAGCGGCCAAAAGAGCTTGGGACCGCCATGCAATTGTGCTGGCGACCCCATCAACCTTGGGACAGGCAACGAGTATCGCGACGAAAACGATGCATCGCTCGGCGCACTCAGTTTTCACCGCTATTACAACAGCAACGTTAATGTAACTCCTTCCCATATCGGCATGAACTGGCGGCACAGCTTTGATCGGAGCCTCCAATATCTGCAGAACGGAAGCTTCGCCGGTGTAACGATCTTACGCCCCGATGGGCGGGCGCTCTTTTTTACGCTTCAGGGGAGCCAATGGGTCGCCGATCTCGACGTTGCTGATCGTCTGACTGAGCAAACGGATGCGTCTGGCAACCCGAGCGCATGGACCTATTTCGTGGCCGCAACGCGTAATCTGGAAAGCTACGATGCCAACGGCAACCTGGTGTCCATCACCACTCCGGATGGACAGGTTACTACGCTGACTTACAGCACATCCTCCACACCAGCGAGCGTTGCGCCTCGAGCTGGCTTGTTGCTGATGGTGACCGATCCCCGTGGACGTTCGCTGAACTTCACGTATAACACCCAAGGCAACATGACCACCGTGACCATGCCCGACACTGGCGTGCTCACCTATGGCTATGACGGCATCGGTAATCTGAATAAAGTCACCTACCCAGATACGACGTACAAGCAATACGTCTACAACGAAAGTGCACTGACAAGCGGTGTTAGCCAGCCCAACGCGCTCACCGGCGATATCGACGAATCCCAAACACGCCTGACCAGCATTGGTTATGACGCGCAAGGACGCGCGACGATGTCGCGCTTGGGAACCAGCGTCGAACTAACGCAAGTCAGCTACGGTAGCAACGCCGCGACGGTGACCTATCCGACCGGCGCCCAGGCCACGTTGAACTTCGCCACCATCAACAACTCGATACACACCAGCGCGGTCAGTGCGGCTTGCGGATACGACTGCGGTCAACCCAACGCCGCGGCGACTTTCGACACGAACGGCTATCCCGCCTCGACCACTGACTTCAGCGGCAATCTCACCACCACCACTTACGACAACGATGGTTTGCTTCATGTCGAAGTCGACGCCTCTGGGACGTCGATTCAACGGACCATTACCACCGGTTGGGATGATGTGAATCGCGTCCCTCTGACGCGCACGGTTCAGAACGCCAGCGGATCGGCCGTTGCCTCCACGAGCTGGGTCTACAACACGCTCGGTCAGCCGTTGGCCCGCTGCGAGCTTGATCCAACCAATTCTGCCGCCGCCTCCTATACCTGCGCCGCGACCGGGACGGTACCTGCCGGGGTGCGTCGCTGGACCTATACCTACTGCACGGCTGTCAACACAACCCAGTGCCCGCTGATCGGCCTGCTGTTGACCTCGACCGGTCCACGCACCGATCTGAGCCAGACCGCGACCTACAGCTATTACACGACCAGCAGTGCCACGAACTGCGGTACGCCCGGCAGTGCCTGTTACCAAGCGGGCGATCTGTATCAGATCACCGATGCCATCGGTCACGTCACCACCTACGCCTCGTACGACGGCGCGGGTCGCGTGACGCGCATCACCGACCCCAATGGGGTCAACACCGATATGACCTACACGCCGCGCGGCTGGCTGGCCTCGCGCAGCGTCGGCGGATCGACCACGGCGTTCACGTATATGCCCTACGGTGAAGTCCAGACCATCACTGATCCCGATGGCGTCGTGACTACCTACGGTTATGACAGCGCGCACCGTTTGACCGATATCACCGACGCCCAGGGCAACGACCTCCACTACACGCTCGATGCGGCCGGCAACAAGACGGCCGAGCAGATCAGCACGGCTTCCGGCACCGCGGTGCACAGCCTGTCGCGCAGCTACAACGCACTCGGGCAGCTCACGGCGGTGATCGATGGTCTGAGCCAGACCGTCTTCAACGCGGGCTACAGCGACAGCTACGACGCCAACGGCAACCTGACGCACAGCGCCGATGGCCTAAGTATCCAGCGCCAGCAGAGCTACGACGCGCTCAATCGCTTGAAAAGCACCATCGACAATTACAACGGCGCCGATACTGCGACGGCGAACACCACCACGACGACCAGCCAGGATGCGTTAGACCGCATTACCAGCGTCACCGATCCCACAAGCCTAGTGACCAGCTATACCCATGACGGACTCAGCAACCTCACCGCGCTGCAAAGTCCGGATAGTGGCGCCAGTTCATCGACCTTCGACGCAGCCGGCAATGCACTGACCCATACGGATGCTAAGGGCATCGTGGCGACATCCACTTACGACGCGCTCAATCGCAAAACCAGCACCAGCTACATGGACACCACGGCCAATGTCACCTACACCTACGACGAAGCCAATAGCGTCACGGGTTGTACGGCCTCCGCACCTATCGGTCGGTTGACGCGGATGGTGGAGAACGCGGTCAGTACCACCTACTGCTACGACGCGCGCGGCAATGTCATCCAGAAGACGCAGGTGGTCTCGGGGACAACCGACAGCACCTCCTACAGCTACACCGCCGCGGATCGACTGAGTGGCGAGACCGCGCCCGATGGCACGGTGATCAGCTACGCCTTCAACAGCAATGGTCGCATCAGCGGTGTCCAGGTCACACCCAGCGGCAGCACGTCCGCATCGCCCACCGTGGTCAGCAGTGTCACCTGGCTGCCGTTCGGGCCGATCAGCGGCTACACGCTGGGCAATGGCCAAACCGTTACGCGCGCCTACGATGCCAACTACAGGCTCACGGACCTCACAAGTCCCGCTCTGACGCTGCATTTTGGCCGGGATGCGATGGGCGACATCACCGCCCTGGGCAACGCCCCCGGTGCCAATCCCGCCATCGAGAGCTATCAGTACGACCCGCTGTATCACCTCACCAGCGTCACCAATAGCAACGGCGTGCTGGAGAGCTATACCTACAATTCCACCGGCGACCGACTGAGCAAGACCGCCTCCGGTCTGGCGACGGGCGCCTACAGCTATACCAGCGGTACGCATCAACTCGCCAGCATCGGTAGTGCTCCCCGCGCCAACGATGCCAACGGCAACACCACCGGCAGCGTGATAGGCGGCCAGACCTACGGCTTCGCCTACGACTCACGTCAACGCATCGCGCTCGCGCAGGCTAACGGTGCGACGGTCGGCACCTACCTCTACAACGCCCTCGGCCAGCGGGTGTACACATCGGCCGCCAGTCTGCGCTTCGACTACGACCAAGCCGGACACGTCCTCGCCAACTATGGTGCGAGCAGCCGCGACTACATTTGGCTGGGCGATCTGCCGGTGGCCACCGTGGACACCACTGGCACCGGTAGCGTCACGTCTAGCACGGTCAACTATGTGGTGGCTGACCAACTCGCTACGCCCAGAGCCGTGACCAACAGCGCGGGTACGGTCATCTGGTCTTGGGCCTATGCGGGTAACCCCTTTGGTGAGCAGCAACCGATCAGCAGTACCGGCTATGTGTTGAATCTGCGCTTTGCTGGGCAGTACTACGACGTGGAGAGCGGGACGAATTACAACATGTTCCGCACGTATGAGTCGGCGACAGGGCGCTATTTGCAGAGCGATCCGATCGGCTTGGATGGCGGTATCAGCACGTATGCGTATGTGGAAAATGAACCGCTGGATGGCTTCGATCCAATGGGATTAGCCAACAACGGCGGTGAGCGCGGTTGGTCTGGTGGCCCAGGTGGCACCAGCAACCCGGGGAAACACTGGAAGGATGACCCCGCAAATCCGGGATGGGGATGGCAAAAAAATCCTCAAACAGGGAAAAAAACCTATAAGAAGCGCCCGCCTTACGTCTGTCCTCCAAACGACGGCTCTGAAGGCAATGGCCAAAAATTTGATCCGGTGCCGGCAGAAAAAGCGGGCCTAACGGCCCTAGTGGTGGCGGCAATTGTCGCGGCTGCGGCGGCGCTCGCAAATTAAGTCGATACTCAGTGACGAAGGAATATTTGCTATGAATATGAAAATAGAAGAGGCTCGCGAAAAATTAGAAAGCGCTTGTCTCTTATACGAGACCGGTGAGAGAACTAAGTCAGTGCATCTTTTTTTAGAAGCGGCTCGCCTAGGCAATATACAAGCGCAGGTCAATTTGGCAAATATTTACGATGAAGGCGACGGGCTGAGAAAGAATTTTGAAAAGGCTCGATTTTGGTATAAAAAAGCGACCTCATCGGGTAGCGCCGAAGCCGCTTACAATCTCGGAATAAGCTATAAAAATAGAAAAAACGTTCGTTGGAGCGCATATTGGCTTTCAATCGCTCAAGCTATGGGCGATGAAGATGCAAAAGAGCAGCTTCGTAATTTGAAAAAATTGGCCAAATAGGTATTCAGAAAACGACAGCGCGAGATAACAATAAAGCAAAGCGTCACGTGGATAATTTGACACCTGTTGGCCGCTATTCATAGCCTATCAGCGTAATCTGTTTGGGGAGCAGTCGCCGACATCGACGGGATACGCACTCAACCTGCGCCACCCCGGCCAGTGGTATGACGCAGAGACGGGCACGAACTACAACATGTCCCGTATGTACGAGCAGGCGATAGGGCGATATCTACATAGCGATCCGATTGGACTTTTAGGCGGTATCAGCACTTACGCTTCAGAGAGGATTTTATGAATATTAGCGCATTTAGGTCAGCGCTTATTTTAATAATTTTTACTATATCGATGACTGCTAGCGCTGGAGAAAAATTTTACGTCCGCGCAGATAGCGTGCGAATAGAACACGATAACGTTCGCTTAAAAATGAGTGTTTGGAACTGTTCAGAATCGCCAGTAAATACACAGCTTGCATATCTTCCCTGGGGCGAACACGCCATAGGCTTGATCGCCTATGCGGCTGGGCAAATGAGTGGCCAGGCTTTCAGTCAAGTAACTTACATAGAGGATTTTCCAGGAAAAGACGTTCTAATACCCACCAATTCATCCGTGACTAATGAAATTAATTTAAGCCGTCTTTTCCCTAAATTATCCGGCTACAAATATATGAAAGATGTCGTAATATTTTGGGTCTACGACAAGGGTCTTCTTGATCACAGTTCTTCAAACTATGTCGGGGGCATGATTCAAGTTTTACCAACCAATCAAATTTTCACGTCTCCATCGAATCCATGTAAGTAAATATGGCTGAAGCGTAGGAGAAAAATGGTCGGTAGGCTCGTTGACAACATCTGCGCTAGCTGGTCGCGACCATTCCATTGACAGGCAAACCGGCAACTTTGTAGCCGTCGAACGTCACCGCCTGCTGTCCTATCCACTCGTTGAGCTGCAGGGAGCGCGTCTGCAGCGGTTGCAGTTCATTGACCGCGAACACTTGAGCTGCCGGAGTCACCGACCCGAAACCGGTCGTACCCGTCGACACCAGCCGGAGCAGTTGGAGCAACAAAGTGGTCAGAGACATCATGCATTCTGCGAATTCCTTGGGGGACGACCGCGCGGCCTGACGGTTGCTGCCCGCTGTAGCTCTGTTTCGATCGCCGACTGGAATCGAGTAGAGCTCCATGCCCGCTGCTGCTGTACGTAAGCGCGTATCTCATCGAGTCGGTCTTGCCCAATCGCATCGACAAACAGTTCGCTATACGTCGCACATCGTTGTTCAACGATCTGACCTAGTGAGGGGTAGTGTTCGGATAAGAAGGAAACGGTGACGCCGAAGTATGTCGCGGAACGCCGAAAACTCTGATGCCCGAAGTGCTGCCGATACGCAGCCAGTATCGCCATGTATTTTCAGAAAGCCGGCGCACAAGCCGTTTTTTTGTTGTCCAGGGACGTTGCCCGTCAATGCATCTGCGCGCAGCTGGCAGCCTGCGTCGGCGTGGCGGGAGTCCCTCGCACACGTCCGGAGTTGGCGATCACTACGCTCAGCACGTTCTCGGTACTGGCCGGAGTGCAGAACAGCAGCGTGAGATTGCTCCCGCTGGCGCTGCCGTCCGCGTGAAAGCGCACAAAACGTCGCCCCGTGCTACTCAGGATGGCCAGTTTGCCGGCATAGCCGCGGCTGCTGTAAATCAGCGCGTCATCGGGCTGATTGTCCAGGTTGGCGTCGTGTGCGAGTAGCCAGCCGCTGTCCCAACGGATCGTATCGCTGCAGTGCGCGCCGTCGATCGTTGGGCAGAACAGCGTTTGCTTGCCGCTGGTGATCGCTGTTTCGCGGGCGTACTGCAGCGCTGCGATGAAATCGATCTGGGCGGCCTGAACCTGATTGCGGGTCAGCATTCTGCGCAAGGGAGGCGTGGCCATGCCAACCAGTGACGCGATGATGACGAGCACCATGATTTGCTCGATCAACGTGGCGCCACGCTGCCCGTGGCGATTTTTTCCGTCGCGCCAACAAAAATGCCGGTGTTTAGACATGGCGTCGCTCCTGCGTTGCCCGAGTCAGCCATGCTATCGATCAGGAAAATGGCACCAAGCAGCCAAACAATCCCGCTGCTGTGGGCATCTGCTGACAACATGTGTCAGCAGGGCCAATTTAAAATGTGCCCTCTGGCCCTTATGTGTAGTCCATGACTGATCGCTTCCAGCTCGTTTCTCCCTACCAGCCTGCCGGCGACCAGCCACAGGCCATCCAGCTATTGAGCGAGGGCTTCGAAGCCGGACTCGCGGCGCAGACGCTCCTGGGCGTGACCGGGTCGGGCAAGACCTACACCATTGCCAACGTGATCGAGCGGGTGCAGAAGCCGACCATCGTGATGGCGCCGAACAAGACGCTGGCGGCGCAGCTGTATGGCGAGTTCAAGGAGTTCTTCCCGAACAACGCGGTGGAATATTTCGTCAGCTATTACGACTACTATCAGCCGGAAGCCTACGTCGTCGCATCGGATACCTTCATCGAGAAGGATGCTTCGATCAACGAACATATCGAGCAGATGCGGTTGTCGGCGACCAAGGCGCTGCTATCGCGCAAGGATTCCATCATCGTTGCCACGGTGTCGGCGATTTATGGTCTGGGTAATCCGGAAGATTATCTGTCGTTGCGGTTGATCCTGGCTAAGGGCGAGCGGATCGACCAGCGCAAGCTGATCCATCAGCTGACCGAGCTGCAGTACACCCGCAACGAGATGGAGCTGCGTCGCGGCACTTATCGTGTGCGCGGCGAAATCATCGACGTGTTTCCGGCTGAATCGGAAATCGAGGCGCTGCGCATCGAGCTGTTCGATGGCGAAGTGGAAAACATGGCGCTGTTCGATCCGCTGACCGGCGAAACGATCCGTAAGGTGCAGCGTTATACGGTTTATCCACGTACACATTACGCCAGCACGCGCGAGAGCGTGCTCAATGCGATCGAGACGATCAAGCTCGAACTGAAGGATCGGCTGGAGCAGCTTTATCGGGACAACAAGTTGGTCGAGGCGCAGCGGCTCGACCAACGCACCCGCTTCGACATCGAGATGATGACCGAGGTGGGTTACTGCCAGGGCATCGAAAACTATTCGCGCCATCTCACCCGTCGTGCGCCGGGCGAGCCGCCGCCGACACTGTTCGATTACCTGCCATCCGATGGTCTGCTGGTGGTGGATGAGTCGCATGTCTCCGTGCCGCAGATCGGCGCGATGTTCAAAGGTGACCGTTCGCGCAAGGAGACCCTGGTCGAGTTCGGTTTCCGCATGCCGTCGGCGATGGACAATCGTCCGCTGCGCTTCGAGGAGTGGGAGCAGCGCGTGCCCCGTGCCATCTATGTGTCCGCCACGCCGCGCGCCTACGAACTGGAAAAATCCGGCGATGCCGTGGTCGAGCTGCTGGTACGCCCGACCGGCCTGGTCGATCCGGAAGTGGAAGTGCGCCCGGTGCGCACGCAGGTCGACGATCTGCTGGGCGAAGTGCACAAGCGTGTGGCGCTGGGCGATCGTATCCTGGTGACCACGCTGACCAAGCGCATGGCCGAAAATCTCACCGAATACCTAAGCGAGCAGAACGTGCGCGTGCGCTATCTGCATTCGGATATCGAGACGGTCGAGCGTAGCGAGATCATCCGTGATCTGCGTCTGGGCGAATTCGACGTGCTGGTCGGCATCAACCTGCTGCGCGAAGGCCTGGACATGCCCGAGGTATCGCTGGTGGCGATTCTCGACGCGGACAAGGAAGGCTTCCTGCGTTCGACCGGTTCGCTGATCCAGACCATCGGCCGCGCCGCGCGCAACGTGCGCGGCAAGGCGATTCTCTACGGCGACACGATCACCCGCTCGATGCAGGCGGCGATCGATGAAACCGCCCGCCGTCGCGAGAAGCAGGTGGCATGGAATCTGTCACAAGGTATTACGCCGACCACGATCGTACGGCGCATCGCGGACATCATGGAGGGCGCGCGCAGCGAGGCGGGCAATCGCCGCGGCAGCAAATCGGCCACCCGTGCCCGTGCGGTGGCCGAGCCGGCGGCTGACTATGCGGCACTCAGCTCGCAGCAGGCCTCGGCTCTGCTCAAGAAGCTCGAGGCGCAGATGTACAAACATGCGCAGAATCTGGAGTTCGAGAGCGCGGCCCAGCTACGGGATCAGATCCACAAGCTGCGCGAAAAGACCCTGCGCTGAGTCCGCCGATGGCTCTGGGGCGCCATCCATCAGGATGTTGTCGGGCGTCCGTCACTACCGTACAATACGCAACTCGCCCGGCCAGCCGCGGCGAAACGGGCAGTTAGCTCAGCGGTAGAGCACTTCCTTGACATGGAAGGGGTCACAAGTTCGATCCTTGTACCGCCCACCAATTCGAAAAACAGCAACGGCGCGGACTTCACAGTCCGCGCCGTTGCTGTTTGGGTGTGTGGGACTACCCTCCGAGTTGATGCGAATACCCGTGACCGCGCTAGCCAAGCCGGGTAAGCGGGGCGCTTTTGACGATGCACCGCAATATTTGGCCTGTACAGCTGAATCCCCTCGCCTTGGCTCTTGCGGAAGCCGCCGGTGGTGCGTGTACTCTTGAAAGCCTGTCGATTGGGCGTCGTTCACTGCTGAACGGTCGCCGCGTCGTCACTCTGTTTCGTCTGCCGGTGAATTCCGTATATGCAATCCATAGAAACGCTGATCAATGACGCCTTCGAGCGTCGCAATGAACTCGGTACAACCGAAATCGAAACCCATTTGCGCCCTGCCGTCGGTCAGGTGATCGACCTGCTCGAATCCGGCGAACGGCGTGTCGCGGAGCCGGATGGCAAGGGCGGCTGGACGGTCAATCAATGGATCAAGAAAGCCGTGTTGTTGTACTTCCGCCTGAATGACAACGTGGTGGTCGACGGTGGTGCGGCCATGGCCTTCGACAAGGTGCCGCTGCGTTTCATGCAGGGCAATGACGCCGAACTGCAGAGTCTGGGTGCACGTGTGGTGCCGGGCGCGCTGGTACGCCGTGGTGCGCACATCGCAAAAGATGCGGTGCTGATGCCCAGCTACGTGAATATCGGCGCCTATGTGGGCGCTGGCAGCATGATCGATACCTGGGCGACGGTCGGCTCATGCGCACAGATCGGCGCGCACGTGCATCTGTCTGGAGGCGTCGGCATCGGCGGCGTGCTGGAACCGCTGCAGGCCAACCCCACCATCATCGAGGACAACTGCTTTGTCGGTGCACGCTCTGAGGTGGTCGAGGGCGTGGTGGTGGAGAAGGGCAGCGTAATCGGCATGGGTGTATTCCTTGGCCAGTCCACCCGCATCTACAACCGCGCCACCGGCGAGGTGAGCTACGGCCGCGTACCGGCTGGTAGCGTCGTGGTGGCCGGCAGCCTGCCCGCGAAGGACGGTAGCCACAGCTTGTACGCGGCCATCATCGTCAAACAAGTGGACGAGAAAACCCGCAGCAAGACGGGTATCAACGAACTTCTGAGGAGTGTCGAATGAGCGTCGAACTCTATGGCCTGGAAAAGTGCAGCACCTGCGACAAGGCCCGCGCCTGGCTTGATCAGCAAAAGGTCAAATACAGTTTTACCGATTACCGCGAGCATCCCGTGGCGCCGGCTTCGCTGAAGGCCTGGGCCAAGCAGCTGGGCTGGGAGAAGCTGGTCAATCGCGCCAGTTATACCTGGCGCGATCTTACCGACACACAGAAATCGGCCAGCACCGACGCCGACTGGCTCAAGCTGATCAAGGATTACCCCGCGCTGGTCAAGCGTCCGGTAGTGGTGAAAGGCGACAGCGTCAGCGCGGGTTTCACCGAGAAAAAATTCAAGGAGCTGTTCGGTGGCTGAAGTGATGCCCGATGCCATCGTTGTGCTCTATGGCATCGACGGTACCGACATCTGCGGCAAGGCACGGCACTGGCTCGATCGCTTCGGGCCGGATTACCGCTTCGTCGATCTTCGGCGCGAGCGTCCCGAGCCTCCCGTGCTCAAGGCATGGGCGGCGTCGCTGGGCAGCTGGGATGCGCTGGTCGATCGAGGTGGCAACGGCTGGAAAGGTTTGCTGCAGCAGCGGCGCAATCCGGGCAGTGATCCGGAGTGGACCTTGCTGATCCGCGAACACCCCGAGATCCTGCGGCAGCCGATTACGGTGGCTTCTGACGGTCGCGTGGCCGTCGGTTTCACCGGCGGTATTTACGAACGCCTGCTCGGCAAGGGCAAAGCAAAACACTGACTATTGCGTCACGAGCGATCAAACCGGAGCGATCAAACAAACATGAGCGATGTGCTGGACCTCACCTGCGAACTCATCCGCCGCCGCTCGGTAACTCCCGACGATGCCGGTTGTCAGGCGTTGATTGCCGAGCGGCTCGCGCGCGTCGGCTTCACCATCCAAAGCCTGCGCTACGGCGAAGTGGACAATCTGTGGGCTACGCATCGCGGTTCGGATGCGTCGGGTCCAACGCTGATGTTCCTTGGCCACACCGACGTGGTGCCCAGCGGCCCCGAGACATCCTGGCAGAGTCCGCCATTCGAGCCGACCATCATCGATGGCCGTCTATACGGCCGTGGTGCCGCCGACATGAAAGGCTCGGTGGCAGCGATGGTGGTAGCGCTGGAGCAGTTCGTGGTGGCGCATCCCGATCACCTGGGTCGCGTTGGCCTGTTGATCACCAGCGATGAAGAGGGAGTAGCCATCGACGGCGTGCGCAAGGTGATCGAGCATTTTCGTGCCAATGACGAACGGATCGAATTCTGCGTTGTGGGCGAGCCGTCGGCGAAGGAAAAGCTGGGTGATCTGATCCGTGTGGGTCGCCGAGGTTCGCTATCGGCCACGCTGACTGTGCGCGGTATTCAGGGCCATGTCGCCTATCCGGAAAAGGCGCTTAACCCGATTCATGCCTTCGGCCCCGCGCTCGCGGAGCTGGCGGCCGAGCGTTGGGATGAAGGCAACGCCGACTTTCCGCCGACCTCGATGCAGGTGTCCAACCTCAACGCTGGCACCGGTGCCAACAACGTAATCCCCGGCACGCTTACCGCGCTATTCAATTTTCGCTACAGCACCGCCAGCCGCGCCGAAGATCTGCAGGCGCGCAGCGAGGCGATCCTGCACAGACACGGTCTGGACTTTCATATCGACTGGCAACTCTCCGGTCAGCCGTTTCTCACGCCGCCCGGCGGGAAGCTGCGCGAGACCGTCGTTGCCGTGTGTCGTGATCTCTGCCAGCTCGATCCCGACCAAAGCACTGGCGGCGGCACTTCCGATGGCCGCTTCATCGCACTGCTCGGTACCGAAGTCGTTGAGGTCGGGCCGATCAATGCGACGATTCATAAGGTGGACGAGTGCGTGGCCGTGCAGGAGCTCGAGCAATTGCCGGCGGTTTATCAGGCCGTGTGCGAACGATTGCTGGCTTGATTTTCGATCTTTCGCAGACGCTCAGTGCTGGTAAGGAGGGCACTGATCGCTTTGCGACACCCTGCCGGTTCCATGGAACAATCCGTCTCGCCCAAGTTTGACCTCGACCGTGTTTTGGCTGATAAAGCTGCCTTCGTTCAGCGCTTCATCCTGGATGCAAAGCACCTTGATGCCGCCGTTGTCTTCCACGATTCTTATCCCGAAAAGCCTCTGCTTTTCCTGATCGACGGACCTCACTCCCCCGTCAGCTTTTTCAAACTGGACGAAGCCGTAATCCTTCAGAGTGTTGGCCCCTGGGCGCCTGCGTGTATAGATCGAACTGGGGATGGACAGGACATCAAGATGCTCGGCTACAAATAAAGCGGCATTCTCAACGCGGGGTGCTGTCTGTGCGAGCGAAACGTTTGGCCAGGCGGCCCAAACGCAAGAGACAAGCATTGCCGTAGCGCAGATCTTCATCACTCTATAGTCCTTGTCCAGAAGATGAGTCTGAGCAAGATTAGCGTGAACCGTAGCAAGTTTCGACGCGATAGGCGGCTTTCAGACTGCCGTTTGATCCTGCTGTCGCTTGATGCAAGAGCTTGCGCCGCTTGTCCAGGCTATCCCGAATCTGACCGGTCCATGGTCTGGAGCTTCAAAGCTTCATCATGCTCCGATAACGTGGCAGGCTGGTTGGATCCAATCGTCGAAATCCAATGATAAAGAAGAGGGGAGCGGTGATGTCGTGCAGATATGGAAGTAGCAAGGCCGGAAAAATCCTGATGGCATGGGTGAGTATTGGCGTGCTTGCCTTCGGTTTGATTGGCGCAGCTGGCGCACAGGATGCGGAAAAGCCACCAGTCACGGATGCGCAACTGGCGAGCGCGCGTTGCATCATCGGTCTGGAGAAATTTCTTCCCGCCGATTACTACTACTGCCTTGCCTCGCAGAGTTACGGCGAGCAGAACTACGGCGAAGCACAGAAGTTTTTCCAGACCGCAGCATCCTGGGCCAGCAAGCCGGCGCAGTACGTGCTCGGCGTGATGGCATTGAATGGCGATCATCAGCCGGTGAATCGGCCGTTGGCGCTGGCCTGGATAGAGTTGTCGGCCGAGCGTCATACCGAACGCTTCAGTGAGGCTTATGCGACGCTGCGAAAGCACATGTCACCGCGGGAGATCGCCGCTTCAGAGAAGCTGCTGCAAAGTTTGCGGCCAACCTATGCCGATGCCACTGCGGCTAACCGCGCCGAAGAGCGCTATCGCGATGGCATGCGCATGCTGCGAGATAAAGGTGTCGGATCAAACTACTGCATGCAGGGCATGTTTGATGCCGCTGATCTGGCTGGTAGTTCGATAGGTCCGGATCAGGCGTCGCAATGTCCGCCGACGACCGTGGTCGCCGAGCAGGTCGATAAAAAGGCCGCCGATGTTTTCGAGGACTGGCACGGTCACGTCACGGTCGAGCCGTTGCAGCAGGTACAAACCCGAAACGGTCAGCCGCTGCCGGCGAAAGCCGGCAACGGTTCATAAGTCGCGAAGTGCATTCGTCAGCGGTCACGGAATTCCGATGAGCTGCTGATCGTTGCGATCACCAGTTCACGAAACCATTGGTGCGCCCGATCGTCGGTTTTTGATTGATGCCAGTAAGCGAGTATCGGAATCGGTTTGAGCTTGATCGGCAGGGGATGAATCGTGATCGGTAGTAGTCGCGAGAAACTGTCGGCGTAGGAGCTCGGCATAGTCAGCAGGAGGTCGCTGGTCGAGGCGATCTGGCAGGCGGAAAAGTAGTGCTGGCACACCAGCCGTACATCACGCGACCGACCGTCCTGGGCCATCAGCACATCGAGCGGCACGGCTTCACCCAGTTGCGAGACGGAGACATGTCGCGCGCCAAGATAGTCACTCTTGCGCAGCACGCCGACCGTTAAAGGATGGCCTTTGCGTGTCGCCACCACCATCGACTCGTCCAGCAGATGCTGGCTGCAAATGCGCGAACCCGCTTGCAGACGCCGGTCGACGACCAGATCAATCGTGCCCGCGCTGAGTTCGCGATCAACATTCGTGGCGGGTATGCGGCGGCTGACAATCAAGACGTTGGGCGCGTGCGTGGCGATCTGCGCCAGCAGCGACGGAAACACGATGGACTCCAGCACGTCGCGAAAGCCGACGGTGAAGGTCATGTCCAGCTCATCGGCGCGAAAGGTCGCGTGCATCTGCGTCGTGGCCTGCAATCCGCGTAGGTGGAGTTGCACTTCGGCCATCACGCTGCGCGCCTTGTGCGTAGGCACTACCCGATTCCCCTGACGCACGAATAACGGATCACCGAACAGCTCACGCAGCCGGTTGAGCGAATGGGTGATCGCCGGCTGCGTGAGATGCAACGCGCGCGCCGCCGCGCTGATGCCGCCATGGGTATGGATGGCATCCAGTACCCGAAACAAGTTCAGATCCATCCGCAGGTCGGGACGATTCATCGGTGGCTCGCGAGATATCCAGGCATGCTGCATTGCACGAGCCAACATATTAACTGAGCTGATGGATGGACATAAAAGATATTCATATCACTGATTGATGCCGACCGGCGTACGCTTGGCCGATAACTTACGCAGGTTGGCAGGAGAAGCTTGATGGATTTCGCACATTCCGAGCGTTCGCGCGCGCTGGCCGAGGCGCTCAATCGCTTCATGCGCGACGAGGTCGGCCCCGCCGAAAGCATCGTCGCCAATGCGTTGACCGGCAGTGGCGACTGGCACCAGTGGCGACAGCCTGCGGTGATGGAGACGCTCAAGGCCAAGGCGAAAGAGGCCGGCCTGTGGAACCTGTTTCTCTCCGAGCCCGAGTACGGCGCCGGCCTCAGCAACGTTGACTACGCGCCGTTGGCCGAGATCATGGGTCACTCGTTTATTGCGCCGGAAATCTTCAACTGCGGTGCGCCGGACACCGGCAATATGGAGGTGCTGCTGCGTTACGGTTCGGACATGCACAAATCGCGCTGGCTGAAACCCTTGCTCGATGGCGAGATCCGCTCCGCCTTCTGCATGACCGAGCCGGATGTAGCCTCTTCCGATGCCACCAATATGCAGGCGACGGCGACGATTGACGGCGACCATATCGTGCTCAATGGACGTAAATGGTGGTCGACCGGTATCGGCCATCCGCACTGCCGTGTGGTCATTTTCATGGGCCTAAGCCATCCCGATGCGCCGCCGCACCAGCGCCATACGATGGTGGTCTGCCCACTCGATGCGCCAGGTGTGAAAGTTGAGCGCATGCTGCCGGTGTTCCACGCCTATGACGAGCCGTCCGGCCATGGCGAGGTCAGCTTCACGAATGTGCGGCTACCGTTGGATCACGTGATTCTCGGCACCGGTCGCGGCTTCGAGATCGCGCAGGGTCGCCTTGGGCCGGGCCGCATCCACCACTGCATGCGCGCGATCGGTGCATCCGAGCGCGCACTTTCGCTGCTGTGCGAGCGTGCCAGCACGCGTGTGGCGTTCGGCAAGCCGTTGATCGAGCTGGGCGGCAACAAGGATATCGTGGCCGATCTGCGCATGGCGATCGAACAGGCGCGTTTGTTGACGCTGAAAGCGGCGTGGTTGATCGATACGCAAGGCGTCAAGGCGGCGATGAGCGAGATATCGCAGATCAAGGTGATTGTGCCGAACCTGGCGCAAAAGGCCGCCGATGCCGCCATCCAGATCCACGGTGCAGCCGGCCTGTCGAACGATTTCCCGATTACCGCCCTGTTCGCCAATGCGCGCATCCTGCGCCTCGCCGATGGTCCCGATGAAGTGCACCGCGGCCTGATCGCCAAGCTGGAAATGCGTGCGCAGGGTGCAGCGATGGCCGGAAGGCATTCATCATCGGAGAGCCGGTCATGACGGCGGCGGTCGACCAGGCACGCGGCGTGCGCGACGAAGACCAGCTGGATATCGGCAAGGTTGACGCGTTTCTCAAGCAGCACATCGACGGCTTGCACGGCGAGCTGTCGATCTCGCAGTTTCCCGGTGGCGCGTCCAACCTGACCTATCTCATCAAGTACGGCGAACGCGAGCTGGTGCTGCGCCGTCCGCCAGCAGGAGTGAAGGCCAAATCCGCGCATGACATGTTGCGCGAGGCGCGCGTCATGGCGGCGCTGAAGCCGCACTATCCGCGGGTGCCGACCATCCTGGCGATCAGTGATGATCAGACAACGCTGGGCTACGATTTCTACGTGATGGAACGCCTGCGCGGCATCATCCTGCGCCGTGACCTGCCGGTGGAGTTTGGTCTGGATACCGATGGCGTGCGCCGGCTGTGTAAAGGCTTTATCGATCGGCTGGTAGAGCTGCATCAGGTCGATGCTTCACAGCCTGAGCTGGCCAGTCTGGGCAAGGGTGAAGGCTATATCGCGCGGCAGATCAGTGGCTGGAGCGATCGCTGGCGCAAGGCCCTGAACGAGGACACCGACCCTTGCGAAGACATACTCGCCTGGCTCGCTGAAAAGCAGCCAGCACGCGAAACCGCCATCTGCGTCATCCACAACGATTACCGTTTCGACAACGTCGTACTCGATCCCGAACACCCGCTGGATATCGTCGGCGTGTTGGACTGGGAACTGAGCACGTTGGGCGACCCGCTGATGGATCTGGGCTGCTCACTGGGCTACTGGATAGAGGCCGATGACGACCCGGTATTTCAGTCGTTCCGGCGCCAGCCCACCAACGCGCCGGGCATGCTCACACGGCGCGAACTGGTGGAGTATTACGGCGAGCGCACCGGCTGGAACGTGGACAACTTCGAGTACTACGAAGTGTTCGGCCTGTTCCGCGTCACGGTAATCATCCAGCAGATCTATCGCCGCTTCGTGCTCGGCCAGACCACCAATCCGCAGTTCGCCGGCTTCGGCCAGGCCGTCGCCTATATGAGCCAGCGCTGTCGCAAGCTCATCGCCGCATCGAGTCTCTGAAGTATGGCGAATGTGCTGCTTATTCGTCACGGCCAGGCCAGCTTCGGCACCGTTGATTACGATCGGCTGTCGCCGCTGGGTGAAGAGCAGTCGCGTCGGTTGGGCCGCTGGCTGAAGCAGGCCGGCAAGGTGCCCGATCTCGTGGTCGTGGGACCGCTGCGTCGGCACGCGCACACGGCCGATCTTTGCGTCGAGGCAGCCGGTGTTACAGCGCCGCGCATCACGATCACCGGACTCGACGAGTTCGAGCATGAAGAGGTGCTGGCGCGCCATCGTCCGGACCTCGCTTCGCACGAAGCGCTGCTGGCCGAGCTGGCGCGACTCGACGATCCGCACCGCGCGTTCCAGCGCATGTTTGCCGAGGCCGTCGCCCGCTGGACGAGTGGTGAATTCGATCACGAGTACGGGCGCAGTTGGGCGGCGTTTCGCGGCGCCGTGATGGAAGGCTTGCAAACACTGGCCGCACAGGATGCGCGCACCATTTGGGCATTCACTTCAGGCGGTCCGATCGCCGTCATCATCAATGCGCTGGTCGGCGCACCCGCAGCGGATACCTTTGCGCTGAGCTGGCCGCTGGCCAACACGTCGACCAGTCGCATTTCCATCGGAGCGCAACGTCATAGTTTGATCAGCTATAACAGTTGGCCGCATCTCGAAGGTGCCGATTCCAGGGATCTGGTCACGTATCGATAGTCGCATCAGATATTCAGATAGACGTCCGGACACCAAACAATATATTTCAACCGCAAGGACACCTGCTCATGAGCGCCACCGAACTGTTCGACCTCTCCGGCAAGATCGCCCTCGTCACCGGAGCCAGCCGTGGTATCGGCGAGGAAATCGTCAAGCTGCTGGCCGCACAGGGTGCGCATGCCATCGTCTCCAGCCGACGCCAGGCAGATTGCCAGACAGTGGTCGATCAGATCGTGGCCGCCGGTGGTTCGGCCGAGGCGATGGCCTGCCATATCGGCGAGATGGATCAGATCACGGCGCTGTTCGCCGCGATTGAAGAAAAGCACGGGCGTCTCGATGTACTGGTCAACAACGCGGCGACGAATCCGTACTTTGGCAGCATTCTGGATACCGAGCCGTCGATTTTCCAGAAGACCGTCGACGTGAACATTCGCGGCTATTTCTACATGTGCACGCACGGCGCCAGGCTGATGATGAAGAACGGCAGCGGATCGATCGTCAACGTCGCCTCGATCAACGGCGTGGTGCCTGGCCATCTGCAGGGCATCTATTCGATCACCAAGGCCGCGGTAATTTCGATGACCAAGGCGTTCGCGGTGGAGTGCGCCGAAGGCGGCGTGCGCTGCAACGCACTATTGCCGGGCCTGACCGATACCAAGTTTGCCTCGGTGTTGGTCAATACACCGGCGATCCTCAAGCAGGCGATGGCGCACGTGCCGATGCGCCGCGTGGCACAGCCATCCGAAATGGCTGGTGCGGTGCTGTATCTCGCCTCAGCGGCGGCGTCCTACACCACCGGCGCCATTCTGAATGTGGATGGCGGTTACCTGTCGGTCTGATCCGATGACCTCCTTCCAGAGTAGGGATGTCTCCACTTGTCTCGGGCGGCTACGGGTGACCGTGGACGGCGCCGGGCCAGCGATTCTATTCTGGCCGAGTCTGTTGATGAGTGCGCAGATGTGGGCCGCACAGGCCGAGCATTTCAAGGACCGCTTCCAGGTGGTTTTGATCGATCCGCCAGGACATGGGGATAGCGAAGCCCTGCAGCGAACCTTCACTTTCGAAGAATGTGCTCGGTGCATTGAGCAGATACTGGACGCTTTGAACATCACGCGTGCCCACTTCGTCGGCAACTCATGGGGCGGGATGATTGGCGGCACATTTGTGGCGCTTCACCCTGATCGTGTGGGTGCGGCCGTGCTGATGAATTGCACGGGCTCAGCGGCAGGCCTCCGCCAGAAGATCGAGTACGCGGTACTTGTGCGGCTTGTTCGTACACTCGGTGGTATACCGCCCTGGCTATCTTTTTTGCCGCTGCGTGCTTTTGCAGGTCCGACGACGGAGCATGAACGTCCGGAAGTCATTCTTGCCATCCGCGAGGCGGTCGCGCGCGTCAATGGACGTTCGGTGCACTGGGCTATTCGCAGCGTTGTACCGAAGCGTCCCAGTCAGATTGATTTGTTCAGAACGATCCGCACGCCAGTGCTGGTTCTTGCAGGCGCTGAAGATCGTACCTTCCCGGTGGAAGAAACCCGCGCCATGGCCGCGGCGATACCCGGTGCGGAGTTTCGTGTGGTTACCGGCGTGGCCCATCTCGCTGGGCTGGAATGTCCCCGAATCGTCGATGAAATCATCGATGACTTTTTGAGCCGCGCGCAACTGCCGGCTGGTTGATCGAATTCTGATGCGCATCCAGATCAAGGAACCTAATGACATCTTTTATTGAACAACGCGTTGCCGGGAAAAAGGCTTTTATCACCGGTGCAGCCGGTGGTCTTGGTGCGGCGATGGCGCACCTGTTGGCACGACACGGCGCCAAGGTTTTTCTCACCGATATCAACGAGGAAGCGGTGTACGCCGTCGCCACTGCCATCAATGCCGAGCACGGCAAGACCGTGGCATGGTCCGCTGCGCAGAACGTACGCGACGAAGAGCGCTGGCAAAGCGCACTGGCCGAGGCTGACTCATCGATGGACGGCATCTCGGTGCTGGTCAATAACGCCGGTATCGGCGCGATCGGCGGCGTGGAAACGCTGCAGCCGAAAGAGTGGCACCGGGTGATGGGCGTCAACGTCGATGCCGTCTACCTCGGCTGCAAGTACGCGCTGCCGCTGCTACGCCAGCATCAGCCCGGCTCGATCATCAATATCTCATCGATGGCGGCGTACAAGATCGATCCCGACTACACCGTCTACAACGCATCCAAGGCGGCGGTGGCATCGCTGAGCAAGTCGGTGGCGCTCGACTGTGCGCGCCAGAAGATGGACGTGCGCTGCAACTCGATCCATCCATCGTTTATCCGTACCGGCATCGTCGAGCCGTTCTTCGAGCAGCTTGGCGAGGAAGAAGCGATCAAGAAACTCACCCGTGGCGTGCCTTTGCGCCGGCTCGGCGAAGTCGATGATGTTGCCTATGCCGTGCTGTATCTCGCCTCCAACGAAAGCCGCTATATCACTGCCGCCGAGTTCCGCATCGACGGTGGTGCCTCAGCGGTTTGAATAGCGCACCGCGTTTACTCCATTCACCACACAGGTAATCCCCATGTCCACGATGAACCGCCAGCTCCGCCTGAAAACCCGCCCCGAGGGACTCGTGCAGCGCGAAAATTTCGACCTGGTCGAGCAGTCGCTCGACGAGCTGAAAGACGGCGAGGTACAGGTCCGTGTGCTGTACATCTCGATGGACCCGACCAACCGCGTGTGGATGCGTGATATCCCGCAGTACATGCCGCCGGTGGCCATTGGCGAAGTGATGCGCGGGCTTGGCATCGGCCGCGTAGTGAAGTCGCGTTCCTCGCACTACAGCGAGGGCGATCTGGTGCAAGGCATCACCGGCTGGCAGGATTTTCTGGTCTTCCATGACAGCGCCAAGGGCTATGTGCGCCTGCCTGCCGACCCGGGTATTCCGCTGCCGACCCTGCTTGGTGCCTGCGGTATGAGCGGCGTGACCGCGTATTACGGCATGACCGATATCGCGCCGGTGCAGGCCGGCGAAACGATGGTCGTGTCGGCAGCGGCGGGTTCCGTCGGTTCCATCGCCGGGCAGATCGGCAAGATCATGGGCGCACGTGTGGTCGGCATCGCCGGTGGCGCGGACAAATGCCGTTATCTGGTCGATGAGCTTGGCTTCGATGCCGCCGTCGACTACAAGGCCGAGGGCTGGAAGCAGGTGCTGAAAGAAGCCACGCCTGACGGTATCCACGTCAACTTCGAAAACGTGGGTGGCGAGATCATGGCCAGCGTGTTGTCACGCATGGTTATCGGTGGTCGCGTGGCCCTGTGCGGCCTGATCTCCGGCTATAACAGTGACGGTCGCCCCGGCGACAATTTCGGCGTGATCGTGATGAAGCGCTTGATCGTCCGAGGTTTCCTGATTCTCGATTACACGAAAACCAAGGAAGCCGTCCATGCGCTTGCTGGCTGGATTCGCGAAGGCAAACTCAAAGCTGAGGAAACCGTCGCCGATGGTCTGGAGAACGCGCCGGTCGTACTCAACCGACTGTTTGACGGCAGCCACAAGGGCAAGCTGTTGTTGAAGGTGGCTTCGGACGTTTGATTACTCGCGGTTTAATGGCTTACTTGATTTGTCCCGCGATCGCTGCCTGATCGAATAGAGGCGTGGTTTTGACCGCAATGGTGTAAGCCTGTCGCTTCGGCACATGTGATGTCCGAAGCATCGCTGAAGGAGGAAGAATGGTGTCAGAGGTCTTGCAGGCACTCGCCGGCGAATGGACGGGCGAGGAACAGATTGCGCAGACGCGCTGGGGTCCAGGTGGGGTGGCGGCCAGCGCGGTGGAATCCCGCTTGGTGCTGGGTGGCAACGTGTTGGTACAAGATTATCGCGAGGAACGCGAAGGGAAACCGTCGCTGGCAGCGCACGCGGTTTTCGTGGCGGGCCAGGCGCACGATCAATACAGTTTGTATTGGTTCGACAGTTATGGCTTCGTTCCGACCGAGCCGGCGCCTGGGCAATGGGATGGCCACCGGTTGTCCTTTCTGCGCAGTTCGCTGCGCGGGCAGACACGGCACATTTATGCGCTGCATGAAGATGGCAGCTATGAGCTGACACTGGAAAGCTCATTCGATGGTGGCGTCAACTGGGAGCCGGTGCTGACGGGGACGTATCGGCGGAAGTCATAGTGGCTGCTTCTCGATAGCTGCTCGTCGAACGCGGACTGGGCTACGCAGGACAACTGAGATGTCCAGGTTCGCGTTCGTGCATCCCAACTTGCCAATGCAAGATTCAGCAGTCAAGCACAGCTTGGTCCTGGCAATACGGTGTTGCCCAGTCGAGGTGACTGGCTGGCGCCGTTGTAGGGCATTTGCCGGCTAACCCTCGAACGTGTAGAGCTCGCTGGCGATTTTCCAGCGATCGCCAATCTTCAGGAGTTGCAGCACTTTCCATCCAGGCAAAGACTTCGACGACTTGCCATCACGGGTAACCGGCTCAGTCAGGAAGTTGAGCGAGACCTGGGCCAGCGGGCCATGCTGGTCGATGCGGACGTTATAGAACGTTTGCCGATACCGCTGACTACCGCCAAAGACGGCCTGGCGAAAGTTTTCGTAATGACGAAGGTCTGCTGATTTCTCTGGAGCTGTCGACTCTTGCACTGAGGTAAATGGAATCTCCTCGTCGAGAAGTAGGGCCCGGAAACCGGCCTCGTCGCGCTCCGTCAAACAGCGGGTGTAGTTCCCCAGCAATGCCTCGATCGCCTGCCGGTCGGCATTGTCGGTTGAACTGACGGGCACGGGAGAAGACGCCACGGTCAGGTTCGCTCCGATCAGACTGATTGCCAGGATGCTGAGATAGGCAGGGATTGGTTTCATGGGTTGCGGCACTCGTTGCGGGGGAAGGCGAGGTATTCCACGTCGTAGGTGTCCACGTCCGGTTTGGTGTCGGGAGATTGATGCCAAAAGCAGGTGCGGATCAGTTGCCATGTCGTCGTATCGAGTCCGATATGGATCGAGTGCAAAGCCGCCTCATGTCCTGCGGCATCTGCCCTGACACGCTCATCCAAAATGAGCGTCATGAGATCGGTGGACGGATCTACCGATATGAACTCCTGGGTGGCGTGTTGCGGTAGCTTGGATGGGTCGCCCATTTTGGAATGGATGGCGATCCATGTGGGTACCTCAGGGCGACCATACTTGGCACAGACGCGGGCGAATGCATCCGAGAGCAGGAAGGCACGCATGGCTTCGGCGTTCTGCCAGACATAGAACGGCGAGTATCGATTGGGGCGTCCTTGCGTGACACTTGATACGAGGAAAGCCTTTTGCACTAGGCCGTCGAGCGAATTGAAGCCGGAGCCGATCACCGCAATTCGCTCACGTAGAGCGGCCATATCGTGATCATTGTCCAAATCGAATCGGTACTGCATTAGCAACATAATGGCTTCCGTGACCGCTGAACTAGGGTCTAGTCTGTGCAGTTCCGCTGCGCCATAAAAGTGAGCGGTTTTAAAGTCATTGATGAGGTTTGCTAAACGATGATTCTTGATCTGGCCGCCCTGCGCACGCTCGTTGCAGCGGTTGACCTTGACGGTTTCGGCCGCGCCGCAGAGCTTCTCCATCGATCGCCATCCGCCGTCAGTATTCAGATGCGTGCGCTGGAGGAACGATTGGGGAAGCCGCTGTTTCGAAAAAACGGCCGACGCCAGGAGCTAACGGAGTCGGGCGAACAGCTGCTTGGCTTTGCGCGACGGATGCTGGAACTCAATGACGAGGCCGTTTTGACAGTCCGTGGTACCGGGCTGCACGGGAAAGTTCGCCTTGGCGTTCCGCAGGACTTTGCGGACAGCTGGCTGCCGCAAACGCTCGCGCTGTTCACGTCGGCACATCCCAAGGTGCAGCTCGATATTCTTGTCGGGCAGAGCGACCGCCTCCTGCAACTTCTGCGAAACGGCGCGTTGGACCTCGCTCTGACCTTCGGCGATGACGGCGGACTGAGTAGTCAATTGATCGCCACGCTTCCTGTGTACTGGTACGCGAACGCGACATGGGAGTTTCCCGAGCGCGAACCGCTTCCGCTACTCGTGCTTGAGCAGCCTTGTATGTTTCGCCAGAGCGCCATTGATGCGCTTGACCGTGCCGGATGTAGCTGGCGGATCGTTTTGTCCGGTACCAGTGTCTCTGCTCTCTGGGCCGCGGCGAAAGCGGGACTCGGCTTGGTGGCTCGCACGGCGATCCATATCCCTGACGGCGTTGCTTGTCTCGACGGCCGGTTTGGCCTTCCAAAACTAAATGCAGCGCCGCTGCATCTCGTTCGTTCGTCAACTCGCGGCGACATGGCCATCGAAGACCTGGCTGGCCTGATGGTCAACGCCGTCGACAGTCCTGTTCTCTGAGGCTCGCACAACAGCGTGCGCTTAAACACACTTCCGTCGGCCATCTGAATCAGAGACTGTGTTTTCGCTCAGCGGTAACCATTCCGCTTTCGGGGGCCTGCGCGAGGATCGCTTTCAACAATCCTGGAAAACGGGTATTCAGGTCCGCAAGACGTAGTGTGTTCTGGTGGATAGCACCGGCCGCGCGCGTGTGCACCAGCCCTGCGTCGCGCAGGATACGGAAGTGGTGAGACATGCTCGACTTGGGGCGGCCCCCGTCCAATTCCCCACAGGTGGCTGCTTCCACGCGCGCCAGATGCCGAACGATCTCCAGTCGGGCGGGATCGCTGAGCGCGTGAAAAATCCGCTCAAGCGTGAACTGGTCAGCAGTAGGGTGTTTGTACGGACGCATAAGGTAAATGGTACGGCTTTTGACCATTACTCGATAGTTCGACTATTATCGAACATTCGTAGATTACTTTCGGAGCCTCCAGATGCCTTCATTGTTCGAACCGTTCAAGCTCAAGGACGTCACCTTGCGCAATCGCATTGCCGTGCCGCCCATGTGCCAATACTCGGCCGAAGACGGGTTGATCAACGACTGGCATCGCGCGCACCTGACGGGGCTGGCGCGCGGCGGCGCCGGTCTGGTGATCGTGGAAGCAACAGCAGTTTCACCGGAGGGGCGTATTACCCCTGGATGCACAGGCATCTGGACCGACGAGCAGGCGCGAGCGTTTGTACCGGTCGTCGAGGCGATCAAGGCTGGCGGTGCCGTGCCTGGCATCCAGATCGCTCACGCCGGCCGCAAAGCCAGCGCGAATCGGCCTTGGGAGGGAGACGATCATATCGTTGCTGACGATCCGCGCGGCTGGGAGACTATCGCGCCTTCGGCGATTGCCTTCGGTGGCAATTTGCCGAAGGTTCCAAAGGCCATGACGCTGCAAGACATTGCACGCGTACGTGCGGATTTCGTCGCGGCAGCCAAGCGTGCCCGCGATGCCGGCTTCGAATGGCTGGAGCTGCATTTCGCGCATGGCTACCTGGGCCAAAGCTTCTTCTCCGTGCACTCCAACCAGCGCGATGACATTTATGGTGGCAGCCTGGAAAATCGCAGCCGCTTTCTGCTTGAAACGCTGGCTGCGGTGAGGGAAGTATGGCCTGGATATCTGCCGCTCACGGCCCGCTTTGGCGTGATCGAGTACGACGGACGGGACGACGAGACGCTGGCTGAATCCATCGAGCTGGCGAAAGGCTTCAAGCAGGGTGGGCTGGACATGCTCAGTGTCAGTGTCGGCTTCTCCACACCCTCGGCCAATATTCCCTGGGCACCTGCGTTCCTTGCGCCGATCGCAGAGCGGATTCGTCGTGAAGCGAATCTTCCTGTTTCTTCGGCATGGGGCATCGGCACACCCGAACTTGCCGAGCGTGTCCTTCAGGACGGTCAGCTCGATCTCGTCATGGTTGGCCGCGCGCATCTGGCCGATCCTCACTGGCCGTACCAGGCCGCGCGCGCATTGGGTATCGAACGTCCGTCATGGACGCTGCCGGCGCCTTACGCGCATTGGCTGGAACGCTACGCGGCAGCTTAATCCTACGTCTTGCATCACTCCATGCAGGATGCGGCTGGCGGGTGTTTTTCCGGAACCAGCGTTTCCGCCCTCTGGGCCGCGGCCTTGGACCGGCGCAAAACATTCACGACACTTGCGTTGAGTCTCACCTCATTGATCGGATGAGCCGTCGTACCCCGCGGGCGGTGCGCAACAGGGTGGACCCAAGCCGATGCTGGCCCGACCGAGTATTTTGACAGTGGCAGACAGTTCGCCTTGGAAGGCGGGTTTTGCATGGCTTCCGACCAGCTCAAAACGATAGTCGTGCCCAGCGGCAGCAGCGAGAGTGAATCGGCCACCATCGATGATCTTGTCCGGTTTGCCGTTATCAAATATCTGCAGCTTACGTCCCTCCCACGGCGTCAGGAAATGCAGCGTTGAGTCCTCTCCGGCACGCAGGCTGAAAGCTGTTACCTGGCCATCAATTGCCTGCACATCAACGATGGCACCGCCTTGCAGTGCCGTCGATCCGGCGATCGTCCACCCAGGCGGTATCGCCGGTCCCACGCGTATCAGTCCGTCGTTGTCCTGTATGGCCAGCACTTCTGACAGGGTGAGTGCGACCACCCCGGACTGCTCGATATAGAACTCGTCGGGCGCACCGGGTACCAGGGCCGACATGCCGTTCGGAAAAACCTGATACAGCTGCACCAATTGGAAAATCGCGTCGGCTACTTCGGTCCCCAGCCCAAGGCGCGCGGCTTGAATGGGATCCAGACTCCAGTCCGCGGCGTGGACAAACGGGCGTAGCGCATAAGTACGTTGTGCGAGCTTGAACAGCGGGCTGTCGATGCCGATCAGGTCGTACGGCCATACCGGTTCCAGACCGATATTTTCGCCATTGCTGTACGGCACAGTCGGTTCATAACTGGCGGCGATCACCTTGTCTGCGGGCAACGCGTCGGCGGAAGGTGAGGCGACGATAGATGCACCTACCAGAGGTAGCGGAGGTGTTTTCTGCAACGCAGTCTTCAGTTGCGCCGAGAGATCAGCATCTCGTTGTAGCAGCTGCGCTGCGGCAATCGTAGCCGGGTAAAGCGCATGGATGGCTGCCAGATCGGTGGTTGGATCGGTGACGTCCATCTGCGTTTCATGGGCGTTCGATGGTGAGGTGTGCAGTTGCTCATCTTTACCGTCTTTCTGATAGCTGAGCAGAAACCGCGCAGACTCTGCCATCAGCGGATAGTTTGCATGCAGAAACGCCAGGTCACGTGTCTGCAAATAGGTTCGCCATACCCAAAGGCCGATCTCCGCACCACTCGATAGCGTGCGCGCATTCGAACTGGCGGACCAACTGAGATCGCAGCTATGTGTGGTGATGGGGAATGGCCGCAAGCCATCGCTCTCGTATTCCACGCCCTTTCCATTGAATCGCATCGTTTCCGGAACACATATGCCGGGACGGCCGCCCATGTGTTCCAGTGTCCAGCGATGGATAGCATCCAGGTTGTTGCGATACAGCGCGAATACCGGTGCATTGAGTTGCGGGACGCCCGCTGCCAGGTTGGCGCCGACTTGCATGCGCAGATTCCAGAACCAGAACGCAGCAGGGTCCCAAAAATGATCGTCTTTGGCAGAAGAAAACAGATCAGCTATACCTGCCTGTGATCCGGGAATGCTGTCGCCGTTATGTGCGGCTGATGCAAACAAATAAAGCATGCGCATGGTTTCTGCATAGCGCGCCGTGCCGTCTCTGGATTCGGCCCGGATCAGCAGCGCATGTGACCAGAAAGTGTGCCACCAAACGGTTGTACTGCTTGCATCAATGGGTACTCCGAGTGCGTCGTGCACGACATCGATGGCCGCCCGATGCCCATCAAAGGCCGGTGCGGCAATGATGACTCGCAAAGCGCCCTGTATCGTGGGACGAGCCGTGATTTCAACCGTACGTGAGTCGATGACGCTCGCCGTTGAATCGCGCCCGTTAACGACCTCGATGGCAGCGACCGAACCAAAACGCCGATTCGAGGCGCCGGGTAGCTTGTCATCGAGCCATGTCTCTGCCAGCACAGCCATGTCGCCCTGCGTGGAAGCGATCGGATTTCTTGGCTCCCATAGATGCAGGCGGATATGTTGCAAAGACGAGGGAGGCAGCCCGCGTACGTCGACGATGACCCGATCTGCCGAATGATCGACCCATGTGCGTAGCGATACGCCGCCACCATTTTCTTCCAACGCACCGTCGTATAGATTCACCCGGCCGCGAAAGCTTCTGTCGCTGGTGAGTCGTTGCAGATCGGGAAAGCTCACCTGACCAGATGATCGCCGGTACGGCAGTGTGTCCGCCCGATTGAGCTGTACGGTCAGGCCGTCCTTCGCCCAGAACGCTGCGCCCAGCCTCCCATTGCCGAGACCAACGGCTTGGGAGGGAAGAATATTTGGCTGATAAATGGCTATGTCTGATCGCGCAACGATGGCTTCAGTCGGAGAGTCGGCAGCCAGTGTGCTGAGTGGAACTATTGAACAAAGAAGCACCAGGCACGTCAGCCAAGCCCTGATCATCATTAGCCCCATAGGAAGAGAGTTCCGCCATAAAAGCTGATTCTGCGCTAAAGGATTGGTGCTGTGCTTCTGTCCGCGATTCTTTTACAAATTGCACTGTCTCGATACTTCGAAGAACGTGGATTACCGTCCGCTTTCGGCGGCGGACATTACGAATGTACGTCCTTTTGCATCGCACGCATCTCTGCAACGGGACCTCGCTGGGCCGGGTCGTTGCCGAATCGCGCGACAAAATCAGAAATTGTTTGATCTAGTCCGTCGCGTGGCTGATCTTTCTGAATGCTCGCCCGAAGCAGCCAACCCTGAGGATTGTCAGGGCTCATCTGAATCAGCCGATTGGCCACTGCCCAGCCTTTATCCCAATCATGACTCGAATTGACGTAGATATTTCCGAGCTCGATCAAAGTCCACGAGTCCGACGGATTCATGCGTAATGCTTGCTCATAGTCCTCGATGGCACCATTAAAATTTCCAGTTGACTCATAGGCCAGGCCGCGCGCATCGAATGCATTTTCATCTTGCGGAGCCAGTTTAATCAGTGCGTTGCCTTCGGCAACCGCCCAGTCCGAATAACCTAACGCTGGCAGGTCAAATGCACGGCTTTCGCGTTGATCGATCTGGCTTGGATCGAAACGAAGCAATTGCGAGCGATAAATGACCGACAGGACGGGAGAATTGCGATTCTTGGCCGCCCAACCAGCGCTCATCAGCATACCGACCGGCGCCGTCTCGGCAAATACTTGTCGGTAGAGGTTGAACTCTGTGACAGGGTTGCAAGGACAATTCTCGACATAGGCTTCGCCGCCACTGCTCTCTGATACAAGCAACTTCAGCAAAGGGTTTTCGCTGACGTGATGCTGGGCGCTAGCAATGATTCGCTGCATTTCTCCCACAGAGCCGCCCCATTTGGGCTGCGCCATCCAGACCAAGCGCGCATAAATTGTGTAATTAGCTGGATCTACCGCGAGGCCACGTTTGGCCGCGCTCATCAGGTAGGGACCATCACTTTCCAATGTGCCCGCGTAAATCATCGCTGTGTAGGCGGGAGTCATATGCGGATCAAGCTTGACTGCCTGGTCGAGGTCCGTGCGCCCACTTTCAAGTAAGCGGCTCATCGATTCGAAGGAACTCTGCGGCGTCTTCGCAGCGTACTCGGAGCCGCGAATCTGCTGAGCCATTTGCACGTATGCCGTGCCACTGGCAGCCAATGCGAAAGGACTCATAGGCATTTGGCGCTTCCAGGCATCCATGAGCGCGCGGGTTTCTTCGGATCCATTCCTGAAATCTATGTTGAACGTACGATCCAGAGCTCCCTGCATTCCTGGCTGCGACGACTGTGCGTGCATCGCATCGGCAAGGCGCCTATCCAGTTCCGCCGCATGTCCGGTTTGAATGAGATCCCGTGCTTCATACGGTGTCACCCACGGATCGAATTGATAGTGGCAGTAGGCAGAGGTTACTGTCTTTGACCAGGCAAGCCCCGGCGGATCAGGATAGTGAAGGCACCTTTGTAGCTGGTCGGAAATCGCCTCTGCCTGCCTGGCGGCAGTCAGGAATTGATTGAGCTGATCATCATCAAAGGGAGGCGCGTTTACTGTTTCTGGTGGCGTAAGCCGTTTGACTGCTGGATGCGCAGTTGCAATTGTATCGGCAGATGATCGAGTCTCGCCCCAGGGCCATAACGACAAGCAGGCCGCAACAGATATCAAAAATATGCCAGCAATAAGAAGCCAACGCGTACGTGATGCCATGTCTTGTATCCCCTGTCGAAAATGCAAAATCTATATGTAGTTTGCAGTATCTAGCGCTCTCTAACGCAAATGGATTTTGATTTGTATAGAGGGGCGAACTTGCAGGTTCTCGCGGCTCCAGCCTTCTTGAGCAATTTATGGGCAAGTTTGATGTCGGCTATTGTCGAAAACGGACGCTGCTATTTTGTATGGTTCGTTGTCGATACAACGCGCCAGCTATTGAGCAAGGTGCGTGTCTGTTCCAGTACGGTCGCTTTCAGCAATGCGCCCTTGGCCGTGTCGATCTCCTTCCATCCGAGCAGATCGAGGCAAGCCCCTGGAGGATGGTAGAACGGCATGATCTGGCCTTTGAGCGTGAGCATCCGGATGCGTGTGACGGAGTCGTTGACGCTGGCGCCCGTAATGCGCGAAAGCAAGGCCAGGGTCACCTTGTTCAGTGGCTGCTTCAATCGTCGATGGAGCAGTTTGGAAGCGACATTGGCTTCTTCGTCGGCGAGCTCTCGAGCAACGAAGAGTCGTCTTTTCGACACATGCGGTTGCAAAAGCACGCTGTCCAGGGTCACTGCCTGGATACCGATGAACGCATCGATCAGGGCATCCATGTCGCCATTACCCTTCAATATGTCATTGGCTTGCCGCATGGCTGGCGCGAAGCGGTCCCTGAGATCGTTCGTGATGTATTCGGCGCACGCCTGATACACGCCTTCCTTGTTTTCGAAGTAGTACTGCAGTGCCGGCGCGTTGACCCCGGCGGCGGCGGCGATGTCGCGTGTCGAAGCACCGGCGAAACCATGCTCGCCGAACAGCTTGATAGCCGCGGCGATGATTCGCTGGCGCGTTTCGTCGCCACGTGCGTAACCGCCCGCCGTGGGGCGACGGGGACGCTTGGTTGGACTCATGCGCTGGCTCTCATGCGAGTTTTCTCCTGCTGGCGCCCCAACAATAACATTTGACAAAAGTATTCCAATCGGAATAAATATTCCACTTGGAATACTTTTGGACGACTCCCCATGCCCACTACGACTGGATCTGCATCGGACGCCGATGCCTCGAAAGGTGCTGCTCCACCGGCGCGCCCGTCGAAAATACGCCGCTTCCTCATGCCAGCCGGCGTTGTGTTGGCCATCGCGGCGGTGTTGGCCCTCGCTTACTGGTGGCTGGTGGGTCGCTTTATCCAGAGCACGGACGATGCCTACCTGCAGGCCGACAGCGTCACGGTCGCCCCGAAGGTCAGTGGCTATGTCACCGACGTTTACGTCGGCGACAACGTTCCGGTAAAGGTCGGCGATCCATTGGTGAGGCTCGATAGTCGCCAATATCAGGCCGCGCTGGATCAAGCCCAGGCCACGATCGATGCGCGCAAGGCGGATATCCTGCGCGCGCAGGCTGGCGTTCCGCAGCAGCGTGCTGCTATCGAACAGGCAAAGGCGCAACAACAAGCTGCAGCGGTCAACAGCCGCCATGCCGAAGACGAAGTGCGTCGCTACGGACCGCTGGCGACAACCGGTGCCGAAAGCGGCGATCAGCTATCGGTGTTGACCACCAACCGTGATCAGGCGCGCGCAACGCTGAGCGCCGATGCTGCGGCGCTTGATCAGGCGCAAGCGCGAATGGCTGATCTCAACGCTCAGCTCATGCAAGCGCAGGCGCAACTGGAAGTGGCGGAGGCATCGGCGCGTCAGGCGCAGCTCGATATGCAAGACACCTTGATTCGCAGTTCGCTGGCCGGTCGCATCGGTGACCGCACGGTACGCGTGGGGCAGTACGCGCAACCCGGTACGCGGATGATGACCGTCGTGCCGGTGCAGAGCATTTATCTCACGGCCAACTTCAAGGAGACCCAAGTCGGCCGGATGCGCGCAGGTCAACGTGCGAGTCTGCATGTGGATGCGTTGGCGGGCGCCGATCTGCACGGTGTGGTCGACAGCTTCGCGCCGGGCACCGGTTCGCAGTTTGCGTTGCTGCCACCTGAAAACGCGACCGGCAATTTCACCAAGATCGTGCAGCGTGTACCGGTGCGCATCCGCATCGATGCTGATGCGAATACGCGGAAATTGCTGGTTCCCGGTTTGTCGGTGACGGTAGACGTGGATACACGCCCTGCGCAAGACGATCAGTCGGTGACGACAGCAGGCAATAGTCATGGCTGAGACGGCAGCCATGCCGGCCAGTCACCCCGAACGTGCCAGTGCCGCGGATTGGATCGCCGTGGCCGCCGGTTCGCTCGGCGCGTTGATGGCCACGCTCGACATCTCCATCACCAATTCCGCGTTGCCGCAGATCCAGGGTGAAATCGGTGCCACGGGTACGGAAGGCACCTGGATTTCGACTGGTTACCTGATGTCGGAAATCGTGATTATTCCGCTGGCCGCCTGGCTGACGCGCGTATTCGGTTTGCGCAAATTTCTGCTGGGCGCCGCGGTGCTGTTTATCCTGTTCTCGATGATGTGCGGCTTGTCGCACACGTTGACGGCAATGATCATCGGCCGCATCGGCCAGGGCCTGACCGGTGGCGCGATGATTCCGACCGGCCAAACCATCATTCGCAGTCGTCTGCCGATGTCGCAGTTGCCGATCGGCATGACGCTCTTTGGTTTGATCGTGTTGCTCGGACCATTGCTGGGCCCGGTGCTGGGCGGTTGGCTTACGGAAAACATCAGCTGGAGCTGGTGCTTTTTCATCAACTTGCCAGTGTGCATCGGTCTGATCGCGTTGCTGTTGCTTGGTCTGCCGCCGGATCATCCGCAATGGGATGCACTTAAACAGGCCGACTGGCTGGGTATCGCCGGACTCTCGGCCGGCCTCAGCTCGTTGACGGTGGTGTTGGAGGAAGGCCAGCGCGAACGTTGGTTCGAGTCCAACATGATCGTCTGGCTAAGTCTGTTGTCGCTGGCCGGCATGGTGCTAATCGCGATCTCGCAGTTCACCGCCAAGAGACCGGTAATGCGCTTGAGCCTGCTCCGCAATCCGCGTTATGCCAGCGTCATTCTTATCGTGCTGGTGGTCGGCGCGGTGTTCTATTCGGTCATCTATCTGATACCGCAATTCCTTGGTTTGATCGCCGGATACAACGCAGAGCAATCGGGCTGGGTAATGCTGGTCTCCGGCGTGCCGGCCTTTCTGATGATGCCGATGCTGCCGCGCCTGCTGGGCAAGGTCGATTTTCGAATCATGGTGATCACCGGCCTGATGTGTTTCGTGGTGAGCTGCATGTTGGACATCCATTTGACGGCGCAGAGCGTCGGTCATGATTTCTTCTGGTCGCAGTTGATTCGCGGCGCGGGCCAAATGCTGGTGTTCATGCCGTTGAACCAGGCGTCAATGGCAGCGGTAACCCGGGAGGAGGCTGGCGACGCCGCCGGTGTTTACAACATGGCGCGTAACCTCGGTGGCTCGATCGGCTTGGCCGTCATCGGCACCGTGATCGACCGGCGCAATACGTTTCATGTGGCGACCATCCGCGAATCGCTGACGGCGAATTCGGTGTTGGGCCAGGATCGTCTCGCCGCCAACGCAGCCGGCTGGTTCGCGCGGACCGGTGATATGGCCTACGCGAAGATGCGCGCGCTCGGCCAGCTTGCCGCGCAGATTCAGCAGCAAGCGATGGTGATCACTTTTTCCGAAGTCTTCTACGTGCTGGGCATCGCACTGCTGTGCTGCATTCCACTCGCGTTGCTGCTGAAGACGCCCAGCTATGGCGCGCCAGCCGCCGCTGGTCACTAAGGATCTTAGTCATGCGTACAAGCGACTCATATGTTTCGCGCGTCCTGTTTTTCGCGCTGCTCGCCTCGCTCGCGGCGTTGCCAGGCTGCACCGTTGGCCCCGATTATCGTGGCGCGCCGGACGTAGCAGGTGGCGCAGGGCACGCCAACACTTTTGTACGTACACCGGTGACGGGCATCACATCGGCGCACGCGCCAGGCCAATGGTGGAACACGCTCGGTGATGCGCAACTGAGCGCATTGATCGACGCGGCGTTGGCGCACAACCAGGATTTGCAAGCGGCGCAGGCCCGTTTGCGCGAGTCGCGTGCACAGCTGCAACAGCAGCGTGCCGAAGCGTTGCCGACTGTGTCAGCCGATGCGGCCGCGCTACGCACACGGGAGCCGGATTTATCCGGCCTGCAAACATCGCAGACCAACACGAGCCAAACGACGCCAGCAGGGCAATCCATCCGCACGTCGCAGGGGCAAGGTCCGTTGCAGCTGTACACCGCCGGCTTCGACGCGTCATGGGAGTTGGACCTGTTTGGCGGCACGCGCCGCGCGATCGAGGCTACCTCGGCCCAGGCTGATGCCGTCGACGCCGATCTCGCCGATACGCAGGTGTCGCTGGCTGCCGAAGTGGCGCAGGCATACATCAGTCTGCGCGACCAACAGCAGCGCCTGACGTTAGCCAATCAATCGGCGGAACTCGAACAACAAACACTCGTCTTGATCCAGCAGCGGCGCGCGCGCGGCGTCGCCGGCGATGCCGATGTCGAACGTCAAACCACGCAAGTGGAAAACACCCGCGCGACACTCATTCCGCTGGACGAGCAGATCTCCGAGTCGCTCGACCAACTCGCCGTGCTTACCGGCCAAGCTCCCGGCGCACTCGACCGTGAATTATCGGCACCTGCACCGTTGCCTGTTATGCCCGCGACCGTGCCAATCGATGATCCGGCAAGGATGTTGCAGCAGCGCCCGGATATTCGCGCGGCCGAACGTCGGCTTGCCGCGAGCAACGCGCAGATCGGCGAACGCACCGCCGATTTGTTTCCCAAGGTGACGATGTTGGGTTTCGTCGGCTCCAACGCCGCCGATCCCGGACACTTGACACGAAGGAGCTCACTCACCTGGCTCGGTGTGCCCTATCTGCAATGGAATGTGTTTGACTTTGGACGCACGCGCAGCAGTATTCGTCAGGCCGAAGCGAACCGCGACGAAGCCGACGCCCGCTATGCGCAAACCGTACTCGCTGCATTGCAGGACGCCAACAACGCGCTATCTCGCTACGGTCATCAACGCGAAAGCGTTGCTCGCTTGCAGCAGATCGAAGCGTCAGCCGATCGTTCCGCGACGTTGATGCGCCAACGTTACGACGCGGGTGCCTCCTCGCTGATCGATTTGCTGGATACGCAACGCACACAATTCTCCGCGCAGCAAAACCTCGTCCAGGGACGCGCCGATCTGCTGAAAGATTTCGTGTCACTGCAAAAGAGCCTCGGACTTGGCTGGGTTCCAGCACGCTAGGGCAACTGGTGGCGACGTCATCCGAAACGTCCGCTTCGGGAGGGCATTCCGAGATTGCCGTGATTTCCAAAGCGCAAGGTCCGCTCACGGCCAGAGGCCGACATTTAGGCGTACTAAATGTTACGTCGGCTCGTTCGAAAAAATTCCGTGCAAACTTTCTGATTTAGCGCGTCGTCTAGCGTTGCTGCCATAGATTTTGCAGCTCATCAGCAATGCGCTGAACGTCCTGTGCACCAAGCAAAATCAGTTCTCGCGCCTTACTTTTTTCGAGGTGCAGGACGATGCGGCCGGAATAGCGAACGTTACCCATTCCCCACTTACGACTCATATCTGTCGATATGGAAACGATATCCGGCATCGAGTAATAGAAGTTTGCACCGTCCAAATTAAGAAAGCTTTTCGGATCAGATGACGCATTGCGATATCGCTGAAGGATTCCCGGGTCCACGTAGGTCATTGGGTTACTTGCGATATCAGGCGCCATATAGCCAGGGTTCGCCATCACGCCTCGCACGCGCATGGCACCGATGCCGCTCGAAAATGCAGATACGAGAAACGTCCTATTCAAGATTCCTGCGTAGTACTCCATCGCTATAAAGTTGCATGCGCAAGGACCTGACGCCGGCGATACGTCATTTCGCTGGTCCGGTCCTTTCAGCGCGGCAATTGGCGGGCGCGTGGAGATCGCCAAGAACAATCTACGAAGCATCTTATGGTGTTCCATGAAAAAGGAGCGGCACATTCGCATCATGGGTCGAGAATAGCGGCAAAGACTGGAGGTTCAATGTCCGTAGAGGGTCGCGGAAGCAGACGTTCTACCTCGCTTTGCTAGCCCAGGTGTTTAGCCATCGATCGAAGGAATGACCTGCGCCGGATTTCCTCCGACGAAGCTATTCGGAGGAACGTTCTTACAGTCCATCCGCTTGGGCCGTGCACCGTCCACCATTAGCTGGGAGATCCAGGGCAACGGCGGGCCGGATGTTCGGGACAACTTGGCCGTGCACAACTGGGCGAGGTGGCCTTCGCGATGCAGGGGGTAGCGCTGCGGACGACCGCGAACAATGGCGGGGAACCGCCTAGCCAAGGCTTAGGATATCCGGTAGAGTCTGGCGCGCACGACGCCATAGCATTCACGCCACGCGTTTACAGGGAAGTATTCTATGAAGCACGCAATCGTTGCGCTTGCAGCAGCCATTGGCGCTGCCGGCGTGTTGCCGGTCGTCCATGCCACGGACAATTACGCGTTTTATAGCGCCAACAATGTGGTTGGCCTGAGTCTCGGATCGCAGCACCAGAACTATAGCGAGTTCATTAACGGTGCGACCGCCGATGGCAACTATGGCGACGTCAAACCCTCTTACCGCCTGTACGCCACCACGCAGCGTGACTGGCGGAATATCAGCGATTTGTATTTTGCCGTATCGGCAAGCTACGCCAGCGGCTCAACGACCTACGATGGCGCCCTGGTGAACCTGCTCACGGGGGCGCAAACGCCTGTTACGCAACGTACGCCAACGCGCTTGTTCGACTGGAATATTCGTGGCGGCAAGGCCTTTACACTCAATGAGGATGAAACGGTCCAGCTGATTCCTTATCTGGATTATGCGCAGCATCATTGGGATCGCCTGGACGGAGGCGGTGAAGGCGATTATTCCGAGTACTACAAGCATAGTGTCATCAGCGCTGGTGTCATCGGCCAATATGCGGTCACAGACGTGCTGGTGTTGAGCGCTGAAGCGCAGTTGGGCTACCTGTACAACGCGAGCGTGCACGCGCCGGCGCTGGAAGGGCTGATCGATCTGGGGAATGGTGAGTACATTAACGGGACTAACGGCCCGATTATTCTCGGTAACCACGATACCGTGATGCTCAGCTTGGGTGTCGACTACGCATTGACTTACAATTTCCACGTCACCGCCGACTACCGCTGGCAGCGCTACGGCTATGGCATGGGTGTCAATAACGATTTCTCCGAGCCCAACTCGACCTCGATCATGCAGCGGGTTGAAGTAGGCGTGGCGCTGACATTCTGAGTGCTCTGGCTTGTTCCGAAAAAGCCGGGGCGTTCACTTAACCTGTTGATGGCCGTGCAGCATCAAGTCGGGCCTCATTGAGCGAAGCGTTTTGCTCGTTTCCCGGGGCGCTTGAACAAAGCGCTGGTTGTTGATCACTTGCCGGGGTAGGCACTCTACTGCTCTGGGTCGTAGCCGAGTTCGCATTCCGCGAAACCGTTATTCAGCCACAGCGCTGGGTTCGAGGGCCAGCGTGTGTTGTGCCGGTCCTGGCAGCAGCGGTGTGGGCTTGCCGTTGACCCAGTCCGCGTGGCCGGCGCCGTAGTAGGGTGATAGCGGGTTGTCGCTCTGGCCACCGGGCATTTCGAGGATGCCCTGGGCCTCGTGGCCTGGGGCAACGTCGAAGCGCTCGGAGGCGCCGAAGCCGGGAGCGGCGACGCGCGGCATGTTGTTGTCGCCGGGCAATGGATCGTCGGGCATGTTGAGGGTGCGGCCTAGCCACTTGGGCAGGGCAACGGAAAGCGGATGCCTGATGTCGCTGCGATTCTTTTCACCCCAGGTTCGCGCAGCGAGGCCGCCAGGCTGCTTGTCGAGTTCGCTGGCGACGTGGCTGGCGGCAGCAAGCAAAAGTGCATGCCAGTCGCGATAGGTCGGATTGAGCAGGTTGGCTGGCTGCGTGGTGATCAGATTCCAGACCGCGCCTTCGGCGGCATTTTCGGCCGGCCACGCAAAGTCGCCATAGCGTTGTTTGACCCGCGCCACGAACGGCGACAGCACGACTTCGGTCACCTGTGTGCGGAAGGCACGCACTAGCCGGTAGTCGACACTGTCGACATCGGCGCGGCCGCGCCAGGTGGCGGTGAGTTGGCGTAGCGTTTGCAGCTCGGGGTCATGCGTATCGGCGAGTGTCTGTTGCAGCAGCTGCTGCCAGCGCGTCAGCAGCACGGCGCGGTTGTCCAGCTGTACGTCGAGCAGATTGTTCGGAGCAAATTTATTCTGCGCGCGCAAGTCGTCACGGATCTGCTGTGCGCGGGCACCAAGGTCGTGGCCGCCGTTGCCGAGCAGAGCCAGTGCATCGCCGCTCACCGTTCGGTTGTTGGCTGTCCACAGACGCGCATCTGAAGGATTTTCGATGCGTGGATACTGCGCCGGTGTGGCCCAGCCCTGCCAGCCGCTGCCGGGCTTTGACCAGTCTGAAGGCCGCAGCGGATCAATAGTGGCGCGCAGCGGAATGCTGTTGCCGGCCAGCGTCCAGCCGATATGACCGGTGCTGTCGGCAACCACGAAGTTCTGTGGCGGCATGCCAAACTGCGGGGCGAGATCGAGTGCCGCATGCGTGTCGGTCGTCTGCTCCAGCTGCATCAGTGTGACGTTATAGCTGCGTGGTTGATCGGCGATCCAGGCCAGCGCCAGCGGCGTGTCATCGACATCGCTGGCCATGATCGGACCCCAGCGTGTGTCCTCGACTTTCAGAACGGTGTCGGGTTTGCCTTTGACGTGGATATGTTCATCGTGGACGTCGATATTCGCCCAGCCTTCGGGCACCTTGTAGCGGCTGGCGTTGGTCGGGTCTCGTTGTACACGAACCCAGTCCAGCCAGTCGCCGTAACTGTTGGTGAAACCCCAGGCGATCTGGCCGTTGGAGCCCACGATCATCGCTGGCGTGCCGGGCAGGGTGACGCCGTTGATATCGCGTTGTCCGTTCGGCGCGCTGGCGTCGGGATAGCGCAGACGCGCACGGAACCAGATGTTGGGTACGCGCAGGCCCAGGTGCATGTCGTTGGCGACCATGGCGGCACCGGTATCGGTGAGCGAGCCGGCGACAGCAAAGCTGTTGCTGCCCGGACGCGGCGCATCAAGCGCGGGAAGCAGCGCGGCGGTGAGGTCGGTCGGTTTGTCGACTGTGGCGAGACGATTCAGGTCGAAGACGCTGGCATCGGGAACGGCCTGTCGTGGCGACAGCTGATTATCCAGTGGCGCCTCCCAGTCGGGATCGGGCGCCATCAGGAAATCCACCAGTGGGCCGGGCAGTACCGAGCGCATCTGCGCCAGTCGCAGCTCGCGCTCGTTGCGGCCGTCACCGTTCAAATCCAGGTACATCGCGGCAATCACCAGCGCGCTGTCTTCCGATCGCCACGGCTGCGGCTGGCTGCCCAGTAGCAGGTATTCCCACGGCCGCACGTGCAGATCGGCGAGTCCGGCATTGACGCCGTCACGGTAGCGGTCGAGCTGATGCTTCTGCGTTGGCGACAGCTGAGCGTACGCGGCTTCGACCACGGCACGCAGGCGATGGCGGCGATGATTGAGGTCGCTGGGCAGTGCAGCCGGCCCGACCAGCTCGGCCAGCTCGCCGGCCGGCATGCGGCGCATCAGGTCCATCTCGAAGAAGCGCTCCTGCGCGTGCACATAGCCCAATGCAAAGCTGATGTCGTCGCGGTTGGCACCATCGATGGTGACGGTGCCCAACGCGTCCCGGCCGATGCTGACCCTGGCGCTCAGGCCGGGAAACGGTCGCTGCCCATCAAGCCGCGCGCGGCTGCCGGCGAGCAACCAACATGCCGTGATAATGGCGATCAGCAACAGCACGACAATGGCGACCAGCAAGCTTCTGACGATGTGCCTGCGCAGCGAAGTCATTGCGCGACAAACACGGCGAAGATGCCGGCATACGGCTTCACCATGAAAGCCGGCGCGCCGGCGTAGCCGTTGCCGTCGACATAGATCTGCGAAATGCTGCCGTCCAGATACAGCGCGTCCTGGCAGCCCAGCTCATCCCTGAATAGCCGTCCAAACGTGTGGAAATTCACTGGCGTCTCGCTCACCGCAAAGACGACTTCGCTGGAGGTTTTTACACAGACGCCACTGCGCCACTTCATGCTGTCGGAAGCGTCGATGAACTGATCATTGAGCTTGCCGTCAATCACCAGCATGGGGCCGGACTGGCTAGCCCACTGCGCGTGCTGACCGTCAGCCTTGAAATCGCTACTGGTGCGCACGGCGGCGTGGCCATCGGGATAGACCACAAATACACCATTGGGCAGTAGTGAAAAATTGCCCGACGCGGGGTTGCCGTGATTGAGATTCAGCGGCACCACGGTCTTGCCGTTTTCCACATACAGGCCCAGCGGCACGGATTGTTTGTCGTAGATACCGGCGTTGGCCGCGAACAGCAGCTTCTGGCCATGGGCTTCGCCCCATTGGCGCAGAGCATCGATGCTGCCGAACGGCTGCGATGTCTGCGGGTCGCGCCAGTGCAGGCTCAGCTTTTCGCGCTTGAGATCCAGATGCACCACGCGGTAGTTTTGCCCGTCGAACGTCAGCTCGCTGCTGTCGACTGCCCGCGCGGGCGCAGCGCAGCCGAGCAGGTTGGTGAGCAACACAAACGCCAAGGCCCAACGCAACAAAGGGCGGCAGGCAAAGGGATGAGAGGATGAAGGCGAAGTGAGAGGGCACATCTTCTGATGGTCGCCGGCCGGCCCGGTCTGCGCAAGTCCGCAGGCAAGGGTCGTTCAGCACTTGCTGAGGCATAGCCCCATGTCTGCCGCTAAACTTGGCGTTTTACTGGCGGCGTCAACCCATGCCTTACACCCCGATCGTGGCCACACTGGGCTATGTGCTCTCGCCAGATCGCCGCGAAGTTTTGATGATTCATCGCAATGCGCGGCCGGATGATCAGCATCTGGGCAAGTACAACGGCCTGGGCGGCAAGATGGAGCCGGGCGAGGATATCGCCGCCTGCATGCGCCGCGAGATTCTCGAGGAGGCCGGCATCACCTGCGAATCCATGCAGCTGCGTGGCACCCTCAACTGGCCCGGCTTCGGCAAGAACGGTGAGGACTGGCTGGGCTTTATATTTTTGATCGACAGCTACGCCGGTACGGCATTCGGAAGCAATGACGAAGGCAAGCTGGAATGGGTGGCGCGCGACCGGCTCATGTCGCTACCGATGTGGGAAGGCGACCGGCATTTCCTGCCGCTGGTATTCGATGAGGACCCGCGGCCGTTCCATGGCGTCATGCCGTATCGCGACGGCCGCATGCAGTCGTGGTCGTATACGCGTTTGTGATCCGCCGGCCGTGGTTTCTTGGCCCCATCAGTAGCCGCGGTAACGGCCGCCGCTGAACTGGTTCTGGTTCACGCTGATCGAGAAACTGACGCCGCCGGACGGATGATCGCAATCGCCGAAGGCTTTGGTCACGTTGACCGTCGCGCCTTGATAGGTGCTGGTCCCCATGTGGCTGCCGGTGGCCACTCCCGTGCTGACCGCACCGTGGACTTGCGCGTTGTTGAACTTGGAGTCGTCGCAGGTCTGGGCATCGGCCTTGCCGTCGTCGCCGAGCCGGCCGCTGGTATCACCGTAATAGACGCCCGGGGTGGTGCTGATGGGGGGCGTATTCGTCGCCGTGCTGGTATTTGCGGTGCGGCCGTTGCTGACCACCGTGCCGGGATGGACGCTGGTGGGTGCGGGCGTGTTCGCGGTTGTTGCGCTGGACGCTGGCGCCGCCGCCGTGCTGCTGCCAGCAGGAAGATTGCTAGGCAGTTTGAGGTTGAGCGGTTGGTTGGTTGATTGCGCCCACGCGGAGCTCGCCAACACGCTGATAGCCGAGGCGAGAAGTAATGGCTTGATGTTCATACGTGCTCCGAGGACCTGACAAGTGAAACGCGCCAGCCGGCTGGGCGTGTACATTCACATTGGAAAGCGCAGTGCGGCAGGAAGTTCCTGCCGCCGTTGCTCAGCCGGTGGTCTCGATCCGCTCGACCCGACGCAGGCCACGTGGCAGCAAACCGCCACGCGTAGCCCGATTGCCGCCGTATTCCACCAGATCCGACCACTTGAGCGTGAGTTTACGCTGACCAGCGTAAAGGGTGACTTCACCCTTGCCCTCGCTGACCACGGCCACCCCGGCCACGCGCTCGTCGCCGGAGGTGAGCTTGGCCTTGGGAATCTCGATCAGCTTGTTGCCTTTGCCCTTGTCCAGCTCAGGCAGTTCGGCGACCGAGAACATCAACAGGTGGCCTTCGGTGGTGACCACCACGACGCGGTCGCGCGCGGGGTCGGTGCTGATCTGCGGCGCCAGCACCTTGGCCTTGTCGGTGAGGCTGATGGTCTGCTTGCCGGCCTTGTTGCGACCGGTCAGCGATTCGAAGCGGGTGACGAAGCCGTAGCCGAAATCGCTGGCCAGGATCAGGCGGGTGTCGTTGTCGCCGGCGATCACCGCGTCGAAGCTGGCGCCACCGGCCGGGCTGAAGCGGCCGGTCAGCGGCTCGCCGTTGCCGCGCGCCGAAGGCAGCGTGTGGGCTGGTGTGGAATAGCTGCGGCCGGTGGAGTCGATAAAGGCCACCTGCTGGGTGGTGCGCGCCTTCACCGACGCCAGCAGGCCGTCGCCGTCGCGGTAGTTCAGGCCTTCGGCGTCGATGTCATGGCCCTTGGCCGCGCGGGCCCAGCCCTTCTGGCTCAGCACCACGGTCACCGGCTCGCTGACCACCAGCGCACTTTCGTCCAGCGCCTGCGCGGCGTCGCGCTGCACCAGCGGCGAGCGGCGGTCGTCACCGAACTTGGCGGCATCGGCGCGCAACTCTTCCTTGATCAGGCTCTTCAATTTGGCAGGGGACTTCAGCAGCACGTTGATCTTGGCGCGCTCCTCTTCAAGCTGGTCACGCTCGGCGGTGATCTTCATTTCCTCGAGCCGGGCCAGCTGGCGCAGGCGGGTTTCGAGGATGTAGTCGGTCTGCTCTTCGCTGAGCTTGAAGCGCGCCATCAGCACGTCTTTCGGCTCATCTTCGGTGCGCACAATGCGGATCACCTCATCGAGATTGAGGTAGGCGATGCGCAGGCCTTCCAACAGGTGCAGGCGGCGTTCAACCTTGGCCAGTCGGTGCTCGAGTCGACGCGTGACCGTGCTGGTGCGGAAGCTCAGCCATTCGCTGAGGATGCGCTTGAGATCCTTCACCTGCGGCCGGCCGTCCAGGCCGATCATGTTGAGATTGACGCGGAAACTCTTTTCCAGATCGGTGGTAGCGAACAGGTGCTGCATCATCTCGTCGGCATCGACGCGGTTGGAGCGCGGCACGATGACCAGGCGGATGGGATTCTCGTGATCGGACTCGTCGCGCAGGTCCTCGATCATCGGCAGTTTCTTGGCGCGCATCTGCGCGGCGATCTGCTCGAGGATTTTCGACGGGCTGACCTGGTGCGGCAGCGCGGTGATCACCGTGTTGCCTTCCTCACGCTGGTAGACCGCGCGGGCGCGCACCGAGCCGATGCCGTTCTGGTACATCGTCAGCAGATCGCTGCGCGGGGTGATGATTTCGGCTTCGGTTGGGTAATCCGGCCCGCGCACGTGCTCGAACAGGTCGGCGACGGTGGCATCGGGATCGTCCAGCAGGCGGATGCAGGCGCTGGCCAGCTCGCGCAGGTTGTGCGGCGGGATGTCGGTGGCCATGCCCACGGCAATGCCCATCGAACCATTGAGCAGCACATGCGGCACGCGCGAGGGCAGCCAGCTCGGCTCGTCCATGGTGCCGTCGAAGTTCGGTACCCAGTCGACCGTACCCTGGCCTAGCTCGCCCAGCAGGGCCTCGGCGATCGGACTCAGGCGGGATTCCGTATAGCGCATCGCGGCGAAGCTTTTCGGATCGTCCGGCGAGCCGAAATTGCCTTGGCCGTCGACCAGTGGGTAGCGATACGAGAACGGTTGCGCCATCAGCACCATCGCCTCGTAGCAGGAGCTGTCACCGTGCGGATGGAACTTGCCGATCACGTCGCCGATGGTGCGGGCGGATTTCTTTGGCTTGGCGGTGGCGGCCAGGCCCAGCTCGCTCATCGCGTAGATGATGCGGCGCTGCACCGGCTTCAGGCCGTCACCGACGAAGGGCAGGGCGCGGTCCAGCACCACGTACATCGAGTAGTCGAGGTAGGCCCGCTCTGCGTATTCCTTGAGCGGGATCTGTTCGTAATTGGCTTGCAGGTTCATGGCTTGGTTTCGATCAGGGGTACGTGGCAGGGCACGTAGCCGGTCGATGGTGCCAGATGAAGAGTCGGTTAGGCTAGAATCAAAGCGGACAAACGTGGCCGCAATCCAAGGTGAGGCCGATGCACTATCTACGCAATATGGCGGTTTTGGCTTGCGCACTGCTGGCGGGTTGCGCCTCGATCATCGACAAACATCCGAAGATCGCCTATGCCGACAAGCGGCATCCGCTTTCGGATACGGCGATTTTCTCTTGCGCGGAGGTACCTGGCTTCACTTGCGGGATTATCCGGGTTGACGACAGGAGTACCTGGAACCCTTACAACGCCGGCAATACGGTGTGGGTGCGCGTTTTGCCCGGAGAGCACCATGTGGGCGTGGTCGCTTCCCACGCGAATGACATCAACTGGCTTTCGTTCGATATCAAGGACGTGCAGCCGGGCCACGCTTACAGCATTGAAATCGCCACCGCACCGCCACCGCCACCGCCGGTTGTCGTGCCAGGCTCGCATGGCAAGAAAGCGGGTAAGACGAACAGTAATAACAAACAGCAAAATGCCGTTGCCACAAGCATGAGCGTTTCCTACAAGGACCTGGGCAAGATGGACTCGTACACCATCCGCATTGGTCAAAACAGCATCCATACTACGAAGCTCACGGCAAGTTTTTGAGCCTCCGCGATCTGCGCGTGCGACAGGATCAGCGGGTCTGCGTGGTGATTCCCAACTTGGCTAATTGAGCCTGCACACTGTCCGGGCCAGCCAGATGCGCGGCGCCGACGGCGATGAAGACGGTGCCGGGATGCTGCAGCAAGGCGGCAATTTTTGTCGCCCAAGCCTTGTTGCGATCGACGATCAGGGTTTTATACAGCTCCGGTGATTCCTTGCGTACATCCTCGTCTTCCAGGCGCGCGATGGCAGCGGTATCGCCGGCTTTCCAGGCGCTGATCAGGCTGGTCAGCTCGGTACTGTCCTTGTCGACGTCGTGCAGAGTCGAGCGGAGAAAATCCAGCTGTAGTTCGGGCGATAGGTCGGCCAGAAAGCGGATCTGTTGTTCGGAGGTTTCCAGCCCGTTGACCGGTTTGCCGGCCTTGACCATCTGCGCCTGCAATAGCCTGTCGACGCCATGCGCTGGATCGAGGCCTGCCTTGATCAGCGGCGCCATAGCCAGCGTGAGCGCCGCCAGCCATGGTCGCATGATCTCGATGGTCTGCGTGCCACCGGGGATGCCGGCGGTTTCCGCAGCCTTGGCCAGCGTGGCATTTTCAGCCGTGGTGAGCTGGTCGGACAGTGGGTGCGTAGGGTCGAGCCCGTACTGCATTACCAGCGCCTGCATATTTGCCGGGTTATCGTCGGTCAGCTCGATGGTCAGCGAATCACTCGCAGCCAGCGCCTTGTCCAGCACCGGGTAGTGCCAGTCGGTATCGGTGGGCAGCAGATGCACGGTACCGAACAGATAGACTGTCGTGGTCGCGCTTTTTACTGCCCACAGCGCCGGTTGCGCGAAAGCGGGTGTTGCGAGCGCCAGCGCCAGCAGCGCGGGAGCCCCGAGGCGAAGGAGATGGCGACGGCAAAACAGGGGCATGATCGTCCTTGCGGTAAACGATGGCGCGAATGCGCCACGACGCTATGAATGATGGTGGCACGAAGCGACAGTCGTGGCGATGCAAAAAACGCGCACAGCGTGGGACAAATCAGCGTGGCACGCGATACCCGCCTGCCACGCCGTGCGGGCTCAGCGTGAGCTGCCACAGCTGATCGCGCCGGCTGCGAAACACCGCGGCGGAAACCGCCAGGTAGTAGCGCCACATCCGACGAAACCGCTCGTCGTAGCTGGCCGGCAACGTCGGCCACGCCGCCTCTACGTTGTGGCGCCAGGCTGTGACCGTGCGGTCGTAGTCGGTGCCGAAGTTGTGCCAGTCCTCGACCACGAACAGGTCTTCCAGTGCCGCGGTGACCTCGCTGGCGGCGGGGATCATCGAGTTCGGGAAAATGTACTTCTCGATCCAGGGGTCGGTTTGCGCCGGCTGACCATTGCTCCCGATGGTGTGCAGCAGCGAGAGGCCATCGTCTTTGAGGCAGCGTCGCACGGCGTCGAAATAAGTACGGTAATTCCTGCCGCCGACATGCTCGAACATCCCGATGGAATACACCGCGTCGAAGCGCTCGTTGATCTCGCGGTAATCCTGCAGGCGGATCTCGATCGGCAGCCCGGCGCACAGCTGCCGCGCGTACTCGGCCTGTTCCTGCGAGATGGTGATGCCGACGCCTTCAATGCCGTAATGCTCGGCGGCATACTTCAGCGCTTCGCCCCAGCCACAGCCGATGTCCAATACGCGTTGCCCCGGCTTGAGCTGCAGCTTGCGGCAGATCAGATCGAGCTTGGCGGCCTGCGCGTCGTCGAGATTGTCCGCTTCGGCCCAGTAACCGCAGGAGTAGACCATCCGCTTGCCGAGCATGGCGTGGAACAGGTCGTTGCCGAGGTCGTAATGGACCTTGCCGACCTCGAATGCGCGCTCGCCGCGCTGCAAGTTGAGGAAGCGCGCCTTGAGATGGGCGAGCAGGGTGTCGAGAGTCTTCAGCTCCTGATCGAGCCCGGCGGTGAGCAGCTTGGTGCACAGCGCCGGCAGATCATCCGCATCCCACCAGCCGTCCATATAGGACTCGCCAAGGCCTAGCGAGCCGTGGGCGAACACACGAGCGTAAAGGCGTTCGTCATGTACGCGCAGATCGGCTGATGCGTTGCCGTTCAGATGAATGCCGGCGTGGTCGAGCAAGGCGCTGGCGCGTTCTTTCAGAGTGTCCTGACTCATGCGTTCCTCAATAGGAGTCTGGGTTTGGTTTGAGCAAGCGACGATGAAGAGAGCCGCCGGACATCGTGATGCCTACTTTGTACCGAGCAAGGCAAAGCTTGCCGGTGAACGTGCATAGACGGCGTCGACGCCAGCGTCCCTCACCCGTTGCACCAATGCATCCGCCTCTGCGTTACCGAGCAGAAACTCGATCTTGACCGGCAAGTCATCGGCCAGTTCGAAGAACTGCTCTTCGTGCAGCACGCCGTGTCGGCCGAACCCGGCAATGGCGCGGAATACGGAGCCACCGCCGAGGCCGTGCTGCTTGGCCTGTTCCAGCAGCCATTCGGTCAGCAAGATGCCGTTGTGCTTGGTATGTGCGTGGCAGTAGAAGTAGAGATGCGTACCCTGTTGCAGCGTTTCCTGATTCATGGCAATCACCTCATATCGATTACGCCATTCATGGCGAACTCCGGGATCAATGACGCAGCAGGCTGCGAGTAAGCATGAGGCCGAGCACAGTCATTGTCAGCGAACCAATCAGGTGCACGGCCACATGGCTACCAAACCAGAAATACTGCTGGCGCAACAGCAACGTGGTTGCCTCGGCCGAGAAAGTGGAAAAGGTGGTCAAACCGCCCAGAAAACCGGTGAACACGAATAGCCGCAGCTCGGGCGGCAGCGTCTGGAAGTGATCGAACACCCCCATCACGCAGCCCATCATCAAGCCGCCGGCGAGATTCGCGGCCAGCGTGCCCAGCGGTAGCGTGGGAAACATCGGGTTGAGTAATAGGCCAAGACCCCAGCGCAGCCAGCAGCCCAAGGCACCGCCAACGCCGACGGCAACAATTCCGGTAAACCCCATAACGCGTCTCCTGACAAAATCCAAAGTGTCCGGTTACCGCGGTAGCAGGCACGCCTGCGCCGCCGGAAGCCGGTGGTGCAGGCATCATCAACCTCGTCGCTGGTCACGCGTGAGGCGGTTTGCTCTTCCGAAGCTGGAGGCGCCGGCGGAACAGGAGGTATGCCATCTCCTTGGATTCGGTCACAGACTGCGATCGCTGATCCAGCGCTTATCCTAGTCGATCTGGCGGGCGCATCGTCAAGCGTGCCTGGTTCGCGGGCTGTCTTATACTTGCGCAGCCTTTTCCCAGTAGCCATTGTCGTCATGAATTCCTCTCATCGCGCTGTGCGGCGCAGCCTGCCGTGGCTGCTTGCCGGGTTGTCGATGATCGGTCCGTTCTCGATCGACGCGGTGTTTCCGGCATTCCCGCTGATCGGCGCGCGTTTCCATGTGGATGATGTCGCCCTGCAGCAGTTGATCAGCGTATATCTGATCACTTATGCCTCGATGAGCTTGTTCCACGGTGCCATCTCCGACGCGATCGGCCGCAAGCCGGTCATTGCCACGGGCATGCTGGTGTACGCGTTCGCCTCCGCCGGTGCGGCGATGTCGACCTCGTTCCCTATGCTTCTGGTTTGTCGTGGCCTGCAGGGCATGTGTGCCGGCGCGGGTCTGGTCGTGGGGCGGGCAGTGATCCGCGACACCTTCCAAGGCGCCGACGCGCAGCGGCTGATGTCGCGGGTAATGATGATCTTTGGCGTGGCGCCGGTGATCGCGCCGATGGTTGGCGCCCTGCTGCTGGGATTCGGTGGCTGGCACGGCATTTTCTGGGTGCTGACGGTGTTTACCGCGCTGCTGTCGCTGGCCTTGCTGCTGTTGCTGGAGGAGAGCCATCCGCCGTCGCGGCGCACGTCGTTTTCGCCACGACCGCTGCTGGCGAGCTACCTGTCCTTCAGCCGTGATCGCGCGTTCTGGCCACTGCTGATTTCCAGTTCGGTCAATTTTGCCGGACTGTTTCTCTATATTTCCTCGGCGCCGCGCATCGTGCGCGAGCTGCTGCATCTTTCGGCGGCAGGTTTCCCATGGCTGTTCATGCCGGTGGTGATTGGCTTGGTCGGAGGCGCGTGGCTATCCGGGCGGATGGCGGAACGACGCAGCGCGCGTTTTACGGTGAACCTCGGTTATGCCGCGCTACTGTCAGCGTGCGCGCTGCATATTTTATTGGCGCTGATATTCCGCGAGCCGCAGCTACCGTGGTCAATGTTACCGCTGACCCTGGAAGGCATCGGTGTGCAATTGGCATTTCCGACGCTGACCTTGCTGTTGCTGGATCGCTTCCCCAACCAGCGTGGCAGCATTTCTTCCGTACAGGCATTTGCCAGCCTGATCTTGTGCAGCGCCGTCGCTGGCGTGCTCTCGCCGCTGCTTTCAAGCAGCATGTTGCCATTGGCGCTGGGTGCATCAGCGCTGAGCGTGTGCGGCATGCTGTCCTGGTGGTGGTATTGCAGCATCAGTCAGCGTTCGCTAAATCAGTCGCTGGCGACAGCGGATGCCAGCGTGACCTTGCAGGCGGAAATCGCCGAGCCGCTCTAGTTTTCGCTGCTCCTGCGAACCTGCGGCCAGGTTCATGCATCCTGGTCGGACATCGCCAGATCGATCGATGCCGGAAGCGGCTCGGTCACTGCGACGGGCAGCATTAAAACGGCGCCGGCAAGCGCCCGAGCAAGGGTTGGTGGCCGGTAACTGGAATCGATACGCCAGCGTTGCCACACCGATTCGTCCACGGTTTCGTTCACCCCGGTGCCGAAGGTACGGTTGAACGGCGCTTTGAAATATTTGTAGATGCCATGCATGAATTCCACATACGAATTGCGTGGTACCCCGGTATCCGCGTCAGCGTCCGGAATCACGATTTCGCTGCAGGCCAGCCCCGCTTCGATGGCCTTGCGCTGAAGCCAAGCCAGCGGTAGATCCGGCAGTGGGTCAGGTATGCGTCCGGCACCATCGCAATCGTTACCGCCGCCGACGTCACCATGCGAGCCGATAAACCAGCGCTGCTCGATATCAATTTGCTCGACCTTTTTCGAGGCGATGCTTTCATCCGGCTTTGTTGTGTACGGATTACGTGTCCACACCGTTGGTGCATAGTCGGCGCAATGCTCATCCAGTGCCAGCGCGTGATACGCATACTTCACGATCTTGCTCAATTCCGTATCGTGGAATCGATAGCGCGAGCGGGCGAATGGGAACCACGATGAAGTATCGGGAATGCCGAGCGAGCCGACCGTATCCCACACGCCGATAAAGTGGACGTCTATTTCGATCGAATGTACCGCACGATAGTCCATTGCGCCGAGATCGTCCGGCTTGATCGTTGTATTGCGATAGAAATCATAGGCATCGGATACGACGGACTTGTCTACTCGGCCAAGCGCATCGCGTTTGAGCAGACCGCACTTGCGGATCATTCCGCAAAGGCTGCGCGCGGTATACGCGCCGCGGCTGAAGCCGAAAAGATAAAGCTCGTCCCCGCGTGTCCAGTTTTCGCAGAGCCAGTGATAGCCTTCCATCACGTGGTTCGACAAGCCGAGACCGAACGCACCACCGAGCAGGTGCTTTATGCCAGAGGACACGCCAACACCAGGTATGTAGGTGGCGAGTTGCGGCAGGCCTGCCGCATCGTTGGGCGCGATAAGGCGCCGCAGCCGTTCCACATTGGTATTCGACTCGGGCTTGTTCCAGGTGCCATCGAACAGCAACGCAAGTCGGCGTGTGGTCACGGTGCCCTCCAGTGCAAAGCGATGTGGCTGGGAGAACTTTAAAACTCGATGATCAGCACGGCCAGTCCCGCGGCGAGAATGATCCCGCCGCGGATACGCTCAAAGCGTTGGCGACTTGTCGTGCAGCATCGTCTCGCGCACGATCGCGATCGGTGCAAACCCTTGCTGCATGAAGCTGTCGTGGAACTGCTGCAGGTTGAAGTTCTTGCCTTCCTTCGCGGCCAGGTCGGTGCGCAGCTTCATGATCTGCAATTTGCCCAGCGTGTAGTACAGATAGGTTGGATCGGAGGTGCCGCGCTTGGTTTCCACTTCGCCGACCGTGCGCGACTGGTAGCCCTGCTTGACGAAGAAATCGATCGCCTGGTCCATCGTCATCTGACCGGTGTGCAGCTTGATGCCGACGACGAAGCGCGCGTTTCGCAGCAGGGCATCCTGCAACTGGCCCAGGCGTAGCAGCAGTTGCTGATGCTTGTCGTTCGGATAGACATAAGCCGCCAGCCCTTCGTCGAGCATCATCTGCTCGCAGTAATGTGCCCAGCCTTCCACGTTGGTGGTGGCGCCAAGCAGCTTGCGCGCGCGGTCGTCCAGCTTGTGCATCCACAGGAACTGGATGTAATGGCCCGGATAGGCTTCATGCGTGGCGATGGCGGAAATGACCGGATAGCTGAACTGCGCCATGAACTCCTTCGTGCGCTGCGCGGTCCAGTCCGGCTCGGGCAGGGTGACGTTGAAGTAGGCCTCCTTGGCCACAGTCTCGTAAGGTCCCGGCGTATCCATCGAGGCGAACGTGATCGCACGCATGAATGGCGGCGTTTCCTCCACGATCGGGCGCACGTCGGAGGGAATGGTGATGATCTGTTTCTGCTGGATAAAACCGACCAGGTTGTTGAACGTGGCGCGGAAGGTATCGAGAATCTTGTCCGACGCGGGATAGTCGGAACCCAGCTCGGCCAGCACCTGCTGCGGCGTCTTGCTGGGATCGAGCTGCTTTGCGACTTCGGCAAAGGCCTGCTGGTTCTGCTTCATGTTGGCCATGTCGATCGCGATCAACTGGTCCAGCGGGATGTTGACCATCTCGTCGTACTTGAGCTTGTCGCGAAACGCGACGGTACCGATGCGGAAGTCGCCGTGCGAGCGCGGCAACACCTCGGTCTTCAGCCAGGTCTGGTAATCCTGCAGCGACTTGATCACCGCGGCGTTGCTGTCGGCGAACTGCTTTTTCAGCGCAGCATCGGTGACATCAGTAAATGCCGATGGCACATCTTTCTGGAAGAACTGCACCAGGCCGGGCAGCTGCTGCAGCGCGATCTGGGTGTAGATGAGCGGCGGGTTGTCGAGGTTCTTGTGGGCGTCGGCGAGCACCGCCGGCATCAGCTGCTCGCGCGCAATCAGGTCACGCAGGCGCGTTTCCTGCGGCGCGAACTTGCGCTCCATCAGCGTGAAGGCGCTGTTGGTGATGCCGCTGGAATAGATGTCCGGATTTTTCTGCCAGGGACGGATCGTCTGCAGGGTGAGCAAGGTGCTGCGAATATTGTTCAGCACCAGCTCGCGGTCACCGCGTACGCGCTCGCCGAGTTTCGCCGGATCGATGGCGGCTACCTTCGTCTGCCACTGCTGCAGCGCCTTGACGTTGGCATCGACGCCGGCGCGCGAGTAGTCCTCCAGCTTGGCGTCGAAGTCGTGCAGGCCGTCGGCGGTCGCCATGGTGGGATTGGTGGGGAAGTAATAGGTGTCGAAATAACTGTCGGACAGGCGAGTGAATGCCTGGTCTGCAGCAGATGTCACCGGCACGGCGGTAGCTGTGGTTTCCGCTGCAGCGACAGAATTGCCAAGCGCCATGATGGCGAGCGTGCCGATCAGCGCCTGTGTAAGTTTCATCATCAGTCTTCTCCCGAGCCTATGCCGCTGACCAGCGCAGCAGCCAAATAAGCGGCCAACATTAGCAGAGTCTGTCTGTGGCGTTGGCGCTCAGACGGGCCGGGTCGATGTGCTCCGGCCGACGCTCAGCAGGGTAGGCCGCGTTCCAGCAGAAACGCGCGTGCATCGGCCGCATCCTGCTCGAACCACGCACGTGTCGAGCCTAGCCGGAACGAATAGCCCCAGGCGTCCATATCGGCTATCAGCCGTTCGCGGCCGACACCGGGCAGACGGTCGGCCAGCACGATCTGCAGGTAGCAGGTCGCGTTTTCTTCCTCGATCGAATCAGTGGCGTCGGTATGGACGTCCGGACGTCTTTCCTCAGGCAACACGATCAGGTGCCCGGCTTCGTGCAGCAGCGAGTGCACCGGCGTGTCGTCACGTGCGTAAACCGTGATGCCGATGATGCCGGCTTCCTCGTCGCCCCAGAAACTGCCGGGAATAGGCTCGTTATCGGCGACGCGCTCAAGCTTCAGGCCAAAGGTGGCGAGCAGGGCTGCCGGTGCATCGAAGCCGAGCTGACCGACGCGCAGCACTGTATTCGCCGGGTCGTTGTCGACCGGCTCGCCCGGGGAGATGCTGGCTTGGGTTTGAGGATGCATGAGGTGTTGCCAGATCAGACGGCGTACCGGATTTCAGCGCTCCGGCGACGCCCGGGCTCAGCCGGTCGCAGTGTCACTCTTCGTTGCCGAATTGCCGTCCGGCAGGGCGACGGAAAGCTCGAGGATCTCGTGACCGCTATCCTGCTCGAGCTTGATGCTGATCGCCTCGATGTCGACGTGGACGTATTTCTTGATCACCTCGAGCAACTCGCTGCGCATCATCGGCAGATAGTCGGGTGCGCCGCGATTGGAGCGCTCCTGCGCGACGATGATGCGCAGACGCTCGCGGGCGACATTGGCCGTGGGTTCGGGCTTGCGCTTCAGGAAATCCAGAATGCCCATCGTGATCAACCTCCGAATACGCGCTGAAGAAAGCCTTTCTTCGGCACGTCGATAAAGCGCAGCGGACGTTCTTCGCCGAGGATGCGCGCTACGGTGTCGCTGTAGGCCTGACCGGCAAGTGAATTGGCGTCGACGATCACCGGGATGCCGTTGTTCGACGCGGTCAGCACGTTTTCCGATTCGGGAATCACGCCGACTACGCTGATGCCGAGAATTTCCTCGACGTCCTTGACGCTGAGCATTTCGCCAATGGCGACGCGTGCCGGGTTGTAGCGGGTCAGGAGCAGATGCTGGGTGATCGGCTTTTCGCCGCGCTCGGCGCGCCGCGTTTTGCTGGCAAGCAGGCCGAGGATGCGATCAGAGTCGCGCACCGAGGAGACCTCAGGATTGACCACCACCACTGCATGATCGGCAAAGTACATCGCCAGGTGCGCGCCTTTCTCGATGCCGGCTGGCGAGTCGCATACCACGTAGTCGAAGCCGTCCTCGGACAGGCCATCGAGTACTTTCTCGACGCCTTCCTGGGTCAGCGCGTCCTTGTCGCGGGTCTGGCTGGCCGCTAGCACGAACAGGTTCTCGTGGCGCTTGTCCTTGATCAGTGACTGCTTGAGCGTGGCCTCGCCGTGCACAACGTTGACGAAGTCGTAAACCACGCGCCGCTCGCAACCCATGATCAGGTCGAGGTTGCGCAGGCCGACATCGAAGTCGATGACGGCAACTTTCTTTCCGGCCATGGCCAGGCCGGTGGCGAGGGAGGCGCTGGTGGTCGTCTTGCCGACGCCGCCTTTGCCGGAAGTGACGACGATAATCTCAGCAGTCAATGGCTCATCTCCGGAATATTTTTATAATTGATTGATTTAAAGATTTAGAGCTTGGCGATCAGCAACTTTTCGCCATCGAGCCAGCATTGCACGGACTGGCCCTCGAGGTCGTCAGGAATTTTTTCAAACACCCGATAATGCCCGGCAATCGCCACCAGCTCGGCGCGAAAGTCGGATACGAAGATGCGCGCCTTTTCGTCGCCCTGGGCACCGGCCATGGCGCGACCGCGCAGGCCGCCGTAGATGTGGATATTGCCATCGGCGATCACTTCGGCACCATTGGCGATCGCGCCGGTGACGATCAGGTCGCGGTCGCGCGCGTAAACCTGTTGTCCGGAGCGCACCGCGCCGGCGTGATGTTGGGCGCCAATGGACGTGCCGGGCGCTGGCGCGGACAGGATCGGTTCGCGCAGGTCAGGCTCAGGCTGGATCTCCTCACGTGTTTTCGCCTTGCTGCGTGGCAGTTCGGCGGCTGGCGCAGTTTCGCTGCCACCTGCCGGCTCATAGGCCGCGCGGAACTTGGCAATCAGCGGCAGGCCCATGCGTTTTGCCAGCGCCTCGGTCTCGCTGGTGCCATAAGCCAACCCGACCGGCAGCATGCCAGCGCTGCGCACCGCTTCGAGCAGGGCATCGACGGCACCGTCGTCGGGCAGGTCGAGCAGGTGGCTCAGATCCAGCACCACAGCAGCGCGCGAAAACATGGCTGGCGCGGCACGCACGCGCCGCTCCAGTTCATCGCACAGTGCGGCTGCATCGACTCGGCGCACACGCACGCAGGCAATACCGACCTGGCCAAAGCGCAGGTCGCAGGCGTCGGAAGTCTCCGCTTTGACGTTCATGAGCGGGGTTCTCCGGACGATGGCTTGCTAATCGGTGAAAGGGTGATTGATGAGACAGTAATCGGTGAAATCAGGCGCGTGCTCTCGGCCAGCCAGGGCAGGTCCGGCAGGCCGCCGTGATCGAGCCAGGTTTCGCGTACAAAGGTATAGCTGGGCAGATCCTTGGCCAGCAGGCTCACCTGCGGACCGTCATTGCCCATGCGCTGCTGGCCGACTTCCTGAAAGCCGTAAGTGCCGTGGAACAGCACCACGACGTCATCGCGTGGCTCCAGAAACACTTCGCAGGTCATCAGCGGCACGCGAACCTCGGCGTAGCTGTTCACGTCGGAATAGAAGATGCGGCCCAGACCGTGTCGACGGTAGGCGTTGGCGATTACGATGCGGTCGATGTAGACAAACTGCGGGTAATGCGCGGCGAACCAGCGGTAATTGGTGCTTTCGTAATCGCCGCCTTCACGCAGGGCGATGACGAAGCCGGCCAGGTTGCCGTCGATCTCCGCCACGCGAAAATACTCGGCGTGATCGTGGAAATAGCGCAGGTGGTTGGCGTCAAGGGCGAGGATGGAGCGACCGGCGGTGTTGTTGAGTGCCAGTACGGCATCCAGGTCGTGCTCGTGCACGTCGCGGATGGCAAGAGCCATGCGTTGCTCCGCAATGATGAGATCGATAACGAGGCCGATGCTGCCTCGTGCAAGATGGCATTATGGCATGCGGATGCGGCCCTTACATCTCGCATCGCGGCAGGTAGTTGGCCCGGCAGCTAGTCGACCTGTAAGTAAGAGTTTCGTAAAGCCATGGCGCAGGATCGCCAAAGGATCAGGCATGACTTCTCGCGCATTGCGCGATGGCCCGCCACGGCCAATGATGCACGGTATGCGCTGGCCCTTTTTCAATCACACCCGTCTGCTTCGCTACGCGGGCTTTTTTACCTACCTGTCGGTGGGTACGCCACTGATCACCAATTGGGCGACCGAGCGGCTGAACCAGTTGCAGCGTCCCAATTTCGCGCTGCTGCTATGGACGCTGTGTTACCTCATCTTCGGCCTGATGTACTGGCTGCTGACCAGCAACCTGGGCTCGCGCCGTCACCCCGTGCTGAAACTGCTTGGGCTGACCCTGATGACGGCAATGGCCGTGGCGGTAGGCTGGTATAGCCATAGCGGCCTGTCGGCGATGCTGATGGTGGTGGCGTCGCTGGTGCTGCCTTGGCTGCTGCCGTTCTGGCTGGGCGTGCTCTGGCTGGTGTTGCAGCAGCTGAGCCTAGTCGCGATTTTCGTCACTTTTCCCGAATACGACCAGAGCATCGCGCTGAGTTTCCTGCAGGCCAGTATTTATCTGGGCATTTCGGTGCTGGTGTTCGTCACCTCCACGGTGGCCAGCCAGCAGGCCGAACAGCGCGAGGTGCAACGACGGCTCAATTCCGAACTGCGCGCCACCCGCGCGCTGCTGGCCGAGTCCAGCCGTATCGCCGAGCGCATGCGTATCGCCCGCGATCTGCATGACCTGATCGGCCATCATCTGACCGCGCTCAGCCTGAATCTGGAAGTGGCCAGCCATCTCACCAACGAAGCTGCCGGCGCGCACGTGCGAAAGGCGCAGAGTACGGCCAAGCATCTGTTGGCTGACGTGCGCGAGGCGGTCAGCGAGCTGCGCCAGGATGACGCGATTGATCTGACCCAGGCACTGCGCAGCCTTACCGACGGTGTACCAGGACTCAGCATTCACGTGGCCATGCCGCCGCGTTTCAGCATGGAAGATCCGCGTCGCGCACAAGTGCTGCTGCGCTGCGCGCAGGAAATCATCACCAATACCGCCAAACACGCTGGCGCGCGCAACCTGTGGCTCAACTTTGCCTACGCTGACGCGAGCCTGCTGGGCTTGCATGCCCGTGATGACGGTCGCGGCGCGGCGCAGGTCGAGCCAGGCAATGGACTTTCGGGTATGCGCGAGCGGCTGGCCGAATTTGGCGGCAGCCTGACGCTGGAAACGGGCATGAGTCAGGGGTTTGCCCTGACCGTGCGGCTGCCGCTGGGCGAACACAGCGCGTTGGCGCATGCGCCGACCCGCTTCGAGCCGCCAGCCTTGAGCGTGTCGTAACATTGCGGTCAGAGCCCGGTGATCACGGCAGTCGTGCCAGAATAGTGACGGCCGTGCAGGGCAGGCACCGCCGAATTCATGCGTTACTTCGTGCATCATTCCACGAGTTATTTTGCGAGCTGCGTTTGGCGAGCTCACGTTTGTCCGAGGATTCGCGATGATTTCCGTTTGTCTTGTTGACGACCAGAATCTGGTGCGCCAAGGTGTCCGATCCTTGCTGGATCTTGCTGAAGATATTCGCGTGATCGCCGAGTGCGTCGATGGCGCCCAGGCGGTTGTGGACATTCCGCGCATCAAGCCGGACGTGGTGCTGCTCGATCTGCGCATGCCCAACATGAGCGGGCTGGAAGTGCTGCAGGCGCTTTCTGCACGCAACGAACTGCCGCCGACGATCATCCTGACCACCTTCGACGATGACCAGCTGGTGCTGCAGGGCCTCAAGGCTGGCGCACGCGGTTATCTGCTGAAGGACGTTTCGCTGGAACAGCTGGTGGAGGCCGTTCGCACAGTGGCGGCGGGCGGTTCGCTGGTGGCGCCGATGGTGACCCAGCGACTGATGGCCGGCGTCTCGCGCATGCATAACCAGTTCACCAGCCTGGAGCAGCCCGATCCGCTGACCGAACGCGAGACGGAAATTCTGCGCCTGCTATCCGGCGGCTATAGCAATAAAGAGATCGCCAATTCGTTGAAAGTGGCCGAGGGCACGGTGAAAAACCATGTGTCCAATATCCTTTCCAAGCTGGGCGTACGCGACCGCACGCGGGCGGTACTGAAAGCGCTGGAACTGGGCATCGTCTGAATTTTGCCCGTTTGCTCCCTTTTCGCCGCCGCGCACTTTGCTGCGACGCGACGAAAGTCCGGCTCGGCGTATAGGGTTGGCGCGGGCGCTGCAGCTGGGTTTGCGCGTTTTGGATGGCGGGGGAAAACGTCATGGCGTTCGAGCCCGCGAGCAAGTAACATCCGTAAGCTCGGCATGTGCCGGACCCCGCCGTTACTGCTGCACGAGCTCGTGCAGAAGCCGGCAATCCATTTTTAGACACTTAAGCTGTTTGTCATTGGCGTAGAGACGCTCGGAGAACTCTGGAATGATGCGTGCCCTTGAATTTCTTGTTGCCCTGGTCATCGTCGCCGCACTCGGCGTGCTGGCAGCGGTGGTCATGCCAGGCAGTGGTCATGTGGATCGCTCGCTGGACGTCGGCAAGGACTTGCGTCAGGTTTATGACGTGCTGGACAACTTCCACCGCTTCCCGGATTACTCGGTGCTGCGTACGCTTGATTCGAGCGTGGACTTCAAGTTCTCCGGCAAAGCTTACGGCCCGGGTGCGGAAATCAGCTGGACCGCTAACGACCCGAAAGTCGGCAACGGCGGCCTGACCATTGCCAGCGCCACCCCGAACTTCGACAAGATCGACAGCAACACCAAGAGTGCCTCCATCGTCTGGGATCTGGACAACAGCTGGCGCGGTCTGGACAAGCACTTCACGCTGGACCTGGAGCGCAAGGGCAGCCGCGGGCAGTTGACCACGGTGAAGTGGTCGTATGACGTGTCCTACGGCTGGAATCTGGTCAATCGCTTTGCCAATCTGTACATCCATGGCGACCCCGATTCATTCATCCAGTTCAGCCTGAACAACCTTCAGAACGTGCTGGCCGGCGTGCCCAACATCGACTACAGCGAGCTGATCCCCTATATCGCGCAGACGCAGCAGGCGCCGGTGCTCATGGTGTCCACCTCGATTGCCCGCAAGGATGGTCTGGATGGTCTGGATGACGCCACCAACAAGGCCATTGGCCAGATTCAGGCGGCAGCGAAGAAGCTGGGTGTCAACATCACCGGCCCGCGCGAGCTGATCACCACCAATTATGGCGATGACACGTTCACCTTCGACGTGGCGATGCCGATCGACTCGAGCACCCTGACCGTCGCCGGGCAGAGCCAGCAGCTGACTGTCGCAACGCCGCCGGCGCTCGACGCGTCCGGTGCGCCGGCTGAGGCTAGCACCGCGGCAACTCCCGCTGCGGCTGACAACGCTGCTCCGGGCAGCCGTGATCGCTTTGGTCGTCTGGTGGTCGACGGCAATGTGCGTGCCTTGCTCGCCTTCGGCGGCTCCACACTGGAGGGCGTCTGGAATGGCACCTTCGCCGGTGTGCCGCAGGTGCGTGACATGCTCAAGGCCTATGCGCAGACGCATGGCTACAAGTTCGACGACGTCGTCAACCGTTCGTACGACATCCTGGTGACGCCGGAAGTGAAGGATGCTGGCGGCAACGTCACGAGCTATGCCAAATACGACATCTATCTGCCGATCACCAACGCGCCATTGCAGACGCCAGAACAGGAGGCCGGCATGAAGCCGCCGTCACCGGACTCCGATTCGCCGGCCAGTGCCAGCTCGGCGCCGGCCGCCGCAGCACCTGCGCAGGCAGCCAGCGCAGGCAAGTAAGGTTGATCGCTGTTGCATGAACAAAAGGCTCTTCCCACTGGAAGGGCCTTTTGTTTTTATCCATCAGGCGAACCATCTGCCCGTAACGATGCCTAACCGCGCAGGAGTCTTGCGCTACATTGCAGCAGGATGTCGTGCGCCGATGATGCAGATCACGGGCGTTCGATGATCCGTCCAGTCACAGTCTTTCCGCGGACATGATCGAAACCGACCAGCTCACCCGATGCTATGGCAACCTGACTGCAGTGGATGCATTGAGCATTCGCGTCGAGCCGGGCCAGGTGCTCGGTCTGCTTGGCCCCAACGGCGCCGGCAAATCCACGGCGATGCGCATGATCGCCGGATTCCTGATTCCCACCTCCGGTACGGCCCGCGTCTGCGGCTACGACGTCTCGCGTGAGCCGTTGAAAGCCAAGCGCGCGCTCGGCTATTTGCCGGAAGGTGCGCCAAGCTATGGCGAGATGACGGTGCGCGAATTCTTGCAGTTCATCGTGCGCATGCGCGGGCTGAAAGCGGACGCGGCGTATCGGCGTTTCGACGAGGTGGTGCACCGCCTGCAGCTGGAGGAAGTGCTGGGGCTGGGCATCGATACGCTGTCCAAAGGCTTGCGTCGCCGCGTCGGTCTGGCGCAGGCGATCCTGCACGACCCACCTGTGTTGATGCTGGACGAGCCGACCGATGGCCTCGATCCGAATCAAAAGCATGCGGTGCGCCAGCTGATCGACACGATGGCGCGCGAGCGGACGATTCTGATTTCCACCCATTTGCTGGAAGAGGTGCATGCACTGTGCAACCGCGTGGTGATCATCGCCCACGGCAAACTGCTGGCCGACGCCACGCCGGCGGAGCTGGAGCAGCGCTCGCGTTATCACGGCGCGGTATCGTTCAGTGCACCCGGGGCCGGCATGTCGCAGGAAATGCTCGGTCGCTTGCCACAGGTAGCATCGATCGAAGTCGATCCACTGGATGGTCGCATCACCGTGTTTCCGAAAACCGGTGAACGCATTCTCGAGCCGGTGGAAACGTTGCTGCGTGAGCAGGGCCTCGAGGTTTCGGAAATCCAGCTGGAACGTGGCCGCCTGGACGAGGTGTTTCGCCAGATCACCACGCAGGACGCCGACGCTGGCCGCAACGTCAGTTCGGAGACGGCGGAATGAGTCCGATCAACGCGGTGATGCGGCGCGAATTGCGCAGTTATTTCGTGACGCCGGTGGCGTACGTGTTCCTGGTGATCTTTCTGGTGTTGGCAGGCACGCTCACGTTCTACGCCGGCGACTTCTACGAGCGAGAACAGGCCGACCTGCAGCCATTTTTCGTGATGCATCCGTGGCTATACCTGATTCTGGTGCCGGCGATCACCATGCGCATGTGGGCGGAAGAATCCAAGGGCGGTACGCTGGAACTGTTGCTGACGCTGCCGCTGACATTGTGGCAAGCAATGCTGGGCAAGTTTCTGGCGGCATGGCTGTTTATCGGGCTGGCACTGCTGCTGACCTTTCCGATCTGGATCACGGTCAATTATCTAGGTGCGCCCGACAACGGTGTAATCGCGGCAGGCTATCTGGGCAGCTGGCTGATGGCGGGAACATTTATCGCGATTGGCGCGTGTCTTTCGGCATTGACGCGCAGTCAGGTGGTGGCGTTCATCCTCACGGCGCTGGTGTGCGTGCTGCTGATCCTGGTCGGCCAGCCGCAGGTGCTGGATTTCTTTCAAGGCGCGCTGCCGCGCAAGCTCGTCCGCGCCATTGCGCATATGAGCATGTTGCAGCATTTCGAAGCGATCTCGCGGGGCGTGCTGGATGTTCGCGACCTGCTGTATTTTCTGATCAGCATGATCGGCTGGTTGATCGCCGGCGTGCTGCTGCTTGACCTGAAACGGACGCGCTGACCGATGGCCAGCCTGCCGCCAATCATTCAGCATTTGCGCCGTGCGTTTTCCAGGGCGATGCATCTGAGCCGTCGCACCGTGCTCTACGGCCTGTTGCTGCTGTTGATGTTGATCTTCGCTACGCTGATCGTTACCACCAGCCGATGGCTGCGCGCGTCGCGGGTCGATCTCACGACCGATCAGCTGTACACGTTGACCCCGGGTACGTTGCAGATCATTGATACGTTGCAGCGTCCGCTGAAAATCACCCTGTATTTTTCCGATCATGCGGCGCGCGATCTACCGCAGCTGCGCAGTTACGAGCAGCGCGTCAGCGAAATGTTGCAGGAGATGGTGGCGCGTTCGCATGGGCGTATCCAGTTGCAGATCATCGACCCGGTGCCGTACTCCGACGATGAGGCCAGCGCCGAGGGCAACGGCCTCACCGCAGCAAGTGGTGGCACCAACGGCGAGCGGATGTTTTTTGGTTTGGCCGGCAATGCCGTCTCCGGTGCGGTCGACAGCGATGTGATGGAAGATCGCCCGGTCGAACGTACACTGGCGATTCCGTTTTTCGATCCAGCCCGCGAAGCGTTCCTCGAATACGACATCGCCAAGTTGCTGTACGAGCTAAACCAGACCAGCAAGCCGGTAATCGGTGTGCTCAGTTCGCTGCCGATCGACGGCAACCCGGTACTCGGCGAACAGCCGTGGGCTGTGATGCAGCAGCTTGGCCAGCTGTTCGACGTCAAGACGCTGGACATGGATACGCTCAAGCATGTCGATGACAATTTGAAGATGCTGTTGTTGATCCAGCCGCGCCAGCTGTCGGTTGACGCGCAATATGCCATTGATCAATACGTGCTGCGCGGCGGTCACCTCGCCGTATTCGTCGACCCCGATGCCGAGCTGGACACTTCGACGGAAACGTCGACCAGCGCGGTGATCGGCGGCCAACCGGATCAGAGTTCGGATTTGCCGCGGCTGTTTGCGGCATGGGGCGTCGTTTTCGATCCACGCAAGATCGTGCTGGACCGTGCGCGCATGCTGTCGATCGAGCTGGGCGGCAACAGTTTCAATCATCCGGCCATGCTCGGCCTGAGCTCACAGGAGCTCAATCGCAACGACGTCATCACTGCGAGTTTGCAGCGCATCGACGTATCCAATGCCGGCCATTTCGATCTGACGCCGACGGCGCGCACCCGGTTGATTCCACTTTTGCAAAGCAGTCTCGATGCAGAGCTGGTGTCAACGCAGCGAGTGATTGCGGCGAGCAACGATCCCACCCTGCTACTGCAGGGTTACCGGCCAGATAACGCGAACTACGTGCTGGCGGCGCGGTTGCGCGGGCCGTTCGAGTCGGCATTTCCTGAACGTGCACGTCAGCCCGGGCACCTGGCAATCTCGGTGCCGAATGCCGAGGTGATTCTGGTGGCCGACACGGATCTGCTCACCGACCGGCTATGGGTGGAGCCGCAGAACATTCTAGGGCAGACCATGATGCGGGTGTTTGCCAACAACGGCGATTTCGTTACCAATCTGGTCGACAATCTCACTGGCTCGTCGGCCCTGTTGTCGATCCATGGACGCTCGACTTCGCAGCGGCCCTTCACCCGCGTGCAGGCGTTGCGCAACGTGGCCGATCAGAAGTTTCTTCAGAAAGAGCACGAGCTGGAGCAAGAGCTTGCCGATACCCGCCGCAGGCTGGATGAACTGCAGCCGGCCAAGGGTAGTCAGCCCAGCACGGCCAGCGCCGAACAGCGCCGCGAGATCGAGCAGTTCCGTCAGCGTCAGCTGGCGATCAACAAGGAACTGCGTGACGTGCAGCATCAGCTCAATGCCGAAATCGATGCACTGGGTTTCCGGCTAAAGTTCATCAATATCGTCCTGGTCCCCATTCTGGTGACCTTGTTTGGACTGCTATACGGCTGGCGTCGTTCACGGCGCAGCCGCGAGCGACGCTAATGGTGATTGTCCTGGGTAATGCGCCGACATGATCGCCACGTTGCTGAAATGGCTGGTGCCGTGGGAATTCTCGTGGGTGTTCCTGGCGATTTTCCTCGGAACCTGCGTGCTCTATGTACGCGGCAGCCGTCGGCTGTCGGTGAGCTTCAGTCGCCAGCTGGTGTTCTGGGTCGGCATGGCGATCATCTATCTGTCGCTGCAGACGTATCTCGATTACTACGCCGAGCATGAGTTTTTCATGCACCGCATCCAGCAGGTGTTGCTGCACCATCTGGCGCCGCTGCTGATCGTCACGGCTTATCCGGCCAGCGTACTGCGGGCTGGCCTGCCGCTGGCGTGGCGGCTGCGCGTGCTGCGCCCGTTGCAACGCTCGTGGCCGTGGCGTGTGGTGATGGGGGTGCTGCTGAATCCAGCGGTGGCGACGGTGCTATTTATCGGTTTCATCCTGATCTGGCTGATCCCGTCGATGCAGACCATGGCGATGCTGGACTGGCGCGTGTACCGCTTCATGAACTGGACGATGCTGATCAGTGGCTTCGCCTACTGGTCGCTGGTACTGGATCACCGGCCGCATCCGCCAGGGCGTATGATCGCCGGGTTGCGCGTACTGTCGCCGGCGGTGACCATGACGCCGCAGATTCTGGTCGGGGCTATCGTGACTTTTTCCAGAACCGATCTCTATCCAATCTTCGAAATCTGCGGTCGCGCCTTCACCTTCAACGTGCTGACTGGACAGCTGATCGGCGGCGTGATCACCTGGGTGCCGGCGGCATTGATCGAATCAATCGGCGGCCTGATGGCATTGCGTCAGTGGCTACGCTTGTCACGTAACGGACGGCTACCACGTCGTGTGCCGAGACAGCCGATCGTGCGGTCGGCTACAGGTGCTGTATCGAACAAGTAATTCTTGTGTTCGGCCTCTAAGGACCGGAGTCCATAGCGTTTGCCGGGCGCGCGAGGAAATTCGTGGCAAGCGTGCTGCCGTCCGCGAATTTCAGATTCAGCGTTATCGTATCGCCGGGTTTCACCGGGTGGGTCGCCTTCATCAGCATCAAGTGGTAACCCGCTGGTGCCAGTATGGCTTTGCCATGTGCGGGAACGCTCAGCGAGTCGACCATGGCCATGCGACTCATGCCGCCATCGCTGGAGCTCTTGTGCAGCATTACGTCAGCATAGAGCGGACTACTGGCGCCACTCAGCACCGCCGGCTGATCGCCATCGTTTTCCAGCGTCACATATGCGCCGGCGGGTAGGTCGCCCGGCAACACGCGCAGCCACGCATGGCTGGCCTGGACGTGTGCGGCTTCCGTGGCGTTAGTGCTGCTTGCGACCATCAAGCCAGCAAGCAGAAATAGCAATGTGTGTGATTTCATGACTGGGTTCCGGTGTCCAGCAGCAGATGCAGGTCGTGCACCAGATCATCCTGTGAGTCGGCCGGCGTCGCCAGTACGCGCGCGCCACCTTTGTTGTCGAAAACGTAGATCGCCGAACTGTGGCTCACTTCGTAACTGCCATCCTTGCCACTCGGCTCGCGCGTATACGCGGAGCGGTAGCGTTTGCTCAGCGCCTCGATGTCGCGCGCGTCGCCGGTAAGGCCAATCGCGCGGGGGTCGAACGCATTGACATAGGTGTGCATCACTGCCGGCGTGTCGCGCGCCGGATCAACACTGACAAACAGGATGCGCGCCTTGTCGGCCAACGGCCCCAGCCGCTGCATCACGACATGCAGCTGTGCCAGCGTCAGCGGGCAGACATCGGGGCAGTGCGTGTAGCCGAAGTACAGCACTACCACCTTGCCGCGATAATCCGCGCCAGTCACCGCCTTGCCGTGATCGTCGGTGAGCTTGAAATCGAGATCGGGCATATGGCCGCTGACGTCGGTCAGTCGGAACGGCAGCTTCTGGCTGCTATCGCAGCCGCTCAACGCGATGACAGCGAGCAAGAGCAATAGCAGCGCGAGGCGAAGTGATGGCAGAGGCTTCATGCGAGAATTCGGCAAGTTCATCCCGTCAAGCATACGACACCGGCTGCAGCTCGGTGTTCGTCAATCAGGAAGTCCCGGACCCATGCGTCAAATTGTCAGTACACGCACCGGCCTACTGGTCGGCGCAGCCGGCGCCAGCGCCGTGCTGCTGGGTGCTTTCGGTGCGCATGCGCTGCAGGCCGTACTCGACCAGCACCACAGCGAGTTGTGGCATACCGCAGTGAACTATCACGTATGGCACGCGTTGGCGCTCGCGCTGGCCGTGGCTGTCGGCGGTGGCCGCAGCAGACGGGTTGCGATCATCTGTTTCGCTCTGGGTATCGCACTATTCAGTGGCAGCCTTTACGCGCTGGCGCTCGGAGCGCCGCGCTGGACGGGCATCATCACGCCGTTTGGTGGCCTGGCTTTCATCATTGGCTGGCTGGCGCTTGGCCTGTCGCTTCGTGCCCGCGCTGATTGAAGCGTGTTGAAAGAAGGTATCGATTCGAGCCGATTGGCGACTTGAGGCAGGCTCGGCGTCATCCCCGTGTCATGCCATGGCGTCAGCATGCAGCCATGAACATCGCCAATCGCTTGCGAATGTCCCCCTGGTTGCCGGCCTCCGCCATGCTCGCCGCGCTCGTCGTGGTTGTCATGAGCGGCTTTGGTCTCAGCCACGCGGCACGTCTTGCTGGCCCGGCATCGCCCACATCCAACATGCTGGTCCACTGGCACGACGCCAGTCACGACTGGCTGTTGGTGGGCGATGGGCAGAGCGACCAGCTGAGCATCTACAACGCGGTTGATGGCAGCCTGGTGCGGCGTGTTGCCGTGCGGCATGGCCTCAATGATGCAAACGCCCTCGCGCAACGCGATGGTCGTCTGTTTGTCGTCGGTGACGATGGCAAGCTCGGCGAGCTGAAGCTGCCGCAGTTGCAAATGGTTGCCGCTAACGGCCCTTGATCCAGAGCGGGTTAGCAGCTGCTGACCCGCGGCAATGCAGCGTGCAAAACGAAGGTCAGCAGTTCAGTTGCTCTCGTCATCGGCGGTAGATGTCTTGCCGGCTTTCAGGCGGCCCGCCTTGCGTAGCGCCTCCCGCAGCACATACTCGATTTGCGCATTGACACTGCGCAGCTCGTCGTCCGACCACTGCTGCATGGCCTTCAGCACATCAGCGCTGATGCGCAGCGGGTAGGCTTTTTTGTCAGCGGCCATGCTTTGGTTTGGTCTCCCGCAGTCGCAGCAGCACGAAGATCATCACGATCACCAGCACGCTGATGCCGCCAACAAAGATCACCTGGGCAAGATTGTCGGTCGCCTGGTCGTATGCGCCCTGATAGCGGAATACGACATAGCCGACTATCCAGATGGCCATCGCAAACAGGAGGTTGCCGACATCCCGGCCGGCGCGCCGACGCATGGCATCGTCGACTTTGCTCCAGTCGACCATGCCGTGCACGAAACCCTGCGGGCCATTCGTGCGGATGACCCAACCCAGCACGGCGAGAATGGTGGCGGGAAACAGTTGGGTCAGCAATTCGGAAAGTTGTGTGGACATGCCGAGCGCCTCAACCGCTGTACAGCGAGCCAGTATTCACCACTGGCTGCGTGCCGCGCTCACCGCACAGCACCACTAGCAGGTTGCTGACCATCGACGCCTTGCGCTCCTCGTCGAGCTGCACCACGCCGCGCTTGGAGAGCTGGTCGAGCGCCATCTCGACCATGCTCACCGCGCCTTCGACGATCTGCGTGCGGGCCGCGATAATGGCGCCGGCCTGCTGCCGCTGCAGCATCGCCTGAGCTATCTCCTGTGCGTAGGCGAGGTGGCTGATGCGCGCCTCGACCACCTGCACGCCGGCCTTGCCGAGTCGTGTCTGGATCTCGTCGCGCAGGTGCGAGTTGATCACCTCGCCGTGGCTGCGCAGCGAGGCTTTGCTGTCATCGTGCGCGTCGTAGGGATAGCTCTGCGCCATCTGCCGCAATGCCGACTCGCTCTGGATGTGCACATAGTTTTCGTAGTCGTCGACGCAGAACACGGCCTCAGCGGTATCCAGCACCTGCCACACCACCACGGCGCCGATCTCGATCGGGTTGCCGTCGCTGTCGTTGACCTTGAGCTTGCCGCTCTCGAAGTTGCGCACGCGCAGCGAGATTCGCTGTTTGCTGAAAAATGGATTGGTCCAGCGCAGACCCTCAACGCGCACCGTGCCGGCGTACTTGCCGAACAGCTGCAGTACCTGGCCCTCGTTCGGGGCGACCTGGAAAAAGCCTTTCGCTACAAACACCGCGATGGCAAAAATCGGCACGCCGATGGCGGGAAGCCAAAGTGGCAAGCCGCCGTTTGCCTGGATGCCGAACCCGAACCCCATCGCCAACAGCAGCAGACAGACAGCGATGAAAGGAATGCCGGCAATCGAGAAACCCTTGCGTTCGTTCATTGGTGCGATCCTCCCGTGGAGATAAAATTAGATATCAAAATGATATCTAATTCAAGTGCCTTGTGGCAGGACGCCTGACCGGGATGCTGGCCTGTCGTTTGGTGACCGGCCGTTCGCCCTGGCCTCGCCCTACAATGCGGGTTTGCCTCAGGAGCACCCGATGAAACCGTTCGGCACCCCTCATTCGTCGCATGCGTTTCGCGTGCTGTTGCTGGGTTGCGGCGAGCTGGGCAAGGAAGTCGCTATCGAGCTGCAGCGATTTGCGGTCGAGGTGATCGCAGTGGATCGTTATGCCAATGCGCCGGCGATGCAGATTGCCCATCGTAGCCACGTCATCGACATGCTCGATGGCGACGCGTTGCGCGCCGTGATCGAGCAGGAGCAGCCCGATCTGGTGGTGCCGGAAATCGAGGCGATCCACACGCCGACCCTGATCGCCATGGAAAAGGAAGGTCTGCACGTGATTCCCACCGCGCGTGCTGCGTGGTTGACGATGGATCGCGAAGGCATCCGTCGACTCGCTGCCGAGGAGCTGAAGTTGCCGACTTCGCCCTACCGCTTCTGCGATGACGAAGCGCAATACCGCGAAGCCGTGGCGGCGATCGGCCTGCCGTTCGTGATCAAGCCAGTGATGAGTTCCTCGGGCAAGGGCCAGAGTGTGGTGAAGCGAGAGAACCAACTGCAGGCCGCGTGGGATTACGCGCAGTCCGGCGGCCGTGCAGGCAAAGGGCGCACCATCGTCGAGGGCTTTGTGGCCTTCGACTATGAGATCACCTTGCTCACCGTCCGTCACAAGGGCGGCGTGAGTTTCTGTGCACCGATCGGCCATCGTCAGGAAGACGGTGACTACCGTGAATCGTGGCAGCCGCAGCCGATGAGTGATATTGCGCTGGCCGAAGCACAGCGCCAAGCCGAAGCGATCACCGGCGCGCTGGGTGGCTGGGGCGTGTTCGGCGTCGAGTTTTTCGTCAAGGGTGACGCGGTCATTTTTTCCGAAGTCAGCCCGCGCCCGCACGATACCGGGCTGGTGACGTTGATTTCGCAGGAGCTTTCCGAATTTGCGCTGCACGCGCGGGCGATCCTCGGGCTGCCGATTCCGGTGATCCATCAGAACGGCCCCTCGGCGTCGTGTGCCGTGCTGGTCGAAGGTGAAGGGGAGGCACCTCGGTATCACGGCGTGGCCGAGGCGCTCGCCGAGCCGGATACGCAGCTGCGCATCTTTGGCAAACCGGCGGTGAAAGGACGTCGGCGCATGGGTGTGACGCTGGCACGCGCCGAGACGGTGGAGGCAGCGGTAGCCAAGGCAAAGCGGGCGGCAGGTTGCCTGCGCATTGAGCTGTAATCCGGTAAACCTTATGGGTTAGGCTCCGCCCGAAACGACAAAACTCCGCGTCCGCATCGCGACGCCAACGACACAAGGGAACGAATATGCAATCGACGGGCTTCGCACACTGGTTGATCGTGGTGGTGGAAATCGGTGCGGCGATTGCGCTGATGGTGCTGGCGCTTGGTGTCGTGGTGATCGCATCGATGTGGTTCATCGACCGCAATCAGAAGGCCAATTCGGTATTGCGCAATTTTCCGGTGGTGGGCCATTTTCGCTACTGGTTTCTGCATCTGGGCGAATTCTTTCGCCAGTACCTGTATTCCAGCGATCGCGAGGAGATGCCGTTCAATCGGGCCGAGCGCACTTGGGTATACCGTGCCGCCAAGAACGTCGACAACACGGCGGCGTTCGGTTCCAGCCGTGACCTGCGTGCGGAAGGCGTACCGTTTTTCGTCAATGCGCCGTTTCCCGATCTCGGCCAGGAGCACGTCGAGCCCGTGCCAGTCACGATCGGCCCGTATGCGCGCGAGCCATATAGCCACTCCGCGTTTTTCAATATCTCGGCGATGAGCTTCGGCGCTTTGTCAGCGCCTGCGGTGCGTGCGCTGTCGCGCGGCGCGGCCAAGGCGGGCATCTGGATGGATACCGGCGAGGGTGGTCTGGCGCCGTACCACCTTGAGGGCGGTTGCGACATCGTGTTCGAAATCGGTACGGCCAAATACGGCGTGCGCACGCCAGACGGTCAGCTGGACGATGACAAGCTGCTGGCGATCTGCGCACACAAGCAAGTGAAGATGGTCAGCATCAAGCTGGGGCAGGGCGCCAAGCCGGGCATGGGCGGCCTGTTGCCGGCGGCCAAGGTCACGCGGGAAATCGCGGAGATCCGCGGCATCCCGGTCGGCAAGGACTCGCAGAGCCCCAACCGTCATCTGGACATCGGCAATATTCACCAGCTGCTCGACAAGATCGCGCATATCCGCGAACTCACCGGCAAGCCGGTGGGTTTCAAGGCGGTGTTGGGCGGGGTGGACTGGATCGGCGATCTCTGTGACGAGGTGAAAAAGCGAGGTATTCAGAGCGCACCGGATTTCATCATCGTCGATGGCTCCGAAGGAGGCACCGGCGCGGCGCCGCAGACGCTGATGGAAGGTGTCGGCCTGCCGCTGCACGAGGCATTGCCGGCACTGCTCGACATGCTGATTACCAAGGGCCTGCGTGAGCGCGTCAAGGTGATTTGTTCGGGCAAGTGCATCACCGCCTATGACGTGGCATGGGCCCTCTCGATCGGCGCGGATTTCGTCAACTCGGCACGCGGCTTCATGCTGGCGTTGGGTTGCATCCAGTCACTGCAGTGCAATCGCAATACCTGTCCGACCGGCATTACGACGCAGAACACCAAGTTGCAGCGCGGCCTAGTGGTTGCCGACAAGAGCGAGCGGGTATTCCACTATGCCGACAACCTGATGCACGAGGTCGGCATCATCGCCCATAGCTGCGGCGTCAGCGAGCCCCGTGAGCTCAACCGCAGCCATTGCCGCGTGGTTGGCAACGATGGTTTGTCGGTTCCGCTGGAGACGTTATACCCGTATCCGAAAGTGGCGAAGTTGCCGGAAAATGCCTGATCTTGCGTAGATTGGGATGAGCGGTACGCGAATCCCAACATGTCGTGCCGCGGCGTTGGGATTCGCCAATGCTCATCCCAACCTACGAAGGCAGCATCGGTAACCAGCTGCCGGCTTTGCGAATTTCAAGCGGCTGGAAGCGGCGCTTGTAATCCATCTTCGGATGGCCGTCTATCCAGAAGCCCAGATACAGCCAGGGTATGCCGCGGCGGCGAGCGAGTTCGATCTGCTGCAGGATGGCGAAGGTGCCGAGGCTACGTGCGGATTCAGCAGGATCAAAAAAGGTATAGACCGCGGACACACCGGTGAGGCAGACATCGGTGACGGCGATAGCCAGCAAACGCTCGCCGTTACGGATTTCCAGAAATAGCGTGGGGCTCCACGGCGCGGTGAGGAAGCGGCGGAAGTCGCTGGCTTCCGCTTCGTCCATGCCACCGCCGACATGGCGGCGACGCAGATAACTTTCGTATAGCGCATGTCGCTCGCGGTTGTAGCTGGGTATCGATTCGCTGATGCTGAGATCAGCATTGCGTTTCAGGCAGCGGCGCTGTGAGCGATCCGGCTGGAAATTTTCCACATTCACGCGACACGGGGTGCAGGCGTGGCACTGCGGACACTGTGGAAAATACAGGTGACCACCGGCGCGACGAAACCCCTGTTCAAGCGCAGGGCCGTAAAGCTTGTCGAGCTGCGGTGCGGCCGGGTCGATCACCAGATTCTGCGCCGTACGTTCGGCGTAATAGCCGCAGGCGTGGGGCAGCGTCTGGAACAGGCGGATGGTGGGCTCGGCGCGCATGCTCCGATTCTATGCCGTTGCGGCAGCACGAAGCGATGCGGCATGAATCATCCGCTGCATCGCTAGACGATATGCATGTACCGCAGTACGACCATGGCGCAGGCCGCAAGCACGGCGATCATCACGATGCGACGTACGCGCACCACGGTGCCACGGCGCTGAATGGTGGGCGTGGGATTGCGCGCGGCCGCCAGCTCCTCGCCGTGACGGATGACCGGCTCGATGCCGATGCTGCGCAGCAGTTCACGGGCACGAGTGTAGTCGTCCGCCCGGCTGATCCACACCTGCGGCCAGGTTTCGCGATCTTCAGTGCGTTCGGAATAGCTGAAGCGCTGGTAGCTGGGCCGATTCCAGTTGGAGCGGTTGGTAACCAGGGTTTCGATGGCGTGTTCGCTCATGAGGGCAACCACGCGGTCGATGTTTTCCTGTCGCTGGGAGGTATAGATCTGGCGCATAGTTAGTTAGTGTATCAATCGCCGCGAAGGCGGATCAGGCCTTCTTGCGCGGTGGAGGCCACCAACCGGCCGTCGCGGCTGAAAATTTGCCCACGGGCAAACCCGCGGGCGCCCTGCGCGGTGGGGCTGTCGAACGAGTACAGCAGCCACTCATCGGCGCGGAAAGGGCGATGGAACCACAATGCATGGTCGAGGCTGGCCATCTGCACGTTGTGCGTGTAATAGGAAATGCCGTGCGGCAGCGTGGCCGTGCCGATCAGGTTGAAGTCCGACGCGTAGGCCAGTAGCACGCGATGCAGCGCGGGTGAGTCGTCTACTGGTGCGGCGACGCGGAACCAGATGTGCTGGATCGGCGGTCGCTTGACTGGATGCAGTCTGTCCTGCGGCCATACGTGGCGGAACTCGATCGGCGAATCCACGCCCAGCCAGCGCTGCAGCTTTACCGGCAGCTTGGTCAGCTGCTCGGCACTCAGCGGCTGCATGGGTTCGATATCTTCCGGTACGGGAACTTCGGGCATCGAGGATTGGTGCTCGAAGCTCTTTTCCGGCACCTGGAACGAGACCGAGCCGTTGAGTATCGGTTGTCCATGCTGGATCGCCACCACGCGGCGCGACGAAAAACTGCCGCCGTCGCGGGTGCGCTCCACGCTGTAGACGATCGGAGCATCGATATCGCCGGCACGCAGAAAATACGCGTGCAGCGAGTGTGCCTCGCGGATCGGATCGACCGTATTCTGCGCCGCTGCCAGTGCTTGTCCCAAAACTTGCCCGCCGAACACGAACTGGGTGCCGATGTCGCGGCTCTGGCCGCGGAACAGGTTGTCTTCCAGCCGCTCGAGGTGCAGCAGATCGACCAGTTCGGCGACGTGATTTTCCAGCATGGCGTTGGCTCGGTACAGGTGGAGTGCCACGATTATAGCGGTAGCCGATCCATCACCCGCTGCGGACCGTTTGACTTGGCCCCTAGGCTCGGCGAGTCAGTCCGCTGTCGTGTAGCACGCGATCCCAGGGAAACAGCGGACCTGGATCGAGCTTGCGCGGCACTTCCTTTGATGCGTCGTCGCTGGCTGGCATGCGTGCGGTGTCCAGATCTTCATGCCCGGCGATAGCGTGGAGGTTCGGGTGATCGAGGCGCAACTGCTCAAGCAGGGCGACCAATGCGGTGATCTGCGCGTCGGTGTAGGGCTCGGTCATGATCTGGTGGCGCGAATCCCACCAATGCGGATAGCGGCCCAGGTTCACCAGCTCGATGCCTACGGAGTTCGGATTGTGGCCGCGCACGTGGTTGGCCACCCGAGTGGGCGGGACGTAGCAATAAATCCCGCCGTCGCGATCAACGTAGTAGTGGCCGCAGTTGCCAGTACCGTTTTCATGCAGCGCTCTTTCACCGTACTCGCGAGCGATGGCCAGATCCGGCAGTTCGGTGCAGTGGATTACCACGACTTCCACTGCGCCGACGTCGCGCTCGGGCAATTGGTCGATATAGGGCAGCGGTTGATCGTGGATGGTCAGTGACATGGGCCAAGTCTCGCCGGAAACGCTGCCTGTTACCATGTGCAACTCACTTATTGCAGTTATACGGAGTCCGCCATGCGCGGCCAGATCATTCTTTCGCACGGCCTGAACTCCGAACCGAATGCCACCAAGGTCAGCGCGCTGGCTGCGCAGGCCGAAGCCCAGGGCTGGCAGACACAACGGCCGGATTACCGCGACGACGATGCGCGCGGCCATGATGGTTGCGTCGCGCCGCGCATCGCCCGCCTGCGCGCCACCATCGAGGCGCTGCCCACGCCGCCACTGCTGGTGGGTTCCAGCATGGGTGCATTTGTCTCGGGTCTGGCCTCGCTGGATGTGCCGGTACTCGGTCTGCTGCTGCTGGCTACGCCCAGTGAAATCCCCGGCTATGCGCGGGCGTTCGATCTCAGGCACGGCGTGCCCACCATGCTGATCCACGGCTGGCGCGACGATGTCTGCCCGCCCGAAGGCATGCAGGCCTTCGCAGGCAAGCATCGACTGCCGCTGCTGCTGCTGGATGACGATCACCGCCTGGGTGCGAATATGGATGTGATTTCTGCGCAGTTCCAGGGCCTGCTCGATCAATTGGCGACCGCCGCATGAGTCATTACTTTGCTACTTGCCCCAAGGGGCTCGAATACCTGCTGCGTGACGAACTGATCGCGATGGGTGCGATCGATGTCCGCGAAGCGCTGGCCGGCGCGCATTTTTCCGGCACGCTGGAAACCGCCTACCGTGCCTGTCTGTGGTCGCGGCTGGCCAGCCGGATTCTGCTGCCGCTGGCGGACTTTGATGCGGCTGACGACGATGCGCTGTATCGCGGCGTGCAATCGATCGACTGGAGCACGCATCTGGCCGCCCACGGCACGCTGTCGGTCGATGCGGGCACGGCGCTGAGCAAGCTCACGCACAGTCAATTCATTGCACAGCGCGTGAAGGATGCGGTGGTCGACCAGTTTCGTCAGCGTGATGGCAACCGGCCCGCTGTGGATACCGACGAGCCGGATATCCGCATCAACTTGAGGCTACGCCGCGACCGCGCGACGGTATCGCTGGATCTCGCCGGCACGCCGTTGCACCGGCGCGGCTGGCGTGAAGTACAGGGTGAGGCGCCGCTGAAGGAAAACCTCGCCACCGCCATGTTGCTGCGCGCACGCTGGCCGGAGGTGTACGCCGCTGGCGGCGCGCTGCTCGATCCGATGTGCGGTTCGGGCACGCTGCTGATCGAAGGCGCGCTGATGGCTGCCGATGTGGCGCCCGGCCTGCGCCGCGAATACTTCGGTTTCCTTGGCTGGCACCAGCACGACATCACACTGTGGCGTGGTCTGTTGACCGATGCGAACGAGCGTGCCGAAAAGGGCCTGCGCGAATTGCGCAGCGTGTTCTTCGGCAGCGATGCCGATCCGCGCATGGTTCAGACGTCCAAACGCAATGCGCAGGAAGCGGGTGTGGCCGGATTCTTTACGCTGGATCGGCAGGAGGTGTCGCACGCCGCGCCGCCGCCGGGCGTCGACTACGGCCTGGTCATCACCAATCCGCCGTACGGCGAACGCCTGGGCGAACGTGCCGAGATGCCGCTGCTGTATCGCGCCGTCGGCGATGCCTTGCGCGCTCGCTTCACCGGCTGGCGCGCTGCCGTGCTGGCCGGCGACGTGGAGCTTGGCCGGGCCATGCAGCTGCATGCCGACAAGCGCTATACGCTGTACAACGGCGCACTGGAAACCGTGCTGCTGACGTTCGACCTGAGCAAGCGGGACGAAGCACCACGCGAGCCCAAGCCACTGTCGGCCGGTGCGCAGATGCTGAAGAACCGGCTGGAAAAGAACGTCAAGCACTTGCGCAAGCGGCTGACCCGCGAAGGCGTCCACTGCTGGCGTGCCTACGACCAGGATCTGCCCGAGTACGCCGCGGCGATCGACGTCTATGGCGATACGCATGGCAATGATCATCTGCACATTCAGGAATACCGCGCGCCTGCCGATGTGCCGCCCGACGTGGCACGACTGCGCATGCGCGAGATTGCTCGCGTCGCGGGTGAAGTACTCAACGTGCCGCGCGAGCGCATCGCGCTGAAAACCCGCGAGCGCGGCAAGGGCGGTTCGAAGTACGGCCAGCTCGACCAGCGCAATGAGTTCATCGAGGTGGAAGAGGACAGCCTGAAGTTTCTGGTCAACCTCACCGACTATCTGGATACCGGTCTGTTCCTGGACCACCGGCTGGTGCGTGGAAAAGTGCGCGAGCTGGCCGATGGCAAATGCTTCCTCAACCTGTTTGCCTATACCGCGACGGCCAGCGTGCATGCGGCTGCCGGCGGCGCGCTGGAAACCACCAGTGTGGATCTGTCAGCCACGTATCTGGAATGGGCTTCGCGCAATCTCGCGCTCAACGGATTCAGTGGCGCAAGCCATCGGTTGATGCAATTCGACGCACTGGAATTCCTGCAGCGTGACCGCGGTCATTACGGGCTGATCTTCGTCGATCCGCCGACGTTCTCCAATTCCAAGCGTGCCGACGATTTCGATGTGCAGCGCGATCATGTGAAGCTGCTTGATGCCTGTAACGAGCGATTGACGCGCGATGGCGTGATCGTGTTTTCCAACAATTTCCGACGTTTCAAACTGGACAAGGCCGAGCTGGAACAGCGCTTCGTGATCGAGGAATGGACGGTGCCCAGCATCCCGTTCGATTTCGCTCGTCGGGCCGACATCCACGGCTGCTGGCTGCTGCGTCGTCGTCCGGCTGACCCGGGAATAAATCCATGGGATTCGGCCCGTATTAAAAAGTAAACGCTTCAGTTCACATTAAGCCCGAAAAGTCGAGCATAGGTCCCGTACCAACGGAGAACTGCCATGAGCAACAAACGTTTCAGTAGTGCAACCAAGATGTTGGCCCTCGGCCTTGCTGTAACAGCGGCAGTCGCCATGCCGCTTAGCGCATCAGCACGCGGCTGGGGCGGATATGGCTACCATGGCGGCTACGGTGGTTATCACGGCGGTTACGGCCGCGGTGGTTACTGGAGTGGTGGACGCTGGATCGGCGGCGCCATTGTTGCCGGTTTGGTTGGCGGCCTCGTCTACAGCGCGACCCGTCCGGCACCGGTGTACTACGGCTACGGTCCCCCGGTCGTGTATACACAGCCAACCACGGTGGTATACGAGAATGCCCCAGTCGTTACCCGTACGGTGACGACTTACAGCCAGCCTACGCAGTACGTGCGCGACGATGGCTATTACGGCAACTGATATCAGATCTGTTTTTTAAGATCTAGCAAGATAAAAGAGCCCGGCTTGATGCCGGGCTCTTTCATTGGGGCATATGCCCACCAAGGTGGCGCTCCAACACCAGTTATTGCATGGCGTCATCCCTAGCCGGCTGCCAGCCATCCGCGAATGTCGCGCCCCAATCACAAGATTTCAACGCTTGGCACGGCATCCTTGCCGCCATGTTTTTCAGCCATCCTCCGCGCCAGGTTCTGGGCATCGTAACTGCGCCGAGGTGTAGAGCGAAGGATGGTTGCCATGTCTAGCGAAATTTTTCTGGTTTCTTCCAAAGCTGCCGTGCGATTCAGCAGGATTCGTGCGAAGACGCTCGGGCTGGTCGCGGGACTGAGTGCTGAAGATCTGCTGGTGCAGTCGATGCCGGATGCCAGTCCAGGCAAATGGCACCTGGCGCATACCACCTGGTTTTTCGAGCACTTTGTGCTTGGCCGCGATCCCACCTATAAGACGCGCGATCCGGCTTGGCATTTCCTCTTCAATTCCTATTACCAGTCTATCGGGCCAATGCATGCCCGCCCGCAGCGCGGACTGATATCCCGTCCGTCGCTGGCCGAGGTGTTCGACTATCGTGAGCGTATCGATACGGCGGTCAATGAACTGCTTTCGCGCGATGACGATCCTGAGCTGGCGGAGTTGATTGAACTCGGGTTGCAGCACGAGCAGCAGCATCAGGAGTTGTTGCTCACCGACATCAAACACGCACTCTCGTGCAATCCGCTGCTACCTGCCTATCAAGACAGGAAAGCAGCCTTGCCGCCGGCATCGGCGAGTTTGATGCCTTTGCGTTTCATCAGCGGCAAGGAAGGCATCGTTGAAATCGGCCATCGTGGTGAAGGCTTTGCCTTCGACAGCGAGACACCGCGGCATCGCACGCTATTGCAGCCGCACGCGCTGGCCAATCGGCTGGTGACCAATGCTGAATACCTCGCGTTTGTGCGCGAGGGTGGTTACCGCGAACCTGGCCTCTGGCTTTCCGATGGCTGGGTTACTGTGCAGCGCGAAGGATGGGAACGCCCGGCTTACTGGCAGGATGATCTGGCCAGCGAATTTACGCTGGCCGGTGTGCAGGAAATCCGCCTGAACGATCCGGTATCGCATGTCAGCTACTTCGAAGCCGAAGCGTTTGCCCGCTGGGCCGGTGCCCGCTTGCCGACCGAGGCCGAGTGGGAATCCGCGGCTCAAGGTCTGCCCATCAAGGGAAACTTCCAGGACGACCAGCGGTTTCATCCTGCTGCCGCCAGCGACGACGGCGGCCTACTGCAGATGTATGGCGATGTCTGGGAGTGGACGGCATCGCCCTACATCAGCTACCCGGGTTTTCAACCTTTGCCCGGCTCGCTGGGCGAGTACAACGGCAAATTCATGAGCGGACAATGGATTCTGCGCGGTGGCTCCTGTGCCACCCCGCGCGATCATATCCGCGCCAGCTATCGCAACTTTTTTCCACCCCATGCCCGTTGGCAGTTTGCCGGGCTACGATTGGGACAAGATCAATGAACGCGCAAGTTTCGGGTCTCAGCGACGACGATCGTCGCCCACCTTCCAATGAATTGCTGGAAATTGCCCAGCGTGGATTGGCGCTGAAGCCGAAGCGTCTGCCGTCGTGGCTGTTCTATGACGAACGCGGCTCCGCGCTGTTCGACGAGATCTGCGAACAGCCCGAGTACTACCTGACGCGCAGCGAGATCGTGCTGATGGATGAACATGCCGGCAACATCGCCGACACCCTGGGCAGCGATGTACGCCTGGTCGAGTATGGCAGCGGCAACGCACGCAAGACGAGCATGCTCCTGCAGCATCTGCACGAACCGGTGGCCTACGTGCCGGTGGAGATTTCAGCCGAGCCCCTGCGCGAAAGTGTCGAACGACTCGGCGCGGAATTTCCATCGCTGCCGGTGCAGCCGCTGTGTGCGGATTTCACCAAGCCGCTGCGCCTGCCGATTCCACCGCGTGCGCCGCGTCGTACGGTGGTGTATTTCCCGGGCTCCACCATTGGCAATTTCGACAACCGTGATGCGGCCGTCTTGCTGCGCAAGATGCGCAACGAGATGGGCGATGCCGGCGGCATCCTGATCGGTGTGGATCTGAAGAAAGATCATGCAGTCATCGAGGCGGCTTACAATGATCGCGCCGGTGTCACGTCCAGATTTACGCTCAACATGCTGACACGCCTCAACCGGGATATCGGCAGCAATTTCGATCTGACTGCCTTCCGTCATCGCGCGCACTACAACCCGATGGCTGGTCGTATCGAGACGCATATCGTCAGCGCCAAGTCGCAGCAGGTAAAAATTGGTCGCGCCAACGTGGCGTTCCGCGAAGATGAGGCGATCCAAGTCGAATACAGCTGCAAGTATTCGCTGGCGGACTTCGAAGCGTTGGCTGCCAAGGCAGGGCTGGCCGTGCTTCGCGTGTGGACCGATGCGCAGCAGATGTTCAGCGTGCAATACCTCGTGCGTGCTAGCACGGTAGCGCGTTGAACCGGCAGGTTCATAAGCCGGCCCTTCCCAGCGGCCTGAAAGCAGGCGCGTCAACACCTGCCTGTACGGCAGGTGTTTTTACGTTTCAGTTGCCGTTGTTGGCAGGCTTTGCCGCTGGCCGGCCCGGTGGACGCTGCTGACCCGGATTGGGGCGGTTGTTGCCGGGGCCTGAGCCGGGCCGCTGATTGCCGCCACCGGGGTTTCCCTGGCCCGGTCGGGTTGGCCGATTACCGTTCTGATTCCCTTGACCGGGCCGGCCAGGGCCGCCGACGCCGGGTTGTGGACGCGCTGGTGGACGATTGCCTGCGGGTGGGCGAGTAGGGCGCGGCGGGCGGTGCTGTATCGGTGGGCGCGGCGGTGGGCGCTGTATAGGACGTGGCGGCGGGCGATAGGGGATCGGGCGACCATACCAGCGACTGCGATCGCGGTAGAACGGTCGATCCCGATAATAGTTACCCCAATAGCTGCCGATCACGAAGCTGACAATCGGGATGCCGATTTGTGCGCCATATGCAGGCACCAGTACGCGCTGATTCTGGTAGTTGTATTGCAGATAATTGCCGGCGATCCAGCCGCGATTGCCAAAGGCGATGACATCGCACCATTCCCATCCATCCGTGCACCCTTGGATGGATATCTGAGTGCCGATCGGGATTGTGGTGATTCGCGGATAGCTGCTATCCGGTCCCGCACGCAAATTGACATTGGTCGTAACGAAGCCATCCGCGGCATGTGCGAGCAGCGGGGCGAGAAGAAACAATGAAGCCAGCAAAGCGAAAACTGGACGTTTCATGAGATCAATCTCCGGCGGTCAGCTCGAGTTGGCAGGCCGGCTGACCATGCACCTGGCATGGTCGAAGCCGCCTCGCACCCCATGACATTGTTCCAGTTTTGGCAGCAGCGCAAGCTCAGTGCGAATTTAGTTCAACCGCCTCAAAGGCAGAGGGCGTGCTTCGCCCTCTGCCGTTCAATGGCGATTACTTGACGCCGTAAAGTGCGCGTACGTCGTGCGACAGCGCGGACTGGCTGTCTTCGCGCGCGTAGAACATGTGTCCGCCGGCATACTCTTTCACCTGCACGCGGGTCGGATCACCCATCTCGGGCATCTGATCGACGATCAGCACCGAGGCCATGAACGGGCAGGACAGGTCGTCCCAGCCGTGGGCAATCAGCACGCGCAGACCGGGGTCGTTGGCAACCGCTTCGCGCAGCTGCGATACCGAGCCCTGATTGGCATCGTCGTCCTCATGCCACAGCTTGTTCACGTCATAGCTCAGTGCGTTATAGCGGCCGTCGTATTTCCAGCCGACCGTCTGCGTGACGAAGTTGACCATCGCGCTGGTGGTGGGCGCGATGATGCCGTTGAGGATCGGATCGCCGGTCTGCTGATGCGGTGCGTACGGGAACGGGTCCCATGCAGTGACGTTGGAATCGTAGCGACTGCCCAACTTACCCTCGGCGCGATAGACCTCGCGCAGATAAGCCTGCGTTTCCAGCCGACCGCCGGAGCGTTTTACGAACAGTGGATCGAGCCCAGTCAATTCGGTGACCTTGCTGACTACGCGATCAGTCGCCTGCGGATCGGAGCGGCCCTTCATCAGGTCGGTGGCGTATTCGCCGCGTGTGTATTCGATGATCGGTGCCATCGCTGCGTCCGTGAGCTTGTGCTCACGCTCCAGGTGCGCCGCGGCGATTGAGGGCAGGGTCAGCATCCATGGCAGAGGCGATACGTTTTCGTCATCGGATGCCGCCGAGTCGAGATACGGCGACAGCAGCACCAGGCCGTTCATCGCCACACCGAGCTGGGTTTGCAGATAGTCGGTGATGCGCGGGCCACGGAAGCCGCCGTAGCTCTCGCCGACCAGATACTTGCGTGAGGTCATGCGCCCGTTCTTGACCAGCCAGTCGTAGACGATGCGCGACAGGTACTTGATGTCGTTGTCGGTACTGTAGAACTGCTTGGTTGCTTCCTTGTCATCGACCAGCGCGCGACTGTAGCCCGTGCCGACCGGGTCGATGAAGACCAGATCGGTAAAGCCTAGCCAGGTGCCGGGATTGTCGTGCAAGGTGGCGGGTGCCGAAGGCGTGTCACCCTCGACACCGAAACTCACTTTTTTCGGCCCAATGGCGCCGAAATTGAGATAGACCGAAGATGCGCCCGGTCCGCCGTTGACGGCGAATGTCACCGGCCGATCCTTGCCTGGCATCGTGTATGCGGTGAATACCACTTCAGCGGTGATAGTGCCCTTGTCATCGCGCACCGGCAGCGAGCCGACGGTGACGGTGTACTTGAGCGATCGGCCATCCACGCTGGTGCTCTGCGAGACGTGTGCGTCGGCTGGCAGCGGTGGCAGGTGGAAGCCATTGCTGCTGCCGGCGTCATCCGTCGATGCCGGCTTGTCCGCCTTGTGACCATCGGCGGCAATGGCGGATAGATTGAAACCGGCTAGCACAAGCGTGGCCAGCAGGGCAGATTGCAGAGACTTGCGCACAGATCCGTTCCTCAGGACTAAAGGCACAAGCCTAACCGTCCGTTGTGCCGCCGGAGTGTGCATAAAGGCATGGATGAGGGATTCGCTGCGCGTCACATTGGAAACATAGCCATGCGATGGCGTGCGTAGCCACACAGCAGAACGGGATGATTTGTATCATCCCGTTCTGTTTCATCACGGTCATCTGGACAGCATCATCGATCGATCAATGGCCGTTGTCGTCGTTATGGTCATTGTCGTGGTGATCTTCAGGGTGCCCTGTCGGATGAGCTTGCGGCTGCGGTCGACCCTGGCTGGTTGCCGGCTGGCCTATTCCTGGCCGAACGGCGGGGCCTTGCCCCCGCTGCGGAACCGATGGCTGGCCGTTCTGTATGGCGCGCTCGGGATAACCCGGGCTCACGGGTCCGAGACGTCCCGGCCGCTGATACCCTGCTCCGGGTTGGCCGCCATAGTTACCGTTTGGCCCATGCCACTGGCCGGGGCCACCCGGACGTCCCGGGTAGGGGCCGTGCGATGGTGGCGATGGTGGCCTACTCACATAGGGCCGGTTATACCAGTTGGCGCGTTGGCCATAGAACGGACGGCTGCGATAGTAGCGATCCCAATAGGCGCCGATGCTGAAGGCGACGATGGGAATGCCGATTTGCTCACCGTACTCCGGCAGCAGAACCTGCTGATCCTGGTACTCGTACTGGATGTAACCGCCGGGGATCCAGCCGCGGCTGCCGTCGCCTTCGTTGATCACGTCGCACCATTCCCAGCCGTTGGTGCACCCCTGTACATCGACTTCTGTGCCGGTCGGCAGTTGGTCGACCAGCGGGTAACTCGGGTCGGGGCCTGCGCGCAGGTTCACGTTATCGACCACATACCCTTCGGCCGCATAGGCACATACGGGCGCTGCCAGACACAGCACAGCGAGGGAAGACCAAAGCTTGCGTTTCATCACGTCGATCTCCGGCGAAAAAAGAGAGTGCTCCCTATCGAGCGAGCGCGTTCACTTTATATGCGCTTTTGACCGTGATCACGTGGTTTTTACGGCGAGGCTTTGGCTCGCCGTTCAGGCAGCTTTTCTTGGAACAAAACGTAGCGCCACGGCATTCATGCAGTAGCGCAAGCCGGTCGGCTTCGGGCCATCGTCGAAAACGTGGCCGAGGTGGCTATCGCAATTGGCGCAGCGGATTTCGATGCGATCCATGCCGAACGTGTTGTCGTGTTTTTCAAACACGTTGGTCTTGGCGATCGGCTGCCAGAAGCTGGGCCAGCCAGTACCCGAGTCGAACTCGGTTGCCGCATCGTACAGCGCGGTGGCGCAGCCGACGCAGCGGAACAGACCAGGGCTGGCGGGCTTCTCGTGATCGCCACTGAAGGCCCGTTCGGTACCGTCACGGCGCAGCACATCATAGCTGGCCGGAGACAGTCGTTGCTTCCATTGCGCGTCGCTCAATATCAACCGCGGCACTTGGTGTGCACCGAGGTCCTTGCCGTCGCCGGAAAAGACTTCCAGCAGCACATTGCCCGGTTTGCCGATCGGCTTGTTGCTCGCCGCGGATTCCTCGGCAAACAGGCGCGGGATAAGCACGCCACCGCCGATAGCCAGCAGCGCGCCACCGGCGACGGCGGCACGAACGAAGCGGCGACGATCCGCAGCGAGAGTTTCATTGATGCGTGACATGGGAACCTCCGTTGAAACGGGTAAATCGGGAACGACTCCAGTGGCGATGCTTCCGCGAGTGACTTGCCGCACGCGGCACTATCGGAACAGCCATCGCAGTGTCTCCGGATCAGCCGAACGTGAAGGCATATGCCTGCACACCCGGGTCAAGAAATTCGATCTCGAACAAGCGCTCGCCGCTGCCGTTGGTCTGACGTACCAGCTGATACAGGCGTTGGGCGTTCACGACACCATTGCCGTCGGCATCGGTATCCATGCCGTGGTCAGCGCCCGGCGCGTTGCCGTCGATGCGCACGCGGAAACGAACAGGCTTGACGTCAGCGGACGGACCGAGCACGAGATGCAGATCGCGCCCACGAAAGCGATAAACGATGCGGCCACCCGCTTTCTCCAGCTGTACGTTTTCTGCATGCACGGTCCAACGCCCGTCGAGCGACCACTGGTTGCTGCCAAGCGTGGTCGGTGCGCTGTAATCCCAGGCGTCGTCATGTGCGACCTTGCCACCAGCGAAGTTCAGCGCGCGGGCGTAGCCGACGTAAGTCTCCGGTGACACCGTCGCACTGTCCGACGCGGCGGCCTCGACACCTTGTTGACTCCCGCTGACATATCCACCGGGCAGATTTTTCTGGCCGGCTTCGGTCAGCAGCTGGCGCAGCAGATCCTCGCTTTCGGCATAGCCACCTTCACCGAAGTGGTGGTGGCGAATCTGTCCCTGTGCATCGACGAAGTAGTGCGCTGGCCAGTATTCGTTGTGGAAGCCCTGCCAGATCGCGTAGTTGTTATCCAGCGCGACTGGATAATCGACGCCCAGATCCTTCACCGCCTTGGCGACGTTGGCCGGATCTTTCTCGAACGCGAACTCCGGCGAATGCACGCCGATCACCACCAGACCGTGATCCTTGTACTTGTCGGCCCAGCCGCGCACGTAAGGCAGGGAGCGAATGCAATTGATGCAGGAGTAGGTCCAGAAATCGACCAGTACTACCTTGCCGCGCAGCGACTCGGTCGTCAGCGGTGGGCTGTTGATCCATTGGCTGGCGCCTTCGAGAGAGGGCATCTGGCCTTCCACCGGCAAGGGTGCGCCGGCTTTCAGCACCGGCTCGGGCGCCGGCGCCGGGCGCACGGCGTTGATCAGCTTCTGTTCGATGCCGCCGGTACTGGCTAAGGACACGCGTGTCAGCAGGCCTGTATCGAGTCCTAGCGCGATCGCAGCAACACCGGCGAGCACCAGTACGCCGAGTACTCGGCGCACCCACTCACCGGCGCCCAGCGAGCGCTTCATCAGCGCAAACACCTTGCCGCCAATCAGCAGGGCCACGCCGAGCGACGTTGCCGCTCCGCCGGCGTAAGTGAGCAGCAGCAGGGTGGTCTGCACGCTCGCGCCATTCAGTGCGGCGCCGGTCAGCAGCAATCCTAGGATCGGCCCGGCACACGGTGCCCACAACAGCCCTGTAGCTACACCAAGGCCGGCGGCCGACCAGATTGAATCGCCGTCACTGGACGATCCCTGCGACAGCTTGTTGCCCAGCGCCACAAAGGGGCGACTGATCCATTCGGCCAGATGCGTTGAAAGCAGCGTCAGGCCCAGGAACGCCAGCACCACCAGCGCGATGATGCGACCGTATTGGTTGGCATGTACCGCCCAGCCACCGCCCAGCGCGGCCAGCGTCGCCACGGCAGCAAACGTGATCGCCATGCCCAGCAGCATCGGCAGGCCGTTGCGCATGAATGGCCGATCCGAGCGGGCGAATACGAAGGGCAGCACGGGCAGGATGCATGGGCTGAGGATGGTCAGCACACCGCCGAGGAAAGCAAGAATCAAGACAATCATGGAGGCTTCGTAGGTGAGGGGTTCGACAGGTTATTCGCTGCCGTACGGGCAGGGGTTACGCGTGAGAAATGCAGCCGATCCATGCACTGCTGCGCAGGTGCATCTGCGTAATGAACATTTACGACGTAACCCTGATCGCGGATGCGGCGAAAGCCCAATTGAGAGTTGCGAATTAAGGAGCGGCCATGCCGCACAGCTTGACCGCCAATGGCTTCATGGGTGTAGATAGTGGCCTTTCCCTCTGGGCGAGTGCCACTCGAACCGTGCAAGCTGAAGCTGTCTCCCCTAGCGCCAGTGAATCGCCCGACCAGCGTCGGGCGCGCTTGATGGCGGCTGCGCAATCGGGTGACCGGCGTGCGTATGAGCGGGTGCTGGCCGATTCGATACTGTTGATTCGCGTCGCGGCACGGCGGCAAGGCGTAGCGGTGGACCGTCTGGACGATGTGGTGCAGGAAACGTTGATCACCGTGAATCGTGTACGGCATACCTACGATCCTTCGCGTTCGTACGATGCGTGGCTTACTGCGATCGCCAATCGTCGTGCCATTGACGCGCTGCGCAGCCGCGGTCGTCGTGACAGCCGAGAGATCCACGATGACATCGCCTTCGATAATCATGCGGATATCGACGATGCCAGCGCTGTGACCGAACAGTTGCAGCGTGCTCAGCGCCTGCGTGAGGCGATTGCCGAACTGCCACCGGGTCAGCGCGAGGCCGTGGAGCAAATGGGCCTGCACGAACGGTCGCTAAGCGAGGCGGCCGAGCTGACCGGCCGCAATACCGGCGCATTGAAAGTGAATCTGCATCGCGCGTTGAAAGCATTGCGCGAACGCTTCAATGGAGAGCCGTGATTGCCATGTCCGATCCACGATCCTACGAAGCCTTGATCGATCGTCTCGGTGCCGAATTGGTGCCAGTACGACGTTTGCGGCCGCCGTCTTTGCGCACGCTGGGCTGGCTGCTGGTGGTGGCAGCTATCGCGGTCGTGCTGTTGATGCACTACGGCACGGGCGGCATGCTGAAACGTTTCGCCGGCACGCCGGATCTGGCTTGGGCTGGCATGGGTGCGGTCATCACAGCCATCAGCGCGGCGTGGGCTGCCTTTGCGCTAAGCGTGCCCGGTCGCCGCGCGGCTTGGGCATGGCTGCCGCTGCCGGGCGCGTTGCTGTGGATCGGGGCCAGCGGTCTGGGTTGCTTGCGCCAAACCGTTAGTCACGTGCTTGCGCCGGGGACGCAAATATCCACCATGCATCAATCGGCAGACTGCCTGGTCTTTATCGTCGGGTTTTCCGTACCGCTGTCCGCACTGATGGTTTTTCTGCTGCGCCGTGCATATCCACTTCGGCCCGTGCTTACGGCTGTGCTGGTGGGTTTGGCCAGCGCAGCGGCGTCGGCAAGCCTGTTGGAAATTTGTCACTCATACGATGCAGCAGCGACAGATTTGCTGACGCATGCAGCTGCCGTGGTGCTGGTCGTCGCGGTCAATGCGGCGATGGGCGGCCGGCTGTTGTCGAAGGCCTAGCCGTTTCTTCGCTGCCAACGCATTGCTGGATGACACGATGCGCTTGAGCCGATGAAACAGGTTGATGTAGACCAGTCAGTCGCGAAAGTTGTCGAACTGCAGCGGTAGTTCGACCTCGGCCTTGCGCAGCACGGCCATCGCGCTCTGCAGATCGTCGCGCTTCTTGCCACTGACGCGCAGTTTGTCGCCGTTGATCTGCGCTTCGACCTTGAGCTTGGCTTCCTTCATCGAGGCGATCAGTTTTTTCGCGATCGGCTGCTCAATCCCTTGTTTGACGGTGATTTTCTGCCTTGAGCCAGCCAGGTTGGTTTCCGGGTCGGCGACATCCAATGCGCGAACGTCGATTTTTCGTGCGACCAGACGGCCGCGCAGGATGTCCATCATCTGATTCAGCTGGAATTCGCTGGCTCCGCTCTGCGTGATCACGAAATCATCCAGCTCAAATTTTGCATCCGAGCCCTTGAAGTCGAAGCGGGTCGTCAGCTCGCGGTTGGCCTGGTCGACCGCATTCGTCAGTTCGTGTTTGTCGACTTCGGAAATCACGTCGAAGGAAGGCATGGCGGTAGCTCTTGTTAATCGGTGAGGCAGTGTAAGCGATGCCGACATCCGTCGCTGGTGGATAATGCTGAATTGCAACGTGCGGAAGCTCGGCCAACCATGAAAGTTCCGGTGTTATGAAAACCGATGCCATAAAGACCGACGTGCTGATCATCGGTGCCGGTGCGGCTGGTCTGATGTGCGCCGTGGCAGCAGGCCAGCGTGGGCGCAAGGTGCTTTTGCTCGATCACGCCAACAGGGTGGGCAAGAAGATCCTGATGTCCGGCGGTGGTCGCTGCAATTTCACCAATCTGGGGGTCACGCCGGGCCAGTTCCTTTCGGCCAACCCGCATTTCGCCAAGTCGGCGTTGGCACGCTACACGCCGGCCGATTTCATCGCCCTGGTCGAGAAGCACCGCATCGCCTATCACGAGAAAGAACTGGGCCAGCTTTTTTGTGACGACTCCTCCAAGCAGATCGTCCGCATGCTGCTGGATGAATGCGAGGCGGTTGGTGTGACCATCGAAACCAGTTGCGCCGTAAACCGCGTGCGCAAGACGGATGGTGGTTTCACCGTGACGACCGCGCGCGGTGAGGTGTATGCCGAATCGCTGGTGATCGCCAGCGGCGGGTTGTCGATTCCCAGCATGGGGGCCAGCGGCTTCGGCTACGAACTGGCAAGACAGTTTGGTCATGAGGTATTGCCCACGCGGGCGGGGCTGGTGCCGCTGACGCTGAGCGGCAAGCATCAGGAGCATTATCAGGATCTCGCCGGCGTCGCGTTGCCTGCGGTGGAAACGAAGGTCGGCAAGCAGGTATTTCGCGCGGGTCTGCTGTTTACCCATCGCGGCATCAGCGGCCCGTCGATCCTGCAGATTTCCTCGTACTGGCAGCCTGGCGATGACCTGCGCACCAATCTGCTGCCGGATACCGCGGTTGGTCCGTGGCTGATCGAGCAGCGCACGGCACGACCACTGGCCGAACTGAAAACCGTGTTGAGCGACGTACTACCCAAGCGACTGGCACAGCGCCTATGCGAACAGTGGTTCGACAGTCGGCCGATGCGCCAGTACCGGGAAACCGAGTTGAGCCGGATCGGCGAGCAGCTCAATGCCTGGCCGATCACGGCCAGCGGTACCGAGGGCTACCGTACGGCCGAAGTCACGCTGGGTGGTGTGGATACCAGGGGCCTGTCCTCCAGCACCATGCAGTCGAAGCATGTGACGGGGCTGTATTTCATCGGCGAAGTGGTGGATGTCACCGGCTGGCTGGGTGGCTACAACTTCCAGTGGGCGTGGGCCTCGGGGCAGGCGGCGGGCGAGGTGGCTTGAGCGTTTCGCGCGATCTGAACACGGCGCATGGTTCACTTGGCGGCTGACAAACGATGAGGATGCGTGCATGAAGGTTGGATTTATCGGTCTCGGTGCGATGGGCAGTGCGATGGCCAGCAATCTGCTGGCGGCTGGTCACACGGTGACGGTGTGGAATCGTTCTGAAGCCGCCGCCGCGCCGTTGGTGTCGCTGGGTGCCAAGCTCGCACGCACCGCGGATCGCGCCGCACAGGGTGACGCGCTGTGCAGCATGCTGGCCAACGATCAGGCCGTGCGCGAGGTGATCCTCGATAGCGGCCTGCTCGATGCGATGGACCCTGGCACTGTGCATGTGAACCACGCCACGATTTCAGTGGCCTTGGCCAAAGAGCTCGCCGAGGAGCACGCCAAGCGTGGACTGGAGTACGTTTCCGCCCCGGTGTTTGGGCGCCCGGACGCCGCAGCGGCTGCGAAGCTCAACATACTGGTCGCCGGCAAGCTGGCCGTAGTAGAACGCGTGCGGCCCCTGTTGGAAGCGATGGCGGTGAAGCTATGGCCGATGGGCGAGCAGGCCGAACGCGCTAGCGTGGCGAAGATCGCCGGTAACTTCATGCTGGCGGCGGCGATCGAAAGCATGGCCGAGGCGACCGCGCTGACCCGTGCCTACGGTGTCAGCGCCGCTGACTTCCTCGATGTAATGACCAGCACGTTGTTTGCATCGCCGGCGTACCAGGGCTACGGCAAGCTGATCGCCGAAGAGCGTTTCCAACCCGCCGGCCTCACCCTGCCGCTGGGTCTGAAGGATGTCGAGCTGGCCCTGACCGCCGGTGGCACGGCACGCGTGCCGCTGCCGTTTGCCGGCGTACTGCGCGATAGCCTGCTCGAAGCGCTGGCTGGCGGTGATGCCGAGCTGGACTGGGCGGCCTTGGCACAGGTGGCTGCTCGGCGAGCGCATCTGGACGAACGCAAGTAAGGGTTGCGCGAGTCGACGCTCGCTCGAGTTTGATGCCGGCGCCGATTCAACCGTCAATCCTGCAGCGTCCAGTCCAGACTGCCATTGATCACCGTGTGGGTGCGGCCACCGATCCACACCGAACCGCCGTCGATCAGTGCTACGAGCCGGGCATCGTGGCCGATTTCACGTCCCTGGCTGACCTGATAGCCACGGGCCAGCTCGCCGTTCGGCTCGGTCTGCGCAATGTATGCGGCGATGGAACCGTTCGCCGCGCCTGAGGCGGGATCCTCCACGATGCCGGCGCCGGCGGGCAACGCACGGACCACCAGCTGATAGTTGGCGTTCGTGCTGCGGGCAAATGCGCACAGACCCATGCTGTCGCTGGCCCTGGCCAATGCACCGATCGCGGCATGATCGGGCTTCCATGCACGCAGGCTGGCCTCATCCGACACCTCGGCCAGCCACCAACGCCGACCACCGTCGACCAGCGCAGGCGGCAATCGGCCCGAACCCACGCCCACCAGCGCAGCTGGTAGCAGCGGGTGCGCATCATGTCCGCTATTCACTATGTGCTGAGCGGGCGACAGCAGCGACAGCTCGCGCTTTGGGCCGCTGCCATGCACGCGGATCGGCAGCGTTCCGGCACCGCATTCCTGCCACAGCAGGCCATCGCGTGGCTCGACCAGATCGCACTCGAGCGCGGCGTGTGCACTGCCAATGCTGGGATGGCCGGCAAACGGGATTTCCTTGTGCGGCGTGAACATGCGCACGCGGTAGCTCGCCTTGGGGTCCTGCGGTGGAAGCAGGAAGGTCGTTTCGACAAGGTTCGTCCAGCGGGCGAAGCGCTGCATGTCCTCGGCGCTCCAGTCTTGTGCGTTGACCACCACGCCCAGATGATTGCCGCCGCCGAGGCTGGCGGTGAAGACGTCGAGATGCATGTAACGAAAAGAAGTCATGATGTCCCTCCTTGGGGGCTAGCGCTGCAGTAGACACCGGATCGTGGTCGCGTCGCGATGTTTCTGATGGCGGTGAGTTTGCCCGCAGTCAGCTTGGTCATGCCGCCTCGCGCACTTCCGATTTTTGCCAGCGAAGTCGACAAGACCATGCACTAGCGCGAAGATGTCACGCTTTGCTTATCTCTCGCGGAATCGTTTATGCCGGTTACCTTCATCATCATCGCCATCACCGGCATCGTGTCGTTCATGGCCTTCAAGAACAGCCGGCTGATGAACGACCTCATCCTGTGGCCGCCAGCGATCACCCGTCAGCACGAGTACCACCGTCTGGTGACTTACGGCGTGGTGCATGCGGATTTCGGCCACCTGTTTTTCAACATGCTGACGCTGTATTTCTTCGGTCAGGTCATGGAAGGGTTTTTCACCGGACGTCTTGGCGGTTTCGGGTTTGCGCTGTTCTATATCGGTGGTCTGGTGGTCTCGATTCTGCCGACGTATCTGAAGAATCGCACCAATCCCAACTACCGCAGCCTTGGGGCATCCGGCGCTGTTTCAGCTGTGCTGTTCTCATTCGTTTTGTTGGCGCCATGGCAAAAGATCATTGTGCTGGTGATACCCATGCCGGCGATTCTCTATGCCGTGCTGTATACGGGCTACTCGATCTTCATGGATCGACGCGGGCAGGGCAACGTCAATCACAGCGCTCACCTTTGGGGTGCGGCCTACGGCGTCATCTTCACGCTGCTTATGGATCAACGTGTGCTTCCTTACTTCCTCAATCAGTTGTCGCATCCTTCGTTTTGATGACTGATGCGCCGGATTTGTCGCGAAGGTTTCAGGCGATTTCGTAAGGTCAGCCGTTAATATCCGAGCGATTCAAGGCGTGCATACTGGCTCATGTTTCATTGATCGCCGTTTAATTTTATTGGTCACCGCAGGAGAACGAACGCATGGCTACGAAAGGCAAGTCGGCAACGAAAAAGTCCGCGGCAAAAAAGGCGTCCGCAAAAAAAACAGCTGTAAAAAGGGCAGTCGTAAAACGCACCGCGAAGAAGGTTGCCACCCCGCGTAAAGCAGCGGCTGCCAAGAAGGCGCCCGTAAAAAAGGTAGCCACTAAAAAGGCAGCAGTGAAAAAGACAGCGACAAAAAAGCCGGCTGCAAAAAAAGTCACCCTTAAAAAGTCGGTAGTAAAAAAAGCTGTCGCGAAAAAGAAGCCGGTGGCCAAAAAGGTTGCCGTGAAGAAGCCGACAGTGAAGAAATCGGCCGCGAAGAAGCTTGTCGGAAAGAAGTCAGTCACGAAAAAGATCGCGGCCACCAAGCCGGCAGCCAAAAAGGTTATTGCCAAGAAAGCAGCGCCGAAGAAGTCCGTTGCCAAGCCGGTGACGAAATCTGCGGTGGCGAAACCTGCCGTGAAAAAGCCGGTAGCCAAGGTCGCTGCGACGAAAAAGCCGGCGGCGAAACCCGCGGCACCCAAGCCAGCCGTCAAGAAGGTTGCATCGTTTCCCAAGACCAAGGCGACCCCGCTCAAGTTGCCGACGCTGCCGGAGCCGGAAATCCATCACATCAGTCCGGCCGAAGCAGTGGAGCATATCCAGGCACTGCTGGAGGCCAAGCTGGAGCGCGTGCGTCAGGGGCCGAGCTGGCCTGGCGCGGTGACTGTGCAGCCCGCGACGAATACGCCCGATCCCCATGCGCCCACGCCTGGTGCCGGCGGCCTGTCCAGCGAAGCGGCGTTTGGCCATGCGCTGGCACATGAGCGAGGCGACCAGTCCAAGCGCAAGGGCTGATGCGTGCGCATTGACGGTCCTGCGTATATGGCTGGTGGGTAAATGCCCATCAGCCATGTGTTTGTACCTCAGGAGGCGTTCAAGCGCATAGGACTAGCGTTCAGGTCATGACTCCCGTTGGAGTCGGAGACAAACCATGAAACGCCTGCTCGCAAGTCTCGTTCTGCTCGCCGCCATCACTACTTTGTCCGGGTGTTATTACGACCCCGGCTATAGCTACGTTCGCGGTTCCAGTTACAGCGGCGACGTGTATTACGGTCAGGCCGCGCCGGTATATCAGGGTGGTTACTACGGGTACCCCGGCTACGGTTACTACGACAATGGCTATTACGGCTGCTGCAGCGTAGGCGTCGTCGGTGGTTGGTACGGCGGTTATGGTGGCCCGCGCTACTGGCGCGGTGGTTACGGATATGGCGGGGGCCATTGGCAAGGCCGTCCCGGTTACGGCGGCGGCCATCCGGGTTACGCTGGCGGACATGGTGGCGGTCATTACTCGCATGGCGGCGGCTCCTCGCACGGCGGAAGTAACGGTCACTAAGACAGAACGCGGGGCCTGCGGCACAATCGCCGCATGCCTCGCCTAAATTATTTGCCACGTTCCATTCGGTTTCCAAGGCTCATCGCCATCACGGCGGTGGGCCTTTTGCTTGGCGCCTGCGGCAGCCTGCGTTATTACACACAGGCAGTGCGCGGGCAGAGTGAGCTGGTCTTTCATCGGCGCAACATTGGTACGATCGTCAGCAATCCGGCGACTGACCCCAAACTGGCCGCACGACTTTTACTGGCCCAGCAGGCGCGTCTTTTCGCTTCGCAGCACCTGGGGTTGCCGGATAATCGCAGCTATACGCGCTACGTCGATCTGCATCGAAACTATGTGGTGTGGAACGTGTTCGCGGCGCCGCGCTATTCGGTAGAGCCGGTGCTTTATTGTTTTCCCGTCGCAGGCTGCGTGGCTTATCGCGGTTACTTTGCCGAGGCGGATGCCAAGGCCGAAGCGGCACGGCTGCAGAAAAAAGGCGACGACGTCGAGATCGGTGGCGTCTCGGCGTATTCCACGCTGGGCTGGTTCGCTGATCCGATTCTCAGCAGCATGCTGCGTTGGGACGACGACGAGCTGGACAGCACCATCTTCCACGAGCTGGCGCATCAGCTGATCTACGTAAAAGACGACACGGCATTCAACGAGTCTTTCGCTACATTTGTGCAGGATCAGGGCTTGCGCGAGTGGCGACAGTCGCGCGGGCTACCGGCGCAAGACGATCGCACGCAGGCGATGGACAGCGGCTTCACCAAACTGGTACTGGATCTGCGTGACCGACTGAAAAAGCTGTACGCCAGCGGCGTGGGCGACACGGCGATGGAAGGCGGCAAGCAGCAAGAGATCGCCGCATTTCGCGAACGTTACAAGCAGTGGCGCGATCGCGACTGGCCGAAGGAACATGGCTACGACGCCTGGGTGGCGGCGCCAATCAACAATGCGCGCTTGCTGCCGTTCGGCTTGTACGATCAGTGGACGCCTGCGTTCGCCGAGCTGTTCAAGCAATCGCAGGGTCAATGGCCGGCTTTCTATCAGCGCGTAAGGGACCTTGCCAGGCAGCCCAAGCTGCAGCGGGATGCCACGCTCGTGCAATTGGGGAGACGTGTTGCGACATCTTTGGCAGCGCCCTGAGCAAGCCGTCCTTGGCCTGGGGATCGTTGCCGATGAATGATCAGAGCGTGCGATAGTCCGTATAGCCCTCGGCGCCGCCGCCATACAGCGTGGCAGGATTGATGGCGCTGAGCGGCGCACCGATGCGTAGCCGCTTGATTAGATCGGGATTGGCGATGAATGGACGTCCAAACGCAACCAGGTCAGCCAGGCCGTTGCTGACAACTGCCTCGGCCATCTTTTCGGTGTAGCCGTTGTTGACCATCCAGCTGCCATGGAAGCGGCGATGCAACGCTTCGTAATCGAAGGGTGCAATATCGCGCGGGCCGCCTGTGGCACCTTCGATCACGTGCAGATAGGCCAGGCCGAGCGGGGCGAGCCTTTCAACGGCGCGCTCGAACAGTGGCTGCGGATGGGAGTCGCGCGCGTCGTTGGCCGGTGTCACGGGGGAGAGGCGCACACCGGTACGGCCGCTGCCCGCCGTCTGGGCAACGGCGCTGACGACGTCGTACAACAGGCGTGTGCGATTTTCGATACTGCCGCCCCAGGCGTCGTCGCGGTGATTGCTGCCATCACGCAGGAATTGGTCGATCAGATAACCGTTGGCCGCATGCACTTCGACGCCGTCAAACCCGGCATCCATCGCCCGCGCGGCGGCATAGCGGTATTCCGCGACGATGCGCGGCATTTCTCCAGCAGCCAGTGCGCGCGGCTCCGAAACTGGCTCGAAGCCGTTGGCGGTGAAGGTCTTGGCCTTGGCGCGGATCGCTGACGGAGCGACCGGTGCCTTGCCGCCCAGCTGCAGGCTGGTATGGGAGATGCGGCCGACGTGCCACATCTGCAGCACCATCTTGCCGCCGCGCGCGTGCACGGCATTAGTCACGGCCTTCCAGCCCTTGACCTGCGCGCTGCTGTAGATGCCGGGTGTGTCGAGGTAGCCCTGACCCTCGGGACTGATCTGGGTGGCTTCGGCGATGATCAGTCCCGCGTCGGCGCGCTGCGCGTAATACTCGGCCATCAGCGGCGTCGGCGTGCGGCCAGGGCCGGCACGATCGCGGGTCAGTGGTGCCATCACGATGCGGTTGGCCAGCGCGATATCGCCCATCTGGACTGGGTCGAACAGCGATCGGGGAGAACGATCTGACATACGGTGAATCCTTGCTGGTCGCGGAAATATCCTGCATGGATGGGTGCGGATGGCTTGCGCACCAAGTTTGGCAGGCTGAAGTCGCCATGATGCACAAGCGATCGTGATGTGTCGGTGTAACGTGGTTGGCACCAGCAAGGATGGTTACCCAGTTGTCATTCCACATACTGAAACTCATCTCTTTGGCTTGCAGGAATCAGGGTTGTCGACTTGATCATGTCCGATACCGCCGTACCCGAGTTCTTCGGGCGACTCCTCATGCAACAGGTCAACAGCGTGTCCCTTGACGATGTATTGCGCGAGGAGGGAGCGCCGCTCAGCATCCTGTTTCTGTGGGGTCGCGACTGCCCCAATTGCGATATCGCCAAGCGCGCCATGCTGCTGGCGCGGGATCGTTTCCAGTGGCCACGGGTGCGCTGGCTGCACGATAACGTTTACGACGATCCGACCATGGCCACGCGGTTTGGGTTGCACGGCATACCTGCGTTCTTCGTGTTTCGCGGTGAGCGAAAGATGGGACGGATTGGCGAGTGGCCTGGCACGCAAGCCTTTGTTCAAGCTATTGAAAATCAGATTGTGCTGGCGGCGACGGTCTAGCCAGCCTGTCGCTTAGCTGAACGAGTCTGGGACGTTTACGTTGAAGTCACGTACCCGCGGACACACTACATCCATGCATCGCCGTGACGGCGACCATAAGTGACGCAAAACACCGCTCACTGAGGGGCTGCTCTTCCTCCCCTGGACGCAGCCTGACAAGCCCCACCGGTCCTCCCCTGGCCAGTGGGGTTTTTTTTTGCCCTGAGTTGTTCGGTACGCAGGGGCGGTGCGCTCCGCTCCCTACATCTGCCCTGCAGGATGGGTAATGATTCAGCATCTGTCTGCGCAAGCATTCTCCGCAAGAGCCATTGATGATCATCGAATCGCTACTCGATACCGACCTGTACAAGTTTTCGATGATGCAGGTGGTGCTGCACCAGTATCCGGCGGCGCAGGTCGAGTACCGTTTCAAGTGCCGCAATCCCGGCATCGACCTGGTGCCTTATATCGATGAAATCCGTACCGAGCTCGCGGCGCTATGCCAGCTGCGCTTCAAGGCGGATGAGCTGCTGTATCTGCGTACCTGGCGTTTCCTGAAAAGCGACTTTGTCGATTTTCTCGATCTTTTCCATCTGAACGAAAAATATGTCGAGATCAGGCCGTCCAACGCGAACAACGGGGAAATAGATATCCGTATCTGCGGTCCCTGGCTGCACACGATTCTTTTCGAGGTGCCGCTGCTCGCGATCGTCAACGAGGTGTATTTTCGTCACGTCAGCGCAGGGTTGGATATGGCCGAAGGCCGCCAGCGGCTGCACGACAAGATTGCGTTGCTGCGCGACACGCCCGATTACGCCGGTTGCCGCATCGCCGACTACGGGACGCGGCGCCGGTATTCACGGGCATGGCAAGCCGAAGTGGTGACTACGCTGCGCGATGGCCTGGGCAAGCAGCTGGCGGGTACCAGCAACGTATGGTTGGCACGTGAGCTTGGGTTGACGCCGCTGGGCACGCTGGCGCACGAGTACCTGCAGGCGCACCAGGCGCTGGGGCCACGGCTGCGTGACTCGCAGGTGGCTGCGCTGGAGGCGTGGGCGAAGGAATACCGCGGCGATCTCGGCATTGCGCTATCGGATGTCTACGGACTCAATGCGTTTCTGCGCGATTTCGACATGTATTTCTGCAAGTTGTTCGACGGTACCCGGCATGACTCCGGCGATCCGTTCGACTGGGGCGAGAAGGTGTTGGCGCATTACCATGCCAACCGCGTCGATCCCCGCAGCAAGGTGCTGGTGTTCAGCGATGGGCTCGATATCCCGAAAGTGATGCAGCTCTACGCGCACTTCCGCGATCGCTGCCTGCTCGCATTCGGCGTCGGCACCAACCTCACCAACGACGTGGGCCCGACGCCGCTCAATATCGTCATCAAGATGACCCGCTGCAACGGCCAGCCGGTAGCCAAGCTCAGCGACTCGCCGGGCAAGAACATGTGCGACGACGAAGCCTACGTTACCTATCTGCGCCAGGTGTTCGAGATTCCGGCGACGCAGGGGTTGTAGTCATTCAGAAACTCAGCACTCAGAATGCTGGCAACACCGCACCGTGATACTTCTGTTCGATGAAGGTCTTGATCTCGGGGCTGGTGAGCGCCTTGGCCAGCTTCTGTACGCGCGGATCGTTCTGATTGTCTTCGCGGCCAACCAGATAATTCACGTACGGTGAGTTCTTGTCTTCGATCAGCAGCGCGTCTTTGGTCGGATTCAATCCGGCAGCCAGCGCATAGTTGGTATTGATCAGCGCCAGGTCTACTTCATCGAGTGTGCGCGGCAGCATGGCCGCTTCCAGCTCGCGAAACTTCAGGTGCTTCGGGTTGGCGGTGATGTCCTTCAAGGTAGCCATCTCGTCGTTCGGATTTTTCAGCGTGATCAGCCCGTGCTTGGCCAACAAAAGCAGCGCGCGGCTGTTGTTGCTGGGGTCATTGGGAATGGTCACGTTGGCACCATCCGGCAGCTGATCGATGTTTTTGTACTTGCGCGAATACGCACCGAACGGCTCGATGTGCACGCCGGTGATGATCACCAGTTTCGTGCCGCGTTCGCGGTTGAACGCATCAAGGTAGGGCTTGGTCTGAAAGAAGTTCAGGTCGATGTTTTTTTCGGCCACCTGCGAGTTGGGCTGCACGTAATCGGCAAACACCTTGATCTCAAGATCGACGCCTTCTTTGGCGAGCATCGGCTTGATCTGCTTGAGGATCTCCGCGTGCGGGATCGCGGTGGCGGCGACCGTCAGCGTATTCGAGTCACTGCTGGAGGATCCGCCATCATGGGCGGAGCAACCTGCCAAGGCGAGCAGTACAGCGAGGGAGGCAAGCAGTTTCTTCATGACGATGAGCTTTGTGCGGCGCACAAGAGTAGCCGTCCATACTGCCAAATGCAAAGTGCCATGTGTTGTTGCTCAACGCCGACCGTAGTGTGCCACGATGCGATCGCCGAGCATCTGCAGCAATTGCACCAGCACGATCAGCAGTGCCACGGTCACCAGCATGTAGTCGGATTTGTAGCTCAGGTAACCGTAGCGGTAGGCCAGATCGCCCAAGCCGCCGGAGCCGACCGCGCCGCCCATCGCGGTGTAGCCGACCAGGGCGATGGCCGTGACGGTCACGCCGGCCAGCAGGCCGCCGCGTGCCTCGGGAAGCAATACATGGCGCACGATCTGCCACAGGCTGGCACCCATCGCCTGGCTGGCCTCGATCACGCCGTGCTCCACCTCGCGCAGCGCGGTTTCCACCAGCCGAGCGAAGAACGGTGCCGCGCCGATCACCAGCGGCGGAATCGCGCCGCGTATACCGAGCTTGGTGCCGACCAGAAAATACGTAACTGGCATCAGCACGATCATCAGGATGATGAAAGGCACCGAGCGCAGGATGTTCACCAGCAACGAGGTGATGGCGTATAGCTTTGGCATCGGGCGTAGCTGACCGTTGCCAGTGAGGTACAGCAGTACACCCAGCGGCAGGCCAAGCAGTACGGTGAGCAGCAGCGAGCCGCCAAGCATCAACAGCGTATCGATGCACGCATGGCCGATTTCGCCCCAATCGTCGATGTTCGGGAACAACGTCTGCAGAATCGGTGCGTGGCTCATCGGCGCAACTCCTCGATCTCGATACCCGCTTCGCGCAGGGCCAGCATGGCTGCATCCACGCGCTCACCCTGCATCGCCAGCGTCAGTTGACCATAAGGCATGTCCTTGATGCGGTCGATGCGCCCGGCGAGCAGGTTGAAATCGATGCCGGTTTCACGCGCGACCCGACCTAGTGCCGGTGTCCATGTCGCGTCACCACGAAAGCTCAGTCGCAGGATGCGTCCGGGCACACGTGCAAAGGCAGCCTCCTCACCAATGGCTTCCTCTGGCAGCGCCTCGTTGACGAAGCGCTTGGTGGTGGCATGCTGCGGATGCAGGAAAACGTCGATCACGCTGCCGCGCTCCACGATTTCGCCGGCATCCAGTACGGCGACGCGGTCGCAGACACGGCGTACGACATCCATTTCGTGCGTGATCAGCACGATGGTGAGTTTCAGCTCTCGGTTGATCTCGGCCAGCAGCTCCAGTACCGAGGCCGTGGTCTGCGGGTCGAGCGCACTGGTGGCTTCGTCGCACAGCAGAATGGATGGTCGGTTGGCCAGCGCACGCGCAATACCCACGCGCTGCTTCTGGCCACCGGAAAGCTGTGAGGGGTATTTGTCGGCATGGTCGGTCAGGCCAACCCGCGCCAGCAACTCGTCGACGCGCTTGCGCAAGGTCACTGCATTGCGCTCACCCGCCAATCGCATCGGAAACGCCACGTTATCGGCCACTGTCTGCGAGGCGAGCAGGTTGAAATGCTGGAAAATCATGCCGATCCGCCGCCGTTGCGCGCGAAGCGCCGGTTCGGCCAGTGCGGTCATTTCGGTGTCGTTGACGAAGATGCTGCCACCGCTGGGGCGCTCAAGCAGGTTGATCAGCCGTATAAGCGTCGATTTGCCGGCGCCGGACAAGCCGATGATGCCGAAGACTTCGCCATCGACGACCTCCAGGCTGAAAGGCTTCAGCGCAGGGATATCGTGACCGTCGACACGATAGGACTTGTGGACATCGACAAAGCGGATCACGGCATGGCCTGGCTTTTGCGCTAAACCGTCATTCTATGTCACGAGCGTCATCATGGATGGCGTAGACTCGGCAGAGTTACCCCACCAGCAGGAGCTTGCCTTATGTCCAGCGTCTACGATTTCACAGTCCGCGATATCGACGGCAACGAGCGCTCGCTCGGCGAATGGCGCGGAAAAACCCTGCTGATCGTCAATGTCGCCTCCAAATGCGGTTTTACCCCCCAATACAAGGGGCTGGAGAACCTTTGGCAGGATCAGCGTGACAAGGGGCTGGTGGTGCTGGGCTTTCCCTGCGACCAGTTCGGTCATCAGGAGCCGGGCGATGCGGAGGAGATCAAGACGTTTTGCAGCACCCGCTACGATGTGACGTTCCCGATGTTCTCCAAGGTCGAAGTCAACGGCGATCATGCCGATCCTCTTTACCAATGGCTGAAAAGCGAAGGCAAGGGCATTCTGGGCAGTGAATCCGTCAAGTGGAACTTCACCAAGTTTCTGGTCGATGAACATGGCCAGGTAGTGAAGCGCTACGCGCCGACGGATACACCTGAAAAGATCGGCAAGGACACCTTGGCCCGTCTGGGCGGCTAAACGCTTTCCGGGAATGCGGCGTTGGCCGAGGTGGCAGTCAACTCCGTCCGTGGAAATTCGCCAACAGCAGAGCGATCGCGTTGACGTCGCTGCCCGCACTGGGTCCGTTCGTGGGCGGCTCGTAATTATTCAGCATGATGGCAAACGCCAGCCGCTCGCCTGCTGCACTGGTGACATAACCAACCAGGCAGTGCACGTAGGTCATGCTGCCAGTCTTGGCATGTACATTATTTTCGGCCGCGGTGTGACGCATCTGCCCGGTCAGGGTGCCATCGATGCCAGCGATCGGCAAAGCTTCGTGCAGCTGTGCGGCATAAGGCTGCGCGGCTAGATAGGCGAGCAGTCGCACCATCGCATCGGGCGTCACCAGATCGCGTCGCGACAGTCCGGTGCCCTCGTCGATCAGGCCGGCCGATGGCGGAATCCCGATCTGCGTCAATAGCTGATGCAGCGCCTTGACGGACCACTGCTCGGTGCTGGCAAAAGGCACGATCCCGGGGGTAGCTTCCATCGACTGCTGATGCTTGCCCACACTCAAAAAAAGATTCTGCAGATACAGATTCTGCGATCGCTTCAGCCCACGCTGCAGAACATCCATCAACGGCGGTGACTGGATTTCAGCCAGCGTATCGGCGCGCGCGACAAGCGCCGTATCGTCCTGCGGCCAGTGCAGTGCGTGCACCTGGCCGGTCAAGTGGATTCCTCGATCTGCCAGCGCCTGTCGCAGTTGTGAGCCCGCTACCAAGGCGGGGTCCGGCAGGGCGAGCTTGAAATGCTGTGGCGGTGTCTTAGCTGCGATGGTGCCGAAAGCGTAGAGCGTGCTGTCGCCCGGCGCGCGGTAGAGATTGATATCACTGGGCAGGCGCGACAGTGTCGTCGTCAGCTGGCCTAGCTGGGGCATCTGCGCATCGACCGGATCAAAGGTCAGGCTGGCGGGCAGCCCGGTTGCCGATCCTGGGCTCACCGTGATGTCGACGATATTTTCGTCCACGCTCAAGGCGGAAGACGGCACGGCAAACCAGCTCTGCAGATCGCCGGCTTCCCAACCGGATCCGAATGCGGGGCCAGTGAAGTAGCTGTCGTCGGCGATCAGATCGCCGCGCACCTGTCGTACACCACGCTGGAATAGTTGATTGGCCAATTGATCGGCCCAGTCGGTGCTGGTTGCCGTGCCCAGTGTCGGGTCACCCATGCCATAAAGAATCAACGGGCCATTCAGACGGCCATCGTGAATATCATTATTAGCCAACAATCGGGTCGGCATACGGTAATCCGCGCCCAACGTGGAGAGGCTCAGCGCGGCGGTGAACAGCTTGGCGGTGGAGGCTGGTTGCATCAACTGATCGGCGTGATGGGTGTACAGCGCGCGGCCACTGTCCAGTGAAACCACGGCGATGCCCCAGTTGGCAGCGGCGAAACGCGGCTGGCTGATCTGCCCATCGATGTCTGCCGCCAAGCCCGCAGCGCTGGCCGTGCTGGCCGATGAGGATGCTGTGGCTGAGCCCAAGGCAAACCAGCAGGCGCAGACAAGCAGGCCGGCGGCAAAATGGCGATATTTCACGCTTGGTGCGGGAATCATGACTTTAGTATCGCCAATCCCGCGGCATCCTGCTTACTGCCATTTCGCGGTGATCTGGTAGCCTTTGTCATTCGTGTCGGCACCTGGCCGGCGGACCTACAACTATTCGTGAGACTTCCATGCAGATTGCCCACAACTCCGTTGCCGCCTTCCATTACACGCTGACCGATGACCAGGGTCAGGTTGTTGACAGCTCCGAAGGTCGCGAGCCACTGACCTATCTGCACGGTACCGGGCAAATTGTGCCGGGACTGGAAAAGCAGATGGAAGGTCGCAGCGTCGGTGACAAGTTCAACGCTGACGTATCACCTGAAGAGGGCTATGGCGTGCATCACGACGAGCTGATTCAGGAAGTGCCCAAGGATGCCTTCCAGGGTGTCGAAGACATTCAGCCCGGTATGCAGTTTCAGGGCCGCGGCCCACAAGGTGAGATCAACGTCACCGTGACCAAGGTCGAAGGCAATACCGTGTTCATCGACGGCAACCATCCGCTTGCCGGCCAGGCGTTGCATTTCGCCATCGAAGTGACTGATGTGCGTGCGGCTACGGCGGAAGAGCTGGAGCACGGTCATGTGCACGGCGCGGGTGGTCATCACCACTAAGTTTTGCCTGTACGGGGGCGACATGGAACGACGCCTGGATATCGCCATTGTGGGTTACGGTGCGGCTGGTCAGGCCGCATCGTTGTTTTTGTCGAAACAAGAACACGCGCTGAGCGTGTTCGAACAGGCCGACTCGCCAGGACCGGTGGGTGCTGGATTTTTGCTGCAGCCGACTGGACTGGGTGTGCTTGCCCGACTCGGTCTGGCTGAGCAGGTCATGGCCCAAGGTCAGCGGATCGAGCGGCTGTATGGTTGCAACGCGAATGGCCATGGCGTCATGGACATGCGTTACAGCGATCATTCGCCTGGCTGCTTTGGGCTCGGCCTGACGCGCGGAAGTCTGTTCAAGCTGATGCGTGATGCCTGGCCTGATGCGGCACAGCTGCGTACAGGCATTCGGATGGATCGGATCGACGCGGACGGCAAACACCTGATCGACAGTGTGGGCGAGCGGTACGGCCCATTCGATCTGATCGTGATAGCCGATGGCGCAAACTCGCGGCTGCGCGACTCTGCTCCGAAGATCGTTCGGCGGCAGGCGTTGTATCCGTGGGGAGCTATGTGGTGCCTGCTACCGGCCGAGAGCTGGCCGCATCCGGATACGCTGCACCAGCGCTACGGAGGTAGCCGCGAAATGATCGGCCTGCTGCCGGTGGGGCAACGCGCCGATGGCGATGGCCGCTGGCTGACCTTTTTCTTCAGTCTGCCAGGCGGACAGGTGGATGGATTTGATGGCGACTCACTGGTCCACATGCGCGACAGGACACGCATGCTCTGGCCGCAGGCGCTGCCATTGCTCGATCACATTCGTGAGCCGGCCCAATTGAATCGCGCTCGTTATCGCGATGTGGTGTTGCGTGCGCCGGTAAATGGAAGGCTGGTTTTCATTGGCGATGCGGCGCACGCCATGAGTCCGCAGCTGGGGCAGGGCGTGAACATGGCGCTGCTGGATGCCGAAGCGCTGTCCGATGCATTGGCGGATGCCAGCGATATCGATGATGCGCTGCGCGCTTATCCTCGCTTGCGCAGGCAGCATCTGGCCGTCTATCAGCAGTTGAGCCGATGGCTTACACCTTTGTTCCAGTCAGATCGTGCTGGGCTGGCGCGCGTACGCGATGCCTGTTTTGGTCCGTTGGGCCGGTTTCCGCTGGCGTGCGGCCAGATGCTGAAGATACTCACCGGTACAAAACAAGCGTGGTGGCGTTAAGGCAGCACGCCTTGGCGAACGCGACGATCAATACCAGTCGAGCAGCGTGATGCCCACGCCCAGATAAGTGGCATTGTGGTTGTAATCGATCAGGCTTTCGCCGTAACCCTTGAACGCTTCCATGTAGCCGCGCAAATTGCCGATCAGCGGGAAGCTCCAGGTGAACTGGGCAGCGCCATGCGCATCGCTGCCGCCGCGCAATGAGCTGCGCAGCATCAGGCCGAATTCCTGACCATTCCACTCGTGGATGATCTGCATGTCGCCACGGCCCATGTAATTGCTGATATCCGGGTTGTTATCACTGGTGCGCGACTCGGGAATGCGCCACCACGGACGAAACATCACCGTCCAGCTGTCGCGTTCGAAACCGATGTCGGCCATCACGCGGTTCCAACTGCGGGAAAGCGGGTCGGATTGGCCGTTGGACTGATGGTCTACGCCAATGCCAAGCAGTCGACCGTCCCAGCCGAATAGCTGGTAGTTGGTGTTGAACATCAGTATGGCTTCGGGCTCGTAGTCGGTCTCGCGGAACGGGCGCGAAGCCTCGGTGTTATAGACCTGCCAGTGTGAGTCCTGGGTATAACCGACCCACACGTCGCCGGCGTCACCGAACACGCCTTGCCATATCTTGGTCTTCAGGCTGAGCTGGAATTTCGCTTCCACATTGTCCAGTTGCTGCGGCGTGGTCACCGTGTTGACGGGATTGGGGCTATGCGGTTCATCGTTCTGATTGCTGGTGGCGAAAGCTGGCATGACGTACACCGGTTTGTAGCCACGTATATTGAACGTGCCGAGTTTGCTTTCCGGAGAAAGCTCCCAGCGGCTGTCGAGCAAAGACAGCGGCTTGCCGGCCGTCGCGTCGCTAGGTACGGCGGCGGTGGGCCTTTCGTGGCCAAAGATACTGGTCGGTGCGCTGGTGCTGGGCTGGTCGCCGCGTTTCTGTGCCGCGGGAAGGTTGACCCTGCCGGTGGAGCGGTCGTAGCAGGCCAGTCGTTGCGCGTCGCTTTCGATGCCGGTGCAGGCACGTATATCGGTTGGGCTAGGGTTCTGCGCATGCGCCGGTGTGGCGATAACGCCGGTCAGTAACGCCAGTGGCGCCGCAATGAAAAGAGGCTTCATGAAGAACTCCAGAAAATCTGATGGCGAGGATCAAGCCAGACTTCTGTGCCACGCATCCCCGGCGCGCGATGGAAAGTTTCTCATAACGACACCAAGCAAAGAGCCGGCCGTCGTCGTTTACTGCGACCGGCTTCTCGCCACGACGGCTTAAAGCTGTTTTAACCAGCGCTGATATTCGGCCTTGCTGACTTTGCCATCACGATTACTGTCCGCATGGATGAAGTCATTGGCCAGTGGCGGATACGCATCCGCCTGACTCTCGCTGATGGATTTGCCGCCGCCGGATAATTGCTCGAACGATGGCGGGGGTGGAATGGCAGGTGCACTCGCTGGAGCGCTGTTGACGATTACCTCACCCTGCGGAGTCTGCATGGCGGCTGTAGTGGGAGATGGTATGGCAGCGGCGGTACTCGCTGGCGCAGGCGGCGGTGTCGACATGTCTTGTGCGAGCAATGCGCTGGCGAACAGCAGCATGCCAACGGTGAAGGCAGAGATCAGTGGTTTGCGAGATTTCATCGTAGATACTCCGTGCCAGAATAAAGGTGCTTGAACAAAGCGTCGTCCCAACTTTACTGGCGTCCGAAACCTTTTCAGCAAGATACTGTTGGCCGGAAGGGCGGACAATGCTGATGCCAGCAAAGACCTGATCTAATGAAGCCCTCTTATCCTGTTCGTGAATCCGTGAAGCTTCTGTGTCGTTGAATGCTGCGCACACCCAAGGCCCTGCGATAACGCTCACACAGGCGCGTTTGTTGCATCTGCATGCGCAGGGCTTGTTGCAGCCGTTGCGGCGGCGTGCGCGGCGTGCCGATGTCGTGGCCATGATCGAGCGGATGCGGCTTCTGCAGATCGACACCATCCACGTTGTCGCGCGTAGTCCCTATCTGGTGCTGCATTCGCGCCTTGGTCATTACCCGAGAGTGTGGCTGGACGAGGCGCTTGCCGGCGGTCGGCTGGTCGAATGCTGGGCACACGAGGCGTGTTTTGTTCCTGCCGTGGATATTGCCTTGCATCGCGGTTGGCGCGAACAGCGTACTCATCATTGGGCTTATCGCAATGCCGCGCAGATGCACCGCGATCAACGCGCGGGCATGGACGAACTGCTGGCAGGTATTCGACATTCCGGTCCGGTGCGGGCTGCGAATTACGCGAGAGCAGAGGCTGACAAGGGGGCGGCCAAATCCGGCTGGTGGGCCTGGAAGCCCGAGAAGCGCTGGCTGGAAGCGTGGTTTGCGCTTGGTGAGCTGATGGTGGCGCGGCGCGATGGGTTTCAGCGTGTGTATGATCTCGCCGAAAATGTGTTGATCCGCCTTGATCCGCCTTTTGATCACACCGCCGAACCGCAGTCGGTAGCCGAGCTTCGACGGCGTTTCATCGCCGATAGCGTGCGTGCGCTAGGGGTGACGCAGGCCGCGTGGGTCGGTGATTATTATCGGTTGAAGCCGACTGTTACCGACGAGGAACTGGCACCGCTAATGGCCAATGGCGAACTGCTGGCTATAGCCGTGCAAGGCTGGAACAAGCCAGGTTATGTGCATCGGGATCACGCCGACGCCTTGCAGAAAACCAGCCTTGGCCGACTGCGCGCAACGCATACGGCGCTGCTTTCGCCATTCGATCCGGTGGTGTGGGATCGTGCCCGCGCACGGGCCATGTTCGGCTTCGACTACTCCCTCGAGTGCTACACGCCGGAGGCCAAGAGAAGCTATGGCTACTTCGTGCTGCCGATTCTGCATCGGGGGAGGTTGGTCGGACGGCTCGATGCCAAGGCACATCGTGCCGATGGCGTGTTTGAGATCAAGTCGTTTTTCCTGGAGCAGGGCGTCAAGGCGGTCCCGGCTTTGTTGGCTGCTGTAGCATCAGCGATTATCACGACTGCCCGGTGGCACGATACGCCTGAGGTTCGAGTCACCGACACTGAATCGACTGCGCTGACAAAAATGCTTCGAGTTGCCTTGATCGCAGCGCTTTGATTTATCGATATCGATGAATCAAGGCGTGGTGCTGGCGGGCGCTGGATTCGCGTCGCAGGACTTGCCGTGGAGCGCATCGCGTAGCAGGCTGGCGAGCGAGTTGCAGCGAGCGGCCAGTTGCGGGCGAATGTCCGGATCCTGCGAATCACGCAGCAGGCTGGTGCGCATGGCGTCATAGCGCGATTGCAGCTGACTCGGTGCAAAAATGTTGGCGGCGCGGTGACAGGCCATGTAGCTGGACAGGTAGTCATCACAGGCTGCAATACCGGTGTGATCAGGCAGATTGGCGGCTGACTGGGTCGCCGTGCCACTAGCCGAAGCCCGATGCGCAGTGCGCGTAGAGGTTGTCGTACTGCTGGCGGTCGGTGCCGATGTTGTCCGTGTCGCCGTGACGGTCGTCGTTTTGGCCGGTGGTTGATGGGCGCAACCTGCGATTAAAAGAACGGCTATCACGCTGGCCAGGGTTAAACGGGGCATGACGTACATAGGGTGCTCTCCTCAAAAGCGGGTTGGAACGGACATGCCGAAAAGCTGGCCTGCTGTGGTTTTCGTCTCATCCACACAATAGACAGGGTTGGAAGTAAAAAGAATCTGAATTTGAGATCAAGACGGCCCGTAATCGCAAGAAAATGCCAAGACAAGCGAAATTCAGCCCCGAGCAGCGTAATCCCGCCTCGATTGCACCGTTCAAGCCTCAGTTCCAGCCGCCACGTGCCAATGTCGACAGGCTGACAGCGATTCGTGCTCTCTTATCCTGATAATTTGCGCAAAAATGCCTTGACAAATTGCTCGCAAGCTTGAAACGGGTTAGGTATGCTCTAGTTACTGTGTTTGCTCGGCAGCGTGCGTGCCCGGTATGGATCTCATTAATCCACATCGCTACACCCGATCCAGGCACGCCAGTAAACCGTCGGCCCAGGGGCCGGTTTGTCTAAGCGCCAAGTAATGGATTGGAGTGAGTCATGTCGGATCGTGAAACAGGTACAGTCAAGTGGTTCAATGACGCCAAGGGGTTTGGCTTCATCAGTCGGGAAAGTGGTCCTGACGTGTTCGTGCATTTTCGTGCCATCAGCGGCTCCGGCTTCAAGAGCTTGCAGGAAGGCCAGAAGGTCACGTTCGCCGTCGTCAACGGCCAGAAGGGCCTTCAGGCTGAAGATGTAACGCCGGTCTGAACCGACGCGACCACATCAGAAGAAAGCCGGCGCAAGCCGGCTTTTTTTGTGGTCGATGCCTCAATTCGCTAGCCTGTCGGTATGCCCGATCAATTCTCTGAAAATGCGTTTGCCCCGCCGCCTTCCGATTTACCCGTGCTGACGAGTCAAGTCGTCCTCCCGATCACCGCCGTCGATGGCGCACGTTTTGAACTGCTTTGCGTGCATCCGGATGGCGGGTGGCAGCAGCTACTGTACTGGCTACCCGCGATGGGCGTGCCGGCCAAGCACTATCTGCCTATGGCCGAAGCGCTGGCAGTGCACGGCATTGCGGTGGTCATCCACGAATGGCGTGGCATTGGCTCCAGCGATCAACGGGCCGGGCGGATCAGCAATTGGGGCTATCGCGAATTGTTGCTCGATGATTTGCCGCCCGCGATGGCAGCCGTGCAGGCGCAATGGCCGCAAAAAACCTGCTGGCTCGGCGGCCACAGCCTGGGCGGACAGATCGCCTCACTTTATGCCGCACTGCATCCTGGCGAGCATGCCGGTATCGCGCTGGTGGCCAGCGGTGCGCCGTATTGGCGCGCCTATCCGCATAGCCTGTTGATCAAGGTGGGTTGCATGCTGGCGCCATTGGTAGCCAATCTAGTGGGTCACCTGCCAGGTCGCCGGATCGGCTTTGCCGGGAACGAGGCGCGCCGCCTTACGTCCGACTGGGCACGTAGCGCGCGCAATGGACGCTACTCGGCCACCGGCATGTCGCAGGATATGGACGGACTTCTCGGTGCGTTGCGGTTGCCGGTATTCGCGCTACGCCTGCGCGATGACTGGCTGGTGCCCAAAGCCTCGTTGGAGTGGTTGCTCGGCAAGATGCCACAGGCGCCAAATGTGGTCGACATGCTGACTCCCGATGATATGGGCGGTCAGCCGGCCGATCACTTCAGCTGGATGAAGTCGCCGGCGCCGATCGTCAAACGCATCGCCGCATGGATTACCGCTCGCACCATCACGATGAGTTGATGCTGATCATTCGATGTTGGGTGCTTGATACGTCGTTGACATGCCTGCATGTCTGACATCGATTCCTATCGGAGCAACCCATGAATCTGTTTGATCCGCTGGCTCAGCGTAGTCTGGCCTTGCGCCATCGTCTGGTGATTTCGCCGATGTGCCAGTACTCGGCTACCGATGGCTTGCCCGATAACTGGCACCTGGTGCATCTGGGCAGCCGGGCGGTTGGCGGCGCGGCGCTGGTCATCACCGAGGCGACGGCAGTATCGGCGCAAGGTCGCATTTCGCATGGCGATACTGGTTTGTGGAACGATGCCCAGGTGGAAGCGTGGAAGCCGATTGTGCGCTTCGTGCAGTCCAGCGGCGCCATTGCTGGCGTGCAACTGGCGCATGCCGGACGCAAATCCAGCGCTCAGTTGCCGTGGGAGGGCGGCGGTTCGCTGGCTGCCGATCAGGCGCCATGGACCACGGTGGCGCCTTCTGTCATTCCCTTCGACGCGGGTTGGCATACGCCGCAAGCGCTGGACGAAGCGGGTATTCAACAAGTCGTTGCTGACTTTCGTGCAAGCGCGCGGCGTGCCTTGGCCGCTGGCTTCCAGCTGATCGAGCTGCACGCGGCGCACGGCTATCTGCTGCATCAGTTCCTGTCGCCATTGAGCAACCAGCGAACCGACCCGTATGGCGGCAGCTTCGACAATCGCACCCGTATCGTGCGCGAAGTGATCAGCGCCGTGCGAGAGGTGTGGCCGGCGGAACTGCCATTGTGGCTGCGTATCTCGGCCACCGACTGGGCTGAGAACGACGCTGGCTGGAATATCGAGCAGAGCGTGCAACTGGCGCAACAGGTCAAGCCGTTGGGTGTGGATCTGATCGACGTCTCCAGCGGTGGCATGTTGGCGCACGCGAAGATTCCTGTCGGCCCCGGCTACCAGGTGCCGTTTGCGGCGCGTATCCGCCGCGAGGCAGACATCGCCACCGGCGCAGTCGGTATGATCACGGAAGTCGAACAGGCGCAAGCAATCATCGCCAATGGCGAGGCCGACGTGGTGCTGACTGCCCGCGAAAGTCTGCGCGATCCGTACTTCGCCCGCCGTGCCGCGAAGACCCTGGATGTGAAGATCACGCCGCCGGTTCAATATGGGCGTGCCTGGTAGCCGTTATTGATTATCCCAAGGAGATCGCGATGCAAATTGCCCCGACCCTGATCGAAGGCCGCGTGCACGATCTGGGTGATGACTTCGCCGTGCGTCGCCTGCTGCCCGCGCAGCAGGCGCGACACGTGGGGCCGCTGGTGTTTTTCGATCATATCGGTCCGGCCAGCTTTGCGGCGGGCAAGGGCATGGACGTGCGGCCGCATCCACATATTGGGTTGGCGACAGTCACGTGGTTGTTCGAGGGGGCGATCCGCCATCGCGACAACCTGGGCAGCCTCGCCGACATTCGCCCCGGCGAAGTGAACTGGATGACTGCCGGTAACGGCATCGTGCACTCCGAGCGTACGCCGCCAGACGAACGACGCGATGGTCAGACGCTGCACGGTATCCAGATCTGGGTGGCGCTCCCGCAGGCCGACGCCGAGGTCGATCCCGAGTTCCATTACCACGATCGCACCCAGTTGCCGCGCATCAGCCAGCCGGGTGTCGATGCGATCCTGATCGCTGGCGAGGCTTACGGTGAGCGCTCACCGGTGAAAGTATTCGCCCCGATGTTTCTGCTTGAGGTGAAACTCGCTGCCGGTACTGAACTGGCACTGCCGCCGGAGCATGCCGAGCGGGGCGTCTATCTGGTCGAGGGCGCGGTACGTTGGGGCGAGCTTGATCTCAGCACGACGCAAATGGCGGTCCAGGCCGGATCATCGGCACCATCGCTGCGCGCGAAGCAGGATAGCCGTTTGATGCTGTTCGGCGGCGCCCCGCTCGATGGCGAGCGCCATCTGTGGTGGAACTTCGTCGCCAGCAGCCGTGAACGCATCGAGCAGGCCAAGACGGAATGGGCCGCGCAGCGTTACGCCCCAGTGCCTGGTGACGAGGAAGAGTTCATTCCGTTGCCTGGCTGATCGGTTGTGTGACGCGTTCCATCTCGCTCATGCAAAGCGTATGTTGCGGCGCCCGTTGCTCCGGTCGCATAGCGAGTTCATGCTTGGGCAGTAGATTGATCGCGGAGCAAACTCATGACCAGTTTTACCAACTTCAGCGAGTTCTATCCCTATTACCTTGCCGAGCACGGTAACCGCGTGTGCCGACGGCTGCATTTTATCGGCAGCAGCCTGGTGATCGCAGTAGTGGTATTGGCGCTATCGACGGGGCAATTGCGCTGGCTCTGGCTGGCGCCGGTTGCCGGTTATGGCTTTGCCTGGGTGGGGCATTACGTGTTTGAGAAGAATCGCCCGGCCACGTTCAAGCACCCGCTCTACAGCCTCCTCGGCGATTGGGTGATGTACGGCCAGATGCTGCGTGGAAAGGTTCTCTTCTAGAGAACAGGCTCTCAGCGGTATTTGTCGTGACAGCTCTTGCAGGCTGCGCCGATCGGTTTCATCGCTGCGGCCAGCGCAGCGCAGTCAGCCGGCGCCGATTGCAGCGCCTGTTGCACGCGGGTTTGTAGCAAGGTCGCCGCATCAGTAAACGGCTGCTCGGCAACGCCGAACGTCGGCACGACATCGGTTGCGGTGGACTGCACGCGTTCCAGATGGTGCTGGATGCTGGCGGCGGTGCACTGCTTGGTCTTGAGCGCGCGGCTCAATTCATCCATGTGGTAATCCATGGTATCCATTACTGCCTTCGGCATCGGGTTGCGCGCGGCCAGCGTGCTCATCACATTGACCGTACCGATAATGCCGATCACCAGTCCCAGCAGAATCATCAAGGCAACGCGCATCGGTACGGTTCCAAATGAATTCGACAAGACCGCCAGAATAACCCGCCCGTGCGCGACCTATCCATGCAACAGGGATAAAATAACGGTTTGGCACATTGGCAGGGCAGATCGGTGACCTCTTGGCAGGCAACAGCATTTCCGTCCCAAAGCAGGTCAGCATGAGCGTCGAAAATTTTCCGATCGAGCGCTTTGCCGGCGTGGAACGTCTCTATGGCGTTGGCAGCGTTGGCGCGTTGTCCAACGCGCACGTCTGCGTGATCGGCATCGGTGGCGTGGGCTCGTGGGCGGCCGAGGCGCTGGCGCGCAGTGGTGTCGGCAAGCTCACCCTGATCGATGCCGACGAGGTCTGCATCTCCAACACCAACCGCCAGTTGCATGCGCTTGATGGCGAATACGGCAAGAGCAAGGTCGGTGTGATCGCGACGCGCGCGCATGCGATCAATCCTGCGATTCAATTGGATGGGATTGAACGGTTTCTCACGCCATCCACGCTGGATGAGCTGCTCGATCGCGGTTACGACGTGGTGCTCGACGCTTGCGATGCATTCCGGGTCAAGCTCGAAACCATCGCGTGGTGTCGGCGACGCAAGCTGCCGATCGTCAGCGTCGGCTCGGCCGGTGGTCGTACCGATTCCACCCAGATCCGTGTGCGCGACTTGTCGCGCACCGAGCACGATGCAATGTTCAGCCTGATCCGCAAAAAGCTCCGCACCGACTTCAACTTTCCGCGCAACCCCGATCGCTACTTTGGTGTTTCAGCTGTCTATTCGCTGCAGAACGTGCAGTACCCGCAGCCCGATGGCACGGTATCAGGCAATCGGCCACCGGGTGGCGATCCATTGAATCTGGCTTGTGGCGGAGGTCTCGGCGCGGCCACGCATGTCACGGGCGCGTTTGCCTTTGCTGCCGTCGGCAAGGTACTGGAAAAGCTGCTTGAGACGAAGTGAGTTTGCCGTTGAAGTCGCATCACGCAACTTCGCCTAAGCAAATCCTCACCCCATGTGATGGCCGCCGTTGATGGCCAGGTTGGCACCGGTGATCCAGCTGGACTGATCGCCGGTGAAAAACGCCACGGCGTGGGCAATTTCTTCGGGCCGGCCAAGGCGCCCCATCGGGATCTGCGCGATGATCTTTTCGCGCACGTCTTCGGGAACCGCCATTACCATGTCAGTGCCTACGTAGCCAGGCGACACCGTGTTCACGGTGATACCGAAGCGCGCGTTCTCCTGCGCCAGCGAGATGGTGAAGCCGTGCATGCCGGCCTTGGCGGCGGCGTAGTTGGCCTGGCCGTACTGGCCTTTCTTGCCGTTGATCGAGCTGATCTGCACGATGCGACCCCACTTGCGCTGGCGCATACCCTCGATGACCGGGCGGGTGACGTTGAAGCAGGCGTTCAAGTTGGTGTTGATCACCGCCGTCCACTGTTCGTAGTCCATCTTGTGGAACGTGGTGTCGCGGGTAATGCCGGCGTTGTTGATCAGAATGTCGACCGGGCCGCATTTTTCCTCGACGCCGCGGATCATCGACTCGCATGCTGCTGCATCGCAGACGTCACCAGGCACCATGCAAACGTCGATGCCTTCCTTTTTCATCGCTGCATGCCATAGGTCGGCTTTTTCAGCGTTGCGAAAATTGGTCGACACACGATGGCCTTGCCCAGCCAGATACCGAACAATCGCGCTACCAATACCGCCAGTACCGCCGGTAATGAAGGCCGTACGTTGCGTCATGAAGTGATCCTAGGGTCCGTTGCCCGAATGAAATGGAAATCTACGAAATATTCGTAGTGAAGCTGATTGGATGGCTAAACGAATCGACGCTGTCGAGCCGACTAGCCAGCTTGGATTTATACACTAACCGCTGCTGATACGAACGCGATTGCGCCTTTGAAGGTTTATACCGATTCAGCCAGCACAGCGGGAGCTGCAATGCGGCAAAGTCGCAGGGTCGAATACGGACAGCGCCCGAGACAGCAGTTCGAGCGGCGTGTTTGCGGCAGGTGCTATCGGCACATCGAGAAACGCCAGCGCGCGGTGCAGTGCAGGCATCGGGTTGGATGGCTCAACCGGACAAGCCTGCTCGGATTTCGACAATTTGCGGCCATCGGCATCCAGTGCCAGCGGCAAATGCCGATACGTTGGCGTGGGCAGACCTAGACAGTGCTGCAGCCAGATCTGCCGTGGGGTGGAGTCGAGCAGATCGTTGCCGCGAACCACGTCAGTGATGCTCTGAAACGCATCATCGACGACGCAGGCTAGTTGATAGGCGTACAAACCTTCCACCCGGCGTATCACAAAATCACCAGCTTGCTCGCGAAGGTTTTGCCGCTGCGGTCCTTGCAGCGCGTCATCGAATATCACGTCGTTGTCCGGCACCCGCAGTCGCCAGGCCGGTGCACGTATCTCGTCCGGCGGGGCGATGCAGATGCCGTCGCGATGCATGCCACCGGCTGCTGCCAGATCGCTGCGGCTGCACCAGCAGGGAAAAATCTGATCGACAGCGCGCAGTTTTTCGAAGGCACTGTCATACGCCGCAATACGCTGTGACTGAAACAGCACCGGTTCATCAGCGACTAGGCCGAAAGCCGTTAGCGCCGCAAGGATGGTGCTTGCCGAGTCGGGTACCTCACGCGGCGGATCGATATCCTCCATCCGCACCAGCCACTGTCCGCCCGCATGCCGTGCGCACAGCCAGCTACCCACGGCGGCGACCAACGAGCCGAAATGCAGCAATCCGGTGGGCGAGGGAGCGAAGCGGCCACGATAAGTCATCGGCTTAGTTTAGGTGGAGTGCGGGCGTCGTCGGCACATCTGCGCAAGGACATGACCAAGAAACGTCGCAGGATGGCCCTTCGACACTACGCCAGCCCCAGAACGAATCTATTGGCCGCATACTGCAAAACAGGCTGAGCAATAGCTGCATCGAGGAGTCACTGCGTGAAAGTTCTCTTGTTTGGTGCCACCGGCATGGTGGGTCAGGGCGTGCTGATCGAATGCCTGCGCGCCGCAGACGTATCGCTGGTGCAAAGTATCGGTCGCACTGCGCTGGATCAGCAGGACGCCAAGCTGCGCGATGTCGTGCATCGCGATCTGCTCGATTACAGCGCCATCGAATCGCAACTCGAGGGTTTCGATGCCTGCTTCTTCTGCCTCGGCGTTACCTCCGCGGGCAAGACCGAAGCGGACTACGCACACCTCACCTATGACATCACGCTGGCGGCGGCGAACACCCTGGCGCGCCTCAATCCGCAGATGACCTTCGTCTATGTCTCCGGCGCGGGCACCGACAGCACGGAGCAGGACCGCAGCATGTGGGCGCGCGTCAAGGGTCGTACGGAGAACGCGCTGCTGAAGCTGCCGTTCAAGGCGGCCTACATGTTCCGGCCCGGCGTGATCCAGCCGCTGCACGGCGTGCGCTCGAAAACCTCGTCGTATCAAATTTTGTACACGCTGACGCGACCGTTGCTCCCGCTGCTGCGGGCGATGCTGCCGGCAACGATATTGACCACGGAAATCATGGGACAGGCGATGCTGGCAGTAGCCAGGCGAGGCGCCGCAAAGCCGGTGTTGGAAGCCGCTGATATCAACGCGATTGCCACCACCGCAGGCTGATTGCCTGCGCCAATGGATTCAAGCCATCGGTACGCTGACCTTTTCGGCCGGTGTTGCCTCGATCTCCACCGCGTGCGCGCTGGGGCGGATGGGTTTGCCGCGTGCGTCGGCGAGGCCGCGAGTGAGTTCGGCGCCCATCAGCACGATGATCGACGAGTAGTAGACCCACGTCAGCAGCACCACGAACGCACTGGCCGGCCCGTAGGCGCCGCCGACATTGCTGTGACTGATGTAAAGCCCGATGCCGAACTTGCCGATGATGAACAGGACGGCCGTCAGCAGGCCACCACCCAGCGCGTCGCCCCATTCGATCAGCGCATCCGGCAGTACCTTGTACATGGCACCAAACACCATCACGAAAATGACGGTGGAAATGACATCTTCGATGATCAGCCATGCCAGCGTATTGCCCGGTACCAGCGCTTCGATGATGCCGCTGAGCACAAACGAGATCACCAGCAAAAAGCCAATGCCCACCAGCAAGGCAAGCGCATGTGCGCGTGTCCTCATCCATTGGCCAACCGCCGCGCCAGGCTTGGGCTTGACCCGCCAAACGCGGTTCAAGGTGCCCTGCAGCTGCGCGAAAACCGCCGAGGCGCCAAACGCCGTCACCAGCAGGCCGATGATGCCGGCGATATTGCCCGTTTGGGGTCGTGCCTTCGCATTGCTCATGATGCCTTTCACCGCATCGGCGGCGCGCGGCCCCACCATGCCGTTGAGTGCGTTGATAAGGCGCACATCCCAGCCGCTGTGCAATAGCGACACCACCCAGATCAGCAGCACCAGCAAGGGCGCAAAGGACAGGGCGGAATAAAATGCCAGCGCCGCGGCGCGCGTCAGCAGCTCGTCGTCGCTGAAGCCGCTGGCGGCGGATTGGACTGTGAGCTTGGCCGTTTTAAAATGGCTCATGGGACAACACTCCCAAATGGATGAAACGGGACACGACCGCGCCGGTGGTAGTGACCATGCCAAAAACTGCGTTCGCCGTGGTGAAGAGCTGGCGAAAAAGGCGCTCACGGTGCCTGAGGCCGAGGCTCCACCGTCGCCCAAAGGTACCGCGACGCCCTGAACCAGCGCCGCTGCCATGCGGTCTTATCCTTGAAACTACACCGTCGTGCCCCGAATCATAAGCTGCTAGATCAACATGATCCGTTCATCAGCCTCCCACAACCCAGCGTTCGAGAGACCACCATGCGCCGCATTGCCCTGTTCCTGCTGACCAATATCGCGGTATTGATCTTGCTGAGCATCGTCTGCCACCTGCTCGGTATCGACCAGATGGCCGCCAGCCGCGGCTATGGCGGCATGGGAGGGCTGCTGGCATTCGCGGCTGTATTCGGCATGGGCGGCGCCTTCATTTCGCTGGCCATCTCCAAGTGGATGGCCAAATGGTCGACCGGCGCCAGGGTTATCGCCCAACCGCAGAACGAAACCGAACGCTGGCTGCTCGACACCGTTCGCCGGCATGCCCAGCAGGCCGGCATCGGCATGCCGGAAGTGGCGATCTACGATGCGCCGGAGATGAATGCGTTTGCTACTGGCATGAGCAAGAACCATGCGCTGGTTGCGGTGAGCAGCGGCCTGCTGCAGCAGATGGATCGTGAACAGGTCAAAGCCGTGCTGGGCCATGAGATCGGTCACGTCGCCAACGGCGACATGGTGACGCTGACCCTGATCCAGGGCGTGCTCAACACGCTGGTGATCCTGGCCGCACGCATCGTCGGCCGCGCGGTCGATAGCTGGTTGTCGGGCAGCAGCAACAACCGCGGGGGTGGAGGCATCGGCTACTTCGTGGTGGTGATGGTGCTGCAGATCGTGTTCGGCCTGTTCGCCTCGATGATCGTGGCGGCTTTCTCGCGCTGGCGCGAGTTCCGCGCCGATCAGGCGGGCGCGCAGTTTGCCGGCCGAGGTGCGATGATCTCCGCCTTGCAGCGTCTCAAGGTCAACCACGGTGAAAGCACGCTGCCCAATACCATCGCCGCGTTCGGCATCTCCGGCCCGCTGGCTGAAGGCTTCAAGCACCTGTTCATGAGCCACCCACCGCTGGACGAGCGCATCGCGGCATTGCAGAAAATCTGAATTCAGGGGCGAGGGGCGAGTAACGAAGGCATCTTTTCGCTGCAGTGGGCTTGCGCCCTCGCTCCCCGTCCCTAGCCCCTACCAACTAATCGATAAAACGTCACCCATAGGTAACCCATGAACGCACCCGTCGCCGAAACCCGTAAATTCGAAGCCGAAGTCGCCCAGGTGCTGCACCTGGTCACGCACTCGTTGTATTCGCACAAGGAAATTTTCCTGCGCGAGCTGATCTCCAACGCCTCCGATGCCTGCGACAAGCTGCGCTTCGAGTCGATCGCGCATCCCGAGTTGCTGGTGGGCGGTGGTGAGCTGCATATCGACGTCAGCTGGAACCCGGAGGCGCGTACCGTCACCATCAGCGACAACGGTATCGGCATGACCCGCGATGAAGTCATCGCCAATATCGGCACCATCGCCAGCTCCGGCACCAAGCGTTTTCTCGAAGCCATGTCCGGCGAGCAGAAGGCCGATGCTCGATTGATCGGCCAGTTCGGCGTGGGCTTTTATTCCGCCTTTGTGGTGGCCGACAAGGTCACCGTGCGCAGCCGCCATGCTGGCGCGCCGGCGAGCGAAGGCGTGCAGTGGGAGAGCGACGGCAAGGGCGAGTATTCGCTGGAGCAGGTCGAGCTGCCGGAAAGCGGCACCTCCGTCGTGCTGCACCTGAAGACCGACGAGGACGAGTTCCTCAAGCGCTGGCAGCTGCGTTCGCTGATCACCAAGTATTCCGATCACGTCGCCTTTCCGATTCGCATGCCGGTGGAGAAAGACGACAAGCCGACCGACGAATGGGAAACCATCAACGCTGCTTCGGCGCTGTGGACCAAGCCCAAGTCGGAGATCAGCGACGAGGACTACCAGAGCTTCTACAAATCGCTGGGTCACGATTTCAACGACGCGCTGGCGTGGACGCACAACCGCGTCGAAGGCAGTCAGAGCTTTACCACGCTGTTGTACCTACCGTCGCAGCCGCCGTTCGATCTGATGATGGGCGGACGCGACGAGCGCAAGGGGCTGAAGCTCTACATCAAACGCGTGTTCATCATGGACGCGGCCGAAGAGCTGCTGCCGAACTACCTGCGCTTCGTCCGCGGTGTGGTCGATGCCGACGATCTGCCGCTGAACGTCAGCCGCGAAATTCTGCAGCAGAACCGCCAGCTCGAGCGCATCAAGGCCGCCTGCGTCAAGCGCGTGCTCGACCTGATCGAAAAACTGGCGCGCGATGAGCCCGAGAAATTCGCCACCTTCTACAAGGCCTTCGGCAACACGCTCAAGGAAGGCATCAGCGAGGACGCCAACAACCGCGAGCGCATCGCCAAGCTATTGCGCTTCGCCTCGACCAAGGGCGAAGGCACGCAGCAGACCGTGTCGCTGGATGACTATATCGGTCGCATGGCGATCGGTCAGGAGGCCATCTGGTACATCACCGCCGACAGCTACGCCGCCGCCTTCGGCAGCCCGCAACTTGAAGCGTTCAAGGCCAAGGGCATCGAAGTGCTGCTGATGTTTGACCGCATCGACGAATGGATGATTGGCTCCCTGAGCGAGTACGAAGGCAAAAAACTCAAGAGCGCGGCCAAGGGCGATGTGCCGCTCGATGACGCTGACAAGGCCAAGCAGGAAGAAGCCACCAAGGAAGCCGAGCCGCTGCTCAAGAAGCTTAAGGAACTGCTCGGCGATCGCATCGGCGACGTCAAGGTCTCCGCGCGCCTCACCGACTCACCCTCGTGCCTCGCCCTGAGCGACTACGAAATGGCCCCGCATCTCGCCCGTCTGCTGCGCGAAGCCGGTCAGGACATGCCCGAGTCCAAGCCCACGCTGGAGATCAATCCACAGCATGCGCTGGTCAAGCGCGTCGAGACCGAAACGGATGAGGCGAAGGCGAAGGATCTGGCCACGTTGCTGTTGGAGCAGGCCGAGATTTCCGCTGGGGCACAGTTGCCGGATCCTTCGGCATTTGTGCAGCGGATGAATCGGGTGTTGCTGGGGTAAGACGCTTCGCGCCATGACGTATGAAGAGCCCGCCGAAATGGCGGGCTTTTTCTTTGCCATTCTTGTAGAGCTAAAAAGCTATCGTGCGCCGATGGCGACCGAGTCACTTTTCTCTTGCGTGGCCACGTCCGCGCTTGGAGCGCGGACGAACAGCGAAGCTGGCCCGAAGGGCGGAGGGCAGGATGCCCGGAGTAAGAGAAAAATAACCCAAAGAGAAGGCCACCCCGCTTGGCGCTTGCCGGGCATCCATGCCCGGCAAGTCCGTGAGCTGTGTACCCCAGTGGGCATAAAGCCGGGCTTTTCGACAGCACATCCCTGTACTGACGAAAAGGAATCGGCCTCCTGCCGATTCCCGCTACGCGGCCTGTCGTCCACACCTCACCGCCGCACAGGGGCCCGGGTAGAGCGGCGGGCCTCCTGCCCCGCACTCGGCACACCTGCTGATTGGCTAGCTCGGTCCCGTTATGCGTGGCGATGTGAGAGCAGAAAACCGATGATCCGAAAGAAAGGGTTCTGACACGAATGGTACTTACTTAAGCCTCTTCGGGTGGCCAAATCGCCGTATTTTGTCGCGAGCGATGGGACGTGGTTGAGTGAGGAGCGGCAAC
>NZ_JACHCP010000002.1 GCF_014207185.1 Rhodanobacter sp. A1T4
GTGGTCTTGATGTTGCGTAAATCCAGTTCGACGTTCCAGCGCTGTGCGTACAATGCTTTCAAACCTTGTGCACTGACCTGAGTGGGTGACAGCACGGTGCTGACCAGCACTTTGGAACCGACGCGGGCTTCGCGAAGCTGCATGGTTTCGGGCAACTCATCAAAGTCTTCCTGACTGAGCCAGTGCGGTTTGAGAACGGGCTTGTTCCACACCACCACGTGATACGTGCCGATCTGTCGGCCCCGACGAAAGTCGGTATGCCGTCGGTGGTGTTGCTGGAACACGACATCGGCACCGCGCGCCTGCAGCAGAGCGATCATGACGTAGGAGCAGTAATAACGATCAGCGAGCAGGATGTCGCCTTCGGTGATGTTGGGCAGCAGGGCGTGGAATAACGCGTGCTCACTTCCCTCCTTTCCTGCCCCTGCGGCCCCAGCGCGGTATCCAGTACGGCGCCAGTGCCCAGGCACAGCAAGGCGACTACCCGAGCAACAGGAAACCCCAGACCAGGCTGCTGAGTGCGCGGTTGTGGATAACGCCATTGGTTGTCGGCGGTATCGGCCATCGTGATAGTCGTACCGTCCACCAGCTTCACGGCACGCCCTTGCCATCGCCAGGCGTTGGCGCCTCGGTCCATGAGCCCGTGACCTGTGTGTTGCAACAACGAATGCACCATGGTCAACGGCAGGCGCTGTCGCGCCTTGCAATACGCACCCGTGGCCGTGCTGCACGGGGGTAGATCGTTGGCGATCCGCTCCACGACGTGGCGATCCATCGTCGCTTGGCACGACGCGTCCGCGTTCAAGGTCTGCGCCATGAACAACGATAACGTGGTTGTCGGCGGAAACAGTCGCTCACGATGCGCGGGCAACTGCTGGTCGACGACGTCCAGCAGATCAGGATCGGTCAGCGCGTTGAAGAAGTCGTAGGCGTGGATGGCCCGCGAGCGTTGCCGGATCCAGCAACGTTGCGGCCGACGCGATCGGCAATTAGTGTGCATGGCGGCTGGCGGCCTTTGTGGGCCGTCTGTTTGGGTCGGACCAACAGTTTGCCCGGCCGCCAGCCACTCTTTCAAATCAACCGCTTGCCACGAATTTCACCGGAATGGAGCGCTTAAGTAAGTGCCATTCGAACCTGACCCCGATTGCGGTGGCTGGTAGCCGTGGATTACGGCTGGCCTAATGCGAACGCCTTTTTCAGCAGCGTCCTCGTCGGTAGGGTCTAATCTCTACGAGCCTCCGCACGTTCCTTTAGAGAACGAAGCCATTCTTCGTGCGACGCAAGAAGCCGGTCGCGCGTGCGCGCACGCAGAAAGAAAAGAAACAAGCCGATCTGTGACTCTTCTGTAATGACGCGACAGCCGCGCGGACTCGGCTCGATGTACCAAGCGTGTGAGCCGCTCGTTCCAGCGGGCCCCTTCGCCGACCAAACGAGCATTCGATGCGGTTCGAACGTGACGATTTCAGGCTCAAAATAAAAGCCTAGCGTCTTAAATCGAAACTTCGATTCGGGGTTCAATCGCGAGCCTCCGCGGAGCATGGAGACGTCCGAGCAATGCTTGTACCACTGCGGCCACGCAACGCAATCGACGAGCTGCGACCAGACCGTTTCAGGAGAAGCCGCAATATCGACGATATTTTGCGCGAACACCATCGCCGACGCGGGTGCGTGCTCGGCGGGCCAAGTGATACGCGGATCTGGAGTTTGTGCGGGCTTCGTCAAAGTCTCCTCCCAACGTTGAAACATATTAATGCGCGAAAGCCCGTGCTAGCTGCCGTGATGGTCATGCGCTGTCGCGCGGCAGGCCTAAAACACGACCGTCGGTCAGTGTTCGTCAGAGTATTTCTTTACCCAACCGGCAAATGTCAGTAGCTGCGGGTATTCTTGCCGCACTTCGGCAATGTTCGCTTTGAAGCCCTTTTCGCGAATCCACGTGAACATATCCAAGAACTCCTTCGGCATCGCCCTCTTGGCCAAAAAGGCGGGAATCGGCGCCACCCAGGGCTTGCGCCCAGTGACGGTCTTGAAGGTCTTGATTATGTCGCCGATGCTCAACTCGTCCCCGGCGAGCGGGATAACGCGCCCGGCGTAGCGCTCTGGCTCTTCGAGCGCGCGCGCGGCAAACCAACCGATGTCGTAGGTCGCCACGAATTGGACGGGGAGTGAAACTCCAAAGTTCGCTCTGAATATTCCGAGGAACATTCCGCGCTGCATCGCTGGGACGCCAAACGCATCCATGAACCCGACCGGACGCAGAATCGTCGCCGGGAGTTTTAGATCACGGATGTGTTGCTCAATCGCCCATTTGCTCTCGTAGTGGCCGAGGCCGCTGTTCCGTTCGACCCCCTCCGCCGACGAGTAGACGAGATGTGGGCTGCCCGATGCCTTCACCGCATCGGCAAACCGCTTCCCGTGTAGCTCCTCCGCCGCGGTTCCACCCTTTTCCGTCCATTGCTGCACCGAAAACGCAGCGGAGACGCCTGCCAACGCTGTCCTAAGCGAAGCCACGTCGTCGAAGTCACCCTTGACCAGCTCCACGCCACGCGCGGCCAGGCTCTTGGCCTTCGGCGATTCCAAGTTCCGCGTCAGAACCCTCACTCGAACCTTTTTCGCCGCCAACAAATGAGTGACAGTCGCACCGCCCTGACTGCCGGTTCCACCAGTAACAAGCACCACGTTTTCATTAGACATAGTTTTCATACCTTCTTGCGTGTGCCGGGGAAGGCGTGCCGGAATACCGCCAGAGATCTCCGATCAGAAGACTGAAGACAGTGACCGAGCAGGCGCCTACCCATACGAATCTCCACTGGTCGCCACGAGCGACATGCCCACTTGGTCTGGCTTTACGACAGGGTCGCTCGCTAACAATTCCGATTGAAACGTCTTGAACGATGGAAGGCCGGTGATGACTGCAGACGGATCGTCTTGAGAGGTCACCAGGTGAAGAAAGGTTTGCCCGTCCTCTTCAAGGAATACCCGATAGGAAAGGCCTGGCACCGAAGCCGCCGTCAGCGCTGCGATGAGCTCATCGAGGTTTTGCCTGTTCTGCGCAACGTAGTCAGGCTTCACCGTGTATCGATGGCGTATGATTTTCATTGGGTCGTCTCGCCATTTAGGCTGGGGATGGCGAGCGAGGCAACCGAGCCGACGTTGCCGGTGGCGCCCGCGAGTAAAACACTCATGTTTTTCTCCGATGTTGTTGAGAATCAGCCGGGTTGGCCCTGCGCCTAGAAGTGAACGGCGCGGCAAAGTTGCGTACTATCAAGTAACCGCCTGAGGCGAGCGGCAGCCTGCCGCTGAGCTCGCGGCTCTGCCACCGAGTCTTGCGACTTGGTAAATCACCTTGACTAAAGAAGGTAAAGTACTTTGACGATATGGTCAAGAGTCTTTACTAATTATTCTCGCTCGGACGACGTAAGCGCTTGTGAGTAACTCAATGGAAAAAAAGGAAGACGACATCCCACCGGCCCTGGGTCGCGCCGTCCGCGCCATGAGCGGCACCATGATGGCCAAGGTTGCTAGTCGCGGGTTCAACGGCATGACGCCCGCCTTCGCGAGCCTCATGCCACTGCTGGATGCGACCGGCGCCCGTCCCAGCACCCTGGCGCAGCGAGCCGGAATCACCAAACAGGCGATGAGTCAGCTGGTTCGGGAACTGGAGGCACGCGGCTATGTCGAGCAGGCGCCCGACTCCACCGACACACGCGCCAAGATCGTGCGCCTGACGAAGCGCGGGGTTGCCTTACACGCGGCGTGTGCGGAGGTGAGACAGGAACTGCACTCCATTGCTATCGCGAAGCTTGGCAAATCGAGAGTATCGCGGTTGCGGCGGGATCTCATGGAGCTTGCCGCCGCTCTTGAGGAAACGCGCACGCCCTGAAAACGTGAACCCGCCCCGCACAAGGGATAGCGAAACCGGAGTCAGAGTCGAGTTTCCAACATCGCTCTCAAAGAACGCCACTCTGACTTCCGTTTTGCCAGACAAATGAACTGGCCAGCTTTGCCATTCATCTGACCAATGGGCAGTTCATCGCCAAAGGCCAGTCATCGCTACAAAAAGCGGACCGTTACAGTAACCACAATGAGAGCCGAGAAGACCAGCGCCGGGGCGAGATGCCCGAACGGCTCGCGGTTACGTAGCAGCGTGAAGAGCGCGCCCAGCATGATCGCACCGGTCAGCGTGAGGCCGAAGACTCGGGTTTGTTGTCCGAGAAGAAGTGCCGCACTGAGCAACTCGAGAGCGCCACAGAGCCACTGAAACCATGCCGGATAACCCCAGCGTGCGAAGTCTCGCTTCACCGCGCCGGGTCTTGCGAGATTGACCACCCCGGCAACCGCGAACAGAGCCGCTACGATCATCGCGAGGATCGATTCGAAAGACGCACTGTTCCACGCCATCGTCATGCTCCGTTGATTTGTTGAAAGTGGTTTGATGCCAAGAGGTCCACGATCAGACCAGGGCCATGGGGTTTCCACGCAAGAACTCCGCGGGCATGCTGGCCGCTTACTGTCTGGTCGAGCGCCAGTGCGTCAGCGAACGGTCCAAGCGATTGGCGCGCATCATCGAGCGGCCAGGGTTCGACGCGATCGGCGCCGATCGAAGCCCGAATCGCTTCACCCATGTCGGCAACGGCAACGGCATCTTCGGCGACCACATTGAAGATCTGTCCCGTAACTCGACTGTCCCCGCTTGCCGCCCGCTCCACCGCGCTCAGGTAAGCCGCGGCGAGATCATCGACGTGAACAGCGGGCCAGTGGTTACGACCATCACCGACGACTCTCACACTACCGGTCTGACGAGCCATGCCGGCAAACATGCCGAAGACACCGCCACCGTAGCCGTGCACCATCGCCGGCCTGAGGACGACCGCGGCTATTGAGCGCCGTGCTGCTAGCGCCAGCACCTCTTGCTCCACGGCGGGCCGCCAGGCGATGAGTGGTGTCGGATTTAGCGCCGACGCTTCCGTGGCGGGTTTCCCCTCCGTATCACCATAGACCCAGATGCCTGACGTATAGACAAACGCCGCACCGGGATGCAGATGCGAAAGCATCGCTACAGCCGCAGCCTGATCAGCAATCGCGGCGGAAGCATCGTTGGTCGACGCGGCGTGCACCACGCCATCAGCGGCGCCGGCCGTCGCAGCGAAAGACTGTGGCTCACGCAGGTCGCCGATGTGCAGTGTCACACCGAGACGTGCCAGCGCGCTGGCCGCTGCCGATCCGTCCTGGCGCACCAGCGCCGTCACCTGATGGCCGAGATTGATGGCCTTGCGCGCGACCGCCTGCCCGATGAAGCCAGTAGCACCTGTAATGAATAGTTTCAAAGCGTTCTCCAATGATTGGCTGTGACGCCGACAAGCCTCACAGACGAGACTTATTGGTCTCGTTACGACCAATCTAAACGAGACTGGTCAGTCTTGTCAACAATTCGACGATCTGCTATTTATCTCGCATGGACACTCCTTCTCTCCCCGACCTGAGTCCGCTGCAACGCCGTAAGCGGTTCGCCATCCTCGACGGCGCGAAAACCGTTTTCTTACGCGAGGGTTTTGCCTTGGCAACGATGGACGATGTCGCCTCGGCCGCTGGCGTCGGCAAACAGACGGTCTACCGCCACTTCAAGTCGAAGGAGGCGCTCTTCGTCGGTCTGGTCAGCGAGATGTGCGCTCAAGTGGGCGCGCTGCTTGCCAGCACTCAGGGCGAGCAAACCGATGGCGCACCCGAGGTCGAGTTGCGCGAATTGGGATGGATGCTGGCACGAAGCCTTATTACGCCGGATTATCTGCGGCTTTATCGGGCCATCGTTGCTGAGGCCGAGCGTCTTCCGAAACTTGGCCAAGTGTTTTACGAGAATGGTGCAAAGGTCGTGCGTGCCTACTCCGCACAAATTTTGCGAAAGCGATTCGACGAATCAACGGCTGCATTGCGGGCAGCGACATTCATTAATTTGGTGCTGGGCGACGCGTATCTGGAACTGTCAATTGGCTTCACGGTGCCCGATGTTGAAGCACGCTTTGCGCTGCAGATTGACGAGGCGGTGGCGGCTGCACTTCGCTAATTAGCGCCGCATAGGGTGTCGAGCCGCTGTCTGTGGAGCGCAACTGCGCGTTGGCGAGGAAGTGCCGTTTGGCTGCTGGCTGTGGTCCGTTTCACTGGCGAATGCTGTTCGAAACCGAGGGCAGAGTCGATTTTCCACCATCGCCCTCAAAGAACTCCACTCTGCCCCCTGTTTCCTTTACAAGCGGCCACCTTTTCCATCGGTCCGCCAGGCGGCACTCTTTGAAGCTGCGTAGATCATCATGAAGACGCCGAAGGCGATCAGTCCGGCGCTAGAAGCCGCTGAGTACCACCCTCCTTCCACGCCGTTTATTGAGTAAGTCAGACGCCACTTCTTCTTATCGACTCGTGTGCCCACCGGTAGCCGCTTCGGCAAAGAGTACTCAGCAGGCTCCGCTACAAATGTCTCGAAAACGCCCCCATCCTTTACCAAAACGTAGGTACTGGAGCACCGAGCTTGGTGCCCGTTTAGGCAAATCGACTTGGACGATACGATCGTCCCCTGTGCAGTGAACGAGGCACGCCTGTAGGTATTCATTGTCCCGATCAGACCCAAAACAAACCCGATTACCAGCACCATTCGATACACGCCAGGGTTATTCACATCCATAAAAGCAGCCTCTCAGATCTGGCAAACCGGGGTCAGAGTCGACTTTCCAAGGTAGCGACCTCAAAAAGCACACTCTGACCCCTGTGTCCCCGTTTTTTCAGGATTCTGCTAGGGCAACATCTCGCGCTTGGCGAAGATGCCTGCCATTTCCTCCATGTTCTCGGTTCCCCAGGTGCACAGCGGAATGATCGCGTCAGCCAGGCTGCGACCGAGCGAGGTCAATGCGTAGTCCACGCGCGGTGGCACCTCCTTGTAGTCGGTCCGGGCCAGCACATTATCGGCCTGTAGGTCCTTCAATGTCTGGATCAACACCTTGTCGCTGACGCCCGGGATCAGGCGCTTGAGCTCGCCGTAGCGCTTCGGGCCGTCACGCAGGAAAAACAGGACCAGCGGTTTCCACTTGCCCGCGATGATGCGGAGCGTGGCGTTGAGCCCGCAGCCGGGATCGCAGGTTTCAGAAGACGTCGTCATTATTTGATACTTACCAAAAGGTGCATACTTGCCCTTAGGTTATCAGTCCGCATACTTGTCCTCAAGCAAGCAGTTCCCTGCTTCCGTACAACTCCAAACAAGGATGCACGTCATGAACAGACTGAATGGAAAGACCGCCGTGATCACCGGTGGCGCTACCGGCATCGGCCGCGCCGCAGCAAAGCGCTTCATCGAGGAAGGCGCGTTCGTCTTCATCTTCGGCCGCCGGCAGGAAGCGCTCGACGCCGCTGTGGCCGACCTCGGACCTAATGCCCGCGCGGTGAAGGGCTCGGTCTCCGATCTGGGCGACCTCGACCGACTCTACGCGGCAGTGAAGGCCGAACGCGGAACCCTCGACATCGTCTTCGCCAATGCCGGTGCGGGAAGCCAGCTTGCGCTCGGCAAGATCACCGCCGAGCACATCGACGAAACCTTCGACACCAACGTGAAGGGTACGATCTTCACGGTCCAGAAGGCGCTGCCGTTGATGGGCCAAGGCGGTTCGATCATCCTGACCGGATCGAGCGCCGGCACCACGGGCGCGCCGGGAATGAGCGCCTACAGCGCGAGCAAGGCAGCCGTGCGCAACCTCGCGCGGACCTGGGCGGAGGACCTGAAAGGCAGCGGCATCCGGGTCAACGTGCTGTCGCCCGGGGCGACGGCGACCGAACTCGCGAAGGAAGCGCTGGGCGAGGAAGGCCAGAAGGTCTACGCCTCGATGACTCCGCTTCAGCGCATGGCCGATCCAGCGGAGATCGGAGCGGTGGCCGCCTTTCTCGCGTCGTCGGACAGCAGCTTCATGACCGCCAGCGAGGTCGCCGTCGACGGCGGCCTGGCGCAACTCTGACGTGTTAAGCCCAGGCGCTCCATGCGATTCGGAGCGTCGTAGGGCTCAGTAAAATAAGCGGAAAGACTTTCACTCCGTTCACGCCGTACGTCATACGGTACGTGAGCCCGGCAGACTTCTATCCAAGATTAATCTGCCGGCCCTCCAGTCCCAACCTTTCAGCGAATCTCGATGCCGGTAGGGCTCCGAAAGGGGGCTTTGCGACTCTCTACTCAAAGCGGACCAAGGAAACACGATGGCGAAGAAAACCTTCCACGGCTCGTGTCACTGCGGTGCGGTCGCCTTTGAGGCCAAGATTGACTTCGATGAAGGAACGACGCGCTGCAATTGCTCGATTTGCACCAAGTCGCGTTTTTGGTTCGCGATCGTGGGGCCTGAAGATTTTAAAGTCGAAAAGGGCGAAGACCAGCTGTCCGATTACACGTGGATTCCGCCCGGCAAATCCGAGGCCCACCTTCACTATCGCTTCTGCAAGACCTGCGGTGTCCGCACCTTCGCAGAAGGAAACGGAGGTACGTTCTACGCCGTGGCTATCGCCACGCTGGACGGTATCGAGCAAGACGCCGACCAACTCGTCAAATCGTTGAAATATAACGACGGCCGTCACGACGACCTTAAGCATGCGCCGGCCGACACGCGCCTCCTTTGAACTGGGTTGAACGCGTACGTGCGATGCGCGGAACCAACAGTGAAAGCAATGAAGTCGATCGGACACGATCCGATCCGAGGAATGGAGAAGTTTATGAGCTACGCAATTATCGGCTTCGGCAAGATCGGCCAGGCCCTGGCCAAGGCGTTTGCCCGCAATGGCATCGACGTATTCGTTGCAACCACGCGCGACCCGGAAAGCTTTGCATCCGCTGCGGCCGCGATCGGACCCGAGATCATTCCCAAAAAACTGGCGGAAGCGGTCAAGGCGGACATCGTCTTTTTAGCCGTCCGTTTCGAATCGCACCAGGATGTCGCGAAGGCGCTGCCGACCTGGAAGGGAAAACTGGAAGTACTGCATGGAACTGACCACGGCGCTGGAAATTACTGACCGCCGCGCTGGCAAATTCTGCCTACGCCGCTGGTTCTGACCACTCTGCTGCCACTAATCGCTCCGCTCTTCTCTTGCCGACTGCTCAACTGCTTCTGACCAATCTGACGGAGCTTTAACCAGATGCAGCTCTGCCAACTTTCGATGCATCTTGAGGAGGTTGTGCTCGGTCAATCGGCACGTCCGCTTTTCTCCTGTTGCTCGGAAAGGTTTAACCGGTGATCCGTTCCGTCGCCTTCATCGATCAGTACTCCAAATGAACACGCAATCCCACAACCCGGGCTGGTCCGCGGTCCCGGTTGTATCCGGGGCTGTGAACAAGCTGGATATCTGCCGTCACGAATGCAAACGACGTGACGGCAAGATCGTAGTACGCCTCCCCGATCTGCTCCGTGGCGTAGTTCAACCGCCCATCCCCCAACGTGAAGCCTGATCCGCCTGCTGCCAGGTAGTTTCGGTGTTCCGGCGAAAGCCCGTTCACTGCAAACGCAATGGCGATTCGATCCTTGGGACGCTCCCACTTTGCTCCGGCGAGCTGTGCGCCAATGCTGGCGCTACGATCCGCTTCGGTGAACGCGAATGACTCTGTCTTCCCGTCGTTCCACGCGACACGTCCGAACAAACCAGTGTCTCCATCGTCAGCGAGTGGAACATCAACGCCCGCTGCCGCTCCATATTTATATCGACCGTTTTGATCATCTGCGCGAATGTCGGGAACACTGCCCGTTTCTTTAGCTTCAAGCAAAGCATCTTCATAAATGCCCATCCGTGCCTTGTTTTGAAATACGAGCAGCCACACGCTGCTGCTTTCGGGATCGTGCTGCCAAGTCACTTGAGCGTTCTGGCCATTTGCCCGGCCGATGGGGCCTTCCAGGTTTGGCCCGTTGGCCTGCGTAGGCATCTGATACACGCCGTAACGCCAAGTCCACGGGCCGACAACGTAAGTCACGAGCCCGCCGACGGTGTAACCACGCGTGTCAGCGGCAAAATCCCAAGCTGGACTGTTAAACAAGCTCCAGTTCATGAACTGGGTTCGCGTCGAATTGCCATAGCGGCTTTGATCGAAGTCGTCGTTTACAGCCATGAGCCCGAACTTGAAGCTCAGGCGATCGTCAACCTGATCGCCCGGCAATTGATCCATCTTTCGTTTGACCTTCGTCGTTTTGTCGCCCAATGGGATGTCGTACGTAAGGAAGGCACGCGCGACGTAAGCATCACGCCCGAGCGTGCCGCCACCACCGCGGATCACATCGCCGTTGGTCAAACCGGCCAGCCCAGTGCTGTGGCTGACAGCTTCGCCCCGGAACATTTCTATATCCAAATAAGCAGAAAGGCGCGACGTCATGGGTAGCCCGAAATAGGTTCCGAATGTGTGGGAACGTGCATGGTCTCCTCGCGGATTTAGGCTGAGAGGGCCCTCGTAGGGAGAGTGCAAGCTGTTTTGGATCTGCGTGATGAACGTGTACTGCGCGCCGAGCAATTGCGGCACAAAGTACTGGACGTCGTCGGCGATGGCGTCACTCATGCTCACAGACACAACAATTGTCGCAACAATAATTGTTGCGCATCGATTCACTCATTGACCCCAGGTGGCGAACATCACGACAGCGGCGGCTGTCATCACTCCCGTAGCGATCCACCCCCATACTTTGAGCGATGTGTTGAGGGTGAATTTTCCCATCACTTTTTTATTCATGGCCAACAGCATGATCATGATCATCATGGGTACCGCGGCGACACCATTGATTACCGCACACCAATAGAGCGCCTTGATGGGATCGACGGGAGTGAAATTGAGCACGATCCCCACAAGGCTGGCGAAGACGAGTACGCCATAGAAGAATTTGGCTTCATGCGGTTTGTACTCAAGTCCGCTGCGGTATCCCAGCGCACCTGCTGCCGCGAAGGCGGTCGATCCAGCAAGTACGGGCACGGCAAGTAGACCTGTGCCAATAATGCCTGCGGCAAACAGCCCAAAGGCAAATCGTCCAGCGAGGGGGCGCAGTGCTTCGGCGGCGTCCGACGCTGACTGAATATTTGTCTTTCCGTGCGCATGCAGAACGACGGCCGCCGTCAAGATGATGAAAATGGCTACGATGTTCGAGAACACCATCCCGATCGTCGTGTCGACGGTAATCCGTTCGATCTGTTCAGGTCCCTGCGATGGATCCGCTTTCAATGGCCGGCGATCGCCATCATCGCGGATTTCCTCGGCCTCCTGAGCCGCTTGCCAGAAGAAAAGGTAGGGGCTGATGGTCGTACCGAGCACGGCAACGATAGCGACGGCGTACTTGGCATTGAGCCGCGCCTTGGGCACGACAATGCCTTTCACCACTTCACCCCAAGGAACGTGGATGACGAATACCGTCGCCACGTAGGCGAAAAGACTGAGTGTCAGAACTTTGAGGATGGGCGAATACCGGGAAAACGGGACATACATCTGCAGCAGCAGAGACACGATTGCGAAACCTGCCGCATACAACACCGCGGGGCCTCCGATCAGCAGTTTCAGCGCGGCTCCCATGGCACCGATGTCGGCAGCCAGGTTGATCACGTTGGCTACCAGCACAGAGAACACCAGTCCATAAACCCATGGACGTGGATAGTACTTACGCATGCTGCTGGACAGCCCCTTGCCCGTGGCGCAACCAATTCGCGCGCTGATCGTCTGGATCGCGATCATCAGCGGCATCGCAAGAAAGAGGCTCCAGATCGTGGCATAGCCATAGGCCGCACCTACTTGCGAGTAAGTGGCAATCCCGCTCGGATCATCGTCCGCTGCTCCCGTGATCAGACCCGCACTCAATTTTCGCAGCAGGGAGGGCTTGGATTTCGCGGACGATAAGTCGTTCAAGCAGGCGCCCTCTATCAATGTGTTTACGCATCAAGCGCAGGCGTGGCGTAAATGTCTCCCGTTAAGAAGGTGACGCTCTCGGCTACGAGTAAGCTCCAACTCCAATCTCATGGTCAATTCGCATTCCTATAAAACAAAATTCATCAACGCTAAGTGATTCCACCTGGTAAGAGCAGGCGATCGTATTCCTTCTTGACGACGGCATAGCATTCACAAGAACGTTCTTCTAAACCGCCACGATCCAGAACCACGATATGGCCTCGCCGATATTGGATAAGTCCTGCTTTCTGTAAACGGCCTGCGGCTTCTGTCACCCCTTCGCGTCGTACGCCCAACATGTTGGCAATCAGCTCCTGGGTCATGACCAACTCTTTCGAGTGAAGCCTGTCCAGGCTCAAAAGCAGCCACCGGCAAAGTTGCTGATCCAACGAATGGTGACGGTTGCAAACCGCCGTTTGGGACATTTGTGTAATCAAGGCTTGGGTATAGCGAAGCAACAAGTGCATGACTGGGCCGGACCGATTAAATTCCTCCATCAACATAGCAGCAGCCAGCCGGTATCCCCGTCCTGCGCTTTGCACAACGGCCCGGCTTGGTGTGGACCTGCCTCCCATAAACAAAGAAATGCCCACGATGCCTTCATTGCCGACCACGGCAATCTCAGCCGACGCACCGTCCTCCATCACGTACAACAAAGAGATGATGGATGAGGTCGGAAAGTAGACATGGGACAAGTTGCTTCCGGACTCGTAGAGCACTTTACCCAGCGGCAAATCCAAGGGCTCTAAGTGTGGCAACCAACGGGCATATTCGTCCTTGGGAAGGCTGCTGAGTAGTTGGTTATGCTTCGGATCATCACTCTGAGCCATGCGCCACCTCTAGTATCTGCTGGAAGCCTGCCTGCTGATAACAGCACCCTGGCGGGACCAGCCAACTTGAGTATAGGCACTTCAAGGTTTGGGGATACTCTGGACTCCTCGAAGTACCAAGAAATCTGTCGCTTCGTACGGCAGCGCACAGACCCATCCAAAACGGAAGGACACCATATCGTCACAGTCTGCTGAACCCTTCAGCGCTGAGCCTGGGCTTTCCGTCATGACAACTGAAGAACGAACGAGTGCGGAATATTACGATGCCGACACTGGCTTCCTGCTTGGCCAAAACAGACAGTGCGAAGGGGAAAACGGACTTCCAGCCTTCGAGTTGCTTCGCCGGAAAGTGAGTGTTCTACGATTCGTTTCCGCTAAGACCATGAAGTACGAAACATCTGACGTTTCCACACAATTTTAAAACGTTAGGTGCTACGTTTGTGATGGTTGTTTCTCAATCATCGACGCCACTTCCGGTCTTTGGTCTGTTTAACAGACTGGTAAATCCCTGGAGGTGCTGGTCTTTAAAGTCGGCTCCGATGATGGTCCGCAGCATCGCTTCAAACGAGCGCAAAAAAGCTGCGTTGATGTTTGCCTTGTGATGACACGGGACTGCGAAGATATCCTCATCGCCAAGTACTCAAGAATGCTGATGTCAGTCAGTCCGCCTCCTTCTTCGCATGGCACAAAGGGTGATGTTTGGTAGATGAGCTATCAACCAAAGGAATATTTTTGGTGCCATCGGAACGGGGATTTGAAGGAACCGCCACAGGCTTATCAACAAGAACCTCGGCGTCATGTTTACGAGATATATCCGGCGTAACTTCGAATTGAGAAGGCTTCTTCCCTTTGTCATCCAGAGCTCTATCCACGTTGTTTCCCATGCTTTGTATCGGCCGGGAATAAGTTTCTAGCTCGTTCATTTTTGTAATCCTCAATCACGCCAAAGTCACTTGTTTTCACTATGAGCTGACACAAGGGAATATCGCGTGACGAGTCGTCTAAAGAGGAGAAAACTGACCATCATTAATTTTCAGTTGGACAAGGATCGAGCTTACACACCCGTAGATGACCATGGCTTTTTAAATAACTTCGGTAGTTCTCACTTATTTCAGATGCGCTGATGGACGGTGTTCAATGGGCAAACCTACCCAGGAAGGTTTTCGACGCTATCCAAAAACGGAGGGATGGTTTACGCCTAATCTGTTAGCCCGACTTTGGTTTGAACCGCTGCGGGCTCCCTGCATCTGTATAGAGTCTTGCTTACGCCCGTCTTGTAAAGGACGATGTGGTTGCGACGCTTGTCTCGGCTACTGGACGCAGCGCTATTTTGAAATGAGTGATTTCGACTTAAAGGATTGCTTCGCCAGAAACAATCACATTTTGTCCATGGCATAACTCGGCATAGACTCGTTAAAGTCCCAATATCAGGCACGTCCATGGCAGTCAATTTAAAAAATCTCTCGCCGAAAGAACTGCAGGCTGTCATCGCCGAAGCGCAATCAAGGATGAAAGAGGCGCGCGTGAATCTGATCCAGGATGTTCGGAAAAAGGTTGATGCATTGCTGACTATCAGTGGCCTGACATTAATTTAGGTCTACCCAACGCGTGGCAGAAAAAAAACGGCCGGCACGAAAAGAACCGTTGCAGCCAAATACCGGAACCCATCAGATCCTTCTCGGAACTGGTCCGGCCGTGGCCGTCAGCCACTCTGGTTTGTGGCGGCATTGAAACGCCGTGGTGTCACTACTGAAAGTCTTTTGATTACCCGCGCACCAAGAGCCGCAAAGGTAGCCAAAACTTCAGTGAAGAAAGCCAAGATATCAAAGAGCTAACGAGGTAAAAAATTGCCGTTGAGTTTCATCCAAAATTGAGCCAGTTCGCACGGCGATTTTTGTCGAATTTTGATCCACCTCCCATCAAACACTGCTCGTATCCTGACGTGCCCCAGAATTTCGTACTGGGTCTCAAACCATCGAAAGGACAGGAGATGATGAACAGGCAAGAAGAAATCGCGAGAATCGTTCGCTCTTACTTCAAGAGCTATCCCGACAAGGACAGACCGACGATTGAGTCGCTCATCAGTGAGGACTTTTACTTCACCAGTCCGCTAGACAACAGAATCGACAGGCAGACCTATTTCAATCGGTGTTGGCCAAACAGCAACAATACCGCTGCGATTGATCTACAGCACCTCGTGGTGAATGGAGAGCGGGCTTTCGTGATCTACGAGAGTCGCATGACGGATGGAAAGCGCTTCAGGAACACCGAATTGTTGACCGTGAAACACGGCAAAATTACGGGCGTGGAGGTGTATTTCGGGTGGTCAATTCCGCATGACGCTGCTGCCGGCAAATTCGTCTGACCAAAGTGATGGTGAAGGCAGAAGATGACGCCTTAGTTGGTCAAACCAACTTTCGAAATTCCAGGAGCCAACGAATTTGTCGAGAAGGCGAAGCCGACTATCGGACGCATCCACGTGGAACATACTTCGTTACCACCATGCCGCAGGCGTATGGGTTGCTGCCGATCAGTTCAAAATCCTGATCGACACTCTTCTTCGCGAAGATCGAGATGCCCTCATGCAGTGCGATCGGATTGGTATAAAACTGAAATTCATCGATCAGATCCGCGGTGATCAGTGAAGAGGCAAAACCCGCTCCCCCAAAGGCGACGATATTCTTGCCCGGCTGGGCCTTGAGGTAGTCGACTTCCTCGACGAGGGGTTTGTAAGCAAGTTCTGCCTCCGGCCAAGGCGAGGCTTTCAGGATATTTGAGAAGATTATTTTCCGCGCATCCATGATGCGCTGTGCGAACGCGAACGTCGCAGCTCTCGGATGCTTGCGGGCTGTTTCGGACCAATGATCGATGTAGCCACCTTCCACAATCTTGCGGCTGAGAAGGATGGTGTCGGCCTCCTCGAAAAATCGATTGAATTCCGCCCGAAGCTTCTCGTCCCAAGGGCATTTGTCACCCCAGTCCCAGAGCTGCCAGCCGGGCTCACGACCGGCCTGTCCGACATAGCCGTCGACGGACACCTGCATTTGCAAGATCAGTTTGCGCATCTCGGAGGATCCTCTCGATACTTAGCATGGCTGGGAGGCTGTCAGTAATGTATTTTTGAGAGGGCGGCGTACTGCGATCAACCAGGCGCTGGGTAGGGACTATTTTTCAATAGTGCCGCGAGGTGCGCCGCATTACATGCCAATGTCTTGATCGTACTGGCGAGTTTGGGTGGCGTGCGAGCCAGATCTTTGTAATTGACACTGCCCATGGCTTCACCGACCCAGTATGCAGAGCTGCCACCCGGAATGGTAAAGCCGACATCGGCGAGTGCCTGGTAGAGTTCGGCTGTGACATGGTGTGCGCCGTCTTCATTGCCAACGACGGCGACGATGGCGACACGGCCGAACGTGGGGTAGCGACCTTGCTTGTCGATCTCATCGAGAAAGGCGTCCATCCGCTCCAACACGCGCTTGGCCACGCTGGAAGGTTGACCCATCCAGATCGGTGAGGCGAGGACAAGAATGTTCGCATCGAGCACCTTGCTGCGCAGAGCGGGCCACTCATCGCCACTACCCTCGTCAGCCTTGACGCCAGGTTTGACGACGTAATCCGCAACGCGGGCATGGGATACCCCTACACCGTACGGAGTCAGTGCGTGCAGAATCTGGTCCAACAGCTTCTGGGTGGAAGACTCCTCCGGCCCTTGCTTTAGCGTGCAGTTCATTCCGAATGCGGTGAGTGACTTGGATTCTTTCGAGCCCTTCTTGTCCATGATCCATTTGCCCTTGCAGCTGACTAAGGGAAATCGAGATTAGGGAGGGAGGCGTCGTGGGATGATGAAACGTAGACGCAGACTACTGTCAGCAAATCTAGGATTCCGCGTTATCTGAATTGTGTTCGATCGCGTCGCGCCGCTCACGCCAGGTTTGTGCAGTCTGGGGCTTGACGAAAAGAGAGGTGATTTCCGGATGTGCGATCTTGGCCTGCCTCTCGATACGGTTGATGCAGTCCTCGATCTGCGGCGTGGTCAACGCGTCCTCGAACTCGGCACTGAGTGCAGCTACCACCTGGTTTGGCCCCATCTGCACGGTCATTACGCCGTTGGCACAGCGCACATCGGCATCGCCCGCGGCAATCGCAAGAATGGAATCGGCTACCACCGGATGCGCGGCTTCACCGATCAACAGCCCCTTGGTCTCACGCGCCAGCAGCGAAGCTGAAACAGCGAGCACGCATGCAATGCCGATCGATGCCACACCGTCGAGCACGGGCAGGTTGAGCAGTTGCGCGCCGGCAAGACCTGCCAAGGCTACGATCAGGCCGAGCAATGCCGCGCTATCTTCCAGCAGCACGGTGAACGTGCTGGGGTCTTTGCTCCGACGAAAGGCTTCGAAGTAACCCATTCGCCCCTTGTGCAAACGAAACTCGCGGAGTGCCACATACCAGGAACTTCCTTCAAAAAGCAGCGACACGGCAATTACGCCGTAATTCAATGACGGGTGAGTAATGGGCTCAGGCTGGCGTATGTGCATCACTCCCTCGTAGAGCGATGCACCTGCACCCAGTGCAAGTACCAGCAACGCGACGATGAAACTCCAGAAATACAGCTCACGACCGTGACCGAATGGATGCGTGCGATCCGGCGGCATCTGCGCGCGGTGCAAGCCGTACAGAAGCAACAGTTCGTTGACGGTATCGACCAGGGAATGCACCCCTTCGCTAAGCATTGCCGAGCTGCCGGATATCCCTGCCGCCACAAACTTGGCGATGGCGATCATCAGATTACCGGCGAGGGCAACGTAGACCACTTTGCGCGAACCGGTGGTAGGCAAGCGTCAGGCCTGTAGTTGGTGCTTCAATCTCGTCATGTCAGATGCATGATGAAAGGCATCACCGCCTGAAGGCTCATGATCGTTCCTGGTTCTCTACGCCACGGGGACGCATCGGAACGGGGTCGGAGCCATACGCCTGAGGCATGGCAGGATCTGTTCGCCCCAGTGTGATGTTCTTTGACGCGCGCACATGACGATTGGCAAACGTCCATATCTCACCTGTCGCCGTGATCAAAACAGTCCAATAGAGATCAGATTCCGGGCCATAGTCGATAAGGATGTGGGCAAATCCTTCGCCTTTGGGTGTGTTCATCGGTAGGGGCGGATTGAGTTGCAGCATGCAAGGCCTCCTTATGTTCTCTCGCACGATGCTTTCATCGACGTGAACAGCCTGAGAATTTTCAGCTTCAGACCGCGTTTGCATCAAGCCTCGCTGGAAGTCCCTCACACAACGTAGCAACCACTTCACGCAAGAAATGCATGCGTGAGGGCCACAGTAGTTTCTCGGTCAAAGTCGCTCTTGAGTAGGCTTTGATGGTGAAAACTCCATCTCCACTGCGAAATTCCAATAATCAGCATGAAAAGAGAAACGACATGGCAAAAATCGACACGGAAAAACGCGACGACCTAACAGAGAGTCACTTCGCGTTTCCCAGACAGCGCAAGGAACCTCTTGAAGACGCCGCGCATGTGCGCAATGCCGTCGCGCGTTTTAACCAAGTCGAAGGCGCAAGCGCTGAAGAAAAAGATGAGGCATGGAAACGCATCCAGGCAGCTGCGAAGAAGTACGGCGTCGAACTCAGCGAAAAGAGTCGTCACGAGATGAGCAAAGGCTGACACAAAAGTTGGCTACGAGCCGTCGTCGACTTTTACAGTGTAGTCACGGCAATAAGGCCACGCTTCAGATGATCCAACCGCCTATGGGTATTTATGATCATCTTCGATATTCCGTATGCGCCGTTGCATAGCGGCGAATGGTCTGTGGAGGTGAGCAATGATGGTAATCCAGAATTCAAAAGCCGCCATGACGCACTTCGGTTTGCAGTCAGCTCTGCTCTGAAGGCGCATCAACAGGGCAATGACTCTCTGATCACCGTCGAGGGCGTTGACGGTCAATGGCGCATGTTCGACCACCGGGCAAAAGGCGTCGCTTAGACATGCGTCGACTCGAGCAGCTGAGAAGATATCAAACGATCCATCTCAGTAGCACGCCTGGCTCGTCGTTTGCCGCCAGAAGCCGGTCGGCGCTGAAAGGTTTTTGAAGGCATGCCGTACTCGTTGTATAGCTTTCGGCGTAATGAGAGTCCGGACGTGTCTTTCTGGAAGTCGCACCACGCGGGCTCGAGCCGAAGAAGATCGCCGGACCAATCCGATTCGCACCTACAGTGATTCGCCTGAACGACTTGCACGTGTGGGAGGTCACTTCGCGGCTATGCCCGAGGTGTTGGGATCTTTATGTCAGTCGTGACGTCGACTGAAGTTCACAAAGCACACCAGGCCTCCTAACTCTGCAAGGTCTCGAATCTGGACGGGCGTATGATGGGGCCAATAGGTTGCTGGGGAATACACTATGGAACTTATACGCCTTGTCATTGTGGAAGACGATGTCGCGATCCGAAACCTTCTGGCGGATGTCTTGAAGCAAAAGGGCGGTACGATCGTCGGCACCGCCAACAATTTGCTTGACGGGATGGCTCTGGTCAAAGAAACACTCTGCGATTGCGCGGTCGTGGATATTGATCTCGCTGGCGATCAAGCATTGCCATTGATCGAATTATTGGAAGAACTAAGTATCCCCTTCGTTCCGATCACAGGACTGACGCTGGCGAATATTGATTCGCCTCGAATACGAGCGATGCCATTGCTCATAAAACCGTTCGATAGCCATGATCTGCTAGATGCCATCGCTCGAGCTAGTCAGATGAACTGAGGGGACAACCTTCTTCCAAGGTCGTCGCGCAGGCGTTCACTGGTGCAAGACTGGTCAAGGGCTTCAACCATTTGGCCGCGGCCGTCCTTGAGCAAGATCCGGCTGACCATGGCGGCAGGAGAGTCGTGTTCCTGGCCAGCGACGATGACGGCGACGCAGCGGAGATTGGAGCGCTTGCGGAAAGTCTCGGTTTCGCACCGATCCAACTTGGCAGCCTTTCGGAAGGCGGACTGCTTGTGCAGGCGCGCGGAAATAGCTGGGGTCAACTGATCTTCAAGGACGTGGTCAAATTCGACGGATGAATCGTGATCGCTAGTTCGATGCGATCCTGCCTCATGGACAAAGGGCAGCCACCGTTTGGTTGAAGCGAGGGCGACGCCGGCAGTAAGCCGCGCTCCGAACAATGAACAATGCGGTCAGGTTCATTTCCAAAACCAAATTAAATGAACCTGAACTACCCCTTCATTTTACGCCGTAGCGTCCTCTGGCACGGAGGTCCCCTTGCGGCGGCCTGAGTCGGGGCTAAACGGAATTCGCCCGTTCACGCCGGTTTGCAGGGCGCCTGCGCAAGCTGGCCTCCCAAACTTCGTTGAACAGAAGGACTTCACCATGAACAAGCGCATGCTTCCTCTCTTGCTGGGATTGTCGGTTTGCAGTGCCTCTATGGCGCAAAACGCACCGGCGCCGGCCGCCGCCACCCAGATGACGGCCACCACCGTGACATGGGCGACTCCAGCCAGCGGCGCGCTGACCCAGGACGCCATCGAAACGTCCATCGCCAACGCCGGTTACAAAGAAGTCGAAGGCCTGGCGTTCAAGGATGGCGTCTGGCGCACCAAGGCCCGCGGCGGCAACAAGCAATGGTCCAAGTTGGCCGTCGGCCCGGTCACCGGCAGAGTCTATCCAGCCGATGCGCCGTCTGCCCTCAACGCGGACGAAGTCAAAGCCAAGCTGGCAACGGCCGGCTACCAGAACTTCACTGACGTCAAATTCGATGACGGCCTGTGGAGCGTCGCCGCCAAATCACCGCAAGGCAGCGACATCAACCTGCTGGTCGACCCAACCGACGGCAGCGTAGTGGCGCAGTCGCGCGAGTGATGGCTTCAATCAGCTGACAGTCAATGCAGGCGGCTCTGTTTTCAGTTTTAGCACGTGCTGCCGGTGACGCTCTTCATCCCAGGCAACAGGTAGCCAAATCAAAGGGGACGGAGGTAGTTATCCACGTTTAATTACCTCTGTCCCCCTATTTGGACGCGCATCAGAAAAGCCATTGCGCGGCTTGCTTACGCTGGCGCTCGCTCAAATGCGGGTTCGGCGGCGCCGGGCCGTAGCCCAGCATGTAGTCGATGGCGCGATAGCCTTTGGTGTCGGCTTGGTACGGGTCGGCGCCGACGGCCAGCAATGCCTTGATCAGTTTCAGCGAGCCGTTGGCCGCCGCGTACATCAGGGCGGTGCGTGCGTCATCGCCGAGTTGTGGAGTGAACCCGTCTTGGGTACCCCAAGTCGTTGCGTTGACAGAGGCGCGATGCTCCAGCAGCAGATCCACAATGCGGGGCTGGTCGAACTGGGCGGCTTCCATCAGCGCCGTCTTGCCGATGGCGTTGCGCTTGTTGATGTCTGGCTCGTGCTGCATGACCAGCGAAAAAGCCGCGGGGTCGGCAACCGCAACCAGCAGCAATGGGTCGAGGCCGGCGTATCGGGAGCAGGCATCAACTTCCGCCGCGCCTGCGTTGTCGTCGGTGCCCAGTTGCTGCGTGATGTCATGCAGCGATGCATGCTCCAACAACATCCTTCGCAACGATGTCGCAGGAACATCGCCACCGCAGTTGCCGCCGAACGTCGCCTGAAATAGGGTGACCTTTGCGGCCTGCTCGCTGTCGGCGCGATTGAGCTGCATGTGCTTCCGGTAGTACGTGGCGAGCTGATCGCGGGCGGTAAGGTAAAGCTTGCGTAGGCGCAGACTGACGACGTAATTGTTGAGGCTGGTATAACCCCAGACTTGGTATGGGTAGTCGAAGCTAGGGGACGGGTAGTCCTTTGTCGAAGACAACATGGCCTGCGGATTGATCCTCATTGATGTGTTGGCCGCGTTTTGTCCAGCTTCAAGTCCGTACACCATCGTGCCTTGGAATGTGTCGATGAAGTTCCCGTCAGCTTGGGTGGAAGCCGCTTCAAAAGTAGCCACAGCCTTGGCGGGGAACCCCATGCGGGCGTAATCGCCATCGCCGCAGTTCGAACGGGGCATGAAATTGTCGCGATTGCTGCCGTAGTACGGCTCCGTTGCAGCAATAAGCGCGGGATGCGCGGTCAGGAACGGGCAAGGGATGTCGTAGTCCGCGCTATTCGTTATGCCGGCTTCGGAGGCCAGCCTGATAATGTTCAACAGCGAATCGTCAGATCCGTCGTAGGGCGTGAGGGGAAAGTCGCCAACCTTGCCTGGCGATGCCATCGCCTTCGTGTACAAGTCGCTTTGCAGGGCGCGGATGGTTGCATCGCGTGTGGGCGTCTGCGGCTCGAAGGTATGCAGGAACAGCACGTAGTCGAGTTCGCCCTGTGCGTCCACATGGGAAGCGTGTTCGAGGATGGGCGCAGCCTGTTGCGGATGCGTGTCCATTTCGGCGAGCGCCGCATCGCGGCTGTCGGGTGGCGGCGGTGCAGCAGATGCGCCAGGCGAGCCCGTAACTTCACGCATGGCTGGCGGCGGTGCGACGTGCGGACTCAAACGTTCGGGATGAAGGGCGAGCGATTCGTCTTTTGCGTAATTGACCGGGCCATCGACGGAGCAGTCGAGTACAGGGCCGCCCAGCGCCTTGAGCACATCGGTTGCCGTGACGAATTGCGGCACGCGCCCGATCACCGTGCGGCAAGGTAGGCGCACCCATGCTCCGTTCAATGGGGAGGCCGTCACGTACATCTGTGGGCCTGTGCGATCGAACGGATTGCCTAGCGTACTGAACAAGCTGCCATCCACGTCGCGCAGTGCGGCGTAAAGACGGACCAGTGGCGACGAGCTATGCGTGGCAACAAGGAAGCTTGCATGGAATTCGGCGTTGTTGGCCTTCCAGTCGTAAGCATGCTGTCCGGGAAACTCCGGCCGAAACACGTCGGCAGCTTGTTCGGCTTTAGCAATCGCTGCATCCATTCCGCCGAAATCACCGTGCAGAAAATCGGCGTACGCATCGACGATTTGCAGGCGGCCATCGGGCACGACGCCTTTCGGTGTCGGCCAAACGGATTGGCCCGCCGACACGCGATCGAGGTTCGACTGGATGAGCACCATCAGCCCACGGGGATCGCCGGCGTTCTTCCATTCGTCCGCATCGACGACAACCTTGGCCCTGGTGGTGCATTCCGCCTGCCCGGTGGCACAGTCCGAACCTGCCGCCGACATGCTGGCACACGCGGCTAGCCACAGCGTGGGCAACGCCAGCACGGCAAGCATCCATGCGGAGCGTGCGCGCGCGATTCCGCGCGGAAAAACGAGTGGCGTGGCTACTTCCATGTATAGGCCTCAATGTGTGTGAGTGGAAACCGGGGTCTGGAGACCGTAGTCAAAGTCGACTTATCAAGGCGTCGCTCTCAAAGAAATGGCACTCTAACTACAGTTTGGGAAACACCCGCAATCTGGCAGACGTTTATGGCGAATCCATGGCGCATCCCTGTCCTAGCCCGTACTCCCCGCGGTCGGAAACCCGGGCCACCTCAGATTCACTTCCGTACTTTACTAAGTGAACCTGCCCCCGTTCTGGATTGGCATATGAAGCGCCGAACTCGAATCCAGTATTCGGAAGCTCAGAAGTCCCAGAGGTGGGATCGTTGGCAGCGGCGTGAATCACTGCACCGTACCGCAAGAGCCTGATCCTGCTGGCATCTACTATAGATGTAGTTGACAATCTGGAATTGAAGAGCGCACCATCTACTATAACCATAGTAGACGAGGTAGTTGTGATGAAGATTGCGCTTACCGACCGGGAAGCGGATGTCATGCAGGTGCTATGGGATCACGGCCCCTCGGTGGTCGCCGAAGTGCGAGATCGCTTGAGCGACCCGCTTGCCTACACCACGGTGCTTACCGTACTTCGCACCCTGGAAGCCAAGGGCTACGTGGGGCATGACGAAGAGGGCCGCGGCCATCGCTACTTTGCCAGCGCGAAACAGCAAGTAGCGCGCAAGAATGCCTTGCAGCACCTCACCGACAAGCTGTTCAAGGGCTCGGCGGAGTTGCTGTTCTCGCACCTGGTGTCGGACCAGAAATTGAGTCCCGAGCAGATCAAGCGCATGCGCCAGTTGCTGGCTGATAAGTCAGGCAAGGAAAAGCCGTGATGTTTGCCATGATGATCTATGTGTTGGTGATCGGCGTACTGCTCAGCATTGCCGCGCTGATTGCCGAGCACGCCGCCAGGCAGCGCGTCTCTTCGCAACGATGGATCTGGCTGATGACGATCGTCGCATCGATTGCACTGCCGTTGATCATTTCATCCGTGACGGTGCAGGTACCGGCGCTGATCAAGCCAGTGGATGTGCCCAAGCCAATCGTGCTGCGCGAAGCCACCTCGGTTCATATGCCGGCCGCCATGTACGACCTGGGCATGCTGGAACTGCGCGCGCAACCTCATCGCTTCGACAGTTTGTTTCACGCTATCTGGCTGGGTGCTTCGCTGCTGATGCTGGTGGCGCTGACGCTCAGCGGATGCCTGCTATATGCGCGAAAGCGACGCTGGGCAAAAGGCAAACTGGGTCATACACCGGTGCTGATCGCGTCGGACGTGGGGCCCGCGGTGGTCGGCTTGCTGCGCCCCTGCATCGTGGTGCCGGCGTGGCTGCTGCAGGAATCCGCTACTCACCAGCAATCCGTGCTTGCGCATGAGCAATCCCACCTGGATGCACGCGATCCGCAGATGCTCACCGTCGCGTTGTGCCTGCTGATCGTCATGCCCTGGAACCTGCCGTTGTGGTGGCAACTGCACCGTCTTCGCCGCGCCATCGAGGTGGATTGCGATGCGCGCGTGCTGCGTAGCGGACAGGAGATGACGCAGTACTGCGAAACACTGATACAAGTTGGTCAGAACCAATCCAGTTACATCGGTGCCGTGGCTGCCATGGCGGAGTCCGGATCATTTCTAGAGCAGAGGATCAAAATCATGTTGCTGAAACCAGGGAAATGGGCACGCCTCACGGCGCTCGCGATGATCGTTGCTTCGGTGGGCATGGCGGCGTTTGCTGCACAAGTGACGCCGCCGGGTGTACCGAATGAATCATCAGTCAATCAAGTCAATGTAAGTCCTGCCGTGCTGGCGAGTTATACAGGCTCCTATCTACTCTCTGCTCCGTATGGAGCCATGTCCGTCAAGGTGGATGGATCGCACCTTGTCACTCAAATACTCGGGCAGGAGCCGGTTCCGATCTATGCGAGCAGCGATACGGAGTTCTTCGCCACGATGGTTAAGGCGAGCATCAGTTTTGTGCAGAGTCCGCAAGGACAGGCCACTGCGCTCGTACTACATCAGGGCGGCCGTGATACCACTGCACCGCGCATTGATGCCGTCAAGGCACAGGAAATCGCCGTGGCGCTGGATGCAAGAGTGAAGGCCCAACAGCCGTTCCCCGGCAGTGAGCAGGCGTTTCAGATCGTGCTCAATCATGATCCAAATTCACCACGTATAGGCCCGGCACTGGCCCAGGTGATGCGTCAGCAGATGGCACGCTATCAGGAGCACCAGAAGCAGCTTGGCCCAACGACGTCGCATGAGTTCACTGGCGTGACACCCCAGGGATGGGACAAATATCTAGTGCGCCATGAGAACGGCAGCGAGGAAGTATGGTTCGTGATGGATTCGAACGGCATCATCGTTGGTTCTGTCCATCGCGAGTAAACCACCATTCGGATGGACCTCCTTGTATATGAGGGGACTCCTCATATCTGATGCGAGGCGCCCAGATGTCCGCTTCGGGTCGACCTCTGCTCGTCGCAGCTTGCACGGCTGTCACCAGCACCGCAAGGGCAACCATCGGCCAACAACGGCCGGTCGCATGCTAATAATTCATGCCGCAAAGCAGCCATTCCCCTGAGATTTAACGCTGGAGTTAAGCGGCGGCGAAGCCCGTCCGCCTTGAACGACTAGTTAGAACTCATTGTCCGATAGATAGGCCGGTGAACGTAACGTCGCTGAGTATTGCTCGCCTGAAAGAAATGGCCAATAGGAAATGTCGCGACCGCGAGTGGCCCGATGCGAGTAAATCCTGCCGGCAATGCCCAGTGTGAACAAATTGGCTATGGTGAGCAGAACAGCTGCAGGCTGTGAGAGAACAGGCCAACCGTATGGAAGCCCCGACTTGAGAAAGAGGATGCAGCGTGCAGCGACTTCGCGTACTTGCGGAGAAAGCCGATCGCGCCCTTTGAGGTGGTACTGACGCAAATCGCAGTACATGAGCCAGAAAGCCTTGTTGTAAATTTCACGAATTGCGGGATCGCTTGATCTCGGAATGCGATCGTCAAACTGATAGTTCGTGATGAGCCCCGCGACCAATGAACGCGAAAGCTCTGCAAGTTTGGATCGTGCCTGTGCGTCAATCATGAGCTCTAACGCTGGAGTTAAGCGGCACCGGAGGCGTCCGCCTTGAACGAATTGCTAGGCCGCAACCAAGCCACCGTATGGCGACTTGAACGGCTCTACGAACAGGCCGATACCGGCAGCTACTTGCTCCGCCTTGGAGCAAGGTGTCGGCACGCCAACGTACATATAGTAGTCGTACCCGATATGTATGAACGAATCTGGCCCCTCAAACTTGCACCAAAATTCCTCTCTTAGTACGCGGGGGAGTGCGGTTTTGAGCTGCTCTAGCGACAGGGTTGAACCCTCGCCGAATGTTAGCTGTGCCCCGCGATGATTCTCGAGTTCGCGAACTGCCAGTGAAGAAACACCGGACTCGCAAAGGAATTCAAGAGCAGAACTGATGTAGGCGTTTTCAACCTGCAAATACTCAGCTTCAGACAGCGGTGATCCATTGAACATGCAGCCGATGTCGGTAAACGAAGACCATTCGGGAAGAGCGTACGCGCCCCCGATATCGCGGAGGGCTGGATCGTACTTTGTGACTCGATACTCGATCATCGTGGACTTTTCTGCGGCCTAACGCTGGAGTTAAGCGGCGCCGGAGGCGTCCGCCTTGAACGAGATGTCAGGCCTCATGCCGATCCGCTGGATGGTTGACGCCGTCATTTGTGGGAACATCTGGAATGGCTAAGGGATTGACACCCTCAAGGCAGCCAACGTTGTAGCCATATTGCTCCGGATTTGAACGGCGTTGATGATGCGTGTAGATACCGCAGTTGGAGCAAAAGTAGTGCTTGGCTATGAGAGTGTTGAACTGATAGAGCTTGAGGTACTCGGCTCCTTTGACGATGCGGATGCCGCTCAGCGATACGGAGGCTACGACAGCGCCTTTGCGCCTGCAAATGGAGCAGTCACAACGTCTCGGATTGACGATGCCATCCGGGAGATCTAATTCCAGCTCCACTGAGCCGCAATGGCAAGTAGCCCGATGCTTGGGTTGTATGGGGACTCCGCCAACTTCCTTGATCACTGCTGATTCCTCCAATGAGGCCTAACGCTGGATTTAAGCGGCGGCGGCGCCGTCCGCCTTGAACGAGTTGTTCGCCAACTTTACCTGTTACGCGCTTTAGAAACGTGCCAAGCGAAACAACTGGCTAATTCGGGAGGTATGCCTGGCGCGTGCTGAATCGCCCAAGCCCTGATGCTTTGCTCTTCTGCTGGACGGGCCGCACCGCTCCATATTGTTACGAAGTGAGTGCGGACAGGCTCGCCTTTGAGGAACAGAAAAGGAGAATCGGAGTCGAATGTTTCGACATAGATGATGTGCCAATTGGCAAAAGAAAAGACCTGCTGCACCGAAGCCGAGCTGGTCTTGAGTTGTTGTGCCAAGACAGGCGCCCATGCGACCTTTTGCGCGGTTGTGAGCTTTTGACTCACTGCGCTGCAAGGCGATGCAAGTGTCTGTGAACAGACGATGGCTAAGACAATAAAGGCGAGTATGCGCATGTTGGCTAACGCTGGAGTTAAGCGGCAGCGAAGCCGTCCGCCTTGAACGAAATGTTAGGTGTGCAGCATGGAGCCAACGCAAATTATAAGTAGCACAAGGCCAGCAAGGGTAAGACAAAGAATATAAAAAACTTTGTTGCCTTTCTGGTCATTTTTTACATGAGACTCGGGGTTGCGCCACTTGTCTAAGACAGCCTCCCACTCACTTTGAAGCTCCATGGCGGCTGCGATGAAAAGCGGTAAAAAGCCAAGGAAATACACAAACTTTGATACGGGAAGATCTGGATTCTTTGGAGAGAGCCAAATAGCCGTTGGCAACGTGACTAGGATCAAAGCCGCAATTTTCCATTTCGATGCTGTCGACTTCATTTGCCACCTAACGCTGGAGTTGAGCGGCGGCGCAGCCGTCCGCCTTGAACGAGCAGTTAGGCGCCACTACCGTGATTGTGTCGCCAGACTGCATAGCAAGCTCGTAAAGCCCCTCACCTTTCTCGCGAAATTCCAACACTGAGACCGACGAACCCCAAGGATAGGATGCGGGAATTAGTAGCTCAGTGACGCTGTAGAAAGTGACCGTGAACGGCTCAAGCTTATGTGGTGTGCGAGAAATTGAAGCTGCATGTGCGTGCCTGCCAGTCGAAGTTAACGGCAACTAGAGACGCATCATGGAGTTTGTCGATGGATGAGGTCATTTCTCTTGACGCCTAACGCTGGAGCCGGAGGCGCCCGCCTCGAATGATTGGTTAGGCACAACCGCCGCGAGGCGCTTTTGCCAATTGGGCTACGTACTCGGCGCGCGCCGCCCCCGTTAGCGAAACATTACGCTCACGGCACCATTCTGACATGGCTAACACGTCGACAGAGACACGCTCCACTTTACGTCCGTTGGACTCGATCTCGCGAATAGCTTGGTGTGCAGATTGCTGCCATTGTTCGTACGTGTCATCGAGCTCGCCGCGATTGGGTACCAACGCACAAAGTAGCTGCCATTGCTCCTCGTCGTACCAAGCCAGGCGCAGAACATAACGATCTTGTTTCGAACTCATTGTGTGCCTCAATTTGCCGAGGTGGCGCATTGGTGCCTAACGCTGGAGTTAAGCGGCGCCGGAGGCGTCCGCCTTGAACGAATTGTTAGAGCCCGCCCCACTGCGCGTGAGCCACTCTTTGACCAAGCTTGGAATGATGCTGGTGGCGTTGCCGCGCAGAAACTTGAACCCGTAAGGAATTCTCTCCATTTCAAGCGAGACAAGTACCTTCTCAGCTCTGCCACGGGAGGCCTTAACTAAGGAAGCAGCAGGGTGCACGGTAAGGGATGTGCCAACCACCAGAACCTTTGCGGCAGTGGCCATGTGCAACCGGGCCTCCTCCATATGCTGGGTTTCTTCTCCAAACCAAACTATGTCTGGTCTGAGTTGAGTCCCATCCTCGCAGAGCTGGCCGAGCGAAATGGGGGCGTCATCTATACGATACCGCTTGGGGTTGCCCGATGTGCTCCGTGCATACGCCAGCTGCCCATGAAGGTGGATCACATTACTAGATCCGGCGCGCTCATGAAGCTCGTCAACGTTCTGCGTAATAACAACTACGTCAAAGGCCGCTTCTAGCCAAGCAATTGCGGCGTGCGCTGAATTTGGCAAGGCATGCCATGCCTTTAGCCGGCGCTCGTTGTAGAAGGCGAGAACAGCATCAGGGCGGGTCTCCCAGCCCTCGGGGCTCGCAACCTCGTGCCAGGAATATTCGTTCCATAGGCCATTGGAATCTCGGAACGTGGGTAAGCCGCTCTCTGCACTCAAACCAGAGCCGGATAGAACCACAATCTTGTTTGGTTGAACGTCGGGCTTCACATGCGGGCTCTAACGCTGGAGTTAAGCGGCGCCGGAGGCGTCCGCCTTGAACGAATGGTTAGGCACAAACCTCAGCATACGAGTCTAGGGCTGTTTTTGGTAAGGGCGAAAGACCATGACTTTGCGAATTAAGCTGAAAGTATAGGCGACAGCAAGACCGATGAAGCCGCCGGTTAACCCAGCCATTGCCACACGGGGCAAGCCGATGTGCGGTTGTAGCCAGTACAAGAGAAGTACGCCTCCTGGAACAATGGGCGCCATAGCGATGCCCCAAAGCAACCGCGGCGTAAAGCCGACCTTTAAGTGGGCGCCGCAACTTGAGCAATGGAACTTCGATGACCGAGTGCCCAATGCAGGGGCAGCCTGAACTACTGTGCTGCCGCCACAGACAGGGCAAATTTTATCGGTGTAGCTCGGCTGGCTTGCTTTCGTCATTGCGGCCTAACTACCTAATAGACCGACCCGGGTCGGGTTATACATCTCGCATCAAACGAGACCGCAACAGACGACGAGGATGGCAACGGACAAGCGGATCATGTCTTTCCTTTGTCCGTGGTGGAACGTGATGCGGCGAGTGGAGAGATCGGCAATACCGGTGACACGAGAGTCACGTCCTAGGGGTGCTGCGGAGTCAGACTTGCCGGAACCGGTTGCGATGATTTGGTGAGGAGTTCACGCATGCGGCTGATATGCCACTGCATGATCGGGTCGTTGCCAAAGTGATCTACAAAATACTGATAGGTGGCACTCAAATCGGCGCGCGGCTGATTCTCCACAATGGTCGCCCGCATGGCCCACCCGCCTGGACTGCCGGGGTATTTGCGGATGATGCGATCAGCAATATCCCACGCCTTGTCCCACTCGTGTGTCTGGTTGGTGTAGAGGTTTCCCAATGAGGAAAGCACCTCGATGTCGTCGGGAGCCATGGCCAGTGCGTGCTCGAGATCCTTTTCGGCAGACGGGTAGTCCATCAGCGACATGTAGATGTCGCCACGCAGCCGGTAGTTGGCGGCAATCTGGGGATTGCCGGCGATGAGGCGGTTGGCGTCCTCCATCGCCATGTCGGATTCGCCCACGGCAGGAAGTTCGAAGTCACGCCGCCGGCGCACACCCCAAGCGCCAGGCTGAAAACGCATCACCTCTGACAGATAGATCACCGCCAGTTCGGGATGCCCGTTTTCGCTGGCGGCAAAACCGGCGTTGGACAGGAGCGACGTGCTGGCGACGTTGTCGAACACCACGGGAAAAGCCGACCAATTGGCCGACGATTCGCAGTTGCACACGTCATACTTGTAAGCAGGCCCCGCCGAAAGCAGGATCGCCAGCAACGGATTTTGTTTTACGTAAGCCTGCGCCTGGACAGCAACACGATCCATGGCTTCCAGCGAGCCGCCCCATTTGGGCTCCGCCGCACCACTGAGCACGCCGTAGATCGAATAGTTGTCAGGCGCGGCCGCCAGTCCGCGTTTGGCGGCATTGAGCGTGTAGTCATCACCCAGACTCATCGAGCCGGCATGGATCATCGAGACATAGGCCGGCGTGACCTTGGGGTTCAGGGCAACCGCGCGCTGCAGGTCGGTGTCGGCCTGTGCCAGCAGGCGGTCCATGGCGTCGATGTTGCTTTGAGGTGTATCACGGATATAGGCCCCACCGCGTGCATCGGAAGCCATCGCCACATACGCCATGCCACTGGCCGCATAGGCGAACGCGCTGGATGGCGACGCGCGCTTCCAGGCATCCAGCGTCGAGCGGACATCGAACGAGCCATTGTCGAAAGCGTTGTAATAGGTACGGTCCAGCACGCCCGGTGCCGCGGGTACACTGAGCTGTGCCTGCAGATCCTGCTCAAGCTGGTGGTCGAGATCGGCGGCATGTCCGGTCTGGATGAGCTTCTGCGCCTCGGCGAACGAGATCACCTTCTGCAGGTGGTAGCGGCAATAGGCCACGACAGTCGCGTGCGACCAGTGACTATTCGGCGGATCGGGATAGGCGAGGCAACGCTGCACCAGACTGTTGATCGCTTCCGCCGCCTTGACCTTGGTCAGGAACGCATGAATGTCATCGATCGAGTAGACGAAAGTAGTACGACCCATTCCCGCGAACGGCATGTTGTGCGTGGGCGGTTGCGTCACCTGTGGTGGGTGCGCGCCATTTTGCATGGCGCTCGGCATTTGCTTGCTTGTAACTGCCGTCGTACAGCCTGCCAAAACCATAAGCAGCGACATACCGGCCAACCGCTTCCATTGCTTCCACAAGTCCATCGTGATCCCCTTTGGCTTCCAAGCGCACGAGATTATCAGAGGGTTGCGAATCATGTCAGAAAGGTGCGCATGGTCTTCGCCGCCGAAACCGGGGGCAGAGTCGACTTTCCAACATCGCCCTCAAAGAACTCCACTCTGAACTATGTTTTTGCTGGCCCCTTCAATGCACATTCCTACCAACGATATGAAGCGAGGTCACGACAGGGGCAACGTCCACGGGAGCTTCGTAATAGACATGGATCTGATCACCCCACTGATTCGCGAAGATCTCCACATATTGTTGAAGTGGCCTTGTTGATTTCGCCGCCACTTTGAAGCCTGCCGTCTGTAAATCTGCCTCAACCTTGACAAGGGTGAGCGCGCCCATGCCACTGCAAGCGATGTCGAGAACAGAGGTGAAACCTCGGCTGCCAGTAGCCCGCCCTTGAGCAACCTGCCAAGAAGAATTGCGGCTATTCGGTTCGGCTGGTGACGGCTCGCCTTGAATTTCGTCGCGGACGGAGAGCATCCAAGGATCGTACGAATGAAGCAGCATGGGGCGATGCATTTCGTAGCTACCGATAGAATCCATCGGTGCCACTTGGACGACATGCTGCATCTTTACACCAGTGACGCGTTCCACATCAGCCAAGCTGATGTAACTGTGATCTTTGGCCACGAGAGGTAACAACCCGTTCCATAGCTTCGTCATACATGAGTCGGACGGTGAAGCTATGTAAGTGCTTATATTGCTACCGCCCATCGCTTGAGCGTTGGCATAAGGCGTGACCAGAACTGTCGCTAGAAAGATCCAATTCCGTCGATGCTTAGAAAGCCATTGCAAGGTCGTCTCCACCAATTAAGTTGGCCAGATCCTACTAGAGACGCGGACGCTTACATGACTCAGTTAAGTGGACCTGCCCCGCGCTATTCGTTCATCGTGTTGGAAAATGGTCCTCGACACCTTTTCCCGATCTCGACTTTCTTGGCCGCACCCATATCCACAACGCGATCACATACACAAACACCGCGACGTACGCGGCGGCAAATACCCACAGCGGCAATGGCCAGTAGATCAGCCCGTTCATCCATTGCTCGATCAACGGCTGCACATGCGCCGTACCGGAAAGTTCGTCCTGCCAGATGGTCAGAAAACAGGCGCGCCCCAGCATGGCTTGAACCGCTACGACAGCGAGGCTGAGCAGGTGCGCCAGCCGCCACCGAAACCCACGCACCCAACGCCAGCCGAGCCACGCGCCAAGCGGAATAAGCACACAACCCGCGAGGTTGAACGCGATGATTGCGAGGTGGAGCGCCAGCACGATGATCGCGGCCATCAAAATCCTGGAGTGTCGTCAGAACGGAGGAGTCGAACAAAGGGAAGGTACGTAGGCTGACCCCGCTAGTTCCAGAATCAATGGTAATCGTCTTCGCGTTGGTGCCGCACCGCCAGCACGGTAACGGTTTTGCCATCATCGATTTCAAACAGCGCAACATAGCCGGATACGCCGAAGGCAATGATCAACTCGCGCAGGAAGGTGTTGTCAGGCGCGGCCTTTCGGCAACTGAAGGGGGACGTCTCCAACAAGCCCAAGCCATTGCGGATAGCAGCCAGTGCTCGCTCGGCCGTGGTCCAGTCACCGTCGTCGCGAGTCAGGGCAAACTCATACAGCCGTTCAAGGTCGGCAAGCGCCTCCTCCGTGAAACGGACCTTGAACTTCACGCCGAGGTTTTCTTTGCCTTGGCCAGCCGCGCTTCCAGCTTTTTCATCACGGCAGCCGACGAAAAGTACACCCCGGTAGCCTTAGCCTGATCCCGGGAAGCCAGTCCCCGTGCGATGAAGGCAGCCTGCTGCTGCCGCTGCTGAATCTGCGCCCGCAATGCGGACTCGACAAAGCCGGACAGACTTTCTCCGTCACGCAGAACTTCTTCCGCAGCGCGGCGCAGAACCGGCTCCACACGTAGCGAAGGAATAGTCGCGCTCTTCATGAAACCTCCTGATGCGATGCAATTGCGATACATATTGGCGCAATTCAACGACCCGGACAAATCACCGGAAAAAAGGCGGCCCCCGAGACCCCAGGGCGGACGCAGCGCATGCTCGTTCCGGGCTGGCTTACGAGGTGATTTAACTTCCCCGTCCCGCTTTCCAAGCGTTTTCGCGCGACACGGTAGACGCCCTGCTCTTCGCTTACGCCGGTGTGCGAACCGCGCGCCGGCCCTAGCCGCTGCGATTCCACCTGGCGGATGATCTCTCGCACCGCGCGCGCGTCGCCGAAGATGGCGTTCCCCAGCAGCGATAGCGTGTGGTCGGCTAGCTCGGCGTCATGGCTGGCGGTCACTACATCGCCATGGGCTACGATCATGTCGATCAGCTGGTTGAGCGTATCGACCTGCTCAAGGGTCATGCCGAAGAGGTAGCATCCATCTGCGTCGCTGGGCATCGCCTCCACGGCTTCAGGCTTTGCGTCGGCTGCAGGCGCCGCCTCGCTTTCGGAGCGGCAGGCCGGAAACGAGAGGTCGTCCAGCACGAGACCCACCTGCTCCGCCAGCAATTCCAGGCAGATCGCCACCTGCCTCACATTGATCTCGGGGATCCATTCCTGCGCCACGTCCGCCGTGCGCGGCTGCGCTATATGCGACAGAAACTCGGCGTACTCGCGCAGCTTCTTCAGCCGGAGCTGGCTGTCCTCTGGCAGAAAATAACCCATCGTGTCCCGATCATCCGAATCGAACGTTGACATGGCCGCCTCCTGATTCCATCGCAGTGCCCGTCCACGGCATGATGCCGGACGGGAAGTCGGGAGGCTAGAAACCGCAAACAGTCGGCGGGCTTATTCCCCTTTCGGGTGTTGTATTCGCCGCCCTCCCGACGCAGTTGTCACGTCGGCTGCGCCCACAGATGCAGGCACAAAAAACCCACCGGTTTGTCGGAGGTGGGTACCGCTGTTTGGGGAGTTTCTAGGCTCCTTGGGATTGAGTCTGCTACTCTGCAAGGAAGGCGAGTCAAGACATGCGCGGATAAGCGAATAGGATCCCGATAGCTCTTTGCCTTCTATTCGATCGACCGAAATGCCTTGCTCCAAATCGGCTCGCTCGGAAAGGGATAGCGATAGGAAACAGCCATCTTTTTTCCGTCGATCACTGTCGCACTCTTTTGCCCGATGCCTCTCAGAAAAGACTGCAATTTTGGGAGCATTGTTCCATCCAAAAAGATCGAGTAAGCGTCGCCGCGTTTGATCGTTCGCGGCGAATTCAGTCCTGGCCAATCCTTTGGCCAAAAAGCAGAACGGCCTGGCGCATATCCATAGTCCCACATCATCACTTCGACGTATCGCGGCACCCACTTTTTGCTGTTGGCGACATCTAGACTGCAAAGCGATTTATTCAAATCCAGCAAAGAATGTGGTGGCATTCCCGAGCCGGATTTTCGCTGGAATCGGTTGGGTGGCAAGCAGTCCAGACCGTAGACCTCGGTAGCCACGGAAGTACCGCCGTCATGGAAATAAAACTTTGCCATAGGCAAATCCGTCGCGCTGCCTAGGTCGTAGCGATGCTTCAGTCCTTGGCCGACAAGAGCCGTCTTGGCTTGTAGTAAAAGTCCGTTGAGTTCGTTTGGTGCCAGCCGAGTGAAGTAATAGGCTTCACTGACTCCGCTCCCCCGCACAAAAATCACATCGCCATTCTCGTAGATAGCGACCCTCGGCGAGTCGGAACCCAACACCATCGCCCAAGGGTCCGTTTCAATAGCGACGAGAACCGGCTGCGGACCATCGAACGGACGGAAATCTTCTGCCGGGCACAGTCGAGCCACGCTCAAGCACACGATCAAAAAAAGCAGACGCTTAAACACTGTGTCCCCTCATGTGAGCGCGCGTGAAACAGGAACATAAACGGCCTTCTCGTGCAATCGAAGCGGCATCAATCAATCGAATGGACGTGTAGCCAGTGTCCCTTATTCAGAAAATAAGCGTCCGCCGCACCCTCTACAATGCCCAGATAAAAGCCACTGTGCTTAGCGTGGAATCTTTCGACTTCCCTAGGTGAGGGAACGAACGCAAAAGCATCCGTATGCACATAGAGACCAGGAGGTGCGGGATCTATCGCAAGGGTGGCGAATTCGTAGCCCAAATCTTTTTCTATCGTCATCAGATGCCAGCCATTAGACCGCTGAAACGCTACGACAAGCCGATACTCTTTGGGGTGTTTCGCAGAGGGCATCAGCAGCACAAAATCCTTGCGGCCATCGCCATCCAAATCCATGCGAGCTTCCAGAAGGCATTTCCCCTCTTTCTTGGCTGCTAGCTGATTCTCTTCGGCTGAATCGGTAGCGACGGGTAAGCGCTCATCGGTGAACCGCTGCCGCAAAGCCGCCTGAAGCCTCGACGGAATGTTGTCGATGCAGGGATCGGCCAGCGCAATATTCGGAGCCGCAAAGGTCAATACCAAAAACAGCAAAATTCTCATACGCCATCCTTCCTGGTATGCCGTATTTGCATCGACACTGTAGTCAAAGTCGACACCCTAAGTCGGCGTAAAAGTGCGCTCCGGAGTTACCCGCTTTTTATCGCATAAAGGCGTCTGGCTCATATCCAAATAGTGGAAAATGAATCTGCCCCTTTCTTTCCTGAAAATCGGGTTGAGGGCATACCTGACCAAACGTTTTCCCCCACGGTACGTATGCGCCGTTTTTGATGTACAGACGATATGTCGCGGCGAACGCAGCAGCAGGTTTATGCCCTCCAACGGCTGGCGCCTGATGCATCCAATGCGCTGCATGGCAAAGTATGGCCGCATAAGCTTGTGATCTTGGTTGAACCAGTTTCGCTGCTTCAAGCGCATCGTCGTAGGCGATGTACCAATGGGTATCTCGCTGATGTTGCTTTTGAGCTCCAGCTCTTACGCGATTTTTTTCGGCTGGAGAGACGGCGGGAAAAGGATAACCAGCCGCTGCATGCTCACCTGCGTAAGAGTCACCGCCAAAGATTGAGTCAAAATGGACTCGCGTCAAGACGGCCGATACATACCAAGCCTGCGCCCTTTTGACCTGTGAACCGCCGCTTTTTATCTGATCCTGTGCACCGACGTATTCTTGAAGCAGATCGTACTGGCTCCTTGGTTTCTCCGGGCCATCCGTCCCTGCGGCATCCGTGTAGGCGGCGCCATAGTGTTCGGCATACTCAAGCGCCTGATGGAGATGCCCCTCTCTGACGAGTCGCGTTGCCAATTCGGACCTCAGGCCATCGCCTGCCCCATCCTTCTGATCACCTTTCGTATGAGAATTTACAAAGGCTATCTCTTCAGCTGTCGTCAAAATTCCATTGGCGATGTAGCTGAGTTCACCCATGTTATCGACGTAAATAGCCTGCCTGTCGCATGCAAGGCCGTTACTCAACGCCAACTGAAATTCGCTTCGCGCACGCTCAAGCTGTATGAGTTCGTGACATATTCCCTCAGCATTGAAGGATGACAATCCGCTTGACGCATTTTGAAAACTATCAGAAGCAGTGAGTTTTCGCGCGGCGAGCAGAGCGCGCTCTGCTGATGGCCGATCTCCACCGGCGAGGCTTAATTTCGAACGAAGCCACCAAGCTAATGCGCTGTTTTGTCTTGCCAAAAGCTTCCGTGCAAAGACAAGATTATTGAATCGATAAGCAAGCGCGGCTAGATGATCGGGAGCTGCCACCTCATCGAGAGGCCAGCTTTTCGCGGCCTCCAAAATTGGTCCTATTCCGGCGACGTCGTAGAGAGCGGGTGATGCATGCCTGTGTGTAGACGGAGTCGAGTAGTCCTTATAGATGAAATCTTCAAGGATGCCGTTGTCGTTGATCGCCAGCGCGTAATCAACCAGAAGCCGTTGCACCAAAGGATGGCGCTCGGCTTTGGCCATCGATGTTGGATCAGCATAAAGAGCCTGGGCCACCCACTTCAGTGACGCTACGCCCTGGCTCGACTGGTAACTTGCTTGCTCAGCATAAAGCGCGACAGCTGACGGAATGTCGCCCAGCGCGCGTTCAAGCCTGGCTTGTTCACCGAAACTTGAAACGGCCAATCCCAGCGGATCTCGCATACCGCGTTTCGCCAAATCTCGACAGAGCACGAACGCGCTTTGCGCCTTGACTTCATCTCCGGGCGATCCTCGAAGTATCAAGGACTTGCCCAACATATAAGCGGCGGCCACGTCCCGATAATTCGCCTCAGCGACGGGCAATTGCACTATAGCCTGGAAACGAGAGATGGCTCTATTTAAGGCCACTCTTTGTGCAGCATTCATCGCAACAGCGGGCGCCGGCCGAGCTCCTTGTACCGACCCGTCCTGAGATGCATTTACCTTAGCCGGATGGGCAACGTGAAAATCAAGGGCGCCTGCGATGTACAGGCGGATCGCTACCGGTAGAGATTTGCCCGCAGCATATGCCGCATCTCCGTCTGGAGCCGCCCGCATCGCTTGAACTTCCGACCACAACTTAGCCTCAACTCCGTCATAGTCGGCCTCGGCTTCCTTCTTCTCATAGTCAGCGTAGGACATCCATCGAACGCCAGCACCGATATACCTCATGTCGGAGTCCGACATCTCAAAGATTGTCAGGGCGCCCTCTGAGGCCGGAACAAGACGCGTGGCTTCAAAATCAAACGCGTTGTACGGTGGATATCGGAGAAACCCATCTGGAAACACTGCAGTCGTCGAAGCTTTGCAGGCGCCAGCGCAACCTAGTAGTACTGATACGACGATAGCGAACCGGCGCGACCAACCGCTTTTCACGATGAAAATGCTTTTCAATGACTACTCCTGTTTTCCCGCTGCCACGACCTGTGGCGATCATTGAATCTGTCGCAGTCTATTCTCTCAAGCACCATTTACTATTTACGCAAAAATTAGGAGGCGTATCCGCAATTTAGACGGGGTCGCGATCTAAGGTTTCGAGCTAAAAGTGTAAGGTTGCCCCTTCCCGAGTAACCTCATATGTCCTGCGGTGTATTGTCATCGGGCGTCCCTACAAAAGCCCGATGCCAACCAGCGTATCAGGCACCACAAATCTGGCAATTAAATACTAAAGTTGAGGCCTACAAGTGGAATTGCAGAAAGTCGCTATCGAACGCTGAGGAAACTTCGACTGCACCGCCGGATTACGTAAGGCGGAAAATATCCCTAACACCCTTCGCTAATCAGTTCTCACCATCCACGGTGCTACTACCGCTGTGTGTTTTGTCGGTAAGGATGACGTTATCAATCCATTTCGCGTAATGGCTCAGGCGGACGTTGTAGTTGGTTTGGCCATAAAAGCCTGGGTGCATAAGGATTGAATTGTCTTTCCCACGTTTCCAGGAAACCAGCCCAGCCACTTGCCATTGGCCGTTGACCTGGATGAGTACGGGGCCGCCGCTGTCGCCATCGCCCGATATCCCTTCCAGCGGCAATGCCGATGGCGGCTTATGGAATGTGTAGCAGAGCCATCGGTCTTGAACGCCAATGATCTTGTTGAATGCACGACGGAGAGCCGTGCGATGGGCACCGCTGGCAACCTGCCCGCTCGCTCCCGTTCCAGTCGCACCTTTACCCACGATCTTGATGATCTTTCCCAGTTCTTCGTTTTTTCTGTAGATGGCGATCGGGGCAACATCAGTGACCGGCTCGCTCAATTTCAACAACGCGACGTCATTCGATGCTGAGAGGAAAGCGATGATCTGCGTCGCGTCATTGGTTTTTAGTGCCTTGTCGACAAGGGGTTGAGGAAGTTTCTGATACCCCGGATAAAGCACAACGCGTTCAACATGCCGAGGGACATGATTAATGGTCACCTCGTTGATGCCGCCGGATTGCCATGTCACCGCATGTGCCGCCGTGATTACCCACCGCGGATCGATCAACACGCCTTGGCCTTCCGTCGGTATATCGGCGAGTGCAGGCAGTTCGGCATCCGCAACCCGATACTTCGCGTCGTCGACATCGTCGCGAATGACGACCGCACTGGCGGAGAAGGAAAGGACCAACAACACCAGGCAAAGAGACTTCGACAACATGCGTGTTCTCAGGTAAGAAAGGACGGGGGGAAATTCTCTGATCTCGATACGAACTCACGCGGGGTCGGATTCGATCAAGGGACCCGGACCCACTTAGTTCGAGCCCTTTGTCGCTACCAACCGACAGTCACCGATTTAATTTCGTGACTGTTGTAGGCATCGAGCGTCACCGAGGCGTGGCTACCTGCCTCACTGAAGGAAGTCGGGCTGTATTGGTAGCTGTCTCCGTACTTCGCCTTGGCCAATTCGATGGCTTTCGCACCGATATCGCCATGCAGCGTGAAATGAAAAATTACGGCGATGAACAGTGGGATCAGCGCACCAATGACGAAGTAACGGACAGGGACCGCCGAATCCTCGCTAGCCGCAACCAGCCCCGCAACGACTGCCGGCGAACGCATCTCGCGATAGGTCCACAGTAGCAATCCCAACATCACCACCATCATGGCTATGGAGGCCAAAGTAACCAAAGGACTCAGCCTGAATTCCGCCAACCATAACCCCGCGGGACGCATGAAAGGAACCAGAAGCAGGCATAGGCCCAAGCCGCCGGCCAGACCAAATGCCGAATACCGCGTCACGAGGCGGGCTGCTCGCATGCTGCCGCGCCATAAGAAAATTCCGGCGACCAAGGCAAAGATATTGAGGCTCGACGAGTAGCCCTTTCCATTGGCGAGGCAGTACACCATGAAGCAGATGTCGATGAGGCCTACAACGATCAGGACCTTACCCACACGCCTCATGATTTCAAGATGATCGCCCATCGGTGCTTTTCCCTGAGAGTACATATCCTTTACCCCGCGTTTCGCTCGACCGTGCCAAAAGAAAGTGAACCTGGCCTTTTTGTTGCGATTTACAAAACGAAATTAAACGAACCGGCCTCCTTTTTCGGCACCGTTATTTTTTATCGATGGTATGACTCAGGGTGATCAGCCAACCACTTCGCAACTTGCGGCATGTCTCGCGATACAGTCTGTTGCGCCAATGTCTTGCCGTCATCGTAGTGCCCGACAGGGCTTGCTCCAGCTTGCAACAAGCGCAAGACGATTGTGTCGGCCCAACTTCCAAAGATCACGCTTTTCCCATCGTTGGATTTGATAGTGGCATCTGCTCCCCTGGCCAACAAAAAGTTGAGCAGCTGTAGATTCTCAACTCCGTATAGCGCGGTACGGCCCAAGCTATCGCGATGATTGGGGTTCGCGCCGTGCGCCAACAAACGCTTGGCGGTTTGAAGCTGTGCGTCTTCGTTCCCGTTGCACCTATACGTGGCGGCAAGCTCACTAAGCGCTGTGCGACTTTGCCCTTCCCAGGCAGCGGCTTTAGCTATCGGCCGCTGTGCCGCGTCGATATCGACACCTGCAGCGGCTGCCGCATCGACCAATTCCGGCGAACAGCCTGCTGCGTTCATCGCAAACGATTCAGCCGCATTATTTTTGCCCCAGCGGGCAAGCCAGCCGACCTTAGCCAAACGGCGAAACAACTCTACATGTCCGCGAAAGATTGCCGCCTGCATCATTAAGATGCCGCCTGGCTCAAGGTTGGGCGTGCCGTCGATTGGTGATGGATCGCCCGCGACGGGAAGATTCAGCGGCGCGCCGCGATCGATCAGCGCCAGCACAGTGGCTTGATCAGCCGCACCCCTTTCTCCGGCAACAGCAAGTTCGGTCGCCTGCATTGAATGGAAATCGAACTTCTGGTCTACCAACCATGGAATAAGAGCGGTAGTGCCGTCTACCCAGCGTGCCGTGCCCGCTACGCGGTCGATCGAGTCCTCCAAGTCTCGCACCGACTGCGGCATACCCGCCTCGGTCCCCACGTAGTCGACGACCTTCTTGTGGCGGCCACCTATTTCTAGCGTGATGATTTGCGTGGGATTGTCGGTCACGCGCGCCTCATAGCGATCTTGCAAACCCCAGAACCCAATACGCTGGAATTGTGCGAGCAAATCTGCAACTGATTGCGGAAGCACGCGGTCCTGATGTGTCCCAGGTACGAGCACACCCTTTGACTGAGCGAATTGGCGATGTATCGCATCGACATCGCTGACTGGCGATATATCCGTGGTGAAGCGCACCTGTCCGTCGCCGTGAATTACTACGGTGTAGTTTGGGCAATCACCGAAGCAAGCCGAGCGGGTCAAACTAATCGTCGTGTTGGCTGGTTCGCTTTGCTGAGCATCAAAAGCATGGGCGGCGGTCGAGAGCATGGCGCAGAGGGCAATCGCCAGCATCAGCGCACTCGACCAACCATACGGAACTTCCTTGTTCTGAATCGCATTCATACATGTTCCCCTTCAAAGACCCAACTCACCTAAAAAATCGGATGCCCGCTATGGGCAGCAGGCGGAAGCGGTATTGTGGCATCAGTCAATCGAATAGACGTGCAAGTCAACCAGGTCAGCGCTCATTCGCGCGTCTCAGAAAATTCTCGTAGAAGTCGAGTAAGTGGCTCTGACCCACGCAGCTTACTTAGCTCAGTAAGTGAACCTGGAGTTACCAGGATTCTAGTGAATCTGACCTGTGCTCGCGTTCTTTACCCAGTGAACGCGAGCCCGTTTTCGCGCGACGCGGTAGACACCCTGCTCTTCGCTTACGCCGGTGTGCGAACTGCGCGGTGGGTTGAGCCTCTGCGATTCCACCTGACGGATGATCTCGCGTACCGCGCGCGCGTCGCTGAAGATGGCATGTCCCAGCAGCGACAGCGTGTGGTCGGCCAGCTCGGCGTCATGGCTGGCGGTCACCACATCGCCATGAGCTACGATCATGTCGATCAGCTGGTTGAGCGTATCGACCTGCTCCAGGGTCATGCCGAAGAGGTAGCGGCCAGCCGCGTCGCTGGGCATCGCCTCTGCGGCTTCAGGCGTCGCGCTGGCCGCAGGCGCTGCGTCGCTTTCGGAGCGGTAGGCCGGAAACGAGAGGTCGTCCAGCACGAGCCCTACCTGCTCCGCCAGCAATTCCAGGCAGATCGCCACCTGCTCCACATTGATCTCGGGGATCCATTCCTGCTGCACGTCCGGCGTGCGCGGTTGCGCGATATGCGAAAGAAACTCAGCGTACTCGTGCAGTTTCTGCAGCCGGAGCTGGCTGTTCTCCGGCAGAAAATAACCCATCGTTTCCCGATCATACGAATCGAACGTTGACATGGCCGCCTCCTGATTCCATCGAAGTGCCCGTCCACGGCATGACGCCGGACGGGAAGTCGGGAGGCTAGAAACCGCGTACAGACGGCGGGCGTATTCCCCTTGCGGGTGTTGTATTAGCCGCCCTCCCGACGCAGGCATCGCGTCGGTTGCACCTACAACACACGTAGGTACAAAAACCCCACCGGTTTATCGGAGGTGGGTACCGCTGTACGACGGAGTTTCTAGGCTCCTTGGAATCGAGTCTGCTACTGCAATAGAGGGGAGTCAAGGGAGGCGTGGATAAGTGAACCTATTTGGGAAAAGGGGCGGATGGAGGGAATTAACCCAAATTAATTGCCTCCGCCCCCTTTTCCGTGAAATCAAACTTCATGGCTTACTGCTGCTGGCAGAGAAGCGTTCGATCGCTGAGCCTTATCCGAATCCCCTGCTTGAGACGTGCCGCACGTTGGAAGTGAGGCCCATCGAATGTGGGTGTAGGCTTAGCGACGAGGGGGAGGGCTACCACCGGCTCCCGTCCATGGCAGGACCACAGGGGAACAGCGATGACCACAGCTAAGATTTACATCCATGCGTTCAAGGTATCGAAAACAGCGAATAGTGTACCTCTCGAAACACTGATCAATACGATTAGCAACCACCGAATCTCAGACAGAATTCGGACAGTTATTACCTCCAGCGTACGGATTGATCGGGTTAAAACTGATCCGATAAATGCCTCGGGCGAAAAGCTAACTTACATTGATTTCGTCAAGCTTCGAGATACACATGGGCCTGGCAAGGCATCCAAGGACGTTGCTGTAAATGACATTGCGTTAGCCCCAGATGAATATTTCGGGGAGGAAACTGCTGCCCTATATATCCCACAGAAGAAATGGCTCATCACGCAATACAATCATTATGGAGTGCGCCCCTCTGCTATGGCGGGGTACTTTTCCTCATATGCTGCAAATCAAGCCAATTCTTATGAGTTAACTATCAAACTTGATCCCGATGCACAGCGTAGATTTTTGGCCGCTAATGAAGTACGGCGCTTTGAAATGGCGTTAGATCTAACCAAAATGCGAGCTAAAGATCGTCAGCAAGGTATAGGCCTAGGCACCATCGCGGCGATAGGCGCGGATCTGGACGGAGCGAAACTAAAGATCACTATTTCGGTAGGCACCGAGCGTAAACGACGCCTGACTGGGCGCGTCAAAGATGCGTTGACCCAAATGATTCAGCACACCGATATGGTGACCAGCGCGCAAATCGCAGGCCGTGAGACGCCAGACGGGCACATTGAGGTGGTTGATCTTCTCGATGAAAAGTTAGTAACTGAATCGCATATTACGATTGGCCCAGGAAGGCGTCTGGATCAGAACGAGCGTTTCCGCGCACTAGCGTGGGCTTGGAGTAACTGGAGAAATGTCCTGTAATGACTGAGCTGCAGCGAGAGCGATTTTATCCTTGGATGTGCGGCATCGTCTGCACAGGGGGGTTGTTAATCGCACATTATGCTCTGGACATGAAAATGCCCAGCGGAGATGGTTATAAATCCGCCTTGCTTACCTTAGGCGGAATTTTTTCTGGTTTTATGGCAACGTTAAATGCCCTTCTCTTCTCTATGAGTAATGAATCATTCACCAGATTGCGTGAATCTGAATATCTCAAGGATTTGCTTGTTTATTTGAATGAAGCATTATGGTCAAGCCTCGTTCTTTGTTTTTTTACTTGGATAGCTTTTTGGGTACCAGAAAAATACTGGCAGCTTGAGGCGCTTCTTGGCGGCCTGACCGTTTTTTCTATAGTGGCAATTTTTCGTGTTAGTAGAGTTGCTACCTCTTTACTCGCCACACGCAACTAAACCCGGCACTTTAGTAATTAATGGACGCGATCGACAAAAAATCTGTACGGAGCCAAGAATGGATCAAGAATGTCTTCGTACGATTCGAGAACGCGCTTCGCAGTCAAGAGCGCAAAATGACCAAGTGAGAGTACTGCTACCGCAGGGGCCAGCGCCCTCACTTAGGGCCAACTTCGCCCGTTGCGCTGTCGATCTCGCACACGAGCATCACTCTGGTCTTATCAGATTGGTTGAGGCAGAAGAGTTCGGAACTGCTGGCGCTCTCTTACGTCCCTTACTTGAGGCTTCGACTGCCGCTTTTTGGCTGATGTATGTGGCAAGCTGCGAAAGCATACAAGCATTGCCAACGACTCCGGTTGAGAACAGTGCGGCTGACTTACCGCTGTTACGAGATATGGCAAAAGACCTGACGCTAATATTTCCACCGATACAAGTAATTGTTGACGGATTTCAGAAGGGCGGGCGATCAAAGTGGCTTCACAAGTACACCCACGGAGGCACGCCTCAGCTGGCTCGACGTGGCCCTGGATGGAGTCGCGACGAGGTGATGCTCACACTCATTCGCGCGGACTTATTCGCAATTCTAGGTGCGTGCCTAGAGACAGTCATTGAGCCAAATCGCGCTTTAAGCATCTATGGCTTTAGTCGTAGGGATGAACTAAGCAGCGAGGTCGCCGAACGCTTCAATGTCACTCAGATTCCACAACAGCCACACGAACTACCACCGGCGCTGAAAGATGGGTGCGGACATCCTTTTGATAACCCGTGCGCAAAAGCCGTCGACACTACCTAGGACATGCTTGAGCCACCAATGCAACGCGTTCGCCCACGACGACGTGCTCATACACTCGCATCACAGAAGTGAAACATCGGCGGCATTTTCCTGATACCACAAAAACTAAAACGCGCCATCGCTTGAAGGTAGTCCCTCAAAGAGATGCTTAAGGTCATCCTCGAGCCACGAACAAACCTCGTTTGTGACAGACGTTGCTCCGCTGAAATAACCATTAGGCATCGTGCCATCGTAAGGAAAATGCATCGTCCATCCCCCAAAAGAAGGAATACGTGTAGATGGGCGTCCTAGCTTGACGAGTGCTTCTTGCACTTCTTTCCAATCGGGCATCGCACTCGGGCCAGCACTCGAAAAAGAGACATCCGCTCCCGCGTCTTGCCAAGACTCTACCGGAAACCAATGGAAATAGATGGTCGAAAGCCCTTCGCGACGATCACGCCTATGTACGGTCAACTTCCAACGAATCGGCAATAGTGGAAAATATATCATCTCCGCTTTCATGCCACGAAAAGACGCCTCAACAATTTCGGCATAAACCTTTTGCACCCGTCGATGCTCTTCATCCAGTACGCGACGGTAGATTTCTTCATCCACTACTAAGGCGTCGTCGTCCCATCCCAAATTGGACCACCAAGGTTCGAGCTTAGTTACGCCAGCCACCCGCAATGTGGCGATGTCATCCAGAAGCGATTGGATGGAAAATCTCTCTTTGCAAAAGTACGAGCCGTCATCGATCCAAATGCTCTCTGACGGCTTCAATAGTGAGTACAACTTATCTAAATCATCCGTTATTTCTGCGGCTACGCCATGATTCTCGACAAGGTAGCGCACACGCCCAATAAGCCGCTCGGCAGCCCATGTTGGTCCCCCTTTGATGTCGAGGTGATTGATTGCATCCTGCAATGTATTCTGCAGCAAAGTCATGCCAAGCAAGCGCGCGCTGTCGATACGGTAGCGAGATAGATCGAGATTAACTCCACGGATGATGCCAGGAAATGTCGGTGCACCAGCTATCACACGGGGCTCCCCGGGCTCCCGCGCATGCAGCTTATATTGAATGAAACCAGGCTGAGCACTGGCATACCCTGTCGCTGCAAGAGTGGAATCTATAACGCCGGTCAGCATATTCGTTACCGAAGCGCGCATCTCGGGGAAAAATCCGGCGAGGGGAACTTCGATGCCGTCGATGAGATCGTGCAGATATTCTTGGGAAAGTCTTTCCAAGTCCATCTGAGAAAGCTCATCGGAGACGTCAAAGCGATAACGCAGGGCATCAAGATATATGCCGATGCGGGCTGACGTTAGGCGCTTCCAAAGCGCGGACTGCAAGTTACGGCTAGGAAGCTGTGCCATCAGCAAGACTGGGAAGAAGGAATCTGGGGGAACTGTAAGCGTCGTGATTGCGTGCGATAGCTCAGCCTCGTTTGCAGTGGCCAAAGCCTTAGCTCGCAAATAGTCGGCCAGGCCTTCATGCTGTAGCTCGAGGACTTCCCCAGTCATCCTGACGGCGTTGCATTGGATAAGTTCGTTGAGCACCGCTGCCGGAATGCCTCGATCACTCAATCGAGCAATGGCTTTGGCTCCACTAATCGGAGCCGTAGTAGTGGCCTCCGCCAATGCGACAAGAGCTTGTTCCCGCTGCAGCTTTGATACGGGATCGCTCGGCTCGGTTTCGAGGACGGTGTCGATCCATGATTGAAATAGGAACTCGATCTTTCGCGGAAAATCACGCTCACGCTTCCAATACTCCAGAGTCAGGCGTAATAGCAGCGGATTGACGCAGAGGGACCGCAACGTTGAAGACATCATGCCGATGATTGAGAAATTATGGGCATCTCCGTCACTCAGAATGACCCTTTCAAGTTCAAGAGCTTGCTCATCCGACAGTTTTTCAAGCTCAAGCAATGGCAGCGACACATTCGGCTTGAGCGCTGCTCGAGAAAAAATGAAAAGCTGTATCCGGGGGTAGTCGCGGAGAAGATTTGTAAACTCGACGGTAACCTTCTTTTGGAACTGTGCCGTGATTCGGTCAAAGCTATCGCAAAAGATGGTCACTCCAGTGTCGCTTAGCATCGTAGCGAATGATGTAGCGGTTACACCAGAATGATGCGCCGACAAACGCTTTCGCACGAACGCTACCAGCGAGTCGCCCGACTGCTCGAGGTCAGGAAGGGGGACATCAAATGGAAGTGATTTATGATGTCCACACCAACGCTCTTCTATTGCCTGCTTGAAAACATCCTTGCATAGCGTCGTCTTACCGTAGCCGGATGCCGCGATCACAATTGCGCCGGAAGAAAAGTCGCTTAGCAGGCGACTCGTCTCTAGTGAGTTGGCCTGAAGGGTAGTTTCTGCGCGTCGCAGAGTCCGCACGATGGATGGCTCGGCGCGCAACATTCGTCTCAGTTCGGCCTTTTCATAACCGCCGAAATCAGCCGCAGCCTCGACGATCGTTTTGAACGAAAGCGACTTGCAGTAGTTGTAGACGGCGACTTTGTTTAAAAATCGCTCGACGTTACCTTGTTGGGACGCCAAGGATGTGACCGGTATATTTAGGACGCACTGGCTTTCCGACGTGATCTGCATCTGCCAAAGTTCCAGTGTCTTGCCATCTGTGAGCAACAGAAGCGGCGCCCGCAAGTTTTGAGCGTAAGACTCACCCTGCTTTTTGGCGTCCTCCATAGACTCACCAGGCTTCTTTGCCTCGATGACGAGCAGCGAATTGTCCCGCGTGCGCAGCAATCCCCAGAAGCACACAAAGTCTGCTTCGGGCCTTCTACCGACTCTTCCTTCGTGAAAGACAACCGGGTGCTTTGGCGCGATATCGTCGCTCTCATAACCAAGCGCTTGCAATAGCGGCTGCACTAGCCGGAGCTCAACATCCGCTTCACTATGGAACTCGTTTAGTAAAGGTACCTTTGACCAAAAATCAGTCATGCGCGTAGCTGCACTGTAACGAACATTCGGAACTGCCCCCAGACCTCGATTCTAAAGGCTCCGACACAAGGATCTGATTCGGGCGCAATACGGGTTACAACTATACCGGGCTCAAGAGCATGAATAGAACCGTGATCTCGAAAGGAACTATCTAGTTCACGATCGCCTTCGGGCGTCAAAGCGGCGAATACGATTTGGTATCGGTCATCGATCAAATGGCCATCTTGTATAAAGACGATTCCCCGCACGATTTTTTCAGCGAACTTTGCAAAGCTTTCAGCCTTCACGGAAATCGCCGATTGCTGATCAACAGGTCGCCCCCATCTTTCTCCGAGTTGTGGATAGATACCCTCGGAGCTAATTTGGTCGCCACTCGAAATATTACGGAGGATACTTTCTCTCTTCTTGTAGCGTCGAAGCTTGTCTTTGTAATTTCTGCCAGCGTCCGCATCGACAGCGCGAAGTGCTCTTTGAACAATCTCCTTAGTTGCGGGCGCCTCTGGGTCGACACACATAGCCAAGCGAAGCAGCAAATTCTCTTCCATCCTGCCGTATGCATGATTGCACTCATGGCACGCGGGCATCTTCCACATCTCAATGCCTGGGGAGGTGCGATGTGGATACCAGGAAACGGGGAAAACATGATCCCAGGTAAGCTTATCTACGTACCTCAAGCAATGGACGCAGATGCCTTCGCCGATTGGTTTGGTCATCGACAGCTACCAAGATTTAGGTTGAATTGCTAAGAATCTATGCGATTAGGTCATGCGCATAAAAATCGCTTATGAAACTCACACCATCGGCAACTTCAACCCCTGCTCCTTCGCACACGCAATCGCCTCGTCATACCCCGCATCCGCATGCCGCATCACGCCGGTGCCCGGATCGTTCCACAGCACGCGCGCAATGCGCTTGTCCGCTTCCGGCGTGCCGTCGCAGACGATCACCACGCCGGAGTGTTGCGAGTAACCCATGCCTACGCCACCACCATGATGCAGCGACACCCAGGTCGCACCACCAGCGGTGTTGAGCATGGCATTGAGCAGCGGCCAGTCGCTGACGGCGTCGCTGCCGTCCTTCATTGCTTCGGTTTCGCGATTGGGTGAGGCGACGCTGCCGCTGTCCAGATGATCGCGGCCGATGACAACCGGCGCTTTCAGCTCGCCGTTGCGCACCATCTCGTTGAAGGCGAGACCGAGTTTGTGGCGTTGGCCAAGGCCGACCCAGCAGATGCGTGCTGGCAGGCCCTGGAAGCTGATGCGCTCCTTGGCCATGTCGAGCCAGTTGTGCAGGTGCTTGTCGTCGGGGATGAGTTCCTTGACCTTGGCGTCGGTCTTGTAGATGTCTTCCGGGTCGCCGGACAACGCGACCCAGCGGAACGGGCCGATGCCGCGGCAAAACAGCGGGCGCACGTAGGCCGGCACGAAACCGGGGAACGCGAACGCGTTGGCGAGGCCTTCATCCTTGGCCATCTGGCGGATGTTGTTGCCGTAGTCGAAGGTGGGGATGCCTTGCGCGTGGAAGGCGAGCATGGCCTCGACGTGGGTGCGCATGGAGTGCTTGGCGGCATCGCGCGTGCCGTCGGGGTCACTCTTGCGGCGCTCGAACCACTGCTCCACCGTCCAGCCCTGCGGCAGGTAACCGTTGACCGGATCGTGCGCGCTGGTCTGGTCGGTGACGGCATCGGGGCGCACGCCGCGCTTGACCAGTTCCGGCAGGATGTCGGCAGCGTTGCCAAGCAACGCGATCGATTTCGCCTCACCCGCCTTTGTATATTTTTCGATGCGCGCCAGCGCGTCATCCAGATCGGTGGCCTGCTCGTCGACGTAGCGCGTCTTCAGACGCATATCGATACGGCTCTGCTGGCATTCGATATTGAGCGAGCACGCACCGGCCAACGACGCGGCCAGCGGCTGCGCGCCGCCCATGCCGCCGAGACCGGCGGTGAGTATCCACTTGCCTTTCAGGCTGCCGTTGTAATGCTGGCGGCCCATCTCGACGAAGGTTTCGTAGGTGCCCTGCACGATGCCCTGCGAGCCGATATATATCCACGAGCCGGCGGTCATCTGACCGTACATCATCAAGCCCTTCTTATCGAGCTCGTTGAAGTGCTCCCAGGTCGCCCACGCTGGCACCAGATTGGAATTGGCGATGAGCACACGCGGCGCGTTTTCGTGCGTGGGAAACACGCCGACCGGCTTGCCGGACTGCACCAGCAAGGTCTCGTCGTCGTTCAACTCGCGCAGCGCTCGCAGGATCGCATCGAAGCATTCCCAGTTGCGCGCCGCGCGACCGATACCGCCGTACACCACCAGCTCCGCCGGGTTCTCCGCCACCTCCGGATCGAGGTTGTTCTGCAACATGCGAAACGGCGCCTCGCTCAGCCAGCTCTTGCAGCTGAGTTCGGTGCCGCGCGGTGCGCGGATGACGCGGGTGGTGTCGATGCGGGTCGGTGCGGTCATGGGCAACGGGCTCAAGTGGATGACTCCCTGAAGTATAGGTCAGCCGCCAATGCGTGGTTGCGGGTCGATCGGCGTCAGGGGCAAGGCAGACCACCCCCGCCCAACACCGCGCACGACCCTATGGGAGTCGCCTGATCCTGCTTGCTGCCTGGTCGTCGCCAACGCCCCAGCAACCCATTGTCCGGCACGATGCCAGCGCTACACCTCATAAAAAAAGAGGCCGCGACTGAGGGATCGCGGCCTATCGGAGGGTATCGTTGTGCCTTGGGGGTAAGCTCGGGCAAAGCTCAGGCACTTGTTATTGGTATGCGAAATATTGACCGGGGCAGTGATTAGAAGTCGTAGTTCACACCAAAGCGCACGTATCGCGGCGTGCTCCAGTAGGTGACCCGGTCGTAATTGGTATTAAGAGCGGTTGAGCTGCCATAGATGGCATAGGTTGACGTCGGTACCGAATTATTGAACAAGTTGTAGACCATCACATTGAAACCAAGTTTCTGGCCAGCCCACATCGGACGGTATTCGGCGGACAGCGAAAAGATGTGCTGCCACGGTTCGCGGCCCGCAGCGCCTGGCGGCGAGGCGACACCACCGCAATAGTGGTAGTAGCTGCCGTAACCGATCGGGTTGGTTTCGTCCGCCCCGTAATAGCCAAGGCAGGTCTTGGGCGTACCCGAGGCGATGAAGATGTTGCCCGAGAGCATCCACTCCGGCGCCAGCTGGTAAGAGCCGTAAATCTTCAGCTGATGCTTGCGATCGTTGGCCAGCGTGCCGTTGGAGTGCTCCATCACCTGGCCGTAATCCCAGTCGACCGTCGCCGAGACGTCACTCTGGCCGATATCCGAACGCACTTGGCCTTCGGTATCGCCGTAGCTGCGCGAAAAGACGTAATCGATCTTGCCCTGCCACTTGCCATCGAACGGATGCTCGAGAAAGGTTTCCAGGCCGTAGTAACTGCGCTTGGCCTGGGGATCGCCGAACTCGGCCGCGGACACCGTGACATCGTCGTAGCCACCGGCGGTGTTCTTCAACACGTAGGTGTTGCTGCGACCCGGGTTGGACAAGTAGCAGCCGTTCATCGCGCTGGTATCGATGCTGTAACCCAGCGACTCGGCCTTGGTCAGAATCGTGCTGGTATCGCAGATATCGTCCAGGATGTTGCGCAGTTTACGTACCTGAGCCTTCATGCCCCATACGTAACTCGTATTGATCTGTTGCGCAAAGCCCAGCAGGAATTCGTCCTGATACTCGGACTTGATGTTGGCCGCAGCAACGGTCTTGGCGTCCGGCGACTGGCCGTACTCGTCATTGGCCGATACCGCACCGCCCGTGGATGAAGCGAGCTGCGTCAGGCCCGTCGGATATCCGTTGGCATCGATACCGGTATAGGTGTAGTACTCGTTGGTGTACAGCGACCCCGCCGCCGCGCGCAAAGCCACCGAGGCCGGCATGGCGAGATAATAACGACCGGCATTGCCATAGACCTTCAACGAGGAATCGCCGTTGACGTCCCAGCTGAAGCCGAGGCGTGGCGCCCATTGTGGCTTGGTCACACGCAGAAAGGCTTCACCGTTCGGGTTGTAGTTGGTGAACTGGTCGTTGCGCAGGCCGAGCTTGACGAGCCAGCGATCGTCGACCTGCCAGCTGTCCTCCACATACTGCGCACGCTGTGCGACGCGTACCGAGGCCGACGTGTCATAGATGTACTTGGACACGTAGTAACCCGTCGAACCACCGGCGCCAGTCGCCGGTGCGGCGACATAGGGGCTGTCGCTGATCGCCGTGTTGGCATCCCCGTAGCCATAGACCCACATGGTCGACGTTGTGCCGTCATCGACATCGTGCGAGTTGAGGTTGTCGATACCGGCCGTAATGGTGTGATTGCCCAGCTTGTACGCCAGATCCAGACGCAGGTTGTTGGTGGTTGCCGTGTGGTCGGGATCAGCCTGAGAGGAGACGGTCTGGCTATTGGTTATTGGCGTGCCACCCGTAATGGCAGGGTTCTCGTTTTCCGAATCGTCGATATAGATCAGGTCGCTGGATGATCCGGGTGTCTCGTTGTAATACGTCATCTTCTGCTTGCCATACAGGGCAGTAAGCGTCAGATCGTCGGTGATGTAGCTGGTGTACTTGGCGATGTAGACCTGCGCATTGTTCTTGATCGATGTGTCCGAGCTATTGAACGCACCCGTCTTGCCGGTGGTGTAATCGTAGGTGTACTCGTTGCCTTGATAGGAATGCGTGGTCGACGCGCCGGTCAGCTCGAGGATATTGCTGTCGTTGATATTCCAGTCGATTTTCGAATACCACTTCGGGTTGTGATACTCGTAATTCGTGTTGTAAGACGAGGTCGTGCTGCCGATGTTGTTACCCGACTGCTTCTGACCTTCGACGGCGGCGAAGAAGAACAGCTTGTCCTTGATCAGCGGGCCACCGATATAGGCGCTCTCGGTGGCGAGCCACGATTTGTCGTCCGAATTGCGACGGTAGATTTGGCCGGCGTTGGAACCGGTCACGTAGTACGTGTCGGGCGTTGTTTCATTGGCAAATGCCGGCGTCCACTGCACCTGGGCACCAAAGTGCCAGTCGTTGGTGCCGCGCTTGCCACTCTGACTGATGACGCCGCCATCGGAACGACCGAAGGCCGCGCCGTAGCCGCCGCTGAGAATCTCTTCCTGATCGATCGCGCCATATGGCAGGCTGATACCGCCAAAACCACTGAGGGGATCGGTCGTGTTGAAACCGTTGAGATAGTAAGCGTTCTCGGTGACCGATGAGCCGCTGAAAGAAACCAGCGAGCCACCCGTGGTGCCACTGGTGAAACCGCTATAACCGGGAACCACGCCAGGGGCAAGCAAGGCGATGGCTTCGGCACTGCGAGCCAGCGGCAACCTGACGAGATCCTGTGCGGTAATCACCGTGCGTGCGTCTACGCTCGTTACGTCGATGGGCGGCAGCGAACTGGCCGATACGCTGACCGTGTCCAGGCTCTTGGCGGCAACGGCGACGAACGACACTTCCGTACCCGAACCCACTCGCAGGCTCACGTCGGCGCGTGAGTCGATGGCACTACCGTCCTTTATCAGCGATACCGTGTAGGTACCCAGCGGCAACGAACCAACGGTATAGCGACCGTTCGCATCGACCGGCACTTCGCGACTGATGCCGGTCGTGTTTTTTACCTGCACAGACTCACCCTTGGCGACGGGCGCCTGACCAAAGATGCTGCCAGTGGTCGACTGCGCCAGTGCGCTTGTGCTGCCGATGGCCAGAGCCAGCGCGAGACTGAGCTGGCTGAGGTGCATTATTTGCAATCTGTTTATAAGCACAACGAGAAACCCCTTGGTTAATTGAATTGCAGCACTGCAGAAACACACGCATGCGATGCGGCGTTCCTGCGACCAGCTTGGTCGGCAGTGGGGAAAAGGTAACGAGAACGGCGTCCTGACGACGATCTGCCAATGGAGGATTGATACCCTCACCTTTTGCGCTGGCTGTATCGAAGCAATTTCAATTTAACGTTAAAGTCACGTGACAGAATGACAAAAAATAGGGCATAACTTGATTATTAATCGGACGTCTAGACGTCCGTGATTTCATTTTTCATGCATTCCGAAAAGCGCATTCTGGCGATATCCACGCGGCGACACGCCAAAGACTTCACGAAAACAGCGACTGAAGTGGGCCATGTCACCGAAGCCCCAGCTGTAGGCTACTTGCGCGATGCTCTTGCGACGCGCCGTTGGATCTTCGAACTCGCGACGACAGCGCGACAGCCGCTCACTGCGCACCCAGCGCATCAGAGTGGCTTCCTCATCGGCGAACAACTCGAACAGGTAACTGGTCGACAGGCCGACACCCTTGCTGATGGTCTCTGCGCACAGCCCGGGGTCACCCAGGTGATCTCGCGCAAAGCGCCGCACCAACTGTTTATAGTGCTGACGCAATTGCGATGAAGGCGCCTTGTATGCGGGCGCATTGCTTTGCAGCGCCGCCGCTAGCATGTGCGGAATCGCATCCAGCAGATACCCCGCCACCGACTCGGTCAGCTGCGACGCGCGCGCAAAGATTTCCTGGTACAGCACACGCAGGTAGCCGACCGAACTCAGGTGACCATGCAGTACGACCGCGGAGGCTTGTTCGACTTGCGGCACAGCATCCCGCAACACGGCGATCGGCAGGTAGATGGTCTGGACGGTCGATTGCCTTGTTTCCATTCGAAACGATCGAGAAAGATCGAGCAGATAGAAATCGCCGGCGTTAACCGTGCAGTAGCGCCCGTGCTGCTCGACGCACGAATCACCTTCCAGCTGCAAGCTGAGCAGCGCCGCCTGACGATGCGGGCGGGCGATACTCTCGCTGGTAAGCACGTGCGGCGCATGCCTGAAGGTAGCCAGGCGCAAACGCTCGCCGGCATAACCGTTGAGCAAGATACTGGTATCGCCGTTTGGCGGGCGCCCCTGTTTGAGCTGCGCCCAGAAATGCTCGGCCGCGCGGCGGTTCGCATTCGCATTCGTGCTTTGAATCATGTGCCCTCCGATCATCGTAAGACTCACGAGCCCGACGTCGGCGGTGGTGACGGTGGGTTACCAGAACCCGGCGGCGGACCGGGAGGCCGTTTGAAGCCCTTGGCTTCCATGCACTTGTCTATCAACTCGCGGGCGACCGGATGTCCCGGCGTGCCGCCAAGCTCGCTCTCGCATGCCTTGAGCGCGGCATCGACCTTGGGGTTGCGGCCCGGATCGCACGCGCATGGATCGGCCGACGGAGGAGTCTGTGCGCAGACCACGGCAGCCAGTCCGAAAATACTGACGAAAATCAGCGAAGGCAGAAAAGTGGATGTCTTCATGGAGATCTTGCGTAGAGGTTGATGGGCCGACCCGAGTAAGCCGGATACCGTGCTCGTTCCAGTCCGGGAACGGCGTGGCGTCGTGGCAAGCCACCTCCCTGTGTGCCCCGCAGGGCCCGATGCGACGCCGCTTAACAGCCCGTAGCTGGCGCCACAGGGATGAAATTACGCCCTGCATGTGCCATGCGGTTGTCTACATGTGTCAGGTTTGTGTCAGTGTTTGGCCCAGCCGACATACGCCTCGTAAACTGATCTGGTATTCAACACATCAACCCGCCTAGACAAGCCGAATTCCTGGTAATGGACCGACCATCCCTGATACTTGTCGTCGACGACGATCCCGAACTGTGCAGCCTGATGACCGGCTTTCTGCGCGAACATGGCTATCGCGCGGAGGGCGCAGCAAATGCTGCGCAGATGTATCTGGCGATCGCGCGCGAACGGCCGGATCTCGTGGTGCTGGACGTGATGATGCCCGGTGAGGATGGCCTGAGCGCCGCGCGTCGCCTCGCGCATGAACAGGGGCCACCAGTGATCATGCTCAGTGCGCTCAGTGGCGATACCGATCGCATCATCGGCCTGGAAATGGGGGCTGACGATTACCTGGCCAAACCGTGCAACCCACGCGAATTGCTGGCGCGCGTACGCGCGGTACTGCGGCGGACCAACAGCAGCGAACCCGTCGTCACGGTAGATGCCCGCCCCTACCAATTCGAAGGCTGGCGCCTGGATGTGATGCGCCGCGACCTGCGTGATCCAACGGGCATCTTCATCAATCTCTCCGATGGCGAATTCGCTCTTTTGCGTAGTTTCGTCGAGCACCCGCAGCGCATCCTGAGCCGCGACCAGTTGCTCGACCTGGTGCACGGCCGCCGCGCCGAAGTCTTCGATCGTGCCATCGACACGCAGATCAGTCGTCTGCGCCGAAAACTAAATGACCGCTCGCAGGTCGAACTGATTCGTACCGTTCGCAACGAGGGTTATATGCTGGTTCCCAAGGTATTCCGACTGTGACCCACCTGCCGCGACTTTCCATATTCGCGCGCACGTTTCTTTTGATGCTTTCCGCATTAGTGATATCCGCGGCCATCGGCTTTGCCGTTCTCGCACTGCGACCGCCGTTGCAGACCAACGGCGTCAACCTTATCGATCTTGTGACTACGCTGCAGCCGGACCATCAGCCAGACGGAGAATTCGGCCCACCCGGCAAACCGCCCGCAGCCGGCAAGCCACCCGCGCCAGGCATGGGGCCCGCACCTGGCGTGCCGCCAGCGCCGGACATGGGGCGCTTTGCACCGCCCCCCGTAGACATGGATGTGAATGTTTCAGCGAAGGCCCCAACAGCATTCAGCGGCTACGACGCCAAGGCGTCATCACGCATGGCGGAACGATTGTCCTCGCTGATGAATGTTTCCAGCGACGCATTGCGCGTCTATGTCACCGACACGACGATTGATACCAAGGTCGGCAACGGCCCGGCGGGCGCCATGCTGGACGGCGGCTTTGTCATCGGGCTGCGCCAGTCGGACGGCCAGTGGCGCATCGCATCGCAGCCACCGGAGACTTTCCCCAGCACGGTTCAACAAGAACTGCTCTGGCTGTTCGGACTTGGGTTGCTGGTTCTTGTGCCGATCGCGTGGCTGTTTGCACGGACCCTGGCCGCGCCGATCCGGCAATTCGCTGACGCCGCACAACGGCTCGGTAACGACACCAATGCACCGCCCGTGCCCCGCAAAGGCCCACGAGAGATGTTGCGCGCGGTCGACTCGTTCAACGCCATGCAGGCACGCATCAATCGCATGATGCAGGAACGCACGCACATGATCGGCGCGATTGCTCACGACTTGCGTACACCGCTGGCGCGCCTGTCTTTCCGTCTGGACGGCCTGCCGAGCCCACTGGGCGACAAGGTCGAAGCCGATATCCAGGAAATGAAGACGATGATATCGGCGGCGCTGGATTTCATCCACGACCGCTCGTTGGGCGTGCACAAACAGCGGCTGGATTTCCGACTTCTGGTGGAGAGCGTGGCCGATGATCTGGTCGACGTCGGCCATGATGTGATCGTGCAACCTGGACCGGCGATCACGCTGGAAGGCGATCCGGTCGCGCTGCGCCGGGCGGTGGTGAACCTGGTCGAAAACGGGCTGAAGTACGGCGAGCGCGTGCGCATGCACCCGCGCGTAGCCGACAACGAGTGCCTGCTCGAGATCGACGATGATGGCCCAGGCATTCCCGATGCCCTTCAGCGGCAGGTGTTCGAGCCGTTTTTCCGGATGGAAGCCTCACGTAACCGGGGAACCGGTGGCATCGGCCTGGGACTGGCCACGGTGCGGGCGATCGTATTCGATCACGGCGGAACGGTGGAACTGCGCAATCGCAAGGACCGAGGCCTGCGCGTGGTCATGGCGCTACCACTCGCGGCAGGATAAGTTCGGTGTCGAGGCGGACAACCAAACCGCAGGCCGGGCGGCGGCACGGCTAGCGCTATTTGTGTTCGGCGAGCATTTGCCGCACTTCACGCACGGCGGCCTGCTGGTTGGGATCGTGGCTGAAATGAGCGAGAAAATAGACCATGGTGTCGTGCAGCCCGGCGCGCGGCTGATCCTTCTCCACGCTGAGGCGCAGAATCCAGCCTTCCGGGTGATCGGGGAACAGCTTGATCAGCTGATCGGCGTTCGCCCAGGCCTTGTCCCAGTCGTGCGTTTTATGAACATTGATGATGCCGATCTGCACCAGTGGCCACTGGTCTGTCGGATCAAGCTCGAACGCTTTGCCGTAGTCATCCAGCGCATGCGGATAATCCTGCAGATGTTCATAGGCGTAGCCGCGCGTGTCATAGGAAATAGCGCTGGACGGCGACTCTGCCACCAGACGATCGCCCTCCTCCTTGGCCCATTGAGCCTCGCCGTGCTTTGACAGTTCGTAGGACAGCGTCGAGCGCGAATCGGATTCGTTCGGTGCAAACCGCAACGCTTCGGCCGAATAGACCAGGCCCAGGGCTGCACCTGAATGGTCGTTTGTGTACGCGATGCTGCCTGCCGTCGCCAACGGGCGAAATCCTGCAGCCTTGTCGAATACGCTGCGGTAGTCAGGCACATAACTCACGCCTAAGCAGTCGCAGTCGCTGCCACTGGCCATGTAAGCCGGCGCATCCGTCGCCAGCAACGCGAGCAGTGGATTCTCCGGCACATGCGCTTGTGCCTGCGCCGCCACCTGCTGCATGCGGCTAATGGAACCTCCCCATTTGGGCTCGGACAATTGCATCAACCGAACGTAGATGGAGAAGTTCGCGGGGTCGACGGCAAGACCTCTATTGGCCGCGTTGACCCCGTAACTATGGCTTCCATAAGTACCGGACTCGATCATGCCGGCATAGACGGGCGTCAGCAGCGGATTGAGCGCGAGGGCCTTGCTGAAATCGTCATCGGCAAGTTGAAGCAACCGTTGCATGGATTCGAAATGATCGTTGGATGTGAGCCGGCCAGACTGACTGCCGCGCGCATCGTGCGCTTCGATAACGTAGGCATCGCCGCTGGCCGCGTAAGCAAACGCGCTGTTGGGCGATTGCCTTTTCCAGGCGTCGAGAATGCCGCGCAACTCGGGCGACGAATCTCTGAAATCCATGATGAAGGTGCGGTCAAGTAGTCCGCGCGCGTCCGGCTGCGTGCGCTGCGCCTGCAGGGCGTCAGCCATACGTTTGTCGACCTGATCCGCGTGATCGTTCTGAATGAGGGTTGTGAGCTCGGCCGCTGAGATAGCGGACTGTGTGGTGTAGTGGCAATACGCGACCACCGCCTCATGCGACCAGTGGCTGCCGGGTGGATCGGGAAACGTCAGGCAGCGTTGCAGCGGATCAGCGATGACTTTGGCCTGTTTGGCCTGGGCGAGAAAGGCGCTGATCTCCGCCGGCGTAAAAGGCTGTGCCTTGCGCATAGGTGTCGATACAAAAGGCGCTTTGAATTGGGATGCCCAATCCGAACCCTGCAGCGCACCCAGATGCCAGGCAAGCAGCCCCAGTTTGACGACGACCAGAACAACAATCCCTGTGACCGACAGCCACCGTGCGCGCGCATCCATTAGCCGTGCCTCCCCTGGCAAGAAGCCGGAAAGATAGCATTGCCCAGCGAGGCCTGTCATTGCTGCTTGGCGAAGATGCCCTGGGCACGACAGTGGTGTTGGGCATACCTGGGCATCACGCTCTAACTATCCGCGAAGCAACACCCAGCTGCGTGCGGGATGCGACACGTCTCAGATACACACTCTCCATCGCGACAAGATGCGAGCGCACGGCGTCGATAACGTCATCGCTTTCGAAGATAGTCTTGGACCAGGCCAGCCATCGTGCTGAGCAACATCGAGGCAACGACGTCGGGCTGGTCGCAAGGTGCATCGCCTGCGGCAGACTACCGTGGTGATGTCACCCTTCGACCGATAGCTGACTCCGTTGCTGTTGGGGATCAGCCTGCTGGCATCGATTTAGCGACGCTTGCCCCACCCAGCGACTTTTTTGGTTGCAGCGCCAGCGCGGCACGCATTTCCAGTAATAGCTTGTGAGCCTGCGGCGAGTTGTCGAAATGCGCCGCGAAATAGTCGATGGTTTCCCGCAACCCTGCCCGCGGCTGTTGCTGCTGAATCTCGCTGCGCAGGATCCAGCCATACGGCTCGTTGGGATACATCTTGACGATGCGATTATCGGTCTCCCATGCCTTGTCCCAATCATGCATTGAGTTGGCGTACATACTGCCCAGCGCCATCAACTCGTTCCCGTCACCGGGATTGATGACAAGCGCCGCCTGCATGTCTTGCACGGCATGCGGGTAATCATTCAACGACTCATACGAATAGGCACGCGCCTTGATCAGATCGGTGTCATTCGGCGCCGCCTGCAGCATGCGGGTCGCCTCGTCCACGGCCCACTGCGACTCGTCGAAATTGTTCAAGTCGTAAATGCGATGCATACGCTCGTCCGAAAGGCCAGGATCAAAACGCAGTGCTTCGGAAAAATACACGACCGACAATTCCAGATGATGGCTAGACTCCGCCGCCGTGCCGGCATCCGCTAGCTGCTTGGAGCTGGATACCTGATCAAAAATCGTCGGATACTCGGCCAGCTGCTCGGCAGTATGGCAATCGCAATCCTTGAGCTTTTCGTAAGACGGTGCCTTGGATAGCTCCAGCATCAACAAGGGATTTTCAGCGGCATGCGCCTGCGCCATGGCAGTGATATCCCTCATCTCCTTGATCGACCCTCCCCATTTGGGCTGGGCCTGCCACAACAGATAGCCGTAAATGGAAAGATCGGCAGGGTTATTCGCGAGCGCATGCTTTTTCGCTGAAGCGAGATACACATCGCCGAGGGAGAGGCCGCCGGCTTCGATCATCGCGCCGTAAGCCGGCGTGATATGCGGATTGAGCGCCACGGCCTGCTGCAGATCGGTGTCCGCCAGTTGCAGCAGTCGATCCATGGATTCCACGTTGCTTTGCGGCGTTTCGCTCATGTAGCCGGCACCACGCGCCTTGTACGCCATTTTTTCGTAGGCATAGCCGCTGGCCGCCAGGGCAAAGGCACTGTTGGGCGAATCGCGCTTCCAGGCGTCGAGCAACGGACGGATATCGAAGGAGCCGTCGAAATCCTGCTCGAACGTTCGGTCCAGCAAACCTCGTGCAGCAGGCTGTGTCATCTGCGCATTGAGTATTTTCGCCATGCGCTGGTCGAGCTCGGCAGCCTGTCCGTTTTGTATCAGCGTCTGGATGTCGGCAAACGACATCACCGCTTGGGTACGGTACTGGCAATACGCATGTACGGCAGCGGCTGACCAATGGCTGTTTGGCGGGTCGGGATACGCGAGACAGCGCTGCAACGGGTCCTTGATCAGCTCGGCTTTTTTGGCGGCGGCGAGAAAGGTATATACCTCGTCGTTGCTAAACAAGCGGCCTTTCTTTACGGGCATGCTGTCTGCTGCATTGGCAGCAACCTCGGCTTTCTGCTGACTCTGAAGGGCAAGCTCCGCGAACCGCGTACCCAATCGCCAGACACCCCACCCAAGGCCAAACACTACCAACACCGCAACACCGACGATCAGCCCCACGCGTTGACGCGATTCCATGGCGTGCCTCCCCAGGCAGTGAAACGGCGACGATATCATTGCGTTGCGCGCTTCGTCAGCTGGCTAGCGGCAGGAAGCCTGCCGCCCTTCTTCGGCAATCTGGTGTGAGCTCAAGCACAATCTCCTGCGCCTTGGCGCCCTCAAGCGCGCCGAGGAGGAACCAGTCGCTGCCGAAGTGTCCTGCCGCAGCGACGCTTACTGAGCACAAAGGTCATGAGAGAGGAGCAGAGCACGTGATCGCTCAGATAGCCGTTGGCAAGGCTTTGCGAGCGACGTCTGCATCGTACTCGTCAGCGCGGCTGACCATGGCGACGTTGTATCCATCACTCGGTCCATACACTGCCATCAGCGTGCCTTCCTGCCGCTGTCCGCGCGGCAGCGCGGCCACCTTCGATGGCGGCCGAATATAAAAACTGATGGCGTTGCCTTGCGCGTTTTCGTACAGCACCATCGCCGCCGCACCTTCACTGAGCGCCAGCAGGCGTCCGCCAACGGGATGAAAGCCAGCGGCCTGCAGGTTCGGTAACTGGGGTGCACGATGAAAGTGGTTGTCCAGCCATATCTGCAGATCGCCGTCATGCTGCTCGGTCACATCCAGCATGGCGCCATGCTGCTGCGCGAACATGCGATAGGCCTGCATCGCGTCGGACATCGGGGCTTCACGACTGGCCTGACGAACACCATGCGCCTGCCAACCGCCGACACCACCGAGGCCGATGCTGAGCACCAGCATGGCGGCGATCGCCAGGCGTGCTCGCCATGTCTGCCGGTGCTGCGCGCGCAGCGCCGATGGATCGAGCGATGGATTGTCAGCTTCTGGCATCCAGCTGCCCAGCGCAGCGCGAAGTTCCTGCGCATCCCGTTGCCAGGCACGGACCTCTTCGGCGCGCTGCGGATGCTGGGCGAGATAAAACTCGACTGCCTGTCGACGCGTATCGTCGAGCCTGCCATCGACATAGGCATGGATGTCTTCTTCGCTGGGTATGTTGTTCATGGCTTTGACCATCCACTCATAAAGTTCATTTGACGAGGCGCAGCGACGGCGGCGCGACCTCGCCTTCGCTGGCGCGACGCAGCGCCTGCCGCGCGCGCGACAGGCGCGACATCACCGTTCCGATCGGCACATCGAGGATCTCGGCCACCTCGCGATAGCTCAGACCTTCCACCGATATCCATAGCAACAGTGCGCGCTGTTCGGTGGGTAGCTGGGCCAGTGACTGCAGCACCGATTGCGCCATCACTTCGCGTTCCACCGACGGATATGTCGCGTTGTCGTTTACGGCATGACCGTGCGCACCGGATGGATCGCGGCCACCACGGAAATGATCGAGCATCGCGGCGTAGCGTTTCGAGCGTCGTTTGGTGTCGAGAAATTGCCGGTAGAGGATGGCGAAAAGCCATGCGCGCAATGCGCTGTCATCGTGCCGGGTGGACCAGCGCGACAGCGCCCGCTCGATGGTCGATTGCACCAGATCATCTGCCGTGCTGGCGTCTCGCGTCAGCCACAACGCAAACCGCCGTAGCCGCGGCAGCCACTCGCGCAGTGATTGGTCGATGTCGTGAGTCATCGTGTCATTTGGGGGCATGAGTCGAAATCGGTCTATTTTCGATGGGTTGCACAAGACATGACGCTTCCCGACATGCATTATTCCCTCGGGGTGGGAATAAAACCCGGCGGCGTTCGTCTTCCATGTCTACACAACGGCCTGAGGGCCAGGAGTTGATCATGCACGAACCATCCTCGCCACCAACAGGCATCGCCTGGCGTTGGGCTCTTATCGGCATCGTGGTCGTGGGTACGGCCGCCGCCTTCGGCTATGTCGGCGGCTGGCTGGCGCCGCATCGGCTGACGCCCAAACGCATTGTCGACCAGCTGCAGCAGAACGGCGGCATGCATCCCGGCTATCGACGCAACCATGCCAAGGGCATTTGCGTGGCGGGCTATTTCGACAGCAACGGCGGAGCGCAGGCTTATTCCCGCGCTCAGGTGTTTGCCGCGGGACGCACGCCAGTGGTCGGGCGACTGGCGATTCCCGGCGGCAATCCTTACGCACCCGACAGCAGCGCACCGATCCGCAGCATGGGTTTGCGCTTTACCCAGCCGAACGGTCAGCAGTGGCGCACCGGTATGAACAGCATGCCGGTGTTTCTGGTCAGCACGCCGCAGGCTTTTTATGAGCAGGCGCAGTCGTCGGCACCCGACCCCGCTACCGGCAAACCGGACCCGGCGAAGATCAAGGCATTTTTCGCTGCGCACCCGGAAAGCGCGCCGTTTCTTGCCTGGGTCAAAACGGCCAAGCCCTCGGCGAGTTTTGCCACGGAAAGCTACTGGAGCCTGGACGCATTTGTCTTCGTCGACGCCAGCGGCACCCGTCATGCGGTGCGCTGGCGCATGGTACCGGTGGATGCCGGCGCGCCGGTGGATGGCTCGAAGAGCGATGCGGATTATCTGAGCGCCGATCTGACCCAGCGCCTGGCGAAAGGTCCGCAGCGCTGGAAGCTGATGGTGACGCTGGCCAATCCAGGTGACCCGACCAACGACGCGACCAAGGCGTGGCCGTCGGACCGAAAAGAGATCGACGCCGGTACGCTGGTGCTCGACCAGGCCACTGCGCAGGACAGCGGCCCGTGCCGTGACATCAACTACGACCCGCTGGTGCTGCCCGACGGCATTGAAGCCTCGGACGATCCGCTGCTGCCGGCGCGCTCGGCGGCTTATGCCGATTCGTATCTGCGCCGTACCAGTGAAGAGGCCCATCTGCCCGGCACCACCGCGGCACACCCAAAGCCGGAGACCAAGTCATGAGCGCGCCTTCCCCGATGTTTGCGTTGCCCGCCCGCGTGCTGCACTGGCTGATGGCGATCCTGATTGTGTCGATGCTGTTTATCGGCGTCGGCATGGTGGCTTCCGTGTCGGAAACGCATGACTTGCTGATCCGCATCCACAAGCCTCTGGGCATCGCTATTCTGGTGCTGGCGGTTATCCGCATCGCCGTACGGCTGCGCTATCCGCCGCCACCGTTGCCAGCGGATCTGCCGGCACTGCAGAAACTAGCTGCGCTCGCGTCGCACTGGCTGCTCTACATCCTCATGCTGCTGATGCCGCTGATCGGCTGGGCCATGCTGTCGGCGGGTGGTTATCCGGTGATGTTGAGTGAATCGTTGCGCTTGCCACCGATCTTTCCGGTGAGCCCGGTCGCGTTTGCCGTACTGCGGCATGCACACGGCTTTTTTGCGCTGCTGTTGTTTCTGACGTTTCTCGCACATATGGGTGCTGCGCTTTATCACGGCCTGATCCGGCGCGACGGCGTGCTCTCAAGCATGGCGGGACGACGCCTCCCGTAACGCCCGATGCGCCGCTGGCTGACCACTGGCGGCGCATGGATATGACCGGACATTCCTGATAAACATCCATGTCCGAAAACGGCGAGTCATGCGCTTGCGCCGGTGCTAGCCTGCACACATGTCCGAACACGCCTCCTCCCTGCCCGACCCGCAGATCTGCGAAACCGCACGGCTCAGCCGCGATGCGCGCTTCGACGGCCTGTTCTTCACCGCCGTCAGCAGCACAGGTATTTATTGCCGATCGGTCTGCCCGGCGCCGGCGCCGAAACGCGAGAACGTGAGTTACTTCGCGAACGCAGCGGCGGCAGAGGCGGCGGGTTATCGACCCTGCCTGCGCTGCCGGCCGGAACTGGCGCCAGGCAACACCGACTGGCAGCGCGGCGACCACGTGGTGGCACGCGCGCTGAAACTGATCGAGACCGGCGCGCTGGAAGATCAATCGCTGGAAGATCTGGCGGCACGCCTCGCCATTGGTACGCGCCAGCTGCGGCGACTGTTTGTCGAACGTGTCGGTGCGCCGCCGATCAGCGTACATACGACACGACGCCTGCTGTTTGCGAAGCAGTTGCTGACGGAAACCGCCATGCCGGTGACCGAAGTGGCGCTCGCCTCGGGCTTCAATAGCCTGCGCCGGTTCAACGCGGCGTTTTTGCAGGCCAACCGTATTGCACCACGTGAACTGCGCCGTCACCCGCGTGCGGTGACGGGCGCAGCACTGGAACTTCGACTCGGCTATCGGCCACCGTATGACTTCGATGCGCTGCTGGCGTTTCTGCGCGGTCGCGCGTTGCCAGGTGTGGAACTGGTCGATGAGCACAGCTATTCGCGTGTGTTCGGCCCCAGCGATGCACCGGGCTGGCTGCGCCTCAGTGCGTGGCCCGATGGCGAGCATGCACTGCGCCTGCAACTGCATTGTCCGCAGCCATCGCAACTGCTCGGTGTGGTGACGAAATTGCGGCGCATGTTCGATCTCGATGCGAATCCGCAGGCGATTGCCGACACGTTCCAGCATGACGCGGTGTTGGGTCCGTTGATCGCAAGGCGCCCGGGTCTGCGCCTGCCCGGTGGCTGGGATGGGTTTGAAATTGCGGTACGCGCCATCCTCGGTCAGCAGATCAGCGTGGCAGCCGCTCGGACCCTGGCGACGCGCATCGTGCAGCGTTATGGCGAAGCGCTGCCGCTTGCTGCAGTACCCGGCCTGGAGCGCTTGTTCCCCACACCCGCTGCACTCGCCCATGCCGACCTGCGCGAGATTGGCCTGACCACGGCGCGCACCGCGACGGTTCAAGGCGTGGCGCAGGCACTGCTGGATGGCCGCGTGGATTTTCGCGCTGAGCAGTCGCTGGATACTTTTGTCACGCGCTGGGTGGCACTGCCCGGCATCGGCGAATGGACAGCACATTACATCGCGATGCGCGCACTGGGCGAGCCGGATGCCTTTCCTGCAGCCGATTTGATCCTGCGCCGCGAGGCAACCACCAGCGCCGTGCCGTTGACCACGAAAGCGCTGACGCAGCGCGCCGAAACATGGCGACCATGGCGCGCGTACGCCGTGATGCATCTCTGGCGCGGTGCGACGGATGCCGCGCCCATACCAAAAGAAAAACGCAGCAAGCCAACGAGGGCCAGCAAATGACCAAGCAAACCGCAACGATCTACTACGACGACATGGACAGCCCGATCGGCCAGTTGCGGCTGGTCGCGGATGACGAAGGCCTGCGCGAGATTCGTTTTGCCGAACCGCGTCATCCGCGAGCCACGCCCGCGACGTGGGTTCGCGCGAGCGCGCCATTGGCATTTGCCCGCACGCAGTTGCAGGAATATTTTGCCGGTGAACGCGTAGATTTCGATCTACCGTTGCATCCGCTGGGCACGCCGTTCCAACTGAGCGTATGGCGTGAACTGGCACAGATTCCCTATGGCGTCACCGCCAGTTATGGCGAACTCGCCAAACGCATCAAGCACCCTACCGCGGTTCGTGCGGTGGGCGCTGCGAATGGCCGCAATCCGATACCCATCGTGGTGCCATGCCATCGCGTCATCGGCAGCAACGGTAGCCTGACTGGCTTTGGCGGCGGCCTGCCAGTCAAAAAATTCTTGCTGGAGCTGGAAAAGAAAAGCGCCCGCGACGATCTTTTTACCGCAAGTCCGTGAACTGACGGCGTTCCAGCTCGCGCGATCACTAGTTCGTCGAACGGTCAGACCGTCACCAGGATCAGCCGCCGCTTGCCGGCTTCGATGGCGGATTGTTCGCCGGGACAACCAACCGGCCGGAGGGCGGTGGTGTGGTGTTGTAGCGATCGATGATGCTCTGCTGCCGCGCCCGATCCGTTCGCTGCTGCGCGGCGTCGGCCTGATCCATCTGCTGCTGCATCTGCGAATTGTTGTCGTACGGTCGGCGAGAGTTGTCGCGAACGACCTGATGGTTCTGTTGCTCTACCTGCGCCTGCTGCAGCTGACCGCGCAGTTGCGCCTGTCGCATCGTCTGCTGAAACTGTGCATTGGCCGATGGTTGCACGATCACGATTCGCGGCACCGGTGCCGGTGGTGCAGGCTTTGCCGGGGGCGTCGCCGCAACAGCGATGCCGATGGGTGCAACCACCAGCACGGTCAACAGACGTCGCGAAAACACCGCCTGTTTTGGTGACGCGGGCCGGATAGTCGCAGAGGCACTCAGTGCACACTCAACCGATGCCGCAGGGATCTGAGATGTATTCGTCATGGCTCTGCGCGATCATGGGGACAGTGAAAGCATATTGAGAGCCTCTGCATGAAAATCCTGTTGCGCCCTTTGTTAGTTCTGCTGGTGGCATTCAGCACCGGTTGCGTCACGCAGCCACACCCATCGTCAACACCCCACTCGCCAGTCAGCCAGCCTGCTCCGCTACTGCTGATTTCGATCGACGCGTACCGCGCCGACTACATCACGCGCGGCTTGAGCCCCACGCTCGCAATGCTGGCGCAGGACGGCGTACAGGCGGACTCCATGCAGCCGTCGTTTCCGTCGCTGACGTTTCCCAACCACTACACCATCGTCACCGGCCTGCGCCCCGATCACCACGGCATCGTCGACAACACGATGACCGATCCACAGCTGGGCAAGTTTTCGTTGAAGAATCGCAAGGCGGTGAGCGACGGTCGCTGGTGGGACGAGGGCACGCCGATCTGGGAAACCGCCGATGCCCACGGCCTGCGCACTGCCACCATGTTCTGGCCCGGCGCGGAAGCGGACATCCACGGCCAACATCCGGATGACTGGAAGCCGTTCGATGGCGCCGTGACGGCGGATGCCCGGGTGGACCAGGTACTGGCCTGGCTCAATGTACCGGCGGCACAGCGGCCGACCTTTCTCACTCTGTATTTCGATGCAGTGGATCACGCCGGTCACGAATACGGCCCGGACTCGCCGCAGGTCAACGACGCGCTGCGCCATACCGACGACGCGATGGCGCGATTGGTGCGCGGACTGAAACAGGATGGCCTGTTCGATCAAATGAACATCATCGTGCTCGCCGATCACGGCATGGCCAGTGTGCCGTTGGCGAACAGCGTGATGATCGACAAGCTGATACCGCTCGACAAGGTACAGACGGTGGGCTTGGGCGTTCTTGCTGGCTTCAATCCGAAATCGGGTACCACGAACGCCGACAGCGATTTCGCATCGATCGAACGGACGATGGAACAGCCCCAGCAGCACATGCACTGCTGGGACAAGACCCGTGTGCCAAAACGCCTTGCGTACGGCAGCAACCCGCGCGTGCCGCAACTGCTGTGCCTGGCCGATGTCGGCTGGCGCATTACCACCGCGGATTACGCCACCAGCCATGTAGGCCATATCAGTGTCGGTGAACACGGTTACGACAATGCCGACCCGCTGATGCAGGCACTGTTTATCGCGCATGGCCCGGACTTTCGCGACGGTGCGAAGGTGCCCACGTTCCCGAATGTAGACGTCTATCCGCTGATGACGCATCTGCTGCAGATCCCCGCCGCGCCGAACGATGGCAATTACGATGCGGTGAAGAGCATGCTGAAGCCGGACGCTCGTTGAAACTCGCATGAGTATCGAGCTGCGTCATCTGCGCTATTTTCTCGCTGTGGCCGACGAGTTGCACTTTGGCCGCGCAGCGGAGCGGCTTGGCATGTCGCAGCCGCCGCTCAGTCAGCAGATACGTCAGCTCGAGGCACTGGTCAGCGCACGCCTGTTCACCCGCACCAACCGCCGGGTAACGCTGACCGATGCCGGCAAGCTTTTTCTGGTCGAGGCGCAGGACATCCTTACGCGCGTCGATCACGCGATCGATCTGGCACAGCGGGCACAGCGCGGTGAAGTCGGTGAGCTACGCATCGGTTTTACCCGCTCCACACCGCTGTCCGGGCATATTCCGCGCGCGATCTTTGCATTCCGCGAGGCGACCCCGTCCGTGCAACTGCAGCTGCAGGAAATGAATTCGCTGCAGCAGATCGACGCCCTGCTCGACCGACGGCTGCAGATGGGCATCGTGCGCGGCAACGTGTTGCCGGACACGCTGGTATCGAAACGGCTGTTTCGCGATCCGCTGGTCGCCGTGCTGCGCGAGGATCATCCCTTGATGGCAAAACTCGGCAAAAGTCGTCGCCTGCGCACCGAATGGCTGGCGCAGGAATCGTTTGTGCTGTTTGGCCGATCGGCCGGCGCCGGCATCCACGATCATGTGATCACGCTATGCCGCAATGCCGGTTTTACACCACGCGTGGTGCAGGATGCGCATGAAGCCTCCACCATCGTCGGACTGGTCGCCGCTGGACTCGGCGTGTCGATACTGCCGGCGTCATGCGAACACATTGGCGTTGTCGGCGTGGCCTACGTACCGCTGACCGATCCGGCAGCGATGTCGGAGATCCACGTGGTGCATCGGCGCGACGAGCGCTCGCCCTTGGTCGCCAAGTTTGTGCGGTTGCTGCTCACGCGCATGCGCGATGCCGGAACTTGACGAGCATGCTTAGTCCAGATAATTGCTGACTTCGATCAGGTTGCGATCGGGATCGCGAAAATACACCGACAGAATCGGCCCATGCGCACCGGTGCGTTTCACCGGACCTTCCAGCACGGCAACACCGCAACTTTCCAGGTGAGTGATCACCTCGGGCACCGGCACGCGGGTGATAAAGCACACGTCGATCGCACCAGGTGTCGGTCGGTCGGCCTTGGGCTCAAACTCGTGTTTGTACTGATGCAGATTGAGCTTCTGCACGCCGAACACCAACGCCTTGCGGCCCTCACCAAAGGTGACCGTTTGCATGCCGAGCACGCGTTCGTAGAAGGCACAGGTCGCGTCGATATCGGCAACGGTAAGCACAAGATGGTCGAGTGCATCGATTTTCATGGCATGGCTCCTTTTGTCATGGGGGTTGGCGGTGTCGCGACGTTGACCAGTGGCGGCAATTGATAGAGTTTCCAGGCGATCAGCAGACCGATCAGTACCAACACGCCGACAAACGCCGCCACGCCGTTCCAACCAGCAGCGGCGTAGAACAAGCCACCGCTGGCGCCCGCGATGCTCGATCCCATGTAATAACCGAACAGGTACATCGACGATGCCTGCGCCTTGGCATTGCCGGCGCGACGGCCGACCCAGCTGCTGACGATCGAATGACCGCCGAAGAAACCGAAGGTGATCGCCACGATGCCCAGCATGATCAGCCACAGTGACGACAGCATCGTCAGGCCGACGCCGACCAGCATCATCGCGAACGCCGTCCATAACACCTTGCGACGACCTAGCCTGCCCGCAAGGCTGCCCATCCATGCCGAACTGAAGGTGCCGATCAGGTAGATGCCGAAGATCAGGCCGACCACGGTCTGGCTGAGGTTGAACGGTGGTGCCAGCAGGCGATAGCCAAGGTAGTTGTAAACGGTGACGAAAGCACCGAGCAGCAGAAAGCCTTCGAGGAAAAGCCATGGCAGACCGGGATCACGAAACATCCGGGTAAAGCGCTCGAACAGGGCACGGGCGCGCAGCGGCTGTGGAATGAAATGACGCGTCGGCGGCAGCGCACGCCAGAAAACAAGACCACAAACCAGACCGATGATGCCGACCACACTGACGCCGATATGCCAGCCAAAATAATCGGACAGCACACCGGTAATCAGCCGCCCGCTCATGCCGCCGACTGCGCTGCCGCTGATATACAGACCCATGCCGAGGCCGATCGATTCCGGATGCATCTCCTCGCTGAGATATGTCATGGCCACAGCGGGCAATCCGCTGAGAGTGATCCCAAGCACGGTGCGAACAACCAGCAAAGCCGTCCAGCTCGGCATCCAGGCGGAAATCAGCACCAGCACCGCCGACACCAGCAGCGACACCACCATCACCGACTTGCGGCCAACAGCGTCGGACACCGCACCGGCAAACAACATCATGACCGCCAGCACGCCGGTAGTCAGCGACAACGACAGCGCGCTGGTCGCCGCGCTCACGTGATAGTCGCGGGTGAACTCCGGCATCAGCGGCTGCACGCAGTAGAGCAGTCCAAACGTGGCGAAACCCGCTGCAAACAGCGCCAGATTGGTGCGCCGGAATGCCGGCGTGCCATGGCGAATCCAGTCGGACTCGATCGCCAATGCTATCTCGGCCTGAATGTTCTGCAGGCGTCCCATCTTGCTGCTCCCATCCGATGACGACATGCCACCACGCAACAAGATTAATCCATCGTATCGAGACGATCGATCATGCAAAACATCCGCTTTGAGAGGTTTTGCATATCGAAGTGGGCAATGAAAGCACCCGCAAAATACCGCTTTTCACCTCATCGCTCAGGCCAGTACCACGCGGGCTCATCGAGCTGACCCTGACCAATAATGCGGGTTTGACTAAGGTCTTTTTCAAGGGCAACCGTATTGCAGTCAGACACGTTTTCAAGCGCCGCGATAAGGCGAGGCGCGTGCGACACCACCCAAATTTGGCTGCGCTTCGACGCCTTCTCGATCAGCCGCGCCAGCGCTGGCAGCAGATCAGGATGGAGGCTGGTTTCCGGCTCGTTCAACACCATCAGCGGCGGCGGCCGTGGAGTGTGCAAGGCCGCAATCCACAGAAGGTAGCGCAGCGTGCCATCGGACAGCTCGGCCGAGGACAGCGGCCGCAGCAGACCATGCTGGCGAAACATCAGGCCGAAGCGGTCGTCGCTATTAGTCACGCTGACCGAGGCACCGGGAAAGGCATCCTCGACCGCTTCATCGAGCGCCTGGACATCACCAATTTCGCGAATGGTCTGCCATGCGGCGGCAAGATCGCGGCCGTCGTGACTCAGCACTGGAGTGCGCGTACCCAGTTGCGACCAGCGCGCAGGAGCGTCCATGTCGGAACGGAAATGATCGTAAAAGCGCCAGCCGCGTATCGATTCGCGCAGCGCCATGACCTCCGGCGCGCGCTCGGGGTCGGCGATCTGGGTAAACATACTTTCGAATGCACTCAGATGCTCCGCGACGACACGCCAGCTGCGTCCGTCGCGCACGCGCACCATCGAACCGCGGCGATCCACCAGCAAGTTCGACGAGCGCAGAAACGGACCTGCCCAGATCGCTTCGCGTTTGATTTCCGGGTCCAGGGTAAATGCCGATAGCGATGGCGCGGGAAATCCGAGATCGATTGCGTAACCAAAGTCTTCACCCGAAAAACCCAGTTTGAGCGCAACGGGTTCCTGCCGAGGTGTGCCCTGAATCGGTATTTCGCCCGTCTGCATGCGGCGCGTAATTTTTTCCGGCCCCGCCCACAGCGTCGAAGAAAGGCCGCCCTCGCGTGCGAGCGCATTCACAACGCCACCGTTGGCGGTCTCGGCCAGCAGGCGCAAAGCGCGATACAGATTCGACTTTCCGCTGCCGTTGGCACCGGTAACGAGGTTCAACCGTCCGAGCGGCAGGGTCAGCGATCGCAGCGAACGATAGTTGGCAATCGCCAGCGTACTGAGCATGGATGAAAATCCTTCCGTGGGTCGATCCAGATGTTTTAGCATCTTGGCGGCTTAAACGCAGCAGAGATCACCAACGGTCGATAGCCGCTGCGATGCCCAACAGCGCTTCTTCGAAATCCTTCGGTCTTCGCGTTTCGCCAAGCATCAATCAGCTGATGCAAGCGAACGTTGGGTTTATGGCTCGCATCAGCGAGCCACCCTACGGGCCATTCGCTGCGCGAATGTTCGTTTCGGCACCCGCCTCACGGTCGCAGGCTCAACCCAACCTACCAATCACGATCGCCCTGCCGATGGTTGATGTCAGAACGCGCCGTTTATAGTTCGTAGGTTGGGGAGAGCGTAGCGATGCCCAACAGCACGTCGCCAAGACTCTCCATTTTCGCGGCGACTCCGCTTCAATGAGCTAATCCAGTATCAACAACCAGCCCTTGCCCGGCTCGACGGGAATCGCTTCGCCCGGCTTGAACTGTGCGGCTGGCTGAAAACCGTCGACGGCTGGCGCAACCAGTTTGGCGTCGCGCGGTTTCAGCCCCAGCGCCTTCCAGTCGATCAGCAGCTTCACGTCGGTCTTCTGCGGCGCCCATGAGGCAATCGCAATCAGCGTTTTGCCGTCGCGTACGTAGCTGGTGGCGAGCACATCGTCCCGCATGGTTTTCACTGGTGCATCGTGGACCCACCAGCCGATCATCTGCGCCTGTTCGATGCCGAAGCTGTCCCACAGCTTCCACAGCGGCCGCGGGTTGCTGCCGGCCGACCAGCCGAGCCGACTGGTCATGCCGAACAACATGCCGCGCCAGGGATTGCCATCGTTCTGCAGCATCTCGCCCATCAGGCCATACGGGATGCCGGAAATTTCGGTGAGCCAGTAACTGGGTGAGGTTTTCTCGTAGTCGAATTCCTCACCGAACCACAGCCGATCGATATACGGGAACAGCTCCATGTAGAGCAGCGCGCTGTTGATGTAGCCGTCGCGTGCATCGAACTGGCTGGCCGAATGCAGATCGATCAGTGGGTGCGGCCGATGCGCTTCGAGTACCTTGCGCACGCGCTTCATGGTGACGCGGTCGTATGCCACATCATCGAGGTAGAGCCCGTCAATGCCGATGTTGCGTGCCAGCCAGTCCAACCCTTCGATGTAGTAATTGTTCCAGCGGCTTTGGCCGGAATCGATCACGGCTGCGTCGCGATCTTCCGGCACATGCCAGGCGGCGATGTAGTCGCCATCGAGATGCTCCTGCAGCCAGGAGAAGCCACCACCTTTGCCGCCGCTGATGATCTCGTGCCCCAGCGATTCCAGCATCGGCAGTTCTGGCGCACGGTCGGACAACTCGCGGATGGTGTCGTAGATCTTCACTTCCATGCCGCGTTGGTGCGCCGCATCGATGTACGCACGCATCGCCTCCGGCTCGAGGAACGGATAATTGATCCAAGGATTGATTGGCGTGGCGTGATGGATATTCACCACGTTTGCACCATCGGCCTTGATGCTGTCGAGGTCGTCGTACTTGTGGAAGTAGCGCTCGGCGAAATGTTCGGCCGGGTTGATCAGCTTGAACGGCGTGACGCGCATGACGACGTTGAAGTGCAGCGTCTGGCCGGCGCTCAGCGTGCGGGGGCCGCTATAGGCGTTGACCACATAACGCGCACCGTCGCGCTTGAGCGTGATACCACCCTGCCCATTGTTATCCCACGACACAGGCATGCGCAGCGGTTGCTGATGATAGAAGTTGGTGTTGAGTGGACGGCGATAGTCATCATCGCGCAAATGAAACTCAAGCCCTGCATTGACGGCGCCAATCCATGCACCGTCCTGATTGTTTTCAACGTTCCATTTCCAGCTGAAGTCCGTAGGCACGTGATCGCCGGCACGCCCCAGGCCAAGCTCGTATTGCGCCATGTCGCTGCGTAACGGAACCTGCAGGCGTATATCGCTGAGCGTCACCAACGTGCTTGTGGTCAAAGCGATGGCGTACGTCAGTGTACCGTCCGCTTCCAAACTCGCCTTGACGTCACCTTGCAGTGGTCCGGCTTGGGCCGCCATCTGCCAATGCGCTTTGGCGGGTCCATCGCGTTGGATATCCGGCACACCGTGACTGATTAATCCGTGCGTGCCGTTGGCATCCTGCACAAGTAGTTCTATCGGTGCGGCGAGCAGCGGGTGTGATCGGTTCGCCATACGCGTCATGCGTTCGTCGAACTGACTTTCGATCTGCGATGGCAGGCCGTTGCTCGCCAACGTGATGCTGCGACCAAGAATGCCCAGTCGACCGCCATTGACAGTGATGGCGGTAAACGGCCTAACCAGCTCGTCATCCTGCGCGATTCGCGAATTGAGCCAACGCAGGCGCGTGAGCTTCGAGGGATCATTATCGCCATGCGCGACCACGTTGCCCGACGCCACGGTAATCACCAGCGGCACTTTCTGCGGCGGCACGCCATCGGCGCCAATGGTCAGCTCAGCGCGATACGTGCCCGGTTTCGCGTCGGCAGGAATATCCAGACCCATCCATAAGGGCTGTACGCGGCCCTGCGCTACATCGACGCGAGTGGTGAACGGCTGACCGGCGTAGTCGATGCCGCCGAGGTTGAAACAGGTCAGCGCGCTGGCTGGGATGATCGCGCCATCCGGTCCGTGCAGATCGACCACGCCGACTTTCACATCGCTCACCGCAACATGCGGTGCCCACAACCCGATCTGAAAACTCAGATATTCGCCACGCTGCACGCTGTCGTCCAACGCGCCGCCGGTGCCATGAATTGCCCAGCGTTCGGGGATCTGATCGAACATGCGCACCGGATGCTCGCGTGTCTCGGGAAACAGCAGCAAGGACGATCCGGTATTGGCTGCCAACAGATGCTGCAGCTCCTGCGGCGTGGCGACGCGTTCCATGCCGGTATAGGCGTCGAAATCGTCGACCGCTTCGTAGCGCAGCACCTGCGCCTGCGGCAGACGTTTCCAAGCCACCGGATCGTAGCCCATTGTTTTTATCCACTCGGGGTTGGCTGTGTCTTTCGGCGCCGCATAGCTCACCGTCGGATAATTGCTGCGGCCATTGCTCAGATAGGGCTGGTAATAGATCGCGTAAATGCCTGCCTGCTTCGCTGCGAACACCAGCTCGCCAGAGGCCTGCTCGATCACGCCGCGCAGCACGTTACTGACCACACTTCCGTCCGGTGCCGTAACGATCACCGCGACCTGTTCCGGATGGAGATCGCGCCGACGCCATGGAATGGTTACGTGCACCGCATCGGCCGGTTTGGCCACCTGTACCAGGTACCGATGGTTACCGACTTTCGATGCATCCCAACGCAGGGCTGACATGGATGCAGGTATCTGTGCCTCGCAAGCCACCATCGCCATCAAGCCCAGCAATGCACTCACCACCAGCCACGTATAACGCCGCTTGCTCATCGTGTTTTCAGCTACCCACCGTCAGAAGCCGACAGGTGTAGCGCGTGCCTTTTGATCACGCAAGCCAACGGATGCCCTATTGTCCGCGAGGATCAGGCGCCGCGATCACTACGCAAGGCGCTCACTGCTTCATCGTTGCCCGCCGAATCACGGCCACTGAGCCAGCTGAACAGGCCGATGCCGACTACGATGCCCAGCGCGCCGAAAGCGGCGTATCCGTGCGGCCACGCCTCGCCGAGAAACAGCACACCAAGCAAGGTGGCGAACAGCAGCTCGGCTGCCTGCATCGCCTCCACCGCAGCCAGTGCGGTGGGCTCGCTGCGCACCATGTCGGTGGCCCGGAAAAACAACACGGTAGCGATGGTCCCCGACGACAGCGCCACACCGGCAGCGAGCAACATCTCGCGCAGATTTGGCGGGCCAATCGTGAACCACGCGATGACTGCGAACAGCAGCCACAGCGGCCAGCTGCACAGCGTCATGCCGAACACTCGCTGCACGGCGGAGATATGGCTGGCACCCTGCTTCGGGCTGGTCTGCTCAAGATGCAGCAACAGGCCGCGGTTACCCAGCGGATACGCGAATGCCGCCAGCGCTACGGCGGCGATCGCCAGCCAGTCGCCTGCTGACAGACGACCCTGCGCATGCCCCCACTGCAAGGTGAACACGCCAGCGACGATCAACACGCCAATCGCCAGGCTGCGCCACGCCAGCCGGCGGCGTTCATCGCGATAAAGCAGCGGCGCCAGTAGTGGACCGGCCAGCACGGTGATCTGGAAACTGCCGGCGATCAACCACGACGGGCCGCTGCTGGCCGCCCACGTCAACGGAATGCCGAACAATACGAATCCCACACTGCTCCATAGCAGCCACGGACGCGGATAACGGCGCAGCTCCTGCGGCAGCGCGCCCAGGCCACCCTGCCACGGCAGCACCAACGCCAGCAGCGGCAGGGTGAACAAATAGCGCAGGATCACTGCCCACTGCCAATGGCCACCGCCCGCGACCAGGCTGCGATTGAGCACATAAGTCAACGTGAAAAACAGCGCCGAACAAAGCGCCAGACCCACGGCGGCAAGCGAAGACGAGCGCATAAAAATCCGGTCAGAGTGACGGCAATCCGCAGTGTTGCAAATCAACTATCGAATGCGAAGCATGCCGCCTCAGTGCATGTCTCTACATGACTTCATACACATGCCGCAACTGCGCACCAGGCCCAGACTTGCGGCATCCATCATGGAGAAACTTCATGCGGACATTTGGGCTGGCATCGGCGCTGGTATGGCTCACGTTTCTGCAAGTACCGGCGCTGCATGCGACGCAAGCCCCTGACGCATTGCGTGATCATCTGTTGGCGATCACGCAGGCCTGGGTGGATGCGATTCCTCAAGGCAGGCAGGACGTGTGGCGGCACACGCTGACGGATGACGCGGTGATTATCGACGAGTTCGGCCGTATCCAACACAAACAGGATGCGGTGGCGTCGCTGCGGCCGTTTCCACCAGGCTTGTCTGGCAGCATCGAATTGCGCGATCCGCACGTGCAGCAATACGGCGATACTGCCCTGCTGCAAGTCGAGCAGTACGAACGCGAGAACGTATTCGGGCAACAACTGACCGTGCGCTACCAGTCGCTGCTCACCTTCGTGAAGCACGATGGCATGTGGAAGCTGGCCGGCGCCGAGGACGTGACGATCCCGACAGCGCCCCCCAAACTGCAGATCAGCGGACTCAAACCAGACGACTACATCGGCAACTATCGTTATGCAACGGACCATGCATGGTCGGTCAGCGTGAAGGATGGCGTGCTCGGTTACATCACCAAGGCAGGTCGGCCGTTCAACCGAATCGAGCCGATCGCCAAAGATGTGTTCATGGGCACCGACGACGAAAGGAACCTGCTGATCTTTCGTCGCGATGCCGCCGGTCATATCACCGAACTGATCGAACGGCGCAAGTTCAACGATCTGCATCTTGTACGCGACACCGTGGCCGGCTGAAACCTGTCAGCCGCCAGCAAGCGAACGACACCTGCCGCCCGAGTTGCGCGCGTTCATGGACTTTCTGTGTGAGTCCGGAGTCATCGGCCTGAACGTGGCTGTCGACGGCTTGCCGCCATGCCAGCTATCGTCTGGTCATGGCGACTCCGATCCCGCAAGCGGCAACTGCAGACGCACTTCCAGTCCGCCATGCTGACCGTTGCTGGCGTGGATCTCGCCACCGTGCACCTGTACCACGCGCTGCACGATGGCCAGACCCACGCCATGACCATCCGCGCGCACCGCGTTGCTACCGCGGTAGAACGGCCGGAACAAATACGTCAGTTCGGCCTCCGGCACGCCGGGGCCATGATCGCGGATGGACAGTTCGGCACTACCTTGCACACTTTGTACGCTCAACTCCACCACACCGCCGATCGGACTGAACTTGATCGCGTTGGCGATCAAATTTCCGACGGCGCGTTCGAGCAGCAGCGGGCTGCCGGTGATGAACACCGGCGTGTTGGAGGTTATCCGCAGTGACACCTTGCGCACGCCAGCCTCCAGCTCGGCCTGAGTCACGCACTCGCGTATCAACTCGTCGAGTTCGAGGCGCTCGCGGTTCATGCCGGGAATGCCGCCTTCGAGCCGCGACAGCGCCAGCATTTCGCCGGTCATGCGGTCGAGTCGATCGATCTCTTGTTCAGCCTGCAGAAAATACGGCTCGGCTTCGACAGGGTTTTTGCTGCGTTGGGCCAGGTTGAGGATCAGATGCAACCTCGCCAGTGGCGAACGCAGCTCGTGCGAGAGATCCTGCAGCACGCCGCGATCATGCGCGACCAACGCTTCGATGCGCTCGGCCATGGCATCGAAGTCATAAGCAAGCTGGGCCAGCTCGTCGTACTTTTTGCCGCGTCGACGACCCACTCGCGTCGAGAGTTCGCCGGCAGCCATGCGCCGGGTCGCATCACGCAAGGCCTCGACCGGTCGCGCCACGCTGCGTGCAACCCACCAGCTCAGCAAACCGATAAGCAGCAGCAGTAAGGTCAGTTGCACGCCCCACAAAATGAGCTGCCGTGTCTGTGGCGCAATCCGGGCGTGCGTGCGACTCAACGCCACCAGCTGGCGCGGATGACCGTCGTCGCCGGTAATTTGCTGCACAGCCACGTAAAGACCGGGCCACGGCTGCAATACCACGTCCTTGTCTGCGTCGAGCCAGCTCGACAGCGATCGCTCCATGGCCGGATGCAGGCGGATCGGCGACAGCGGCTGGCCTTTTTCGTAAAGCGTGGCGTCAATGCCTTCGTGCCGCTGCTGCATCGACCAATCGGCCAGCGCATTCACGCCACCACTTTCATAGGCCACGTCAGCACCCTGTGCCAGGGCTACCCAGTCGATTTCCTTCGCCGTGGTGTAGTCGATAAAACCGCGCGTCAGCAGGCCACCGACAAACAGCACGAGCAAATTACCGACGCAGAACAACACCAGCAGCCGTCGATAAAGCGAACCCCTGAACAGGCTCACGGTGTGCCCACCACAAGCACGTAGCCTGCCCCACGCACGGAGTCGATGCGTGGCGCTTGCGCCGAGGCTTCGGCCAGCTTGTGCCGCAGACGACTGACGTGGACGTCGACGCTACGATCGAAACGTTCCAGTTCGCGGCCGAGCGCAAAGCGCGTCAGCACCGCCTTTTCGACCAGCTCGCCGGCGCGCTGTGCCAGCGCCTGCAGCAGCATGTATTCCGCACCGGTAAGCGAGAGTTCGTTGTCATCGGCAAACGCACGACGTTCGCCCGGCAGCAGGCGCAACACGCCAACCTGCAGCGTGCCTGCGATGGCCGGCGTATTGCGCCGCAGCTGCGCGCGCACGCGTGCCAGCAGCTCGCGCGGCAGGCACGGTTTGGACAGGTAGTCGTCTGCACCCAATTCCAACCCAACGATGCGATCCACCGGCTCGCCGCGCGCGGACAGCATGATCACCGGCAGCCGGTATTGCAGACGCAGTTCGCGCAAGGTATCCAAGCCATCGCGGCCCGGCATCATCACGTCGAGTATCAGCAGATCAGGGCGCAGCGACTGATTGTGCAATTGCGCCAGCGCGGTGGCACCGTCGTGCGCGACATCCACGTCAAAGCCCTCGCGCTGCAGGTAATCGGCCAGCAGGCTGCACAGGGCGCGGTCATCATCAACAATCAGGATTCGGGACATGGTGCTCGGATGCCATATGGCGGTGGATTCGTGCGACAGCTAAGCCTTGCAGCGGGTGCAACACCACGTTCTTTACCCATCTTTACCTCATGGCAAAGAACATATACGCGGGGGCATCGTCAAATATACGCAACAACTCACCCCAACCACTACCAAGGTATTTCTTATGCGCAAGAGCCTCACACTCAGCCTGGTCCTGGCGTCGGCCATGGCCCTCACCACACTCGCTGTCTCCGCTCAGCAAGGTCCTGGCGGCTGGCATGGCGGCCATGGCGGCCACGGCCATGGGCAGTTCCTGGCGCTAAGCAAGCTCAACCTGACTACGGCTCAGCAAGCCAGCATCAAACAGATTGTCCAGACCAGCTTTGCGCAGAACAAGACCCAGCGCCAGGCACTCCATCAGCAGCGCGAGGCTTTTGAAGCCCTGACTCCGGATCAGGTCGGTTACCAGGCAGCCGCCGCCAGCCTGGCTCAGGCCGAAGGCGCTGCCACCACGCAGCGTGTGCAGCAGCAGGCCGCCATCCGCACGCAGATCTATGCTGTGTTGACCACCCAGCAGAAGGCACAGTACGCCACGCTGAAGACACAGCAGCAGGCGCGCAAGGCACAGTGGGAACAGTTCAAGGCACAGAACCCGGTGTCGACCACGGCCGCCTCGACTTCATCGCAAGCGCAGTAAGCTCCAATCCACTGATAGATAGTGCATTACCCGATGGCACCAGCAGCAAAGCTGGCGCCATCGGGTTTTTTTGAAACGAACTTAACGGTAGTCACTCAGCGATAACCCCAGTGACCACCAACCCAGACATGCTGGGGAGCCCAATAGCCCGTGATCCAGACGCGCTGATGGTAAGGGCGCGGCGGCACCACGATGCAGCCGGACAATGAAAGGGCGCCGCCCATCAGGGCAGCGGAAATCAGCAGGGTAGACATGAATCGACGCATGGGAACACTCCGTGATGGGGATGTGTGCCCAGTAACGCGGTCGTGACAGCAGCCGATGACGTGCTCTCGCCTTGTCGATGGCTGTCATTCATTTGGCTAACAGTCAGCAAGGGCGGAGCCTTAGCCCGCTGCCAACCCAGTGACAGTGTGGCGATAGCGTGCAGCGATGCGTTCCTCGTCGCGATGCCGGAAATCACGCACCACCCACTCGCCGCCGCACATCACGTCGCGCACCTGCGGCGTGTTTCCCGCGAACAGAAAACTGTCGATCACCGATGATGCGTCGCGTGCAGCCAGCAGCGGTGAGCTTTCGTCCAGCACCAGCAGGTCGGCGCGCGCGCCATTGCGCAGCTCACCGATCGGCAGCCCGGATGCCTGGGCACCGCCGCTCAATGCCGCTCGCCACAGGGTTTCGCCCACGCTGGCACCAGGACGACGCGCACCGATATTGCGATGGCGCGAGACCAGCCGCTGGCCGTATTCGAGCCAGCGCAACTCTTCCACCGGTGAGATGGAGATGTGCGAATCCGAACCGATACCAAGCCTGCCACCGGCATCGAGGTAATCCGCCAGCGGAAATAGCCCGTCGCCAAGATTCGCTTCCGTCGTGGGGCACAAGCCAGCCACCGCACCGCTGCTTGCCAGCCGGGAGGTTTCGTTATCGGTCAGATGCGTGGCGTGAACCAGGCACCAGCGCGCGTTGACGTCGGCGTTATCGAGCAGCCACTCGACCGGCCGCGCACCGCGCAGGGCGAGGCAATCCTGTACTTCGCCGATCTGCTCAGCGACATGGATATGGATGGGACAGTTCTGCGCCGCTTTGCTGGCGAGTACTTCGCGCATGGCATCGGGCGGCACGGCGCGCAGCGAGTGCAGTGCGATACCGACGCGCAACTGCTCGTTCTCGTATGGCTGCAGCGAATCCAGCAGACGCAGATAACTATCCACGCTGTTGCCGAAGCGGCACTGCCGCGGCGCCAGCGCGCGACCGTCGAAACCGCCGCTCATGTAGAGCACCGGCAGCAAGGTCAGCGCTATGCCCGCCTCGCGTGCGGCCTCGATCAAAGCCAGCGACATCGCTTCTGGCTGCGCGTAAGGCATCCCATCCGGCTGATGATGCAGATAATGAAATTCGCAGACCTGGGTGTAGCCGGCCTTGAGCATTTCGACGTAGAGCTGGGCAGCAATCGCCTGCAACGCCTCCGGACTGATCGCCGCGGCAAACCCGTACATGATTTCGCGCCACGACCAGAAACTGTCGTCGATGCGGCTACGGCGTTCGGCCAGCCCAGCCATCGCGCGCTGAAACGCATGCGAGTGCAGGTTCGGCATGCCGGGCAGCACCCACTGGCCGATCGGCTGCGGTGCGGCGTCGGTGGCAGCTGACAAATTTCCCTCGGCATCCACACCAAGGATCACATCGCTTTGCCAGCCATCCGCATGCCAGCTGCTGGCGGCGCTGTAGTTATAAATACGTGCCTCGTCGCCCACGGCCTTTGCTCCTGACGTAAAACTCAAGTGAGGTAAACCAAAAGTGTAACCGGCACAGTCGCTTTCACTTCACTTTACGTGCGGCATAATCCTGAAATGGCCAAGAAAACCAGTGAACTCAGCCCCAAGCTCCTGCTTCGTCTGGCAACACCGGAAGACGTGCCGCAGCTGGTCGATCTCACCGCGCGCATCTATACCGCCGAATGGGGCCATTCGGCAGAAATGTTGCGCTCGCAGCAAACGCATTTCGCCGCAGGTCAGTTCGTCGTCGAATACGAAGGCAAGGTCGTCGGCTATTGCGCCACGTTCCGTATCGATGAGGCTACGGCGCTGGCGCCGCACACCTGGATGCAGATCACCGGCGGCGGTATGGGTTCGCGCCACAAACAGGACGGCGACTGGCTGTACGGCATGGAAGTGGTGGTACATCCGGATTACCGCGGCATGCGCATCGGTCAGCGGCTGTACCAGGCGCGCAAGCGCCTGTGCATGGATCTGAAACTGCGCGGCATCGTGTTCGGCGGACGCATTCCTGGCCTGGCCAAGAGCATGCAACGTTACGGCACCGCCGAGGCGTATGTGCAAGCCGTGGTCGAGGGCAAGCGTCGTGACCTGACCCTGAGCTTTCAGCTGTCCAACGATTTCGAGGCAATCGGCGTGCTGCGCGCTTACGCGCCCTCGGACTACGATTCATTGGGCTATGCGGTGCACATGGTCTGGCGCAATCCGCAGCTGCTCGATCACCCGGACATGCCGTCGATTCCATCGACGCAGAACATGCCCGATTCGGTGCGCGTGGCGTCGGTGCAGTACCAGCAACGCAAGATCGGATCGTTCGAAGAATTCGCCACGCAGGTCGAATACTTCACCGATATCGCTGCCGATTACAACGCCGATTTCGTCACCTTTCCCGAGCTGATCACGCTGCAGTTGCTGTCGATCGAAAACACCGAGCTGTCGCCGGTCGAATCGATCCGAAAGCTGAGTCAGTACACGCCGCAGGTGAAAGAGTTGTTTGGCCGTCTGGCCGTCCACTACAACATCAACATCATCGCCGGCACGCACCCCACCGAACAGGCCAACGGCGACATCCACAACGTCTGTTATGTGTGCCTGCGCGATGGCTCGATTCACGAGCGCGAAAAGCTGCACCCCACTCCCAGCGAACGCACCGTCTGGAGCATCACCGGCGGCGATACAGCGGCCACGGTGCAAACCGACTGCGGTCCGATCGGCGTGATGATCTGCTACGACTCGGAATTTCCGGAAGTGGCGCGTCACCTCACCGACCAGGGTGCGCTGATCCTGTTCGTGCCGTTCTGTACCGACGTGCGCGAAGGCTACCTGCGCGTGCGCTACTGCTCGCAGGCACGGGCAATCGAAAACCAGTGTTACGTGGTGCTGTCGGGCAACGTCGGCAACCTGCCCGGCGTCAACAACTTCGACATCCAGTATGGCCAGAGCTGCATCCTGACGCCCAGCGATTTTCCGTTCGCGCGCGACGGCATTGCCGCAGACTCCACCCCGAATATCGAAACCGTGCTGTTTGCCGATCTGCGGCTGGAGAGTCTGGCGCGCGCGCGCAACGCCGGCGCGGTACAGAACCTGAAAGATCGCCGCTTCGATCTTTACGAGATGCGCTGGCACACCAAGCCGCGAACCTGACTGCAGCCTGACACTCGGCCTGCCTCGGCAAGGTCTGCAATAATCACCGGATGACTGACCTCACTCCGCCCCACTCGAATCTATCTGACCGGGGCGAGGCCAATCAGGCCCCTTACATGACGAAATCATCCAACCCCCGGCTGCAGGCGGTGCTGGGCCACGAGTTCTTTGCGCCACAGCAGTGGAAGCGACGCATCGCTCTGTGGGCCGGTGCCCTGCTGGTGGCGCTGGCGGCGATCGTGTTTGCCAAGGCGAGCGACTGGTCGTACCACCTGTTTCAGCAGATCCTCACGCACGGTATCTGGATTCCGTTGATCCTCACACCGGTGGTGTTCGCACTGCTGGCCTGGGTCACCGAGGGCAAGCTGCGCGCCACGCGCGGCAGCGGTATTCCGCAAGTCATCGCCACCCTGCATATCGAGGATGAGGGCTTTCGCCAGCGCATGCTGACTCTGCCGATTGCTGCGGGCAAGATGATCCTCACCCTCGTTGCACTGGCCGTTGGCGCCTCGATCGGCCGCGAAGGCCCGACCGTGCACGTGGGTGCCGGCATCTTCTATTCGCTGGGCAAACGCTTTGGTTTCGATGATCCCAAGGCGGCCTCGCGCTTCATTCTCGCCGGCGGTGCTGCCGGTATCGCAGCGGCCTTCAATACGCCGCTGGCCGGTGTGGTATTCGCCATCGAGGAATTGGCTGGCACGTTCGAGCATCGTTTCAGCGGTCTGCTGCTCACCGCGGTAATTGTCGGTGGCGTGGTGTCGCTGGGCATCATGGGCAATTACGCCTACTTCGGCCGGGTAGAAACCCTGCTGCCGCTGGGCCACGCGTGGCTGGCCGTACTGTGGTGCGGTGTGATCTGCGGGCTGCTCGGTGGGCTGTTCGCCCGCCTTATTCTGCTCAGCCGCAATGGCCCGCTGGCTTATATCGGCCGGCTGCGAGCGCGTGGCCCCGTATTGTTTGCCGGTAGCTGCGGGCTTGCCTTGGCGGTCATCGGCGTGCTCTCGCACAACACGGTCTACGGCACGGGCTACGACCAGGCCCGTGCCTTCGTGCAGGAATCGGTGGTCACACCCGGCCAGACCTTCGGCATCGCCAAGCTGCTGGCCAACGTGGTGTCGTATTGGGCCGGCATCCCCGGCGGCATCTTTTCGCCAGCCCTTGCGGTGGGTGCCGGTATCGGCCACAACATCGCCACGTTTCTGCCCAGCGTGCCGGCCGCGTCGGTCGTATTGCTCGGCATGAGTGCGTATCTGTCGGGCGTGACCGGCGCGCCGCTGACCTCTGCAGTGATCGCGATGGAGCTGACCGACAACCAGGACATGGTGATCCCGATCATGGCTGCCTGCCTGCTGGCACGCGCTGCGGCTTCGCTGTTCTGCCCCACGCCGGTCTACAAGGATTTTGCCGAACGCATGGTGCAGGATTTCGAAAAGCAGCAGGCCGCCCAGGCTGAAACCAGCCAGAACGCGGGGCCTGAAGATGAGGTCATGCAACACGTCGGCAACACCACCGCCTTCGACGAACCGGCCGGACCGGTTGCCGACGAACCAGTTGATGACGAGCCGACAGATCTCGACTCCGACGGCGAAGAGCCACCCGGCAAAACACCACCCAACGCAACCTGAGGCCATCAAGGAGCCTGCGAAACATGAGCACGCCACGCTGGGATCGACTGCTGATGAATGCCACGCTGGCGACGTTTGTCGGCGACGCACCGTGCGGCCTGATCGAACGCGGTGCCATCGCGATCCATCGTGGCCGCATCGCCTGGGTCGGGCGCGTGGACGCTTTACCGGCGGCGCCCGACACACTGGCTGCGATCGTGGATTCACTCGATGGCGCGCTGGTCACGCCTGGTTTGGTCGACTGCCACACGCATCTGGTATTTGCCGGCGATCGCGCCCACGAGTTCGATCTGCGCTTGAATGGTGCCAGCTATGAGGACATTGCGCGGGCTGGCGGCGGCATCATATCCAGCGTCACGGCCACGCGCGGCGCTTCGGAAGAGCAGCTATACGCGCAGTCGCTGCCGCGCGCCCTGGCCCTGCTCGCCGACGGCGTGACCACGTTGGAAATCAAATCCGGCTACGGGCTGAATCTGGATGGCGAACGCCGCATGTTGCGCGTCGCCCGACGCCTGGGGCGTGAGCTTGGCATGACGGTGCGTACCAGCTTCCTCGGCCTGCACGCGCTGCCGCCCGAGTACAAGGATCGGCGCGACGATTACGTCACGCTGGTATGCGACGAGATCCTGCCGACACTGGCGGCGGAAAAGCTGGTCGACGCGGTCGATGCATTCTGCGAATCGATCGGTTTCAGCCATGCGGAAACCCGTCGCCTGTTCGAACGCGCCAAACAGCTCGGCCTGCCGGTGAAGCTGCATGCCGAACAATTGTCCGATCTGCATGGTGCCGCGCTCGTGGCTGAATATGGTGGCCTTTCTGCCGACCATCTGGAGCACCTCAGCGAGTCCGGCATTGCAGCCATGGCTGCCGCCGGCACCGTCGCGGTGCTGCTTCCCGGCGCATTCTACGCGCTGCGCGAAACGAAATTGCCGCCAGTCGAACAGCTACGCAAGCATGCTGTAGCAATGGCGATTGCCACCGACTGCAACCCCGGCACCTCGCCGCTGCTGTCGCTGCGGCTGGCCGCCGGCATGGGCTGCACACTGTTTCGGCTGACGCCCGAAGAGGCGCTGCGCGGCGTGACTGTCAACGCCGCACGTGCGCTCGGCCTCGCCGATCGTGGCACGCTGGCGGTCGATCAGCGTGCCGATCTCGTTGTGTGGAATGCGCGTCAGCCGGCTGAACTCTGTTACTGGATCGGCGGTAATTTGGTGCGTCAGGTCTGGCTTGGCGGCGAGCCGGTTGCGACTACGACCTGATCTCGACTACCCAAGTCACTGCCCCGACTTTCAGGGCTTGATACCCGGGCGCAACCGCACAATACGTTCGACCAACGCCGCGTAGAACGTCTTCGGCAGATCGGCACGTACAGGCACTCGCCACCAGTCGGCTTTGGCGAAGCGCTGGCACTTCACCGCGTCCTTGTCGGTCATCAGCACAGGCAAACCATCAGCAAAATCCAGATCCGCAGGTACAAACTGATGATGATCGGCGAAGGCATGATCGATCACATCGATACCGACTTCGCGCAGGCTGTCGAAGAAACGCCGTGGATTGCCAATCGCCGCGACCGCGTGGACGCATTGCCCTGCGAACGCTGCAAGCGACTGGCGTCGACCATCACTCAGCGACACGATGTCGCCACCGCGCAGTTGCATCGGGTACTCGCCGTCGGCTGCGATGCCGCCGTTGCATACACGCAAATCCACGCGCTGCAATCGACGCATCGGTTCGCGCAAGGGACCGGATGGCAATAGCCGCCCGTTACCGAAGCGGCGAACGCCATCGATCACGCAGATTTCCACATCACGTGCCAACCGATAATGTTGCAAGCCGTCGTCGGCGATAACCACATTGCAGCCCGCGTCGAGCAGCAGTCGAGCTGCCGCTGGACGATCGCGCCCGACGGCCACCGGCACGCCGCTGACGCGGATCAGACAAGGCTCATCGCCTACCTGCGCCGGATCGGGCGCATCCCCCAGCAGCAGTGGCTCGCGCTGACTGCCGCCGTAGCCACGACTGACGACGCCCGGTCGATAGCCGCGATCGCGCAAGGCTTCGACCACGGCGATGGTCAGTGGCGTCTTGCCAGTGCCACCGACGCTCAGGTTACCGATCACGATAACGGGGGCTGGCAAAACCACGCTGCGTCTGACGCCTGACTGATAGAGCCATCCGCGCAGCCGGATCGCGGCGCCGTATATATTGGATAGCGGGCTGGCCCACCATGGTGCGAGGCCGTTACCGTACCAGGCTGATTCGAGTGTATCGATCAGCGCCATGGAGAGCCTCAGATGCCCGCAGGCTGACTAACGGATTCGCCTGCCTGATCGCTGCTTTGATCGACCGTTTGATCGTGAAACTGCATCCGATGCAGCGCCGCATAGTGACCGCCCAGCGCGATCAGTTCGGCATGCGTACCACGCTCGACGATGCGGCCCTGATCCATCACCGCGATCTGGTCGGCGTGCTCGATGGTGGATAGACGATGCGCGATCACAACGGTCGTGCGGTCCTTCATCAGTCGCTGCAGCGCCTGTTGGATCAACCGCTCGGACTCGGTATCCAGCGCGCTGGTCGCTTCGTCCAGCACCAGGATCGGGGCATTCTTGAGGATCGCGCGCGCAATCGCGATGCGCTGACGCTGGCCACCGGACAACATGTTTCCGCTCTGCCCGATCTGCGTCTGCAAACCCTGTGGCATACGCGAAATGAATTCCATCGCATTGGCAGCTTCAGCTGCCGCGACGATGTCTGCTTCGCTGGAGCCGGCGAGTTCGCCGTAGGCGATGTTGTCCGCGACGGTGCCATCGAACAACACAACGCTCTGGCCAACCCACGCAATCTGCCGGCGCAACGAGGCGAGCTGATAATTTTCGTAGTTCTCGCCGTCTAGAAGGATACGTCCGTGACTTGGCGCATAGAACCTTGGCAGCAGGCTGACAAGACTGCTCTTGCCACTGCCTGATCGACCAACGAGTGCCGTGACTTTTCCTGCCGCGCAATGCAGATCAACGCCGCCAAGCGCCTCAGCCTGCCCGCGCGGATAAACCAGTTTCACGCTTTCAAACAAAATGTCGCCGTGTGCCCGGTCCATCACTCGTGTCCCGAGATCAGGCTCTGGTGGCATATCGATGATCGCAAACAGATCCTGAGCTGCCACAAGCCCGCGCTGCATGTTCGGCTGCACGCTGGTGAGTCGTTTCAATGATGGGAGAATCGCGCCCATCGCAATCAATAATGAGGCGAACACACCTGGCGTCATCGAATTGATCATCGACGGTCGCGTCGCCATGAAGACGAGCACGGCCAGGGCCATCGCCGCGACGGCCTGCACTGTCGAACTCGACAGCGCATTAATGGACGAAACCTTCAGATTAAGCCGCCGGGTGGATTGCGCCACGGCGGCAAATCGCGCGCTTTCGTAGTTCTGCCCACCGTAGATTTTCACTTCGCGGTGAGCATTGACGGTTTCCTCGACGGCACCAGTGATTGTTCCCATCGTGCCCTGGATACGACGGCTGATTTTGCGATAACGGCGACTCACCACCGTAGCCACCAGGGCAATTGCCGGTACCATGACCAGCAGCGCCAGCGTCAGATACGCACTGTTCCATAGCATCACACCAAGCATGCCCACGATTGTGAGGCTGTCGGTCACAGCAACCTTCAATGCATCGGATGATGCTTGGGCAACCTGCTCGGAGGTATAGGTAATCCGTGCAATCTGTTGACCAGACGCTTCGTTCCCAAAAAATGCCGCCGTCATGCGCAAATACGCATCGAAAACTTCGACCCGGATGGTTTGCACCACGCTACGACCAACATAAGCCGTACCGTAATCGGCCCAATACGTGCCCACACCACGGAAAATGAAAATGCCAACGATCCAGATTGGCATCCAAAAAATGACCGAAGGATCTTTCTGCTGAAACAGATTATCCAGCAGCGGCTTGATCAGCCTCGTGAAGAGCGTAAGGCAGCCAGCGTCGACTGCCATGCCCAATAGCGCCAGGCATCCGATAAACCAATGAGGCCGCGTGTACTGCAGAAGCCGCCGGTAAATCTTGAACAAAGAATCACTCGCGTGATTGCTAGCGTCCGTCATTTCGAATCATCCGCCGGCTGCGTCGGCGTGGTGGCGATCGACAGCTTGGTAAAGCCCAGCTGGCCCAGCGCGTCCATCGCGGTCACCACGTTCTGATGTGCTGTCATGCCATCGGCACGAATGGTGACCTGGCGATCGCGGTCGGTACCGGCGATGCGTTCGATGGTCTGCTTGAGCGGCTCGATGCCCTCGCCCATCACTTCATCGCTGCCGACATAGAACTTGCCATCGCGGTCGACCACGATGGTCAACGCTGGCGCGTTGGTATCGTGATCTTGCGAGCTGGCCCTGGGCAGCGTCACCTGCAGATGCGTGTGCTGTACGAAGGTGCTGGTGAGGACAAAGAACATCAACAGGGTCAGCAGCACGTCGATCAACGGAATCACGTTGATCTCGAAATCGTCCTGACGGCGGTCGTTACCAATACGCATCGTCGTGCGCTCAGCTCGCGCTCGGCGCAGTGGATGCCGGGCTGCGACGGACGCGTGTTGTCGGAGCAGGCGCCGCGGCCAGGGTCAGATCATCCAGCAGCGCGGTGGCCTGTTTTTCCATCTGCACGCAGTAGCCCGCCACGCGTGAGCGGAAATAGCGATGCAACACGTAGGCAGGAATCGCCACGGTGAGGCCGGATGCCGTGCAGATCAGCGCTTCGCCGATGCCGCCAGCCATCTTGGCGGGGTCACCGATGCCGCCAGCCATCACTTCCATGAACATGCGGATCAGGCCGATCACCGTACCAAACAGGCCGAGCAGTGGGCCGATCAGAGCGATGGTGCCCAGCGTATTGAGGTAACGCTCCATCCGGTGCACCACGTGCCGGCCGGTATCCTCGATGCGCTCCTTGATCAGCTCGCGCGAGCGGTTGCGCACGGCCAGCGCCGAGGCCAGCAATTCGCCCAGCGGTGAACCGATGGCAAGCGTATCGATGTGGGCGGGATCGAGCTGGCCCGAACGTGCCCACTCGCGCACCTCGTCACCGAGACCCGGCGGCAACACCGCGCTGCGACGCAAAGTCCAGCAACGCTCCAGTACGATCGCCAACGCGATCGCTGAACAGATCAGGATGGGCACCATTGCCCAACCGCCAGCCATCAGGATTTCCAGCACGTTCCAACCCCATCGCAGCAACGATTTGATGAGCGCGCATGATAGCAGTCCCGCCCGCGGGTACTGCGGCGGGTGTGGCATTCCATGCTATGTGCGCTGTTCAGACGGATCACTCGAACGCCGCCGACGTCAGGCAAATACTCATTCGCGCCAGTAACGCGGATCGCGCTGTCGCCAGCCCTGTCGGCGCTCTGGCTCGCCGTCCGCCGGAAAATTCACCGGCATGGCACCCTGCTCGGCGGTGTTGAAAACCGCTACGTGAGCAGCCGCATAGCGCGCCAGCGTATCGGGTCGCGGATGGCGAAAGCGATTGCGCCAGCCCGCCGATACCAGCGCGAACGCTGGTTTTATCGCGGTGATGAAGGTAGTGCTGGAAGAGCTGCTGCTGCCGTGATGCGGAACCAGCATGACCAATGGTGTACCAGGATCAAGCGCAGTAATTACCTGCGATTCCGCCTTCATGCTGATATCGCCAGTGAGCAACAGACGTCCGCCGTGTCCCTCGATCAGCAGCACGCACGATCGATCGTTGTTCTTCTTGGCTTTTTGATCCGCGATGGCATCGTCCTTGGCGGATAACCTGACTGTGAATTTATCGGCCGCAGGATTCAGCACGCGAAAACTCACGCCGTCCCATTGCCACGCCTGACCGGCCATACATTGCTGCATCGGTATCTTCATCCTGACCGGTTCGCCGGCATAGCGCGATGCATTGGGAAAAGCATTGGCAACGGCTTCGGCGCCACCAGCGTGATCGTTATCGCCGTGACTGATCATCAACACATCCAACTGGTTGATGCCCAACGCGTGCATCGACGGCAGTACGGTCGACTCACCCAGATCGAAACCCGACGGATAACGCGCGCCGGTGTCGTATACCAACGCATGCTCGCGCGTGCGAAGCACGACGGACAAACCCTGCCCCACGTCCAATACCCACGCCTCGAATGCACCTTCAGCCGGCAAATCAAGAGGTGGCACCAACAGTGGCAGGAACAGCAGTATCCCGAGCCAGCGCATCGGTACGCCGCGCGGCAGGAATAGCCACACCGCACCCAACAACGCCAGCAATAACGCCCAGGATTGCACGGTCGGCAAGTACCAGTGTGCGCCAGGCCAACTCGCCATCTGCTCCAGCAACCACCACTGCGCGTGCGCCAATTGCGCAGCCAGCCACAGCACTGGCGTGGCCAGTGGCGGACACAACGCCATCAGCAAGACGCCGACCAGCGCGCAAGGCACGATCACAAAGCTGATCAGCGGCACGGCGATCAAATTGGACAACGCGCCGACCAACGAGGCCTCGCCGAAAAACCACAGGCTAAGCGGCAACAACGATACCGTCATCACCATCTGGCCGGCCGACAGCTCATGCAGAAATGCGCGCAAGCCTCGACCACGCGCCTGCAGGCACAGCATCAGAAACGACACGCCCACGAACGACAGCCAGAAGCCGGGCTCCAGCACCGACAGCGGATCGACCAGCAGAATCGCGATCATCGCCAAAGCCAGTGACTGCACACCGCTACCACCTCGCCGGCTGCATCGTGCGATAGCCACCACCGCAATCATCAGCAACGTGCGCACCGTCGGCAAACCGAAGCCCGCGAGTGCGCTGTAGATGCCGGCGACCAGCAGCGCGGCGCCCGCCTGCGCCTGTGGCCGCGGTAGCCGCCAGCCAAGGCGCGGCCAAATCGCATAAGCCAGCATCGCCAGCCAGACACCAAACACCGCGGCGACACCGACATGAAAGCCGGAGATGGCGATGAGATGCGACACGCCGTTGGCCCGTGCCACTTCCCAGTCACGCTGCTCCAGTCCGCGCGTGTCGCCTACGGAAAAAGCTTGCAGCAGCGCCACATCGTGCGGATCGTGTACGCGCGCCGCTATGCCTCGCGAGATCGCATCGCGCACGCCATTAACGCAAAATCCATGGCTGCCCAAAGGCTTGTTGTCCGGATCCTCCCGTACATAGCCGGTGGCGATGATGCCCCGTTCCAGCGACGACCGTTCGCTGTCGGCACCTCCGGGATTGAGCAAGCCGCGCGGTCGTTTCAGCCGCAGCAACAAATGCCAGCGCGAGCATGGCGGCAGCAGCGGTGCCGTGTCGTACCACGACACATTCAGGTGTCCGTGCAGCGCGACAGGCTTGCCATCCAGCGTGGCCTGCTCGATGCGCAGATTGAATGACGTGGCATCGCTGCGCGCCTGCGGCAATTCGGCGACCGTGCCAATCACCACAAAATCCCGGCCTTCCAGCGCACGCGGCAAACGCTCATCCATGCCGCTAGCGCCGCGCCAGGCAGCCCAAACGATACCCAACAGCACGCAAGACAACCAGCGCCAGCGCGGACAACGCCATCCCAGCACGGCGGCGACCAACGACAGTACCCCGAGCGACCAGTATGGCGGCAAGCGTGGCAGCCACTGCACCAGCAGCACGCCGAGCAGCACCGTCAGTGCTGCAATAACTGCCCTCGGCATTGCTGTGCTTCGTACCACGCAGCTCGCTCCGCATCTTCCATGATGCCGACGAGCCTAACGTGACGCGGCAAGGCGCAAGGATGAAAAGCGTGTAGGCCGTCGCCGCTTGAGACCAGCGCGGCGATGACCCGACCCGTACATCGACCGCGCGAAGAATCAGGCGCTGCCGTTTTCCAGCAACACGCCATTGTGCAGGGTCAGCGTGCGATCCATGCGCGCGGCCAGACGGCTGTCATGAGTCACCAGCACGAAGCTGGTGCCGATCTCGCGGTTGAGCTCCAGCATCAACGCATAGACCTGCGCGGCGTTGGCCTCATCGAGATTGCCCGTCGGCTCGTCACCCAAGACGCAGGCTGGACGGGTTACCAGCGCGCGCGCGACAGCGCATCGCTGACGCTCACCGCCAGAGAGTTCGGACGGCTTGTGATGCGCACGCGCGCCGAGCCCTACGCGCTCCAGCAATGCCGACGCCTGCTTCTGCGCTTCGCTGATCGCCGTGCCGCGAATCAGCAGCGGCATGCAGACGTTTTCCAGCGCGGTAAATTCCGGCAGCAAATGGTGAAACTGGTAGATGAAACCGAGCGAACGATTGCGCACGCGGCCACGCTCGGCGTCGGAGAGTTTCGACAGCACGCGGCCGTCCACTTCCACTTCGCCGGCGGTCAGCGTGTCGAGCCCGCCGATGATGTGCAGCAGCGTGCTCTTACCCGAACCGGAGGCACCGACGATCGACATCGTCTCACCGCGTTTCAGGGTAAAGCTGACGTCGCTGAGCACGTCGGTGCGCAAACCGCCTTCGTCATAGGTCTTGGCAACGTGGCTGGCGCGCAGCACGAAGTCACCGGTGTTGGCCACGGAGGAGGATGAGTTCATGGCGGTCTTATTCATAGCGCAGCGCCTGTGCCGGCTGCGTGCGTGAGGCGCGCCAGGCCGGATAGAGCGTGGCGAGCAGCGAGAAGGTAAACGTCAGCAAGGTGACCCAGAGCACGTCGTGCCAGAGCAGAAGGCTGGGTACCTCGCTGATGTAATAGACGTCCGGCGACAGAAAGGTCACGTTGAAGGTGTGTTCGATCCACTTGATGATGCCGGGCAACTTCCACGAGAGCAGCGAACCCAGCCCCACGCCAAACCCGATGCCGACAATGCCCACCAGCACACCCTGCACCATGAACATGCCCATGATGCTGCGGGGCGTGGCCCCCAGCGTACGGAGGATCGCGATGTCGGCCTGCTTGTCGGTGACCAGCATCATCAACATCGAGATCAGGTTGATCACCGCTACCAGGATGATCAGTGACAGGATCACGAACATCACCATCTTCTCCATCGACAGCGCGGCGAAGAGATTGGCGTTGGTGTCCTTCCAGGTCTGCACCCGATAGACCTGTCCCAGCGTGTCAGCCAGTTGCTTCGCCACGGGGCCAGCGTTGAACAGATCGTCGAGCTTGAGGCGAATGCCGCTGGGGCCGTCAAGACTGTTCAATTTTTCCGCGTCGCCTATGTTGACAAGGGCAAGGCCCGAGTCGAACTGTTCCATACCCATTTCGAACACGCCGACGACGTGGAAGCTGCGCATGCGCGGTACGCCGCCCATCGGCGTGGCGCGCAGCTCCTGTACCACCACCGTCACACGATCGCCGACGGTCACGCCCAATGACATCGCCAGCTCCTTGCCAAGCACGATGTTCCAGCTGTCCGGCGTGAGATCAGCCAACGAGCCTTCGACCATATGCTTGCCGATATCGTCGACCTTCGATTCTTGCGCGGCATCGATACCGCGCAAGATGGCACCACTGGAATGCTGTGCGCTGAGGTAGGCTTCCGCTTCGACGTAGGGCGCTGCGCCAAGCACGTGAGGGTTGGCCTCGGCGGTCTTAAGCGCACGTGGCCAGTCCTGCACGCTTTCGTTGATGCCGGAGATGGTGGCATGCGACACCGCGCCGAGGATGCGATCGCGCATCTGGAAGTCAAAGCCGTTCATCACCGACATCACGGTGATCAGTGCGATCACGCTGATCGCGATGCAGACGATCGACACCGTGGAGATAAACGAGATGAACTGGTTGCGCCGCTTGGCGCGGGTGTAGCGCAGGCCGATAAAGAGTTCGAGCGGTCGGAACATGGCAACCTGATCTGTGGGGGCCGAGAAAGTGGAGCCGATCAACCGGCCATCGAAGCTGCATCACGGTAGCGCATAGACCGCATCGACGCCGCAGAGTGCCCGAAGCCGCCGAGGGCGGCAAGTCAGCCAGCTTGTGGCAGAACCCAGACCGATCAAGCACCAGCCGACCTCAAGCACGCGCGTGCGACTAACCCGTCTGCAAAGTCGCCAGCCGCATGCGCAGCCGCCGGCGGATATCGGCATCGCTGTTGTCCGGCGCCAGCAACAGGCTATGCGTGCCATGTGCAGCTGTTTTCAGGCGCACCAGCACGAACACGCCAAGCACCCGGAACGACACTAGCGTGGCGGGCACGTCCTCGTGCGAAGTCATATGAACGGTCCAACTGTCTTGCGCGCCCCAACCCGCAGCAGATACCGGCGATTGCGCCATCAAGCGGACAGACCGCCATGTGCCGACCAGCACGATGAGTGACAGCAACAGCTTTGCCCACCACGCCAGTCCACTCAGCAGGACCGCGAGTACGGCCAAAACGGCGACGATGGCCAGCGCCCAACGAAATCCCTTCGAGGGACGGTATTCAAAGCCGATGGCGGGTGCGGATGTCATCGATGATTGCCTGCCAGTCCTGGCGCTCGGGTCGTGCGTGGCCCATCACCCAGTCCCACAGATCCGGGTCCTGTGCATCGAGCAGCTCGTCAAAGGCCTGCTGCTGAGCCGCGTCGGCGGTCGCAAAGCGCTCGTCCAACCAGCCGCCGAACAGCGCATCGAGCTCACGGGTACCGCGCCGGGTGCGCCAGCGCAGGCGATTGAGCCGAGCCTGTTGCGGCATCGCAGAGGTGTTGTCCATTCGGAGAGTGTAGCGGCCGATGCGCTGTCTAAACAGAACAGGCCGCGCTAGGCGGCCTGTTCTGACAAAGCTTGAGGTCTTTACCGGTCAGGCAGAACGACGTTCCACCATCAGCTTCTTGATCTCCGCGATCGCCTTGGCCGGGTTGAGGCCCTTCGGGCAGGTGCGCGTGCAATTCATGATGGTGTGGCAGCGGTAGAGCTTGAACGGGTCTTCCAGATCGTCCAGGCGCTCGCCAGTGACTTCGTCACGGCTGTCGACGATCCAGCGGTAGGCCTGCAGCAAAATGGCTGGACCGAGGTACTTGTCACCGTTCCACCAGTAGCTCGGGCAGCTGGTCGAGCAGCAGGCGCACAGGATGCACTCATACAGGCCATCGATCTTCTTGCGCTCTTCCGGCGACTGCAGCCGCTCGCGATCCGGAGCCGGGCTCTGCGTGCGCAGCCAGGGCTTGATCGAGGCGAACTGGGCGTAGAAGTGCGACAGGTCGGGCACCAGATCCTTCACCACGGGCATGTGCGGCAGCGGATAGATCTTGACGTCGCCGGAGGCGCAATCGGCCGATGCCATGGTGCAGGCCAGCGTGTTGGTGCCATCGATGTTCATGGCGCACGAACCGCAGATACCTTCGCGGCAGGAACGACGCAGGGTCAGCGTGGGATCGATCTCGTTCTTGATCTTCAGCAGTGCGTCCAGAACCATCGGGCCGCACGACTCCATGTCGACCTCGTAGCTGTCGATGCGCGGGTTTTCGCCATCGTCAGGCGACCAGCGATAGACGCGGAACGTGCGCGGCTTTTTCGCGTTTTTCGCGGCGAAATGCTTGCCAGGCTTGATCTTGGAATTTTTGGGTAGCGTGAACTCGGCCACGATTGCCTCACTTCGTTGGTGCTTGCCGTCAAAGCTCGCGTCGCGAGCGCCGGTGGAACCTTTCAGTCGATCAATAAACGTTGATCAGTACGTGTTGATCAGTACACGCGCTTCTTCGGTGGCACGACCTCGACCTCATCGGTCAGGGTGTACATGTGCACCGGGCGGTAGTCGAAGCGCGTGTTACCCGCGTCGTCCACCCACACCAGCGTGTGTTTCTGCCACTCATGATCATCGCGATCGGGGAAGTCCTCACGCGCATGCGCGCCGCGACTTTCCGGCCGCTGCAGCGCCGAATGCATGGTGGCCACCGATTGCGCCAGCAGATTGGACAGTTCCAGCGTCTCGATCAAGTCGGAGTTGAAGACCATCGAGCGATCGCTGACGCCGACGTCGCTGAAGGACGCATAGACCTCGGAGATCTTTTTGCTGCCTTCGCTGAGCGTCTCGCCGGTGCGGAACACCGCGGCGTCTTTTTGCATCGTGGCCTGCATCTCGGCGCGAATCTTCGCCGTCGGCGTGCCGCCCTTGGCATGACGCAGATTGTCGAAACGGGTCAACGCCTTATCCAGCACACTGGCCGGCAGATCCTTGTGCGCCGCACCGGGCTGGATCAGCTCGGCACATTTGTGCGCGACCGCACGGCCAAACACCACCAGATCAAGCAGCGAGTTGGAGCCCAGGCGGTTGGCGCCGTGCACCGACACGCAGGCGGCTTCGCCAATGGCAAACAGGCCCGGTACAACGGAATCCACGTCGTCGCCCTTCTTCTGCACGACCTGACCGTGATAATTGGTCGGGATGCCGCCCATGTTGTAGTGGACGGTCGGCAGTACCGGGATCGGCTCCTTGGTCACGTCGACGCCGGCAAAGATCCTCGCGCTCTCGGAGATGCCCGGCAAACGTTCGTTGATCACTTCCGGCCCGAGATGCATCAGGTTCAGATGGATATGATCCTTGTCCTTGCCTACGCCGCGGCCTTCGCGGATTTCGATGGTCATCGCGCGGCTGACCACGTCGCGCGATGCAAGATCCTTGGCGTTGGGTGCATAGCGCTCCATGAAACGCTCGCCTTCGGAGTTGGTGAGGTAACCACCTTCGCCACGTACGCCTTCGGTAATCAGGCAGCCCGCACCGTAGATGCCGGTCGGATGGAACTGCACGAACTCCATATCCTGCAGCGGCAGACCGGCGCGCAGCACCATGCCACCACCGTCACCGGTGCAGGTGTGCGCCGAGGTGGCGCTGAAGTAGGCGCGGCCGTAACCACCAGTCGCCATCACCACCGCCTGGCCGCGGAAGAAATGCAGCGTGCCTTCGTTCATGTCCAGCGCAAGTACGCCACGGCAGACGCCATCGTCGTCGAAGATGAGGTCGATGGCGAAGTATTCGATGAAGAACGTGGCGTCATGCGCCAACGCCTGCTGATACAGCGTATGCAGGATCGCGTGGCCAGTACGGTCGGCCGCGGCGCAGGTGCGCTGCGCGGTGCCCTTGCCGTAATGCGTGGTCATGCCGCCGAACGGGCGCTGGTAGATCTTGCCTTCCTCGGTACGCGAGAACGGCACACCGTAATGCTCCAGCTCGATGATCGCCGGAATCGCCTCGCGGCACATGTACTCGATCGAGTCCTGATCACCGAGCCAATCGGAACCCTTGATCGTGTCGTAGAAGTGGAAGCGCCAATCGTCTTCGCCCATGTTGCCGAGCGCTGCAGAGATGCCGCCCTGCGCTGCCACCGTATGCGAGCGCGTCGGAAACACCTTGGAGATGCAAGCGGCCTTGAGGCCTTTTTCGGCAAGGCCGAATGTAGCGCGCAGGCCAGCGCCGCCGGCACCGACCACGATCACGTCATAGTTGTGCTGCTGGATCTTGTAGCTTTCCATCGAATCTTGGCTCCCGCGTCTCAGTGGGTCAGCGCAATGCGCAGCACGGCCAGCACGCTCGCAAGCGCGCCGAGAACCGCGAGGAACTTGATCAGCACCAACGAAAGGACTTCCTTCCAGCGGGTGGTCACATAGTCTTCAATCACGACTTGCAGGCCGAGCACGGCATGCCAGAACATGGTGATCAGAAAAATGATCAGCAGCATGGCATTCCACGGCTTGGCCACCGTGGCCAGCGCGGTGGCATAGTCCGCGTGCAGCAGGCTAAGCACGGTGATCACGAACCAGATCAGCAGCACGACGAGCGCAGCAGCGGTGACCCGCTGTGTCCACCAGTGACCGACGCCCGACTGCGATGAACCCAGGCCGCGAGCGACCTTCAGTGGGTTGCGTAAATCCTTCGCGGTCATGCCGCACCTCCTGCGGTCAAGACATAAGCCCAGACCACCGCGGTGAGCACCAGGCTCAGCACCACCGACAGCCAGCTGGATCGAACGAACTGCGGAATGGCATAGCCCGCGCCGGTATCTTGCACTAGGTGCCGGATGCCGTTACATAGATGATAGAAAAGCGCCCAGGTCCAACCGATCAGCAAGATCTCGCCAATCGGGCTTCCGACGATTTCCTTGAACTGGTTGAAGCTCTGCTCGCCGCTGGCCAGATGCAGCAGTCCGGCAACCACCAGCAAGGTGCCCACCGCCAATGCTATGCCTGTCGCTCGATGCAGGATGGAACTCACCATCTGCACTTGCCACTTGTAGATCTGAAGATGCGGAGAGAGCGGTCGTCGCGTATCTGCCATGGCGGCTATCCTAAAAATGGAATCGCTGATCCATGCCGACCCTTGTCACTACTGCGTGCGCGTATGGCAAAGATAGCCATCGCGTTCGTTCAGAAGTCGATGCAGCGTCCGTTCTTTTCCCAGTCGCCATAGCGCGTGGGATCAAGAGCTGGCCGTGTCACCGGCGCTTTGTCCGGTACCGGTGTTTTGGTCACGATAGACGTTTCCGTAGGAACGGAAACAGACTTTGACTCAGCTGGCGTAGAGGTGTCGGACATGATTGGTTACCTCGCAAATATTAATACTTGCCGCACTGCCGCACAACCTTGCCCTACTCCATAGCAGCAATCGCTGCATCAGCAAACCTCCCTTGCGCATGGCCACACCAGCCCCAATTCATCACGCAGAATGACAAAACCTTATCCCGCGGAAACATTGCTGATCGAGGGGCCGGACGCGATGGCGTTCGCACACGCCCAGTTCAGCAGCAACGTCATGGCGCTCGCTACCGGGCACTGGCAATTCAGTGCCTGGCTGGACCCGCAAGGTCGCGTCAAGACGTTCTTCCATCTCGCCCGCATTGCCGACGATCAGTTGCTGCTGCTGTTGCGTGGTGGCAATGCCGCAATCACGACTGAGGCATTACGGCGTTTTGTGTTTCGTTCAAAACTGACGCTGACAGCACTCACGCCGCGCGCATTGTCTGCTGGCCCATCGCTGTCTTTGCATGCCGTCCGTCACGACCGGGAAAATCTTTTGCTTGGTTGCGACACACACAGCTTGCAGATCTCCAGCGAAGGCATCGGCGATGGCGCATGGCGTTTGCCGCAGCTGCGCGAAGGCTGGCCGTGGTTGCCCGATGTGTTGTTGAACGAACTGCTGCCGCCCGCGTTATCGCTGCAGAGGCTGCAGGCTGTGGTGATCGACAAGGGTTGTTATCCAGGCCAGGAGATTGTTGCGCGACTGCATTTTCGCGGCGGCAACAAAAAGCATCTTCATCGGATCGAATTATCGTCACCGAAAATTCCCGGTGAAATATTGCGTGTCGATGCGCATGAAAAAGGTTGTCTGCTTGATGTCGTCAACAGCGATATCGGTATCGAAGCATTGGCCGTGTTGAACGATGATGTTGTTGCGCAAGCCATCAATGGACAACTTGATTCGATGGATGATGACTTGATGATACGTCTTCGCGAAACGTGGAACGTTTGAGCATCATGTGATGTCGAAACATCGTTCGGCCATGCAAACAACGTGATGATTGAAAGTGAGTGAAGGTTAAATTCACAAACCTAGGCACTTGCCATCAGAGAAATCCGCCACTACGCTCCGCCAACTATTAAAAAACGGCGTCTCGAAATACCGACACCGAAATTACGCGACGAACCGGAAGAATCCGAATCGGCGCGACCCGACACTGAACTGTCGGATGGCATAACCGCCTCGCCTCAGCGAGTGCAGACAAGTTGCAGGCAGCGCAGCCACAAAGGCATGTGCAACGCCAGGCGACACTTACCCCGATCGGCATCGAATCCGCCGTACGGAACGCCACAATCCCGTGGCAAAGCGCTCAACCACCGAATCAGGTTGCAGCGATTGATCCAGATGGAACGGCCTGCCAGCCCGTCCATCGCAATGGCGTTCCAAAGCAGACGTTTAGCTTTGGGCGTACAGCACGTTGGAGGCAGAACGACCAATGAAATTATCCATGCTGTTGTGGCTGACCTCTCTCATGCCACAACCAGTTGCGGACCAGGCCTGTCTGGCCACAACCGTCTATCTGGAAGCACGCAGTGAACCCATGAACGGACAGTTGGCCGTTGCGGAAGTCGCCATGCGACGTCGCGATCGAGGCAGCTGGGGCAATACCGTTTGTGAAGTTGTCAGTGCACCACACCAATTCGCAACCACCACCACACCAGGTTCTTTCGACGTATCCAACCTCGATGCTTTCCACAAGGCCTGGCAGGTTGCAGGAAAATCAATACAGAACTGGCAGCTGCCGATTGCACAGCGAAAGATGCTTGTACCGCGCGCCGATCATTTCGCGACAGTCGCTGTTTCTCCTGCGTGGTCGCGCAATCGCCACACGGTGACCATCGGCGAACATGCCTTTTATGCAGTGAATTGATTCATACATCGCATATTCGACAAAAATAAAAAGCCCTCGATTGAGGGCTTTTTATTTGGACGGCTAAATGTCTAGACGCCTATTTCAGCGAACGTAGACGTGACCATCATGGATCGAAACGTAAGCGCCAGGGCGCACACCCGGATCCTCGCGCTGAGTAACGGTGGCGTACTGACCGTTATCCATCCGCACCACGATGCGCCAGGCGGTGCTGTTGGCATTATTGGCATCGTTATTCTTGCCAATCTGGTTACCGACAAGGCCACCACCCACGGCACCAACGACGGTGGCCGCGGTGCGCCCGTCACCCTTGCCGATCGTGCTGCCCAGCACCCCGCCAGCGACGGCACCGATCACGGCACCCAAGGTGCCGCCGTTACCACTGCCGCCACCCTGGACGTAAACCTGATCGACCTGCTGCACAACACCGCAGCTCAGGCAGCGGTTGGTGTAGCCGGAACGCTGCTGGTAGCCACCGTATTGAGGTGTCACGCAACCGGCAAGCGTAACGCTCGCTACCATTGCAACAATCAAGGGAAAATGGATGGATCGTAATTTCATGGTCATCGTTTTCATATTCATTGATCCAACTTAGCGAGCGTCAGAAACGGCGATTATTCCCTGCTGCACTTGTACACGATCGCCCGGATCGTGATCCATACGAACAGTGCGGGTGACACCGTTATAGACGTAATGCACATCAAAGGCGACAACCTTGCTGCTGGTGTTATCGACCGTATCGCATCGACGCTCCACCGTCTGGGTTACCTGCCCTTGTTGATGAGCCGCTTCAATGCGGTTACCGGCGTAACCACCACCGACCGCACCAGCCACCGTCGTGAGTGTGTTACCCCTGCCACCGCCAACCATATGACCCAGCAGGCCACCCGCGACGGCACCGATAGCGGTGCCAGCGATACGATTTTGATCCCTTGGTGGCGCAGTATGAGTAATCACCTGGTCATGGCAGACGCGCTGCGGATCGTTGATGGACTGGCGCACCGGCTCCACGCTCACGACCTGGGCGTACTGGGGGCCATTGTCAGGCGCAGGCTGCGGTGCCGACGCCGGCGCCGCAGCGACATTGCTGCCATTCGACATGGCCGCTGCATCGCTCGAGGTATCCGCGGCAGCATTGCGGTTACAGGCCGACAGCCCCAGTGCGAGCGCTGCGGTGATTGCTATGTTGAGCGTGTTGATCATCAGCCTGTTCATTACTATCTCCCTTGTTTGTTTAAGTGAAGTATCCGAAGCCCGGTAACGCCGAAGCAATTACTTGCGACACTATTGAACGGTTATGCAACTGAATCAGAGCTAGACCGGGTTAACTACACAATTTTCACATCCGCATTGCAGATGGCTGCCTCGGACAAGCCATGGACACAAATCATGCTCAAGCTCGCCGACAGTCACGTGCATCTCGATGCCGCCGCCTTTGCAGAGGATCGCGATGCCGTAATAACGCGCGCTGCGGATGCCGGCGTCAGCACCCTGGTTCTGCCTGCCGTCGACGCGGCCAGCTGGCCGGGAATCAGGGCGCTCAGCGAGGTGAACGAACACGTCTTTCCCGCTTTCGGTCTGCATCCGATGTATCTGGCGCAACATGTGCCCGAGCATGTCGACCAACTCGCCACCTGGTTAGCCCACGGCGACGCAGTGGCGGTGGGCGAGATCGGACTGGACTTTCATGTGGCAGGTCTTGATCCGCAACAGCAGCGCGAATACTTCCTGAAACAACTGGAGCTTGCGCAACAATTTGATCTGCCGGTGATCATGCATGCCCGCGGCGCACTGGAAGAAGTCATCCAGACTCTGCGGCGCATGCCCGGCCTTCGTGGTGTCGTGCACAGCTTTTCCGGCAGTGAACAGCAGGCGAAGCAACTGTGGCAGATGGGTTTTCATATCGGCATCGGCGGTCCAGTCACTTATGATCGGGCCCAGCGACTGCGCCGAATCGTGGCGGCGATGCCGCTCGAGTTTCTGCTGCTGGAAAGCGACGCACCCGATCAACCGGATGCCGCGCACCGCGGCCAACGCAACGAACCTGCATACGTCGTCGATGTATTGCAATGCATTGCCGCACTGCGCGACGAACCCCAAGCCGACGTTGCCGCCACCACTACCGACAACACACGACGCCTGTTCGGTCTCGATCGTTCACATCGGTAGTCACTTCCACCGATCGACCGATTGACTCTTGCAGCCACGGCGGCATATTGCTATCTTTTACTTCACTGGTGAAATATAAGCTGATGAAATGGCGTCGCTGACGAAGTGTATCGACATGATGAATGAGGGAATCGAGCGAACGATTCGGCTCATTCCGCAGCTGCCTGTGGCCGAAGCCAAGCTGAGTCGACTGATGCTGATGGTCAGCGGCAGCCTTAACGACGAGCTCGAGCTTGAGCTTAAACCGTACAAGCTCAACCACAGCGAGTTTCTCACGCTGATGTTTTTGAACAGCCGGCCCGAAAGTAGCTCAACCCCCGGCGAGCTGTGCGAGTTCACCAAGCAGGGGGCGACCAACATGACCCGCATCGGCAACGCGCTGGTCAAGCGCGGCTTGATCACTCGCGGTGGCAGCGATGACGACCGCCGCCGGGTGGTGATTCGCATCACCGCCGCCGGGAAACGCCTGATCCTGAAAATGCTGCCCCCGCTGTTTCCCCGCCTGGACGCGATGTTTGTCGGCTTCAGCGATGTCGACAAACGCAACCTGAGCCGGCTGCTGCGAAAACTGGCCCATAACCTCGATCAGGCCGATTCGGATATCCAGGCGTGAACGCCGGGACCATGAAGGCAACGAAATGAAGACTGCTCTGATGAAGCCTGCCTCTGTAAAGCTTGCCCTGATGCGTCGCTACACTGCGATGCTGTCGCTGACACTACTGCTTGGTGCCTGCGCGGCACCGGCGAAGCTCAGCCATCCGGTGCTGCGCGACGACGTTCCACTCGCCGGCCTGCAAACAGCGACCCGCGATGGCTGGCCGGACGCGCAATGGTGGCATGCCTACGGCGATCCGCAGCTGGATCAGCTGATCACGATCGCGCTCAAGAACTCACCCGATCTCGAGCAGGCGCGCAGCCGCCTGCTCAATGCCCAACAGTCGGTACGTCTGGCGGCGGCGCAGGCCGGGCTCAACATCAACGGCAGTGCGCAGTTCGAACGTCAGCGCATAAGCAAGAACGGCATCATCAGCCTGCTGCCGCAAAACTTCACGATCGACCCCTGGTACAACCAGGCCGACCTCGGTCTGCAGGCGCAATATACGTTCGACTGGTGGGGCAAGAAGCGCTCGAGCATCGAGGCTGCACTTGATCAGGCGCATGCCGCGGAAGCGCAACGCAGCGCCGCCGCGCTGACCATCCAGAATGCTGTCGCCGATACGTATTTTGGCTGGCAGGGCGACGAGGCACGACTGGCACTCTCCAACCAGCTGGTGGCCGCGCAAACCCGATTCCTGCATATCGCCGAACTGCGCGTGGCGCGCGGTGTCGATCTGGAGGACACCGCCCAGCAGGCCAAGGCTGATCTGGCCGCGGCGCGCGAAATGAACGTGGCGCTAGTCGGCTCGGCCGCGATCCGCAAGGTGGCGCTGGCTTCGCTGCTGGGTATCGCGCCTGCCGACCTGCCGACCCTGCAGGTAAAGCCGCTGCCCGAAGTGGACAGCCGCGTCCCAGCCGATGCACGGCTCGACCTGATCGCACGACGCCCCGATATCGCCGCCAGTCGCTGGCAAGTCGAAGCGGCGCTGAAACAGACCGAGGTGGCGCGTGCGCAGTTTTTCCCCGACCTCAGCATCAGCGCGATGGCGGGCCTGTCCAGCCTTGAGGTGGGCAAACTGCTCAGCACCGACAGCCGCGCGTTCTCGCTAACGCCGGCGCTGCATCTGCCCATCTTCGAAGGCGGCCAGCTGCAGGCCAATTACGGCATCAGCAAGGCGCAGCTGGCGGGCGCAGTGGCCGGCTACAACAGCACCGTTATCGACGCGGCGCGCGACGTGGCTAATCAGGCGCTCACCGCGCAGCAGATTGCGGCACGGCGCAAAGAGCAATCGGCCCAGATCACCGCCAACGAACGCCTGGTTGCGACGGCGCAAGCGCGCCAGAACCAGGGTGTACGCGACGCCCGGGAGAGCATCGCTGCCGCCGCACAGCTGCTACAGCAGCGCGATGATGCCGCCAGCCTGCAAGCGCAGGCCGTATCCACCGATCTGGCTTTGATCAAGGCGCTGGGTGGCGGTTATCACGCCTCCAGCGACACGGCATCCGCCAAGACATCCTCCCCTTCCCCTTCGAACCCGTCCGGAGACGACGCCCATGAGCGCCACTGAGTCCGACAAGCCCCAGAACGCCGACACCCATGACAGCGGCATGGCGGCCAAGAATCCGGCCAAGCGTCGCAAGACGCTGCTGATCGTGCTGTTGATCTTCATCGCTGCCGGCATCATCTGGTTGCTGTTGTGGTTGCTGGTTTTCTCCACCCGTGAAACCACCGACGATGCTTATGTCGGCGGCAATCAGGTGGCGATTTCTGCCCAGGTACCCGGCACCGTCGTGGCCATTCTTGCCGACGACACCCAGCACGTCGAAGCAGGCCAGATCCTGGTCAAACTCGACAATACCGATGCCAGCGTCCGTCTGGCCCAGGCCGAGGCCACACTGGCATCGGCTGTGCGCCAGGTACGTCAGCAGACTGATTCAGCCAGCGGTAGCGATGCCGCCGTCGCCGAACAACAAGTGGCTCTGAAGAAAGCCGAAGCCGATCTCAAACGCCGCCTGCCGCTAGTGGCGCAACAGGCTGAGGCGCCGGAAACCATCCAGCATTTGCGCGATGCCGTAGCCCAGTCCCGCGCCGCGCTGAACACCGCACAGGCACAGGCTTCGGCCCAACACGCGTCGATCTCAGGCACCGACATCGCCAACAACCCGTCCGTGCTGCAGGCGCGCGCGAACTTTCGCGCCATGTGGGTCGCTGCGCAGCGCAATGCGATCTACGCGCCGGTCTCCGGCTACGTAGCCCAGCGCAGCGTGCAGGTCGGCAACAGCGTGCAGGCGGGCCAGCAGCTGATGACCGTACTACCACTGCATAACCTGTGGATCGACGCCAACTTCAAGGAAAGCCAGCTGCGCCACATTCGCATCGGCCAGCCGGCCAAAATCGAAGCCGACATCTACGGCGGCAGCGTCGAGTATCACGGCAAAGTGATCGGTCTGGGCGCCGGCACCGGCAGCGTGTTCTCCCTGCTGCCCGCGCAGAACGCCACGGGCAACTGGATCAAGGTGGTGCAGCGCGTGCCGGTGAGGATTGCGCTGGACAATCAGGAACTGGACAAGCACCCGCTGCGCATCGGCCTGTCCAGCGATGTCACGGTCAACATCACCGATGACAAAGGTCCGGTGCTGGCACCGCAAGGCGAGCGCGAACCGGTGGCCGAAACCACCGTCTACGAACAGATGGCCAGCAAGGCCGATGCCGAGGCAGACAAGGTGATTCAGGCCAACCTCGGTTCATCGGACAAAACCAGCAGCGACCGCCCGAACTGAAGTCGAGTCCCGAGAGCCTGCTCATGATCTACCCGTACCTCGCGTTGTCATCGAGCGGTCGCCAGGTGGTAGGGCGTGGCGCCGGCTTGCCTGGCTGGCAAGCCAAGTCGCGCGCTGCCGCATGGCGGCCGCTCGGTGGCAACCCTGCGGGCCGGGGCTGTTTGCCCGCATCCCGGCGTCATCACTCCGTCGTGGACCGACGTCCACTCTCTCGTTCTTCCTTGGCCTGCGCGCAAACAGCTCCCGGCGCGGGGCACGGGGAGATCATGAACAGGCTCTAAGCCCATGGCCGCCATTTCTTCCGATGCCACACCCGCCGACGCGTCGCCGCTGAAGCCACTGCAAGGCGCCATGCTGGCGCTGATGACCGTCGCCGTCGCGTTCAGCACCTTCATGGAAGTGCTGGACACGACGATCGTCAACGTCGCTGTACCACACATAGCCGGCAGCCTGGGCGTGAGCCCGAACGAAGGCACTTGGGCAATCAGTTCGTACTCGATGGCCAGCGCCATCATGCAGCCGCTGACCGGGTGGATTGCCAAGCGTTTCGGCGAAGTGCGCACCTTCGTCGTGTCGGTCGGCCTGTTCGTGGTGTTTTCGATGATGTGCGGCCTGGTCACCAGCATGCCGATGCTGGTGGTCGCCCGCCTGCTGCAGGGCGCCGGCTCCGGTCCGATGGTAGCGCTGGCGCTCTCGCTGCTGCTGGCCAATTACCCCAAGAGCAAACAGGGCATGGCGCTGGCGCTGTGGGCGATGACCGTGGTGATCGCGCCCGTGCTGGGGCCGATTCTCGGTGGCTGGCTGACTGACAACTATTCGTGGCCGTGGATCTTCTACATCAATGTGCCGGTGGGCATCATGGCGGCGGTTTCGACCTGGTTCCTGCTGCACAAGCGCGAGTCGAAGATGGTGTACGCGCCGATCGATATGATCGGCCTCGTGCTGCTCGTGCTCGGCATCGGCTGCCTGCAGTTCATGCTGGACAACGGCAACGACAAGGACTGGTTCTCTTCGCCACTGATTCTTGTCCTCGGCCTGGTGGCGCTCGTGAGCCTGGTTTTTCTGGTCGTCTGGGAGCTCAATGCAAAGTACCCAGTCATCGACCTGTCGCTGTTCAAACAGCGCAATTTCACCATCGGCGTGATCGCGATGTCGCTGGGCATGCTGGCGTTCTTTGCCATCAACGTGGTGTCGCCGCTGTGGCTGCAGACCACGCTGGGATATACCGCAAGCTGGTCCGGCCTTACCAGTGCGTGGGTCGGGGTACTGGCGTTCCTGTTCTCGCCGCTGGTTGGCAGTCTGCTGGGCAAGTTCGATCTACGGGCAATGATTACTACGGCGTTTGTGATCCTGGCCAGCTGCTCGCTCTGGCTGTCTACCTTCGACAGCAGTGTGTCCTACATCAACATGGTCTGGCCGCGACTGGTGATGGGCATTGGCATTCCGCTGTTCTTCATTCCGCTGAACCAGATCTACCTGTCGGGCCTGCCACCGGAGCAGATCGCCAGCGCCTCCGGCCTGGCCAATTTCTTCCGCACACTGGGCGCCAGCGTATCCACGGCGATTACCGTGACACTGTGGCAGCACCGTACCGAGTTTCATCACGCCACACTGACGGAAAACATCACGGCAGCGGCGCCCGCCACCACCGGATTCCTGCAGCAACTGAAGGGCGCGGGACTGGCCAGCCAACAGGGCCTGAGCGTGGTGGAACAACTGCTCAGCAAGGAAGCGGCCACCCTGGCCGTCAACGACGTATTCTGGGCCTGCAGCATCGTCTTCATCTTGCTGATCCCGGTGCTCTGGCTCGCCCGGCCGCCGTTTGGCAATGCCAGCGGTGCGCCAGGCCACTGAATAACCCAAAGCCGCCAATTGCTGCACCCCACCATCCGCAGCAATTTCTGCAGCAGGGATGGCTGGTGCAGCGCAATACCTTCTGGTAGTTTGTGCGGCATGGCACAAACCAAACGCATCATCAAGAAGTATCCAAACCGGCGTCTTTATGACACGGAGATCTCCAGCTACATCACGTTGGAAGAGGTCCGACAGCTGGTACTGGACAACGAGGATTTCGAAGTCCGCGATGCCAAGTCCGGTGAGGATCTGACGCGTTCGGTACTGCTGCAGATCATCTCCGAGAACGAGGGCGATGGGCAGCCGATGCTTTCGCCGCAGCTGCTCAGCCAGATCATCCGGTTCTACGGCGATTCGCTGCAGGGTTTCATGGGACCGTATCTGGAGCGCAGCCTGCAGGTCTTTCTCGACCAGCAGACGCAGTTCCGCAGCCAGCTCAACAGCTTGATGGGCCAGACGCCCTGGACCATGTTGAACGACCTGACCGAGCGCAATATGGACGCATGGAAGGCGATGCAACGTGGCTTCATGGACACCGCCGCACAGGTGGTCCAACCACCCGGCAGCACCGGTCGCGGCGGCAAGAAGCCCGGCTGAGCTGCCCCCTGGGCGTCAAACCACGCTGACGCATCGTGTGTCCTTTTCCTTATCTTCATCCGCTGCGGCACAGCACGTGCTGCCCTGCGGCATGATTCAGACAATGTTGGAAAGTCCATGAGTGCATCTGTCGCTCACAAGCGCATCGCGATTGTCACCGGCGGTATCGGTGGTCTGGGCACGGAAATATGCCGCCACCTGACAAAGGCTGGACGCCGGGTGGTTGCCGTAGACCTGGCTGCGCGCGAAGAGCGTGTCGCCCAATTCTACGAAGACGTCGCCGACTTGGGCGAGGCAATCAGCTTCGAACCGGTCGACGTCACCGACTTTGACAGCTGCAGGCAGCTCGTTTCGCGGATCGAAGCCGAACACGGCAGTGTGGACATACTGGTCAATGCTGCCGGCATCACTCGCGACGCCAGTTTGCGCAAGATGACACCCGAGCAATGGCATCAGCTGATGCAGGTAAATCTCGACGGCGTGTTCAACATGTGCCGCAACGTCATCGAGGGCATGATCGAGCGCGAGTTCGGCCGCATCATCAATATCAGTTCGGTGAATGGACAAACCGGCCAGTTCGGGCAGACGAACTATTCGGCGGCCAAGGCCGGCGTGCACGGTTTCAGCATGGCGCTGGCGCGCGAAACGGCGAGCAAGGGCATCACCGTGAATACGGTGTCGCCGGGCTACTGCGATACCCAGATGGTGGCAGCAGTATCCGAAGACATTCGCGAGCAGATCATCGCCAGCATCCCCGTGGGACGACTGGGTACACCGGGCGATATTGCGCGCGCCGTCGGTTTCTTCAACGCCGATGACACCGGTTACATCACCGGCGCCAACCTGCCGGTCAACGGCGGCTACTTCATGAGTTTTTAGTGGCGCAGCCCGCGGCGCGAGCCTTCGAGCTGGTTACTCTTGGACATTGAGACACTGGACTTGGCCGGCGGCAGATCAACACCGCGGGTTGTTTTACCTTCTTTGGAAAGCGGCATGGCGAAGCAACCCATTACCCTCATCGGCGGTGGTCTGGTCGGTGCACTGTTGGCCCAGCAGCTGGCGCAGCGCGGCTTTGCCGTCGAAGTATTCGAGAAGTTTCCCGATCCACGCTTTATCGGCTTCTCGGGTGGACGCTCGATCAATCTGGCCCTGGCTGAGCGAGGCTTGCAGGCTCTGCGCACCGCAGGCCTGGCTGACGATGTGCTGCGCCACGCCGTGATGATGCGTGGCCGGATGGTGCACGGTCGCGAAAACAGCACCAGTTTGCAGCGCTATGGCGTCGACGACAGTGAAGTTATCTGGTCGGTCTCACGCAGCACCTTGAATACCTTGCTGCTGGATGCCGCCGAGGCCGCAGGTGCGCAGATTCACTTCGGCCAGTCGCCGCACAACATCGACTTTGACAGCCAGCGTATGGACGTCACCGATGCGGCCGGAGCCACGCGCAGCGTGCCCTTCGGCATGCTGATTGGTGCCGATGGTGCCGGCTCCGGCGTGCGCGCCGCGATGAACGCCTACGCACCGCTGGGCGAACGTATCGAATCGCTGGGGCATGGGTACAAGGAACTGGAAATCCCCCCCACCGATGAACTGCCCACCTCACTCGTACGCGGCAACGGCGCCTACGGCCCGTTCGCGATCGAGCCGCATGCACTGCATATCTGGCCGCGCGGCGGCTATATGTGCATCGCGTTGCCCAATACCGAAGGCAGCTTCACGGTGACGCTGTTCCTGCCGAATGATGGCAGCGCACCGAGCTTTGCCAGCCTGCCGGATTCAAACGCCGCGGCGGCTTTTTTCCGCGAAGACTTCCCCGGCCTGCTGCCGCTGATCCCCAAATTTGCCGAAGATTACGACGGTCATCCCGTCGGCACCCTGTCTACGCTCTATCTGGACCGCTGGCATCTGGACGGTCGCGCGCTGTTGATCGGCGATGCCGCCCACGCGATCGTGCCGTTTCACGGCCAGGGCATGAACTGCGGTTTCGAGGACACCGTGGTGCTGACCGATCTGCTGGCCGAGGCACCGTGCGACAGCGCCGATGTATTTGCCGAGTTCCAGCGAATCCGCCAGCCCGATGCCAACGCGATTGCCACCATGGCGCTGGAAAACTACATCGAGATGCGCGACTCGGTGGCTGATCCGCACTATCTGGCTAAACGCGAGCTGGGTGTCCTGCTGGCCGAGCGAGCACCAGAGCACTACATGGCCCGCTATCGCATGGTTACCTTCACCCACCTACCCTATGCCTACGCGCTCGAACGCGGGCGGGCGCAGGACGCGCTACTTGATGAGTTGTTGCACAACTCGAACGATATCGCCAGCGTCAATCTCGATGCAGCGGTCACCCTGCTCAAAAACCGCCTGCCGCCATTACCTCCACTTCGTCATGATTGAAACACTGCTGCAGGCCTATGGCGAAACCGACTACCTGGTTTGCCTGAACGCCGCGACGTGGGCGTGCATTCGTATCGATCAGACACTCCCGGAGTCTTTGCAGCTAGAGGTTGGCACACGCTCGTGGGGATTTATCACGGCATGGAATCCTCACTCGAAAGCCAGTGCATCGGCTGACAATCATGTTGCGCAGCATGCGTTGCTTGTGGCACTGCAAGCCCTACCTGAAAGCGTGATCTTTTCCGCCATCGGTATCGGCAACAGCGGCTGGTACGAACCCAGTCTCTTCGTGATCGGCCCCGATCAATCAACGCTTGATGCGCTGGCTCATCGCTATCAACAAAACGCCTATAGTTTATGGCCAAGGCAGCGAGATCGCTCATTTACGCGTCTTGTCTCCTTGAGTTGATGACAGCACGCCGCATGGACAAGCGCCTCGCGCATTGCGGACAATCAAGGGAATGACTGCCGCTCCTACTGCTGCTCCCAATAACACGCCCCTGCTTGAAGCGCGGGCCCTGAGCTTTCATCGCCAGGAAGAACCGGTATTTGCGGCACTGGATTTTCGTCTGTGCGAGGGCGAGCTGGCCCTTATTGAGGGTGACAACGGCAGTGGCAAGACCACCCTGATGCGGATTCTCGCCGGTTTGCTGCATGTCGACGAAGGCGAACTTTATTGGCGCGGCGAACCACTGCTGCAGCGCGACCGCTGCATCGGCGAAATTCTTTTCCTCGGCCATCAGCTGGGGCTGAAAGCCGATCTCAGCCCATCGGAGAATCTGCGCATTTCCCTCGGCCTGCACGGCTGCCGCGAGCAGGTCAGCATCGCTTCGGCGCTCGCCGAGATTGGCCTGAGCGGTTACGAAGATGAATCCGTGCGCCGACTGTCCGCCGGCCAGAAAAAGCGCGTGGCGCTGGCCCGGCTGCTTTTGCTTCCGGCCACACTGTGGTTGCTCGATGAGCCTTACGCCAACCTCGATCGCACCGGTATCGCACTGGTTAATCGGCTACTGGAAAATCATCTCGCGTGCGGTGGCGCAGCGCTGGTCGCCAGCCATGGTACGGTGAGCTTTCACGGTGGCGAGCCGCAACGCATCCGGATGCATGCATGAATCCGCCGGGACTCACCACCGCCTGCGCAGCAATGTTGCGGCGCGATCTCACGCTGGCGTGGCGACGACGCGGCGATATCGCGATGCCGGTGCTATACGCACTCATCGTCACGATGCTGTTTCCGTTTGCGCTGGGGCCGGAAGATACCCTGCTGCAACGCATTGCTGGCGGCGTTGTACTGGTTACGGTGCTGCTGGCGATGCTGCTGGCACTCGACGCCATGTTCTCCAGTGATATCGAGGACGGCTCACTGGAGCAGCTGGTGCTGGCCCCGCAGCCGCTGGCGCTGATGCTGGCGATGAAGATCCTGGCCCATTGGCTGACCACGGCGCTGCCATTGATCGTGATCGCGCCGCTGCTGGCCGGCATGTTGCACCTGCCTACTGCCGTGATGCCGGTGCTGGTGCTGGCCTTGCTGCTGTCGACACCGATGCTCAGCCTGCTGGGCGCGATTCTGGTGGCGCTGACGGCCGGCACGCGGCGCTCTGGTATGCTGCTCGCTCTGATGTTGTTACCGCTGTGCGTGCCGGTCGTGATCTTTGCCGCAGGCGCCGTGGCAGCATCCCAGCAAGGGTTGCCCTGGCTCACCCCCATCGCCTGGCTGGGCGCTGCGCTGGTGCTATTGCTGGTGCTGGCACCCCTGGCTTGCGCGGCCGCTCTTCGTATTGCTCTGGACGCTTAAAGAGTCTGCCCATGATCTCCAACCCCCCCGCGTTGCCATTGAGCGGTCGCCAGGCGGTAGTGCGTGGCGCAGTGCCTGACTGGTGGTCAGGTCAAGTCGCGCGCTATCGCCTGGTGGCCGCTCAATGGCAACCCTCCGGGTCAGGCCTGTTTGCGCACATGACCGCGTCATCGCTCAGTCGTGTATCGACATACACTCCTTCTCTCTTCCTTGTCCTGCGCGCAAACAGTTTCCGACGCGGGGGCTTTGGAGATCATGGGCAGACTCTATGATGTCCAAGTGGATTCCACTCTGGCTGCACAAACTCGGTTCGCCGCCGACGTTCTACCGGTTCGCTGGCACATTGCGGCCATGGATGCTCGCGCTTGCACTGCTGACTGGCGCGATCGCGCTTTACGGCGGCCTGGTCATGGCACCGGCGGATTACCAGCAGGGTGATGCCTATCGCATCATCTTCATCCACGTGCCCAGCGCCTGGATGAGTTTGTTCATTTACGGCGTCATGGGCTTTGCCGCCTTTCTGGCCCTGGTCTGGCGGATCAAGCTGGCGGAGGTGGTAGCGATGGAGTCGGCGCCGATCGGGGCTGCCTTCACCTTCATCACCCTGGTCACCGGCTCGCTCTGGGGTAAGCCGATGTGGGGCACCTGGTGGACCTGGGACGCACGGCTGACCTCCGAGCTGGTGCTGCTGTTCCTGTATCTCGGCGTGATCGGTCTGTATCACGCGTTCGAGGATCGCCGACAGGGTGCGCGCGCCGCGGCCTTTCTCGCGCTGATCGGCATCATCAACGTGCCAATCGTGCATTTTTCGGTGAACTGGTGGAACACCCTGCATCAGGGTTCGACCATCCGCCTGCTCGGCCCCTCGACCATCGCGCCAGGCATGCTGTGGCCGTTGCTGACCATGATGCTGGCGACGAAGTTTTATTATCTGGCCAGCCTGTTTGGGCGCGTGCGCACCGACCTGCTCGATCTGGAAAGCGGCAAGGACTGGGTGCGCACGATTGCCACGGGAAGCACGCACCAATGAACGCCAGCTCGCTGCAACACTTTCTGGCAATGGGTGGTTATGCCGGCTATCTGTGGCCGGCGTACGCAGTATTTTTCATCGTGCTGCTGGCCGACTTTTTCGCGCCCCTGCTACGCCGTCGCCGGCTGCTGCGCGAATTGCGTTCAAGGCTGGCACGCAAGGCCGTGCGTCAGCAGCGCCAGGCACCTACTCCGACCGAACCGGCTTGATGCCGGAGCGTCAACGAACGTCGCAAGAGCATCCATGAACCCCACCCGCAAACGCAGACTCATCGTTGTTCTATTGGTTGTCGCCGCCGCTGCCGTCGCGGTTGGCCTGGGCGTTTTCGCCCTGCAGCAGAACATGAATTACCTGTTTACCCCGAGCCAGGTACAGACCGGTGAGGCATCGAGCCACAAGACCTTCCGACTCGGCGGCATGGTCAAGGCCGGTTCGATCCAGCGCAGCAAGAGTTCACTTCTGGTCACTTTTACTGTGGTCGATGCCGATGGCGCGATGCCGGTCGAATACACCGGCATCCTTCCCGATCTGTTCCGTGACAATCAGTCGGTGATCGCCACCGGCCATATGGACAACGCCCATTTCGTTGCCACCGAAGTGCTGGCCAAGCACGACGAAACCTATATGCCAAAGGAATTGAAGGACGCGATGGCGAAGGCGCACAAGGGCAAACCAGTGCCGGAAGGCGGCGACATGGGTGGCTCGCCGTGACGCCGGAACTTGGCCAGATCGCGCTGATCCTCGCGCTGCTGCTGGCGCTGGCGCAAAGCATTCTGCCGATTATTGGCGCATGGCGAAACAACAGCGCCATGATGGCGGTGGCGCGTCCTGCTGCGTTTGGCCAGGGATTTTTCGTGGTGCTGGCCTTCGTGCTGTTGGTCTGGGCTTTTCTGCGCTTCGATTTCTCGGTGCAGTACGTGGCCGATAACTCCAACCTCGCCCTGCCCTGGTACTACCGCATCACCGCCGTGTGGGGCGCGCACGAGGGTTCGATGCTGCTGTGGATATTCATCCTCAACGTATGGACCCTGGCGCTGGCGTTGTTCAGTCGGCAGCTGCCCGAGGCGTTTGCTGCGCGGGTACTCGGCGTACTCGGCATCATCTCGGTCGGATTCATTGCCTTTATCCTGTTCACCTCCGATCCGTTTGGACGTCTGTTGCCGATGCCACCGGACGGCGGCGATCTGAATCCGGTGCTGCAGGATCCGGGCATGACCTTCCATCCGCCCGTGATCTACATGGGCTACGTGGGCTTCTCGGTGGCATTCGCCTTTTCTATCGCCGCGCTGCTTGGTGGCGAGCTGGAGCAGGCATGGGTACGCTGGGCGCGGCCTTGGACGAATATCGCGTGGGCGTTTCTCACCTGCGGCATCGTCGCCGGCAGCTGGTGGGCGTATGCCGAACTGGGCTGGGGCGGCTGGTGGTTCTGGGATCCGGTGGAGAACGCCAGCTTCATGCCGTGGCTGGTCGGCACCGCGCTGATCCACGCGCAGGCGGTCACCGAGAAGCGCGGCTCGCTGCGTGCATGGACGATCCTGCTGTCGATTTTCGCTTTCTCGCTGTCGCTGCTGGGCACGTTCCTGGTGCGTTCGGGCGTGTTGACCTCGGTGCATTCATTTGCGTCGGACCCGCGCCGCGGCCTCTTTATTCTGTGCTTTTTGATTTTTGTCGTCGGCGGTTCGCTGCTGCTGTATGCGCTGCGCGCGCCGAAAGTGGCCGGTGGCAAACCCTTTGCCGTGGTGTCGCGGGAGAGCGCGATCCTGGTCGGCAATCTGATGTTTACCGTGGCCGCGGCGATGGTGCTGCTGGGCACGCTGTTTCCGCTGATCGGCGATGCGCTGAATCTGGGCAAGATCTCGGTCGGGCCGCCCTACTTCGGCCTGCTATTCCCGCTGCTGATGTTGCCGATCGTGCTGTTGCTGCCGTTTGGCCCGTACCTGCGCTGGGGTAAAGGCGAGCCTCAGGTATTGAAGCGCGTGATGCTACGCGCCCTGCTTGCCGCTGTCGCTTGCGCGGTCGTCGCGGCGTTTTTTGTCGACGGCAAACTCAAGGCGATTGCCGGCGTGGCAGCGGCCGTCTGGGTCGCGGTCGGCGTGCTGCTTTACATCGTCAAGCGCTGGCGTGAAATGCCGCGCGGCCGGCGTTATCCCGCCGAGATGGCCGGCATGCTGTTCGCGCACGCCGGGGTGGCGATTTTCCTGATCGGCGTGCTGCTCTCCGAATCGCTCAGCGCTACCAGCGACGTACGCATGGCACCTGGCGACACCAAACAGATTGGCGGCTATGACTTCCGCTTCGATGGTGTGCACGAGACGCAGGGGCCGAACTGGCGCGCCGATCAGGGCACAGTGATGGTTACCCGCAACGGCGAGCCGGTGGCGGTGATGCATCCGCAGAAGCGCACCTATACGCGCGAGCAGATCCAGACCGAGTCGGCGATCGACCCGGGCGTCACCCGCGATCTTTACGTCGCGCTGGGCGAGCCGATGGACAAGGAGCATATCGACGGTGCATGGGCACTGCGGCTTTACTACAAGCCGTTCATCCGCTGGCTGTGGTTCGGCGGACTGATGATGATGTTGGGCGGCTTTGTCAGCGCCGGCGATCGTCGGTTCCGCGTGCGTCGCCCGGCCAATGCCGATGCCCCCGAGCCAGTTGGCGCGGCGTTGCTATCGGAGACCCGCGCATGACTCGTCTGCTGCCCTTCATCGGTTTCCTGCTGCTGGCCGGCCTGCTCGGCTTCGGTATCTGGTGGAACACCGGACATGACCAGACGGCGATCCCTTCGCCGCTGATCAACAAGCCTGCGCCGGATTTCAAATTGCCTTTGCTGTACGAACCGGCGCAGACCGTGAGTCGCGCGTCGCTGATGGGCAAACCCTATCTGCTGAACGTCTTCGCCAGCTGGTGCATAGAATGTGGGGTGGAGCATCCGGTACTGCAGGCGGAAGCGCCGACGCTGGGCGTGGCCCTGGTCGGCTACAACTACAAGGATGCGCCGGACGATGCGAAAGCATGGCTGGCAACCCACGGCAATCCCTACAGCGTGTTGATGGCGGACACCAGCGGACAGACAGCCATTGACTTCGGTGTCTACGCTGCGCCGGAAAGTTTCCTGGTCGATGCGCACGGTGTCATCCGCTACAAGCACATCGGTCCGATAACGATGGATGTGGTCAACGATGAGTTGAAACCGGCGATCGCATCGCTGCAGCAGGAGCCGCATTGATGCGTACGTTGCCGCGTATCTTGTTGCTCGCGCTGCTGCTGTTTGCCGGCGCGGCCTTCGCTCAGGCGATCGAGCCGCTGCCATTCAAGGATCACGTCGAAGAACTGCGCTACCAGCACCTCACCGCGCAACTGCGCTGCCCGATGTGCCAGAACGAAACCCTCGCCGACTCCAACGCACCGATCGCACGCGACCTGCGCAACCAGATTTTTCAGCTGATGCAACACGGTCGGAGCGATGCGCAGATCAAACAATATCTGGTCGACCGCTATTCGGAGTTCGTGCTGTATGACCCGCCGGTGGCGCGCAATACGTGGCTGCTGTGGTTCGGGCCGCTGCTGATCCTGCTGGCAGGAGCTGGCACCGTGTTCGCTACCATTCGCAAGCGCAGCCGTGCAGTGACGCCGGCGACATCACCCACGGCACATGCCACGGTCGATGAAGGGGATGATTGGTGAAGCCAGCCTTCGTGATTGCCGTCGTGGTGATGGTCATCATCACCATTGCCGTCGTCGTAGCACCCCTGCTCCGCCGCGGCCGTCAGCAGGGGCATTCGCGCAGCGTGTTCGCGCTCGCGCTGTTCGTCATCGTTGCAGTGCCTCTGCTCACACTCGGCCTGTATCTCAAGATCGGCACGCCAGCCACGCTCGATGGTGTCGCCGTGCAGCCGCCGGCGATGACGATCGATCAGGCGCTGGCCGATCTGCACGCGCACCTGGCGCAACAGCCGGATGATCTGCGCGGCTGGTCACTGTTGGCACAAACCAGTATGGCCATGCATCAGCCTTCCGACGCACGCGATGCCTACGACCACATGTTGAAACTCGACGCCGGCAGCACCGAAGCGATGGTCGGCTGGGCCGAAGTCGACGCCGTGCTGCAGCCCGGCCACGTGATGGGCGAACGTGCGCGTGATCTGCTCCGGCAGGCGGTGCAGAAGCAGCCGGATAATCAGCGCGGTCTGTGGCTGCTCGGTATCAGCCAGTTCCAGCAAAACCAGTTTGCCGAAGCCGCCGCAACCTGGCGTCATCTGCAGCCGATGCTGCAACCCGGCAGCACGGTGGCCAATGCTGTCGCCGAGCAGATTGCAGCCGCCGATGCACATGCCGGTGGCGCGTCAAACTCAGCGCCAAAATCCACCAATCCCACCACAGGCAACGCTGTACCCGGTGGCCCAGCCCTGCAGGTAAAGGTACGCCTGGCGCCGGCATTGAAGGCGCGTATCGGCAGTGGCGACACCCTCTTTATCTATGCCCGTGCGCCCAATGGCCCGCCTATGCCGCTGGCTGTTGCGCGCATGGACGCAAGCACACTGCCGGTCAGCATCACGCTGACCGATGCCATGGCGATGACGCCCCAGTTGAAGCTCTCATCGGTATCCCAAGTATTCGTTGGCGCACGCGTCAGCCACAGCGGTCAGGCCATCGCGCAGCCCGGCGATCTGGAAGGCGACGCCGGCGTGGTAGCGGTCGACTCCACGAAATCAATCAATATCACCATCGACACGGTGCACTGATGGGCGACGCACGCCAGTACTTCGCCCTACCCTCGCCGTTCGCGATGAAACGCGGTGGCGAACTGCACGGCGCACATGTTGCCTACGAAACCTGGGGCACACTGAATGCCTCGCGCGATAATGCCGTGCTGATCCTTACCGGCTTGTCGCCCAGCGCTCACGCCGCATCGAATGCCGGCGACACGTCGCCCGGCTGGTGGGAAGCGATGCTTGGCGACGGCAGCGCTATCGACACCTCGCGCTGGTTCGTGATCTGTGTCAACTCGCTGGGCAGCGACAAAGGCTCCACCTGCCCCGCCTCGATCGATCCAGCCACCGGTGAGGCCTACCGGCTGAATTTCCCCGACCTGTCGCTGGAAGATGTGGCCAATGCAGCACACGCCGCCGTCAGCAGCATTGGCATCACCCAACTGGCGTGCCTGATCGGCTGCTCGATGGGCGGCATGAGCGCGCTGGCCTATATGTTCTTGCATCCCGGCAGTGTGCGCACCCATATCAGCGTCGACACCGCACCGCAGGCACAGCCGTTTGCCATCGCCATCCGCTCGCTGCAACGCGAGGCGATCCGGCTCGATCCGAACTGGAAGGACGGCAATTACGATATCCAGGGACGGACGAGTGCCGCGAGCGTCCCAAAAGGGGATACCCAAAGAACGGGCAGAGGAAGCGCCGAAGCGACCGATATCCACGACGCCCAAGGATGGGCTAGTGTCGCGAGCGCAGGACGCGCAGGAGCGACCGCGGCGGAAGGTGGCACCTATCCCGATATCGGTATGAGTATCGCGCGCAAGCTCGGTGTGATCACCTATCGATCCGCGATGGAATGGAACGGCCGTTTCGCCCGCATCCGGCTCGACCCCGAGCAACGCGACGACGACCCATTCGGCCGCGAGTTTCAAGTCGAGTCCTACCTCGAAGGCCACGCGCAGCGCTTCGTACGCACCTTCGATCCGAACAGCTACCTCTACCTCTCGCGCGCCAGCGACTGGTTCGACATGGCCGAATACGGCAACGGCAGCGTGCATGAAGGGCTCAAGCACATCCACGTCGAGCAGGCCATGGTGATCGGTGTCAGCACCGATATCCTGTTCCCCCTGCAGCAGCAGCAGGAGATTGCCGAAGGTCTGGAGGCTACGGGTGCGCAGGTGGAGTTCGTCGCGCTCGATTCACCCCAAGGCCATGATGCGTTCCTCGTCGACATCGAAAATTACAGCAAGGCCATTGGCGGATTTCTCGGTCGGATCTAGTCGCACAGCGGAATCCAGCGCCTCAGCATGACTGGCATTTTATTTTCTCCCGCCACCGGCGACCGCATCGCCTATAATCCAAAGCGACGCAACGTCTTCTCGCTTCACCTGATTTACGGAGCCCACCATGCTCACACTCGATTTCCCCGGTAGCCGCACGCTCATCGATACGATCGACGAAGCCGTGAGCAAGCATTCCACCCCCGCCATTACCGATAGCCTGCGCAACAGCCTGTGCAAGCTGATCCGTAGTAACGAGGTCAAACTCCCCGCCTGCGTGTTCGAAGCCAACGAAGGTCACTATGCCCGGCGCGAGCTGTATTGCAGCGAAGACCATGGCTACTGCGTCGTCGCGATGACCTGGGGCCCGGGCCAGGGCACGTTGATCCACGATCATGACGGGATGTGGTGCGTGGAAGGCGTGTGGAACGGCGCGCTTGAAGTGGTTCAATACGAACGGATGGAAAACGAGGATGCTCGCTATCACTTCCGCCCCGTCGGTTCGATTCAGGCCGGTCCAGGTTCGGCCGGCAGCTTGATACCGCCGCACGAGTACCACACTATCCGCAACCCGAGCGACGACTCCATCGCGGTGAGCCTGCATATCTACTCCGGCCGCATGACCCGCTGCGCCGTGTTCCAGCCATTGCCTGACGATGGCTGGTATCACCGCGACGAACGTCAGCTGGGGCTCGACCAAATCCACTGATCCCGGCATAATGTGCAGCTGATCTGCCGGTGTGGCGGAATGGTAGACGCGGCGGACTCAAAATCCGCTGGCAGCGATGTCGTGTAGGTTCGAGTCCTATCACCGGTACCAGATCAGGGTTTCAAGCAGTATCAGCGAGACCCATGAAACACCCCAAGCCCGCATAACAGCGGGCTTTTTCATGCCAGCAGCGCCAACATCAACATCGGGTCCAGCCCATTTGTAGCTCGACGCTTGATCGAGCAACGCCACAGTTAAGGGGCAATTGGCGTCTGCGTTGAATGCAACGCATTGCCCGGTCGCTATCGCACCTCAGGGTCACTTCGAAACGATTGCGGGACAGGACGATTGTGCTGAAGCTGCCGATTGCAGGGCCACGCTAGGTCGCGGACTTAAGTCAGAACGGACGCTCGGTTTTGGTACCGTTGGACGGGAATCGTGTGAATAGCGTTCCGTTTCACGATCGGTGAAACGGAACAGCCCCTGACTATTTGGCATATAGCGAAAGAACATCGAAAGGTGGGCTGTCCAATTCTGTAACAGAGTTGATCCCATACTTGTCTGCCAGCCAGCGATGGCATTCTCGATCTCTCGTTCCCAACGCGCCGTTGCGAACCCACTGTCAAGCCTCGGGTCAGCCACTGCACCAGAAAAAGGAAGCCTCGGCTCCTGCCACTGAGCATCCAGACGAAGAACATCCGCATGCGTAATTCTCGATTGAATCATTGGTTCAAAAATTTTCAGCTGCCCGCGGCACTGCTGCTCGCAGGCACCAGCAGTATGGCGATGGCTCAGGTGCAACCACATGTATACGCCCATCAATACGATCTGGTCGTTTATGGTGCCACCCCATCGGGCATCAGCGCGGCCGTGGAGGCCGCGCGCCATGATCTGCATGTCGCGATAATCGAGCCAGGCGCGCACATAGGCGGCATGATGGCAGGTGGCCTGAGCCGTACCGATACTGGCAACAAGATCGTGATCGGTGGTATCGCCCGCGAATTCTTCGAGCGCGTCGGCGCTCGTTATGGCCGGCCAATCGAATGGAATTTCGAGCCACATGTGGCTTCGGCAGTGTTCGACCAGATGCTGCGCGACGCGCATGTCGATATCTACATGAACAAACCCATCCTGGAACAAGGGGGCGTGCAGAAACAGGGCCAGACCATCCTCGCCTTGGCTACTGCCGACAATCAGTTGTTCCGGGCAAAGGTGTTTATCGATGCGACCTACGAAGGCACACTGATGGGTGCATCCGGCGTGTCCTACACCTGGGGTCGCGAGAGCGAGAACAAATATGGCGAGGGCTTGGCCGGTTACCGCGTAGCTGATCAATCCGGGCCGAGCCGGGATAACTTCACCACGCAGGTCTCGCCCTATGCCGCGAATGGCACCTTGTTGCCGGGAGTACAGTCCAGTCCGGACGAAAAGCTGGGAGATTTCGACGGCAAGATCCAGGCTTACGGATTCCGTCTTTGTATCACTCAGCGCGACGACAACAAGCTGCCGTTTCCCAAGCCCGTAAACTACCAGCCGGCCGATTATGCACTGCTGGCACGCCAACTCGAAGCACTAACGGTTGCCCATGGCCACGCACCTGATTTGGGTGAATTAGTCAGCCTGGGAGCGCTGCCGAACGACAAATTCGACGTCAACGACTTGGGTGCGATTTCCACCGATGACCTTGGCTCAAGTTGGCGCTATCCGGCGGCTAACGCGGCGCAACGTGCCACGATCTGGCAAGCGCATTACGATTATGAGGCGGGTTTCTTTTATTTTCTCGGTCACGATCCGAGCGTACCCGTTTCGCTGCGCAATGAAGTCAACAGCTACGGCTTGGCCAAAGATGAATTTATCGCCAATCACGGCTGGCCATGGCAACTCTACGTACGCGAATCGCGACGCATGTTGGGCGAATATATCCTGACCGAGCGCGATCTTGAAAACGATCCGGTAATTGATCGAAGCAAAACAGATGCGATAGGCCTAGGTTCCTACGCCATGGATATGCATAACGTGGAGCGCATCCCACTCTCCAATGGCCTAGTGCAGAACGAGGGCGGCACGTACGTGCCGGTCAAGGCGTATCAGATTCCGTACCGGAGCCTGTTACCCATGCCGAGCGAAACCGACAACCTGCTGGTCACAGTGTGTTTGTCGGCCAGCCATGTCGCCTATGCTTCGTTACGCATGGAACCCCAGTACATGATCGTCGGCCACGCTGCAGGTCTTGCGGCGACGTTTGCCGTGCATGGGGATACTACCGTTTACCAAATTCCGCTGGCAGCCATGCAGGCGCAGCTGAAAACCGAGCATGCCGTGCTGGACATCCCGAACACAACTGCTCAGTAGCTGGCAGTTACGGCACCTATGTAGCGCCCGACGCAAGCGGCAGTGCAGAGGTCGAACACGACCTCGATTTGTGCCGTCTATCCGTAGCGTCGGTGGCTACTGCAGTTCGCGCACCACGCGAAACCCGATCCGGCCACTGCGTACGCTGCCATCGGTACCTTGACGATAGGCCGAATTCACCTGATCCGGTGAACTGCCCCACGAGCCGCCGCGCACCACGTGCGCACTGCAACCAGGGTTAAGCCACGCGCTGCCGTCATTGGGCGATCGCACGTAACTTTCGTGCCAGCAGTCCTGCACCCACTCCGAGACGTTGCCATCGATGTCGTAAAGACCGAATGGGTTGGACGCAAAGTGCATCACCGGCGCCGGACCCCAGTAGCCATCGCGATAGCCGCGAAAAGCGTTGCTCCAATGACGGCCGTTGCGCGAACGGTCGCCGGAGCCGGTGAGGTTTTCCACCAGTTTGGTCGGTGTGCCGTCGCCCCACCAGTAGCGCGTGCTGGTACCACCACGCAGCGCGTATTCGAATTCGGACTCATTCGGAAGCCGGTAGATTTTTCCGGTGCGCTGGCTGAGCCAGTCAGCGTAGGCCTTGGCGTCGTTCCACGAAATATTGATCACGGGCAGATCGTCTGCGGCCTTGTTGCCGACGTAATCGTCCTGCCAGCTGGCACGCTCGTCATCATGCATAGCACCGCTGCGCTCGTCGTAGATGCTGGCGCCGCCCAACTTTATCGAGTCAGGCACGTAACCGCTGTTGCGCACAAACTCGCGGAACTGTCCGACAGTGATGGCGCTGCGTGCCATCGCAAAACCCTTGTCGAGGGTGACTGGGTGTTGCGGCTTTTGGTTCTGGCTGTAACCATCCTGATTGTCCGGCGCACCCATCTGGAAACTGCCGGTGGGAACCACCAGCATCGCCGGCGATTTGCCCGGCATATCGACGTAGCCATCGCTGAACACCTGACCGGGTTTGTAACCGGCGTAGAGCCGCGCATTGGTCAGCTGATTCTCGAACTCAGTCAGGCCGCTCAGGTTCGGGTTGATCTGCTGTGCCTGCGTCGCGAGCTTGCTGGCCAACGCAAGATTGCCGCCGTCCAGCGCCGAGTGCGCCTGTGCCAGCACACCGCTGGCACGCTGCTGGCGCATGTCGTCGACACGCTTGCTCACATCCTGCATCTGTTGCGAACCGGGACGGATCGCCTGCGCTTCGGCAAGCGCCCGGTCCGCATCGACGAAATTGCTCTGGGCCAGACCGGCCAGCGCGCGATCGAGCACCGCGCGCTGCACCTGCATGATGCCCTGCTCAGCCACCGCGTTTTGCGGATCCAGCTTCTGCACCTGCCGATACATATCCAGCGCGCTGCCGTCGACCGGTTGATCGGCCTTGCCCTGCGCCAGCAAGGCTGCGCCTTTGGCCAGCATCGGCCGCACCTTGGTCAGGGTTTTCAGGTTGGCAGACAGCAGTGCGACATCCTCAGCCGCATTGGGCAGTGTACGTAGCGCATCGAGCTGATCTTTCGCTGCATCGGCATCGCCCACGGCAATATCCTGATCGATGTCCGCGACGAGTCGTGCCTTCACATCGAACAGCCCCTGCGCGGCACGGCGACTGTCCGGCTTGGCTTTCAGCGCTTGCGCGAACAACGTAGCGGCACTGTTCTTGTCACCGGCCACCTGACCGGCCTGCAGTGCCTTGGCGGCACGCGTCAGCAAGTCTTGAACGGCCGGCGGATCGGCACTCAGCTGTTCGGGCAGGTCGGCCTTCTTTTTACTGTGCGCAACAATCACACTGGTGGAGGCGAGTGTCAGCGGTGGCCCGGCGTTGACCTCGGCGATCGCTGGGATGTCCGTTGGCGCGATATCTCTGCCCGGCACGGCCTCACCCATCGACATCGATCGGCGCGGCGCCTGCGTGGGATCGACATGCAGCAGGCGCGGGAAAAAGTGATACGTCAACGCAAATCCCAGCACAATGATGCCCGCCGCTCCGCCAAGCGCGCGCTGATTGCGCAGAATTGCATTGCTCGGCATGGATGGGCGTCCTGAGAGTGGCCTGTTATCGTGCGCTGCCCACCATAAGTACAAACCGCCGCCAGGGCAATGCATGCCCGGCGCTTTCAAAGGAAGTTTGATGTCACTGCCCGACACCGCCAGCGCCGACTGGATTGATAATCGCGATGCGCTGCAGTCGTGGCTGGCCGGCATACCTGATGACGCGGCGATCGGCCTCGATACCGAGTTCATGCGCCGCAATACGTTTTATCCGCAACTGGCGCTGCTGCAGCTGGGTTGGAACGGCCGTCACGCGCTGATCGATCCGCTCGCCTTCGAGATCGGCGGCGCGCTGCAGCCGCTGCTCGGCGACGGTGCAGCCGTCACCATCATGCATAGCGCCAGCGAGGATCTGGAAACGCTGTCGCCGATGCTGCCGAACGGCCCGAAGATCTTGTTCGATACGCAAATCGCGGCGGCCTTTGTCGGCATGGGCCTGGGTATCAGCTACCGGGCGCTGGTCGCCGAGCTGGCCGGCGTGGAACTGGACAAGGGCGAGACGCGTTCGGACTGGATGCAGCGCCCGCTGACAGCGTCGCAAACCAGCTACGCCGCATTGGATGTGGTGTATCTGAAAACCATCCACGAGCAGCTCAGCGACCGGCTACACCAGCGCGACCGCAGTGCGTGGCACGCTGAAGATTGCGAGCGGCTGAAGCGTCGTGCCAGCCAGCGCGCTGGCGATCCGCAACCCCAGCGCGCCATGCGCGGCGCCGCCGACTGGACGCCCCCCCAGCAGGCATTGCTACGTCGGCTGCTGCTATGGCGCGACCGCAGCGCACGCCAGCTCGACGTGCCTCGCCCGTGGCTGCTGGACGATACACTTGCCCTGACCTTGGCCCAGCATCCACCCGGTAGCCCGAGTGAACTCGATCAGCGCAGCCGCGGCCAGCGTGCGTTGCGATCCGCCCAGCGCAGCGAGCTGTTCGATCTGCTCGTGCCGGCAGTCAGCACCGAAGAAATAACCGCGACCGCCAGTATTCCTGGCCATCCGCAAGGCGAAGCGAAAAAGGCGCTCGGCGCCATGAAGGACAGCGTTGACACCCTCGCCGGTGAGCTTGATCTGCCGCCCGGTTTGTTGTGCCCGCGAAAAGTATTGGAGGAATACGTCGTCACCACCGAGTGGCCGGAATTTCTCGACGGCTGGCGCCGCGACGTGTTGCACGACCGCCTCAGCAACCTTTTGCCCAACTAGATCTTGATATCCACCCCCTATCGGCTCGAAAGGCGGCACATGGCGAGCCCGGCAGGGCCTTGGCGAATCCCGCCACGCGCTGCTAACATCCTTGACTCAAGTGGGGCGGTAGCTCAGCTGGGAGAGCGCTGCGTTCGCAATGCAGAGGTCGTGGGTTCGATCCCCATCCGCTCCACCAATTACCCCGGGAAAGCAGCGTATTACACCCTGCGGTGTGATGCGCTGTTTTGCTTCTTGGCTCGGATTAACGAAGACGCTTCACTACGCCTGCCCGGCCGATACGCATTTTCCCGGCAACATCGTGCGCACGACCGATGTGTATACAGGTGGCTACGCGGGTGGGATGACGGCACATGTTCAGGTACACGCCCATTCCGCATAACGATCAACACGGCATCGTCATCTTGCGTATTTAGTGACACTCCACGTCGGGTTTAGCTGCTCGAAGCTTGCCTTGTGAAGCTCTTATCCGGGGTCGCAAACGACCGTGACAACCGTATAACACCGACCAATCCATGCCAATGACCCATTTGAGTCACTGGCACGTATCGTGCTGCGATGCCATTTGAACAGCCACTTGGATATGATCGAAGTCAAGCTACAAATGGGGCACGAATCGACTTCTGGCGCCATGAGATATGACGTTCACCGAGCCTTGGCAGCAAATGCCTAAACTGGCTCGCTGTTGTCTGACGTCTTGAGATTGGGGCTGTCATTGAAGCGGCAATGGGACTGCGGGAAATAGCCGTCTATTGGCTATGTCTACGAATAACGATCTATCAAGTTGTAGACGAGGTTTCGCTATTCAAATAGATGAAAAATTGAATTTTCTTCTGTTAGATCCTTGCATAAGGAAGACAAGATAAGTGGAGAGGTGGATCACATTAACGGCATCAGGTCGCTATCAACGACTCTGGGCTGGTTTCGTGCTTTGCCTGGTGTGGATGGGCTCCGTTCACGCATCCGCGCAGCTCAACGGTGCATGGCGTCCCGCTCTCTCAACAGATACGCCGCAAACGGTAATGCAGGAATACCTCGACGGTCAGCTCAAAGGCTTTGACCCATCGATTCTTCAGCGATTTCAGGTCAGCGCACTCGGAAGTTGGGTGGTCATCGTGCCAAAGCCGCCCTGGGATAACAACGAACGTGTATTGACGATTTATCCGCCGCCGTTCGATACGGTGACGGTGTACGAGCAAGACCAGACCACGGCACTGGCTCTGGACGATTTCAAGGTTTCCGCGCATGGTCATGGCCGGCTGGCCTGGCGCGTGCCGCTGAGCCAGGCCGCTTCGGTGCCTATCCTGCTGAAGTTCGAACCGTCCGTCACCTTGAGCGCACCGGTACGCTTTGAAATACAGCCATGGAACGAGTATCTGCAGCAGGATGCACAGTGGCTGGTTTTCGCCAGCGCCTGCTTTGCCATCATGCTGGCGATGGTGCTGATGGCCCTGTGTTTTGCCCTGATGCTGCGCGACATCACGTTTGCCTGGTATGCCGGCTTTATCCTCTGTTACACGTTCATCCAGGGCGTGCAGACCGGCTTCCTTTTCCACCCGCTCGAATGGGAATGGTTGTCCGGCATGGGCATGACGAGCGGTTCGATCGCCGTCGCACTATCGGTAGCATTTGCCTCGTTGTTCATGATGCGGTTTTGTGAACTGCGTACCCGCGCGCCACTCCTGCGCGTACCGGTTATCGCGCTGGCCGTCGGCATGAGCCTGCTGGTGATGATGCGCTGCAGCCAGATCGCATTGCTCACCGACACGGCGCAGATCCTGCTCAACCCACTGCTGATGATCGGCGCAGTGCTGCTCCTGCTGTCGGCCATCGCGGCCGGTATACGAGGTTCGCGACAAGCGTGGTTTTTCCTGCTCGGCTGGACGCCATTGCTGTTGCTCAACGCCATGACCAGTGCCCAGGCCAACGGCGCCCTGCCCAGTCTGGATTGGCTCAACGACGCCAGCCTGGCCGGCGGTGCATTTGAAGCCATCGTGCTGTCGCTGGGCCTCGCAGATCGGGCGCTGAGGCTACGCCAGGATCGCGACCTCGTGCGTGTGCTGGCTGATCACGATGCGCTGACCAATACCTTGAATCGCCGAGCATGGAGCGAGCGAGCCAACATTATTCTGAGCTCGGGCGAGCCACGCCCGGTTGCCCTGCTGTTTCTCGACCTTGATCACTTCAAGCTGCTGAACGACTGCCAGGGCCATAACGCCGGAGATCGTGCGCTGGTGGCCGTTTCCAGAGCGCTGAGTGCCGAGCTGCGACCGACCGACATCTTCGGTCGCTACGGCGGCGAAGAATTCGTCGCACTGATTGATGGCACCACCGAAGAACACGCAATGCACGTGGCAACTCGCCTATGCCGCCGCGTGCATCGACTGGAAATTCCGGTCAACGAGAACGTTATGTTGAGCATCAGCATCGGTGTGGCCATGCGCCGGGACGACGACGACGTGGAATCACTGGCGGAACGTGCCGATCAGGCCATGTACACCGCCAAACTCGGCGGTAGAAATCAGGTCAGTCTTTATAGTGGCATCAAGTCATCGGCAACATCTACGTCTTCCGGCTTGCACGTTGTTGAAAAGCGCCGCAGGGATATCTGAGTTCGGCATTGCAGCGAGCGCTATTGCGAGGCCAGCTGCTGTGCGGCTGCAACTATTTCAGCTTCGCCCGGCAACACCAGCAAGGCCGCCCCCGCCAACGGCGTGAAGGTGTCGGCGCCCACCACACGATGCATCGGCGTGGCGCCGCTGCCACCTTCCACGATAGCCGTGATCACGCCTTCGCCAACGCCTGCGCTGCGCCGCCCCTCATCGAGCACGAGAATGCGTTTGGCCGTCTTGGCTTGAGCTGCGATAAACGCATTATTGAGTGGCGCCAGCCAGCGCAGGTCGACCACGCGAACCTTCCAGCAGTGATTTGCCTCGATGGTTTTGGCGGACCGCAACGCCATCGGTACGCCATTACCAAAGGTGAAGATCACCAGGTCGTTGGCCGACTCGTTGTAGACACGCCCCTCACCCAAGGTCATCGCCTGATCGAGCGCGGGATACGCGAACTGCCACTGGCCATCACCGGCTTCGTACAAATCCTTGGTCATGTACAGCGCGATGGGTTCGAGGAACGCGCAGACGCGACCGTCAACTTTCGCCAGGGCCATCATCGTACGCAGCATCGTCGCCGCATCGTCGCCGCGACTGGAGCAACCGACCACCAGCCCCGGAATATCGCGCAAGGCGGTAATCGAGTTGTCGTTGTGAAAGTGTCCGCCAAAGCCTTTCTGGTAACCCAGTGAGGCCACACGCATCACCATCGGATTGCGGTACTGATCGTTGGAGAAAAACTGCAGCGATGCCGCTTCGCCACGAATCTGATCGCAGGCGTTGTGGAAATACGCCAGATACTGGATTTCCGGCAGTGGCAGCATGCCCATATTGGCGTAGCCCTGGGCCAGACCGAGAATCATCGTTTCGTCGAGCAGCGTGTTGAACACGCGACTGCCCTTGAAAACCTTGTTCAATCCCTTGGTCACGGTGTAGACGCCACCCTTCTGCGCCACATCCTCGCCAAACAACAGCGACTGCGGATACTTGGCCAGCAGGTCATGCAGCGCCTGATTGATCTGGATGGCCAGATGACGCGGCGGTTGGTTCTCTGGCAGCTTTGCTTCACTGCCGAATACGGCAAGGCGCTTGTCGACGTGATCAGCGCGCGTGGCTTCGGCCTTCACCGCTTCGGGCGTGTATGGTGCCAGCGGCTTCATTACGTCGATCAGCGAAGTGAGGCGCGGGCGCAAGTCGGCATCTTCGGCCGCCGCGAAACAGCGCTTGCGGGTGCTTTCATAGAGATTGAGCAGCGCGTCCTTGCTGTAAAGGCCGGACTCCAGCGCGATACCCGCCGAACGCAGCAGTGGGTCGGTGGATTCCACACTGACCAGCTCCTCGATGCTGCGCCACTCAATCTCGAAATCGGTGCCGGCGTGTCCCATCACGCGCGTCGTCTTCAGGTGCAGAAACGTCGGGCGACGTGTGCCGCGGCAATGCTCCACCGCGCGCCGCACTTGTGCATAGCCCTCCGCCAGATCCAGTCCGTCGGCAAAGAAATAATCGAGATTGGAGCGCTGCTGAAAATTGCTGGCGACCCAGCCGGTCGGCGTTTTCACCGAGATGCCGATGCCGTTGTCCTCGCAAACGAAAAGCACCGGCGCCGGCAGCTTCTGGTATGCCGTCCACGCTGCCGTGTTGAACGCGGTCTGCGCCGTAGCGTGATTGCTCGATGCATCGCCGAACGAGCAAACGGTGATGCTGTCCTCGGGAATCGGCAAGGTATGGCCGATGCGCCGCGCCTGCTCGATCGCTACCGCGGTACCCAGTGCCTTGGGCAGGTGCGAGGCGATGGTCGACGTCTGCGGCAACACCCACAGCGGCTTGCTACCCCAAACCTTGTGACGGCCGCCCGAGGCCGGATCATCCTTGCTCGCCGCAAAGCTCAGCGCCGAATCCATCACGGGGTCACGTGGTTTTCCATCAGTGCCCGGCAACTTGCGGAAGCGCTCGGCCATGAAACCACCCGAGCGATAGTGCAGAAACGCCGGGTCGGTATGCCGGGTCAATCGCGCCACCATGGCATTGCCTTCGTGACCGCTGGAACCGATCGTATAGAACACCTTGTTCTGCACGCGCAGCACGCGCGCCATCAAGTCCAGATGGCGGCTGATCAGCTGCGATTCGAGCAATTCGCGAAAGCCGCGGGCGTCGAGCGCGCTGCCCGGCAGTACAGGCTGATCATCCCGCGGCACGTCATGCGCCTCGCCCTGCCACAGCTGTACGAACTCGATGAAGTTCTGATCGACGATCTCAGCTCGGTTGAAACCCTTGTGACGCGCGGCAATGGCGAACGGAATGGACATGAGCTCGATATCGGAATGATGAATGGGTTTGCGAAAAGGTCAGCGCTGCAATGGCGAATGACCGGGCTGCGCTTTCACGCGCGCCAGCCATGCCGTAATAGCCGGATAGATGGCCAGATCGAAACCACCGTCGCTGGCGCAGTGGGTATACGCGTAAAGCGCAATATCGGCAATGCTGTAGCAGTCGCCGACGAACCATTCGTGTTCGTGCAGATGCTTCTCCATCACGGCCAGCGCCTGCGCACCGCGCTGATGCAGTTGCGGCAATTCCGAACGACGCGGGTGATCCGAGGTCAGATAAAGCGAAATGAAGCGTGCCACCGCGATATATGGCTCGTGGCTGTACTGCTCGAAAAACAGCCATTGCAAGGTCAGCGCACGCAACCAGGCATCGCCCGGCAAGAGCGCGGTGCCTTCGGCGAGGTAACAGAGAATCGCATTGGACTCGGCCAGTCGACGGCCATCGTCCAACTCCAGTAGCGGTACCTTGCCATTGGGGTTCTTGGCCAGGTACTCCGCCGTGCGCGTATCGCCATGAGCACTATCCACGTCAACCCAGTGATAAGCGCGGCCGAGCTGGTCCAATAGCATCTGCAGCTTGTAGCAGTTGCCGGACGAACGCATACCGTAGATGGTCAGCATGGCTTGCTTCCTTTTATCGATTCCAGCAGGGTCACACGTTGCAGGTCTTTGGGACGACCAAAGATCTTCAACACGCGTATTTGTTCCGCGATCATGGGAACGGGTATGGCCAGATCGGCAAAATCTACCGTAATGGTTTGATCTATCTGCAATGGCTCCCAGCCATGGGTGCCGAACACTTCAAGACCACCCATGACCTCTACCGGCAGGGCGGAAAATGCGAAGCGCGCAAAGTGCGATCGAAAGCGGTCTGCGCCAGCTGGCACATAATCACCGACACGATTGGCTTGCCAGTGCTCGATCAATGTTTCCGCATCACGAACACTGGTAAGTACATCCAGATCAACCACCACGACCTCGGCACCGACAAGCCATGCAGCAGCGCTGCCGATCACGGTCCATGGATCTCGGCAGCAACTTTGCAAATCCGGCAGTGCGATGACGAGTGCATCATGCAAGACCGCCTGCGTTTGAGCATGCAGGGACTGATTCACCCGCGGACTCGGCGTTTCCGCCATTGCTCGCGTGTCTGGCCCCAGATCTCGATGGGATGATCCTGAAACGGCTCGGGCATGCGGCCAGGCCGCAGCAACTGCGAACCAAGCTTGTGTGCCACTGCTTGCGAAGCGAGGTTGTCCGGCGCGATGCAGTGGATGATCTCATCCCATCCCAGCACGTCGAAAGCCCAGTCCATGGCAGCGACAGCGCCTTCTGGCGCATAGCCCTTGCCCCACGCTTCGCGTACCAGGCCCCAACCCACTTCCGTACCCGGCCAGCCTTCCGGCTGCCACGGGCCGAGCCGACCAATCCAGTGACCGGTGGATTTCTCGATCACCGAAAACATCGCGTAACCCTGGATCGCCCACGCGCCAGCCATGCTGAGAAACCCACGCCATGCCACAGCACGTGATTGCGGACCACCGATATGCCGGGAACCTTCGTCATCAGCCATCAGCGCAGCCCACCCTTCGAAATCCTCTGCCCGCATGGGGCGGAGAATCAGCCGATCCGTTTCGATGCGCAGCGAATCGAGATCCATGTCGCGGTACTCCGCTTCAGAATGCGTTGATACCAGTGAGCTCACGACCAACCACCAGCTCGTGCACGGTTTCGGTGCCTTCGTAGGTGATCACCGATTCCAGATTGAGCGCATGACGGATCGCGCCATGTTCGGTGGTGATACCTGCACCGCCAAGGATGTCACGGCACTGGCGCGCGATATCGATCGCCATGCGGCAGTTGTTCCACTTGGCCAGCGACACCTGAGTCGGCTGCATCTTGCCGGCATCCTTCAGACGGCCGAGCTGCAGCGACAGCAGCTGCGCCGTGGTGATGCGGCGGGCCATGTCGGCCATCTTCAACTGCACAGCCTGATTGGACGATAGCGGACGATCAAACAGGATGCGTTCGGCGGTGTAGTCGAGCACTTCCTTCAGGCAGGCCTGCGCGGCACCGATCGGACCCCAGGTAATGCCGAAGCGCGCCTGCGTCAGGCAACCCAGTGGACCTTTCAGGCCCTTAACGTTAGGCAGGCGAGCGCTGTCGGGCACGCGTACGCTGTCGAAGAACAGCGCGGATGTGACCGACGCGCGCAGACTCATCTTCTTGTGGATTTCCTGCGCCTTGAAGCCAGCCGTATCGGTGGGCACGACGAAACCCTGAATACCGTCCTCGGTCATCGCCCAGACGATGGCGATATGCGCGAGGTTGCCGTTGGTGATCCACATCTTGGCGCCGTTGATGACCCAGTCGCCGCCATCCTTTTTTGCGTTCGTTTTCATGTTGGCCGGATCGGAGCCACCGTGCGGCTCGGTCAGGCCGAAGCAACCGATGATCTCGCCCGCCGCCATACCCGGCAGGTACTGGCGCTTCTGCTCTTCACTACCGTAAGCAAAGATCGGATACATGCACAGCGAGCTTTGCACCGAGGCGAAGCTGCGCAGACCCGAATCACCGCGCTCGAGCTCCTGGCAGATCAGGCCGTAACTGACACTGTTCATGCCGCCACCGCCGTATTCCTCGGGAATGGTCGCGCCCAGCAGGCCGAGACTGGCGATTTCCGGGATCAGTTCTATCGGGAAACGCGCCTGATCGAAGCAGTCGCCGATGATCGGCAGCACGCGTTCATCGACAAAACGGCCAACGCTGTCCTGGACCATGCGCTCCTCGTCGGTGAGCAGTGAACGGACATCGTAAAGATCGAGCGGATCGAGGCGCGTAGCCATGGTGAAGGTCCAAAGTGGTCAGGCAATCCGCCTAGTGTAGCGGGGACGAGGATGAGGGTCACCGGCAGTGACACTGACGGCAGGTATCGGTAAAGCCCGCTGCACGGCGTCCTGTCAGCGTTCTAAAAAGAAAACGTCGGCGGATCGGCTCTGCAAAGCCACCACCGGCAGCCACCAAGGCTTCCACACCCCATCGTTAGAGGAGTTTTCCATGCGCACTGTCCTTTTCGGGCTGCTGATTGTTCTGCTTGCCCTCACCTCTCATGCCGCCAACGCGGCGCCGCAAACCGCCCAATCCGCTGTCGCAAGCCGCAGCGCTGAGTATGTCGATATCAGCGAATACCTGACCAGCGACGCGGATATCAACGCGTGGTATAGCGCCACCAGCCAACTGAGGAAGAACTTCGACGACGTTTGCGGCGACACGTTCTGCGAGGGCGACTACAGCAACATCCAGTCACTCGATTACCGCTGCTCAGTGGAGAAAAACACCGGCGTCATCGGGCGCTGCGTCTGGGTATTCGCCGCCAGCAATACGGAAGTGAACGCGAAAACCGGCAACATCCTCGTCGACAACCAGCACTGGCGCTGCCGCAGCCCGCTGGCGCCGAAGACACGTATAGCCGATCTCATCGCAGCACTGAATGTGACCAATCCCATACACGCGATTCTGCCGGGAACGAGCAAGTCGATTTACGACGGATTGGTCGACTGTCTCTGATCCAAACCGGCACGCCAGCTTTTGCTGGTGTGCCGGTAAACAGTGCAGTTGGCCGAAATCTGAAAACCTTTCATGCGGCGAACTTTGGAAACACGGATACTGTGGCTATCCCTAGTTTCGAAAAGCTGCGAAAAATGTACAAAGGTGTGCTGCTAGGTTTCATGGCGTTCGCGGCGTATGCCATCAGCGATGCGTTCGTGAAGATGCTGCGCGGTTCGCTGCCGTCGTATGAGGCAGTGTTTTTCGGCGCCCTGCTCGGCCTGACCGCACTGCCCTTCATAAAACGCAAAGGTGATCGCTGGCGCGAAGTGCTGATCGCCAAGCGACCAAGCCTGTGGCTGGTGCGTGCGATCTTCGGTGCCATCGGCAGTACGGCCGCCGTGATCAGCTTTACCGCACTGCCGATGGCCGAAGCCTTTGCACTGATTTTCCTGATGCCGATCTTCGTCACCATCCTGTCGGTGATATTTCTCAAGGAGCATGTCGGCTGGCGCCGCTGGTCGGCGGTGATCGCAGGGTTTATCGGTGTGCTTGTGGTGCTGCGGCCGGGCTTTCGCGCCTTGGGCATCGGTCACCTTGCCGCACTGGTCTGCGGACTGTCCGGCGCGATCTCGATGATCGCCTTGCGCATGACCGGCGCGCAGGAAAAGCGCATCACGCTTTATGGCGCCGGCGTGATCGGCCCGCTGCTGCTTACCGGCATACTCATGCTGTGGGACTTCCGTTGGCCGCAGTGGCACCAGTGGCTGCTCTTGCTCGGTTATGGATTACTCGCCGCACTGGGCGCCGTATTGCTGATGCTTGCTACGCAAAAAGCACCGGCCAACCATGTCGCGCCGACTCAATACAGCCAGATGCTGTGGGCGGTGGCATTCGGCTACCTGTTGTTCAACGATCCACTGGACTGGCCGATGCTGATCGGCATCGTGATCATCCTGGCTTCGGGACTTTTCACATTTGTGCGGGAATACAAAGTCACGCGCTGGTGGAAGCGGACCAGGATGGTCTGAGGCCGCCAAGCTCGACGCCTCAGCCGCGATTACTCACACCATGCGGTACATGTCCAGTAGCAACGTGCTTGCGCGCTGATTCCACGTTGGCCGGGGAGTCGTCGAAGAAGATGTCGGCCCCAAAGGCATCCAGGAACGGCCCCTTGTCGCGGCCGCCGAGAAACAGGGCCTCATCGATGCGCACGCCCCAACGACGCAGGGTGAGGATCACCCGTTTGTGTGCCGGTGCGGAGCGCGCGGTGACCAACGCGGTACGAATCGGCGAGTCTTCGGCGGGGAACGCGGTCTGCAGGCGATGCAATGCCGTGAGGAAGCCCTGGAATGGGCCGACCGACAGCGGTTCGGCGGCGTGCTCAGTCTCGCTGCGATGGAAGGCCTCCAGCCCTTCCTCGCGCGATACGCGCTCACCCTCGTCGCCGAAGATCACTGCATCGCCGTCGAAGGCGATGCGCAACTGCTCGGAGGCGCGCGGTGGCGCGGTGCTGGGCAGGATGGTCGCCGCTGCCACACCGGCGGCAAGCGCGCGACCGACGTCTTCGGCATTGGCGGAAAGAAAAAGATCGGCCTTGAACGGCGCGATGTAATCGGACGTCGGCGCGCCGCTGGTGAATGCCGCACGGCTGATCTGCAAACCGTAATGCTGGATCGCGTTGAAGATGCGCAGGCCGGTGTCGCCGGAATTGCGCGACAGTAGAATGACCTCGACCGGCGGTACGTTACCGGCCAGCTTGTTGAGACCGAGCAACTTCTGCACCAGCGGAAAGGCGACACCCGGTTTCAGAATCTCGTTCTCGTGATCGATCTGGAAGTTGCGGTAGGCATCCAGACCGTCGCGCTCGAACAACGCATGACTATCCCCGAGATCGAACAGCGCGCGCGAAGAAATGGCCACCACCAGCCGATTGTCGGCGGCGGCACTGGCGTCGTGCGCATCGGCACCCGTAGCCACAGAGTCAGCAGTATCGATTGGCAAGAGAGGCACGTTCACGGTGGGCTGCACGCAGAGATCCGGTGTGGACCCTCTGGTTTCAATCTAGCATGTCTCAATCTGGCGTGCGGCCGCTTCAATCCGCGGGTTGTTCCGACGCGAACTGTTCGTCGAGAATTCGCTGTTCAAGGTTATGCTCGGGATCAAACAGAAGCCGCACGCCCTCGCCGCCCGATTGACGGATGGCCACCGTGAGTACGTTGCGCACTTCATGGAAATCGGCCGTGGCGCTGACCGGACGCTTGTCCGGATCGAGCACACTGAGGACCACTTCCGTGCGATGCGGAAGAATCGCACCACGCCAGCGACGCGGGCGAAACGGGCTTATCGGTGTGAGCGCCAGCACGTTCGCATCCAGCGGCAGAATCGGTCCGTGCGCGGACAGGTTATAAGCCGTGGAACCAGCCGGCGTGGAAACCAGAATGCCGTCGCAGACCAGTGTGTCGAGTTTCACAATGCCGTTGAGCTTTACTTCCAGATGCGTGGCCTGGTTGGTCTGGCGCAACAGCGAGACCTCGTTGAAAGCCAGCGCCGAATATTCCTTGCCGCTGACGTCGGTTACCTGCATCTGCAGCGGAAACAGCGAGGCAGTGTGCGCGCGTTCGACGCGTCCAGGAAGGTCATCGACAACGTGCTTGTTCATCAGAAAGCCGACGCGACCCAGCTTCATGCCATACACCGGCACATCCAGCGCATGCCAATCGTGCAGGGTACGCAGCATGAAACCGTCACCGCCCAACGCCACGATCAGTTCAGCCTGCTCCGGCGGTACATCGCCATAGCGGTCCACCAGTTTGCGTCGCGCCTGCTGGGCGATGCTGGTATCGCTGGCGACGAAGGCAAAGCGCATGTGGATCCACCCGGCAATCAAGTGAGAGGAGAGTACACAGCATGAAGGCGCAAGACCATGCTGGCTCCTGCGCCTTCACTGCTGACCTATGCGTTTCGCATCAGGTCAACCGACTGAAACCCATCAGCCGATCGGCACCTGCGCCAGCTGGGCCAGACGACGCACCGCGACCGAGGCGATCGGGTAATCGGCGTTCTGGGTGAGGATTTCCGCCAGCATGCTGCGGGTGTACTGCAGCGTGGCGTTGTCGCGCTGCAGCCACGCCTGCACCGGCGAGACATCCGTGCGATCGCTGGCCAGCGCCAGCACCTGCGAGGCCAGTGCACGGTGCTGATGGTTGAGCTCATCCAGAAGCGAGCCGCGAGCCTGCGCATGCCAATGACCTTCGACCGGCAGCGCCTCGATCTGGTCACGCAGCCATTCGAGATCCAGCGCCTCGCCCAGCTCGTAGAACACCTGGGCCACCTTGGCAATCGGACGGCCGCTGAGCTGCGCCACTTCAGCCATATCCAGCGCTGCACGCAGCACCGGCAAGCGTGCCAGGCGCAGCGCAAGTTCGGCGGGCAAGCCCAGACCTTCCCACTTTTCCTGATTGCCGGAAAAGTCGCCCTTCCCGGTCGGCGTCAGCACTTCGGGCAACGCCTCACGCAGAGCCGACACACTGGATTGATAGCGCTCCACGTTGTCCGCAATGTCCAGCGTGCCGCCGGGACGATTGAGCAACCAGCGCGTGAGATGGCGCAGCAGCGACCAGATCTGCATTACCGCGTCGATCTGGGTGTTCTCGGCAACCTGGCTGTCGAGCGCTTCGATCTGCGCCCAGAGTTCCCGCGCGTCGAGAATCTCGCGGGCGGCGGTGTAAGCCTTGGCGATCGCTGCCGGCCGCTGGCCGGTGTCCTCCTGCATGCGCATCATGAAGGTCGCGCCCATGCGGTTGAGCGTCGAGTTGGTCACTGCGGTGGCAATGATCTCGCGCTTCAGGCGATGGCGCTGCATGTGCTCGGCGTACTTCTGATGCAGCGGCTCGGGGAAGTAGCGCACCAGTTCTTTAGACAGGTACGGATCTTCCGGCACGTCCGAATCGAGCAGTTGCTGGTACAGCTTGATCTTGTCGTAGGACAGCAGCACCGACAGCTCCGGTCGGGTCATGCCGACGCCGCGCGTCTTGCGCTCGGTCAGCTCCGCTTCGCTGGGCAGATTTTCCACCTGACGGTCGAGTAGGCCTTCGGCCTCCAGCGTGCGGATGAAATGCGCCAGCGAGCCGATGCGACGCACCGACTGGTGCTCCATCAGGGTAATGGCCTGGTTCTGCCGATAATTGTCGAACAGCACCAGCTGGCCGACCTCGTCGGTCATCGCCGCGAGCTGTTTGTTGCGCGCATCCTCGCTCAGCTCGCCACGCTGCACAGCGTCGTTAAGCAGAATCTTGATGTTGACCTCGTGATCGGAGGTATCCACGCCGGCCGAGTTGTCGATGAAGTCGGTGTTGAGCAGCACGCCGTGCTGCGCCGCCTCGATGCGACCTTTCTGGGTCATGCCCAGGTTGCCGCCCTCACCCACGACCTTGCAGCGCAGCTCGGCACCGTTGACACGCAGTGCGTTGTTGGCACGATCGCCCACATCGGCATGCGTCTCGCTACTGGCCTTGACGTAAGTGCCGATACCGCCGTTCCACAACAGATCGACCGGCGCCTTGAGGATCGCACTGAGCAGGTCGCTCGGCGCCATCTGCGTCACGTCAGCCTTGATGCCCAATACGGCGCGCACTTCCGGCGTGACCGGAATCGATTTCGCGCTGCGCGGGTAGATACCGCCACCGGCGGAAATCAACGAGCGGTCGTAATCGTCCCAGCTCGAACGCGGCAGCTTGAACATGCGCTCGCGTTCGACGAACGATGCCTCGATGTTCGGATTCGGGTCGAAGAAGATGTGACGATGATCGAACGCCACCACCAGCTTGATATGCCGTGACAGCAGCATGCCGTTGCCGAACACATCACCCGACATATCGCCGATACCCACACAGGTGAAGTCCTGCGTCTGGCAGTCGCGGCCGAGCGAGCGGAAATGGCGCTTGACCGACTCCCATGCGCCCTTGGCGGTGATGCCCATGCCCTTGTGGTCATAGCCGTTCGAGCCGCCCGAGGCGAACGCGTCACCCAGCCAGTAGTTGTGTTCGATCGAGATGGCATTGGCGATGTCGGAGAACGTGGCCGTGCCCTTGTCGGCCGCCACCACCAGATACGGGTCATCCGCGTCGTGGCGCACCACATCGTGCGGGTTGACCACCTTGCCTTCGACCAGATTGTCGGTGATGTCGAGCAGGCCGTTGATGAACAGGCGATAGCAGGCGATACCCTCGGCCAGCTGCGCATCACGATCACCACCCACTGGCGCCTTCTTGACGAAGAAACCTCCCTTGGAACCGACCGGTACGATCACCGTGTTCTTGACCATCTGCGCCTTGACCAGGCCCAGCACCTCGGTGCGGAAATCCTCGCGACGGTCGGACCAGCGCAGACCGCCGCGCGCCACCGCGCCGAAGCGCAGGTGGATGCCTTCCACGCGTGGCGCACAGACCCAGATCTCGCGATACGGCACCGGCTTGGGCAACTCGGGCACCTTGTGCGAGTCCAGCTTGAAGCTGATGTAACCCCGGTGTGCGCCATCCCAACGCTGGAAGAAGCTGGTGCGCAAGGTGGCATGGATTGCCGCCACGAAGCTGCGCAGAATGCGGTCCTCATCGAGGCTGGCCACGTTTTCCAGCAGCACACCAATGGCATTTTCGATCGTACTGACCTGCTCGGCGCGTGGCAGCAACAGCGCGTTACCCAGATCAGTGATCAGCGTCGGGTGCAATTCCTGCACGGACTGCGGAATCAGCGCGGTCATTTCGACGGCAAGCGTGTCGCTGGCGACTTTCAGTTCTTCGGCAGACAGGCTTTCGCGCTGCGGATCGAACTTGGCCAGGAACAATTCAACCAGCAAACCGGCAATCGCCGGATACTGATTGAGCGTGTCTTCCATATACGGCTGCGAAAACGCGACGCCGGCCTGCAGCAGATATTTGCAATAACCGCGCAGCATCGCGATCTGCCGCCAGCTCAGCTTGGCGCCGAGCACCAGCCGGTTGAAACCGTCGTTCTCGGCATTGCCGCGCCAGATATGCTCGAACGCATCCTCAAACAACGCACCGACCTGCTCGACCGTGAAAGTGAGCTTGCCCGCCGGCTGCACTTCGAAATCCTGGATCGACAGCGGTGCGGGATCGCAGGGAATTTCGTAGACGTGTTCGGTCAGCACACGCAGGCCGAGGTTCTCCAATTGCGGCAACACTTCGGACAGCGCGATATCGCCACCGCTGCGATAGACCTTGAAGCGCAGTGTTTCCGGCGCCTGCGGCGGGTGGTAGAACGACATGCGCAGCACGTTGTCACCCTGCAGCAGTGACAGCTGATGGATATCTTCGGCAGCCACCTTTGGTGTCACGTCTTCGACGTACCCAGCCGGCAGCAAACGCGTGTAGCGGTTGGCCAGTACCACGCCCTGATGATCGCCACGCGATCGCACCAGTGCATCGCGCACTTCGTCGTGCCAGTTGCGCACGATGCCGGCGACGCTCTGCTCCAGCTCGGCCAGATCGTAAGAGAACTCATCGCCGATCTTCGGCCGCACCACGATCGTCAGCTGTGCCAGTGCCGCCTCACCCAACAGCACCGTCGATTCGCTCCGCTCGCCGTGCAGCGCCGTGTCCAGTAGCGCTGCAATCCGCTCGCGTACCGCGGTGTTGAAGCGATCGCGCGGCACGAAAACCAGGCAGGTGAAGAACCGGCCGTAGCGATCGCGGCGCACGAACAACCGCGTGCGCGCTCGCTGGTTCAGTTCCAGGATACCCATCGCGGTTTCAAACAGCTCGTCTTCCGTACTCTGGAACAGCTCCTCGCGCGGCAGCGCTTCGAGCACGTGACGCAGCGATTTGCCAGAGTAGGAATCACGCTTCAACCCCGAGCGCGTCATTACCGCCTCGACGTTCTGGCGCACCAGCGGTACATCCTGCGGCCGTGCCATATAGGCGTTGGTCGAAAACAGGCCAAGGAAACGCTGCTCGGCCACCGGGCGGCCGTTAGCGTCGAACTTCAGCACGCCGATGTAATCCATATGGCCGGCACGATGGACCGGCGAACGCGCATTGGTCTTGGTGAGAATGATGGCGTCAGTTGCACCCGCCTGCGGCAGCTCGCCGGCAGTCAGCGAACGCAGCGAGCGCGGTGCGATCGAGCGCTCTTTCTTGTGCAGCAAACCCAAGCCGGAAGCATCGACAGAGCGCAGCTCCTGCTCGCCGTCAGCATCGGCGACTTCGTATTCGCGATAACCAAAGAAAGTGAAATTGTCATCGGCGATCCAGCGCAGAAACTCGCTGGCCTCCTCGACCGAGGCCGCATCCAGCGGCAAGTTGCGCTGCGGCAGGTCGGTGGCAATAGCCAGCGCCATGTCGCGCATCGCCGACCAGTCGCCCACCACCGAACGCACATCGTCCAGCGCCGCTTCAACATGCGCCTTCAACTGCGCCTGCGCGGCTTCATCGGCAACCCGGTCGATCTCGAAATGCATCACGGATTCGGGCTTGCGCGATGGCGCCGCATCTGCCTCATCACACAGCTGCAGCAGCTTGCCAGACGCGTCACGCTCCACCGTGATAACCGGGTGGATCACCGCGTGAATCTGCACAGTGTCCGATAGCACCATGCTGGTGGTGTCGATCAGAAACGGCATGTCGTCGGTGACGATCTGCAGCAGGCTGCGACCGGCGGAACCCTGCTCGGGGTTGATCACGCGCACCAGTGCATGGCCCGGCGGTCTTTGCTGCACGAAATCCAGCAGGCTGGCGATCAATACAGCCCACTGCTCCGACGTGTGCAGTTCGATGTCACTACTGGCGACACGGGCGAAAAAGGCGTCGCAGAAAACTCGCGCCTCCGTCAGGCGGTCAGCGGACAGACCGCGTTGTTTCAATGCGTCGAGGACGACCGACGGAAGGGGCATGTCGTTGGCTGCACGAATGGCATTCATGGAATCTACTGTTCTAGTGGATACAAAGGTAAGGCTTAGCCGCAAAAGGATACGCCGCGACCCGGGGCTAATCCACAGCAGACACCATCCATTTGGCTACCATGCTGCTACGCATGGACCCTACGTTCACACTCGTACGCGCATCGCAACAGACGGATCGCCGCTTGCCGGTCACTATCGTCATCGCGCGGTAATGGCGGCGTCTGACAAGGGGAGGTGCCCCGGCATAGTCGAGCATGGCCAAACTGTCACGCGATACATGCATCTTGCATTTCGCTGCCGTGCCAGCCACCGACCACGAGAGCGTAATGATCCAGTACTACGGCTTGATGGCATCCCCTGCCGCCACCGTTAAATTGAGGGCTGGCACAACGCTCCGGATAAATTGTAAACTGGTCGGTATAGGACTGCGTGACAAGCAAGATTGCCTCTTCCCTGCGTCAAATTCCTGGCGCGGTGACGGAAAAGCGCATCGCAGTGCAAGGCCAAAATGCACACTACGCCTCAACAAGCCAGCACAACATCGCCGGTAACCCTCGAATCCCCCAATACAAGCCATGGAGTCTTCATGAAGCTCTCGTCACTGCACACTCCGATCCTTTGCCTGAGTCTGCTCGCGCTCGCTGCCTGCAGCGGCAAAGGGAAGGACCAGGGTCCGCCGAAGATGCCAACACCGACGGTCGGCGTCGTCAAGGCGCAGCTGCAGAGCACCACGCTAAACAAGGATTTGGTGGGCCGGCTATCGGCATTCCGCAGCGCCGATGTGCGCGCGCGCGTATCGGGCCTGTTGCTCAAGCGTACCTATAAGGAAGGTACCGACGTCAAACAGGGCCAGTTGCTGTTCCAGATCGATCCGGCCACTTACAAGGCGGCACTTGATTCCAGCCTGGCCAACCTGACCTCGGCCAAGGCGACGTATACCAATGCTCATGTCGTGGCTGAGCGCGACCGCTCGCTCATTCCGCAAGGCTATATCTCGCATGCCCAACTGGACAGCGACGAAGCCACCGAGCGTACCGCCGCCGCTGCAATTCAGCAGGCCCAAGCGGCCGTGGCGAGCGCGCGGATCAACCTCGACTACACCAAGGTGGTTTCGCCCATCGACGGCCGCGCCGGCCAGCAACAGCTGACCGAAGGCGCCATCGTGGGCAACGGCACCGCCGACACCGGCTCCAGCTCGACCCTGCTGACCACCGTTGACCAGCTCGACCCGCTCTATGTGAACTTCACCATGAGCGCGACCGATATGTCGACGATGCAACAGGCGCAGAGTGCGGGTACCGTCCATCTCGCCGATCAGAACAAGACCACCGTGCAGATCACCCTGCCCGACGGTACCAAATATGGCCAGCAAGGCACGCTGGACTTCTCCGACACCTCGGTGAATGCCACCACCGGCGCCATCAATCTGCGCGCCCTGGTGCCCAATCCGCAACACCAGTTGCTGCCAGGCATGTACGTCACTCTTAGCGCCAACCTTGGCCAGCAGAACAACGTATTCCTGATCCCGCAGCAGGCCCTGCAGCGCGACATCGCCGGCGCCTATGTGTTGGTGGTCGACCCGGACAGCAAGGTCCAGCGCAAAGATGTCACCACCAGTACCACCAGCGGCAATAACTGGATTGTCACTGCTGGCCTCAGCGCCGGCGACCAGGTGATCGTCTCGGGCGTGCAGGGCGTGCAGCCGGGGGCTCCGGCCCAAGCCTCGCCATGGCAGCCAGCGGCCGATTCCACCTCCGCTCAGGGCGGCCACTCCGCCGACCAGCAGTAAGGAAGCCGCCTCATGCCAAGTTTTTTTATCGACCGCCCGATCTTCGCTTGGGTGCTAGCCATCCTGCTCTCGCTGGTCGGCACCATCGCGATGCTGAACATGGGCATCGCTTCGTATCCCGATATCGCACCACCACAAGTGACGGTGACCGCGACCTATCCCGGCGCCAGCGCCGCCACGATGGAATCGACGGTCACCCAGGTGATCGAGCAACAGCTCAGCGGACTCGACAACCTGCTGTATTTCAGCTCGACCTCCAATTCCAACGGCTCCAGCACGATCACCCTGAGTTTCGCCACCGGCACCAACCCGGATATTGCCCAGGTGCAGGTACAGAACAAGGTGACCCTGGCGCAGCCACAGTTGCCCGCTGAAGTGACTCAGCAAGGCGTGGTGGTGGCCAAGGCCAGCCCCGATATCCTGATGTTCGTCAGCCTGGTATCGAGCAGCCCGTCCATCGACGCGAACCGCCTTGGCGACATCATGGCCTCGGACGTGGCGCCGCAGATCGGGCGTGTCACCGGCGTGGGCAGCACCTTCCAACTCGGCTCCGAATACGCCGCGCGAATCTGGCTGAACCCGGACAAGATGCAGGGCTATGGCCTTTCCGCCACCCAGGTCGAAAACGCCATCAGCGCCCAGAACGTGCAGTTCGCGGCGGGCGCGCTGGGCGCCGACCCCGCCGACAAAGGCCAGAGCTTCACCGCCACGGTGTCCGCCGAAAGCCTGTTCTCCTCGCTGCAACAGTTCCGCGACATCATCCTGCGTGCGAATGCCGATGGCACCGTGGTCAGGCTTGGCGACATCGCCAAGGTAGATTTCGGCCCGCAGACCTACGGGTCGGCCGCCACCTACAATGGTCAGCCCGCCGGCGGCCTCGGCATCAACCTGTTGCCTGGCGCCAACGCCCTGCAGGTGGCCGATGCGGTGAAGGCCAAGATGAACGAGTTGGCCAAGGACTTCCCGCAGGGCGTCACCTGGTTCTCGCCCTACGACACCACGCCGTTCATCACGGCGTCGATGAAGGACGTCGCCCAAACCCTGGGCGAGGCGATCATCCTGGTGTTCGTGGTGATGCTGATCTTTCTGCAGAACATCCGCGCCACCATCATCCCGACCCTGGTGATTCCGGTTGCCCTGCTGGGTACCTTCATCGGCCTGCTGGCACTCGGCTTCTCGCTCAACCAGCTCACCTTGTTCGGCATGGTGCTGGCCATCGGTATTGTGGTGGACGACGCGATTGTGGTGATCGAGAACGTCGAACGCATCATGACCGAGGAAGGTCTGTCACCGAAGGAAGCCACCCGCAAGGCGATGGGCCAAATCACCGGTGCGATCGTGGCGATCACACTGGTGCTCGCGGCGGTGTTCATTCCCTCGGCGTTGCAGCCAGGCGCCACCGGCGTCATCTATAAACAGTTTGCGTTGACCATCGCCGTGTCGATGGGCTTCTCGGCCTTCCTCGCGATGTCGCTCACGCCGGCGTTGTGCGCGACCTTGCTCAAACCCACCCATCATGAAAAGAAGAACGCTCTCTACCGCGGGTTCAACAACCTTTTCGATCGTGTCACCAAGACCTATCACGGCCATATCGGCAGCGCGGTGCAGCATGCCCCGCGCTGGATGATCGTATTCGTGCTGGTCGCCGCGCTGGCCCTGTTCCTGTTTAACCGCCTGCCGACCAGTTTCGTGCCCAACGAGGACCAGGGTTTCGCTCTGGCCATCGTCAACCTGCCACCGGGCGCCACCCTGGAGCGCACCAAGCAGGTGATGACCGATATCCGCGACAAGCTCAACCACAGTCCGCTCAAAGGCGACATCGCGGGTATCTTCCAGGTCGACGGCTTCAGTTTCGTGGGCTCGAGCGAAAATGCGGGCATGGCTTTCATCAAGCTCACCGACTGGGGCAGTCGGTCGCTCACAGCCGATGAGTTCATACAGAAGGCCAACGGGGTTCTGCACGGTATCCGAGATGCGCAGATCTTCGTAGTGAATCTGCCCACCATCCGTGGCCTCAGCCAGTTCGGCGGCATCGACATGTACCTGCAGGCGCGCTCGGGCCAGTCGCGCGCCGAGCTGGGCCAATCCGTGGGTACCTTGCTCGGCAAGGCGAAGCAGAGCCCCGTGCTGTACGGCATCCGGCCCAATTCGCTGCCAGACGCACCGCAGTTGCAGTTGAATGTCGACCGTGTGCAGGCGCAGTCGATGGGGCTGTCGGTCACCGATGTCTACCAGGCTATTTCGCTGCTACTGGCACCGGTCTATGTCGACAACTTCCTCTACGGCGGCCGCGTGAAACGGGTCTACGTGCAGGCTGACGCGCCCTACCGTATGGGGCCAGATGCCTTGCAGCACATCTATACGCCCAGCACCTCTACTAGTAGTACTAGCACCTCCAGTACTAGCACCTCCAGCACTGCCACCACGGTCAATCCATCGGCCAGCAACAACGCGATCAGCCCGTACAACATGATTCCGATCTCCAGTGTGGTGAAGGCGAGCTGGGTGACAAATGCACTCTCGCTGCCCCGCTACAACGGTTATGCGGCAGTGGAAATCGTCGGTGACGCCGCCCCGGGCTACGCCACTGGCCAAGCCATGGACGTATTGCAAAACATCGTCAACAAGGACCTGCCACACGGCTTTGGCTCTGACTGGACCGGCCTCTCGTATCAGGAAATCCTGGCCGGCAACTCGGCCACCTTGCTGATGCTGCTGTCGATCGTGATTGTGTTCCTGTGTCTGTCCGCGCTGTACGAGAGCTGGTCGATTCCGGTCGCCGTGCTGCTGGTCGTGCCGCTAGGCCTGCTTGGCATGGTGTTGGCCTGCTTGGTGCGCGGCATGCCCAACGATCTGTATTTCAAGATCGGCATGGTCACCGTAATCGGCCTGGCCGCGAAGAACGCGATTCTGATCGTGGAATTCGCGGTGGCGGAACAGGCGATGGGCAAGACCCTGTTCAACGCGGTACTCACCGCGTCCCAGCAGCGGCTGCGCCCGATCCTGATGACCTCGCTGGCCTTCATCCTGGGCGTGTTCCCGCTGGCCATCTCGACCGGCGCGGGTGCGAACTCCCGTCACTCGATCGGCACCGGCGTGATCGGTGGCATGCTGTTCGCCACCTTCCTCGGTTTGCTGCTGATCCCGGTGTTCTACGTCAGCGTACGTCGCCTGCTGGGTGACAAGCTGGATGTTGATGGCAAGGATCAGCCAGTGAGTAACGAGCCGAAGTCTCTCTCACCACCGGAAGCGGACCCCTACCGCGGCGGCTGATACAGCCAGGTAACGTACTCAACAAAAAGCCCCGGCATGCCGGGGCTCTTTTTTATTGCCTGTCGCCTTGTCTTTTGATGATGCGCTTTCGATCTGGCTCGCGAAAAAGTGCTATCCCACTTGCGACTGCTGGCCTCAACGCAAACCGGTTTCCGCGCGAGCAATCACCATTCGCTGGATCTCGCTGGTGCCTTCGTATATCTCGGTGATCTTCGCGTCGCGGAAATAGCGCTCCAGCGGCATCTCCTTCGAGTAGCCCATGCCACCATGAATCTGCACGGCCTGATGGGTAATCCACATCGCCGCTTCCGATGCCGTGAGCTTGGCGATTGCCGCTTCGGTGCCAAAACGCCCGCCGGTCTTGTCCGCCTCGCCCTTCTGCCATGCCGCACGCAGGGTCAACAGCATCGAGGTATCGAGCTTGCACTTCATGTCGGCAATCTTCGACTGGGTCATCTGGAATGTACCAATCGGTGCACCGAACGCCTTGCGGTCACGCGCCCACTGCAAGGTCGCTTCGTACGCGGCACGCGAAATCCCGATCGCTTGCGAAGCGATACCGATACGGCCGGCATCAAGCACGCCCATCGCGATAGAAAAGCCCTTGCCAACTTCACCCAGCAGGTTTTCCTTCGGGCAAACGTAGTCGAGGAATTCGATCTCGCAGGTCGCCGATGCGCGAATGCCCAGCTTCGGCTCGCTCTTGCCGGCATGGAAGCCGGCCAGCTTCGTATCGATGATGAAAGCCGATACACCACGCGCCCCGACGCCCGGTGTGGAAATCGCGAACAGCAGAATGTAGCGGGCCACCGGACCGGAGGTAATCCAGCTCTTCTTGCCGTTGATGACCCAGTCGCCCTGCGCGTTCTTGGTTGCGCGGGTGTGCATGGCCGACGCATCCGAGCCCGACTGCGGCTCGGTGAGCGCATACGCACCGATCGCTTCGCCGGTGGCAATGGCGCGCACATAGGTCTGCTTCTGCTCCTCGGTGCCGTGCTTGAGGATGGCGTTGCAGAACAGCGAATTGTTGACCGACATGATGGTCGAGGTCGCCGCATCGGCCGCGGCGATCTCGATCATCGCCAGCACGTAGGCAATCGTGTCCATCGCCGCACCGCCGTACTGTTCAGGCACCTCGATGCCCATCAAGCCCAGCCGCCCCATCTCGCGAATGTTTTCCAGCGGAAACTCGCCCTTGGCATCAAACTCGGCAGCCACCGGCGCGATGCGTTTCTGAGCAAAGTCGCGGGCGATCGACTGGATCGACAACTGATCTTCGGTAAAGCTGAAATCCATGGAAAAGCTCCGCAGTGAACTGGCCAGCCGCCCATTGTAGCGGCGGCAATAAAACGCAATTGTGCGAACGCAGCATCAACATCAACGCGAGGCATATCCCGGGCATCACAGACATGACATACGGACGCAAAGCCACGGTGGACGCCCCTCCGTTGGCACCACGTTTTGTTGTCGCGAACGTCAGGCTCGTTGGCCCCTGGACTGAACAAAGCACAGCAATCAACAACTTCCCTGCTTGACGCCCCGGCAAACCGCGCCTAGCCTTGTCATCTCTTTATCGCGATAAAAGGATGCTCGATGGACCTGGCCAGTGCTTCCAGCGTTCTGCGCCTGCTCGCGGATCCGACGCGTGTCCGCCTGCTGGCCCTGCTTGAACACGAGGAGCTGACAGTCGCCGAACTGGCCGCCGTACTGCACCTGGCGCAACCGCGCGTGTCCACCCATCTGGCCAAACTGAAGGAAGCTGGCCTCGTACGTGACCGCCGTGCCGGCGTGTCGGCGTATTACCGTGCCAACAGCGAAGGCGAGGAGGCGCAGCGCAAATTGCTCGACTCGCTGCGCCAGAGCATCGACGACGCCCTGCTGCGCGAGGACGCCGCGCGCCTGCCCGCTGTTCTGGCGCAACGAGCTGGCACCGAGGGCTGGGCCGACACCGTGGCTGGCGACATGGAACGCCACTACTCGCCCGGCCGCACCTGGGAAACGCTGGCGCGATCATTGCTGCAATTGCTGGAAACCGGCGATGTACTGGATATCGCCTCCGGCGATGGCATCACCGCCGAACTACTGGCACCGCACGCGCATTCAATCACCTGCGTGGACTCCAGCGAACGGGTCGTCGACGCCGCCGCCAAGCGACTGCGCGCGTTCACCAACGTGCAGGTGATCCAAGGTGACATGCAGGCGCTCGATCTCGGCGAGCAACGCTTCGACCTGATCTTGATGCTGCATGCACTGACATATGCCGACAATCCCGCCCTGGCCGTGGCAGAGGCCGCTCGCGTCTTGCGCCCCGGTGGTCGCCTGCTCGCGGTCACGCTGGGCCAGCACGACCATCGCACAGCGGTCGAACCGTTCGACCACCGCAATCTCGGCTTTCATGGCGACCAACTACGCGGTTTTGCCGATGCCGCGAAACTGGACGTGATCAGCTGTCACCAGATCAGCCGCGAGCGCAAGACGCCGCATTTCGAAGTGATCAGCCTGCTGGCGCGCAAGCCGCATTGATCGGCGTACGCCAAACACCATCTTGAATACCGCTTCGCTGCACGCGAAAAAAGCAAAACGTAAGGAACCACAATGAGCGCCCTGCCCTGGCTACACCCCGACCGCGTTGCCCTGCTGGAACAGGCGCTGCATCAGCGCATCCTGATCCTGGATGGCGGCATGGGCACCATGCTGCAGGCGCACGAGCTGGATGAAAGTGGCTTCCGTGGCGAGCGCTTCGAGCACGGCCACGATGGCCACGCACACGATCATGACCACGATCACCCTGGCAGCTGCGATCTGAAGGGCAACAACGACCTGCTGACCCTGACCAAGCCAGACATCATCCGTGGCGTGCATACGGCTTATCTCGAAGCCGGCGCCGACCTGGTCGAAACCAACACCTTCAACTCCACCCGCATCAGCCAGGCCGATTACAAGCTGCAACATCTCGCCTATGAGTTGAACCGCGAGGGCGCCAGACTCGCGCGCGCTGCCTGCGATGAAATGACAGCAAAAACGCCGGACAAACCACGCTTTGTGATCGGCGTACTCGGCCCGACCAGCCGCACCGCATCGCTGTCGCCCGATGTCAACGACCCAGGCTATCGCAACGTCACATTCGAAGAGCTGGCCGAAAACTATACCGAATCCACCAACGGCCTGATCGATGGTGGTGCCGACGTGATCATGGTTGAAACGATCTTTGATACCTTGAACGCGAAGGCCGCCCTGTTTGCGCTGAGCGAGTTGTTTCACCAGCGCGGCGCGCGCATGCCCGTGATGATTTCCGGCACCATCACCGACCGCTCCGGCCGCACGCTGTCGGGCCAGACAGCCGAAGCGTTCTACTACTCGGTCGCGCATGCACGTCCACTGTCGGTCGGCTTCAACTGCGCGCTCGGTGCGGAAGATCTGCGTCCGCACGTTCAGACGCTCTCCAACATCGCGCAGAGTTTCGTCAGCACGCATCCCAACGCCGGCCTGCCGAATGCATTCGGCGAATACGACGAATCACCCGAGCATATGGCCGGCGTGATCGGTGATTTCGCGCGCGACGGTCTGCTGAATCTGGTCGGCGGCTGTTGCGGCACCACGCCCGCGCATATCAAGGCGATTGCCGAGGCGGTGCGCGACTACGCGCCACGGGTCATTCCGTCTGCCACGCAAGCGGAGGCTGCGTAAGTGAGACGTTACACCCGCCTGTCGGGTCTTGAGCCGCTGGTACTCACGCCGGAGCTGCTGTTCGTCAACGTGGGCGAGCGCACCAATGTCACCGGCTCGGCCCAGTTCAAGAAGCTGATCAAGGAAGAACGCTACGACGAGGCGATCGACGTGGCACGCCAGCAGGTCGAGAACGGCGCGCAGATCATCGATATCAACATGGACGAGGGTCTGATCGACTCCGAAGCGGCGATGACGCGCTTCGTCAATCTGATCTCCTCCGAACCCGATATCGCGCGCGTGCCCTTCATGATCGACTCGTCCAAATGGACGGTGATCGAGGCCGGTCTGCGCTGCCTTCAGGGCAAGGGCATCGTCAACTCCATCTCGATGAAGGAAGGCGAGGCGCAGTTTCTCGACCACGCGCGCAAGGTTCAGCAATACGGCGCCGCTGCGGTGGTGATGGCCTTCGACGAACAAGGCCAGGCCGACACCTGCGCGCGCAAGGTCGAGATCTGTTCACGCGCCTACGAACTGCTGACGCGTGAGCTCGACTTCCCGCCGGAAGACATCATCTTCGATCCCAACATCTTCGCCGTCGCCACCGGTATCGAGGAGCACAACAACTACGCCGTGGATTTCATCGAGGCCACGCGCGAGTTGAAAAAGCGTTTCCCCGATTGCCATATTTCCGGCGGCGTCTCCAACGTCTCGTTCTCGTTCCGCGGCAACGATACCGTGCGCGAGGCCATCCATTCGGTGTTCCTGTACCACGCCATCAAGGCCGGCATGGACATGGGCATCGTCAACGCCGGTTCGCTGGCGATCTACGACAACCTCGATCCCGAGCTGCGCGAGCGCGTCGAGGACGTGGTGCTCAATCGCCGCGAGGATTCCACCGAGCGCCTGCTGGAGATCGCCGACAACTTCCGCAAGAAGAAAGGCGAAGTTGTCGTCGAGACGGTGGCCTGGCGTGAGATTCCCGTGCGCGAGCGTCTTAGCCACGCGCTGGTGCACGGCATCGATCAATACGTGGTCGAGGATACCGAAGAGGCGCGCCAACTGTCGTCGCGCCCGCTCGACGTGATCGAAGGCCCGCTGATGGATGGCATGAACGTAGTCGGCGACCTGTTCGGCGCCGGCAAAATGTTTCTGCCGCAGGTCGTCAAGTCTGCCCGCGTGATGAAAAAAGCCGTCGCCTACCTGCTGCCCTTCATCGAGGAAGAAAAGCTGCGCACCGGCGACATGGGCAAGAACAACGGCAAGATCATCATGGCCACCGTCAAGGGTGACGTGCATGACATCGGCAAGAACATCGTGGCCGTGGTGCTCCGCTGCAATAACTTCGAGGTGATCGACCTCGGCGTGATGGTACCGGCGCAAAAAATCCTGGAAGCGGCCATCGCAGAAAACGCCGACATCATCGGCCTTTCCGGCCTCATCACACCGTCGCTGGAAGAAATGAGCCAGGTCGCGCGCGAAATGCAGCGACAGAATTTCCATATCCCGCTGATGATCGGTGGTGCCACCACCTCGCGCGCGCACACCGCGCTGAAGATCGAGCCGCACTACAAGTCACCTACCGTGTGGGTGAAGGACGCCTCGCGCGCCGTTGGCGTGGCGCAGTCGCTGGTCAGCAAGGATCTGGTCGAAGAGTTCATCGCCAAAATCCGGCTGGAGTACGCCGACGTGCGCGAACGCCACAAGGATCGCGGCCCCGGCAAACAGCTGGTCCCGCTGGCCAAGGCGCGCGCGCAACGCTTCACCTGCGACTGGCAGGCCTACGAACCACCCGTACCGAAAACGCCAGGCATCACCGTCTTCGATGACTACGATCTGGCCGAACTGCGCCAGTACATCGACTGGCTGCCGTTCTTCAATGCGTGGGAGCTGGCCGGCAAATTCCCGGCCATCCTCGATGACGACGTGGTCGGCACGCAGGCGCGCGAACTGTACGCCGATGCCAACCGCATGCTCGATCAGCTGATCGCCGAACGCTGGCTCACGGCCAAAGGCGTGATCGGCTTCTGGCCGGCAACCAACATCGGTGATGACATCGAGGTTTATGCCGTCGATGCGACGGCCAAAGCCAAACCCATCGCCATGCTGCGCCACTTGCGCCAGCAAGTGGAAAAGCCTGCCGACCGTCCGGACTTCTGCCTCGCCGATTTTGTGGCGCCCAAGGATAGCGGTGTAGAGGATTGGGTCGGCGGATTCGCCGTGACCACCGGCATCGGCATCGAGCCGCACGTGGAGCGTTTCGAAGCCGATCACGATGACTACTCGTCGATCATGCTCAAAGCCCTGGCCGACCGCCTGGCCGAAGCGTTCGCCGAGCGCCTGCACGAACGCGTGCGCAAGGAATTCTGGGGTTACCAGCCCGACGAAACCCTGGCCAACGACGATCTCATCGCCGAAAAATACCGCGGCATCCGCCCCGCCCCTGGTTACCCCGCCTGCCCAGAGCATTCGGAAAAAGCCACGCTGTTCGAACTGCTCAACGCAACCGAACACACCACCATCCAGCTAACCGAAAGCTTCGCCATGCATCCCACGGCCGCCGTCTCCGGCTGGTACTTCTCGCACCCGCAAAGCCAGTACTTCGTGGTCGGCAAACTCAGCCGCGACCAGGTCGAGGACTACGCCAAACGCAAAGGCTGGACACGCGAGCTTGCCGAACGCTGGCTGGCACCGTACCTGGGCTACGAAGTCGAGTGATCGATTCCAAAGCGAAGTCTGACGCTGATCAGACTTCGCTTTCGACCACGCCGCGACGCTTCACCTCGCGCATGTGCACGATCAGGTTGTACACCGAGACAAAGGCCGGGAAAAAATTCGACAGAATGCCGACCGAGTCGTTCTTGCCGACGATGAAATAACTCAGCAACAGTGCGCTGCCGATCACCGACAACCACCAGAACGACAGCGGCATCACCACCCGCTTCAACTTGCGCGTGTAGTACATCTGCACAAACCAGCGGCTGGTGAACATCAGCGAGCCGATCAGGCCAACGGTTTTCCATGGCGTGATCTCGAAGCCGTGCAGCGCCGCGAGAATATGGTTGAACTCGTGCTGCAGGAATTCCATCGGGGCGGCCTCGTCAGTCAAGCGCGGCAGTTTACCAAGCCTTGGCCCCACGGATGCCCCGCACCACTCGCATCGCAGCGATCAAATGCAGGCTCAAGCACGACAAAGATTGACCCGAAGCCCCTCTCCCCGTATATTTGCGCGCTCTCGGCGGGCGATTAGCTCAGCGGTAGAGCACTGCCTTCACACGGCAGGTGTCGCAAGTTCGATCCTTGCATCGCCCACCACTAGATTCAACGACTTAGGCCACCTTCACCGGGTGGCCTTTTTCGTGGTGTCAGCTAGGTGTCAGAAAAGCAGAGCCGTCCGCAGGCAGCTTGGGGATCCCCGGGCGATCGCGTGATTTATGCTCACAGCACGAAGGGAAAAGGGGAAACGATATGGGCACTGCACAGCTGAATATTTGGCTCACTTTGTGGGCAGCGATCGGTCCAATCCTGACGGGTGGAGTCGCCGCGTGGTGGGCTTGGCATAGACATGTTAACGATCGCGACTATCATGCTGAAGTGGATCAAAAACGCCGAGAAGAAATACGCAACGAAGCGAAAGCTGCTGCTATTCGCGAAGACAAACGCAGGCAACTCGACTGGCGGCGCCAGACCTTTATCGATTTTTTCGGTGCGTCTCACGATTTCATTTGGAAGGGTGCGGGGCAGCAGGAACCGGACGTTAGAGAGCGTCACCGTGAACGGTTTACCAAGTGTTTCGCAACCCTAATGTTGCTCGACCAAGAGCGCATAGGATTTGAAGCCATAGCCGTCTGGAACGCTTGCCATGCAATCCTCGCTGAGATGGCGGGAACGGATCAGCTAGCTATAGATACCGCGACTGCTGCGCTCAAAGAAGCGCGACAAGCTTTTGCCTCGAAAGGACAACAGCTACTTTTAGATCAGGTGCGCGGCGCCGACATAGCGCGTGAGATGGTAGCAACGGCGATTTTAAATTCACCGATAAATGGCCCAGTAATCGGCGCTCTCTAAATCGCTCGTGGAGGGGCGACATCACCCCACCTTGAGTAGCCGTCGGCTTTAGAACTCGGCTGTCACCATCGTGAATATCACCTCTTATTGGGCTTTCGTTGCACTTTTGTCCGACGCCGCGATCGGCAGATAGAGTGCGCTGGGATGCGCTGCGTCGTGGTAGAGGGTTACCGTTACAGTGTGTGCATCTTTGCCGGACTCTTCGGCGACAACACCGTTCCCGTTGTAGTTTTTCTCCAAAGACCTCGAGTTAACGGGAGCAATCACGAGTCGCAACCGACTCCCCTTGGCAATGCGCCGCGCGATGAAGGTGAAATGATCGAAGTCATAGCGCTCGATCACGCCCGGCTTTGCGAATTCAGCATTGCGCAGACTTTGGCGATAGCGCGCACGCTGCATATCCATCGCTAGCAGCGCGCTGCTGCCATCGGCCTTGATCTCATAGACGGCGGCGGCGATATCGGTGTCCGGCTGGTCGAGCGCGATCCACACCGGAAGTTTGAAGAAGCCCGCAAGCTCGATGTCTTGTGCAAATGCTGGTGTGTGATAGACGAGAATCTTCCCGGATGAGGCAAGCAGCCCGCTAACATCAGTCAAGTTGTCCTCACTCGAATCCGTAGGATCCCATGCCCAGAATTGCGTATCGAGCGGATCGTAGACATAGTGATCGGGCTTGCTTGAACTCCCCGTCTTGGCTGCCATCAAACTGCCGGAGTTGAATACGTCGTTGGCACTGCCATTCGATGAGGTGAGATACATCGGGCGTGATTCGGCGGTGATCGCATCCAGCGAATCGGCATAGCGCCATTGTTCGGCGCCATCGCCGAGTACGTAGTAAGCAACTTTGTTCTTCAGAAAGTCGGGTTTGCTGCCGCTCTTCAGTGTCCAGTCGTACCAGTCCTTGTGTAGCTTGTTCATGTCGAGCAGGCTGGCCGGGCCGAATGTGAGACCGCCGTATTTCGCCGTTGGTGTACGCGTGCCAGCATGATCCCAGGGGCCGATGACCAAGTAGTGCTTCGCCTTCGCTGCGGACGAGCCGTACTGGAAATGCTCACGGTAGAACGACAACGCACCCGGTTGATCGCCATCGTACTGGCCGGTGATGGTCAGAATCGGCAGATCGATCTTGGCGAACTGCTGCGGTGTCGGGCTATAGCTGTCCCAGTACGCGTCGACTGCAGGATGCGCGAGCCAGGTCTGGAAGCTGGACGACGGATTGCCGACGATCGTATCCAGGTCCTTGAATGGGCGATGGCCTGAATACATTTTTTCGAACTGTGCATCCCAGAACTCGCCGTCGCCAAATATATTGTCCTGCGCGGCATGGCCGCTGGTCAGCGTGATCCACTGCATGTCGTAGGAGTAATAGATGTTGTTGAATCCCGGAAAGTCGACACCGGGTCTCGGCGATGCGACTGGCACGATGGTGGCCAGATGCGGCGGAAATTCCTTCGCCGTTGCCCATTGATCGTAGCCGGCGTAGGAGCCGCCCCACATCGTGACCTTGCCGTTGCAGTAGCTTTGTTTCGCCAGCCACTCGACAATTTCGGGGCTATCCTTTGCCTCCTGCAGCAGCGGCGTGAACTCGCCTTCGGAGTTGCCGCGACCACGCACATCGACAGTCAGAAACACGTAACCGTGCGCGGCGAAATACATGCCGCGCTCGTGATAGGTCTGCGAGATATACGGTGTGAGGGTAAAGATGCATGGCAGCGGATCTTTCTGACCCTGCGGATGGTATAGCGTGGCATTGAGCTTGATACCGTCATGCAGCGGTATCTTGACGCCCCACTGGAAATCGACCGGGCCGCCTTTGTCAGCATTCGGTGCTGATAGTTCGGCAACAGAGTCAGCGGAGAACAACACAGCCAGCAGCAGAAATGCGAAACGAAGAAACATGTTGATTCCCCTCCGTAGATATTCCTTGCCGGATAAAATATCCGACAGACTGTGGAAAACGCGCTACTTCATACACCCCGCTTTTTCATCTCATGTCAGCGGCATGCCATCGGCCAGTACCAGCCAGCTCCTGTTCGCCGCGCTATCCCGCAGAGACTCGATTCTGCATGGTACGACGTGCCGCCCTTCAACTCTGAGAACCTTCAATACGTCGCCATCGAATAACCGCTGGTCGCTGCAAGCGAACGAATCCTTCGCTGCACCCTTTGCGCACTTCCTCTTGCGCTCTTGCAGCGTGCCGCATGACATCGGAATAGATCGCCTGAAGTGCACAGCCCCTCCTGCGATGATTTCAACGCTTGCCGAAAATTACCGTTGATTGAATAATTCAATGAATTTTCAAAAACTGCAAGTAGACCAATGGCACAGTCCAAGCAAATACGTGGAACCGTCGAGGATGTCGATCAGATCGCCATGCTCGCCTCGCCGACGCGTATGGAGATCGTCATGACCCTGGAAGCGTTGGCGAGTCCGACCACCGTTGCCGAATTGGCCGCCGAGATGGGGCGGCCAGCTGATGGGCTCTACTACCATTTGCGCGCGCTGGTTAGCAGTGGTTTGCTGGAGGAGCACACCGAAGCGGGCGACCAACGCTTCCAGTCGACCACACCACGAGGTCAGCGTGTGCGTCTGCGCTACAAGCTGGGTGAGTCCGGCAATGCAAAAGCCGTTCGTCGCGTTGCCGCGGGTATGTTGCGCATGGCCGAGCGTGACTTTATCCGTGCCTCAAACCAACACGATACGATCGTTGAAGGCCCGCGGCGCGAGCTCTGGGTAGCGCGACTCAAAGGCTGGGTCAGTGCGACAGATGTTGCCGAAATCAATCGTCTGCTCGTCAGCCTTGCCAAAATTCTGGACCGACCGCGCCCGGCGCGTGCACGCAAACTCATCGCACTGACCTGGCTGCTTGCGCCACTGGACGTAAAGCCGGCCAAGCGCAGCGCACGTGCGCCAAAAGCCAACTGAGAAATCTCATCTGGCTTGCATTACCGCCATGCGCCAACATCGAAATTTCAGCGCGAAGAACCAGCTTCACTTCAAGCCGGGCAAGAAGGTATGTGGAACACAGGATGATGATCGGCACGACAAAGGGCACGGCACTACCATGGCCTTTTGTTATTTCAACAACGATCATTTCAGTTCGGTGATATCAAGCCAAAGCGTCCGACAGAATGGGATCCTGGCGTTTCTCTTCAGCGCGGACGTGTTCGGTCAATAGCGCAATGAATTCCCCGCGCGTCTTCCGATAAGCCGGATTCATGGGGCCGTTGACGATGCCTCATGCATGGCGGCATGGCTGTCGATCAGGCTCGCGGATATGCTGTCACCAGATGCCAGGTAGCTGACCAGGGCAGAACTGGCTTCAGCGTGCTTTCTCCAGAAGGTTGGAGTGGCTGGCAAACCCATAAAACGCTCTTCCCAGAAAAGTGCCACGGCCAGGGCCCCCAACGCCGTCATCGGATGTGCCGCATCCGCGCGCAAATGAAAACCTGTGAGCCATTGCTGGAGCCGTTCGGCAGGCATCGGCCGCGCAAGCGCATAGCCCTGCCCCAGGTCCGCGCCCAGGATCAACGCCGCTTCAATCAATCCGCGGGTCTCAAGACCTTCCACCACCACTTCCAGATCGAGGTCGTGGCCAAGACGGATCAGTTGACGAATGAAGCGCAGAGTACGCAGGGGATCTTCCGTGACCTGCAGCACCAGGGCCTGATCGATCTTTACCCGATCGAACGGCCACTGCCGCAGCCGGATCAGTGAGCTGTAACCCGCCCCAAGATCATCCTCGACCAGGCGCACACCGAGCTCTTTCAGCGCCTTCATGCCAGTGAGTACGCTGGGTGAAGAATCAACCGCGCCAATCGGTGACTCCAGTATTTCCAGCAGCACCGCGTCTGGCGGACAGCTGCTGGCCGCCAGCACGGTTGCCGCCATCTCGACGTAGCGGGAATCCTCCACCGCAGCGGCGGGAATGTTCACCGAGACATCCAGCGTATGGCCAACCACCGCCAGCCGCTGGCGACACGTGGTCGCTTGTGAGAGGCCCTGGCCAAACAGCTGGACCAGCTCATCCTCGCCAAGTGCGGGAAGAAACCGCGACGGCTGCAACAAGCTGCCATCGGTATCGCGCAATCGGGCCAGTGCTTCCAGTTCGGTGACCTGCCCGTCGGCCAGCCTTACCACCGGCTGGTAATGCATCTGCAGCGCATCGGTAGTGATCATGGTGCGCCATCGTTCGCGCACGAAGAATGGCAACAGTTCGGCACCGGGCCGCGGCGGCGCCAGCCGCGATAGCGCCAAATCCAGCACGGTCTTGATCTGTTCGATAAAGGCCTGCTGATCTTCGCTCTGAAACCCACCGGCATAGGCACTGTAGATCGTAAGCACCGCCGCTGGCGCGCGTGGCAAGGGGCACAGCGGTATGGCGACGTTGGAAATAATCCCGAGGGATATCGACAGTTCACGCCAGCTCAGCATTGCCGGGTCGGTGGCGTAGTGAGCGCAGCGCTGCACGGTCGCTGTGCGCCACGCGCGGCCACTCGGGCCACTACCCTCGGCGCTATCGGCGTTGACAAGAATCAGTGCTGTCGCGCCGCGTGCCAACGCCCGCAGATAGCCTGCAAACACGTCGCCTGCTACCGCTTCGTGGGTGAGCTCACCCGATATGTCCGGGCGCCCTACCGTGCAGGCGAGAACTTCGTCATGCGTGGCAAGGATCTTGACTGCACCCTCGATGAGATCCAGATAGCTTTCCGCCGACCATGCCAAAGCGTTGAGTGTGGCCAGCACCGCAACGCGGCGTCGCTGGAGCGCGCGCATGCTCTCCAGCTGCCACTGCCGCTCCAGCCCGAGCCGCTGCAGCACGATACTCAGCGGGCGAGCATCACGTTCCACGCCAGAGCCCAGTGTCGATGCCAATACCTCACGAAGCCGCTCGATCACTTCCAGCACCCAGACTTCCTCGACGCCGCAGGCGGCATAGACCAGCCCAGCCTGCATTGCGTAACTGCGGTGATTCTCGAAACTGAGCTCAGCTTCAAAGAGCATCTGTATGTGGTTCGCCAGACGACTCTTGAACTCTTCCACACCATCGACGGGCAGCACACCAAGCAATCCAGCCATACCCTCGTGCAGCAGAAGTTCGGCGTAAAAATGCTCCATCACGCGCGGAAGCTTCGAGTCCACGGCGCTAAAACCATTCCTGAGCAGGTCACCCGCCGCGTCCCCGTAAGGCACCATGCCATGCCTGTCGAGTTCACCAGGCAACACCGTCACATGCTCCGGTGATGTGGGCAACGACCACCAGCGGCCACGTTTGCGCTTGTGCGCCTTGACCTGATACATCGCCTGATCCGCGCGCCGCAGCAGCTGCTCACCATTGGCATCCGCGTGAATCGGGAATAGCGCTATCCCGAGGCTGGCCGACAGCTGGAACGTCGCATCGTCGATAACTATCGGCTGCTGCAAAGCCTCGCCCACACGCGCAAGCAAGGCGTCGAGATCCTCCTCGTGCTCCAACTGATCGAACAGCAGCACAAACTCGTCACCACCAAGGCGCGCCACGTAATCTTCGGTTCGCAGCGCACTACGCAGGCGCGCAGCGACCCCTATCAAAAGGCTGTCGCCCATTGCATGACCATAGCGATCGTTGATCGGTTTCAGATCGTCCAGATCCAGCAAACCCAGCGCCACCATGTAGCCGCGTCGCTTTGCTTTGGCCAGCACCTTCTCAAGATGGAAATCCAGCGCGCGGCGATTGGGCAAACTGGTCAACGCATCATGCAATGCGAGGTAGGTTTGCCGCTGCTGCTCCTGAAACAGCGAGCGCCGCTGGCTGTGCTGACGCAGCGCAAGACCGGCCGCGTCGGCAATTTCATCGAACAATCGACGCATCTCTTCATCAAACGCGTCCGCCTCGATGGTGACCACGGCAAAAACGGCGACCGGCGTGGGCTCGCCTTGGTCATCGGAGACTGCAAACACCGGCCAGCAACCCACGGCGCCCGTCTGCGAGAGCGGAAGTTCGAGCCACGGCGCAGAGACGCCGGGATAGTCGGAGGGACGGATCAGAACGATCGGCCGGCCATGCATGAATACGCGCGTACGCGAAGGTGCATTCTCATCGGCGCTGTAACGCTCCGGCAGCGGCAGCTTGCGCATCGCCTCGGCCATCGGCCCGACCAAGGCAACCCGCTGCAGGGTTTCAGCCGCGTCGTCGGCCGCGTATACATCCACGGCGGCCGCACCGGCAATTTCAGCCAATGCGTGAGCGAGTGTGCGATACACCGCATCCGGATCAGGTTGTTCGAGCAGCGCACGCTGAATCGTGCGCTGCGCATCGCGATAGCGGCTCATCCGCTGGTTGCGTTCCAGCAGACCCTGGTGATCCCAGAAGCGCGCCAGCTCCTCGGCAAGCCGCTGCGCCCAGTCCAGCAGTTCGTCATTCAGCGCCAGACCATCCTCGCGGGCAAACGCGCTCAAGCTGATCTGACCACCATCGCGGGTACTCGATACCGCGACGATGTTGGAACCGAAGCCATAGGATCTGGCGGCATCACGCCAATGCGCAAATATCGGTGCATCGATGGAGGTGATGCGGGCTCCGCCCTGGCGATACGTTGCACCTAACGGCCCCTGCCCGCCCGGTTCGTTCGCATCGACGCTGAGCCGAAGCTGCGCCACGTAGTCCGAGGCGGGCCCACCCGCAGCGACCATCTCGATCTCGAACCGATGCGGCTCACGCCGCCCAATCCACACCAGAGGCAAATCGACAATCGATGAAAGGATGCGCGTAATCTCGACCATCGCCAGTCGACGGTCGTAGCCCGGTGCGGTATGCAACAGCGTCAAGGTTTCTGCCACGCTTTGATAAAAGCGCTCGCGCAGTTCCCCTCGTGCCTTTTCCAGACTGGACATCAATCACCCCGCCCCTCTTACACCCGCATCGTGCCTGAATCATGAAGCGAACGTCAGTGCAATATCATGAAAGTTTACTGCGACCAGTCTTCGGCCCAAGCTCCATCCTCTCACCGTCAGCCAACACAATCTTCAACCATGTATCGAATGCCTCGGTATCCTGTGTCCTCAGATGAGACCGACATACTCTAGGCTGGCCCCATGAATGCAGATGCAGGCGGTCTGATCGTCCACCGCGGCAGCCGTACCGAGCGGCTGGCCGATGCGCTGGCACAGTATCTGGAAGCGGAGCGACCGGCCAATCCGCTCACCGCGCAAACGGTGGTCGTGGCGCATCCGGGACTCAAACGCTGGCTGCTCGGTCGTTTTGCCCATCGTGCCGGACCGAACGGTGGCCACGGCATCGCCGCCAATATCGAAATGATCCTGCCGTGGCAATGGTTCGAGCGCGTGGCGCGACGCACGCTGGGCGACGAGGCGCTGATCGGCGGCGCGTATCGCCACGAGCTGCTGCGCTGGCGCCTGCTGATGGCGCTGCCCGCGCTAGCCTCACCGGAAGTCACCGCCTATCTGGCCGGAGACGATGCGGCGCGACGCAGCTTCCAGCTGGCTGAGTATCTGGCGGGGCTCTACACGCAATACCTGATTTACCGACCGGATTGGATCCTCGACTGGGAGCAACACCCGGGCAAGCACAACCGCGACTGGCAGGCCGCGCTGTGGCGGCAGGTGCAGCACACGATCAACCGCCCACATCGCGCGCAGCGCAGCAACGTCCTGCTCGATGCGCTGCGCAGCGAACGCAGCCACGACATCACACCGCTGCACGTGTTCGGCATCAGTCATCTACCGCCCGACGTGCTCGCGGCGCTGCAGGCCTGCGCGCTGCACCGGCCAGTGCATCTTTATTTTCCGGACCCTTGCCGCGAACACTGGGTGTATCTGCGCCGACAGCGTTTTCTGCTGGAGCGGCAGGATGATCCGGATGCGCTGTACTTCGAGGTCGGCCACCCGCTGCTGGTTGCGCTTGGCCGCATCGCGCAGGACTTCTGCCTCACGCTGGACGACTGCGAGGCCATCGACAAGCGCGACCCGCTGGACGAGGCCGAACCGCTGCCCGGCGAAACGTCGCTGCTGTCACAACTGCAATCCAGCATCCGTTGCTTGCAACCGGAGCTGGTGGGTGAGCCGATTCGCAATGCCATCGAGAACGGCACTGACGCGGCTAACGTCCTGATCGCCTTGCGCGTGGACGCCAGTTTGCGCGTGCACGCCTGCCACACACGCATGCGCGAGCTGGAGGTATTGAAAAACGCCCTGCTACGCGCCCTGGCCGATGACCCGACCCTGCAACATCGCGACATCGTCGTCATGGCACCGGACATCAGTGCGTACGCGCCGTATCTGGCCGCCGTGTTTGGTGAGCAGGCGCAGTACCGCAGCGACCCATTGCATATCCCATGGCATCTGGCCGACGTCGGGCTGGCACGCACGCATCCGCTGATGAGCGCCTTTGCGCAAATGATGGATCTGGCGGAGAGTCGCTTCACCGTCAGCGAAGTGCTGGACTTTCTCGACGTGCCCGCCGTGGCCCGCCGCTTCGCTATCGACCGCAGCAGCCGCGATACGCTGGAGCGCTGGCTGCAGCGTGCGCATGTGGCGTGGGGGCTGGATGCGGCGATGAAGGCTGAAGCAGGCGCTGCAGCCACCGATGCCAATTCCTGGCAGTTCGGACTGGATCGCATGTATGCCGGACTGATCGTCGGGGAAGGCACAGACGAATCAGCCGAAGAAAGCGAGAACGATTTGGACGGCCAATCGCCCAGTGACCTTTTGCTTGACAACATCCTTCCACTCGATGGCGTCTCAGGTAGCACGGTCGAAGCCATCGGCGAGCTTGACCGTCTACTTGGCGAGCTACGAACCATACGCCTCGCCTTCAGCGCACCGAGACCGCTGGCCGCCTGGAGTCAATGGCTGCTGGATCGCATCGACGCGCTATTCCTCACAGACATGCGCGACGACGCCGAAAACAATGCGCTCGACACGCTGCGCCGCCTGGCCGCCAGCCTTGGCAGCCAGGCCAGCGAAGCTGGCATCAGCACGCCATTACCGTGGAGTGTGGTACGCGAAGCCATCGGTAGCGCACTGGATGCCGTGCCGGAGCGCCAGGCCTTTCTGCTCGGCGGCGTGACGTTCTGCGGACTGGTGCCACAGCGCTCGATTCCCTTTCGTGTGGTCTGCCTGCTTGGCATGAACGAAGGCGAATTCCCGCGCCCCAGCAATGACGCCGGCCTCAACAAGATTCTCAGCCAGCCGCGGCGCGGCGATCGCGACACGCGCAGCGAGGATCGTTATCTGTTTCTCGAAGCGATGATGTCGGCGCGTGATGTCCTACACATCAGCTACATCGGTGAAGGCGTGCGCGACGGCAAACCGCGCAATCCCGCTGCACCGCTGGCCGAGTTACTGCAGTTTCTCGACGAGCAGCACGGCATCGCCGATGATGAAAAAGTCGATCGGCCGTGGCGCATCCATCATCCGCTGCAGCCGTTCGATGCGCGCTACTACGAACGCGATGCCCAGGGTAAGCCGCAGCATGATCAACGGCTGTTCTCGTACGATCCAGCATTTCTCGCGTTGCCCTCGACAAAGAGCATCCCAAGCTTCCTTCAACTCAAGGACATTGCCGCACAACATGGCCAATCGAGCCCCGTTGCCAACAGTGAGGTTTCACTGGCCAGCCTCAGGCGTTACTGGCGCGATCCGGTAAAGGAATACCTGCTGCGCAACAAAGGCATCAGTTTGCAGGCACTCGAAAGCAGCCGTTGGCCCGATCGCGAACCACTTGAAACAGGCGTCAGTCGGATCGAACGCGTCGAGAGCCGACTATTGTTCGATGCGCTGATTGCCGGAAAAAGTCAGTTGCCCAAAGAGCCGCCGGCATGGCTCGCCCGCTCCGGCATGCTCGCTGGCGGCGCCATCGGTATCCAAGCTTATCGTCAACTGCGCGAATCGGTGCAGGGCATGCTCGATCATGCGAAACTCTTTTTTGTCGATGGCACGGCAATAGCTGATGCACAGGTCATCGATCTGGACCTCGGCGGCATGCACCTGACCGGCACCGTTGACCGCGTGTTTCATGCGGCGGCGGCTGGCCTGATGCTGTTCGACGCCAAGCCAACCGGCACAGCTGGATTGAGAGAGCTTCTAGCCTTCTATATCGACTGGGCCGCATTGCGTCTGATGCAACGTGAAAAGCTGCAAGGCGTTCTGCTCGAGTGTTCATCCTCAGGCAACGCTGTTCAGTCAAAGCGACTTGATCCTGTGTTGAAGCAGGGCAATGACGATCTCAGGCGCGGATTGCTCCGACTGATCGAAACGTCGCTGGCAACCGACGAGCAGCCGCTACTGTTCTTTCCCAAAACCGCCCTCGCTTACGCCAGCGGCTCGCCGAACGATCGACTGTTCAAGGCTGCCGCCGCATGGGAGGGTAGCGATCACGGCGGCATGGGCGAGCGCAATTACGCGCCAGGCTACGCCGCACTGCTGTGTCAGGGACTGGATTTTTTCGACGAGCACAGCCCCGCTCACCGGGCCTTTGTGGAAGCCACGAAGCTGGTCTGCGACGTGCTTGATCCCATACATACGCTGCTGTTGAAGCCGCACGCCAACGAATCCGTTGACGTCAACGGAGCGGACGCATGATCAGCACGAGCACCATCAATACGACAACGCCGACCGCGCTCGACTGGCAACGCATGCCGCTACACGGCCGCATCCTGATCGAGGCCAGCGCCGGCACCGGCAAGACCTGGAACATCGGCGTGATCTACTTGCGTCTTCTGCTGGAACGCGAGCTGCGCGTGGAACAGATTCTGGTTACCACGTTCACCGATGCTGCCGCGCAGGAGTTGCGCGAACGGCTACGCCGACGGCTGATCGAAGCCGAGCGTTGGCTGCTCGATTCGACGGCGACCGACTCCGTAGCGGCGGACGATCATTCGCTGGAAAATTATCTGGCTGCACTGTGCACTGATCAGGAAAGCCGGCGGCGTGCGCTGCGAAAGATCCAGCTGGCTCGTGCCGATCTGGATCGCGCACCGGTCTCGACCATCCACGCACTGTGCCAACGCATCCAGCGCGATTACCCGCTGGAAAGCGGCGCCGCGTTCGCCAGCGACAAACTGTTCGACGAACAACAATTACTACGCGAATGCGTCGAGGACTTCTGGCGTCGACGTTACCTGGTCGGCACCGTCGACCCGCGCGAAGCGGCGCTGCTGCTGAAGGACGGTCCGGAAAAGCTGCTTTGGGATCTGGCCGTGGTGGCGAACAGTCCGGATGCCAAAATCGAATCAGGCGGACTTGAATATCTGCAGAAAAGCATCGCGGCGCTATGCACGGAAGAAACCGCCACCGAGCTGTTGCGCCTCGCGGAAAACAAAAAGCTCTTCGCTCCCAGAGTCCGCGCCTTGTCTGGTCTGTTGAAAGATGTGGCACAGCTCCTTAAAAGTGGCGACACCAATAGCATCGAGGATTCACTCGCAAGCCTTTTCAAAGATAAATTGGATCCTGCCAATATTGCCAAGCAGGAGTCTGCCGGGCATCCAGGGGCATTGAGCCGGCATCCGTTGATCATTGCGCTGCAGGAAATCGACTCACTGCTTTCACTGCGTATCATCTTCACCCGTGGTGCGGTGCTGGCCGATGCCGCACATGCTTGCCGCGATGAGCTTCCCCGTCGCGCGCACCAGCGTCACGTGCTGACCTTTTCGATGCTGATCGACGCGGTGTATCAGCGGCTGTGCAGTGAACCCGCTGACAGCACGTTGGCGGACCGACTATTCGAGGCGTTTCCGGTTGCGCTGATCGACGAGTTCCAGGATACCGACCAACGCCAGTTCGCGATCTTCGACCGCATCTATCGCGAGCGCGGCACGTTGGTGATGATCGGCGACCCCAAGCAGGCCATCTACAGTTTTCGCGGCGGCGATATCGCCGCCTATCTGCGCGCCAGCGCACAGGCGAACCAGCGCTTTTCGCTGGCGACCAATCACCGTTCAAGCAGCGCGCTGGTCGAAGCGATGAATGCGCTGTATGGCCACACCGATGGTGGCTTCGATCATTCGCAAATCCGCTACCAGCGCGTAAGCGCCGCCGACAAAACGAACAAGCAACCGTATACGGTGAATGGTGAAGCAGTTACACGGCCGCTGATCATCCACGATTTTCGCGGTGACGCAATCGACAAGAAAGGCCAGCCACTGAGCAGCGCCACCGCACTCGAACCACTGGCACTGGATGACTGCGCCGATCGCATCGTCGAACTGCTCAATGATCCGCAGCACCAGATCGACGGCAAGCGCGTCTCCCCGGGCGATATCGCCGTGTTGCTTTCGACCAACACCCAAATCGTCGCCTTGCGTGCACGCCTTGTCGCGCGCGGCGTTCCATGCGTCGGCAGCGGCCGCGGCAATATTTTTGCGGGTGATGTCGCACGCGAGCTGGCGCTGATTCTTTACGCTGTGCTCCATGCCGATGACGACAAGGCCGTGCGCGGTGCGCTGGCCACTGCCCTGCTCGGCGCGACGCTGGACCAGTTCCACGCGTGGCAAAGCGATGCCGCAACGTTTGAACGCGAACTCGAACGCTTTGAATCATGGCGCGCGTTGATCCGCACACGCGGTGTGCTGGCTCTGATCGATGCGCTTCTCGCCGAACGCGCGACGGTCTTGCTGGCACTGCCCGAGGGGGAGCGCGTACTCACCGACTTGCGCCATCTGGGTGAGTTGCTGGCCGCCGAGGAAAGTGGCCTGCAAGGACTGGATGGTCTCTATGCCTGGCTGACCGAGATGCGCCAGGAAGGTAGCGACGGCGATGCGGAGGCTGCCGACGAACGCCAGCTGCGAATCGAAAGCGATGCGCGGCGTGTGCAACTGCTTACCATCCATGCCAGCAAGGGGCTGGAGTTTCCGATCGTCTTTCTGCCATTGATCTGGCGCGTTGGCGATCGCAGCGGCACGCGCTCACCGAGTGTGCTTCGCTATCACGACGATGCTGGCGGGCGCCGCATCGACCTCGGTTCGGCGAACTTTATCGAGCACCGGGGGCGTCATTTTCGCGAGGATCTGCAAGAACGCCTGCGCCTGCTGTACGTCGCGCTGACTCGCGCCGTCCACGCGGTCCACGTGTACTGGATCGATCGCAGCCATGGATCAAACCCGGATAGTTTCGCCTGGCGCATTGCCGCGATCGACCCGATTGTGCTGCAGGCGCAGCAGCAACTTGGGCTTGAGCAAGGCGAAGCATCGCTGCAAACCATGGCAGACCTGCTCCCCGGCATGATGTTGGCACCCGCCTTCGATGATGTCCCCTGTCGCTATCAAAAGCGGATGGAATCGAACAGTTCGCGTGCCACGCAAACGCCACTGCCGTGCCCACGACCGTTCCAGTGGCTGCACAGTTTCAGTGGCCTCAGCCGCTATGCCGCAGCGGCCGTGGTAATCGACGATAGCGGTGCCGCCGATGAAGTCGGTTCGGATATCGTCGAGGTCGAGGAAGAGCCACTGCTCGAAGTCGCTGACGACGCCCGACTGGTCGCGCTGTATCCGCTGCGAGGACCACGCTTCGGCGACGCTGTCCACAAGGTGCTGGAGTTGGCACGCCCTGCCCCCGTCTGGCCCGAGCAGCGCCAGCTGCTTAACACCCAGCTCACCGCACAAGCGATCAAAGCCGACAGTCTGTCGCCGGATGAAGTCGCGGAGCGTGTGGGGAGAATGGTCGACCGTGTTCGTCAGAGTGACCTTGGCGACGGCTTGCGGCTGATCGACATTCCCGCCGATCAGCGTGTGGTCGAATTCGAATTCCAGTTTCCGGTACAGCATGTCGCCGTTGCCCAGTTGCGCCGGCTATGCGTCGCCCACGATCAGCCGGATGTGGTGCCTGCCAGCCTCGATACCACCACGCTCAACGGCATGTTGACCGGCTTTGCCGACCTGATCGTGCAATGGGATGGATGCTTTCATGTGCTCGATTACAAGACCAACTGGCTCGGCACGAGGTTGCAGGATTATCAGGGATCGTCGCTCAACGTGGCCATGGCCGAACACCATTATCCGCTGCAGGCCCTGCTCTATACCGTGGCACTGCATCGTTATCTGCGCCAGCGAATGGACGGCTATACCGCTGCTCAGCATCTCGGCGACAGCTGGTATTTGTTTGTGCGTGCGATCGGGCTGGAACCCGAGGAGCGAAAAGACCTTGGCATATGGCGGCACCGCTGGCCGGAGGCCTTGATCGAGGCGCTGGACGACGCCTTCGCCGGTATGCAGGAAGTGGCGGCATGAACCAGATCACCATGATGGACACGGCACCATCCGATGAGCGCGTCATCGATCAGACCCTTGCGCAGTGGGTGTTCGCGCGCACAGGCTCGAGTCTCCTCGCGCGCGCCGTCCGCGCAACCAGCACGGCAGAAGGCCAGGGTCACTCGTGTGCATGGCTGGTCGATCCACACACCGGTGCCGGCTTCGACACAGACGCGGTGGCACTGCTGCGCGATCACGACTGGGTTGGCGACGGCCCGCGGTTTACGCCCTTTGTGCTCGATGCTCAACATCGCTTTTATTTCTGGCGCAACTGGCAGCACGAGTCGAAGCTGGCAACGGCCATTCTGCAACGATGCCGCAATCGCCGTTTGCCGATTGCTGCGAAAACCATGGCCGATGGTTTGTCGACCCTGTTCAACGACAAACCATCCGGCGCGGACGACTGGCAGCGCGCCGCCGTCGCGGCGGTTCCCGGCACGCATTTCTTCGTACTTACCGGCGGCCCAGGCACAGGCAAAACGACCACTGTTCTGCGCATGCTGTTGATGCTGCTCCGACACGCAGCCGAATGCGGCCTGCCCGCCAGACCTTCGATCGCGCTGGCGGCACCCACCGGCAAGGCGGCGCAGCGACTGGTGCAGTCGATTGCCAGGAGCAAGACCGAGCTGCGTGATGTCTGGGGCACGACGGACGACAATCCCTTTCGGGAACTGCTGCAGGCCATTCCACACGCCGATGCCCGTACCCTGCATCGCCTGCTCGGCTATCGGCCGATGGACAACACTTTCCATCACGGTCGCCAACATCCCCTGGCCGAAGATATCGTCGTGGTCGATGAGGCGTCGATGGTGGACTTGGCGATGATGCGCCAGCTGCTGGAAGCGTTGCGTCCGGATGCTGTGCTGATTCTGCTTGGCGACCCGAACCAGCTCGCCTCGGTCGATGCCGGTTCGGTGCTCGCCGATATTGTCTCGACAACACCGATCAATCAGTTGCCATCGGCAATGGTCCATCTGCTGGAGCCGCTAGTGCAGCAGGTGCCGAACACCTCAGACAGCCATGCACCTCTTGCTGGCCACGTACTGACGCTCACACACACCTGGCGCGCGGGCAGCGGCCTGCAGCGCGGTATCGAGGCGCTGCGCAACACACCCGATCCGGTGTGGCTGGATGCCTTGTTGGCGCAGCGCGCCGATGGCGATCTGCATCTGCGCCATTGCATCGACAATGATACCTTGCGGACATGCATCGATGCATGGATCGAGCGTCACGCCGAGGCGCTGCGATCGCTGCTGACAGAAACCGTTACTCCAGATGCCGCGCTGCAAGTTCTGCGTCAGCTGCAAATACTCTGCGCGCTGCGCGATGGCGCGTTCGGTGCACAAGGTATCAACGCACTGATGACTCGTCGACTCGGCACGCGGTTCGGCCTCGACGTCAGTCATACCTGGCATCACGGAAGACCAGTGATCATCACCCGCAACGATTACACGCGCGGCCTGTTCAACGGTGACGTCGGTATCACGCTGGACGGTACGGATGGACTGCGTGTGTGGTTCGAACTCAGTGACCGCGATGGCAGCAGCGGCCTGCGCAGCTTTTCTCCACGCGCGCTGCCAGCACACGAAAGTGCGTGGGCTATCACCATTCACCGCAGCCAGGGCTCGGAATACCACAGCGTTGCCGTCGTGCTGCCACCCGACCCGACCAGCCGTGTGCTAACCCGCGAACTGGTCTATACCGCCATCTCGCGCGCAAGAGATCATGCCGAGATCTGGACCACGGATACGTCGCTGTGTGCAGCGTTGAGCCGTCCGGTCCAGCGCCAGGGTGGCTTGCGCGAGCGGCTGCAGCCGGGTCAGCCATAGCGGGGCTTCAATATTCGCAGAAGCCGTTCGAGATGCCATGTACGAATGCTTGCGCCGTTGTTTCACACCTCGGCGAGCCGGCACGTCAGTGTCAGTCCTTCGGTGCAGACCGGCTCAGCTTGGCGTGCAAGATGCACCAGCCGCCAACGTCTTCGTTTGCACGCTGCCGGAGCCGTTCACGTCCAGCTCGACGCCCGGTACTGCCGTGGTGCTGCTGCTATTCCCGCTGGAAGTGCTATCGCTGTAGCAGGCTACGATACTTAGCGTGGGCGAGGTCGTGGCAGATTTCAGCTGGCCTTGCTGACCGAAGGTCACGATCTCGGCGCTCCTGGACTGGATCGACACGCCAGTACGCGCCGTAGTGGCACGCAGCAAGATCGACTTAGTCGAGTCGTAAGCCTTGTTGGCGGATACGACACCCGCCGGATCGGTGTAGACAAGCCAGCCTGGACCGAATGCCTGACCTCCTGCCGTGCAGCTCGCGCCATCCGCACTTGGACATAGGGATACCAGCTGGCCGCGGGTGATCGCCTCGGTGCGCGCATACGATAAGCTGGCCAGTATTTCGTTGCCGGCCGAACTGACCTGGTTACGATGGATCACGTCACGGAAACTGGATACGGTGATCACCAGCAAGATTGCCGCCACCGTAATCGTGGTCATCAGTTCGAGCAGGCTGAAACCATGCTGACGAGCTGGCTTGTTGATCATCATGCTCACCAGCAGCTGCCATTGGTGTTGTAGGTGGCATCGGTCGGCGTTGGCAACTTGGTACCCGTGTTGTCGATCGACAACGTTCCGCAGACGTCCTTTGCCTGCGAACTGACCGGGGTAGCCCGGGCAAGGAACGATGAACTGATGCCGCCCGGAAACGTCACGGCAACGGAGTAATAGCCTTTCTCCGAAATCGCCGGGTCGTCATAGCCCAATCCCGGTGTGCCACTAAGCGTGCCGTATTGATTGTATGTCGCATAATTTCGCTCCTGCGCATTGGCGATATGCAGCAGCAGTGCCTGGCCATCCGCGCGGCGGGCACGGTATGCATAGCGGCCATACGCTGGAATCGCGATGGCGGCGAGGATCGCAATAATCCCCACCACAATCATCAGTTCGATCAGGGTAAAGCCACGCGCACGTGCCATAACCTTTATCCCGTTGCCGACATCATTGGTCATTATTGAGTACTCGCCATGAGCGTCGACGCCAGATTGGTGCGCCTGCACTCGGTGTTTTCCCCGCCTGTGAGCCACCTTCAAGCGTCAGCCCCGGCAGATAGATCTGACCACCGCCCACGGCCGTGGCGACCGGCAGGAAGCCACCGGTCGGCGGGTTCTTTACCAGCGCACCAGCCTGCGTGAAGCCCGATGGCCAGCCTGAAATACTGCCGAAGTCCACGCCCGATGCAGCGCCTCCCGTAGCTGCATCCACAAACATCACTGCACCACGTGGTGCAGGGTCGCAAGGATCGTTGTCTTGCGGAATCAGCGTCGTGATGACGGCATGGTTGGTATCGGACAACGACGTGGCATCAACCACCACGCGCTCGCCCTTGTCGGTCTGATTGGTGCCATCGTTGATATACAGATTGAAGTACCAGCCGCGGTTCGTTATGCCCGTTCCTGGATTCTTTGCAGGCACCGCGTTGGTGGTCAGACCCCGGGTGGAATTTTTCTCGGTCAGCGTCTGTGCCACCAACGGGGTAGCGGCCGCCCCCTCCACCACCACGGCCTGACCCGACTGGCCGGAATCGCGAATGCCGTATACCGCCTGCTGTTTGGTATTGCTGTCGATGACGTTGTCGGCACTGGCCAGATACTTGCCTGTGCCGAACACCACCACCAGACCGCCGCCGATCGGATCGGCGAACAACCGTGGCATCACCGTCACCGGGCGATCCCCGGGATTGGACGAGCGGAAGAAAAGTTCGGCGTTCCAATCAGTGCTGCTGCCAGTCAGATCGAAACGCCAGATATTGCCCTGCAAATCACCGGCAAATGCCACGTCGTCGATCTGGTCACCCTGATAGTCACCCAGCATCGGCGTGGTAAGGCCATAGCTCACCACGGTGCCGGTGACGCCGCTGACCGTGGTGGGTGTCTTGATCTCTCTGATCAACGCGCCGGTCTGTGCATCGAGTACGAACAGCGAGCTGAAATTGTTACTCGCCGCTGCATCCGTGCTGCCGCTGGGTAAATAACCGCCTGGCACCAATACCACCCATTGACCGCTGGCCAGCCGCCCGATATTTGGACGGCCAAAGGTGTAACCGAGATTGGCGCCACCCGTACTGGTGTTGTTGAATTCCCAGAGCACTTTCGCACCGGGTGACGACTCGCTGGCCGACGCGTCGGTGATGTCCAGCGCATAGACACCACGGCCGCCATAACGCAGGCCGCCCACAAGGATGGTGTGCCAGCCCTGGCTGCTGCCACTGCCAAAATAAACATCACGACTTACCGGAGTACCGTCCACCGATGGCTGGAAGCTGAAGTTGGTCAGCGCAGACCAATTGGTCAGTCGTCCGTATGCCGAATGCGGCACATATGCCCAACGCTCCCTGCCTGGGTTCGGCGCCACGTCGACCGTTCCGGGATAAGTGTCATTGGCGGCGCTGGCATCGAACGCATGCAGCATGCCATCGTTTGCCGCGACATAGATCGTCGGTGCGCGCGTGGCGTGGTCCGCCTGGAACTTGGCATATCCAGTACCGGCAACTTCTGCCTTGGCCTCGCTCGACGTAGCCGGCCACATGTTGCGATAGCCGCTGGCTGGCTGCGTCACGTACAGCACCTGTGCGTTCATCACCGCACCCAGGATGTGGTTGCGCTGGCGGAAGCTAGCGCCCTCCTTGCTCTGGTTACCGCGCAGCCATGCCAGCCGATCCGCGCCTGCCGTACCCGTGCCAAAATTGGAGTCCACCGCGTTGATCGCGTTGACCGCAGACGTGCCACTGAAGGCCGCACCCTTGTTGGTGCCCACTCCCGTACTGGTCAGTATCACCCGGCTATCGCCGACCTTCGCACGGGCATCGAGCAGGTCGCGACCGTTCCATATCGCCGTCGTGGAAACCGTGCCATCGGAATTCACCCGATTGGCAGTCAGCGTGCCGGTCCAATCGTTGGTGTCATAGCCGGCCTGGTAGGTCAATGCCGCAGGACCGAGCACCGACGTACTCAAGCTGGCGGCCACTGCCGTGGTACTGCGCGCAACGATGCTGCTGATGATCTTGGTCAACGCGGCGATCAGGTCACTCGGGCTGCTGGCAGCAAAGAACTGGCCGCGACTGTTCAGCGCCGCATGCCACATGTCATCGATCTTCTTGCCGTCGTCGGTAGCAACCACCGGCGCGGGCCATTGCGTGCCACCCTTGCGCAAGCTGGCGTAGGTGGTGTCGTTGTTGGCCAGCGAGCCGGAGGCGCCGAAGCCGATCATGTACTGCACGAGATGTGGCCAGCTCGCCGGATCGTTCACCGGGTTCCAGAAGATCTCCTTGTTGTCGCGCGGATCGCTGTTCGCCACCAGCGGCGTGCCGAACAGGTTCGTCGAGGTATCGGTGATATACGACGCCACTTTGCGGCGATTGGCCTGCGTGGCGAACAGGCTGGTGCCACTGACGCCAGCCTGCAGATCGCGTGACCAGTAATAGAACGCCAGGTCCGCCATCGTCACCACGGAGTTGCTGGCTTCATTCCAGATGATCCCACTTTCCTTGTCGGCCGTTGAAAACGGTCGGCCATCAGGCAGCGAAATGTTCGTGGTGTCGTTGCCGCTGGTCGCTGGCAAAGTAATTCCGGTATCGCCATTCCACATGCCATCGGTCATCTGGATATGGAAATTCTGCCGGCAGACCAGCTCCTTGCCCGCGTCCCTGTCCCAGTAGGGGTTGCTGTCCACGGCGCCGGTGCGATTGGTGAAATACGTGCCCACCAATTTCGCCGCCGAACGATTCGGCGTGCCACCACTGGCCGTCGTGGCAAACAGCCAGTTGTAGAACTTGGTGCGTGCATTGTTGGTCGTGGTGTCATCCACGAACTTGTAGATTGCCGTGCTGTTGCTCAGGTTGTTTGAATTGATGTTCTGCCACGCAACGCGCACGCTCTTGTCGAATGGCGCATAGGCACGCGAGATCGCTGTCACCGCAGCCATCGTGCGAGTGCGGTAATACGAATACCAGTTCGCGAAATTCTTCTGATCTGCAGCCGAAGTCAGCGCCACCCAGGTCCAACTACCGCTTGTGTAAAGAGCGTTTGTAGCCGCCGTATTGAGTTGGCCTTTCGCATCCAGGGGCAGGCTGGCCTTGGTGCCGTTGTACTTGTAGTAGCCCGCACCGATTTTTCCGCAAAAGGAGACACTGCTCAGATCACGCGTGTTCTGGCTGCTACCGGAGGTCAGTACAGCAACCGGACTGACCGGGCGATTGATCTGAATGCCGTTGTCCCAGGCTTTCGTATACGACGAATCCGGCATCGCCGTGGTGCCATCCGCCTTCAATGGCGGGGCATAGGTATTGTCCGGATTGAAATAAACACCGTTCATGCTCCATGCGCGCGGATCGGTTGGATCCGTGATGCCCGGCGTGATCACACCGGCGCAAAGATATGGGCCAGCCTGCGAGCGATAGGTGATATTTGCCGAAGCACTCTGGTCGGTATCACTGGCCGTGTTCCAGCCCGCGCCGGTATACGGTCGCTGATCCGGCGAGTGATGCCAGTTCATCGAACCCGAATCATCGAAGGTCAGCACCAGATTCGGCGCCACCGTGGTGCTGGCCTCCGGCGGCGTGGTACTCAGATCCACCGTACCGGCCAAGGAAGCACCCGAGAAACCGGCCGCAAGGGTCATAACCAGACCGCTCAGACAGGCGGTCACACGCCCATGTATGGAGTTAGCACTGCGCATGATCTTGTAGCCTCGTGACTCAGTTGCCGGGAGCGGCGTAGGTGCTTTCCAATGTCCGCACCGTGTTTTCACTGCCGCCGGTGGAGCGGGCCGTGACGCGCCATATCCACAGTGCGGTGGACGGTGTGGAACTGCTGCCGTAAGCGGCGGTGACGCCGCCCTCGATCTGGCTGCCGACACCAGGCGAGGTTTCCTGGCCAAGCCGTTCGATGATGTAGCGTGGATTCTTCGCCAATTTCGCCACCGGCTTGTGGGCGGCAGCCAAGCTGCTGGAGGCCAATGTGGTGTAGTCGAAGTTGCCGCCATCACCCTTGTATTCCGTCGAGCCGCTCGTGGGCCAGCCGGCGCCGCTACGGAACGCAGTGACATAACTGCTCGGATTGATCGCATCAAAGGCGTAACAGTTAGCCAGGGAATCGCTCGGGCAGTTCAAGCGGATACCTCGCGCTGGAAGACTCCACAGGCGCCACTCCGCTCCGCGCAATGCAGCTTCCGCACCGATCTCGGCCAGTTGCGCATTGCGCAAACCACCTGCCATGCGTTCCTGCAGCAGCGAACGGCTCGAGGCACTGATCGCCAGGAGGGTCAACAACATCAGGAAGATCAGCGCCACGACCATCACCGCGCCTTGCTGGGTACGCGGGAACATACTGACTCCTCGAGCATTCCTCCCCGGATGCTGGAAAGCGTTGGGGGTAGCTGCAGACGCCTTTATCGGCGAAAAGGTTTGTTGGCTTATGCGAAAAAATGGGGGCACGACGAATTCCTCGCAGATCACGGGTTGTAGTTACGCAGGGAAACCATTGCGCTGAACTCGCGGCGCAGCACTGGATTGGCGAAGCCCTGCTCGACCGGCTTGACCACGCGGCCGGCATCGTCCGGCGCCTTGGGTTCGGTGATCTTGTCGGCCACATAGGTGTAGCTCAGTTCATTCGGAGTGAGCGTATAGAGCGGTACCTGCCCATCCATCAAGATGTGTACCTCGATGCTCTTGACTGCGCGCCACAGACAACCCGCGGGATTGCTGGCCGGTGCACTGCTGTCGACACTCGGTACCGATGCAGGACAGTTGATAGCGCCGTTGACACGGGTATCCACGCCGGACGCACTGAGATAACGCGTACTGCCGTTGCTGTCCTCCACGCCGTAGAGAAAATCCAGTCGTTCCACTCCGCGCACGACCTCTTCACTGGTACCGTTGACACGACGCATCAACGCTCCGACTTTGCGTCCATTGCCGTCATCGATGACCTGCAGAAAATACGTCACAGTGAGCAGGTCGGTATTCAGATCGAACAACCTTGGTGCCGACTGCAGCTGCTGATTGATCGGAGAGCTTTCAGAAAAATTATCCGCAGCACGCACATTCAACACGCCCGACGACGGGGCGTCGACCGCAAAGATCTGCGCATTGGAGCAATCAGCAAGCATGGCGAGGTGGCCCGCTTGGAACTCTGACAAGGCCGGCTCACCAGTCGCCGGTTTCAGCGTGACGCTCTTCAGCTTGCCGTTGCTATCAGCACTGACCGTGCTGTTGATCCCATCCAGCGTCCAGCCACGTGAGGGACTCATGTAGCGCAGCGTAAGTACGCTGGCACCGACAACACGTGCGCCGACACTTGTTCCCATGGTTTTTAAAAACGTTGCAGGCACGTCCGGCGTACATGGGGAAGTCTTGCTGCAGTCATAGCCGCGCATGGACAGGAACGCGGGTAAGTAATACGGCGCAACAGGCGTTGCGGGATACGGCGCGACATTCCAATTCGTGGTGACGTCGCTCAGCGCACCCAGCAGATCCTTGGCATAGACCTTGGGTGAACGCAGGCCGTCCATATACAGATTGTTGCTACCTGTATTGCTGGCGACCCCGCCGGTATTGCTGCAGTACTGGCCATTGGCCATGCGCAGGTCGTTGCTGAGTCGGGTGATGGCAAAACGTCCCTCTTCCTGCAAGAGCGCCAACTGGGTTTGCGCCTTGTTGCTGTTGGAAGTAGAGGCGAACACGGTGACGATGCCGGCTGCCACCAGCAGTCCCAGCACCATCGCCACCATCAGTTCGATCAGGGTGATGCCGTGCTGTTTGTGCGCAGAGAAGTGGCCCATCACGGCTGAAACTCCCAGGCGAAGGTTTGCATGGCAGTGTCGCTATGTGTCTTGTCGCCGGCACCTCGCTCGCCCCAACTGATTGTCATCGCACAGTTGCCCCCATAGGGTGGGCGCCGGTTGAGTTGATCCGTACTGAGGCCGCTGTAGCTAAGCGAGTCCTTGCTGGCGCACTTGATGCTGGCTGTTGCCTTCGGCAGCAGCGTGGTCAGCAAACCGCTCCAGGTCTGTTGGTCGCGCTTGGCCACATTGGCCGGATTGCATGCTGTGGTTTCGCAATCGGTCGTGCCCGTGATCGGATACGCCGTACTGTCATAACTGCCACTCCAGATACCCACCGGGTTGGCACGCATGCGATCGGCCATGTTGTTGGCCAGAAACGTCACCTGGGTACGCTGGTAGGCCGCATGGTTGGAACGCGCAGCCATTACCATCAGGCCCGCGAGACCGATCAGGCCAACACTGAAGATCAGCACCGCCATCAGCACTTCGATCAACGAGACTCCTCGCTGACGCGACAAAACTTGCATGAAGACTCTCCCTGACGTCACTCATGCACCTTAGTTTTCGCAATTTATTACGTCAAGATTTTACGCGACCGACGGTAGCATTTCTCCGACGAGCGGTGAGCAAGGCTGGCTGGAAGGTGGTCCGAGTCACGCGCGTGAGCGGAGGGTCGACCGGATTCGCGTCCGCGGAAGCAGGTATCGACGCCTGGACACGGCGCGTTCGCAACGTAGCTGCCGGTCGAGCAGAGGATATTGAAAAACAAAAAGCCCGCTTACGCGGGCCTTTGTTTTTCTGGTGCCGGAAATAGGAATCGAACCTACGACCTACGCATTACGAATGCGCCGCTCTACCAACTGAGCTATTCCGGCGAACAGCCGCAAATTCTACGGTGTGGGGCAAGATGGCGCAAGCTGAGGCAGCCGCACAACTTTTGTCTGAGCGACTCTTACTATCCTGATTGACGCCAGAGAAACATACCCGGACGTCGAATCCACACATCATCGAAGCCGGCTTGAATCAAATGCTCGCTGTTGAGCTGCCGCCGACCACGCGCAGTTCCTTAGGCAAGGCGAAGGTGATGTTTTCCGGCTCGCCATCGAGCTCGCGTACTTCGCCGGCACCCCACGATTGCAAGCGGCCGATCACGTCACGTACGAGCTTCTCCGGCGCCGAGGCGCCGGCGGTGAGGCCGATGCGTTTGACCCCATCGAGCCAGCTGCGATCGATATTTTCGGCACCATCGATCAGGAACGAACGTACACCCTGCTTTTCCGCCAGTTCACGCAGGCGGTTGGAATTGGAGCTGTTGACCGAGCCGACAACCAGCATCAGGTCGACCGAATCGGCGAGGCGGCGCACGGCGTCCTGGCGATTCTGCGTGGCGTAGCAGATATCGTCCTTGCGCGGCCCCTCGATGTCCGGAAATTTTTCACGCAACCCGGCAATGATGGCTTTGGTGTCGTCCACCGACAGCGTGGTCTGGGTAACGTAAGACAGCTGATGCGGAAAAGTGGGTGTCAGCGCGGCAACGCTATCGATCGATTCGACCAGCAAAATTTCCCCGACGTTCTCAGGGTTCCACTGACCCATCGTACCCTCCACTTCAGGGTGGCCGGCATGGCCAACCAGCACCACGCTGCGGCCGATTCGACCCAGTCGCGCCACTTCCATATGCACCTTGGTCACCAGCGGACAGGTGGCATCGAACACTTTCAGATGGCGCCGATCAGCCTCTTCGCGCACCGCCTGCGACACGCCGTGGGCGCTGAAGATCACGGTAGCGCCGTCCGGCACCTCATGCAGTTCCTCGACGAACACAGCACCGTCATTGCGCAGCTTTTCGACCACATAACGGTTGTGCACCACTTCATGACGCACGTAGATCGGCGCGCCCCACGACTCCAGCGCGCGTTCGACGATGGCGATGGCGCGGTCGACGCCGGCACAGAATCCGCGGGGATTGGCGAGCAGGATGTCCAAAACAGACCTCGACGGGAACTCAGCTCAAACCGTTACTTTGGTGAAGGCCGCGCTCGGTAGTTTGATAAGCATTTGAAACAGCACTCCGACTCGCGCCGGAATACTTGCTGCACGAATTATCGCACGCCACCCGCTGACTTTCCGGCAAACAGCCCGAACGCCACCAGCATCACCGCACCGACCGTAATACCGCAGTCGGCGACGTTGAACACCGGGTAGCTCCATTGGTGGAAATACACCTGGATAAAATCGGTGACCTGCGCTGCGTGCAGACGGTCAATGAGATTGCCGAGCGCGCCACCAACGATCAGACCCAGCGGCATCGCTGTACGCCAGTCACGGCGCGATGTGCGGGCCAGCCACACCACCAGCACGACGCTGATAATCAGTGCCAGCAGTACAAAGAACCAGCGCTGCCAGCCTGCCCCGTCGGCTAGAAAACTGAAGGCTGCGCCAGTATTGAAGGCCAGCGTCCAATTGAGAAAGCCGGGAATCACCGGATGCGGCAAACCTATCGGCTGCAGCGCCCGCACGGCCCACAGCTTGCTGAGCTGATCGAGCACGATGACGGCAACAGACAGCAACAACCAGACGAGTGCATTGGGTTTGTTGCTCAAGGAATTGATCTCGTTTGGCGTAAACAGAACATATGAAAGTACTCAGAGGAAGAAAACAGGTTCATCAGAACCAACGACGGTCCTCGCCCGGCCCCTGGATATTGCTGATACAGCGGCTGCACAGTTCCGGATGCTCGGCGTGGCTGCCGACATCATCGCGACGATGCCAGCAACGCACGCATTTCTCCGCGTCACTGACTACCGCCGAAATCCAGACCTCGGCGCCCTCCAGTTCGACTTTCACCGCATCGGCCGAACGCGACTCAAGCGACAACAGCGTCAGCTCCGATGTAATGAAGAAGAAGCGCAATTCGTCCGCGGCTTCGGTGAGGCGCGAGAGCATGGCGTCATCGGCATAGATGGTCAGCTTCGCCTCTAGTGCCGCACCGATCTGCTCCGCCTTGCGCATGCCTTCAAGCACGCGTGAAGCGCTGTCGCGGATGGCCAATAGATCGGCCCAGTAGCGACGTTGTTCCGGTGAATTCTGCGTAGCAACCAGACCGTCGTACCAGGTTTCGAACAGCACGCTCTCGCTATGCTTGCCCGGGAGTTGCTGCCAGATCTCCTCGGCCGTGAAGCTGAGCACCGGCGCCAGCCAGCGCACCAGCGCCTCGGCGATGCGGTACATCGCGCTCTGTGCGCTGCGCCGGCCATGGCTGTCGGTCGGCATCGTGTAGAGCCGATCCTTGGTGATGTCCAGATACAGCGCACCGAGTTCGTTGGTGCAGAAATTCTGCACGCGTTGCACGATCTCGGGGAAGTCGTAGCGCTCATACGCCGCCACGACGCCCTGCTGTACATCATAGGCTTGCTGCACCGCCCACTGGTCCAACAGCAGGCTGTCTGCCACCGGCAGCAGATGCTTTTCCTGATCAAAGCCGTCGAGATTACCGAGTAGGAAACGTGCCGTGTTGCGAATGCGGCGATACGTATCGGCGACGCGCTTGAGGATCTCCTCCGACAACGACATCTCGTTGCGGTAATCGGTGGACGATACCCACAGACGCAGAATATCCGCACCCATGCGATTCATGATGTCCTGCGGCTCGATGCCGTTGCCCAGCGACTTGGACATCTTGCGGCCGTTCGCATCCACGCTGAAACCGTGCGTCAGCAGCTGCTTGTACGGCGGCTGGCCGTCGAGCATCGACGCGGTAAGCAGGGATGAGTGGAACCAGCCGCGATGCTGGTCCGAGCCTTCCAGATAGAGATCAGCCGGAAAGCGCAGCACGTCGGCATGCGAACCGCGCAGTACGTGCCAGTGCGTGGTGCCCGAATCGAACCACACGTCCAGCGTGTCGCGATTTTTTTCGTAGTGCTCGGCCTCGTCGCCCAGCAGCTCGCGCGGGTCGAGGCTCTGCCATACCTCGATGCCTCCCTCCGCAACCCGATCGGCGACCTGATCCAGCAGCTCGGCGCTACGCGGATGCAGAGCACCGGTTTCCTTGTGCAGGAAAAACGCCATCGGCACGCCCCATTGACGCTGGCGCGAGAGCGTCCAGTCCGGGCGTTCGGCGATCATCTTTTGCAGGCGCTGCTTGCCCCATGCCGGAAAGAACTGGGTCTGCTCGATGCCGGCCAGCGCGGTTTCACGCAGGGTCTTGCCACCATCGTTCGGCACGATATCCATACCGGCAAACCACTGCGAGGTGGCGCGATAGATGATCGGTGTCTTGTGCCGCCAGCAGTGCATATAACTATGCGTGTACTTGTGGTGATGCAGCAGCGAACCGGCCTGTTCCAGCACCTCGACAATGTGCGGATTGGCCTTCCACAGGAACTGGCCGCCGAACAGCGGCAGCGACGAAGCGTAGACACCATTGCCCATCACCGGGCTGATGATGTCGTCATCCGCCATGCCGTGCGCCTTGCAGGAAATAAAATCTTCCACGCCATACGCCGGCGCCGAATGCACCACGCCGGTACCGGTATCCAGCGTCACGTAATCGGCGAAGTAGACCGGTGCGGTGCGCGCGTAGCCCGGATCGACCGCATACAACGGATGACGGAACCGCAGCTCACCCAACGCCAGACCCGGTACCGATGCAATGATTTGGCCGTCCAAACCGTAAGTCTTCAGGCACTCTTCCACGCGCTCGGTGGCGAGGATCAGCAAACCACGCGACGTATCGACCAGGCTGTAGCTGAACTCCGGATGCAGGTTCAGCGCCTGATTGGACGGAATGGTCCATGGCGTGGTGGTCCAGATCACGATCTGACCGGTCGGCTTCGGCAAGGCATCGAGCCCGAATACCTTGGCCACAGCGGCCGGATCGTCAAACGCGAAGCCCACGTCGATGGCGATGTCGGTCTTGTCCTCGTACTCCACCTCGGCCTCGGCCAGCGCCGAGCCGCAATCAAAGCACCAGTTCACCGGTTTCAGGCCACGATAGATGTAGCCCTTGCGCAGCATCTGCGCCAGCGCGCGGATTTCACCAGCCTCGTTGCCGTGATCCATCGTAAGGTACGGGCGGTCCCATTCGCCGAGCACGCCTAGCCGCTTGAAGTCGGCCTTCTGCTTGTCGATCTGCACGGTGGCGTAAGCACGCGCCTTGGCCTGCACTTCGGCCGGCGGCAAGCCCTTGCCGAACTGCTTCTCGATCTGGATTTCGATCGGCATGCCGTGGCAATCCCAGCCCGGCACATACGGCGCATGAAAGCCGGCCAGAAGCTTGGACTTGACCACGATGTCCTTGAGGATCTTGTTGATCGCATGGCCGAGATGGATCACACCGTTGGCATACGGCGGACCATCGTGCAGCACGAACATCGGGCGACCGGCAGTCACCTTTTGAATCTGCGCATAGCGATCGACCTTTTCCCACTCGGCCAGCCAGCCCGGCTCACGCTTGGGCAGGTCGCCGCGCATCGGGAAATCGGTCTGCGGCAGGTTGATGGTGCTTTTGTAGTCGTGGGTCATTACGTGGTTGCCATCGCTGAAACATGGTTGTCTGCACAAGGGCAGACATGGAATTCAAAAAGTTGATCGGTCGAGACGCTCACCAGGAACTATCGATCCGCCCCCGGTGGTCAAGCTTCGACCAGCCGCGGGTTCATGCCCAGCAGCTCACGCGCCATGCGGGCATCGCGATCCATCTGTGCCTTCAGCGGATCGAGCCCGTCGAATTTCTGCTCGTCGCGCAGCTTGCCGACAAATTCCACCGACATGCGCTGTCCGTAAAGATCGCCATCGAAGTCGAACAGATGGACCTCCAGCAGCGGCTCGCTGACCTGATTGACTGTCGGTCGGACGCCCAGGCTGGCCACGCCTGGCCAGCTGCACTCGCCCTCGTTCAGCCCGACGCGTACCGCAAAGATGCCGTGCACGGGACTCACGCGTTGCTGCAGATGGATATTCGCTGTGGGATAGCCCAACGTTCGTCCCAGCTGGTTGCCGTATTCCACCTTGCCGTCGATCACGAACGGCCGACCGAGCAGCGGTTCAGCACCGGCAAATTCACCCGCCGCGAGCAGCATGCGCACGCGGCTGGCCGAGACCCTCGCACCATCGAGTTGGACCGCCGGCATCATGCAGGCGGAAAAACCCCATTGCTCGCCAAGTTTCGTCAGCAGCACCACATCGCCTTCGCGCTTGTGGCCAAAGCGAAAATCATTGCCGACCCAGACCTCACGTGCGTCCAGACGACCCACAATCACACGCCGCACGAAATCTTCAGCCGACATCGCCGCCAGCGCCGCGTTGAATCGCAGCAACAACGTATCGGACATGCCTGCGGCGGCAAAGCCACGGAGTTTTTCGCGCACGCTCGACAAACGTGCCAGTGGTTCACTGGAAAAATACGCGCGCGGCAACGGTTCGAAGCTCACCACGATCGGCTGGCAGCCAAGCGCTTTTGCCCGCTCACGCACCTGCAACAGCAGCGCCTGATGTCCGCGGTGGATGCCATCGAAGGCACCTATCGCGATCACGCTGCCGTTCGGCGCCAGACAAGGCCCCGCCACATTCCTGGAAAGTTTCATCATCGCCTGAGTATAACGGCTGCACGGCCGCGTCTCGACGGTTTCAGGCAACCCGCCGGGTGCCGCTATACGCCACGCAATTCACGCATGCGGAAGCCGCTGGCAAATAGAGCTGCCACATAAGCCAGCGCACCGACCAGTACCAGCACGCACAGATGCCACACACGGGTGAATATCGACACGTGCGTCCAGTCCGGCCACAGCAGGCGGCCTAGTAACAGCGCCACCACCATCGCAGCGCACGACACTGCCAGCCGCAACCACTGCTTCGACCAGCCCGGTTGGCGTTGATAGACACCCGCCCGTTTCAGCCAGCGCCATAGCAGGACGAAATTGAGATAGCTCGACAGCGTGCTGGCGATCGCCAAGGCCACATGCAGGCCAGCAACCTTGGCGATGCCGTCCAGAAAACTCCCCTGCTTGAGTTCCGGAGTGGCCCAGAGCTGGTACAAAAGCACAATGAAAATCCCGTTGAACACCATGTTGGCAACCAACGCAGCCACACCGGCGCGCACCGGCGTACGGGTATCCTGCCTCGCGTAAAACGCCGGCAGCACCACCTTGACCAGTGCGAACGCCGGCAAACCGCAACTGAGAGCAATGATCGACAGTGTCGACATATGCGCATCGAAAGCGGTGTAGTGACCATTCTCGAACAGCGTAGCCACCAGCGGCCCAGCCAACAGCACCAGCGCAAAGGTGGCCGGCACGGCGATCAACAGCGTAAGACGCAAACCCCAATCCAGCGCCTTCGAAAAGCCGGCGGTGTCCGTGCCTACGTGATGACGCGACAGCGCCGGCAAAATCACCGTGCCCAGCGCCGCACCGAACACGCCCAGCGGCAACTCCAGGAAGCGAGTCGACTGCCATAACCAGGTCTGTGAACCGACCATCAGCAGCGAGATGACCGCTGTATCCAGCAACAGGTTGAGTTGGGCCACCGACGAGCCGAACAGCGTCGGCACCATCAGCCGCATGATCCGGCGCACGCCAGGGTCGCGCCAGCCCCAGCGTGGCAGGCTCAGCAGGTCCAGCTTGCGAACCTCCGGCAACAGAAACAGCAGCTGAAGAACACCCGCCACCAGCACCGCCCAGCCCATCGCCATGATCGGCGTATGCAGTCGCGGCGCCAGCCACACCGCGCCAACGATCATGCACACGTTCAGAATGACTGGCGCCAGTGCCGGCATCGCAAACCGGTGAAAGCTGTTCAGCGCGCCCGCGGCCAGCGCGGTCAACGAGACAAAGAAGATGAAGGGAAACGTGAGCCGCACCAGATCGGTGGTGAGGTCAAACTTGTGTGGCTGATCAAGCGAGCCTGGCGCAAACGTCCCGGCGACCTGCGGTGCAAAGATCAGTCCCAGTGCCGTAATGACCAGCACAACGCCGCCCAGTGTGCCGGATACGCGCGCCATCAGTTGTTTCAGATCTGCATGCGTGCCGGTTTCCTTGACCTCGGTAAACACCGGTACGAACGCGGTAGAGAACGATCCCTCGGCGAACAGCCGCCGCATGAAATTGGGGATGCGGAATGCAATGACAAATGCGTCGGTGGCGGCATTGGCACCGAACACATGGCTCATCGATACGTCCCGCAACAGCCCGAACACACGCGAAATCATGGTCATGCTGCTGAACGAAAGCAGCCCTCGTAACATGTTGGGAGACTTCATGCGTCTGCCGGAACCTTGTGCTGTCTGGAGGGTTGGATGCCCGGCTTCGGCGGGGCACAAGGCGCATAGTCTGACAGCCGCTGCAGGCCTTATGACAGCCCGAATGTGGCAAAATACGGGCGTCAGGGAACGTTGCGACGTAAACGGGTCGGTCGCCGGCTGACAATCACACCGCTAAATGATTGACGCACCGGCAAATCAACCGCATAATTGGCGTCTTTTTCCACACCTCTACACCGATTCCGGAGTTCTACCTTGGCCAACATCAAGTCCGCTAAGAAGCGCGCGCGCCAGTCCGAGCAGCGCCGTCTGCGCAACATCAGCGCACGTTCCATGGTCCGCACCGCCCTGAAGAAGGTCGTCAAGGCCATCGAGGCCAAGGACAAGGCAGGCGCTATCGCCGCCTTCACCGTCGCCCAGCCAGTGATGGATCGTTACGCCGCCCGCGGTTTGATCCACAAGAACAAAGCCGCTCGCCACAAGAGCCGCCTCAACGCGAAGATCCGCGAATTGGCGTAAGCCACTTCGTGACTCGTGTTGCTGAAAAGCCGGCGAGAGCCGGCTTTTCCTATATAAGCATCGAACGCCGGCGAAAGCCGGCTTTTTCGTTGATACCTTCCAGCCACATCAGCACGTGCCTACTTAGCGCGTGGCCGAAATTCCAGCGGCATCGCTTCTGTTTTGGCGGCGGCTGGCGGTTTCGTGCCGCAAGCGCCGCATGTGCTGCAACCATCGCTGCAATCGCCGGTGGCCTGTTTCGGCTGTAGCCGCTGCCCCAGCGCACGCAGCCAACCGGCCCGCTCGGACCGACTAAAACTGATCGACGCCGCCGCCAGCCAACGGTTGCTGACCTGCGGCGCCAGCTTGCGAAATACTGCAAGCACGCTGATCAGCACGACCAGCCCGATCACCACGTGCTGCAGCAATAGGCTCATGCGAAAAGCCTCGCGATCTGATAAGTCAGCAACGACGCTATGTAAGCCACGACGAACATGTAGCTGAAAGAAATCACCACGTTACGCCAGGAATTGGTTTCACGGCGGATCACCGCCAGCGTCGACATGCACTGCGGCGCAAAGGCAAACCACACCATCAGCGACAACGCGCTGGCCACGGAAAAATTGGCCGCCAGCGCATGCGCCAGTCCAACCGTGTTGGAATCGCCACCCACTGCATATACCGTCGCCAGCGCAGCTACTGCCGTCTCACGCGCCGCAAAGGCTGGAATGAGCGACAGACTGATCTGCCAGTTGAACCCCAGCGGCGCAAAAATGTATTGCAGGTAATGACCCATATAGCCGGCGATGCTGTAATCGATGGCTGGGCCGGTCGCACCCGTCGGTGGCGACGGGAAGGTGGAGATGGCCCACATGATGATGGTCAGCGCCAGGATCACGCCGGTCAGCCGCTTCAGGAAGATCGAACAGCGCTCCCACAGGCCGATGGCGATATCGCGCGGCTTCGGCATGCGGTAGGACGGCAGCTCCATCAGCAGCGCATGCTCGCTCTTGTCGCGATGGATGCGCTTGATCACCCAGCCCACCGCCATCGCGCCGAGAATACCGGCCGCGTACAGGGCAAACAGCACCAGCCCCTGCAGGTTGAAGATGCCGAACACGTGATGCATGGGAATGAACGCGCCAATCAACAGCGCGTACACCGGCAGCCGCGCAGAGCACGTCATCAGTGGCGCGACCAGAATCGTGGCCAGGCGATCGCGCGGATCCTGGATGCTACGCGTACCCATGATGCCGGGGATGGCGCAGGCGAAACTCGACAGCAGCGGAATGAACGAGCGTCCGGTCAGTCCCACCGACATCATCATGCGATCGAGCAGAAAGGCCGCGCGTGGCAGATAGCCGGACTCTTCCAGCAGCAGGATGAAGAAGAACAGCACCAGGATTTCCGGCAGAAAACCGATCACTGTACCAATACCACCGAACAAGCCGTCGACGACCAGGCTCTTGATCGGTCCGACCGGAAGGCTGGCGGCAGCATGGTCACCCAGCCAACCGAAACCATCCCCAATCAAATCGGTCATCGGCTTGCCGGCTGCATAGACGGCTTGAAACACCAGAAACATCACGATACCGAGTATCAACAGGCCAAACACTGGATGCAGTGCCCAGCGATCGAGCGCGTCATCTGTCGCTGCCGTCTGGCGTGGCATGGATACCGTTGCGGCAAGCATGTCGCGCACCTGAATATGCAGATTGGCAGGGCTGGATGCATCGCCAACCGTCGCCGATGCGGCAACCGGCATTTCGCCATCAACGCGCTCGACCAACGCGGCGGCGCCACCGCGCTTCACCGCGATCGTTTCCACCACCGGAATACCCAGCCGGCGCTGCAACTCCGGCACGTCAATAACGATGTCGCGCCGACGCGCCGCATCCATCATGTTCAGAGCGAGCACCACCGGACGGCCGAGACGTTTCACCTCCAGCACGAAGCGCAAATGCAGGCGCAAGTTGGTGGCATCGGCTACGCAGACGATCAGATCGGGCGCTGCTTCGCCAGGATAATTGCCTTCCAGCACGTCGCGGGTGATCTGCTCATCGGGGCTGTTGGCGTCGAAGCTGTACGTGCCCGGCAGATCGAGTATTTGCAATACCCGACCCGACGGCGCCGTGAACCGACCTTCCTTGCGCTCGATGGTAACGCCGGCATAGTTGGCCACTTTCTGCCGGCCACCCGTCAGCTGGTTGAACAGCGCCGTCTTGCCGCAGTTGGGGTTGCCGACCAAGGCGATGCGCAAGGCTGCGGCGCTCATGCTGCTTCCTGACGCACGGTCACACGAGCGGCTTCGGTGCGACGCAGGGCGAAGCGGGTCGAGCCGATCTGGATCAACAATGGGTCGGCGCCGAGCGGCCCGATCGCCACCACCCGCACGGGCTCACCATCCACGAAGCCCAGATCGCGCAAACGTTGCGCAATCGGGTCCGCCGCGTGAGCATCGTCAACGCGATCGATCACAGCGAGCGTACCTTTGGGCAGATCGGACAGACGCACGGGCACTTCTCAAATAAGAATTGTTCGCATTGTAATCCTTTGTGCGCTTTGCTGCAGCATGCCGGCAACGCCGCGATGGCCAGCGTTTATGATGACGGTCTTTGCGGGGACACTGATGACTGATTCTCCGATGACCGATTCTGTCTTGCACGAACGTCGCGGCACCACTGCGTGGCTGACCTTGAATCGCCCGCAGGTGCACAACGCGTTCGACGACACCTTGATCGCCACGCTCACCGGTTTGCTCGAACAGGCTGACGTCGACCCCGCCGTGCGCACCGTCGTGCTTACTGGCAACGGCAGCTGCTTCTCGGCCGGTGCCGATCTGAACTGGATGCGTGGCATGGCCAGCGCCAGCGAACAGGAGAACCGCAACGACTCGCTGCGCCTGGCGCGTCTGATGCGTACGCTGCAGTTCCTGTCAAAGCCCACGGTCGCTCGGGTCAATGGCGCGGCCTACGGCGGCGGCGTCGGGCTGGTCGCCTGCTGCGATATTGCGGTCGGCGTCGACACCGCCAAGTTAGCGTTGTCGGAAGTAAAGCTGGGCTTGGTGCCCGCAGTGATCTCACCTTATGTCATCGCGGCGATCGGCCTGCGCGAGGCGCGGCGGCTGTTCATCACCGGCGAAGTATTCGACGCTACCACTGCCGCGCGCATTGGATTGCTGCACGCTGCCGTACCCTCGGCGGAGCTGGATGAGATAGTCGAACGCCAGCTGTACCTGCTGGCCAAGGCCGGCCCGCATGCGCAGCGCGAGGCGAAGGCACTCGCACTGCGCGTCGGTGGTATCGATCCGGCACAGGCCGAGCGCATCGATACCGCCAACGCCGAGCTGATAGCGCGCCTGCGCATATCCGAAGAAGGTCAGCATGGCCTTGGCGCATTTCTCGACAAGCGCGGACCACGCTGGTCCCCTTCCCCTTGATTTTCACGAACGCAGGCAATCCATGTTCGACCATCTTAGGTATTCCGGTTTCTGATCTTGCACGCAGCCGCACCTTCCAGCGGGATGCATTGGCGTCGCCTGGCTATAACATCCAGCAATGGCGAGGCGGATATCTGCGAGTACCCGGATTCCGACAAGTATCAAGTCATCGAACCTGCGCAGGATGAAACGCAGCGATCGTTTCGCATCGTTGGTCGATACGACTCGACGGTCGACTACTGGGAGGGTAAATAGCTCCCGATGCTGCGTCGCGCATCGGCCGCAGCCTGTTCATCTGATAACTTAAGCGGCTTTGCAAGACTCCGCATAATCCAAAGGATTCCGCATGTTCGAGCGCGTACTGATTGCCAATCGCGGTGAGATCGCCTGCCGCGTGATCCGCACCTGCCGGCGCCTCGGCATCCATACCATCGCGGTGTATTCCGACGCGGATGCCGATGCGCAGCACGTGCGCCTGGCCGACGAGGCGTGGCCGATCGGCGGACCGCGCCCGGCCGACTCCTATTTGCGCGGCGATACGATTCTCGAGGTAGCGAAAAAATCCGGCGCGCAGGCGATCCATCCCGGCTACGGTTTTCTCTCCGAGAACACCGGTTTCGCCCGCGCCTGCAGTGAGGCAGGCATCGTGTTCATCGGCCCGAAACCGGAAAGCATCGACGCGATGGGCTCCAAGGCCGCTGCCAAGGCGCTGATGGAAAACCACGCCGTACCGCTGGTACCCGGCTATCACGGCGACAACCAGGAGAACGCCTATCTCGCCGAGCAGGCACGCGCCACCGGTTTCCCGCTCATGATCAAAGCCGCTTCCGGCGGCGGTGGCAAGGGCATGCGCATCGTGCGCAGCGAAAAGGAATTTGCCGACGCGCTAGCCTCAGCGCAGCGCGAAGCGGCCAGCGCATTCGGCGACACACGCGTGATCCTTGAACGCTACGTCGAGCATCCGCGGCATATCGAATTCCAGGTGTTCGGCGACACCCACGGCAACGTCGTACATCTCAACGAGCGCGAATGTTCGGCGCAACGGCGCTATCAGAAAGTGCTGGAAGAGACGCCCTCACCCTTCCTCGACGCTACCCGTCGCGCCGCGATGGGCGAAGCCGCGGTTGCCGCGGCCAAGGCGGTCGACTATGTCGGCGCCGGCACCATCGAATTCATCGTCGCGGCGAGCGGCGAATTCTTTTTCATGGAAATGAATACCCGGCTGCAGGTCGAGCATCCCGTCACCGAGATGACGCTGGGGCTGGACCTGGTCGAATGGCAGCTGCGCGTGGCCGCCGGCCAGCCGCTGCCGCTGCGGCAGGAACAGATTCACGCCCACGGTCACGCGATCGAAGTACGGCTGTATGCGGAAGATCCTGACCAGAATTTCCTGCCCGGCTCCGGCAAACTGCAGATGCTTCGCCTGCCCTCCCCGTCAACCCACGTGCGACTCGACGGCGGCGTGATCGAAGGCGATACGGTCACGATTTTCTACGACCCGATGATCGCCAAGCTGATCGTATTCGACAGTGATCGCACGCAGGCACTGCAGCGCTTGCGCGAAGCGCTGGCCGCTTGCGAAATCATCGGCCCGAAATCGAATATCGGTTTTCTTGAACGACTGGCTCGTCACCCGGTAGTGGTCGAAGGCAGGATCGACACCGGCTATCTGGATCGACATCTGGAAGAATTTCTGGTTGGCGATATCGCGCCAACGGATACGGTACTGTTTGCCGCCGCTACGGCCGCGTTGCTACAAGATGAAGCCGATGTCACTGCCTCACCAGCCGACCCGCATTCACCCTGGGCACGCGCCGATGCGTGGCGCATCGGCCATGCCGGCAAGCGCGTCATCGCGCTGACCTTGCGCGACCAGCGCTACGACATTGAAGCGCATGGCCACGATGGCAACTACCTCCTGCGCCATGGCGATGCCAGTTGCGAAGTGCGCGGTGCGCGCCTGCGCGGCGACAGCCTCAGCGCCCGCTTCAACGGAGAATCACAGCGAGTGCCGCTGCGCTCCGACAAGGACCATGTGCTGCTGCACGACGCTAGCGGCCAGCGCTACAGCTTTACACGGGCCATCGCCTTCGCCTGGGCAGCGAAAGATGCCGCCGGCGGCAATCAGGTCATCGCGCCGATGCCTGGCCGCATCGTGCTGGTGAAAGCCAAACCCGGCGACAGCGTCGAGCAAGGCGACGAGCTGCTGGTGATGGAGGCCATGAAGATGGAACTCGCCTTGAAAGCCCCGCGCGCCGGTATCATCGAAAGCATCAACGCCACCCAGGGTGAGTTCGTCGAGGCCGATGCCGTACTGGTGCGCTTCGCCGACTGACCCGACTGCTCAGCCTGAATCGCACACGCCATCACGACCTGCCCGGACCACGCATGAATTCCTCCAACCACATCCACATCGTCGAAGTCGGTCCGCGCGATGGCTTGCAGAACGAAAAAGCGCTGTTGCCCGCAGCGGTGAAGATCGAGCTGATCGACCGGCTCTCCGCCACCGGCCTGAAGACGATCGAGGCGACCAGCTTCGTCAGCCCGAAGTGGGTGCCACAACTGGCCGATGCGACAGAGGTCTTCAGCGCCATCCGCAAGGTCGAAGGCGTGAGCTATCCAGTGCTGGTGCCCAACGAGCAGGGTTACCTGCGCGCCCGCGAGGTCAACGTGCGTGAGGTGGCGATCTTCACTGCCGCCTCAGAAACCTTCAGCCGCAAGAACACCAATGCCTCGATCGACGAATCGATGGCGCGCTTCGTACCTGTGATCGAGCATGCACAGGCCGATGACGTGACCGTGCGCGGCTACATCTCCACCGTCCTCGGTTGCCCTTACGAGGGCGACGTGCCGGTGAGCGAAGTGGTACGTGTGGCCGTTCGTTTATATCAATTGGGCTGCCGCGAAATTTCGCTGGGCGACACCATCGGCGTGGGCACACCGGCCAAGGCACGGGCGATGCTGCGTGCGGTGGCGCAGGAGGTACCGATGGAAGCCCTTGCCGTGCATTTTCATGACACCTACGGCCAGGCACTGGCCAACATCCTGGCCTGCCTGGAAGAAGGCGTACGCGTAGTCGACAGCGCCGTGTCCGGCACCGGCGGCTGCCCGTATGCGAAGGGCGCTACCGGCAACGTGGCCAGCGAGGATGTCATCTACATGTTGCACGGCATGGGCATGACCACCGGCGTCGACCTTGATCAGCTGATCGCCACCGGTGCATGGCTCGCCGGTCAGCTCGGCAAGGAAACCGCGAGCCGCGTCACCCGCGCACGCACGGCCAGCTGAAGTCACCATTCACCCCAAAAGATCGTCTCCATGTCCACACCGTTTTTGATCCGCCCTATCAGCGCCAGCGACAACACGGCGATGGCCAGCATCATCCGAAAGGTCATGCCAGAGTTCGGTGCAGACGGGCCGGGCTTTGCGATCCACGACGCCGAAGTAGATCGCCTGTACGAGGCCTACACGCAACCGCACAGCGCCTATTTTGTGATCGAACGCAACGGTGAAGTGCTGGGCGGTGGCGGCGTGGCACCGCTGGAAAACGGTGAGCCTGATGTGTGCGAGCTGCGCAAGATGTATTTTCTGCCTGAGGCCCGCGGCATCGGCGCAGGTGCGGCCATGATGCAGCGGTGCCTGGACGCCGCCCGGGCGCGCGGCTTTCGCCGCTGCTATCTGGAAACGCTCACCGGTATGGATGGTGCGCAGGCGCTCTACCTGCGCAGCGGTTTCAGGCCGTTATCCTCGCCGATGGGCGGTACCGGTCACTTCAGTTGCGACAGGTTCTTTATTCTCGAACTTTGACGGGAAATACGGGGATGGCCAATAACGATCCGCGCATCGACGCCTACATCGCCAAAGCGGCGCCATTCGCTCAGCCCATTCTTGAGCATCTTCGCATTGTGATACATGCCACCTGTCCCGAGGTCGAAGAAGGCATCAAGTGGGGTATGCCCTTCTTCAGTTACAAAAAATCGCCACTGTGCATGATGGCGGCTTTCAAGCAGCACTGCGGATTCGGCTTCTGGCTGTCCAGGCAGGTCGTCGGTGAAACCGCGGAAGAAGGGATGGGCCAGTTCGGCAAGCTCATGTCCGTGGCCGACTTGCCCAAGAAAAAGCAGTTTGTCGATTTCATCCGCAAGGCGATGGCGCTGAACGAGGCCGACGTAAAACTGAAAAGGCCAAAGGCGGCACCGAAACCACCGCCGCTATTACCGGACGTACTGGCTACGGAATTCGCGAAAAAGAAAAACATCACCGCGCGCACCCACTACGAGGCCTTCAGCCCGAGCATGCAGCGCGAGTACACCGACTGGATTGACGAAGCAAAAACCGATATCACTCGCATGAAGCGTGTTGCCACCGCGCTGGCATGGTTGGCCGAGGGGAAATCACGCAACTGGAAATATGAAAAATGCTGAAGGCCTGTATTGCATGATCCGCCCTGCCCACAATGACGATGCGGCCGCGATCCACACCATCTACGCGCCATCCGTCACTGACAGCGCAACCACATTCGAGACGGCGCTGCCCAGTGTGGCGACGATGCGCGAACGCATCAGCACACGATTGCAACACTATCCCTGGCTGGTCTGGGACGAAGATGGCGAGGTGCTGGCGTATGCCTATGCCGGACGTTTTCGCGATCGCGCGGCGTATGACTGGATCGCCGAAACATCGATCTATGTGCATCACCAGGCGCAACGCCGGGGCATCGCACGCCGGCTGTACACCACGCTATTGGACGTAATGCGCCTGCAAGGTATCAACCAGGCTATCGGTGCCATCACCCTGCCCGGCACGGCCAGCGTGGCGATGCATGAGGCGATGGGTTTTACTGCGACAGGCGTGTGGCGCCAATGCGGATACAAACTCGGACAATGGTGGGACGTCGGCATGTGGCAGAAGGAGCTGCAAGTGGCGCAAACACCACCCAGCCCAGTCATCCCATTTCCGCAGCTGCTAGCATCGACGGAAGGTCGCGCACTGCTTTATTGATGCGCGCGTGCAGTCGGTACTGCCAGACAAGAAACCCCGCCAACAAGGCGGGGTTTCTTTGATGACCCTAGGATAATAGAGCTGAGATAGAGCTGACCGCGTCAATGACTGGCGATGATGCTCGCAATGACACCCGTCGTAACAGCTACCAGCAGAAAATCACCATTGTCGCTGCGCACATAGTGGTAGCCACGCGGTGGTGGCCGCAGGTGTTCGCGATGCCAGTCGCTGACGATATAGTTGCCATGGCGATAGTCGTCGGGTACGCGGCCACCCTGGCGGTACCAGCCTTCCTGATGACCTCGGTCGTACATTTCGTGATGCGGATGGTTATCGTGGTCATGATCGTAGGACTGCGCCAGCAGCGATCCGCTGGCCATCATCATGGCGCCACAAATAACCAGCGTTCCCAGGGATTTCTTCATAGAGGATTTCTTCATGGATCGCTCCTAAGTGGATGACAGTAGCGAAAACACTGCATCAATGACTGGCGATGATGCTCGCAATCACACCTGTCGTAACGGCTACCAGCAGAAAATCACCGTTGTCGCTGCGCACATAGTGGTAGCCACGCGGTGGCTGGCGAAGGTGTTGTCCACGCCAATCGTCTACGGCGTACGAGCCGCCGTTGTACTCAGCGGGGACATGCCCACCTTTTTTGTACCAGCCCTCACTGCGGCCACGGTCGTACATGTTCTGGTGGTTCTGAGCTTGATGGTCCTGATCATGATGATCCTGGGGTTGAGCCGTTACGCTGGCAGCGCAGGACATCATCAAGGCACCGATGACTAGCCATGTACCCAATTGCTTTTGCATGACGCACTCCTACTGATGTGACGGCGATGGAACGTGAATTGTGGCAATCGCTGATTCGTTGCGCTGCAGCACCAAATTCATAAAGCAGAAGAAATTCGGTGAGCCTGTGAGCTGACCATCGCGGTTCAACATTCAATAGCACGTGAATATTTCAGTGAAGACGGCCTCACATTTGCCCGCCAACGGCTTCGCCCCGTCACGCCAGTCGGCTACCATGCCCGTTTGATTCATCAGGGAAGCTCGCATGCAACTCGATCAGGTCAAGGCAATCATCACCGGCGGCGCGTCCGGCCTGGGCTACGCGGTAGCCCAACACCTCGTTGCAAATGGCGGTCAGGTTGCGCTTTTTGACATCGACAATGACAAGGGACAAACCGCGATAAAGGCATTGGGTGGTGCTGCACGATTTTTCCGCACCGACGTCACCTCCGAAGATGGCGTGGCGATCAATGTGGCAGCCGCACGCGAATCGATGGGCGGGCTGAACGCCGTGATCAACTGTGCCGGCATCCTTGGTGCAGGCCGCGTGCTTGGCAAGGAAGGCGCCATGCCACTGTCGAATTTTTCCACCACCGTCATGGTCAACCTGGTCGGCAGTTTCAACGTCGCCAAGGCCGGTGCCGCCCTCATGCAAAACAACGAAGTCGGTGAAGACAGTGAGCGTGGCGTGATCGTCAACACCGCGAGCGTAGCCGCCTACGAAGGCCAGATCGGTCAGGCCGCCTACTCCGCGTCCAAAGGCGGCGTGGTCGGCATGACCCTGCCGATGGCACGCGAACTCGCTCGCTTCGGCATTCGCGTGAACACGATTGCACCGGGCATTTTCTGGACACCAATGGTCGACGGCATGTCGCCGCAGGTACAGGAATCGCTATCCGCCTCGATTCCGTTTCCATCGCGACTGGGCAAGCCAGAAGAGTTCGCCGCGACCGTCGGCTTTATTCTCGGCAACCGCTACCTCAACGGCGAAACCATCCGACTCGATGGCGCGGTACGGTTGCAGCCTAAATAAAGCAGAGACGAGGAGCAAGGCAACACCCATTCGGCCATCGTCCCGAAACGTCCCTACAACACAACGCCAACTGGCGTCCCCTCGTTACTCATCCCTAACCCCTAGCCCTGAGTTACTCCCCATGAAAGCTTCCGACGTCAAGAAAGGTAATGTGGTCGAAAACGACGGCACCGTCTATCAGGTGCGCGATATCGAACGCAGCTCACCAAGTGCGCGTGGTGGCAACGTCACGTTTCGTTTCACGCTGTATTCGATTCCCGGCGGTCGCAAGTTCGACCTCAGCCTGCGCGCCGATGACGAGCTGCGCGAAATGGATCTGGTGCGTCGCGCTGCAAATTTCTCGTACATGGATGACGGCGCATTCGTCTTCATGGACGCCGAGGATTACACCCAATATCTGTTGTCGCCCGAACTGGTTGGCGACAACGCCGGCTATATCGTCGAAGGCATCGAGGGCTACTACGTGCAGGTGATCGACGAAGCACCCGTCGGCCTGCAGGTGCCGTCCAGCGTGATCCTGACCGTCGTCGATACCGCGCCAGAAATGAAGGGCTCCAGCGCCACCAAGCGCAACAAGCCGGCCAGGCTCAACACCGGCATCGAAGTGCAGGTACCCGAGTACATCAGCAATGATGAAAAAATCTGGGTCAGCACGCTCACCGGTGAGTTCGCCGGTCGCGCCTGATCACTGCATTCGATCGATGACGATGGTGTCGCGCTCTGCAAGGCGCCATCCTCATATCAGTGCAATCCGAAGCGCACCATCCGATCTATACGCGAAACCATCGCAGCAGCTTCAGCCTGCGTGATGCAGAATCACTGCTCAGCCACCTGAGTCATCGACGCACCATGCCCAAAACCGGCTACTCGCTGAGCAGAAAAATGCTGGAGAGCCTGACTACGGCGAAGCGGCCGGATGTGCCGCTGTGGGTATTGCTGCGCAATACCGCCGCTGTGGTTCTGCCACTTGGCATTGGCCTGGCCACGGGATATACGGAAGTGGGCATCGGCGTTGCGGCCGGCGCGCTCAATACGATGTTTTCCGATCAGCCAGGCCCGTATCGGCAACGCATGCAGCAGCTGCTGCTGGCCTCGCTCGCCGCGGCAGTCGCTTCGCTATGTGGCTTCCTGATTGGCGATCAGCTGCTGCCGCTGCTATTCGCCACCATGATCTTTGGATTTTTCGGTGGGCTGTTGGTGGTGTTCGGCGTCGACATCGCCCGTGTCGGCATGACCAGCATGATCCTCCTCGTGGTCACCGCCTATACGCCTACCACCTTGCCGCATGCGCTGCTCGGTGCCGGGCTGATCTTCAGCGGCGGCATGCTGCTCATGGCGTTCTCAGTCGCTGCATGGCCACTGCAACGCTATCGGCCCGAGCGGCAAGCACTGGCCGCCGTCTATCGCGGCCTGGCCACGCTGGCACGTCAACAAACCTACGACGACGCCGACGTACCTGCGCTGACCGGAGCGATGACAACGTTGCAGCACACCCTGCTCGGCCGCCACCACGCGCGCGGTCGCGCGATGGAAGCCTTCGGGGTATTGCTGGAACTGGCCGAGCGCATACGGCTGGAACTGACGGCGATGGCCGAACTGCGGGCGAACGCTACCATCCATGCGATGTTCCGCGACGACGCCGCACGCGTGCTTGCCGCCATCGCCGATGCCCTCGATGAAGGCGAGCCCCCGCAGCAGGCCGAGCGCATGTTGCAGACCCTGCAGGCCAGCGAAACCGCCTTGCTTGGTGGCGATGGGCCGCCCGACAGTCTCGCCCGCCATATCCACGCACTGTCCGGCCAGTTGGCCGCCGCAGTGCGTAATGCCAATTGGGCCGGCAGCAAAGGCGAAATGCGCGCTGTTGCCGCCGAGACACCACTGCCAGCCGCGCTGCGCAGCAGCTCGGCGCTGGCCACACTGCGCGCCAGCCTGACGCCACAGTCGGTGGCTTTCCGCCACGCCATCCGCAGCGCGGTTTGCCTGAGCCTGGCCATGCTGGTATCGCGCAAACTGCACCTGCCACACGGTTACTGGCTGCCGATGACCGCCGCGATCGTGCTGCGACCGGATTTTGCCGCCACCTTCAACTTTGGCCTGCTGCGTGTGGTGGGGACGATTCTCGGTCTGGTGCTCACCACGGTGCTGCTGCACATCACACCGCACGAGCCATGGACGCATCTGGCTCTGATGGCCGTGCTGTGCCTGACCTTCCGCTATCTCGCTACCGCACACTACGGCGCCGCCGTAGCCGCGCTCACCGGCACGGTAGTGATTTTTCTCTCTTTTGAAGGCGTCAACTCCGGCGCTGCAGTGCACGATCGGGTGATCAATACCCTGCTCGGCAGCGGCATGGCCCTACTTGCCTACCTGCTGTGGCCAACATGGGAAAAAGGCCGCGTACGCGCCGCGTTGTCGGACATGCTCGATGCCTACGCCAACTACCTGCGCGCCCTGGCACGGCCAATGCTCCGCGACGTCCATCGCGAAGCACGTACCGCCGCACGCACTGCACGTACCAATGCGCAGGCGTCGCTGGATCGCATGCGCGCCGAACCCGGCGCGCCAGTCGTCCTGCTGGACCTGGCCACGGCACTGTTCGCCAACGGCAACCGGCTGGCACGCACCGCAATGACACTGGAAGCGGTGATCGACAACGACAACGCGATGTCAGAATCCAGCGAGGTCAGTGGTTTCGTCGATCATGTAGCCATCGCCCTGCAGGAAATCGCCACCGCGCTGCGCGAGAATCGCACACCGCAGCTAACCTCCGATTTGCGCACCCTGCAGCGCAGCCTGGCCGCCCTGCTCGCCATGGCCGACAACAGGCACAACGCCGATCTGCTCAAGCGCATCAGCGATCGCCTGGTCGACAATGTCGACACGCTCGCGCACGTGCTGGGCCGCAGTCACATTGGGACTGAATACACGCCAGATCTGCATCCCAATGCGCACTCCTCCTGATACTTCAATCGGTCGCCCGTTGGTTAAACGTTAGTTAAAGGCTATCGGCAGAATCCAAAAAACGATTGGATATAATGAACTTTTAAGTTCACTATATGCGCATCTCTGCTGGCCACCACTATGTTCAAGACCTTTACGCAGACCACCCAGTTGCTGGGCGCGTCTTTTGCAAACCACTATCTGATCACACAAAGTCCGCTGGCCAGCTGCGCCATGCTGCTGGTGCCATTGGTAAAAACCGCCAGCCGCTACCTGCGCCGGCCACCAGGCCAAGCAGCAGACGCACTGATCGGTACGCGAAGCTAGGCGCATCTGGCTGCAACAGTTTCTGGTTGGTGGCAGGGACTGATGCGCGATTGGCGCGTCCGCGCCGATACCGAGGCCAGCCTCGCCTTTAGATGCGAACTGGGCCCGTACATCAGCGGTGCCGCCGACCATACCAACCTCTCCGACCGCTGGAAGGACGCTTTGCAAGTGCGCGAACTGGCATTAGCAGTGTCGGCAAACCAGCGAGCCGGCTCGACGTCACATAATTCGTTGTCGTGACCCGACACACGGGTTCAAAGGCCAACTTCGACAACCACGCTGCGGATCAGGCTGAGCGCATCAGCCTGCAGGTAGATTTTCTGAGTAATCGTGGCGAACACGAGCGTCGATTGTGCGCGGCCTGGAATGGTGAGACGCGCCCTATGGGAAAAGCGGCAGCGACTGAATATGACCGACATCGAACAGATGATGCTCGATAACCACTATCCTTATGCGCTGGGGTTGGCGCGGGATGTCGGCATTGAGGCATCGATCGTGACTGGCGTCGTTTCATGATACCAAGCCGGAATCGCCAGACAGGATTCGACATCGCCGTGCCCATGGCCTTCCATGATCCAGCCGCACTTTCCAGGAGTCAGCATGAGCTTTCTGCGCACCATGTCTTCGAGCATCATCGCCCTCGCAGCGACCCTGCTGCTGGCCGGCACACTACACGCCGCTGACATCAGCATGGCCAACGGCAGTGTGCAGTTCCACACACCAGACGACTGGGTGGACATTCTCGACACCCAGGGCGATCCGGAAGTGCACGTATTCCAGGTGCCCGATACCTCTGCCACCGGCAAGGTCAGCCTGTCCCGCGTCACCGTGACGGTGAAGCAGGTTGGCGACATCAGCGGTTTTCAGCAGTACGTGAGTACCTCTTCCGCTAAGGCGCTAGCGCTGCCCGGTTACAAGGCAGCCGCGGTCCCGCCCAGACCCAATACGTTTGTATACACGGCGCAGGAAAGCGGCGCGCAGTACAGCTACAGCGAGCGTTACTGGCTCAAGGACGGCAACGCAATTCAGCTGCGCTGTCTGCGCCCCTCGGAAAGCGCCGCCGGTCCGGCATGGAAGGCTGCCTTCGAAAAGGGCTGTGACGGGATTGCCGCGAAGCTCAAGTAAGGCTTCGACGATGCGGATTTGATGCCGGCGTATCGTGCCGGCATTCGTTGATGTGCGACAACGCCAGCGGCCGCTTTCACTTCATCATCAAAACGATCACGGTTAAAGTCGCCGCAGTGCGCCAAGCGAGTGTCACTGCAGGCGCTCTCGCAAAAACCACAGGACATCCGAAATGCACGACGTCAGCAATTACCAGGCGACTGTCGAATGGGCGCAAGCCCGCGATGCAGCCGACCCGCTGCGCGCGTTCCGCGACGAGTTTCTGATCCCGCCACACGAGGGCACAGACGGCCAAAAGGCAGACAGCGTTTACTTCTGCGGTAATTCGCTGGGGCTGCAGGCACGCGGCGTGCGCGACGCCGTCAACGCCGAGCTGGATTACTGGGCTGAGCTCGGCGTGGAGGGCCATTTCAAGGGTCGCCAGCCGTGGCTGAACTATGAAGATTACCTGCGCGACGACCTCGCCCTGGTCGTCGGCGCCAAGCCATCCGAAGTAGTCGCTATGAACACGCTGGGCGTGAACCTGCATCTGCTGATGGTGAGCTTTTATCGCCCGACAAAGGATCGCCCCGCGATCCTGATCGAAGCGGGTGCCTTCCCCACCGATCGCTACGCGGTGGAGTCGCAAGTCCGCTTCCACGGCTTTGATCCGGCCACCGCGCTGATCGAACTGGAGCCTGACGAACCGAACGGCCTCCTATCGATGAGCGCGATCGAACGCGCGCTGGCAGAACACGGCTCGCGCATCGCGCTGGTGATGCTACCCGGCATCCAGTACCGCAACGGCCAGGCGTTCGATCTCAAGGCGATCACCGCACTGGCGCACAGCCACGGCTGCGCGGTCGGCTTCGACCTGGCGCACGCCGTCGGCAACCTGCCGCTGCAATTGCACGACAGCGGCGTCGACTTCGCAATCTGGTGCCACTACAAATATCTCAACGCCGGCCCCGGTGCTGTCGGTGGCGCCTTTGTGCACGAGCGTCATGCCGATGCCGTGTTGCCACGCTTTGCCGGCTGGTGGGGTCACGACAAGGCCACGCGTTTCCAGATGGGCCCGGCGTTTGTGCCGATCCACGGCGTGGAAGGCTGGCAGCTGTCCAACCCGCCGATTCTTTCGCTGGCGCCACTGCGCGTATCACTGGACATGTTCCGCCGCGCCGGCATGCACCCGCTGCGCGAGAAATCGTTGCAGCTCACCGGCTATCTCGAGTGGCTGGTGAATACCCAACTCGCTGGCGTACTGGAAATCGTGACCCCCCGCGATCCCAACCGCCGCGGCGCGCAGCTCTCCATCCGCGTAGTCGGTGGCCGCGAGCGCGGCCGCGCATTGTTCGATTACCTGATGGACCACGGCATCATCGGCGACTGGCGCGAACCCGATGTCATCCGTATCTCGCCTGCTCCGCTGTACAACCGTTTCACGGATTGCCTGGCGTTTGTTCAAGCAGTGCGGGAGTGGGCGAAGTAAGAAACGATTCGGACTAACGAGCAACGATCCGCGCGTTTTTCCCCGAGCGATAGACAATCTTCAGACGTTGATAGACCGTCATCACGGCGGTGCCATAGTCCCTTGCCAGCTGTTGCGTATGGCTGTGGTAATAGCCAACGCCGAGTACCGGATCACGTGTTTCATGCATGCCGTCGTGCAAGATCTTCGCCGCTACCGAGATATTGGTTCTTGGGTCGAGCAGGCTTAGTGGATCGCGAACAGCGTCCCGGTGCATCGGGTAATAGACCTGCATGATGCCGACGTCCTGGACGGTCGCATTGAGCTGGCTTGCCACAGCCATCTCCATCTGCACGTGATGCCGTTCGCCAACAACCAGGCGATCGTTGACCCGGAACAACCAAGGGGTCGGACCAATGTCACCACCGGGATGCAGCGATCGCGATTCGACCAGCGCGATGCTGTAGAGCAGCAGCGGATCGACGCCAAACTCCTTGCCCACTTGCGCCCACAGACTCTGATGCGAGGCGATATTCAGATCGGGCTCGGCGATCGGCATCATCAAGTCCATCGTGCTGACGTCCGACAGCGACGCAATAGAGGATGGCAAATCGGAGCGCATCGCCGGAGCCGCTTTCGGCAGCACTACGATAGATTCAATATCGTCCGTTTTCTCAGTCGACATCGGCGGTGCGATAACCGGCTTGGCAACGCTTTTTGCCAGTGTTTGCGAAGTCACTGGCGCACTCAGCATCGCGTGACTTTCAAGCTCCGGCTGCGAATGCGCCACGCCGCTCACCAACGGGATGGCGATAGCGCCGAAGGCCACGCAGAGCGAAAACGCGGTCAGTGCCCTGCGCCTGTTGGTTTGATCCCACGCTGGCCCGGGCCAGCGCGCCACATGATTTCCGAGAGCAGCCACCGTTTTCGCAACATCCACGCCGCGCAGCGCGGAGAACAATGCTGCATGCAAACGGGCCATATGCGCCGTTGCAGAAAGGCGCAGTGCGGCGCTACTCAAACCATGCAGCGAGACCTTGGATGTTGGCGCTGGCCTGATCCATCGCTCCGACCACGACGCGGGCGCGGATACGGCCAGCGACCAGTCCACTGCTGCTGATTGCGCGGCCAGCCTGGCGGATTTCCAGCACGCAGGCGGCACGAGATAAACCCGTTTGGGCCTGCGCAGGGAAGCAACGGCAGCAGGTCGTTTGTCGCTCGTATCGGAAGCAACCATGTTTATCAGAGCCACCGAACGCCAAGCATCAGTAATCCATCCATCAAACCATTCACAAGCTGATTCACTGCAAGCGGCAGTGCAAAACTGTTATCCCCGAATCGGCTCTTGGCCGTGCGGAATGCGCCGAAAGAGTGACGTTTAACGGCTCGACGCGGATGTCCATGATAGTCGACCAGCACGAAACATGGATATTCTGGCTCAAAGGCCATCGTGCATAGCCATCCATCGACTGCCTGGGCCGCTTTCAAACCGGCTCAGACTTTCCTACTGCCGCTCTGTTCAACGTCAATGGGCCGTCGCTGTCTGCTTCTTTCGCAACGGTATCAGCCTCCAAAATAGACCCTCATGTTTCTCAAGCCCATCTAATGCTGCAAAACATATCCGTAGACAGGACTATTTCATGACCAAAACGTCCGTTACATCAACTGGGCCTCTATCGGATTTTGAGATACGTTGGGTATTCGGAAACATAACGAAATCACTACGACAGAAAATCGTGACTTTCTGGCTGCAGGAAGGAGCACTCGCGAATCCGGATGAGGCATGGCGCCGATCATGGGAAGTGGCATGCGTTCTCCACAACGTGGAAAGTGACAGCATCGCTGGCGCTTGCACGGTGGCGATACGTCTCGATGATCAGGGCGTCTCCTACGGATTTGTCCGCATGTTTATCCGTCCGGCGAGTCGACTCGCTGGCTTGAACGTTCGTCTGATGGAAAAGACGATCGAAGGTTTCAAAGGCCTCGCACGCGAAAACGGCGCACCTGGCCGCCTGGTCGCCACCGTCGAAAATCGCAAGCTCGAACGTCGAGCTGTCCAGAAAATTCTCGCAAAACTCGGTTTCACCCAAGCCGGTAGAACAGTCGATGGCGAACTCGTGATCCAGCGCAGTCTGCACTAGCAACGTAAAACAACATCGAACATTAGATATCGTTCAAGCATCAACTGGCCTGTGCAAGTTCCCTGTTATTTGGATGTCGGTCAGATGCCGAACTCGTCGGGAAGAAATGCCCAACCGGGTCTATAGGCATTTCATCACAGCCTATCGCCGCATAAAAAAGCCACCCTGATAACCAGGGTGGCTTTTCGTTTCAGACCACGCGTCTTTTAGAAAGCCACGTTGAGCGCCATGCGTGCACCCTGGTCGCTGGCATCACTGGCGAACTGACCGTGATAGCTCGTATCCACGCTCACGCTCTTGCTCAGCTGCAGGCGCAGGCCGAAGTCCAGCACACCCGAGCTCTTGGCCACCGGCACACCAGCCACCGTGAAGCTCGTCGTGCCGCCGTTGGCGAAGGTCTGCTGATCGATCGAGCGCAGATCGCCCCACGCCTGCTGGAAGCCCAGACTCATGTGCAGCTGCACCACCGGTGACGGGTTGTAGGCACCACGCAAGCCCACCGTGCCGTAGTTCACTGCTGTCCCATTGGCCTGCACATCCAGCGCTGCCGCCGCTTCGTTGCCCTCGTTGATCGCTCCCTGATGGATCCACACCCGCGCCACATCGGCGTAAGGCGTCAGGCTGCCCTGGTTAAAGGTGAACTGATAGCCGCCATCCACATACGCCTGCGTCACACCATTGTTGTAGCTGGCGGTGGCGCGATCCTCGATCCCGGTCACATCGATCTGACGATGGCTGCGTGTCTCGTACCAGCTGTGTGCCGCTCCACCCTGGAACTGCCACGCCCCCACGTTCACGCCGGTGTACAGGCCGAAGACCGTATCGGTGCTGTGCGCATCGCCCGAACCATAGATCGTGTTGTTGGACAGCTGGCCGGAGCCGGCCACCGCGCCCACACGCCACGCATCGAGGGTGCGATCGGCACCGACCAACAGCCCGCTACCATTACTGCCCATACGGGCCGCATTGCCATCGCTGTCGTTGTTGCCACCGTGACCCCAGGTACTGGCCCACACGCTGCCCTGATCGTCGGATTGAGTCGTCTCGCCCGTGCCCTGCGCACCCTGCAGGTGGTTGCTGATCGCATCACGCACGTAGTGGCTATCGTCGATGATCGCCGTGCGCGTGCTGGCCAGACTGTCGCCGGCCAGTTCGGTAAACACCGCACGTGCCGGACCCGCTGCCAGCGGCACCACAGCCTCGTAAACAGCACTATCCGTACCCAAGGCCTCGATGGCGGCACCCGTATGGATCTCATTCGGCGTCACGCCGACGGTGGGAAATCCGACGTTATTACGCACCAAGGTCAGGTACGCATCGTTGGCATCGTAGCTAAGCGTCGGGGTCAGGAAAGCAAAGTTGTTGCTCGCCGTGCCGAAGGTGCCGCTGACACCGCTGCCCGCGGTCAGGATGGTGTACCGGGTCTTGGCATTCCAGTTGCTGCCCGCTTCCATCGCTACCACCGAGCCGCCACCGAGCGTGGCTTTGCCAGTTGCCTGAATCAAATCGCTGCTACCGGTATCGGTCGCATTGAGCTGATAGGTCGAACCGGCAGCCAGGGTGACGTTGCCGTTCACCGTCAGCGTGCCGATGGCGTTGCCAGCCGGCGACACCACGCCCCCGGCGGCGATTGTCATGCCACCGGTGCTGCCGTTACCCACCAGGGTTGCACCGCTGTCCACACTCACCGCACTGGTCAGGCTGCCTTCCACGTCCAGCGTACCGGCGGCGGCTTCCGTGCTGCCGGTATAGGTGTCCGTACCGGTCAGTACCAGCGTACCGGCACCGGTCTTCACCAGATCGCCCGCCTGCGTACCGTCGCTGATGCCGCCGCTGAGCGTGGTGCTCAGGCCGGTCGCCACGTTGATGGTCGGATCGCCTGACAGCGTGATGGCGTTGGCCAGCGTGAAGCTGCTGGCAAAGTCCAGCGTCGTGCCTTCGGCCATCGCCAGCGTGCCGCTGCCGATCGACGAGGTATTGCCCAGCACCAGCGTGCCGGCGTTGAGCGCGGTGCCGCCGCTGTAGCTGTTGGCCCCGCTCAGCGTCAGACTGCCCGCACCGGACTGGGTCACCCGGCCGCTGCCGGAAACGACGCCGGCAAAGCTCACATCATCGGAACGATCAAACGCCAGCGTGCCGTTATCCGTGACATTGCCAGTGATCGAGCCCGCCGTGCCGCCGTTGCCCAGCTGCAAGGTACCGGCACTGATCGACGTACCACCGGTATAGGTGTTGGTGCCGGTCAATACAGCCGTGCCGCTGCCGAGCTGCGTCACGCTGCCCGTGCCGCTGATCACCGCGTTGAAGCTCACCGCATCGGACCGATCGAATGCCAGCGCGCCGTTGTCCGTGACATTGCCAGCGATCGAGCCGGTCGTGCCGCCGCTGCCCAACTGCAAGGTACCGGCACTGATCGACGTACCACCGGTATAGGTGTTGGTGCCGGTCAATACAGCCGTGCCGCTGCCGAGCTGCGTCACGCTGCCCGTGCCGCTGATCACCGCGTTGAAGCTCACCGCATCGGACCGATCGAATGCCAGCGCGCCGTTGTCCGTGACATTGCCAGCGATCGAGCCGGTCGTGCCGCCGTTGCCCAACTGCAAGGTACCGGCACTGATCGTGGTGCCACCGGTATAGCTGTTGGCGCCGGTCAGGGTCAATGTGGCACTACCGGTTTTTTCCAGCGTGCCGGCACCGGACACGACGCCGGCATAAATGCCGTTCTGCGTCTGATCAAAATCAACCGCCACCGTATTGCCCACGGCCGGTGCAAAGGTCACGTTGCCCAGCAGACTGGTGGTGTTGGCCGCCAATGTACCGTCGACGATGGTCCACGCCTCGCTGGCATTGCCCGTACCCGTCAAGGTCCAGGTACTGGAACCGGTCTTGGCAAAGTTGGCAAAGCCCTGATATTCGGTGCCGCTACCGACGGCGCCGATCTGCGAAACATTGAAGCTGTCGTTGGTGACGCCACCCAGATCGAGAGTGTCACCACCCTGGGTCGCACCGCTGGTGCTGATGACCTTACCGGTAAACGCGTAACCAGCATCGATTTCCAGCGTGTTGTTGCCGCCGCTGAAGTCAACCGCATCGGCCTGCGTGCCGTCCGCGCCCAGACCACCGGCAATGCTGCCGCTATTGACCACGATCGAGTTACCCGTCGACGCCACACCCACGCCACCCGCACCGCCTACACCATCGGTGCCGGCACTGCCATTGGGTGCCGTGCCGTTGCTGCCGCCCGCCCCACCGGTGCCACCCAAGCCACCGGCGCCGCCCACGATGCTGCCGCTGTTGATCACGGTAAACGACGAACCACTGACACCGGCACCGCCCGCAGCACCGGCGGCACCGTTACCGCCGTTGCCGTTGGCACCGCCGTACGAGGAGCCCGTGTTACCTACCGCACCGATGCCACCGGCACCGCCGGTGACCGTACCCGTGTTGGTCAGTGTGAAGGACGAACCGGTGACACCCGCGCCGCCGATGCCGCCAGCGCCCGCCGCACCGCCCGCGGACAGTGCGGAACTGTCATTGCTGTCGCTGGCGCCGTAGTGGCCCAAACCGCCCGCGCCGCCGCTGATGGCACCCGCATTGGTGATCAGCAGTTGCGTGCCACTGATACCGGCACCACCGGTGCCGCCGATGCCGCCCGCGCCAGAGGTCGCGCCGGTTGCATTGCTATAGCTGCCGTAGCCACCCGAACCGCCCTGACCGCCGGTGACAACGCCCGTTGCATTGTTGGTGATCGTGGCGTAGCTCCCACTGATACCCGCACCGCCGGCGCCACCGGTGCCGCCGGCCATCGCCGCAGCAGTCGTGGCATTGTCCCCGGGCTCGCCACCAAAGCCGCCGTAGCCGCCATTGATCGCGCCATTATTGACGACCTCGAAGTGATCGCCGCTGATACCCGCACCCCCGACACCCGCCACACTCGCGATACCACCTGCGCCATAGCTGCCTGTCGCGCCGCCACCCGCCGTGGAGCCGCCACTGCTGCCACGGCGGCTGTAGCCACCGTAGCCACCTCGGCCACCGGCGATAGTGCCTGCCGCTTCATTCGTCACGTTGAAATAGCTGCCCGCCACGCCGGCACCACCGGCGCCGCCCACACCGGCCACGCCACCCGTACCGCCGTTGCCAGGCGCCGCGCTGCCGCTGGAGTAGCTGCCGCTGCCCGCCGAGCCCGCGGTGCCTGCCGAACCACCGGCGCCGCCAAGAACGAGACCGCTGTTGTCCAGGCTGAACTGGGTACCGCTCACGCCGACGCCGCCGTTACCGCCATTGCCGCCGACACCTCCGTTACCGCCGGCCTGACTCGCATCGGTCGTACCGTGGGCGCCGTAACCACCCTGACCGCCGCGGCCGCCGTAGCCACCGGCAATGACGCCAGCATTGCTCAAGGTGAAACCGGTACCCGTGACGCCGTCATTGCCCGCGCCGCCCGCACCACCGGTGTAGCCGTTGCCAGCCGCTCCCTGGCTCGCGTTCGCGACCCCGCTGCCACCACGACCGCCATAGCCACCGGCACCACCACCGATAAAGCCCATGTTGGTCAAGCTGAAACCCGTGCCACTCACGCCGGCGCCGCCCACACCGCCGGCGCCGCCGCTACCGCTGGCCGGCGTCGTACCCGACCAGTATTTCCCAGCACCACCCGAGCCGCCTTGCCCCCCAACGATCTGACTGTGGTTGGTCAGCACAAAACCGCTACCGCTGATCGCTGCGCCGCCCACTACGCCGTTGCCGCCAGCACCGCCGTACTTGAACGGCGAGCTACCCGCCGTGCCACTGGCGCCGGTCACGGTCACGCCGGCACCGGCACCGCCAACCACCAGCGTGGTGCCGCTGGACAGGGTGATGCCACCGGAGAAGTTGCTGCCACTGCCGTCCAGGTCGAGCTCGCCCGTTTCGACCACGGACGCGCCACTGATGGTGGATGCACCGTTGAGAATCAGCGTGCCGTAGTCGTTCTTGACCAGGCCATCAGTGCTCTGCAACACATTGTCGATCGTGGCGACATCGCTGGCGCTAGCCGTAGTGCCATCACCTACGTTGATGACCGGTGCGTTGCCGTTGGCATCGGCGACCAGCGTCAACGCATCGCCGTTCATGACGTAGCCATCGGTCATGAACTGCAAGCCGGTAGCGGATACCGCACCAGCACTGTCGTCGACGCTGACCGTGCCCGCGGCGCCACCGAAGATCGCGAAGCCCGGCTGTGGGATCATCGGCGCCGATACGTCGCCATTGACGTCGGTCCAGTTTGACGAGGTTGCCGACCACGTACCCGTACCACCGCCCATCTGCGTGGGCGACGCCAGGCCGTTGCCGTTCCAGATGTTGAGTACTTGGCCACCGGTGTTGACCAGATTGATCTGCTTGTCCGTCGTCAGCGTCTGGATCACCAGCGTGTCGCCGGCCGGCACCGTTCCGAACGTGATGCCGCCATTGGTTTCGGTCAGCGTGCCGCTGTAGTTGAACAGTCGGTACAGGCCCGAGCCGAAGTCAGGATCGGCATTGACGTTGAGCGTCGCGCGATTCAGCGTCAGGTTGCCGCCGACATTGACCAGATCGCCGGTGCCAGCCGTAGCAAAACCCGCACCCGGGGCGCCGAACTCGTAATCGAGCACGCCGCCCTGCGCGACGGTCAGGTCACCGTTGACTGTCAGCGTACCGATGCTGCCGCTGCTACCCGGAGCAAGATGCGCACCGTTCGCGACATCCACGTTCCCGCTCACCGAACCAAAGCCGCCGAGCGTTGCGCCACTATCTACGCTGGCATCGCCAGCGATCGATGCAGCCGCGTTGGCGCTGTCACCGATCAGCAGCGTGCCGCCCTGGACGGTCGTCGCACCGGTATAGGTGTTGACACCGTCAAGAACCTGCTGACCAGCAACAACCAAACCTCCGCTGCCCGCGATCACACCGCTGAACGTACCGTTGGCGTTGGTCAGTGACAACGATTGTGTACCCAGGTTGACATTGCCGCTGCCGTCCAACGACATGATGGACGCGCCGCTGGTCGTGTTGCTGATATCGAACGTGCCGTTGGCAATGACGTCGCTGGAGTTGGCGATGCTGCCCACGCCGGTCAGTGCCAGCGTAGCGCCGGTGTTGATGGTCGTGCTGCCGGTGTAGGCATTGGCGCCGCCCAGCGTCTCGCCGCCCGCCGCTACCGTGAGGCCGCCGCTGCCGGCAATGACGCCGTCGAACTCATCGAATGCGTTGGTCAACGTCAGCGTCTGTGCACCGAGATTGACGTTGCCGCTGCTGTTACCGTTCAGCGAGATGATCGATGCGCCGTTGGTCGTGTTGCTGATATCGAACGTGCCGTAGTCAATGACGTTGTACGCGTCCGCAACGCTGCCGTTGCCGCTCAGTGCCAACGTGCCGCCGAAGATCGCGGCATTTCCGGTAAACGTGCTGGCACCCGTCAACGTGAGGGTACCTGTGGCATCGTACTGATAGAGCCCGCCGCTGCCGCTGACCACGCCGTTGTACGTGATGGCATCGCTGCGGTCGAAAAGCAGATAACCGTTGTTGGTCACGTCCCCGACAATGGAACCGGTCGTCCCCTGGTCGCCGATGAGCAGATCTGTGACGTTACCGATCGTCGTAACGCCGGTATAGGTGTTGTCTCCGGTCAGAACTTCAATGGGGCCTGCGACGCTGAGGCCGCCGCTGCCGCTGATGACGCCAGCGAAATTGCCGCTCGCGTTGGTCAGTGATAACGACTGTGTCCCCAGGTTGACATTGCCGCTGCCGTCCAGTGACACGATGGACGCGCCGCTGGTCGTGTTGCTGATATCGAACGTGCCGTTGGCAATGACATCGCTGGAGTTGGCGATGCTGCCCGTGCCGGTCAGTGCCAGCGTAGCGCCGGTGTTGATGGTCGTGCTGCCGGTGTAGGCATTGGCGCCGCCCAGCGTCTCGGTGCCCGCGCCTACCGTAAGGCCGCCGCTGCCGGCGATGCTGCCGTCGAACTCATCGAATGCGTTGGTCAACGTCAGTGTCTGTGCACCGAGATTGACGTTGCCGCTGCTGTTACCGTTCAGCGAGGTGATCGATGCGCCGTTGGTCGTATTGCTGATATCGAACGTGCCGTAGTCAATGACGTTGTACGCGTCCGCAACGCTGCCGTTGCCGCTCAGTGCCAACGTGCCGCCGAAGATCGCGGCATTTCCGGTAAACGTGCTGGCACCCGTCAACGTGAGGGTACCCGTGGCATCGTACTGATAGAGCCCGCCGCTGCCGCTGACCACGCCGTTGTACGTGATGGCATCGCTGCGGTCGAAAAGCAGGTAACCGTCGTTGGTCACGTCACCGACAATGGAGCCGGTCGTCCCTTGATCGCCGATGAGCAGATCAGTACCGTTACCGATCGTCGTACTGCCGGTATAGGTGTTTTCGCCCAACAGGATTTCAATGGGACCTGCGACGCTGAGGCCACCGCTGCCGCTGATGACGCCAGCGAACGTACCGCTGGCGTTGGTCAGTGATAACGACTGCGTGCCCAGGTTGACATTACCGCTGCCGTCCAGCGACACGATGGATGCGCTGTTGGTCGTGTTGCTGATATCGAACGTGCCGTTGGCGATGACGTCGCTGGAATTGGCAATGCTGCCCGTGCCGGACAGTGCCAGCGTGGCGCCGGTGCTGATGTTGGTGACGCCGGTGTAGGTATTGCCTGCGGTGAGAATGGTCGTGCCGGCCAGCACATTGACTGCACCGTTACCGCTGATCGTCGGATCGAAGATGTAGCCGGGATCGGTGTGGTTGAACACCAGGGAACCCGTACCCGCGCCGAAAGTGACGGCACCGGTATCCAGCGTACCCGCCGCCGTCGCCGCACTGCCTGCGGCCGCACCGATGTTCAGCACACCGATCGAGCCTGCATCCGCCGCAATCGACACGCTGTCGCCCATCACCGAAGCACCGCTGGCGATGGTCAGCGTGCCATTGCCGCCATGGTTGCCAACCACGATCTGGCCGCCTGGCTCAACTGTCACCGATGAACCTGCATCCGTCACGGTCACCGCGCCGGTCGAACCGGCCTGGTCGGCGATCGAGAGGAAACTGCTGTCGACCGAGCCGCCATCGGAAACCGTCAGCGCGCCGCTGCCGTATTTACCGACATTGATGCTCGCAGCCGCGGTGACATTTGCGCCGCTGGTGACGGTGACCGTGCCGGTATCGCCGGCGTTCTGGCCGATGTTGAGTTCGCCCGTGCTATTGACCGACGCGCCATTGCTCGCCGTCAGGCTACCGGTGCCGGTGCTGCCCACCTGAAACGGCGTGCCGCCGGCGGTTGCGGTGATGCTCGACCCGGCGCCGTCCACGATCAACGTACCGTTGTCGATAACATTCCCGGTGCTGGTCACACTGCCGCCACTGGTGATCGCCAGCGTGCCGCCGTTGATCGCCGTGTCGCCCGTGTAGGTATTCGTGCCGGTCAACATTTCATTGCCAGCCGAAAGCGTCAGACCACCCGTGCCACTGATTGCACCACCGAACGTATCGTTGGCGTTGGACAACGTCAGCGACTGGCCGCCGAGTAACACCGCACCACTGGTGCTCCCGCTCAACGAAGCGATGGTGGCGCCGTTGTTGGTAGCGCTGATATCAAACGTGCCGTTGTCGACCAAACCACTGGATGCGGCGATGCTGGCATCACCGGTCAGCGCCAGCGTACCGGCGCTGACCGTGGTAAGACCGCTGTAGCTGCTGGTGCCGTTGCTCAACGTGAGCACGCCGGTACCCGACTGCGTCAGATTGCCGGCGCCAGTGATCGCACCGTCGAAGGTCACGTCGTCGGAGTGGTCAAAGGCCAACGTGCCGTTGTCGGTCACATCACCCACGATCGAACCAGTGGTGCCGCCGTTACCGATCTGCATTGTGCCGGACTGGATGACATTACCGCCGGTATTGGTGTTGGCGCCAGTCAGTACCAGCTCGCTTGCACCGTTCTGATAAAGCGCGCCGGTGCCGCTGACCACGCCGCCGTAGGTCACTGCATCGCTGCGGTCGAACACCAAAGCACCGCTATCGGCAACGTTACCCGTGATGGAACCCGTAGTGCCACCACTGCCCACCTGCAGGGTGCCGGCACTGATGGTGGTGCCTCCGCTATAAGTATCAGCTCCTGCGAGTATCAGTACGCCATTACCACTCTGGGTCAATGAACCCGCACCAGAAATCACGCCGGACACAGTGAGATTGTCCGTGCTGGTGTCGACGGTAAGTGCGGATGTGCTGCTGTCGAGTTCTATGGCATTGCTCAGGCCCAGACTGCTGTCTTGGGCAGCAATCGTGGCGGTACTGCCGGAAGCGAGTTCGATTGCGCCGTTGATAGCGGAGCCGGTCTGCAAATCCAAGGTGTTGTTGATGCCACTGAACAAGATGGCATCGGCTTGCGCGCCGCTGCCACCATTGGCGAAGCCACCGCTGATGGTGCCGCTGTTGACGATCGAGAGGCTGCTACCCGTAATTCCAACGCCACCGGCACCGGCACCGGCACCGCCGTTATTATTTCCGGCTGAACCGCCTGCGCCACCGCTAATGACCCCTGTATTGACTAGGTTGCCACCCGCGGCATTCGTAAACACTACTCCAGCGCCACCGGCACCACCTGAGCCACCTGTTTCATAACCGGTTGAACCGCCTGCACCGCCTGCACCGCCCGTGACAGTGCCGTTGTTGGAGAAGGTCGTGCCGGTACTCGAGAGCAGCACGCCGCCGCCGCCCTGGCCGCCGCCACCGCCGCCGCCTTCTCCGCCATTGCCACCCCAGGCGCCACCCATTCCGCCAGCGCCACCGGTCACCGATAAACCAGCGCCCACGGAAAAATTGCCGCCGGTGCTTACGACACCAAAACCGCCGCCGCCGCCGCCGCCGCCGCCGCCGTCGACAAATCCGCCGACATTATTAGTCGCGTTGCCACCGGCACCGCCCACGCCGCCGCTCTTGCTTACGGCAAGAATGGTGGTGGACGAATAGGCGCCACCGACGCCACCACCAGCGCCCCCTGCTCCGCCGTTACCTCCATTGCCCCCGGCCGCACCTTGACCGAGCAATATGCCGCTAAAGTACGAAGCGCCGCCGCCGCCGCCGCCGCCATAATCCCACGGGCCCGAAAGATTCGTTGCGCCGGCTTGGCCGACCGGATTACTTCCCGTGCCACCAGCACCACCGCTAGCGCCGTTTCCGCGTCCTCCATTGCCTCCGTCTGCACGCACTTCAGTGGGTGTCACGGCAGCCAGAGCAAACGCCATCGCGCAAGCCAGCATCAGAGGATGTCGAATGAATCCTCGAATACGACTCGTTGAACTGGAGCCAGCACCGTCCTGTGAGGAACTCGCCAATTCGGAAACCACTTGCGGCACGCCGAGCGTGCGGTTGAAGACAATGCGGTAGATGCGATTCATGGTGGAGCCCCCTGTGGTGTTACTAAATGAAATGGCTTGCTAGTTATGACTGTGATCCAGTGCATCGCCCTGCCCGGATCGAATTTGTAGAAACAGAATTTTTGTCGACGAAGTCATCGGCGATTGGCCGTGCTCAGACCACCCGCACCCCGCGCAGGTTGAGTTGCGGCTCGCGCCAGAAGGCGTCGTTCTCGAAACGGCAGAACACGTCCGGCGGCAGGATCGTGCGGCGCGCGTGCGCCTCGATCTTGTTGCGCACCGTATGCAAGCCGGGCGTGCCGGCTCGCAGGTCGAACTCGTTGGCGTCGTAACTGACGTTGTCGAAGCCGTGGGCGAAGGCCGGTTCGCCGATGAAGTCGTAGATCGCCTTCACGGCCTTGGCCGGATCGCTGGTCAGCGTCTCGTACTGCAGCAACATCAGATTGGCGGTGTCTTCGCTGTAATACGCCTCTTTCAGTGCGTTATAGGCAAAGCCCACCATGCCGTCGCCGTTGGCGAGGCCCTCGGCGCGCGAGTAAACCGTGCCACCGGGCTGGTAGTTGAAGATGGACGAGGGCTGGAACGCGTTCTTGCGCACCAACCGCTCAATGCTGTCGATGATCCACGGCATGTGCCGCACGCAGGCAATGACCTTGGCCGTCGGAAACAGCTCTTTCAGCAGGCGCAGCTTGCTGCACCAGATCCGGTTGGTATCAAAGAGCACCTCGGCGGTGAATTCCTCGCCGTAGTAATCCTCGAACAGGCCCTGCAGCAGGCGTCGGCGCTGGGCATCGGTGATGAATACCGAGTACTCGTTGCGGCCACTCATCTCGCCTTGCAGAGTATTGAACAGCCCGCCGACGGGGCCACTCATGCCGGCATGAAAACGCGGATTTTGGCGCAGCAGCCCCGCCAGAAGGGTAGAACCCGACCTCGGCAGACCCGAAACAAAGTGAAATTGATGCTCCATATTTCCCCTCTGCCGACGTCTTATCCGTTGGCACGTTGAACGAAAAAAACTGGCTTATGCCCGTTGAACTTCACCCAACACCTGTTCACGCCTTGCTGGTGCGGGCGATGTCCACCCTGTCCAGGTAAACCTCGCCTGCCCGGCAAGCAAAACTCTCCTGCGCAAGCTTTTTCGACAGGTCACGGTAGGGGCCAGGGTTAACTTGATGTCATTTTTTGTGAGTATGGTCACAAAATTTGGCACCTATTGACCGTGCGTCTCACTTCCAAAAATTTGCCGTTTATGCTTATAAAAATCAGATGCCGGGATAAAAAATGGATCCAGGCCAGCCAGAATCCGCCGTGTCCGGTCAGCAGGGTCTTTCGAGGCAATGCTCACTTTCGCCCGTGTTCCAGGGCGAAAGTTGCGTGGGTGGGCGTGACCCGACGCTGTGCGTCGTCACAACCGATTTGCGAGTACAGGAGCAGGACATACCGGCATTTGCGTTTCACCAAAACCAGGACAGCGCTTCGCGAAAACGCTCGTTCAATGACTTGCGATCGTTGGCATGCTGCTTGCTCGACCTTTCATCAAGGCTGGATCGGTTGCTTTTTCCTCGACGGTACCTATGACCCAAACATCAATCGCGCGTCGACCTGTCGATGAAGACACACAGCTCGCGTACACCGCGACCAGCAGCTTCAGCACACACGCGCTAGGTACCGACGCGCAGGTACTGGCTTGGCGCCAGCGAGTCGGCCACGTGGTCGACGTACCGCCATCGTCCACCCAGCTGACCGGCGGGTTTAGCGCGAACATCGATCTATACGCGGTTGACGGGCTGGTCTTTACCGACTGCCGCACGGACTCGATGGTGCTTGAGCGTTCGGTGGCACGCGTTTCCACGGACGCGCGCCGGGATTACGCTTTTCATCTCTTTCTGGAAGGCAGCACTGGCAATGTGACCGGCATGCGCCACAGGCGCAGCACGGCCAGCGAGTCGAAGAGCATCATCGCGTTTGACATGAGTCAGCCGTTTCGCGTCGACCGGCCGGCATGCCGGGTTCTGACGCTGTTCGTGCCGCGCGCCATCGTGGATGCGGGCTTGCCCGATAGCGAATCGATTCACGGCCGCGCACTGCCAATGGATACGCTACTTGGTCGGCTTGTCTGGGATCACATGGCAGCCATCGGCAACGAGATATCCAGGCTTGACGCCACCGATGCCTTCGACGCATTGCGCGCCAGTGCCGAACTTCTCGTCGCTGGATTTCGAAAAACGTCTCATCTGGCCGGCGACCATCGTGCCGCGGTGCAAACCGCCGTAATCGGTCAGGTGCGACGCTTCGTCGAGGCCAATCTGCACCAGAGCGATCTCACGCCTACCTATGTCGTCAATGCGCTGCAGCTGAAACGCGCCACGATTTACCGCTGGTTCGAGTACGAAGGTGGCCTGGGCACCTATATCCGTTATCGCCGATTGCGAACCGCGGCCGATGAGCTGGTGCGCTTTACCCACCTCCCGGTGATCGAGATTGCCTACGGGCTGGGCTTCAAGAGCGCCTCGGATTTTACCCGTGCTTTTCGTCGGGCCTTCAGCATGAGCCCCAAAGACATGCGGGCTCAGGCTATCGCCCTTCAGCAAACGCTCGCGGCGCGCTGATCAATCCGCACTGACGCCAGAGGTCGCGACTCGTGCATATCTATTCTCGGGAAACCGATTCAACGCATACAGCGTAGTCGCCGTGGCGCCGATCAGATACCACGCAGGCATCATGGTGTCGCCGGTGAGATGGATCAGCCAGGTCACCAGCAGCGGCGAAAATCCGCCAAAAATCACCACGCCAAGGCTATAGATCACCGAAAGCCCCGCCGCTCGTTGATGTCGTGGGAACGCCTCAAGCATCAGCACCGATCCTGCGCCGGCGTTATTCAGCGAAAGCGCCACGTAGGCCGCCATGATGAGCAGCCCCCCGATATGACCGACGCCCTGGGTCAACATCCGGAACGCGGGATAGGTCGCCATCAGGGATACCGAGAACATGACGTACTGAACTGTCTTTCGACTCGCGTAGCGGTCGGCGATAACGGCGACCAGCGGCGTCATCACCAGAATGATCAGACCCGACAGACAGGCTGTCACCAGACTGATCGTGGCGGGCCAATGCAGTGTCTGGACCAGGTAACTCGGCAAGTAGAACACCGCAACATAAAAGCTCGCCGATGGTGCCGCCATCATGAGCACGCCGTACACAAGCGTGCGCGCATGCTCGGCAAACAGCGGCCTGAACATGAGTTTTCTGCTGGATTGCTCGGCGATCGCCGGCATGCGGCGACGCAAATACCAGCCTGCCGGACCGATCAGCCCACCAATCATAAAAGGTATGCGCCAGCCCCACTCCTGCATGGTCGCTGGAGAGAGGAGCGCCGTCGTGCTCGCCGCAATCAGCGCCGCCGTGAATGCGGCCATTCCCTGACTGGCACCGCGCCAGCTGACGATGAAACAGCGACGCTCGTGTGCCACCGCCTCCATCAACGATGCCGACGCTGGACCAATCTCTCCGCCCGCAGCCAGCCCCTGCATCAATCGCGCGACGACCATCAGCACCGTCGCCGCCGGACCGATCGATGCATAGGTCGGCATGCACGCGATCATCCACGTCGCAATCGTCATCAACATGAGCGAAAGCATCATGCCCGTCTTGCGGCTTCGGCTATCGGAAATATGTCCAATGATCGCCGCACCGAGCGGCCGCATCACAAAACCGGCGCCGAACGTAGCGAGTGACAGCAACAACGACGAGACGGGATTACGGGACGGAAAGAACAGCGTGCCGATCGTCACCGCCGACAAGCTGTAGATCGTGAAGTCGTACGCGATAAAGCCATTGCCCACCACAATGGCGGCAACCATCCGCGTCAGTCCCGCGCGAGCTGGCCTATCGAAATCCGTCAGCATGGTCATGGCTAGCCGCGTTTCCCGGATTTGTGCGGGCAGTGTTTCAAGGCAGCAGTGAACATTTTGCGTACGGGGATCAATAGGCGATGCCAATTTCTCCCGGTTCCAACTTTGTCGATAGGCATTACGTCGTCCTTGGACAGACTCTCAACAAGGTGGCATGGCTTGCCTGGCGATCGCCGTTGCCGGCGCAGGCATCGCCGACCGGCGCACTCACACTACCCTTACCCCCGCGCAGGTTGAATTGCGGATCGCGCCAGCAGGCACGGCTTGCTGCACCAGAGCCGGTCGGTGTCGAATATGACCTCGGCAGACCCGAAACAAAGTGAACTGATCGCACATTCCCCCCTGGTATTGACGGTTCCTCTGCACACCTCCGTACGACGCATAAGACATACAAGCGAGCGGCAGAGATGCCGATTTCACCGAGGCCAAGCGATCCACCGCCGACGGCCTGGTAAACCAGCATGCATCAACCACGCCATGTTACGGCATCTCCACAACCTTCAAGGCAGTCGGCGGAGCCAACCTTTTTCTGTCGAGCTTGTTCAGTTCCGTATTTCGCGCGAGTGGTCGGCCGAAAGATGCCGGTGCATGGCCGGTTACCGACACTCACCCACGGTTGTGCGGATGCCGAACCTGGCCGTGGCCACGCACCACGAAACGCTCGATAGTGAGCGACTCGGCACCCATAGGACCGTAGGCGTGCAGGCGGGTGGTGGAAATGCCGATCTCGGCGCCGAGGCCGAGCTGGCCACCATCGGAGAAGCGCGAGGAGGCGTTGACCATCACCACCGCTGAGCGAAGCGCATGCACGAAACGCTGCACCGCGGCTTCGTCGGCGCTGGCAATGACCTCGGTGTGATCGGAGCCATGGCGCTGGATGTGCGCGATGGCCTCATCGAGATCGTCGACAATGCGCACGGCGAGAATCAGGTCGAGGAACTCGGCGGCATAGTCGTCGTCGGTCACTAACTTCATGGCAGGCACCCACTGGCGACTGCGCTCGCAGCCACGCAGTTCGACGCCACGCTCACTTAACGCTGCCGCCGCCAGCGGTAAAAAGCTTTCGGCAATGTCCGCATGCACCAGCAGAGTTTCCAGCGCATTGCAGACGCCAGGTCGCGTAGTCTTGCCGTCAATCAAAAGATTGAGCGCCAAAGCAAGGTCGGCCGCGCGATCCACGTACAGATGGCAAACGCCCTTGTAGTGCTTGATTACCGGCACGCGTGCATGCTCGGCGACAAAACGGATCAGCCCCTCGCCGCCACGCGGAATCGCCAGGTCGACGATATCGGTGAGTTGCAGCAGCTCGATCATTGTCTCGCGCTGCAGATCCGCGACCATGGTCAGCGCGGCAGTTGGCACACCGTGCGCTTCCAGTACTGATTTCAGCACCGCTGCAATCGCCGTGTTTGAGTGGATCGCCTCAGAGCCGCCGCGCAGGATCACGCCATTGCCTGCCATCAGGCACAACGCCGCGGCATCCGCGGTAACGTTGGGCCTTGCCTCGTAGATCATCGCCACCACGCCGAGCGGGATGCGCACACGCTCAATGCTGAGTCCATTAGGGCGTATCTCACGGCGCGTCACCACACCTACCGGATCAGGTAGTTCAGCTACTTCGCGCAACGCATTGGCGATGGCAGCCACGCGTGACTCATCCAGCCGCAGGCGATCGAGCATGGCGCCCTGTACCCCCTTTTCCTCTGCCTGTTGCATGTCACGTGCGTTCGCAACCAGCACCGCGCCGGATTTCGCTTCCAGCGCCGTCCCCATGTCACGCAGCAGCGCGCGTTTGGCCTCGCTGCCGAGCGCAGCGACGACCTGCGCGGCATCGCGGCAGGCAAGTGCCTGCTGTCGAATTCCGCTCATGCGACGGCTCCCATGTCGTTCACTGTAGCGAGATCATCGCGATGCACTACCTCGGCGCCGTAGCTGTAACCGAGTAGGCCCTCGATCTCGCGGCTGTGCCGACCGGCCAGTCGACGCACCTCGGCAGCGCCGTACTGACAGAGGCCGCGAGCGACCGGTCGCTCGGCCATATCGACGATCTCCACCAGATCGCCGCGGTGGAATTCACCTTCCGCACCGAGCACGCCACCCGGCAACAGCGAAACACGCCCGCCGGTCAGTGCATGGGCAGCACCCGCATCGATGCGGATGCGCCCCATTGCGGCCGGCGCATGCCGTAACCAGTATTTGCGGGCTTGCATGGGACTGCTGGCAGCGGCGAATAGCGTGCCGTGCAACCGACCATGCTGAAGTGCTTGCACAGTCTCCGCATCGCGACCGCTGAACAGTGCCGTGGGAATACCCGCTACGGCGGCTTTCGCCGCTGCCTCCAGCTTTGTGCGCATGCCACCGGTGCCAACCGCACTGCCACTGCCGCCAGCCATCGCCAGGATCGATGGTGTCAACGCAGGCACATGTGCGATCGGCCTGGCTGCCGGATCACGACGTGGATCGGCGCTGTATAGCGCATCGACATCCGAGGCGATCAGCAACAGGTCGGCATCGACCAATGCGGCAACGATTGCCGCGAGATTGTCGTTGTCGCCGAGTTTCAACTCGTCAACTGCCACTGTGTCGTTCTCGTTCACCACCGGTAACACGTCGAGCACAAGCAGCTCACGCAGCGTAGCGCGTGCGTTGAGGTAGCGGCGACGGTTGCGCAGATCATCATGGGTGAGCAGTACCTGCGCTACTGGCCGTGCAGACAACGATTGCCACAGCGCGATCATCGGCGCCTGGCCCAAGGCGGCAAGCGCCTGTCTCGCCGCTAGACCACTGCCATCGGCCGCATGCTGACGCAGCAGCACACGCCCAGCCGCTACCGCGCCGGAAGACACCAGCACCACCTGACGACCAGCGGCATGACTGGCGGCAATGAAACCAGCCAAGGCTTCTGCATAACGCGAAGTCAAGCCGCCACCGTCGGCAGCAAGCAGGTTGCTACCCACTTTCAGCACGGCACGACGCCAGTGCGGCAATGCCTGCTCGAGCCATTCCACGTCCGCGCTCATGCCGTATTCCCTTCAAATTATTCCGCTTCAATTCAACGCTGAGTGTGCGTTGGCCCATTTAAGGATTCATCAGTGCTCTATCAATCGCTCGTTGTGCCAACGGCGCCATTACGGCATAACCAGCTGGATTTGGATGTATACCATCGCCGGAAAAATCCCTTTTCAACATGTCGTGCGGGCCAAGCAGCGCATCGTAGTAATCCAGATAAACGAAATGCTGGCGACGTGCATAACCCTTGATCCAGTCATTAAGTGCATGGATTTTTTGCGGTGGCCGACCCGTTGTCAGAGGAAAGTAGTCATCATTGACCGGCGTTATGGAGGCCAGCACAACCTTGATGCCGTTGACACGCGCTAGTTCGGCCATGGATGTGAGGTTGTCTTCAATCATCTGCAGTGAATACGACCCGGTGTTGTCCGCAATATCGTTCGTGCCAGCGAGAATCACCACTACGCGAGGTTTCAACGCAATGACGTCAGCACGAAACCTGATCAACATCTGCGCTGTGGTCTGCCCACTGATGCCGCGGTTGATGTAGTGCTTTCCCGGAAAGAAATCTCGACCACGCCAGATATCAGTAATCGAATCACCCATAAAGATAACTCGCCCATCGCCTTTCCTCGGCGATGGCAGCGCTGCGTTCTCGCCACGGTACCTTTCCAGTTGTGGCCAGTCGGCCAACAGCTTGTCCTTCTGTGCAGCGCTCAGGACAAAGGGATTCGTGGGCGGCGTGGCTGGCGTTTGATGCTGCGCAAAAGCCATATTGCTAAAGAGAAAAGCTACACATATCCATATGGTCTTTTTCATACGCCTACCAGATTAGAGAGATGAGAATATTGATGACACCAATATATGGCGAACTGGATGAGCGCAATCACCTTCGGTGGCACTGAGATTTTTCATTGCTCTGAACGGGACTTGTGACTGATCACCCGGCAGCGGCTGTTCGCGAAGCACGCTGCGCGGACTCATGAATCCTTGTTCCCAGGTGATACCAATTGTTCGCCCGTGCGAACCGGCGGCAGAGTGTCCTTTGACAAGACATGCTCTTGCCATATGTCCGGAATATCGCCTGCAGGAAGCGTGGCACCTGGCAGGCGGCGCTTCAGATTCAACGCGGGACGTTCAACCAGGTGCCACGAAAGCACTGCACAAACCAGCGTACAGAGCATCGAAGCAAGCAGGCCCAGCCAGTAAGGGTGACCTGGTCCCATAAGCCACGTCAGCCATTGCTGGATCATGAAGGCATAGATATACATGCCATACGAGAAATCGCCATAACGACCGAAGCGCCGCAACACCGGTGTCGACCACGTACCCACCCTAATCACGACAAAAGGCAGCACCATGTAAAGACCGGCATAACCTTGGTGGCATGCCAATAGCACACCAGCCAGCATGATCAGCCCGACGAACAGGCGCAGGGGATGCCGGAACCACGTTCCCTGGAAGAGATAAAGCAGCGCGCCATAGCAAAAGAAGCTGCCGTACTCGATACCGAAATCCGGTGCTAAAAACCTTGCGTTCGGATTGTGCTGGACGTCGTAAATGAGATAGAGATAGCTCGCGTAGAGCAGCACGAGTGCCAGCAGAAAAAAACGCATGTGCGGCCGAAGCCATCCGCACACACCTGCCAGAAGCAAGGCGCCATACCATTGCACTTCGATCGGAATGGTCCACAGCGAACCGTTTACCGCTGGATACGGACTGTGCTCGAACACACCCGGCAGATGAAGCCGGACGGCAAAAACCAGCTGCGCGAAATAGTCCCATGTGACCGGCGAGTGAAAATAATCGCGCAGTGATGCATCGGTTACCAGCGGACCAAGCAACCATGCAGCCACACAGGTGACTACGGCCAGGCCGGGCCAGATCCGCAGCAGGCGCTTGGCGGCGAAGCGCAACGGATGCGGGTCACGATCCCAGCTCTGCGCGACCAGGTATCCGCTGATCACAAAGAACACCAGCACACCAAACGTGCCTAACTTCATCAGACCCAAGACGCGAGGCTCTGGGCGGCCGGTCAACGCGAACTGGTGCGAACAGAGCACCATGCCGGCCGCGAGCAATCTCAGGCTATCGAAGTTGTTGGCCGGATGCGCATGCAAAGCGACGCCCACGTCCCCATCCGCATCTTCGGCAGGCAATGCGTGCCCCGGCCATCTGACAGTGCGACGAGGTACGCTCGAACTCATGGTGCAATACTTGTCAGCGCCAGCCGTGCAGCGAGTTCGTCCAATCGCAGATCGTTGCCGGCACCTGGCGAGCTGCGTGCAGCGAGGCTAGCTTCCGGCGTGCGCCCGGCACCGGCGGACGACGCAGTTTCAGCTGCGGCCCGGTACGCATCGCGGAACGGCACACCGGCGGCTGCCTGTTCGATCGCCACATCGGTGGCGTACATCGCCGGATCGATCGCGGCACGCATCGGAGCTTCGTTCCACTGCAGACGCGCCAGCAGATCGGGCACCAGTTCGAGTGCGCTGAGTCCATGCCGGCAACCGTGGAACAGCGAGCCTTTGGAAAACTGCAGGTCGCGCTGATAGCCCGAGGGAAGCGACAGCAGCTGCTCGATCTCGGTACGCGCCGCGGCCACGCTGGCATAGCTGGCGCGCAGCAGTTCCACCACATCGGGGTTGCGCTTGTTCGGCATGATCGAGCTGCCGGTGGTGTACTCCGATGGCAGGCTGACGAAGTTGAATTCTGCCGTGGTGAACAGCGACAGATCCCACGCCAGCCGACGCAGATCGAGCAGCGCACTGGCAATGGCTTCCAGTACGGCCATCTCGAACTTGCCACGCGAGAGCTGCGCGTAGACCGGCGAAACCTGCATCCGTGCAAAACCCAGCGCCTGCGTAGTGTGCTCACGATCAAGTTTGAGATTGACGCCATAGCCAGCCGCGGTGCCCAGCGGATTGGCATCGATCCAGATGGACGTCTGTCTGGCACGCAGTGCATTGTCGATAAAGCCTTCGGCGAAACCGGCAAACCACATCGCGGTGGACGAGACCACAGCACGCTGCAGGTGCGTATAGCCCGGCAGCGGCAACGCCGGCTGTGCGGCACGATCGAGACATACCTGCGCGATGGCGCGGCAATGCGACTGCAAGGTGGCTAGCTGGTCCTTCAGCCACAGGCGCGTCGCGACCAGGATCTGGTCGTTGCGGCTGCGACCCGTATGCACGCGGCGACCGGCATCGCCAAGACGCTCGGTCAGTCGCGCCTCGATCGCCGAGTGACCGTCTTCATAACGATCGTCCAGTACGAACGATCCGCTGCGAAAATCCTCGGCCAGCGCATCCAGCTCGCGCTTCAATTCAGCCGCCTCGTCGGCACTTACAACACCGATATTCGCCAGACCTTCGACATGCGCCTTGCTGGCAGTGATGTCGTGCAGAAAAAATTCGCGATCGAGCAGCACGTCGTCACCGGCAAGAAACGCCATGATTCGCGCATTCGTCGCCACGCCCGCTTTTTGCCATAGAAGATCAGTCATGAGGTTTTTCCGCCCGAATAGTTGCTGGCTTGATTTGAATGCGATGCTGTCAGTAATTGCAATGCCGCCCCGATGGATAGCTCGTGCCGTTCACCATTGGCGCGCTGCTTCAGCTCTACCACGCCGGTGTCGAGACCACGCGGGCCAACGATGAGCTGCCAGGAAAGACCGATCAGGTCCATCCTGGAAAACTTCCCGCCGGCACGGTCGTCGGTGTCGTCGTACAGCACACTCACGCCGACTGCCTGGAGCTTTGCGTACAGCGTTTCACAGGCGGTATCGGTGCGCGCATCGCCGGACTTCAGGTTGACCAAACCAACGTCGAACGGCGATACCGATGCGGGCCAAACGATGCCATGTTCGTCGTGACTGGCCTCGATGATGGCACCGATCAAGCGTGATATGCCCACGCCATAGCAGCCTCCGTGGATCGGGTGGGCCACGCCGTCCGCACCAGTCACCGTCGCCTTCATCGGAAGCGAATACTTCGTGCCGAAGTAGAAAATCTGCCCTACTTCGATGCCGCGCGTATGCACACGGTTTTCTGGTGCCACCTCGCGCTCGAAGCGCGCGGCATCATGCACATCTTCGGTCGCTGCATAGAGCTTGGTCCATGCATCAATCACCGGTTGAAGATCTCCGGCATAGTCGATATCCGATGCGGGCACAGGTAGATCGAGTACGTCGCGATCACAGTAGACGGCAGACTCGCCGGTTTGTGCCAGCACGATGAACTCGTGCGACAAGTCGCCACCGATCGGGCCGGTTTCTGCGCGCATTGGAATGGCATTCAGGCCCATTCGCGCGAACATCCGCAGGTAAGCGACAAACATGCGGCGATAGGAGCGCTGCGCACCGACTTCGTCCAGATCAAACGAATAGGCATCCTTCATCAGAAACTCGCGTCCACGCATCAGGCCGAAACGCGGACGCTGCTCGTCGCGAAACTTCCACTGCACCTGATAGAGATTCAGCGGCAGGCTGCGCCAGGAGCTGACATAGCTGCGGAAAATCTCGGTGACCATTTCCTCGTTGGTCGGCCCATAGAGCAGTTCGCGTTCGTGGCGATCGGTGATGCGCAGCATTTCCGGACCGTAGGCATCGTAGCGGCCGCTCTCACGCCAGAGATCGGCCAGTTGCAAGGTCGGCATGAGCAGCTCGACTCCGCCGGCCAGGTCCATTTCTTCGCGCACGATGCGCTCGACGTTGCGCAGCACGCGCAAACCCAGCGGTAGCCAGGCATAGATGCCGGCGGCTTCCTGACGGATCATGCCTGCACGCAGCATCAGGCGGTGCGAGACGATCTGCGCTTCGGCAGGATCGTTTTTCAGGGCGGGCAATAGATAGCGGGACAAGCGCATGATGAATCTCCGGTAGTTGACTTGGACGACAGTGAGGGGCAGCGATGCCCTTTCACGGTCGGCCAGTCGTCTCCGGATCGATGCCGGCCAGCTCGGCGCAGCCAATGGCAAGATTGATGTTTTGCATCGCCTGCGTGGCAGCGCCTTTAAGCAGGTTGTCCAGCGTCGCGACGATCACCACGCGCTTGCCATCGGCGGAGAGTGCGAAGCCACCGATCTCCGCATGATGTCGATGCGCGATGTGGCTAACCCACGGCGCCTCGTCGACAACCCTCACCAGCGGCTCCGCATCGTAAGCGTTGCGGAAACGCTGCAGCACTTCCTCGCGCGTCATTTTGCGCGAGAGATATAGATTGGTGGTAACAGTGAGGCCACGAAAGTGCGGTGCCACGTGCGGCATGAATTCCACTGGCACACCAAGATGGCGCGAAGCCTCCTTCTCGTGCATGTGGCCGGTCAGCGCATACGGCATCAGGTTGTCGCGCAGCTTTTCTGGATCGTTCTTGTCCGATGGTGTGGTGCCTGCACCCGAATAGCCCGACACGCCGAAGCACACCGGCGGCGCGGCAAGCAGGTCCTTCAGCGGCGCAATCGAAAGCTGCATCGCGGTCGCGTAGCAGCCGGGGTTGCTGATGCGCTTCTGGCCATGCCACTTGTCGCGTGTCAGTTCTGGCAGGCCGTAATACCAGCGTTCGTCGAAGCGATAGTCGGCCGACAGATCCAGTATCAATGTCTGCGGATGCGCCGCGTCGATGGCTTCAACGTACGATGCCGCCGCACCATTGGGCAAGGCCAGGATCACCACATCAGCCGCCTGCCCTGCCACCGCCTGCGCATCGAGGCTCGCATAGCGCAGCTCACCGCTATAGCCGTCCACATGGTCGGCCACGGATTGGCCGTCCAGTTCGCGCGACGAAACGAAAGCCAGTTCCAACGACGGATGCGCAGCGATCAGCCGGATCAGTTCGGCGCCGGTGTGACCGCGTGCACCGACAATGCCGATGGATTTCTTTTGCGCTTCGTTGTTCGACAAGGTCATGGTGTTAATCCAGCAGTGTCGGCTGCCGCGTGGCGCAGTGCGCGACGCAGCGGGCGATGGTGCCGAAGTCGGGCAAACCATACCAGAACACTTTCCAGCGCTCCTGCTTGAGGCAGCCGTCCGATTCGGCGTAGTAGAAATGGTTGATCACGTTGCCGTGGCGCGAACGCCAGAACAGCTGTGGATTTTCCTCGCGCATCACCTGCCACACGGCGCGGCCCAGGCCTTCGCCCTGCGCGTCGTCGAGCACGGCGAACTTGTCGAGGTAGGCCAGCCCTTCCTCGTTCGTGAGAATCATCGCCGCACGATAGTTTTCGCTGAGGTAGATGCGCCGCGGTGTCGTGCGCTCGAAATAATCCGGCACCAGCGTGCGGCCGAAACTCGACTCGATCAGCACGCGCATGCGCGCCAGGTCGATACCGTCCCACGAATCAAAGGTGAGCACGCGCTCGCCGCGCCGCACCAAAGTGCCTGAGCCCTTGTGCGTAAACAGCTCCTTGGCCAGCTCCGCAGGCCGCGTGATCGACACCGACGAGGTCAATGGCAGATCACCCAACAGATCGGCGATCTGCTCGATCTTCACACGCATGCCACCGTTGATCCACGGCTGCGCCATCAGATGATCGAACTCGGTGCTGAGGTTGATCGAATCGATCACCGCACCCTTGTCGTCAAGCAACCCGCCGGTACCGGTGAGAAACACGATCTTGTACGGCTGCAGCACGCGTACCAGCTCGTTGGCGGCGAAGTCGGCGTTGATGTTGAGAATCTGCCCCTGCTCGGTTTCGCCGAGACTGGCGATGACCGGAATGGAACCGGCACGCAGGCTCGCTTCGATCGGCGCGAGGTTGATGCTCTGCACCTTGCCGACCAAGCCGTAGACATTCTGATCGAGATAGGTCGACGTGAAGACACCCGACGGCACCGAGGTGGCGCGCGTATCCATCGACTGCAACGCCTCGACCAGACGCAAGTTCTGCTGCTGGAAGACCTTGCGCACGATCGCCAGCGCCTGTGGCGAGGTCACGCGCAGGCCGTTGACGGTCTGCTTCTCGATGCCGGCGGCGGCAAGTTCTTCATCGAGCTGCGGGCCTGCGCCATGCAGCACGATCGGCGTAAGTCCTACCTGCTGCAGGAAGGTCAGCGACGAGGTGAGTTCGGACAATTCGTCGCGCAGCACGGCGCCGCCCACCTTGACCACGGCAAAGCGCTTCGCATCGAGTTGCGAAAAGCGCTTGAGGTATTGCTGGATTTCCTTCGCGCTACCCATGCTTTCCAGCAGGCGCACGATGGTTTGACGGGTGTTTTTATGCGCTTGCACGGTTGATGATCCGATCAATGGTTTCTGCGTAATGCTGCAACTGAGCCAGCGTCACCCACTCGTCGGCGGTATGCGCCTGAGCGATGTCGCCGGGGCCATAGACAAAAGCCGTGTAACCGGCAGCGGAAAACAGTGCCGCCTCGGTCCAGAAATCCACGGCGTTGCCGACGGGAATCTCCAGTTCGTCGGCTAGATCGCGCGCCGCCAGCCGGTTGGCTTCGGCATTGGCGGTGTCGCCGGCGGGCAGCGAAGCGCCGCGGAAGGTCTCGTCGAACTCGGCCGGCTGTGGTTCCACCAGCGTACGGAAAAGGCGCAGCAGCTGATCCGGGTCCATCGTCGGCAGCGGCCGAAAGCCAAAACGCACCTCGGCCGATGGCGCAATCATGTTCGCCTTGATGCCACCTTCGACCCGACCGATATTGAAGCGCAGGCCGGTGAGTCCGCCGAAACGTTCGTGCGATTGTGCCGCGACGAAATCGAGTGCGGCATCGCCCCAGCGCATCACTTGATGCACGGCGCTGTCGGTGGCTTTCTGCTCGCCTGACGCGTGGCCGGCATGACCGGCGAAACGCATCATCACCGAATGAATGCCGCGATGCGTCAGCGCCGCTTCACCCTTGGTCGGTTCGGCCACGATGATCGCCTCGTAGGGATGCGATTCGCTGAGAAAGCCAGCAATGCAGCGCGCATCATTGGCCTCCTCATCGGTGGAAAACAGCATCGCCATATCGCCGTCGCCGGCATTAGCGACGGCGATCAACGCCGCAGCCGCACCCTTGATATCGCACGCACCCAGTCCGATGGCGCGGGTTTCGGTGAGACGCAACGTATGTGGATCGGCAGTCCAGTTCGGGGAATCGGGCACGGTGTCCAGATGCACGTTGAACAGAAATTTCGGCTCACCGCGCACGGCATGCAAGGTCACTGCACCCGCACCGTAATCGGTCAACGTCAACGTGAAACCCGGCAGTTGCGCGCGCAGATAATCGAACAAGCCATCTGTGCCGATTGCGCGCGGCGGATTGCGCGTATCGAAGGCGACCAGCGCCTTCAGATGTTCGACCGTGGCATCGAGCAGTGCGCTCATCAGCGGTTGACCTCGGCCCACAGCGTGCTGCTCATGCCGAACAGCTTGATGAAGCCCTCGGCCTCGGCCACGCCCCAGTCGGCCGACTGCGCATAGACCGCGCCCTTGGCGTTGAGGATGTGCGGCGAACGCACCTCGACCGCAGTAACCTGCGCGCCCTGGGTTTCCAGCACCACCTCACCGTTGACACAGCTCTGGCTGGAAGCCAGGAAGGCTTCGAGATCGGTCTTCAGCGGGTCGTGGTAGAAACCCTCGTACACCAGCTCGACCCACTTGCGCGCGATCTCGGGCTTGAAGCGATTCTGTTGCTTGGTCAGCACGGCCTCCTCCAGCGCGCGATGGGCGGTCAGCAGCGACACGATGCCTGGCGCCTCATACACGATGCGACCCTTGAGACCGATGGTGGTGTCGCCGGTGTACATGCCGCGACCCACACCGTAAGCAGCGAACAGCTCGTTGAGCTTGACCAGCAACTTGTCGCCGGCCATTTTTTTACCGTCAAGCGACACCGCTTCGCCTTTCTCGAAGCCCAGCGTCACGCTGAGCTTTTCGGACGGCCATTCGGCGCGTGGCTTACACCAGCCGCGGGCGCCTTCGCCGGGTGTCTTCCAGTGATCGATCTCGCCACCGGACATGGTGACGCCGAGCACGTTCTCGTTGATGGTGTAGCTCTTCTGCTTGGCGCGCACTTCAAAACCGCGCTCCTCCAGATACGCCTGCTCGTAGGCACGGGTCTGGGTATGCTCTTTCTGGATTTCACGAATCGGCGCGACGATCTCGTAATCACCTAGCGACTTCACCGCCAGATCGAAGCGCACCTGGTCATTGCCCATGCCAGTGCAGCCGTGCGAGATGACCTTGGTGCCCAGTTCACCCGCGCGCTTTAGCGCGGCTTCGACAATCAGATAGCGGTCGGAGACCAGCAGCGGGTACTGACCCTGATAACCCTCGCCCGCCCACACGAACGGCTTGACGAAGCCCTGCCAGATCGATAGGCCGCCATCGACGGTGACATGCGAAGCGACGCCCAGCTCGGCCGCGCGCTGCTCGATGAAGGCGCGTTCCTCGGCATCGACACCGCCGGTATCGGCGAACACGGTGTGCACGGCCCAGCCGCGCTCCTGCAGATAAGGCACGCAGAAGCTGGTGTCGAGGCCGCCGGAAAAGGCGAGGACGATGTCTTTGTGGGCGCTGGCTTGGCTCATGACTTGCGAATCCTTGATGGGGAAAGGGGCTATGGGGTTCTAGGCAGGTTCGACCACGATGCGTGGTTCGCAGTGCACTGGGAAATTGACGGAGTTGGCGATAAAGCAGGCGTGGTGCGCCTCGGCATGCAGAGCCTCGGCTTTCGCCGCGTCGCTGGTCGTGCTGATGGTCACGGTGGGACGCAGCACCACTTCGACGAAGCGGCCGCCGCCGGCGTCGGTTTCCATCATGCCTTCGGCGATATCGCTATAGGCAGTCACCACGACTTTGGAGGTCGCTGCCAGATGGAGATACGACAGCATGTGGCACGACGACAGCGCGGCAACCAGCAGGTCTTCCGGATTGTGGCGCGAAGCGTCGCCACGAAATGCGGCATCGGACGATCCGGCCAGCACCGGCTTGCCGGGCACCCGGATATCGTGGCTGCGCTCGTAGCCACGATAACTTTGCGTGCCCGTACCGCGATTGCCGGTCCAGTCGACATCCACACGATAACGATGCTGATGCAGTATGCCTTCGGTCATGATTTGCCCTCCTTGGTATGGGCCATCAGCTGCGCCAGCTCGGCATCACCGTCGCCATCGCGCTGGCGCAGGCCGTCGACGACGCCGGCCTGATTGCGCACCGGATGATTCTGGCTCAGCTTGAACTTGCCTTCGATACGCTCGATCGTGATCGCAATGCCGACGATCGCTTTCAAGGATTTCTCGACATGGTCGGCCGGCGCATCCGAAACGTGCCACGGCTTTGGCTGCATCGCCTCGTGCCGATCGGTAAGCGTCTCCAGGAACTGGCGCATCCATACGGCATCGTCGATCACCTGCAAACGGCCATGCACGTGCACCACGGCATAGTTCCAGGTCGGCACTTCGCGACCGGTCTCGTGCTTGCTCGGATACCAGTTCGGACTGATATAGCCGTCCGGTCCCTGAAAGATCACCAGCACTTCGGCACCATCCATTTGCGCCAGTTCATTGCCACGCGCAACGTGACCGTGCAGCAGGGCATCGCCCGCGACTTCGAACGGCAAATGATTGGCGACGAATCCGGATGCCGCATGCACTACCACCGTGGCGAACGGATACGCCCGCATCAGTCCATGCAGGACTTCAGGGTTTGTCTCTCGGAAAGTTTTCGGCGTGTACATGGATAGAGTCTTAGCGCTGCGCGATCAGCGAAGCCATCACGGCCTTCTGCACGTGCAACCGGTTCTCGGCTTCGTCGATGGCGATGCAGGCGGGCGAGTCCATCACCGCGTCGGTGGCCTTGATGTTACGGCGCAGCGGCAGGCAGTGGCTGAAGAGGCCATTGTTGGTCAGCGCCATCTTCGCCTCGTCGACGATAAAGTGCTTGCTTGCTTCGCGCACGGGTTTTTCCTTTTCCCACTGGCCAAAAAACGGCAGCGCACCCCAGCTCTTGGCATAAACCACGTCGGCGCCGCGATAAGCTTCCTCGATGTTGTGGCTGACCTTCAGCGAGCCGCCGTTCTGTTCGGCATTCAGACGGCCAAACGCCATATAGCGCTCGTCCAGCACGTAGTCCGGCGTGGGGCATAGCAGGGTCACGTCCATACCGAGCTTGGTGGCAATCAGCAGGGCCGAGTTGGCCACAGCGGTATTCAGCGGCTTCGGGTGATAGGTCCAGGTCAGCACGTACTTCTTGTTCTGCAGATCGCCCAGATGCTCCTTCAGCGCCAGTGCGTGGGCCAGCTCCTGGCAGGGATGGGTGATCGTCTCCATATTGATCACCGGCACCGTGGCGTACTGCGCGAAGGCCTTGATCACCTTGTCCTGCCGGTCTACCGCCCAGTCCTGGAACTTCGGAAAGGCGCGCACCGCGATCAGGTCGACATAGCGCGACAGCACGCGCGCCACTTCGGCGATGTGCTCCTCGGTGTCGCCATCCATCACCGAACCAACCTCGAACTCGATCGGCCACGCATCCTTGCCCGGCGATAGCACGATCGCATGGCCACCCAGATGAAACGCGCCGAGTTCGAAACTGGTGCGCGTGCGCATCGACGGGTTGAAGAACAGCAGTGCAATCGACTTGCCGGCCAGCTGCTGGCCGTGCGGCGAACGCTTGAACTCTGCCGCCTGCACCAGCAAGGCGTCGATCTCGGCGCGACTGTAATCCTGGGTGGTAATGAAATGCCTGATGGACATGGGTTGTGGCTCGTCTATTTGAAATGTCCGGCCATGGACGGCCGGTGCTCTTGCGGACGGATCCGCGTCTGATTGTGTGGTTCGGCCCATGGATGGCCGGGTTTGGCTTTGCAGATGGACCTGCGTGAAATTAACTCCTAAAACAAAAAAACCCGGCACATGGCCGGGTTTTATCGTCGATACACATGAAACGCGTGCGACAGCCTACCCGGCCGAATGTCGATACAACGGTCGGCGCGCACGCGATGTCATGCCAGCAGCCGCGCGGGCGCTGGTAAGTACGGTGGCGGTATAGACGGCTGCGGACATGCAGATTCCAGCTGGTGAAGTCGCATGATGGCGAGAATTCCGCTGCCTTGCAACAGAAAAATCCGAGGCCCCGAATGAAGATCGCCGCCCGAGGGCGGCGATCTTGGCAACGACCTATGGATTGTCGGGCCGATCAATCCGCCGGTTGCACCTGCACACGAACCCGCAAACGCTCACCCGGGTCGTAGTTGAGGCGTGAGGTGTACACCTCACCGCGATAGCGATACTCAACGTCATAGCCAATGATGCGACGCTGATCGCTGACCGTATTCACCTGCTGGCAGTTGGTCTGGGTCGTGGCGTAATCGCCACCCTGATCCGACACATGGTTACCCACGGCACCGCCGACCACGGCACCACCTACCGTCGCTGCAACCCGGCCGCCACCCTTGCCAATGGTGCTACCGAGCACGCCGCCGACCACCGCGCCGAGTACCGTACCGACGCCGCTGTTACCGGGATCGTGCTGAACCACCTGCTGGTTGTAGCACTGCTGTTGCGGCACGCTGGTACGCACGATGCCCTGCACCGGATCGGCGCGAAGCACATCGGCCCAACCAAAATGCGCGTTGTCATCGGGACCGGGGCCCGGACCGGGAGTACCCGGAGGCGGCGGCGGTGGTTGATCGGAATAACGCACGTCCTGCGCATGAATGCTGGTGACCATCAAGGCCAATGCCAGCGTGGAAAGCCATAACCTGGTCATTTCGACCTCCAATCTCGGGACGTGGAGCGCGATGTGTGCTCCCTGTGATCATTGCATCAAGTTCACGCTGAATACAGGCTTAGAATTAACGTTTCGCAACCGTTCCACTTACATCTTGTTAAGATGTTGGGCTAACTTTGCCCTGCCAAAACACGCCCCACGTTGCGGACTTTTCGCCAATGCCGATTTCGCTCTACAACAGCCTGACGCGCCGCACCGAGCCGTTTGCCCCGCTCGACCCGAAACGGGTGACGATGTATCTGTGCGGCCCCACGGTCTACAACTACGTGCATATCGGCAATGCGCGCGGCCCCGTGGTGTTCGATGTACTGGCGAGGCTGCTTCGTCGGCATTACCCGAATGTGGTCTATGCCCGCAACATCACCGACGTCGAGGACAAGATCAACGCCGCCGCGCAGCGCGAAGGTGTGCCGATCGCCACCATTACCGATCGCTACACGCTTGCCTATCGCGACGACATGGCCGGACTCGGCATCACCCCACCCGATCTGGAACCGCACGCCACCGCCCACATCAGCGAAATCATTGCGATGAACGAAGCGCTGATCGCCAATGGCCACGCCTACGCGGCCGAAGGCCATGTGCTGTTCGATGTCGATTCGTACCCGGCCTACGGCGCGCTGTCCGGCCGCGACACCGAGGAGCTGATCGCCGGCGCCAGGGTCGAGATTGCGCCGTACAAGAAAAACCCCGCCGACTTCGTACTGTGGAAACCTTCCACACCTGACCTTGCCGGCTGGGACAGCCCTTGGGGCCGCGGCCGGCCAGGCTGGCATATCGAGTGCTCGGCAATGTGCGCCGCGCAGCTTGGCGAGACCATCGACATTCACGCTGGCGGCGTCGACCTGTTGTTCCCGCATCATGAGAACGAGATCGCGCAGTCGACCAGCGCACACGGCGGCAAGACATTCGCGCGCTGGTGGATGCACAACGGCATGCTGACCTTCGATGGCCGCAAAATGTCCAAGTCGCTTGGCAACGTGCTGCTGGTACATGAGCTGCTGAAGCTGCACCCGCCGGAGGCGCTGCGCCTGCTGCTGCTGCGCGGCCATTACCGCCAGCCGCTGGACTGGTCCGAGAACGCGATCCAGCAGGCCATCAGCACGCTCGACGGCTGGTATCGCGTGCTGCGTGATCTGGCTCATATCGAGATACCTGCCGGTGATCTGCCTGTTCCCGAGCGTGTAGAAGCCGCCCTGTGCGACGACCTCAACACGCCGCAGGCGTTGGCCGAGCTATCGCAGCTGGCGGATCAGGCCAGACACAGCGGAAACGGCGAAGCCAAGGCAGCGTTGCTCGGCGGTGGCGCCCTGCTCGGCCTGCTGCAACAAGAACCTGAGGCATGGCTCAAGCGCGGCGAAAGCGATATCGACGCCGCGCACGTCGACGATCTGCTCGAGCAGCGTCGTGCCGCCCGAGGCGCCCGGGATTTTGCCCGAGCCGATGCCATCCGCGACGAACTCACTGCGATGGGCATCGTGATCGAGGACGGCGCCCAGGGCACGCGCTGGAGCGTGGTGAAAGCCTGAGGCATTCGAGCGCACGCGTGAATTCACGCAAAGCGCGCGATAATCCACACATGAATACGACTGTCACCGCCAGCGCTGCCGACGCACAACGCGAGATCGCCGAAGAATTCGCCTTTTTCGGTGATTGGACCGAGCGCTACCAGTACCTGATTGATCTGGGCAAACAGCTCCCGCCCTTCCCGGATAACTGGAAAACCGAAGAACATCGCGTGCACGGCTGCCAGTCGATGGTTTGGCTGGTACCCAGCGGTGAAGCGACCAACATGCATTTCGATGCAATCAGCGACTCTGCCATTGTATCGGGGCTCATCGCTCTGGTGCTGCGGGTCTACTCCGATCGCTCGGCGCAGGAGATCGTCGATACCCAACCGGAATTCATCGGCACGATCGGGCTGGCCAAGCACCTTTCACCGACACGCTCCAATGGCCTGGCCGCGATGTTGACGCAGCTGAAGCAGTACGCCGCGCAGGAACTGAAGTCGGTGTAATTGCTACGGATATTTTCCAGAAACCAGACCCGCGCCAGGCTCAACGCAAAAAAAGCCCCACACATCGGCGGGGCTTTTTTTATGCAAGGAACAACGAACTACTCAGTCGCCCATCTGCTTCTGCAGATGCTCGCGACGTTCCTGCGCATCCAGCGACAGCGTGGCGATCGGACGGGCATCGAGACGTTCGACGCCGATCTCTTCGTCGGTCTCTTCGCAGAAACCGTAGCTTCCATCCTCGATTCGGCGCAAGGCCTTGTCGATCTTGGAGATCAGCTTGCGGTAGCGGTCGCGGGTACGCAGCTCCAGCGAGTTTTCGGTTTCACGCGTGGCGCGCTCAGCTTCGTCGCCGACATCACGCACTTCATCACGCAGGTTGTCCATCGTCTGGCGCGACTCTTCCACCAGCTGATCGCGCCAATCGCGAAGCTTGTTGCGGAAGTAGGCCAGGTGCTCCGGATTCATGTACTCCTCTTTGCTGGAGGGTTTGAAGCCCTTCGGCAACACAATCACACTGGTCGCGGGTAATGCATAGCGCCCGTCTTCGCGGGTAACGCCGTTATCGAGTTTTTTCGTAGCCAATTTATTCATTGAGGATGACGAGTTTTTCTGATTTTTGTTGGAAGAAGCATGATGCGCGTCAGCCGATGCTGCACGCGGTGTCACCATGGCGGTGGCACTCGCGACCTTGCCTTTGAAAAGGTTGGTTGCGGATGCCGGGGATGCGCTTTTTGGAGCCGGAGCCGGAGCAGCCTTCTCTGTCGGCTTGACGACTACCGTTTTGGTTGGCGCCGCCTTGACAGATACCGGCTTGCCAGCAGGTTGAGCCGAGGTCTTCACCGCCGGCTTGACTGGTGCAGCGGCTTTCTTAGCCAGCGGCTTGGCGGCTGGCTTTACTGGCGCTGCCTTGACAGCGTGTTTGCTGACCGGGGCTTTTTTAGCAGGTGCGGCTTTGGATGCGGGTGTTTTCACTGTTACCTTTTTTACTGCAGCTTTCTTGGCGACGGGCTTCTTGGGCGGGACAGGCTTCTTGGGCAGAATGACTTTTTTTGGTTGCGGTTTGGCGACGGCTTTCTTGACAGCAACCTTAGCTGCCGGCTTTTTGGCAGCTACCGGTTTGGGCGCCGCCTTTTTTACAACCGCTTTCTTGACTGGCTTGGCAGCATGGGTTTTCTTTGCGGGTGTCTTGGTGGCGCTCTTCACGGCTGCTCCCTTTTTGGCAACTGTTTTCGACCCGCCGCTTTTGACATCATGCGCCTTCGCCGAAATCTTTCCTTTCTGCGCCTTCGTGGCATTTGCACTACGCGTTGTCTTTGCCATATCCCTTCACCATTTCGGCCGTGACGGCCGGGTGTTATAGCTCAAAGTGTTCACCACCGGCAAGCATGCATCTGGAATAATCGAGCCACTAGACGCCGTACGTCGTGCCGGTAACGTGAATTCCCCAACCCGATTGATACTGTGGTTGCTCCGTTTGTACAAGCGCTGGATCAGTCCTTTGCTTGGGCAGCGCTGCCGCTTCCATCCCAGCTGTTCGGATTATGCACGGATTGCCGTGCTGCGCTTCGGTCCGTGGCGCGGCAGTCTGCTGTCCGGCTGGCGGCTGTTACGCTGCCAACCGCTGTGCACGGGCGGCAACGACCCGGTGCCCGACCATTTTCACTACCCGCGCTGCCGCGGCCCAGGAGACTCCCCTGATGTCCCATGACTGGCTGATCAAGAACGCCGAATTTGTCAACGAAGGCCGCCGCTGCCACGCTGACCTCCGCGTGAAGGGCGCGCAGGTGATCGACGCCAGCAGCCTCTGGCTGGCCTTCGATCGATGAGGCCGGCGCGCTGGTTCGCGCTGCTGCTCTTCGTCGGTCTCTGCGCACCCGCGCTCGCTGTATCCCTCGCTACCCGATTGCCCAGCACGCTATCGCAGGGCGGCCTGGTTGTCGTCCAGCTGAAACCCGGTAGTCGGCTCAATGTCGCGGGCAAACCCGTGCATGTGGGGAAAGACGGTGTGGCGGTCTTCGGTGCCGGTCGCGACGAACAAGGCCCGCTGATGGTGAGCGTGGTCGGATCCGATGGCCATCGACAGAACACACGCATAGCCATCACGCCGCGCGACTGGCCGATCGAGCGCGTCAACGGCGTACCGCCCGCGACAGTAAACCCGCCACCCGAACTCGCTGCACGGATCGAACGCGAACAGGCCGCCGTCGCCACCGCACGCAACCGTGACGATAATCGCGAAGATTTCCTCGGTGGCTTCAGCTGGCCGGTGCAGGGGCACATCAGCGGCCGCTTCGGCAATCAGCGCATCTACAACGGCGAGCCGAAGGCCCCGCACTCCGGCATGGATATCGCCGTACCGCAAGGCACGCCCGTCCGAGCGCCTGCCGCCGGCATCATCACCTTCGCCCAGCCCGACCTCTACCTGACCGGCGGCACCATCCTGCTCGACCACGGCTTCGGCCTCAGCTCCAACTTTCTGCACCTGTCCAAACTCGAAGTCCATGTCGGCCAGCATGTCAGTCAGGGCCAAATCATTGCCCTCTCGGGCATGACCGGCCGTGCCACCGGCCCGCATCTGCATTGGGGATTCAACTGGTTTGGCGTAAGGCTCGATCCACTGTTGTTGCCTGGGATCGTGGCTCCGTAAGTAACTCCGCAGAGAGAGACTCGGGCTCCGAAGGGGCACGAAAAACTCTTAAATACGAAAAATCAGGTTGCCACGCGATCACCCACCTATCACCGCAATCCTCTCGCCGGCAGGGAGAGGAGGAAAAGCGTGCTCAGACTCAGCTGGATTCTTTACCCAACGTAGCGAAGCAGGAAGGACGAGTCACGGCGTCGCGCCATAACCTCCGTCCACGCCCTTGCTCGCATAGGCCACCGCATCATGCGGATGCAGGCTCTCCTGATGCTCGACACGGACATGGAAATCGCTGAGTCGATCATCGGCATCCAGTGCTTTCTGAATGCGCCGCGCAGCATCCTCGCAAAACATCAGGTTGCTGCCATTGGCCAGCGCGAAAGCCTGCTCGTCCTCGCGTTTCACGGCGGTCTGCACCGGGGTGCCCAGCGCATGTTCGACGCGGTCGATCAGATCGATCAGATGCAGGCCCGAGCCAACGTTGGGACGAATTCGCAGGCAGGCGACGCTGCGCTGGGCATGCGGAGTGGCGACGATGCCCTGCTCGCTGCCTAGCCAGGCCAACACGGCGGCAGCATCGATCGGCTTGGCGGCATCGAAGTCTTTTGAGAACTGGTCCTGGATCAGCTGCCGCGACAACGCCGCCGAGGCCGGACAGGTCGAGGAGTAAACCACTTCGGTACCCAGCTCGAGCAGGAAGGTATCTCCGGTGAGGCTCGCTTCGATGGTCACCGGATAGGAGCGCCAGCCGCTGTTGTCGCTGCGCAGCGCAGGGCGACGCACCAGCTGCTCGAACTTGACGCTGAGGCAGGCGCGGTCGGAGAGATCCTTGTGTGACTCAAGGAAGCCGCGCAGTAATACCTGCAGCGTATCGACCGTCAATGGCTGTGTGCTGAGCACCTGCTCGACTTGCAGATAAAGCCGCGACATGTGGATACCGCGCTTGTCCGCTCGCTTCAGATTGACGAAGGCACCGACCTTGGCGCTGGCGCGATGCACCTCGCCATCGCCGGCATCGAAATGCACCGGTACCTGGATATCGGCCATGCCGACCCAGTCCAGCGCACCGGCAAGATGCGGCTGCGCGTGCACGGCAACGTCGGGCAGGAGGCGGGCGGTATTTTCTTGATTTGACATGGGTGAATCCTGACATCGGCGAACAGATCGCCGCGAAAGCTTTGAATCTTGGGGCAAGCCGGGTGTCGCGCAATAGTGGTTTGCTGGAAACAGTGCGTCTTGCATGAGTGCTTTCGCAACGTCAAAGCGTTGCTTTTCAGTCAAACAAATAACAAAAGGGAATCTCTAAAAACCGTAGCGAGCGAAGAGAATTTGTGCGTCGCCGGAGCGCAGGAACCGGAGCATACAGGGGAGTATGTGAGGATTCCGAGCACCGCCGGCGCGCAAATTATCGAGCGCAGTAGGTTTTTAGAGGTTCCCCAAAGCCTGCTGATAAAACGTCGGCCATCGCTTGCCGTCAATCCATCTGGCGACGCCAGGCACGCGCTGCATTCCAGGCTTGAATCGTGGTGCCGAGTCCAGTGCGCGGCTGACCCGACTGCAAGGCAACGAGCGAATCCGACGCGCCTGCGGCATTTTGCGCCAGCTGCTGGCCATGGCGCGACTCCAGCGCACGAAACACGCTGAGCGGCCCGGGCAATCGGGATGACTCGCGCCAACTCGCCAGCAAATCGTCCAGCTGTGCCTTGATCGCTGCCTGGCGCGCATCGCCGGGCACACGCAGCTGGGCTCGACTCAGGCCGTGGCGCGCCAGCCGTGCCATGGGCAGTGGCAGGCGATCGCGATCGGCGTCTTGCTCCAGGCGCAGCAGCGCATACAGAAGGTGATTGAGCGCGGCGACGCGTGCCGCGCGATCGGGCGACGCCTCGGCGCCATACCACCACGCCGTTTCCAGCGCCGCCAACGCACCGTGCAGCGGGGCCGCGGCGATTATCTGCGTGGCAAAGTCCGCCGCCGTGCCCTGCTCCAACTGTGCCATCGCAGCAAGCACGGGTGCCAGCCAGCGTTCGCCAGCGATGTCATGGGCGCGCTCGTCGTCAAAGATCACCTGGGTCAGCGGATGGCGGCCGCCGCTAGTTACCGCTCCAGACAGTTCCTCCGCCCACCAGTTGAGCTTCGCCACGGCGACCTGCGGCTCGCGAATGCCGTAGGCCGCGGCAACCAGCTCTTGCTCCAACGCAGCCAGCGCGATATGTCCGGGGTGGCGTTGCCCATCGACAAAGACCAGCGCGACGCGCTGCTGCGGCTGCACCGCCAACCACTTGTCGATGAAACTTTGCAGCTTGGCGCTTTGTTCGACCAGCTCGACCATCTCAGGCAGTAACCGTTTGCAACCGCAGCAGCTCGGCGAGCTGAGCCGGATGATCCACCACGGCATCGGCACCCCATGTGTGCGGATCGCCACCGTCCAGATAGCCCCAGCTCACAGCAACGGTATAGAGCCCTGCCGCGGCGCCAGCCTGGATGTCGCGGCGGTCATCGCCGACGAAGACAGCGTTTGCCGGTTTGATCCCCGCGTGCTCACAGGCCAGCAGTACCGGCGCAGGATCGGGTTTCTTCACTGGCAACGTATCACCGGAAACCACCGCATACGCTCGACCACCCCAACCGATACGCACCAGTAAGTCGTCGGTAAGAAAACCGGCCTTGTTGGTCACGATGCCCCAGGGCATGCCCTGCGCTTCGATGCGTTCCAGCAGGTTGTCGATGCCGTCAAATGCGGTGGTCTGTTCGCCCATCAGACGCTGATAGATTTCCAGATAGCGCGGCATCAGCGCGTCGATCGCCGGCTCATCGCGATCGACGAACGCACAGCGAAGCACGGCGCGCGCGCCATGCGAAACGACCTGGCGCACCGGCGCATACGGTGATGGTGGCACGCCCTCTTCAGCGCATTGCGCAACCAGCGCGGCATAAAGATCGGGCGCGGTATCGAGCAAGGTACCGTCCAGATCGAACAGTACGCCCTGGATGCTTTCAGGCAACGACTTCGACACGTCTGATTTCATAGGGGTTTGTGCGCGCAGAGTATGTAATTGACCGCCGTGAATCGGCTCAGCCATGCCTTGCGGGTCAGCGGGTTATAAGCGAGCCCGGATACTTCCTCCAGCTCCAGCCCGGTATGTCGCAACAGTCGGCCCAGCTCCGACGGCTTCAGGAATTGCGCATAGTGATGGGTACCTTTCGGCAGCATGCGCATCACGTACTCGGCGCCCAGAATCGCCGCGCCAAAAGACGCCGGTGTGCGATTCAGAGTGGACATGAACAGCCAGCCGCCGGGCTTCAGCATCGTTGCCAGATCCTGCACCAGCGCGGCCGGATCGGGCACGTGTTCGATCAGCTCCATGCAGCACACCGCGTCGAAACCTTCCGGTTCCACGGCAACCAGATCCGACGAAGACTGCACGCGGTAATCGACGCTGAGATTCGACTCGTACAAATGCAGCTTGGCGATATCGATCACTTTGTGGCTCAGATCGATACCGGTGACTTTGGCCCCGGCGCGCGCCAGCGCTTCACTGAGCAGCCCACCGCCGCAGCCAACGTCGGCCACGTGCGCATCGCGCAGGTCGACGTGCTTGGCGACGTAAGCCGCACGCACCGGGTTGAGATCGTGCAGCGGACGCGATTCGCCATCCGGATCCCACCAGCGCGCAGCCAGTTTGTCGAAATGGGCGATTTCCTCGGCGCTTACGTTGCCGCGGGTGTGCGATTCGGTCTGCATCATCGATTCTCCGGAACAGCGTCCAAGTTTAGCGGGCGGCCCATTCGTACAGCGTGATATCCCAGCCGCCGCTGATATGCGCCGGATCGCGATAGGCAATGACCTTTGCTTCAGTCAGGTCATCGGCGCGCAACAAATAGGCACCGCCGGACTTGTCGCCGAACGGACCAGACAACTCGATCCGACCCTCCGCACGCAGTTCCTCGAGAAACTGCTGGTGCAGCGGCACGACGGCGGCATCGAACTGGGCGCGACGCATGGCGAGGACGAGATAGCGATTCATGGCGATTCCCAGTGATCAATGATGACCAAGTTGTTGCACTCAGTGCGCCGCAATGCGCTCACGCCAGGCGCGCGTTCTGGTGAGCACGGCGGCGGTGTCGATATCGGGCAGCACGCGATTGGCCAGCTTGCGCCGGCCGGCGATCCAGACGTCGGTGACCTGATGACGGCCAGCTGCGTAGACCAGCTGTGACACCACATGAAACATCGGCTGAGTTTCCAGATCGCTCATGCGCACCGCAGCAAGGTCGGCCTGCTTGCCGACTTCGATGGAACCGATCTTCGCTTCCAGCCCGATCGCCTTCGCGCCGTTGAGCGTGGCAGCGCGCAAGGTGTAACTCGCATCGAAGGCGGCGGCGTCCTCGGCGACGACTTTGGCCATGAGTGCCGCGCTACGCATCTCGCCAAACATGTCCAGATCGTTGTTGGAGGCGCAGCCATCGGTACCGAGCGCAACGTTGACGCCGGCCCGGCGCAGTTTTTCGGCAGGGCAGAAACCCGAGGCCAGCTTCATGTTCGACTCGGCGCAATGCACCACCGATACGCCCGATTCAGCACAGACGGCTATCTCGCCATCAGTGAGCTGGGTCATGTGCACGGCGATCAGCCGGTCATTGATCAGGCCCAGTTTCTGCAGGCGCTGGAACGGGCGCAGACCGCTCTTCTTTTTCTCTTCCTCGACCTCGTGCGCGGTTTCGTGCGTATGCAGATGCACCGGAATATCCAGCTGGTCGGACAACACGCGGATACGCTCGAAGCTTTCGTCAGACACCGTGTACGGCGCGTGCGGCGCGAACGCCGTGCTGATCAGCGCATCGCCGCGAAAACTGTCGTGCACCTCGCAGGCGCGCTCGAAATATTCGTCCTGCGTCTTGGCCCAGGCGGTTGGGAAATCGATCACCGGCAGGCCGACCACCGCGCGAAAACCTAGCTGACGATACGTCGCGCCAATCACGTCCGGGAAAAAATAGTTCTCGTTGACGCAGGTTGTACCGCCACGCAGCATCTCGGCCACGGCCAGCTCCACGCCGTCACGGACGAACTCCGGCCCGATCACCTTGGCCTCGGCTGGCCAGATGTGTTGCTGTAGCCACACCATCAGTGGCAGATCGTCGGCTAGGCCGCGCAGCAAGGTCATCGGGTTATGCGTGTGGCTGTTGATCAGACCGGGAATCAGCGCGTGCTCGGTCAGTTCGACGCGTTCGCGTGGCGCGTAGCGCGCGCGGGCCTGCTCGATTGGCAGCAGCGCGATGATCTGATCGCCCTGCACCGCTACCGCGTGATCCTCGAGCACCACGGCATGGGGTTCGACCGGCACGACCCAGCGTGCTTCGATCAAAAGGTCGATCGGCTGCAGTGAGGTTTCGCTCATCGTGGGCTCGCTCCGGTTGGCCGCAGGTATAACGTGACTTGATAAAACAAGAGGCGGCACGCCTTGCGACGTCCGCCCCATCGATGCTGACGCTCCGGCATGACCGGAGCTTGACGCACTTACTTGACGCGGCTGTCGTATTCGCCAGTGCGGGTGTCGACCTTGATGATTTCGTCCTGATTGACAAAAAGCGGCACGCGCACCACGGCCCCGGTCTCCAGCGTGGCCGGCTTGCCGCCACCACCCGAGGTATCGCCGCGAACGCCAGGATCGGTCTCGGTGATCTTCAGCTCGACGAACTTCGGCGCCTGCACGGCGATGATCTGGCCGTTGAACAGGGTAACCACGCACTCTTCCTCACCCTTGAGCCACTTCCATGCGTCCCCCATGGCAGCCAGCGGAGCCTGTGCCATCTCGAAGGTCTCCATCTGCATGAAGTTCCACACCCGATCCTTGCCGATGCCGTCGATGAAGGACAGCTGCATGTCGGTATCGGTGGCATCCGCTTCCTCGAAGGAGTCGCTGGACTTCAGCGTCTGCTCGGTGGTGCGGCCATCCTTCAGGTTGCGGATGCGGATACGGGTGAATGCCTGGCCCTTGCCGGGCTTGACGAAGTCGGCTTCGGTGATGATCCAGGGATCACCGTTATGAAGGATCTTCTTGCCCGTTTTGACATCATTGAGGCCAAGGGTCGCCATGCATTTCACTCCGTTGTAGGTTGTAACGTAAAAACCGCCACTGTCAGCGGTTAAAATCACGGGTCAGTCGGGCTCAACGCCCGCCCCAAGGCCGCACATGATAACCGCAAGCACCTCCGCCCGCCTAACCTCAGCAACCGACTCCGACGGTCGCGACTGGCGTCATCTGTGGCGCCATGCGGTGACTGACCCGCTTGAGCTGCTTGCGCTGCTGGGCCTTGATGAACTCGCCACGCAGCTTCCTTCCAACGATGCCGGCTTCGCCTTGCGCGTGCCGCGCGGTTTCGTGGCACGCATGCGCCATGGTGACGCCCGCGATCCGCTGTTGCTGCAGGTTTTGCCGCAGCTGGCCGAGTGTGAAGAGGTGTCCGGCTTCGTGACCGATGCGGTTGGCGACATGGACGCCCGGGCGGCACACGGCGTGCTGCACAAATATCACGGTCGCGTCCTGCTGATCGCCAGCGGCAGCTGTGCAATCAACTGCCGCTACTGTTTTCGGCGACACTTCCCCTATAGCGAGGAAATGGCAGCAGCAGGCGAGTGGCGGCAAGCATTGGAGCATCTGCGCAGCGACAGCTCCATCACGGAGTTGATCCTTTCCGGCGGCGACCCGCTGGCGCTGGCCACATCCAAATTGAAAGAGCTAAGCCGCGGCCTGGCCGATATTCCACACGTCACGCGACTGCGCATCCACACGCGTCTCCCCGTGGTCCTGCCCGAGCGGGTCGATTCACCTTTCATCGCCTGGCTGGAATCGCTGCCGCTGCAAAAAGTTCTGGTCTTGCACGCGAACCACGCCAACGAGATCGATGCCAGCGTCGCAGCCGCCTGCACAAGACTGCGCGATGCAGGCGTTACGCTGCTTAATCAGTCAGTGCTGCTGCGAGACGTGAACGATAACGTCGCTGCGCTGACTGCGCTTTCGGAGCAGCTGTTCGCTGCCGGTGTGCTGCCGTATTACCTGCATCAACTGGATCGCGTCCAGGGAGCGGCGCATTTCGAAGTGGATGACGCCCGCGCGTTGGAGCTGGTACATGGCCTGCGTGTGCAGCTGCCGGGCTATCTGGTTCCCAAGCTGGTTCGCGAAGTGGGTGGCGAGGTGTCCAAGCGACCTTTGTAATCGGCTTTGGCGACGCATTTCGCTAGCGGCACGTAGCAGAATCCGCTACAAACGTAAGTATGAATGTCGTCAACCGGGAGTTCCGGAAGATCGATAAAGTACAGTCAGCGGTGCTCAACGGACAGTTCGACGCCTCATGAAAAAAGATTACGTCATCAAGATCCTCTTCATCGAGAACTCGCTCGAAGAAGCCGAACAGATCATCAGCCTCATGCGCAACAGCGGCATCGCCGTGCGTCCGGCCCGCGCTACCAACGCCGAACAGTTGCAGAAAGCGATCGACGAGCTGGAGCCGGACATCGTGATGTTCGATCCGTCCGTCAAAGGCCTGGAGCTACGCGAAGTCGTCCAGGCGCTCGATGCCTACGGCCGCGACTATTCGCTGATTGGTCTACCGGACAAGCTCGAGGGCCAGCAGGTCGCCGACCTCTTTGTCGGCGGCGCCCGTGGCGTCGCTCCGCGCAATCAGCCGAAGCAGTTGATTATCATATTGCAGCGTGAATTTGACGCGCTGCAGACGCGTCGGCAAGTGCGCCGGCTGGAAACCTCGCTGCGCGAATCGGAACGGCGCTGCGATGCACTGCTGGATTCATCCAACGATGCGATCGCCTATGTGCACGAAGGCATGCATGTGCGTGCCAACCAAGCCTACCTGGACAACTTCGGTTACGCGAGCTTCGACGACCTGCTCGGCATCCCCGTGATGGACATGGTCGATGCGGCTAACGCCGATGAATTCAAGGTGCTGCTCAAGGGTCACGCGCGCCACGAGAAGATGCTGTCGCAACTGACCCTGCATGCGCGCCGCGCCGACGGCAGTCAATTCGATGCCACCGTTGAGTTCGCACCCGCCACGTTCGAGGGTGAATCGTGTCTGCAGATTGTGTTCCGGCGGCAGTTGGTTGACCCTGCCGTGCTTGAACAGCTTCAGCGCGACCCAGTCACCGGTCTGTTCAACCGCTCACGCATGCTCGAGTGCGTGGACAACGCGGTAGCTGATGCCACCAACGGTAAAAAGGGGCAGGCCCTGCTGCTGGTCGAACCTGACAACTGGACAAACCTCGTTGCCGGCATTGGACTCGGCAAGGCCGATGGACTGTTGGCCGCGTTTGCTGGTCGAGTCCGGATGCTTCTCGGTACCGGTGACGTGGCTGGCATGCTTGCCGAACATACCTTGGGCATTGTGTTGGACACGCGCGAGGACGATGCCATCAAAGAGTGGATCGCCAAGCTGCAACACAGCGTCAGCAACGAAATTTTTGATGTCGGCGCACGCTCGATGAGCGTAACCGCCAGCATCGGTGGCAGCCTGCTCGGCGAGAAAAATGCCAATGCAGACCTGCTGCTCAATCAGGCTAGCCAAGCCCTGCGCATGGCGCAAAGCCTTGGCGGCAGCAAGGTGGAACTGAACGACCCGGCAGCCGGCGAAAAAGCCGACGACGAGCGCGACCGCTATTGGCTGGACCTGCTGCGCGAGGCCTTGGAAAAAAACGGTCTGGTGCTCTACCACCAGCAAATCATCAGCCTGCAGGATGCCGAAGGCGACTATTCCGAGATCCTGGTGCGAATGAATGGTCCTCAGGGCGAGGTATCGCCAGGCTTCTTCATGCCGATCGCCGAGAAGCACAACCTCAACGGCGCGATCGATCGCTGGGTGCTGCACCGGACCATCAGCGCACTGCAGATTCGCGAAAGCCACGGGATGGACACCACGTTCTTCGTCAAGCTCACCGCCGCGTCGATGAACGATGAAACCCTGCTGCCATGGCTGGCCGATCGGCTGAAGCGGGCAGCGCTAAAACATGGCCAGATCGTGCTGGAGATGACCGAGAGCAAGGTGATGACGATGCTTCGGCCCGCACAGGAGTTCGTCAACGGCTGGAAGAAGCTTGGTGGCAAGTTCGCGCTGGAGCAGTTTGGTTCCGGCCTGAACTCGTTCCAATTGCTCAACCATATCGATGCGGATTATCTGAAGATCGACCGCAGCTACATGGCCGACCTGCCGCAGCATGCAGAGAGTCAGAAGAAGATCGCCGAGATCTGCGATCGGGCCCGTGAACTGAAGCGCCAGACTATCGCCGAGTGGGTGGAAGATGCGACCAGCACATCGCTGCTGTTCGCGTATGGCGTGGATTTCGTGCAGGGCAATTTCCTGCAGATACCGCAGCAGCTGACCGGAGCCGGCAGCGTCGCACAGGCCGTCGTCAGCTGACCATCCCGCATCCCGAAAACAAAAAACCGCGGATCGCTCCGCGGTTTTTTTATTGCATCGAACAACGCTGACCGGATTATCCGGCGCCGATTTACTCGGCGCTGGAAGCGGCGGCAGCCTTGGCCTTATTGGCAGCCTTGGCAGCAGCGGCAGCGGCGACGTCTTCCTTGATGCGGGCAGCCTTGCCTTCCAGGCCACGCAGATAATACAGCTTGGCGCCGCGGACCTTGCCCTTGCGCTTCACGGTGACCGAATCGATCGCCTGGCTATGTGCCTGGAACACGCGCTCCACGCCGGTGCCGTGCGAAATCTTGCGCACCGTAAAGGCCGAATGCAGGCCGCGGCTGCGACGCGCGATGACGATGCCCTCGAACGCCTGCACGCGCTCGCGGTTGCCTTCCTTCACCTTGACGTTGACGACCACGGTATCGCCGGGGCCGAACTCCGGCAGCTGGCGGGTGATCTGCTCGGCTTCGAACTGTTCAATGATCTTGTTCATGGCAACACCTATTGTTTTCAATCAACTGCAGTCAGTCGTCGACCGCATCGTTTTGCCGCTTTTGTTCGTATTGAACATGTTCGCGACGGAATTCATCCAGCAGCGCACGGGATTGAGCATCCAGCGCGCGCTGTGACAACAGCTCCGGACGGCGCAACCAGGTTCGTCCCAGCGACTGCTTCTGGCGCCAGCGGGCAATGGCCGCGTGGTCACCGGAAAGCAACACCTCCGGTACGGAACCCAGCGCATCGTGCACCGGTTTCGCATAGTGCGGGCAATCCAGCAGGCCATCCGAGAATGAATCCTGCTCGGCCGACTGCGCATCGTTCAATGCGCCATCCTGCAAGCGGCCAACCGCGTCGATGATCACCGCCGCCGCCAGCTCGCCGCCTGACAATACATAATCGCCGATCGAAAGCTCCTCGTCGACCTCATGCGTCAGCAGACGTTCGTCCACACCTTCATAACGCCCACAAAGTAGAGCGATGCGCGGCCGTTTTGCCAGCGCTTCCACTCTGCCCTGCGTCAGCCGCGCTCCTTGCGGGCTGAGATAAATCACATGCACCGGTTCTGGTGCGGCATTGCGCATGACCTCGAGGGTTGCACGCAATGGTTGAATCAACATCACCATCCCGGGACCGCCGCCGTAAGAGCTGCTATCCACGGTACGGTGCCGGTCTGTGGTGTAGTCGCGCGGATTCCAGGTTTCCACCTGCAACAACTCGCGTTGCTGCGCGCGTCCTACCACACCCACCGCAGCACACTGGCGCACGAAGTCGGGAAACAGAGTGACGACGTCGATGCGCATGATGCTTAACCTCGGTGCCGGAGCCCTGGATTTTGAACTCTTTGTCTCGCCATCCGGCAACGTCAGAATTCAGGATCCCAGTCCACCACCATGCGTTTCGCGGACAGGTCCACCGAACGCACGTAAGAACCCTGGATGAAAGGAATCAGCCGCTCGCGCTCGCCATCCCTTACTACCACGACATCATTGGCACCGGTCGCGAACAGGTGACTGACACGACCCAGAACCACGTCTTCCGTGGTGACGACCTCAAGACCCTCGAGATCGACCCAGTAATACTCGTCTTTGCCGGGTGGCGGAAGCTGTCCACGATCGACATGGATATCCATGCCGATCAATGCTGCCGCCTGCTCGCGATCATCGATGCCAGGCAGCTGGGCCACCATGCCCTTGCCCTGCTGACGACCCTTGGCACCCGCAATCTGCGTTTCCACACCGGGCGCTGTATTGAGCAGCCATGGTTGGTAATCGAAGATCTTCATGCGAGGTTCGGCCCAGGATTCAATCTTGAGCCAGCCCTGCACACCGTACAGTCCGACGATGCGCCCTATCAGGACGCGCCGACCGGATTCACTCATGTTCAGGCAGCCTGCTGCTTACCGGCTTCCTTCACCAGTGCAGCAACCTTGTCGCTCAACTGGGCGCCCTTACCAACCCATTCCTTGACGCGATCGACGTTCAGTTCAAGGCGCTTGTCCTTGCCTGAAGCAACCGGGTTGTAATAGCCGATGTTCTCGATGTTGCGGCCGTCGCGCTTGTTGCGCTGATCGGTAACGACAACGTGGTAGAACGGACGGCCCTTGGCGCCGCCGCGCGAAAGACGAATCTTGACCATAGTAAAACTCCAGAATTGCCGGATATCGGCAGGCACACGAGAGACGTGCGCGGTAAACGGGGCATTTTAGCGGTTTTTGGGGAAAAGGGAAGAGTTACAAGAGCTAAGGCATTAGAGGCGAGTTGCGAGGGCGCCAAAACCCGCCAGTGCAGCGGATATGCAAAACAACCATTTCAGAATCGCCGTAGCCCCGGGTATTCCGTCCTCGCTCCTCGTCCCTGGCTTCACAATCAACGCGGCGGCGGCAAACCGCCCATGCCACCCATTCCGCCCATGCCCTTCATGGCACCACGCATCTGGCGCATCAGGCCCTTGGTGCCGCCCTTGGACAGCTTGGACATCATTTTTTCCATCTGCATGTACTGCTTGAGCAGGCGGTTGACGTCGGCTGGCTGGGTGCCTGAGCCCCGCGCCACGCGGGCACGACGAGAACCGTTCAGCAGGTCCGGATGGCGACGCTCCTTCTTGGTCATCGAACTGATGATGGCGATCATGCGCTTCATCTCACCATCGTTGACCTTGGACTTGACGCTGTCCGGCAGGCTGGACATGCCCGGCAGCTTGTCCATCAGGCCGGCCAAACCACCCATGTTGCCCATCTGCTCGAGCTGATCCTTCATGTCGTTCAGGTCGAAGCGCTTGCCCTTCATCACCTTCTGAGCGAGTTTCTGGGCTTTCTCCTGATCGACCTTTCGCTCGACCTCCTCGACCAGCGACAGCACGTCACCCATACCGAGAATGCGCTGGGCCAGACGATCCGGGTGGAACGGTTCCAGCGCGTCGGTCTTCTCACCGGCACCTAAGAATTTGATCGGTCGACCGGTGATGTAGCGCACCGACAGCGCCGCGCCGCCACGCGCATCGCCATCGGTCTTGGTCAGGATCACGCCGGTCAGCGGCAGGGCCTCGCTGAACGCCTTGGCCGTGATCGCGGCATCTTGGCCGGTCATCGAGTCGACCACGAACAGGGTCTCGATCGGATTGATCGCAGCATGCAGCGCCTTGATCTCGGCCATCATCGCTTCGTCGATGGCAAGACGGCCGGCGGTATCCACCAGCAGTACATCGATCACTTCGCGCTTGGCCGCGGCAATCGCAGCCTTCGCGATCTCGACCGGGCTCTGCGACGCATCGGACGGGAAGAACTTCACGCCGACCTGCTCGGCCAGCGTGCGCAGCTGCTCGATCGCGGCTGGACGGTAAACGTCGCAGCTCACCACCATCACCTTTTTCTTTTTGCGTTCGGTCAGCAGGCGTGCCAGCTTGGCTACGGTGGTGGTTTTGCCGGCACCCTGCAGGCCAGCCAACAGCACGACGGCTGGCGGCTGCTGGGCCAGATTCAATTCGGTATTGGCGGTGCCCATCACCGTGGTCAGCTCGTCGCTGACCACCTTCACCAAGGCCTGGCCCGGGCTCAGGCTCTTCATCACATCCTGGCCAACCGCACGCACCTTGATCCGCTGGATCAACGCCTGTACCACGGGCAGCGCGACGTCGGCCTCAAGCAGTGCGATACGGACTTCGCGCAGCGACTCGCGGATGTTTTCCTCGGTCAGCCGGCCGCGGCCGCGCAGGCGATTGACGGTGGTGGAAAGGCGTTGGCTGAGCGACTCGAACATGACGGGACCGGCAAACAGGAAAGTGTTCGATTATAGCGGACGTATCGACACTCGCCGCCTGCACGCCCCGCAGAGCCTGTGCGACACTTCCCAGACTATGCTCATCCACACCGCCGCCCTGTTCGCCATCGTGCTGTACCTCGCCGCTGCGGCGGCGCTGGCGCGGCCGCTGCTCAACGGCGGCCAGCCGCTGAACGGGCTAGCGTTGGGCCTGGCCGGCAGTGCCGTGGTTCTGCATGCCGCCATTCTACTGGGGGCGCATCGTGGTGCGCTGGACCTGCATTTCTTTGCGGCGCTGTCACTGGTCGCTTTCGTGGTCGCAACATTGACCCTGCTGGTGAATCTCTCACGTCCGGTCGCGGCGCTGGGCGTGATCGTGTTTCCGCTGACCGCGCTGCTGATCTTGATCGACAGCTTCGTGGCACCGCCGACCTTGCCGCATACGATGGACTGGCAGATCAAGCTGCACGTCACGGTGGCGCTGATCGCCTTCAGCGTGCTGTCGATGGCCGCCGTGCTCGCGATTCTGCTGGCCGTGCAGGAACGCGCGCTGCGCCATCGCCAGTTCAGTCCCTGGATGCGCGCACTACCGCCACTGACGCTGACGGAAACCTTGCTGTTCCGGCTGATCGCCGCAGGCTTCCTGCTGCTGACGCTGACGCTGGTGACCGGTGCGCTGTTTGTCGATGACCTTTTTGGCCAGCACCTGGCACACAAGACAATTCTCTCGATCGTGGCATGGCTGGTGTTCGGCGTGCTGCTCTACGGGCGCTGGCAGCACGGCTGGCGCGGGCAGCGCGCGGTCAATCTCACCCTGATCGGCATGGCCACCCTCGGGCTGGCGTTCTTCGGGTCCAAGTTCGTGCTGGAGCTGGTCCTGCACCGGCCCGTGGGCTGATCTGATCAATTGACGCGCAGGCGATCAACGGCAGGCGTCGATTGCATCCGACAGACGCTCCACCCCAATCACCTCCATCTCACCGACGCGCCCCTTCTTTGGCGTATTGGCCTTGGGCACGATTGCACGCTTGAAGCCGTGCGTGGCCGCTTCCTTGAGGCGCTCCTCGCCATTGGGCACCGGGCGGATTTCGCCGGAAAGGCCGACTTCGCCAAACGTGATGGTCTGCTCCGGCAACGGCCGATCGCGTAGCGATGAAAGCACCGCCAGCAGCACCGGCAGATCCGCTGCGGTTTCCTGCACGCGGATACCGCCGACCACGTTGACGAACACGTCCTGGTCATACGCTGCCACGCCGCCGTGCCGATGCAACACGGCCAGCAGCATGGCCAACCGGTTCTGTTCCAGACCCAACGCTACGCGACGTGGATTGCCCAATGACGATTGGTCGACCAGCGCCTGCACCTCGACCAGCAGTGGCCGCGAACCTTCGCGCGTCACCATCACCGCGCTGCCCGACGTCGGACCCGTATGCGCAGAGAGGAAAATGGCCGACGGGTTGGGTACCTCACGCAGGCCCTTGTCGGACATCGCGAACACGCCCAGTTCGTTCACCGCGCCGAAGCGGTTCTTGAACGCACGCAGGATGCGGAAACGGCTGCCCGATTCGCCCTCGAAATACAGCACGGCGTCAACCATGTGCTCGAGTACGCGCGGGCCGGCGATGCCGCCCTCTTTCGTGACATGGCCCACCAGAAATACCGAGGTACCCGTTTCTTTGGCAAAGCGCGTTAGCTTGGCCGCGGATTCGCGTACCTGACTGACCGATCCGGGCGCCGCGGTCAGCAGCTCGGTCCAGATGGTCTGGATCGAATCGATGACCAGCACCCGCGGTCGCGTCGCGATGGCCTGTTCCAGAATCCGTTCGATGCAGGTTTCCGCCAGCGCCTGCAGCGGCTCCAGTGGCAAGCCCAATCGTTGCGCGCGTGAGGCGACCTGCGACAGCGATTCTTCACCGGTGACATAGACACTGGATAGCTGGGTACCGAGCGTACCCAGCACCTGCAACAGCAGGGTCGACTTGCCGATACCCGGATCGCCACCAATCAGCACCACCGATCCCTGCACCAGTCCGCCGCCCAGCACGCGGTCAAGCTCACCGATGCCGGTATGCGTGCGTGCCTCGGTGGTCAAGGCCACCTCGGTCAGCGGCGTGATGCGCGCGCTGCCCGCCGCATTGCCGGCGTAGCTGGAGCGCTGTGCCCCTACCGACGACTTGGCAACCGAGGATGGCGTGAGCACGATTTCGCTCAGCGTGTTCCATACGCCGCACTCGATGCACTGGCCCTGCCACTTGCTGTGTTCGCCGCCGCACTCGGTGCAGACATAGGCTGTCTTGGCTTTGGCCATCGGATTCTCGTACTCGATGCAATCAATGCGGCGAGCTTAGCCTGCCGTGGTCGCAGATCGCGAGACGCCTTGACGGATACGGCTGTCAGCTCTCGCCCACTAACGTTGCCGCTGTCTAGTTCTCGTCCTCGACAACCAGCACCCGTCGCGTCATGCCGCAGGTCAAGTCATAGGAGATCGTGCCAGCCTGGGCCGCAATGCGCTCAACCGGCAACGACGGCCCCCACAGCGTCACGCGATCACCGACCTTGGCCTGGGGCGCATCGCGCAGATCCAGCGTAATCAGATCCATCGAGACGCGGCCGATCAGCGGCACGGATTGATCGCCGATCAATACCGGTGTACCAGCCACGGCGCTGCGTGGGTAACCGTCGCCATAGCCAACTGCGGCGACGCCCACGTCCATGTCCCCAGGACAGATCCAGGTGCCGTTGTAGCCGATGCGCTCACCGCGCTTGATCGGATTGATCGCGATCAGCCGCGTGCTCAGACTCATTGCCGGACGAAAACCGAAGTCGGCTCCGGTCTTGCCATCGACCACCGAGAGGCCATACAACAAGCCGCCGGTGCGGACCCAGTCGGCGCGCGATTCAGGCCAGCCGATCACGGCCGCCGAGTTGGATAATGAGCGAGAACCTCGCAGATCTTTCGTGGCTTCACTGAAGCACGCCATCTGCAGCGGCGTCTGAAGACCATCGGCTATTTCCGACTCGGAAAAATGCGTCATCAGTCCGATGTCTGGATCGATGCCCGACATCGTCAATAGTCGCGCGTGCACATCGGCAACGCGCTCAGGCGCAAAGCCCAGTCGGTGCATGCCGCTGTCGATCTTCAGCCATACGCGCAGTTTGCCGCGCGGTGGCGTAGCGTGCGTCAACCACTGCAGTTGCGCCTCATGATGAATCGCAGCCTCCAGCGTCAGCCGCTGCATCTCGGTGATGTCGCTGGCGTTGTCAGGACCGGACAGCACCACGATGCGCTGATGATGACCCGCTGCACGCAGCCGCAGGCCGTCGCCGATCGCCGCCACAGCGAACATGTCGGCATCGGCCGCCAGCGCACGCGCGACCCGCTCCAATCCGTGACCGTAAGCATCCGCCTTGACGACCGCCATCACTTTCGCTGGCGCAGCGATGGCTTTGAGCCGCGCCAGGTTATGGCGCAGTGCACCGAGATGGATGGTGGCGACCGTGGTGCGGCTCATGGCTGCAGGAAACGGGAATTCCCCGCTCTCAATCGAACGTCCCGCCAAACGAGTCGGCCGCGTAGTTTTCGAACTTGGTGTAGTGACCGAGGAAGGTCAGCTTGCAGGTGTCGGTGGGGCCGTTACGCTGCTTGCCGATGATGATTTCGGCCATGCCCTTGTCCGGCGATTCCTTGTTGTAGTAATCGTCGCGGTAAATAAACATGATCACGTCGGCGTCCTGCTCGATGGCACCGGACTCGCGCAGGTCGGACATCATCGGCCGCTTGTCGGCGCGCTGCTCGAGCGAGCGGTTCAACTGGGAGAGTGCGATCACGGGCACGTTTAACTCCTTGGCGAGGCCCTTGAGTGAACGCGAAATTTCTGAAATTTCGGTGGCGCGATTCTCCTTGTTTCCGGGCACCTGCATCAGCTGCAGATAATCGATCACGATCAGGCCAAGACCGCCGTGTTCGCGGTGCAATCGGCGCGAGCGCGAGCGCAGCTCTACCGGCGACAAGCTGGGCGTGTCATCGATGAAAATCTTCGCCTCGGACAGAATCTGGATCGCATTGGAGACGCGCGGCCAGTCTTCCTCCTGCAGGTCACCGTTGCGCAAATGCTGCTGGTGAATGCGGCCGACCGAGGAGATAAGACGAAACGCCAGCTGCGAGGCGGACATTTCCATCGAGAACACCACGACCGCCTTCTTGCTGCGGATGGCAGCGGTCTCGGCGATATTCAGCGCAAACGCCGTCTTGCCCATCGACGGGCGCGCCGCCACGATGATCAGATCGGACGGCTGCAAGCCCGAGGTGAGGTTGTCCAGATCGGTGAAGCCGGTGGTGATCCCAGTGAGCTGGCCGCGATTTTCATAGCGCTCGGTGAGCAGCCGGAAGGCATCCTTCACCGCCTCGCGCATCGAGACGGAATCCTTCTTGCCACGCGCACCGGATTCGGCAATGTGGAACACGCGCTGCTCGGCGCTTTCCAGCACCTCCTGCATGCTCTTGCCTTCGGGGCGATAGCCATCTTCGGTGATCGATGTGCCTGCATCGATCAGCTGCCGCATGACCGACTTCTCGCGCACGATACCTGCGTACGCACTGATGTTGGCCGCACTGGGCGTGCTGTTGGCCAACTCGATCAGATAGCTCGCACCGCCAACCATCTCGGCCAGACCGTTACTCTCGAACCAGTCACCCAAGGTCACCGCGTCGCAAGGCATGCCCTTGTTCGCCAGCTCATTGATCGCGCGCCAGATCAGCCGGTGATCCTTGCGATAAAAATCAAGCTCGGCCAGTTTGTCGGCTACTTTGTCCAATGCATCGGGTGCCAGCATCAGGCCACCCAGCACCGCCTGCTCGGCATCGATCGAATGCGGCGGTACGCGCAACGCCTCGATCGCCGGGGAAGAAGATTTGCGTTCGGGCACAAAGGACATGGATTTACCTCACAAAAAAGCAGCGGTGCGCCGACGCCGAAGGCATGGCGGCACTGACCATCATCATACGCGGCGTCATCTCAGCCGCCGAGACAATAAGTCTGTGGATAAGCTGTGCGTTACTGTGGATAGAACGGCGATATCACTCCGCGCCATCACCCGAATCAGTCGATACCGCCGCTAAAACAAACGGGCGCCCGAAGGCGCCCGTTCTGGTACATCACTGGGATGTATCGACTTACTTGTCGCCGACCACAATCACCTTGACGGTGGTGTGGACGTCGGCGTGCAGGTGTACCGCCACGTCGTATTCGCCGGTGTTGCGAAGCGGACCTTCGCCCAGAATCACTTCACCCTTGTTCACGGCGTAACCAGCAGTGGCCAGAGCCTCGGCGATATCGCGCGGGCCGACCGAACCGAACAGCTTGCCCTCGGCGCTGGCGTGCGCCGCAATGGTGACCGACGCATCGGCCAGCTTGGCCTGACGTGCCTGGGCATCTGCCAGCTGGCTGTCAGCCTTGGCTTCGTATTCGGCGCGACGCTGCTCGAACGCAGCCAGATTGGCGGCATTGACGCGAACTGCCTTGCCTTGCGGCAGGAGAAAATTGCGGCCATAACCAGGCTTCACGACGACCTTGTCGCCGAGTGTGCCGAGGTTGCGGACTTTCTGCAGAAGAATGAGTTCCATGGTGTATCCCTATTCGTTAGCGCCGGTGTGGCCCGACGCAGCCGTGGACGGCTGTCCGAAGTATCTGAAGTCACGCCAGACCATGGCCAGGCGTGACAGATGGCAGGCAACCCGAGGATTGCCCGCCGGCACGATCAGACGTCGTGGTTGTCGGTGTACGGCAGCAGCGAGAGGAAGCGTGCGCGCTTGATCGCGGTGGCCAGCTGACGCTGATAGCGCGCCTTGGTACCGGTGATGCGGCTGGGCACGATCTTGCCATTCTCGGTCACGTACTGGCGCAGCGTGTTGAGATCCTTGTAGTCGATCTCTTTGACGTCTTCGGCAGTGAAGCGGCAGAACTTGCGGCGGCGGAAAAACTTGGACATGGTCTGGATTCCTATCAGTCGTCGCTGTCGCGATCGTTGTCACGGTCGAGACCGCGGCCTTCGCCATCGTCGTCATCGCGGCGACGCGAGGACTTGGCATCATCTTTCTCTTTGCTCTTGATGATGAAGGACGGCTCGGTATCGGCCTCATCACGACGCACCACCAGGTGGCGCAGCACGGCGTCGTTGAAGCGGAAACCCGACTCCAGCTCGTTCAGTGCGTTCTGGCTCACTTCAATGTTGAGCATCACGTAATGGGCTTTGGCCAGATTCACGATCGGATAGGCCAGCTGACGACGGCCCCAGTCTTCCAGACGATGCAGCTTGCCACCGTCGGTCTCGACCAGCGCCTTGTAGCGCTCGATCATCGCCGGAACCTGCTCGCTCTGGTCAGGGTGGACCAGAAACACGACTTCGTAATGACGCAGCGTCATTGGGGTTTGACTCCTTGTGGATGCGGCCTTGCGGCCTCGCAGCCTCCCGCCGTTGCGGTGAGGCAAGTGCCCGTCCAAGCCAATCAGGTCTGGACAGAAGCGGAATTGTACGGTGCCGACGCAGGATCGCGCAAGTCGTTGTTGCGTAAGGGCTAGTACCGCAAGGGGGCGAGGGACGAGTAGCGAGGGTGCAAAAACCGAGCAATCAGGACTGCAGAATGCGAAAGCTATGCCCTGCCTCGGCGCCCGCCCCTACAACCCTGCTCGCCTCACCCCACGGTAAAACTCTCACCGCAGCCGCATTCGCCGGTGGCATTGGGGTTGTGGAACACGAAACTCGCGTTCAGCCCCTGGCGCTGGAAATCGATCACGGTGCCTTCCACCAGGGCCACGCTCTTGTCGTTGACGATCAGCGGCACGCCATCGACATCGACCATCTGATCACCGTCGCCCAGCGTCTCGGCCAGATCGACCACATACGCAAAACCCGAGCAGCCGGTGCGCTTGACGCCAAAACGCACGCCCGCAGCGGTCGGCGTGTGAGCCAGGAAATGGCGCATACGGTCGCTGGCAGCAGGGGTGATCGTGATGGTCATGGCGGTTGGCGAACCTCGGACTCTGAAACGCGGTGCCGACATGCAGAGCAAGACGGCCGATTTGCTGTTGCCGCAAAGTCGCGGCTCGGGCGGTGCCTACATTATCATGCCGGCTCACTATGCATGTCGCGCAACGCGGCGTGCGCATTCATCATCCGGCGTACATACCTAGATATGGCGTCTAGCAGGAGTTTCAATTCATGGCAGTGGTCAGCGCGACGGTGTGCAGCGTGAAACAGGCTTTATCCGGTGCCATCGAGGCCGGCAGCACGGTCACCGTGCGCGGCTGGGTACGCACGCGACGCGACTCCAAAGCCGGCCTGTCCTTCGTCAACGTCACCGACGGCTCCTGTTTCGACTCGATCCAGGCGGTGGTTCCCGCCACGCTGGCCAACTACGAAAGTGAAGTGAAGCACCTCAGCACGGGCGCCGGACTGATCGTCAGCGGCACCCTGGTGCCATCCCAGGGCAAAGGCCAGAGCTTCGAACTGCAGGCCAGTGAGGTCACCGTGACCGGCCTGGTCGATGATCCGATGACCTACCCGATCCAGCCCAAGCCGCTTTCGGTGGAATTCCTGCGCGAGGTCGCACACCTGCGCCCGCGCACCAACCTGTTCGGTGCGGTGACACGCGTGCGCCACACGATGATGATGGCGATCCATCGACACCTTACCGAGCGCGGTTACTTCTGGATCAATACGCCGATCATCACCACCTCCGATGCCGAGGGCGCAGGCGACATGTTCCGCCTGTCCACGCTGGATCTGGCCAACCTGCCCCGCGATGACAAGGGCAAGATCGACTTCCGCAAGGATTTCTTCGGCCGCGAGGCATTTCTTACCGTGTCAGGTCAGCTCAACGTCGAGTCGTATTGCATGGCGATGAGCAAGGTCTATACGTTTGGACCGACCTTCCGCGCGGAAAACTCCAACACGCCTCGGCACCTGGCCGAGTTCTGGATGGTCGAGCCGGAGATTGCCTTTGCCGACCTCAACGTCAACGCCGACGAGGCCGAAGCGTTACTCAAGGCTATCTTCAAGTCGATCCTCGACGAGCGCGCCGACGACATGGCGTTCTTTGCCGAGCGCGTGCAACCGGATGCCATCAGCCGTCTAGAAGCCTTTATCGCCAAACCGTTTGAACGCATCGATTACACCGATGCGATTAGCATCCTGCAAAAGTCAGGTCAGAAGTTCGACTACCCCGTCGCCTGGGGCATCGATCTGCAGACCGAGCACGAACGTTACCTCGCCGAGAAACATATCGGCCGCCCTGTGGTCGTAATGAACTACCCCGAAGCGATCAAGGCGTTCTACATGCGCTTGAACGATGATGAGAAGACCGTCGCCGCGATGGATGTGCTGGCACCCGGCATCGGCGAGATCATCGGCGGTGCGCAGCGTGAGGAACGGCTGGACTATCTTGACCGTCGCATGACCCAGTTTGGACTCGATACCACCACATATGGCTGGTACCGTGATCTACGGCGCTACGGAACGGTGCCGCACGCTGGCTTCGGTCTTGGATTCGAGCGCCTGCTGGTCTATGTCTGCGGCCTGTCCAACATACGCGATGCCATTCCGTTCCCACGTGCCGCCGGCACAGCTGAATTCTGAGTACTGCCAACGCTAATGACGTACCGATTGCCCGCACTGTCTATCGCGCTGACATGCATTGCCCTGCTCAGCGGTTGCCACACAGCCAACCTGATTCCGCCGGCGCTGATTCCGCCGAATCTTCGGCCACCCGCCGAAGACAACGGCGCAGCATTGAAGCTGGCTCAAAAGAAGCTGCAGGACGCTTCGCCGTGCTGCAGCAGCTTTGCGGATTTTTCTTATCAGACCATCCTGCCGTGGCAACCGCAGAAGTTTGTACTGGGTAGCGACGCCATGGTGGCGAACCTGAATGGCGTACACAGCTACTTCATTGCGTTTGGCCTTCCTACGGGCGTGAAGCTGCCTTATCGCGTCGCGGTAAAGTCGGAATTGAACGGCCGCTGGCTGCGTTCGAGCTACCTGTTCGCCCCGACCATCGTGCTGCTTGACGGAGGTTTTCAGCCCATCGGTACAAACGATGTCGGCCTGTGCGAGCACGTGGGCTGGAGCAACGAAACCACTGGCGCATTTGGCGCGGTTTCGATCACCAGCGACAAAGCGCGCTATCTACTTGTTTACAGCTCCGCCGCGCAGCAGTCAGGCAAGACCTATTGGGAGCAGTCGCCGGCATCGGTTACCACCAGCGACTCCAATCCGTCACTGAACATGAACCCCAGCGGCAGCTTCAGCGTACCGCACGGTCCGGACGGCACGCTGTGGGTCGGCATGATGGACAAGACCTATGCCAAGGCAGTGGACAACGCCATTTGCAAGAAGGCACCGCCAGGCACCGGCGTGCTCAACACCTTGCGTGCCGATCTGCCGATTCCATGGATCAATGGCAGCGATGCTGATAAAAACAACAGCAGCAAGAGCAGCCAATGATCATTCTCTATCTGACCTTGCTCGTCGCAGGTGTCATCGCGTTTGCCCTATCGTATGTCGCGCAGTTTCGACTGGCTCGCCTGATGCGCGAGCGTTATCCGCAGCACTGGAAGATCATCGCGGAACCGGAGTCAGGCAAGGCCTCGGGGTTTCGTACCTGGGTTCGCATGCAACACGCGATGCGCTCGCCTGCGATGCCTGCACTCGATGATTCCAGCATCAACCAATGGCTGCGCTTGTGGCGTTACAGCCCATGGTTTGGCTGGCTGTGCTGGTTAGCTGCGTTGGCGATGCGCCTTCTGCTGCGCTGAATTCTGACGGAGGTTCAACATGCAACTGGATCTGACGGGACGACATGCGCTGGTTTGCGGCGCGTCTCAAGGCATCGGCCGCGCGAGTGCGATTGAACTCGCCGAACTGGGTGCAGATGTAACGCTGCTGGCGCGCTCGGGTGATGCCTTGCAGACACTGGCCGATAGCCTTCCGTACACGCACGAAAAGCAGCAGCACCGATGGCGCAGCATCGATATGCGGGAAACTGCAGCGCTGCAGACAACGGCCGCTGAAATTGTGGCGGTTAACCCAGTGCATATCCTTATCAACAACACCGGCGGTCCGCCCGGCGGTTTGGCACATGCCGCCGAGCTGGTCGAATTCGAAAGCGCTTTTCGCCAGCAGTTGCTTGCTGGGCAAGTGCTGCTGCAAGCCGTACTGCCGGGCATGCGTGCCGGCGGTTACGGTCGACTGGTCAACGTAATTTCCACCTCAGTCAAGGAACCCATCGCCGGCCTGGGTGTATCCAACACGGTGCGCGCCGCCGTTGCTGCGTGGGCCAAGACGCTGGCGGGTGAACTGGCCGCCGAAGGCATCACCGTCAACAACGTGCTGCCCGGCTACACGCGCACGAATCGGCTTGACAGCCTGCTGGCGGCACAGTCCAAATCCAGCGGGCGCAGCGAACACGACATCGCCGAAAGCCTGCTGGCCACTGTCCCCGCGCGCCGTTTCGGCGAAGCCCATGAAGTCGCTGCGGTCATCGCTTTTCTCTGCACGCCTGCCGCCGCGTACGTCAACGGTGTCAGCATCGCCGTCGATGGTGGCCGCACCCGTGCGCTGAGTTGACCGACGATGCCCGAGGGTGCGGAAATTCGCCCGGACTGCCGATGCTCCGACCACGTTTGCCCAGGCTGCCAGCACCGCTCTCGCGCTATGCTAACGGGATAATTTCGACCTGAAAGCCGTAACGGAGACCAGCACCTTGACCAACCCATTGCAAGATCTGATTGACGGCAACCGACGCTGGTCCGCCGCAATGAACGACGCCGACCCGCACTTCTTCAAAAACCTCGCGCAGCAGCAGTCGCCAAAATATCTATGGATCGGTTGCTCCGACTCGCGCGTGCCGGCCACTCAGATTGTGGACCTGCCACCCGGCGAGATCTTCGTGCAGCGCAATGTCGCCAACGTGGTGTCGCACACCGATCTCAACTGCCTTAGCACGATCCAGTTCGCCGTCGACGTGCTCAAGGTCGAGCACATCATCGTGGTGGGCCACTACGGCTGCGGTGGTATCCAGGCCGTGCTGGACCAGCGCCGTCTCGGACTGGTCGACAACTGGCTGCGCCATGTTGGCGACGTCGCGCAGAAGCACGACATCATGCTCTCCGCGCTGGATACGATGACACTGCGCAATATGCGGCTGTGCGAACTCAATGCGATCGAACAGGTAGTTAATGTCTGCCATACCACGATGGTGATGGACGCATGGGAACGCGGCCAGAAGCTCGCGGTGCACGCCTGGTGCTACAGCCTCGACAACGGTCACATGAACGATCTGGACATGCATGTCGATGCGCGCGATGCGCTATGGCCAACCTATGCAAAGGCGCTGAATCGACTCGCTGTCTTGGCAGGAAAGTCGCCGGCCTGACCGAAGCGACAGAGGCGATCCCTCGACTCCAGCCATGTCGATTGGAAGCCTGGCAAACCCAATTCAATCCTGAGCCAGTGCCCAGGACATAAAAAAACCCGTCGGTTTTGCCGACGGGGTTTCGACTCGTGCAACTGACTCGCTGGGTATTAACCAGCCGTCGAAGCCGAGGCCGGAGCAGCCTTTTTGGTTGCTGCCTTCTTGTGGGTCTTGGTGGTGCTGCTCTTATGCTTGGTGGCATGAGCAGCCTTGGTGCTGGACGCGGCCGCCGGAGCGGAGCTAGCGGCAGCCTGGGCGAACACAGAGCCGGAAAGAGCCACGCCAGCTACAAGCAAGGAAGCGATCGCAAGTTTACGCATCATGATGTTGAGCCTCAAAATTAGGTATCGCGAACCCGGCCGGAACCCGGCGTCTCGGGTGGCGCGACGAGATGACCTTAACAGCAAAGGGGGGATACCGAAGCTGAACAAAACACGGGAAATTCACGTCGAAAGGAAGGCCCAGTCTTGACTTTCCAAAGCGTCAATTCATAACGTAATAACTTGCGATCATGCCAGTGCGGTTTGCAGCAATTGCCCGATCAAATCCTGCACTGCCGAGGCTTTTTGCTCGTCGTAAGCGAAGCTTTCCTCGTCCATATAGTTGACCTGCGCCAGCTCCAGTTGCACCGCCTGCACTCCGCTAGCCGGCTTGCCGTACTGTCGGGTGATATAGCCACCTTTGAAGCGGCCGTTGACGGCAAAACTGAAGCGTGACTGCGATTGGAGGCAAGCTTCCAGCCCCGCTTGCAGCGGCCTGCCACAACTTTCACCCGCTGCCGTTCCCAGGTTGAAATCGGGCAGCTGACCATCGAAAAGCATTGGCACATGGCTGCGAATGGAGTGGCCCTCCCACAACACGGCACGGCCGTGCTCTTCAAGCAATCTCGCAATTTCATGCGAAAGCGCTTGATGATAAGGACGCCAGAACTCGTTTATGCGTTGTTGTACTTCAGACGCATCGGGAGCCTTGCCATCCAGATAGAGCCGCTCGCCATCGAAACCTATCGTCGATACCAGACCGGTTTCGCGTTGCCCGGGATATAGCGCATGACCGTCGGCCGGTCGATTGAGATCGATCACATAGCGCGACGAAACAGGCTTCAGGACGCTGGCACCGAGCTTCTGCGCCAACGGTTCGTAAAGACGACCGACATGCCAGTCAGTATCCGGCGAGCGCCTGGCCGCCGGCAGCATGCGCGCGGCGATATCGTCGGGAATGAAGCTGCCGTCGTGCGGCAGACTGATCAATAGCGGCGAGCTGCCGCGTTTAAGCGTGAAGGTATTCATGGGCTTGATTGTAGTAGCGATCCCGCATCCACTGCCCTGCCACCATCAGCTCATCGACAAGAGTTCTTCGGCAACCGTGGGGTGAATCGCCACCGCCGCCTCAAGGTCGCGCTTGCGCAAATCAAGCTTCATTGCCACCGAGAAGCCCTGCAGTATTTCGTCGGTGCCCGGGCCCAGCAGATGGATGCCGACCACGCGCTCATCCTCTCCCACACAAACCAGCTTCATCAGATTCTGTTCGTTACGCCCCACCAACATGAACTGCATCGGCGTGAAGTGACTGCGGTGGATCGTGACCTCATCGCCGTATTGCTTGCGAGCCTGCTCTTCGGTCAACCCGACCGTGCCAAGTGGCGGCTCGGAAAAAACCACGCTGGGAATGATGTCGTTATCGATAAGGCCATCCGTTTGACCGCCAAACAGCCGGTCAGCAAGTCGCCTTCCGGTAGCCACCGCTACCGGTGTCAGTGCCTTGTTCTGGGTAATGTCGCCCACAGCGTAGACGCCCGACAGGCTGGTGTTTTGTTGCGCGTCGACCAGCACGTGGCCAAGCTTGTCGGTATTCACGCCGACTGCATCAAGCCCCAACTTTTCACTGTTGGGCACACGCCCCACGGCCCACAGCACGGCATCGTAGGGACCGCGCAAACCGACCTTGGCGTCGTCCAGCATGATGCCATCCGCCGTACGACATGCGCCTTTGACCGCACTCTGATCGTCGATGCGAATGCCCTGCGCTTCCATTTTCTCCCTCAGCGCCTTCACCATTTCGACGTCAAAATTCTTCAGCAGTCGTTCGACGGCCAGAACATCGACGTCAGCGCCATGTGCCCGCAGCAAGCCAGCGAATTCCACTGCGATATAACCACCGCCGACGATCGCGATACGACGCGGCAAGGTCTGCAGCGAAAACATGTCATCGGACACCATGCCCAGTTCGAACCCCGGCAGATCGAGCCGACGCGGACGAGCGCCGTTGGCGATCACGATGTGAGCCGCCTGCAGTTGGCTACCGTCGGTCAACGCAACCGTATCGGCAGCAATGAAATGTCCGGCCTGATGCACGACTTCGATGTTTTTTTCCTGCAACCGCTTGGCGTATCGCTGATTGATGCCCGCGATATAACGATCGCGCAAGCCACGAAAATGCTCCCAATCCAGCCGCCCGGTTTGCAGGTCAAAACCAAACTCGACGGCCAGCTGCTGAGCCTGCGCCAACTGCGCGGAAAACCACAGCACCTTCTTCGGCACGCAGCCACGATTGACGCAGGTACCGCCAAGCGCCAACGCAGGATCAAGCAAGGCGACACGTGCGCCATGGCGGGCTGCGCGAAACGCTACCGACAATCCGCCGGAGCCAGCGCCGAGTACGATCAGGTCATAGCTTGCAGTCATTGGCGCGCTCTTCATCTGGTTCGGCAAAGCTAACCGAAAACGCACGAAGTCGTCGTCACTCTGTGCAACCAGTTCAGATACGGACGACGCAGCAGCGATACGCCCTCAACGCTGCACCAAACAATGATTAAAGTCCGAACCTTGCCGGAGCGTAAGGCAGTGCATCGATGGGCGAAGGCGGCCCACCGAGCATGCTGGTCGCCAACTCGCCAGTGGCTGTCGACATGCTGACGCCCAGCATGCCGTGCCCCGTTGCCAGCAGCAGGTTGGACCAGCGTGCGCTTCGTCCGATGATCGGCAATTCGTCCACGCTCATCGGCCGCCAGCCCCACCACTCCTCAAGCAGTTCGGGGCCTTCCGGCTCGCGCAGCCCCTCGGCAGCACCACGGCGTAGCGCATTCAGTCGCGTGCGGTTGATGCCTTCGGCATAACCGGAAAATTCCATCGTGCTGCCCAGCCGGTAACCGCTCTGCCACGTGGTGACGCATACCGACGCCTCGCGCAACACCAGCGTATGACGTGGCGCCAGAGCAGGCCTGGTATAGGTGAGTGAGTACCCTTTGCCTGGTTGCATCGGCAGACGCAGATCCAGCTTTTTTGCCAGTAGCGGCGACCAGGCGCCTAGCGCCAGCAGCACGGTATCGCCCTGGAATATGCCTCGACTGGTGACTACCTGCGTGATGCGGTCTTCGTTGGTCGTGAAATCATCGATACGTGCACCCGTCTCGATCACACCGCCGAGTGCAATAACGCGTTGCGCCAGCTCAGCCACGTAGCGATCCGGCCGCAGTCGCGCATCGCCTGGGTGGAACAGGCCGCCGACGACGCCTGGCGTCAACGCCGGTTCCATCGCCTCGACGTCCTCGCCGTGCAGACGCTGCACCTCGATCCCGAGACCGTCGAGTACGGCCGCATGATGTTGCTCGTCAGCAGCCTGTTTTTTCGCCGTGCGGTAAGCGTAAAGCACGCCATCCTCGGCGAATTCGCAATCGAGTTTTTCATCACGCACCAACTCACCCAGGAGTTGCCGCGAGCGCTGCAGAATGGCTAGACGCGCCGCTGCCGCATGGTTGAAGTCGCGCCAATTGCAGCGTCGTGCAAAACCCAGCAGCCAGCGAAGGCGCGGCCCGTCGAAGCGCGGATTGAGATACAGCGGCGCGTCGGATTTCAAGATCGAACGCAGTGCCATGCCGATCATCCCCGGCATCGCCAACGGCGGCGCGTGGCTGGGCGTGATCGTGCCGCAGTTGCCGTGCGAGCTGCCGCAACCCACTGTGCCCTGCTCAAGCACCCGCACGCTGGCGCCGGCCTTGAGCAGAGATAGCGCACACGCCAGCCCGATGACACCGCCGCCAAGAATCAATACATCACTGCGCGAATTACTCATGGCGCGAGTGTAATGGCCCGCTTGTCCTGCTGTATTTCAGGTTGCCCAGCAGATTGACTTGCGCATTGGAGCTCCCGTACTTACCCCCCATGCCATCCGCGTGGATGACGGTACCTGCAACACTGGTTTTGCCAGCGGCCCGCACTTTGATCACGCAAGTCGCACCTGCCGCGTCCGCAATCCAATAGAGAGCCATACCGGGTGATTCAAGGCTGCAGACACGATGAAGTCTGGATTTGCAAAATGAAACCGGCCACCGGGCCGCCTCATGCGTCCCTACTCTGGATGAGCTGGCGTCATGCGGCGGCTGTCCGTGCAAAACGCAATACCTTGGCTTCCGGCAGGCCTTCGTCCAGCAGCTCATAAAGCATGGTTACCAGCTCGGCATGCTTTGCCGGAGGCAGAACTTTTTCACCGAGCGCTTCCGTGGCCAGCCGCACCGCCATCATCAGAACGTCGTGCCTGACAGGTTGCGAAGCGTCTTGTGACGCCGGTTGAGAGGGCTCGTCACGCAAGTTCGGCGGTAATCCGAAGGCCTTGGTCCGACGCCCATCAGCGTCCCTGTCGTCGCGGGCGATAACCCTTGCGATATCCGTTGCAGATGAAGGGTTGAGAGCTGGATCCAGCTTTTCCTCTCCAAGGCCGGTGAGAACCCACAGCGGACTCCAGCCAAGATCAGCCAGATGCTTCAAAGCTTCGGCACCTATTTCGCGTTCGCCTCTCTCCCAGTTACCCAAGGTGTTTTTGTGGATGCGAATTTTCGGCGCAAAAGAAGCCTGGCTCTCGGAACCTCGAATGAGTGCCAGTCGTGCGCCCTGCTCTTCTTTCAACCCCATTTCACGCCTTCACTTCGAAAGGGTGGATACCTATGCAAAGACGTTTCCGCACTCTCACTTTGGGCAATCTATTGATATAAAAAGTCATACAGCTAAATTTCCCGGGCGGGGTTTGAGAACGAAGAAAGAAACACTTTTGAGGTTGACATGACCTCAAAAGAGGTTTATATCTATCTCCTAGACATCACTCATGAATAACAAGGGGCATTCAAGGCGCGATGAGGCGTGAAACTGCACTTACTCCGGATCAGGTACGCCAACAGCTTCGCCAGCGCGGTGAAACGCTTACGAAATGGGCTGCCGAGCATGGCTACGACCGCAAAGCGGTCTATCGCGTCATGAGCGGCACCGACAAGGCCTATTACGGCAACGCACACAAGATCGCTGTCGAGCTAGGCCTGAAACTGGCTGAAGAGGAGCCTAGCACTCCAGCCGGCACTGGCAATACGCAACGACGAGCGGCGGCTTGAATATGTCCGCTACTCCTTATCCATCTTCGCCCGATTATCCAGGTTCGTTCGATGCCATCGAGTGTGGTGCCATCGCGGAACTCAATGCACACGAAGCCATGCTTTGCGGTGACCTGGATGCGGAAGCGCAATGGCGTGAACTAGCCGAAGCGTATTACTGCATTGCCATGTTGGGACTACCGCAATGACCCGCGGGACTAAAGGACGCCATACCCACAATCTGCTCGAGATCCTGAAACCGCATTCGCCGTTGTCGGGACCCAGGTCCGATGTTAATCGCCGAGCACATCGCCTTCGACGAGTGACTTGCCGACCGGACTTGTCGAAGTCAAACCGGAAATCGTGCCACCGGTACAGGGCGCGTTCCACGTAGATAACGCCGGCAATATCAAGAGATCGAGTACGACCAGTGCGAACGGATGACAAACGGATTTTTGAAGTTCAGCGAAATAGCGGAGGTGGAGTTGATGAAAACGGATCGTAAGTTGCGGCTACAAATCAACACGCGGGGAGCATGGAGAGACCTGCTGCAGTTCAGACCGGAACACCGGGCTGACGTGCTGCGTGCAACCAAACTGCTCGGTGGCATTCTGGGCGATGAGATCCAGTGGTGCATGGTTCAAGAAGATGGGCGCCATCAAAGGCTGCCAAACATGCGTGGCCCGTGGTTGCCCATCACGGGCGAATACCCCGAACCACTGAGAGATGTCATGGTGACCGTCTATGACGCGAACGAGCACGAGAACGTCGTGTACATGGCTTATCGCAAACAGGGCGACTCATCGGACTTCTATCTCAGCGGAACATTCGACCAGGTTTTGCACAACGCCTATGCATGGACCGAAGTGATCGCCCCTGCACCAACTAGGCAGGTGGCGGCGTGAATCGACCAGGCCGCAATCAAGTCTGTATGTATACGGCGACATTGCCCAATCCGGACGGATCGTCGCCGACGTCGGCTCCAACCCAAGCCTCGTCCAGTCTCTGAGAACTTCCTTATAAGCTATTGATTTGATAACCTCGGCGCGTCTCTCGCCGAGGTTGTTTTATGCGCCAGGATCCTGCCGTCCGCTTTGCGCATGTGCCGCCGGCATGGCGGAAAGGCTGCCGATGGCTTTTGGCGATCGTCATCCTGCTGCTTGCAGCCTGTTCCAGCGCGCCACATCGGCGCGAACCGACCTACAAGGACTCGCATTCGTCGCTGGCGGATTTACCTGCACGTGCGCCTTCGGCCGCCAATACGGGAACGGCCAACGATGTGTTGTTTCGTGCCATAGCGCTGGTCGGCACGCCATATCGCTGGGGCGGCAACACCCCTGCAGGTGGTTTCGACTGTAGCGGCCTGGTCGACTACATCTATCGCAACGCCGCGGACATTTTGCTGCCGCATAGTTCACGCGAGATGGCGGTAATGAATGGCGAAGAAGTTCGGCAGATGACCGACCTGGCCAGCGGCGACCTGGTGTTCTTTGGCGGCAGCGGTGGCGTCAGTCATGTCGGCGTCTATGTCGGCAAGGGGCGCTTTGTGCATGCGCCCAACAGCGGCGGCACGGTAAGACTGGATGATATTGACGGGCCTTACTGGCGCGATCATTTCGTCTACGGCAAGCGATTGCTGGATTGACACGATAGCTTTACTGCACTCATGAAAAACGGCGCTCAATGGCGCCGTTTTTTATCTTGGGAACGCGAAGCTGCGATCAGTGCGCGTCAGCGCCCGGCGCATGCGCGTGGCCATGCTGCAACTCTTCCTCGGTGGCATCACGCACGTCGCTGACACTGACGTCAAAGTGCAGATCCTTGCCGGCCATCGGATGGTTGAGATCGACGTCGATCGTGCTCATGCCGACCTTGTGCACGGTTACGGCGCGCTGGCCTCCTTCCTTCAGCTGCAGAATCGTGATCATGCCGGCCTTGAGACGATTGGCCTGGGGGAAATACTTTTTCGACATGCGCTGGATCTGATCTTCCTGACGTTCGCCATAGCCGTCGACCGCGGACACATCCACTTCCAGCGTGTCACCGGCTTCATGACCTTCAAGCGCGCTCTCCAGACCTGGAATCAGCTGGCCATGGCCCAGCAGTACCCACAACTGCTGCTCACGATCATGCGAACTTTCGACCTTCTCACCGTCGACCGTCAGCGTGTAGTGGAGTGCGATGACCTTGTCCTTGCCAGCCTTCATTGCATGTCTCTCGAATGGTTAAAGGTCGGAATTCTATCAGGTGGCTTCTTTCTCGAAATCCAGCCCCCGCGCCTCCGGCCCCAACCACACCAGCAACGCCAGAATCAACGCCACCACGCCAATCCAGAGCGACATCGCAAACGCAAAGTCACCGCCGCGCCAGTTGGCGATCCAGGTCTGCGCCGTGGCCGTACCTGCCGCCAGCAGGTTACCCATCTGATAGGCAAAGCCCGGCAGCGTCGCACGCATCGGGCCTGGCGAGAGCTCATTGAGATGCGTGGGCACTACGCCCCATGCGCCCTGCACCATGACCTGGATCAGGAACGCACCCAGACCCAGCAGAAGCAGCGAGCCACCGTACGTCCACAGCGGGATCACCGGAATCGCCAGCAGCGCAGCGATGATCATCGCCTTGCGCCGGCCGATGCGTTCGGACAGCACGCCAAAGAACAGTCCGCCGACCAACGCGCCCAGATTGAGCAGCGCGACCAGCATGAAGGCAGTGCCTGAGCTGGTATCGAGGTGCAGATTGACCTCTTCGAACGTGTGATACATGTCCTGCGAGCCGTGGCTGAACATGTTGAAGGCTGCCATCAACAGCATCAGGTAGATGCCCAGCTTCCAGTGCCCACGCATGGATTCGCGCAGCGTCTGCTTTTGCCGGGTGCCCTTGCTGCTTTCCCACACCGGCGATTCCGGCACGCTGCGCCGGATATACAACACCAGCAGCGCCGGCACCGCGCCGACGATGAACAGCCCGCGCCAGCCGATGTGATCGACCAATAGCCAGTTCGCCAGAGCAGCCAAAAAGAAGCCGCACGGATAGCCACTTTGCAGCAGGCCGGAAATCAGTCCGCGTGATTTCGCCGGAATCGATTCCATCGCCAGCGAGGCACCGATACCCCACTCGCCGCCCATGGCGACACCAAACAGGAAACGCAGCACCAGCAACGCCGTCAGGGACGGCGAAAACGCCGTCGCCAGTTCGAATACCGAGAACAGAATGATGTCCAGCATCAGAATCGGTCGACGCCCGAATCGGTCGGCCAGCCGTCCAAACAGCAACGCGCCGATCGGCCTCGCTGCCAGCGTCAGGAACAGCCCGTAGGTAACCGCCTTGTTGTCGACACCGAACTCTTTTGCGACGCCAACGATCACGAAGGTCAACAGAAAATAATCGAACGCATCCAGCGTCCACCCAAGAAAACTGGCGAATACCGTATGTCGCTGGGTGTGGTTGAGTTCCCGCAAGGGTGCAAGCAGCGACATCAGGCTTTCCTTGGATTGAATCGACGAATAGCCTTTATCGTATGCCGGACGAGAGCATGGTTTGCAACGCCAAAGATGAAGATTTCGCACAAGTAACCTTCATGACTCACGCGATAGTTGGCCGCTCCGCTAGCTATCGCCAACCCCGCATTTTGCTTCGTTGCAACAAAAACGAGCATGGCGGCAGTTATCACGCTATACTTGGCGGCGAAGTCGTTCTGACTTCAGCGGCGACCCGCCGCATTTATCCCCAAGTCTGCAACACGGTATCAACACTCCGGGTTGCTCAGGAGTGTTTCCAATGTCTTTCGATTCGCTGGGCCTTGCGCCCGCGTTGTTGCGTGCGCTTGCCGATTACGGCTACACCAAACCCACCCCGATCCAGGCCGCCGCGATTCCACCCGCGCTGGAAGGTCACGACCTGCTCGCTGCCGCGCAAACCGGCACCGGCAAGACAGCAGCCTTCGTGCTGCCGCTGCTGCAGCGCCTTTCGACCAGCGGCCAGACGATGACGCGTCGTCCGCGCGCGCTCATTCTTACCCCGACCCGCGAACTGGCTGCCCAGGTTCATGAGAACCTGCGCGACTACGGCAAGCACATGCAGGTCAGCGCTACCACCATCTTCGGCGGCGTCAGCATGGGGCCGCAGATCAACGCACTGCGCCGTGGCGTCGACGTAGTCATCGCTACGCCCGGTCGTTTAATGGACCACATGCAACAGCGCACGCTGGATCTGTCCGGCGTCGAAACGCTGATCCTGGACGAAGCCGACCGCATGCTCGACATGGGCTTCCTGCCTGCGCTGAAGCGCATCCTCGTGGCGTTGCCGAAAAAGCGGCACACGATGCTGTTCTCTGCGACCTTCGCTCCGGCGATCAAGGCGCTGGCGATGGAGTTCATGCACAATCCGCGCGAGATTTCGGTCTCGGCACCGAACACCGTCACCACCCTGGTCAGCCATCAGGTGCATCCGGTCGACGCAGCGCGCAAGCGCGATCTGCTGTTGCACCTGCTGTCGGTCGACAGCCGTCGCCAGTCGCTAGTGTTCAGCCGCACCAAGCATGGCGCTGACAAGCTGGTGACCTTCCTCAATGCCTCGGGTCTGCGCACCGCCGCGATTCACGGCAACAAGAGCCAGAACGCCCGCACCCGCGCCTTGAGCGATTTCAAGAGCGGCCGCGTCACCGTATTGGTTGCCACCGACATCGCCGCTCGCGGTATCGATATCGATCAACTGCCGATCGTGATCAACTTCGATCTGCCGATGGTGGCCGAGGATTACGTGCATCGCATTGGCCGCACGGGTCGTGCCGGTTCGGAAGGCCTGGCGATTTCGCTGGTCAGCCACGACGAGTCCGGCCTGCTGCGCGACATCCGCAAGCTGCTGAACCAGGATATCGCGATCAACAATGTGGCCGGTTACGAGCCATCGCATCCGCTGCGCCTGGATGCCGGTGCACCACGTCCGGTGCAGCGTCCTCAGCAACGTGCACCGCAGCGTCAACCGCGTCAGGGCAAGACCTCGACATCGGCACGCCCAACCGGCTTTGCTTCGCCGGGCCGCAGTGATCACGCTGCCGGCAATCACAAGCGCCGTTCGAACCAGCGCCCAGCCGCTAAGGCGTAAGTAGCGTCAAGTTCAAATAAATAAGTAGCGTCAAGTTCAAATAAATAAGTAGCGTCAAGTTCAAATAAAAAAGCGGCCTCATGGCCGCTTTTTTGTGAACGCATTGTCGGGCTCGTTGGGATCTAGCAAAAACGGACCTTTGAGTCGTTCACGCTTAGTAGCCAAGATCAAAGCAAGCCCAGCGCCGTGGCGTGATGGCGCAGATGGTCTTCCATGAATGTCGAGATAAACCAGTAGCTATGGTCGTAACCCGGCTGCCGGCGCAAAAGCAGCTCCTGCCCCGCTTCAGCGCAGGCCTGATCGAACAGTTCAGGTTTCAATTGGCCTTCCAGAAACTGATCGGCCTCGCCCTGATCGATCAGGATCGTGCCCGGAAAGGTCTGCTTCCTCACCAGCTGGCAGGCGTCGTACTGCGCCCAACTTGATCGATCATCGCCGAGGTAACGCGGCAACGCCTTCAGCCCCCACGGCACCTCGCTCGGCGCCACGATCGGTGCGAAAGCCGATACCGAGCGATAGCGATCCGGATGTTTCAACGCGATGGTCAGGGCGCCATGACCGCCCATCGAATGGCCAAAGATACTGCTGCGCGCGGCGTCCACCGGAAAGTTTTTGGCGATCAGTGCGGGCAATTCGTCAACGATGTAGCTGTACATGCGAAAGTGCGCCGACCATGGCGCCTGCGTGGCATCCACGTAAAATCCAGCGCCCTCACCAAATTCCCAATCGCCGGTGGCACCTTCGATGTGGGTACCGCGCGGGCTGGTATCGGGCATCACCAGGATCAATCCCAGTTCGGCCGCCAACCGCTGCGTACCGGCCTTGATGGTGGCTGTCTCTTCGGTGCAGGTGAGCCCGGCGAGGTAATACAGCACCGGACATGGTCCCTGCACCGCTTGCGGCGGCTGATACACCGCGAATCGCATCGGACCAGCACAGCTTTCCGATTGATGACGGTAAAACCCCTGCACGCCACCGTGGCAACGCTGCTCGGAAATCGTTTCGATCATGCTCATCATCGCTCCTGACTGTCTACCGAACGGCGATGATAAATGCGCGCCGCACGACCTCTCCAAACAACCGCTCAGCGCTCCTGATCGGTCGGCCGCAGCAGTACCTCGTTGATGCAGACATGTGAAGGCCGAGTGACGCAGAACAGGATCGTTTCAGCGATATCCTCGGCCTGCAACTGGCGCATTTCCTTCGCACGCGCATCGAGCGACTGACGGCTGGCAGAATGACCAATGTGATCGCGCAATTCGGTCTCCACCATGCCGGGCTCGATCACGCTGACACGGATGTTGTCCTTGTAGATTTCGCGCCGCAGCGCCTCGGAGAAACCGACCACGCCGAACTTGGTCGCCGCATACGCGGCCGCCATGGGATTGGCGACACGCCCGGCGACCGAGGCAACATTGACGATATGTCCGTCGTGGCGCGCGCGCATGCCAGCCAGCACAGCCTGGGTAGAGGCGATCAGACTGAGCACGTTGAGCTCCAGCATGCTCCGCCAACGGCCGAGATCAGCCTCGGCGACCGGCTCCAGGTACATCACGCCGGCGTTGTTGATCAGGATATCGAGCCGGCCGAAATGCGCCTCGGTATCGGCAACGATGCGCTGGGCTTCATGTTCGTTCAGCAGATCGGCCACCAGCACGAGCGGTTCCGTGCCCAGCTCACGCAAGCGCGCAGCGAGTGCCTGCAGGCGATCTTCGCGGCGCGCCACAATGGCGACCTTGGCTCCGGCTTCAGCCAGCGCCAGTGCGGTTGCCTCGCCAATGCCGGACGAAGCGCCAGTGACCAGGGCGACACGATCGTTGAGTCGATGATTCATTTTTTCTCCTGACGAGGATCATTGGCGCGTTGATTAGCACAAAGCCGCGCAATTAAGCATGTTGCATCGGGCCTTGACGCAAGGGGCTGTTACAATAGAACTCTTCTTACACCCTTGCATGCCCTCTGCATGACATCGAAGGCTCCCATGTCCCCCGCGTCTCCCGATTCCACCCCGGCCACCGCTGCCGGTTTCAGCGCCCTTGGTCTCCCCGCCGAGGTGCTCCGCGTTCTTGGCGATGTCGGCTACGAGTCGCCGTCGCCAATCCAGGCCGCGACCATTCCGCCGTTGATGGAAGGCCGCGATGTGCTCGGTCAGGCACAGACCGGCACCGGCAAGACCGCCGCGTTTGCGCTGCCAATCCTGTCGCGCATCCATCCGCGTGCTGGCAAGCCGCAGGCGCTGGTACTGGCACCGACGCGCGAATTGGCCATCCAGGTGGCTGAAGCGTTCCAACGCTACGCCGCACATATCCCCGGTTTTCAGGTGCTGCCGATCTACGGCGGCCAAAGCTACGGCCCGCAGCTGCATTCGCTCAAACGTGGCGTGCATGTTGTCGTCGGCACGCCCGGCCGCGTGATCGACCATCTGGACAAGGGCACGCTGGATCTGTCCGAGCTGCGCTTCCTGGTGCTCGACGAAGCCGACGAAATGCTGCGCATGGGCTTTATCGACGACGTCGAGAAGGTGCTGCAGGCCACGCCGCCGGAACGTCAGGTCGCACTGTTCTCGGCGACCATGCCGTCGGTGATCCGCAAGATCGCGCAGAAGCACCTGAAGGATCCGGTCGAAGTCACGATCAAGTCGTCGACGACTACCGCGCCCAACATCCGCCAGCGTTACTGGTTCGTCAGCGGCATGCACAAGCTCGATGCGTTGACGCGTATCCTCGAAGCCGAACCGTTCGACGCGATGATCATCTTTGCGCGCACCAAGCAGGCCACCGACGAACTGGCCGGCAAACTGCAGGCTCGCGGGCTGGCGGCAGCCGCCATCAATGGTGACGTCGCGCAGGCACAGCGTGAACGCGTGATCCAGCAGCTGAAGGATGGCAAGCTGGATATTCTCGTGGCGACCGACGTCGCCGCGCGCGGCCTCGACGTAGAGCGCATCAGCCACGTGTTCAATTACGACATTCCCTATGACACCGAAAGCTACGTGCACCGCATCGGTCGCACTGGCCGTGCCGGCCGCAGCGGTGAGGCGATCCTGTTCGTCAGCCCACGCGAAAAGGGCATGCTGGGTGCAATCGAACGCGCCACACGCCAGCCGATCGAACAGATGCAGCTGCCGTCCGTCGACGTGGTCAACGACGTACGCATCAGCAAGTTCAAGCAGCGCATCAGTGACATGCGTGCGCAGGGTGACCTTGGCGAGTTTCAGAAGCTGATCGAGCAGTACGAGCAGGAGCACAACGTGCCGGCGATCGAAATCGCCGCGGCGTTGGCGCGTATCGCCCAGGGCGATCAGCCGCTGCTGCTGGCACCACCGCCGAAGCGCGAAAAGTACGAGTCTGCGCCGCGCGAGCATTCGTCGCGTGAAAGGGCTTCACATGATCGACCGGATCGTCCATCGCGCGATCGACCCACCAGCGAGCGCCGCCCACCTGCGGATCGCGATAGCCCAACCAGCCGTCCGGCACGCGACTTCAAGCCGCGTGAGTCAGCTGCGCACGACGGCGCACCGCCGCGCGAGTTCGGCAACCGTCCGGTGCGTGCACACGCCACCGAGGAAGGCAAGCGCACCTATCGCGTCGAAGTCGGCCACGAGCACGGCGTGAAGCCGGGCAATATCATTGGTGCCATCGCCAACGAAGCCGGGCTGGAAAGCCAGTTCATCGGCCGCCTCAGCATCCGTGATCACTACAGCCTGATCGACCTGCCCGACGGCATGCCGAAGGAAGTGTTCGAGCATCTGAAAAAGGTCTGGGTGGTACAGCAGCAGCTGCGCATCCACGAGTGGGATGGCAACGACACCGCCTCTGGCAGCGCACCGCCGGCACGCAAGCCCGGGGGTACAGGAAAAACTGGTGGACCTAAGCCCGGTGGATTCAAACCCGGTGGTCCCAAGCCAGGAGGCTTCAAACCGGGCGGCAGCAAGCCACCGCACCGCAAGCCGTAAATGAAAGCCGCAGCCTCGTGCTGCGGCTTTTTGCCGAGCGCTTCGTCGCGGCAGCGATTGTTTCGAACAGGCGACGGACCGTTTCTTCGAGGCCCCTGCCCACGACGCTGCAAATGCTGCGATTGCCCCTATCTTTGGGTCATCGCATCAAGACCCTATCGCCATGAATTCACTGCCCAGTCTCTACATCTCGCATGGCTCGCCGATGACCGCGCTGCAGCCGGGCCTCACCGGCAAGCGGCTAACCGAATTGGCCTCGCTGCTGCCCAAGCCACGCGCTATCGTCATGGCCAGCGCGCACTGGCTCTCTCGCAAGCCGCAGGTCGGCGCTTCGATCGCGCCGGAAACCATCCATGATTTTCGCGGCTTTCCCTCACCGCTGTATGAGCTGCGTTACCCGGCACCAGGTTCTCCCGAGCTGGCCGAGCAGGTCGCTCAATTGCTGGATCGCGCGAACCTTCCTGCCGTGATCAACCCCGATCGCGGGCTCGATCATGGCGCATGGGTGCCGCTGCGGCTGCTGTATCCCGACGCTGATATTCCGGTGGTACCCATCACTATCCAGCCCGAACTTGGCCCGACGCATCAGTACGCGGTGGGTCAGGCGTTGTCGTCACTGCGCGACGAGGGAGTGCTGGTGATCGGCTCAGGCAGCATCACCCACAATCTGCACGATTTCGGCGCCGGTTACAGCGACGAGCGGAAAGCTCCATACGTGTTGCCATTTATCGAATGGATCGAGCAGCGGCTGGCTGAGGGCGATGTCGATGCCCTGCTCGACTATCGACGCCAGGCGCCGGGCGCCGAACGCGCGCATCCCACCGATGAGCATTTGTTGCCGCTGTTCGTGGCGCTTGGTGCGGCCGGCCCCAAAGCACTCGCGCAACGGATCGATGCCGGTATTGATCTGGGCTTTCTGGCCATGGATATCTATCGCTTCAACTGATGGCACGGCGCGAGTAAATCGAACGGATCATTCGAGGTTCGGAAATGACGCATGTGGCGCCGGCCAGTCGTTCGGCGTCAGCAGCGGCAGTCCATGCGCAAGGCGCGCCTTGTCGCACTGCGCGCTGACCGTGCCGAATTCCCATGACGGCACCACCTCGCGACACACCGACGGTCGCTGTTCGTAGATGCCGCAATGCGCGGCTTCGCCAACGACTCCAACCAGCGCGACACAGCGCGGCTTGGCGGCATTGGTGCCGCGCATCGCCAGCCGATGCGGATCCAGTTTTTCGGTCAGTTCCGCCGGCACGCTACCGTCAGTGATCACGTCGGCTTCCGACCAATGAAACGCCACGCGAAAGAACGCGCAGCAGGCGCCACAACGCAGACAGGGGTGGTCCATCGGGTTGATCAAAAGAAACTCGCTGGCATGCGACACGCGTACTTCGACACAGGCGAAACCGGCGGCCTCGCATAACGCATCAAATCAGCCTCATGGTTCGCCGGCGAACGTATTGCACTGAGCCATGTCACCACTGTTGAGTCCGGCCTTGAACCATTTCACGCGCTGCGCCGAGGTGCCGTGGGTGAATGAATCGGGCACCACTCGACCCTGCGCCTGCTCCTGCAACGTGTCGTCACCGATCTGACTGGCCGCATTGAGCGCCGACTCCACATCGCCTGGCTGCAACCATTGCAATCGGGCCTGCGTGCGATTGGCCCAAACCCCCGCATAGCAATCTGCCTGCAACTCCTGGCGCACGGAGAGTCCATCGGCGCCATCCATCGGGGCACCACGGCGGCGTGCCGCTTCCACCTGATCGAACACACCTGTCAGCTTCTGCACGTGATGACCGACTTCATGCGCGATCACGTAGGCACGCGCGAAATCCCCGGAAGCATGAAAGCGATTTTGCAGTTCCTGGAAAAACGTCAGATCCAGATACACCTTCTGATCGCCCGGGCAGTAGAACGGTCCGACCGCGGTGGATGCCGCGCCGCAAGCGGTGTTGACGCCACCGCTGAACAGCTCCAGCTTGGGATCGACATAGGTCCCGCCGCTAGCCGCAAAAATATCGCCCCAGGTTTTTTCGGTCGAACCGAGAATACGGCTGACAAATTCCTTCTGCTGCGGATCGACCTGCGCGGGCTGCGAGGTCTGCGTCGGTGCACTGGTCTGGTTACCGCCCTGATCGAGCAGCGCCAGCGGATTTTTGAAAAAGATCCAGCCCAGGATCGCCAGCACCACGATGCCGCCGATGCCCATGCGGCCACCGCCGAAACGCGGGCCACCACCACCGTTGCCGCTATCGACTTCGACGTTGTTGCTGCTCTCGCCTTTCTGCCAATCCATATATCCCCCGATGGCTGATGCATCGCGCCCGATGCCGCCCGACGAAGATAGCGTCTTGCATCCATTAGCGCCACGCAGGCGCTACGGTTACAGTGCACGCTTAATCCAAGAGTCCCGATCATGATCGAACTGCCCGCGCTGGTAACCCTGCTGACCGTGCTGCTGCTGTTCGGCACCCTTTTCGTCACCGGCAAGGCACGAGGCAAGTACGACATCAAGGCACCGGCGGTCAGCGGTCACCCGAGCTTCGAGCGCGCCTATCGGGTGCAGATGAACACCATCGAGAATACGGTGATGTTTCTGCCGGTGCTCTGGCTAGCGGCCTCGCATGGTTTTGGCGGCCTCTGGGCCGGCACCGCCGGGCTGGTGTGGCTGGTCGGTCGCGTCTGGTACGCACTGGCCTATCTGAAAGATCCGACCACGCGCGGCGGCGGTTTTGGCCTGAGCACGCTAGCCTGGGCGGCGCTACTGGTGATGGCTGGCATCGGCATCGTGCGTGCCATGATGATCGGCTGAAGCACCGGGCAAAGTGGTCGATTGCGTTATTCGATGAATACCCTTCCGGCACAACACAAGCGTGTGCCGCCGCTGTTCGATGACCGGCGCACCTCGATCGAGCCGCCCGGCCTATGGGCTGCCGCGGGTTTCATCACGCTGTATTTTCTGCTGCAGGCGGTGGTGAGCGGGCTGATCGCCATGCTGATGGGCCTGTTCACCGGCTACGTTCAGATGGATCGTGGCATCGAGCCGGTCGGCGCGGAAATCCGCACGATGCTCGATCAATCCGGCATGCCCGCAATCCTGGTGATGCTGACGCTGGGTGTGGTTACGGCAATACTTTTGCCGATGGTTCGCAGGAAATGGCCCCTGCTATGGAACCAGGCGATGCCGCCCGGCCTGGGCGTTGTGCTGCCAATGAATCCCATTTTCTTTGCACTGGCGGTCATCGTCGGGCTGACGGCACCACTCGTCGGCGGACTGCTGACGGCACTGCTGGCACATGGCGGGACGGTGACTCAGGACATTCAGGATCTCGGCTTGCAGACGCCGTTGGCGCTGCGCATCGTACTGGTGGTCGTCGTGGCGAGCCTGGGACCGATCGTGGAAGAGCTGCTGTTCCGCGGCGTGCTGCTATCGGCCTTGATGCAGCCGGCTCTGATGCGGCCGGCCCTGATGCAACGTTGGCGAACGGGCTGGAGCATCGCGATCAGCGCGCTGCTATTCGCCCTGGTGCACCTGCCCAGCATGCAATGGCAGTGGTACGCGCTGCCGGACCTAGCCCTGCTGGCCGCTGCGCTCGCCTGGCTGCGGTTGCGCTCCGGCTCGCTATGGCCTGCCGTGCTGGCCCATGGCATCAACAATCTGCTGGCGGTCGTGGTGTGGTTTGCCGCTGCCGCTATAGCCTGAGCCCGACGGCTACAGCATCACCTTGACGCTTCGCAGCAAACGCGCGGTTTCGAATACCGGCAGACCCATCACGCCGGAATAGCTACCCTCCAGATGAGCGATCAACGTCGCACCGCGACCCTGGATCGCGTACGCACCCGCCTTGCCGAACGGCTCGCCGGTCGCAACGTAGGTAGCAATGGTTGCCTCATCCAACGTATCGAAACGCACCTGCGAGACGCTTGTTTCCGATTGCTCGTGATTTTTACCAACTAACCACACTACTGAAATCACCGCGTGCGTGTGCCCCGAGAGGCGGCGCAGCATCGCGGCGGCATCGTCCGCATCGCGCGGTTTACCGAACACTTCATCGTCGAGTACCACTTCGGTATCGGCGCCGAGCACCCATGCTTCCTCCGCATGGCCAAGAGCAGATAGACCCGCGTGTGCCTTGGCTCGCGCCACACGACTGACGTATTCCTGCGGCGATTCGGCTGTCGCACGCTGCTCCGGAACATCGACATCGAGCACGGCGAAATCCACACCTAACTGTTCCAGCAACTGGCGACGGCGTGGCGACTGTGAGGCAAGATGCAGCATCAGAATTCCGGATGGTTGATCAGGCCGCGAGCATACCGGCGCCCGTCACCGGAGGCAGCGTCGAATCCACACCAAAGCAGCTAGAAGCCTGGGCGATAGAAACCCAGTGAGCGAGGCAAAGCACTTTTGAGTGAGATTTTTCGATCATTTGAGGCGAATAGCCGTAGCTATTCAACGAAAAGGAGCGGAAAGCTGGCCAAAAGAGCGCAACCGCAGCCGCTTGGTTTCTACCGCCCAGGCTCCTAGGCCCGATGGTAAGGGTGGCCTGCCAGCAGGGTGGTTGCGCGGTACAGTTGTTCAGCCACCACCAATCGCACCAGCATATGCGGCAGCGTCAATGGCCCGAGCGACCAGCTCTGTTCGGCGCGCGCGAGCACCTCAGGTGCGTGGCCATCGGGGCCACCGATGAGAAAGGCCAGATCACGCCCGCTCATGCGCCAGCGCGCCAGCTGTTCGGCGAGTTCTTCACTGGACCAGGTTTTGCCGCGGCCATCGAGCGCCACGACGTGGATGTCACGTGGCAGAGCAGCCAGTATCGCGGCGCCTTCATCCTGCATGGCACGGACGTCATCGCGGCCTTTGCCGCGGATGCCGGGCTTGAGTTCGATCAGTTCCAGTGGCAGGTCATGCGAGAGCCGCTTGCGGTATTCGGCAAAGCCTTCCGCCACCCAGCCGGGCATGCGTTCGCCCACGGCAATCAGGCGTGCGCGCATGCCAGCGCTTGCTCAGCCGGCTTGCGCGGCGTCGAAGTCGTGGCCGTGATCGCCCACGGTCCACAGGCGCTCGAGGCCATAGAACTCGCGGATGCGCGGCAGCATCACGTGGACGATGACGTCGCCCAGATCCACCAGCACCCACTCACCTTCGACTTCGCCTTCCACGCCGAGCGGCGCGACGCCCGCCTGCTTGGCGAACTTGGTGACTTCGTTGGCAATGGACTTGACGTGGCGGGCAGAGGTACCGGAAGCGATCACCAGCAGATCAGCGATGGAGGTCTTGCCGCGAACATCGATTTCGCGAACGTCCTTGGCCTTCAATTCTTCCAGCGCGTCGATCACTGACTTGCGCAGAGTGGCCGTGGTGACGGCCTTGTTGGTACGGGCAGTACTCAAGAGGGGGAGCCTCGATACAGATAACAGCGCGGAATGGCGCGGGCGCAGTATAACCGGCCTGCCCCGCCGGCACGTCAAACAGCCAAAGAGCGCCGGGCCGCGCCATATTCATCCATCAGGACACCCACCAGATCCGCGGCTGGCATCGGCCGCACCAGCGTTGCCGCCTGTCCGCACCATTCAGACAGCAGATCGCCACGACCCGCCTCGGCCGCCGCGCGGCGCAGCGGTGCGGTGAGCGCGTTCAGAACGGGATAGGCCGGCAGGTTGGCCACGGCCAGCTCCATCGCCTCCACGTAACGGTTGCGCAAGCCACGCGCGGCACGACCGGAGAAGCTGCGGATGGTGGTGACGCGATGATCTTCAGCCTGCAGGAGATCATGTTTCCATGACTCGGCGGCCGAACTCTCCGGACAACCCAGAAAAGCGGTCCCCAGCTGGCTGGCCGATGCGCCGAGAATTTCCGCAGCCAGCATGCCGCGCCCATCCATGATCCCACCCGCAGCAATCACGGGAATGTCTATCGCGCGCACCGCCATGGGCAACAGAGCAAACAGGCCGATCATCGCAGCGTCGACATCATGCAGAAACGTGCCGCGATGGCCACCGGCTTCTGCCCCCTGAAGGCTTACCGCATCGGCGCCGCATTCTGCCCAGGCACGCGCCTCAGCCACCGTGGTCGCCGTGCCAATCACGATGATGTTGCGTTGTTTCAATTTGCGTATTTGCGTGGCCTCGATCAATCCGAAAGCGAAAATCGCCACTGCGGGCCGCGCCTCATATAGAGCCGCCAACTGATCGGAAAATCGCGGAGCCCAGCGCGTCGGCAGACTGGTGCGTACCGCGAGACCTTCTCGTTCCATCAACGCATCGAGTTGCTCGCGCGCCTTGATCACCGCGGCCATATCGACGACGAACTCGTCTGGCAGGACGAACAAACCGATCGCATACGGGCGATCGGTGAGCCGTCGAATCTGCGCCGCCTGATCCAGAATCGCCTGCGGCTCCAGGTAACCCGCGCCGAGCGAACCCAAACCACCGGCACTGGATACGGCCGCGACCAGATCCGGCGTCGTCGAACCCGCCATAGGTGCCTGGATCAGTGGATGTTGAATGCCAAGATCACGGACAAACGAGTCGTTCACGGCTGACCGCCTCCAGCGGGATATCCAGCCATTATGCGCGGTTGATCATCGGCTGTTGAGCGCGTAACAACGCATACCGCACATCACAGCGAAGGAGCGTCGTCATCGCACACCCCTCGAAAACAAGCCCACTCGGCGATTAGTGGCCCGAGCTGCTGCCGCTGGCTGGAGCCTTCATTGAATCATGCTTCATCGAGTCGCTTTTCATCGAATCGTGTGACATGGAGTCATGTTTCATCGAATCACCTTTCATGGCGCCATTCTTCATCGAATCACTCTTCATTGAATCGTGCTTCATGGAATCGCTTTTCATGGCGTCACCTTTCATCGAGTCATGCGACATCGCCGAGCTGGAGCTGTGAGCCATCGCATCCTGCGCAAACGCAGAGGTGGCGGCAAAACCACAGGTCATGCCGGCGAGAAGAAGGGTTGCGAGACGTACGTTCATGGCAAAGTCCTTGAATTAAGAGGGATGGAGACGTTTTGTCATGTCTCCATAACCTTATTCGCCGATGGCTTGCCGACAGTTACATCGCCGCCGAACGTTTCTTAGAAGCTGTTTAAAAACCGTAGCGAGCGAAGGGATTTCGGGTGCGCACGGAGCGCAGGAACCGGAGTGTACGTAGAGGTACATGAGGATTCCGAGCACCGTACGCGCCCGAAATACCGAGCGCAGTAGGTTTTTAAACAGCTTCTTAGATGAAGCCTGGCGCACGGTCCTAGCTTTGCCCCGCCACGATATTCACCGTGATCGCGATGATGAACACGTTGAAAAAAAACGCGATGATGCTGTGCAGCAGCGCTACCCGCCGCAGATAGCGGCTGGTGATCTGCACGTCGGAGACCTGGAATGTCATGCCGATCACAATCGCGAAATACGCAAAATCCCAGTAATCCGGCTCCGGCGTATCGGGGAAATCGAGCCCGGTATGTTTCTCGCCATAGTCGCCGTAGAACCCGTGCGCGTAATGCATGGCAAACATGACGTTGAGGAACAACCAGGTCAGCACCACACTCAGCACACCAACCACCAGCGACGGCAAGCCGCCGCTCTTCGCCGCGTGCAACTCGTTGCTCAATGCCACCAACACCACTGATGACAGCACGATGCCACTCCACAGAATGCCCCAGCGCCCGGTGTCCTGTGCACGTGCCTGCCGACGCATGCGTGTCGGCGAGGACTGGTTGAACAGACGCGCCAAAATGCTCAGAAACACCACGGCACCAAGGTCAAAACCCAACAGAACCGCATTGGAGACGCGCGCTCCGGTTTCTACCAGCACGCCGCTGGTGATAACGAAAATCGCCAGCGCAATAAGCATTCGCGGCCGTGCCCTGATGAAATGCAGTGGTCGCCATCGGTGTTTCACCGGATGCCTCGTCTGCTCGAACGACTTCGACGGCGATGATGTGTCATCGGGAGGCATTGGCGACGATGCTTTTGCCGAAGTTCTTTTTGCGGATTTCGATGACATCGTGCTCATTCTCGTGCCAGCTTCAACATAGCGATGGATGAACTGCTGGCAATCCAGCCGTGGAAATCATCAGGGAATGCAGACAAAGGATAGCTCCAGCACGCGCGACGTCATTGCCGCGGACGGTCCGATGATAGCCGGACGCCGCGATCCGCTGGATCGTCATGCGCGCAAATTGTGGTAGTCGGCGTGGCGCTTCATCCAGTTCTCCGCATAGGAACAGGCTGGTATCACCTTCCACCCCCGGGTGCGGGCAGCATCCATTGCCGCCTTTACCAAGGCCGATGCAATACCGCGACCACCGACTTCGACCGGTACGTCGGTATGGGTAATCGTCATTACGCATGTAGCGACTCCATCGGCCAGGGTGTAGTCCAACAGACAATGCACACCATCTACCGTTGTTTCGAAGCGTCGCGCAGCGTGATCGTGATGAATATCGAACAGCATAAGAACCTCGGCATTGCACCTGATGCCCGAGCATACGGCCTGAAAGCCGAAACAGCTTGTTAAGCCTGACCATCAATCCATTCGCGCCATCTGCATGAATGGTCTGACACGCTGCCTCCTCAAAGCATTCAACCCGACAGGAGAGCACCATGAAGAAATCCGCATCCGCCCACTGGTCTGGCGGCATCAAGGACGGCCAGGGGAGTATTTCGACCGAGACTGGCGTATTGCGCGAGGCGCCGTATGGCTTCAAATCCCGTTTCGAGGACGGTCCCGGTACCAATCCCGAAGAATTGATCGGTGCAGCCCATGCCGGCTGCTACTCAATGGCGCTGTCGCTTGAGCTGGGCAAAGCCAAGCTGACCGCTGACAGCATCGACACCAAGGCCGTGGTGACGCTGGACAAAGACGGCGAAGGCTTTTCGATCACCGCCGTGCATTTGACCTGCAAAGCCAGGGTGCCAGGTGCCGATGCTGCAGCCTTTGCCAAGATTGCACAGGCGACAAAGGAGGGTTGCCCGGTTTCCAAAGTACTCAAGGCGACGATCACGCTGGATGCGACGCTGGAGAGCTGAGCTTTCCGACGAAGTAGAAGTGGCGCCCGCACCGGCGCCACCTTCATCTTGGCATCAAGCACTTGAATCAAGCAGCGTGCCTCGCGTGGAGACGGCGACGCTGTCTTACCGCGTCGGCAAGACGCTCCAGTACCGTCACCGAGCTGTCCCAGTCGATACATCCATCGGTGATACTTTGACCGTAAACCAACGGCTGGCCTGATTCGATATCCTGCCTGCCACCGACCAGGTGACTCTCCACCATCACGCCCATGATGCGTGATTCACCCGCCGCGACCTGGCCGGCGATATTGTCAATCACTGCTGGCTGATTTTCCGGCTTCTTGCTGCTGTTGGCGTGACTGGCATCGATCATCAACCGCGGCGACAAACCCGCCTTGACGAGCACCGCGCAGGCCGCTTCGACGCTGTCGGCGTCGTAGTTGGGTGAGCTGCCGCCGCGCAGAATCGCGTGGCAGTCCTCGTTGCCGGCGGTGGCGGCAATCGCGGTGCGGCCATCCTTGGTCACGGCCAGGAAATGATGCGGCTGCGACGCCGCCTGCACCGCATCGGCGGCGATCCTCACGTTGCCGTCGGTGCCATTCTTGAAACCAACCGGGCACGACAGACCCGACGCCAGTTCGCGATGCACCTGGCTCTCCGTGGTGCGTGCGCCGATCGCGCCCCAGCTGACCAGATCGGCGATGTATTGCGGCGTGATCATGTCGAGGAATTCGCAGCCAGCCGGCACACCGATCGCGTTGATGCCGATCAGCAGACCGCGCGCCAGGCGCAGGCCGCGATCGATCCGGAAGCTGCCGTCCAGACCGGGATCGTTGATCAAGCCTTTCCAGCCCACCGTGGTGCGCGGTTTTTCGAAGTAGACGCGCATTACGATTTCCAACGTGTCGGCGTGCAGCTCGCGCTGCTGCCGCAATCGTTCGGCATATTCCAGCGCAGCAGCGGTGTCATGGATGGAACACGGGCCAATGACTACCGCAAGCCGGTCGTCCCTTCCCTCGAGAATGGCGTGCAGCCTGCTCCGCGTCTGCGCCACGGTGGCACTGGCGCTGTCGCTACCGCCGCAGTCACCGATAACCTCAGCGGGCGTGCTCAGACGCTTGAGTTCGCGAATGCGAAGATCGTCGTTGTGGTTGTTCGTGATGGCAGCGTTCATGCGGTGATTCCTTGGTGATCCAGATATGGTTGATCGAGATTCACTGGCGGCCATGAAAAAAGCCGCCAGTGGTGAGCTGGCGGCTTTCGGGATTCGCTTAATCGGTAACTTACGATCGCACCCTTGGCTCCGCCTGCGGCATCTGATAGCCATAAAACCAGAAATAGAGGCGGGCGGAAGGAAATGTCATGGGTTTATAGAAATAGCACATCAGGCAGCCAAATCAAACCCTGCCTGCCCGGGACGACGCCGGATCCGATGCCGCTCCGGCCGTCTGCGCCAAACAAATATCCGACGACGCTGACTACTTGAGCCAACTGCAAGCCGGATTGCAGCTTGCACCGGAATGACCTGGAGAAGAACGGCAGCCAACGCGTTACGGATGTAAACGACACGCTATCGATGGACCATGCCGGCCACGCGCAGCTTGCTAACAGGCTCTAAGATTCAGACATGCCACCTTCTCTTCATCTACTCGCCCGCGCCGCCGGCGGATCGCTCAGTCCGGTTCGCGCAGCGATCCGGCACTGGGTGCTCAGTGCATTTCCGCCCAGCGAAGGCAGCAGCCGTATCGATTATGACCAGCCGCTCGGCGATCCTGGCTTGTTCGGGCCGGACAGCGCGACGTGGCGCGTGCACTCGGATTTCCCGGGCATGTTGTCCGGTGGCCTCGCCGCGCTGACCTTGCAGACGCTGCATCCGCTGGCGCTCGCCGGCGTCTGGGACCACTCCAATTTTCGCGAGGATCTGATTGGCCGACTCCGACGCACCACCCTGTTTGTAGGTGCCACAACGTACGCGCCGCTGGCAGCCACCGACGCACTGATCGCACATGTCCGCCGCATTCATGCCTACGTCAAAGGCCATGGCGAAGATGGACGTCCATACGCTGCGGATGATCCACATTTGCTGACGTGGGTTCACGTCACGGAGGCGTACAGTTTTTTGCAGGGCTATCGCCGCTATAGCCACGTCACGCTGCCCGTTGGTGCCGCCGACCGCTACTACAACGAAGTGCGCCGCATTGCCGAAGCACTGGGGGCTCGCGACGTACCCGCATCGGAGCAAGACGTCACCGATTACTTCAAACGTATTCAGCCGGAACTGGCTTTTACTGATCGGTCGCGCGAAGTGCTGCAGCTGCTTTCGCAGGTGAAGTTACCGGTACCTGCAGCCGGACTGTCGCGCGATCTATTCCTGCTGGCCGGCGCCGCCTTGTTGCCGGACTGGGCCAGCCAGATGCTGTGCCACACCCCGTGGCAGCAACGACAGGCGAAGCTGGCCGCGCATGCCTTGTGGTCGATCGCACCGGTATTCCGCGCCGCATTGAAAGACGGTATCGCCAGCCGCTCATGCCGACGCGTGGGCGTACCTGCGAGCACGCTGGCCCACTGGCCCGGCGAAGCGCGCGTCGCCTCCTGAAATTGCAGTCAGCTCGATGGCTCGACGCTTTTTTCCGCCATCGCCGCTTCCACCCGGTTACGGCCTGCCCGCTTGGCGGCGTACAGTGCGGCGTCGGCCCGCTGCAGCAATGTACTGCCGTCGCGATCACTTGACGCCGCATTGGCTACGCCCACTGACACAGTCAGCGTCACCGATTGGCCGTCAATCGTCAACGGCGTCTTTTCGACCGTGGCACGGACGCGTTCGGCGAGCATCAGGGTTCCCGCAAGATCCGCCCCAGGCGACAACACCACAAACTCTTCGCCGCCAACACGGCCTATCAAGTCAGACTCACGCAACGTGGTACGGATACTCAATACCAGCGAACGCAAGACCTTGTCCCCGCCATTGTGGCCGAAGCGATCGTTGACACTCTTGAAGTGGTCGGCGTCGAGCATCAGCACACCCAGTGGTTGGCGGTACCGGGACGAGTGGGCCAGCATCAGCGTCGTTGCCTCGTTGATCGCCAGCCGATTGCTCACGCCAGTCAACGGGTCAAGACGCGCCAGCAAATGCAGTTCCTGCTGCAGGATTTCGTTGTAAAGCAGCAGAAAACCGATACCGGCAAACAGCGGTTGCAAGCCGGAAAGCAGCACGTAGAGGAAATTGGTGTTGTTCGGCGCGGTGATGCCATGCAACGGGTAGTCGTTCAGCCACAGCTGGACGTTGCGCCATATCAACAACGCGGCCGCCATTGCAAAGACGCTCAGCAGCACGAAGCGCGCGCGCGAACCGCGGCGCACCGTAACGCCCACCAGCGCCTCGACGCTGAGCAGAATATTTATCGCAATGGCCAGCGAGCCCCAAAGCACCCGTGCCTGGTAGTTTGGCTCGATCAGGCCAAACCAGGCCACACCAAGCCAGCCGAACACGCCCACTGCAAGCACCAGCCGACCGCGCAGGCTTTCGCCAAGCAGCATGCGCAGGGCAATCACACTCATGCCTTGCGCAAGCAGATTAAACGCATTGCCGCCCAGCAGCAGCATCGTGGGCAGCAGATAAGCGTGCGCTGCCAGAGTCCCCCAACCTAACGCCTCCACCGCCAGCGCCGCCGACCGGATACGCAGGCTACGGCGGACACGACCCGGCTCTCCGTAAGTCCCAGCCCAAAGCATCAGCGCCATAAACGCCGTCTGCAGAGCGCTTATCAGTGAAAGCGTTTCAATCTGAAACGGCATCAATCATTCCTTGGCCAAATCACCGCACGATGTTCAAGCGCCGCCCCTGCCCCTTGTACCACTCCTACCGCCCCCGAACCTGGCGGGTACTAAGATACGGGATCGGCGACACGTAAAGGTGAGCGTTGACACGCCGGCGCTTTTCGCTACTTTCGACGACAGACACTTTCTGGACGCAGGATGGCCACACTTACTCCGACCCGCAATGGCTGTCTGCCCCGAATGACCGGCGGCGAAAAGCGCTTCTCCGAACGACTCGAAAGCAAGCTCGAAGACGATTACCTGCTGTGGTACGACGTACCGATCGGCCTGAAGCAGCGGCGCCCGGATTTCGTGGTGTTCCATCCACGTCGCGGCATGCTGGTGCTGGAGGTCAAGGACTGGAAAGCCGAAACCATCCAGCACGCCGACAGCACCCAGTTCACCCTGATTACCGATCGCGGCCTGGTGAAGGAAGCCAACCCGCTGCTGCAGGCGCGTGCCTATGCGCTGGAGATCGGCGTGGTACTGGAGCGCGACCCCGCATTGCGACATCCGCCGAGCAGCCGCCATGCCGGCAAGCTGGTCATGCCGTGGGCCTACGGCGTGGTGCTGGCCAATATCGGCCGCAAGCAGTTCATCGACGGCGGTCTGGATGCGGTGATCCCCGCCCACCTGACGATCTGCCGCGACGAGATCTACGACACAGTCGACTCCGAGGCCTTTCAGGAGCGGCTGTGGGCGATGTTTCCGCAGGTGTTTCCCACCGCCCTCACACTGCCGCAGATCGATCGCGTGCGCTGGCACCTGTTTCCGGAAATTCGGGTAGCGCCGGGCGAGGGGCAATTCGGCCTGTTCGACAACACTGGCACAATCACGCGACCGCTGGAGATTCCCGACTTGGTCAAGGTGATGGATGCGCAGCAGGAGCAACTGGCGCGCTCGCTAGGCGACGAACACCGGGTTATCCATGGCGTCGCCGGATCAGGCAAAACGATGATCCTGGGCTTTCGCGCAATGCAACTGGCACGCGAGCTGGCCAAGCCCATCCTGGTGCTCTGCTACAACAAGACGCTGGCCGCGCGGCTCGACCAGCTGATTGGCGAGCGCGGTCTCAGCGAAAAAGTACAGGTGTACAACTTCCACAAGTGGTGCCACAAGATGCTCACGGCCTACCACGTGGACCGGCCGGCCCAAGGCAGCAAGGATTTCTTTGCACAGATGGTGCAGAAGGTGATCAACGGCGTCGAGAAAGGCCAGATTCCACGCTTCCAGTACGGTGCTGTGCTGATCGACGAGGGCCATGATTTCGAGCCGGACTGGTACAAGCTGATCGTGCAGATGATCGATCCGAATACCAACTCGCTGCTGGTGCTGTACGACGATGCGCAGAACATCAATGGCCGCACTGACCGTCGCAAATTCACCTGGAAAAGCCTCGGCGTACAGGCGCAGGGCCGCACCACCATCCTCAAGCTCAACTATCGCAATACGCTGGAAATTCTCGCTGTCGCACGCGGCTTCGCCAGCGAACTGCTCGATGCACACGCCGGCGATGACGACGGCGTGCCGTTGATCGCACCGGAAAGCGCTGGCCGCCGCGGCGCCGTGCCCGAACTGATCCGCGTCAATAGCGCCAGCGAAGAGATCGCCACCCTGATCAGCCAGATCCGCGACGAACAGGCGCATGGCCGTCGCCTCGACGATATCGCAATACTGTTTCGCCATAACAAGCAGGGCGAGCAGTGGCGTGACGCACTGGACCATGCCGGCATCAGCTGCCGGCTGGCCGATGACAAGGGCAAGGCCTCGCTGTTCCTGGTCAAGGATGCCCTTCGCATCGTCAGTATGAAATCCAGCAAGGGCCTGGAATTTCCGGTCGTGATCATTCCCGGCCTCGGCCAGATGCCCGCACCCGGCGAAGACGAATCCCACGAAGCACGTCTGCTCTATGTCGCCATGACCCGCGCTACCGAGCGGCTGCTGCTGATCCATCACGAGGACTCGGTTTTCAGCGCCCGGATTCGGGCCTCGATCAATGACGTCCGTGGGCAGTTGAGTTCGATGTAATCCGGTATTTGGGGAACGTAGAACTATCCGGGTTGCTCTAGCGGGAAACGGAGACATCGAAGCACAGGCTGGGTATCGTGTCCCGATGCATAGCCGGCTTTGTAAGCGCATGGGTTGGATCGAGCGCAACGCATCCCAACATCGAAAGAGGCGACTTACGCCTTCGTCATCCTATGCCTGGGAGCTGCCATGACTGCCTTTGACCTTACGCCGCCTACCGACGCACAGCGCAAGCAAATCACCGCCGGACTCGATCGCGACGAGAAGCGCGTGTTGCTGGAACACGGCACTGAGGCAGCCTTCTGCGGGGTTTTTCTCGACAACAAGAAAGATGGCGTCTACACCTGCCGTTTCTGCGGCCTGCCGCTGTTCCGCTCCAATGCCAAATTCGATTCCGGCACCGGCTGGCCCAGCTTCTTCCAGCCGTATGACGATGCGCACATCACGCTGATCCGCGATACGAGCTACGGCATGATCCGTACCGAGGAAGTGTGCACCCGCTGCGGCAGCCATCTCGGCCACGTCTTCCCCGATGGCCCCAAACCTACCGGCGACCGCCACTGCCTAAACTCCATCTCGCTGAGCTTTACCGAGAACGGCCACGCACTACCGGATGTGCTTGAACGCGGCGCTCCCGAAGGTCAGCCCGCTTCCACCAAAGCTTGATCATGCCTTTTGCGTAGGTTGGGATGAGCGCAAGTGAACCCCAACCTACGTTCAACCGTTCAACGCAAAATGCCGGCCGATCTCACGAACGATACGGCGCCAGCAGCTGCGCATCATCAAACAAACCCGCGGGTAAGAGATAACGCGGATCGCGCCCCGCAGCGAGCAGTTCGCGGATGCGGGTGGCGGAAATTTCCAATGGGGTGACGGTCAGTTCGATGACTTTGCCCGCCGGGGTGCCACGCCATTCAGCGTTGGATTCCACACGCCGGTCGTTGATGAATTGAAGCAGAGCATCGGGCAACGTGGCATCGATACCCGGCCGACTCAGTACGCCAATGTGAGCGACATCGAAGATCTCCAGCCATCGATCCCAGCTGGGCAGTCCGGCGAAAGCATCGGCGCCAATCAGCAGTACCAGCGGGCGATCACCCTGTTCCGCGCGCAGTTCGATCAGCGTATCGATGGTGTAGGACGGTCCACTGCGCTGCAGCTCTCGGCTATCGAGTATCAACCGTGACTGGCCCTGTAGTGCGGCACTCAGCATCGCGACGCGTTGATCGGCGCTTGCTGTCGGTGGCGGCCGGTGCGGTGGCACGCTGGCCGGCATCAGATGCACGTCGGCGTCGAGCAACTCGGACGCTTCCCAGGCCACGCTGAGGTGACCGATATGCACGGGATCGAAGGTACCGCCAAAAATCGCGAGCGGTCGCGCTGCCATCAGGCCAGACTCTGCGCCAGCGTCGCAGCAGCGCGTGGCTCGGCGATGGCGGCGATCAGCCGCTCGGCTTCCTGCCACGGATTGCCGGCTTCGCGCCCCTTGGCCATGCGGTCGATGCGCGCAGCGCGGGCGAGACATTGCAGCCAGTGCTCGCGCGGCGCGCGGCGCAGGGCCTTGCGAAAGAGCTGTTCGCGCGCCTGCCACAGCCGCTCGGTCTTGGCCTGGGCCGCAAAATCGTTGGCGTTGGCCAGACGCAGCGCAAGCTGCAGCTGGTTGACCAGCCAGCCCATCAGGGCGATCAGCTCATCGCCCTCGGCGCGCAAGCCAGCAAGAATACGCAGCGCACGGGCACCCTCACCCGCAAACGCCGCGTCGGTGAGCTTGAAGGCGTCGTAGCGGGCGCTGTCAGCGACCAGACTCTCGATCTCTCTGGCATCAATGCGGCCCTGCCCGTGCAGCACGGCAAGCTTGTCGATTTCCTGCGCCGCGGCCAGCAGGTTGCCTTCGACGCGTTCGGCCAGCAGCGCGGCCGCGTCAGGCGTGGCGGACAGTCCGCGCGTAGCAAGCCGCGCGCTGATCCAGGCACCCCACTCGTTCGCGCGCGGCGCGTTGAATACCACCATGTTGCCGCTGGCATCGAGCTTCTTGCTCCACGCACCGTCGTGCTTGCTGCTCCATTCCATCGCGGTAATCAGCAGGGTCACATCGGGCGGTGGATCGGCGCAAAAGGCATTGATCGCCTTGGCGCCATCTATGCCCGGCCGGCCGGTGGGCAGTCGCAGATCGATGAACAGCCGCGCGGAAAACAGCGACATGCCGGCGGCGGCACGAGCCAGATCATCCCAGTCGAAATGCTGGCCGACCTCAAGTACTTCGCGCTCGGGGTAACCGAGTTTTTTTGCCCGTGCGCGCAGCGCATCGGCCGCTTCCAGCACCAGCAATTCTTCACCCGCCAGCAGATAGACGGAAGCCAGACTCTCGGCCGCCAACGCCTTCTGCCACTGGCCGGAGCTGAGCGGCATCAGTGCGTGCTGGAGGCTGCCGCAGGTGCAGCGTTCGTCGCACTCGCGGCAGCAGCCTGCGTTGCCATCTGGTGCTTGGTGACCGCCTGCAGCCGGAACAGGATCGCTTGTACCATGTCCTGATTGAGGCTTAGCTGGATTTGGCTTACCTCTGAAGCGTTACCGATGGTATTGGTCGCGTCATAACTGTATTCGCGCTGCATGCTGATGGTCTGGGGCGCTATGATCACGTTGCCAACCTCATCGATCACGCTGAACTGCACGTTGTAACGCACCGCGTACTCGGTGATGCGCGCATAGCCGCCGGCGGTCAGCGTATCGGTCGAGAATGTGGCCACCGGTACGCGTAGCTCGGCGATGCCCGGGCCGCTCTCATCCTTGACGTCAACACCGGCAACCTCAAGCGCCCGCGCCAGCATGCGCTGGAAATCGCCGACACCGGTGGTGATGTGCACCTTCTGGACCGACGCCGGCAGCTTCACGTTTTCGCGCAGATGAAAACCGCATGCCGCTAGCGCAACGGCGGAAACCAGCAGCAGCGAAACCTGGACGAGTGAAATCTGAAACGGACGGCCGATTTTCATGAAGCTCATGGATTTCATCCTGCGACGATGTTGACGATCTTGCCTGGTACCACGATGACCTTGCGCACGTTCAGACCTTCGAGAAAATGCATTACCTGCGGCTGCGCCCGCGCCATCGCCTCGGCTTCTTCCTTCGAGGCATTGGTCGGCAGCTCGATGGTAGCGCGCAATTTGCCATTGATCTGAACGGCGAGCGTGAGCGTATCGCGAACCAGCGCCGCGGAGTCGGCCTGCGGCCAGCGCTGATCTTCCAGCACGGTCTGCGGATGGCCCAGCACCTGCCACAGCGCGTGGCTGATATGCGGCACCACCGGATTGAGCAGTAGCACCATCGCTTCCAGCGCCTCATGCCGCACGGCACGGCCCTGATCGCTCTGGTCGCTGAACTTGTTCAGGGCGTTCAGCAGCTCCATCAGCGCGGCGATGGCAGTGTTGAACGCGTGGCGTCGACCGAAATCGTCGCTGACCTTCTGGATGGTTTCATGCACCTGCCGGCGCATGGCTTTCTGCCCCGCATCCAGCGCGCCCGGATCGACCACCGGATGATCGGGATTGGCCACGTGCGACGTCACTTCGCGCCATACACGCTTGAGGAAGCGCGACATGCCTTCGACACCGGCCTCGCTCCATTCCAGCGACTGCTCCGGCGGCGCGGCAAACATCGAGAACAGGCGCACGGTGTCGGCGCCGTACTTGCCGACCATGGTCTGCGGATCGATGCCGTTGTTCTTGGACTTGGACATCTTTTCGATGCCACCGATCTGCACCGGCTGACCGTCCGTTTTCAAGCGGGCACCGATCACCCGTGCGCGCTCGTCGCGCTCGATCTCGACGTCGGCCGGATTGATCCAGTCCTTCGAGCCGTCGGCGTTGTCGCGATAATAGGTTTCGGCAATCACCATGCCCTGGCACAGCAGATTGGTCGCCGGCTCGTCGCTCAGCACCAGCCCCTCGTCGCGCATCAGCTTGTGATAGAAGCGGAAGTACAGCAGGTGCAGGATCGCGTGCTCGATACCACCGATGTACTGGTCGACCGGCAACCAGTAATTGGCGCGCTGATCGACCTGCGTGCTGGCGCCTGGACTGGTGTAACGGGCGTAGTACCAGCTCGACTCCATGAAGGTGTCGAAGGTATCCGTTTCGCGCTCGGCCGCGCCGCCGCACTGCGGGCAAATGGTCTTGCGCCACTCCGGATCAGCCTTGATCGGCGACTGCACAGTGCCGACTTTCGAATACGCGTCCGCCACGTCTTCCGGCAGGATCACCGGTAGCTGATCTTCGGGCACCGGCACGTCGCCGCAATGTTCGCAACGGATCACCGGAATCGGACAGCCCCAGTAACGCTGGCGACTGACGCCCCAGTCGCGCAGGCGGTAATTGACCCGACGCGAACCGGTACCGTCACGCTCGAAGCGCGTGGCCAGTGCATTCAGCGCCTGGCTGAAATCCATGCCGTCGTATTCGCCGGAATTGACCAGGATGCCGCGCGGGCCCCAGGCGGCATCCTCAAGAATGCGACGCTCGAATTCCTCGACCACGCGCAGCGGCGCGGAGATGTCCTGCGCGTTCAGATCGCGGCCGCTCAATGCGGCCTGCATCGGATCGACACCAACGCCCAATGACAGATCGTGCTGAATTTCGCCCAGCGCATCGATCACCGACGCATCGACGATCACCATGCGGATCGGCAAGCTGTATTTCTTGGCGAATTCCCAGTCGCGCTGATCGTGCCCCGGCACAGCCATCACCGCGCCGGTGCCGTAACCCATCAACACGAAATTGGCCACGTAGACTGGCAGCTCTTCGCCGTTGATCGGGTGGATCGCGCGCAGGCCGGTGTCCATGCCGCGCTTTTCCTGTGTCTCCAGCTCGGCTTCGGACACGCCACCCTGGCGCAGTTCGGCGATGAACGCCGCCAGCTGCGAATTGTTCTGCGCCGCATGCACGGCCAGCGCGTGTTCGGCCGCGATGGATACGAAGGTGACGCCCATCAGCGTGTCGGGGCGCGTGGTGAACACGTCCAATGAGAGCTGATCCAGCAGCTCAACCGTCTGGCCATCCACGTCCTTCACCGCGAAGCGGATCTCCAGACCTTCGCTGCGGCCGATCCAGTTGCGCTGCATCGTCTTGACCGCGTCGGGCCAGCCCGGCAGCGTGTCCAAACCCTGCAGCAGTTCCTGCGCGTAATCCGTGATCTTGAGGAACCACTGCGGAATTTCGCGCTTCTCCACCAGCGCGCCGGTACGCCAGCCACGGCCGTCGATCACTTGCTCGTTGGCCAGCACGGTCTGGTCGACCGGGTCCCAGTTCACTACCGAATTCTTACGGTAAGCCAGGCCCTTTTTCATCAGTCGCACGAACATCCGCTGTTCGTGCACGTAATAGTCGGGGCGACATGTGGCGAACTCGCGGGTCCAGTCGATCGCGTAGCCCATCGACTGCAGCTGGCTGCGCATATGCTCGATGTTGGCGTAGGTCCACTTGGCTGGTGCGGTCTTGTTCTTGATCGCGGCGTTTTCGGCAGGCAGGCCGAACGCGTCCCAGCCCATCGGCTGCAGCACGTTCTTGCCCTGCATGCGCTGAAAGCGGCTGATCACGTCGCCGATGGTGTAATTGCGCACGTGGCCCATATGCAACGCACCGGACGGATACGGCAACATCGACAGGCAATAGAACTTCGGCTTGGAGGAATCCTCCTTCACCTCGTAAGCGTGCTGCTCGCCCCAGTACTGCTGCGCGGCGCTTTCTACGGCCGCAGCGGCGTAGCCCTGCTCCGGCAACTGGCCCGACTCGGCAGCCCCCTGTGACAGGGAGTTGGGGTCTTGAATGTCCTGCATGATTCCGGCGCCGTGGTGCGGTGAGCGCAAGCCGGCGGGAGCCGGCTGCGGTTAACGGATCAGACTAGCCCAGCGCGGCCCCGGCGCCAAGCCTTGACGAGTTCATGGACCTATATCAAGAGCTGGGACACACCGGCGTCTGGCCGTTGCCAAGCGACTGCGCCGCCGCCGCGATCTGCGCGGCCAGCTGACCGATCGCGCGCTGATGACCTTGGACCAGAGCATCGTAACCGGCGCCGACCGTCTCGCTGACGCGGCTGGTACACGACAGTGTGCCACCCTTTGCATTGGCGCCGCGCATCACCCGCACGCTCCAGGCACCATCGATCAGCGCATAGCTGCCGGGCTGCGAATCGAAACGGCGCACGTCCAGCTTGATCCGCAACAGCGGTTTGTCGTTGCTCGGCAATCCGCTGACATCCTGGCTATGCAGCTGGCGCGCAAGGTCGGCCGACAGCGCACTGCGGAGCTCGTCGCCAAGCGGCGCGATCCAGCGTTCGCCGTTGAGCAGCGCCACGCCCTGACTACCCTCGCGCACCACCAGCTGCGGCTGGTCGACCTGCGCCGGCACGCTGACCGGCAGCAGCTCGAACGGCAACGAAGCCGTCGCCGGGTTCGACGCAGCGTCAACTGGATCAGTCGCCGGTGTGACGAGGGTGTAGTAATGCAGCGGCGCCGAAGCGCAGGCCGCCAGCGTCAGCACGACGGCAAAGCCAAGCAGACGCTGGCCGGTACGAATAAGACCCGGACGAATCATGGCTTGCTCCCTTGCTGCGGTGGATGGGTAGGCGTGGTCGACGGGGCTGGCTTCGCATCGGGGCGACGCCCGCGGATCAGCGCCTCGGGATGATCGCCCAGATAATCGACCAGCACACGCAATGAACGCGCCGTCCGCTGCACTTCTTCCAGCGTGTTGCCCAAATTCTGCTGCAACGGCGAATCGCCGGAGAGTGCGTCACCTGCTGTGTTAACGGTTTTCTGCACACCCTTCATGGTGGTGTCGAGCTCGGGCAGCGTCTTGCCGTTGACCTGTTTCAGTGTCGCGCTGAGCCCGGCCAGGGTCTGGTTGAGGTTGTTGCCGATCGCCTCAAACGGGATCTTGTCGATCTTGTCGACAATCTCGGCTGCCTGCTCCTGCAGTTTGTCGAAGCTGCCGGCTGCGGTCGGGATCATCAACGGCCGGGCATTCATGTCGAAAGCCACCTTGGGCGTGTTCTTTATGAAGTCCATCGAGATATAGAGTTGGCCGGTGAGCAGGTTGCCGGTGCGCGCCTGCGCCCGCAGGCCGTGATCGACCAGTCGACTCATCATCTGCGTCATGTCCGGGTTGTCTCCCTGTGCCTTTGCCAGCGCCTGCAGCTTGTCGTACGCGCTGCCCAGGCGCTGCGGATAAACCACTGCGCCAACGATCAGCGGGAAGCTCTGCGTCTTCTCGTCGTAATCGAGGCGGACCGACACCACGTTACCGATCTTCACGCCAAGGAACTCCACTGGCGCATTGACATCGAGCCCGCGCATGGATTTCTCGAAGCGCATCCGGATGTAACGCGGCGTGCCATCGGGCGGCGCCATGGCGGTGCCCTGATCGGCAAACAGCTGGAACTGGGCATCCTGGCCCGCGGGCGTGCTGTCGTGCGGGCCGGCGGGGTCCTGAAACGCCATGCCACCGGCGATCACGGTTGCCAGCGACTCGGTATTGAGTTTCAACCCGTCGGCACCGAGCGAAACATCCACGCCGCTGGCATTCCAAAAGCGCGTGGAAGTCGTTACAAACTTGTCGTTAGGCCCATCGATAAATATCTGCATCGAGACGCCTTTGCCGTCCACGTCCAGCCGATACGACACGACACGACCGACCTGGATCCGCCGGTAATAAACCGGCGAACCGATATCGATTGAACCCAGATCATCGCTGTGCAACACGAAACTGCGACCAGGCGCGTTGTGGTTTACCGCTGGCGGTGTCTCCAGGCCCTGGAAGTCTTCCTGCGACGTCTGCGAATCGCCGACGTCGGCACCGATGAAGGCACCCGACAGCAGAGTATCAATGCCGGACACGCCACCGATGCCGATACGCGGCCGCACAACCCAGAAACGCGTGCCATCGGTGGCAAAGCTCTTGGCACTTTTCTCCAGTGCCACGCGAACCTTCACATGGGAACGGTCCTCGCTGAGGCTGATCTTGTCGACCTTGCCGATCACCACATTCTTGTATTTCACCGGCGTCTTGCCGGCGTCCAGGCCTTCGGCCGTCAGGAAGGTGATGGTGATCTCCGGACCGGCCTGCAGCAGGCTGTTGATGATCAATGAAATACCGATCACCGCCGCCAGCGCCGGCACCAGCCAGATCAGCGATGCGCTGAAGCGCCGGCGGCGCTTGACCACCGGACGCGGCAGCTCATCGCGTTCGGGCTTGCCCAGTTCGTTGCTGCTTTCGTCAGTCATCGCTATCTCTGCTATCCCATATCAGCCGGGGGTCGAAGCTCATCGAAGCCAGCATGGTCAATACCACGGTCAGGCCGAAAAAAATCACGCCAGGCAAAGGCTCGACCCGGCTCAACACGTTGAAACGCACTAGCGCCGACAGCAGCGCCACCACAAAAACATCCAGCATCGACCAGTAGCCGATGAATTCCACCAGCCGGTACAACTTGGCCCTCTGAAGCTGCGCCCAGTCGGTGCGGCGCTGGCTGCTGATCAGCAGCGTGCCAAGCACCAGGAATTTCAGCATGGGCACCATGATGCTGGCGACAAAGACGATAACCGCAAGATCCCCCGAACCGTTGACCCACAGCTCCTTTACGCCGCTGAGGATGGTGTTGTCGTCCACGTCATTGAGGCTGGCCGTACGCATGATCGGCAGCAGGTTGGCTGGCACATACATCATGAAGGCGGCCAGCAGCAGCGCCCAGGTGCGCGTGTAACTGGCCGGCTTGCGCCGATGCAGTGCGGAGCCGCAGCGCGGGCATTCCATACCGCCGTCATCGTCTGGCGCCTCACGACAAACCAGCCGGCAGACGTGGCAGCCGATCAATCCCAGATCCGCCGCACGCGGCAGCGCGGGCACCTTTTCGGGTGCGCTCATACCGATTCCTTCATGCGCATATTCCACAGCTCGCGCATATCGACCCGGGCAAAGATGGTGATCAACACCGTCAACACGGCGTAAGCGTAGATGCCCGGGTCCGCCATCACGTCGAAATAGACCTTGGCCTTGACGATCGCCACCAGCGCTCCAAGAACGAACACCTCGCTCATGGTCCAGGGTCCGATGTAATGCAAGGTCACCATGATCGGCACAAAACCCGGTGCGCAGCGATGCTGACGTGCGAACCACAGCAGCCAGCCGATCGACAGCATCTTTACCAGTGGGAAAAAGAACAGCGTGGCCGCAGCTATCACCGCGATGACCTGCGCCTGCTCCTGCCACATCGCAATAATCGCGCCCCACAGCGTGGTACTGCTTTGACGACCGTTTAGGCCCAGCGTGACGATCGGCCATAGGTTGGCCTGGATGAATACGACAAAAGCCGTCAGCACCAACGCCAGCATCGTGTTCGGATCGAGGCTGTGATAATGCTCCAGCGTCGCCCCGCAGCATGCACACTTGCCCACTTCGCCATGCGTCATCGCGCGACGGCGGTGGACCGTATCGCACTCCTCGCAGATTTGCAGTGCTTCAGGTGACGTCGTGCTCATGCACTCGATGCTCTTGCCATGACTTGGACTTGGTGGACTGACTGATTCTCGCAAATCTGGCGCACTCGCGCTGAACCGCAAGCACCGCCCAACGGGCTTGATATGCTTGGCGGTGCCCCGATCTGACACTACTACTGACTGAACTGTATCCGCCGAGATGGAAATTCCCGTGACTGAAACTGCTGCCTCTTCCCATGTTTTCGATGTGGATCAGCAACGCTTCGAGGCCGAGGTGCTCCAAGCCTCCATGACCACGCCGGTGCTGGTGGATTTCTGGGCCACCTGGTGCGAGCCGTGCAAGACGCTCGGCCCGATGCTGGAAAAGCTCGCCGTCGAATACAACGGTGCGTTCCGGCTGGGCAAGGTCGACGTCGACACGCAGCAGGAACTCGCCGGGATGTTCGGCATCCGTAGTATCCCTACCGTGATGTTGGTGAAGGATGGCCAGGTGCTGGACGGCTTTGCCGGCGCGCTGCCCGAAGGCCAGCTGCGCGAATTCCTCTCACGCCACGTGCAGCCGCTCGAGGCCTCGCCGGAACCGGATGCCATCGATGACGCCGAGCAGGAAACGCCCGAGCAGGCTCTTATCCGACTGCAGCAGTCCATCGCCGCCGAGCCCGACAAGGCCGAGTTGAAACTCGAACTGGCGCTGGCGCTGATGGGCGCTGGCCAGGCCGACGCCGCCGAAACCGAGCTCACCGCCCTGCCGGCCAACCTGGCCATCGACCCACGTGCACAACGCCTGCGCAGCCAGCTCGATCTGGCACGCGCGCTGGAAGGAGCGCCAGCGATGGCGGAACTGCGCCAGCGCATCGCCACCGATGCCAGCGACTGGGCCGCGCACGATCTGCTCGGCGTGCGCCTGCTGCTGGAAGATGATCCGGAAGCAGGGCTCGACGAATTTCTGATCGTCCTCAAGGGGGCGCGCGAGTGGAACGACCATCAGGCCAAGAAACGTCTGATCGCCGCATTCACCACACTCGACGATGCCGAGCTGGTCAGCCGCTATCGTCGCAAGATGGCGTCGATGCTGTTTTGATGGCGATCCACGATGATCTGCCTGGAACGGCCCGATGAAAGCATCCACCTTCCGCCGCGTGCTCAACCTGTGGCCGCCGTTCCTCTTCAACAGCATCCGCGTGCAGAGCATCAGCGCTGACTACAGCGAGGCTAAAGTCGTGCTGCGCCTGCGCCCGTGGAACCGCAACTACGTCCGCAGCCAGTTCGGCGGCAATCTGTTCGCGATGACCGACCCGTTCTGGATGCTGCTGGTGATGCACCAGCTCGGCAACGACTACTTCGTCTGGGACAAGGCCGGTGCGATCGACTTCGTCGCACCGGGTCGTGAAGACGTCTACGCCCATTTCAAACTCGATCCGGCTGTGGTCGACCAACTGCGCGCCGAAGCCGTCGACGGCAGCAAGGTGCTGCACTGGTTCGAGACCGATGTCGTTACCGCGTCAGGCGAGGTGATCGCCCGCGTGCGCAAGCAGGTCTACGTGCGGCTGAAACCGAAAGCACGTTGACCGGTCCTACAGTATCCGTGAAACCGCAGGCACACGGCGCAACATCGCAGTAATGCCCCAACTCAATCCAACCGCCCCGGCCCAGACAAGCACAATCTTCGCAATCGTAGGGAGATGCGTCTGAAGCAAAGCGTATTGCATCCAGATCACGCCTATATAGTGCAGCAGATAGATGCCATAAGCATTGGCATTCAGCGAATCCATTGTTTTACGGGCGCGGCGCGCAAAGCGTGTGAACAGCGCCAGCAATGCGAGCGATGCGCTGGCACAGGTCAACACATAGGTAAGGTTGCTAATTGCAACAAGTCCCACGCTGGGGCCTCCGTGGGCCAGCGTACCAACGATGGTTATCGCGGCCAGCACTGACATAGCGAACATCACGATTGTCAGCAGCACCCACAGCGGCCAACGCCTGGCCAGGCGGCCATCGATCGTCAGCAAACCACCCGAAGCCCCATGCGCGCCGATCGCGACGCCAACTAGAAAATAGACCAGATAGTGCGGCAGCCGACTGATCTGCACAAAAAACGGCCCAAACTTGACCCAGCGCGAAGAACCGAACACCGCCGCCATCGGCAAATAGACAACCGCCGAAATAAGCAGCAGCAGCATGAAGAATAGGACCGGCCGTTCGCCCAGGCGTGTCGCGATGTTTCCCAGAACAGTCCCCCATGTCGGCATGACCAGCGACATCAGTGCGGCGATCATGCCGAACGCCAACAACACCCACAGGAACCATGCCGGCCCGGCAGGCCATACACCCAATCCCAGCCACTGCTGCCAAAACGAACCAGCGTGCGTGGGCGATGCTAGCCATGTCGGGAAAAATGCCAGTGGCGCCAGTAGCATGGCCGCCACTAAAAACGGCAAGCCCAGTCGCAAAAGCCGATCACGCACGAACGCGCGACCACCTTTGCGTTGAAGACTCGGCCACACGAATACACCGGAGATCAGAAACATCAGCGACATGAAGAATGTATCGTTGAAACCGACGACTAGGTCAGCACCGGACCAGTGTTGGCTATCTACAATGGGAAAGGCCGTCCACAGCAAGCTCGCGTCCATCGCCGGCTGCCTCTGCGGTCCAAACTGCATGTAAGCAAGCAGCGAATGATGCAGCACGACGAGCAGGGTAAGGAAGGCTCTCAGGTAGCCCAGCGATATGTTCCGTTGCGAGGCGGGTTGCGCAACCACGACGGTTGCAGAGTAGTAAGTCATGGTGGTCTCGAAGCGAAATCCGGACAGCAGGATTCACCGGCCGTACGCCAGATCGCGCGGTGATTGAGGGATGCAAGTACGTATCGCGAGGCGGTCAACAGAAACCCTGTTGCAACTATTCCTGTTCGAAGCGTGCAATGTTCTCCGCTGCGGCCTGCGCGCGGCGGATGCTGCTACCGACATTGCCATTGTCCAGCGCTTTCCTGATGCGCTCGCGACCGGGCCGGCGAGACCAGTGCACCACGCCGTAAACGGCTGCCAGACAAACGAACCCGCTGGCGATAAAAATCCAGACGACCGATGGCGCGTTCATCCACACATCGGCACCCGCCATTCGGAATAGCACTAATACGGCGGGTATCCATATAAAGCAGCCACTGACAGCAAAAACCGGGGCCTCGATGGACATCCTCCACGCTCGCAATTCGCCCAAACGTCGCTGAATTTCTACCACCGGCGCGTCATAGTCGATGCGATTGATGAGGTGGAGATTGCGTGCCGCAAAAACCACCAGCAGTAACCCGTAGGCATGCGCCAGCAAACCGCAAAACATCAGGTGCCCGCTGTCACGATGGGCAACCCAGAAAGACGCAAAAAGTATCATCACCCAGACACCTACCGCGATTTGCATCATCTGACCGAGGATCAGCGGCCTTAGCCCTCGCCGAGTCTTGTCCAGCATGCTCTCGCGAAACAGTTGAAGGTTAAGCGCATGCTGCTGTCCAAGCCTGCGATCAAGCGCCTGCCAAGTCGATTTCATCTCGTCGAGTTCCATGGTCATGCTCCAGTGATTGCCGCGCCGGTCATCTGTCCACGCAGCTTGTGTTTGATGCGATTGATCTTGGTCGCCACGTTGGTTTCGCTGATGCCGAGCACGTCGGCGATCTCGTCGTAGCTGCGGTCTTCGAGATACAGAAGGATCAGCGCGCGGTTGAGTTCATCGAGCTGGCCGATAAAGGCATACAGCGCGGTCAAGCGTTCGTCCGGTTCCGCGATCGATTCACCACCGCCGACCGTTTCCAGATGGCGCGCCTCCAGTGGTTCGAAACGTTCGCCTTCGGACCAACGCTCGCGCCGCGCCTGCGAAATGGCCACATTCAACGCGATGCGATACATCCAGGTGGAGAACTTCGCTCGCGCTTCGTCGTAGCTGCCGAAAGAGCGCCACAGCTGCGTACTGATCTCCTGCATCAGATCATCGCGATCGACCACGCTGCGGCTGTAAAGCGCTGCCACCTTGAATACGATGCCGCGATGCTGTTGCAGCAGGAATTCAAAGCGTTGCTGGTGGTGTCTGGCGGTCATCGACGCGGATATTCCCCAAGGTTCCATCCATGATTCGCGAGAGCGCAAAAAAAATCACAGCGCACGGCAGGAATTCTGACGCGACCTGCGACCCGCGGCGCTATTCATGACGTTGATTGAATCGAAAACGCATGGCCGGTGCCGGACGCGCACCTCCCTTACAATGCCAGTCTCGTCCGCTAACCGAATCCTTCGATGCCCCCTCTGCGCGTCAAACGTTACCTGCTGACCGGCCTGCTTACCTTTATCCCGCTGTGGGTGACCTGGCTGGTGTTCAAGTTTGTGTTGAGCCTTTTGGCCGGCATCGGCGCACCGATGGTCAGCGCCTTGCTCGGCGCGCTGGCGCTGGTGGCGCCGAAAGCCGCGACCGCGCTCAACGCCGAGTGGCTGGTGTTCATCGTCGCGTTGCTGATCACGCTGGGCGCGCTTTACTTGCTGGGCTTTGTGGCCAACCGGGTGATTGGCCAGCGCTTCATCAACGCCTTCGACGGACTGCTGGCACGAATCCCGGTCGTGCAGACGATTTACGGCGGCACCAAGAAACTGATGGCGGTACTGCAGAACAAACCTTCCGGCGTGCAGCGCGTGGTACTGGTGGAGTTTCCCCGCCGCGGCATGAAGGTTGTCGGCTTCGTTACCCGGGTGATGGCCGAGGACGGCAGCGGTCGTGAAATGGCCTCGGTCTTTATCCCGACCACGCCCAACCCCACCGGCGGCTATCTGGTGGTGGTGCCATTGGACGAGCTGACGCCGACCGACTGGACGATGGATCAGGCGATGGCTTTCATCATTTCCGGCGGTGCCGTAGCCCCGGAGACCCTGCCTGCGTCACCAGCCACGTTGCCGCATGACGATGCACGTGAGTACCCATGATGTCGCGCATGCCTGCACGTCTGATGCTGCTATCCATTCTGTTGGGAATTGTCACCATGACCACGCACGCCACGCGTACAAATGCGGGCGACTGGACCACGCCGGCCGAAGCCGCCAAGTTCCACACGACGCCGAGCTACGCCGACACGCTGGCCTACCTGCAGCGCCTGCAGCAGGCAGCGCCAGGTGTGATCCGTCTACAGACCTTTGGCACCACGCCGGAAGGTCGACCGATGACGGTGGTGATCGCCAGCGGCGACGGCACGTTCGATCCCGCTGCCGCGCGCAAGGCCGACAAACCGGTAGTGCTGCTGCAGGCCGGCATCCATCCCGGCGAGATCGAGGGCAAGGACGCCGGCCTGATGCTGCTGCGCGATATCGCGATCGCGCACAAGTACCCGCACCTGCTCGATCATCTGGTGCTGGTCTATATCCCGGTATTCAGCGTGGACGGCCATGAGAACTCGACGCCGTATAACCGCATCAACCAGAACGGCCCGGCGAGCATGGGCTTTCGCGGCCAGTCGCAGTATCTCAACCTCAACCGCGATTACATCAAGGCCGACGCACCGGAAATGCTGGCATGGCTGAAACTGTGGCAGACGTGGCTGCCTGATTTCCTGATCGATGTGCACACTACCGACGGTGCCGATTATCAGTACGACCTGACCTGGTATACCGAAGACCCACACAAACTCGACCCGGCAATCAGCACTTGGCAGCACGACGCCATTGTCGATCACGCGATGCCGGCGTACGAGAAGCACGGTCACCTCGCCTCGATCTACCTGGAGTTCAAGGACGGCCGCGATCCGCGCAAGGGCATCACCAACTTCGGTTCGGGTCCGCGCTTTTCCACCGGCTACGCAGCGCTGCAGAACCGCCCTGCGCTACTGATCGAAACCCACATGCTCAAGCCTTACGGCAACCGCGTGCAGGCAACCATCGACCTGGTCGAACTGATGCTGGAGCAGATCAACCAGCACCCCTCCGCGCTCTTGGCCGCGACAGCAAAAGCGGATGCGAATGTCGTCGCGCGTGCGCACGAGGCGAAAGCCAGCGTACCGCTGACTTTCAAGCCCGACCCGCAGCCCACGCCGTTCGAGCTGAAGGGTTACGCGTTCAGCATCACGCATAGCGACATTTCCAACAGCAACTGGATCCAGTACGACCCGAGCCAGCCAAAAACGTATGCCATCGAGAACTGGAACAGCCTGTTACCTGATCTTTCGATTACGCCACCAGCCGCCTATGCGATACCCGCACAGTGGACCGCGATCATCGACAAGCTCGACGCGCACGGCATTCGCTATCAGCGCCTCGATCATGCGCTGACGATCCACGCCGAGAGCTATCAGCTTGATCATCCGAAGTGGGCGGACAAGCCGTTCGAAGGGCATTTGATGCTGCGCGATTTCTCTCTGCGCACCGTAGTCCGCGACGTGACGCTGCCAGTTGGCTCAGTCATCGTGCCGCTGGACCAGCGCACTGCCAACGTGGCGATCAACCTGCTCGAACCGCAGGCACCGGATTCGCTGCTGCATTGGGGATTTCTCAACGCGATCTTCGAAACCAAGGAATATGGCGAGCCGCGAGTGGTCGAAAAACTGGCGCGCGAGATGCTTGCAAAAGATCCGGCGCTGAAAGCCGAGTTCGACAAGAAACTGCACGACGATCCGGTCTTTGCAGCCGACTCCACGGAGCGTCTGGAATTCTTCTTCGAACGCTCACCGTGGTACGCCGTGCAGTACGTCGGCGCGTATCCGGTAATACGGCTTGATCCAGGTCAGAGGGCCAAACTCGCTGCCAGCCAGCACTGACTCCGAGCATGCGAATGACAACACCAGGTATTAAAGACCCCAAAATGACAGGGGGGGGGCGGCAACAGCCAGATGGCCAAAGCGTAAAAAGCACCAATATGTGCCGCTTTTGATAGGTAGGGGACCACCCCTGACCTTTGACACTGTCTCGTCCATGACGTTTAGCCTAGCGTCGGCAGTTACGGCTGCGTTTTGCGAGACATCAGGCAACCCGCCGCCAGTGAATCACCACGCTATTCGCCCACGGGCGATACCACTACAGAGGGAAATCCATGACGAAGCAGTACTTGAAGCCCCTGGCTCTGGCCGTAAGCCTCGCCCTGTCACTCAGCGCCTGCGGCAAGAACGACGAACAGGCCGCCGCACCCGCCCCTGCTCCGGCAGCTACCACGCCAGCACCAAGTGCCAGCGCCGCGCCGGCTGCGGCCGCAACCACGGCAGTCGCCAGCGTCTTCGACGTCAGCGAACTCGACCCAAGCCTCAAAGCCTGCGCGGACTTCAACGGCTTCGTCAACGCCAAATGGATCGCGACTAATCCGATTCCTGCCGACCAGAGCAGCTGGGGCGCGTTCAATATCCTCAATGAGAAGAGCCTGAAAACCCAGCACGACATCGTCGATGACGCCAGCAAGAACGCCGATTCTGCCAAGGCCGGTTCAATCGAGCAGAAGATCGGCTGGCTGTACCACTCCGGCATGGACGAGGCGACCATCGAGAAGAACGGCTTCGATCCGGTCAAGCCGAAGCTCGATGCCATTGCCGCCCTCAAGAATGGTACCGATGTAGCGGACTTCATCACCAAAAGCTACGCCGATGGCGATATGCAGGTGTTCCAGTTCGGTTCCGGCGGCGACTTCAAGCACGCCGACATGCAGATCGGCTTCGCCAACGAAGCCGGCCTGGGCCTGCCGACCAAGGACTATTACACCAAGCCGGAATACAAGGACATCCGCGACGCCTACGTCGCCTATATCGCCAAGACGCTTGAGCTGACCGGCGTGTCCGAAGCCGACGCCAAGAAGCAGGCGGATGACGTGCTGAAGTTCGAAACCGCGCTGGCCGCGGCCTCACTGTCGCCGGTGGAAGAGCGCGACATCAAGAACGAGTACCACTTCGTCAGCGTCAAGGAAGCCGACAAGGTCACGCCACACTTCAGCTGGGCAAAATTCTTCGACGCCCAGGGCCTGAAGATCGACAACGGCTTCTCGCTATCGCAGCCGAAGTTCTTCGCCCAGTTCGACAAGATGCTGGCCAGCACCCCGATCGATCAGTGGCAGGCCTACCTGCGCTTCCACGCGATCGACGATGCCTCGCCGTACCTGAGCAAGAATTTCCAGGACAACAAGTTTGCCTTCTACGGCACCACCCTGGCCGGTCAGCCGCAGCAAAAGCCGCAGTGGAAGCGCGTGCTGGGCGCCGTCAACGCCAGCATGGGCGAAGCCCTGGGCCAGCTGTATGTCGCCAAGGAGTTCACCCCGGAAGCCAAACAGCGCGCCGAGGAGCTGGTGACCAACATACGCAACGCACTGAAGGCACGCATCGAGAACCTCGACTGGATGAGCGCCGACACCAAGGCCAAGGCGATCGACAAGTGGAACAAGTTCCTGCCAAAGATCGGCTACCCCGACAAGTGGCGTGACTGGTCTGGCCTGGATATCAAGCCGGACAACTACTACGCCAATATTCTGGCCGCCGGCAAGTTCAACTACGACTACGATATCGGCCACATCGGCAAGCCGACCGACCGCAAGGAATGGGGCATGACCCCGCAGACGGTCAACGCGTATTACAACCCGAGCGACAACACGATCAACTTCCCGGCCGCGATCCTGCAGCCGCCGTTCTTCGATGCCAAGGCCGACGATGCGATCAACTACGGCGGCATCGGTGCCGTGATCGGTCACGAATCCAGCCACGGTTTTGACGACCAGGGTGCTCAGTTCGATGGCGATGGCAATCAGAAAGACTGGTGGACCAAGGATGACAAGGCCAAGTTCGAGGCACGCACCGACAAACTGGTCAAGCAGTTCGATGACTATGCGCCGCTCAAGGACAAGCCGGACCTGCACGTCAACGGCAAGCTAACTTTGGGTGAGAACATCGCCGATCTGGGCGGCCTCAACGTCGCCTATGACGCCTTGCAGACGGTGTTGAAAGCCAACCCGACCGAGGCAAGCCAGAAGATCGACGGCTATACCGAAGACCAGCGCTTCTTCCTCAACTGGGCCCGCGTCTGGCGCGGCAACATGCGCGAGAAAACCTCGATCCTGCGCATCAACACCGACCCGCATGCACCGATGGGGCTGCGCGCGATGGGTGCGCCGTCAAACATGCCGGCATTCGCTGCGGCGTTCGAGTGCAAGGCCGGCGACGCGATGGTGCGTCCAGCCGATACGCAGGTGAAGATCTGGTAAGCCACACCATCGAACACCGCTGACACCAGCGGCACGAAAACGGAAAGCCCCGCATGCGAATGCGGGGCTTTTTATTGCCGATTGACCGGTTGATTTCGATGCAATGCCGGCTATCGATGCATCACGTCCGCATCGATCCTTGCCGCCTCATAAGCAACAGCATCGAAAACTGTGGCTACACCGCGAATTGAAAGTGCGTGCGCAAGCTCATGGCAGCAGATACGTAACTTCACAATGCTGTAACTAAATGCGATAATAGTAATGATTCGTATTTGTCTTTTGATGCAAAGAAGCAAGGAAAAGACGCAAGCAGCCGTTGCCAGCCTCTCTCCGACCCTCTGGCAGCGCTAGCTAGCCGCTTTTCCAACAAGGTTTCATAAAAATGCCTACGCAATTCCGAATCACATCGCTGCACGCAGCGCTTCTGACGGTGCTCGCTCTCCCCGTCTCCGCCTTCGCGCAAAGCGCCACGACCGATGATGCTTCGAAGACCAGCCATCCCAAAAAGGCGCAGACTCTGCAGACCGTGACGGTCACCGGCAGTGTGATCGGCAATCACTACGATGCGGACAGCTCAAGCGTAGGCGCCAAGATTCCCGCGGCATTGCGCGATATTCCGCAGTCGGTGGTGGTGGTCAACCGCGATCTGCTCGACGCGCAGGGAGCAACCTCGTTTCAGGATGCCCTGCGCAACGTGCCTGGCATCACGATCGGCGGTGCCGAGGGCGGCCAGATCGGCAACAACATCAATCTGCATGGTTTCTCGGCACGTACCGATATTTATCTCGACGGTTTTCGTGATGCCGGTCAGTACTACCGTGACACGTTTGATCTTTCGGCGATCGAGGTACTCAAAGGTCCGTCGTCGATGCTATTCGGCCGCGGCTCCACTGGCGGCGTGATCAATCAGGTGAGCAAGGAGCCGGAGCTGAAGGCATTTGGCCAGGTATCCGCCACCGTAGGAACCGATGATCGCTACCGCACCACGGCGGATTTCAACCAGCCACTGTCGGATACGGCCGCTGTACGCCTGAATGTTTTCGGGCAGGACATGCAGTCCACCCGCAATGTTCTGAAAAACAAGGACTACGGTTTTGCGCCGTCGGTGCGCTTCGGCATCGGCACACCAACCCAGATCACCCTGTCGGCGCTGCTGCAACGCAATCACGATCAACCCGACTACGGCTTTCCGCCGATCAACGGTCGCCCGGCGCATGTAAGCCATGACAATTTCTACGGCCTGACGGACGACCATACCAACCAGGACGTCGACAGCTTCAATGCACGCCTGGAGCATACGTTCAGCCCGGATGTCAGCCTGCGCAGCCAGTTGCAATACAGCCAGTACACCACCAATGCGCGCGAAACAGCCGCAAACAGCGTGGTGACTGCCGCCGGCGTGACTTTGAACAAGAATGCCGGCAATCCCACCACGCTGCCTCTGCAAGACCTGTACGTTCAGCTGGCCAGCCACGATCGCGTCATCCATCAAAAGAATCTGGACAGTCAGACCGACCTGATCACCAAGTTCGACACCGGCAGCATTCAGCACACGCTGATCACCGGTATCGAGCTGTCGCACGAAAACTACAATAACCAGAGCTATACCCGGAACGGGTTACCTCTACTGTCGCTGGTCAATCCAGTCCAGGAATCAACGCCGGCCAATGTCACCACCAGCGTCGGCAACTATGCGCAATCCAGCGCGAACACGGCAGCCGTCTACGCCAACGACACGATCCATTTGAATGATCAATGGATCGTGGTCGCCGGCCTGCGCCGTGACCGCTTCGATGCAGACATCCGCAACTCGATATCAACGGTCAGCCCCGGATCAACCAGTCTGCCCGCACCCGCCTACGCGTCGCAGACCGTCTACTTCACCAGCGTGCGCGGCGGTGTGATCTACCAGCCGAGCGATAAGCAGTCGTACTACGTCTCCTACGGCACGTCGTTCGATCCTTCGCTTGAATCGCTGACCCTCACCAGTGGCACGCAGGATCTGGCACCGGAAAAGAACTACTCCTACGAGCTCGGTGGCAAGTGGAATCTGATCAATGACACCTTGCAGATCACGTCAGCGTTGTTCAACCTGGAGCAGACCAACGCGCGCACGCAGACCTCGGCCGGCGAATATGTGTTGGACGGCAATATTCGCGTGCGCGGTGGCGAGGTCGGTGTCGGTGGCCATATCAGCGAACATTGGCAAGTGTTTTCCGGCTACACCTACATGAGCGCCAAGGTGATCAAGGCGGCCGACGGAACGCAAGGAAACGTGCCGGCCAACACGCCGCGCAATACGGCAACGGCTTGGTCCACCTACACTTTCGGCGGCAACTGGGAGGTCGGCGGCGGCGCCACTTACATGTCGCAGCGCTTCGCAAATAATACGAATACCGTCAGCGTCGGTGGCTATACGCGCTGGGACGCCACCCTGGCCTGGCATCAGCCGAGATACGATATACGCCTCAACATACTCAACCTGACCAACAAGCAATACTTCGATGCGCTGATCCAGTCGGACGGCGGTCGCTCGGTACCCGCCATTGGTCGCACGTCGATGGTGACATTTACCTACAAGTTCTGAGGAGTCATCGATCATGCTGGTGCATGTGCCGGGCCTGCTCGATAGCGGGCAATTGAACCACTTCCGCCAGCGGCTTGCCGCATCGGATGCCCCGTGGGTCGACGGTCGCGTCACAGCGGGTCATCAGGGCATCCACGTCAAGCAGAACCAGCAGATTGCCGAAGGCTCGGCCATGTCGGCCGAGCTCGGCAGCATCGTGATGTCGGCACTGGAACGGCTGCCGCTCTTCATCAGCGCGGCATTGCCGAACCGCGTCTATCCGCCGATGTTCAACCGTTACAAAAACGGCATGCACTTCGGCAATCACGTGGACGGCTCGGTGCGGCTCATGCCCGGCAGTGGCGCGAAGATCCGCACCGATCTTTCCGCCACGCTGTTCCTAGCGCCACCGGAAAGCTATGACGGTGGCGAGTTACTGATCGAGGACACCTACGGCTCACAGGCAATCAAGCTGGCGGCTGGCGATATGGTGCTTTATCCCGCCAGCAGCCTGCACCGTGTCGCGCCGGTGAGCCGAGGCGTGCGCCTGGCGTGTTTCTTCTGGGTGCAAAGCATGGTGCGCGACGATGGCCAGCGCGCCCTGCTGTTTGATCTGGACAATGCGATCCAACGACTCACTGCCACCGACGCCGACGAGTTGGCGCGCGTGCAACTTACCGGCGTCTATCACAACCTGCTCAGGCAGTGGGCGGAGACCTGAGTTTCACCCGCCCCAGCACTGCGCCACGACTGTGGTGCTCGTGCTGCTGCCTAAGGCCTTACGCACGCCAAGCTGGTTCAACGAGAGCGCGCCGCACTGCGTATCACGCGTGAGCTGTGAATTGATTGGCGTGGCGTTGATGATATAGCCCGTCGCCGAAGGTGCTGGCACCGAGTACGTGTAGTTGTTACCGGTCTGCGTCGTGGATGCGCAATCCAGCACCATGGGAGACGGCGTACCCGTCGCCGGGTTCGCCACGGCGGCAGTGGATCCGGAGACGGGAATCTCGTCATAGCGCAGGTTGGTGGTGTAGTAGCGCTCCATGTAGCTCGCGTACTCGGATATGCAACCCGTCGCCGCCGCCCGATTCGTCTTGACCACGTATTTACTGTACGCGGCGATCGCGATCGCCGCGAGGATCGCAATGATAGCCACCACGGTCATCAATTCGATCAGGGTGTAGCCGAACGAAATGGCGCGCTGCGGTTTAGATGGTTGCTGGATGCTCATGCTCAATTCCTGATTTCGCGCCAGGAGACGCGGGCCGGGCTGTTGCCGGTCGGCGGGACCACGCGTTGGACGAACGCACCACCCGTGACAGTCTGGGACACCAGATAGGTCTGGCCGTTGTAGATCACGGCAGTCGGCGTACCCACGGCGTTAGCCTGCACGCCACTGGTGCCACTGGGGGTCGGGAAGAAGCTTGCCGACAGGCCACCGCCACTGGTCGGATCGAAAGCCATCGTCCAGCCGGTTTGGGTATTCGCCGTGCACTGGGTGGTCGACGTGGCAGGCGGAATGGCCGTGTTCACCACCACCGCACCCTGGATGATGGTGGGGCTGTAAATGATCTGCTCGTTGGTGCTCGGTAGGTTGTACATCCAGCCATACTGCGTATTACCCGACGAACAGGTGGTGCTGCCGGCCCAGCAAATGGTGGTGGCCGCGGACAAGGTGCGATAACCCGTGATCTGGCCCTGGCCGCTTACCGTCGTGCTCGTGGAAGTTATCGCTTGCAGGGTGCTGGTTGAAATGGTGTTGCTACCCGTTTCTGATGCGAACTGGGCACTCGAAAGGCTGTTCCATCCGGATCCGCTCGACCCTGACGTACCCATGTTCCAGTCCCAGATGCCATAGAACGTCTGCTGTTGGGTGGTGGCGCTGGAGCCAGTAGACGTGGGTGCATACTGCGCGGCCCCGCTGCCGGTTTGCGGCGTCTGCTGACCGGTGCCGAAATACAGCATGTTGCGGCTCGCGCCATTGGTCTGGATGGTAGCTGTGACAATACTCGTAGTAATCGGCTGTGGAACGGTGCCGCCGGTAGTCGTCGCGGACGTTGCCGTGAACAAGGGCGAGCAGGTCGTAGTGACCACACTGCCGCTGCTGACATTGCTGCTGTTGCTGCAGGTGGATGCCGTACTACCGGGGAAGCTGGAAACGCTCCAACCGGTGGAACTGTTGCTGGTCACGTCAAAGCGCCACACGTTGCCCTGCTGATCGCCGGCATAGAGGTAATCCATAATCCCGTCGCCATCCAGGTCCACCGGGGTGACGTAGGCAATGCCGTTTTTGACGGTACTCGAGCCCACGCCGGTATTCAGGAACAGAAACGTCACCGCACCTGTGCTCTGGTTGACCAGGCCGATATAGATGCCTGCGCTGGTGCCGCTATTCAGGCCATTGCCGAAGATCATCGCCCACTGGCCGTTATGCATGCGCACGATGGAAGGCGTGCCCACCGTGTTGCCAAGATGCGACATGGTGGCGTTGGTCCAATCGCCGATCACCAGTGCGCCGGCATTGCCTTCGGAGAAGCTGGGGCCTTGCGGGGTGGTCGAATTGCCCGGATTGGTGACGTCCAGCGCATAGATTTCCTTGCCGTTGGAGCCCACGCCAGCCACCAACCAAGTGTGCCAAACGCCGTTATAAAACAGGTCGCCCGCGCCTGGCGTGGCATCCACCAGATACTGGTGCGCGCCAAGCGGATTGGTTAGCTGGGCTGCCTGGGTGAGCAACACGTTGTACGGCATGTAGCCGATCACTTCCTTGCCGTCATTGCTGCCGGCACCCGTGGCGTTGGGGTCGCTGAAGCTGCCGCTGTTAGTGAAGCTGCCGGCCTCGAAACCATGCAGGTAACCATCGTTGCTGCCCACGTACACCACATTGAGGCGCGTCGCATTGTTGGTGGCGTAAGTGCCGTAGGTTTGCGCGGTGCTCTGGTTTTCCGGTGGCGAGACCGTGGTGCCGTACAAGCCATCACTGAAGGTATTGTTGTACTGGCCCACCACTGGCGCACTTACCCACGTGGGGCTGGAATCGATGATATCGCCCAGCACATAGGTGCGTGGATTCAGATTTCCCGCTGCTGTTGTAGTGCTGCAGGCGCCGCCTGAGTACATCCACGGACCATTGCTGGATTGCGTGGTGCTGTACAACTGCTCGTTGCAGCGCTGACCAAGCAGCCAGCCCAGAAGATTCTGGCCGGTCATGGTGATAGGAGGGGGAGTGGTGGTGGTGGTGCTGTCAACGATGGCTCCCGTAGCAAATGCGGTTTGCACGGCTGAGGGATAATTGGTCAACGCTGTCTGCATCGAGAAGCCCACGCCAGACCCGCTCGTGGTCACGTCGTTACTCTTCGCGGTCACGAGCACGCGGTTTTCGGGCGCCACGAATCCGTTGGCAGCGGTAACCTTATCCACCGGATTGCTGTTGCTGTCGGTACCCATGCTGTCGCACCAGCCGCTGGTCAGCGTGCACTTGCCGTCCCAGGTGGCCGTGTTGCTGGCCGCTAGGCTGCCACTGCTGTCCACCACCAGCGGGATGGCCTGCATGCTGCCCCACCAAGGGCTGGCGGAATAACTGGCCAGATAGATCTGCGTACCCGTCTTGTACTGGCCGGACTGGATGGTATTGGCCGCCGCACTGCTGGTGGAGGTCAGCGGCGAGGCCTTGAAGCAGGTGATTTCATGCACGTTGTTGCTGCCGCCGGTACCTGCCGAGAAGCCAAAGCGCAACGAAGTCGGCAACGAGCCATTGCTCGAAGTGATGTTGGTATTGGTCAACACCGGCGTCATGGCGCCGCCGTTGTAGCTGTAGGAAAAGCTGAGCAGGCCCCCGGACGAAATCCTCAACTGGTAGGTAATCGGCCACGCGATGTTTGCGGTCGTCGTGCTCGAGGTCGGGTTGCGGGTGGCGCTTTTGGAGTTGTTCGCAATCGGCTCGCTACCCGGCGCATAGCCATAGGCAGTACAGCTACCTCTTTTATTGGTTGCTGTGCATACAAGGCTGCCAGGCAGCACTGCATAGCCGCCGGCGATGGCGTTGTAGTTGTAAGGGATGGGTGAGTAGTTCCATGTCGTATTCGTCGTCGTTTGGCCATACTTATTAGTTGTTGTTGTTGTTGTGTGGCTTGAAACATACGTCCCGCTCGAGCAAGCCGCCTGCACCAAGCTCGCACTGGACGCCCCCGTGTAATAAGTAGGATCGCCGTTTGCTGTCAGCCATGCCCAATTGGTGTTACCCGCACCACGCAAACCCATTCGTTCCGGCTGGTACTGCGGCCCGGTACCCGCCGCAATGGTCCCACCGTTGCTGGTGTAGTAGCCGTTCGTCCCGTTAGCCGTGCTGCCATTGGGATCGTTGGAGTTGTAGATACCAACGCTACCGTTGTCACCCGTATTGAGGAAGTTGCCGTATTCGTCGATACCCAAGCCAAGGTAGCCATTGGCAACACCGTCGTACACGCCGTTGCCGTTGGAGCAGTCGTAACCCATGCTGCCACCTTCCGCGCCAGTCGTGGTGGGTGTGGGATTGATGGTGGAGCTGCCCGCATTCTGTGCGGAGGTCATGAAGAACACTATGCCGTCCGCACCGTTGCTGGCTATACCATCACCGCTGCCGCCAAATGTATAGGTGGTGAAGGTGATATTGATGCCTTGGCTCAACGGGAACGGAGCGAATGCCGAGAGGATGGCACCGGTCTGATCATTTTCCGGCGGCGTGAGCAACAAGGCACCCTGCCCCGTCGTTGTTTCATTCGTCGGAATCGTGTAGCCAGCAAGCGTGCTTGGGCATGCCTGTATGGAACCGGAGCCGGTACCCGCCGTAAGGCAAGCATTGGACGACGCACTTCCGTTGTTCGTTCCCAAGGTCGTCCATTGCAAACTGGCTGACTTGCCCGTGAAGTCTTCACTGCACGTGCCACCCGCCTGTCCACAGGTGGTGGTCGTAGTGGACGAAGAACTGGAGCTGCTTTGGGCAAACACGTTGGCGCCTGCCAACATGGCAGCCAACGCAAACAGGACCACGCTGATGTGTTTGTTCATGGGTATGCCCCCCTCAAGACTTTCAAGCACCCGATACGCGCGGGCACGCTCATTCCATGCGCAGATGAATCAGGTTGGCTGACTGTTTGCATCGCTCAATTCCGGAACATCGATTGCAGCAACACGTAGGCGCGACCACTGATTGCTGTCGGGTCGCCGCTGCGCGCGGTGATGCGGTAGAAATCCGCTGTTTGCGTGGCCGTTTTGCATCCGTACTGCCCCGGTGGGCAGCTGGTTTGCTTCACATTGGGTACGGGCACCTGGAAATTGCCCATGTATTGGATGATGTACTGCGGTGCACTGGCCTGCAGAGTGCCGGTGAACGTGGTCCCTTTAACGCTAGTGGGGCTAAACGAATGACCGGTATCGGTGAACGGATTGGACTGGCAATTTATGAGAGTGGACGCCGTAGGCGAGCAATCGTCATAGCCGGCTGGCGCCGCCGTCGTACTGGCCTGGATGGCCAACGCCGCCTGACGCATCGCCGCCTCGGTCGCCTGGAAAGCGATTTGGCGGTCGTAGAAATTGGCGGACATCTTCTGCTGCATGAAGGTTCCGCTCACGGCGGCAAGGCCAACGAGAGTGATCACGAACAGCAGGAGCAGCGCCACGACCAGCGCCACACCACGCTGGCGGGAGCGCTGAGGGAGTCGGGTGGGCAAGCCACGCACGGAAAATCGGCTCATGTCATTGCACCCGGTTGCGCACGGTGGAGGTAACGGTGTAAATGCGCTGGATCGGCGCAGCAGCAGCGGAAGTAGCGCCGGTGTAGGTACCCGCGTTTGTGCTGACGCCCGCGTTCGCGGCGCCGGTCTGCTGCACAGTCAGGCTAACCTGCACCGCCGCAACCGAAGACCAACTGGTCACCGCGGATGCCGCCACGAAACTCGTCGCGTTGGCCATGTTGTAGGTAATGTGCATGGCTGTGACGCCACGCACCATCTCCTGCTGCGTGACCGTGGCCGGGTTTGTGGTCGTGTTTACGCTGGCCAGATACAGCGAAGTGCTTTTGTTCAAGAGCGGGTTGTAGCCGATGTACCACACACCCGCCGCCAAGGTCGCGATGGGCGCGTTGGCAACGTAGGTGTAATTGCTGACCCCCACAGGGAGGGCGTAACCGTAGCTCAAATTGGTGGAGAAATTGGCCGGGCTGCCATAACCGATGACGGGGTTGGTGCCCGCGATGTAGCTGCTGGCGCGAAAAATGGTAGCAAGCCACGGATCGCACACGATCATGACCGTGTTGGCGGCAAGGTCGCTGCTGGTGCCGTTGAGGGTGAACGTGGTGGCTGAAGTGGTTTGGGTTTTGACGCTCAGACCGACATCCGCCGCGCTCAGGATCATCAGCGAATCGGTGCCCGACACCTGGTTCCCAATTGCAGTGCCTACGGTAAGCGCCGGGTTGGCGGTCGAAGTGCCCGTGCCATAACCCACCAGGGCGTTGCTCCAGTTGGTCCACCAGTCTGTGACAGCATTGTAACTGGAGCCATTGGGACCTTCCGGCAGCAGGTTGGCTACCTGGCCGATATTGCCGCAACCTGTCAGCCCTGCTTCGCGAATGTTCTGCGCCAGCATCTCGAACGACATGCGCGTGCCGTCCTGCACATCGCCTAGCGCGGCATTAGTGCGATAGACCTGCTGGTTGGCAAGGAAAACGCTGATGACACCAGCGATGACGATCAGGCCGAGCAACATGGCCACCATCAACTCGATGAGGGTGAAGCCGGCAACAGCTTTCGTGGGGCGGCGATTCATAACATAGCCTGGGTGATGACAGTCTGCGTGCCCGAGGTATCCGTGGCAGCGGACACCGACTTGCTGTCGTCGTACGTCACGGTAACGGTGCAGATGCCCTGGCTGCCTACGCAGTTGATCGTGCCGGTGGTACTGGCAGACGCACCAAGGTTGAGAGCCAACTGGCTACACCATTGGGTGAGCTGCGCATCGGCCAGCGTGCCGGTAGCCGTGGGGCAGGCGCTGGCCGTGACCAGGCCGTTGTAGGTACCGCTCTGGGCGGAAACGAGATCCGCACGCATGGCATCGAGGATGGAATAACTGTCCATGGTAGCCATGCTGCGTGCCATCGCGCTGTTGTTCATCGACAGCGAACGCGCCTGCAGCGCGGCCATGCCGAGGAACCCGATGGACAACACCAGCACGGCGACCAGCACTTCGATCAGGCCCACGCCACGCTGGCTGACCGGTACGTTACGAAAACCCGAACGCCGCATCATGGGCAGGCTCCGGTGATGGTGCTGGTGGTGGTGGTGATGACGCTGCCGGCAGCCATATTCACCTGGATGTGGTTGTTGGTACTGAGCGCGGTTGAACAAACATCCACAACTAGGCTCCCGGTGCCGGTGCCGAAAGGCGTGGCTGTGCCGGGAGTGAGGCCCAGCCCAAGCCCGTTGAAACGGATCGCCTGGATCGTGCCGTGGATCTGTATCGAGGAAATACCCAGTTCAGGCGGTGCCGTCAGTACCGGCGTGGTGGTCGCGGCGCCGGGGCTGGTCAGAGCAAGGACTGCGCCAGTGGTCGTGCCACATGCTGTGCCCAGAGCATCGGTAGTATTGCTGGTCGCGGAATTGCTGCAGAACTGGACCGATGCGTTGCGTTGGATCGCCGCCATCCGCGCGGTGTTGAGCGAGCCGATCAAGGCGTTTGCCGCAGTCGTGAGCCTGTTGGAATTGATGATGTAGCTAAAGCTCGGCACGGCGATCATCAACAGGATCGCTGCCACGGCAATGGTGATCATCAGCTCGATGAGGGTGAAGCCGCGGCTGCACGGCGCGGACGCGTGGCCGTACAGCAAAGCGCGCGAGCGCGCTGCTGCGCTGGTACGCCCACCACAATGCTTCGCTGGCGCGATAAAACTGTGCATGGAGTGTTTCCCCCTGGGCGTTGATTCTGCTCAACCAGGTAACCATTACTAGTCTTGGGCTCACAAAATGCGAGTCTTTTCTGACTAGCGGCGGAATTTTTCCGATAAGTGGTTATCTGCATCGTGCCAAATATGCGCGTCTTCACAGGCGGACTGAGATCACGGTCACCTACCCGACCCGGGCGCGCCTGACGCGATAGAGGTTTCCTCTCCGTGGCGGGGAGCGGATAATCGACGACCTTCGACGCTAAGCGGCTGTGCAATGTTCGTACCTGGTCAACGCTGGATCTCTTCTACCGAACCTGAGCTTGGGCTCGGCACTGTTTTACGCGTCGAAGGACGCGGTGTGCAGGTACTGTTTGCCAAGGCCGGCATCCTCCGTCCCTACGCGATCGATTCCGCTCCGCTGCTGCGCGCGGAGTTCCGTGCGGGCCAGCGCGTTGCCGGCAAGGGCATTGCGTTTCTGGTGGAGCGCGTCGAGATTCGCGACGAGCTGCTGATCTATCGCGGCGAAGGTCGCGAGCTGGAAGAAGGCCAGCTCGACGACGAGCAGAGCGTCAGCCAGGCCGATGATCGTCTGATCGGTGGACGCACGGATTCCGTCGCCCAGTTCGAGTTGAGGCTGGAAGGTTTGCAGCGCCGTGCCGAAGCACGACGATCGCCGGCGTGGGGTCTGGGCGCAGCGCGTATCGGACTGGTGCCGCATCAGCTGCGCGTCGCTGGTATCGCCGCCGCGCGCCGACCGCCGCGCGTGCTGCTGGCCGATGAAGTGGGGCTGGGCAAGACGATCGAGGCAGGCATGATCATCGCCCGCCAGCTTGCCACCGGTCGCGCCTCGCGCGTGTTGCTGCTGTTACCTGACACGCTGGTATACCAGTGGTTTGTCGAACTGCTGCGCCGCTTCAATCTCAGCTTTGCGATCTACGACGAGGAGCGCTGCGAAGCGCTGCAATCCTCCACTGAAGATGCTGCCGGTGACGAAGGCAATCCGTTCGAAGACGAGCAGCTGGTCATCGCCGATTTTGGCTTTCTGGAAAATTCACCGAAATACGCGGCGCAGTTGTTGGCTGCGCCGTGGGATTTGCTGGTGGTCGACGAAGCGCATCATCTGGCGTGGTCACCGGAAGCAACCAGCCCCCGCTATGCGATGGTCGAGAAACTGGCTGCGGCCATTCCCGGCGTGATCCTGCTCACGGCGACGCCGGAGCAGCTTGGCCGCAGCGGTCACTTCGCCCGTTTGCGCCTGCTCGATCCGCAGCGCTATCACGATCTGGACGGCTATCTGGCGGAAGCGGATGACTATCAGGCGCTGTCGGCCATTGCCGACCGGTTGCTGGATGCTGAAGCATTGGACGATGCGCAACGCGATACCTTGATCAAGGCCTTTCACGGCGACGAGACGCTCACTGCCTATCTGGACGACTCCACCAAACCGACCCACGCGCGCGAGCTGCTCGCCGCACTGATCGACCGTCATGGCACCGGTCGCGCGATGTTTCGCAATCGCCGCGCCGGCATCGGTGGTTTCCCCAATCGCGTGCCCGAGTGGCATGTGCTCGACGCCGACACGGTCGAGGAAGGCACGCGCCAATCGCTGCTGGCCGAATTCCATGCGGACATCCAGCAGCCGCCGGTGTTGATCGAGGTGAACTACGCGAACGATCCGCGTATTGATGCACTGATCACGCTGCTGGAAAAACATCCGCAGGACAAGTTCCTGCTGATCTGTCGCACCCAGGCGAAGGTGCTGGCGCTGGAAGAAGCACTACGCACCAAAAGTGGCGTCGGCGTCGCCCGTTTCCACGAAGGCCTGGGCATCATCCAGCGCGACCGCAATGCGGCGTACTTTGCGCAGCCCGACGGCGCGCGATTGCTGCTTTGTTCGGAAATCGGTTCGGAAGGGCGAAACTTCCAGTTCGCGCATCATCTGATCTTGTGGGATCTGCCGCTCGATCCCGACCTGCTCGAACAGCGCATCGGCCGACTCGACCGCATTGGCCAGCAACACGATATTCAGATCCATATTCTGGTGGTCGCCGACAGCGCCCAGCATGTGCTGGCGCGCTGGTACGACGAAGGCGTGGATGCGTTCCGGATCAGCCCAGCCGACGGCCGCGAGCTGCTTCGCCGCTATGGCGAGCCGCTGGCCCAGCTGGCGGACGAACATGCCCGTGGCGACGACAACCGCGACCAGGAGCTTGACGTGCTGCTCGCCGAAACGCGCAGCAGCCACGAGCAAATGGCCGAACTGATCCGCGCCGGTCGCGATCACCTGCTGGAACTGGCCGCGAGCCGCGACCTGCACGCCGACGAATTACAGCAGGCGTTTTCCCGCGAGGATCGCGACCCGGGCCGTGACGGTTTTATCCAGCGCCTGCTGGAGGCCTTTGGCATCCACGCCGAGGAACTGAGCAGCCAGGTGCTGCTGCTCGATCCGCAATATCTGTCCACTGATGCCCTGCCCGGCTTTGCCGAAGGCCCGCAGTCGGTGACCTTCGCGCGCGAAGTCGCACTGGCGCGCGAGGACCTGCCGTTGCTGCGGCTCGACCACCCGCTGGTGGCCGGCGCGATGGATCTGGCGTTGTCCGGCGAACAGGGCAACGCGGCTTTCATGGTCGACGACGAACTGTCGCCCCGCTCAGCGCTGCTGCAAGCGGTCTACGTGCTCGAATGCGTGGCGGACCGCAAGCTGGATGCCGAGCGCTTCCTGCCCACGCTGCCGATTGTGGTGACGGTGGATACCAAGCTGGCCGAGCGGGTCGATTTCCAGCCCAGCGAAGCCTCGTTGCGGCGGGCAGCATCACGCACGATCGAAGTAGCCCGCTACCGCAAATTTCTCAACAAGCTGGTGCCACCGATGCTGAGCCGCGCCGAGACGCTGGCCGCAGCCTATGGGCAAACCAGCATCGGCGAGGCGCTGGCGCTCGCTACGAGCACACTGGACGCCGAACTCTCCCGTCTGCTCGCCCTGCATGCGGTGAATCCGTCGATCAGCGAAGCGGAGATCAGCGCCGTCGCCGACGAGCGCACCGCCCTGCTTGCCGCACTACCGTTGTCACGGTTGCGGCTGGATGCCGTGCGCTTTGTCGTCAGCGCGGACTTTCTGGTGTTGCGCTAAGAGCCTGTTCACGATCTCAACGTGGCCCGCGTTGTGCTGTAGCGCCCGTTCGGTGGTGGTGCGTGGCGCAGCGCCTGACTGGCTGTCAGGTCAAGCCGCGCGCCGCTGCCGGGCGGGCGCTACAGCTCAACCCTTCGGGCCGGGTCGGTTTGCCCCCATGCCAGCGTCATCACTCGGTCGTGTACCGACGTACACTCCCTCCCTCTTCCTTGGCCTGCGCGCGAACCGCTCCCGGCGCGGGCTACGTTGAGATCGTGAACAGGCTCTAAAGATTAGCGCAGCAGCAAACGCTTCGGCTTGATCGGCAATTTGCCGCGCCAGTACTGGATCAGTGCGTAACCGCCCACCATGCCGCCCAGATGCGCGAAGTGGGCGACGCCTGCCTGCGTGCCAGTCACGCCCATGACCAGCTCGATCACCGCATAGCCGGTGACGAACAACCAGGCCGGCATGGGTATAGGCAAAAACATCAGCATCATTTTTTCGTGCGGATACAACATGCCGAAGGCAAGCAGGACTCCAAAGATCGCACCGGAGGCGCCTACCGTAGGATAGAAGCCATGGGTGAACCACTGCACCACGATCAACTGCGCCAGCGCAGCGACGATCGCACACACAAAGTAGTAAATGATGAAATTGCGCGTGCCAAACGTACGTTCGATCGTGCCGCCAAACATGTACAGCGCAAACATGTTGAAAAAGATGTGCTGGAATCCGCCATGCATGAAAGCGTAGGTCACCACCTGCCAGGGCTGGAACCCCACTGTCACGCTCTGACCATCACCCAGCGCCCCGCTGACGTCCGGCCCCCATGGCCAGAGCGCAAAGTGCTGGGTGAGCGCAAAGGTGGTCGAATCGTGCAGCAGGTACTGCAATGCAAACACGACAATATTGGCGATCAGCAGGTTGCGCGTGACGACAGGTACATCGGTAGGCATGCAGGTGTTCCGAAGAATGTGGCGAACCCAGCCATGACGCTGCGTTCTCGTTGTCAGTAGTTGTACTCAACTGTCGCTGAAACAAGGGCAGCGATCAGACTACTACTAGGCTTTTTCGTTCATCCAGCGCTGGCGCCAAGCCTGGGTTGCCCATATAAAAGCCGCCTTGCGGCGGCTCTCTGTATGGCTGGATGCGCGCAACCGCCTCAGCCGTGGCGATCCACCATCGCAATCGCTTCCGGACGCTTGGCACCGGCGAAGTGCTTGGCCCAGTAAGCCTCATCGAGACTGGAAACCTGCACGCTCTGACCGGTAGTCGGCGAATGGATGAACTGGCCGTTCGAGATATAGATACCGACGTGCGAGATATTGCGCTTGCCGTGCGTGCGGAAAAACACCAGGTCACCTGGCTTCATGTCCGCACGAGCTACTTTGAGGCCGGACAGAAACTGCGAGGCGGAATTGGTCGGCAACTGCATGCCGATCGCATGGGCGAACACGTAACGCACAAAACCACTGCAATCGAAACCGGTTGAAGGATCACGGCCGCCGCGAACGTAGCGGATATCACGCAGATTCATCGCCAGACCGATCAGCGCCTTGCGCACGTCGGAAATATTCTGGAGATTGGCAATAGCCGAATTCTGTTTACCCGAGTTGCCTTCGTCAGCTGCGCCGCTGTTCTTGGCAATGACGGCAGCGGACTTATCGTTGCTACCAGCGATGTCGGCGTAGGACGGAGCTGCCGACTGGGCGAGCATGGCGGCCGGGCTGAAAGCCGACATCTGATTGAGGAGCTGGGGAGTGACTGAAGCGATGACCGAAGTGTCGTTGGCTGCGCTGGGGCTGGCTTGCAGTGGACCGGACATGAGCAGTACGGAAACGAGCGCAGCAGCTAGGGTCAATCGTTTGGTCGGCATTCGGGTTATCCCCCTTTGATACACAAAATCCATCGCTTTCGTAGTCGGCGACGTGATCGATGTGTGAAGTTAGCAAGAAGCGGCCGGCCATATGTTCGATTGGGGTTAACTAAACTCTGTCGTTCCAGAAATGCACAAAAACGGCAAAATATTCGATAAATTACTGATTTTTATCTTATTTAAAAGAAAGGACACGCCATCTGATCCGGCGCCGGTGAAAAGCTTTTACGCATTAATTACGTCAAACGGTCGCCGGATAGGACCTCACGCCAAAGATTGCCGAGCCGATTCGTACCTCGGTCGCTCCTTCGGCAATAGCCAGTGCGAAATCACCGCTCATGCCCATCGACAGCCTCGGCAAATCGTGCCCCCGTGCCGTGGCCTGGTCGCGCAGCTCGCGCAGCGCCCGGAAACAGCTACGCACCTCATCCACCTGGTCGGACTGCACAGCCAGCGTCATCAGACCGCGCACACGCAGCGTATCGAGGCCGCGCAGGGTCTCGAGGAACGCTGGCAGCTGGTCGGGCGCCAGACCGTATTTGCTGGGCTCATCGGAGGTCTTGACCTGCACCAGAACATCAATGATCCGACCTTCGTGCTGAAGCCGCCGATGCAGCGCCTCGGCCAGTTCGAGCCGGTCCAGCGATTGCACTTCGCTGGCCAGCCGGGCGACATCCTTGGCCTTGTTGGTCTGCAAATGGCCGATCATCACCCAGTCGATGCCGCAGTCGGCCAGGGCTGGAGATTTTTCACGCACTTCCTGCGCCTTGTTTTCGCCAAAGCGGTGCAAGCCCAGCCCCACCGCTGCGCGGATCAGCTCGGGGCTGAAGGTCTTGCTGACCGGCAGAATATTTACCGATGCAGGATCGCGCCCGGCTTCCCTGCAGGCCTGATCGACACGACTACGGACTTGCAACCAATTGGCGGCCAGATAAGCGGTGTCGATGCTCATGCCGGGAATCTGAAGCTCACGCCTTGCTGCCTTCCTGGAAGTGCCTGGCCACGACCTCGGCCACCACCATCGTGACCTTCTTGCCGGTGGGAATATGCAAAAACTCGTTCGGGCCGTGCGCGTTGGAATGCGGACCCAGCACGCCCGTAATCAGGAACTGCGCCTTGGGGAACTTCTCGCCCAGCATGCCCATGAACGGGATGCTGCCGCCCTCGCCCATATAGGCCGCCGGCATACCGAAATAATGCTGTGAGGCGTCGGCAACCGCCTGTTCCAACCACGGCGACAGCTGCGGTGCGTTCCAGCCACTGCCGTCCTTCTCCAGCTTGAAAGTGACCTTGGCACCGTAGGGTGGATCCGCCTCCAGCAGCTGCTTGATGAACTCACCGGCTTTGGCGCCGCTGAGTGTGGGTGGCACGCGCACGCTCAGCTTTACCGATGTCTCCGGCCGCAGCACGTTGCCAGCGCTGTCCAGCGGCGGCATGCCGCCCACACCGGTCACTGAAAGCTGCGGACGCCAGGTGCGGTTGAGTACCAGTTCGGCCAGATCCTTGGTGACCGGCTGCATGCCGTCGACCCACGGGAACTTATTGTAGATATCCGTGCCAAGTACCTCGGCCGATACGCGCGCCTGCTCCACCCGCTGCGCTGGAATCTCGACGTAAAGCTCCTTCGGCTTGATCTGGCCGGTTACCGGATCTTCCAGCCGCGACAGCAGCTCGCGCAGAATCCGGAAACTCGATGGCACCACGCCGGAGGCATCGCCCGAATGCACGCCCTCTTCCAGCACCTGCACGGTGAGGTTGCCGCCGGTCATGCCGCGTAGCGAGGTGGTCAGCCATAGCTGGTCGTAGTTGGCGCAACCCGAGTCGAGACAGACCACGAGTGAGGGGTTACCAATACGCGGAGCCAGATGATCGACGTAGTAAGGCAGATCGTAGCTGCCTGATTCCTCACAGGCCTCGATCATCACGACGCAGCGCGCGTGCGGCACGCCCTGCTCGTGCAGCGCCAGCAATGCGGCCAGTGAACCGAAAATCGCGTAACCGTCGTCGGCACCGCCGCGGCCGTAAAGCTTGTCGCCCTTGATCACCGGCTTCCATGGGCCGAGATCGTCGGCCCAACCGGTCATCTCCGGCTGCTTGTCCAGGTGGCCGTAAAGCATGACGGTGTCATCGCTGGCACCCGGCACTTCGATATAGATAAGCGGCGTGCGGCCCTCAAGCTGGATCACTTCGAGCGTAGCACCGGGCAACTGGCTCAGTTTGGAACGTGCCCAGTCTTCCATCAGCTTGACCGCCGCATCCATGTAGCCGTGCTCCGCCCATTTCGCGTCGAACATCGGCGACTTGTTGGGAATACGAATGTACTCGACCAGCTGCGGCACGATTTCGGCGTCCCAGAGACCGCTGACAAAATCGAAAAGGCGTTCGGTGTCCATCTTGCGTGCAATGTCCATCTTCAAGCTTCCGGCGAAAATCGGTTCTTACATTGTAACGCGCCGTTTACCCCCTACTACCGCCTGCGCTGACATGCCATCAGCCGGTACCCACGCGTATCGGCGCGCGTTGCGCACACTGGCTCCGCGACAACACCGACTGCGCGGCCGATGGCCACATGACACATTTTCATTGCGGCCTGCAGACGCCGCCATCTCATTCAAATCAAGATCAGGAGGAAAACCCATGTTCCACAAACTCGCTGCACGGATCGCCCTTGCGCTGGCTCTGGCCGTTCCCGCGCTGTCCTTCGCCGCCAGCCCGGTCAATATCAACAAGGCAGACGCCTCCACCATCGCCAAGTCACTCGATGGCATCGGTCAATCGAAGGCGGACGCCATCGTGGCTTGGCGTGATGCCAACGGGCCGTTCAAGAGCGCCGACGATCTGGCCCAGGTCAAAGGCATCGGCAAGGCCACGTTGGAACGCAATCGCGCATCCATCCTGCTTGCCGACGCGGCTCCCGGAACAGCTGCCGCCGCCGTCGCCAGGACCGATGCACCCGCCAAAAAAGTCAGGCGTGCGAGCAAAAAAGCGGCCGCGGCTGCCGTCGAAGAATAATTATCCGGAAGCCTTCTTCGGTAGCAATGCTGCGGGAGACCATGCGGCGGGCGCGATCGACCTTGTCATCAAGATTATGGTCGCGCCCGCCTGAGGTACACTCGCGCGCCGCCATACTCGTGCCGCCACGTCGCCATGATCCTTCCCCGCTATCACGTTGCCGATTCCGCCATCAAAGGCGCCGGCAAAGGGCTGTTTCTCGATGAAACCGTGGTTGCGGGCCGCATCATCACGGCGCCGGATGGTATCGACCGCACCTTCCGGCACGCCGAAATCAGTACTTCGCCGGAGCTCAAGGCCCAGTTTCACGCCAGCGCCCGGTGGTTCGAGGACCGCTATACCCTCTCGCCTGACTGGCCGGACGAGTGCTATATCAACCACAGCTTCGCACCCAATGGGTTGTGGCATCTGGGCTTTGTATTTGCGCTGGCCGATCTGCCGCCCGGCACCGAAATAACGGTGGACTACCGGCACTTGCTGCCACCCGGCGAAAGCGAGGATTTTGCAGATTCGCTGACAGGTGAGATAATCACCGGCTTGTCCTGGTCCGATAGCCTCGCCAGCAGTACGCGAGCGTTGGCCGAATTGCTGGATACCACCAACGCCGATCGTGATGTCTGATATCCCCATCCTAGAAACGGCGCGTCTGCGCCTGACAGCGCTGACGGAACAGCACTTCAACGATTACGCCACGATGCTGGGCGATGCCGAAAGCACGCGCTGGATCGGCGACGGTCAACCACTGGACCGCACCAATGCCTGGCGCTCGCTGGCCATGCTGCTCGGCCATTGGCAGCTGCGCGACTGCGGCATGTGGGCGCTGGAACTCAAAGCCACGGGTGAATTCATCGGCCGCGCCGGCTTGATGTATCCCGAAGGCTGGCCCGATCTGGAGTTGGGCTGGATGCTGAAGCCCGGACATCGCCACCACGGATACGCCACGGAAGCCGGCAACGCCGTACTTGATTTCGCCTGGCGCCAACTCCATGTGCCGCGCGTCATCAGTCTGGTGCGCATCGGCAACGAAGCATCCGATCGTGTCGCCGAACGTCTTGGCGGCGAACACATCGACGACATGGATTTCTACGGCAGTCACAACCACGTCTTCGCGTACTACCCGCCGCGCGCTGCATTGAGCCGCGCTTCCGCCTGAGCGTTACGAGTTGCTGAATCCGTTGAACAACATGCCTCCAGCCGGCGGCGTTGTGTCAGCTCCGCAAGTTGTGATCCGAAGAAAATCACACCAAATACGATCAGAAAGGCAGCAACGACCCCGGCATCAACAATGCTCTGATGCGTAATTGATCAAACCGCACCTTGGCTGACTTCCGAAGTCGCACGCCGGACCGCCGCATATACGCTTCATCTCACGGGGGATAAAATGGGAATTCGTTGTTCTTCCCTCCATGGAAAAGTCAGGATGCTCGAACGGCCTTCGATGTGAAGAAACCGCTCTGCACATCTTGTCGAACGTAAGGACTCATCATGCGCATCCTGCTCGCCGAGGATGATCCGTCCATCGCCGAAGGCATCTGCGGCTCGCTGCGGCATGGCGGCCATGCGGTGGATCACGTTGCCAGCGGCAGTCTCGCCGACGTCGCGCTGCGCGATCACGAGTACGACCTGCTGGTGCTGGATCTTGGGCTGCCCGCGCTGGATGGCACCGAGGTGCTGAAGCGCCTGCGCAGTCGCGGCGCTGGCATGCCGGTATTGGTGGTCACCGCACGCGATGGTTTGCCAGAGCGCATTCGCGTACTCGATCTGGGCGCTGACGATTATCTAGTGAAGCCCTTCGCACTGTCCGAGTTCGAAGCGCGCGTTCGCGCCCTGCTGCGACGGGCCAGCAGCCGTGGCGTGCCCGAGCTGCAGCTGGGCCGCTTGCGACTGGACCTGCCCGGACATCGCGCATGGATCGACGACACCGCATTGGAACTTACCGCCCGCGAATTCGGCCTGCTCGAAGCACTGGCACTGCGCCCCGATCGAGTCACCAGCCGCGCGCAGCTGATCGAAGCGCTGTGCGACTGGGATCAGGAGCTGACCGATAACGGCCTGGACATCGCGATTCATCGCCTGCGTCGCAAACTGCAAGGCAGCGGCACCGGCGTGCGCACGATCCGCGGGCTGGGTTATCTGCTGGAAGAGGCTGAAGAATTCAACGGCGATCCCGAATGAGCCCACCGCGCATTGTTCGGCTGCGGCCCAGCCTGCGCCGTCGACTGCTGATCTTTTTGCTGATCCCGATGGCGGCGCTGTTGCTGCTCGATGCGATGCTGACTTACGGCGTGGCGTTGTCGTACGCCAATCGCGTACACGACCGTGATCTCAGCGATGATGCGCTGACCCTGGCAACGATGCTCAGCAACGATGCGCTTGGCAGCGAGCTTTCGCCGCAGGCGAAATTTCTGCTCGAATACGACCCTGAGAACCGTGATTATTTCAGCGTCCGCAGCGCGAAGCGCGGCATGCTTGCCGGTAGCGGACGACTGGAACCACCCGACCAGACCATGGCACCGGATGCCAGCCCGATGCTGTACAACACACGACTGGACAACCACGACGTACGCGCGGCAACGGTCCAGAGGACATCGCAAAACGATCCCAGTGACACGCTGACCATCACGGTTGCCGAGACTTTTCGTGATCGCCATCAACAGGCGCGCGAAATTCTGGTGTTGGCCACCGTGATGCAGACGCTGCTGATCCTCAGCCTGCTGTCGCTGGTCTGGTTCGGTGTCAACCACGGGCTGCGCGTGCTCAACCCGCTGACCGAACGTCTGGCCCGACGCTCGCATGAGCTGACGCCGATCGGTGGTGCCGACGTGCCGCAGGAAATTCTGCCGCTGACCCGCACGATCGACGCGCTGTTCGCACGCCTGCGCAGCATGCTGGCCCTGCACGATCGCTTTATCGCCGATGCCGCACATCAGTTGCGCACGCCGCTGGCTGGACTAAGCCTGCACGTCGATCGCGCGCTGGCCGATTCACGGCCCGAGACGATGGCCGATGCGCTTTCGCACATCCGTCGCCTGACTCAGCGCGCTGCGCGCACATCATCACAATTGCTGGCACTGACCCGCGCGCAGGCATCGCCAGTGGACACCGTCGATCGCGCCCTGCTCGATCTGACCCGACTGATTCCCGAAGCCGTGTCGCTACGAGTGCACGAGGCGCTCGGCGCTGGAGTCGACCTGGGCTATCAGGGGCCTGGTTCACGACAGCCACTGTATATTCTCGGCGATGTCGCCAGCTTGCAGGATCTGCTCGACAATCTGATCGACAACAGCATTCGCTACGCCGGCCGCGGCAGTACCGTCACCGTCAATCTGCAACCCTCGCCGGACGGTGGCGCAAGATTAAGCGTGGAAGACGACGGTCCCGGCGTTCCACCGGAACTGCTGCCGCGCCTGAGCGAGCGTTTTTTCCGGGCGCCCGGCAGCAACGAGGAGGGCAGCGGGCTGGGATTGGCGATTGTTCAGCGCATTGCGGAACGACATCACGCCGAAGTGGTGTATCAGCTCGGCGAAAAACGTGGCCTTACCGTCGAGGTGCGTTTCCCGCCGGCCACTAAGCGAGATTAAAGCGTTCAGCCCCACAGTGGTGGCTGCATGCGACCTGTACGCCCTGCCCATTCAGGTATCGCGCAAGCCGCCTTGCCGTCACAATACGCCGATGCTGCCGCGACGATCGCGGCAATGACTACCCCGGATACTTCCATGCACCATCGTCGGGCCACTGCCACGAGACAAAACGCATCATGCCGTTCCGCATGCTGAATCGTGCTGCCCTGCGCAATCTTGCGTGCGGCTGTTTGCTCAGTGGGCTGCTCGGCTGCGCCGCGCCGGTACCCAAGGTGGCAGCGCCGCTACCCGCCCAATGGCAGCATGCGATGGCGGCTGATCCAGCCAAACCCAGCGATCTGCAGGGTTGGTGGCATGCCTTCAACGATCCACAGCTCAACGCACTGGTCGATCGCGCGCTGGCCAACAACCTCGATGTGGCGCAGGCGGTCGAACGTATGCTCGCCACACGAGCCATCCACAGTCGAGCCGGTGCCAAGTATCTGCCATCGCTGGTGGGACGCACTGACGATGCGATCGATCCGGACGCCCATGCTTCATATTTCGTTGCGGGTTTCGACGCCAACTGGGAGTTCGGATTATTTGGCCGTAGCGAAGGTACGCGTCGCGAGGCGCAGGGCGCACTCGACGCCAGCGTGGCGGATTTGCGCATCGCACAGGTATCGCTGGTCGCCGAGGTGGTGCGCGACTGGATCGAGCTGCGCACTGCGCAGCAGCAGGAGCGGCTGCTACTGCAGATCAACCAGGCACACCTGCACAACTGGCAACTGCTGAAAGTGCGTCAGCGCCTGCAACTGGTGGCGCCAGCGGAAGTGGACCAGGCGCAGGCCCTGTCCGCACAATCCGAGGCCGCACTAGCCGCGCCACGCCAGGCGATCAATGCCAGCGCGCAGCAGTTGGCCATGCTGCTAGGACAAAACCAGCCTGATTCGGCTTGGCTCGAGCCGGGCGCTCAGCCTGATTTGGGGGAATTCCAGCTCAATGCTGCGCCCGTCGATCTGCTACGCACGCGGCCCGAAATTGCCCGCGCGCAAGCCGATGTTCTGCGCACGGCCGGTGAACTGGCGCTCACCCATGCCGACATGTATCCCAGCATCGGCCTGGGCACCTCGCTGGTGTGGGCGGCTACCATCAACGACACCTCGCCCCGTTCGAAAACACCCGGCGGCATCTTTTCGCTCGGCCCGCTGTTGAACATCCCCCTGTTCGACTGGGGCATTCGCATCGCGGCGACACACGCCAAGGGACACGAACTGCAGGCCAGCGTATTGGCCTATCGGCAGGCGGTCCTGCAAGGCATTACCGAAGTGGAAACCGCACTCGGCACGCTGCAGCAACAGCAGCTCCGTGAACAGCAAAGCACGATCGCCTGGCAGGCGTTACAACGCGCCGATCATGCTGTGCAAAGTCGCGTCCAACTGCATCTGAACAGTCCACTCGATCAGATAGAAAGTCAGATCGCCGCCGACCAGGCCGACGCACAACTGGTCGATGCCCGCGCCGAACACAGTCTTGCCTATGTCGCGCTGTTCAAGGCGCTTGGTGGCGCGCCACTACCGTCGGCCGCTGTACTGGGCTCAGCCGCGCCGAAAACCCCGGCCGCACCCGCTACCACTGACGGGACACTCCGCTAATGGTGGCTTTGGCTCGCAAGACGCTGGTCTACGAATGGCGACGCTTCCTGCCGGCGATCCTGGCCGTGGGTTTTGCCGGGCTGCTGCAATTGCTGCAACTCGCGCTGGTGCTTGGCATCTTCGGCAGCACCAGCCTCTATATCACTGGCTCGTCCGCTGACGTCTGGATTGGCTATCCCGGTACGCAGAGCGTGGGCCAGGGTCGATCGATCGATGGCGATGTGGAATCCCGCATCCTGATGGACCCCGCCGTGCAACGCGTCGAGCCCTACATCTGGGTCGATGGCGACTGGCGTGGCACCACCGAAACCGGCGGTGTTTCGGTATTCGTTTCCGGCATCGATCCACGCGCCGACGGCCTGATGTTTTCGAAAGCGCTGCCGCCTGACCTGCGCGCGCGCCTGGCCCAGCCCGATGCCGTGGTCGTGGATCGTTCCGATCTCGATCAACTAGGCGTCGGTATCGGCCAAACCGCCACCATCAACGGTCATGAAGTACGCGTGGTCGGCATCAGCAGCGGGCTGCGGGCGCTGGGCGGCGTCAATGTGCTGTGCTCGCTGGATACCGCGCGCCGTCTGGATAGCGATGCGGAAGATATTGGTCCCACCTATCTGGTCGCCAAACTGCGAGATCCGACCCAGGCTGACGCCGTCGCCATACGCCTGCGTGGTGATACGGCATTCGGTCCATACACCACATGGAGTGCCCATCATTTCGCCCGCCTCTCGGTGCGTTACTGGATGTTCGACACCGGTGCCGGCGCTGGCGTGCTGTTTCTGGCCGGCATCGTGTTCCTGGTCGGTGCGGTGATCACCAGTCAGACCCTGATCGCTGCGGTCAACGGCTCGGTGCGCGAGTACGCGACGCTGAACGCGTTGGGCGTGGGCGTCGGTGCGTTACGACGTGTGGTGCTGGAGCAGGCCTTCTGGGTCGGCGCACTTGGCCTGCTCGGCGCCAGCGTGCTGGGCGTCGTGCTGCTATTGCTGGCACGCAGCCAGAATGTACCCGTGGTACTAACCTTGCCGGCCGCCCTGGGCTGCATCGTGCTGGTGATGGGGCTGGCGGCGGTTTCCGGCCTGGCCGCGATGCGCAGTCTGCGCGCTGCCGACCCAGCCACATTGTTGAGGTAGCCGCGATGCATCCCGCCAACCTCGTTACTCCGTCGACCGCTGCAGCGCCCACGATTGCCCTGCAGGCCGAAAGCATCAGCAAGGCTTTCGTCTCCGGCAAGCAGCGCACGCAGGTGCTGGACGGTCTTTCGCTGCATATCGACAGCGGCGAGCTGACCTTGATTTCCGGCCCCTCCGGCTGCGGCAAAAGTACCTTGCTTGCGGTGCTCAGTGGCTTGCAAAAAATCGACGGCGGCCGCGTGCTGGCGCTGGGCAGCGAGCTGGGCCAGCTGGATCTGCACGCGCTGGAGCGCTTCCGCCTGCAACATACCGGTTTCGTGTTCCAGGGCTTCAACCTGTTTCCCGCGCTCAGCGCTTTCGAGCAGGTCGAGCTACCGCTGAATCACATGGGCCTATCGCGTCAGGAGGCACGTGAGCGAGCGCGCAGCTCGCTGGAAGAAGTCGGCCTCTCGCATCGGATGAAGCTGCGGCCATCGGAACTCTCCGGCGGTGAAAAGCAGCGTGTGGCGATTGCCCGCGCACTGGCCAAGGAACCGGAGCTGCTGTTCGCCGATGAGCCGACCAGCGCGCTCGATGCCGCCAACGGCCAGATGATCATCGATATCCTGCACCGCATCGCCCGCACGCACGGCACTACCGTGCTGTGCGTCAGTCACGATCCCCGTCTCGTCGTCCACGCCGATCGCGTGCTGGCGATGGAAGATGGCCGCATTCTCAGCGATCAGCGCAACCATGCGCCGATCAGCGCCAGCAAGGGAATTTCCTCATGAAACCGCTCGTACTCCCTTCCCCCGCGCGCGCGCGCATCGCAGTGCGCGGGCGTTCGGCCCGACTTGCGCAGGTCGCCCGGCTCGGCGGTCTGGCGCTATCTGCGTCATTGTTGCTCGGCGCCTGCTCGAAACCCGCCGATGCACCGGCACCGGCGGCACCCACATCGACCTACGCCGCCGTGGCGCGTGGCAAGGTGGATATCGAAGGCGGTCTGCTGACCTTGTCGATGCCGCGCGAGGGCACGCTGGCCAAGGTCGCCGTGCACGAAGGCGACCACGTCAAGCAGGGCCAGCTGCTCGCTGCGCTGGATACCGAGCCGGCCACGCTGGCCATCGACGCGGCGCAAGCACAACTCGAACAGGCACAAGCGCAGCTGAAGCTGCTCGCGGTCAAACAGGCGGCGGCCAAACAGCGCGCGCAGCGTTTGACCGCGGCCGTTGCAGCCGGCGCCGGCGATGGCCAGAGCGCCGACGATGCCCGCGAAGCGGCTGCACAGATCGACGCCGAACAGGAAACCGATCGCGCCTCGGTGAGCATGGCCAACCAGAAACTGGCCGAGGCTCGCTACGAGTTGAAGCAGCGCAGCCTGATCGCACCGTTCGATGCCGATGTGGTCGAGGTATCGGCGCAGCCGGGCGCCACCGTGTCGCCGTCATCCGGCCCGTTGTTTACGCTGCTGCCGATAAAGCCACGCATCGTGCGCGCCGAACTCAACGAGAGCTTCATCGGCGTGATCCAGCCGGGCATGCATGCGGAGGTTTCCGCCAATAACGATGCCATCAACAATCACTGGAGTGCTCACGTGCTGCGCATCGGCAGCGTCTACGGTCCGGCGACGCTCGAGAACGATCCGCAGGTGCGCGCCAACTCGCGCACGGTCGAATGTGTGCTGGCCTTCGACCAGCCCGACTCCGATCAGACCCGGAACCTGCGCATCGGCCAGCGCGTGCTGGTGCGCTTTGCGCCTGTCGATACGACGAAAAGCCCGGCCTCGAAAGACTGAGGAAACTGCGGTCTGTGAGACTGCCACATCAAGAATCGCGGCGGTTGAACCATCGCGCTTCGCCAGGTACAGGGCCATCGCGTGATCCAGCAGACTGACTTTTTCTTTGAAGGCGGGCGCAGCGGCGTGCTGCTTATCCATGGCCTGACCGGCACGCCGATGGAAATGAAGCTGCTCGGCAAAGGCCTGAACCGCGCCGGTTTCACCGTACACGGCATGCAATTGGCCGGCCACTGCGGCGATGTCGAAGACCTGCTCGCCACCGGCTGGCACGACTGGTACGCCAGCGTCGAGAAAGCCGCCGACGCGTTGCGCGAGAAAGTCGATCATCTGTTTGTCGGCGGCCTGTCGATGGGCGCCTTGCTCGCGCTGAAGCTGGCCGCTGAAAGGCCAGAACAAGTGTGTGGTGTAGGCGTTTACGGCGCTACCTTTCGCTATGACGGCTGGAGTATCCCGGCCGTGGCGCGACTGTCGTTTCTGCTGCCGTTGTTCAAGAAACTGGGCATCGGCCGCAACCGCAGTTTCATGGAGGCGCCGCCGTACGGCATCCGCGATGAGCGCCTGCGCGCGCAGGTCAGCGCGGCCATGCTGGGTGGCGACAGCGCGGCCGCCGGACTGCCTGGCAATCCGTGGTATTCGCTGGCCGACATGTACGAACTGGCCGCCGACGTACGCCAGCGACTCTCGCAGGTGATCGCACCATGCCTGGTCGCGCATGCCAGCGAAGACGATGTGGCGAGCGTGAAAAATGCAGAGCTGGTAATGCGCGAAGTCAGCGCGCCGGTCGAGCTGCTGCTGCTGAAAGACAGCTACCACATGATCACCATCGACAAGGAACGCCGCACCCTGATCGAGCGCTCGGCAGCCTTTTTCGAATCCATTGCTGCTGGCGAGACAGTGCCATGCGTCACTGCCTGATGACGGTCCGAATCGTGATGGTCCCACACTGATGTCTGTCGCCAACACCATCTCCCCACTGATTGCCGTGTTGTGGCTGCTCAACGTGGTGATCGATACCGTGGGCCAGCTCGCCTTCAAGGCAGCTGCCGGCGACCAAGCCGCCGGCGACGGCCTGGCCCGTTGGATATACATGGCCAGACGCCCATGGATCTGGCTCGGCATCGGCAGCTACGTGTTCGAATTCCTGATATGGATCGCGTTCCTGTCGCTGCTGCCGCTGTCCGAAGCGATTCTGCTTGGCTCGATCAACATTGTCGCGATCATGGTCGCCGGTCATTTCCTGTTTGGCGAAAAACTGACCCGGTTGCGGCTGAGTGGCATTGTGCTGGTAACCCTCGGCGTCGCCATTGTCGGAGCGGCCGGATGAAGCGCGGCACGTTCTACCTGCTCGGCTTTCTGCTGCTGATGCTGTTCGACAGCATCGGCGCCATCAGTTTCAAATACGCCGGCAATCACGCATTGCCGGTCGAAGCCAACGTGGCATGGCTGCTGCGCATCTTCACGCATCCATGGGTCTATGGCGCGGTCATCGGCTATATCGGTGCCTTTTTCACCTGGATGACCCTGCTCAAGCACGCACCGATCGGACCGGCCTTCGCCGCGTCGCATCTGGAAGTGGTCTCGGTCATGCTGCTGTCGGTCTGGCTGTTCAACGAACACTTGACGATTGGGCGTGTGCTGGGCGCGCTGGCCATCCTCGCGGGCATCGTCTGTCTTGGTTTCGCCGAGAGCCGCGAACATGTGCCTGAGCCTGCCGCCGATGAGACGAACTCGGCCACGCGAAACTGACGGACCCGCGTTACCCTGCCCGCATGCTGCCACTCCGCCGCCATGAACTGCCTCCCACCGCAGGCCTGCCGCTGACCTTGGCCGATCTGCGCCCAGGTGCCGCTACGCTGGCCGCCGATATAGCCGTTCAGATCGGCGTGCCCGCACTGCAGCTGGAGTGTTCCGGCACCGCGTGTTTGCTGATCACGCTGATTGCACTGCGCGAGTTGCGGCCCGAACGCCGTCGCGTCGTGGTGCCCGCTTTCACCTGCCCATTGGTCGCCATCGCCGTGCATCAGGCCGGGCTCGAGCTGCAGCTTTGCGATGTACGCCCCGGTCATTTCGATATGGACTCGGAAGCGCTGCGCGCTGCTTGCGATGAACAGACGCTCGCGATCATCCCGACTCATCTGGCCGGTCGCATCGCCGATGTCGATGACGCACTCGCCGTGGCACACAGCGTCGGTGCCTACGTGATCGAGGATGCCGCGCAGACGCTGGGTGGGCGCCGCAACGCTGCAAGCATTGGCCTCACTGGCGATGTCGGCTTTTTCAGCCTTGCCGCCGGCAAAGGGCTGTCGATCTACGAAGGTGGCCTGCTGTTGGTCCGCGACCACGGCCTGCGCAAACATCTGGACCAGACGTCCAAACGCATCGTGCCGCATCGCCTCGACTGGGAATGCCGTCGCACTCTCGAACTGCTTGGCTACGCGGCGCTATACCGCCCTGCCGGTTTGCGCATCGCCTACGGTGAACCATTGCGCCGCGCGCTGAAACGCGGTGATCCGGTGAACGCTGTAGGCGACGAGTTCCCTCTTACGATTCCATTGCACCGCGTCGGCCGTTGGCGTCAGGCGATCGGTGCACATGCGGCGATGCGACTGCCTGCCTTCATCGACCAATTGAGTGTTCAAGCCGAGCGACGCCTGCCGCGACTACGCCAGATCGCCGGCCTCGACGTGCTCGACGACCCCGTTGGCGCAAAAGGCACCTGGCCATTTTTACTGTTATTGCTACCCGACCAGGAACGCCGCGACGCTGCACTCACACAACTTTGGCAAGCCGGCATGGGCGTCAGCCGCCTGTACATCGATGCGCTACCGGACTACGCCTATCTTGCCGGCGTCGTACCGCAGCAGGATGTACCCAATGCCCGCGACTTCGCGCAGCGTAGTCTCAGCATCAGCAACAGCCTGTGGGTCAACGACGATGACTTCGAGACGATCTGCCGCACGCTGGAAACCATTGTCGTCTAACCACTCAAATTTTAGCGGCCTCAAAATTTCAATTATTGAAATGCGTTTAGGGGCGCAGCTAAGGCGTTCCCGGCCTTCAGAGCAAGTGGTCCATGGAAGATTGGCTCACCATCCAGCCTAAACGTACACGCGTCAGAAACCGCTCAGCGTGTCATCGTGGGACTGGCTTGTTGCGGGTTCACCTGAATGGCCTGCTGTTGCGTCTGCGTCTGCGAAGTCTGATTGACGTGCGCCATCTGCTGTGTGCTTTGCTCGATGGGCATATTGACCGCCTTGGCCGTCTCGACACCGGCAACGTTCTTGAACGCGCCAGGGATGACTTTCTCAGCGGCGAACGCCTTCGAGCCGTCATCGCTCAATGCCACTCTATCGATTCGCTTCAAACCTTGCGACTTCGCCTCGACAGTTAAGGCTCCTGCCAGATTCTCACTGTGATGGTCCGACGCGCGACCGTGCTCGGCATCGAGCTTCTTTACACCGTCATGCGCCTGCTGAAACAGCTTGTGGTCAGGATGTGATGGATGATTCAGCTGAATCGGATGTGCCTTGGCGAAATTCGTAACGTCTTCCATCCCCCGGGAAGTTGCATCGACCGTGGCATCGTAGGCACGCTCACCAAAATGCCCCACCGCCTTGGCCCCATCTACGGTCGCCTCGATGCCATGCGATGTTGCATTGACCGTGGCGTCATAGGCCTGGCGCCCGGCATGCATAGTCGCCTCAATGCCGCGTGAGGTGGCATCGACGGTGGCGTTATAGCCCTTGACTGTTTCATGCCCGACGTATTGCGCCGCGTGCTCGGTCGCACGTAACCCTTCGACCGCTTTTTCTTTGCCCACTTCGTAGGCATGGACGGCTTCCCGGCTCACGTATTGACCGGTATGGACCGTGGCCTCCCCCGCGACGATCGCGCCCTCAATCATCGGCTTCTGCGTTTGGTAACCCGCGAAGGCCACTGTCCGAGCCACCATCACATCGTTGCGATAGGGCTGAATCATGTGCTCATGTTCTTGCGCGTAAACCTGGTTTTGCGAGGTCATGATCGAGTGGCCCAGCAATTTGCTCTGAGGCACAAAGTTGTCGATAGCGTGCGCGTCGCCCTGGATCTTGCCGAGTATCGGAGCGTGTGGTGTCAGCGCATCCATCAAGCGGTTATCGGAGTAACCGGCATGACTCAACGCTTGCGTGTCCTGGGGTACCGCAAACACGCGCACTTGGCCAAAGTGCGGGCTGGCGGCACTCACGACATCTGTCGCTCGCACGTTGTCGATGACTTGGTTACCACCGGCGGGAACGCCTTGCACCAAGCCTGCCGCGCCAAATGCGTTGAAGGTCTGACCGTGGAGTCCATATTTGTAGGCCATCAGCTCTGCATGAGTTCCTCCGAGAGAATGGCCGGTAACCTGCACATCCGGAGCATAGTTACCATTTTTCGCATCTCGATTGGCTCTATCTAAAACGCTCTTCGTAAAGGCATCGGCATCGGGGCTTTGATTGTTGATGCCTTGAATTGCCATGCGTGCGTCGGTTATTCCGTCTTGTCGAGGTTCCCGATCGAATTCGGTGCCGCGGTAAGCAATCACGACTGTGTGGCTTCCATCCTGGACCTCATAAGAAGTGGCCTGAAAACCAGTGCGTGGATCATCCGCGTGTTGAAGCGGTTTGTAGGTCACTCCGTCAAGCGTGATATTTCTATAAGTTGGTCCATTCGCATCATGACCTCTTACAACAGGGTCATCGTAAGACGCTTGGCTGAGCAAGGCGTAATCGGTAGGGCGAAGCGTCATTGCACTAGCTCCTTAGCCTCGAGCGTCACAGAAAATGTTTCGTTCGCTTTGGGGCCAAAGTCAGAACGCTCGGCGTTGCCAGTATCCGTGCCGTCCATATCGATGTTGTGATAAGAGGCATTCGAGAAATATCGAGAAATAGGTTTTTGTGATGTCACATCGTGCAAGGATAGAAACGCGGACATGCTGATTTTTTTGTTGACCAACTCAACATCCGCGGCAATCAATTCCCAATGGCAAACCCCAAGACCGAAATAATCTTCATCTTTCATCGAGTCGGTGTTGAACGTGCCCTTGTAAACGTTATTGCTCTCACGCTTGAGCACAATAGGAAGACTCTTGCTGATCGTCGGAGTCGCACCACTACCCGGTCGCATCGGGACACAAGTGGGATTCATTACTTGAAACTCCGCTTCACTGGTAATTGAATCGAACGGTCCCGGCGCACCATCAATGGTGATGGTGATTTCGTAGCGCATCTTCGGGTTTGGATTTTGTTTGATGTCGGGTGTTTTCATAGGTGATGCGCCACATCCGGAAGTGATCAGGGTCAAAGACAAAAGCAGCACTGCAGTCACGCGGTTGAGCATGGGGTTCCTGCCTCTATGGAAAGTGTTCGGCCACCATCGTCCCAAGGCGGGTGGGACTGGTCATCGACCGATAGCACAGTTTCAGGGTTTGACTGCCTGAGCCAACAAGGGACTCACATGTCATCAGCGTGTTGATGATGAGCACAGCGAGTGAGCGGCTGCAGACGCGGCTGGATAGTCCACAGCTCTGTGATGTGTTGCCTGGTTCAGCCATGTTTTGGCTATGCATAAATAGGCGCTCCATGCTTCACTCGACTTGAGTCTAGCGCCATTTGTCTCAGCGCGTGGACTTCGAGTCCTCACGTCGGAAAGCCCCTACGCCGATTGCAGATATGCTCCGATCTTAGTGCCTGAAAATCTCCCGCTTCAGCCCGATCGCGCTGCAATGGCCTCCAGCAATTGCAGATTCAACGCGTGCTGCTGCGCCTGCCATTCCGCCAGCATGGCCGGATCGATCTCGGGCTGTTCATCCATCGCGGACAGCCTGCGCTTCCACCAGGCCTGGTAGCGGTAATGCGATACCTCGCCGTTGATATCGCTACCGACCAGGCCGTTACGCAAACTGTCGATCAGCCCCAACGCGTGGTCGACCTGTAGCAGGCCCTGATCCCAGTTGGTATGGGCCACGTTCGGCGCGAAGGCATCCTTGTCGATCGACAGATAGCTCGGCACCGTCTGCGTGCGCTGCAATTCGGCGAAGGCATCGACCATCGCCTCCGGCGTATCGAAGCCGCGGAACGCCTTCTCGATGCCCAACCGACGCGCCCAGCCGGTATCGACGCCGATGTTCCAGTAGGTGAGCTTGCCCTTCTTCAACGGCGTGAGATAGTTTTCCCACGCGTGGCCTGCGCCGATATCCGCCGAGGTGATGCCCAGCACGTGCACATGACTGACCGACGGCAGCATCGCCACGCGACGCACCCAAGATCCGCAGTGAACGCCGAACGGAAAGCGCATGTTGTCCGGATGATTGTCCAGCACCACCACTTGAATCGGTGTCTCGGGTTTCAGGCGCGCGATCAGTGGCCAGCTCAGGTGATGAAAATCACCGCTACCCAGGAACACCGTGCCGTACTGTTCCGGCAGCAGCTCATCGAGCATCGTGCGGAAACGCCGCATGGTTGCCAGCGAGCAGCCGAAGCGGATCGACTCCTGCCAGTGTTCCAGCGGCAATACCAGCCGCTGCGGCAACGGCCCGACCGAATGGTCGATGTCGAGCACAACGGGACGATGGTCAAGACTGTGCATCAGTGGTCTCCGCCGTGGTCTGCCAATGGCGATCGCTTTCGAAATGGTTGCCGAGCCGGCGCAGCAGCGCACGCAGAATCGGATGTCGTGCATATACCGCGTGGCGTGTGAACGTCATGCGCGCACCGAGGAAAGATTTGACTTCCGGGTCGGTCCAGCCGGCCACGTAGTGGGTAAAGCCGCGCTGCCGCGCATAATCGAGATTGTGCATCCAGCTGACGAAATACAGGTTGTGCTCGCGCGCCTGCGGGTAGGCAAAGCCGATGTACTTGTCGATCAGCTTGCCACCCTCTTCGTAGCAGACGTTCCAGCCGATCATCTGTCCGGCATGGCGATAGACGAACACCACGCCACCACTGGCAGTATCGCGCAGCAGGGCGCGGAAAAAATCCATGCTGAGCCGATCGAAGTGGATTTCGCTCTGCGCGTAGACGTTGTCGAACAGCGAGTAGAACTCGGCCAGCGTCGTCTCGTCGTCGAAGCGCGCGTCGCCAGTGCGCACGATCTCGATCTCGAGGTCGGCACGCGAGCGCAGCTTGCGCCGGATATTTTTCCGGCGGCCTGATGACAACCGCGAGAGGTATTCATCGTCGCTGGTGAAATCGATCGGCACCCATGCCAGTGCCTGGCCTTCCAGCAACACGTAGCCCTCGGCTTCACAGGCGCTGGCGAAAGCGCGCGCCTGGGCATTGTCGGCATCGCTCAGCAAAGGGGAATCCTGCGCAATGTCTTTCACGATAAGCAGCTTGCACTCGCGTGCGTAGGCGGCTTTGAGTCCCTGTGCCAGTGCAATGGGCGACACGGAACGCGGCAGCGGCGCGTATTCCGACACGGTGGTGCCGGCAAAACGCGTGCGCCAGCGCAGCAACCTGCCCCACCAGCGATACAACGGCAGAGCAGTCACGCGCCGACGCAGCTCGTCGTCCGCCGTAGTCAGCAGATCGAACGGCGCCACAAAGCACGGCATGCCCTGCGGCGACAGCTCCACGGTAAACCCGATCGGCGGGTTGGCCATGAAATGCGCCAGCAGGGCATCGGGTTCCAGTTGGGCGATGAAAGACATATGCAAGCGATAATGCCTAAACTAATGATTACGTAATGTTGTCGTTTACCACGAGGAGCCGCCCAGCCATGAACGAGTCGACCCAGCAGCAGGTGTTCGAGATCATCGCCAAACAGGCCAAGATCGACACGGCCACCATCACGCCGGAATCCACCTTGAAGGATCTGGGCATCGAGTCGCTCGAGGCGATCGAGCTGATCTTCGACATCGAGGAGCATTTCGATATCACCTTCCCCGACCAGCAAGGCGCCAACTTCGACAAGGACACGGCGCAGAGTCTGGTCGATGCCGTACAGACCGCGCTTGATGGAAAAGCCGCGGCAGGCGAAGGAAGCCAGTAATGCCCAACGTTTCCACGCGCCGTGTCGTGATTACCGGTATGGGCGCCATCAGTGCGCTCGGCGTCGGTGCGGAGGCGCTTTGGCAAGGACTGCGCCAAGGCCGCAGCGGCATTGGCCCGCTTCGCCATCAGGATGCCGCTCGCGTGCGCGTAAAAGTGGCCGCGCAGGTGCCCGAAAGTTTTGATCCGGCAGCCGGCATCGATGAGCGCACCTTGACGCAACTCGATCGCACCTCGGAATTCGCGCTGCACGCCGCCGACGAAGCCATCCAGCAGTCCGGCCTGGATTTCAGCAAGGAAGTCGGTGCACGTACGGCGGTGATCGTCGGCACCGGCGTCGGCGGTGAGACAACCCAGGACGAACAGAGCCGGCGCCTCTACGCCGAAAACGCCACCCGTGTTCACCCGCTGAGCATCGTGCGCGTGATGACCAATGCCTCGGCCAGCCAGATCAGCATCAAGTATGGCCTGCGCGGTCCGACCTTTGCCGTCGCCAGTGCCTGTGCGTCGGCCAACCACGCGATCATCCAGGCGGCGCAGATGATCCGCTACGGCTTGGCGGATACCGCCATCACCGGCGGCACGGAAGCATGCATCAGCTACGTCGTGCTGCGCGGATGGGAAGCGATGCGCGTACTGGCCGACGACACCTGCCGTCCCTTCAGCATCAACCGACGTGGCCTGGTGCTCGGCGAAGGCGCCGGCATCTTTGTGCTCGAATCGCTCGAGCATGCGCAAGCGCGCGGCGCCACGATCCTCGCCGAGCTGGCGGGCGGCGGCATGACCGCCGACGCCACCGATATCGTGATGCCCAGCGCCGACGGTGCTGCCTCCGCGATGACTCAAGCGCTCGACGAAGCCGGCCTGGCGCCCGAGGATGTCGACTACATCAACGCCCACGGCACCGGCACGCAAGCCAACGATGCCACCGAGACCAAGGCCATTCGCCTCGCCTTCGGCGCGCATGCCGACCGCCTCGCCGTGTCGTCCACGAAGTCGATGCATGGCCATGCACTTGGTGCCTCGGGTGCGCTGGAACTGGTAGCGGTAGTCAACGCCATGCGCTACGGCATCGTGCCACCGACCGCCAATCTCGATCAGGCTGATCCCGCCTGCGATCTGGACTACGTGCCCAACGTGGCGCGCGACATGCCGGTGCGCGCCGCCTTGAGCAACTCGTTTGCGTTCGGTGGGCTGAATGCGGTGCTTGCCCTCAAACACGCACCGTAAAAGGCTTTCCTGACGCGACAAACGAAAGAACCCGGCGAGCAATCGCCGGGTTCTTTTTGCGTGCAAGAGCCTGTTCACGATCTCCACGTGGCCCGTGCCGGGAGCGGTTTGCGCGCAGGCCAAGCAAGAACGACGGAGTGTACGTCCGCACACGACCGAGTGATGACGCCGGCATGGGGGCAAACCGACCCGGCCCGAAGGGTTGAGTCGTGACGGCCGCCCGGTGGCGGCGCGCGGCTTGACCTGACCGCCAGTCAGGCGCTGCGCCACGCACTACCACCAAAAAACCGCCACGGCACAACGCGGGCTACGCGGAGATCGCGAACGGGCTCTAAGCCACGCGCCTCGGACATCAGCCCTTCTTGGCTTTCGTCAGCAGCTGGTCGAGCAACGAAATCGCCAGGTCGATCTCTTCATGAGTGATGTCGAGCGATGGCGCGAACGTGATCACGTTCTTGTACCAGCCGCCCACGTCCAGCACGAGGCCGATCTTCTTGCCGTTGTGCTCGAGATCACCAGCGAGGCCGATATCGACCATCGCATCGAGCAACGCCTTGTTCGGCGTGAAGCCATCCTCGGTGCAGATCTCGGCGCGCAACGCGAGGCCGAGGCCATCGACGTCGCCGATTTCCTTGTGACGCTTCTGCAGGTCGCGCAGTCCGTCGAGGAAATGCTTGCCCTTGGCTGGCACGGTGGTCTCGTAGTCCAGCTCGTAACCCATCTTGATCACTTCCAGACCCAGCGACGTACCCAGCGGGTTGGAGTTGAACGTCGAGTGGGTCGAACCCGGCGGGAATACGGTCGGATTGATCAGCTCTTCGCGTGCCCACAGACCGGAGAGCGGGTTCAGGCCGTTGGTCAGCGCCTTGCCGAACACCACGATGTCCGGCGTCACACCGAAGTTCTCGATCGACCACAGCTTGCCGGTGCGCCAGAAACCCATCTGGATTTCGTCGGACACCATCAGGATGCCGTACTTGTCGAGCACCTTCTTCAAGCCCTTGAAGAAGCCCGGTGGTGGGATCACGTAGCCACCGGTGCCCTGAATCGGCTCGACGTAGAACGCGGCGTATTCGCACTGACTGGTCTTCGGGTCCCACACACCGTTGTATTCGGTCTCGAACAAGCGCTCGAACTGGCGCACGCAGCTGTCGGAATACTCCTCCGGCGTCATGCCCTTCGGGCGACGGAACGGGTACGGGAACGGCAGGAACATCGCGCGCTCACCGAAGTGGCCGAAGCGGCGGCGATAGCGGTAGCTCGAGGTGATCGACGAAGCGCCCAGCGTACGGCCGTGGTAGCCACCTTCGAAGGCGAACATCAGGCTCTTGCCGTTGCAGGCGTTACGCACGATCTTCAGCGAATCCTCGATCGCCTGCGCACCACCGACGTTGAAATGCACGCGGCCGTCCAGACCAAATTTCTTTTTCGCGTCGATCGCGATGGTCTTGGCCAGCTCGATGCGGGTCTGGTGCAAATACTGGCTGGCGACCTGCGGCAAGCGGTCGATCTGGTCTTTCAGCACATTGTTGAGGCGCTTGTTGCCGTAGCCGAAGTTGACCGCCGAGTACCACATCTGCAAATCGAGGAACGGCGTGCCGGCGGTGTCGAACATGTAGCTGCCTTCGCCGTGACGGAAGATCTTCGGCGGGTCCACGTAATGCACGGTGTCGCCGAAGGAACTGTACTTCGCCTCATCGGCGAGCAGCTGCGCGTCGTCGATGAAACCGGCGGCGTTCTTGTCGATTTTCATGGGAAAAATCCGGAATGATTCGGGGGGATTCAGAAGGATAACGGCGCGCAACGCAATCAGGAGATCGCGTGCGCCTGCGCGTGCTCGTGATGCCAATGGCTGGCCAGGCTGCCATCGAGCAGCTTCGGCAGAAACTCCAGTGCATCTTCGAAGCCGGTGATCGGCACGTAGTCGATGCCGGTAGCGCGGCAATGCTCGATCAAGCGATGTTTGGCAAACACGAAGTCGACGCGATCAGCGGCACAGAAATCCGAGGCGCCATCGCCGATCAGCAAGGTCTTTGCACCGGTCTTGCGGGCCTGCGCCACGCAGGCGCACTTGCAGGTGCCGCTGCGGCAACCATCCGCCTGGAACGGCGAGGTCAGCTGCCACTGCTTCGGCGGCTGCGCCGGCGACAAGTGGTTCGCGGCCAACGGCAGGTTATCCAGGCCGTAACGGCCAAGAATCTGGTGGATCGCGTAATCGAGGCCATCGCTGACGATGCGGATCGGCACATTCAGCTGACGTGCCTTCGCCACGAAACCCGGAAACGCATGATCGATCCACAGCCCGGCCAGATGCGTATCCAGCTCGTCGCGGGTCATCTTCAGCAAATCGACCTGACCGGACATGCACTCGCGTGAGCCGATGCGGCCGGCGCGCCAGTCCTGCTCAAGCACTTCCCAGCCGGGCCGGCCGAAGCGGTCGAGCAGCGAATCGATCACGTCCTCGACGGAAATGGTGCCGTCGAAATCACAAAGAATGGTCCAGCCAGACACGGGCATTGGTTATTTCTCTTGTAAATTATGTGTGAAGGATAAAAAGACTCCCTTTCGGCCTCCTTTCTCAAATTCTTAACGAATGATGTCCGGAGTGCCCCGGGCCATGCATCCGTCTGGGCGGGTAAATCACCTATGCTTGCCAGCCCTTGCTCTGCCTGCCTTCCCGACGTGCCCCATTTCGCCTTGCCCGATTTTCTGCCTCGAACTTCCCCTAATAACCGCGTTCAGCTGTCGGCCGGCTTCCTGTCTGCCTGCTTGCTGGCGGGCCTGTGCTGGTCGTCCGGCAGCAGGGCCGACACAGGAGACAACACCGCTACTGACCCCAACGCCATTACCCTGGCCCTGGGCGCGGGTATAGAGCGTCTGCCCAGCTTTCCGGGTGGCAAAACCCATCGGAATGAATCCATTCCCTACGTCGACTTCGAATGGCCGGACCACGTCAGCCTGTCCACACTCGATGGGCTGCAGGTCGATCTGATCGGGGGCACCGTGCTTCACGGAGGCCTGTTTGGCGACTACCAATGGGGTCGCGACAGCGAGGATCTGGGCATATTGCGCGGCAAGATCAATTCACTCTCGCCACGCCTCACCACCGGCGGCTATCTGGAGTGGCAGCTCAGCAAGACCATCGACGTCGGCACCAACCTCAGTCACGACATCAATGGCGCCGGCGAGTATCTCCAGGTCTATGCCGAGTGGGATCTGCCCAAGATTTGGCTGCTGGAGCACTCTTTTGAGGTCCATTGGCAGGCGATGAATGCGCCCGCGGCGAACCGCTTCTTCGGCATCACGCCCAGTCAGGCCAGCGTGCTCAACGTACCCGCCTGGCACCCAGGTGCCGGTAGCCAGCTCGCCTCACTGGAATACGATCTGTTCGTACCCACCAGCCGGCACACTGGTGTGGCTTTGGCCCTCACCTACGGCCGCCTGCTCGGCAACGCCGCTGACAGCCCGCTGATCACGCGTTTTGGATCGCGCACGCAAATTTCCGAGGCGCTGGCGTTTGTCTATCACTTCTAGACGTTGGCACATCGCCAGTCGGGTTGATGAATTTTTCGTTTGACTGATGTGGTCAGGCAATGATCTTCGGAACGGCTCTGCGGTAATGCCGCTCCATAAAAAGCCATGTAAAAGTGCCGAACACAGCCCCTGCGATCAGCCAGAGCACAGCCGATAGGGCAATGAATCTCGGGCTCAGATCACTGCGGTGAACGATAAACGTCATGACGATAAACATGGTCAGGCCATACGAGAGAACACCTTTGACCAGGACATAGCGAGCCATACCCAACGCACGCGTTCTCTCCCAATTTTGCAGACCTTTGGATTTCATTGCTTGAGTGCCTGTAGCAGGAGGTCGTGAGGTGGGTCCGCTTGAAGAAAGGGTTAGATGTCGGTGCGTTCATCGATTGGATGAAGCATGGCTGCCATGCGCTGGTGGATGATGTTGATCGCTTTGAGCGGCCTGATCATCACTTTGAATTCGACGATCTGCCCCTCATCGTTCCATTTGATCAGGTCGACTCCATTGATCAGTATTCCGTCCAATTCGGTCTCGAATTCCAGCATGGCGTCCGAAGCGCCGACGATCTCGCGTACGTACTGAAAGGTCGGGTTGAAGAATACGTGGAATGCCGCGCTCAGATACCCGGCGGCAAGCTTCCTGCCACGTTGCGGTGTGTGAACGACTGGCGAGTAGAAGACCGCGTCCGCCGCGAGCAAATCACTCAATCCCGATGGATCGCGCTCCCGGACAAGCCTATGCCAGATTTCAAGCGGGTGATCAGTCATGACATACCTCTGCTGGTTACTCGGATGCCTACCGTTGGAGTTAAGCGGCAGCGAAGCCTTCCGCCTTGAATAGGCACTTGCATGGGTGACTGCTCAGGTGTGAATGAGGCGGCCACCACCGAATGACCAATTTTCCCAAGCAGTTTCCTTGAAACAGACCATGACGTTTTCCGGGTTGAGCCCCGCCTGCGAGAGCGTTCCCATAAGTTGCTCGAGCAACTTCTTCTTGACTTTGACGCTCCTGCCCACTGACCACAGGATTTCGATGAGTACGAAGTCGCTGTTTCGTTCTGACTGAAGATCAGGGTAAGTTGGGTCGAAGCGAAAGTCATCGGATTCGAGTTCGATGACTCGTTGGAATTTGTCTGTTGCGGGTACGCCAGATGCGACGAGCGCGGAATGCACTGCGTCGAGGACCGTGGATTTGAATGCGCTCGACTTTGGCTTGCGAACAGTGACAGTGACAAGTGGCATGGTGCCTCCTGAGGCGACTAACGCTGGAGTTAAGCGGTGGCGTAGCCGTCCGCCTTGAACGAGTGGTTAGGCATTTCCGAAGAAGCACAGCGCCACACACGCCGAGCCAGCCAACAAAGGGAATGCTAAAACTGGACCTGCTCGGCGCTCGCCGTACCGTTCTTGCGCCCGGGATAGGCAAGCCATTGCATGGCGATGTTGAGTTCTTGAATGACGTGCTCCGCTTCGATCTTCACGCCGCTTTCAAGCTGCATCGTCTCTGTTGTGTGGGCGTCGCTAACAAGGGTTACGTCGTATCCGCGTTCCAGCGCACCATAGGCCGTAGCTCGAATACACCAGTTGGTCGCAGCCCCGGCTAGGACGATATGCGTTACTCCCAACGTCGCCAGCTCGCCCTCAAGGCTGGTTTGTTCGAAGGATGAGTTGAACTGCTTGTGTACGCGCAGCTCAATCTCTCGTGGGACAAGCTTCGGCACCCACTGCCACTGCGGGCTCTCCCTCACCAATTGCTCGTCGGAGTGTTGCACCCAGACTACCGGGACGCCTGCAGCGCGGGCACGTTCGACAACGAAGGAGACTTTATCGACAACTCGCGAAGCATCCCAGGCTCCGCTCATGACGCCGACCTGCACGTCAACGACTACCAGTGCTGCTTTGTTGCCTTCTCGGATTGTTGCCAAGTGGTTTCTCCTCTGAGACAGCTCAGCGACCATTGAATTTGTGTGGCTTAACGGTTTGAGTTCACCGGTTACCGGAAGTAATCCGGCGCAACGATGGGTTAAACGGCAGCATGGGAAATTTGAAACTGCATGCTTTGGACCAGCAGCGCGGAACCTGAGCGCAATGGCTCGACTTGCCCGAACGGGACGAAACCCTCGCTGACATAGAGGCGCATGGCTGGCGACTCCCCGCAGGCTACCCCAAGATGTACTGAACGAGCTTGCAGCGATGCCGCCCATGCCACGATCGTGCGCAGCAGAAGACGCGCTACACCACGGCCTCGGAACTCAGGTGCTACCCACATTTGGTACAGGTGGACGATTGTGCGGTCGGACCTATCGACTTTGCCCCACGCCAAACCAGCCGCTGTCGTGCCAACTTGCCCGATCAACGGCAGGTCTAGCCCTGAATTGCATCCAACCTGAAGTCGTGAAGCCCACTCTTCGGCCGTACGCAGATGTTCTGCACTTAAAGTGCTTCCAAAAACATCGGGCGATTCTTCGAGCGCCGACAAGCGCAGACCTTGATAAGCAGAAAATTCAGATTCTTCGAATTTTCGAACAGTAATCGCACAAGAGTCCAGCATGGCTCCGCCGTCTAACACTTGAGTTAAGCCACGCCGCTAAGCGACGTCGGCTTGAATGAATTGTCAGGCCGCGGAGAGTGCACTGATCATGACGTAATAACCGTCAGGGTCGCACAGCGCAAACTCTTTGGTTCCCGTGTTTGGATTCACATGGGGCTCCTCTGCGAGGGCAGCCACGAGCGTGTGTGCGCGTAGCAACGCCTCGTCGAAATCATCCACGCGAAAGAACAAGAGTAGTCCGTTCCCTGGCCCTGAGCGACTGGGGCTGACTAACGGAGGATGCTCGTGTGCGCCCCACTGATGGAGGCAAAGCAAGACGGTTCCATCCGTGTCGAGTATCTGTCCGAAATAGTCGTGGGCAGGAGAGGTCTCTGGCAGGCCAAGCAGTGACTGATACCACTTGAAGCTGCGAGCAACATCGCCAACACCGATGATTGTCCAGGTACGCTTCACCGTTTCCTCCTCTGCCCCAACGCTCGACATCAGCCGCGCCGTTTGCGGCGTCGGCGGCATGCCGTTGTTAGATGCGCTCAATCACGCATCACGCCTCCGCTCAACCCACTGAGTCCGCCAAACAGGAGCGTCGAAGGGATCGGCGAAGTATTGAGTCTCGTGCAACACCTTTCCATCCCGGAACTCCATGATACTCACCGTGTAGGCGCGCTTGCCCTCGTAGGTAATCACATACTCGGTAACCCAGGAATTGCCCTCTCCTACGATCCGTCGGACCTCAAACCCCGATGGTCTACCAGGATGATGGCTACGAAGCGCTTGCAGGTTACGCCGACCGTGGATGACCTCGCCTGACTGCGGATATTCACAGACAGCATCATCGTGATAGATCTCATGCTCGACAACTTGATCACCCGCAGCGGATGCAGCCCAATGTCGATCAATAGCCATCCGAATGTTCTGCTCTTCCATCATCAGCCTCCATTTGAGTCCGCGTGCATACGACATCAACGCTTAGTAGGCATCTAACGTTTGAGATAAGCGGCATGCCCCAGCTTGCTAGGGCATGCCCGGTTGATTGAAGGGTTAGGTCTCAGCGATCGCTGCAATGGAAATCTTAAGGCCAGGCATGCGCACAGGCAGCTTGGCGCCCTGGCGAGCTGGTGGATTGGAAGGAAACCATTTGAGCCATTCCTCGTTCATGCCGGCGAAATCATCTTCGTCTGCCAACACGACGGTCACACTGACAAGCTTTTCTAAGGAACTACCTGCTTCCTCGAGGATGGCCTGTATGTTAGTCAGGCACTGTCGGGTTTGCTCTTGAATGGTTGTGCCCTTGATCACACCAGTGATTGGATCAGCAGGGGCTGTACCAGAGACGAACACCAGGCCTGCAGCTTTGACCGCTTGACTGTAGGTAGGCGGCGGCTTAGCCGCTTTCGGGGTGAAGATGATTTGACGAGCCATTTTGACTCCTTCGACACTTTAGCAAACGAGGATCCGGTTTCTGAGGCCTAACGCTTATGTCTGGAGTTAAGCGGCGCTGGAGGCGTTAGGTGGCCACCTAAGCCGATGCCGCCTAAGCAGTATTGCCAGAGTGTATGTCGCTATCATGAGCGACGCGATATCGCTAAGGACCACCCACCAAATATCTCGAGAACCATAAACGGTCCAGGCCAAAATATGGAGCGCTACCCATGGCAAAGTAGCCAGCACGGGTACGACAACGGCAAAGCGTGGAATGATCAAGCGCGCGAGGGCTGCCAGTAGGAATCCAGTGACCAAGGCAGCTCCCAAACCGGGGAGCAGGAGTAAACCAAAGCCCGATAGAAATAGTGCATACGGAAGGTGGCCAGCAACGTAAGCGCCCAACAACGCATGGCCAATAAACGTGCCGTAGCCCAAAGTTACGGTTACGAGTAAGGCAAATATATATTTGGTGCTACGCATTGAGACACCTAACTAAATGTAGGTTGGAAAATGCAGCCTAATACGTCCGCACAATACGTTTGTCGCTGCCTATCGTTTTGCCCTACACCAATAAAAATCAACCATTTGATCCGCTTGGTGCAGCCTAATCCTGCGGCCCAATCCTCCCAGGATGATGTCAAGATTCACAGCACGCACGAAATGAAGTGCACCATTCACCGGTCATCCCGCGTCCAGATTTCTCCGCCCTCTTCCTTCACCGGAAAACTCGCGATCGGCTCGTATGCTGGTGGTTTGGTTACAGCCCCTGTGCGCAGGTCGAAACGCGCACCGTGGCGCGCACATTCGACTTCGAAACCGTGGACGTCACCACCAGCGAGTTCGCCGCCATCATGGGAGCAGATGTCTTCGATAGCGTAGAGGGTGCCGTCGATGTTGTAGACGGCGATGGCAGTGTCGCCGTCCCAGACGACCTTGAATTCGCCGGGCAGGATCTCGCTGCGGGTGCCTACCTTGATCCAGCCGTTCACGCCGGCTGCTTCGCGAAGGTTTTCACCAGCACTTCGAAGCGCAGGTCAGGGCGGCGCGGGATGCCGAAGCGCTCGTCGCCATAGGGAAATGGCTCGTACTCCGCGGTACGCAGATAGCCGCGGCGCTCGTACCAGGCGATGAGTTCGTTGCGCTGCTCGATGACGGTCATCCGCATGGCGCGGCACTGCCAGCGTTCGCGCGCCAGACGCTCGGCTTCGGCCAGCACGGCCTTGCCCAGGCCACCACCCTGCTGTGCGGGGTCCACAGCAAACATGCCGAAGTAACCGAACTTGCCCTGCCGCTCGACATGACAGCTGGCGATCAGCTGACCGTCGCGCTCGGCCAACAGCAGGCAGCTGTGCGGGCGCTTGATGACGGCGCCCACGTCTTCGTTATTGGTGCGTCGGCCGTCGAGCAGGTGCGACTCGGTGGTCCAGCCGCGCAAGCCCGATTCGCCGCGATAGGCGGACTCGACCAAGGCAACGATAGCCGGGATATCGGCGGACACGGCGGTACGAAAAGCAATAGGGGCAGATGTGTTCATCCGGCGATGATAATGCGCACGTCGCTTTTTCCACCATACGGCGCAGCGTGACCCGATACAGCCATTCCGCACACTCAAAGCCCTCACCCGTGACCTTCGACACTGTCTGTGCCCTGCCCTGGTTGACTACGGTCGGGGATCACCATGCCCGGCGACGGGCGATCGAAACGCGCCACGGCGCAGAGGGAGAATCCATGACGTACCGACTCGTGAAACCGCTGGCTTTGGCCGTGGGCCTGGCCCTGTCCATCAATGCGGTGGCGGCACCCGCTGTGTTCGACGTGAAGGAGCTCGACACCAGCATCAAGCCCTGCGCCGACTTCAACGGCTTCGTCAATGCGCAGTGGGTGGCGACGCATCCGATCCCCGCCGATCGCACGCGCTGGGGCTCTTTCGACATGCTGCGCGAAGACAGCCTCAATGTGCAGCACAAGATTGTCGACGCCGCGGCAGCGAATGCGTCGGAAGCCACGCCAGGATCGATCCAGCAGAAGATTGGTTACCTCTATGCCTCCGGCATGGACGAGGCAGCAGTCAATCGTGCCGGCTTTGATCCGATCAAGCCGCAGCTCGCGCAGATCGATGGCTTGAAGAATGCGGGCGACATCGCCGGCTATATCCGCGACACGTATGCCAAGGGCGAACCAGTGCTGTTCCGCTTTGGTGGCAACGGCGACTTCAAGGATTCCAGCCAGGAGATCGCCTATGTCGGCCAGGGCGGCCTCGGCCTGCCGACCGTCGATTACTACAGCAAGCCGGAGTTCGAGAAGATCCGCACGGCATATGTGGCGCACATCGCCAAGCTGCTGGCGCTCACCGGTGTGAGTACAACCGACGCACAGCAGCAGGCCAAGAATGTGCTGGCATTCGAGACGCGTCTGGCCGCGGCGTCGCTGCCACCGGTAGAAATGCGCAAACCGGAAAACCGTTATCACTACGTCAGCATTGCCGATGCCGACAAGCTGACGCCGGGCTTCGACTGGACTGCGTTCTTCAAGACGCAGGATGCAGACGTGAGCCAGGGTTTCTCGTTCTCGCAGCCGAAGTTCTTTGGCGAAGTGCAGAAGATGTTCGGCGACGTACCGATAGCGCAGTGGCAGGCGTACTTCCGCTACCACGCGATCTCCAATGCGTCACCGTATCTTTCCACGCCGTTCGAGCAGGAGGATTTCGCCTTCGAGAACCAGACCCTCAACGGCCAGAAAGAAATAGAGCCGCGCTGGAAGCGCGTGCTGGCCGCCACCAACGATGGCATGGGCATGGCGCTGGGCCAGCTCTACGTCGCCGACAACTTTTCGCCGGTGGCCAAGCAGCGCGCCCAGGAACTGGTCGCCAACCTGCGCGCCGCCTACAAGACGCGTATCGAGAACCTGGCCTGGATGAGCGAGGCGACCAAGCAGAAGGCACTGGAAAAATGGGCCACCTTCGTGCCGAAAATCGGCTATCCAGACAAGTGGCGTGACTGGTCGGACCTCACCCTGACGCAAGACAACTACTACGCCAACGTGCAGGCCGCCGACAAGTTCAACTACGACTACCGCATCGCCAAGATCGGCAAGCCGGTCGACCGCAGCGAATGGGGCATGACGCCGCAAACGGTGAACGCGTACTACAACGCACAGCAGAACGAGATCGTGTTCCCGGCAGCAATCCTGCAGCCGCCGTTCTTCGACGCCAAGGCGGATGACGGCGTGAACTACGGTGGCATCGGCGCGGTGATCGGCCACGAGATGGGCCACGGCTACGACGACCAGGGCAGCAAGTTCGACGCCCGAGGCAACAACGTCAACTGGTGGACCGATGCCGACCGCAAAGCGTTCGAAGCACGCACCGACAAGCTCGCCGCACAGTTCGATGCGTACGAACCGCTGCCGGGCAAGCACGTCAACGGTCACCTCACGATGGGCGAGAACATCGGCGATCTCGGCGGATTGAACGCTGCCTACACCGCACTGCAGATGGCGCTGTCGAAGAATCCCGCGGAAGCCAAACGCAAGATAGACGGCTATACCGAAGATCAGCGCTTCTTCCTCAACTGGGCCCGTGTCTGGCGTGGCAACATCCGCCCTGAAGCGCAGATCACCCTGCTCAACACCGATCCGCATGCGCCAGCGCAGTTCCGCGCGATCGGCGCACCGTCGAACATGCCGGAGTTCGCGCAGGCGTTCAAATGCAAGGCCGGCGAAGCGATGGTGCGTTCGCCGGAGACGCAGGTGAAGATCTGGTAATTACCGGTCATGTCCCTTAAGTCCTACTGAAGAAAACCGCAGCCTTCGGGCTGCGGTTTTTTCATGCAGGGAGGACAATGGCCCGTTAGCCTATGGAGACACCATGCACAACCCAGCACGCTCGATCACGCCGGCAGAGGCATCACCCTCGATCGTGAGCATCCGCGGACTCGGCAAGGTTTACGCCTCCGGCCACATGGCACTGAAACATATCGACCTGGATATCCGCCGCGGTGAGATTCTCGCCCTGCTCGGCCCCAACGGCGCGGGCAAGACCACTCTGATCAGCATCATCTGCGGCATCGTCAAACCGACCAGTGGTACCGTGCTGGCGAATGGCCATGACATCGTGCGTGATTATCGCGCCGCGCGCGCGCAGATCGGCCTGGTGCCGCAGGAGCTGTCCACCGACGCGTTCGAGTCGGTGTGGTCCACGGTCAGCTTCAGCCGCGGCCTGTTCGGCAAGCCGGCCAACCCCGCGCATATCGAAAAGGTGCTGCGCGACCTATCGTTGTGGGACAAGAAAGACAGCAAGATCGCGGCGCTGTCCGGGGGCATGAAGCGCCGCGTGCTGATCGCCAAGGCACTGGCACATGAGCCGCAGATTCTCTTTCTCGATGAACCGACTGCCGGTGTCGATGTGGAGCTGCGCCACGACATGTGGGAGATGGTGCGCGCGCTGCGCGAGAGCGGCGTCACCATCATCCTGACCACGCATTACATCGAGGAGGCCGAGGAGATGGCCGACCGCATCGGTGTGATCAACAAGGGCGAGCTGGTGCTGATCGAGGACAAGGATGTACTGATGCGCAAGCTCGGCAAGAAGCAACTCACGCTGCAACTGCAAAGTCCATTGGAACAGATACCCGAAGCGCTGGCCGGCCTGCCGCTGGAACTGAGCGAGAACGGCTGCTCCCTCACATACACCTTCGACACGCAGGGCGAGCAGACCGGCATCGCGCCCCTGCTGCGTAAACTCGGCGAGCTAGGCATCGACTTCAAGGATCTGCATTCCAGCGAAAGTTCGCTGGAGGAGATTTTCGTTAGCCTGGTGCATACCGATAAGCGAACTGGCCCGGTGGAGGCGCGCACATGAATATCCACGCCGTCCGCGCAATCTACCGTTTCGAAATGGCACGCACCTTTCGCACCCTCATGCAGAGCATCGCCTCGCCGGTGATTTCCACGTCGCTGTATTTCGTGGTGTTCGGCACGGCGATCGGTTCGCGCATGGGGCATATCGGTGGCGTGAGCTACGGTGCCTTCATCATCCCGGGCCTGATCATGCTGTCGCTGCTCAACGAGAGCATCTCCAATGCCTCATTCGGCATCTATCTGCCGAAGTGGTCCGGCACGATCTACGAGCTGCTGTCCGCGCCCGTATCTTACTTCGAAGTCGTACTCGGTTATGTGGGTGCAGCGACGACCAAGTCGGTGTTGCTAGGCATCCTGATCCTGGTAACCGCGCGGCTATTCGTACCCTACGAGATCGCCCATCCGGTCTGGATGGTCGGCTTTTTGCTACTTACCGCGATCACCTTCAGTTTGTTCGGTTTCATCATCGGCCTGTGGGCGGATGACTTTCAGAAACTGCAGGTGATCCCGCTGATGGTGGTGACCCCGCTGACGTTTCTGGGTGGGGCGTTCTACTCGATCAGCATGCTGCCGCCGCTGTGGCAGAAGTTCACCCTGTTCAATCCGGTGGTGTACCTGATCAGCGGTTTCCGCTGGAGTTTCTACGGTGTGGCCGACGTCAACGTTGCGGTGAGCCTGGGCGCGACGCTTGGTTTCATGGCGCTGTGCCTGATCGTGGTGTGGTGGATTTTTCGCACCGGTTACAAGCTCAGAAGTTGATGCGCATCATTACAAGCGGGTAGTCGTTGGCTTTGCGTATCGATCTGAGTGCGATTCAAAAAAGAAAGTCGAAGGATGACTCCTCCGACTTTCTTTTTGTTGGGTTCACCGTTTTGGGTTGACTGTTTCCGCGATAGAAAAACGGTCAATTCCTATCAGTCGCGGCGTGCGAACAGCATACCGAGGGCGAATGCAACACCAGCGGCGATCAGCACGGCGCCAACCGGCTTCGCAGCGGCAAACTCGCGCACATCATCGAGTACTTCGCCAGCCTTGGCCTGGGCAGTGCCGGCAACTTGGCGGGCCTTGCCCTTGATCTGATGCTCGGCATCACCGGTAAGCGCGCCAGCAGCATCTTCGATCTTGCCAGCAACGTTGCGGATGGTGCCTTCGACTTCATTCTTGTCCATAACTTTACTTCCTGCGGTAATTGCGTTGGATGGTTACTGAAAAGAGCGACGTAGCGCCGATGATCGGTCGCCGCATGCTGCTGGATTGGAGAGTTCGGCGATTTATTTCTTCAGCGAGTCGCGCACTTTGTCGGCCGCTTCGCCGGCTTTGGCCTGGGCCTTGCCAATCTGCTTTTCGGCAGCACCTTCCAGCTGGGCTTTCTTGTCGCCGGTCAGCTTGCCGATGGCTTCTTTGACGGAGCCCTTGACCTGCTTGGCGGTGCCGTCGATACGATTCTTGTCCATCGTTATCTCCTCATCATCATGGTCGAATGGATGCCGGAAGGCGTTGGGCCTGCCGGGCTGGTGACCAGAATGCGGGATTCGATGTGAAGGAAAAAGCACCATTTGAACCAGTTGAACTAGTGCATTTGCGGCAATGGACAGCGGCGATTAAGACTCCGGCTTCAACGAGTGCGACGCGGCTTTTTCCGCACCGTGGCACGATCGGCAGAATGGCCGAACACGCCGCGCTTGCGCGCCCACACGATGGCCTCGCTGCGACTGTGCAGATCGAGTTTGGAGTACAGCGCCGCCACATGATTGCGCACGGTGTTAGGCGCCAAACCCAATCGCGCAGCAATCTCCTTGTCGGCCAGGCCTTCGCACATCAGGCCCAGCGTGTCACGCTCACGCGCGGTAAGGTCGGCCAGCTCCGCACTCGAGACGTCGTCCGGCGCATTGGCGCGGCGCACATTGGCCATTTTTTCGATCAAGGTCTGGCTGAACCACGAGGCATCTTTCATCACCGTCTCGATCGCGCTGACCAGTTCCATTTCACTGCGCTTGCGATCGGTGATATCCAGCAGCACCAGCAGATAGCAGGTGGTGCCGTGGATGCTGACGGTTTCGGCAGATACCAGGCAATCGAGCAGGTCGCCGGTCTTCTTGCGGATCTGGAATTCGGTGTTGTGCAGACTGCCTACAGTTTCCAGCAGCTTGCCGAGCTGTGCGTTGGCATGACGATCGTCGAGCAGGCCGATCTCGGCGATCGATTTGCCCAGCACATCTTCCGACGCGTAACCGGTAGTGGCGACAAAAGCCTCGTTGACCTCGATCACGTGGAAGCGGTCGGAGCTGCACACAAGCGTAGATACCGGTGTCATGCGAAATGCCTTGGCAAAGCGCTCTTCGCTCTGGCGCAGTGCGTCCTCCGCTTTGCGGCGCGGCTCAAGATCCATGAAGGAAAACAGCATGCACCCTTCGTCGCCGACCTCGATCGGCTGACCGGCGACGATGACAAACTTGGTGCCACCGTCGGGCAGCTTCAGCTCCGCCTGCATCTGCGGAATGGTGGCGCCCTCGCCGAGTCGCTCGATCGCCAGCTCCTTGTTCTCGGCGCGCTCCAGCACGTCGAGCTCGTACACCGAATGACCGATCACCTGCTCGCGCGTGTAACCCGTCATTTCCATGAAGCCCTGATTGACCTTGATATAGCGCAGGTCACTTAGGCGACAAATCACTGCCGGCGCGGGATTGGCATTGAAGGTTTTCTCGAAGCGCTGCTCGGCGCTGGCCCAGTCGGTGGCGTCGGCGATGATCAGCACCAGGCAATCCGGTTCACCATCGGCGTCGGTCAGCACCAGGCTGCGCACGCGATGCACCCAGCGAGCTTCCTCGTCAGCCGTCGGCATGACTTCCACCACCACATCGGTGAACGACTCGCCCGCAATCACGCGATCGATCGGATAGTTGCCGGCAGCCAGACGATGATTATTGCGATAGCGCAGCTGAAAGCGCTCGCGATATTCGGTGACCGTCGTACCGAGTGCCGCAATATCCGAGATGCCATGCATGTCCAGCGCGGCCTGGTTGGCCCACATGATCGTCTGGTCGGGCTCGATCAAGATCACACCATCGCTGAGACCAGTGATGATCTGCTGCAGCTGGCGGCGGGCGGTTTGGGTGCGTAGAACCTGGTCGATCATCGATGGGAACTCAGGACAGGAGTGAGGAACGGGGAATCCCGAAAGGAGACTCCCTTCGATCGTGGGGCGTCAGAGTGTGTGGCGGATTGACCCATCCAGTTAGCCCGAACGACCAGTACGAAAGCACCAAGGATCATAGTCCAGCGCCGTTATGGCCTGAGTCGATTGCACTAGCCGCACTGGTGCATATGCAGGGCGACTGGTGCAAAGCCCCCGTGCAGACTGCGCACCCCAGTCAACCGATCGCATCGACTGGTGCCTGCCGGCCCCACCTGCATGAGGCTGCAGCGACCACCTCAACCAACACTCGACCCTTTCCCATCATTGACGATCACGAGGCCCCAGCATGACCACTTACGTTAACCCCGAACAGCAACCCCGCATTTCCTGGGGTGCGATCTTTGCCGGCTGCTTCCTCTCCCTGGTGACTTATCTGGTGCTGAGCGTGCTTGGTACGGCCATCGGCGCAGGCGCCATCGATCCCCTGCGCGACGCCAATCCGTTGAACGGCTTCGGCGCCGGCACCGGCATCTGGCTGGGCATCACTACCCTCATCGCTATTCTGGTTGGCGCCTTCGTTGCCGGTCGTTCCGCGCCGGGCCAGGGTGGCCTACACGGCGTATTGACCTGGTCGGTGACCACGCTGGTCACGACCTATCTGCTGGCATCGCTGGCCTCCGGCGTGGCTGGTGCCGCAGCTGGCGTGGTCGGCAAGGGCTTGTCACTGGCCGGTGACGGCGTAGCCGCCGCAGCCCCGCACATCGCCTCCGGCGTCAAGGACGAACTGCAGAAGAACGGCATCAGCTTTGATACCAGTGATCTGCAGAACCAGCTCGACACCCTGCTGCGCCAGACCGGCAAGCCGGAACTGGACCCATCCAACCTGAAGGCCAACGCGCAGCAGGCCACCAACGATGGCAAGCAGACCGCGCAGCAAACGGCAGACACCCCGCAGCAGACCGATCAGCAACTCAGCGACTGGTTTGCCCGCGTGAAGCAGGAAGGCCAGCCGGCGCTGAATGCCGCCGACAAGGATGCACTGGTCAATATCGTCGCCGCACGCACCGGTAAATCGCACGAGGAAGCGCAGCAGATCGTCGACAACTACGCGCAGACCTATCAACAGGCGATGGCAAAGTTCCAGCAGCTGAAACAGGAAACAGAGCAGAAGGCGCGCGAAGCCGCCGATGCCACCGCCCACGGTGTATCGAAGGCCGCATGGAGTGCGTTGGTTCTGCTGGTTATCGGTGGCGTGATCGCCTTCCTGGCTGGCCTGTTCGGCTTCACCCGTCGTCCGGTTCACGTCGTGGTGAAGCGCTCATACGAAGTCGACTGACTGTCGAAGTAATGATCTAGCGCAAAGCAAATCGCCCCGACGGCTGAGCATCGGGGCGATTTTTTAATGGGGCACCAATGGCAGCTTAAAGCTGATGCATGCGCGCTATCTGCGCGTCCTTGTCGGCCCACAGCGTGTTGACCCACATCTGGAAACTGTCGCGGAACGCTGCATCGGTTTCGTAACCGCCGCGCAGGTCAGCGGTGATCGGCAGCTCGCGCACGTGCACACGAATCTCGCTGATGCGGCCAGCGATCAGGTCCATCATCGTATACGGGCCATTGGGATAAACGATAGTGACATCGAGCATTGCATCCAGCGCATCGCCCATCGCATCCAGCACAAACGCGACGCCGCCGGCTTTCGGCCGCAACAAATAGTCGTACGATGATTTCTGCTTGTCGTGCTTGGCCGGTGTAAAGCGCGTGCCCTCGACGAAGTTCATCACCGACACCGGCATGTTCCGGAATTTTTCGCAGGCGCGACGCGTGGCCTCCATGTCCTTGCCCTGCAGCTCTGGGTGTGCGGCCAGAGTCTCCTTCGAGTAGCGCTTCATGAAGGGAAAATCCAGCGCCCACCACGCCGGACCCAGTAGCGGCACCCAGATCAGCTGGCTCTTGAGGAAAAAGCGCAGAAATGGAATGCGGCGATTGAAGATTTTCTGCAATACCGGAATATCGACCCAACTCTGGTGATTGCACAGCACCAGGTAATTACCGTCGTAGCGTAGGTTATTCAGCCCTTCGAGCTGCCAACGCGTCTTGGTAAACCATTCGAACATGGCGCTATTGACGGCAATCCAGCTCTCCGCGATCAGCACCAGCCCGCGCGACAACGCGAGGCGAATGCCGCGAATCGGCACGATCACCTTGAACAGCGTGAGCACAAACAGCGGCGTCACATGCACCACGATGTTGAGTGCCAGCAACAGCATCACCAGTGGTACGCGGATAAAACCAGGAAGCTTTGCGAGCATGGAAGGCCAATCGCGTGGAGACAAGTTATAGGAGAGTAGCGCCCGCGCATCACCACGGGAATCCTTCGCCTCGTTGCCAACCTACATCAGCAGCTTGCGCACCTTGAGCAAGGCGGCAATGAATACATCGATTTCCTCGCGCGTGTTGTAAAACGCCAACGAGACGCGCAGCGTGGCTGGCACGTTGAAGAACTGCATCAGCGGATGCGCGCAATGATGCCCCGAGCGCACGGCCACGCCTTGCAGATCGAGCAAGGTAGCCAGGTCGGTCGCCTGTGCGCCCTCTATCAAGAACGAGATGACGGCCTCTTTTTCCCTGGCCTCGCCGAACAGGTGCACGCCGGGGATCTCGCGCAACCGCTCGGTGGCGTAATGCAGCAGGTCCTGCTCCTGCGCGTGGATCGCGTCAAAACCAATCAACTCATAGTAGTCAATTGCCGCACCCAGGCCGACGAAACCGGCGATATTGGGCGTGCCGGCCTCGAACTTGTGCGGCGGTGGCGCAAACGTGGTGCCGTTGAAACTGACTTCGCGAATCATCTCACCGCCACCAAAGAACGGCGGCATCGCTTCGAGATGCTCGCGCTTCGCCCACAACGCACCGGTGCCGGTGGGCGCCAGCATCTTGTGACCGGTGAGCGCGTAGAAATCACAGCCCAGCGCCTGCACGTCGACCGGCCGATGCGGCACCGCCTGCGAACCATCCACCAGCAGCGGGATACCGCGCTTTTTGCATTCGCGTGCGATCTCGCGCACCGGATTGACCGTGCCGAGCACGTTCGACACGTGCGCCACGCAAGCCAGTTTCACCTCGGGTGTCAGCATGGCGACAAACTGCTCGACGATGAGCTCGCCGCGCTGATCGATCGGCGCAGCCTTGACCTTGGCACCGCTGCGCGCGGCGACAAGCTGCCATGGCACGATGTTGGCGTGATGCTCCATCACCGTGGTGAGAATCGCATCGCCGGGTTTCAACTGCGGCAACGCATAGCTGTAAGCAACCAGGTTGATCGACTGCGTCGTGCCCGAGGTGAGGATCAGCTCGTTGCGCGAGGTAGCGTTGATGAAACGCGCCAGCTTGTCACGTGCGCCTTCGTATGCTGCCGTCGACTCCTCGCCCAGCTGATGCACGGCGCGCGCCACATTGGCGTTGGTTTCGCGGTAGTGCCGGTTCACCGCCTCGATCACCGACACCGGTTTCTGGCTGGTGTTGGCGTTGTCGAAATACACCAGCGGCTTGCCGTCGTGGACGGTACGCGAAAGCACCGGAAAATCCGCGCGGATGCGCTGGATGTCGAAGGTAGCGGGAGTTTTTGGCTGGGCATTCATGGGTGTGACTTCGCTTCAGTTCGGGAGCTGCGCGATCAGCAGTTCAGAGAGATGTTCGCGCAGCGTCTCGTTCGGCAGATCATCCAGCACCGCGCGACAGAACGCGGTAGTCAGCAGTACGCGCGCATCAGCGAGCGGGATGCCGCGTGAGCGTAGGTAGAACAGCGCGCGTTCGTCGAGCTGGCCGACCGTGGCGCCGTGCGCGGCTTTCACTTCGTCCGCATAGATTTCCAGTTCGGGCTTGGTATCGATTTCCGCGCTTGGCGACAGCAAGAGGTTCTTGTTGCTGAGACTGGCATCGCTGCCATCGGCGCCAGACGCCACCACCATCGCACCACGAAACACACCGCGTGCGCGATCGTTGGCGACGCCACGCCAGTTGGAGCTGGACTGCGTGTTCAACGCCTGATGGCGGATCGCCAGCTGGGTATCGATATGCTGGCGGCCATGCGGCATGAATACGCCGCGCGTATCGAGCTGCGCTTCGTCACCAATCAGCTCCGCCTGCAGATCGTGGCGCACCAAGGCGCCACCCAGTTCCAGCACATGCAGCGTTGCGTGCGAGCGCGCATGCAGGCGCAGGTTGCTGCGTCGAATCAAGCTGGCAGTCACCGCCGTGTTCTGCAGCAACGTGTGATGCAGCACTGCGCCTTCACGCAGCTCGATATCGCTGACCAGCGTGGCCAGATACGACGGCTCGCCGCTACTGATGTGCTGCTCGACCAGGCTCAATTCGGCATGCTCACCAAGTTCGATGACGTTGCGCACATGCCAGGCTAGGTCCGATTCGGTCGCTGCGCCGATAAACACCAGTTGGACCGGCACCGTGATTTTCTGGTTCGCGGCAAGCCGCAGCACCACGCCGTCATTTGCACTGGCGGCATTGATGCGCTCGAAGGCATCACTGGCGTCACGGACATGTCTGATCGAAGCCGACCGCGACAGCGCAAAGCGCAGCGGCTCGGCATCGCCCTGCAGCGCCTGCGACAGCGGCTGCAAGGTGAGCCCGTCCGGCAGCGTGTCGATAGCCGACAGATCAGCGCGAAACCGGCCGTTGACGAACACCAGCCGCGGACCGGCGACGCCAGGCAATACCAGCGTCGAGGCATCCACTTCGCGTTCCTGCGCATGGGCATCGCCATTGGCAAAGCGGCGCTGGGAAAGTGCGCGCAAGGTGGTGTATTTCCACGCTTCCAGTCGCGTATCGGGCAGACCGCCAGCAGCAAACGCCTCGCGATTTTCCTGGCGTGCAGCATCCAGCCAGTCAATACCGCTGGATGGCAGCGGCGAGTCCAGCAAGGCATTCACCAGCGGCAGCGTTGCCGGCTGATTCATGCCGATGCCCCCGCCGGGCGACGCTCGGCGATGCCGGCATAGCCCTGCTCTTCCAGCTTCAACGCCAGCGACTTGTCGCCGCTCTCGACGATGCGACCATCAGCCAGCACGTGCACAAAATCCGGCACCACGTAATCGAGCAGGCGCTGGTAATGAGTAATCATCAGGAACGCACGCTCGGGAGAGCGCAGCGTATTGACGCCCTGCGCCACCTGCTTAAGTGCATCGATATCGAGGCCGGAATCGGTCTCGTCAAGGATCGCCAGCTGGGGCTCGAGCACGGCCATCTGGAATATCTCGTTACGCTTCTTTTCGCCGCCGGAGAAACCTTCATTGACCGCGCGATGCAGCAGCTCGTCGGAGATTTGCATCACCTTCAGCTTCTCGCGCACCAGCTTGAGAAACTGCATGGAATCGAATTCTTTTTCACCACGTGCCTTACGCTGCGCATTAAAGGCCGCGCGAAGGAAATAGGTGTTGTTGACGCCGGGAATCTCGACCGGGTACTGGAACGCCAGGAACACGCCAGCCGCCGCGCGTGCTTCGGGATCGAGCGCCAGCAGATCGATGCCGTTATAGATCACCGTACCGGCCGTCACCTCATAACCCTCGCGACCGCACAGCACGTTGCCCAGTGTCGACTTGCCCGCACCATTCGGCCCCATGATGGCGTGCACCTCGCCCGCGTTGACGGTGAGGTTGAGGCCCTTGAGAATTTCCTTGCCCTCGACACGGGCGTGCAGGTTTTCGATTTTCAGCATGTTCATTACTTTGATCCCACGACGGCCATGGAACAAACCCCATGGCCTTGCAATTGTTGGTAACCACCTATGCCACTGCTCACCGCCGATGATTTCAAATCACAGATGGCGATGACGGGCTCGTCGAGTACAAACCCCCTTTCCGCAGGATCCGACAGCCAGCCTGCGCGCAGCGGCCCACCGTCGGTGGAAAAGCTCAAACCCCACGGCACGGGCCGATCACGGACATGAGACGTCCATACAAATCGGCGAATCGGTCCTATCTGAAAATGTCCTCTGGCATCAGCGACAACATCCAGGGTTTTCGCCTTGGCTTCAGCATGACCCGACGCGTCGAGCATGTCGCTCAGTTGTATGTGCACATGGGCCACCGGCGCGCCAAAATTCTCGATGCTGCCGATGATCTCGGGCGCGCTCAGCTCGTGATGCGGCCACGGCACGCATGCACTCAGCGACAGCGGCGCAGCGCAAAGCAGGCTGAGTTGGATACGGCTCAGCTTCGCGCTCATTTCTTTGAAGTTACCGCAACTTTCAGCTTGCAAGGCCCCGTGCCGACAATGGCAATATCGCCATCGATGACGCTAGACTTGCTGTCGACCGCCAGATCGCACTGTGCGGTGACGACCGTCTTGGGCACCTCGCCAAACATGTCTGGATCGGACGCCCAGCCGACGTGCCAGGTCTGGTCGTCTTTCGACATGCGCAGGCCCCACGGCACGGTGTGCTGATCCACCTTGAACAGCGGGTTATTGACCCTGTGCGCCAGCTGCTTCATCGGCCCCAACTTGAAATGGCCCTGCGCATCGGTGACCGCTTCCTGCGTGACGGCGCCGAGCACCGGCTCGCCCGATGCGTTCAACACATCGACCAGCTGCATGTGGATACCTTCCACTGGTTCGCCCGCGCGCGTCACGGTGCCGCTGATCTGCGGCGCGGTGAGATATTGATGCTTGATCGGTACGCTGCAGCCGACGACGCTGGCGGTGGCCAGCACACACAGCAAAATCCTTGAAGACGACTTCATGCCGTGATCCTTTTGATGAGTGAATGCACGATGGTTTTGAAACTCACGGAGACGCCTCGACCGGCGAATAACTCGTTGCCAACGTATCGATCGCCTTGCGGCTCATGCGGCAGGCAAGCCACTCGCGCATCACGTCAGCGCCCAGCGACTCGTAGAACGCGATGGACGGCGCATTCCAGTCCAGCACTGACCACTGCAGCCGTGACAGATTTTCATCGATGCAACGCTGCGCCAGATACGCGATCAGCGACTTGCCAATGCCATGGCCGCGAAACGCCGGCCGCACGAACAGGTCTTCGAGATAGATGCCGGCGCGACCGAGGAAAGTGGAATAGTTGTAGAACCACAAGGCCATACCGGCGACCTCACCGTTCCACATCGCGATGTCGCAATGAGCGCGAGGCGTGTCGCCGAACAGGTCACGGCGCAGGTCATCCTCGCTGGCATCGACTTCGTGCAGCAGCTTTTCGTAGTCAGCCAGTTCACGGATCAGCGAGAGAATCTCGCCAACATCCTGCACGGTAGCCGGCCGCAACTGCAGCAGCGACTTTTCGGTGGCGGCAACGGCGCTCATCAACCGACCGCTCCTTCCAGCGACACTTCCAGCAGCTTCTTCGCCTCGACCGCAAACTCCATCGGCAGCTCGCGAAACACCTGCTTGCAGAAGCCGTCGACGATCATCGACACGGCGTCTTCCGCGCTGATGCCACGGGCACGGCAGTAGAACATCTGGTCGTCGGAAATTTTCGAGGTAGTCGCTTCGTGCTCGACGATGGCGGTGGGGTTTTTCACTTCCATGTACGGAAAAGTGTGCGCACCGCACTTCTTGCCGATCAGCAGACTGTCGCACTGGGTGTAGTTACGTGCGCCCTCGGCACCTTTCTCCATTTTCACCAGGCCGCGATAACTGTTGGAACTACGCCCGGCGCTGATGCCCTTGGCGACGATCTTCGACTTGGTGTGTTTGCCGATGTGGATCATCTTGGTACCGGTATCGGCCTGTTGATGATGATGCGTCAACGCCACCGAGTAGAACTCCCCGACCGAGCGGTCGCCGCGCAGTACGCAGCTCGGGTATTTCCACGTCACTGCCGAACCGGTTTCCACCTGAGTCCAGGAAATTTTCGAATCGTCGCCGCGACAGTCACCGCGCTTGGTCACGAAGTTGTAAATGCCGCCGACGCCATTCTCGTCACCCGGATACCAGTTCTGCACGGTCGAGTATTTGATCTGCGCCTTTTCCAGCGCCACGAGCTCGACCACCGCCGCGTGCAGCTGGTTCTCGTCGCGCTTCGGCGCGGTGCAGCCTTCCAGATACGACACGTGGCTGCCTTCTTCGGCCACGATCAGGGTGCGCTCGAACTGTCCGGTGTTCTGCGCATTGATGCGGAAGTACGTGCTCAGCTCCATCGGGCAGCGCACGCCCTTGGGAATGAAGACAAAGCTGCCGTCGGAAAAAACCGCCGAGTTGAGCGCCGCGAAAAAATTGTCGCCGGTGGGCACGACGCTGCCAAGGTATTGCTGCACCAGCTCGGAATGTTCGCGGATCGCTTCGCTCATCGAGCAGAAGATCACACCGGCCGCGGCCAGTTCCTTGCGGAAGGTAGTGCCGACCGACACGGAATCGAATACGGCGTCGACCGCCACGCCGGCCAACTTGGCACGCTCATGCAGCGGAACGCCAAGCTTCTCGTACATTTCCAGCAACTTCGGGTCGACTTCGTCGAGTGACTTCAGACCCGCCTTGGGCGCGGCGTAATAGCTGAGCGCCTGGTAATCGATCGGCTCGATCTTCAGCTTGGCCCAATCGGGTGTCGGCATGGTGAGCCAGTGGCGATAAGCATCGAGCCGCCAGTTGGTCATCCACTCCGGCTCGCGCTTGATCGCGGAGAGCTGGCGGATGATGTCCTCGCTCAGGCCCGGCGGCAGGCTGGTCATCTCGATATCGGTGACGAAGCCGGCCGCATAGCTGCGGCCGAGCACTTCCGCCACTTCGGCGTTGTCGCGAAGCGCGGTACTGGTGCTGTCGCTGATCATGGTCTCGTTCATTCGGTTGTGATCTCGCCGGATTTTGACGAGATGGCGGCGTCATTGACCGCTGTAGCGGCTATCCGCCGTGGCGGCATCTTTTTCGACGCAGCCTGGTTATCAGGATGATTGTCAGGGTTGCGATGATCAACATTCGCAACCGGCAGACGCGTTTTGAGCATGTCGGCCAAGCTCACAGCGCGCAGCGCATTGTCCAGCACACTGTTAACCTGCTGCCAGCTGCCGCGCACACCGCATTGCGCTTCGCGATCACACTGGCCATCGGCCAGGCTGCACTCGGTCATGCCGATCGGCCCTTCCAGCGCTTCGACGATCTCCGCCAGCGAAATGTCCGACGCCGATCGCGCCAACCGGTAGCCGCCGTTGACGCCGCGGAACGACTCAACCAGCGTGGCATGCCCGAGCGCCTTCAGGAGCTTGCTTACGGTCGGCAATTCCAGTCGCGTCTCGTCGGCGATCTGCCCCGTGCTGAGTACGTCATGCGGGTGCGCGGCGATGCAGGTCATCACTACGGTGGCGTAATCGGTGAGTCGGCTGACACGTAACATCGGTGCGGTCTGGCCTGGAAATATCGAATCGGGACTAAAATGGTACTGATTCAACCCGTTCGAGTCAATGTGAGCCGTCTCATGCAAGTCCGAGGCGCACCATGCATGAGCAAAACTCTGCCCAATTTGCACGACTTTAGTGCGACATCATTCGCATCGTTGCATGACACCCGCGCTGCAACGAGTACAAACACGCATAACGCCATGGCATGCATCGTGCTGAATGCAGTCATTCCCGCGCGAGAAAGACAATATGAAATGGATCACGGCGATCATCAAACCGTTCACACTGGACGATGTGCGCGAGGCGCTGAACGAAGCCGGCGTGCAGGGCATGACCGTGACTGAAGTGAAGGGCTTCGGTCGCCAACATGGGCATACCGAGCTCTATCGCGGCGCCGAGTACGTCGTTGATTTTCTGCCCAAGCTGAAGATCGAAGTCGCCGTGACCGACGACCGGCTCGATCACGCGATCGAGGCAATCACCGGCGCGGCCCGCACCGGCAAGATCGGCGATGGCAAGATCTTCGTTGCCGAACTGGAACAAGTCGTTCGCATCCGCACCCAGGAAATGGATGCGGATGCTCTGTAAAAACTAGAAGCGCACAGCTCGGCTCAAACGTCGCCGCCGCAAGCACGCCGGCCGATCAACTATGGCCGTACCGCTGTCACTTCGATCTCTACCAACGCGGCCGGAATCACCAGTGCTTCCACCTGGACCGCCGAGCGTGACGGCAGGTTGGGCTGTTCCTTGGTACCGAAGAATTGCGTATAGCCGTCCATGAATCCGGCGAAGTCGAGCTTGTCACCCTTGCTCTTGTCGGCTACCAGAAACACCTGCATCTTCACCACATCGCCCATGCTCAAGTGCATGCCTTCGAGCTGTTTCTTGATATTGGTCAGTGCCGAGATGGTCTGCGTTCTGGTGTCGCCCATAGAAACTGGCGCCCCCTTCAACGCATTGGCGTCCTTGGGCATCTGCCCCATCTGCCCGCTGAGATAGACTATGGTCTTGCCGGCCGGTACTTCCACCGCAGCCGAGATGGGAAACGTGCTGTTGGGCAGCTTGTAACGGGTCACATCGCTGGCACTGGCGATCATCGGCAGCGTCATCAACAGCATGGGCAAGAGAGTACGAGCAAGACGAGGCATGACGTGTCCTTCGTGAGATGGGAGGTAATCGTTTCTAACGTGTTGATCCGGGATGCAGTGCTTTGACCTCATCCGCCGTAATGGCGTCCTTGTAGTCATTGCCGAAATGCGTGCGGATGTAGTTGATCACGCTGGCGACTTGCGCGTCAGTGAGCCAGATGGGCGCGATAAACGACTCCTGCTCGCTGTCACCCGGGTCCCTGGAGGCAAAAGCCGGCATGTTTCGGCGACCGCCAAGAATCGTCAGCGCCATATAGGGCGCTGACGACATGGTCGGATTGTGCGCGAAAGCCGGGTAGTGCCCCGCTCCGATCGCACCCTGTCCCTTGGGCATATGACAACCTTGGCAGATCTGCGCGTAGATCTGTCCACCGTCGGTGGTTTTGAGCAACGCCTCGTCGCGAATGCCGGCGCTATCGGCACAGGCTGGCTGACTGACGAGGCCAGCAAGCAGAAGCAGCACAAGGCTTGCGGCATATGTCGCTTTGATTGGCTTGATGATTTTCATGTCGCCGCTCCTGCCGCTGCCGCGCGCTGGTGCAGTCGGCCGATTGCATCCAGCGCCGAAGTCACCGCACCCTCTTGCCATGCCGGCAAGCACGACGCGTGCTCGCCAGCCAGCACGATGCGGCCGTCGAACTGGCACAGGTTGTCGTAGTGTTTGGCACGGGCCTGCTCTGACCATTGGCCGAAGCAACCCAGGGTAAATGGCGAACGATGCCAGGCCACGGCCATGCCGTTGTCGAACTCCTTCGGATACTGCGGATGGATCCGGCTACCCTGCTCGACCGCACGTTTGATGCGATCTTCGGGCGACATCGCGGTGAACTCCATCGCGTCCAGACCCCAGATATAGGCGCCGAGCAGCACGCCTTTGCCACCGCTGAAATAGCCAGTGCTGGGATAGCTGATATTGGTGATCGCCTGATCGGTGTAGCTGATGCCGCCGTAGATCTGATCATCCTCTTCCCAGAAGCGCCGCTTGAACTGCAGGCCAACCTTCACCGCCGCGGCATACGGCACGGCGGCAATCGCCTCGGCCATCGCCTGCCCCACGTTGATTGGAATCTGGCCGAGGATAGACAGCGGCAGCGTGCACACACACCAATCGGCACTCACCGTCTGTTTGGTGCCCGGCGTGGTGGTGTCTTCGTAGGTCGCGGTGACACCGTGCTCGTTCTGCTGGATGGCAATCACCTTGGCGTTGTAGCGGATCAGCGAACCCAGCTCGCGGGCAAACGCCTGGCCGATTACACCCATGCCGCCCACCGGCTGGAACAGCGTGGTCTGCATCTCGTAGTTGTCACCAACCGGCAAGCCCTCCCACAGCTTTGAATCGAGAATGTCCTTCAGCGCCATCGGCGTCGAAGTGATCGGATGGCCGCTCAAGCCGCCGCCAGGATCTTTGTCATAGCCACGTCGGTTACTGCTCAACTCACCTTTGACGTAAGCGTAGTTCTTGTCGAGCGCCCCCCAGCTACGCAGCGATTGCAGCAGCTTTTCCTGATCCTCCCTGCTGACCAGTGCATCGAGTTGGCTGGTTTGCGTGGTCTTGGCCAGCAGCTCGGCGACGTGACCATGATAGTCAGCCCTGACCGCGCGAAACCGCTGCGGCTTGCCACCGAACGCATCACTGGCGTGCAGATAGGCGTTGTAATTGACCTGGACGAACGCTTCCAGCGGCACACCCAGCTGCTTGCAATAATGAAGGATGCCGTGGTGGTGGTATGGCAGGCGCCAGGGGCCGGGGTTGATATACAAGCCCTTGTCGAACTGGCAGTTCTGGGTGGCGCCGCCCAGCTCGGTGTAGCTGTCGCCGCCGCGCAAAGTCCAGTTACGGCCACCGGCGCGTGCGTTGTACTCGAGCACCTGTACCTTGTAGCCGGCCTTGCGCAGTTCGTACGCAGCCACCATGCCGGCGATGCCAGCGCCCAGAATCAGCACCGACGAACCCTTCGGCGCACCACCGAGTTGCAGTGGCGCCTTGTACGGCGACTCCGCCGCCAAGCCCAGCCCGCTCATCGCCTGATACATCGCCGCGCTACCCGCTGTCATGCCGATCATGCGTAGCAGCTGCCGCCGCGTTACCGAAAATCCACCATCGCTTTCGCCCATTCAACTCCCCTTGTTGGTCTAGCTGGGTTGATCTACCTAGAGGCCCTACCGGATTGGCCTTCGCACCGTTGAATGCGCTACGCCTGGCTATCGCTTTCACCTGCGTTATAGCAGGCGACGAGCGAGTCGTTCTTGCGCTGGTTATATGGTTATAACTAACACATGCTGCTGCAACGCACCAATGCCAGCGCGCGTACTCACGTCACGCGGCACAAACCGCTAAGCTTGAAGTGTCCTCCGCCATCATGAGCTACATGGAACCGTACGATCGTGCCACCGCCCGCCTGGCCTGGACCCGGGCCATTTTGAACGACGATTCCCTGCTGCTCGAATCAGCTTCTGCGGATGCCAGCTTTCGCAGTTACTGGCGCACGTACCATCAGGGCCAGAGCTGGATCGTGATGGACTCGCCTCCCGCACAGGAAGATCCGCTGCCGTGGTTGGAGATCGGTGCACGACTGGCTGCTGCCGGCCTGCATGTACCCGAGGTTCGTGCGCACGATCTGCAGCAGGGTTTTCTGCTGATCGAGGATCTCGGCAATCGGCTCTATCTATCCGAGCTGCGCGACGACAATGCCGACGCGCTTTATGGCGCGGCCATGGATGCGCTGTTGCGCATGCAGGACCGCCTCGACACTACCGGGTTACCGCGCTTTGATCGCGCACTCGTGGCGCAGGGTCTGGAAGTGATGCCCGAATGGTTTCTCGAACGGCATCTTGGACATACGCCAGATGCCTCCGAACGCGCGATCCTGGACGCCGCGTTCAAGCTCATTGAGCGCAATCACGAGGAGCAGCCACACGGTTTTGTGCACCGGGATTTCCATAGCCGCAATCTGCTGATGGTCGAACCCGGCGGCCCTATCGCCCCTGGGCTCTTGAACCCAGGGATTATTGACTTCCAGGGTGCCCTGCATGGTCCGCTGACCTATGATCTCGCCTCGCTGCTGCGCGATGCTTATATCGTTTGGGCACCGGCGCGCGTCGAGGCTTGGGCAGAGTCCTATCGCCAGCGCCTGCTTGCGGCCGGACTCATCGACAACAGCGCGGATCCGGCGCGTTTTCGGCGCTGGTTCGACCTGACTGGCTTGCAGCGACACCTGCGCCTGCTCGGCCAGTTCTACCGGCTGTGGTATCGCGACGGCAAACCCGGTTATCTCGCCGACGTGCCGCGCGTGTACGACTACGTGATCGGTGTGGCGCGTCGCTACCCCGAACTGAGCGCCCTGGTCGCGCTGCTGCAGCGCTGCGTCGGCGATCGCGATCTGCGTATCGCAGCTGGCCTATGAGACACGCATTGATCTTTGCCGCCGGCCTCGGTGAACGCATGCGTCCGTTGACCGATCACACGCCGAAACCCCTGCTGACAGTCAACGGCAAACCGTTGATCGAGTGGCATCTGGAAAAGCTCGCCGCCGCCGGCGTGCATTACGTGGTGATCAATACGTCGCATCTGGCCGAGCAGTTTCCCGACACGCTGGGTGACGGCGCACGTTGGGGCCTACGTATCCGCTATGCCTACGAAGGGTCGACACCGCTGGAAACAGGTGGCGGCATGTTGAACGCGCTGCCGCTGCTTGGCAGCAAACCTTTTATCGCAGTCAACGGCGATATCTGGACGAATGTCGATTTCACCGCCCTGCCCGCACAGCCCGCGGGACTCGCGCACCTGATCCTGGTCGACAATCCACCGCAACATCCGAACGGCGACTTTGCACTGGATGCACAAGGCATCGTGCATGACGAGGGCAGCACACGGCTGACCTTCAGCGGCATCGGCGTTTATCGCCACGAACTGCTGCAGAACTGGCACACCGTGATCGGCGCGGCCATCGGTGCGGATGAAAAACCACCGCGATTCAAACTCGCGCCACTACTGCGCGCAGCAATGAAAACCAGAGCAGTCAGCGGCAGCCATCACCATGGCGATTGGACCGATGTCGGCACGCGGCAGCGCTTGGCGCAGTTGGAAGAAACGCTGCACCATTGAGCCGTTTCTCCGCCGTGGTTCGCCCTGAGCGTAGGAGCCAGCACATTCAAGATATTGGTCTGCGCGATACCGAAAGCTGCGCGTCGTCGGAAGCGCTGCTAGGAACTCGTTGGCGATTGTGCGAGCACCGATGATCTGTGAGCGCTAGCGTGACGGCGCCCACGATCCCGGAGGTAAAGAAACGGCCTTTCCACCGCGTAGTGGAGAACAGCTCCTGCGGCAAATGCCGCCAGTGCATACACGATGAAGGTCAAATAGGCGTGGTCTGCAAACCAAGCCGGTAAAAATGCTTCGACCTGCTTGAAGATTGCTTTATGCACCAGGTACACACTGTAGGAAACAAGCGCAATCCATCGAACGCCAGGCAGACAAAGCCTGGCCAAAAATCCTGCCGGGCTCGCACCGACGATCACAAATGACGCCATCGCCGCAGCCAGCAGCGGGTAACCGACAACGGCCGCAAGCAACCCCGTCTTGTCCTGGCAGATATAGATTGCTGTGCCAAGCAAGATGATTCCAAGCGGTAAAAACAAGCTGTTCGCATGTCTACACAACCAGGCCCATGTCACCGGTCGATACACTTCGAGAGTCGCAAGGAACACACCTGCCAGCAGCCCATCAAGGCGGTTATAGGTCGGATAGTAGATGACCTCGAGGAAGTGCTCCTTACTGTGATACCAAAGTCCCCATCGCAAGAGCATTCCACCCAAAACAATGGCGGCGAAACCCGTCGCCACAGCCGCTCGTGAATTTCTGCGTGTCAGATACCACGCGATCAGCGGGAAGACCAGATAGAAGTGCTCCTCTACGCAGAGAGACCACGCGTTCGAGAATGCCTTCTGGGTGTCGTAGTCGATGAAAAGATTCACCGTATACGTGAGAAATTCCCACAAGGGCGGCAAGCCCCCTTCGCGATTGAATCCGGGCATAAGGAAGTAAAGGGCCAGGACGACCGAGTACGCAGGAATGATGCGAAAAGTTCTTCGTCGATAGAACGACCAGAAACCGAGAGGCTCCCCTCTGCTGAGTGGCCGCAAGAGTTGGCCACCAATCAGGTAACCGCTAAGTACGAAAAACAGGTCGACTGCCATCCAGCCAGTATTTTGGATACCAGCAAATCTGGCGCCGAGACCGCCAACCAGCCACGAATGAAAGAGCATCACCCAAACGATCGCTGATGCGCGAAGAAAGTCCAAACCTGGTAACCGACGCATGTATGCACCTGTAGCGAGCCACGAGGCTACCAAGTGCACCTGGTGGAATCGAGCCCGATGTCGGCGATTGTCATGGCAATTCGGTGGCAGTCACCGTGAATCAGCCTCTATGCGTACGAGGACTCGGGCGATCAAAACAAAAGGCTCATGATTGTCATGAGCCTTTTGTTTTGCCATTACCTCAGCCGAGTGGCCATAGGCAGATGCCGACTTTCCCGGCTGATGAAAACGACCGGTTTACGGCCGGCGAGCCAGCTCCGGATTTTCACGCGTCACCGGCATCAGATCCTTTTTCGATACACCCAGCCACAGCAGGATCGGGCTGGCCACGAAGATCGACGACAGCGTACCGACCAGAATGCCGATCAGCATGGTGACTGCAAAACCGTGCACCGCCGTGCCACCAAAAAAGAACAGCGCGCCCATGGTGATGCTGGTAAACAATGAGGTGATGATGGTTCGCGATAGCGTGTTGTTGATCGAGCGGTTGAGAATCTCCTCCGGCTCAGCCTTGCGCGCGAGGCGGAACAGCTCACGGATACGGTCGAACACCACCACCTTGTCGTTGATCGAGTAACCAATCACCGCCAGCACGGAAGCCAGCACGGTCATGTCGAACTCGCGCTGCACCAGCGCCAGGATGCCCAGCGTCACCAGCACATCGTGGAACTCGGTGAGAATCGCCGCGAAGGCAAAGCGACGCTCGAAGCGAATGCCCAGATAGAAGCCGATGCCCAGCACCACGAACAGTGCGGCCCACATGCCGTCGGTGCGCAGCTCCGCACCGACTTCGGCAGTGATGAACTCCTTGCTTTTCACCTTCGCGTCCGGACGCGACACCTGCAGCATCTTGATGACGTCGGCGGAGATACGATCGAGATTGACCTTACCGCCGGCTTGAACCGAGGCCGGATCATCCTTGGGTTGCATGCGGATCGAGACTTCGCGCGTACCGCCAAGGCTCTGCACAACGGGATTCTCTACGCCACCCTTGGCAAGCGCCGTGCGCACATCGTTGATCTGCACCGGCTGGTCATAGTCGACAACGAGCGATACGCCGCCGTTGAAGTCCAGGCCGTAGTTGAGGCCCTTGGTCGCGATCAGCGCGATCGAGGCAATCATCAAAAAAACCGCAATCGCAATGCTGTACTTGCGCATGCCGAGGAAGTTGATGTTGCTGTTGTGATTGAAAATTTCCATTGCGATTCCTCAGACCGACAGCGTCTTGAGCTTGCGGTGGCCGTGGATCAGCGCGGTAAACGCGTGGGTCAGCGTTACCGAGGTGAACAGCGAAGTCAGGATGCCGATCATCAGGGTCACACCGAAACCCTTGATCGCGCCGGTACCCATCGTGGTCAGCGCCAGCGCGGCAATCAGGTGGGTGACGTTGGCATCGAGAATCGTGGCCCAGGCCTTTTCGTAACCGGCGCGAATCGACGCATGCGGACTGGAACCATTGCGCAGCTCCTCACGAATGCGTTCGCAGATTAACACGTTCGCATCAATGGCCATACCGAGCGTCAGCACGATACCAGCGATACCAGGCATCGTTAATGTGACACCGATCAGCGACATCACTGCGACCAGGATCACCAGATTGAAGAACAGCGCGATGTCAGCCACCAAGCCAAACAGCTTGTAGTAAATCGCCGCCGCCAGCAGCACCAGGCCCAGGCCCAGCATCACCGCACTAAAGCCCTTGTTGATATTGTCGGCACCCAGGCTGGCGCCGATCACACCCTCTTCGACGATATCGACCGGTGCCGCCAGCGCGCCGCCCTTGAGCAACAGGGCGAGATCGGAAGCATCCTTCAAGCTGGCAAGACCGTTGGTTTCGAACTGACGGCTGAAAGGGCTGGAGATCGTCGCGTCATTGATCACCGACTCGGTGTCCTTGGACGTACGTACTTCCTTGCCATCGACGATCTTGGTATCGGTGACGCGCTCCACGTAAACCACGGCCATCGGCTTGCCGACGTTGGCGTTGGTGAAGTCGCCCATCTTCTTGGCACCCGCGGCATTCAGGGTCACGCTGACATTCGGCGTGCCGTTGCGTGTATCGGTACCCGACGAGGCATCGACCAGCTGGCTGCCGGTGACGATCACGCGCTTGCTGACCAGCACCGGTGTGCGTGTATCACGCATGTAATAGAGGTTGGCGTCCGGCGGGATATTGCCGGTGCTGGCCGCCTCCTGCGCCCGCGGGTCGCCGGCGTAGCCAATGCCTGCGCGGTATTCCAGCGTAGCGGTGGCGCCGATCAGCTTTTTGGCTTCGGTCGCATCTTGCACGCCGGCCAGTTCGACCACGATGCGGCTATCGCCCTGCTGCTGGATCAAAGGCTCTGACACACCGAGCGCATTGATGCGGTTGCGCAAGGTACTCAGGTTCTGCGTGATGGCATCGCGTGCAAGCTGACGCAGCTTGTCCGGCTTGACCACGACGTTGAGCAGAAAACGATCACCGGTGCTGGTGCCGTTGGCTACATTGAGGTCAGTGAATTCATTGGCAATCGCATCGGATGCCTTGCTGCGGTCGTCCGCCGAACGCAGGATCACGGCAATGCCCTGCCCGGCTACCGGATTACGTGCGACCGACTCATAACGGATATTTTTCTGCTGCAGCAAGACGCGAATATCATCCGCGTAGCTGGTTTCCTGCTTGTCGGCCACGCCACTCTGATCGACCTGCATCAGAAAGTGCACGCCGCCCTGCAGATCGAGGCCCAATGGCATTGACCGGGCGCCAATCGCGCGCAGCCAGCCCGGTACGGTGGACTGCAGTTTGAACGCGGTGGAATAACCGTCACCGAGCGCCGCCTTGATCGCATCGGCGGCACTCTTCTGCGTGTCACCATTGGTGAAGGTGGCGATCAGGTTGTCGCCCTGCACGCTCACATTGGTGGCCGCGATGTGCTGCGCGGTGAGCGCGGTGGTTACCTTCTGCTGAATCGACTGATCGATCGGCGCGCTGCCGCGGTTGGCGCTGACCTGCACGGCGGCCACCGGGAAAAAAGCGTTCGGCAAGGCATAGAGGATGCCGAACAACATCACTATCGCGACCAGCGCGTACTTCCAGCGGGGAAAATCACTCATGCCTTGCATCCATCAGAACCGCAGTGAAAAGCCTGCGGTGTTAGCGAGAATCGGTAGTATCCCGTGAAAAGCAGCCCCAAAGCGGCCGAGCCGACGCCCGGTGTCCGCCGATCAGACGGACTTCAACGAGCCCTTGGGCAACACCTGCGAGACCGAACCCTTTTGCACCTTGACCACCACATTGGTGGCAATTTCTACACTGATGAAGGTCTCGCCCACTTCGTCGATGCGCCCGGCGATACCGCCGTTGGTCACCACTTCGTCGCCCTTGGCCAACGCGGACAGCATGGTGCGCAGCTCTTTCTGGCGCTTCATCTGCGGGCGAATCATCAGAAAATAGAACACGCCAAACAGCACGATGATCGGAAGAAAAGTCAGGATAGGATTGCCGCCTTGGGCACCTGCAGCAGCCTGGGCAAGCACGAACGGGATCGAAAAAGTCATCGGGGTGTCTCGCAAGTGGTGGCGCAGCCTGAGAAATCAGCTACCGCCCGGTCAAAGATCAACGATTATGCCATGCACCCCCCAGCCGTGCACGGCTGCCCCGACTCGAGTTGGCCTGGGCGCCCGCTCTTACTGAGGGTGCAGGCGCCGCATTGCAAGTCCATGTCGAGCCGGACCAACCCCGTTTTCTGTAACCCGTCAGACAGGCAGAGGTTCGAGACGCGCGTCGAACTGGCCCGCGCCAGACGGTAGCACGCTAGACGGTAGCGGGCCGTCGCTGGGCATAAAACTCGGCGGTGAAGGCATCCAGCGCATGGCCAGCGATGGCTTTGCGCAAGCCCACCATCAGCCGTTGGTAGTAGCGCAGGTTGTGCATGGTGGCGAGCTGGCTGCCGAGAATCTCGTTACAACGATCCAGATGGCGCAGGTAGGCCCGACTGAAGCCGCCTGCGCAGGCGTAGCAATCGCAGCCTTCCTCGATCACCCGGGTATCCAGCGAATACTTGGCGTTGCGAATGCGCAACGTACCCTTGGCAGTAAACAGGAAACCGTTGCGCGCATTGCGTGTCGGCATCACGCAGTCGAACATGTCGATACCTCGGCGCACGGCTTCGACGATGTCCTCCGGCCGGCCCACGCCCATTAGGTAGCGTGGCTTGTCCTGCGGCAGCAACGGCACAGTGAAATCCAGCGCATGGTTGCGTTCGGCCTCGGGCTCACCCACCGCCAGACCACCGACCGCATAACCGTCGAAGCCGATCTTGATCAGCCCTTCGGCGGAGCGCTTGCGCAGACTCTCGTAGACGCTGCCCTGCACGATGCCGAACAGCGCGTTGGGCGGCTTTGAATTGGCGCGTTGCAGATCATCAAAGCCACGACGCGAGCGCTCAGCCCAGCGCAGGCTCAGCTCCATCGAGTCACTGGCCACTTTCTCAGTGGCCGGATACGGCGTGCACTCGTCGAAGATCATCGCGATGTCCGAATCCAGCGTCGTCTGAATCTGCATCGACACTTCCGGCGACAGGAACACCTTCGAGCCATCGACTGGCGAGGCGAAGGTCACACCTTCCTCGGTGATTTTTCGCTTGTGCGCCAGCGAAAAAACCTGGAAGCCGCCCGAGTCGGTGAGGATCGGTTTGTCCCAGCCGATGAACTTGTGTAGACCGCCGAACCGCTCGACGACCTCCAACCCCGGTCGCAGAAAAAGGTGGAAGGTGTTGCCGAGGATGATCTCAGCGCCGATGTCCTTGACATCGCGCGGTGTCATCGCCTTCACCGAGCCGTAGGTGCCCACCGGCATGAATGCCGGCGTTTCCACCGTGCCACGGTCAAACGTGAGGCGGCCGCGCCGGGCTGCGCCGTCGGTGGCGTGCAAATCAAAAGTAAGCGAAGTCATCCGCCCATTATCGCGTGTTTGGAGCACGCCTGCTGACGAAGGGCCTGTTGGCGAAACGCAAGCGACTGGTGCACCAAAGCCAGTCAGTCGAAGCGTTCGTCAAGCGTTTTTAGTCCAGCGCCGGCCGATCATTTTTATTCTTATTTTGCTCTTGATTCGGGTCGTAACGAAGCGCGAGAAAAGGCACACAACAAATTTGCAATTTGCCGATTTTATGCATTGCCAGGCATTAGAAAGCCCATCATTGAATACCCGTGTTTCTTAATTAAATTGGCCGATTTTGTATCCGGACAACTCAGCAGAATGCATTTCAAACGAAAACATCACGTGTAGTCAGAAGCTGGCGTAGGCAGTTCGCAGGGTCGATTGAACACGACGGGTATAGCTGTGCCGTCGTCGCACAAGCAAAAGGTCTGTCTCGCAAGAAACATGTCATAGCGCATTCAAAATAGGGGCTGTCATGTATCCGCATCGTCTTGATCGTGTTCGTCGGAATTCGCTGGCCAAGGGAATCTTTCTGGCCCTGGCGCCGATTTTAGTGACGCCCTTTTTAACCGGCACGGCTTATGCGGCCTGTACGACGGCAAGTCCCGTCATTACCTGCGCGACCGGATCCAATACCAATAATGTCAGCAGCAACATCAATAACGTCACGGTAAACGTGCAGACCGGCGCCGTAGTCAGTGTGCCGCCCCTGCTTGGCGGCACGGCCATGACGTTGAGCGGCAATGGCATCACCCTGAACAATCAGGGCTCGATCGACCCAACCATCAACGGCGGCCTCAGCCTTGCAGCCAGCGGCGCCGTACTCGGCAATAGTTCCGGCAACCTGATCACGGTCAACAACCTGGCCGGTGGGTCGATCAACGGATTGTTCAACATCGCTTCCTTGTTCGGCTTTGGCGGCCAGGCGCTGGTGACGCAAAATGGTACCGGCGGCGTCAGCACCATCAACAACAGCGGCACGATCGGCATGTCGATCTTCGGCGGCCTCGGGTCGACAGCCGATGCGACCGCTGTCATCTCCTATGGCGGCGGCCAGACCAATTTCACCAACAATACTGGCGCCACGATAACCGGTCGCATCGGCTTCGGCACCACCACGGCGGCGGGCGGCAACACCTTTCTTAATGCCGGCACCATCAATGGCAGCGTGTACCTGGGCGATACCGTCAACGGTAATACCTTCACTGCGGTATCCGGCTCGAGCGTCAATGCTGTCGGCACCGCCGGCGCTGGCACCGTGAGCAGCGTCAACGTGAAACTGGCTGCTGCAGGCGTCGTCGACGCAGGCACCGGCACCGGCAACCAGCTGGAGCTGCAGAACTCAACCACCGGCCCTGGTTCGGGCACGGGCGGCACGGTGACCACGATTTCCGCCACGAACTATCTGGGCTTCCAGCACCTCACCGTCAATAGCGGTACCTGGAACCTGCAGGGCGCCGTGGTCAGCGCCGACACCACGCTCAACGACGGCCTGGTCAATTTCGACAATGCCGGCGCCTTCGGCAGCGGCATCTTCAACGTCAACGGCGGCGCGATCGCAGCCTCCATCGCCGGCCTGTCGCTGGCTAACAACTTCTCACTGAACATCGGCAACCTCACGCTCGGCGGCAGCAATGCCTTCTCGTTGAGCGGCGTCCTATCGGGCACCGGCGGGCTGGCGGTCACGAATACAGGCGTGGTGACGCTGGGTGGCGCCAACCTGTTCAGTGGTGGCGTCGCCCTGAATGCCGGCGGCCTGTTGCTGGGCAATGCCGGGGCACTGGGCAGTGGCAACCTGAGCGTGGGCGGTACCGCCACGCTGGATACCAGTGGCGCGTTCAACCTCGCCAACAATATCGTCGTCAATGGCGGCGGTTCGTTGAATCTCCTGGGCAGCAATACGCTGGGGCTCAACGGCATACTGTCCGGTGCAGGCAATTTGACCAAGAGCGGCGCCGGCACGCTGACCTTGAACGGCGCCGACAGTCTCAGCGGCAGCTTCTCCATTAATGGCGGCTCACTGGCGCTGGGTGCGGGCGGAAGTCTTTCGCCAACCGGCGCGATCGATCTCGCGGCGGGCACCAGCCTGGATCTTTCGCTGGCTGCCAACCAGACCATCGGTTCACTGGGTGGTCTTGGCGGTTCCGTCAATCTCGGCGCGACCACCTTGACCTTGGGCGGCTTAGGCAATACCAGCTATGCCGGCACCCTCCTCGGCAGCGGTGGCCTGATCAAACTCGGTACGGGTATCCAGACCCTCTCGGGTGCCAATACCTTCAGCGGCGGCTTTGCGCTGAACGGCGGCGGCCTGCTGCTGGGCAATGCCGGCGCCCTGGGCACTGGCGCGCTTGGCGTCGGTGGCGCGGTCAGTCTGGATGGCACCCTGTCCCTTACGTTGGCCAACAACGTAACGCTCGGCACGGGTGGCTCGCTGGATCTGCTTGGTGGCCAAGCGCTCACGTTCAACGGCGTGCTCTCCGGCACCGGCAGCCTGATCAAGGATGGTACTGCGTTGCTGACCTTGAACGGCGCCAACACCTTCACCAGCGGCCTGAACTTGAACGCGGGCGGCCTGTTGCTGGGCAATAACGCGGCACTCGGCACCGGCACACTGAACGTGGGCGGCACAGCCACTTTGGACGGCAGTCTTGCACTCAATCTCGGCAATAACATCAATCTCGGTGCAGGTGGTTCGCTGAATATTCTCGGCGGCCAGCCGCTGACCTTGGGCGGCGTATTGTCGGGCGGCGGTGGCCTGATCAAGAGTGGTGCCTCGCTGTTGACCTTGAACGGCGCCAACACCTTCACTGGCGGTCTGAATATCGGTGCAGGCACGGTGGCTTTGGGCCTTGGCGGCAGTCTGGCGGCGAACGGCGCAGTGAACCTCAGTGGCGCCGGCGCCGGCTTCGATATCTCTGCTGGCGGCAACCAGACCATCGGCGCGCTCTACGGCATTGCTGGCAGCAGCATCACGCTGGGTGCAAACGCGCTCAGTTTTGGCGACGCCACCAATCAGAGCTTCGGCGGCATCATCGGTGGTATCGGCTCGCTGGTAAAACTGGGCACAGGGGTGGAAACACTTAGTGGTGCCAATACCTTCAGCGGCGGCTTGAACCTCAATGCCGGTGGCTTGCTGCTCGGCAATAACGCCGCGCTAGGTACGGGCGCGTTGAACGTCGGCGGTGCGGCCACCTTAGACGGCAGCCTGGCGCTCAATCTCGGCAACAACATCAATCTCGGGGCGGGTGGTTCGCTGGATCTGCTCGGCGGCCAGGCACTCACGTTGAACGGGGTGCTCTCCGGCACCGGCAACCTGATCAAGGATGGCGCGTCGACCCTCAGCTTGAACGGTGCCAATACCTTCAGCGGCGGTTTGAACCTCAATGCCGGCGGCCTGCTGCTTGGCAACAATGCAGCCTTGGGCACGGGTGCGTTGAGCGTCGGTGGCGCGGCCACGTTAGACGGTAGCGTGGCCCTCAACCTCGGCAACAACATCAATCTCGGGGCGGGCGGTTCGCTGGATCTCCTTGGCGGTCAGGCGCTCACCTTGAACGGGGTGCTCTCCGGCACCGGCAGCCTGATCAAGGATGGCGCGTCGACCCTGAGCTTGAACGGTGCCAATACCTTCAGCGGTGGTTTGAACCTCAATGCCGGCGGTCTGCTGCTCGGCAATAACGCTGCGCTAGGTACGGGCGCGTTGAACGTCGGTGGCGCGGCCACGTTAGACGGCAGCCTGGCGCTCAATCTCGGCAACAACATCAATCTCGGGGCAGGCGGTTCGCTGGATCTCCTTGGCGGCCAGGCGCTCACCTTGAACGGTGTGCTCTCTGGCACCGGCAGTCTGATCAAAAGCGGTGCCTCGCTGTTGACTTTGACCGGTGCGAACACCTTCAGCGGCGGCTTGAACCTCAACGCCGGTGGCCTGCTGCTCGGCAATAACGCCGCGCTTGGTACGGGCGCGTTGAACGTCGGCGGCGCGGCCACGTTAGACGGTAGCGTGGCCCTCAATCTCGGCAACAACATCAATCTCGGGGCCGGCGGTTCGCTGGATCTCCTTGGCGGTCAGGCGCTCACCTTGAACGGGGTGCTCTCCGGCACCGGCAGCCTGATCAAGGATGGCGCGTCGACCCTCAGCTTGAACGGTGCCAATACCTTCAGTGGTGGTTTGAACCTCAATGCAGGCGGTCTGCTGCTCGGCAATAACGCCGCGCTAGGTACGGGCGCGTTGAACGTCGGCGGTGCGGCCACCTTAGACGGCAGCCTGGCGCTCAATCTCGGCAACAACATCAATCTCGGGGCCGGCGGTTCGCTGGATCTGCTCGGCGGCCAAGCAGTCACGTTGAACGGTGTGCTCGCCGGCACCGGCAGTCTGATCAAAAGCGGTGCATCGCTGTTGACTTTGACCGGTGCGAACACCTTCAGCGGCGGCTTGAACCTCAACGCCGGTGGCCTGCTGCTCGGCAATAACGCCGCGCTTGGTACGGGCGCGTTGAACGTCGGTGGCGCGGCCACGTTAGACGGCAGCCTTGCCCTCAATCTCGGCAACAACATCAATCTCGGGGCGGGTGGTTCGCTGGATCTGCTCGGCGGCCAGGCACTCACGTTGAACGGGGTGCTCGCCGGCACCGGCAGCCTGATCAAGGATGGCGCGTCGACCCTCAGCTTGAACGGTGCCAATACCTTCAGTGGCGGTTTGAACCTCAATGCCGGCGGCCTGCTGCTTGGCAACAATGCAGCCTTGGGCACGGGTGCGTTGAGCGTCGGTGGCGCGGCCACGTTAGACGGTAGCGTGGCCCTCAATCTCGGCAACAACATCAATCTCGGGGCCGGCGGTTCGCTGGATCTGCTCGGCGGCCAAGCAGTCACGTTGAACGGTGTGCTCGCCGGCACCGGCAGTCTGATCAAAAGCGGTGCATCGCTGTTGACTTTGACCGGTGCGAACACCTTCAGCGGCGGCTTGAACCTCAACGCCGGTGGCCTGCTGCTCGGCAATAACGCCGCGCTAGGTACGGGCGCGTTGAACGTCGGTGGCGCGGCCACGTTAGACGGCAGCCTTGCCCTCAATCTCGGCAACAACATCAATCTCGGGGTGGGTGGTTCGCTGGATCTGCTCGGCGGCCAAGCAGTCACGTTGAACGGTGTGCTCGCCGGCACCGGCAGTCTGATCAAAAGCGGTGCCTCGCTGTTGACTTTGACCGGTGCGAACACCTTCAGCGGTGGCTTGAACCTCAATGCCGGCGGCCTGCTGCTCGGCAATAACGCCGCGCTAGGTACGGGCGCGTTGAACGTCGGCGGCGCGGCCACGTTAGACGGTAGCGTGGCCCTCAATCTCGGCAACAACATCAATCTCGGGGCCGGCGGTTCGCTGGATCTCCTTGGCGGTCAGGCGCTCACCTTGAACGGGGTGCTCTCCGGCACCGGCAGCCTGATCAAGGATGGCGCGTCGACCCTGAGCTTGAACGGTGCCAATACCTTCAGTGGTGGTTTGAACCTCAATGCAGGCGGTCTGCTGCTCGGCAATAACGCCGCGCTAGGTACGGGCGCGTTGAACGTCGGCGGTGCGGCCACCTTAGACGGCAGCCTGGCGCTCAATCTCGGCAACAACATCAATCTCGGGGCCGGCGGTTCGCTGGATCTGCTCGGCGGCCAAGCAGTCACGTTGAACGGTGTGCTCGCCGGCACCGGCAGTCTGATCAAAAGCGGTGCATCGCTATTGACGTTGACCGGTGCGAACACGTTCACCGGCGGCCTGACGATCGGTGACGGTACGCTGGCGCTGGGCGCCGGCGGTAGTCTGGCAGCAACCGGCGCGGTGAATCTCAGCGGTGCTGGTGCTGGCTTTGATATCTCCGCCGGCGGCAATCAAACCATCGGCGATCTGTCCGGCATCGCCGGCAGCAACGTTTCCCTGGGCGCCAACACGCTCACTTTTGGCGGCGTGACCAATCAGGACTTCGGCGGCATCATCGGTGGCACCGGTGGCCTGATCAAACAAGGCAGCGGCACCGAAACACTGAGCGGTGCCAATACCTTCACCGGCGGTCTGACGATCGGTGACGGTACGCTGGCGCTGGGCGCCGGCGGCAGCCTGGCCGCCAACGGCGCCGTCAATTTGAGTGGTGCCGGCGCCACCTTCGATATCTCTGCCGGCGGCAATCAGGCGATCGGTGCTCTCTCCGGCGTCGCCGGCAGCAATCTTGCGCTGGGTGGCAATTCGCTGACCTTGAACGGCATCGGCAACGCCAGCTTCGACGGCGTGATCGCCGGCACCGGCGGCCTGATCAAGAACGGCTCTGGCACTCAAACGCTTGATGGCGCCAATACGTTCAGCGGCGGCGTCAATCTCAACGCCGGTGGTCTGATCGTCGGCAACAACAGCGCGCTCGGCAGCGGCGTACTCGATGTCACTGGCGCCGCGACCCTGGCCTCCAGCGGCAACATCACGCTGGGCAACAGCGTCACCCTGGGTGCCGGTTCCGGTCTGGCTGTGCAAGGTGCGGGGGCGTTGACCCTCGGCGGCGTGATCTCCGGTGCCGGCGGCCTCACCATGAGTGGCAGCTCAACGCTAACGCTGAGCGGTGCGAACACGTATGCCGGCGGCACCAACATCCTGTCGGGCACCCTGGCCATCGGTGCCGGTGGCAGCCTGCTGTCGACCGGCGCGGTGACGCTGGGCGGCAGCGGTACGTTCGATATTTCCGCCGGCGGCAACCAGAGCATCGGCTCGTTGGCCGGCACCTCGGGCAGCGTCAATCTCGGCGGCAATGCGCTGACCCTGGGCGGCGTGGGCAATGCCGACTTCGGCGGTGTCATCGCCGGCACCGGCAGCCTGGTCAAGCTGGGCGCCGGCACTCAGACGCTCGATGGCGCCAATACCTTCAGTGGCGGTATCGATCTCAACGCCGGCGGCCTGATCGTCGGCAATAACGCGGCGCTCGGCACCGGCGTACTGACCGTGGGCGGTGCGACCACCCTGGATTCCAGCAGTGCGGTCACGCTGGGCAATAACATCGTGCTGAATGCCGGACTGACCGTGCTGGGCACTAACGCGTTGACCCTGGGCGGTGCCTTGTCCGGTATCGGCAGTCTGACCAAGGACGGCAACGCCACCCTGACCTTGGATGGCGCCAACACCTATACCGGCAACACCTTTATCGATAGCGGCACGCTGGCGCTGGGCGCCGGCGCCAGCCTGTTCGGTAGCGGCATCGTGAATTTGGCCACCGGTGCCACGTTCGATCTCTCCGCCGGCAACGGTACGCAGACCTTCGGCACCTTGGTCGGTGGCGGCACGGTCAATCTGGGTGCCAACGACCTGACCTTGGGCAGTGCCACCAACGGCACGTTCAGTGGTTCGATCGCCGGCACCGGGTCATTGACCAAACAGGGCACCGGCACTGAAACACTCACCGGCAGCAACACCTTTACCGGCGGCACCATCATCGACGCCGGCACGCTGGCGATCGGCGCCGGCGGCAGCCTCGCAGCGAACGGTGCGGTGACCCTGAGCGCGGCTGGTACCGATTTCGATATCTCCGCCGGTGGCAATCAGGCGATCGGCGCACTGAATGGCGTGGGCGGCAGCAATGTCACGCTCGGCGGCAATACGCTGACCCTGGGTGGTATTGGCAACGCCAGCTTCGCCGGCGTCATCGCCGGCACCGGCGGTCTGATCAAGAACGGCGCAGGGACACAGACCCTCGACGGCGCCAATACCTTTAGTGGCGGTGTCACACTGAATATGGGTGGCTTGATCGTCGGCAACAATACGGCGCTCGGCAGCGGCACACTAAGCGTCGGCGGTGCCGCTACCCTGGATGCGGATGCCCCGGTCGTACTCGCCAACGACATCAGCCTGGCTACAGGCGCTGGCCTGGATGTATTGGGCAGCAATGCGTTGACCTTGGGTGGTGTGATCAGCGGCGATGGCAGCCTGAGCAAAGACGGCAGCGCCACGTTGACCTTGACCGGTGCCGATACCTTCACCGGCGGCACCACGATCAATGCAGGCACATTGGCGCTTGGCGCTGGTGGCAGCCTGCTGTCAACCGGTGCGGTCACCCTGGGCGGCAGTGGCACGTTCGATATTTCCGCCGGCGGCAACCAGAGCATCGGTTCACTGGCTGGCGCTTCGGGCAACGTCAATCTTGGCGGCAATGCACTGAGCCTGGGTGGCGTGGGCAATACCGACTTCGGCGGTGTCATCGCTGGCACCGGGAGCCTGGTCAAACTCGGTACCGGCGTACAGACGCTCAGTGGTGCCAATACGTTCAGTGGCGGCATCGATCTCGACGCCGGCGGCCTGATTGTCGGCAACAACGCTGCACTTGGCACCGGCGCACTCACCGTGGACGGTGCAGCTACGCTGGATTCCAATAGCGCGGTCACGCTGGGCAATAACGTCGTGCTGGACGCTGGGCTGACCGTACTGGGCAGTAATGCACTGACCCTGGGTGGCTCGTTATCGGGTACCGGCGGTCTCACCAAGAACGGCTCATCGCTGCTGACCTTGAACGGTGCCAATACCTTTACTGGCGGCCTGAATATCGGTGCAGGCACGGTGGCTCTGGGTGCTGGCGGTAGTCTGGCGGCGAGTGGTGCGGTGAACCTTAGCGGTATTGGTGCCGGCTTCGATATCTCTGCCAGCGGTAATCAGACCATTGGTGATCTGTCCGGCGTGGCTGGCAGCAGCATCTCTCTGGGCGCAAACGCGCTCACTTTTGGCGGCATTGCCGATCAAGGCTTCGGCGGCATCATCGGTGGCACCGGTAGCCTGATCAAACAGGGTAGCGGCACCGAAACACTAACCGGTGCGAACACGTTCACCGGCGGCCTGACGATCGGTGACGGTACGCTGGCGCTGGGCGCCGGCGGTAGTCTGGCAGCAACCGGCGCGGTGAATCTCAGCGGTGCTGGTGCTGGCTTTGATATCTCCGCCGGCGGCAATCAAACCATCGGCGATCTGTCCGGCATCGCCGGCAGCAACGTTTCCCTGGGCGCCAACACGCTCACTTTTGGCGGCGTGACCAATCAGGACTTCGGCGGCATCATCGGTGGCACCGGTGGCCTGATCAAACAAGGCAGCGGCACCGAAACACTGAGCGGTGCCAATACCTTCACCGGCGGTCTGACGATCGGTGACGGTACGCTGGCGCTGGGCGCCGGCGGCAGCCTGGCCGCCAACGGCGCCGTCAATTTGAGTGGTGCCGGCGCCACCTTCGATATCTCTGCCGGCGGCAATCAGGCGATCGGTGCTCTCTCCGGCGTCGCCGGCAGCAATCTTGCGCTGGGTGGCAATTCGCTGACCTTGAACGGCATCGGCAACGCCAGCTTCGACGGCGTGATCGCCGGCACCGGCGGCCTGATCAAGAACGGCTCTGGCACTCAAACGCTTGATGGCGCCAATACGTTCAGCGGCGGCGTCAATCTCAACGCCGGTGGTCTGATCGTCGGCAACAACAGCGCGCTCGGCAGCGGCGTACTCGATGTCACTGGCGCCGCGACCCTGGCCTCCAGCGGCAACATCACGCTGGGCAACAGCGTCACCCTGGGTGCCGGTTCCGGTCTGGCTGTGCAAGGTGCGGGGGCGTTGACCCTCGGCGGCGTGATCTCCGGTGCCGGCGGCCTCACCATGAGTGGCAGCTCAACGCTAACGCTGAGCGGTGCGAACACGTATGCCGGCGGCACCAACATCCTGTCGGGCACCCTGGCCATCGGTGCCGGTGGCAGCCTGCTGTCGACCGGCGCGGTGACGCTGGGCGGCAGCGGTACGTTCGATATTTCCGCCGGCGGCAACCAGAGCATCGGCTCGTTGGCCGGCACCTCGGGCAGCGTCAATCTCGGCGGCAATGCGCTGACCCTGGGCGGCGTGGGCAATGCCGACTTCGGCGGTGTCATCGCCGGCACCGGCAGCCTGGTCAAGCTGGGCGCCGGCACTCAGACGCTCGATGGCGCCAATACCTTCAGTGGCGGTATCGATCTCAACGCCGGCGGCCTGATCGTCGGCAATAACGCGGCGCTCGGCACCGGCGTACTGACCGTGGGCGGTGCGACCACCCTGGATTCCAGCAGTGCGGTCACGCTGGGCAATAACATCGTGCTGAATGCCGGACTGACCGTGCTGGGCACTAACGCGTTGACCCTGGGCGGTGCCTTGTCCGGTATCGGCAGTCTGACCAAGGACGGCAACGCCACCCTGACCTTGGATGGCGCCAACACCTATACCGGCAACACCTTTATCGATAGCGGCACGCTGGCGCTGGGCGCCGGCGCCAGCCTGTTCGGTAGCGGCATCGTGAATTTGGCCACCGGTGCCACGTTCGATCTCTCCGCCGGCAACGGTACGCAGACCTTCGGCACCTTGGTCGGTGGCGGCACGGTCAATCTGGGTGCCAACGACCTGACCTTGGGCAGTGCCACCAACGGCACGTTCAGTGGTTCGATCGCCGGCACCGGGTCATTGACCAAACAGGGCACCGGCACTGAAACACTCACCGGCAGCAACACCTTTACCGGCGGCACCATCATCGACGCCGGCACGCTGGCGATCGGCGCCGGCGGCAGCCTCGCAGCGAACGGTGCGGTGACCCTGAGCGCGGCTGGTACCGATTTCGATATCTCCGCCGGTGGCAATCAGGCGATCGGCGCACTGAATGGCGTGGGCGGCAGCAATGTCACGCTCGGCGGCAATACGCTGACCCTGGGTGGTATTGGCAACGCCAGCTTCGCCGGCGTCATCGCCGGCACCGGCGGTCTGATCAAGAACGGCGCAGGGACACAGACCCTCGATGGCGCCAATACCTTTACCGGTGGGACCACCATCGACGCCGGCACACTGGCCCTCGGCGCTGGCGGCAGCCTTACCGCAACTGGCGCAGTTACTTTAGGCAGTGCAGGCACGCTGGATCTTTCAGCCGGCGGCAATCAGGTGATCGGCTCGCTGGCCGGTGCCGGCGGCGCGGTGAACCTGGGCGCGAATACGTTGAGCTTCGGCGATGCCAGCGACCAGACTTTCGCCGGTACGATCGCTGGTAGTGGTGCACTGACCAAGAACGGCAGCGGCGTAGAGACGCTGACCGGCGCCAGCACATTCAGTGGCGGTGTCGATCTCGACGCCGGCGGCCTGATTGTCGGCAACAATACGGCGCTCGGCACAGGCACGCTGAGTGTCAACAGCTCAGCTTCGCTGGATGCGAATGCACCGGTCAGCCTGGCCAACAATGTCAACCTGGCTGCGGGGACGACCCTGGATGTGCTGGGCAGCAACGCGCTCACCGTAGGCGGTGCGATCTCCGGCACCGGCGCCCTGACCAAGGACGGCAGCGCGACTCTGACCCTGACCGGCGCCAATACCTTCAGCGGTGGCACCACTATCGACACGGGCACGCTGGCACTTGGTGCCGGCGGCAGTCTGGCGGCGACCGGTGCGGTCACCCTGGGCACCGCCGCCACGTTGGATATCTCGGCCGGTAGCAATCAAGTCATCGGTTCGCTGGCTGGTGCCGGTGGGGCGGTGAACCTGGGTGCGAACACGTTGAGCTTCGGCAATGCCAGCAACCAGACTTTCGCTGGCACGATCGCCGGCAGTGGCGGCCTGACCAAGACCGGTACCGGCGTGCAGACGTTGACTGGCGCGAATACGTTCGGCGGCGGCGTGACGCTTGATGCCGGTGGCCTGGTCCTTGGCAACAACGGCGCACTGGGCACCGGCGCACTGACGGTCGCAGGCTCGGCCACATTGGACAGCAATGGCAATCCGTTGAGCCTTTCCAACAATGTCGATCTGGCCAGCGGCGCGGATCTGACCTTGCCGGGTAATAGTGCAGTGAATCTTGGCGGCACGATCTCCGGCGCTGGCGACCTGGTCAAGAACGGTGCGTCGACACTGACCCTTGCTGGCGCCAACAGCTTCAGTGGTGGGCTTACCGTCAACAGTGGCGGCCTCTTGCTCGGCAACGATGCAGCCCTGGGTACAGGCGCACTCACGATAGCCGGTACGGCAACGTTAGACGCCACCGCTCCAGTAACCGTGGCCAACAACATCGCACTCAATGCGGCACTGACCGACACCGGTAGCCAGGCGCTGACCCTGGGTGGTCAGCTCTCCGGCAGCGGCAGCCTGACCAAGAGCGGCTCTGCCGCGCTGACGTTGAACGGCGCCAACAGCTTCAGCGGTGGCACCACGGTGACGGGCGGCAGTTTGATCCTAGGCAACAACAATGCGCTGGGTACCGGTGCATTGGCGATCGATGGCGCCACCTTGCAGGCGGGAACAGCGGTGACCGTAAGCAACAACGTCAACGTCGGCGCAACTGGCCTGACCGTACAGGGCTCGCAAAACCTCGGCTTGACAGGCAACCTCGCCGGCACTGGCGGGCTGGACAAGGAAGGCAGCGGCACATTGAACCTGGACGGCTCGCTCAGTGGTCTCAGTGGCGCGCTGACGGTTAACGGCGGTGTGTTGAACGCAAGCAATCCCTATACCGGTGGCATCAGCATAGGCACTGGTGCCACTGCCAGCCTCAATGGCAGCGGCAGCGCGGCAACAGCGAACGGGCTGATTGCCGGCACGCTGAATCTGGGTGGCAATAGCAGCCTGAATGTCAGCTACGCCAACCTGGCCGGCGTCACCGGTACGGTGAACGGAGTCGGTACCGATACCACCTTGAACATCACCGGTAGCGGTGACAGCACCCTGCCCGCTGCATCGTTCAGCAATATTTCCAACCTCAATGTCGGTGCCGGCACGCTGACGATAGCCAGCGGCACCACGGCCAGCTTTGCCGGCGGCACGACGGCAGGCGGCAATCTGGTCGTGAACGGAGCCCTGAGCGGACCGGCCACGATAGCCAGTACCGGCGCTCTGGTCGGCGGCGGCAGCATCTCCGGCCCGGTCACGGTAAACGGCATCCTGGCGCCCAGCGGCGTCAGCGGAGCCAGTGGCTCGGCAGCAGGCACCAACATGCCGGGCTCCACCCTGACCCTGGGCGGACTCACGAGCAGCGCGGGTTCCTCCACGCAGATTCGTGAAAACGACAGCGGCAGCAGCGACCATATCCAGGTCAATGGCACTGCCTCACTCGGCGGCCAGTTGATTGCCCTGCCCTCCGCCGGAACATATGCCGCAACGAACACCTACACCATCCTCAACGCCAGCGGCGGCATCACTGGCACGTATGCCGGCGTAACGCAAAACGTGCTGCCCTTCCTCAATGCCAGCGTGGCGAATCAAGGCAATCAGGTGATTCTGACGCTGAGCCAGGTCGGTGGCTCTGGCGGCGGCACCGGCGGCACGCCGTTCAACCAGTTCCCTGGCCTCAACAGCAACCAGTACAACATGGCCAGTGCCTTGCAGAAGATCGCCACCAGTTCCACTCAGCTGCCTACCCTGCTCGGCTATGCGCGCGGCCTGACCGCGAACCAGGTGGTCAAGTCGTTCGGCACTCTCACCGGCGAAACTTACGCATCGGCCGCGCAGGCCGAGTTGAGCGGCCAGAGCCAATATCAGGATACGGTGTTCGACCGACTGCGGCTGGCGCGCGATACCGATGAACAGGGAACCGCCGTCTGGGCCGAACCCTATAACGCCGACAGCGGCTTTAGCAGCACCGACAATGTCGCCGCGACCGACTACCAGATTCATGGACTGATCGTGGGCACCGATACACCGGTCCTGCCTGACCTGCGCCTGGGTCTGAATGCCAGCGTTGCCAACTCACGTACCTCCGTCGATCAACGCGACGACCTTACCAAGGTCGACCAGTACTCGATCGGTCTCCACGCGCTGTACTACAACCCGCAGCAATGGTGGGCCGAGGGCCTCGCATCCTACGGTTGGCAACACGCCAACGGCAGTCGGCAGATTCAGGTCGGCTCCCAGTTCAGTCCTACTGCCAACGGCAGTTACGATGGCAACGCGATCAATGCGGCCCTGGAGGGCGGCTACCGCTTCCAGTTCGAGAACATGCATCTGGAACCCTTTGTCGGCGCCTACTACGCAAAGGTCAGGTATGACGCCTTCACCGAGCAGGGCGCCGGCGATGCCGATCTCAACGTGGGCCGTTCCAACGCAAGCAGCATGGAGTACGGCGTGGGCGCGCGACTGATCGGCGACTTCAACATGTCCCCGGACGGGGCCCTGATCCATCCGATTCTGCTAGTGCGTTATCTGCACAACACCAGGGATCAAACCGTATCGATCGACAATGCCTTCGCCGGCGCTGCTTCGGATAGCTTCGCTGTCCAGGGTACGGCACCGGTGCGGAATCACTGGCAGGCCGGGTTAGGTATCAGTATCAATATCACGCCACAGGCCAGCACATATATCTACTACAGCAACGACATCGCCAAAAACAGCACCAGCAATGCCGTCAATCTCGGGTTCCGGTGGAGCTTTGGCAAGCCGGCTTCGGCGCCAGCCTTCAGCGCACGGCAACAGTCGGTGCCCATGCCCGCAGCAATGCTGCCGGACCATGCATCCACCACGCGGGCAAACTCATCGCCTGCGATCGGGACAGCGGCCATCGCCGCCGGTTTGGGCGTGGCGTCGGTTGCCGCAACCCCTACCACCGCCATCCCTGCTGCTGCCACGACGGCGACGACGCCGGAGGCGGGAACGCCACTCGGTCAATGCAAACAACGTCATGGCGCGGCATCCGGGATCACGGCGATGCACAAAAAACATGCACTGCTAGCCAATCATCCGCAGAGCACGGTCGGTGCCCCCGGCGAAGCAATCCATCACCGGACGCATCCGCTATTGGCCAAGGAAAAAGTCCCGCATGACCCGATGTGCAGCGGCTGAGCCTGAGAGCCTGTTTACGCCGGCCGCTTCATAGCGAAGCGGTCGCGCGTAGTCGAATACCCGCTGCCGCTGAGGCGACCGACCAGGTCAAGTTTGGCCGGATCAACATGCCGGCCATCCGCCATCACAGCGTCATCGATATGCGCCAGCAGCACGCGAGCGAAGATCAGAAACTGGCGTGGGTTTTTCGCGGGATACGGAATCACTTCAGCCAACGTGCACTCGAACGCCACCGAGGCAGCGGCAATGCGGGGTGGTTTTATGCGTACGCTGGGCACCGTGGCGATGCCAACGGCTTCGAACTCGCTATCGTCATGCGCGAGCGTCGCCGACGTGGCGTTCATGTGCTCCGCCTCGGCCTTGCTGACCAGATGGATGACCAGTTCGCCGGTATCGCGGGCGTTGCGCAAGGTGTCTTTCAGCTCACCGCTGGCACGCAGCCCTACGTTGACCATCAGCGTCGGCGGGTCATCGCAGATCACCTGGAAAAAACTGAATGGCGCGAGGTTGGTCACCCCATTAGTCGATAGCGTGGAAACCCAGGCGATTGGCCGGGGCGTCACCGTAGACGACAACCAGCGATAGGATTCGGCGGCATTGAGCTGACTGAAATCAAGCTGCATGGTATCTAATTCCTGATCACACTGGACGGAGCGCCAAAGCACCGTGAGGCCGCTCTGGAAAGAGAATTTGTCCGAGCATTTTGCATGTGCTGCGTCGACAACGCGTGGCGAAGGGCAACAACTGAATCACCGGCCTGCAGAAGGCGTGTTGTTTTACCTGCCCTTAGATCCTGTTCACGACCTTCACGTGGCCCACGCCGGGAGCGGTTTGCGCACAGGCCAAGGAAGAACGAGGGAGTGTACGTCGGTACACGACCGAGTGATGACGCCGGCATGGGGGCAAACCGACCCGGCCCGAAGGGTTGAGTCGTGGCGGCCATCCGGCGGCAGCGCTTGCACCTTTCTCGGTGCGCGGCTTGACCTGACCGGCAGTCAGACGCTGCGCACCGAGAAAGGTGTAAACCACCCACCACCGCCGGATGGCCGCCACGGCACAACGCGGGCTACGTAGAGATCGTGAACAGGCTCTTAGGCAAGATCAGCATCGCATCACCGTAAGAGAAAAAGCGGTACCGCTGCTCCACCGCATACCGGTACGAATCCAGCATGAAATCACGCCCGGCCAGCGCCGAGACCAGCATCAGCAACGTTGACTGTGGGAGATGAAAATTGGTAACCAGCGCATCGACGCTGGTGATGCGATAACCGGGGAAAATGAAGATCTGCGTCTCGCCGGCGAACGGGTGCAGCTCGCCATCCTTGGTTGCGCTCTCCAGCGCGCGCACGACCGTCGTACCTACCGCCACCACACGGCCACCCGCCGCGCGCGTCCGGCGGATTTTTTCCACCAGCGCCGCACCGACATTGAGCCACTCGCGGTGCATGACGTGATCTCTCACGTCTTCGGCGCGCATCGGCTGAAACGTACCCGCGCCCACATGCAGGGTGACGTAGCCGAAGTCGATGCCCTTGTCGCGCAGCTGGGCCAGCATCGCTTCGTCAAAATGGAGCCCGGCCGTAGGCGCAGCAACGGCGCCGGGCTCGCGCGCGTAAACCGTCTGATAACGTTCCATGTCGCTGGCGTCGGCGTGCCGTTCGATATACGGCGGCAGCGGCATCTCGCCCAGTTTCAGCAACAATTTTTCCAACGGCTCAGCGGATTCGAACCGCAGCCGGAAAAAAGCCTCGTCACGACCCAGTACCACGGCGAAGCTGCCGTCGGCCAGCTCGATCCGCCCGCCCTCCTTCGGCTTTTTGCTGACGCCCAGTTGCACCGTGGCTTCGTGCGCGCCGGTGATGCGCTCGATCAGAATCTCCACTGCACCGCCGGTGCTCTTGCGCCCGTACAACCTCGCCGGCAGCACCCGCGTATCGTTGAACACCAGCAGATCGCCAGGCCGCAGAAAGTCCGGCAGCTCGCGAAACAGCCGATCCTCGCGCGCATGCTTTTCCACATCGAGCAGCAGCAGGCGGCTGGCCGAACGCTCCGCCAGTGGCGCCTGCGCGATCAGCTCGGGCGGTAACTCAAAATCGAAATCGGACTTCTTCAAGACGTTGAACTTCTCGGGAGCCACGCCGATTGGCAAACGAGCGGCGCGGTATTGGCGATGAGGGATGGCAGCGGCGCATTATCGCGCAGCTGGAGCGCCTCGTCCTTTACCGAGAGGCAGTCAGGCCACCGCGTTACGACGGCGACGACGCACCCACCATCCGGCAAGCCCTGCAACCACCAGCACAAACGCGGCTATTTCATACGGCAGCCAATGCCTGACTAAATGCTTGGCCTTGACGATGCGCTGATGCCGCAACAGTAACCGCGCGTGATCGAAATCCGGCGCTTCGCAATCCGCACCGAAGTTGTCGTTCCAACTCACGTAGGCGCCCTCCTTCACGTAACGCTGGTAATAGGCGGCAACGCGACGCTGGGCTTCGGAAGGCCCGGAGGGTTTGGCGTCACCGTAGCCCTGATAGTGATCCTCGTAATCCGGTGGCCCCTCACGCATCCAGCTAGCTGCCTTGCACATCACGGCAGCGAAAGCTTGCGAACGCGGCGGCAAAAGATCGGCCGCCGCCGAGGCCTCGTCCGCGGCGATGTAGCGGTAATGGAAACGCCAATCCAACTTCGCGGCACTGTCAGTAAAGCGCTGACGCTCGCCATCGGTGACGAAGGTCTGCTTCAGATCAGCGGCAGAATGGCCGCTGCCGCCCTGGAAACCACCACCACTGTCGACGTAGTCCGGTCCCTGCTCGAAGCCGAGCAGCTCCATGCCGTTTTCGCGGGCGATCACCGCCGCGGCATAACGCGCCTGCGCCTTGCCGATGTCGGTCCAGGCGCTGTCGGCCTTGTGCATATCGCTGGCGTACTCGTTGGCCTTGGCGCGGAGGTCCACATTACCGAAGCGCGGATCGCTACTGGCCGGAAAATAAGCCTGCGCTTCGTCGTATCGCGCCGCGCGCATCAGCCGCCGCGCCAGCAGCCAACGCAAGCGGCCGGCCAGCGTTCCGATGCCGTCCTTGTGATCCTTCTCGATGCTTCGGGCCGGTACTGGCGTCGCAGCAGCATGCGCATCGACGAAGGCCTTCAACTCATCAATGGTGAGCACGCGCTCGGCGACGTAAAACGTGTCGTCGGAATAACCGATGCCGTCATCATCGTCGCCAACGTAAAACCTTTCGTCGGCATCGCCTATGCCGCCATCATCGCCGGTATAAACGTTGCCATCGCGGTCATCGCGGTTTGCCGCGTCATAGAGATGGCCCATGGCCTCGACGTATTCACCGCGCGCCAGTGCCAGCACACCTTGTTCGCCACCGATGAGGGGCACGTTACTCGGCTGGATAGCCGCCTTCGGATCATCCGACTTGGGAAATGCCTTGGCGGCATCCGCGTACGCAGCGGCTGCGGCTGCGAGATCGCCCTTGTGCAACGCCAGTTTCGCGTCGACCCAACTGGCCAGCGGACCCGGCGCCTTGGCCGCCAACGTTGCCGCCAGGTCATAACGCCCACTGCGATACGCCAGGGCAGCGAGGCGATCGGCACCGGCCACATGATCGAGACCCTGCTTTTCGATGGCCTGCACCAGTGCTGGCAGGGCCGGATTGAGTTTCGCCGGGGATGGCGTTGCAGTTGCCGCGTCGCTGCCCTCGTCGTCGCCAAGGCGCGCCAGCGCGTACGCCACCAACAAGCGCTGCGAAAGTGGGCCATCCACCAACGCGGCAGCACGGTCATCGTCACGCAGCACGTTGCCTGCGAGGGTCGCCAGCGACTGCACGGCGCTGTCCGAACCGTGCCCGGCCTGCGCTGCGTACAGCGCGATCGCATGCTTCAGATCGGCCGCGGCGATGCCCGCGCCACAGTCGTTATTGTCGACATAGAGGTTGGCCCAACTGCACTGTTGCCTGCCGTTGTAGAGATACAGCCGCGCCTCTTCGCCGAAGCTGGACACGCCCAGACCTTGCGTGTCCGATGCTCCAGCCACCGCGCGCGTGCGCGCGAGCTGAAATGCCTTGGCCGCGGCATCGCGCTCGCGCTTGAACACGGCGGCATCGCCGATCGCTGCATTGGCGCGCAGCGCGTGAATGCGGCCCAGCATGTATGCGGCCCATACCGAACGCAGCGTCGCCTGCTCGGGCGGCAGTGCAAGCACTTTCTCGAAACTGGCGATGGCAAGGTCCGTCTTCGCCTGATCGGGTTTGTCGCATGCGGTGGTCGCGGCAGTCGAAGTCGGCGAAGCGGCCGCTGTCGTCGCCTCGGCCGGGTTCACCGCGGCGGCGCACGCCTTGTTGGCGGCGGCATAGTCGACCGCACCAGCGACGTACAGGCGCAAATCCTCGGGCAGATCCTTGCCATCGTCATACGCCTTGTTGCCATCCACCGACTGCCGCAGCGTAAGCACCCGCTGCCACTGTCCTGGCGTCATGCCCTGCGACTTGGCTTCATCGACGGGCTTGGGCGTGTCATAGGGCGATGCTTCCGACTCCTGCGGCCGCAACGTGTCGGTTGCGGGGAGCAGGTGCGCGGCCTCCCACGCAAAACTGTTCTGTGGCGTGGCCTTCAGGGTGGCGTCGCGATGGTCCAGTAGCTGGCTCGGGAAATCTGGACCGCAGGCCCACACGGCACCGGCCGCAACTGCCGTGGCAATACAGGCACTCAAGACGACATTACGGTTCCACATGCAATTGCGCTCCTTGTGTGGCGCAGCGCGCCCATCCAATGACTCGTTGACTGTGTCCGTGCAGCAACCCCGGCTGCAGACGCTTGATGCTTAGTGTGTCGCGACTCGACTCAAGTGCATAGCCGTTGATGCCATCGGCCAGTGCGCAGGCCTGCGGCAGCGCGACCACCTTGGGCAACGACATATCCAGTTCGCCGGGATTTTGCAGCAGCAGATCCAGCGTGCCTGGCGTGCTGCTGGGGCGAGCGGTGGCCGTGATTTCGCCATGCAATGGCTGCTGCCGGATCACCGCCAGCCATGTAGCCAGATTCCATGCGCGATCATCCTGCATGGTCGGCAGCCGGAACCAGACAATGCCAGCCAGGTGTGGCGGCGGATCGCGTTGCAGCTGCTGCAGGAAACCGGCAATGTCCTGCGGTATCGCCAGCAGTTCACGACTATCGTCACCCGCATCCAGTATACCGGCTTCGCTTTGCACGCTGGCCAGCCGACCCTGTGCATCCCAGCTCACGCGTGAACCGTAGGTCGGCAAGGCGATGCGAAACAGTTTGTCGCTGCGCTGTGCGTAGTCATCGGCCCAATGCAAGGCCAGCGCGCTGTCGAACAGGCCGGCGTGCGGATCGCGCACCGCATGCACCTGCAGCACCGATTCGTCGACCTGCGCCAGCACCGTAGATAGATCCGGCGAATGCAACCACGCGGGCAACGCGGTGATCGACAGCGTGGCGCCCTGCAACAGCGGATGCAGCGCGGCGAGGTAGTGTGCGTAGGCCGGCAGTCTCGCCGTGCCGCAATCGTGATCGATCTCCAGCCCCGCGATCCGGATATCGCCGCCCTGCCAGTCCTTCCACAAAGCCTCGGTATCCGCCAGCAACTGCGCCTCATCCCACTGCACCAGCTGGCCGTCTATACGCACCACCAGCATCACCGGCTTGCCGCTGGCCAGCAGCGCCACGCGATCCGGATGAAACACCTGCAACCGCCCCGCACGATCGGTCTGCGCCGCCAGCACGCGCCATGCGCGGATATCGCCCGCACTGCCCTGCATTGCCTGCGTCACCGCTGGCGTCCACACGCGCCGCCAGATGTAGGCGTCGTGTGTCAGCGGGCGGGACGGATGGCTGCAAGCCACCAGCCACATCGACGCGGCAAAAAAGACTGCGCGAAGAAGCGCCGCAAGGCGAAACCGGATAACGATCATCAACTCAACGCCCCTGCGTCGCCGCACGATGTGAAGCCCATTCTAGCTATCCCCTGACCGATCGCTCATCCGCTGGAATGACAATCCGCGAATGCCGATTTTCAAGGGCGCAAAAAAACGCCGCTCACGAGGAGCGGCGCCGCTTGCTGCAAACCTAACGACAACATGAGTTTCACCCCTTTACGCAAAGCACCTGACGCAAGGTGTGTACCACCTCGACCAGATCGGTCTGTGCCGCCATCACCGCGTCGATCGACTTGTATGCCGCCGGCGACTCGTCGATCACGGCCGCGTCCTTGCGGCATTCCACATGCGCCGTCGCCTCGCGATGTTGGGCCAACGTGATCTGCTGGCGCGCCGCGGTACGACTCATCACCCGACCCGCACCGTGGCTGCAGCTGTGGAAGCTGTCGGCATTGCCCTTGCCACGCACGATATAGCTGCACGTGCCCATGCTGCCGGGGATGATCCCCAGCTCACCTTCGCGAGCACTCACCGCGCCCTTGCGGGTGACCAGCAGTTCGTCGCCACCGTGCATCTCCTTCTGGACGTAGTTGTGATGACAGTTCACCGCCATCTTGGCGAGCTGGAATGTGGGCAGACGGTGACGCATTTCCGCCAGCACACGCGACATCATCGCTTCACGGTTGGCGCGAGCATAATCCTGTGCCCAGGACACGGCTTCGACGTAGTCATCGAACAGGGCCTCGCCCTCCATGAAGAACGCCAGGTCCTTGTCCGGCAGATGGAAACCCAGCACGCGATGCGCCAGCTGCTCGCGCGCCATCTCGATGAAGTAGCTGCCGATCAGGTTGCCGGTGCCGCGCGAACCCGAATGCAACATCACCCACACGACATCCGACTCATCCAGGCACACCTCGATGAAGTGATTGCCGCCGCCCAGCGTGCCGATCTGTTTGTCGACTTTGTCGGTGCGGATCTTGCGATGCTTGGCCTTGATCAGCTCCAGCCTGGCAACCAGTCCTGACTGCGCCAGTCGCGTTTCGATGCTGTCGGGCATGCGTCCGTGATCGCCGCCACGACCGTTGCCGACAGGCACACCTCGCTCGATGCTGGAACGCAGTTGCGCCAGGCTGTCCGGCAGGTCCTTCGCCCTCAGCGTGGTCCGCACCGCGGCCATGCCGCAGCCGATATCCACGCCGACCGCGGCAGGGATGATCGCGCCACGGGTCGGCACCACCGAATCCACGGTGGCGCCTTTGCCCAGATGCACGTCCGGCATCACTGCGACCCACGGGCCGACAAACGGCAGCGCGGCGATGTTCCGCAACTGCTGCTTCGCGGAATCTTCCAGCGGCACGCCGTGCACCCAGCCCTTGATCGGCGTGGCACTGCCTTCGGCATGTAGCAGTTCGTAGTTTTGCTTAATCATGATTCTTTCCTTGCATGATTCTTTCCTTGAATGAAATCGTGGTGATCGCATCCGTGCGATCGCCACGAGGTTGTTACTTCAGACTGACCAACTGATTCAGCACGCCATCCAGGCCGCCGAACACAGTCAGCTTGTCGATCTTCTCGGTGACCTTCTCCAGCGCCTCGAGCTCCTTGAGGCGCATGAGGGTCGGGCTCTCCTCGATCAGACGCGCCGTGTTGAGCAGCGAACGCGTGGCGTTCGACTCCTCGCGACGACGGATGACGTTGGCCTGAGCCGCCTTCTCCGCCTGCACGACGCTGTTGAGGATTGTCTTCATCTCACCCGGCAGGATCACGTCCTTCACGCCGACACCGAGTACCTCCAGGCCCAGCTCGCCGACGCGGCCACGCACGTAGGCAAAGATGTCCGCATCCAACGAGGCCTTGTCGCCGAGCAATTCGTCCAGCGTCTTGTCCGAGACTGCCTTGCGCAAGCCATACTGCAGCTCGCGATAGAGGTAATCGCCGTACTTGGCCACCTTGGTACGCGCCGCGACCGGATCGGTTACGCGCAGGCTGGCGGCCAGGTTCACACGCAGGCTGACCTTGTCGCGCGTCAACAGCTCCTGACCCGACACTTCCAGCGACTGCACACGCAGCTCGATCACCTCGGCAGCCACGTTCTTCTGGAAATTCCAGAAGGCGTAGGCACCCGGCACCAGCGTGCGCAGCAGCTTGCTGTCGACGAACAACAGACCCGCCGACTCCACCGGCACATCCACCGTCACCGCCACCTTGCCGAGCAGGCCCAGCTGACGCAAACGACTGGCCACGCGCGCATCGACCTCCAACGAGTCAGTCAGCGATACCGCCTGTACCTCGACCGGCACCAGACCCTTCCAGTACAGCTTGCGGGTACCCGGCGCGAGCACGTCCTCCAGCTTGCCGTTCTTCAGTACCAGACCGACCTGCAACGTGCCGATGTCGGCCACGATGAAGCACTCGGCCAGCGGGCCGTCCATTTGCACCATCAGCACATCGGCATCCGCGCCCACGTACTCGGGCTTGGCAAGATTGTGCACGTTCACGGTCACCCGGTTGCGCGGATCAAAGATCCGATACACGCCCGCAGGCAGTACGCGCTCGAAACGACGGTTGCGATACAGCAAACCGCGCTCGCCGTCGCCGATCACGATTTGCTTGAGCCAGAACATGATGATTCTCCTTTTGGTTATTCTGGTTTCGACCCGATAGATAATCCGCATGTGTCGCCGGATCGTTACGGCGCATGCGTCCATTTGATAATCGGAAGATCCGCAATCGAACCTCCCTCACGGGATAATCGATTAACTATTAACAACGCCTCGATTGAAAAATAAGTTGGAAACGCCTCCCGACGTCAGCGGAGCGAAACCTGCGTGCGTTCACGGGGAATCAGTCACCTCACCGGAAACCTGCGATATTCCGCAGAACCATCCGTCGAGATACCCGATCGCCCGACTTCAGGACGTGGGTCTGGCTCCGCCTCCGCTGCCCTGCAACGCACATCACCTTCCATGACGTGTATGCCCTGCAACGCACGAGGCGTTTCCTGGTCGGAACTTTCGTTCCTGTTGTCATGACGTAACAGGTCATGGTGTTGGAGCGGGAGTCGAACCCGCGACAGTCGGTTTATAAGACCGATGCTCTACCCATCTGAGCTATCCAGTGGTTGACGTGCCGGAGTCGAACCGGCGACCAGCAACCGTGAGGCTGCTGCTCTACCTCTGAGCTAACGTCAGCTTACGGAACATCGCCTGGCAGGCTCTGGCATACGCTATCGGCATGGCCGCGCGCACCGGATGGGGCTTGAGCCCATACCGCGGGAACCTGTTGGTTCGATGCTCCTGATTGCCGGCTGTCGCCAACCGGCAATACGTGTGGACAGACGCGCCGCAACTTTGGCTGCGCTTGTCCCATTCCTTGAATCCGTTTTCCGCACAGCCCGCGCCGAAGCATCGGGACGCAGCGCACAGGCGCTCGTCGCAGCCGCGCCCCTGCCTCGGCTGGGAGCAGCCGGATGCTTCAGGGCGAAACGCATTCCATAAACATTGATCGATTCATGAATTCCCTTGCGAACGCCAAAACAAAACGCCCCCGGGGTTGGCGACCCGAGGGCGTTCGCGTTGCCTCGGGAGATCGGGGTGACCGATCTCCCTGGGTGGGATCAGTCTGGTGAGTGAACGAAATCTTTTCCTGCTACATATTCCAAGCGCACGCGCCGGCCGCCGTCGCGCATTAGCGGCAACGTATTTGGCTGAACAACAATGGCGAGATGGAATGACATGTAGAGGTGACTCGGTTATCGCCGGGAGTGGCGAGGTGACGGAGAATACCCGCGTTTATTTTTAATCGCAAGCACTTTATATAAATAACCAGAATTATTTGATATGGATTATTTATAGCCAGCCTTTTTGCCGCGCCATCCGATACGCCTCGATGCGATTGGCCACGCCGAGTTTGCCGATGGCCTCGGAGAGGTAATTGCGTACGGTGCCATGCGAGAGATTCAGCTGCGTAGCGATATCGCCGGCCGACTGGCCCTCACCAGCAAGGCGCAGCACTTGGCGCTCGCGGTCGTTGAGTGGATCGGCTTCAGACCACGCTTCGAGTGCCAACTGCGGATCGATGGCGCGACCGCCACGATGCACGGTGCGCAGAGCCTCGGCAAGATTTTCGGCAGGCGCATCCTTGAGCAGATAGCCGCCCACACCCGCATCGAGCGCGCGGCGCAGAAAGCCCTGACGTGCGAACGTGGTCACGATGATGACCTTGATCGGCATGGCGTGCCGCTGGATGCGTTGCGCCAGCTCCAGCCCGGTGAGGCCGGGCATTTCAATGTCGGTAACCAGCACGTCAGGCTTCAGACGCTGCAGTTCGCGCCAGGCGATCTCGCCATCGGCAGCAGAGCCCAATACCTCGATATCCGACTCCAGATTGAGCAGCGCGGACAGCGCGCCGCGCACCATGGCCTGATCTTCGGCCAGCAGAATGCGGATCATGCGAACACCTCGTGGTTCGGGCAGAACGCAGCAGAGGACAATCGATTCATGCGGCAGGATTTCCTGAAACGGTTGAGTTCAACGTCGCTCCAAGCGACAGGTCCGACGGCACACGCGAGGTTTCGACCAGCCGCAGGATCGGCACCGGCGCCACAATACGCAGCCGGGTTCCGTGGCCACGCGGCGACTCGATGATCAGCGTGGCGCCCAGCGCTCGCGCGCGCTCGCGCATACCGCACAAGCCGTTGCCGTCACCGTTGATGCCGCCACGACCGTTGTCGCTGATCAGCATGCGCACGCTGGCATGCTCGCGGATGATGTCGATTTTTGCAGAGCTCGCCTCGGCATGGCGCGCGATATTCGTGGCCGCTTCTCGCACGATCAGCGAAAAGCCGCGCTCGATATCACCTGGTAGATCGGTTGGCAGCTCACCGTATTCAAAATGCACACGCGACGATTCCAGCAGCAATCGCGCCGAGGCCAGCTCGGCGGCCAGATCCGTGGCACGAATGCCGCTGACTGCACTGCGCACTTCGGCCAGCGCATGGCGCGCGACCTTTTCCGCCTCTTCCATCTCGCGCCGTGCCGCTTCGCTGTCACGATCAAACAGCTTGCGCGACAGCTCCAGCTTCAGCGTGATCAGCGACAACGTGTGGCCCAGCAGATCGTGCAAGTCACGGCCGATGCGTTCACGTTCGGCCAGGCCCGCGAGACGGCGCACCTCGTCCTGCGACAGTGCGAGCATGGCGTTGCGCTCCTTACTGATGCTCTCGACCATCACAATGGTGCAGATGATGAAGATCGTGCCCGGCATGATCACGATCATTACCAGTGGATAGCCGATCCACCAGGCAAGCGCCACGAAGACAGCGTTGATGGCCAACAAGGCGGCCATGTATTGACGCCGTCTCATCTTGCAGTGATAGAGCATGATGCAACCGAAAACTAGATAGCTCACACCACTCGGAAACCACGGCATGGATGCAAAGCACAGTGCAATCATGCCCAGCGGAAACCACTGCACGTATTGGCGGCTAACCAGTTGCACCTTGATGAACAGGAACAGGAACAACGGATAAGTGATGGCCGTCATGAGCAGCCACTGGCGTGTGTAACCCGTCAGGCCGTGGTCGAACATCGGCGTGACGAAAATCCACAAAGACCAGAGCAAATGCACGCTATCCGTAAATGGATTTTTCCCTTGCCGTATGTCGTCGGCAAAACCCGAATCAGGTGCCGCAGAAAACCATCTCGCGAGCAGATTGGACGTCATGCGGCGATCTTCCGTTGGTGCGTCATTGTCGGCCATGCTACTTCAACCATAACGACGCAGTCGCCGCGTCGCCAGCAGCAGGAAGCCGACCGCGAAACCGAGCAGCACCAGCACGTGCGGAAGCAACGGCTCGTTGTTGAGGCCCACCGCCGCCATGGCAATCTTGTCCAGGTGATAGCTCGGCCAGATCGGCGCGATCTGCTGCAGGAACTTCGGCAGCATCGGCAGCGGAAACCACAGGCCGGACAGGAAGGACATCGGCAGGTAGATCAGCTGCAGCATGCCGGGTGCGCCCTGGCCCTTGAACACCGTACCGATAAACATGCCCAAGGCACAGAATGGCAGCACGCCCAGCACACCGGTCAAAAGCAGTGCTCCGGCTTGCGTCGGCAACAGTGCCACGTGCGCGAGTCGCGACAGTGCCAGCAGCAGCAAGATCACCACCGCGGCAGCACACATCGCCATCAACATCTTCCCAAGCAGGTAGGCGCCCGGCGGCATCGGCAATGCACGTTTGAAGGTCAGCAGGCCGCCGTCACGCTCGAGCGCCAGCGACACGCCGAAGCCGAACAGTCCCGGGCTCATCACACCGAACACGCCGTAACTGGCAAGCAGGTATCGCGCAGCGTCGGCGCCTTCCGACTTCACCATGAGCACGCCAAACACCAGATAGAACAGACCCGGGAACAACATGATCGGCAGCATGAAGGCTGGTGCGCGCATGTAGCGCACGCACTCGCTGCGCGCCTCGGCCAGATAAGCGCCGAATACACGGCCGCGCGACATCGAAGCGGGTTCCGAAGCAAGGACGGAGATGACGGTTTCCATTTCAGGCAGCCTCGCGCTGGTCGGTGGCGGATACCTCGTCGGCATCGCGGGTGAGTTCTGTGAAGGCTTCGGCTAGACCCGCGCGCTGCACTTCCAGTTCGCGCAACTGCGCATCGGCGCCGAGCAAGTGGCGCACCACGGTCTCGGCGTCGGCGGTGGTGATGTGCAGACGCTCACCGTCCAGTCGCGCCTCGGCGACATCCGGCCAGCCGCGTACTTTTTCGATGGACGTTCCCGTGACACAGCGAATGCGCTTCAATGCGACCCGCGCACGCAACTCGTCGACGGTGCCCTCATGGATCATCCGACCATGTGCCATGACGCAGACCCGATCAGCCAGCACTTCGGCCTCTTCCAGGTAGTGCGTGGTGAGCAGCACGGCGCAACCTTCGGCGATCAGGCGACGGATCGCCGACCACAGCTTCTGCCGCGCATCGATATCCATGCCGACAGTGGGCTCATCGAGAAATAGCAGCTCGGGACGGCCGCACAGCGCCAGCGCAAACTGCACGCTGCGCTGCTGGCCGCCGGAGAGTTTCGCGTAAGGCCGCTTCAGCAACTCGCCGATGCCAGCCAGTTCGGCGGTTTCGGCCAGCGGGCGCGGCGACGGGTAATAGCTGGCCGTGAGCCGCAACAGTTCGCCAACCCGTAACGTGGGCGGCAGCACGGCGTTCTGCAGCATCACGCCGATGCGGCGGCGCGCCTCGATCTGTTGCGGATCCCGCCCAAACAGCTCGACCGTGCCGGCGTCGGCGCGGATCAGTCCCAACAGCAGCGCGATGGCCGTGGTCTTGCCGGCACCATTGGGACCGAGCAGCGCCAGCAGTTCACCGCGGCCGATCTGCAGGTTGGCCCCGTCAAGCGCGGTCAGTCGGCCGTAGGTTTTGATAGCGCCGTCGAGGCGTGCGATCGATGTGGTCGTGAGTGACATGAGGGCTCCTCTTGTGCTGCTCATGCTGCGCGTCGCCGCGGATGGCCGGCAGTCGCTGGCGTCAGTGATTGCGGGTGACAGCCGTCATGTAAGAGCCTGTTCACGATCCCCACGTGGCCCGCGCCGGGAGCGGTTTGCGCGCAGGGCAAGGAAGAAGGAGGGCGTGTACGTCCGTACACAACCGAGTGATGACGCCGGCCTGGGGGCAAACCGACCCGGCCCGAAGGGTTGAGTCGTGGCAGCCACCCGGCAGCAGTGCTTGCACCTTTCTCAGTGCGCGGTTAAACCTGACGACCAATCAGACGCTGCGCACCGAGAAAGGTGTAAACCACGCACAACCACACGACGGCTGCCATGGCTCAACACGGGCTACGTGGAGATCGTGAGCAGGCTCTATGGGGGTACCGGAGAATCCGGGCTCGCGCTATGCTCTTCATCTGCCTATGCCCGCCAGCCCTTGTGCGGCGGTGCACCAGAGGGTTCAAGGCCTGCGAATAGGGCCTGGGAATGCGCAACCGTTTCGGTGCGGCAAGCCCAACCCCGGCGTTCGGATCGAAATTCAAAAACCTGGCGGCCTGCTTTGCGTTAGGAGCGAGGCGCCGACGGGGCGAGGAGAAGCGTCATGCGAATGATTGAACAGCTGCGCGAACTGCGCGAATTCGGCGGCAAGCCGCGTACCGCCGGCCTGGACGACGCCAGCATCGAACGTATGGCCGCGAGCGACCCCAAGCTGGTCGAAGCGATTGCCGCAGCCGTGGCCCGCCATCGCGAGCTGCGCACCGACATGGCCGACTTCCTGAAGCTGGACGAAGCCGAGCAGTTGGTCAAGGCACAGGCCGGCTTCATCAATTTCTATCCCGATGACGCGATCAACCCGTACCTGCCCGCCGCCGCCAGCGGCCCGTGGGTAGTCACGCTGAAGGGCGCTGTGCTGCATGACAACGGCGGCTACGGCATGCTCGGTTTTGGCCACAACCATCCCGCCATCGCTGCGGCGATGGCGAAGCCGCAAGTGATGGCCAACGTGATGACGCCCAGCGTAGCCCAGCTTCGGCTAAGCGCGGCCTTGCAGCGCGAGCTCGGCCACACCCGCAGCGGCAGCCCGTACACGCACATCATGTGCTTGAATTCGGGCTCCGAGAGCGTGAGCCTTGCTGGCCGTCTGGCCGACGTCAACACCAAGCTGATGACCGATGAAGGTGGTCCGCATGCTGGCCGTGCGATCAAGCGCATTGCCGTGCGCGGCGCGTTTCACGGCCGCACCGAATTGCCGGCGCTATATTCCGACTCGACCCGCAAGACGTACCTGCAACATCTCGGCAGCTTCAAGTTTCACAACGATGAGCTGCTGATCGTAGAGCCGTACAACGTCGAGCAGTTGAAGAAAACCTTTGCCGAGGCCGATCAGAACGGCTGGCATATCGAGGCGATGTTCCTGGAACCCGTGATGGGCGAAGGCGACCCCGGCCGCGCCGTGACGCCGGAGTTCTATGCCGCCGCCCGTGCGCTGACGAAAGCTCACGGAACCCTGCTGCTGGTCGACTCGATCCAGGCCGGCCTGCGCGCGCACGGCGTACTGTCGATCGTGGATTACCCAGGCTTCCAGCACTTCGAAGCGCCGGACATGGAAACCTATTCCAAGGCGCTCAACGGTGGGCAGTATCCGATGTCCGTGCTGGCCGTGACCGAACGCACCGCAGCGCTGTATCGCAAGGGCATCTACGGCAACACGATGACCGCCAACCCGCGCGCGCTGGATGTCGCCTGCGCTGCCCTTGGCCTGCTGGACGAGGCCCTGCGCACCAACATCCGCGAGCGCGGTCGGGAATTCATCGACAAGCTCAATGCCCTGAAGAACGAGCTCGGTGGCATGATCACCAAGGTACAGGGTACCGGCCTGCTGTTTTCCTGCGAGCTGTCACCGGACTACAAATGCTACGGCGCCGGCTCGACCGAGGAATACATGCGCGAGCGAGGCGTTGGCGTGATCCACGGCGGCGTCAATTCGCTACGCTTCACACCGCACTTCAACGTCACCAGTGCCGAAGTGGATCTGATCGTCGCGCACCTGCGCAAGGCGCTGCTGGAAGGCCCGTGCAAGGCCAGGGCTGAAGCGGCCTGATCACATGGGTTGCGGCGGTTTCCGAAACACATCGCCGCAACCTGCTCGTCCTCGCCATCAGAGTGTGGACGGATAGGGCAAAAATTATAGGACTCCCCCACTGCCAGTATCCCGGCCAGAGGCATAGACTGGCGCGGCCGGCGCTCGCCGGTCATTTAGGGAGGACTCCACGATGTCGATGTCACTTCGTCTGTTGGCTATCAGCGCGGCTTTCGCTTTTGTCGGCGCCGTCTTTGCGTCTCCGCAGTCCAGCATGACCGGTCCCGCCGCCAAAACGCTCACCCCTCAACAGCAGCGCATGAGCGACTGCAACAAATCCGCTACCGGCAAGAAAGGCGATGACCGCAAGACCTTCATGAGCAGCTGCCTGAAAGGCCAAACTGCTGCGACGCCGATGGCTGCGCCGACAAAAATGACCCAGCAGCAGAAAATGACCAGCTGCAACGCCGACGCCAAGACCAAGGCGCTCGCGGGTGCCGATCGCAAGACTTTCATGAGTTCGTGTCTGAAGAGCGCACCGGCGACTCCGTAACACACGTGGGCATCATCAACCCCGCCTGCGTATCCCGACATCGAGGTGCACAGGCGGGGTTGCTTCGTTAAGCTCGGTGGCAATCGCGAAAGAACGCCGTGTTGACGAAGAGCATCGAGCATGAAAATTGTTGAAGTCCGCCATCCACTGATCCAGCACAAGCTTGGCCTGATGCGTCGCGCCGGCATCAGCACCAAGGAGTTCCGCGAGCTGGCCGCCGAAGTCGCCGCGCTGCTGACCTACGAAGCCACCGCCGATATGGAAACCGTCGAGGAGTCCATCCCTGGCTGGGCTGGCGACCCGGTGCAAGTGCAGCGCATCAAGGGCAAGAAAATCACCATCGTGCCGATCCTGCGCGCCGGCCTTGGCATGCTGCCCGGCGTGCTCGGCATGATCCCCGCCGCCAAGGTCAGCGTGGTCGGTTTGCAGCGGGACGAGCAGACCCTGCAGCCCGTGACCTACTACGAAAAACTCAGCGGTCGCATGGACGAACGCATCGCCCTCATCGTCGACCCCATGCTCGCCACCGCCGGCACTCTCGTCGCCACCGTCGACATGCTCAAGGCCGCCGGCTGCAAACGCATCAAGGGCATCTTCCTCGTTGCCGCTCCCGAAGGACTCAAGCGCATCGAAGCCGCCCACCCCGACATTGAAATCTATACCGCGGCCATCGACGACCACCTCAACGAAAACGGCTACATCCTGCCCGGCCTCGGCGACGCGGGCGACAAGATTTTCGGCACCAAGCAGTTGTCCGACGCAACCTGACCTCGCGGCTATCGCGTACCCACACGCGCAAGCCATTGCCCACACAACAGAACGTGGCTCGCCCTCTGTAGGAGGGTGAAAGCGCTTTATCCGGTAAGCCCATAACCCGCGCATCGCCACTGGCGGACTGGCTCCCAACGACCCGATAGAGCCGTCTATAAACGCCAGCCACCGCCAAGGCTGATCATCGCCCACCGGCCCGACTCAGATGCTGCGCGGACACAATCCGCACCCAGCTAGGCGACAGATGCCAAAATTTTGCGCAATGCAACAAAAGAGCTATTTGTCAGGATTGAATTCGTAATTTATTGCCCATCGCGCGGCAATAAATCGTTTGCTGGACAAGCGCATGTCAATCCGGTAAAAATTTTATTGCAACGCAACATGAAAGACATTGTCCACCTGCCACGTTGGCCGGTCCGACCAAAGGGTATCCATCGCTATGGATGGTACGAAGAGACTGCGCCATAACGCGGTTTCGGGATGTTTCAGATAAATCCAATATTCGTCCAGGGAGCCACTGCGATGGCACCTCGGCTATTTCGTCACCTGTTCAGGGGAAGGGGATCGACCACGCATGAATACCGCGACCAACCGACACCATAAAAACATTCTCTGGCTGGCCCTGGCCTTCGCCCTGGGAACAAGCGGCGCCGCGCACGCCCTCGACCCGCCTTCGGTCGTGAACAACCCGCAACAAGCCACGGACAGCGATGCGACGTCGAGCGATACGAAGACAGTCGCCAAACCGCCCAAAAGCACTACGCTCTCCTCGATCAACGTGAGTGCGCGAGCCCTGGCCGGTGGCCGCATGGCCGAGCAGGATCAGCCCAAGCAGGTATCCACGATCACCGCGCAGGCGATTGCCGAAGTACCGATCACCGCCGACTACACGCAGATGATCAATAGTGTGCCGGGTGTCAATTCCGCCTCCAGCGACGGTTTTGGTCTGACCGACGCCAGCAGCTACACCATCCGCGGTTTCAACGCGAGCGAGATAGGCGTGACGCTGGACGGTGTGCCGGTGAACGATGCGGGCAACTACGCGCCTTACGCTTCCGAATATGGCGAAGCGCGCAACTACGAATCGATCACAGTGTCGCCGGGTTCGGCCGATCTGGATATGCCGGACCTTGGCGCCGTTGGTGGCCACATCAGCTTCGTCACCAAGGCGCCCACCAGTGACTTCAACGTGTTCTTCGGTCAGACCTTCGGTAGCGATGATGCGCGCAGTACGTTCGTACGCCTGAACACGGGCGATATCGGTCCGGTGAGCAGCTGGATCTCGGTGTCGCAGGACTCCGACGACAAGTGGCGTGGCGCGGGCCAGGATCAGATCCATCGCATCCAGGCCAAGTCCGTGTGGAAGATCGACGACAACAACAGCATCACCTTCAACCTCAATTACAACCACGAGCGCAACTACGATTACCTGTATCCGACCAAGGCGCAGTTCGCCGAGGATCACAACGTCGACTACCTCACCACGTGGGCACCGACGCCGGCCGGTGGTTTTTCCTCCGATGAAGCTTTCGGCGGCACGGCAGCTTCCGCTGCACAAGAGAATTACTACAAGCTGTTCCAGAACCCCTGGATCTCCTACGTGGCGAGCCTGGACGGCGAGTTCAAGATCACGCCGGATCTGTCGCTGTCGGTGATTCCGTATTTTCAGTATGGCGGCGGCACTGGCACTTACTCCGGCTTCCTGCCGTTGAGCAGCACCGGCACCTCACCGGTGCAGGCGAATCAGTATTCCGCCGGCCCGTACTACAGCGTGCTGGAAGCTTTCCGTGGTTACACCTATCGCCCGGGTATCAATGCCAAGTTCACGCTGAACCTGGGCTTGGACAACACGCTGGCCTGGGGCTTCTGGTACGAGCGTTCGCGTCAGACCGAAGACTATCCGGCCATGTACGTCGATCCGAACACCGGCACGCCGGCATCGATCTGGGGCGACAAGAATCTGCTGACGTATAGCAACGGCTTGCCGTGGATCAACAATGGGGAATCCGACCTCACGACGGTCAAAAAAGTCTTCGTGGAAGACAGCTGGAATCCCACCGAGCAATGGACCTTCAACGCCGGCGTGGCCTATCTGGATACCCAGCGTCAGAACCAGTTCGTGATGTATCCGAACAATCCCGATCCAGCTGACTGGGCCTACAACGTCAATTCGGACGAGCGTTACCACCGCTTCCTGCCGACACTCGGCGCGTCGTGGCGACCGGATGAGAACAACCAAATCTACTACAGCCTCACCCGCACCTTCCGCGCACCGCAGGATTCATCCACCTTCGGCAACAGCCTGCTCGGCCTGCCCCCACCGATGCCGGAAAGTGCCTGGTCGAACGAAATCGGCTGGCGCTTCACCGATGGTCCGTTGACCTTGAATACCAACGCCTATCTGTCCAACATGGGCAACCGCACGGCTTCGGGCACCGATTACAACACCTACGTGTCCTATTACATCAACGCCGGGCCGGTGCGCATGGCGGGTGTGAATACAGAGGGCAACCTGGATCTTGGCCACGGCCTGAGCCTGTACAGCTCCTACACCTACACGCAGTCCAAGGTGAAGGATGATCTGAACCTGCCGGCCGGCACCGACCTCAGCGGTGGCAGCGTGGAGGCGGCCTCCTATGCGACCGCGGGCAAGCAATTCCCTGGTACGCCGCGCAACATGGTTTATCTGGGTACGCGCTGGGCTGATCGCGGATTAGTGTTGAACCTCAACGGCAAGTTCACCGGCAGCGAATACGGTGACTTCATGAACACCGATCGCGTGCCTTCCAACTTCACCTTGAACGGCAGCGCCAGCTACGAGTTGCCGGACTACGGCGTCCTGCACAAGACCACCATCGCGCTGAACGCACTGAACCTGCTCAATCGTCACTATCTGAGCTTGCCCTATGGTCCGACCATCGATGCGGCGGAGAGCTCGCCTACCTACTACGTGGGTGCGCCACGCCAGTGGTATCTCACCATCAGCACGACGTTGTTCTAAAGAACCGCCCATTCGGGTGGCTCTGCCTCCACCCGAATGGGTCTGATCACTCTCGCCGCAGCTCCACCACTCAGCTACGGAAGTAGTCCGTGGCTTTGATCAGCTCATCGGTAATCCCTGGCTCGAACGCCGAGTGGCCGGCATCCTGCACGATCTTCAGATCCGCCTCGGGCCAAGCGCGATGCAGATCCCAGGCGCTACGCATCGGACAGACCACGTCGTAGCGTCCCTGCACGATCACCGCCGGGATATGGCGGATGCGATCGACGTTGCGCAGCAGCTGATCGTCGTGTTCGAGGAAGCCGCCATTGACGAAGTAGTGGCACTCGATACGAGCAAAGGCCAGTGCGAACTCGTCCTCACCGCTGGAGGCGATGTGCGTACGGTCCTGCCAAAGATAACTGGTCGCCCCCTCCCACACCGACCAGGCGCGCGCTGCAGCGACGCGCGTCTTCGCATCAGGGCTGGTGAGGCGGCGGTAATACGCGCTCATCATGTCGGCGCGTTCGACCTCGGGAATCGCATCGCGATAGGTTTCCCACGCATCGGCGTAGAGCGAGTTGCAGCCCTCTTGATAGAACCACTCCAGCTCTTTCCGGCGCAGCAGAAAAATGCCGCGCAGCACCAGCTCGGTCACCTTGTCCGGATGAGTCTGTGCATAGGCCAGCGCCAGGGTCGATCCCCATGAGCCGCCGAACACCTGCCAGCGCGCGATCGAGAGATGCGTACGTAGCCGCTCGATATCGGCAACCAGATCCCAGGTAGTGTTGTCGGTGAGTTCCGCATGCGGCGTGGACTTGCCGCAGCCGCGCTGGTCGAACAACACGATGCGATAGATGGCTGGATCGAAAAAACGCCGACATTTCGGATTGGTACCGCCGCCCGGACCGCCGTGCAAAAAAACCACCGGCTTGCCCTTCGGATTGCCACTCTCCTCGTAGTACAGCGTGTGCAGCGGAGAGACCGCCAACGTGCCGCTGTTGAAGGGCTCGATCTCGGGATAAAGCGAACGCAATGTCGACGGCATGAAGGCTCCAGGAGGCATGCAAACTCAGCGCACAAGGCTACCACGCAAGGACTTCAGAGCTGATCTCAGTTGTCCATAAAAAGCTTGCCGGGGTTAAGAATACCGTTGGGATCGAACACTTTGCGCACGCCTTTCATCAACATGATTTCTGCTGCGCTGCGGGTGCTTTCCAGATACGCACGCTTGACCAGTCCGATGCCGTGTTCAGCCGAGATGCTGCCGCCGTGACTCTGCAGAGTGGTGGCCAGCAGCCTGGTGACGTGATCGCACTGCGCGACGAATGCCACCTCGTCGAGATCATCTGGCCGCAGCACATTGATGTGCAGGTTGCCATCACCGATATGGCCGAACCAGACCACCTCGATCTGTGGATACTCGTGCGTGAGCAACGCCTGCATCTCGTGCAGAAATGCCGGCACCGCACTGACTTTCACCGAAACATCGTTCTTGTAGGGCCGATGCGGCGCGAGGCTTTCGGTGATGCCTTCGCGCAAGCGCCATAGTGCAGCCGCCTGCGCATCGCTCTGCGCCAGCACGCCGTCGCTGACCCAGCCCTTTTCCACCGCCTGTTCGAAGGTCGCCAACGCGATCTCCTGCGTTTTTTCGTCGACAGCGTCGAATTCGGTCACGACGTAATACGGATAGTCGCCGTCGATCGCTCGTTGCGCGCCGTGCGCCAGTACGTGGTGCAGAGCATGATCGGTAAAAAACTCGAATGCCTGCAACGAGAGTCGCGAACGGAATAGCGCAAACACCTGCATCAACGCATCCATGTCCGGCAGCGCCAGCAACATGACCTGCGATAACGGCGGTGGATCGGTGAGTTTCAATGTCGCTTCGACCACGACACCTAGCGTGCCTTCCGAGCCGATCATCAGCTGGCGAAAGTCGTAGCCGCTGGAGTTCTTGATCAGGCCGCGGTTGAGTTCGAGTAGTTCACCATTGCCTGTAACGACTTTCAACGCCGCGATCCACTCGCGCGTGTTGCCATAGCGGATTACCCGAATGCCGCCTGCATTGGTGGCGATATTGCCGCCGATCGAGCACGAACCGCGGGCGGCAAAATCGACGGGATATAACAAGCCATTTCCGCGCGCGGCATCGTGCACGGCCTGCAGGGTGATGCCCGGCTGTACGGTGAGCGTGCGATCCACCGCATTGAAATCGAGTACGCGATTCATCCGTTCCAGGCTCAACACCAGCTCACCGTTGGCCGCCACCGCGCCGCCGGATAGACCGGTGCGCCCGCCGGAAGGCACCAGCGCAACATTCAATTCGTTGGCCCAGCACACGATTGCCTGCACTTCATCAACGCTCGACGGCAGCGCGATGGCCAACGGCGTGGGCGTCCATCGGCGGGTCCAGTCGCGGCCGTAATGCTCCAGATCGCCCGGCTCGGTCAGCAGGCGTAGTTCGGGTAGGCGTTGGACCAGTTCGGCGAGCGGACTATCGGACATGCGGGGCTCCAAAGGATCCACAGAGCCTGCCAGCCGCCTGCCATCGCGTCCAGTGCTGCATTGCCACACGACCTGCTGCGCTCTGGCATAGTAAGCCCTCTCATCTGTGTGGAAGGCTGCAATGCAAACCTCGTATCCCCGCCAAGACATCAATGTGCTGTTGCTTGAGGGCGTCAGTGCCAGCGGCGTCGAGGTTTTTCATCGGGCGGGCTATAGCCATGTCGAGCTGCACACGAAATCACTGCCCGATGCCGAGCTGAAGCAGCGTATCGCCGATGCGCATATCGTCGGCATCCGCTCGCGCACCCAGCTCAGCGAAGACGTGCTGACGCACGCCAAGCGGCTGATCGCGGTGGGTTGCTTCTGTATCGGTACCAATCAGGTCGATCTCGGCGCCGCGCGCAAGCTAGGCATTCCGGTATTCAACGCGCCCTACTCGAATACTCGAAGTGTCGCGGAACTAGTCATCGCCGAGGCGATCATGCTGTTGCGTGGCATCCCGCAGAAGAACGCGCTATGCCATCGCGGCGGCTGGACCAAGTCCGCCGCCGGAAGCTTCGAAACGCGCGACAAGGTGCTCGGCATCGTCGGCTACGGGCATATCGGCACCCAGGTCGGCGTGTTGGCCGAGGGGTTGGGTATGCGGGTGATCTTTTATGACATTGAAGCCAAGTTGTCGCTGGGCAATGCGCGTGCCGTGCACAGCATGGACGAGCTGCTGGAACGCGCCGACGTTGTGACCCTGCACGTACCGGAAACACCAGCGACGCAGATGATGATCGGTGTGGAACAGCTGGCGAAGATGCATGCCGGCGCGATGTTGATCAACGCCTCGCGCGGCACCGTGGTGGATATCGACGCGCTGGCCGAAGCGCTGCGCGCGGGTCACCTTGCCGGTGCCGCGGTCGATGTATTCCCGATCGAGCCGAAGGGTAACGACGATGCGTTCGTCTCCCCACTGGTCGGCATGGACAACGTCATCCTGACTCCGCATATCGGCGGCAGCACACTGGAAGCGCAGGACAATATCGGCATCGAAGTCGCCAGCAAGTTGATCCGCTACAGCGACAACGGCTCGACCTTGTCAGCGGTAAATTTCCCCGAAGTCACCCTGCCCGAGCACCCGAACAGCTATCGCTTGCTGCATATCCACCGTAACGTGCCCGGCATGCTCGCGCGCATCAACGAGCTGTTCTCAAGTGGCAACATGAACGTCGACGCACAGTTCCTGCAGACCGACAGCGAGGTCGGTTACGTCGTGATCGACGTCACCGCCGACGAAGCCCAGGCCACGGCCTTGAAGAGTCAGCTGGCGGCGATACCGGGGACGCTGCGCAGCCGGGTGCTTTATTGAGCTAACCCGGGCACGGAAACAGAGACCGCTACGCTATTGTTCCCCCTTTTTACGTTTTCAATAAAAAAGCGCCCGAGGGCGCTTTTTTATATACCAGTCACTGTAATGGTCGGGGCGGCGGGATTCGAACCCACGACCCTCTGCCCCCCAGGCAGATGCGCTACCAGGCTGCGCTACGCCCCGACGAAACAGCAAGTTTGAAATTGTAGCAGCTCACCGGACATTGCCGGTAGTTGCCGATGCGATGGATTTCAGCGACGTAACAGCGTCAGCACTTCTTCCAGTTCCATCCGCACCTGGCGCACGATCTGGTGCGAGATACTCGCCTCCATGCGCGCCTGCGGACCTTCAAGCCGCGCACGTGCGCCAGTGATAGTGAAACCCTCGTCGTACAGCAACGAACGGATCTGCCGGATCATCAGCACGTCGTGTCGTTGGTAATAGCGACGATTACCGCGACGCTTGACCGGATTGAGCGCCGGAAACTCCTGCTCCCAGTAACGCAACACATGGGGTTTTACACCGCACAACTCGCCGACTTCACCGATGGTGAAATAGCGCTTGGCCGGGATGGCAGGTAGTTCTGTGTTATTCCCTTGATCCAGCATAGTCGTTATTCCCTTGGTCCAGCATAGCCCTCGACTCTTACCTTGAGTTTCTGCCCTGGACGGAACGTCACCACACGTCGGGCGGAAATTGGAATCTCCTCACCGGTTTTCGGGTTACGCCCAGGCCGCTGGTTTTTCAAACGCAGATCGAAATTGCCGAAACCGGACAACTTCACCTGCTCCCCGTTTTCCAATGCTCCGCGAATTTCCTCAAAGTAAGCATCCACGAATTCCTTCGCTTCACGCTTGTTGAGACCTACTTCGAGGAATAGCCGCTCGGCCATCTCCGCCTTGGTCAGCGCCATGTCATCCTCGCAGCTTTGCCTTGCATGTCAGCTCCAACGCAGCTATCGCTTCTCGTACGCAACGGTCCGCGTCGTCGTCAGTAAGGGTGCGTGAAGCGTCCTGTAAAATCAAGCCCATAGCGAGACTTTTTCGGCCGGCTTCGACACCTTTTCCGCTATAACGGTCAAACAGCTGCAGTTCCTGCAGCCGCGTACCCAGCGTGATGCGGACTATTTGCTCGATCTGCGACCAGCTGACTTCTTCGGGCAGATCCATCGCGATATCGCGGCGGACCGCAGGAAATCGCGATATCGGCTGGGCTTTCGGCAGGCGTCGCGCCAGTACCGGTTCCAGCGCCAGCTCCAGCACGTGCACGTCGGCGCCCAGATCGAGCGCCTTGGCCAGTTGCGGATGCAAGGCACCCAGATACCCCACCGTTTCGCCATCACGTACCACGCGTGCCGAGCGGCCTGGATGCAGCCAGCCCGGCAAGCCGTCCGCGTGCACCGACCAGCGTCCCGGTTCACCACCCCATGCGATCAAGGTATCGAGATCACCCTTGATGTCGTGAAAGTCGAGCGGCCGCGACGGCTCGCCCCACTGCTCCGCACGAGCGTTGCCGCAGGCGACGATGGCCACGCTAGGCGTTTCGACCGGCGGGTTGCCCGCTTCAAATACTCGCGCCACTTCGAACAGACGCACCCGCTCTTGCTGCCTTGCCCGATTGTGACGCAAGGCTTCGATCAAACCTGGCAATAGCGATGGCCGCATGATCGCCAGATCCGCGGACAACGGATTGGCCAGCGGTACGAGCCGATCAGTAAAACCCCACTGCGCCAGCAGATCCGCCGCCACGAACGACAGATTCACCGCTTCGTAATAGCCACGTGCCGCCAGCTGCTCGCGCAACGCCAGTTCGTTGATGCGCGCCTCTGGCTCAACCGCCAGCACCAGGGCGCCGGTTGGCGTATGCGTGGGTATATTGTCGTAGCCGAAGATACGCGCGATCTCTTCGATCAGATCTTCTTCGCGCTCGATGTCGAAGCGACTGCTCGGCGCGGTGATGCTCCAGCCTTCGCCATTCGACTCGACCCGCATGCCTAGCGCGATAAAAATGCGCGCCACTTCGGCGTCAGCGACTTCAACGCCGAGCACGCGTTGCAGGCGCGAACGACGCAGCGTTACCGCGACAGGCTGCGGCAGATCGGCAAGGTTTTCGGCGACCAGCACAGGACCAGCGTTGCCGCCAGCAATCGACAGCAGCAGCTCGGTGGCACGCTCCAGCGCACGCAGCGGTAGCTCGGGATCGACGCCACGCTCGAAGCGGTGCGAAGCATCGGTATGCAAACCCAGTTTGCGCGCGCGGCCCATGATCGCGGCCGGCACAAAATGGGCAGACTCCAGGAATACGTTCTGCGTGGCGTCGGTAACGCGCGAATCAAAACCGCCCATCACACCGGCAACTGCCAACGCATTGTTCTCGTCGGCGATCAGCACAAACTTTTCGTCAAGCTTGGCCTCGCTGCCATCAAGCAGCTTCAACGTTTCACCCGCCTGCGCGTGGCGCACAACGATGTCGCCTTGAAGCTTGTCGTTATCGAACGCATGCATCGGCTGACCCAGCTCCAGCATCACGTAGGCGGTGATATCGACAACAGCGCTGATTGAGCGCAAACCGGAGCGACGCAAACGTTCGGCAAGCCACAGTGGACTACGCGCTGCCGGGTCAATGCCCTCGACGATGCGCCCCAGATAACGTGGTGCATCTCTGCCAGCCTCGAGACGAATACCACGGCGCGCATTACTCGTTATCGGAGCAGCTGTCTGATCATTGACCTTCACGGCACTGCCGAACAACGCGGCCACATCGTGAGCCAGACCAACCAGGCCGAGGCAATCAGGGCGGTTCGGCGTAAGCTTCAATTCGAAGCTGGCATCGGGCAGGCCAAGATAATCCGCCAGTGGTTTACCAACGGGCGCATCGACCGGTAGCTCCAACAAGCCGGACGCATCGGCGTCAAGATCCAGCTCTTTCGCCGAACAAAGCATGCCAAACGATTCCACCCCACGCAGCTTCGCCGCCTTGATCGCGATGCCGTTGGGCAGGCTCGCACCGACCTTGGCCAGCGGAACCTTGATACCGACGCGCGCGTTCGGCGCTCCGCAGACGATCTGCAGCGTCTCGCCCCGCCCCGCATCGACTTTGCAAATCTGCAAACGGTCCGCCTCAGGATGCTTTTCGGCAGCGACGATCTCGGCCACAACGACGCCGCTGAGGCTTTCACCAAGCGCCGTCAACTCTTCGACCTCAAGCCCGGCCATGGTCAGCGCGTGAGCAAGCTCTACGCGGCCAGCTTTGATCTCGACAAGTTCACGCAGCCAGTTTTCGGAGAATTTCATAGATACTCACTGTGTTCGAAGAGCCGGTCGAGAGACGAGTAGCAAGGACGCAGAATCCAACCTTGCGTCAGCGGCAGTGCTAAAGCCCTCACTACTCGCCCCTCATCTGCCGTCCCTTTAATGCTTTAGGCAAACTGCTTGAGGAAGCGCAGATCGTTCTCGAAGAACGCACGCAGATCGGACACGCCGTAACGCAGCATCGCGAAGCGTTCCACACCCAGGCCGAATGCGAAGCCGGTGTAACGCTCCGGATCGATACCGCAGTTTTTCAGCACGTTCGGATGCACCATGCCGCAGCCCAGCACTTCGAGCCAGCGCGTGGAGCCGTCCTCGGCATCCCAGCGAATATCGACTTCGGCCGACGGTTCGGTAAACGGGAAGTAGCTAGGACGAAAACGCATCTCGAAGTCGCGTTCGAAAAACGCGCGGATGAATTCGGCCAACGTGCCTTTGAGATCGGCAAAGCTGGAGGTTTCGTCGATCAACAGACCTTCGATCTGATGGAACATCGGCGAGTGGGTCTGATCCGAATCGCTGCGATAGACCTTGCCAGGCGCAATGATGCGGATCGGCGGCTGCCTGTCCTTCATCGAGCGAATCTGTACCGGCGAGGTATGCGTGCGCAGCAAACGGCCGTCACCAAAGTAAAAAGTGTCGTGCATCGCGCGCGCCGGATGATGCGGTGGAAAATTCAGTGCCTCGAAGTTGTGCCAGTCGTCCTCGATCTCGGGACCATCGGCGCGCTGGTAGCCCAACCGCGAGAAGATCGACGCAATGCGTTCCAGCGCACGGGTGATCGGATGGATACCGCCGCGCTCGCCATCACGACCAGGAAGACTGATATCCAGCTTCTCCGATGCCAGCCGGCGATCCAGCTCGACCTGCTCCAACATCTGCTTGCGCGCTGCCAGCGCATCGGCCAGACGGTCCTTGACCGCGTTGACCTCGGCACCGCGCGCCTTGCGCGCGTCCGGTGCCAGCGCACCGAGTTCTTTCAATGCAGCGGTGACGATACCGCTCTTGCCCAACAGGCCGACGCGCAGCGCATCGAGCACCTCGAGCGTATCGGCTTTGTCGATTTCGGCCAGCGCCTGCGCGGCGCGGCTTTCCAGGTCGTCCATCAATGCGACTCCGGTATTACCTAGTCAATGGATCCAATAACCAGATCCGCGAATTCCCCAACAACCGCGTTCCACAAACACCGTATTCCAGAAACGAAAGGGGGAAGAGGTTTTGGCCTCTTCCCCGCTTGCTTTGCATCATATCGCGCTGGCGCCGAAGCGCCCGACGATCAAGCGGCCAGACTGGCCTTGGCTTTCTCGGCGATCACTTCAAAGGCCTTGATGTCGTGCACGGCGATGTCAGCCAATACCTTACGGTCGACTTCGATACCGGCCTTGGTCAGGCCATTGATCAGGCGGCTGTAAGACAGGCCGAACATGCGTGCCGCGGCATTGATACGGACGATCCACAGCGCGCGGAACTGACGCTTGCGCTGCTTGCGGCCGATATACGCGTACTGACCGGCCTTGATGACGGCCTGGTTGGCAACGCGGAAGACCTTGCGACGGGCGTTGTAATAGCCCTTGGCACGACCGATAACTTTTTTGTGACGACGACGGGCGGTAACGCCACGCTTTACACGAGCCATGGTTTATCTCCTCGTCTTACAAGTACGGCAACATGCGCGCTACACCCTTGGTGTCACACGCCTTGAGATGATTCGGGGCACGCAGACCACGCTTACGCTTGGTCGACTTCTTGGTCAGGATGTGTGACTTGAAGGCGTGGCCGCACTTGATCTTGCCCGACGCGGTCTTGCGAAAACGCTTCGCCGCCGCCCGGTTGGTCTTGATCTTGGGCATAACAGTTTCCTTGTGTGGGAACGCCTGTTTGAGTTGGCGCCCCGGTTTCTGACTGATCTGGCGGTGTCTCGGACTCCGAGGAATCCGGCCACGCTTTCCGTCCTGCCATGATCGGTGCACGACCCATCCGGCGGGTCGAACCGCGAATTGTACGGGTAAACCCGGTTTGATGCCAGCCAGACATGCAAAGGCCGCCGCATGTGGAAAAGGCAGCCCGAGGCTGCCTTTTCTTTTACTGCTTCTTCTTGGGGCCGATCATCATGACCATCTGACGCCCTTCCAGCCGCGGGAAGGACTCGATCTGGCCGTTCTCGCCGACGTCTTCCTGAATCTTCTTGGCCAGGTTCTGGCCCAGATCCTGATGCGACATCTCGCGGCCACGGAAGCGGATGGTGACCTTGACCTTGTCCCCTTCCTCAAGGAAACGCAGCATGTTGCGCAGCTTGATCTGGTAGTCGCCCACATCCGTGACCGGACGGAACTTCACTTCCTTGATCTCGACCTGCTTCTGCTTCTTCTTGGCGGCCTGCGCCTTCTTCTGGGCTTCGAACTTGAACTTGCCGTAATCCATGATGCGGCAGACCGGCGGATCGCCGTTCGGCTGGATCTCGACCAGGTCCATGCCCGCTTCCTGCGCCAGCGCCAGCGCCTCGTCGCGGGTCAGAATGCCAAGCTGTTCGGCTTCGGCACCAATCACACGTACCCGTGGCACACGGATTTCTAGGTTGCGACGATTGCCTTTGTTGTCGGTGGTTGCGATACCACGATCCTCCAGAAGAAGTAAGAAAAACTGACCGCCAAAGCTGAGTATTTGGCTCAGCGCTTGGTTTCGGTCACCAGTCGTTCGGCAAAGTCGGCCAGCGACATGCTGCCCAGGTCCTCACCCGAACGGGTACGCACGGCTAGGGTACCCGTTTCTTTCTCGCGGTCACCGACCACGAGCAGATAAGGCACTTTCTGCATCGTATGTTCGCGGATTTTATAGCCGACCTTCTCATTGCGCAAATCGGACTGCACCCGGAAACCTTTATCGACAAGGGTTTGCGTCACTTCCCGGACATAATCGCCCTGCGCATCAGTGATATTGAGCACCACCGCCTGTACCGGAGCCAGCCAGGACGGCAGCAGTCCCGCGTGATGTTCGATCAGGATGCCGATGAAGCGCTCCATCGAGCCGACGATGGCCCTATGCAGCATCACCGGGTGCTTTTTCTGCGAATGCTCGTCCACGTACTCGGCGTCGAGGCGCTCGGGCATCATGAAATCCACCTGCATGGTGCCCACCTGCCAGGCGCGGCCGATCGAATCCTTCAGGTGGTACTCGATCTTGGGCGCGTAGAAGGCGCCCTCGCCCGGCAGCTCCTCCCACTCCACGCCGGCGGCACGCAGTGCCCGGCGCAACATTTCCTCGGTGCGATCCCAGAATTCGTCCGAGCCAATCCGCTTTTCCGGTCGCAGCGCCAGCTTGATGGCGAGGTCGGTAAAGCCGAAGTCCGCATAGACCTTCATGGCCTGCAGATGGAATGCCGTGACCTCGGCTTCCACCTGTTCCGGCGTGCAGAAAATATGCCCGTCGTCCTGCGTGAAGGCGCGCACGCGCATGATGCCGTGCAGTGCGCCCGATGGCTCGTTGCGATGGCAGCCGCCGAATTCACCGTAGCGGATCGGCAGTTCGCGATAGCTGTGCAGGCCGGTGTTGAATACCTGCACGTGGCCAGGGCAGTTCATCGGCTTCAATGCATACGTGTGCTTTTCCGACTCGGTAAAGAACATGTTCTCGGCGTAGTTGTCCCAGTGCCCGGACTTTTTCCAGAGCGACACATCCAGCACCATCGGGCAGCGCACTTCCTGATAACCGCTGCGCTTGTAGACACTGCGCATGTACTGCTCGACCTGCTGCCAGATCGCCCAGCCGTTGGGGTGCCAGAACACCATGCCCGGGCTTTCTTCCTGCTGATGGAACAGGTCGAGCTGCTTGCCGATCTTGCGATGGTCGCGCTTCTCGGCTTCTTCCAGCTGGAACAGGTAAGCCTTCAAATCCTTGTCGTTGAGCCACGCAGTGCCGTAGATGCGGGTCAGCATCGCGTTGTTGGAATCGCCGCGCCAGTAGGCACCGGCCACCTTCATCAGCTTGAACGCGCGCAGCTTGCCGGTATTGGGCACATGCGGGCCACGGCACAGGTCGGTGAACTCGCCCTGCGTATACAGCGACAGCGCCTGATCGGCCGGAATACCCTCAATGATTTCGGCCTTGTACTCCTCGCCCATGCCGCGAAAAAACGCCACGGCTTCGTCGCGCGATTTGACGTCGCGCGTCACCGGCAGCTGCTCGGCAACGATCTTGGCCATCTCCGCCTCGATCTTCGGCAGATCGTCGGGCGTGAACGGTCGCTCGTAGGCGAAATCGTAGAAAAAGCCGTTGTCGATCACCGGACCGATCGTCACCTGCGCGCCGGGATAAAGGCGTTGCACGGCCTGCCCCATCAGATGCGCGGTGGAATGGCGCAGGATATCCAGCGCCTCGGGACTCTTGTCAGTGATGATCTGCAGGCTGGCGTCATGCCCGATCGGAAAGGCGGCATCGACCAGTTGGCCGTCGACCTTGCCGGCCAGCGTCGCCTTGGCCAGACCGGCGCCAATCGAGGCGGCCACGTCCTGCACGGTAACGGGGTGATCGAACGGCCGCTTGCTGCCGTCGGGTAGCGTGATTTCAATCATGGGAGTACCTGGGCATTCGCGCTTGAAGCGTGCGTTGATTAAAAAGTTGGCCTGAAGGCTGTCTTGGCAACCCGTCCAGACAGTGGACAAAAAGAAAGGGCATAACGCCCTCTGTTTTTGGAAAACAAGGCGTTGAGAATCAGCGGTGGTAGCGGGTAGTTGCCATGTCGCACGCTCGGCCGGCGCAAAGCGCGGGCCACCTTGTCTCGTCGGTTATTTTGTTGGCGATCAGTTTAGCGCAAATTCGCGGCCAAACCTCGTCTACGATGCCCCCGCCGCCATCTCAAAACGGCTTGGCGACAGCCAGGTAAAGCACACCAAGCAGAAGCAGCACCGGTAGTTCATTGGTCCAGCGCAACGCTTTCGACGTGGGCAGCGCGCCGCCCGCGGCCGCACGCTTGAGCATGCGTCCGCACAGGATGAAATAGATCAGCAGCACGATCACCAGGGTCACCTTGGCATCGATCCAGTGCATCGGTCCAACCACGTTCGGTAGCGCAGAGGGAAACACGCGCCAGCCTTGCCATAACGTCAGCCCCATGACGAAAGCGAGACCAAACATGATGTGACCGAAGCGATACAGCCGGCGACCCATCAGCTGCAAACGTGCCTGCACCGGTGGCTGCCCCACTGTCTCAGCCATGTTCACCAGGATCCGCGGCAAGTAAAAAACCGCTGCCATCCACGCGACAACAAACAACAAATGCAGCGTTTCTATAAACGTGTAGGTCATGGCTGGAGTGCGAGTGGCCGCTGCGATGTGCAGCTATCGCGATGATAGCGCGGACGTCATGCCGATCAATCCCGCACGGGGCCGATGCTGGACATCAGCGCTTGCAGCAGCCGCTCCTGCTGCACGGCGATCAACGGCGCGTTGTAACGGTCAGTGATCTGGAAAAAATCCTCCACGCGCTCACCAAAGGTCGCGATGCGCGCGTCGTGTACCCGCACTTCGGTATTGAGCATGACCTGCGCCACGGCAGCCAGCAAACCAGGACGGTCCGTGCCGACCAGCGCGAGCTGGGTTCGATCACCGGCGGCATGGAAGGTGATTCGCGGCGGCGTCTGGAAGTGCTTCTGATGGCGAGTCATGTTGCGCTTGCACGGCTGCATTCCGGTGGGATGTTCCAGTTCGCGCTGCAGCCGCTGTTGGAGTTCCTGAGCCCGCGCCGCGCCGGCCGGCTGCTGCGTGTCTGCCTCCAGCAACAGGAACGTGTCCAGCGCCATGCCAGTCGGCGAACTGAGGATGCGCGACTCCATCACCGAAAAACGCAGCCGATCCAGCACGGCGGTGACCGTGGCAAACAGGCCATCGCGATCGGGGGTGTAAACAAACAGCTCGGTGCTTCCACGTACCGAAAAGGGCTGTACAGCCACCAACGGAACTGCGCCGTTTGCCACCAGGATGGCCCGCGTTTGCCAGGCGATCTGCTCGGGTCGGTGACGCATGAAACTCAATTGCGGGAAATCAGCCCATACGTGGACAACGTCGATCTCGGCGTAGCCCTCGTTCATCAGCAACGCCAGCGCGTGTTCGGAGCATTCACGTACGCGTTCATTGGCATCACGCGGCAGGTTTACATCGCTGCGCAGCGCATATCGAGTGGCGGTATACAGATCGGACAGCAGCCGATCCTTCCACGCGTTCCACAAGCGCGGACTCGTACCGATGATGTCGGCGATGGTCAGCAGATACAGCTGGCCTAGGCGTTCCCGATCGTCGACAAGATCGGCAAAGCGCTGCACGACATCGGGATCGGTAATATCCTGGCGTTGTGCGGTAGTGCTCATCAGCAGATGCCAGCGCACCAACCAGGCCACTCGCTCGGTATCGGCACGAGGCAAGCCCAGCTGCGTGCAAAACGTGCGGGCATCTTCTTCGCCAAGCGTGGAGTGATCGCCGCCACGACCTTTCGCGATGTCGTGAAACAACGCCGCCAGCAGCAGAATTTCCGGCTTCGGCAACGCGCGCCAAATCGGGCACGCGACAGGGAACTCCGTTTTTGCCGCCGGCTCCGCAAAACGCGCCACGTTGCGAAGCACGCGCAGCGTATGCTCATCGACCGTATAGACATGAAACAAGTCGTACTGCATGCGACCGAAGACCATGCCAAAAGCCGGCAGAATCGCCGCCAGCAAGCCGTGCCGGTTCATGCTCCACAGGGCGTCGACCGCGGGCGCGCCGCGGCGAAGCAGGATCAGAAATGCATCCAGTACGCCGCGATCGGTCGACAGCAATTCGCCATGCGAAGCGGTTGCCTGATGGATGCGACGCATGGTGTCGGCAGTGAAGCCGATGACCCCCGGCTGATCGAGCCGCTCGATGAATATGTCCACCAACGCGGAAGGCCGTCGCATGAAAAGCTGCGGATCGCGCGCGGCCAGACGCGTGCCGTAACGCACAAAGTCGACGCCCGCAGGCTGGGCATCGAGAGGTGTTTCCAGCATTTCCTCGAAGCGCTCGGCCACTTGCACCCCGAGACGCTCGATCTGGGTCGCAGCGCGGTAATAGCCCTGCATGAACTGTTCGACGCCCAGATTTTTTTCGTGTTCGTCCTCGAAGCCCAGTCGCGTGGCCAGCCCACGCTGGTAATCGAACAACAGACGTTCTTCGGCGCGACCGGCCTCAAGATGCAGGGCGTAGCGATACTGTTGCAACGTCGCTTCGGATTCTTCGAGCGCCAGTTGCTCCGCGGCGTCCAGCAACCCCTCGGTCACCAGATCAGCAAATCCGTTCGCATGTGCCAACCGTCGACCGAGCCAGCGCAGCGCGTCGAGCGTGCGCAGACCGCCCGGACCATCCTTGAGATTGGGTTCCAGATTGTGGGCCGTATCGTCGTAACGGGCATGACGCGCATCGCGTTCGGCCAGCCGCGCCGCCAGATATTTTGTCGTCGGCCACAGCTCGGGGTCGTCGATGATTCCGCGTAGCCGGTCGCCCAACAGCTGATCACCGGCCAATCGACGTGCGTCCAGCAGGCTGGTGAACACACTCAAATCCCTGGATGCCAGATCACGGCATTGCGCCGTATCGCGTACGGCGTGTCCTACCTTCAGGCCAACATCCCACAGCGTGGCGAAAAACTGTTCCAGCGCGCGCAAGCGCGCGGGCGCAGGCGCTTCGACCAGGGCCAGCAAATCCACGTCCGAATACGGAAACAACAGGCCTCGACCAAACCCACCCACGGCAAACAGCGCCGCGCCGCTGACATCGCCCAGGCAAGCCATCCATACGTGCGCAACCACACGTTCCACCGATTCCCCACGCCGACGTGCCAGCAATGTGGCATCGCCACCATCGCGAAAGGCCGTGGTCAGGGTGCGATTGACATCACCCAGCAGCTGCCGCAATGCCAGACGCGCTTCGGCCGAAACACCAGACCGCGGCACAGCCACCGGCAAGCGCGGCAGCGGCGGTAGAGCGGCGAGGCTGCGTATCGACGACATGATCTGGGCGTAGCTCCGTGAGAACTTTACAGTCCGCGAGCGGTAACAGCAGGCTTTAACGACTCATCTTAACCAGATGACTGCGATGAATACCGACAGGCATGCCTGGCTCGATGACTCAGGCAGATGCGGAGTAATCACTACCTGAGCCATCCAGGAGACTCAGGCGTCGGGCCACGCCGTGAGTATCTCGAAACCATCGTCCGTGACTGCGATGGTGTGTTCCCACTGTGCCGAGAGCGAGTGATCCTTGGTCACTACGGTCCAGCCGTCCGGCAACTGGCGGGTCTGCGGCTTGCCGGCGTTGATCATCGGCTCGATGGTGAAGGTCATGCCTTTCTTCAATTCGACGCCAGCGCCCGGCTTGCCGTAATGCAGGACCTGCGGCTCGTCGTGGTAAACCTTGCCGATGCCATGGCCGCAGTACTCGCGCACTACGCTGAAACCCGCAGCCTCGGCATGCTGCTGGATCGCATGACCGACATCGCCCAGTGTGGCGCCGGGGCGCACGGCCTTGATGCCGTTCATCATCGCTTCGAAGGTCGTATCGACCAGCCGCTTGGCCAGCACCGAAGGCGTGCCGACGAAATACATGCGGCTGGTATCACCGTGCCAGCCGTCCTTGATCACGGTGACGTCCAGATTGACGATATCGCCATCCTTCAGCACCTTGCCCTCGTTCGGAATGCCATGGCAGATCACGTGGTTGACCGAGGCACACAGCGTCTTCGGAAAGCCGTGATAGCCGACATTGGCCGGAATCGCCTGCTGCACGTTGACAATATAGTCGTGGGCGAGACGATCAAGCTCTTCGGTGGTCACACCGGGCTTGACGTGATCCTTGAGCATGGCAAGCACATCGGCGGCCAGTTTGCCCGCGACGCGCATGCCTTCGAGGTCTTCGGAATTTTTGAGGGTAATGGCCATAGTCATGCCTAGATGGCGCCTCAAGTACGGCGGTTCAACCAATGAATCGCCACAACTTGCTGCACTGCCGGCGCACCGGCTATAATTCGGGAGTTTTGCTGACCTGACGTAGCCGTTTCATTGGATCTGCGCAGCGCAAAGCGTACCGGGATTGTAACCGCCCAGCGGTTCAATACCCAACCAACGCCACACACGTATCGGCACCGCCTTCGGGGTGCTGCGCTCGATCCCTCCACTATATGGGACGTTCGCGGTCGAAGTCGGGGGTACGTGGAGGTCCCAACCCCCAGACCTCACAAGGTCATTGCAAGGAGTTTCACCATGGCACAAGTCACCATGCGTCAAATGCTCGAAGCCGGCGTCCATTTCGGTCACCAAACTCGTTACTGGAACCCCAAGATGGCTCCATACATCTTCGGCGCCCGCGGCAAGATCCACATCATCAATCTGGAAAAGACCCTGCCGCTGTTCACCGACGCGATGAATTTCCTGTCGGCGCTGGCGCAGAAGCGCGGCACCATCCTGTTCGTCGGCACCAAGCGTTCGGCTCGCGAGCCGTTGGCTGAAGAGGCCGCGCGCGCCGGTATGCCGTATGTCACCTCGCGCTGGCTCGGCGGCATGCTGACCAACTTCCGCACTGTCAAACAGTCCGTATCGCGCCTGAAAGAGCTCGAAGCTGCCGAGACCGACGGTTCGTTCGAGAAGCTGGTCAAGCACGAAGTGCTGTCCCGTCGCCGTGAGCGCGACAAGCTGCAGGCTTCGCTGGGCGGCATCAAGGACATGAACCGCCTGCCCGACGCGCTGTTCGTGGTCGACATCGGCCATGAAGACATCGCCGTGCAGGAAGCCAAGAAGCTCGGCATCCCGGTGATCGCCGTGGTTGACACCAACTACAACCCGGAGCTGGTCGATTACGCCATCCCGGGCAACGATGACGCCATCCGCGCCATCCAGCTGTACGCCCGCGCCGCCGCCGACTCGATCCTGGAAGGCAAGGCCGCTGCGCCGGCTGCTGTCCAAGGCGATGCCAACGATTTCGTTGAGCTCGACGAGGAAGGCAATCCGATCGCCAAGGTGGACCGCAAGCCGGCCGCCCCGCGCCGTGATGCCGCTCCCAAGAAGGGTGCCGGCGCTCCGCGTCGCGATGGTGGTCGCGATGGTGGTCGTGGCCCGCGCGACGGCGCCTCAGCGAAGTAAGCCAGTGCAGCGACGGCTTCGCGCCGTCGCGACACCCTAGAAATATTCGCGCCGCAGCGGGCAACCGTTGCGGCGTATCCAAATTTTTGGAGGACTACCCATGAGCACTATTTCCGCCCAACTGGTCAAGGAACTGCGCGAGCGATCCGGCGCCGGCATGATGGAATGCAAGAAGGCCCTGGTCGAGAACAACGGCGACATCGACACCGCGATGGAATGGCTGCGCAAGTCCGGCCTGTCCAAGGCCGACAAGAAAGCCAGCCGCGTCGCTGCCGAAGGCCGCATCGTGGCCGCCCAGGCCGGCAAGACCGCCGTACTGGTCGAGATCAACTGCGAAACTGATTTCGTCGGCAAAGACGCCAGCTTCCTGAAATTCACCGACACCGTCGCCGACATCGCCCTGAAATCCGGCGCAGCGGATGTCGATGCCTTGAAGGCGGCTGCCTACCCGGGCGCCAGCAATGTCGAAGAAGCGGCCAAGACCCTGATCGCCACCATCGGCGAGAAGATCGACGTGCGCCGCATGGCTCGCGTCGAGAGCGACAACGTGATCGGCAGTTACATCCACGGTGGCCGCATCGGCGTGTTGGTGTCGCTCAAGGGCGGCTCCGAAGAGTTGGCCAAGGGTATTGCGATGCACGTCGCCGCCATGAACCCGGCGCATATCCGTGCCGAGGACGTACCGGCTGATTTCGTCGCCAAGGAAAAAGACATCGCGCTGAGCCAGATGACCGAAAAGGACAAGGCCAAGCCGGCCGAAATCCTGGAAAAGATCATCGCCGGCAAGATCAACAAGATCGTCTCCGAAGTCACCCTGCTCGGCCAGCCCTACGTGCTGGATACCAACACCACGGTGGCCGAAGCGCTGAAGAAGGAAGGCGCGGACGTTGTCACGGTCGTGCGTCTGGCCGTCGGCGAAGGCATCGAGAAAGTGGAAGAGGATTTCCACGCTGAAGTGATGAAGCAGGCCGGCCTGGCCTGAGTTTTAACGTCATTCGGCAAGCATCAAAAAAGCCGCGGGGAACCGCGGCTTTTTTACATCTGTATAGCGAATAGTCGACACAAATAAATCGCAACGTGGCAAACGCTCTCCCAGCCACTTCCAGCAGCCAGTACAATGCAGCTGTTTTGCCACACATAATCCGGAGATTCCATGAGCACCCCGCTGAATTACGGCCGTATCCTGCTCAAATTGTCCGGTGAAGCACTGATGGGCCAGGCCGACTACGGCATTGACCCCAAAGTCATCGGCCGATTGGCCGACGAGATCATCGAGGTCCAGCGCGCCGGCGTGGAAATCGGTGTAGTCATTGGCGGTGGCAACATCTTCCGCGGTGCCGGGCTCGCCGCGGCCGGTATGGATCGCGTCACCGGCGACCACATGGGCATGTTGGCCACGGTAATGAACGCGCTGGCGATGCAGGACGCGATCGAAAAGCGCAACGGCATCGCCCGCGTCATGAGTGCCATCCAGATTCACGACGTCAGCGAGGATTTCGTGCGCCGCCGCGCCATCCGCCATCTCGAAAAGGGCCGCGTGGTGCTGTTCGCCGCCGGCATCGGCAACCCATTTTTCACCACCGACTCCGCAGCTGCGTTACGCGCGGTTGAAATCGGTGCCGACCTGTTGCTCAAGGCGACCAAGGTCGATGGCGTATACACCGCCGATCCGGCCAAGCACAGCGACGCGGTTCGCTACGACAGGCTCGATTACGATGAAGTGATCGAGCGCAAGTTGGCGGTCATGGATACCGCCGCCATCTCGCTCTGCCGTGACCATGACATGCCGCTGCGCATTTACGACATGACCGTGCCAGGCAACCTGATGCGCATCATGCATGGCGAGCCGATCGGTACCCTGGTTGACGGCGGCTGAGCGACGCACTCGCCTCTCGCTTCAACGCATACAGCTCGCCATAACCCGGCTGCTATAATCATCCGCTTGCCAGATTCACCGGGAAACGTTTCATGATCAACGACATCAAGACTGATGCCCAGACCCGCATGGGCAAGAGCATCGACTCGCTCAAGCACGATCTCACCCGTATTCGCACGGGTCGCGCCAGTACGGCGCTGGTCGATAACATCAAGGTGTCCTATTACGGCGCGGACATGCCGCTGACCCAGGTCGCCTCGGTCTCTCTCGCCGATGCACGGACCATCATCATCACGCCGTGGGAAAAGCCCATGGTCGCGCCGATTGAGAAGGCCTTGATGGCGTCGGATCTCGGCGTTACGCCAACCACCGCCGGCACTGTGATTCGCCTGAACATGCCGCCGCTCACCGAAGAGCGTCGCCGTGAGCTGGCCAAGCACGTCGGCCATGAAGGTGAGAATGCGAAAATCGCGATCCGCAACGTACGTCGTGACGCACTTCAGCAGATCAAGGATCTGCTGAAGGAAAAGCTGATCACCGAGGACGACGAGCGCCGCGCCGACGACGAGATCCAGAAGTTCACCGATCGCTCGGTGAAAGACGTCGACGCCGTGGTCAAGGCCAAGGAAGAGGAGCTGATGGCGCTCTGAGCGCCATCGCAACCCCCATGTCCGGCGCCGAGGCCAAGGGATGTCCTGATCTATTCAGCGCAGGCGGCATGATATCCAGAAGGTTCGCAGGTGGAAGTGCGTGGCGCAGGCAAGGCTGGCTGCCTTGGCAAGCCGCGCGCTACCGCATGCGCGCCTTCTGGATATCACCCCATCATCATAATTTCCCAATCGTTGGGGCCGGCCCTGTCTGTCCACATATCTGCGGCGCGTCTCCTCGACAGGCGGATCCCTGTTTTTGTCCGCGCACCACAAATCTGCGAACAGACAGGGCCGGTGACACCTGTGCTGAATAGAGCAGGACATCCCACGGTTCCGCGCCACATCGCCATCGTCATGGATGGCAACGGCCGCTGGGCCAAAGCCCGGCATCGCCCGCGCAGCTTTGGCCACAACGCTGGCCGCAAGGCTGTACGTGAAGCGATCGAGTCCTGCATGCGCGAAGGCGTGCAGGCGCTGACGGTATTCGCGTTTTCCAGCGAAAACTGGCAGCGACCGCCAGACGAAGTCATGGCACTGATGAGCTTGTTCGTCCGCGCGTTGGACAAGGAAGTGGACGAGTTGCACAGCAACGGCGTGCGCTTGCGCTTCATCGGTGATCTGAGCGCTTTCGACGAACCCTTGCGTGCACGTATGCAAGCGGCAATGATGCGAACCGCCGGCAATGACAAGCTGTATGTCAGCATTGCCGTGAACTACGGTGGTCGCTGGGATATCGTGCAGGCTGCACGTCAGGCGGCCGAAGCCGTGGCGCGCGGCGAACTGCGCGCCGAGGATATCGACGAAGCAAGACTGGGTCAGTGGATGAGCCTGGCCGAGCTACCGCCGCTGGACCTTTTCATCCGCACCGGTGGCGAATATCGCATCAGCAATTTTCTGCTGTGGCAGGCCGCATACGCCGAGCTGTACTTTACCGAGACGCTGTGGCCCGATTTTGATCGAGCCTGCCTGCGTCGCGCCATCGAAGACTATGCCCGCCGCGAGCGCCGTTATGGCCGCACGGGTGAGCAAGTCGCCGCCACTAGTTAAGGATACCGATGCTGCTTCAGCGCACCCTCACCGCCCTGGTGCTCGCACCGCTGGTCATCCTGATCATCCTGCTCGCATCGACACCGGTGTTCACGCTGGTCGCAGCCGCTGCTTTCCTCGCTGCGTTGTGGGAATGGTCGCGCTTGAGCGGACTGAAAAGCACTGCGTGGCAGATCGTATGGCTGGCGGCGGCGGCGGCAGTGTTCGTGATGCTGTGGCTAGCCCGCACCACTGTCGTGATGCCCATTGTGCTGACCCTGGGCGTGGCCTGGTGGTTGCTTGCCTGCGTTTGGCTACGTCATTTCGCGTACGGCGCAGCACCCACCCAGGAAAATCGCGCGCTCAAACTGCTGGCCGGGGCATTCGTGGTGTTTCCAGCCTGGGTCGCGATGATCAGCATCCACGCGGGACAGCCGCACGGTCACGGCTTTACCCTGCTCGCCCTCGTGATCGTCTGGGCTGCCGATATCGGCGCCTATTTCAGCGGCCGCACCTTTGGCAAGCGCAAACTGGCCCCGCAGATCAGCCCGGGCAAGACGTGGGCCGGCGCATATGGTGCGCTGGTCGCAGGCGTGGCAGTAACCACGCTGGGCGGCTGGTGGCTGTTCGACGTACGCGGCGACCAGCTCGTTGGGCTCGCTGTGTTGGCCATCGTCACCGTCGGTGCCTCGATCGTGGGGGACCTGATCGAAAGCCTGATGAAGCGCCATGCCCAGGTGAAGGATTCCGGCACCATGGTGCCAGGCCACGGCGGCCTGATGGATCGCCTGGACAGCGTATTTGCCGCGCTGCCGATCTTTGCCGCCGGCCTGATGCTGCTGGGTTTGTGACATGAAGAACGTTGCCGTACTTGGCGCCACCGGCTCGATCGGCGGCAATACACTGGACGTGATAGCCCGGCACCCGGAGCGTTTTCGCGCCACCGTGCTGACCGCGCATCGGCAAGTCGATGCGCTCGTCACGCTGTGCGTGCAGCATCGCCCCGAACTGGCGGTGATCGCCGATCCGGCTCTGGAGGCCGAGCTGTCCCGCAAGCTCGGCGCTGCTGGTGTTCCATGCGACGTGGCCAGCGGCCACGATGCCCTAACCAAAGCCGTGGCGAGCCCCCTGTGCGATACCGTGGTAGCGGCCATCGTCGGCGCCGCCGGACTGGAGTCCACCTTGGCGGCCGCACGCGCCGGCAAACACCTGCTGCTGGCCAACAAGGAAGCCATCGTGATGGCCGGCCCGCTGCTGCTGGATGCGGTCGCTGCTGGCGGCGCCGCGCTGATTCCGGTCGACTCCGAACACAATGCGCTGTTCCAGTGCCTGCCTGCTGAAGGCCTGGCCGGTGGCAGACCGATGCTGCACAAAGGTGTTCGACGGCTAACGCTCACCGCTTCGGGTGGCCCGTTTCGCGGTCGCACGCGGGCTGAACTGGCCGACATTACCCCGGAGCAGGCCTGCAAACACCCCAACTGGGTGATGGGCCGCAAGATTTCGGTCGACTCGGCCACGCTGATGAACAAGGGCCTCGAGGTGATCGAGGCGCATCACCTGTTCGGCGCCGCAGCCGATGCGATCGGCGTGGTGGTGCACCCGCAAAGCCTGGTGCACTCGCTGGTCGAATACGTCGATGGCTCCGTGCTGGCGCAGTTGGGGAACCCCGATATGCGCACCGCGATCGCTCACGCGCTGGCATGGCCTGAGCGAGTCGATGCCGGCGTCGCACCACTGGATCTGACCGCCTGCGCACCGCTAGCCTTCGAACCGCCCGATCTGGTGACGTTCCGTTGCCTGGCGTTGGCGTTTCAGGCGCTGCGCGCTGGCGGCGACGCACCTGCCGTGCTGAATGCCGCGAACGAGGTCGCTGTGGAGGCATTTCTGGCCGGCGCACTGCCGTTTCTTTCCATTGCCGACGTCGTGGAGTCGGTTCTTGCGGAACTGCCAGCGCAAGCCGTGGTCGATATTCAGATCTTGCTTGAACGTGATCGGGTGGCCCGGGAAGCCGCTCGGCGCATTCTGCGCAATGCTTGCTGATATTCTTGGCGTGATGTCACTTTTCAACGGCGATTGATGAACTCTTTTTTCGGCTCGGTTTTCTGGTTGATCGTCACGCTTGGCGTGCTGGTGACCTTTCATGAGTTCGGCCACTACTGGGTCGCACGGCGCTGTGGCGTCAAGGTGCTGCGCTTTTCGGTAGGTTTCGGCAAGGCCATCTGGAAACGCACCGGCCGCGACGGCACGGAATACCAGATTGCCTCGATCCCGCTCGGCGGCTACGTCAAGATGCTGGACGCACGCGAAGGTGACGTCGATCCGGCCCTGCGCGACCAGGAATTCACCAGCAAATCCGTGTGGAAGCGTATCGCCATCGTTGCCGCAGGACCCGGCTTCAACGTGATCTTTACGCTGGCCGCATTCTGGCTGATGTTCATGCTGGGACGGCCGGACTATGTACCCGTCATCACCGCCACGCCGCAGAGTATTGCCGCCAAGGCAGGTATCCTGCCCGGCGACCGCATTCTCAGCATCGATGGCCAGACCGTGACGACCATGGGCGATTCCCTGGACGCGCTGGCGAACGGGTTGCTCGGGCGCGCGCCTCTGCCGATAACCGTCCGCGGCACAGATGGCCGTTCTCGCCAGCTTGTACTTCCGCTGGACCAGCTACCGGCCGGACAGCCGGTTGAAAAGTCTTTCGATGCCTTGGGTCTGAAGCCAGCGCCACCACCGGCGATTGCTGCATCGGTGACGCCAGGCATGCCCGCCTCCCTTGCCGGCATGCAAGGTGGTGATCGTCTGATCAGCGTCAACGGCCAGTCCGTCAGTGACTTCGAAGCTTTCGGCAAATTGGTACAGGCCGATGCGGTCAAATCACCTACGCTCACCGTAGTGATCGAGCGCAGCGGTCAGTCGAAAAAACTCAGCGTCGTCACCAAGTGGGAGTCACTGCAGGGTCAGCCGCAAAAGTGGGTGATGGGCATCGGCGCTCCAATGCCTGAAGAAGCCATGGTGCGCTATGGACCGATCAAGGCTTTCGGCGCATCGCTGCAGAGTACCTGGCACAACGCCGCACAGACATTTGCCATGTTCGGCAAGCTGATTACCGGCGAAGCCTCGACCCAGAACCTGCACGGCGTGATTGGCATCGCCCAGGTGGCGAACGCCTCGGCCAGCATGGGTTTTGCGTCATTTCTGCAGTTTCTTGCACTGGTGTCCCTGAGTTTGGCCATCATCAACCTGTTGCCGATTCCCGTCCTTGATGGTGGGCACCTGCTGTATTATCTAATCGAGCTGATCAAAGGCAGTCCGGTTAGCGAGCAGACGATGGTTGTTGGTCAGTACATCGGCATCGCTCTGCTGTTTACCGTGATGGGGCTGGCGTTTTACAACGACATCCATGGCATTTTGCTGTCGTGATGGCGATGACAGGCAAATCGGATGTATCGGTGAGGAGCTCCGCTGCTCTTGATGCAGCAGATCGATGTGGTGCGTTACGCGATGTGCTCCCGCAGAGCACGTACTCTTTTTCGAAGCAGGGCGTTGCCTTGTTTCATGTGTTGATCGGGGCGGCCACGTTGGCTGCTCCATCGAAATAACCCAACGGAACCGACGATGAAGCGTATCGCCGCGCTGATCCTGCTTGCCTCCCTCTCCGCCAATGCGTTTGCGTTCGACCCGTTCGTGGTGTCAGACATTCGTATCGACGGCCTCAGCCGCATCGCTCCTGGTACGGTTTACACGTATCTGCCCATCAGCAAGGGTGACCGCCTGACCAATGACCAGGCCCAGAAAGCCATCCGCGCGTTGTATCAGACCAAGTTCTTCAGCGACGTGGAAATCGATCGCGAAGGCGACATCATGGTGATCAAGGTGGTCGAGCGGCCGTCGATTGCCAAGCTGACGATCCGCGGCAACAAGGACATCAAAACCGATGACCTGAAGAAGGGGCTGAAGCAGATCGGCCTCACCGAGGGTGAGACCTTCGACCGCCTGGCGTTGGACAATGTGCAACAGGAACTGGTCCGTCAGTATTACAACCGCGGCAAGTACAACGTCTCGGTAACGCCGCATGTTACCCAGCTGGAACGCAATCGCGTCGCTGTCGATATCGAAATCCGCGAGGGCAAAGCGGCCAAGATCGAGGAACTGAACATTGTCGGCAACCACGCATTTACCGACAAGGAAGTGCGCACCGGTTTCGAATCGAACACGCCGGGTCTGATGTCCTGGTACTCCAAGGACGACCAGTACTCGCGCGAAAAGCTTTCCGGCGATCTGGAAAAACTGCAGTCGTACTACATGAATCGCGGTTACGCCGATTTCGGCGTTGACTCGACCCAGGTGAGCATCGCCCCCGACAAGCGCTCGATGTACATCGATGCCAGCGTGAAGGAAGGCGATACCTACACGATCTCCGACGTCAAGCTCCTCGGCACCTTGATCCTGCCGGAATCCACGCTGCGCCAGCTGCTGTACGTCAAAAAGGGGGAGCTGTTCAATCGCTCGGCCATCGAAACCAGCGGCAAGGCGATCAAGGCGATTCTGGCCAACATCGGTTACGCCTACGCCAAGGTCACGCCGATTCCGAAACTGGACAAGAACAACCATACCGTCGACCTGACCCTCTTCGTCGAACCAGGTCAGCGAGTGTATGTGCGCCGCGTGGTATTCCAGGGCAATACCCGCACTGAGGACGATGTGCTGCGCCGTGAAATGCGCCAGCTCGAGGGCACCTTCTATTCGCAGGCGGCTCTCGACCGCTCCAAGATCCGCCTGCAGCGTCTGGGTTATTTCAAGACCGTGGACATCGACAAGAAACTGATACCAGGCTCGCTGGATCAGGTCGACGTTACGGTCAAGGTCGAAGAGCAGTCCGCAGGCAGCCTGCAGTTTGGTGTGGGTTATTCACAGTACTCCGGCATCATCCTCAACGCGTCGGTGTCGCAGAACAACATCTTTGGCACAGGCGACAGCGCATCGATCAGCGGCGAGCGCAGCAGCTACTACACGAAGTTCAGTGTCAACTACTTCAATCCGTATCTCACCGACAGTAATGTCGGTATCGGCTATAACGCTACATATTCCAAAACCGACTACGGCGATACTGATTTCGCCGACTATTCGACCAGTGATAAGAGCTTCTCTAGCTATCTGAGCATTCCGATCACCGAAACGGATGGCGTGCGCGTCGGCCTGGGTATCAGCAGCGACAAAGTCAGCCTGATCCCGGGCTACAGCCCGCAGGTACTGATCGATTACCAGAATGAAATCGGCAACCAGACCATCCATACCTGGACCGGCACACTGGGCTGGAACCACGACACGCGGAACGCCTACTTCTCCCCAACGCGTGGCGGCCTGATCTCGGCATCGGCGGACATCGCATTACCAGGCTCCACCATCCAGTACTGGAAGTTCACCGCCGAAGCCAACCATTACTGGCCAATCGGCAAGGGCTTTGTGCTCTATCTGGATGGTCAGGTGGGTTACGGCAAGACCTATGGCAGTAATGGCATCAGCGATAGCGACTACACCACCCTGCAGAATGCCGTCACCGACCACACCCTCGTCGATATGCGGCAGGACTTCCCGTTCTTTGAGAACTTCTATTCAGGTGGTGTGCGCGACGTGCGCGGTTTCCAGGACAACACCCTGGGACCACGCGTCTGTATTGCCGATGTCGCTCCGGCGAAAAATGGCTACTGCCCGGACGGTAATTACGCCGAGCCGATCGGTGGCGCGTTCAAGGTGCTCGGCACGACGGAAGTCTATCTACCGCTGCCGTTCCTGAAGGACATCAACACCGCCCGCGTATCCGTGTTCATGGATGTGGGTAATGCTTACCAGAGCCTCAGCACTTTCAGCGCCAGCACCCTGCGAGCATCGGCCGGTGTCTCGGTGCACTGGCAAGCGCCGATCGGTCCGCTGATCATCAGCCTGGCGCATCCGTTCCGTACCCAGGCCGACGATAGTCATTACGAAGAGAAGATCCAGTTCACCTTCGGTAGCCAGTTCTGATGATCAAGCCCGGCGCACCGGCGTCCCGCCGGACGCCGATGTGCGGAGCATGCTCTTGAGCGAATTGTCCTATTCAGTGGCCGAGCTGGCCGAACGTTTCGGGCTGTCGTCGCACGGCGACGGCACGCACCGTATCGACGGCGTCGGTACACTGGCTGGCGCCACCGCCAGTCAGCTGAGTTTTCTCTCCAACAGCAAATACGATGCCCAGCTTTCCGCCACGCACGCGGGCGTGGTCGTGCTGCGCGAGGAAAATCTGACCTCGTGCCCGACAGCTGCGCTGATAGCCAAAGACCCTTACGTCGCCTACGCCAAGATTGCCGCGTTGTTCGAACGTTTACCCTCCGCTCCGCCGGGCATTCACTCCAGTGCGGTGGTTGCCGCGAGTGCGCGAGTGAGCAACAGCGCCAGCATCGGACCCTGCTGCGTGATCGAGGATGGGGCCGTTATCGAGGACGGCGCGATACTGGGCCCGCACTGCATGATCGGTACCGACTGCACCGTCGGTGCGCAATCGCGCCTGGTCGCGAGGGTCACACTGGTGATACGCGTGACCCTCGGCAAGCGCGTCCTCGTGCATCCGGGCGCGGTGATCGGCTCGGATGGTTTTGGCCTGGCCTTCGACAAAGATCACTGGATCAAACTACCGCAGCTCGGCGGCGTGCGCATCGGTGACGATTGCGAGATTGGTGCCAACACCACCATTGATCGCGGCGCGCTCGACGATACGGTACTCGAGGAAGACGTGCGGCTGGACAATCAGATCCAGATCGCCCACAACGTCTATGTCGGCGCACACACTGCCATGGCTGGCTGTGCCGCGGTGGCAGGCAGTGCAAAAATCGGTCGCTATTGCATGATCGGCGGCAACGCCGGCGTACTCGGTCATCTCGAGCTGGCCGACCGGGTTACCATTACTGCCAAGAGCCTGGTCACCAGCTCGATCCGTGAGCCGGGCGAATATTCGTCGGGCGTGCCGCTGCAAGCCAATCTCCAATGGCGCAAGAACGCAGCGCGTTTCAAACATCTTGATGAGTACGCGCGCCGACTGTCGGCGCTGGAAAAGGACAAGAATCATGAGTGACAAACCTGCCGCCATCACCATGCCGGTGAATGTGGAGCAGATCCAGGAACTGCTTCCGCATCGCTATCCATTCCTACTCGTGGATCGCGTCATCGAGATCGTGCCTGACGTCAGTGTGGTCGCACTGAAAAATGTGACCATCAACGAGCCGTTTTTCCAGGGCCACTTTCCTGGCCACCCAGTCATGCCCGGTGTACTGATCGTCGAAGCGATGGCGCAGACCGCAGGTCTGTTGACGCAGATCAGCAGCCGCATGAAAGGCAACGCCGGCAGCCCGCTGTTTTATCTGGTCAAGGTCGACAACGCACGCTTCAGCGCTGTCGTCGGACCTGGTGATCAGCTGCGTATGGAAGTAAGTCTGAAGCGCCTGATGCGCGGCATGGGTATCTTTGTCGCGCGCACTCTGGTCGATGGCAAAGAGGTAGCCAGCTGCGAGCTGATGTGTGCCGCGAGGTCCGAGAAATGATTCACGCAACGGCGTTGATTGATCCCTCCGCGCGCATTGGCGAAAACGTCAGCATCGGCGCCTACAGTGTTATCGGCGCTGATGTGGAAATCGGCGATGGCACGGTCATCGGTCCGCACGTGGTGATCGAAGGACCGACAAAAATCGGACGTGACAACCGTATCGCCCAATTCGCTTCACTGGGTGGTGATCCGCAAGACAAGAAGTTTGCCGGTGAGCGCACCGAGCTGGTGATCGGCGATCGCAACCTGATTCGCGAGTTCGCCAGCATCAACCGTGGCACCGGTGACGGTGGCGGCGTTACCCGCATCGGCAATGACAACTGGCTACTGGCCTATGTGCATATCGCGCACGATTGTCAGGTCGGCAACAACATCGTGTTCTCCAACTACTCGGCACTGGCCGGACACGTGGAAATCGGCGATTGGACGATCCTGTCCGGCTATTCCGGCATCCATCAGTTCTGCAAGGTCGGTGCCCATGCCTTCATCGGCATGGGTTGCCTGGTCGGCTCGGACGTGCCGCCCTTCGTGATGATGGCGAACGAGCAGCACGGTCGTCCACGTGGCATCAACAGTGAAGGCCTGAAACGTCGCGGTTTCGATGCCGCGCGTATTTCCGCAATCAAACGTGCCTATCGCACCCTCTACATGGCTGGCCTGTCGTTGCCCGAAGCCCGAGAACTGCTGACAAAACAGGCAGGCGAGAGTGAGGATGTTAACGCCATGCTCGATTTTCTTGACCGCAGCAATCGCGCGCTAGCCCGCTGATATGCGCCCTCATAAGTGCTACGCGCTTATGAGGGAATCAAGATCGCGCTCTGACTCCCGCTTTACTTAGGAGACGAAATGCAAAACATCGACGTCTCCACCAACACCCCACTCATCGCACTGATCGCCGGTGAAGATTCCGGCGACCAGCTCGGCGCTGACCTCATCATCGCTCTGCGTCAACGCTATCCGCATGTGCGCTTCGTCGGCATTGGCGGTGCCCGCATGCAGGCACAGGGTTTCGAATCCTGGTACGACATCCACGAACTGTCGCTGTTCGGTTTCAGCGAGGTCATCAGCCATCTGCCGCGACTGTTGCGACTGCGCCGCGCACTGATTGCGAAATTGCTCAAGGTGCAGCCCGCGATAGTCGTCGGCATCGACGCGCCGGATTTCAATCTTGGCGTCGAGCAGCGCCTGAAGCAGGCCGGCCTGAAAACCGTTCACTACGTCAGCCCGTCGGTGTGGGCGTGGCGCGAAAAACGCGCGGAGAAAATCGGCCGCAGCGCCAACCGAGTGCTGTGCCTGTTCCCTATGGAGCCAGCGATCTACGCCAAACACGGCATCGATGCGCGCTTTGTCGGGCATCCGCTGGCCGATCGCTTTGCGCTGGTGTCCGATCGCGTCGGCGCGCGCGAGTTTCTGCAGTTGCCGCAACAGGCGCCAATCCTGGCTTTGTTGCCCGGAAGCCGGCCATCCGAACTGGCGCGGATGGGCCAGATTTTTATCGACGCGGCAACCCGCGTTGCCGCAGCACTTCCAGGCCTGCGCATCGTCATACCCGCGGCCAACCCGCAGGTGCACGCCAGGCTCAAGGCGTTGCTGGCAAAACTGCCTCGCGATGAGACCGGACCGCTGTTGCTGGACGGCCATGCGCACGAAGCCATGTTGGCGGCCGACGTGGTGTTGCTGGCCTCGGGCACAGCAACACTGGAAGCCATGCTGGCCAAACGACCCATGGTGGTCGGCTACCGCGTCGCGCCGCTGAGTTATCGCATTGCACGCGCGTTGAAAATGCTGAAAACCGACGTCTACGCGCTACCCAATATTCTCGCGCGCGCCAGCGGTATCCAGGGCGAACTGCTGGTGCCGGAGTTCATGCAGGATGAGTGCACCGCCGGAAATCTCGCCGCTGCAACGCTTGCGCTGTTTCAGGACAGCGAACGACGCGGCTACATCGTCAGCGCGTTCGAGCAGTTGCATCAAGCATTGCGTAGCGGTCTGGAAGGCCACGCGGGTGAACGAGCCGCGGCGGCGATTGCCGAGTTGGTGGGTGGTACTGATGGCGACTGATTTGTTTGAGGCAAGTGCCACCGTCACCTCATCCCAACCGAAGCCTCGGGAGGGGGACGGGGCAAAGGCAATAAGCGTTTTAGTGGCTGGCGTCGACGAAGCTGGCCGTGGACCGCTGGCGGGTCCGCTTTCTGTGGCTGCCGTCATCCTTGACCCTGCCCGCCCCATCGTCGGCCTCAATGACTCGAAGAAACTCAGCGAAACGAAACGCGAAGCGCTGTATCCGCGGATCATCGAGCGCGCCCTGGCCTGGTGCGTGGTGCTTATCGAGCCGGACGAAATCGACCGGCTGAATATCTTCCAGGCCACCATGACCGGCATGAGCCGTGCCGTGGCCGGCCTAGCGATCGTCGCCGATGAGGCGCTGATCGACGGCAACCAGCTGCCGAAGGACCTGCCCTGCCGCGGCCGCGCGATCGTTGGTGGCGATGCGTTGGAACCGGCCATCAGCGCTGCCTCGATTCTCGCGAAAGTCACCCGTGATCGATTGATGGTGACGATGGAAGCGAAGCATCCAGGCTACGGTTTTGCCATACACAAGGGCTATCCCACGCCGGCACACCTCGCTGCGCTGACGCTATTGGGCCCGTGCCCGCAGCATCGCCGCAGCTTTGCACCGGTAAAGCGGCTGCTCATGCCATAGATACGGCTTTCCTGTGATCGATAGGTCATAGCTTTTGCCTATGGTCGACATGGGCAGGATCACTTGGACAGTGGCACCTCGGATGGGCCCCAATGGAGGGATCTAGACCCCTGCCTTGCGGCCATGTCTGCGCTGATCGAAACCTTGAGCCTTCTGCATCCTGTCAACCGATCGCTGTCACCGGCGACGCGCATTTCCATGCGCCGGATGATTGGACCGGGGCTGCTGGTGGCAGTGGGCTACGTGGATCCGGGCAATTGGGCCACCGATATCGCTGCGGGTTCCAGCTATGGCTACACGCTGCTAGGTTCGGTATTGCTGGCCAGCCTGCTCGGGCTGTTGTTCCAGACCATGGCTGCACGACTGGGAATGGCTACCGGTGAAGATCTCGCCGCGCTGACCCGCCGCCTGCTGCCACGCTCGTTGACGGTGTCTGCGTGGATGGCCAGCGAGCTGGCCATCGTCGCCACGGCCCTGGCTGAACTGGTCGGTGGGGCGATCGCGCTACGGCTGTTGTTCGGGCTGCCGCTGCAGGCTGGTTTGATCGTGGCGGCCATGGGGACTTTGGCGATCATGGCGCTTTCGCAACGTCGCCAGCGCACGCACGAGTATGTGGTCAGTGCACTGCTGGCCGTCGTCTCGCTGCCCTTTGTCTATCTGCTGATCAAGGCCAGCCCGGCTGCCCAAGATGTACTGCATGGGCTGGCGTCCAGCGGCGATATTTTTGGCAACCACGGCATGCTGGCCATAGCGCTGGGTATCGTGGGTGCCACGGTGATGCCGCACAATTTGTTTTTGCATTCGGGCCTGATCGCCGAACGCAGCAAAGAGCTTCCTGCACACGAACGACCCATGGCGCTGCGCGTGGTCGAAACCGATACGCGCGTCTCGCTGCTGCTGGCCACCCTGGTCAACGCGGCGATGCTGATGGTGGCCGCCGCCTCGCTGGCTCACCTGAGCAGGCCGGTACAAAGCCTGGACGATGCCTACCACGCGATTGCCCTGACCCTGGGCAGCGGCGCGGCAGTGATATTCGCCGTGGCGCTATACGCCGCCGGGCAGAGTTCGGCGATCACCGGCGTATTGGCTGGCCGCATATTGAGCCAAGGCTTTCGCGGCCGAGCAAGCCGTACCTGGCTGCGCGGCATCGCCACGCGCCTGGCCGGCGTCTGCATCGGGTTCGTGCTGCTCGCCGCCCGCCCCAGGATGGGTGCCGACACCCTGCTGGTACTCAGCCAGTGCGTGCTGGGCGTCGCCCTGCCGTTCGCTCTGCTGCCGATGCTGATGCTGGCGCGCCGGCGCGACCTGATGGGTCAGTACGGCTTCGGTCGTATCTTTATGGCGCTGGCTGCAGCCGGTACCGCGGTCGTGATCGTACTGGATGGCTACCTGCTCCTGACTGCCTTCGGCTGAGCGGCAATAAAGCAGCGTTTCAGTACTCCCGACAAGGCGCTACGCTAGCAGCCTGGACAGGGGAGTTTGCCGGATGCGCAGGATAGTTTTTGCATGGATCATCGCCTTGATTTGCTTCTCGGCGAACGCGGAAATCCAGCCGGGTGCGGTGCCGCCTGACGCCTTGGGCAAAACGCCCAATGGTGAGATCGTCAGCCTCGCTTCGATGCGTGACAAGGTCGTGGTTATCAGCTTTTGGGCCACATGGTGCACCTACTGCATGAAGGAGTTGCCGATACTCGCGGGCTTGCAGAAGCTGGCCACCGAACGCCATCTGCCGCTTCAGGTTGTCTCCATCGATCATAAGGAGGATCGCGACGTTTTTCTCCGGACCGCCCGCCTATTGCGGCCTCGCCTGCCCGGCCTGCTGATGAGCTGGGATCGTGACGGCTCAATCGGCAAACCGTTCGGCACGAACAAGGGCATTCCGGTGATGGTGATGCTTCATCGCGACGGCACTGTGGCCGACGTCCATGTGGGTTATAGCGAAGCCATGCTTGATGACCTGCTTGCCGAAATAAATACGTTGATGGCCGAACCGTCCGCACTGCCCGCGGCGTCCAGCTCATCCGCTGCGCAAAAAACGATTACCTCGGTGAATTGAACGCGGCTCCCGCCCAGCGCAACGAATCGCGGAATATGCGCGTAAGTCAAACCTTGTCGGTGCGCAATCGGACGGGTAGCCTTCATGGACTCGCCGCGTGAGTTCCATGACCACCCGCTTCGTCCACCTGCATCTGCACAGCGAGTATTCGCTGGTCGATTCGACCATCCGCATCAAGGGGCTGGTTGACGCTTGCGTGCGCGCCAACATGCCGGCGGTAGCACTCACCGACGAATGCAACATGTTCGCGCTGGTGAAGTTCTACAAGGCCTGCAGCGCGGCGGGCATCAAGCCGATCAGCGGCTGCGACCTGTGGATTTCCGCACCCGACGACCCGCGGCCTTGGCGGCTCAACCTGCTATGCCAGAACCGCGATGGTTACCTCAACCTGTCGCGTCTCGTATCGCGTGCCTGGCGCGAGGGCCAGCACAGCGGCCGCGCGCTGATCGAAGCTGGCTGGCTACATGCCGATGCAGCACATGGATTGATCGCCCTGCTGGGACGCGAAAGCGAGATCGGGCGCATTGCCTTGAATCAGGGCATCGATGCAGCACTGGCGAAACTGCAGCCGTTGATGCGCCTTTTCCCAGACCGCCTGTATCTGGAGCTGACCCGCTGTGGCCGCGAGGGCGAGGAAAACTGGAACACCCTTGCGCTGGCGCTCGCCGGCGAACTCGATCTGCCGGTGGTCGCCAGCAACGATGTGCGCTTTCTGCTGCAGGACGACTTCGAGGCGCACGAGGCGCGCGTATGCATCAACCAGGGACGTGTGCTGGCGGATAACAAGCGCCCACGTGATTACAGCAACCAGCAGTATCTGAAATCGCCAGAGGAAATGGAGGCGCTGTTTGCCGATATTCCCGAAGCGCTGGAAAACACCGTCGAGCTGGCCCGGCGCTGCAATGTCGAGCTGAAGTTCGGCACGTATTACCTGCCCGACTTTCCGGTGCCTCCGGGGCACGACCTGGCGAGTTACATCCGCGAGCTGTCGCGCGAAGGCCTGCAGCAACGCCACGCCGCTGTACCGCTGGCCAACGGCCGTACAGCCGCCGACTACCAGACGCGGCTCGAGCGAGAACTGGACGTCATCATCGAGATGGGGTTTCCCGGTTACTTCCTGATCGTGGCGGACTTCATCAACTGGGGCAAGGAACACGGCATTCCGGTGGGCCCGGGTCGCGGTTCAGGCGCCGGTTCGCTGGTCGCATGGGCGCTGAAGATCACCGATCTCGACCCGCTGCAGTTCGACCTGCTGTTCGAGCGATTCCTCAATCCCGAACGCGTGTCGATGCCCGACTTCGACATCGACTTCTGCATGGATCGTCGCGACGAGGTGATCGATTACGTATCGCGCAAATACGGCCGCGACCGCGTCAGCCAGATCATCACCTACGGCTCGATGGCGGCCAAGGCCGTGCTGCGCGATTCGGGTCGCGTGCTGAGCATGCCTTACGGCCAGGTCGACAAGCTGGCCAAGCTGGTGCCGCCGCGCCCGCTCGATCTGACCTTGTCCGATGCGCTGGGCCGTTCGGAAAAATCGAAGAAAGAAACCGATCGCGTCGTCAAGGAATTCTGCGAAGCCTATGAGCAGGATGAAGACGCCCGCGCGCTGATCGACCTGGCGTTGAAACTCGAGAGCCTCACCCGCAACGCCGGCAAGCACGCCGGCGGCGTCGTGATCGCGCCCACCGCGCTGACCGATTTTGCTCCGTTGTACTGCGAAGCGGGCGGCGGCGGCGTGGTAACCCAGTTCGACAAGGACGACGTCGAAGCGGTCGGCCTGGTGAAGTTCGACTTCCTCGGGCTGCGCACGCTCACCATCATCGATTGGGCGGTGAAGGCGATCAACCTTCGTCGCGCGAAAACCGACGAAGCGCCGCTAGATATTTCGCAGCTGCCGCTGAACGATCCAAAGCCTTACGACTTGCTGAAAAAAGCACAGACCATCGCGGTATTTCAGCTCGAATCCTCAGGCATGCAACGCATGCTGAAAGATGCCAAGCCCGATCGCTTCGAGGACATCATCGCGCTGGTGGCACTGTACCGACCCGGCCCAATGGATCTGATCCCCAGCTTCGTCTCGCGCAAGCACGGCCGCGAGGAGGTGAGCTATCCCGACCCGCGCGTACAGCCGATCCTGGAGGAGACCTACGGCATCATGGTCTACCAGGAGCAGGTCATGCAGATGGCGCAGATCGTCGGCGGTTACTCGCTCGGCGGCGCCGACCTGCTGCGTCGCGCGATGGGCAAGAAAGACGCCAAGAAGATGGCCGAGGAGCGCGCCAAGTTCCGCGACGGTGCGGCGAAGGACGGTCTGGCTGGTTCCAAGGCCGACGAAATCTTCGACCTGATGGAGAAGTTCGCCGGCTACGGCTTCAACAAGTCGCACGCCGCGGCCTACGCGCTGGTCAGTTATCAGACGGCCTGGTTGAAGGCGCACTACCCCGCCGAGTTCATGGCCGCCACGATCTCGTCGGACATGGACAACACCGACAAGGCGGTGATCTTCCTCGACGAGTCCCGCGCCATCGGGCTCACCGTGCTGCCGCCGGACGTCAACGCGTCGGACTACATGTTCGTCGCGGTAGGGCCCGACACGTCATCCAATAACTCACGCCAAAGCGCTCGCACGATCCAATACGGCCTCGGCGCGATCAAGGGCGTGGGGCAAGGCGTGTGTGAGGCGATCGTGACGGAACGCCAGAACGGTCGTTACACCGACCTGGCCGACTTTTGCCGACGCGTCGATCCGACCAAGCTCAACCGCCGCGTGCTCGAGGCGCTGATCCATTCCGGCGCACTGGACGCACTGGCGCCCACACGCGCCAGCCTGATGCTGCAGTTGCCTGACACCATCAAGGCTGCCGAGCAGCATCTGCGCGATCGGCAGTCGGGCCAGAACGACATGTTCGGCGCGGCCTCGGGCGCGCTGACACCGGTGGTGCACATCGACCTGCCCACCGCGCCGGAATGGCCGCTGGAGCAGCTGCTGCAGGGTGAGCGCGACACGCTAGGTCACTACTTGTCCGGCCACCCGACCGACCCGTGGAAAGACGAACTGGCACAACTGTCGACCTGCCCGCTGGGTGAGATTTCCGTGCGTTACCAGCCGCCCAAGCCGCGCAAGAACGACAATGACGACGGCAACCGCTTTCGCCGTGGCCCGGACACGCCGTGGACGATCGCCGGCATGGTTACCGCCGTGCGCAAGCGCGGCGACAGCGACGCGTTCGTACGCATCGAGGACGGTACCGGCAGCATCGAAGTGAGCTTCTTCGGCGAGCTGTATCAGCAGATCGCGCCGCTGTTGACCCGCGACGAAATGCTCGTCGTCGAAGGTGGTTTGCGCATCGACGATTTCTCCGGCGGCGGCTTCCAGATTCGTGCACGCAGCGCGACCTCGCTGGCCGACGCCTGCCGCAAGCACGCACGCCTGCTGCAGCTGAAATTGAACGGCGTCAAACCCGATTTCGTCGAGCAGCTCCAGCATGCGCTGGCCGGCTATCGCGGCGGCCGCGCCACCGTGGTGCTGCACGGCTACCACAACCAGAATGCGCAGGCCGATCTGGAACTGAGCGACGCCTGGCGCGTCGACGCGATACCAGCGTTGTTGCGTACGGTACGCGCGCTGCCAGGCGTGCAGGCGGTACGGCTGCGTATCGTCAAGCAGGCGGACTAAGGTCGACGCTTCTGCAGCCTTGATTATTTTTTGCCGCCACGCTCCATCATCGCTTTCAAGTCGGCAAACGGATTGCCGGTGGCTGGCGCCACCTCTTCCTGCACGCTGTAACCCGCGCCGCGCACATGGTCGATGTGGCGCGAATGCTCGTTGTCATGGCAGTACACGCACAGCAGTTCCCAGTTACTGCCGTCAGCCGGGTTGAAGTCGTGATCGTGGTTACGGTGATGCACCGTAAGTTCCGAGAGATTGACCCGGGTGAACTCACGCGCGCAGCGGCCGCAGATCCACGGATACATCTTCAGCGCCCGCTCGCGGTAGCCGAGCTCGCGCTGCTCGGCATTGCGCCGCGCCTCGGCCACGATGCGGTCGAGCTTGTTATGGTCGATAGGTGGTTGGATCGGCATGGTCGGGTCCAGCGAAAAGCGCATGTTGGCGCGGACAATAGCGTAATCGGTTGGCGTCTGGTGCCTGCCTGTCCGTCGAATTTCAACTCTTGTCGCCATACGGCGCCGTTCTCGCCCTTACGCGCGTAACGGTATACTGCGCCGCTCTATGTAACGAAATGTCGCGAATGAACCCCAACTTCCTCGATTTCGAACAACCGATCGCCGACCTGGAAGCGAAGATCGAAGAGCTTCGGCATGCCAGCCAGGGCCAGGCGTTCAATATCGAGGATGACGTCAGCCGGCTGCGCGAGAAGCTGAAGATCAAGACGGCGGAAATCTTCCGGAACCTGAATTCCTGGCAGATGACCCAGCTCTCACGCCATCCGGCACGGCCGTATACGCTGGATTACATCGGTGTGATCTGCGAAGAATTCCACGAGCTGGCTGGCGACCGCATGTATGCCGAGGACGCCGCCATCGTTGGCGGCCTCGGTCGCATCAACGGCCGGCCGGTGGTGATCATTGGCCACCAGAAGGGCCGCGACACCAAGACCAAGGTCCGCCGCAACTTCGGCATGCCGCGTCCCGAGGGCTACCGCAAGGCGCTGCGCCTGATGAAGATGGCTGAGCGCTTCCATCTGCCGCTGCTGACCCTGATCGACACCCCCGGCGCCTACCCTGGCGTGGGCGCCGAAGAGCGCGGCCAGAGCGAGGCGATTGCACGTAACCTGATCGAAATGGCTGGCCTGAAAGTGCCGATCATCTGCACGGTGATCGGCGAAGGCGGCTCCGGCGGCGCACTGGCCATCGGTGTCGGCGACCGCACGCTGATGCTGCAGTACTCCACCTATTCCGTCATCACGCCCGAAGGCTGCGCCTCGATCCTGTGGAAAAGCGCCGACAAGGCACGCGACGCCGCCGAAGCCATGGGCATGACCGCACCGCGCCTGCTCGAACTGGGCCTGATCGACAAGGTCGTGCGCGAACCGCTGGGCGGCGCCCACCGCAATGCCCGTTCGATGGCCGTGCGCCTGAAAGCCGTGCTGCTCAACCAGCTCGACGAGCTCGAAGCACTGCCCGTGAGCGATCTGCTCGAACGGCGCTACAAGCGCCTGCGCAGCTACGGCGCGTACCAGGAATAACCCGCATGGCAGGCGTGCGCGGACTGGATCACATCAATCTGCGCGTACCGCTAGAGCTGCTCGAACCGGTACGCGCGTTCTACATCGACCTGATTGGCCTGCACGACGGCCCGCGGCCGCCGGTCGCTTCCGGCTCGCACGGTTACTGGCTTTACGCCGGTGATGCGGCGGTGCTGCATCTGAGCACCGGCAACGCCGGCGGCTCGGTCAGCCAAGGCAATGGGTATTTCAGTCACGTCGCATTCGCCTGCACCAATCTGGCGGCAACCCGCGAGCGGCTGGACGCAGCGGGGATCACCGCGCGAATCCAGGTGCTGGATGAGGGGCATCAGGTGCAGATCTTCGTCGTCGATCCAGCGGGCATCACGGTCGAGCTGAACTTTCGCCGCTGAGTTTCGCTGGGTACAAACCCGGACAGACACAAGCAGCGCTACCATCGAAGCACCCAACACCGCGGGAACCGCCATGGCCAACGACACCACCAAGCTCGCCGTACTGATCGATGCGGACAACGCGCGGCCGGCGATCGTCGAAGGCCTACTCGCCGAAGTGGCCAAGTACGGCACCGCGCACGTCAAACGCATCTACGGTGACTGGACCAAGCCCGACCTCAACGGCTGGAAGGAAGTGCTGCTGCGGCATTCGATCCAGCCGATTCAGCAGTTCCGCTACACGGTAGGCAAGAACGCGACCGACTCGGCCATGATCATCGACGCGATGGACCTGCTGTACACCGAGCGCTTCGACGGTTTCTGCATCGTCTCCAGCGACAGCGACTTCACCCGGCTGGCTTCGCGTATCCGCGAATCGGGACGCATCGTCTATGGCTTCGGCGAAAAGAAGACGCCGGAGCCTTTCCGCACTGCCTGCGACAAGTTCATCTATACCGAAGTGCTGGCAGGCTCCGCCGAGGCTGTTTCCGACAGCGCGCCGAAGAAACGCTCCGCCAAGGAACTGCGTGGCGACACGCACCTGCTCAATCTCCTGCGCCATGCGATCGAGGCAGCCTCGGATGACACCGGCTGGGCCGGGCTCGGCGCCATCGGCAGCATCATCAACAAGCAGTCGCCCGACTTCGACTCGCGCAACTACGGCTACGCCAAACTCAGCGGACTGGTCAATGGCCTCGGCCTGTTCGATACCGAAGAGCGACATATCGGTAACGGCAAACATTTCTACGTGCGCCCCCACGTCGGCAAGAAATGAGCGATACGCTGCGTCAACATCTCGTCGCCGCGCTGGCGGATGCGCCATCGATACCACTATGCGTCGCCTTCAGCGGTGGCCCGGACTCCACGGCGTTGCTGCACGCGCTGGCGCAGCTGCCCGAGGCACGAGCATCTGGCCTGCGCGCACTGCATGTCGATCATCGACTGCACGTGCAAAGCACAGCCTGGGCGGAACACTGCCAGCGCTTTTGCGCCACGTTGAATCTGCCGTGTGAGGTGCTGCGCGTGCAGGTCGATGTCGGCAAAGGTCTGGGGCTGGAAGCGGCTGCGCGCCATGCCCGTTACGATGCGTTAGCCGAGAAATTACATGCCGGCGAACGGCTGCTGCTCGCCCATCATCGCGACGATCAGGCCGAAACCGTGTTGCTGAAACTGCTTCGCGGCGCGGGTCCGGAAGGCCTTGGCGGCATGCAGGCGCTGCGCCCGTTCGCCCATGGGCTGCTCTGGCGACCACTGCTGGCGCTATCGCGGAAACAGCTTCGTGACTATGTGGATGCACACCAGCTGCCCTGCATCGACGACCCTTCCAACAGCGACACCCGGCTGGCGCGCAATCATCTGCGCCTCGAGATTCTGCCACGGCTTACGCGACACTGGCCGCAGGCGGTGGATTCGATCGTGCATAGCGCCGCGCTTAGCCGCGCTGCCGCTGATGCGCTGCAAGCACAATGGCTGGCGGCATTTGATGTACTGCGCGATCCGGCCACGGACAGCCTGGAAGCCTCCGGCTGGCTGGCACTGCATCCTGCGCTGCGCGAACCCCTGCTCGACTACTGGCTGCACGCACGCGGCCTGCCCGCACCGACAACGGCGCAACGCCAGCAGATCGAATACCAGTGCGGTGCACGCGCCGGCCAACAGCCTTGCATCCAGTGGTCTGGAGCTGAATTGCATATCTGGCGGGGACGGCTGTGGGCCATATCGCCAAGATCAATGATCGAAAACGACTGGCAAACCCACTGGCACGGCGAACCGTTGAAGCTACCCGATGGCGGCACGTTGTCGCTGGTCGATGCCAATACGCATCTGATCGAACCACTGCATGTGCGCCTGCGCCAGGGTGGCGAACGCATCAAACCCGCCGGCGATGCGCATACACGCGAGCTGCGCGACCTGTTCCAGCAGGCCATGATTCCTCCATGGCGACGCCTCGGCGTGCCGCTGCTCTATGCCGGCGATGAAATCATCGCCGTGGCCGACCGCTGGATCACGGCACGTGGCAAGGTGATCTTCCAGCAGGCCGGCACGCTGCCCCGCTGGTTGCCACCGCGCTGACTGCATCACACGCAGGTGCTTTCGGACCCTCTACAGATTGATTCCGCGCTGACACTCGGTTAGCGTTGCTGCCCATGGCCAAGACCGCTTCCGTCAAAACCCCGCCCGCCGTGGATTTCGAGCATTCACTGGATGAGCTCGAACAGCTGGTTGCGAAGATGGAAGGCGGCGAGCTGAGCCTCGACGAGTCGCTGGCCTCCTTCGAACGTGGCATCGGCCTGTATCGGCACTGCCAGCAGTCGCTGGAAAAAGCTGAATTGCGTGTTCGTCTGCTGCTCGACCCCGATGCTCCCGATAGTGCCGAACCGTTTGAACCCGAACTCTGAGCTTGGCCCTGCACTGCAAGCATTGATCCGCCGCGCCGAACAGGCCTTGGAACATTGCCTGCCGCCCGCCGAACAATCCCCCTCTGCCCTGCATGGCGCGATGCGTTACGCCGTGCTCGGCGGTGGCAAGCGGCTGCGTCCGCTGCTGGTCTATGCCGCGGCGCATGCGCTTGGCGAAGACGGCCCGCAGCTCGATGGCGCTGCGTGCGCAGTGGAACTGATCCACGCCTATTCACTGGTGCATGACGATCTACCCGCGATGGACGACGACGCCCTGCGCCGCGGCCGACCCACTTGTCATATCGTGTTTGGCGAGGCGATGGCCATACTTGCCGGCGATGCGCTGCAGGCGCTGGCGTTCGAGATCCTCAGCGAGGACAAAGGCGATGCCGCTATCGGCATGGAAAAACAGCGCGTACTGGGCCGTGCCTGCGGTGCCGAAGGCATGGCCGGCGGACAGGCGCTGGATCTCGCTGCCGTCGGTCACACGCTGACTCTCGCCGAGCTCGAACATATGCACGCTTGCAAGACCGGCGCGCTGATCCGCGCATCGGTGTGCCTGGGCGCGCTCAGCGCAGGAACAGATGCCGCCACCCTGAACATGCTGGATCGCTATGCTGCCGCCGTCGGCCTGGCTTTCCAGGTGCGCGACGACATTCTGGATGTGGAAGGCGATGCCGCCGTGATCGGCAAAACCGCCGGAAAAGATGCCGCTGACGACAAGCCGACCTTCCCCTCAACTATTGGCCTCGATGCCTCACGAGCGCGCTTGCGTGAACTGACGACACTCGCGCTTGACGCTATTGCACCACTAGGCACACCCGGCGTGCTGCTGCAGGAGCTGGCTCACTACGCGGCACATCGCAGCAGCTGATCAACAGACTCGCGACGCCTGACGCAAAGTATAAGGGCAGCCTCAGCTGCCCTTGTACTTACCTGATGACTCAGATCGCAGGCGGCAATTCACCCTTTGGATCCGGACCGTATTGGTTCGATCCGCGAGTTCCTTCGGTCGCAAAGAAGATGATGAGCACTATGGCCCCGATGAGCGGAATCAGGCCGATCAGTAGCCACCAACCGCTTTTATCCGTGTCGTGCAGCCGACGCGCGCCAACAGCCAAGCCAGGAACCAGCACAGCCAAGCTGTAAAGATTTGCCACCATTGGCAAATGGATAATACGGAAAATAATGAAGACTACGATCGCGACAAGGATATTCACCAGAGTGAACATCCAATATTCAGTGCGACGCGCGCGCCCCTCGAAGTCCGCGTAATGATCCTTAATGCACTTCAGGTACCAATCAAAGAAACCCATGAACTACTCCTTGGTTGTGATTTCAGTTTGCGAAAGCAAATAAGCACCGACGCTACCCGTCAGGAAAACGTTTCAGCCACCAGCCACAAGGACTCCCCTGCCCCCCGTCGAGCATTGTAGATGCGGAACGTCGATTACAGCTACGGTGCCGACAGATCATCTTATTTTGAAATCATCCCGAGAACCTTTGCAGCAGACCAGAAATAACGTCCGATACTTCATCGCTATCGGATAGTGGCTTATCCGCAATACGGCACATCGCAATTGGCCACTTAAAATATGACCGTCTAGCCGCCCATAAAAAAGCCCGCAAAACGGGCTTTTTCTTTTATGAAATGTCGCCTACGACACTGACGTCTTTCAGCTCACTAGACGAAGCGCAATGGGATAGCGATAGGTTCCTTCGGAGCTCACCTTTACCGCCGCGACGATGCAGAACACGAGATTGGCGATCCACAGCACCCAGCTCAGGAAAAAACCGATAAGGATGATTTTGAGAATCCAGCAGATGACGTAACCAATCAGCACGGTGATCTGAAAATTCAGCGCTTCCTTCGCCTCGCTGACGAGATAGGCTTTTTCAACCCGGTCCTTGTACATCAGCCAGATAATCAGCGGCACGACGATGTTCAGAATAAAACCCGACAGATGCGTGAGCATTGCCAGGTTTTTATCGTCGGTGGAATGACCGACGACCTGCGGCTCCGGGGCTACCGGTGGAAATTGATCGGACGGAGTATTCATGGACCTTTCGCTCCCTGGTAAGTGCTGCCGTAAAAGCCTTCGAGCGCCATATTCAGCCCTGTCGCAGGCCACCGCAAGGTGACCGTTGGCCTATTCGCCGGCGATGGTCATCTGGTCCAGCAAAATGGAGCCGGTAAGAATGGCCGAGCGCAGATCGACATCCGCGCCTACCGCGAGAATTCCGGTAAACATCTGCCGAAGATTGGCCGCGATGGTGATCTCCTCCACCGGATAGACGATCTGGCCGTTCTCGACCCAGAAACCCGCCGCGCCGCGGGAGTAGTCGCCGGTAATGGTCGACACACCCTGCCCCATCACTTCGGTCACCAGCAGACCGGTGCCCATGCGTTTCAGCAGTGCTGCAAAATCATCTTTGGAATTGTCGACACTGCCCGGCTCGACGATCAGGTTATGGATGCCGCCGGCATTGCCGGTCGATTCCAATCCGAGCTTGCGCGCCGAATAGCTGCCCAGGATGTAGCGCGAGAGCACGCCACCCTCGATCAGCGAACTATCGCGCGTCGCTACGCCCTCGGCGTCAAAATTGCCCGAGCCCTGACCGCCAATCAGATGCGGCCGCTCGTTGATGTTCAACCACGATGGCATCACCTGCTTGCCGACATGATCGAGCAGAAAGCTGGCCTGGCGATACAGCGCACCGCCGCTCACCGCACCAAGCAGATGCCCGATCAATCCGCGCGCCAACTCCGGCGGGAACAGCACCGGGCTCTGCCGGGTCGACAGGCTGCGAGCCCCCATGCGTGCGAGCGTGCGCTCGGCGGCACGATCCGCCAGCGTCTTTGCGCTGATGAAGTCGCCAGCGCGACGCACACTGTCGTACCAGTAGTCACGCTGCATACCGGCTTCGTCACCGGCGATCAGCGCCAGCGAGAGCGAATGCCGCGTGCCACGCTCACGCCCGACAAAACCATGCGAGTTCGCATACACCGACACACCCTGCCCGGCCTGCACGCTGGTGCCGTCCGAATTGGTGATGCCCGCATGTGCGCGGCCGATGTCCTCGATTTCGATACCCAGCTCAATGGCGCGGGTGGTGTCGATATCCCACGGATGCCAAAGGTCAAGATCGGGAAAGTTTGTCGCCATGCGTGACGCATCGGCCAGACCGGAGGCCGGATCGGCCTCGGTATAGCGCGCGATCGCGCAGGCCTGGTCGAGCGTGGCCTGGATCGAATCCGGATGCAGGTCGGCTGTACTGGCCGAACCCTTGCGCTGGCCGAAATACACGGTGAGCCCGAAGCCGCGATCGCGCGTGTGCTCGACCGTTTCGACCTCGCCAAGCCGCACGCTCACGCTCAGTCCGCTATCGATGCTGGCGGCCACCTCGGCCTGACTGGCGCCGGCGGCACGGGCGCGACGAATCACGTCTTCGGCCAGTTCGGACAATCGATCAAGTTCTTCCAGGCTGCGATCTTGATTGATGGCGTTCTGGTGAATAACGTCCTGGCTGATAACGACTTCGCTCACGTTGGGCTTCCTGAAGGTTTGACGCGTAGAATAGTGGCTCGCTTAAGCCGGCTTGCCATTCAACGCGATCCCGAAACGGGTTCAGACTCGGAGATGGGGTCGCCGCGGCGAAATGAAAAGAGCCGCGGAGAACGCCCATGCAACCCGTCCCCGGTACTTATCGCCACTACAAAGGCCAGCGCTACCGCGTGCTGGGCACGGCGCAGCACAGCGAAACGATGGAACCGCTGGTGGTCTATCAGGCGCTCTACGGCGACTATGGCCTGTGGGTACGCCCAGCGGCGATGTTTATTGAAACCATCGAGCTGGAGGGCGAACCGATCCCGCGCTTCGCTCTCGAACAGGCTGACCCGCCTGACGCAGCTACCGAACGTGATACGCAAGCCTGATCCTGAAAGCCCGATCCTGGAATTGAAACCGTGGAACTGAAACCGTGAGCCCAAGCCGCAGCCGCAACCAGACCGAACTCGACGAAGAGGACTACGGCCCCAGCCGCACCCAGCAGCGCCGCGAGGCGCTAGCCGTGCTGGCACTGGCCAGCCAGCTTGTCGAGATGCAGCCCAGCCGGCTGGCGAAGCTGGAGTTGCCCGACGACGTCCGTGACGAAATCACCCGCACACGCAACATCACCGCGCATATCGCGCACAAGCGCCAGCTCGCCTTCCTCGCGAAAGTCATGCGTCGCTACGACGACGAAGCTTTCGCCTCCGTGCGCGCCGAACTCGGCGAAAACCGCGAAAAGCAGCGCCAGGAAAACGCAGCGATGCACCGCCTGGAAGCGACCCGCGATCGGCTGATCAGCGAAGACGAAGCCGCCTTCTCCGAGCTGATCAACGAAAATCCGCAGGTCGATCGCCAGCACCTGCGTTCGCTGATCCGCAAGGCGCGCATCGAAAAGGAAACTCCAAACAAGCCACCGCGGGCGTATCGGGAAATTTTTCAGCTATTGAAGGATCTGGCAGCGAGCAAAGATGCCGACGGCGAGCAAGCCTGAATCGAGCGCTTCGCAGCTGCAGCACTAACCGCTCATAGCACTGCCGTCGAGAGCACTAAAGCGCGCACATCGATCGTCCGGCGACACCAGCCGATCATGCAACACGCATAGTCGGCTTTCACCGATGCTCGCGCCGTAGGCCGAACCGAACACCGCCAACCCCGAAACCCGCCGCTCGATTGCTTGACGATCATCCAGCCGATGGTGGCAGTCAGCGCAGCGGGGCGTTTCCATGGGTTGGCGACGAGCCTGGACGACAACGTCCGTGCTGGTCGCGGACACCCGGCTCATCAGTGACCCACGCTATTCCAATACGCCGCGAACACATGAACTGACAGCACGTAGCCGATGATGATGTTGATTGCCACGCCGGCGGTGAACGCCACGAACGGCTTCCATCCAGCTTTACTAAGCGAACCAAAGCGTGTCGTCAGACCAATGCTGAGAAAGCAGAAAGTGAAAGCCCACGTGCGCAGCGCGGTGATCGGCGCCACCAGGTCAGGCGTGACGACCTTGCGGTAATCCGCCAGCGAGTACGCGCTGGCAATCCAGGTGATCAGTGCCGAGGCGATCACAAAGCCGATCACGAATTTCGGAAAGCGTGCCCAGATCTCGCCGACATTGACCTTCTTTGCCTGCACGCCATCGTCGAAAGCATCCCAGCGCGTCGTGGCCACCCAGGCCAGCACGAACGCCCAGATACCGATCCAGATGTCGCGTCCCACCACCTTCATCAGGGTGAAGTTCTGCACTGCCGCTTCCGGCGCTCCAGCAATCGCGCCACCGGCGTTGCGGGCAATGTCGCCATACGCCTGGGCCGCAGCAATGCCCGCCGCGTCGGCAAACTCAGAGGTGCCAATCCACGCACCGGCCACGCCAGTCGACAAACCCAGCGCATGCGAGGTGAATGGCAGCACGAAGATCATCACGATCGCCCATAACACCACCAGCGTAATCGCCACCGAGGCCTGCTCGCGCTTGGCGCGCACGGCTCCAGCAATAGCGATTGCCGCCGATACGCCGCAGACCGCACCGCCAACGCCGAGCACCGCGGCAAAACGCCGATCCAGGCCAAGTGCGCGGCCGGTGAAAAAGATCACGAAGAACGTCAGCAGCGACACCGCCGTCGCCTGCCCGACCGCTACCGGCCCCGCCCATACCAGCAGCGTAAACGGCAGCGTCGCACCAAGCAGCACGATACCGACCTTGATGAAAAACTCCACCCGCAAACCAGCCAGAAACCACGCAGGCAGACGCACAACATTCGATATCACCAGGCCAAGCAGCAACGCCACTAACGGCGCCTCGAGGTTGTAGTGGGATGCCTGCGTCCAGGCTGCCGTTTCGAAGATCAATAACGAGACAACAAACAGAACCAGAAACGCCGGCAGAAAGTGCGCGAGGCGCTGCTTCAACACCGTAGAAGCGATACCGAACAGCAGCGCAAAAACCACGAACAGCACCGCATAGTTCGGCAAGTGCGCGGCGATATCCGCGCCGGCCTGCGCCACGCTCGACCATTTGGCCGGCGCTGCGGCAAGCCACTTGATACTGCTACCGGATGCAAAAACCAGCCAGGCGATCACCACCAGCAACAAGCCGATCCACACCGACCACCAGTCCTCATTTGAAAACACGCCGCCGCGCGCCGTTTGCGTCGCAGCGGAAACGGATGGCCGAACACTCGCCGGCAACTCGCTCCTCACTTGATTCATCGCCTTGCCCCTGACTGAAATCAGCGGTGCGGTATGTCAAAAAGTGAGACAGACGGCCAAAATTGGCGATCTGTTTGAAGCTCACCCCCTCGCACCTTCAGCGCCAAGTGTTGACGCGCGAGCGGTGAGAACAAAATGATCTTTCGTTTTATCGTTATGCCGGATCGTGATGGCCGGCCAGCAGGATTTGAAACTTATTCAGGTTTTCTTCCACAGGGTGCACCGTGGCTTGCAAGTAGCGGCGTGTCCACGCGCATGGTTGCTTGAATTCAGAATACACGCTCCGCGCTTTATCGCCTTAGTAGCGTGAAATCCGAAAATTCCCACTTCTTGATGGCAATGACGGCACTGCAGCCGTTCCGTGCGTCGAGTGGCAGTCTTGAATCTTGGCGTGCAAGTTGTTCAAACTCCTCCACGAGATGCGCAATAGCCACTTTCATGCGTGCGCGTGAGGCTTCCGAGAGGGTTCCTCCGACGAAGTGAAATGCATCGCCGGTGCCTTCGAAGGAGCCGTTGAAGAACTCCGGCAAAACGCGGGAAAGGAAGAACACTTGAACGGGGCCATCTTTGCGCCAGGAGAAATTGCGTGCAGTGAGTTTCTTGATGCGACGCGGTGGCCGATATTCGATGACCCGTAACTTGTCCAGCTTCAACAATAGCGATATCAGCTCATTCTCTTCGATTCGGAACGTAGACATCATTTCGCTAAATCGCCAGTCGTTTACGATCAGGTAAGTGATCAGTAACAGTTTGGAATCGACCACGAGGGCCGCTTCCTGCTTTTGACTGAGCTCGGTTAGCGTATTGATCAGCGGGCGATCATTGCGGACTAGGTCCTCCACGGTGACGCCGAGGACATCGCAAATGCGATCAAGCCGACTTAGCGAAAAATCGCCTCGCCCCAGGTCCCGCTTGACGGTCGGCTCGCTAACACCCATCAGGTCGGCGAGGTTGCGATAGGTGATGCCACGTTCGCGAAGAATGGCGCGGATTGCTTGCACCACAAGCGCCGAGCCAGCCATATCTATACTCCATGAGGGCACCAACGATGCCAAGAGTATCAATATATGATACCCAAGGGCTCAAAAAGTGTTGGGTTGGCATTCCGATTTGCACCATGTTTGCCAGCGCAGCACGCTTCACCGCAACGGATGCATCTGAGGGCAAGGATCGTGCAAATGACAAATATCAACTACTCGCTTCCCATCAGGATTCTCGGCACGGGGGAGCATCTTCCCGGTAACTGCGTCGAATCGCACATACTCGATGAGCGCTGGAAAAAAACGTCGGGCTGGACCCTCAAACATGCGGGCATCGAACGGCGCTACTACGCAGACGATGGCGAGACTTCGTCGTTCATGGGTGCCATGGCCGCGCGATCCGCGCTCGCGGCCGCTGGCATGGAAGCACACGAGCTCGATTGCATCGTTTCGGCATGCAGCGTTATGGAACAGGCCATACCGTGTTCGGGTGTACTGATCCAGCGCCAGCTCGGTCTTGGAGAAAGCGGTATCCCGGCGTTCGACATTAACGCTACCTGCCTGAGCTTTGTCGCGGCACTGGACCTGTTGAGCGCCGCGATGGCTGCAGGCAGGTACCGGCGCGTACTTATCGTATCCAGCGAGATCGCCTCGGCCGGCCTTCGCTGGGACGATCCCGAAACCGCCATGTTGTTTGGTGACGGTGCGGCCGCCGTGATACTTGGACAAGCGGCTGAAGCGGACGACTCGAAAGTTTTTGGCACACACTTCGAAACGTTTTCGGTCGGCGCCGAGCTATGTCAGGTGAAATCCGGCGGAACGCGCATTCGACCACGCACCCAGATGGAAGAATTCCTTCGCGGTGCCTGTTTCGAAATGCAGGGACGGGCAACCTACCGGATGGCAGCACAACGCCTGCCCGCTTTTCTCGAGCGGCTATTTCAACGTGCAAACATTGCGCTTGGGGAACTGGCTTGCATCGTCCCCCATCAGGCAAGCGCCAAGGGACTCGATCATCTGGAAGCGACATTGGGACTGCCGTCGGATCTACTGGTGCGCGTGCTAGCTCACCGCGGCAATCAGATGGCCGCCTCCATTCCTGTCACGCTGCATCACGCCATCACTTCCGGTCGCGTACGGCGGGGCGACCTGATAGCGCTGGTAGGTTCCGGAGCGGGCCTCTCCTTCGGCGGCACGGTGCTGAGGTACTAGATCATGACGCGTATCCTGGTGACGGGCGCCTCCGGGTTTATCGGTTCCCATGTAGCAAAGCATTTTCACGCGCAAGGGCATGAGGTAATCGCAACAGGTCGGGACGTGGCTCGGCTCGACGTTCTTTCCCGTGCGGGATTGCGCTCGTGGGTCCGCGATCTTTCGAGCGACCCTTTGTCGCCACTGACTGACGAGACCGACGTGGTCGTGCACTGCGCCGCGTTGTCATCACCATGGGGTAGGCGCGAGCAATTCATGGCGGCGAACGTGCTTGCCACCAAGCGATTACTGGATGCATCCCGACAGTCTGGTGTTCGACGTTTCGTACATTTCTCTTCGCCCAGTATTTATTTCCGCCTCGGCGATCAGTTCAATACACCCGAGGCTTTTGAACCGCCCCGCAAATGGATCAACCCCTATGCCGAAACCAAATGGCTGGCTGAGCAATGCGTGAGGGAGGCGGTATCGGCAGGGCTTCCCGCCGTAATTCTTCGGCCGAGGGCAGTGTTTGGTGAGGGCGATCGCGCCATATTTCCCCGCTTGCTTGGATTGGCGCAGCGCGGGTGGTTTCCAAGGATTGGCGACGGAAAAGCACTGATTGATGTCACATACGTGGCCAACGTTGTAGCAGCCGTGCAAGCCAGCATGGAATACACCGTGCCTGTTGACGGTCGCGCATTCAACATCACTAATGGTGAATCCATGCAAGTGCGTGAATTGTTGCACCATCTCTTCAGCGCATTGGACTTGAAGGTAAGAATGATTCCATTGCCGCGCAGTGTTGCTATCGCCCTCGGCGGCGCGGCCGAGACGATTGCCAATGTAATGCCGGGACGTCCAGAGCCTCGCTTGAGTCGCTACGGTGTGGGCGTCCTCGGCTTCTCACAAACGCTGGATATTTCTGCCGCACGCCAGCAGCTGGGATACGCGCCGACGATCAGCGTTATCGAAGGCATCGCCCGTTTTGCCCAATGGTGGAAGTCTCGTGTCCAATATTGAATGGCATATCTATGAAGCGGGTTATTGCACGCATGCCGAATGCGCGACCCGGTGGGGCGCCCCACTCGCGGTAGCGCGTTTTCCCGCATTGACGTTTTTCCTCGATCATCCGCAGTGGGGAAACATACTTTTCGACACGGGTTACTCGGAGCATTTTCTTCATGCCACGAGGCATCTTCCGGAGCGCCTTTATCGCACAGTCACCCCTGTGCAATTGCAGGACAGCGGGTCGTTGCGTTCGCAGTTGACTTGCGCAGGCTTGTCGCCCCTGGACATCAAACACATCGTGCTATCGCATTTCCACGGCGACCACGTCGGCGGACTATTGGATTTTCCTGAGGCGGCGCTCATTTGTTCTCGTGCGGCCTGGGAAGATCTTTGCTCGCGCACCCGTCTGGGTTCGCTCCGGGTCGGACTACTACCGAAGCTGCTGCCCGATGATTTTCTCGAGCGGGTCAGCTGGATTGAAGATGCTCCGCTGCGTGATCTCCCTCCCGAGTTGATCGAATTTGGTCGCGGACACGATCTCTTTGGTGACGCGAGCATGCTTGCGGTGTCGTTGCCAGGTCACGCGGCTGGCCACTACGGCTTGTTGTTTGAGGATGCAAAAGGGAAGTCTATATTTCTGGTTGCAGACGCCGCCTGGTCGTCTCAAGCCATCCGCGAAGGGGTGCCACCCCCATCACTCGTCACCGGCTGGTTGGGAGATACGCGGGTTTACCGCGATACGTTGCAGCGACTGCATCGGCTAGCAGTCAATGCGCCGGAGATCCGCATATTACCCTCGCATTGCAATGAATGGATGCAGTGGTGAGCCGCGTGACCGAAGGATTGGGATTGCTATGGCAATACGCCTCGGCCCGACGCCTACGACGGTTTCGAAGCCGTGCGGATGTGGTGAAACATCAGCAGAAGCAATGGCGCCACCTGGCGGATCACGTGCTGACGAAATCTCCCTTATACGCACCGTATGGCCGGCGACAATTTCACGACTATCCGCTCATCGACAAGCAGCAATGGATGAAGCATTTCAATGACATCAACACTTTGCATGTCGCGCTGGAGGACGCAATGCGTGTCGCCGAGGAAGCGGAACGTACGCGCGACTTCAATCCCATGCTGAAAGGTACGGCCGTTGGCATGTCGACGGGTACGTCCGGTGCCCGCGGCATTTTTCTCGCCAGTCGATCGGAGCGGTTGCGTTGGGCGGGCACCTTGCTCGCGAAGCTGTTGCCAGCGGGCATCTTCGCACCCGCGAGAATCGCGCTGTTGTTGCGAGCGGGTAGCAACCTCTACGAAACCCTTTCCGGCGGCGTGCGGCTTCGTTTTCAACACTTTGATCTGGCAATGCCATTCGATCAGGTGATTGCAAGACTTGACCATTTCCAACCGACAATTCTGGTGGGGCCGCCAAGCGTTATCGCACTGGTCGCCGCTGCCATGAAGTCTGGGCAAATAAATATCTGTCCCACGCGCATCATTGCTGTAGCCGAAGTGCTTGATCCGCTCGATGCGGCGCGCGTGACCGATACTTTCCGCGTGCCCATTGAACAGATCTACCAGGCGACCGAAGGATTTCTCGGCCATACCTGCGCACAGGGAGTTATCCACCTCAACGAGGATTGCCTTATCGTCGAACGAGACTGGATTGATCGCGCGACGCGTCGTTTCGCTCCGATCATCACGGATCTTTATCGCAGTACCCAGCCTGTCATCCGCTATCGTCTAAACGACATTTTGGTAGAGCGCGAGCAAGCTTGTCCGTGCGGTTCGCCATTTATCGCACTCGAACGGATCGAGGGGAGAGAGGATGACATTGTGTGGTTACCCAAATTTGCAGGCACAGGCGTTGTGCCGATGTTTCCGGACGTCCTCTCACGTGCGCTGCTGAATGCCATTCCGTCGGCGGATCAATATCAAATCGAGCAATGCGGACCCGCCACACTACGCATTGGCGTAAGCCCTACTCTCACGTCGACCCAGCAGGATAACGTCCGAGAAGCACTCGTGGAATGCACTCGGCGTATTGGCGCTGCGGTTCCTCAAATAGAGTTCGACGTTTGGGCAGAACGTCCTGCTACGCAGAAATGCCGGCGGGTTCGCCGTTTGATTGACGTCCCTGGGGAGTTTCATGCCTAACGTACTCATCTTGGGCGGGCGGGCTCCCGCCGCGCTGGACCACGCACGACGTTTTGCGCATCAGGGCTGGACGGTGACGATCGGAGACAGCATCCCCTGCAGGATGTCAGGGTGGTCTCGCTCAGTTACGTCAACTGTAACGCTACCATCAGCGCGCTTTGCATCCCGCGCGTATGTTGACGGCCTCTCCCACGCCATCCGTACCCACCGCATTGATCTCGTCGTACCGACTTGCGAGGAAGTATTTTATCTCTCGCGCTATCGTGCGTTATTGCCGGAATCCGCACGAGTCGCCGTCGGCGTGTTCGATACGATGGACACGTTGCATAGTAAATGGCGATTCCTTGAAGCAGCGCAAGGTTGTGGCGCTGTCGTTCCCGAGAGTGCATGCGTCGATACACTTGAGCAGGCGCGGAGCTGGGCAGGTACCGACCCGGTGGTACTCAAACCGGAATACTCCCGCTTCGGCGTGCATGTACGCCTGCACCCGAACGGTATCCCAGCCGATGCCAAGCCGTTCGACGTCCCCGGGCGATGGGTCGTCCAGCGATTTTGCCATGGACGCGAACTGTGCTCTTACAGCGTGATCGACCGTGGGCGCTTGCTTGCCCATGTCACCTATCGTCCCAGCTACCGGCTTCAGGCAAGTTCCAGTTTCTTTTTCGAAGCCTGTCCCTCACCAGCCATCCAAAAGTTTGTCGATATGTTCGCACGCAAGATGGACTACACCGGGCAATTATCGTTCGACTGGATCGAAGCCGATAACGGCAACGCACAAGTGCTTGAGTGCAATCCACGCGCGATCAGTGGTGTTCATCTGTTCGGCCTGGACGACGCATTGCCGGCCGCGCTGGCGGGTGCTGCCACCGATTGCGTCGTTCCGGCGAATCATGCGGCACGGATGATTTCAGCCGTGATGTTAGTCGCCGGTGGTGCGCAGGCATTACGTGATTCGCGTGTCGGCCTCTGGTGGCAGGATTTCCGACGGGGGGTTGATGTGATCGCAGCGCCGCGCGATCCGCTGCCGTTCTTCGGCGGGCTATTGGACTTTGGTTCCTACGCAAGGCTGGCAGTGCAGAATCGCTGCAACCTGCGTCAAGCGGCTACCTGTGATATCGAATGGGATGGCGACCCCCTGGCTGCGCTATGACCGCCGTACCTGTCGTAAAGCTGGACGAGTTCAATGCCAAAGCGGATGCGTATCTGCGTATTCACCGGCGACGACCAACACGACCTTTTATTGCCAACGTCCAGACTGAGGTTGATGCCATCGAAGCGGGTGGCGCATTGTTTCCCGTGACGGTTAACGACGCCGAGCCCGATAACGCATGGGTCTGTTCACCCTTGACGACCTACGCGAGCTACGCCATGGAGGAGGTTGAACGCCTTGGCCATCCGCTGATCACTGCACCGTTGAAAGGGCTCGCCAGAGGAGTTGGCAGTTGGTTGCGCCACGCATCTATTGATCGCGCCGTAGCGATAAATAACTGGCTGGTTTCCACCAATGCGTATCCCGACCTGGGTGGGGTTGGGCTTGACCAGGTTTTGGCAGAGGCAATGCGTCGTTATCCGACGCATGCGATCTGGTTGAGGTCGCTCAACAGCGCCCATCACGCCGACTGGCTACGCGCGCTGTCCGACCGTGGGTGCATCATGGTACCCAGCCGCCAGGTCTACCTATTTGAGGATGTTGCCAAACTCGCACTGCACAGAACGGATTTGAAACGCGACCTCGCGCTGCTGCGCCAAACTGATCGAAATAACCGAATCGCCCGTGATTTTGATGATGCGGATTTTCGGCGAATCGCAGAGCTCTACGCAGATTTGTATATGCACAAGTACTCCGCGCTCAATCCGTTTTATGACTGGACACTTATCAAGGCGTGGTCGCAAGGGGGGCTGCTGGAACTTAGCGGCATACGCGATGAGGCCGGGGTACTCCAGGGGGCCGTGGGTATCATCCGCTTTGGCAATCTCTTGACCTCGCCCATCGTTGGCTACAACACGTCGCTACCTGCAAAGCTTGGTTTGTATCGCATGCTTTCGGCACTCGTGATGCGCCAGGCAGCTACAGACACATGCCTGGTTAACCTCAGCGCTGGCGTAGCGCACTTCAAACGACAGCGCGGCGGTCAACCGGCGATTGAGTACAGCGCCGTGTTCGCAAGCCACCTTCCCCAACGCACGCAGGTTGCGCTCAAAATCCTGGGTGCGGCGACACGTCATATTGGCGTGCCCATCATGAGGCGGTACAAGCTATGAATTCCTGGCCCGCTGAGCTGTATCAAAAATGGTTTGTTGTCGGGCGTGCGGATCGCATCGGCACGAAGCCCGTCGCGGCAATACTGCTCAAGCAACCCATCGTCCTCGCCAGAGTAGACGGAAAGAACGTCGTCGGTTACGAAGACCGTTGCCCGCATCGGCAGGTTCCCCTTTCAGCCGGGCGCATTGTTGACCGCACGCTGCAATGCGCCTATCACGGCTGGCGTTTTGATCCATCGGGTACGCTCGTCGAACTTCCGGGAATGCCCGTCGGTAATTGTCTGCCCAATGTTCGCGCGCGTGCGATCGACGTCATGGAAAACGGCGGGTTCGTATGGGCGAGACTGGAGCGCAACAACGACACTAGCATTCCTCCAGCCATTCAGAGCCTTGCAGATGAAAATCGACGATTTATATGGCAGTCGACATGGCACGCGGGTGCAGCGGACATCCTGGAGAATGTGCTTGATCCCCTGCATACGCACTTTGTCCACCGCGGCCTTATCCGCTTTTCCGCGACACGACGCGATACGGTCGCGTCGTGCTCGACAACAGCCAGCGGCTTTACGGTCGACTACAAGGGCAATGCGCAGCAATCGGGCTTGATTTATCGACTGTTCGAATCACCACGCGAGTTCGAGCGCGCGCACTTCTACGAGCCGGGTTCCGTTCAACTGGACTATGGTTACCGCAACGGCAGCCGCGTACGCATATCAATCCATGTGTCCCCGGAGTCCAGCCATCGAACCAACGTATTTGGCACACTGCATATCGATGGCCGCTGGGCGCCGGCATGGGCCGTTCGATTATTCGTATGGCCACTGATTCGCAGGGTCGCTAACCAGGATCGAGATATTCTCGCGCTGCAGGCCGCAAATATCAGACGCTTTCCGGAACGAAAAGACGCGGTCACGCCGTTCGATCTCGTTAGGCGAAGGATAGTGGCACGGTGGGACGCGAATTTTGTCGACGCTAACGGTAACTCCGCTGATAGCGAAACGTTGATGAAGCTTTGACGGAACATCAAGCAATTGCGGGCATTCTTAGCAACAGAGGCAAGCGCCGAAATCCGCAAATTGCCATAAGGCCCCCGGCATCGCACTCACTCTTCAACTGCGCTTAAATTCAAGACAAACCAAATTCCATATGCGTTACGACGCCGTGCCGCCTACCGTCATACCGTCGATCTTCAGCGTCGGTTGACCAACGCCCACCGGCACGCTCTGACCATCCTTGCCGCAGACGCCGACGCCTTCGTCGAGCTTCAGATCATTGCCGATCATCGAGACGCGGTTGAGCACCTCGGGGCCGCTGCCGATCAACGTGGCGCCCTTCACCGGGCGCGTGATCTTGCCGTCCTCGATCAGGTAGGCCTCGCTGGCGGTGAAGGTAAACTTGCCGCTGGTGATGTCGACCTGACCGCCGCCGAAGTTGGGCGCATACAGACCCTTCTTGACCGAGCGGATGATCTCGGCCGGATCGTGCTGTCCGGCCAACATGTAGGTGTTGGTCATGCGCGGCATCGGCAACGACGTGAATGATTCGCGGCGACCGTTGCCGGTGGGCGCCATCCCCATCAGTCGTGCGTTGAGCTTGTCCTGCATGTAGCCCTTGAGGATGCCGTCCTCGATCAACGTGGTGCACTCGGTCGGCGTGCCTTCGTCGTCGATGCTGAGCGAGCCGCGGCGACCCGGCAGCGTGCCGTCGTCGACGATGGTGACGCCCTTGGCTGCTACGCGCTGGCCGATGCGGCCAGAGAAGGCAGAGCTGCCCTTGCGGTTGAAGTCGCCCTCCAGGCCATGGCCGATCGCCTCGTGCAGCAGCACGCCGGGCCAGCCGGGACCAAGCACCACCGTCATGTTGCCAGCCGGTGCATCGACGGAATCGAGGTTCACCAGCGCCTGGCGCACGGCTTCGTCGGCAAAGGCCAGCGCGCGGCCGTTCTCGATCAGCTCGCGATAACCATAGCGGCCGCCGCCGCCGGAATGACCCTGCTCGCGACGGCCGTTCTGCTCGGCAATCACCTGCACGTTGAGGCGCACCAGCGGACGCACGTCGGCGGCCAGGGTGCCGTCGGAGGCGGCAATCAGAATGGTGTCGATGGTGGCGGCAATGCTGACGATCACCTGCTTGATGCGCGGATCGCGCGAGCGCGCGTACGCATCGACCTCGCGCAGCAGCGCAATCTTCTCGGGATTGGGCAGACTGTCGACCGGATCGATCGCCGGATACAGCTGGCGCGCACCGTTCAGGGCCAGCGGCTTGCCAGCGCCGTTGCCATCGTGGGCGATCGCGCGCGCCGCGCGCGAAGCATCCAGCAGCTGCGGCATCACGATTTCATCGGAATAGGCGAAGCCGGTTTTCTCGCCGCTGATGGCGCGCACGCCAACGCCTTGCTCGATCGAGTGGCTGCCGTCCTTGACGATGCCCTCTTCCAGCAGCCACGACTCGCTGCGCGAATGCTGAAAATACAGGTCGGCCGCGTCGATCGACGGGCCCATCAGCTGGTTGAACACACGGTCGAGGTCGGTGGCGGCAATGCCGCCTGGCGCGAGCAAACGGCGCTCGGCCTGGGCAATCAGTGAATCCATGGGGTTCTGCCGTTTCTGGTGCAGTTGAATTGCTTACTAGATGAGGTCAAATCCTGCGGCTTAAAGCCTGCCGCTGCAAGCCCGGTCAGCATCAATATCGCGGCCTGCCCCGACATGACCACTGCCCAAACTTGGCGCTACCATGCGCTAGACGACCGGATAGGCCGTCATACATGCACTCTTTGACGCAGGAACGCTGATGACGCATCCCTCACGACGCAAGTTCGCACACAAGCTGGTCAATGTTGCAGTGATCGCGCCCGCCGAACGCATCGGCATCGTGGTCGACGACACCCGCGAGATGTTCCGCGGCAGCGGTGAGCTCGTGCCCGGCAAGGCGATGGTCACCACCGCGATCGCCATGTCGCTGGCGATCCTGTGCCTGCTTGGCGTACTGGCTTTCCACTTTCCGCAGTACCTCACCACGCCCGAGCTACGCGTCAAATACTCGGTGGATGTGCTGCGCCAGGCACTGTTTGGCGCGCTGCTGATTGCCGGCGCGCTATCACTCGGCAACCTGATACTCAACCGCCAGCGCAATATCAATATCACGTCGTTTGTGCTGGTCATTGCGGCAGTGGCGCTGGGCGGCTCGCGCGTGCCAGTCGGCAATTTTCCGGATCACACGCCGTATATCGGCCTGGACTGGTTCATCCTCGACCTGCTCGGTTCCACACTGATCTTCGTGGTGATCGAAAAACTGTTTCCGCTATACAAGGGCCAGGCGATTTTCCGGCCTGAATGGCAAACCGACATGAAGCATTTCGCGGTGAATCATTTCATCGTGGGATTGGCGTTGCTGACAGTGAATTTCCTGCTACACCACTTGTTCGGCTGGCTGGTACGCAGCGATTTCCAACAATTCGTGCAGCACATCTGGTTCGTGCCGCAACTGCTGCTTTGCGTACTGGTAGCGGACATGGCGCAGTACTGGACGCACCGCGCGTATCACGAGGTGCCGTTCCTGTGGCGCTTCCATTCGGTACACCACAGCGTAAAGACGATGGACTGGCTGGCCGGTTCGCGCCAGAGCATGTTTGAATTGATCGCCACCCGCGTCTGCGTGCTGGCGCCGCTGTACATACTGGGCTTCAGCGAGTCAGTGATGAATGGCTACATCCTGATCGTGGGCTTCCAGGCGGTGTTCAACCACGCCAACGTGCACCTGCCATGGGGACCACTGAAGTACGTATTCGTGACGCCCAACTTCCACCATTGGCACCACGCCTCCGACGATATCGCGATCGACAAGAACTATGCCGCGCATTACGCCTTTATCGACTACCTGTTCGGCACCGTGGTGAAGACGAGCGACAAGTTTCCAGTCCGTTACGGCGTAGTCGGCGACTACATGCCGGACGGTTTCATCAACCAGCAGCTGTTTCCGTTCCGCGGTAGCACTAAACCGGCTGAGCCGGTCGCCTGATCCTGATCTGCCTGATCAGAGCTGGCCTGATCAGTGTCCCGCTGACTGCGCCGATGCCGGCTCGACATCTTTGGATGCATTGATCGGCATCGGCGCAACGGGTGCCGGCCCCAACACCGGCGCCGTATGCTTTTCGAGCAGGGTCATTACGGGTTTATCCCAGCTACCCGTAATTTTGTAACGCGCGCCGACCGCCTTGTTCAAACCGTGACCCAGCAGGCCCTGCACCGCGAAGCCCGCTGCTGCACCGATCGGACCGCCCACTACCGCGCCGACAATCGGCAAACTGTTGCCCGCGTGCGGCACCACGACAATCTGCTGATCGAATTTTTTCGCGCGCAGATCGGTACGGCCGGTGATACTGATTTCCGCTGCAGGGCTATGGATCTTGAAGTTATTGGTGGTTGCCGTGCCGTTGGCCAAACGGAAATCACCGATCATCGAGTCGAACGCCAGCCCCTTGCCGAACACGTCACCGAAATCCAGCGTCATCCGGCGGGGCAATTCGGCCAGCGAAGCCAGACCCAATAAACGCCCCGCGCCCGGTGATGACACCTCCGGAATACGTCCATCATTCACATGCACGCTCAGCGTACCGTCCATGCTGGCCAGTGTCAGAGCGTTTGGCGCGCCAGGCCAGCTCGCATCGAGTTGATCATTGGTCTTGCCGCCGTTGACCAAGCCTTCAAAACCGAAGGCGCTGAGCATGCCACCGAGGTCTTCAGCCGCGAAGCTGATTTTCATATGAGTGTGGCTATCGGTAGCCGTGCCATTCCAGTCGCCGCTGGCGTTTATCTGCACGCGGCTGGACAGCGCACGCAACTGCTCAATATGCTGCCCAGCTGGTGTGGGCCACGTTTCCAAGCGCGCTTCACCGAGCTTGGCATCGCCCAGACGCAGGTCTCCAAGCCACAGATGGAACGGTGGCAGTGCAGCGGGATTGATGCCAGTGTTGGCCGGATTGCTCGGCGGCGTATTCGCTGTTGCCGTAGTTTCCGCGGTTGATCCGTTTGCGGCGGTTGTCGACGCACTGACGGGCGGCACAATAATTGGACGCCCTTTTGCGTCAACCGATGTCACCGTATCCTTGGGCCAGTACAACTTTTGCAGCCGGGCGGTGATACCGCGTTTGTCCAGTTCGCGGGTCGGTATATTGAAATTGCCGCTCATCGTGGCAGCATCGACGTCCACGCTGAGCGCATCGGCCTGTGGCTTGGCCTTGATCTGCATTGCACCCAACGGGTAACCAAACAGCGTAGCCTGCCCCGCACTGATGTCGATACTTTCCATTGACGGACCATCGCCACTACCGCCAGCCACTGCGCGCTGCACCCAGCCGGTAACGTCCATTTGATCGGTATGTCCGCGAATGCGCAGACCCTGTGCAGGCAAGTCATCCGGCATCACGCTGCCCAAGGCTAGGGTGGCCGCCAGCGGTTTCTGCGCGCCGTCGCTCAAACGCAGGTGTCCGCGCATCGCCTGGCCAAGCCCCAACTGCACATCAGCCCCTGCAACCGGCAGACGAATCGCCACGTGCAGAGGCAGGGTTTCATCGGCCGATTTTTTTAGCGGCACGGGCAGATTCAGTGCGATACCGTTGAGGGGGGAATCAATGCTGAGGTTCTGCGTTAGCGCATCGCTACCGGGGGCATGCGCAATCGTGAAGCCTACGGTGAAATCGCTGCGGCCATCATCGACCAGCTGTGCAATCCACTTCAATGAAGAATAGTCCTGCAGCATTTCGGTGAACTGATAGCTGCCGGTCAGTTGCGCCGAAAAAGTCGTGTTCGGATCGGTGTTGCCGCCGGCGATGGCCAGCTGCAGCTTGGACGGCTGTCCACGGAAGCCGGCATCCAGTGGACCACCCTGCAGGCCATGCAGGTCAAAGCGCAATGGACCGCTGATCTTGTCCAGCTTAAGGTTCCATTCCGGTGCGGTGAAGTCCGCGTCCTTCAGCTGCGCTATACCGTTCAGTTGCGCGTCGGCGGGTTTGTTCAAAGGCAACGCAAGATGAAAATCGACGGTGCCGCTGCCGCCAAGGTTCAACTTGGTCAGGATATCGGCTTGACGATTGCCGATCGGGCTTTTGCGCACGAACTCCATCAGGTCGGCACCGCTACCGCTGCCCTGCACGTTCAGGTCGAGCAAGGGCGTGGCAAAGTCGGGGATCAACGCAACCGCCTTGTCCGATTTGACGCCGAGCGCATGACCGGCGCTGGACTCGACCAACAGCCCGTTGTTGACGAAGTTGGCGACCAGATCCAGGCCTTCTGCACGTGGCCAATCCTTGCCATAGTCGAACGTCAGATCGCTGATCGCAGCGCGCACCTCGAAACGACCCTCGTTATGTCGGAACGGCCAATCGGCCAGACTACCGCGCAACAGCGCCTGCGCCTGATCGATATTGCCCGCCACCAAGGCGTTATCCAACCACGCAACCGTGGCGGGCGGTAACGCATTGATGGGCAAATACTGCTTTGCCACCGGCAAGTCGGCATGGTCGAGATTCGCATACATATCCACGAAAGGCGGCCCACCCTGCGCCGGCAGAGTCACCTCGCCACGCGCGTCACCGGCATAGCCAGTACCGGCAAAGTCCAGTGCATCCACGCCGATATGCCAGTCGCCATTGTCTGGCCAGAACGCCAGCGTGCCGCCCAACGAGGTCAGGGAAAACGGCTGGCGGAAGCTCTGTGGAAATTGCAGGGTGGTTGCCTGCGCCGGCAACTCCAACGAGAACGCTTCGTCGTCGCCACGCAGTTCGCCATGTAGACCACTCACTCCGGGCAGCTTGCCTACGGGGTCGATGCCCAAGCCAGCGAACGCCAGATCGACTGCCTGCACGCCGTCGGTCTGATTCCAGTGCAAGGCAACGCGATTGAGATCGCCACGCGGATGTCCGCTGCCCAGCCATTGGGCCATCGGTAGCCCCAGGTCCGGCTTCAATGCCAGCCAAGGTAACAGCGGCGCCAGCTGCAGTTCACGGGCGGCAACGCCCACGCTGACTGGCTGACCCTGGGGCTGATGCAGGCTGAGCGCCAGCAGGCTGCCGTCGTCGCCGGCCCAGCGCAGGTCATAACCGTCGGCGATGCGGCGCAAGCCGGCAACCCCGTGCAAGGCCGAAACGCTGGCACGCGCTCCGTCGGCGTGGGACACCGCCAGCTGATCGAGGTCGAAGCGGATCGTACTGCTGACCAGCTTTCCGCGGCGCCAGTCGAGCCATGATGCCAATTGACCGTGACCTTGCTCAGCCGTATAGCCGTCCAGATCGATTCCCTGCAGCAACGGCTTGAGATCGACGTCATGAGCACCGAGCCACAGATGACCTGAGCTGCCGTCCTCGCGGAAACGCCCCGCCGCATGCAACACGGTAGCAGCACCGTCACGCCGCAGAACGCCGCCGAAACGAATATGGTCGCCCTGGCGGCTCAGACGCAACTGCTGAGCGAGCAGCGTGTAGCTTTTGGCGGGCTTTGCATCGGTGATGACAACTCGCAGACTCTCCAGCCAGATATCCATCGACAGCGGACCCAGCGACAGCGGCTGCTGATTTCCACCGCCTGCCACGCCGATACCGTTGACGTGCCAACCACCGTCGGCGTCACGAGCCAGATCCAGCTCCAGGCCGCGCACGTGCAGGTTGACCAGGTGCCGCGATGGCGCGAGCCAGCCGCCAAAATCCAGCTTCAATTCGGACTCGGGAATCTGCAGCGGCGTACCGGCTTCGCCTTTCAACGCACCGACGGTCACACCATGCATCACAAACAGCGGCCCGGACGGCGTCCAGCGCCCTTCCATCGAGGCAAAGCTGACTGGCCGCTGCAATCGCTCGCTGAGTTGCGCAGCCACCCATTCAGGGTGACGTGCCAGTAGCGGCAGCAGCAGTTGCGTCAACGCCATCACCACCGCCAGCAGGATCACCGCGACACCGCTGATCCAGCCCACTGCACGCGCGCAGCCGTGCGCCCGTCTCTGCCACAACGCCTTCACGCGCAGTAATCCGGGCCGGATTTCGGGACAGACTTACAGCAAAACCACATCAAACTGTTCCTGCGAATAATGTTCTTCGGCCTGGAAGCGTATGCTTTTCGAGATGAACTCTTCCAGTTCGGCCACTGCGCCAGACTCCTCTTCCAGAATACGGGTGACTACCGACTGGCTGGCCATCACCAGCAATTTCTCGGCGTTGAACTGGCGCACCGCACGGGTGATTTCGCGAAAAATTTCGTAGGTCACCGTTTCGGCGGTCTTCAGCTGCCCACGACCGTTGCAGGTGGCGCAGGGTTCACACAGCTGGCGCGCAAGACTTTCCGTCGTGCGCTTGCGGGTCATCTCGACCAGACCCAGCGCCGACATCGGGTATACCGTGGTCTTCGCGTGGTCGCGCGCCAACCCCTTGTTCAACATGCGCAGCACCTGGCGCTTGTGCTCCTCATCGATCATGTCGATGAAGTCAATGATGATGATGCCGCCGAGGTTACGCAGGCGCAGCTGCCGCGACGCCGCCTGCGCCGCTTCGAGGTTGGTCCTGTAAACCGTCTCTTCGAGATTGCGCGTACCCAGATAAGCGCCGGTATTGACGTCGATCGTGGTCATCGCCTCAGTCTGGTCGACGATCAGATAACCGCCGGATTTCAGCGGAACTTCCTTTTTTAGCGCGCGCTGCATCTCGTCTTCGACGCCGTAGAGGTCAAAGATCGGCCGCTCGCCGTCGTAATGCTCAATGCGGTCGTCCAGATGCGGCATGAACTTGTGCACGAACTTCACCACTTTTTCGAACGTTGCGTGCGAATCGATCCGTACTTTTTCGATATCGTCGTTGAGCATGTCGCGCAAACTGCGCAGCGGCAGCGAGAGTTCTTCGTAGACACGCTCGCCGACCTTGGCCTTGGCGATGTTTTCCTGCACTACGCGCCAGACTTTACTGAGATAGGTCACATCGAACGCCAGTGACTCGGCGCTCTGCCCCTCCGCGTTCGTGCGCACGATGTAACCCAATGGGTTTTCGCCAATCAGCGGCGTCAGCACGTCCTTCAGTCGCTGCCGCTCGGCTTCGTCCTCGATCCGGGTGGAAATACCCAGCGTACGCGCGTACGGCAGCAGCACCAGATAGCGCGAGGGAATCGACAAGTGCGCCGACAGCCGGGCCCCCTTGGTGCTGATAGGGTCCTTGACCACCTGCACCACAATTTCCTGGCCTTCGTGCACCAGCTCATTGATCGAGGGTGTGTGGCCGTTACCGACCGGCTCTGCGCCATCAACCGACGGCGCCGACGGCGGGCGCACGATGTCCGAGGCGTGCAGAAACGCCGCACGCTCCAGCCCGATCTCCACGAACACTGCCTGCATGCCAGGCATCACGCGCTGCACGCGACCCTTGTAGACGTTGCCGACGTAGCCGCGCTTGGAGGCCCGTTCAACGTGCACCTCCTGCAACATGCCGTTCTCGACCACGCCGACCCGCGTCTCGCGCGGCGTCACGTTGATCAGAATTTCTTCACTCACCAGATACTCCCCAAATTGAGCTTCTTTATAGCGGCTGCGGCGGTTGACTGTCGATGAACCATTTTCACGACACCTAGCAACATAGCGATTTACAGAGCCCAGGCTGCCCAGCGACAACCCCCAGGCTAGCCGACGCATTATGCCCAGGCAGCACCAACGCGATGCTTACTGCCACGCCCGGCTGTACCCACCGGTCCTGATTCCAGACATCCATGAATGACATACGCGCAGTTTGGCGGCCGGTGCGTACACGAGGTGTAGGCAAGGGGACGAGCCCGTTCAATTCCCGACGCTGCATCGCGTAAAGTAGCGCGATGACGGCAACTCCGACATTACTGGCCTGGAGCGGCGGCAAGGACTGTTTGCTGGCGCTGCAGCGGCTGCTGGCCGATCCGAAATGGCGGGTGGTTGGCTTGTTGACTACGGTCAATCGCAATTATTCGCGCGTGGCCATGCACGGCATCCATCGTGACATCCTTTTGGCGCAAACGGCCGCGATCGGGCTGCCGTTGATCGAAGTATTGCTGGACTGGCCCGGCAGCAACGACGCCTACGAGGAAGCCCATGCCAAAGGGCTGGTCGAAGCACGCATGCGCTGGCCGGGTATTCGCCATTGCGCCTTTGGCGACCTGTTCCTGCAGGACGTGCGTGATTACCGCGTGCGCCAGCTCGGTCGCGACAACTGGCGTGCGGTATTTCCACTGTGGGGCGAGGATACCGCCGCGCTGTCGCGACGCTTCGTCAGCGAGGGACATCGCGCGATGCTGTGCTGCGTGGATACCCAGCAACTGGACGCCGCGTATTGTGGCCGCGAGTACAACACGGCCCTGCTCGATGAACTACCGCCCGGCGCCGATGCGTGCGGCGAACGCGGTGAATTCCATACACTCGCTTTCGGTGGCCCCTTGTTTGCCGAACCATTGAAGCTGCGCCGAGGCGAGTCCGTACTACGCGATGGACGTTTCCAGTTCACTGATTTCCTGCTGGATGATGCGCCGCCTGGTAGCACGAGACTTGATGTGCGCGGATGATGGCCACGTGCTACCCGACGTGCTGCAATCCGGATTGGCGCTGGTGTTCTGCGGCACCGCTGCCGGCAAACGCTCGGCAGCCGAGGGCGCCTATTACGCGCATCCGGGCAACCTGTTCTGGCGCGCCCTGCATCAATCAGGATTGACGCCACGCCTGCTGGCGCCTGCCGAATTCGCACAATTGCCCGGCTACGGTATTGGTCTTACCGATCTGGCCAAGCACCACATCGGCAATGACAACGAGCTGCCACGTGACGCCTTCGATACCTCGGCACTCATCGCCAAGATCGAATACCACGCGCCACGCGTGCTTGCCTTCACCAGCAAGAATGGCGCGCGAGCAGCACTTGGTCACGCAGTCGACTATGGCTTGCAGGCCGATACCATCGGCAGCACCCAAATATTTGTACTGCCATCGCCCTCGGGACAGGCCCGTGGCCACTGGACGCTGGCACCGTGGCTGGCGCTGGCCGAACTCACCGACCTTGCGGCAGAACACCGGAAAAATGAAACGCTCAGTCGACCGGCGTCGTTCGATATTTGCTGATGTCGCGCTCCTGCACGACCGGTGCGTGATTCGACCATGCCTGACGAACGTAGCTGACCACGGCGGCGACATCGGCATCACTGAGCTGCTGGGCGAACGGTGGCATGGAATACGCTCGTGGGTTGGCCACCGTACCCGGCGAAAAGCCACCGAGCAGGACAACGCGCGTAGCGTTCATACCCACCGGTTCGGTCACTGACACATTGCCGTTGAGCGGTGGATAGATACCATCGACACCGTTACCGTCCTGGCCGTGGCAGCTCGCGCACTGCTGGGCATAAATTTTCTCGCCCTGATCGGCCAGCGCCTTGCTGTTGAAAGCCTCTTTCGGAGCTACCGCCATTGGCCGCTCCGGCAGCGACTGCAGATAGACCGCGATGGCCTGCAGGTCATCGTCAGCCAGGTACTGCGTACTCTTGGTCACAACCTCGGCCATCGGTCCCAAAGCCACACCTTTAGCCGACTGGCCAGTCTTGAGCAGGTCGACAATATCCTTGCCGCTCCAACCCGCCAAGCCGCCGTTCTGTCGCGAGCCAAGATCCGGCGCATACCAGTTTTGTGCAGGGATCTCGCCGCCGGACAAAGACTGCCGACCGGAAAGTGCACCCAGCGCATTGCGTGTATCGTGGCATTCGTTGCAATGGCCCAGGCCTTGCACGAGATAGGCGCCACGATTCCATTGTGCCGATTGTCTGGTATCGGGCCGGTACTGTCCTTCGTGAAAATAAAGCAGACGCCAGGCAATCAAAGTATTGCGGATGCCGTAAGGAAACCTGAGGTTTGGCGGTTTAGACGTCTGATGTATTGGCGGCAGCGAACGCAGATAGGCGAAAATGGCCAGCGCGTCGTCGGGATGAACCTTAGTAAATGCCGTGTAGGAAAACGCCGGATAGAGCAGCGCCCCATCTCGACCGATACCACTATGCAAGACGCGCCAGAAATCCTCGAAGCTCCAGTTGCCCAGACCCGTATCGTTGTCCGGCGTGATGTTCGGTGCGGGAATATCGCCAAATGGCGTTGCGACGCTGCGTCCACCGGCATACGGCTGGCCGCCCTGCTCCGTGTGACAGACGCTGCAATCTCCAGCTTTGGCAAGATATTCGCCACGGGCGATCAGCACAGGATCCTTCAGCATGGCGGCATCGACCGTGCGCATCGCAACCGGCAGCGGCTCGGCATGATCGCGTCGAAAAAAGAACCAGCCGGCCAGCACGGCAATGGACAGCACGAACACGGTCATGACACGACGCAGCCACTTCATCATGCACCGCTTCCTTTCACAGCCAGCACGCCGCACGCCAGTGGCGGCGTTACCGAACCCGCCAGTTGTGCCCGCGTATCGGCAGGTGGTCGCTGACTGGCAAGCCAGGCGGATACGGCAGTGATGTCGTCAGGACTCAACCGGTTTGCAATCTGCGCCATGCAATCCGGCGCAGCAGATGAACGTGTACCCGTGCGCCATGAGCCGAGCTGCGAACTCAGATAGTCATATGGCAGGCCAACCAACCCCGGAATATTCGGCTCCATTCCGGTGAGCTGCCTGCCGTGGCAGCTCTGGCACGCCGGTAGCTTCGTTGCGGGATTGCCTTGCGTAACGATCTGCTCGCCACGCTGCAACACCGCGGCGGACAGCGTCGGCACCAGCGACTGCTGATAAGGCACACGCTGAATGGAAAAGTATTCGGCGATCACGCGCATATAAGCCGGGCTGAGCGACTGCACCATGTATTGCATCGGTGCGTACCTGCGCTGGCCTCTCTGAAAGTACTGCAACTGTCGCGCGAGATAGTTGACCGGTTTGCCCGCCAGTCGCGGAAAGAAATGACTATCAGCCGAACCTTCGCCATGCACCCCGTGACAGGCGGTGCAGGCGGCGATACGTTGCTGCAGAGTATCGGGAATTGGCACTGCCGCTGATGCCGCGGCATCAACGGCAAACGCCGGACACATGGCAGGCAGACCCAGAATGACAGCGATGGAAAGCCATCGGCTGATGGCGTTCGGTGACTCTTTCAGCTTGGCGCAAAGATTCATCTGCGCATTCTCATCGAAAAAGTGCACGGATGCCTGTGTAAAAAGGGCGCGCACGCGACCAAGTCGCGATGACGCGATAACCTGTGCCTTCAATAACAGCCGGAGTGCAGCATGGTTCGTTCGATTCTCCTCTGCGTACTGTTCGGCGGAGCCACATTGGCCAGCGCACCCATGGCTGCGCAAGATGCCACTGACGCCTATGCCTCAATCGCTCAACTGCAGCAGCAGATGGATGCGAGCAGGCTGAGTACCGCGATTCTGGCTCAGCAATTTGCTGCGCGCATTCAACAGATCGATCAGAGCGGACCAAGCTTGCGCGCCGTGCTGGAAGTCAATCCGGATGCAGCGAGTCTTGCATCTGCGCTCGACAAGCAGCGCAAGAAAAAGCACGGTCCGCTTTACGGCATTCCTGTGATGCTGAAAGACAATATCGACACCGGCGACCGCATGCAGACCAGCGCCGGCTCACTGGCGCTGGTAGGTACACCAGCGACGCACGATGCCACCTTAGTCACGCGGCTGCGCGATGCCGGAGCATTGATCCTGGGCAAGACCAATCTCAGCGAATGGGCAAACTATCGTTCTAACCACGCCAGCAGCGGCTGGAGTGGTCGTGGTGGGCAGACGCACAATCCGTATGCGCTCGATCGCAACCCTTGCGGGTCGAGCGCAGGCTCGGCCGCCGCGGTGGCCGCCGGGTTGACCACGGTGGCGATCGGCAGCGAAACCGACGGCTCGATTATCTGCCCGGCATCGATGAACGGTCTCGTCGGCATCAAGCCGACGTTGGGTCTGGTCAGTCGCAGCGGCATCGTACCGATCAGCCACAATCAGGACACTGCCGGCCCCATTGCACGCAACGTCGCCGATGCCGCGGCCCTGCTCAGCGTCATCGCCGGTAGCGATGCCAAAGACCCGGCCACGATCGATGCAGACAAGCACGCCACCGACTACACCCGCTTCCTCGATCCGAACGGCCTGCGCGGCAAGCGCATCGGCGTGGTGCGACAGCTCGGTGGTGCGGAGCCAAACGCCGATCGCGTGCTCAATCAGGCGATTGCGGCGATGAAGGCAAACGGCGCCATCATCGTAGACCCCGTTACGCTGCCGCATCTCAGTGAGCTGGGCGCGCCGGAGACGACCGTGCTGCTGTATGACTTCAAGCACGACATCAATGCCTATCTGGCGACGCGCAGCGGCCTCACCGTGCATACGCTGGCCGATCTGATCGCCTTCGACAAACGCGAAGCGGCACGCGAGATGCCCTGGTTCAGGCAGGAGCTGTTCGAGCAGGCCGAAGCAAAAGGCCCTCTCACCGAAACGGCATACATGCAGGCTCTGGAAAAAGCGAAGCGGCTGGCAGGCCCGGAAGGTATTGATGCGGCGCTGAAGGCGGATCGCCTCGATGCACTGCTGGCACCGTCATGGGGTCCGGCCTATATGACCGATCCAGTGCTGGGCGACCACATCGTCAGTGGCGATCCCACCGTTGGCGGCGCCTCGCAACCGGCAGCCGTTTCCGGCTATCCATCACTCACCGTACCGGCGGGTTGGGCGCACGGTTTGCCTGTGGGCATCGTTTTGTTTGGCGCGAAATGGAGCGAGCCGACGCTGATCGCCATTGGCTATGGTTTCGAACAGCACACGCATGTTTGGCAGCCACCGAAGTTTCTCGATACCGTTGCCGGCAAGCCGCAGGCAAGCGATTGATCTCCATATCGTCCCGCGGCCAAAGTCATTCGCGCTGCCCCGCGGGATTCGTGTGGCAACGGCTTCGGTCGCTACGCGTGCCCGCATAACACCCCAAATGCGACGGCGCAGTGCCACTCCTGATCGGCACAATCGCCTCACTTTCTTTTGGGGTAACCCCATGAATGCACGAATCGCCGTGGGCATCATCGCGCTGTCTGCATGCTGTGTCATACATGCCGCGCCAATAACCAAACCAGAAGTCTTCGACAAGACCGCCTGGGAGCAGCCGCAAAAGCCGTTCCGCATCTACGGCAATACGTACTACGTGGGCAGCAAAGGCTTGAGCGCCATCCTGATCACCTCGCCGGATGGCGACATCCTGATAGACGGCACGTTGGCGAAAAACGCGCCGATGATCGAAGCGAATATCCGTGCTCTTGGATTCAAGCTGAAAGACATCAAGCTGATCCTCAATTCACACGCGCATTCCGATCATGCCGGCGGGATTGCTGCGATTGCGCGCGACAGCGGTGCATCGGTTGCGGCAAGCGTGAAGGGTGCCAAGGCCATCATGCTCGGCGGTGACGACCCGAATGATCCGCAGCACGGTGACGCACCGCTTTATCCCAAGGTCGACAACGTACGCAGCGTGGCGGATAACGAAACGGTGCATGTAAGTTCTCTCGCTGTACAGGCCCATTACACGCCGGGACATACGCCGGGCAGCACCACATGGACATGGACATCATGCGAGGGCAAACGCTGCCTCTCGATGGTCTACGCGGACAGCCTCAGCTTGTTGAGTGCCGATGGATATCACTATAACGACCCGGCGCACCCGGAGCGGCTGGATGCATTTCGTCAGGCATTGAAAACCATTGCGGCCCTGCCCTGCGACATCCTGATGGTTCCACACCAAGACGCCATCGATTTCCTGGCGCGCGCCATGCGTCGCAGACCGGGCGAAAAAGCTGACCCGTTGATTGATCCGCAAGCCTGCAAAGCTTACGCGGCGACTGGCCAGGACAACCTGGAAAAGCGGATCGCCAAGGAAGCCGCTGAAGCACCTGCGCACTGACAGGCGCAGGGCAAGCTATCAGCTCATACCGCCGGACTTGCGCACGATCAGCATGGCCAGTTCCAGCGACTGCTCGTAGTTCAGACGCGGGTCGACCGTCGACTTGTAGGCGCGATCCAGATCGGTTTCCGACAGATCGCGCGCGCCACCCATACACTCGGTGACGTCTTCACCGGTGAGTTCCAGATGCACACCACCGAGCCGTGTTCCCGCGGCGGCATGGATATCGAACGCCTGATCAAGCTCGCCCGCGATATTGTCGAAGCGACGGGTCTTGTGACCGTTCGAGGTACTCTCGGTGTTGCCATGCATCGGATCGGCTACCCAGAGCACGCGGCGTCCCTCACGCTTCACTGCATCGAGCAGCGGCGGCAGTGCATTGGCAATCTGCGCGTTGCCCATCCGATGAATGAGCGTAAGCCGGCCCGGTTCGTCATGCGGGTTCAATGCGTCGATCAGTGGCAGCAGCCTTTCGGGCGTGACGCTGGGACCGATTTTCACTGCGATCGGATTGCTGATACCGCGAAAATATTCCACGTGTGCACCATCGAGCGCGGCCGTGCGCATGCCTATCCACGGGAAGTGCGTGGACAGGTTGAACCAGCCGCGATGACGTGGCACCTGACGCGTCAAAGCCTGCTCGTAGTGCAGCAGCAAGGCTTCGTGCGAAGTGAAGAAATCCACGCGTGAGAACCCGGCGATCGGTCCCGCCAGCGTCTCCATGAAGCGCAGCGAATCTCCAATATTGGCGACCATTTGCCGGTACTCGGCCGCCAGCGGCGAGCGCTCGACCCAGGCCAGATCCCAGTACTCCGGATGATGCAGATCAGCAAAGCCGCCGTCGATCAATGCACGTACGAAGTTCATCGTCAGTGCCGAGTGCGCGTGCGCCTGAATCAGACGTTGCGGATCCGCGCGGCGCGCCTCAGGCGTGAACGCCTGACCGTTGATCAGGTCGCCGCGAAAGCTGGGCAGCGTCACCCCATCGCGCGTCTCGTTATCGGTCGAACGCGGCTTGGCGTACTGCCCGGCAAAACGACCCACGCGCAGCACCGGCTTCTTGAGTCCATGCACCAGCACCAGGCTCATCTGTAACAACACTTTGAGACGGTTGGAAATGATCGGACTGGTGCAGTCACCAAAGCTTTCCGCGCAGTCGCCACCCTGCAGTAGGAAACGATGACCCTCCTGTGCTTCTGCCAGCGACTGCTTCAGCGAAAGTACTTCCCATGAGGTCACCAGCGGTGGCAAGCGCGCGAGGTGGGCTCCAGCCTCCGCAAGTTCGACAGCATCGTCGTAACGCGGCTGCTGCAACGCCTCATGCTGCTGCCAGGAATCGGGTGCCCAGTGTGAAGCCTCGGGCAAAGCCGGCAAGCTGGAATCCGTCGGTACCGCGTTCAACTGTCGGCCATTCATCTCAAAACACTCCGCCGACGCGTGGCGATGATCGCCAGTATGGCCAACAACACGAACCACAGAAGACTCCATGCGGGCATCGGCAAACCGAGAATCGGCTCAACCTTGGCGCACTCCCCGGAACCGGTAAAAACCAGTTTCAGCACTTTCGCGAACGGAAAGGCCCCGAACATGTAATCCAAGGGAGGGCCGCATGAGGGGATCTGGTCGGGTGGCAACGACTGGATCCACAAATGCCGGCTGGCCACGCCGATGCCGAAGATCGCCCCCAGCAACGCGCCGCCGGTGCAGATCCATCGGCCACCAGCTCGAGGACCGAAGATCGCGCCCAACAAAAAGAAAGCGCCCATCACCATAAAGGCGATGCGCTGGAAAATACACAGCGGACAAGGATTCATGCCCCACTCGTGTTCCGCATAGAGTGCGAAACCCAGCAACCCGATGCAGATGAGAAATCCGAGCAGAAAACTGAGGCGATACGACCAGCGAAATGGATTCATGGCAGATTGGTACGTTGCAGGGATGACGACATTACCTGCTCATTGTCCCACTGTCAGCAGCGCAGCGATATCGCGCTGACTTTGGCTCGGCAAATCCAATCAACAAAAAACCCGGCAAGCTACCCTGCCGGGTTTCTATATCGACACAACCGGGGCTGGATAGCCCCACCGATTACTCGGCGTCGACTGCCTCGACCTGCGGGCGACCGACGAGTTCGACGTACGCCATCGGCGCATTATCACCGGGGCGGAAGCCGCACTTCAGGATGCGCAGATAGCCGCCGGGACGCTCGCGGTAACGCGGGCCCAGCTCGACGAACAGCTTGCCTACCGCTTCCTTGTCACGCAGGCGCGAGAAGGCAAGGCGGCGATTGGCAACGCCGTCGGCCTTGGCGAGCGTGATCAGCGGCTCCGCCACACGGCGAAGTTCCTTCGCCTTGGGCAGGGTGGTACGGATCAGCTCATGCTTGATCAACGAGGACGCCATGTTCTTGAACATGGCTTCGCGGTGCGAGCTGGTGCGGTTGAGTTTGCGTCCGGATTTTTGGTGGCGCATGGCTAGTTCTCTGATGTCTGTTGTTATGAAAAACCGGCGCTTGTGTCCGGCTTCCCGCGGTTACCCGCTATGAGGAGCCTTTTTAGAACAGGCTCTTAATTAGAGTGCGGCCACGGATGCCCGCCTTTGGCGGTTGGCAAAGCGAGTCGCCAAACCGAAATAATTCAGCGATCAAGAAGGATCGCAAAAAACAATCACGCTCATGGATGAACGCTTCTGGCGACTGGCGAGAGAGCTAGGCTCAAACTCGCCAAAACACCGATACCACAGCGATCGAAAACGATCGCAAAAATCAAATATCAACCCAACTGCATACCGTGCGACAAGCCCGGCGGCGGCCAGTTCTCAAGCTTCATGCCAAGAGCTAGACCACGTCCACCCAGCACGTCCTTGATTTCGGTCAAGGACTTCTTGCCAAGGTTCGGCGTCTTGAGCAGTTCCACTTCGGTCTTCTGAACGAGATCACCGATGTAGTAGATGCTCTCGGCCTTGAGGCAATTGGCCGAACGCACAGTCAGCTCCAGATCGTCGATCGGGCGCAGCAACAGCGGATCGAAACCACTCTTCTCGGCCTTGTCGGTCGCGCTTTCGCGACGCGAAAAGTCACCAAACACGGACAGCTGGTCGTTGATGATTTCAGCCGCCTTGCGGACTGCATCTTCAGCGCCGATCGTGCCGTTTGTCTCGATGTCCAGAACCAGCTTGTCGAGATTGGTGCGCTGCTCAACACGGGCGGCGTCCACTTCGTAAGCTACGCGCAACACCGGCGCGAACGACGCGTCGAGCTGCAGGCGACCGATCGGACGCGCCTCGTCATCCGGATGCTGACGCGTGCTGGCGGGCTGATAGCCGACGCCGCGACGCACCTTCAAACGCATGTTGAGCGCAATGTCCTTGGTCAGATGGCAAAGCACATGCTCCGGGTTGATGATTTCAACCGTATGATCGACCACGATGTCGCCGGCCGTGACCACACCCTTGCCCTTTTTGGACAAGGTCAGAGTGACTTCATCGCCCGAATGCTGGCGAATGGCCACGTCCTTCAGGTTGAGCAGGACTTCGATCACGTCCTCCTGCAGACCTTCAAGCGTGGTGTATTCATGCAACACGCCGTCGATTTCAACTTCGACGATAGCGCTGCCAGGAATCGAGGAGAGCAGCACGCGACGCAGCGCGTTGCCGAGGGTATGGCCGAAGCCACGCTCGAGCGGCTCTACCACGACCTTGGCGCGATTGGCTCCGAGCTGTTCGACGCTGAGGCCCCGAGGCCGCAGCACACTAGTTGACGAAACTGCCATGCAGAGCTCCGGTAAAATTACTTCGAGTAAAGCTCGACGATCAGGGCTTCATTGATATCGGACGGCAGGTCACTGCGATCCGGTACCGACTTAAACGTACCTTCAAATTTCTTGGCATCGACTTCGACCCAGATCGGACGCAGATCCATGGTGTCAAAGATCGTCGACGCTTCCTGCACACGCAGCTGGGTGCGGGCGCGCTCAGTCAATGCAATCGCGTCGCCCGGACGAACCTGGTACGAAGGAATGTTGACCTTCTTGCCATTCACCAGGATCGCCTTGTGGGCAACCAGCTGGCGAGCCTGGGCGCGGGTGACCGCAAAACCCATGCGATAGACGACATTGTCCAGACGGCTCTCAAGCAGCTGCAGCAGGTTCTCACCCGTGTTGCCCTTGGTCGTTGCCGCCTTCGAGTAATAGTTGGCGAACTGACGCTCGAGCACACCATAGATGCGCTTGACCTTCTGCTTTTCACGCAGCTGCACAGCGTAGTCCGACATGCGCATGCGCTTGTTGGCGCCATGCTGGCCGGGCTTGTTTTCCAGCTTGCACTTGGAATCCAGCGCGCGCGCCGGGCTCTTCAGGCTGAGATCTGCACCCTCACGACGGGCGAGTTTGCAGGTAGCTCCACGATAACGGGCCATGGGTATGCTCCTTAGACTCGACGCTTCTTGGGGGGACGGCAGCCGTTATGCGGAATCGGCGTAACGTCAATAATGTTGAGCACCTTGTAGCCCAACGCGTTCAGCGAACGCACGGCCGACTCGCGACCCGGGCCTGGGCCCTTGATGCGCACTTCGACCGTCTTTACACCGTAATCGCCAGCGGCGCGGCCTGCCTTTTCAGCAGCAACCTGAGCAGCGAACGGAGTCGACTTGCGCGAACCACGGAACCCGGCGCCGCCGGCTGTGGCCCACGACAGAGCGTTACCCTGACGATCGGTGATGGTGACGATAGTGTTGTTGAAGGAGGCCTGCACGTGCGCCACGGCATCCGTGACAACGCGCTTGATCTTCTTCTTGGTTTTAACCGGCTTAGCCATATTCGAAATCCGTTACTTCTTGATCGCGCGACGGGGACCCTTGCGGGTACGTGCGTTGGTACGCGTGCGCTGGCCGCGCACCGGCAGACCGCGACGATGGCGCAGGCCGCGGTAGCAGCCCAGATCCATCAGACGCTTGATGGCAATACCCACCTCACGGCGCAGATCGCCTTCGACGGTGTACTTGGCGATTTCGTGGCGGATTTTCTCCACCTCGCCTTCGCTGAGTGACTTGATCGGCGTGGTCGGAACCACTCCGGCATCCACGCAGACTTTCTTGGCCCGGCTGCGGCCGATACCGAAAATGCTCTGCAGCCCAACCCAGACATGTTTCTGGACCGGCAAATTGACACCCGCAATGCGCGCCATGATGTGTTATCTCCGATGCTTTCGTGCGCGGTAAACGCGCAATTCTAACCTGAATTACCCTGACTGGAAAGCCCTGTGGCATTCACCGCCACCACGCCTCCCACCTTTAGCCGTCTGTTTGCAGCCTTAGCTGCGGCGCAGATTGGCCTTCTTAAGCAAACTCTCGTACTGGTGACTGACCAGATGCGCCTGCACCTGAGCCGTGAAATCCATCACCACCACCACCACGATCAGCAGCGATGTGCCGCCGAAAACAAACGGTACGTGCCACGTGGCCTGCATGAACGACGGCACTAGACATACCAGCACCAGATACAGAGCACCTACACCGGTCAAACGCGTCATTACCGAGTCAACGTAATTGGCAGTGGCACGACCTGGGCGAATACCCGGAATCAATGCACCCGACCGCTTCAGGTTGTCGGCTGTCTCCTCGGCGTTGAAAACAATTGCCGTATAGAAGAACGCAAACGCAATAACCAGTACCGCAAAAACAATATCGTGCAACGGATTGCCCGGACTCAGCTGCTGCGTCAGATCCTGCAACCAGCGCGACTGGTGATTCGTACCGAACCAGGCCACCGCAGTCGCCGGAAACATCAGCAAGCTGGAGGCGAAGATTGGCGGAATCACACCGGCCATGTTGATCTTCAGCGGCAGATGCGACGTCTGATTCATGTACGCGCGCTGCCCACCAGAGCGACGTGCGTAGTTCACGGTAATGCGCCGCTGAGCGCGCTCCATGAACACAACGAATGCCGTAACCGCCAGCACCAGCGCTACCACCATCAGCAGCATCAGCACCGTCAGTTCACCGTTGCTGGCCATCCCGAGCGTATGCACTAGCGCCGCAGGCAGACCAGCAACAATACCCGCGAAAATCAGCAACGAAATACCGTTACCGATACCGCGTTCGGTCATCTGTTCGCCCAGCCACATCAGGAACATCGTGCCGGCAGTCAAACCCACAACCGACGACATGATGAAACCGAAACCTGGCGTATAGACCACCGGCGCGCCGCCAGCGGCTACCTGACTCTGCAGCGCGACCGCGATACCGAATGACTGGAACGCCGCCAAACCCACCGTGGCATAGCGCGTATACATCGTCATCTTGCGCTTGCCGGACTCACCTTCCTTGCGCAGGCCCTGCAGGCTCGGAATCACCGATCCCATCATCTGGAAAACAATCGATGCCGAGATATACGGAATCACACCGAGCGCGAACACCGAAAAACGTGACAGCGCACCGCCGGAGAACATGTTGAACATGTCCATCAAGCCGTTGCCGTTAACCAGATTACTCATCGCCTCCGGATTGACGCCGGGTACCGGTATGAAAGAACCCAACCGGAAAACCACCAGTGCCGCAATCACAAAGAAGATGCGCTGACGAAGCTCCGTCAGCTTGCCGAGCTTGCCGAGCGAATTGCCCTTGGCTTCAGCCACCGTCGATTACTCCACGCTTCCGCCGGCCGCTTCGATCGCTGCCTTGGCGCCGGCGGTAGCCAGCAGACCAGTCAGCTTCACGGCGCGACCGATTTCACCCTTCAGCACAACCTTGACCTTCTTCGCGCGGCTGCTGATCAGGCCAGCTTTGTGCAGCACAACGATGTCGATCACTTCGTCTTTGATATTGGCCAACTGATACAGGAACACTTCCTGGCTCTCAGCCTTCTTCAACGAACGGAAGCCGACCTTCGGCAACCGGCGCTGCAGCGGCATCTGGCCGCCTTCGAAACCGTACTTATGGGTACCACCGGCACGGGCGTGCTGACCCTTGTGTCCACGACCTGCGGTCTTGCCCATACCCGAACCGATGCCGCGACCGACGCGCAGACGCGTCTTGTGCGAACCGGCATTCGGCTTAAGTGTATTGAGATGCATGACTTACTCCTCGACCCGGACCAGGTAATAGACCGTGTTGATCAGGCCACGCACCTGCGGGCTGTCCTTCAGTTCACGGACGTCGTTGATCTTGCCCAGACCCAGCGCCTTGACGCTGAGACGATGACGCGCCTGCACGCCGCGCAGGCCCTTGACCAGACGCACGCGCACGGTCGTCTTTTCGGCGGTTGCTTTTGACTTAGCCATTGCCCAACACCTCTTCCAGAGTCTTGCCACGCTTGGCGGCGATCTTCTTGGGCGAGGCGACAGCCTGCAGGCCCTTAATGGTCGCGCGCACCAAGTTGATCGGGTTACGCGAACCGACCGCCTTGGCCAGCACGTTCTTCACACCAACCACTTCCAGCACAGCGCGCATGGCGCCGCCGGCAATCACGCCAGTACCTTCCGAGGCAGGCTGCATGTAGACGCGGGCCGCACCATGGTTGGCCTTGATGGCGTACCACAGGGTGCCGTTGTTCAGCTCGATGTTGACCATCTGGCGGCGGGCGCGCTCCATCGCCTTGGAGATGGCGACCGGCACTTCACGTGCCTTGCCATAACCAAAACCGACCTTGCCCTCGCCGTCGCCGACGACGGTCAACGCAGTAAAGCTCATCTGGCGGCCACCCTTGACGGTCTTGGCCACGCGGTTGACGGCAATCAGCTTCTCGAGCAGGCCATCCGAATTTTCGCGATCGTTAGAAGACATGTTCTTTTCCATGTGCCCGGCAAAACCAGGACTTTGCTTGCGGCTTGGCCGCTTGGAGTTTTAGGTGACTCTATGGAGCAAATCCAGCCTCGCTCCGGTATCGCTAAACTTTGTTGCTTAGAACTTCAGACCAGCTTCGCGCGCCGCATCGGCCAAAGCCTTGATGCGGCCGTGGTAGCGAAAGCCCGAACGATCGAATGCGACGGACTCGATACCTGCCGCCACAGCGCGCTCGGCAATGGCTTTGCCCACGGCAGCCGCGGCTTCACGGTTCTTCGTGCCCTTGAGGCTTTCGGCAACCGATTTCTGCACGGTGGAGGCAGCAGCCACCACGTTCAGGCCGGAAGCGTCGAAGACCTGCGCATAAATGTGCTGCCCGGTGCGATGCACCGACAAACGCGGCACGGCCAGCTTACGGATGTGACTCCGCGTGGACTTGGCGCGGCGAATGCGATTTTCGTTCTTGGTTTTGTTCATCGTTAATTCCTCGAAAGCGGATCGGCTTGAGCTGGTAGTCGTGGCACTTTGTGAAGAGTGCAGCCATGGATGGCCGCTCCCACACGCAGGGACAGCGTACTAATTCACTTACGCCTTCTTGGCTTCCTTCAGCGTGATTTTCTCACCGGCATAACGCACGCCCTTGCCCTTGTAAGGCTCTGGCGGACGGAAACCGCGAATTTTTGCCGCGACCTGGCCCACGATCTGCTTGTCCGAACCCTTGATCAGGACCTCGGTCTGCGTCGGGGTCTCGATGCTGATGCCTTCCGGCGCGTCGAACAAAACCGGATGCGAAAAGCCAAGGCTCAGATTCAGCGACTTGCCCTGCATGGCAGCGCGGTAGCCGACGCCGACCAGCTCAAGCTTGCGCTCGTAACCATCGGAAACGCCCTTCACCATGTTGGCCAGCAGCGCGCGAGCGGTGCCGCCGAACTTGTCGTCGGTGCCTTCGGCCAGGCTGATGTTTGCTACACCGTTGTCCTGCGTGATGGACACGCCCGGCAGATGATGCATGGAAAGCTTGCCCTTCGGACCCTTGACGGAGATGTCGTCGTTACCGACAGTCAGCTCGACGCCCTTGGGCAGGGAAATAGGTTGTTTGGCTACACGTGACATCGTAGTCTCCTTACGCCACGCGGCCGATGACTTCGCCGCCGAGACCCTTTGCACGGGCCTGAGCGTCGGTCAGCAGACCGGCCGAAGTCGAGATGATCGAAATACCGAGGCCACCAAGCACTTTGGGCAGCTCGTCCTTGCCGCGATAAACACGCAGGCCGGAGCGGCTGACACGGGCGATGGTCTCGATGGCCGGCTGGCCGTCGAAATACTTGAGCTTGATCTCGAGCACCGGCTTGCCTTCCTCGCTGGAAGTCTTGGCGTCGAGGATATAGCCCTCGTTCTTGAGAAGGTCGGCAATTGCCACCTTCAGTTTCGACGACGGCATACTCACGACCGGCTTGCCCATAGCCTGGGCATTGCGGACGCGCGTAAACAGATCGGCGATGGGATCAGTCATGCTCATGAAAAGTCCTTCCTGAGTGCACCGATATCCGATAAAACCGGAAATCAATTAGATTGTGAGCCGACCGAGAACGTCGGCCTGCCTTGCGCAGACCGCCGACTATATCAGCATTACCAGGTTTTAGCGAGTATCAAGTGCGGTAGTCGCATATAACGGCGGCAAACACACCACCGGTCGAATCAAAATCTGCAGTAAGCAGACTTCGATTCTGTAAGAGTTTTATTACCAGCTAGCCTTGCGCAGACCCGGCACGTCACCGCGCATGGTTGCTTCACGCAGCTTGTTGCGGCCGAGGCCAAACTTTGCATACACGGCGCGCGGACGGCCGGTCAAAGCACAGCGCGTACGCTGGCGCGACGGGCTGGCGTCACGCGGCAGCTTCTGCAGTTTCGCCTGCGCTTCCATCTTCTCCTCGTAGGAGGCGGTGGCGCTCAGCACGATCGACTTCAGTTCGCCGCGCTTGACAGCGTACTTCTTGACGAGCTTGGTCCGCTTGATATCGCGGTTCACCATTGATGTCTTAGCCATGGATATCGCGCCTATCAGTTACGGAACGGGAAGCTGAACGCGGCCAACAGGGCCTTCGCTTCTTCATCGGTCTTGGCGGTGGTGGTAATGGAAATATCCATACCGCGCAGCGCGTCGACCTGGTCGAAGTCGATCTCAGGAAAGATGATCTGTTCCTTGATACCGAAGTTGTAGTTGCCACGGCCGTCGAATGCACGCGCCGACACACCACGGAAGTCGCGCACGCGCGGCAACGAGATGTTGATCAGACGATCCATGAATTCCCACATCTGAGCGCGGCGCAAGGTGACCTTGCAGCCGATCGGCCAGCCGTCACGGATCTTGAACGAGGCGACGGACACGCGAGCTTTCGTCGTGATCGGCTTCTGTCCGGCGATCTTCGCCATGTCGGCCACGGCGTTCTCGAGCACCTTCTTGTTGCCGGCAGCTTCGCCCACGCCCATGTTCAGCGTGATCTTGGTGATGCGGGGAACCTGCATCACGTTCTGGTAGCCGAACTGCTCAGTGAGCTTGGCAACTACCTGCTCTTTATAAAAATTTTCAAGGCGGGTCATGATCGTGTTCCTTACGCGTCCACGACCTCGCCATTCGAACGGAACACGCGGACCTTGCGCCCATCTTCGAGCGTTTTGGTGCCGACGCGTTCACCCTTGTTCGTGGCGGGGTTGAACAGCTGCACATTGGAGAGATGGATCGAAGCTTCACGTTCGACGATACCGCCGGCCTGATTGGCCTGGGGATTCGGCTTGGTGTGACGCTTGACCAGATTCACGTTGGAGACGAATACACGATCGTCTGCAACACGCAGCACATCGCCGCGCTGACCCTTGTTTTTACCGGTGATCACGAGGACCTGATCACCTTTGCGGATACGGTTCATTTCTTAAACTCCGCTCAGAGCACTTCGGGAGCAAGCGAGACGATCTTCATGAACTTCTCGCTGCGCAGCTCGCGGGTGACCGGCCCAAAGATACGGGTACCAATCGGCTCGAGCTTGTTGTTGAGGAGCACCGCTGCATTGCCGTCGAAACGGATCAGCGAGCCATCGGGACGACGTACACCCTTGGCAGTGCGAACCACCACGGCATTGTACACCTCGCCTTTCTTTACCTTACCGCGCGGAATCGCATCCTTCACGGTAACCTTGATCACATCACCGATGGCGGCGTAACGGCGCTTGGAGCCACCGAGCACCTTGATGCACATCAGTTCTTTCGCGCCGCTATTGTCCGCTGCGGAAAGCGTGCTTTGCATCTGGATCATGGCTGCACCCTCCCTTAGACGTTAGCGCGCGTGATGATTTCAACCACGCGGTGATGTTTGGTCTTGGACAATGGACGGCACTCGGCGATACGAACCACATCGCCTTCATTTGCACCGATATCGTCCTGCGCATGCAACTTGGTCGAACGGCGGATGATCTTGCCGAGCAGCCAATGCTGAACCTGACGCTCGACCAGCACGGTCACCGTCTTGTTCATCTTGTTGCTGGTCACGCGACCCTCGAGGGTACGTGCCTGTTTCTTGGTTTCTTGAACCTGAACTTCTTGATTAGCGCTCATGTCAGCCGTCCTTACTTCTTGCCGCCGAGCACAAACTTCGTGCGGGCGATGTCACGCCGAACGCGGCGAAGCTGGTGCGGCTGAGTGAGCTGACCGGAACCTTTCTGCATGCGCAGATTGAACTGCTCCTTGCGAAGGTCCAGCAAATGCTGCTGCAACTCGTCGGCCGACTGGTTGTTGATATCTTTGGTGGCCATCACATCACCGCCCTGGTCACAAACTGGGTCTGCACGGACAGCTTCGCTGCCGCCAGACGGAATGCCTCACGCGCCGTCAATTCGTCGACGCCTTCGATTTCATAAAGCATACGGCCGGGCTGGATGGGGGCAACCCAAAACTCGACACTGCCCTTGCCGGCGCCCATGCGCACTTCGATCGGCTTCTTGGTGATCGGCTTGTCCGGGAACACGCGGATCCACAACTTGCCGCCACGCTTGACGAAACGGGTGATGCAACGACGAGCTGCCTCGATCTGGCGCGCGGTAAGCGCGCCGTGCGTGGTTGCCTTCAGGCCATACTCGCCAAAGCTGACGAGATTGGAGCACTGGGCCAAGCCGTCGTTACGGCCCTTGAACTGCTTGCGGTATTTGGTTCGCTTAGGTTGCAACATGGCAACTCTCCTTACTTGGCCGTCCGCTCGCGGCGGCCGTCACCGGCCTCGCGACGCGAATCATTACGACGACCTTCGCCACCTTCGCGGCGCGGCTGCGACGATGCCGGCTCATCTTTCTGTTCCTGGCTGGCAGCAGCAAGATCAAAGATCTCGCCCTTGTAGATCCAGACCTTGATACCGATGATGCCGTACGTGGTTTTCGCTTCGGCGGTACCGTAATCGATGTCGGCACGCAGCGTATGCAGCGGCACGCGACCTTCACGGCTCCACTCGGAACGGGCAATCTCGGCACCGTTCAGACGACCGGACACGTTGATCTTGATACCCAGGGCGCCAAGGCGCATCGCATTACCGACCGAACGCTTCATGGCACGGCGGAACATGATGCGACGCTCGAGCTGCTGCGCGATCGACTCGGCAACCAGCTGCGCGTCCAACTCCGGCTTGCGCACTTCGCTGACGTTGATGTGCGTCGGAACGCCCATCATGTCGCTGACTTCCTTGCGCAGCTTCTCGATATCCTCGCCCTTCTTGCCGATCACCACGCCCGGACGGGCGGTGTGAATCGTCACACGTGCGGTTTTGGCCGGACGCTCGATCTGGATGCGGGAGATACCGGCAGCAGCCAGCTTCTTCTTCAGCATGTCGCGCACTTTGATGTCGGCGACAAGGTACGTCGCGTAATCACGCTTGTTGGCGAACCACTTGGAGTTCCAGTCCTTGGCAATGCCGAGGCGGATACCGGTGGGATGAACTTTATGACCCATCGTCTCTATCCTCGGTTAGTTGCCAACAACCACAGTGATGTGGCTGGTGCGCTTGAGAATGCGTGATCCACGGCCTTTGGCGCGGGCATGCATACGTTTCATCGCCGGACCCTCATCAACGAAGATGCTGGACACTTTCAGCTCGTCAACGTCAGCGCCGAGATTGTTCTCAGCGTTGGCGACGGCCGACAGCAGCACCTTGCGAACAAGGATGGCGGCTTTTTTGTTGGTGTAGGTGAGCACGTCACTGGCCCGGCCGACGGGAAGCCCGCGGACGAGGTCAGCTACCAGGCGTGCCTTTTGCGCCGAAATGCGGGCGCCACGCAAGATCGCTTTGGCTTCAGTGCTCATCACTTGCCCTTCTTGTCGCCGACATGGCCCTTGAACGTACGGGTCACCGCGAACTCGCCGAGCTTGTGCCCGACCATGTTCTCGTTGATCAATACGGGTACGTGCTGACGGCCGTTATGAATTGCGATGGTCAAGCCAACCATTTCCGGCAGGATCATCGAGCGACGCGACCAAGTCTTGATCGGGCGCTTGTTATTGGCGGAAACCGCAGCTTCCACCTTCTTTACGAGGTGGAGGTCGACAAACGGACCTTTTTTTAGAGAACGCGGCATGTCGGTTTCCTATTACTTGCGACGACGCACGATGAACTGCTGCGTGCGCTTGTTGTTACGGGTCTTGTAGCCCTTGGCCGGCGTGCCCCATGGGCTGACCGGATGACGACCACCTGAAGTCTTGCCTTCACCACCACCGTGCGGATGATCGACCGGGTTCATCACCACACCGCGAACGGTCGGGCGAATACCGAGCCAGCGCTTTGCGCCGGCCTTGCCGAGCTTCTTCAGGCTGTGCTCGCCGTTGCCGACTTCACCGATGGTGGCGCGGCACTCGACCGGCACCCGGCGCATTTCGCCAGAGCGAAGACGCAACGTGGCGTAACCAGATTCACGGGCGACCAGCTGCACCGATGCCCCGGCGCTGCGGGCGATCTGCGCACCCTTGCCGGGACGCAGCTCGATGCAGTGAATCGTGCTACCCATCGGAATGCTGCGCAGCTGCATGCAGTTGCCGGACTTGATCGGCGCTTCACGACCGGACAGCAGCACGTCACCAACCGCCACACCCTTCGGCGCAATGATGTAGCGACGCTCGCCGTCGACGTAGCAAAGCAGCGCGATGTGTGCAGTACGATTCGGATCGTATTCGATCCGCTCGACCTTCGCCGCCACGCCTTCCTTGTCACGCTTGAAGTCGATGATGCGGTAATGCTGCTTGTGACCACCGCCGCGGTGACGAACAGTGATGCGACCATGATGGTTACGACCACCGGTGCGCGACTGCGATTCGGTCAACGGCGCATACGGTGCGCCCTTGTACAGACCTTCGGTGCGAACGCTTACTGCGTCACGGCGTCCCGGCGAGGTCGGCTTGTGAGTAATTAATGTCATCTCAAAGAACTCCTGGCTCAGGCCTTGGCGGAAACGTCGATGGTCTGACCATCGGCAAGACGCACATAAGCCTTGCGCTTGCCCTGGCGGCTGCCAGCGCGCTGACGGAAAGCCTTGACCTTGCCCTTGGTGTTGACCAGGTTCACCTGCTTGACGGTGACGTCAAACAGCTTTTCCACGGCAACGCGGACGTCGGCCTTGGTTGCGGTAGGAGCAACCACGAATACGTACTGGTTGTGCTCGGCCAGACGGGCCGACTTCTCCGAGATGTGCGGAGCGCGCAGCGTATCGAGAATGCGTTCGTTGTTCATGCCAGCCACTCCTCGATCTTCTTCACGGCGTCAACCGTCATCACCACATGATCCGAACCGACCAAGCTGACCGGGTTCAGCGCCATCACGTCCAGCACATGGATGTACGGAATGTTGCGCGCGCCCAGGAACACGTTCTCCGAGGCATCTTCCGACACCAGCAGCACGCGTCCAGTCACTTCCAGCTCGGCCAGCTTGGCCACCATCGTGGTGGTCTTGGGGTTGTCGATGCCGAAGCTCTCGACCACTTTCAGACGACCGGCACGGTTGAGCTCGGCCAGGATCGAACGGATCGCAACGCGATACGCCTTGCGGTTGACCTTCTGCTCATAGCTACGTGGCTTGGCAGCAAACGTACGGCCACCGCCAACGAAGATCGGAGCGCGGTAATCGCCGTGGCGCGCACCGCCGCCCTTCTGCTTCTTGAATTTCTTGGTGGTACCGGACATCTCGCCGCGCGAAAGCTGCGACTGGGTACCGGCACGGCCAGCTGCCTGGTAGGCAACAACCACCTGATGGATCAGGGCCTGCTTGAACTCGGCACCGAACACTTCGTCCGATACGCTGAGCGGCTTTGCGCCAATAACGTTAAGTTCCATGGCGTACTCCTCAGCTCTTCGTCGTCGGACGGATGATGACGTCGCCACCGGTTGCACCCGGTACCGCACCCTTCACCGCAATCAGATGACGCTCGGCGTCGACCTTGATCACTTCCAGACCCTGCTGCGTACGGTTTACCGCACCCATGTGGCCGGACATTTTCTTGCCTGGAAACACGCGTCCTGGCGTCTGGCGCTGACCGATGGAGCCCGGAGCGCGATGCGACAGCGAGTTACCGTGGGTGGCGTCACCCATCTTGAAGTTCCAGCGCTTGATCGTGCCCTGGAAGCCCTTGCCTTTCGACACGCCGGCAACGTCTACGATCTGACCGACGGTGAAAACCTCGTCCGCCTTGATCTCGTTGCCCACGGCGTACTTGCCGAGATCATCGGCAGACACGCGGAATTCCCACAAACCACGACCTGGCTCAACCTTGGCCGAGGCGTAATGACCTTTCAGCGGCTGCGTCAGCAGGTTTGCACGCTTGGTGCCAACCGCGACCTGGACAGCGCTGTAGCCATCGTTATCTTCCGTCTTCAACTGGGTCACCCGGTTCGGCGTCGCTTCAATCAGCGTCACCGGAATCGAACGACCATCTTCAGTGAAGAGTCGGCTCATGCCGCATTTGCGGCCAACCAATCCGATACTCATCTTCGTATCCTGTCTATCGCTCAACCGAGCTTGATCTGAACATCGACGCCAGCGGCGAGATCAAGCTTCATGAGCGCGTCCACGGTTTTGTCGTTCGGGTCAACAATGTCCAGCACGCGCTTGTGAGTACGGGTTTCGTACTGGTCGCGTGCGTCTTTGTCGACGTGCGGAGACACCAGAATGGTGTAACGCTCGATCTTGGTCGGCAGTGGGATGGGGCCGAGAACCGTTGCGCCAGTGCGCTTGGCTGTCTCGACGATCTCGCTGGCTGAGCGGTCGATCAAACGATGATCGTACGCCTTCAATCGAATCCGAATCTTCTGGTTCGCCATAACCGTGTCCTGTTGTCGAAAGAACGTAATGTGAAACGAAACGGCTTCTCACCATTTCGCACAACCCTTTACCTTTACCGCCACATCAAAAGTCGCGATTGCTCGTGACTTCAACTCAAAAACGCCAAGCGGACTCACTAGAGTCGCTAGGCGAAAACCTTGAAAATCAAGCAAAACAACGACCATCAGAGTCTCCCCTGCGATCACGGTATTGCGAGGGCCATCCCGGCCTGCGAACTCGAAGCACATCCTGCGCCTCATTTCGCGGTGTACCCATCCCAGTAGCGAGATAAGCAAGTGAGCTACGGAGTATACCGGTAAATTTCCACTTAGTGAAGTGGTCCGGCAATAATTTTGTTACGTGCTTTTATTTCAGCCATCCTCCCTGATGGCAGAGCTAAGCCCGGCATCCATGCCGGACTCTTCATAAGTGCAGCTTACTTGAGAACTTTCGCCACGACACCCGCGCCGACGGTACGACCGCCTTCACGGATGGCGAAACGCAGGCCTTCGTCCATCGCGATCGGGTGGATCAGGCTCACCACCATCTTCACGTTGTCACCCGGCATCACCATTTCCACGCCCTCGGGCAGCTCGCAAGCGCCGGTGACGTCGGTGGTACGGAAGTAAAACTGCGGACGGTAGCCCTTGAAGAACGGCGTATGACGGCCACCCTCGTCCTTCGACAGCACATACACCTCGGCCTCGAAGTCCGTGTGCGGGGTGATCGTGCCCGGCTTGGCCAATACCTGGCCGCGCTCGACGTCGTCACGCTTCAGGCCGCGCAGCAGCAGACCGGCGTTGTCGCCTGCCTGACCCTGATCCAGCAGCTTGCGGAACATTTCCACGCCGGTCACGGTGGTCTTCTGCGTGTTGCGGATACCGACCACTTCAATTTCGTCGCCGACCTTGATGATGCCGCGCTCGATACGGCCGGTCACCACGGTGCCGCGGCCGGAGATCGAGAACACGTCTTCGACCGGCATCAGGAACGGCTTGTCGATCACGCGCACCGGCTCAGGGATGTAGCTGTCCAGCGCATCGACCAGCTTGATGATCGACGGCACGCCGATTTCGCTCTGATCACCTTCCAGCGCCAGCTTGGCCGAACCGTGGATCATCGGGGTGTCGTCGCCCGGGAAGTCGTACTTGGTCAGCAGCTCGCGCACTTCCATTTCGACCAGCTCGAGCAGCTCGGCGTCGTCGACCATGTCCGCCTTGTTCAGGTAGACCACGATGAACGGCACGCCCACCTGACGCGACAGCAGAATGTGCTCGCGCGTCTGCGGCATCGGGCCGTCAGCGGCCGAACACACCAGGATCGCACCGTCCATCTGCGCCGCACCCGTGATCATGTTCTTCACATAATCCGCATGGCCCGGGCAGTCGACGTGCGCGTAGTGACGCAGCGGCGACTCGTATTCCACGTGGGCGGTCGAGATCGTGATGCCACGTGCCTTCTCTTCCGGCGCCGCGTCAATCGCGTCATAGGCCTTGAACTCGCCACCGAAACGTTCTGCACCGACTTTCGTCAGCGCCGCCGTCAGCGTCGTCTTGCCGTGATCCACGTGACCAATCGTGCCGACGTTGACGTGCGGCTTGGTGCGTTCGAATTTACCCTTTGCCATGACCGAAAAACCTCTAATTTGAAAACACGGAACTTTTAAGAACGGAATTTTATAAAAAGTACGGCCATGAATGGCCGCTTCTTGATCTTCGCATTCAAGGACGAATGCAAAAACGATGGTGCAAAAACTGAATCATCAGGCCCGCTTCATGACCTGCTCGGCGATGTTGGTCGGCGCTTCGGCGTAGTGATCGAATTCCATGGTGTACGTGGCCCGCCCCTGGGTCTGCGAACGAAGACTCGTGGCGTAGCCAAACATCTCACCCAGCGGAACCGTTGCATTGATCACCTTGCCCGAGTTGGTGTCTTCGGATCCCTGCAAGACGCCACGACGGCGGCTCAGATCACCCATGACATCACCCATGTAATCCTCGGGTGTCACCACCTCGATCTTCATGACCGGCTCCAGCAAAACCGGACTGGCTTTGTGGAAACCTTCCTTGAAGCCCATCGAACCGGCAATCTTGAACGCCATTTCGCTGGAATCGACCTCATGATACGAACCGTCAATCAGACGGATCTTGATGTCGACAACCGGAAAACCCGCTAGCGGACCGGAGGTCATCGCTTCCTGGATACCCTTGTCGACAGCCGGGATGTATTCCTTCGGAATCACACCGCCGACGATTGCATTCTCGAACACATAGCCCTGCCCGCGTTCCTGCGGAACAATTTCCAGCACCACGTGGCCAAACTGGCCCTTGCCACCGGACTGGCGAATGAACTTGCCTTCCTGCTTGACCTGCTTGCGGATGGTCTCGCGATAGGCCACCTGTGGCTTGCCGACATTCGCCTCGACACCAAACTCGCGGCGCATGCGGTCGACCAGGATATCCAGATGCAACTCGCCCATGCCAGCGATGATGGTCTGGCCGGACTCCTCGTCAGTGCGCACGCGGAAGGATGGATCCTCCGACGCGAGGCGGCCCAACGCGATACCCATCTTCTCCTGGTCGGACTTGGTTCTCGGCTCAACCGCCATCGCAATGACGGGTTCCGGAAAAACCATCCGCTCCAGCGTGATCAGATGATCCTGAGCACATAGCGTATCGCCGGTTGTTACATCTTTCAGGCCGACTGCTGCAGCGATGTCACCAGCGCAGACTTCCTTCAGTTCCTGACGCTCGTTCGCATGCATTTGCAGCAGGCGACCGATACGCTCTTTCTTGCTCTTGATCGGGTTGTATACCGCATCGCCCGACTTCAGCACGCCCGAATAGACGCGAAAGAAGGTCAGCGACCCGACGAATGGATCCGTCATGATCTTGAATGCCAGTGCGGCAAACGGCTGGTCATCACCGGCGGTGCGGGTGATTTCCTGCTCGTCTTCGTCCAGACCCTTGACCGGCGGGCGATCGGCCGGCGAAGGGAGCAACTGCACCACCGCGTCGAGCATGGCCTGCACGCCCTTGTTCTTGAACGCCGTACCGCAGAAAACCGGGATCAGCGTTGCTGCAAGGGTACCTGCGCGGATGCCGGCGAGAATGTCTTCCTCAGCCAGATCACCCTCTTCCAGGTACTTGTTCATCAGCTCTTCGGACGTTTCCGCCGCCGCCTCGACCATGAAGTTGCGCGCCTGGTCAGCAGCATCTTTCAGGTCGGCCGGGATTTCCCGATAATCGAACTTCATACCCTGGGACTCCATGTCCCAGATAACCGCTTTCATCTTGATCAGATCGACAACGCCTTCGAACCCCTCTTCGGAGCCGATCGGCACCTGCATGGGCACCGGATTGGCACCTAGGCGGGATTTCAGCTGGCTGACCACGTTGTCGAAGTCGGCACCAGTGCGGTCCATCTTGTTGACGAACGCCAAGCGCGGCACCGAATACTTGTTGGCCTGACGCCAGACAGTCTCGGACTGCGGCTGCACACCACCCACGGCGCACAACACAAAGACGGCGCCATCAAGAACGCGCAGGGATCGCTCAACTTCAATCGTGAAGTCAACGTGTCCCGGCGTATCGATGATGTTGAAACGATGCTCCGGCATGGAGCGATCCATGCCTTTCCAGAACGCCGTCGTTGCCGCCGACGTAATGGTGATGCCCCGCTCCTGCTCCTGCTCCATCCAATCCATCGTTGCCGCACCATCATGCACTTCGCCAATCTTGTGACTGACACCGGTGTAGAACAGGATGCGCTCCGTTGTCGTGGTTTTCCCGGCATCAATGTGGGCCATGATGCCGAAATTACGATAACGGTCGATGGGAGTGGTGCGTGCCACGGAGTTGACCTCAAAAAACCTGCAGCGTCTGCAGACGACCAGCAGCGCTTACCAGCGGTAGTGCGAGAACGCCTTGTTGGCTTCGGCCATACGATGCGTTTCTTCACGCTTCTTGGCAGCACCACCACGGCTTTCCGAGGCTTCCAGCAGCTCGGCAGCCAGCTTGCGCGGCATCGAGGTCTCGCCGCGCTTGCGCGCCGCGTCGATCACCCAACGCATCGCCAGCGCCATGCGGCGACCCGGACGAACTTCGACCGGCACCTGGTACGTGGCACCACCGACGCGACGTGACTTCACCTCGACGGCAGGCGCGATGTTGTTCAGTGCTTTCTCGACCAGCGCTACCGGCTCGCCGTTCTTCTCACCAATGTGCTGCAGTGCGCCGTAGACGATGCTTTCGGCGACCGACTTCTTGCCGCTCTTCATCACCATGTTGATAAAACGGGCGATGAGCTGGCTGCCGTGCTTGGGATCCGGCAGGATCAGACGGGCGGGATGTGAACCTTTACGCGACATGTTTCTAGTCCTTTACTTTTTCGGGCGCTTGGCGCCGTACTTCGAACGCGATTGACGACGCTTGGTGACACCAGCGCAATCGAGGCTGCCGCGCACCGTGTGGTAGCGCACACCAGGCAGATCCTTGACGCGACCGCCGCGGATCAGAACCACCGAGTGCTCTTGCAGGTTATGACCTTCACCACCGATGTAGCTGATGATTTCGAAGCCGTTGGTCAGGCGCACCTTGGCGACCTTGCGCAAGGCCGAGTTCGGCTTTTTCGGGGTAGTTGTGTATACGCGCGTGCAGACGCCGCGACGCTGCGGGCTGCTCTGCAACGCCGGCGACCCACTCTTGTAGGTCTTGGGGCTGCGGGATTTGCGCACCAATTGATTGACTGTCGTCATGCGAAGCTGATCCTGAAAACATAAAGGCAGCCCGAACAAGCTCGGTCTGCCAAGAAGCGGAAATTTAACATGGGCAGGCCACCAGAGGCAACCAAGATACCCAGCCATCCATGACCCGAACACGAGGCGCATCCATGCGCCTCATTTCGTATTTCAGCGAGCAAGGCCTTGAGCAGGCTTACTCGGCACCATCATCATTACCGGCCGGAGCCTCGGCAAAGGATACGACCGGGGTGGAGCCGGACAACGCGTCCAGTTCCGAATCGGTCAAACCGCCCTGGCGACGACGCGCTGCATGGTAAGCCAGGCCCGTTCCTGCCGGAATTAAGCGCCCGACAATAACATTTTCCTTAAGGCCGCGCAAGGTGTCACGCGTACCGCGAACGGCTGCCTCGGTCAATACGCGGGTAGTCTCCTGGAACGAAGCGGCCGAGATGAACGACTCGGTGGCCAACGACGCCTTGGTGATACCCAGCAGCACCGACTGATACTCGGCCGGACGCTCACCCTTGGCGATCGCACGATCATTCTCGCCATTGATGCGCACCCGCTCAACCTGCTCGCCACGCAGGTAATGGCTTTCGCCCGGCTCGACGATCTCGACCTTGCGCAGCATCTGGCGAATGATCGCTTCGATGTGCTTGTCGTTGATCTTCACGCCCTGCAGGCGATACACGTCCTGAATTTCCTTGACCAGGTACGAAGCCAGCGGCTCCACACCCAGCAGGCGCAGGATGTCATGCGGGCTTGGCTCGCCGTCGACAACGGTTTCGCCCTTCTCGACATGCTCACCTTCAAACACGATGACCTGACGCCACTTGGGAATCAGCTCCTCGTGCTCGTTGCCGTCGACGTCCTTGATGATCAGACGCTGCTTGCCCTTGGTGTCCTTGCCGAAGCTGATGATTCCCGAACGCTCCGCGAGGATCGCCGGCTCCTTCGGCTTGCGCGCTTCGAACAAGTCGGCCACGCGCGGCAGACCACCGGTGATGTCGCGGGTCTTGGAAGTTTCCTGCGGGATACGTGCCACCACGTCGCCCACGCCCACTTCCGCACCGTTCTGGATCGACACGATGGCACCGGCCGGCAGGAAGTACTGCGCGGCGATGTCCGTACCCGGCAGCTTGAGCTCGCGGCCCTTGCTGTCTTCCAGGCGCACGATCGGGCGCAGATCCTTCGCCTGCGCACCGCGACGCTTCGGATCGGTGACCACCGCCGACTCCAGGCCGGTCAGGTCGTCGGTCTGGCTCTGCACGGTGACGCCATCGAGGAAGTCGATGAAGCGCACCACACCGGCCACTTCCGTGACGATCGGATGGGTATGCGGATCCCAGTTGGCAACGGTCTGGCCCGGCTTGACCGGCGCACCGTCCTTGACCGCGATGATGGCGCCGTACGGCACCTTGTAGCGCTCGCGTTCACGGCCGCTGGTGTCGATCACGCTCAGCTCTCCTGAACGCGACACGGCCACCAGATGGCCCTGCTTGTGCTGCACGGACTTGAGGTTGTTGAACTTCAGCGAGCCGGTGGTCTTCACCGTCACGTTGTCCACCGCCGCTGCACGCGAAGCCGCGCCGCCGATGTGGAACGTACGCATGGTCAGCTGGGTACCGGGCTCGCCGATCGACTGCGCGGCAACCACGCCCACGGCTTCACCCATGTTGACCAGGTGACCACGGGCCAGATCGCGGCCATAGCAGAATTTGCAGACACCGTGCGCCGCGGCGCAGGTGATCGGCGAACGGACCTTGATGATCTGTACGCCAGCCTTGTCCAGCTTCTCGACCAGTGCCTCGTTGAGCAGCGTGTCGCGGGTAACGATCGGCTGATCGTCGTCGCCGGGGCCGTAGACGTCCTCGACCACGACGCGGCCCAGCACGCGCTCGCGCAGCGGCTCGACCACATCGCCGCCTTCGACGATCGGCTGCATGATCACACCGTTCTCGGTGCCGCAGTCGTCCATCGTGATGACCACGTCCTGCGCCACGTCGACGAGACGACGGGTCAGGTAGCCGGAGTTCGCCGTCTTCAACGCCGTATCCGCGAGGCCCTTACGAGCACCGTGGGTGGAGTTGAAGTACTGCAGCACGTTCAGGCCTTCGCGGAAGTTCGCCTTGATCGGCGTCTCGATGATCGAGCCATCGGGACGGGCCATCAGACCGCGCATACCAGCCAGCTGACGAATCTGCGCCACGGAACCACGGGCGCCGGAGTCGGCCATGATGTACAGCGAGTTCATCGACTTCTGATTGACCGTCTTGCCGTCGACGTCCTTGACCTTTTCGGTACCAATGCCGTCGATCATGGCCTTCGCCACCAGCTCACTGGTGCGGGACCAGATGTCGACCACCTTGTTGTAGCGCTCGCCGGCCGTGACCAGACCCGACTGATACTGCTGCTGGATCTCGACCACTTCCTTCTCGGCTTCTTCCAGGATCGGCTTCTTCTCGTCCGGAATCAGCATGTCGTCGATGCCGATGGAGATACCGGCACGCGTAGCGAAACGGAAGCCGGTGTACATCAGCTTGTCGGCGAACACGACCGTTTCCTTCAAGCCCAGCAAACGATAGCTGGAGTTGATCAGACGCGAGATCGCTTTCTTGGTCAGCTCGGTATTGGCCAGCTCGAAGGGCAGACCCTCGGGCAGAATCTCGGCCAGCAGCGCGCGGCCGACGGTGGTGTCGACGATCTTGGTTTCGTTGGTGCGGGTGCCGTCCTCGGCAATGTTCACCAGTTTCAGGCGAACCTTGACCTTGGCGTGCAATTCAACGGCACGGTTATCGTAGGCGCGGCGCACTTCGGCGATGCCGGAGAACACCATACCGCCGCCCTTGACGTTGATCAGCTCGCGGGTCATGTAATACAGACCCAGCACCACGTCCTGGGTCGGCACGATGATCGGCTCACCGTTGGCAGGGCTGAGGATGTTGTTGGACGACATCATCAGCGCGCGCGCTTCGAGCTGTGCCTCGATCGACAACGGCACGTGCACGGCCATTTGATCGCCGTCGAAGTCGGCGTTGAATGCGGTACAGACCAGCGGATGCAGCTGGATGGCCTTGCCTTCAATCAGCTTCGGCTCGAACGCCTGGATGCCCAGACGATGCAGGGTCGGCGCGCGGTTCAGCAGCACCGGATGCTCGCGGATCACCTCTTCCAGGATGTCCCACACCTGCGCTTCTTCGCGCTCGACCAGCTTCTTGGCCGCCTTGATGGTGGTGGCTTCGCCACGCGCCTGCAGCTTGGCGAAGATGAAGGGCTTGAACAACTCAAGCGCCATCTTCTTCGGCAGACCGCACTGATGTAGACGCAAGGTCGGACCGACCACGATCACCGAACGACCGGAGTAGTCCACGCGTTTGCCGAGCAGGTTCTGACGGAACCGGCCCTGCTTGCCCTTGATCATGTCGGCCAGCGACTTCAGTGCACGCTTGTTGGTGCCGGTGATGGCACGACCCCGACGACCGTTGTCGAGCAGCGCATCGACCGATTCCTGCAGCATGCGCTTTTCATTGCGCACGATGATGTCCGGCGCATTGAGTTCGAGCAGACGCTTCAGGCGGTTGTTGCGGTTGATCACGCGACGGTACAGATCGTTCAGATCGGATGTCGCAAAGCGGCCACCGTCCAGTGGCACCAGCGGACGCAGGTCCGGCGGCAGCACGGGCAGCACGGTCAGCACCATCCACTCCGGCTTGTTGCCGGATTCCAGGAACGCCTCGATCAGCTTGACGCGCTTGGTCAGCCGCTTCAGCTTGGTCTCGGAATTGGTGGAGGTGATCTCTTCCTTCAGGCGGATGACTTCGCCCGGCAGGTCGAGCGACTTCAGCAGGTGGAAGACGGCCTCGGCACCCATGCGGGCATCGAACTCGTCGCCGTGCTCTTCGGTCGCTTCCAGGTACTGGTCTTCACTGAGCAGCTGGCCGCGCTCGAGCGCCGTCATGCCCGGATCGATCACCACGAAGGCTTCGAAGTACAGGATGCGCTCGATGTCACGCAGGGTCATGTCCAGCATCAGGCCGATGCGCGACGGCAGCGACTTGAGGAACCAGATGTGCGCGGTTGGGCTGGCCAGCTCGATGTGGCCCATGCGCTCGCGACGCACCTTGGCCAGCGTCACTTCCGTGCCGCACTTCTCGCAGACCACACCACGATGCTTCATGCGCTTGTACTTACCGCACAGGCACTCGTAGTCCTTCACCGGTCCGAAGATGGCGGCGCAGAACAGGCCGTCACGCTCGGGCTTGAAGGTGCGGTAGTTGATGGTTTCCGGCTTTTTGACTTCGCCGAATGACCACGAACGGATCAGCTCAGGCGACGCCAGCGCGATTTTGATTGCATCAAAATCCGGTGTGGCGCGCTGCTGATTGAACAGATTGAGCAGGTCTTTCATTGCTTGGCTCCTGTATGCGCGCGGGTCACTTGATCTCTTCCAGATCGATATCGATGGCGAGCGAGCGGATTTCCTTCACCAGCACGTTGAAGGATTCCGGCATGCCGGCCGACATCTCGTGGTTGCCGTCGACAATGTTCTTGTACATCTGGTTGCGGCCCTGCACGTCGTCGGACTTCACCGTCAACATTTCCTGCAGCGTGTATGCCGCGCCGTAAGCTTCCAGTGCCCACACTTCCATCTCGCCGAAGCGCTGGCCGCCGAACTGCGCCTTGCCGCCCAACGGCTGCTGGGTAACGAGCGAGTACGGACCGGTTGAACGGGCATGCATCTTGTCGTCGACCAGATGGTTGAGCTTCAGGTAATGCATGTAGCCCACGGTGACTGGGCGATCAAACGCCTCGCCGGTGCGGCCGTCGTACAGCATGGTCTGACCGGACTCGGGCAGATCTGCCAGCCTGAGCATCGCCTTGATCTCGGACTCTTCGGCACCGTCGAACACGGGCGTCGCCATCGGCACACCTTCCTGCAGATTGGTGGCGAGGGTGAAGATTTCCTTGTCGGTGAGCGACTTCAGGTCGACGTGCTGCACGGCACCGGCCACATGGTGGTTGTAGATCTGATCGAGGAACTCGCGGACCTGCGCCACCTTTGCCTGTGCCTCGAGCATTTTCTGGATCTTCTTGCCCAGGCCCTTGGCGGCCCAGCCCAGATGGACTTCCAGAATCTGACCGATGTTCATGCGCGACGGCACGCCCAGCGGGTTCAGCACGATGTCGACCGGCACGCCGTCGGCGGAGTACGGCATGTCTTCGACCGGCACCACGTTGGAAACGACACCCTTGTTGCCATGGCGGCCAGCCATTTTGTCGCCTGGCTGGATGCGGCGCTTCACGGCCAAGAACACCTTGACCATTTTCAGCATGCCCGGAGCCAGATCGTCGCCCTGCGTGATCTTGCCCTGCTTCTCCTTGAAGCGCTTGTCGAACTCCTCCTTGTGGCGCTTGACCTGATCGGCCGCGCGCTCGAGGAACTCGGTGACATCCTCGTCCTTGACGTTGACCTTGAACCAGTCGTCCTTCTTCAGACCGTCGAGGTAGGCATCGGTGATTTCCGTACCGCGCTTCAGGCCTCCCGGACCACTCATGGCGGACTTACCGACCAGCGCGGTGCGCATGCGGCTGTAGATCGCACCTTCGAGGATGCGGAACTGATCGTCCAGATCCTTGCGGACCCGCTTGATCTCGGTCTCTTCGATCTGCTTGGCGCGCTTGTCCTTCTCGATGCCGTCGCGGGTGAAAACCTGCACGTCGATGACGGTGCCATCCATGCCCGGCGGCACGCGCAGCGAGCTGTCCTTAACGTCGGACGCCTTCTCACCGAAGATCGCACGCAGCAGCTTCTCTTCCGGTGTCAGCTGGCTCTCGCCCTTCGGCGTGACCTTGCCCACCAGAATGTCGCCCGCCTTCACTTCGGCACCGATGTAGACGATGCCCGACTCGTCGAGCTTGGCCAGCGCCTGCTCGCCCACGTTCGGGATGTCGGCGGTGATTTCTTCGGCGCCCAGCTTGGTGTCACGCGCAGGGCAGGACAGCTCCTCGATATGGATCGAGGTGTAGCGATCTTCCTGCACGACACGCTCGGAGAGCAGGATCGAGTCTTCGAAGTTGTAGCCGTTCCACGGCATGAAGGCGATCAGCATGTTCTGGCCGAGCGCGAGCTCACCCAGATCGGTCGACGAACCGTCGGCCAGCGTGTCGCCCTTCGCCACCACGTCACCCACGTTCACCAGCGGACGCTGGTTGAGGTTGGTGTTCTGGTTGGAGCGGGTGTACTTGGTCAGCGTGTAGATATCCACGCCGGCGTCGTTGTCGCCAACTTCTTCCTCGTTCACGCGCACCACGATACGGGCCGCATCGACCTGGTCGATCACGCCGCCGCGCTTGGCAGTGGCAATGACGCCCGAGTCACGCGCCACGGCGCGCTCGATGCCGGTACCGACCAGCGGAGTCTGCGAACGCAGCGTCGGCACGGCCTGACGCTGCATGTTCGCGCCCATCAGCGCGCGGTTCGCATCGTCGTGCTCGAGGAACGGCACCAGCGCCGCGGCCACCGACACGGTCTGCATCGGCGAGACGTCCATGTAATCGACTTCGGACGCCGGACGCAGTTCGGACTCACCGCGGAAACGACAGGACACGAAGTCCTCGATGAAGCCGCCGTGCTTGTCGAGCGGCGAGTTCGCCTGCGCGATCACGTGATCGCCCTCTTCGATCGCCGACAGGTAATCCACCTTGTCGGTGACCTTGCTGCTGGCAACTTTGCGGTACGGCGTCTCGAGGAAGCCGTAGGAGTTGGTACGGGCGTATACGGCCAGCGAGTTGATCAGGCCGATGTTCGGGCCTTCCGGCGTTTCGATGGTGCAGACGCGGCCGTAATGGGTCGGATGCACGTCGCGCACTTCGAAGCCGGCACGCTCACGCGTCAAACCACCTGGCCCAAGCGCAGAAACGCGGCGCTTGTGCGTGACTTCCGACAGCGGATTGTTCTGATCCATGAACTGGCTGAGCTGTGAGGAGCCAAAGAACTCCTTCACCGCTGCTGCCACCGGCTTGGCATTGATCAGGTCCTGCGGGGTCAGGCCATCGGCCTCGGCCAGCGACAGGCGCTCGCGCACCGCACGCTCCACGCGCACCAGACCGATGCGGAAGGTGTTCTCGGCCATTTCGCCAACCGAACGCACGCGACGGTTGCCCAGATGATCGATGTCATCCACGGTACCGTGGCCGTTCTTGATGTCGATCAGTACCTTGAGCACGTCGAGGATGTCGGACGTCTCGCCCTGCTCCTTGACCAGGTTCTGCGACGCCTCTTCCTTGCGCTCGCTGAAGAACTTGTGGTCATACAGCACGCCCGGGCCAAGGATTTCCTTGCGGCCCACGCGGCGGTTGAACTTCATCCGGCCGACGCCCGACAGGTCATAGCGATCGAAGGTGAAGAACAGGTTGAAGAACAGGTTCTGTGCGGCATCCTTGGTCGGCGGCTCGCCCGGGCGCATCATGCGATAGATTTCCACCAGCGCCTCGAGTGGCGTCTTGGTGTTGTCGATGCGCAGGGTGTGCGAGATGTAGGCGCCGCGATCCAGATCGTTGACGTACAGCGTCGGCACGATCTCGATACCGGCCTTGCGGAAGTTTTCCAGCTGCTCGGCCGTGATCTCGTCGTTCGCCGACGCCAACAGCTCGCCGGTGGCCGGATCAATGATATCGGTCGCCACGATGCGGCCGACCGGATAGTCGTCCGGCACTTCCAGCGCAGTGATGTTCTCGGCCGCCAGCTGACGCACGTGACGCGCCGTAATGCGCTTGCCGGCTTCCACCAGCACCGTGCCGCCAATGGCCAGGTCGAAGCTCAGCGTTTCGCCACGCAGACGCTCGGCGACGAGCTCTAATGTGGTACCACCCTTCTTGCCGAGGTGGAACACGTTGTGCTCGAAGAAAATGCCCAGCATTTCCTGGTTGTTGTAGCCGAGCGCGCGCAGCAACACGGTCACCGGCAACTTGCGGCGACGATCGATACGGGTGAACAGCGCATCCTTCGGATCGAACTCGAAATCGAGCCACGAGCCACGGTAAGGAATCACGCGCGCCGAGAACAGCAGCTTGCCCGAGCTATGCGTCTTGCCACGGTCGTGATCGAAGAACACGCCCGGCGAACGATGCAGCTGCGAGACGATCACGCGCTCGGTGCCGTTGATGATGAAGGTGCCGGTGTCGGTCATGAGCGGAATTTCGCCCATGTAGACCTCCTGCTCCTTGATGTACTTGACGACTTTCTTCGATGCCGGGCTGTCCTTGTCATAAATGACCAGGCGCACGGTGGTGCGCAGCGGCGCACCATAGGTCATGCCGCGGTTGCGGCACTCGCGTTCGTCGAACGCCGGCTCGCCGAGGCGATACTCGACATACTCCAGCGCGGCATTGCCCGAGTAGCTGGTAATCGGGAACACCGATTTCAGCGCAGCGTGCAAACCCTTTTCGCCACGCTGTTTGGGCGCGATATGTTCCTGCAGGAACTCGCGGTAGGAATCGGTCTGGATGGTCAGCAGGTTGGGTACGCCCAATACGGGCGGACGCTTGCCAAAGTCCTTGCGGATGCGTTTCTTCTCGGTAAACGAGTAGGCCATGATCGGGAGCGCCTCGGTTCGCAGTGACGCCGGTGGTGCACACACCGGCTAAATGGTAAGAACTGTGGATGCCGCTAGTGACCGGAAAACGATGACTTGTCAGCCGGCACGTCAAAAGGCATGAATCAAAGATCGCGACTGAAGCTGTCGATCTCTCAGTGCTGACTTCTGACGGTATTACTGGTGATTCTTGACGCTTACGCGTTGGTGCCTGAACACGGTTTCGATGCCACAGACTCGGTGAAGTTCACCGTTAACAGGCAAAGCCCGGGGGCTTTCGCCCCCAGGCTTGCTTGACGTCAAGTCGAACTATCGGCGCGCAAACGCCGATTACTTCAGTTCGACAGTGGCGCCGGCAGCTTCGAGATCCTTCTTGAACTTCTCTGCGTCTTCCTTCGACACGGCTTCCTTCAGGACGCCACCGGCCTCGGTGAGGTCCTTGGCTTCCTTCAGGCCCAGGCCAGTGATGGCGCGGACGGCCTTGATCACGTCGACCTTCTTGGCGCCGGCGGACTTCAGGATCAGGTCAAACTCGGTCTGCGCTTCAGCAGGGGCAGCAGCGGCAGCGGCCGGACCGGCAGCAGCAACCGGGGCAGCAGCGGACACGCCAAACTTCTCTTCAATCGCCTTGACCAGCTCCATCACTTCCATGAGCGACTTGGCGGCAACAGCTTCAACGATCTGTTCGTTGGACAGGGACATTTTATTTACCTCTGGAAATGGGTTTCAGTTTGAATAGAAATCGAACTTAAGCGGGCTCGGCTTCGACCGGCGCTTCGGCGGCAACTTCGCCACCACCGTCCTGCTTGTCGGCCACGGCCTTGATGGCGCGGGCGAACATCGCAGCAGGCTCGGCCAGCACGCGTGCCAGCATGGAAAGCGCCTGTTCGCGGGTCGGCAGCGAGGCCAGCACATCAACGTGCTCGGCCGCAAACAGCTTGCCTTCGACCGAGACGATTTTCGCCTTCAGCTTGTCGTTACTCTTGGAAAATTCCTTGATCAGACGACCGGCAGCACCGGGTTCCTCTGTCGAGAATGCATAAAGCAGCGGACCAACCAGAGAGTCTTTGACGACCTCGAATTCGGTACCAGCCACAGCGCGCGAAGCGAGCGTGTTCTTGACGACTCTCAAGTACACGCCGGATTCACGGGCCTGCTTGCGCATCGCGGTCATCTGCGCGACCGTGGTGCCCGCATATTCGGCAGCAATCAAGGAGTGAGCCTTCGAGGCAACTTCTGCCAGTTCGGCAACTACTTCTTGTTTCTGAGAAAGATTTAGAGCCATATCACTCCTCCAAATGAACTCCGCTTACGGCTCCTGCCGCTTGCGGTCCTGGGCGACGCCGTCCTTGACGTCGGGGGCGCGAGCGCCCCGGGTGTCGGCCTTTCCAGAACAAATCGAACGATTCCAGAATGGGCAGCACCATCTACGCTGGCCGGATTTGAACAATCCGATTAAGCGACCTCGCTACCGATAACGGCGATTCCTTGCCATTGCGAGCCTCCTGCCCGTCGTCGTCGTGCGCTGGTCACACCTGCGGTCTTTGACAGCCGTCCCGGCCTTCATGCGAAGTCGGAACTGCCCTCAAAAACTGCCTGCGTCAGCTTTCGCTGGCACAGGACTTGATTCTGTTACTTGGCCGCCGTGGTCAGCGTGGAGGTGTCGACGGCAACGCCGACGCCCATCGTGCTGGACAACGCAACCTTCTGCAGGAACTGGCCCTTCGCCGTGGACGGCTTGGCCTTCAGCAGATCGGCGATCAGCGTGTTGAGGTTGTCCGCAAGCTGCGAAGCCTCGAAGCTGGCCTTGCCGATGGTGGCGTGGATGATGCCCGCCTTGTCGTTGCGGAACTTCACCTGGCCGGCCTTGGCGTTCTTGACGGCCGTGGCGACGTCAGCGGTGACCGAACCATCTTTTGGATTCGGCATCAGACCACGCGGACCGAGCAGCTGGCCGAGCTTGCCGACCACGCGCATCGCGTCCGGCGTGGCAATTACACGACCGAAGTCGAGATCGCCAGCCTGCATGCGCTCAGCCAGATCGTCCATGCCAACCGCGTCAGCACCAGCGGCCTTGGCGGCCTCAGCCTTCTCACCCGGCGGGCAGAACACGGCAACCTTGACGGTCTTGCCGGTGCCGTGCGGGAGCAGCGAGGAGCCGCGCACACCCTGGTCGGATTTCTTCGCGTCGATACCCAGACGCACAGCCACGTCCACCGACTCGGCGAACTTGGCCTTGGCGTTGTCCTTGATGATCTTCAGCGCTTCATCTAGGCCATAGAACTTGCCCAGCTGCACCGCGCCCTGCGCGGCCTTCATACGTTTTGTGAGCTTCGTCATGTCTTAACCCTCCACTACCAAGCCCATGGAACGGGCGCTACCGGCGATCGTACGGACCGCAGCTTCGAGTTCAGCCGCTGTCAGATCCGCGCTCTTCTGCTTGGCGATCTCTTCGAGCTGCGCCCGAGTGACCTTGCCAACCTTGTCGGTATTCGGCTTGGGCGAACCCTTGGCCGTGTTGGTCAGCTTCTTCAACCAGAAAGTGGCCGGAGAAGTCTTCATCGCGAAGGTGAAACTGCGGTCGGAGTAAGCGGTGATGACGACCGGAATCGGCGCACCAGGCTCCATTTTCTGCGTGGCAGCATTGAACGCCTTGCAGAACTCCATGATGTTCAGGCCGCGCTGACCGAGGGCAGGACCCACCGGCGGCGACGGATTGGCCTGACCAGCCTTGACCTGCAGCTTGATATAACCAGTTACTTTCTTTGCCATTGCGTTTTTCCTCGCGAGTCCAGGCGCCTTGCGGCTCCTCGCTGTTCACCGATCCATGGATGGAAGGAAGGTTCGCCTCTTGCAAACCCTGAAACACGGGCACGCCGAGATCGTGAGACCTCGACGTGAACCGCGCAGTATAGAGATTGATAAGGCTTTCAGCAAGCCCCGTGCCAAGACACGCCTTTGGTGATCAAGCCGGCTTTGATCAGGCTTTCTCGACCTGACCGAATTCCAGCTCAACCGGGGTCGACCGACCGAAGATCAGCACCGCAACGCGCAGGCGACTCTTCTCGTAATTGACTTCCTCGACCACACCGTTGAAATCGTTGAACGGGCCTTCGGTGACGCGAACCATCTCGCCCGGCTCGAACAGCACCTTGGGCCGCGGCTTCTCGACACCTTCACGAACCCGGCTAAGGATGGCCTCGGCTTCACTGTCCTTGATCGGCAGCGGACGATCCGCCGTACCGCCGATGAAGCCCATGACCTTCGGCGTTTCCTTGATCAGATGCCAGCATTCGTCGTCGATCCGCGGCGATTTGCCTTCGGTATTCGTCTCGATCTGCACCAACACATAGCCAGGGAAGAATTTGCGCTCGCTGCGACGCTTCTGGCCGCCGCGCATTTCGATGACTTCTTCGGTCGGCACCAGCACTTCGCCGAACTTCTCTTCCATCTCGGCGCGCTTGATGCGCTCGTCAAGGGAACGCTTCACCTGATTCTCGAAACCCGAATAGGCGTGCACCACGTACCAACGCTTGCTCATGTTTTCCACCTCAGGTACCCAACTTGAGCAGCCAGTCGAGGATGACCGACTTCAGAATCAGATCGATCAGACCCAGCAACAACGAAAGAACCACTACCACGACAATGATGATGCCGGTGGTCTTGATCGTCTCGTCCTTGGTCGGCCAGACGACCTTGCGCAATTCGAACTGCGATTCGCCGATGAAATTGCGCACCCGCCGGCCCAGCGCCGTAAATGCCGCAATGGCCAGCGCAATGACCAGCGCTGCCAGCACGCCAAGCAAGCGCACGGAGGATGGGATGCTGGCGTCGTTGCCGAACCAGGAATAGGCGAAGATGCCGCCAACCAGTATCAGCCCCGCCAGCACCAGCTTGGCAACATCGGCGGCATTCGTGCCTTTGGGCTGCTGTTCTGCCTTGGTATTCATGCACAGTGATCAAGTGTCAGCAGCATGCCGGCCCATGCGGGCGGCCTTGCCATCGTCACCCGTCATCGATCCTCGGGAAAGTGGCACGCCAGGAGGGACTTGAACCCCCAACCTGCGGTTTTGGAGACCGCTGCTCTGCCAATTGAGCTACTGGCGTACATGACTTGAACTTTAAAACACGACGGCGAGCGGATGAAGTCCGCTCGCCCCGTGAACTGTAATTTCAGCCATCCTCCCTGATGGCAGAGCTAAGTCCGGCATCCATGCCGGACTCTTCATAAGTGCAGCTTACTTGAGAACTTTCGCCACGACACCCGCGCCGACGGTACGACCGCCTTCACGGATGGCGAAACGCAGGCCTTCGTCCATCGCGATCGGGTGGATCAGGCTCACCACCATCTTCACGTTGTCACCCGGCATCACCATTTCCACGCCCTCGGGCAGCTCGCAAGCGCCGGTGACGTCGGTGGTACGGAAGTAAAACTGCGGACGGTAGCCCTTGAAGAACGGCGTATGACGGCCACCCTCGTCCTTCGACAGCACATACACCTCGGCCTCGAAGTCCGTGTGCGGGGTGATCGTGCCCGGCTTGGCCAATACCTGGCCGCGCTCGACGTCGTCACGCTTCAGGCCGCGCAGCAGCAGACCGGCGTTGTCGCCTGCCTGACCCTGATCCAGCAGCTTGCGGAACATTTCCACGCCGGTCACGGTGGTCTTCTGCGTGTTGCGGATACCGACCACTTCAATTTCGTCGCCGACCTTGATGATGCCGCGCTCGATACGGCCGGTCACCACGGTGCCGCGGCCGGAGATCGAGAACACGTCTTCGACCGGCATCAGGAACGGCTTGTCGATCACGCGCACCGGCTCAGGGATGTAGCTGTCCAGCGCATCGACCAGCTTGATGATCGACGGCACGCCGATTTCGCTCTGATCACCTTCCAGCGCCAGCTTGGCCGAACCGTGGATCATCGGGGTGTCGTCGCCCGGGAAGTCGTACTTGGTCAGCAGCTCGCGCACTTCCATTTCGACCAGCTCGAGCAGCTCGGCGTCGTCGACCATGTCCGCCTTGTTCAGGTAGACCACGATGAACGGCACGCCCACCTGACGCGACAGCAGAATGTGCTCGCGCGTCTGCGGCATCGGGCCGTCAGCGGCCGAACACACCAGGATCGCACCGTCCATCTGCGCCGCACCCGTGATCATGTTCTTCACATAATCCGCATGGCCCGGGCAGTCGACGTGCGCGTAGTGACGCAGCGGCGACTCGTATTCCACGTGGGCGGTCGAGATCGTGATGCCACGTGCCTTCTCTTCCGGCGCCGCGTCAATCGCGTCATAGGCCTTGAACTCGCCACCGAAACGTTCTGCACCGACTTTCGTCAGCGCCGCCGTCAGCGTCGTCTTGCCGTGATCCACGTGACCAATCGTGCCGACGTTGACGTGCGGCTTGGTGCGTTCGAATTTACCCTTTGCCATGCGCGCTAAACCCCGATGGAGTCAATCAATTGAAGGAAAAAACCGTCCGTATATGGCCGAAGCTTCTACGGTCGCAGTGAAATGGTGCTCATAACAGGAATCGAACCTGTGACCTCTTCCTTACCAAGGAAGTGCTCTACCGACTGAGCTACATGAGCGTTTTTTAACGCAGCGCGAGAGCCAATGGAGCGGAAGGCGGGAATCGAACCCGCGTAATCAGTTTGGAAAACTGATGTTCTACCATTGAACTACTCCCGCCCTGCGCGGAACTCGCTTGATAAAAAAGATCGATCGCCTGGTCCGCCACGAACCAACCAACCCAGCTCCTTCATCCGGGCCGCGCCGCTTTCGCGTCGCGATCAAGATTGCTTCCATGCAACCCTGTTGAATCTTTTCTCTTCATCGCGACCAAGGTCGCTTTGTCGAAAACTTTAACTTTTCGCCACTCTCGAACTTTCAGAGTGGTATCCAAGCTGGTGGAGGGAGGTGGATTCGAACCACCGAAGGCGTAAGCCAGCAGATTTACAGTCTGCCCCCGTTGGCCGCTTGGGTATCCCTCCAACAAAGAACGCGTATTGTGTGGATCGGGCCTTGAGCTGTCAACACCTTGCGCACTCGGATACGCATGATTGGCGCACTATTTCAGCCCAGCCGACGCAGAAATCAGCCTGCTGACGACGCCTGGATATCGATCAGCTGCTCCATTCCCTTGGACAATTCCAGCAGCTGTTTTGCCTGCAGCTGCAGGCGGCGCTCGTTGTCGTCGCGCGGTTCCCAGCGCGGCACAGCCGTGGGCTTGCCATCGGGACTATCCAGCGCCACGAATACCATCACGCAGCTGGTCGCCAGACGCTGCTCGTCCTTGCGCAGATCGCGCGCCAGCACGTCCACCGCCATGTGCATGCTCGATGTGCCGGTATGAATCAATCGCGCCCGCACGGTCACCAGGTCGCCAATCAGGATCGGCGCCACAAACTGGATGCCGCTGACCGACGCGGTGACGCAGTACGCCCCGCTCCAGCCTACCGCGCAGGCGTAGCCAGCCTGGTCGATCCATTTCATCGCCATACCGCCGTGCACCTTGCCGCCGAAATTCACGTCGGTGGGTTGGGCGAGAAAACGGAACGTTACTTCGTGCTGCTGGCCTGACATGAAAACTCCGGCAGATGATCGAAAAGAATTTACCTATGACTGAAGCAGATCAAACGTTGAACAGGAAGTTCAGCACATCACCATCCTTGACGACATAGTCCTTGCCCTCGGCGCGCATCTTGCCCGCTTCCTTGGCGCCCTGCTCACCGCGATAGCGAATGAAATCGTCGAAGCCGATCGTCTGCGCACGAATGAATCCGCGCTCGAAATCGGTATGGATCACACCAGCCGCCTGCGGCGCGGTATCGCCGATATGGATGGTCCAGGCACGTACTTCCTTGACGCCAGCGGTGAAGTACGTCTGCAGTCCGAGCAGCCCGAATGCGGCGCGCGCCAGCCGATTGAGGCCCGGCTCCTGCAAACCCATTTCAGCGAGAAATTCCGCCTTGTCGGCATCATCCAGCTCGGCCATGTCCGACTCGATCGCCGCACAGACAGCGACCACTGGCGCACCCTCGATCGCCGCGTGTTCGCGTACCTTGTCGAGTAGCGGGTTGTTCTCGAAGCCGTCCTCGGCCACGTTGGCCACATACATCGCCGGCTTGATGGTCAACAGCGACAGCGGCTTGAGCGCCAGCCGTTCTTCATCCGACAGCGGTGCGGAGCGCGCCGGATTGCCCTGATCCAGATGCGGCACCACCTTTTCCAGCGCGGCGACCATCAGCTTGGCATCTTTGTCGCCAGCTCTGGCCTTTTTCTGTTCCCGCTGCAGCGCCTTGTCAGCCGTGGCGAGATCGGCCAGCGCCAGCTCGGTGCCGATCACGATGATGTCGTCGAGCGGATCGATGCGACCGGCAACATGCACGATGTTGTCGTCGTTGAAGCAACGCACCACATTGACGATGGCATCGGTCTCACGAATGTTGGCCAGGAACTGGTTGCCAAGCCCCTCGCCTTTCGACGCACCCGCCACCAGTCCGGCGATATCGACGAACTCGACGATGGCCGAGACGATCTTTTGCGGCTTGACGATCTCGGAAAGCTGAGCCAGTCGCGCATCCGGCACCTCCACGATGCCCACGTTGGGCTCGATGGTGCAGAACGGATAGTTCGCCGCCTCGATACCTGCCTTGGTCAGCGCATTGAACAGGGTGGATTTGCCAACGTTAGGCAGGCCGACGATGCCGCATTTGATGCCCATGATGATTCCGTACCGTGAAACGTGAGGCGCAAATCGATCCGGTGGCTCGGCTTGCGTATCGCGTCTGCTATTGAGTGAAGCCTATTTTTTCGACTCGACGTTTTCTGCACTGTGCAGCTGATGCATCGCCCTCTCGAACTCACCGCTGACCGCCAGCGGCAACACATCCAGCGCACGGCCAATACCGACAAGCATCGCATCTTCATCCGCCGCCGATGGCCGGCCCAGCACCCAAGGCGTGACTTGATCCCGATGTCCGGGATGACCGATACCCACGCGCAGGCGATGAAATTTGCCGTGTCCGAGATGCGCCATGATGTCGCGCAAACCATTCTGGCCGCCGTGACCACCGTCGAACTTGACCCGCACGATGCCAGGAGGCAGATCCAGATCGTCATGCGCCACCAGACACTGCTCCGGCTCGATCTTGTAGTAGCGCAGCGCCGAGATCACCGCGATGCCGCTTTTATTCATGAACGTCGCCGGCTTCAACAACCAGACCGACTCGTTGCCAATGCTCACCTTGCAGGCTTCGCCATGCAGCTTGCCGTCGAAACCGAACCGCTGGCCCTGAGCATTCGCCAGGGCATCAACAAGCCAGAACCCGGCGTTGTGCCGGGTTCGGAGGTATTCGGCACCGGGATTGCCCAGCCCGATAATAAGTCGCAGACCCGCCATAACGGAAGGCAAGCAGTGCAGCCCGCACCAGCGAAGGTGCGGGCTGCAACGGCTTACTTCTTGTCGTCCTTCTTGGCGTCGCCAGCAGGCTTGGCGGCGGCCGGCTTGGCAGCAGCAGCGTCGCCTTCAGCGGCTTCCGGCGTTTCGTCCACTTCTTCCTGCACGAACATCACGGTGACCACGGCGATATCGTGATCTTCGCCCAGCGCCAACGCCGGAATCTCGACGTTCGCCGGCAGCGTCAGCTGCGACAGATGGATGATGTCGCCTTCCTTCAGCTTGCCCAGATCGAGCTCGATGAACTCCGGCAGATCCTTCGGCAGGCAGGAGACTTCGACTTCCGTCAGGTTGTGCGAAATAACCACACCGGAGGTCTTGCCGGCGGGCGAGGATTCCTGATTGAGGAAGTGCAGCGGAACGTTGACGCGAATGACTTCGTTCTCGTTGATGCGCAGGAAATCCATATGCATCATCAGCTGCTTGAACGGGTGCTTCTGCCAGTCACGCACCAGCACCTTCTGCACCTTGCCATCGACGTTGAGATCGAGCACCGAGGAGAAGAACCACTCGTGCTTGGCGGCAAGCAGAATGGTGTTGTGTTCGATCTGGATGCTCTCCGGATCCTTGCCAGCGCCGTAAACGACGGCAGGCACAAAGCTCGCATGACGCAGGCGGCGGCTCGCACCTTTCCCCTCGTCCTTGCGGCTCTGCGCCTTGATTTCGTGTGTCTTAGCCATGTTGGTATTGCCTTAGTTGGGTAATGACCGCTTCGCAGCGGCCGATTGACTTTCCCGCGACCAGAAAAGTCGATGGTGCGGTGACCGATGCCACCGCGTTTGAAGCCGGATAGTGTGAATCAACTCGTGTGAATCAATCCACGTACAACGAACTCACCGACTCGCCAAAGGCGATTCGGCGAATGGTTTCTGCCAGGAGTTCGGCAACCGAGAGCTGGCGAATCTTGGCGCAGGCCTGCACTTGCGGGCTCAGCGGCAACGTATTGGTGACAATCAGCTGATCGAGCTGGGAGCCTTCGATATTGCTGACTGCCGCGCCCGAAAGCACCGGATGCACGCAATAGGCAACCACCTTGCGGGCACCGCGCTCCTTCAGCGCAGCGGCTGCCGCGCACAGCGTACCGGCGGTGTCGACGATGTCGTCGATCAACACACAAGTCTTGCCGTTCACGTCACCGATGATGTTCATCACCGTCGCCACATTGGCCTTCGGCCGACGCTTGTCGATGATGGCCAGGTCCGCATCATCCAGCCGCTTGGCCAGTGCGCGAGCGCGCACCACACCGCCCACGTCCGGACTGACCACGATCACGTCGTCCATGCTGTGGTGGCGCCAGATATCCGCCAATAGCACCGGTGAGGCATACACATTGTCGACCGGAATATCGAAAAAACCCTGAATCTGGTCGGCGTGCAGATCCACCGTCAGTACCCGATCGATACCTGCGGCGCCAATCATCCGGGCAGCCAGCTTGGCGGTAATCGGCACGCGCGCCGAGCGGGGCCGACGATCCTGCCGCGCATAGCCGAAATACGGAATCACCGCCGTCACGCTCATGGCGGAAGCGCGCTTCAGCGCATCGGCCAACGCCAGCAACTCGAACAGATTCTCCGCACTCGGTGCACCGGTGGGCTGGATCACGAACACTTCCTGCCGCCGAACGTTTTCCTCGATTTCGATCTGCACTTCGCCGTCGCTGAACGTGCTGACCAGTGCCTTGCCCAGCGGTACGCCGAGGCGATGGGCAACATCCTCCGACAGCGCGCGGTGCGCATTGCCGGTAAACAGCATCATCGGGGTGGACGTGTCCACAGTATTACCTCAGAACTCAAGCCATCAGGAATGGCTGGGGCGGCAGGATTCGAACCTGCGTATGCGGGAATCAAAATCCCGTGCCTTAACCAGCTTGGCGACGCCCCAGTATTAGGTGTGTTCGATTGTGCTTTTGTTCGTACTCGTTTGGCTTCGCCATGCCGCCAGCGATTGCCGAATTATTGATTTCACCCGGTACGCGCCCGATGGCGCGCCAGAGCTTGCTGCAATGGGGAAACATCGACACCTGACGCCACATGGGCCGTGAAGGCTGCCGGACATTGCCCGGCGATCGATACCGCCCGCTCGAATGATTTCACTTCCAGAAACACGCAACCACCGCTACCGGAGAGTCGCGCTTGACCAAAACTGCCCAGCCAGTCGAGCGCTGCGGCCACCCGCGGATGACGCGCGCGTACTACCGGTGCAAAGGCATTTTCCGTCGTTTCGCCAGAAGCAAAGGATGAAATTGTCGCCCGCGGTGCATTTCGTGTCAATTCAGATGCCTGGAAAAGTGCGCCGGTTGGCACCGATTCGTGCGGATCCAGCACCACATAGGTTCGTCGAGGCAAGGGCAAAGGCGTGAGCTGCTCACCGATGCCTTCCGCCCAGGCCGAACGCCCGCGTACGAATACCGGTACGTCGGCACCCAGCTGGCGACCCAGTTCAGCCAAGGTGTCCTCATCCAGATCCAGCCCCCACAACCGGTTCAGCGCAACCAGCACGGTCGCCGCGTCGGAACTGCCACCACCCAAGCCTCCACCCATCGGAACGCGTTTTTCCACGTCGATATCGACGCCAACCTCGATGCCTGCGTAACTTTGCAAAAGCAGTGCCGCACGTATCGCCAGATCGGTATCTTCAGGCACTCCGGGCACGTCATGCAGTCGACGAATGTCACCGTCGTCGCGCAGGCGCAGGCGAATCTCGTCGCCCCAGTCGAGAAGTCGAAATACCGTCTGCAACTCGTGATAGCCATCAGGGCGGCGCCCAGTGATGCGCAAAAACAGATTCAACTTGGCCGGTGCGGGCCAAGCCGTCCAGTCAACGTGCGCGGGTGCAGGCAAAGACCGGCTCATGAACACCCGCAAGTGATCAGGAAAACCGTTTTCGCGGTCGCGCTGGCGAGCATACGCAAAAACGGGATCGTTCTTGTCGACCACTGCAAACCCATGTTTGGCATAGAACGGGGCGTTCCACGGCACATCGACCAGCGTACCCAGATCGATCCGACGGTAGCCTGCAGCACGCGCCCACTCACAGGCATGCTCAAGTAGGGCCGCACCGATACCGCGTTGGCCGTAGTCAGGCAACACGTCGATTTCAGCGATGCCGATCGCAGCGCCGCCCACATCCAGGTCCAACCAGACAAAGCCGATGGGTTTCACCGACAGGTTCAGCGCCACCCACACCAAACCGCGACCGATCGCCTGCTGCAGCAGCTCTGGCGGAATCGACACCGCCACATACGCTGACCACGCCGGATGGCCACGAAAGAGCTGCACTGCCTTGCGCTCGATCGTACAGAGCGCGACAACCTGATCTGGCCGGGCGCGCTCAATGGAAAAGGACGTTGCGATTGAATGATCAGCCATGACAGATCGCACGCTTCAGCGCAGGAGCGCAGCATGCAAGTCGACGCTGGCTGGCCGATCTTGCAACGTCACTGGAACTGCCACGACTCGATCGACAGCTTGACCTTGTATGGCGATTTCGAGGCGTACACCTTGGTTGGCAGCGCGGGCTGCCGGCTCGTATCCCATTCACGGTATTCGACCGCCCAACCGTCCTGCAGCAGCAGCGAGGGCAGCTTGTTGTCACCAAAGCTCACGTCGGCCGGGCCACTGTCCGCCCTCAAGCCAAGCACCCAGGCGCGCAGGTCGCGTAGTGGCACTTCCCAGCCCAGCGCCTTGCGCATCAGCGCCTCGGCGTCGGGGCCACGAATCGGGCCGGACTTGAGACCTTCCAGCAGCGCACCATCTGGCCCACCGCTCAAGCGAAAATCCGCACCACTGATCGCCGGCCCACGCAGCACAAATTCATACTGATCGCCGTTCTGCGTCCAGCTGAAGCTGCCACTACCACCATCCTTGCCACTAGAAACGCCGAGCCGACCTTGCATCACCCAATGGTCGGCCTGCGCCAGCGACTGTTCACGCGACTGCTGCGCCGCAAGCTGTCCGGCGTCACCTTTCATGCGCACCGCTGGCGCCGGCGCGCAGGCTGCGAGCAAGAGCGGCAACGCGACAGTCAGGAATCGAAGACCCTTTTTCATCAGTACCTGTTTCATGCGTGCAGACGCTTCAGCGTGTCTTGCAAGCTTTTATTCGTTGGATCGAGCTTGCGCACGTCGTCGAAAACGCGCTGCGCCTCCTGCTGACGACCTTGTTTCCACAACACTTCGCCCAGATGCACGCCAACATCGGCATCCTTCTGCGCCTGCCAGGCACTGCTCAAGACCTGCGCGGCCTGGTCCAGATGACCCAGCCGGTATTGCAACCACCCCCACGAATCGGCGATTGCCGGATCATTCGGCTTGGCGGTGCGGGCGGTCTGGATCAGTTGCTCAGCCTCGGGCAGATCGCGATCGGCATCGGCCAGGGTAAAGCCGAGCGCATTGCTGGCATCGACATCGCCGGGCTTGAGCTTCAGCAGGCGATGAAAATCCTTGACGGCCAGATCGACGTTACCCGCTTCAGCGTAGGCAAGCCCGCGCCCATACAGCAGATCCGGATCATCCGGCACCACCTGCAGCGCCCGGCTAAAAGCCGTCACCGCCTGCGGGTATTTCTGGTCCCGCATGTACAGTTCGGCGTCGACCTGATAGGCCTGACGCAGCTGCGCGGGTTGATCGAGGTAGTCGATCTGCATCTGTTCCAGCGCCTGATGCGCCTCGTTTTCCTTGCCCTGCGACTGCAAGATCACGGCGCTGCGCAAATCCGCTTCAAACGCGTGCGCGTCGTCATCGTCGACTTGGCCGTACCACGCCAGCGCCTCATCGTTGAGATGCTGCGCCTCAGCCAGCTGCCCAAGCAGATAGGCGCTGTGTTCGCGCACACCAGGCGGCGCTTTCTGCAACTCCCGGTAAAGCGTCGCCAGACCGGTGCCGTTGCCGCTCTGGGCCGCCAGTGCAACACGCAGCGCATAGGTATCGGCATTCTGCGGGCCGTGGTCGAGTACTTTGGACGCGCCCGTGTAGTCGCCGGCCTGGCTCAGCATGCCCGCATAGGCCAACCGAAGCTGGATGTTGTCAGGCGCCTTGGCAATGGCTTTCTGCAGCAGAACGCGGGCACCGTCGTGATCGCCGTCCTTGAACTTCATCTGTGCCAGCCAGGCGTAGGTTTCGGCACTCTTGAAACGCTGCATCGCGCCTTCGGCGATCTGCAGCGCGTAAGCGTGCCGGCCAAATTTGTCGCCCAGCTCGCTCATTGCCAACCAGGCATGTCCATCGGCCGGCAGTCGCTGCGGCGTGGCCAGTTCGACCAGCAGATTGGCCGCCTGCGCCTGATCGCGCGCACCAAGCATCACGCGGCCGAACTGACGCCAGGCATCTTTGTCGCCGCTGCTGATCAGAATGTTCAGCTGGCGCCTTGCTTCGTCCCCATCGCCGCGATCCAGCGCCAACTCGGCACGCGCTTCGGCCATGCCCACCGGCGTGGCACCGAGCACTTGCCAGCGATCCAGCGCGCGTTGGGCTGCGGCATTGTCATGCACGGCAATCGCCAGCCGGGCAGCGCGCTCGGCCACTTCGGGGTCTTGGCTGAGCGCCGCCGCATAGCTATAGGCGACCGAAGCCGAATTGAGGTCATTGCGACTTAGCGCCATTTCCCCAGCCAACAGCTGGGCCAGCAAGTCGTGTTCGGCGTCCGGCGTAGCAACCACCAGGTGAGCCAACGGCTGCGCGTCCGCGGAAGCCTGCCGCGACGAACGCTGCGACATCTGGGCGCAGCCGCACAAAACCAGCACCGACGCCGTCAGTACCGTAAAATGACGCAGTTGCTTGAACTTGGTCAACCTACTCCGCACATCACTCTCCAAACATTTGCCTGTCGTTGGCCCGTTTCAGCCATAGCCCGTAAGCTATTGCTGGCAACGGCACCGTACGCACACTGCAGCAAGCTTAGCCTACGCCGCTGAAGACGACGTGCTGATACCCACTGTCGAGATCTTGTCACCCTCATGCCGCTGATCGCCCTCGGACTCAACCATCTCACCGCGCCGGTCAGCCTGCGCGAGCAGGTGGCGTTCGATCCCGACGACGCCAACGAGGCGCTGCTCGAGCTGACGCGTGAACCCGGCGTGGAAGAAGCCATGATTCTTTCCACCTGCAACCGCACCGAGCTTTACGTCGGCGTGGCGGCAGGTGCAGAAAGCATTCCGCAAGCGTGGTTGAGTCGTCATCATCATCTGACTCCCGGCAAGCTGGACGAGTTCCTCTATCGGCACGATGAACAGGATGCCGTGCGTCACATGTTCCGCGTCGCCACCGGACTGGACTCGATGGTGCTCGGCGAACCGCAGATCCTCGGTCAGGTGAAGGATGCCTACCAGCAGGCCCGCGAAGCACAGTCACTGCGTGCACCACTGGATCGATTGCTGCAGCACACGTTCGCGGTCGCCAAGCGGGTGCGCACGGACACGCGCATCGGCGCGTTCACGGTGTCGGTTGCGTTTACCGCGGTACGGCTGGCCGAGCAGGTGTTTTCGGATCTGTCCGATGCCTGCGTGCTGCTGATCGGTGCCGGCGACACCATTGAGCTGGCCGCCAAGCATCTTGCCGAGAAAAAGGCCCGTCGGCTGATCGTCGCCAACCGTACGCTGGAAGCCGCGCAAGAGCTGGCCGGCCGCTATGGTGGCTATGCGATCGCACTGGCCGATCTGCCGCAACACCTGGCCGAGGTCGACATCGTGATCTCCTCCACCGCCGCACGGCAGCCGATACTGACCCGCGCCATGGTCGAGAAGGCGATGGCCACGCGCCGGCGCAAGCCGATGTTCATGGTGGATATCGCGGTACCACGCGATATCGAAGCCGGTGTCGGCGAACTGCCAGACGTCTATCTTTATGGCATCGATGACCTGCGACAGGTGATCGACGACAACCGCCGCTCGCGCGAAGCCGCCGCGCACGAAGCCGCCACGATCATTGATCTGCAGGTCGATCGCTACATGGCCTGGCGCCGCGCGCTGACCCTGAAGAATCCCGCACTCGACATGCGCCAGCACGCCGAGGTCTACCGCGATGAAGTGCTGGACAAGGCCCGCACCATGCTTGCGCGAGGCAAGTCGGCTGATGAAGCGCTGGCATTCCTTGCCAACACGCTGACCAACAAGCTGTTGCACCACCCCAGCGCCCGCCTGCGCGAAGCGGCCCTGAGTGGCGATCTCGATCTGCTGCATGCGGCCGGCCGACTTTACGGGCTCGATGAGACACAGACGAGAGACAGCTCCCAAGAGCTGGATAAGTCCCTGGAAGGGGATAAATCCCTAAAAAGGGATAAATAGCGAGGGCGGCTTGCTGCCGCTTGTCGAATGATTCTCCACGCAGTACTGGCACTCACGCCCTTACTCGCCTCTCGTCTCTCGCCATTTATCCCTTTTTAGGGATTTTTTCCTCATCGGGATCCGTTCACGCTCATGACCCCATCGATCCGCCGCAAGCTCGAAGCACTGGCCGAGCGCCATGAGGAAATTGGACTGCTGCTCAGCCAGCCCGATGTGCTGGCCGACAACACGCGTTTCCGCACACTGTCGCAGGAATATGCCCAGCTCGAACCGGTCGCCACCTCACTGCGTGAGCACGACCAGGCCGAGCATGAACTGACCGAAACGCGCGGGATGCTCGATGATCCCGAACTGCGCGACATGGCCGCCGACGACATGCAGCGGCTGGAGCAGCGGCTGCTCGATCTGGACAGCGAACTGCAGTTGCTTTTGCTGCCGAAAGATCCGCGCGACGAAGCCAACCTCTATCTCGAAGTACGCGCTGGCGCCGGCGGCGACGAGGCCGCGATCTTCGCCGGCGACCTGTTGCGCATGTATCTGCGCTACGCCGAGAGCCGACGCTGGCATGTGGAAATTCTCAACGAACACGCCGGCGAGCATGGCGGCTACAAGGAAGTCGTTGCCCGCGTCGAAGGCGCTGGCGCGTATTCAAAACTGAAATTCGAATCCGGTACGCACTGCGTCAAGCGCGTGCCGACGACGGAATCGCAGGGTCGAGTACATACCTCCACCGCCACCGTGGCCGTGCTGCCCGAGCTGGATGAGATCGACGACATCGTCATCAACCCGGCCGATCTGAAAACCGACACCTTCCGCGCTTCCGGTGCCGGTGGCCAGCACGTCAACAAGACCGACTCCGCCATCCGCATCACGCACATCCCCACGGGCACCGTCGTGGAATGCCAGGAAGAGCGCAGCCAGCACAAAAACCGCGCCCGCGCGATGAGCCTTTTGAAGGCGCGTCTGCTCGATGCCGAGCGCAGCAAGCAGAGCGCCGCTCAGGCCGAGTCACGACGATTGCAGGTGGGTACGGGTGACCGCAGCCAGCGTATTCGCACCTACCGCTACAAGGACAATCTGGTGACCGATCACCGGATCGGACTCAATCTTTATCGCCTCACCGAAATCATGCAGGGCGACCTGGCCGAACTGGTCGACAGCCTGACCCGAGAGCACCAGGCCGACGAATTGAAATCGCTGAGCGGCGGCTGATACCAGACCTTCGTGAAACCCGTGCTTGGCGTCCCTACGCCCATACGTTAGCGTGAGCAAATGACTGATCTCTTCCAATCCGAACTCGACGGCTACCTGGCGCGTCTGACCTCGCTACTCGAAGCTCGTGCGTTTACCGACGCCGTGCCGCTGGCCGAAGAAGCCTTGAAGCGCTTCTCGGACTCGGCCGAACTGCTGCGCATCTACGCCATCACGCTGCATCAGCTCGATCGACGCGACGAAGCATTGCGCCTCCTATACAAGGCCGAAAAGCTCAGCCCCGACAGCCTTGAGGTGCAGTGCAATCTGGCCAGCCTGGAAGTTGCCGACGGTCGTGCCGATGAGGCGATCGAACGCATGCGCGCAGCGCTGCGCCTTAGGCCAGGTCACCCGATCATCCTGCTGACGCTCGGCAACGCGCTGATGGCCGCCGCCAGGTATGCACAGGCACGCGATTCCTACGCCATGGCGACCTATGGTGCACCCAGTCACCCGGGTCTGCGCCTCAACGTCGCTGCCGCCGAACTGGCGATCGATCACCCCGAACAATCCGCCATTCATGCCCAGGAGGCGCTGCAGATCGCGCCGGGAATGGGACCCGCGTACGCCATGTTGGGGCATACCCATCGCGTACGCGGCCAGTCTGCCGAAGCACTGCAGGCCTACCTGCGCGCTGAAGAACTGGAACCGGCACAAAGCGAACATCCCTATCACGCCGGCATGATGCTGGATGACCTCGCGCGTTTCGATGAGGCCCAGATGGCCTATGCGCGTGCACTGGAACGCAATGCCGGTCACGGCGCCGCGCTCAGCCAGCGCGTATTTACCCTGCGCCGGCTCTGCCAGTGGAGCGAGCTTGAAACCCTAAGCGCGCAACTGCGTGTGGCCGTGGCGGAAGGCATGGCAGGCATCACGCCCTTCGGTTTTCTGGCAGAAGATGCTTCGGCCGGTGAGCAGCGCCACTGCGCTGAAACGTTCGCCGCGGCCATCGACACGCAGATGGCGCCGCTCCGTCGGCAGCTCGCCTTTGCGCACTCGATGCCGGCACCCAAAACGCCGATAAGGGTTGGCTTCGTCTCCAACGGATTCGGCGAACACGCCACTGGGTTGCTGATCGTCGCCATGCTGGAAGCACTCGCGGGTAGCGAATTGGAGCTGCACCTTTATGCCACCGCGCCCAACGATGGCGGTGCCATCCGCGCTCGGCTTGAAGCGGTCTGTCATGTGGATGACGTCAGCGGCCTAAGCGAGGCACCGCTAGCCCAGCGCATCCATGCCGATCGAATCGAACTGCTGATCGACTTGACTGTTTTCTCCAGCGGCTCCAACGCCAAGCTGTTTGCGTTGCGTCCGGCACCGATACAAGTTAATTGGCTGGGCTATCCCGGCACGTCCGGTGCGCCATGGATGGACTATATGCTGGCCGATGCCGTTGTACAGCCGGATAGTCTGCGCGCCACTGTCAGCGAAAAGGTGGTTCGCCTGCCGCGCTGTTTTCAACCCAACGACCCCAGTCGGAAAATTCCAAAGGCACCGTCGCGGGAGAAATGCGGCCTGCCGGCACGAGGCACAGTGTTCGCGTGCTTCAACGCCAGCTACAAAATCAACCCGCAGGCGTTCAATCGTTTTCTCGGCATTCTGGATCAGACACCCGACAGCGTGCTGTGGTTGTTGAGCGGCCCGGAAAATGCCGATCAGCGCCTGCGCGAGCACGTCGTGCAGGCCGGTATCGCCGCCGAACGGCTGATCTTCATGGCCAAGCTCCCGCATGCGGAATACCTCGCTCAATACGAACACGTCGACCTGTTTCTCGACACCCTCCCCTACAACGCGCACACCACTGCATCCGATGCGCTCTGGGCCGGCTGCCCAGTACTTACCTTTGCCGGCGAAACGTTTGCCGGTCGCGTGGCGACAAGCCTGCTTCAGCATGCCGGCCTGCCCGAACTGGTGACCGAGGACGAAGCCAGCTTCGTCGCGCTGGCGGTGAGCCTGGGCAGCAATCACGAAGCCTTGCAGCTGTTGCGGCATCATCTGTCGCATCAACGCAAGCACGGCAAGCTGTTCGACATGGTCGGCTATGCATCGGATTTCCGTCGCGCGTTACAGGCCATGGTGGCGCGTCGACGGATTGGTCGGCCGGCCGCCGATATCGATATTCAATAGACTTCCGGAGTTCGCATGGGCAAGCACGCCAAACACCACTACCGAAAAGCCATGAAAGAACTGCAGCTGGAGTTGATCCGTCTGCAGCATGGACTACGGCGCAGCGGCAAACGGCTGGTGGTGATCTTTGAAGGGCGCGACGCCGCCGGCAAGGGCGGCACGATCAAGGCCATCACCGAGAGTCTGGATACGCGAAGCTACCGCATCGCCGCGCTGTCCAAGCCAAGCGAGCACGAGTCTACGCAATGGTATTTCCAGCGTTACATCGCCCATCTGCCGAGCGCCGGCGAATTCGTGCTGTTCGATCGCAGCTGGTACAACCGTGCCGTGGTGGAGCCGGCGATGGGTTTTTGCAGCAAGGATGAGTACAAGGATTTTCTCGACGCCGTGCCCACGTTCGAAAAGCTGCTCACCGACGATGGCATCATCCTGCTGAAGTACTGGCTGGCGGTGGACCAGGAGGAGCAGGAAGAGCGCTTCAGCCAGCGCGCCGAAAATCCGTTGAAACGATGGAAGCTGTCGCCGGTGGATATGGCTGCACGCCAGAAATATACCGAGATCGGCAAACTGCGCGACACCATGATCAAGCGCACCGATGCCAAACATGCACCATGGTTCGTGGTCGACTTCAACGACCAGAAACGCGGCCGCGTGAATCTGATCCGGCATCTGCTGCAGCAGCTGCAGTTCGACGACGAACCGATTGCCGAGGTGAAACTGTCCGCGCTCAAGAGCCAGCCCGCGCATGAACAGCTTACCGACAAGGCCGTGTGGGTACCCGATACGTTTTAATGGTGCCTCGGCTGCAAGCAAGAGCTAGCGGATGTGGAATCCCTGCCCGTGCCTTTCGACTACATCCTCTTCAGGCACATTTTCGCGACTCACCGACTCGACCCTCGCTGCCGGCGGACCACGATTCAACCATTGCTCCAACGCATCCAGAGCGGCGACATCGCCGACAACCAGCACTTCGACGTCGCCACTCAGCAGATTTTTCGCATAGCCGGACAGGCCCAGACTTGACGCCTGCTCGCGGGTGCTGGCCCGATAGAACACACCCTGCACCCTGCCACTGACGAGAAACTTCGCCGCCGGCATTACTTGCCGCCAATCGCCGCCTTCAGCAGCGCCGGAGTCACCGGGCCCACGAAGCGCTTGGCCACCTTTCCATCCGGACTGATCAGCCAGGTCGTCGGCAGGCCACGCGGCTCGTCGAAGTCTTTCACCGGCTTATCGAGCGTGACTTGTGCAATCGGATAGACCACCGGATGCTGGGCCACGAACGCCTTGATATCGGCCGGCTCGCTGTCGTCGAAAGCAAGTCCGATGGCGGCGACGTTCTTGTGGGCTGCGACAAAGTTGGAGATATCCGGCATCTCCTTGATGCACGGTACACACCAGGTTGCCCAGTAGTTGACGATGACCCACTTTCCGCGCTCGGCAGCAAGATCGAACGTCTTACCGTCCAGCGTGGCAACTTTCAGCGTCGGCCGCGCAGGCATGTCGGCATGTGCCGGAATGGCAGCGACCACTATCAAAGCAATCGCGGCAAATTTCAATTTACGCAGCAACAAAGTCATGCAGAGAGTTCCTTGGTATCGGCCGCGCGATTCGCGTCCGGGGGATAAACAGTGTTGAGTCGGGTAGCCAATGTAGTCGCCACTTCGTCAGCCAGCGCGGCCAGCAGGGCGAGTAGCGGCGATGGTAGTTCGATACCCAGCTCCGCTGCCTCTTCTACCGGATTCAACGGCAAACGATAGCGGGAATGTTCGTATACACGCAGCAGGTCGGTGCTATCCAGGCTTCGGCACAGCAGCCAGCTACCAAGCTCGCTTTGCTTGATCAGGTCAGCCTGTTCCAGTTCGAAAAAATAGTCAGCGATCGTGCCGCGGTGCAAATACGGTTCACACAACCGTACCGTGGCCTGATCCACCGTGTCACCGCTGCGCTGTGCGCTGATGAAATGCCCCAGCACCACCAGCAGACCGAGAAACTCGGCGCCCGCGGGCAGACGCTCTTTCGGCGCATGGAAATCAAACGCCGAAACCGATGCCGCAATCGACGCGGACAGAATCACGATCACCCACGAGAGATAAATCCACAGCAGAAAAATCGGAATCGCCGCCAGCGCGCCGTAGATCTGCTGATACGTCTGCGCATGCCGCACGAACATGGTGAACCCCCAGCGCACGATCTCGAACAATATCGCGCCGAGCGTCGCACCAATCAGGGCATCGCGCCGGGATACCTTGCAGTTGGGCACCACCGCATACAGCAGCCACAGTGTGAGAAAGGTCACCAGGAAGGGCAACACGCTGAGCAGGCTATGACCGATGCCGGTGATCTGGGTCGCCGCGCCTTGCAACAAGGGCAGCGCCGTCACGTAGGAGGTCACCGCGATGCCGCCAACGATCAGAATCGGCCCCAGCGTCAACGCCGCCCAGTACAGCAACAACCGCGAACCCCAGGCGCGCGCCCGGTGCACGCGCCAGATCTGGTTGAGGCGATCCTCGATGCTGATCATCATCGACAACGCGCTGAACAGCATTACCAGAATACTGATGCCGGTCAGCTTGCTGGCGTTGCTGGCAAAGCCTTGTATCGCGTTCTGCACCGTTTCACCAGCCGCCGGCACAAAGTTGTCGAACACAAAATCGACCAGCGTGGCGCGAGCACCCTCGAACACCGGAAACGCCGAAAACATCGCGAACACCGCCACCGTCAGCGGTACCAGCGACACCAGCGTAGTGTAGGACAGCGCACCAGCGGTCTCGAAACATTTGTCGTCGAGAAACCGTTGCCACAGAAAGCGGCTGAAATGTACAACGCGGTTGCGGTTGAAACGCAAGGCCATCGGCTCTCTCGAATTTAGCGGCGCTTGAAAGCAGCCATCGTCGTCGGTATCGGTAGGTACACTAGCGTATCGCCCGTGAAAGCCTCAACGCACCGGCCCATCACGCGCCCTTAAGGATCACTGCATGAACCACGACATCCTCGTTCTCTACTACAGCCGAACCGGCCATACGGCACAGCTCGCGCGACTTATCGCGCGCGGTATCGAAGAAGTAGCCGGCATGCGTGCGCGCCTGCGCCAGGTGCCGCCCGTCGCACCTGTCACCGAAACCGCGCAGCCGCCTGAGCCGGAAGACGGTGCACCCTACGTGGAGAAGCGGGACCTGCTTGAATGCATCGGTTTGGCCATGGGCAGCCCCACGCGCTTCGGCAATATGGCCGCGCCGCTGAAATACTTTCTCGATAGCACAGGCGCCGAATGGGCCAACGGCACGCTGGTCGGCAAGCCGGCCGCGCTGTTCACCTCCACCAGCAGCATGCATGGCGGTCAGGAATCCACCCTGCTGACCATGGCGCTGCCGCTGCTGCACCACGGCATGTTCCTGCTTGGTCTGCCTTATACCGAAGCCGCACTCAGCAGCACGCAAACCGGCGGCACGCCCTACGGCGCAAGCCACGTCACCGGCGGCAAGGGGGACAACCCGATCAGCGATCACGAACGCGACCTGGCCCGGGCCCTGGGCCGACGGCTGGCCGACACCGCCCGCAAGCTGGCGGCCAGCGCATGAGTTCGCACCTGCCTGCCGAGCAACGCTGGGGACTGTGTGCCTGGGCCATGCTGGTGCTACTCCAGTTCGTCTGGCATGCGTGGCTGGTACCGGCGCAAACCGTTCCACTGTGGTTGGTGCTCGCCATCACGGTCGTGCCGCTGCTGCTGCCGCTGCTGGCCATTCGCAATACGCGACGTGCCCTGCTCTGGGTCGGCATCCTCAGCCTGTTCTATTTCTGTCACGGCATCGCAGAGGCGTGGAGTTCAGCCGGCGAACGCTGGCTGGCATTGATCGAAGTAGCGCTCAACCTGTTATTGATAGGTACCCTGGGTGCCGGTGTACGGCGACGTCCGGATCAACCCGAGAGGTCGTCGTTGCGTTGATGCCGTGGGGGGCGGGAAGCTTGTAAATTCCAACGTTCATAGCATCAGCAGGTTGGGCATCGCTTTGCTCAGCTCAACCTACAATCAGGCACCCGCATTCGTGAGCCCAGGCTGGCTCGTCTCGTCGCAGTCGAGCGGCATGTGAAAAGCGAATCGCGTTGCTGAAGCATCCGAGGCAGCCTGCAGCGTGCCGCCATGCGCTTTCGCGATCTCCGCAGCGATGTACAGGCCGAGCCCCAGACCGGGGCGTGGTGAGGCGGATGTACCTCGCGTAAAGGGCTGGAAGAAACGTTCGATCTTGTCCCCCTCGATCGGCTTGCCCGCATTTTCCACCGCAAGCTCGAAGGCGGACTCCGTGCTGGTCATGAAAACGCGCACTGGCGCTTTGTCCGATCCGTGTGTTACGGCATTGGAAAGCAGGTTGCCGAGCAACTGGGCGATGCGACGGCGATCGCAGCGAAAGGTTCGATCCAGCGACATGGTGACTTCGATCTTTCGATCGGGATGCACGCGCTGAATTTCCGATACAACATGCTCCAGATCGCCGGCAAGATCGTGGCTACGTTCAAGTGAAACCGAGATACCTTCACCCAGCCTGCCGCGTGCAAAATCCATCACGTTGTTGATCAACTCCGACATGCGCTGGCAGCTGCGCTGGATATGCTTTGCGACACGCCGCTCGCGTCCGTCGGGCAGATCGCGCTCCAGCATATCGGCACCCATGCTGATCGATTGCACGGGATTGCGAAGATCATGACCCAGCACAGCAACAAACTGATCGCGTAGTCGCGCGGTCGACTGCGCATCAACCAATGCCAGCTCGGCAGCATCCCTGCGCTGCTCGGTCTCGTACTGCGCGGCAATCAACTGGGTGAAAAGCTGGAGCGTCTTGAGAAGTTCGGGATCATCGAGCTTCGCGGGTGCAGGGTCGATTGCACACAACGTCCCGAAAAAGCTTTCATCCGAAAGAAAAATGGGAATCGAGATATAGCTTTCGAATCCGTACAACTTGGGTGTCGGATGGTTCGAAAAAAGCGCGTGCTCGCTGGCACTCCCGAATAACACCGGCTGATGATGCCCACGAATTTCGTTGCAGATGGTGGACTCGAGCACCAGTTCGCCACCGGGCTTCAGACCAAATTCGATGCGGTCGTAGACGGCGCAGGCAACCCACTGGGTATCGGTGACTCTCGCCACCGCGGTAAAGCGCATGCCAGTCGTGCGCGCCACCACTTCCAATATCGTGGGCACAGCGTCTGATCGGGAGATCAGTGCAATGTCGCGATCAATGGGAGAACGGTTATCCATGAATTGCTCAAATGTAGGAATACCAAAGCAACCTTCGGTAATCGTGTTGCTCGCCATTGCCCCAAAACCAACACGCTGCTTGGTCATTCGACAGCTATCGACCCCGTTTATGGGGCCAATATGCATGGAAACGCGGCTTTTACCTAGACTCATGGTCAAAACGTCGGGCCAGCACGCTGTCGCTTGCAACGACACAGTCGTAAACGGCAAGCGAGTAACACGCTGCATGACTTCCGGACGGATGGCAGGTGGATAGCTGCCACGGGCACGTCCTGGGTGGGCGAAGGAGCTGCTCTCGCTACCTCAGCCGAGGCCATCCAGCACTTCGCCCCACCGTGCGCCGTTGCCTACTTATCGATCAACACCACGACCTTGCCGCGCACCTGACGTTTTGCCATGCGTTGCAGTGCATCGACAGCGCCAGCCAGCGGCAGTTGTTCGGTCACCGGCGGGGCAATCTGTTGATTGCGAAACCAGTCCAGCAACTGCAATAGATGAGCTTGCTGAAGCTTGGGGTTACGTTTGGCCCAGTCACCCCAGTAGACGCCCAGAATCTCGCGCTCCTTGAGCAAGGCGAGATTCAACGGTATCCGCGGAATCTCGCCTGTCGCGAATCCAACGACCAGCAGGCGTCCACCCCAGCTGGTCGCTCGCAGCGCAGCCTCGCTGTAAGCACCGCCGACTGCGTCATAGACCACATCGACACCGCGTTTTTCGGTCAGCGCATCCACGCGCTCGCGCAGATCGTCACGCACGTAGTCGATCGTTTCATCGGCACCGTGCTCTCGGCACAGCGCGAGCTTTTTCTCGCTCGATGCCGCAGCGATCACGCGCGCACCCATCAACTTGCCGATCTCGATCGCCGCAATGCCGACTCCGCCGGATGCGCCTAGCACCAGTAACGTTTCGCCCGCCGCAAGCTTCGCCACGTCCTTCAGCGCGTGCAACGACGTGCAGTAAGTCAACAGCAGTGCCGAACCGGTCGCGTAATCCATGTCATCGGGCAACGGAATCACGCCGCGCGCATCCACCGCGCATTCTTCAGCCAGCCCGCCGTGCGGCACCAACGCCATCACGCGGTCACCGACTTTCAGGTGACTGACTCCTTCGCCCACGGTTTTCACTACACCCGCAAACTCGGCACCTGGCGAAAACGGCAACGCCGGCTTGACCTGATACAACCCCTGCACGATCAGCGCATCAGGGAAATTGAGCGCCGCCGCCTTGATGGCAACCACCACTTGCCCGGGGCCAGCGGATGGCGATTCAACGTCTTCAACTTTCAGATCTTCGATCGGGCCGAATGCGTTGCAAACAAGAGCTTTCATGAAAATCCCGACGACTTGTGAAACGATCGAATAACTTATTCAGCGGCGTTGAACTGGTCTTGCGACATTTCCGTGTTGCAGCGGTTTTTCAGGTATTCGGCGTTGTAGGACTTGTCCTGGGAAATCATCGAGATTCGCGCCTCTTTAAGTTTCAAACCCAGATCACTGCGCAGCTTGGTCTTGTCGAAGCGCTCGTCTTCTGCGCCGTTCGCATGCTCGGTGTGCTTTTTGGCTTGGTCATAAAGCTGAAAGCGTTCGGACGCGGCCACGCACTGAGTCTCACGCAGGATCGACACATCGTACGTCTCGCTGCCCTGATGATCTTTGCCACAACCAACGAGAACAAGGGCGCCTGCCAAAACAAGCCAACGTGCTTTCATGAGATTTCCTCTTCAAGTCAATGTTCTTTGAATGAAGCTGTTGCGGAAAGACCGACCATACGGTCAATGAATGTGACGCCGAATGCAAGATCGCGCTAGTCCGGCATGCAGCCTTCGTTTAGCGCACTTCACCGCGATACCGTTTGAGCTGCACCTCGTGATCTGGCTCCGTTGGCCGAATCGCCGGCACACCGCGCTCTTCGCGCCAGACCGAGAACTGCATGTGGCACGCCGCGCAACCGCACTCGCCGCCGCAACGCGACCGGCATGCCGGGGTGCAGGTGCACGGCTTGTCCAGATCTGGAAACAGCTCAATCGCCGGCAGCTCGGGAAAATAGCCCTCCGTACGCGGGTATCGCCGCACACCTTCAGCAGTCGGTACCGTCACCGGTTCAGTCATCACCATCTCCATGTGTTCACTCATACGTATCACGGCAATGTGTCAGGCGGTGAGACAAAAGTGCGTGATGGCTTCAGGCGTTGACCAGTACAAAACTACGGCGTTACTTTGCCCGCCGTAGTAAATGACACGGCCTCAGCGCCTTCAATCTCGCGACACGCATCCGCGATGGCGGCCAGCTTGTCGGCCGGAAAATCCGCAGCGAAACGGATGATCACCCGATCCTGACCGTCGGCATCCCGGCGCAACAGCATGTGATCCACCGGCGTATGAAAGCTTGCGAGTACCGCTTCGACCGCCGAGAGCGCCGAGCCTTGCGTCACTGCTACCTGTATCGACGTGTACTTTCGGCGAGGCCGAACAAATCGTCGCTCGATCGGCTTCAGCAGAGCAAGAATGACCCATAGAATGGCAGTCGCGAAAACGGCGGGAAAATAAAGGCCGGTGCCGGCAGCCAGACCAACAGCGGCCACAGCCCAAAGACTCGCCGCCGTGGTCAGCCCCTTGATCACCTGTTCTTTCTGCAGAAACAAGATCGTACCCGCGCCCAGAAAACCGATGCCGCTGATCACCTGTGCGGCGATGCGGGAAGGGTCCAGTACCACGTGATCCTGTTCGATTGCGTGGCTGAATCCGTAAGCGGAAACAATCACCGCCAAGGCAGCGCCCACGCTGACCAGCATATGAGTGCGCAGCCCCGCCGCCCACTCGAGCCGACCACGATTAACGCCGATCACCGAACCCAGCACAGCGGCGGTCAACAGTCGAAGCACTACGTCAATATCTGAAATCAAGGCGGGAACCTCTCGCTTTGGCTTGGCAAATCATGAAGGTGGCATCGAGTAGCGACTCGACCCATGGGACAACAACCCGTGGCGATGATGCCGATTCAACACTATCGAGACTACCTGCCATTACGTGTCTTGGGCGTCGCTGTACTCCACGCAATCAGTGCAAGCAGCGCGGCCTGCACCGGCAGGCGCACAATCAGCGCCCAGTACGGAACGCCAAACAACGCCGGATACTGCAGCATGTAGATGTGTGCTGGCGTCACCGCCAACGTCAGGATGAACAGGCCAATACCTGCCGCGCGGCGCGTCTTGCCCCAAAGCAACCCGGCAGCACCCAGCAACTCGAACACGCCACTCACCAGCACCGCCGCTCGTGGCCACGGAATGTAAGGTGGCACGATCCGCATTTCCGTTTGAGTGGCCGCAAAATGCGCGATGCCGCCCAGCAAAAACCACAGGAATACAAACACGACACCGGCGATTCGCCAGCGGCTCAGACCGGCCAGTGATGTGAAGCGAGACATCGCAGATGGCGGGTATGAGGACATGAAATGCTCGATACGCTCAGAATCGCATGAGCGTGAGCCTACAACGGGGCAAGCGACACGCGGAAAGTCCCCAGTCTTTCATCCAAACACAACCATGCTCTGCCTGCTCAACGCCACTGGTTCGCCGCGCGGACCCCATAGCATCACGCCTTGATTGGTATAACCGTCGCGGGCGGCGATGAGCTCGGCGTCGACGCGCCAGTCGTCGAGACCGAGGTCATCGTAACGGTCGCGCAGCAACTCGATCATCCAGGTGAGCGAACTGCCCGGCGTGGGCTTGTCGAACATACCCAGCGCGATCGGCGGTATGAAATCAGCGAAGGCGAGCACATGTGTCTCATCGGGCACGCCTTCGTCGCGCAGTGAAATCTGCAGCGTGCTGTCGCGCTGCCGGCCACCAGTGAAGGGCAGGTCGCCCCGCAGCCAGCGCGCGTGGAAATGCTGCGTGAAGGCAGGCATCTGCCCTTCCACATAGCGCAGCTCGCGCGACACCTTGCTTTCGACGGCTGCCTGCTCGGGCTGAAAGTTGAGCACCGAAGGTCGCGCGCTACCGAACACGCCGACCAGCCGGCACAGGGTCTGATCGCCGTCGCATAGACTTGCCTCGATCTGAACCGCACTGCGCCCTTCGCGCAGGCAACGCGCGTGAAGGGTGATTTGACCTGCCGGCACCGGCGCTACAAAGGTGGTCTGCAGGCTGCGCAGCGGTATGTCTGCACTCACCAATTCGCGCATCGCGCGCAAAGCCAGCGCCGCCTGCAGTCCGCCGAAGGCGCTGCGCCCCTGCAGCCAGTCCTCGCTGACTGTCGCCTGCCAACTGTCGCCGTGTCGGGTGACAGATTGCATCGCTTCGGAAAATCGCATGATCGTTACCTGCACAGTGAAGTTGCCTTCGATGATGCCAGCACAGCCAGCCAACTGCTTGCATGCCTATACTTTGGTACTTCGACTCTGGATGGAGAACGCCATGGCCTTCCTGCAGGATGCCCCGCAACTGGCTCACCCTTATCGCAGCGACCGCTTGTTACGCGCACTGCTTGACCGCGCACTGCCAACTGATCGGCGGGTCGCGCTGGATGCCGATCTCGATGCCTTGGGTGATTACGCACAGATGGCATGGCAGCGCGTGGGCAACAGCACGCGACGCAAGCCCGTGCTGACGCAATGGGATGCATGGGGCCGTCGAGTCGATCGCATCGAGTTGACCACGGCCTGGCTGGAGGGCCCGCAGCTCACTACGCGCCATTCCGTGCTTGCAGCCGGCCATGCGAACAACGAATACGCACGACTGGAACAGTTTGCCCGCGTGTATCTGTACCACGTGGCCAGCGAGTTCTACACCTGCCCGTTGGCGATGACCGATGGCGCGGCTACTGCGCTGAAAGCCTCCGGCAACAAGGCGTTGATCGATCACGCGCTGCCGCATTTCCTGAGCCGTGAAGCATCAAGCTTTTGGCTAAGCGGTCAGTGGATGACCGAGAACGCAGGCGGTTCCGACGTCGGCAACACCGAAACCATCGCGCGGCGGGACACCGATGGCCAGTGGCGGTTACACGGCCGCAAATGGTTCAGCTCAGCGGTAGTCGGTGAAGCCGCGCTGGCGCTGGCGCGGCCCGAGGGTGCAGGTGAAGGCACCGGTGCACTGGCGTTGTTTTTCGTCGAGACGATGGATGGCGCGCAACGCAAGCCGCAGCTGGTCATCGATAGACTGAAGGACAAACTCGGCACGCACGAACTGCCTACCGCGGAAATTCATCTCGATGGCCTGCCCGCTTGGCCGCTGGGTGAACTGGCCAACGGCGTGCGGCAGATCGCGCCGATGCTCAACGTCACCCGCACCTGGAACGCAGTGTGCGCCATTGCGAGCATGGCGCGTGCGATCAGCCTGGCGCGCGATTACGCGGCGCGCCGCGAATCGTTTGGACGTCCATTGATTCAGCAGCCCTTGCACGCCCAGACGCTGGCTGACATACAGGCGGAGTTCGATGGCGCCTTTGCGCTGACGTTCGAAGTAACGCATCTACTCGGCCGTGTCGAGCAGCACATCGCCGCTCCACACGAAACGCTGCTGCTGCGTCTACTGACGCCGCTGGCCAAGCTTTGGACCGGCAAGCTGGCGGTAAAGATCTGTTCCGAAGTACTGGAATGCTTCGGTGGCGCCGGCTACATCGAGGACACCGGCCTGCCGCAGCTGTTGCGCGATGCACAGGTGTATTCGATCTGGGAGGGCACGACCAACGTATTGTCGCTGGACAGCCTGCGCGCATTGGCTGGCGGCAGTTTTGCCTCCCTGCGCACTGCGGTCGATGGATGGCTGGACGGTTGCGAGGATGCGCGTTCGATCAACACGATTTATGCAGCGCTTGATGACGCGGCGACGTTTCTGGACACTCAGCGTGCGAGTCGTGACTCGCTGGAAGCTGGCGCGCGTGGGTTGGCAATTACGTTGGTGCGATGCGCAGCGGCCGCGTTGCTGGCGCGTCAGGCGACGTGGTCAGCCGCGCGGGGCGATGCCAGGCCAGCAGCCGCGTTACGGCGTTTTGTGGGACATGGTTTGTTGCGGTTAAGTACGCAGGATGCGGCGGATACGGAATTGTTGCTGGCTTGACCCTTGTTATGGCTCTGACAGCGAGGCTCTTCGTCTCAATCGACTGATCAAAACCAAAGAGCTGAAGAAACAAAGTTGATAAGCACTACTTGGCCGCACCAGCTAAAATAAGCGAGTCATCAACCCTGGCCCATCCCTATGCAGCATCTCACCATCGTCACCACCGGCGGCACCATCGACAAGATCTATTTTGACGACAAGTCGGATTACAAGATCGGCGCACCGCAGATCGGCGAGATTCTCGCCCAACTCGGCGTGGCGTTTCAGTTTGACGTGATTCCGATCCTGCGCAAGGACAGCCTGCACATGGGTGCAGAAGACCGCGTACTGGTGCGCTCGACGATCGAGGGCCAGGCGCAACGGCATGTGCTGGTGACCCACGGCACCGACACGATGGTGGAGACTGCCCGCGAGCTGGCGCATATCGAGGGCAAGGTGATCGTACTGACCGGCGCACTGAACCCGGCGCGATTCCAGGGTTCCGACGCGGTGTTCAATATCGGTTGTGCGGTGGCTGCCGTGCAGACCTTGCCCGATGGCGTATACATCGCGATGAATGGTCGCATATGGGATCCAGCCAAGGTGCGCAAAAATCGTGATGCGAATCGCTTCGAGGAAGCAGCGGACTGAGCCAGCTCTGTTCTGTCGAGCAGTCGACAGCGCTCTTGCCGTCTGTGCGAAACACAACAAAACGGGCCCGGCGAATAGCGTCGGGCCCGTTTCGATTTATCCCTTTCGAGGTTGCAGATCTTCCCTGTCCGCGGCTGGACTTACCAGCTGGCTTTCAGCGAAACACCCGAGAAAGCGGCGTAAGCGTTGAGATTGATGTAGTACGTGCCGGACGGCGCGCTGAAGGTGCAACTTTCGGCATTGCCAGTCTTGTATGGGCGGCAGTCGTAGCTGCTGGTAGTCGGTGCCGAACCCAGCTTTACGTAGAGATCAGCGTCTCCGGTGCCACCGGATATGGCGATGGTCAGGGTGCCGGAGCCTGAAGGCACGGTCACGGTGTAACTCAAGACACCACCCTTGGCGGCGGCAAGTCCAGTCACGGCCACACCATTCTGCAAACCGCCAGTACTGCCGCCACCGGTGCCCGGGCAGGTCACGCCCACGCCGGCGAACGCGGCGATCACGTCATCCTTGTTGTAACCCAGATCGGTCGCTGCCGACTCTACGCCGCAGGCGCCGGAGTTGAAGGTTGAAGTGGCAGTCCAGTAGACCTTGTTGGCGAGCGCGTAGGCCTGGAACGCTTTCTTGGTATCCCAACCAGAGGTCTTGGCCAGCAGGCAGAACGATTTGTTGTAGACGCCGCTGGAGTAATGGACGTCAAGACTGGACGTGTAGTTGGCGGCGTTGTCGATCGAGCCGCCGTCCTGCGGCGGGTTGCACATATAGCGCAACGCCGTGCCATTCTTGATGATGTCGGCGCCGACCAGGAAATCATTCTTGCCGCGGTCGAAATACTCCGACGCCTCACCGGCGATATCCGAATAGGCTTCATTCATGCCGCCGGACTGGCCGGTGTACTGCAATGCCGAATGCTGCTCGGTGTAGCCGTGGCTGATCTCGTGGCCGGTCACGTCGAGCGAGACCAACGGGTAGAACGTGGTGGCACCGTCGCCGAAGCTCATCACCGACCCGTCCCAGAAGGCATTCTCGTAACTTTTGCCATAATGCACTTTCATCACCAGCGGAAAGCTCAGCGGGTTGCCGCCGGTATATCCCTGATACATGTCGTGCACCACGCTGCCGAAGTGATGCGCATCATTGGCCGGCGAGTAGGCGCCGTTGATGGCATCGGTATTGCTGGTCGGACAAATGAAGCTCACCAGAGTGCCGGTCCCGGAGGTGGCATTTTTGAGGTTGTACGTGCTGACGTCGGTGTTTTTCAGCGTGCAGGTCGTACCCGACTGCGTCACATTGAGCGCGGCGTATTCGGTGCCATAGGTGTACATACCGGTCTTCGTGTTGCCACCGGGTCCATTGGCCGTGGCGTCGGTCAGGCCGTTCCAGCTCTGGATTACCTCGCCAGTGCTGGCGTCGATGATCGCGGTCGGCCGAGTCGGATTTTTCGCGTCATCAACAAAGTACGAGACGCGATAGACCAGCCGCGTCGGACCGTTGTCCTGCGGATAGACGAACAGATCAGTCTGCTGATTTTGGATGGATGCACCGGCAACCACTACGGTATGTACATGTCCTTTCAACACCGCAAGCGCCGCAGCTGGCGTCAGCGTTGGAACGGCCGAGATCAGGTCGGATGGTGTGCCCTGCATCAGGTCTCCGGTGGCACGCAATGCATTGCCGCTGGCATCCTGCACCACGGCGATGCTGCGCCCGTAAACCGGCACGCCGCGATAGAACTGCTGCTGACGGACAACCTGCGTACCGTTGGCGAGCGACACCGCGCCGCGTGCCACTAGCGTCATATCCTGTCCAAGGTTCAGACGTGTGGCCAGCGAACTGACCGGCTGAGCGCCGAGATTTTGAGCACGCAGGGTTTGAGTGGTGGCAGCGGTAGCCGTGGAGGCGGCGACCATGCCAATCGTTGCAACCATAAGCTTCGAACGGAAAGTGTTGAGCATTAGGGTGAGAGCTCCACGATGTATTGGGGACAAGACCGCCCGATGCGGCCATGAGGACCCCATTCAAATTCGCCGTGCTGGCGGCACGGCTTCGCACTCGGTGACTGCCCGGCGAGGCCGGGGTTCTGCTCGCGTCCCCTGGCCTTGGCACGCAAGGCCGATTTCAAACGCGGTGCTGACCGGCGGCGGTAACTTGATGAGCAGATCTATCGATCAACCGACCGTCAGCCAGACCATTAGACGTTATTACTTACGATATTAGTAGGCAATATGAATATTTCTTACGACCATCGATTAGCTCACAGATTTGGCTAAAGATCGTAGAAAGCCGGAAATACCACGGAAAACCGAGCCTATGGGCCTGAAGCACCTTGGGCGAATTCGCGATATTTCGCGAATTGAAGCGAGCCTGAGATCGCCATGTCGTTAAAACTTACGCCTGATTAGCCGCTATGCGCGCTCAAAGCATCCCGGTTTCGAGCTTGGCGGCATCGGACATCATCGAATGCGTCCACGGCGGGTCGAACACGAGGTCAACATCCGCCTCGATGATCGTGGGGATCATCTCCAGCTTGGTGCGTGCGTCGTCGACCAGGATGTCGCCCATGCCACAACCCGGTGCGGTGAGCGTGAGCTTGACGTAGACCTTGCGCTCGCCGGATTCGGTGTGTTCCAGGCTGAGATCGTAGACCAGACCGAGCTCCACCACGTTCACCGGGATCTCCGGATCGAACACGGTACGCAGTTGATCCCACGCGACTTTTTCCACATCCGCGTCAGTGGCGTTGGCGGCCACTTCGATCGGTGGCGGCAACTCCTTGCCCAATGCATCGGCCTCCTTGCCGGCAATGCGGAACAGGTTGCCTTCGACATACACAGTAAAGCTGCCACCCAGCGCCTGCGTGATATAGCCGATCTGGCCGGCCGGAAGTTCCACCACATCGCCCTGCGGCACCATCACCGCGCTGCAGTCGCGCTGCAGAGTGAAAGGTTCGCTGCTCAAACTGAAACCGCTCATGCCACCTGCCAAATACGCTGTCTGCGAGAAAACATCACCAAGTACGGCATGGAACGCCGCGTCGGGTTGCCTATTATGCCGTCCGCGAAGCGAACTGACCCCAGAAAGATCAGGCCAAAATCGTGGAACTCAAGAATTGGCCGTGGGCCAGCCACGCTATGATGGCTGCTTTGCCCGATGGATGGATGCTTGATGGCGCACTGCACGACCCAAAGCTGCCCAACGCCGCAGCCCTTGCCTACCCCCTTTTTGTCGCGTGGCTGCCGATGAGCGTGCGGTCCATCGTCAGCCTGGTCTTTTCCACCTTCATCGCCGCGATGCTTGGGCTGGCTGCCGGCGCACTGTGGATGGTGGTGACGGTTTATCAGCGGCAACCGATGCCATGGCTGGTGTTGCCCGTCGCCGCCATCCTGGCTTGGGCCATCCGTAACAGCGTTCGCAAACCAGGCAATGTTGCCGCCGCGCTGGCCGCGCTGGCCACCTTGCTGGCGGAAATCTACGTCAGCATGTTGATTGCCGCGGCGCAGATTGCCGGCAGTATGGGCTTGGGCATCGTCGATACCCTGCTTACCGCCGGCACCGGCATGCTTTGGCAGCTGGCGCGCATCGGCTTCTCGACTTCGGATGTGGTGTGGACCTTGCTGGCCATGCTGCTGGCGGCCTGGCTAGGCCTGCGCCCGTTGCCGATCAAGAAACAGCCGAAATAGTCAGGCGTCCAACGACTTCAACTCGGTCACCAGCTCGCCCGCCGCCGCCTGTCCATCGCCATAAAGCATGCGGGTGTTATCGGCATAGAACAGCGCGTTCTCGATGCCCGCAAAACCGGTGCCCTTGCCGCGCTTCACCACAATCACGTGCCTGGCGTTGCTGACGTCGAGAATCGGCATACCGTAGATCGGTGAGGCCGGATCGGTCTTGGCCAACGGATTGACCACGTCATTCGCGCCGATCACCAGCGCCACATCGGTCGCCGGGAACTCCGGGTTGATCTCGTCCATGTCGGCGATCAGATCGTACGGCACGCCGGCTTCGGCCAGCAGCACGTTCATGTGGCCCGGCATGCGGCCGGCCACCGGGTGGATGGCAAACTTTACTTTCACGCCGCGCTTGATCAGCAGCTGCGCGAACTCCCACACCTTGTGCTGCGCCTGTGCCACGGCCATGCCGTAACCGGGCACGATGACCACGCGCTCGGCATAGGCCATCATCACCGCTGCGTCAGCCGCGTCGACCGGTTTCTGCGCACCGTCAATGGCCTTCGCTTCGCCACCGGCAGCACCGAAGCTGCCGAACAGCACGTTGCCGATCGAGCGGTTCATCGCCTTGGCCATCAGCTGGGTCAGCAGCGTACCTGCCGCGCCCACCACCGTACCGGCGATGATCATCGTCTCGTTACCTAGCACAAAGCCTTCGAAAGCCACCGCCAAGCCAGTGAACGCGTTGTACAGCGAGATCACCACCGGCATGTCGGCACCGCCGATCGGCAGCGTCATCATCAGGCCGAAGAGCAGCGCCAGCGCGAAAAATGCGGCGATCAGTGGATAGCTGGCGTAGCCGCTGACCAGAAGAATGCCGACCACAATCGCCACGGCCAGCAACAAGAGGTTGACCGCACGCTGGGCCGGAAACACAAAGCGCCTGTCGAGCCAGCCCTGCAGCTTGGAAAACGCGATCAGCGAGCCGGAGAAACTCACCGCACCGATCAGCGCACCGAGCACGCCCAACGTCAGCTCGATCGGCGACAGCGGCACTACCGGGATGACCGGGTGCGGTGCGTCGATTGCCCAGGCCTCCGGCCGCAGTGGCGAAGTGTCGGGAATACAGTGGGAGGCCAGCAGGTTGCGCACGTAGCCGATCAGCTCGACCGCACCGATCGCCGCCGCCGCCCCGCCGCCCATGCCGTTGTACAGCGCTACCATCTGCGGCATGGCCGTCATCGCCACACGCCGACCGCTCCACCACGCCGCGCCTACCCCGACCACTACCGCCGCGATGATCAATCCGCGGTTGTGCATGTCCGGCAGGAAGAATGTGGCCAGCACCGCCACCAACATGCCGTAGCCCGCCCATACGATGCCACCGCGCGCGGTGCGCGGCGAACTCATGCGCTTGAGACCCAAGATGAACAGCAGTGCGGCGAGAAAATAACAGGCCTTGATCAGGCTCGGCAGCCAGATCATCACTTGGCCTCCTTGCCGATGGCCGATTTGCCCGCGTCAGGCTTGCTGGACTTGAACATCTCCAGCATCCGCTCCGTCACCACATAGCCACCGGCAGCGTTACCCGCGCCAAGCAGCACACCAATGAAGCCGATCGTCATTTCCAGCGGTGTCTGGGCATGGCCTAGCGCGATCATGGCCCCAACCAGCACAATACCGTGCACAAAGTTGGATCCCGACATCAGTGGCGTATGCAGGATCACCGGCACCCGCGCGATGATTTCATAGCCGGTAAATGCAGCAAGCATGAAGATGTACAGCGCCAGGAAACCGTCGATCATGACCCCACCCCGCCAGGACTTAGTTATCCGCACACTATACGGTTGCCAGTCAACCCGTGCGAGCCTGCTGCGTTGATTACAGGAGTCGAACCGCTGGAGCCTGAGCATGCATCAACTGACGATGCGGACGCAGTGGCCATGAGCACGGTGGCCGGTACCTTGGAAGCCGAGCTGCTGCTGGACAGTGCACGCGAAACCCCTGCCACGCTGGACGCCTTTCTGGCGCAGGTCGAACGGCGCGCCTTCCGCATGGCCGAACTCAATCTGCGCCATCGCGAGGATGCGATGGACGCGGTGCAGGACGCCATGCTGCGGCTGGTCAAGCACTACCGTGAAAAGCCTGCCGCCGAGTGGCCGCCGCTGTTCTGGGGCATCCTGCGCCGACGCATCGTCGATCTGCAGCGTCGCCGCAAGGTGCGTTCGATCGTGGTGGGCTGGCTCGGCGGTGGTCGCGATGACGAAGGCGACGAGATGCCCGTCTGGGAGCCTGCCGATCGCGGCCCCGGCCCGCTCGACCGGCTGCACGATTCGCAGTCGTACGCGGACATGGCCGACGCTGTAAAAAAGCTGCCGCAGCGCCAGCGCGAGGCTTTCATGTTGCGCATGCTGGAAGGTCTGGATGTCGCGGAAACGGCCCGTTCCATGGGCTGCTCCGAAGGCAGCGTCAAAACACATCTGTCGCGCGCGATGCATCATCTGCGCGACCAACTGGAGGACTGGCGATGACTACGCCTGGCAACAAGACATCCGATCATCAACCCGGTGATCAGGCCGATCAACGCGATGAGCGCATCGCGCAACGTGCCCGCGAGCTTTTTCGCGAGGCCAGCCAGCGCATCGACCCGGTTACGGCCGGGCGCCTGCGCGCCGTGCGTCGACAGGCGCTGGATGCCGCCAAATCGCCACCGCGCCACACTGCCCGCTGGTTGATCCCGAGCAGCGCATTCGCTGCTGTCGCCTTCGCGATGCTGATGGTTTGGCAGCCGCTGTCGCGCGGTCCGGCCGTGCCGACGAACCACGCCATCAACGCTGCCGATCAGAGCGCGGATGTGGACAACGACCTGCCACCCGATGCGGAAAAGACCGACCCCAATCTCTACCAGAATCTCGATTTCTACGGTTGGCTGGCCGCCAACAATGCATCGAACAATCAGCCGGTGAATCGCTGAACCATGGGCCGATTTTTTTCACTGGGGGTTGCGATGCTGCTGGCAGCGCTGCTTGCTGGCCCGATCGCCACGCCGCTGCACGCGCAGGATTTTCCACCGCCGCCACAAGATCAGAACTTGCCGCCTCCGCCGCCGCGGCCATGGAGCAGTCTGAATCCCGCGCAGCGCGACGTGCTGTCGCCGCTGCGGGACAAGTGGGACACGCTGCCGCCAAGCCGGCAGCAGAACATGCTGCAAAAAGCCGAACACTGGGTGACCCTGCCACCGGAAAAACGTGATGAAGTGCGCCTGCGCATCGCCCACTGGCAAGAAATGACGCCCGACCAGCGCAAACAGGCACGGGCCAACGTGCAACAGTTTCGCCAATTGCCACCGGAGCAGCGCGCAAAACTGCACGCCGCGTTCGAGCGCTTTCAGGAATTGCCGCCGGAGCAGCGCGATCGGCTGATGCAACAATGGCAGGCGATACCACCCGGTCAACGCATGCATTGGTCAGAGCATCAAGGATTGCCGCCCGCTGGTACCCCAGAGCACTAACAACCAAAGGCCCCGCCATGTGCGGGGCCTTTGGTTTTACGGCGTGCTATTTCAGGGTCTGTTGTTTCAACCAGCGAAACGCGTTTCGCCGGCGTGACTCAAGCAGCTTTTTGCCACCAGCTCGTCATTGAAATCCGGCTGCAGCGCACCGTCATGTACCAGCAACTCGACGAAGTTATAGACGTTACGCGCGTACATTTCCGACGCATGCAGCGGTGCGCCGGCCGACAGATTCAACGGTCCGAGAATCACCACGCCGCCGTGCTCGACCCGCTCGCCCGGTCTGGTCAGCTCGCAGTTGCCGCCGCTTTCGGCAGCGAGATCGACGATCAGCGCACCCGGCTTCATGCCGTCGACCATGGCCGCAGTGAGAATCTTCGGCGCCGGCCGACCCGGCACCGCCGCGGTGCTCACAATCACATCGACCGTTTTCAGATGCTCACCCAACGCCTGTTGCTGCGCGATGCGCTCCTCGGCGGAAAGCTCGCGCGCATAACCACCGCTGCCCGCCGCGCTGACGCCCAGCTCCAGAAACTTGGCACCCAGCGATTCGACCTGCTCACGGGTTTCCGGCCGCACGTCATAGCCCTCCGTCTGCGCGCCGAGCCGACGCGCTGTGGCAATCGCCTGCAGTCCCGCTACACCCGCACCGATCACCAGCACTTTGGACGGCCGAATGGTGCCTGCTGCCGTGGTCAGCATCGGGAAAAATTTGGGCGACGACTCGGCTGCAATCAGCATCGCGCGATAACCGGCGACCGCTGCCTGCGAACTCAGCACATCCATCGCCTGCGCACGGGTAGTGCGCGGCAGCAGCTCCAGCGAAAACGCCGTGAGCTTGTGCGCGCTCAGCGTTGCGACGCGCTCAGGCGCACCATATGGCCGCAGCTGACCGACCACGATAACGCGCTCACGCAACTGCGAGAGCACCGCATCGTCCGGTGGCAGCACGCAGGCCAGCAGGTCTGCTTGTGCCAGCACACCGGCGACATCGGCAAATTCGACATCGATATAAAGGCCGTCAGGAAACCCGGCCGCACGCCCCGCGTCATGTTCGAGCAGAATGCGCAGACCCTTGCCACGCAGCTTCTTGGCCATCTCCGGCGTGATCGCGACGCGGCGTTCTCCCGGTGCGGTTTCACGCAAGGCAGCTACGGTGATCGGCATGAGGCAGTTCCCTTCATATGGTCCAGCTATCTTAGCGGCACTCGGGTGCTTGGGTTCTGCCAGGTTTGCGGCGCGCTACTGGCAGAGTAAGCTGGCCCGCCGGCAGCGATGGTATGGATCGTTCGGGGTCACCGGAGATCGCGATGTCTGCACCGAATTCATTCGATTCACTGTTGGCAGCGGCACACGCTGCGCGCGAGCTTGCCTACGCGCCCTACTCCCACTTTCTCGTCGGTGCCGCCTTGCTGACCAACGACGGCCGCCAGTTCAGCGGCTGCAACGTGGAGAACGCTGCTTACGGCCTGTGCAACTGTGCCGAACGCACCGCACTGTTCAGCGCGATTGCCGCCGGCTGCAAGCCCGGCGACTTTGCCGCCATCGCCGTCGTCGGCGACTGCTCCGGCCCGATCAGCCCCTGTGGCTCCTGCCGCCAGGTGATGGCCGAACTGTGCGCCGACGCCATGCCGGTGCTGCTGGCGAACCTGCGCGATGACAGGCATCAAACGACGGTGGCAGCACTGCTGCCTGGCGCGTTCAAGTTGTCGGAGTCAGGCTGATCGTTCCGGTCCTGTCGTGGACATGGTATAGGCGAAAATCGAAATCGTCAGCGATCACAGTTGCAGGATCAGGGCGCCAATACTCAGCAAACTTTTGAGAACACCGGACCATGTTCGACTACGCGCTGCATTTCATCCCGCTGGCCTTCGCCGCGCTGCTGCCGATCGTCAATCCGGTAGGGTCGGCGCTGATCTTTCTGGGCATCGTTGGCGTGGAACCGCCAGCGGTATATCGCCAACTGGCTTTGCGTATCGCGATCAACATGTTGATCTTTATCGCGGTGGTCGAGCTGCTTGGCGCCTGGATACTGAAATTTTTCGGCATTTCCCTGCCGATCCTGCAGGTAGGTGGCGGCATTACGCTCGCAGCCATGGGTTGGAGAATGCTCAATGCTCCGGATGCTGCGACCCCTGCTGCCGCAGCCATCGAAAGCGACAGTAATGCAGCGATAGATAAAGTCTTCTACCCATTGACGTTTCCCCTGACTGTTGGTCCCGGCACGATCGTGGTCGTGCTGACGCTCAGTGCAAACGCATCCGGTCACAGCTGGACAGACATTCTTTTGGCGCACGCCTCCATTTTTGTGGCGTCTGCGCTATTGGCTGTGCTGGTTTTCCTCAGCTATGGCTATGCTCCCGTACTGGCGCGCAAGATTCCCGAGCATGCGTTCAACGGCGTACAGCGCCTCATCTCTTTCATCCTGCTCTGCATCGGTGTTCAGATCGCCTGGGGCGGCCTCGATACGCTACTTCGCTCCCTGCCGCATTGATGGCAGGATATTGATGGCGCGATTACGGTCAGCCCCGAATACGGTCAACCCCGAAAATTCGAACAGTCCTTCAATAAAAAAACGGCGCATGTAGCGCCGTTTCTTCGATCAGGACCGAGCGATCAGGATTTACTGATACTCGGTGCCGTTAACCACAACGTAGCCGGCATGCGGCCACGAGCTGCTGGTTCCATGGTGGGTCCAGTCGATACCCTGGCTGTCGTCGTTGTCGTAGTAGTAACGACCCTGCACATAGGTGGTATCGCCTACCGCAACCCATGGCCACTTCGGGGCATTCATCTGATCGAGATCGGAAACGATTTCGATGGTAACGCCCGAGGCAACCTGTACGTAGAAATAGCCGTGATTGCCGCTACGGGTTTTCTTAGCAGGCAACACGGCCGTCACCATGCCACAAACGTCCTCAAACTGATCGGCGCTGATTTCGCCGTTTTCGAATTCCTGCTGGTCCTGCAGAAACTGCGAGTTGTTGCATGGAAACGACTGCGCCTTTGCCTGCTTGAATATGCCGTTGCTGTAGTTGTCCTGGGCATGCGCTGCCGTGCCAATCATCAATGTCGCGCCAAGCAGCGCGAATGACATGTAACGAAGCTTCATGACTACCTTCCTTTGTGCATGTTGTCCCCCTGCACCGACCACCATAGGAGAACTCTGTGGCGTTTTCTTTAAGAAAAAAAGACATGTAGCGAAAAAGCACGGCGGCAAGCCAATCGCTACCTGCAACACAACTGCCAAACCGGCTACTGGCCTAACGTGGCCGAAAGTCGCCAGAGAACGTTTCGCCAGTTAGCATGAGCTTCTTTGTATCACCGAGTTGCATCATGTCCGATCCGCTCTCGCTGCTTCTGCAGCGCCACTCCGTTCCCTCAAGCCAACTCGGTGAGCCAGCGCCAGACAAGGCGACTTTGCATGCATTGCTGAAAGCAGCCGTTCGTGTACCGGACCACGGCAAACTGGTGCCGTTTCGTCTGATCAAGCTGAAAGGCAAGTCGAAGCAGCGCTTCGGCGAACAGGTCGCTGACATTGCCATACGCAAGGATGCGGATATGTCCGACGCCAGGCTGGACAAGGAGCGTCGGCGCTACACGTTCGCGCCGCTGGTGCTGGTGCTGGTGGCATGCATCGACAAGCACAGCAAGGTACCGGCGATCGAACAGCAGATGACCGCTGGTTGCGTCGCACAGAACATCCTGATCGGCGCGTACGCGCTTGGCATCGGTGCACAATGGTTAACTGGCTGGGCCGCGTACGATCCCGACGTGGCGGCGCTGCTCAAGTTGAAAGAAAACGAACATGTGATCGCCTTTATCCACATGGGCACGGCGCAGATCGACGTACCCGATCGCGATCGCCCGGCACTGAAAGGCCTGCTCAGCACATGGAAGCCGTAAGTCCGGCAATAAAGTCCACACCCACGGCGCACCTGGTCGACGGCAGCCTGTATGTATTTCGCGCCTGGCATTCGATGCCGAACGAATTTTTCGATGTGGCCGGCCATCCGATCAACGCGGTGCATGGCTACACCCGCTTTCTGTGCGAACTGCTGGAACGTGCACAACCCGAACATATCGCGGTCGCGTTCGATGCATCGCTGACCAGCTCGTTTCGCAACGCGATCTATCCCGCTTACAAGGCCAACCGCGAATTGCCGCCGCCGGATCTCGAACGGCAGTTCGTGCAGTGCCGCGCCATCACCGAAGCGCTCGGCATCCACCTGATGATCGACCACAGCTTCGAGGCCGACGACCTGATCGGCAGCACTGTGTGGAACCTGCGTGCCCTGGGCTGGCGCAGCGTGATCGTGTCCGCCGACAAGGACTTCGGTCAGCTGTTGGGTGAACACGACGAGCAATGGGATTACGCACGCAGCCTGCGCTGGGGACCGGCCGGCGTGCATGAGCGGCTCGGCGTTCACCCGCATCAGGTGGCCGACTACCTCGCGCTATGCGGCGACGCCGTGGACAATATTCCCGGCGTACCCGGCGTGGGGGCGAAAACAGCAGCCGCGCTGCTCACGCATTTCGGCAGCCTGGACAGCTTGCTCGACCGCATCGATGAGGTGGGTTACCTGCGTTTTCGCGGCGCAGCCGCCTGCGCGTTGAAGCTGCGCGAACACGGCGAAAAGGCGCGGCTCTATCGACGCCTGACACGCATTGCGCTGGATGCACCTGGAGCCAACGCCGCCGATACGCTGCTGCGTCGGCCCGATGCACAGAACCGTCTCGATAATCTTTGCGACGAGCTGAACTTCGGCGCCTTCACCCGCAGCCGACTGCGCAGCCTGCTGCGCTGAGCAGACGCTGGGCCGAATGGGCGGTTTTCACCCATACTCCGAACCATGCCGCTCGGAATCCTCTACGCCCTGGCTGCGGGCTTGATGTGGGGTCTGGTCTTTATCGCCCCCTTGTTGCTGCCTGATTACCCTGCCGCCCTGCTATCGGTCGGGCGCTATTTTGCGTTCGGCCTGATTGCGCTGATGCTGGCCTGGTTCGACCGCGCCGGTCTGCGTCGACTCAGCCGTGGCGATTGGCTGGAAGCACTCAAGCTCGCCTTGGTCGGCAACTTGTTGTACTACCTGTGCCTAGCCAGCGCGATCCAGCGCGTCGGGGCGCCGCTACCGACGATGATCATCGGCACTTTGCCGGTAGTGATCGCGGTCTGCGCGAATCACCGCAACACGCAGCGCGACGGCACCCTGCGCTGGCGCCAGCTGTTGCCTTCGCTGCTGCTGATCGCCGCCGGCATCGGCTGCGTCAATCGGGTTGAGCTGCTCGACCTGCAGCAACAGACGCCCATCGATGGCAGCAACTATGCGCTCGGCGTTGTGTTGGCCATTGCAGCCGTTGCCTGCTGGACCTGGTATCCGCTGCGCAATGCCGATTGGCTGCGCGCGCATCCCGATCGGCATCCGCGCGTGTGGAGCACGGCGCAGGGCGTCGCCGTGCTGCCGCTGGCACTGGCCGGCTATGCCTTGCTGTGGCTGGTCACTCGCACCACCAGCCATCCGCTAGCGTTGCCATTCGGCCCGCGGCCCGGGCTATTCATCGGGCTGATGGTAGCCATCGGCTTGTTCGCTTCTTGGCTGGGCACATTGTGCTGGAACGAGGCCAGCCAACGCCTTCCAACGACCCTGGCCGGCCAGCTGATCGTGTTCGAGACCTTGTCGGCACTGGGCTATGCATTCGCGCTGCGCGGTCAAATGCCTGCACCATTGACGCTGCTCGGTATCGCACTGCTGATCGCCGGCGTCGCGTTCGCGGTACGGTTGAAACCAGTGCCCGTGGTCGCGCAGGAGCACAGCGCCTGATCGCACGCACGGTTGTCGTGCCGGCCCGGACACGGCAACATGCCGAGGCCCCCAAATCAGACCTCCGATGAAGCCCAACACTCATCCGCTACCTGCCGACGCTCATGCATCAGTCGAAATGCTCTATCAAGGCCGCTGGCTGAGCCTGTACAAGCGCGGCCGTTGGGAATATGTCGAGCGCACCAATCCCGCCGGTGCCGTGATCATTCTGGCAGTGACTCCCGAGGACGAACTATTGTTCGTCGAGCAGTATCGCGTGCCGATTCAGCAGCACACCATCGAGATGCCCGCGGGATTGGTCGGCGACATCGCCGAGCAAGCAGACGAGGGCGTGTTACTTGCTGCTCAGCGCGAACTGGAAGAAGAAACCGGCTATCGCTGCCAGCGCCTGGAGTTCATTCATCGCGGACCGTCATCATCGGGGATGAGCACCGAGATGATCGCCTTTGTACGCGCATACGATCTGGAGAAGGTCAGCGCCGGCGGCGGCGATGAAACGGAAAACATCATCGTGCATGCGGTGCCGCGCAATGAGGCTGGCGCATGGTTGTTTGCGCGTGCGGCAGAGGGCTATTCCATCGACCCGAAACTGTTCGCCGGACTATGGTTCATCGAACACGAGAACCTGTTCAAAGCGAAATAAATAGACGTCCAAATGATTGTCGTGTTCAAAGCCTGTCGGTCGCTCGACGCTTGTGCCAGCGCAACCGCCAGACAGCCAAGGCCATGCCAAGCACGGTAACCAGCAACCAGGCGGTCATGGTCCACGTATCGTTACCGAGCCAAAGCACGGTGGACATCACGCCAACCACCAGCGCACCCAGACCCAGGGCCAGCAGCGGATCACGGCGGCGATTGCGCGCCACCAGCAATACAAAGGCACCCAACGCAGCCAGCAAAACGGCAGCTATCCGCCGAAACACCAGATAGTCCGGTGGAATCGGCATGTCAGGCAGCATGTCGAGCAGAGGCACTTCGCCGACCTCGATATCGTAGCCCTTGCCGTCGGCGACGTCGGTGGCCGGCACCAACCGATCGCCGTCGATGCGCGCAAAAATCGTCATCTCCCGCAACGGAATTTCGTCCCAGCTCACGCGCACATCACCCACTCTTGGGCTATCCGGTTGAGTGCTGGTTGTCAGGTACTGCTGATAGGGACTGAAGCTTGCCGCGAGATTGGCTGGCAGCGATTTCATATCCGGTTCAACGGTCGCGGAACCGGGAAGTGCGCGAACCAGTTCAGGCGAGAGCCTGAAACCACCGATCTGCACCAGTGTCGCGTCGAATTTTTTGCCGCTGATAGGGAAACTGGCGGGATTGGCGTGACCCACCGGCTGGTCAAAGCGACTGGCATCGAGCAGTCGATCCATCCAGGCGAGCTCGTAACTGATCGCGCTGCCAAAGTGAAGCTCACGCCACTGGAACATTTCCACGTGTCGCACAAGCACCGGCGTATTGACCTTCTGGCCAAACTCCGGATCGCTCGGTGGCTCGACTACGCTCGGCGTACCAACGACTCTCGCCATGTGGCCATACTGGCCAGTCTGCAGGCTGGTATCGCTACCCAGATCCATTATTTCGCCACCGTGCCGATTGGCAGCCAGGCGGTAATTCATCAGGCTGTGCGCGGTGAGCGCCACCAGCATCACCCCTGCGAACATCAGCAGGACGCCGACGATGTGCAGCACCACGCAACGCATCGACGCACCGCTGAATGGGCTCATCAAGCGAATCCGGCCGCAAATCGCGGCAATGCATGACGGATAGAAGCTTTCGCGGTCACGCGATCACTGCACCTTGCCGAGGCCGGATGGATGGCGTGGATCGCTGGCCGCATCGAGCTGGTTGGCCTTGCGATCCCAGGTAACCACGTTCATGAAACCCCACGACTCCCGCTGTTTCAACGCATAGCCCATCTGGGTCAACGCGTCGCTGGTGGGCTGGTCAAACGTGCCGGTCTCCACGTCGACTTCGTCGGGCATGTACTGATGGTGATAGCGCTTGTCCGCGACGATCTGCTTCGCACTCTCACCATCGATGAAATGGAGGATGCCTTCAAGCACCTGGGTGATGATGGTCGAGCCGCCCGGCGAGCCGATAACAGCGGTGCGATCGGCACCGATCACGATGCTCGGCGACATCGACGAGAGTGGGCGCTTGCCACCTTTTGGCGCGTTAGCCACGCTGCCCAGCAAGCCATAGACGTTGGGCTTGTTCGGCACCAGGGCGAAGTCATCCATCTCGTCGTTGAGCAGCACGCCGGTACCGGCAGCGACGAAGGTGGAGGCCAGCACGTAGTTCACCGTCGAGGTGATACCGACCATATTGCCGTCTGCATCGATGATCGAAAAATGCGTGGTATGCATGCCTGGCTCGCTAGCCTCGGCGGCCGGCAACATCGACGATGGCGTGGCCCGATCCGGCAGGATGCTCTGACGCAAACCATCGGCGTAGAACGGCGACAGCAGCATGTCCAGCGGCATAGTGACGAAATCCGGATCGCCCAGGTAATCGTTGTGATCGCGATACGCACGACGCATTGCCTCGACGACGTAATGCACGCGATGCGCCTGATCGAGCTTGTCCAGATCGACACCAGACAATATGTTGAGAATCTCGGCAATCGCCACACCACCGGACGACGGCGGTGGCGCGGTCACAATGCGGTATCCGCGATAGTTGACCGTGATCGGCGTGCGCTCCTTCGCGCGGTAATTGGCCAGGTCAGCCAGCGTCCAATTGCCGCCAGCCGCCTGCACAGCAGCAATCAACTTGGCCGCCGTCTCACCGTGATAAAAACCTTCGTCGCCCTTCGCAGCGAGCAGTTCGAGCGTGTGTGCCTGATCGGGATCGCGCCAGATGGCGCCCTGCACCGGCGGCGCACCATTGGGCAGATATTTGGCAGCCGAGGCGGGCCAGCGCTGCAGATCTTTCTGCTGCTCATTGATTGCACCCAGCAGACGCGGGTCCGGCTGAAAGCCATCACGGGCAATGCGGATCGCCGGCGCCAGCGACTGCTGCAGCGGCAGCTTGCCGTAACGTTTGGCGATCAGCACCAGGCCTGCCGGTTCGCCGGGAATGCCCGCCGACAGCGGACCTTTCAACGCAGCATCGCGGTTCGGGCTGCCGTCAGGGTTGAGGTAGTCCTTGCTGTTGACCGCCATCGGTGCCGTTTCGCGAGCGTCGATAAACGTGTCGTGGTCGTCCTTGGCCCGATGCAGCACGCCCATGAAACCACCACCGATGCCGGAGCTTTCCGGCTCCACCACCGAGAGCGTCGACGCAACCGCGATCGCTGCGTCAAACGCATTGCCGCCCTTGGCCAACACTTCGAGGCCGGCATTGGTGGCGAGAAAATTGGCGCTGGCGATCGCCGCATGACCCGGGCGTTGCTGGGGGGCGACAGACTTGATCGACGTTGAAGGCGAATCTTTTGGTGAACCGTCGGCGGCACAGGCGACACTCGTCACGAATAACAGGCTGCACGACAATGCGCGCCAGCGCAGGGATACCTTCATGCAACAGACTCCTTGGCCATCAGGTGCTGGTATTTGAGATCGAGCTGCTCGTGCGACTCGACGTTTTCGGGATCAGTGATGATGCATTCGACCGGACAGACCACCACACACTGCGGCTCGTCGTGATGACCGATGCATTCGGTGCACAGGTCCGGATCGATCACATAGAACTCCTCACCCAGCGAAATTGCCTTGTTCGGGCAAGCCGGTTCGCAGACGTCACAGTTGACGCAGGTATCGAGGATTTTGAGAGACATGCATTCAATAATACATGCTGGGCGCGTGATTCCCGGGGTAATGGTCGAGCTGGCACGCAGAGTTTCGTCACTGCGGCGATACGGCCGGGAGCAGCCTTTTGTTCACCCTATCCGTAAACAGGGAAGCCCGCGAGCTGTGGCCGCGAGACGCGGCCACAGCTATTCGCGAGGTCTTACATCGCCACGAAGTGGAACGTCGCACCCGTTGGCTTGATCACGTCGGTCACGCGCTGCTCGTCGGCCTTGTCACCGATGAACAACACGATCACGTCCTTGAACGAACCCGGCTTGGCATCCTTGAATGCGGCGACGAGCAAGTCGGCCGTCTTGCCGGAATTGGCGCCGGCAAAGGCCATCAGGTTACCCGGCAGCACGCCGCGAGCCACCGAGTCCTGCACGTTCGACAGCTGCCGCTGGTTGTTGGCTTTGGCCTCGTCGGTATCACCGGCATCAACCAGATAAGCGAATGGCTGGCTGGCGGTCATGCCCTGCAGATTTTTCTGCACGAGGTCGCCGAGATAGTCATTCCACCCCTTGGCGTCGTTCGGGTTGGTGGGCTTGGGCACCTGCTGTGCCTGGGCCGGGCCGGCCTGCTGGTCGTCCTGCTGTTTGTTGCAGGCGCTCAGGGACAGGGTAGCGGCCAGCGCGAGGGCAGCGATGAGAGCGAACTTACGCATGGTGATCACCTTCTATTTCGGGTTGCTTGTGGGAGCCGGCTCGGCTCTTTTGCCAGCGCTGCCGCATGGCCTGTTGTACCGCCGGATGGACGAAACCGGAGATGTCGCCACCGAGGCGGCCGATCTCGCGTACCAGCGACGAGGAGATAAAACTGTATTGCTCCGCTGGCGTCAGAAACAGCGTCTCCGCCTGCGGGATCAGATGACGATTCATGCTCGCCAGCTGAAATTCGTATTCGAAATCCGACACCGCGCGCAGGCCGCGGATAATCACGCCAGCCCCCACTTCCTCGACAAAGGTTGCCAGCAGGCAATCGAAGCCACGCACTTCAACATTGGGCAGATCGGCCAGCGCCAGCCGCGCCAGAGTGATTCGCTCGTCAATGCTGAAGCCAGGCCCCTTGCTGGAGCTGTCGGCCACCGCTACCAGCACGCGGTCGAACAATGGTGCGGCACGCGCCACCAGGTCGGCGTGACCGTTGGTGATCGGATCGAACGTGCCGGGATAAACGGCAAAGCGCGGATTGCCCAAAGGTTTGTTCACGAGACGGAGTTCTATGAGACGGGGAAGGTCGATGAAAAGTCCGCGTAGCTTAACGGAAGCCGCGCGGTGGTGGATCACCGAGCCAAGCCATGCGTAGGCGCATGGATTCGAGGCACCAACTATGGCGTGTCATCACTAGTATTAGCGCCGATAGAGCGCAAAGCGCACCTCACCGGCATGACCTTCTCGGTGCAGCTGCCAGTTCGGCGGCAACGGGGGAACCACGGCACGCGGCGACTCGACATAGACGATGGCCCGCGCGGTCAGCCAGCCGCCCTGCTCCAGCTGCTGTGCCAGCCCGCTCCAGAGATCCAGGGCAAACGGCGGATCGAGAAACACCAGATCTGCCGGCTGCGGCGAGCCGCCGAGGAACTGCTGCGCGTCGGTGGCGGCCACCTGGCCGGCAGCTGCCTTCAGCCTATCGAGGTTTTGCCACAACGCCTGCACCGCACGCGCATCGCGCTCGACGAATTGCACACTGGCCGCGCCGCGCGACAGCGCCTCGATGCCCAGCGCGCCGGTACCGGCGCAAAGATCGAGACAGCGCGCACCTTCAATCGTCGGCGCCAGCCAGTTGAACAGGGTTTCCCGCACTCGCTCGGGCGTCGGGCGCAGCCCCGGCAGATCAGGTACGTCAAGCCGGGAATTGCGCAGGCTGCCGCCGATGATGCGGATGCGCCCGGGCCCGGCGGCGCGCGCCGCGCTCACATGCGCCTCCGTGCTACGGAATCCTCAGCGGGCAGTATAGGTTGGGGTGATAGCATGCCCGCCATTGTCTTTGAATCGCCGCCGCAATGCTCAAGTTCTGGAAGAAGAAGCCCACCGAGACCACGTCGGAGCCGATTACCCCTCCCTCATCGGCTGATGTCGCCGCCACACCGGAAAGCAGCGAGGCAATGCTGCGCGAGGTTCTGGCGGAAGTTCCGGCGAGTATCGAGCCACAACCGGGCGATCAAGATAACGTGGGACAGCAGCAGGCCGACAACCCTGCTATCAGCGCCATCACCGAAGATCAGGCACCAGCCAAACGCAGCTGGCGCGATCGACTGTCCGGCAATGCGTTTTCCCGCGGGCTTACCTCACTGTTCGTGCGTCATCCCAAGCTCGACGACGATCTGCTCGACGAGCTCGAGACCACGCTTATCAGCGCCGATGTCGGTATCGAGGCCAGTACCGAGCTAGTCGAAAACCTGCGCAAGCGCATGCACAAGCGCGAGTTTGCCGACGCACCGGCGTTGCTGAAAGCGCTGCGCGAGTCGCTGGTCGCCATGCTCAAGCCGATCGAGAAGCCGCTGGATGTGACTGGTCACAAACCCTTTGTAGTGCTGACTGTCGGCATCAACGGTGCCGGCAAGACCACGACCATTGGCAAATTGGCCCGTCGCTGGAGCGACGAAAAACGTTCAGTGATCTTGGCCGCCGGCGACACCTTTCGCGCCGCCGCCGTCAACCAGCTGAAAACCTGGGGCGAGCGCAACCAGGTGCCGGTGATCTCGCAGGGACAGGATGCCGATTCGGCCAGCGTGATCTTCGATGCATTGCAGGCCGCGCGCTCGCGCGGCGCCGATGTGCTGATCGCCGACACCGCCGGTCGTCTGCACACGCAGGGTGGCCTGATGGACGAACTGGGCAAGATCGCCCGCGTGTTGAAAAAAATCGATGTCGATGCACCGCACGAGGTGCTGATGGTGATCGACGGCACCACCGGCCAAAACGCCGTGAATCAGGTGCGGCAATTCCGCCAGATCGTGGGCGTCACCGGACTGGTCGTCACCAAACTTGACGGCACTGCCAAGGGCGGCGTGATCTTCGCGCTGGCGCGTGAGTTCGGCCTTCCGATCCGATTCGTCGGACTCGGTGAAACCGCGACGGATCTGCGCACGTTCGAAGTCGAGGCGTTTGTCGACGGCCTTTTACCCACCAGCCTTGGTCAGGATGAGCGCAGCCATGACTGACCACCGGCAATCACGGGGCTGATCGATGCCGCGCCGGTGGCGACTGATCCTGCTAACGCTCGGCGGCCTCGCGCTGACGGTTGTGCTCGTCGTGGTCACAGCCGTCTATTTGCTGCTGCAGCCGGATCGTTTCACTGCCATGCTCCAAGCCCAGGCACGCGCTGCAGGGCTTGAGTTGAACCTCGCCAGCCCGGCCAGTCCAACGCTGTTTCCGCGCCCGGCGCTGGATCTCAACGGCATCACCATCAACGCGCAAAATGCCAGCGTGCCGATCCTGCTGGCCGCGCACGGGGAGCTGGAGCTACCGTGGCGCACATTGCTTGGCGGCCCAACCGTCATCTCGCAACTGCAGATTGATGCACCCCGAGTCGACCTCGAAGCGCTGCAAGCGTGGCTGACCGCCTTGCCCGCTCAGCCGCAAAGTGCGCCGACCAATATCCCCCGTATCGATACCGGCGTGAACATCGTGCGCGGCAGCATCGTACGCGGTGATCAGCTACTGCTTGGCAACGTCTGGCTCAATGCCGGCAGCCTGATCTCGGGCCAGCCATTTCCGCTGAGTCTATCCGCCACTACGGCAACAGGCGTGCCACTGCAACTTCGGCTATCGGCCACGCCGCGCATCCACGAAAACTCGCTGCAACTGGATGATGTCGCCCTGCATCTCTCGCAAGGCAATTTGCTGGTTCTCGCATTGAGCGGCAGCGCGCGCTGGCATGGTGCTGCCGATGCAGCAGCCAACCTGACCGGTACGCTCGACCAGGCCAATGCTGGGCAATACGCGATTTCACTATTGCTTACGCCAGCCGACCAGACCAATCCGCTACTGCTCGTACTGAAACTGGATGGACCGGGCAACCACGCCGACCTGCGCTTGCCACCGCTGGCATTGGCCAGTTGGTGGAATCAGCTCGGCGGTGAACAACCGCTGCCGCTCAATGCCCCCCCCGTCAACGGTCACCTTGAAATGGCCAAGCTCCAGGCTGCTGGCGTCACCATCGAAGGGCTGACACTGGATACCGGCGACAGCGTGCCGGCCGCTGCCAGCACGGCGCTCGTCGCCAAACCCGCCGCGACCCAACTTGCGGTCAACAAAAAACCATGACGTTATCCGTGGCAAAACGGCTGCTGCGCTGGTTCGACCAGCACGGCCGCAAGGACCTGCCCTGGCAGCATCCGCGCGACGCCTACCGCGTATGGTTATCCGAAGTGATGCTGCAGCAGACCCAGGTAAGTACAGTCGTCGGCTACTTCGAACGCTTCGTCACCGCGTTGCCGACACTGCGCGATCTCGCCGAAGCCGATGAAGACACCGTGCTGGCCTTGTGGTCAGGCCTGGGCTACTACCGCCGCGCCCGTTTTTTGCATCGCGCGGCACAGATTTGCATCGCGCAATACCGCGGTGAGATGCCGCGCGATTACGATGCGCTCGCCGCCCTGCCCGGCATTGGCCGGTCGACCGCTGGTGCGATATTGGCACAGGCATACGGACTACGTTTCCCGATCCTCGACGGCAACGTGAAACGCGTGCTGACCCGCTATCACGGCATCCACGGCCACACTGGTCAAAGCACGGTGGAAAAGCAGCTGTGGAAGCATGCCGACGCCCACACACCCACCGCACGCGTGGCCGACTACACGCAGGCGATCATGGATCTGGGCGCCACGATTTGCGTGCGTTCACGCCCTCAATGCGAAGCCTGTCCGTTAGCAGGCGACTGCATCGCCTATCGCGACAACCTCACCGCGCTATTGCCCAGCCGCAAACCAGCCAAGGCCATTCCAACGCGCACTACGGCGATGCTGATTCTGCGCGATGCACGGCGACGCGTGCTGCTGGAGCGCCGCGGCCCGCTCGGCGTTTGGCCCGGCCTGTGGAGCCTGCCTGAAGCGGCCGATGCAACTACCGCGTGGTCGACTGCGCAAAAGCTCGCGCAGATCGACGACGCGCAGACGCTCACTTCATTCGTGCACGTTTTCAGCCACTATCGATTGAATATCGAGCCATTGTTGTTTGATGGGGCGACAGCACATCACGGCATCGCCGATAATCCGCAACAGCGTTGGTGCACCGCAGACGAGCTCGTCACACTGGGCCTGCCCGCGCCGGTGCGTGAGCTGCTTCTGAAGATCAATGACCTGGCCTGAGTCTGAGTCCAGTGACCGGCTGGCGCACCCCTTGCACCAAATATCTTCCATAACTGTTGTCTGCAAAGCCGTAACCGCCGAGGATCACCCATGAGCCGCACCATTCACTGCAGCAAGCTCGACATCGATGCCGAAGGTATGGATTTCGCGCCATGGCCTGGTCCCTTGGGTCAACGCATTTATGCGGAGATTTCAAAGCCCGCGTGGCAACAATGGCTGAGCCATCAGACCATGCTCATCAACGAATACCGCCTCAACCCGCTCGATCCGAAAGCGCGTAAGTATCTCGCCGAAGAAATGGAGAAATTCCTGTTCGGCGGCGACTTCGCCAAACCCACTGGCTACGTCACTCCTGATACTGAGTCTTGACGAAAACCCGCGTATTCGGTTTAATGCGCGGCTCTACATGGAACGAACAACCCGCGCGGTTGTGTATCTTCGGCCGGGTAGCTCAGTTGGTAGAGCAGGGGATTGAAAATCCCCGTGTCGGCGGTTCGATTCCGTCCCCGGCCACCATGTAGATAGGGCAAGCGGTTGATACTTAACCGCTTTATCCCTCAACCATCTGAAACATACCCACAGTTCTACCCTCAAACATTTTTCGGCGCCAGATCTTCGGCTCGACGCTGAATTGGCCCAAAGTCATTCGCTCAACTGCGAAGCTTGCGGATTGCGGATGCGCGCAGCGCCTAACAAGCTTTAATCACCCAACAAAAAACCCGCGCATGGCGGGCTCTCGGGATTACGTGAGGTTATGGGTCATTTGAAAATGAATGGCCACGCCCATTTAAGAGCTGCACCAAGGACGATCAGCAACAAAGCGCCGAGGATCGTCCACTGCACGTTACTCACTACGCGCAGAAGCTCCGCGCTGGTCGGCATGTGCGACAGCCGTTCCTCGATACGCCCAGCTGATACCTTGATGGCACCCAGGTCAGCATCTATGCGCTCCACGGCGCGGTCCAATCTGTCGATGCGCTCTTTCATACCGTCATCATGGGGTGGCTCATTGCCGCCTGCAAGTCCCGAAGGGTGATTTTCGTTGTCTCCATAGCTTCCGAGCTTGTGCAAAGTTCCCATGTCAATCCTTCATCATCTCGGCGTAGCGAGTGGTTTTAAGCCATTGCATGACGGCGGCTAGGGCCATCATCCATATTGTTCCGCAATTCGAGCAGGAGAGCATGATGACCGGAGTGAACAAATCTACGTCAACCCGACTCTCATTTTTTGCCGCAGGTATTCCATTACCTCCTACCTCCGGACTCGAATAAACGAACCAGCCCTCGTTCCCACAACGGTGGCACTTTATGTCGGTAATTCCTTTGGCTTTATGGAACTCCTCGAGCATTTCCGACGAAATGTACGGCAGATCCGTCAATCCAGAAAGCGCGTTCTTATAACCCTCAGCATCCATTTCCATCAGTTTCCCCAGATCCCGATCTAGCGCAAATCGCGCTCGTTGAATATAGATACTTGCCCTGTATTGCACATCATCGCATGAGACGGCAGCCGTCTACCCTGCAGCCATGCCCCGACAACCCAAACGCGCTAAATCCTTTTCGTTCGATCTGCTGGCCGACTGGTCAGCCGTTGCAGCGCCCCTGGATGCTCACAACAACCACCTAGGTTGGGTGCTGCATGGGACGGCTATCCGATGCACGAATGGTATCGGCCTACGCAATCTGAGGCTGTAGGTGATTTCCGAAGACGACGTAAGACGCTTGAGCCCATTGCGTTGAGAGTGGTTCAGCCTTAGCCGCCGCTCGTCCGCTTTTTGACTCGCCTCTGAACTGGCGCGTCATCCATTTTCTCGGCCAACTCGCGCGCGAGAATAAAAACTTGATCTAGCGATTGCGACAGCTCGGCAGCAAGTCGCTGCATTGACTTGAGTGAAGGATTGCGCCGTCCCCGCTCTATCCCGCTGACGTAGGTTCGATCTAACCCAGCCCGGAACGCTAGCTCCTCCTGACTTAAATCAATGCTTTCCCGCAACAAGCGAAATGCGGGACCAATGTAAGGGGTGATATCCACTCCCTTACGTTCACTTGATGTGGACTATGAAACCACGGACTATGAGTCACGTTACTTATAGCAATCGCAGGCAGACAGGTGGGCGGCAGCCCTCAAGAGTGGGGAGACATGGCAGCTACACGTTGGAAAATTCCCCTGACTGATTCAGGAACGATGCAGAACATCTTTCGATGGCCTTGGTATTGGAGATATCCAATCGCCTTCGGCGGTGTGTTTCTATCGACAGCTTTTTATGCATGGCTCGATCACAACCAAGGAGGAGCTTTCGTCCCTCCTATTCTGGGAGGCATCGGCGTTTTTGTTTCCCTTTGCGCAGCATGGGAACTGCTTTTGCTTCTCGTAGGATGCGCACTTTTGTGGTTTATCTACGCAGAAATCAGCGACGCAAATTGGCATGTTTCGCCGGAGCGGGGGTTGCTGATAATGGCGGCCGCATGGGGGATTTATCTACTGATTAAGCTAGACGAGATGAATAAAACAATTGCCCAGCTCAAGCATCAGCAATCGATGATGGAGATGGACATTCATAACCTTCAACAAAGGCGCAGGATATGAAACCCGTGATCTTAGCCTTAGGTCTAATTTTGGCCACCGGCGCAGTTGGTGCCGGGACAAGAAACCCGCACCAAAGTGCCTACGCCAGTCACGTTGACGGATACTCGAAGCGCAACGGAAACCGGGTGGCGCCATCGAACCGCTCGCGTGCCGACGGCAGCAAGACTAATAATTTCTCCTCAAAGGGAAACGTAAACCCGTATACAGGCAGGGCCGGAACGAAAAAAACATACGGCCATTGACTGCTCCCTAATAACCAAAGTCATTCGCGCGCCCACGCGCGGGCGAAGCGTAGAGAAACCCAGCGAGGCATGCATCTAATCAGCAACGGAGCGCTTTGGAAGGTTCGCTGCGACCTTCGCCTTACCCTCTGCGGTGCGCGGCCCTGTTGAATGGCCGCCATGCCATTTACAACGGCGCTTGCCCGGTACGCTCAGCGCGGTACAGGGCTGGCCATCGCTACGCCGTCGACCGCCGCAAGGCACACGCATATGCGCTGCTAGCCAAGCATGCTTCTGTAGGTAGGCCGCCGCCCAAACAGGCAACCCAGCTAAGTCATTCGCCCGCGCGCGTACTGGTTCAAAAATTCGCTTTGCCGTCATTTTTGCCTCTAACTTGATCGCGCGCGCGGAAACCGCCTAAATCAAAACTGATCGCTTTCCTGGTGCGTTTGTCTGCAGACCTGTTCTATCTAACGGCGGTATAAGGAGATTCACGAGCTGACTCAGTTCGTCTGTAAATCATTGTTATTTATTCCGGAAGCTCGCCAGCGGCGATCAGCACCAGCGCATCAATCACTCTGGAATAGTCGCCCCGCTGTGCGCCGATAATGCGCAAAGCTTCATCACTGGGGTAGTAGTCGATGCGTGGGTACAATTTCCGGCTCTCGCGCTGCTGCGCCAACTTTCGAGCCTTACGCCACACTTGCCAGTCGGCGTGGTCGGCAGCCGTCACGAGGGGTAAGCCCGGTTGCCATGTCATAAGGCCACCGACGGACGCGGAATATAGCCACCGGCCTTGCGCACAAAACACCACGGGCAGCCCAGCGCACGCGGCCAATGGTCGACCACCGGCAACACCTCGGCAATGCTCGGATGTATCCAGACCGGGCCGCACAGTTCGCAGTGCATCGCCGCCGTGTCGCCAGCCGGTACACGTCCGGCATGTCGGTCGTCGGTGTCGCGCTGCATCGACTCAAGTGCAGCAAGCTGGCAAGCGTCTAACCGTTTTAGTGCATCAGTCGCACCAAGCGCACCAGACGCACCAGAAACGGCACTTGGACACGCACCATGCGCAGGTTCTTTTGGTGCGCGGCCATTCCCTTGCAAAACGTTATCTGCAAGAACCTTGAGCGATGTTTTAGGGCTTTGGTGCGTTGGTGCATTCTTTGGCGGTGCACCCGCGCACCAGGTTCCGTTCGGGTCAGTCATCATCACAGTTCCCCCGTTTCGGCGTGGGCTTTTTTTTCGGCTTTGGCTTCGGGATGTAACGGCCCGCGTCTTTTGCCTTGTTCAGTGCGCGCACTACGGTCGAATGATTCACACCCAGCTCGCTGCCAATCTCGCGCATGGTCAGACCCAGCCCAGCCAACTCGATCATTTGCTCCTCGCTGGCATCGGATACCGCTCGCGTCGCCCATGTCTGGTTCCCGTCAGGCAGCGTGGTAAGCGCGGCCTCGAAGGGAGACACATCCTGCCCATAGAGTGCGCGGGCTTTCTCGAAGTGAACCTCGAACCGTGCGCCCTGATCGGGTTCGTAATCAGCGGGCTTGCGCAGCGCAATGACGGTGTCGAGAACGTCTTCGCGCTTAGACGTGCCGCGTTGCTGGCCTCCCTTGCCGGCGTGGTGAACGAAAACAACGCTAAGACCTTGCGAGCGCATTTGTAACGCCCACTCCTGGACCGGCTGCCAGCTCTCTCCCTCGTTCTCTTTGCCACCACGTACAAGACAGCTCAAGTTGTCCACGATAATCACGCGGGCATTACCTAGAGCCGCGGTGACGGCTTCCCGACCTTCCGGCCGATATAGGTTAGGCATCACGCCATCCTCTTGCAGGTCGGGCGTGACAAACCGCAGGTATCCGTCCGCTGCCTCGCGTTCATTGCTGGCGATAATCGTGGCAACGCGAGCTTTCAGATCCGCGCCCGGCATCTCACCATCCAGATACAGCACAGGCGTTTGCACCGTCGCCTTCCAGCCCAGGAACTCGCCACCCGATGCGAGCGCGTATGCAACGCCTAGCGCCATGTGCGTTTTGCCGATGCCGCGCGGCGCGTAAATCATCGCGAGCGACTGGGTCGTGAGCCACGGCTTCAGCAGCTTGTCGCGCGGCGGAAAACTTTCGGACAAAAGCCCTGCAGCATCTACCGCCACGACCTTACGCGGCAGCCTCTCCTCGTGGTGCGCTGGTGCGTTCATAGGATTTGCACCATTGCACCAAGGCGAACCCACGGTACGTTCGACAGTGGCCAAGTCGCGTTCGGCGCGTTCATCCAGACTGCGGATGCTGGCGGGAAGTGGTTCCGCGGCGGGCGTCATACCAGCACCTCGCGAGCGGTGTCGATTCGATCAATAGCGAGCGCCAGCCGTTCGGCATCGGTATCGTTCAACACGAGGCCGGCTGCAAGGTCATGCGCGGCGATACTGATAACTTTCGCCTCTCGACCTACGACGCCAAGTGCCGCACCCCATCCCGCTTGCTTGAACGCTTGTTGCGCTGCGCGCCGACCTTCGGGGGTTGTATCGCGGATGCGTTCGGGGAACAGGTCACCCATCTGCAAGCCGACAGCATCGAGAATCGCAGGGGTGTCGTGGCAACTGAAACAGGTCACAAGCAACGCGCCGTTGTTACCCTCACCTACGCTCAGCTTGCGAGACTTGCCGCCACAAACCGGACAGCATGCGCGCCACCCCTTGGCGGTCTTTTGGACCCCATCAAGACGTGCCAGCAGCAGAACAGATGGGGCCAAATTAGGAGGTGCACTCATTCCGCGGCCTCCTGAGCGTCCATCCACGCTCGTATATCCTCACACTTCCAGGCAGTGACGCGCTGGCTGAGTTTTAGAGGTTTTGGAAATTTTTTATCCGCTATCCAACGCCAAAGTGTGCTGGCTCCTATAGGAAGGATGCCGGCGATTGGTGGCTCAGCTTTCGGGTTGCCCAAAAGCTGGGCTTGACGCAAAAAGCCTGTAATGGGTATGGCGTTTGGTTGCATGAAGTGGCTCCAATCAAGACCCGGCGGGCCTTGTTGGAAGCCTATTATTCACATGCAGAGCAATCCGAGGCGCAGCCGCTAGCGGTTGCGCTTAAGCGCTAGCGATTGGACGTTTTCCGAAACTTAGCAACCCACCTCCTGATGCCGTCATAAGTTGTGTTATTCACTTTAGAAACTGTTTCCCCTGCAAAGCTTTTAACCGCACCCCGCCTTGTTCTTTCACGTAAAGGAAGCCGATTCCACAGCTCCAAAACTGTCGCCTCGGCTTCTGCCTTATCAGCGTTTGTAAGTGCTGCACCAGCACTTTTCCTGCTTGATGCATGGTTAGCCGCCTTGTCGAGCGTCTTAACGGTTCCGGCCAATTTTCTTTTTATTTCGCTGTTTTGAATACCGATCGCGACCCGGTTTGCATCCCCGTGTATGAGCATTCCCATAAGGTGAGATGCGAGTAAAAGCATATTTTTAGCGTGAACGCGTAATTCTTTAGGGGACATTTCGTCTATGTCTGATGCTCCCTTAGCGACCATTTCATGACCGATCATCTTTAGCACCAAAGTTCGGCTTTGATTTTGGTCATGCAGGCGCAATGCATCAGCAACTTGCGTCGCGTTCTCCTCGATAAGAGCCGCAAACAAGACGTCATCTCCTGTCGATGCACTTTTTTTTGCGGCCATAGCGCAGACCCTTGCCCTTTCAAAAGGAGCCGCATCCGCCTGAGAAAGTGTCAGGGTTTCGGGGATAAGCCTAGACGCGGCGTTGAAATGGTCAATCTCGTGATTGGCCTTTACCGACGCGCTCGGCGTCTAATTGGTATGACGTCCGCGCCTGACCGCTTCGAGTCGACCAAGTCGGCCCAGCTCTGCAGCAAGTCGCGGCGTTCGTCGATATACGCCGCGCGGTGGTAGGCCGCACGCACTTTGTCCTTTGCTACGTGCGCTAGCGCGCGCTCGATGACGTCGGGCTGATGCCCGAGCTCGTTCATCGTCGTGCTAAAGGTGGCCCGGAAGCCGTGTGCGGTAATGTCGCCAGTTTCGTATCCCATGCGCCTAAGCATCATCAGCAACGCATTCGCCGTGAGCGCCTGTTTCGGCTTTGATGGACTCGGAAACACGAGGTCACCGCCGCCTGTGAGAGGACGCATGCGCTCCAGCAACGCTAGGGCTTGGCAACTTAGCGGCACCAAGTGGTCAGCGTCCATCTTCATGCGGTCTGCGGGTATGGTCCACACTTCGGCGTTGAAATCGACCTCAGACCAGCGCATGCCCCGAATCTCGCCCGATCGGCTGGCTGTGTAAACCAGTAGCTCAAGTGCCGCTTTCGTTTCGGGGTAGGTAGCCACCGCGTCGAGGCGGCGCAGGAAGTCAGGCATCTGATCGAGCTTGAGCGCAGCGTGGTGCTGCACGCGTTTGGTGCGGATCACTCCAGTAAGCTCGCGGGCTGGGTTGCTGTCAGCACGCAGCGTACGCACAGCAAGCGCAAAGACAGCTGTCATCCGTTGCAACGCCCGGCGAGCCATGTCGAGGGCTTCGCGTTTCTCGATGCGCTTTGCAATCGCCAACACCTCGGCCGGCGAGATGTCCCTGACAGGCCTATCGCCAATGGACGGAAAGATGTCGATCTTGAATTGCGACTCGACGCGGGACATGTGCGATACGCGCCACGTTGCCCGGTGGATGTCTAGCCATTCCTCAGCGACAGCGCGGAACGTGTTCCCCGCGGCGACTTGGGCCTGAGCCTTGGCCTGTTTACGAAGAGCGGCCGGGTTCTGGCCTGCACGTAGCTTGGCTCGGGCATCCTCGCGCTTCGCGCGGGCATCAGCGAGCGACACGTCGGGCCATTGGCCTAGGCTGAGCATTTGCTCCTTGCCGGCGTACCGGTAGCGCAGTCGCCAGAACTTCCCGCCGTCTGGCTGCACAAGCAGGGTCAAGCCATTGCCGTCCGCCACCTTATAGGCACGTTCGACAGGTTTAGCGTTCTTGATCTGCAGCAGATTGAGCATGCGGGTAACCCCTTGCGAGTTACCCTCAATTTACCCACAAAGGTTGAGGGACACAATGGGCTTACATGGGATGGCTTGATTCCATCGATAGCCAGTAAATAGCTTGGTTACGCCGTTTTATTACCTTGCCGACTGTTCCATAGCGTCCCATCCCGACCCATGAAAACACCAGTTAGTTAGCGTCCCCGGCCACCATGTAGAACAATGACTTAGCCTACTCTATCGAGTGGGCTTTTTCGTTTTGCGGCCCTCTCGGAGTGGCTGTTTTGAACCGCCCGTTTAGGGGCCTAGTCCACAAACAAGGGCACCGAGCTACGGGTATTGCCCCATTAAAATATGTAGTAGCCGCTCTTTTTCGTCGAGCGATGTGCCATCGGACGGTCTACGGCAGTTCCGAATACCACCTATCTTTTCTTGAGACGCTTTTCCTCTGCAGCTGCAATGAGCTGCTGCAGATACGTTATCCCGTCCTCTTCAGGAAAGAATGCCACTACATCTGCCACGGTGAGCCCATACCTTCTCTTCAAAGTAAGAAATTCTGCCTTGGCATGATCCAGTCTGGACATCTGTGGTGTCTTCGAAGACTTCGGATCAGATTGGCTATCCAGCGCGGCTAATTCTTCCTGAAATTTTTTGAAGGCGTCTTTTGAAACGGTCATAGCAGAATTGGGGTAGTCAGCATGGAAAGCTATTGTCCCACAGGGTGCGAAAGCCAAGGTCGCTTCTGAGGTTTCCTGGCGGAAAAGGGGCTCACAATGCAATTTCGCCCCATATTCTTCGATCTGTCTGCGACTGTAGTTTTACCATCGCTGATTTCACCCTTACTTCTTGTAACCGGTGGGTCAAGCTGCCGGCTTTCGAAAAACCGCCGAAGTTTGGCGTGACGCGTTTGAGATCCTGAGCGGACCTGATTGGCGGATTACTTTTGTCGAGTATTACCGGAAAGTTCCACGCGTCGATTCGGCGATAAACATGCAATCAGCGCAGTACGATCTTTGTCGGTGCATTTGGCCACCGGCTTGGCGCTCCCTCGTCCATCGCTATGGATCGCTGATGCGGAAACGCCGCCCTGGATAAGATAGCCCTGCACTGATTTTGCGCGTTGTTTGGACAGCAGCAGGTTGGCTTGGCTGTTGCCGATGCGATCGGTGTAGCCGACCACCAGAATATCTTCCATCTGGCTGGCTACCAGAACCTCTTGCATGAACTGACCAAGGCTCTCACGTCCGCCTTCCGTCAAATCAGCGCTATTGAACGCAAACAGAGCATCCGCCGATAGACGTATCGGTTCATTGGGCAGTGCCACCATGGCCGCTGGCGCCGCAACGGCTTGCGCTATCGGAGCGGCAGCTTCTGGTTTATCCACAATGAACTTGCACGACTCTGGCTTCCAATGCGTTGCCTGCACGTGATGCTTGTCGTCAAAAACAATCTGGTACTGGCAACGGGAAAAATCAGCCTCACCATCTTCTCGGCGGAAATTCAGAATGTAGTTCCACTGCTTTACACCGAATACACCCTCATCGAAATGCGGCGCACCCAGCAATTTGTAGAGCTGATTTTTTGTCATGCCGAGCGTGACTTGCCGAAGGTTTTCCGGACTGATGAAAGCACCTTCGGGCGCGGTGGATTTGACGGGATCCGGGAACGCAACTTCCCCCTGCACGCTGCTGGCAACAGGCGTGTGATTCGATAACGTGCTGCAACCTGCAATCAGCAGCAGCCATGCGCAAGCTACCGGCAATACTTTCCAAGGGTGCAATTTAAGCACTCGAATGACATTCATCAGCACCCCTGCCAAAGATAATTGCGCGTTTCCGTGCTCAATATCTCACTATTACGCACTGACGCCAATCGATAGTGCGTAATCAGCACGAATATCGACCCATTTAGTTATTCATTGACCTTGGTAAGAGCCCGTCCAAAGTTAGTCGGCACGAAAATGGCGCGATATATGCCATCGCACTGTGGTTTTCTGCCATTACACAAGACTGTGCTGAAGACACCCGCACGCCAAATCGGCGTAATCCCAGGGGCGGCTCATCGCAACGAGCTGAAAACAATCAGGGGCGCGCGACGCCCGATAGCTCGACGCGACGGTTGGGCGACAGGCATTTGATCAATGCGGCGTGATTGGCGTCAGAGCATTGCACTACCGGGTCGGCATTACCCTTACCCGTGCTGTGCATCGCCGTTGCAGGGACGCCGCCCTCGGCGAGATAGCGCTGCACCGCATCTGCGCGACGCTGGGAGAGCGACAAATTGTAGCTATCGCTGCCGATGCGATCGGTGTAGCCGACGATCGAAATATCCTCGACCTGGCTCGCCTGCTGTATGCGCTGCAGGAATTGACCAAGATTCTGCCGGCCGTCATCGGTCAAATCCGCACGGTTGAACGCGAACAAAGCATCCCCCGACAGCCGGATTGGCTCTTGCGGCAAAGGTGCAGCGACGTTTGCCACTGCTGCGGGTGCGGCCGCTGGGGTGTCGAGTTCGGATTTGCAGGATTCCGGCTTCCAGTAAACGGCTTGCGAGTGGTGGTCTTTGCCAAAAACAACTTGGTACTCACAGCGGGAATAGTCAGCCACTCCTCCTGCATTACGAAAATCGAAGATATAGGTCCACTTTCTCACTTCAAAGACGCCCTCGTTGAAGTCCGGTGCTCCAAGCAAGTCGTAAAGCTGGTCTTTGGTCATGCCGGGCTCGACTTTTCTGAGGTTCGCCAGATTGACGAAGGTACCTTCAGGTCTGGTGGCCTTGGCTGGATCAGGAAAAGTCACCCCTTCCGTAGCACCGCTGTCTGCAGCAGCATGCCTGGGCACCTTGCTGCAGCCGACAATCGCCAGTAACCCGGCAAAGACGACTGCCAGAGCTTTCCATCCGTGCGCTTGAAACCGTGGCATCTTGCACCCCCCAGATAACTATCGATAAGAGTTAGCGTTGGCTTGGGCTTGCATCGGGCATTACCACTGCATGCCAGCGCCAATCGACATGCCGCCGTCTCCGCGGGTATCGACAGATCCAGTCAACTTGTAGACCCAACGCCCACCTTCGGAGATGGTTGAGACACCGACGGCAATGCTGGACTCACTTCGGAACGTGCCTGCCGCGACAGCAGCCATGCTCTTTCCAGGCTCATAGGCTTGCGGCAAGCCGGCCATCGCCATGGCTGCTGCAACGCCTGCGTTGGCCCGATTGCCTACCTGCTGGATCTCACTGCTGAGCGCGCCAACACGCTGATCGGTGTAGCTGCTCGCCCAGTTTTCCGCCTGCTGCACGCCCGTATTCACCTGCCCCACATTCGCCGCATCGGTATCTGACGTCCCTGCAGCAACATTGGTGATCTGTCGCTCGCCACCAGCGGTACCTACAGAAACCGTATTATCCCTATTGGCAAGAGACCCCGCGCCCAGCGCCACGGAATTGTCCGCAGTGGCTGATGCGCCATTACCCACCGCCACACTATTGGCTCCACTGGCGCTAGCCACTGGGCCGATCGCAACACTGTTCGTGCCGCCCGCTGTGGCACCACCCAGCGTGGAATTTACCTGGACGTATTTACTGTTTCCGCCGCCGCCCTGCGTGGTGAGACTGTTGAAGTCGTTGTACAGGCTGTAATTGCTGTACATGTTGCTAGCGTTCTGAGTCCAGTTCCACAGCTGCGAACCATTCACGGCATCCGTACTGGTTGCTGTTTCGGCGCCTGCAGCGACGTTCGTGATACCGACAGGCGCGCCACTTCCATTGCCAGTAAGGGTAATCGTATTGGTTGGATTGCCAGAGGCGTCGGCATCGTAGAGCACGGCACGATTGCTCGTACCGCCGCCGCCAGCCGTCGATACGGCCTCCAACTGCGCCAGGTTCACCGCATCATCCGGAGCGGAGCCCGCCGCAACACCGGTGATCTGACGATTGCCCACGTTCAACTCGCCGGCCGATGTCTGGGGCGCCGAGAGACCGTAGGCGGTGTAGTTGACAAGTGCGCCCACGACGGTTGCCGATCCGGCACCCAGCGCGATGCTATTCGCAAAGCTGGCATTGGCGCCGTCGCCAACCGCAAGCGCGTCCGCACCGGACGCCACGGCGGTTGGACCGGCCGCTATTGCATTGGTGCCCGTGGCCTGAGATGCGGCCAGCGTGGAGTCGACGGCGTAATACTTGCTACCAGCCGAATTATTGATGTCGTTGTAGAGACTGGTATTGCTGTACTGATTGGCGGGATTCAGCGTCCAGTTCCACAGCTGCGCCCCATTTACGGCATCGGTGCTTGTCGAACTCACGGCACCTTGATGGAGGTTGGTCAGGGTGGTTCCATTGGTCACTCCGCCATCCGTGCTGGTTACGCCCGCTAGCGTAACGCTGGTATGCGTTGCGGTGTCGTATTGCACTGAATCGCTCGTGTCAGCAGCGACAACACCTTCCAATTGGGCCACGTTCACTGCATCAGTTGCCGCACTGCCAGGCGCCACATTGGTGATCTGTCGCTCCTGACCAGGCGAGCCAATCGAAACTTCACCAGCCGAATTCTGGAGTGCGGTAAGCCCATAAGCCGTGTAATTGGCCAACGGTCCGCGATTGGCTATGGACTGGTAGCCGAGCGCCACACTATTGACTGCATCCGATGTCGCCTCCGCACCGAGAATCGTCTGTGCATTCGCGGTGCCCGAGGCCGAATCGCCAATCACGACCGAGTGCCCGAGGCGCGCCTCGTAATCGGCTGTCGGCACACCGGTGGGATCCGTGGCATCGTTGACGCCATTACCCGGGAATGCCGTATCGGCATTCACCAGCGGCAAGGTGTGGCTGGCGTTGGTGCCGATCACGACCTCTTTCGAACCGTTCGCGGTAGCACCGTCACCGACCAGCACCTGATAATCCTGAGCCGCATTGATGCCGTAGCAGGCCACCTGAACCACCAGCGCATTCAGACAGGTTGAAGCAAATGCCGGCGCCGCATTCGGCAAGAGGAGACCGAGCACTCCACTGGGGTTGCCGTTGTTGATGTTGTAGATATAGCTGTTGGAAGTCACGCCGCCCAGCAGGGTGAGATGTGAATTCTCACCCGTGCCGCCTACCAGCGCGCCAGTGGTCGATGTCAGAAGGGTACCCACAGGATTAAGCGTGAGCAGAGGAATGCCCAGGACACTGACAACGGAATAGCCCTGGCTGAAATTGGAATTGATGACTTGCAGGGAACCGTTGCTCACATAACCGTTGCTGCTGGAGAAAAGACTATTGGTCGTGGTGCCGAGCAGTTGGCTCGCCGCTCCCACGAGACCGCCATTACCAACGATAAGGCCAGTAGGCAAACTACTTGGCGTTGGAAACACTGGCACGGCCGCAGTCACCGGTGCCGCCTGCGAAACTGGAGCTTCCAACGACGACAGCGACGTGGCCGTTGCAACCGAACTCAGCGGTGAGAATGCCAAGGGAGATACGCCGGTCGGAGATGCGTTCGCAGCAGCAACTTCTGATGTATCGGTATCGTCAAAAACATCCGTGGATTTGGTCTGCCCCGTATCATTGGCATCAGTGCGATGCTTAAGGCGACGATCGGCGACCTCACTCGTCGAAGCCATCGGACCTGACAAGCTGCTCTTCAACGCCGCATCCGCAACTACACTCGCTGCGATGGACGCTTTCGGTACCGGTGTCGACGAGGTGGCCGTTGTCGGAGGCGTTGACGCAGCGGTCGCTGCAAGACTCAAGGAAACGGGAGGTATCGCCTCGACCAAACCTACCTTGTCCGTCGCAGCAACCGTTAACGCAACCGGCTGCTCTGGCCGCTTGATAGCCGGGACCGGTGCGGCAACGTCAATAGCCTGCACGTCACTCGGACTATCTTGGGTTTTTGTAGTACTCGACTGCTGCGCCAGTTGAGCGCCTACAACCTGCGTAAGCTTTCGATCAGTCGTGTCAGCTGCCTGAAAAACAGAACCCTGCGCACTGTTCGGGCTCGCTGATGGGGTCGCTACGGCCGACTGTAGCTGCTGTTGTGATGCAACTGATGCTTTGGCGAAGACGACTGGCGTCCGACTTGCCACGGTCGACGGAATATCCGCCAATGCGGGGGTAGCCGCGGCAGTGTGGGCTTCACGAGTGGCCGCTGACGCAATCCCGGACTGGACGACTGCGGCATGTTTCTTCATTGCGGTTGGCAGTGCAGTGGCAATCGGAGCTTCGTTCGAGACAGAGCTGTTGTTGGCTGCAATCCCGCTGGAGGCCACCACCTGAGTCGGGGCTGCGCTGGCGTGGCTGGTATCGTATTTCGTAATCAACAGCTGCAAGTCATCCAGCTTTGCATCGCCAGCCGATTGAGCCGATACACCTGATGCGAACAACATGCCACTTGCGCCGATAAGCGCAACTAGCAACAACCTGCTTGTCGATCCAGGCGTGCGTCGATCGATCTTGCCTGCGCCGCTTGATGAGCTGCCGTGGCAAGAGGAAGCCAGCTCCGACGCTACCACCAGAATCTTGCGCGAATGGCACCAAACCAGCCGATATATACGATTCATTTGCTGCCCCTGATCACTTATCGATGCAAGACGGCGGAATAGCCTCTGTGCAAATGGAAGAGCACCCTATGCGACTCCCATTCGGCGAAACTTGATATGACGCACTCATGCTCTATCGGAGTGCAAATTGCGACTCGTCGATAAGCCGATTCGGCAAGAGACTAGACAAATTCGGCATGCGGGCGGCAAGGCGGCAGAAGAAAAGCATTCGCTGACCACAACATCACCATCGAACACTTCAGCCGAATGAAAACCAGCCACAAGAATTTGGCCAAACTTTTAAATCTGGACTCCAAATTCAGCCACAGGCCATTTCATGCGCTCCAAGAGATGACGTGAACTCACCCGGAGGTGCGCGCATCAACGTGTCGCGTGGCAACTCGCCGAACGTATGTCGGTAGTGATCGGCGAAGCGGGAAAGGTCCCATAGTCCACAGCTCAATGCGACGGATTTCACCGAACGCCGACTGGCATCGGCGACAGACAACGCCCGGAATGCCGTACAAAGCCGCAGCATGGACAGGTAGCGATTGGGCGACAGACCTAACAGATCGTCGAATGCATAGCGCAAGGCGCGCTCGCTTACTCCTGCAGCGGCGCACAATTCATCGAGATAGATCACGCGCCGCATGTTTCCACGCATATATTGCTCGGCGCGCTGCACGATCTGATAGTGAGCGCGACGCCCTCGTGAGCACTGTGGCCGATCGTCTGCCTGCGCACTAAGGCCGGCCAGCAGGTGATTTTCCAGCAGCATATCGATCTCTTTCTCGATCACAGGATCGGATCTCACAGATCGCTGATCATGAATCAGATGCTGATGCACCTTTTCATAATGCGCGGAAAGTGTGGTTCCCTGCTGGGTACTGCTCAGACTAAAAAGAGCGAGCATTCTTGCGGGAATTTCCACATCAGGATGCACGAGCCGTGCAAATTTAAGCTGGATCTTCCGCAACGGCACCAGCATAAGAACGACGTGGCTACCGGCTCCAAAAACGAATTCGCTAATTCCGTTAGGCAAAATGGTAAACGCGGTACCTGAGCTTACCGGTGTGCCGTTGCATCCGCTCGCTTTGGTTGTGTGTTGCAAACAACCGATCACGCACCAGTCGGCCGGAATCGTGAAACGACCTCGGAAAGAAAAATCCGTTTCGATATTACAAAAAATCGACTCTCCCACAACCTCGGAATCAATCGTCGCCCGTCGGAGGTGGGCACCGAGAACCACGGTCTCCATATCGCAGACTTTGAGAACTCCACTCAGTGATATGAGATCTTGTGGAAGCAACGCTTGAGCGTTTTCTGCAATCATGATGCCCTGCTCCATTTGGCGACCAATTCATGTAACTGGAATCGACTCCGATTAAATCTCGATCAATTTCGTTTTCCAAAAACGACATAACGAGGTTTTGTACGAATCAGGTTGATTTCGGTTGGATTGAATCCGGGTACACAGAGCCAGAATGCGCAAATTCGGCAATATTTCGCTCCTTGCAAATTTAAATGTCAACAAATGAGATTTACATCACAAAAAATAGGTGCGCTGATTTCAATTTTGCGAAATAGCTCACTTTTGTTTGGAATCTTTTGGAATTCAGAAAATAAAGATGCAAATCATTTGCAAGCATAAACCTGCGTAAGTAACCAACCATCAAAACCAGACAAGTCGATCGTCACTGCAGCCTCTGCATGCCAGCAAGCGCTACTTGACCCACCGTACCGCACCATTAGACTGCGAGTGTTGGGCCGCACGTGTGAGCCCTTTGGCAACCGCAGACCTGGTTTCGTCGCTGGTTGTCACTTGGCCAGTAACGCAAGGGGTTGAATCCGATGATCGGCAGCGAGAACGTTCGGCGGTTCTTGAGGTTATTGATTGCACTGACTTTTATGGCTGCTTCAGCGTGCACCACCCAGGTGCACCCTTCCAAGGCACCAAATGTCCAGACGCCACCTGCCCAAAACAACGCTTCGGGCGGAACAGTGTTTTACCTTCACCAGTTGATGGATAGCCGTCAGCTGACTCAGCTGCGTACCACGTTCAACGGCACCTACGGCGCGACACTGTTCTTTCAGCCGGAAAAGCTCAGTTACTACGTCGCAATGTTTCACAGCGACGTGTACTGGCGTGTCATCCAGACCGATTCGGAGACGGATGCCGAATCCATCTATCGTGCTTTTTCGCAACAGTCGGAAAAGCTGGCCGAGGTGGATATTGACGCGATGCGCCTCAAAGCCGGCAATATCTACGCTGAGCGGATGGTCGCGATGAATCAACAGCGACTGCAGAACCTGCAGCAGGATGCCAGCCTTCGGCAGCAGCAGGCACAGCAAGTAGCAGTACAGCAGCAACAGGCCCAGCAGCAGGCCATAGCTCTATCCAACGATTTGCGTAACAACAGCAATCAGCTCGATGCGGTGAAGGAGCGTATTCGGGCACTCGAAGCACAGCAGGCCAATCCGGAGCTGATTCTGCCAACGCCGCCACAGCAAGCCGCGGCGGCCAATCCACCAGCTCAAAGCACTCCGTCGAACTGACTCTGTTTGCGGGTCGCCCAACTTGTATTTTAACGCGATGGCCACCAAACGCTTCGCTATGGCGCCGGTATCGATGGAGCTGGACGGGGAATGTAGGCACTGAGCTGAACCAGCTTCGCTTCAACACGGTCCGTTCGATGCACCTTGCGCGCTGCGTGAAACATCGGCACTTTTCTACGACTCCGCTCCATCGCCTGCACCGGCATTACCCGGCGTCTTCCGACTTATCATGACGTAACTCGGCGGCTTCACACGTCGAATGTTTCCATGCGCCCGTTGCGCGACGAACCCGTTCACGATGAGCTGATGCCAGACCACTCCATGACCACCATGATTTCTGTCAGCGAGGCGGAAGCGCTGATTCGCTCACGCTTGGCCAGATTCCCGACCGAGTCACGGCCGATCGATAGCGTTGGCGGTGCCATCTTGCGCGAACCCATCATCGCCGAGCGTGACCAGCCCCCCTTCGACCGGGTAACGATGGACGGTATGGCTATCCGCTTCGACGATTTCGCGCACGGCACTCGCCGCTTCGCCGTGACAGGCATGCAAGCAGCCGGCATGGCACCGATCTCGATGAATCAAAACAATGCATGCATTGAGGTCATGACCGGCGCGGTGATGCCCGAGGGCTGCGATACGGTGATTGCGGTAGAACAGACCCGGCGCAATGGATCGCAGCTCACGATCTCGATCGATCATCACCCCCGGCAAGGGCAATTCATTCACCGCCGTGGCAGCGATTGCCGTGCCGGTGAAACGCTCATCGAAGCCGGCGCGACACTGCGGGCACCGGAGATCGCCGTGATTGCCGCCAACGGCTGTAAGGTAGTGACCGTATCTCGACAGCCACGGGTAGCCATTCTTGCCACCGGCGACGAGCTGGTGGATGTGGACGCTCCGATAGAGACTTGGCAGATCCGCCGATCGAACGATCGTGCGCTCGCCGCATTGCTCGCCAGCCGTGGTCTGTACGATGTCCGGCTTGAGCATGTGGTTGACGATCGCAATCTGCTGAAGTCATCGATCGAGCAACAATTGAGCACGCGCGATGTGTTGATTCTGTCCGGCGGCGTATCGATGGGCCAACGCGACTTCGTACCCGATGTATTGCGCGAGCTCGGCGTCGAGCGCGTCTTTCACAAGATCGCTCAACGTCCAGGCAAACCGATGTGGTTTGGTATCGGGCCGCAGGGCCAGATGGTGTTTGCACTACCCGGCAATCCGGTGTCGGCGCTGGTATGTGGCACACGCTATGTGCTGCCAGCGCTGCTGGAGGCAATGGGGCATGTAATGGCGCCACCTCAGCGTGTCCGTTTGGCCGCGCCGATGGATTTTGCCGCGGCTCTGACATATTTCGTGCCGATCCAGCTGCAGCCGGATGCCTCGGGCATGCCTGCAGCCATGCCGTTGCCACCGCAGACTTCGGGCGACTTTTCAGCGCTCACGCAAACTGATGGCTTTATCGAGCTACCCGCCGACGAGCAGCACTTTCCCGCCGGTTTCATCGCCACCTACTATCCTTGGTAGAAATGAACAACGCCGACTCCCTGCCTGACACGCTGCGCGCCAAGCTCGTTGCACCATTGGACATGCTTGGCCGACAGCTGCACGACCTGCGCATTTCGGTAATGGATCGCTGCAACTTCCGCTGCCCGTACTGCATGCCGGAGGCGAAATACAGCAAGGATTTCGCTTTTCTGCCGAGCGCCGAACGGCTCGATTTCGACGAGATCGTGCGCCTGACCAGGCTGGCCTCCCTGCTCGGCGTGCGCAAGGTACGCATCACCGGCGGTGAACCGCTGTTGCGGCCCAACCTGGCCGAACTGATCAGCGAGCTTCGATCTATCGAGTCGATTACCGACATCGCCCTGACCACCAACGGCGTGCTGCTGGGCCAACAGGCGCCCTCACTGATGGCAGCGGGCTTGAATCGCGTCACGATAAGCCTCGATTCGCTCGATCCCGCCGTGTTCTCGATCATGAATGGCGGACGCGGCGAACTGCAGCGCGTACTGAAAGGCATCCGTGCCGCCGCTGATGCGGGATTGACTCATTTGAAGGTCAATACGGTTGTGCAGCGCGGCGTCAATGATCACACCCTGCTCGACATGCTCGACTATTTTCGCGGCAGCGGCATCGTAGTGCGCTTCATCGAATTCATGGATGTGGGCAATCTCAACCACTGGTCGATGGCCGAAGTAGTGCCGTCCGCGGAATTGCTGCAACAGATCGAGCAGCGCTGGCCACTGGAAGCGCTGCCAGGGAACTACAAAGGCGAAGTTGCACAACGTTATCGCTACCGCGATGGCCAGGGCGAGATCGGTTTCATCTCGTCAGTCACGGCACCTTTTTGCGGCGCCTGCACCCGTGCACGCATCTCTTCGGATGGCTCGCTCTATACCTGCCTGTTTGCCGAACGCGGCATGGATCTGAAGACGCCGCTGCGCAGCGGCGCCTCGGATGAGCAACTGCTCGACATGATGCGTAACGCCTGGCTACAGCGCACGGATCGCTACAGCGAAGAACGCGCCACGCCGCAAGCTCACCATCACAAGAAAATTGAAATGTATTTCATCGGAGGCTGAATGCTCTCGCACGTGGGATCGGACAACCAGCCGCGCATGGTCGACGTCGGCGCCAAAGCCGCAACGCAGCGCGTGGCGCGCGCGCAGGCACGGGTGTTGCTACCTGCTGACGTGGCGGCACAACTGCGCGAGGCCGGCCACATGACGCCGAAAGGTCCGGTACTGACCACCGCCAACCTGGCCGGCGTAATGGGCGCCAAGGCCACGCCACAATTGATCCCACTATGCCATCCACTGATGCTGCAACGCTGCCATGTGGATATCACCGTCGAGGACAACGAGATCGTAATCGTCTGCGAAGTCGCCTGCCACGGCATCACGGGCGTGGAGATGGAGGCGCTGACCGGCGCCAGCATCGCGGCGCTGACGGTGTACGACATGTGCAAGGCGATGTCGCACGACATAGTGATCCGCGACGTGCGCCTGCTGCACAAGTCAGGCGGCAAACGCGATGTAGATGCAGGGACTGGCCGGTCATGAATGCATCGACCGATTCAACAACAACCGTCTACGGCCTCGTACTCAGCGGTGGTGCCAGCCAACGCATGCAGCGCGACAAAGCGCTGATCGACTACCACGGCGAACCGCAACTGCTGTGGACTTACCACCTGCTGGCGTCGGTGCTCCCCCGTGTATTCATTTCGATACGCAACGATCAGCGCAATGAACCGTTACGCCGCGAGCTGCCGCAGATCGTCGATGCCTATGAAGATGCCGGCCCAGCGGCCGGCATCCTGTCCGCGCAGGCGCTTTATCCCGACGTCGCCTGGCTGGTCGTTGCCTGCGACCTGCCCCGACTGGATGCTGCGACCTTGCAGCATTTGCTGCAAGCGCGCGATCCGAAACGCGAAGCCACCGCTTTTGTCAGCAGTCATGATGGGCTTCCTGAGCCACTGTGCGCTTTATGGGAACCGGCCAGCCGCGCCAAGCTTCTCGCACGCGTCGAGGAGGGTCGGAGCTGCCCACGCAAAGCGCTGATTCAGGGCGACACGCAATTGCTGCAACCCTACGCGGCCGATGCGCTGGACAACATCAATACGCCCGAAGAACTGGCCACACTGCGAGCCACACTGCCATGACATCCGTTACCGTCGAATACTACGCACAACTGCGTGAGCAGGCCGGGCAAGGCCGCGAAACCATCACCAGCGATGCCGATTCGCTCGCCGCGTTATATGGCGAACTGCGCCAGCGGCACGGCTTCCGGCTCGATATCGCACAGCTGAAAGTCGCCGTGAACGCGCAGTTCCGTGACTGGCAGCAGGCGTTTGCCGATGGCGATCTGATCGTTTTCATTCCACCGGTGGCCGGCGGATGAGCCGCGTCACGATTGCCGCGCAGCCCGTCGATACCAATACGCTGCGAAAGGCATTGCAGCAACCCGGTTGCGGCGGTTTTTGCGTGTTCGAGGGATGGGTGCGCGAAACCAACGAAGGCCGCGAAGTCAGCGGTCTGGATTACGAGGCCTATAACGAGCTGGCGATCGGCGAAGGCGAACGCATCATCGACGAAGCCGTGCAACGCTTCGGCATCGCCGATGCGCGTTGCGCGCATCGCGTGGGCAGCCTTGCGGTCGGTGATACGGCGGTGTGGATCGGCGTGGTTTCACCGCATCGTGATGAGGCGTTCCGCGCCTGTCGCTACATCATCGACCAGGTCAAACAACGTCTGCCGATCTGGAAAAAAGAGCATTACCTGGTCGGCGAATCATCCTGGGTGGCATGCGCCCATGCCCCGGCGGACGAACACGACCATGCTCACCAAGGCTGAGTGGCAGACAAATTCAATCTACTGCACAAAGTAACCTCTGCCTCGTTCGAAACGAAATGGTTGAAGGAAGCCGTCGGATTTCGGTCGTCAAAGTGACCCGTTCGGCCGCTCATTCAGCCAGACAGCACGTTTCAGAGCGCATTGCGGAGAAATCTTCATGGCAAGACCCTGGCAAGCGCACACTGTGCTGAAGAACCGAACCGCTCATCCTGCTGATCGGGAGCACATGCCATGACCACTGAAAACGTGATCGTTGCCGACGCGCAGATAATCGCGCCTCCCGCGCCCGCGAAATCAAAACGTCTGGTCTACCGCCATTCGCTGCCGATCCGGTTGATGCACTGGATCAACGTGATCAGCCTGTCGCTGATGTTTTTCAGCGGGCTGCAGATTTTCAACGCGCATCCCAGCCTGGCGTGGGGCAACTACAACAATCCGGACAAACCACTGCTGTCGCTGGAAGCCCGCGAAGATGCCAGCGGCAATCTGGTCGGCATCACCCGCATCGGCAAGCACGAATTCAATACCACTGGCTTACTCGGTGTTTCCAAAGGCCCCGATGGCACGCCAATCGCGCGCGGGTTTCCCTCCTGGCTTACGGTGCCCGGCCCGGGCTGGCTCTCGATGGGCCGGCAGTGGCATTTCTTCTTTGCCTGGATCTTCGTACTCAACGGGATTTGCTATATCGGCTATTCGCTGGCCAGGAAACACGTACAGCGGGACCTCTGGCCAACCAAATCCGATTGGCGTGGCATAGGCAAATCGATCGCCGACCATGTGCGCTTCAAGCATCCACACGGTGAGGAAGCACTGCGCTACAACATCCTGCAGCGACTGGCATATCTGATCGTGATCTTCGTCTTCGGCATCGGCATCGTGCTGATGGGACTGGCGATGTCGCCACGGATGGATGCCGTGCTGTCGCCGATGGTGGAGTTCGTCGGCGGTAGGCAGGCAGCTCGCACCATCCACTTCATCATCGCCTGGGCTTTCGTCGCGTTCGTGCTGATCCACGTATTCGAGGTGCTGATCAGCGGTGCATTCAACCAGCTGCGCGGCATGATCACCGGCTATTACAAGGTGGACGTGGACCCAGTGAAAGTGGCTGGGCCCGAACCGATTGCCGTGATAAAGGAGGCGCCCCATGACTGATCGCCGAACGTTTCTGCGCATGGCCATCATGGGCACCGCCGGCCTGCTGGTCGCCGGCTGCGACAAGATCTCGCAGAGTAGCTGGGGACCGAAAGTACTGGGCAAGGCCCAGGGCTTGAACCGCCGCGTGCAAGCGCTGCTGTCGCCGTCCAGCGCGATGGCCAAGGAGTACACCGAGGCCGACATCTCGCCGACGTTTCACCCCAACGGCACCACCATGCCGGACACACCCGAATATCAGGCATTGATGGCGAACAACTTTCGCGACTACAAGCTCAAGGTCACCGGCCTGGTCACGAAGCCGGGCGAGTTCTCCATTGATGATTTAAAGAAACTGGACAACCGTACCCAGATCACGCGGCATGACTGCGTCGAAGGCTGGAGCGCCATCGGTAAATGGCAGGGCACGCAATTGTCGGCCCTGCTCGATCACGTCGGCGTCGATCCGAAGGCGCGCTTCGTGGTGTTCCACTGCCTGGACAATATGGACGAAGACACCCCGTATTACGAAAGCGTCGACATCCGGGAAGCGCGGCATCCGCAGACCCTCCTAGCCTTCGACCTCAACGACAAGCCGCTGCCGGTATCCAACGGCGCGCCACTGCGTCTGCGCGTGGGTCGGCAGCTCGGCTACAAGCAGGCCAAGTACATAGGAAGCATCGAGCTGGTCGATACCTTCGCCAAGATTGGCAGCGGCAACGGCGGCTACTGGGAAGACCAGGGCTATGAGTGGTACGCCGGCATCTGAGGCCATCAGCTGATTGGCCAGAAAAATTGGACGTTTATACGGCCATGTCGCCAAGCTAACGAAAACTGCCCGTTCGCACACGCAGCACCAGCACGGCAGCCAACAACAGGCCAACACCGGCCAGGCGAATCACGTTTTCCGGGTTGTCTGCCAGCACTCCGTGATAAAGCAGTGGGATTGTGATGATCTGCAGCAGCATCGGCGCCACGATAAAAATGTTGAACAGACCCATGTAGACCCCTGCTCGCTCGGGGGGAATGCTGCCAGCCAGCATCGCGTACGGGTTGCCCATCGTGCTGGCCCACGAAAGCCCCAGCCCGATCATCGGCACGAACAGCAGCAGCTGGCTGTGAATCAACGGCAGTGCCAGCAGACCCGCGCCGCCCAACGTAAGGCAAGCGGCATGCAGGCGCTGCGGGCCTATCCGGCGTGCCAGTGGGATCATCGCAAAAGCACTCACGAACGCCACGAAATTGTAGAAGCCGCCGATCTGGCCATTGATGAGTACCGCGTGGCTAAAACCAGCAGAGTCCGCCTCGGTGCTACCGAACAAAGTACGCGCCAGTGACAACGGCACGTATTCCCAGTAGCAGAACATCGCGTACCACTGGAACAGCATCATTACCGCCAGCTGGCGCATGGTTGATGGCATCTGTCTTACGGCTGAGGTGATTTCGCCCAGCGTGGCTGCCAGTGATCGTGGCGCCGCGCGCACACGCTGGCGCTCTTCATCGGACAATGGCAACTCGCGTGTGGTTAGCGTCGACCAGCCAATCGACACCACCGAAAACAGCGCACCAATCACGAACGCGGTTACCACCACATACGGAATGCCATGCGCGTTGCGCGCGGCCACGTTCATCCCGAACAGCACCAGCAGCGATGGCGTCAGATAGGCCAGCGTCTGCGACAGCCCGGTGAAGGCGCTCTGGGTGAGAAAACCCACCGCGTGCTGCGAGCTGTCCAGGCGATCGCTGACAAACGCGCGATACGGCTCCATCGTCACGTTGTTGGCCGCGTCCAGTATCCACAGCAGACTCGCGGCCACCCACAGCGTCGGGCTGAACGGCATCGCCAGCAGGCATACACTGCAGATCAGCGCGCCGATCAGAAAATACGGTGTGCGTCGGCCCAGCCGTGAGTCGGTGCGATCGCTCATTGCTCCGATCAGCGGCTGCACCAACAGGCCGGTGATTGGCCCAGCCAGCCACAAATATGGAAGGCTGCCGTCGTGTGCACCCAGGTATTTGTAGATTGGGCTCATATTGCTTTGCTGCAGACCAAAGCTGAACTGGATGCCGAAGAAGCCGACATTCATGTTCAAAATCTGCCAGAAACGCAGACGAGGCTTGGGTGTGGACATTCTCTATCTACTCCGTCGACCGTTGTGTAGATGCAATCGTGCCGGAGCCAAAGGTAATGGCCAGTTCAACATCACCCGATGTAGCGTCATCCACGGAGACATGCCAAGGCTCGGAGCGCACCATCTCAGCCGGCAAGACGCCGCGCCGGCTACCACTATGGCTGGCGAACTCCACCGCCTCATCGAACAGAACGCCAGCGTGCACTGACGCAGCAGACCTGTCCGGTGCGCCATGCTCTGCATCAACTTAGTCATGTGTGCGGCTCCGCCACAGCGTAGCCCACGGTTGCAGCTTCCGCAGGTCACGCGATGTCATCACATCGGCACCTGACGCAAACAGATCCGACCATCCAGTCCCTACCCCCAACGATTCCAGATCGACCATCGCGTGGCTGGCAGAAAAATTGAATATGCCCAGCGTCTCGTCCCCACGTTGCACTATCAGCAGACCGGGGTTCGGGTGCGCAACGACCGACACTTTGCTGGCACTCGGCCAATGCTGGTGGCGACGTGCAGCGACCAACGCCGTTAGCGCGGCAAAAGTGGCAGCTGGCACACCTCGCCCACTCGACAGCGCAGCCAGTGCCTCGGTAGAGAGCGCTGGGCGCTGCAACCAGCGACCATCCAGCGCTACGCGCCCAGCGTCAGCCGGATCCGTATTGCTGTACTGACCCAACTCGTCGCCCATATAGATGAGTGGTACAGCACCGACCCAGAAGGCCAGCGCGTAAAGCAAAACGTAACGGCGCAACGCTGCGGGCTGGATGTCGTCCAGCATATGCTCTGGCAGCCCGACCAGAGCAGCAGCCATGCCGTTGCTACCGTGCACCCCCTCTCCATCCAGCGTCTGAAAAGCTGCACCGCGCGCGAAACTGCCGGGTGTGCGACCTTCCAGATAGGCCGCTGCCGCACCGATGCGCCGCGAAAAATCTTCACCAGCAGCCTCCGCCAGTGGCCTCAACACACCCCACACAATATCGTCGTGGCAGCGCACATAAGTCACCCATCCGCACGCCTCCGGTGGTGGCGGAGTGTCGGCAAGCAGCTGCTTCGGCAGCCCGGCGTGACCTTCGGCAAGTGCCGCCCACGCAGAAGCCATCAAACCACTGTGATACGCCAGCTGGCACTCGCGCCCGCGCAGTTCATCGCGACCGAAATAGGCGCTTACCTGCTCTGTGGGCACAATGGCTTCGGCCTTCAGCAACACACCCGGAGCGACCAATTCCACGCAAGCACGCAGCGCGGCGAGTATTTGATGCACTTCAGGCTGGTTGATGCAGAGGGTACCGAGACGTTTCCAAAGGAACGGTGCGGAATCGAGCCGAAAAACTTTTACACCGCGATTGGCCAGTTGCAGCAGCGCGTGCGCTATCGCCGCGAAAACGGGTGGGTGGGCGTAGTTGAGATCCCACTGGAACGGATAGAACGTCGTCCAGACCCAGCCGCCCATGGCCGGTACCTGGCTAAAGTTGCCTGGCGCCGCCTGGGGAAACACTTCCCCCACCGTAGCCTCGTAGGCATCGGGCAGGATGCGATCGGGAAACACGTGGAAAAATTGGCGCATCGCCGCATCACCGGCAGCCGCCGCTTGCGCCCAGGGATGATCATCGGCCACATGATTGAGGACCAGATCGGCACACAGGCTTATGCCAGCTTCCTGGAGCTGCGATGCCAGCGTCTCCAAGTCGTCCATCGTTCCCAATGCCGGCTCCACGTGCTCGAAGCTGGATACCGCAAACCCACCATCACTCTCGCCCTGGCGCGCCTGCAGAAAGGGCAGAAGATGCAGGTAGTCCACACCGAGCGCTCGCAGGTGGTCGATACGTTCACCCACACCGGCAAGCGTGCCGCCGAATCGATCGACGTAGGCCGAATAACCCACCATGTGCTGCCGCAAAAACCAGTCCGGCTGCAGCGCACGTTGCTGGTCCAGCGCAACCAGCGCAGCGGATCGGGTTGCCGCGAGCCGACCAAGGTCCTCATACACCGTAGCCATCCATTCGCCGAATCCGGCGGTGCCGCCGTATACCGCGGCAAGCCGCTCGGCCAACGCCGGCCCGACCCGATCGAACTGTCGCTCGGCAGCGGCCCGACGCGCGACGCTAAACATCGAGACGAATCGCTGACGCAGCGCGGCCAGCTCGAACGTCTCCTGGTGCTGCGCTTCACTCACAGGCTATAGCGCCAGCTGGCGAATACCGTTCGACCGAGGATCGAACGAGCCGTGTTCAATCCGTTGGTGGTCACGCCGCCTGGACTCTGGTCGATTTCGGTCAACCCGACCGCGTTGAAGAGGTTGTCCGCCTGCAGCGATACGGTCATGCGCGGGGTGATGTCGTAGCGGACAAACGCATTGACCTGGGTATAGCCCGGCATCACCAATCCATTTGGCTGAGCAGCGTAGGACTTGGTGGTGCCAATCACCGTGGCGCCGACCGTTACCGGGCCGAAGCGATAGCTGGGATTGAGCTGCCACACCCAGTGCGCCTGGCGCTGCGGCTCGTCATCGACGTCGTCCGGAGTGATCTCGTCCTTGGTGATCTTCGAGTCGGTGTAGGTCACACCGCCGCGCACGCTGAAATCACCGTAGTCAAGCGAGCCCTCCACCTCAACGCCCTTGGACTTGTAGTCGCGATTGATGATCGGATTGGACGGTATCGTGACGTCCTGGTTGGTCTCCTGAGTGGTCGCGTAGAAACCGGTGACGAACAAGCTGGTGTGCTGCGTGCTCCACTTCACGCCGACCTCGTCCTGTTTCACCACGTTCACCGCCACCGCCGACGGCACCGTGCCATCAGGTAGCACGCCGCCGCCGAACAGCAATCGATCGGAGTTGAAGCGAGCGCCGTCGCTGATACGCGCAAACAGGGCTACCTCGGTGTTGATCAGGTAGTTGGCGCCAAAGGAGTATTCCAGGTGCTTCTTGTCGTAATTCACCGGCGAGGCATTGGCTAGATTGACCACCTGAACGTTCTGCTCCGGCGCTTCGATGATGCCGTCGCCGTTAACATCCAGCGGGACGGTCGACGCGCTCGCGTAGCTGCCGTTGGCTTTCATATAGTCGTAGCGCACGCCACCATCGAGCTGCCAGCTGCCCGGCTGCCAGCTCAGCGACAGGTATGGCGCATCCATCTTGTAGTCGACGTCCAGATAGCGAGTGCAGCAGTTGCCGAACACCGGCTGGCCATAAGCCACCAGACCATTTTGCGTGACAGCCTGACCGGCCGCGTTGTAGACGTTGAGCAGCACCGCGTCCTTGCCCTGCACGGTTTCCAGATACTGGTTCCAGTGCCAGTCCTGCTCGATGGTCTGATCGGAATGGTAATAGCCGAACAGCAGGTTCAACGGGCCGTTGTTCGTATCGAACGAGCGCTTGAGGGTGAGGTTGTTGGTGGCATTGTTCATGTTGGGCAGCGACACATTGAACAACAGCGTGTTCGAGACCAGTCCATTGCCGCCTACGTTGGCCGCGTTGACGGCCTGCCCGGCCTTGGGGCCGGTGGCATAGGCCAGCGTGGCGCCGGTACCACCGAGAGCTTGGGCTGCAGACGCAGCAGTTTGCACCGAGCCCGGATACGGCCCGACGAAATCACCGGAGTTGTTGGCGATGCGGAACTGCTCATCCAGTTTCCAGCCATCACCGAGGCTGAATTCGCCGAGGCCGCCAATGGCGGCCACCTTGGAATGGTAACCATCTGAAATGTTGGTGAAGATCCGGTCGCCATTGGCGCCGACCGCGAGGTCGTGCAGGAAGTACGGCGACTGCAGCGCACCGCTCTGGATATTGAAGCCGGGCAGCGAGTTCACGCTCGGGTTGCTGTTGCTGCCGGTGATCGACAGCGGTACCGGCAGATACACCGGCGACTTGTCGTCCAGCAACTGGAAATTCAGTCGCAGGAATCCACCATCGATGTCGTGAGTCACATTCCCCATCAGCTGGCCACCCTTCTGGGCGTCGTAGCCGACGTCCTTCTGACCGGTGCCGTCACGCAGATAGCCGCCGATATGGAAGCGCGTTGTGTCGGAAATCGGCTGACCGTAGTCAAAGTCCAGCCGCTTGGCATCGTAGTTGAGCCCGGTGGTGATGCCGATGTCGCCGCCCTGCTGCTCACCCGTCTTGGTGATGAAGTTGATCACCGCACCCGGTGCGTTGCTGGCGAACACCGACGAAGATCCGCCGCGGACGACCTCCACATGATCGATGTTGTAGTCAGGGCGCAGGAAAGTGTCAGGCGTGGCAAAAGAGATGTCGCCGAATTCCAGCACTGGCATGCCATCGACCTGGAACTGCACGTACTTGCCGCCACCGGAAGCCACCGGAAGGCCACGCACCGAAATATTGGCATTGCCGTCGCCGCCGGAGGACTCGGCGCGAATACCGGGAATGTTGCGAAGAATGTCTGCAGCGTTCTGCAGGCCGCTGTCGCTGATCTGATCGGCCTCCAGCGAGCTGACGGAAACGCTGGAGCCCATTTTGGTCAGTGCACCTGGCGACGCGGTGACCACGGTCTCGTCCAGGTTGACCGCCTTGTTGTGATCGGACTTGTTCAGCTCTTGCTTGCTCTGACTGGCTTTGCCCTGATCTGATCCGTTGGTGCTGCCAGGCGCCTGCGGACCTGGTTCTCCGCTTGAAGTGCTTTGCGCCGTCGCGGCCACCGGTATCAAGGCCAGCATCACAGCAACTGCAAGCACATGCTTGCGAATCACGTCAGTTTTCATCGCGCATCCCCTTCGAGTTATGAAGCAGGCATGCGTTCGACTTCGCGCGTGCCTGACCTAGTGTTTCGATCCCCGGGGAGCATGCTCGACTTTAATGCAATCGATTGCAATTTGCGCTGCAACATCACAAAAAAGCTTCTATTAAGTACTTTCTACGAAAATATTGGCACGGAAAAATGCCAGTCATGGGAACGATTGCAGTCGGCATAGCGTCGACCAGAACTCACTACATCGCCCCTGATCGATTCAGCAAAAATATTGCGTTGCGTCAGTACGCAGCTGTCGCCTGACTGCTTTCCCGCACGATCAGCTGGGTTTCCAGCGGAGCCGAGACCGGCAAAGACTGCCCTTTGATCAAGCTCAAAAGCGTCTCCACCAGCCGCCCACCGGCTTCATGGATGGGCTGTCGCACCGTAGTGATGGGTGGATTGAAATACGCCGCCAGCTCAACGTCGTCATAGCCCACTACGGCGACGTCCGCCGGGATGCGACGACCTCGCTCGCGCAGTGCGCCGATGGCAGCCATCGCCAGCAGATCACTGCTGGCGAAAACTGCATCCAGCGTCGGGTTGGCATCGATCAAGGCCAGCATTGCCTTGCGTCCACTGTCGGCCAGAAACGATGCCGCTGCGCGCTGCTGTTCCAGCAGCGGCAATGCGTTCTTGCGCAGGCACTGTGCAAAACCACGATAGCGCTGGGCGACTTCGGGCAGACCCGCATCACCGAGAAACACCATACGTCGACGGCCCTGAGCAAGCAGATGCTCAGCCACCAGACGGCCTCCAAGGACGTTGTCGCCACCCACAATGCAATAATTCTGATGCGGCAGGCGCGCGCCCCAAACCACCATGGGCAAACCACGTTCTGCCATGGCGTTCAGCTGATCGTGATGACGCCACTGCCCGATCAAAATCAGCCCTGCGGCACGGCCGCCATCGATCAATGCCGCCGCCATGTCGAGCCGATCAGCATCCATGCGCGACAGCAGCATCTCGTAACCACGCTCGGTAAGCGCATCAGCAAGGCTACCGATGATTCCATGCAGGAACGGATCGGCAAAACTCTGACGACTGGCCATCTCATAAGGAACCACGACAGCGATCGTGCGCTTGACGCCGGAACGCAGGTTGGTCGCAACGCTATTGATGGTGTAGTTGAACTGGCGAGCGAGCGCCTGTATGCGTTCTCGCGTCTCCTCGTTGATCAAGGCGCTACCGCTCAGTGCGCGCGACACCGTTGAAGTCGACACGCCGGCCAGCCTCGCCAGATCGGCCATCTGCATACGCTGACGCGGAGCATTTGAGTTGCTTTGCCGGGATTTTGTTAACCGGCTCATCGGACGACAACACGCCATGTGCCCGTCAAGTGGCACGGCAAATTCGATCGACAAAAGAAAAATGAAAGCATGAGTAGGAGCATAACGGATCAGAGGCTTGACGATTCGTGCACATCATTGCGCGCAACCCGCCTTATCACCTTGGCCGCGAAGGCACCCCCTCGTACGGGTAGACCCGCGTTGGTCAGTTGCCTACTATCGATGCGGATTCCACAGACAGGTAGCTGCTCTTGAAACGACTGATTCTTTCCACGCTCACCTTGGCCGTATCGACGGCTCTGATGGCTGCTGCCGTCCCCTCACCGACCTTCGATCCACATCGTCTCTCCGAAGAGGACAAGGTACTTTCGTCGGACGCGTTCGAAGGTCGTGGCCCGGCCACGCCTGCCGAAACCAAGACAATCGACTACGTCGTTTCGCAGATGAAGGCCGCGGGCCTGCAGCCCGGCGGTGACCTGAGCAACGGCAAACGCGCCTGGACCCAGGCCGTGCCGCTATTGCGCACCGAGATCATCGGCACACCCGCACTCAGCCTGTCGATCGACGGCAAGGCGCAATCACTGACCCAGGGCAACGAGATCGCGGTGCGTGCGCCGATGGACGGCTCGACGTCCGTCGCGATTGCCAACGCACCGCTGGTCTTCATCGGTTATGGCGTCAATGCGCCGGAGCGTCACTGGGACGATTTCAAGGGTGTCGACCTGCACGGCAAGATCGCCGTGGTGCTGATCAACGACCCCGACTTCGAAACCGGCGTCGGCGACTTTGGCGGCAAGGCGATGACCTACTACGGCCGCTGGACCTATAAGTACGAGGAAGCCGCGCGTCAGGGCGCGCTGGGCATGCTGGTGATACACGAAACCGCGCCGGCCTCGTACGGCTGGAACACGGTGAAGAACTCCAACACCATTACCATGTTCGACATCGTGCGTGACAAGCCGGCCGCGGTGCATCCGCAGCTGGAAGCATGGATCCAGCGCGACCTCGCCGTCGATATGTTCAAGCGCGCCGGACTCGATTTCGAGGCGCTGAAAAAGCAGGCACAGACACGCGAATTCAAGCCGGTGACGTTGAAGGGCGAGAGTTTCTCGGCCAATTTCAAGGTCGATTCCAAAGTTATTACCTCGCACAACATCGTCGGCCGCATCGAGGGCAGCAAACATCCCGACCAAACGGTCATCTACAGCGCGCACTGGGATCATCTCGGCGTCGGCCAGCCCGATGCGAAAGGTGATCGCATCTACAACGGCGCCGTCGACAACGCCACCGGCACGGCAGCGCTGATCGAGCTGGGTCGAGCCTTTGCCAAGGCGCCACGACCGGAACGCTCGGTGGTATTCCTCAACGTCACCGCCGAAGAAAAGGGTCTGCTGGGTTCGGAGTATTACGCAGCCAAGCCGCTGTATCCGCTGGCCACCACCGTTGGCGTGATCAATATGGACGCGCTCGATCCGCACGGCCCGTCGCGCAACTTCACCATCTCGGGCAGCGCCAAACTCGGGCTACTGGACGATCTGATCGCCAACGCGAAAAAATTCGGCATGGTCTACAGCCCGGACCCGAAGCCGGAAGCCGGTCACTTCTTCCGCTCCGATCACTTCTCGTTCGCCAAGCGCGGCGTGCCGGCGATCTCCTTCGGCTCGGGTAATGACTGGGTTGCTGGCGGCATCGCCGCCGGCAAGGCCGCCGAAGACGACTACACCGCCAAACGCTACCACCAGCAGGGCGACGAGTGGCAGGCCGACTGGCCGTTCACCGGCATGGCCCGCGATCTGCAGGTGCTCTATGTGCTGGGAAGCGAGCTGGCCAACTCCAACCAGTGGCCGGACTGGAGCCAAGACTCCGAGTTCCGCGCCACCCGGGACAAGACAGCAGCCGATCGCAAGTAGTCGGTAACTGCAGCGAAAATAAAAAGCCACTCCCGCATCGGAGTGGCTTTTTTTCAACCTCTTTCAACAGTCGTGTGGTGAAAGCTACTTGTAGCGCCGCGGATATCCGACGGCTGCAACGATGCAAACCACAGGCCGTATCCAGGCAGACGCAGTTGCCCATCGTGAAGCGTGCCCTGTAGCAAACCGTGCCCACTCAGAGCCTCGGCAAAGCCGTTGACCGGCACGCAAATATCGATGGTGGCATCGGCGAGGTTGAACACTGCCAGCAACGTCTCACCCTGGAAACTCCGAGTGAACGCAAGGACGGGCTCCGCCATCTCGATGAACTGGATATCACCCCAACGCAACGCCGGCTGCGACTGCCGCCAGTGCATGAAGGCGCGAAAGCCGTTGAGTACGGAATGCGAGTCACCTTCCTGTCGACTCACGGCGCTCGCGCGATGCTCTTCCGCCACCGGCAACCACGGCGTGCCATCGCTGAAACCGGCGTTTGCGCTATCGCTCCAGGGCATCGGCGTACGGCAGCCATCGCGCCCCTTGAATTGTGGCCAGAAGGCGATGCCGTAAGGATCACGCAACGCATCGAACGGCAAATCGGCTTCGGTCAGTCCCAGCTCCTCGCCCTGATAGATGCAGACCGAACCACGCAGCGAACAGACCAGCGCCGTGAGCAAATTGGCCAGCGGCACGACAGGTTTGCCCTTGCCCCAACGCGAAAGTACACGTTCCACGTCATGGTTGGAGATGGCCCAGCACGGCCAGCCTTCGGTCATCTGCGACTCGAGTGTCTGCACTGTGTCGCGGATATAGCCCGCACTGAAATCGTCGGTCAACAGCTCGAAGCTGTAACCCATGTGCAGCCGATGATGCTGAGTGTATTCGGCCATCGTCGCCAGCGAGTCCTCCGAGGAAATTTCGCCCAGCGCTGCGACATCTGTATAGCCATCCATCAATGCGCGCAGTTCGCCGAGAAAGGCCAGGTTTTCCGGCTGCGTGTTATTGTAGTAGTGATACTGGAACGCGTAGGGATTATCCGCACTGAAACCGCGACCGATGCGCTTCTCTTTCGGCTTGGGCGGGTTGTCGCGCAGCTGGCGATCGTGGAAGCAGAAGTTGATCGCATCCAGGCGTACGCCATCGACGCCCTTGTCCAGCCAGAACCGCACGCTATCGAGTATCGCTGCGCGCACCTGCGGATGATGAAAATTCAGATCCGGCTGCGCTGCCAGAAAATTGTGCAGATAGTACTGGCCACGCCGCGGCTCCCATTGCCAGGCCGAACCGCCGAACAGCGACAGCCAGTTGTTCGGTGGACTGCCGTCATCGCGCGCATCGGCCCACACGTACCAGTCCGCTCTCGCATTGTCGCGACTTTCGCGACTCTCACGAAACCACGCGTGCTCGACCGATGTATGACTGAGCACCTGGTCGATCATTACTTTCAGGCCGAGCCCATGCGCCTTGGCGAGCAGACGATCGAAATCCGCCAGCGTGCCGAACAAGGGATCGACGTCACGATAGTCGGCAATGTCATAACCGAAATCAGCCATCGGCGACTTGAAGAATGGCGAAATCCAGATCGCATCCACACCGAGGCTCGCCACGTAGTCGAGCCGATCGATGATTCCCGGCAGATCACCTACACCATCGGCGTTGGTGTCGAGAAAGCTGCGCGGATAGATCTGATAGATGACGGCACCGCGCCACCAGCATGCGTCGGACATTGAACAAAACCCCATGACATGAACCGGCCGTGCCATGCAGGCGCTCGTCGGCGAATGGCAGCAGCTTAGCGGCAGCCTCGTGACATCACGCAGGGGTCTGCATACGTATTCATTCGTGCTGCGATTGCGTCACGCCATGGAGCGTACAGGTCGAACAGCTCTCCGGAAATATCGGGCAGATGTCCGGAACATCACCTACGGCAAGCCGTTTGCACAGCCATCGCTCATCCGGAAATTCGAACAGCGCGCATCATGCTGCACTGCGATCTGTCGTTTGGTGCAGCCGTGATGAATACGTATGCAGAAACTGGTGACTCGTGGAATGCCGGCCCTACCATGCCGGCACGCCGCTGGAGATCACCAACCAGTGCAATCTGCCACCATCGCCAACAGGCATGGGGTAGCAAGCGTCCAAGCAACAACGACATTTTCGTGGGGAGACGAGAACATGCTACTGAAACGCAACGTGATGGCCGTGGCGCTGATATCTGCCGGGATGTGCTTCACCGCTGCTGTCAAGGCGACGCCCACCGATAACAACACCGCGCCGGCCAACACACCCGCAACGCCGGCCGCCCAGGCATCCGCGCCGCAGGATGCCAGTGGGCCGGCAAGCAATGATCCGAAAAAGAAAGACACCAGCAAAGACAAACTCGCCAAGAGCCTCGACGCGATCACGGTCACTGGCTACAGCAAGGGCGCCGAGGCTGCAATCGACATCCAGCGTTATGCCGACACCATCCAGAACGTAGTGACGTCTGCAGACATCGGCGGCTTGCCGGACCAGTCGATCGCCGACTCGCTGACGCGCCTGCCTGGCGTGAGTGCCGAACGCATCGCAGGCCAGGCATCGCAGATCAATATCCGCGGCCTCTCGGGCAACTTTATCCAAACCACGCTTGATGGTCGCGAGCAGCCCTCGACCAGCGGCAGCAATTACATCCAATTCGACCAGTACCCGTCCGAGCTGATCAACATGGCCACGGTGTACAAGTCCTCGCAGGCGTCGCTGGTCACCGGCGGCGTGGCCGGCACCATTGCCATGCAGACGGCCGATCCTCTGCAGGCTCCCAAGGAGCAGAACTTCAACCTCGACGCACGCGGCAGCTACGACGGCACCGCGCACGACGTGTCTGGTGCCAACGCGCTTGGCTATCGCCTGAGCGCTGCCTACCAGGGCAAGTTCCTCGACGATACGCTGGGTGTTGGCCTGGGCGTGGCGCAGATGTACCAGCCGCATGTGGCCGAGCAGTTCGTGGGCGAGGCTTCCGATGGCGCGGTCTACAAGATGAACTCCAGCGCCAACTCGCCCTCGGGTTACCTGCCCGAGGGCATCCAGTTGCAGCAGAACGGCGGCGAAGAGCGTCGTACCGGTGAAGTCGCCACCATCGTGTGGAAGCCCACCGATGAGCTGAAGTTCACCGGCGACGGTTTCTACTCCAAATTCGACAACGAGTCGTTCGGCTATGGCCTGCGCTCGCAGAACTTCTACGGCAACAACGCGCAGATCACCAACCCGGTGTTCAGCTCACTGGGTACACTGATCGGCGGCACGGTAAGCAGCAATCCGACCGGCGTTGGCGGCAACCAGTTCTCCAATGAGACCACCGCCGATAATTACTCGACCACCACTAATGTGCTCTCCGGTGGCCTGAACATGAAGTGGGATCACGACCGCTGGCACGTCGATGCCGACGTTTCGCTGTCGCGCGCGACCAGCAACGACATCAACGTGGATACCACGGCCGATCCGTACAGCGGCTTGGGCACGGCCAATCCGCAGCTGATGCCGCAGTCGGTGACGTACATGCTGAAGGGTGGCAACATCGGCACGGCGTCGTTCGCCAACCCTGGCCTGTACACCAACCTCAACGACATGGGGTTATCGCGTTACGGCGTGTACCCATACATCTATCACGACAAGATGAAGGCATTCCGCACCAGCGTGAAGTACGACCTGCCCGACAGCTCCTGGCTGTCGGCGCTGGAAGCTGGTGTCTATCTGAACAACCACAACTACGAGGCCGACCGCGAGGCTTACGTCTACGGTTCGGAGTGGAACACCTCGCCGGTGGCGGGCGAGCCGCCGCTGAGCATTCCGGCAGCTGACGCCAAGGTCACCTGCTGGAAGGGTCAGTTCTCCGGCCTGCCGTGCTTCCTGACGCTCAATGCACCGGCCATCCTGGCAGCACACGGCATCACCGCCAATCCGGTGAAGGACATCAACACCCAGAACTGGACGTACGTCCAGAGCGGCACGGTCGAAGAGAAGACCCACGACCTGTTCTTCATGGCCGACATCGACGCCCAGGTGTTCGGCCACGAGCTGACCGGCAACGTCGGCGTGCGCGTCTCGCATCAGTCGCAGTACAGCAACGGTCTGCAGCAGGTGGGCAATGGCGCGGGCATTCCGATCACCGATGGCAATGGCTACACCAGCGACGACTTCGCGCCGCTGACCGTCGGCAAGACCTATACCGACTACCTGCCTTCGCTGAATCTGATCTATCACCTTACCGACGACGACCAGATGCGCTTCTCGGCCGCCAAGGTGCTGTCGCGCCCGCCGATCGACCAGATGCTGGCCGGTGCCGGCTCGTATATAACCAACGGCCAGTACAACGTATACGGCGGTACCAGCCCGCTGCTCAACCCGCTGCGCGCCACGCAGTACGACCTCGACTACGAGCACTACTTTGACGATTCGTCAGGCGCGCTCACCGCAGGTGTGTTCTTCAAGGACGTGAAGTCGTTCATCCAGCAAGTCACCTACAACAACTACGATTTCGCCGCGGCCGGCATCACCGTGCCGATCGACCCGACCACCGGCGTGCCCTACCAGAACGGTGAATTCCAGACAGCCTATAACGCCAAGGGCGGCCTGGTGCGAGGCCTCGAACTGTCCGGCTCGAAGACGCACTTCCTGCCGGGTATCTGGAGCGGACTGGGTGTGGACGGCAACTTCGCGCTCACCTCGAGCACGGTGCGTAACCCGACCACCCTCGGTGGCCCCACCACCTATGTCGGCCTGCCGGGCCTGTCCAAGCGCGTGGCCAGCATGGCGGTGTTCTACGACTACGGCCCGTTCTCGGCACGTCTGTCGGGCAACTACCGTTCGGCGTTCCTCTCCGATACGCAGCTTTCAGTAACCAACCAGCTGGTGACCTTCGCCGGGGAGACGGTGTTCGACTTTCAGGCGTCGTATAACGTCACCAAGCAGTTGAGCGTGGTCTATCAGTTGCTCAACCTGAGCAACCAGCCGACGCGTACCTACTTCGGCGGCAACCCCCAACAGACCGGCACGATCCAGTATTTCGGTCGTACGTCTTACGTGGGTTTGAACCTCAAGCTGTAATCCAGGCCGGGCATCGTCCCTCACGATGCCCGCTTTGCTTCTCCCCGTCCGGTCCTGGGGCTCTGCTCCTCGGGGCCGGTTTTTTTCGGCGGATTCGGGCTTGCTGTAGCACCATCCGCTAGTGTCCCTGGGAGGCTATATGTCAAAGCACCGCTCCTTTCTGCACCGCATGCTCGCCGGATGGTTCGCTACCATGCTCGGCGCACCGGTTTGTTTTGCGCATACCCCATCAGCGCCAGCCCATCACGATGCACGGACAGTCGCGGCACATGGCGAACAATCGTCCGGCGTCTATTACGAGATTTTCGTGCGCGCATTCGCCGACAGCAACGGCGACGGCATAGGCGATCTCAATGGCATCACGGCCAAACTCGATTACCTGAAATCGCTGGGCGTGAGCGGCCTCTGGCTGATGCCGATCAACCCGACGCCGAGCTACCACGGCTACGACATCACCGACTATTACGGCATCAATCCGCAGTACGGCACGGCGGCCGATTTTCAGCACCTGCTGAGCGAAGCGCACAAGCGCGGTATCGCGGTGATCATCGACCTAGTGATCAACCACAGCAGTGACCAGCATCCGTGGTTCAAGTCTGCCGTTGATCCAAAGAGCCGGTATCACGACTGGTACAGCTGGTCGAATGCGCAAACCGACCTGGGCGCTATCAGCGCCACCGACACTCCGGCATGGCACGCTATCGGCGACCAGCATTACCTTGGCGTTTTTACCCGCGCGATGCCCGATCTCAATTACGACAACCCCGCCGTGCGTCAGGAGATGATCAAACTCGGCCGCTTCTGGCTGGACAAGGGCGTGGATGGTTTCCGGCTGGACGCGGCCCAGCACATCTACTTCGACCTCAAGTCGCAGAAGAACGATCCGAAAATCCTGGCCAAGAACATCACCTGGTGGTCGGACTTCCGTCACGGTATCGATGCCGTGAAACCCGATGCCTACGTCGTCGGCGAAGTGGCGCGCGACAGCGCCAAAGAAATCGCACCCTACTTCAAGCCGCTAAGCGCAGCATTCGATTTCCCACTGGCCAAGCAGCTGATCGACAGCGCCAAAAGCGAGCGCGCCGGCGATCTCGGTGCACTGCTCGATCGCACCGAAACCGCGTATCGCAAAGTGACCGGAAAATCCGGTGTCGATGCACCCTTCCTGTCCAACCACGATCAGGATCGAGTGATGAGCCAGCTCGATGGCAACGCGCAGCACATGCGCATGGCCGCCGCGATGCTGCTGACCTTGCCCGGCCATCCTTTCATCTATTACGGCGAGGAACTGGGCATGCGCGGGCAGAAGCCCGACGAAAATATCCGCGAGCCGATGCGCTGGCATCGCGATGATCATGGCGCCGACGAAACGCGCTGGAAAACCTTCAGCGCCGGCGATGGTCCCGACATCTCGGTGGATGCCGAGCAGACCAACACCGATTCACTGCTGAACTACTACACCACGTTGATCGGCTGGCGCCGTCAGATCAGCGCATTGCGCGACGGCACACTAAGCAACTGGCCGCAGGCCAATCCACAGATTGTCGCGTGGCAACTGCGCGATGCACACAGCCGCGTACTGGTGGTACACAACCTCTCAGGGACAGCGCAGACCGTCGATGTGACGCATGCGACGGGACATCGTTTCGGTGCGTTGCAAGAGCAAAGCAACCCAGGCATCACATTGACTCAGGGGCAGCTGCAGATGCCGCCCTACAGCAGCGCGATCGTGCGCTGAAATCGTTGCCGGCAACTCTGTTCAAAACAAAAGGCCTCTCCCAAATCGGGAGAGGCCTTCATGTTTGCGCTGACACACTTTGCGGTCGAACGATCCGGTGAGGTCTAAAAGAAGCTCGCAGAGAACGTCACGAAAAACTGCCGTGGCGGAATCGGATAAGTGTTGTAGGTTCCCGATGCCGCTCCGACCACCACCTCGTAGGCACCCTTCTTCTGTAGCAGGTTGCTGACGTTCAAGCTGATCTTGGCGTCGTGCAGAATCCCGAAGGAACCCGGTATCGCATAGCTGGCCTGCGCGCTGAGCAGAAAGTAGCTCGGTACCGACAAATCGTTGGTATAAGTCGCATAAACCTTGCCGACATAGTCACCGACCAACTGCCCGCTGATCGCACCGTAGTTCGCGCTGAGGATGAACTTGTTCAACCACTCCGGGCTGCCCGGCACATTCTTGCCTGAGGTCGGCACGACCGTAGTGCCGCTGAGATAGTTGTCGTTGTACTGCGACTGGTTGTACGACAGCGCATCGTAAAAGCTGAAGTGATCGCCAAAGTGCAACGTGCCCGCGATATCCACGCCGTTGGTCGTCACGCTGCCCACGTTGGCGATGATTGGCGCACCACCGACGATGGACGAAATCACCGGCGTCGGGCTGATCGACAGCAGGCGGTTGGAGAAGTCGACGTGATAGACGCTGACCTGGCCGTCTATACCGCTGATCGGACCGAAATTGAAATCATGCTGCGAACGCAGGCCCAGCTCTTCGGTCCATGAAGTTTCCGGCGATACGTTCTGCTTGAACTGCTCGAACGCGGCCTGGCTACCCAGGCTCCACGGTGACAGTCCACCCGCACCGTAGGTAATGAACTGGCGCGTGTTTTTCTGGACGTTGGCGAACAGCTGATCCTGGCTGGTGATATCCCAGGTCGCGCCGATCTGCGGCAGAAACTTCTGACGCGTATCGATCGTGCCTACCGGCAGCTGGGTGACACCTACCGTCGAACCCGGCAGCGGCTGCGTTGGCACCTGGCCATTGGCGAACTGGAAGCTCGATTTGAAGCCGGCCTGCAGGGTGATCTCCGGCGTAATGAACCACTGGTCGGACACGTACGGCTGCACGACCTGCGTACGATTCTCGACGTTGTACTGTGTGATCAGCGGCTGCAGGCTGTCGTTGGGACGCTGATACGGCGACGTTGGATCGTTGACGTCAAGCGCATACCAGCGACGGTACTGGCCCGAACGATTCAGCTCATACCAGACACCCGCATCAAGCTGGTTGTTGCCGGCCACCCAGTCCACACTGGAGAGAAAGCCGCGACGATTGATGTCGTATTCGGTCGTGCGCGTGGCGTAACCCGAATTGCCGAATACCTGCTTGAGGTTCTGACCCGGGTAGTAAACGCTGAATAATGCGGGCAACCCGGCCACCTGGATCGGACCGGCGACCACACCGACGCCGTCATTGTGGTGGTAGTAAATCTGGTTGGACCAGGTGACGCCATCACTGATTTTCCAGTCGTATTTGGCATACGTCAGATAATCGGTGCGCTGGGCGTCGCTGTAGTAGTTGCGATAGTTGTTGCCCGCCGACGCGGGCGGCGCGCCATTGGCGCCAAGGTAGGCCAGCGCATAGGGAAAGTTCGGATAAGTGAAAGCACGGGTATAGGGCAGCACCGTGCCCTGTCCTGCAGCCGTGCCGTGATAAATGCTGTCCTCGTTTGGCTCGACCTTGTCCGAGTAATCGGCAAACAGGGTGAGCTTGCCATTGCTGTCGTCATGGACGAATTTGCCGTCAGCCTGCACACCGCGCTGATGACCAGCGAAATCCCATGCGCGCTGGTCCTGATTGACGATCGAGCCATAGGCCGAGTTGCCGTCGCCGAAGTTGCCTGTGTCGTAACGCAGATATGTGCGCGTCGCCGAGTAGCTGCCGAAGGTCTGCGCAAACTTGAGGCCCGCTTCCTTGGCCGGATCGCTGGAAAGCGTGGTGACCGTACCGCCCAGATTGGAGGTCGACGCTGTCGACAGGTCGCCTGCACCGGATGCCAGAGTCACCGAGCCGACGTCTTCGCTGATCACCGCTCGCTGCGGCGACAGACCGTTGTAGTTGCCGTACTGCTGATCGCCCAGCGGTACGCCATCCATCGTGTAGCCCAACTGCTGCGTGCTGAAACCATGCACGAACAGCTGCGTGTTCTGCTCGTTGTTGCCCCACGGATCGGCCGTGAGATAGAGCACGCCAGGCAGGGTCTGGATCGCTTTCAACGGGCTGGCGCCGGGCTGGATTTTCTGGATTTCCTTGCCGGTCAGCGACACCGCCGAGCGCGTGCTCTTGGCGCTTACGACTACCGAGTCGAGCTGCTTGGCCGACGCGCTGGAACTGGATGCCGGGGCGTCCTGTGCAGCCGTCGGAGCGGCTGCAGGCGCAACGCCTGCCGGGGTGACATCGGCGGGCGTCGCCAGCACTTCGGTCGCGCCCACGTTGGTGGCAATCCATGGCGCGGTTATCAAGGCGGTGGCGATGGCGGCGGCGAGCAGCCGGGCACGGTACGGCCGCACGAAAGATCGCGCGGGTTCTAACTTCAACATTTTGCGGCCTCCAATGACGCGGCCGGCACAACGCACGGCCGCCATACAACGCCGGCCCTCAGGCCCGACGCAACATCCTGCGAATGCTAGGCAGGCGGTATGTCATGGCGACTCAATTAAAGTTACAAAACGATGTTACCGACCTGGCAGCGACCGCTCGCGCGCCAGCCGCGGGCTCACCATCGGCACAGTCAACATGGTGCTGACCACCGCCATCAATAGCAGCGCGGTAAAGGTGGCGCTGGTGATCAGGTGGCGATCAAGCAGGATGTTGACGAAGATGATCATGATCAGCGCCTTGGTTTGCAGCAGCCAGCCGACGATCCACGCATCACCCTTCGGCCAACCCAGCCAACGGCCGGCCAAATGGATGCCAGTCAACTTGCCGGCGACGCCCGCCATCAGCAGCAGCGCGGCGGCGATGAACACGGCACCGCCGCCCACCGTCCAGTTGGTGCGCAGCCCGGTCGACAAAAAGAACACTGGCATCACCACCAGCAGCACGTGTTTGCGCAGCAGATCCATATGCTCCTGATTGAACCACTGCCGGTCGATCACCGCACCGGATAAAAATGCACCCACCATGAAATGCAGGCCGGCGCGATCTGCCGCAAAACCACAGGCGGCCAGCCAGATCAAACCGACGTACCAACGGTCCGATTCCGGCATCCATTGCATCAGCCTGCGGAATAACCAGGCGGCCGGCGCAAATAGCAGCAGAAACAACAGCTGCAGGCCGACCCGATGCCAGTCGAGCAGGATCAGCGCCAGCACGCCCCAGATCGCGAGGTCATCCAGGCTGGCGTAACGCAACACGCGCTGTCCCAACGGCGCACGCATGATTTCCAGTTTTTCCATCAGCAGCAGCAGGATAGGCAGCGCCGTCACCGCACAGGCCATGCCGACACCCAGCAGAAACTGCCACGGCGCCGCGGCTTCGCCGATCCAGCCCTCGCGCCAAACCAGCAGCCCGGCAGCCGCCGCGCTACCAAAGATCAGCGGCACGCCCAGCGCCAGGCCGGCGGTAATGCCGCACTCGCGCCGCTGCACCCATACCTGCTTCAAGTCCAGCTCGATGCCAGCTATCCACACAAACACCATCACCGCCCACCACGCGATGCCGTTGAGCGCCTGAATCACCGGCGGACTGAATACCGCCGCGTAGTAGGCGGGAAACGCCGCGCCGAGAATGCCCGGCCCCAGCAGGATGCCGGTGATGATCTGCACCACCACCAGCGGTGCGTAGTAATCCAAGCGGCCCAGCCGCCAGATCAGGTACGGCACGCCGAAGATGATCGTCATCGCGATCAGGAAAATATCGGTGCTGTTCATCACTCACCCCAGGATGCGCCAGCCGGCGCGCAAGCGTGTTGAGCGTAGCGGAAATACGTGCCGCGCATTCCCCGTTCGTCCGTGGTCCAACGCAATTACGGTTGCTGCTGACACGACCTCTTGGTACAACAACATTGCGCATCGACTTGTTGTGTCGGACTGGGCGGACGAATGCGCGAAACGCACCGCGATAGTCTGCTCACACGATGACCAGTAAGGTAACCAAACCGATGATCCGATGCCGGGCTGGCAATAACTCAGCCTTGGCAACGTCGGGTCGCGATCTACAGATTCGGCTGCATCAGAAAATCATTCCGCGCGGGCCTCCTTCAGTCCCCACCACGCCTATCGAGATCCCATGTCGATCCATGTCGCCCTGACCCACATCACGCATTACCGCTACGACCGTTCGGTGAAGCTCGGGCCGCAGGTAGTGCGGCTGCGCCCTGCCCCGCACAGCCGCACGCCGATCCTCAGCTATTTGCTGAAGGTCGATCCAGCCAAGCACTTCGTGAACTGGCAGCAGGATCCGCAAGGCAACTGGCTGGCGCGGCTGGTGTTCCCCGAGCCGACGCGCGAGTTGCGCATCGAGGTCGATCTGGTCGCCGAGCTGTCGGTGATCAACCCGTTCGACTTTTTTCTCGAGCCCTACGCCGAGACCATTCCGTTCCCGTACGACCCGGAACAGAACGAGGAGCTGGCGCCGTACCTCAAGACGCTGCCGATGACGCCGCTGTTCGAGCGCTATCTGGCCAAGGTGCCGCGCGAACCACTGCGCAGCGTGGATTTTCTGGTCGCGCTGAACCAGATGGTCCAGGGCGACGTCAGCTACCTGATCCGCATGGAACCCGGCGTGCAAACGCCAGAAGAAACCCTCACTAACGGCTCGGGTTCCTGCCGCGATTCGGCTTGGCTGCTGGTGCAATTGCTGCGCCATCTCGGGCTGGCCGCACGCTTCGTCTCCGGTTATCTGATCCAGCTGGTGCCCGACGTCAAATCGCTGGACGGTCCATCGGGTACCACGGTCGACTTCACCGACCTGCACGCCTGGTGCGAGGTCTACCTGCCTGGCGCAGGCTGGATCGGTCTGGACCCGACCTCGGGCCTGTTTGCCGGCGAAGGTCATATTCCGCTGGCAGCTACACCCGAACCCGCCTCGGCCGCACCGATCAGTGGTGGCGTCGACGAGAGCGAGGTCGAGTTCGAGCACATCATGCGGATCGAACGCGTATGGGAAGCCCCGCGCGTCACCAAGCCATATACCGAAGAGCAGTGGCAGACGATCGAGACACTCGGCCATCGCATCGACGACGATCTGGAAAAGCTCGACGTGCGCCTGACCATGGGCGGCGAGCCGACCTTCGTGGCGATGGACGATCCCGATGGCGCCGAGTGGAACATCGCCGCGCTAGGCCCGACCAAGCGCAAGCTGGCCGGCGAGCTATTCCACAAGCTGCGCGACAAGTACGCGCCGCATGGCATGGTGCATTTCGGCCAGGGCAAGTGGTATCCGGGCGAGCAGTTGCCGCGCTGGTCGCTCAACTGTTTCTGGCGCCGCGACGGCGAGCCGCTGTGGAGCGATCCATCGCTGCATGCCGACGAGCGCAAGCCCGGCAAGGCCGATACGGCTCTGGCCGAGCGCTTTCTGCACGGTGTGGCCAAGGCGCTGGGCGTGCAGCCCGACCATGTGTTCCCCGCGTACGAGGACAGCTTCTATTACCTGTGGCGCGAACGTCAGCTGCCGATCAATGTCGACCCCATCGACTCCAAGCTCGACGATGCACTGGAGCGCAAGCGTCTGGCCAAGGTATTTGGGCAAGGGCTAAATAAGGTCGTCGGCCACGTGCTGCCCGTTTCGCGCAATAGCGACGGCCAGTGGAAAAGCAGTCCATGGTATCTGCGCAGCGAACATTGCTATCTGGTGCCCGGCGATTCGCCGCTGGGCTATCGCCTGCCGCTGGATTCGCAGCCGTGGGTGAGGAAAATCGATTTCCCGTTTGTCATTCCGCCCGACCCTTCGCGCCCCGTGCTCAAACTGCCGAGTGCCAAAGCGCTGAAAAAGCAGCTGCTGCCGATCGAGAGCGGCGTCGCATTGAGTGGCCATGTCACCGCCACTGAAGACGCGCCACCAGCGGTCGGTGAATCGGCCGACAACATCGCCCGCCGCGCGCTGTGCGCCGAAGCGCGCGACGGCATCCTTTATCTGTTCATGCCGCCCACCGATGAGCTGGACGATTACGTGGCGATCGTCGCCGCGATCGAAGCCACTGCCGCTGCACTGAAAACGCCGGTGATACTGGAAGGCTATGAGCCACCGCGCGACCCGCGCATCAACCAGTTCCGCGTCACGCCGGACCCGGGCGTGATCGAAGTGAACATCCATCCGGCTACCGGCTGGGACGATCTGGTCGAGCGCACCACGCATTTGTACGACACTGCGCGCGAAACGCGGCTGATCACCGAGAAGTTCATGCTCGACGGTCGACACACCGGCACTGGCGGCGGCAACCACTTCACCCTGGGCGCCGCGCAGACGCTGGACTCGCCGTTCCTGCGCCGACCCGATTTGTTGCGCAGCCTGATCTCGTACTGGAACAACCACCCATCGCTGTCGTTCCTGTTTTCCGGCCTGTTCATCGGACCGACCAGCCAGGCACCGCGCATCGATGAAGCGCGCAACGATTCGATCTACGAACTGGAAATCGCCTTCCGGCAAATGCCCTCGCCCGGCGGTGATATCGAGCCGTGGGTCGTCGATCGCCTGCTGCGCAATCTGCTGATCGACGTCACCGGCAACACCCATCGCGCCGAGTTCTGCATCGACAAGCTGTATTCACCCGACAGCGCCACCGGCCGTCTCGGCCTGCTGGAAATGCGCGCCTTCGAAATGCCGCCGCACGCGCGCATGTCGCTCGCCCAGCAACTGTTGATCCGCGCACTGATCGCGCGCTTCTGGAAAGAACCCTACGCACCACCGCGACTGATGCGCTGGGGCACCGAGTTGCATGACCGCTTCATGCTGCCGCACTTCGTCAAGCAAGACCTGGCCGACGTGCTTGAGGAAACCCGTAACGCCGGCTATCCGATCGACTTGGCATGGTTCGCACCGCACTTCGAATTCCGCTTCCCCAAGGTCGGCGACTTCGCCAGCCTCGGCGTCGACGTGGATCTGCGTCACGCGCTGGAGCCGTGGCACGTGCTTGGCGAAGAGGGCTCGGCCGGCGGCAACGTGCGCTACGTCGACGCCTCGGTCGAACGCATGCAGGTCAAAGTGCGTGGCATGGTCGGCGATCGCTACGTAATCACCTGCAACGGCCGCAGCCTGCCGCTATCGTCCACCGGCGACATCGGCGAATTCGTTGCCGGCGTGCGCTACAAGGCCTGGCAGCCGCCGACCAGTTTGCATCCCACCATCCCGGCCGACGCACCGCTGGTATTCGACCTGGTCGACACCTGGATGGACCGCAGCATGGGCGGCTGCCAGTACCACGTCTCGCACCCCGGCGGCCGCAGCTACGACGATTTCCCGGTCAACGCCTATGCCGCCGAAAGCCGCCGCCTCACCCGCTTCTTCCGCATCGGTCATACGCCGGGAAGGATCGGCGCACAGCCGGCCGATCGCAATCCAAATTTTCCGTTTACGCTGGATCTGCGGCGGTAGGACTATTCCAGCAAAGGACTTTGTATCGAGCCAGCCGTATCGTTTGACGAAATAATCGGAGCGCCTGGGCCTTGACGATCGAACAGCGAATACCGCCTCGCTTATGCTTCAGACCATGACCGCGACCACCCTCGGATTGCTTTTCATCGCCGGCCTCTGGGCCGGCGCGCAGAATGCGTTAGCCGGCGGCGGATCGTTCATCACCATTCCCGCCTTGATGCTTGCAGGCCTCGATGCACGGTCCGCCAACATCACCTCGTCAGTGGCGCTGTATCCAGGTCAGGTTGCCACCGGTTATGCCGGTCGGCGATTGATCGCCGATGCCGAAACGCTGTCGTTCAAGATGATGTGCGTGCTTGGTGCCAGTGGAGGACTGCTCGGCGCACTACTTCTGCTGTGGACGCCAAGCAACACGTTTAAATCCATGCTGCCTTGGCTCATCCTGTTCGCCACGGGCCTGTTCGCCTGGTCGGCCTTTGGTCGCGGCAGCACGAAGGAGAAAAGGAAGCCGGCACCGACCACGGTAGCGGTCGTCATCCAGAGCGCCATATCGATTTATGGCGGGTACTTCGGTGGCGGCCTGGGTTTCATGACGGTGGCCTCGCTCGGGCTGATGGGTCTTTCAGCGCGGCCAGCTTCGGCGACAAAAAATGCGCTCGCTGCCGTGATTAACACCGCCTCGCTGCTGGTCTTTCTTTTCTCTCCATCGCTGGTATGGATGCCTGCCTTGCTTCTGGCCGCAGGCGCCATCCTCGGTGGACTCCTTGGCGCATGGCTACTGCGACGTGTGCCAGAGAAGCTGCTGCGAATCCTTATCGTGATCATCGGCATCGTCCTGACCATAGGCTTATTCGTGACGCGATGACATGCATGCAAAGCAAGTGGCGAGCCATGAAAATGGCAATAGTCCTGCCGCATTAGGATCATGACGTTGGGATTCGCTCACGCTCATCCCAACCTACGATGGCTCGGACCTCTGCGTTAACCGATAATGACTCCGTGCTGTCACTTGCCTGCAGTTTCTCTAAACTGCAGGCCATACGTTTCCTTCATGGCATTGATGAACACCGACGCCTACCAGCCGCATCGCGATCGCTACGACGAGATGCTTCACGCCAATGGCGTGTCGCGACCGCACTGGCGACCGCTGTTGACGCATCTGCGCGAGACCACGGCGGCGCAAATGCGCCAGCGGCAGGAGTTTGTGCGTAGCCAGGTGCTGGAGAACGGCGTTACGTACAATATGTATGCGTCGACCCAGGGCGCGGCGCGGCCGTGGGATCTCGACCCGCTGCCGTTGCTGCTACCGGCCAGCGAATGGTCCGATCTCGCCACTGCTGTTGCTCAACGTGCACGACTGCTGGATGCCGTGCTGGCCGATCTGTATGGCCCTCAGGCGCTGCTGGCCGAGGGGCTGATACCACCAGCAACGGTTTACGGACACCCCGATTTCCTGTGGCCGTGCCGTGGACTGAAGCCACCGGGCGGCCGTTTTCTGCATCTTTACGCAGTGGATCTGGCACGCTCCGCCGATGGCCAGTGGTGGGTGATCGGCGATCGCGCGCAGGCACCTTCGGGGGCAGGCTACGCGCTGGAAAACCGGCTGATCGTCTCGCATGCATTTCCCGAGCTGTTTCGCGATCTGAAGGTGCAGCATCTCGCCGAATTTTTCCGCGCGCTACGGCAAAACCTCAACCAGCATGCACCGCATGACGAGGGCGAGACGCCCCTGATGGTGTTGCTGACACCCGGTCCGTTCAACGAAACCTATTTCGAGCACGCCTACCTCGCGCGCTACCTCGGCTTTCCGCTGGTCGAAGGTCAGGATCTCACCGTGCGTGGCGAGACGGTATACCTGAAAACACTGACCGGCCTGCAACGCGTGCACGCGATTCTGCGCCGGCTCGACGACGACTACTGCGATCCGCTGGAGCTGCGTGGCGACTCCGCGCTGGGCGTACCCGGCCTGCTGCAGGTCGCGCGAGCTGGTCGCGTGCTGATCGCCAACGCACCGGGCAGCGGACTGGTGGAATCGGGTGCGATCGCCGCGTTTCTGCCACGCGTCTGCGAGCGCCTGCTGGGCGAGCCGTTGGCGATGCCGGCAGTGGCCAGCTGGTGGTGCGGCGAGCCGTCGGCACTGGATTATGTGATCGAGCATCTGGACGAGCTGGTGATCAAGCCGGCTTACCCTTCGACCACGCATCGACCGATGCTGGGGCGCGATATGCGCGGCAAGGCACGCGCGGCGCTGATCCTGCGCCTGCGCAAGCAGCCGCGCGCATGGGTGGCACAGGAAATCGTGCGGCTATCGCAGGTGCCAGTGATTTCGCACGAACATCATCTGGCCGCGCGGCCGGTCGGCCTGCGCATGTATGCCACGGCGAACACCGAGGGGGGCTACACAGTGATGCCCGGTGGTCTGGCGCGCGTGGCCGGCACGCCGGTGGCGCAGATGATCAGCATGCAGCGCGGCGGCGGCAGCAAGGACACATGGGTACTATCCGAAGTCGCGGTCAGTCACTTCAGCCTGCTGGCCAACACGATTACCGCGCGCAATTTGGTGCGTAGTCCGTCCAATCTTTCATCGCGCGTAGTGGAAAACCTGTTCTGGTTTGGTCGCTACACCAGTCGCTGCGACGACAGCGCGCGACTGCTGCGCATCACGCTCACGCGATTCACAGATACGGGTGCACCGGCCACGCGCGCATCGGCACTGCTGCTTTGCAAGGAGCTGGGTCTTTTTTCGCCGCCGGAAAAAGACGAGCCTGAGCCGACACCCGAAGATGCCATCTGGACGGCTATCTGCGATGAGAAGCGCGTCGAAAGCCTGACCGCCAACCTACGTCACCTGGCTTGGACCGGCACGCAGATTCGCGAGCATCTGTCGCTGGACAACTGGCTGGTGCTCAATCATCTGCCACATCCACCGACGATCGAAACACGCAAGAAATCCGGTCTCGGCGCAACGCTGGACTATCTCGACAGCAGCCTGATTCTCGGCGTGGGCCTGTCGGGCTTCGCGATGGATGGCATGACGCGCGACAACGGCTGGCGCTTCCTGATGATCGGTCGTCATCTGGAACGGTTGGCCTTCATGGCATCGGCTACCGCGTGTTTTCTGCATCACGGGTTGGATCAGGGCTGGCATAGCCTGGACTGGCTGCTGGAAGTGGCCGACAGCAGCATCACCTATCGCAGCCGCTACCGCGCGCAGGCCGAGCTGCTGCCGATGCTCGACCTGGTGGTGTTCGATGACACCAACCCGCATGGCGTGGTGTTTCAGCTACGCCAGCTGCTGATCCACCTCGGTGAGTTGTCTGCTGATCTCGGCGGTAACCATCACGCACTCGCCGACGAGCTGCAGGCCGTGCTGCAGCAATACACGGACTTCGATCTGGCTACGCTTGAGCGGCCTGAGGCGAACGTCTATCTCGCGCTGGCCGAACTGCTCGAGCGAACGACGCGTGCGGCGCGTGAATTGTCCGATGTACTGGCCGCGCGCCACTTCACCCACGTCGGCGAACTCAGTCGGCAGACGCTGGCCGCTTGAGAGGCTGCTATCGTTCGCATATGGCACGTTACAGGGTTACTCACGACACGCATTATCAGTACGACGCGCCGGTGGCGCTGTCGCGCCAGCTGCTGCACCTGACGCCGCGCGAGCTGCCACGGCAGCAGTGCCTAGAGCATCGCCGGCAGGTCATTCCGGAACCGAGCTTTCAACTCGAACATCTGGATGCCTTCGGCAACGTCGCCGCGATGATGGCATTCGAGGCACCACACGACGAGCTGTGGGTGCGCACCGAAAGTATCGTCGAGGTGTTTTCGCCAGAGCCGTCCACGTTCGCCGAAACGCCCGCCTGGGAAAGCGTGCGCAATCGCCTGCACTACCATGCCGGCGTAGCGCCTTCACCAATCACCCTCGCCGCCTTGCAGTATCGCTTTGGCTCGCCGTATGGGCGGATCAAGCGCCGCTTCGCGATCTATGCAGCAGACTGTTTCCCACCGGGCCGGTCACTACTGGATGGCGTGATCGCGCTGAATGGAAAAATCCACCGGGATTTCAAGTTCGACCCCGAAGCCACCACCGTCGCTACGCCGGTTTCCGACGTGCTCACCCGACGCCGTGGCGTGTGCCAGGACTTCGCCCATGTGATGGTGTCGTGCCTGCGCTCGATCGGTCTGGCGGCTCGATACGTCAGCGGCTATATCCTCACCACGCCGCCGCCAGGGCAGCAGCGACTGATCGGCGCCGATGCCTCGCACGCCTGGGTATCCGTATGGTGCCCCGGCGAAGACGAAAACCGCTGGCTCGACGCCGATCCCACCAACAACCTGCTGCCCGGGAGCCAACACGTCACGCTCGCCTGGGGCCGCGACTTCGGCGACGTCTCACCGCTGCGCGGGGTGATCCTCGGCGGCGGCGAACAGGAGTTGAAAGTCAGCGTCACCATGCTGCCTTTGGACGAACTGCCGCTGGATGGTGCAACGAATGACGCGTTGGCGCAGTGGCAGACGCAGTGATCCGTTTCCAAACCTCACAAGCCTATCGACCGCAGCCTCGATTCGAGCGGATTTGACGAGGCCATCAGTCCGTTCGCCCTGGAACGGCGAGCGGTGAACGAAGTCGGCGCAGCAGTTCACTTGCAGCATGCGCGACTGCCGACAAACTGGACTGGATGAAGGTTCGCCCGGACGCGGCCAAAGGGGTACTCAAACTTCATGAAAACGTTCCACTGCAACAGCTGCAACCAGCAGGTATTTTTCGAAAACGTATTGTGCGAACGCTGCGGCCATATGCTCGGCTATGTCTACGATCTGGACGATGTCAGCGCGTTCGAGCCGGACAACAACGGCTTCTGGCGCAGCCTGGATACGCGCACGAATGGCCGCAGCTACAAGCAGTGCCAGAACTACATCGCCGAACACGTCTGCAACCGGATGATCCCGACGGACGATCCCGAAGCACTGTGCAAGTCATGCCGGCTGACGCTGACCATTCCCACCTTGTCGTCCGACGAAAATCGCGAATACTGGTACAGGCTCGAGCGCGCCAAGCGCCGCCTGCTCTACACGCTCAGCCATCTCGACCTGCCGATCGAGTCACGCGAAGAAAATCCGGAAACCGGCCTCGCCTTTGAATTTCTGGAAAACCAGCAAGGCGAACCTCCAGTACACACCGGCCACTCCGACGGCCTGATCACGCTCAATATCGCCGAGGCGGACGACGCTTATCGCGAGCGCACACGCACGCGGCTGCACGAACCGTATCGCACCCTGCTCGGTCATTTCCGTCACGAGATCGGCCACTACTACTTCATGCGCCTGATGCAGGAAGGTCAGCTGATGGACGAGTGCCGCGTAGTTTTCGGCGACGAGCGCATCGACTACGGCGAAGAGATCGAGCGTCATTACAAGCAAGGCCCACCGGCCAACTGGGCGGGGTCGTATATCAGCGCCTACGCCACGATGCATCCCTTCGAGGATTGGGCCGAAACCTGGGCGCACTACATGCACATGGTCGACACCCTGGAAACCGCCAGCGCCTGCGGCCTGATGCTGGCGCCGTCGAACCCTAGCGAACCCTCGCTGCAGGTCGACCCGGTGGATACGGTAACACGCTCCTTCAGTGAAATGATCGAGCGCTGGTTTCCGCTGACCTACGTACTCAACAGCCTCAACCGCAGCATGGGTACGCCGGACGGCTATCCGTTCGCACTGGCGTCGCCAGTCATCGACAAGCTGCGCTTCATCCACAAGGTGATCCGCACGCAGGGACAAGCGTCGGAGCATATGCAGGAAGATTCAAACCTACGCACCGCATGATGTGCCTTGGAGCCTGGACGGATTCGATGCGCTGAGCACGGTTATCGCGAGTACTTAGCGCATCGTCCCCATAATTTTCAAATATCGATCACGACACCGACCGGCGCTTCAGCAAGTAGCCCGCTGCCAACAAGAGGAACCACACGGGGCTCGCCAGCAATGCCTGTCGGGTATCGGCCTGTAGCGTAAGCAGGACGATGACGAAAGCAAAGAAGGCCAGGCACACGTAGCACATGAATACGCCGCCGGGCATCTTGTACGCGGACTCTGCATGCAGAGCGGGACGCTTGCGACGGTAAGCAATGTAAGCGCAGAGGATCAGCGACCACACAAACATGAAGAGCACGGCGGCGAGCGTGGTCACCAGCGTAAACACGGTGACCAGGTTGGGGATCACATAGACGAGCATGGCGCCTACCAGCAGGCAAACGCACGAAAAAATTAATCCCCGGGAAGGCACGGATGCCTGCGACAGGCGCGCGAATGCCTTCGGCGCGTGATTCTCTGCAGCCAGGCCGTAGAGCATTCGGCTGGTGGAAAATATGCCGCTGTTGGCTGACGAGGTAGCCGAGGTCAACACAACGAAGTTGATCAGGCTTGCGGCGGCAGGAATACCCGCAAGCACGAAGAGCTCCACGAACGGGCTCTTGCCCGGCACCACCTGACGCCAGGGCGTTACGGCCATGATTGCGATCAGCGCGAGCACGTAGAAAAGCATGATTCGCACCGGAATCGAATTGATCGCCTTGGGCAAGTTGCGCTGGGGGTCTGCCGTTTCCGCCGCCGTAGTACCCACCAACTCAATTCCGACGAAAGCGAACACCGCGATCTGGAAACCGGCGAAGAAGCCACCGAGACCCATGGGGAAAAGACCGCCATCGTTCCAGAGGTTGGCGAAGCTGGCCCGGTGTCCGCTGGGCGAAGTAAAGCCGTAAGCCACGAGACCCAGGCCTGTCACGATCAGCGCGCTGATGGCGATGATCTTGATCAGCGCGAACCAGAATTCCATCTCGCCGAAGAGCCTGACGGTTGCGAGGTTCAGCACCAGCAGCAGGCAGACACAAAGCACCGCCGGGATCCATGGCGCCATTCCCGGGAACCAAAACTGAGCATAGGACGCGATCGCGATGACATCGGCGATGGCGGTGATGATCCAGCAGAACCAGTAGGTCCAGCCGCAGAAGAAACCTGCCCAGGGACCCAGTAGGTCCGTGGAGAAGTCGATGAAGGATTTGTACGAAAGGTCGGAAAGTAACAGCTCGCCCATCGCGCGCATGACGAAGAACAGCATGCCACCGATGATCAGGTACACCAGGAGAATCGAGGGACCGGCCAAGCTGATCGTCTTTCCCGACCCCATGAATAACCCGGTGCCGATGGCGCCGCCGATGGCGATGAGCTGCAAGTGGCGGTTCGACAGGCTGCGATGGAGATGGTCTGGTTGGTCCAGGTGCTGGGACATGTGTACTCCTGTGAGTGGCAGGGGATGACGAATACAATGGATATACGGCTATGACACAGTTCCGCTCGACGACGGAATGCCATGGGACGTAGAAGACAGCTGGCTGCAGCAGAGTGCACTGCATGCCTGATCGAATCAACGCCTCCTCGACGGGCCACTTCGCATTATGGTCGGCCCGCTCGCTGATGACTGGGTGAATCGTGCTTGAGAACACAAAGCGACGTACGCCCGCATGAATACGTATGCACCGATGTACCCTCGCTCGATGTCCGGCCTAACATGGCCGCACTCGAGGGAGACATGCGATGGCCATTCATCCAAAGCGCAACAATCGATGCCACAACGGCAATCGGGATATTGGCTGATGAGGCTCCGCACCTGCCTGCCGGTTCTTTTCTTATTGATGCTGGGTTTATCGCGGGCCTCGCCTACATCGGCGCAGTCGTCGGATCGTGCAGCGCCTTGCAGCGCATGCATGGAGATACCGCTTGAAAAGGGTCAGCTGTCGATAGCACTGGTCGCTAACGATACCGTGCAGGTGCAATTCCTGGCTGATGCACCGGCTGCAACCGAATCCCTCGTACTCGATCCAACGTGGCACGCAGCGACAGCACCATCTGCACGCGTGCAGGAGAATTCATCCACGCTGGAACTCGATGCGCCGCAGGTGCATGTGATCTGGGATAAAAAGCGGCGCGAGTTGAGCATCGAGGATGCCGATCACCAGCCTCTGCTGCGTCAATACGATCTTGCCTCACTCGCTCGCGGCGAACTGCATCTGTCCCACGCCGCCAGTGATCCGATGTACGGCATCGGCGGCTACAACGCGACCGAGACCGTCTCCGCAGGACTCCTTCGGCATGGCCGCCAGTTGGCCACCGCCGGGGCACAAGGGCATGCCGGTGCGCCCTTGGTCTGGAGCACCGCCGGCTACGGACTTCTGGTGATTAATCCCACTACCAGCTTCACCCTGGTCGGGTCGCATCTGGACGTCCAGGCGCCCGCCGGCAATCTCGATTACTTCATCGTGCTCGGTCAGCCCGATGATATTTTTGCCGCGATCGCGCGGCTCAGTGGACACTCGCCGTTGTTTCCGAAATGGGCCATGGGCTTTACCAACAGCCAGTGGAGCATCGACCAGAAAGAGTTGCTGTCGATCGTGGATACCTATCGCCGCAAACATATCCCGATCGACAACTTCACTCTCGACTTCGACTGGAAGGCCTGGGGTGAAGATGATTACGGCGAGTTCCGCTGGAACCCGGCGAAGTTTCCCGACGGCCCCAGCGGCAAGCTGAAATCGTTGCTCGATCAGCGCGGCATGCACCTCACCGGCATCATGAAACCACGCATTCACGTCGACACCGTCGAAGGTCGTTACGCCACCGCACACGACTTGTGGTTTGCCGGTAAACCGGTGAGTGACGATTATTTTTCGCATAAGCCCGTGCGCGATATCGACTTCGACAAGCCCACCGCACGTACATGGTTTTTCAACAAGACGCTGGAACACTCGTTCGACACCGGCATCGTCGGCTGGTGGAACGACGAAGCCGACGACACCGGCAACGACGGCCAGTTTCTCAACATGCAGCGTGCGCTCTACGACGGCCAGCGCGAGCATTCCGACCAACGCGTATGGTCGGTCAACCGCAATTTCTGGCTTGGCGCGCAGCGTTACGCCTACGGCTTGTGGTCTGGCGATATTGCCACCGGCTTCGCCAGCATGGCCGGGCAACGCGCACGCATGCTCAGCGCGATCGACGTAGGCGCGATGCAGTGGGGTATGGATGGCGGCGGCTTCCACGGCCATCCGTCAGATGAAAATTACGCGCGCTGGATCGAGTTTGGCGCGTTCACGCCGATCTTTCGCGTGCACGGCGACTTCGGCGAAAAACGTCAGCCGTGGACCTACGGCAGCGATGCCGAAAAGGCCGCCACCGATGCGATTCGCCTGCGCTACGCGCTGATCCCGTATATCTACAGCTACGAATACACGCGCCATGTCGATGGCATCGGCCTGGTTCGACCACTGACCTTCGACTGGCCGCACGATCCCCAGGTGCGCAACGATGTCGATGCATGGATGTTCGGCGACAGCCTGCTGGTCTCGCCAGTGGTGGTTCAGGGACAAACCGCCAAGGACATCTACCTGCCCGCTGGCACGTGGACCGAGTGGTTCAGCGGCAAGCTCTACAAAGGCGGCCAGCGCGTCCACTACGTCAACGACAGCTCGCATTGGCACGATATTCCGCTGTTCGTACGCCAGGGCGCGATCATCCCGACACAGCCGGTGATGGACTACGTCGGCCAGCAACCCTTGACACAGCTCGACGTCGAGATCTTTCCAGACGATCGCCGCACCCACTTCGACTATTACGACGACGATGGCAGCACCTACGCCTACGAGCACGGCGCGTCGTTCCGCCAGTCGCTGGCTGTGCAGCGACAGAGCGGCACGGTACACGTTGACATCAGCGCCGCCGTCGGCAGCTATCGGCCGGATCTGGCGTTCTATCTGCTGAAGATTCATGGCGGCGCCGCAGCTTCCGTTGTCACGGATAGTCGCGCCATGCCGTCATTTGTCAGCCTCGATGCACTGTTGCAGAGCGCCGGCGAAGGCTGGTCGCGCGGTCACGACACCTACGGCACAGTCACCTATGTACGGGTCAAGGCGGCCGTTGCGCGAAACATCGCGCTTGCGCTGGAAGGCGGCGCCCCGCATCCGATGCCGTCGCCCTGAAGCACGCCATCGCTGCTGATTTGCGAGCATGAATACGTATGCAGGCGCTGGTTGCTGCATTGCGACGCTGTTTACCATGGGCAAATAAGCCATGCCGTAGCCGCAAGGCGCAGCGGGATCACGCTGCAGGGAGCCATCGATGCAACCGATCACCACAGCCGCACAGCGCACCATGCCGATATGCTGAGCATTCTGCTGACGGCCGCGCTTGCAGCCAGCGCCACGACATCGGCGTCCGCATGGCAGGACGGGCTCGACTGGCATGGTGTGCATGTCGCGATGACGCACGATGCGCAAAGCAACTACACGCTCGCATGGCCGTATGGGCAACGCGTGATTGCGGCGCAACCGATGCGGGTCGATACAGCCAGCACCTTGTTCAATGGCCTGTTCGCGATGGCGCAGGACGATCTCGCGCAGGATTCGGTCAGCGCGATCCGCGACAACGCGTTCGATCATGGCCAGCCCATCCCCTGCCAGTGTTTTGAGACCGGCTTGAAATGGCCATACGTGTGGACGCGTGACCTGTCGTACTCGATTGATCTGGGTTTATGGCGATTTGATCCGGCACGCTCACGCAACGGCCTGCAGTTCAAGCTCTCCGATGTGCGCGGACCGGATAGCCGCGCCCCTGCTGCGGCACAGGGATCGGCCTCCATCAAAAGCGTCGTGATGCAGGACACCGGCTCCGGTGGCAGCTGGCCGATCAGCACGGATCGCGTGGTGTGGTTTCTCGGCGCCCACCATCTGCTCGGCGACAAGGCGTTTGCCGCGGACGTCTACCGGGCGCTGCGCGATACGCTGGCACAAGATCGCGCCTACGTGTTCGATCGCAACATCGGGCTCTATCGCGGCGAAACCTCGTTCCTCGACTGGCGTGAGCAGAGTTATCCAGTGTGGACGCAGAGCAACGTGGTCGCCATCGCCCAGTCGTTTTCGCTATCGACCAATGTGCTGCACTACAGCGCGCTGCAGATGGCCGCCGCGATGGCCATGTCGCACGGCGATGCAAAAGCTGCAGCGGACTATCGCATGCAGGCCGCGGCGCTGAAGTCGGCGATCAACGCACGCTTCTGGCGCGACGACCGCAAGATGTACATGAGTTACATCGGTGGCGACGCTACGCCTTACGACACCTACGATCTGCTCGGCATCGCGCTGGCCATCACCAGTGGTGTGGCGGACGGCGATCGCGCGCAGCAGACACTGGCGAACTATCCGACCTGGCCTGCCGGCAGTCCGGTGATCTGGCCCGAGCGCGCCGATCAGCCGATCTACCACAACCGCGCGATCTGGCCTTTCGTCAGTGCCTATGCGCTGCGGGCCGCGCGTAAGGTCAACGATCCGGCACGGATAACGCACGAGCTGCGATCGATCATGCGCGGTGCGGCGCTGTATGGCTCCAACATGGAGAATTACGAGCTGCTGACCCAGGGCCAGCACGTCGACGAAGGCCCGCTGAGCGGCCCGGTGGTCAACTCGCCGCGGCAGCTGTGGTCGGTCGCTGCGTATCTGGCCGCGGTAACCGAGGGTGTGTTCGGGCTTGAGGACGACGGCCATATCGAACCGAAGCTGCCGATGTCGCTCGTGCCGATGCTGTTCGGCGCGCGCCGCTCGATCACGCTGACGCTACCCAACCAGACGATTACGCTGCAGCTGCCCGCGACGCTCGGCGATGGCAACCTGCTGGTCGCCGATCACGCCAGCACAGAGGGCACCACGACGGTGGTGACGCTCAAGGCGATGCATGCGGCCGACACACCGCTACGCGAGAATGCGCCGCTCTACGCACCAGCGGCGCCCGCTGCGCCTGTGGTCACGACAGCAGCCGATGACTGGCGCATTCAGGTCGATGGCAAGGCTTTGCTTTACGTCAACGGTCAACGGCAACCCGCGATTGATGGCTCAGCGTCCATCGCCAAACGGGCTGGCCTCCAATGCATCTCGACGACGCGCGCCGATGCGCAAGGTATCGAGTCCCTGCAAAGCCCAGCTGTATGTGTCGGCGACCTTGCCAACGTCACCGGTGCGTGGCCGCGCCGCTGGACGGCGACTACTGGCGGCAACTATCGCGTATGGCTGAACTACGCCAACGACCACGGACCGATCAACACCGGCATCACTGCAGCCGTGAAGGTACTGGTGGTCGACTGCGCCGGTCGCGACGCACAGCGCGTGCCACTGGTGATGCCACACAGCATCGGGATACAGACATCGACCTATAGCGAGTTTTCCGCAAGCGCTGGCGCCGCTTGCCGCTTCAGCCTCGACGACGGTTTCAACATGAGCTATCTCGAGCACTTTGCGCACTACACCGGCGGCGCAGGCGGTGATGCCGGACCATTGAACGACGCCGATATCCACGAGCTGCAGATTGCCCTGCTCCCCCAAGAGACCACGCCACCATGAAAGCCAAGCCCACGCTATCGTTCTGGCAGATCTGGAACATGTGCTTCGGTTTTCTCGGCATCCAGTTCGGCTTTGCGCTGCAGAACGCCAACGTCAGCCGGATCTTCCAGACGCTCGGTGCGGATGTGAACGACATCCCTGTCCTGTGGATCGCCGCGCCGCTGACCGGGCTGATCGTGCAACCGATCATCGGCTATTGCTCCGATCGCACATGGAACCGCTTCGGCCGCCGGCGACCGTATTTTTTCGCCGGCGCCGTGCTGGCTACGCTGGCTCTGCTGGCGATGCCGAATGCGCCGGTGCTGTGGATGGCCGCCGGCCTGCTATGGATCATGGACGCGTCATTCAATATCTCGATGGAGCCCTTTCGTGCCTTCGTCGGCGATCAGCTGCCGCCATCACAGCGACCGCTGGGCTACTCGATGCAGAGTGTGTTTATCGGCGTAGGCGCCGTAGTGGCCTCGTTCCTTCCCTACCTGCTCACGCGTTGGGGCGTGGCCAATACCGCGGCCCCGGGCGAACTTCCGCATACCGTCAAGTTTGCTTTCTATATCGGCGGTGCAGTGCTGCTGGGTGCCATGCTGTGGACGGTGCTGACCACCAGAGAATATCCACCAAACGAATTGCAATCCTTTGCCGACCCGGCGATTGCCCAGGCACCAGCGGATGCTTCGGGTGCCTGGAAACTCGGCGTCGTGTTTCTGGCGCTTGGCGCGCTGATGATTTTTTTGATCATCCACTTTGCGCTGGAGAAAGAGCTTTACCTTCTCAGTGGTGGGCTAATCGTATTCGGGCTGCTGTTTGTCTGGCTTGCGTTCACCCGCAGCACGGGCCCCCTGCGCCAGATCATGGGCGATCTCCACGATATGCCCAAACCGATGCGTCGGCTTAACTGGGTCCAGTTCTTTTCGTGGTTCGCGATGTTTGCCATGTGGATCAACACCACATCGGCGGTATCGCAGACGTTTTACGGCAGCAGCGATACCACCTCGATCGCCTACAACGAAGGCGCCAATTGGGCTGGTGTCTTGATGGGCACCTACAACGGCGTCGGTGTGCTGGCGGCCGTGCTCATTCCGTTATTGGTGCGCCTGCTCGGCATGCGCGTCAGCCACCTGCTCAACCTGTGGCTGGGCGGCGCTGGCCTGCTGTCGTTCCTGTTCATTCGTGACCCGCACTGGCTGCTGGTGTCGATGATCGGCGTGGGCTTTGCCTGGGCGTCGATCCTGTCGCTGCCGTACGCGCTGCTGTCGGACAACCTGCCCGCTGCCAAGATGGGCATTTACATGGGCATCTTCAATTTCTTCATCGTCATTCCGCAGCTGCTGGCGGCCAGCGTGCTCGGTGTGCTGCTGAAGCTGTTCTTCCACGGCCAGCCGATCTGGGCACTCGCACTGGGTGGTGCCAGTCTGATCATCGCTGGCTTGTGCACGCTGCGCGTGCGCGAGCCGATCGAGGAGGAGACCTCAGGTTCCTCAACCTCGGGCAAGGCAATCTAGCTGTCAAACGAACGGGTTTATCGGATACCTGTCGTTTCGCGCTTCGCTTTCCTGGTCACTGCATGACCCCGCTCGCTCGAACGTCGCAGCGTGAGTGTGGCGGGAAGGACAACGCTTTCGGCAGGCTGACCCCTTATGAGGCTGAGCAAGCTTTCGACCAGAACCTCGCCAGCCTTGCGCGTGTCCTGCACAACCGTGCTCAACGGTGGATTGACGAAGCTGGCCATGGCGATGTCATCGAAGCCGACCACCGCGACATCCTGCGGCACGCGCAGGCCATGATCGGACAGCGCACGCATCGCGCCGATGGCGATCAGATCGCTGGCAGCGAATACCGCATCGAACGCCACTTTGCGAGCGAGTAGCGTGTGCATCGCTTCATAACCGGAGTGTTCGGTGCTTTCCGCATCCACTTGCAAGGCTGTCTGCGCTATCTGACCGCCCTGTACGAGTGCGTCGGCATAGCCGCGATAGCGCTCGAAGAATTCCGGATAGTGGCTGGACGCATCACCGAGAAACGCAATGTTCCTGCAGCCCTGTTCCAGCAGATGCCGGGCGACCGCGTCACCGCCCTGAAAATTGTCGCAGCCAATCGATAGACCAGGCTGATCGGGCAGCACCGCCCCCCAGCGCACGAAGCAGGTGCCGTGCGCCACCAGCTTGTCGAGCTTGTCACGATAGGCGATGTAATCGCCGTAGCCGAGCAGGATGATGCCGTCGGCCTTCTTGCTCTCGGCGAAATCCGCATGCCAGTCCTGCGACAGCTGCTGGAACGAGATCAGCAGGTCGTAACCCTGTTTGGCGCAGGCGCGAGTGATCGAGCCCAGCATCGACAGGAAGAACGGATTGATATGCGACTCGTCGGTCGTCGGATCCTCGAACAGCAGCAGCGCCAGCGTGCCCGAATGCATGCGACGCAGATTGGAGGCGTTCTTGTCGACCTTGTAGTTGAGCTGATCCACGGCGACCTGGATGCGCCGTCGCGTCTCCTCGTTGACCAGCGGGCTGCCGCGCAACGCCCGCGACACCGTGGACTGGGAAACCCCGGCCAGGTGGGCGATATCGAATGAGGTGGACTTGCCCTTCATGCGCGCTGCTGCGTAAACCTTTGTGGTGCGGCACGGTCATGCCGAAGCACGCCAAGTCCTTGCGGCCATGCCCTGCAATTGTTGCCTGCGTGCAGACATAGTACCCGCCGCAGCGCAGCACGAATGGGTGAGGCGACGCCGGCCAGGCATCAACCGGGCGCTAAGGCTATTCCTGCGCGTTGATCACCGCCAGAAAATCCCGGCCGTAACGCTTGAGCTTGGCTTCGCCGACGCCACTGATGGTAGCCAGCTCCTCCTCGTTCGCCGGCAGCGCACGCAGCATCGCCAGCAAGGTTGCATCATGAAACACCACATACGGCGGCACGCCGTGCTGCTTGGCCAACTGCGTGCGCACCGCGCGCAACGCATCCCACATCGACTGCTCGTACGCCTCGATACCGAGGCTGCCACCCCCGCTCCTATCACCGCTGGCCAGTTTGCTGTCGCGGCGACGGCTGCCGCCTCGCGGTGGCCGCACGTCTTCGCGCAGCTTCACCGTCTGGCCACCGCTGAGCACGGCGCGACTCGCCGTCGTCAGCCGTAGCGTGCCGTAGCCTTCGGCATCCGCCTCCAGCAGGCCAGCGGCCAGCAGCTGGCGAAACACCGAGCGCCACTGCTTCTCATCCATCGACGCACCGATACCGAAGGTGCTGAGCTGATGATGGTTGGAACTCAAGACCTTCGGCGTTTCCTCGCCACGCAAGATGTCGATCACGTGGCCGGAACCGAAACGCTGGCCGCTGCGATACACCGCCGACAGCGCCTTTTGCGCCGGCACCGTGGCATCCCAGGTTTTCGGCGGCTCGATGCAGTTGTCGCAATGGCCGCACGGGCCGCGATACACCTCGCCAAACGCGCCCAGCAGCAGCTGGCGACGGCAGTCGGTCGCCTCGGCATACGCCAGCAGCGATTCCAGCTTCTGCCGCTCCACACGCTTGCGATCGTCGGCCGATTCGGACTGCGCAATCATCTGGCTCATCGTCACCACATCGGACAGGCCGTAGATCATCCAGGCCTCGGCCGGCAGACCGTCGCGACCGCCGCGGCCGGTCTCCTGGTAATAGCCTTCCATGCTGCGTGGCAGATCCAGATGCGCGACGAAGCGCACGTCCGGCTTGTCGATGCCCATGCCGAACGCCACCGTGGCTACCATCACCACGCCGTCCTCGCGCAGAAAACGTTTTTGATTGGCGCTGCGCTTGGCCGCGTCGAGACCGGCGTGATACGGCAATGCCTCCACCCCAGACTCCGCCAGCCACTCGGCCGTCTCGTCCACCTTGCGGCGACTGAGGCAATACACGATGCCCGACTCGCCGCGATGGCCCTCCAGAAACTCCGCCAGCTGCCGCTTCGCGTTATGCCGCAGCCCCACGCGATAACCAATGTTCGGCCGATCGAAACTGGCCACAAACTGCCGTGCCTCCTGCAGCGACAACCGTTCGACGATCTCCTCGCGCGTGCGCGGATCCGCCGTGGCCGTGAGCGCGATGCGCGGCACGTGCGCAAAGCGCTGATGCAGCACCGCCAGCTCGCGATACTCCGGCCGAAAATCATGCCCCCACTGCGATACGCAGTGCGCCTCGTCAATCGCGAACAGCGCCACCTCGGTGCGCTCCAGCAGGCTGAGAAAGCGCCCGGTCAGCAGCCGCTCCGGCGCCACGTAAAGCAAGTTCAACTCACCCGCCAACAGCTGCCGCTCCACCTCGCGCTGCTCGTCGGCCGGAATGCTGGAATTGAGAAACGCCGCGGCCACGCCGGCCTCGCGTAGCGCATCGACCTGATCCTGCATCAGCGCGATCAGCGGCGACACCACAATCCCCGTCCCCTGCCGCACCAACGCCGGAATCTGATAACACAGCGACTTGCCGCCGCCAGTCGGCATCAGCACCAGCGCATCCCCACCCTCGACCACATGGTCGACGATAGCCTGCTGCTGGCCGCGGAAATTCGGGTAACCGAAAACAGTTTGAAGAATGTCGAGAGCGTTGCTTGGCATCCGCCCATGCTAACAAATGGACGTTACGCACTGGGCTGATTGGGCTGTGGGTTTGCGTCGCGACGCACCCGCTCAGTTCTCCCTGAGCGTAACGGAGTGAAGTCGAAGGGATTTGAACGTGACGTTGTAGTCGCGCTTAAAGCAAAAGCTTTCGTCCTCCTGCGGAGGCCGAGCTACTTTCTCTTGAGTGGCCAAGAGAAAGTAGCCAAAGAGAAGGCCACCCCACTTGGCGCACAGGGGAGTTGGAAAAGCTGAGCAACTTTCCCGCAAATTCAACTAAATAGCATCAACGCTGGAGTTAAGCCCTGCAGAAGGCAATCCGATGCAACGATGGGTAAGCCACCACTTCATCGACGGACTATGGCCCAGCGCTCATGATCGCGCCAACGCCCACCAATTTTGAGATAGGCAGGCGAGTAGCCTTCTTTGTTAAAACCGCAAGTCCTCGCCAACGCGATGGATGCCACGTTTTCGGGCTGGATGTTCGCCTCGAGCCGGTGAAGACGCAAGCTGGAAAATGCGTGACGCACGACTGCCCTGAGCCCTTGCGCCATAAAGCCATTGCGTTCGTGGCCAGCAAACGCGAAGTACCCGACGTAGCCGCTACGAAATACGCCGTGGATGATGTTTGTGATGTTGATTGCACCGACCAATTGGGCATCATCTGGTGACACAACGACGAAGCCATAGTTGGTTGGCGGTGTGAAGCGTGACATGTACTTTGCGAACGCATCTGGCGTGACGGGAGGCGCCGCCCAACCTCTGTGCAACGCACGGCTGACACGCGCTGCTGTAGTGAACCCAAGCATGTCACTCAACTCAATCTGGCGAATGTGGACTTGCATCAGCTTTGCTACCTGACGCCTGATTCAAGCCGAGCCGCAAGGCGGCTGACGATGTCGAATTGATTGCGTTGCGCTCGTGGCTGTGAACTCGCATCGATAATTTCGCCCGTTCCAATCGCAACATTCTCCGGCAAGTGGGACTGCAGAAACTCACGAATAAACGCTTCACGAGGGGTGCCTTTGTGAAGGCTGTGCCCGCTGTTGGCGGGAATACGAGAGATAGCAATGAGAGCGTTCTCTTTCGCATCCATGTGTGATTTCAGCATTCGTGCGAACCCTGTCTAACGCTGGAGTTAAGCGGCGCCGGTGGCGTCCGCCTTGAACGAGTAGTTAGGTAGTGACTCATTTCCCGAGACAGTAAAAGAATGTACTGCATACTGCCGCTTGATTGAGGATGACTCCGGCGAGCACGACGCATGCGGTCACGGAGCCGGCGATCAATGGATGTAAAGTTGATCGGCTGCGAAGTGCGCCTGCTACCCCAACTGCCCCAACTGTTGCACCTGGCAGTGAAAAGACATACAGCAGCCAAGCCATAGAATCAGGATGCATGCGGGTGAATACCCAAATTCCGAACGCAGCGAGATAGGTCGCAAGTGCGATAGCGACACCCGCAACGATAGCCGGGCGAGGCTCGAACAAAAAGACGAATGCCAGTACGCCAAGCTGAGAGGCCCAGTAGAAGGCTGCGTTGGCCAAGAAGAACGAGTTTTTTGGTGCAAGTAGCGTGGAAACGACAAGCCCCAATGACACGCAAATAATTGCAGCGTAACTTTCAGTCTTGTGCGGCATTCTGACGAGCATGAGGCACCTAACGCTTATTAGACCTCAGATTGAGACATATGCAATGGATGTTCAGGCTCGGCGAGCATTGCGTCAAGCGACGAAAACCTAAGCTGGGCAAGCGTTTTGGATAACGTATTTCAGATGCGACCGAATGATAATGTCTTTGCATATCTCACGAACCGATTCGCGATGTCTTATTCCCACAAAATGCGGTGACAACCCGCACGATTGGTCATGCTTCATCCCCAGCGTTGGTCGAGGTTGGGCGGCATTTTCGGGCGCGAAGATTTTTTAGCGTGTAAGGCAACCCACAGAAACGGCAAGCGTAGGTTGCGCGCTGCTTTTGCGGTGCCCCTGTGCGGCGGTGAGGTGGGGTCGACAGGCCCGCAGGGTGATCGGCAGGAAGCCGATCACTTTTCGCCGGTGCAGGGATGCGCCGTCGAAAAGCCCGACCTCGCCTCACGGACTTGCCGGGCAGGACGCCCGGCAAGCGCCAAGCAGGGTGGCCTTCTCTTTTGGTTACTTTTCTCTTGGCCAGCCAATAGATATTAAATATATACAATAGGCTTGTTCATGCCAGGAGCGCCAACTTGAGTGCAAATGTTAGGGTATATAGCTATTTACGTTTCAGCGATGCGCGCCAATCAGCGGGCAGCAGCGCCGATCGACAAACCCAGTACGCCGTGCAATGGGCCAATAAACGTGGGTTACAGCTCGATGAGTCGCTATCACTTCGCGACGAGGGGCTAAGCGCTTTTCATCAACGCCACGTCAAACAAGGCGCGCTCGGTACTTTCTTGCGCGCGGTGGAAGAAGGCAGGATCACGGCCGGCTCCGTGCTGGTCGTGGAAGGGTTAGACCGCCTTAGCCGCGCCGAACCTATTCATGCTCAGGCTCAACTAGCCCAAATCATCAGTGCGGGCATCACGGTAGTTACCGCCAGCGACGGCCGCGAGTACAACCGTGAGGGTCTTAAGGCAAATCCCATGGACCTGGTCTACAGCTTGCTCGTGATGATCAGGGCGCATGAAGAAAGCGACACAAAGAGCAAAAGAGTCAAGGCCGCCATTCGACGCCAGTGCGAACAATGGATCGCAGGCACCTATCGAGGGCTCATTCGAAGTGGCAGAGACCCGCAATGGTTGAGATGGGAAGATGGCGCGTGGCACACAGTCCCCGAACGCGTAGAGGCCGTCCGGATGGCCATCAACCTCTTCCGTGCCGGGCATGGCTCTCTTGCGATTGTCGACCGATTGAACGCGGCCGGTCTCTTCCTAGCCCCCACGGGTAATATCGCTATACGCCTTTATAAAGTCTTTCGACTTCCAGCGCTCGTCGGGACAAAAAGGCTCGCCATCGATGACACGGCGTATTCGCTACCGGACTATTACCCTGCCATTCTGAGTCGTGATGAGTTTGACGAACTGCAGGTTGTTGTACAGCAGCGAGGAAGGCGCAAGGGCAAAGGTGAAATTCCGGGCATCGTCACCGGCATGCGGATCGCCTACTGCGGTTATTGCGGCTCAGCCATGGCCGCACAAAACCTGATGAGTCGCCGTCGCGACAAGGAAGGTAGGGTCCAGGATAGCCACAGACGTCTGTCCTGTTGCTTCGGTCGAACCAGTCGCCGATGTCCCGTCTCCGGTAGCCTAAGCGTCGTCCCCGTCGAGCGGGCCCTACTGAGCTATTGCTCGGATCAGTTCAACCTGAGCGCATTGCTTGATTGCACCTCAGCGGACCAACCCATCAAGCAAAAGCTGAGTGAAGCACGAACACGCTGCGCTAAAATTGACGCGCAGATCGAACGACTGACGAACGCCTTATTACATGACGATGGCGCCGTACCGATGGCCATCATGAGCAAAATACGGGAGCTAGAAACCGCGCTTGATCAGTCCAAACGTGAGGTGACCAGCGCTGAGGCGGAACTTGCCAACCTGACGCGGAAGACTCCAGCGACCGCTGATGCATGGGCATCGCTCGTTACCGGAATAGCCGCCCAGAACTACGACGCACGACTCAAGGCACGCGAATTGGTCGCTGACACCTTCTCCCGCATCGTGATTTACAGGAGAGGAGTGACGCCAAGTGAAAGTGGCGAGCAGTCGTTGGAAATGATGCTCATCCCGCATGGGGGACAACCGCGAACCCTCAGAATTCACCGGAAAACAGGTGATTGGATCGCCGGTGAAGATGTCCTCATGGCGGAAACTTCAATCTTTAACGCGCCGGCTCAATAGAGCTTGCCCGGGTGGCGACGCCTGCACGCGCAGGTGTCCCATTCCCTGCAGAAAGTTTTTATAGCAGGCCAGTGTGACGTTCCAAACCTCCCGCGCGACGGTCGACCCTGACTCAATAATTTTTCCGTCTTCATCGATGATGGCCAACTTGGCCTGTTTGCCGTCGGTGGTGGTCACCGTCAAACCTTCGAAGCAGACGGCACTGATGGCCGCATTCGACAGATCGCCTGTCTTAGGGATGCCGATCATATTTCCTCCCCTACTGGCTTTACCCGTCGTACAGCGCGCGAAATGAGTGGTGCTTGTTTCATGTGCAAACCTTGATGCGTTGCGCAGCAATAATAACCAAGCCATCGTCAGCACCACTCGCCGTCTGAGCAAGAGGGCAAAGATGTACCAGCGATCTGGCACATCCACACAAACGACATTCATTCCCGCGTGGGCTCGACCGCCGGCGTGTCGATGGCTGATGGCTAGTCCGCAGGTTGTCAGACTTCGGCTATGGCTAGGCTGCCGAAGTACATCAGATTGGCCATGGAAGCCAACATCCGGCGATCTGGTCGCGCTTAGCGATGGCCACCGCTGTATAGCTGTGAAAATGTTCGGGTCGTTCGGTAAAAGGTAATCAAGGTAACCACGACGGCGAAACCGAATGAAAATCAATACAAATCAATACTATACAATGAATGTCAAAAGGTAATTTTTTGATAACCACAAGGTAATTGATTACCTTGACAAAAAGTAATCGGAGTCAAACATAAAAGCCTTATGAATCAATCATATGAAAAATGATTACCTTTTTGATTACCTAAAATTACCTTAGAAAGGTAATTAATTTATTCTTCGCAATCAGTTAGTTAGGTCAGTTTTAGCCCGATATCACCGTGATTACCTTTTTCCGAACCCCGCCCCGATATCCTGACCTCAGTGGCGCCGCCAAAGCCCCTGAAACGACTTCGCGTGCGTCGATCTGCGTCAACCATCTTCCTTCCCTGACGTATTGAGCGCCGCACGCCGCCGCCCTTTCTAGCCTGTGGATCGTTGCGTCGAAATCCATGTCCAAAGGAGGCGCGGGTGCGGCGGGGGAAACCGCGCAGCCTGGGTGTCGCGTCGGCGTCAGCTCCAAATTGATTAGCACAAGCGCTTTACAGGCCGAGCCTGTGCCTCAGTGCTTTATTTTCACCTAAAAAGGTGAAAACATGGCGGCCATGACCCTCCAACTCACCAGTCGCCAATCCAACATCCTTGAGTTCATCCGCAACCGATTAGAGAGCGGGCGAGACGCGCCCACGCTGGAAGAAATCGGGCATGAACTGGGCATTGGCCACGTCAGTGCGGTTCTCAAACATGTGCGTTCGCTCGAAGCCAAGGGCCGTTTGGTGATTGAGCCCAACCGCGCGCGTGGCATTCGTTTGGTGCGAACTGCCGATCCCATGGACAACGACACCCTGGAACTGCCGTTGGTCGGTCGCATCGCCGCGGGCGAGCCGATGTTTTCGGAGTCACGCGTCGAGCGTGTGCTGCGGGTGTCGCCGTGGCTGTTCCGCCTGCGTCCGGACTATCTCGTGCGCGTGGTGGGTGATTCGATGCGCGACGAAGGCATTCTCGATCAGGACATCGTGGGGGTGCATGCCACGCCTGTCGCCCTACATGGCCAAGTGGTCGCGGCGCGATTGGATGGGGACCGTTTCACGATCAAACGCCTTCACTGGAAGGGCGATGTGATTCGCTTGCTGCCCAACAGTCCTGGCTTCCATCCGATTGACCCCGATCCCACCGAAGACTTCGCCATCGAAGGTCTGTTTGCAGGCTTGCTGCGGGGCAGCTGATGAACGCTGTGGTCCCACTCTCTGCTTTGCTCGATGCACGCCAGGTCTGGCGTGGTCGTGCCTCCGAGGTGCCGGTCGGTGACCAGCCCACCGGATGGTGTGCGCTTGATGCCGTGCTGCCCGCAGGCGGTTGGCCTGAGGCCTCGCTGTCCGAGATCCTATTGCCCGTCGATGGCGTGGGCGAACTTCGCCTCGTGCTACCTACGCTCGCGCGGTTGACCCAAGGCCAGCGCCACGTCGTGATCGTGTCGCCGCCATATGCGCCGTGTGTTGCGGGCTGGCGTCAGCAAGGTGTCGACATGCGTCGTGTGGAATTCGTCGATGCCGGTGAGAAGGATGTGCTCTGGGCCACTGAGCAGTGCTTGCGATCGGGAAGTTGCGCCGCGGTGTTGGCATGGCCGCATCACGCTGACGATCGCGCCTTGCGGCGCTTGCAGGTGGCCGCTGTCACCGGGCAGGCCCTCGCTTTCGTGTTCCGCGATCGCTCCCACCTTTCCAACGCATCGCCTGCCGCGTTGCGTCTGGAATTAGAAGCACCGCCGCGTCCGCAGATCTGGGTGCGCAAATGCCGAGGTGGGGCCGTGCCAGCTCAAGCCATTCCTTTGCCGCGTTCTGTCCATTGATGGCGCTCAGACATGCTTTGGGCCTGCATCTACCTGCCGCATCTGGCCTTGGATGGAATTCTCCGACGCCGTCCCACCGAGGGACCGTTGGTGCTGGTCGACGGGCCGATCAATGCACGCACGATCGTTTCAGCCAATGATGCCGCTCGAACGGCAGGCTTGCATGTCGGACAACGACTGAGCGCGGCGCAAGCGCTGCTGTCGCAATTCGAAGCGATCCCGTATGACCGCGAATCGGTGGATCGATGGCACCGGTTCCTAGCTGCCGTGGCTTACCGCTATAGCTCCGAAGTCAGTTTGTTGCCGCATGCGATCGTGCTGGAAGTCAGCAAGAGCATGGGCCTCTTTGGACCGTGGCCACGGCTTGAATCCATGCTGCGGACGGACTTCACCGATCTGGGATTCCGTCATCGCTTGGCGGCGGCACCAACGGCTCATGCCGCCCACGTGCTGACCACGGTTTCGGATGGGCAAGCGGTGTTATCCGTGGACACGCTGCGCAACGCCTTGCAGCGGGTGCCGATTGAGAAGAGTCGATTACCAGCAAACGTCATCGCGGCGTTGCCAAGCATGGGCATCCGCACGTTGGGCCAAGTGCTAGTGCTGCCGCGTGATGGGCTGCGTCGACGCTTCGGTGCGGAACTGTTGGCGTCATTGGATCGTCTGACCGGTGACCTACCTTCTGGCTTGGCGTTGTATCGCCCACCGGATACGTTCGATCTGCGTATCGAGCTGCATCATGAAGTGGAAAATCAGTCGGCGTTGATTTTCCCCGTGCGGCGCATGGTCGATGATCTTGCGGCTTATCTCGCGAGCCGCGATGGCGGTATTCAACGGTTTCTGTTGCGCCTTGAACATCGTGATGGCCGATATACCGATGTGTCCGTAGGGCTGCTGGCATCGGAGCGCGACGGTGCGATGTTGTTTGAATTCGCACGGGGCCGACTGGAACACGTCGTGCTTCCCGAGCCAGTGCTTGCGCTGCGTCTGATCGCACGTGACCTGCCGGCGTTTGTACCGGCGGGGCGGGATCTCTTCGATGAGCGACCGGCGAATGCATTGCCGATCGAACAACTGCGCGAGCGATTGCGTGCGCGGCTGGGCGATGGTGCGGTCTATCGATTGGGCAGCACGCAGGATCCAAGGCCCGAGCGTGCTCAGCGCGAAGCCACGCATGATGAAGTGCCGGTTGAGCCGCATCCACGCCCCACGTGGCTGCTTCAACGGCCTATTCCGTTGCGCGGTGGGGATCCGATCATCCTGGCTGGTCCGGAGCGCCTCGAAACGGGTTGGTGGGATGGCGGTGAAGTCTGTCGCGACTATTACGTCATCGAGACCTCCTTGGGACAGGAGGCCTGGGCGTTCTGTGCCCCCGACGAACAGATCGGCTGGATGATCCACGGGTGGTTCGCATGACAGCCTACGCGGAGCTCCATTGCCTCTCGAACTTCTCCTTCGGCCGTGGCGCATCCAGTGCACGCGAGTTGTTCGAGCGGGCGAAGACGTGTGGTTATGCGGCACTGGCGATCACCGATGAGTGCTCACTCGCCGGTATCGTCCGCGCACTGGAAGCCTCGCGCGACACGGGCGTGCCGTTGATCGTCGGTTCGGAAATCCAGCTCGACGATGGCCCGAAGATTGTCGTGTTGTGCGAAACGAAAGAAGGGTACACGTCGCTGTGTGGCCTCATCACCACGGGACGGCGCGCCTCGGAGAAAGGGTCCTATCGCCTGACGCGCGCCGACGTGGCTACCGGTCTGCCGGGCACGTTGGTTCTGTGGGCTCCCGATCTGATCGTCGACGTGGCTCACGGTCGCTGGGTGCGACAAACGTTCGGCGATCGCGCCTGGTTGGCCGTTGAGCTGCATCGTGGACCGAACGATGCGCGAAGGATGCGCGAGCTTGAAGCGATCGGCCGCGAGATCGCCCTGCCGCTGGTCGCGGCGGGTGACGTGCATATGCACGTCCGGCACCGACTGGCCTTGCAGCACACGCTCACCGCGATCCGGCACCGCGTGCCCGTCGCCGAAGCAGGCGGATTGATCGCACGCAACGGCGAACGGCACCTGCGTCGCCGCCACAAGCTCGCCAAGCTCTACCCCGAGGCGTTGCTCGAAGAAAGCGCCCGGATCGCCGCCCGGTGCACCTTTACGCTCGGCGAGCTGCGTTACCGCTATCCGGCCGAACTCGTGCCGAAAGGCCACACCGCCACCAGCTGGTTGCGTCAACTGGCGGAAGAGGGTGCGCGATGGCGATGGCCCGAGGGTGTGCCGGAGAAAGTGCACAAGCAGATCGAGCACGAGCTGGGACTGATCGAAGCACTGCGTTTCGAGTCCTATTTCCTGACGGTGCACGACATCGTGCGCTTCGCGCGCAGCCAGGGCATCCTTTGCCAGGGCCGAGGGTCCGCGGCCAATTCATCGGTGTGCTTCGCACTCGGCGTGACCGAGGTCGACCCGATGAAGATGAGTCTGCTGGTCGAGCGATTCATCTCCAAGGAGCGCAACGAGCCACCCGACATCGACATCGACTTCGAGCACGAGCGCCGTGAGGAAGTCATCCAGTACATCTATCGCAAATACGGGCGTGAGCGTGCCGCTCTGGCGGCCACTGTCATCTGCTATCGCGGCAAGAGTGCCGTGCGGGATGTGGCCAAGGCCATGGGATTGCCACTCGATCAGGTCGATCAGTTGAGCCAGGTATTCGCATGGTCGAACGGTGATGCCTCACTCGCTGAGCGGTTGCGCGAGCGTGGGTTCGATCCTGAGAGTGCAGTCATCCGACGCGTCATCAAGTTGACGACCGAGATCCTTGACATGCCTCGGCACCTGTCGCAGCACGTCGGCGGGTTTGTGATCTCCGATGCTCCCCTGAGCGAACTGGTGCCGGTGGAGAACGCCGCGATGCCCGATCGCACGATCATCCAGTGGGACAAGGATGACCTCGACACGATGAATCTGCTGAAGGTCGATTGCTTGGCCTTGGGCATGCTCACGTGCGTGCAGAAATGCTTGAACATGCTGCGCGATCAGCGCGGGCAGGCTTACTCGATGGCCACATTGCCGTTGGAGGATCCAGATACCTACGCCATGATCCAGCGCGCCGACACGGTGGGCGTGTTCCAGATCGAGTCACGCGCGCAGATGGCCATGTTGCCGCGGCACCGCCCAGAGAACTTCTTCGATCTCGTGGTGCAAGTCGCGATCGTTCGGCCAGGTCCCATCCAGGGTGACATGGTGCATCCATATCTGCGGCGGCGTAGGGGCGAGGAGCCCGTCGACTACCCGTCGGAAGAGTTGAAGGAAGTGTTCGAACGCACGCTCGGTGTACCGCTGTTCCAGGAGCAGGTGATGAAGCTAGCCATGGTCGCCGCTGGTTATACGGCAGGCGAAGCGGATGGGCTTCGGCGTGACATGGCCGCGTGGAAGCGGCGGGGTGGCTTGGAGAAGCATCGCGAACGCATCCTCACCGGCATGACCGATCGGGGTTACACCACCGCCTTTGCCGAGAGGTTGTTCGAGCAGATGAAGGGCTTCGGATCGTATGGGTTTCCCGAATCACATGCGGCTAGTTTCGCTGGCATCGTCTATGCGAGCTGCTGGCTGAAGTGTCACGAGCCCGCGGCCTTCACCTGCGCACTGTTGAACAGCCAGCCCATGGGCTTCTATGCGCCGAGCCAGATCGTGCAAGACGCCCGGCGCCATGACATCGATGTTTTTCCTATCGACGTCCAGTGCAGCGATTGGGATAACACGCTTATCACCCGCGAAGACGAACCTCCTGCCATCCAGCTTGGGCTACGCCAGGTGCGCGGATTCAGCGAAGAAGCTGCACAGCGGATCATGGCGGCACGCGAACAGCGGCCGTTCGCCAACATCGCGGATCTCTGCGCGCGAGCAGTCGTGGACAAGCGCCATCAGGACTTGTTGGCGCAGGCCAGTGCCTTGCGGGGTCTGTCACGGCATCGGCACCACGCGCACTGGGAGATCGCCGGTGTCGAAAAGCAGCTGCCGCTCTTCGGTAACGTCAGTCCGGCAGAGATCGAGGTGGTATTGCCGAAGCCGACGCAGGCCGAGGACACGCTGGCCGACTACGCGCGAACTGGCCTGACGCTGGGCGTGCACCCCATGGCGCAAATCAGAGATCGGCTACGCGCCGCTCGATGCGTGGACTCAAGGACGCTGCGCAAGCGCCCTCACAACAGCTATGCGCGTGTTGCGGGCGTCGTCACGATACGTCAGCGACCACAGACGGCCAGCGGTGTCACGTTCCTCACGATGGAAGACGAACATGGCATGGTCAACGTCGTCGTCTGGCGCGATGTCGCCGAAACCCATAGACGGGTGTTACTGGAATCAGAACTGCTGGGAATCGATGGGCGGTGGGAATCGGTCGATGGCGTATGCCATCTGATTGCCAGTCGATTGCTCGACATGAGCGAGTTGCTCGGAGGTCTGGATGTGCGGTCGCGAGATTTTCATTGAGACATCGCGGGCATCGCGGGTGATAACAGCCAAAAGCGATGCGCCGCCGTTGCGTGCGTCCGAGCGAATGCATCACACGACCGATCTACAGTCACCAGGCCGCCGACCACTGTGATTCGCTGAAGCCGATGTCGACCGGCGAAAACCGACCCATTTGAGCCGGTCGCGAACGTCCGCTTTGGGGGCGTCCATTTTTCCGGGAGTGGCGGGAAATATCGGCCGTGCGAGCAGACCCGATGCGATAGCTGCGTTTCCCGGGGGCCTGCCGGCGCGAGCCCCTGGCATGGCGTTCACTGTCAGCCGAGATGAAGCTGGCGAGCAGCAGCCTCGGCAGTGTCTTCCGGGCGCGTGTTGAATGCGATGACGGCGCCCGGCGCTGCCTTATGGACAATGTTCACCACCGTCTCAAACAGCACCAGGCTCTTCGGCGGAATTCTGAGGCCACCACCGATCACCACACAGTCATAAGTTGCGCTCTTCAGTTGTTTTTCGAGCGTGACGCTGCCGGCCTCGTCGGGCGTGATCATGCACGTGTCGCCCTGCCATCCGCGCTCCTGGATCTTGGTGACGGCAACGGCGATACCCGCATTGATCTTGTCGGCATCAAAACCCGGAGGAAGCGATGGGTCGGAAAAATCCACGGTCTCCGGCTTCTGGCCGACAAACAGGATGCGGGTCATTCGGTTTTCTCCATGTAGCTGGGAATTGGAAAGCTCTGACCACGGACTCGGCAAGCACTATCTTGCCGTAAATGGCCAACGCGCCAAGCGTACAGCAGGATCATGTTCGTCCAAAGAAATGAACCAGTCCACACCTGTCATGGCGGCGCTCCTGACCAAGCATCGGCCACGCAGTCCTGGGTCAACTGTGCCGACATCTCACTCTTTACCTAATATTTAATCGAAAACGAAGAGCACTTCTAAAAGCTCAAGCCTGCGTATTCTGCTGAAACCCGCCACCCGTTACGGCCGCAAACCCACCAGCTCTAATGCTTCCAAAGCGGCCACTTGTAATGCTTCAAACCCACCACGGACTTTGGTGTCCGTAGATTTGCCCCGATCAGAACGACCGCAAGGAACGTTACCAAGCATAGGCCTTGGGCGCTTCTCCGCCCGGTCCTGGCCAGATCTTGTCGAGTTGCTCGAGCACGTCATCCGAAAGAACCACATCGACGGCGCGAAGGTTCTCCTTGAGCTGTTCAACCGTACGCGGACCGATGATGGGAGCGGTGACTGCCGGGTTACGCAGCAGCCACGCCAGCGCGACGTCCGAAGGCTTTTCTCCAATGTCACGGCAGAGCGACTCATAGGCTTCGAGCTGCGGCCTAAGTCGCTCGATTTGCTGCGTGACTTTTGGCTTTGCCCGCCGACCTTCTGCCGCCTTCCGCAACACTCCACCCAGCAGGCCACCGCCGATTGGACTCCACGGTACAAGGCCAAGGCCGAAATGCCGACAGGCCGGAATGACCTCTAACTCAATAGTGCGTGCCGTCAAGTTGTAGAGACTTTGCTCAGATGCCAGCCCCATGAACGAACGCGCTATAGCCGTCGACTGAGCCGTAGCAATGTCCCAGCCAGCGAAGTTGCTGCTGCCAACGTAGATGACTTTACCCTGTCGCACGAGCACCTCCATCGCCTGCCAGATCTCCTCCCAAGGCGTGCTGCGATCGATGTGGTGCATCTGGTACAGGTCGATGTGGCCTGTCTGCAGCCGACGCAGGCTTTCCTCACAGGCTTTTCGGATGTGGTAAGCCGAGAGATGACGGTCATTCGGGCCAGTTTCCATCGGCTGATAGACCTTTGTGGCAAGGACAATCCGCTCTCGACGACCGCCTTGAGCTAGCCATCGCCCGATATATTCTTCGGAAATCCCGTAGCCTTTCTCCATGTCTGGAGAATTGGGGCCGCCGTAGACATCCGCCGTATCAAAGTAGTTGATGCCAGCGTCCAGCGCCGCATCCATGATCTCAAAGCTCGTCGACTCGTTCGTCAATTCGCCAAAATTCATTGTGCCCAGGCAAAGCCGACTCACTTTCAGTCCGGTACGGCCAAGATGTTTGTAGTGCATAGGTACCTGTCCTCGAAAGCTTGTCGCTTAGCTTAGAAACGGGTTATCACAATCCCTGTAGCGCTGGGTTGATTAGGGCTTGGGAGATGGCCCGACCGAATATTCTTCGTCGGTAACCTTTTCAAGCCATACAACGTTCACGCCATCCAGGGCCTCCTGGACCGCAATATGCGTCATCGATGTGCTTGGCGAAGCGCCGTGCCAGTGCTTGTGGCCTGGCGGACAGATAAGGATGTCGCCCGCGTTGATCTCGACGATCGCGCCACCTTCGCACTGCGTCCAGCCCTTACCCGCGGTAACAAGTAACACCTGCCCCAAAGGATGGGTGTGCCACGCGGATCGAGCGCCCGGTTCGAACGTAACCGTAGCTCCCGTTATGCGCGCGTCACCCGCTCCCTTGAAGGGCGCGTCGATTCGCACGGTGCCCGTGAAGTAATCGCTCGGCCCCTTAGCGGACGGCACAGAGCCATTGCGGATGATGTCCATAGTGTTCTCCTGCGAATGAAGGCGAAGCGCGGCGGCTACCCAAGTAGCTGCCGCGAAGCGAAACAATAATCAGTGGGCGACGAACCCACCGTCGACGGGCAGAGCGACACCGAGAATGAGGCTAGCGGCAGGGCTGCAAAGCCAAAGCACAGCGGCAGCGACCTCTTCAGGACGGCCCATGCGGCCAATCGGCTGCTGCTTCAGGAATTCCTTCATCGCAGCGGGGTCAATCGCGTCCCCCATGGGCGTGTCAATGCAACCAGGGCATACCGCATTCACGCGGATGCCCTTGGCAGCGTAGTCCAGGGCCGCCGCCTTGGTGATGCCGATAACGCCGTGCTTGCTGCCGTGATAAGCCGCACGCCCAGCAAGACCAACGAGACCGCCAAGCGACGAGCAGTTGACGATCGCGCCGCTTCCCTGCTTGCGCATTTGCAGGAGCTCATGCTTCATGCAGGTCCATACGCCGCGTAAATTGACGGCGTTGACCTGGTCGAAACCTTCGCCGGTTTCATCGGTGATGTCGCCCATGGGACCGAGGATGCCCGCGTTGTTGTAGGCCATATCAAGGCGGCCAAACTCAGCGACTGTGCGCTCGACCATCGCGGCCGCCTGCGCTTCGTCAGTGACGTCGCATACGATGGCGATGACTTTGTGACCCGCTTTCTCTAGCGTATCGGTGGCCGTCCGCAATGCGTCGACGTTGATGTCTGCCAGCGCAACGGCAGCTCCGGATTCCGCGAATGCCTTGGCCGCCGCGAAGCCCATGCCGGTGCTCGCGCCCGTGACGAGCGCAACTTGTCCGTTAAAGTCGTAGGTGGGATTCATGTTTAAGTCCTTTGTAGATTTGGGGAAATTCATGTGCACGATCGTCCGCTTTTGGGTGGTCGGCCGCTGTCATATGTTCACGTTGGTACCGTTCGTTAGATTGCCGCTTAGCCAGCGGGGCGAATTCGTACGGTCGCGGACCGGCTTTCATTCCGGATCATCGGCGCGAGATAGGTGTGACCCGCATATTTCGCTTGATAGGCCGCATCGATCTGGTTGTTGAGCGCGTCCTGCACCAACTCGAAAGTCACGGGAAGGTCCATGTCTACGATGGTGATGCGGCCGGCACCCTGTGCGAGCGCCGCCTGGAACCACCGCGAGGCGCGCCCGTGATAAGCACGCGCATAGAGCTCATCGCCGACGACAACCGACCAGATCCACGTCGGCGTTCCCGGTGTCGTACCGTCTTGCCGAAACGGCGCGACATGCAAATCGTCTGATTGTTTAATGCGTTCGAGTTGTTCGTGGCTCCAGGTATTCATTGCCAACCTCTGTGTTCTTATCGTTTATTTGCCTGTCAGCCGGCGCGCTTGGATGACGCGAAATCGATCACGTAGCGGTAGCGCACGCTTTTGTCGATCACGCCCTCGAAAGCTGTGTTGATCTCATCCGGCCGGATGAGCTGTACCTGGGCCTTGATGTTCCGCGCAGCGCAGTAATCGACCACCTCCTGTGTTTCGGCAATGCCGCCGATAATCGATCCGGCCAGTGCGCGCCGGCCTATCGCTAGGTGCAGGCCGTTGACTTCTTTCAATGGCTCCATGGCACCGACGTTCACCAGCGTACCGTTCAACTTCAGCAGGTCGATGAAAGCCTGCATCGGATAGCCGTTAGGTACGGTCGAGATGATCAGATCGAACTTGCCAGCGTGTGCCTTCATGGCCGCGGCATCCGTGGAGAGCACCGCATCCGTTGCGCCTAGACGCTTGGCATCCCCGAGTTTCGATGATGTGGTCGTAAACACGGTGACCTCGGCATGGCGGGCCGCAGCAAGTTGCACGGCCACATGGCCAAGTCCGCCCATGCCCACGACTCCCACGCGCTGACCACGTTCGAGTTTCCAGTGCTGCATCGGCGAGAAGGTCGTGACACCTGCGCAGAGCAATGGCGCCATGGCGGCAAGGTCCGCACCCGGGGGGATGCGGATGACAAAATGATCCTTAACGACAACGCGGTCCGAATACCCACCGAAGGTGTAGCCACCGGTATGCGCATCCGGCGAGCCATACGTCTGAGTCATGCCCTTTTCGCAGTACTGCTCTAGATCGTCCTGACAAGGCTCACACACGCCGCAGGAGTCCACGATGCAGCCCACGCCGCCGATGTCGCCTACCTGAAACTTGGTGACTTCGGTACCGACGGCAATGACACGCCCGACAATTTCGTGGCCGGGCACGCACGGGTACTGCGTCGGCCCCCATTCACCACGAACAGTGTGGATGTCGGAGTGACACACGCCGCAGTACAGAATGTCCAGGAGGACGTCGCGTGGACCGACTGCACGTCGTGAGATCGTAAGTGATCCTAGCGGCGCAGTCGCACTTTTCGCGCCCACAGCGCGTACGTTCTGTGCGGCGGCCGCCGAGGGGTCATTTCGTATGCCGCCACGATTGCCACTGGAGGCTGCCATGGCGCCCAGCATGGGGGCTGCCATCAATCCGGCGCCCGCCTTGAGCACCCTGCGCCGGCCGGCGACCGATTTTTCTTCCGTATAGGTTTGTGTCATTTCATGGTCCTTTGGTGCAACTTGAGAATTTCATGGCGCCCCGCGCGTCGCGTCGCACTCCTTGAGAGCACGGGCCAATGTCATTGGCGTTTTTACTCAGCCGGGACGTTTGGCGAGCACATCTTTTACGACCGGGATAGCCGAGAAGACATTCGGCCAGCCCGCGTAGAATTCGAGATGCGTCAACACCTCACCGACCTGCGCCTTCGTCAGGCCGTTGTCCATCGCCCGATTTAGGTGGTAAGGGATTTGCGCAACCTGGCCGTTGGCGATCAGGGCACTGACGGTAACGAGGCTACGGTCGCGGGGCGCAAGCCCGGGGCGCAGCCATAAGTTGTGGAAAACCACTTCGCTGGTGTAGTGGACGACGCCAGGAGAGATCGCGCCTGCGTTCTCCTGCACAGCGCTCGCGCGTAAGGCCTCAGCCTTCTCGTCGATCGGCATGAGGTCCGGTTCAGCCGGTGGCAACTGCGCGGCCGTCACGCCGCGATCGTGGAATACATCCTTGGCGACGGCCACCGCAGCCGTAGCATTTGCCCACCCTGCGTAGAACGCGAGATGCGTGATGATTTCCGACAGCTCAGCCGGCGTCACCCCGTTGTCGAGCGCACGATTGAAATAAAATGGCATTTCGATGACCTGGTTTCTCGCGATCAGCGCAGCAATGGTCACCACGCTGCGATCTCTTGGGCTAAGGCCAGGGCGCGACCACAACTCGCCAAGAAGGGTGGTCTCGGTGTAGCGGGCTAGCGCGGGCGACACCGCGCGCGTCTCATCGAGCGTCGGGGCGACGATCGGTGCGCGCGCTGGCGGTAGGGTCGATGCACTGCTTATCGACACGTGCAGTAGCGGAATGATGGCAAGTCCAAGAATTGAATAGCGCATAGTGATTTCCGGCGAAGTAAAGGGAGTGCCCCGCTAGCGGGTGTAGTCGGCGTCGGAGACTTTTTCCATTCAGGTCACATTTCGGCCGTCGACCGTTTCTTGGGCGGCGAGCTGCGTCATGGCGGTGGTCGCGGTCGCGCCGTGCCAGTGCTTCACCCCCGGAGGCGTCCAGATAACGTCTCCCGCATGAACGGTCTGACGTGGATGACCTTCTTGCTGCACCCAGCCAGTGCCGCCCACGATGACCAGCAATTGCCCTAGAGGATGCGTATGCCAGGCGGATCGAGCGCCCGGCTCGAAGGTGACGTATCCGGCCGACAGTCGGGATGGTGCACGCGGTTGGAGAAGGACCGGGTCAATGCGCGCCGCACCGGTGAAGTTGCTCGCGGGACCGACGATGGACGGCTGGCTTCCCGTGGGCACGATGACTATGTCGCTACCCGACGCGCCTGTCGCGGTCATCGGTACGAGGGCCAGCGAAAGCCAAGCCGTAAACACCAAATAGTTTCTTTCCACCGCCGTTTCTCCGTCCGTCGCTCGCGAATCGTTCGACGTGGGACCACCGTCCCGTATTCGTCGCTGTGATGCAGGACTACTGTTTTACGCGCTTACATTCGATTGATTAAGACCATTTAATTGCTTGGACCTATGAATTAAATTCATGACTAGACAGGGGCAGTAAGTATCCCCCGGCAAAGCCGGGGGCTTTAACGATTGCTGGCCCCTCAAAGGGGCCTTTTCGCAATCGAGAATCAAGTGCTCGCCATTCAACCCTTGATGCACCGGCTTCACCATTCCAAGCCAGAATTTGCCTTCGATTCGATATCTGCGCTTGAACTACCTCAATGCCGACAGCTACTTCTTTAAACGTCAAACTGCTACTGCCACCCCGGCAGAGCCGGGGGAACTCCCGATTGGTTTAGGAAGTAGCATTCGCGGCCAGCGCCTCATGTGAGGTCAGAAGAGAGCCCGCATGCCGTCCTCGCCGCTCGCAAGAGCCCCAAGACCACGCAGTGAAGCCGTCCGCGATTACTGGATGTTGGCCGTGACGAGTCTGCTCATGGCATTCGCGTCCATCTCGACGGACCTTTATTTGCCCGCCATGCCGACTATGGTGCGAGATCTGGGCGTCACGCCTGGCGTGGCCGCCATGACGGTCTCGACCTACCTGATCGGATTCAGTGCGGGACAGCTAATTTGGGGTCCTCTGAGCGATCGCTTTGGTCGACGCGCGCCCATTCTCGCCGGGCTGTTGGTGTTTATCCTGGGATCGGCCGGCTGCGCTCTGGCAGGCTCGGGTACCGCCATTGTTTGCTCGCGAGCCATCCAGGCGATCGGGGCGTGCGCAAGTGTGGTGCTTGCCCGGGCCATGGTGCGCGACCGATTCGCAGGGGTACGTGGCGCGCAGGTCATGTCGTCCCTGATGACGGTCATGGCTATCGCGCCGCTGCTTGGTCCCTCCATCGGAAGCCTCGTGCTCGAAGTCACCGGGTCATGGCGAGCGATCTTTTGGCTTTTGGTTGCGACGGGAATAGCTACCGCCTGCGCGGTGTGGACTCTTCCGGAGACGCTGCCCACGGCGCGCCGCTGTAATGCGGGATTGTTGACGGCGTTCCTGCAGTACAAGCAGCTTATGCTGCAACCGCGGCTGCTAGCTTTTGCAGGTGCGCTGGGTTTCTTCTACGCGGGTACGTTCGCCTATATCGCAGCCTCACCCTTCATATATATCGAGTATTTTCGCCTCGCACCATCGAGGTACGCGCTCATCTTCTCTGCCGGAGTCGCCGGCCTCATGGTGGCCAACCTCGTTAACCGGCGACTGGTGCCACGCATCGGCGCCGTTCGACTGCTGCGCGCTGGTGCGATCGGTGCAGGTGTAGCCGGCGGGGTGATGCTGATAGCCGTCACGCTTCGCATCGGTGGGCTCTGGGGTGTGTTTGTGCCGGCGATCGCATTCGTGGCCGCTACAGGATTTATCGTGGCTAACGGCGTCACCGCAGCACTCGAAGATCTGCCAACGGGCACGGGAGCTGCGTCAGCATTGTTAGGAGCCATCCAGTATGGCGGCGGGGTTCTCGGCGCTGCTGTCGTGGGCGCTCTGTCAGACAAAGCACCCTTTCCCGTCGCTGCGGTCGTCGCCGTGACAGGGGCGGGATGCGTCGCGTGTGCCTTCGCTATAACACTGCACGGTCCTTCCCAGCGGGAAGCAGATGTTGCGACAGCGCAGTCATAGCCGGTTGCGCTAGGCCCGTTAATGAATTCAGTTCATGCTGAGGAAAGGCATGGGCGACTCCACGCCCGGTGAGTATTTTCCTACCCCTGCGCTAACGATTGCCCGCAGCCTAATTATTTTGGGAGGACTAGTCGGGGACAACTTACGCACGAACGAGCCGTCGGGTGTCGTGCCGACAATCGATGCGCGCACGGGCGCCCTGGTTTGGGCGCGGGACATCGTGATGGCCTTTGCGCTGCCGAAGAAATAGTGAGTCCAGAGCTAGCCAGCAGTGCGACATTGTCCAGGTAGGTAGCACCCGCGCTACTTGCGATACCGCAAAGCATCCACGACAAGACGAAGGGCCGGCGACGACTGTCGCCGGCTCGGATAATAGGCGTGGAGGCCCGGCCAAACAGGCGACCAGTCTTGCAGCACGTATTGCAGGTGACCGGCCTTTACGTGCGGCTCGGCCAGGTCTTCCGGGATAAATGCGAGCCCAAATCCGGCAACCACTGCTTCAACGACCTGGACAATTCCGTTGAAGCTCACTTGCCCATCGACGCGTACTTGTACCTCGCTCTTTCCCTTTTCCAACTGCCAGGCATAAAGACCGCCATAGGACGCCAGGTAAAGGTTTATACAGCGAAAACCCAGCAGGTCCTGCGGGGTGCGCGGCCGGCTTTTGCCCTTCAAATACTGTGGCGCTCCGACAACCGTCATACGTATATCCGGCCCGATCCGCACCGCGATCATATCCTTGGCGACCTGATCGCCGTAGCGAATACCCAGATCGAAGCGTTGCGCGACGATGTCTGTCAGCCCGTGGTCAATGATCGTCTCCACCTTTAGATCGGGATAGGCGGGCAGAAGCTCTTGGAGTTTTGGCCAGATGACTGTGTGGAACGCGTAATCCGCCGTTGTGATGCGGAGGGTGCCGCTAAGTTTTCCGCGTAACCCTTTGACGGCTACCACTTCGGCATCGATTTCTTCGAAGTGCGGGGTAATCGATGCAATTAATCGGTCGCCCGCTTCCGTGGGCGTCACGCTACGCGTGCTGCGATTCAATAGACGAACGTCCAGTCTCGTCTCGAGTAACCGGATCGCATGGCTGAGCGCGGACTGTGAAATACCTAGCTGGGCGGCAGCCTTGGTGAAGCTTTGTTCGCGCGCTACCGCCAAAAACGCAAGTAGGTCACCATAGTTTTCACGCGCCATTGATGAATCTCGCTCATGCAATCGTCGCCACTCTACCATCGGCAGTCGGACACCTATCGCATCTGGCGACAGTCATGCCGTGCGAGCGCAGCGAGTCCAAGGGTGAATCACACGACGTGTTCGAGGCAAAAAAAACGGCCTATGTTGATAGGCCGCTTCGAAAATGCTCGGGGTCGACTTCCGCTTTACAGAAATGTCTGCCGAGCGTGTTTTCAACAACTAATCAGAACGTAGCTCGGTAAGACGCCGCTCATCACCTCGTCCTGATAGGTTTGTGCACCAGGGGACCCGTGTCTGATCGATCGTCGATCAGAACGCCAACGCGACCTGGGCTTTCACGCCGCGATCGTTTTCGTGGCTGGCGTGAGCATAGGTACCGTCGAGGCTGGCCGTCCAACCATGACGGAGTTCGGCCGACAGGCCCCCACTGACGGTTTCGAGCAGTCGACCCGTCTTGACGCCATCGGTGCGGAACGCTGTGCCTGGCGCGGCTTCAAAGCTGACGTCTGCGGTGCCCATGGCGTCACCTTGCTGGCGACCGATGGCGACCGTGAGCTCCGGCATGATCGTTCCGCCGTCAGCCTGAACATCCTGCGACAGATGCAGGCCGCTGGAGATCACGGAGGACTCCCTACTGTTGCCATGCACATTCACGTCCAGCGACTGGCCGCTGTCTTCCTGCACCAGACCGTGCTTTACGTAGGCGCCGTCATAGGCGACAAACGGCACCACTTGCGTGCTGCCAAAGCTGCCGCGATAGCCCAGCTCCAGGGATAGGGCCGCGGCGTTTTGATGATACGAAGCACTGGCGGTCTGTCCCACCGCATTGCCCACGGTGACATAGCGGGTGGTGCGCACCTGGGGGTTGGCATAGCCCATATTCGCGTTTCCATACCACGCATCATTCGGGCCGAACACGCCAGCGAGATAAAAGCCGAACTGCGGTGTATTCAAACGGGCATGATCACCGTTGGACAGATTCAGATTGGCACGGTTCTGCCCAACGAACGCCCCGAGCTTGAGCCAATCAGCGATCTGGTTTTGCAGGCCGGCGTAGCTGCCTTGATCGTCTA
>NZ_JACHCP010000003.1 GCF_014207185.1 Rhodanobacter sp. A1T4
GCAACGTGTTGATTGAGTAAGGAGATTCGTGGGGAAACCTCAGGAGCAGAGTGCACTTTCTTTGAGGCCAATGCCCTGGAAAGTCGACTCTGCCCCCTCTTCGTTTCGCAGCCCTGATGCTCACTTGCCGTCAGTGACATCAAGAAACGTGCCGGTGATGAAGGAAGCCTCGGCGCTTGCCAGCCACAGGATCGCCTGCGCAACCTCTTCAGGCTGACCGCCTCTTCCCATCGGGATCGAGTCCTTGACGCGATCAACGCGTCCCGGCTCTCCGCCGCTCGCATGCATGTCGGTATAGATGTGCCCAGGGCGAACGCAGTTGACGCGTATCCCATCCCGCGCGACTTCCTTCGCGAAGCCTGTAGTGAATGTTTCAACGGCACCCTTCGACGCAGCGTAGTCGACATATTCGTTTGGACTGCCAAGCCGGGCTGATGCCGATGAGATGTTGATCACGGCGCCGCCTAGCCCATTGTGGCGAGTCGACATCCGCTTCACCGCTTGCTGTGCACAGAGGATAGGGCCGATCGAGTTGACCGCGAAGATACGCTGCATTCGCTCGAATTCGAGATCCTCTAGTCGAGACTGCTGCGCAATGATCGCGGCGTTATTCACCAGCACATCGATCCGGCCGAACTTTCGATCGATCGCTGCGAATAGTTGAGCGACCTGCTCTGGATCTGCGCTGTCTGCACGCGCGGCTAAAGCCTGGTGCCCAACGGCTTCTACATCAGCCGCTACCGCAAGGGCAGCAGACTCGTTGGAGACGAAGCTGATCGCCACATCGTAACCTTGTGCGGCAGCCAGCCGCGCAGTCGCCGCGCCTACGCCACGACCTCCACCCGTTATCAGAATGAGCGGTGTCTGAGGGACGATATCCATTGAGCGAAACCTTTATACGGTGGTGGAATAACGGTTAGCAGCAAAACAGAGAGCAGAGTGCACTTTCTTAGAAACCGACGTCTAGCAAAGTCGACGCTGATCCTCGTTTCCGGCAACGGCCAAGCACGTGCGGAGCGGGGCCAAGCCGGCTATCGTGCTGATCTGATCGCGAACGATCTGATCACGAATCAATACCATGACGAAAAGCTACGAGCCGCCCCTGACCACGAACCCGCACGCCCCTCTCTACCGTGTCGATAAAGGGATCAGGGCAGCCCAGCAACGGCTGGATGCCGCTATCGATGCGAAGCGGCATCACACCAGCCAAAATCTGGCCTTTGAGGTGATCAAGGAGGCTCGCGAAGGACTCAAAAAGTCTGAGCAGTTACGTGCGCTCAAGATCAAGGAACTCGCGCAGAGGGCGGCGGAGGCCGACTAAGTCGGTCAGAGCCCGTTACATCGTCCGCGCGCGACGATTCATGCCGGCTGGTAGACGACTCCCATGACGCCAGAGCGGAAGGAGGTCGCTCCGATGAGTCGCAGATCAACCGGGCTGCGCAGTCCGGAGAACAGCGGTAGGCCCTGGCCCAATACCACCGGATGGATGGCCAGTCGATATTCGTCAACGAGGCCGGAGGCAACGAGGCTTTGAGCGAATTCAGCGCCGCCGTGCGCAAGGATGAAATGACCCGGCTGTTCCTTCAGTCGGAGAATTTCTTCCACGAGATCGCCGCGTGCCACTGTGGGTTCGGCCCAGGACTGCAGCACCGCTGCTGTCGGCGTGATGCCATGCTGGTGCGCATTGCGCGCTTTTGCTTCGACGAGCGACGGCGTCGTCAGATCTACCGGTGCGCCGTCCTTGAGCCCTTTCCTCGAAAAGATGACCTTGGGGATGTCGTTCATCGGCGGCGCGATCGGCATGTCCGAATAGGGCCAGAACGCCGCCATGACGTCATAGCTGCGCCTACCCATGATGTGCACGCCGGCTTCGCAAAGGGTTTGCAGAACCCACGCCGTGGAATCGTCGCCCCCCGATGTCCGAAATATCCAGTCAGCCTCGCCGTTCGGTCCGGCGACAAAGCCGTCCAGGGAGACGGACATCTTCAACACGAGCTTTCTTTTTGTTGTCGTTGAGCTAGCCATCCTTCCTCCTTGATCTTGCGATGGTGGGTAGAACGTAGGATGCCAATGTCGATTTGGCCTCTACGTAGAGCAGCGACGAACGACGGAGGCACATTTCGACACGGCCACTGATGTCGAATTCGTCCGCGTTACATCTTGGTAGGCGAGCCTGACACCGTTGATCTCGCTAACACCGTGAGCGACAGAACACCGGCTCGGCGCCGCGCTCGCCGCCTTCCAGCCACGCGATCTTGGCGCGCAGGTATTTCCTCATGGCGCGAATGCGCTCGGCCTTCAGGTCGACCGCTTCCAGCTGGTCGCGCATGATGGCGAGTTTCCGTCCGCGATCCATTGCGCCCGCCGCGTATTCGCGGTTGAACGTAACGATCTGTTTCAGGGTGAAGCCCAGTTGCTGCGCGGTGCGAATAACGGCCGCGCGGTCGAGGTCGGCGTCGCTGAACTGCTGATAGCGATTGCTGGCGCTATGCCCTACGTTCGGCGCGAACAGGCCGAGCTTTACATAAAGGCGTACCGCGTCGCGGGTCAGGTCGGCTTGGCGGCAGAACTCGGCGATCAGCATGCGGTGCCTCTTGACTTGGGTGTATAGACCCTAGTTTAGACTGTCGCCTACCGAATCCCAAGGACATGTGCCATGACAACGACTACCGCGAGCAGCGTGACAAAGAAGGTAGCCCTGATTACGGGCGCATCCTCGGGTATCGGCGAGGCGACGGCGCAGCGCCTGCTGGCCGATGGCTATCTGGTTTACGCCGCCGCGCGGCGGCTTGAACGCATGCAGACACTCGGCACGGCGGGTGCTCGTCTGCTGTCGCTGGATCTGACCGACGATGCTTCCATCGTCGCCGCGGTGGATACCATCCAGCGATCGGAAGGGCGCCTCGATGTGTTGGTCAACAACGCCGGCTACGGTGCCTACGGTGCGCTGGAGGATGTGCCGCTGGACGAGGGGCGTCGCCAGTTCGAGGTCAACGTGTTCGGGCTGGCCCGACTGATCCAGCTGAGTACGCCGATGATGCGCGCGCAGGGTAGCGGCTGCATCGTCAACATCACCTCGATCGGCGGCAAGATGCACGAGCCGATGGGCAGCTGGTATCACGCCACCAAGTTCGCCGTCGAAGGGCTGAGCGATTGCCTGCGGATGGAGCTGGCACCCTTCGGCATCCAGGTGGTGATCGTCGAGCCCGGTGCGATCCGTACCGAATGGACCGGCATCGCCAAGGAAAGTCTGCTGCAGCGCTCCGGCCATACCGCCTACGCCGAGCAGGCCACCGCACACGCGCGCTTGTTCGAATCCAGTGAGACGTCGAAAATGGTGTCAGCGCCGGACGTGGTCGCCCGCACCATTGCCCGCGCCCTGCGTGCGCGCCGTCCCCGCACCCGCTACGCCACCGGCGGCGGCGCCCGCATGATCCTGTTTCTGCGCCGGATACTCAGCGACCGCGCGTTTGATGCGTTGATGCGGATGGCGGAGAAGGGGATGGCGTAAACACGAAAGCGAAACACGGGAACGTCGCGGCGTCCGAGGCGTTGCCGCTGTACCAAAGACAAATCGTGTTCTTGCTGACTATTGGGGTTCTCCTTGTTCGGGGGCGGGGGGCTTCTTTGCAACGAGCGACGAGCACAAGGAACGACGCATCCATGTCGGCTCGCCTATCGGGTGGATGACAAGGTCGTGGCGGTCACCGTGAACGCTGTTGGCAAGTGGTGTGGTGAGGGTTTGGTTTACCTCATCGCGCAAGAGTGCGCCTGAACTTCTGTCGAGTGTCGCCGCCTTTTGTGGTGTGTCCGCTGCGTCCGATGTCCGCGTGAAGTGTCCGCGGACGGATGTTCTCTTTCGATGATCAACAAAAACGGCATGGGAGCGCGGTTTTCAGGGCGTGAGAGTGTTGGCACGGTGTTTGCCATATCCATCTCGAACGCTTCGTTTCCTCACTCGATGGAGAGCCACCATGAAATTCAAATACGAAACCCTGCTACTGGGTAGCCTGTTCGGCGCCTGCGTGCTGATGTGCGCGATGACCGTTGGCAGCATGCTGCTGGCGTAAGCGGTCGATCGCGCGAAGTAGCGGCGACACGCCGGTTTGGGGTGGCGTCGTCCGCCTCGTTTCGCAGGCAGCCGCCAACTCCCTGGTATGCCCGTGCTTCCCCCTCCATAAACCAAGGAAGTGATCCATGAACAATATTCTCTCGCCCCGTTCTGTATCGCGTCGTATCGCCCGTGTTCTGGCTTTGGTCGGTGTCATTGGTGCGTTCGCCGTGGCTGGTATCTCCACGGCCAGTGCGCAGGCCACTGCGGGCTCGGTGTTCGGCAGGGCACCAGTGGGCTATAGCATTGCTGCGCGCAGCAATGGGACTGGGGCTGGCCGAACGGTGAAGGTGGATTCCACCGGGCGTTACTCCGCACTCGAGCTGCAGCCGGGCATCTACACGGTCACGCTGAAGCAGAACGATCAGGATGTCGCCAAGCACCTCAATGTGCCGGTAACCGTGGGTCGCGGCGTCGAAGTGGATTTCAACTGCAGCGAGATCAAGTGCAACGAGGTTGCCAACACGAAGTGAGCTTTGGCGCACTGATGCGCGCCTAGTGAAGAAGGGAGGTCAGGTGGGGAGACTGCCGGGCCCTTTTCTTCATGCGATGGGCGCAACAGGCGTGTCTGCGGGCAGGAAAGCCAGCGCATCCTCGCAGCGGTGAACCTTTATTAGCTGGTCAGAGGTTGGCCAGTGAATACCGCCAATTGAGCGGCGAAAGCACGCTTGAAGGCGGGCCGCGCTTCGCCTCGGGCGACATAGGCGGCGACGTTCGGATACTCGTCCAGCAAGCCCGATGCTTTCAACCGGAGCAGCACGCCGACCATCATGAGGTCGCCCGCGCTGAACGCGCCGTCGAGCCAGTCGGCGTCGGCAAGGCGAGCGGAAAGTTGCTTCAACCGGTCGCGGATGCGATCCATGACGATGGGCAGGCGCTGTTCGGCCCAAGGCTTGTCACCTTCTGCGAACTTGGCGGTTTGGAGATCAAGGATCGGCGTCTCTACCGTGTTGACCGCAGCAAACATCCAGGCGATCGCGCGCGCCCGGGCATTCTCATCGTCCGGCAGCAGCCCCGCATGGCGCTCTGCAATATGCAACACGATGGCCCCTGACTCGAACAGGACGAGATCGCCTTCTTCGTAGGTAGGTATCTGTCCGAATGGATGAAGCGCTCGATGCGCGGGTTCCTTCATCGCACTGAACGACACAAGACGAACCGCGTAAGGTTGGCCCACTTCTTCCAGCGCCCAACGAACGCGCATGTCGCGCGCGAGTCCTCTGCCGCGATCGGGCGAACTTTCAAAGGCGGTGATGGTGGGGTTCATTGGAAGGCTCCAGGTGATGGACGGAAAAGACAGGGCTGCACAAAACAGTGGGCAGAGTGCACTTTTCGAATAGGCGACTCTTGCTACGGTGGCTGACAGTTGCCATCGTCAACCACGCTGGGCGGCCTCGATCGCGGCGATGTCTATCTTCGTCATCCCCATCATGGCGTCGAACGCGCGCTTGGCTACGGCGGGATCAGGGTCGGTGACCGCGGCTGTCAGAGCGCGTGGGGTGATCTGCCACGACAGACCCCACTTATCCTTGCACCAGCCGCAGGCGCTGGCCTCGCCGCCGTTGTCGATGATCGCGTTCCACAGGCGGTCGGTTTCGGCCTGATCGTCGGTGGCCACCTGGAACGAGAACGCCCAGCTATGTGGGAACCCGGGTCCGCCATTCAATCCCAGGCACGGGATACCCATCACGGTGAACTCGACCGTCAGCACATTGCCCTGCTTGCCGGCGGGATAGTCACCCGGCGCATGATGGACAGCGCCGACGGCGCTATCCGGGAACGTCTTGGCGTAGAACGTCGCGGCATCCAGCGCGGTGCCGGCATACCAAAGGCAAATCGTGTTCTTGCTGACCATGGGGGTTCTCCTGGTTCAGGGCGGCGAGGATGTTCTTCATTCTCTAACGACGAATGATGGGCGCGCAGATCGACACGCGCCCTTCCGAGCACTGATCGGAAGGGCGAAGCACGGACAAAAAGAATAAGGTGGCGGACAACCTTACCGGTCATGGCGGCACTCCTGACCGATTTCCTAGGTGATAGCGAAACAGGAGAGCGGCAGGCAGCACTTTTCACGCGCAGCCGCCCCGGTTTGGCTAGGCCGGCAAACTGACTACCGGCGTGAAACCGCCGAAGATCATCCGTTTGCCGTCGAAGGGACATGCGCTGGCGGCGGCCATGCGCGGATCTTTCATGAATTTCGCCATGCCGGCATCGCGGGTGGCTTTATCAGGCCATTCCACCCAGGAGAACACCACGGATTCGTTTTCCTCTGCCTGCACGGCGCGACGGAAATCGGTGAGCTTGCCTTCGGGTACGTTGTCGCCCCAGCACTCCAGCACCCGTGTGGCGCCGAACTCCAGAAAAATGACGTCAAAGGTATTGGCGTGCTTGATGAACTGCTCGCGGTTGGTGTTGGGTACGGCGATCACGAAACCATCGATGTAGGACATGGCTGTTGCCTCGATGGTGGCCGGAATGGTCACCTTCTTCCTTGCGACGAACGAGCGCATGCAGGATCGACATGGGGCTCCTTTGCTTGCCGTCTCAATGGTGTGCATGGTGTGGTCACCTCTGGCTTCGTAATCCATGAGGAATGACCGAATCATGCGCTCTGTTTCTTCAATCAGCATCCAACGTACTTATCAATCAAGAAGATTCGTGAGGAAACCTCAGCCTCCGTCCCCCTTGTCCATTTGGCAAAAATCAACAGGCGATTGCTTGTTCGAGCGTTGGCCTGAAAGAACTGACTCCGATGACTTGATTTCGGCCGCCATGCTTGGCTGCGTAGAGCGCCTGGTCGGCAGCAATTACCATCTCTCGCCAATTAGATTGGCCTCGTGCCGATACGCTATAACCGATGCTGACCTCGCAGGTTAATTTGTCACCAGACAGCAAGGTAATGGACCGGCCCTCGACAGCAAGACGTAAACGCTCCGCAATTTCTTTTACTGTCGGCTCGTCACCGGGGCTGATTAGCACCATGAACTCCTCACCGCCGACACGGGCAAGGAGGTCCTGGCTGCGTACATGGGCGGCTAAAGCTTCAGCGATGGCGACGAGGACCTGATCACCCACGTCATGGCCCCACGTGTCGTTTATCACTTTGAAATGGTCTACATCGATAATCAAAACGGCCATCGTCGTGTTTTGTCCGTCCACTCCAGCAGTCCAACGTTCACCGCGTTCCCAAATTACGCGACGATTGGCGACTCCCGTCAGGGGATCCTGATGAGCGTAGCGGATCAATTCGGCGTCAAGCTGACGGGTCAACATCCAAAGGAGACTTGGCGTAATGACCCATGTCAGGATCAGGCGCGATAACAGAGCGGAGGCAGTGGTCGGGTCTTCACTGACGTCGGCCTGTGGATGAAAAAGCCACCATGCCATTCGATTGAGCAGCATGAACGCCCATAGAAAATGGAAGGCGGCAGTTAGACGCGACCCCGAGCGTTGTGTGTCAGTAGCGTGGAACCACAAGGAAATGCCCGCCGCAATCGTAACAATCCCTCGGAGAGCACAACCCATCATCACCATGACACGGTAATTTTCACCGCCGGTCAGGACATAGTAGATTTCCGCGATGCCTATCGCGGCAGCCGGGAACAATATCCCCAGTTCCCGTTTTGGTCGGTCCAAATAAGCGTTCACAGCGAGCAAGGCCAGCGCCGTTCCGGCATCAATGAGCAGGTTGCCGAGAAGTGCAAGCTCGGCAAAATCAACATCGAGGGAAGGGAGGGCCAGCGTTCCAAACCCTATGGCGAAGGCGGCATAACTGATGCCCCATAGCAGCACCCCGTTGATGCGCTGCGCGCCTCGCCGTGTTGCATCGAGAGCCAGAAAAATGATCGCGGATAGAGCTGCCAATAAGGCGTTGATCGTTAACAGGGTGCTGACGTCGGTCAATCTTGTAATCGTTTCCACCATTGCCCCCAATGTAGTTGCCCTCGCTAACTCAATGCCTGTTACCAGCTATAAAACGTCACTTTTCCCCAAAACTTGAGTTTTCTTCCAAAGATGCCTTAGGCCCGGCGCAAGCCGTCCGGTGATTTGGACACAAGGTTGGTACTGCACCAGCGGTCTGAGCCATGGCGGCATCGATTCGCTCAGACCGGAGTGCGCGGTCCTAGAACGGACCGCATTGGGTCAAACAAAGGTGGCAGACACCTTCGAAACTCGACGCGTCCGGTGCCAGTAGGTGTCGGATGCGAGATAGGGCGCCCAGTCTTGGCCAGCGATGCGCCACGGATTAGCCATAACCAGTGTGCAGGATTGCCGTTGGTTCTTCTCTTCGACAAGGAAGCGTTCCATGAATCGTTTACGTACTCGTCGCTCCAGCTTGGCTGCGGCGATGTTCGCGCTTTCGTTCGCCTGCATGGTGCCATCCGCGAAAGCGCTGGATGCTCTCGCGACGAAAACACCGGATGTCCGGCTGCAGCAGACACTTGATGCGCTGGTGCAGCGTGCGCGTCCGGGAACGCTGGGTGTCGCCGTACTCGATTTGCAAAGCGGCGTCGAAGCCAGCGTGAATGCCGGCCAGGCCTTTCCGATGATGAGCGTGTTCAAGGCGCCGGTGGCCGCAGCGGTGCTTGCACGTGTCGATGCAGGCAAGCTCTCGCTGCAACAGCAGGTGATTGTGACTCGTGCGGACGTGGTAAGTGGCTCGGCCGTGCCATCCATAGGTGCGCATTTCCGCGGCGAGCGGATGACGTTCACGGTCGAACAGTTGTTGCAGGCCGCGGTCAGTGAAAGCGACAGCACGGCTGCGGATGCGCTGATGAAGGTGGTCGGTGGTCCGCCAGTGGTGACCGCGTTCCTGCATGCGCATGCCTGATTTCCTACCTTGATCGCACAACTTTGGCGAGCGCCAAAACGGAGGAGCGTCATGAAGCTGTGGGCCATTGCCGTGTGTCTGCTGGCTGTATGCGGTGGCGCGTATGCGAAAACGATGGTTTGGCAGCCCAACGCCGGGCATACGCAAATACCTCTATGGCCTGGCACGCCACCGGATGCCAAGCCCATGCCGGGGGCGGAGTACGCCTCGAACTCGAAATCGCTGGTCGCCGGCAAAACCGTGGTTGCCGTGAGCAACGTGTCGCAGCCCACGATGACGGTCTATGGCCCGACGGCGAAGAACACGGGGGCTGCGGTCGTCGTGATTCCGGGCGGCGGCTTCCAGATATTAGCGATGGATCTCGAAGGCACCGACGTCTGTGACTGGCTGACGTCCAAGGGCATCACATGTGTCCTGTTGAAGTATCGCGTTCCGAGTGTGCCTTATGTCTGGCAATGCAATTGCCGTCCGCACAATCGAGTGTTATCGGTGCCGTCGTTGCAGGACACTCAGCGAGCGATGAGGCTGGTGCGCCATCACGCTGCGGATTGGCACATCGATCCGCAAAAGGTTGGTGTGCTCGGGTTTTCAGCGGGTGGGTATCTGGTGGCGGAGATCAGCACGAACTTTGCACGGCACCTGTATTCACCCGTCGACGCTGCCGACAGGGAAAGTGCCCGCCCGGATTTCGCCATGCCTATCTATCCGGGGCATCTCGCGACCGACGATGACAAGTTGAATCCCAATGTTCCGGTCTCCCGCGAAACACCGCCGACGTTTCTGGTGCAGGCAGACGACGACGACGTGGACGGCGTGAACCAGTCGCTGGTTTACTACACCGCCTTGAAGAACGCCGGCGTGCAGGTGGAGATGCATCTGTATGCTCACGGCGGCCATGCGTTCGGGCTGAGGCCAACGTCGAATCCGATCACACGCTGGCCAGCCTTGGCGGAGCAGTGGATGAGCACCATCGGGGTGGTTCCCGCTACGGGCCGTTAAGAGAAAATGTCCGCTTCTGCTGCGGAGCAAATGGCTCAGCCTGAGCTGACCCGGGTATTGGGCCGGCGGATGGCGGTGATCTTGCCGCTGCGCCCGCCGCCGCAGAAGAACCGGTCGTCGCCATCGGACTCGAGTCCTGACACACCGACACCGGGTGGCATCTGCAGGCTTTCGAGCACTTCTCCGGTATCGGGGTCGATGTGTCGCACATCGCTTTCATCGCCTTCCCAAGTGCCGTGCCAGAGCTCGCCGTCGACCCAGGTGACGCCAGTGACAAAACGGTCGCACGCGATGGTGCGAAGAATCGCCCCTGTGTCGGGATCGACCTGATGAATCTTGCGGTCGCGATATTGTCCGACCCAGAGCATGCCCTCGGCCCATGCGAGTCCGGAGTCGCCACCAGCGCCCGGCGCCGGGATGGTGGCGAGCACGCGGCCGGTCGTCGGATCGATCTTCTGGATACGGTTCTCGGCGATCTGGAACAGGTGCTGGCCATCGAAAGCCGTACCTGCATGCGCGGCGACATCGATGCTGCGCGATGCTTCGCCGCTGGCCGGATCGAACGCGGCCAACGTGTCGCCGGCGGCAAACCAGACGTGTTCACCGTCGTAGGTGACGCCACCTACGTTGTCGACACCCGCAAAGGGACCGTACTCGCGGATGATTTCGGCGTTTGATCGTTTCATGCATCCATCCTAATCGCCAGGGAAGGGCGCTGGGAGTAACAAGCTTGTCGGGAATCCCGGCACGGGCGGGGTCATCCAACGGCGTGCCCGACCGCGACCGAACGAGTCCACCTTATGGGTAGTCGCCAGCACATCGAGTGCCCGCTGCACACTGCGCTGGCTGGTGCCGAGTGCCAGTGCCAGCGCTGAGCTCGACCACGATTCACCGTCGGCGAGCAGAGCAAGCACCGCGGTATGTGCGTCGTCGACGGGACGGGCCAGCACGACGACTTCGCTTGCATGGTACGGCGTCAGCGTGAAGCCGTGCTTCGTCGCACTGATGTCGGCCATCGTCAGAAGCAGCGTGCGCAGGCGCCCGACTTCGACCCGCAACCGCGCGCGGTGCGACTCATCGGCGTGCCTGGTGCGGAAGGCTCGTGCGATCAGCATGGCTCTCGGTACATCGTTGGGCCACGCTTCGGCCAGGGTCCGTGCAAGCGTGAACAACACCGGTCGCCGCTCCAGCGAAATTACCGAACGCGCATCGCGCACCACGTAACGGCATGCGTCTACGACGAGCGCTGGGGATGCCAGCAGTGTCTCGACCTCATCGAGCTGTAGGAGTCGTTCATTGCCGTCGGCGATCAAGCGCGCGGCGGGCAGCGCCAGCACGAGGACGGCGCTTTGGACTTCCGCCATCAGCGCCGGGATGCGAGCTTGGCGTGCCGCCTGTTCGGCTCGAATGAGCGCAGCGCGCGCCGTTGTCGCGCGCAGGCGACGTATCGCGATGCCGGCGACGACCAGTTCGCAGGAGGCCCGCGATGCGGGCGGCAACGCGGCAGGGTCGAGTTCAGCGAGCGTGCGTTCGGCGTCGTCGAGGCGTCCGATCAACAGCAGGCGACGGGCCTGGAGATAGCGCGCATACGCGGCGTTCGCGCGATCGCCGTGTGTTTCCAGCGTGGCCCGCGCAGCATCCAGCGCCTTCGTGGGCACGCCGAGGTCACGCGAGACGAGCGCAATCTCGGCTTCGGCGACGGCACAGCGTGCGCGGGCCATCGCTTCGTGCGGACCGAAGGCGCGCGCGGCGCGGCGAAGCAACGCCTTCGCCCGCACGAAATCGCCGAGTTGTGCCATCGCGATGCCGCGCAGTGCGAGCGCAGGTGCATCGTCGCGCAGTGCGACACGCTTCAACGCGCCAAGCGGATCGCCCGCCGCTAGCGCGCGCGCCGCTGCCGTAATCAGCGAATCCATCCGAATCCCGCCAAACTTGTCACTCCCACCTTGGATGCCCGGTTTCTAATCTATCGCACAACTACCCACCCACATGCCGCTGCCCGAACAAGGCGAACGACGAGGAGGCCATTGCGATGACGACTCACAACACCGGAACCCATGACGAATGGTTGACAGCACGGCTCGCGTTGCTGCAAGAGGAAAAGGAGCTGACCCGACGTAGTGACGCACTCGCGCAGCAGCGGCAGGCACTGCCGTGGGTGCGCGTCGACAAGGATTACCGGTTTGAGACCGAGGAAGGCGACGTCTCTCTGATCGACCTGTTTCGCGGCTGTTCGCAGCTGCTGGTATATCACTTCATGTTCGGGCCCGACTACAAGGCGGGATGTCCGTCCTGCTCATCGATCGCGGATGGCTTCAACGGCATCGCCGTTCACCTGATGAACCACGACGTGATGTTCTCGGCGGTGTCGCGGGCGCCGCTGGCCACGCTGCAGGCCTACAAGCGCCGGATGGCGTGGACGTTTCCCTGGGCATCCTCGAACGGCGGCCACTTCAACTTCGACTTCAACGTCTCCTTTACCGAAGAGCAACAGCGCGAAGGGAGCGTCGAATACAACTACGAGCGCGGCGGTCATGCAATGGATGCGTCATCGGTCCCGGAGCCCGTCGTCCAGTTAGCCGACACCTGCGGAACCGACACGGCAACGTACGGGCGCGATCGGCCGGGCATGAGTGCGTTCGTGCTCGAGGAAGGCGTCGTTTACCACACCTATTCTGCTTACTCGCGCGGAGTGGATGGTGTCTGGGGCATGTACCCGTGGCTCGACCGCGCGCCAAAGGGGCGCAATGAGACAGGCATCTGGTGGCGTCGACATGACGAGTACGACAAGCGTTGAGCCATGTCCTGATGATGGCTCAACGGTGCTTCATGACAGGAGAGGTGACGTGAGCGACGTGCATAACGGCGCAGGTATCGGTCATGAAAGCAGTAATGCGGCATCCTTCCGCGCAGCCGACTGGCTGGGTCTTGCGGCTGCGCCGACGTTTGCCCTCATGGCGTTGCTGACTAACGTTCTCGGAGGCAGCCCGATGGATATGCTTTGCTCGGCCGCGCACGGTGCCTCGCCGCTGAACGGCATGGTGCTGATGTATGGACTGATGAGTGTCTTCCATTCGACGCCCTGGCTGAAATTAATTGCCCACCGTCGACGCGGTATCCGCCGATCCTGATCCGGCGTTCGCCACATCGAAAAAGTGCCAGTTTGTTTTGGAAATCCACCGAGCCCCAGCCATACTGGGAAAAATAATTCGCAAGGGGTGGATCGTGTCTTCCGTCATTCAGCAACCGGTTGTCGCCAAGCTTACGCGCGCCGCGATTTTTCTCGTGGTGACGTTGAATCCTGAAACTCGGCATGAAGAGACGGTCCGAGCGCTTTGCGGTGATCTGGCGTCTCTTTTGCGTGCGGTGGGCTTCCGCGATTTCGAAGGCCGGCTGTCCTGCGTCATGGCCTTTGGCTCAGACGCGTGGGACCGACTTTTCGGGCAGCCGAGGCCCAACGAATTGCACCCGTTTCGCGAGATCAAGGGACAGCACCATGCCGTCTCCACGCCGGGGGACATACTCTTCCATATCCGTGCCGCGCGCATGGACCTGTGCTTCGAGCTGGCGGCTCAGATCATGTCCCGCATCGGCGACGCCGTCTCGACAGTAGACGAAGTGCATGGCTTCAAGTACTACGACGAGCGCGATCTGCTCGGCTTTGTCGACGGCACCGAGAATCCTGGGGACCCGGACGCCATCAATGCCGCGATCATCGGCGAAGAAGACCCCACCTTTGCCGGTGGAAGCTACGTCATTACGCAGAAGTATCTCCACAACCTGAAGGCTTGGGACGCGCTGCCTGTCGAGCAACAGGAAAACATCATCGGCAGGAAGAAACTCTCGGATATCGAACAAGCCGATACCGCGAAGGCCGCCTATGCGCACAACGTCCTGACCAACATCGAGAAGGATGGTGAACAGCTGCAAATCGTGCGTGACAACATGCCATTCGGCGAAGTTGGCAAGGGCGAGTTCGGCACCTACTTCATCGGTTACGCGCGATCTCCGGACAGGATCGAGCAGATGCTAGTCAACATGTTCGTCGGTCGACCGCCGGGCAACTACGACCGCCTGCTGGACTTCAGCAAGGCCGTCACCGGCTCGCTGTTTTTCGTCCCGTCCGCGACGTTCCTGGCCAATGTTTAGGTGCAAGAGATGCCAGGCAAAGCCGAGTGCGGATTCCGGTCAAGGCTGAACAGGCCGCTGATAATGACCCACGTTGATTTAGGCAGCACATTGCAGTCCGACGACGTTGCCAGCAAGTTTGGATTGTCCGCTTCCGAGCGAAGCTGTATGAAAACGCAAATCGCAGGCGGTAGTTCGCCATAGGCGAGTGGATTAGAGATCGTCATCAAATCGATGACGATCAGGCTGTTTCGCGGTCAGCGACAGAGAAGCGCTTTAAGGCAAGTCATGCACGGATACCCTAAACGCGGTGCGGCTTTCAGCGGCATTTCGCAGTTGCGGATCGTAGATCAGGTAATCGTTCTTATAGGCTTCGGGTGGTAGAGCTTTTCCGGTGTATATATCGGGGTAATTGAAATAAAGCACCGTGGTGACGCCGAATTTCGGCGCTTCGTTATGCAGCCACCAGCCCATGTTGCCGTAGGTGTGGCCAAACCATTCGGCTTTGCTGTGTCCGGCGGCCGCGGCTTCCGCATTGGGCTCGATGGTTGCCGTTTCCCCGATCACCAGCGGCTTCCTGGGATCGATGCCTGGAGTGGTGCGAACGGCGGCCAGGGAGTCGTGGAATACCTTTTCCATGGTGACCCATCCACCCTGCGAGGTGGAATGGTTATAGCCGTCAAAGCACAGGTATTCCACCTGGTCGTTGCCGGGGTAATAGGTGATGAAGTTATTGTCCTGATTGACGCCCGGGCACCACATGAAGGGCAGGTCGGGGAAGCGGACGTGCATGACATTGCGCACATGCCGCCATGCCGGATTGAACTGCGCGATTGAATTGTGGTTGTGACCGTTTTTGAATCCCCAGGGATACCAGTTTCCGTTCATTTCATGAAAGGGACGTGCGATCAGTTGTACTTGCGGGTTGGCTTGATGCCACTGAAACATGTCGGTAGCCAGTTGTTTCAGGTCTTCGTCCAGCTTGCCGCTTTGGATGACCGACAGGCTGTTTTCAAGGCCAACATTAACGACGATATGTGTGACCCCTCTCTGCACCAGACTGTCGAACAGCTTTGTGTTCAACGACTGGTTGTACTTCATGTAGCTGAGGTTCCACCGCAACGGGCGACCAGCGTCTTCTACCGTAGCGTCATATTGCTTGATGCTTTCGGCGTCGGTGCCGAGGACCGGCAATGTATCGGTGGCTGTCGCAAGAAGTGGCGACAAGCAGCAGAAAATGGCGACAGCCACAGGGAACAGAACTCGAAAGCCAGGGCGGAATTTGCAGTCCATTCGCGTTGCCTTGTTGAAAGTTGAGGGAATTCTTTCCAGGAATTTGTACAGCTGGTCCAGATTAACGATTGAAATCTGAAGGATGGAAAACTGAAGACAGTGCGTGTTTTGCTGCGTCAGTTTTGCGAAGGAAAATGGCGAACGTTAGACATGCGGGTGAACTGGAGTGAGTCGCGCTTCGAACCCTAAATCTCCGCACTGTATTGCTTCGTAGATTGCGCGGTGCGGCAGTCCTGTGCTAAATCTTCGAGGCAAGGGGTTTTTTGAATGGGGTCGTTATGTCATCTCATCTGCGTTCTATGCGTGGACTGCAGTCGTGCTTCGCTTTGTGTGTCGCGGCCGTTTTGGCGTGCGGCGCCTCGCTGACCGTTTCGGCACAATCCTTGACCATCGGTTCTCGGAATGTGGCCGTGGCTGATCCGTTGGTGCCGCGTCCGCCGGGTACGCCATGCGTCATCCCTTTGTTTACCAATCAGTCGTTCGACAATCTCAGTGGCCCTGTCCCATTCAACTACGCACCGGCCGCCGGTTGTCCCGGTCCGTGGCAGAAGGTCGTACTCAGTATCGATCTAGGCATCGTCGGCACCAATCAGTTTGATCGTACCGGTTCCATCTGGTTGGGTGGCGCCATCCTCTATTTCGGCACCACGCAGGAGCCGACCATTGCGCCGCCCAATCCCACGACTTGGCATATCGAGCGAGATGTGACCGACTACAGTGCGCTGTTCGGCACAAACCAGATCGGGCACGCCGACCTCACCAATTATGTTGAAGGGCCGTACGACGGCAAAATTACCGGTTCGGCGGCGCTGTATTTCTATCCGCCGGTCGACGGCGTGCGCCAAACGCCACAGCCGCGTCCGGATGTCGTGCTGTCCATGAATTCCAATCCGGCCAACGGCACCTACGCCTTGAACACGACCAGCAGTCAATACGTGGCGACTTACACGTCACTGCCGAGGAATATCGAGCGCGCGTATCTGGATGTGTATACCCAAAGCCAAAGCAACGACGAAATCTGGTATTCCTGCAATCCGAACGATCAAGGACAGCTCAGCTTCTTCGGCTGCAACAATACGGCGTTTCGCGAGGCCGAAATCAGCATAGATGGTCAGCCCGCCGGCGTTGCGCCGGTGTATCCGTGGATTTATACCGGTGGCACCGGCAATCCCTGGTTGTGGGAGCCGACGCCGGGTGTACAGACCTTGTCGTTCGTGCCTTATCGCGTCGACCTTACGCCTTTCGCGGGTGCGCTCGATGACGGAAAATCGCACACCGTTGCGCTGAGCGTATTCAATGCGAACCAGTATTTCTCCGTGGCAGGCAATTTGCTGCTTTATCTCGATCACGGATCGCGCCAGGTCATCGGGGCGGTGGTTTCCAACACCTTGAGCGCTGCGCCGATACCGAAGGTCGTCGAAAACCTTACCTATAATTCAAGCAACAATGTCACCGGTGGCAAGATCACCGTCACCTCGAATCGCCAGTTCGCCATCACCGGCACGGTGATCACCTCGCATGGAGTGGTGAAGACGCAGGTAGCGCAAACCGTCGCATTTTCCAATGCGCAGGACTATTCATTGCCGGCCAACAGCGAAGGCGAGAATATCGTACAAAGCTCGACCGTGGATTCGACGACCACGCGTACCGAGGGCTGGAAGAAAACGATCGTTCACGAACAGCATAGCTATCCGCTCAAGCTCGATCTGGGTTATTTCCAGCAGCCCGACGGAACGTACCAGCAATACAGCGACGTAAAGGACCAGGAATTCAAGCAGTCGGTCGAGGTGCTGTCCGACGCTTCGCCGCCGGTCGCTGCCGTGGTGGACAACCAGTTCGTCGGCAACAACACCATCCTCTGGGATTCGACAGGCCAGAACGTCACGGGAATAACCGATACGCATAGCCGTCAGGCTTATACCTATAACGACACATTCGGTGCGTGCTACAGCCGCAAAATTGCTTCAAAAAATAATGCGCTCACCAGCTGGCAGGATGGTGGCGATTGTTGGCTAGGATTGAATTCCCTGTCCTGGCGCGATCGCTTTTCGCAATACGCATCCAAGGTCTACGGGGCGACGTTGCAGCTGCTGCCCTGATGCAGTGATCTAAGGTAGCGGCAAGACTTCTGCCGCTGGATCGGCGAACCCGACTGTATCCCAGGCGGGAAGTGCTTACGATCGAGGGGGCAGTCCAGGAGGTTCAAGCATGCGTCCATTGAAGCAGGTTGCCCGATTCGCTCTGTTGGTGCTGGCGCTTTGTGTAGCGGGAATCGGGTATGCCGGTGAACCTCTCGATTCGATCGATAGCCAGTTAGACCAATGCTTGAGCGTTCCGGACAATGCGTCCACGGGAGGGCAGACCGATTGCATCGGTAAAGCGCAGAAGGACTGGGATAAACGCATGAATCACGCTTATGCCCAATTGATGCGCGAGCTTCCGTCGGCACCGGCTTCAAGTTTGCGCGTGGCTCAGCGCACCTGGCTTACGTTTCGCGATGCGGAGTCCAAAGCGCAACTTGACTTTTATACGACGCGCCATGGAACCATGTACGTGCCCATGGAGGCGAATGCGGTCATGACACTGACCCGTGATCGAGCCCGACAACTCGAAGCATACGTGAGCACCCTGAACATCGAAGGCCCCTGATTGCCATGACGCTAGGGGTTATCGCGGGAATCAAGGTGTCGGAGACATTTACTATCGCCAGGATATGAAAGATCTCTGAGACCTTCTTACCAAAATCAAAACCGCCGCCATGGCCGCGCATAAAATCCAGGCCAGCGGCATTCGTACCATCACCGATTCCGGTACACGATATAACGACCAGGCAGGGGACAGGGTCGACCTCCCCTGAACATTCACTCTGACCGCGATCTCGGGTTTCGCGCTCCCTGGTTGGGGAGTGATGCGTTTTATATCGGATCATCAAACACAAGGAGAGCATGTGAAAAAGATTGCGTTTCTTTCGGCTGGAATCCTGGGCCTTTGCTGCTTCACATTCAGCGGCTTTGCATCAGCCCAGTCGGCTTATTCTCAACGTGTACCGCTCAATGCCATCAATAAATACGTTGGCTCCAACGGCTCGATCAAAGAGATAACACCGATCTTCAGCCAGCTACTTCTTGTAAGCGTGCCTGGAAATTTCAGATCTGTTTTCGAAAACGTGGGCAATGCAGGCACGTTCTATATTCAGGAGTCGGTGCCTGCCGGCGAAAGCAAATCCCAATGGACGCAGATGATCACGCAAACGGGCGGCAAGGGCCTGGCTTCCAAGATCAACATCACGCCTCAATTCGTGGCGTTCGACCTGGCCAAGCGGTTCCACTCGGTATGTCCGACGACCTTCAGCAGTCTGAATCTAGGCGAGGTCCAATTAAGCGGCGTCTATGCTTACGCCATGATCGCCAGTTGCGGCACTGTGACCGAAGCCAGTGCCTCGCATAGCGAGTCCACACTGATCGTGGAAATCAAAGGCAGCAATGACTATTACGGCTTGCAGTGGGCGATACGCGGCCCTGCATCGGCTCAGCCCATTGCTCTGGACGAGGCGACATGGCGAGGACGGCTGCAGCATCTACAGCCCATCAAGCTGTGTCCGATCGTCCCTGGTGAACAGATGCCTTATCCGAGTTGTACCGGCTAAGTCGCTGGTTTGATGCGGGTCAGCCTGCATCACGGTGGGGGAGTAGGTGAGGCTACCCGCATTGCAGCGTGCTGTGGAATGATCCGTGCGACGGCACGACACGGCATGCGAATGCGGGATATGAGATCACCACCGAATGCGCAAGAAAAAACAGAAGTTGACGTTGCCGGTGGTCTGGCTGCCCGACGGTAGTAAACACGTCATAACATCTCCCCGAAATTGACGGATTTGTTTCAGCGAGAGTCAGCGGCCACCACGATCGCTACTAGTAAAGTGGCTGGCATAACGCGCTCGCCCGATGGACGGAATTTCCAGTTGCGGGTTCCCCCCATGCGGGTGCATGCTTCGTGGCGGTTGTTCGGTAGCAGATTCATGGCTGGTTGATTTTGCCTGTCCCAGGTATCCCTCTATTACAAGGAATTTAGTATGGCGCTCGTACGGCAAGTTATTACCTCTCTCGCGCGCGACGGCACCGATCTGTTGGGTACCCGCAGTCTGGCCGTAAAGATCGTGGATGAGAGCATCGTATCGGGCTCTCTTCTGACGGTGGAGAGCAATCATTTCTGCGTACTCAAGTCACGCGGCGCGGTGCTCGAAGTTTATGAGACCGGACAATTTGCGCTGACCACGCCGGACAAGCCGCTGTTGGGTTCGATCGCGCAGGGCTTCTTCGGTGGTTCGTCACCGTGGGTGTTTGAAGTCATCTACATCAATCGCTCGAAGCTGCTGGTTCGCAGTCAGGGCGTCGCAACCAGTGCCGAAATGGCCGAAATGGCCTATCAGGTAGACTATTACATCCATGTCGATACCAAAGCGGCGGCGCTCGATCTGATCACCCACCTGCCATTCAATGGCCAGCTGATCGATACGAAGGAGGTTGCCGATTACGCCGGACCTGCGATCGAGCAGGCGATCAACCAGATCGTGCAAGTGACGAAGATGGAGGATATCAACGCGCATATCGGCGAGATTCGTGAATCGGTCAAGAGCCATCTCACCGATTTCCTACACATCTTCGGGATCACGCTCAACGATCTGAAGGTGTTGATCATGCCGAAGGATGAGCGCATGCGCGAGCTCATTTCGCTGCAGGCTATCGGTCTCACCCCGATCGAAGCGGTGCGTTATTACCTGGCTCTAAGGATGGCCGACAAGGGGCTTGTGTCTGCGCCCAACGCGGCCGCGGGTATGCCCTTCCAGATCGGTGTGCCCACAACGGGTGTTTATCCCGTGGGCGCGGAGACCGGTCTCTCCAGCGGGATATAGTCGCGATGTCTGGCTTTTATGATGAGGGCGAACTACGGCGCATCGCCATCAATCTGTTTTATGGCTGGGGCTACAACTTCTACCGGCTGGAGAACCAGCTGCGCGCAGATGACCAAATGGTGCGCAGCCAGGCATCTCGTCTGCTCGGCATGGCGCGCTCGAGCGTGGAGCGCGCCGAGACTGATTATCGACACGAGTTCATCAGAACTCCGACCCGCGAGAAGCCTTTTCCTGATCCCGATATCGTGACGGGTGCCCGCGACCTCGAACGGCTTGGCGCGGAAATCGGCTTGGTCGGTAATCGGCTGCAGGCGTTGCCAGTGCCGGAAAATGACCGCATGACGCAGCGTTACCGCAAGGAGGCCGGCACGCTACAGGCGTTGATCCACACCGATGAGCAATTGACCGGGCAGGCGTCGCTGCTGCAGACACTGCTGGATGGCAAGAACGGTTTGTGGATGCTGGAACACCAAGCCGATATCAAGGAGGGTTTGCTGGCGATCCAGCAGACCCTGCGAGGTCGCGAGGAAGCGTTGATCGGTCGCGTCGCATAGCCATAGATAGATTCAAAAGATCAGTGCAACTGCGTCGGCATACTTGTCGCCAATCGGTTGCACATCGCTATAGCGCTTCATCCAGGGAGTCTTCGCCATGTTCACCATCATTGTTCTGGTCATTGTTGTCCTCGTGGTGGTGGTGAGCACTCGCCGGTTTCGAAAGCGCACTGCGCAAATAAAAACCATACTCCAATCGATGGACAAGGATCGCCCAATTGGCGGGATCACCTCGGTGCTCGCGCTGAAGGAGGAAGTGAAGGCGACTCTTCTTGCTCAAGCGATGGCCCAGGCGGGCTCTTCATCTTCAGAGACTCCTCCTCAAGGAACGCTCGGTGTAGGCGAGATCATTTCCATTTCCTCGTTGGCGACCGGCAGTCCTGAGGCAACGCTCGAACTCGATGCCATTGGCGCACCGAAGCGGCGGGTTGTGGCACCGCTGCCCGAAGGGCACGGATTGACGCGCGGCGATCGCATCTACGTTCTGCTTGATCAAAGCGACCCTTCCGTCGTCGCGCTTGCGCCCGCTTCCATGACCGGAGTGCAGACTCTGCCAGTGGGAGCCAATCGCCTTGACGCTCTCGTATTGGGACCGCAGATTCTGGAGGCGGGTGCGAAGGCGAAGGGCGTCGTCAAGACGGCCGATTCGATACCGATGGCCGATGCGACGTTAGCTGCGCGCGGATTCAGCAAATGGCGGCTTGATCTGGAAGTGACCCCGGAAAGCGGCTGGCCTTATCGCGCCGAACTCACCATCAGCCTGTCGACGCCGGAAAAGGCTGCGCGCATTGCCCATGCGGGTGCGGAGGTAGCGCTACGCTACGATCCGGATGACACAAAGACAGTGAGCATCGATTCGATCGCGATGGGCTATGGCAATCCCTATGAAACGCTATCGTCGCCGATGCAATCGACCCGGACCGTGACCATTACTACCACGATGGGTTCACCCGGTGGGCAGACCGTGTTGCTAGTGAATGCGGGACGAAACCTTATCGAGGTAATCAAAATGGTGCGCAGCGCCCGTCCGGGGATGTCTTTGCTCGACGCCAAGAACTTGGTGGAATCCGCCCCGCAAAAGCTGCTGGAAAATCTCGCGCCGGAACAGGCGGATTCGATCAAGCGCCAACTCGAGAGCGCAGGAGCTACAGTGATTGTGGTGTGAGCGGATGGCATGCTGATGCATCTACCGCGCGCGAAAGCAAACAAGGAAGTCACGAGATGGTCAAACAGGTTTTCGTTTGTCTTGCATTGATTGTCGCCGCATGGCTTGTGCTGCCGATTGCCGCACTCGCTGAAGGTCCGGCGAATAGCGTTCATGAGCCGACCTATGCGGCTGACGGCCGGCTGATACCTCCGGTCGATTATCGCGAGTGGATCTTCCTCAGCTCGGGTCTGGACATGAGCTATAACGAAAAGGCTCTGGCATCCGAGCAGCCAGTATTCGACAACGTCTTTGTCAATCCGGAGTCCTATCGTACCTTTCTGCAGACGGGTACCTGGCCGGACAAGACGCAGTTTGTGCTGGAAGTGCGCAGCTCATCCGCCAAGGGCTCGATCAATCATCGCGGCCACTTCCAGAATGGCGATATCCAGGGCATCGAGGTTCATGTAAAAGACGCAGCGCGATTCGACGGCGGCTGGGCGTTTTTCGATGTTCAAGGCAATGTGCCCGCCGCCAAGCTACCGATGACCGCCGCCTGCTACGCCTGCCACCGCGATCATGCAGCGGTCGGCACAACCTTCGTCCAGTTTTATCCGACCTTGCTGCCGATTGCGCGCCAGCATGCGACGCTCAGTGCCAGTTACCTCAAGGACGAGGCCGATCTCGCAAAAACGGTGCACTGAGTCTGATATCGGTGAAAGCAAACAAAGTGCACTGAAAATCGGATGTATCGCGATCCATAACACCGGGAAAATTGCATTCGTGATCAAGAACGGCTGGATCTACAAGAATGACGGAGGCTGAGATTTCCGTCGTAACAGTGAAACACGGATGATCCAATGTTTGGCAGCTCCACTCGGTGGAGCAACAGTGCTCGTAAAACGGGCCATAGGTAGTTAAAGTGCAATAACCACTTCCAGCGTGTTTGTCGCTCATGCAGTTCCAGATCGTCCCGAGAGAGGCAACGCTATCGCTTGCATCGGCCGGCAAGTGGATGCTGAAAGCGCTTTAGCACTATTGTCACCAGTCGAGATTTGCCAACGATGAGGATCAGTAACCCATGGGTATAACCAGGCGAGAAGCTCTTCGGCTGTTGGCTGCCGGTCTCGGCGCGGGCCTGGTATCAGGGCGATTGCTGGCCGACGACAAGCCTGATGCAATCGCTGCCCGCTTTGCGCGTGATGTGGCGAGCGACGTCGGGCCGGGGAAAAAGTTTGGCGTCGATGGCCACGCGCAAAACTATCCGGGCAACACGATCATCTGTCACTTGAATCACCCGGGGCGGCAGTTCGAAGCGATGCAGCAGGTCTACGCCGAACTGCGCGCACAGGTTGGTGATGCACAGATGAGCTGGCTGCCGTCCTCGTCGTTCCACATGACGGTGTTCGATGGGGCGCTCGATGTGCGTCGTGCGCCCGGTGACTGGCCGAGCGGATTACCGCTCGATGCGAGCATGCGCGAATGCAATGACTATATCGCTGGCAAGCTGCGCGATGCCGACTTCGGTTTCGAACCACCGATTCGCATGGTCGCCTATGACGCGCCGCTCACACCCAAATGGACGGCCATTCCGTTGCGACCGGTTGATGACGCCGAGGCGCGTCGCCTGCGTTCCCTGCGCGATCGAGTCGCTCAGGTGATCGGCATTCGCCATGCCGGTCACGACCAGTACATTTTCCACACCACCTTCGGCTATCGCATACGGCCACTGACACAAGCGACTGCGCCGCAGTATCTGCAGCAGCTCTCGACGGCGCTACGCAAGATGCGCGAGCGCATTCCCGTTTTCGAAATGGGTGCGCCGGAATTTTGTCTCTTCAACGACATGATGTCGTTTCAGACGCAGTTTCTTTTGAAGTGAAAACGCGATAAAGCGAGCGAATGCCGAATATTCAAGCGTGCTCAATCTCGGCATGAGACGCCGAATGTGTTTAATGCGGCAACAAGTGTAGGGGGAATACGGAACCGGCATGCACGGAGGCATCCTTGAAGATGCCGAGTAACGATGCACTCCGCTGCGGCGTCGGTTTGTTCGTGGCTTTCAATTCGCCAGCGGCTCGGTCAGCGGCGGGCGACGCGCGCTCAACGCGGTGCCGACCGCCGCCACGATGATCGCCACGATGGCCAGCCATTGAAGCAGGCTGATCCGTTCGTCCAGCAACGCCACGCCAGCCACCGCCGCGACGGCCGGCTCCAGACTCAACAAGGTGCTGAATGTGCGCGCCGGTAGTCGGGTCAACGCGACCATCTCCAGCGAATAGGGCAGGGCCGAGCTCAGTACCGCCACACCCAGCGCGTACGGCAACAGCGTCGGCGACAGCAGGGCGCTACCGGCATGCGCGACACCGAACGGTATCGCCAGCAAGGCACCGATCGAGGTGCCCCAGGTCACCGTGTCCGCCCCGTAGGCGGCTCCGGCCTTTTTTCCCAGCACGATGTATAACGCCCAGCCAACACCAGCGGCCAACGCGTACATCACGCCAACCGGATCGAGCGCCTGCATCTGTCCGCGCAGCGGCAACAACAGGGCCAGACCGGCCACCACCAGCGCGATCCAGACGAAGTCGATTAACCGGCGCGAGCTGATCAGCGCCAGCGCCAGCGGCCCGGTGAATTCCAACGCTACCGCGATACCCAGCGGGATCGTGCGCAGCGACATGTAGAACACCAGGTTCATTGCACCCATCGAGAGGCCATAGCCCCATAGCGCACGCCAGTTGCGCTGACTGCCCGAGCGGCGCCACGGTCGTCGCCACAGCAGCAACATCAGCGCGCTGAGCCCAAGCCGATAGGCGGTAGCGCCTTGTGCGCCGACCTGCGGAAACAGGTGTTTGGCCAGCGACGCACCACATTGGTACGAGACCATGCTGATCAATAGCGCGCCGACCGCGAGCGCGAGCGGAGCAACAGTGGAACGTGATGACATGAGCGCAGCCGCGGCGGGAGAACAGTTCGTCCATGATGCCCGCAGATCTAGATGAAACCCACCATGCAGACCGACTTGTCGTCGCCATTACTGACACCGCCTGTCAGCAATGGATGGCACGACTCGCGGGATGATGCATGGTCCGCAGCCACTCCGATGGGCGTTTGATGCTCGATGAACTCAGCCTTGTGCGAGGAGCGAAAGGAAATTCGGTTGCCCATTGGACGCACCGAGTCCGCCGTCAATCGGCAGAATCGCTCCATAAACGCGGCTGGATTTCACCGTTTTCTCTTGTATCGAATAGCAAACAAGCTGACCGAATTTGGTTACATTAGCGGGGCTTTGGGTGGCTAGGGCAGGGGAAGGTTTATGCGAATGACGATAATCACCGGCATTTTGCTGCTGGTGGTTCTGATGGGTGGATGCAGCCAGACAGACATGATGAAGACGCTGGCGCCTTCGGTTGATCAACAGGTGGCTACTCGCTATATCGATTTGTTGCGGCATCACCAGTTCGATCAGATCGAGACAGATCTCGATTCCTCCTTACAGACGCCGGATATCCATGCTGCGCTGGTTCGCCTGGCGGCGGCGTTTCCTGCGCAGGATCCCGTTTCGGTGAAGTTGGTCGGGGCAAATACGTTTCACAGCCCAAGCGTCGATAAGAAGAACATCTCATTCGAGTATCAGTTTCCAGATCGCTGGCTGCTGGTCAGCGTAGCGACTCAGGGATCCGGTGGCATAAGGAAGATCTACGGTCTGCATGTCAAGGTACTCTCCGATTCTCTCGAAAACATTAATCGGTTCACGCTGAGCGGCAAGGGTGTATCGCAATACGCCGCGCTGGCGCTGGGCACTATTGCGTTGATCTTTACTCTTTACGCCCTTGTGGTTTGTATACGAACTCGTATCGCCAAGCGGAAATGGCTGTGGATCATTTTCATCCTGGTTGGCTTTGGCAAATTGTCGGTGAACTGGACGACTGGACAGTGGGGTTTCATGCCTGCGTCGATTCAATTGTTCAGTTCGTCTGCCGCTGCCCAGTTATATGGCCCGTGGATTGTCGCCGTTTCCTTTCCGCTTGGGGCGCTATGGTTTCTGCTGCGCAGGAAACATCTAATAGCTAGCGCGGTTGGGGACGTGAACTAAAGAGTCTTTCTTCATTCAATGCTCAGGTGAGAACCGACACGGCGTCCACGATGAAGTGCGCAATGATGTTCACCCACAGATTCCGTCGCCACAGGTACAGCAGGGAAAACGCCAGGCCACCGACGGCGACGAACAGTTCGTGACTCCAACCCCAGCTGCTTACGTGGGCGGCGGTGAAGATGGCGCAGGAAACCACCACGGCGACGGTTCGGCTTCCCGATAATTCTTCGATGCGCTCCATGGCGTAGCCTCGGAACAGGACTTCCTCGGCGACGGCGGCACGTACGGTCGAGATGAGTCGCCACCAGAACGGTGTAGCCATCAATGCGTTGGCGTTGGTTGTGGACGTCATCGAGTCATTCAGATGAAGCGCGGGCAATACAACGAAATACATTGCCCCAAGAATGGCCGTGATAAGCAGGCCAGCACATACACCCAGGGCGATGTTCCCGATGCCTGGCATTCGAAACCCGATCGACGACAGAGGCCGTCGTTCTATCTTGCGGGTATACAACAGGATTGCGGCGACATAGATCCACCAGATGGCTTCATTGCCGATCAGGTGACGAATGCCCGCGAATTCATGATCCCAGTCACCGATGGGAAGGCTGGCAACGCCCAGCGCGAGCGTGAGCCCGACAAGTGTCACCAACCATTTACGCCTGCGGGTGGGTTCGAGTTCAGTGGCCAACGTGTGCATGGATCCGCCTGTGGATGTATGGATGCTCTGCATGCCTTCATGCTTTCGATTGACTCGCAAGCGCTTCGGTACCCATCTGGATGAAGCAATCAAGGGCTTGCGTGGTGCGTTTGCGATCGCCGCTGCTCATGAGTTCGATAAACAAGCCATCGAACACGGCTGCACATAGTGTTGCCATGGCAGGGGTGCGCAACGAGGGAGACAGCGCAGCCAGCGCAAGATCAAGCCAGCTGTCGGTGTTGCGCCCGAGGTACTGCGCGTAGGTATCCGGATTTTGAATGGCGAGGATCTGCAGTTCGTACAGCAGTTTCAGATACAGATAGTTTTCGTCGGCGATGGCCCAGTTCCAAAGCAGCTTCAGTGGTGGTTTCGAAGGCCTGCCTGCCGATGGTTTGTCCAGCAACTGGACGAAGGACTGCTGCACATGCGCCTGCATCGCCTCCAGTACCTCGGTGAGCAAGCCTTCCTTCGACCCGAAGTGGTAAATCAGCAAGCGGGCGCTGGTTCCTGTTCCCGCTGCGAGCGGGCGTAATGAGAGATCGGCCAAGCCGTTTTCAAGCAGGTAGGCGATAAGCGATTCGATGAGTTCGTTTTTTCGATTTTGCATGTAACGGACGTTACATGTAACGTCCGTTACATGTCAAGGATGTCGCCTACATCCGGAAGCTTGTGATCGAATCAGCATTTCGTTCGCCGCGCCCCCATTTTTTCGGCATCGCATGCAGGGTGCAGGTGCTGGCTGCGCCATCTGCTTCTATCGTGAGATAGTGGTTCTGATCGATCAGCAGGCACGTGTCTGCTTCGCTACTGGGGAGTCCACCTGTGTCTAAGAGAGTCATCCGCTTCGTGTCTGCCTTGCCACCGATCATCACTTGCCGGCACACCCTGCTAGTCGCAGTGCTGGCGGGGTTCTGCGCCGCTACATCCGCCGTGGCGCAGACGCCGCCGCTGTCTGCGCAGACGCAGCAGTTTGTGAAATATGCGCAACCGCTGCTGGCGATCACTCATATACGGGTCATCGACGGCACAGGAACAGCCGCGAAGGAAAATCAGACAGTGCTGCTGCGTGACGGACTGATCGCGGCGGTCGGCAAGCACGTGAAGCTGCCGAAGAATGCGACGGTGATCGACGGTAGTGGACAGACGCTGATTCCGGGGCTGGTCGGCATGCATGACCACATGTTTTATCCGGCGCCGAAGGTGAACCCGGAAGCGAAGGAGGCGATCTATCCCGAACAGGCATCGAGCTTTCCCAAGCTGTATCTGGCCGGTGGTGTCACCACTATCCGCACCACCGGCAGTACCGAACCGTATACCGACCTGGAGCTGAAAAAGGCCATCGATGCCGGCAAGATTCCTGGCCCGAAGATGCATACCACTGGACCTTACCTGGAAGGCAAGGGCAGTTTTACCCCGCAGATGCATGAGCTGGTGGACGCGGCAGATGCGACCGCCACGGTCAATTACTGGATCGGTGAGGGTGCGACTTCGTTCAAGGCCTATATGCACATCACACGCGCCGAACTGTCGGCGGCGATTGCCGCGGCACATGCGCAGCACATCAAGGTGACCGGGCATCTATGCACGATCGGCTTTACCGAAGCGGCCGACCTGGGCATCGACGATCTGGAACACGGGCTGCCAGTGGATACCGAGTTCACCGCAGGCAAGCAGTCGGACGTCTGCCCGGACACCAAGCTTGCGGTAGCGAATCTCGCCACGATAAGCGTGGATGATCCACGCATTCAACAGTTGATCAGGCATCTGGTGGCGAAGCACGTGGCGGTCACCTCGACACTGCCGGTGTTCGAGACGTTCGTGCCCGGGCGCGCACCGGTCGACGCGCGCGTACTCGATGCGATGCTGCCGGAGACGCGTGTCGAATACCTCAAGGGGCGTGACAAGATTGCCGGCATCAAGGACTCGCCGTGGGTGAAGGTGTTCAAGTTGGAAGAGGATTTCGAGCACGCCTTTGTGCAGCAGGGCGGAACCCTGCTGGCCGGGCTCGACCCCACCGGCTTTGGCGGCGTCATCGCCGGTTACGGCGACCAGCACGAAGTGGAGCTACTGGTGGAAGCCGGCTTCACTCCGCTGCAGGCGATCCAGATTGCCACCCTCAACGGTGCGCGCTTCATGGGTGAGGAAAAGAACATCGGTTCCATCGACATCGGCAAGGCTGCCGACCTGGTGCTGATAGACGGCAATCCGGCAACCAACATCAAGGACATCGAAAACGTCGCGCTGGTGTTCAAGGACGGCGTGGGCTACGACCCGGCCAAACTGGTCAAGGCAGCGAATGGCACGGTGGGTCTGCGCTGATCGATAAAGTGAGTGCAGACGTTTCCCACCAAATAAACGCCTCCGACCAATCCAGCGGGCGGCTAGTTGACTTAGAGGAACCACATCCGAAACAAGCAGCGACAACCGGCGCGGTCCGCCGAATACCGATCGGATGGCCGCGGCAAGTGTTGCTAGCAGTGAGCCCTTGAACCACGTCATGTTTTTCGTTCGTGGAAACGTTATCGTAGCGACTACAACTTAATTCACCAGCATCGACAACAGGGGGGCCTCATGTTGGAGCTGGAAATACAGACTCTCTCGGAGAAACGGGAGGGGCTGCTGATGGACATCGGTCGACTGCTCGTTGCAAACGGCTTTACCTTGCAGCGGCACCGATTGGTGCAGGATCCGCATGGCGCGTTGATGACGATGGTGGTGCGCGGGCCGTCACGCAGGAAACGCGCGCTGGAATCGGCGCTGGACGAGCACGAGCGCATTATCAGTTTCAAGATCGCGCCATTCCAGGATGGCGCGTCGACGCCGCACTTCGCGGCGTCGCGTGTGCTGCCGCGTCCGTCCGGCGTGGCGGCATCGACGCCGTCACCGGCCATCGATGCCTTGCCGGTGGTGGCAGAGGAGATCGCGGTGGAGCCGCCGAAAGCACCAGCCCCGGTAGCCATCGTTTCCGTCGAGCCGCTGACGCCGCCGCAGCCGGTTCCGGAGCCCGAGCCGGAGTTCGTCTTCATTGTTCCGCGTGCGCCCGCGCCGGCCCCTGCTCCGGTGGCGGTGATGGAGCCGTTTGTCGAGCTGATTCCGGAGGGGCCGGACATGGAGGCAGTAGATACGATGCTGCCGAAACTGAAAAACGACTATCCGCTGATTTTTCCGCGACTGCTGAAGCTGGATGCCGCGGTGAGCGCGGTTGCGCGTGAGGCGTCGCTCATGCTGGCGGGGCAACGCCTTGGCGCCTGGGTCTCGGAATGCGATCCGACATCGCGCGAGCCATTCGCACTGCAGGAAGCGATCGAGCGCGTTGCGATACCGGCCCTTGCCGCACTGGTGGATGTCGGACAACGATACGACCAGCTGCATATTCGCCACAGCCCGCTGTGCAGCGAGGACGGCCACTCCGGTTGCGCGTTCTTCAACGGTTACCTGCAAGGGTTGCTCGGTCCCGCAACCGGGTCGGACAGCCTGTCGATCTTCGCCGTCTGCTGCCGTAGCTACGGTGCCGACGCCTGCGTACTGGCGATTTCGGAATGAGCGGCATGTGATCGGCGATGTCTAGTGGCTATGGGCGTCGTTGCTGAGCGCCATCGCTTGCCGCCCAATGATGTGGTTTGATCACGCGAATCTTTCCACCTTGCCACAACCTGCAGGCCACCATGTCCCAGCCCGTTATCGAGCCCTGGCTGTATTCCGCCGCCCTCTTGCTGGGTTTGCTGATTTTCGTGAAGCTGGGCTTTGTGCTTGGCAAACGTTATGGCGTCAAGGGTGATGCCAACGCGCTGAGCGGGGCGGTGTTCGGTTTGCTGGGCCTGTTGCTCGCGTTTTCGTTTTCCGGCGCGGCAGGCCGGTTCGAGCATCGACGCGAGTTGATAACGCAGGAGGCCAACGCCATCGGCACGGCTTATTTGCGCATCGACTTGCTGCCGGTGGCGCAGCAGCCAGCGCTGCGCGAAGCGATGCGCCGGTACGTGCAACTGAGGCTGAATACTTACCAGGTTACGCCGGATTCCACCGCTGCCGCCAAGGCTTGGGCTGACAGCGTGACCTCGCAGCAGCAGATCTGGACGCAGGCCACCACCGCGGCGCAGAACTCGGGTAGCAACGCTACGCTAAGTCTGGTGGCTTCGGCGCTCAACGACATGTTCGATATCACTACGACACGGCTGGCGGCCACACGCGACCATCCACCAGCGGTGATCGACCTGATGCTTTTTCTGCTGGCGCTGATGTCGGCCTTGTTGGCTGGTTATGGCATGGCGGACGGTGAGCGGGTGCCCTGGCTGCAGGTGATGGTGTTTGCGGTGGCGCTGACGGTGACCGTATTCGTGATCCGCGATCTCGAGTATCCGCGTATGGGATTGATCCGGGTGGATGCTGCCGACCAGCTGTTGATCGAGACCTTGCAGGGTATGACGCCTACATCGGCGCATTCGCCATAAGCCAGCTTCTAAAAGCTAGCGATTGCTGGAAATCTCAGAGGGGTAACGGATTGCCCACTATTGCAGCCAATACAGATTCGAATCACGGGCCTGCTGCCAGATGTATGACCTTGTGGGAATGGCTCAGTGGCGCGGGCTAGGGCTGTTGATGCCGCCACAGGTGCCGCGAAGTTGCTGGAATGAAGCAGCAGGTGTGCGGTTCGTCACGTCACGTCACGACGCCAGCTCAGGGACCGTTTCGATCAGCCGCTTCACGAAGATCGAGAAGGTATCTGCACGGTCCTTGGATGCCGAGACGACGAGAACCTTATGTTGTGGGTCTTTCCAGGGGAGCTAGCAGGCATATGCTGCTGTGAGCGAGGACTTGCCGATACCTCGTCGATAACCCTGCGCCGCGGGCCGTGCTGCAGATACGACGAGATGTCGTACTGGACTGGTGTGGGGGCAGGGAGGTTAAGGTGCTTCCAAATGTGGAAGACGAAGTTACGGAAGTCGAGGAAGGGATGCTTCTTATCGACTTAAGTTTTCCAATGGGATGGCGATATGTGTTTCTAGAGAGCTAACGCAAAGGGAGAGGCAAATGAGTAAAACGTCCGGCGTGAAACCACAACGCGGCGGCCCGGCAGGGACAGTTCGGCACGAAACGCCACTTGCCAACAAAAATGAGCAAGGCACGTCTTGGCGGCCAATCGTGTTGAGCGCATTGCTAACGGCTTGCATCACTTCGCTTGGTGTCTACCTCACGAGCCGATATCAATTGCGACAGTGGCACAGTGAAAAGATGTACACCGCTGAGACCGACCTGTTGTCTAGGCGCTTAGGTTTGGTCGAACGCTTCATGAAAATTTCGCGCCACCAATCTGATTTGATGTCTTTGAATGCTCTTAGGCAGCAGGATTTGAAGGAGATGCAAGAGGCCGTTAGCAACAAGGATCTAGCTAAGGTTAGGCAGCTGATGCGGCAGAGCAGCGAGGACAATCATCGTTTCGACGAACTTAACAGCGAGTACCAAGCTGTGATGGACATGGCTGTCGAGCTTTTTGGGCCTAAGACTCAGGCTGCTGTGGCTGTCGTTCTCAAGAATCACAATCCGCAGGTTTGGGAAGCGTCTGAAAAGGAGCAGGGCAATGTTGTCGCGGCCATGACTGGCGAGGTGCTCCTGAACCTCGGTGATGTCCCCGCTGACACCAAAGTGAGTGCATCAATAGGTCCGGACGGTAGCACTCGGACAGCTCAATGAACCCCGTCAGGTTCGAAAGGGAACTCGGCGAGCTTGTTGTTTAGTCACCCTATTGGGCTGCCGTCTGTGGGCAACGCTTCGATGCCATTGTCCTTCACGAACTGCCGGGCGACATTGAGGATCGCAGCGAGGCCCTTCTCGCCCGTATCCATCTGCTCGATTGCATCGGTGAGCTTGGTGGCGATTTCGGAGTGCAGGGTTCCGAGTGCGTCTTTACTTGCTGCTAGCCGATGATTTCCGCATCGGTGGTGTACCTCCTGATCTGACCCTCCATCACCATCTGGAAGTTCTTGAGAGCTTCAAAGGTCTCAAGGTTGAAGATGATGTTTCGGGGTAGGAAGTCAGGCTTGATTCGGATGTTGACTGGCAGCATCAGCTCCTCCTCGCTGTAGGGAGCATCGAAGGGGGTATTGTTAGAGAACTGCTTAGTGCTCACTCGTGGCTCCATAAAGAAGCCCCGGCACCGAGGCTGAAGTTGAGGGGTTGAGGCGGGACACGAGAGACCCAGTAGTTCACCTAAAGAGTCTTTAGGTTCTCTCTCTTGGATCGTCTCCCCTAGGTTGGTGTTTTTACCCCTCCCGGCACCTGGGCGGTACCCGAGCGGTACACGTGGCACAGTGAATTGGCACAATCGGCCGCTCGCGGTATCCCAAGTGGCTGAATTAGGTGAGGCGCGACAAAATCATCTTTCTGGTCGGTGGTTTCTTTTGGAGTATGGGCCAGGTTTTATTCACCGGGGTGATATACGCGCTCGACGTGACCTTGTAACTCTTCTGGCCAAAAATAGACGTTACGCAGATTGCCGGTGGTGTAACGCTCGGCCTCGTCATTGAAGTGTGGCGAGTCCGGGTGACCGCTTTCGCCGCCGGCGGTGATGGCGCGGGCGTGTACTCTGGGGCCGAACTCGACTGCCGCGACAAAACTGTTGCCGCTGGTGCCGTAGTAGCGCTTTGTACCTGGCCAGCGATGCGCGCCAAACGAAGCGAGCGAGCCCCAGCGCGAGGAGACGAACGGCACGGGAATGCTTGGCTTGCTGTCATTGAACGGCTGCTCGATGTCGCCGTTGAGCCGCTGGAAGCGATTGATCTCGCCCCACGGTATACCCCAGCTGCCGAAATCCTTTTCCAGTCGATTGGACGCTTCGACTAGCGCTTGCAGACGCGCCGCTGGTCCCGCTTTCTCCGCCATGTAGTCGTAGATGGAGAGGCCTTCGGCGGTATCGGCCTTGCTGACCGAGTCCCACAAGGTATCGCCCCAGAAAACCGCGAGCGAGGTCGGTATCGAGGTGATGCTCCAGCGATAATCCCAGTGACGCAGCAGCGCGATCTGGCCAGCGAGCTTCGGCTTCAACGGATCGCTGGCGGGCAGCGCGTCGTAGTCGGCAACCAGTATCGGTATCTGCCGCGCGAACGCGGGCAGGTACGAATCAAAGGCGTTGCTGATCAGCGACGCGATGGTGAAATCACGCTGGCCGGTAAGCAGGCCGGTGGCATGGATACCACGCGGGTTTTCGCCGAAGCTGTCCATATAGCGCGGATAGTCCGCCTCCTTCGGGCTGTACGGTCCGGCTGCGGAGTAGGGCCAGTCGTTGGTGTTGAAGATCCAGCCATTCGGCGGGTTGAGCAGGTGCGGCGCCGCGTCGAGCGGCAGCAGGCCTTTCCAGTCGGTGGCGGGGTTGCTGCCGTCCACAGGCTTGGTGTAATCGAAACGGTCATCGCGTTGCGGGATGAACTGCGGATGCAGATACGCTATCTCGCCCTTGTCGTCGGCGAAGATGGTGTTGTTGGACGAATTGGCCTTCAGCTCGGCAACCTTCATGTAGCTGGCGTAGTCGTTGGCCTTGGTGCGCAACCAGCTTTGTTCGAGTGCCTCCATTGGCTTATTCATCAGCGCGATGGCGATCCACTTGCCGTCGGCTGCACGCACTACCGGGCCGTGATGCGTGGCGTAGACCGTGAAGCGGCGTTCGGCCATCGAGCCGTCCTTCGCGCGATAGGGCACGGTGATGATCTTGCTGGTGACCGGCCGCAGTTCGGTGCCATAGCGATAGAACAGCTTGCCGTCCTTGTGCACGATGGTTTCGGCAAATTCATCGACCACGTCAGCGCCGGAAGAGGTATGCATCCAGCCGATGTGCGGATTGAAACCCTGGTAGATGAAGAACTGGCCCCAGGTGACCGCACCGTACGCATCGAGCCCGGCGTCGCTGCTCATCTGCAGTTCGGAGCGGAAGAAGAACGAGGTATGCGGATTGATCAGCAGCAGCGCGTGACCATCGATGGTGAGCCTGGGTGCGATGGCAATGCCGTTGGAGCCGGTCGGTTCGCTCCAGCTCGACGGCGGATCGACGCGCGCCAATGCGGCCGGGTTCTGGCCGTAGAAAGCCTCGAGCTGATTCAGCGACACGCGCTCGATATCACCGCCGATGCTGCCTTCGCTGAAGCTAAGCGCCATCCACGGTTCGAAGTGCCTGATGACGCGCGGGTGCACGTCCGGGTGCATGGCGAGGTAATCGTTGAACCCGTCCGCCCAGCTGTTCATCAGTGCCTGCAGCCAGCCGGGACTCTTCGCATACATCGTCTTCAATTGGACCGGGTCGATAAACAGCTTCATCCGCAGGTCCTGCCAGATCGCTGGTTCACCCTCGGCCTCGGCGAGCCGGCCCATCGCATGGAGGTAGTTGGTCTCGACGCGGTTGAAGTCGTCCTCGGCCTGCGCGTAGGCCATGCCGAACACTGCATCGGCATCGGTCTTGCCATGCACATGGGCGATGCCCCAGTCGTCGCGGGTGATGGTGACGGCTTGAGCTTCGCGCTGCCATCGCGCGGTCTCCGATGTATCGCTAGTGGCGTGTGCTTGAGCAGCGAGACCGAGTGCGACCAAGGCAGCGACGGGCAGCAAGCACTGCAGATAACGAGATTGCTTTGACAGGCGTGCAGGCATCGGCTTTTTCATCCCCCAAATCGGATCACAGCATGCACTTTACCGAGGTCGTGCCGCCATGGTGCAAAGGTCATGCGACCACGATTTGTCTGGAGCGACGCCGCTTTGGAAGAGGTGACCCAGCGCGGCGCTCCGTGGTGATCGAGCGCGCTAAGTAAAATATTTATTGCGACCGGTTACATATCGAATCATTCCGCATTGGTTCTTTACCTTGGCCATAGTTCGCTACACCGCAGCACCTGCGCAAGATGGGTCACGATGAAACTATTGCATGCGTTCTGTGTTCAATCACTGAGTCATCAGTCGTTAGCGAAGCCCCCGTATGAATTCTCTAGTCACCACGCCCAGCAAGTCCCAGCGTACCCGCCTCGATGAAAACATCTGCGTACACATCTTCACCGCCTCGGCGGCGATGGTGGGTGTATGCCTGACAGTGACCGGCATCATTCGCGTGGTGATCGCAACCCACAAATCCGACATGTTGGCCGAAGATCTGCTGGCGGTGAACGCGATGCTCTATCTGGCGTCCTGCCTGCTGTCGTACTGGGCGCTGCGCACGCGAAGCGTGATTCGCAACTATCGACTCGAACGCATGGCCGACGTTATTTTTTTGGTGGCGCTGACCCTGACCGCCGTCAGCGCGGCCTACATCACCTGGGCGATGTCCTTGCATTGAGAGACGTCATGCAGGACGCGCGCTTTGCCTTGGCCCTGCATCCACCCTTTGAGCATTAAGCGCGGTGCGGCAGCTTCCACTCCGGCCGGATGAAGTGGCAGGTGTAGCCGTTGGGGTAGTGCTGCAGGTAGTCCTGGTGTTCGGGCTCGGCTTCCCAGAAATCGCCGGCCGGCGCCAGCTCCGTCACCGCCTTGCCCGGCCACAGGCCCGAGGCATCGACATCGGCGATCGTGTCTTCGGCCACTTCCTTCTGTGCCTCGCTGGTATAGAAGATCGCTGAGCGGTAACTCAGGCCGCGATCGTTGCCCTGACGGTTCGGCGTGCTGGGATCGTGGATCTGGAAGAAGAATTCCAGCAGGGTGCGATAGCTGATCACCTGCGGGTTGAAGATGATCTCGATCGCCTCGGCGTGACTGCCGTGGTTGCGATACGTGGCGTTGGGAACATCACCGCCGGAGTAGCCCACGCGCGTGGAAACCACGCCTGGCTGATGGCGGATCAGATCCTGCACCCCCCAGAAGCAGCCGCCGGCAAGGATGGCGCGTTCGGTTGTAACAGTCATGAGTTTGGTTCCTGGTGATGGATGTCGACAGCTTGTGACATAGATGGGGTCGCCCAGTGGCAGTCCAAGATAGCGACCGAAGGGGAGCAGGTGCCAGTTGATAGTCAGTTTCTACTGAGACTGACTATCAACTGGCGCATCGACCCAGCCCAGAACAGCCGTGGTCCGCATTGATTGATTTTGTTGCGTGCCGCGCGGCGATAGTCAGAACTTGCGCCATGGTCATCGTCGGTCGGTATGGACAATCGTTGCAGCCGTGCTTCCTACCAGCGGACCAAGGCGTCTTTCACAGCAGGGTCTTGCGACGTCAGTGTGTTTTCAGCATGTACTGCTTTTAAACGTAAAAACATGCACCCGCTAACGGAAAGAACGGCGTCACAAATCCGAGCTTCAATTGTCGGTGGCTGTGGCGTTATGCGTCTGCTGCAGGGGAGCACTGGATCGTCTGGACAGCTAGAGATCCACTATCGTGAGAGGTCAAAACTCGTCACGCGGATCTTTCCAATTTTCATATCAAAGGGACTGAATAATGAAGAACAGTTGCGGGTTTACCATTTCAGCAAGAGCTGCCATTTACTCCGCCCTATTTTGTGCGGGCATCTTGGGCGTCGCGTCGCAAGCTTTCGCCAACGAAAGCAACGCAAGCACCACCGTTACGCAGACGCTGGTTATCGAACCGGACCAGGGCCTTACATCGATCTACAATTTGATCCAGTCGGCCAAGTCGAGCATCGACATGACGATGTACGAACTCGTCGATACGCAGGCGCAAACGCTGCTCGATGAGGCGGCCGAGAATGGCATCAAGGTTCGTGTGATCCTCGATCAGAACCTGGAGAAGAGCAACAACACGGCAGCCTATAACGACCTGACATCGCACGGCGTGCAAGTCGTCTGGGCGTGGACCAAATACGCGGCGACACACCAGAAAACCATCACCATCGACAACACTACCAGCGCGGTGATGACGCTCAACCTGACGAGTCGCTATTACAGCACCACGCGCGACTTCGCCATCATCGAAAACGATCCCAGCGATGTTGCCGCGATCGAAAGCACGTTCAACGCCGATTTCGCTGCGCAGACGATCACACCTCCGTTGGGCGACGATCTGGTGTGGAGCCCGACCGTATCGAAGACCGATCTGGTCAACATCATCAACTCGGCGAAAGACAGCTTGCTGGTCGAAAACGAGGAGATGAGTTACAGCGGCGTCGTGACCGCGCTGGAGAATGCCGCCAAGCGCGGTGTCGCCGTGACTGTGTGCATGACCAACGACGACAACGACTACGAGACGGAATTCGAAGCGCTCACCAAGGCTGGCGTGAAGATCAGTACCTACCCTGATAACAGCACGGCACTGTATATCCATGCCAAGGTCATCCTCGCCGATTACAACACCTCCAGCGCGCAGGCTTTCGTTGGCTCGGAAAACTTCTCGACGGCTTCGTTGACCGAGAATCGCGAGCTGGGCCTCGTGACGACCAACGCATCCATTCTGACCCAGCTCCATACCACCATCAACAGTGACTACGCCGGCGGTACGCCCTGGACCAAGTCATAAGTCATCGCCATAACACGGAGCACGATGTGCAAACATCGTGCTCCGCTTTGCCGCCATGACCGCACGAGGATGATTGTTTTTTTGAGTGGACGACTCAAAGCGCATACGATTTTCGATATTGCGCCGGGCTGAGCCCGAATACACGATGGAACGCTCGCCGAAAGCTGTCTACGTCGGCGAAACCGCATTGCGCGGCTACCTGTTTCGGGGCGCCGTGTTCGTCTTCCAGCAGTTGGCGGGCTGCGGCCAGTCGAATGGTTTCTACCCAGACTCCCGGTGTCGTACCCATTTCGTTCCGAAAGATGCGCGCAAAATGCCGCGGGCTCACATGCAGCCGCGCGGCGAGCGCAGCCACGCTATGGTCTTGCTCGGGATGCGTGGCGACCCATCGCTGCAGCTCTTGCAGCGAGGAACGTCCCATGACCTCGAGCTCGCCACTTCGACTGAATTGTGTTTGTCCACCTGGTCGACGGAAAAACATCACCAATTGCGAAGCAACCTTTTTCGCGATGTCGTGACCGAGGTCTTCCTCAACCAGCGCCAACGCCAGATCCAAACCGGCGGTGACGCCGGCGGCAGTGCGCAATCGTCCGTCGCGCACATGAATCGCATCGGCATCAACAATGACGTTCGGATAGGCGCGTGCCAGTTGCTGCGCCACCGCCCAATGCGTGGCGACTCGCTTGTGATCGATCAACCCGGCCGCTGCCAGCATGAAAGCACCACTGCACACCGATCCGAATCGCCGTGCGGTTGGCGCATGAGTCTTGAGCCATCTCATCGCAGTATCGCCGAATTGTTCTTCAGCGGCACGGGGTGAGCCGGCGACGAGTAGGGTATGGATTGGAGCTTTTTCTTTTCCGCGAGCCACGCCATCGGGTATGAGCCGCACGCCCGATGAACTCTCGATATCACCCGGTTCGCAGGCAATAAGACGCAACGCGTAAGCCGGCCAACCCGCCTGAACATTGGCTTCAGCAAATACGTCCATCGGCCCGGAAACATCCAACAGTTGGACGCCAGACATGGCCAGCACGAGGACCTGCTTTTGTCTCATGGTCAGTGCCTCACAGCCCACATGGCTGCAGTAAACCGATGATGGCAGATATTGACTGTTTTGGTAAATTGAAGACAAGGCCGCAAAAGCCTAGCCTGAAGTCTGGCTATCAAGGGCAACAATCATGCAAACGACGATTAGCGGCATCCAGATGCCGAACAGTGTTCTGGCGAGAGAAGTGACTGAACTGGTCCGTGACACGGCGCCGGAGCTGCTTTTTAACCATTCCAGTCGCGTCTACTATTTCGGCGCCATTGCGGCGCGGCAGCGTGGGCTTGGCTTCGATCCCGATTTGCTCTACACCGGCGCCATGTTTCATGACATGGGGCTCACGGAAAAGCACAGCAGCGCACATGAGCGCTTCGAGGTGGATGGCGCCAATGCAGCGCGAGATTTTCTGAGAAGGCATGGAATTTCTCAAAGCGATATCGATACGGTATGGACGGCCATTGCGCTACATACGACACCAGGAATCCCGCAGCACATGCACCCGGTCGTTGCGCTGGTCACCGCAGGCGTCGAGATGGACGTGCTGGGGCTGACGTATGCTCGGTACTCGGATGATGAGCGTCAGTCTGTGGTTGATGCCTTTCCCCGAAGCGAGCATTTCAAGGAAGACATCATCCAGGCTTTTTACGAAGGCATTAAACACAAACCGGAAACGACCTTCGGTAACGTGAAGGCCGACGTTCTGGCCGACAAGGACCCACGATTTGTTCGCGGGAATTTTTGCGATGTGATCCGCCAATCACGCTGGGTGTCATAGAACGCTTTCACTGAGGTCCTGATCGAAGCGGGCATGCATGCCGGTCATCGGCCTTTCAGTCAGAATTACTGATTGTCGAGGATGATATGACAGACTTAGTGCGCGAACTTAGCCAGAGAGAATGGTATGGATGGCGAAACCATCAAAGCCTATGACAACGACGCCTCGCATTACGCCGACGACTGGCTGGCGCAGCCCGAACCCACGGACCTGTATGGGTTGCTGACGCAGTACTTCACGACCGGAAAGACGGCAGATATCGGTTGTGGCGCCGGACGCGATACGGCGTGGTTGGCTTCGCATGGCTACGATGCTGCCGGTTTTGATGCATCGGATGGTTTGCTGGATGAGGCGCGTCGACGCCATCCGCATCTCGCCTTTGGGCATGCGATATTGCCGGCGCTCGATGGTGTCGAGCGCGGTGTTTTCCAGAACGTACTGTGCGAAACCGTGATCATGCATCTGCCACCAGAGCAGATCAGTGAAGCGGTGAGTCAGCTTTTTGGCTTGCTGATTCCAGGTGGCGTGCTGGCACTGAGCTGGCGGATTACCGAGGACGACTCACGCCGCGACGATCACGGACGGCTGTACTCTGCGTTCGACAATTCCAGTGTGTTGGACATCTGCGCTGACTACGAAGTGCTCATGGAGAGCGAGAATATCAACCTGTCTTCTCAGAAGAAGATTCATCGCATCGTCGTCAGAAAAACGGCATAGTAAAGACGCCTGTTGAGCTGGAAGAGTGAGTGGCACGCGTTGAGGGAAAGCGCATAGGACTTGGCTCAATGCACTTGGTTATCGAGCAATGCGGGCTTCCAACCATTGACGAACAGCCGTGATCATCACGTCGATCGTTTCTTCACCCGATACTGTCAATGCATTTTCGTCTGACGCAGGTTCTTCCAACGTATGCAGCTGGCTGTCGAGCAGAGAGGGTGGCATGAAGTGCTGGCGCTGCTGTGTGCGGCGTTCCAGCTGGGCGCGCGACACGCGGATATAGACAAAACAAACACCATCGCCAGCGCGGTGCAGTCGGTCGCGGTAGCTACGCTTGAGCGCGGAGCAGGTCACTACGCCGTGCTTGCCGTGTTCGCCTTCGTTGCTGATCCACGACGCGATGCGATCCAGCCACGGCCAGCGATCGTCATCGCCCAGCGGAACGCCTGCGCTCATCTTGTCGATATTTGCCTGCGGATGCAGCGCATCGCCTTCCTGAAAATCCCAGCCCAGTGCGTCAGCCAGCGATCGCCCGATGGTGGATTTTCCGCTACCCGATACGCCCATCACCACAATGACCATCTGCTGTCCTTTATTTCGTGCTGTCATGACCGTTATTGCGGAGGACACGATCGCGGCGTGCGAGGAGCGAGCGGTGCAAGGAATCGCGATCTTTTTGGCATTTTGCTGCAACGTACATCAGTGACGGTCCGTGGTGTGGCGATCCGAGCGGCGACGCAGCGCTGCAATGAATGCGACGAGGGTCGGAGGCATCTGTCGACGTGAAGAGTAGTAGAGAAAGTAGCCGGGGAAGGGCGGCGTACAGTCTTCGAACAGGCGGATCAGACGACCGCTATCGATATCCGGCGTTGCCTGATTTTCCAGGATGTAAGCGACGCCCAGACCGTCGAGTGCGGCTTGAAGCATCAGCGCGGGTTCGTTGAAGGTAAGTGGCCCGGTGACCTTGATGGCAAGGGCACGGCCGTCCTGTTCGAATTCCCAGTCATAGGTCTGACCGGAGGTCATCATGCGGTAGTTCACGCAGCGATGGGTGGTTAGATCGTGTGGTGTTTGCGGCGCGGGATGTTTGGCGAGGTAGGCTGGTGACGCAACCACGGCCATACGCAGATCCGGGCCGACGGGCACGGCGATCATGTCTTGCTCCAGCTTTTCGCCCAGCCGTATACCTGCATCGAGACGGTCGGCGACGATGTCGCGGAACTGGTAGTCGATCAGCACTTCCACACTGGCTTGGGGATGATCGGCAAGGAAATCTGCCAGCACGGGACGAATCACCGTCTCGTATGCGTGTCGCGTGGCCGTGAGGCGTACCGCACCGGAGATGAGGTCGCGTTCGCTGTTCAATGCGTCCAGCGCACCGTTTATCTCCGAGATCGCGGGACCTAAGGTACGCAGCAATCGTTCGCCGGCGGGCGTGACGGACACGCTTCGGCTATTCCGCTGCAGTAGGCGAATATCAAGGCGCGCCTCCAATCCCTTGATCGTGTGGCTCAGCGCGGATGTGGAGACGCGTAGTTCCGCCGCGGCGCGGGTAAAGCTTTGCGCCCGCGCGACGGCGACAAAGGACGCCAGATCGTCGAGGTTACCGCGACTCATCGTTGCACTCCGCTCGGTTCATTATCCCATTCTGCTCAACGCCTCATCTCAATCGTAGCGGCTTATCGTACGGTGAGGTGCGGGCTAAGGTGATCTGGCGCGGATTTACCGCCCCATTGACCTGGAGATCACGATGTCTGGCTTGAACAACAAGGTTGTACTTATTACTGGCGCGTCGAGTGGTATCGGCGAAGGCACGGCTCGCCAGCTCGCTGCCAACGGCGCTCGCGTCGTGCTGGGTGCGCGCCGCACCGACAAACTGAAAGAGATCGCCGCCGATATCGAGAAAGCCGGTGGGACGGTCAGGTTTCGCGGCCTCGACGTGACCGATGCCGATGATATGGAGGCATTCGTCGCTTTCGCCGAATCGGAATTCGGGCAGATTGACGTGCTCGTCAACAATGCCGGCGTGATGCCGCTGTCGCCACTCAATGCACTCAAGACCGACGAGTGGAACTGGATGATCGACGTGAATATTCGCGGCGTATTGCACGGTATTGCCGCGGTGTTGCCCCGGATGGAAGCGCAGGGTCACGGCCAGATCATCAACGTGTCTTCGATCGGCGGCTTCGTGGTCCAGCCGACAGCAGCAGTCTATGCCGCGACGAAGTTTGCGGTGCGAGCGATCTCCGAAGGACTGCGCAAGGAAAGCGCCAACATCCGCTGCACCTGCGTGTATCCGGGTGTGGTTACCTCGGAACTCGCCGACACGATCAGCGATCCGGCTGCACGCGAGCGGATGCAGACGTACCGCAAAACGGCCATCGAGCCGGATGCGATCGGCCGCGCCATCCAGTTCGTGATCGAACAACCGAACGACGTTGACGTGAACGAGATCGTGGTGCGCCCACTCGCGACCGTGGTCTAAAAGGCTCGTCCGCTTTTCGTGTGTCTTCGATGGTGAGTGCGGCAGGGCGCGTTGCTCAGGATTGCGCGAGCTTCTGCAGCACCACCTCGATGGCGTCCGGATTCTCGAGGCTGGTCAGGTCGCCCGATGCCTCGCCGGTGACGATGAGGTCGCGCAGCACGCGACGCATGATTTTTCCGCTGCGCGTGCGTGGCACCGTGGAAACCACCACTACGCGAGCCGGGCGCGCGATGGCGCCGACCGCATCGACGATCGCCTGGCACAGCGCCGCCTGCAGTTCGGTGCTGTCCGCGTAACCCGCGCGAGGCACGACGAAGGCAATGGGTGTCATGCCCTTGATTTCATCGGGTTGGGTGACGACTGCCGCTTCTGATACCGCAGCGTGTGTGAGCAGTGCGGCCTCCATCTCCATTGTGCCAAGGCGATGGCCGGCCACGTTGATGACATCGTCGAGACGTCCGGTGACCCACAGCTGGCCGTCCGCATCGAACAGCGCGGCATCGGACGCAACATAGTGGCCGGGGAATGGGGCGAGATAGGTTTTGACGTAGCGCGAGTGATCGCCCCATACGGTTCGCGCCAGGCAGGGGAACGGCGCGGCCAGGGTGATCGCGCCGACTTCGCCGGGCCCAGCCTCGGAGCCGTCCTCCCGTAATACGTGCGGCAGGTAGCCGGGCAGCGCGTGCCCGCAGCTGCCCGGTCGCGTTGGCGTGATGCCGACCATGCTGCTCGACCAGGCGGTCCCGGTCTCGGTTTGTCCGTAAGTATTGTTGACGAAGATGGAGCCGCGACCGAGCTTGTCACGCGTCCAGAACCAGGTGTCGGGATCGAGCGGTTCGCCGACCAGCGATACCAATACAAGTTTGCTGGTGTCGTGATGCTGCAGCAAATCATCACCGGCCCGGCGCATCATCCGTAGCGCGGTCGGCGCTGTGAACAGTTTGTTGACGCGGTAACTCGCCATCAGTTCGTAGGCGCGCGCCGGCGTCGGCGTGTCGAGGCTGCCTTCGTAGATGATGTGCGTCGCGCCATGGGCGAGACCACCCACCAGTGCGAAGATCGGAAAGGTAAGCCAGCCTACATCGGCCGTGCACCAGTAGACGTCGTCGACGCCGAGGTTGAGCGACCATTTCACGTTCGCATAGGTGCCGACCAGAAAGCCGATGCCCGCGTGCACCAGGCCCTTGGGCTTCGAGGTGGTGCCCGAGGTGTAGATGATGAAACCCGGATCGTTGGCTTCGAGCGATACCGGTATCGCTCGGCGTGTAGTGTGTGCCAGCAGTTCGGCGAAATCGCGTTCGCCATTCTGCAGTGGATAGTTCGGGTCGACCCGGCGCGCGACGATGACGTGCGGCAGCGGCAAACCTTTCAGCGCCTCGTCCAGCGTGGCCTTGATCGGCACGTCGCGGCCACGTCGCAGCGTGGCGTCGGTGCAGACGATAACTTTGGGCTGCGCATCCTCAAGCCGATCGCGCACCGCCGAGGCACTGAACCCGGCAAAGATCACCGAGTAGATCGCGCCGATCCGGTAGCACGCATGGATGGCGATGAACGACTCGGGCACGTTGCTGGCATAGACGGCCACGCGATCGCCCTTGCTTACGCCGAGATCCTCGAGTGCAGCAGCAAAACGGGCGACGGCATCGGTCAGCGCGCCGAAGGTCCAGGTTTCCTTCAGGCCATCCTCGCGTTCGTAGCGCAGGGCAATGCGATCGGCCGGCCATCGATCGAGGCAGTTGACGCTGACGTTGCCCATCGCGCCGGGAAAGTAGCGAAAGTCGCCGAATCCACCTTCGAGGGCGATGGTGGGCGCACGATCCCAGATCAATTCCCGCGTGATCTCGAGCCAATAGGCTTCGGGCGTGAGCGCACGCAGTCGCGCGGCATCTTGCATCGTCGTTGCGGGATTTACCCGATCCGGGGCCATGACCAGCGGCTGTTCGAGGAGCGCTCTTTCCATCCATCGGAAGATAGCGGATAACCGATATGAGCGTGTGTCTCGACAGGTGCCAACGGCAGCTACGGGATCGATACCCATACTTCGAAAACAGAGGCGGGTGCTGGTCGAATATTAGGTTAGCCGCTCGGAGATGATGAGCAGCATCTGTCTCAGTATTGCCCGATCTTTTGCAGCGAACGGTCCGCAGCCGCAGTCAGTATGGATCGGTTCGCGCGTGATGCGCATCGCTTTCCATGCTGCAAAAAAGGTGAATCCATGAACCGTCGAAATTTGTTGAAAAGTACGTTACTGGGCGCGGCAGCACTTTCGCTTCGTACCGTGTTTGCCCTCGATGCCGATACCGATGCCGCCGCCAGGCTGGATGCACTGGAGCGTCAGCACGGTGGGCGGCTTGGTGTTTCCATTCTCGATACCGGCAATGGGCGTCGTGTGGCACATCGGGGTGACGAACGTTTCCTCATGTGCAGCACGTTCAAACTGCTGGCAGTGGCGGCGGTGCTGGCGCGGGTGGATCGTGGCGCCGAGAAACTCGATCGGCGCATCGTGTTTTGCAAGGAGGTCGTGCTGAGCTATGCGCCAATCACCAGCCATCGCGTCGGCGCGCCGGGCATGAGCGTGGCCGAGCTATGCCAGGCGGCGATTACCGTGAGCGACAACACCGCAGCGAATCTGCTGCTGGCGAGTCTGGGCGGGTCTGCTGCAGTAACAGCGTTTGCCCGCAGTCTTGGCGATACGCTGACCCGGCTCGATCGTATCGAGCCGGATCTCAACGTGGCCAGCCCCGGCGATATCCGAGACACCACCACGCCGAATGCCATGCTCGCCACCCAGCAGAAAGTGCTGCTGGGCAATGCACTCACCGATACTTCGCGTGAGCAACTGCTGGCATGGTTGCGCGCCTGCAGCACTGGTGCCGACAAGCTGCGCGCCGGTGTACCAACCAGTTGGACCGTTGGCGACAAGACCGGTAGTGGTGCACAAAATGAAACCAACGATGTGGGCATCTTCTACCCACCGCAGCGCAAGCCGCTGCTGGTGACGGCTTACTACGCAGGTTCATCTGCCGACTCCGCGGCACGCAATGCTGTATTGGCTGAGGTAGGGCGTATCGCTGCGTCGATCTAGTCATTGTGAATTAGCGTTGGGCCAGATCTGCTTACGCTGGCTGACGAGGCGTTGATCGAAGAAGGCGTCAACGTGCAGGATTCGTTGATCATGCCGATCAGCAGATTTCTCCTTGATCCTACGCAGATCCAATCCCTCGCAGCCTTGATTGCAAAATGTGCGCCTCTGTCGCGCTCATTGCGATGCAGCATTGCTGATGCTTTCTGCACGGCATGCGCCTGCCTCATCACGCTCCATCATCGCTCCCGTTGCGCATGGCCATCAGTCGGTGCAGAGTGCCTGAGCCGGACCGGCACTGGGCCTGTCCGTCCATGGGAGAACCATCATGTTGAAGCGACTCGTTGCCGAGTTTCTCGGCACTTTCTGGTTGGTGCTTGGTGGATGTGGCAGTGCGGTGCTTGCGGCGAAGTTTGGTGGAGCGGGCAATCCGCTCGGTATCGGTCTGCTCGGTGTGTCCCTTGCGTTCGGATTGACCGTGGTGACGGGGGCTTACGCCTTCGGCCATATCTCGGGTGCGCATTTCAATCCAGCGGTGACGATCGGCCTGTGGGCGGGTGACCGCTTTCCGATCAAGGACGTGGTGCCTTACGTGGTAGTGCAGGTGATCGGCGGCATCTTCGCGGGATGGATACTTCTGGAGATTGCCAGCGGCGCACCGGGCTTTGCGATCGATCCCACGGCTGCCGGCACGTTCGCCAGCAACGGCTATGGCACGATGTCGCCTGGCGGTTATGCGATGGGTGCCGCGCTGCTGTGCGAAGTGGTGATGACGGCGATGTTCCTGGTGGTGATCATGGGCGCCACCCATGGTCGCGCACCCGTAGGTTTCGCACCGCTGGCGATTGGCCTGGCGCTGACCCTGATCCATTTGATCAGCATTCCGGTGACCAATACCTCGGTGAATCCGGCGCGCTCCACTGGCGTGGCCCTGTTCGCGGGTGCTCAAGCCATCAGTCAACTGTGGATGTTCTGGGTAGCGCCCATCGTGGGTGGCCTCATCGGCGGCGCCATCTATCGCTGGCTGGGCGCCGACCGGCCCGATATCGTAGGCGAGGCATCCTGAAACACGGGCGGCATTGAGTTATTTGCGTGCCCAGAGGCAGTCGAAAGCTGCCTCTGGGAAGCGCGACCAACGATCAGCGTTGCGATGTAGCGACAGCTATACAGCCCATGCTCAAAGACGGCGGTTCCGTCGTTGTTTCTGCCATTTCGCTCGAACATTGCGTATTGTCAGTGGATACGTAGGGAGGACTGTGGATGGGGAAACATGTTGCGGGGCTGATACTGGTATCTCTGATGGGCTGGGTTTCAATAGCTGTCGCACAGCAGGCGCTGGCGCCGGTGGAAGCACGTGTGCCGTTTGCACCGACTGCATTCATGGGTAGTGATGGCTTGACGCATCTCGCCTACGAGCTGGATATCACCAATATCTATGGCGACACCGGCCCGTTGAAACCGCAGAGCCTCAAGGTTTATGGCGACGATGCCAGCGTGCCGCTCGTCAGTTTCAGTGCCGTCGATCTGGCGGACATGACGCGGCCTGCTCCAGCGGAGCACGCGCCGGTTTCGATCGATTCCGGCAAGCGCGCCGTGATGTATGTGTGGATAACGTTGCCGAAAGGTGGCCTGGTGCCGCGCACGTTGCGTCATCGGATCGAATTCGTGGCCGCGAAAAACAAGACGGAGTTGCTCGATGGTGCGCGGGTGACAGTAAATACCGTGACACCTCTGGCCATCGGTCCGCCGCTGCGCGGTGGTTGGTGGATGGCGCACGAAGGCCCGGGCAATGCGCATTCGCATCATTGGGGCAGCCTGGTCGCAGTGAACGGCATGGTGACGATTCCTCAGCGCTACGCCTTTGATTTGGTGGGTGTCGATCACAGGGGGCACGCCATGCGCACCGGCATCAAGGACATCACCAAGTCGCGTTATGCCGACTGGATTGGCTATGGCGTTGACGTGATCGCCGTCGCCGATGGCGTGGTGAGCGATGCGCGCGACGGTGAAGAGGAGCACCTGCCGCTTAGTCCGCAACAGGAGCCTGAATCTCTTACTGCTCATGGCCTGTTCGGCAATTACGTGGTGCTGGAAATTGCCCCGGGTGTGTTTGCCGGCTATGCCCATCTGCAACGCGGCAGCCTCAAGGTGCATGTTGGCGATCATGTGCGGCGAGGCCAGTTGCTTGGGCATCTAGGCCAATCGGGTAGCTCAAGTGCACCGCATCTACATTTTCAGCTGGCCAACGCCGCGACCTTTGAAGGTTCGGAAGGTCTGCCGTTTGTGTTCGATCACTTCGATTTTTTGGGGCCGGAAACCGAAGCGCAGCTTTTCGGTCAGGGCGAGCCATGGGCTCCGCTGCCTGTCGAACACCGTCAGGCGCAGCTGCCATTGAATGATGTGGTGATTGGCTTTCCCTGAGCGTTCGCACAGAGCCATTAACAAAATCACATGAGTTTGCGATAGACAAGAAAACCGGATCGCTCTGCGACCTGATCATAGAGCCGCATGGCGGACGTGTTGGTCTCGTGGGTTTGCCAGTAGACGCGCGGTGAACCCGCTTCCCTGGCGCTGCGATAGACCGCTTCGATAAGCGCGCGGCCTACGCCTGTTCCGCGAGCCGATTCGGCAGTGTAGAGATCCTGCAGATAGCAACTCAGGCCAAGCTGCGTTGTACTGCGGTGGTAGAGATAGTGCGTGAGGCCGAGCAATTGACCGTCGTGTTCGGCGACTAGCGCATGTACGGGTTCAAGTGGGTCGAAGAAGCGTGCCCAGGTGGTCTGCGTAATTTCATCGGCCAGTGCGGTCTGGTCTTTCCTGCCGTAAAACGCGTTGTAACCGTCCCAGAGCCGGGTCCATGGCAGCAAGTCTGCCTGCACGACAGGCCGAATGATCAGTGGTTGAGTCATGCCAGCGACTATCGCCCTAATCTCGCGTATTGCGCAAGCGCATGGTCAAGGTAGATGAGTTGATCTGGCCTGTGCTGTGCTGTGACGAGCTTTTTCGCTATTGAACGCGAGGCCAGAACGACCTACCTTGCTGCGAGCCTCACAACCCAGGATCACGATATGCGCAACTTCTCCAACTTCCCTATCGCCACGCGCTGGCCGGCACAGCATCCCGATCGCATCCAGTTGTATTCGCTCAACACGCCGAATGGCGTCAAGGTGTCGATCATGCTGGAGGAGACCGGGCTGGCCTATGAGCCGCATCTTGTCGACATCATGAAAAACGAGAGCCATACACCGGAGTTTCTGTCGCTCAATCCCAATGGCAAGATTCCCGCAATCATCGATCCCGATGGCCCCGGTGGCGAGCCGATTGGATTGTTCGAATCGGGCGCGATTCTTTTGTATCTGGCGGACAAGACGGGGCAGTTCATTTCGGCCGACACGGCGCAGCGATGGGACACCATCCAGTGGCTGTTCTTCCAGATGGCGGCGATCGGCCCGATGTTCGGCCAGCTTGGCTACTTCAACAAATTCGCCGGCAAGGAGATCGCCGACAAGCGTCCGTTGGAGCGTTATGTCGCCGAAGCCAAACGCCTGCTGGCTGTGCTCGACGCACGCCTCGATGGCCGTCGATGGATCATGGGCGACGACTACAGCATTGCCGATATCGCCACCATCGGCTGGGTGCGCAACCTCATCACGTTTTATGAAGCACGCGATATTGTCGAATACGACGCGCTGATCCATGTTCCCGCGTGGCTCGATCGCGCGCTGGCACGACCGGCGGTGAAGCGGGGCTTGGAGATTCCAGGTCGAGGTTGATCATCGTCAAGCCGATGAGTTAAAGCCCGCCGGTGAGAAACTGCGCACGGCCATGGCCGAAGCTCCAGTCTTCAAGCCGGCGTGAATCCGATACAACGCGAAGGCAGAGGCTTTCCCGCGTATGCGATGTTTTTCCCTATCGACTGCCCGGAGGCGGCCATGACCAAATACATTGCTCTCTTGCGTGCCGTGAATGTCGGTGGCACGGGCAAACTACCGATGGCCGAACTGAAGACCATGTGCGAGCACGCGGGATTTGGCAATGTACGTACCTTCATCGCCAGCGGCAACGTGGTGTTTGAAAGCAGGCAGACCGCGAAGCAGGTGGCTGCAGCGCTGGAGTCGCGGCTGGCCGCGTATGCCAGTAAGCCGGTTGGCGTGCTGGTGCGAACAGGTGCGGAAATGGCTGCGGTGCTGGCCGCGAATCCATTTGCCAATGAGCCGCCAAATCGCGTGGCGGCGATCTTTCTAGACACTGCGCCAGCATCCGATGCGCTCGATCACGCCACAGGCAGAAAAGGCGAGCGGATCGTTTTGGGCACGCGCGAGATCTACGTGCACTACGGCGATGGCATGGCCGATACGCGATTGAAAATTCCCGTCGCCAAAACCGGCACAGCCCGCAACATGAATACCGTTGCCAAGCTGGCCGCAATGGCGGCGGATTGATGCTCAGACGTTGGCGCCTTACTCGTCGTCGCTCTTCGGCACGCTGACCTTGCCTTTGACATTGCTGTGCCTGATATCGCCGCTGCCGGTGGAATGCACGCTGAAGTTGCCGCCGATGTCATCGGCGGTTACATCGCCGGAACCGGTGCTGCCGACGTCGGCATCGTGGCCAATGTGGTTGAGCTTGATATCACCCGAGCCCGTACCGCCGATGGTGACGCTGCCCGTAACGTTGTCGAAGCCAAGGTCACCCGAGCCGGAGTGAGCCGAGCGGACATCACCCTGCACGCCGTCGACGTGCACGTCGCCCGAACCGGTGCCTTTCAAATCCACGCTGCCGACATGCTCGGCTTTCACGTCGGCAGAGCCGAGCTTCAAGGTCAACGGACCGGCAATGTGATCGGCGACAAGGTCACCCGAGCCGGAATCGAAATCCAGTGAAGCGAGGTCGGAGGCATTGACGTCACCGGAGCCGCTGTCGACGCCAACTGCCAGCGATGCCGGTACGCGCACTTCCAGTTTCATGTAGGCGTAGCTGGCGCCGAACAGGCTGATATTGATATAGCCACCGTTGCTGCTGGCATCCACCGTGGCATGGTCACCATTGCGGCGGGCGTCGATCTGCAAATCCTTCAGCTTCGACGCATCGGATGCGCAGGCGGTGCCGCGTACCTCGACTTTGGTAAGGCCGGGAGCGCTCTGAATATGTAGATCGGTCGAACCGAGTCTCAGCGCCAGGTCTTTCAGTCCGCCTGCATCGAGATCGGCATTGCGCGGCGCAGTGAATTTGCATTCGTCCGCGTAGGCTGCCAGTGGCAGCGCAGTAATCAGCAAGGCAAGAATAAGTTTACGCACGTGTCTACTCCCAGTTGGCAACGTTCGTGAGATGCAACAAAACCGCCAAAGGTTTATACGCGGAACATCCACGCTTGCGATATATGTCTTTCGGCAAGTCGGTTGTTCGAAGTAACGGCAAAGCAACTTATCCAGACATGGCGTTTTAAACGGTTAGGCAGGGCCTGTTTGGCCACTCGCCTGAACAGAATGCGTGGCATGGAGTTCCAGAAACCATGACGTACGCCGTTATGCCTTGAAACCTCGCGGCGATGCGCTTAGGTTTGAGCTGAGTCCAAAACTCCGGGAAGCGCCATGACCCAGTTACCTCCTATCGTCCGACGTGATCTGCATTTCGATATGGATGCCGATATCCCGCGCTATTGGGTAGACGGAGATGCGCACAAGACGCGGTTTTTTGATGCGATGTCGCTGATGTTTCCCGACGGGGAGCGTTTCTTTATAGACAGCGTACGTGCGTTCCGCGCCGACATCGCCGACGATCCTGTGCTCAATGAGGAGGTTGGCGGCTTCATCGGGCAGGAGGCAATGCATAGCCGCGAGCATCTTGAGTACAACGAGCGTCTCGAGCAACAAGGTATCGGCGCAAACGAGTTGGTCGAGGTGGTGAAGAATTTTCAGGAGAACCGCGCGAAGAAACTCCCCCCGCTTGGGCAACTCGCCGTGACCATCTGCCTGGAGCATTTCACTGCGATGCTGGCAGATCAGGTACTGCGCCATCCCGAAACCATGCAGAAGTCCGATCCGCGCATGGCCTCGATCTGGCGCTGGCACGCGCTGGAGGAAACCGAGCATAAGGGTGTAGCGTTCGACGTGTTTCAGCGCGTGGGCGGCTCACCGCTCAAACAGTATTTGCGCCGCAGTCGCGCGATGCTGTTTGTCACCGGGTTGTTTACCTTTCGCGTATGGCAGTTCATGTGGCGTATTTCCAAGGCCGAAGGCACACGGAAGGATTGGCGCGGCTGGCTGCGGCTGCTGGGCTTTTTGTTTATCTCGCCGGGCCCGATCACCCGCATTACCGGGCAGTGGCTTTCGTGGTTTGTGCCGGGCTACCACCCCTGGAAACACGACAACCGCAAGCTGGTGGAAGCTACGCGTGAGCATTACGACGCGTTGGTAAAGGGGGCTGCTGTTGGCGTTAGCGCTGCTGAGTACCAGCAGGGCAAGGCGTGGAATGCCGTCGCCGGCTGATTCCATGGTCGATAAGACCTCGCTGAGAGTAGCGATTAGCGATTGAAGCTAGCGGCGTTGCCGGTCACGTGGATTGTTTCCGTATCGCTGGTGCTTTCAATCCAGCATCATCTGGCTTCGCCCAACTTTCGGCAGCGCGGAGTTGCATGATGACCATCGAAGTGAAGATGCTGGCCTGGTCCATCGTCCTTGGGTTGGCCTATGTGCTGATTGCCGCCTGTCTGGCCACACAGCAGCGTGGCCTGAAATGGAATGCCGGCAACCGCGGGGGTGACGCGAAACCGTTGACTGGCGTGGCGGCACGTGCCGACCGGGCCAGCAAGAATTTTCTGGAGACCTTTCCGTTCTTTGCCGCGGCCGTGCTGGCCATCGTGCTTGCCCATCGCAACACGGATCACACGGCGCTCGGTGCACAAATTTATTTCTGGGCGCGCGTTGTCTACTGGCCGGTCTACGCAGCGGCCGGGTTTTCGGACAAGGTCTCGCAGCCCTGACGCTTTCAATGTCGCGAATATCAGCATGCCACAGCGAACGGCTGTTCGAACGATGCCCTTGCGCAGTCCAGACATGAGGCGCGGTTCGTCCCACCCTGGCTGCCGTTGGTCACCTGGACGGTGCAATCCGTCACCTCTCGCTAGTATCCAGGGAGGGCAGTGAGGAAATTGATCACTGTCAGAACAGCTGGCGTGCGCGGGAGAGTTTTGTGAACAGACGGGACGTATTGAGGGCGGCGATAGCGGTGCCGTTTCTGCCGGCCATTTTTTCTGGCGGTTTGGCGTTTGCCGGGGTGGGCAGCACGGCCGGTTTGAAGTTGCGCTCACGCGTACGGCCGAGTGAACCGGGCTGGCCGTCAGCGGCCCAATGGGATGAATTGAAGCGCGCGACCGGCGGTCGGTTGCTGAAGCCGGTGTCGCCATTTGCCAGCTGTGCGTCCACGCCAGCGGATGCCTCGTGCAGTGAAGCGCTGAAGGAGATCAAGAATCCGTATTACATCGGCGATCAGCCCGCGCTGACCCAGACCAGCGGCTGGGCCGATGCATGGATATCCCAGCCCAGCGCGTATGCAGTGGCTGCCGAGAATACGGCCGATGTCGTGGCAGCAGTCAATTTCGCCCGTGAGCATCATCTGCGGCTGGTGGTGAAGGGTGGTGGCCATAGTTATCAGGGCACCTCCGAAGCGCCCGATTCGTTGTTGGTATGGATGCGGCACATGAGTTCTGTCACCTTGCACGATGCTTTTGTCGCGCAAGGAGGGGCGGGCAGACAGGCGTCGCAGCCGGCAGTGACGGTCGAAGCCGGCGCGATGTGGATCGATGCCTACGATGCGGTGACCACGCGTGGCGGTCGCTATGTGCAGGGCGGTGGTTGCACGACGGTGGGCGTGGCTGGTCTGGTGCAGAGCGGCGGTTTCGGCAGTTTCTCGAAAAACTTCGGCACCGCGGCGGCGGGGCTGATCGAGGCGGAGATCGTCACTGCCGATGGCAAGGTGCTCATCGCCAACGCCTATAAAAATGCCGATCTGTTCTGGGGTATCAAGGGCGGCGGTGGCGGCAGCCTGGGTGTGGTGACCCGGCTGACCTTGCGTACGCATGATTTACCGGACACGTTCGGCGCTGTATTCGGTGCGATCAAGGCATCCACCGACGATGCGTATCGCGCTTTGATCGCCAAGGCGATCAGCTTCTACGAGAGCAATCTGTTCAATCCGCACTGGGGCGAACAGATGGTGTTCAAGAAGGAGAACACGTTGCGCATCTCGATGGTATTTCAGGGCTTGCAGCAGACTGAAGCGGAGAAAATCTGGGCACCATTCACCGATTGGGTGAATGCGCGCAAGGAATACTCGTTCGCCAAGCCAATGAAGGTTCTGGCTTTGCCGGCGCGGCATTTCTGGGACGCGGAATTTTTTCGTCAGCACGCGCCCGGATTCATGGTAGCGGATGATCGGCCCGGTGCTCCGCGTGACCACGTGCTATGGGCGGGCGACCAAGGGCAGGTCGGCTGGTTTATCCATGGCTATGACTCGGCGTGGATGCCCGCCAGCTTGTTATCAAAGGACGCGCAACCACAACTTGTCGATGCCCTGTTTGCCGCCACCCGGCAGTGGGAGTTTGCGCTGCATTTCAACAAGGGGCTGGCTGGCGCGTCGGCCGAGGTGCTGAATGCGGCACGCGACACCGCCACTAACCCGGATGTGATCAGTGCGTTTGCGTTGGCGATCTGCGGTGCTGATGGTCCACCCGCATATACGGGGATGCCCGGTCCAGGGCCCGACCTTGCCGACGCGCGCCGCGAATCGGCTGGCGTCGTTAAAGCGATGGGCGAGTTACGCAAGGTTGCGCCGGATACCGGCTCGTATGTGTCGGAGAGTAATTACTTCGAACCGGCATGGCAGCGGGCATTCTGGGGGGCAAACTATCCGCGACTGGCCATGGTGAAACACAAGGTTGATCCGGCCGGGCTGTTCTTTGTTCACCACGGTGTTGGCAGCGAAGCGTGGAGTGCGGACGGCTTTAGCCGTTTGCGCTGATCGTTAATCTGTCGAAGTACTCGGGCCGCTGACTTGCAAGAGTCAGCGGCCTTTTCGTATTCGGCTTTATTGCATCCGGCCACTGACTGAGAGAGGATCGAACCATATCGATGGCCATCCGGTAATCAGCGCCACGGAATCAGTCATGGCGGAACCAGCGGTTCGGATCGTCGAGAGCGCCACAAGCACCTGAGATTGGTGCTGTCTCATTGAACGCCTATCTTCAGGGGCGGCAGCGTGGGATTGAGCCGCTCGCGGTTTCTGGTTTTCACCTCATCTGCAGAGGCTGGATTGCTATGCGCAGGTGGGCGCGAAGCCATGTGCATCGCAGGTCGCTGGTGCCAAACGTTGGCGCGCGTCGCGCTGATGCACCTGGCGCCGCTGTCCGATGTCGCAAGAGTCGACAACAAACCGGCCGCATCTTGCGCCGCGCTGTCCGCGACCACTTCCTGTTGAGATGCCGGGACGGCATGCCCTCTCACGTTTACTGTGAACGTACGCGATGGCGCGTATGAGCAGGATATCGTCGAGCACTAAAACCACTTTCATCCAAGCGCTGGCAACCTGGCGCGACCCAAGGTTTCCGGGATCATTTCTATCCGATCACCGGAGCAAGACCGACGCGGACCGTCCCCCGTCGTATTTCAGCAGTTGTCAACCAAATCACTGCTACCGCCAAGGAGATCCACAATGAGTATGCATTTCGAACGCACCGGCCCCCTGACCGAATTGACCAGTTACCCGCAGTGGGCGCAGGACATGGCCGCCGACTGCGCAAAGACCAAAGCACGTGTTCTCGATCACGAGATCTGGGAGATGATGATCAATCTCGAGCTCGATCACGAGTCCACCCGCAACTTCATGAAGGGCCTGTGGCCTTTCATCGAACGCTTTCCAAGTTACATGGCACTGAACTTGCTGAAGACCCGCTATGGCCGCAGCACCGGAGACAACATGGCTCGGCGCTGGCTGGTTCGCAATATCCGCGTCGAGCAAAACCACGCTGAGTACTGGATCAATTGGGCTGAAGGTGCGGGCGTATCGCGCGATGAGCTTCTCAATACCGATGCGCCACATGGTACCGATGGTTTACCGCGCTGGTGCGAGGAAGTGAGCTCGCGTGGAACGTTGGCGGCCGGCATGATCGCCACCAACTACGCGATCGAGGGCGTCACCGGTGAGTGGTCAGCCATGGTCTATAAGAGTACAAAGTACCAGGAGAGTTTTGATCCATCGATCCGCGTGGGCAGCTTGCGTTGGCTACATCTGCATGCCGACTACGATGACACCCATCCATGGGAGGCATTGGAGATTGTCTGTACCATTATGGGCATGCACCCTTCAGCTGATGATGTTGCACATCTGGCCGAGTGCATCAAGCGCAGTTACGTGAGCATGATTCTTCTGGGAGATCGTTGTATCCAGCGTCAATGGAGTCTCGGTATGGTGAACGATGCCGCTGCCTGATCGATGTGGAGAATGCAAAGTAGAATCAGTATCGTTGAGACTTAACTAACCCAATAGGCAATCGATGCGTTTCATCGGTGCGAGTCTTAAGCGGCCTCTCACAAAGCGGTTGATGCCGTTGGCCTATGCGCTTGCGGTTGTCATTGTGTTGATCATGGCGCTGACCTGGATTGTTTTGCAGGTCCAGATAACTCTCGCTGGTTTTCTCAACAGCGAGAGTCTTTGGTCCAAGGCGCAGAAGCAGGCGGTCATCGACCTCAGCAACTATGCGGTGAAGGGCGACGCGGCGTCACTTGCCAGTTTCAAGCACAACTACGGTGTTCTGGAGTCCGATCGATACGGCCGTGATGCGATTGCGTCCGGTCACTTTGACACGGCGGTTATCGAGGACGTGTTCCGGCGTGGCAGCATCATGCCAGCGGCACGGCCAGGCATGATTTTCATGCTGGAGCATTTTTCCAGCGCGCCGCATATCAACGAGGCGTTGAATGCGTGGCGTTCAACCGACGAGAAAATTGCCGAGCTGAATGTGGTGGCTGATGAGCTGCAGCATGCTTACGGCACGGGAGGCATGTCGGCTCAGGAAATCGAGCGTCAGCGCGAGCGTATCAATGCGCTCAATACATTCATCGAGCCACGTACCCAGCTTTTCTCGGTCGAAGTGGTCAACGGCGCGATCTGGCTGGGCAGGGTACTTTTCTGGGGGGTACTCACCGCATTCTTGCTGGCTGCGCTGCTATGGGTGCGCATGGCTCGTCGCATTCTGGACAGCATCCGGGGCAGCGAAGAACGTTACCGGTTGGTGTTCGATAGTGCCGCTGATGCGATCGTGATGATCGATGAAACCAGCGGAAAGATACTGGACGTCAATCATGCTGCAACGGTGTGGACCGGGCGCACATGGGATCAGCTGATTGGCGACAGGTTTGTTCATCTGTTTACGCAGCAGATTTCACGCAAGGAGGGCAGCCCTGCTATCAACGCGTTGCTCAACGCCGATGGCAGCAAGCGGCCTGTCGAAACGCAGAGTAGCCTGGTTGATTGGAGTGGCACCCCAGTGCGGCAGGCGATCATCCGCGACATCTCCGAGCGGGTGGCGATGGAACAGGAGCGCCGAGTCGCTGCCGAGGCGTTGGCCAGCATCGTCGAGGGAGTGATCATTGCCGATGCCGATCGACGCATCGTATCGACCAATGCGGCGCACACCGGTATCACCGGCTTCACCACGCGTGATCTGTTTGGCAAGCCGTTTGAAGACACTCGCAGGCTCCCCGATGGCACGCCGCTACCGTCGTCCATCTGGAAAAATATTGCGGCAGGCCATAACTGGCTCGGTGAAGTGCAGAGCATGCGGCGCGACGGCAGTACCTATCCCGAGCAGCTGAGCATCAGCGTGATCCGCGATACGGACAGTCACGTGGTGTATTACGTGGCGGTATTCACCAATATATTCACCAGCAAGGCCAATCAGCGCCGGTTGGAGCATCTGGCGCGGCATGATGCACTGACGGGTATGGTCAATCGGGCTGAGTTCGAGCGCCAGTGCTCGGAAGCCATCGTTGTTGCTGAGCACGAGCGCATGGCCGTTGCCGTGCTGTTCATCGATCTGGATGCGTTCAAGATCGTCAACGACAGTTATAGCCACGCTATCGGCGACAGGTTGCTGGTCAAGGTGGCCGAGCGTATCCGCCAGCAGCTGGCCGAGGGCGATATGGCGGGGCGTATCGGTGGTGACGAGTTCACCGTGCTTATCCATCGACTGAGCTTGCGCGAAGACGCCCGTCCGATGGTCAGCCGTCTGCTAGCCAGTCTGTCGGAACCGTTTGTCGTGGACGAATACGAAATCGTGCTCAGTGCCAGCATCGGTATCGCGGGTTATCCGCTTGATGGCGCTGATGCGACAGCGCTGCTCGCCAACGCCGATGCTGCCATGTACGCCGCGAAAACCCAGGAACGCAACGCGTTTCGCTTCTATTCGCCAATGATGCACGCGGACACGCGACGTCGTCTGCAACTGGCGAGCGAACTGCGGCAGGCGTTGGCGCGCGATGAGTTTCACCTTGTATACCAGCCCAGTGTGGAGCTGCGCACTGGGCGCATCGTTGCGGTCGAGGCTTTGCTGCGCTGGCAGCATCCCGAGCGTGGCGAGGTGATGCCGGGTGAGTTCATTCCTGTGGCGGAAAGCCTGGGTATGATTCGCCGCATCGACGAGTGGGTGCTGCAAGCGGCGTGCGCGCAAATACAGGCGTGGGACCTTGCTGGCTTGCCGGGTATCCGCGTGGCAGTGAATATTTCGGCGCGATGGTTTGGCCAGCCGGCTTTTGTTGAAGGTATCAGCCGCACCTTGCAGGCTCGTCAGATACCCGCACAACGCCTGCTGCTGGAAATAACCGAGAGTGCGATGCTGCGCCTGGGCGAAGATACCGAGCGCACGATGCAAATGCTGCATACGCTGGGCATCGATGTGGCGATCGACGATTTCGGTACCGGCTATTCCTCGATGTCCTACCTCAAGCTGCCGGCCGTGGCCTACCTGAAGATCGACCGTTCCTTCGTAGTAGGACTGCCGGACAATGGGGGCGATGCGGCCATTGCCGAAGCGATGATTGCGATGTCAAAAAGTCTGGGTCTGACGACAATTGCCGAAGGTATCGAGACCGAGGCGCAGCACGATTTTCTGGTGCGCGCGGGATGCGTCGAAGGACAGGGCTACCTGTATTCCTACCCGATCAGTCCGGACAAGATCGAGCGTCTGTTGCGCCCGAGCGCTTCGCAGGGAACGACCAAGTTGCGGCTGGTTCCGCCCAAGCGCACCTGAGTTGGTGCTGGGGCCTAGGCAGGGATAGCTTCCTTCGATGTTGCCTGCAGCGGCGCACAGTGGCGGTTGAGCCATTCGAGGTCGGCCTCTTCCAGCAGCGGACTCAATGCGGCGCGCACGCTGGCATGGTAGTCGTCGAGCCAGGCGCGCTCTTCGGGATTCAGCAACGAAATTTCCAGCGCGTTGCGGTCGAACGGGCACAGCGTGAGCGTTTCGAAGGCGTAGAACTCGCCGAACTCGGTCTGGTCCGCTTCGATCACCACGGCCAGATTCTCGTGGCGGATGCCATGTCGGCCGGGCTTGTACAGGCCCGGCTCGATCGAACTGATCATGCCTGGCTCAAGGGCCACCAGAGCGCTGCCGGATACCGGCGGCCGGATGCCGTGCGGACCCTCGTGTACGTTGAGAAAGTAGCCCACGCCATGGCCGGTGCCGTGGCCATAGTCCATGCCTGATGCCCATAGCGGTGCTCGCGCCAGCGCATCCAGTTGCGGGCCGCTCGCTCCCTTGGGAAAGCGTGCGCGGCTGAGCGCAATCATGCCTTTCATCACTAGCGTGGCGTCTCGCCGCTGCTCCTCCGTGGTGGGGCCAAGTGCCAGTACGCGGGTGATGTCGGTGGTACCGCCGAGGTATTGGCCGCCCGAATCGATCAGCAGCAGACCTTTCGCCTGCAGATCGCTGTGCTGCTCGGGCGTCGCCCGATAATGCGGCAGCGCGCCGTTGGCCTGATAGCCGGCAATCGTATCGAAGCTTTTGCCGACGTAGCCGGGCTGGATTGAGCGTTCCTCATAGAGAAGCGTATCGACGTCGAGTTCGGTCAGTGCCATGCCGGCCGCCAACCGCTGTTCCAGTCGACGAAAGGCGCAGACCAGTGCTGTGCCATCACGCCGCATCACTTCGCGTACGTGGTCCAGTTCCGCCGCACTCTTGCATGCCTTCATCGCGGTGCTGGGATTGGCCGCGTCGATGCGCTTTACCGCCGGCTTGATGGCTGCATCGATCGTGCTGACGACGCGGCCGCTATCCAGCAGCAGGCTGTCGCCGGCGCCCAGATCACTCAGCGCCGAAGTAACCGAGGCGTAGTCTGCGATCGCGATGCCATCGGCGGCCAGCGCGCCGACCAGCGCATCGCTGAGCTTGCCACGGGCGACAAACAGCGTGCCGCGTCCGCTGCTTTCGATCAGCAAATGGGCGAGGAACACGGGATTGCACTCGACATCGCTGCCGCGCAGATTGGTCAGCCAGGCGATATCGTCAAGGCTGGAAAGCAGGTGGTGCGTGGCGCCGAGCTTGCGCATTGCATCGCGCACGCGGGTCAGCTTTTCGGCGCATGGAATCACGGCGAAAGCAGCTTCGTGCGCGACTACGGGCGCCTGCGGCAGCGCGGGGCGATCGGGCCAGATCGCGCCAGGCAGGTCGAGGTCCGTACGCAGGGTGGCGCCGCCCTGGCTCAATCGTTTCTCGATTTGCCGCTGCGAGCCCGCCGCAATGCTGTCGCCGGCAATCGCCAGCACATCGCCTTCATGCAGATTTTTTTGCAACCAGACCAGATGCTCGGCGGCATGTGGCACCTGCAGCTTCATCAACGAGATGCCCGTGCCGGCCAGCTGTTGCTCGGCCTGCGAGAAATAGCGCGAGTCGGTCCACAGGCCGGCGTGGTCTGCGGTAACGATCAGGGTGCCAGCCGAGCCGGTGAAGCCGGACAGCCACGACCGTGCCTGCCAGTGTTCGGGCAGATATTCGGACAAATGCGGGTCGGCGCTGGGTACGAGCACGGCGGACACGCCATGTTGCTGCATAGCCGCGCGCAGGGCGACCAGCCGGACGCGGATCGAGTTGCGGTCTGTCGGGTTGCTGGCTGAATTGTTCATGCGGTCATGCTAGCAGGCGCTCTGCGGCTTTTTCACCCGCTGCGACGGCCGCGCAGATGAATTAAAACGGTCGATTATTAAATGCTCTCTCGCAGCGGGACGGTTCTGCCGCTAAAATGCCTATTTCCAGCACGGCTACTTTCCATGACCCCCCTGATTTTCGTCACCGGCGGTGTGGTGTCCTCGCTTGGCAAGGGCATTGCTGCGGCTTCACTGGCTTCGATTCTGGAAGCCCGTGGGCTTTCGGTCACCATGATGAAGCTCGATCCGTATATCAATGTGGATCCGGGCACGATGAGCCCCTTCCAACACGGCGAGGTCTACGTGACCGACGACGGCGCGGAGACCGACCTCGACCTTGGCCACTACGAGCGCTTCGTCAACACCCGTCTCGCCGGCAAGAACTCGATCACCACCGGCAAAATTTACGAATCGGTGATCCGCAAGGAGCGCCGTGGTGATTACCTCGGCGCCACAGTGCAGGTGATTCCGCACATCACTGACGAGATCAAGCACTGCATTCACGAAGCAACGCGTGGCTTTGACGTGGCGCTGGTGGAGATCGGCGGTACGGTCGGCGATATCGAATCGCTGCCTTTCCTCGAAGCCATTCGCCAGCTGCGCATTGAACATGGCCAGGAAAAAGTGGTGTTCATGCACCTCACCTTGGTGCCATATATCAAGGCTGCCGGTGAGATCAAGACCAAGCCGACCCAGCACTCGGTAAAGGAGCTGCGCTCGATCGGTATCCAGCCCGACATACTGCTTTGCCGCAGCGAACAGCCGCTGCCGGAAGGCGAGCGCCGTAAAATCGCCTTGTTCACCAACGTGCCGGAGCAGGCGGTGATCAGCGCAGTCGACGTGGATGTGATCTACAAGACGCCGCTGTGGCTGCATAGCCAGGGTCTGGACGATATCGTGGTGAAGCGTCTCGGCCTCAATGCCAAACCGGCGGATCTTTCCGCCTGGCAGCGTACCGTGGACGCGGTGGTGAATCCCAAGGATGAAGTCACCATCGCCATCTGCGGCAAATACGTCGAGCACAAGGACGCATACAAGTCGCTGGGCGAAGCGCTGCGCCACGGTGGCATCAAGCAGCAGACGCGGGTCAATCTGCAGTGGATCGATTCTGAGCAGATCGAGGCCGATGGTGCAGCCGCCGTTCTGGCAGGTGTCGATGCGATCCTGGTGCCCGGTGGATTCGGCAAGCGCGGCTTTGAAGGCAAGATTCTGGCCGCCCGCTATGCGCGCGAACATGGCGTGCCATATTTCGGCATTTGCTACGGCATGCACGCGGCGGTGATCGACTTTGCCCGCCACGTGGCGAATTTGCCGGAAGCGGACTCCAGCGAGAATGACCGCAATACACCGGATCCGGTGATCGCGCTGATCACCGAATGGACGACTGCCACGGGAGAAGTCGAGCAGCGCAGCGATCGCTCCGACCTGGGCGGCACCATGCGGCTGGGTTCGCAGGAGTGCCGCCTCAAGGCCGGCACGCTAGCGCGCGAGTTATACGGTCAGGATGTCGTCGCCGAGCGCCATCGCCATCGGTATGAGTTCAACAACCGCTATCGCCAGGCCTTCGAGGATCTCGGGCTGGTGATTTCCGGCAAGTCGATGGACGATCTGCTGGTGGAAATCGTTGAGCTGCCGCCGCAGCAACATCCGTGGTTCCTCGGTTGCCAGGCGCATCCCGAGTTCACTTCCACGCCACGCGATGGCCATCCGTTGTTCATCGGCTTTGTCCGCGCAGCGCGCGAGTACAAGGCGGTGCGTGACGGTCATCGACTGGCCCAGCAGGAGTCGATCGCATGAAGCTCTGTGGTTTTGAGATTGGACTGAACCAGCCTCTGTTCCTGATCGCTGGTCCTTGCGTGGTCGAGTCCGAACAGCTGCAGTTGGATGTTGCCGGCAAGTTGAAAGAGATCACCGGCAAGCTCGGCGTCAACTTCATTTTCAAGTCCAGCTTCGACAAGGCAAATCGTTCCTCCAGCGAAAGCTTTCGTGGACCTGGCCTGGAAGAAGGTCTGCGCATTCTCGGTGAGGTTCGCCGCCAGATCGGTGTTCCGGTGCTGACCGACGTGCACGAATACACGCCGATGGACGAGGTGGCTTCGGTCGTCGACGTGCTGCAGACGCCGGCCTTCCTGTGCCGGCAGACCGATTTCATCCAGAAGGTTGCGCGTGCCGGCAAGCCAGTGAACATAAAGAAAGGCCAGTTTCTCGCACCATGGGATATGAAGAACGTGGTGGCCAAGGCCAAGGCCGCTGGCAACGATGACATCATGGTGTGCGAGCGCGGCGCCAGCTTCGGTTATAACAACTTGGTCTCCGACATGCGCAGTTTGAGCGTGATGCGCGAGACCCACTGCCCGGTAATATTTGACGCCACCCATTCGGTGCAGCTGCCGGGTGGTCAAGGCACAAGCTCCGGTGGCCAACGTGAATTCGTGCCGGTGCTGGCGCGCGCGGCGGTGGCGGTAGGTATTGCTGGCCTGTTTGCCGAAACGCATCCCGATCCGAGCAAGGCGCTGAGCGACGGCCCGAACGCGTGGCCGCTGGACAAGATGGAAGCGCTGCTGGAAACGTTGATGGCGCTCGATGCGGTTACTAAGCGTCACGCGTTTCTCGAAGATTCGATATAAGCGCCCGGCAAGATCGTTCGCGCAAAACTCTCGTTAGCTACCTCTCACAGGAAACTCATGACTACCGAAATCACCCGTATTCACGCCCGTGAAATTCTCGATTCACGCGGCAATCCCACGCTGGAAGCCGAAGTCACCTTGAGCGACGGTAGCTTCGGCCGCGCGGCAGTGCCGAGCGGTGCATCGACTGGTTCGCGTGAGGCAGTGGAATTGCGCGACGGTGACAAGTCGCGTTACGGCGGCAAGGGTGTGAAGAACGCCGTGGGGAACGTCAATACGACAATCGCCGATGCGCTGAAGGGTTTCGATGCGGTCGATCAGAAAGGTCTCGATGCCAAGCTGATTGCGCTCGACGGTACGACGAACAAGGGCAAACTCGGCGCCAACGCGCTGCTCGGTGTTTCGATGGCAGCGGCGCATGCCGTGGCGGCTTCGCGTCATGAGCCGCTGTGGAAGTATCTGTCGAACGGTAAGCCCGGCGCCCTGCCGGTGCCGATGATGAACATCATCAACGGTGGTGAGCATGCCGACAACAATATCGACGTGCAGGAGTTCATGGTATTGCCGGTCGGCCTGCCTAATTTCGCCGAGGCACTGCGCGCCGGTGCGGAGATTTTCCATGCGCTGAAGAGCGTGTTGCATGGGCGCGGATTGAGCACCGCCGTCGGCGACGAGGGCGGTTTCGCACCCAACCTGCGATCGAACATCGAAGCACTCGATACGATTCTCGAAGCGATTGGCAAGACCGGTTACAAGGTCGGTAGCGAGATCCTGCTCGGGCTCGACGCGGCCAGCTCGGAGTTCTACAAGGACGGCAAGTACGATCTGGCGGGTGAAGGTAAAAAGTACACCTCCGAACAGTTCGTCGACTTGCTGGCCGGTTGGGCCAAGCAGTATCCGATCGTCACCATTGAGGACGGCATGGCCGAAGGCGACTGGGACGGCTGGAAGTTGCTGACCGATGCCATCGGTGATCGCATCCAGGTGGTCGGCGATGATCTGTTCGTCACCAATCCGGCGATCTTCCGCGAGGGTATCGAAAAGCACATCGCCAACTCGATCCTGATCAAGGTCAACCAGATCGGCACGCTGTCCGAGACACTGGAAGCGATTGCGATGGCCGATGCGGCCAGGTACTCGGCGGTGATTTCGCATCGCTCGGGCGAAACCGAGGACACCACGATTGCCGATATAGCCGTCGCGACGACGGCAACCCAGATCAAGACCGGTTCGCTGTGCCGCAGCGATCGCGTGGCGAAATACAACCAGTTGCTGCGGATCGAGGAGCAACTAGGCACCGCCGCGCGTTACGCCGGTCGCAATGCGTTCCCCAACCTCAGCAAGCTGCCGGGCTGAGCGGGGCGATTGACTGCCGATGCTGCGCTGGGTCGCCCTGATTCTGATCCTTGTCCTGGTCGGACTGCAGCTGAAGCTGTGGTCCGGTGCGGGCAGCATGCGCGACGTCGACAGCCTGCGCATCGCCGTGAAGAAACAGACCGATGAAAATGATCGGCTGCAGCAGCGCAATCAGGCGCTCGGTGCCGATGTGCTGGATCTCAAGCATGGTGACCAGGCAGTTGAGGCGCGTGCGCGTACCGAGCTGGGTCTGATCAAGCCGGGCGAAACGTTCTATCAGGTCGTCGAAACGCCAGCAGCAGCTACTACGGCATCGCCCGCGGCAGCATCATCGGCGGCGCAAGCCGGTCAACCGTGAGCACCCCGCCGCTCCCATCGCCGGTGTTCTGGTGCGTGGTGCCGGCAGCAGGCCGCGGCACTCGGGTTGGCGGAGACTGCCCCAAGCAATATCTGCCGCTGGCGGGGCGGGCGTTGATCATGCATACGCTGGATCGTCTCGCCGCACACCCACAGGTTGCCGGGTTGCTCGTGACGCTCAACGCATCGGATGTGCATTGGACCGACATCGATTCACTGCATGGCAAGCCGGTGCTTACCGCTGTGGGTGGGAATGAGCGAAGCGATTCGGTACTGGCTGGTCTGCATGCATTACCCGCCGTGGTGGGCGACGATGCGTTCGTGCTGGTCCATGACGCTGCCAGGCCTTGCGTGCGTAGCGCCGATATCAGCCGCTTGATCGATTGCGTCACGGTAGACGACGGTGGCCTACTCGGCGCGCCCCTGCGCGATACCTTGAAACGCGCGGATGCCGCGGCGCGCAGCATGGCCACCGAACCGCGCGATGAACGCTGGCGGGCCTTCACGCCACAGATGTTTCGACGCGGCGAGCTGACTTCGGCATTGCGCGACGTCACTGCGCGTGGCGTGAAAGTAAGCGATGAGGCCATGGCGATGGAGCTGGCTGGTTTCGCGCCACTGTTGGTCGAAGGTGCCGAGGACAATATCAAGGTCACCACCGCTGCGGATTTTGCGCTGGCCGAATTTCTGTTGGCGAGGACGGCATGATGCGTATCGGTAACGGCTTCGACGTGCATGCCTTCGGCGATGGCGATCATGTCACCCTGGGCGGCGTGCGCGTGCCGCACAGTCATGGCGTGGTCGCGCATTCGGATGGCGACGTGGTGATCCACGCGTTGTGCGATGCCATTTTCGGTGCGTTGGCCTTGGGTGATATCGGCACCCATTTTCCACCGTCCGACGAACGCTGGCGCAATGCCGATAGCCGCCAGTTTCTCCGCCATGCGGCGTTGCTGATGGAACAACATGGCTACGCGCTGGGCAACGCCGACATTACGGTGATTTGCGAAACGCCGAAGGTCGGGCCGCACGCGCAGGCGATGCGCGAATGTCTGGCCGCTGATCTGGATAGCGATCCTGGCCGCATCAGCGTCAAGGCCACCACCACCGAAAAGCTCGGCTTCACTGGTCGTGGCGAAGGCATCGCGGCACAGGCTGTTGTGCTACTTGAGCGGCTTTGAGCGCTCGTTGAACTATTGAATGCCGGCACTGCCGGTGGAGCGTCATGTCCGAATCCGAAGAAACTCAAAACCAGCCGGTAACCACCGAGGCGGCTCAGACCACGTCCGTGAACGAAGCGCTTCCCTGGGCCTACGGCGCCCCCCCGTTGCAGGCTCGGCTGCGCAGCACACCGGACGATTTTCGGGTCGAGGAAGTGCTGGGTTACGACGCCGACGGTCAGGGCGAACACGCACTGTTGTGGGTAGAAAAGCGCGGTGCGAATACGGACTGGGTCGCACGCGAGTTGGCGAAGTTTGCCGGCGTGTCGCAGGTCGCGGTGGGCTACGCCGGCATGAAGGATCGGCATGCGGTAACTCGTCAGACTTTCTCGGTTCAGTTGGCCGGCAAGCCTGATCCGGATTGGTCGACTTTTCCTCACGCCGAAGTGAAAGTGCTGGCCGCGACGCGCCATTCGCGCAAGCTCAAGCGTGGCGCGCTTCGCGGCAATCGTTTCGTGCTGGTACTGCGTCAGGTGCAGGGCGATCGCGAAGCGGCCGAACGCGTGCTTCAGCAGATCGCCGCGCGCGGCGTGCCGAACTATTACGGTGAACAGCGTTTCGGTCGCGAAGGCGGCAACGTGGCACAGGCGCGCTCGATGTTCGCCGGGCGCCGCGTCGAACGCGACAAGCGTTCGTTTCTCTTGTCGGCCGCGCGCTCGCAGATCTTCAACAGCGTGTTGGCCGCGCGCGTTGAACGCGATGCGTGGGACACACCGCTCGATGGCGAAATATGGGCGCTGGCCGGTTCACGCTCGTGGTTCGGCCCGGAACCTTTCAGTGACGTACTGGCCGAACGACTGGCGCGTCTGGACATCCATCCATCTGGTCCGCTGTGGGGCCAGGGCGAACGGCCCAGCCAAAGTGAAGCTGGTGCGCTGGAACAGTCGATTGCCGAAAGCTACAGCGATCTGGCCGCCGGCCTGGTCGCGGCGCGCATGGATCAGGAGCGTAGGCCGCTCCGGCTGGTGCCGACGGATTTGAAGTGGCGCTGGCTGGATGACGACGCGCTGGAGCTGTCTTTCGAACTGCCAGCCGGTGCGTATGCCACGGTTGTCGTGCGCGAGTTGGCGCTGAACTGATCGCTGAAATCGCTTAGAGCCCGTTCATGATCTCCGCGTGGCCCGCGCCGGGAGCGGTTTGCGCGCAGGCCAAGGAAGAAGGAGGGAGTGTACGTCGGTACACGACCGAGTGATGACGCCGGCATGGGTGCAAACCGACCCGGCCCGAAGGGTTGCGTCGTGGCGGCCGCCCAGCGGCAGCGCGCGGCTTGGCCTGACCGCCAGTCAGGCGCTGCACACCGAGAAAGGTGTAAACCACGCACCCCCACCGGACGACCGCCACGGCACAACGCGGGCTACGTGGAGATCGTGAACAGGCTCTTAGCCTTTCAGCAACACCACGACTGCGCCGGTGCCGCCCATGGCTGGACGCGCCGAAGCAAAGGCGATCACGTCGTCGCGCCGCCGCAGCAGACGATCGGTCAGGCCTTTCAATACGGGCCCGGCGGCGCGTGAGCGCAGGCCCTTGCCATGCACGATGCGCACGCAGCGCAGTCCGTTTTGTTTGGCTTCGGCCAGAAACATCACGATGGTGGCTTGGGCGGCAGCGGCGTTCATCTGATGCAGGTCGATATCGTCTTGTACGCTGAACTGGCCGCGCTTGAGCTGCCGCAGCAGCTTGGGTGAGTAGCCATCGCGCAGATAACTCAGTTCTTCACCGACTTCGAGGATGGCTGGATCGAAGGCCATGTCGAGCAGTTCGCCGGGTACCGAGGCCTCGTCGGCTTCGAACATGTGCGGATGTGGGGCTGGTTTTGCCGGGGCCGGTGGTGCCGTCACCGGATCAAGTCGACGCACCTCGCCGATCGACTCGCGAAACAGGCGGCTGTCGTCGTCATCGATTGGTACGGGGGCGCGGCGTTTCATGGCTCCATGCTAACCAAAGCCCGTGCGATGGTGCGAATGCGCCGGATCGCGGCCGATTCGTGTGAAACCACCCACGCGCTCCGGTAGACTTCAACGGTTAAGGCGTACCGTGAAAATCACCGCGGTGCGCCACCGTCAGCTTTCAACGGAGCAGCATGCGAGTTCTGGTCAGTAACGATGATGGTGTGGATGCACCGGGCATCCATGTGCTTGCCGAGCGCTTGCGCGAGGTCGGCGAGGTGACCGTGGTGGCGCCCGATCGCGACCGTTCCGGCGCCAGCAATTCACTCACCCTGGACTCGCCCTTGCGGGTGCTTCCGATGGGCAAGGGCTATTTTCGTGTGGCTGGTACGCCAACCGACTGCGTGCATCTGGCGCTGGCCGGATTGCTCGACCACGAGCCCGATATCGTGGTGTCCGGCATCAATAATTCGGCCAACCTCGGCGACGACGTGATTTATTCCGGCACGGTATCGGCGGCGATGGAAGGGCGTTTCCTCGGACTGCCGGCGATCGCGGTATCGCTGGTCACCAAGGATCACAACGGTCAACACTACGACTCGGCCGCGCAGGCCGTGTTGTTGCTGATGCAGCGCCTGTTGGTCGACCCGCTGCCGGCCGACACGATTCTCAACGTCAACGTACCCGATCGGCCCTGGAAAGAAATTCAGGGTTTCGAAGTGACTCGCCTGGGTCGCCGCCATCGCTCGGCGCCCTCGGTGGCACAGACCGACCCGCGCGGCCGACCGATCTGGTGGATCGGGCCAGCAGGTGAGGTAGACGACGACAGCCCCGGTACCGATTTCAACGCGGTGCAGCGCGGTTTTATCTCGGTAACGCCTATCCATGTCGACCTCACGCGTTTCCAGGCGCTGGAAAAAGTCAGCAGTTGGATCGAAGAGTTGAGCGATAACATGTTGAGCACCCCCATGGCGCTCGACCACACTGCCAGCCACGAGGTCGTCTGAAAGATGACGGTTTATCGATTGCCGGCGGCAGAACTGAAGGGCGAGGGCATGACCTCCCAACGCGCGCGTGACCGTCTGGCGGTCAGCCTGAAGGAAAGCGGTATCCGCGATACCCGGGTGATCGAGGTGATCCGCAATTTGCCGCGTCACCACTTCATCGATCAGGCGTTGCATTCGCGTGCGTACGAAAATACCGCGCTGCCGATCGGCCACGGCCAGACCATCTCGCAGCCGTGGGTGGTGGCGCGTATGACCGAAGTGCTACTGGAGCACTTCGATTCGAAACAGGGCATGCCGAAGAGGGTGCTCGAGATTGGTACAGGCTCGGGTTATCAGGCTGCCGTGTTGGCGGCGCTGGTGTCGGAGCTCTTCACGGTGGAGCGCATCGAGGAGCTGCTGCGCCAGGCGCGTCGACGCTTTCGTCAGCTGGGTATCACCAACCTGCGCTCGAAGCATGATGACGGCAAGCTGGGCTGGCCGGAGGAGGCGCCGTTCGATGCGATTATCCTCACTGCCGCGGGCGACACGATCCCCACACGCATTCTCGATCAACTCACGCCCACCGGCGTGCTGGTGGCACCGGTCGGTTCGGCCAGCAGCCAGACGTTGATCCGCATGCGCGGCGATGGCGAAGGCGACTTTATGCAAGAAGAACTCGGCCCGGTCAGTTTCGTGCCACTGCTTGGCGGGATTGGCTGATGCGGCTGTTTGGAAAACTCTATGCCCAGGCGCTGGTCTGGGCGCGCAGCTCGAAGGCAATTTATTACCTTTGTGGACTGAGCTTCGTCGAGGCCTTCATTTTCCCGATTCCGCCGGAAGTGATGCTGGCGCCGATGATGCTGGGCAAACGGCACAAGGCGTTTCACTTTGCGAATCTGAGCCTGCTGTTTTCGCTGCTGGGTGCGCTGGTGGGATATGCGCTGGGTCATTGGGCATTTCAGGCTCTACGGCCCGTGCTCGATTCGCTGCATCTGCTGGTACCGATCGAGCAGGGCGTCACTGTATTACGCCAGCAGATGGTCCATCACCAGTGGGGACTGTTCGGTGTACTGATTCTGGCTGCGCTGCAGCCGGTCGTACCGATGAAGTTTGTTACCTGGGCCTGCGGCATCATCGGCGTGCCGGTGCTGCCGTTCCTCGTTTGCATCGGGCTGGGGCGAGGTAAACGTGTGTGGTTGCTGGCGTTGCTGATCCGTCTTTTTGGCGAGCGTGCCGAGCGTATTCTGCACAAATATATCGAGTGGATTGGCTGGATCGCGCTGGTGCTGCTCGGCCTGCTGCTGGTCTGGTGGTTGTGGTTGCGTTGAGCGTCGGCCACAGAGTGATGAGAAAGTATAGGAAGAGGGATGGCGCCTCGGTATGCTGCTCACCATGACTCGACACCTGCCTGTTCTGACGATTGCGGTTGCATCCTTGACGCTCGCCGCCTGTAGCACCATGCACAGTTCGGTGGTGGTGGAGCCGGCTGCCGGCGGTGGTTACAGTGGCGGCAGTGTTGCGGCGCCTGCACATACGTCGATTCCCGGCGGTAGCTATCAGGTGGTGAAGGGCGACACACTGTATTCAATCGCCTTTCGCAACAAAGTGGACTTTCGCGATCTGGCACAGTGGAATTCTGTGGCTGCGCCTTACACCATTCATCCCGGGCAGCGTCTGAAACTTTCTCCGGTGACGGCAACTGCTGTTGCAACAGGGCATCCCGGCGGTGCCCCGCCGCCGCCGCCGGGTCCGGCGCCAGCTGTTGCCCCGGCATCTACGGCACATCCATCGCCCACTCCCGCGGTTGCATCGGCACCGATGTTTGAACCCGTGACCACGCCGGCTGCTGCATCGTCCAGTTCGAAGCCGCCAAGCCCGGCAAGCGCAGGTGTCACGCCAGTCGTCACGGCGCCACCCAAGCCGGTGGCGCCTGCGGTCACAACAACAACCAGCGTGGTACCGGTAGCGGGCGTAAAGACGCCGTCGCCAGCGGTGCTGCCACCACCCGCACCCGCGCAGGTGGTCTCTACCGGCCCCTCACGTGCGGTCAGCGGCGTGACATGGCGTTGGCCGGCGCAGGGCACGTTAATCAAACGCTTCCAGACGGGCGATGCCATTCCCGGTATCGAGATCGGTGGCAACGCCGGCGATCCCGTGCACGCTGCGGCGGACGGTGTCGTGGTTTATAGCGGCAACGGGTTGGTCGGTTACGGCGAGCTGGTCATCATCAAGCACAGTGACAGCTTCCTGTCGGCCTATGGCCACAACAGCAAGCGTCTGGTCAAGGAAGGTCAGCGAGTCACCGCCGGGCAGCAGATTGCCGAAATGGGTTCCACTGGCGCGACCCGCAACGAACTGGAATTCCAGATCCGCAAGGACGGCAACCCGGTCGATCCGCTGGGTTATCTGCCGCCGCACTAAGGCTATAACGGCAACGCAAGTCGCGTCGAATCAAGGCGTCAGCAGAATAAACCCGGCAACGACCCGTCGCCCTTCACCCGCCAACAGGTTGTAGGTACGCGCGGCGGCGGCGTTGTCCATCACTTCGATGCCGACGTTCCGGCGAAGAAAGCCGGCCATGAAGGCCGCCGCCGGGAATGTCTGGCGCTGGCCGGTACCCAAAATTACGAGCTCGGGTTGCAAGTCCAGTAGAGCACCGACGTGGTCGGCATCGAGCTGGCTGGCGTCGTCGACACCCCAGTTCTCGATGGCCTTATCCGGTGCCAGCAGAAAGCTGCTGGACAGCTCCCGATCGATCAGTGTGATGCTTTGCGCGCCGACTCGACGCACAAGCAGATAGCCTTCAGCCTGGTCGAGGGATAGATCCATCAGCGCGGCAGGGCGATCTTCGGCTCGTCGATATTGCGGCGGAAAAGCACCACCACGTGGCCGATCTGCTGGATCGTCTCCGCTTGGGTGCCTTCGGTCAAAACAGCAATCTGGGCCTGGCGCTCTTCCTTGTCGCCACCGGACAGCTTGACCTTGACCAGTTCGTGCTGGCTAAGAGCCAGGCCGAGTTCCTTGGTGACAGCGTCGCTGGCGCCTTTGTTGCCGAGCAGGATGACCGGGCTCAGATCATGAGCGAGGCTGCGCAGGTAACGGATCTGCGAGGAGGAAAGTGCCATGTCGTGCGTACTCGATTCGCTGTCATTCAACATCTAAGGGTATCATGCGTCCACAAGCCGCATGCCGGAAAACATTCGATCGTCACAAGTGATGAACGATCCTGTGTACTGTTGTAATCGTTAACGCGTGTTTTCTCGGCCTCTCAGCAATCTCCCTCTTCCTGGCTGTATCCGACCATGACCCGCAGTAAAAGCAGTGCCGTCTGGCTGCGCGAACATTTCAACGATGTCTATGTGAAAAAGGCCCAAGCCGAGGGCCTTCGCTCCCGTGCGGTCTACAAGCTGGAAGAGCTGATCGAACGCGATCGTCTGCTGAAGCCGGGCATTCACGTGGTCGATCTGGGCGCGGCCCCCGGCAGCTGGTCGCAGCTGGTGCGCCAGCGCATGGGCGATACCGGCACGGTCGTTGCTCTGGATATCCTGCCGATGCAGAGCATCGCTGGCGTGGATTTCCTGCAGGGTGATTTTCGTGAAGAGTCGGTCTTGCGCGAGCTGGAGGCCCGGTTGAACGGCCAAAAGCTGGATCTTGTGCTGTCCGATATGGCCCCCAATATGAGTGGTGTGGCGCTAGCCGATCAGATCCGTGCCATGGATCTGGCCGAACTGGCGCTGGACTTTAGTCGGCAGTGGCTCAAGCCCGGTGGTTCTTTCCTGATCAAGTTGTTTCAGGGGGCCGGTTTTGACAATTACTTGCGCAGCTTGCGCGCGGACTTCACCCGCGTGACTATGCGTAAACCAAAGGCCTCACGTGCCCGTTCACGTGAGGTGTACGCACTGGCGATGGGTAGAAAGCCTTCTGCGGTGCAACCGGTCGAGAATCGCGCATGAATGAGACAGCAAAAAACGTATTGCTCTGGGTGATTATCGCGGCGGTTCTATTCGCCGTTTTCCAGAGCTTCAATCCGCACGGCACATCCTCCTCGGATCTGCCTTACAGCGGATTCGTGCAAAGCGTCGACAACGGTAACGTGTCGACCGCCGTTATCAGCGCCGATCAGCCGGCAACCATCAGCGGCAAGCTGAAGGATGGCAGCACCTTCCGTACGGTAGTGCCTGAGGTAGGCGTGTCCATCAGCCCGATTGTCAAGCAGATGCAGGACAAGGGCGTTGAAGTCCGCCAAGACCCATCGGAAGGCTTCTCGCTCATCGGCTTGCTGATCAGCTGGTTGCCGGTGCTGCTGATCGTCGGTGTATTCATCTGGTTCATGCGTCAGATGCAGTCCGGTGGCGGTGGTCGCGGTGCCATGAGCTTCGGTCGCTCGCGTGCCAAGCTGCAGGGCGAGGATCAGATCAAGGTCAATTTCAGCGACGTCGCCGGTTGTGACGAGGCGAAGGAGGAGGTCGGCGAACTGGTCGAGTTCCTGCGCGATCCGGGCCGTTTCCAGAAGCTGGGTGGCAAGATTCCACGTGGCGTGCTGATGGTTGGTCCGCCCGGCACTGGCAAGACCCTGCTGGCCAAGGCGATTGCAGGTGAGGCCAAGGTGCCGTTCTTCGCGATTTCCGGTTCAGACTTCGTCGAGATGTTTGTCGGCGTGGGTGCCAGCCGCGTGCGCGACATGTTCGAGCAGGCCAAGAAACACGCCCCGTGCATCATCTTCATCGACGAAATCGACGCGGTCGGTCGCCATCGCGGCGCCGGGCTCGGCGGTGGTCACGACGAGCGCGAGCAGACGCTGAACCAGTTGCTGGTCGAGATGGACGGCTTCGAGGGTACCGAAGGCATCATTGTGATCGCCGCGACCAACCGGCCTGACGTCCTGGATCCTGCCTTGCTGCGGCCGGGTCGCTTCGATCGTCAGGTCGTGGTGGGTCTGCCCGATGTGCGTGGCCGCGAGCAGATTCTGAAAGTGCATATGCGCAAGGTACCGACCGCCAGCGACGTCAATGCGATGACGATTGCGCGAGGCACACCAGGGTTCTCCGGTGCGGACCTGGCCAATCTGGTCAACGAGGCAGCGTTGTTTGCGGCGCGTGAGAACGCCCGCGAAGTCCGCATGAGCCATCTGGACAAGGCGCGAGACAAGATCCTGATGGGCTCGGAGCGCCGCTCGATGGCGATGAGCGAGGACGAGCGCAAGCTCACCGCGTATCACGAGTCGGGTCACGCGATCATCGGTCGCCTGGTGCCTGAGCATGACCCGGTCTACAAGGTGACCATCATTCCGCGTGGGCGTGCGCTTGGCGTCACCATGTATCTGCCCGAAGGCGACAAGTACAGCATCAACCGGGTCGCGATCCAGTCTCAATTGTGCTCGCTCTATGGCGGCCGTGTGGCGGAAGAGTTGATCTTCGGTGCCGACAAGGTCACCACTGGTGCCTCCAACGACATTGAGCGCGCGACCAAGATGGCGCGCAACATGGCGACCAAGTGGGGCTTGTCCGATGAACTCGGTCCGGTGACCTACGGTGAAGACGAGGATGAGGTATTTCTCGGTCGCTCGGTGACCCAGCACAAGAGCATCTCCAACGAGACTGCGAGCAAGATTGACGAAGTCGTGCGCGGCATTCTCGATCGCGCTTATGCGCGTAGCAAGGAGCTGTTGACGGCAAATATGGACAAGCTGCACATCATGGCCGAGCTGCTTTTGCAGTATGAGACGATCGATGCGCACCAGATCAACGACATCATGGCGGGGCGGGAGCCCGGTCCGCCGGCCGACTGGACAAAAAATCCACCGACCAGCAGCACGCCACCGCCGCCACCGCCGAAAAGCGATGCCGGTTTGCCGGTGGGGAAGGTCGGTGATCCCGCTGCACAAAATCGCTCGGGCTTCGAGAGCTGATGTAGGGCTGCAGGCTTGAGATGAGTCTGTAGTGCTCTGTAGCGTGTGATCAGATACGTTCGATCAAATAGGCGGCCATGGCCGCCTATTTGATTTCCACTGTTCCGATTTATGACCGCCGTCATTGCGCCAACTATTTCATCGGAGCCCGCTAGAAAGAGCCATCAGTGCCGAATGGCAGCATGTCTATTAAATTTTTTTGACGAAAAGTGTTGACGCATGAGGGCGGAGTCTGAATAATTCCGCTTCTTGGTTCGGCGTGTTGATGCCCAAACATCGATACAGCGAGTCAAACGTTTTTCAGTGCGCCCGTAGCTCAGTTGGATAGAGTACCTGGCTACGAACTAGGTGGTCGGGAGTTCGAATCTCTCCGGGCGCACCATTTATGCAGCGAGGCGGGGTGCTTGCACCCCGTTTTGTTTTTACGGAAAGCGATTTTTCCGTAGTTGTTGGAGATGTGGAATCAAGGTGTGTGCTTCGATACGGATTGACGGATCGCAGTGTCACCCGTAACATTTGAAGGCTTCGATGACTTGAAATCTTCGATCATTCGTTGCGGGGTATAGCTCAGTCTGGTAGAGCGTTGCGTTTGGGACGCAAAAGTCGGGGGTTCGAATCCCTCTGCCCCGACCAGCGACGCGTTCTTCTGGTAGTGACTGCGCCTGTAGCTCAACCGGATAGAGCATCGGCCTTCTAAGCCGACGGTTGCAGGTTCGAGTCCTGTCGGGCGCACCAGTTTCAAGATTTATGGTGGGTGTAGCTCAGCTGGTTAGAGTCCCGGATTGTGATTCCGGTTGTCGTGGGTTCGAATCCCATCATCCACCCCAGTTTCAAATCAATTTGTTCAAGCCCAGTTTCACCGGGCCGTTAGCTCAGTTGGTAGAGCAGTTGACTCTTAATCAATTGGTCGAAGGTTCGAATCCTTCACGGCCCACCAATTCAAAAGGGACTTGCGCTTGCGCAAGTCCCTTTTTCTTTGTGTGGAATAAAACCACGTGGGGCCTAGGGCAAGGCTGGAATGCGCTGCTTGTGCTGTAGCGTGGTGCAACCGTAAAATGGAGCGCTTTCGTATAAGGGAATCATCAACTTAGACGAGCGCGGCAAAAGTGGGGTCGGATCAATGGCTGGGCTGTATCTCGCCCGAAAATAGACTTGATAATCCTGCAGTTGCGCAAGTTTTCTGTGGTTGGCGCGCGAGAGTGGCGGAATTGGTAGACGCACCAGATTTAGGTTCTGGCGACTAATAATCGTGGGGGTTCGAGTCCCCCCTTTCGCACCAAGCCAACGTAATAAAATCAGGCAGTTACAATGCCCGATGTGTCAAGAGCTGATTCTGGTGCGGACTCCCTGTCTCGGGAAGCCTGCAGAGAGTCAGATAAGGTGCCACGAAGCTTAGTAAGTGCCGCTGCACCCTCGATCAAGCTGTCCGACTCGACGTGGGCATAGGTGTCACTCGTCGTCTGCGTCGTTGTATGGCCCAGCCAGGTGCTAACTAGCACCAGGTTGCCCGTAGCCTTCAGGAGACGCGTAGCGAGCGTGTGACGCAGGGAGTGGATGACACACTCCTTGTCCGTGATCTTTGCGATCACCTTCGCTGCCGTCCAGATGTGTTGCGCCCGTCGCTTGTTCAGATCGCCGAAGGGGCCAACCTTGTGTTTCTCCCGCGCCGGCAGCGACAGCATCTCCTGTAGCACCTCTCGGGCCATGCCGGTGACTGGGATCGTCTTTGCCTTCCTGTTCTTGATCTCGTCGCGACGGTAGACCTTGATGATCCAGGTGCCGTCCGCAGTATCCACCGCGATGTCCTCCCAGCGAATCCGCAGGCCTTCGCCTAAGCGCATCCCTGTCTCGACCAGTACCTTGAACAGCCGCAGGTACTTGTAGGCGTCCTTCTTACGCGGTGGGCCGCCCTTGGGGCCTGTACGGGACTCATCGAGGCCAGCGACGGCCGCAAACAACGCCTCCTCGTCCTTCAGGCTCGCGCTGTAGGTACGGGGGTTTTTGTCAGACAGCATGGTTAGGACGGGGAGGTTGGGGTAGCCGTCCTCGGCGTGCCGCATGACGTTGAAGACCTTGGAGAGGCAAGCCAACCGCTTGTTCACAGTACTCGGGGCCAGTCCCTTGTCCAGAAGCTTCGTGCCGAAGTCCTTGCACTCCTTCTGCTTGATCGACTGGATGGGTCGGTCAGCTCCGAAGTACAGCTCGATCTCTTTGCAAAGCGACTCATAGCCGCGCCGCGCGCGTATCCCGCGCCACACCTCGGGATCAGCGAAGCAGCGTGCAAATGCTTCGTGGAGGGTCACGCCGTTCGATTGTTTCAATACCGCTCGGTGCCGCGCCGATGCATCTCCACGAACCAAGGCGACAAGGTCGGCCTTTGGGATGTTCGGATGCTTCTGCAGTGTGTTGACGATGGTCTGTTCCTTCAGCAGCGCCGCTGTGCGATCGCGCGTGCCTGACGACATCACCTCGCGACGTCCGTCTACTTGAACGCGGATCATGTAGTAGCGGCGGTCAGCCTGGCCGGGTTTCACCTTGCCCTTCAGTTCGATGGTCATACGTTTCTCCAATAAAAAACCCGCCACATGGGCGGGTTTGGTAAGTGTTGCTTGCGGTGCGGATTAAGTTCGCGCGTCCAGCAGGCGGTTGAATAGCTCAGCGAACTCGGCGGCGAATTTCTCGCCCTCCGGGGTCAGCACGACGGCATTGTTGGTGCGGCTGGCCCCGCTGCGCTCACGCATGATTAGTCCGGTGCTCGGCGCGTCGGGGGTAAGCCGGCTTCGCCCCTCAAGCAGATCGAACTGACGAGAGATCGCTGAGTCTTTGACGCCTCCCACTTCCTTGTAGATATCAGTTTGTAGAGCGCCTGGGTTCTTCAGTGCTGCAAACAAGGTGGATGCGTTTGCGAGGGTGAATTTCGAGCCGCCCTCCGTGTCCCGTCGTATCTTCTGCAGCAACGCAAACATGATCCGAGCGGCGTCCGTCGGGGTCAGGTGTTTCATCTGGAATCCTTATGGGAGGTACAGGCTCCCACGAAATGTAGAGCCTTGCGATACCGAAAGCAATGACTATGCTCAACGGTGTGGGGCGGTCAAAGTAGAACTGGAAACCTCTGTGTAATTCAATGAGTTGCAATGTTATAGCTGGGATATTGTGCAGCATTGCTCTACTTCCTTTGTCAGACTTTGACCATGTTCATGGATTGTGACGACCACTTTTTGGACTCGCAAGACGCACGCAGCGTCACAAATCGTCCTCATCTGGTGCTGTGTTGCCGCAAGTCCTTGCGAGGGCTTCATCCGGCGTGACGTCGTGCGTCGTATCGAGAATCAAATTGAATCTTTCCCACATTGAAAAGGGACTCATTGATCAACTCCGGTTGCGGAAAGTCATCGCCACCCAGCCAACGAAGACCGAGATATAGACGAGGGCGAAGACCGTGAAGACCGCCCTGGAGCCGGTGATGGAGACCACGAAGCCTCCCAAGGTCAGGGCGATCATCAGGGCGATGATGTAGTTAGGGAACCGCGTGGGTTGGCGGTTTGATGGGTTCATTTAGGTTTCCCGATGGGGCACGCCTACGGCTCAGCGAGGCGTGCGCTGACTTGCGTCGATGGGTAAATTTCGTAAGATATTGCTGCCCGTGGAGTCAGACGATCGTTCTCATCCCACGATGACAGTCGATGAAGCGGGCACAACTTTCTATCGCCGCGGCTTCAGATAGCCTAGGCGCCTCTCTCTTTATCTACTGCCACGCCCCACTCGTCGAAGGAGCGGGGCGCGCCGCATGTCCATGTAGGTAATGCCCTACGCTCCAATGAGCTATTACGAGTCTTGCGTTTGTAGGTCGATACCGAAAGAATGCTTTAGGCTATAGAAGGCGAAACTGGCCCGATCAAGATGCGGTATATAGCTATGGATTTAACTTAAAGGGATAGGGGCTTCTTGTGAAAAAAACCACGAAACTTTCATTAAGCGTCGTTGCGTTGTTAGCGATCATCGCGGCGAGTTATGCACTTTTTGCGCAAGGCTCTAACTCACCTTCAACAGCGCTACCTGTATCAACTGCATCCACCTCTTCTGTCGCAAAAAGCCAGGAGTCAACCGCTTCGGTTTCATCCTCAACTGGCAGTCGCAAAGCAATACCTTCTACGGATTATTCTACTGCTAAAAACATTAATGCATATATAGCATCGCTGAGTTCCGCGTCATCACCGCCCGGCACGCTTGAGATTGCGCAAGCAAAAGCATGGGACGAATGTGGTTCACTTATTGCAAGGCCCAATTCTGGAAAATTGTATATAGCTGACCTACAAGCGAATGGCGGTAAGTACGCAGAGTTTCGCATTAAGGCACTTCAGCAAATTGACGAGCGTTGCAAGGACTTTGCGTTTACTACGCAACTCAAAAGGAATGACGTTGAGAATTTGTATAAAAATGCGGCAAAAGAAGGAAATGCAGAAGCGATAGCTCGCAATCTAACCAACGGTATTTCCACGACGCCTGAAGATAAGGTGCAGAAGGAGGTCATGCAGGTGTTATCTGCAAATGACCCAGCGGCGCTTTTTACGGCTGCTGATGCCTTCAGCGATAGGGGGCCGTTTGAAATGACGCCGGGAGGCGAAGTCGGTACTACGAACTCCAAGTACGCATGGCAACTGGCTGCTTGTGATCAAGGGATGGATTGCTCTGCCTCCAGTGCTGTTGTGAACCAATCGTGCATCTATATGGGGATTTGTGGACCTGGCGATTATCGGACTAACGTCCAATACTCGGCCGTCTCTCCCGCAAACTATCAAGAGATTACAAAGGCTGAAAATAATATCAATCGGGCGATAGCCGACGGAAATGTTCAGAGTTTACTTAACCATAAATGAGCAAAAGGAATTGTAATGAAAAAGCTGATTGTTAGGTGGGCGATTTGCTTCTTACTTATAGGTAATGCATCTGCATTGGGTGGTGGCGGCAAGGGGTTAAGTATCCAAACGACTCTGCCTATCTACAAAAATCTTTCGAATGTAGTGGGGACTGATAATAGTTCCGACGAAACAATTCAGACGGCCGGGGCGACTCAAGTGGCTGCTGTTTACAGATTATCTGTTGCTGAGGGGCTTCCGGCTGGGGCTACGTTCAGAATCGTCTGGCAGGACGGATCTTCTGAGTCCATTTTGGTTGCTAGCACCACTAGTTCTCTCGGTGCGGTCCCCATTCCTGGTAGCCAAAAAGCAGCGGGCGCTTCTGGTGGAAGCGGGAGCGGTAGCGGCACCGGCGGGAGCAACGGCGGCGGCTCTGGTAGCGATTCTCCGACTCAGACGTTCCCAGAGGCAAACGGTTCATGGGCCTGCACGAGTTCGGATTCCGGTGGTACGTGGAATTGCACATGGTTTCCTGACGCGACCACAGGCGCATGAGATTAAGGAAGCCCCGCCAATCGCGGGGTTTTTTTAGCGGTATTGCCGTGGATACAGACGAGCAAACTTTCTAACACAAGGATGGAGTGCTGCACGATGTCCAGCTTGGATAAGAACGGCATAAGCAAAGGGCAAAGAATTTGGGCCGGAATTCTCGTGCTCGTGACAATCAGCAGGCTTGTGATGGGCAGGCCGCCAGCCTCGATATTGTCCGCTTGCGGTTTCCTACTCTTCGCGTGGTCGCTCATGTATTACCCTGCACCAGGGTTCCGCTCTTCGGTAGGCGATATTTATCGAAGCGCTCGACGGGGCTCGTGGTTTACACCGAAATATGTCCGGCTAGTTATGCTGTTGGCAGTCATCCTGATGATAGTCGGGAGCATCTATCCCCTCATTCATTGAGAGGCGTCACTCTGTAAGGTGTAGGGCTTAACTGCACGAACGAACCTCGCGAGGAAGGCACGCATGGCACTGACGACCCATCAGGATGGCGCTCCAAAGACGGAGGACGAAATGAGGGAGCAACTTCGGGAGCATCTGAAAAACTTCCCCGATTTCGATGGTCTGATCGCGGCGGGTACACTGCGCGCGGTCGGCGGCGGGTGGTATGAATCGGCCCGCGGTCCACTGCCGCACGAGTTAGGCAAATACATGGATCAAGTCCGCGCGCGTGACGGGAAAGCGCAGTACAAACCCATGAAGTTGCCCAAACAACTAAGGGCACGGAAAGACTCGTTGTGAGTCACACATATTTTCAGGATAAGGAGTCTCCAGCGGGAGACCGTCGTCCCCCCTGTGAAGTGCTGGCAGTCGATGCATCGGCTCGTCAGTGATTCCAGAAGGCGTAGACGGTGCCGTTCACTTCCTCGAAGCTCACGTCGCCGCCGTACTTCATGTCCCGCAGATACCGCTCGGTATCGAAGTACAGGCGAAGGTTCTCCGGTATCTTGCTCAGCGTCCCGCAGTCATCTAGAAACTGTTCGCACCACTCCAGCTCGCTATCCGCTTCCCCGGCGCGCGCATCCTCGAAGCCAGATTCAGTGGCGTACTTGATACCCACGCACTCCGTGTATGCCTCCCATGCGTCCCCGTGTTCCTCAATGAGCCGCACCTGTTCCAGCAGGGCCTCCAGTGACGGGTTCTCGCCCATGTCCGGACAGTCGTCATAGTCGTGGATGGCCCACTCCTCCGCGCTTGGCACGGTGCCGTATCCGCCGCACGGAATGCACCACTGACTGTCCCGATCATGCTCACAGTCGGGGCAGCGTACGCGGACGTTCGGATGCTTTGAGGTCCGCAGCATGGCCGCAATCTCATCCTGTACGTCGTCGGCATCCTTGCCGTCTAGGTCAATCCACTTACCCAACAAATGCCCCGCGTTGTAGTCGCTCAGGCTAGCCACGTAGATGCGTGCCATAGTCAAATCTCCCGATGTGTCAGGTGTTAGGGCGCAATAAACCCAATGAGGGCCTTAGCGGCCACGCTCACAGCGAATAGGTAGCCAGCGGCACCAGCGACAAGCCGGCGCTTACGGTGTGTGGGCAGTGGCGCAGCCGGCCGGTAACCGATGGACACGGCGGGCCGCTGCGGCTGGCGGTTATGGAACGGATACGGATTGCGGTCAGGGCGCATTGCGTTGCCTCTGTGTTGATTAGGAACCAGTCAAACCCACGCTGCATCGCGTGGGCTTGGCTTGTGCCTAGCGGATGTTGAGGCGGGAGCCGCTAAGACTCCCGGCTGATCTTCTACGACCTTTGAAGCGTGTCTCACTGTCCATAGCGTTCTCCTTTAGTGGTTCATGCGGTGCCCACTCGGGATCGAATGGGCACGGAATGGATCACTCTTGGTGTCTCGAAGCATCGGCATCAGGCACGCTTGGAAGCGCCGCTGGCTCGTGAATAGCTGGTGTCAGATGTCGGTCGTTGTTGCCTTGACCGTGGAGAGAATCTTAAATCAAACATTGCGTTTAGTCAAGTATTGCTGTGTGGCTAGTGATCCATCAGCAGTGCCTAGCAAGGCGAGCGGCAGGGCCGTCATTCGCGCTTCGTTTCCCTTGGGGGCCTAGTGGCTAATCCGTTGGTGCCCTTGGCGCTCCGCGCTATCCCTAGGGAAGCTCGCGGTGCCTTGTGATCCTTCACTGTGCCGGCCGGTGCGTGGCGGGCGAGTCGGTGGCGTCCTGCCGTGACTTGGAGGTAAAGATAGCATTGAATTGCGATGTGTCAAGTAATGCCTGTAGTCAATCATGAGGGTGAGAGATTGCCGCACTGCGGCCTAGAGCTGCCGCGTAGTGCCCTGTAGGTTGCTACAGCTGTTGGTTTCGATAGGTGACCGCGAGGGCAGGATGTGGCAGGCAGTCGGCGAAAACTACAGATGAGAACAGACAGACGTGAACGTATTGCTGGCCGCTTCGGCCTAGCTGGGTACGTCAGGGCAGGCTAGGGCATTGCGCATCAGATATTAGATGCGATGCAAACCGCATAGCAGAGCCATCTAGTGTCATCAGGTGCCGCTGCAGGTGCCGGGAATGAAGCAGCAGGCGTGCGGTTCTTCACGTCACGACGCGAGGCGCGCGATCATTCGACGCGGGCACGGGGGGATGTGCGCGATCCTTGAGAGACTGATACCCCAACGGAAATTTCCGCTGAACATTTCAGTCGGTACGTATGCTCGCGGACGAAGGAGCGTTGTCTACCGTAACGTGCAGGGTACCGCTCTCAATCAATGAGGAAAGCTTCCTCTGCACCTCTTGCTGCGCCGCGAGGGCATCAGGGTCAACCGCGAACGAGACAACCGCCATCTTCATCGGGTTGGTGCCGTCCAACAATCCGATCAGACCCTTTCGTATCTTGTAGTTCTCAGCCTCCATATCAACATGCGCCTGCGGAGAGTAGTAGCCACGTTCGAGGCTGCGGTCCTCCAGGTGCAGTCCAACAACTTTACTCATCTCTTTGAGAAGGACGTTAAAGAGTTTCTGTCGTGCCTCCGTGAAGCCAGGGGGAATAGTTTCCGGCGTGACGGGCATGCTGAAGTGATCGAATAAGTTGTGCCAGGCATTCAGCACTTCGGTGTCCTTTCGGAACACAAAATCGATCATGTTGAGTGCGCGCTGATGTTGAAACGAGAGGTTTTCTCGACGTGAAGTCATCAAGTCCTCAAAGACACGGAGCTTTCGGCTACGCGTTTCTCGACTCCGCTCGATCCACTTCTGTGCCTGCACGGCAAAGACTGGGCCGGCAAGCGTGCATGCGGCTAGTAACCCATCGCTGAAAGTAAACATGGTGATCCCCCCGGACTCGATTGGGCACCATAGTAACCGTCAGGAAAACTCCTGGCATACTGCCGAGTCACCTTCTAGGCCCGGACGTGCTAATTTTCATATGCGGCTACCACAAGGAGGATGACCATGCCGAAATTGATAATTGCGTTAACTCTCACACTTTTAACAGCAGCCCCTTGGGCAAGCTTCGCAAACGGAAGTACAGCGGGCATCGCCGTTGTCACTAAGCAGTGTGGTGATGCGCAGATGAGCCTAAATTGTCCGGCTGCGGGACACGGCAGGGCTAACTGCCTACATCCAGCGCTTTACTTCAAATCAAAGAATGGTCAACAAAGCAGGCTGAGTAGTCCAAAGGGGCTTGAGAAACAACAGCCCATAGGACTCGCATGCACTGCATCTAAAAACGATAAGTCCAACTACTTTTACGTACTTTACGGGTCACTGCCAACAGGTTGTGACGTTTGCGAATGGCATCACTTGTATGACGCCAACGGAAAACTACTGACATCAAGTTTCCCCGCAACGGTTGATGTTCCCGATGCCCCACCGGCTCAATCTATCGCCCCGAACAATCAATCATTCGATGATCTAAGCAAAAAGCTTAACCTTGATGATTACAAGGCAGACAGCATCGTATGCACAGGGCCGCATGTCGATGCAAAAGGGAATTTACTTTGTCCTGTGAGTGTGGAGGTGGGCCATGGCCGGTGATGACATTTATGATTCGATGATTCAAAAGAAAGGACTCGCTTACCGCGACGAACAAGTAAAAACCCCAGATAAGACCCACTATAGAGACCCCATCGATAACTCTCCGGGTCGAGTAGCTGGGAACTCGCATATATGGGGTGACGCCAGTCCAGAAGTGCAATCAAGAGCAGTAGACGCGATCATTACGGCCGCACAGAAAGGCGGACTAGACCAGCACCAAACTGCATATGTACTTGCCATGGCTAGGGTCGAGTCAGGATTCAATCCTGACGCCGCAGCGGGCACAACCACAGCTTATGGCCTCGGTCAGTTTGTAGGTGATACTGCCAAAGCTTATGCGATTACCCCGCAAAATCAGGGTGACCTAACAAAGCAGGCTGAAGCGCTTGTCGCGACTTACAAAGACGATGCGGCGTTAGCTAAAAAGTACGGTCACAGCGAAGAATACATATACAAATATCATCACGATGGTCCAGCGGCTGACTCCGGTGGCCTTGAGCTATCCAAGAAGTACGTCGCGCCTTACGTCGCTGGGTATGAGAAATTTGTTCAAGAGCATGCAAAAACGCATCCAGCAGCGGCAGTTGATCCTGCTTTCGATAGCCGCAACCGAGCTGAAGTAGTACACCACGGTGGCCACCAGCACGCGCACCACGCGGCCGGAGTGTTGCAGCAAGGTGATCGAAGCGACGCTGTAGGCGAGCTACAAGGTCAATTGCGTGATCTCGGCTACAAGGATCACAAAGGCAATCCGATCAATCCTGATAACTCCTTCGGTAATGATACGAAGGCTGCTGTGCAAGCGTTTCAGAGCAACAACGGACTAGACCCCGATGGCGTTGCTGGCCCCAACACCCTGAAGGCGCTCAAAGAGCACGAACAGGCGCTGTCGAACAATCGAGGGCCATATGCCGATCCTGCCAAGGCTCCCCTCTTAAACGATCCCGCGAATCCCGATCACAAGCTATTTCAGCAGGCGTACGACGGCGTAAAGAAGCTGGATGCTGCGCAGGGCCGCGCATCGGACCAGCATAGCGAGAACTTAGCCGGCGCCTTGACGGTCGAGGCCAAGGCACAGGGCTTGAAGCGGATCGATACGGTTGCGCTGAGCGATGATGGCTCAAAGGCGTTTGCTGCTCAGAACATCATCCCTGGCGCATTCAAGAACGTTGCTGGTGTCGAGACAGCCCAGGCGGTCCATATACCCATGGAACAAAGCACGCAGCAGATGACGCAGGTCAACCAGAATCTGCAGCAGCAGGCACAGGTGCAGGCTCAGACGCAGATGCAGAATCAAGCCCCTCAAGCACCCCAAGGGCCGCAGATGGGCGGCCCTCCTGGTCGTTGATATAGCTCAACTCCGACCTTGCTGCGATTCACGGTACTCAGCAAGGTCGGCATCCATCTCCACGACATCCTTGTGATACTCCGCGACGATTTCTGGCAGGCGATCCTTGCAGATTTCGTAGACGGCGAAGACGGGGAGCACTAGATACTTGAACAGAACCCAGGCCCACTTGCGGTTAGAGACGAACTCGATGACTGCTTTCATTTGCTATTCCATAGTTTGATTTCAGCCGCACGACGATTCGTGAGGCCATCGTTGATTCGAAGCACGCCTTTGACGGTTTCCTTGTTCCACCGCACGAGCTGCGCAGGCACCGCTGCGTAGTCGCCAGCATTGAGAAGGCGAAGCAGGGTAGAGGTCTGGAATCGGCGGATTCCCTCGTTGAACGTGAAGGACACCAGGGCGATCCACTGAGCCTCTGTGAGTGGCACGCGGACGTAGCGGTTCACGCAGGTTACGGCGGTCGAGAGATCGGCCTGGAGAAGCTGCCGTGATCGCTCAGGGGTGATGCGGAGACCCTTGGTGACATCAGGGCCGGTGTGGCCGACACCGATAGTCAGGGTGCCGTTTGTGTCGAGGTACGCGACAAGCCGCTCGCCCTCGACTCCTACAATGAAGTCGGTGAGGCGGGGAGTGATTTGGTAGGCTATTAATGCTTCCTATTGGGGATGGAAATGGAAAAGCTACGAGAGACGGACGCCAGATACATGGCTGCCGTCGAACACATCGTTTCTGCGGAGAGGGCGCGCATACAGGCGGAGATACCGCTCCGTTACGAGAAGACGGCGCTAGGCATCAACTTTTTTACTACCGACGTCGAGGAACGCCGATCCAATGCGTTCATAGAAGTCGCGATAAAAGGGATCGAAGAGCTAAGGGATTTCATCCGTGAAAAGCACGTCGCTTTTCTTTCGGAAAAGCCTAAGTTTCCTCTATTGCCTGAATGGCAGAGCCTGGCGACTTCGCAGCTAAGTCAGATCGGCGCTTACTGCGGAGTCGCTCATCAAGCGGTTGTTAACAGGTCAGGCAGAGCCGATCCTGTCTTTCAACGTCAATCCGTAGCGAATTGGGAAGCTCGGCTAGCACCTCTAGTGCAGAACTTCACATTGCAGCTAGACGCGAACTCCGTCTTAATGACTCCCCGAGATACAGAGAGGGCGGAGCCAATTTTAAGCCGCAAGTTTGTAGCGGAAGAAATGGCAAAGCCTGTCATTAAGTATGCGATGGGCGGCTTTATTTTTATCCTCACTATTTTGCTAGCTCACCTCTTCGGTTTGTTTGAACTGTTGATCTCCCTAATCAAAGATCATGTGTAACGAAGCGGAACTCAGTAATTGTCGTAGAAGTTAGGTGTAGACGGTTTATGTCCGACGACAGACTCAGCGAAGTTCGCGTACTCCAGCTCCATGAGTTCTTCGAGACGCTTCTGCTCCTCGTTCGTCACATCGCGGTCGAGGTACTGAGTCCAGTAGGCAACCGCCATAGCCAGCGCATCGAGCCTGTCGTCGTGCCGAAGGGAGCCTCGGTCACGGGTGATACGGCTGAGCTGGTGGAACAGTTGGAACTTCGGTTCATCCTTTTGATCGGCGCGCATGAGCGCGGCGTCAACGATGAGGCGATGCTGGTTAAGCACTGGCTCCAGCGTGTCGATGATGCGGCGCTCCTTCTGTCCCGAGCTATGTGTCTCCTCGACGGTGCAGGGATAGATGCGGCGGAGCACAGGCTCAAGGAGCTTGATGAACATGCCGTCTCCGAAGTTACCTTCGACGAAGATGAGCTTCACCTTCTCAGCGCGAGCAATGTGGGCGATGTTCTCCAGTACGGAGTCGTCATAGCCGCCCTTGAGGCCCCCAGCTCGGCGGAGGTAGACCATACCGCGCAGCATTTTGGTCACGCTGTAGCCGGTCTCGTCACCGCCACGACCCGATGGATCGACGGACATGACCGAGCCGGTGTACTCCTCGACATCCTTGGAGAAATACATCGGGCGGTGCAGGCGATCACCAGTGAATCCCACAGAGGGAATGTCGTCGATGACCTGTTCTTTGCCACTGGCCCACATAACCCGGATTGGTGCAGCCTCTCGATCAACGTCCATGACGATGAGGTCTGACAGCTTCAGCGGGTAACGCTCCGCATCGGACAGCGTGGTATCCAGCATGAACTGCAGTAGGAATCCGCCGCGCCCATAGGAAGCCTCGCGACGCAGTAGGTCGTCCTCATGGAACCGTGTGGGTTCTACAGGTGTCCAGGCGATCCCTGGGTTACGCTCGAACGCCTCAGCGATGAACGGTGCGAGCCGTTCGTTGTATTGCGAGTAGTGCTTCTGATCCTTCGGATACCTGGCGGGCCAGATACGGATTTCATAGCCGCGCGCGGGGAGCTGGTTGTAGATGGACTCCTCGGTCTGAGGTGTGCCCAGGTACACGATCTCGGCGTGTGCGAGCGGCTTGAGGATCGCGTCGAACTCTTTGATGAGTTCACCAAGCTTCTCTCGCTGTGCGACGGTGGCTGAATTCTTCACGACCTCTACGTCATCCGCGATGATCGTGTCAGCGCGCGAGCCGGTGAGCTGACCAGTGATACCCACCGACTTCACGGAAGGGGACTGGTCGGGTTTCGCGGGGCCTACATCGAACGCAAGGTTCGAGTTGCGCTGGTCGCCACGGGGCTTCAGATGAGCCAGTTCGGGAATGGTCTCGATCAGACGTTTGGTGAAGATCGAGAACGCGTCCGAGCGATCCTTGGATGCTGAGACGACGAGAATCTTGTGTTGCGGGTCACGCCATAGGAGCCAGCAAACATACGCTGCGGTGATCCAAGATTTGCCGATGCCTCGGAAGGCTTCGATGACGCGACGGCGAGGGCCGTACTGCAGATATGCAGCGATGTCGTACTGGACAGGGGTCGGGGCTGGTAGTCCTAACTGCTGCCAGATGTGAAAGACAAAGTTACGGAAGTCCTCGAAGGGATGGTTTTCCGGTATTTTTGTTTCCTATAGGTTGGACGATAGCCTCATAGACCACTACAAGGAGAGACGCATGAGTAATGCAGAAGGAAAAAAGGAAGGTGCTTTGGGGAAAATTATGACGGGGGCATTCGTCATAGCGGCGGCGACCGCGATAGGTGCCGCCGCGTACTACAAGCCCGAAAATGATCGGCTTCAAAAAGAGTTAGATGCTGCGAACAAACAGCTTAAGGACAGTCAGTCGATTGTTGATCCACGCCTTACTCAAGCCCAAGCAGCGCTGGTGTCTTGTAAGGCTGATCTGAGTGCTTTGGTTAAAAATAAGAACGATGCACTGATTACTGAAGTCGATAATCTGAAAAAAGAACAGGATGCAGACACATCGGAGATGCAGATGATCGTAGTTGCTGAGTCGCCACTTATGGAAGGCTCACAATCTCCCCCAGACTGGGGCGTGAAATACAATTTGTACAAGCAGCGCGTGGACGGTGACACCGCTGCAATCACATCGCTTTATTCGCAATATCAGTGCGCCCAGCGTTCTAATTGATTGCAGTTGGATCGAAAGGAAACTCCTTGAGCTTTTCAGCGAGCTTGCCGGCACCCACACCGGGCACCAGTTCGGCTTCAATGCCATTGTCCTTGACGAACTGACGAGCCACGTTGAGTAGCGCAGCGAGACCTTTCTCACCTGATTCCATCTCCTCGATAGCGGTGGTCAGCTTGTCGGCGATGGTCGAATGCAGGCGTTCGAGGGAATCTTTACTTGCTGCCATCGGAACCTCCTAGGAAGCGAGAGAACAGGCTCTCCAACGCGGTAGTACCCAGCGATGCCAGGGCCGCCGCGAGACCCACATGGGCCGGGAAAGAGAGTGCTGGGAAGATGACGACAGCGAACGCAGCGCTCATGCTGAGTCCCGCCGTAGTGATGCAACGAGCCAGGGCGATCTTCCAGTTGGAAGGGCCGGTGGAAGCAAGGGTTTTACCGAGGCCGATGATGGCCCCGGTGACGCCCAAGGAGGCGAGTAGTTTCGTATCGTTGTCCATCGTGATTATTGAGTAGGAGTGAAGCTGAGGTCATCGGCAATCTTGTTGATCTCGTCGATGCCTAAGCGGTGACAGCTCACAGTGATCGAGCCGCATGCGTCCACCTGGACAAGCGAGAAGGCACCGACAGCAGCACCGCCTTCATGGAGGTATTCGTCTTCGGTCAGTGCGCGGCCAAGCTGCTGAGCGAGTTGCGATACGCGCCAGATGCGTTCGCATATCGCCACAGGCACTTCCTGCCCCTTACTGGTCTCTACGCGAGAGCGATCGGTCGAGAGCCGCAGCAGCACCGGGAGGGTGTCGGGCAGTTCTGCCGGCATGTGCAGACGCCATAGGGATACCTGCAGCCGTGCGATCTCCATGGCATTCTGCTGGATCGCATCGACCATCGGGGACATCTCAGGGAACCGCTCGGCCATCTGGACGGCTGCGGTGAATGCACCAGACGCCAGAGGGGACGCCGCGGATTCCGTGAGGGTCAGCTCAGCGAGCCGGCGAGACGCGTCCATGACTACAGCGGCTACAGCGGGCTTGGCGTCCCGGTCGATAAGTCGCAGCAGCCTCAGTGCCTCATCGAGCTTGTGACTGTCCGTGTCGTATGCGCCGTTTCCGATAGCGGGGAGCATCGCGAGAGCTTCCTGCTCCAGGATGTCCCCGAACTGCTCCAGAAGTTCAGCGAATACCTCGTTTGCGCCTGAGACCTTCGTGGCGATCAGGCGGTTCTCTAGCTCAACGTCTATGCTTAGTTCCTGTTCGAGTACGAGAGGTTGTAAGGCACGCTCACATCCACCGCGGACGTGCCGTCCGAGATGGTGCAGATGAGAGTGCCGTTAATCGTCCCGGTGTTATTGGTAACGATGCGCGAGATGGTCACCGCCTGTGCGTTCGCGTTAGAGATGTTTGGTAGTGCTCCACCATCACTCACGCTGCCAATCCGCCAGTTGTACGTGTAGCTTCCGTTGCCGTTGGCACCCTGCGCGGTGACCGTGTTGGACACCGGGACACCAGAGGCACCCGATGCGCTCGTAAGGGAACCGTTCGCCTGTCCCGGAGTAATCGTTCCGGAGACGGGCGTGTACTTCTTCCATGCGAGAACCCACGTACCGCCAGTGCGGCGATAGATGTTCTGCACATCCGCCCATGCCCCACCAGACATCCGTTTAACAGTGGAGGGAGCTGCCCATCCGCCACCGGACCTACGAGCGAATGTCATGGGTCACCAAATCCACAGGTCACCTTCGCCGGCTCCTGCACCTGGGTCGTTGCTCTGCACGAACGTGCGCGGCATACGCGACCAACCGGCGCTGTTAGCCCACAGGAAGTTGATGGTGCCCGACTGATACCAAGTGCCGTTCATCTGTATACCGCTGCCGTTGCCTGAGATAAAGGCGCCAGCGGTACCGGAGGTGGTGAAGTTACCGGGACACACCCAGTTCGAAACGCCCTCGTGAATCACGCGGTAAGAAGCGCCGAACGACCAGCCACCGATCCGAAACACGTTGTCCGTATCGAGACCGAAGTGGGCACCGCATTGACCCTCACGGATGAAGGACATCGTGGCAGATGCGCTGGTGTTAGAAGCATTGCTGATCTGAAGCGCGGTATTGCGGTTGTTACCTGAGCCGTCGATGGCTGAGATGGGTGGAGGCGCACCGGATGAGAAAATCGTTCCGGCCGTGCTGTTTGTCGCGCCGCGCAGGATCGTCGTCTGATTAACCCAGCTTTCTAACGCGACGTTGCCCATGTCGGTCGCGTCGATAGTGACCTTGAGCTTCGAACCTCCCCAGCCGATGTAGACCTTGTTCGTGCTCTGACCGATACCGCCACCTTGCTGGACAGGAGTGAAGCCCAAAAGATTCTGCTTGGAATCGAGCGCCCCCTGTAAGCCAGCTAGATCGGAGATGCTGACGACCACGTTGCCCGTTCGGCCAGCAACACTCTGCACGACCGTCTGGTTGTCGATACGGTCCCAGGAGGTGCCGTCGTAGAACAGCATATCGCCCACGCCGTACTTCACCGAGCTGATCGTGCCGGCCACGCTGACGAGGTAGAAGTCACCGAGGTTTGGAGCGGCAGGTAGCGCGCCCTTGCTGGCATCGAAGCGCCCCTTGAACACCAGGGAACCCAGCACGTTCAACCGGGCCTGCTCAGCCCAATGGCGGGCCGAGTAGTTCCCCGGCGTGACCTCGACGTTCACCGCAGCGTTCGCGTAGTTGAGTGCGAGAGTCTGCGAGGTATTGGCAGCGGTCGCGCTGGCCGATGAGGCGGTGGCTTGGTTCGTTGCGATACTCGCTTGAGTCGTCGCAGTGTCCGCCTTGGTGCCTGCTGTGGCGGCACTACCGGCCGCAGCCGTCGCACTTCCTGCAGCGTTCGTAGCCTGCGTGGTGGCTTTCGTGACCTCACTTGTAGCGAGGGTTACCTGATCGGCTGCGAGCTTCACCTGCGCAGCGGCAAGAGGAACCTGAGCGGCAGAGCTGGCGGCGGAGCCGGCCGATGCCGAGGCAGATGCCGCCGAGGCGTCCTTCGCGACAACGGCAGCGGCTCGTGCGGTGTCCGATGCTTTCGCCGAGACATCCGCAGCGTTCATGTAGATCACGGTCTGAGCGTTGATGGCTTGTGCTTGAGACACTGCGCCGTTCAAAGAGTCCGTCAGGATGTTCACGGACTTCTGCAGAGCCGGGAAGGTAGGTAGGGTCACGATGGCACCCGTGCCGTCCTCCATATCCACCGTGCCATCTTTCTTGGTCAGAAGATCACGTAGCGCGTTCTTGTAGCCGTTCCACTTGTCGATGAGCGCGGAGATACGAGCGGCTAATGTCGAGTTCGACACATAGCCGGGTTCATTGTTGGTAGTGATCTTTACCTCATGCCGATGGCATAGATGGTGATGGCAGTTCCATGGAAGTTGCCGGAGTTGTTCTGCGTGTAGGGGTCAGGGCCGACGCGGACGCGGTACTGCACCGATCCCGACACGGGGGCGTCGAAGGCCAGCATGGAATCGAAGTCGGTCGCGCCACCATTGATGTAGTGGTTGTGTACTTTGACGGTGACCCACGTACTACCTGATAGCCGCTCCAGGTAGATGCCCCCTGTCGCTCCGCTGCCGGACGGGTTGTTGATCTTCGTTTCGACGTGGATCAGTGGCAGATGTACTTCACCCAGCAGGACCGGTGCGGGCAGCGTGATGATCGGGCCGACACCGTTGTTCGAAGCAATAAGGTCGCCCGTCCACACTTGGTTTGCGTTGGACTGCAGTGTGCCGATCATGTTCTGCGCCGTGATCTTGCCGGCGAACTTGGCATTGCCTGCTCGATCCACACAGAAGACGGCGTTGTTGTAGTTCTTAACCCCTCCGCCGATCCACATGGGATAGGTATCGCCAGGGTTGTTCGTCAGCTCGCAGCGAAACTCCTGCGGGTTGATGATGGCCCCGTTACCGTCGAGCTGGAACGTGCGGAACGTGCCGCCATTCACTTCGCCCATATTGGCCGAGATGGCTGACAGCGTGTTTGTCCTGATCTTGTCCGCAGTGATCGAGCCATCGACCATGAGCTGCCCTTGGATGCCCACGGTGCTCACGCCGCCGACCGTGCCGATCACGAACGGGTACTTCATCTGCTGGACACCACCCGTGCTGGTGTAGGTCGGGGAGACGAAGCCGAAGCGATCAGCCATAACGATAAAGCTGCTGCCGGTCTTGCTATCCACACCGAGGCCGATGCCGGCGATGACAGGCACGCCATCGATCTTCCCGCCATTGATCCGCACGGTGTAGTTCGCCTGCCACTCGGGGTTTGCGCTGGGATCAGCGCCGCCCACGACCAGAGCCTCGAACCGTTGCTGGAGGTTTGCAAAGGTTCCCTTCGAGAACGCTTCGACCTGAGTGGTCGCGATGGCCTGCGCGTAATCCTTGGTCGCGTAGGTGGTCTGCAGGGTCTGCGTGATCGCCTTGTCGCCCGCAGCGAAGTCCGATGCGACCTTCGTGATGGCCTGCGCGCGTGCTTCGGTTTCTGTAGCGACGGCTTGTTGGACAATCGTGATCTGCGCAAGGCTATCTTTGATGGCCGCGCTGAGCTGCGTGGCGGACGTTACGCGCGCCTCGGTCTCCGTGGCGATGGCCTTGTTGACCTGGATGAACTGTGCGGCGCTGTCGTCGAACTTGGCGAATAGCTCAGTGATCTGCGTCGCCACAGACTGCGAGTTGTCTTCAATGGTCGTGAGCGTGCTTTCAGCCAGCGCAAGCCGGCCTTCAGTCTTGCGGCGCTCATCGAAGGTCTGGTCGCTGCGCAGGAGTTCTTCCAGCAGCGTCTCGGCGGTGTTGTCGATGTCATCCAAGCGGGTCGTCAGGATGCCCATGACGGGCGATGCCATCAGTGCGTCGATGATCTGCTGGATAGCCAGCGAGGGCGGACCACCGTCTTGACCAGTCCAGCCGGAGCCGCCACCAGGGAGACCGCTTCCGCCATAGGCGCCGAAGTCGATCTGCTCTTGCAGGATGTAGAGGAGTTGCTTTGCGTTGGTGTTCAAGTCCTCAGCAGGAAGCTGAGTGCCGGCTTGCACCTCAATGAGTGTGCGGTCGCGCGGGGTGAACCTGCGGATGGTCACCAGGATGCCGTGAGGCACCGGGGCGGCCAATAGAATTTGGGTAGGGCCAGCCCAGGTAAAGGACTGTTCCACAGCATCACCCACATCCCCTGCGAACACACGGATGTCTTCGTTGTGTAGGGAGGGGAAGGGGATGGTGTACGCGGCTGCATCCTCCGCCAGATACATGACGAAGGAGTAGCCACGAGCGAGAGGCGTCATGTATCTCCAGAGGGTTATTGAGGATCGTCTTTCGGGAGCTGGTTAGCCATCCATGAGAGACCATTGCGAACGCCAGTGACGTTCTGAAACCACAGCAGCGACATCGCATCTTTGGCTTGCTTCTGCGTGACGTGCGCATGGGGATCGAGAGCCGTCACAGCGAGCCTTGGCAGACCCCACAGGGCACGTCCGGTTGCTAGGGTGGGGATGCCTTGGACGCCACTGTCTAGACCCGTGGAGCGCCCGTAGGCGAACACAGGGGTGTCATCGCCGCCGAGGGCTTTCTTGACGCCCAAGTCGTGCGCGATGGTGTCCGTCATAAACGGGATCACTGACGAATAGCTCGACTGCTGGAACGCCTGCTTGGCAAGCGAATCCCACGCCATCAGCTTCTCTCGCTTGTCGGTCGTGTCGCCGATGGTGTTGATGTAGTTGCGAGCTGCCATGCCGATACCGGCGAACAGCGTCGATCCCATCCACATCTGCGCCGTCTGCCAGTCACGCATGTGTAAGCCGTGCAGCAGTACCGCCGCGTAGGAGTTGGTCATGAACGTGCGGAACTGCGTGAAGATTCGGCCGGTGGCCGAGTGCATGAGCTGCACCGTATCTCCCACGCCGCCTTCTCCGAGCGTTCGCTTAGCATTGCGCTGAACGAACAACGCCAGCAGGCGCTTCTCATCGGGAGTCCAGGTGCTCCAGTTCTTCGAGATGTCATGGACGCTGTTCATGCCCTTGAGCTTGGCGAAGATCGTGGCCTGATCCTTGGCGTCGAGACCGCCAGCGCGGAGCCGGCGAACCATGCTGGCAGAGACGCCTTCCTTGTTTGCCATCTGCACCAGGCGACTCGCGATACCGACACCAGCGAAACCCTGAAGGAACTGCTGCATCGGAGCGATGCCCGAGACAACACTCATGGCGCGCTGACCGTACTGCATGCCCCGGTCGAGCTTGTTGAGCGCACGGCCGACAGCTTTGTCGTTGTTCCAGACAGACTCACCGACTGCATCGAGACGCAGGTACGGCTGGTTGCGCACGAAGTCCGTGCCCAGGCCCGTCACGTCAGCGAGCCAGCGCGCCTCGACCTGATCGAACTTGCCCATACGCATCTGCTTGACCATGTTGGCTGCAGCAGGTGCTGCCTTGATCGCATTGCGGAAACCCACAGCGCCGAGCGTGCCACCGACGCTTTCCAGCATCGTGTAGCCCACCTGACCCATCGTGGTCATGAAGTTCTGCGAACGGATCAAGCGGGAGCCGCGAGTCCATGCCGAGTTCGGAGCGTCCGAGGTGGACTTGCCCAGGATCGAGTTCAACGTGATGTCGAGCGCACGGGAAAGGTCAGCATCGCCGGCCTCCTTGCTGTGCTTCAGCAGGAACGCCTTATAGCGCTCCAATTCCGCTTGCGTACCCACGTCAACGTGCTTCTTCAGTGCGGCCCATCCAGACATCTCACGGATGAAGTCGGGCACCAGGTTGTCCACGTTGTTCTCCAGCAGATCAGCCAGGTGAACCGTGTGCTCGTTGCCCAGGTCGTCCTTCAGCGTTGCACCGAAGGATTCATCAAGATCAATGCGGGACTTCGCGCGGGCATGGACTGCCTTCTCGGCGGCCTCGCGCTCAAGCTTGCCCACGAGGGCATCCACCTTCACCTTGTCAACGCCGGCCTCGGTCAGCAGCTCACGCACACTGCCAGAGTCAGCAGCAGCGAGGGTGCCGTGCAGATCGCTCGGGCCACCCATCGCTTTCTCGTATCCACGCTTGAGCCATGCACCACTGACTTCGTGCAGGAGATCTTCGTTTAGCTCCTCACCGGGCTTCAAGTTCTTCACCCACTCACTGCGCATCGCGGGCTTCACCAGGTTCTCTTGCAAGTTCTCGAAGGAGAGACCCTTTGTTGCATTGAGATCGGTGTAGCCCTTCGCGGAGAACACGCGGGGCAGGTAGCCGTCCGGTGACATCTCCTTCTCGAACCCAGGGACGCCACGGGCACGAAGCTCGTCCGTCACGGTCTTGAAGGCAGCAGCGGCGTGCGTCGCGGTGGCCTCGACTTCAGGCCCCATGTCCTTCGCCACACCACGGATGGTATAGCCGACCGACTCGTTGAACTGCTGGCGTGCCACGTCACCGCGAACACCCGTGGAGGCGGAATACTTCGCCCACTCCTGTTCAACCGCTGTGCGGTAGGTACCGTGAATGGTGTGATCCAGCAGCTCCGATTCTTCGGCTGCGGTGAACTTGGTGGCGACGTTGCGATCCGTGTTGCCCACGGAGTCACGCAGGAGACCACGAGACTCATTACGAACCAGCGCGGAGTTACTGTTGCCGAAGCGGGCTGCAAGGTCTCGGCGGACTTTCAGGAAGGCACCACGGATCGGTGCGTTCTGCGCTGCGTCGTCGAGCTTCGCTTGCTGCCACTCAGGCGTGCCCACGGCGGGGCCGTACATCTTCGGAACGTTCAAACCATCGACGCGTGCAGCGCCCATCGAGTCCGCCGTGTTCGGCTTGGAACCATCGACGGCCGATGCGGCCTTGGTGAACTTGTTGGTACCATGCGCCAGCTCGGCCAGCTCAGGGCCACGGAAGCCGAACGCGCCGCCCATGAGGAACCCGAAGGCCCCTGCGGTGACGAGATGGTCCGTATCAATCGAAGGGTCGTATTGCGATGACAGTGCTTCACTGCCCACGTTGGTTGCGCCGGCCACCATGCCGGAGCGCACAGCGTTCGCCAGTCGCCCCGCCGTTGCGGAGTAACCCAGGCCACCAGAGGCGGCACCGATAGCGAACATGGACGGATCGAGTAGACCCGCCGCTGCGTTACCCAGGAGGCCGAACTGAGCGGAATCTTCCTGAGCCATCTTGTTCTGCATCGCAAACCCTTTGAGGAGGTCAGCGTGCGCTGGAGACTGTGCGCGCTCCAGCAGTTCCATCTGATCTTCGAGACCGGCCTTGCGCCAGTCGTCGATCACCGGCTTCAGTGCGTCGCCGTAGAAGTTCTCATCACGCTCGACGCCGTTCTCCTGCAGTGCCCGGTCGGCCCATCCGATAGGCCCCTGGACAATCTTCGCGCCGATGAGGTCATGGAACGTCGTGTTGTCCTTGACCTTCTGTGCCTGCGCCGCATCCGTGCGAGCCTTTGCGTCCAGCTTGGTGACACCTGCGGACGGAACTAGAGGGACGTTATCCCTCGGTTGAGCGTAGATGCTCGGTAGCTGATCCACAGGTGGTCCTCGTTAGTGATTGCTGGTGATGAAGTCCGCGAAGGACTGCAGGTGATTGGCCGGGTCGTTGGCGTAGTCGGTGACCTTGTGGGCGGTAGCCACGGAGGCGTCCCACTGGCGCTGCTGGAACTCGGCGGTTGTCGGATCGGTTCCTGCGGGGAGCTGCAGCTTGCCCTTGAGGAGCGGGGCGTATTGGTCGTTCAGTCGCTTGACGTTCTCGGGAGTGAGGTCAGTCGGATTGCGCTGGAGCTGCCTGAATGTCTGCTCATTGCGAACCTTCTTGTCCTGCTCCTGCTTGCTCCATGCCGAGTAGTTGGCGCGGGTGGCAGACGGGATCACATCGACGAACTCGGTGGTCTTGCGCTCGACGCCATCGGTGCCCTTATGGGTCACCTCATGAGTCACGGGGAGCGGCGTACCGCCAGCAGCGATGTAGCTCAGCCGCCACTTGTTCGCATCGCCAGGGACAGGCGCGAATAGCACCTCGTCATCCTTGCCGACCACGTTCTTGTCGATGAGCTTCTGCTTCCACATATTGCTTGCTTCAGTCATCGCGCTGCTGGTCACGTCGTCCATGCCGTCGCCGGTTCCGTAGTTGCGAACCATACGGTCGCCCACGCGGATGAAAGAGGACTTCACTCGGGTCAGCGCGGCCTTCGCGGCCACCTCGGGAGAGGCGCCGGCCTGCACCATGTCTCGGACGGACAGGCGATAAGCGGACTCCATCTCGGACGTGTTGCTGATCGGCGTGTTCGAGCTGAACCAGCCACCGTCCCCGAAGTTCTTGGGGGCATCCTTGGCGACCAGCTTCATCGCTTCAGTGGTGTTGTGGTTGATCGTGTCGGTGTCGAGCGCGCTGCCCATCTTCACCTTCGACCACGCCTGGGTGTCATCGGCTCCCAGCACCTTCGCGGTCTGGTACTGCGTGATCCGTGCAAGTGTCTTGTCGTCCACCTGGCGGGCGGCCCACTCGGGGGAGATGCGCTGCATCTGCTCGAAGATTTTGACGTAGCGCGTGGCCCGCGTGGGGTCGCTCTCGTCGATGCTGCCCGACAGGATTCCCTTGAGAGCCGGGATGGGTGCGCCGGACAGTGCCGACTTGTTGAGGATGGCCTGCACTTGCTTGTCATCGCCGGATTGGAGAGCTGCTGTGAACGCGCGGTCGCCGGCCTTGCCCACGTCATCCGGCTTGATGCCGGCAGCGTTCGCCGCGAGGGCGTCGTAGCTACTCCAGGCGCGATCCGCGTTGCGCTCAACCTGTGCCTTCGCAGCTTCCTTCGCGAGTCGTTCGCCGGCCTCGCGGGACGCGTTGATCTTCGCAGCGACCTCAGCGGCGGACTTGTCGTTCGCCTTGCCCCATGCGAGCGCGCGCGACTTGCCCAGGATTCCCTTGTCAGCCAGTGCGTCGATCTGCACCGTCTCGGCAACCTCCTGCTCGTAGCGGGCCTTCTCGGCACGATCCTTCTGAATCGTCTCTCCTCGCTTGGCAGCGAGCTGCAGTTCTTCTTTGTGCTCAGGGATGTCGGCCAGTACCGGGCGGCCGTTGCCGGTCGAGGTCTGGAGGATCGACATGCCCTTGGCGATGTCCATGTCGCCGGAAGCGATGGACGCCTTCACGGCGTCCACAGCGATGTGATCCAGCTCGTCATCGGTCATGCCCTTGTCGGCATTGATCGCGCGCCAGTTCGTGTAGTTCGTGGCGACGTCTGGACCGCCCTTCGTGATCGCGTTGACTAGGAGGGCAGATGCACCTTCCTCCTCGCGCTTCATCGATTCTTTAATGGACTGCTTCAGGTAGCCCTGCTTGATCCCGTCCTGGGTCTTGGCGAGACCCATGAGGAACGAGTCACGCGCGCGGCCTTCGAGCTTGTTCTCCTCGATAAACTTCTCGGAGCTGTCCTTGATAAACCCGTCGATGTCCGAGCCGGGTTCCATCTTCGCCAGGTCGGCCTGGATGAAAGACTGGTACTTGTCCACGGCATTGATGCCGTCCGTCTCCATGTAGCTGTCGCGAGCAATCTGGCTGGCTTGATCGAGCCACGCCGTTTGATCGGCGCCAGTGACATCGTGTTCGGCGGCTTTCGCTTCGCCTGTGCGCTTATCGTCGGCTTCCTTCTTGGCTTGCGCTTTCGCAAGCTTCTGGCGGCCTTCCTGCACGCCGGACTCGCCGACAGCGTTGGAGATGCCATTGAGGGCGCGACCCATAACGAACATGGCACTGCCGGCACCGCTGGCGGCTTCAAGGTTTGCCTGGACAGGTAGATTGATGTTCGCCGATTGCGAGGAATCGACAGCCTGCTTGGGCGTGATGCGTTGTGCTTCAAAGCGGGGCATGTTGATCCCTTGGTTTGGTTAGTGGCCGGTTTTGATCTTGTAATTGCTGTAGGCATTCGCGCCGGAGTTCGCGGAGCCTGCGAGGCCCGCCACGAGCTGACCGTTGATCTCGCCTGTCTTGCTGCGGACTTCCTGCTGGCTTTCGAGCTGACCGTTCTCACGGTTCTTCTCGATGCGGGACACGTCGCGGCCGGACTGCATGAGGAGATCGTTGAGGATCGCGTCAGTGGAGTTGCCGGATGCGCCGGACTCAGCGGAAGCCGCACGGGCAGAGGCACGCTGTTCACGCGCTTGCTTCAGGCGGTCATCGGTCTGTGCCGATGCGCCCTGGTTGATCTGATCTTGTTGGATTTGTGCTTGCTGATTGAGCGCCTTCTGCTGCTGGTTGGCGCTGTAGACGGCGGATGCTGCGCCGACGACGGCGAGTACACCCGCCGTGATGCTCACGGGTTCACACACTAGGGAATAATCCGAACTCGATGAAGGGGAAGCCGTTGCAGTCGTGGACTTTGTACGGCTTGAAGCCGAGCGCGATCATCCATCGCTGCGCGCGGACGTGACGGGCATCGACGAGGTTGAATAGGGCGGAGTACATCGGGGTGATGTCCGCGATGAACTGCTCAGAGACTTTGACGAACGCACGCGCAATGTGTCCGCGCGGGCCTGTGCTGAGCATCCAGGGGACGCCGATAGTTGGATCAAGGGTGAAGTCGGCAACGCCGTGCGCGGCCTGGGGGTGTCCATCCCACCAGGCCACGGAGGCTTCTCTGCTGCTCTCTACGGATTCGATAAGAGCTTGCAGCGGTGATGCCCAACCACAGGCGTTGAGCTCTGCCAAGTCTTCCGCGCACATGTGAGCCGCGATGTACTTAAGCGATTCCCGTGTGGGTTCGCGGAAGGTGATTGTCATTGCTGTACCTTGGCTGTGTAGAGACCTTCCCATTGCACCGACTGAAACCAGGCGGGGAACGGTGAGTCGTTGGTGAAAGACACATCGACGGCATCGGAGCGCGAGGCCACGAGGAACGAGTAGGTGCCCGATTGGGTCGTAGGGGTGCTCAGGAGGAACGCCGCATCACCTGTCGTCCTGTTGGTGAACGTGCTCTCCAGCTGCGGCACGATGGTGTCGATAGCCTGCGAGCGACCCTTCGGTGTCACGACGCATTTGAAGTACGTCGCGTCGTTGTAGCGGACAGTCATGCGTTTGATCTGCAGCCGGCCGATCAGCTTGCTCACGTTGTTCTGATCGCGAATGAACTGCTGACTCAGCGTGATGCGTCGGTTGTAGCGGTAGCCCACCACGACGCGGCCGGTGTCCACGCGACCCGGCAAGCGGATCGTCTGACCACCATTGACCAGCGTTGCCAAGCGCAGATCGACAGTGGTTCCCGGTGAGGGCCAGTCGGTCGTCTTGAGCACGGCAAGGCCCGTCAGGGTCGGTAGCGTGAGCGGCACAGTGATGTCGGTGTAGTTACCGAACGGCTGCCATACCGGAGTCACCGCCTCACGGCGGTCAAGGTAGATGTCGTGCTCGGCAGAGATCAGCGGGTACGTCGGGGATGAACTCAAGTCCAGGCGCAGTAACTCCACGCCTCCCGAGGGAGCCTTCGTCATCACATAGAGCATCGTGCCGATAGCGTGGACGTGCAGGACTGAGCCGGTGCCCTGGATGAGCCAGCGGTTCCATGCGGACTGCTGCTTGGTATCGCCCGACCACTTGTACTGGTGGACGAACAGATCGCCGCCTGCCGCGTTGCGCTGCGCGATGAACAGCATGTCCGCATCGCCGGCCTCCGCCATGCAGCGGGTGTTGCCCGGTACATACGAGGGAACGTGGGCGGTCACATCGGCCGCTTCGGGCGTCACCGTGTCATCGGACACGAAGTATTCCCGCACGGTGCTCCAGGACTTCGCTTGGTTGTCGTCGAGGAAGAACAGGCTACTGCCGGCCAGCACAGGCTTGATCGTCGGCGACACGCCGTAGGTGGTCACCGGGTCGATCTTGACCGTCTTGGGCGTCAGCGTCGGCGTACCTGTGAGTTGGAATAGCGAGGTCTTGCCGGAGGCGAAGATCATCAACGCCTTTTGATACGAGATGCAGTGAAGCATCTCCGCCACGCCCTCAGTCGGAGCGTTCACGTCGATCACATCACTGTCCAGCAGCGAGGTCACCGTCGTGCGCCAGAAGTTGAAGTAGTGACCGATCTCGGACATGACAATGTTGCCGGCGCTTGCGATGAGACCCAGGCGATCTCGGTGGAAGAACACATCACCGATGCGCTGCCCCACGATGGACGGGGGCGGACTCGATGCGGTGTCGCCCGCGTAACGTGTGTCGTACACCAGGGGGCCGTAGGAGAAGTAGAAGCCATCCGGGTTGGTGCCATCAGGGACACGCTTGAGACCATGAGGCATCGTGGCTGAATCGAAGTAACCGAATTCACCAGGCTTGCTCACTTCCTTCCACACGAGCGAAGACTGGTACTGCACGAAGTAATTGTCGAAGGCGTTGGAGCCGTCGCCGCGAATCTCGTAGATCGCGTTGGACGCGGCAGTCTTCGGAAGGTCTTGGAAGGTCTGCACGGAACCCGACAGGACACCAGCGGTCTTCTGCGTACTCAGTGCCACGGTCTTATCGCGGTTCACGAGGAAGGTGACATCGTCCACCGTGACGGCCCTGAAGGACTGCCAGGGTTCCGAGACGGTCGCAAGGTACGCCAGCGAAGCGGCATCCTTGATGACCACGTACTCCTTGCCGGTCTCGTGATTGAACACGCGGACGTTGTCAGGATAGATCGCGACGATGTAGCGCTCGCGACTGTCACGCACGATGCTGTGGAAGAACGCGGTGTCCGGGATGTCAGACCGCAGGACGTTGACGAACTCCGCAGGCGGCCGGGGGCCAGCACCGCGCGCCGGACTCAGATCACAGTTAACCGCATCGGCGATCTGCGTGGGCAGACGCACCGAAGCATCCTGCTGAGAGACCCCGCCAATCATCGACGGGATGGTTCCAGAGGTCAGCGGCATCAGCGGGTGAAAATCTCGGAGACATCGGTGCCGTCGTTGAACATATTGCCGCGCGGCTCGTAGCTGCGTTCCTCGTCCAGCAACGCCATCAGCGCGAACTTCTCATCGTCCTTGGTGAACCCATAGGACTGTTCGCTACCCTGGAACTGCGCCTGATACTGCGTCGCTGCAGTGACGGTGATGTAGCGACGTGCTGCTTCAGGCAGCGACTCGAAGTCGAACATCCACACGACCTCGACGATAGGGCCGCTGTCTGCAGCGAACACATACGTGGCGTCGTCGTTGTTGTAGAGCTTGCCGGCGCGCGGCGTAACACGGCGCGTCTCGGAAGTAGATGGGCGAATCGAGATGACGTTCGCCGGTAGAACGACCTGACCATCGCTGGCCGGGGTGAAGTAGAAATCGTAGTCACGGTTGAAGTACCAGCCCTTTGACTGGATTTCGCGTGCCTTGGTGCGGAGCGTGTCACGCGCAATGGATGCGTCGGTGAAGCCCAGGTTATCTAGCGAGTTGACGGGACTCTCACCCACTGCCTTCAGCAGTTGATTGACAGCCTCAAGCTCAGTGGTTGCGGACAGTTGCATGAGTCTCCGGTAGGAACAAAAAAACCCGCCACGCCTGGTTAGAGACGTGACGGGTTCGGGGGTGTCGCTTAGGTGCCGACGGCGATTTCAGCAGCGCCGGCAGCACGCAGAGGGCCGTGGCCCAGGGCGAACTTGCTCAGCATCAGGGTGCCCTGACGGCGCGGGTCATACGTGCTTTCCAGCGCCAGGTCCATCAGCTTCAGCGTACCGACCGCGCTCTTGTGGAACACGGCGCAGACCGACTTGCTGTAGTCCGCCCGACGCGAGGCGACAACGCTGGCGTTCGCCGTGTCGTCCTGGTTCGGGAAGTGGTTGGTCTTCAGCAGCTTGATGCGCGCGATGGAGTTGATGACCGCCTGCGACAGCGAGGAGCCGGCGTCAGGGTTGTAGTCACGGTCCACTAGGTCTTTCACCTGCGTCAGCAAGTACCACATCGCCGGCTTCAGCGTGGCAATCACGTCCTCGTCGGGCACGTTCTTCTCGTCGAAGTTCTGACGAATCTGACGGATCGCCGCAGCGACCAGCGTTGCGTCGGTGGCCATCGTCGCCGCCTTGACGATTATGCCACCCGGCTGACCGGGGACCGGGCCGGTCGTCTGACGCGCAGCCAGAATCGCGCAACGGATTTCGTTGAGCTGACGCTGCTTCGCCAGTTCGAGGCCCTGCTGCTTGGTGTACTCGCTGCGGACATCGTAGTGATTCATGGCCTCGTCGATGTTCGGGATGAACACATGCGAGATCAGCATGGGATCGAGGTTCACGATCACTTCGTTGTGCTGCACGTTCAGGCCCGTGATCTCGGTGCCCGGCACGTGGTACTCGGAGCCGATGGTGCCGATAGCCGGGAACGAAGCCGACTTGCCGTGCATGATGTTTCGCTCGGTCACATGACCGGCCATGACGTACTCGGCGACGAACGAAGCAAGCACTTCTCCACCGTACTGCTTGAGGAATAGTGCCTGTGCATCACCAGCGCCCTGAATCTGACCAAGGCGGTTCGGAGTAGCGTTTGCCATTTTGTTCTTGTGTATTTTCCTTTTGGATGGGTTGAGAGAGATGGGTGATCCCGCAGGGGCCGAAGCACAACGCGGGGTTTCTCTTTAGAACTTAGAACTCGGAGAGGGCCAGCCGCTCCACAACCGTTGCGCGGAACGCCGGGTCGGTCTTGTATGCACGCGAGTTCATTGCGGCGGTTACTTCTGCCTGCGACTTGAAAGGTTCAACGCCGGTAGCGGCCTTCTTTCCATTCAGCAGGTTTTGCGGTGGTGTGCCGTGCGTCTTGGCGTGGCGAGCGGTAAGCGCTTCCACAGCCATCTTCGCGCGGGCAGCATCGCCTGATGTCACGGCATCGTTGAAAGCAACCTTCTCGGAATCGGACAGGGCGGACTTCGCCCACGACACGAGGGAGCCATAAGCTTCCTGGCCGCCTGCGGTGCCATACACAGCCGTGTCGTATGCATCGGCCTGCGCCTGCTTGCCCTGGATGTAGGTATCCACGGCGTTGCGCGGGATGCTGGACTTCGCCAGCTTCGCGTAGGTTTCTTCGGACAGCTTCCCGTCCTTCGCGTACTCCGCATTGAGGGCGTCCCAATCCAGGCCGGCACCCTCGACAACCTTCTGAGCATCGCCGTCCCCAGCGGGAATTTCCAAGGCCGGCTTGTCGCCTTCGTTGGCTGCAAGAGCCGCCGCTTCGTCCGCCGCGATTTCCTCGGCGGTCTTGGTGGGCGTGGTCTGCTTGGCGGTCAGCTCGGCATGAGCGGCGACCAGCTCCTCGACGGTCTTGAAGCCACCATAGGTAACTTCTTCGGTCGGGGCGACTGCTTCAACCGGAGGTTCGACGTTGAGGACGATCTCGGTCCTTTCGGTCACAGGGCAGTCTCGGTGAAGTTGTAGATGCTCAGACCGTCCACGACGGTCTTGAACTTCTCAAGGGGATCGGCCGGGGCCGTCTTCGCCTTCGGGGTGACCACAGGGGTTGTGTCAATCACGGCCGGAGCCGTGACGGTTTCTGTTGGGGTTGTTGCCGGATCAGCCGGCTTGTCGGTCACGGGGTTAGCTTTCGCCACTTGAAACTCCTTGTGGTGCCATAGCGGCACCTGCGATGGTTGGGGCTGCGCGTATGGCGGCCTGGTGTGCGGTTGCGTCCTGCTGTTCCTGCGCCATCTGCTCGTCGGACTTGATGAGTCCCTTCATGGTCAGATCGGAAGCTGCGCCCATACGGGCCATCAGCTCGCCAGCATCGACACGAGACGAGAACACCTGCGGCGTGAGCACCTGCTGTGCTGCCTGTGCCCATTCCATGATCTTTCGCATGTCCTGACCACGACCGAGAGCAGCGACGCCGACAACGATGCGGGGCTTGATGAGTCCAGGAGGCAGATCGGGAAGACGACGGGCGCGCGTGAGGCGATCCATGATTCGACGAACTAACGGAAGCAGTAGGTCTTCAGCGAGGATCGAGTAGATGCCTCCGAGGACATCCTCCAGCTCTTGAGCCAGGTAACGGATTTCCTCTGCAGTGACACGCTCGCCCTGACGCTGAATCGAGGTGCGAACACCGAACGCCATTTCCAGACGTGCAATCAGTTTGTCGATGTGCTGACCGACGAAGTTGAAATCGGCGTACTTCTCTTGGGATACGGCCTTGAGCTGTTCTGCCTTGAAGCGCAACACGTCGCCAGACTCGGCTTCAGTGATGGTCTTCGGGCGGATCGAGGCGTTCTCGTCGAGTGCCCACAGCACCTTGGCGGCGGCTGCAGCTCCCTTGAGAATGGCCTTGCTCAGCTTCTCCAGTGCATCGAAGTCGCCGTAGTAGTCGTAGATCAGACCAGCGCCGTAGTCCTCACCGTCTTCCTCGGGAATCCGCAGGGGAATCCAGGGGCAGGCGTCGATGGGGTAGGTGCCTTGCGAACCAGCAACGATGTTGCTGTTCACTTCCTGGTACACCTGCCAAAGATCGCCGTCACGGTAGATGCGGGTATAGAGGTCAACGTCCTGCTCAGGGCCGGCGTCGTTCTTAGCGCCTTTCTTCTCATCAAGACCCAGCGAGGCTTTCAGCTCATTGCCCAAAGTGGACGGAGCGATGCTGTCGAGGGTGATGATCTCAAGGACGGAACCCATACCGTCGCGGTCAACGACGTAGCGGGTCAGCGGGTACATCTTGGCGTTGCCTTCGTCGGGCACGTACATCAGTACGTTGCCGGTCGTCACGAGATGTTTCAGGCCAAGGCCCAAGCGTCCGCGCATACCGGACGTTTCGATGTCGTTGATGACGGTACGCTCGATCTCAGCGAGGCCCATCTCCAGCTCACCCTGCTGGATGCCGGCCTGCTCTGCGAGCTGGTTAGCGTCCATGCCATCGGGAGATAACTTGAAGAAGTTGGCGTTCGCAGGGAACAGCGCCAACAGCAGACGGGCGGACAGCGAGTTAACGCATCGCGCGCCTGTGCCTTGGTACGGGGTGGTGCGGGAAGAACTCGACTTGCCCTTCGAGACTTCCTTGTAAAGCGTCGGCAGTGTGAGAGTGGCGCATTGCTTTGCGCGGGACTCGGCGTTGTTTCGGTCAGACTTGAGCTGAGAGTAACGGCCTTCTGCTGAGACGGTCTGCGGTGCGGACGTGCTCAAGTGGGGATAACGAGACTGCTTCCATAAGCGGTGGAGGTGGACTTATTCAGGTCGATGCGGAGATTCTTTCGACCCGTCGTTGCACTCTCCTGATCCCCCAGACCGTCTCGGGCGGTCAGCAGGATGGCCGGCTTCTCCGCTTCCGTAGGCTTGGGGGCCTTGGGTTTACTGGTACACATTTTTTAGTGCTGCTCCTCTTGTTCGAGCTGACGCTTTCGCAGGAGGGACAACACCAGCCGACGTTCACCCGATCTCAGAAGGAATTCGTTGTGATCCCCTTTCGGGTCGTAGATGACCTCGGGGTATCGCTTATCCAACTCATCGATCAGGTCGTAGGCGTGAAGGGGGATGTTCTCGGACATAGGGGGTTCCGTGATTCGTGACAGTAATCTTCAGGAACCATCGGAACCCTTGATGGGAAACGGTTGTTTCCTCCTATGCTGGTTGTTTTACCGCGCCAAGCTATGGGTGGTGCTCTGCAAGACTAGAGGGCTGGTGACTTGTCGCTAAACTGCAACGGTGTCGGAACTTGAGGAATTGGGTAATGAATAGCGATGGTAGTGAGGCGCGTCGGCATCATTGGGTACCGCAGTTTTTTTTGCGTGGATTCACGCAGGACGGAGACAAGCGGTCGCAGCTCTACGTCGTAGACTGTATCGCGCAGAAGGTTTTCCGCACTTTGCCTACTAACGTTGCCGTCGAACGTGACTTCAACATGATCGAAGTCGAGGGCCACCATCCGAATGCCGTCGAGTCTGGGTTGTCTGATTTCGAGGGAAAAGTGACTGAGGCGCTCCGGCGGATTGAGGACAGTGTCTCTTTCGCGGACGAAGAAGATCGGCTTTTCGTTCTGAACTTCGTGGCGTTGTTGGCAGTGCGGAATCCGCGAACACGCGAGATGATGCGTAGCGCCAAAGATCGGACCGCGAAGATAGTCATGAACGCTGTGACATACACGGAGCAGAGCTGGGCATCTCACATGAAGCGGGCCGTCGCCTCGGGGGATATTGCTGACGGTAACGAACTGAGCTATGAGACATTTCGAGACTTCGTTGCACGAGAGGATTACGACGTTACTGTGCCTACGACGGAACACGTTCGCATGGAAATGAAAATGATCGATGCTGTTTTGCCTTACCTCGTTGGGCGTAAGTGGCAATTGATCCGAGCAAGCGCAGATTCGGGGGGCTTCGTAACAACGGATCACCCTGTCGTTCTTGTCTGGAAGGACATAGATCAGTCGTCAATGTATCCGCCAGGTTTTGGCTTGGCAGACACAGAAGTCCTTTTTCCGTTGTCGCGTAGGCTTTTAATATCTGGCAAGTTCGGCGGGAACGAGGGGAGTTATGAGGCGACGATGAAACACGTCGCATGCATCAACGCCATGCTGATTCAGCACGGTCGTCGGCAGGTGTATGCATGCGACGAGAATTTCCGCTACCTGCTAAGCGAGAAGCAAGGCTTCCGCTATGGTCGCGACTTATTGGCTGATACGCTGGAGTTGAGCAAGCTGTCGAAAGAAAATCATCGCATCTGATTCAGCTGCCACTTTCCTTTGGGCCTCGATCATCTTTGCCGAGACCGCGAAGGCGGTGTGACAGCAGCATAAGGATGCAGCAGCCCGCGTGAGCCAGATGGTCACGGGAGCTTTCGAGATCTGTATTCTCGCCGGCTAAAGACGCGAATGTATGACGCAGTAGTGCGTCGTACAAACGGCGGTGGTCGAACCCGCCTGTCCAATTGAACGCAGCGTACTTTTGAGCGCCAAAGCCGAAAACGTGCGCGATCTCCGTCAGCGCATCGGCCGGAATCAGGCTCAGCGGAGCCTTGCCGGAATCATGCTTGACGCCTGCCTTTACTCCGGTTTCCACAGTGTCACCTCCTCAGTTGTGAAGTTGTAGTCGCCGTGGCGCAGGATTCGCGCGCAACGGGCCTGGATTAGCGCGTCCTCAGCGGTGAAACCTTTGGACTCATAGACCATCGTGACGGTCACCCACAGGGCGGCCAAGTGCTCCTCTACCGTCAGGCCCAGCAGGGCCTCATGGACGGGCATAAGGAACTCGTCAGCTTTCTTGGGGCCGATGCCGGGACAGCCTTTGTAGTTGTCCACGGTGTCCCCGGTGAGCACTTGCTTCATCCAGAACAGATTGGCTTCGTGCTCGCTGATCGTGCGGGTGCCGATGTCGGGCTTGCCGGGATTGAACAGGCGGCCGGGGATCGTCTGCATGTCCTTGTCGATGGACACGATGATCCGCTTGCCGGGTGCCAGTCGGGGTTTCGGCATGGTCGCGAGCAGACCCAGGATGTCATCGCCTTCGAGATATTCGCGGGTGATGATCTTCTCGGGGTACAGCTCGTGTAAGAAGTCATCCACGGCGTTCCACAGGGCTGGCTTCGGCTTCGTGCGGTTGCTCTTGTAGGTCGGCAGGATTCCCTTGCGGAAGTTGGTGGACACCGAGAGGGGTAGGAGGAAGTTGCGTGTGCCGAACTTCTCCAGCAGCTCCTCGATATAGTCGTCCAGGTCGGCCTTCGCCTTCTCGGGGTTGGTGACTTCTGCGACTACAACCTCAGCGCCGTCGTCCTCGTCTTCCCACTTCACTGTCTTGGTGTTCTTGAAGGACAGTTGGTAGCGTAGAACGTCGGCGTCGATGAGGAGGGTCAGCAAACTGACAGCGTGCCTTCGATGCGCACAACACGTTCGAAGCGCGAAATGTCGTCCCGCAGTTCCTCGCGAAACTTGATGGCACCCGACCGGATCAACTGTTCGGCCAGCTCACGGGCCATGCAGTGCTGCATCGACTCACGCACGTGGTCAACGTACTTGAGATCGAGCGAACTGCGCGAACTCATCATCATGTGATCGACTGTGCGCTGCATGCCGACCTTCAATACCTGTACGTCCTTCATGGAGTTCACTGATTCCTGCATGCCAGCGAGCTGACGCAGCAGATCGGCCTTCGTGGTCTTTGCGTTGTTCATGCGTTCTCCTGGGTTTTACGGATGGCTGCGGCATACTTCGCGAGCTGAAGGTTGTGCTCGGCGGCACGTTCGCGGCTCTTGTGTAGGCGCTTCTGTTTGACGGTCTCGACGATGCCCGCGAGGAGGAATTGAATGAGCTGCTTCATCGGTTCTCTTGGTAATAGGCGGCCACGCGCAGCAGCTCCTCGGGAGTTGCGTTGCTCTTGATCGCGTTGGCTTTGGACGAGATGACCGTGACGTTCCCCTTCGTGTAACCAAGGGTCGGATCGTTGCGGTCGAGGGATGGACTGTTGGGGCCTTGTGCAAGGCCGCCTGTGTTGCGGTACAGCGGTAAGCCCAGCACCGGGCAGAAGTCGGGGATCACCACGTCTTCAACGGTTAGGTTGAAAGGGATACCCCGCTTCTTCGCCCGGTGCTTCGTCAGTGCAAGTAGACGGCTTGCCGGAGTGGCGCTCTGCCTCAGTGGCAGTCGTGCCAGTTGTTGCCGACTTTGAACTCACCAGCCAGCGGACAACGGAAGCCGTAATGCTGACCGGCGCGGAAGATCGCATCGGTAGCGGCGGCACCTACGGTCTCAGCAAGTTCCTCATCGACCTCAAGCTGATACTCGTCATGCACGTTGGCGACGAACTCATAGTTGAGGCCAGGAATCAGGCCGTTTTCTTGCAGACGCTCATCAAGTAGCACGAGAGCCTTCTTCATCACGATGGCACCGGCACCCTGCAGCAGAGTGTTCAATGCAGCGTGAGCACTGCGGACGTGCACCCTGCGGCCATCCAGGCCCTTCAGGTATCCCTGCTTCCGAACGGTGTGTTGGATGGCCTTGATAAGCGCATCCAACGCCGGCAGTCCCTTCAGGAATTGCGCCTTCAGCTCAGCGCCGCGCTTCGCACCCTTGCCGACAATCGAGCCGATCTTCGCGTCACCTGCTCCGTAGAGGAAGGCGTAGATGAAGGTCTTGGCTTCGTTGCGGGTGAGTAGTCCGGCTGCGGTCTGGTTGGTCGTGTGTACGTCACCTTCCAGGATCACCTTCGCGTATGCGCCGCCATCCCATCGGCCCATGAAGTGAGCGAGGCACCGCAGCTCAAGGCCGCTGGCGTCTGCGCCGACTTGCTTCTTGCCCTTGGGCACGCCGAACAACGCACGGCACTCAGGGCCATACAGCGAACCGGAGGAGGGCACCTGTGCCATGTTGGGCGAGGAGTGCGTCATGCGGCCGGTGACTGCGCCGTTCTGATTCACTCGACCGTGGATACGGCCGTCCGCCTTCACTGCCTTGAACCATGCCTGCTTACCTTCGCTGAGCTGACCTAGCCGTTTCTCTACGGTCAGGTATTCGATCAGCAGGGGCACCTCGGGGTACTTCAGGCCCTCCAGCGTGGTCTCATCCATCTTGACCGTGCCGGCGTCAGTGAACTCCGTGGGCTTCCAGCCATAGAGCGCAGTAAGGCGGTCAGCGATGTGCGCGCGTGATCCGGGGTTGAAGGTGACGGTCTTCCACTTCTGGAAGGGGACGCCGACCTCGTAGCCTTTCGTCTTGTTGGCACGCTTCGGGATGATGATGCCGGCCTTGGCCTGCCACGGTGGGAACACCGCACGCAGCTTTTCGACCAGCTCAGCGCGCAAGCCGACGAGCGTCGCCTCCAGCTCCTTGCCCTTCTCTTTGTTGAACAGGAAGCCGTAAGCCTCCTGTCGCCGAAGGATCGGGGCAATGTCGTGTTCCAGGCGGATGCTGTCTTCGCTGAAGCCTTGCGCCATCAGCTTGTCGTACAGCTTGGCGGTGACGCGGATGTCCTGGACGCAGTAGTCGTCCATCTCCTGATTCCACTCCGCCCAAGGGTCGAGGCCATTGGCTTTCATCATGTCGGAGTAGTCGCCCTTCCAGACGCCCATGCGCCAGCCCCACGCTTCGAGCGAGTGCTTGCCCATGAGCTTCTTCGGGTAGATACCAGCAGTTCGCCGGCCCGCTGCAGCGTCCTTCTCGTGCTGCCTGATCCGCTTCACGTCATCGTTGAACAAGTCGGTGAACATGAGTTGGGACATGATGAGCGTGTCCCACACACGGCCCTTCGGCTCGAACCACGGGTAGACCTTCTGGATAGCAGGGATGTCGAAGCCGATGATGTTGTGCCCGCAGATGTCCGGGGCTTCCATCAGGATGCGGAGTGCAGCCTCAATGCTCAGCTTCGATCCGTGATCGTTGGCCCGGTAGGTGATGCCCTTCACGATGTCCCGCATGGCAATGCAGTGAATCGTGTCTAGCTCAGCGAGGAGGCCGTTGGTCTCGCAGTCGAATATGAGCATCGAGTGCTCAGTCGATCAGCGCTTTGACGCGGGCAGCAACGCGCTCGGCGCGGTCGGCTTCGTCGTGCGCGGCGTCGGCCATGTCCAGGAAGTCATGGGCCAGGTCGGTGTGCGACTCGGCAGCGGCGCGGTGATCCAGTGCCAGCTTCTCCAGCTTGGACACGTCCTTGTTGAAGCGGTTGGTGATTGCATCGACGGTGGCCGGCAAGACAGCGGAAACGACAGCAGCGATCAGGTTCTTGAAAAACAGGTTCATGGCAGTTCCTCGACAGTGATGGTCACGCGCACACGTCGGCCGCCCTGCGGGAATCGCAAGGCGGCATCGGTGGCCGTTGGTGGGGTTGCGTAGGGGAAACAGGCGGACGCGGCTGCGCGTAGCGGGGCGTCCTTGGGGATGTAGAAAACGTGCTCGACAACTGCGGACTCAATCAAAAGTCGTTGCTGCCTTCCCCTGGTTCATCAGGGAACATCGGGGCTTCCTCAAGCTCCTGCTCGAGCAGCCGGCCGGTCTCCACGTCGTAGCCGAGGCCGATGGTTTTGCCCGTTGCTTGGCCGGTGAAGCGATCCTTCAAGATGCGGAACGTGGTGTGCTGACGGACAGCGATGTCTTCCGCCTGCTGGTCTCGCTCCAGGCCAAACATGAAGTGACTCCAGAATCCGATGGCGCGGGAGCCTTTGAAGTGACGGATCATCACGCGACCACCTTCCTCGTGTGGCTTGCCCTCGGGCGTAGCCAGATGTGAGATGAGGTAGAAGCAGACGTTGTTGGCCTGAGCGAACGCCGCGATGTCGGCCATGATCTTCTCCAGGGCCTTGCGCTCGTCCTCCTCAGCAGCCGCCAGGGCCGTGAGGTGATCTAGCCAGAAGTGTTTGACGTTCTCTGCAGCGGCCAGGTACTTCATCTTCGCGAGCACGGTGGCCCATTCGGTACTGCCGAATGAGTCGTACATGAAGACGTTGCCGCTGGCTTCGATCTGCTCGAACGCGTCATTCAGTTCTTGTTGTTCCCACGAGCCGTCAGGCACATGGAACCGCTTGCCTGCCAGCTTGCCTGCCACACGCTTGCCGGTCTCGACAGGCGGCTGCTCCAGATAGAACAGGCCGCACTTCTCGTTGAGGGTCACAGCGGTATGGACGATCTCTTGAGTGAACAGGTCGGTCTTACCGACGCCTGTGCCGGCACCGAACGCATAGACCTCACCGTAGCGACGGCCATACGTGGCGTCAGTGAGGGTCGGCAGGAACCACGGCAGTCCACGGGTGATCGCGGCGAGCGCACGCTCCTTGATGTCCCCGAAGGTCACGATGCCATCGGGGCGAAACACCTTGGCGTTCCAGATGGCCGTGATGATCTCGCGGGCCTTGCCCGCCAGCAGCATCTCGTTCGGGTCTTTCATTGAGAGGTGGGCGATCTTGCACTTGCCTGGTGTGAACAGCAGCGCGCACTCCTGTGCGGCGGCCTGGCCCACTTCGTCCATGTCGAACAGCAGCACCACTTCCTCGAACTTCTCCAGCCATTCGAGTTCGCTGGCGATTGCCTTCCTTGCACCCTGCGCGCCGTTCGGGACGGACACGACAGGCCACTTGTTCTCTTGCACCTGGCTGACGCTCAGGCAGTCGATCTCGCCTTCAGTGACGACGATCTTGCGGCCCGGACTCCATAGGTGTTGACCGTACAGGCCAGCGCCCTTGAGTGAGCCACGCACGTTGAACTCTTTGCCGGTGTACCGGACTTTTTGCGCAACCACTTCGCCATCGCGCATGTAGTTGGCGATCTGTACTGGCTTCCCGTGGTGCTCTCCGACTGTGTAGCCGAACTTGGCACAGGTATCCTCTGACAGCCCACGCTTCGTTAGAGCCTGGGACTGTCCGTGTAGAAACTCATCGGACATGCGCTTGCTCCGTTTGGGTGTGTGGGTGCTGTCGCCTTGGCGGGTCTTGCCGCAGGAGAAGCAGTGCGTATGCCCATCGGAATAGAGGGCACACGCATCAGAGGAACCGCAGTCGTCGCAAGAGCCTTTCGAGACCAGCTCGGACTCAGCGGTTTCCACGCTGGATTGACCACATGGTCTTGCGGGTCACCAGGCCGCACTTGCGGCGCAGCGCGGACGTGACCAGAAGACGGTTGATTCGATTCGCGAGGGGTGCAGCAGCGGCCTTCTCAAATGCGATACGCATTGCGGTTGCAGCAGGGGTCATGCAGATTCCTTCAGGCGGTTGATGAGTTTTTCCACAGCGCAGCGGCAGTAGCCGAGTTCGTGCATCGTTTCTTCGATGTGCTCGACGGTCAGACGCAGGCACTTCGCGCGCGGCGGGTGGATGGGGCCGGCGTAACGCTTCTGCGTTGCGCTCAGGGAGTAGCGGATGTAACGCTGACCAGTGGCGTCTCGCGCCTCGGTCTTGATGACCTCGTATCCCGCCGCAACGATCTCGTCGATGCGCGAGGCAAGGCGTCGGATGCGGTACACGCCTTCGGCTTGCCATGAGGTGATGTGTGCTTCGGCACGGAGGTGTGCGAGCACGGTCTTTGATTGCGGCGGGAGGTTCATCAGGGTTCCTTGAGGAGTTCTTTGAGAGAGAGGAGGGGCGGCTCATGGCCGAACACCAACGGCACGCCGTAGACCGAAGCCATGCGCTTCAGTCGATCCATCTGCATCACAGTGAAAATCCCCTTCGTCTCCAGAAACTCGGTCAGTCCGCCGATAAGGCAGACCTGGAGAGAGCTGGAGGCATGGGCGGGCGCAGCAGCACCACGCAAGCTTTCGTCACGTCCTTTTTCCACGGTGCCGTCCCGTCGAATGACGTAGTGAACGGCGATCTCGGAGTAACCCTGGCGGCGGTGTGCGCTCGTCAGTTCCACCACGCCGATGTCGGCAGATGGAGCGGTCATAGAACATGTGACGAAGATGCGCTCGATGGTGTCGAGGGCTTTGATCTTCACAACGAATAAATGCTTAGGGAGGTGTAGGCGGCTTCGCCTGGAGTGGCGAATCGCTTGGTCGTGACCAGGTGGACAATCTGATTGTCGTCAGCCCAATAGCCGCCGATCTTCGTGATGATGTCGAGGGCCGCTTTTGCGGTGTTATCGACATCCATGCGGGGGAAGAACAGCTTGGACGTGCGGGCCTTCGTGCAGACGGCCGTGGTCACAACGAGGAGCGGGAGGTTCTTGTCGAGCCAGAGGTTGCCTTGGGGGATGACCTTGATTGCAGCGTCGATCCACTGCTTGTACGGCTTTGCGATGTAGGTGCCCCACTTGGTAACGCGGGGGCGGGATGCGGGTAGAGGTTCGAGTGGGATGACGATGGTGGCGAGATGTCCCGCCACCACTGCTTCCGGCTTCATGCCCGGTGTCAGGAACTTAGAAGTCCCCGCTGCCGCCATTCTCGCCCTCGTCGCTACCCGACTCGTCGGCGTCGAACGAGCCATATGCCGATGCTTCGTTGTCGGCCTCGTAGCCGCCTTCGTCTTCGCCGAAGCCGCAGCCTGCAGCGGTCACGCTGCCGAACGTCACCAGCTCCAGCAGCTTCACGCCGACAAGCTTCGGTGACAGGTAGAACTTCTTGGCGCTCGGCACGCCGCCGCCGCCCAACTCACAGGCAACGCGGAGAACCGAACCGCCACCGATGGTCGGAGGGTTCTTGATTTCCTTGCCCTTGCTGTCGAAGATCGTGGGCTTGCGCGTCCACGGCTTGTTGGTCTTCTTGCTAACGCCGCTCGCCTTCATCTTGAAGTTGATCGTGATGCGGCCGGTTTCTTCGCCTTCCTTGTCCAGCTCCTCGGTGAACACCGGGGCAACCTCGAACTTCTTGTGAGCCGGCTTCTCAGCCTTGAACTCCTCGAACAGTTCGTCGCGGACTTTCTCCAGCGTGGTGATGAGTTTCTGCACTTCGGGCAGGTTCGGATCGAACGCCAGTCGTGCGGTGTACTCGCCTTCGGGCTTGAACTTCGTGTCCGGGGCGTTGAGGTTCGGCCATACGGCCACGCCCTTTGGGGTGTTGAGAATCGGGTATTTCTTCTGTGCCATTCAGTCTTCCGGGTAGGGGTTTGAGATTGCAGTCAGCACGGCGGTGTCGATGCCGGCCGTGTGGAGATTGCGCAGGGTCGTTCGGGACAGGGAGTCGGTTTCATCCAGCTCCCGATAGGCGTCCCGTAGGAGTTCGGTGGGGGTCATCACGGATATTTCTTCTTGATCTCGCCTTCGACGTAGAGCGCCACGGCAGAGAAGTAGTCCTGGTTGTTGAAGCGGGCATCCGCCTCCATTCGCCCGACCACGCTGAGGAGTTCGCGAGGGTCGATGTCGAGGACTTCGGCTGTCACTTTCAGCGCGGCGGCCAGTGCGAGAACCTGGCGGGCCGGATGGAGGTCTTGCAGAGCACTCACGACCTCAAAGGCCCCCTGAGCCGCAGCTTCAGGGGACGACGAGAGAACGCGGTCGCGAACGGTTGACGCGATGCTCAAGAAAAGCGCGCCATCAGGCCGAGGTTCGTATCGATGCGGCCATAGTTGATGCCGGACATCGGACGAGGCCACGAGTGGCGCAGCAGGTGCTTGTACGCGCGCCACTTGATTGCGCGCTTGATCTCGCCGGTGACGGTGAGGATCAGTTGCAGATCGTTGGTGCGCGTGGCGGCTACTGCCATGCGCTGCATACGCTTCGAGTAGAACGGAGAGAGGGTGCGAGCCTTAGCCATGTTTGCGGTTCCAGAGGTTGCGAAAGGAGTTGCCGATGCGGCGGAATGCGCTGTAGATCAGTGAGCCAATCCACAGGCCGGCGAGAGCGCCGAGCGACAGAACGAGGAGGGAGAGGCCGATGACATCTCCAGGAGTCCAGACCAGCACCGGCTCAGCCCTCAACCAGATCGCGGCAGGCCGCGCGGAAGTCCGCGAGGGTTCCGTGGGTTGCTGGGTTGTAGATGGCGAGCACCACGCCGTAGCGGTCGGTAGCCGTGTGGGTCTGCAACATCGCGTTGTATTGAATGCTCATGCGAATCCTCAATGGTTGATTTGTGTCAAGTGTCTAGGCAAAGAAATAGAGGGACTGCTCCACCAGGGAGAGGTCCAAGTTGCCGTTAGGCGGAAGCTCGGGAAGTTCTATGGCTACCTCAGCGGGAAGCTGAGCGGCCAGCTCGTTGCGGAAGTCGGTGAGGACTTCACGGGAATACTGCTCGTTGAATGCAGCTCTCAGCGAGGCCGCCAGCACGTCGGTGTCCGCCGCGTGGGTACCGTATGAATCGTGGATCATGGCGAAGTCCGCAATGCCATTCTCAAGGGCGGTGCAGACGGTGAGCATCAGGTGAGCCGCGTCACAGGAGTGGATGAAGTTCGGCGAGATGCCGAGCGCCTGTCTGCGTGAATCGAGTTTTGTTCCTTCTACGCTGGTTGTTATACGTACCGACCGACCGCCGATGTGAGTCTCCACGCGGGTTCCAAGTGATTCTCGGTACTCTTGAAGGACCGGGAATCCGGCTGGCGTCGTCCAGCTCACAGGCATGTCGCCTTTCGCTGCAACCTTCGCCGACGACTTCAGCCAGTCCATCGCCACGCGTGCAGCGATCACGACCTGACCGATGGCATCCCACAGGACGCCAGCGAGATATGAAGCTTCTTCGTGAGCGCCCTTGTCGCGGGCGTTGCCCATCTTCTCCATGAGCTGCCCACGCATACCGGCTTTGGTTACGCCATACGGCAGAGTCATCACCGGGCGCTTCACGATGTCTCTCGTGAGCAGGTCGTCCCATCTAGCCGCCATCGGGTCGCCGGCTTCGGCTTCCTTCTTAATGCGCTCGGCGGCCACCTTCATTACCTGCGTATAGATGTCAGCGGGTTTCTCCTGCGGGATCAGGTTGGTTGCCTTGCCGCCCACGGGATCGCGCAACATGGCGCTGAAGTTCTGCAGGCCATTGCATGACCCGTCGAGGGCGATGGGGAGGTGCGACACGAACTCTGTGCCAGTCATTACATAGCCGGCCCACTCGAAGCAGGCGGCCAGCGCCGACCACGGGGAATCGGCTTCAGTCCAGAAGCGTTGCCCGTCGAGCGGCTGGAGAGCGGAGTCGAGAATCTGCTCCTGGTGATCATTCACCCACTGGATGCGCTCAGCGAACGGCACCTTGTCCACCCCGAACAGGTTGGCTACGTGAATCGCCAGCCAGCGGGCACCACTGGAGCCAAGGGGTTTCCCCTTGGCGAACGTCAGCAGAGCCTTTGCCTGGTCATCGCCCTGGGGATTCAGGGTGCCTGGTACAGGATAGACGCGGCCCCGGAAGTCCAGGGAGTGAGGGAAATAGATAGCCTCCTCGGGTGCGAAGCGGGCGGCGAGGGCGATCTTCTGCGCTGCCGAGACGCGCTGTGACGTAGAGCGGGCGTTCTCCTCATATATGTCAGCGCGCTTGCGCTTCCAAGCCTTGAACTCCTCGGGTTGCTCTACCTTATATGTGTCCATGTCGAACGACGGGAGACCCGGCAGCTCGATAAGGTCACGGCAGGGCAGGCCAGCGATACCGCCGCCAGCGTCCCACGCGTCTCGCATGACAGTGAGAACGGACGTGTTCACCTTCCAAGCTGTTGACTGGATCGCGTTGATCGACTGATACACGGCCGGCATGTCCACGTTGCCCAGTTCGCGCAGGTAGGACTTGTTCCGTGTGCGAACCAGCGACACCAGGCCGCCAGCGTCAGTCAGGTAGCCGCCACCCTTGGAGGAAACCCAGGGGTTCGGGGGCACCAGCATGGGCATGCGGATGGGGCTGAAGTGGGCCGCCGCATCGTGAGCGTTCTCAAGCCAGTCGAGAACCTGTTGGGTGCCGCGTAGGAGGATGCGCTCCCGCTCGCGGCCGTGGGATGAATCATTGAACAGGACGGCAAAGCCGGTGGACTCAATGAACAGCTCGACCATCTTCATGCCGAAGTGGATGCCGTCATTGCCGGAGAATCCGAACTGTTCCAGCTCGACTCTGCGGGTTGCCGCTTCCATTACGTTGCGGGAGTGGCGCTGTGACGTGCTCTTTTTGAGGACGCCTTGGAGGTGCTTGTATAGACCAGGGGAGACCTCGCGGAATCGCGAGTAGTTGATGGAGTCCTCAATCGTCGCGGCAATGGTTTCGGCTACCGCCTGCACACGGGTGTCTCTGTTCGAGATCGCGTTTAGGCAGTGTCGGACTGTGATGTAGGCCAGCTCAGCGGATGGGAACTTCTCAGCCCAGCGCACAGAGGTGTGCTTTTTACCGGGCTTACCGTTTCGAGCCTCAGCCACGAAGGTGTCGATGGCTTCAGCGAGCGGGGGGATGCTGTCGTTAATCAGGCGACGACCGGGGCCGGTGTCTGCCTCGTCTTGGCGACCGTGCTCTTTCTGATAGCGGTCGATGCCAAGGGTCAGGGATTCTTCTTCGAGGGCAAGCTGTCTGTCGCGGAGGGACGTGGTGTGCTGCACGGTATCCATGCGGGTCTCCTAGAAACGAAAAAAGGCCCCGGTTAGGGGGCCTTGAGGTGGTCGATGAGTTGTTGGTGGCTTAGGCGGCGAGGAGCGCCTGTCGGCGTAGCCGATCGATTAGCAGCAGCCCCTTGCCGGTGACGTGCGGCCAGCGGTGGACGTTGCCGTTAGCGATCACATGAGACTTAGTGGTGAATTGCCCGTCGTCGATGTAACGCTGGTAGGGCATGACGGACTTGCCCTGACGGAATAGGACCTTCTTCTCGATGAGGAACTTCATCAGACGCTGATCGCTGAAGCCGAACTGCTTGCCGGCTTCCCGGATACAGATGGTGCGTTCGTCAGCCATTGTTGCGTCGGCGTAAGCGACCAACGGACGCTCTGCCTCAATCTGCTTCTCCAGTACCTCGTTTCGCTCGGCCACTTGAAGGGCCATGCGGAACATCTGGACGTAGTTGACCTCAGATGGGACGACCATCTGGCCGCCCACAGAGGTTGTTTGCCGGGATGCCTTGAAGCCACGGTAGACTTCCAGCTTGAATGCGGGGCTGATCCAGGCTGCGTAGTCCATCACTATGTCCTCGTGAACATAGGTACCACCGTAGCGGCCCTTGCTCATCTCGATGGGCTTAATCCTCACATCTGAGGATTTAGAAATCTCGGTGGAGAGTGCTGCTGTTGTTTCTAGCCGCAGGTAGTTGGCTGGCTGGTGCCGCCTGTCTTCCCCCGCAGCTTTGTGAAGGTCGTTCAGGCAGTACCGCCCCTCCATATCTTTGCGGATCGGAGTGGCGAGGATCATCATGGCAACGGTTCTGCTGGCAGCGGTGGCGTGGGTGGTGATCTGGTTCATGGTCGTCTCCTTGGGCACATAAAGAAGCCCCGGAACCGTGAGGCGCCGAGGCTGGAATTGAAGGCGGGGAAGGGACACACTGGTGCCCTAGAAGTGCTCATAAAGAGTCTTTAGGTTCTCTCTCTTGGATCGTCTCCCCTAGGCTGGTTGTTTTACCCCTGTGGTACCTGGCGATGGCACCTTGAAAGGCGCCGAAGACAGCCAATTGGCAGCGAAATCGTCACCTGATAAGCTAAGTGGCTGATCTGTGTCTCGGTGCATCGCTTTTAGGTTCTGGCGACTAATAATCGTGGGGGTTCGAGTCCCCCCTTTCGCACCAAGCCAGATGATTTTCTTTTTTTGCCGGCGGCAATGGCTGCCATGGTGCCTGTTGCAGGCCCATAACATCAGGTTGTACCAGGAGACGTCATGCAGGTTTCGGTTGAAAACATCGGCACGCTCGAGCGCAAGCTCACGGTGAAATTTCCCGCAGAGCGGTTCGAGACGCAGGTGACTGCACGTATCGCGGAAATGGGTCGCACGGTTCGCCTCAAGGGCTTTCGTCCGGGCAAGGTGCCTACCACGGTCATCAAGCAGCGCTTCGGCGCGCAGGTGCGTGGAGAGGTTCTTTCCGACCTGATCGGCAGCACGTTGCGTGAAGCCGTGGAGCAGGAAAAGCTGCAGCCGATCGCCAATCCCTCGATCAATACGACCGGTCAGCCGGAGAACGGCGAAATCGCCTATACCGCCACCTTCGAGGTCATGCCCGAGTTTCCGGCTATCGACGTGTCCGGGCTGGAGATCAATCGTCCCGTCGCCGAGGTGACCGACGCCGATATCGACAAGATGCTGGAAACCCTGCGCCAGCAGCGTCGTAGCTTCGATGAAGTCGAGCGCGCATCGGCCGAGGGTGATTTCGTGATGTTCGAGTATTCCGCGCAGGCTGGCGACTATCGTTTCCCGGCGGAAGGCATGGAGCGTGCCGGCAGCGTGTTGGGCTCGGGCAACCTGTTCAAGGCACTGGACGACGCCTTGCTTACTCGCACGGCCGATGACAGCTTCGACACCGAAATCGCCTTCCCGGATGATTTCCGCAATGAAGAACTGGCTGGCAAGACAGCAAAAGTCAGCTTCAAGATCATCAAGGTGCAGGAGCCGAAGCTGCCCGAGATCGATAGCGAATTCGCCCGGTTGTTCGGCATCGAGGACGGTGATCTGGAAGTCTTCCGCAAGGAGGTGCGCGCGAATCTCGAGCGTGAGCTGAAGGCCGCACTGATGGCGCGTTTGAAGTCCGAAGTGGCGGAAAAGCTCGCCAACACGCACGGCGAGCTGGATGTGCCCAAGCTGATGGTGCAGTCTGAGGCGCAGAACATGGCCGCCGGGAACGTTCCGCGTGGTCAGCAGCCGCCGCCGCAGTTGATCGAAGCTGCCATGCCAATCGCGCACAAGCGCGTGATCGCGGGCCTGCTGATGGGTGAAATCGCTCGCAAGCAGTCGCTGGTGATCGACCGCAAGCGCATTGCCGAGCAGCTGGCCGCGATTGCCTCCACCTACGAAGAGCCCGAGAAAGTCATTGAACTCTACAACGGCGACCCCCAATTGATGTCTGGGCTGCAGAATCGAGTGATGGAAGACCAAGTCGCGGAGTGGGTGGCAGAACATGCTAAAACTACGCAGCAGGATCTGAGTTTCGATGACGTGATGCGTCCGGCTAACGCCTGAGCCATACTAGGTCCATTCAACGGAGAGCTGCAAGCATGGCTATGGACCAGATCCAGAATCTCAATTTGATACCGATGGTCGTCGAGCAGACGGCACGCGGCGAGCGCTCCTACGACATTTACTCGCGCCTGTTGAAGGAGCGAGTGATTTTCCTGGTCGGCGAAGTCAACGACCAGGTGGCCAACCTGCTGGTCGCGCAAATGTTGTTTCTTGAGTCGGAAAACCCGGACAAGGACATCCAGTTCTATATCAACAGCCCGGGTGGTGCGGTTACCGCGGGTCTGGCGATCTATGACACGATGCAATTCATCAAGCCGAACGTCAGCACGATGTGCATCGGTCAGGCGTGCAGCATGGGTTCGTTCCTGCTGATGGCGGGTGCCAAGGGCAAGCGCTACGCGTTGCCGAATTCACGCATCATGATTCACCAGCCGTCGGGTGGCGCGCAAGGTCAGGCGACTGACATCGAGATTCAGGCACGCGAGATTCTTTACATCCGCGAGCGTTTGAATCGGCTGTATGTCGAGCATACCGGCCAGCCGATCGAGAAGATCGAATTGGACATGGAGCGCGATCGGTTCATGAACGCCGTCGATGCCAAGACTTACGGTCTGATCGATGAAGTGCTCGGCAAGCGCGCCGGCGAGACGGTCAAATCGGCCTGATTTCCACGCTGTACCTAGGTGTCTTTATTAGCGTTTCGTATCTGAATGCAGATGCGAAACGCTGTGTTATTCTCAAGACGCATCCAGATTTACCAGCGGGATCGAAAGTATGAGTGACGATCGGCAGGGCCGTTCCAGCGATAGTGGCAAGATTCTCTATTGCTCCTTCTGTGGCAAAAGTCAGCACGAAGTGCGCAAGCTGATCGCGGGTCCATCCGTGTTCATCTGCGACGAGTGCGTGGAGCTTTGCAACGACATCATCCGCGAGGAACTGGAAGAAAAGGCTGCATCCGGCCGTACCCAGTTGCCCAAGCCGCGCGAAATTCGCGAGTCACTGGATCAGTACGTGGTTGGTCAGACGCGTGCAAAGAAAGCGCTCGCTGTCGCGGTCTACAATCATTACAAGCGAATCGAGTCGCGTCAGAAGAGCGACGACATCGAGCTCGGTAAATCCAATATTCTGTTGATCGGTCCGACCGGTTCGGGCAAGACGCTGCTGGCTGAAACGCTTGCGCGCCTGCTCAATGTGCCGTTCACAATCGCCGATGCCACCACGCTCACCGAGGCGGGTTATGTTGGCGAGGATGTCGAGAACATCATCCAGAAGTTGTTGCAAAAGTGCGATTACGATGTCGAGAAGGCGCAGTCGGGCATTGTGTATATCGACGAAATCGACAAGATCTCGCGCAAGAGCGAAAACCCGTCGATCACCCGGGATGTTTCCGGCGAAGGTGTGCAGCAGGCATTGCTGAAGCTGATCGAGGGCACACTCGCTTCGGTGCCACCGCAGGGTGGCCGCAAGCATCCGCAGCAGGAATTCCTGCAGGTCGACACCAAAAATATCCTGTTCATTTGCGGTGGCGCGTTTGCCGGGCTTGAAAAGGTTATTCAGCAACGCTCGGAGAACACGGGTATCGGTTTTTCGGCCGAAGTGCGCAGCAAGGAGCGCACGGAGAATCTGGGCAAGACGTTGTCCGACGTGGAACCCGCCGATCTGGTGCGTTTCGGCCTGATCCCGGAGTTTGTCGGTCGTTTGCCGGTGGTGGCGACGCTTGACGAACTGGATGAGCCTGCGCTGGTGAAGATTCTCACCGAGCCGAAGAATGCCGTCACCAAACAGTTCAAGAAGCTGTTCGAGATGGAAGAGGTGGAACTGGAGTTCCGGCCGGAAGCGCTGCAGGCGATCGCCCGCAAGGCGCTCAAGCGCAAGACCGGTGCCCGCGGCCTGCGCACCATTCTCGAGCAGGTGCTCCTGGATACCATGTATGAGCTGCCATCGCTCGAGCATGTGAGCAAGGTCGTTGTGGATGATGCTGTGATCAATGGTCAGGCCGAGCCGTACCTGATCTATCGTGGCAACCTGCAGCAACGCGTGGCGGGAGAGGGCAGCGACGCTGCCTGATTCATTCAGCCATACACTGCGCGCAGGCGGGCACTAAAAACGGCTCCGGTGAATCACCGGAGCCGTTTTGTTTTACGCAACAGTGACACCTTGAGTGGAAGCCGGTTGGCCTCCATTTGAATAACAGATGCACCCGGCGCAGTGTCGGGGCGAACCTAGATTCGACTTTCTGAGGGAACCCTCTTCGATGGCCAAGAACACCTTACCCTCCGTGCTGATGGATGCGCTGCCGGTACTGCCATTGCGAGATGTCGTGGTTTATCCGCACATGGTCATTCCATTGTTTGTTGGGCGCGACAAATCCATGCGTGCGCTGGAGCGTGCGATGGAAGGCGAGCGGCAGATTTTGCTGGTGGCGCAGAAGAGTCCGGATATCGATGATCCGGAGATATCTGACCTGCATCAGATCGGGACGCTGGCCGGCGTGTTGCAGCTACTCAAACTGCCCGATGGCACCGTCAAGGTGCTGGTCGAAGGCCAGTCACGCGTCGCGGTCGAGGATTTTCGCGAGGACGGCGGCATGCTTACCGCCCGTTCCCGTGTCATCGAGCCGGTTTACAACGCCAAGGAGCGCGAGCTCGATGTGGTTTCACGCACATTGATCTCGCTGTTTGAGCAGCTGGTCAAACAAAGCCGCAAGTTGCCGCCTGAAGTGCTCGCCAGCCTGTCGGGAATTGACGATCCGTCGCGTGTTGCCGATTCCATTGCGGCACATCTTTCCGTGCGCATGGCTGACAAGCAGAAGGTGCTGGAAACCACCGACGTTGGCGAACGCCTGGAATTGCTGATTGGGCTGGTCGATGGCGAGATGGACCTGCAGCAGGTCGAGAAACGCATCCGCGGTCGGGTCAAGTCGCAGATGGAAAAGAGCCAGCGCGAGTATTACCTCAACGAACAGATGAAGGCGATCCAGAAAGAGCTCGGCGACAGCGAGGACGGTACCAACGAAGTCGAGGAGCTTCAGAAGAAAATTGATGCTGCCGGCATGCCCAAGGCTGTGCTGTCCAAGGCCAAACAGGAATTCAACAAGCTCAAGCAGATGTCGCCGATGTCGGCTGAAGCCACCGTGGTGCGCAATTATCTGGACTGGCTGGTTGGCGTGCCGTGGAAAAAACGCAGCAAGGTTCGAAAAGATCTGCAAATGGCGCAAGAGGTGCTGGACGCCGATCACTTCGGGCTCGAAAAGGTCAAGGATCGCATCCTTGAATACCTTGCCGTGCAGCAACGTGTAACGGTGATGAAGGGGCCGATCCTCTGTTTGGTCGGTCCGCCGGGTGTGGGTAAAACATCACTCGGACAGTCGATCGCCAAGGCGACCAACCGCAAATTTGTCCGCATGAGCTTGGGTGGCGTACGCGATGAGGCCGAAATTCGCGGGCATCGTCGTACCTACATCGGTTCGATGCCGGGCCGTATTGTGCAGAACATCAATAAAGTGGGTGCCAAGAATCCGCTGTTCGTGCTGGATGAGATCGACAAGATGTCGATGGACTTCCGTGGCGATCCGTCATCGGCCCTGCTTGAAGTGCTCGATCCGGAACAGAACCATGCGTTCAACGATCATTACCTTGAGGTCGATCTCGATCTTTCCGAAGTGATGTGGATCGCCACGGCCAATTCGCTGAACATTCCCGGCCCATTGCTCGATCGCATGGAAGTGATCCGCATTCCGGGATATACCGAGGACGAGAAGCTGGGCATCGCGCTGAAATACCTGCTGCCAAAACAGCTCAAGGCCAACGGTCTGAAGCCAGAGGAACTCAGTGTCAACGGAGAAGCGTTGCGCGACATCGTGCGCTACTACACGCGCGAGTCGGGTGTACGTAATCTTGAGCGAGAGATATCCAAGATCTGCCGCAAGGTGGTCAAGGAGTTGACGCTGGGCGAGGTCAAGAGATCGAAGGTCAAGGAACTGGCCACTCAAGGTCAGATCAAGAAGGCAGTTGCTAACTCTAAGAAAGCCAAGGCTCCTGGAAAGGTCAAGGTCGATTCAGGCAATCTTGAGCATTACCTTGGCGTGCGCCGCTTTGACTTTGGCCGGAAGGAATTGCAGAACGAAGTCGGCCTCGTCACCGGGCTTGCATGGACACAGGTCGGCGGCGAGCTGCTGAGCATCGAAGCATCGGTTGTCCCCGGCAAAGGTCGGCTTGTCCATACCGGTCAGCTGGGCGATGTCATGAAGGAATCGATTCAAGCGGCCTTGTCCGTTGTGCGGGCGCGCGCCGATCAGCTTGGTATCGACCCGGAGTTCCATCAGAAGCTCGATGTACATATCCACGTGCCGGAGGGCGCGACGCCGAAAGATGGTCCGAGTGCGGGTATTGCCATGTGCACGGCACTCGTCTCGGTGCTGACCAAGGTGCCGGTGCGTTCGGAAGTGGCGATGACGGGTGAAATCACTCTGCGTGGCCGCGTGCTGCCCATTGGTGGCCTCAAGGAGAAGCTGCTTGCGGCTCATCGTGGCGGCATCACGACGGTCATCATTCCGGAGGACAACAAGAAAGATCTGGCGGACATGCCGGCCAACATCACTTCCTCGCTGGAGATTCATCCGGTACGCTGGATTGACGAGGTGTTGGATATTGCGCTGGAACGTCCGCTTCAACCGAATCAGGCCAAGGAGGAGGCGCCTGCTGCGGCTGTCGGTGAGCCACCCGAGGTGCATTCACGTACGCACTGATTCCCCCGTGTTGATGGCTGCGATGGGATCAGACTGATTTGAAGAAATGCTCCGCATTCGTGGAGCATTTTTTTGTAGATATCGGTTATTCCTGAGCAAAGTTTGGACTTGGCTCCTCGGCGTTTGTTTCGCAACCGATTTTGTCAAGTGTGTACAGGCCAAAAACGTTGGTGCAGCTTGTGTTGCGGAGTCTGGCAACGCACTGGTATAAAGGCGTTACCGCAATCCCGGCGTGACCTGTGAGCGCAGTGATGCGGGATTGCGTAACGGCGCCTAGCAAGAGTAAAGAGTTAACCATCCGTGCCGGCACCATTTCTTACCACAACTAATTTACGCCGGCCGTAAACCGAATCAAGGGAGTTTCTCAATGAATAAAACTGATCTGATCAATGCCATCGCCGAAACCGCCGAGTTGACCAAGGCCGACGCCGGCCGCGCACTCGAGGCTTTCTTTGCGACCGTGCAGAAGTCGTTGAAGAAGGGCGAGGACGTTTCGGTGGTTGGTTTTGGCACCTTCACTGTGCGCAAGCGCGCAGCACGTACTGGCCGCAATCCGCGTACTAACGAAGCGATCAAGATCAAGGCTTCGAAAGTACCCGCTTTCAAGGCTGGCAAGACCCTCAAGGATGCCCTAAACTAAGCGGCTGCTTGGTTTTGGGTGCTTAGCTCAGCGGTAGAGCGTCGCCCTTACAAGGCGGTGGTCGTAGGTTCGATCCCTACAGCACCCACCAGAAAAATGTGGAGCGGTAGTTCAGTTGGTTAGAATGCTGGCCTGTCACGCCGGAGGTCGCGGGTTCGAGTCCCGTCCGCTCCGCCACAGTTCGCAAGGGCGCCCCTGTGGCGCCTTTGTTTTTTTAGCAGTGCGCGTTTGTTGTTGGGGTGCAGTAATCAGTAGCGGTCGCTTGCGGCGGTTTTTGCGCTACTCGTGAGTCACCCGTTTTACGCGCCATCAATCACGTTGCGGGAAGATTCCAATGCTGCAGGCAATACGTAACAAGATGCATGGGTGGCCATCGGTCATTCTTCTGGGTATTTGCGTTTTGGCGATGTCGCTGTTCGGTATGGAAAGTTATTTCACCTCACACAACGACACGTTTGTCGCCAAGGTCGGCAAGCATGAAATCTCCCAGAATGATTTCCAGACGCGCGTAAATCAGCTGCGTCAGCAGGCCAGCGAGGAGCAGGGCGACCATTTCGACTCCAGCGTTTTCGAAAAGCCGGAAGCCAAGCAGCAGATTCTCGACGCCATGGTTGACCAGCAGCTTCTGCTGCAGGCCAACGACGACTGGGGCATGCGGGTATCCGATCAGGCCGTGCGCGATTACATCGCGACAGTTCCGGCTTTCCAGCTCAATAATGAGTTTGATCCGACCACCTACCGCACTTACCTTGAAAGCCAGCGCAAGACGCCGGATAGTTTCGAGAGCGACATCCGTTCGTCGCTGGCCAGTCAGCTGATTCCCGATGCGATCAACGACAGCACGATCATTACCGACACCACTACGGACCGGTTCCTGAGCTTGATCAGCCAACGTCGCGACCTGCGTTACTTCGTCTTGCCGCGGCCCCAGTTGGCCGACGATCAGGTCACCGACGCGCAGATCGACACTTATTACAAGGCGCATCAAGCCGATTACATGAATCCCGAGCAGGTCTCGGTGAAGTATCTCGAAGTCAACGGTGCCGACCTCAAGCTGGATGCAGCGCCCAGCGACGATGACCTCAAGAAACGTTATGAAGATGAAAAGCAGCGTTTCGTGCAGCCGGAACAGCGCCTCGTTTCGCACATCCTGATCAACGTGCCGGCCAATGCCACGCCGGATCAGCAGAAGGCTGCACTGGCCAAGGCCGAGAAAATCGCGGCCCAGGCAACCCCTGACAACTTCGCCAGCCTGGCCAAGCAGGATTCCGAAGATCTGGGCTCCAAAATCCAGGGCGGCGACCTGGGTTGGTTGCAGAAGGGTGTGACCAATGCACCGTTCGAAGCGGCGATGTTTGCCCTGCAGAAAAACCAGATATCCAAGCCGGTGCTGTCGCCCGATGGTTATCACATCATCTTTTTGCGGGATCTTCGCAGCGGCGAGTCCAAACCATTCAACGAAGTGCGCGATCAGCTGGTCAAGGAACTGTCGGCCGGCGGCAAGGATCGCAAGTACAACGAGGTCGCTGGCAAGCTCTCCGACAATACCTATCAGAATCCATCTTCACTTGAGCCGGCGGCAGCTGCGCTGAGTCTTCCGATCAAGACGACGGCCTTGTTTTCGCGCCAGGGTGGCAGCGATGCGCTGACAGCAAATCCCAAGTTTGTCGCTGCGGCGTTTGGCGACGATGTGCTTGTTCAGGGCAATAACTCTGGCCTGATCGATCTTGGCAACGACCATTCGGTGGTGCTGCATGTCGACAAACACGTGCCTGCCGCACTGCGTCCGCTGGCTGAGGTACGCGCTGACATACGGAAAAAAATTCTCGACGAGCGCACGGTAGCTGCCGAAAAGAAGCAGGCAGACGACATGGTCTCAAGTCTGAACAAGGGTGATGCGATGCAGACGGTTGCCACGTCGGTCCACGCCACGATCAAGACCGTGGCTGAAGCAGTTCGGACTCAGTCGCCGCAAGCCCCTGTAACCCCGACGCCAGCGCCCTTGCTCAAGCAGGCTTTCCTGATGCCGCATCCGGCGGCGGGCAAGTCGCAGTACGCTGCAGTGGATATGCAGGACGGAACCTTCGCGCTGCTGGCCGTGGATAAAGTGCAGGACGGTGATTTGTCCAAGATCCCGCCGGAAGAACACGATGCGCTGCGTCAACAGATGGCTCAGGCTTACGGTGCCGAAGCAACGCGTGAACTGATTGATCAGCTGAGAGCGAAAACCAAGATCCAGATCAACAAAGCGCAGATGTAGGTCTTTGACATGCGGCGATGAAGTTGTCATCGCGAAATAAAAAGGGGCAGCTACGGCTGCCCCTTTTTCGTTATTTACGCAGGCTCAATCGGAGCCGCTCACCTTGAGTACCTGTCCCGGCTTGAGCGCTTGCCCATGCAGATGGTTCCACTGCTGCAGCTTCTTGCTGCTTACCGAATAGCGCCGCGCGATTTGCCAAAGGCTTTCGCCACTTTTAACGGTGTGGGTTTTCCCGCGCGCGGCTGATGACGCTGAGGAATTTGTTTGCTTTGGCTGATCGTCGCTGTTGTCCGTGGAATTCAGAGGTTGGCCAGCGGTTGTCGCAGTACTGGGTTGCTGCACCAATGAATCGCGAAATTGCTGGGCATGGTTAGCCGGCAGCATCAGATACGAAACGGCGCCGGCATCCATCGTGTTGCCACGAAACGCCGCGTTGAGGTTTTTCAGCGTACTCACCGGAACACCTGCCTGGCCAGCAGCCTGAGCGATCGGCATGGAGTGGGAGATACTGACCTGCACCAGATGTTGTTCATCGGATATGGTGGGCAGGGTGACATTGAAACGACCCGGCTCACGTACCACGCAAGCCATGGCCAGCATCCGGGTCAAATGTTCTCTCGTCACGTTTTTTACGGGCAAATGCGGTATCACGGGTTCAGCGGGAGGCGTGCCAAATCTCTCCACCAATTTGGCGACGTTGAATTCGCCGGTGTTGTACGCGTAATCGACCACACGCCAGTCGTCGAATTTGTCGTGGTATTGCCTGAGCATTTTCATTACCGCGTTGGCCGATGCATCGACGTCAAGACGTGCGTCGTAGCGGCCGTCGACACGCAATCCCATCCTGTTGGCCGTAAGCGGCATGATCTGCCACATGCCGGCCGGCCGGTTCTTACGCCCCGGCAATGACTGAAAGCCACTCTCGATCCACGGCAGCAGCACGAATTCGCCGGCGACGTCATAGTGCGCGGCCACCTCTCGTACATAGGTCAATTGCGGCATCGCTTCTCGCAATTGATCTTCGAAACGCTCGGGATTTTTGGTATAGCGCTCCGCCCAGGTCAAGATGGAAGGATCGGCATCGCAATCGCTCATCGCGAAGCTGCCCCGCATTTGCTGCCAGAAGTCGACGACCTGAGGAGCGATTACTGGGGGTGACGTAACCGGCTGCGCAGTCGCCTGGGGGATCTTGATAGCCGGCTTCTGAATGGCTGGCTGGCGTAGACTTGGGGAGGGCACGCCGACACATGCGGTCAGCAGCATCGATAGCGCTGGCAATAGCGGTCGCAGCGATCTGTTTGTTACCGTCACCGGAACGCGTCCTTGGCGCCACGCAATGCTGCGAAGCGGGCAATACGATCACCGCCGACACCTCGCTGGTCACACCAGTTTGTCACTGCCTCGCTATCAACACGCAGAAACGGGTTGGTGGCTCGTTCCATAGCAAGCGAAATCGGCAATGTCGGTTTACCCTCGACACGCAGCACTGCAACTTCCTGCAGGCGTTTGTGCAACTCGGGATTCTGCGGTTCGATGGTGACGGCAAACCGCCCGTTGGTCTCGGTATATTCATGTCCGCCACAGACCTCGGTTTCACCAGGCAATGCCGACAGGCGATCCAATGAATCGAGCATCTGTTTGGGCGTGCCTTCGAACATCCGGCCGCAGCCCATACTGAACAAAGTGTCGCCGCAGAGCAGCAGGCCAGCCCCGAAGTACGCCACGTGGCTGAGCGTGTGGCCAGGGATGGCGATCACCTCAAAATGCAGTTGCGGTGATGAAAGCTCGATGCGATCACCGTCTTCGACTTGTTCGGTCGTTTCGATGATGCGTTCATCAACAGGCGCGTAGACCGGAACGTCATGTTGCCGACGCAATTCGGCGACACCGCCTATATGGTCGGGATGGTGATGCGTCAGCAGGATGGCCCGCAGCTTGAGCTGCCGGGTCGCCAGGGCATGTTCGACAACCGAGGCTTCACCGGGATCAACAACGATGGCCATTCCGTCGTCATCATGGATCAGCCAGATGTAGTTATCGGCGAGTGCCGGCAAAGGTATCAGGTGCACCACGATCTCCGGACTATTGATCGACTGCGTGACGACTCGGCGATTGAAGCGGGTCGGTTACGATGAGCGGTTATCAAATTTGTTGGCGTTATGCCTTATGTGTCATGCGGCACCGTCAGATCTCTAACTACTGGCCTCACCGCGGTATCTGTGGTGTTTTCAAAGTCCCCTTTCGGTTGGATACGCTGATTGGGCAGGTGTCAGCCGAGCGACTATAAACAGCCAGAGCCATTGACTCGTTATCCTGGTGTTAATCGGACAGCGGGTTGTTCAGCTACGCGACCGGCTTCCCACGTTAGTGATTCCACTTCAGGCGGCATCGGATTGTCATGAGCCGTTACACTCCCTCGACAGTTTGAAAACCGGATCGGCAGCATGCCTCAACGCGATCAAAGCATCTATGCCAGTGCGCCAGTGCGCCGATTGCTGGATGATCAGACCCGTGCAATGACGCCCGACTTGCAGCGTTGTGTCGGCGACTATGCCTTGCTGGTTGGCACATCGGCCGAAGACGCGTCACCACCTGCATTGCCGATGCTCGGCTGCTGGATACGGATGCAGGTAGAAGGCAATCGTTATCAAGGTGATCTGCTGGCGGCGAGCGATGAAGGCTTGCCTTTTATTGACGACGCGTTCGAGTTGGTACTTCTGCAACACGCGCTCGAGGCAACGGTGATGCCTGCTTCGCTACTGGAAGAAGCTGTTCGCGTGTTGGCGCCAGGGGGGGTGCTGGCGATAACTGGCGTGCATCCGATGAGCGCGTGGGCGCCTTGGTTTCGCTGGCGCGCTCGTGGCAAGCGTCTGACGCTGAACATGCCGCTGCGGCTCATGCATGCCTTGCAGCAGGCTGGATTTGAGATTGAGCAGGCGCGGCGTGTGGGTTGCGTTCTGCCGGCTGGCGTGAGTGCTTACACGATCAGCACGAAACTATTGGGTGGCGGCTACGTGGTCATCGCTCGCAAGCGACGGCGCGTGGTCACGCCTCTAAAAATCCGGCCGACACCGCTGAAGGTGCCGGCAAGCGGGCGGCTGTCGCCGAGTACGCGACGTAGTGCCGTAATTTGACCATGAAGAGATAAGCAGGCAACGATGAACGAAGTGGAAGCATTTACCGATGGCGCCTGTCTGGGCAATCCGGGACCGGGCGGTTGGGCTGCTCTTTTGCGCGCCAAGGGCGGTGAACGTGTCATTTCAGGCGGAGACCCTGCCACTACCAACAACCGAATGGAGCTGATGGCGGCCATCGGCGCACTGGAAGCGTTGAAGCGGCCTTGCCAGGTGCAGCTCACCACCGACTCGCGTTATGTGATGCAGGGTATCGAGGAGTGGGTGCCAAAGTGGCGCGCCAATGGTTGGCGCACCGCTGACAAGAAGCCGGTAAAGAATCAGGATTTGTGGCAGCGTTTGTCCGAAGCGGTTAGCACGCATCAGGTGCGCTGGCAGTGGGTAAAAGGCCATAACGGGCATGCCGAAAACGAACGTGTTGACCAGGCTGCGCGCGAGCAGGCCGAGTTGATGAAGGCTGATTCGATGAAGCCTGATCTGATGAAGAGCTCGGCATGAGACAGATCATTCTCGATACCGAAACCACCGGCCTTGAAGTTCGCCAAGGCCACCGCCTGATTGAAATTGCCTGCGTCGAGATGGTCGAACGCCGGCTAACCGGCCGGCACTATCAGACCTATCTCAACCCGGAGCGTCGCATTGACGAGGGCGCGCGGCAGGTCACCGGTATTGAAGACGATTTTTTGCTCGACAAGCCGCGGTTTGTCGAAGTAGTCGATGAGTTTCTTGCCTTTATCGATGGTGCCGAGCTGGTTATCCACAACGCCAGCTTTGACGTCGGGTTTCTTGACGCTGAACTCGCTGCGCTGGCAAACGGTTCGGGTTCTATCGGTGATCGCTGCAACGTGCTCGATACGCTCAAGATGGCACGCGAGCGCTACCCGGGCCAGCGCAACAGCCTCGATGCGCTGTGCAAGCGTCTGGGCGTGGATAACTCACGACGCGATCTGCACGGTGGCTTGATCGATGCCCAGTTGTTGGCCGATGTTTATCTGGCGATGACTTCGGGACAGGTGGCTTTTGATCTTGGTTTTGAAGCGGCTAGCGAACAGAAGCACACTGTTGCCTTGGCGCCCATCACGCTGCGCGCGCGACCACGCATCCTGCGCGCGGCAGGCGACGAGTTATTGCTGCACGAGCAGCGTCTGGATGCGCTGGATAAGAGTGTGGGTGGCAAGAGCATGTGGCGCCAACTGAATTGATCGCTGAATCGATCCACTCAGGAGTAGCGCACGATGACCGCCGTGATGTTGTCGTCGCCACCGCCATCCAGCGCATTCAGCAATAGCTGATCGACGCATTCCTGCGATGCGAGATCCGTACGTGCGACGATGCCGGCTATCGATGCATCGTCGATGCTCTCGGTCAGGCCGTCGCTGCACAGTACAAATCCGGTGCCCGCTTCCAGCCGACCGCGAGACATGCCGATATGCAGCTGTTCGGTGGCTGTTACGCCCAGTGCCTGGGTCAGCACGTTGCGCTGTGGGTGCTTTGACGTCTGTGAGGCATCCAGCTGGCCGGATTCGACCAATGCTTGTACCAGTGAGTGATCGTGACTGATCTGCCGCAGCTCTTGTTTCCACATATAGATGCGACTGTCGCCAACCCAGGCAACCTCGTAGCTGTCTGCGGTCACCCGCAGTGCGGCGATGGTCGTACCCATGGGCAATACCTCGAAACTGCCTCGGGTATGCGTAAGTAGCCGCTCGCCGGCACCTTGCACGGCCTCAACCAGGCTATGTCCACGGGTGATCAAGTCGACGACAGCATCCCGCACCATGGCTGATGCCACCTCGCCGTGCTGGTGACCACCCATGCCGTCGGCAACCAAAAACAGGCCTAGTGAGGCGTCCGCGTAGTAGGTGTCCTCGTTACGCAGGCGGCGCAGGCCAACGTGCGTTCCGTGTCCGAATTCGATCATGATCTGTCTTGTGCGGCGAATGGACGGAGCATGCCGGATGCCATGGTTGTTGTCACGATAGACGTGTCCGCGTATCATCCGCGGTTCGCATAAACCAGCATGCAAAACCTTTGGAGAGGTGGCAGAGTGGTCGAATGTACCTGACTCGAAATCAGGCGTGCGTGAAAGCGCACCGAGGGTTCGAATCCCTCCCTCTCCGCCAGAAAGTATAAAGAAGGGCCGCTTGCGCGGCCCTTCTTTAATTTGCAACTTATCGTTTCTTACTTGAACGCATAGGTGCCGGTCAGGCTGACCACGTCGCCGTGATCCTTGAACTTGCCGACCATCGTGCCGGCGCCCAATGCAACCGGATTGGTCAGGTTAACCGGCACGTCGCTGACGAACTGATGCTGGTAGCCGAGATCGATCGAGATACGCTGGGTTGCCTGATAGCCGACACCCAGGCCCACGATGCGGCGGGCGCCGTCGGGGATACGTGGATCGCGGCTGACGATGTTGGTTGGGGTTTCGTCGTAACCGAGGCCAGCACGCAGGGTCCACACATCGTTCAACTTGTAGTCGCCGCCGATCGAGTATGTCCACGTGTCTTTATATTTCTGTGGCAGCGCGACCAGGGTTTGGCCCTGCGAGGTCAATGCCAGGCTCTGGAAATTCGACCAATCGGTCCAGCCGACAGTGGCCGCAAGGCTGAACTGATCGTTGAACTTGTGCAGCCAGTCGGCGCTCGCAAACGCTGGTGTGTCGAGTACTGCATTGGCTGACGCGCCAGCGGGGTTCAATGTCGGAAGGCCAGCGTTCGGGAACACGACAGGGGCCAACGTGAGCAGTTGCAAGCTGGCGGCAGAGCCATACAGCTTGTAGGTGCCGCTCAACGTCTGCTGGACGCGCGAGTGGTAGCTGATGTCGACGCTGTCCTGCTGCGTGGGCTTCCATTCGAAGCCACCGAAATAGCCGAATGCAAAGCGCTTCTTGACGTTGACGTTCAACTGCACATCGCCGCTCTGCGGAGCGCCGAGGATGGGTGCGCCGAACAGGGCGGCCGCCGAACCGTATGGATCAAGCACAGTGTTGAGCTGCGCCTTGGTGCGCTGACCCTCAATACCTGCGCCGACCGAGAATTCGTCATTGACCTTGAAGCCGGCCGACATACTGACTGCGATCGACTCCAGGCTGGTTTTGGTACCGAAATAACGACCTTCCCAGGTCGGGTTGTAATTGCTGGCCAGTCCGTAGGGAACGGTGACACTGCCGCCAATAGTCAGGCGGTCATTTACCGGGAGGGCCCAGGCGATATCGGGGAACGGAATGAACTTGCCAAAGCCGTTGGGATTGCTGCCGGTGGTCGAATTGCCCTGCTGATCGCGGAACTGGCCCTGAAATTCAGCGCTGGGGCGAATGCCTGTGCCGGTGACCTGAATCAGTGGAGCATCGAAAAATGCCATTGCCGCAGGATTGTTGTAGGCCGCCGTGGGATCATCCGGGAATAGCGAACCACCTGCACCAGCGCGGGCCCAGCCGGCGGCGTTTGTGGTGGGAAGCTGGAAGGAGCCAGCCTGCACGCAGAGCGGCAGCGACAGCGCGGAAACGACAGCGAGGGCGAGACTTGCCTTGGTGCCGAAGCGGGTGAAGCCTTGCAAGGTTTGACGGTTCACGGTGGTTCTCCTGTGACGACAGCCTGAGGTGATGCCTCAGAGTGAATAGTCGTGTTGTGGGACTGTAACGATTGGGGAGTAGGCGATTTGGTCGATTTAAGAACCGGATCGCTACAAGCGTTGTCGAACTATTGTTTTTATTTAGAGGGCCAGCCTCCCTTCCTTGAGCCATTCCAGGACACCTGGTGCAGCATGAAGCTCACCGGTGGGTTCAGCGACAGCGTCTCTGCTGGCGACGGCGGTCGCATTGTCCAGTTCCAGCACCTGTTCAATTACCCGAATCTGCTCGGGACTGCCGAATGGCGCGGTGAGTATTGGCGAAATGAGTGAGATCAATCGGGCGAGTAACTCGCCGTCATTTATCGTCTCGCCCATGCTGAGGTCATCAATCAGCTTCTGCATGTCTTCGCCCGCGAGAATGCCCGACAGCGCCTTGAGCCCAAAGTGCAGGCGCAGGCCAAGTTCGTTGCGTGGCAGCTGGGGCAGGGTGCGCGAAAACGCTTCGAAAAAGCGACCGAAGATTGGCCGGTAATGTTCTTGCAGATAGCTGAGGATGAACGGTGATCGATCGCTGTAAACGCGTCCCAGCAGGCGCATGAACGACTTGCCCCCCACGCTTTCATGACTGATCCGAAAAGCGGGTATGAACAGCATGCCGAATACGGCCGCTGGACCCAGCCCGTCTGGCCACTGTTTCTCGCAATTGCTCAGCAGCTGCAGCCGTTCCAGATTGAGCCGATCCAGGCGCTGCGATAGCAGTTCTTGCATCAGCGCTTCTTTACTGCCGAAGTGATAATTGACCGCGGCGAGATTGGCATGCGCTTTCGCGGTGATCTGTCGCAGCGACATCGCCTCGTAACCGCATTCGATGAACAGCGATTCGGCCGCTTCCAGCAAGCGCTTACGCGTATCCCCGGCACCGTTGCGAAGAGTCGCAGTCAAGCGAGGTGGCCCGAAACTGGGTTGAGCGTGAGTGAAGACATCTGCTTCAAATCCAGGATTCAAACATGTGTGTGAACGTTAAATCCCCGGCTGTTTCGCAGCAAGCTGCACTGCACTAACGCAGTGAACAGGTAGTGCTAAAGCCTTATTCAGATTAGGGAATAGCAGGAGTTTGTGGCTGTGCAAGGGATGGCGCCGATACAACGCCGTGAACGCTTGCGCCTTGGTATTCAAGGGAGCGAGGTGTTCCTCGCTCTCTTGTTGCAGTGCAGCGAAAAGTCTGTTCAGTTACAGCAGAATCTTGCGCTTAGCCAGCCTTCTTTTTCGCCAGTCGCAGCCAAGTATCCACGACGGTATCTGGATTCAGCGACACCGACTCGATGCCCTGATCCATAAGCCATTCGGCGAGATCCGGGTGATCTGACGGCCCCTGACCGCAGATGCCGATGTACTTGCCTTTGGCCTTCGCGGTCTTGATTGCCATGGACAGCAATTTCTTGACCGCGGGGTCGCGTTCGTCGAACAGGCCGGCCACGATGCTGGAGTCGCGATCGAGACCGAGCGTGAGCTGGGTCAGGTCGTTGGAGCCGATCGAGAAGCCGTCGAAAATGTCGAGGAATTCATCCGCCAGCAGCGCGTTGGACGGCACTTCGCACATCATGATGATCTTCAGATCATGCTCGCCCTGTACCAGACCGTTTTTCCTCAGGACCTCGATGACCTTCGCGCCTTCACCGAGCGTGCGCACGAAGGGGATCATCACCCAGACATTGTCCAGCCCCATCACCTCGCGTACGTGCTTGACCGCTTTGCACTCCAAGCCAAAAGCATCAGCAAAACTGGGATCGACATAGCGGCTGGCGCCGCGGAAACCGATCATCGGGTTTTCTTCATCCGGTTCGTAGCGCGAACCGCCGAGCAGGTTCGCATATTCGTTCGACTTGAAGTCGGACATGCGCACGATCACCGTTTTCGGATACACCGATGCGGCAATCGTGGCGATGCCTTCGGCCAGACGATCGACATAGAAGCTCACCGGGTCGGCGTAGCCGGCGATGCGCTCGTCGATCTTGGCCTTGGTGGCGGCGTCCTGCTTGGCGTATTCCAGCAGCGCCTTCGGATGCACGCCGATATGGCTGGCGATAATCATCTCGAGCCGGGCCAGGCCGATACCTGCATTCGGCAGCATGCCGAAATCGAACGCGCGTTCCGGGTTGGCCACGTTCATCATGATTTTCAGCGGCGCCTCGGGCATGTCGCCCAGATCCGCGGTGACACGTTCGAATTTCAGGATGCCTTCGTAGATCGTGCCGGTGTCGCCCTCCGCGCAGGATACGGTGACGTCGACGCCATCGGGAATCTTGTCCAGCGCATTGCCGGTACCGACTACGGCTGGTACGCCCAGCTCGCGCGCGATGATCGCCGCGTGGCAGGTGCGGCCGCCACGGTTGGTGACGATTGCTGCGGCGCGCTTCATCACCGGCTCCCAGTCGGGATCGGTCATGTCGGCGATCAGCACGTCGCCGGGTAGCACCTTGCTCATGTCGGCCAGCGTGCGGATCACGCGCGCCTTCCCGGCACCGATCTTCTGACCGATCGAGCGGCCCTCGGCGAGGACCTTGCCGCGTTCGCCGAGGTGGAAACGTTCCAGTTGGGTGGCGTGTGCGCGCGACTTCACCGTCTCGGGGCGGGCCTGCACGATGTACAGCTTACCGGTATTGCCGTCCTTCGCCCACTCGATATCCATCGGTCGGGCGTAGTGCTTTTCGATGATCAGCGACTGGCGGGCGAGCTCCTGCACGTCGTCGTCATCGATGCAGAACTTGTTACGCAGCTCCGCTGGCGTGTCTTCAGTACGGACACGCTCGCCGGCGGTGTTGGAATACACCATGCGTAGCTGTTTGGCACCGAGGTTGCGGCGGAGCACGGCGGGCCTGCCTGCATTCAAGGTCGGCTTGAATACGTAGAACTCATCGGGATTCACCGCACCCTGCACGACCATTTCGCCAAGACCGTACGAGCCGGTGATGAACACGACGTCGCGAAAGCCAGACTCGGTGTCCAGTGTGAACAGCACGCCCGAGGCGCCCACGTCCGAGCGCACCATCAACTGCACGCCGGCAGAGAGGAATACGTCATCGTGCTTGAAGCCCTGGTGTACGCGATAGGAGATCGCGCGATCGTTATAGAGCGAGGCAAAAACTTCTTTCACCTTGTGCAGCACGTCATCGATGCCGACCACATTGAGAAAAGTTTCCTGCTGGCCGGCGAACGAAGCATCCGGTAAATCTTCGGCCGTGGCGGACGAACGCACCGCGACGGCGATATCTTCGGCACCAGCGTCCTTGCACAACTTGATGTAGGCGTCGCGAATCGCCTGCTCGAGTTCGGCGGGCAGGGCGGTATCGACGATCCAGCCGCGGATCTCCTTGCCTGCAGCAACGAGTGTGTCGACATGATCCACGTCAAGATCAGCAAGGCGTTCCTGGATGCGCTTCGCCAGACCGCTTTTTTCCAGATACTGCTGAAAGGCATCGGCCGTGGTGGCGAAGCCGCCGGGTACCGAGACGCCCAGCTTGGCGAGATTGCCGATCATTTCGCCGAGCGACGCGTTCTTGCCGCCGACCTTGCCGAGGTCGGTCATACGCAGTTGGTCAAGCCATAGCACCAGATCGTTCAAGGGTATCTCCTCAAGAGCGCGGTAAAAAAGTGGGATTGGTGCGGGATGCAGTGTCGCAGCGGTCTGCAAAGGACTGGTATTGTCCGCTGTCGATGATGCACAGCACAAGAAGACCATTGCGAAACGTCGCCACTCCAACTGCATACCAGTCAGGCGGCAGTCAATCGGCGACAGCGTTTGACGCTTGCGTTATGGTGCGAACAAGTCCATCGAAGTGATCAGGCGACGGTATGCAGCGAACGGTTTTCTTCATCTCCGACTCCACTGGTATTACGGCGGAGACCATTGGCAACAGCATCCTGGCGCAATTCGAGGGCGTGCAGTTCGACAAGCATCGTCTGGCGTTCATCGACGACACCAAGAAAGCGGAAGCTGCCGCCCTGCGCATCAAGACCCACTATGCGCAGACCGGCGAGCGTCCGATCGTGGTCAACACCATGGCCGAGCGCGCGTTGTGCGATATCGTCGCCGACAGCGGTGCACTGATGCTGGATGTCTTTGCACCGTTCATCGGTCCGCTGGAAGATGAGTTGGGCGTCAAGCGTTCGGGCGCAGTCAACCGATCTCACGGTATCGTGGATTTCGCGAAGTACGAAGCGCGGATGAATGCGACCAACTACGCGCTCACCCACGATGACGGTCTGGATGTCGACTACGGCAAGGCGGACCTGATCCTGGTTGGCGTATCGCGTTCGGGCAAAACGCCCACCTGTCTGTATATGGCCTTGCATTATGGTGTCAGCGCCGCCAACTATCCGTTGACCGATGATGACCTCGACAAGCTGGAGCTGCCGAAAAGGCTGGTTCCCCACAAGAACAAGTTATTTGGCCTGACGATCGATCCGCAGCGACTGGCGCAGATCCGTGAGCAGCGGCGTGCCGGCAGTCAATATGCCACGCTGAAGCAGTGTCGCTGGGAACTGGAGCAGGCCGACAGGCTGATGCGCCACGCCGGCATCTCCAGCCTCAACACCACCCACACGTCGATTGAAGAAATTTCCAGCAAGATTTTCTCCCGCTTTGGTATCGAGCGGACTATGTTCTGAGTGCCGGCCCGCCAGGAGTTTTTGCTACCGATGATCGCTACGCCCCACCGCCGACCCAATTTGCTGCCCGGGCGCTTCGAGTTCCTGATGGGGCTGTATGCGGAAAATTATCATCGGTTGGCGCGGCTGTTCGCGCCGCAGGATCTGAGCCCGGGCCATTACGTCTCCAATGTGGATGACCATCTCGATGTGCATCTGCATCTGCAGGAAGTCCATCCGTATACGATGGAGCTCGAACTCACTTATGACTTTGTCGATGCGCACACCGGGCAACGCTCACCGTCGGCGCAGCTGCGCATGTATACCGATGCCCATGTGGCGGAAGCGCTGCATTGCCATCCGGGTCGACACCTTTGGCAGGTGCTCGGCCCCTTTCCGGCGGCGAATACGGTGTTCCAGCATCGCCTGCGGATGAACAGCTTTCTATCGCGCTGGCTGGAATATCTCGGCGAGCAGGGGCATTCCGCCGGTACGCTGGAACGTCAGACGGACGACGGGTGATCATCAAAAACACTCAACAAAAAACCCGCGCAAGGCGGGTTTCCGTTTAGTGGCGGAGTGGACGGGACTCGAACCCGCGACCTCCGGCGTGACAGGCCAGCATTCTAACCAACTGAACTACCACTCCGCATTTTTCCAACCATCTTTCCAGCATTACGAGTCAACTTGGCGTCCCCACGGGGATTCGAACCCCGGTCGCCACCGTGAAAGGGTGATGTCCTAGGCCTCTAGACGATGGGGACAATTCAAGTTGGTGGAGCCAGGCGGGATCGAACCGCCGACCTCCTGCATGCCATGCAGGCGCTCTCCCAGCTGAGCTATGGCCCCGCTGCTGGAAGCCCGAAAGAATAGGTCCGAGTCACATATCCGTCAAGACTTTTTTTCAGATTTCATGCTGGCGCCGTCGATGAGGATCCAGTTGCTATCACGCTGTTGATACAGGCCAGCACATCAGGCGAATACCAAAACGAAGCGCTTCGTTTAAGCTGCGATTGACTTGATGCAATAGCGGACAAGGCATGCACGAAATCGGTTTTATTCGCGATCTTGCCGTGGTGATGCTCGTGGCCGGTGCCACGACGATTCTTTTTCAACGCCTGCGGCAACCCGTGCTGCTGGGCTACATCCTGGCCGGCGTGCTGATCGGACCGCATACGCCCGGCATGCTGGTAGCAGATCCGCAGGCGATTGACGATATTTCCAATCTCGGCGTCGTGCTGCTGATGTTCACGCTCGGTCTCGAGTTCAGCGTGCGCAAATTGCGCGAAGTCGGAATCGGCGTACTGGCGGTGGCAGTGGCCGAAGTCGGTCTGATGATGTGGATCGGTGTCGGCCTCGGCAGTCTGTTCGGCTGGAAAGGCATGGATGCATTGTTTCTCGGCGCGATCATTGCGCTGTCCTCGACCATGGTGGCAACCCGAACGTTGTCCGAGAGCGGCCAGCGGCATCGGCCATTCGCCAAGCTGGTGGTGGGTCTGTTGGTGGCTGAGGACATGCTCACCATTGTGATGCTCACCTTGTTGACGGCCGTGGCGATCGGTGGTTCGGTGAAAGCGGAAACGGCGTTCACGCTGATCGGCCACTTGGGCCTTTTCGTTATTGTCGGGATGATTCTCGGCCTGTTATTGCTGCCGCGACTGGTTGATTACGTGGCCGGTTTTGGTCGCGACGAAACGTTGCTGGTCAGCGTGCTTGGCATCTGTTTTGGCGCGAGCTTGCTCGCCGTCTGGATGGGTTTCAGCGTGGCGCTCGGCGCATTTCTCGCCGGTGCTGTGGTGGCGGAGTCGCAGAGCGTCAATCGAGTGATGCGGCTGATTGAACCGTTGCGCGATATGTTCGCCGCGCTGTTTTTCGTGGCGATTGGACTGAAGATCGACCCGGTGATGCTGGTGCAATACGCGTTGCCCGCGGTGCTCATCGCCACGGTAGTTATCATCGGCAAAACGATGGCTTGCAGCCTGGGTATCTTTATCGTTGGTCACGATGCACGCACGTCGCTGCGCTCGGGTCTGGGCATGGCGCAGATCGGCGAGTTCTCTTTTGTGATCGCGACGCTGGGGCTGTCACTACATGTGATCAGCGACTTTATTTATCCGATTGCGGTGGCGGTATCCGTCGTTTGCATGGCGGCATCGCCCTATCTGGCGCGCTCCGCCGACAACCTGGCGAACGGATTGCGAGCGGTCACACCACGTCCGGTGCGGCTTTTGGCCACCAGCTACAGTGGCTGGCTGGAGAACCTGAAGCCAGTCAATGAAAACGCCGCGATAGCCGCGATTTTCCGCCGATTGCTGTGGCACATCGTGGTCAACGTACTTTTGGTGGTGGCGCTTTTCATCATCGGTGCCTACATAAATGCGCACAACTGGGACTGGTTCACTCTGTTTGGCATCGGGCGTGATCTGCGTCATACGGTTATCTGGGCGTGTGCGTTATTTCTTTCGTTACCGATGCTGATTGCGGTCTACCGCAAGGCCGAGGCGCTGGGCATGGTGCTGGCCGAACTGGGCATACGTGAGCGGTTTACCGGTTCTTACACGCAGGCAATTCGAAGCGTGCTGGCGCGCGTTATTCCGTTGGCAACCCTGTTTGCACTTGCGTTGCTGGTTGGTGCATTAGGTTCGGCGATCCTGCCGCCGCGCGGTGTAGCGCTCTCGCTGATACTGGTCGGTCTGGTTCTTGCGATCGTGCTATGGCGAGGGATGGTCAAGATGCACGCGCGATTGCAGGCGGCCCTTAAGGAAACCCTGGAAAAGCCCGCACCACCATGAAGTTAATGGACTGATCGGGGCCATCAGGCTGGATGAAGCGCCGAGCAATGAACCTTTATGCTGAATGACGGTCCTTGCATGGCAACGTTGCCAAGATTGGACTAGCGCCTCACAATGTGTGGCCTGCCTCCATTGGGGGGGCCCGGTTGGCAATGCCGGCAAATCAAAACACGAGGGAGTTACGAATGAAGCAATTTCTGCGTCCCACGCTGACAGCGGCCGCGATGGCTGTTGCGCTGGGCATGACTGCGAGCGTGTACGCCCAGGCTGCCAAAACCGGCGCCGCCGCCACGGGCACGGTCGACAAGGCCAAGGCCAGCTATGTGGTCGGTTGGGAGATTGCTTCCCAGGTTCCACCGATCATGCGCGACGAACTGGATGCGGCTGCTGTGGGCCGTGCTGTCCAGGCAGCGCTGTCCGGTCAGAAGCCGACCATGAGTGATGCCGAAGCCAAGGAAGTGCACGATGCTTTCATGGCAAAGATTCAGGCCAAGTATCAGGCTGAGATGGTTCGCGTCGGTGCGAAGAACAAGACCGAGGGCGATGCATTCCTGGCCAAGAACAAGAGCGCTCCTGGTGTGAAGACCACGGCGTCCGGTCTGCAGTATCAGGTGATCAGCCAGGGCACCGGCGTCCGTCCGGGTCCGAATGACACCGTGCAGATCGATTACACCGGCACGTTCGTCAATGGTCAGGTGTTCGACGCTTCGGCCAAGCACAATCCGCCGGGTCCGGCCTCGATTCCGCTGGCTGGCGTGATCCCCGGTTTCCGCGAAGGTCTGCAGCTGATGCAGGTTGGCGGTCACTACAAGCTGTACATCCCGTCGACGCTGGCCTATGGTGCCGAGCCACAGCCGCCGATGCCGCCGAATGCCACGCTGATTTTCGACGTGACCTTGGTCAAGACCGGTCCGACGCCGGCTGGCGCTGCCCCAGGTGGCGCTCCGGGTGCTGCCGGTCCCGGCGGTCAGTAAAATAAGTTCGAGGTCTAATCGACTCGAGACAGCAAAGGGCGCGAAGTGATTCGCGCCCTTTGCTTTTGGTCAGCGGTAACTCGATGCAAAATCCGCAGCCGGTTAGAATGTCTGGCTGATGCTCCAAGGAAATCGTCCCAGCGATGATGAAGATCACAATTTTTGGTACGGGTTATGTGGGACTCGTCACCGGCGCGTGCCTGGCCGAAATGGGTAATCATGTCGTCTGCGTCGACATCGATATCGGCAAGGTCGAACGACTAAAACGCGGTGAAATTCCGATTTACGAGCCTGGTTTGGAAGCCATCGTCAAGCGCAACCATGCCAGTGGCCAACTGAATTTCACCACCGAGGCAGCTGCTGCCATTGCACACGGTGAAATTATTTTCATCGGGGTAGGTACACCACCGGACGAGGACGGTAGTGCTGATCTCAGCTACGTGCTGGAAGTCGCCAAGACCATCGGCAACCACTTGAATCGTTATGCGGTCGTCGTCAATAAATCGACCGTGCCAGTGGGTACCGCCGATCGTGTACGCGCCGCCATCAGCGCCGAGTTGAATCAGCGTAGCGCCCACGTCGAATTTGACGTGGTGTCCAATCCCGAATTTCTGAAAGAGGGCGCGGCTGTCGAGGATTGCCTGCGGCCTGATCGCATCATCGTCGGTGCATCCAGCGAGCGTGCTGTGGCGGTGTTGCGCAAACTCTATGCGCCGTTCAACCGCAATCACGATCGCATGGTAGTGATGGACGAGCGTTCGGCCGAGCTGACCAAGTACGCCGCCAACGCCATGCTGGCAACCAAGATCAGTTTCATGAACGAGATCGCCAATATTGCCGAACGTGTCGGTGCTGACGTGGAACTGGTGCGACAGGGCATTGGTTCGGATCCACGCATCGGCTACCACTTTATTTATCCGGGTGCGGGTTACGGCGGCTCGTGTTTTCCCAAGGACGTTCAGGCGCTCGAGCGCACGGCGCGCAGCTATGGCTATGACGCGCGACTGCTCACTGCGGTCGAAGCGGTAAACCGGCAGCAGAAAGACAAATTGTTCGAACTGATCACGCGCCACTTCAATGGCGAATTGAACGGTCGGACGATCGCGCTATGGGGGCTGGCATTCAAACCGAACACCGATGACATGCGTGAGGCGTCCAGTCGGCATCTGATGGAAGCGCTATGGAAAGCGGGTGCCAAGGTTCGCGCATTCGATCCGCAGGCGAGCGAGGAAACGCACCGACTCTATGGTGAGCGCACGGATCTGGTGCTGTGCAAAAGTGCATACGATGCATTGCAAGGCGCGGATGTGCTGGCGGTCGTGACCGAGTGGAAAGCCTTTCGCAGCCCGGACTTTCAGCGTATTGGCAGCATGCTCGGCGAGCGGGCCATATTCGATGGACGCAACCTTTACGATCCGGCTGCCGTGGAAGAGGCGGGTATTGCCTATTACGGCATCGGCCGCGGTCGCAGCTTGCAGCTGAAGGCATAGAGATGAAGCTATGAGAATTCCTATCGACACGCTCGAGCAACGGCTGACCGAAATGGAAGTCAAGCTGACGTTTATCGATGATACGGTGCAGGCGCTGGCGTCCGCCGATGCCGATCAGTCCGTACGCATTGCATCGCTGGAACGAGCGCTGCGCGATTTGCGGGGCGAACTTTCATCCATGCGGATCGGACAGGCGGATGATCCGCATAGCGAACCGCCACCGCCGCATTATTGACCATCAGAATAATCATCAAATCCTCCGATCACGGATTGCCAGCATGGCCGACTCTCTCCGCGACCTGCTGCTGAAAAGCGGCATCGTCAAACAGCTTCACGACAGCAAACCCAAGCCGCCGCCGCAAAGCAGCAGGCCTGCATACAAAGGTGCCAAGCCAGCGCACTCTGGCGGTAAGCCGCGTCCATCGCAGAATAAAAATACTTCGCGACCGCCGAGCAAGGATCAGAGCGAGATCGATCTGGCCAAGGCTTACGCGATTCGCGCGCAAACGGAAGCCAGCGAACGCAAGCGCGTCGAGCAGGAGGCCGCCGAGCAGGCCCGGTTGCGCCGCGAGCGCAAGCTGAAGATCCAGCAATTGCTCGAAGGCAAGACACTCAACAAGCCAGACGCCGATCAGCCGCGTAATTTTGAATACGGCGGCAAGATCCGACGCGTGCATGTGGATGCAGCGCAGTTAGTAGCGCTCAACGCCGGTGAGCTTGGCGTTGTGCAGCAGGCCGGGCGCTATTTTCTTGTCAGTCGCGAAGTTGCCGAACAGGTGCGGGCAATCGACGCACATCAACTGGCGCTGCTGGCCGAACCGGGCAGTGACGGTATGGCCGACGATGGCGTGCCCGACGATTTGATGTGGTGAATACGAGCGACTGGGCGAAGTTCGTCACTTGACGTTCCATCGATCATGCCCAACAAAAGCCCGGCTCATGGCCGGGCTTTTTCTGACAATGTCGATGGCAACTAAGCCAAATGCACTTCAGGCTTACGCGACACCGAGTGATCCCGCTTGCTGCTCGAGAGTCTGTGGTGCTAACGCCGGATGATCCCAGCCCTGCTTGGGACGAAAACGATCCCCATAGCGCTGCGCCAGTTGCTCCAGCCTCTGCTTGAGTTTGTCAGCGCCTTCGGTCCGAACGTACTGGATCGGGCCACCACGAAATGGCGCAAACCCGGTACCGAAGATCACGCCGGCATCGAGAAGATCGGCATCGTCGACCACGCCATCGGCGAGGCAGGCAATGGCTTCATTGACCATCGGCAGAATCATGCGTTCCTGCAGATCCGGCGGCATGATGTAGTCCTTGTCGACTTCGGGCTTTTGCGGCTTGCCTTCACTCCATGTGTATAAGCCCTGGCCGTCTTTCTTGCCACGTTTGCCGACCTCCATCTTGTCTTCGAGCCCTGGTGGTACTTCCAGTCCGAGGAACGGCGCGAGCTCTTTGCCCACCGATGCACAGACGTCCAAGCCAACCGTATCGGCCAGTTCGATCGGACCCATGGGCATGCCGAATTTTTTCGCTTCGCGGTCGAGCACCGGGCCAGGCACACCTTCGCTGTAAAGCCGCATGGCTTCGAGCAGATAGGGCATCAGGATGCGGTTGACCAAGAAGCCGGGCGTGCCCTTGACCGCGACCGGGAGCTTGCCAATCGCCTTGCAAAAAGCCAGCGCGCGTTTTTCGATCTCTGGATCAAGCTTGTCGTGCCGTACCACCTCGACCAGTGGCATCTGCGCCACCGGGTTGAAGAAGTGCAGGCCGAGGAAGCGCTGTGGTGCGGCCAGTCCCATGCGTAGTTCATCGAGCGGAATACTCGAGGTATTGCTGGCGAGAATCTGATTGCCCTGAAACTGCGGCTCGATTTTTCCGTAAAGTTCACGCTTGGCCTCAGCATCCTCGTAGATCGCCTCGATCGCTAGGTCGGCGCTGGCCACGCCTTTGCCCTCGACATCGGCGCGTAGGCGGCGTGTAGTCTGCTCGACTTTTTCAGGTGTCTTGAGCTTCTTCTCGTACAGCTGACGGGCGCGATCCAGTGCGGGCTGGATGAACTTCATCTCGCGATCCTGCAGGGTTACCTCGAAGCCACGAAAGGCTGCCCAAGCAGCAATGTCGCCGCCCATCACGCCGGCACCAACCACGTGCACATGTTTGATTGCGGCGTCGACGCCGGCACCTTGGCCTTTCAACCGTTCCTGCAGGAAGAAGATACGGATCAGATTTTGCGCCGTCGGCGTCTTCGCCAGCTTGGCTACCGAGCGCGCTTCCAGCTTCAGCCGCTGGGTGACGCTGGAGCCGCCGCGCTTCCACACGTCGATCATGGCGAATGGGGCTGGGTAATGTTCTTTGCGAACTTTGGCGGCAGTCTGCTTGATCATCACTGGCGCAAGAATCTGTCGGGCCAGCCAGGTATTGGTTGCCCACGCTTTGGCGCGGTGAGCGAACGGACGTGTCTGCGGGCGGCGCAGTAGATGGCGCGCTTCGGCCAGCAGTTCCTCGGGTCGGGACAGGCGATCGACCACACCCATGGCGAACGCCCGCTTGGCCGACAGTGCTCGGCCGGTCAGCATGATCGGCAGTGCATCGGGCGCACCGATCAGTCGCGGCAGCCTCGCGGTACCGCCCCAGCCGGGATGGATGCCAAGCATGACTTCGGGTAGGCCGATCTTGGTTTTTTCATCGTCTGCCGCAATGCGCTGGCGGCAGGCCAGTATCAGTTCGGTGCCGCCGCCCATGCAGGCGCCGTGAACGGCCGCGACGGTCGGGCACTGGAGTTTTGCCAGCGCTTCATAAACGCGCTGGCCGTGTTCGATATTTTCGAGCACAGTGTCATTTTTTGCGTATTCGAGAAACGCCTTGATGTCGGCGCCGACGGCGAATCCTGAGGGCTTCGCCGAATGGATGATGACGCCGGCCGGTTTCTCTATCGCCAAGCGTTCGACAATCTGCTCGAGCTCGTTGAGCACAGCGCGCGAAATCGCATTGACGCTGCTGCCCTCTCGGTCGAGACTGAGAGTGACGATGCCATCGTCGCTTTGGCTGGTCTTCCAATGGTTGAATCGCAATCCTTCGAACATAAGCATGCAAACGTCAGTGGGAGAGATTGGAACCATACCGTTCCGACGGCTTGATTGCGAGATGTGACCGGTGTACTTGACCGTAAAGTAAAGCCGGTGTGAAATCTCGAACGGAATAGCGACGGACCTGACCGATCAGCCTCGCTGCGTGAAAACGCAACCGCATTCGGCCTTATTGAAAAAGAAGATGTCGATGCTCGGTGGTTCAGCAGCTCAAAAGCGATACCCCATCCACCGCTTAATGAACGGCCGATTGACCTGGGCGTGTGTGGCTCCGTTACCGCTATCTCGAAGGACGGGGAAACCATGGATTCCGGCATGACCGCCGCTGCACCACAGGCAGCGGAGATTCTCGAGCGCATCATCGGTGCTGCGAGCGGGCTTGTCGTACTTGACAGTCCTGACGCTCTGGCATTGATTAGTCAGTTTCGTGCCGTCGCGCGCAATACCGGCCAGGCCATGTACCTTTGGCAACCCGATACCGGATTGGGCAGTCTTCGCGATGCGCATGTGCGTGTTCCCGATTGTCAACGCCTGGGTAGTGCGCTGCGCTACATGCAGCAAAGCATGCATTTCGGTATCTACTTTTTGGTTGGGCTGGAACTGCCGCTATCGGCGATGGACGCCACGTTGTTGCGCCAGCTCGCACGCATGCCGAAGGAACACTTGCGACGCGTGGTGTTGATCGATGTGCCTGCCGCATTGGCTGAGCACCTTGGCGATTTGACGGTGCGTCTGAACAGCAAAGACAGCTCCTCCAAGCGCCTGCGCCTGCGCGACGGCCGCTGGCTGGTTTGAGACTGATGAGCGCGCATTCCGGTATTTTGGTGGTGGCTACGGAGCGTGAGCTGCGTCGTAACCTGTTCGATGCGCTCGATCAGGCGGGTTATTCGAGCATCCACAGCGCGCGGGATGTGTCGCATGCGGCCATCCTGTTGGAAGGTCGCCCGGCATTGCAATTGATCATCGCCGTATTCTCGGGTGACGGGCAGCAGGCACGCATCACTTGCGAGCAGCTGAAGGATCTGTCCGGTGGCGCCGAGGTACCGCTGATCGCGGTGGTTACCGAGGAGGCGTCGTTTGATCCGATCGAGTTGCCAGTTGGCGTTTCCGACTGGTTGTGTGCCACGCAGATCAGCAGCGAGCTGGCCACCCGCTGGCGGCGCGTGGAAATGACTTTGCCGGTCCGCGCGAAAACGGAGCCAACCGCTGTCGTTACAAGTAGCGAAGGGCAGGGCGATTACCGCTATCTGTTCGACGAGGGCGATAGCGAGTGGCTGATCGTCGATCCGCAATCCCAGTGCCTGTTGGAAGTCAGTCCGACTGTGGCCCGGCACAGCCGCCTGCAAGCCAGCCAGTGGCAAGGGCTGCCATTGTCCGAAGTGCTGCAGTTCGAAGGTGTTGCGATCGAGCAGGTGCTGTTCGACGCTGATCGTCGGTGGTATCCATGCCAACGCAAATCAGCTCAGGGCATGGATACCGGCCAGGCCAGCGCGCGGCGCATCCGTCACGCTGGGCTCGCCGCGCTGGCGCTGATGTTTCGCAGCGATCGTGCTGACTTGCGCGCGGAAGCGGCGCTGTCGTTGCTATCGCGCATGTTTGTGTCTACCAGTGGCGTGGATACGCAAATTGCAGCAGCCCGACTGCTGTTCGACGAACTGGGGCTGGATTACCTCACCATCTGGTCCGCCCGTCTTGACGGCTTCGAGGCGCCGAGTCAGTTGCTGCAGCTGTGGAGCGGCGACGATCTGGAGTGGCCTGCCGTGCAGGTGCAAAGCTCGCTCCAATCAGTGCTGGGTGGCAAGCCCTTTTTCTATCGCACCGATGCCACCCGACTGGCACCGATGGATCCGCTGCTGCTGCAGCTTGATCTGGTGGGTTTTGCCGGCTTGCCACTCTACGATGAGCGCCATACGGTGCTTGGCGCGATGCTCGCCGGCAGCCGTAAGGGCTTTGGCGAGATGTCCATCATCGAACCGGTATTGCGCTGTGCGGCCGCACGTTTTGCGCAGGTGCTTGAGTTGAATCGCACGCGCGCTCAGGGGCGTGCCGAGGGGTTGGTCGATGCGTTGACTGGCCTGCCGAACCGGCTACTGTTCAACGACCGGCTGAATACAATCATCCATGAGGCGACACGCAACGGTGAGTGCTTTGCCGTGCTTTTCGTCGATCTTGATCGCTTCAAGATCATCAACGATACCTACGGGCATGCCGCCGGCGATCAGGTTTTGCGTGTCGTCGCGCAGCGTCTGAGCACTAGCGTTCGTGCTTCCGATACAGTGGCACGTTACGCGGGCGACGAGTTCATCGTGGTACTGCGGCATATCGTCAAGAACGACGATGTGTCGCGGGTAGCTGAAAAAATCATGCAGGTCATGGGTATGCCGCTGAGCCTGGATGGCGGAACCGAGCTGCAGCTCGGTGCATCGATGGGCTTGAGCTTCTTCCCCGATGATGCAACCGATACGGAAACCCTGCTCAGGCATGCTGACGAAGCGATGTATGCGGCCAAGCATCAAGGGCGCAATACGTTCAAAATTTACGAGATGAGTCCCGAGTATGCGCAGCAACACGGTACGGTGTTGCGATCGCGCCTGCGTCATGCCGAAGGCAATGGCGAACTGCGCGTGGTCTACCAGCCTCAGGTTGATACAACGAGCGAGGACATCGTCGGCATGGAGGCGCTGGTGCGCTGGGAGCACCCCGAGCTGGGCATGATCAGCCCGGCGGTGTTCATTCCGCTAGCCGAGGAGACGGGCCTGATTGTGTCGATCGGCGAATGGGTCATGCGCACAGCATGTCTGCAGGCGCAGGAGTGGGAACGACGCTATGGACTCCGGTTGCGGCTGGGTGTGAACCTCTCGGCGGTGCAACTGATCGAGCCGGATCTGGTCGACATGGTGGCCAGGGTACTCGATGAAACCGGGCTCGACCCCAGCTTATTGGAGTTGGAAATCACCGAAAGCATCAGCATCAAGACCGCGCCGAACCTCATCGAAAATCTCAATGCGCTGCATCGATTGGGTTGCCATATCGCTATCGACGATTTCGGCACCGGCGCCGCCTCGCTCGATTACCTGCGCCGGTTACCGGCCGACCGCATCAAGATCGACCAAAGCTTCGTGCGCAATATCGGTGTCGACCCCGACGATGAGGCGATCGTGCGCGCGACCATCGATATGGCGCATCGCTTGAAGCGTGCCGTGGTTGCCGAAGGCGTGGAGACCGAGCAGCACTTCGAATTTCTACGCACCCACCAATGCGATGAACTGCAGGGTTACCTGTTCTGCCGGCCGCAGCCTACGTTAAGCTTCGACAACATGCTGGCCGAGCGGCAGCGCCTGATGGAGGAGCGCAGCACCACGGCGGCTTGAGGCGGGTCGTGGTATCCCCATAACCTCTGCCCTGGGTCGAAGTCGCTACAAGCAAGTGTCCTGGTCTGACAACCTGCCAACAGGCGGTGCGTTATGGTGGCGCGATATTATGTGTACGCTGAACTTGAGCACCCGGTTGCGGTCTGAGCGGCGTGTTCAGTTTTAAACCAGTTCCCGCAGCGGATGACGGCATTGACGATGGATACAGCCCGAATGGGCGAAAACGAGCTGGACCGCGCGCTGGTCGAGCGCGTTCAGAACGGGGACAAACGAGCTTTCGATCTGCTGGTGCGCAAGTATCAGCACAAGGTCATCGGGCTGGTGTCCCGCTATGTGCGCAGTCATGCCGAGTGCGAGGACATCGCACAGGAGTCGTTTATCCGTGCCTGGCGGGCGATTGGTTCGTTCCGCGGTGACAGCGCGTTCTATACGTGGCTTTACAAGATTGCGGTGAACACCGCCAAGAACCATCTGGTTGCGATGGGCCGGCGCCCCCCGACCGACGACGTCGACGCGGAAGACGCGGTTTTCATGGCCGGCGCTGAGCGCATGCACGATAGCGCCACGCCCGAACGCGAAATGATGCGCCAGGAAATTGAACAATCCGTGTTTTCCACTGTCCAAGCATTACCCGAAGAATTGCGCACCGCCATTACGTTACGTGAAGTGGATGGTCTCAGTTATGACGAAATCGCAGAGGCGATGGGTTGCCCGATCGGTACGGTGCGTTCACGTATCTTCCGGGCACGTGAAGCGATCGATGAAAAGCTGCGGCCACTATTGTCGGACCGCGAGGACAAGACATGAATAAGGCAGACATGACTCAGGCGGATGTAAATCAGGGTGGTAACGAACAGCTTTCCGCCGCTATCGACGGCGAGCTATCCAAGGAAGCCATGCGCTTTCTGCTACGTCGGCTTGATCACGATACGACGCTGCAACAGTCGTGGACTCACTACAATCTCGCCCGCGACGGACTACGTCGGCAGCTGCCAATGATGGCCTCCGCCACTTTTGCCTCTCGCGTCATGCTGGCGATCGAGCAGGAAGCGGCGCCCGTTGGTACGAAGCGCAACCACTGGTTACGCTGGTCAGCTGGTGGCGCCATCGCTGCCAGTGTGGCTGCTGCTGCCCTGATGATCGGTCAGCCAACCGGTGATGTTGACCGCACGGCAACATTGGCGGGTCAGCATGCCAACAGTGCAGTTGCCGACGCCGCGCCGATAAGTAAATCGGCTGTTCCTGCCACTGTGCCGGCATGGTTGAGCGGCAATTCGGCGGGTATGTTGAGTCAACAGGCGTCCGCGACGAGTGATGCTGCTTTTCCAGGCGAGAACCCGCCGGTTTACGAGAGCAAGCGCTTGTCGGCCTATCCGCTGATGCACCGCTATCGCACGTTGAACAATAACGACGGCAGCTATCTGTTGTTGCTTGACCCACAGCAGCAGCCGGTGTCGGCGTCAAGGAATCCATCGCGTCAAGCCGCAGCGGCTGTCCACTGAGCCTGGCTAGTCGCTGGTGATTGCATGCAGCTAAGCGTTACATCGACCATCGGCCCTTAACTGGGCCGATGGTTTTTTGTATCTGCCTGCCTCAAGTCGCGATGGCCTAAGGTCGGTAGCTGCTGGGACTGCATTAATTGTCGAATTTTGTCGTGCTTAATTCGTTCCAACCAACCCCAAACAAGGAGGAGTCATGAATCGGTCCATCTTGCGCACTGCGGTGTGCTGCGCGTGGGTAAGCCTTGCTGCTGTTACCGCTGCGCAGGCACAGGCTGCATCTACGCCGACCACAGCAGTTCTGCCTGATTTCACCGGTATTGTCGAGAAAAATGCGTCGGCCGTAGTGCATGTCGAAGCCAAGTACACCGGCAAAAGCCGCAAGCCGTCGCGTACGTCGTCGGATCAGTCCAGCCCAGAGCAGCAAAGTCCTGATCAGGACGGCACGCCCGATGATCCACAGGCGGACATGCTCCGGCGCTTCTTCGGTATGCCGATGATGCCGTCGCCGGAAGATCAGAAACATACGTCGCTCGGTTCAGGCTTCATCATTTCGCGCGATGGCTATGTGCTTACCAATAACCATGTCGTTGATGGTGCTGATGAAGTGACGGTGCGTCTGCAGGATCGGCGTACGCTCACCGCGAAGGTTGTCGGCACCGATCCGAAATACGACATCGCGCTGCTGAAGATCAGCGATGGCAACAACCTGCCGATGGTCAGCATCGGCGATTCGCGTAGCCTCAAGCCTGGCCAGTGGGTGCTGGCGATCGGTTCGCCGTTCGGCTTCGATTACACCGTGACGCAGGGCATCGTCAGCGCGATCGGTCGTAATCTGGGCAGCAGTGATCAGCCGTATACCTCGTTTATCCAGACCGATGTACCGATCAATCAAGGAAATTCCGGTGGCCCGCTGTTCAATCTGCAAGGCCAGGTCGTCGGCGTCAATTCGCAGATCTATTCCAGTACTGGTGGTTATCAGGGTGTGGCGTTCTCGATCCCGATCGATGTAGCGATGAGCGCCGTGGAGCAAATCAAACAGCACGGGTTTGTCACCCGTGGGCAGCTCGGCGTGCATGTCGGCCCGCTCAGCGACGATGTAGTCAAGGCGCTGAAACTGCCTAATGCGAATGGTGCGATCGTCTCCGATGTCGATCCCGGCAGCGCCGCAGCCAAGGCAGGAGTGCAAGCAGGCGACATCGTCGTTGGCTACAACGGGCAATCGATCAATCAGGCCCCTGATTTGCCGCCGCTGGTCGGTTTGACCAAGCCGGGCACCAAGGTGCCGTTGGAGATTATTCGCGATGGAAAGAAGAAAGCCATTGAGGTGATCGTGGGTGCCGCACCGCGTGATGGCCGTGCCGTGTCGACGGCGTCAGGTGCGCAACCGTCGGCTCCGTCAGGCTCGACGGCACTGGGTCTTTCGGTGCAGGACATCGACGCAACCACACGCCAGCAGCTGGCACTGAAGTCGGGTGATGGTGTCGAGATCAGCAGCATCACCGGGCAGGTCGCTTCGAGTGCCGGTCTGCAGCAGGGCGATGTCATTCTGATGGTGAACCAGCAACGTATTGGCAGCGCTATTGCATTCCAGGCCGCAACCAAAGGCCTGAAGCCAGGAGACACCGTGCTTTTGCTGGTTCGCAGGGGTGACCAGAGCCAGTTTATCGGGCTGACGGTGCCTGACGGCAAGTAAAGCACTTGAGAGACTCGTCCATGTCTGGCATCAGCCGGGCATGGACGAGACGTGGTCAATGGCCAGCAAATTCACTACGTGAGACCTGTCCATCAGGTCCTTCTATCGTTTCGGGCCAGTCTGCGGGGTTCCATGCGATAATACGGGGTTAGCATTGCCAGCCGGTGATGCGCTGCCTGCGCGGTGCGTTTGGCGGCAGACCCACGTTCGACAGGCCGCCAGCGCTCCATGGAATTGATCCGCAACTTCTCCATCATTGCCCATATCGACCACGGCAAGTCGACGCTTGCCGACCGCATCATCCAGCTCTGCGGCGGTCTGGCCGATCGTGAGATGGAAGCGCAGGTACTGGACAACAACCCGATCGAGCGCGAGCGCGGCATTACCATCAAGGCGCAGTCGGTGTCGCTGCCTTACACGGCGCGCGACGGCAAGACCTACCAGCTGAATTTTATCGACACGCCTGGTCACGTCGATTTCTCGTACGAAGTCAGCCGTTCGCTGGCCGCCTGCGAAGGCGCGCTGCTGGTGGTGGACGCGGCGCAGGGCGTTGAGGCGCAATCGGTCGCCAACTGCTACACCGCGGTGGAGCAGGGGCTGGAAGTGATACCGATCCTCAACAAGATCGACCTGCCGACGGCCGACATCGAAAAGGTAAAGCTTGAAATCGAGGCGGTCATCGGCATCGATGCGACCGAGGCGGTGGCGATCAGCGCCAAGACCGGCCTCAACGTGATCGAGGTGCTGGAGGCGATCATCGCCCGCATTCCGCCGCCCAAGCCACGTGATACCGACCGGTTGCAGGCGCTGATCATCGATTCCTGGTTCGACAATTATCTGGGCGTCGTGTCGCTCGTGCGCGTAATGCAGGGCGAGATTCGCCCCGGCGACAAGCTACTGGTGATGTCGACCGGCCGCACCCACGAAGTCGGCGACGTCGGCGTGTTCACGCCCAAGCGCAAGAAGCTCGACCATCTGGGCGCGGGCGAAGTGGGCTGGATCAACGCGTCGATCAAGGACGTGCACGGTGCGCCGGTCGGTGACACGCTGACCCACGCAGGCAAACCGGCCGAGAAGGCATTGCCCGGCTTTCAGCATATGCAGCCGCGCGTGTTCGCAGGCCTGTTTCCGGTGTCTTCGGATGACTACCCGGCGATGCGCGAGGCACTGGACAAGCTGCGCCTCAACGACGCTGCGTTGTTCTTTGAGCCGGAGTCGTCCGAGGCCATGGGCTTTGGCTTCCGCTGCGGCTTCCTTGGCATGCTACACATGGAAATCGTGCAGGAGCGGTTGGAGCGTGAATACGATCTCAACCTGATTACCACCGCGCCCACCGTCGTCTACGAGATTCTGAAAACCGACGGCACCACGATGATGCTGGACAACCCGTCCAAGTTGCCGTCGTCGCCGCAGGTACAGGAAATCCGCGAGCCGATCATCGTCGCCAATATCCTCACACCGCCGGACTACATCGGCAACGTGATCACCCTGTGTGAAGAGAAGCGCGGCGTGCAGCGCTCGATCCAGTATCTGGCTACGCAGGTGCAGATCAGTTACGAGATGCCGCTGGCCGAGGTGGTGATGGATTTCTTCGACCGATTGAAGTCGGTATCGCGCGGTTACGCGTCGATGGACTATCACTTCGAGCGTTTCGAGGCCGGCCCGTTTGTGCGAACGGATGTTCTGATCAACGGTGACCGCGTCGATGCGTTGAGCCTGATCATGCATCGCAGTCATGCCGATCGCAAAGGACGCGAACTGGTCGAGCGGATGAAGGATCTGATCCCGCGCCAGCAGTTCGACGTGGCGATCCAGGCCGCCGTCGGTGCGCAGATCATTGCCCGGTCCACCGTGAAAGCCCTGCGCAAGAATGTTCTGGCCAAGTGCTACGGCGGCGATGTCAGCCGCAAGAAGAAGCTTCTGGAAAAGCAGAAGGAAGGCAAAAAGCGCATGAAGCAGGTCGGGCGCGTGGAAATTCCGCAGGAGGCCTTTCTTGCCGTGCTGCGAGTGGATAAATAAGCGCTGTGCCATTGATTTAGGCCATGATCCGCCCGGAATCAAATTTAAACTGGGCTGGACAGGACAACGACGGAGCAACACATGGATTTCGATTTTTCAGCGATTCTGCTTGGCCTCACCGTGCTGTTTGGCGTGGTGTGGGGTCTGGATCGCCTGTTCCTGTACAAGAAACGCAAGGCACGTCTCGATGCGGCCGGTACCGAATATACCGATCCTGTGCCGGTCGACTGGGCGCGTTCGTTGTTTCCGGTGGTGCTGGTGGTGTTGCTGCTGCGCTCGTTCGTGGCCGAGCCGTTCCGCATTCCCTCCGGCTCAATGATGCCGACACTGGACGTGGGCGACTTCATTCTCGTTAACAAGTTTGCCTACGGCCTGCGCCTGCCGGCCTTCAACAACAAATTCCTGAGCCTGGGCGAGCCCAAGCGCGGTGATGTAGTGGTGTTCCGGTTTCCCGGTTACTTATGCAAGAACGAAAGCGGCAAGCTGATCCGCGTGGGCGGCAGTGAGAGCGGCCCGCCGCGGCTGGGCGATGACGATGCCTGCCCAACGCCGCACCTGCCGGTCACCAGCCAGAACTGGATCAAGCGTGTGATTGGTCTGCCTGGCGACACCATCGAAGTGAACGACAGCCAGATCATCATCAACGGCAAGCCGGTCGTTGCCGACGAGATCGGTCCCTTCGTCGGCAACCCGCTGCGTGATGAGGATGGTGAACTATTGAATTTCGGCGCCACCATCTGGAACGAACATCTGGGTAATCGCGATCATCTGATCGCGCGCATGCCGTTGCGTATGTCGACCAATCCCATTCCCAATCCGCTGGTGCCTTCCAAGGTGCCACAGGGCTGTTATCTGGTGATGGGCGACGATCGCGAAAACAGCCTCGATGGTCGGTGGTGGGGCTGCATGCCGGAACAGAATCTGGCTGGCAAGGCTTTCCTGATCTGGATGAGCTGGAAGGGCTTGCACACTGGCGGCGTGGATTTTTCGCGCATCGGTACGCTGATTCACTGAGCGATTGCGTTCGAGCCGGCGCACATTTTTTTGTGCGGCTGCAACACAAGTTCGCTGAGCATGCGAGAATCCGCTTATCTGGGTGCTGTGTCAGCAAAGCCATCTGTCGTTCGGTGTATCAATAAAGCGATACCGATAAGCCTCAGCGAACACTGTCGAGAGGCTGTTCGAGCATTCCGGCAAGGTTTCACATCCAGCGGCACTTCAACAACAGGCGCGCCCTATGGGCGGCATAGTGAGGGGACTATGAAATCGAAGCAGTCAGGCGTCACTCTGATCGGGTTTTTATTCATCATTATCATTGTGGGTTTTTTCGCCTTCATGGCCATGAAACTGTTTCCGTCATATTCAGAAGCCCTGGGCGTAAGCAAGGCGATGAACCAGATTGCCACGGCCGGCACCAATGGCAAGTCGCTGGACGATATCCGCCGTGACCTGATGTTCAAGCTCAATTTTCAGTATGTGGACGATGCCACGATTAAGCCCACAGATATCACGATCAAGCGTGATGCGGGCGGCGCCAGCACGCTCAACGTCGATTACGACAAGAAAATCCCCTTCATGTACAACATCGATTTCCTGCTGCACTTCGACAAGAGCGTAGCGCTGCAGGGCAACGTAGCGCAGTAAATGGTGCAACTGTCCTACCGTTTTCGCGATCGGGCGCTGGCACAGCTGGCACTGACCCATCGCAGCATCGGCAAGCCGAATAACGAGCGACTCGAGTTTCTTGGCGATGCGCTGCTGGGTGCAGTCATTGCCGAGCTGCTGTATGAAGTTCATCCCAAGGCCAGCGAAGGCGAGCTGTCCCGGCTGCGCGCGCAGCTCGTCAACGGTCAGGCGTTGGCTGCGGTGGCGCGCGAGCTGGAGCTGGGCGACGGCCTGAAACTGGGGCCTGGCGAACTGAAGAGCGGTGGCTTCAGGCGTGATTCGATCCTGGCGGATGCGTTCGAAGCGCTGATTGCCGCGGTCTATCTGGATGGCGGTTTCGATGCCTGTCGCGAGGTGCTGCGCGGACTCTTCAGCGAACGTGTCACCGCGTTGCGGCGATCGTCCAAGGATGCCAAGACCCGTCTGCAGGAGTATCTGCAGGCTGGCGGCTGGCCGTTGCCGCAATACGAGCTGCTCGCCAGTCACGGCGAGGATCATGCCAAGACGTTCGACATCCGTTGTGCCATTGGCGAACCGCTGCCGCTAAGTGCCCAGACCCGTGGTGACAGTCGACGCGCGGCGGAACAGGACGCAGCCGAGATCGTGCTGACCCAGCTGCTGGAAAAGCAGCGCAAGACCTCCTGATTCCTTCGTCATCGCCGGTCATTGCGCTGGCCGATACGAGTACCGAAACCTGCCATGTGCCTCGCGCGGGCTGGTCCCTTTCCATGCTGTTTGCGGCGAAGCACTACACTTGCCGTCCGACTTGTCGAGCAACTCACGTCATGAATCACGAACTGGACTTAACCGACGACACCGGCCCCAGCCTGCCGCACGATGATTTTCGCTGCGGCACGGTGGCTTTGGCGGGCCGTCCCAACGTGGGCAAGTCCACGCTGCTGAACGCGCTGATCGGCTTTCGCCTGTCGATCGTTAGCCCGCGGCCGCAGACCACGCGCCACCGCATTCTCGGCATTGCCACCAGCGAAGCCGGACAGATCCTGTACGTCGATACGCCCGGCCTGCATCGTGGCGCCAAGCGCGCGATGAATCGCAGCTTGAACCGTGCGGCGCGTTCGGCGATCAGCGATGTCGATCTGGTCGTGCAGGTGATCGAGGCCGGTCGTTTTACCGACGAGGACGAGGCACTGTACGCCGCCCTGGTCGAGCAATCGTCTCCGCGCATTCTGGTGATCAACAAGGTCGACCTGAGCAAGGACAAGACAGTCATGCTGCCGTTTGTCACCGAGCTGGTAGCCAAGCACAGCTATGACGAAATTCACTACGTCAGCGCGCTCAAAAAACAGGGCCTGAAAGAACTCGAACAGGCCATTCTGAAGCGCCTGCCGGTGCAACCGCCGGTCTATGCCGATGACGAAGTCACCGATCGCAGCGAGCGCTTTCTCGCCGCCGAGATGGTGCGCGAACAGTTGATGTTGCGGCTCGATCAGGAGCTGCCGTACGCCACCACGGTGGAAATCGAGCAGTTCAGCGATCGCCCCGACGGCATTGCGGAGATCCACGCCATCATCTGGGTCGAGCGCGATGGCCAGAAAGCGATCGTGATCGGTAACGGCGGCGCCCAGCTCAAGTCGATCGGCATGGGCGCGCGTCGCAACATGGAGCGCATGTTCGAGCGCAAGGTCTTCCTCAAGCTGTGGGTGAAGGTACGCGAAGGCTGGGTCGACGATGAGAACATGTTGAAGAAATTCGGGTATACGGATTAGGAACGAGAGGCGAGGGCAGAGGGACGAGTAGCAAGCGCACAAGTCCGAACGATCTTGGTTAGCATGAGGGCTTGCAATGCCTTCCATCGAAACGCCCTCGTCCCTCGTCGCTAGACCTTCGCCATGCGCATCGAACAGCAACCCGCTTATGTGCTGCACGCGCGGCCTTATCGCGAGACGTCGCTGTTGCTCGAATGCCTGACTCGGGAACACGGCCGGCTCGGAGTGATCGCGCGTGGCGTGCGCGGCGAAAAGGCTCGGCTACGCCGTGCGCAGCTCGAACCCTTTCAGTCCGTGGCGATGGATCTGCTGCTTCGCGGCGAACTGGCAACGTTGACAGCGGTGGAGCCGGTCGGCGTTCCACTGCGCATGATCGGCGACGCTGCACTGGCCAGCCTTTATCTGAATGAGCTGGTAGTGCGTCTGACCGAGCGCCAGGATCCGTTCCCTGGTTTGTTCGATGTTTACGCGAAGACGCTGGTGCAACTGGCCACGGGCGAGCCGCTGGCATGGACGCTGCGCCGCTTCGAGCGCGACCTGCTGGAAGCGATCGGCTACGGCCTGCAGCTGGAGTACGACTCCGAAAACGGGGAGCCGCTCGAATCCGACGGACACTATCGATATCTGGTCGATCAGGGCGCCGTGCGCAGCGTGGCCAGCCATGCGCGGGCGATCCGCGGCAGCGATCTGCTCGCGCTGCAGCGGGATCAGATGCCGGATAACACCGGACTGCGTGCGCTGCGTGATCTGATGCGCGAGATCATCCGCTTCCATCTCGGTGGTGGTGAACTGCGCGCCTGGCGTGTACTGGCGATGACCGGTTCGCGCCGCTGATCATTCGCCGCCGAGGGCGGCCGTTGAACCAATGGGATCAACGATCCAGTGCCTGCATGGTCGCCAGCAATGCGTGGCGGAACCGCGTCAGCGACACCGGCGCCACGTCGGCTCGTGCCAGCTGCCGCTGCAGCAAAGCTGTCTGCGTCGACAGTGTAGTGGCGCCACAGAATCCGCATGACGAGCGCAGCCGGTGCAGACGTTCGCCGAAATCGGCGCGGTCCGCGCTGATCTGATCCAGTCCCCGTTCCAGCACGGCCAACTCTTCGCGAAGCAGCAAGCGCAGTGCGCGCATCGTGGTGGCGTCGCCAGTTGTCATCATCGCGGCGCCATCGTCGAGTATCGCCATGCCGCTGCGATCGGATAGTGTCAGCACACGCTGCAGATCAGTCAGTCGACAGGGCTTGAGCAGTATTTCACTGAAGCCGGCGGCGAGCAGCGGCATGCGATCGCCCGGCGCCAGTTCGGCGGTGGTAGCCACGGCTGTGCTGTCAGCGGAGCGGGCGTGCGAGTCTTCACGGAGCTGGGTCAGGATGTCCAGCGCGCCCGCGCCGGGCATCCTGCAATCCAGCAGGAGCAGGTCGAAGCTCTCGGCCTGCGCCCGTTCCAATGCTGTCAGACCATTTGTACAGGCTTCGGTGCGCGCCCCCATGGAGCGCAATCCATCACAGAGAAAGCGGCAGCTGCTGGGATCGTCGTCTGCCACCAGCACCCGTAAATGGGTGGTTTGCCATGAATTGGCTGCACTATCGATGGCAGGAACAGCATGGGTCGGCGAGTCGATCGGGTTGCGCTGCATGACGAAATCCATATCGTTCATCTGAGTTTGGCAGAATGGCGCGGTATGCGTTCGACATCAAGTCATCTTTTTCTGTACTGCATTCTCCTGCTCGGTTTGTCGTGGGTGACGCCGGCGTGGGCGGACATGGCATTGACCGCCAAGGCGATCAGCGTGCCCGGTGTTCGGTTGCAGTCGGTGACGATGCGCATTGGCGACGACGGCAGCGGTGGACTGCACCTGCAACTGCACTCGGCGCAGGCGGATATCCCCGTAATGGGGTGGCATCGGTTGGGCCTGATCCTGGACGGCGGCCTGCACCGCGACGAACACCTGAGCTGGATCTTTGATGGCGGCGTGCAGCTGGTGGGCGCGCCCGGCGGTGCGTTGAGCAAAGCGCATGCGACCATGCTGCTCAGCGAAGAGGCCAATACCCTGCAAGTCGATATCACCCAGAGCAAGGCGCAGGCCAGTGCGGCGCTGCCGCTGGATCAGCTCAGCCACGTGCAGATCAGCCTGAAAAATTTGCCCGTCGGCTGGTTGCAAGGGTTGCTCAGCACGGTCTGGTCGGGGCATCCCACTGGCGGCCGGCTGGATGCCGAGCTGGCGCTGGACATGCGCGACATCGGTTTGCAATCGTCGGGGCAGCTCACTCTCAACGAAGCGGGTTTTGATACGCCGAGCGGAACGCTGGCTGCACAACAACTCAGTGGCAATGGCCAGTTCGATCTCGACACGACCGATGGACCGGCACAGATCGATCTGGAAGCCAGTCTGCACGGCGGTGACTTGCTGCTCGGGCCCATCTTCGCCAAGTTGCCCAGTCATCCCGTATCGCTTGGGTTGCATGCCACTGCGCAGAGCGGCGCGATCGCACTTAGCCATCTGCGACTGGATGACCCCGACGCGCTGCAGCTTGAGGGTGCGCTGACCTTCGATGCCAAGGGTGTGCCGAAAGCACTGAACATGGACCGTTTCCACGCCAGTTTCCCCGCTGCTTACCAGCGTTACGGTGAAGCGTGGCTGGCAACCATGGGTTTGCGCAATCTCACCAGTGCCGGGCAGCTGAGCGGCAGCATGGATATGGGGGTCGATGGTCCGCATGCGTTTGCGTTCAACACCGATAATCTGGATCTGGCCGACGCCAACGGTCGCGTGGCGATCAGAGGTCTGCGCGGCGGACTGGATTGGGCCATGCAGGGCGATCGGCCAGCGACCACGCTGAGCTGGAGCGGCCTGCAGTTTTACCGGATACCCAACGGTGCCGCGCAGTCGCACTGGCAAAGTCGCGACGGTCTGCTGAGCCTGCAAAAGCCGCTGGAAGTGCCGATGCTGAAAGGCCAGCTGCGGGTTGGTCAGTTGGACTGGCGTCCCGCGGCGGCGAAGGGCCAGCGCCTGACCACGTCACTGGTGCTGCTTGGCATTGACATCAGTGCCTTCAGTCACGCGATGGGTTGGCCGGCGTTTCCCGGCACGCTGGCGGGAGCGATTCCCTCGCTTCGTTGGGTCGATGATCGGATCGAATTGCAGGGTGGCCTGTCTGCGAGTCTGTTCGGCGGCTTTGTCGATATCACCCGGCTGTCGCTGCAGCAGCCGTTTGGGCCAAGTCCGGCATTGAGTGGCGATATGAGCCTGCGCCAGCTTGATCTGGGTGCCATGACCAGCGTGTTCGATTTCGGCAGCATCACGGGGCGCATGGATGGCTCGATCAAGAATCTGCAGTTGGTCGACTGGAAACCGGTGGCGTTCAAGGCCAGCCTGTTGGCAGGTAGCGGTGGGCGTATCAGCCAGCGTGCGGTCAACAATCTGACTACGGTCGGTGGTGGCGGTATCGCGGCGGGTCTGCAGGGCGCTGTGCTGAAGTTGTTCAAGACCTTCGGCTACAAGCGCATCGGGCTCAGCTGCACCTTGCAAGCCTCGGTCTGCCAGATGGGCGGGCTGGAGTCCGGTGCCGACAGCTACACTATTCTCGAAGGCAGCGGCCTGCCGCGTTTGCAGGTGATCGGCCATCAGGCCCAGGTCGATTGGCCGACGCTGGTGGACAGACTGCAGGCGGCCATGAACGGTACGGCTCCGCAGGTGCGCTGACCGGTTTCGCACTGACTATTTTGCTATCTCATTGTTGGAGTTCCAAATGCGCAAGCTCGTCCTCGGCTTACTGGTTACGCTCGCCATCGCGCTGGTCGGCTGCGTCACCATCAACGTGTATTTCCCCGAGGCAGCGGCGCAGAAAGCGGCGGACCAATTCATTGGCAACGTGATCGACAACGCCGGCCCGGCGAAGCCTGTGCCGAAGGATCCATCGCAGGCAACGGAAAGCAGCAGCCAGCATCCATCGGCGATGCTGCTTGATCTGTTGATTTCCACCGCTGCGGCTGCCGATGTACCCAATATCCGTATCCAGACGGCGGCCACTGAAGCGATCAGTGGCCGCATGCGCGATCGCTTCCAGGGGGCGCTCGGCGCCTTGCTCGACAGCGGCGCCGTGGGCTTCACCCGCGACGGCATGGTGGCAATGCGTGATGCTGCCAAGGTGCCGCTGAGCCAGCGCGCAGAGGCCACGGCCACGGTTGCCGATGAGAACCGCGACCGCAGCGCGCTGTATCGCGAAGTGGCCAGCGCCAACAATCATCCGGAATGGGAGCCACAGATCCAGGCGACTTTCGCCAAGGGCTGGATCGACCGCGCCAAAGCTGGTTGGTACGTCCAGAATGACGTCGGTGCCTGGCAGCAGAAGTGAGAGCCTGTTTAAGAAGCTGTTTAAAAACCTACTGCGCTCGGTATTTAAACAGCTTCTAGGGTCTGCGATTAACAGCATGCCGGCGCACGGTGGCGCAATCGATCTGTGATAATCGGCGGTTACCGTGTCATCCATCCATCGATACGTCCGATCCACTGCTTAGATTGATTGCCTATGTCCCGATCCAACTCCGTGCCAGCGACGCCGTTTGAAGCCGTGATCACCGACCTAAGCCACGATGGTCGTGGCGTGACACGGGTAGATGGCAAGGCGGTCTTTGTCAGCGGTGCGCTGCTGGACGAACACGTGTTGCTGCGCCTGCGCAAACGCCATCGGCATTTCGATGAGGCCGAAGTGGTCGAGCTGATCACCCGCTCGCCGCACCGGGTGGAGCCGCGCTGCCGGCACTTTGGCGAATGCAGCGGCTGCTCTCTGCAGCACCTGGACGCCGACTCGCAGATCGCGACCAAGCAGCGCGTGCTGACCGAGAATTTCGAGCGCATCGGCAAGGTCACGCCACAAGTGTGGCTGCCGCCGCTGACCGACCAGTCATGGGGCTACCGCCGCAAGGGCCGGCTCTCGGTGCGCAACGTGGTGAAGAAGGGCCGCGTGCTGGTCGGCTTTCGCGAAGAGGAAAACCCGCGCTTCGTCGCTGATATCCAACAATGCGAAGTGATGCATCCGGCGCTTGGCCCGAAGATCGGCCTGCTGGCCGACTTGCTGAACGGTATGGACGCGGCCAGCGATATTCCGCAGATCGAATTCGCTGTCGGCGACGACACCATGGCGCTGGTGTTTCGGCATATGCAGCCGCTCGGTGCTTCGGACCTTGCCGCGCTCACCGCGTTTGGCCAGCAGCATGATCTGGCCATCTATCTTCAACCCGGCGGCAACAGTAGCGTGCATCCGTTGTGGCCGGAAAACCCGCGCTTGGCCTTCCGCATTCCCAGCGGCGATACGCAGATCGATGACGTGGAGCTGGAATTCCAGCCGCTCGATTTCGTCCAGGTCAATGCCGGCATGAACGTGCGGATGATGGCGCGCACGATGGAACTGCTCGATCCGCAGCCGACCGATCGCGTGCTCGACTTGTTCTGTGGCTTGGGTAATTTCACCCTGCCGATTGCCCGTCGCGTGGGGGAAGTGGTCGGCGTGGAAGGCGAGCACGGGCTGGTCGAACGGGCGGCGGAGAACGCCGCGCGCAATGGCATCGGCAACGCGCGCTTCCAAGTGGCCAACCTGTTCGAGGATCAGCGCAGCGCCGACTGGGCGCGTCAGCCCTGGGACAAAATGCTGCTCGATCCGCCACGCGCGGGCGCCGACAAGGTGCTGGAATACCTGCCACACAAGCAGACTCGACGCATCGTCTACGTGTCCTGTCATCCTGCGTCACTGGCGCGAGATGCCGGCATCCTGGTGAACCAGCATGGTTTTACCTTGAAGTCCGCCGGCGTGATGGACATGTTTCCACACACCTCGCACGTCGAATCCATCGCGTTGTTTGAGAGGTAGACGGTGGGAGTTGAGATTGAACGAAAATTCCTCTTGCGCGACGACAGCTGGCGCGCTGGCATCTCGCGCAGCGAGACGATTGCACAGGGTTATCTGATCGGTGCGCAGGCCTTGCGCGACGGTTCGGCGCGTTCCTCCGTACGTGCACGCGTCGCGGGTGACAAGGCCTGGTTGAACATCAAGGCTGCCGTCGCGGGCATCGAGCGGGCGGAGTTCGAGTACGCCATCCCGCTAGCCGATGCGCAGGCGCTGCTGGCCACGCTGTGCGATGGCGTAGTGGAAAAGATCCGGCACCACGTGCACGTCGGCAATGCATTGTTCGAGGTCGATGAATTTCTCGGTGAGAACGAAGGCCTTGTCGTCGCCGAGATTGAGTTGCCGGCCATCGACGCGTCATTTCCGCATCCGGTATGGCTCGGTGCGGAAGTGAGCGCGCTAAAGCGCTACTACAACGTCAACCTGATCGCCCATCCGTACCGGCAGTGGTCGCCGGTCGAACGCGCTGCCGAGGACGCCACATGCTGATGATTGGTGTCGCCGGCTTGGAGCTGGCCGAACACGAAAAGCCCTGGCTGACGGCACGGGGTGTCGTCGGCGTGCTGCTGTTTGCGCGCAACTATGCCAGTCGCGAACAGCTGGTCGCGCTCTGCGATGCGATCCGTGAGACCGGCGGTGACGAGTTATTGATCGCGGTCGATCAGGAGGGCGGCCCGGTGCAGCGCTTCCGCGACGGTTTCAGCCGCTTGCCCGCGTTGGCGAGCATTGGAGAGGTCTACGATCGCGATCCCGTGGAGGCGGTACGACTGGCCGAGGAACATGCCTGGGTGATGGCCAGCGAGTTACGTGCGAGTGGTGTGGATTTCAGTTTTGCGCCGGTGGTCGACTTGGCGCGCGGCAACGCAGCGATCGGTTTGCGCGCGTTCCACGCCGATCCGGTCATTACCGCCGAGCTAGCACAGGCTTATGTACGTGGCATGCATCTAGGAGGCATGGCGGCCGTGCTCAAACATTTCCCCGGGCACGGCTCAGTCGCCGCCGATACGCACAAGGCGCAAGCGATCGATCCGCGCGACCTGGATACGATTCGTCGCGACGATCTGCTGCCGTTCGCCGAATGCATCGAGGCCAAAGTCGAGGCGGTGATGATGGCCCACGTCACCTATCCAGCCGTGGATGCACAGCCCGCCGGCTATTCGCGCGTGTGGATTGAGCAGATCCTGCGCGGTGAGCTGGGTTTTGCCGGCGCGGTAATCAGCGACGACATCAGCATGGCGGCTGCCGGTGCGGCTGGCAGCGTGGGTGAGCGCGTACAAGCCCATCTCGATGCCGGCTGCGACCTGGTGCTGGCCTGTTTCCCCCATGTGGTGGAGCAGGCGATTGCCGCAGTGCAGAACCAAATAACTTTACCCGCGGCCGCTGCATCGATGCCGCCACAGCTCGCGGCCTTGCGCGGTGCCATCGGCGCCAGCTGGGCTGGCCTTCTCAACAATCCGCAGCGCGATCGTTTCGTCGCGCGCATCACGGCGCTGAACGCCGATCGGGGAAATGCATGAATACGCCCACACCATCGCTCGCTGACGCCCTGGTCGGCGCTGACCTGCTGCACGACCGCAGCGAGATCGACGCTGTCATCGCCGAGATGGGGCATCGGATCGATGTCGCCTTGAATGGCGAACGTGCCGTGTTTCTCACTGTCATGCACGGAGCTCTGATCTTCGCTGGACAGCTGGCGTTAGCTATCCGCACCGATCTCGAATTCGACTACGTGCACGCGACTCGCTACCGCGGTGAAACCACCGGCAGCGAGCTGCACTGGCTGCGTGAGCCGCAGGTATCCCTGGTCGATCGCGTGGTGTTGCTGGTCGACGACATTCTTGACGAAGGCCATACGCTGAAGGCCGTGCGTGACGACTGTTACCAGCGGGGTGCCAAACGTGTGCTTATCGTCAGCCTCTGCACCAAACGGCATGATCGCCTGGCTGAAGGCATCACCGCGGACTTCCATGGCATCGAATTGCCCGACCGCTACGTATTCGGTTTCGGCATGGATTACCACGAACAAGGGCGCAACTTGCCGGCCATCTATGCATTGAAGGAGGGCTAAGCATGAGCGCAATCGATCTCGCTGTCATCGGCGGCAGTGGCTTGTACAACTTTCCGGGCCTGGAAAACACCGAGCGCCATTCGGTGGACACGCCTTATGGTCCGGCGTCGGGTGACGTGGTGATCGGCGATTTCGCCGGCAAGCGTGTCGCGTTTCTTGCGCGTCACGGCGAGAGCCACAGTCTGCCGCCGCATCGGGTGAATTACCGTGCCAACCTATGGGCATTGCATAGCCTCGGCGCGCGTCAGGTCATTGGCGTGAACGCGGTGGGTGGCATCCGTGTGGACATGGGGCCGCGCGTGATCGTGGTGCCTGACCAGATCATCGATTACACGCACGGGCGTTACACCAGCTTCTGCGATGTCGAGGGCGCTGAGGTGAAGCACATCGATTTCAGTGAGCCGTATACGGAGTCGCTGCGTCAGACTTTGCTGGCAGCGGCCGGCAAGGCCGGTATCGCGGTGATCGCCAGCGGCTGCTACGGCGCCACGCAAGGACCACGGCTGGAAACTCGTGCCGAGATCGCCCGCATGAAGCGCGACGGCTGCGATCTGGTGGGCATGACCGGCATGCCAGAGGCGTCGCTGGCACGCGAGCTGTCGCTTGAGTACGCATGCCTGGCGCTGGTGGCCAATTTTGCGGCCGGATGCGGTGACGAGGCGGAAATCAGTATCGATGAAATCTTTGCACATCTGGCTGCTGCCACGGCGGAGGTGCCGCGCATCCTCGCAGCGCTGCTGCAAACTGAGGGTGCCGTCACGACCTAGAAGCTTGTCGGACTTTAGCTGGCCGCACTGCAAATCCGACCGTGCGGTCCATATTTCCGTCGACTCTTGGCCCATAGCACCACTATGCGCCGGCGAATCGCCAAAAATCTGTCCTCGCACGGCCGAATTTTCGCCTCGACCGCCAAAGCCCGACAGGCTCCTAGGGTATTTTCCTAGTCGCTGGATATTGCGTTGATGCCGGTCATGTTGATATTTTTCGACCTGTCGGGGCGGCGAACCAGGGGAGATATGGTGGTTCAGCGCGCACCTGGCGCACCCAATCCATGATCCAGAGGTTCACGCAATGCGTTTCGGTACGGTCAAGTGGTTTAACGACGCCAAAGGTTTCGGTTTCATCGCGCCTGAGGACGGTGGGGATGACGTTTTCGTCCATTTTTCGGCCATCAATACCAAGGGCTTTCGCAGCCTGCAGGAAGGCCAACGCGTGCAGTTCGAAGTGACCCAAGGTCCGAAGGGTGCCCAGGCTTCTGCTGTCGAGGCGGCAGCCTGATCTGACGTCTGTGTTGTGACGCATAAAAGAACCCCGCACACTACGCGGGGTTTTTTTATTTTCCGTTGATGGAGCTTTGCATGACCGGTCGCAGAAACTTCCTGAAGGCGTCGCTGCTTGGCGTATCGGCTTCGGCGCTTGCGTGGGGCAGCAAGCTGGCGGCGAACCAGGCCGCTGCAGCACAGCCGTTTTCCGGCGCACGCGTGGTGTCGACCTGGGATTTCGGTGTGACGGCGAATCAGGCGGCATGGACGGTGCTTGGTAAGGGCGGTCATGCACTGGATGCGGTCGAAACTGGCGTGCAGGTGCCAGAGTCCGATTTGAAGAACCACAGCGTCGGCAAGGCCGGCTATCCGGATCGCGATGGCCACGTCACCCTCGATGCGAGCATCATGGATGCCGATGGTAACTGTGGCGCAGTCGCTGCGATCGAACATATCGAACATCCCATTTGCGTGGCGCGGATGGTGATGGAGCGCACGCCGCATGTGCTGCTGGTGGGTGAGGGCGCGCTGCAGTTTGCGCTGGAGCAGGGTTTCAAAAAGCAGGAGCTGCTGACACCGGAATCCGAAAAGGCTTGGCACGAATGGCTGAAGACGGCGCGTTACAAACCATCGATCAACAGCGAGGTGCAGGACTACGGCCGCACCGGTAATAACAGCAAAACGGGCATGCCCGGCGGCGCCGGTAACCACGACACCATCGGCATGCTCGCCATCGACGCGCAGGGCCGGCTGGCCGGTGCCTGCACCACCAGTGGCATGGCATGGAAACTGCGCGGCCGCGTCGGCGACAGTCCGATCATCGGCGCCGGCCTGTACGTGGATGGTGAGGTCGGCGCAGCGACCTCCACCGGCGTCGGCGAGGAAGTGATTCGCAATGCTGGCAGTTTCCTCGTCGTTGAACTGATGCGTCAGGGACGCTCGCCGCAGGACGCCTGCCGCGAGGCAGTGATGCGCATCATCCGCCGTCGGCCGACCATGACGAAGGATCTGCAGGTCGGCTTTCTGGCCATGAACAAGCATGGCCAGGTCGGCGCCTGGGCAATCCAGCACGGCTTCTCCTACGCCGTGTGCGATGCCAAGAAGCAGGACGGCCTGATTCCGTCGCAAAGCGTCTACACGACGAGCAATTCATGATACTGGAGATCGCTGCGAACTCCGTCGCCTCCGCGCTGGCAGCGCAGGAGGGTGGAGCAGGGCGCATTGAGCTTTGCACGGCGCTGGAGCTGGGCGGCCTTACGCCATCGTCGGCGCAGATTACATTGGCACGCGAACAGCTCACGATCCCGCTATATGTGCTGATCCGCCCGCGTGCTGGCGATTTTCTCTACAGCGATCTTGAATGCGAAACCATGTTGCGCGACATCGAAGCCTGCGTCAGGGCGGGTTGCGATGGTGTTGTACTCGGTGTGCTCGATGCCGGCGGTCAAGTCGACATGCCGCGCTGTCGTTCGCTGATTTCAGCAGCAGGCGACTCGGGCGTGACCTTCCATCGGGCGTTCGACCTCACGCGCGATCCGCTATCGGCATTGGAGGACGTGATCGCACTCGGCTGCGAGCGTGTACTGACTTCGGGCGCACAGGCCAGTGCGATCGAGGGAGCGACGTTGATTCGTCAACTGGTCGAGTTATCGGCTGCTCGCATTGCCGTGATGCCAGGCGCTGGGGTGAGTGCCCGGAATATCGGCGAGCTGCTGGCGGTCACCGGTGCCCGCGAATTTCATGCGTCGGCTAAATGCCAGCACCCCTCCGCCATGCAATGGCAACCGCCGTTGCTGACCGATATGCAGGATGGTGAGTGGCGCAGCGATGTCGAGCAGATACGCACCATCGTTGCGGCGCTGGGCAGCGCGTTTGAAGCGCGCAGCAGGGCGTCCGCAGTTTGAAGACGCCGTTTCGCCGTGAAATAATTAGCCGCTGATTTCATGCGTGCCGATATTCTGGTGAACATATCCGGCATCATTGGAGCATCTGTAAAAGGATAGGCGCAATGAAAGGAATTCGTTTACTTGCGATCACCGTGGCATGGGCGCTCGCGTTAATGGTTGCATCGACACCCTTTAAATGAATCTCCGTCAACCCATCGCGCGTTCAGTTTGCTAATGCATCGTCAGAGGCAGATACCACGTCAATCAAAGTAGCTGCGAGACGAACACAGCAGTTACGCCATGAATAAGTGGCAATCCGAACCATAAGAGCTTGATAGCCATTCCTACATCCCCACATGCCCATGTGGGCGCACCTTCGGGTTGTAAAGAGACATCGCTATCGGTGGTCTCGACCCCAGATTGGTTGTTCAGCTCGTTCAATTCGTTCGACCCGCGTGCCTGCTGTGATCTCTCCATGACGTTTGTGGGCATCAAAATTGAAATGACTCACGCAATGTCGAGTCGGATCAGCTGCCATCGCCATCGGCACTGGTGCCGATTGTGGTCAGCGAGATCGTTACCAGTGCTGCTGTTTCACACCGCCGGTCAGAGCAAGAGGACATGCGAGCCATAGGCGCCATGGCATCGGCCTCCTTAGCAAGTTTTAACTCGGTTGCCCGCGAAGGCCTTTCATCCGGTCCTGCTTTCGGAATATTTCTCCGGCAAGCCGGACTTGCTTATCTATGAGTTAGCGTGCTTGGTATGCCTAAAAGGTTAACGACGTGAGTGCATTAAGTCTTGTGCACCAACTACCGTTTAGCGCCGTGCGACATAAAAAAGCCCCGCATTGCGGGGCTTTTTTGTTCTTGCTACAGCAACATCACCCGCCGCTTTTCTTCAACCATGCATCGATGGCCGGTAGGCGCTTTTCGCGAATCATCATGCGATAACGGATGCCGGCGACGACGGTGTCGGCGACGCGGCGCGAGCCGATAGCGATGTGTGCTTTTGCATACGCCTCGATCTTGCCGATCATCGCTGGATCGATCGATGCGCCGCCCAGGCCCGGGTAGTAGCGGCTGCTGGAGGTGGAGTCGACCAGTTTGTCGACCTGGGTGCGATGGGCCACAGCGAAGTCAAAGGCCAGGTCCGGGTGGTGGCGTGAGACGCCGGAGATCATGCCTGCGCTGGTGGTGGCGCCAGGTTCGGGCGTGAGGGCGAGATCCAGGGCGCGCTTGGCCAGGGTTTCGTCCTCACTGGTCGATAGCAGACTGTAGAGTTCGTCCTTGATCAGCGGCGTGGTCTCGGCCTTGGCCTGGGTGTGCAGCTTGTCCCAGGTGGTGGCATCGGCGTGACTGGCCACGACGTAGAGGATGGACTTGCGCAGCTCCGCCGGCATGGTGTCCGGATGGGCGTAGTAGTCACGTGCCTTGGCAATCACGTCCGGGTCGCCCAGCTGCGACAGCGTGCTGATGAGTTCGGTGCGCAGGATCTTGGTCGGACCGCTTTCGCCAGCCTTCAAGGTCCAGCCGACGCGGGCAAACTCCGGTGACAAGCGTGCAATGGCGAACTTGCGCAACACAGCCTGACGCGCGTCATCGCCCTTGTAGTAGTTATCCAGTCCCGACAACACGCCGGCGACTTCTTCCCACATTTCCGGGCTGGCATCAGCGGGTACGCGCTGGGCGAGATCAAGTACGTCGGAGGCTGGCTGCAGACCCGCCATGCCCAGCGCCCAGGTGTCACTCATCAAGCCCAGCTCGTCGATCTCAGGCAACTTGGTGAAGGACTGGCTCAGCGCACTGAACGCTGTCGGTGAATAGAGCGTTCGGTAATAACCGCTTTGGCCGGCATTGACCACCACTGGACCACAGCCGGGGACCTTGAGGTTGCCGTGACCGTCCACTACCAGAGTTGTCACCGATGTGCGGCCAATGGACTGGGCGATCACCGGGACGTGCCAGCGCAGGGGCTTCTTGTCGGGGCGGTCGCGGGTGAATTCGCCCTGGCTCAGGGATAGCGTGGTGTCGCCGCCCTGGCAGCTCTCGGCATCGATGGCGATCAGCGGAATGCCCGGCTGCAGGGTGAAGTCGTGCGCAATGGCGGTGATTGGCTTGTCGCCGGTGGCATCGATGGCCCTCCACAAATCATCGGACACCGTGTTTCCATAGGCGTGGGCCTTGATATAGCGCTGCACACCGGCGCGCCAGGCGTCTTCGCCCACGTAGCCTTCGAGCATGGTGATGACTGCTTCACCCTTGGAGTAGGTGATGGTGTCGAAGGCCTGACTAGCCTGCTCGACGGTCGCGATGTGCTGCACGATGGGATGCGTAGTGGCGATTGCGTCGCGCAACATCGCGCTTTCCCGCACGTCGACGGCATCCAGCTTGGTGTTCCATTCGGGATGTAGCTTTTCGGTGGTGCGGCTGGCCATCCACGAGGCAAAGCCCTCGTTGAGCCACAGGTCGTCCCACCAGCGCATGGTCACCAGATCGCCAAACCACTGGTGTGCCATCTCGTGCGCCGCGGTACCAAACACTTCCTGTTTGTCCGATTGCGTGGCGATGGCCGGATCCAGCAGCAGGCTGTACTCGAAGGTGAAGATGGCGCCCCAGTTTTCCATCGCGCTGAAGAACTGGCTTTGGCCCGGTGCGGCGATGTTATCCAGCTTGGGTAGTGGAAACGGCACGCCGAAATACTGGTTGTATTCGTGCAGCACGTCCTTCGCCGACTTGAGCGCGAAGTCGGCCTGGCCGACGGCGCCTTTCTGCGCGATCACGCCGATCTCGGTGCCGTCGGAGGAAGTGGTTGCGCGATCAAACTGGCCAAGACCGAAGAACAGTAGGTAGGTGGACATCTTCGGTGACGGCTGGAAAGTGACGCGGCTCATGCCGTTGGCCAGCTTGGTGGTCGATGCGGCGGGCATATTGCTCACCGCCATCTCGTCGGACGGCACGGTGACATCGAGGTTGAAGGTGGCCTTGTAGGCTGGCTCATCCCACGACGGAATGAAGCGGCGCGCATCGGAGTTCTCGAACTGCGTGTACAGCGCGCGCTGCTTGCCGGCCTTGGTGTCATAGTCCAGCGCGAACAGGCCGTTGGCCTGGGTGCCGATTTTGCCGGTGTAAGTCATCGCCAGCTTGTAGCTGCCCGCGGCCACCGGCTTGGCGAAGGTAAAAGTCGCCGTCTGCGTCTGGGCGTCCACCGTTACCTTCGGTGTGGCCACCGGCTTGTCGTCGACCGAGCTCAGAGTCGCCTTGGAGAACGCCATGTCGATGGCATTGAGGGTGATGCTGGGCGTCGGCTTCTGCACATTGACGGTGATGGTGACCTGGCCATCGAAGTTCATCGAAGCCGCATGCGGCACGATGGACACGTCGTAATGGCTTGGCACCACGCCGCGCGGCAGCTGGGTTGGCGCCAGAGCGTTGGCCGTCGTCGTTGGAGCCGCCATGCCGCCAAGGCTGGTGCCAGCCAATGCCAGCGCAATACCCGATACCAGTAACCGTCGCATATAAGGTCTTTCCATGACTATCTCCCGTGTAAACCAATCATGTTGGAGGGGATATGACCCGCCTGACACTGCCGGAAGTCACGGCTAGAAATGGGTCGGGTTCATTTATTTCAAGGTAGAAGGGTCGGTGATAAATAAACCGACCCCTTTTTTGATCATGGCTTAGTCATGACTTCAAGACCGGGCTTTTCGAGGTCCTTCAGGCCACAAACTGCAGTCGCGCCAGCTCAGCGTACAGCCCGCCTTCGGCGAGCAGATTTTCGTGGGTGCCTTGCGCCACGATGCGGCCACCATCCATCACCACGATACGGTCGGCGCGTTTGACGGTAGCAAGGCGATGGGCGATGACCAGCGTGGTGCGGCCTTTTTCCAGCCGTTCCAGCGCCTGCTGGATAGCCGCCTCGGATTGCGCATCGAGTGCCGAGGTTGCTTCGTCCAGCAACAGCAGCGGTGCGTCGCGCAGGATGGCGCGGGCGATCGCAATGCGCTGGCGCTGTCCGCCGGACAGGCGCACACCGCGTTCACCCAAGGCGGCATCGTAGCCATCGCCGATCGCACTGATGAACTCATGCGCTTCGGCTGCACGCGCCGCTTCGCGCACCTCGGTATCACTGGCCGTCTGGCGGCCGAAGCGGATGTTGTCCGCGGCACTGCCGCCGAAAATCACCGTTTCCTGCGGCACTAATGCGATAGCGCCGCGCAGTTCAGGCAGTGCCAGTTGTCGCAGGTCTATGCCGTCCAGCGTGATACGGCCGGACTGCGGATCGTAGAAACGCAGCAGTAGCGCCAGCACGGTGCTTTTGCCGGCGCCGGACGGGCCAACCAGAGCTACCGTTTCACCGGGCTGGATGGTCAGATCAAAGTCGTGCAGTGCAGGGGCATCGGGGCGCGTGGGGTAGTTAAATGCCACATGCTCGAACCGCAGCGCAGCGCGAATCGGGCGGGGCAGGTTGATCGGTTGTGCCGGGCTGGCGACGTCTGCCTTTTCATTGAACAGCTCACCAATGCGTCCCATGGCGCCGGCGGCGCGCAGCACGTCGCCCCAGACCTCGCTGAGGCCTGCGACCGCCCCAGCGGCTAAAATCGCGTAGACCACAAATTGGCCGAGCACACCGGGATCGAGAGTTTTAGCCATCACTTCGCGCGCGCCCACCCACAGCACCAAAGTGATCGCGCCAAATATCAACACAATCACCGCGGCGGTGAGTAATGAACGCATGCCGATGCGCTCGCGTGCAGTGCTCAACGCACGCCGAATCGCGCTGCTGTAGCGCTCGCTCTCGATGTCTTCACGTGAATACGCTTTTACCGCTGGTGCGGCGTTGAGCGTCTCATTGGCAATGGCGGCGGCATCAGCGAGACGGTCCTGGCTGGCACGTGAGAGCTTTTGCACGCGCCGGCCGAAGATAAGAATCGGTAGCATTACTGCGGGAATAACCAAGGCTGTAAGGCCGGCAAGCTTCGGGCTGGTCCATGTCATCGCGACGATGCAGCCCACCAGCATGACAGCGCTGCGCAAAGAAACCGAGATACCCGAACCGATCAGTGCTTGCACTACTTCAGTATCTGTACCCAATCGCGAGATCAGTTCGCCGACGCGGCTGCGCTCAAAAAAGCCGACGTCCAGTCGGATGACATGGGTGTAGAGTTTCTCGCGTAGCGAAGCCAGCGCCCGCTCGCCGAGCAGAGCGATGCAGAAATAACGTGCTGCAGTGGCCACGGCCAGCACGAGGGACACGCCGAACAAGCCAAGGAAAGTGGCATTGATGACGACCATGCTTGAGTTGCCGAAACCCCGATCGATCATCTGCCGCAGTGCCATCGGCAATACCAGCGTCGCACCTGAAGACAACCCCAGAAACACCAGCCAGCCGATCGCCAGTGCGCGATGCGGTTTGAGGAATGGCCAGAGCAGGCGCAATGCGCCGATTTGGCGAACGGAGCGGGGTTTGTCGTTGGCGGAATCGCTCATGAGTTCTCGCAGAGTGGATCGATGATGCGCGGCGCGGTCTCGCCAGGCAGCGAAACTTTGTACCGAACGTGGACATTGCCATTGAAGGTGGGGCGTCTGGTCGCCGATTCAATCCAGTCGCCTGGCCGCGCTTCGCTCGTGGCTGATGTCGACGATGCGCGCCTGCACCTCGGCAACTCGGTTTTCTGGCAATTGCTGTTGCAGCTGGACGCCATCGGCGTCAAAACTTTCCGCTGTCGATATCTGCTTGCCACTCCTTTCCGCGTGCTTTGAACAACGTCAATTCGGCGAAATCGTAGTGCACGCCTAATTGCTGGCTCATCGCGACAATCGGCGGTCGCAGGCATTCCGCCCCTGTGTCGCCATAGGCGCGCACCAAACTGCCCGCGCTCAGCTTGATGGCTGCATACCCGTAAATGAATTAGGCATATGTCCATGCCAGAGGGGAAGCTCAAGTAGCTGAATGGGAAAGTGAAATTTTGTGAAAATAGTCACATTCTTCAATACTTGATTTATAGTAGTGGCTGGGGGTCCGCGGTCCACGGCTATACAAGCAAATGCTGGAAAACGCTTGAGCCATTGATGGAGTTAGGAGCCCATCTGATGTCCATACAAGGGGAATTCCATCATGAATCATGTCTATCGCCTGTGCTGGAATCGATCCAGCGCACAGTGGGTTCCGGCGTGTGAGTTTGCTCGCAGCACCTCGCCCGCGCCTTCCCGTGCAAAGCTAATGGGTCCTCGTACGGCATGGTTTTCGGTACTGGCGATGTACTTGGGTATGACCGGGCTGGCGTGCGCCAGCGCAACGGGTGGGCAGATCACGGCAGGCTCGGGCCAGATCACCCAGAGCGGAAACACCACGACGATCCAGCAGAGCAGCCAGAACCTTTCGCTGAACTGGCAAAGCTTCAACATCGGATCCAATCAGACTGTTGATTTTGTGCAGCCGGGTTCGAGTTCGATTGCGGTCAATCGCATTCTTGGCAGTACGGGCAGCACGATCCTCGGGCATCTCAATGCCAATGGTCAGGTCTGGCTGATCAATCCGAATGGCATCATCTTCGGGAAGGGCGCGCAGGTGAATGTCGGCGGCTTGGTCGCTTCCACGCTGGACGTCAACGATAGCGACCTCGGCTCCAACACACGTACCTTCAGCGGTAACGGCAAGGGCAGCGTGGTCAACCAGGGCACGCTGAACGCGGCCGACGGCGGTTACATCGCGCTGCTGGGCAACCAGGTATCCAACCAGGGGGTGGTCAGTGCGCGGCTCGGTACGGTCGCGCTCGGTGCCGGCTCGGCCGAAACACTCACCTTCCAGGGCAACCAGCTACTGCACCTGCAGGTGGACCAGAGCACGCTGGACAACCTGGCCGAAAACCGCCAGATCATCCAGGCAGATGGTGGCCAGGTGATCATGACCGCCGGCGCCAAAGATGCGCTGTTGGCCAGCCTGGTCAACAACACCGGCGTGGTGCGCGCGCAGACGGTGGAAAACCACAACGGCACCATCACCCTGCTCGGCGGCATGGCTTCGGGCACCGTGAATGTCGGTGGCACGCTCGACGCCAGCGCGCCGAACGGCGGCAACGGCGGCTCGATTGAAACCTCGGCGGCCAACTTCAAGTTGGCCAGCAGTGCATTGATCACGGCCGGTGCGAAAGCCGGCAAAGCGGGCACCTGGCTGGTCGATCCCACCGACCTCGATATCAACCCCGGCGATGAGACTGCGCTCGATGCCGCACTGAACGGCGGGACTAGCGTCACGCTCACCACCTCGGCTACCGGTGCGCCAACAGGCGGCTTCGGTACGCCGGTGACCAGCGGGACCACCGCCGGCGATATCAACGTCAATACGGATATCGCCTGGACCAATGCGGCTGCCAGCCTGACGCTGTCGGCGTATCACGGCATCGCGGTCAATGACACCATCACCGGCGCTGGCGGCTTGAACCTGACCGCTGCCACGGGCCCGATCAGCATCAACGCTGCCACCCAGGCGGACACGGGCGTAACGATGAACACGGCGGCGGGTGCGATCAACGTCGGCGCCGCGGTGAACAGCGCGGCCACGGTGGCGATGCATGCGATCGGCGGCAACCTCGCCATCGCCGCGGGCGGATCGGTCACCGGCGGCACGGGCGCCACGCTCGGCACCAGCGCGAACTTCACCAACGCGGCGGGCGCCGCGGCGGTGACGACGACGGCCGGCAACTGGTTGATCTATTCGACCAATCCCACACTGGATACGGCCGGTGGCCTCACACCCAGCTTCGTCCAGTACAACGCGCCATTCGGCACGGCCGCGCTGGGCACTGGCAATGGCTTTCTGTACAGCCTCGCGCCGACCATCACGATTACCGGCCTGACCGGTAATGTCGCCAAGACCTACGACGGCACCACCGCCGCTACGCTTGCCCTCGGCAATGTCACCACCAGCGGCCTGGTCAACGGCGATGCGCTCAATGCCCTGGCATTGTCGGGCACCTACGCCTCATCGAATGCGGCCACGGGCATCAGCGTGACCAGTGCGGCCAGCCCGACGTCATTCAGTGTCACCACGACGGGCGGCCTTACCGCTTACGGCTACCAGTTCGCCGCAGGCGCCAAGAGCGCGAATATCGGCACCATCAACCCGTTGCAACTGATCGGCACCATTGTCGGCAATCCAACCAAGGTCTACGACGGCACCACCACGGCGACGTTAAATTCATCGAACTACAGCTTCAATTTCGTGGCCGGGCAGGGCGCGACGGTAAGCCAGCCCAGCTCGGTCGCCTATGCCGGTGTCGATGCGGGCCCTGAGACCATCACGGCCACGCTCCGACCGACCAACTTCACCGCCAACGCCGGCACCAATTTCGCCAACTACATCCTGCCGACCACCGCGACCGGTCCGGGCACCATCACGCAGGCGCCGCTGAATATCCTCAATCTGCTGGCAACCGACAAGGTTTACGACGGCACGACCACCGACGCGCTCAACACGACCAATGCAGCGCTGAGCGGCGTGATTCCCGTCGATAACGGCAACGTCACGTTGAATGCTGCCGGTGCTACGGGAGATTTCAGCCAGGCCAATGTCGGCAACAATCTCACCGTCATCGCCAACCTCGCCACCTTCAGCATTGGCGGTAGCGCGGCAAACAACTACATGTTGCTCGCCCCACAAGGCCTGAGCGCGGACATTACGCCGAAGGCGCTGACGGTGATCGATGCCACCGCCGCCAACAAGATCTACGACGGCACCACCACCGCGGCCCTCGACGTGAGCGGGGCAACTCTGTCGGGCTTGGTCGCCGGCGACACCACGGTAACGCTGGCCGATGGCAGCGCCGCCGGCAGCTTCAGCCAGTCCGACGTCGGCAACGCCCTGACCGTTACCACCTCCGGTTTCAACCTCGCCGGCACAGGCACAGGCAACTACACCCTTTCGCAGCTTGTGCTGACCGCCAACATCACGCCGAAGATGCTGACGATCGCCCTCGATTCCGCCAACGCACCTACCAAGATCTACGACGGTACCGATGCCGCCAACCTGACTACCGGCAACTTTGACGTTAGCGGATTTATCGCCGGCCAGAGCGTCTCCGTTGCGCAGGCGTCGGGCACGTACAACAGCCAGAATGTGCTGGATGCGACGACGGTCACGACCGCGTTGCAGGCGTCCGACTTTGCGGTTGGCTCAGGCACGAAGCTTTCCAACTACAGCTTCCCCGCGACCGTTAGCGGCGCCGGCTCGATCACCCCGGCACCGCTGGACACGGCCATCGTCAACAATCCGACCAAGACCTACGACGGCAACAACACGGCCACGCTGACGCAGAACAACCTGGGCTTGAGTGGCGCGATCGGTAGCGAACAGATCACCGTCAATAACGGGACGTATTCCGGTGCTTACGCCACGGTCAACGTCGGCACGCAAAACGTAACAGCCACGCTCACTGCCGGTAATCTGACGTTCGCCAACGGTGCCATAGCATCGAACTACATCCTGCCGCTGGTATTCAACGGCCTCGGCACCATCGTTCCGGCGCCCCTCGGCATTTCCGCAAGCATCAATGGCGCGACCAAGGTCTACGACGGCACCACCGATATCACCCTGTTGCCGGGCAATTTTGTTCTGTCCGGCTTTGTGAACGGCGACAGCGCCGTGATCAACCAGAATATCGACGGCACGTTCGCCAACAAGAATGCCGGCACGGGCATCGCGCTCACTGCCACCCTGGCGGAGGCCGACTTCAATTTTGCCCCGGGCAGCGATCCGGGCGACTACACCTATCCGGTGATCGCTTATGGCACGGGCTCGATCACGCAACGGCCGCTGACCGTCACACTCGGCAGCATCACCAAGGTCTATGACGGCACCAGTAGCGCGCAACTGAACTCGGCCAATTTCACCGTCGCTACCGGCGTGGCCGGCGAAAGCTTCACCATCACGCCGACGGCAGCGTTCAACTACAACACGCCCAACGTCAGCGCCACGACGGTGAGCGGCACGCTCACCGGCAACAACTACACCGGCACGGGTGGCGCACTGAAGTCCAACTACGTTCTGGATTACGCGCCGACCGGCTCCGGCACGATCACCCCGGCGCCGCTGTTCATCACCGGCGTCTACGGCACCGACAAGGTGTACGACACCACCAACGCCGATCCTTTGAATGTCACCAACGCTGCGCTGGCGGGGCTGGTCGATACCGATGCGGGCGACGTGACCCTGTCGACTTCCGGTAATTCGGGCCAGTTCGGGCAAGTGAATGTCGGCACAGGCCTGACCGTGACCGCGAGCGGCTTCACGATCAGCGGCACGCAGGCCGGCAACTACAACCTGATGCAGCCGACCGGCCTGTTCGCCAACATCACGGCCAAGTCCATCACGGTTACTGGCGTCACCGCCGAAAACAAGCCCTACGACGCGACCAACACCGCCACGCTGGATACCGCTGCGGCCGCGCTGAGCGGCGTGTTTGCCCAGGATACGGCGAACGTCGATCTGTCGACGATCGGTACCGGCGTGTTCAACAACGTCAACGCCGGCAATCGACTGGTCAACACCAGTGGCTTTGCCATCGGCGGCACAGCTTCGGGTAATTACACACTGGTGCAGCCGGGCCCACTGGCTGCCACGATCACTCCGCGGCAGCTGACCGCAAACATCACCGGCACGCCGACCAAGGCTTACGACGGCAGCAACTCGGCCACGTTGACTGCCGCTGATTACACGCTTGGCGGCTTCGTTGCCGGCCAGGGCGCGACCGTCCCGCAATCGGCGACCGCCAACTATGCGTCGCCCAATGCCGGCAACAATCTGGAGGTCGATTCGACCCTGGTTTCATCGGACTTCCTGGCGAACTCGGGTACCAACCTGGCCAACTACGTCCTGCCGACCAGCGGCCAGGGCTTCAATGGCGTGATTACGCCGTACGTGCTCAACCTCAGCGGCACCCGCGTGTACGACGCCCTGACCGACGCCAACGGCAATCTGTTCGGCACGCTCACCGGCCTCAACGGTGACACCTTGACCGTCGATGGGTCCGGCGTGACCGGCAGCAAGAACGTAGGCACCTATACCGCCGCGTCTGCCGCGCCCGCCAATTTCCAGCTGGGCAGTCTGGGGCTGGTCTCGGCCGGGAACGGAGCAATCGCCACCAACTACACCTTGGTGGGGGGAACCGACAAATTCGTCATCACCAAGGCCACGTTGACCGTGATCGACGGCTCCGCCGCGAACAAGATCTACGACGGCACCACCGCCGCCGTCATCAGCGGTGCCCAGCTCAGCGGCGTGCTGCTCAGCGATGTCGTGACGCTCACCAATCCGACCAAGGGCACGTTCAATAGCAAAAACGTGAACGCGACCAGCGTGACGACCGCCGCTGGCATCAGTGGCACGGATTCCGGCAATTACAACCTGGTGCAGCAGAGCGGCATCCCCGCGACGATCTCGCCGCTGGCCATCACCATCATTGCCACCGGTGCCAACAAGATCTATGACGGCACCACGGCGGATCCCGGCCTGACCGTGGGTCTGTCGCCATCGACGCCGCTGGCAACGGGTGACACGTTGACCTACACCTTCGGCTCGGTGGCCTTCGCCGATCCGAATGTCAACAACGGCATCCTCATCAACGTCGCCAACACCGCTGCCCACGGCGCTGCGGTCACCGCCGGCGACTACACCTTCAACACCAGCGCAGTGACCGCGGCGAACATCACGCCGCGCCCGATCACGCTGAACTCGACCCGTCTTTATGACGGCACAACCGATGCCGATGCCAGCCTGTTCACCGTGAACACCGGCGTCGCGGGCCAGGCACTGACGCTCACCGGCAGCGGTGTGCTGGACGGCAAGGATGTCGGCACGCAGGCTTTCAATAGTCTCGGTACGCTGGCGCTGGTCAGTGGTACCGGATCGGCCAGCAATTACACGCTGTCGCCATTTACTTCCGACAGCGTGACGATCAACCCGTTGATCATCAATCTTGATGGCACCCGCGTATACGACGGTATGACCGATGCCAACGGCGCCGATTTCGGCACGATCAATACCGGCATCGGTAGCGAGTCCCTGACCGTTGGCGGCACCGGCACCACGGGCAGCAAAAACGTCGGCACCTATACCGCGGCGGGCACCGCGCCAAATACCCTGGCGCTGGGCACGCTCGGCCTGGTCGGCGGCGCCGGCACCGATGCCAACGACTACACGCTGGTCGGCGGTACTGACGCGTATCACATCACCCCGTTGGCGATTTCGTTGGCCACGACCGCACCGAACAAGACCTACGACGGCACCGATACCGCGACCGTGACCTTCACCGATACCGGTGTGCTGCCGGGCGACACGATCAACTTCAGCGGTGGCCCGTCGACCTTCGCGACGCCTAACGCCGGCAACGGCATCACCGTGACGACCGACAACATCGTCGCCAGCGGTGCCGATGCAAGCAATTACAGCTTCAGCAATACCTCGACCACCACGGCCGACATTCTGCCGAAGTTGATCACGCTGAACTCGACGCGGCCCTACGACGGCACCACAGGCGCCGACGCCAGCCTGTTTACCACCGGCGGCACACTCGCCACCGGCGTCATGGGCCAGACCTTGACGTTGACCGGCAGCGGCGTGCTGGACAGCAAGAACGCGGGCCTGGAGGACTTCGCCAACTTGGGTTCGCTGACGTTGGGTGGCAACAACGGCAGTCTTGCCAGCAACTACACGCTGGGGACCGGTGCGGGCGATACGGTCGACGTTACGCCGCTGAATATCACCGTCAGCGCGGCAGCGGCGAACAAGGTTTACGACGGCACCAGCACCGCGGCGGTCACGCTGACCGGCAACGGTGTGATCGCGGGCGATAATCTGAGCTTCACCGACAGCTCGGCGAATTTCGTCAATCCGAACGTCGTGGGCAACGAAACCGTCAACGTGCTCGGCATCGCCGGCAGCGGTACGGACCTGGCCAACTACAACATCCTCAACACCAGCGCGACGGCCACGGCGATGATCACGCCGGTGCCGATCGTGCTGCAGTCGACACGCGTCTACGACGGCCTGCCCGACGCGGCTGCCAGTCTGTTCCTCACCGGCGGTACGCTGGCTGGCATTCCGGGGCAGACGCTTACACTGACCGGCAGCGGCGTGCTGACCACCAAGAATGTAGGCAGCCAGCAGCCGTTCCAGAGCCTCGGCACGCTGGCGCTGGGCAACGGTACGGGTACCGCCAGCAATTACACACTGAGCCCGATCAGCAACGACTGGGTCACCATCACTCCGCTGGCGATCAACATCACGGCCACCGGCAGCAACAAGACCTACGACGGCAGCAACGCCGCGACAGTCGCCCTGACCGGCAATGGCGTGCTGCCGGGCGATCAGCTCAGCTTTACCGACGGCTCGGCCACGTTTGCCTCACCCAACGCCGGCAACGGCATTGCGATCGCGGTGAGCGGCATCAGCGGCAGCGGTGCGGACCTCGGTAATTACACCTTCAACAACACCGCGACCACGGCGGCCAACATCACTCCAGCCATTCTCAATCTCAGCGGCACGCGCACTTACGATGGCGCCACCGACGCCAGCGCCAATCTGTTCGGCAACAGCGGCGTGCTGACCGGCGTCAACGGCGAAACGCTGACCTTGAGCGGCACTGGCGTGGTTTCCACCAAGAACGTCGGTACGAACCTGCCGTTCGCCCCGGGTGGCCTGGCTGGCTTCACCCTCACAGGCGACGGCAGCGCACTGGCCAGCAACTACACCTTCATCGGTGGCACCGATACGTTGACGATTACCCCGGCGCTGCTGCAGGTGATCGGCACGGTCGGCACCAACCGCGTCTACAACGGCCTCACCGGCGACACGCTCAGCGGCTCGATGCTGTCCGGTCTGTTCGGCAACGATGCGGTCGCACTGGGCAACGACACCGCCGGCACATTCGACAGCAAGAACGTCGGCAACAACAAGCCGATCACCACCGCGATGACTATCAGCGGCGCCGATGCGGGCAATTACATCCTGGTGCAGCCGACCGGCATCACCGCCAACGTCACGCCGCTGGGCATCACGGTCAACGCCATCGGCAAGAACAAGCAGTTCGACGGCAACAGCAACGCGACCGTCACGCTGAACACTACCGGCGTGCTGCCGGGCGATGCGGTGGGCTTCAACTACCTCACCGCGTTGTTCTCCGATCCCAATGTCGGCAACAACAAGTCGATTGCCGTGAACGGCATCACCGACACCGGCGCGGATGCCGGCAACTACGTGGTGCTCGATCCGGATACCACCACCACTGCCAACATCACCAATGCGACCGGCAACAGCGCCGTCAACGGCGCGATCGCACAGGCACAGTCGCTGTTGTGGCCGCACGCCATCGCCACGCCTTATGGCACGGCGACGACGGATACGGTGAGCGATTACACCGGCAATCACAAAAAGAACCAGGACCAGACACAGCCGATCGAACCCAACGTCAAGCGTTCGGACTTCCGTCCCGGCATCGCGCTCAAGGTGATCGATGGTGGCGTGCGGCTGCCGACGGATGCACCGCTGTGAGCTGGCGACACGACAGTTTGCGGGACGCAGCGTCACGCGACGCCCGTTCCGGTTTTTCTCTCCCTTCGGCTTCCGGCATTTTGCTATGACTACGCGCTCCACCTTTCCGCCCCTCTCCGCGCTCGGCCTGGCGTGCCTGTTCGCTACCGGCGCAGTGCAGGCGCAGTCCCGGCCGCCGGACAGCGGCCAGATCCTGCAGCAGCAGACGCCACGCACGGCCACGCCGACTCCGTCGTCGAACACGGGGTTAACCATCCAAAGGCCGGCCGAAAGTGCGGCGGACAGTAATGTGCCGTTCCAGGTGACGAAGATCGAAATCACCGGCAACACGCTGGTGTCGACCGATCTGCTGCACCGGCAGGTCGCCTCCAGCGAAGGCCAGACGCTGACGCTCACGCAACTCAACGTGCTGGCTGCGCGCATCACGCAGGTCTACCACCAGCTCGGCTATCCGCTGGACAGCGCGTACGTTCCGGCGCAGACGCTGAGCGGCGGCGTGGTGCGCATCGCGGTAGTGGAAGCGCGCTACGGCACGGTCAGCCTGGACAACCAGAGCACCGTGTCCGACCACCCGTTGCGTGCCACGCTGTCCCCATTGTCGCCGGGCGCGCCGGTGGAGCAGGGCTCGCTCGATCGCAGCCTGCTGCTGCTGTCGGATATTCCGGGCGTGATCGTCAGTTCGGTGCTGCGTCCCGGCACCACGGCGGGTACGTCCGATCTCGCGGTAACCGCCACCCCGGCACCGCGCTATTCCGGCACCGTCGGGCTGGACAATTTCGGCAACACCTATACCGGTCGCGCGCGCTTCACCGGCACCTTCGATATCAACAGCCTGCTGCATCAGGGCGACGTACTCGACCTCAACGCGATTACCTCCGGCGCCGACATGAGCTACGGCCGGGTTGGCTACAAGTACCTGCTCAATGGCCAGGGCACGACGATCGGTGCCTCGGTGTCGGCACTGAGCTACCGGCTCGGCAACGGCCTGCAGGATCTGCACGCGCACGGCACCGCGCAGGTGCAGAGCATCTATCTCTCGCAGCCGATCATCCGCAGCGCAACGAGCAATCTCTACGGCCAGATCGAGTTCGACCACAAGCGACTGAACGACGATGTCGATGTGACTGCGATCGACACCAATCGCCATACCGATTCGTGGACTGCCACGCTGGCCGGCGACCATATCGACGACCATGGCAATTTCAACTACATGGTCAGCGCCACCCACGGCGATCTGAGGTTCGACAACGACCTGGCGCAGTTCATCGATGCGATCAGCGCCAATACGGCGGGCAGCTACAACCGTTACAACCTGTCCGTGTCGCGGTTGCAGACGCTAAGCACCAACAATGCGCTGTATGTCGGCTTCACCGACCAGTGGGCCAGCAAGAACCTGGACTCTTCTGAACAGTTCTTCCTGGGCGGACCGAACACGGTGCGCGGCTACGATGTCGGCGAACTCACCGGCGCGCAGGGCAACCTGGTGACGATCGAGTTTCGTCATCACCTGGAGCTGTCCTGGCCCGGCGCATGGCAGGTCAGCGGCTTTGTCGACAGCGGCCATGTCGAGCCGTACAAGACCACCTTTGTCCCTGGCCCGAACAGCGCTCGCATGAACAGCGCTGGCCTCGGCCTGAACTGGAACGGTCCCAACAACTGGCTTGTCAACGCCAGCATCTCGGTTCCGGTCGGCAACACCCCGGCGCTGCTCAACGAAGAATATTCCACCCGATTCTGGTTGCAGGTGCAGAAGGGTTTTGCGTTCTGAGTGGCCCGCCATGATGTGATCGGCCTGACAGGCCTGCGCGGGTTGGCAGGTCTGTTTTTATTGAGTCATCTACGCAGCACCGATCAGGTAGACGCAGGCGTGATACAGCCGTCTGCAGCACACGCTTCTTTGCCGATAGCGGTCACGTGCAGCCGTCCAGGGCCAGCGTTTCCGGCATCGCGCTCACGGTTCGCCTAATCGCGCGCGCAGTGATGGATCGAGACTCCAGGTCGGGTGATCGCGATGGAATTGCAGCAGGCGGCGCTGCGCTTCAGTGTCGTTGTGTTGCGCGAACAGCGCATTGATCTTGGCGAGTTCCTGCGCAGGCGTATCGCTCGGCTGTTTGGCGGTGTCCGTTTGATTCACTGACGATGAGAATGCGGGTGCCGGCGCGGGTGCCGGCATCGGCGCTGATCTGCCCGCAATGATGATGGATGGTTCGGGTGACGGAGTGGCCATCACTACTGGCGCAGCATCAGACGGAATATCCGCAATGGCGGGAGCGGGCGCAGGTGCTGGCACCGGGGTAGCTGGTGGCGGACTTGGTGCGGGTGGGGCCGCTGGCCGCGCGATGGTTGTGGCGCTGAACGCGACGATGTTCGCATTCGTCGGGGCGGGCTGCGCAAGAGCAGTCTGCATTTTCTCTGGTTGCAACGTCGATGAATTTCCCGATGTATAAGCCTCGTGGCTTGGCGATACCGGTGCGCTAGAAGACATTTCTTCGAGAGGTGGCGGCATGCTGGCCACGCGCGATTGCATGGCAACGGCTTTTTCAGCGACCGCGCGGGGCGATTTGCGTATCGCGTTGGAGACGATACTTGAATCGATAGTTCTCGCGCGCGGCTTTACGGGTTCGGTGGGATGCACCACTGGCGTGCGCAAACTTTCTTGTGCCGCCACGACTGCACTGGCGACCGGCGCCATCGGAGTACCCTCGCGCGCGGCAGGCACAACTGTCGAAGCCGCGGGTACGGCAGCCCGATAGTCCGCACCGTCCGCGGCGGTCGAAGCGCTGTTCGGCATTTCGCTCATATGCCACGCCACGCCGGCCACCAGCACCAGCGTAGCCGCAGTGGCCAAACCGATCAGCCAGCGCGGCGCGGCTTTCCTTGGGCGAGCAGCGCCAATCGGTGTAACCACATCGGACGCATTTTTTGGAGCTGCATACGTCGCCGCTGAAGCTTCGGCATGAAGGCGCTGCTCACTCTGTTGTGTCTCGGATGCGATGGCTGCTGCTGCGGCAAGCCGCACTGCGGCATCAAGCGCCGGGCCCGGTTCGCTTCGCGGCAGCTGGCGATAAAGCGCCGACAGCTCCGCTTCGCCGGGTAGCGCGTCGTCCGGTTCCATCGGGTCTTGCGGTGGCAGATGCGTGGTCATTCGGAGAGTACTTCGCGTAATCGATTCATGGCATAGCGCAGGCGCGACTTGACCGTCTCGCGGCCGGTGCCGGTCACCGAGGCGATTTCCTCCAGACTCAATTCCTGTTCCATACGCAGAAGAATGACTTCACGCTGCTCGTCGGGCAACCGGTCGATCGCATGCTGCAGGTTGCGACGACGCTCGAAGTTGGACAGCGCGTGCTCGGGCTGTTCGCGTTCGGGCATCGCCACGTTGGATAGCGCAGCCTCCGCTTCGTCGCCGACGGCCATCGGTTTTTGCCGACGCAGGCTGTCCACGATCAGGTTGTGCGCGATCTGCAGCAGCCAGGTGCTGAATTTCGCCTGTGGCTGATAGCTCGCGCGTGCGTTAATCACACGGCTCCAGGTTTCCTGAAAAAGTTCGTCGGTGCGATGTGGATCGCGCAGGCTGCGAAGCAGGTAGCGGTATAGCGTGCCTCGGTGTCGCGCATACAAGGTTTCGAACGCGACGAGATCGCCGCGCGCGTAGGCAAGCATCAGCATTGCATCGGGGTCGACCGCCACATCCATGGCGGTCGAGGTTAATCCTACGGCGCGGTGCGGGGAAGCGTTTGCCGAAAACGACATCATTACGGGTTCTGGAGAGCGGCGGCGATCGGAGAATAGCGATCCCGATATCGCCGCCGTGCCTGCGAGTCAGCTACTCAGCGCGCGGCCGTGGCAGCTTCCACCTGCGTGCGCGTCGACAGTCCATCAGCCAGGTTCACCAGCTGTACGAAACCGGCGCGATAGCCGTTGGCATCGTCGCCGCGCGCGCCAGCCGCCAGCATCGCGATCTGCGCATAGCCGTAGCCGTCCAGATATTTGCCGCCGCGCAGTGCATCGGCGAATGCGGCCACGGCCGCGGCATAGCGCAAACGGCTACTCGCGGTAGTTTGTGGCTGAGCTGCGATCGGCGTTTCGATCAACCGGCTTTGCGACTGGTCGGGCAGCTTGTAGCGCAAGCGCAGAAAGGCCAGTTCGCCGCTACGCGTGGCGGAAGGCTTTTGTTCGCCATCTTGCGCGTAGCGCAGCGGATCGATACGACCAGCGTCCGAGCTTTTGGGTGTGATCTCATAGATGGCGGTGACGTTGGCGCCGGCACCAATTTCACCGGCATCGACCTTGTCGTTGTTGAAATCCTCACGCTTGAGCATGCGCTTCTCGTAACCGATCAGACGGTATTCCTGCACTTGTGTGGGGTTGAATTCGACCTGGATTTTCACGTCCTTGGCAATCGTCAACAAAGTGGATGACATCTCATCGACCAAAACACGGCGTCCTTCCTGCAGGCTGTCGATGTAGTGGTGACTGCCGTTGCCGGCATCGGCCAGCATCACGCCCATCGCGTCGTTGTAGTTGCCTTCGCCGAAGCCGAGTGTGGTGAGCGTAATGCCGGTTTTCCGTTTGTCCTCGATCTTGGTTTTCAGCGCGTCTTCGCTGACGGTGCCGACATTGAAGTCGCCATCGGTGGAAAGGATGACCCGATTCACGCCGCCCTTGATGAAACCCTGCTCGGCCTGGGCGTAGGCCATGTCGATACCGGCGCCGCCGTTGGTCGAACCGTAGGCCTGGAGGCTATCAATGGCAGCATCGATCGTGGCGTGCTGATCGCCGGGCGTGGAGGGCAGGGCAATGCCGGCAGTACCCGCATACGTGACGATGGCCACGCGATCCTGCTTGCGCAGCTCGCGCACCAGCTGCTTGAGTGATGCCTGCAGCAGCGGCAGCTTGGCTGGCTCGTTCATCGAGCCGGAGGTATCGATGAGGAAGACCAGGTTGGATGGGGGAATCTCTTCCTTCGGCACGCGGTAGCCCTGGATGCCGACCAGCAGCAGCTGTCGTTTGGCGTTCCACGGCGCTGGCGCCAGCTCGGTGGTGACGCTGAAAGGCTGCTCGCGACTGGCCGGCGGCGTATAGCCGTAGTCGAAGTAGTTGATGAATTCCTCGGCGCGCACCGCATCGGCCGGCGGCAACTGCCCCTCGTTCAACATGCGTCGCACGTTGGTGTACGAGCCGGTGTCGACATCGATGCTGAAGGTCGACACCGGCTGTTCGCTGACCAGCTGCACGGAATTGGTATCGCGGTGCGTGTAATTCTCGCGGTCGATGTCGCCCGGCATCGGCTGCAGCGGCATGTAGCCGATACGCATCGCGTTGCCGCCGGTGATCCGCATCGCCATGGCGGGGGCTGGCGCCGGCATCGACATTTCCTGGATCGGCATGGGCGGCGTAGGCGCAGGCATGGGTGCAGGCATCATCGGCAGGGTCTTTCTTTGAAGAGCGTTAACGGCCAGAGCCTCGCTATGTGAGCTTGTCGAGGCGTGTACCGCCGTGGTCGCCATGGCCGACGGCTGCGGTGTCGTGGATGACTGTCCTGATGAATCCGCCGGTGTCTTAGGCTGGGTTTGTTGTGGATGGGATGGCGGCGGCGTGGGCAGCGCCGGCTTGTCCGGTTGGGGCTTTGATACGTCGCAGCCGGCCAGCCATACCAGCAGGGCGACCAGCAGACTGCATAACAGGGTTTTCAGATTCATGGGACGGGTCCTCCTCCGGTGGTGTGCTAGATGAAACGCAGCCACGGCGAAAAAGGGGTTGAGGGTGCAAGGCGCGGTAGCATGTCGACTTTGGCGACACCATCGGAACGACATGATCAACAACGACGTACTGCGCAGCATCCGCTACATGCTCGACCTCAGCGATGGCAAGGTGGTGGAAATCACCAAACTCGCCGATGCGAATTTCCCAATCGAGAAAGAGGATGTGCAGGCATTTTTGAAAAAGGACGAGGACGCCGGCTACGTGGAGTGCAGCAACAGCGTGCTGGCGCACTTCCTCGATGGTTTGGTGGTGCAGCGCCGCGGCCGCGACGAAAGCCTGCCGCCGCGGCCGGTGGAAAAGCGCGTCACCAACAATGTGGTGCTGAAGAAACTGCGCGTGGCCTTCGAGCTGAAAGATGTGGACATGCACCAGATCCTCGCCGACGCAGGCTTTCCGATTTCCAAGCCGGAACTCAGCGCGCTGTTTCGCCAGCCTGACCACAAGAATTTCAGGCTGTGCGGGGATCAGCTGCTGCGGAATTTTTTGAAGGGGCTGACATTGCGGGTGCGTGGCAGCTAATGGTTGTACGTCGGATAGATATACAATTGGTGTTAGCGCTTTGACAAAAATGCGCCTCCCTGTTTTGCACAAGGAGGTGCGGATCGGTTGATTGAAGTAGGGATCAGTCGGTTCCGACTACTTCCCTGCATCCCCACTCTTCAGATCAATCATCGGTATCGAGCCGGAGCCGACGACTTGTGGCAGGATGCCGTTCCAGCGTTGCATGCCGTAGAAGTGGACGTAGTCGGGGTTGGTTTTCAGGGCGTTGCCGACGGTCGCAATGGCCTTGGCTTGGGCATCGGCTTGCAGCACGGTGGACTGTGCTTCGCCGGTGGCGCGTTCGACGGAGGCCTGGGCCTCGGCGGAGGCGGTAACGGTTTTCTGCTGGCCTTCGAATTTCTTTTGCGCGACGGTGTTTTCGGCCTGCACGGCAAGGTTCTTCGCACGTACCGCTTCTTCGATGGACTGATCGAACACCGGCGAGTAGTGGATGCCAGTGAGCTGCACATCGATGGTGTCGACGCCGAACAGTCGCTGCAAGGCCTCGCTGACGTCCTTGCGCATCTGCAGCGTGATCTGCGCGCGCTGATCGGAGATGGTCAGCGTGTTGTACTGAGCGAAGGCAGCCAGCGCGCGATCGCGAACAACCGGCAGAATGGTGCCGTCGATATCGAAGTTGCCGGCACGGCCGACGTGGTAAAGCAGGTTCATCACCGCCGCACTGGGGATCTGGTAGATGATGCTGAGGTCGATGGTGACTTTCTGGTTGTCGTTGGTATAGACGTCCAAAGCGTTGAGTGTGTAGACCGAGCGGCTGGTCTGGATACGATCCACATTTTCGAAGAACGGTACTTTGAAGTGCATGCCGGTGGTCAGCGGTGCAGTAGTCATCGGCGTACCGCCGAGCCAGCGCGTACCTGCCTCTTCGCTGGGCGAGATGACGAAAACGCTATTCAAAAAAACCGCGATGACGACAACAGGAACGAGAATCTTCCAGGCGGTGAATTTTCCAGTGAGACCGGTGCCGCCGTTCAGCAGTAGATTTTTCATGTGACTTTCCATTCCCCTGAGTGTCGCCGGCGTTGATCGCAGCGAGGATGTGGAGCGTACACCTCGGCCGATGGCGGTAGCTACAGGCGGTTTGCTGAAACGGGCTTGGTGCGACAAAGGCGGTAGTTAGCCGTTTTTCGGATCTAACCCAGAGGTGGATCCCGACGCCGGATCGCGCAACTTATTCGCCCTCCGAGGTCGTGCTTATTCTCGGACCGATCAGAAATTCGCTCAATCCGTTATGAATCACGGCCTGGCCATTCACTGATGCGACACAGGCCCGTCACTGATGGAAAGCCATTCTGCAGCCACTCAGGTTGCTTTGTTTTCGAGGCGCATGAAGTCCCGCACTGGTCAGGAGATGGTTTATGGGTTACAGGCCTCACGTTCTAATGGTTGAAGACGAGATGTTTATCGCGATGGTGCTGGAAGACGTCCTGTCTGACGCGGGTTATCAGGTGCATGGCGTGTCCAGCGTGGCCGAAGGACTGAAGGTTTCACAGCGCGAGGACTTCGATGCGGCAATTCTTGACGTCAACTTGGGCAAAGAGCTTGTGTTTCCGCTGGCTGAGCAGCTGCGAGAGCAAGGTGTGCCGTTTGTATTCGCCTCCGGTTACAGCAAGGATGAAATCCCGGAAGATTTTCACAACTACGACATGCTGCTGAAACCATACGACTCGAAGACCATGCTGAATGCTGTCGCGACACTGTTGCGGGCACGGTAGAGAGCCTCAAAATTAGATGCTTCGCCTCGGCCTTTGAGCCCTTCTATTGCACCGCCACCCTGGACGCAGGTGTTGTGGTCTGCAGTAAATCATCGGCTTTCATGCGGCTGACCAACTGCAACCGCTGGCCCCAAGGTGTAAAAAAGCTCACGGCGATCTTGCCTGCATCCGGCCCAGTAGTCAGACGGGTAGGCGATCCGATCAGTTGAACGTGATTGGCGCGCAGCCAAGCAGCAACGCTGGTGGCATCATCCGTATCGAGCGTCAGACCTTGTGGTAGGGCACTGGCATGCTGCGTGTGCCCAGAAGCCTGGGTGATTTCAACGGTGGTCTCGCGACCACAGGCCATCAGCGCAGCCTGTGCCGTCAGGGCCTGGCTGTCGTCGCTTATCACGCTGCAATTCATGACATCACGAAAAAAGACCACAGCCTGGTTCACGTTGGGGACTTGCACTGCAACGTAGTCGTCTCCCTCCGACGCGGCTTGGGAAACTCCGGGTAGCGCAGCAATGGCGAAAAATAAGGCGGTTAGCAGATGTAGCAGAGGTTTGTTCACGACGGGCGTCCGGTTTGATGCGACCAACGTGGTCACGACAGGTCACCCGTTCAATAGGTCATTCGTCACCGCTGTGTTTCCTGCAAAGAACGATTCAGCCAATCGGTAGGGCGTCCTGAAGACGCTGGCCAGCGGGCTGCGTTACGCTGGACACATTCGCCATTAGATACCGGTGTCATGACGCTAAGCCTGTTCGGAGTGCTTGTTCTTTTGTCAGCAGCAGCCAGCTGGGCGCGTAGGCATTTGCTGGCGCGCAGTATTGCTTTTTTTACAGTGGTGCTTTTTCTGGCGATAGCCTGTGGCCCGGTGACGGCCTGGCTGCTCGATAACCTGCAGCAGAACTACGCGACGACGCCTTTCGTGCAATGGTCATCGCGCAACGCCATCGTGCTTCTCACCGCTGGCACCACCCGGATCAGCGATGGTGATCCGCTGCAGCCGACACTATTTGCCAACGGCCGCATCATTCAAGCGGCTGTGCTTTATCGCAACTGTAAATCGACCGGCAAACAGTGCCTGGTGCTGGTCAGCGGTGGTGATCCGCAGCATCACGGCATGGCCGAATCGACGGTTTACGCCGGCGTGTTATCCAAGCTGGGCGTGTCGCCGCAGGATATCCAGGCCGAAACGCTCAGTAGAAATACTTTCGAGAACGCCCGCTACAGCCGGAGTCTGATGCTTGCCTACGATCCGCAAACGCTGGTGCTGGTGACATCGGGCATTCATTTGCGTCGTAGCCTGATCTATTTCGAGCATTTCAGCATGCAGCCGATCCCCGTCAGAGGCGATCAAGTCGAGGCGACATGGGCGTTTTGGCCACAGGCGTTCAATCTTGGACTTTTCGACGTTGCCCTGCATGAATACATCGGCATCGCGCAGTATCACGTCTACGAAGCGCTGGGATGGAACACGATGCCCGTGGCAAAGCCCACCGGCCACGCATAAGCAGCCGATGGTGGGAGTAACAATGCGCGGTCAGCGTTCGCGCATCACCATCAACCGCAGCTCGGTCATATCCTCGATCGCGTAACGCACACCTTCGCGGCCCAGGCCCGAGAGTTTTACGCCGCCGTACGGCATGTTGTCGACGCGAAAGCTGGGGATGTCATTGACCACCACGCCGCCTTGTTCCAGTTCGTTCCACGCGCGCATGGCGTGCTCCAGGCTGTCGGTGAAAATGCCGGCCTGCAGTCCGAAGTCCGAGTCGTTGACCATCGCAATGGCGTCGTCGAACTTGCTGAAACGGGCGAGCAGGGCGAATGGGCCGAAGGCTTCCATCCGGTTGGCCTTGGCATCGGCCGGCACGTTCTCCATCAGCGTGGCGTCGAGCATGTTGCCGTTGCGCTTGCCGCCGCACAGCAGCTTGCCGCCGGTCTTGCGCGCCTCTTCGATCCAGCCGTGCAGGCGTTCTGCCGCGGCCACGTCGATCATCGGGCCGAGAAAGGTTTCCTTCAATTTTGGATCGCCAGCCTTAAGCTTTTTCACGGCGGTAACCAGCTTCTTTTTCAGCGTGTCGTAGATGGCGTCATGCACGTAGATTCGCTGCACGCCGATGCAACTCTGGCCGGACTGGTAGAACGCACCGAATACCAGCCGCTCGACCACGTAGTCGAGCTTCGGGCCTTGGTCAGCATCGACGATGCAGGCCGCGTTGCCACCAAGTTCCAGCGTCACTTTTTTGTGGCCAGCGCGCGCCTTGAGATCCCAGCCGATCTGGCCGCCGGTGAAGGACAGCAGCTTGAAGCGTTCGTCTTCGACCAGCGGATCGGCATGTTTGCCGTCCAGTGTGAGGATCGAGAACGCACCTTTCGGCAGATCGGTCTCGGCCAGTACTTCACCAATGATCAGTGCGCCAATCGGCGTTTTTTCCGAGGGCTTCAGTACAAACGGGCAGCCGGCGCCGATGGCCGGCGCCACTTTGTGCGCGACCAGGTTCAGCGGAAAATTGAATGGACTGATCAGCGAAACAGGACCCAGAGGCACGCGACGGGTATAGCCGTGGTAACCGTCCAGACGGCTGGCCAGCTCAAGGTTCAGCGTTTTGCCATTGGTGCGCACAGATTCCTCAGCGGCGATCTGAAATGTCTCGATCAGTCGGGTCACTTCGCCCGCCGAATCCTTGATCGGTTTGCCGGCTTCGATGCACAGCGCTTCAGCCAGCTCGTCGCGACGTTCCGCAAAGCGCCTGGCGCAATGCTGCAAAACCGCCTGCCGCGCCCACGGTTTGAAATCGCGCATCGGCTTGGTCGCTTTCACGGCAGCGACGATCGCCTTTTCAGTCGCTTTGGCATCCGGCACGGCAACGCGGGTGGCGACCTTGCCGGTGTACTTGTCCAGCACTTCCAAGTCGGTGTTCGGCTGCTGCGGCTGGTTGGCGAGGTAGTAGGGGTAGGTTTTCTTGAGCATGGCGGGGAGTCCTGCGAGCTGTAATTCTCCAAGCATAGAAGAGCGGCATGTTCAGCGATTGTGAGATGCAGTGAATCCGCTTGAGTCGCCGCTGGTGCAAGGCGCTGGCCCGACTGGGCAGGCGTACAATGATCTCCTGCAACTTCCTCATGTCGTGGGTGCAACGTCCATGTCCGTTCTGATACCGATTGTCTTTATCGCGTTTCTGCTTATTTCCGGTCTTCGTGTATTGCAGCAGTATCAGCGCGGTCTGGTGTTCCGGCTCGGCAAGTACGAGACCACCAAAGGCCCGGGTCTGACCTGGATCATTCCGGTCATTGATCGCATGCTGATGATCGACATGCGCGTGGTCACCCAGGACATCGAGCCGCAGGAGACCATGACCAATGACAACGTGCCGGTGAAGGTGCGTGCGGTGGTCTGGTACAAGGTGATCAACCCCGAACGGGCAATCGTTGAGGTAGCCAATTTCGAGGATGCCGTGCGTCAGACCGCGCTCACCAGCCTGCGCAGCGTGATGGGCCAGCACTCGCTGGACGAATTGCTGAAGGAACAGGAGAAGCTCTCGAGCATGCTGGGCGACATCATCGACAAGGTCACCGAACCATGGGGCGTGATGGTTGATCGTGTGCAGATCAAGGATGTGGAAATTCCGCAATCCATGCAGCGTGCCATGGCGCAGGAAGCCGAAGCGCATCGCGAAAAGCGCGCCCGCATCATCAAGGCCGAAGCCGAGCACGACGCCGCGCTCAAGCTCACCGAAGCGGCCGCCAAGATGGCGCATATGCCGATGGCGATGGAACTGCGCCGTATGCAGATGCTGACCGAAGTCGGCGCCGAGCAGAACACAATGACCATCGTGATGATGCCGTCGGAGTTTGTCAGTGCAGCGAGTGCGCTCGTGCGGTTGGCGGATAAGGCTTCGGCTAGCTCGGATTGAGGGAGTCGGTGGGCAATCGATCCGTCGATCGTGTTTTTCACAAGGTGTTTACGTGGAGTTTGAGGTGGCCCCATTTGAGAGCAAAGCAACTATTCCAATGAGCTCGTTCCGTGTCTTGTGTCGAAAAATCGTTCTGGTATCAGTATGGCTCGCCGGTGCCGGAATCTCCGTTGCGATAGCTGCGCCGCCCGCCACGACCGATGGCAACTATCCACAGGCGCTGCATCAGACGGACGTGATGGTGCCAATGCGTGATGGGTTGAAACTGGCAACGGATATCTATCGTCCTGCTATCGGTGGAACCCCTGTTTCCACGCCACTGCCGGTACTGCTGCACCGCACTCCCTACGATAAAGAAGAGCCCGCCACGATCGCGATCGCCGAGCAGCTGGCCAAGCATGGTTACGTAGTAGTTCTGCAAGATATGCGCGGCCGGCATCACTCGCAGGGTGTCTTCTCCAAGTACTACGCCGTCGATGCCTATGATGGCTACGACACCATCGAGTGGGCCGGCAAGCAGGCCTTCAGTGATGGCAAGGTGGGCATGTATGGCACCTCGTACGCCGCCCATACCCAGGCCGATGCGTCCAAGCTCAACCCGCCGCATTTGCGCACGCTGGTGCTGAATATGGGCGGCATGTCGAATGCCTGGGACCACTCGGTACGCAACGATGGCGCCTTTGAACTGGGCCGGCAGTTGTCCTGGGCCTGGGAGCAGATCATCGAGGACAGCAAGGATCCGGTGACCCGCGCATGGCTGGAAAAAGAAAAACTGGATGACTGGTATACCGCATTGCCTATACGCAAGGGTCTGAGTCCGCTGGCCAGCGCACCCAATTACGAGGCCTATTATCTGGACGAGGCCACCCATGCTGACGACGATGCCTATTGGCATAGCATCGGCATGGGCTGGGAGCCGTATTACAAGCAGACGGCAGATGTGCCGATGCTGCATATCGGTGGCTGGTACGACATCTATCTGCGCGGCACGATCGAAAACTGGCAGCAGCTCTCCAAGTTCAAGAAATCGCCCGAGCGCCTGCTGATCGGACCATGGACTCACCATGGCGACATTCACAGTTATGCCGGCGACGTCGATTTCGGACCCGCCGCCGCGATTACCGATTTCGATGTCGGTTTCCACGAGCGCTGGTTCGACTATTACCTGAAGGATATGACGACGTCGGTGGCTATGCAGGCGCCGGTGCACTTTTTTGTGATGGGCACCGGCGATGGCCATAAAGATGCCCATGGCCGGCTGGAGCATGGTGGTTATTGGCGCGATGCCAGGCAATGGCCACCCGCCGACACCCAGCAACTGAAGTTCTACCTGCATGCCGATGGCAGCCTGTCGAACCAGCAGCCGCAGGGCAACGAAACAGCATCCACGACCTATACCTTTGATCCATCTCATCCAGTGCCGACGATTGGTGGCGGTGTCTCCAAGCGCTTGTCCGACGGCGCCTATGATCAGCGTGAGCGGCCGGATATGCCGGGCTCGCGTCCGCCATACCTGCCGCTGAGTTCGCGCTCGGACGTGGTGGTCTTCGAGACTGCACCACTGGATCATGACGTGACAGTCATGGGGCCGGTACAGATCCATCTGTTTGGCGCATCGACGGGCACGGATACCGACTTCACGGCCAAGCTGGTGGATGTCTATCCACCCAGCGCGGATTACCCCGCCGGTTTTGCGATGAACCTGACCGATGGCATTCGCCGGGCACGCTATCGCGATGGCCTGAAGCAGGGTGAGTTGATCGTGCCGGGCAAGGTGTACGGCTTCGATATCAACCCCTACGACACCGCCAACGTATTCAAGAAAGGACACCGGATCCGGCTGGATATTTCCAGCAGCAACTTCCCGCGTTTTGACGTGAATCCGAATACGGGTGAACCGTTGGGCCTGAATCGGCGGGTGCTGGTGGTCAACAACACGATCTTCCACAGCAACCATTATCCTTCCTGGCTGAGCCTCTGGGTGCAGTCGGGGACTCAACCTTGAATTATTCGGTCTCTCAGAGTCGCGAAAAGGTTCGTCACAACGCGAATCTCTTCAGTAAATCGCTTCCAGATTGCGATCTTGACTTGCATCGATCAATCCTCTGAAACCCTGACCCGCAACTCACCGTCGGCCAGCCTTGCGGTCAATCGTTCGTCCTGTTTTGTTGCCGTCACCGAACGCAGTACACGCCCAGTTTCGTCAAACAGGATCGCGTAACCCCGATCCAGTGTGGCCAGCGGACTCACCGCATGGAGCGCGCGACCGGTATGGCGGATGGATGTCTGCTTGCGTTCGAGCGTCAGTGCGATCGCGCGGCGCAAGCGCTGATCCTGTTCGGCCAGTCGCCGTGCAAGCAATGGCAGTCGCGTGCGCGGATGTTGGGCGAGCAGGCGATTGTGCAGGCGTTCGAGTCGCGTCTCGCGTTGCTGGCTTTGTTCGCGCAGCACACCGGTGAGGCGGCGCTGCAAGTGGATCAGACGTTCGCGGTCGCGGGCGAGTCGGGCCTGCGGTCGCTGCGCCTGCAGACGTGCGAACAGATGATCGACGCGCTGCGAGTGTGCCTGCAGCTTGCGCTGTTGCAGGGTCAGCAGGCGCTGCTGCAGTTGTTGCAGGTGCCGGATGGTTGCCACGGCATCGGGCACCAGTAGTTCGGCGGCGGCTGACGGCGTCGGTGCGCGCAGATCGGCGACGAAGTCGGCGATGCTGAAATCGATTTCGTGGCCGACAGCGGAAACGACCGGTACGGCGCTGGTGTGGATGGCGCGGGCGACAGCCTCGTCGTTGAACGCCCACAGATCCTCGAGCGAGCCGCCGCCGCGGGTCAGCAGCAGCACATCGTAGCGTCCGCTGGCCGAGGCCTTGTTGAGCATTTTGACGATCGCTGGTGGGGCTTCGCGGCCCTGCACGGGTACCGGCAGCACCTCGACATCGGCCAGTGGCCATCGTCGCGACAGCACGCTGAGCACGTCGCGCACGGCAGCGCCGGTGGCCGAGGTGATTACGCCGATGCGCTTGGCATAGCGGGGTAGTGGGCGCTTGCGTGCCTGCGCGAACAGTCCCTCGGCATCGAGCCGCGCCTTGAGCTGTTCGAACTCGCGTTGCAGTGCGCCTTCGCCGGCAGGCTCCATCGATTCGGCAACCAGCTGGAATTCGCCGCGTGGCTCGTACAGGCCGACCTTGGCGTGCAGCAGCACCTGCATGCCGTCCACCGGGCGAAAGCGCAGCGATGCGCTCTTTGGTTTGAACATCGCGCAGCGCACCTGGGCGCCGCTGTCCTTCAGGGTGAAATACAAATGCCCCGAGGCGGGCTTTGCCACATTGGACAGTTCACCCTCGATCCACACGAACGGAAACACGTCGCCCAGCAGGTCGCGAACCAGCCGGTTGAGCGTGCTGGGGGTCAGAATCGATCGGGTGGGTGTGTCGTTGGGCGCAGACATGGGAGGGCGAGCCTAGCATGGGTGATGTCACCCAGCTGTACGAAAATAGCCATCGGGTGCAGTTTTTACCGACGCGGCAAGCGGCATTGCAGCGATGCCATCGGCTCCGGATCAGTCGTCGTCAGTGGCTTGTGCATTGCGCAGCTGGCGCTTGCGCAGTCGCCAGCTGCGAATCGCGAGATTCAGCGCAAACCATGCAGCGAACAGTGCGAAAGGCCACGCGACCGACGCAGGCCAGAGAATGGCCACGATAGTCAGCGCAACCAGGGCGAGCGTGCCGATCAGCATTGGGCCGATCGAGACATCGCCGAGCACGCGACGATTGGTCAGTACCGCGCTCATGCTGTTGGCGATGCGCAGTGCGCCGACGGCAGCGCGGCTGGAGCTGCCGCCGGCATGGCGGACGCGTGGTGGTCGTGTTTCGCTGCTGCGCACTTTTTCGGTCGTGCGATGACGGCGCTTGCGCGGTACCAGCACGATCTCGGTCGCATTTTCCAGGTCGCGCTCGTATTGCGCGGTGAGCTGGCCGGCGAAGCCTTCGTCCTCTACCGCTACGTCGATTTCGTGATTGCCCAGCCAGCTGGCGATATTGAGGTTGGACGAGCCGACGCGCGCCCATTGGCCATCAGCCACCGCCGTCTTGGCGTGCAGCATCGAGCCATTCCACTCGAATACGCGGATACCGGCTTTCAGTAGCGGTCGGTAGCCCGCGCGCGACATGCCGGCGACCGCCGGAATATCGCTGCTGCCTGGCACCAGCAGGCGTACGTCCACGCCGTCGCGCGCGGCCGAGATCAGGGCCTGCACATACGGCGACACGCCGACAAAGTACGCATCGGTGAGCCAAAGCGTTTTGCTGGCCATGGCGGCAATCAATTGATCGAGCCGATACATGCTGGCGCTGGCCGGTTGCGTGGCGATTACCCGCACATCGGTCGAGCCGGCTGGTTCTGCAGGTTCCAAGGGCTCGGAAAACTCGGGCAGGGCCGCGCCCATGCCACTCCAGCTTTGCGCAAACGCTGCCTCGATCTCGGTTACCGCCGGGCCGCGTATCGCCACGCCGGTATCGCGCCACGGCGGCACGTTGCGCGAGGCATTGCCCAGCCATTTCGCGCTGATGCATACGCCGGAGAGAAAACCGTGTACGCCGTCGATCACCAGCAGTTTGCGATGGTCGCGGCTGATCCAGCCGAACGGCTCGCCCAGCTGCGGCGGGTTGAACACGCGCACATTGCCGCCGGCGGCACGTAGCGGTTGCCAGAACGCGCTGCGCGATTGTCCGAGGCAGCCGACCCAATCGGTAATCACCGCCACCAGCACGCCGGCCTGGGCGCGTTCGATCAGCGCATCACGAAATTCACGGCCGACTTCGTCATCGCAAATGATGTAGTTCTCCAGCAGTACCCGATGCTGCGCGCCGCGGATGGCCTTGAGCCAGATGGCGTAATGCACGGGTGCGTCGATCAGCAGCTCGACAGCATTACCGCTGATCAGCGGCGCGCCGGCGGCACGGCTAAGCGCCTGCTGTGCGAGCAGGCGATGAATAGGGGAGGCGATCAATGGTTTTGCAGGCATGCGATGAGTCTAGGTCATGGTTCGTCAAGGTGCCGACACCTCGCACACTCGATTCTTTCGCATCGCTATATTTGTCGACCTGATCTGGCATCATCCTGCGCATGCCGATCCAGCACCGACTGAGCAACACTGAAGCGTGCGCGAAGCAGATTGCCGATCACGTTGGCGTCGATCTGCGCATGGCTGCGCCGCTGGGTCTGGGCAAGCCGCATGGGTTGCTCAACGCGTTGTATCGGCTGACAGCGGATGACGCCAGCCGCTCGATGCGCTTGTTTACGGCACTGTCCCTGACGCGACCGCAGCCAAAGCCGGGACTTGAGGCGCGTTTTCTCAAGCCATTTCTGCAGCGGCACTTTGGCGCTGATCAAGTCGATCCGCAGTACGCACTGGATCAGGCCCGTGACGCGCTGCCGTCGAACATCGAGGTGCACGAGTTCTACATGCAGTCGGGTGCGTTGCTGCATTCCGGCGCAGCGCAGCGCAACTACATCAGCCAGAACTATACCCACGTGGCGCGAGATCTGGCGCTGCAGGACATCAACGTGTTGGTGCAGCTGGTGGCGCGGCGGGAAGGCTCTGACGGCGTGCATTACAGCCTGTCGTGCAATCCGGATCTCACGCTCGATCTACTCCGGCAGATCGAAGCTGCCGGGAAGCCACGGCCTTTGTGTGTGGCAGTGGTGCATCCGGATCTTCCGTACATGGGCGGCATGGCCGAAGTGGTTGAAGATTTTTTCGATCTTGAGCTGCGTCCCGATGCTTCGCCGCGGCTTTTCGCCTTGCCGCGTCTGCCGGTCGATACCGCCGAATACGCCCTCGGCCTGCATGCCAGCGCGTTGGTGAAAGACGGTGGCTGCCTGCAGATCGGCATCGGTGCGCTGTCCGATGCGCTGGTCAAAGGGTTGTTATTGCGGCAGCAGGAAAATGCCCAGTGGCAGCGCGCGTTGGCGGCACTGGATACGACGGGCAATACGCAGGCGATAGCCGAACGCGTCGGTGGGCTGGCGCCATTCGAACAAGGTTTGTACGGCGCCAGCGAAATGGTGCTCGATGGCTTCATGCACCTGCAGCGCGCTGGCGTACTCAAGCGTCGCAGCTGGGACAATCTGGCGCTGGAGCGTGCCTCCGCCAGCGGCAGGTTGAACCCGGCGACACCGGGTGGCCATTATCTGCGTGGCGCGTTTTTTCTCGGCACGCGTGAACTCTACGACTGGCTCGCCGCGACCGAGGCGGCCGATCCGGACGCGATCGACATGTGTCCGGTTTCCAACGTCAATCATCTGTACGGCGATCATCAGGCGCTGGCGACACTGCAGCGGCGCGGTGCACGTTTCTTCAACACCTGCATGATGGCCACGTTGCTCGGCGCGGCGGTGTCCGACACGCTCGACGATGGCGGCGTGGTCAGCGGTGTGGGCGGCCAGTACAACTTCGTGGCGATGGCGCACGAATTGCCGGACGGTCGCTCGGCACTGCTGCTGCGCGCGACCCGCAAAGTGCGCGGCGGCATCGACAGCAACATCCGCTGGAACTACGGCCAGGCTACGATTCCGCGTCATCTGCGTGATCTGTACATTACCGAATACGGCGTGGCCGACCTGCGCGGCAAGAGTGACAGCGAATGCATCGAGGCGATGCTGTCGATCAGCGACGCGCGTTTTCTGGAAGCGCTGTGTGCTGAGGCGAAATCGCACGGCAAGCTGGCCAGGGACTTTGTGATTCCCGACATCTGGCGACGTCATACACCGGAGTATTTACATGAGGCGCTGGCGCCGTTTCAGCAGAAAGGCTTGCTGCCGAAGTTTCCGTTCGGCAGCGATTTCACCGAGACCGAACAGCTGCTGCTGAGCGCGCTGACGTGGTTGCAGTCAGCGCAAGCGACATGGCGCGGCAAGTGGCAACTGTTGCGCGCGGCGGTGAATCCGGGCGCACCCGTATACGAAGAGCTGGCGGCGCTGGTGCGGATGAATCTGGAACATCCGCAGACCTTGGCCGAACGTATTGAGCGGCGTCTGCTGCTCGTCGCACTCCGCCGAAAAACGTCGAGCGGCCAGACCGGATAATCCAGGATGCGATGATTCAGGCGCGCGGCAGTTCTACCGAAAACCGGCTGCCGCGGCCGAGCGTCGATTGCACGCGAACCCGGTGGCCGAGTGATTCGGCCGTGCTGCGGACGATCCACAACCCCAGCCCCAGGCCTTCGTTGCGTGTATCGACCTGGCGGAACGCGCCGAACATTTCACCGGTTTGCAGATCGTCCATGCCCAGGCCGGTGTCGATGATTTCCACCACGACGCGATCGCCGCGACGACGGCAGCCGATCAGCACGGAACCGTGTTCGGTGTATTTGACCGCATTGCTCAGCAGGTTGCCGAGCAGGGTTGCCAGCAGGGTTGGATTGCTGAGCACACGCAGGTGGGTCGGCACGCTTCGCAAACGCAGACCCTTGGTTAGAGCGGGTCGTTGCCAGTTGCCGAGTATCGGCTCCAGCACCTCATTGAGGTCGAAGTCCGTTTGATCGGGTGCGACCATTGCTCCTTCGCTACCTGCCATCGTGGCCAGCAGGGTGAACTCGCGATCAATCCGCGCCAGCGCCTCGGTGGCGACATTCAGGGGCGCGCCCTGCTCGGGGCTCAACTCGCGCTGCACTTTGCGGATGGCATACGCTGCCGAGCGCACCGGTGTCTTCAGATCGTGTCCGGCAATCGCCATGAGTTGGCGCCGGTAGTGGTTGGATTCCTGCGCCTGCGTGAGCAGTCGGCGCAATTCGATCTGCGCCATGGTTTGGCGGGCCAGCGCCCGCAACGCTTCAGCCTGCTCGGGGCTCAGCTCGCGTGGCTGCGTGTCCAGCACACATACCGTGCCCAGCGGCAGGCCATCGGCGGTGCGCAGTGATGCGCCAGCATAGAAGCGCAGATGCGGCTCGCCGGTGACCAGTGGGTTATGCCGAAAGCGTTCGTCCTGCAGCGTGTCGGGCACGATAAATACGTCGGTCTGCTGGATCGCATGCGCGCAGATCGAGCTGCTGATCGGTGTTTCGCTGATACCAATGCCGATTTCGCTCTTGAACCATTGCCGCTCACGATCGACCAGACTGACCAGCGCCATGGGCGCGCCGCAAATCAGCGCCGCCAGCCGGGTGATGTCGTCGAAGGCGCCTTCACGCGGGGTATCCAGAATGCCGTAGCTGTGCAGGGCGCCCAGTCGCATGGCTTCGGCCGGCATTGGTGCTGGCAGGGTGCAGTTCGCCACGTGAGGCGAGGCGGAGTGGTCAAGCTCGGTCATTTGGCGATGAGGCAGGCAGAAAAGGGGAGGGCGCGTGCTGGGAAGCCGCGAAGTCGGCGCAGCTTAAGCCACTGTCTTGAGGTTGTCTTGGTGCATGCGGAGCATCGGGTATCCTTGGCGTTTGCCGCGCCACCTTGCGCTTCGCGTTTTCCGGTTACCTCTATGAGCCACGATTCCTCGAACAAACCCCGCCTCGCCGAGTCCGCCCAGCGTCGCCCCAGTGTCAGTGTGCAGATCGGCAAGATCATGGTCGGCGGCGGTGCGCCGATCGTGGTGCAGTCGATGACCAACACCGACACCGAAGACCCGGTGAGCACCGCCAAACAGATCGCCGAGCTGGCCCGCGCCGGTTCCGAGCTGGTGCGCATCACCGTGAATACACCGGCCGCCGCCGCCGCGGTGCCGCGAATCGCCGAACGGCTGGCGATGATGGGCGTGGGTGTGCCGATCATCGGCGACTTCCACTACAACGGCCACCAGCTGCTGGAGGCCGAGCCGGCCTGCGCCGAAGTGCTGGCCAAGTACCGCATCAACCCCGGCAACGTGGGCTTTGGCAAGAAGAGAGACAGTCAGTTCGGCGCGATCATCGAGAAGGCGATCCAATACAAAAAGCCGGTACGCATCGGCGCCAACTGGGGTTCGCTCGATCAGAGCATGGTCGCCACGCTGATGGACGAGAACGCCAAACGTGCCGATCCGTGGGACGCCTCGCACGTGGCGCGTGAGGCGTTGATCCGTTCGGCGCTGGATTCCGCCGCGCGTGCCGAGGAAATCGGCCTGGCCCGTGATCGCATCATTCTGTCGTGCAAGGTATCGGGTGTGCAGGAGCTGATCGCGGTCTATCGCGATCTGGCCGCGCGCTGCGACTACGCCCTGCATCTCGGCTTGACCGAGGCCGGCATGGGGTCGAAGGGCATTACGGCGTCCAGCGCCGCGCTGGCCGTGCTGCTGCAGGAAGGTATCGGCGACACCATTCGCATTTCGCTCACGCCCGAGCCCGGCGGCGCGCGCACCGGCGAGGTGATCGTGGCGCAGGAGCTGTTGCAGACGATGGGCCTGCGCTCGTTCACGCCGCTGGTCACCGCATGCCCCGGCTGCGGCCGTACCACCAGCGAGTTTTTCCAGGAGCTGGCGAAAAAAGTGCAGGAACACGTGCGCGAGCAGATGCCGGTGTGGCGCATCAAGTACGACGGCGTGGAGAACCTCACGCTGGCGGTGATGGGTTGCATCGTCAATGGACCGGGTGAATCCAAGCACGCCAATATCGGCATTTCGCTGCCGGGCAACGGCGAGTCTCCGGCGGCGCCGGTGTTCATCGACGGCGAAAAGGCGATGACCCTGCGTGGTGACAATATCGCCAGCGAATTCGTCGGCATCCTCGATGGTTACGTGACCAGTCATTACGTTTCGCGCACGGATTGATCACGCCGCTTTCAGGGGTGGATGGTGCATGGTTGCTCCTTAGGTTTTGAAACCGATGGAGCAACACCGCATGACTGACAAGCAATCCCTGTTGAAGCTCAACGATGGTATCTACGCGCCGCAGCTCGGTTTCGGTGTCTTTCAGATCGACAACGCGCAGGCCACTGACGCAGTCGCCACTGCGCTGAAGGCTGGTTACCGTTCGATCGACACGGCGGCGTTCTACAAGAATGAAAAAGGCGTAGGCGAAGCGATCCGCGATTCGGGCCTGTCGCGCAGCGACATTTTTCTGACGACCAAGCTGTGGAACGGCGATCAGGGCTTCGATGCCACATTGAAGGCTTTCGATGCCAGCATGGACAAGCTCAGGCAGGATTACGTCGACCTTTATCTGATCCATTGGCCGTGTCCCGCGAAAGACCTGTATGTTGATACGTTCAAAGCCTTCATCCGTTTGCGCGATGAGGGGCGCATCAAGTCGATCGGTGTATCGAATTTCCAGCCGAAGCATCTCGAGAAACTGATCAAGGAAACCGACGTCGTACCGGTAGTCAACCAGATCGAGCTGCATCCGGATTTTGCGCAGGTCGATGTGGCTGGCTTCAACAAGTCCAAGGGCATCGTCACCGAAGCCTGGAGTCCGCTCGGGCAGGGTGGCGATCTGCTGAAAAACAAGATCATCAAGGAAGTCGCCGACGCCCATGGCAAGACCGCTGCGCAGGTCATTATCCGTTGGCATCTGCAACTGGGTCATATGGTGATTCCGAAATCGCAGACGCCGTCGCGCATCAAGGAAAACTTCGACGTGTTCGACTTCGAGCTGAGCAACGATCAGCTGAAAAAGATCAACGGTCTCGATGGTGGCAACCGTATGGGTCCGAATCCCGACGAGCTCAACTGAGCTTGGTTTGAAGTGGCGGAACGGCTCATTCGGGCCGCGCCGTCAGGGCAGAAAAGTGGTCGTCGCGTCTTGCCAGTTTCCAGAAGGAACATGCATGGCCGTGAGCGCGGCTACCTGCGCGAGAAAATCGTCTCGCGCTATTTCGACAGCGCCCATGCTGATCAGATGCGGATTGGTCACCTGCGCATCAAGCAATGGATAGCCACGCTCCGCCAGTAGCGCGCATAGCGCGATCAGCGCAGCTTTCGATCCACCGCTGACGGCACTGAACATGGACTCGCCACAAAACAGTTTGCCGGTTGCCACGCCGTAGATACCGCCGACGAGATTCGTTCCATTCCAGATTTCCACGCTATGCGCATCGCCGCGATGATGCAGTGTTTCATACGCTTGCATCATCGCGGGACTAATCCAGGTGCCGCGTTCCTTTGCACGCTCACCAGCACAACCGCGAATAACGCGATCGAACGCGCGATCTACCGTCACCGTCCAGCCACAGCTCGCCAGCGATCGGCGCGTGCTCCGGCTGACATGTGGAGCGTCGGTGCGAAATACGCAGCGTGGATCAGGTGACCACCACAGGATCGGCTCACCTTCGTTGAACCAGGGAAAGATGCCATGGCGATAGGCGTCGAGCAGGCGATCGGGTGAGAGATCGCCACCGAAGGCGAGCAGTCCGTTCGGCTGGCTCAGCGCACGCTGCGGATTTGGAAAGGCTTCGAGTATCCCTGCATGCAGCTGCGGCAAGACGATCATGGTTCGATGCGGGTGGATGCGTATGGCGAGTGCTCCACCACCAACGATTGGTGTGCCGTCAAATCAAAATTCGCATTGACCAGGCAGCGGTGCAAATGCGAACTGGCTTGCAGAAAGCGACGCATCATCTTGCGCTTTCCCCTCGCGCAGACTCGAAGACCTGCAGCTTGTGGGCGATGCAGAACTCGACGCCAAGGTCGTAATGGCAAAGTGGAAAATCCGCTGGTTGGTGATGTGAGCTCATTTCTACAGAGAGAACCTTGAAAGCCATCCAGTAGTCAAGATCGTCGGGTCAGACAAATGCGTGTCTTTTCCGCATGTTCTTGCGCCAACAACCTATGAGCATCACTGAAAAAACCTCCAGTAGCCAAGTCTTTTTGGGCGGAGATAGATTCCAGGGTTGAAGCTGAAAACCTCGTCTCCAAAGTTTCATTTGATGGTGCTGTACATGTTTTGGGAAGTCGACTCTTGGATGGTCCAGAGCCGAAAACAATGGGAGAGATGTATGCATTTGAAGATGAAACCGGCCGCACGTTGCATGGTCCAGGTCGCAGTTCTCGCAAGCCTTGCTGGCGCAGCGTGGCTTCCATCCGCTATCGCCGCGCCAGCAGCGGGCGATGAGCAAATGGTCAGTCAGGCAGAAACGCAGGCGCGCGCGAGCTGGCGCGAAGACATCTCGCACACCACGCCGCCGGCGGAAGGCTGCTTTCATGCCACGTATCCCAGCATCCTTTGGAAGCAGGTCGGATGCAATGTGGTGACCCCACGCAGCCATCCACTCCCACGAAAGGTGTCACGCCTTAACTCGCTATCGGGTGCAACGCAAACGACGGGCAACGGTGATGATTATGTCGCCGAAGTTTCAGGCCTGATCACCGGAACGGTCGGAACCTTTCCCTCGGTGACTGGCGTGACATCGGAACAAAGCGTCGGCGTTGCCGCGTTTGGTGGTGGCGGTATCCTCGGCGCAAACGAATATACGCTTCAGATCAATTCCAACGCGAATGCGACCACATCCGTTTGCAAGAGCCACTCCGGCTGCACGGTGTGGCAGCAATTCATTTATTCGCCGGACTACAGCACCCAGGGTGAGGCCGCGGTCTTCATGCAGTATTGGCTGATCGGCTACGGCGGCAGTTCGTGTCCGAGCGGATTTGGAAGCGATGGCGGTGGCGATTGCTATAAAAACAGCGCGGCCGTGACGGCACCCGATGTGCCGATTACCCAGCTTGCGAATCTGAAGCTCTCGGGCACCGTGGCGTCCGGTGGCAACGATACGACGGTCTTCACCGATGGCACCGAGGCCTACACCATCAGCGCCAAGGATAGCGTTCTTAAAATTGCCACCGTGTGGGATGAGTCGGAGTTCAATGTCGTCGGCAACGCCGGCGGATCGGACGCTGAATTCAACTCGGGCTCATCGGTCACGGTGAATGTCGCGGTGACTTCCGGCAGCACGGCGGCGCCGACTTGTGTTGCGGATGCCGGCACGACCGGAGAAACCAATAATCTGACTGCAGGCAGTTGTACTGCCTCCGGCGGATCGTCGCCGTCGATTCAGTTTACCGAGTCGAACTGAAGTCCAGCCTAGCTATCCACCGATAGCCGGCTAGGTTTGGAGGCCGAGGGGAGAGATTCCCTCGGCCTTTTTATGGGTGAGGATTATGTGTGTCGGCTTTTGGAATTCAGAGAATGTTTTGTCTGGATCAACACGAGTAGCCCGTTGGGTTTTGCCCCGTTTTGCCCTGGCAAACAATCAGGGTCTGGGGCGAGTCGGGGCATATGGCGAGTGCTCCATCAACTCTTCGTAATAAGCCTCACGCGAATGCGCTTCATGCACCAGGGCGTTGCGCACCGCGAGATCAAAACTTTCGTTGACCAGGTAGTGGCGTGAATGCGTGCGGGTTGGCAGAAAGCCGCGGGCCATCTTGTGCTCGCCTTGCGCGCCGGGCTCGAACGTCTGCAGCTGATTGGCGATGCAGAACTCGATGCCGAGGTAGTAGCACAGTTCGAAATGCAGCCCTGGCACCTCGACTACGCTGCCCCAGTAGCGGCCATAGAGCGTGCTGTTGCCAACCATGAACAGTGCCATCGCCACGATGCGTCCGTCCATGCGCGCCGTGGCCACCTGCACACGATCCCCCAGCGAGCGGCCGAGGTGCCGGAAAAACGGTAGCGTCATCGCCGCATGGTTGCCTTTCATGTCGAAGGTGGTTTCATAGAGCGCGTGCAGTGCGCGCCAGTCGCTGTCGCTGATCGTGCTGCCTGCTTCCATGGCGATCTGCAGGCCGGAGTCGCTGGCTTGGCGGCGCTCCTGGCGGATGTTTTTCCGCTTCTTTCCCGTCAGCCCGGTGAGAAACGCTTCGAAGTGCCGGTAGCCGCGGTTGTGCCAGTGAAACTGCCAGTCGAAGCGCTGCAGCCAGCGCTCATCGAACGCGGGGAGGTCGGCCTCGAGCAGAAAATTGACGTGTGCCGACGACAGCCCGAGCCGCTCGGTTTCGGCCACAAGCCCGGCGACCAATTTTCTCTTGTCGGTATCGTTGGTGGCGAGCAGGCGCGGGCCGGGTACTGGCGAGTAGGGCGCGGCGCCGAGCAGTTTCGGGTAGTAATCACCGCCCGCGCGTTCGAAGGCATTGGCCCAGGAAAAGTCGAACACGAATTCGCCGTGCGAGTTGCCTTTCAGATACGCCGGCGCTGCGGCGACCAGTTTGCCGTCGTGGTAAATAGCCAGATGATGCGCCTGCCAGCCGTAGTCGTGGCGCAGGCATCCGTGCTCTTCCATGCCGCGCAGAAAGGCGTAGCAGACGAACGGATTGCCATCGGCGATCAACGCATCCCACTGCGCAGCATCGACGCTGGCCAGATTGTCGAGAACATGGATTTCGGTCATGACGCTGTTACGGTAACGCAGGCTGCCAACGCCGGCGCAGCCTGCATTTGATCAGCCTCGTACCGTGGTGTTCAGCCGACAGTCGCAGGCACGGCGATTTCGGGTGCTGCTACCGAGTGCGTTTCCTGCTCAAGCCATCGCTCGGCGTCGAGCGCGGCCATGCAACCGAAACCGGCCGACGTGATCGCCTGGCGATAAACGTGATCGGCCACGTCGCCGGCGGCAAACACGCCGGGTACTGAAGTCATCGTCGCCATGCCCTTGAGGCCGGTTTGGATCTGGATGTAGCCGTCGTGCATCTCCAACTGCCCGTCGAAGATGCCAGTGTTTGGCGTATGGCCGATCGCCACGAAGAACCCGGTCGCCTCGATCTCGCGGGTGACGCCGGTCTCGACATCCTTCACGCGCACCCCGGTGACGCCGGAGTCATCGCCCAGCACCTCGTCGATACCTGCGTTCCACACCAGCTCGATCTTGCCGGCAGCGGCTTTCTCGAACAGCTTGTCCTGCATGATCTTTTCGGCACGCAGCTTGTCACGGCGGTGCACCAGGTAAACCTTTTTCGCGATGTTGGACAGGTATAGCGCTTCCTCGACGGCGGTGTTGCCGCCACCGATCACCACCACGTCCTGCTCGCGGAAAAAGAAGCCGTCGCAGGTGGCGCAGGCGGAGACGCCGCGGCCCTTGAACTTCTCTTCCGAGGCGATGCCCAGATATTTGGCGGTAGCGCCGGTGGAGATGATCAGCGCATCGGCGGTATACGTGCCGGAGTCGCCCTTGAGCACGAACGGGCGCTGCTTCAAGTCCACTGAATGAATGTGGTCGAAGATCATCTCGGTATGGAAACGCTCGGCGTGTTCGGCCATGCGCTTCATCAGGTCCGGACCCTGCAGACCCTCGACATCGCCCGGCCAGTTGTCCACGTCGGTCGTGGTCATCAGCTGGCCGCCCTGCTGCAGGCCGGTGATCATGGTCGGCTTCAGGTTGGCGCGCGCGGCGTACACCGCCGAGGTGTAGCCAGCGGGGCCGGAACCGAGGATCAACAGGCGGCTGTGTTTGGTGACGGTGCTCATGGGTATAATCCTTGGGTTTGCTGGACGCTTTGATCGCAGCTTGATAGTCGTTCGCGTCGTCTTTGTGTCAGTCGAAAGGACTGTTCGGGACGGCAGCTTTCCATCCGCAAGGATGGGGAACGCAGCCCTGCGATTCAAGCGTTACGGCTATTGACGTTTACCAACCCCAATACAACCCAGCAACCAACCCTATCTGGCGCCTCCCCACAGCGCCTGCAATGACAACAACAGGACTGCCTCCCCATGCGTATCGGTATCCCCTCCGAAACCAAGACCCTCGAAGGTCGTGTTGCCTTGGTACCCGCCGCCGCCGCCGATCTGGTGCGCCGTGGGCACGAAGTGTTCATCCAGGCCGGTGCCGGCCTGAAAAGCGGCTTTTCCGATGAGGCCTACAGCAGCGCCGGCATCAAGATCGCGGACGATGCCGCGGCGTTGTATGAAGCCGGCGAGCTGATCGTCAAGGTGAAGGAGCCGGTCGCTGGCGATCTGGCGCTGCTGAAAAAGCATCATTTGCTGTTCTGCTACCTGCATCTGGCCGCCGAGCCGGCGCTGACCAAGAGCCTGCTGGATATCGGTCTGACCGGCGTGGCGTTCGAATCGGTGGAAGAAAACGGCGTGTTGCCGCTGCTGCTGCCGATGTCGGTGATCGCCGGTCGTATCGCCACGCAGATCGGCACTACGCTGCTGCATCGTCCGCAGGGCGGCAAGGGCAAGCTGCTGGGCGGCATGGCCTCCACGCCGCGCGGCAAGGTGGTTGTGCTGGGCGCCGGTGCTGCCGGTGGCAATGCGGCTGCGCTGGCCGCCGCCGCCGGTGCCAACGTGGTGGTGTTCGACAAGCGTCAGGATCGCCTGGCCGAAATGATGGCGATGGGTCCGAACGTGACGGCGCTTTACGCCTATGAGTCGTCGGTGGCCGAGGAAGTGCGCAATGCCGACATCGTGGTCGGCGCCGTGCTGATCCCCAGTGCCAAGGCGCCGCGAGTTGTCACCGAAGCCATGGTCAAGACGATGGAGCCGGGCAGCGTGCTGGTCGATATCTCCATCGATCAGGGCGGCTGCTTCGAAACCTCGAAGCCGACCACCTGGAAGGAGCCGACCTATGACGTGCACGGCGTGACGCATTTCTGCGTCACCAATATGCCGGGCGCGGTGCCGCAGACCTCGTCGGTAGCCATTTCGGCGGCCATCCTGCCGTACGTGCAGCGTCTGGCCGGCGGCAACGAGTGGCGCGATTTCGAGCCGCTGCGCGTCGGCATCAATATTGACGGCGGCAAGCTGGTGCATCCGGCATTGCAGGGTATGCTCTGATCAAGACGGAAAAAAGGAAGCCCTCCAAGGTGGCGCGCATTGCAACCGCAAAACAGCAACCGAAGGAAGGCCTGAGCGAGGAGCTGAAGCGCCGGCTGCGTGAAGCCGGCGCCCTGCTGTTGATGCCGCTGGCCCTGTACCTGTTGGTGTGCCTGTTCAGCTACAACGATCAGGATCCCAGTTGGGGCCATGTCGGCAGTGTCGACCATGCGCGCAACTTTGGCGGTGCGGTCGGCGCGAATATCGCCAACGTGCTGCGCTGGATCTTCGGGCTCGCCGCCTACTGTTTTCCCTTGCTGCTCTTGTTGCTTGGCGTGCAGGTGCTGCGCCAGCGCGGCGTGCGCACGGTGCACGCCTGGGAGCCGTCGCTGCGTCTGATCGGGCTGGTGTTTTTCTTCATCACCGGCCCGGCGTTGCTGTATCTCAATTTCCAGGATGATCCTGTGCTGCCGCAAGGTGTCGGCGGCATCATCGGCCTGTGGGTTGGCGACGGGCTGCTGCGCGCCTTCGGTGACAAGGGCGCACCGCTGCTGCTGCTGGCGCTATTCCTCGTGGCCGTGACTCTGGCGACCGGACTGTCATGGTTCAAGGTGATGGACTGGACCGGACAGGCCGTGCTGCGCCTGGGTAACTGGTTCAAGGGCAAGCTGCGTGAAGCGCCGCAGGCGATGGCCGCACGTCAGGCCCGCACCGAACGCGAAGTGGTCAAGAAGGCTGACGCGGTGAAGCAGGCCAATCGCGAGCCGGTGCGCATCGAATCGCCGCCAGCACCGGTCGTTAAGAGTGAGCGCGCCAAGCTGGAAACGCAGATTCCGCTGTTTACCGGCGCCGCTACGCCGGGCGAGCTGCCGCCGCTGTCGCTGCTGGACGAAGCGCCACCGCAGGGGCCGGGTTATTCCGAAGAAACGCTCGAAGTCCTCTCTCGCCAGGTCGAGTTCAAGCTCAAGGACTTCAAGATCGAAGCCAAGGTCGTCGGCGCCTATCCAGGCCCGGTGATTACCCGTTTCGAGATGGAGCCGGCGGCTGGCGTGCGCGGTTCGCAGGTGTCCAGCCTGGACAAGGACATCGCTCGCGGCCTGTCGGTAGTCAGCGTGCGTGTGGTCGACGTGATCCCGGGCAAGAACGTGATCGGCCTGGAAATTCCCAATACCAAGAAGCAGATCGTCTACCTGTCCGAGATTCTGCGCTCGGACAAATACGACCAGCTGAAGTCGCCGTTGGCGCTGGCGTTGGGCAAGGACATCGGCGGCAAGCCCATCGTGGTGGATCTTGCCAAGATGCCGCATCTGCTGGTGGCCGGTACCACCGGCTCGGGTAAATCCGTGGCGGTGAACGCGATGGTGTTGAGCCTGCTGTACAAGGCCAGCGCCAAAGATGTGCGCATGATCATGATCGACCCGAAGATGCTGGAACTCTCGGTGTACGAGGGCATTCCGCATCTGCTGGCGCCCGTGGTCACCGACATGAAGGAGGCCGCCAACGCCTTGCGCTGGTGCGTCGCCGAAATGGAGCGCCGCTACAAGCTGATGGCCGCCGTGGGCGTGCGCAACCTCGGTGGTTTCAACAAGAAGGTGAAGGACGCCGAGAACGCCGGTCAGCCGTTGCTCGACCCACTGTTCCGGCCAAATCCCGAAATGCCCAACTTGGCGGCCGAGCAGTTGGAGCCGCTGCCGTACATCGTGATCATCATCGACGAGTTCGCCGACATGATGATGATTGTCGGCAAGAAGGTCGAAGAGCTGATCGCGCGCCTGGCGCAGAAGGCGCGCGCTGCCGGCGTGCATTTGATCCTGGCCACGCAGCGTCCGTCGGTTGACGTAATCACCGGCTTGATCAAGGCGAATATCCCCACGCGCATCGCCTTTCAGGTATCCAGCAAGATCGATTCACGCACGATTCTCGACCAGTCCGGCGCCGAAGCACTGCTCGGTCATGGCGACATGTTGTACTTGCCGCCAGGCACCGCTACGCCCGAGCGCGTGCACGGCGCGTTCGTCGACGACCACGAGGTGCATCAGGTCGTTGCATGGCTCAAATCGCAGGGCGCGCCGCAATACATCGAAGGCGTGCTGGAAGAAGTGCAGGCCACCAGCGACGGCAAGTTCATCAATGACTCCGGCCTGCCGCAGGAAGGCGAGGAAGGTGGCGGCGATGCCGAAACCGTGCTTTACGACAAGGCCGTCGCCATCGTCACGCAGACGCGCCGCGCATCGATCTCCGGCGTGCAACGCCATCTGCGCATCGGCTACAACCGCGCAGCACGCCTGGTCGAACAGATGGAAGCCGATGGCGTGGTCAGCGCGCCACAACACAATGGCAACCGCGAAGTGCTGGCACCACCACCGCCAAAGAACTGATCCGATGCGGCGCTCCATTTCAATGAGTCACCGCGACTTGCTGCACGCCAAGCTTGGTTCACTGGCTTTTTCTGCTGTGTTCTACGCGCTCGCGTGGTTGCTGCTGCGACATGGTGCTGTGTTCTCGTCGCGTCTGGCCGTCTTTCCCCACTGGCCGGTGTTGTTCGATTTCCTGCTGACCGCGCCGGCTTTCAGCTGGTGGTTGCATCGACATGATCGGAAAAAAGCCTGGCGTAGTGCCCTCAGCGTCGCTGCGCTGGGTCTATGGGTCGCCAGATATTTAATGCCGGGCCTCTCTTCTGAATTGACACGCGAGCTCTTCGGCCTGTGTAAGCTCATGTTCCTGTGCGCCGGGGCTGCAGAGCTGTTTTTGATTGTGCAGATGTTTCGTTGTACCGGTAGGGCTGCGCGAGGAGTAAATCCCGAATATGCCCTGCAGCACTGGATCGGGTTGCGCTTCGGCTCGCTTGCCATCGGTCGAGTCATTGGTTTCGAAGCACGGATGTGGCTTTATGCGTTGATGCCGCGTCAGAGCGCCTGGCGTTATCGAGGCGATCAACATTTCAGCTATCACCTGAAAGATGGTTATGCCGCGACCCTGCAGGGATATCTCGTCCTACTTGTGATTGGCTTGCCGGCGCAGCATTTGCTGCTGCAGCTTTTCAGCCAGCCGTTGGCCTGGGTCACGGATGCGCTGACGCTATACGGCCTGCTTTTTCTCTGGGCACACTATCGGGCTTGCCAGCATTGCCCGGTGTCGCTGGATGGGCAAAATTTGTATCTCCGCCAAGGACTCAACGTGCGTGAGCAGGTTATTCCGCTGCAGTCGATTGTCGGAGTTGAGCATTTCCGTGAATCGGTCAGTCGCCGGGTGCCAGGATCGTTGATTCTTTCGGGCGGTGGGTACCCCAATGTCCGGATTTACCTTCGACAGCACATGCCGATCGAGGGTAGGTATGGACTGACCCAGTCGGTCGATACGATTTATCTGGGACTGGATCAGGTTCCATCGTTTTTAAGCGCACTTGATGCGCTTCGCACTGATCGACGGTTTCCTTTCCCGCGCGACTGACGCCACGCCGGCCACTGCTCAACCACGCAGCAACTTTACAGCAGCGTTATCGTGCGGCCGTCGCTCGCACTGATCTTGGCAATTTCAATGATGCGAATCACGTCGAGCGCCTCGCGCGGGTCGACTGGCACCGGGCCCATGTCTGCAATTGCCGCAGCCATGCTGCGGTAGAAACTCGGGTAGGCACCCGCGGCGACGTCGATGATTTCCGCCACATCGGCACGGGTCAGCGTGGCTGTCGATGTGTAGGTGCTGCTGCCCCAGTGGCTTCCGCTCGGTGTCTTGCCCGCTTTGAGGGCGGCTTCCTGACTGTCAAGTCCCGTTACCACGAGACTGCCGAGCGAGCCATGCACGGTGAAGCGTGGGCCGGGTGCCGAAGCCAGCGTCGAGGCATGCAGCACGACCCGACGTTGGCCATAGCGCAGCACGACATGAAAATAGTCGTCGACTTCAGCTTGTTCGCGCTGGATCGCGATGTCGGCGGTCACCGCCTCGGGCAGACCGAACAGCTGCAGGGCCTGATCGATTGTGTGGGCGCCCAGGTCGAAAAAGACGCCCGAGCCCGGTTTGGCATGCTCTCGCCAGCCTTCCTTGATGGCCGGGCGATGTCGATCGAAATGCGATTCGAAATAATTGACCGAACCCAGCATGCCTCGACGAATCAGATCGGCGACCGTGAGAAAGTCGCCATCCCAGCGTCGGTTATGGAACACGCTCAGCTTCAGCTCGCGCTCCTGTGCGGCAGCGATCAGAGCCTGCGCCTCATCGACCGTCACGGCGAAGGGTTTGTCGACCACCACATGTTTGCCCGCCTGTAGCGCGGCGAGCGCCAGCGGAAAGTGTGTTTCATTCGGGGTGGCGATGACGACGAGATCGATGTCTGCGTTTTCGATCAGCGCCTGAGGCGACGCGTCGATGATCGCATAGGGAAACGCGCGGGCGATATCGTCGCGCCGGCTACTCGCGATGCGCGTCAGCTGCAGGCGCGGCTCGACTGCGATCAGGGGCGCATGAAAAGTGGTGCCGGCGGCACCGTAGCCAATCAAGCCGGTACGGATAGGTGTCATCGGTATGGCCCGTTGGCGACAATGTTTTCGCTGTCACCCATGCAGCGCATTCCACTGTGTAATGGCGCGATCCTCGCGTTCGAAGCCGAGCTTGCTGACCGACGCCGTGCCCAGCACCAGGTGCGCGCCCAGGCGTGCATCGTCGGCCATCCAGCAGCCCGCCAGTACGCGCAGGATGTGCGCATGGGCAAATAGAGCGATGCGACCGTCTACCGTCAGCAGGCGATCGATCAAGGACTCGGCGCGTTGCTGGATCGCGGCGACATCCTCGCCTTCGGGAATGGGGGAATTCCATACCGACCAGTTCGGTGTTTCCTCTCGGATATCCTGTGTCTTGCGGCCTTCGTAGATACCGTAATTCCATTCCAGCAGGCGCGGCTCCAGCTCCATCTGCCCGCCGAGACCTGCCAATCGGCAGGTGTCCTGTGCGCGGGTCAGTGGGCTGCATAGCACCAGGTCGAAAGGCTGTTGCGCCAGCACCGGCTTCAGCGCCGCGGCCTGGCGGCGGCCGTTCTCGGTCAACGGGATGTCGGTGCGGCCGGTGTGTTGTCCGGACAGGCTCCACTCGGTTTCGCCATGGCGGATCAGCCAGATTTCGGGGTGTGTCGTGTTTTTTGAATTCATGGAGCGAGCTTGCCGAAGAAGTGGGAAAGTTACTGTGAATGGTCGGTTTTGCATGGTAATGACGTGCCGTGGTCAAACGGATACCCGGCAAGTCGCCGCCTGTCTGATTGGATCGTCAACAGGCGTCGCCAGTATCGGCACCGAGGTCCGGGCCTTAGACTAGCCGCCATTAAGTCACCGCTGAGCAAACTCGTGCTGACACTCCCATCCATCGTTGCAGGAAACTTCATGAAGCGCCTGATGCTCATTCTATCGACCACCTTTCTCGCCTTGGGACTGGTCTTCGTCGCCCAGGCTGAGCCGGCCGGCGCGGCGCGTGCGCGGCTCGATGCGTTTGCGCAGAACCTGCATTCGTTGACCGGTCAGTTCAATCAGTCGCTGACGGACATCAACGGCAAGTCCAGCAAGACCAGTGCCGGCACGCTGGCGCTGGAGGCACCGCGCCAGTTCCGCTGGGACACGCTGACGCCGTACAAGCAGACCATCGTCGCCGACGGCAGCCGCGTGTGGATCTATGACCCCGAGCTCGAGCAGGTCACGGTACGCGTGCAGAGCAGCGAAGAGGCACACAGCCCGTTGACCGTGCTCACCGACGTCAAGCAGATCGACAAGAACTTCAAGGTAAGCGAGCAGGGCGAGCATGATGGCCTGGTGTGGCTTCGACTCACCTCTACCAGCAAGGATCCGCAGTTCGACTATGCCGACCTCGGCTTCGATGCCAACGGCCTCGCACGCATGACCTTTCGCGATCAGTTGGGCTCGACCACCGACATCCGCTTTTCCGGCTGGCAGCGCAACGCGCCGGTGCCGCCGTCAACGTTCAATTTCGTGCCGCCGCAAGGTACCGATGTGATTGGTGATGCCCCGGTGATCAGCACGCAGCCGCTGAAAGATTGATCCGAAACACAGACCCTGTCGTCATGTATCGACCACCCGCATGATTCGGCAGCTGCCGCGCTGGGCCTGGCTCGGTGGTGGTTTGTTGGCGTGTATTGCGGGGACGATAAATACGGTTGGTTATCTCGGCTTTCGCCACGAGGCGATTTCCCATCTGACCGGAACCACCACGTTGCTGGGTATCGCTGCCGCGGGTGGTGATCTTGGCGAAGGCCTGCACTGGCTGCTGGTACTGCTGGCTTTTCTGCTTGGTGCCATGCTCAGTGGTTTTATCGTGCAGCATCACACGCTGCAACTCGGTCGTCGTTACGGCGTGGCACTGCTGGTGGAGGCAGGGCTGCTGTTGCTGGCGGTGCCGCTGCTGCATGCGCAGATGGATCTGGGTCTTTATGCCGCCTCCGTAGCCTGCGGCCTGCAAAATGCGATGGTCAGTACGTACTCGGGCACGGTGCTGCGCACCACGCATCTGTCGGGATCGTTCACCGATCTGGGTATTGCGCTGGGCCAACTGTTGCGTGGGCTGGAGGCCGACATGTTGCGCGTACGGCTGTGCGTGATGCTGATCGGCAGCTTTCTTGTCGGCAGCGTCATGGGCGGCTTGGCGTATCGCTGGCTGCAGGAAGATACCTTGCTGATCCCTGCTGCCCTGACAGGTATCACCGGGCTCTGCTACCACGTGTATGCAAGTCGGTCTGGCCGTTCGCTTTAGCGATCCTGTTGGCGATAACGAGCGGCAGCTTTGCAGCCATCGGCTTCCATGACAGACTCGCTGCGCATCGGTTTGCACGCATAACCTAAAGCTCGGGTGCGATGGGACGGTGCGTTATCCAGGGAGAGGTCATGTATATCGTCTGGGCAGTCGCAGGGCTGTCGTTGTTTGGTTTGATCGCTAGTGGCGGCCAGATTTTTTTGGGGCTGGCGCTCGGTGCAATGCTGGGTCTGATGTGGGCGCGGTTGTCCAGCGTCAGTCGTGATCTGAAGAAAACTCGTGAGCAGCTCGACGAGTTGATCGCGCATCGCGTCTCGGCCCCGGTCGTCGCCCCAAGGCCGGTGATCGCGCCATCGAATGCGCCGCCCATTCCCGCGGCGCCGCCAACCGTTGCTGTCGCTCCCGTTGATGAGGCCGTTCGTTCTACGCCGTCGCCAGTGCGCGCTGTGTCCGAACGGGCATCGCCACTAGCGAGAATTTCCACGGCCGCACCGCCGTTCGAGCCGCCCAAGCCCGGCTTCGTCGAGCTGGCGATGGCACGCTTCAAAGGCTGGTTTACCGAAGGCAACGTGCCGGTGAAGATCGGTATGCTGGTGCTGTTTGCCGGCGTGGCCGCGCTGTTGAAATATGCGTCCGATACCGGTTTGCTGAATTTGCCGATCGGATTGCGCGTGGCTTTGGTAGCGCTGGCGGCGATCGCCGCGCTGGCCTTTGGTTGGCGTCAGCGCGACATGCGGCGGGTATTTGCGCTATCGCTGCAGGGCGGCGCGATCGGCGTGCTGCTGATCACCGTGTTTGCTGCATTTCGCTTGTATGGTCTGCTGCCGCCAATGGCAGCGTTCGGTTTGTTGATCGTGCTGGTGGCGGGCGTAGGCATGTTGGCGATTCTGCAGGATGCGTTGGCGCTTGCCGTGTTGGGTCTGATCGCCGGTTTCGCCGCACCGATTCTGGTGTCGACCGGTAGCGGCAGTCAGGTCGCGCTGTTCTCCTACTACGCGCTGCTGAATCTGGCGATTCTCGGCATCGCGTGGAAACGCTCGTGGCGGGTGCTCAATCTGCTGGGCTTCGTGGCAACGTTCGGCATCGGTACGGCGTGGGGCGTATTGAAATATCAGCCGGCGCTGTTCGCGGGTACCGAACCCTTTCTGATCCTCAATTTCTTTTTCTATCTGGTTATTCCTCTGCTTTATCTGCTGCGCGCACCAGCGGATCGTGGCAGAGTCATTGATGGCTGCCTGTTGTTCGGCAATCCACTGATCAGCCTGTTGCTGCAGGCAGCGTTGTTGCGTTGGCACGGTCAGCCGCTGGCCATCTCGGCGCTAGCAGCAGCGGTGATCTATCTGGCCGTGGCCTGGCGCATCCGCGATCGCGTCGGGCTGGGTTTACTGCGCGATGCGTGGGCGGTAATGGCGGTGGCGTTCGCCACGCTGGCGGTGCCGCTGGCTTTGAGCGCCAGCCTTACCAGCAGCGTGTTTGCGCTGGAAGGCGCGGGGCTGATCTGGCTGGGTCTGCGTCAGCAGCGCTGGCTGTCGCGCTGGAGCGGTATCGCGCTGCAGCTGTTCGCCGCCATTGCACTGGTTATCAGCGTTGCGGATGGTTTTTCGATTGGATTCGGCCCGTGGCTCGATCGCGGCTTCGTCGGCTTGCTTTTGCTGGCTGCCGGAGCGTTTGCCAGCAGCGGCTTTTATGTGCGCCTTGGCAGCAGCAATACGTCGCAGAAACTGGCGTCTGTACTGTTGTACGCATGGGGCCTGTGCTGCTGGCTGGGCGCCAGTGGCGTCGAGATTCATCGTTACCTGACGATCAATACCGGGGTGGCCGCTTCAACTTTGCTGTTTGCGCTAACCGGCTGGGTCGTTGCCGAGTTGGCGCGGCGGATCGAGCAGCACGTGTTGGGCCGAGCACTGGCGTTTACCGTGTCGCTGATGTTCCTGCTCATGCTGCCGCTGCAGTTCTTCTGGTCGTCATGGAACCTGCTGGCGGTGCTTGTCAGTGCGGTGCTGGGATGGCGCACGCTGCGGTGCCTGCGTGATCGGCCGCGAGCCGTGCTGCTGGCCCAGTGGCTATGGTGCTGGCGCTGGATGCTGCTGGTTGTTTTTGCCCTGCGAGTATTGCTTGTGTCGAAGCTGCAGCTGTCGGATAGCTGGGCGATGCTGCTGACAGCCGCGCCGATGTGCATCGTTCTCTGGCTGAGCCTGACGCGGCCATTGTGGATTGCGCGACCGCTGCCCCAGTACTGGCCACAGTTGCGCGCGCCGCTGCAGTATTCGGTGCTGATCGTGCTCGGCATCATCTGGGCAGGTGCGCTGTTTATGGATGGCGATGTGTCACCGCTGCGTTATCTGCCGATACTCAATCCGATCGAGCTGCTGTTGTTGATGGTTCTTTTTTGCGTGGCGCGATGGATGGGCGATGCCGCCACGCCGCCAGTACTGCGACAGCGCCGACCGATCGTGCTCGGCCTGCTCTTCATGGCCTTCGCCACTAGCGTCACGCTGCGTGCGGTGCATCAGCTGGCGGGTGTGCCGTGGGATGACGCACTCGGCGATTCGAGCCTCGCGCAGATGTCGCTCACGGTGGTGTGGAGCGCACTCGGCCTGCTGGCCTGGGTATGGGGTTCGCGTCGCGGCCAGCGGGTCGTGTGGCTGGCTGGTGCCGTGACCATGGCGGTCGTGCTGGCCAAGTTGCTGCTGATCGATCGCAGCCATCTGGGCAATCTTTTCGGCATCGGCTCGTTCATTGCGTATGGGTTGCTGTGTACGGTGATCGGTTATCTCGCGCCTGCGCCGCCGAAGCGCGCCGATCCCACACCATTGGAGACTGCTGATGCGTCGTGATATTCGAAACCGACGGCGCGTTTTGCTCGCTGCCGTGCTGTTGATGCTATCGAGCTACGCGATGGCACTGGCTAGCGCCGATTACGCCTACCGTTTTGCACTGAATACCCATGGCACAATCGAGGCATGGCGGGTCGAACTGACGCCCGCGGTGTATGCCGTTTCAAAACGCGATGCGGAGCTACGCGATCTGGTCGTGGTCAACGCGCAAGGAGGTGAGGTGCCGTTCGCGCCGTTGCCGCCAGCGCCGCCGCTATCGCATCCTTACAGCTTGAACACCCGATTGCTGCCGTTGCCCGGCGACAATACGAACATGGCGGGCAACGTGCGCGTGCAGCGCAGCGCAAACGGCGACATCGTGATCGGACAGTCGCCCGCCGGAAGCACGGCCAAGCCGACGCAATGGCTGCTCGATGCGCGTCGCGCGGTGAGCCTGGACAGCATCGAAATCGATCCATCCGCACTCATGCAGGATTTGCGTGTTCGACTGGCTGTGGACGCCAGCAACGATCTGCAGCAATGGCAAACGCGCAGTGAGGGCAACGACATTGTCAGCGTCAAGCGCGGTGAGGATGCCGTCGAGCAGCGCAAGATCAGCGTCGGTGGTGATCCCGCCCGTTATTACAGGCTGCGGTTGATCGACGGCGATGCGCCGTGGGACAGCCAGCAGACACCGGCAGTGAGCTTGAGCGGCAGTTTTACCGACCCACTGGCCGACCAGGCCGCCTCGCGGCAGTGGCTCACGTTGTCGCCGTCAGCGGCCATCGCGACAACCGGTGGCGGCATCAGCTATGACTACACTTTGCCGGCACCGCTGCCGGTCGACGCGGCGCGCGTCACGCTGATCGATGCCAACACCGCCGCGCGCTTTACGTTGTCGGCAAACGATGACGGGGACGTCAATGCCGTGTCGCTGACGACGGTTACGGTAGTGCAGGTGGGCAACGCCAAACCGGATTCATCGGCCAGCACATTCGATTCGTTGCGAGTGCAGCACTTGCGTTTGCACACGGATACGCCGCTGCCGCAGGCACCGACGTTAGCCGTGGGTTGGCACGCGGATACATTTGTTTTTCTCGCCGAAGGAGCGGGCCCTTACAGCCTGCTCGCTGGCAGTTACGCCGCGCGCCGCAGTGACTATCCGGTCGATGCCGCACTGGTGAAGATGCGCCCGACCGATGCCACGGCCAACTGGCAACCGCCGTTGGCTGTGCTTGGTGCCCGCAGTGATGCCGGCGGGGACGCCATGCTGTTGCCGCCCAAGCAGCCATACGACTGGAGCAAGCCGCTGCTTTGGCTGGTGCTTGTCGGTGGCGCACTGCTCGTTGTCTGGATGGCGTTGAGCCTGCTTAAACAATCCCGGCGCGATAATGACCAGACCTGATCGACTTTTGCCCTGATCGCCACGGTCGCTGTTGCCATGCCTCTTTCCTCTTCGTCCCCGGGCCTGTTCCCCGAATCCGATGCGCTCAAGCCGCTGGCCGAGCGGATGCGTCCGCGCAGTCTCGACGAGATCGTCGGCCAACAGCGCCTGGTCGCGCCCGACAAGGCGCTGCGCCGCGCGCTGGAAGCGGGCAGGGTGCATTCGATGGTGTTGTGGGGGCCGCCCGGTTGCGGCAAGACCACGCTGGCGTTGCTGGTGGCGCGCTATGCCGATGCCGATTTCCGCGCGATTTCCGCGGTGCTTTCCGGCTTGCCCGACGTGCGCAAAGCGCTGGCCGAGGCCGAGGTGAATTTCGCGCAGGGTCGGCAGACCGTGCTGTTCGTCGACGAGGTGCACCGCTTCAACAAGACCCAGCAGGACGCGTTCCTGCCGCATATCGAAAAGGGCGTGATCATCTTTATCGGTGCCACCACCGAGAACCCGTCATTCGAACTGAACTCCGCGCTGCTGTCGCGCTGCCGCGTACACGTGCTGGAGCCGATCTCGAAAGACGACATCGTAGCCGCTCTCAAACGTGCCCTGGTCGATACCGAACGCGGCCTTGGCGATCAGCATCTGCAAGTGGCGGATACCTCGCTGGATTCGATCGCCCAGGCTGCTGACGGCGACGTACGCCGCGCATTGACCCTGCTGGAAATCGCCGCCGAGCTGGCAGAAGAGGGCCGCATCGATGACGCCACGCTGAGCCAGGTACTGGCCGACCGCACGCGCCGCTTCGACAAGCAGGGCGAGCAGTTCTACGACCAGATTTCGGCGCTGCACAAATCCGTGCGCTCGTCCGACCCCGACGCCGCCGTGTACTGGCTGTGCCGCATGCTCGATGGCGGCGTCGATCCGCTGTATCTGGCCCGCCGCATGACGCGCATGGCAGTGGAAGACGTCGGCCTGGCCGAGCCACGCGCCTGGCGCATGGCGCTGGACGCCTGGGATACCTACGAACGCCTCGGCAGCCCCGAGGGTGAGCTGGGCCTGGCGCAGCTGGCGATCTGGCTGGCCATCGCGCCGAAGAGCAACGCCGCTTACATGGCCTACAACAAGGCGCGCGCGGCGATTCGGGAGCAGGGCACACTCGAAGTACCCATGCATCTGCGCAATGCGCCAACCAAGCTGATGAAAGGCCTCGGTTACGGCAAGGGCTATCAGTACGACCACGACGCCGAAGGCGGCATCGCGCTCGATCAGCAATGCCTGCCCGACGAGCTGGCCGGCACGGTGTTCTACGAGCCGGTCGAACGCGGGCTCGAGCTGCAGTTGCGCGAAAAACTGCTGGCGTTGCGTGCCGCGCGCAAAGTGGCACGCAAAAATCCCTGAGCACGAGTCGATGCACTGGCGCGCCCGTCGGTGAACGGGAAACGATTGTGCGGGTGCTCTTGCAGCCGGGCCACACGCGGTCCTAGATTGTCGGCAACGCAGATAGCTGGGGAGCTCATGTCATGCGTATCTTGTATGCAGGTCTGATCGGCGGCATCGTGATGTTTGTCTGGGGCGCGGTAGCGCATATGGCTTTGGGCCTCGGCAACGTAGGCATCAGGCAGCCCGCCAGCGAGAACGTGGTGCTGAGCAGTTTGCGCGAGGGGCTTGGTGATCAACCCGGCGTCTACATCCTGCCGTCACTCGATCCGCAAAAGATGAGCGATGCCACAGCGGTTAAAGCGTATTCGGAAAAAAGTAAATCCTCGCCCTATGCGTGGCTGGTCTATCTCCCGCAAGGTGACGATCTGACCCAAATGGGAAAACAGCTTCCGCGCCAGTGGGCGTCGGATACGCTGGCGGGGCTGGCGCTCGCCTTTGTCATGGGCATCGCCGGTTTGAGTTTTCGCCGCCGCCTTGCGCTGGCCGCTGCTGCCGTGACGTTCGCCTGGCTTAATCTGCAGATTCCGTACTGGAACTGGTACCGCTTTCCGCTCGATTTCACCTGGGCCTCGCTGGTCGAACAACTGGTCGGCTGGCTGCTCGCTGGTGCGGTCATGGCGTGGTGGATCGGTCGGCAAGAGCGCAAGCTGGCATCCTGATCCGGCCGTGCTGGCACATCGCGGTTTATCTCGTGCCGAGCGCTTTCATTGCGGCCGGTAGGGCCGGGCAGCGATAATTGGCGGTTCAAGCCTTTATTTGGACTCGATCATGCTGGATCCCGCACTGCTGCGTTCGCGCCTGGCCGAAACCGCCGCGCGCCTGAAGGAAACCCGCGGCTTCATGCTCGACGTGTCCGAAGTCGAGGCGCTGGAGAACACCCGCAAGCAACTGTCCACTGAGACGCAGGACCTGCAAAACCTGCGGAACAAGCTTTCAAAGGCGATCGGTCAGGCGAAGGGCAAGGGCGAGGACGTCGCGCCGCTGATGGCCGAGGTCGCTGGCATCGGCGACGACCTCAAAGCGAACGAGCAGGTGCTGGCCGAGGTGCAGGCCCAGCTCGCCGATATCTCGCTGGTCATCCCCAATATTCCGCATGCGTCCGTGCCGATCGGCAAGGACGAAGGCGATAACCTCGAAGTCAGCCGCTGGGGTACGCCCGCGACCTTCGATTTCGCGGTCAAGGACCACGTCGAACTCGGCGAAAAACACGGCTGGCTTGACGGCGACGCGGGTGCCAAGCTTTCCGGCGCGCGCTTCACCGTGTTGCGCGGTCAGCTCGCCCGGCTGCATCGCGCGCTCGGCCAGTTCATGCTCGATCTGCACACCGGCGAGCACGGCTACCTCGAATGCAACGTGCCGGTAATCGTCAACGCCGACAGCATGCTGGCAACCACCCAGCTGCCGAAGTTCAAGGAAGACTTGTTCGCCACCGAGATCGGCGACACGACGCGTTACCTGATTCCCACCGCCGAAGTGTCGCTGACCAATCTGGTGCGCGACACCATCCAGGACGCCGATGCATTGCCGCTGCGTTTCACTGCGCACTCGCTGTGCTTTCGCGCCGAGGCCGGCAGCTACGGTCGCGATACGCGCGGCATGATCCGCCAGCACCAGTTCGAGAAAGTCGAGATGGTGCAGGTGGCCCGCGCCAGCGACTCCTACGACCAGCTCGAAGAAATGGTCGGTCATGCCGAGACCGTGCTGCAAAAGCTGGGTCTGCCATATCGCAAGCTGCTGCTGTGCACCGGCGACATGGGCTTCCAGTCAACCAAGACCTACGACCTGGAAGTCTGGCTGCCCAGTCAGCAGACCTATCGCGAAATCTCCAGCTGCTCCAACTGCGAGGATTTTCAAGCGCGTCGCCTGCAGGCACGCGTGCGCAACGCCGACACCGGCAAACCCGAACTCGTGCATACCTTGAACGGCTCCGGCCTTGCCATCGGTCGCACCCTGATTGCGGTGATGGAAAACTTCCAGCAGGCCGACGGCTCCATCATCGTGCCCGACGTGTTGCGCCCCTATATGGCCGGGCTGGATCGCATTGCATGAATGCGTCGATGCAGGGCAGCCAGGCTCAGCCGCAGGGTCGCTGGAGCAAGGTGGAGAAAGTCACGAGCATCTGCATGCTGGTCGTGCTTGCCTCGTTCATCGGCACACGACTGGCTTTCGCCACCGTGTGGGAGCTGCCCATACTCGATCTAGTTCTCTCCATCGCCGCGCTGGTGCTGGTACTCGCCAGCTTCTGGTTCGCCCGCCACCGCCGCAGTTGGCGCCTCTGGGTCATCGCCCTGGCCAGCGCTACCCAGATTGTGCCGATGGTTTGCCGTGAACCGGTGTTGTTATTTCCGCTGCTGGCCGCCGCCATCCCCATCGCCATCGTCGTCGGTTGCTTGATTGCACTATCCAAGAAAGATTCATCAGTTCGTCCAGCGCCAGGTTCCTGATAAACTGCCGCATTGAGCAAAAGCGCAATCTTGCATGGACCAAGTTTTGGAGAGATGGCCGAGTGGTTTAAGGCAGCAAGGGCTTGACGCGGAGGCAGGAAGCCGTAGCGAACATCGACGAAGTCGATGGCCCCGGAGGGGTGGAGGGCAGGATGCCCGGAATAAAACTGCCGTAGTGTCGCGCAACGCGGGACTTGCAGCGGACAATTTATGGAGAGATGGCCGAGTGGTTTAAGGCAGCAGTCTTGAAAACTGCCGTAGGTGTGAGCCTACCGTGGGTTCGAATCCCACTCTCTCCGCCAGATATGCAACTAAGCCTCTGAAATACGGGGCTTTTTTGTGGATGAAATTTCTCTACCCATGAATCTACCCACAGTGAACATGACCCTTGGGCTGCGTCGTTGGTGGGCTGTTAGACCCGATCAAATTTAGCCCTGGTTGCGTATCAAAGGATGATACGTCTACGTGTTGCCGATGTTCTGGAAGCTTCGCAAAGCCGAGAAGGCCCCCAAAAGCCTGCTGCACATTTCGTGTCGCTATCTACGCAGGTGCTGACGATCCTGTGCGAGTTGCATTCGCCCACTGGTGCAGAAGGCGCGTCATCTGTTCCTTGGTGTTGCGAGAACACGCTTGGGCTATGACGGCGACAGGATGTGTGGTCACGGCTCCCGAAGCGACCTTCGAAAGGTTGGAATTTTGATAGCCCACTTGTGTTTGAGCTTCCGCTTTTCCGTGCGGCCTCTGTAACCCGAGTGGATTCGCTCTTCGTCGCCTGCTCACCCAAATGTGGATAGAGCGACAGTCCCAGTTCGGTGGTGCTTATTTTCGTTTTCGCCACTTATCCTCGTTGCCTATCAGCGTCGACACTTTTGACTGTTTCTTTACAACCGGCGTCCTCAACAGCCTGTTAGCGTCAAATCTGACATTCACTTGCACTCAGTCAATTACGATTCAATGTTCAAAGATCGCAAATACCTGCCAGAACCATATCCCGCCGGCTTTCGTACTGCCATATAGCTCTGTGCCAGACGAAAGGATGCCTTGTCTCTATCAGTTGCATCGCCAATTCGTTGCCAAATGGCGTAGCTTTTCTCAGCAATAATCAGGAGGATGGATTGCTGCGATGTGAGCAATTCCGAGCGCTCGACCAAGTCACAAATCAGGTTTGCCGTCATTACACCCAGCAGTCTTTCATGTCGTGGCATGTCGGCTAGTAGCGGTAGCAAGGCCAAGGCTTCGGAATAGATAGTTGCGCCATGCGCAGGGTCGCCCGTCAGGATGGCGGCAGGTGTAGCCAGGGTGAAGATATAGAAGCGGTCGGCGGCATCAAAGCTTTCAAGTTCGCAAATATTGTTGCTCGCTTTGAGCAAGATCGCACGTTGTCGGCATAAACGAAGGCGCGTCGCGTCTGACATGCTGGGTTGGCTTGCTACCAGTGCCTCGATGTAGGCAATGCCATCCATCCATTCACCCAGATGCTCGCTGTGCACATGACACGCCAATGCGCCGACCTCAATGAGCTGTGGCTCACTCAACCCAGTCACTTGTAGTTTCTGTAGTTCACCTTGCACGACTTGCGGCTGCTTGGTGTGTGCCTTCCATTGCTTGGCCATGAATTCCCCAAAAGCTGATTCGCTCAATTTCACGATAAACCCTTCGCTGTAAGTGCCTGTTTCGAATATACAGAAACAAGTACTTGGCGTATATTGCAATTATCGAATTTAACTACTGCGTTCAACGCCATGTCATCGTTAGACCTGAATTTGCTCAAGGCGCTGGATATCCTTCTGACAGAAGGTAGTGTCGGCAGCGCTGCTCGGCGCATGCATCTGAGCGATTCGGCCATGAGCCGTACGCTTAGCCGCATTCGTGAACAGTTCGGTGATCCGATCATGGTGCGTGCCGGACGTTCGCTTGTGCCTACGTTGCGCGCTCTGGAGTTGCAACAGCAGGTACGCACATTGCTTGACGGCGCCGAGGCATTGCTTAAAAGCCATCCCGTCAACTTCGCTTCACTCGAACGAAACTTCACCATCCGGGCGAACGAAGGATTTGTCGTTGAGTTTGGAGGGGCACTCTTTGCGCGTTTAACGCAAGATGCGCCAGGTGTGCGGCTCAGCTTTGTGATCAAGTCGGAAAAGGATGCAAAGGCGCTGCGTGAAGGTCTTATAGATCTGGATATCGGCGTGCTTGGTGAATCCGGTCCTGAAATTCGTTTGCAGGCGCTGCTTCGTGACCGCTTCATTGGAGTTGTAGCAACTGATCACCCATTAGCTAGTGTCGGTCGCATTACAGCCAAGCGCTATACACAATATAGCCATGTCAGCGTGTCGCGCCGTGCGCTTGCGAGTGGACCCATAGATGAGGCGCTTGCCAAACAACACCTAGCGCGCAAGGTAGGTGTAGTGGCACCAAGTTTTCCTGCTGCGCTGGCCATTGCGAGGCGAACCCGGTTAGTCGCCAACGTACCCGAGCGCCAAACGGCCCACTCACGCAAGGGCATGCATAGTTTTGACCTGCCTATTTCGACGGAACCGGTAACTGTGTCAATGATGTGGCATCCGCGCAGCGACAAGGACCCCTCGCACGGTTGGCTGCGTGCCTGTGTCCTGAAAATTTGTTCGCAAGACACAGCTCTTGGCGTACTTTAATTTTCGTTTCGTCGAATGCTCCCCTAGGTGAGAGTCGACATGGGCCAACTTGTCAGGTGGTAGTCCTTGCGGACACTTCCAGATCGCCGTTGGGTGATCATGCAGGCGCGATGCCCCGCTGTTGCACTCGTGCCAGGTGCCTCAGGTTGTATGCAATCACCTTCAAGGTGATCACCGGTTTGGCTCGTGATAATTGGAGCAATAGGATGCCTGAGGCGGTGATACGGACCAGGATATCCTTCTTAAAGACGCGGTCGCAGATCATGTTTCAGACCGGGAATATGCTGCTCCGTCGTCGCGAAAATACACCACCACACAGGTTGATGTGCGCAGCAGCATGGCGGTCTCTTTTTCGACGGCGAGCTTCGCCGCCATTTCATCCAGGTCATAAGTACGCGAGTGACGGCGGCGTGGCACATGCCTGAAGCGATAGTAGTTGTAGTTGGACCACAACAGCACGATCAGCATGCACAGCGTCATGCCGGCAAGCAGCATCAGTATGTTCTGTGAACCGTTGTTGTGTTCGTGCAGGAACAGATTCACGTAGCTGGTATGCATTCCGATCAGCCAAGCGATCAAGGTGATCAGGGGCAGCCACAAGAATGACCATGCGATCCAAGCGAGGAACGTGATCCAAGCCAGAAGCACGCGCTGGATGGGACGTTGCAGGCGCGCATCTTGGATGAGGATGGTCTCGGCTTTCATCGCAGGCCCCGATCCGGGCTGGTCCACACGGCGCGAGTACCCCTGCGTTTGAGCAAGGCCTTGGGCAGCGCCACGACGGTGGTCAACGTACTCAGCAGCCAATAGACCAGTGGATACCAGATCAGCCAGTAATAATTACGACCAATGCGGGCCTCGTAGCGGCGGTCGATCATGATACTGATCAGGAACTGGATCAGGCAGACGGTGCCCAGCACGACGCCATACCATTGCGGCAATATGCTTGGCACATACAAGGCTGCAGGCATCGGCACAAATTTACCTACGGCCCAGAGTATGAAAATCCCCAGTGTCACGTAAGCCCAGACCATGCTGAGAATGTACTCCAGTGCCACCAGCCACTTGCGGCGCTGGCGCCATTTGAATAGCTCCGGCACATGGCGCAGGATCACTTCCACGCCGCCTTGTGCCCAGCGCAGACGCTGCTTCCACAGGCCGCGCAGCGTTTCGGGCATCAAGATCCAGCACAACGCGTTGGGTTCGTAGCGGATATCCCATTGACGCATCTGCAGGCGCCAGCTGATGTCGATGTCCTCGGTGACCATGTCGGTGCTCCAGTAGCCGACATCGTGAAGTGCGCTTTTGCGAAAGCAGGCGATGACTCCCGATACGGTGAAGATGCGCCCATAAACCCGTTGCGCGCGTTTGATCATGCCGATGATCGAGGAGAATTCACCCACCTGGAGTTTTCCAAGCAGGGTCGAGCGATTGCGGATGCGCGGGTTGCCGGTTACCGCGCCGACCCGCGCGCCGCCCACCATATGGCTCATCAGCCAGTGCGTTGCGTAGTTGTCCAGCAAGGCGTCGCCGTCGATGCACACCAGAAACTCGCTGCGCGCTGCCATCGCCGCCATGCGCAGGCCCATCGCCTTGCCCTGGTTGCTGGCCAGGTGAATGACCCGTAGGCGCGGTACCTCGACCAGCAAGGCGTCAAGTTGTTCGGCGGTGTCGTCGGTCGAACCGTCGTTGACCGCGATGATTTCGAAATCCGGATAACGCTGAGCGCTGAGGTAGTGGATCGTTTCACGGACCTGGGCACTTTCGTTGTGGCAGGGCACGAGCAGCGAGACGAATGGATACTCCGCCAGCGCTGGAGGGTCGACGCGCGCTGGCTGACCGCGCTCCCAACGCAGGTAATACATCAGGCTGCCACTGATCCAGATCAGCGACATGGTTAGTGGATAAAAGAAGGCGTAGTTGAACAGCCAGTTGACTACAGTATCCATGCGCATCGCTTCATTTCTTCGGATACGGATAGGTGGCCGCCGAGATGGCCGGTCGGATTGTTTCGAGCAGGGGCGTGTCGGTGATGAAATCGTCCGGGTAGTAGCCCAGATGCCGCACGCCATGTGCCTGCAGCAAGGCCATTTGATGAGCCAGGACGGCCGCCGGTATCGGTTGCTTGCTGTGCCAGTCAAATGCAGCCAGCTCGAATAACGTGCGATTCAAACCATTCGGCTGTGCGGCGACAGCCTTCACCAACCGAAGAAACCAGCCGTCGCTCGCCGTCTGCTGATCCAGCTGCGGCATCGCCATCAGCGCGGTGAAATCGTAAGCGGCGTTGAACGCCGGCAGACTCTGTGCGAACCATGCTTCGACGGCCGAATCGAGTACTGGCCGCGCATAAAGATTGCGTGCCGTCTTGATCTGCGGACGCCAAGGCCTCACGCGTGCTGCCAGTTCCCTGGTGAAATCAATCAGCGCCTGTGTGCGTTGCACCGGTGCCAGCGCAGCCCATGGCCCGAGGTTGTCGGTGTCGCGCAGGTAGGCATCGTCGGAGAACAGCAAACCATCCATCGGTGCGTGCATGGCAAGGTCTTCGTAGACATCGCCGATCATCTGACGTACTCGCGGGTCCCAGGGCGCCAATCGGAAGTGGTCTTTGTCATTCGCGCCACCCTTGCCGAGTGCCGGCAGCCCCGACGCATTCGGAAAGCGGAATGCGAGCACCGGCATCCAGGCATACACCGGCACTTCGGTACGGATCGACAGCTGCCACGACACGCGTGCGAACAGGTCAGCGCGCATCGGCAGATGCCGGTTGGGGAAATATACTGCCTTGGCCACGCCATCGCCGTCCGGATCGGCATAGGCCTGCAGCCAGACCTGGGTCGGCTTCAGACGCTGGATACGGTCGAGCAACGCCGAGAGATTCTTCTCCTGCTGTGCGGGATCGCGATCGTAGACGTAGTCCAGGTCCACCTGCACGACGCGCTCGGGCGCCACTTCGGTCTGCTCCTGATAGAGCATCAAGGCCAACCCGTTGACACTGATGTTGTCGGCGATCAACAGGCGCGGAATTGTCTGACCCGGTGCCAGCACCGGGAATTTCTCGTCCAGGCTCAGTGAGACATCCATCCCGGCGGCTTTTGCCTCCTGCTCGGCGACCTTGCTGTAGGCGCCATAGGGCCACACGATGGCGCGCGGTCGCCGGCCGGTCTCGTGCTGGATTTCATCGGCGCTGCGCATGAAATCCGCGCGGACGCGCGCGCGATATGTCTGCTCATTTTCGTAGCCGCCATGCTTGCCGTCATAAGCCAGGTAAGCGGCAGCCGGCAATTTGTTGCCCTGTGGGTTGGCGATGATGCCACGGTGCAGATCGTAGGTATGCGAGGCGATCTCGACCAGGCCGGATGCCTGCATCTCGCGCACCTGCGCCCAGCTGACAAAACACTCGCGCCCGCACTGCTCACCGTTGTAGTCGAAACTCTCGCCGTCCCGCTGATCCATCCATGAATTTTCTACCGCAAACAGCGCTGGGTAACGGTAGGCACGCAACAGCGGATAAACGCGCGTGTAGAAGCTGAGCATGCCATCGTCGAAGGTCAGCAGCACTGCTTTGTCCGGCAAGCGGCGACGACCGTGCATCGCCTGCACCACGTCCTCCAAGCTGACCACATTGAAGCCGTTGGCGCGCAGCCAGTCGAAGTGCGCGATCAGATGGTCGGTGCTGATCGCGTCAATGTCCGAAGGCCCGGCATCGCGGATATCGTCGTGCACGTCGTGGTAATTGAGCACGGTCAACGCCGGCATCCTGCCGCCGGCAGGTATCGGCCGCGTTAGCGCGTCGAAACGATCGGCGCGTGCGGCCACCGGCAATGCCGCGAACAACAGCAGTGCAAGCGTGGTCATCAACCAGCGCATCTCATTCGCCCCAATGCATGGTCAGGTCCAGCATGACGCGCGACTCGCGCTTACCGTCATAGGGCTGGTTGGACCAGCCAAGACCCCAGCCGAAACTCAAACCGTTGTGCGGCTGAAAGGTTTGCCCGTAGCGCACCTCAGCGATCCAGCCTGAGCCGTAGCGATACTCCTGATATGTGCCGAAAGAGACATCGATGCGCTGCCGCCACTCGTTCTCGTAGCGCTGGTAGAGCATGCTTTCCAGTCGGCTGGTGAACATCGCCCAGCGCGCCCATTGCGGGCTGTAGTAGGGCACATTGGTCAGGGTGTTGTGCGTGCTGCCCACAGTAGCGCCACCGTCCAGCGTCAAATACGGCGCGGTATACAGCCGCTGAACCAGCGCAGCTTCCCAGCCGTCGCGGTGATCACCGTCGCTGAAGAGATCGCGCGCCGCAGTCAGCTTGACCGAGGTCAATTCGCTCGCGCGCCATTCGGCAGATGCATCGAGCGCGTGCGCGGTGATGCCGGCAGCACTCGCCTCCAGCGGCGTATCCGTATCGCCGACCGTGCTCCAGTCGGTCGAGAATAGCCAATGATCAGTGGCGGCCCACTTCAACCCCGCTTCTAACGCGGTTCGGCGCGTCTGACTGCTGATGCCAGGCAATACCTGCACGTAGGCCTCCAGTCCACGCTCATAGAAACGCACGCCCATCCCGGCACGCTGGCGTTCGGCGGTACTGTCCTGCAAATCCGCGCCGGCCAGCCGGGTGATGCCATAGATACGCCAGTGGTCGGCGAGCAACGGACTTTGCAGCGTAGCCTCGGTCTCGTGATCGTCGTCGCCGTAGGTTGGCGTATTGCCCCAGCCACGATCATATGTAATGTCGAACTGCCAATCGCGCTGGTGGTCCCAGTCGTGCCGCGTCTGCTGTGTCAGCGGGTCGCGAGGTTCTACCGTCTCGACTTCGCGCAATGCGGTTTCGACGCGGGGGAAATCGTTCAGCTCGCGCCAGTCGTCGATGATACCTAGACGCACCTGCGTATCGTTGGGATCGATGCCGAGCGTGGTTACCAGCGTATCTTCCGATTGCCGCGGCCAGCCACGTGCGCGCTGCGTGTTGCCTTGTTCGCGGCGCAACATGCTGTCCAGCGGTGCCTGAGCCGCCAGAGCACTGATGCGTTGGTCGGCGTCGCGCAGCAGCCACATATACCGGCGCCATAGCGCGGCATGCAGATCGGCTTCGGTCTTGTGCGACGACGGCTGCAGCTGCGTCGTGCCATGCCGTGCCAGCCACACAGGCTCGGCTGTCGCGGCGCGGTCGATCAACAGCTGGGCATCGTGATAGCGGCCCGATTCCATATAGGCGTACATCAGCCCGATGCGCGGATCGTCTTCCTCTTCCGGATACGGTCCCGCTATGCGCCGAATGCTGTCTTCATACAACGGTATCGCACGCTCGGGCTGGTGCTGTTTAAGCAGCGCATCGGCCACCGACGCTTCGGCATACGGCGGCAGCGGCTGCTCGTGCAGAGGTCGTTCTGAGCGCCGCATGGCGTTGTAGTCTTGCACGGCTTCGGCGGCGCGCTCGGCCTGATCGTAGGCGATCAGGCGATCGATGCGTGCGCGCAGGCTTGCTTCGCCGGCATGCGCGGAGACCACTTGATCCAGCGTGGCCACGGCGTGATCGGCTTCGGCATAGGGATGGCGAGGATCAGCCGGTACCGCGCGGCTCCATCGAGTCTGATGAGCGCCCAGATCCGCCTGCAGTTTGGCCTGGTCGGCGTCACTCATGGCTGGGTGAAGCTGCTTTGCCAGGGCCTGCGCCTGCGCGGCTGCGCCCATTTCCGATAGCAGCTGTATCTGCAGACGAAGCGCATCGGGATAGCCGGGCCTGCGCGCTAGCGCGTCTTCGCATAAGGCCAGCGCGTGCATCCGTTGCCCTGCGGCTTGTTGGGCGCGCGCGTCGTTGAGCAAGCGTTCCGCTGTTGCGTCACCATTCTTGCCGGGTGTACTTGCAGCGTGTGCCGAAAGAGTCGGTACGGCCAGCATCAACGCAAGATATAGCCGCCATCGACCATGCTTCCTATGTTGACGCGCAAGCATGTTGAGCTCCGTGTTTCATCAATAGGTGTCGGGGTTCAGACACCAATCCTTGATCGACGTCCACGCTGGGCAGGGGGAGGCTGATTTCTCTTCGACTTTAGGCAAGACCAGCTCCGCCTGCGGCTTGGAGGCCGAGATTTCAGAACACTGGTTCATGGGGCGCGAGCATGGCCCTTATCACTGGTAGGTGGGGCGGCTCGACTAGTGCTTTCAGTGATTAAAAATGTGCTCAGCGCACATAGTGCGTTCTTCATCCGCATCAATGAATAGGACAATTCCTAAAATTCCGGATCGTTGTTGGGTTTCAGGTGTGCAGTGTCCTCGTACTTCCGAGTCACTCAGAAGTAGAGGTGGCTGATCGAAACAGGGTTTCTCCACGAAGTGACATCAAAACCGTCAATGACGATCTTTCCGCAACAGCAGGCTCCAGGCTATATATTCGAAACCGAGAATCAGCAGGCATGCTGTCGGTGGCCACCAGATATAAAACACCCGCAGTAAGCCAAGACACAACAAGAGCACAGCACACCATGCAGCTAACAACGGTTGCCAGGCGCGTCGAAAACCCGGTAGCCCATACAGCAGCAATGGCAGAGTCAACATGCAACCACCCAGCAAGAATTGACCGAGAAAACTCAGGGGGGTGACGAGCATGCCTCGCTGCAAAGACTCAAGCACATTGGCTTGATATTCCACGCCAGGCATTGATCCGTCAGGTGTCCGGATGATGTCGCCTAATCCTTCGGCGGTCGCACCAATCAGCGCCCAGCGTCCTTTTAATAGTGAGGCCGACACATCACCATCCAGCACGTCTGCGTAAGACAAGCGACCAAACGTGCCTTCCGGGCCGGCGTAACGCAGCAACACATAGTTGTCGCGCATCCATAGATAGGGCGAGGCATCATTGCTTATGGGATCGTGCATCCCGGGCAAGGGCGCGTTGCTGCTGGGCTGGCTGAGTTGACGGAGTGCCAAGGCAAACGATGGCCAGTACGAACTACCCAAACCGGCCTTGAGGTAGACGCCACGTACCAGATCATCGGCATCCTTGGCAACGTCGACGTGGCCGAGTGCCGCTACGCTCTGCGCAATGATGGGAGCCGGCAGCGCTTCCTGAAGTGGGCCACCCAGATCGATGGCTTCGGCGAATACCGGCATCACTACCTTGCCGTTGCGTTGAATCGCATTTGCGAGTAACTGGTCATCGCGCGAGTTATCGTTTTCCGACACGGACATGGTTATATCCATGCCGATACCGCGCACGCCGTCCGCTGTAAGGCGATCAATCAGCTTAGCATGTACGGAGCGAAGCCATGGCCAGCGTCCCAGCGCGCTCATGCTCTTGGGATCGATGGAAACGATCACTACGTCGTTATCGGGCGTGTATTGCCAGTGGCGCAGATGCAAGTCGTAGAGCGAATTGTCCAGGCGCGTCGTCATGCCGACGGCGATCAACAGGGTGAGCAAGCCGATGCCGGCCATCCAGACCATGCTGCGCACAAGCCACACAAAAGCGCTGATAGGCATCAGCGCCTCGCGACTGGCGTGCAGTGGTGACGGAGCGTGTGGTCGAAAACGAACCTCATGCGGCTCTTATAGCAAGATCCACAACAGCACGCTGCCACCGCCAATAGCGGCGATGCGACAAGCCATGCAGGATATCCTGATCTTCTGGGTTTCGCCCCATGGGCCTACATAGCCATCGGTGTCGATGGTTTGCATGCGTACGTACCATGTTCCCGAACCGGGTTTCTGGATTTGAAGCACCGGTTGCTCCACGGTTTGATCAACCTGTGGATGCGCGAAATCGGGGTGGCGATCCAGCTGGATGTGATGGCGCTGGCCCGGTGAACCAGCGGCCCAGCCAAAGCTAACTAGGTGCCCAGACGGCTTGGGCTTGCCGACTTCGGGTACGGGCGGTTGCGGAACAAGGTCGAATGGCATGGCATTGCTGAAAGGACCTTGCTTGCCGCTGCTATCGCGGCTGGCGATACGCCAGTAATAACGGCCATAGGGCAATGCTTGTGGTGCACGTACGCTATCGCCGGTGAGCTTGGGTTCGGCTGCCAGCAGTTGAGTAAATTGCGCATCGCTGGCGAGTTGCCACACGTAGGACGCTGCCTGCAGGTTCTCCGTCCAATGGAAGCTTGGACGTGTATCGCGCACCTTGCTATCGGGTAGAGGCTGCATGACCAGTGGTGGTTGCGGATGACCATTGATATGCAGAACGCAAACGCTGTCCTCTCCCTCCAGCCGACTGGCATCGATGCCATGTACACGCACGGCGTAATCGCCATCGGGCACGTCAGGCAGGCCGAACTGCGGTGCACTGGTGACATGGTCGAGCAGCAGGGTTTCGAAACGGTCATTGGACGCCATCTGCACCCGATAGCTCTTCGCACCGTCAAGCGCCGTCCAGCCAAAGGCGTAGGGCAATTGATTGACCGGTTGTGAAGGGCAGTGCAGCGTGGGTGCGGACAACAACGGCTGCGCCTGCTTCGGTCCACTGCCGTTGGCGACGGCAACGCCGAGGCCTTTCTGCACAAGAACGTGAGAATGATCGCCAGCTACGTCGACACGCCCGGTGAGTACTTCGGTCTGGGATTGATCCGTATCGGTCGCCACGCGAAAGTGCGTGCCGCGAACACTGGATACCGTGCCGGGTGTTTCCACACTGAAGCGTGCAGCCGCCCCCGTCATCGGCGTCACGGCACTCGATACGCGCCCGTGCTGCAGACGCAACCGGGTGTCCACCATGCCTGTGCGGCCATAGGCGCTCATCTGATCCAGGTCGAGCTGGCTATTGTCCTGCATCAGCACGCGCGAGCCATCGGCAAATTGCAGTGTGAGGCTAGCGTCCGCATCCGTGCTCAGGCGTGTGCCATATGGGAGTGTCATGCCAGTGGTGATCTGCACGGGTTGCGTCTGCCCGGGGAGCTGCACGTGTGCGTTACCGGCTACTGCAATTACCTCCGCGCTGGTTGGCTGGACGTGCAGCCACGCAATCGGAATACGCAGGCTCATGCCCGGAGGGAGATGGTAGGGATCGGCGACTTTGTTGTAGTCGCGGAGCTTTTGCCAGGATACCTCGGGTTTGAGATATCGACTGGAAAGGTCCCAAATATTGTCGTGGAGGCGAACGCGATACGTCCAATCCGACGCAAGAGCCGCCGGTATAACCAACAATGTCAAAAGGACCGCCGAAAGCTGTTGCAGGAACCGCTTGTTCCGTATGGAATACACCATGGTTCTCCCTGGTAAAGCTATGCAGCCGGGAAACTGCATTTACGAACGCCCCCCTCGTTACGAGTCAGCTGTTGGCTGGCGACCTTGGTCCGGGGGTCGACAGCCTGAGCTGAATAGATATGTTTTGAATTCTGCGGCAGTTGGAAGGGAAATACCAACTGGTAGCCATTTCAGTTGGACATCAATTCATGAAATATCTGCCTGCCGTGCCAGTTCGGCCAGCAGCTTTCGAAGGTCCTGAAGGTAGTGTGGCAGTTGTTGCAGTGCTTCGTACGCACGCGCTCCGGTCAAGCGTTCCATTAGAAGGCGTCCGTCGGTAATGACTCGGTCGGCCGTGAATAGCTGCAATGCACCTAACATGCGATGCAAAGCTTGCATGGCCTGTTGGCTATCGCCGATGACGATTGCCTGTTCGAGTTTCTCCAGGTCAGCGCCACCGGTGTCGATCAGCATTTGGAGCATTTCGGTACGAAGTATCTGCATGCCAGGTTCAGCAAACACATCGTCGTGAGTGGTAGCTGGCGTGTAGACAGTTTTCTCGCTGATGGCTGTCGATCGTGGCATCCATAGCCGAATCATGTCTTCGAGTTGATGAAGCTGTACTGGTTTGCTCAGGTAATCGTCCATACCGGCACCGCGACAACGCTCAATTTCGCCATCCAGCACATTGGCGGTCATGGCAATAATCGGCAAGCGGGCAAGTCGGTTTTCCTTTTCCTCGTGCTGGCGCCACTGGGTCGCAAGCTCATACCCATTCATCAGTGGCATCTGGCAATCGGTTATCAGCAATGTGTAATCGGTCTGGCACAAGGTCTCATAAGCGGCATGACCATCGCTCACTACGTCGCAAGACCAGCCGAGCAAATCGAGTTGGCGGCGTATGAGTGATTGGCTGACCGGGTGATCTTCGGCAACCAGAATATGCCCATGCGTTTGCTTGGGCTCATCGACATAAGGCGTTGGCGTGAGCGCCGCGCGCGCGCGACGGGAAGAAGCATTAAGTGGTTCCAGGGCAAGCATGCAGACACGGACAACGGTTTGCCACTTCAACGGATTGGCATTGAGCACAATAAGCTCATCGCCTTCACCTTCATGTAACCCGCTCGGTGCAAGCGATCGGATATCTACGAAGATAGATTGTGCGGCTATCATGCCCGCGCTCCCCTGATCGTCCATATCGATAAATAGCAAGTTGGCCGCAATACCTCGACGCAACGGTTGCGAGGGTGGGATCTTCTCAACGGTAAGACCGAGTGCTATCAAATGCGCAGTCAATGCGTTCGCAATGCCGATCGAGCTTAACCGCACGATGGCGTGTCGTTCGAGAAGGCCCGTTGGGCGATCGATTTCGCGTTGCGCGACCGGAAGGCGCAGTTCAAGCGTGACCTTGGTACCTTCTCCGAGTCGGCTACTCAGTTCGACGGTACCGCCCATGAGTTGTAAAAGATGGCGGCAAATAGTCAGCCCCAGCCCTGTGCCTCCGTAACGACGAGTGGTCCATGACTCGGCCTGTGAGAAGGGTGTAAACAGGTCAGCCTGCTTGTCGGCAGCGATACCTATGCCTGTGTCGGTGACGCTCAGGCGTAGACGCTGATAGTGGCCATCGTCACCAAGCACTTGCAGCCCGACAGCCACGCTACCGCGTTCGGTAAACTTGCTGGCGTTGTTGAGTAAATTGAGCAGTACTTGACGGATACGTACACTGTCTCCAAGCAGCTTTCCGGCAAGCGTTGCATCCGCGCCAACCTCGATATGCAGACCCTTTTTGTGCATGGGAGTTGCCATCGTACCGACGACGTTGTCGATCAACGTGCGCAAGTCGAACGGTGCATCGTCAAGGCGCATGTTGCCGGCTTCGAGTTTGGAGAAATCTAGTACGTCATTGAGTACCTGCATTAGCACGCCTGCGGAGTCCTCGACTGCATGCACCAATTCATGCTGTTCCGGATTGAGTGGTGTGTGTCCCAGGAGTTCTAGCATGCCAATGACACCGTTCATGGGCGTGCGTATCTCATGGCTCATGGCTGCAAGAAAATCTGCCTTGGCCTTCGATGCGCGCTCGGCCGCATCGCGCGCTGCGCGAAGTACCTCGTTGTGCGCGTTTATACTGGTGGTGTCGATGAAGTAGCCGATCCAACTCACGTCATGGTCGGGTAACCGACGAGCCACCATGACCAGATGGATCCAACGTAGGCCCTCTGCACCGTAGGCGCGAAAATCGAGCGTGAAGCTGCGCATATGCCGCGCGGCGCGTCGAAGCAGTTGTCGCAAGGCAGGAGCATCCTCGGCGTGGATGCGATCCTGAAATGGCCAGTCGCGCAACACGTCCCCCTTTTCCAGTAGGTCTGGAAGATCCAGGCCGAAGAGTGCGTTGAGGTTGCCCGCGTTAAAGGCCAGTCTGGGTAGCCGGTCGTTGCCGCGACGAACGGCGAAAACGACCACTGGAATGCGTTGGGTGATTTCGCGCAGACTCTGCTCGGTGGCGCGTGCATTGAGCTCGATCTCGCGGTATTCGGTAACGTCCAGTAGCACGCTTATGGTGCCGCCAGCTTCACCATCAGGCATGTGAATAGGGGACTCGAGGAACAGGCCGGTCCGTTGGCGACCATCGAGGCTCTGGTAGTCGAGTTCGCAGCGCTGTACCTTGCGCTCGCGAAGAGTGTCAAGACTCAGCCGATGGATTCTCTGCTCGGCGAGGGTGCCATCGGCCATCACCAGCAACCGGTGCTCTTTCATTTCCGGGCTTGTCCGTCCGATCGTCAGCACGGGGTCGATACCGAGCCGTAATTGGCACGCGCTGTTTAGCATGCGATACACGCTTGCCACGTCCCTCAACATTACGGGGAAAGGTATGGCGTTCAGCAGTGCCTGTGTCATCGCCATCTGTTGCTGGAGCTGCTCGTTGGCTTCGGTCAGCTTCTGGTGTTTCAGGTAAACCAACCGCAGCGCGAACAACGCAAATAGCGCGGTTAGGCTCAACAGGCCGGCGAGAATCTCTACGGTGACGGAAATGGATGCTGGCCCGGAGTCTATCCAGCTAGTACTCAGAATGCCGATGATTGTTGAAGTCTTCACGACAATGGTTCGGTCATGGGTGGTCAGATTCCTAGTGATGCCGATTCCCTGATGAGAGGGCAGGCACGCCTGTCATAATGCCTGCTTGCCGATCAAGATCAATCCATTGCGTGAAGTCACTGGACGTCAATGCACTTCGGTAGCAATGTAGTCAGGCATAGGGGCACGATTCGTGTCGCTTGTTTCGAAGTCTTTAACGAATGCAGGCTATGTCAGAGAACGGTCCGATAACCCGAGTCATCATGGCTGATGATCATCCTGTCGTGATGCTTGGGATCCGAGCGCTTCTCCACGAACGGAGCGACCACATGCGTGTGACCGGTGAGGCAAGTAACGGCGGCGAGTTGCTGGCTCTGCTTACCCAGCAGGGCTGCGATCTGCTCATTACCGATTTTTCGATGCCATATGAGGATGATTCCGGGGACGGACTGCCCTTGCTGAGGCGGTTGCGTAGAGATTATCCCAGCCTACCTATCATCGTCCTCACCATGATCCATAATCCGGCACTGATTCGCGGCATGTTGGACGCGGGCGTCAACGGAGTGGTGGGCAAGGTCGCGATGATGAAGGAACTGCTCCTGGCTATCGGGGCAGTGATGAATGGACGCACTTACCTTTGTGAGAGCATGCGCGAATACACGAAGGAAAAGCTGTTGCCGCGCCCTCAAGCTGGAACTGCGACGCAGTCTGCCGGTAATGACCCAGCTGTCCTGTCAAAGCGCGAGGCCGAAGTGGTGCGCCTGTACGCGCAAGGCCTCTCGATCACGCAGATTGCCGAGCATGTCCATCGCAGCGTAAAAACCGTCAGCCAGCAGAAAAACGATGCCATGCGCAAACTCGGCATCATAAGCAATAGCCAACTTTATGAGTATGCACGGGCCTACGGTCTGTTCTAGGTATTCATAAATGCTTTACGTGTAGTCGCGCGTGAAGCTAGATCCTCCGGTAAGGATCTCCTGCGCCGCCTTCTCGCGGAACCCGCAATAGTTCGACAGAACCATGTCGGTCGCTAACGGCATATCTGTGGCGCCAACGCCTCAATTTAGGAATCGTCCGATTCTGGTCTGGGTCGGCTTGCCGCATCCTGCTTGCCAATAACGTAATCATTTCCACGCTTCGGGGTGAGTTCTCCCAGAGACAGAGATTGCGGCCAGCTTCCGCATGTGCAGGATGCGCATGCGTCGATGATAACGCCGGCGACCGTCGAGATTCGCTCCCTGAATCTCGACGGTCGGGATAGCTTTAGCACGTGGCCCGAAGGGGGCGAGAATGCTTTCCAACCAATGCATTTCTCGTCATAACTCAGATCCTGATGGCCTCGTTGCCGTGCCGTTGCACAATACGAGGAACCTGATGTTTTCAGTCTTGACCAACGAGGCACTCGATCGGCTGCACGCCTTTATCAACACTCATTCGGAGCGGCGATGGGAGGTGGACGAGCACTGCCGATATATCGACGTATCACAAGGTTTGCTTAACTTGTTTGGTCGCGAGCGCAGCGAAGTATTGGGCAGGCCGGTATACGACTTCATGACATTGAACGAAGCGGATCGCATTTCGCGCATCTTCGCAAGCAAGCCCATCCTCCCTTACTCGGAAGCTATCTCACATCATCTTCGACCAGATGGTCGGACGATTGTGATCGAATCCTGCGCTGTGCCGTTGAAAAGCGAAGATGGTGCCTTGAAGGGGTATCGAGGTATCGCACACGAGGTCGCCCATTTAGACCTACTACACAGCGACAGCGCATATCGGATGAAAGCAATCTACGACACCGTATCCGTTGCACTTTGCCTTCTCAGCCGAGACGGACGATACCTCTCCGCGAACGCAGCCTATGCCGCAATCCACGAGCTATTACCCGATGCATTGGTCGGCCGCAAGGCCAGTGAATTGCTGCCAGGCGCTGGTGAAATGGTACGTAGCGACCTTCTGTTGATGGATGCTGGTCAAGAGGTGCCGGACCACGAAATCGAATGCCGTGGACGGATCTATCTAGTTTCGGTGAGCCCACTGCAGAATCTAGAGGGGCAGGTGGCTGGCATTACGATGGCGTTGATGGATATCACCGAGCGTAAACGTGCGGAGCGCAAGTTAGCAGAAACAAATCAGCAGCTTCTGCACTACGCAAGCCACGATTACCTGACTGGTTTGGCTAACCGGCGCCACGTAGACGAGACGCTCGCGAAAGAAGTTCGACGTGCGATGCGCGAACGGAGACCGCTTTCGCTATTGATGGCGGATGCCGATTTCTTCAAACGATATAACGATCACTACGGCCATTTGCTAGGTGATCAGTGCCTGCATATGGTGGCGTCTCATCTCAAAGACGCCATGAATCGGCCCAGCGATTTGATCGGTCGGTACGGTGGCGAAGAGTTTATTGCCATCATGCCTGCCACCGATAAGGTCGGGGCACTGAAGATCGCCGAGGATGTCTTGCGCACGATCAGCGATTTGAACATGCCACATGTCGAGAGTGATTACGGCATAGTAACGTTGAGCATTGGCGTGGCGACTCTCGAACCTACTTCGCAGCTATTGACAGCTGAAGCCAATGTGCAGGTACTTCTAAGTGCTGCAGATCGAGCCCTTTATGAAGCCAAGGCTGCTGGCCGAAATACCATATCGATCGATTCGTCCCTTCAGAAGCTTTCTGGGGGATTGCTGAATCGTACGCGTTGAGGAGGTATGGCGAAATGTTGCTCTTCTTAAAGTGCACAAGACATGATTGAACATCCGCACCACATTCAGTCCGTATCACATTCAATTGGATTGGATTGTTGATCGATCACAGCGATGAGATATATCACCAGTGTAGCCATGTGTTTACGTGCAAAGCAGGTCGCATGCTGCATAAGCAAAACATGTTTGCTATCGCATTGGCGGTTTTTTTAGGAATTGTCTGATGCCACTCACGATACGGCGTAGGCACTATTATTTCCACAGCGCGACATTTGCTGATCGGTTCTGATAAAAATCAGGCTGACTTGGTTTATGTGTCCGTTGAACACTTTTCCACAAACTCAAGGATTGGTTTGGGTCAACGAATCTACGTTGACGACAGGTATGAACCGGCCCCCTGTGCTCATGCTTGTCGGAAATTTGCAAGAAACTGAAGGGTTTTAGCGCCAGCGGATGAGATGCATAGTGAAGTATTTATGCGATGCGCGTGCTGTCGCCACACAGAGCTGACTACGAAAAGTGAAACCGCCCTGGTTTATAGTCAGGGTGTTTGTGTCTGGCCCGTAGACCCATCCATTTGTAATATCTTGGAGTAGTTTAAATGGCATCGCATGGCATCTTTGCTTGGTTGATTATCGGCGCGCTGGCTGGTTGGCTGGCTGGCAAGCTCGTCAAAGGCAGTGGCTTCGGATTGCTCGTCGATATTCTCCTCGGCATTGTCGGTGCATTCATCGGTGGTTGGTTGACGGCTGCGCTTGGCATCGGTTTTAGCGGCGGTTTGCTTGCGTCAATCATCATGGCTACTTTCGGTGCAATAATTCTTCTGTTTGCTGTAAGGTTATTCAAGGCACAACGATTGTAGGTTGCGTCAACAACCGGATATAGACTCCTAACGCGTCTTTAGATGCTGGGGACTAAAGAAGCGGCTCAAGTTCAGTTTTGAAGTGTCTGGAATTCCGATCAACGATTGTGGGATCGGACTCTAATCACGCCTTAAAAGGTAAGGACGAAACTAGAGCCCAATGCTCACCGTGGCGGCTTTGCCAGCTAGATATGCCGCGTAGCGGGGGGCGTCAATCCACCGAGTGCCCTCTTTGGTCTTCATGCGATTGATTTTAGGTTGAAGCCTCTTTTGCAGCATGCCGATTCGTGGGCAAGACTCCGAAAGGGCAATGACTGCCATCTACTTAGCGAGCGCTGGGTTTAGACCAATTGCTGGACGAATGAACGCCCCAATCCGCTGCAAGCTAGCGGACGGGGTGCGCAAGACTATGCCGCCGAACGACAATAGCGCGCCCAGTCCTTCATCAACTTGGCACGCCGAATTAGTAGATCACCGCGTTGATATGCAGCTTCCGACTTGTCCTTGAGCCGGTGCGCCATCGCTGCCTCGATCACTTCACGCGGGTGCTTCGTGGTTTCCACGGCCCAGTCGCGGAACGTCGATCGAAAACCATGCGCCGTGATCTGAGGGTGCAATTCTTTCAGCAGATTCATCGCTGCGGCAGTCGTCAGAGGGCGATCCTTCACGCCCGGAAACACGTGGCCAGCGATGTGCAACTGCTTTCCCTTCGGTGTGATGGGAATAAGCGATTGCAGCAGCGCCAGTACGGTCGGTGACAGAGGTATGCGATGCTCTTTACCGGCTTTCATGCGATCGGCTGGAATGATCCACATCGCCGCGGGTACGTCGAATTCATCCCACTGCGCGCCAGCAGCTTCACCTGGCCGTGTCGCGGTGAGTATCTGCAGTTCAAGCGCACGTGCAGATAGACCTTGGCGTAGGCGCAGCTTCGTCATGAACTCCGGCATATCGGCGTAGGGCAGTGCAGCACGGTGTTCCACCTTCTGAACCTTGCTGCGTTTGGGCAAGAGTTGATCGAGATGATTGCGCCACGCCGCGAGATTATCGCCAGTGCGGAACTTGCGGACCGTGGCCCAAGCCAGTACCGACTCAATGCGACCGCGTACGCGGCTCGCGGTTTCAGTCTTCGCTTTCCAGATCGGTTCCAGGCACTTCATCACCAGGACGGTATCGATCGTGGCGACGTCCAGCGGCCACAGCAGTGTGCAGTAAGTCCGCAGGGTGGCATCCCACTGGCCAGCGTGTTTGGCATTCTTCCATCCGCTGCGATGCGCCTCTATGTACTTCTCGCAGCATTGGCCAAACGTCATTACACGCGCGTCAGAAAGCCGCTTCTTCTGCTGCGCAGCGTTTCGTTGCTCTATAGGATCGATTCCGTCAGCTAGCAGCTTTCGGCAATTAGTCGCACGGTCGCGTGCATCACGTAGCCCGAAGGTGTTGAAGCTCCCCAAGCCCATTTCTCTGGTACGACCGTTGGCCTGGTAGCGAAACACCCATGACTTGGAGAGAGAAGGGGACACTTGTAGGTACAGGCCGCCACCATCGCCCAGATAGCCAGGACTTTTGACCTTGCGGACCTTCAGGTCGGACAATTTTTCAAATGCGCGCGCCATAAGCTACCCATGGTTTTACCCATGATAATACGCTGGATTTGATTGGTCGGATATGGACAGTTTTGGACAGTTATGCGCTACAGATGGCGTTGTTAAGCCATTTATTAAGACTTGATTGGACACGTCTGGACCATAGGTGGACAGACACTCTATCCGCCAGAAAAGCAAAACGCCCCCAAGTGGGGCGTTTTGCTTTTCTGATGGTGATGACGGGGTGAGAAACCACCCGGGTTCGACAAATTCGTCTGGAACGAATTTGGACAGCCGCAGGCTGGCCCCGTAGCGCGTAGCGCGAAGGGGTGAGGCTCATGGATGAGCCGAACAATCCCGCACGCCTCATTGATGCGTCGATGAATTAAGTGACTCTGACCCGCTTAGTTGGCAAGCCACTATTTCCTGAAATGCAAATAAATTTCGCCAGCGCAGTGATCTGTATTGGCCTCGAAGTTCGCTTAAGCATATGGGGAGTGCAAGTCGCGAACTATTTTCTCGTGCAAGCCAGCACTTCCCATTTATCAATGTTAGATCAGTCGCACGGAGTCATTGGTCAGTTACTTCCAGTTCGCTTTGGATCTCGAACTTTCTTGATTTGCAACTACGAGGTGTCCCATGAATGCGATCAAACTTTCAGATTTCCGAACCAATTCAGGTCCGGCGCTCGCTCTTTACGGAAGCATTGGTTCGGCGACCTCCGCTGGTGATCCCGAGGACAGCTCTCTTTGCTTGGCCTGGAAAGGGCTAACGTCGTCGAAGCTTTATTACTCAGTGCTGCCATGGACAACTGAGAACCATTTCTCGAAGGCCGACATAGCGTCAAGGCCCGCGCTGTGTTCAACACCAAACGATATAGGACAGGTTTGGGCATGGAAGAATGCCACTGGTATTGGTATGTCCTGGAGCGCGAATGGCGTGACGGGTATACAGAGCGTGCCCAATCATGCGCATACCGTCGGTTCGCCAGTAACGTTGATGGTCGGCGAGGCGATCGATCCTGATTCGGGCAGCACCAACTACAACGTCTTTACACTGTTCTGGCAGGGCGATGCCAAATCGGGCGGGAACGGCACCAGTCATGAGTTGTGGTTTATGTCTTACGCAGATGCACCAGGTTGGAATAGCCCCACGCGCATTCCCGGAGCATCGCCAGCGACTTCGCCGGCCGCATGCCTTGGGCCGTCTTCGTTTAACGTCTATGGAACGACACTGGCGTGGGCAGATCGCAATGGGCAGATCTGGATTTGTAGCGGCGACTCATCTGGAAATGCTGACGCGCCATGGTCCACACCGATCCCAGGTCCGGTTTCATGTACCTACGACGGTCCGGCGATTTGCTACTTCAAAGGAAGTCTCATTGTTGCCTGGATAGCAGCCGGTATGAGCCAGATCATGTATTCAGTGCAAAGCTTTACGCAGGATGGTGAACTGACCTGGTCTGACCCTGCGGTGCTGGTCAATGCAATCAGCCATGACACGCCGGCACTCTCAGAACACAAAGGCAAGCTGTACGTTGCATGGGCGGACGCCGGCGATAGTTCCATATCCTACGAAACCTTCGGTTCGCTCTCGGATCTTCCGCAGCCAACGACCAACCGAGCTGGCGTACCGATGTTGATTTCCAACACTGTCGTCGGCCATGCCTACACTGGTACGTTGTTGATCGGCGCGCAGGCCGATCCGGTCAACTGCATCATCGACACCGGCAGCAGCTCACTCGCAGCGCTGAAATCAAAATACAACGCTTCCGCTGATGAACTGCTCATACCGACCGCACTTTGCCAATACGACGCGTACGGGCCGAATGGCGAAACAGGTTATTGGTTCGGGCCGGTAGTAGAAACGCTGGTGGGATTTTCGGCAGTGCCGGGTGTTGCGGCACCGCTTCCGGTTGCTGGCATCAACGTTAGCGTCGCCATCGCCGATGACAGCACCGCTACCCATCCAGTCTTCGCCGGCGCCGACGGCATTCTAGGGCTGGCGTATCCCAGCCTAAATGTTGCATACGATCTGACTGTTTACCTCACCAAAGAGGGCAAGCCACCGGTAACTTATCCTTGGCCCATCTCCAGCTCGCAGGCACCGACGACGCTTAGCGCCTTCGACTCGTTTATCAGTGCCGCCGCCGCAGCCCAACTGCCGGTACCACCTTGTTTGACGGAACTTTCGCAGGATGGACTCTTGCCGAACAAATTTGCGCTTTACGTTTATCGTGCGCTTGAGAACCTACGGACGTCCACGCCGGCCACCGACGCCAGCAACTACGGCACGCTTGTGCTTGGAGGCGGGGAAGACTTTTTCGTAAACGAGGTTGGGCCATTTCAAACCGCACAAGTCGTACAGGATAGCTTTTACTTCGTTAACTTGCTTTCCGTCCAGGTAGGTAACAATCCGCCGATTCCCTTTCCGCTGTTTTCGAGCGAAAACAATCAGACGTCTACCGCACTGATCGATAGCGGAACATCGGGGATCGTTTTACCGGCGACGGTCTTTACTGAGGTCCTCAACCAACTGCAGGCCGAAGTACCTAACTACTCCGAAATCGTCAGTCCGATGCTGCAGGCATACAATAAATACCTAGATTTCTCGCAGTGGCCGCCGCTCACTTTTGTCTTGGCTGCATCGGACGGTAGTCAGATTTCGTTGAACTGTTATCCGCCCCAGTATTGGCAGACCGATGCCGAACCCCAGGGCGTCGCCCAATGCATGTTGCAACCGGTACCCGGAGACAACCAGCCGGCGATTCTTGGTCTTGCGTTCCTGACCGGCTACTACACGATTTTTGATCGATCGATCAGTGGATTTGGCGTGGTCAAGTTTGCGCAGAAGCCGTTGATGTAGGGTCTGCATGTGCTGGGAGAGGGCATTTGTATTTGCCACCTGATTTAGGCGCTGAGCGAAAGTGGCTATCGGATTGATCCGATAGAGAGCTGAAGCATCGAGCCACAGAAAACCATGACGTTGGAAATGAAGCTCGCCTCACTTCTGCTAAGATGCCGCTGCCTAAGGTGACTGCCGGCATGGGGCCGGCAGTTGAAACGTGAATCCGGTGCGATGCATTTGGCTTGCCACTGCGTCTATTCCGGGGCTGCCCCCGCAACGGTAAGTGAGTTGTGACCCGCAAGGGTCGCCGGATCAACATTAGCCACTGTGTGTCATGCATGGGAAGGCGTTGATCCAGAAGACGCAAAGTCTTCGACCACGAGCCCGGAGACCGGCCTTGAGCGTGAACTCCGGTTTGCTCGCGGTGGGGCGAGGCTTGGGAGCGCCGGGTGCGGTTCACGCGCTCGTCGTGCTTTTCATGTCCCTAATCCTTTCGCAGTCGCCGGCATATTTATCTTTGCCGTACGGGGCCGTGCGGCTGGGGAACCTCCAAAATGAAACACCACACGACGCTGAATCGCCGCGCGCTCGCGGCCGCCCTGTTACTGGCTCTATCTGTAGCGCCTACCGCTTTTGCACAAACCGTCACGCAGCCCGACACCTTGTCGACCGTAGTCGTCACCGCGACGCGTACGCCTGAGACCGTGGACGATACGCTGTCGTCGGTTACCGTCATTACGCACGATGACATCGAGCGCCTGCAACCGACTTCACTGGCGGATTTGCTCACCGGTCTGCCCGGTGTGTCGATCGCCCAGACGGGTGGCATCGGCCAGCCGATTTCGCTGTTCCTGCGCGGCACCAATTCCGGCCAAACCTTGGTGCTGATTGACGGCGTGCGCATCGGCAGCGTGTCGCTGGGCACGCCGGCGTTGGAGCAGATTCCGGTGAATGCGATCGATCACATCGAGATCGTGCGCGGTCCGCGATCGAGCCTGTACGGTTCGGATGCGATAGGCGGCGTGATCCAGATCTTCACCCGCCACGGCTCGGACAGCGGCAACATCGAGCCGTCGGTAAGCGTGACTACCGGTAGTCACGGCTTCATCAATAGTCAGGCGGGCGTATCGGGCGGAGATGGCCACTACTGGTTCAACGCCAGCCTCGGTGGCGAATACACCAGTGGCATTCCGTCCTGCCGCCTGGGAGCTGCAGAACTGGGCGTGGCTTGTTTCACGGATGACCCGCACAACGATCCGTACCGCAACTACAACGGTCTGGCCAACTTCGGCTACCGCTGGGACAACGGCACCGAGCTGGCCTTCAACTGGCTGCGCAGCAAGAGCGACAATTTTTACGCGGGCAGCCCGTTCGGCGGCAACAACAACGAGGAAGAGCAGTACGCCACCGGCGCACGCCTGAGCTTCACTCCAGTGGATATCTGGAAGGTCACGCTGAGCGCCGGGCAGAATCGCGATGACTCTGCCACTTTCTATCAGGGCGATTATTTCGGCCAGTACTACCCGCGTGCTCCGACGGGTTATTTTGACTCGCGCCAGAACCAGGCGTCGTGGCAGAACGACATCACCCTGGCTCCCGGTCAGCTGCTCAGTGTGGGAGTGGACTACCTGCAGCAGCACATCGACAGCGACACCGATTTCATCGTCGATACGCGCGGCGATACCGGCACCTTCGCGCAGTATCAGGGCACCTTCGGCCAGAACGAAGTGCAGGTATCCGGACGCCACGACAATGACGACGAATACGGTTCCCACAACACCGGCGCAGTGGCCTGGGGTTATCACTTCGATCACGGTCTCGTGCTGTCGGCCAGCTACGGCAGTGCCTTCCACGCGCCGACTTTCGACGACCTGTACTACCCACCTTTCGACGGCACCCCCACCGCCAACCCGAACCTGAAGCCGGAAAGCTCGCACTCGGCCGAACTCGGCCTTACGCAGCAACTCGACAGCTGGCACTGGGGTCTGAATGTCTATCAGACCCGCATCACCGACCTGATCACGCTTGACAGTAACTTCGTGCCACAGAACATCAGCAGCGCGCAGATCCGTGGCGTGGAAGGCCAGTTCGGTTTCACGTTGAACGACTGGCGCGTGCAGACCGACTTGACCTGGCTGCAACCGAAGGACAATAGCGACGATGCGAACAACGGCAACTGGCTGCCGCGCCGTGCGGGTCAGACCGCTCGCGTGGACGTGGACCGCAAGTTCGGCCAGTTCAACGTCGGCGCCACCTTCTTCGCGGCGGGCAAGCGCTACGATGATGCAGCCAATCAGATCCGCCTCGGCGGCTACGCTACCACCGCTCTTCGCGCCAGCTATACCTTCGCGCCCAGCTGGCAGGTGGAGGCGAAACTCGACAACGTGTTCGACCACAACTACGAGACGGCGTATTACTACAACCAGCTCGGTCGCACTTGGTACCTGACGCTGCGTTACCAGCCGGGACTGTAATGTTCGGAGTGATGGACTGGCGCCTGCCAGTCCATCACCGACGTGTAACGCAAACATGACCGCTTGAGGAGTCGCGCGATGAAATCACTATCGGGTTCCCGCTTTACCTTGCTGTTAGCCGCGTTGGTGCTGGTCATGCTGGCGACACGCTTCAAGCACTTCGGCGACGTGCTGCATTTGCCGGACGCGTCGATGGCGATCTTTTTTGTGGGCGGTCTGTTCTTGCGCAAGCACTGGGCCTTCGCCGTGTTCATCCTGCTGACCGTAGGTCTGGACGAGGTGTCGATCCATTACGCCGGCATCAGCGACTTCTGCGTCACGGTCGCCTATGCCTTCCTTCCACTGGCCTATGCGGCGCTGTGGTACGGCGGCCGTTTGTACTCGTCATGCCTGCGTGCTGACGCAGGGCCGCTGGTCGGGGCATGGTGCGTGGCTTTGCTCTCGGCATCGATTTCCTTTGCCATCTCCAATGGGTCATTCTATTGGTTGGGCGGCCGTTACCCGAACCCTCATATGGTCGAATATCTGCAGCGCCTGTGGCAGTGGGGTCCGCTGTTTGTTCGCACCACCATGGGTTATGTCACGACGGCGTTGGTCGCCTACTTCATAGGCAGTCGCGTCGTGGTCTGGTACGGCGCGCACTACTTGTCAGAGGCTCGCACATGAGCGACGAATCGCACTCAGAGGAATCGGCTGCAGACGCGCATCATCGCGAGCGCATGCAGCGCAAGAAGGAGCTGATCGATCGGCGCATCGCCCGGGCCACCATTGAGCGTGGTGTGCTAGTGGTCAATACGGGTAATGGCAAAGGCAAAAGTTCGTCGGGTTTCGGCATGCTGGCTCGTTCGCTCGGCCATGGCTTTCACTGTGGCGTGGTGCAGTTCATCAAGGGCAGTTTCTCCACCGGAGAGGAGGCCTTTTTTCGTCGTTTTTCCGATGAGCTCGACTATCACGTGATGGGCGAGGGCTATACGTGGGAAACGCAGGACAAGGCACGCGATATCCGAGCCGCTGAAGCTGCCTGGCAGATAGCCGCAGGCATGTTGGCCGACCCACAGTACGACTTCGTATTGCTGGATGAACTCAACATTGCCTTGGTGAAGGGTTACATCGATGTGGAGAAAGTGTGCGACGCACTGCGTGCGCGTCCTCCGCAACAGCATGTCGTGGTGACAGGCCGTGGTGCTCCGGATGCACTGGTTGAGCTTGCAGATACGGTCACCGAGATGCGCGTGGTGAAGCACGCTTTCCAGGCAGGCATCCGCGCGCAAAAGGGCATCGAGCTTTAGCCCATGGCGTTTACGCCTTATCCATGCACGGCCGCAACGCTGTTCATGCCATGACGACGGCATGGGCGATGCTGGCAGCGGTGTTGATCGATGCCTGGCTGGGCGAACCATCGCGTGCGCACCCACTAGTGGGATTCGGGCGTCTGGCGCGCTGGCTCGAAGCGCGGCTATACGCTGATCGTCGTGGTTCGGGTGTCTGCGCCTGGTTGTTGACGGTCATGCCGCTGGTGCTATTGGCCTGGGGCGCCGAGGCTTGGCTGGGCCGGCTGTCGGCATGGGTGGCATCTCTTTTTAATGTGCTGGTGCTCTATGCCGTCATCGGGCTGCGCAGCCTTGGTGATCATGCGATGCCCGTGGCATCGGCTTTGCGTGACGGTGACATGGCGCGTGCCCGCCAAGCGGTCGCGCGCATGGTCAGCCGCGACACACAGGTGCTAGACGAACACCAAGTGGCTGCGGCCGCCACCGAGTCGGTGCTGGAGAACGGCAACGATGCCGTCTTCGGCGCATTGTTCTGGTTCGCCGTGCTGGGAGCTCCGGGGGCGCTGCTATACCGGCTGGCGAATACACTTGATGCCATGTGGGGTTATCGCACAGCACGCTACGAGAACTTCGGCTGGGCGGCGGCGCGCATCGACGATGGACTCAATGTTGTTCCTGCGCGACTCACGGCATTGAGTTACACGCTGCTTGGCCAGACACGCCGTGCATGGCGCTGCTGGCGCACGCAGGCAAAGCTGTGGGACAGCCCGAATGCCGGGCCGGTAATGGCGGCCGGCGCAGGTGCGCTGGGGGTCCAGTTGGGAGGCGCCGCGCCTTACGACGGAGTGTGGGAAGCGCGCCCGGATCTTGGCGAAGGCGACCCGCCAGACGCCAACGTCATCGCGCGCTCACTGGCGTTGGTGCGCCGTAGCGTAGTGCTGTGGTTGGTGGTGGCGTTTCTATACGGTAGCTTGGCCTATGCTTGAACACGGCGGACGTTTGTTGCGTGCTGCGCGTACCTATGGCATCGCGCCAGCGGATTGGCTCGATTTGTCTACGGGCATCAGTCCCTTTGCGTGGCCGGTACCACCCATACCAGCCGCTACGTGGGCACGACTGCCCGATGATGAGGACGGTCTAGTCGAGGTGGCGCAGGCTTACTACGGCGCGCCTCAGTTGCTTCCCGTCGCTGGTTCGCAGGCGGCCATCCAGACATTACCTCTGCTGCGGTCCGCGTCGCGGGTCGGCGTTATTGCACCCGGCTACAACGAGCATGCGCATGCTTGGCGGCGCGCTGGTCATCAGGTGATCGAGCTTGCGGCAGAAGAGTTGCTTGCGCGGGTCGATGATGTCGACGTGGTGGTGCTGATCCATCCGAACAATCCCGGTGGCGATCGTTTTGATCTGGCCACATTGTTGGCCTGCCATGCACGCTTGGCAGCTCGCGGTGGCTGGCTGATTGTCGACGAGGCCTTCATGGACGCCATGCCCAACGACAGCCTGTGTCCGCATACCGCCAACGAGGGGCTGATCGTGTTGCGCTCGGTGGGCAAATTTTTCGGCATGGCGGGCGCACGCGCTGGTTTCGTTTGTGCCAACGTCACCTTGCTCGATGCGGCGCGTGAGCAGCTTGGCCCGTGGACCGTGAGTGGCCCGGCTCGCTATGTCTTGCGTCACGCATTGGCCGATCTCGCGTGGCATGCACAGGCACGTACGCGCCTGCAGGCGTGCAGTGCACGTCTTGCGCAGTTGCTGACGAAGCACGACATCGTTCCCACTGCCGGTTGCGCGTTCTTCCAATGGTGGCGGAGTGAGCGGGCCAACGATGCGCACCGTGCACTCGCTGCGCAAGGCATCCTCACGCGCCTTTTCGATCGGCCTCAAAGCCTCCGTTTCGGCTTGCCGGAAAACGACGCTGCCTTTAAGCGGTTGGATGCCGCTTTGGCGCAGTGCGCACGATGAGCGGCGTCTTGATGGTGCAAGGGTGTACCTCCGACGCCGGTAAGAGCGCGTTGGTCACCGGGCTGTGTCGCTGGTTACGTCGACGCGGCATACGCGTGGCGCCGTTCAAGCCACAGAACATGGCACTCAATTCCGCGGTCACCGTGGATGGCGGAGAAATTGGTCGCGCGCAGGCGGTACAGGCACAAGCGGCGGGGCTTGATCCCCATACGGATTTCAATCCGGTGCTGCTCAAGCCCAATAGCGATATCGGTGCGCAGGTAATCGTGCACGGGCATGCCATCGGCAACATGGACGCACGCCACTATCACGACTACAAACGCGTGGCGATGGATGCCGTGCTGGCTTCACATGCACGGCTGGTCGCGCAATACGATGCGGTAATTGTCGAGGGCGCTGGCAGCCCCGCAGAAATCAACCTGCGCGAGCGTGACATTGCCAACATGGGTTATGCCGAAACCGTGGATTGCCCCGTGGTGTTGATCGCCGATATCGACCGTGGCGGTGTGTTCGCGCACATGGTTGGCACACTGGCCTTGTTGTCCGAGAGCGAGCGCAAACGGGTAGTAGGCTTCGTCATCAACCGTTTTCGCGGCGACATGGCGTTGCTGCAGCCGGGCTTGGACTGGCTGGAACGCGAAACCGGCAAGCCGGTGCTGGGCGTGCTGCCTTACCTGCATGGTTTGCAACTGGAAGCAGAGGATGCCTTGCCGCGCCAGCGCGAGCACAAGCCGCAGGCACGATTGCGCGTGATGGTGCCGGCGTTGCCACGTATCAGCAATCACACCGATCTCGATGCCTTGCGCGCGCATCCCGATGTCGAACTGATCCTGGTCGGTCCGGGTGAGTTGCCGGCGGCCTGCGATTTGATCGTGCTGCCCGGTTCCAAGTCCACCCGCGCCGATCTGGCATGGCTGCGCGGGCAGGGCTGGCCGCAAGCCATCGCCAGGCATCTGCGTTATGGTGGCAAAGTGATAGGGGTCTGCGGTGGTTTTCAGATGCTTGGGCGAGTCGTGCACGATCCGCACGGCCTCGAAGGCGAACCCGGCTCAAGTGAAGGTTTGGGCTGGTTCGACATGGAGACCGTGCTGGAACCGCAAAAGCAGCTGCGTCGTACGCATGGCCGACTTTCATGGACGGATGCCCTGGTCAGTGGCTATGAAATCCACTGCGGTATCAGTCATGGCGATGCGCTGGCCTGTCCATCGAGCTTGCTCGATGACGGTCGCAACGATGGTGCGCTGTCTGCAGACGGCCAAATTCTCGGCAGTTATCTGCATGGCTTGTTCGATCAGCCGCAGGCATTGACCGCGCTGCTGGCGTGGGCCGGTGTGCGCGATGCTGCAGCAGTGGACATGCATGCCTTACGCGAAGAGAGTATCGACCGGCTGGCCGATGCCGTGGAGAATCATTTGGATAATGCTGCGCTGCTCAGGCTGATCGGCATGGGAGAACCATCGTGCGCACACTGATACTCGGAGGTGCCCGTTCGGGCAAGAGTGCGCTGGCCGAGCGGCTGGCGCGTGAATCCGGACAAGAGGTGGTCTATATCGCGACCGCGCAGGCGCACGATGCAGAGATGGCTGTCCGTATCGCCCATCATCGTGATCGTCGCCCGGCGCACTGGCAAAGTGTGGAAGAGCCTCTGGCGCTGGCCGATACCTTGCGTGCATACGCCCACCCTGATCGTTGCGTGCTGGTCGATTGCCTCACCCTGTGGCTCAGTAACCTGCTTGGTGATGCCGACGACAAGCGCCTTGGGCGCGAATGCGAAGCCTTCCTCGAGGTATTGCCTGTACTCCCCGGCGAATTGTTGTTTGTCAGCAACGAGGTCGGACTCGGCGTGATACCGATGGGTGAGTTGACGCGCCGCTTCGTTGATGAAGCGGGGCGCCTGCATCAGGCTATGGCGGCCCGCTGCGAACGTGTGTTGTTTGTGGCAGCGGGGTTGCCGCTGCCTCTCAAAGGAAATCTTGCATGAGTCATGATTGGTTGTTTCAGCCGTGTGCCGTCAGCGACGCGGACAGCGAAAATGCCGCCCGTGCCCACCAGGCACAACTGACCAAGCCACCAGGTTCACTCGGTGCGCTGGAAACGCAGGCTATTCGTCTGGCCGGGTTGCAACGCAGTGCCCGGCCATCGGTGCAGCAGGTATGGATCAGTGTCTTCGCCGGCGATCATGGCGTTGCGGCGGAAGGCGTATCGGCTTTCCCGCAAGTGGTGACGGGCGAGATGGTGCGCAACTTCGCCCATGGCGGCGCCGCGATCAGCGTGCTTGCACGGGCCCTCGGCGCCCAGCTTGAAGTGGTGAATCTGGGCACGGTGAACGATCCCGGCGAACTGCCTGGGGTACGTCGGGCGATCATCGCGTCGCAGACGCACAATTTCTGCGAGCAGGCGGCGATGACGCCGGCCCAGCTTGATGCCGCGTTGCGCACCGGTGCTGACAGCGTTGCGCAGGCTCATACAGCGGGCGCGCAGTTGTTTATCGGCGGGGAAATGGGCATTGCCAACACCACATCGGCAGCGGCGCTGGCCTGCGCCTTGCTGGGCGAGTCGCCGGCCACCCTGGCCGGTGCAGGTACAGGGTTGGATGCCAAAGGTATCGAGCACAAGGCCGAGGTGATCGCCCGCGCGTTGGCCCGGTATCCTAATGATGCGGATGCGCTGGCGTGGCTAGGGCGCGTGGGCGGCTTCGAGATCGCTGCGCTGACGGGCGCCTATGTAGCGGCGGCACAGTGTGGCGTGGCGGTGCTCGTCGACGGTTTCATCACCACCGTTGCCGCACTGGCTGCAGTGCGCATCAATCCCGCTTGCCGCGCCTGGATGTTTTTCGGTCATCGCTCGCGCGAACAGGGACACACGCGCGTGCTTGCAGCACTGGATGCTGATCCTCTGCTGGATCTTGGCTTGCGCCTGGGCGAGGCCAGTGGTGCGGCGACGGCAGTGCCTTTGCTGCGTCTGGCCTGCGACCTGCATGCGGGCATGGCGACGTTTGCCCAGGCCGGAGTGAGCAACGCATGAGCGGAAGTATCGATCTGCTCCGTCACGGCGACACTGGCCAGACCAGCTACCGGGGCCAGCTCGACGATCCACTCAGTACCTTGGGTTGGTCGCAACTGCGTGCGGCGACGGCGGATCGTCGTTGGGATTCCATCGTCACTTCGTCGCTATGCCGCTGCACTGATTTTGCGCGGGAACTGGCCACGGAGCAGGGCATACCGCTGCGCGTCGACAGTCGACTTGCCGAATATCACTTCGGCCATTGGCAGGGCGTAAGCATCGAAAGGCTGGCACAGGAGCAGGGTGTTGCACTGGGACAGTTCTGGGCCGACCCAGTGACAAACCCGCCGCCAGGTGCCGAGTCGTTTGCGGCATTTCGGGATCGCCTGTGTGCTGCATTGAGCGATATCGCCGTGGAAGCCACCGTGCATCGCGTGCTGGTGGTAACCCACGGCGGTGCCATCCGTCTGCTGCGTTGCGAGTCCGAGGGGCGCGATTTTGGCGATATGGCCAGCATTGATGTACCGCACGCTTCCCTGCACCCATTGGGTTGGCGAGTACCGGCCTGATGCGTTCGTTGCTTGCCGCGCTTGGTTTTCTCACCCGGGTGCCGGTGCCCGCGTGGGTATTCAAAGATGCCGGGGCAACGAACGCCTCGCTGGCCTGGTATCCCACGGTGGGATTGCTGATAGGGGGCGTGCTTTGGGGTTTGGCGTGGATCGGCAGCAGCTTGCCGCCACTACTCCTGGCCGCACTGCTCTTGCTCGTATGGACCGGATTGACCGGTGCCTTGCATCTGGACGGTCTGGCCGACAGCGCCGATGCCTGGGTCGGTGGTCTCGGTGATCGTGAGCGTACGTTGGCGATCATGAAGGATCCACGTAGCGGCCCTATGGGCGTGACTGCCGTGGTGCTTGTGTTGCTGCTCAAGTTTGCTGCACTGGCGAGCTTGCCGCTCGCCGACACAGCGATCTGGCTGGCGCCGATGCTGGCGCGTACAGCCATCACAGCGGCCTTTCTTTCGATGCCCTACGTTCGTAGCCAAGGCCTTGGCAGCGCGCTGACACACTCGCCCCGGCTGCCCTGCATAGTCGGCGTATTGGCAGCGGTCGCAGTCGCTGCGTGTAGTGGATCGCATGGCGCGCGTGCTTTGCTCGCCGCGTCGGTCGTGTTTGCATGCTGGCGGTTTGCATGCATGCATCGCCTGGGAGGCATGACGGGCGACACGCTGGGAGCATTGACCGAGCTCGCCGAAGTGTTGGTGCTGATCGTGCTGGTCTAAGCGGATTCCAACCTGACGACGTGCCGAGTTTCCAGCGGCCCGAAGTGAAGGCGGGCGTCATAGGTTGCGTACTCAAGCTGGTTTATTCGCAGCGACGTCGACGGCGCATCGATCTCACACAGTCGCTGGCGAACTTCCTCCGCCGTTTATATAGCCCCAAGGTGACATGCGGCGCGTACGTGGCCTGCCGAACTTCTTTCGCCGCCACTTCCAAGGCGCAGCGCCACCGGGTCAGTTGCCCGGATGGATCCATCACGGGAATGAAGACGGCACTGGCGAAGCTGTCGGGCGCGCCCAGTGGAAGCGAACATGCGGCGCTACGCAAGCCCTGCAGTGACTCGATTTGATCGTGCAGTTGCGTGGGTGAGAAGTCATCATGCGCAACGCGTAATTGTTGCTCGAAACCGCAGACGAACAGGGTCAGATGCGGTTGGCGCTGCTGGGATGGATGCAGCAGGTCAGCAAGCCGCCGTCGTGCGGTTTCGATGTATTCCAGTAACACCGAATCGTTCACGGGAATGATCCAAACGCCATATCGTTGCCGGTGCCGATGCCACTCCGGATAGTCACGCAACTCGGCAACCACCGTTTCGGATGGGCCATGTTTCAAGTCCGAGATCAGCATGTGCTCATGCTACCCGATACCATGCGCTCAACGATTTAGGTCCGAGGTGGTTGAGGATGAGCACAGTCAATGTTGGCAATGAGGCCGATGCTACTTTTTCGGATGTGGAGCGAGATGCCGTATACAAGTGCATCTTCAATCGGCGCGACGTTCGCTCTCAGTTTCTCCCCGACTCCGTTCCCGAGGACGTGCTGGCCCGCATTCTGCGCGCCGCTCACCACGCCCCATCGGTGGGTTTCATGCAGCCCTGGGATTTCATCGTCGTGCGGGATGCCAGTGTAAAACGCCGTGTCCACGATGCTTTCCAGATCGCGAACGCGGAAGCGGCCTCAATGTTCAGCGACGAACGCCGACAGACGTATCAGTCACTCAAGTTGGCGGGCATTCTCGATGCACCGGTGGGCATCTGCGTGACCTGCGACAGAACTCGCTCCGGCCCCGTCGTTCTTGGTCGCACGCACCAGCCGGAGATGGATCTTTATAGCGCGGTCTGCGCGGTACAAAACTTGTGGTTGGCGACGCGGGCAGAAAACATCGGCCTGGGCTGGGTCAGCATCGTGGGTCCGCAACACTTGCGCGAAGCATTGGGTATTCCGAATTCCATTGTTCCCATTGCTTACCTCTGCGTCGGCTACGTCACTCACTTCCTCAAAAAGCCAGAGTTGGAAACGGCCGGCTGGCTTCCGCGCATGCCACTTCGCGACGTCGTATGGTTCGATCAGTGGCATGCTGAAGATGGAGCGGAATCCTTACTCCAACACCTTTAAGAGGATTCAGGGCCTAGGTGCCAGCCCGACTTGGACATGTTGGCCAGTACCGTGACTTCGATCGTCGTGAACGCAGCCCGGTGACCTGATCCATAAGGCGTGGAGCAGGGAGAGGTGCTGCGAGAAGTTCACCCCATGTCGGTCGTTCCATGTGGTCGAAATGGGGTGAGATTAAGCCGCAACGTCAGTCCACGTGATCCGGTTATACGTCCGGTTGTTAGCCGGACCCAGCACAGATAAGCTCGAAGTGAATCAGGGCCTTGCGTCGGGACTTCCGAACGTGATCAGAGATGTATAACCGGACCCACGGGTCCGTATATTAGGTAGTTAGGCCCCATATGGACCAAGGCGAACTAAGACAAGCAGCCGAAAATTTTGAGCGAGTCGCAAGACAAATGTCCGTAACCGTGCCTCTGGCGGAAACGATGCTACGAGGGATGGACTCAGTCATTGCTCGGGTCAAGGCAGAGGAGATAAATTCTCCTATGGAGTGGCACGAAATACCGTTCGGGTACTTATCGGCAGACGGGGAATTGTCCGCGTACCCAGAGTTGGAGGACGCTTACGCAAACTTTAAGCTCAAGCTTTGCAACATCAGCATCTCCGATAAGCTTGTGTAAAAGGGCTAGCCTTGCTGGCAGGCCTAACAACTCGTTCAAGGCGGACGCCGCCGCTTAACTCCAGCGTTAGGGCGACGGGGGAAATTCAATGAACGACTACTCTAGCGTTTCAACGGCGCATCGTATTTGTATCTTTTTTTATGGCATGGCTTCGCTCGGTTTGCTAATCGATTTATTCTTCTCGCCGATCCACCGTACTGCCGGACAATGGGTCTTCTTGGGCATGTTGCTTGCCCTTCTAATCGGCGGTCACACAGCGCTTGCAATTGGGGCATCGAACGCAAGGCCTTGGGCCCGCGCTTGGAGCATTGTCATCGCGGTTTTATACGTATTTGCATTCCCGTTAGGCACATTTGTAGCTGTTTACCTTTTCTACAAATGCAAGAATCCATGGCAAGGCCCGAAACATCGTCCCTCACTAGCAGATGCTTGGCCAATCAGCCCCGAGAGGCCCTAACATTTCGTTCAAGGCGGACGGCTTCGCCGCCGCTTAACTCCAGCGTTAGGCAGCATGAGAAAAAACTTTCCAGCTCATACCAAAACCGCGACAGGCACTTTGCTGTTTTGTCTCTTCGCTGTAGCACTTAGCACTTCCGCAATGCCGTACCTCACGGGTTATGGCACCGTGCTTTCGCAAATCGTTGGTCTCGGGGCTTGGGGTCTACTTGCTTCCGTAACTTCGGGCATGTTTGCAGATCAAAACCACCAAATACTCTGGCCAATTGTCGCTACTCTAAACGTATTTCTGTTTTCGCTATTGGCAGGTCCTGTGTATTTTGTCTTCCGCCGTCGCGCGCCAAGCTTCACGTTATGGTTCTTGGCGTTGTGGCTTGTTTTCTATTTGTGTTGCTTGTTCGTTCTCTTCCCCGCAACTGATGGTCCTTAGTAGCATGCTCCCTAACAATTCGTTCAAGGCGGACGCCTCCGGCGCCGCTTAACTCCAGCGTTAGCAAACAGGGGGCTTCATGCGAGTATCACCGACCATATTGGTCAGTTGTCTTGTTCTTGCAGGCTGCCCCGCTGCGTCGCCCACAAGCGTCGCGATTGACCCGTACGCAATTACACCGCCGGTCCGCATCGGCGAACAAGCTGGCGCGATCCCGCTTCGTTGCTGCGAGCTGGAAACCAGTGGCAGCGAAATGCTCTCTTGATAATGTCTGCGTTGGTCCTGACGAACCGGAAATTGCGACGAACATCCGCACAGATAGCAGTTGCGGCTACTTTACGAAGGGTGCGAACAAGGTTGAGATTTGCACAGTCCCTATAGCGGATGGTTCTTTGGTGAGCAGCATCTCACTTGTCCAATCTTGTTCGCTAACAATTCACTGCAGCTGACGTCCCTGACGGGCCGCCGCTGAGCTTAGGCGTTAGGGCCCTATGCCATTCAATCTCGCAGCTGTTTTGGCAATCGTCGCTGGTGTCTCGGTAGCTGGCTTGACCTTTGCCACTTGGATAGTTTCGGAGCGCTTCTTTCAGCGGCTCATCGCACAACATCCCGAGCTCGCTATTTCCTTTCCGCGCCCGCCTCTGTTGACACGATATGGCCCAATTCTTCCCTCAAAGATGGCCTACCTCAAAGGGAAGCGCTTCAATGATCTTTCAGATCCTAAGTTAAAGCGGTTGGGGCGGCTTTCACTTACGTTGCTCACTGCTCACGCTGTGGCATTTACTACGTTTATTATTTTCGCCCTATGGTGGAGCGCTGTACGGGACCGCCCGTAATACACAAAAGGGGACCATTCGAAGAACGCCTAAGCAGCAGCGTTCGCGGGACACCGTGGACGTCATCGTTGAAGCGGCAACTCGCGTTCTCGCGAAGCTCGGCTGGGCAAAATTCACAACCAACGAAGTTGCGCGAGTGGCTGGCGTAAGCGTGGGCTCGTTGTATCAATATTTTCCCAGCAAGCTGGCGCTCGCTGAAGCGATTCGTCAGCGTCACCTCGCCATGGTGCTCTCGGTGTTGCCCGACCCTGACAGTCGCGACAGTGCCATGTCGCTTGCGCGAAGGGTGGCGAAGCTGGTCGAAGGCGTTATCGCCATTCATTCAACCAACCCGAAGTTGCATCGCGTGCTGCTCGATGAAGTTCCTCTTGCGGCGCGATCCAGCTTCGAGACATTCGAGGCGGAATATTTGCGTCGCTACCAGGCGTTGATCGAGGACTGCTCGAAACAGGCGGATTCTTCGGGTGGCGACATAGCTGCTCTAGTACTTGCTGCAGCGGTGGAGGGCGTGGTGCATACGGCTGCACGCCATGGCAAGCTCGACTCCCCTGAGTTGAAGGTCGAACTCAATGGTTTGGTTTGCGCTTATTTGCGCGAACGTCTCCGTCGCTAGCCTTGGCCACCGACAGTGCCGAGCAAACCTGGTGTGATGAAGCGCTGGCCCGTATTCGCCGGAATTCGCAAGAAAGGCAAGTCTTAAAAACGCCGAGGAAAAATTTCCCTCGGCGCCCACGCTCGGTCTACTTCAACGATCAGTAATTGCGCGTTCTCAGTTCGATTCGGTAAATTGAATGGAGGGATTCGTCGCTGCCGTGGTGCCCTTGGCAGCCGTTCCAGCCTTGGCGGTACATTTACCCAGCGTCAGATTGTTGGTTTCTCCCGTGGTGCCTCCATTGGTCGGGCCAGCGCACGTTGGTGCAGTCGTCGTACCGTCAGCCACTTGAATGTTCACCGTGAGCGATGATCCCTTATTGAAGGAAAGTCCTGAGCCACCGCCGTTACCAACGACATTGAACTCCGATTGTTTCCAAATGGACCCGATGCTGACTGTGCGGCCACTCTGGCTCACCGACTTGGCAGTGGTACCGTAGGTAAAGATCACGGTGTCGTTGCCCTTCGTCGAAGCCGACCCTGAGAGCTTTACGCTACCAAGGTTTGCCAATGCAACGTTGGCTGTGTTTACAGCAGCGCTATCTTCGTAGCAGGCATCTTGTGGGTCATAGCTACCCCATCCGCTCGGACATCCAATGGAAGAGTAATCATCATCGGAAAGAAATATCCAATTCTGGATATAAGCTTGTGGCGGAGTGCCGGATACGTCCTCGCCCGTCGTTCCGTAGATGAATTGCTCCCAAGTCGAACAACTGGAGTAGCCGTACGTCGCGTTGCAAGCGGACGAGGACCCAATAGTGGTATTCAGCTGCAGCGTGTAATTGCCCTTCGCCGTGACGCCCTTCACGCTGGGAAAGCTTCCTGTTGCTGAGGTCGTCAGGCTAGAAGTTGTAGCGTTATAGTCATTGCCATCACCGACAGTATCCGTCGCTACCGGGGCGCTCTCAGCCTGGATGTGCTTAGCCGGTTTAGCGAACCGCGGCGGTAATACCACTCGATGCGCCGCTACCGGAACGCAGGCCTCCTTCTCCCAAATCACGCTCGGATACGTTGTGTGAAAACACCCTTCTGTCGGCGGCGGAGTCTGTTTAAGAGACTTGTGCCAAGTATCCAAGGCTTCTTTTTGCGCTTGGGCCGCCACATCATTCGTTTCCTGCGCCGCGACAGAAGGCGAGACACCGACGGCGCCCAATAAACCAAGGATCGCTGTGGCAAGAATCATGCGACGCATATGGAACATTATTTTTTCCGAGTGCATTTTATCTCTCCGATAGGTAGGTTATCCCGCTTCCCGCAAACAGCTTCTCCTCTAACGGGAATTTTTGGTTTTTCCAATAGACAGCGCATTGAAAAGAACTAATCTTTGTGTGCCTTACATCTTTGTGTGCCTTACATCTTTGTATGGATTGTCCCTTGGGTATGCCCTGATTTATTGAATTCGAAACGGATGTGTATACGGCTGTGTGGAACTTCGTGGACGCCTTTTTCCTTCGGTAGATGTCGACTTCCTTGGCGTCCCCTTTAAAGACGTCAAAGCGTGATAAAAACCTACCTAGAAAAATTCCTATCAATAAATTTTGAATCGGAAAAGAAAGGTGAGAGCCAGCGACGCCCACCCATCACCGCCAAATCATTCCTTGAGCGTTTTCAGAGTTTTCGCCATCATGCTTGGAGTGCCGATGCAAACCGGCGCTCGACTACTAGGCCTGCATTTTGCGGCCATGACATACAAGGGGGCGATGGTGATAGGGGTATTGCGTTTGGGCTGCCTGGGCGTCAGCGCTTTGCTCGCAAGCCAAGCTTGGGCGGACGGCTGCCAGTTGAAGGATTACGGTACTTTGCCGGTGGAAATGGTCGGCAGTCGAGCCACGACCATGGTGAAGATCAATGGGAACAATACGCGCTTCATTCTCGATACTGGGGCTTTCTACAACACCATGTCGAGTGCAAACGCGTCGTCGCTGGGACTTAAGCTGCAACCTGCGCCATTTGGTTTTCGCATCAGCGGCGTTGGAGGCGATGCGAATGTCCAGCAAACGCACGTCAAGGAATTTGGCATCCTCGATACGACGCTAAAAAATGTTGATTTCATCGTCGGCGGTACTGATGCAGGCGATGGATTGCTTGGCGCCAACCTGCTCGATTTGTTCGATCTGGAAATTGATCTTGCACAAGGCAAATTGACGCTGTTCAAAGCGGACCACTGCGATAAAGCATCGCTGGCGTATTGGGCAAAGGATGGCAAGTACAACGTCGCCGATATCGAACCGGCGGACAACCCGTTCGATCGACGCACTTTTCTCAGTGTGACGATAAATGGCAAGAAGGTGCGAGCAGTGCTCGATTCGGGGGCATTTGCCACCGTACTAAGTCGTGACGCGGCCGAGCGAGCCGGCATTGACCTCAATGCGCCAGATATCAAGGCAGGCAGTATCAGCATCGGCATTGGCGCCAAGCCGGTCAAGACATGGACTGTGAACATTGATTCGTTCTCGGTCGGCACGGAAACCATCCAGCACAGCCAGATGCAGGTTATTGACGGAAGAATTGGAGACAAAACCGACATGTTGCTCGGCGTGGATTTTCTCCTCGCCCATCATATGTTCATTGCCAACAGCAAGGAGAAAGCTTATTTCACCTATAACGGTGGGCGCGTGTTTACCTTGGCCAAAGCACCGAACGGCAATGACACGCCCGATGTCGGCACTGCTATGGACGACAACGGCGCAGCACCCACGGCTGCGCCTGATTACGCGCTGCGGGGCGAAGCGCACCTGTCTCGCGGCGAACCGAAAGCTGCCGTAGCCGATCTGGACGAGGCGATCCGTATGGCGCCCGATCAAGCCGCTTACTATGTCGCCCGTGCGAGAGCACATGAGGCGGACAAACAGCCCGATGCCGCGCTCACCGATCTGGACAAGTCCTTGAGCCTGGATCCGAAGAACGTCGATGCTTTGCTGATGCGCGCCGAACTTCGCTTTGCGCACAAGGACCACACGGGTGCGGCAGCCGACGTGAATGCAGCAGGCGCCTTGGTGCCTGCCGGATCGACACAGGCGCGCTCGATTGCCCATCTATATGTCCAACTCGATCAACCTATCGCGGCGCTACCCTTACTCGACGATTGGATTCGTTTGCATACGAATGACGCCATGCTCGGCTCAGCGCTCAACGAGCGCTGTTGGGTGCGCGCCCTGACCAATCAGATGCTCGACGATGCCTTGAGCGATTGTCGCAAGGCGATCAAGCGCGATGGCGAAAAGCCGGCTTACCTCGACAGTCTCGGCATGGTGCAGTTACGGCTGGAACATTATCCCGAATCGATCAAGGCCCACGAGCAGGCCGTCGCGCAAAGCCCCCAGTCTGCGTGGTCGCGCTATGGTCTAGGCCTAGCAAAAATTCGCAGTGGCCAGACCGACGCGGGCAATGCCGATCTGGTCGCCGCCCGCGCGCTTAATCCGGAAATAGAGGCGCGTGCCACCAAGTATGGCTTGACTGCGGCGGGGCCATAGATCGCATGGGAAATATTCCATCCGTCTTTGCAACCTTAAAGGAAAGGGGGCGTTAGGTTTTTGACCTGCGCCCACTGATCTGGAAACTACCCGGGCCAGAGTGAGTGGGTCTCTTTGTTCCGGCGTTTCGATCAGAGCGGCAACCGATTAGGGCAAGCGGTCAGCACTAATTGTCGAAGCCAGCGATGGGCAGGATCACCCTCCAAACGAGGGTGCCACATCTCGGACACCGTGCGAGTTGATCATCCTGCTACGCGTGCTTTAGCGGCAATGCAGCAAATTCCTCACGGCCAAAGGCCGTCCCTGACATTCCCCAGCCACCTTCGGCAGCTTCGGTCAGTAGTACCCAGGTACGTTGCGCTTGAGTCGCGTCGCGAGAAATTCGCGTAACGATTTCAGTAGCCTCCTTGACGATCTGCTTTTGACCATCACGACTCAGTGCACCGGGTGGCGTGATGATCTGAACGCGAACCGTGCGCGCTTGCGCCGTGGCAGCCGTCTGTACTGTGAATTGATCCATGCGATGGATATAGACGGCGGTGTTGTTGGCATGGAAGGGACCAGGGCTGATTACTCCTTCTGCGCGCAGCACCGCCAGAGTAAGTTCCTCACCAAGCTGGCGATCGATACCGGCTGGAAACAGGTCGGCAGCAGCGTAAACGTCGATCATCGGCATCTTCATTCTCCTAAAGTTAAGGATGATGAAATCATCCATATTCCCCGCGGGATTCGTTCTCTTTGTGCAGACGTAACATTCTGAATGATGATCATCATCCACATTAATGAGGATGATGAATACAATCCATATTGTCAAGTTGCTTGCTGGGATTTTCGAATGGGCCATTCAAAGGCAGACAAAGCCGACAGCCACGATCGCATCGTAAGGACGGCAGCTGCCCGTTATCGCGAAAACGGTGTAGACGGTATCGGGGTGGCCGACCTCATGAAGGATGCTGGCCTGACCCATGGTGGCTTCTACCGGCACTTCGCCTCACGCGACGAACTGGTACTCGAAGCCATCGAGTGTGCGCTGCATGACGGCGGTCAACGTGTTGTTGGCGCGCTTGTGAACAGCAGGCAGCCACCCTTGACTACCTTAGTGGACGCTTACCTCAGTGCGGCGCATCGCGATAATCTGGCAACGAGCTGTGCTGTCGCGACGCTAGCGGGCGACGTGGCCCGCAGCAATGACCGTGTTCGGAGTGCATATACACACCAGGTCAACGCTTACTTGGAACTGCTCACCAAGCTGATATCAGCGGATAAGCAGAGGTCAAAACGAATGAAAGCTATCGGTGCGTTGTCCTCGTTGGTCGGTGCTATATCTATAGCTCGTGCGGTCAATGACGAAAAGCTGTCCCGCGAAATCCTCAAGGCAGCCGCTGACGAATTGAAAGCCCAACTTGGGTAAAGTCGTTGCTAGTCCCTAGTCCGAGGGGAAAAGATGTTACCGACTTGCAGGTAGCAGGTAGTGAAATTTCGTTTTGGGCAAACCGAGTTTCTTGGCCAGGGCGGTAAATTCTTTGCTGTTGGGATATTTGTTGTCATCAGTGCCTCTTGTCTCATCGAAGAAGTTGGCGGGGTCGTTGTGCGTGAGGCGCGTGTCTTTGGTGTCATGCAGGGCGACCCACTCGCAATACTCACAACCGCGCGTCAGTTCCCACCTTCAGGTAGGACGCTTGGTCCGCACACTAGCCCCACGGCCGTGTATTGCTTTTCCAAGTCCTCGGGCTTTTCCAGTGGCACGGTTTTACCGTCTGCCGTCTTGAGCTGAAGGGTGGTTTGCGTGCAATCACAGCTCCCCGTTTTGCACTGAAGGATCGCTGTCGCTGCTCCACATGTTTTAGTGACGGGCTTGTAGTCAGCCGCGTTGGTTTGTTGAGAGAACCCCAGACCAAAGCGCGCGGTAAAGCTGGATGCAATCAGCGCGCGTGCCAGATGTCCGTTCATCGTTTGCTCCTTTAGGCCATTCCTACGTTGGCAGATGCCAGATGGCAGCTACAAAGGATTTGAAGTCACGGGAAAATCGGAGCACATTTCAAGTGTGTTGCGTTGCCAACTTGAGCAGGGGCTGGAGCTATGGGTCATCGTAAATTCGAGAATCCGAAGCAAGGTGAAACGAAATTCGTCAAAGGCACACCGAGGGGATTTGTTGTACCAACAAGACCTAAGCCGGCGGAGCCTGTCACCGAGACACACATATTGCGACGCGGGGGGATCGTAGCGGGTCCTTATGGCACACCGGGCTTCAAGTACCAGGGAGGTGATACCCATATGTCGGTCCGCCCGGTGCGTGATCGCCAGGAACTCAGCAGCCGTATTTCCCAGAGCTTGCGAGCGCAGAATCCCATCAAGCGCCACCCCATAACCATTTCGCATCGCGAGGATGCTCGCGGGTCGGGCGCTTTCTGGGATCACTACACCATGCGCACGACTACCGGCCGTACGACGGAAATCAGTCATCATCGGGAAGTGACGCCGACACTGCAGGCGCCCGGCCATATCACCGCCAAGCAGTTCACCGGGGATTTGCCAGGAGCGCGGCCTGATAGCGGGAGCGGTTTTGGCCAGGGGTTATTGTTTATTGCCGGCGGCAATTACGGTCTGCTGTCGGAGACACCGCGCAACACAGCTCACATTCCCACCAGCGAGGATGCGCAAAAGCGCCACCAGCGGCGTACCGGGCATGAGAAAGACCTTCTCAAGCATGCTCAGCTCACGGGGCGCCCCGTTCTGGGTATTTGTGGTGGCTCTTGGCAAGTGCTGGAGTCCTTTGGTGGCAGCACCCGAGGGGTAAAGCCGAAGACACACCAGACCCGGAAGATGCCTTACCTGACATCAAAAGGGACGGTCGCCAAGGTTGCTTCGGAACATGGTCTAAGTGTGGTTCCGCGGACCATGTTGTCCAGCGCTTTTCGCGACGATAGCGGTAGTACGCCAGCCAAGGTCAATTCCGCTCATTGGGCCGTAGCGGAAGAAAGCGCTCCCGGCCGACTCAAGGGAGTTCCGAAAGTCGGCGCGCGGAAAGAACCCTTGCTGAAGGTAAGTGCACGCGGATCAACTGCCCTGGATCCTCCATACCTCAAGAAAACAGGTGACTATCACCAGCAAAGTGTTGAAGCATTCGAGAGCAGGCACGGCGCTCCGGTCATGGGCATCCAATGGCACCCGGAGGCCTATGGTCACGGATTTCCTCCCACCCAGACGCAAGCCAATCAGCGCCTGCTCAATTGGATGGCCAAAGCAGGGGATGCCTATGAAGCCCGCAGGGAAATGACCCAGGAATTCAGCAAGTGGGTCAATACAAAACGCCTTCAACCGACTTACCTAGCAAAGAACAAAGCGTTCCAACTGGCGCGCCGTAACACAAAACTGGGCTTGAAATAGGGGGCGTTTGCTCTGCTGAAGCCGGTTGCCGCGGAGCCTTGAACATGTCCAGATCTTCTTGATAGCACCGGAGCGCCGGCTTTTTCGATCTTGTCTTTGAACGCAAGAGAAAAGAAATAGGTGACTTTCTCTTCTTGCTTAACTAGTTCACTGACCAACCCAATCGTCGGGTTGACGTGGCCGTGCGAAGGCACGCTCAAAAAGAGAGCGTTGGACAATTCAAGATCCTGATTTGTTGACAGGCGGTTCGGCAATCAAGGCCGCCACCCTTTGCGGCGACAGCCGATTTCCAATGCCGCGTTGAAGTTGCCAAAGCAGTACGAACGCGACCAGCGACGTGCCGACGACAACGTAGCCGATCGTGTCGAAATGTTGGAGCTTGCCATCGGTGCCGAGCGTGACGATGTGGCCCGCGACAACGGAAGCTAGTCCGCCGGACAGTTGCTGCACAGAGGCGCCGATGGCGTTGAATGAGCCGCGCTGTGTATTCGCTGGCATCGCGGACATGAGCGCCTGAAACGGAATCATGCGCGAAAAGATCCCGACGAACATGACGGCATTGATCACGATGAGCATGGGCAAAGAGATCACTTTGAGGTGCGTATAAACCAACACCATAACGATAGACAGTGCTGTGCCGAGCGTGAACACGCGGAACTTGCCAAACGCATCGGCGGCTTTTCCGATCAGGGGACCGAAGAAGATGGTGCACAAGCCGGTCACCAGATAGACCATTGGAAGGCTATGCAGGTTGATACCCAGATTATTTACAACATAGGCGCTGCCAAATGGCATCAACATGAATCCGCCAGTCGTCACAAGCGCCGTCGTCGCGAAGGCGGCCAGGTAGCGCGGCTGGTTCACCGTATGAAGCAGATGCATCCATGGGCTGTGCTCCTGGGGCAAGCCGAGGTGGTCTGCTACGGGTTGCATGCGCCAACTCACGATCAAGCCACCGAGTACGCCAAGAGCGGCCATTGCCAGGAACGGCACGTGCCAATTCCATCGGTTGGATAAATACAGGCCGATCGGAATACCCAGCACCTGACTGGCGGCGAAAGCAGTCTGGATCAGGCCCATCACGCGACCGCGTATTTGCAGCGGGAACAAGTCGGTGGCAATGGCGAGCACGACCGAGCCGATGACGCCACCGAACAAGCCCGTCACGATTCGCGCCAGCAGCAGCGCCTGGAAGGTTTGGGCGAGCCCGCACCATAGCGTGCCCGCGATGAAGCCGATATAGAAGAAAAGCAGGATCTTCTTGCGGTCGAACCGGTCGGCAAAGCCAGCCGTCAACAAGCCTGACAAGCCAGCACTGAATGCGTACGCCGACACGACCAACCCGAACTGTTTGGGGCCGATGGCGAGCGCAGGCATGATCACCGCGCCCAGTGGGGACATCAGCATGAAATCGAGGATGACGGCAAACTGCAGGAACGCCAGTATCCCGACGACAAATTTCTGATAGCGGGAGAATTTCAGTGGCGAGGATGTGGCTGCAATGTTCATGCGTTTGTTCGAAGCCGGGTCAGGGTAATGGCATCTTCGGGGCACGCGCTGACGCATAGGCCACAGGCTCTGCAGGCATCAGCGTTCAGCGCGTACGCGACGTTCATGCCGTGCACGCGAAGTTTGAATTTGTGCAGCGTACCGAGGCTTCGATAGTCTTCGTCGTCGATCCGTCGAATTTCAAAAACATTCTCGGGGCACACCCGAACGCAATCTGCCTTTCCCTCGCATTTCTTCAGGTTGACGATCGGAGCAAATACGCCCGGTTCCTGCCTGCAGGTCGCCGTCTCTTTCGCGCTCATTCCCGGTTGTCCCAGCTTCGACCGCGCCGCATGTTCTGACGAAACTGCTCTCTCTCGTCCGCCGTCATGGCTTGCCATTTTTCCCAGCGTTGTCCGCGCCGTCCACCGCGTCCATGGAAGCCGCCAAACAGAATGCGGCTGAGGATCAGCAGTCCTAATGCATGTAGATAGTCGACCGGGTGACTGCCTGCAAACACAGCCGGAACAACGGCGTTCCATAGCAGCATGACCAACCAGCCAAGCACAGCTATAGCCGCCAGGATGAGTACCGCCTTGCCCAGGAATCTGAATTTAAACGTCATGTCTGTCTCCTTTTAAATTTCAAGTTCGTCGTATACGGTTTGCAAACGCGCCCGCAGATGCAGCACCGCATAGCGTTTGCGTGCGAGCAACGTATTGAGAGTTACGCCGGTTCGAGCCGAGATTTCTTTGAAGCTGTTTCCTTCAAATTCGTGCGCAACAAAAACTTCTCTCTGGTTCTCAGGCAGCTCATCGAGAGCCTGCTGCAAAGCCTTCAGCAGAGTGGATCTCGCATATTCCGCTTCAGGGCCCGCTTCGGGCGAGGGAAGGGCGAGGTCCAGTCGCAGCTCGCTGTCATCGCCGCCGAGGTCGCTCGTTTCGCTGATTGGGCGTGCCTTCTTTTTCCGGAAATGATCGACAATGCGATTGCGCGCCACGCGAAACAGCCACGCGCTGACATGCTCGATCGGCTCAGGAAGACGGTACGCTTCGATAAACTCGTAAAAGACGTCCTGCAAGATATCTTCCGTTTCTGCCTGATCGCGAACGCGACCCCGGATAAAATTACCGAGCCTCAGGCGTTCACGCATGACAGTTGCAGCAATAGCGCTGTCTTTGTCTGTCATTGGGTTCGGGGTATCGGCGGGTACATACGTCTGAAGACGTTTCAGAGTCAGAAATATTGTGGTTCACCACGATATATTGGTGATACCACGCGGTACAGCCGAGTTGCAGCGAGCTTTTTCATCAGCTCGGTCTCGCCAAGCGGATGCTGCAGGGCCAGGTTCCGGGATCTGGGACAGAGTTCCGGTTTGGCTAGAGAGATCATGCCGGATGCTCGATTAGCCTTAGGCTGAGCATCCATTGAAGCGAAGAAAATCACGTGATGGCGTGTCGAGCGTGGTTTCGTCGCTCTAGATTGAGGCGGCGGCCAATGGATCAGCAGCCTTGCCTGAGAACACGCCAACGCGCTGATGTCTGTTGAATAGAGCCACGATCTTCCTCGGCATCATGAGCATAAATTATTGAAAAATATCATTTATATGGCTTATGTTGTTGTGCCGTAATTTGTCGGCAGGCCGGTCACATTGAACGGTCTTGTGTACTTATTGGTAGCGTGCCCGGGCCCGATATTTTGCTAAGCGGATAGACAAGGTGGATCTCCCAGGCACCTATGCCATACCCCGGAGGCAAGTGCGTACCTTGCCAGTGCGAGCCTGAAAAATTCTGCGGCGAGCAATATCAGTTTGGAAATCGATCAAAGTTGTCCTACATTGCGTTAGCCGCATAAAAGGTGGCTCATCGAAACGCCGAACCTAAAGGAAATGACATGGCAACAGCTAAAAAGGCCGCACCCGCAAAAGCAGCCGTCAAAGGCAAGTCGGCATCCGTCGCTCACAAGCCCATCAAGGATGCTTTGAACAAAACGACGCTCGTCGCGCATATCGTTGAAGCGAGTGGTGTGATTGCGAAGGATGTGCGCGCGGTATTGGCTGCACTCGAGGGTGCGGTTGCAGGCTCCGTCCATAAGAAGGGTGTTGGCTCATTCACATTACCTGGCCTGCTGAAGATTTCGGCTATCCAGGTTCCCGCGAAGGCCAAGCGTAAAGGTATTAATCCTTTTACCAAGGAAGAACAGTGGTTTGCCGCCAAGCCGGCATCGGTCAAGGTCAAAGTGCGTCCGCTGAAAAAACTGAAGGATGCGGCAGCTTAAGAGATACGTTGCCAGATTATGGGGATAGATCTGGCTACATCGCCGCAGAGTTGGGTGTACGTGGCCGCCTTAGCCACGTACACACATAGGCGAATTTGTGTGGACTGAGTGGTTGACCTGCATCACAGAGCGAGCAGAACGATCAGCCGGTGACGGCTCGTGATCTTCTCCACGGCGCCATCGGCGTTTAGCGAAGCTGATCCAGCCGCAGGCGCTGGCGTCCGTCGGTAAGACGCCATGCGGCGGAATATGCGACCGCCACGGCGACCAGGCCGCTGGCCCCTGACAAGAGAAACATCAGCAGGATCTGGTATTTGACGGCTTCAACCGGATCGAGCCCTGCCAGGATCTGGCCGGTCATGATGCCGGGCAGGGTGATGATGCCGGCGGCAGACATCTGGTTGATGATCGGCACCATGCCCCGGCGAATCGAGCCACGTATCAGGGTAGCCATGGCAGACCAGTAGGGGTGGCCGAGCATCAGGCGTGCTTCGATACCTGGCTGTGCTGCTTCCACGCCGCTAAGCACGCCATCCAGTGCAATGCTTCCCGCGTTCAACACACTGCCCAGAATGATACCGACGAGCGGAATAGTGTAATGCGGGTCGAACCACGGGTCGGGCCGTATGGCTGTAATCAGTGCAAAAACGCTGGCCAGCGTTGTGGCCCCCGCCACGCTCACCAGACCAATCAGATAATTCTGTCCGTGGACGAGTGACCGATCCGGCCGCGCTGCCACTTCGCGCGCAGCGACCAGAACCATGATCATCACGATGAGACCGGTTGCTGCCGGGTTGTTGAGGGCAAAGACAAATTTCAGCACGTAACCGATCATGACGAGTTGCACGACCATGCGAGTGGCCGCTATCGCGATCTGCTTGTGCAAACCCAGACGAAGAAAGATCGATAGTGCAATGTCGACGATGACCAGTGATGCGGCAATCGACAAATCCGTTGGATGTAGCAGGATGGTTTTCATGCGGGCAGTACCTTGCCATCCTTGATATGCATGGTCTGGTTTCCCAGCCGCTCGGCTTGGGCAGGATCATGTGTTACCAGGATCAGCACGAGGCCACGTTCGAGCTCGCTGGCGAGAAGCGATTCCACGGCGGCCACGCTTTCCTGATCCAGCGAACTGGTGGGCTCGTCAAGGAGGAGTACCGCGGGCTTTGCCACCAAGGCCCGGATGAGAGCAAGCCGCTGCCGTTCGCCGGTCGATAGCCGCAGAACCTGCCGGCTGAAAATGTCTTCGGGCAATCGCAACTGACGAGCTAGCTCTGTCGCGGTGGTTTTGTTCTTTTCTTCAAAATGCTCAGCCACCGTTGGCGCCCACCATCCCGCCTGCGCAGGCACCAGCGTCACCTTTTGACGCCACTGCGGCGCAGGCATGGTCGTGCGATCCTCATCGCCAAGCAAGACCTTGCCCTCGGCGGCATCCATGTCCGCCACCATGCGCAGAAAAACGCTTTTCCCCGATCCCGATGCCCCAGTGACTGTCAGGCATGTTCCCCGATCAATCGACATGCTGAAAGGCCCTGCCCAGGTATTGCGCAGTGCGTCTATTCGGAGATTTACGGTCTGAGTGGCGTGATCCATATCGTGGCTGCTCGCATCCGGTATCTAGCGTGGCGATTTATTCGTCCACGCTAGAGAACCATGGCAGCCCTTACAAGAAGCTTCGTTAAAGCCCGGCGAATCACATGACTTCGAACATATAGCCGAAGAAAACACCTCAAACTTCCAGCCGATCATCCTTCCGTGCCACGAGCGCATACAACGCCGGCATCAAAAAGATGCTGATCAACAGTCGCGTGAACAAACCGCTGACAATGACCAAGGCGAACGGCCGTTGCGTATCCGTACCGACACCGGTGGCAAGCGCCGCGGGCAACAGTCCCAGTGCCGCCACCAGCGCGGTCATCATGATCGGGCGCAGGCGCAGGATGGCGCCTTGGCGGATGGCCTCGGTGACGTCGACACCGCCGCGCCTGAGTTCATTGACGTAGGAGATATAAACGACGGCCGTTTGCACGGAGACACCGAACAGCGCGAGGAAGCCGATGCCGGATGACACGGAGAATGGTGTGCCGGTGAGCCAAAGCGCCACGATGCCGCCGACCGGCGCCGACAGCAGCACACCGGCCACGGTGATGAAGGGGAATTTGAAATTGCTGTAGAGGGTGAACAGCAGCAGGAAGATCAAGCCCAGGGTTAGCGGCAGGATGATGTTGAGCTGGGCACGCGACGCAGTGTATTCCGAGTATTCGCCACCCCAGTCAAGGCGATAGCCCTGCGGCAGGGTAATGGTCTTGTTGACCTGCGCAATGGCGTCCTCCACGGCGCCGGCCAGATCGCGGCCTTCCACCGAGAACTGCACGCCGATGTAGCGTGAGTTGTCCTGACGGTAGATGAAGGAGGCGCCGTTGGTGACCTTGATGTCGGCGAATTCCTTCAGCGGAATTTGCTGGCCGCCCGGCGTGGCGACCAGGATATTGCCGATCTCTTCGGGGTTGTCACGATACTTCTGTTCAAGGCGCACGACGAGATCGAACTGTTTTTCCTGCTGCACAACTTGGGTGGCCACATCGCCGCCGATCGCGGTGGTGATCAGGCCGTTGATGTCGGACACATTCAAGCCGTAACGGGCGATCGCGGCGCGGTTGATCTTGATGGTGAGGCTGGGTTGTCCCAACTCCTGCACCAGGGTCACGTCGCGGATGCCACGGACTTTTTCCAGTACCTGCTTGATCGCCTTGCCTTTCTGCTGCAGGGTGTTCAGATCGGCACCAAAGACTTTCACCGCGAGTGCGCTCTTCAGTCCGGTCTCGGCTTCATCCACCGCATCCTCGGCCGGCTGGGTGTAATTGAAGTTGATGCCGGGGAACGCCTCGAGCTTGCGGTTGATCGCGGCAATCAATTCAGGTTTGGTGCGGTAGCTGCCGCTCCACTGTGAGTACGGTTTGAGGCCGACATAAAACTCGACGTTGAAGAAGCCGGTCGAATCGGTGCCGTCATCAGGCCGGCCCAACTCCGAAGCAACCGTGGTGACCTCGGGGAAGGTTCGCAGGATGTCGCGTATCTTCGGCGTAATCCTGGCTGATTCGTCGAACGAGATGGTGTACGGCATGGTGGCGCGCACCCACAGCGCGCCTTCGTCCAGCTGCGGCATGAACTCGGCACCGATGCGCGGGATCAGCAGCAGCGAGCCCAGCAGGATGACGGTGGAGGCCAGCGTGGTCGCCCACGGATAGGCGAGGCACAGATCGAGGCCTTTGACGTAAACCGACTTGATCGCCTCGAACACCACGTTGCGCCGCTCGCGCACGCCTTTGCGCATGAACCACGCACACAGCACCGGCAGCAGGGTCAGTGTGACGATCAGCGAACCGACCAGGGCGAAGATCATCGTGTCCGCCATCGGCTTGAACAGCGTGCCTGATGGCCCTGACAGCACGTAGATCGGCAGGAAGCTGACCACGATCACCGCAACGGCGTAGAACAGTGGGCGATCCACCTCTGCGGCTGCATCGCGGATGATTGCCCTGACGCTGAGTGGCGTGCCTTTGCGCTCGGCGATCTGACGGAAGATGTTTTCCACCATCACCACCGCACCATCGACCAGGATGCCAAAGTCGATGGCACCGATCGACAGCAGGTTGGCCGATGCACCCTGGACGTCCAGGCAGATGAAGGCAAACAACAAGGCCAGTGGAATCGTGACGGCAACGATCAAGCCCGCACGGAAATCGTAGAGGAAAAAGATCAGCACCACGATGACCAGCAGCATGCCGCGCAGCAGGTTGTCTTCGACGATCTTGGTGGTCAGCGCGATCAGGTCGCTGCGGTCGTAGTAGGGCACGACCTTGACGTCCTTGGGCAGTACGCCGTTGTTGAGTTCGTGCGTTTTGGCTTCGACGCGCTTGAGTACGTCCTGGGTTTTCTCGCCGGTGCGCAGCAGGATCACGCCTTCGACGGCGTCGTCCTGTTTCTCGTAGCCAAACTCACCCAGTCGCGGCGCAATGCCGATCGCCACGCGGCCCACGTCCTTCAACAGTATCGGCGTGCCGTCATGTACCGCTAACACCACATTGCTGATGTCCTCCAGCGTGTCCATACGGCCCAGGCCGCGCACGTAGTAGAACTGGCCACCCTGCGAATAGAAGCCACCGCCAGCGTTGTCGTTGTTGGACGCCAGCGCCGCTTCGATCTGCACAGCGGACAGGCCGACCGAAGCGATCTTGGCCTGATCGAGCAGCACCTGATATTGCATGGTGCCGCCGCCGAAGCCCGAGTCATCGGCGACGCCGGGGACCGATCGGTACTGCGGTTCGACCGTCCACGCTTCGAGCGTTTTCAGCTCCATCGGCGAGCGGTCGGGGCTTTGCAGCACGTAGCGATAAATCAGTCCCGACGGTGCGGACAGCGGCGATACCGAAGGCGTGACTCCGCTTGGCAGGCTGGGATCGCCCAGCCGGTTGAACACTTCCTGCCGGGCAAAATTATCGTCAGTGCCGTTGTTGAACGTGATGATGACGTCCGACAATCCGTACAGCGAAATCGAGCGTGCGTTGGCGACCTTCGGGATGCCGTTCATCGCGAGCTCGACCGGCACGGTGATCAGTCGCTCCACTTCTTCGGCAGCGTGCCCTGGCCACTGTGTGATGATCTCGACAATGGGCGGCGAGAGGTCGGGATACGCATCCACCGGCAGGCGCTGCAGCGATCTTGCGCCGGCACCGGTCAGTAACAGCGTCAGCAGGATGATCAGCAGCGGTTGGGCCAGTGATGAGCCGACCAGCCGGTTCATGATCGACGCCGTGCGCGACGGCGTCTCGTCAGGAGGTAGTTGGTCGCTCATTGGTTTTGCATGAACTGGACGAAGATGCCACCGTCGACCACGACCTGGTCACCCGCATGCAGACCGTCAGGAATGTTGAACTGATCGCCGGTCCGGTCACCCAGGGTCACCGATCGCCGCGCGAAGCTGCCGTCCTGCTGGGCGACATAGACGAAGGGCAGGTTCTCGTCGTCGCGCAAAATCGCCGATACCGGCACGAGCAATCCGCTGTGTGATTGGCGCGAATGAATCCGCACGGTGACGTACATCTGTTTCTTCAGAAAATCGCCCGGGTTGTCGACCACGACGCGCGCGATCACCGAACGGGTGTCGGGATTCACCAGCGCGGCGATGTTGTCTACGGTGCCTGGAAAGTTTTTACTGCCGATGCCTGTTACCACCTCCGCCGGGTCACCGAGGCTGATCGAATCGAGGTCAGACCCGGAGACCTGCGCCATGACCCAGACCCGTGAGAGATTGGCCACGGTGAAACACGGCGTGGTACCAGCCTGCAGCAGCAGGCCTGGCGTGATCAGCTTTTCCGCCACGGTGCCGGCAATCGGGGAACGGATGATGCCCTCGATATGCGACACCGTGCGGCCCTGCTGGATACCCTTGATCGCGTCTGGATCGATATCCAGTGCAATCAGAGCCTGCAGAGCGGCATCGCGATCAGCTTCGGCGTTGACGGCATCGGTTTGCGCCTGCTCGTTTTCGCGTTGGGCGACGCCTTCATGCTGGCCCAGATCCTTGTCGGCGTCAGCAAGACGGCGGTCGGTTTTTGCCGTCGCGAGCGCCTTGGCATAGGCGCTGACGGCGGCGGCAAAGTCGGGTGAGTCGACCATGGCCAGCGGCTGGCCTTTCTTGACGCGATCGCCGGGAGAAACCAGCAGCCGGGTTACCGGACCGGAGAAGGGCGCGATCACGCTGGTGGCCTGATCGTTGTCGAAATCGACGGCACCGGTGGTCTCGACCGTCTTGTGAAACGTCGACGGTGCCACGGTGTAGAGCTTGATGTGCTGGCGCTGGTCTGAGGTCATCGTCACGTTGTGTGCGGTGACGGATGCGGGCTGTACGTTCGTGTCAGCGTCCGTTTTGGACGAACACGCGGTGAGCGACACAAGCATTGCGATGATCATGGTGGCAACGGCAACCCGGTGCGGTAGTTCACCGGGACGTTGCGCAGGCGAAGTCCCCGGTATTGCGTGCAGCAAATTATTTTTCATTTTTGTCCTGCATTGAATCGTTCTGCATCGAATCCGCATTGGCCAAGTCCGCGCGGTTCCACCAGCCGCCTCCCAGCGCCTGAAACAGCGCAGCCGTATCGGAAAAACGGTTGGCCTGCGCCTGCACCAGGTTGATCCGGGCCTGTTGATAGCCCTGTTCCGCGCTCAACAACGAAAGATAGTTGGCGTAGCCGGCCTTCCATTGCCGCTGCGACAGATCCAGGGTGATCTTGGCGGCATCGGCAGCGTGAGCTGCCGCCTTCAGGCCCTCGGCGTCCTGCTCAAGCGCGGTCAGGGTGTCGGCGACATTCTGGAACGCACCCAACACGGTGCTGCGATATTGTTCGGCTGCTTCGACATAGGCCGCCTTCGCAGCACGCTCCTGGTGCAGCAGGGTGCCACCCTGAAAAATCGGTGCGGTGATGGCCGCACCAATATTCCAGAAGCCGGTGCCTGACTTGAACACCTGCCCCATCGCCAGCGCCGTGCTGCCAGCATTCGCAGTCAACGCAATATTCGGCAGCCGGTTGGCGGTGGCTACGCCGATCTGGGCGCTGGCAGCATGCATGTTGGCCTCGGCCTGCAGCACGTCGGGACGCTGAGCCACCAGTTCGGAAGGCAGGCTCAGCGGCAAATCCTGTGGCAGTTGCAGGCTCGCCAGATCAAAACTTCCGCCCGGTATCTCATTCGGAAAGCGGCCGACCAGGACAGCCAGCAGATCATGCTGCTGGGCCAGTTGCTTGATCAGCGGCGGTAGCGTGGCGGTGACCTGCGCCAGCTGCGATTCCTGCGCGGCGACATCGAGTCGGCCGACATATCCCTTGGTCAACTGGTATTGCAGGATCTTCAGCATGTGCGTGTTGATGTCGACCAGCTGATGGGTCGCATCCACCTGCGCCTGCAGCGATGCCTCCTGCACCACGGCGGCCACCACGTTGGTGCTGAGCGTGATCTGCGTCGCGATGGTCTGGAAACGGACAGCCTGTTCCTGCGCCTGCAGGGATTCCACCGTTCGACGATTCAGTCCGAAAATATCGGGTGCATACGAAATGCTGAGCTGCGGGGTGAATAAGTCGTACCGATAGGCGTTGTTGCTGGGTACGGGAGCGAGTGAACCCGGTGGGTCCTTTTCGCGCGAGGCCGAAAAGCTCCCCGAGACGCTGGGGTAAAACGCACCGTGTCCAGCCTTGGTCGTTTCACTGGCCACCAGCAGGGCAGCTTGTGCCGCCTTGAGATCGGCATTGCTTTTGAGTGACTGCTCAATCAGTGCGTTCAGCGGGGTGGAATGAAACAACGTCCACCAGTCGCCGGGAATGTTGGCCCCGTTGGCGAAGCGCTGTGCTTCGCCTCCGGTGATGTTCTGACTGCTGACCGTGGTTGAAAGCGGATGATCGGTGTAGCTGGTGACCTTGGGAGCCGCCGGCTTCTTGAAGTCGGGACCCACCGCGCAACCGGCAATCAGCAGACAAGCCAGCGTCGCAGCGAACGACATCGAATGGGCAAGCGGCCAGCTCGCCACTTTGTTCCTATCCAGACCACTATTCTTCAATTTCTTCGGAATGCCCATAGGCCTCACAGCTAGGTGATACGCGCCAACCGTCAGGCATCGAAGCCACGGTCGAGCTGATGCTCGACACGGTGTCAGTTCGATACATAGTAACAACGGATGCCAAGCCCGCGAGGATAGGCTGTCAAAGGGTTTTGGAGAAGCTTTTGTATGGCTGCAGGTATATGTTTGCCGCCGCTATCGCCGCAATTACTTGCATGGCCGTATCGGGGGTGTCGTGACGCTACCGAGCCTGTTTGGTTCGCATGAAAAAGCGTGTGCTTCGCGACGTGACAAAGCGTTGCTAAGACGACCCAATCGGTTCTCACGATTTTGATCAGGGTCGCAAGTTGAAGCCGCCACACTTCAACACGGAAGCGCTGGCGCGTGAGTACGTGCATTGTATGGACAAGATGATTGATTGCGTGGTGCTGACGACCAGCATGGCCCAATCTTCAACGTAGCGTAACTATCAGCCCCGCAGCTTTAGCATGCTGCTTGGGTAGCTGAACTGGTCAAAGCCTGGGCAAGAGCTGCTGTCGCGCTGAAGTTAGTCCAGGTAGCTACCCGCCAATCCCGAGGGGGCTGAATCTTCCGATTAACGCGGGGAGACAGTCGCCGGCTTCCAACCGCTGTGCTTGGCACGATCTGCAGAGGCGGATGTCCGACAGGCGTAAAAGCTGGACCAATCCAGCTGACTCTGTGCGGTGCCGGCATGACAGGCGATCAACGTGTTCGCGCGCAGCCGATCGTTGTCGAAATACTGAGCCGGATCGTAGTGCGCGCTACGCAGCGTGGCAGGGTCGGGTGACTGCTGGCAGGCCATGATGGAGAGGATCATGGCGGTAAACAGGATGATTTTTTCGACAGCAGTCAAGACGGGCTTTCCATAGGTCGGTGTACGGCGCCATTAGGCCGTCCTCTGCGCAGAATGGCAATCAGCAAAACACTCGTCGCATGACGGTCAAGGATTTATGAGCCCTCGGTTGCTCAAAACGTGACTGAGGCACTGTGTTTCAGGTGGGCGTGCATTCGTAACCGTTTGGCTAGACGCGTTGTTAGAGTAGTCTGACAACGCAAGAGGTGCTGAACACCGGAGCTTTATTCTGTGATGCACACTGCCGAACCCATGGAGGAAATGCCTGCCAACAACACTGTTGTCGAGCGGTCCCGGATGACTCGGCTTCGCTCGTTGAATATTCTGGATACGCAGGCCGAGCCGTTATTCGATGCCATCACCAAGGCGGCCGCGCTGGCCACCGGTATGCCGATCGCGCTGATCACCTTGATCGACGAAAACCGCCAATGGTTCAAGTCCAACGTCGGTTTGCCTGGCGTACAGGAAACACCACGTGACGTGGCGTTCTGTTCCCACACGATCCAGGGCGACGATGTGATGGAAATCCCCAATGCGCTGAGGGATGCACGCTTTGCAAAAAATCCGCTGGTAACGGGAAATCCGGATATCCGCTTTTATGCCGGTGCGCCGATCACGTTGCATGATGGACTGCGCATGGGAGCACTCTGTGTCATCGACCAAAAGGCCAATGCGCTGAGCGAAAATCAGCGCCTGGCACTGAAGGAACTGGCACGCGCTGCGGCGGAGGCCTTGGATCAGCGCGCTGTACTTCTGGAAAGAAATGACGCGCTTGTGCGCGAAGCCGAGGCGGCAAGCCTTCAGGCAAAGATAGCTGCACGGCTTGAAAAAAAGCTGCAGGCGAGCGAGGCCTTTCTTGACCGTACCGGGCGCGCGGCCGGCGTCGGTGGCTGGGAAATCAATCTGTTGACCAATGAAATCATCTGGTCCGATGAAACCTGCCGGATACATGAAGTGCCGCCGGGCTATCTACCGACGATGAAGGAAGCGCTCGAATACTACGCGCCAGCCGCAAGAGAGGTCATGCGGGCGGCCGTGCAAAAAAGTCTCGAAGAGGGGCGTGGATGGGATCTTGAATTGCCCTTTGTCACGGCGAAAGGTCGTCATATCTGGGTTCGCGCCGTCGGTAACGTTGAGCAAGGGGAGGGGAAGCCGCTTCGCCTGGTCGGTGCTTTGCAGGACGTTACTTTGCGCAAGCGGGCCGTCACCGCGTTGGAAGGCAGCGATCGTCGGTTTCGCAAATTGTTTGAGTACAGCCTCGGCTTGATTTGTACCCACGATGCCGACGGTATTTTGCTTTCAGTCAACCCGGCCGCCGCGCGTTCGCTCAATTATTCAATCGCTGATCTGCTGGGTCGGTCGCTGGCAGATTTCATGCGCGAAGCGCGTCGTCCGGGGTTTCAGAGCTATCTCGATCGGATCTTTGCCACCGGTGCAGATTCCGGTGTACTTGAATTGGTCGCTGGCGACGACAGCTTGCGGACCTGGGAGTACCACAACGTGCTCGACGGCGAGGGTGATGAGCCGTACGTGTTGGGGCACGCGCAGGACATCACTGAACGGCAGCAGCACCAGCGCAAGCTCGAGGAATGGTCGATACGCGATCCGCTGACGGGTTGTTTCAATCGGCGATATATCACCGAGCTGGCAGCCTCCATGGGCGAGCTGGATCGATGGGGTTGTATTACGTTCGACCTTGACCGCTTCAAGCTGGTCAACGACAAATATGGGCATCAGCGTGGCGACGAAGTGCTGGTTGCCATGGCAAAGTTCTTGTTGAACCATCTCAGGCCCGAGGACGCCGTGGTACGGCTGGGTGGTGACGAGTTTCTGGTCCTGCTCCGGCATGCGGATGCATTCCTGACCGAAAGCGTTGCCAAGCGTATTGCTGATGATCGTAAAACCGCGCCGATCAGTTTCACCATGGGCTCCGCTTATCGCCATTCCGGGGAGCAGCTGGAGCACATGCTGGCTGAGGCCGACAAGCGCCTGTACGAAGTTCGCGCCCTGCGCTCAACGCCAAACGCCGAGCGCAGATAGCTGGTTCAGCATTCGCAGGATTTATCGATTTTGCCGCAGGGTCGCGGGAATGGCGTCGCCAACCTGTTATTCGCCGCGTCGCCGGCGCATTATCGTGTGCCAAGGGGCCCCTTGGGTGAGGCTTGCGATGCAGGCCTCACGAGTTCATCCCAGTCGAGTAAACTGAGTGCTCAGGGGGAGTCATACATACCCGCAAACTGCAAGCGAAGGTAATCATGGGCGCCGACAAGGTTGTCCTCATTGTTGATGACGATCACGCCGTATTGGAAACGATGCGGATGTTGCTCGAAGGCAAAGGCGGTTTTCGCGTGCACTGCGTTGTGGGCTCAAGCGGGGCCTCCGGCTTTCTTTCGAGACAAGAACAGGTCGATGTCGTCATAGCGGACGTGATTCTCGCCGGGGAAACCACGGGTATCGACATCTGCGAACTCGCCAGACGTCGGCATCCCGAGGTGGGTCTGGTCGTTATCTCCGCCGATCCGAATACCGATCCCGAAGAAGTGCCGGAGCGTAGCGTCTATCTGCGCAAGCCCTTCGGAGGCAAGGAACTCATCGAAGCGATCGAGCGTGTACAGGCTTTTGCCACGCTTGGTTTAACCGAGGCGTTGCCTGATAGCTGATATCGGTTCAGGTGTGAATGTTCGAGTTATCGCTGAACATTACGGCCGGTTCGTTAGCTTGGAAAAAACGCCCCATGGGGGCGTTTTTCTTTTCTGCAGATTCCAGCGTGGCCAATTTGTCATCGTGTAATCCGTCATTAGCCTTGCGGCGGCGGCGGCGGTGGCATCAGGTGTGGTCCGCGCCACGGTCCGCCCGGCGGTGGCGGCGGTGGAAAAGCGGCCGACCAGCGAGCCATGCCCTGATCGCCGATGATGCTCTGCAGGCTACGGCAGGTTTCCGCATCCATATCGCGACGCTGCTGATCCAGACGCTGTGCTTGTGCGGCCTGGCGCTCGAATACTTGCTGCACCTTGGTCGCCTGTGTGCTGCTGATGCCCAGATCCTTGGCGAACCCGTCGTCACTAGCGGGAACGGGCGGCCAAGGCCGCGGTGGAGGCGACGGCAAAGGTAGCGCACCGTTGCCAACACAGCCGGGGGGCGGCGGCGGCAAGCCGCCGGCGAACCGTGCAGGCGGGGTTCCGACATCGGGCGGCGAGGGTTGAACGGCTTGCGCAACGGCCGTGCCTGCGACGGTCATGGCGATCAAGGCGCAGAGAAATCGGGTTTGCATGTGGATGCTCCTGTGTGGTGCCGGTCGGCCCGGCACACTCCACGATGACCTCCCACTTCGCAGGAATTATGCAGGGAATGCGGACGCGTATTTTCAAGCACCGGGTTATCCTGCATGGCCGATGGATACTCCGACGCCAGCCGCATCCAATGACTCGCCGCGCACGCGTTTGCGTCTGCGCGTGGTGCACAAACTTTTTCTGCTGCTGGCGCTCACGATTGCGCTGGCGCTGGGCACGCTGGGTAGTATCACCATCCTCAACCTGCGCAGCGGCTTTGTCGCTTACGTCAACACGCTTGATCTGGCGCGACTATCGCCGCTAACGCAGGCACTGGATCAGCGCGCAGATGCAATGCATGGTTTCGATGATTTGCGTGATCGTGAAAAATGGGATGCGCTACTGCACGAGATACTGGATCCGAAACCACCGCGCGGTGCACCGGATCCATCCAGCAGGTATCCGCGACCGCCGCCTGCGCCGGATCACGACGATGTTCCACCGCCACAACCAGCGTTGCCTCTGCCGCCGCGCGTGTCGCTGCTCGATGCGCAACATCGCCTGATCGTCGGTGCGCCGTTAGGGGCTGATGCTTTGCAACGGCCGCTGCAGCAAGACGGAGTACTGGTTGGCTGGCTTGCGCTGCAGCCGCTCACGCATCCGGTGGAAAGTCGCGATACCGATTTTCTTTCGGTACAGGTGCACGACATGGCGCTGATCGCCGGGTTGCTTTTGCTGCTGGCGCTAGGCATCGCCTGGATATTCGCGCGCCATCTGCTGGGACCACTGCGCGATGTGGAGCAGGCGGCCGACCAACTTGCCAACGGCAACTATCACCTGCATCTGGATACCTTGCGCCGCGACGAATTAGGGGATCTGGTCAGGCATATCAATCGGCTCAGTGCCGCGCTGCAGTCGCACGAAACGGCGCGTCGGCGCTGGATTGCCGACATCTCGCATGAACTGCGCACGCCGTTGTCGATCGTGCGCGGTGAAGTCGAAGCGATGCAGGACGGCGTGCGCACGGTCGATGCCGGCGGCGTGCTGTCGCTGCATGAGGAAGTGATGCGGCTGGATCGTCTCGTCGATGATCTGCATCAGCTGTCGATGGCCGATCTCGGGACGCTGAGTTATCGCTTGCAAGTGATCGATATCGCGGAGCTGTTGCGTGCTGCCATGGTGCGCTTTGCGCCAATGGCGCGCGAATCGGAACTTGTACTGGAGCAGGATTTGTCGCCAGCGTTCGTGCAAGTCGATGCTGACCGCATCCGCCAGCTGATCGACAACGTTATCGGCAACAGCCTGCGCTACAGCGATCGTGGTGGTCGTGTGCGTATCGGCATGGCAATGCAAACGCATACGGTAGACATCATTGTCGACGACACACCACCGGACGTTGATGCGGACTCCTTCGCACGGCTGTTCGAGCCGCTCTATCGCGGCGAAGCTTCGCGCGACCGCAAGCGCGGCGGCAGTGGGCTTGGTCTGGCCATCGCGCAACGTATTGCGCTGGCGCATAACGGCGAGTTGCGCGCGTTGCCATCGCCGCTCGGCGGCCTGCGCATCGTATTGACCCTGCCTCTAGTACAAAGCTGAGATGACAACCACACAGTACATCCTGATTGCCGAGGACGAGCCGAAGATTGCCGCGCTGCTGAGCGAATATCTTCAGGATGCTGGATACCTTGCATCAATCGTCGATGAAGGCGACCGCGTATTGCAGGCCATCGGCGACCATCAACCTGATCTGCTGCTGCTCGACGTGATGCTACCCGGCAAGGATGGGTTGCAGATTCTGCGTGAGTTGCGCAAGGACAATCCGTTGCCGGTAATCATGCTGACCGCACGCGTGGAGGAAATCGATCGTCTGCTCGGCCTGGAGTTTGGCGCCGATGATTACGTCTGCAAGCCGTTCAGTCCGCGCGAAGTGGTGGCGCGGGTGCGTGCGCTGCTGCGTCGTACGAGCGGGTCGGTACCCATCAATCCATTTGTTGTCGATGAGAGCATGCAGCGCATTCTGGTTGCCGGTAAACCGCTGCCGTTGACCACCACCGAGTACCGCTTGCTGCAGACGCTAGTCGCGCATCCTGGCCGCGTTTATTCGCGCGATCAGTTGCTGGATCTGATGCATGACGAGTTGCGCGATGTCACCGATCGTGTCGTGGATAGCCACATCAGAAATCTCCGCCGCAAGCTCGATGATCTCGTGCCGGGCGGCCCGTATATCCATTCGGTGTATGGCGCGGGCTACCGTTTCGAGTCCTCGGAAGCGGCGTCACCCTGAAGTCGGTGGCATCAGCTTTACTTGCCCCAGGTCACGAACATCATGATTGCCGCTGTGGCCATGGTTGCCGTAGCCAGCCAGCCGAAAATTTTCAAGGGCATGGGCATGGTGAACTCTCCCATGACCCTGGACTGCGATCCCATCAACATCATCACGATCATCAAGGGTACGGCGACCACACCATTGATCACTGCGCTCCAGTAAAGCGCCTTGATCGGATCCAGCGATGTGAGGTTCAAGGCGATGCCGGCCACACTGGCTACGATGAGTACGCCGTAGAAGAATTTCGCCTCGCGCATTTTGTGCTGAAGGCCGCTGAGTTGGCCGAATGCACCGGCCGCTGCATAGGCGGTGGCACCGGCGAGTACGGGAACCGCCAACAGACCGGTGCCGATGATGCCGGCTGCGAAGAGGGCGAACGCCAAATTACCCGCCAGTGGCCGCAAGGCCTCCGCGGCTTCTGATGATGACTGGATATCGATCTTGCCGTTGGCGTGCAGCACCACGGCTGCCGTGAGAATGATGAAGAACGCGATCACATTGGAGAAAATCATCCCCACCGTCGTGTCGATCCCGATCCGACGAAGTGTGCTGGGTGCTTGCAGCGGTGCAAGGAGCAGGGGGGCGCGATCCGTGCCCGCTTCGATCTCTTCGACCTCCTGCGCCGCCTGCCAGCAAAACAGGTAAGGACTAATCGTCGTTCCAAGAAGCGCGACAAGACCCACCGCATACTTGGCGTTCCATGTCACCGGCGGAATGACGATGCTCTTGAGCACGGGCAGCCAATGCACGTGAATTACCATGACCGTGGCGACGTAGGCGAAAAGACTGAGCGTGAGCAACTTGAGGATCGGCGAGTATCGTGAGAACGGAATGAAGACCTGCAGCACTAGCGACAACAGCGCGAAACCGCCCGCGTATAACAGCGCCGGCCCACCGATCAAAAGCTTGAGCGCTGCGCCCATTGCGCCAATGTCTGCCGCAAGATTGATGACGTTGGCTACGAAAATCGATACCACGAGTCCGTACACCAGTTTGCGCGGATAGTAGGCACGAATGCCATCCATCAGGCCGTGGCCGGTCACGCAGCCGATGCCCGCACTGATTGCCTGGATCGCGATCATCAGTGGCATGGTGAACAGAATGCACCACAGCATGCCATAGCCAAACGCCGCGCCGACCTGAGAGTAGGTGGCTATGCCGCTGGGATCGTCATCCGCCGCACCGGTAATCAGTCCCGCGCTCAAGTTTCGCCATACCGGAATTCCGGGTGTGCTTTTGCCTACGTGCACGCGATTGATCATGCTGCGGGCTCCCTGCGCGAATGCCCTCTGTGCGCCTGGACAGCATGGCACAAGCAATGTTCGTCTAGTGGATGACGATAGATATTTGTCGGTTGCGCATCGGGTACTTACTGTCTTTTGAATTACCGCGGTCGAACTCGGCTTGGTGGCTGATGTCGCCGTCAAAGCTCATATAACGTTTCGACGACAGGCATTTCATCTCGTTGCAGGCACGCTCTGCCGAAAATTTTTCAAGCGGATATTGCTGATGACAGAACACATCCAACTGCGTGATCGACCCAGCCGTGCCTTGTGGTGCCGACGGTTTCGATGCACTGATAGTGAGCTGCTTGAAGCGGTACGCGCTATTCACAGCATCGACCCGATCGAGATAGGCCTCTACCTTTCAACGCGTCGTGCGCTGGAAGCGTTCAGGGTTACGAAGGCTGCCTGAAATCGCCGTGGTTCGATGTGCAGATGGGAAAACTCTTGAGGTGCAACCAAACAAAACGCCCCGGTCGGGGCGTTTTCTCTTCAATAATATTTACTTAAGAGAAAGTCTCGGCTCAGCGAATGCGCGTGATATTTCCACTCTGGTCGAGCTGCACGAGATCACCCTGGCGAATAGCGCTGGCGTCCTTGACCTGGACATTGGCGTAGCTGCCGTTACCCATGCGCAGGCGCACCAGCCAGCTCTCGCTGCTACCGCTCTTGCCGATGGCGTTGCCGGCGAAGCCGCCACCCACCGCACCGCCGACCGTGGCGATCTTGCGGCCGTTGCCTTTGCCTATCTGGTTGCCCAGTACGCCGCCGGCCACGGCGCCGATGATGGCGCCGGCCACACCGTGGTTACTGCCCTGGGTGATGTTTTGCTCCACGCTTTGCACTGTGCCGCACTGGTCGCAGCGCAGATAGATGCCGTCCTGGCGGACCAGCACGCCACTGCCGTCCGGACTGGCACTGGCCACACCGGCGCTGCCGAGTGTCAAAGCTGCAGCAAGGGACAGAGCAAACAAGGGTTTAATGTTCATGAATATTCCCGAATTGGAGAGGGCACTTTTTCTTGCCGCTTGGTCATTCTAATCAGCTCAGCTGAATCGCTGGTCAATTCGTATCAGGTTTCTTCAGAGCTGCGAATCACTCCATTTTACGGAAGAATTTTTGAATCGATTTCCTGCAATTCGCTGTCGCTACCAGCCCGTTTGAGCAACCACGCCAGCACCGGCGGGGTGACCATGGCGGTGAGCAGCGACATCGCCACGATGATGGCGTACATCCGATTGGTGAAAACGCCAGCAGCCAAGCCGAGGCTGGCGATAACCACGCCCACTTCGCCACGCGGAACCATGCCGAAACCAATGATCGTGGCGCTGCGCCTGCCCAGTGACAGCGAACCCAGCCAGCCACCGGCCAGCTTGGATACGATGGCGATCACGGTGATTACTGCGAGCATGATCAGCGCATCGGCATTGGCCAGCTCGTGAAGGTCGATCTTGCTGCCAGTCACCACGAAGAAGAACGGTGTCAGTAGCGCGAGCAGCGGCATCATCTGCTTTTCCAGCGTGTGCCGCTGCTGGGTTTCCGAGGCGATCATGCCAGCCAGGAATGCGCCGATGATGGCAGCCAGTCCGAACAGCGTGGACAGGTAGGCCAGCCCCAGACACATCGCCAGCACGATCATCAACGGCGAATGCGGATCGCGCGGTTTCTCCAGCCAGTTGGAATTCCAGCGCATCACCCGTGTGCCACCCCAACCGATCAACGCGATAAAGCCGATCGCACCCGCCAGCACCACCAGCAGGTGCAAGGGGTCGAAACCGCCACCGCCCTGCAGCGACACCACGACGCCGAGCAGCAGCATGGCGAGGATGTCATCGATCACCGCAGCACCCAGAATCACCTTGCTCTCGATCCGCTGCAGCGCATGCAGTTCCTGCAGCACCCGTGCCGTAATACCGGCTGACGTCGCGACAAACGCCGCTGCGACGAACAGCGATTTGTCCCAGCTGAAGCCGCTACCGTGTGCCCACAGGCTACCCATGCCGAACGGTATGACGACGCCCAGTACGCCGACCAGAAAGGCGACCTTGCCGACTTTCTTCAGATCTTCCAGCCGCGTTTCCAGGCCGACGGAAAACAGCAGCAGTACCACGCCGATTTCGGCCAGCACATCCAGCGGCATGCCAACGGCGATCTGATCGGGCGTGATCAGGCCGAGCAATGACGGCCCAACGACGCAACCGGCAGCAATCTCACCGACGACGCCAGGCAGTTTTAGTCGCTGCGCAATTTCACCGCCAAGTTGCGCAGCGATAAACACAACAAAGAGGGTGAACAGGATGTCGCTAGCATGCTGCATGCGGCGCGCTCAGGCTGTCGTTGGAGATAGCATCCTACATGCATGCGCAGGCGGGTGGCATGCGGTGGCGCGTATGTTGATCAATGCGCGGTGGCAGTACCGGACAAGGGACGATTTTCTGGCAGTCGGCTGAAAATGCGGCTGGCGATTGCGGTGATGCCACCTAGCAAGACTACGGTCCAGCGGAACGCGACGATGTACTGTTCGTGCGCGTGACCCTGCAGCAGTGCTTCCATCAACAAGGTGGCTAGTGCAATGCCAAAACTCATCGCCAGATACTGCGCGGTCGAGGCCATCGACGAGGCCATCGAGGCGTGCTTGATGTCGAGATCGTTGTAGATCAGCGTGTTCATTGCGGTGTACTGCATGCCGGTGCAGCTGCCATAGGCGAACACCAGCAGGGCGGTCGCCCACATCGGTGTGGTCGGGCCGAGCAGGGCAAACATTGCCATCAGCACCGAGGCGATCAGCGTATTGCCCAGTAGCAGGCGGCGATAGCCAAAGTGGATCAGCGTGCGGTTGATCGCCCACTTGGCGCTGATCGAGCCCAGCGCCTGCGGCACCATCATCAGTCCGGCCATTAGCGGCGACCAGCCGCAGCCTACCTGCAGAAACAGCACCAGCAGCAGAAACATGCCGGAGATGCCGAGTCGGGTGAACAGGCCGCCGGCCAACGCCACCCAAACGCTGCGCACGCGCAGCAGGGTGAGATCGGCGACTGGATATTCCGTGCGGCGGCTATGCCAGACGTAGGTCGCGCCTAGCAGCAACGCCAGCAATGTGCACAAACCAATGTGGCTCCAAGGCACCGGCGTGCTGCCAGCCAGTTCAGAGGCGGTGAGCAGCAGTGCCGAGGCAGCCGCAAACATCAGGAAACCGGAGAGATCGAAGCGGTTCGCATGATCGAGCCGGTAGTCCGGCATGTCGCGCCGGTTCATCCATACGCCGGCAATCGCCACCGGCACATTGATCAGAAAAATCAGCCGCCACGAGGTGAACTCCACCAGCGCGCCGCCCATTAGCGGCCCGAGTACCGAGCCGAGCAGGCCAAAGGTCGCCACGGTGCTCATGGCGCGGACGAATTCGCGCTTTTCGATGCTGCGGACAAGGACATAACGGCCTACCGGCATCAGCGAGGCACCGCCGACGCCTTGCAGCACGCGCGCGGCGACCAGTTCGGGCAGCGTCTGCGCAAGGCCGCACAGCAGCGAGCCGGCGCCAAACACGACGATGGCGAGACCGAATACCCGGCGCGTGCCCAACCTGTCGCACAGCCATGGGCTGGCCGGGATCAGAATCGCCAACGTCAGCACGTAACTGGTCAGCGCGGTGCGCATCCCAAGTGGCGTGACGTCAAGTGCCGAAGCCATGGCTGGCACCGCGGTGTTGACCACGGTGGAATCCAGCGACTGCATGAAGAAGGCGGCAGCCACCAGCCAGAGCAGGCCGCGGTAACGTTCTCGTGAGGAGATTTCCGCCACCACCTCTGAAACCGTGGCGGGCGCGGCAACAGTGGCGACGGCGGCGCGTGACTCTGCGGCGGTGGCATCGGCTGACATAAGCCGCTCATGATACCTGCTGTGACAGCTTGATCCGCGTGAAAGATGTTTTAGGAGTCAGGCCGGCTTTATCTACGGGTGGAAGCTCGGGCGCTATCAATCTGCTGATAGTCATCCGAAAGCCGCCGGTATCGTTAAACTTCGACGATCCAGGAGATTTGCATGACCGAACGTCCAGCCCCCGCCGATCCCGCAGTGCGCGCTACTGAGCTGCGTGTTGCGATCGAGCAGGCCAATTATCGCTATCACGTGCTCGACGACCCGCAATTGCCTGACGCGGAATACGATCGCCTGATGCGCGAACTGGAGGCGCTGGAAGCCGAGCATCCGACATTGGCCGCTGTCGATTCGCCGACGCGTCGCGTCGGTGCTCGCGCGAACGGTGGATTTGCCGAAGTGCGGCACGCACTACCGATGCTGTCGCTCGGCAACGCGTTCGAACAGGCCGGCGACAACGACCGCGAACGTTTTCATGAAGTCGCCGAATTCGAACGTCGGATCGAGCAGACGCTGGATCGTCGTGAACCGCTGTTTTCTGTGGAACCCAAGCTCGACGGTCTGGCGATTAGCCTGCGCTACGAGAATGGCGTGTTTGTGCAGGGCGCGACCCGCGGCGATGGTGAAACCGGTGAGGATGTCACCGCGAATCTACGCACGGTGCGCGCCATTCCGCTGCGCTTGCGCAGCGGAAAAGATGGCGATCATCCGCTGAGGCTTCGCGATGAAGGCTGGCCATCGCTGCTCGAAGTGCGCGGTGAGGTCATCATGCTGCGCAAGGATTTCGAGAGTTTCAACGAACGCGCCCGTGCGCATGACGAGAAGCCGCTGGCCAATCCGCGCAACGGTGCGGCGGGCTCATTGCGCCAGCTCGATCCTGCAATCACGGCAAAGCGGCGGCTGAGCTTTTTCGCTTATGCCATCGGCGTTGTCGAAGGCGGCTCGCTGCCGCCGACCCATTCGCAGACGCTGCAGCAATTGCGCGACTGGGGCTTTCCGGTATCGCCTGAAGTCGGCACGGCAAAGGGCTTCGACGGGCTGATCGCCTACTTTCAGCGCATCGGCGCCAAACGTGACACGCTGCCGTACGACATCGATGGCGTGGTCTACAAGCTCGACGACTATGCCGGCCAGCGCGAGATGGGCTTTGTCTCGCGCGCGCCGCGCTGGGCGATTGCACACAAGTTTCCCGCACAGGAAGAGATGACCCGTCTGCTGGATATCGAAATCCAGATCGGCCGCACCGGTGCGGCCACGCCGCGGGCTCGGATGGAGCCGGTGCAGGTGGGCGGGGTCACGGTCACGTATGCAACCTTGCACAATGCTGACCAGATTGCCCGTTTGGACGTTCGTATTGGCGACACGGTGATCGTGCGTCGTGCCGGTGACGTGATTCCCGAAGTCGTGCGCGTGATCGAGGATCAGCGTCCCGCGGACACCGTACCGTGGACGATGCCGACGCACTGTCCCGTCTGCGGCTCCGATCTGCTGCGCGAAGACGGGGCGGCGGCGTTTCGCTGTTCCGGCGGGTTGATCTGTGCGGCACAGCGCAAGGAGGCCATCATCCATTTCGCCTCGCGCAGGGCCATGGATATCGAAGGCCTCGGCGAGCGTTTCGTCGATGCCTTGGTGGAACTCGATATCGTCAAGACGCCGGCCGATCTTTATGACCTCACCGTCGAGCGGCTTGTGACGATGAAGCAGGCCATCGACGAGCGTGATGGCACCACACCGGAAACCGTTAAAGCCGGGAAAGTGGCCACCAAGTGGGCAGAAAATCTTGTCGATGCGATTCAGGCCAGCAAGCAGTCGACGCTGTCGCGCTTTCTGTTTGGCCTTGGCATCATGCATATCGGCGAGAGTACGGCAAAGACGCTTGCCGCGTGGTTTGGCCGTCTGGATATCGTGCGCGTGATGCCGGCACCTGTTTTACGCGTGTTGCCGGATATCGGGGAAGAAGTCGCCACGTCGATTGCCGGTTTTTTCGCGCAACCAGGCAACGAGGCGGTGGTCGATGCGCTGCTGGCGGCTGGCATCGTCTTCAGCGACGAGTCCTCGCCTTCGCCAAAGCTGCGCGATCGACTTGGCCTCGCCGTGTTGCTGGATACGGCGGACATTCCCAAGCTCGGCACCAAAACCAAGAGTGCTGAATTGCTGAGCCGGCATTACGCGACACTGGCAGCCTTGCAGAAGGCTGGCTCCGCACACTGGATCGTCGCCGGGTTGCCCTCGGCTGTAGCGACCAACTTGCAGGCATTTCTCGATGACGATGAAAAGCGTGCGCAGCTCCATGAGGTCGAACTGGCAATGCAGGTGCTGCTGCAGGCAATTCCTCAAAGTGCCCATGCCGAGGATGCTGCGCTGGAAGGTCAAACCGTCGTACTGACCGGCACCTTGCCTACGCTGAGTCGTGAGGAAGCGAAAGAGCGGCTGGAAGCACTGGGCGCGAAGGTATCCGGCTCCGTGTCGAAGAAAACCGATTTTGTGGTCGCGGGCGAAGCGGCCGGCTCAAAACTGGACAAGGCGCAAGCGCTCGGCGTGGCGATCTGGGACGAAGCGAAATTGCTGGCGCTATTGGCCAAGCACGAGCGTGCCGCGTGAGTGCCAAGAAGCTGTCGCTGATTAGTGCGCTGCAGCTGCGCGCGAAAGTCTACAACCTGATCCGCAACTTTTTCGCCGTGCGTAATGTGCTGGAAGTGGAAACGCCGATCCTGTCCGCAGCAGGCAACAGCGAACCGAATATCGAAAGTTTCAGTACGACCTTCATGGGCCATGTTGATGCGGGTGCGCCGGTGCGCTGGCTGCGCACATCGCCGGAATATCCGCTCAAGCGTCTGCTTGCCGCCGGTGTGGGTGATTGCTACGAGCTGGGTCGGGTGTTTCGCAACGGCGAGGCCGGCGGTCAGCACAATCCCGAGTTCAGCATGCTGGAGTGGTATCGGGTCGGCTGGGATCACCGGCGCCTGATGGAGGAGACGATCACGCTGGTGGAGGCCGCCCTGGCATTGGTCGGCCGGCGTGCCGAGGTGCATATCGTCAGCTACCGACAGTTGTTTCTCGATGAGCTGGGGATCGATCCGCTGCATGCACCGATCGAGGAGTTGCGCGAGCCGCTGGTCGACTATGGGATCGATCCGTCGGGGCTCACGCGCGACGACTGGCTCGACCTGCTGATCACCCACCGGCTGCAGCCGGCATTCCCGCGCGATTGCATCACGGTGATCCACGATTACCCGGCCACGCAGTGCGCGCTGGCGAAAATCCGTGCAGGTGATCCACCCTTGGCCGAACGCTTCGAGCTTTATCTCGGCCATCACGAAGTGGCTAACGGATATCACGAGCTCAACGATGCCGATGAGCAGCGCATGCGTTTCGAGCGGGATCAGGTGGTTCGCCGCGAACGTGGTTTGCACGATATGCCGATTGATCATCGCCTGCTGGCCATACTCGATGCGATGCCTGACGCTGCCGGGGTTGCCATGGGCATCGAACGCCTGCTGATGTGCCTGGCCGACACGGATGCGATCGCCGATGTGCTGGCCTTTCCCTTTCACGAGGCCTGAGCAGAGATGATTTCGCCATTGCTGAAATCGATCCACCATGTCGCACTGATCTGCTCGGATTATCCGCGTTCGCGCGCTTTCTACAGCGAGACGCTGGGCCTGCCAATTGTGCGTGAGGTTTATCGCGAGACGCGGCAGTCGTGGAAGTGCGATCTTGAGGTCAGCCCTGGCGTGCAGCTGGAGCTGTTCTCTTTTCCCGAGCCGCCACCGCGGCCATCGCGGCCGGAGGCGCAAGGTCTGCGCCATCTGGCGTTTGCGGTGGACGATATCGATGCATCAATCGCCGTTCTGCTCGATCGCGGCGTGACCTGTGAGCCGGTGCGCGTTGACGAATATACCGGCCGGCGCTTTACCTTCTTCGCCGATCCGGACGATCTGCCGATCGAGCTTTACGAAGCGGACGGAGGCGAATTGTCGTGACTCGGATCAACTAGAAATTCGCGCCGATGGCGAAGCTCAGGAAGTCATGATCCTTCAGCACGTCGTACGGTGCGTTGTCGACCCAGTTGGTGTAGCTCAGGGTGGCGAAGTAGCGTTTGGCGTATTGCGCCGCCAAGCTGATGGTATAGGGCTTGCGTCCCTGCACCAGCTGGTTGTCGACCGAGAAGCCATGCACGTCCTGGCCCCACGACAGTGCGGGTGACAGCGTCCAGCTACCTGGCAGCGAATAGTTGAGCTGGCCTTTCAGGCGATAGCCCCACGCTTGGCGCGTGTAGTACCCCTGGCTCACGCAACCTTGTGGATTTTGTACGGGCGAGCAGCTGCCGTCGCTGTATTGCGGTGAGAAACCCCAGGCGAAGCCGCGGCCATAGCGCGCTTCGGAGAGCGGCGGCAGATTCGCATGACTCCACACGGCCTCGCCCGCGAGCGTTGCGGTGTCCGCACCCCATACGTCATTGAACAATCGCGTGGCATTGATTTGCGCCTGGGTCTTGTCGAAGCGGTCGTAGCCCTGCAACGTGTCGCCGGGCAGCAGTACTGCCATGCGGCTGCCAATCGGGCCGCCATTGCGGGTCAAGGCGGCGAACATGTCGGCCGTATTGATCTGCACCGGTTGGTCCGCGGTGTACGACACTTCGGCGGCGACCTTCCAGTCGCCGATATGCTTGGAGGCGGACAAGCCGGCGATATGGATGCCATTCGGAAAGGCCCAGTATTCGGTAATACCGGATAGCCGCTTCGATAATGCTGCATCCGCTGCCGGTACGCCGGCCGCTTCCAGCGTCGGGATCAGACTGTTGTTCTCGATCGCCGGATTGATCGTGGTGGCATTGAGAAAAGGCGCGCGCGAATTGATACGCATGTAATACGCGCCGAAATCAGTGCCGATGCTCTCGGCCTTGTAATGCAGCGAAAGGCCGAACTGTCCTGTGTTGCTGCCATGCAGATCGTTGCCGCGCGGCAGGATGCCGCCGACCGAATTTTGGTAACCGTCGCTGAGCCACTGCCCGGCGCCCTTCGAGTAGGCGTTGAGCGGGTAGTAGGCGTTGCTCTCAATACCCGCGCAGCCGCGGTCGATACCCAGGTCACTCCCCGAGAAAAACGTCCCACAGGGATCGTACTCGTTCGGCCGCCACTTCCACTGGTAGAAACCTTCAACACTTAACGGGCCATCAAAGGTCAGCTTGCCCCACAGCATCTCGACCGGTAGCTGCGCTTCGGTGGATGGATCGGTGCCGGGGCGGTGCAGGGTGGTGTAGTCGGTGGGGTTGATCTGGTTGATGTTCTGCACGAACAGATCCTCGCCCCAGTGGATGTTTTGCTTGCCTAACCTCACGTCCAAGCCCGTGTTGTCGCCCAGCGTAAAGTGGTCGTAGAGGTAGGCGTTGAGAAACATGAAACCGGAAAATTGGTTGTCGCGATCGAAGCCGCGATCGCTGAGTGGGCGATTGGGCGTATAGCCGTTCGGCGTATTGCCCTGTGGCACGTCGCGGTTTTCCAGCGCGGCGTCGTACCACGCGCGTGCGCTCACATCGATACCCAGGTTGCCGTATTTCAGATCGACGCCGCTGACAATTTTGTACAGGTTGGAGTAGACGTCTCCCTTGCCGTAGTTGAGGTTGCCATCGTCGGCGGTGTCCGCACCGTCGCCGCCTTTGGGTTTGCCATTGGATTCGAAACCTTTGCCGACGAGATGCGGCGACGCATTGCTGGTGCGCATGGCAGCGCCTGCGACGAGTCTTGTATTCCATTCGCCAATGATGTCGCCGTTGGCGAGCGTGAAATTCTCGGCGTGCAGCGGCAATGCGAGAGCAAGCAGCATGCCTGCAAACAAGCTGGTACGACGGGCGAAACTCTTCGAGGCATGGCGCATGGCGTTGGTTCGTTGATCAGTACAATGGCGGTTTATAGCATTTTGCTGTCATGGCATCTATTGTGTTTTGGACGGCCATATGCGTTTCGCCAACTCGCGCATGAAATGGCTTTCCTGGTCGTTGGATTGGTGTATGGTCGCCAGCCAAGACCTCTTTCAACGCCCAGCGAGCCATTGATGCCCCACGACACGCCATCATCGTCATCGATCGTCCGCCCTCTCAACCGCAGCGATGCACGAACGCTGACACTGTCGGCGCTAGGCGGCGCGCTCGAGTTCTATGACTTTGTCGTGTTCGTTTTTTTCGCCAAGGTGCTGGGGCAGCTGTTCTTTCCGGCCAACGTCGCGCCCTGGCTGGCGCAGTTGCAGGTGTATGGCATCTTTGCCGCCGGCTATCTGGCGCGACCGCTCGGCGGCATTGTGATGGCGCATTTCGGCGACAAGCTGGGGCGCAAAAAGATGTTCACACTCAGCGTGTTCTTGATGGCAGTGCCCACGCTGGCCATTGGCTTGTTGCCGACATACGCACAGCTGGGTCTGATCGCACCGCTACTTTTGCTGCTGCTGCGCATCGTGCAGGGCATTGCGATCGGCGGAGAAGTTCCTGGCGCCTGGGTGTTCGTCGCCGAGCATGCACCGGTGGGCCGGATCGGTTTTGCCTGCGCGGCACTGACCTGTGGGTTGACCGCCGGCATCCTGATCGGCTCGCTGCTGGCCGCGGGGATCAGCAAGCATTATTCAGCGGATCAGGTTCTGGCCTTCGCCTGGCGTATTCCGTTCGTGCTGGGCGGCATCTTCGGTTTCGTCGCGGTGTGGTTGCGCCGCTGGCTCAGCGAAACGCCGGTGTTTGCCGCACTGCGCGAACGCAAGCAGCTGACACAGGAGCTGCCGCTGAAAGCCGTGCTGCGCGGACATCTGGTCGGTGTATGGCTGTCGGTGCTGGTGACCTGGATGTTGACCGCGGGCATCGTGGTGGTGATCTTGATGACGCCGACGTTGGCACAGACCCGGTTTCATCTGGCACCGGCGCTGGCGTTTGAAGGCAGCAGCGTCGCCGCTTTGTTCCTTTGTTTCGGCTGCCTAGGCAGTGGATTGCTGGTTGATCGCATCGGCCGTGGCTGGTCGTTATTGCTGGGTTCGCTTGCTCTGTTGGTGACGACGTATGCGCTGTATCTGGATCTGGCTGCGGGCGGTGCGCATTTTCTGCCGTTGTACGCCATCGCCGGGTTTAGCGTGGGCGTGGTGGGCGTGGTGCCTTCGGTGATGGTGGCAGCGTTTCCACCGCCGATACGCTTCACCGGCATTTCGTTCTCCTACAACATCGCCTACGCAATCTTTGGTGCAATCACACCGCCGCTGATTGGCTGGTTCGCCGGCAAGCTCGGCCCACTGGCGCCGGCGCATTATGTGGCGATCACCGCCGTCGTGGGCGTCGTCGTGGCGCTGTATCTACTGGGTTCGCGCCGCGCCTTTTACGAGCGTTGAATCATCGAGCAATGAACCGTCCGGGTGTTCAGAACTCGAGTTCTTGTGCCGCGCACAGGTAATCGATCAGCGGCGACACCTTCTTGAAGGTCGACACCGTCCACGGCAACAGCTCGTCGGAGCACGCGAGTTCTTCGGTGAAGTAAGCCGAGGCGACGAAATCCTTGCGCTTGAGATCATCGATCAGCTCATGCGTTGCCTCGTAGCCGCGGGGCGGTCGGCTGAGCGACTCGCCACCCATCTGCAGGTGCTCGCGAAACGCCTTGCCTTGCGTAGCGCGCTTCCACGTTGCCGGGTTGTCGACGATGAATTCGCGGATGTGCTTCAGTGCATCGGACTCGGGGTGCCACATGCCGCCGCCGGCAAAGCAGTCACCCGGCTGGATGTGCAGGTAGAACGACGGTGCCGGGATCTCGTGCCGGCGCTCGTGGAAAAACCGCGAACCCTGCCACGGCTTGTACGGTAGCTTGTTGTTGGAAAAGCGCGTGTCGCGAAAGATGCGGAACAGTGAGCCGCCGTTCTTGCGTGGATCGGCACGGTAGTGCGCGCTGATCTTCGCCAGTGGTGCCTGCAGATCGGTGATCAGCTGCAGAAACGGCTCGCGCACGTGGCGCTCGTAGTCATCTTTGTGCGCATGAAACCATTCGCGGCTGTTGTGGCGATCGAGCGCGGTCAGAAAGCGAAACGTGTCAGGTGTGAAGTAGGTTTTTGGCATGCGTGATGATCAGAAGGTGGGCTGAGTGAGGGATCGGTAAGCGTTTAACGTCGAACATGGTTGCAGGGGATGGCGATCGAATCGAGGGGTGGCCGAGCCGGGTTTGTTCAGATGCTGGCGGCGAGCTCCTCACCCCAGGCCTGCAACTGGTCGAGTAGGGGAATTTTGCCTTGTGCCTGCGGATCGGCCCGCAATTCGGCGAGTCGCGCAAAGTAGTCGTCCAGCGTGAGTGCAGTCAGTGAAGTGTGCTTGGTCAGTCGCATTCGACGGAAAGCATCCCATCGCACCTGCTCGCCGGCATCCAGGCTATGAGGCCAGTTGCGTGCGCGGTAGCGAAACAGCAGTTCCGGATAGCGCGCATCGCGAAACGGAAACACGCGTTGACCCAGCTGTTCGGAGGGCGTGGCGCGCACCTGTGCCAACAGTTTCTTGTCGGCGTCGGGCAGAAAGCCGCCGCCGTAGAGTGCCAGTTCGGGATCGTCCGGTGGTGGCAGTTCGGCGGCGCGCTGAAATACGCGGCGCAGTTTTTCAACCAGGCCATCAGCTGCGCGCAGCACATCGCGATGGGCCATGCACCTGCCTGCATCGAGTTGCAAGCGATTTGTGTCGATACCTTGCAGCACCGATAGCGGCGCCAGCGCGGGCGCGTGATTGGCGCGAACGGTGCGTAGCGGAATGCGCTCGATGCCCTCGGGTAGATCAGCGCGAGCAGTGAAGATACGGTCGGCGATTTCCTCTTCGTCCAGTGCCAGCCAGTCCGCTGGATCGGTCGCGAGGTCGTACACGATCACTTCGCCTGCGCGGTTGGGATGCGGCGCCAGTGGGGCAATGATCGTGAGGCAGTGCCGGTTGGCCGGGTAGCGCGAGGACACATGGACTACCGGCGTCATGCCGATCACATCGAGCATCTCGAATACTTTCTGCTTGCGGCGCAGACCGTAATACCAGTCCCACAGGCGCGGCTGGCGCACGCGAATCAGGCGTGCCAGATCGATCAGTGCATAGACGTCAGACAACGCGTCGTGGGCGCGTTCCTGCGTGAGCTGGTTGGCTGTGGCCAGATGCTCGAGCTTGAAGCTGGGCGAGCCATCATCGCGCTTTGGCCACACGATACCTTCGGGCCGCAGCGCCTGGCACATGCGTACCAGGTCGATGAGATCCCAGCGCGAATTGCCGTTTTCCCACTCGCGACCGTACGGCTCATAGAAATTGCGATACAGCATCTGCCGCGTGAATTCATCATCGAAGCGCAGCGAGTTGTAGCCAACGCCGCAGGTGCCGGGCGTCGACAGCTGCTCATGCACGCGTGCGGCGAATTCGCTTTCGATCAAGCCTTCGCGTTCGGCCAGCTGCGGCGTGATGCCGGTGATCATGCAGGCATCGGGATGCGGCGGCATCTCGCGCGACGGCTTGCCGTAGAACATCACCGGCTCGCCGACAATCTCAAGCTCTAGCGTGGTGCGAATGCCGGCGAATTGCAGCGGGCGATCGCGCCGTGCGTCGGCGCCAGAGGTTTCGTAGTCGTGCCAGAAAAAAGTCTGCATGGCGTGAATCATCGCACGGAGAAAAGTCGCAAAAACTTAAAAGCCCATCGTCACGTAGATACGTAGGCGAATCTATTTAGATAGGCAGACGGAGCAAGACTGATAAACTGCTTATCCAAAGGAGTACCCATGAGCCTCGTGAACGAAGAAAACCTGATCTGGATCGATCTGGAAATGACCGGTCTCGATACCGACAACGACTCGATTCTGGAGATCGCCACGATCGTCACCGACAGGGACCTCAATCTGCTGGCGGAGGGCCCGGTATTTGCGATTCGTCACGAGATCGACCGGCTCGAATCGATGGACAGCTGGAACAGTAATCAGCATCACAAGTCGGGTTTGTGGCGCCAGGTACTGATCTCCGAAACCGATCACGCGATGGCCGAGCAAGCCACGGTCGACTTTCTGCGTGCTTGGGTACCACCGGGGAAGTCGCCGATGTGCGGCAATTCGATCTGCCAGGACCGCCGCTTCATGCATCGGCAGATGCCACGGCTGGAGCGCTATTTTCACTACCGCAATCTTGACGTTTCCACGCTCAAGGAGCTCGCCCGGCGCTGGGCCCCGAATATCGCCAAGAGCTTTGGCAAGGAATCGGCGCATACGGCGCTGTCGGATATCCGCGACTCGATCGACGAGCTGCGCCACTATCGCCGTTACATGGGTGAGCTGGGCGGATCGTCCGCTGCCTGATGTCTCGCCAGTCTTTTCGGATATCGCAATTCTGAGGTGACACGCATGTCGATCGATCCGTTTACCATCGATGCGTTTGCACCGGTGCTGGATTGTGCCGGGCGCGCGCTGCGGCTGGATCGCCCGCGCGTGGTAGGCATCATCAATCTCACGCCGGACTCGTTTTCGGCCGACGGCCTCCATGGTCAGGTCGATGCCGCCGTAGCGCAGGGTTTGCGCATGGCCGAAGAGGGTGCCGATATGCTCGACATTGGAGGTGAGTCGACTCGGCCCGGTGCGACGGAAGTTTCGGTCGAAGAAGAGCTTCGCCGGGTGTTGCCGGTCATCGAACAGCTGATCGCACGCACCCAGTTGCCTATTGCCATCGATACCTCCAAGCCGAAAGTGATGCGTGCCGCGGTTGCTGCTGGTGCGGGCATGATCAACGACGTCTACGCGCTGCGTCGCGAAGGTGCACTGGATGCCGCGGCGGCATTGGGCGTGCCGGTGTGTCTGATGCATATGCAGGGCGAGCCCGGCAGCATGCAGGCCGATCCGGAATACGACGATGTGGTTGGCGATGTTCATCGATTCCTCACCGATCGGCTGTTTTCCTGCGAGCTGGCGGGCATCGACAAGCGCAAAATTCTGGTTGACCCCGGCTTTGGTTTCGGCAAGACGCTGGAGCACAATCTGGCGCTACTCAGTGCGCTGGAACGCTTTGGCAATCTGGGCAGCGGCGTGTATGTCGGGCTGTCGCGCAAGGGCATGATCGGCACACTCACGGGTAAAACCGATCCCGCCGAACGCGCCGCCGGCTCGGCCGCTGCAGCGCTGATTGCCGTGCAGCGTGGCGCGCGGATGGTGCGCGTGCACGATGTTGCTGCCACGGTGGATGCGCTAGCCGTATGGCGTGCAGTACGCGCGATCGATACTGTTCCGAAGCGCGATCCGAAGACGGCGGTGCCTCGCTGGCCGGATGATGAGTGAGCGCTTCAATCGTCGCAGCGTTATGCTCCAGCGAATGAAATACCTTCAAAGCGGCAAGACACGATGAATCAACGCAAGTATTTCGGTACGGACGGTATCCGCGGTCTGGTCGGCCATTGGCCTATAAGCGCGGATTTCATGCTGCGGCTGGGACGCGCCGTGGGTGCCGTGCTGGTGCGCGAGGGCCGGGATCGGCCCAAGGTGCTGATCGGCAAGGATACCCGCGTGTCCGGCTACATGTTTGAATCCGCGCTGGAAGCCGGTCTGGTGGCGGCCGGCGCGGATGTCGGCTTGCTGGGTCCGATGCCAACGCCCGCCGTCGCGTTTCTCACCCGTTCAATGCGCGCCAGCGCTGGCATTGTGATCAGCGCGTCGCACAACCCACATCACGACAACGGCATCAAGTTTTTTTCAGCGAATGGCGAAAAGCTCTCCGATGCGGTCGAGCTGGCGATCGAGCAGGAGGTCGATGCCGACTTCGTCACCGTCGATTCCGAGCGACTGGGCAAGGCCCGACGCATCGATGATGCAGTAGCGCGCTACGCCGAGTTCTGCAAGGCCACCGTGCCGGAGGATTTCAGCCTGCGCGGATTCAAGCTGGTGATCGACTGCGCACACGGCGCGACCTATCAAGTTGCGCCAAAGGTGTTTACCGAAATGGGCGCCGAGGTCATCGTCATCGGTGACAAACCGGATGGCTTCAATATCAATCGCCAGTTCGGTTCTACCCACCCGCAGGCCGTGCAGCAGGCTGTACTGGCACACGGTGCCGATATGGGCATGGCTTTTGACGGTGATGGTGATCGGCTGGTGCTGGTCGATCGCCATGGCGCGCTGGCCGACGGTGACGATATTCTTTACGTGCTGGCTCGCAGCCTGCACACACGTGGCCTGCTGAAGGGGCCGGTGATCGGCACGTTGATGAGCAATTTCGGCCTGCAGCAGGCGCTGGCGGAAATCGACGTGCCGCTGATCCGCGCCAATGTCGGCGATCGTTATGTGATGCAGATGTTGCGGGAGCATGGCGGCATGCTGGGCGGCGAAACGTCCGGCCACATCCTTTGTCTGGATCGGGCCACAACAGGTGATGGCATCGTCGCGGCACTGGCGGTGCTCGAAGCCCTGGCGCTGTCCGGTCAGGATCTGGCGTTGGCGCGCACGGGCCTGCAAAAATTGCCGCAGGTCATGCTCAACGTGCGTTCCCTGGGTGCGCGTGAAGCACTGGCGGGAACGGCGGTACAACAGGCACTCGCCGAAGTGGAGAAGACTCTCAGCGGCCGCGGTCGCGTCGTGCTGCGCGCTTCGGGAACCGAGCCGCTGGTGCGAGTGACTGTAGAAGCGGTGGATGCTGTTGAAGTGCAGCAACTGGCCGAACGGCTGGCCGACGTCGTAAAATCATCGGCCCTGACGTATCTCGCCGAAGCCTCATGAAGCACGTTCCCACGCTGGATATTCGTCGTTACGACACTGACCGTGACGCATTCGTCGCTGAACTGGGCGCGGCTTATCGCGAGTTCGGTTTTTGCTGCATCAGCGGGCACGGTATTGCACGCGAACTGATCGACGATTCCTACGATGCGTTCCAGCGCTTTTTTGCATTGCCGACCGACGTCAAGATGAAGTATCACGTGCCCGGTAGCGGCGGTGCACGCGGTTATACGCCTTACAAGGTCGAGACCGCCAAGGACAGCAAGCATGCTGATCTTAAAGAGTTCTGGCACATCGGTCGCGAGATCTCTCGAGATTCAACATTCGCTGATGTGATGCCACCCAATTTGTGGCCGGCCGAAGTGCCTGACTTCAGGCCGCATGGTTACGCACTTTACGAAGCGCTGGATCAGCTGGGTACGCGCGTGCTTTGCGGCTTAGCACTGCACATCGGGTTGCCCGAACATTATTTCGGCGACAAGACTGATCAGGGCAATTCGATTCTGCGGCCGATCCACTATCCACCGATTACGCAGGACAACATCCCCAACGAGCGCGCTGGGGCGCACGAGGACATCAACTTCATCACGCTGCTGGTTGGCGCCAGTGCCGAGGGCCTGGAGGTTCTCAGCGAAGGCGAATGGTTGCCAGTAACCACCGAAGGCGATGCTATCGTGGTGAATATCGGTGACATGCTGCAGCGGCTGAGCAATCACGTATACCCATCGACATCGCATCGCGTGGTCAACCCACCGAATGCGAATGCGCGCAAGCCGCGTTATTCGGTGCCGTTTTTCCTGCATCCGAATCCGGACGTCGTGCTTGATCCCGTCGTACAGTGCATCACGCCGGATAACCCGAGCCGTTACAGCGACTCGATCACGTCGCATGAGTACCTGATGCAGCGATTGCGCGAGATCAAGTTGATTTGAGCCACGCCGTCTGAAGCTGGCTGGCTCAAGCGTCTACTCGCTGCCGTTTCGATAGCGTTTTGATTGCTTGGCCGACAGCGCCAGCGCGAGTCGATCTGGCACGAGTTCAAACAAGGCCTTGATGAACCGGTTGACTCCGCCGGTGACATGGACCGCTTCGCCACGTTCCACCGCGTCAACGCCTTGTCGTACCACCTCTTCGGCGGTGAGCCACATGAAATCGGGCAGCTTGTTCATCTTGTCACGGGTGCCGGTGACATCATGGAATTCCGAGCGGGTAAAGCCTGGACACAGCGCGCAGACGTTGACACCGGCCAGCTGGTTTTCCAATGCCAGCGACTGCGAAAACTTGATCAGATAGGACTTGGTCGCTGCGTACAGCGTATGTCCTGCGGTACCCGGGAGAAACCCGGCTAGCGAGGCCACGTTGATGATGCGGCCATAGCCGCGTTCGCGCATGCCGGGCAGCAACCGCCAGGACAGCTCGGTGGGCGCGGTCAGCAGCACTTGCAGCGAATCAGCGTGAGTGGCCCATGGACTGGCGACCAAGGCGCCTGGCACCCCGTAACCAGCATTGTTGATCAGCCAGTCGACTTTCAGCCCGCGTTCGTCGAGCGCTGCTGTGAGCTGTTGTGGCGCTGTCGGATCGGCAAGATCGCTGGGCAGAACGGTCACCGTGGTGCCGTGTTTTTCGCGCAACTCGGCGGCCAGCGACTCCAGTCGATCGACGCGCCGCGCGGTGAGCACCAGATCATGGCCCTGCGAGGCGAGCTGCCGCGCGAACGCTGCACCAATGCCGGCAGAAGCACCGGTGATCAAACTGAGTGGACGGGATGGAGACATGTGGCATTCCTCGTGACAATGCCCATTCTCGTCCGTATTACGCAATGGACGCCACCGGCTTCATCGGTTTGCTGATGTTCCGCCCCATCGGTAAGCTTGCAGTTTGATTGAAGCGGAATCAGACCATGCGTACGAAACTCGTCGCCGGCAACTGGAAGATGCATGGCAGTCGTTCGATGGCTGCGGCCTTGGTCGATGGGATCGTTGCAGGCAAGCCGGCTTCCATCGATGTGGCCATTTTCCCGCCGTTTCCCTATATCGCTGCGCTGGCTGAGCAGCAGGGTGATTCCGGGCTGGCCGTTGGCGCGCAGGATGTCAGCGAGCACGAGGGGCAGGGTGCCTATACCGGCGAGGTTTCCGCTGCCATGCTCCGCGACATTGGCGCGCAGTGGGTGTTGGTCGGTCATTCAGAACGTCGTCACTACCACGGCGAAAGCGATGAGCTGGTCGCGCGCAAGTTTGCTGCTGCCCGCGCTGGCGGCCTGACACCAATCCTCTGCGTCGGCGAGACGCTGGAGCAACATGAGGCGGGCGAGGCGCAGGCAGTGATAGCTCGCCAGCTGCAGGCCGTACTGAAGCTCAACGAGATAGCTACTTTTGATACCGCCGTGATCGCCTACGAGCCAGTCTGGGCCATCGGAACCGGCCGCACGGCCTCCCCGGAGCTGGCACAGCAGGTACACGCCTTCATTCGTAGCCAATTGGAAAAAGAAGATGTTATAATTTCGCGGCTAACAAGACTGCTTTACGGCGGTAGTGTCAAAGCGGCCAACGCCGCCGAATTATTCGCGCAAGCGGACGTGGATGGAGGGTTGATCGGAGGCGCTTCGTTGGCGGCATCTGATTTCCTCGGCATCTGCAACGCAGCGCATCAAGCGCAACAGGCCTAAAAGAAACCATGTTCGTTATTTTCAGCGTGTTTTACATCCTGATCGCTGCGGCAATGATCGTACTGATCCTGCTGCAGAACGGTGCGGGCGCCGATGCCGGTTCCGGCTTCGGCAGCGGTGCGTCGGCCACGGTGTTTGGTGCGCGGGGTTCGGCAACGTTCCTTACGCGGGCGACTGGCGTACTCGCGACACTGTTCTTCCTGCTGAGCCTCGGCATGGGCATCTACCTGCACGCCAACGGCCAGCCGCACAGCGCCGCCAGCGATCTGGGCGTGATGTCCGGCGTGACCGGCACGGCCAAGCCGGCGGCGACAACTACAGTCCCGGCGAATTTGGAAGTCCCGTCGGCCGCACCAGCCGCTCAGCCTGCTGCGCCAGTCAAAGCCAGCGATCAGGGCGAAGTGCCGGCAGCAAAAGAGCCAACGAAAAAGCATTAAGTTAAGTAAGTAGTAAGTAATACACCTGCCCAGGTGGCGGAACTGGTAGACGCACTACCTTGAGGTGGTAGCGACGTAAGTCGTAGGGGTTCGAGTCCCCTCTTGGGCACCAACAAAAGTTTCAGTGCATAATCAATTGCACTGGAATTTGTAGTAATAAGGAAACCGTCTTCTGACGGTTTTTTTATGCGCCGCGTTTGGTCAGGATCAGTCGGCTTTGGGTACTTTCGACCGTGTTAAGAGGTGGGCCGGAATTTTCCTTCCTTTGGGGGCAGGCGTCATGGGCTAATTTTTTGAGCAGCAGTCTCGCGGTAATTCCCGCACAACGTATGTGGGCGCTGGCTGACATATCGCACGTATGCAAAGTGGCACATTGCGTGCTTGGATCGACGTAGATAAACGGCCGTTCGTCGTTTCAATATTGAATGTTTCAAGGATGGGATTGCTGCAATGGTGATTATTTCGCTGAAGCAGGGGCCTAAGGGTAGTTGGAGTGTTAGCCGCGCCCACGTAACGCTGTTCAGCGATCTTCAGCTTGATGCTGCCATCGCGCTGGCCAAAGAAGTGGCGCATGACGAGCACCTGCGTACCGGTCGCCCCATCCGCGTTGAAATGCCTGGGCATGCATCTACATTGGTGCTCGCAAGATATCTGGACACGCCCGAGGCTTCTGCCAACGATGTGATGGAAGCTTGAGTCATGCTGGTCATGGACTCAGCTCGAATCATCGAGCTTGGCAATCTTGAATATTACCGATGGTTGGATTTTGATCGATGCCCCGATTTGACCAAATCAAGCCTTGTTCGACGCGATGGTGCGCGGCCTTTGGCGCAATGCACTCTGGAAAGGGATTTAATCGAGCTATTCAAGGAGGGATGAAATGATCAATGTCGTTTTGGTGGATGATCACGAGCTGGTTCGAACCGGCTTTCGCATGATTCTGCAGCAGCAGTCGGATATCAGCATTGTCGGTGAGGCAAGCAACGCCGAGGAAGGGCTGCGACTTATCCGTACGCTGTCGCCCGATATCGCGTTGGTCGACGTGCATATGCCGGGGATGAGCGGTGTCGAGCTGACCGAGCGGGTGTGTCGTGGGAAAATGTCTACCCACGTCGTCATCGTTACGGTTGTTGACGATGCGCGGTTTCCGAAGCGACTTCTTGATGCCGGTGCGCTTGGTTACTTGACCAAGGGTTGCACGGCCGATGAGCTGGTATCTGCTGTGCGCCAAGTAGCAACCGGCCGCCGTTATCTGGCTCCGTCCGTCGCCCAGCAGCTGGCGCTCGCCACGCTTGATGGAAGCATGTCACCGTTCGACGTCTTGTCCAGTCGTGAGCTGGAAGTGGCGATGATGTTGGTGCGAGGCAAGCCGCTGACGATTATCGGTGAACAACTGAATCTGAGCCCGAAAACCGTGTCGACGTACAAGCAACGGCTGATGGAAAAGCTGCACGTCGATCATGTCCTCAGCCTGGCTCATCTGATGACGGTGCATGGTTTGCTCGACACTTCAAATCATCAAGTGGGTAGCTGATGTCGAGCTGTTGCAGAAGAAAATTCTGAGATCGCAAGTAATAAAAAACCGGACAATTGTCCGGTTTTTTATTACTTCATGAACTGCTGATCAAACGTTCGAATCTTTCTTCTCATGATCCAAATGCGCTGCTTCAGGAACATCCGCATGACTGCTCAGAGACGTGGAGTCGGAATGTGTTGTCTGAGCCAGCAGGTCACCTTGCTTGGGCAGCGGGGCGACCGGCACGTTCACCTTGACCTCATCAGACCTGACCTCATCAGACGTTTCCGCATGCGGCAAGTGAGATACAACCGACGCAGGGATGGGTTTGATTGTCTGGCTGGACAACGTTGCCGATTCGGGCTTCGTCTCGGCATTTGCCGACGAGATATGCTCCACGTTTTTGTCAACGTCATTGAAAGTCGCAGCTGGCGATGCGGCGACTTCAGTGCTGATAGTCGGCACCGACAGAGTCTGCGGTATTTCGACCGCCGCACTGACGCGGGCAACTGCGTATGTCGTTTCCGGCTGGCTGGCATAGGCAGGTTCTGACGGAGCTGCAATTGTCAGTTCGCCTGAATGCCCGGCGTCTGCATCAACCGCTGACGATCCGGCTTGATCAGGGATAGGCGGAAGCGTTGGCAGATTAAAGCTGGTAGGAGCAGGCAAGGTCGTGCCTACGAGGCTATCCGTTGACAAATCATGGCTCGGCTTGGGCGATTCGCTATGGGCGACAAACGCATTTTCTACAGTGACCGGAGCCGATTCGGGGACATCAGACGAAATTGACGACGGCACTCGCTGGAGTGTCTCGGCTTGGGCGTGCTCAGTGATTTGCTCAACCGGTACAACGCTTTCAGTCGCTACCGCAACCGATGATGGCGATGACTCGCGGCGCGCCGCCAGCTTCGATGAGTCGATGCTTTCCATCGGATCATTGCGATCTTCGTCATCGAGACCTTCCGTCTGTGAAGCGTCGAGGTTGGTTCCGTTCGGAGTGGTTTCGTCATGACGACGGCGGCGACGGCCACCCCGACGGCCGCGACGACGACGTGACTGGCTGCCATCGGCGTCTAGCGTGCTATCGGCGGATTCTGGCGCAGCCGATTGAACCGGCGTAGCGGCGAGCTGCGCTTCCTTCGCAGTCTCTTCCGGTGATTCGCCCAAGGGGCGATCATTCACGGTGGCAGGGCGCGGCTGACGCTCGGCCTTGGGCTGCTGCGGATTGGGCTTACGCTCGGCGCGTGGTTGATTGCCATCAACCGCTGCAGGCTTGTTGGGCTGACGCTCGGCCTTCGCCGTCTGCGTCTGCGTCTGCGGCTGTTGGGGTTGGCGTGGTTGCTGACCGTCGTTGTTGCGCTGACGGTTGTTTTTTGGTTGTTGCGGCGATCCGGATTTCGCTGCACCTTGCGCTGACGATTCGCGGCGAGGCTGCTGCTGGCGCGACGCCGATCCATTCGGGCCGCTACCGCCGCGACCCGATCGCTCATCGCGGCGACCACCACGCGCATTGTCTTTATCTTTGTCTTCATTCCGTTGCTTGGCGACCGGAACAGGGGCCGCGGCCTCTGAACCACGGAACCAACCCAGCAGACGCGACATCAATCCACCGGATGACGGTGTAGCGATAGCTGTGGACTGATGGCGGCTAGTGACCGGCGCTTTTGCAGCGGCGCTCGCGGCAATTTCTTCGCGCATCGGGGCAGGGCTGGAAGGCATGATACCGCTCACCGCGGGCTGTTCGCTGCTGCCCAGTACCTGGCCCATCTTGGGCAGATCGGTCGGCTCTACGGCGGTCAGTCGTTCGTAGCTGGGCTTGCTGTGATCGCCCATGTCCGCTTCGCGGATACGCTGAATCTCGATATGGGGTGTTTGCAGCTTTTCGTCGGCGATGATCATCACATGCACCTTGTGGCGCATTTCGATCTCGACCACGCTGGCGCGCTTTTCGTTGAGCAGGAAATTGACGACGCTCGACGGCGCCTGCACCAGCACCTGGCCGGTGCTTTCCTTCATGGCGTGTTCTTCAATCAGTCGCAGCGTCGACAGTGCCAGCGATTCCACGCCGCGGATATGACCGTGGCCTTCGCAGCGCGGACAGACGATCTGCGATGCCTCACCAAGGCTGGGCCGCAGGCGCTGGCGCGACATCTCGAGCAGGCCGAAGCGCGAGATACGTCCGACCTGGACGCGCGCGCGATCGTGTTTCAGGGCGTCCTTGAGACGATCCTCGACGTCGCGCTGATGCTTCGGGCTGTCCATGTCGATCAGATCGAGCACGATCAGGCCGCCGGCATCGCGGATGCGCAGTTGGCGGGCGATTTCCACCACCGCCTCGCAGTTGGTATTGAACGCGGTTTCCTCGATGTCGCTGCCCTTGGTGGCCTTCGAGGAGTTGACATCGACTGCAGTCAACGCTTCGGTCTGATCGATGACGATCGAGCCACCGGATGGCAGACGCACCTGGCGGTCAAACGCGTTTTCGATCTGCGTTTCGATCTGGTAGCGGGTGAACAGCGGCGTGTCGTCACGGTACAGCTTGAGCTTGCGCAACGCGTTCGGCATGACCTGCTGCATGAAATCGCGCGCGTCGTTGTAGAGCGACTCTTCGTCGATCAGGATTTCGCCAATGTCGCTGCGCAGGTAGTCGCGCAGAGCGCGGATAAACAGTTTCGATTCCTGGTAGATCAGGAATGGTGCCTTCTGCGAAACAGCTGCAGCAGAGATCGATTTCCACAGTTGCAACAGGTAATCGAGATCCCACTGCAGCTCTTCGGCATCGCGGCCAAGGCCGGCGGTGCGCACGATCAGGCCGACGTCGTCGGGTACGGTAACGTGGTCCAGGGCTTCTTTCAGTGCCTGCCGATCTTCACCCTCGATGCGCCGCGAGACGCCGCCGGCTTTCGGGTTGTTCGGCATCAGCACCATGTAGCGGCCGGCGAGGCTGATAAACGTGGTCAGCGCCGCGCCCTTGTTGCCACGCTCTTCCTTTTCGACCTGAACGACGACTTCCTGGCCTTCCTTCAGCAGCTCACGGATGCTCGCCTTGTGGGGGTCAAGTCCGGTCGTGAAATAGTCGCGGGAGATTTCCTTGATCGGCAGAAAGCCGTGTCGCTCGGCGCCGTACTCGACAAAGCAGGCTTCCAGCGAAGCCTCGACCCGCGTGATGCGGCCTTTGTAAATATTGGATTTTTTCTGTTCCCGTGAAGGGATTTCGATATCAAGGTCGTACAGGTTTTGGCCATCGACAATGGCCACACGCAACTCTTCACGCTGAGTCGCGTTGATCAACATACGTTTCATGGTGGTTTCCTCGGCTTGGCCGCGCGTCGCGTGCCTCGGTGGCGCCTGTGATGGCGGCCTGCCGGGGATCGCGCCGCTGCGGTTAAGCGGCAAAATGAACGGCACCGTTGCCGGTGTCGGGATGATTCGGTCAACTACGCCTGCTGCCCCGATACCCTATGGCACCGGACAACAGCAACCCGAACCGTTACGATGAAAGGGAGTCGAGGCTGGATGCCAAAGGGCAACCGCCGCAATCCTCGCCGACGTGACGGGCCGTCATTCGACCCGATCCAGACATCGGTGGGAAGAATGTGGCGCTCGCCGAGTATCCTATTTCATCAGGTTTTTTTCAATGCAGACGGTAACTTCCCCCGACGCACCTCAAGGTGTACGTCAAGTCGCGATCGGTCCTGAACGGGATGGTCAGCGCATCGATAACGCGCTGGTAACCCTGCTCAAAGGCGTGCCCAAGAGCATGATCTACCGGCTTTTGCGTACCGGACAGGTGCGCGTCAACGGCAAGCGGGCCAAGCCCGATACCCGTCTCGCCGACGGCGATATGCTCCGTATTCCGCCGGTTCGCGTGGCTGAACGTCCCGAAGGCAAGGGGCCGGCCACGGGCATGGTCGCTCAGGTGGCCGATGCCATCATCTTCGAAGACAAGCACTTTCTCGTGATCGACAAGCCTTCGGGCATTGCCAGCCACGGCGGCAGCGGCGTAAGCCACGGAGCGATCGAGCTATTGCGCGCGGCCAGACCGCAGGAGCACCTTGAGCTGGTGCATCGGCTGGACCGGGACACCAGCGGCGTGCTGGTATTTGCCAAGACGCGGGCTGGACTCACCGGCCTGCAGGCGGCCATTCGGGCTGGTGAAGTGACCAAGCAGTACCTCTGCCTGATGCTGGGGCATCCGTCCAAGGCCAAGTTCGATGTCAATGCGCCGCTGCTCAAATCGGTGCTGCAGGGCGGCGAGCGGATGGTGCGGGTCGCCGATAACGGCAAGCCTTCGCTGACTTTTTTCAAGGAAATGGAGCAGTACCCGAGCGCACGCCTGATGCAGGCCACACTCGGTACTGGCCGAACCCATCAGATCCGTGTTCATGCGGCCCACATCGGTCATCCGCTGGCGGGTGATCCGAAATACGGCGATCGCGAGATGAACAAGCGTTTTCGCGATATGGGCTTGCAGCGGATGTTTCTGCATGCGGCCCATCTGAGCTTTGAACTTGAGGATCGTTCGTACAGTTTTTCCGCGCCGTTGCCAGACGATCTCAAGGATTTCCTCGATGTGCTGTCGGTGAAAGGCAAACGGCTTTTGTATCTCAAGGAAAAGTCGCGCACCGATTTTTAATCACCGGTGCACGAAGCGGTCAGCGCTGCCTCAGCGCGCCAGCAGGCCTTCGACACGAGCGGCGCAGATAAAGTCGTTTATCGATAAGCCACCCACGTCGTGGGTTGACCACAGCAGCTGGCAATGACCGTAGCCCGCTTCGATGTCCGGGTGATGATCCTCGTGATTGGCCATAAACCCCACCGCATTGATAAATCCCAGTGTGTGGCGAAAGTCATTGAATTTGAAGTCTTTGACGATGGCTTGCTGGTCGTCACTCAACGTCCAGCCTGGTAGCTGCTTTAGAAAAGTGGTTACTTTTTCAGCATTCAGCAGGTGCTGCTCGCCCTTCAGTGGCTTGCAGTGCTGGCTGGCGAGGTCAGTTGTGGTCATGGATGGTTCCGGTCAGTGAAATAGTTGTTCAAGCGTCGAGCGTGAATGTCTGAAAGTCAAAGTCGCGCATTGAAAGCGAAACAGGACTAAAATGGTGCTGTTTCGCCTGCGTCAAATCGCAGGCATGAGTCAGACTTTTCGGAGCAGGCATGATCGACATCTCGGAACGCGCGCAGCAGCATTTTCTGCGACTTCTTTCGCAGCAGGGTAGTGATGGCATGAGCATCCGCCTGCGCGTAACGCAGCCCGGAACGGCAGCAGCCAATTGCGAACTGGAGTTCTGCGAGCCGGCTGACCTAGCTGGCGGTGAGTGGACGATCGAATGCACAGGGTTTGATTTCCATGTCGATGGTGAGAGCGCTCGCTGGCTCGAAGGCGCCACCATCGACTTTGAAACCAACGCCACCGGTGGCCAGCTCAATATCCGCGCGCCGAAGATCAAGGGTGATGTACCTGGCGCGGAATCCGGCTTGATCGAGCGTGTCCGCTACGTGCTCGATGCCGAGATCAATCCACAGCTCGCCTCGCATGGTGGCAGGGTCACGCTGTTGGAAATCGATGCCAGCGGTGCTGTGTTGCTGCAGTTCGGCGGCGGCTGTCACGGCTGCGGCATGGTCGATGTAACCCTCAAGCAAGGCGTCGAAAAAACCTTGCGCGAACGCGTGCCCGAGATAACCGCGGTTCGTGACGCGACAGATCATGCAGGTGGCGAGAAGCCTTATTACAGCAAGACCGAAGGCAAATCCGCGCTTGGTTGATTCGATAGCGCTCTATCCCCATAAAAAAGCCCGCAATCGCGGGCTTTTTTATGCAATCGCCGCGAGATTATTTGTCGCCTTCGACATGACCTTGCAATGTATCCAGCTTGGTCGGCAGGCTGGAGAAGTAGGCTGCAATGTCCTCGATATCCTGATCAGACAACGTCGCATCCATCCCCTTCATGATCGCGTTGTTACGTCGACCGTCTTTGTACTCATGCAGCGCCTGCTGGATGTACTCATCGTACTGACCGGCGAGACGCGGATACTGCGGGTCGACTGCGTTGCCATCGGTGCCATGGCATGCAAAGCAGGTGCCGGCTTTCTTTTTCCCGTTCTCGGCATTGCCACTTGCAAGCAGTTGCGTAGATGCAAACGCCAGGATGGCGCCGAATGAAAGCAGGGTAAGCGCACGTTTCATGCGGAGAGTCCTTGGCGACTACTGGGCGAGGCTGGAAAGGTAAGCGGCGACGTTCTGAATGTCCGTGTCGGACAGACTCTGCGCCTGCGCGCCCATCGTCGGATGCGTGCGGTCACCGCTCTGGTAGCCATGCAAAGCGTTGATGATGTATTGCTCGTTCTGCCCGGCGATTTTCGGCACCGGATACTGCGGGTAAGCATTGCTGTAACCAGGCACACCATGGCATCCAGCGCAGGTATAGATCAGTTTCTTTCCGGCGGCCTTGTCACCTTCGGCATGCACACCGGCAGTGGCAAATAGGGCAGTGGCCGCGGCCATGCCAAGCAGTTGCAGTCGAGTCATCGAGATCATTCTCACGATTGCGGCGGAGTCGCGGTCATGTAAGCGACTGAGTATAGAGGTTGCATCGTGGCCCGAACAACACTCCGCTTTCATGCTGCCCACGCGGGCTTGTGCCTGCGTCATTGATCTTGCGCGCTCGCTCGAACAACTTGCCGTTAGCTACATTTCGTCGTGGTTTCGAGTTACCGGCCAGGTAGTGAATCAGGCAATGTGACGGATTAGATTGATGATCGGGTCGCTGTCCCCATATACTCGGGAGGTTAAATCGTTTTCCCCGGGGGTGTTCTGGCTTCGACGGGGGTAGTGAGATGACTTGGTGCATGCCGAGGGGGCAGCTTTCCTCGTAAATCCAGCAGCAAACTTCTAGTTGCCAACGACGACAACTACGCTCTCGCCGCTTAAGGCGTAAGCCCCGAACCCACTTGTGCTCGTGCTCGTCGGTGTAGGGTCATTATCACGGGATCGCCAAAGACTGCCGCCTGGCGGTACTAGGTCAAATCAATCAGGCTGGTTCCGCGGTGCGCTTTGCCCATCGTGCTTGTCGCGGAACGAGATCGAACGTTGAGCTAAGCATGTAGATCCGGGCGTTGAACGCTCTCGGACGCGGGTTCGACTCCCGCCACCTCCACCAACAATGGCCTCTAAGTGCTTATGCACTTAGAGGCCTTCTTTATTGCGAAACCGCCTCGTTGCTTAGGCTTAGTTTCGCCGAATCTCTCGACTTTAGCCGGATCAAATAGCTGGGAAGGGGGCAAGGCAACTGACCTGACTCAAAATTGCATTGGTCATTTCAATTTTAGTGCCCACGAACGTCATGGAGAGATCACAGCAAACACGCGGGTCGAACAAATTGAATGAGCTGACCAACCAACCCGGAGCCGAAGCCATCGACAATCAGGTAGTTATCCGCTGGGTAGTGAGATTAGTTGCGACTTCTTGTTCGCTGATCGTCAGCGCGCTGATTCTCGTTGTTCTTGCCATTTTCGCGGTCGGCAACTTTATTACGGAGGCGGCCAGGAAATAAAACAGATTGCCCTGGCTACCCAACCAGCGAAGATAGCGTTTCCATCCGCAGCATGATCCGGCTCGCATGCAAGTCAATCCGCGCAGCTGATTGCTTGGCATATTTTAGGGTTTGTCAAAACTTGGAAACAGCTAAACCCTTATGAAGCAAGGCTTCCAGCGAATAGTTCGATAGAGGCCACCTCAGTAAACAAAAAGCCCTAGATGGTCATCAAGGGCTTTTTGCTGCGTATACAGCTTCTTGTCAATTCAAGCGGCGCGGTTGTGCGAGCGCATGGTGCGTTGTTTTTCGATCTGCCAGTCGCGCTGCTTTTCGGTATTGCGCTTGTCGTGTTCCTGCTTGCCCTGGGCCAGGCCGATCTCGACCTTGACCTTGTTGCCCTTCCAGTACATCGCGGTCGGCACCAGCGTATAGCCCTTGCGCTCGACCGCGCCGATCAGTTGGTCAATTTCCTTGCGATGCAGAAGCAGTTTTCGCGTGCGTCGATCCACCGCGACCACGTGAGTGGATGCACTGATCAGCGGTGGTATCGATGCGCCGACCAGAAAGATCTCGTCGTTCTTGACGGTGGCGTAGCTTTCGCCAAAGTTGATCCGGCCGGCACGCAAGGCCTTCAATTCCCATCCTTCCAACGCGATACCCGCTTCGTATCGCTGATCGATGTGATATTCGAAGCGCGCGCGCTTGTTCAGCGCGATGGTGCCGCCGCCCTTGGTGTCTTTGTCCTTCGCTTTGGCCATGTCCGTTAAACTCGGGCCTAGTTGCCCTGATGCCGGATCGACCGCATATCGGGTCGAATCCAGTGTGATATGAAGAGGCTGCCATGATCGAAATCCGTCGTAGCGCCCTGGTGAATTATTCGCCGGCGCAGATGTTCGACTTGGTCAATGACGTCGAAGCATACCCAAAGCGTTTCCCTTGGTGTGTAGGTGCTGAGATACTCGAGCGTACCGATGATGTGCTGGTGGCCAGGCTCGATCTCAAGTTCGCGGGGTTTCGCCAGAGCTTTACTACACGGAATTCGGTCAATCCACCTGCGCGTCTGCATATGAGTCTGGTGGATGGACCTTTCCGCAGCCTTGATGGGGTATGGGACTTCCTGGCCTTGGGCGACGCTGGTTGCAAGATCAGTTTCGCGCTGGATTTCGATTATGCCAGCCGGCTGGGGGGAGGAGCCTTGAAGCTCGGCTTCCAGGGACTGGCCAACCGCATGGTGGACGACTTCTGCCGTGAGGCCGAGCGGGTTTATGGCTGACCGCATGATACCTGTCGAAGTTGTCCACCTCGGTGCGGAGCAACAGTGGCTGCGCTGTATCGAGGTGGTCGAAGGTAGCACGGTGATGCAGGCTATCAGTGCATCGGGCGTCGCTGAAATTTTGCCAGGTGGTATGGTTGACCCTGACCGGCTAGGCATCTTCTCGAAGCGTGTCTCGTCGGATCACCTGGTGCAGGCCGGTGATCGAATTGAGATCTACCGGCCATTGATGCTTGATCCGATGGAGGCGCGTCGACGGCGCATCCGCTGAAGCAGACCCGTGACGGTGTGGGTCAATGGCCGTCGTTGCCGCCGCTGGTCGGGGAAGGCGTCGTGCCGTTGTCAGTGCCGGAACCAAAGCCGCCGTCCTTGTTGTCTTCATCGGGCGTCTTGCTCTTGTCACCCTTGGTTTCGTTAACCGGGTAACTGGCGTGATACTTCTTGCTGTCCTTGACGAGCTGCTCTGCGTCTTGCGCGAAGAAATCGCCCTGAGTCCGAACCAGCGTGTCGTTGTTGAAGGTCAGCGTAAAGGTTCGCAGTTTGATCGGGCCGCCGCGGTGCTCCTGAGTAGACACGTAATCCCAGCGACTCTGGTCGAAGGGCGTGCTGACCGAGGGTGTGCCCATCAACACGAGCACCTGACGCTTGGTCATGCCTGGCTTCAGTTGATCCACCATGGTCTTGTCGAGCAGATTGCCTTGCTGCACATCTGGGGTATAGACGATGTGGCAGCCGGCGATGGAGAGCGCCAGCACGGCGAAAACCAGCAGGGTGATCAGCTTTTGCATGCGTGTTGCGTCCAGATCGTGAAGGTATCGGATGATACACTACAGGCTCAGTAGCGCTGTGTGCGAAGGGTGGGTTATGGAACAGGAAACCAAAGAACTGCGTCGGGTCGGCCTCAAGGTCACGCATCCGCGGATGCGAATCCTGCAGATTTTTGATGAAGAAGGGGTACAGCACCTCACGGCGGAAGACGTCTACAAAAAGCTACTGGCTCACCAGGAAGACATTGGCCTAGCCACGGTCTACCGCGTGCTGACCCAGTTCGAAGCAGCCGGCATCGTCGTCAAGCACAATTTCGAAGGTGGCCAGGCTGTTTACGAACTGGATCGCGGCAAGCATCACGATCACATGATTGATGTCGACAGCGGAAACGTCATTGAGTTCGTCAGCGAAGAGATTGAACGTCTGCAGCGCGAGATTGCCGATCGACACGGCTACGTAATCGAGGATCACAGCCTGGTGATCTACGTGCGCCCCAAAAATCGCCCCAAGAAGGGCTGAGCAGGGATTGACCTGTCTGCTGGCTTGATTGCGGACCAATTCCCGGGCGTGGGTCAAGCTGCCGAATCATTGCAAGTGCCTGAATATCGGCCATAAAAAAGCCGCGAAGAGGACTCCTGTCCACTCGCGGCTGCTCCGCTACCCTGACTCACGACCGGCTCAAGCACTAACTTGCTGTTGCCGAGGCTCGTCGCCGAATAGCGGCGAAACAGCATCCTGCCGTTTTTCAGAACCACCGTCCCCACGGTGATTCTGATCCACCATCTTGCAATGGTGGCTCCCCCACATCGATGGCCTGATCGTAACGAAGTCTTTACGTTCCAGGTATAAGAAAAATTCCTAGTTCAAGCGCTGAGGATCAGGCAAGCTGTTGTTGCTGCGCAACAAAATTCGCAGGTGAACGCCAGCATGGTCTGCCCGCAGACGGAACTGGCCACCCAGTGAGGTGACCCGATCACGCATGCCTTGCAGGCCGCGGCCACCACGCGGTATTCGATGCGGCAGGCCGGTACCGTTGTCCCGCAGATCCAGTAGCGCAAGCGCCATGCCTTGGCGCTCGCCGATGCGCAAACGCACTCTGAACTCGCTGGCTTGCGCATGCTTCACGGCATTGGTCGCGCTTTCCTGGGTGAGCCGGTAAATCGCGGTGCGCGTGTCGTCATCAAGAAGACGCGGGTCGCCGTGAAGTTCGGTGAAGTACGTAATGCCGGCGGCGTTCAATAGATCCCGGATCGGCCCCTCATCTAGCGCGCGAATAAGTCCGAACTCATCCAGCACGGCAGGGCGCAGATCATCCAGCAGGCGATGCAGGGCACGCCGCATATGGGCCAGGATGGTATTGATCGACGTGCTGATGTCCTGCATGCCCGCATCGTGCAGCCGGGTTTGCGCCAGCTTGACGTGCGTCTGGATGGCGGTGATGTTCTGCCCCAGCTCGTCGTGCAACTCGGCCGCCAGATGACGGCGCTGGTTTTCATCGGCCTGCAGATTGCCGCGTGCGGCACTGCGCAATTGCTGGGCGAGCTGGTCAAGCCGGCGGTTGACAGCACCCAGATAGACATTCTGCTCTGCGACCCGCGTGCTGCTGCGGCGCAGCGCATCGGTTGCCGAGCCAAGCATGATCGCGCCCGTACCCGCCACCGCAAGGAAAAGATAGGCCGCGGCGGTCGAGGGTGCATGTCCGAGATGCTGCTCGACCAGGTTCATGCCGAAACTCGAAATGATCATGGCCATGCTGGCACCGCGCCAGCCGTGGCGAAACGCGAAAAAAAGTACGGGTGCCAGCGACAGCACGCGAGCAAACTGCGGCTGTGGTGATGCCTGTTCGGACAGCACCAGCAAAATCATCATCGACGGGAACATCACCAGCAGGCCGTCCATGGACAGGCTGGCCAGGGCACGGCGATCGAAGCGGGTGCGCAGCAGCAGAATCATTAACGGCACGATCAACAGAATGCCCAGATAGTGGCTGAGCAACTCTTCGCCGAGGATGCTGATGATCAGCTCGGGCGAGCCAGGTTCGTGGATCAAGTCCAGCAGTGCTGCGTCGACAGCGGTGGTGGCGATCACGATCAACACCACCGACAGCAGCAAGCGTGTCACTTCCTGCGGACTGTTCAAACTCGCATGCAGATTCAGTCGGCGCAGCAGCCACAAGCCGACAGCCATCACCAATGGCTCAGGCAGTTCGGCGAGAAAAAAGCCGTTCCAGCCCAGTGGCATGCCTTGCACCAGGGCAATTCCAGCCGTGGCGGCCAACTCCGCGCCAAGCAACCAGCCCCAGTGGCGCACCGGCGTCAGCAGCAGTGCGCCAAACCGCAAGCCGTAGGGAAGCATCCAGTATGGCTGCACCGTCATCCACAGCAACAGCCAGAGCAATACGTAGCCGATGGCCAGCAGTGGGCCGGAATCTGGTAGATGGAGTGATTTCAGGCGCATGTGCGGATGGTACATGCGGCAGTTCGCCGGTATGCGGCGATGTCGGCGCTGGTCGATGATTCTCGCGGCATCTGCCTAAGTTGTAATCCACTGTGTAAAGTAGCGGGATGCACAAAATCGTTTTGGTCGATGACCACGCCATCGTTCGTGAGGGCTTCAAACGACTGATCGAGCTTGAGCCCGATCTCGACGTCGTTGCTGAGTGCCGTAACGGTGACGATGCCGTGGAGGCGGTGAGTCAGTGGCGTCCCGATCTGGTCGCGCTGGATCTGTCGCTGCCCGATGGCAGCGGCTTGCCGCTGATCGAACATCTGCTGAGTGTCTGTGTGGAAACGCGCATTGTCGTGCTGAGCATGCATGACGGTGATCCCTACGTTTCGGAAGCGCTTCGCCGCGGTGCCAGTGGGTATGTGACCAAAGGTGTGGCGCCGGAAGAGCTTGTGGCGGGTCTGCGCGCAGTCATGCACGGCGAAGTCTTTCTGAGTTCGGATTTACGCGAGCGTCGAGCTGGCAGATCGAGTGCAGGGCTTGATCCGATCAGCCGATTGACGGCGCGCGAACGCGAGGTGTTTCTGCTGTTGGCTGGTGGTCTCACACCCAAGCAGGTAGCTGCCGAACTAGGCATCGGTCAGAAAACTGTCTATATCCATCGCGCCAGTTTGATGGGCAAACTGGGTGCTGGTTCGGAGCTGGATCTGTATCGCATGGCAACCGACCGCGGGCTGCTGCCGGTCAATACCTGAACTTCCGGGCTGCGTTTGCTCGGCACCATTGTCGGCAATCAGCTCAGTTGCTCTGAGCCCGCTCCAGCATCTGCTTGGCATGCGCCCGCGTTTCGCGGGTGATCTCGACGCCGCCAAGCATGCGTGCCAGCTCATCGCGCCGACCGGCCGCGTCGAGTTTCTCGATCTGCGTACGGGTGGCATCGCCATCACTTTGTTTGCTGACGCGAAGATGTGCATGGCCTTGCGCGGCTACCTGCGGCAGATGAGTAACGCAAAGTACTTGGCGTTGCGAGCCCAGCGAGCGCAATTTTTGACCAACCACTTCCGCAACGGCACCGCCAATGCCGGTGTCGACCTCGTCGAACACCATGCTGCCGACGGTGTCCTTGCCCAGCGTGGCAACTTCAATAGCCAGACTGATGCGTGCCAGTTCGCCGCCGGAAGCCACCTTGCGCAGCGGCCGCGGTGGTTGGCCTGGATTGGCGCTGACCAGCAACTCGCAGCGCTCCTTGCCCTGCGGATCGGGCTCGTCACCGGCGACGGGTTCCAGCTCGATGCGCAGCAGGCCACCGGTCATGCCCAGCTCACTCATGAGTGCGCTGACTTCAATGTCGAGCCTGGCAGCGGCAGTGAATCGTGCCTCGCTGAGTTGGCCCGCGGCGATGGTGTAGTCGCGTTGCAGTTGTTCGCGCTGGGCCGCCAGTTTTTCCAAGGCGTCACCGGCGCCTTCGAGTTCGGCCAGTTCCGTACGCAGCGCGTCGAGCTTGTCGTGCAGTTCGGCAACCGGTAATCGATGGCGTCGCGATAATTCATGTAGATGTGCGAGATGCGTGTCTACTTCGTTATAGCGATCGGGATCGAGATCGACATCCTGCGCGTAACGGCCAAGTCCATCGGCGGCTTCGCCGAGCTGGATTTCGGCGTTGTCGAGCAGTTCGAGCAATGGCGTCAGCCGATCGTCAATCACAGCCAGTTTGCCCAGCTCCGCATGGGCGCGACCGAGTGCGCGACGCAGGGCAAACTCACCTTCGCCATCGAGCAGTTCGACGACCCCGGAGGCGCCTTCAGCCAACCGTCCCGCGTTGGCGAGGCGCTTGTGACTGGTCTCCAGTTCGGTCAGTTCGGCAGTGGGCAGCGTCCACTTTTCCAGTTCGCCCAGCTCGTGGTTCAGTAGCTCGATACGCTGATCACGATCGTCACCGCCGCTGAGTTTACGCACGCGTGCGCCCAGTTCGCGCCACTGCAGCGCGCTGTCGCGCACTCGCGCCAGCAGGGTGTCGTGGCCGGCGTAGGCGTCGAGCAGGGCCATCTGATGCGAGCGCGAAAGAAGCGCTTGATGCTCGTGCTGGCCATGAATCTCCACCAGCAGCGACGCCAGTTCACCGAGCTGGCGCGCGTTGGCGGGGCGGCCGTTGATCCACGCCTTCGAACTGCCTTCGGCGCGAATCACGCGACGTAACTGGCACTGGTCTTCTTCGTCCAGTTCTTCACGCTGCAGCCAGTCGCGTGCGTCGGGCAGTTCGGTGAGATCAAATTCCGCCGTCAGGTCAGCGCGATCGCTGCCGGCGCGTACCATGCCGCTGTCGGCGCGGGCGCCGGCCAGCAGCATCAGTGCATCGACCAGCAGCGATTTACCAGCGCCGGTTTCGCCGCTGACCACGGTCAGGCCGGGGCCGAACGCGATCTCGGCGCCTTCAACGACCGCAAAATGACGAACGTAAAGCGAGGTAAGCATGGTCGAGGCAGTTAATCAGGGCGTTGGGATGATGATTTCAATGGATTGTAGCGGTAGGCCGGCAGCGCTAAATACGAATTTCACTTGCAAGCTGTGCGCGCAGACCTTATTTCTGTGCAGTCTCAAGGACTGCTACAGCGCATGATTAATCCGCACGGCCCCGATCTCGACGCCCGCACGCGACGCCTGTTGCGCACGCTGATTGCCCAGTATCTGGTCGACGGCGAGCCGGTAGGGTCGCGCACGTTGTCGCGCTCGTCCGGACTGGATGTAAGCCCGGCGACGATCCGCAATATCATGGCCGACCTCGAGGATGCCGGGCTGGTCTCTTCGCCGCATACCTCAGCTGGTCGCGTGCCGACGCCGCGCGGGCTGCGCCTTTTCGTCGACAGCCTGATCGAATTGCAGCCGCTGCCACACGACGAGATGGCGCGTCTGCAGAGAGAGCTGCCGCCGGGCCCTACCAACACGCTCGACCTGCTCGGCAATGCGTCGACCCTGCTTTCGGCGATGACGCATTTTGCCGGTGTAGTGACTGTGCCGCGCCAGGCAGATTTTCCTTTGCGCCATATTGATTTCGTGCCGCTGCCGGACGCGCGCGTGCTGGTGATTCTGGTGTTCTCCGACAATCAGGTGCAGAACCGCATCGTGCAGCTGGCCCAGCCGCTGGACAGTCGCGAGCTGGAAGAAGCCGCCAATTATCTCAACGCGCAGTTCGTCGGCTTTCGCGTGGACGACATCCGCGCACATCTGCTGGCCGAACTGCGCGAGGCCGGCAGCGAGCTCAATCGCCTGCTGTCGAGCACGATGGAGCTGGCGACTGCATCATTCGCGCCGCAAGCTGGAGGCAGCGACGTGTTGGTGAGCGGCCAGACCAATCTGATGGCGTATTCGGAGCTGTCCAATCTGCAGCGCCTGCGCGAACTGTTCGATGCGTTTCAGCAGAAAAACGAGTTGCTGCAGCTGATGGAAGTGTGTGCCCGTGCGCCGGGCGTACGGCTTTTCATCGGCGAAGAGTCGGGCTTTACGGCGCTTGATGGTTGCAGCGTAGTCACGGCAAGCTATGGCGCTCAGGGGCGTGTTCTGGGTGCGGTGGGTGTGATCGGGCCCACCCGGATGGCGTATGAACGTGTGATTCCGGTGGTGCAGGCAACGGCCGCATTGCTCAGCGACGCCTTGAATCGAGCCGCTACGACCTTATAACCCGTGCGGGAGGCGGGGTTTCCCGCGAATTGTTGACGGTTGGCAACCCATCAAGGTGCCGGCCATGGAAAAGTCTTGGAGTGTTTCAATGCATAACAACGATCCGCACGTACCCAACGACGCGCAGGACGAGAACGGCGATTTTGGTTCGGAAAATGCCGAGCTGGAAGCGCTGCAGAGCCAGCTGAGCGCGCTCGAAGCCAGCCACGCCGAGCTGCGCGAGACTGTGTTGCGTGAGCGCGCCGAACTGGAAAATCAGCGTCGCCGCATGCATCGGGATCTGGAGCAGGCACGCCGCTTCGCCAACGAGAAACTGCTCAACGAGCTGCTGCCGGTATACGACGGTCTTGAGGGTGGCCTGGCTGTGGAAGGTGGCGACATCGCCTCGATGCGCGAAGGTATCAGCCTTACCTTGAAGGCATTGTTGAAGGTTGGCGAGAACAACGGCATGGCGCAGATCGATCCCCTTGGTCAGTCGCTTGACCCGGAACGCCACCACGCGGTGAGCATGGTCGAGGCACCGGGCAAGGCGCCGGGCACGGTGGTCAGCGTGCTGCAGAAGGGTTATGTGTTGAATGATCGTCTGTTGCGTCCGGCGCTGGTCGCCGTGGCCAGGGACTAGAGCTTTTCTTGCTGGCGTTTGCCTGAATGAGGCGCTGGCAAATCGAACAAAATCGCATCTGGGGCGTTGCTGGCATTGAATCGCCGGGCCACACCCCCACCTTGAAACCAGTCGCGGCCGCGGGGGCCGCTAGATAAATTGTGGAGTAGTAGACATGGGCAAGATCATTGGTATCGACTTGGGCACCACCAATTCGTGCGTCTCCGTCATGGAAGGCGGCACGGCCAAGGTCATCGAGAATTCGGAAGGCGATCGCACCACGCCATCCATCGTCGCCTTCAACAAGGACGGCGAAGTGCTGGTGGGCGCGTCGGCCAAGCGCCAGAGCGTCACCAATCCCAAGAACACCTTCTACGCGGTGAAGCGCCTTATCGGCCGCAAGTTCGCTGACGCGGAAGTGCAGAAAGACCTGCACATCGTGCCTTACGGCATCGTGGCGCACGATAACGGCGACGCGTGGGTGCAGACCTCCGACGGCAAGAAGATGGCGCCGCAGGAGATCGCAGCCAAAGTGCTGATGAAGATGAAGAAAACCGCCGAGGACTATCTGGGCGAGACGGTCACTGAGGCCGTGATCACGGTGCCGGCCTACTTCAACGACAGCCAGCGCCAGGCGACCAAGGATGCCGGCAAGATCGCGGGCCTCGACGTCAAGCGCATCATCAACGAGCCGACCGCGGCCGCGTTGGCTTACGGCATGGACAAGAAAGGCGGCGACCGCAAGATCGCTGTGTATGACCTGGGTGGCGGTACGTTCGACGTTTCGATCATCGAGATCGCCGAAGTCGACGGTGAGAAGCAGTTCGAGGTGTTGGCCACCAACGGCGATACGTTCCTCGGTGGCGAAGACTTCGATATGCGCGTCATCGATTATCTCGTTGACGAGTTCAACAAGGAGCAGGGCATCGACCTGCGCAAGGATCCGCTAGCCCTGCAGCGCCTGAAGGACGCTGCCGAGCGCGCCAAGATCGAGCTGTCGTCCAACCATCAGACCGACGTCAATCTGCCTTACGTGACGGCCGATGCCTCGGGTCCGAAGCACCTCAACATCAAGCTGACCCGTGCCAAGTTGGAGTCGCTCGTCGAGGAACTGGTCAAGCGCACTATCGATCCGTGCCGCACTGCGTTGAATGACGCCGGCTTGCGCGTGTCCGACATCAACGAGGTGATCCTCGTCGGTGGCCAGACCCGCATGCCCAAAGTGCAGGAGTCGGTGAAAGAGTTCTTCGGCAAGGACCCGCGTAAGGACGTCAATCCGGATGAAGCCGTCGCTGTCGGCGCCGCGATCCAGGGCGGCGTGCTGGGCGGTACCGTCAAGGACGTATTGTTGCTGGACGTGACCCCGCTGTCGCTCGGTATCGAGACGATGGGCGGCGTGATGACCAAGCTGATCGAGAAGAACACCACGGTGCCGACCAAGGCCGGGCAGACCTTCTCTACCGCTGATGACAACCAGACGGCCGTGACCGTGCACGTGCTGCAGGGCGAGCGTGAGCGCGCCAGTGCCAACAAGTCGTTGGGCAAGTTCGACCTGTCCGGTATCGACGCTGCGCCGCGTGGCCAGCCACAGATCGAAGTCACCTTCGATATCGACGCCAACGGCATCCTGCACGTGTCGGCCAAGGACAAGAAGACCGGCAAGGAACAGAAGATCGAGATCAAGGCGGGCTCAGGCCTGTCCGAGGACGAGATTCAGCGGATGGTTGCCGACGCCGAAGCCAACAAGGAAGAGGACAAGAAATTCCACGAGCTGGTGGCTACCCGCAACAAGGCCGACCAGCTGGTGCATTCGACCCGCAGTGCGTTGAAAGAGCACGGCGGCAAGATCCCGGCCGACCAGCTCAGCAGCATCGAAGGCGCGTTGTCCGATCTGGAAAAGGTCAAGGATGGTGAGGACAAGGCCGCGATCGAGTCCAAGGTTGAGAAGCTGGAGCAGGCAGCACAGTCGCTACAGGCCGCGGCACAGGGCAGCGGTGGAGCGGATGCCGGTTCGCAGTCGGCGCCGGGCGGTTCAGCGCAGCCGGACGATGTGGTCGATGCTGAGTTCACCGAAGTGAAAGATGAGAAAAAGTAAGAAATAATCGACAGCCGTCCACCTGGATAAGGGGCGAGGGCAGGGTCGACTTCACCAGCCCGTGCCGGGATCATCCTGTCACGGGCTTCGTGTTGAAGGGGCGGCACGTTGAATGATAAGCGGGGATTTTGAGCGTCACCGCTTGATCTCCAGATAAGCGACAAGCAGTGTGGATGCATGAATGAGCAAGCGTGATTACTACGAAGTGCTGAGCGTTGAGCGCAGCGTCACCGAAGTCGAGCTGAAGAAATCCTTCCGCCGGCTGGCGATGAAATACCATCCGGATCGCAACCCGGATGACCCGGCGGCGCAGGACAAATTCAAGGAGGCCAAGGAGGCCTACGAAGTTTTGTGCGACACGCAGAAGCGCGCGATTTACGACCAGTACGGCCATGCCGGACTCGAGCAGGGTGCGGGCGGTCGCGGTGGTGCTGGCTTCGGCGATGTCGGTGACATCTTTGGTGACATCTTCGGCGACATTTTTGGCAGAAACGGTGGTGGCCGTCAGCGTCGTGGCGCTGACCTTCGCTACATCATGGAACTGGATCTGGAAGAGGCTGTATTCGGGGTCAGCCGGCAGATTGAAGTACCGACCCAGGTCAATTGTCATCATTGTAACGGCAGCGGTTCGGAAGACGGCAAGGTCAGCCAATGCAAGACCTGCCGCGGTCACGGCCAGGTGCGCATGCAGAACGGTATCTTTTCGGTGCAGCAGGCCTGCCCGCATTGCGCGGGCACCGGCAAGACCATCGAAAAGCCGTGCAAAAAATGTCATGGCGAAGGCCGGGTCGAAGAATCCCGCACGCTGTCTGTGCAGATTCCCGCCGGTGTGGACAACGGTGATCGCATCCGTCTCAGCGGGCAGGGCGAAGCAGGGCCCGGCGGCACGCCTGCGGGTGATCTTTACGTCGAAGTGCATGTGCGTGAACACGCGATTTTCCAGCGTGAGGGCAATGACCTTTACTGCGAACTTCCGATCCGCTTTACGCAGGCTGCGCTCGGCGTCGAACTGCCAGTACCCACGCTGGAAGGCGAGGTGCCAATCAGCATTCCAGCCGAGACCCAGACCGGCACGCAGTTCCGCTTGCGCGGACGCGGCGTCAAATCGGTACGCAGCACGCGCCATGGCGATCTGATCTGCCGTGTCGTAGTGGAAACACCGGTGCGTTTGACCAAGGCACAGCGCGAGCTTTTCGAATCGCTGGAAGCCACGTTCGAGGAAAGTGATGGTGATCGACATACTCCGCGCGCCAAGGGCTGGATCGATGGCGTCAAGGAATTCTGGTCGCGGGTCACCGCCTGATCAGTCAATTTCTATGGGTAATGTTCGATGGGTAATGCCAGTCGTGCATCGGATCCACGACGCTCACGTTAGGATGGATCGATCAATGGATACGACGGGAGTAAGCCAGTGACTCAATCGCTTCGCCTCGGCATCAATGGCGCTTCCGGCCGCATGGGTAGTTCGCTGCTGGGCCTGCTTGAGGGCGATAAGCGATTCGCGTTGGTTCATGCCGTAGTGTCACCCGCCTCGTCGAAGAATGGCCTGCCGGTTTCCTCCGGTGGCATCAATTCGCTGCGTTATTCCCATGACTGGCTAAGCGCGCCGGCGCTCGACGTGGTGATCGACTTCAGCGGCCCTGCAGGACTTTCGGCGGTGCTGGACTTTTGTCTGGCCAACGGCACACCGCTGGTCACCGGCACTACGGGTACTGATGCAGGGATGGAAGCTCGACTGCTCAAGGCTGCAGAAAATATTGCGCTATTGCGCGCGGCCAATTTCAGCTTGGGTGTTGCGGTGCTGACTCATCTTTTGCGCGAAGCGGCGGCGACCTTGCCTGATTGGGATATCGAGATTGTCGAGGCTCATCATGGCCGCAAGCAGGATGCGCCCTCCGGCACTGCCCTGGCTCTTGGCCATGCAGCAGCTGTGTCCCGCGACGTCACGCTGGAATCATCAGCGGTCTACGCTCGCGAGGGCCGAACGGGCGAGCGCGTCGATGGCTCGATCGGTTTTGCCGTGGTCCGCGGCGGCGATATCGTCGGCGAGCACACGGCGATGCTGATCGGACAGGGCGAGCGGCTGGAGCTGGCACATCGTGCCACCGATCGCTCGATCTTCGCGCGCGGCGCATTGCAAGCTGCGCACTGGCTGCGCGGGCGCGCACCGGGTCAGTGGCGACTCGAGGATGTCATCGCCACACCACGGTGAGGGCTTCGGCTGCGCCTTGTGATTCGCGTCTACCCTGGTTACGATCACTGACTTGTCATTGGGGAGTAGCCAGCCTCGTACCCAGAGGCGTCCGCATCAACACAATTGGTTTCGGTATTTCGAAACCATGGTGCGGACAGCAAACCGTCACTTTCAGTGACGGCCACGCCCGGCGAGACCTTTGGCCATCGACATGCTTACCCGGCCGGGCGAGCGGTGTCGGTGAGCCATCGGTTTTCCGCTCGCCTGGCCCTTGTGCATTCCATGCTGCTTACCTTCGCGTTATTCCTCGGCTCTGCGGTGGTGATTTATCTCGCCTGCGAGTATTTCGTCAACGGTGTCGAATGGTTCGGGCGCAAGCTCAAGCTGAGTTCGACCGCAACCGGTACCGTGCTTGCCGCTTTCGGCACGGCGTTGCCCGAGAGTGCCGTGACTTTCGTTGCGGTCATCTTCGGCAAGACGCCCGAGGCGCGTGATATCGGCGTCGGTGCTGCGCTTGGCGGTCCGCTGGTACTGGCCACTATCGCCTACGCTGTCGTGGGCGGTGCACTGTGGTTGAACCGGCGGCGGCTGAAGCGAGCCGATCGGCTGATTCGCGTCGATCATCAACGTCTCGCGCGCGATCAATCCTGGTTTCTTGCGATCTTTGTCGTGAAAGTTGGGCTGGGCTTGGTCGCGTTTGCGATCAAACCATGGCTGGGTATCGTTTTTCTGGCGGCCTACGGCTTGTACGTATGGCGCGAGATGCGTAGCGAAGATCACGTGCCGGAAGACGAAGTACTCGATCCGCTGAAGTTTCGTCCTCGGCAGGTCGATCCGGCGATGCGCTGGGTTGTCGCGCAGACGGTTATCGCACTGGCCGTCATTGCGGCAGCATCGCGATTGTTCGTCGGCCAGCTGGAGGCCATTGGTGCGTTTTTCTCGCTGCCAGCCCATTTCGTGGCGCTGGTCCTCAGCCCTGTCGCCACCGAATTGCCGGAAACCGTTAACGCACTGATCTGGGTGCGTCAGGGCAAGGAGCGCCTTGCACTCGCCAATATTTCCGGCGCGATGATGATTCAGGCGACCATCCCCAGTTCGCTGGCGTTGTTTGCCACACCTTGGCTGTTTGACGCGCCGCTGAAAGCGGCTGGCGTGATCACCATGATCGCGATCGGCTATCTGTGGTGGCTGTTTCAGCGCGGGCGCGTCGATGCGCGCTGGATATTGCCGGTCGGCCTGCTCTACGGCGTATTTGCGGTGTTTGCCGGGTGGTGGTTGGCTTGCCAGGGCTGATACAGACGGCTTAGTCCTGGCACTATCCGGTGGCGGCGGCCAGGCCTCTGCCGAGGGCATTGGCATAGAGTACGAAGCCCAATAGCAGCAACAGGGCGATGCCGCTCACCAGCAGCATGCCACGCAGACCACGCCAGTACCGGCGTTTGGCCAGGTAGGTCGCGGGCGCGGCTACGCACAGGCCTGTCCAAGCCAACGAGAGGGCGACTATGTGGTCATCCATGAAGTCATACGTGATCCAGCCCTGGTCGACGTCGGGCGACATGCCACCCAGCCGGGACTTGAGGGACGTGAGCAGGATCAGGCCGACGATGTCGACGACGAAGACCGCCAGTCCCAACAGCATGCCCCAGCGGAATGCCAGGGGAGTGGGCGGTGCGTGCTGGATGTCCGTATCCATGTGGCTTCAATCCTTGTGTGAGGCATTTCGGTCGCGGCCAGCGCCGTGCCGGGTATCCAGTTTGCCGACGAGCTTCTTGAACACGCGTGAGAACTTGCCACGTTTGGTCTTGCGCAGTTTTTCTTCTTCGCTGGTCAGCCAGGCGACCTGGACTACGCGACGCTCGCCTTCGAAGGGCAGGTGGCCGTGGAAGGAATTGTCGCAGCGCTTGAATACCGCGAATTCGCCATATAGTGGCGTCAGTTCGGGCACTACGATGCTGTCGATGTCGTCGATCTTGTGCAGGAATCGCAAGCAGCCATCGCTGGTGTCAGGCCATTGCGTATTGAGATAGATCAGTGCAGTGGCAACTTTGGACTTGCTGTCGGTATGGATGGTGCCGTGGCGTTTGTTGAGCAAGCGGCATAGCGTCACCAGGGTTGGATACTGACCGAGATTGTCGATGCCCAGCCGTGCACCAACGGCTTTGGCGAATTCAGGCGAGGTCATGTTTTCAATCAGCGCATTGATGGACGGGCCACAATCGCTGGCATCGTAGGGAAAGAATCCGGCGCTGGCGTAACGCGGGAAGTCACGATCCAGCTCATTGCGCGCCTCGTCCGGCAGCTGTCCGTGCGCCACCAGGAACGGAAATGGCTGCTGTGTCACCGTGGTATCCGGGCGATCAAGGCGCGCGGGATCGAGCAGAACGGTGGCGCTCATGGTTTGGCAGGCTCCCGAAAAATATTTTGTAGTGTAACGCTGGCCATTGTCGAAATAGCGCAGGCCAAAAGCGTGGTTCATGCTTCGTAAGGTGGACAGAAACCGCGCTGCGTCCTATCATTTCAACCCGCCCAGATACTTTCTCTCACGAGTTCCACAAGCCAGCCATGGCGCGGCTTGCGGACCTTGCTGCATCCAAAAGGCGGACACCTTATGCTTACTTCCGCTCTGCTCGCCCTCGAAGACGGCAGCGTGTTTCATGGTCACGCCGTGGGCGCGACTGGCGATACCGTCGGCGAAGTGGTTTTCAATACCGCGATGACCGGCTATCAGGAGATCCTCACCGATCCTTCCTATGCGCGCCAGATCGTCACGCTGAGCTATCCGCATATCGGCAACACCGGCGTCAATGCCGAAGACGCTGAATCCGGTGCCATACACGCGGCCGGACTGATCGTTCGCGACGTGCCGCGCCGGGCCAGCAACTGGCGCAGCACCGAAAGCCTGCCGGATTACCTTAAACGTCACGGCACAGTGGCGATTGCGGGTATCGATACCCGCAGGCTGACCCGTATCCTTCGCGACAAGGGCGCGCTGGCTGGTTGCATCATGGCGGGCGAGCAGGTCGACGCCGAAGTGGCGCTGGCCAAGGCGCGCGCGTTTCCGGGTTTGAACGGCATGGATCTGGCCAGGGTGGTCAGTGTTGCCAAGCCGTACGTGTGGAACGAGGGTGTCTATGACCTCGACAGCACGGCTTTCAATCAACCCGCGAAGCGCTTCAAAGTCGTCGCTTATGACTTTGGTACCAAGCTCAATATCTTGCGCCTGCTGGCCGAGCAGGGCTGCGAAGTCACTGTGGTGCCGGCGCAGACCTCAGCTGCCGACGTGCTGGCGATGAAACCCGATGGCGTGTTTCTCTCCAACGGCCCGGGAGATCCGGCCGCCTGCGACTACGCGATCACCGCAACGCGCGAGTTTCTCGATGCAAAGATCCCGCTGTTCGGTATCTGCCTGGGCCACCAGATCATGGGACTGGCGGTCGGCGCCTCCACGCTGAAAATGAAGTTCGGACACCACGGCGCCAACCATCCGGTGAAGGATCACGATAACGGCCGTGTGCTGATCACCTCGCAGAACCACGGTTTTGCGGTCGATCCCGCCACACTGCCGGCCAATGTGCGGGTCACCCATACCTCGCTGTTCGACGGCTCGCTGCAGGGTTTCGCACTGACCGATCGCCCGGCGTTCTGCTTCCAGGGACACCCTGAGGCGAGCCCAGGGCCGCTCGATATCGGGTATCTGTTCGATCGTTTTGCAGCACTCATGCAGGAGGCCCGCTGAGATGGCCAAGCGTACCGACATAAAAAGCATTCTCATCATCGGTGCCGGCCCGATCGTCATCGGTCAGGCCTGCGAGTTCGACTATTCCGGTGCCCAGGCCTGCAAGGCGCTGAAGGAAGAGGGTTACCGGGTGATCCTGGTGAACTCCAACCCAGCCACGATCATGACCGACCCGGAAACGGCCGATGTGGTCTACATCGAGCCGATCAATTGGCAGACGGTGGAGCGCATCATCGCCAAGGAGCGCCCGGACGCCGTGCTGCCCACGATGGGCGGCCAGACGGGTCTCAACTGCGCGCTGGATCTTGCCGATAACGGCGTGCTGGAAAAGTACAACGTCGAGCTGATTGGTGCTTCGCGCGAAGCGATCCGCATGGCAGAAGATCGCGAGCTGTTCCGCGTCGCCATGGCCGAGATCGGGCTGGATTGTCCCAAGGCCGAGGTTGTTCGCACCTTCGAGCAGGCGCTGCTGACGCAGGCTAAGGTCGGCTATCCGACGATCATCCGGCCGAGCTTCACGCTGGGTGGTTCGGGCGGCGGCATTGCTTACAACCGCGAGGAGTTCGAGGAGATCGTCAAGCGCGGCTTGGATCTCTCGCCGGTGGGCGAAGTACTGGTCGAGGAGTCCGTGCTCGGCTGGAAGGAATTCGAGATGGAAGTGGTCCGCGACACCGCGGACAACTGCATCATCGTATGCTCGATCGAGAACCTCGATCCGATGGGCGTGCATACCGGTGACTCGATCACCGTGGCACCGGCGCAGACGCTCACCGACAAGGAATACCAGCGCCTGCGTGATGCCTCGATCGCGGTGCTACGCAAGATCGGTGTGGATACCGGTGGCTCCAACGTGCAGTTCGGCATCAATGCCGAGAACGGTCGCGTGGTGGTCATCGAAATGAATCCGCGCGTCTCGCGTTCGTCAGCGCTGGCCTCGAAGGCGACGGGTTTTCCAATCGCCAAGATTGCCGCCAAGCTCGCCGTCGGCTACACGCTGGACGAGCTGAAAAACGATATCACCGGTGGCTTGACGCCAGCGTCGTTCGAGCCGTCGATCGATTACGTTGTCACCAAGATTCCGCGGTTCGCCTTCGAAAAATTCCCGTCGGCCGATGCGCGCCTCACCACCCAGATGAAGTCGGTGGGTGAGGTGATGGCGATTGGCCGCACGTTCCATGAATCGCTGCAAAAAGCGTTGCGTGGCCTGGAGATCGGCAAGACCGGCCTCAATCCAACTGGCCTGGATATCAGCACCGACGATGGTCTCGCCGTGCTCAAGCGCGAGCTGCGTGAGCCGCGGCCTGATCGCGTATTCCATCTGGCCGACGCCTTCCGTGCTGGACTCTCGCTGGAGGAGGTACACAACCTCAGCCGTGTCGATCCATGGTTCCTCGCCGCGTTCGAAGACATCGTGCTGACCGAGAAGGAAGTTGCCGAACAAGGGCTGACCGCGATCGACGAACCGCGCATGCGTGAGCTGAAGCGTCTCGGATTCTCCGACGCGCGCGTGGCTGAGTTGCTTGATACCGACGAAGCTGCCGTACGTCATCTGCGCCATACGTTGGGCGTGCGTCCGGTCTACAAGCGGGTCGACTCATGCGGTGCTGAATTTGCCACCAGCACGGCCTACATGTATTCGACCTACGAGGAAGAATGCGAGGCCGCGCCGACGAATCGCGACAAGATCATCGTGCTCGGTGGTGGCCCGAATCGCATTGGCCAGGGCATCGAGTTCGATTATTGCTGCGTGCATGCATCGCTGGCGCTGCGCGAGGATGGCTACGAGACCATCATGGTCAACTGCAATCCTGAAACCGTCTCGACCGACTACGACACCTCTGATCGCTTGTACTTTGAGCCGCTGACGCTTGAGGACGTGCTGGAAATCGTGCACATCGAAAAGCCCAAGGGCGTGATCGTGCAGTACGGCGGCCAGACGCCGCTCAAGCTCGCCCGTGCGCTCGAGGCAGCCGGCGTGCCGATCATTGGCACCAGCCCGGACAGCATCGATCTGGCCGAGGATCGCGAACGCTTCCAGCAGATGATTACGAAGATCGGCCTGAAGCAGCCGCCGAATCGCACCGCGCGCAACGCCGACGAAGCGCTGGCGCTGGCCCGCGAGATCGGCTACCCATTGGTCGTGCGCCCGAGCTATGTGCTCGGTGGCCGTGCGATGGAAGTGGTGCACGATGATGCCGACCTGTCGCGCTACATCCGCGATGCCGTGAAGGTATCCAATGATTCGCCAGTGTTGCTCGACCGCTTCCTCGATCACGCGGTCGAAGTGGACGTGGATGTGATTGCCGATGCCGAAGGTAACGTGCTGATCGGCGGCATCATGGAGCACATCGAGGAAGCCGGCGTGCACTCCGGCGATTCGTCCTGCTCGTTGCCGCCGTATTCGCTGACGGCACCGATCCAGGACGAGATGCGTCGCCAGGTCACCATGATGGCGCGCGAACTCAAGGTCATCGGCCTGATGAATACCCAGTTCGCGATTCAGGGCGAGACGGTGTTTATTCTGGAAGTGAATCCGCGTGCGTCGCGCACGGTGCCGTTCGTCTCCAAGGCGATCGGCGTGCCGTTGGCCAAGATCGCCGCACGGGTCATGGCGGGCCGCACGCTGGCCAGCCTGGGCGCGACGAAGGAAGTCATCCCCGAGTACTACTCGGTGAAAGAAGCGATCTTCCCGTTCCTGAAGTTCCAGAACGTCGATCCTATCCTCGGCCCCGAGATGCGTTCGACCGGCGAAGTGATGGGTGTGGGCCGCAGCTTTGGCGCGGCGTTCGCGCGCGGTCACGAAGCAGCCGGCATTAAGCCACCGAAGGTGGGTAAGGTATTTCTCTCGGTTCGCGACAGCGACAAGGAGCGCCTGCTGCACGTTGCTAAGGAGGTCGTTGCGCGCGGCTTCAATCTGGTGGCGACCTCGGGCACCGCCAGCTATCTGGCCGAACATGGCGTCATCTGCGAGCGTATCAACAAGGTGCTCGAAGGCCGCCCGCATATCGTCGACTTGATCAAGAACGGCGAGATTGTCTATATCGTCAATACCACCGAGGGCAAGCAGGCGATTGCCGATTCGTTCTCGATCCGGCGCGAGGCCTTGCAGCACCGCGTCACGTATTCCACCACCGTGGCAGGCGCGCGTGCGCTCGTCCATTCGCTGGATTTCCGCAGCGATGGCGATGTGCATAGCCTGCAGGAACTGCACAAGGAGTTGAGCGCATGAGTCGTCCCCCGATTACCAAGGCGGGCGCAGAGCGCCTGCGTGGCGAGCTCGAAAAGCTGAAATTCGTCGATCGGCCGCGCATCATCGCAGCCATTGCCGAAGCGCGGGCGCACGGTGATCTCAAGGAAAATGCCGAATACCACGCCGCGCGCGAGCAGCAGAGTTTTGCCGAAGGGCGCATCGGTCAGCTGGAGTCACTGCTCTCGAACGCTGAGGTTATCGACGTCACCCAGCTCAATCCGGGCAACCGCGTTGTGTTCGGCGCGATCGTCGATCTGGAGGACGAAGACTCCGGTACGGCAGTGACCTATCAGATCGTTGGCGATCTGGAAGCGGACATCAAGCTGCACATGATCGCGGTCTCTTCGCCGATTGCCCGAGCGCTGATCGGCAAGAGTGCAGGCGACAGCTTCGAGTTCACTGCACCCAATGGGGTTAAACATTACGAGATCACGGGTGTCCGCTATACCTGAAGACGCGTGTGAAATTTTCGGACGTAGTGCGTGAGCGGCCTGGTTACCAGCTGGCGGCGCGCTGGCCTCTGTCGATGAGCATCTGACAATGGATCGCAATATGCCACAGCAGAAGATCCTCTTCCTCAGCGTTTCGGCCGGTGCAGGTCACATGCGCGCGGCCGAAGCGTTGCGTCTCACCGCAGCAGCCAGTTTACCGAACGTCGAGACCTTGCATCTGGATGCCATGGATTACGTCCCGTCCGCATTCCGCAAGCTCTACACCGATTTCTATATCACACTGGTAAACAGCTACCCCACTCTGTGGGGCATGCTGTACCAGCGCAGTTCCGAGGCCGATCCAGATGGCCCGATGCAGAAGTTGCGGCGCGCCGTCGAACGGCTGGGTACGGGCGATCTGCGCAAGGCGATCGATGCGTTTGCGCCCGACGCTATTGTCTGCACCCACTTTCTGCCCGCCGAGATGCTGATGCATGAGATCCGGCGTGAGCGGATGACGGTGCCGGTGTGGGTCCAGGTCACCGACTTCGATCTTCATGGCATGTGGGTGATTCCACACATGACGGGCTTCTTCGCCGCCAGCGATGAGATTGCCTTCCGCATGCGGGCGAACCGTATCGAGGCGCAGCGCGTCCATACCACCGGCATCCCGGTCATGCCTGAGTTCACCCAGCCACAGGATCGCCAAGCCTGCGCCGAGCGTTTCGGCCTCGACCCGACACGGCCTACCATCATGCTGATGGGCGGCGGCGCCGGTGTCGGTAAGCTCGACGAAGTGGCAGCCAGATTGATGCAGTTGGAACACGACTTCCAGCTGATCGTGCTGGCTGGGCGCAACGAAGCCGCATTGGCCCGGCTGAAGATTCAGGCAGTGGAACAGCCGGGGAGGTTGTTTCCGTTCGGCTTCACCAACGAGGTAGCGCTCCTGATGGCCTGCTCTGATCTGGTGATCACCAAGCCTGGTGGCCTGACCACATCCGAGTGTCTTGCGATGGGTGTGCCGATGGTGGTGTATGCGCCGATTCCCGGTCAGGAAGAGCGCAACGCGGACTACGTGTTGGAGCAAGGCGTAGCACTGAAAGCGGTGGACCTGATCTCGCTCGAGTATCGCGTGCGTCAATTGCTGGCCGAGCCGGAACGTTTGACGCGGATGCGTGAATGCGCCCGCCGCCTGGGGCAGCCGCAGGCGGCGCGGCGCGTGCTCGACATCGTTCAGGCCCAGCTTGATTGCCGGCAGTCAGAAACCATACCGGTGGATCATTGAGCGTGCGTCGATGGGATCAACGATTTCTGGGGGCTGACCGAAGAGTTCCAGTCTCGATGCATCCACTGGTAGTGGTGTTGACGCTCGGCTGGACCGTGCTGCTGGCCTTTTTCTTCGCCCACGTGGAAATCCAGATCGAGGGTGCCGCCGGTTGGGCCGCGAATCTGCCGACGTGGCGCATACAGCATCATTGGCTGCTCGATATTTTCTGGGGTGGCCGGCCGATGACTGGTTATCACGCGTGGCTGTTTCCGTGCATGGGACTGTTCTTCCATTTTCCGCTGGTTTTCACCGGGAACTGGAGTTGGCGTGGTGAGGCGCGCGTGTTCGCCTGCATCATGCTGTTCTGGATCACCGAGGATTTCCTGTGGTTCGTGTTGAACCCCGCGTATGGCCTGGCGCATTTCGCGCCACGTTACATCCCCTGGCATATCCACTGGTGGGGTCCGGCACCTAGTGATTACTGGGTTTCATTGTCCGTGGCCGCGTTGCTGCTCTGGTTGTCGTGCCGCCGCCCGGCAACACCACGTCGCTGAGCGCTTGCAGTACTTTCCCTTTGCGGCACTCCCATAGTTCGGGTTGAATCCCGGGCACAAAAAAGGCCGCTTGCGCGGCCTTTTCATGACTTCGTTGCAACCAGACCTGATTAGGCTTAGCGCTGACGAGCCTTGAAACGGGGATTGCTCTTGCAGATCACGAACACCTTGCCGCGACGACGCACAACCTTGCAGTCACGGTGCCGCGCCTTGGCGGACTTCAAAGAGTTAAGCACCTTCACGGCCAGCTCCTGACACTATTCAAAAGTTAAGTCCGCAAGTGTAGCGGCCTGAGAGGCTTATCACAAGCCTCGCACGGTGGCTGTTTCAGCGACGGTCGACATGAATTGGCGAAGGGCAGGGGAATCGTCATCGATGCGGCAGGCCACGGCCAGCAGCAGGTAGGCATCGGAATCTTCCAGGGCGACATAGCTGACGCCAGCCAGGCGCACGGCGCGCATGCTGGCCGGTACGAGTGCGTGACCGAGCCCTGCCGCCACAAGCGCCAGTAAGCCGTTGATCTGTTGTGCCTGCTGGATGATCAGCGGTTCAAACCCTGCCTTGGTAGCCAATTTCACCAAGCTGTCGTACAGCGTCGCTGCCAGTTCACGCGGCTGCGAAATAAAAGCGTCGCCGGCGACTTCGATTAACCGCAGACTTTTGCGGCCCGCCAAGGGGTGGCCGATAGGTACAGCAAGCAGCAGGGGCTCACGATCGATGACCCGAAGCCGCAAACCGCGCGCATCCTGAGCATGCAGCGGCTCATCGCGAACGAAACCGACATCGATCTGACCCGCCAACAGCGCGGCAAATTGCGGTTCGGTATACATCTCGCTCAGCTGCAAACGGACGTTCGGTGCGATCTGGCCATAGCGCAGCAGCGTCTGCGGCAAGGCAGGATGGAACGACACCGAAACCGTATACGCCAGACGCAGCTGCCCGCTATAACCCGCGGCGGCAGCGACCACGTGGCTGCGAGCTTCGTCAGCCTTGGCGAGAATCTGTCGTGCCTGTTCCAGAAAAATCTTGCCTGGCTCGGTCAGCGCCACGTTGCGCTTGTTGCGTTCGAGCAGGCGCACGCCCAGATCCTGCTCCAGTGATTGGATCTGCTGAGAGAGCGGGGGTTGGGAGAGATGCAGGCGTATGGCCGCGCGAGTAAAGCTGAGCTCCTCGGCGACCGCAATGAAATAGCGCAGCTGGCGGAAATCAAACATATAGCGATATCGAATAAATGATTCGCTAAATATATATTGGATGCTTTAACACGTCGATCAGATAATCCCGCTCGTCCTGTCGCTTCCCCTCCCCCTAGCGGCAGTGGCCCTCGCCCCGCGGCAACGCTAAATACGACATCTGGTCATCTCCCCCCTGACCCATGTTGATGCGTTGCAATCGCGGGGCGTTCTTTTTTGGGTTTGCGGATAGTTTCCGGTTCCCGCACTCCGCTCGCGGGGCCATCTTGAGCGCTGCGGCCAAAGCTAAAGCCTGCTGGCCAGCTCGGTACCTTGCGCAATAGCCCGTTTCGCATCGAGTTCGGCGGCGACGTCGGCACCGCCGATGACATGAACCTTGATGCCGGCCGCGATCAGATCGTCAGCCAGTCGTCGATTGGGCTCCTGACCGGCGCAGATCACCACGTTATCGACTGGAAGCACTTGAGGTGCGCCATCGACGGTGATGTGCAAGCCATGTTCGTCGAAGCGCTCATAACTCACGCTACCCAGCATTTCGACCCGTTTGGCCTTGAGCGTGGCGCGATGCACCCAACCGCTGGTTTTGTTCAATCGCCCACCCGGGCGACCCTCGCTGCGTTGCAGTAGCCAGATCTGGCGAGCGGGTGATTCCGGTTGCGGCTTCTGCAGGCCTCCGCGAGACGCCAGCTGCATATCCACACCCCATTCATGGGTCCAGCGGGCAACGTCCGTGGTGGGCGAGGGGGCGTTTTCGACCAGAAACTCGGCCACATCAAAACCGATACCGCCAGCGCCGATGATGGCGACTTTCGAACCAACCGGCACATGGCGAGCCAGAACATCCAGGTAGCTGAAGACACGGGCGTCATCGCTGCCGGGAAAACTTATGGTCCTAGGGGTGATGCCAGTGGCAATCACTACCTCGTCATAACCGCCGGCAATCAGCGATACCGCATCGGCGGTCTGCCCGAGTTGCACATCAACGCCGTTGTCGCTGAGCTGATGACCAAAGTAGCGCAGTGTTTCGTAAAACTCTTCCTTGCCGGGTATCTGCTTGGCGTAATTGAACTGGCCGCCGATCTCCTGCGCCTTGTCGATCAGCGTCACCGCATGGCCGCGCTCGCCAAGTGTGCTGGCGCAAGCGAGGCCGGCGGGGCCTGCGCCGACCACGGCGATGCGTTTGCGTTTCGAGGTCGGTGAGATAACGAGTTCGGTTTCATGGCAGGCGCGTGGATTGACCAAACAGCTGGCGTGCTTGTTCTGAAACACGTGATCAAGGCAGGCCTGATTGCAGGCGATGCAGGTATTGATGCGATCACCGCGTCCGGCTTTGGCCTTGCTTGCCCATTCCGGGTCGGCCAGCAGCGGCCGCGCCATCGACACCATGTCGGCGGCACCATCGGCAAGAATGTCTTCAGCCACGTCCGGCATATTGATGCGGTTGGTGGTGATCAGCGGAATGGCCACCTCACCCTTGAGCTTTTTGGTGACCCAGGCAAAGCCGCCGCGCGGCACGCTGGTAACGATGGTGGGTACGCGCGCTTCGTGCCAGCCGATGCCGGTATTGATGATGCTGGCACCGGCTGCTTCGATAGCCTTGGCCAGCGTGACGATCTCGTCCCAGTCCTGACCGCCCTCGACCAGATCGAGCATCGACAGGCGATAGATGATGATGAAATTCTTGCCCACGGCTTCGCGCGTGCGGCGAACGATTTCAATCGGCAGGCGCATGCGGCTCGCAGCGTCGCCGCCCCAGGCGTCGCTGCGCTGATTGGTGCGCGCGGCAATGAACTGGTTGATCAGATAGCCTTCCGAACCCATCACCTCGATGCCGTCGTAGCCAGCCTCCTGTGCCAGTTTCGCGCAACGCACGAAATCCTTGATGGTTTGCTCTACACCACGCGATGACAGCGCGCTCGGAGTGAAAGGCGTGATCGGTGACTTGATCTTCGAGGGTGCCACCGAGAGTGGGTGATAGCCATAGCGCCCTGCATGCAATATCTGCATGCAGATAAGTCCGCCTTCGGCGTGTACAGCATTGGTCAATTTGCGATGGCGCGGCTTGTGCCATGGCATCGACAGGCGACCTCCGAACGGCTTCAGCCAGCCGCGAATGCTGGGGGCAATGCCGCCGGTCACCATCAGGCCCACGCCGCCGCGGGCGCGTTCGGCGAAGTAGGTGGCGAGCTTGTCGTAGTCGCTGGCCTTGTCTTCCAGCCCCGTATGCATGGAGCCCATCAGGATGCGATTGGGCAGGGTGACGTGACCCAGATTCAGCGGAGCGAACAGATGCGGATAGTTCATGCGATCGAGGCCGGTTCAAACAATCGTATGAATGTGCCGGTGTTTGAGGGCGGAAAGCAAGCTCTACGTTTGAGGCGTAGCTTTTTCAGGCCAGCAATTGATGCACCAGAGCGATATAGCGACGCATCGCGTCTTCCTCGGATACACCATGCAGCTTGGCCCACGCCTCGTGTTTCGCTGTGCCAATGAAATCGAAAAACCCTGGCTGCGCTCCACTGAGATCGCCCTTCGAACCTTGCTTGTAGAGCGCATAAAGCTTCAGCAAGGTGTCGTTGTCGGGGCGCTTGCCGAATCGCTGAATATCCTCAGCAGCCTGTTCGAACTCGCGGCGAAGATCGGTCATAAGATCGGTCATGAAAAGAGGCGGAAAAGCTTGCGAACCAAGCGTACTTGTTTGATAACACGCGACTCAGTCGGGGTCAACGAGACGGTGCACGCGTTAAACTTCGGTCTTTCTTCTGAATCAGGAATCTCCATGAGCCATGCCTTGCCCGCGCCCGTTCTCACCATCGATGGGCCATCGGGATCAGGCAAGGGCACGATCAGCGCACTGGTCGCGCAACATCTGGGCTGGCGTTTGCTCGATTCCGGTGCTCTTTATCGCGCGGTGGGGTATGCCGCCGGCATGGAGGGGCTGGACCTGTCGGATGTGGACGCAGTAACCCGTTGCGCCCAAACCACGCGCATCAAGTTCAGCGCGTCGCCTGACGGTGGGGAGACGCGGGTTATCGTCAATAGTCATGACGCCACGGACGAGCTGCGCACCGAGACTGCCGGTGCCGCGGCTTCGGCGATCGCTTCGGTGCCATCGGTGCGTGAAGCCTTGGTGGCCTTGCAACTGGGCTTTCGTCGGCCACCGGGGCTGGTGGCCGACGGGCGCGATATGGGTACCGTGATCTTCCCTGATGCGGCGTTCAAGGTGTTCCTCACCGCGAGCGCCTCCGAACGAGCGAAAAGACGCTATAAGCAGTTGAAGGAAAAGGGACTTAGCGTTACACTAGCCGGCCTTCAGCGCGAAATTGAGGCGCGTGACAGCCGCGATGCATCGCGTGCGGTCGCGCCGCTCAAACCTGCCGAAGATGCCTTGCTGATCGACACCACTGGCATGGGCATCGAGGACGTCGTCGCGAAAGTACTCGCCGTGGTGCAGCTGTAAACAGCGGCATTGCGGTTTCTCGTCCCTGGCAAAGCTTCTCGCTTGAGAGAAGTGAGGCAGGGATTTTGGCCAACGGTGACAAGGGTTGTTGTTCCTGCGGGAACCACCCGAACTTGCCCTCAACCGGTGGACCGGCCGGTACGTGCGCAACCTTAAGTAAAGCGCAGCGAGCCGCGGTCTTTTCCCACTATGGAATCAACATGACTGAAAGTTTTGCCGAACTGTTTGAACAGAGCCAGCAGGCCATCTCCAAGCTGAAGCCTGGCGCCATCGTCACCGGTATCGTTGTGGAAATCCGCAATGACGTCGTCGTGATCAACGCCGGCCTGAAGAGCGAAGGCATTGTCCCCATCGAGCAGTTCCGCGATGAGCAGGGCGTCCTTGAGGTGCAGGTAGGCGACGAGGTGAAGGTTGCCCTCGAAGCTTTGGAAGACGGTTTCGGCGAAACCAAGCTGTCGCGCGAGAAAGCCAAGCGCTCGATGGTGTGGGACGATCTCGAGCATGCGTTCGACAAGGAAGAGACCATCGTTGGTCTCATCTCCGGTAAGGTCAAGGGCGGCTTCACGGTCGACATCAAGGACGTCCGCGCATTCCTGCCGGGCTCGCTGGTCGATGTGCGCCCGGTCCGTGACCCGGTTTTCCTCGAGGGCAAGGAACTCGAGTTCAAGATCATCAAGCTCGATCGCAAGCGCAACAACGTGGTGGTCAGCCGTCGTGCCGTCGTCGAGACCGAGTTCTCCGCCGAGCGCGAGCAGTTGCTTGAGCGCCTGACCGAAGGTGCGGTGGTCAAGGGCACCGTCAAGAACCTGACCGACTACGGCGCGTTCGTGGATCTGGGCGGTATCGACGGCCTGCTGCACATCACCGACATGGCGTGGAAGCGCGTTCGTCATCCGTCCGAAGTGGTCAACGTCGGCGACGAGCTGGACGTGCGCGTGCTTAAGTATGACAAGGAGCGCAACCGCGTTTCGCTCGGCCTGAAGCAGCTGGGCGACGATCCGTGGGTTGCCATTGCCCGTCGTTACCCGGTCGGCAGCCGCCTGTTCGGCAAGGTTTCCAACGTCACCGATTACGGCTGCTTCGTCGAGATCGAGCCAGGCGTGGAAGGTCTGGTGCACGTTTCCGAGATGGATTGGACCAACAAGAACGTCAACCCGGCCAAGGTGGTTCAGGTTGGTGACGAAACCGAAGTCACCGTGCTGGACGTGGACGAGGAGCGTCGCCGCATCTCGCTGGGTATCAAGCAGACCCGCTCGAACCCGTGGGAAGCCTTCGCCGCCATGCACAAGAAGGGCGACAAGGTGTCCGGCCAGATCAAGTCGATCACCGACTTTGGCGTGTTCATCGGCCTGGACGGTGGCATCGATGGTCTGGTGCATCTGTCCGATATCTCCTGGCAGGTGACCGGCGAAGAGCTGGTGCGCAACTTCAAGAAGGGCGACGAGATCGAGGCCGTGGTGCTGGCTGTTGATCCGGAGCGTGAGCGCATCTCGCTTGGCATCAAGCAGATGGAGCAGGATCCGTTTGGCCAGTTCATGGCAGCGAATCCGCGTGGCGCGATCGTCAACGGTATCGTCAAGGAAGTTGATGCCAAGGGTGCATTGATCGATCTGGGCGAAGGCGTCGAGGGTTACTTGCGCGCCAACGATATCGCCAAGGAGCGTATCGAGGATGCCACCGAGCATTTGAAGGTCGGCGACAAGGTCGAAGCCAAGTTCACCGGCATGGATCGCAAGGGTCGCCAGCTGGCGCTCTCGATCCGCGCGAAGGACGAGGAAGATGTACCCGAAGCGCCGGTGGCTGACTATGCCTCTGCCTCCACCGGTACGACCAAGCTCGGCGCTCTGTTGAAGGAACAGTTCGACAAGGCCGATTGATCGTCACTTGCGATAGCATGATGCGGGGCGGCACTTCGCCGCCCCGTTGTTTAACGTCACGGACATTGGGGTCCCATGACCAAATCCGAATTGATCGAGGCGCTGGCAAGGCGTCAGACCCATCTTGCGTTTGCTGACGTCGAATTGGCCGTCAAAAGCGTAATCGAACAGATGAGCCATGCATTGGCTCACGGTGAACGTATTGAAGTGCGTGGCTTTGGAAGCTTCGCGCTGCACTATCGGCCGCCGCGCATGGGGCGTAATCCCAAGTCAGGCGATGCAGTGGCATTGCCGGGCAAGCACGTTCCACATTTCAAGCCGGGCAAAGAGCTGCGCGAGCGTGTGAATCTGCATCTCGAACAGACTGGCGCCTAAGGCATTCATCCAGGTTTATCAGGGCAGGCGACTTTGGTCGGTCCTGCCTTTTTTATGCACGAAGCCTTGATTCACGGGATTCGAGCCTGTTAAAGGTCTGAATCATCACCACTATAGGTGAAGGCAATACCTGTGCCTGTCGCGGTCAATCGGGTAAAGTCCGGTCATGCGTTTACTCGTCCTGTTTATTCTTGTCATCTTCGTGGCTGCGGGCATCGTGGTCGGCGCGCTCAATGCCGATTTGGTCAGTTACGACCTTGCATTTGCCAGGGTCCAGCTCCCCAAAGGCGCCGCATTGCTCTGCGTGCTGGTTATCGGTTGGCTGCTCGGCGGACTGACGGCGTGGCTTGGCGTGAGTTCTCGCCAGCGCCGTGAGCGTCGACAGCAATTGCGCGACAGCGAAAAGAAGTCGCCGGCCACTGCATGAACTATCCGTACGTGCTGGTTCTGCTGGTGCCGGTAGCTTTCATTCTCGGCTGGTTGGCCTCCCGTCGGATGGGCGCAAAGCGATCAGGTGCGGAAGTCAGCGAGCTCTCGTCGGATTACTTCCGCGGTTTGAACTACCTGCTCAATGAAGAGCAGGACAAGGCGATCGAGGTTTTCCTCAAGTTAGCCGAATACAACCGCGACACGGTGGAAACCCACCTGGCGCTGGGCAATCTTTTTCGCCGTCGCGGTGAAGTGGATCGGGCGATTCGCCTGCATCAGCATCTGGTGTCGCGTCCGGGTCTGTCCGATGCCATGAAAACGGTCGCGTTGCTGGAACTGGGCGAGGATTACATGCGCGCCGGCCTGCTTGATCGCGCCGAAGCACTGTTCTCCGATCTGGTGGCGATGGACGCGCATGCGCCATCGGCATTGCGGCATTTAATTGCGATCTACCAACACGAACGGGACTGGCACAAGGCCATTGAGCACACGCGCCGTCTGGAAGTGATGACGGGCGAGGACGAAGCGTCGATGAAGGCTCAGTTCTTTTGTGAGCTGGCTGATCGTGCCCGACAGCATGGTGCCCGTGGCGAGGCGCGTGACTATTTGCGCCAGGCTTTTGAGTGTCAGCCCGACTGCGTCCGCGCCTTTATGCTGACTGGCCGCCTGCAGTCGGAGGACGACCGTCACGCCGATGCAGTGGTTGCCTACGAGGCTGCGGTCAACGCGGATATAGCGTTTACACCGGAAATTCTGCCGCCGCTTCTCAATAGCTACGCCCGTTCGCAGCAGATGGATCGCGCCGAATCTTTTCTGCGCGAGATGCTGAGCCGTTATCACGGTATTTCCCCCGTGCTGGCCTTGGCACATATCTATCGTCAGCGTGACGGTGAACGCGCAGCGATCGATTTTCTGACCTCGCAGTTGCGTCAGCGCCCCTCGGTACGCGGCCTGATGGCATTGATCGACGCGACGATGGACAAGATTGAAGGTGAGGCGCGTGAAAATTTCCTGATCCTGCGCGATCTCACCAAAAAGCTGTTGGAAGGCCAGGCGATGTATCGCTGCAGCCGCTGCGGCTTCGGGGCCAAGGCGCATCACTGGCAGTGCCCGAGCTGCAAGAGTTGGGGCACGATCCGTCCGATCCACGGCGTTGCCAGCGAGTGATATGAGGATTCCGCTTGCCGTCGGATGGCTACTTGCCGCTTTCGTCATCACGCTGCTTCTAGTGCGCGGCGCTATCGTATACGCACACCGACGCGGCATGCTCGATCAGCCCGGACAGCGTCGCTCGCACCGTGTTCCCACGCCTCGTGGTGGTGGTATTGGCGTGGTTATCGCACTGCTGATCTGCATTCCCGGTGCCTTGCTCAGCCTTTCGGCGCCATGGCCTGCCAGTGTCGTGATCAGTCTCGCCATGGCCTTTGCCCTGGTGGCATTTGTCGGCTGGTGGGACGATCACCGCCCGCTGCCGGTGCTGCCCCGCTTTGGTGCGCAGCTGCTGGCGGTTCTGATGTTTTCCGGGGTCTTGTTGGCCACGGGGCTGTCGTGGTGGTGGTTGCCGCTGTTACTCGGGGCTGGCGCCTGGAGCATCAATCTGCACAACTTCATGGATGGCATCGATGGGCTGCTGGCGCAGCAGACCATCTTCGTTGCTGCCGGGTTGGCTTGGATGAGTTGGTCTTTGGCGCAGCCTGCACTGGCATGCGCCACTGCCGCGTTGGCCGCATCTGCTTTTGGGTTCTGGTTGTACAACCGGCCGCCGGCACGAATCTTCATGGGTGATGTTGGCAGCGGCAGCATCGGCCTGCTTATTTTTGCCTTCAGTGCGATGTTATGGCGGCTGGATCACGCCATGCTGTGGCCGCTCTTGATACTCTCGTCCGCGTTTTTGCTTGATGCTACGTTGACATTAGTGATGCGAATGTTCAGAGGCCGGCGGTGGTATAGCCCGCATCGAGAACATCTGTACCAATGGATGACCCGGCATGGGGGCGGTAGGCATGGCCAGACAGATGCTCGCTACCTGGGCTGGAATCTGTTGCTGGCTGGACCGTTCACCTGGTTGGCGTTCAGTCATCTGAATATTGCTTTGCCGATTACCATTGCGTTCTATCTATGTGCGGCGGCCTTGTGGCTGACGCTCAAACGCCGCTACTTGCGGCGCAACCTTCCAAAGGAACGCCATGTCGCTGCGTAAACTCGTTGGCTTCATCCATCCGCGTGTCGCGGTCGTGGCTCACGACCTGGCGATGACGGCGCTGGCATGGTGGATCGCGAAGATGTTGCGTTACGCCTTCAATCCGTCCGAGATCATCAGCTTCCAGCTGCTTGAGTTTCCGATCGTGCTGCTGGTGCAGGGCCTGATCCTGCGCTGGACCGGTCTTTACAAAAGCGTGTGGCGTTTCGCGAGCCTCCCGGACTTGTGGAACATTGCGCGCGCCGTGGTGATCGGAGCATTGGGGATCGGCCTGTCGTTATTCCTCTATGACCGTCTTGAGGGTGTGCCTCGTACCACGTTCCTGCTGTACCCGCTGGTGTTGGGTGCCCTGCTTGGCTTGCCTCGACTGGCCTATCGTTTCTGGAAAGACAGTCGTCGCGAACTGCTGCAAAATCATGAAGTGAAGCGAGTCATGATTGTGGGCGCGGACCGTGCAGGCGAGGTACTTTCGCGCGACCTCCGTCGAGACAGCCGTTATGCCGTGGTCGGCTTTGTCGACGACAAGCCCAGCCTGCGCGGCGCCAGCATCAATGGTCATCCCGTGCTTGGCCGTTTTGACGAACTGCCGGAAGTGGCGCGCGAGGCCGCAGTGCAGATGCTGTTGATCGCGCTCCCTGGAGCGTCGACCAACGAAATGCGTCGGATCGTGGCGCTCTGCGATGGCACCGGTCTGCCGTATCGGACGATTCCGCGGCTCGAAGACGTTGTCGCTGGGCGCGCACAGTTCAACCAGATCAAGGAAGTAGCGATCGAGGATCTGCTCGGTCGTGACGCGGTAGAGCTGGATTGGACGGCTATTCGTGAAACGCTCACCGCGCGCCGCGTACTGGTGACCGGCGGCGGCGGATCGATCGGCTCGGAGTTGTGCCGACAGATCGCCCGGCTTGGTGCGCAGTCGCTGATTGTCGTCGAGCAGAGCGAATACAACCTCTATCGCATCACTCAGGAACTGCGCGCGGATTTTCCGGAGCTGATCTTCGAAGGCATTCTGGCCAATTGCGGCGACTATGCGGCCATGCAGAAGGCCTTTGTGGAAACCAAGCCGCAGGTGATTTTCCATGCTGCCGCTTACAAGCATGTACCGATGTTGCAGGCGCAGTTGCGCTCGGCATTCCGTAACAACGTGTTGGGCACGCGCACCGTGGCCGACCTGGCCCGTGAGACTGGCGTTGAGTGCTTTGTGCTGATCTCCACCGACAAGGCGGTGAACCCGACCAGCGTCATGGGCGCCTGCAAACGTGTCGCCGAAATCTATTGCCAGAACCTCAACGCGCATGCCGATACGCGTTTCATGACGGTTCGTTTTGGCAATGTGCTGGATTCGGCCGGTTCCGTCGTTCCGCTATTCCGGCAGCAGATCCTGGACGGCGGTCCGATCACGGTGACCCACCCGGAAATATCGCGTTACTTCATGACGATTCCCGAAGCCTGTCAGCTGATTTTGCAGGCGGCCAGCATTGGCAAGGGCGGAGAGATTTTTGCGCTCGATATGGGTGAGCCGGTAAAGATCCGCGATCTGGCCGAGCAGATGATTCGTCTTGCCGGCAAGAAGCCGGGCACCGAGATTCCGATCGTCTATACGGGTCTTCGCGCCGGTGAGAAGTTGTTCGAGGAATTGTTCCACCCGCTGGAAAACTACAGCGCGACGGAGCACGCAAAAATCTTCCTCGCGCAGCATCGCGAAGTATCGTGGGATCTGCTGCAGGCGTTGCTGAACAAGGCGACCGAAGCCGCCGAGATTTTCGATGAAGAAGAACTTCGACGCTGCGTGTCGAGTTTATTGCCCTCGTTCCGCTGGACCGAGGTCGCGCAGCCCGATAACGTGGTTTCGATACGCCGCATCAATCCGGAGAAAAGTGAGTGAGCAAACCTCTGCGCAAGGTCGTCTTTCCCGTAGCCGGACTCGGTACGCGTTTTCTTCCAGCCACCAAGGTCGTGGCCAAGGAAATGCTGCCAGTGCTGGACAAACCGCTGATTCAGTATGCGGTCGACGAGGCCGTCGATGCTGGCGCCGATACGTTGATCTTTGTCACTAACCGCTACAAGCACGCTATCGCTGACTATTTCGACAAAGCCTACGAGCTTGAAGCGAAGCTCGAAGAAAAGGGTAAGGACGAGTTGTTGGCGCTGGTACAGGGGACGCTCCCCCCGCACGTGCGGGCTATCTTTGTTACCCAGCCCGAAGCATTTGGCCTCGGCCACGCGGTGCTTTGCGCCAAACCGGTTGTCGGCAATGAGCCATTTGGTGTCGTGCTGCCCGACGATCTGATCTGGAACGGCAAGATAGGTACCGGTAAGGGCGCCCTGCGGCAGATGGCCGAATTGGCCAATGCGCAGGACGCCGGCGTGATCGCCGTCGAAGAGGTGCCGCACAACGACACAGACAAGTACGGCATCGTTGATGCCACGCCGATCGACGATCGCAGCGCGCAAATCCGTCATATGGTGGAGAAGCCGAAGCCGGCCGACGCGCCGTCCAATCTGGCGGTTGTGGGACGCTATGTACTGCCGGGTCGTATCTTCGAGTTGCTGGAACAGACAACGCCGGGCGCCGGTGGCGAGATCCAGCTTACCGACGCGATCGAAGCGTTGCTGAAAGAGCAGGGCAAGGTTCTGGCCTATCGCTTCGAAGGCATACGATTCGATTGCGGCAACAAGGCCGGCCTGGTGCGCGCCACCATGCATATGGCGATGCAGGATCCGACGTTGGCTTCCGTGGTGCGCGAATTCGTCGGTAAGCTTTAACTTCACCTGCGATCCGTGCAAATGGATAGATAGCGCTGCATCCACTGCCAATATAAACAACGGGCCGACATTCTCAGAATCTCGGCCCGTTGCTTTTGAGTACTTGCGGACGAGACCTGCGCTGGCTGTTACAGCCGTCCGCCGCATGTCAGAATCAGCGCCGCATCCTGCCATTTTCAACGCGCAGAGTGCATGGGGACATTAGGAAGAATCGCCGTCATTGTGCCTTGCTCAAGGCTGCGGTGATGGCGGTTGGAAGATATCGTCGTTGCTATCAACGGATGAAGGAAAGGGGACGTCATGGATCTGCTGCGGTTTCTGCTTATGTTGCCGGTGCGCCTTGTGCGCGGGTTGTTCCGCGGGCTGGGCTGGATTCTGCGGCCGGTTCTCGGCAATGTGTCATGGTCGGCACCGACCTGGGCGCCGGCTACGGGCGCGGCGATCAAGCGCAAGCCAAGGCAATTTGCCGGCGGATTTCTCGCTACCGTGCTGTTTATCATCGCTGCCTGGTTCGGCTGGCAGTGGTACCAGCATCGCCCCAAGCCGATTGAGCCGGAGCGCATTACTTTTCAGGCGAAAGTACCGGCGCTGACCGACTATGTGACGCAGCCAGACGGCACACCCAAGATCACCATTCATCCCCTCGACGTCGCTTTCTCAGCCTCGGCCGCACCGATTGAGTTGGTGGGCAAACCGGTCAGCAAGGGCATTACCATGCATCCGGCGCTCAAAGGCGCATGGAGCTGGACCGACGACCACACGTTGCGTTTTGTTCCCGCCGAGGACTGGCCGGTTGGCGCGCATATCGAGGTGCGTTTCGACACGGCGGATGCATTCGCGCCGCATGTGTTGATGGCGGACGACCATCTCGCTGTTGATCTGCCGGCGTTCACGGCAAAATTTGGTAATGGTGAGTTCTATCAGGACCCGCAGGATCCGACGGCGAAGACCACCATCGTTCCGGTCAATTTCAACTACCCAGTGGACACCGCGCAGTTTGAAAAGCGCATTGCCATCGCGTTGGCCGACAAGGACGGCAAGCCGGGCACGCCGCTTAAATTCACGGTCACCTATGATGCTTTCAAGCTCAATGCGTGGGTGCATTCGCAGCCGCTGGATCTGCCACGCGACGATGGTGCGGTACTGCTGAAACTGGACAGCGGCGTGCGCAGCTCGCGCGGCGGTGACGGCACGCCTGACCCGCTGCAATCGCGTATTCGCGTGCCAGGCCTGTATAGCTTGTCGCTGCAGGACATCAGTCCGACCCTGGTCGACAACGACAAGTACGAACCCGAACAGGTGCTGGTAATCAATGCCAGCGGCAAGGTGCGCGGCAGCGATCTTTCCGGTCTGACCAAAGCCTGGGTACTGCCGCGCAAAAAGGACGGTGCGGATTCGAATCAGGGAGACCAGGCAGACGACGATGCGCCTTATGGCTGGGACGTGTCGGAGGTGAGTGAGGCTGTCCTGCGGAAATCACAGCCGCTGCCGATCGAGTTGGTACCGACCGAAGACGATTTCGCGACGCTGCAGAGCTTCAAGTACCACGCGGAACCCGGTCAGCGGATCTACGTGCATGTCGGTACAGGGTTGAAATCTTTTGGTGGCTATGTGCTGGGCAAACCGACGGCACAAACGTTTACCGTGCCGGATTATCCCAAGCTGCTGCGCTTCATGGCCGACGGCTCGCTGCTCTCGCTGAGCGGCAGCAAACGCCTGTCGGTAGTGTCGCGCAATCTGCCTGGCATGCAGCTGGAAATCGGCCGCGTACTACCCGACCAGCTGCAGCATCTGGTCAGCCTCAATCAGGGCACTTATAGCCATCCCGAGCTCATGTACGGTTTCAGCGAAGACCATATCGTTGAGCGCTTCGAGCAAAAGCAGGCGTTTCCGAAGACCGACCCGGGTAAGGCGCATTACGAGGGTGTCGACCTTGGTCAGTATCTGAAAGACGGCAAGCGCGGCGTATTCCTGCTGCACCTGTCTGGCTACGATCCGGCCGCCGAAAAAAAGAAGGCAGATGCTGCCGCCAAGGCAAAAGCGCGCGCGTTGCAAGGGACTGCACAGGCGCCGGGTGACCAGCCGGCGAGCGATGACAGCTCGGCCACTGACGATAGTGCGGACGAGGCCGATAACAGCGGGGCCGATAGTAGCGATCAAGGCGCTGACGATCAGGCTGATGGCGACCAAGCTGATGACGGCAGTGCCGACAACGCGCCAATGCCGACCGATACGCGTCTGATCGTGGTAACTGATCTTGGCATGCTGGTGAAGCGTTCGCTTGACGGCAGCCAGGACGTTTTCGTGCAGTCGATTCATACTGGCCAGCCGGTAGGCGAAGCCAGCGTTTCCGTGCTTGCCGTGAACGGCCAGACGCTATACGCGCAGGCCACCAGCGCCGATGGCGTGGTGCACTTCCCGACCTTCAAGGGCCTGGACCGCGAAAAGAAGCCGGTGATGTATGTGGTGAAGAAGGGCGATGATCTGTCCTTTCTGCCGATCGGCGGCGCGGATCGCCAGCTCGATTATTCGCGCTTCGATATCGGCGGTGAGCGCAACGCGTTGAATCAGGGCCAACTGTCGGGTTATCTGTTTTCCGATCGCGGCATCTATCGCCCGGGCGACCTCTTCCATATCGGCCTGATCGTACGCGCAGCCAGCTGGACACGCAGCGTGGCCGGTATTCCGCTACAGGCGGAAGTCGTCGATCCACGCGGCGTCACGGTCAAGCAAATCCCGCTGACCATGGATGCTTCCGGCTTTGGCGAGCTCGATTACACGCCGGCCGAAACCGCGCCGACCGGCACCTGGACGGTGAACCTGTACATTGTGAAGGACGGTAAGGCCGACGCGCAGATCGGCACGACAACAGTGCAAGTGAAGGAGTTCCTGCCCGATCGCATGAAGGTCAGCGCCAAGCTTTCCGAGCAGGTACCCGAAGGCTGGGTGAAGCCCGATCAGCTCAAGGGCATCGTCGACGTGCAAAACTTGTTCGGTACGCCGGCGGCCGATCGTCGCGTCGAAGCGTCGCTGACCTTGCGTCCCGCGTGGCCCGCGTTCCACAGCTGGCCCGACTACCATTTCTACGACGTGCGCCGGGCCAAGGAGGGCTATGAAGAAGCCCTGCAGGATGGCAAGACCGACGACAAGGGTCATGCCGAATTTGATCTCGATCTGAAGAAATACGCCGACGCCACGTACCAGCTGTATTTCCTCAGCAAGGCGTACGAAGCCGAGGGTGGTCGTAGCGTGGCAGCCGCGGCGCAGACGCTGGTGTCCCGCAACGACTGGCTGGTCGGTTACAAGGCGGTAGACAACCTCGATTACGTCAAACGTGACAGCCCGCGGGTCGTGCATCTGGTCGCGATCAATCCGCAGGCGAAAGCCTTTGCGCTCAGCGATCTAAAAGCACAGCTGATCGAACGGCGTTTTGTCTCCGTGCTGACCAAGCAGGATTCGGGCGTCTATAAATACGACTCCAAGCTCAAGGAGATCGCGATCAGTGAGCAGCCGCTGGCAATTCCGGCGTCCGGTCTCGATTACGCGTTGCCGACCGACAAGCCCGGTAATTACGCGCTGGTCATCCGTCGCTCGTCCGATCGCACCGAAGTGAATCGCGTCGAATATTCGGTAGCCGGCGATGCCAATATTTCGCGCTCGCTGGATCGCAACGCCGAGCTGCAGTTGAACCTCAGCAAGCAGGACTACGCTCAGGGCGAGCCGGTCGAAATCGCCATTCGTGCGCCGTATGCCGGCAGTGGTCTGATCACCATCGAGCGCGACAAGGTTTACGCGCACGCGTGGTTCCATGCCGACACCACCAGCTCGGTACAGCACATTACCGTGCCCGCGGATTTCGAGGGCAACGGCTACATCAACGTGCAATACATCCGCGATCCGTCGTCGGATGAAGTGTTCATGAGTCCGCTGAGCTACGGTGTGGTACCGTTCTCGGTCAACCTCGATGCACGGCGCAATCCGATCACGGTGGATTCGCCTGCGCTGGTTAAACCCGGTCAAACGCTGACCCTGAAACTGCATTCGACCCAGCCGACGAAGGCGGTGGTGTTTGCCGTGGACGAGGGCATCCTGCAGGTCGCGCGCTACAAGCTCGGCGATCCGCTGAAATTCTTCTTCCGCAAACGCATGCTGGAAGTCGGAACCTCGCAGATCCTCGACTTGATCCTGCCGGACTTCGAGAAGCTGATGGCGATGGCGGCACCGGGTGGCGATGCCGACGGCGCGATCGGCCGTCAGCTCAACCCGTTCAAGCGCAAGCGCGACAAGCCGGTGGTGTACTGGTCCGGCATCGTCGATGTCGATGGCGAAAAGGATTTCAGCTACACCGTGCCGGATTACTTCAACGGCAAGCTGCGTGTGATGGCGGTATCCGTCTCGCCGGACCGCATCGGCACCTTCGAGGGATCGACCACCGTGCGCGGCGACTTCGTGCTGTCGCCGAACGTACCCACCACGCTGGCACCCGGCGATGAGGCGGAGGTCAGTGTCGGCGTGGCGAACAACCTGACTGGCCTCAACGGCAAGCAGGTTCCCGTGGTCGTCACGTTGAAGACCGGTCCGCAACTGCAGGTCATCGGCAACACCACGCAGAGCCTGGCACTGGGCGAGATGCGCGAAGGTGTGGTGATCTTCCACGTCAAGGCAACCAGCACGCTCGGCTCGGGCAATCTGGCCTTTACCGCCGGCTATGGCGACAAGTCGGCCAGGCAAAGTGTCGATCTTTCGGTGCGGCCAGCATCGGCTTATCGCACCCAGGTAGACGTCGGCCGCGTCGACGCTCACAGCAAGGTCGAGGTGCCGGATCTGCGCAAGTTGTATGACGCCTACGCCTCACGCGATGCCGCGATATCCACTTTGCCGGTGGTGCTGGCCGAGGGTCTGACCAGCTATCTGGTGAACTACCAGAACTACTGCAGCGAGCAGCTGGTTAGTGCGGCCATGCCGCAGTTGGTGCTGGCAAAGTGGCCGGTGGTTCCCGTGTTCACTCATGCCCTGCAGCCGGCTTTCAGTGAAAAGAAAATCAGTAATGACGAGGCGCTGGCGCATTTCCTCGACGTGCTGCATTCGCGCCAGAACGGGCAGGGTGGTTTCGGCGTGTGGTCTGCCACCCCGGATTCCGAACCGTTCGTGTCGGCCTATGCGATGCACTTTTTGCTGGAAGCGCGAGATCGCGGCGTTGCCGTGCCGGGTGACATGCTCGATGCGGGCAACAAGTATCTGCATCAGCTGGCGGCGGACGAGAGCCTCGATTCGCTCGATGCCTTGCGCCAGCGCGCATACGCCGTATACCTGCTGACGCGCCAGGGCAATGTCACCACCAACGATCTGGCCGCCGTGCAGAAGCGGCTGCAGGAAGCATTCCCCAACGACTGGAAGAGTGATCTGGCTGCGGCATGGCTGGCGGCGTCCTATGAAATGCTCAAACAGGACAAGGAGGCCAACCAGCTGATTGCCGGACCGCAGAAGGCGCTGGAACGCAAACTGTCCAACGATGCCTACGTGTATCAGTACTACTACGATCCGCTGACTCGCGATGCCAGCGTGCTCTATCTGCTGTCGAAGTATTTCCCCGATCGGGCCAAGGCACTGTCACCGCAGGTGATGGAGAACATCACCTGGCCGCTGGCGCAGAACCGCTTCAATACCCTGTCAGCGTCCATGACCATTCTGGCCCTGGATGCCTATGCGGCACAGACGGCGGGCGAGCTGGACAAGCTGGCTATCGACGAGGTGCATGGCGACGGTACGGTCAAGTCGATTGCCGCCATCCAGGGCAACCTGCTGCAGGCCGGAAGCTGGAGCGCCGCCACGGCGAAGCTGCGATTCTCCAACGGTAGCAGCCTGCCGGCATGGCACGTGGCCAGCCAGGGCGGTTACGACAGCGACGCGCCTGGCAAAGCAATCAAGGACGGCATCGAAATCGTGCGTGACTATACCGACACCAAGGGCAAGTCGCTTGATCAGATCAGTGTTGGCGAGGAGATCGATGTGCATATCAAGATCCGCGCGACGGGCAGCAATGGAGTCGGTGATGTCGCGATCGTCGACCTGCTGCCGGGCGGCGTCGAGCCGGTGATCGAGCCACCGCCACCGGTCACCGATCAGCAGCAAGCCGACACGGACAGCCAGGCGGATCAGGGTGGCGACAGTGAGGTGAAGCCGCAAGCCTTCCGCTCGCCGGTCGGTCTGTCCACCTCGACCTGGCAGCCTGACTATGCGGACATCCGCGAGGATCGGGTGGTGATCTACGGCACGGCCACACCGGACGTGCGCGAGTTCGTCTATCGCATCAAGGCCAGCAACGCCGGCAAGTTCATCGTGCCACCGGCGTACGGTGAGTCGATGTACGACCGCAGCGTGCAGGCGCGCTCACCCGGGGGCAGCGTACTGACGGTGGTGAGCAAGCCATGATCAGCAGACCATGATCATGGCCGCCCCCTTTTCATTCGTGAAAGGGGGCGGCCTGAGCTTCATGGCATGGTCCGGTCGACGACGATGTCTCTATTACTTTCTACTTGGCGCGCATGCTTCACTTGGTTGCATCGTTGGCAGAACTGGCTGGTCGGTTTTGCGCTGATCGCCATGCTGCTGATCGGCTGTCGCCTATGGCCGCATCCGCGCCTGCGCGACTGGTTGCCGTCCTCCACGGCGGTCTATGACGAACATGGCCGGCTGATGCGGTTGACCCTGGCCAGCGACGATCGTTATCGCCTGTGGGTGCCATTGCATGACATCTCGCCTCAACTGAAGGATGCGGTGCTGCTGCACGAAGATCGCTGGTATCGCTGGCATCCAGGCTTCAATCCCTACGGTCTGGCGCGCGGCGCGTGGGTCACCTATGTGCGCCATGGCAATCCGCAGGGCGGTTCCACCATCACCATGCAGTTGGCTCGGCTGTTGTGGAAGCTCAATACGCGTTCGCCATGGGGCAAGTTGCAGCAGGTGACGCGGGCGATGCAGTTGGAGTTGTTTTATTCCAAGCAGCAGATTCTCGAGGCTTATCTCAACGACGCACCTTACGGTCGCAACGTCGAGGGTGTGGGTGCGGCCAGTCTTGCCTATTTCAATAAATCGGCTGGCGAGCTGAGCTTGCCCGAGGCGCTGACGCTGGCGGTGATTCCGCAAGATCCGACGCGCCGGTTGCAGAGTGCATCGCATAACGCCGATGCCGACGGCGACATCATCAATCCGCAACTCGCCGCTTCACGCAATCGGCTCTACGCGCGCTGGCTGCATAGCCATCCTGATGATGTCTCGCTGAAACCATTGTTCGCGTTACCGCTGAACCTGCGGCCACTATCGCAGCTGCCGTTCGAAGCACCGCAAGCGGTCGAGCAGGTGCTTGCCGCTCGGCAGATCGCCGGCGGCAGCAGCGATTCTCGCGTTGGCACCACCATCGATCTGGATATCCAGCACAGCCTCGAACGGCAGATCACCCTTTACGTGGCGCGCAACAACTCGCGCGGCATCCGCAATGCGGCGGCAATTTTGATTGACACGCGCGATATGGGCGTCAAGGCCATGGTGGGCTCGGCGAATTATTTTGATCGTTCCATCCAGGGGCAGGTCAACGGCACGCTGGCCAAACGCTCGCCGGGGTCGACGCTGAAGCCCTTCATTTACGCACTGGGTTTCGATCAGGGCGTGCTACATCCGCAGACCGTACTGCGCGATGTGCCGAGCTCCTTCGGGCCCTATACGCCGGAAAATTTCGACGGTCATTTTCTAGGGCCGATCACAGCCACTGATGCATTGATCCGCAGTCGCAATATTCCGGCGGTGTGGATCGCATCACAGCTCAAGCAGCCCGACTTGTACGAGTTCCTTCACGCCGCCGGCATCAGTCGCATGGCTAGCGAAAAGCATTACGGCCTCGCTCTGGTACTGGGTGGCGGTGAGGTGACCATGCAGGAACTTGGCGGCCTGTATGCCATGTTGGCCAACCGGGGTGAGCTCAGGCCGCTGCGCTTGAACAGCAGCGATCCGCAGGTCGCCGGCACGCGCCTGCTCAGCGATGAGGCGAGCTTCATGGTGATGGATATGCTGCGGCAGAATCCGCGTCCGGATGAAACCACCGGTGCGCAGCCGTCGCGCCTGCCGGTGTATTGGAAAACCGGCACATCGTGGGCGTTCCGTGATGCGTGGACGGCGGGCAGTTTTGGGCCGTACGTGTTGGTGGTGTGGATTGGCAATTTCGATAGCACGGGCAATCCCGCCTTTGTGGGCGCGGACGCGGCCGCGCCGCTATTTTTCCAGATTATCGATGCGCTGCGAGCCGAGCGTCAGCAGTTGGCCGAGCCGATCCGGCATATGCCGGCCAATCTCAAGCGCGTGCCGATTTGCCTGGCCAGCGGTGAGTTGCCCAACCAGTGGTGCCCGCAAAAGGGCATGACCTGGTTCATCCCCGGCAAGTCGCCGATCCGCGTCAGCAACGTGCACCGGCCGGTGGTGATCGATGACGCGACGAGTCAGCCGGCGTGTCCGCCGTATGCCGGAAAACGCACACATGTGGAGGTCTACGAATTCTGGCCGTCTGATCTGCAGCAGGTGTTTGCGCAGGCGGGTATTCCGCGTCGCAAGCCGCCACAAAATTCTGATTGCAAGAACGCAGGCGAGCCCGACGGCGATCCGCCGCAGATCACCTCGCCGCTGCTTGGCAGTACCTATGCAATGCGTTTGAAGCAGCTGGGTGAGGAGCGCATCGCCTTTATCGCCACAACCGACGCGGACGTCCACGCGTTGTACTGGTTCGTCAACGACGCCTATATCGGACGCAGCGTGCCTGGCGAGTCACTGCTGTGGCAACCGCAGACAGCGGGCAGTTACAACGTACGCGTGGTGGATGATCATGGCCGCAGCGATCAGCGACCTCTGGGCGTGAGTCTGGTGGAATAGCAAAGGCAGCTGCTGCGTTATGCTCGATGTTTAGTCAGCGTGCCCCATCCCGATCAACTGACCTATGACGCTAGCAGCTGCTTCTTATTACCGAGCTACGGCCACACCGTATGAACCGTATGCATTGTTACAGGGTACGAAGCGGGCGAGTGTCGCCATCATCGGTGGCGGCTATGCGGGCTTGAATAGCGCATTGGGGCTGGCCGAGCGTGGCATGCGCGATGTCGTCTTGCTGGAACGCGAACAGATCGGCTTCGGCGCGTCCGGCCGCAACGGCGGTTTCGTCTTTGGCGGCTATTCGCTGGGTGAGCAATCGCTGCTCGATCAACTGGGAGAGTCGCGCGCGCGCGGGTTGTTCAACCTCACCACGGAGGCTGTTCAGCTGATTCGTCGGCGGATTGCCGATTACGCGATTGCCTGCGATTGCGTGGATCAGGGCGTGATCTGGGCCAATTGGTTTCGCGATCCCGCCGTGCTGCGTCATCGTCAGCAGCTGCTGGCAGAGCACTACGATTCATCGTGGCAATGGTTGCCGCAGCAACAGCTGCGGGAAAGCGTGCACAGCGAGCGTTATCACGATGGGTTGTACGAGCGCGATGCGTTGCACCTGCATCCGCTGAACTACGCGATTGGTCTGGCTGCCGCGGCGACCGGGCAGGGCGTGCGTATCCATGAAAGCAGTGGTGTCATGAGTCTTGTTCGTGAGGGGGCGCAGTGGTGCTTGCGTACTGCGCAGGGCGTGGTCATGGCCGATCAGGTGGTGCTGGCCTGTGGCGGCTATCTCGCGGGTCTGCAGCCGGCGATCGATCGCGCGATTTTGCCGATCGCGACCTATGTGATGGTCACCGAGCCGCTGGGTGCACGGATGGGTGAATGCCTGCACACTCGCGCCGCTGTCTATGACACGCGTTTTGCTTTCGACTACTACCGCGCGCTGCCCGATACGCGATTGCTGTGGGGCGGTCGCATCTCGATACGCAACCGTTCGCCGCAGGCTGTGAAACGACTGCTGATGCAGGATCTGTTGCGCGTGTTTCCCCAGTTGAAAGGAGTGCAAATCGATTACGCATGGTCGGGACTGATGAGCTATGCACGCCATCAGATGCCGCAGATCGGAGGCAACGACAACGGTTTGTGGTGGGCGCAGGCGTTTGGTGGGCACGGGCTGGCACCGACCTGTGCTGCTGGTGAACTGCTGGCAAGCGCGATTGCCGAAGGAGACGATCGCTGGACGCAGTTTGCCGATTACGGCTTGCGCAGCACGTATCGACCGTTCGGTTATCTTGGTGCACAGGCGAGTTACTGGTGGCAACAGGGCCGCGACTGGTTGCAGACGCGGCGAGAGAAATAAGGTGCGAACAATGAGTGAAGAAAAAGACGGGATGTTGGATGAAATCAGCTGGACCGATTTCGAGAAGGTACGAATTGTCGCCGGCACCGTGATCCGTGCGGAGCCGTTTCCCGAAGCGCGCAAGCCGGCGTGGAAAGTGTGGGTGGATTTCGGACCCTACGGCGAGAAGAAAACCAGCGCGCAGATTGTGGCCCTGTACAAGGCCGACGATTTAGTCGGCCGCCAGATTGTCGGCGTGATCAATTTCCCTGAAAAGCAGATCGGACCGTTCCGTTCGCAGTTTCTGCTCACCGGCTTTCATACTGAAGAAGGCGTTGTACTTACCGCCATCGAGCGGGCAGTGCCGAATGGGACGCGATTGGCTTGAATCACGGTTGGCCTGAATCAGCCTGCGGCAGCGAGCGGCATGGCTGAATGCGGCCGGCGACGGATAGTCAACGCAATACCCGCAGCGACCAGGCCGGTCACGCCAGCGATCACGAACGGCTGCAGGTAACTGCCGCCCTGTGTGCGCATAAAGCCGGCAAACAATGCAGCGCTGGCGGCGCCGATCTGATGTCCCGCAGCGATCCACCCGAACACCACCGGTGCATCGCGGTCGCCAAATGCCTCCGACGCGAGACGCAGGGTTGGTGGCACGGTGGCGATCCAGTCCAGTCCGTAGAACATACCGAACAGCGACAGGCTGGTCAGCGAGAAATCCGAGTAAGGCAACCAGATCAGTGACAGGCCACGCAGCGCGTAGTAGACAAACAGCAGCTTGCGCGGGTCGTAGCGATCGGTAAGCCAGCCCGAGAGGGTCGTCCCGATCAGGTCAAATGCACCCATCATCGCCATCACGCTGGCCGCGCGCACTTCGGGAATGCCGTGATCACCGCATAGCGCAATAAAGTGAGTACCAATAAGCCCATTGGTGGTGAAGCCGCAAATAAAGAAGGTGGTGAACAGGAACCAGAAGGTACGGTGCTTGGAGGCCCGCGCCAGCGCACCGAAGGCGATGGCCAGCAGCTTGCGTTTCTCCGGCTCGGCAATCACTTCATCGGTACTGGCGCCGTAAGGGCGCAGGCCGATATCTTCCGGTCGTTCGGGCAGCAGCCACCATGCCAGTGGTATCAGCAACGCGCAGGCCGCCGAGACAGTCCAGATCACCGGTCGCCAGCCGCCGTGCTGAGCGATCGAGGCGAGCAGGGGAAGAAACGCCAGTGTCCCGGTCGCCGTGCTGGCAGTCAGCAGACCCATCATCAGGCCGCGATGCTTGACGAACCAGCGATTGACCACCGTCGCCCCCAATACCATCGCCACGCAGCCCGAACCGATGCCAGAAAAAACACCCCAACTCAACAATAGATGCCAGGGCTTGCTCATCCACGCACTGGCCGCGATGGACAACGCCATCAGGGTCAGCGCGCCGATCAGTGTGCGGCGGATGCCGATGGCCTGCATCAACGCTGCCGCGAACGGACCGACCATGCCATAAAAGAAGATGCCCACCGCGGCGGCCAGTGAGATGCTGTCGCGCGTCCAGCCAAAGGCGTTACCCAGCGGCAGGATCAGCACACCGGGAGCAGCGCGCACCCCGGCGGCAGCAAGTAACGCGAGGAAAACCACGCCAGCAGCAACGAAGACGTAGTTCTGGCCGAAAGGGCGATGCTGTATGCTATTCATGTTACCGCTCAGTACGTGTGTGGTAGGATCATACGTACCGATCGGTAACATCGTCAATAGTGGTGAACTCATGACACTCAAACGCTCCACTGCCAGTATCAAGAACAGCACGGTTGCCGCTGTGCCACGGGCCGCCGAACGCATCCGTAGCACAGCACGCGAACTTTTTTATCGGGAGGGCATTCGCGCGATCGGCGTGGACGAGATTGTGAATCGCGCCGGAGTGACCAAGCCGAGCCTGTATCGGAGCTTTGGTTCCAAGGATGCGTTGGCGACGCTGTACATCAATGATTATGCCGCCGAGTTCTGGACTCGCTTCGATGCTCCGGGGCGAACACATCCGAACGATCCGCGCGCTCAGCTGCTTGAGTATCTGAAGGGTTTGTCGGAACGGGCCACGCAGTCGGGTTACCGCGGCTGCGGGATGAGCAATGCTGCGCTGGAGTATCCGCACGCACAGGGGGCACAGTCACAGCATCCAACCCGCAAGACCGCCGTGGCAGAGAAGCGCAAGCTGCGCACTCGCCTGCATGATATGGCCGAAGCCATGGGTGCCAAGTCACCAGACGTACTGGCCGACGGTCTGCTGTTGCTGATCGAGGGCGCTTTCGCCAGCGGTCAGATGTTCGGCCGCCATGGCCCTGCGCGCTCGCTGGTCAAGATGGCCGAACAATTGATCACTGCGTCGCTGCGTTAGGTACTGATCAAAACGGTCAGGCAGCTTTCTTTTGGCCGTCCAGCCAAACTTCCAGACCTTGCGCGTTCAGTTCGATGTCCATGCCGATCACGTCGCGCAGCGCGTCGCGACCTTTGGTCCAGCCGTGGGTTTGCGCGCGCTCAAGGTAGAGATCGGTCAGCAATTCTTTCAGCGCCATGTGCCGATCGGGCTTGTCATTTGCAGCGCGCGCCTGTTCAACCATCGAGTCGATCTGCACGTGCAGGTCGGCGGCCAGGCGCGCGATATCCTCGACGCGGCCGTAGTGGGTGAGATACATCGCGTCGGGTTTGAGTGCGACGAGTCGATCAATGGATGCGTGCAACTCCATTTGATCGAACTGCACCGGTGACGTCGTCGGCACGATGAATGGATGTCCGTCGTGATCGAACTCCCGGTACGACAATCCGAAAACATCGCCGGTGAAACAGACATTGGCGCGCGCATCGAAGATGCTGTTGTGATGCTTGGCATGGCCCGGCGTGTCGAGGCAACGCAGCGGACGCCCCGCGAGATCGATGATGTACTCGTCGGTGGCTTCAATCACGCGCTCTGCCGGTATCGGCCGCAGATGGCCATACGTTTCCTTCATCACCGCTTCGCCATACACCGCAGTGGCGCCGGCCCACAGCTTGGACGGATCGATCATGTGCCGCGCGCCGCGCGGGTGCACCACAAGTTTCGCGTTGGGTAGCTGTGCGATCAGTTCGCCCGCGCCGCCGGCGTGGTCCAGGTGCACGTGGGTGAGGATCAGCCAGTCAACATCGGCCGGCGCGAGCCCGCTCTCATCCAGCGCCGCAAGCATGCGCGGCACGGCGTAATTGGTGCCGCAATCAATGAAGGCGCCACGGCCGTTTTCGACGACGAGGTAAGCCGCGTCAAACTGTGGTCGAACGAAGCCGGTATCGATGGTGTGGATGCCGTGCATGGATGTCATGTATTTCTCACGATGGTCGGGTTCAATGAACTTATCCGTCGAGCGTAGCAAGACCTCTGGCAACGATCCGTGGATGCACTTATTCGGCAGCCATCGATAATGTCACGAACCACCGTAAAAGTGCGCTAGGCTGTCGATGGATATCGACATGACGGGGGTTGGATCGATGCGTTGGATGCATGCTGCTGCACTGCTGGTATGCGGTATATGTTCGGCTTCAGCCTCACAACGTGTCGTGCATTTCTTCGATAATCACAGCAACGTAACCAGCAATGCCGTACTTGGCAACATCAGCGCTGGCAGCTATACAGCGCATGTCTGGCACCCACTGTTGCAGCCGGGGCAGGTTGAGCCGACTCAGAAAATCGTTATTGCCAGTGGTCCGCTGATTTCACGTACCGGTTTCACTATTTTTGCTGTTGCCAATCTGCGTGAACCGATGGATGTGAACCATGTCCAGAACTGACGCTTTCGCATGGGCAACCTGAGCTTCCGACTTCGGCTGGGACTGCTGTTCGTCGCCACCTTGGTGATCGTGCAGCTGTTGACCGCAGGCCTGATCTACGAAGTGACCCGACGCGCGCTGGTGACCGAAGGGGAACGCCAGTTGACCGCCAATGCCGGAGCGTTTGTTTCGCAGATGGATGACATCTCGGCACGCGTTGCGGGCAACGTTGAAGTGATCTCGCTCGATTACGCATTGCGTTCGGCGATTGCCGAGCGTGATCGCGGTACCGTGCTTTCCATGCTGCGCAATCACGGGCGTCGGGTCGGTGCTTCGGGCATGCTGTGGATTGGGCTCGATGGCGCCGTACTGGCCGATACCAACGATGCGACTACCGGTAATGTCGACGTGACGCCGCGGCGTTTTCCATTTCCCGATCTGATCAAGAAAGCCTACAGTGAGCGAACCGCCGCGGTGGTTGTGCTGGATGGCAACGCGTACTGGATGGTGGTAGTGCCGATTTACGCACCGCAGCCGGTGGGGCTGGTGGCGGTGAATGTGCCGCTGGACAACACTTTGCTCAGTCACATGCAACAGCTGTCTGCATTGCCCAGAGACATCGAACTGTTGGCCCAGGCTGTGCCGAATCACTGGTCGGTCGTGGCGCGCGGCAGCAGCCAGACGAATCTTCTCGGCAGCATTGCGCCGGTAAACGGTGATCTGCCGTGGAAGCCCACGCTGATGATGGTTGGCGGCATGCAGTACATCGTGATGGCACAGCATCTGAAGCAGCCGGTAAACACTGCGCCGGTGGTGGCCTTGCTCGGCTATTCACTCGACGATGCGCTGAGGCCCTTTCATTCCGCGATGGTCGCGGGAACGATCCTGTTGTGCCTTGGCCTTGCGATGGGTTTGCTGGTCGCCTGGTTGGTCGCGCGCAGCGTATCGCGCCCGATCGAAGCGCTGGCCGCCGCCGTAAAGCGCATTGAAGTTGGCGACTATCGTGCGCCGGTGAGCGTGCAACGGCATGACGAGATAGGCCAGCTGGCCGTTGCGTTCGGTACCATGACCGACGCAGTGCGTCAGCGCGAGGATCGTATCCGCCATCAGGCCATGCATGATCCGGTGACCAATCTGCCCACCCGCATGGCGGCCGAAGAGAGCATCAATCGTTCAATCGCGACCGACGATGGTGTTGGTGGCGCCTTGCTGATGATCGGAATCGCCCGCGTGCCGGATATCATCAAAACCATGGGGCACTCGTTGTGCGATCGACTGATGCGTGATGCGGGCGAACGTATTCGCGACGTTTCAGATGGCGCGTTTATCGCCCGGGTGACCGATACGCAGTTCATGGCATGGCTGCCACAGACGGACAAGTCGAATGCCACCGCGGCGGCGCTGCGAATCCTTGATGCGCTCAACACGCCTTACAAGGAAAAAGATGTCGCCATCGATCGATTGCCTGCGATCGGCGTCGCCATCTATCCCACCGATGGGATCCGGGCGGGCACACTGCTGCGTCATGCCGAGGTTGCGCAGTTTGCCGCCAGTGGTTCGTCAACTGCATTGAGTTTCTATAATGTGGCGACGGATCCACATCGCCCTGAACGCTTGTCACTGATGGGTGATCTGCGCAATGCGCTCAATCACAACAAGCTGTCGCTGCACTATCAACCGAAGCTTGCGCTCGCCACCAAAACTATTGATGGCGCCGAAGCGCTGGTGCGCTGGGATCATCCGAAACTTGGCGAAGTGCCCCCGGACGCCTTCATTGGCATGGCGGAGGACACCGGTAATATCCAGCGCGTCACACGCTGGGCATTGACCGCGGCGCTGGCGCAGGCCAAACGCTGGAGTGAGCATGGCCTGCATCTGCAACTGTCAGTGAACCTTTCCACGCGCGATCTGGATGACCCCGATCTGCCGGGCAAGATCATTACCTTGCTGGCGATCCACGAGCTTCCTCCGCACTGCCTGACGGTGGAGGTCACCGAACGTGCGATCATCGACGAGCACGATCTGGCCATCCGAATTCTACGGCGCCTGTCCGATCACGGTGTTGGCATTGCCATCGATGATTTTGGCGTGGGTCAATCGACGTTTGCGTATCTGCGCCATCTGCCGGTCAGCGAGCTGAAGATCGACCAGATGTTCATCAAGAATCTTGGCACCGAGCGCAAGGACCAGATCATCGTGCACTCCATCGTCGATCTCAGCCACCGGCTGGGCTATCACGTCACCGCCGAGGGCGTGGAGAACAAGGCGGCGCTCGATTACCTTACTTCCATCGGGTGTGACCATGCCCAGGGCTATTACATCGCGCATGCGATGGCGACGAACGATTTCGCGACCTTCGTCAAAGCCAACAGCTCCCCTAAAGGTGCCGGCGTTGGCGGGAGAAATGCAAAGCGATAGCGCCGCCAACGCGGTCGGCCGCGACCCGTATCAAGCTGGTGCGTCGACTAGAACCAGTTCGGTATCTTCCAGCGCTTTCAGCCGCAGCAAAGGCTCCTGGTGAATAGCTGCGCCATCACGCGTTTGCAGCGTCACGCCGTTGATCTCGACCGAACCTTTCGAAGGCACCAGATAACCATAGCGATTTTCTGCCAGCGCGTACTCCGCTGACTCGCCGGCTTTTAGTGTCACGCCGAGCACGCGCGCATTAGTGCGCAAGGGCAGCGCATCGGCATCTTCACGGAAGCCGCTGGCCAGCGCCACGAATTGACCAGAGCGATCACCCTTCGGGAATGGCTTGGCACCCCATGAAGGCGGCTGGCCGCGTTCGTCGGGAATGATCCATATCTGGAAGATGCGAGTCGTCTCCGACTCCAGGTTGTACTCGCTGTGCGTAATGCCGGTGCCTGCACTCATTACCTGCACATCGCCCGCCTCGGTACGGCCCGTATTGCCCAGATTATCGCGATGGGTGATCGCACCCTCGCGCACGTAGGTGATGATTTCCATGTCGCCATGCGAATGCGGTGGGAAGCCGGTTTGCGCAGCAATCGTGTCGTCATTCCACACGCGTAGCGCGCCCCAGCCCATGCGTTTGGCATTGTTGTAGCTGGCAAACGAAAAGTGATGTTTGGCATCGAGCCAGCCATGGTTCGCACCGCCAAGGCTTTCAAAAGGTCTGCGTTCAATCACGACGCTTCTCCGGTAGCTGTATCGCGCCACGATCGGCGCCTGGAGCAAAGGTAGGGTCAAACACTGCAGGTTTAAATGCGCTACGAGGAAACGGACTGTCGCCGAACTGAAGGTTTTTGACCTGGGAGTCTTTGCGAATAACCCGGGTTTGTATCGGGCGACTATTCAGGGAGAGTGACTCAAAAGTGGCGTGACAACCTGTTCCAGCCGTTCGGACGTCCATACTGGATTTTTGTCCTTCCATCCATTGTCCACCAGCTTCCCATTCCGGTTGATAGTGAAACTGACCGGCAGATGCCAGATGCGACCATAACCCGGCACATGCGGGTCGCCAAGTAGCCCGACCGGAAAACTCAGACTGCGTGAAACGGCGCGTACCTTGTCGAGGTCGTCAGACGTGTCGAGACTGAAGCCGAGCACCACCAGGCCGTCTTTCGCGTGCTGTTGGGCGTAGCGAGAAAGCAGCGGCAGCTCCTCCCGACAGGGCCCACACCAGGTTGCCCAGAAGGTCACGATCACTACCTTGCCTTGCAGATCGCTGGTCGCGATCTGCTTGCCGTCCAGGGTGGTCAACGTGATTGGTGGCGCGGCATCTCCGATAACGAGACTGTCGGCGCTCACACCTGCCGAGTGCAGCAGAGCAAGCGCCAATACGGTAGCCGCTGCAAAACGCGAAACGAAGAGTCTCGAGCCTTGCTTGAACCGCCGCAGAGCTACTTTACAAGCGGGTATGCCGAACATGACGAGTTGCATCCGGTCTGGTTTAGCGCGCTGTACGGGGAGTCGAATAGTCATAGCCCCAAACTGATGCCGACGGTACCGGTCCAGCCCGGGAATAGCTGGTAACCGGCCAGGTGGCTATATACCGGCACTTGCACAAAGGCATACAGCTGCAGCTTCTTGGTGAGGCTCGCGCTGATGCCAGGGCTGAGGTAAGCCACAGTGCCTTCCGTATCGGGCTGGTCGGCAAATGCCCCCTGATCGGCACTCTTGTGCAGCAGGTTGATCTGCAATTGCGGCACCCAGTTGGCGTGGGCTTCATAGCGTACGCCCAGACTCATGGTGGCAAGATTACCGGGTCGATAATTGGCACCGGCAGCGCTCATCCTTTCCGAAATGGCCGACTGGAACTGGCCGTTGACGAAGCCATCAAAATTCTGGCTGATCGGCTGGAAATAGTACGCGCCTACGATCAGGTCAGTGCTGCCGGTACCTGCCTGCAAGCTCGAGTCGAGCGCCTGGCCAGCACCTGGTCCGTTCTTGAAGAGTACGGGTGTGCCGACAAAATTGCCGTCTTCCGTTTCCCCGCCGTAGTTGCCGGTAGGCAGTTTGACGCCAAACTGCACGCCAAGATTGTGTGTTGGCAGAAAGCCCTGGTAGCTCGCCAGCAGCTTGATATCACCAAGACTGGATACGCTGGCGTTGCTAAGCTGATCCGGTGCACTTTCTGCAGGCGTGTACGGTTGAAGCTGGGTGCCATAGGTGTCGTGATCGCGCTTCACATAGGGAACCAGCAGGCTGATGCCCCAATCGGCGTTGAAGCGGTAAGCAGCGGTGAAATTCAGGTATTGGTTGGTTGTGCCATGTTCGATCTCGCCACCGCCGAGTGAAGGGTCGGATGGCCGATTGACCACTTGTTCCGGACTGGCGCTGCTGCTGCCGGTGCGGAGTTCATTCTGGTCGATAGTGGTGTAGTCCACGTTTAGACGCCAGCCTGATTCGGCGGAGTAGCCGGTCGCGGCATCAGTGCTGAGTGTGCACCCGCAGGTAGCGCAAGCCTGCGCTGCCATCGGCAGAGCCGACATCAGCAGGGCAAGCGGGGCGGTTTTGATGGTTCTGGCGTTGAACAAGAAGTGCATGAGAAAGTCCCGGGAAATGCGGCCAAGCGGCGCATTGATATAGGCATCGATCTGGCGCGGGCCATGCAAAATGCCCGTTTGCGCCAATGCGCCAACGAGCCGTGCGGCTGCGTTCAAGTATCGTTATTGAGTTCAGCGACGAAGGTTTGCGGGTCAGGCATGCCAAGCGTCAAGGCGGTAGCCGTCATGTAAGCGACGGCGGCCCTCTGGCATCAGCACTCAGCAGGCGCGGTCGCGGCCCGGATGGAACGACCTGCACAGAAAACAGCGGTCCCGACAACAGCAGGGACGGCAAAACGACGCAGGCATGTGCGAGAACAAGCGGGCTGTGACAGAAAAGGCTGCAATACCCGCACTTGTCCATCGGGGCGGCAGGTGCGGACGGGCTGCCGGGATGATGATCGCTGAGACCATGGCCGGTGCACCACGCACCGAGGTCCATCGATTCTTGCGCGTGGCTCGGCAGAAACTGCGAAAGCACCGGCATGCCAATAGTGAGCCACATGGCGGCCAGAGCCAGCCATGCAACAAACTTTCGGTGCCTGGTGTTGCGGAACGCCGCCATCCCCAATCCTGTCGTGTTGGTCACCCAACTTCAGGATAATCGCACGCTTTCTTTACAGGTTGGTGCTACTCGGCCGCGACATAGCGCCTCAGAGTCCTGCGCGACAGATTCCAGGATTTTCCAGTCAAGGCGGTTCTTACCACGTCAGCATGATCTTGCCGATATGTGCGCTGCTCTCCATCAGCACGTGTGCCTTGGTTGCATCGGCGGCAGGGAAGACCTGATGGATGATCGGTTGCACTCTGCGCGATTCCAGCAATGGCCAGACTTTCTCGTAAAGCGCCTGTGCAATGGCTGCTTTGAAGGCAATCGGACGCACGCGTAGCGTGGAGCCCGTCACGGTGAGTCGGCGGCGCATGATTGCACCAGCATCGATGGTCGCCTTGCCGCCGCCGAGGGTGGCGATGACGACCAGCCGGCCATCATCGGCGAGTACCTCGATTTCGCGGGGCAGGTAGTCGCCGGCAACCATGTCCAGAATCACATCGACGCCATGACCGTCGCTATGGCGCTTCACCTCTTCCACGAAATCCTGTTCGCGGTAGTTGATGGCGATGGCACCGAGCTGTTCGCAAGCAGCGCATTTTTCCGCGCTGCCTGCGGTGACGAATACACGGTAGCCAAACGCATGTGCCAGCTGGATGGCAGTAACGCCGATACCGCTGGAGCCACCCTGGACCAGCAAAGACTCATGCGTACCACGTTTGCCCTGGCCGAGCTGGCCGCGATCGAACACGTTGCTCCATACCGTGAAAAAATTTTCCGGCAGCGCTGCCGCCTCGACCATCGAGTAGCCTTGGGGCGTGGGCAGGCATTGCAGCAGCGGCGCTATGGCGTACTCGGCATAACCGCCACCACCGATCAACGCGCATATCATGTCGCCGCGTTTGAGGCCGAATGGATTTTCGCCATCCAGGTCGCCATCGACCAACTCGCCAGCGACTTCCATGCCGGGTATGTCGGAGATGCCCGGCGGCGGGGCGTAGTTTCCCTTGCGTTGAAACACGTCGGGCCGATTGACGCCAGCTGCCGCTACCTTGATCAGCACCTCGCCCTTCTCGGGCTTGGGTATGTTGCGCGAGGTGAGTTTCAGTACATCGGGTTCGCCGGGGCGAGTGATTTCGACGGCTTGCATGGTAGGCATGGCGGTTGTTTGATCCATGGGTTGTTCAACGTTTACCTGACTGTGCCGATGAGGGAATGACCAAGTAGGACATTATCGAAGTGTAGAAAGGCGAGGCAGTAATCCTTTGTCATTATTGTGATGCAGCGGCGCTTGCGGTGGTCTGTGCTGCCGGGCTCGCAGAAGTAACGCGCCACACCACATTGCCCACGTCATCCGCGACCAGCAAGGCGCCTTTGCCATCCGTCGTTACACCGACAGGCCGGCCTTGCGCCTCGCCATTTCCATTGAGGAAACCTGTCAACACGTCTTCGGCGGGACCGGATGGCTGGCCGTTGGTGAACGGCACAAAGATCACCTTGTAGCCACTGCGCGGGTTGCGATTCCAGGAGCCATGCTGACCGATGAACGCACCGTTCTCATAGTGCGCGGGTAAAAGATGCGCAGTGTAAAAAATCAGTCCCAGCGACGCGGTATGTGGGCCGAGCGCGTAGTCGGGCGCGATAGCCGTGGCTACCAGCGCGGGGTTCTGCGGTTGCGCGCGGACATCGACATGCTGGCCGTAATAGCTGAAAGGCCAGCCGTAAAAAGCGCCGTCCTTCACTGAGGTCATGTAATCGGGTACCAGATCGCTGCCGATTTCGTCGCGCTCGTTCACTGCTGTCCACAACGCGCCGCTTTGCGGTTGCCATGCCATGCCATTGGGATTGCGCAGGCCGGTGGCGAATACGCGTGACGTGCCGCTGGCAATGTCGACTTCAAGAATTCGTGCACGGTCTTTTTCTACCGCAAGTCCGTTCTCTCCGACATTGCTGTTGGAGCCGACCGTGACGTAAAGCTTCCTGCCGTCCAGACTGGCGATGACGTTCTTGGTCCAGTGATGATTGATGGTGCCGGCCGGCAGGTCCATCACTTTGGTCGGTGCTGCCGTAATCGTGGTTTCCCCGGCTTCATACGGAAAGCTCAACAACGCATCACTGTCGGCAACGTAGAGCGTGTTGCCGACCAAGGCCATGCCAAACGGCGAGTTGAGGCCTTTCAAAAATACGTCATGCGTATCGGCTACACCGTCACCCTTCGTATCGCGCAGCAAGGTGATGCGGTTGGCGCTGGGTACGCCAGCACCGGCACCGGCCATGATCTTCTTTGCAATCCAGCCCCGGATGCCCTTGCTGTCGTCGGGCTTCGGTGGTGCATTGGTTTCGGCGACCAGCACGTCGCCATTGGGCAGCGTGTAAAGCCAGCGAGGATGATCCAGTCCGCTGGCGTAAGCGTTCACGGCCAGACCCGATGCGGCGATCGGTGTAGCGCCGGCTGGCCAGCCCACGGCTTTGGCTGTTTTCATGGTGGGAAACAGCGTCTTGTTTGGGGCGGGTAGCTGCGGATTGGCGCCCGTTCCATCGCTTACCTGTAGGCGTGCCGTGTCGCCGCAGCCGATCAGCATCAGCACTACTGACAAAGCGGTGATGGCGAAAAGAGTTGTTCGGACGGATGAGTGCATGGCGAGGCTCCAGCAGGTAGGCCACTACTGCACACCGCCAATGGGGAAGGTGATGTGAAAAGTCATGACGATATGGACATGTGCGTCACGTGTGGCGTGGGGAAATGATGCGGGTTGGCTCGAATAGACCTGCGCCGTAACAAGCGACTCATTTTGAAGTAGAAATTGGAGAACACCATGACTGATCAGGAAAAGCTATTTCTTGCCGAACTTCGTCTTTGCGGCGAATCAAACCACTGGCGCGTCGACGTGCGTTATACCGGAGTCTTGAAGGACGAGGATAACGGCGATGAACAGTCCGGTGACGAGGAGGGTAAAGAAGAAAAAAAGAAGCCGTCCCTTCCCGAAGAAATCAAGTTGTCAATCCTGGTGCCTGCCGGTGATCGATCCATTGTCGATCTGCAGCTCGATGCGATGGACCGCGCCATCGCATTTCTTCAAGCCACAGCTCATGCAGCCAGAGATGATCAGCTGAAGCAGATGAATGCAGTCGATGAATAGTGCTCTCACACACGGCAAGCATTGATTAGTCCGGTGTCGGCGGTGTTGCCGTTCGGCTTATTTGCAGGCAAGGTAAAGCCATGCATGAACCAGTGGCCAAAGATCAATTGAACTCCGAAGACGATCTGCTCACGATCGATCAAGCCAGCGTGATGCAGGGCGATCGGCTGGTGCTGGACCGGCTCAGTCTGTGCATTGCCGATGGCCAGCACACGGCTATCCTCGGCCCCAACGGTTCGGGTAAGTCGACGCTGGTAAAGCTGATTGCGCGGCAGCTGTATCCGTTGGCGAAGCGGGATGGCAATGGCCGCGTGCACATCTTTGGCCGCGATCGCTGGAACGTGGCGGAGCTGCGCAGCCTGCTTGGCATCGTGTCGCCGGCGGTGCAGCTCGATTACACCAGTGATACGCCCGTGGAAGTTTTTGATGCGGTGGTGTCGGGATTCTTTGCGGCGCGCGGCATCAGCTTCAATCATCAGGTCACTGATGATATGCGCGGACGTGCTCATGAGGCGTTGACGCAGGTCGGTGCAACGTCGCTGATCGGGCGCGACATGGCGAGCCTGTCTACTGGCGAAGCGCGTCGTGTACTGATCGCGCGGGCGCTGGTGCATCGCCCGCGCGCACTGCTGCTCGATGAACCCTGCGCAGGTCTGGATATGGCCAGCCGTCGGCATTTTCTGGAAGGCCTGCGCGAGCTGGCCAGGAGCGGCACCACGTTATTGCTGGTCACCCATCACGTCGAGGAAATCCTGCCAGAGATCGGGCAGGTCGTCTTGCTGCGCGATGGTCGGGTGTTCCGGCAGGGCAGCAAGGTCGACACGCTTACCGATGCCACGCTGTCAGAGGCGTTTGCCATGCCGGTGCGAGTGAGCCGGCATGGCGATTACTACGCGGCGACGCTGGATTGAGGTTGGCGTTCACTGAAATCATCTGCAGATAGAGACGGCGCTCACCAGTCCGTCGGCCGATAGTCCTTTAGAAACTGCCCCCACACGTGCTCGCCGGTGTTGATCCCGCTGATGATCGGATCGACGATGCGCGCTGCGCCGTCGATGATGTCCAGCGGCGGGTGGAAGCGTTCCTCGATCACTTTCTTTGCGGCCAGCTCGGCCGGGTCTTCATCGGTGACCCAACCGGTATCCACGCTGTTCATGTGGATACCATCGTTGTGATAGTCGGTAGCAGAGGTGCGCGTCATCATGTTGAGCGCGGCCTTGGCCATGTTGGTGTGTGGATGCCGCGTAGTCTTGAAGCTGCGGTAGAACTGGCCCTCCATCGCCGACACGTTGACGATGTGCTTGTCGCGACTGGGTTGATCATTGCCCGGCGTGCGCAGCATCAGCGGCTTGAGCCGCGCGTTGATGATGAACGGCGCGATGGCGTTGACCAGCTGCACCTCCAGCAATTCCACCGACGGCACCTCGGCCATCAGCAACCGCCACGAGTTGCGCTCGCGCAGATCGATCTGTTGCAAGTCCTGATCGAGTTTCCCTTGAGGAAATAGGTGCTGCTGCGCGAGTAGTTCTTCCGGCAACAGTGGCAGCTGCGACAGCTCGGCGGCGCGCGTCAGACCGGCAACATTAGGCATGCTACCTGGTTGCGCGATAGCACCCGTGTTCGCCTCAGGTAGCAGGTGCGCGCCGCGCAAGCCTTCGTAGTTTCCGACCAGCTGGCGCACGTGCGCTGGCAGGTCGTGCAGCGCGGCCGTTTCGCCGTCCATCATGTGCGCGTAGAAATCCGGCGGTCGGCGCACGGTCTGGCAAGCGTTGTTGATGATGAAATCCAGTCGCGGCCGCGTGGCGATCAACTCCCGACAGAAGGCTTCGACGCTGGGCGTGTGGCGCAGATCCAGTCCGTAGATCTGCAGGCGATCGCTCCATTGCGCAAAGTCCGGTTCTTCAGCGTAGCGCGCGGCGGAATCACGCGGAAAACGTGTGGTGACGATCAGCTCCGCGCCCGCGCGCAGCAGTTTCAAACCTGCCTGGTAACCGATTTTCACCCGGCCGCCGGTCAGCAGCGCCACGCGCCCACGCAGATCCACCAACTCGGTGCGCTTGGCGTAGTTGAACGCTGCACAATCCGGGCACAGCTGGTCGTAGAAAAAATGGATGGTCGAGTACTTCTGTTTGCACACGTAACAGTGCTGCGGTTCGATGGATTCGCGTGGTTGGGTGGCGTCCGCATAGGGGTTTACGTCGTGCGCCTCGAAACCTTCCGGCGCAAACACGCTTGGCGTGCTGAACACCGGCTTGCGACGCAGTGCGCGGATGCCGGTCTGGTTGAGTACGGTGTCGTCGGCACGAATCTTCGACGCATAGTGCGCTTTCTGCTTGGCCTTCAACTTCACCCGGCGTGTCGCCGGATCGGGGTGATACACGCTCGCCACCGCCTGATGCAGCCGGCTGCGTTCCTGCGCCGGCAACTGCGCCAGCAGCAGCGGATCGGCTGCCAGCGATTCCAGCAGTGCCGTCGCTTCGTGCAGCCGCTTCAGCAGGGCAGGGTCCGCATCGTCCGGTACGGGCGGGGTAGGTGTGGAGTTGGTCAAGGTGTCATCCGTATCGGTAGAGCGAAAGTGGAAGGTGGCGGCAGGCGATTTGGCCGCGCCAGCTGTGTATTTTGCCTGTATTGACGCGGCGCTGCCCGTGCATGGATTTATGGCGATGCACTATCCTGATTACACCATCGGCATAGGCACAAGTGAGCGGGCTGCACGGGATATGCTCTATTCGAACTATCTTTGATCACACAATTAATGTCTCACGCGTCTAATGTCGAGGCATATCAACGCGAGGTAGCCATGAGCCGTACGCACCCTTTGCCCCATGTGGTCATCATCGGTGGTGGATTCGGGGGATTGAGCGCGGCGCGCGCGCTGCGATCGGCGCCGGTGCAGATCACGCTGGTGGATCGTACCAATCATCACCTGTTCCAGCCGCTGCTCTATGAAGTGGCGACGGCGGGGCTGTCGGGACCGGATATTGCTGCGCCGCTGCGCCATATCCTGCGCAAGCAAGCCAATGTCACCGTACGCATGGAAACGGTCACGGCGATCGACGTGGTGCAAAAGCGCGTGTCGATGGGGGACGATGCGCTGGAATACGACTACCTGATTGTGGCAACCGGATCGAGCCACGCTTACTTTGGTCACGACGACTGGGCCACCGATGCGCCCGGCATGAAGACGATGAACGATGCGCTGGCCATCCGCCGGCACATCCTCAATGCCTTCGAAGCCGCCGAGCGCGAGCCTGACCCGGTGAAGCGCGCAGCGTGGCTCAGCTTTGTGGTGATCGGCGCCGGCCCGACCGGCGTGGAACTGGCCGGCACGCTGGCGGAGATCGCCCATCACACGCTGGCCAACGAATTTCGCGTAGCCGATCCACACCAGGCGCAAATTCATCTGGTGGAGGCAGGTGGTCGTGTGCTGGGTTCGATGCCGGCGGATCTGTCGGTGAAAGCGCAGCAACAGCTTGAGCGCATGCTGGTGCGCGTTCATCTGAATTCGGCCGTCACCAGCGTCGGCGACGACCATGTGCAGATGGGCGAGCAGCGCATCGAGGCGCGCACGCTGGTGTGGGCTGCAGGTGTGGCCGCATCGTCCCTGGGCAGACAGCTGGATACGCCGTGCGATCGCGCGGGTCGCGTGCAGGTCGCGCCCGACCTGTCGTTGCCGCAGCACGTCGAGGTTTTCGTGATCGGTGATCTGGCGCATTTGCAGCAGGATGGAAAACCCGTGCCGGCACTGTCACCGGCAGCCAAGCAAATGGGGGCCCACGCGGCGAAAATGATCCGCGAGCGGATGGCCGGCCGCACCACGCGTGCTTTTCGCTACAAGGACTACGGCAGCTTCGCCACTATCGGCCGCGGCAAGGCGGTAGCCGATTTGCGCGGCATCCATCTGTCCGGTGTCGTCGCGTGGTGGCTCTGGCTGGTGGTGCACATCTTCTTTCTGATCGGCTTCGGCAACCGGCTGCTGATCACGATAGGCTGGGCCTGGTCGTACCTGACCTGGCAGCGCAATGCGCGCATCATCGTGGGTGGCGAGCCAGGCAGATGATGCTGCTTGCGAGTCGCGTCGCTGCATGCGTGTGCTCCGCTGTCTGATGATGTGCGGTATATCCGCAGCGTTCATGTCTTGACGAACTGCGGTAACGCCTATGACAACGACGGTCGCTGTTTCGACCGATACCCGCTCAACTCATCGCCGGCGTCGTGCGCAAAGCCCACATGCCAGCGCATGGAGCTGAGCGAGATCAGCGTGACGATCACAAAAGCGATGGAGAAATCCATCAGATGCGGTTCGGCGTGATCACCGGCAGCCATGGTCAGCTTGAGAATCAGCGCACCGCTGCAGACGCCGACGGAAAGCATCAGCTGCTGCAGGGTGGTGTACAGGCTGCTGGCTGCGCTGGTGCGCGACGTCGGCACGGCTTCGTAGGCCACCGTGTTGTAGGCCGCAAACTGGAATGACATGAAGGCACCGCAGCAGAACAACAGGCCGAACATCAGCCAGTCCGGCCAGCCCGGCCGGAAAAACGCGCACACCGCATAGCCCATGCTGGAGAGTATGCCGTTGGCCATCATGCCGCGCCGAAAACCCACCATCCGCAGCACGCGTGGCGTAACGCTGCGCATCACGATAGCGCCGAGCGACGTTGCCAGAATCAGCTTGCCGCTGCGCACTGCCGACAGGCCGAAGCCGATCTGGAACATCAATGGCAGCAGGAAAGGCTGCGCGCCCTGCGTGACACGCATCAACGAACCGGAGATTACCGACAGGCGGAACGAGTCGATCTTCAGCAGCGATAGATCCATCAGCGGATCGGGTCGCCGCTTCGCGTGCCATATATAGGCTGCGCATGCGGTGCTGCCGATCACGAGCAGGAGCAGTGCGCGCATAAGATCGGCGTTTTGCCCGATCGTCTCGAAACCGAACAACAGGCAGCCCAGCCCGACCCCACATAGGGCGAAGCCGAGAAAATCAAAGCGCGCCGGCTTGGATTCGCTGGGAATCTCCGGCACAAACTGACGCACCAGCCAGAAGCCCAGCAGGCCGATTGGCACATTGATATAAAAAATCCAGCGCCAGCTGAGATAGCTGACGATAAAGCCGCCCAGCGGCGGCCCGATCAGTGGTCCGAGAAACGCCGGTACCAGCGTCCACGACATCGCCGACACCAAGTTGCGTCGCTCGACCGTGCGCAGCAGGATCAGTCGTCCGATCGGCGCCATCATCGCGCCACCCGCACCCTGCAGCAGGCGTGCCGCGACCATCGCGGGCAGGCTGGTTGTCAATGAGCAGACGATCGAGCCGGCCACGAACACGCCAATCGCCACGCTGAAAACGCGTCGCGCGCCAAAGCGGTCCGCCATCGCGCCGCTGGCCGGGATAAAGATCGCCAGCATCAGTAGGTAGGAGGTAATCGCGATGCTCATCGCCGGCGCCGTCACGGCAAAGTCGTGCGCCATGGTCGGCAGCGCCGTCGCCAGCACGGTAGCATCCAGCTGCTCCATGAAGATGGCGCAGGCGACGATCAGCGAGGTGACGCGGTAATCGGGAAACACCGGTGCCGGGGGGCTCGGCACGTTGGTGGTTTCCTCAAGGGGAAGGCTCGCCACTACATATCCTTTGAACGAGCGATCCGGCAGGCACGGCATGCACCGAGGGGAAGCCAGCTGGGCCACTCAAGAAAGCGACACCTAGATCGTGCATCGCAACGTGGGGATTATTCGCTGGTGGCGTGGCTAGGACAAGCACGGCATACCGCAAAGGCGTCGATCTGCTGTTGACGCGGGTATGTCCGCGTCCCGTCACAAACAGAGCTTGAGGTCGCGAATAGAGCAAGTCACACTGATAACTTCTGGTTTCGACCGGGGCTGTGTGAAACGCAGCTGTGCGTTCTTGGCTAATCAAGATTTGCTCAAATTGATACGTGTACGCTTGGTTCTGAACCACTCGCTACGCTCGACAAGTTGCCGAAAAATCGCGTACATGGCACACGTGCAAATAACGACTTTCATTTAACAGCTGGCCTGCTTGCCCAGGACTGCTTCGTTTTCAAGGAAACCTCATGCGTTTGGCTGTTGGTACGGAACTGTTGGCTCAGGCTTTGTTGTTTGATATGGACGGTACCCTGATTGATTCGCGCATGATGGTCGAGACGTTGTGGAAAGACTGGTGTGATGCGCACGACGTTGATTTCGACTGGGTGTTGCCGCAGCTGCATGGTGTGCGACTGGCCGATTCGGTGCGCCGCTTTACGCCACCGGGTTACGACGTGGAGCAGGAGATCCGCACGATGTACGACATCGAGCTGCACAGCACCGATGGCATCGTGCCGATCAAGGGGGCACTCGAATTGCTTGCCAGTCTGCCTGAGGATCGCTGGACCATCATTACCTCGGCCGATCAGGAGTTGGCGCGTGCGCGGCTGGCGGTGACGGGGATCGTGCCGCCGCCGAAGATGGTTGCTGGCGACGACGTCAAAGAGGGCAAGCCGCATCCGGCAGGTTATCTTGAAGGTGCGCGGCGGATGGGCTGTGCACCTGCACAGACACTGGTGTTCGAGGATGCTGTTGCCGGTATCCGTGCGGGTCAGGCTGCCGGTGCGCGGGTGATTGCTTTGGCGACCGGCCATCCGGGCGAAATCCCGGAAGGGGTTGAATGGATTCCCGATATGTCGGCGCTGCGTTTTGTCGATGTGGGTGCCGATGGCGTGCGCCTGCGCGTTGTTGCTTGAGCGAAAGGCGAACTCCTATGCGTATCTTGATTCTCGGCGCGGGTGGTACGGGCGGCTATTTCGGCGGCCGGTTGGCGCAGGCGGGCCTGGACGTAACCTTCCTGGTGCGCCCGGCTCGCGCCGCGCAGCTGGACGCCCATGGGTTGGTTATCAGCAGTCCGCTGGGCGATGCGCAGTTGGTGGTCCGGCACCTTACGACTGATCAGCTACCGAGGGCAGAGCCGTTCGATCTGATCCTGCTGAGCTGCAAGGCTTACGACCTGGATAGTTCCATCGAGGCGATTGCGCCGGCGATGGGCGAGCACACCACGCTGCTGCCGATTCTCAACGGCCTGCATCACTATGAGGCGCTGGATCAGCGCTTTGGCGCGGCGCGCGTGCTTGGTGGTCTCTGCTTCATCAGCGTCACCAAGCCGGACACCGGCGAGGTGTTGCATCTCGGCAAACCCGCCTCAGTGACCTTTGGTGAGCGCACGGGCGAACCGCGCAGCCAGCGCTGTGCGGCGATTGCCGCTGCCTTTGCCCAGGCGAAGGTGGAGCACAAGCATTCGCTTACCATCGAGCAGGATCTGTGGATCAAGTACAGCTTTCTCACCGCATTGGCGGCCGCCACCTGTCTGATGCGAGCCAGTGTCGGCGTGATCGTGGCTACTGACGGTGGCCGCGATTTCGTGGAGCAGCTGTATGCCGAGTGCGTTGCGGTAGCTGCAACGGCCGGTTCGCCGATATCTGCCAGCGCCCGGGAGCTGGCATTAAAAAACCTGACACAGGATGGCTCACCCGTTACTGCCTCGATGCTGCGCGATCTGGAGTCGGGCCAGCAGATTGAAGGCGAACAAATCGTCGGCGACATGCTGCAACGTGCACGGGCGGCCGCTATCGATGCGCCATTGCTGACGGTGGCCTGGTGTCATCTGCAGTCTTATCAGAAGCAGCGCAAGGTATAGGGAACCTCTAAAAACCGTAGCGAGCGAAGAGACAAGCGCGTCGCCGGCGCGCAGGAACCGCAGCATACATGGGAGTATGTGAGGATTCCGAGCACCGCCGGCGCGCAAATTATCGAGCGCAGTAGGTTTTAGAGGTTCCCTCAGCGTCATGCGCCAACGGTGATGCGGACAAGCAGAAACAAGAAAAACGGCGCCGTATTGCTACGGCGCCGTTTTCATTTCAGCTGTGATGCAACGAATCAGAGCGCTTCGAAAATACCTGCTGCGCCCATGCCGGTACCGATGCACATGGTGACCATGCCGTACTTCTGCTTGCGACGGCGCAAGCCATGCACGAGCGTGGCGATACGGATCGCACCGGTGGCACCCAGCGGGTGACCAAGGGCGATGGCACCACCGAGCGGGTTGACTTTGCTCGGATCGAGACGGAGGTCGCCGATCACAGCCAGCGCCTGTGCGGCGAAGGCTTCGTTGAGCTCGATCCAGTCCATCTGGTCGAGGGTGAGACCGGTCTGCTTGAGCACCTTGGGAATCGCTTCCTTCGGGCCGATACCCATGATTTCCGGCGGCACGCCGGCGACGGAGAAACCGACGAAGCGAGCCAGCGGCTTCAGGTTGTAGTCCTTGACCGCCTGTTCGCTGGCCAGCATCACAGCGCCGGCACCATCGGACATCTGCGAGGACGTGCCGGCGGTGACGGTGCCACCGTACTGGGCGTTGCGGAATACGGTGCGGAGCTTGCCCAATACTTCCATCGTGGTGCCGGCGCGCGGACCCTCGTCAGCATCGATCAGTCGGCTGTCGGTGGTGATGCCGCGTGTGGAGAGATCAGGGTAGTGGTCGTCCAACTGGAACGGCGTGATCTCATCCTTGAATTCGCCGGCGGCCTGCGCAGCGAGTGCACGGCGATGGCTCTCGACGCCGAAAGCATCTTGCTGCTCACGGGTGACCTTCCACTTTTCGGCGACTTTCTCGGCGGTGATGCCCATGCCGAAAGCGATGGCGTAATCCTCGCTGTTGGCGAAGATGGCCGGATTCATCGCGATCTTGTGGCCCATCATCGGAATCATCGTCATGCTTTCGGTGCCACCACCGATCATCAGATCGGCTTCGCCAAGACGAATGCGGTCGGCGGCCTGGGCTACGGCCTGCAGGCCGGAGGCACAGAAGCGGTTGACGGTGACGCCGGGCACGGTGTCGGGTAGGCCAGCCAGCAACACGCCGATGCGTGCCACGTTCATGCCTTGCTCGGCTTCGGGCATGGCGCAGCCGATGATGGTGTCGGCGATACGGTGCGGATCGATGCCCGGAGTTTGGGCGATCACGGCGCGGATGACGTGCGCGAGCAGATCGTCGGGACGGGTGTTGCGGAATACGCCGCGCGGCGCCTTGCCCACCGGAGTGCGGGTGGCGGCGACGATGTAGGCGTCTTGCACTTGCTTGGTCATGAGACTAATCCTCGTGGAATGTCGGAAAGGAAAGAGAGTTGGAGGCTGGCCATTCGCTTTCCGTCAGTTCCGCAGCGGTTTGCCGGTGGTCATGGTGTGCGCGATGCGCGCCTGGGTCTTTTCGGTCTTGGCCAGTTCGACGAAGTGCTTGCGCTCCAGTGCCAGCAGCCACTCCTCGTCGACCAACGAGCCACGCTCGATCTTGCCCCCGCACAGGGTGTCGGCAATACGCGTGGCGATGTCGATATCGTGCGGCGAGGCAAAGTAGCCTTCCTTCAGATTGGCCAGCGAGGCCTGGAAGGTCGCCGTGCCGGTATCGCCGGCGACCGGAATCGCACGGCCCGGCATTGGCGGACGATAGCCACTCTCGGCCAGCGACAGCGCGACCTTCTTGGCAACGTAAAGCAACTCGTAGGCGTTGAAGACGACGATGTCGCTATCGCGCAGCAGGCCAAGCTGCTTGGCTTCGAGCGCGCTGGCCGAGACTTTGGCCATGGCGATGGTCTCGAAGACTTTCTTCAGCGACTCAAACGGATCGTCCGGGTTGGCCTTGGCCGCGCGGACGGCCAGCTCGTGCAGGCCGCCGCCAGCCGGCAGCAGACCGACGCCGGCTTCGACCAGACCGATATAACTTTCCAGCGCAGCGACCGTGCGGGCCGAATGCATCTGGAACTCGCAACCGCCACCAAATGCCATGCCGCGCACCGCGGAGACGACCGGAACCAGCGATTCCTTGATCGACATGCTGGTGCGCTGGAAGTTGGCGACCATGCTGTCGAAGTCGTCGAACTTGCCTTCCTTCAGCAGGCCTAGCGCACCCTTGAGATCGGCGCCGGCGGAGAACGGTTCGCCGGTCTGCCAGATCACCACGGCCTTCAGCTTTTCCTCGGCCAGTTTGATCGCGTGCTGCACGCCGTCGAGCACCTGGTCGTTGACCGTGTTCATTTTGGTCTTGAACGAGATGATGCCGACCTGGTCGTCTCCGAGCGTCCACAGACGTACGCCATCGTTTTCCCAGACGGTGACACCCTGATCGAATTTCTCGCCGAGGATCGGATCGGGGAACAACTGGCGCGCGTAGACCGGATGCTGCGAGCGCGGCTTGTAGCTGCTCTCGCCGGCCGACCACGAGCCTTCTTTCGAATGGACGCCTTTACGGCCATCCGTTACCCATGCCGGTAGCGGCGCATTGCTCATGGCCTTGCCGGCCTTGATGTCCTCGTTGATCCACTCGGCCACCTGCTGCCAGCCGGCAGCCTGCCAGGTCTCGAACGGGCCGAGTTTCCAGCCGTAGCCCCAGCGAATGGCGAAGTCGACGTCGCGCGCGGTGTCGGCGATGTCGGCCAGGTGGAAGGCGGAGTAATGGAACAGGTCGCGGAAGCTGGCCCACAGGAATTGTGCCTGTGGATCGCTGGAGGCGCGCAGTTTGCCGAACTTCTCCGATGGATCCTTGATCGCGAGGATCGCGGCGACCTCATCGGACGGCTTTTGTTCGGACGGGCGGTAGTCCTGCTTGGCGGCATCGATCACCACGATGTCCTTGCCTGCTTTCTTGTAGAAGCCAGCGCCCGTCTTCGAGCCCAGTGCGCCCTTGTCGATCAGGCCCTGCAATACAGCCGGCGCCTTGAAGTATTTCAGCCACGGATCGTCGGGCAGGGTATCGGCCATGGTCTTGATGACGTGCGCCATGGTGTCCAGACCAACGACGTCGGCAGTGCGATAGGTCGCACTTTTCGGACGGCCCAACGCGGGGCCGGTCAGTGCGTCGACGGTATCGAAGCCCAGTTTGAACTGCTCGGTGTGGTACATCGCGGCCAGCATCGAGAACACGCCGATGCGGTTGCCGATGAAGTTCGGCGTGTCCTTGGCGATCACCACGCCCTTGCCCAGCGTGGTAGTAAGAAAGGCTTCGAGACCGTCGACCACGGCCGGATCGGTCAGGCGGGTCGGAATCACTTCGACCAGATGCATGTAGCGCGGCGGATTGAAGAAATGCACGCCGGTGAAGCGATGGCGCAGCTCTTCCGGCAGCGCTTCGGCCAGGCCGTTGATCGATAGGCCGGAGGTATTGCTGGCCAGCACGGCCGTAGCGGAAACGTGTGGCGCGATCTTCTTGTAAAGGTCGAGCTTCCAGTCCATCCGCTCGGCGATGGCCTCGATCACCAGGTCGACATCTTTCAGGTGATCCAGATGCTCGTCGTAGTTGGCCGGAATGATCGCGGCGGCCAGATTCTTGTCGGCCAGCGGGGCAGGTGACAGCTTGGCCAGGTTGGCGATGGCCTTGAGCGCGATACCGCTCTTCGGGCCGTCCTTCGCAGGCAAGTCGAACAGCACGGTTTCGACGCCAGCGTTGGTCAGGTGCGCGGCGATCTGCGCGCCCATGACGCCGGCGCCCAGCACAGCGGCCTTGCGGATGCGTAGTGGTGGTTTTGACGAGGATGCAGCAGTCATTAGCTTCTCCAGTAGAACGAACACAAAGCTTTGGGGTGGAAGTCGCAGCCGTTGCCGGCTGTGGGTGCGGAATAAATGCTGATTTAGCGTGGGCTCAAGTCGTGACTCAGGGATGACTCATCCCGGCCACGGCGAAACGGATAAGGTGCTGTGCGGTCTGCTCGCGGTGCACGGTTTCGCTGACGTCGCTTTTGCGCTGGATCATGCCGAAGCCGGACATGGCGTGGGTCAGCGCGCCGCTGACCAGATCGATGCGCCAATAGAGCTCCTGCTTGCTCAGTTGTGGCAGTAGACGGGCGAATTCGGCGGTGAACTGGCGCATCACGTGGCCGTAGTTCTCTGACAGGAACTGCCGCAAGGTGTCGTCGTGCTCGGCAAACGCCCGTGCCAGAACACGCATGAAAAGGCTGCCGCTTTCGTCGTGCGATAGATCCAGCGCCGGGCGGATGAAGGCGGCCAGCACGTCTTCGATCGTCGTGTTCTCTTTGCCAGCGACCAGAGCCAGGGCTTCCAGGCGGCTGTTATTTAGGGCGTCAAGCCGTCGGCGAAAGATTTGCTCGACCAGCTTCTCCTTCGACCCGAAATGGTAATTGACCGCGGCTAAATTGACGCCGGCGGCTGAAGTGAGCTGCCGTAGCGAGGCGCCATCGAACCCGCGTTGGGCAAACAGCGATTCGGCAGCGCCCAATATGCGTTCCTTGGTGGAGTTGGAGCTGTTCACTGGGACAATCATTGCGTCGCTACGCTCATCGGTTCAAACGATCGTTTGAGGATACGCGGAGCGCTTTGTAGCCGTCAAACATCTGAATTTTGTTAAGGACAGGTGATTTGCGTATGGAGTAGAATCTGTCAAACTTTCCGGTACTAAACCCGTAATACAAGTCAGGTTTAGCCCTTTGTCGGCCCCTGTTGGCCATGACAGTCTTTTTTGAAATTCATTCCGGAGCAGATTCGCATGGCGCTTGAGCGCACCCTTTCCATTATCAAGCCCGACGCCGTCGCCAAGAACGTCATCGGTGAAATCTATGCCCGTTTCGAGAAGGCTGGCCTCAAGGTGGTTGCTGCCAAGATGAAACAGCTGTCGCGTCAGGAGGCCGAGGGCTTCTATGCCGTGCATAGCGCGCGCCCGTTCTTCAAGGCCTTGGTCGACTTCATGATCTCCGGCCCGGTGATGATCCAGGCGTTGGAAGGTGAGAACGCCGTGCTCAAGCATCGCGACTTGATGGGTGCGACCAATCCGAAGGAAGCCGCCGCAGGGACGATCCGTGCCGATTTCGCCGACTCTATCGACGCCAATGCGGTGCACGGTTCTGATGCTGCGGATACGGCGAAGGTCGAGATCGCTTATTTCTTCGCCGCGACGGACGTTCTCTCGCGCTGAGATATCCGAGGTACTAAGTTGTGAACCAGGTTGTCGTGAACCCATCTGCCAAAGTCAATCTGCTCGACTTCGATCGGCAGGGTTTGCGTGACTTTTTCACGCAGATCGGCGAGAAGCCTTATCGCGCCGAGCAGGTGATGAAGTGGATCTACCACGACCTGGAAGACAGCTTTGAAAACATGACCGACGTGGGCAAGGCGCTGCGCACCAAGCTCACCGAGGCCTGCTACATCGGTCCGCCCAGGACCATGCTGGACAAGGCTGCCAACGACGGTACGCACAAGTGGCTGCTGGGTATGGACAGCGGCAATGCGGTGGAGACGGTCTATATCCCTGAGCCAACACGCGGCACGCTATGCGTATCCTCGCAGATCGGCTGTGCGTTGAACTGCCAGTTCTGCTCGACCGGCGCGCAGGGGTTCAACCGCAATCTGTCTACCGCCGAAATCATCGGTCAGGTGTGGGTGGCGGCCAAGTATCTTGGCAATATCACCCATCAGAATCGTCGTATCACCAACGTGGTGATGATGGGCATGGGCGAGCCGCTGGCCAATTTTGACGCGGTGGTCAAGGCGATGAGCCTGATGCGCGACGATCTCGGTTTTGGTCTGGCGGCCAAGCGCGTGACGCTTTCCACCGCCGGGATGGTCCCGCAGATCGATCAGCTGTCCGATGCGATCGACGTCTCGCTGGCCGTCTCGCTGCACGCTGCCAATGATGAACTGCGCACCGAGCTGGTGCCGCTCAACAAGCGTTACCCGATTGCCGATCTGGTAGCTGCCTGCCAACGCTGGGTGGCGCGCAAGCCGCGCACGTCGATCACGTTTGAATACACCTTGATGAAGGGCGTCAACGACCAGCCCGAACACGCCCGTCAGCTGATCAAGCTGATGCGCAAGCTGCCGACATGCAAGGTCAACCTGATTCCGTTCAATCCTTTCCCGGGCACCCGTTTCGAGCGCTCCAGTGCGAACGATATTCGGGATTTCCAGACGCTGTTGCTCAACGCTGGCGTGCTGACCATGCTGCGCCGTACCCGCGGCGACGATATTGATGCCGCCTGCGGCCAATTGGCGGGGCAGGTCACCGATCGCACACGACGCAGCGCCGATATCCGCAAGAAGCAGGACGAGGAAGCCTTACATGCGCATTGATCGCGTGCTGATATTAGGCCTGTTGCTGCCGCTGGCCGGTTGTATCACCACGCATACCGACAGCAATCCCATCGGCAAGAACCTCCCGCAGACCAGCAAGGCCGACCAGGCAGTGGAAGCGGCACGTGTCCATACCGAGCTTGGCCAGCGCTACCTGGCCAACGGTGATGTGCAGACGGCACTGGCCAAATTGACGACCGCGCTGCAGTTCGATCCCAACTACGCGCCGGCGCATACCGTCATTGCGGTGGTTTATGAGCGCATAAATAACTTGCCCGAAGCCGAAGTGCACTATCGCAAGGCGGTTGCGCTGGAGCCCACCAAGGGTGATCCGAACAACAATCTCGGATTGTTCCTCTGCTCGACTGGCCGCTACGCAGAAGCCAATGGCTATTTTCAGAAGGCTGTGGCCGATCCGTTCTATCAGACGCCCGATATCGCACTGACAAATGAAGGGATCTGCCAGCTGCGAGATCATCAGGTTGTTCCCGCTGAAGCCAGCTTTCGTGACGCCCTCGCGCGTAACGCGAATAACGCTGATGCATTATTTCAGCTTGCCAAAGCGCTCTATCTGAATAACGATGCGTTCCGTGCGCGGGCTTTCATTCAGCGCTTCGATGCACTGGGGGCGCCGACTGCGGCGGCATTAAAGCTTGGCTACGATATCGAATCTCGTCTGGGCGACCGGGATGGTGCCCTTACCTATAGCACTCGGCTGCAAAACCAGTTCCCGGATTCGGAACAGGCACGCGCCCTCAATACAACTGTCAGCCAATGACTTCCATGCAGCCTGATCCGACCGAACCCGGCAAGAGCACGCCCGATCTTTTCGGGATCAATTTGCTTGATATGGACGCGACTTCAGCGAAGACGCAGGCCATCAGTTTTGGCGCTCGATTGAAGGCCGCACGCGAAGCGCGTGGGCTGACTATCGAGATTTGTGCGAGCACGCTGCGGCTTCCGGTGCGCGTGTTGCGCGAACTTGAGCACGACATGCACGAGGGGATCGATTCGAAGATCTACCTTGGCAGCTATATCAGCAAGTACAGCCAGTTCCTCGGCATCAACGACGCCTCGATTCAGGTTGAACTCGATCGTATCAAGCAGATCGAGCCGCCATTGGTGGCCACGGGCGGTATTTCGCATTCGCGCTTTCTGCTGGACCGTTATGCCACCGCTGCCACTTACGTGGTGTTGACGGCAGTGATCGTGGTTCCGATGATCTGGCTGGGTGTACGCGGGACGATGGATCGCAGCGTGACGCATCTGGCGCCGCTCGATGCAGCGCCAGTGGCACAACAGGATGCTCCGGCCACGGTCACGGCCACGGCGACCAGCGCCGCGGGCGCAGCCAATAGTTCGACTAAGAGCACCGCCGTGGCGCAGATTCCAGCGCCACCGCCGATAGTAACGACCTCGGCACCGCAGGATCAGCCGTTGATGGCATCGATGGCGCCGTTTCCGAACATGGACGGCGGCAATCTTCAGACGGCAAAGCCGGTTGCGCCGGCAGCGGTGGATACCGGAACGGGCAGTCACAGCCTGAGCGTCACCGTCGACGCTGCCAGCTGGGTCGAAGTGATTGACAAGGATGGCAAGCGGCTCGAGTACGGCCTGCTTCCTGCGGGCAGCAGCAAGACCTATCACAGCGATCAGCCGCTGGATGTCCGCATCGGCAATTCCAGCGGTGCACAGATCAGCATCGATGGTCAGCCCGTTGGTCTGGACGATTTCCGTCATGCCAATGTGGCGCACTTCCGCGTGCAGGTTCAGGACGGCAAGGCCTCCGCGGCCAGCCTCTGATCAACGCTCCGGGCCGCTCTGAGCGGCCCTTTTCGGTTATGCTTGTGCACTGATTGTTCGCTGCATGGCGGGCACGGGTGGCTTTTGCTTTCATCTCTCGCGCGGCGGCGTGGTAAAGGCCTGCGAACGAGTGATTTTTGAAGGATGATTCATGGCATTTGACGAATACGACAAATACGAACAAAGCGAACTCGTTCAAAAGTGGCTACGCGAGAATGGCCTTTCGATTGTCGTAGGCATCGCCATTGGTCTCGTTGGCATCTTTGGCTGGCAGCAGTGGCGCAACCACCAGGCACGCAACGAGAGCAATGCTGCCCAGTTGTACAAGCTCGCCCAGGTCTCGCTGGCTGCCAACAAGCCGGAGGCTGCGAGTGCGATCACCGATCAGCTGATGAAAGACTACGAAAAGTCGCCGTACGCTGTCTTTGCGGCCACCGATCGGGCCAAGCAGCAGGTACAGGCCAAACAGCTGGACAAGGCCGAAGCGTCGCTGGACTGGGCTGCAACCCACGCGACCGATCCGGCGCTGAAATCGCTCACGCAACTGCGCAAGGCGCAGGTTGAACTGGCCCGCGACAACGGTACAGCGGCGCTGGCGACACTCGATGCGATTCCGGCCAATACCTATCAGGGCCTGGCTCAGGAACTCCGCGGCGATGTGCTGGTCAAGCTTGGGCGTGCAGACGATGCGCGAAAGGCTTATCAGGCCGCGCTGTCGGCGCTGAAAGAGCAGGCACCACAACGTGGTGCGCTGCAGATGAAACTCGATGATTTGGCCGTGGCCGGGAAGCAGGGTGCATGAAAGCTGAAATGATGAAACGCGTCTTGCTGATCTCGTTGACCTCGTTGGTGGGCCTCGCCGGCTGCCACTCGTTCAAGAAGGAAAACGTCCAGCCGCCGACACCGCTGGCCAAGGATTTCAAACCGACCGTGCAGGTGACCCGTGTGTGGGAAACCCGCGTAGGTAACGGCGCTAGTCAGAGTGGTGCGCTTCTGCGTCCCTCGGTCGTCGATGGCGTGCTCTATGCCGACAGCACCGACGGCAAGCTGGCGGCGATCGATGCAGCCAGTGGCAAGACCCTGTGGACAAAAAGTACGCGGACCAAGGGCTGGTTCGGCTGGGGCGACAAGAAGCGTAAAGATGCGCTGTATGCCGGTGGTCCAGCCGTCGATGGTGATCTGCTTGTCGTCGGTACGCTGGACGGCCACGTCTATGCCGTCAATGCAAAAGATGGCAACCCACGCTGGGAAGCCGAGCTGTCCTCCGAAGTGCTGGCTTCGCCGGTGATCGTCGGCGATCTCGTCGTGGTGCGCACGGAGGATGGCCGCATCTACGGCCTGGAAACGGCTACCGGTAAGCGCCGCTGGGTCTTCGACCAGGATACGGTCCCTTTGCTTAGCCTGCGCGGTAACGGCTCCATGCTCGCCGCCAATGGCGTGATTTTCTATGGTAGCGACGATGGCCGTCTGGTCGCACTGCGCTTGGACAATGGTTCGAAGCTGTGGGAACAGAAGCTCGCCAGCGGTGAAGGCCGCACCGAAATCGATCGTCTCAATGATGCGGATGGTTCAATCCTGCTAGACGGTTCACTGCTTTACAGTGCGGCCTATCACGGCAATCTGGTAGCAGTGGATGGCCCCAGCGGCCGTCCGACGTGGACCCATCCGTTCTCGACCTTCGTCTCGTTGGCGCTTGGCGGCAATTCGCTCTACGGCGTCAACGAAGATTCGCAGGTCTGGGCTTTCGACAAGACGGGTGGCGCCGATATCTGGAAGAACGACGCGCTTAAGTACCGCTGGCTGACCGGCCCTGCTGTTCAGGGTGACTACGTTGTCGTTGGCGATATGGAAGGCTATATCCACTGGCTACAGAGCAGTGATGGTGCCCTGGCCGCTCGCGAGCGTCTGTCCAAGAAAAAGGCCATCCGCGCACAGCCGCTGGTGGTTGGCGACATCGTTTACGTTGAAGATGTGAAGGGCCATATCGGCGCTTATCGTCTGTCCGCGCACTGATCGCGGAGACCATGTACTCGCCATGCTGCCCGTCGTCGCACTAGTTGGTCGTCCCAATGTCGGTAAATCGACCCTCTTCAATGTATTGACGCGCAGCCGTGATGCCTTGGTGGCTGATATGCCAGGCGTCACCCGTGATCGCCACTATGGCGTCTGCCGCAGTGGCGAACGCCCGTTTGTCGTGGTCGATACCGGAGGCCTGTCCGGCGTCGATGAGGCGATGGATGTATTGACCGCCAAGCAGGTGCGCCTGGCGATCGAAGAAGCTAACGTGCTCGTATTCGTGGTCGACGCACGTGACGGTCTGCTGCCGCAGGATCACGTGATCCTCAACGAGCTGCGCCGCACCGGCAAGAAGATCATTGCCGCAGTCAACAAGACCGATGGTCTGGACGAACAGAATGCACTGGCCGAGTTCGCCGGCTTCGGCATCACATACACCGTGCCGTTGTCTGCCGCGCACAATCGCGGCACCGATGATCTGATCGAGCTGGTGCTGCCGCTGCTGCCAGTCGACGAGGAAAGCTCGATCGAGGGCGATGGCGAGAGCGGCAGCATTCGAGTCGCCATCGTTGGACGTCCCAATGCCGGGAAATCCACGCTGATCAACCGGCTGTTAGGCGAGGACCGTTTGATCGTTTCCGACGTCGCCGGCACCACGCGTGATCCGATCCGCGTGCCGCTCGAGCGTGACGGCAAGCGCTACACGCTGATCGATACCGCCGGTATCCGCCGCAAGGCGCGGGTCGAGGAAGCGCTGGAGAAATTCAGCGTCATCAAGACGCTGCAGTCGATCGCCGCTGCCCAGGTCGTGGTGGTGATGATCGACGCCCGCGAGAATCTCGCCGATCAGGATCTCACCCTGATTGGTTATGCGATGGACGAGGGCAGGGCCATCGTGATCGCCGTGAACAAATGGGATGACATGGACAAATACCAGCGCGACGAATGCATGCGTGCACTCGATCGTCGGCTGGTATTCGTGGACTGGGCCAAGCAGGTGCATATCTCGGCACTGCACGGTTCGGGTCTGCGCGAGTTGATGCGCGCCGTCGTGCGTGCCCATTTTTCGGCGACCAAGGAGCTGGGTTCTTCCGAGCTCACCAAGACGCTGGAAAAAGCCTACGAGAGCTACCAACCGCCACTGGTCAACGGTCACGCGCCGAAGCTGCGCTTTGCCCATCCGGGTGGCACCAATCCGCCGACCATCGTTATCCACGGTACCCGCACCAAACATATTGCGCCGGCGTATCAGCGGTATCTCGAGAACTTCTTCCGCAAGCGCTTCAAGCTGGAAGGCACGCCTGTGCGCATTGCCTTCCGTGAAGGCGAAAACCCGTATGCGGGCCGCAAGAAAGTGCTGACCAAAGAGCAGCAGCAGAAGGCCCGCCGCCGCGTCAGCGATCTGATCAAGCGCACGCGCTAAGAGCTTGTTTACGGTCTCCGCGTAGCCCGCGTTGTGCCGTGGCGGCCGCCCGGCGGCAAGTGTGCGGCTTGATCTGAGACCGCCAGTCAGGCGGCTGCGTCACGCACCACCACCGGACAGCCCACGGCACAACGCGGGCTACGCGGAGACCGTAAACAGGCTCCTAGCTGTCAGCACATGCCGGTCGGCTTCTCGTAGACTGATGGCATGAGCGAACCACTTAATCGCGACTCCTGGCTTGGCGCGCTGCGCGAACGCATCCCGGAAGTCACGCCGGCCCAGGCGCTAGCCGCGCAAGCCCAAGGTGGCCTGCTGATCGACGTGCGCGAGGATGCCGAGCGTACCTCCGGCACGCCTGCCAACGCGCTGGGCCTTTCGCGCGGATTTCTCGAATTGCGCATCGAACAAGCAGAAACCGATCGCGATCGACCGATCGCCTTGTTGTGTGGCAGCGGTCAGCGTTCTCTGCTTGCGGCTGAATCGCTGGTCCGGATGGGTTACCGCCAGGTGAGTTCAGTGGCTGGCGGCTTCGGTCGCTGGAAAACCGAGGGGCTGCCGATTTCTCAGCCAACGCTGGATGTCGACGCCATCCAGCGTTACGCCCGCCAACTGAGGCTTGCGCAGATCGGCGAAGCGGGCCAGGCGACGCTGGGCAGTGCAAAAGTGGTGCTTCTCGGTGCCGGTGGCCTGGGTTCGCCAGCGGCACTGTATCTTGCAGCGGCTGGTGTGGGTCAGCTGACTTTGATCGATGATGATGTAGTCGAGCGATCCAATCTGCACCGCCAGATCATTCACGCCGATGCGCGTGTCGGCATGGCGAAAACCGAGTCGGCACGTATCGCGCTGCAGGCGCTCAATCCACGCGTGCGCATCGTGATCCACAACGAACGTCTGCAGGCGGATAACGTCGAGCGACTGCTGGCTGGTCACGATGTGCTGGTTGACGGCGCTGACAATTTCCCAGCTCGTTATCTACTTACCGCCGCCTCACTGCGGCTGAAGCTGCCGATGGTTTATGGAGCCGTTGAACGTTTCAGCGGACAGGTAAGCGTGTTCGATCCTCGTCGCGAGGATTCTCCGTGCTATCGCTGTCTGTTTCCCGAACCGCCGCCGGCGGCCGATGCACCCAATTGCAGCGAGGCTGGCGTGCTGGGTGTGCTGCCCGGCGTCGTGGGGTTGCTGCAGGCTACCGAGGCGCTGAAATTGTTGCTCGGGCTGGGCGAATCACTGGTCGGCCGTCTGCTGAATTTTGATGCCTTGGACATGCGCTTTCGCGAGATCCGGTTGACACGCGACCCGGATTGCCCGGGATGCGGGACGGCATCGGTATTCAGTGGCTACGAGGATATTGTCCGGTTCTGTGCCGCAGCAGGCTAAGAGCCTGTTTGCGGTCTCTGCGTAACTGCAAACAGGCTCTAAGACAGATCCGTCAGAATCAAGCCGTATACCGCTGCGTCATTGGCGCGCCCATTTGCCCACAACCGCTGGCGTGCGATAGCTTCGAATTGCGCGCCCGTTTTTTCGGCAACGCGTCGGCTTGGATGGTTGTCAGGCAGGACAATGATCTCGATGCGGATGAGTCCCAGTTGTTCAAAGCCAAAACGTGCCACCAACGCCGCAGCGCGAGCAGCAATGCCTTCACCATGACGCGACTGGCGCACCCAATAGCCGAGATTGGCACTGCAATGCAGACGGTTGCGCTGATTGAGTCCGGCCCCGCCGAGAAGCTCACCAGTCATCCGGTCGACAATCGAGAACGCAAAGTGTTCTCCTTGTGACCAACCGTCCTGGCAATGGCGTATCCATGCGTTTGCATCGTCCAGGCTGTAATCGGCACGGCACCAGGGCAGCCAGCGCCCCACGCTCATCACTGACGAGCGTACGGCATCGAACAGGTCGGCAGCATCCTGCATCTGCCATGGACGCAATCGCAAAGTTTCTTCGACAAGTTCCTGTGCTGGCAGGACTGGTTCGGTGGGCATCGTGGCATCCTCTGTTTGTATGCGTGTCTGTCAGCCGGGATAATGCCTTTCTTTGTAGGTAGGCAAAATCATGAGCGCACGCATCCTCGACGGCAAACGCATCGCGCAGGAACTGCTGGAGCGTGTGGGTCGACGCGTCACCGAACGACTGGCGCAAGGGCTTGCCGCTCCCGGTCTCGCCGTTATCTTGATTGGTGACAATGCCGCATCCTCGGTCTACGTGCGCAACAAGCGCAAGGCTTGTCATCAGGTCGGTTTTCGTTCGTTCGATCACGACCTGCCTGCCGATACGAGCCAAGAAGAAATTTTCGCGCTGATCGATCGCCTCAACGCCGACCCGGATGTGCATGGCATCCTGGTGCAGTCGCCGTTGCCCGAGCATATCGAGGAGGACGCGCTGGTCGATCGCATCGATCCGGCCAAGGATGTGGACGGATTTCAGGCAGTGAACGTGGGACGCCTTGCGCTGCGCCGGTTCGGCCTACGCCCCTGCACACCGAAAGGCGTGATGACCTTGCTCGGTCACACCGATCGGCCGGTGCGTGGCCAGCATGCGGTGGTCGTCGGCGTGTCCAACCACGTCGGGCGTCCGCTGGTACTGGAGCTGATGATCGCCGGCTGCACCACCACTTCGTGCCATCGCTTTACCCGCAACCTGGAAAGCTTCGTGCGCCAGGCGGATATCCTGATCGTGGCGGTCGGCAAGCCCGGGTTGGTCAAGGGTGAGTGGATCAAACCGGGTGCGGTGGTGATCGATGTGGGCATCAACCGGCTTGACGACGGCCGGCTGGTCGGTGACGTGGATTTCCACGCGGCCGCTGAAAACGCCAGCTGGATTACCCCGGTCCCCGGTGGTGTGGGCCCGATGACCGTCGCCACGCTGATCGAGAACACCCTGGAAGCCGCTGAGGCGCGGTCGGCCGGCTGAGTATGGCGAAATTCAGTCGCTGATCTGGCGAGCATCACGGCAGGGCGCGTATAATTCCCTCTTTGCAGCAGGACTACTCATGCGCATCCTCGCCGAGGCCCTGACCTACGACGACGTCTACCTTGTTCCTGGCCACTCGATCGTGCTGCCGCGCGATGTAGACACCACCACACGCTTCACCCGCAACCTGCGGCTGAATATCCCGATCGTTTCCGCCGCGATGGATACGGTGACCGAAGCCGGCCTCGCCATCACCATGGCGCAATGCGGTGGCATCGGCATCATCCACAAGAATCTGACCGTCGAGCAACAGGCGGCGGAAGTTCGGTTAGTGAAGAAGTTCGAGGCGGGCGTGATCCGCCGCCCGATCACCGTCAGCCCGGACACGTCGATCAGCGAAGTGCTGCGTCTGACCCGCGCACACAACATCTCCGGCGTGCCAGTGGTCGATGGTGCGAAGCTGGTCGGTATCGTCACCAGCCGCGACCTGCGCTTCGAACGCAAGCATGATGATCCGGTGCGCAACATCATGACGCGCCAGGAAAAGCTGGTGACGGTGCGCGAAGGCGCCAGCCAGGATGATGTACTGCTGCTGCTGCACAAGCACCGCATCGAGAAAGTGCTGGTCGTCAACGACGACTTCCAACTGCGTGGCCTGATCACAGTGAAAGATATTCAGAAGGCCCGCGACAATCCGCATGCCGCGAAGGATCAGCAGGAGGCGCTGCTGGTCGGTGCGGCGGTCGGTGTGGGCGGCGACACCGAAAGGCGCGTTGCTGCGCTGGTCGAAGCCGGTGTCGATGTGCTCGTCGTCGATACCGCGCATGGCCATTCGCAGGGCGTGATTGAACGTGCCGGCTGGGTCAAGAAAAATTACCCACAGGTGCAGGTGGTGGCCGGCAATATCGTCACTGGTGATGCGGCGCGTGCGTTGCTCGATGTGGGCGTGGATGCGGTCAAGGTTGGCGTGGGTCCTGGCTCGATCTGTACGACTCGCGTGGTCGCCGGCGTCGGTGTACCGCAGATCACCGCGATCGATATGGTCGCCAATGCGCTGAAGGACGAAATTCCGCTGATCGCCGATGGCGGTATTCGCTATTCCGGCGATATTCCCAAGGCGCTCGCTGCCGGTGCTTCCACCGTGATGCTGGGCTCGATGTTTGCCGGCACCGAAGAATCACCGGGCGAAGTGGAGCTGTTCCAGGGCCGCTCGTACAAGAGCTATCGTGGCATGGGTTCGATCGGTGCCATGCAGCTCGGTTCGAAGGACCGCTATTTCCAGGACGAGGCCGATGCCGACAAGCTGGTGCCGGAAGGTATCGAAGGTCGGGTGCCGTACCGCGGCCCGCTGCGCAATATCATCCATCAGCTGATCGGTGGACTGCGCGCGTCGATGGGTTACCTGGGCGCGGCCAATATCGAGGATGTGCGTCACAAGGCGCAGTTTGTGAAGGTCACCTCAGCCGGCGTCACCGAAGCGCACCCGCACGATATCCAGATCACCAAGGAAGCGCCGAATTATCGGCTGAATTCCTGACGTGCGAGGGTTGAGTTGAGTAGCGAGGGCGCGATGACCGGTGCCTTTCGCTACTTGCCCAGCTTGTGCTGAGTCGGCGGACGCTTGCCGGCTTTTGAGCGTTGTTCCTGGGGCATCGTTTCCTAGCCCTCGCTACTCGCCCCTCGTCGCTTTCAAATGCTACTAAGCGCGCTGAACCATAATTTCCATTCGCCCGTATCCGCCAAGCCGCCAACCCATGACCAATATCCACAGCGACAAGATCCTCATTCTCGATTTTGGCGCGCAGTACACGCAGCTGATCGCACGGCGCATTCGCGAGATCGGCGTGTATTGCGAGATCTGGGCGTGGGATCACGATCCGAACGAGATCGTTGCATTTGGTGCGAAGGGCATCATCTTTTCCGGTGGCCCCGAATCCACCACGCTGGCCGATGCACCCAAGGCACCGCAGCAGGCGTTCGATTCGGGCCTGCCGATACTTGGCATCTGCTACGGCATGCAGACGATGGCAGCGCAGCTTGGTGGTACCACCGAAGCGGCTGATGCCAGGGAATTTGGCCGCGCCGAAGTGGATATCGTTTCAAATAGCCGTCTGTTCAAGAATCTCACCGATCACGTCGACAGCCATCGTCTCGACGTGTGGATGAGCCATGGCGATCACGTGGCCAAGGCGCCGCCGGGTTTCGTAGTCACTGGCAACACCGATCGCATTCCGGTTGCGGTGATGGAAAACGATGAGAAGCGCTGGTATGGCGTGCAGTTCCATCCCGAGGTAACGCATACGAAGCAGGGCGGGGCGCTGCTGAAGCGCTTCATCACCGAGATCTGCGGCTGCCAGACGCTGTGGACAGCAGCCAATATCATCGACGACCAGATTGCACGGGTGCGTGAGCAGGTTGGCGACGATCATGTACTGCTGGGGCTTTCCGGCGGCGTCGATTCGTCAGTGGTCGCCGCCTTGCTACATCGCGCGATCGGCGACAAGCTCACCTGTGTGTTCGTCGATACCGGCCTGCTGCGCTGGAAGGAAGGCGATCAGGTGATGGCCACGATGGCGGCGGCCTCAGATGATCACGGCATGGGCGTCAAAGTGATACGCGTCAATGCGCAGAACCGTTATTTTGATGCGTTGGCCGGCGTTGCGGATCCGGAGGCCAAACGCAAGATCATCGGCGGCCTGTTCATCGAAATCTTTGACGAGGAATCGTCAAAACTCACTGCCGATGGCGCAGGCGCGGTGAAGTGGCTGGCCCAGGGCACGATCTATCCTGACGTCATCGAGTCGGCCGGCAGCAAGACCGGCAAGGCACACGTGATCAAGAGTCACCACAACGTTGGCGGTCTGCCGGCGCATATGAAGCTCAAGCTGGTCGAGCCGCTGCGCGAGCTGTTCAAGGACGAGGTACGGCGCATCGGCGTTGAGCTGGGCCTGCCGCGCGAGATGGTTTATCGCCATCCGTTCCCTGGTCCCGGTTTGGGCGTGCGCATTCTTGGCGAAGTGAAGCGCGAATACGCCGAGTTGCTGGCGCAGGCCGATGCGATCTTCATCGATGAGCTGCGCAAGGCCGATCTTTACGACAAGACCAGCCAGGCCTTCGCGGTATTTCTACCGGTGAAATCGGTGGGTGTGGTCGGTGATGCGCGGGCCTACGAATGGGTGATCGCACTGCGCGCCGTGGAAACCATCGACTTCATGACCGCGCACTGGGCGCATCTGCCGTACGAGTTTCTGGGCAAGGTATCGAACCGGATCATCAACGAACTACGCGGTGTCTCTCGCGTCGTCTACGACATCAGCGGCAAGCCGCCAGCCACGATTGAGTGGGAATAACTCCGCAGAGCGCCTCCGGGATATCTTCCAACACCGGATCGCCAAACCCGGGCATGAGTGACGAAGTGACCATCATGGATATTGCCTCATCGTTCAGTGCCGACGACGTTGGTTATATGCGTCGCGCGCTGCAGCTGGCGGAACACGCGCGCGATGTCGAAAACGAGGTGCCGGTCGGTGCTGTGCTGGTTATCGACAACGAGATTGTCGGGCTGGGCTGGAATCGCAATATCACTTTGCATGATCCCACTGCTCATGCCGAAATTCAGGCACTGCGCGCAGCGGGAGAAAAGCTGGCCAATCATCGTCTGTCGGGTGCCACACTTTACGTGACGCTGGAGCCGTGTTCGATGTGTGCGATGGCGATGATCCATGCGCGGGTAGGGCGTGTGGTCTACGCTGCGGTGGATCCAAAGACCGGTGCGGCGGGTAGCGTGTTCGATACGCTGATATCCGAAAAGCACAACCATCGTATTGATGTCAGTGGTGGCTTGCTCGCTGATGAGTCGGCCACATTGTTGCGCGAATTTTTTCGCGCCCGCCGTTAGTCTTCTAGACGGTAGCGCTATCGTTCTAAATAAAAGCCAGCGCCTGCGCGCACGACTGGTCGACTTTCAAGGTCAGTAGCGGATCGGCGCGCGTGTGGCCTCTATTGATGGCTGCGACGGGTTTGCCTGCAGCAACGGCGGCATGCACGAAGCGGTAGCCCGAATACACCATCAGCGACGATCCGACGACCAGCACGGCGTCGGATTCCCGCATCGCCTGCATGGCTGCATCGACGCGATCACGCGGAACGTTTTCGCCAAAGAACACCACGTCAGGCTTCAGCATGCCGCCGCATTGGAAACAGACCGGAACATTGAAGCCGGAGAAATCCTGTTCCTGCAGATCGGCATCGCCATCGGGTGCATCCAGCGCATCGATATCGGCCCATGCGGGATTCAGTCGCAACAGTTCGGCCTGGAATTCACCGCGCGGTAGTCGCTGCTCGCAACCCAGGCAGCGGATCACATCCATCCGGCCATGCAGGTCGATCACGTTTTTATTACCGGCAGCCTGATGCAGGCGATCGACATTTTGTGTCAGCAGTAGCACTAGCTTGTCTTGAGCTTCCAGCTTGGCCAGAGCACGATGCGTGCCGTTGGGTAATGCGGTGCCGAAACGCCGCCAGCCGACCAGATTGCGCGCCCAGTAACGTTGCCGCGTCGCCTCGCTGCCGACGAAAGCCTGATAGGTCACCGGTGGCGTGCGTTTCCAAGCGCCATGGCTATCGCGATAATCGGGAATGCCGGAATCCGTACTGCAGCCGGCACCGGTCAACACGAACAGACGCCTATGCGATGTCACAAAATCGGACAGCGCCGCGCTTTCTGCAGTGGTTTTGAGCGCTGGGACAATGCTGACCGACATGCGAGCTCGTTTCAAAAAGACCGATACACCGATTTAGTGACTGGCCGCTTCAGGCCATTGCTGTGGCACTTTGCGGATGTCAGACACCTTGTAACCCATCGCGGTGACGCGGGCCACCATCGCATCGTAGTCCGTCTGCGGGATAGTTGGCGTGCGTGCCATGATCCAGACGTAATCGCGCTTGTCGCGGGCGATGATGGTTTCGCTGTAATGATCGTCCAGATAGGCAATGACGTACTGTGCCTTGATCGGCCAGACGATCTGCACGCCCCAGACGGTATTGTTGGTATTCGGCGTCACGAAGCCGGTCGACTTGATGGTCTTGATCGGATTGGTGAAGGCGCTATTGCGATAGCGGAACACCGTATCGATGTGGCCATTGGGTGCCAGTGTGTAGGTCTCGACGGCGTTGTAGGCTTTCTTCTCAAGCGCCGATGGAATCGAGGCAATCACGTACCACGGGCCCATGAAGCGCTGCAGGTCGACTTTCTCGACCGGCTTGATCGGCGCCATATCGGCCGCGAGCGAAGTTACTGATATCAGCGCCAGCACGCCGATCATCAGAATGGCTTTGGTAAAGCGCATGGATTACTCCGGTGTCGATTACGGCTACGGCTAGGCAATGCATCAAGGACGAACAAACCGATAGTGGGCGACCAACCATTCCTGGCCATTGTCATAGCCGAACAATTCGGCACACGACATCCAGAACATCCGCCAGCGCTGAAACCATAATGCGGCGGCCTTTGCGCCGTAGGCTTCGGTCAGGGTGACCATGATCTGCTGCTTGCGCGCATCCTGATTCGCCAGCCAATGGTTGGCGGTACGCTGGTAATGCGTTCCATCGACGTGCCAGCGCTGCTCGATTTGCAGATCACGTTGAAACCACAGCAGCGTGTCCGACGCCGGCATCAGCCCGCCGGTAAAGAAATGGCGACCCATCCAGTTGTCGTCACCCTCCGTCTCGAACGGATACATCAGGGTCTTGTGCGCAAAAATGTGCACGAAGAGCTTGCCGCCGGGTTTCAGCCAGCTAGCCACCCGACCCAGCAAGGTTTCGTAGTTGCGCATGTGCTCGAACATCTCGATCGACACGCAGCGATCAAACTGTGCGGAATCCATCTCGAGTTGATTCACGTCCTGCGTAATCACGTGCACGTTGGACAAGCCACGCTTCACGCATTGCGCTTCGATATGTTTGCGCTGCGGACTGGAATTGGAGACAGCGGTGATCTGCGCATTCGGATAACGTTCGGCCATCCATAGTGTGAGCGAACCCCAGCCGCAGCCAAGTTCGAGAATCTTCTGGCCATCGGCCAGCTCGGCGCGCTGACCGTAAAGTGTCAGCATCGCTTCCTCGGCCTGCTCCAGCGTTTCGTCGCCGCGCGGGTAGTAGCAACCGGAATATTTCAGGCGTTTGCCGAGGCATTGCTCGAAGAACGCAGGCGGCAATTCGTAATGCTGAGCGTTGGCGGCATCGGTGTGGATCGCCACCGGGCTCTGGCGCAGCATCTCGATCCGTTCGGCAAAACGCGCGGCCTGCTCATCGAGTCCGCCAGCCATTTCTTCGCGCAGACGCTGTGCGCACATACGGCGTATGCCTTGACGCAGCAGCGCGTCAGGCAAATGGCCGCGCTCGGCCATGCCCAGCAGTCCGGGAGCAGGCTTCTCCTGCGGCAGTTCGGCGGTGACAACGGCTGGATGACTCATCGTTCGGTCCTCTTGGAAAACCAGGGAAACAGCATTGGAGTGGTGCGCTGGTAGTCGCGGTAATCGTCACCGCGACTGCGCAGCGCATGCGTCTCGGTATAGGGAATGCCACTGATCCAGCGCAGAAAGATGTACATGACCACCGGTCCCGACCACACCAGCCAGAAGCGGGGCGAACCCACGGCGAGGCAGACGTAGGCGAACCAGTGGATCCATTCAAGGAAATAGTTGGGATGGCGCGAGTAGCGCCACAGGCCAGCGCGACAAGTCATTCCGCGATTCAATTCACCGGCCCGAAACGTTGCCAGCTGGCGGTCGGCAACCGATTCACCGATGACGCTGATCAGCCAGATGACAATGGCTGCCAGCATCCATGAGCCGTGCGTCTGGGCGTTGTGCGCGACCGCGAGAAACGGCAGCGAAAAGAGCACGATCAAAAACGCCTGAAACTGAAAGAACAGAAAGAAGTAAAACTGATTGCCTTTCCAGTGTTCGCGCAGATGATGGTAGCGGCCGTCTTCCGGCTCGTCGCTGACGCGCTTCCACAAATGGGCGGCCAAACGCATGCCCCACAAGCTACCGAGTACGGCCATGGTCAGCCGCGGCCACGTAGCGCCATCGCCCAACGTGGCAAACAGCACGGCGCTGCCGCCAACGCCGCACGACCAGAGCACATCGACGATGCCGGCGTTGGATCGCAGACGCTGCCACATCCAGCCGAGGGTCATCATCAGCGCGGCCAATGCCCAAAGGCATGCGAGCTGAATCCAGGGATTCATGATGCGTGTCCCTGCAGTGCTGTCGCCGGCTCGGTCTTTTCTGCCGGCGACGAATGTTTTGCCAGCCAGGCCAGCGCCGGTGTCGCCAGCGCCCAGCCGATTCCCAGCCATAGCAGGCCGCGCCAGCTCGGGTCGGCAAACGTCACCACATGGAATCCCCGACTCGCACTCATATACGCCACCGGTCCGCCTATGGCGCCGAACAGAACGGCAACCCACAAACGTTTCTGCAAATAGGCCAGCGATAGGGTGAAGGTCAGCGAAAACGTCATCCACAGTGCAAGAATCCACACCGGCGCAAACGAGGCTGACGGCCACGGTGCACCGAAACGCGCCAGGCCCGTATAAGCCAGGCCACCATCCACCACACAGCCCATGACGAGTGCTACAGCCATCAGCGACAGGTGCGTCTTGTAGTTATGCAGCAGACCCAATTGGAACGAGGCGTAGATCAACATGCCGAGCACGCCCGGCCACGCCAGCCCGTGCTCCGCGCCAATCACGGCAGCGAACCAGACCGACTGATAGCCGATGAGGCAGACCCAGAATTTCATGCATGGACCTTGGTTACCGTTTCAAGCGGCGGCAGCAGCGATGGACGACGATTGTCTGGTTTCGCCAGCAACAGATGGGAGACGCCGATCGAACGTTCGCGGAAACCGCCCTCGCAGTAAGCGAGATAGAACTCCCACATCCGGATAAAACGATCATCGAAGCCTTGCGCGTGAACTTGCGACAGCCGTGCGATGAATCGACCACGCCATGCTTCCAAGGTACGCGCGTAGGATTCGCCGAAGTCTTCCAGTTGCACCAGCGCCAGATCGGTCGTGCGCGTCTTGGCATCGAGCATCGCGCTGATCGACGGAATGAAGCTGCCCGGAAACACGTGCCGCTTGATGAAGTCGACTTCCGTTACGGCCTTTGCGTAGCGGTGATCCTCGATGGTGATGGCCTGCAGCAGTGCCAGTCCATCGGGTTTCAATAGCGAGCCGAGCTTGGCGAAATACGTGTCGATATATTGCGCGCCGATCGCTTCGACCATTTCGATCGACACCAGCTTGTCGTAGGTGCCAGTGAGGTCGCGGTAGTCCTCCAGCAGCAGGGTGACGTGCGCACTCATGCCGGCAGCAGCGATGCGTTCGCTGGCCAGCGCGTGTTGCTCTTTGGAGATCGTGGTAGTAGTGACGTGGCAGCCGTAATGCTGAGTGGCGTAAAGTGCAAAGCCACCCCAGCCGGTGCCGATCTCGACCACGCGGTCGGTCGGCTTGAGATCGAGCTTGCGGCAGATACGCTCCAGCTTGCGTGTAGAGGCGGCTTCCAGCGTGTCGTTGGCGCCGTCCCAGATCGCCGAGGAATACATCAGATCCGACGATAGGAATAGCTCGAAAAAATCGTTGCCCAGATCGTAGTGCGCCGCAATATTGCGTCGACTGCCGGTGCGCGTATTGCGTTGCAGGGCATGCCACGCACGCATCGCCATGCCGCCCATCCGCGCCATGCCGGTCTCCATGCCGTCGAGCAGATCGCGGTTGCGCACCAGCAGCTGGATTAGCCCGACCAAGTTGTCGCAGCGCCACATACCGTCCATATAAGCTTCGCCTGCGCCAACGCTGCCATTGGCTGCGACCGCGCGGTAGAAACCCGTGTCGAGCACGTCGAGATGCACGACGATATCGGTCGGCTGGTTGGCTGGCGTGCCCAGTTCGATCTTGCCCAGTGCATCGGTCAGAACCAGTCGCCCCTGCTGGAGTCCCGCCATCTGTGCGAGCAAGCGCTGGCGCAGGAAACGTGCGCCAGCGGACACCGTCGACGCATGGGTAGTTTGGGTGACGTTGGATTTAACGACGGCGTTCATGTGGACCTCAAAGCGGTTGCGGGTGATCGTAAACAGGGTTGCGTTTTAGCCATAGGCGAAGCGCTTGCCAATGGATGACGCTGACGACCTGCGCCGTCATCAGCGGATAACGCCACAGCACGCGCGCAAGCGATGCGCTGTTCAAAGGGCGCCGATGCAGGGTCAGGGTGGCGTCGAACTCACGCTCACCGTCACGTAATACGTCCATATGCACGCGTAGATCGTCCCCGGGCGCGGTGAAGCGCCAGGCATAGTCGCGAGCCATCGGCATGAACGGCGAGACGTGGAAGATCTTGGGGAAAATCCAGCCCATGGCGCGACCATGCGTTTCGGCGGTATCGATGGGGAGCACATAAGCGTGACGCTCACGCCACGGCATATTGGTGATTTCCGCAACGATGCAGACCAAGGTCACACCGTCTTCGGCGTAGCAGTAATAGAAGCTCACTGGATTGAAGGCGTAGCCAAAGTAACGCAGATGCGTCAGCAGGCGAATCGGTCCGGCCGGTCGTTCACCGGTGGCTTGTTCGACGCGTTGACGCACGGCATCGGCCAACGACAATTCGTTGGGGCCCAGATAATCATCGCGGCGAAATTGCGCCAGGTTGCGCTTCTCGTTGGACCACAACCAGCGCTGCTCGAAAACCGTGTTGATCTCGTCGAGATCCAGATAGACCTGCGCCATCTTGTAATCGAAGCTGTGCGGGTGCGGCCCCATCCGACGATGACGCACCACGCCTTCATAGATGGCGCTAGCCAATGGCGCCGGTGCGGGTGCACTCTCGATGGAGAGTCTTGCGTTCACGCTGGCAGCGCCTCTTCGTGAGGCTCGTCTTCATGGAACGGATTGGTATCGGCGGACCAGCGCACGCCAAGCGCCTCGGCCACTTCGACCGCGCTGCGCATGCCGTCCTCATGGAAGCCCCAGCCCCAGTAGGCGCCAGCGAACCATGTGTGGCGACGGCCCTGGATCTCGGCCTTGCGAGTCTGCGCAGCCACCGAGGTGGTGCTGTAGACCGGGTGCTCGTAATGCATGCGGCGCAGCACCTTGGCTGGATCGATCGCGTCGGTACGGTTCAGGGTGACGACGAAGGGCTCAGGCGATTCGATACCTTGCAGCAGGTTCATGCAGTAGCTCACCGTACAGGCTTCAGCCGGATCGCGTGGAAGCCAGGCATTCCAGGCTGCCCAAGCCTTGCGGCGCACAGGCAGTAAACTGGCATCGGTATGCAGGACGGTGTCGTTGACCTGGTATGGCATGTCGCCGAGGATCGATTGCTCGCGATCATTCGCGTCCGCCAGCAGCGCCAGCGCCTGATCGCTATGGCAGGCCAGCACGACCTGATCGAAATGCTCGATGCCGGCGAGGCTTTCCACTTCCACGCCTTCGGCATGGCGCCAGATCGAACGCACCGCGCAATTCAGTCGCTCGCGCACCGACCAGTGGGCGCGCAGCGCTTTCACATAACTCGACGAACCGTCTTTCACCACCCGCCACTGCGGACGGTCGCTGATCTGCAACATCTGGTGATTGGCCATGAACTGCACGAGGTAGCGGGCAGGGAATCCGAGTATCCGGGCGGGTGGCGATGACCACAGCGCGGATGCCATTGGCACCAGATGCTCATCGCGGAAGGCGGTGCCGTAGCTGTTTTGGGTGAGGTAATCGCCCAGCGTGATGGTGTCGTGCGGCTGCTCCAGCAGAGCGGGTGCCTCGCGATAGAAGCGCATCAGGTCGCGCACCATGCCGATGAAGCGCGGTGAGAGCAGGTTGCGGCGCTGGCAGAACAGCGTGTCGAGCGTGGCCGCGTTGTATTCAAGTCCGGTGGCTTCGTTGTGCAGCGAAAAACTCATGGTCGTGGCCTGCGACGCCACACCGAGCTGACTCAGCATGCGCGTTAGCAGCGGGTAATGCGCAGGGTTATGCACAATGAAGCCGGTATCAATCCGGTAGTTTCTGTCATGCAGCGCGATGTCGTGGGTATGCGTATGACCACCCAGATAATCACCGGCCTCGAACAGCGTGACCTCGTGCTCGCGCGACAATAGCCACGCCGATGCGAGGCCCGCGATACCTGACCCCACCACGGCGATGCGCATGGCTTAGCTCCGCGCCTTGGCGTACACCCAGGCAGGCACCGGCTTCAAACCCTGCACCAGTCCCAGCCCCGACATCAGCTTGAGGCCGTACCAGGTGATGTCGATTTCCCACCAATGAAAGCCCTGGCGGCTTGAACCAGGGAAGTAGTGGTGATTGTTGTGCCAGCCCTCGCCAAAGGTGATCAATGCCAGCCAGACGTTGTTGCGGCTGCTGTCCTTGGTCTCGTAACGACGCGAGCCGAAACGGTGCGCCAGCGAGTTGATCGTGACGGTGGCATGGAACAACACCACGGTCGAAACAAAGAAGCCCCAGATCAGCATCTGACCACCGCTGGTGCCCAGCTGTGGCGCCACGTGGTGCAGCAGTACGCCAAAAAAATACATCGCTACAGCGAGCAGGACCGGCACCAACGTGTCATAGCGATCGAGCACACGCAACTCAGGAAATTTGGCCAGGTCCGGCACGCGCGAAAGATCCGTCTGGAAATTGCGCGGTGTCAGAAACCAGCCGACGTGGCTCCAGATAAAACCGTAGATGGTCGGCGAATGCGGGTCGAGTTCGGTATCGGCATGGCGATGATGATTGCGATGGTGCGCGGCCCACCACAGTGGTCCGCGCTGCACGCATGACGCACCGATCAGCGCGAAGATGAATTGCACCGCGCGTGAGGTCCGGAATGTGCGATGCGAAAAATAGCGATGATAGAAACCAGTGAGCGCAAACATGCGGATCGCATACAGGGCACCCGCCACGATCAGCGAGATCGGCGACACGCCGACCCAGATCACTGCGATGCAGGCCAGATGCATCGCGATAAACGGCGCGGCGCGCAGCCAGTCGATCCGGTCGGCGCGCTCGTCGTCAATCGCCGCTACTGCCGAGGTGTCAAACCACGCACGCAATTGTCGGGCGACCCATGAGCCTTTTCCCACCGGCGTCGCTGCGAAGGGTAGCGAGGACTCTACCCGTCCGGGGCAAGGCATCGAAACGGGTTTGGAGAATGCCATGGTGTCTGCCTGTCTAGCGTGTGCTTACAAGTACGAGCCAACGCTCGATACGGATGCATGCACAAGCCCGCGTTGCCGGCATTTCGCCACCTGCGGTGCGTACGAGTACCGGGATTGCGCTCGCAGCGATGGCGCTTGATCTTGCGGTCCCCGGTACGTGCCTACGTTGCGAGCGGTTCCATGCGGATCCGTACCAACGAATCGTCAGTCTTTTCGGGTCCGATACGCCGCGAGAGCGTCCTGGCGGGACTGCGCGAGATCAACGATGGGCGAGGGATAACCGCTCTGCCTCGCTCGCTCGGGGTCTTTCCATGGTTCGTGCAGCGTATCGAGCGGAAAGTCGGCCAACTCCGGCAACCAGCGCCGCAGGTAGACGCCGTCGGGATCGAACTTCCTTGCTTGCGTCACCGGGTTGAATACTCGGAAATACGGCGCGGCGTCGGCGCCACAGCCGGCTACCCATTGCCAGCCCAGTGTGTTGCTGGCCAGGTCGGCATCGACCAGGGTGTCCCAGAACCAGCGCTCGCCTTCGTGCCAGTGTTGTCGCAGATTTTTGGTCAGAAAGCTGGCCACGATCATCCGCACACGGTTATGCATCCATCCCGTATGCCACAGCTCGCGCATGCCGGCATCGACCAGCGGAATACCGGTGCGCCCCTGCTGCCAGCGTTTAAGCAACGCTTTGTCAGGCGGATTCCAGTGAAAGCTATCGAAGCGCGGATTGAAGTTTTCCGTTGGCGTTTTCGGAAAGTGATAAAGCAGGTGATAGGCAAACTCGCGCCAGCCCAGTTCACGCAGATACGGCTCGATATCCGGCCGCCGCTTTGCATCCATGCGTTTGACGTGCTTGATCAAGGCGAAGTGGATCTGCCGCGGTGATATCTCGCCGAAATGCAGGTATGGCGAAAGGCGCGATGTGCCGTGTCGTGCTGGCAGGTCGCGCGCCTGCGCGTAGTCGCTCACGGCGTCATCGCAGAAGAGTTCCAGCATCTGCCTGGCACCGTGTTCGCCGGGTTGCCAGCTTTCAGCGAAGCCCGCGTCCCATGGAATGGCCGGCAGCAGCTTTAGTGCCGACAACTCCAGCCCGCCCGGAAGCTTGTTCCAGCCGCGCAGCGTGGGTTCGGGCAGGGGCGCGACTACTTGCAGGTGCGCTCGCAGGTTGCGCCAGTAGGGCGTAAATACCCGATACGGGTCGCCTTGTTGCGTGGCAATCTGCCATGGCTCCCGCCATAACGCAGCGTTGTAGCTGTGCACGGCGAGACCTTGTTCGCGCAAGGCAGCCTTGTTGCGGATATCGTTTGCGATGGCGCTGGGTTCGTACAGGCGGTTCCAATAGACCGCCTCTGCGCCACTGTGCTTTATCAGCTCCTGCAGGATAGCCAGGCTGTGACCTCGACGGATATGCAGGCCTGCATGGTGACTGTGTAGTCGTGTCTGCAGCGAGGTCAGTGAATGGTGCAGCCACCATCGGCTAGCGCCGCCGGCTGCCCAGGCGCCACTTTCATCCGGGTCATGGATATAGACCGGCAGCACATGTTCGTGCGACTCGCACGCGGCGGTCAGGGCCGGGTTGTCGATCAGCCGTAGATCGCGCCGAAACAGAACCAGTGCTGTGCTCATGCGCGAAACGACACTCGTGACAGCGTCAGACGGACCGACCGTCGCCCATGCCATTGAACGTTGTCGCTACCCGCACCACGTGATCATGTGCGTCAGGTGAGCCGCTGATCGAACCCTTGGCAATGACCGCTCCAGTGGGTTGACCGGTCGGTGACCCACCTATCGGTTCCACCGACACGGCAAGCAAGGCGGTCGGGCCAAGTTTGGCAAGCAATGAAGAATCCAGCGTGATCGTTGTTGGTGCATCACGCGTGATCATGCCGACCGAGATAGGTTTGCCGCCTTGGGGGATCAGCCACAGTTCGGGTGCTCGCCCGCTGGCGAGCGCGACGGGGGCAGCGGGTACCACGACCATCCGCGCGCGATCGAGGTCCATCGTGGCGGTCCAGCCGGTGACTCCGTTGTCCTGCTGGATGGTTGAAACCATATAACCGGCGCTCGCTGTTACTGCAGGCGCGGTTTCGCGATGCGGCAATGCGATGACCACCAGCAGTGCCACAGCCAGCGCACTCGCGCCGATGCCAAGCCAATGCCACAGCGGCAAGTTGTTCCATAGTCCCTTGCTCGGCTGGGTTCGCGTGGCAGCCACTGGCACATCGAGCTGCAGGTCGTCATGAATCCTTACCCACACGTAGGCACCTGGTGTGACGCTGGCGATCTCATCGCTCAACGGCATCAGACGACGCTGCCACAAGGCGACCGCCGCCGCGGCTTCGTCAGTCGTCTGGACTTCCTGAGCGACGGCCGCGCGCGCATCGGCGTCAAGTACGCCAAGCACGTACTCGGCATAGCGCAGATTGTCGTTACCCTCGTCGGCTGGTGTATTCATTGTTCCAGGCATACCCGTAATTGCATCAAGCTTCGACGGATCCAGCTTTTCATGGTTCCGAGCGGCACCTTGGAGCGCGTCGCTAATTCGTTATACGTAGCCCCGGTGAAAAAGGCTTCACGTACCGAATCACGTTGTTGTGGTTCAAGCGCGTCGAGGCAATGCTGCAGGCGCCCATACTCCTGGCTGGTTTCGGCGCCGGCTGCCGGCGTGGGCTGATCGTCTACCGTCTGTTCGAGTTTGGACGGGTCATCCATCAACTCCTCGCGGTGCTGTCGCAACCGATCGATGGCCTTGTTGCGTGACAGGGTGATCAGCCAGGTAATGGCGCTGGCCTTGGCGGCGTCGAACCCGGCGGCGCGACGCCAAACCGTCGTATAGGTTTCCTGCAGCACCTCTTCGGCTTCGCTGCGATCGCGCAGCATGCGCAGGCAGACACCGAACAACTTGGACGAGGTGCGCTTGTACAGTTCTGCAAAGGCTTTTTGGTCGTTACGCCCGGTCTGTATCAGCAGCCGGTTCAGCTCTTCACGCTCAGCGGGACTGGTGACGCTCATAGGCAAACGATCCTGTGTTCATGAAGAAACCACCCGGTGGCGATGAGGCACACGGCTTTGACAAGCCATGCCCGCGAGCACTTCCGTAGCATGAAGCGGCCATAGCCCGCTTGCAAGCACGGGCACTGGGCAGTGTTGTGGCAAAGCGTCGTGCATGCGTTATCGACGGCAAGCTAGGCGTCGCTACATTGATGGATAATTTATGAACATGGGGACGACGGATTAGGCGTCAGCCGCGACGCTATTGGCCGGCGGGAGCCGAGTCGCTGAAAATGCGCCCATCGCGAATCTCCAGCACGTGCTCGCCCAGCGCCTCCACATCTGCCGGATCATGCGTGATGATCAGCATCTGCAGATCGAGACGCGTCTGTAGTGCGGCCAGCTCGCGACGCATGCGCACACGCAATGGCGGATCCAGTGCCGAAAAGGGTTCATCCAACAGCAGGATGTCGGGCTCGGCGGCGAGCGCGCGAGCCAGCGCCACGCGTTGCTTCTGCCCGCCGGAAATCTGTGATGGGTAGTGCGTCGCTACGACATCGAGTTCAAACGCTTCGAGCCAGCTTGCCGCGACTTGGGGGATAGCTCCTCTGCGCGGATTGAGGATGCCGGTACGCATGCCGAACGCCACGTTCTGTGCTACTGAAAGATGCGGGAACAGCGCGTAATCTTGAAACAGGTAGCCGACCTTGCGCACCTGTGGTGCCAGATTCACACTGAGCGCCGAGTCAAACAGCACGTGTTGATTCACGGCTATACGGCCTTCGTCCGGCGTCAGCAGTCCCGCGATCGCGCGCAGCGTCATGCTCTTGCCGGAACCGGAAGGCCCATACAAAACGACACGTCGGCTCGTTGAACGAACGGCGACATCCAGCTCGAAGCGTCGGTCGGTGTTGGCCAGTACGCGGCGAAATGAAATATCTACGGTCATACGTCAGGACACTCGCCGCAGTCGTGAGCGGTCCGGTGCGAGCCTGCCGGCGATCAGCAGCACCACCACACAGGTCGTCGAGGCCACGATCACGAGTATGTTGGCCCCCCTGTCGTCGCCAGCCTGGACAGCGGCGTAGATCGCGACGGACAGCGTCTGCGTGCGACCGGGGAGGTTGCCGGCAATCATCAGCGTGGCACCGAATTCACCCAGGGCGCGGGCAAAGGCGAGCAGGGCGCCGGCGGTGATTCCTTTCGAGGCCAGCGGTAGCGATATCCGGAAGAACACTGCCCATTCGGACAGGCCAAGCACACGCGCGGCGCTTTCCAGCTGCGGATCGACATTCTCGAAGGCTGCACGCGCGGCTTTCTGGATCAACGGAAAGGCAACCAGGGTCGAGGCGATCACTGCGCCCTCCCAGGTAAACACTGGATTGATGCCCCAGCGTTCAAGCCACGCACCAAAAACGCCGCGCCGGCCCAATAGCACCAGCAGGTAATATCCCAGCACAGTGGGAGGCAGAACCAGCGGCAGGGTCAGCAGTGAATCGACCAGATCACGCAGCGGCGAACTCCAACGCGACAGACCGAAGGCCACCGCGACTCCGATCAGTAGATTCAGCGCCGTTGCCCAGATCGCCACTTTCAGCGACAGTAGCAACGGCATCCAGATATCCATCGGGCGTTTCAGTTCAAGGCTTGAGGAAGCCGGACTTTGCCAGCAGTTGCTGACCTTCCGGCGAAAGCACGAAGTCCTCGAATGCCCTGGCGTCGTCGACATGCTTTGCCAGCGAGACGACCGCGATCGGATAGCTGATCGGCGTGGGTGAGCTCACCCGCAACGTGATCCTGACCTTGTCCGGCATGATGGCGGCATCGGTGGCGAACACGAAGCCGGCATCGACCTCGTCGCGTGCTACGTAATCCAGACTCTGCCGCACGTTCTGCGCCAGCACGGCCTTGGCCGACACCGCCGGCCACGAACCATCTGCCTCCAGCGCTGCCTTCGTATAACGACCAACCGGAACCGAGGCCGGATCACCGTAGGCAATCCGCTTGATGGCAGGCTGGTCGAGATCCTTGAGGCTGGTGATATTCAAATGACTCGCCATCGGCACGATCAGCACCAGCTGGTTGGTCGCGAAATTTTTCCGCGAGCCCTTCAGCAGCACGCCTTGCGTTTGCGCCTCGTCCATCGCCGTCTGGTCGGCGGAGGCAAATACGTCGGCCGGCGCACCATTGGCAATCTGCTGCAACAGCACGTCCGACGCCGCAAAGTTGAGCACCACCTTGGTGCCCGGATGCTTTGCCTCGTAGGCTGTGGCCACGTTCTGGAATGCATTGGTAAGACTCGATGCAGCCGACACCACCACGTCACCGGCAGCTGCGGAACCGACCCAGAAAGTCATAGCCAACGAGAGGGCGAATGCCATGTGGCGCGGGCGGGTCTTGTGCATGTTTGTCCCGAAATTGATGGAATCGCTCGATATATAGTCGACTACATAGCGTCAGTCAAAGGTATGGACCAACGACAGTGCTGCAGTCTGCTTATACGCGATAAGTCCGCTTAGTTGAGCACGGCGGGTACGTTCAAGCCTTCGACTGCCTCGTTGGCCAATGGCAACAGGCCTTCGCCACCTTCGGTGACAAAAGTTTTCAGCTGGCGACGCATCACGGGGTCCCAGAAGCGGGTCAGGTGATCGCGCACGCCATTCACCGCGGTGGCGTGGTCAGGCTCCGAGGTGAAATACGTGGCGATATCGTTGGCCATGGTGATCAGTCGTTCGATGTGCATCATGGCTCCTGCAAACGTTCGGACGGCTGATCGGACAACAGTCGATGCGGATGGGTATAGACGTTGTGGCTGCCGGGTCGGGCGAAGCCGACCAGGGTGATGCCGGCGCTGCGCGCCAGCTCGATCGCCAACGCGGTAGGTGCGGAAATGGCGGCGAGCAGGGCGATGCCAGCGCTGGATGCCTTGGTCACCATCTCGTAGCTGGCGCGGCTGGTGACCAGCGCCATGCCGGTCTGCGGATCGATGGAGCCCTGATGCATGGCGCCAATGAGTTTATCCAGCGCGTTGTGGCGACCGACGTCCTCGCGCACCAGCAGAATATTTCCTTCGCGGTCAGCCCATGCCGCGGCATGCACCGCACCCGTCGCTGCATTCATGGGTTGCTGGCAGTGCAGCTGGCTCAACGCGTTTTCCAGCGCTCTGCGCGTTATGGTGCAGCCTGCACCGACTGGCGAACTCTGGCGTATCGCCTGCTCCAGATCGCGAGTGCCGCAGATGCCGCAGCCACTGCGACCGGGTAGCAGTCGCTCATGCTGATTGGCGAGATGCGCACCGTGAGCTTCGGCAGCGACGGTCATCGAAAGTTGAATGCCTTCGAGCAAGGTCTGGACTTCGACCTTCTGCAGTTGCGCCGGCGATGCGATCAGCCCCTCGCTCAGCGAAAAGCCCAGCGCGAAATCTTCGAGGTTATGCGGCGTCGCCATCATTACGGCAAAGCTCACGCCGTTGTAGAGCATCGCGATCGGCATCTCTTCGGCGACGCAATCGTCCTCGTACGTCGCCTTGCCACCGCGCCAGCGATCGACGGGGCGGCTGACGAAGCCGGTGCTTGGCAAACCGGCCTCTAGCCCTGTTTTCTCACTGTTGCCCAAGCGTATCTGCCGGTTGAGCCGCGGCCGATTGGTCCAGCAGTGACTGCTGTTCGTTGGAGAAGGCGCGAAAACGCTTTTGCCATTCGGACGGCTGCGACACGCGGGTGACTTGCACCGCGGTGACCTTGTACTCGGGACAGTTGGTCGCCCAGTCCGAGTTATCGGTGGTGATGACATTGGCGCCGGACTCGGGAAAATGAAACGTCGTGTAGACCACACCGGGCTGCATGCGCTCGGAGACCATGGCGCGCAGCACGGTTTCGCCCGAGCGGCTGGCAATACCGACCCAGTCGGCGTCGTTGATGCCGCGTTCCTCCGCGTCATGCGGATGGATTTCCAGCCGGTCCTCGTCGTGCCACATCACGTTGGCCGTACGCCGCGTCTGTGCACCCACGTTGTACTGGCTAAGGATGCGCCCGGTGGTGAGGATCAGCGGATGCTCGGCGTTGACCTTCTCGCGGGTCGGTACGTATTCGGTCAGCATGAAGCGGCCCTTGCCGCGGACGAACTCGTCGACGTGCATCACCGGCGTACCGTTCGGGTGCTCCTCGTTGCACGGCCACTGGACCGAACCCAGCTCGTCGATGCGGTCGAAGCTGACGCCGTGGAATGTCGGCGTGAGCGCGGCGATCTCGTCCATGATCTCCGACGCGTGACCGTAGTTCATCGGATAGCCCATCGCCTGCGCCAGTTTCTGGGTGATCTCCCAGTCCGCATAGCCGGCCTTGGGCGCCATCACCTTGCGCACGCGCGAGACGCGGCGCTCGGCGTTGGTAAAAGTACCGTCCTTTTCCAGGAATGAGCTGCCGGGAAGAAACACGTGCGCGTATTTGGCCGTCTCATTGAGGAACAGGTCCTGCACCACGACGCACTCCATCGCGCTGAGCGCGGCGGTCACGTGCTGGGTATCCGGATCGGACTGGGCGATGTCCTCACCCTCGACATACAGGCCCTTGAAGCTGCCATCGAGCGCCGCCTCGAACATGTTGGGAATGCGCAGACCCGGCTCGTTGTACAGCGGCACGCCCCAGGCTTTTTCGAACAGCTCGCGGGTGGCGACGTCGCTGACGTGGCGATAGCCGGGAAACTCGTGCGGGAACGAACCCATATCGCACGAACCCTGCACGTTGTTCTGGCCGCGCAGCGGGTTCACGCCGACACCTTCGCGACCGATATTGCCGGTGGCCATGGCGAGATTGGCGATCGCCATTACCGTTGTCGAGCCCTGTGCGTGCTCGGTCACGCCCAGCCCGTAATAGATCGCGCCGTTGCCACCAGTGGCGTACAAGCGTGCGGCACCGCGAACTGCCTCAGCGGAGACACCAGTCTGCGCCTCCATCGCCTCGGGGCTGTATTTGTCCTGGGATACGAACGCGGACCATTTGGCAAAGGCTTCCGGTTCGCAGCGCCTGGCGACGAAATCATGGTCGACCAGGCCCTCGGAAACGATGACATAGGCCATTGTATTGAGCACGGCGACATTCGTACCGGGTTTCAGCTTGAGGTGATAGTCGGCCTTGATATGCGGCGTGCGTACAAGGTCGATGCGGCGCGGGTCGATCACGATGAGCTTGGCGCCCGCCCGCAGTCGCTGCTTCATCTGTGAGCCGAAGACCGGATGCGCGTCGGTGGGGTTGGCACCAATCACCAGCACCACGTCGGTCTTTTCGATTGAATCGAAATCCTGCGTGCCGGCCGATTCTCCCATCGTGGCTTTGAGGCCGTAGCCAGTCGGCGAATGACACACGCGGGCGCAGGTGTCGACGTTGTTGTTGCCGAAGCCGGCGCGGACCAGTTTCTGCACCAGATAGGTTTCCTCGTTGGTGCAGCGCGAGGAGGTGATGCCGCCGACGGAATGGGTGCCATAGGTGGCCTGCAGCCGCTTGAACTCGCTGCCGACGTGAGCGAATGCTTCATCCCAGCTGACCACTTTCCACGGATCGGCGATGCTGGCGCGGATCATCGGTGTGGTGATGCGGTCCGGGTGGCTGGCATAGCCGATGGCGAAGCGTCCCTTGACGCAGGAGTGGCCGTGATTCGCGTGGCCGTCCTTGTTCGGCACCATGCGCACGATTTCCTCGCCCTTCATTTCGGCGCGGAAGCTGCAGCCGACGCCGCAATAGGCGCAGGTCGTCGTGACGCTGTGCTCGGCCTGTCCCTTGTCGATCAGCGATTTTTCCGACAGCGTGGCGGTAGGGCAGGCCTGCACGCAGGCGCCGCACGACACGCACTCGGAGTCGAGGAAGCGGTTGTCCTGGCTGGCGGCAACCTTGGATTCGAAACCACGCCCCTGGATCGTCAGCGCAAACGTGCCCTGTACCTCATCGCAGGCGCGTACGCAACGTGAGCAGGCGATGCACTTGGAAGGATCGAAGGTGAAGTAGGGGTTGGATTCGTCTTTCGGGGAAAACAGTGGGTTCGGCACTAATTCATGAGTGCGGCCATGGATGGCCGCTTTTTGACCTTTGCTCGCAGGGATGCGTGCAAAAACATGGTTGGCGCCCTCGTAGCCATAGCGCACTTCGCGCAGGCCGACCACACCAGCCATATCCTGCAGTTCGCAGTGTCCATTGGCGGGGCAGGTGAGGCAGTCGAGCGGATGATCGGAGATGTACAGCTCCATCACGCCGCGACGGATTTCGGCGAGCTTGGGCGTCTGCGTGCTGATCTTCATGCCGGCGGCCACCGGCGTGGTGCAGGACGCTGGATAGCCCTTGCGGCCTTCGATCTCGACCAGGCAGAGGCGGCATGAGCCGAACGCATCAAGCATCTCGGTGGCGCAGAGTTTCGGAATATTGATGCCGGCCTGTGCAGCGGCGCGCATTACCGATGTGCCCTCGGGCACGCTGATGTTCTTGCCATCGATCTGCAGGATGACGGTGTTCGCGGAAACGGCTTTCGGGGTGCCGTAGTCGATCTCGACAATGGACAACATGACGCGTTACCTCCTCAGGACGTAGCCGCTTCGGCGGCGCCCGCGAAATCTTCGGGGAAATGATCCAATGCGCTGAGCACGGGGAACGGTGCCATGCCGCCCAGCGCGCAGAGCGAACCACCCAGCATGGTCTGGCAGAGATCGCGCAGTAGCACTTCGTTGCGGTCGCGTTCGGCGGCATTGCCGGCTTTGAGACGGTCGATCACCTCAACGCCACGGGTCGAGCCGATACGGCATGGTGTGCACTTGCCACAGGACTCGATTGCGCAAAACTCCATCGCATAGCGCGCCTGCGCAGCCATGTCGACGCTGTCGTCGAATACCACGATGCCGCCGTGGCCGAGCATGCCGCCGATCGCAATGAACGCTTCGTAGTCGATCGGTGTATCGAGTTGGGAGATCGGAATATACGCGCCCAGTGGACCGCCCACCTGCACTGCGCGCACCGCTCGGCCACTGGCCGTGCCGCCACCATATTCCTCGATCAACTCGCGCAGTGTCAGGCCAAACGCGCGCTCGACCAGACCCGTACGCTTCAGGTTGCCAGCCAGCTGCATCGGCAGCGTGCCGCGCGAGCGGCCCATGCCGTAGTCGCGATAGAACGCAGCGCCCTTGTCCAGAATCGTCGGTACCGTTGCCAGTGTCACCACATTGTTGATCACCGTGGGCTTGCCGAACAAGCCTTCGATCGCTGGCAGCGGTGGCTTGAAACGCACCTGGCCGCGCTTGCCTTCAAGGCTTTCCAGCAGCGAGGTTTCTTCGCCACATATGTAAGCGCCGGCAGCCATGCGCACTTCCAGATGAAACGCCTTGCCGCTGCCACGTACGTTGTCGCCGAGATAGCCCTCGGTTCCCGCCGTCTGGATGGCCGATTCCAGCGCGCGCTGCGCGTGCGGGTATTCCACCCGCAGATAGATGTAGCCGTGCGTCGCACCGACTGCGAGTCCGGCGATAGTCATGCCTTCGATGAGTACGAACGGGTCGCCTTCCATGATCATGCGGTCGGCATAAGTACCCGAATCACCCTCATCCGCATTGCAGACGATGTATTTCTGTCCCGCCTGCGCATCCATGCAGGTCTTCCACTTGATGCCAGCGGGAAAGGCGGCACCACCGCGGCCGCGCAGGCCGGAATCGGTGACGGCCTGCACCACCTCGGGGCCGGTCATGCCGAGCGCAGCCTGCAATCCGCGATAGCCACCGTGTGTGCGGTAGTCATCCAGATTGCGTGGATCGACGATGCCGACGCGAGTAAAGGTAAGTCGTTGCTGGCTTTTCAGATAGGGAATGTCTTCGGTTCGTCCGAGACTCAATGCATGCATGCCGTTATGCAGGAAATTGGCCTCGAACAGGCCTGCGACATCGTCAGCTTGCACCGGACCGAAGGCCGCGCGTCCATGGGACATTTCCACTTCGACCATTGGCTCCAGCCAGTACAGACCACGCGAACCGTTGCGCACGATGCGGATATCGATATCGCGCCGTTTCGCTTCGGCGGCGATGGCCTTGGCTACCGCTTCGGCCCCCAGTGACAGGGCGCCTGCATCGCGCGGCACGTAAACCGTGATGCTCATGTTGCCTCCGCGGCCAGCCATGCGTCGAATTGCTTTGGCGTCATCCGGCCCTTCAGTTCCTCATCCACCATGATTGCTGGCGAGCAGGCGCAGTTGCCGAGGCAATAGACCGGCTCCAACGTATACGCGCCATCCGCGGTGGTCTCATGGAAGTCTACGCCGAGGCGCTGCTTGATGTGATGTTCCAGCGCCACGGCACCCATCGCCTGACAGGATTCCGCGCGGCAGACGTAGATGACGTGTTTCCCGGAGGGCTTGCTGCGAAAGAAGTGATAAAACGTGATGACGCCATGCACGTCGGCGCGCGAGAGGTTCAGCTCGCGCGCGATCAGCGGCACCGATGCCTCCGGTACATAGCCCAGCGCCTGTTGTACGCCGTGCAGCACGGGCAGCAAAGCGCCTGGTAGATCCTTTAGCCGGCCCGTGACTTCGAGTACTGCGGCGCGGATATCGTCGGGGATATCCGGCAGCATGCCCTGATTGAGTGCATTCGGATTGGCAGCACGTTTCATTGCATCACCTTCAAACATTTCTCAGAACAGTGCCGCGGCCTTTGCCAATGCAATGTACAAGCCGATCAGGAATGGCACGCCAACCGCCAACCACGCCAGCATACCGATGACACCGAAGCTGCCGCGCGCCGAGGTTTCGGCGCTGGACGTGATCAGGTCCTCGTGCTGCAGCGAGCGCTCATGCGCCAATTCTGCATCGCTCATGAAGACCGAATCCTTGACCGGCCGCACCAGCGAATTGCAGATCAGGCCCAGCAGCAACAGACCGGCCATGATGTACAGCGTGTGGTCGTAGACGAGGTTCTTGGCCACGCCGGCATCGATCTGCGTCTGGCGAATCGCGGCGATCAAGAACGGCCCGATCACGCCGGCTGCCGACCACGCCGTCAGCAAACGGCCGTGGATCGCACCCACCATTTGTGTGCCGAACAGGTCGGCCAGATATGCCGGGATGGTGGCAAAGCCACCGCCGTACATGCTGAGAATGAGACAGACCGTGGCCACGAACAGGCCAGCCAGTGCCAGATGCCCCCACGTCGGCAACAGACAATACGAAACGATACCCAGCACGAAGAACGTGTAGTACGTGCCCTTGCGGCCAAGCTTGTCGGACAGCGACGCCCAGAACAGGCGGCCGAGGCTGTTGAACAGGCTGATCAGCCCGACCAGTCCCGCTGCCGAGGCAACGACCGCCGCCTTCTGTGCTGCTGTGAGCGTGGCGGCCACGTCAGCCAGACCCGCCAGCTTGCCGCCGAACACGTCCTGCAGCATCGGGCTGGCCATCGAGATCACCGAAATGCCGGCAGTGACGTTGAGGAACAACATACCCCACAACAGCCAGAATTGTGGTGTTTTCCACGCACGGCTCAGATGCACATGGCGGCGCGTGATCATCGACTTGCCATCATCCTTGGCCGGTGGTGTCCATCCCTTCGGATACCAGCCATTGGGTGAGACGCGAAAACCCAGCGCGCCGCAGGCCATCACGATGAAATAGATCGCGCCCATCACCATCAAGGTCGATGCGACACCTTGCGCGCTGGTATCCGAGAAGTGCTTCATCAGTGCCACCGCCAGCGGCGCACCGATCATCGCGCCGCCGCCGTAACCCATGATGGCGAACCCGGTCGCCATACCGCGGCGATCCGGAAACCACTTGATCAGCGAAGACACTGGAGTGATGTAGCCCAGACCCTGGCCGACGCCACCGAGGACACCGCAGCCCAGGAACACCAACCAAAGCTGATGCGTCGACACGCCGATGCCACCGACAATCAGGCCGCCGCCCCAGCACAGCGCTGCGATAAAGCCGGCCTTGCGCGGCCCCGCATGTTCCAGCCAACCACCCCACAGCGCGGCCGAAATGCCCAGCATCGCGATAAACGTTTCAAAGATATGGGTGACCTGCGGCACGGTCCAGTTGCAGCCGGTGCTGGTCAGCGCTGCAAAAAAGCCGAGGTTGGCGCAGGTGGCCACGTCGGTGGTGGTCAGCAGCTTGGACATCGGCAGCCAGAACACCGAGAAGCCGTAGGCCATGCCGATGCAAAGGTGGATCGCCAGCGCCGCCGGCGGCACCAGCCAGCGATTGAAGCGCGGTCCTGCGATGGTGCGTTCCCTGGCGAAAAATCCGGGCTTGGCTCCTACTGCCGCTGACGAAACAACTGCTTCTGGTACCCCTGCCATGAGCGTTCTCTCATTGAGTTGAAGTATCCGGCGAATGTGCCGGGCGTTATTGTGGTGACATCAGCGCGTTTCACATGTCGGTTGGTTTCCAGGCAGCGTCAGCCCGCCAAATCGCTTCAGCGCTCAATCTTGTCGTCATCGTCTGCTTCCGTGCCTGAAGTTGAAGCCTGCAGAATGAGCATCCGCAGCAGACATCAATTTGTAACAATGGCGCCTACCGGTTAACGCGTTGCTTTCACCATGCTCATACCATGCACGTTCGACGTAGCAAGGATCACGCTGCAACGCAGTAAAACGATTTCACGTGATATGGCTGCGGTTGGTATAAGCGGTGCCGTTGGTAGCAAACCGGCCACTGGCCCACGAGCAGAGGTTGTCGAGTCCGGATGGTCAAAAGCCCGGTTCGTCTTCTCTCCATCCGTCGATGATGCGGTGACGCTTCTGCTGCCCGTGCGAAACTCGCGGCCTACTCAACGGTGTTGCCAGGCAATACATCACTTCTCATGATCGACTACACCAAGGCCCTCGAACTACTTCTCGCACAGACTTGTCGGTTGCCCGCCGAATTGTGTGCGCTCGATGAAGCCACTGGACGCGTGCTGGCCAGCGCCATCACAAGCCCCATTGCACTGCCTTCTTTCGATCACGCGGCGATGGATGGCTATGCGCTTTTCGCTGTCAAGCCGTTGCCTGCAGGGTCGGAGCACGCCGTCTATGGTTCGCAAGCCGCCGGTGATGTTGCGGGCAAAGCGCAACATGTCGATGGCGAGCAAGATGCTTGCGAGATCATGACCGGCGCGCGCCTGCATGAGGGTCTCGATGCCGTGGTGGCACTGGAGCGCACCGAATGTCTTGGCACTCATGCGGACGGTAAGCCGGCACGCATTCGCCTGCGTGATCCATTGCATGCCGGCGATAACGTGCGTTACACCGGTTCCGATGTCGCGCTGGGTGTGGAAGTGATGGCGGCAGGCACGCGTATCGAAGCGGCGCAAGTGATGCTGCTGGCTGCGCTGGGCATCTCGACGCTGGAGGTAGTCCGGCGCCCGCGTGTGGCGATCATTTGCACTGGCAAGGAGCTGCAGGCCGATGCGACCCAACCGCTGGCTGCCGAGCGCATCCATAATTCCAACGGGCCGTATCTTTGTGCTGCACTCGCCGCCGCCGGTGCGCAGGTGCTGTTTTGCGAGACGGTGGACGACACAGCGATCACTTTTGCCGATGCCCTGCAGCGCGCGATCGATGCCAGTGTTGATCTGGTCGTCAGTACGGGCGCGGTATCGATGGGTCGCTATGATTTCGTGCCTGAGACACTGCGTCGTTTCAATGTGCAGCTGTTGTTCCACAAGGTCGCGATCCGCCCCGGCAAGCCGCTGCTGTGCGCGGCAATGGCGAATGGCCCATTGATCATTGCGTTGCCAGGCACGCCGATGGCTGTCGCCGCGGGAATGCGTTTCGTCGTGGTGCCGGTCATGCGTGCCATGACCGGGCAGGGCAGCGAACACGCTTTGTTCGCCGTACTCGATACGCCCCAGCAACCCAAGGCCGGCCTGCGGCATTTTTTGCGCGCGAACCTGCACCAAGGTTCGGACGGCCAATTGCATGCCACGATATCGAATCAACAACAGCCGTTCCGGATTCGTCCATTTGCCGATGCCGACGTCTGGGTGGTTTTGCCGGAGGATGCGGGCGATTGCCCTGCTGGAGCGCGTGTCGAGATTGTCAGCCTCGAAGCGCATTCTCCGCCTCGCGTCCGATCATCGCCATAACCGCGCGCATGTTGGAGTGTCTTTATGAAACTGCAGATTGAGGGCCAGCATCTTCGAGTGCGTATCGATGAAGATGAGCTGGCGCAGCTGCTCGCTGGCGACGTTGTCGATGCACGCAGCTATTTCGCCGATGCGTTTGCGATAGGCTTTGAACTCGCACTGATAGACGCTGATGAGCCAAGGTTTGCCGGTCAGGCCGGCGCCTGGAGAATCGAGTTGCCACAAGTCCCCGTGCGTGAACATGTCGATCGTCTGCCGACGCGGGAAGGACTACGCTTCACACTCCCAGCGAACAACGGCAAGGATGAGCTGACGCTGCTTTTTGACGTGGATGTGCGCGATAGCGTGAGGCGGCGCAGGTCGCCCTGAAAACCCGCTCGGCCATTTCCCTTCCGGTATGAAGCGAAATCAACTACCAGATCAGATCGTCCGGGACTTCGAACTTCTTGTAGAACTCATCGTCATCGCTTTGGGCATTGCTCGTGTCTGGACGGTCATGATCAAGCACGATCATTGCTGCATCGCGTGCATACACTTTATCCGCCGCCAAGCGAGGCAGTAGTTCGTAACCCTGGTCATGACGAACGATCACCAGCGTACCGCTGGCAAGTTGGGCACGTAGAGGCTCGTTGACCAGAACGCTTTTGATCGCCTCACCGTCGGCGAAGCGGTAGGCAATTTCACCTTCGCGCTTCACTTTATGGCTCTCGACGATCTGGCGAACCTGCGCGCGCTGCTCGCTAGCGCGCGTCTGCGCATTGCGTTCGGCGGCCAGCGCACGATCACGTTCGGCGCGCTCGGCCTGCAGCCTTTGGGTATCGACGTGCTCATCGACCGGCGCCATGGGTGACTTGCTGTGCCGCTGTTTGGTCTGCTCGCGCACGACCTGCGCCGCCTTGGTCTTGTTGACCAGGCCCGCTTTGAGCAATTGTTCCTGCAGAGGATTGCGCATGAGGATCGAATGAGTGGCTTGGCGAAATCGCAGTGCATGATTGTAACGCCGCTGTGCCGATTCACCAGTCAGCGCAGGTCCCCGTCTACCGATGGACGAGCAGAAGGCAACAGATATTGCGCATTGCTCCTTCTTTCGGACTGCCGAACCATGCGGTTTTCACCAATTGTTTCCATGCTGCAACGAAGCGTGGAATCGCCAGGAGCGTGTGCTAGCGTCCGGCCTACCCAAACATCCGCTCACCCGGATTATGTCGCGTGGCCATTGGCCGCGGCGCTCATCAAAGGCTCAGCCATGTCATCTGTTACTGCCACGTTTGATTACATCATTGTGGGTGCGGGACCGGCGGGTTGCGCTACAGCAGCGAGGTTGGCAATAGCCCGCCCGGACAGCACGGTGCTGCTGCTGGAAACCGGGCCGGCCAAGAGCGGCGTTTTGTCGGATGTGCCGCTTGGTGTGGCCGGTCTGGTGCCGTTCCAGAATCCGCGAAATTATTCCTATCGCACGGTGCCGCAACCGGGCCTTGGTGGCCGTCGCGGGGTACAGCCGCGTGGCCGCGGTGTCGGTGGCTCCAGCCTGATCAACGCGATGATCTATATGCGCGGTCAGCATGAGGACTACGACGACTGGGCAAACGCCGGCGCCACCGGCTGGTCGTGGCGTGACGTGTTCCCGTATTTTCTGCGTGCCGAAAACAATGAGCGCGGCGCCAGTGACTGGCATGCGACGGGTGGACCGCTCAACGTCGCCGATCTTGCCAGTCCGAGTGAATGCGCGTGCCTGTTTGTCAAAGCCGCTGAGCAATGCGGGCATCCGTTGAATCCGGATTTCAACGGCGCGACGCAGGAAGGCGTGGGGCAGTATCAGGTTTTCCAGAAGCAGGGCAGCCGCTACAACGCAGCGCGTGCTTATATCGGCGGTCTGGCGCCGAAGAATCTCACGGTCATCGCTACCACCCAGGTGGAACGGGTGTTGATCGAGCAGGGGCGCGCCACCGGCATTCGCTGCGTCGATGGCAAGATGTTTGTCGCACGCGCTGAAGTAGTTTTGTCCGCGGGCGCTTTCGGCACGCCACAGTTGCTGATGATGTCCGGTATCGGGCCGGCCGATCATCTGCGTGCGATGGGTATCGATGTACTCCATGACAGCCCCGAGGTGGGTGGCAATCTGCAGGACCATCTGGATTTCACTATCTGCCGTGCAATCAACGATCGAGAGTTGCTCGGAATCGTGCCCTCGGTCATTCCGCAGGTGATTCGTGCAATCAAGCCGTACAAGAGCGGCACCGGCATGCTCACCAGCAACGTGGCCGAGGCGGGCGGCTTTCTGAAAACGCGCAAGGAACTGGATCGTCCGGACATCCAGCTGCATCTTTGCATCGGCATTGTCGACAACCACAATCGCAAGATGCACATGACGCGTGGTCTGAGCCTGCATGTCTGCAATCTGCGGCCGGAAAGCCGCGGTGTCGTGCGCCTGGCCTCAAACGATATCCGCAAGGCGCCGATGATCGATCCAGGCTATCTCTCGCATCCCGGTGATCTGGATACGCTGCTGGCCGGCGTGCGCATCGCCCAGGACATTCTCGCGGCGCCCGCGTTTGCGCGCTATGCGGGCAAGACGTATTACAACGCGGACAGCACGGACGAAAACCTGCTGCGGCAAAGCATTCGTGATCACGCCGATACGATTTATCACCCGGTCGGCACGTGCCGCATGGGTAGCGATGCCATTGCGCCGATCGATCCTCAATTGCGCGTGCGTGGTGTCAGCCATCTGCGCGTAGCCGATGCGTCGATCATGCCATCGCTGATATCGGGCAATACGCAAGCGCCCAGCGCGATGATTGGCGAGCGGGCGGCTGATTTTATCGCTGGTTGAAGTATCGGCGTTAGTGCGGGCTGATCGCGAGCGATGGCCTAAAGCGGATCGCCGATATGTTTCCAGTAAATCTTCGTGCCCGTCAGTCCGCCGTGTGGTTTCAAAGCGTAGTCCGGGATTACACCGGCGAGAGTGAAGCCAAGGCCGTCGTACAACGCTGATGCGCCGCCGTCGACGGCGGTATCGAGCACCAGCACGTTGCGGTGGTTTTTGATCGCCATGGCTTCGGCCGCATGCATCAGCGCAACGGCTATTCCTTGACCCCGATGGCTGAGCCGGGTCATCAGCTTGGCGATTTCGGCCCGGTGCGGCTGATTGGGCGGACAGTCGAGCAGCACGGTGACCGTGCCAACGATCATCTCGCCATCCCAGGCACCCAGCACAACGCGTTTGCCTATGGCCGCGGCTGCCAGCGAGTCGTTCCAGAATGCTTTTGCCGTTTCGGGGGCGAGCGGATGCATGAAGCTGACTGAGCCGCCATTAGTGACTACCTCGACGATGATTTCGCTGAGCATGTCGACGATCTTCGGCGACGCGCTCAAGCTCGTGATTTCGATCCTGGACATTGGTGCTGACTCTTGTAGGCAGAAAATAAATTGCGTGATATGCCCGCGAGTTTCAAGGGGGGCGTCATCGGCGCGGTTGGACAAGAGCGATTCACGCGGCTTTGTATTCAAAGATTCACGATGCCCGGGCAAGAAGCACGCTGTTGCTTATACCTATCGACAAGCATGTAACCATTTGGCGGTCGGGAACGAATGCCGTTGGCAGGATTGTTAATCGCAAATCCACTTCCCAACCAAGGACAGACACATGAACATGATTACCCTCAAGCGCAAGGCGATGCTTATCGCGATGGCAACCGGTCTTTCGGTCGTGGCGATCGTGCCGGCGGTTGCTGCCGATCAGCCGGCTACACCGGTGCATATTCGCGGCACCGTGCTCGATGTGAGCAGCACCGGTTTCACCGTACAGACCTCCACTGGCCCGCAGACCATTGCCATTGCGGCAGAAACCAGGGTAACCGGCATCGTGCCGAGCAGTCTGGACGCCATCAAGGCGGGCACCTTCATCGGTACGGCCAACGTCCCGGGTGCTTCTGGCGCCCGCGCGCTTGAGGTGGTGGTGTTCCCCGATGCGATGAAGGGTACTGGCCTTGGAGACTATGCCTGGGATCTTCCGGCCAAGGGCGGCACGGCTTCCGCCATGACCAATGGCACCGTCAAGAAGATGAACCATGGCGGCACCATGTCGGCGATGACCAACGGCACCGTAAAGACGTCGTCCGGCAGCGGAGCACGCACCCTGGTTGTCGATTACGGCAAGGGCGAAAAAACCATCAATGTGCCGGCCAACGTGCCAGTCGTGACCTTCCAGCCGGTCGACAAGACCGCCATCGTCAAAGGTGCACACGTATTCGTGGTCGGCAAGCCGGGTAGCCCGGTGAATGCCGGACTGGTTGCCGTTGGCCTCAACGGTACCGTGCCGCCGATGTAATGGAATGACCTTGGTCTCGGCCGATTGGCGGCTTTAGGCGGCTTGCTTGGCTGCCACGATTTTCACCGGTACCGACTTGTAGGACGGCGTACCGGAACGCTCGTCATGGTTTTCCAGCGCAACCAGTGAATTGCCTTCCGGGTAGTACATTGCCACGGAGCCTTTGGCAATGTCGTAGGCCACGGCGGTGTAGCCGCGCACCGCCCGCGGGTCGCTGCCGTTGGCTTGACTGGCAACCGTTTCGACGTCGATGCGGTCGCCGTGTTGCAGGCCGCGGGCAGCCAGGTCGCTGGGGTGAATAAAGATCACATCCCTCCGGCCGGTAATGCCGCGGTAGCGGTCGTCCATGCCATAGATCGTGGTGTTGTACTGATCGTGCGAACGGATGGTGGTGAGCGTTAGCGCATCTTTCGGTTCTGGACCGTCCTCATCCAGGCCCTTGCCGATAAGGAAGTGCGCACGCTTGTCGGGTGTGGCCCAGACGCGTTCGCAGGCGGCTATATACAGGCGAAACCCACCGGGTTTGCGCACGCGTTCATTGAAGTTCTTGAAGATCGGGAATACCGCTTCGATGCCGTCGCGAATCAGGTCGTAGTCGTCGACCATTGCCTGCCAGTCGACTCTGGTGTCCGGCAGTGTGGCCTTCGCCATCATTGCGATGATGGCAGGCTCGGAGCGCAGCATTTGACCGGCTGGTTTCAGTCGCCCTTGCGAGGCGTGCACCATCGACATCGAATCTTCTACCGTCACTGACTGAAAGCCGCCAGCCTGCAGATCGAGTTCGGTACGGCCAAGGCACGGCAGGATGATCGACTCGCGCGCCAGGATCAGGTGCGAGCGGTTGAGTTTGGTTGCGATATGAACGGCCATATCGAGCTTGGCCATCGCGGCAAAGGTGGCCTCGGGATCGGACATCGCCACGGCCAGATTGCCACCAAGGCAGATCAGCACCTTGGAGCGACCATCACGGATCGCCTTGACCGCATCCACTGCATCGTGCCCATGCGCGCTCGGCGGCGTGAAGCCGAAGCGATTCCTGATGCCGTTGAGCAAGTCGTCGTTGGGTTTTTCAGTAATGCCCACTGTGCGATCGCCCTGCACGTTGGAGTGCCCGCGCAGCGGACAGATACCTGCGCCCTCGCGACCGATATTGCCGCGCATCAGCAGCAGGTTGGCGATGTGATGCACGTTCTCGGTGCCGTGCTTATGCTGGGTAATACCCATGCCGTAGCAGACGATCACGCGTTTGGCATTCACGTAAACCGATGCGGCTGCTTCGATATCGGCCTGGGATAAACCCGACTTGCGCTCAATGGTTTCCCATGTCGTGGCATTGAGATCGTCCACCAGCGTGTCGAAGCCGACGGTGTGCTGCGCGATAAAGTCATCGTCCAGCTTGCCGGGTCCGCCGGCTACGCGGTCGGCAGCATCGTCGGCCAGCACGTATTTCATCATGCCCTTGAGCACGGCCACGTCGCCGCCGACCTTGACCTTGTAATAGGTGGAGGCGAGCTGAGTGGCGTTGCCCGTGAGCATTTCAGCCGGGCTTTGTGGCGAGACGAAACGTTCCAAGCCGCGCTCAGGCAGCGGATTGAACACGATGATTGGTACTCCGCGCTGCGCGACTTCGCGCAAGGTACCCAGCATGCGTGGATGGTTGGTGCCCGGGTTGTGACCGATCGAGAACAGCGCGTCGCAGTGGTCGAAATCTTCCAGCGATACCGTGCCCTTGCCGACGCCGATCGACATCGGCAGGCCCACGCTGGTCGCCTCGTGGCACATGTTGGAGCAGTCGGGAAAATTATTGGTGCCGTACTCCCGCGCAAATAACTGATACAGAAACGCCGCCTCATTCGAGGCGCGGCCCGAGGTGTAGAACTCGGCCATGTTCGGATCGGGCAGGGCACGCAGGCCGACGCCGATGCGCTGCATGGCTTCTTCCCATGAAACTTCGACGAAGGTATCGCTGGCTTTGTCGTATGCCATCGGATGGGTAAGGCGACCCTCGTCTTCCAGCGCGTGGTCGTGCCAGTTCCAGAGTTCGCTGATCGTATGCTTGGCAAAAAACTCGGGCGTCGCACGCTTTGATGTGGCTTCCCAGCTCACTGCCTTGGCGCCGTTTTCGCAAAATTCGAATGACGAGGTGTGCTTCGGGTCGGGCCACGCGCAGCCGGGGCAATCAAAACCGTTCGGCTGGTTCATCCGGCGCATGGCCGAGGTTTCGCGAACCACGGCCATCTGCTTGCTGATGGCGCCGGCTACCGCGCGCAGCGCCCCCCAGCCACCGGCAGGGCCGTCGTATTCGCCAACACCGGGAACCTTTTTGTCATTCATGGAATGTCACCTTGTTCGATGCAAAACGTGTCGACAGTGCGAATTGCTGCATATGCACACATGGTACGACATGCGCGGAATATCGTTTGCTCAACGGATGTCCGCAGGCAGCGAGCTACTCATCTTCTTCGTGCCCTGCGTCAGCGTCGCCTCGTCGAATCCGGCATAAAGTATTCATGCGGGCGAATATGTTTACAAACATATATTACACATATATACTATATTTACTTGAAATAAAGGATGCCGCCAGTGAGCAGCTTTGCACCGACCGAACAGCGGCTTGTCATTACCTGCAAGCGGTATCCACGTTTCCCGATGGGTCCCGGCGTGCTGGCACGGCTGATCAAGCACATTCATAAAGCCTTGCACGATGACGTCAATGCGCTGCTCAAGCCCTACGGCATCAATCACCCCGAATATAACCTGCTGATGATGATTTACGGCACCGAAAGCGGCACGATGCTACCGTCGGAACTGGCTGAAGCGGCGGGGGAGAAATCGGCCAATATCACACGCCTGACCAACGAGCTTTGCGAAAAGGAGCTGATTGCCCGCGCCAGCAGTGCTGGCGATCGCCGCAAGGTCGAGTTGAGCCTGACGCCGGCCGGCCTGGCCTTGATCAACAGCTTTCTTCCTGATGTCTGCGGCCTGCTGGAACGCCAGGGCCGTGATTTGAGTGCGATCGAGCAAAAGCAGTTGGAGAAGCTGCTGAAAAAGATGTTGAACGGCTTGACCAGCTAAGGCACATCGGATGTCAGCAAACCCCGCCACCATGACTGCACCGACAACGCGCACCGTCGTTGTCGACACGTTGCGCGACGAAGCCGGCGTATGGTTGTTCGTGTTCAAGACGCTGCTGGCTTATTACCTGACGGGGTGGCTTGCGATGCGCTTTTCGCTGCCGCAGCCGTCGAGCGCCATGCTCACCGTGATCATCGTCGCCAACCGGCAGTCGGGCATGGTACTGGCCAAGAGTTTTTATCGCGGCATCGGCACGCTGGCCGGTGCGGTGGCTGCGTTTGTCATTGTGGCCTTGTTCCCGCAGCAGCGTGAACTGTTTCTGTTGGCGCTGTCGCTGTGGATCGGTGTTTGCGCAGGCGGTGCCACGCTGTATCGCAACTTCAAGTCGTATGCGTTTGTGCTGGGCGGTTATACGGCAGCGATCATTGCCGTTCCGGTCATCAATAATCCGCCGGCCGTGTTTGATTCCGCCGTGGCGCGTATCAGCGAAGTATTGCTTGGCCTGCTGGTCAGCGGCGTGGTGAATGATGTCGTTTTGCCCAGCCGCATGCGCGACGTGCTGCGGCGTAGCGCACGCGCGCAGTTCGCGCACTTCATCGGTTTTGTCCAAGGCAGCACTGGCGGCACCATTGCGCGTAATGCCATGGAAAACGCACACCTGCGCTTCGTGCGTGATGCGGTGACTCTGGAAGACCTGCGCAGCTCGGTAATCTTTGAAGACGCCGAAGCGCGCGCACGCAGTGGCCACCTGCAACTGTTCAATCAGCGCTTCATGGCTGCCTCGACAAGCTTTCAGTCGCTGCATCACCTGATCAATCGACTGCAGCGCAATGGCCATGAGGCGTCCGCAAAAGCACTGATCGCACTTTACGCGCCGATTGGAAAGGCGCTCGATGCGCCGATCGAGGCCGGTGCCGCTTCCTACGTATTGCTGCCGCGTCTGGTCGAGGCACGGCAAACCATGCAGAAACAGGCGCCGGCGCTGCGCCAGAGTTTGACCGACGCTGCCGCGTTGCGCGATTTCGATACCGGCGCCACCTTGTTGAACCGTTTTGCCGATGAACTGCATGCCTACGTGGAAACGGCGGCATCGCTGCAGGCGCCGCGCCTGATCCTGCGCTCGCCCGAGCGCGTGCGTTTTGAACGTGGCAACGATTTTGCCAGCGCTGGACTGGCCGTATTCCGTACCACGCTGACCATGCTGGTGCTGGGTGCTTTCTGGATCTACTCGGCATGGCCGATGGGTGCGAGCGCCATGCTCATCGCCACCATTTTTGCCGGCCTGTTTGCCACGGCACCCAATCCGGCGCGAGTCACCCGATCGGTGCTGATGGGCTATGCCACAGGCATGGTTGCGGGCTTTGTATGCGTGTTTTTTGTCCTGACGAAAATGGAAGGCTATATGTTGCTTGTTGCGGGCTCGGCACCATTCTTGATGGTGGGCTTGGCGATGCTCATGCGGCCGTCGATTGCCAGCTATGGGCTGGGTTATTCCATGGGCTTTGTCTACATCCTGGCGCTGAAGAATCCGATGGTGTTCGACCCCGCCAACTTCATCAATGACACCATTGCGCAAATCATCGGTGTGAGTGCAGCGTCGCTCGCTTTCATCGTGGTCCCTCCGGCGATCGGTAGCCACTGGCTGCGTCGACGCCAGCTTGAACGGTTGCGCCGACAGGTGACGCTGGCGGCAGAAGCGCCGCTTGCCGGACTGCGCCATCGCTTTGAGAGCGTCAACCACGATCTCTTCAGCCAGGTTGTTGCGCAGACCGAGCCCGGCAGCACGGACTCTCGTGCATTGATTGCATGGACCCTGGCCGTGCATGAAACCGGCCGAGCCCTGATCGAACTGCGCCAGGATATGGGCAGCCATCCCGTGCCTGCCGAAGTTGATCGATGTGTCAATCAGGCGATCAACGCATTGGCCCGTTTTTATGAGCATCCGGATAGCGCTGGGTATGCACGCACGCGCGATGCCGTGGCTGCCGCTATCGACATGGCTGACAGTGAAGCAAGCGCCCGTCCGCTGCTAGATCATCTGCACCTGATCCGGCTTGCCTTGCTGGATGGTGAGTCCGTGCTCGCTGATTACATGCCCGATCACATCAGGCCGGTTGCACCGGCTCCCAAGGAGATCGCTGATGCCTCGTGAAATTGCCCTGGGTGATGCGCTGGTGCCGGGCCTGCTGGTGCTGTTTGTGTTCTCACTGGCGCTGCTCTGGCTGTTCGACTGGCTGGCCGGCCACTTTGGACTCTATCGCCTGGTCTGGCAGCCACCGCTGTTTCGGCTGGCCTTGTTTGTCTGTGTCTTTGGCAGCGCTGCGCTGCTCCTGTTCTGAGAGTGATGCCATGAAAATTGCCACGCTGATTCGTTTTGCTGTGACTTTCGTTGTCGTGCTTGTCGCAGTACTCGTCGCGCACGCGCTGTGGAAGCACTATATGTACTCGCCGTGGACGCGCGATGGCCGCGTACGCGCCGAGATCGTGCGTATAGCGCCCGACGTGTCCGGACTGGTGACGCAGGTCAACGTCATCGATAACCAGACGGTCAAGAAGGACCAGTTGCTGTTTGTGATCGACCGTGCGCGTTATCAGAATGCGTTTGACCTGGCCAATGCCAACGTCGGTGCGGCACAGGCCGTGGCGCGTGCTGCCCAGGCCGGTGTGGAGGCGGCATCGGCCGGCGCAGTACAAAGCAAGTCGAGCTACGACATGGCGTCCGAGCAATCCAACCGTCGGCAAAAGTTGAACGACGTGGTATCCGATGAAGACCGCGCCGATGCCAAATCCGCCGCTGCCACGGCACGTGCCGGGTTCAACCGCGCGCAAGCTGGCATGGATCAGGCCTTGGCCAGTCAGCAGCAGGCGCAGGCCTCAGTAACCCAGGCGAAGGTGGCGTTGGCTGCCGCGCAGCTCAACCTGGATCGAACCGAAGTACGCGCGCCAACCGACGGATACATCACCAACCTCGCCATACGCGTCGGCGACTATGCCAGCGTCGGCGTGCCGCGCCTCGCACTGATCGACAGCCACTCCTACTGGGTCTACGGCTATTTCGAGGAAACCAAGCTACCGCAGGTGCATGTCCACGATTCAGTCGATATCCGTCTGATGAGTGGCGGTGTGCATCTGCACGGAACGGTGCAAAGCATTGCCCGTGGTATTACCGATGCTGCCAATCCCACCGGTTCTGATCTGCTGTCCGATGTGAATCCGACCTTCAACTGGGTGCGACTCGCTCAGCGTGTGCCGGTGCGCGTGGATATCGATACCGACCATATGCCGGCGGGAACCGTTCTCGCCGCGGGCATGACCGCCACCTTGATCGTGCATCCGCATAGCGCCGACAGTGCCGTAGTGGCATCGCCATGAGTGTCCATGACATCAAATCACGAAAGTTTTTCCGCACCGCAATGCTCGTGCTCAGCATTGCACTAGCCGGCTGTGTCAGTAGTGGCGGACTGCATACGACGGGCACGATGACTGATTCCGCCAGCCTAAAAAATGAGCGTAGCCTGGCCCAGGTACCACTCAGTCCGACCGCGTGGCCAGCGCAAGATTGGTGGGTCGGCTTCGGCGATTCGCAGCTCAATACACTCATCGCCGAGGCGTTGAAGAACAACCCCACACTCGCCGATGCCGAAGCACGCGCCAGACAGGCACAGGCCGTGGCCGACAGCCTGAATGCCGCCCGTGATCCGCAGGCGGATCTAAGCGCCAGCGCCGTAGGAGCGCGGCTCTCCAGCAAGGATCCGGTCTATCCCGAATATGCGCTGGGATCCTTCGCCTGGGCCAAGTCGGTGACGGCGGGATTCTCGTGGGATCTGGATCTCTGGGGCGGCAAACGCGATGCCTGGGAAGCTGCGCTGGGGCGCAGTCGTGCAGTGCAGATCGATGCGCACGCGGCGCGCATCCAGCTGTCGGTGAACGTGGCGCGTGCCTATGTGCGGCTGGGCTATGCCTTTGCCCAGCGGGATGTAGCCGATGCCGAACAGCAGCGCGCCAGTAAATCGCTCGCGTTGACCCGCCGGTTGATTGAGGGCGGCCTGGGTACGACGCAGCAGGCGTACCTGGCCGATTCCCAGGTGGCCAGCGCCGAGCAGCAGAAAGTGCAGGCCGATCGTGCCATCGATGCCGCGCGCAGCAGTCTGTCCGTGTTGCTTGGTCAGGGTCCGGATCGCGGCCTCGCCATCACCCGACCGCAGCTGCTCGATCAGGGCATGGTCGCGTTACCGGATCAGCTGTCGGTGGGCTTGCTGGGGCGTCGCGCCGATCTGGTGGCCGCGCGCTGGCAGGTCGAAGCTGCAGCGAAAGACATCAAGGCGACGAAGACCGAGTTTCTTCCCAATATCAGCCTCAGCGCGATGGCCGGTGTGGTCGCTGTCGGCGACAGCACGAATGTCTTTCAGTTGCCGGCACGGACCTTCAGCATTGGTCCGGCACTCAGCCTGCCGATCTTCGACGGCGGCCGACTGCGCGCCAAGCTTGCCGCTACTGACTCGGTCTACGATCAGTCGGTAGCACGCTACAACACGCTTCTCGTTGCGGCGCTCAATGACGTGTCGGATCAGGTCTCTGCATTGAAATCGGTGCGAACCCAGATCGATCTGGAGAAACGTGCGCAGCAGGATGCCCAAAAAAGTTGGGAACAGGCAATCACTGCATACAAAGGTGGTGTCAGCGGGCCACTCGTGCCCCTGATCAGTCGTCAGCAGTTGCTGCTGACCGATCAGCGCACTGCAGCGCTGGAAAGCCAGCAAGCCGATATTTCTATCCAGCTCATCGAGGCACTGGGCGGCGGCTATGGCGTCGGTGACTCAGTCGATCTGGATCATGCAGAGGCGGCAGGGCAGGTGTCTCGATAAGTGCATGGCCGCACTACCGGCCTACCAGCGGGCGATGGAGAGGGGCGGCGATAGGCGTTCAAGACTGGCGCTGGATTTCTTTGGACGGCTCTGCGGTTTCCAGGCCTTGTAGCTTGTAAGGTAGCAACCTGATCAGTCGTGTTTGAATCCTCAACGATCAGGAGCCCATACATGCCGTCTGCATCAGATCCGCTTCTCGTACCGCCCGCACATTCACGGGCGATAGCGATCATCACTACGGCCACCGTGCTGGCGTTGCTGTATCTCGGCAGGGAAGTGCTGGTGCCGATCACGCTGGCCCTGATCCTGAGTTTGCTCGTCGCACCGCCGGTGCGCTGGCTACGCAAGATCGGGCTGGGTCATGCGCCGTCCGTACTGATCGCAGTGCTGGCGTTGGTGATGTTCCTGGTGGGCTTGTCGACGATAATCGGCTCGCAGGTCGCGCACATGGCCACCAGCCTGCCGCAGTACGAGGCGACGGTCCATAACAAGATCGATGCCTTGAGCAAGCTGACGGCGGGTCGCCTCGAAGCGATGCAGGATGAAGCGGGCCGTGTACTGAATCAGTTTGGTGATCGCACGGCAGAACTAGCGAATGAGCCTGCCGACGCACAGCAAAATCTGAAGGCCTCCACCAGTGTCGTTCCGGTGGAAATCCGTACCGCACCGCCCAGCCCGATGGGCGTGGTCGGCCGCATTTTTTCATCGATATGGCCACCGCTGCAGACGGCTGGCATCGTGCTTGTGGTGCTGATCTTCGTATTGCTGGAGCACGAGTCGTTGCGGGATCGCTTCATCCGCCTGGCGGGTGGGTCGGATTTGCGCGCCACGACGGAAGCGATCAACGATGCCGGTGAGCGCCTCTCGCGATTTTTCGTTTCGCAGTTTGCGGTCAACTTTGGTGTCGGTGTGGTGATCTGGCTCGGTCTGGTGATCATCGGCGTACCCAATGCGCCGTTATGGGCCACTCTTACCGCGATTCTGCGTTTCGTGCCTTATGTAGGTGTTTGGCTGGCGGCGATTCTCGCCACTCTGCTCGCGGCCGCGGTCGATCCCGGCTGGTCATTGATGCTGATGACGATCGGTCTATATATGGTGGTCGAAACGGTGGTTGGGCAGCTGGTGGAGCCACAGCTGTATGGCCACACCACCGGGTTGTCGCCGTTGGCGGTGGTGGTCGCTGCGATTTTCTGGAGTTGGTTGTGGGGGCCGGTCGGACTGATCATGTCGACGCCGTTGACGTTGTGCCTGGTCGTCGCCGGGCGGCATGTCAAAGCGCTCAACCTGCTGGATATCCTGCTTGGCGACTTGCCTGCGCTGACCATGCCGCAGCGCTTTTACCAGCGTGCGATTTCGGGCGACTCCGATGAAATCATCGCCAGTGCGCGCGTTTTTCTGAAGCGAAAATCCTTCGCGGCTTACTGCGATGCCGTGCTGCTGCCGGCGCTGCAGCTCACCCGCATCGACTTGGTGAATGGCCTGATCAATCCGGAGCAGCAGGTCATCGTCCGCAGCGCCATCGTGCGAGTGATCGAATCACTCGGTAGTCATGGACGCAGGCATTCGAGTTGGCGTCGTTCCGCCTCGGTACTCGAGGGATCGAGTATCGGTCAGGTCCTGCGTCAGCGGCGCGAAAGCGTCAGCGGACGCTGGCAGGGTCCGCTGGTAGTGGCGCCGCGATCGGTAGTCTTGTGCACGGGCCTCGGCACGATTGGCGATGATCTGGCTACTGAAATTCTCGCACGTATCCTGCGTGATCTGAATATCGATGCACGTCACCTGTCGATCCAGGATATCGAAGCGATTGAAGCCGATCCGCCGCTTGAGGTCACCCGTGACGGCATCTCGATGGTCTATATCGTCAGTGCGGCACCCGGCAAGGAAAGGGAAAACAGCGCGACGGTGGCCAGCGAAATGCGTCGCCGGTTTTCTGACGCATGCATTCTTGCCGTCCTGTTGCCTGCGCTGCTGGCGCTGCCGGAAATCACGCTTCCGGACTCCGGCGTCAACCAGGTGGTGAACTCGCTCGAAGAGGCCGCACAGCAGGCCATTGCCCGGTTTCCGGGTGGCAGAAAAAACACCCAATCCTGAGTGAGCTGGCTGGCGATCCATCAGAGTTCGTTAGCAGCATCGGTGAGGACCATCTCCAGTGCCAACGCGGCTTGCGATACCGAGGGCTGCCGGTCAATCACATATTCCAGAACGCCAAGTTCGGGCAGGCCTTGGTCAAGACGTACCAGACCTTCCGGAATGACATAGCCCGCAAATGCACTGATGCCGAGCCCCGCCATGACCGCCGCCTGGATCACCATGACGTTGCTGCTGACGATGGCAATCCGGTACGGTCGATTGACAGCCTTCAAAGCCTCGAAAATGCGACGGCGGGCAATGCTCGGCTCGGGATGCACGGCCAGCGGTATGATCGATTCGCCACCGTTCAATGGTGAAGTAGGGCTCCCGCACCAATACAAAGGTTCCGTGCGGACGACCGTGCCGCGCTGGCTGCCGCTGAGACGTTTGGCAAAAACCAGATCGTGCCGACCTTCGTCGAGTTCACGAAATAGATCACCACTCATGCCCGTACTGATGATCAGTTCGACCTCGGGATTACGCTGCACGAAACTGGCCAGCGCTGTCGTCAGACGAGTGGAGGCGAAATCTTCGGGAAGGCCGACGCGCACGGTGCCATTCAGCGGTGGCCCGCACAGGCTTGTCATCGCCTCATCCATCAGCGAAAGAATTCTTTCTGCGTAACGATGCAAGGTCTCGCCTTGAGGCGACAGGCGCACGTTGCGAGTATCCCGTTCAAACAGTGGCTGGCCGACCAGATCTTCAAGCCGACGGATGTGCTGGCTGACCGTGGACTGCGAAAGGCTTACTTGTTCCGAGGCGACGGTGAAACTGCCGGTCTGGGCGACGACGACAAAGCTGCGGAGAAGCTCGGAGGGTAATGGTCGCATTGGAAATCCCTCTGAATCGCTTCTGATAACTTCATAAATCGACTGAGTCGCAGCAGTTACGATCGATTCGCCTGATGAATATGGACCGCCGGCAGTCTAAACGATAACTCCCTACATCCCCCAAGGACACGATGATGAAGATCAAAAGCAAAAAGAGCATTTTTCTATCCGCAGCGTTGACGCTGGGCATGAGCGCATTGACCGGCCAGGCGATGGCAGCAACACCGGTGCACAATATCGTTCTCGTGCATGGCGCATGGGTCAACGGCAATGGTTGGAAGCCGGTCTACGACATTCTGGTAAAGGATGGCTACCACGTGTCGGTTGCGGAGCATCCGCTGACGTCATTTGGCGATGACGTAACCGCCGTAAAACGGATTGTCGACATGCAGGATGGTCCGACCATTCTCGTGGGCCACAGCTATGGTGGCGCGATCATTACCGATGTCGGCAACGATTCGAAAGTCGTAGGTCTGGTTTACATCGCCGCACATGCGCTCGACCAAGGTGAAACCGAGGTTGCCAATGGCAAGCTTTTCCCCAATGCCATCAGCAAAACCAACGACGTCAAGAAGACTGCCGATGGCTTTCTGTATCTCGACCCGGCGCGTTATCCGGCAGACTTTGCTGCGGATCTGCCGCTGAAACAGGCCCAGTTCGAGGCGAATGCGCAGGAATTGACCGCGGCATCCGTATTCAACTCACCGGCCGGTCAGCCTGCCTGGAAAACAAAACCGAGCTGGTACGCCGTAGCGACGTCCGATCACATCATCAATCCTGATCTCGAGCGGATGTACGCCAAGCGCGCCCACAGCCACACGATTGAAGTGCAGGGAGCGAGCCATTCGGTTTACGAGTCGCACCCCAAAGAAGTCGCCGGCCTGATTGAACAAGCGGCGACCCACGCCGTTCCATAAAACGATCGACGCGCGCCGGAATGTGTAACGGCGCGCTGGCGGCAATACGCTGCACGTGCTGACTATCTGCGTACTGTCCGACTTCCTTGGCTGGCACATCACTTACTTCGAGTTCGAGGTGACTCAGAAAAACCTGGGCGCTTTAAATAGACTTGGCCGTACGCAAACGACGCAGAAGAAAATCTGCATCATCTATCCGCGCAAGACACCTGTGTTGCTTATGACCGTTGCTTACGATGACGGTCCATAGTCGATCACTTATCGGTTTTCGGAAAATGCTGGTCGAGCAACTCATATGGGGTGCAAAAAAGCTACGCGCGTTGCGAAAGTACATTGCGCTCTGGTGCTATGCCAATGACCATTTGGCATATCCACATGGCCTTTTCAATTCCTTTGGAAGAGCGAAAAAATCATACGCAAGTTTAACGATGCGCGTGTTTGACTGAAGTCGAAGAAGCACCACAACACACGTTGTGCGCAACTAGGTGGGGATAGGCTATGACAGACATCGCAATCATCGGTGGTGGCGCCGCAGGCGCTGCCGTATTTGGTGAACTCGTTCAGCACAAGCGCGCCTGCACGATTCACTGGATCGTCGGTGCGTCATCACCTGGTCGGGGCGTGGCATACAGCACGGATGACGACCGTCACCTGTTGAATGTTCGCGCCGACAAGATGGGACTTTTTCTGCACCAGCCCTACGATTTTCTGGAGCATGCGAGTGGCGAGCTGGCGAGCGTCAGCGGCTCGGATTTTCTTCCTCGCCGTCTATTTGGCGATTTTGTCCAGGCCCAGGTCGCTGCGCTCATCCATTCTGCGCGTCAACAAGGACAATCTGTGGAGATACATCGCGCGAGCGCGATAGACATCACTCCAGCGGGCGATGACCGGTATAGCATCGCCTTGCACGATGGAAGAAGGATTGAAGTGGATGGCGCTGTCTTGGCGCTCGGTGCGCTACCGCCTCGTGCTCTCAGATGTGTCACATCAGAAGCTCGTGAGAGTGGCGCATACAAACTCGATCCCTGGAACCTGGCGAGCGACGCGCGCAATCCGCGTCGAGTCGTTGTCATCGGCACCGGGCTTACAGCAGTCGACACCCTCCTCACGGTATCTACGCGTTGGCCTAACGCCCAGATGGTTGCCGTCTCCCGGCATGGTCTCTTGCCCTCGGTACACGCCCGAGACGGGTTTGATCCATATCCCGATCAGCAAACGCTCAACAACGATCTTCTAAGCACTCCTAGCATTCCGCAGATCGTCCGTAAGATTCGACGCGCGATTACCGAACATGCCGGAGACTGGCGTAGCGTCGTTGACGGTCTACGGCCGATCAACAGTCTCCTTTGGCAGGGCCTTACAACAAGGCAGCGGTGGCAGTTTCTGCGGCACGTGCGCTGGGTTTGGGAAGCAGGGCGCCATCGAGTACCCCCGGCGTCACATGGGGCGATCGAACAGCTGCGTGAAGAGGGGCGATTAGCGATTCTGGCTGCGAGGGTGCTACGTGTCGAGGGCAGTGCGCCGTTGCGGCTGACGATCCGTGATCGTGCTTCTCAGCTGAACAGCATCCTGGAATCCGATCTCGTCATCCAGGCGACAGGTCTGGACACGGCTTGTGCATACACAGAGCATCCTCTGATATCCCGGCTTCTGGAAAATGGGATGGTGGTGCCAGACCCTCTCCAGCTCGGTATAGCCACTGAAATAGACGGCCAAATACTGAGCCGCGATGGCAGAGCTCAGCCAGGCCTATATGCGCTTGGCTCACTGCTTCGTGGCGGCTTATGGGAATGCACGGCCATGCCGGAGATTCGTAAAGCGGCACACGGTGTGGCCAACCGACTGACCGACACGGTTCTACCATTCGGCGTCGTCGGCGGTGCTTCTTCGAGATAGGTCCCGGGTTCAACTAAACGCAATACAACATTGACGGATAGAAACCTAGGTCAGCGGGACTACCCATGCATCATGAGTTTGATGCATGCCTTTTGTGCACAAGCTTGGTAGCACTCATTGAGTGCGAGGTCACACCAATATCACCGTATGTATCTACCTTCGGTATTCCCGATCCTCCTGTGGATCGGGAATACCACTGATGAAGGAACTATCCATGAGCGACCAGCACGAAATTCATCATCATCACCACGAAGCAGCCAAGCACCTTGACGAAGCAGCCAAGCATCATCGCGAAGCAGCCAAGCATTCAGAAGCTGGCCATCACGAGCAAGCGAGCCAACACGCCCATTTGGCTCACGGCCACAAACTTCACGCCATTGAGCACGCCGAACACGCTGCAAAGAAGCACGCGCACAAGCACAACGGTCATTGATTGACCCAGCATGTGGCCTTTGGTGTGTCCAAATCAGGCGCACCAAATGGCTCGTTGGTGCCCTAACGGCTGAGTCGATTGCCAATCTTTAGTTACGAAGCGTGAGGTCACTCCAGTGAATTTCGGCTACGCCACCAACCTGAAATATCCCATCACGCTAGCCATCAAGTGGTTCTGGGTCTGATTGCCATCAGAGTGGGTAGGACAGGCCTTCGGTAATAAATCTCGAGCACAAGCCGAGCTTGTCAAAGGCACATCCGGCCTTAGTTGCGGATTCCGATTCATTTGAACACTTATTCCCGTAGGCGCAGGTCAGTGCACTGCTGATGATCAGTGATCGCATTGAATCTTCTATCTCCTGTTGACTCACGATCCAACAAAAGCGTTCAGAGATATTTTTCGAACGCAATCAGCACGCGGTGACGCGAATATTGTCTATGCCGCCCTCTTGGTATTAAAGAATATCCCGCAGGATCACTGTTACGAAGCGCACATTGCCCGGTGTTGCCATCTGTAACTCCAGCCGGGCTCCGACAGCACCCTCCAGCTTGCTCCAGAGTTGCTCTTGGCTGAGCGCATCTGGACCTTGGCCATCGATCCGGGATACTACTTCACCAACCTTGATGCCCGCATCGGCGGCAGGGCTGTCGGAATAGACAGCGCTCACGGACCAGATATTCCCTTTCTGCAGCAAGCGGAGACCGGCCCGGTTGAATACGTCCTTCTGACCATAGAGGTGGTTGGCTTCCAGGATGATCCGTTGGCGAGCGTAATCGAAGGTCAGATTGAACTGCTTGAGAATGCCAAGCCCTATATTGGCCGAGACGTTGCGGTTGGCATCAAAGCCCGAGTGCTGAAGCGAGATGCGCGTGACCGGGGCGTGGACGACGGCCAGCGATCGACCATCCGGACCATCGAAGGAAACCGTTCCGACCCGCTTACGAGCCCACACGCCGTGGGTGGCGCCAAGGGCCTGCCCTGCATAAGGCAGATCGGCGTGATAGCGCTCCACCAAGCCGTAACGCCGGGCGAAGGGTGCGATCAGCAATAGAGAGCCGTTATCGCCGGTATCGATGGTGAAAAGCCCTGCGATCCCGTCGATGGCTCCCGTGACCTCGGGCTGGTTATCCTGAAAATGAAATGGAATCACCGCGCCGACACCGCTGTAGGTGAAGGCATCGGGCCGGGTCAGGGTCATGATCTGTCGGTCGAAATCGAACCGGACGACGAAGCGCTGCAATATCTCCAAGCCCACAAGCGCCTTGTCGGGAGCTCCAGCGTCGAAGGCCATGCTGTGGAAAGCTACGTCGTTAATTACTGCATCGCCGAGCGCTATTTGTCCCAGACGTCCGCTGGTTGAGATGGGGCCTGCGCCCTCACCACCACCTCTGCCTTGCATATGGCCGACGACGCCGATGTTCAACGCGGCCACTGCAGTGGGTTGCAGGATCAGGCTGCCCCCGCTGTCGAACTCGGCGCTGAAGGTCTTATGCCCATCGACTGTCAGAGGCACGAAAATACGGTTGTCCGCCGTCAGGCGAAACGGTACTTCGACACTATCCCGGTGCGGCGGCAACACGATGTCGGAGGGAGGAAGAGGGGGAACCGAATACAGGCCGTCTGTGATGTCGGGATTCACGTCGACGGACTGGACGGTCGACACGTCGTCGAACGCGGGATCGCCGTCGTCGCCCGATCTGATCGCGAAAGGCAGCATGACACCATGTACGGGACGATAGTCCGAATAGGTCGTGACGACGCGATCTTCAGCTTGTTGCTCGTCGGTGCGGGCGAGCAGATGCGTCGCCTGATCAATCCAGGCTTCAAACATTCGCCCGCCTTCCGGCGTTATGTCCAACACATCGAAACTCCGCCCATTTTCGTTGCGGATGCCGACAAAGATGGTGGTCGCGGAGTGACGTTCGGGAAACCACCATCCACGCGCCACACGGAAGGCCTCATCGGCGGCGACAAGCGCGGCGTCGACATCACCCAGGGAGTAGGCGATGCCGCTACGGGCCTGCCGCCATGGGGTCACGCCGTCAAACCCATGCTGCGTCGTAAAATTGGATCGAACGTAGCGATCCATGTAACGCCCCGTCGCCACATCTTCCCAGCTTTCGGCGCGGACAGTCTGCCCACCTGAGCTCATGTTCATGACCGTATGAAGAGTCCGAATCCCCTCCCAATGGTCACCGCCGGAGGCTTGTCGCATGGCCGTCAGAATCGCCGTGGCCTTATCCTCGTTTTGCGCGGTGGCAGGAGGAGAGGAGAGAAAGAGCATCGCCGCCATAAGGAGCGGAAGGAACATGGATGAATTGAGCTTCATGGCCGACAAAATATTCGCTCGGCGCTGCCGTCGTCTTGAACGTGCGAAACATCGGGTGGGCTAGGCCTCGTCATGACGGCGCCAGGTGCCTGGTGTCAGGCCCGTGTGTGCGCGCACCATTCGGCTCATGTGACTTTGATCCGCGAAGCCGATTTGATGGGCAATCGTCGAAAGACTTTCACGCCCGTCTTGCAACAATGTCACGGCCCGCGCGACTTGCAAACGACGCGCATAGGTTCCGACGCTACATCCAAACGTCCGCCTGAAGGCGCGCGCGACATGCACAGGATGGACATCGGCGACGGCCGCGAGCTGATCCATGGAAGGCACACCGTCCGTATTCGCCTCCAGATAATCGCGAACCCGCAGCAGCCAGCGGGCGCCACGAACCTCTGCAAGGTGGGCGTGATCTGCGGTCGCAACGAGTTCAAGAACGAGGCTCTCGATCGCCAGCGCAGACACCGTATCCCGGCGCCTCATTTCGCGGCCAACGCGGGCGCCGAAGATCGCAAGAACGTCGTCCTTCCGGTGCCACGAATCGTCGAAAACCCGCGTCTCCGGTCTTAATGCGGCGAGACGCGCAGCCTCTATCTCAATCGTCAGGATGCGCGTCTGAACCGCTTCATGACGGTCTGCGTGATGCTCGCCGGCTGGATGAACAATGACTGTTCCAGGTATGACGTAGCGTTCCTTCCGGCCGAAGGATTCGTGGTAGCCACCTGCCATCACTACACAGACACTGGCGAGTTCATGATCGTGGCGTTTGATGGTTAGCGACGGCGGATACACGCCGTCATGAACGATGAAGCCATCGATCTTGCGCTGAGCACTCTCAGCAGCGTGTAATGTCCCAGCCTTCAGAGTCACCCAAGTCGGTCCTATTTTTCACGCTCAGGGCGTTAGATTACCCATGAACAGGACGTTGAAAAACGGCGCCCCTGGTGACTCCGAGCGTATCCCTTCGGATTGGTGACGGACAGTCATGACCCTAGCGTAGCCAGCGAAGCGTCGATCCGCTAGAAACTTGTTATTGAAGCAGGAGAGATTCCCGCGTGCTTTGTAACGTCATGCCACCAGACGGACGGTTTTGCACAGGCATTCCTCGATTATTGAACGAGCCAACTTGTGCCGGAAGCCCGGACCACACATGCTGGTCCGAGCTTCCGCCAGAGGTGACGGTATGAACGAGGTAGGCAACCGCAACGACCTGCAGAATCTGCGCGCTCAACGGAAAACGCTGATGCGCGGCCTGCCGATCGCCGCACCCATTGCCCTCTTCGTTTGGCTGGCACTGCGTTACGGTCTGTCCCCGCTGCCAGATATGCAGGCATGGCCGGATCGGCTGTGGTTCGCTATAGGTTGCTGTTGCGTGGCTGTGCTGCTTTGTCTGCTGCTTGGTATCGAAGCAGTCTCCCACGAGCGTCTCGTTACTGCCGCCCTCAATCCGCTGGCGGGTGCCGAATCGGCGCGCATGAAGGTCAACCTGCGCTATCTACAAAATACAGTGGAACAACTGTTGCTGTTCATTCCAGGGCTGCTGGGGCTGGCGCATTATTGCGACGACGGTGCATCCATGCGCGCCGTGGCAGCGACCACCGTCGTCTGGATCCTTGCGCGCTTCGTGTTCTGGATCGGCTATCACCAGGGGCCGCTGTTTCGTACTCCTGGCCTGGTCGGGGTGGTACAGAGCCTGTTGGTATTGCTGTACGTATGCGCACGCTTCGCTGACGATGTGGCTGGCATCGCCGGCGCCGTGTTCGTGATCGGTCTGTTTGTCGTCGGTGAAATCTATCTGGTCTGGATCAACCGCGAATCATGCGTCGCACGGCTGGATTGAACGGTTCAGCCTGAGACAAACGGAAACGCGATACGAATATACGGTTGGTGATCTGCATGGCACGAATTTATCAAACACAGACCATGGGCGAGGCAGATGTGCGCGTCGCCTTGGTCACCGCACGTGGGCAGGCTGATTTGTGGGTTCACCGGGTCGATAGCTGGGGGCTGGCGCGCGGCGACGCACGCTGGTTTATGACGCCGGCACGTTTCGATGCGACCGCATGGGTGTATTTCTGCAGTATCGGCATGGCGCAAGTCCTCGTGTGTTTCGTTGACAGCTACGGTGAGGCCGGCTGGCGTGATCCGGCGCGAGCACGCAAAGGTCTTTTTTCACGACGCGGGTTTGGGTGACGGCGGCAACTGGATGAGCGGCGTGCTTCGCAAGTCAAGCGCCTCTTGAAGGCGCGGAGCTGCCTGGAGAGCCGCTGCAGGACTCGCGAATTCTCCAATCGCCAGTACAGTCCATGACGCATTCTGGCTGTCTATCACGGCCACTTTGGTCAGCGGCAGGTCGAGCCCTTGTGCCTTGAAATGATCTTCGGCGATCGACGCTTCGTCATCCGTTACGAACTGCCCAAGTTGCAGAGCAAAAACCGGCTGCCCCTTGGCGGGCACGGGAGTAGCCACCGTGGTCTTGACCAGTAATGCGTCCAGTTGCACGGGAGCGGTTGCAGCGATTGCAGGCGTTGTTGGTGTGCTGTCTGGCACGGCTGAGCCTGTCGCATCAGATGCTTTCGTTGCACACTTGGTATCGTGCGATTGGTTGGATGCCGACGCTGCGCTGGCTGGCTTTGTTACGCATGCGACGTCTGTCGATATGACGGATATCGAAGACGTTGTATGCATTAGATCGATCAGATGATTGCCGATGTGCGCAATAGATTGCTGCCAGGCATCCGGTGCCAAGGCGCCGCCAATAAATGCGAATACGCCAAAAAGCAGGATAAGCAGCAGAAATCCAAACTTGGCAAACATGCTTCGAGGCTCTCCACCAGCACTTTTAGTTACGCCAGTGACCGAATCGTAGGGCGGTCTAGTCGCCTCGACGGCCATGCGTAACTTATGGCGCACTTCGCATGATGTTACACATCGTATAACAAGGTATAGGCATATTGGGTATAGGCATATTGCGATGGAAGCGCAATGAGGTCTACATTCACAGTCCGGGGGAAGTTAATACAGGTATAGCAGGATGCTTCAGTTGATCCGCCAGGATCGCGAGTCGCCATCCGCCACGCGTGTGTTGCTGACGTCTCCCTGCACTCTACGGGGGGTTCTTCATGGGCGATATTCTGGAGCTCAACCTGCTTGGTTCTTCTGCACAGTTTGCGCATGTCATTGCGCAGATCCGCAGAATTGCGAAGTTCGATGTCACGGTACTCATTGGTGGCGAGACCGGAACCGGCAAGGAACTGGCTGCGCGTGCTGTGCACTACCTCAGCACGCGTGCAACGCAGCCGTTCATTCCGGTGAACTGCGGCGCGCTGGCCGAGTCGCTCGTCGAAAGCGAATTGTTTGGCCACGAGCGCGGTGCATTCACCGACGCCAAGCAAGCTGCGCCGGGCCTGATCAGCCAAGCCGAAGGGGGCACCCTGTTTCTTGACGAGGTCGATACGCTGTCGCTGAAGGCCCAGGCGTCGCTGTTGCGCTTTCTGCAGGATCGTAGCTATCGTCGTGTCGGTGGTACGGCGACACGACAAACGGATATACGCCTGATCGCGGCCAGCAATGCGACTCTCGAAGATCTGGTCAAGTCACGGCACTTTCGCCGGGATCTGCTCTATCGCCTCAAGGTGATGCCGCTGGTCATGCCGCCCTTGCGCGAGCGCGGTAAAGACGTGGTTGAACTGGCGCAGGCATTTCTCGATCGCTTGAATCGCGACTATCTCGGCCAGACACCAGTCAAGCGTTTCCATCAGGATTTGACGGACGCGCTCATGCATTACAGCTGGCCGGGCAATATCCGCGAGCTGGAGCATTTCATCCAGCGCGAATATCTGATGTGCGATGGTGAAGTGATGCATGCCAACCTTCAGTCGGACACAGGCACAGCGCCGACCGAGCCGGATCGCCATAACGCCGTTTTCAAGAAGGCCAAGGCGATGGTTATTGCGGATTTCGAGCGCAGCTACGTCATATCGGCCATGTCGCGCGCCAGAGGCAACATTTCGCGGGCGGCGCGTATCGCCGGACAAGACCGTAGCGCCTTCAGTAAGCTGGTGCACAAGTACAGGGTCGCCCCTGAGGCCGAACAGGAGCAAGATTCGGCCGATCGTTGAAGCATTCCAGCGAGGCGCTGTTGTGACCGGTTACTCCGTGCGTGCCGTTGCCGACGCTATCGCGAGCTTTCTTGGCGCGCATCCCGCGTGTGCCGATAGCATTGAAGGTATACAGCAGTGGTGGCTGCGGCCACTAGGCATCACGCCGCCCATCGATGTCATCTCGCGCGCGCTTGATTTGCTCGAGATAGAGCAGACCATCGAATCCTTCCATATCGGGCCACGCGTCATCTGGCGTTTGCGCACATCAGTTGATTGAACACGGCTCGCTGCGATTGAAACCATCCGAGGCATGCGCATAAGAGGCGGTTTTGTGGCTTCTCCTTTCACGTGGGCGGATTCGTTGTGCATTGCCACGCGCTGAGTAGTTATTCACACACCGTGAGAAATTCATCACGGTCATGTGGGGTTTCGTATTCGTCCACATCCGCCTGGATGAGAGCCAATACGGATCAATCGTTTGCAACAACCTCTCCATGCAGGCCATCACTTTTTCGCGCTTAACTGGATGAGTAAAAAATCACCCATGTGGTCTGGCATGCATGCATGTGTATGCCCTGCAAAGCGGCTACTACAAGCGATTGTGCGATTGGCACGCCTTTTGAATAAGCCTCGTTGCAACGCGCGCGGCAGCGTTCGATCGGATCCTGCAGCCGCAACATCAATGAGGCCCATACATGACAGTCGAAAGCATTCAACAAAAGCTCCTGCGTGTGCGGCCACCACGCGTGCGCATTACTTATGACGTTGAAACCGGCAATTCCCCCGAGCAGGTGGAACTGGCCTTTATCGTCGGCATGTTTGCCAACTTGTCGGGTGACCTTGCTTCGAGCGCACTACCGGCGCTTAAAGATCGACGTATGCGTGATATTGATAGCGAGTCGTTCGATCTGATCCTTGCCGACAGCACGCCGACGATCAATCTTGGCGCTATCCCCGACTTGATCGTCGGTGGCAAGAATCTGGTTGGCACGATGACGTTCCAGTGCCTCGCGGATTTCGAGCCGCTTGCCGTCGTTAACAACGTGCCGAGTCTCAAACAGCGCTTTGACGCGAGAGCTGATCTCCGTGCATTGCAGTCCATGGCCGAATGCAACGATTCGCTTGCCGCTGCACTGGACGACACGATTGTCGATGGCGATGCGACGACTGCATTGAAGGCAGCATTTGCCACCAACGTGGTTGCCAACTGGGTTGCTGCACCCATCACGCCGCCTACGACACCGCCAACGGTACTGACCGGTGCGCAAACGCCCACGACGCTGGTGACGCTACTGATGGCGCAAATGGCCGGTAATGCCGATGCAGCGGCTTCCGCCCAACTGGCAGCCACCGCCGCGCAAACCGCCGCAGACAATGCCAAAGCGTCGGCCGCCGCGGCCACCACAAACTTGACTGCGGCACAAAAGGCTGTGCCCGCCGCGACGGCTGCACTGGCCACCGCCAATACCGCCAAAACAAAAGCAAGCGGAGATCAGGCGATTGCGACCGCAAATCAGGGCGTAATAACCGCGCAGGCGGCGCTGGACGATGCCAATAAAGCGTTACTCGTCGCGCAAGCGCAGTCCGGTGCGGCAGCGACACTGGTTACGACGACAGCACAGGCCGCTCTCGATGCACAAGCGGTATTTCTGGCGATCGACCCCTTGTCGAAGGCGCGTCGGCTGGTCGGACGCTATACGAACGAAATCGTCCTGCCTATGGACAGCCAGCAGCTGACCAACGTGGCACTCGGTGCCAATGGCCTGATCGATGAACGTACTGGCGGTATTGATACACAAATCGGTCAACAGCTCGACGTAATTATGCATGCGCAGAATTTTCAGGCATTGGAAGCGACCTGGCGCGGCCTCTCTTATGTCGTATCGCGCAGTGAGACCGGTAACTTGCTCAAGCTTCGTGTGCTCAACGCGAACAAGGATGACTTGCGCAAGGAACTGGAGAAGGCCGCTGATTTCGATCAGAGCTGCATCTTCAAGATGATCTACGAGGCCGAGTTTGGCACCTACGGTGGTTCGCCGTACAGCTTGCTGCTGGGTGGCTACGAATTCGACAATTCACCGAACGACATGTCACTGCTGAGCAAAATGACCCAGGTCGCAGCGTCTGCGCACGCTCCGTTCATCGCCGCAGCGGCACCGGGTCTGTTCGGTCTGGACGGTTTCGACAAGCTGGCCAAGCCACGTGATCTCAGCCAGTTGTTTGAATCGCCTGAGATGGCCGAGTGGGCCGACTTCCGTAATAGTGAAGATTCGCGCTACGTCGCGCTCGCGCTGCCGCATGTCTTGCTGCGATTGCCCTATGGCAAGGATTCCCGTCCAGCAGAAGGGGTGAAATACGAAGAAACGGTAACCGGCGACAACGGTCCGGACCACAATGCCTTCCTCTGGGGCAATGCGGCCTACGTGATGGCCGAACGCATTACGTATGCCTTCGCGCTCTATCACTGGACCGCCGCGATTCGCGGTGTGGAAGGTGGCGGTCTGGTCGATGGCTTGCCGATTTATACCTATCGCGACGATGCCAATCTGGTGAACATGATCTGCCCGACAGAGGTGTCGATCACCGATCGTCGTGAGAAAGAACTCAACGACCTGGGTTTCATCGCCTTATGCAATTGCAAGGGGACGGGGCAGGCGGCGTTCTTCGGTGGTCAGACCACCAACTTGCCACGTCAGTACATCAGCGACGAAGCCAACGCGAATGCAAAGCTATCAGGCATGCTGCCCTACATCCTGGCCGCATCGCGCTTTGCGCATTACATCAAGGTGATTATGCGCAAGAAGATTGGCGCATTTCTTACCCGCGGAAATATCGAGGGATACCTCAACACCTGGATCGCCCAATACGTGCTGCTGGACGACAACGCCGCGCAGGAAGTGAAAGCGAGTTATCCGTTGCGCGCTGCGCAGATCACCGTCACCGACGTGCCCGGCTCTCCAGGTTCATACAAGGCGACGGTATTCATCAAGCCGCATTTTCAGCTCGAGGAGCTGACCACCTCGATTCGCCTCGTGGCGGATTTGCCCGCTGGCTAAGCGTGCTCGGTACACACGCAGGCCTCGGATATCACACCTGGAGCGAATATGGATCTCATTCTCTTGCAACCCGGCGACGCATCCATCTTTGGTGGCGCGAACGGCTGGAAAGGCGGTGGCAGTCTGATCGACAACACCTGGCGCGACAAAGTGCTCAATCTCGGTCAGTGCTTTGAACTGGTATCCGTGCATCAAGGCATGAAGCAGCAGATCACCACCGACGTAAGCAACTCGGCACGAACCTCCGGACGTCCGATCATCACTGAATTCACCTGTGTGAAATACGTCGACAAGACATCGGTGAAACTCTACGAATATTGCCTGAGCGCGAAGCCGCTCGGGAAGGGCGACAAGAGTCCATCGAAGATCTACATCGCGCGCAACTCGGGCGAAGACACCGCCAACATTCTCACGATCGAACTGCGCGACGCGATTATCAGCGAGATTCAGTTCCAGTCCAATCCCGACGATATGCCGACCGAGCAGTTCAAGCTCAACTTTACCGAAATACTCTGGACCTACACCGTGCAACAGGCGGATATGGATCCTGCCGGCAATATGCACTCCGGCTGGAGTATCGCGCGCAACCGTCCGATCGGTCAGTTCACTACGTAACGGTCAATCAGCGCCGATGGGGAGGTGTGTGTGCAATTCCTGATGGAGCGATTGGTCAACCGCACCGACCCTGCGATGGGGCTGGAGCCACCGTTCGATCTTGCGGCGGCTGTCGCTGAGCAAATCCAGCGCATCGTGGAATGTCGTCCGTTTGCGGGTGGGCGCGGTATGCGCGTTTGCGATTTCGGGATGCCGAATATCGTCGAGTCCAGCATTGGCATGAACGATCACGAGCGCTATGGCGCGCGACTGGCAGAAGCGATTGCACATTACGAACCGCGCTTGCAAGACACGCGTTTGGAATGGGTATCGACCGGAAAGCCTTTGCGTCCACGTTATCTCATCGTGCACGGGCACTTGCTACAGAACAGCGGAGCAAGCGTGTTTCGCTTCGAGCTGCCATGTCCGGACGACGTGACATGAATACCGATGCACCACGTCTGAAAATGTGGTTCGAGCAGGAACTGGCCTCGTTACGCAACGAGGCCGTGGATTTTGGTACCTCGTTTCCAGCTATCGCGAAAACGTTGGAGCTGAGTGCCGGTCGTAGCAATGATCCGCATGTCGAAATGCTGATGCAGTCGTTTGCCTGGCTGACCGCTCGATTGCGCTACCAGCTGGAAATCGACCAGGCGGTCTTGCCCAATGCATTGCTGGGTTTGCTGTATCCGCATTTGGAAGCGCCGTTGCCTTCCATGCTGGTCGGCGAGATCGAGGTGCGCCCGGACGGCGCCAATTTTGTCCATGGTGCAACGCTCGAACGCGGCCGTTACGTCTACGCGATTGCTACCAATGATATCGGTCAGCAAGTACGTTGCCGCTTTCGCACATGCTACGACACGCCGTTGTGGCCATTGAAAGTGACGGATCTGAGCGCGGTAGCCGCGAATGCATATGCGTTGGATACGGCCGACACGCGCACGCTCTCGATCGTGCGCGTAACGATCACGGGCATGGGCAAAGACCCGATCCACGCGTTGAAAATGCCGTTCCTGCGCTTTTGCATCAATGCCGAACACAAGCAGGCTTATTCGCTCTATGACGCGCTGTCCACGAATCTGGTGCGGATGGCCGTGCGCATTCCCGGAAGCGGCGAACTGCGCTATCTCGACGCCGCACAATTGACATGGTGCGGTTTTCGGCAGGATGAGGCGATGCTGGGTATCAATCCGCTCACGCATCCCGGCTATCGCCTGTTGCAGGAGTATTTTGCCTTTCCGCAGAAATTCATGTTCTTTGAAGTGGCTGGTATGGATCTGACCAGCATCGACAAGAAATTCGAGCTGCTGTTTCTGCTGGATATACCGCCATCCAGGCATAACACGCTGGATAGCGAACTGCTTCGACTCAATTGCCTTCCGCTGATCAATCTCTATCCGCAGCGCATCGAGCCGTTCGTACTCGACCAGCAACATTACGAGTATCGAATTATCGGCGATCAACAGAATCATCGTTTCTGCGAAATCTACAGCCTCGAAGAGCTCGTCTCGATTCGTCCGGATCGAAGTCCACGTCCGATCGCACCCTATTTTTCGCTGGACGATTTCCAGCAGATGGACAAGCTCGATTATTTCTACGCGCCGCGTCGCGAGGTCAACCAGACCGGTGCAGTGCATGGCACCGAAATGTATGTGTCATTTCTCGATCCGGAATTCGATGTCATCCAGCCTGCCGAGGAAATGATCGCTGGTACTGCGCTATGCACGAACCGACGCCTGCCGTCGCAGCTATTGATTGGTGGTCTGCTCTATCTGGAAGGTGCTGGCCCAGTCGCTACGCTCAAGGTAGCGAGCAAGCCGACACCGAACCAACCACCGCAAATGGTTGGCGACCGACCGTGGGCGTTGGTGTCGCAGCTTTGTCTCAATCATCTCTCACTCGTGGATGGTGAGCAGGGCCCGCCGGTGTTGAAGAACATGCTGCGATTGCATGTGGGGCCGGCAAGCCTGACCGGTTACCGACAGATCGACGGTCTGCGCAGTTTGCAGAGTCGGAGGATTCAGAAACGCATGCCGCGTCGAGAAGCGTGGCGTGGTTTTGTCGAGTGTCTGCAAGTGCGCTTGCAGGTAGACCAGGGGCATTTCGAGAGCGGTAGCGCGGTGCTGTTCGGCAGCGTGCTGCATCGTTTCCTGGCTTTGTATGCGGAAGTCAACACCGTCGTTGAACTGATTCTCGAATCGTCCGATCGCAGAGGAGAACTGAAATCATGGGAACCGCTGACTGGCGCACAGGTGAACCTCTAGCCAGTCGTTTGCAGAAACGGCCGGCGAGTTTCGATTTCTTCCAATGGGTGCGCATGGCATCGTGGCCGAATCGCGATACCTCAACACCCGATGTGGCGGAGCGGGGTGCACGTCAGGTCGGGGGACAACTGCGTTTTCGTGGGGAAATGTCGTCGGCGTTTCCCGGCTGCGAAATTTCAGCGGGTCGTCTGCGTACGGTCGTGCGCGGGAAAGCAAAGTCGCGCCGGGTCGAATTGTTCGTCTCCAACTTCGTATTGTCCGGCGTGCTTGGGCCATTGCCCGATAGCTTCGCGGAATGGGTGCGACAGCGGATGTCCGAGCGCGACCCGGCGATGGCGGAGTTTCTGGATATTTTCAATCACCGCATCAGTACGCTGCGTTATGAGCTGAAAGCGGCAAGTGTCCCCGCATTCGATGCGCTGCGTCCGGAATACACTCGTTACGCCGAAGCCGTCGGTGCGTTGATGGGTCTGGTGGCATTTGAAGGCGAGGGTGCGCGCATACTCGCTCGACGCGTACCCATCCCCAAACGCGCGCTGCTCGCGCTATGCGGTCTGATCGGCGATGGACGCAAGAGTGCAGCGCAGGCAGTGATCGTGCTCGGTATTTATCTGCGCTCGCCAGTACGGGTTGAAGAGTTGCTTGGTGCATGGCGCGATATAGAGCCGCGCGATTACACGCTGTTGGGTAAACGCAAGCTGGTGGATACCGCGCCGCTTGGACGGCGGTTGTGGGTCAATCATGCCGCGGTAGGCCTCGCGGTCGGGCCCGTTCCGTATGCACGTTTGTGCATGCTGGTTGCCGATTACGCAAAGCTCGAAACCGGTGCGCATGACAACCGATTCGGTAACGGTTATGTCGGCTTCGCGGCGATGGTGCATTATCTTTTCGATCGCCATGTCGATGTCGTGGTGACGGTAACCGTCGATGAGCAGGGAATCCCACCAGCCATGTTATGGCGGCCGCGGCGCATAGCCGGCTTTGGTAGCAGTCAAGGGTTGCGCCTCGGTCAGACGGCATGGTTGCGCGGGCAGCCTGCGTCGCCGCGCCAGGTGCGCTTCACCATCCCCATGGATGCCGTGGTGGAGGCCGCATGAACGCCCTGGCTGCCGATACTGCCGGGCGCACAGCGATCAAGCCGATCGGCAAGATCGGCAGCGCCGATTCGCCTTTGTTGTATCTGCATTGCGGTATCGCCTTGGCGGGTAATCAGTGGTTGGGCGACGAAACATTCCGACTGCTTTCCTTTGAAGGGCAGGAGACTGCTTCCGAACCATTCGATTACCAATTGCAGTTGCGCGGCAATACATCGCCACGGCACGGTCGTGCGATCAACTTCGACGCCGTGATCGGACGCCCGGTCACTGTGGGTATCAACTATCCGACTCCAGGCAGCCAACCTGACGCGGCAGCGCGCTTCTTCCAGGCCTTGCAGACTGGCTCTGCACCGGATATCACTCTATACAACGGTCTGGTGACGTCATTCGCGATGGACGAACCGGGCGTGTATCGGCTCGGCATGAAGCCGGCATTGTGGAAACTGACACTGACCAACCGTTACTGCGTGCATGCGCAAATGAACGTGCATGACGTGATCACCAAGCTGATGCGTCTGCATTACATCGATTTTTCGCTGGATGCCGTTTCGGGCAACGACAATATAGCGATTGCCCGCGTGCAGGACTGGTTGCAGGCGGGTGAGAGCGACTACGAATTTCTGCGCCGCATGATGACCAAGGCGCATATCTACTATTACTTCAAGCACACCGGCAATACGCACACGATTGTATTCGCCAATCGCGCGGCGTATCCCAAGGCATTCGGCGATCGACCGTTGCGCTATACACATACGTCGATGGATGAGTCCGGCTTGCAGCAAAACGATGTCGTGTTTCAGTACAGCTACCAACAATCGCTGACGAGTACCGGTGTCAACGGTGTGTTTGCGCATCAGGAAAGTGCGTCGGAACAGGATCCGGTTGCCACCTATCAAACCTTTGCGTCGCACACGCCTGCCGATGCGGGCGAGCTTCCTTTCAACCAGTACCGCACTTACCAGTATGGCATGAGTAGTGCGGAAGTGCGCCAGTACATCAAAAGCACGGCATCGTGCATGGCTGCATCCGCGCAGCAGCTATCGGGCGCCAGTACCTGCACAGGTTTCCGGGTCGGCTATCAATTCAGCCTGAGTGGCGAAGTCGCGTCCGGCGTGCATCCGTCACCGGTTCGTCCTTCGCTGGAAGGCAAGCAATTCGTGCTGAGCAAGGTGCAACACAAAGCCAGCGCAGAGGGCGGCTATACCAACAACTTCGAGGCAACCGATGCCGGCCGCATACTTACGATGTTTTCGGTGCAGGACACGCAACAAGGGGCCATCCTCGCGAAGGTCATCGACGTGGCCGGCCATGGTCCGACCGACTGGCGCTACTACGAACCGAGCAACTTCGATCCGGAACTGAGTCGTCTGCGCGATACCGAGGCGGCGCCGCCCAACCTGCTTGCCAAAGGTGTCTACGTCGAGTTTTCCAGCCCTGGCGCCGCCAGCGGACCGGTGTGGGTGAAACTTGCCTCGCACATGCTCACCGTACCTGAAATCGGTGTCATGGTGCTGGTGACACGTGCGAACGACGAGTCCGAATTGCCTGAGGTGCAAAGCATTGTGCAAGCCAATGGCACCCTGGTGGTCACGCCATCGGGATGGACAGCCAACACACATGTCGGCAGCAGCTATTCGACAAGTTACGGCGACGGGCAAAGCATCCGCTTCGGGCGTACATCGGCTTATGACCTCGATCGCGCCATCGGCATCGTGTCATCCACCTACGAGTCCGGCGAGTATCGCGACACCAGCTATTCGCAAGGTGGCAGCTACAGTTATGCCACGTCCGAGAATGCCGCGGATGGCCTGCTCAGCCGCTCCGATTCCTTCGGTTGCACCTACAGCACGCATGAAGGCAAAGAGGTATGGAGCAAGAGCACGATAGGCGGCAGCAGCAGTTACAACACCGTCAATGGCGATACCTACAGCGAAGACACGGTCTCTGGCACCAGCACACGTTTTTCCACCCAAAACATCGTGAAGAGCCAGTCGACGACGAATCAGCAAAGCAACGTCAACGCGATTGGCACCAATACCAGCATTGACGCAATAGGAACGAGTACCTCGATGTCGACAACGGGCGTGAGCCTGGGCCAATCGACTGTGGGCATGGCCACGCAAGTAGCGATGACCGGTACGCGCCTGGATGCTTCCGTCACGGGCGCATCCAGCAACACCTCAGTGACAGGGTTGGCGCATGCGATATCCGCTACTGGAACGAGCGATTCGACGTCCGCAACCGGTAGCAGTACACAGACCAACCTGACCGGGTCCAGCGTCAGCACATCACTGACCGGTAGCGCTGTGCAGACGAATCTTACCGGCAGCAGTGTAGATACCAGCATCGTCGGTGACGCGACACGAATGAGCGTCACCGGTAGCAGTACGGGTATCAGCGTGACCGGCACGACGACCGACGTCAGCGTGACGGGCGATGAGACACGCGTAGGCGTGCATGGGAGTTCCACTACCGTGGACATCACCGGCTCAGGCATGGCCGTAACGATCGCTGGTGCACGTCTTTCCATGGAAATCGTCGGCATGAGCATTTCGATTCCAGTGATGTACATCTACGTATGAGGCGTGCATGAAGATCGTCAAACCCATGACATTGGGGCTTATGCACCGGCCGTATCTCTGGCGGGGGCAGCATCGGCTGCTGGTGGCAACGCTGGGGTTTTTTACATTGGGCGGCCGCGCCGAAAACTTGCTGCGCGATAACTTGCAGTGGCGCAAGGTGATGGCTGCGCTGCCTGCGGGAAGGCCACTCGACGAGCTCATGCCCAAGGTGCGTGGCGAAGTACTGCTGGCCGGGAGTGCGTATGCGTCGCAGGGCCTGGCAACCACCGAACAAATGGTGCGGATGCAACTGGGCACGCTCGACAAGCGTGTGAGAGTTATTGGCGATCGGCAATGGCTGTACGGCCTGCTGCCGTTGTATCAAGTCACCGCGCCAGTGCCGTTTACGCAAATGCCGCTGACTTGGGACCGTGCCTTTGGGGGCGTACGTCATCCCGGTAATCCGCAAGGCTGCGGTTATGCACCTAATCCGTTCGCTGCATTTCTGGGGCGCAATCAGGGGCGCATGCCGAATCTGGAAGACCCGCATCAACCGGTGCGTCGACATGGCCATCGTTACCAGCCGGCCGGTTTTGGCGCACTCGACGTCGGCTGGTGGCCGCGACGTCAATGGATAGGCACCTATGGCCGGCATTGGCAGGCCAAGGCGTTTCCAGGTCTAGCCGACGATACCGATCCGGAGTTTTTCAACGCGGCACCGCAAGACCAGCGCATCGACGGGTGTTTTCAAGGTGGCGAAGCGTATCGTCTCGAAGGCATGCACCCGACACTGCCGCTGATCGAGGGTTGGTTGCCCGAGTTGCGGCCGCGCGCGTTCGTCCATCGCAAGAGCACAGCCGCCGATGCGGTGGAGGAGGTTGCGCTTGCCTTCGATACGGTCTGGTTCTTTCCCGATGCCGAACTCGGTCTAGTGATTCACCGTGGCGAAGTGCCAGTCGAAGATAGTCTGGCGCTGGATATCGAAGCCCTGATGGCCGCCTACGAGCATGCCGCCGATACGCCACGCACACTCGTGCACTACGGTGAGGTGCTTGCGCTGCGCCTGAATCGGGACACGGCGGGGCGCCATGTGTTCAACGAAGCACAACTGACACCGGAACCGGACGCTGCCGTGCGTGCTGCACGCAGCCTCGAAGATCAGCAGGAGCATGCACAACGTCATGCCGCACGCGTTGCACGAGATACTGCGCTGGCGGCCGAGTTTGAATCCGCCAGCGGCATGCCCGCACCGATGCCACCGGTATCGTCTGCACCGACACTTCCGATTCCATCGGCTGCTGCTTTGCAACGTGGTGACTTCGATCTCGGTCCGTTACTCGATAGCGCCGATCAGCTGATCGCACAGACGCGCGATCGCGCGCAAGCCAGTCAACAAGAAGCCGCCGGGCAGCTCGCTCAATTGCCCACTGCGACAGCGAATGCCGCGACATCTGTCGAGCAGGCGCTTGCGCGCGCAAGTGGTATCAGCGAATCGCTGAGTACCCTGGCTGAATTTGCCACGCTGCTTTCCTTGCCAGCGTTATCGATCGAGCCTTTACAAGATCTTCAGCGCCGCGCGCGACTGGCGGCGCCTAATCCTACTGCGCCGATTACGCCGCTTTCCACCGAAGCGGCGGTGGCGATCGGTCAATGGGTACTGTTGCGTGTACGCGAAGGCGCGTCGTTACATGGCTGCGATCTGGCTGGTGCCAATCTGCGCGGCGCGATGTTATCGGGTGCCGACATGCGCGGCGCGCTGCTTGAAGCCTCAGACCTCAGCGGTGCGCAACTCGACGGTGCCGATCTGAGTGAGGCGGCTCTGACCGGTGCGAATATGGATCAGGCCAATTGCACCTCTGCGCGATTCGATGGCGCCAATCTCGCGCAGACTCACGCGCGGCAAGCCGTCTTTCGTGGTGCCAGTTTCTGCGGCACCCAGGCGCCCGAGTCCGACTGGTCCAACGCGGATCTGACGGGCGCACGTTTCGAGCAATGGCTGGCTCCCAATATTGTGCTGCACGACGCGACCATGGCACACACCACCCTCAACGATTGCGTGCTGTTGCATGCCAAGGCCGATGGCAGCGACTGGTCTCACACGGTATGGCGGAGTACGGTCGCCCTGGGTTCCTCGTTCCATGACAGCGAATGGAACGAGGCGAGCCTGAGCCGTTGTGTCTTGATGGAATGCCGTCTTACAGATAGCCGCTGGTACAGCGCAGAGCTGAGCAGGGTGCAAGCAGGCGGCGGCGCTGACTGGAGCCGGGCGGACCTGCGCCGCATGACAGCCAGTCATAGCAGCTGGCGCGATGCCACGCTCACCGATGCCAGCCTTGCCGATGGCGAATTCCGCGAATGCGATTTCAGTGGAACGCGACTGGACAAGGCGATTCTCGAACGCACGTTGTTCTATCGCTCGTTATTCATGGGCGGTGTATTGACGGCCTGCCACGCCGAAGCCGCCGACTTCTTTCAGGCCATATGTCGTCGTGCTGATTTTCGCGATGCCGATCTGCAAGGTGCAAATTTTGTTCAGGCGGAATGCACGGAAGCCCGTTTCGATCATGCGCGTCTGGAGAATATCCGTATCGAGCCCGGACGGAGGCTGCGCGAATGATCCAGTGGAGCGATATCGACTATCTGCAACGACTCGGTCGGCCCGTTCACGACGTGGACTTGGGGGCGCTCGACGGTCGCGGACGCGTCATCGACCATCTCGTTGCCAGTCATGTGACGTGGCGGACAGCTGCTTTATGCGGGAGTCGCCTCAGTGGACTCACGTTCGTTGACTGCGATCTGCGCGGCGCCGATCTGCGCGATACGGTACTCGACACATGCAGCTTCACACGCTGCGATCTTGGCGACACGCGCTGGGAGAATGCACGCGGCAACCAGCTGACATTCACCGATTGCACGCTGACGAATAGCCAATGGCAAACAAGCGACTTGGCTATGAGTGCGTTCATCAAGTGCGACTTGCGACTGGCGTCTTTTGCAAAAGCCTCATGGCAACGAACCGTCGCGACCCAATGCACATGGGATGGTGTTTCACTGGAACAAGCGCAAATCGGCCAGTGCGTCCTGGTCGACATGGATTTTCGTCGGGTCGATATTGTCGGATTGGTCGCTCAGGCGACCGTCCTGCGCAGTGCGTGCTTCGACGGTATGGACTTGCACACATTGAGTCTCCCACGTTGCATGCTGGATGAAGCTAGCTTTGTCGAGGCTGATTTGCGTGGTGTCGATTTACACGAAGCCAATTGCCGCAAGGCACGGTTCGTGCGCTGCAACCTGCAGGGGACCAATCTTTCGCGTGCCTTGATGCTTGAGGCCGTGCTTGAAGATGTCGACGCACGCGGAATGATCTGTGCGGGCACAATTTTCCAGAACGCATCGTTGCAGCGCGTTTGCCTGGTTGATGCCCATGCAGGAAGCAGTGTGTGGGATCACTGCCAATTGCAGGATGTGGAGTTCGTGCGTGCTGACTTGAGCTACACACGTTTCGATCATGCAAGCGGTTCCGACATCAATTTTCGGCATGCGAACCTCGCGTATGGCAGCCAGCACAACACGCAGTTCGCGCAAGTAGATATGCGTCACGCAAAACGTACCCGTTTACGCAAAACCTCATCCGCACGGCTGATTGCCGAAGCGCGATCACTTTCCCTGGAGACACGCTAATGTTTGCCGCCAACCGCCGGAGTTTCTCGCGTACACGCAGTACACCTCAATTATCTGAAGCTGTTATCCACGAAGCTGTGGATAACGAGATGTGGCGACTACAAGACGGCCGTTGCGCAAGACAGGCCACATCGTGCCTTATCACGCCACAGGCAGGCGATCGCGTGTTGCTGGTATGCATGGCCGATGACAGCCATTACGTATTGCATGTGCTTTCGCGACAGGATAAACGCAGCGCAACCCTGGCCGTTCCGGGTACGGAGCGATTGTCGATCCAGCAGGGAAGTATCGATGTGTCAGCGACCCAAACGATCGCGATGCGTGCTGGCGGTGAGGTAGCGATCACTGCCTTGCATGGCCCGCTTTCGCTGGGGGCGCCCAATATTTTCACCAGTGCGACGGAGTCGCTGGTTCACACCGCACGTAGCTATGTAGGACAGGTCGAGCAGCTGCTGTTCAAGGCAAGCCAGCTACTGCGCTTGCATGGTGAGCAGGTGATCGTGACGGCGCGACAAGACGCCAAGATTGATGCCGAACGCATCAGTCTGGGATGAGCGATGTTTGTCAACATTAATCTCGGCGTACTCAGCTTCGCGTTTCCGGACGTGTGCTTCGTGCCCGTACTCGGCGTACCGGTGCCGACACCGTTTCCGAACATTGCACTGTCCTTTGCGGACATACCTGTGCAGTTTGAAATCATTATCGGCGGTGGTCTCGCGGAGAACCTGCTTACCATCGGAGCCATCAGCAACGGCGATCAGGTTGGTGCGGAAGGTGGCGTGGTCTCTCATCTTTTCATGGGACCGTTTCGTTCGCTGCTTGGCAGCTTCAAGGTATTCATGGGCTGCATCCCATGCACGCACATGCTTGGCATCGTGGGGCAGAATGGTCTGTTGCCCAACATAGTGGGTATCACGCTCACGCCTGCACAGATCTGTGTACTGGTGTTCGGTTGATGCGGGCGCCAACCAACAGTTCCATGTTGAAACTAGTGTTTGCATGCACATGCTTTCTGTTGGCAGGTTGTAGTGCTGTCGCGAACCTGTTGCCGTGGCATACGCAAACCACGCGCCTGTCGAGTGTGCGCGTAGCGGCCCCCCCGGGCGCGAATCTGAATTCGGCCACGGCACTGGACCTGGTGTACGTCTACAACACCGCGAGTATCGCCATGTTGCCCAAGACCGGACCGGATTGGTTTTCGCAAAAAATCGCCTTGCAAAACGGACTGGGCCTCGCGATCGACATCGTGTCGTTGCAAGTGCCGCCGGCCACGGTGATCGATCCGGTCGTACTGCCGAAACGTGCCAGCAAGGCTGTGGCGGTTTTCGCATTCGCCAATTATCTGGCTCCAGCTGGACAGGCACGCAGCGACCTTACCCAATTCCGTCGCGCCGTGATCTGGTTGGCACCAACACAAATCACCATCACCGAACAGTAGGGCAAACCATGAACGCTATCGCCGACAACTTGCCCGCATTGCCCGAAGCCGTGTCCTGGTCGGAGGGCATGTTGCTGTCGCCGCAACACTTTCAGCAAAACGATATCTATTGGAATAATTACCTGCATCACCAGTTGTCCGTGTTGCAGCCTTATTGCTGGGGGGTGCTCGATCTGGCTTTGGACGGCGCCGAACTACTCAAGGGCAGGGTGGTCTTCGAGCGACTGCGTTGCGTGATGAATGACGGTCTGCTGATCGACTTTCCCGGTCACTTCGTACCGCAGGACATGTCACTGGATCTTTCCAAGCATGACTGGAATGTAGAACCACGCGTCGTTGTGCAATTGCGCGTGCCGATTCGTGGAAAGGGTGCTGCCAGCAATATCGGAGACATGCAACGCTATACCACCGAGCCCGGCAGCCTGGAGGCGGACGAAAACACAGGCAAGGACGAGATAGCAGTCGATCGTCTGCGCCCGAAGATGAGTCTGGTCGCTGGTGTGTCCGTCGCCAAGTGCTATTGCTCGTTTCCACTGCTGGAGCTGCGCGGTGACTCGCGTGGTGTACACCTAACGGAATACCACCCGCCGTTGCTGCGCTCGGATGCGTCGCTCTATCTGGGCGACGCGTCGCTGCAACGTGTCCTGAAAAACTTATCCGAAGCGATGTGGAAAAAATACCGTGAGTTGCTGGGTGTGCGTATCGATGATCGCGGCGAGTCGCGTTACGACGGTGAATCGAGCGCACAAGTGATGGCTGCACGTTACCTGGTCATGGGCCTCCCGCGTTTCGATGTGCTGCTGCAATCGGGAACCACGCATCCCTACGATCTCTATGTCGCGCTATCGCAACTGGTTGGCTTTCTCGCTGCCACGCCCGGTGCGTCGCAGCCACCAGCCATGCTGGCCTACGATCACAATCAATGCATGCCGCTGTTTCAACGTGCCATCGACTATGTTCTGGTACAGCTTGCACGCATGAATGCGGATTACAGCGTGATCGACTTCCAGCAAGTCGGTGTCTCTGGTTTCCGTTGCATGTTGCCGCAAGGTATTGCAACCGACAAGCTGCTGATCGAGCTGCGTCCGCGCGCGGGACAAAATACCAAGACGCTCGACACCTGGTTAAGTGGAGCGCGTATCGCAACCGAGGAATTGATTTATATCCTTGTGCGTCGTCGTTTCTCCGGTGCCACGGTAACAGCTGCCGATGCCGCAACGGTCGCCGCACTGAATCTTCGTCCGGGTGCATTCGTCTACGCGATAACCGGCGGCAGTATCGACGTCGATGCAAGTACCGCGAAACCACTGATCCTTGACGGACACACCTTGGTGATACTTGGCGAACCAGATGACAAGGTACCGGCTGGCATTACGCTGTATTTGCCGCGTAAACCGGCAACGGCAATCAAGGTGGGAGCATCTTGACCGATGGCGACTGCCAACCCCGATCCTGCGCGCAGTTTTCTGGTGACCCGTTTCGCGGGTTTCTATGAGGAAGTGGCGCGGATAAAGGTCGCCGTTGAGAAAGGTGAGCTTGCACGGTTGTTGCAACCGGATTCGCCTCTCGAGCAGATTGCGCCAAGCGATCAAGCTGAACGTGTTGCCAATCGATTGCTCGCGATACTGGATCGCCAAACGCGCGCGGTCGCTGCTGTCGCTACCGAAGCGGAGATGGAAGCCTATCGCCGCACACGCTACATCATGGTCGCGCTGGCCGATGAAATCTTCATTCTCAATCTTCCGTGGGATGCCGCAGAATATTGGCCGAAGTACCTGCTCGAATACAGCGTCGCACACACGCGTATTGCCGGACGGCAGTTCTTCCTCTACGTCGAGGAATTGATGGGATGCCGTGACCGCACGCCATTGGATGCGGATTTTGCGGCGGTATTGCTGCTCGCGATGCAGCTCGGCTTTCAGGGAATGTATCGCGGAAACGATGGCCGTGACACGCTCAGCGGATATCGAAGCAAGCTTTACCCGATGGCGAGTGGTCTCACTCTCGAAGATCGCCGTGGCCATATGTTTCCACAAGCCTACGACTACACGGTGGTATCCGATCGCGACAATACGCGGATAGCGCTCGCACCATGGGTAAGGGCGACGGTGTACGGTGCGCTCGGCTATCTGGTGCTGTCATCGCTGATCTGGCTGGCGTTGACGTGGTCCTTGCTCGGCGTGATAGATGGTGCAACACATCAAAACTGCGTCATGAAAAACGACAGCATGGTATGTCGTGTCACGTCCGGATCTGCGAGCACCCAATGACCCCCGTGTTCGCCGCCAGCCTGATTCTTGCGGCGATCGCCTTTGTCCTTGTTGCGTGGCTTCTGTGGCGATCGCGTAGTACCAAGGCGGTGCAAGGACCGAAGCCAGCTGTTGCCACTGCACCGGATAAGCCTTCGCGATGGGTGAACGTGCGCAACGCGTTACGGCGCAGCTATCAGACGATCGATCGCGCGGTGCGTTATGTAATGGCGCGCCGCGATTGGCGTTACCGGAATTCATGGCTATTGCTGATGGGCTTTTCCGGTGACGGCAAAAGCAGTATTGCCGCATCGATCCCGCAGGATCTCGAGCGTGCGTTGCAACGACGCGATGCAAAAAACGAAGCTTTTTTAATAACGGCGGTTCCCAATTCGAAATGGCACTTCCTGGAAAAAGGCATTCTGATCGACCCGAGTTGCAGCATCGGGACGCCTGCTGCGGCACAAAACACTGATGCACGCTGGCCGGACATGCTGGCGAACATCGATAGCTTGCGACCAGACCGCGCGCTGGACGGCATCGTCTGGGTGATCTCCGCGGCTCGTCTGTTGGCTGCCAGCGATGCAGAATGCGCCGCGCTGGGTCGCTACGCGTTTGCACGTATCAACGAGATGCAGGATGCGTTCGCCTTTGCGCTACCCGTCTATGTGGTGGTCAGTCAATGCGACGCCATACAAGGCTTCAGCGCGTTCTGGACCGTGCAGGACAAAACGTTGCGTGGCGAAATGGCGGGATGGTCCAGTCCGAGCATCGACGATAACGGGCTGCCTTCAGAATGGGTCGGCAAGGCTTTCGACAAGCTGATTGACGGTTTGCGCGCATTGGTGCTTAACGCAGCAGCCGTAAAGGACGAGATTGATGACGTCGATGACTTCTTCTTGTTTCCGCGTTATATGCGCACCTTGCAAACATCGGTGCAGGCATTTCTGGAGGTATTGTTCAAGACCAACAGCTATGAAACGCGTGCGTTTTGCCGTGGCGTTTACTTCACCGGCGTGGTCGCCAGCGAAAAAGCGACGAGCGTGGTCAGCACTGCCCGCAAGGATGTCGCTTTCATCCAGGGGCTGCTGGAAGACAAGGTATTCGCCGAGCGAGGACTCGCGCAACGCACTCAAAAGGGTCTGCTCGCGCGCAATCATTTGATACGGCGGCTACAGATCGGTTTGATTTTTGCCAGCATTTCGCTTGGCATAGCGTTGCCGTGGAGTGCGTCCCAAGTTAATCAACGGGCACAGGCGTTGCGCGATACCGTGGTGAATATTTCGGTCAACAGCAAGACCCTCAGTCAGCATAGCTGTCTGGATGAACAGCGCGTCTACCAGCTCATCACGCAAGTCACCGCGCTGGATCAACGTACGCGCTACATAGCCATTCCGTTGTCGTGGATCGACCGCCGTATCAATAGCGGCATTACCAAAGTCATTTCCATTAATGCATTGCAACAAGTCGTGTTGCCGTCATTGTCATGCAAGCTGCAACAACGCATCGACATGTTGTCAGCGACTACCCTGAACGTTGCTGCGTTGCAATCGGCACCCGATGCGGCCTACGCAAATGACCGTTTGCAACTCAAGCGACAGCTGGCTGATCTCGGCACGCTGGAGGAAAACCTCGATCACTTTGCTGCCATCGCTGAACCTGGCTTGCAAGTTGAAAAGCGTCAACTTCTTCTCTATTTCGGCGCGCTTTGCGAATACGCCTATGGTGACCCACTGCCGGCGAATGCATTGAAAGAGGACGGAGCACTCGCTGACGCACTGGTTCCTGCGACGTACAGCGATGAACCGAAAATCAGCGCGGCGTTACGCACTCAGCTGGTGGAAAAGTTCGACAAGATGGCCGCCAACGCACAGGGCGACTTGCTCAAGCGCATCGGGGAAGGCGTGCCGCTGCTGGCGTCATTGCAAGCCGCAGCCAATACACCACAAGAGAACAAGCCACCGATACTGCCGCAGCTGCGCAACTTCAACAATTGGCTGAAATGGGTTCGCGGTGCGTGGTTGTTATCGACGCCGACCGAAAACCCATGTACGCGCATGAGCGATGAGGTCAAGCCTGGCATCGAAACGCTGATCAGCAAATATCATTACGACGCGAACCTGCTTGCCACGCTCGATCATTTCAATGTTGAGCAATGCTATCAGCCGGTGGTCGATAGTTTGCGTAGCGCGACACTCGCACCTTACAACGCATTGTTCTCCGTCAATCCGTCCACACAGGAGTTGGATGGTGTAAGCCCAGGCCTCGGTAATGAAGCCACTGGCTTGAATGCGCTCGCTGACGTCGATTATATGCAGCTGAAGTCGACGCAAGCCTATAGTTGCAATGGTGCTGGTGCAGGATGGCGCAGCGGCACTTTCAGCGAAGTGCTTGGGGAAGTACGCCAGTATCAGACATTCGCAAATCTGCAAAAGACAGCGACGCTGGGGCCTGCTCCCGCAAACGATCCGTTATACGATCAGTTGGCGCGAGCACAGTTGCAAGTAGCGCTCGAAGATAGCTTGGCACGTAATCAGCGCACGCAAGTCAGCGAAACGGTCGATGCGGGGCTGGATGCAACATCACAGCTCGATCGCGAACTATCGACCGAGAGCGTCAACGTTTCCTCCTCAATAGGTCCGTTGCTTCAATCCTTGCGCGGCTTCCGGCAATTGGGGCTCGACAATCTCGCGGGCGAGGTCAGTCAATGCGCGCAGAACTACGCATCAAGCATGCTGCTGGATGTGTCGGAACTGGTGTCATCCAGTCATTTGTATGACCCATCCGTCCAGGACAGCTCCGATGATTCCGCAGTAATCTTTGATCTCGGTGCCACTCCGGTTCTGCAAGGTTATCTGGATCAGCAACTGGCGCGCGTGCAGGTGCTGTCCAGCTATGCGGCGCCGTTCGTGACGTTGTTGAAGGGCTCCAATGGCGTCAACAACAGCATGCGTGCCAACACGCAAACGGATGTGTATTGGGGGAATACGATCAGTGAATTGAATCGAGCCGTTCAGTTCGCCGATCCCGCGGGGCAAGTGGGTCAGCTCAATGATCTTTTCCTCAAGCAACTTTCTGCAATGAGCTACAGCAATTGCTCGAACACGCTAAATGGGTATATAGCACCAGCGATCGGCAATGACCTGTTTTCGCTGCGGCGCCAGGCCGTGGTGCAAATCGCGCAGACCGCCTGTTCAAATCACGGGCTGGATAATTCCAATCTGCACTATGTACGGATCGGCATGTTGTTCAACAGCCAGCTGGCTGGTCGTTATCCGTTCGGTCCGGCAACCTCGCATGAAGTGTCACTCGCGATCGTCAAGGCGTTCTTCGTTTATTACGCAAAGGAAAAGCCCGAACTGGAAACGTGGCTTGCGACGGCCACTAGCGACAAGGCTAAGCGAATGAAGACGTTTATAGATCAGCTTGACACTGTGCAGTCTTTCCTCAGTGGCAATCTTTTGGCCATGCCACAGAGTGCGCCGATCACCGTCGATGTGGGTTTCCGCGCATTGCCCGCCAATTCGCCAAACAGCGATCAGCTGATCGCATGGGCCATGCGCAGCGGTGACAACACCATCGGCTGGCCCGGTGCCACTACTCGCGTATTGTGGAATTTTGGTGATCCAGTGTCGCTGGATATGCAGTGGGCAGACCGCTCGCATTACACACCGTTGCCGGACCCAGCTCAATCGGACCTGACGGTGAGTGGTTTTCATGCGACGTTTCAGGCTACGGGGTCATGGGCGCTGTTGCAGTTGCTCGATCTGCACAAGTCGAATGCCAGCGCCTCCAACGCACTTGATTCCAATCTCCAGTTATTGCAGTTCCAGTTGCCGCTATTGACCAATGCCGATGTAGCGCGCAGCCAGGGCAATACCACCAAGGCGCAGTTCTATCTCACACTGAAATTCGCCGCCCCCGATCCGGTCAGCAAGGCTGTTGTGCCGCTTTCTGTGCCGATATTCCCGCGGGAGGCGCCTGTTTTGTGGTGATTTCCATCAATCGCAAGGAGTTCCGCTCATGAACATGCCTGCATATGTGATGCAAGGCGACGATACGTTGCCGCAAGGACATGTCGCCAAAGCTATGGATGATAACGGCTATTTCAAGCGTTACTTCGATACGTCGCTGGAAGCGCTGCTGGCGCCACTGGACGGTGAGCATCCAACCGGGCTGCCTGTACGCGGCACGATGATCTATCGCATGGTGGAGCAGGCACGCCGCAGCGACGACGTGACGCTGCCGATGGGCTCGTGGGCGGTGGATCTGAAACGTGCGAACTGGCCTAAAGTTTCGACGATGATTGTCACCGTCCTCAGCGGAACCGCCAAGGATCTGCAACTGGCGTCGTGGCTGCTCGAAGCGGAAATCCATCAGCGCGGCTTTGCGGCGATTGCACCGTGCATCACTTTGCTGCACGGACTTTGCGATCAGTGGTGGAGCGCATTGCATCCGCAGCCAGACCACGGCGACTACGATGCGCGCATCAATATCGTGCAATGGGTGAACGAAAAGCTGCTTGCTACGTTGTCGCTGATACCGTTGGTGAGCGAAGGTGAACATCGTGCAAGCTGGTCGCAATGGGAATTGGCGTATTACAACGAGCGCCTGATTGCGGTGCATGGGACGTTGCCCGAAGAAGCCCGCGACGCAGCCACGTTGGAAGATTTGCACGTATTGCTAGGCGTCATAAAGCTGGATATTTTGCGCGGGCGTTATGCCGAACTGACTGACGCACGTACGGCGATTGCCGACTTCGAGGAAAACTTGCGTATCCATCTGGGATACGAAGCTCCGTCGTTGGGCAAGCTCGACGATTTGCTGGTACATGTCCAGGCGCCCATCCGTGGCGAAATTGCCCGACGAGGCGAACCGCTGGAATATTCAACGGTCGCCACAACACCCGATGACCGCATGTCGGATGTTGCGGCCGTAGCGCATGGCGGCGCAGATGACCGGCATGCGCAGACGGAACACGACGACGAAGCTTTTACCGATCGTGAAAGAGCCTATCGGGCTCTGGCTGACGTCGCCGACTTCCTGCTTCAGATCGAACCGCATAGTCCGGTTCCTTATTTGATTCGTAGGGCAATCGAATGGGGCAGTCTTAACGCCGCCGAGTTGTATTGCGAGGTTTTCCAGAAGTCTGGCGGTCGGATCGATATCGTCGACCTGTTCGGTATCGGTGGACAACATGAGTCGCGTCAGGAGGGTGCATGAACACGGCACAGGCATGGACGCCAGCAAGCACCGCTGTTTCCGAGACGAATAAGCTTGGCGATGGCATCGAATTCACCGAGTTTGCACAGGCCATGCATGCACCGTCGCTCACCGTGGATGCCATGGCAACGCCTTGTTTGGCTGACGCATGGGCGAAGGCGATAGTGGAAGTTTGGCAGCTTGAATATGAGGCAAGCAGCCTCGATCCGGAACAGCCACTTTACGTGCTCGATCTGAGCCCCGGCAGCGGCCATTTCGCACGACTGATTTTGCAAGCCTTGCGCGAGCATATGAGTCGATCCGATGCGCATACACACAACTTGCGATACCTGGCTTGCTTTGATCAGGAAAGCATCGAGGTGGATTGGATCGTTGACGCAGGCTTCGCCGGCGATGAGGGAATTGACACTCTGACGTGGGATCCTTCGTGCGAGTCAATGAACCCGGTGCCACCGAGTACGCAGTACAACTATCGATGGAATGCGGCGGGCAATCCCGTCGCGGTGCTGGCGCTCGGATATCTACAGCGCCAGTCTGCCCAATTGCGCGCCGTGCACTACGGTCAATGGCTCGAAGGGCGCGTATGCATAACGGCCAGCGATGCATTGCATTACGACGTCAACTATCAGTGGGAAGATATTTCCGGAAGCAACGATATGGCGTTGCCCGAGTCACTGCGACAACGCTACCTGCGCACGTTGCAAAGCGTGTGCGTGCTGATTCCCGATGCAGGCCTGCGTGCATTGCACTGCATAACAAAGATATCCGCTGGCAGATGTTTTTGGCTGGCTGCGGATAGGGGTGTAATGAACGAAACGCAATTGCGCTGGGGTGCATCGTCGCCGCCCGCGCAGTGGCAACGCTCCGGTGTCGCGTTGCCAGTCAATTTCCACGCGCTCGCCTACGATCAGATCAGAGAAGGCGCATGGTCAAAGCATTGGCAGCTTGAAGATGTCGGTATCGTTGTGCAGGTACTCTGGCGCCACGATGGTATCGATGTTCCGCCGGTATGCTACCAAACGCTCGCAAGACTGCTCGGTGCTTACCATCCCGATGAAGCGCTTTGCTGTCATGAGATGGCATCGGCTTTGCCGATGGAAGCGTCGCCCGCATTGCGCTTGACCCTCATGCGCGCAGCAGGTTACGACCCAAGAGTACTGCGTTCTACATGGTCGGTTTGGGCTGAAACACCGCCAGAATTTTCCGATGCCGAGCGTCAAAGTTGGCGCGATGCACTGCCGTATGCGTGGAAGTATTGTCCACGCTCAGGCGATGAATCGATGTTGCGCCATCAACTCGCTGTCGTTGCGACACACCTTGGGTTATTTCAACTTGCCAGGGATATCTTCGCGTTCGACGCCAACGCCAATTGCGTCGCATGGTGCGATGCGATGTGTGGTGATCTTGAGCGTGCATTGGAACGTTTAAGCGGGCAGGCTGATGCTGATGACTTCGCGATGTTGTTGCATGAAGAGTTCGCTGCCCGTGCCGCACACTGGCGGACTTTGGACTGGTATCACGCTGCTTGCGCACGCGATGGCGATCTCGCGCTCGAACCGCTGGGCGCTGAGCACGTGGATGCTTTTTTTGACCAGTATCGCGACCCACAAATAGGAATACTCACAGGGTTACCTGATTTCGAGTCGCCTGATGCGGTGCGTGCGTGGATCATCTCACGAGGCAACGACGCCGGCCGTGCGAGCTACGCCGTGATGCATGCTGATGCAGGGTTCGTCGGTGTAGTCAGCCTGCATGCCAGTGAGGGTAGCGGGTATTTCTATTTCTGGATTGGTTGCGACTATCAGGGACGTGAATACGGTCGCCGTGCGGGACGACTCTTGCAATTGCAGGCAGCGGCATGGGGTGTCCCCTATCTGTTTACCTCAGTCTACACAGATAACCAGCGCTCTCTGGACGCGTTGGAGTCGCTGGGGTTTCGACGCATGAACACCCGTGCAAAGCCACCAGATGACGAGTTGATTTTTATGCTTTGCGAGCTATCCGATGGCATAGAGAACCGGGTGTCGCAAAGCACGGTGAATCGCCTGGCGAATCTTCTGATAGCGACGGAATCGCATCTCGTTGTGGACTCTGCGACGTCAGACGTCGGCACTTTGACCATGACTATCTGAGGCAATGACCTATGCCAGGTAAAAAGAAGGTCAAGCGTCTTTAGTCGATGAAATGCATTCGCATAACGAAAGCGATTGGTTCGACAACAAATCGTCAACGAAAGGATCAGGCGCATGGCTTCAAATCCGAAGAAACGACCACGTGATTCAACGGCGTTACCGAAAAGTGCCCCGCCGACAAAGCTGCATGCCTCGCGAATGCCCGCGCTCAAATTTCCGCATGAGGCTTTCAATAGCCAACAGATGGCTGCAGGCCAAGGGCGGAAGTTTCACGAATTTTCCAGTTTCTCACTGGCAAGCAGTGCCGATCGGGACAAATACATCAAGGACACCGGTCTAAAACGCATCAGCACGACGCAAAATTGGGGAATCCCCTCTGGGCCTCCGAGTACACCGTCGCTTGAGGCGCCGAGAATGTATCGATCGCGGCGGGGTTCGATCAGTGGGCTTGCACCGATGCCGGATGGCTCCGTTGGAGGGTGGCGTCTGCACTCGCTGCCGACTTCCGAAGCATTGCGAAACCAGGATGTTTCGGACAGCACGGAGTTCGCCGATGCTTACAGCAAACGGGCGAAGATTTTGACCAAGCCAATATTGAATAGCCGAAACAAGGAGCAGACGGTCAATGCGGTTCTTTCGGATTTCGGAAAAGTCCGCTATGACACCAGCCAGAAAGCATTTCAATTCACCGATGTAACGCACGCGATGGGCGTTTCCGGTAAAGGCATGAACAACAAGACTAGCAGTCCACCCGAGGAGATATACGCACCGAGCATCTCCGTATCCAAGGCTGATGGTAAATCCGGCACGCCTGCGCAAACGTATCACTCTGAACCCATGGCAATAACGCTCCATAACGGCGCCCGTACAACGAAGCTTGAAGACGAGTCGGGCATGGTGGGCATTTTCGCAAGTATTCCCAACCAGGTATGTTTTCAGTGCGGGCGCATGTTTCAGGAAAAGGTAGGCAAGAATGCCGTAATAACTGGTGTTCCGGGTCGCCCTTTCGGCGGCCAGATCGAAGGAGATACTTTCATGGATTTAAGCAAAACAACCGTGTCACGTGCCGCACCCATGACGGAGTTGGAGGGAAACAGTAAGAACGCTTCGGAAGTAACGTCCATTTACGAACATCACAAAAGGACGCATGCAATCGCCATGAGTGATTGAAGCAATGATGCGGTTCCGCAACCAAACGAGGCTAACGGTATATGGATAATTCAAAGCCAAAACGCGGCGGCTCACAAACGGATATGGGGCTGTCCATGTTTCACGCCGCCAAGGCATCCGGCACGATGGCTGACATGGCTCAGATGGGAATTCGTAAAGAAAGCCAGAAGCGAGCCGAATCTAAGCGGATAGGTGATGTTACTGGTCAGCGTAAGGCAGCACGGAACATGTTTGTACAAGCCGTCAAGACGGTCATCCATCGGAATCGCGAGCTGAAAAATCTGGGCGGCCTGGTCGCGAGTGCGGATGTACGAACCTTGCCGAATCGCACTTTCTTCTGGAGTGGCGACACACAGGATTCATCGGGAAATACCGTCAAGAGCGCGATGGCGACCGCCCAGCATCTCGCCCAAAAGTCGAGCGGAAGTACCGTTGAGATGACACCTGGTGGAAAGCTTCTGGATAACTACGCTGGACACCCGAACAGCTTCAATTACCTCAAGGAACGCTTTCAGTACACCACGTCGGCAAAATGGAAAGAGCCCCAAGCATTACGTGAAAGTCTGATTACCAAAGGTGCAACAAATGCGGGCCGGGATGTTCGTCAGGAAATGGATGCTGGCTTATTCGATCGCTTGACCACGACAGATAAAGCAGGGAAAAAATATGGTCCGTTGGCACGCCCGGGTTCCGCTGCGGGCGCCTTATGGGATGTTGTTTCCGTCCGTTTTGCCAAGCAGGCAGTCGGCAGGGTAGATGTAATCCACGCTGCACCAAGCACTGATCCCTATTTCAAGAGCAACACCTTTCAAGACAGTACATGGATTACGAAAGAGCAGCCCACCTTGAAAGATCAAGGTAGAACAACCATCACCGAGCGCTTTGCGGAACACTTGCAGGGACATCTGCAAGGACCAAAGCATACGGGACTGCCAGATTGGTCGGGAACAGGGGGATTCAGAGGGAATTTGCGTACGCAGACGAGCGGAAGCTTGACGCCTGGAGTGCAAAAACCGCGCTCCAAGCTTTAATTGTCGTACATCAGCTAACTGAGCCTTTCAATGATAAAGATGACAGGGGTAAAGGAGGGATAGCGATCCAGACGCTGTTGCATCTGGACGCGAGCGCAGTTTGTTTCCGAAGTGCTATATGATAATCATCATATTAAATTTCAAGCGAATGCCAACATGGTTGCTCTCAGGCACAAGCAGGGACGAGGTGCTTCAATGCCGCTTTCAGCAGCGCGTCGGAAAGTTTGGGGTCGTCGACAGCGCGCGCCATGACCAATGCGCCAACCATCGTGGCTGCAGTGACCAGCGCGTGCTCATGCGCACCGGGCTGCCCCCAGTCGGGCGACTGACGGGCAACGACATCGATCATTTCCTTGATGCGGCGCGTGGCGGCTCGCCGTACCTCGGGCGCCTGGCGTGGCATCTCCGAGCCGAGGGCAGCAACCGGGCAGCCCATTTCAGGGCTTTTAATGTGCTCCTTCGATAGATAGGCGCGCAGCAGCGACTGTAATGCTTGTTCCGGCTGCACGCTGGCGGCGATGCGCGATGATGCGGCGACGGCCTCCGCGCCAGCGCGATCGGCTGCTTCGGCAAGCATCGCCTCGCGTGAAGGGAAGTGAGCATAGAAGCCACCATGCGTGAGGCCAGCCTCCTTCATGATATCGGCGACGCTGGTGCCGTCATAACCACTACGACGGATGGCGCGCGCGGCGGTTTCGACGATGCGTTCGTGCGTAGCTTCTTTGGATCGGGTAGCGGTTCTTTTCATATGACGTACATCATATATAATGTAGCACCAAACGCAAGACTGTATCTCCGCCTATACCAATCGTATTTGACGATAGCTCACTAGATGGCCTTCCATTCAGCGATCCACTAAAAGCCAAACTGGCTATCGCTCAGCCTTCAGCATTGGTCATTCGGCGGTTCATTACAGGGTCTTCACGACGATCTCTCGGAAAAAAAGCAAATGCGATTAGTCGCAATCGCAACTCTGCTTCGATCAAAAAGAGGAGGGCGTTGGGGCCGCAGCGTATGGCACGAAAATATAGTGACGCTGGTCGCACCTTTTCGCTATACGCCTTTTATGCATGCACTAGTCTTTCATAAGATCGATCTAAAGCTGCAAAGCATTCGGATTGGACACTCAGCGACCACGGGTGGTTGGATGTCGTGTGTTTCGGGAAGTGCAGGGCAGCATGGCTTTACATGCAGATGCCTATAGCGGGCAGCAGCATGGCTCTACACGCAGATGTCTATAGGGGGCATCGGAAGCAGGTTTCAGCAAATTCGTAGGTCGAACATCCCAGGCTTCGGCGCAGGGCATCATGTCCAGTCGTTGCGGGGAAGTGTTTGCCTCACGTGAGCCGAGTCCCGCAGTCGAACTCTTCGGTGACTCTTCGAGTCGTGATTGCGTGCGTGGCGTAACGGAATGACGGAAGCCCGCCTATGTCTCCAATTCCGACCGATTCGTTCATGCCGTCGCGTGGCCTGGATGCCATGAATCAGCTGTTCGACCAATGTAAGTTCGAGGCGGTTGCGCTCAGGGGGAGTGGATTGCGCGGACTATCCGGCAGTCGCCTGCACGCCGGTGCGTCGCTCTGTAGTTTCGTGTTCGATTTTCCGTGTCACGGTCGTTTTCCAGTGCCGCACGGCAACTACCTGCTTTGCCACGTTCATCATGCAAGCCCGGAAAGTTGGTGCACCGGTATGCCGTTGCGCTCAGGCACAACCGTGATCGGGCTGCCCGGCAACTCCTGCGAAATGATGCTAAGCGCACATTCGATGGTCAGCGTATTGATGGCTCCTCTACACGATGGTGTCATGCGCGTCCTCGAAAGAAATCCGGTTTCGTTCGGCTTGATGGGCCACCGGTTTTCGATATACGGGCCGGAGTGTCTCGCCGGTACACCTTGGGGGTTCCGCTGCGAGTCGGCGTTCCATGCGCTGGTTTGTACACGAGGTGGTGAAGGCAACGCGGTGGGTGAAGACTTCTTTGACGCCTTGCTCGATCCACGCGTGCTGGATGATCTAGCGGCCCGGCCGCGTGGTCCGGTGTCAAATTTCGGTCGCCACCGGGCGCATTACCGTTCCTTTCGGCGTGCGGTGGATTTCATGCGTGCGAACTTGCAAGACGATATCTATCTCGACGAACTGGCGCGCTCCACTGGAATGAGCGAACGCGCCTTGCGCTACGCCTTCGCCGACCTGCTTGGCGTATCCCCCGCGCGTTACCTCGCCTTGCTCAGGTTGCATGAAGCCAGCCGGCGGCTTTCTGCTGCAGGTGTCGGCCGTCTTTCCGTGAAGTCGGTGGCGATGAGTTGCGGCTGGTGGGATCTGTCGCGTTTTGCGGCTAACTACCGGCGGGCCTTTGACGAACATCCCAGCGATACGTTGATGCGCGCTTGCGGCGTCGCTTGCTGAGATACCGCACGTAGGTTGGGCTGATCGCGAGCGAAGCCCAAAACATCGTACCTTCCCGGTTTACTCATCCGCACAAGTGCGTGTCATCCCATCTATGGCCACATATATGGCCATAGATGGGATGTCGGTATTCGCTTGCGTGCAAACCAATCGGAGTGCGACATATCGCAAACGTGCGCTCCGACACACCTTGCCAAATTTGCTTAGCAATTGCCGAGTTCGCGTTGCATTCGCGCTGAATTTGCCTGTTGTGTCACGCAAGCTTCCGCTTCAATGAAACCCACGCCGGACGATGCTTGTGGGAGAGCGTCGTTATCGCGCAGGCACAGGGAGTGAAGAGGGTGATCATGCGCAATTTCCATCTTGTCGATACCCGTGCCGGGACGCTTGTCCCGGTATCTGCACAGTACTCGAGCGCAGCTGCCGGCACCCGCATGCGTTTCGTTCCAATAGATGGGTCATCTGACGTGCATCGACCGAATGGGAGCTGCTTCCACGCGCGTGGGCGGCCTGCGTCGGCACGTCGACACTGACGTCATGCGCGAGAGTTCGTTCCCTGAGATAAGTCTCAGATCTTTTGTTTTTGTGGGGATTTTTCGACACGATTTTTGAACCAGCACCGGGACGGCCCGCTGCTCTTCCAGCGCCCGTGAAACCGGGTTTCGGAGAAGTCTATGAACAGGATCTATAGCAAAGTCTGGAATGCTTCGTTGCATCAGCTCGTGGTGGGTTCGGAGCTGGCGACATGCCGTCAGGGCACCGCCGTCGATCGACGCGGCGTGTCCAATCGTCCACCCCTGAGCCGTATTAGCGCGAGCGTTCTGACTGCGCTGATCGCGCTGGGCTGGGCGGATTGGGCCAGTGCGCAATCGGTGGATTGCACCGCGTCGCCGTACAATGCCTACAACAGCACCGCGTCGTGTATAGGTTATGGGGCCACCGCCAGTGGGGTCGGAGCCACGGCGCTGGGTTCGATCTCCAATGCTTCCGTATTGGGTGCGACCGCAGTGGGGTACGCAGCCCAGGGTACGGGGCAGAACGCTGTAGCCGTCGGTTTTCAAGCCTATGCCTCGGTCATCAACTCCATTTATATCGGAGCGCGTTCCGCTACCGGCACTGGCGCGACTGCGGGCGGAGCGATTGGTATCGGTACCGATGTGACGGCTTCCGCTGCGAATGACGTAGCGATAGGAACGCAATCCGCTGCGAGCGGTACGCAATCGGTAGCTCTTGGCTATGTGACGAATGCGGTCGGTGCCAACGCCGTAGCTTTGGGTGCCGGAGCCAATGCCAACGGGCAGGCGGCCACTGCCCTTGGCAGTAACGCTATTGCGACTGGCCTCAATACCGTCGCCTTGGGGCCCGGAACTGCCGCCACCGCGCAGGCGGCAGTTGCACTTGGTGTCAACTCCGACGCGACGCAGGCCAATGCCGTTGCCGTAGGATCGGGCGCTATATCCAATGCGACCTATGCAACCGCAGTGGGTTCCGGCGGCACCACTGCTGCTACGGCGGTGCAGGCCACTGCTGCTGGCGCGGTCGCGCTCGGCGGTAACTCGACCGCGGGCGCCGTGGCATCGGGCGTCAATGCTATTGCCATCGGCGCTCAGTCAACCGCAACGCAATCCAGCGCCATTGCGGTCGGTCTGCTGGCGAATGCTACCGCGGCCAATGCCATTGCAGTGGGAGCCGCGGCCAATGCAACGGCCGGCGAAGCGACTGCCCTTGGGTATGGATCAGTCGCCAATGGCACCGGAGCCACCGCGCTTGGTTACATCAGCAATGCAACTGGCAATGCTTCGCTCGCTGTGGGCTATAACAATTCCGCCAACGGCACCCATGCGATAGCCATGGGTTTTACTTCGAACGCGACCGGACTCAATGCCACGGCGATAGGCGGAGCAGCCAACGCCAGCGGAACGGGAGCAACGGCCTTTGGCGTTAACTCCGTGGCAAACGGCACTTCTACAATTGCCATCGGCGAGACCGCCAATGCCTCGGCAACGAACGCTACGGCGATCGGCAATGCTTCGAGTGCGCTGGCTGCATCCACGGTGGCTATCGGCGATACAAATACCGTCGCTGCCACGGCCGGCGCGGGTTCCTTCGCTGGCGGACAAAATTCCCAAGTGCTCGGCGGTACGGGTGCGGTGGCCATCGGCCAGGGCCAGGTCGCCAACGGCAACGGCGCGGTAGCGATTGGCGATCCCAATAGCGCCATCGGCAATGGTGCCGTTGCCGAAGGTGCGAACAACACTGCCACTGGCAATGGTGCAGTCGCCATTGGCAACGGCAACGTCGGCAATGGTCAAGGCGCGGTGGCATTAGGCAATGCCAGTAATGCAACAGGGGCAAGCGCCATTGCTCTTGGCGATACGGCGGCCTCCAGCCAGACAAATGCTGTTGCATTGGGCGCCGGTGCGACAGCGGGTGCGCAAGCAGGCGATGTGGCGCTGGGTGCAGATTCGACCACCGCGACTGTCGTGGCGACGACGGGCACGACGATCGGCGGCACGGCCTACACCTTTGCCGGCATCTCGCCGACCAGCACGGTAAGTGTGGGTACGGCGGCCAGCCCTCGCACGATCACCAATGTGGCGGCGGGTCGCATCAGCGCAACGAGTACGGATGCTATCAACGGTTCGGAACTGTATGCGACGAACCAGGCGATCGATAGCCTCGATACGTCGCTTTCCGGCCAGCTCACGCATTACTACAGTGTCAACGATGGCGGCACGCAGCAGAGCAACTACACCAATAACGGCGCGACAGGTACAGATTCGCTCGCGGCAGGCGTAAATGCCTCCGCTACGGCGACGAATGCCGCGGCGATCGGCTTCGGCTCGCAAGCGTTAGCGGCGTCGACCGTTGCGATCGGTGACAGCAATACGGTGGCGGCCGGATCGGGCGCCGGCTCCATCGCTGGCGGCTATCAATCGCAAGTATTGGGTGGCACCGGTGCGGTGGCGATGGGCGCGAACAACACGGCCAATGGTAATGGCAGCTTGGCGATTGGTGACGCCAACACGGCGACCGGCGATGGCGCGATAGCCTTGGGCAACGCCTCGTCCGCAGCGACGATGGGCAGCCTGGCTATCGGACAGGCTGCTACAGCAACCGATCAGGGGACGATCGCCTTGGGCAGAAATGCAAGTGCAAGCGCTCTCGAAGCGATTGCCATAGGCGATCAGGCCGTCGCTTCGGCTCAGTCGACGACTGCATTGGGCGTTGCAGCCCAGGCAACGACTTTCTCGGCGACCGCTATTGGCAACGATGCGCAAGCCAGCGGGATGTTTTCAACCGCTTTGGGTGAACTTACCGCGGCGACTGGTGTAAGTTCGACTGCCTTGGGAGTAAACGCGACAGCAACAGGCAACAGTTCTGTGGCACTTGGCGACTCGTCCGTAGCAAACAATGCCGGTGACGTGGCACTGGGATCGAACTCGACGACGGGAGTGGCCGTTGCCACGGCCAGCACGACGATCAACGGCACCACATACAACTTCGCCGGTACCACCCCCACCAGCACGGTAAGCGTGGGCAGCGCCGGCGACGAGCGCACCGTTACCAATGTGGCGGCCGGTCAGATCAGCGCAACCAGCACGGATGCGATCAACGGTTCGGAGCTGTACGCAACAAACCAGGCGGTCGACAGCCTTAGCACGACCGTCACCAATGGACTGACGCACTATTACAGCGTCAACGATGGCGGCACGCAGCAGGCCAACTACAGCAACAACGGCGCGACAGGTACGGATTCGCTCGCGGCAGGTGTGGCGGCATCGTCCACGGCGACCAACGCCTCAGCGCTGGGCTACAACACGCAGGCGACGATCGCCGATAGCGTGGCGCTGGGTTCGCAGTCGGTTTCCGATCGTGCACTGACGCCGGCCAGCGGCACTATCGGTGGCACGATCATTCCCTACAACACCACGGACCGTACGCTGCTCGGTGCCGTATCGGTAGGCAGTTCCACCACCTACCGACAGATCACCAACGTGGCCGACGGCACGCAATCAAACGATGCGGTGACGGTGCGGCAGCTCACTGGCGCGCTGACCTCATTCGCCACAACCACGACCAAATATTTCCACGCCAACTCCACCGACCCCGACTCGCTAGCGGCAGGCAATAATTCGATTGCGGTAGGCCCGAACACCGTGGTCAACGGCGACAACGGCGTTGGCATGGGCAATGGCGCGCTGGTACAGCAGAACGCACCGGGTGGTGTAGCGATCGGCGAAAACGCCACGTCGAATCTGCAGGATTCGATCGCCTTGGGCACGAATGCCACGGCGAGCGGCATCCAGTCGATTTCCATCGGTGCGGGAACGACGACCGCCAATCCCACCGATGTGGCGCTGGGGGCAGGCGCATCGGCCTCGGCGCAGGCCGGTGACGTGGCCCTGGGGGCGAACTCAACGACCTCGACCGTGGTTGGCACGAGCAACGTGACGGTGGGCGGCACTACCTACGCGGTAGCGGGCACGGCGCCCACCAGCACGGTAAGCGTGGCCAGCGCCGGCAATGAGCGCACCGTGACGAACGTGGCGGCGGGTCAGATCAGCGCCACCAGTACGGATGCGGTGAACGGCTCGGAACTGTATGCGACCAATCAGCAGGTGAGTGCCAACACCACGGCGATCAACAATCTCGACAACACGGTCACCAACATTTCCAACAACTCCAGCAACAAGTATTACTCGGTGAATTCCACCGGCAATGCGGCTTCCTCGACGGGGTCGAATGCGGTGTCGGTCGGTCCATCGTCGTTGGCCTCGGGCAACAACAGCACGGCTGTCGGCAGTGGTTCGACAGCGAGCGGCAACAACTCGGTGGCCCTGGGTGCCGGTTCCACCGATGGCGGCCAGTCGAACGTGGTGTCGGTCGGCTCACCGACGCAGCAGCGGCAGATCACCAACGTGGCAGCGGGCACCGCGCCCACGGATGCAGCGACTGTCGGGCAGGTGAATGCCGGCGTCCAGACCGCGGAGAACTGGGCGCAGAACTACACCAACCAGCAGCTGGCTGGTCTCAATCACGACTTGAACACCGTGGGGGCGCGTGCCAATGCCGGCGTGGCCTCGGCCATAGCGATGGCGGGCTTGCCGCAGGCTTATCAACCGAACCAGAGCAGCGCGGCGGTAGCCCTTGGTTCGTTCCACGGTGAGGCGGGTATTGCCGTCGGTCTGTCGACCATTACCGAAAGCGGCCGCTGGGTCTACAAGCTCAATCTTAGCGACGACTCGCGCGGTGATGCGGGTGCGAGTGTCGGCGCGGCAATGGTCTGGTGAGGAGAGATAAAGCCATGATGACAAAACACTGCAAATCCGCCGTATCGAGCCAGCGCCTTGTGCTGGCGTGGACCCTCGTGCTTGCCTGCCTGCTGCTGGACGGATGCGGCAACGTCAGCCAGGGTGTCGCCAAGGATGGTTCGGGCGCGCAGCAACTGGTATGGCCTGCGCCGGGAGATGTCACACCGATACATCACGGCGGTACCTTTCCCGAGCTTGTCGCCTTGCGTGCCGTGCATGCCGGCATGAACAAGCAGCAGATTGCCTTGCTGATCGGTTATCCGCACTTCGAAGAAGGCATATGGGCGGTGCACGAATGGAACTACGTGTTCAACTTCCGCGATGCCGATTCCGATCGCGTCACCGTCTGCCAGTACAAGATTCTGTTCGATCAGGAAAAGCTGGCGCGCAGTTTTTACTGGAAGCCGGAGGACTGTTCGCGCTACCTGAATCCGCGTGTAAATCCACCGGTTGCCACGGTGGTCAGCAAGACGACGGAGCAGGTCACGACGCTTTCGGCAGATGCCTTGTTCAAGTTCGACCGTTACTCGCGTGCAGACATTACGGACGGTGGGCACACGCAGCTCGATCGTCTGGCTGAGGCGCTACTGGCCGAGCAAGATCACATCGTGCGCATCCGTGTGTTGGGATATACCGACAGGCTCGGGAGCGATGCTTACAACGAGACCTTATCGCAGCGCCGCGCCGATACCGTGGCGGCCTATCTCGTCGAGAAGCACGTGCCATCGGATCTGATTGGGACGGAAGGCCATGGCAAGTCCGATCCGGTGGCGCAATGTCCCGACGATAAATCACGCACCAGGTTGATCGCATGCCTCGCGCCAAACCGGCGTGTGCTGGTGCGCGTAGAGACGCGCGGTGGCTGATGCCGCCGTGCTCACTCAGTTATAAGAAAGGTGACGCCATGTTTAGAAAAAGTCTCTTGTCCGTTGTGCTGTGCACGGGTGCATTCGCGGCTTACGCGCAATCTTCGTCACCGGTGGCTCCAGCAGCTCCACAGCCCACGCCCGAACAGCAACGCCAGAATCAGCAAATGGAACGAGCGGCGCTGCAAGTGATCCAGATGGTTGATCAGAAGCAGGCTGCCCAGGTATGGGATGGGGCTTCTACCGTCACCAAACAGATCGTCAGTCGCGATGCTTTTGTACGAGGGGTGGATGCCGACCGCAAAACCGTTGGTTCACCCGGGGCACGTAATCTGGCCTTGCTGACGTACAGCCAGTCTGACGGCAGAAAACTTCCGCCGGGCTTGTTCGCCAATGTCGCTTTTGCCACGCACTTTGCCAATGAAAAGCAGCCGGTGCGCGAGTTGATTTCATTCCATCTGGACAATGATCACGTATGGCGTGTGACCGGTTACAGCCTGCGATGACGTGCATGGATCTTTCGGCCTGAATAAGAGCTCAAGGAAAAACCATGCTTGACCCCTCAGCGCTGCAATCCATGAACGTATTGTGGGCCACGCCCTGTTATGTCTCGGCAGTGTCCATGCACTATGTCACCAGCATGTTCGAGCTGACCCATGAAGCAACGCGGCTTGGGCTGAGGTCTTCGTTGCACATGCGCGCAGAAAGCTTGGTAACCCGAGGAAGAAACGAGATCGTAAAGTTTTTCCTGATACACCCGGAATACACACACCTGTTCTGGATCGACGCGGACCTGGCGTTCCAGCCCGCCGCCGCTATGCGCCTACTGCTCTCCGATCACGATGTGGCCGCAGGGGTCTACCCGATCAAGCGCTTCAACTGGCCCGCACGGGGCCTGCCGGAAGGCACCACGCAAGAAGCCTTTGAGACGCTCTACACGGACTATCCCTTCAACGCGGTCAACCACGGCACCGAACCCTTGCAGAAGTTCATAAAGAACGATGGCTTTGTGGAGGTTGCCGAGGCGCCGACAGGTTTCATGGCGATCAAGCGCCAGGTCTTCATCAAGATGATGGCCCACTATCCTGAGCTGAATTATGTTCCGGATGGACCGCCCAATAATCCGGAAAAATCCTATTACTGGCTGTTTTTCGACTGCATGATAGATCCGGACACGCGCCGTTATCTCTCCGAAGACTACGCCTTCTGCCATCGCTGGCGCCATATCGGCGGCAAGGTGCATGCCGATATGCATTCCAATCTTGGTCACCTGGGGCAGCACTTGTTTCATGGCAACCTGGCCGAAAGCATCCGCTTGCGGAACGGGCCGTTGGTATCGATGTGCGAAGTGCCATAGGATCGAACCAGGCTAGGGCGTTTCGTTATGCACAGCATACGGGCCCTTCTTGCGCTTATACGGCGGCGCACCTGCAGCTTGGCCAGCGCATAGAGCCGGTCCACCCGTTTGTGATTGACGATCAGGCCGTCCTGACGAAGCTTCAGGTAAATCATGCCGGCACTGTAGCGGCGATGCCGATGCGCCAACGCGATGATGCGCTCGCGCAACGCCCCATTGCGATTGCCTCTCATAGCGCAGCGCACTGGCACTCATGCGCACCACACGCAATACCCGGCGTTCACTCAATCCGCTGTTCTTCATTTGCCACACCGCTCATCGTCGTACCGGTGTCGCTTGAACCGATTGGTCATCCGATAAGTGCCTACTGAAATCAGCTAAGAAGGGAAAATGCCGAAAATCAACCTTCTCACGGAGACGAGTCAGGCGTTGAGTTGACCAATCAAACTGCCAAAAAAATCTGGAGTAGATCAAAATATCCGCGTTAATGGGGCAGAACCTTCAGGCTGCTTTTTCCGCCGCGAGAAAGACCATGCGCGGCGGCGGGTGCATGAGAAACTGTTGGTGCGAGATGTTCCATGCATAGGCACCGGCCAGCGGAAATACCACGCGATCTCCGGGTGCCAGCGCTTGCACCGGCTGCAAGCGTGCGAGTACATCCTTGGGCGTGCATAGCTGTCCGACCACGGTGACGTGCTGATGCTCGATCGTCGGGGTGGCCGCGCCGCGCAGCACGAAGAACGGATGGTCATGACCCTGCGCTGGTGGCGTGCGGAAATGGTGGGTGCCGCCGCGAGCAATGGCAAACCATTCGCCGTGATTGCGTTTGATGTCCAGTACTTCCATGACGTAGTAGCCACAGGCAGCCGTGACGTAGCGGCCCGGCTCGAAACGCAGTATGGGATCGTTATCACGTCCAGCCAGCAGCTGCCGCAAGCCGTCGCAGAAACGCAGCCAGTTGAACGAGCGGACTGGATCGGCATAGTCGACGCCGAAGCCGCCGCCAGCATTGAGTACCTGCACCTCGACCGCGTGCTCGCGGCGCCAGCGTGCCACGATGTCGAGATAGGCGCGCACGAGTTGCAGCTGCATACCGGCATCCAGCTGGTGCGACATCAGGTGAAAATGAAAACCCTCCAGGTGCAGCCACGGGCTTTGCCGAAGACACGCCAACGCCTGTGGCAAGGTGTCCTCTTCCATCCCGAAGGGCGTGGGTTTTCCGCCCATCATCAGACGTGTATCGGCGATGCCGGGTACCACCATATTCATGCGAAGGTATATCGACACGCGTTTGCCCACCCCAGCGGCGATGCGTGCCAGCCGTTCCAGTTCGCCGAGGCTTTCCACGTGAAGACTGCAATCGGGCAGCGCGACTGCCAGTGCCAATTCGCTGTCAAGCTTGCCCGGACCACCGAACAGCAGCGGTGAAGTGGCCTGCTGTTGATGCAGCCAGCGTAGCTCGCCACCGGAGGCCACTTCGAAACCATCCACCAGTGGCGCCAAGGTATCCAGTACAGCAGGCTCGGCATTTGCCTTCACGGCGTAGTACAGCTGGCACCGTGGCGGCAGCGCGTCACGCATCGACTGCGCGTGGCGTCGCAGGTTCTCCAAATCGTATATGTAGGCACAGATCGGCTCGTCACCATCGTGGCCCAACCCGGCGATCGTTTCGCGGACGCGGCGGGATTCGATATCCAGACTCATGCGGCCACTCGTGCCGCGCCGCGTCGGCGGATCGGATTGGGCAGGTCGGTGTAGTCGGCATCGCGGTCGGCACGCTGGAACAAGCGCGTGCGCAGGTTGTTTTTGCTCGGCAGGGTTTCCCCGTTGAGAAGTCCGCGCAATAGTGGTTGCTCGCCGTGAACACGCTGCCAGTCTTCGGCGATTCGCGCCACGCACTGCCATAGCCGTGCTTCCAAAATCTCGTCGCCATCGGCGAGATGGAACATCGCCTCGGCGAGGTTGTTTACAAGGGCACAGTAGCTGATGCGCTTCCAGCCAAGCGCACGTGGATAGTGTACGGACTCGCGCGCATGCGCGGACAGCTGCGTGAGTCGGTTAGCCGGCCACTGCTCGGCAACCAGTTTGGTGCCTTCCAGATCACGTATCCAGACTCTTGTCGGAAGGCCACGATCGAAGCCGATCAAGGTGTTCTGCAGATGGGGTTCCAGCACCGTACCGTGTTTGAAGAAAGCGAGCCAGACGCCGTCCAGCAACAACCGCGCATAGGCTTCGAACCAGTTCTCGACGACGTGCGCATAGCTGCCAAGGCTTTGCGCCTGACGCTGCAGCAGGCGGCGACAAATGCTGTCGCCGTTGCGATCACGAGCGAACAATGAGCCGGCCATCTGCGGCCGGTAGCGCTCGCGCAGCAGTGCGGGAAAATTGTCGCGGTAAAGGATACCGAAGCTCTCGCCAAGCTCTCGCTCCGCTTCCGGACTATCACCGAAGGCGCTGAAATCCAGCGTCGTGGCGGCCGGCTCGGGCAGCACGTCGAAACCTGGCACGCGGTGGCGTACGTCTTCCCATACCGGCGCCAACAGCGAGGTCAACGCCACTGCACTCTCCAGTTCGTACCAAGCGTTCTTGCGTACGCAGTTGGTCAGCCGCACGTGGATGGAAAGCTTGAGAAAGTAATCCAGCTGCGGGTGATACAGCGTACGCACCGACGAGGTCGGCCACATGGCGGTGCCGCGTGGCCCCAAGGGTTCGATCCAACCAACTGCACGGGCTTTGCGGAACAGGGGATTTTCCAATACACGGGTTGCCTCCCACGGGTGGCATGGGTAGCAATGTTCATCGCCTGCCAGTTGGCTCAGGCTGGCACGCACGTCGGTGCCGCGTTGATGCAGCAGGCGTGGATCGATGCGAAACCAGAACAGCGAAAACAAAGTGCGCGCTTCCGGCGAACAAGCCAACACTTGTTCGATATCGACACCTTCGCGGCTTTTGGGGGTGGGATGTAATGCATGCCCCCACGGCATGCCTTGCTCGGCATCGAGCAGCACATCGCCGGTTTCCTGAGTTTGTGCGGCGTGTTTCAGCAGGCGACGGGTAATCTCCACGCTGTTCGTGCTCTGCGCCAGCAGCGCGTGGTTGAAGCCGCATTCGGGTGCCAGCCGGTCGAGCAGAAAATGCACCAGCGCTGTCGCATCGGCGCAACGCCAGGGTTCACCCGGCACTTTGAGATATGGCGCGCCCAGATATTCGGCGCGGCCGAGTCGGCTTATCCGTGTTGCCTGCACGAGCAACCGGTAGCCGGGTTGAGCAAAACGGATCGCGATCAGCCGGCCGACATCGCGTCTGAGGCTCATCGGACGGTCGTTGCCGCGATAGTCCAGTTCCGCTTCATTGCGTGGCAACGCAAACTCGCGCAGATAACAATTCAACCAGCAGGCAATCGCCTGCGCTTGGGCCTGGCCGTCGTACCACTGTTCAAGCATCGCCTGCTGCAACATAGGGCTGTCTCTGTTTGCCGGAATAGAAAACCAGGGTGGCAGCGGTCAACGCGATGGCGCCAGCCAAAGCAGCCGCGAAGAAGGGCATAGCCAGTCCGTAACGATGAACCAGTGCGCCGGCGACAATGCCGCCCAGCGCACCGGCCCATTTGCCGCAAGAGTCGAACAGGCCGAACAGACGACCGGCCGGTGCATTTGCCGCGCAGTGGCTGAGCGCACGATTCAAGCCGCAGATTGCCAGGGTCATACCCACACCATAAAACACCCGTACGGGGGCCAGCAGAGCGGTATGCGTCAACATGGCCTGCATCAGGCTGGTGCAAGCGAGCAAGCCCAGCCCAAGCAGTAGCAGCCGTTGCGGCATCAATGAGTTGGAACGCTGCCACGGCAGAATCAGCAAGTAGACCAAGTGGGGGAGGCTGTAAATCAGGCCGGCCATGCTGTCGCTGGTAATCCCCAGGTTTCTGCAATACAGGATGAAGTAGGGAAAGGTGACGACGACCGCGAAGTAATAGAGAAACTGCACCGTCAGCAGCCCCCACAGTTCGCGATGGATGCTGTTCGCGGATTGCGCCATGGACCTGCCAGGCGAATGCTGCGTGTGGGTTTCCACTGTATCGGGCGGAAGCCTGGAGGTGATCACTAGCCCCAGCAGCGGCAGCAGCGATAAATATCCATACAGGCTTTGCGCTAGGCCGCGGTCAATCGCCACGCCGAGCAGGATCGGCGCAGTCAACATCGCCAGGCGTGCAGAGAATTGGGTCCAGTCCAGTGCCCTGGCTAATGCGGGTCCTTTCGATTGCGTGGAGAGATACGCATTGGCCGCGGCGAGTGAACCGCCACAGCTGCCCTGGATGATCAAGGCGACGACAAATACCATCAGGTTCGGTGCACAGCCTGCGAGCATAAAGCCGAATGCCAGCCCCACTTGGGCGCGCATCAACGACAGCTTGCGCCCGTATCGGTCGGCCAGCCGGCCCCAGCCGGTGGCGGTGAGGGCGGTGCAGATGGTCGGCAACACATACAGTGTTCCAGCCAGCCAGTCAGGTGTGCCTGGTGCCAGTTGCGCCAATACGCTGGGCATGAAAACAGGCATGCCCAGCGCGGTGAACGCGGCCAGATAGTGGGCTGTGAGGACAGCGCCAAGTACGCGCATCAGCCAAAGTCTCCGGCGTGTTGAGCGAGGTTGCTGTGTGCAATCGTTGTGTGCGTACCCTCAGGTGCCAACATGAAGTTGGGTGCACTCGTGCCATAAAATTTCTGGATGTCGGTGGCGCCCGTGGTCTGCTTGCTGAGCAGGCTGCCTGCACTCAACAGATACTTCACTGGCAATTTCGGCGCACTGAGCAGCGTGTGTGCCGGGCCGGTATCCACGCCTTGCTGTTGCAGATTCTGCAATGTCTGGGTCAAGCTCTGACGCAGTGCGTCGTACATCGTGCCGCGCAAGGGTTCGTCGTCGGCAGCCAGACCTTCCAGCACCGCGAGTAGATTCAGTTGCAGGGTGATCGTGCAGAACATCTGCCCGAGTGCGGTTTCTTCCTGCACCAGGATGCGTTCGTTGTGCAGCGGACCGAAGCCATCCAGATCAGGCAGCTGGGTTCGCAGGCGCGGAGCCCATACGCGACCGGCATCGTTGTCCTTCATCAGCAGGCGTAATGGCGAGCCAGTGCGGTAGATCAAAACGGCGTTTTGCTGGTTGGCTTCCAGTGCGATGCCATAGACCAGCCACAGGCGCAAATGTATGTTGCACAGAAGATCGAGGTATTCGCGCCACCAGGCGAGTGTGTCGCCATCGTGATAGCGATCGACCAGATGCGCGGCCAATGCTCGTCCATCGGGCATCGTTCCACATAGTGCAGCTACTGGTATCAAGCAGTCTTGCTCGATCGAGGTTGGATAGACGCGCACAAGGTAGGACAGGTGCTTGCTATCGGCAGCGTGTCCATAATGGCTTTCGTCGACATGCAGATAGCGATCGCGTAAATGGACATCGCGGCTGCCGATGTCGGTGAGCACACGTTGAAACCAGAGTCCGTCGTACAGCGACGAGGGTTTCATCATGCGCAGGCTCAATGCGCCCAGCGTATACATCAATAGCGGTAGCTTCAGATGATGGCGCGGGTGCTCGATCGGGATTACCGTGCGTACCGACAGCGTAGGGCGCACGCGCAGGTAGGTTTTGGGTGAGCACAAACTACCCGCAGGCAATGCCAGTTCGTGTAGGCGTGACCATGTCATTGGATGTACCGGCCATGCGACGTGTGTGTCGTCCAGCGATGGATCGAGGCCCAGGTCGTCCATCCGCGGCCAGAATGCCGGCGCGTATGTAGAGACAGTGATTTGCTCGCGTGGAACGGCCAGCCAGTGCAACTCGAACGAGGGATTGAATTCGGGGGCGTAGGCGCGCATGGCCGTTTCGTCAAGACCGGTCTTGGCGCGGGCGGTAGGGTAGAACGGATGGTCGCGGTAGCTGGCGACCTGATCGGCACGCAACAAGCGCTCACCCCATTCGGGATGGTCTAGGACCTGAGCAAGATGACGGGCATGATGCTGGTAAGCCTCGCGCGCCAGTGCACGATGGTCGGCGGCAAGTATCGCTTCGTCGACGTAGCGGCGATGAAGCGCCTGTGTTTCCTCGTCCAGTCCTTCAGCCAGCAGGGTCAGCCATCGCTCGGCGCCATATTCAAGTTGTGCGTCTTGTGCGGTCTGTCTTATCCACGCATCGCCGAGTGCGTTGACCGGCTGCATGTAATCACTCTGGCGGATCGGCAACCAGAGGATGCCTCCAGGCCAGTGCGCGATCCGCCACCATGCAGGAGGCTCGCTGCGAGTTCTCCATGCGTGTTTTACCAGCGGCGGCGCTATCGTTTCACGGCCTGTGCTGACGATGCCTCGAAGATTTTCGCGCAGACAGCAATCGATGATGCGCTGGGTGATATAGGCGTGATCCGCATCGCGGTCGAGCCAGATCATGCCGGTTGCTCCAGCGCTGGGAAGGCTATCGATTGGATCTGCCAATGCAGCTGCGACTCGATCTTTGCGACGGTCTGGACCAGGCTGTCGTGATTGTCGGCGACGACACTGAGTACACCCAGATAGTCCTTGTTGGAGTGGCTGAGGCGAATGACTTCGCCTTTCTGGCGTAGGCATCGATAAACTGCATGCGCCTGATCGGTTCGTTCGATATGCGGATCGCTGGTCTCGATCAGTCGTCCTTCCTGCTCAGCCACATAGAAACGCAACATCGCCTGCCGCGCGGTTGCCAGCTCCTGGTGGATTTCTTCCTGGTCGAGTTTCTGACCAAGGTGCAGTCGCAAGATCCATTCGAACCAGAGGCCGCCAAACATGCGATCGAGCATGAATTCGCAACCATCGCCGATGCTGCGATAGTTGATTTCGACTAGCACGGGACCCTGCGCAGTCAACGCGAATTCGCTGTGACAGACGCCAAAATTGATACCGAGCGCCACTACTTGCGCCAATGCCTGCTGGCGATAAAGCAGGATATTCGGACCGTTCCAGACCGACTCCAATTCGATGAAGTGCGGCGGTACGGATAAACGAGTATCAAAGCCGCCAACAGCGCAGATGTGTCGGCCATCGCCCAGCGTTTCGAGGCTGAACAAAGGGCCGTCCAGAAAACCTTCGAGCAGTATCGTGCGATGCGGATGCTGATTCCAGAAAGCGCGGCTGTATGCCTGCAACTCCGCTGGCGAAGCACAAAGCTGGACATCAAGTCCGGCGACGCCTTCGCGCGGTTTTACGATCAACGGATAATGCAGATCGATTGGTAGCTCTTGTCCTTCCACCAGCGCATGGAACCAGGGTGTCGGCAGATCAAGCTCGCGCAATCGTCCGCGCATCGCGGCCTTGTTCTTGGCGGCATAGCACACGCGCCAGTCCTTGCCGGGCAGGCCGAAAGCCTGCGCGACGAGGGCGGTAGATGTTTGCAGATGATCACTGTTGGAGAACACTGCGGCTGGGCGGATGCCCGCATCATGCAATACGTCGATCACGCCTAGCGGACTGAACACGTCGCATTCGATGATTCGCTGCGGTGCATAAGCCGGTTCGCGACTGAAATACTCCAGATGATCGAGCCGGTGATCGGTCAACAGCACGACAGGTAGGCCCAAGCGCTGCGCGGCGGGCAGAAAACCTTCGGTGATCGCGGCATGGCGGATATGGGTAAGGATGACCAGGGGCGAGACATTCATGTTCTGAGGATCGCTTGGGAAAGGGAGATCAAAAAGTCAGCTCGGCTCCGGCGGTGAACGTGCGCTCGGGCCCTGGCTCACGGCCCCACGGGCTGGTGTCGATGCCTCGGAACCAATAGTGCTTGTTGAAAATGTTGTTCATCGCCAGCGTGCCCTTGAGCACACTGCTGCCCTTGCGCAACAGAACGCGGGTGAGCTGGGCATTCCAGATCCAATAAGCCGGCAGTTGGCCGACAGAGGCGATCGCGTTTTCCTGACGAGTGTTGGCTGCGTCGGTGTAGGCCTTGCTGAAGTAGTAGCTGTTCAACGCGATGTTGGTATCGCCCAGTGTGTAGTTCGCACCCAAGTTGAACTGGTTGCGCGAGGTGAAAGGCACTCTTTTGCCTTCGTACTGCCCCGATTCCTGGCTGGCATCCAGGTATGCATAGCCGGCGTCGAGTTTGAGTTGGCGCAGCCACGCCGGGTTCCAGTCCAGTTGTACTTCGGCGCCCTGGTTGCGGGTCTTGCCGATGTTGTAATAGCTGGCGGTGGTGCTGTTGTACTGGATCTGTTTGTCGAAGTTGATTCGATAGAGGTCGAAGTTGACGTTCACGCCTTCGTTGGGGTGGTAGCGCGCACCGACTTCGTAGTTCCAGGCCAGTTCCGAATCGAGATTGTTGCCGTAGACGATCTGCGTAACCTGCGGCGCGCGCAACGAGCGCTGGGCGTCGGTATAGACGTACCACTGTGAGCTGGCCTGATAGCCGACGGTAAGCCCTGGCAACAGGTTGCGGATATTGTTCTGGTACTGGTTGACGTTGATCAGATCGCGAAAATTCGAATCCAGGTGCTCATAGCGCAGGCCTGGTGTAACGACCAGTTGGTCGTCATAGAAGCCGACGGCATCGCTCAAATAAGCGCTCCAGGCGTGGTTCTTGAATTGCCAGTCGCGGAACAGCGAATAGCTGCCGTCGACCAGACTGGTGGCATCGGCGAGATAACCGATGCTCTCGCTCTCCGCGCGTGCGCCGAGTGCCCATTGCTGACTCACGCCACCAGACTCCATATGCAGATTGAGTTGTGGCTGGGTCCCGTAAACACTGAAAGTACGAGGGCCGCCGTTATCCAATTGCGGCGGCAGGTTGGACAGCCACGTTTGCGCCGATGAGATACGCGTGCCGAATTCGAAGTTGCGATCACTTCGCCAGTCGAAGCTTGTCCAGGAAAACTGCGATTGATCGAACGGGCCCCAGGCACCGAGATCCTGCTGATAGGTCAGTGAGCTGCGCGTGGTACGGCCGTCGAAGGCGTCGAGCGGGCGGGTCGCCTGGCGCGGGTTCTGCTGATAGTCCGCCACTGACAAAGCACCGGCCAGATCCATGTCGGCGACATAACGTTCCACGCTGGCTTTCAGCAGCTTGTCGTCGGCAAGCCACCATTCCGCACGCAGACGTACATTCTTTACATCGGTGTCGCTGTGATCGCGCCAGTACTCGCCCTTGAGCGAATCGGCGTCGAGCTGCAAGCCAAAGTTTGGAGTGAGATAGCCGCCGGTGCTGAGCGACGTGTCGCGCAAAAAGTGGCCGGCACCGCCGGCGGTAATTTTCTCGCCCAGCGTGGTGGTCCATTTTTCCGGAATCGGTTTGCTGACCAGGTTGATCACTCCACCGACGTTGTTGGGCCCGTACTGCACTGCTGCGCCACCCCGTACGATATCGATGCGCTCGATCTGATTGAAGGTGACCGGGAACAGCGAGAGACTGGTCTGGCCGTAGGGCGCTAGCGACAGCGGAATACCATCCTCAAGCAGTTGTACGCGACCGCTGCGGCTTTCGTAGAGGCCGCGCAACATGATTTGCGGCAGCACACCGGTACCGGTCTCGTCGAAGATCTTTATCCCCGGCACGTGCTGCAAAGCGTCGTCCAGCGAGCGGTAACCGCTGTTGACCAACTCATCGTGGCCGATGACTTGGCGACTGCCCGCATAGTGGCTCACTGCGGTTTTGCTGGAATCGCCCAGCAAGGTTCCGGTTACCGTCACGGTATCGAGCTTGTGTACCTTCGGATCGTCCCGTGTCTCGTCGGTGCTATCTGCCGCAAGCAAGGGGCCTGCGATCAGTGTGCAACCGATCGCGATACCGAGCAAACGGGCGCGGGGCAGGTCTCTCATGGATTTGATACCTTGGTGTTAGTTGAAAGGTGGTAGTGATCGATCAGGCTTCACGTAGAGCGAGCTGGCGCGTCCTCAAGGCGGTTTGCAGCAGCCCACGGTCTTCGCCAGCGAATAGCCAGTGGAGGTTTTGTCCGAGCCAGTGGTCACGCTGTTCGTCATTACGTGGGTTGGCGCAGAAGGGAATGTCGGCGAGACGGCAGTGTTCGGCCATTTGCTGCAGTCGTGCCCAGACGTCTGGATGCTGCGGATGCGGCCCCAGCCCCAGATCGAGGGCCAGGTCAAACGCGCCTTCCATGATTAGCGAGACGCCGGCCACGGTGAGGATTTCAGGCAGCGCATCTAGGCCAGCGGCGCTTTCAATCATCGGTACGATGCGGATCTCATGACGGGTACGCTCGATGTATTCGGCCATCGGAATCTTGCCGAAGCCCGTGACTCGCCCGCCGGTGATGCCGCGTCGGCCCCACGGCGGAAAATGTGCGGCACCTACGGCACGTCGCGCTTGTTCGGCGGTCTCCAGGCGCGGAATCACGATGCCTTTGGCGCCAGCGTCGAGTACGCGCCCAATCAGCTTTTCATCGACCTCCGGTACCCGCACCCATGGCTCGCAACCACCCAGCTCGCAAGCACGGATCCCATGCTGAAGCTGGTCCGGCGAGACCAGCAGATGTTCCAGATCAAGCACCACGAAGTCGTAACCGGCGTGGCCGATCATTTCGCAAAGCAGAGGCGCGGGCAGTGAATTGAGCAGCCCGATGGAGCGACGCATAAAAGGTATCCATGGGAGTGACGGAATGCGGTGCACCTTACATATAATGAGAATCATTATCAATAAGAATGTTCGTCTTTTGTGCATTCGGTCATATGAGTCAATCGCTACCTAGTCGATCCGGTAAACACCGATGCGCAGCGGCAGTACAAACGAAAAAGCCCACTTGATGAAGTGGGCTAAATCATTGATATACATGTGGCTTAGGAGGAGATCAAACCGTTGGAACGGGAATTTTCAATCCTCTCCTCAACGTGTTGGATCAACGGGATCGAGTAACCACGCCGCAGGGTAATTAGCATCGATAAGGACAGTGATGGCAGGCAAGAGCTGATTTACCACGGATCAGATCATCGAGGTGCTTCTTTGCCGCATTGCTTCAGTGTCTGTGCCGTATGACGCATTACGAGTATTTGTCTAGACGGTGATTCGCGTCTACTGGCGTCAGTCCGCACTTGATTTGGAAATGATTGTTTTCTATTATCCGGCGATGCGACCCGTACCAATTGCATCAGCACCGCGCTCGCGAGGCCCTGGCCGACCGCGTGAGTTCGACATGGACGATGCGCTGGACAAGGCTATTCGGGTTTTTCGTGAAAGCGGTTATCACGCAACGTCGATCGAGAGTCTTGCTACCGGCATGGGACTGGCGTCGGGAAGTATCTACAAGGCGTTCAAGGATAAGCGCGAGGTCTTCATTGCAGCTCTGGATCGCTACATCATGTTGCGCAATCAGCAAGTGCGAGCAGTGGCCGATACCGGCAAGTCCGGTCTGCGTCGGTTGCGCGACGTGCTAACTTTCTATGTGGCATCGTCACAAGGTGCAGAAGGACAACGTGGCTGTCTGGTGGTAGGCACCGCTACACAACTCGCTACGTTTGACGGTGAAATTGCCAAACGCGTTAGTACCGTGTTGAAAAGTAATCATGCCTTTCTGACAACACTGATTGTGCGAGGCCAGGCAGATGGCTCTATCCGTCAGGATCTGAATGCGTCTGCCACGGCGGGCCTGATGGTCTGCATGACGCAGGGTATGCGCGTTGTCGGGAAGACCGGTAGCACCATTGTCAAATCATCCAGCCTTGTGAATTTGGCCCTGAAATTGGTGAGTTGATTTTATTTTCCTAATTAGGAAATAAATAGTTCCTAATTAGATATGGCCCCTTGCGATATAGACAAAACGAGGTCTCGTCATGAATGTCATTCAAGATCGCGATGCATCTAGGGCTCAGCCTGCCAACCTGCCAGGTTTTCCACTGCATTTCATCGACATTGACGGCGTGCGTGTGGCTTACCGGTTGGGCGGTCATCCAGATGGGTTGCCGGTGTTGCTCTGGCACGGTTTTCTTGGCAGTAGTTGGACGTGGCGCAAGGTAGCACCGCTGCTCGCCGCACAAGGGTGTGCTGTGTTGATACCGGACATGCTCGGATATGGCGATAGCGACAAACCAACTGAAGACGAACGCTACGACGCCCGCGCACTTGCAGGTCTCTATCGAGCACTGGTCAACAAGACCGGATTCGGTGCCGGTCGCCCACTGTTCGTTGTCGCGCATGACATGGGTGCCACTTCCGCGTTGTTGTGGGCGGCGGATCATCCGGATGATCTCGCCGCGCTGGCCTATCTGGAAGAGCCGGTATTGCTGCCCGATTTACTTAGCGAGGCCATCCGTTACACGCCACCAACCACGCAATGTGGCGGTTTATGGTGGTGGATGATGGCCTTGGCGCCAGGCATGGCCGAGCTGCTTATCAGCGGACACGAGCGCGAGTTTCTCAACTGGAACTTCCAGCGCAACACGTTCGACACGACGGCGATCCAGCCCGCAGCTGTCGATGAATATGTGCGCAGCTTGGCGGGGCCTGGTGGTGTTCAAGGCGCATTCGGTATCTACCGCGCTATCCCACGAAGCGTTGAGCAAACGGCACCCCTGGCCAACGACAAAATCAAAGTACCCGTACTGGCCTTGGGGGGACGTAACAGCAAAGCCGAAAGCGTTGGCGAGATGGTGCGTCGTGTTGCTGCGCATGTGGAAAGTGGTGTGCTCGAAGACTGCGGCCACTTCATGCCGGAAGAACAGCCGGAAGCATTGGTGCAGCGACTGCTGCAGTTTCTTGATTGCCACCTGCCCGGGATCAGGATTGTCTCCGATAACCCTCCCTTATCGTCGCTACGTTGATGGGATTAGTGCGGAAGTTTGGGGGCAAGAAAGTATCTACGATAGAAATCCATATGAATTCGATACGCGCCTTTTGCGCACAAGTCGGTCTTCGTGCACTCTTGGCTGCGGGGATGCGACGGGGCTGATCCGCCACGCTCGGTTTCGATTTCTTCGGAAGAGCGCCCTCGATCACTGGACGGTTTAGCAATGTCTGTTTCTAATATTCGTCTTGCGGTTGCCACGTCAGTGATCGTTCCGGGCGTCCATCCGGACGATAACCACCTCATGGCCTCGCTCCGGCGCCTCAGCATCGAACCCACCGCCTGCATTTGGAACGATCCCCGTGTGGATTGGGCGGCATTCGACGCCGTGTTGATACGTTCGACCTGGGATTATTTCAAGCACTATCCAGCCTTTAGACAATGGTTGGACCAGCTACCCATTCCGACGATCAACAACAAAGACCTGCTGCGCTGGAATAGCGACAAGAGTTATCTGCTCGACCTGGCAGAGCAGGGGGTCGATATCATTCCAACGCTGATCACACCCGCGAAGAAATTGCAGCAGACGTTGGCCACGATGCCCGCGCGCGAGGTCGTAATTAAACCGACGATCAGCGGCACGGCCTGGCATACAGCGCGCGGTGTGGTTGGCGAAACAGAGTTCAATCGCGTCATCGCACAACTGCCGTTGGAATTCGACTATCTGGTTCAACCTTACGTGCCAGAAGTTGTCAGCGATGGCGAGTGGTCTCTGCTATTTTTCGATGGTGAGTACAGTCACGCGGTGATCAAGCAACCGGCGATGGGCGATTACCGTGTGCAATCCGATTTCGGTGGCACTGCAAACCCCATCGAGCCTGATGCGTCGCTTATCGCCAGCGCAAAACGTGCTCTGGTTGCTGCGGCGGCGATTGGCCACGCCGACATTGCCTATGCACGGGTGGACGGCGTAATTTCCAGGGGGAGTTTTCTGCTGATGGAGTTGGAAATGATCGAGCCCTTTCTGCATCTCAAGGCCTGTCCTGAGGCAGCGGAACGCTTTGCCAGCAATCTATGGAAGCGACTGGCTGTCTGACTCCCAGCCGGGCAGTGTGTTTGCTCCTGGTAGCCAACGTCACCTCGGCGAACCCACCATTGGCGCTTGAGACGTAACCGTCTATTTGGTGCACACCGATTGAGACTTGGCGTGGTTGCGATGCCGGAACGAAGCGCGACCTTCTGGACTGCAGATGGGTTTAAAACGCCCACATTCTTTTGAATCCTCACACCTCACCGCGCAAAACCTTGGCAAGCCGCGGTATGGAAAATTCCAGAAAGAGACGTGTCGCCAAGGCGATACCGCGCCGCGCGGGCTGTATCGCGTATATCTGCGCAGCATCCGATAGCCAGCTGGCTTGGCTATCGAAGGCATCGATCAGCTGCCCTGTCGCCAGCGCATCTCTGCACAGGTAACGAGGCAAGCACGCCGCCCCCATGCCTGCGATAGCGGCGGCTTGCAATACGCTGATGTTTCCGCTGCTTAGACGCGGCGTGTAGTGGAGCGTGTGCACATTCCTCCCGCCTTGGGAAAATTGCAGACTCTTGACGCCATCGTGCGTCGCGTGGGCGAGCAGGCCCAGTTCAAGCAACTGATCGGGATGCTGCAGCCTATCCTGCGATGCCAGCAGCGTCGGGTTGACCACTACCATCATCGGGACATCACCGATCAATCGCGCCACCATGCTCGAGTCGTCAAGCGGCGCGCCTTGTGCGCGAAACGCAAGCTCGAATCCTTCGCCGATCAGATCAGTTTTCCGATCGCTGGCATCGATCAACACATGCAATTGCGGATGCAGCCGGCAAAATTCAGCGACCACGGTCGTCAGTGCCGCCGCTGCGAACGGTGCCGGGCAGGTGAGACGCAAGGCGCCGCGCGGCTCTCCATTCCACTCAGCGGCGACATTGAATGCAGCACGCGCCTGCTCAGATACCGTCCGTGCATGGCCGTAGACCTGCTCGCCGGCCGGGGTCATCGAAACACGCCGTGTATTGCGCTGGAGCAGGCGCACGCTCATCCGTTGTTCCAATTCGGCGATACGCCGGCTCAGCTTGGATCGCTGCATGCCCAGGCTACGCGCCGCTGCCGCGAAACCTGCATGCTCGACTACTTCCGCAAACAAGACGAGGTCATCGAGTCTTTCCATACATTCTGTCCTGAGATGTATTTACCAAAATTGTCCTGATTTACAGGACATAGCATGGCTGTTCTTGCCAGTTCACGCCATTAACGGCGACAGATAGTGTGCCGTCACCTAATCCGAGGAGACGCTCCATGAACCGCCTGACATCCCGCCTGATCCTGTCGATTCCCCTGTTGGCCCTTGTTGGCATCGCCCTGAACCAGCCGGCTGTGGCGCTAGAGTCCAGCTCCACCACGCTGATGACATCCGCGCCCAGCCGCTACACACAGCGTCTGACACCCGACAACTCAGTCATCCTGCTGGTGGATCACCAACCGGGACTGATCTATGGCGTCAGGGATATCGATTCGATGCAACTGGTACGCAACGTCGTGGCCCTGGCCCGCGGCGCCAAGGCACTCGGCGTGCCGGTCGTGGTGACCATGGTCACCGGTGGCCCGTTCGGCGACACCATTCCCGAGTTGACCGATGCACTGCCCAATGACAAGCCAATCATCCGCAGCACGGTCAGCGCGTGGGACGACCCACGCGTGGTGGATGCCATCAGGCGCACGGGCCGCAAGAACCTCATCATTGCCGGCGTATCCACGGATGTCTGTGCCACATTCCCCGCCTTGGGCGCGCTGGCGGATGGTTATAACGTCTACGTCGACATGGATGCCTCAGGCACCTGGAGTCCTAGCCTGCAGAACATCACGCTGGCCCGCCTGACCCAGGCCGGCGTCATTCCGGTCAACACGTCGGCCGTGCTGGTCGACATGCTGAAGGACAACCATTCCGCGAAAGCGGGCGCCGTGTACGGCGCACTGGATCCATCCATGCCGGTTTCGCACTTCATGGGTCAGGCCATGCAAGGCAAGTGAGCGACCAGAGCGGAATCGCCGCCATAGCGGTTCCGTCTCTTGCCAAGTCCAAAAGCACGCCACTACACCAACACCACGAGAACCTACATGTCCGCGTCTCTCTTCACTTCATCGGGCCTGCGTTTTTCGCACGTGGTCAAGCGTGCGCCGCATCCCGTCGGTGCGCATTGCGATATCCGCCAGTTCCGCCATACCGACTTCAGTGGTGCGATGAGCCCCCTGGTATTGGCTGATCACTTCGTGATGACCGGTCCGACATTCGAACTGCATCCGCATGCTGGCATGTCGGCCGTCACCATCCTGTTCGAGAACACTCAGGGATGGATGAGCAGCCATGACAGCGTGCACAACGATCACCATATCGGGCCCGGCGACCTGCACTGGACGTTGGCGGGCAAAGGCATCGTGCATACGCAGCAACCGGAGGGCGAACACGCCCGACTGGATGGCCTGCAGTTATTCGTCAACCTGCCACAACGTCTGAAACGCATTGAACCAGCCACGATGCTGTTGCGCGCCAGCGATGTACCCACGGTCGAGTGCCGCAACTTACGTTTACGCGTACTGGCAGGGACTCTCGATGGATTGACCTCTCCTTTGCATACGCCAGAGCCCATTCTGATCGTGGACGGATCGCTCGATGCCGATGCTCACACTGCAGTGCCGTTGCCATCCGGCTGGAATCTATGGCTCTACGTCCGTAGTGGGGGTATGACGGTACGTGAACGTAACGAACCTGAGAGTGCACTCAAAACCAGCCTTTCATCGGGCGATGCCATAACGGTCTCGGCCAGCGAAGATGGCGTCGTCGAGTTGCATGCTTTATCCACTGCAACAAAGTTTGTGGCGATTGCCGGTCCGGCCATCAACGAACCCATCGTGCAACGGGGTCCTTTCGTGATGAACAGTCAGGAAGAGGCCACGCAAGCCGTGGCAGATTTCCAGGCTGGGAAGTTCGGTTCCGTGATGTCTTTTAGATGAGTCTGCTGGTCTTCTACAATCGAACCTGCCGTCACAGTCATCTGGCCCTAGGCCTTTGAGCAGATCCAGTGTGAGGAGGGCAAGTGTCTTGAATTTCCGAAGCAGTCCAGTTATGCGTTAGGCGCGGGGTAGGGGGGGCAATGCCGAAAAATATTGTCATTTGCTGTGACGGTACCGGCAATCAGATCGACAGCACTATTTCGAATGTGCTCAAGCTTTACCGAATTCTCGAAAAGGGCGATCGCCAACGCGTTTACTACAATCCTGGCATCGGGACTATTGGTCAGAAGAATGCCTGGCAACGCTTCAAACAAGAGGCGCGTGGTGTATTTGGCCTGGTGACTGGCTATGGGCTCGATGACGATGTGCTGGGTGCTTATCGCTTCTTGAGCCAGACCTACGAGGAGGGCGACAAGGTCTGGCTATTCGGGTTCAGCCGAGGTGCCTACACGGTGCGCGTTCTCGCTGCCTTTATCCATGTCATCGGCGTGCTCCGTCCCGATCAACTCAATTTGGCCGGATACGCGCTTACAGCCTTCAAGAGATCAAGCGCCGACAGCCAGCGCGTGAATCGAAGAAAGCCTGGGGATGGCAAGACTGACACGGGCGATGAAAACCACAGCACGGAACTTGAGGCGGCCTGGCATTTCAGCCGGGTCGTCGGCGTCAAGACGATTCGTATCGAGTTTGTAGGCGTGTGGGATACGGTTGCATCGGTCATTATTCCCAGCGAGGATACGTTTCTGCCTGACCTGCAAACGCTGCGTTTCACTCGGACCAATTCAAGCGTCAAGACCTTTCGACAAGCGATGGCGATCGACGAGCGTAGGAGAATGTTCCGGCTGAACGCATGGAAGGAAGGGCAGCCATATCGACCGGCTCCCTTTAACCCGGCTTCTGAAATCCCCCAAGATGTCCTTCAGGTTTGGTTCGCAGGTGTCCATGCCGATATCGGTGGCGGTTATCTCGAGTCCGAAAGCGGCCTTTCAAAATATCCGCTCCTCTGGATGATCGAGGAAGCCCATGCCAAAGGTCTCCTTGTCAATCGTGCGATGGTGAATCATCTCGTTCTTGGGCGTCCAAGAAAGGGAAGCAATCATGTATATGTTGCTCCAGATGCGACGGCAAAACTTCACGTGTCGATGACTACGGGATGGAAGCTTCTTGAATGGTTGCCCAAGAGGGCCAAATGGCGGGAATGGAAGTCGCGCCGTTCGTTACTCGGTTGGTACCTGCCGCGTGCCGAGCCGCGTGTCATTCCGGATGGGGCATTCATCCATCAAACGGTGTTCGAGCGGATCGAGCGGCTAACGGCCTATCGACCAGTCAACCTGCCAACTGACTACCGAGTGGCACAGTGGCCAGAGGTGGTCAGATCGGAGGAATAAGAGCCGCGAAGGACTTGCCGCATTCGATGGTGCGCATGCGTTCGTCATGAGTCCCCGTCGACGTTGGTCTGGGCAGACTCACGGTAACCGACGGCTGGCTTTGATCCATTTTGCGAAAGGTTCGGCAGTATGGATGCCAGCGTGAATATGCTGCGTTATTGCAGAAGTGTCTCGGCAGGGTGCGTCTTTGCTTTTGCACCAGCAAGCGCGATTTGTTGTGCAACTGACGGTGCCAAAGCGGAGCCAGAATCCAGCAGTCGCTGCAGATGTCTCCAGCTTGTTGAAGCTTCCGCATAGTCTCTTTGCTGGAACTCACTTATCCCGACTAGCCATAGCGCGCGCTGATTATCTGGTTCCAACGCGATGGCTTGTTCGAGCAGCTGACGTGCGTGCGCGCCGATAGCGTAGTTGGCATGCTGTTCCATGTCTGCCTCGACCCAACCGATCATCGCCACGGTATTGTTGGCATCAATCTTCAGCACCTGCTCGTAAGCGCCACGGGCTTCATTCGCGCGTTTCTGCGCATCATAGGCATGCGCCATTTGCATCCACTTCTGGATATTTTGTTGTGTCTGCTGGACACGCGAATTCAATACGTCGGCTGCCGGCAGGGCATTGGAACGGACATGCGTGCCGCGAACGACCTGGTCATCAAGTGCGGCAGGTGTTCCCAGCAAGGTATATAGATAGATCGCAATTCCCGGCAACAAGACCGTGACAGCCGACGCGATGACAAACAAACCCAGGGACTGTTTTGTGTGGAGACCTTCTCGTATCAGTGGTCGGACTATCAAGAACAGTGCAAAGGTGATCATTGCCGCCGTTGCAAGATAGAAAGCAACATTCACCACTCATCCCCTTCAATGGTTCGGTGGTCGTTGTTCATCGACTCCAAGCATCGACACATGACCAGTTGTCCAACTCATGGGGTGGCTTGCCCTGCGCCGTGCAGTGCCGATACCGCCGATGCTGCGTTCACTTGAAGCGTCCCGTTGGAGACCTTGCTGCTTTGTAATAAAAGATCATGGACCGTACGCGCATCTAGTTTTGGCGAGAGCGACAGCAACAAAGCGGCGATACCGCTCACATGCGCGGCAGCCATGGATGATCCGGAAGTGAAGTCATACCCACCACCAGGCTGGGTAGTCAAAATGTCTTTTCCGGGAGCGCTCAAAACGCCGGGGGGTGCTGTAGACGTACCACTTTCACGAACGACGATGACTCCTGGTGCGTTGTCGGGGAATCCGTTGACGGTTCCATCGGGCGGCATTGCCGTCACTACGATGCGGTGTTGGGTCAGCAACTGGACAAGCAGCTTGTTAAGCAGCGGATCCGCAGGGCCACCCAAACTCATATTGATAATGCGGACATCCGTATCAATGATCGCCGCCAAAGCCTTGGCGAGTGTGAAGGAGTTGCAGCGCGCGCCGGCATTCGGAATGGGCGGATACCAGCACGCCTTGTAAATGCTGAGCACGGCCTTGGGCGCCATGCCAACAATACCTTGGTGATTGTCTCCATCGGCGCTGATAACGCCCGCGACTTCCGTGCCATGGTGATCCTGGTTGAACGCCGACGCATCGTCATCGACCATGTTGTGTATATCGTGAACCCGTCCCTGAAGATCCAGGTGCGTCAAGTCAACGCCAGTATCGACGATCGCGATATGAACCCCATTGCCTTGACTGAGGTTATGCGCGAGGGCCGCATCGGTTTCCACGAAACCGCGTTGGAGATTGACGTAGGGATCGTTGTAGTGATGCGTGTCCGGCGACTTCTCGGCGTAAACGGAATAATCCTGAAGCGGTTGCGCGAGTTGCACGCGCTCGTCCTTGATAAGAGCCTTGAGTAATACATCCCTGGCCATGCCTGGTGGCGGCTCCACTACGACGCAGTACACGTTGAGCGCTTTGATGGGCCAACCGGTGACCTCATGCAATCCGTAACTCTGCTTCAGGGCAGCGACATTGGATGCCGCGCGTTGACCGGCGCCGTACCTTGGCGGCCCATAGGCCAGAAGGTTGGAGCCAGCGTGTGTGGTGAGTGGTTCAAGCGGGTTGGCTACCGCCAGTACGATATCCCGCTGGCTATCCATGGCAGCCACGCTGGCAGCCGATGTCTGGCCGGGTTTTGCGAGCTTGTCCGCAGGCGCAGCAGAACGTGTTTGCGCGCAGCCGTTCAAAACCATCCCCATAACGACGAGCATGAGTGCAGCGTATTTCATGGCTTGACGGTGACGGGCTCTGCCAAGCGGATGCCTTTCGTGGCGCGTAGTCGCTGCAATGTATGCTGCGCCGCTGAAGCAGGGCTTGTCGGTGCAACAGTGTATGCACCAACGTCGTTCGGGCCGCCGACCACCTGTAATTGGAGCGCACGAAGCAACGCATCCCAATCGGCTAGCGTCATGGTTGCATCAGGCACAACACGGAGTGCGTCTGGTGGTGTGGATACGGCCTCCTGGCTGAGCGTGCGGTAAAGCGGGGTGCCGCTAGTCGACCAGGATTTCAAACTCAGCGCACCGATACCCAAGGCCTGGATCAGCACCACGGCGACCAGTGCCCGGCTCAACCAATTTGCCGATCGGGAACGAAGGGGGATCTCCTCAAGATCAGGTGCATCGATGCGACCCATCAAGCGCTTCAATCCGGCGCTCGCATCGACGGAAATATCCGACGGCAACGACATGGCGCGCTGCAAATAACCTTGCTGAACGTATTCCGCTCGGCATGCATCGCAGTGCGCCATATGCTCGTTCAACCATTCGCTTTGCTCGTGGGTGGCACCATGCTGCAGTACCGACGGCATCGCCTCCCATGCACGGAGACAGTCCTGGCCAGAATTCATCGGGAACGTCATCGCACGCCCTCCTTGTATATGGGTGGACTGCCAGCCAAGGCTGGAAGAACATTGCGCAGCTTGACCCGTGCATGGAACAGACGTGCTTTCACCGTACCCACGGGGCACTGCATGATGACGGCAACATCGTCCAGGCTATGACCCACGCCGTAGACCAGCTCGATCACGACACGTTGGTCGGCCGATAGACGGTCCAGTCCCTTGCCTAGCCAATCCCGCAATTCGCGATCTTCCTCTGGATCTGTTGAGGGAGTGTGCTCTTCAGGCAGCGTGTCGTCCGCGACAGGTTCGTCGCCGCGCTGCCGCAAGGCCTTCAGACCACAGCGATAGGCAATGCCCATGATCCACGTCGAAACACGTGAGTCGCCACGGAATTCACCGGCTTTCTGCCAGGCGATCCAAAAGCAATCGTTGATGACTTCATCGATGACATCGGCACGCCTTGTCAGCCGGGACAGGAAGCGGCACAACCTGCCGTGGTAACTGTGATATAGCGTCGCCAGCGCAACACGATCACCCGTCGCCATGCGTTGGAGCAGCGATCGGTCTATTGCGTCAGTGTTAATGTCGGCGTCGTTCATGGCTTCGGGAGAGCTCATCCGATTGCGGTAGATTCTGCTACGTAGGTGCAGTTTCGACGCAAAAAGGTTGCTTTTGAATCAAAAGGATCGCGAAATCGTAGCGACCCAGGGCGAAATGCTCGGACTACCCCACTGCTGTCGAACCTCTGAATCCGTCGTAATGCGGTCGAGTTCTATTCGCCAAGGACCATCATCCCATGCGAGCCCCGCGTGACCATAGCGGTAGATGCTCGCATGGCCGTAGCCATAGGGGCTATGTGGCGCGATAAGGGACTGGGCGACACCTGTCCCTGCAGAAAGGGAAAAATGCCACGGCAAAGGCCAGCGGAGATCGAGATCGGCGGCCCCCCGCGGCTGATCACTGGCACCGATGAGGTGTATGGCCGAAAGACCAAAGGTCAGAATGTCCCGATATATCCAATTGATGCTCGTTTCCGTTCGATCAAACACTCTTGAGCGGGCGTTGCCGGGGTAGCTGTAGTAAAGGACGCTCGCCTGCATTTGCCAGTCGCTGGAAAGCGACCAGTAGCGGGACGCTTGGGCGGAGGCCTCTACCAGGTGTCCTGGCGAGCGCACTTCAGTACTTCCCAAAAGACCAAATGACCAACCCGCTGGAGAGGTCCAGGATACAGCTCCCTGCAGGGTGGGCGTGGCGGGCGTGATCGCGATACCGCGATCAACCAGTTGCGAACTGAGCCCCACCGCGCCATTGATGCCGGATGACTGAGCATGAAGCGGTGCACAAAGAGCCGTCGCGATGGCCAATGAAATGTAACCAGCACCGATGCGGGCAGGAGAAACTTCACGCATGCAAAGGTAGATGCGCCTGAACTGGCGACCCCATCGGCGCAAAATAACTTTCGCAGGGAAGGGGCAAGACACCTGCATCATTCAGGCACACAAAAGCGGCGTCGTGACGGCGGACAGGCCACGACGAAAGGCACCCCATGAATGCTGACCAGGGGACTGTTGTGCAACATCACTTCATCATTTGAAGGAGCAGGTGCTGCGATAGTTTGTGGCAAAGCGACCCGACGAAAGACATGTCGGACCTATAGGTCTACCAAGGTTGGGGAATGTCATCAGTGCACAGTGCCCAGATAGGAAATGAGATCCTCGAGCTGCTTTGGGTCGTTAAGTCCATCGTATTTCATTTTTGTGCCGGGATTGGCCTGCTTCGCCGGTTGGGATAAATAGCTGTGCAGCTTTTCCGCTGTCCAGAGCCAATGGGCTTGTCGTAGTGCATCCGAGTAGCTGAAATCCGGCAGCGTACCTGCGGGACGTCCCACGATGCCAAACAGGCTGGGGCCTTTCTTGTTCCGCCCTTGCTTGACGCTATGACATTCGGAGCACTCCGTCTTGAAGACGTCTGACCCTGCGGAGGTATCACCGGCTCGTGCAGAAGGGGAGGCCAGCAACCAGCCGAAGACAAGCGTGGCGGCACATAGCCCCAATGGTAGCTTCGTCACTTTTGACTCCTTTGCATGTTTTAGAACGCCACGCTCGCGGAAACCGAAAACGCATTGAGGTCGCCCGGTTTGGTTGTCGGGTTACCCAACGGCACCCCAAAGATGTTGTTCGTCGCACCGTTGAATCGTGTGAAGCGAAACCAGGTCGCCGCGATCTTCATATTCGCTAAGGACGTAAATGAGTCGTCCTTGCCAAATGGCGCCCAGAAAATGCTGAGAAGATTGGCGGTGGTATCCGGGTTTCCGAGAGGCGCGAAACGGACGGCGTCGCGTGTTCCGTTGCTCTCCAGGTGCGCAAGCTGCACGCCATAGGTCTGCTTGAAGGTATACGTGACGCTCAATGTCTCGTCATGCAGTGCGCCGCGGGACAAGGCGGTGAGGCCTGGAACAATCGGACTTACTGGCGTGCTGCCGTATTTGCGCTTCTCAAGGATATTGACGTATGAAACCTGGACAATGTTTTCCCTATTGCCCAGGAACTGGTAGCTCAGGTCATAGCCCAGATCGGTAAGGTTGTCTGTCGGTCCCGTACGAGGCAGTTGCCGTCGGGTCGTCAGTCCCACCAGGCCTGCCGAGAAGAACTGACGCTTGAGGTCTTTCATATAGGCGAAGCGGAAATAGCCCGTATCACTTAGCCTGCCTGGATCGCCGGCGATGTTGTAGCCGAGATGATCCTGTTCGGAGGTGGGTAGCGATCGGTACGTGCCGATTTCGCCGTACCAATCGGAGTCGTACAGGCCGTAAACGCTCGCGCCAATAAGACGATCAGCCGGCGCATTGGCGCTGGACAGGTTGAGCAACGTGCCTGTCGGTCCCTGGCCACCGGGCGGCCCAAGACTTGTGGCAGCCGGCAGGACAGCAATGGGATCATCAAAGCCCGGGTTGTTGTTGACGCTCACGCCAAGCGTGAAATCCTTACCGTTGAGCTTGAGCTCCTTGGCCACGAAACGCAGATCGACATTGCTCAGTTTGGTGTTGTAGGTGTCGTGGCCGACGTGATCGGCTTCGATCTTGGCATAACCACCGACTTGGTCGGAAATGCGCCCCGCCAGGTAGAGATCGGCTTCGGTAAGATCCGTGCTGCTCGGACCACGGGCCGGCGCAGTGTGCGTTTCCGTTAACTGGCCGGATACTGGAATCTTGAAACCTTGGCCATCGGTATCGGTGTATCCGTTGAGCTTGAAGCGCATGCCATACGGTGTCAGGTTGGGTCCATTGGCACCGGCTCCATAGGCACCGGCGTGACAATCTGCACAGGCGGCTCCGGTTTGTCGTGCGAATGCCGGAATAGCTTGTGCCGTGGTACTGGCAAGCAGCAGCGCTGCAATCCCGCACCAAAGGAGCATCTTCCCGGGCCGTCGCCTCACGCGTCGGTTCAAAAAAGACAGCATGAAGTCTCCTTGGTTTCGTTAGGGTGCAACGGTGAATGAGGGGTCATGCGCCGATCAGCGACGGCGCTTGGGCAGCATCATGCGGAGCACCCCATCGCGCAGGACGAAGTGGTGCCAAAGTGCTGCAGCGACATGCAACGACACCAGGCCGAGCAACACCCATGCAGCGTCCAAATGCCATGCCTGCAATCTGTCGGCGAGATCTTCGTCAGCGCTCACAAGCGCCGGTAAGGTGACCCCAAGCAGGTGGACCGGTTTGTCTTCGGCATTGCTCAGAGCCCAACCAAGCATGGGCAGGGCGAGCAGCAATGCGTACAGGGCGACATGCGTCAGTCCCGCCAGGCCACGAACAATCCACGACAGGTTGCCGTCATGCGGCAGCTTGCCCAGCCGGATGCGAAGCACCAGGCGGACGAAGAAAAGAACAAGCACGAACAAACCGAAATGGCGATGTCCCTCTAGCAGCCACTGTCGCGCCGCGCGTCCGTCCACTTGATCCCGGGTCAAGATAAATGTCACCGCCGCAATCAGGCAAAGTACGGTTAGCCAGTGCAGGACCACCATCTTCCTGGGGCGCGCGAGTACGGTTTCTTCGGCAAGCTGATCGGGCGGGCTATGCAACGTGCCTTCCACGAGAGGAACGAATGCCATATCGCTACTCCCTTTTGGCAGAGTCTCTTTCTCCAGTTTCATATCCGTGATGCCTTCGCGCGTCGCCGTCATCTTGCCTATCCCATGCAACCCCATGACCTGCTTTGGCAGCTGACGCCAAGACTCACGAGCGATCTGAACGGGGTCTAGTGCGAGTGAGTGCCTGCAGGACGTTGAAAGGTTGCATGGCGTAGTCAGCGGATTCGGTGCGGTCTCGGTCGCGGTATGGCTTGAAAAATTCGGAAGCGACTAGCCGGGTGCTGAAGCGAGTAGTTCACTCCAGCCAACACAGGCCTGGCCATCGTCAAAACAATCAGACGCTTTAGCGCTCGCAAATGTCGAAGCAACCTTTCGTCAGTGGAGCGGCACCCACGCACGTGGTCGTCCTCTAAGCATTTACAGCGTGGCCTAAACATGGAAATCGAACGGATCCAGTTGCAAAAGCATGGCGACAGCCGCGGCATGCTTATCGCTTTGGAACAGGATCGAAACGTGCCATTCGAAATACGGCGCGTGTATTACATATTTGCTACCGAGAGCGATGTGCATCGAGGCAAGCATGCACACCGTCATCTCAATCAGCTGGCGGTGGCGGTGCGTGGCTCCGTGACGTTTCTTTTGGATGACGGCACCAAACCGGTGGAGGTGGTGCTTGACGATCCATCGCAAGGTCTGCTGCTTGGCTGCATGGTGTGGCGTGAGCTTTACGACTTCAGCGATGACTGCGTATTGATGGTGCTGGCGGACCATCTCTATGACCCAGCCGATTACATCACCGACTACGCGGATTTTCTGAGCGAACTCAGTGGCTCTTTATACGGGGAGGCCGTGGTTGCATGTCAAAGCCGCTAGTCCTCATCGGCGCGGGTGAGTTCGCACAGATCGCCTGCGAATATTTCGAGCACGATAGCAACTATGACGTAGTTGCTTTCAGCGTCGAACGCGATCATCTCGCGCAACCGTTGCTGGCGAATCGCCCGGTGGTGGCCTACGAGACATTGGAAACGTATTACCCGCCAACGGATGTCGACGTGTTTGTCGCGATTCCAGCCAGCCAGCTCAATCGTCTGCGCACACGCTTTTACCAGGATGCGAAACGCAAGGGCTACCGGTTTGCCACGTACGTCAGTACGCGGGCTTTTGTATGGCGCAATGCCGAGCTGGGCGAAAACAGCTTTATCTTCGAAGGCAACGTCATCCAGCCCTTCGTTCGCATAGGAAACAATTGCATTCTCTGGAGCGGCAATCACGTGGGGCATCGCACGGTTGTACGCGATAACGTATTCGTTGCATCGCACGCAGTTATTTCAGGGTATTGCGAGATTGGCCAGAACAGCTTTGTCGGCGTGAACGCGACCTTCAATGACCACGTGATAGTGGCGGCCGACAATGTGATCGGTGCTGGCGCATTGGTTACTCGCGATACGGAACCCGGCCGGGTCTATGTGGGTTCGCCCGCTCGTGCGGTGCCCGACAAGTCCAGTCTCGATGTGAGGCTTTGAAAGGCCGATGTTCGATTGGACCAAGAAAGGGCTGGTGTTCGAAACCGCGCGACATGGCGTGGGTGGCTGGATGTATAGCTCGGCGCTTACGCCGACGCCATATCGTGTCGATGACGACCTCATACGTGTTTACGCGGGATTTCGCGATATCGACGGCGTCAGCCGTATCGGCTACGTCGACGTACGGGGAGACAACCCTGCAGTCATCGTGCGCGTTAGTGCCGAGCCGGTGCTGAACATCGGCCGAGGCGGATGTTTCGATGATAACGGGGTGATCCTGGGCGACATCGTTGACGCGCCCGGCGGCCTGCACATGTTCTACGTCGGCTTTCAGCGCGTTGCCAAAGCCAAGTTCCTGGCATTTACCGGGCTGGCGGTTTCCAGCGATGGCGGAGATCATTTCTCACGCGCGTGGGAAACACCCATCCTGGATCGTGCGCATGGTCGAAGCACCATTGGCGCGGTGCATTCGGTCATGCGCGAAAACGGTCGTTGGCGAATCTGGTATGCCGTTGGCGATGACTGGGAAATCATCGGTGATCAGTCCTTCCCGCGTTACCACATACGCTACGTAGAGACGGACGATCTCCGGGCAATACCCCGCGAGGATCATGTCTGTCTGATTCCACGTGGCAGCGAATATCGAATCGGTCGGCCGCGCGTATATCGACTCGGCGGCAGGTATGTCATGTATTTCACGCGAGGCAATGCCAATGGCGAATACTTTCCTGGCCTTGCGTATAGCGATGACGGTATCCGCTGGGAACGCCATGATGAGGCGCTGGGCATGACGCTGTCCGCCAGCGGATGGGATTCGCAGGTTATTTGCTATCCGTCGCTGATCCGCCAGCGCGACAAATTGCTGATGTTCTACAACGGCAACGATATGGGCGTGGATGGATTCGGCGTGGCCGAGGTCAGCAATGCCCTCGTCGATGGTGCTGCAGATGCTCACGGTTAGAGCCTACGCCCAGGCCGATGCGAACGCTTGGGATGCGTTGGTCGAGCGTTCCAGAAACGGCAATCTGCTGCATCGTCGCAGCTACATGGATTATCACGCCGATCGCTTTGTCGACCGATCGCTGATGGTCGAGCGGAATGGCGAAGCCGTGGCGGTTTTTCCCGCGAATATCCAGGACAACGTGGTGACCAGTCACGGCGGCCTGACCTATGCCGGACTGATCACAACCCAGGCGCTGCGCGCCGAGTCGACGCTGGCCGTGTTTGAGCAGATGGGTAACCACTATCGAACGCTAGGCGTAGAACAGGTCATCTACAAAGCCGTGCCACATGTGTTTCATGCCTACCCGGCCGAGGAGGATCTGTATGCCTTGCATCGACTGGGAGCGCGCCTGAAGCGCCGAGACATCTCCTCGGTCATTTCGTTACGGGAAAGCTTTCACTTTACGCAGGGCCGAAGGCATTCGGTCGACAAAGCGAGAAAGGCTGGCATCCGATTGCAAGTGGGGGCAGACCTGACTGCTTTTCACGGATTGCTGTCGGAGGTGTTGCGCAAGCACGACGTGCAACCAACTCACAACTTATCGGAGTTGTGCCTGCTGAGAGACCGATTTCCGCAACAGATCGTGCTCCATGAAGCTCGCATCGGGGATGACTTGCTGGCGGGTGTCCTTGTTTATGATTTCGGCAGGGTAGTGCATACCCAGTACATGGCGGTCTCGGAGAAAGGGCGACAGCTGGACGCGCTCAGTCTTCTGTTGGCGGAGCTTATCGGCAGCACTTACGCCGAGAAACTTTATTTCACGTTCGGCATATCGAGCGAACAGGAAGGGCGCGTGCTCAACGGTGGCCTGATCGCGCAAAAGGAATACTTTGGCGCCCGTGCCGTCGTGCACGATTTTTACGAATGGGTACTTTGATGGACGTCCCATTCCTCAACGTCAGGGAAGTCAATGCACGATATGCCGATGAGCTGAAAGCGGCGGCTGCGCGGGTCATCGATTCGGGCTGGTATGTGCTCGGCGATGAACTTGAGGCCTTTGAACGGGAGTTTGCCGCGTATTGCGGCGTACGGCATGCCGTGGGTGTGGGCAATGGGCTAGATGCCCTTTCGCTGATCTTGCGTGGCTACAAGGAGCTAGGCGCTCTCGAAGAGGGCGACGAAGTCATCGTGCCTGGCAATACATTCATTGCCAGCTTTCTGGCTATTACCGAAAACCGGCTCGTCGCGGTTCCCGTCGAGCCTGATCCGGCAAGTTTCAACATGGCCCCGGCTTGCGTGGAGGCTGCCATCGGGCCACGCACACGCGCCATCATGGCCGTCCATTTGTACGGCCAGCTGGCTGACATGCCTGCGTTGGTCGCACTGGCACAGCGGCACAAACTGCTATTGATCGAAGATGCGGCCCAGGCGCATGGAGCGATGAGTGGGGGACGCAAAGCCGGAGCATTCGGAGACGCCGCCGCTTTCAGTTTTTTCCCTACCAAGAATCTTGGTGCGCTCGGTGATGGCGGCGCCGTGGTAACGGACAACGCGCTGCTGGCAAAAAGGATTGCAGCGCTGCGCAATTACGGTTCCGACGTGAAATATCACCATCTTTTCCAGGGTCTCAATTCACGCCTGGATGAGATGCAGGCCGCCCTGCTGCGCGTGAAGCTCAGGTATCTCGATGAGGACATTGCACGACGTCGTCGCGTGGCGTGTCGCTACCGAGAGGGCATTCTTCATTCACACATCGAGTTGCCGGCCGTGGCGCGGGAAGAACAGCACGCATGGCATCTCTTCGTGGTTCGTTGTCCATACCGTGACGCTCTGAAGCATCACCTGCAGGCGCATGGCATTCAAAGCCTGGTGCATTATCCGATACCGCCGCATCGGCAACCGGCCTATGCCTGCCTGCGGGAAATCCATTTGCCGCTGACCGAGCAATTGCATGACGAAATACTGAGTCTCCCGATGGGACCGACGCTAAGCGATGACGCCGCGGATCGCGTCATCGATGCTTGTCGGACGTTCGAGTGTCACGCGTGAACATCGTCCGCAGCGGTTTCTATACGGCCATCGGTACCGCGGCGCGGTTGCTGGCGGGTCTGGTCGCTATCAAACTGGTGGCATCGTTTGCCGGTCCCGAAGGCGTAGGCAAACTGGGTCAGTTCATGAGTCTCATGTCGTTGCTGGCCGTGCTTGCCGGTGGCGGAATAAGTGCGGCCATCGTCAAGTACGTTGCCGAATACCGCAGTGATCCGCAACGACTGTCGCGCCTCCTTTCCGCAGCGCTTTGGTACGCACTCTGTGCATCCAGCCTCATGGGATGTGTGGCTCTGCTATTCAGCCGGCAGATCGCTCTCTGGCTTCTGGGCGACCCGGGTTACGAAGGCCTGATTCGCGTACTCGCCGTGGCTCAGCTTGGCATTGCGCTCGTTAACTACATTCTCGCTGTGATCAACGGCTTCATGGATGTACGCCGGCTGGCTTTTATCCAGGTGCTGGGATCGCTGGTCGGCACGGTGATGATGGTCTGGCTGTCCCGCTGGCTTCATCTGTACGGTGCCTTGTTGGCTCTTGTCGTAAGCCAGGTCTTGTGGCTCGCCTTCGGTTTGCCTGCATGGTGGCGAAGTTCGTACTTCCGCCGACGCCTGCTGCGAATGCATTTCGACCGTGAAATGACCATGCGGCTCGCGACGTTTTCGGTGATGACAATCACCTCTGCGCTGCTGCCTCCCTTGATCAATATCGCGGTTCGCGATCACCTCGCTCTCCAGTTCGGCTGGGAGCGGGTCGGCTACTGGCAAGCAGTGAGCAAGGTGTCGGATGCCTATCTGCTGTTCCTTACCACAGCCATCAACATCTATTACTTGCCCAAGCTTGCATCGACCCATGAGCGTGCTTCGTTGATACACGAGCTGCGCAATGCCTACCGGTACATATTGCCAGTCGTCGTTGTTCTGGCAGCAGCGGTTTATCTCTTCAGGGGTATGGTGACACGTTTGTTATTCAGTGAGAGCTTTGCATCTGCCAACGCGCTGTACGGCCCGCAATTGTTGGGCGACGTGATCAAGATCGCCTCCTTCATTCTTTCCTACATGATGCTGGCCAAGGCCATGACACGGTTGTTCGTGATATCCGAGTGCGTGTTTGCTGCCAGCTATCTGGCGCTGGTCTATCTGTTCACCATGCACTTCGGCCTCATCGGCGCCATGTACGCCTTCCTGGTGAACTACCTTTTCTATCTCGCGTTCAATGTGCTGGTCGCACAACGTTACCTGAGGGCGCTGAGATGATGGCCGATGATGTATCGCTGAACACGGCAGCGATGCCGCTGGTCTCCGTGCTGATACCGGCCTTCAACCATGAGCGTTTCGTACAACGCTGTCTCGATAGTGTGTTGGAAGACCCTTATCCATCCAAGGAGCTCATCATCATCGATGACGGCTCGACCGACAAAACCGCCGAACGAATTGACGATTGGGTGGCGAAGCATTGCATGGCGCTTCCGATCGAGTACGTGCGCCGTGAGAACAAGGGCGTCGCGGCAACCTTGAACGAATTGGCGGCACGTGCGAACGGAGAATTTCTACGGTTGGGTGCCAGCGATGACTATCTGCTGCCCGGTGGTCTCGATGCCCAAGTCCGCTATCTGCTGTCGCATCCGTGCAAAGGCGCGGTGATCGGTGATTCGGTCGTCGTCGATCCTTACGGAAACAAGATATACGCCAGTGGCATGTGTGATTTGCACGGTGCCAACAAACGTCTTTATCGCTCCGACGAAGGAATACGCCGCGCGGTGATCAGCCAGTGGGCCATCGGCGGTCCCGTCGCCTTGATCAGATCGAACGCACTCGAAACCGTCAATCGCTGGACTGAGGGTTTGCGTATTGATGATTGGGATTTCTTCCTGCGTCTGGCGGCGCGCGACGCGCTTGGCTTCATCGATGTCAGTGTCTGCGCCTATCGCCTTCACGAAGCCAATCTGAGCAAGACCAGAAACGTAGCAACCCGCGTCATGCATCTCGCCGAATCGCGCCAAGTAGCGATACGTTTGGAAAGCTTGTTCGAGGAACCTTACAAGACCTTGCTCAGGGCGCAGTCCCATTACATCGGTGCCAAGGTCTCGTACTGTGAGAGACGGCTTTGGCCCTTGCTGTTTCACATGATGGTTTATCTGTTGCTGCTGGTTGCCTCCAAGGTCAGGTTTCCCTCGGTAAGCCATCATGGTCTGGAGGAAGTATGAAACGCTTCCTGCGCCGCCCTTCGACCTATCTTGGGTTTCCCATTCTTCTATCCTGTGGGTTTGCGCTGCTCACGTACGATCTGCCGGTCGGTTATCTGGAAGGCGTCCTGCTGCTGGCTTCAGTGTCATTGGCCGTCATGTTGTTCGATGTACTCGCCGGAGCGTGGCTTCCCTCTAGTGCACAATTTCGTTCGCGCCACTATGCCGGTACGCGCGAATCATTCGTCGCGCTGATTTTTGCGGCTCTGGTCGTTTTGTTCTGCCTACTCGATATCTCGTTTTTCCCCATTCCGTTGCTCGACAATCCTGCCGCTTATGCCGCGATGGAAAATGGCCGCGAGCACGTCCGGCACATCTCGGACATGTGCTGGACGCTTGCTCCGATCGGGCTTCTCTGCGTTAAAAGCAAATGGCTTCGCAACACTCTCATCGCCATTAGTTTTGTATTTCCGGTGCTGGTGATCGACAGGAACAGAATCTTCGCCACCTTGTTTTCGTTCGCACTCGTTCTCGTCTTGCGAAGAGACGACGCAAAACCGTTGCCGTGGAAGGCGATTGGCTTTCTCGCCTTTTTGGGCGGCAGTGTTTTCTCGATCTTGGGTGCGCTGCGGTCAGGATCATTGGATGCTATTACGTTGCCTTTCAGCGCCATGTATCGCGCTGCTCCGGCGGGCGTCAAGTGGCTGCTGCTTTATATCAGCGCCGGCCCGTATAACTTCAGCGCGATGTTGGCCAAGCATTACTCGAACGCGAGCTTTCTTATCAATCAAGTGGTCCCCATGAGTGGCTCCGTCGCAACGGCAGGCACAGACATCCCTCTGGATGCATCGACTATCAATGTGGGATCGGAGTTCTTTCCATTCCTGCTGGCGTTTGGCCCTTTCGGCGCGATGTTTTCGATGTTCGCGTTGTACGCATTGCTGCTTTGGAGCGCGCGGCGTCTCTTTCCAACAGTCTCGTTGTTTTCCCTGCTGATTTTCTTGCGCGTTTCCTATGTATGCGTGATGTCGCCTTTTGCACCGCAGGCATTCACCTGGACGAACGTTGGCTTTATTGGCTTGTGCCTTTTGATGCAGGTTCTGGCGTCATGGCTGCCTGACCGAACAGCGCGGAATCGGGTATCCGACGGTCATGCCGATGTGAACGCGATCACCGATAGAGACATGTTTTCGCCACTTTCCCAATGAGTCAAAATTATGCAACGAGATGAGATTTATCTGATCGACATGTATCGAATTTTCGTCCGCGAGCGGCGATGGTTTGTGGGCGGGTTGGTTTTTGTCCTTGCCTGTACATTCGCGTTTACGCATGTCGTGAAACCCCAGTGGCAAGCAACCGCCTGGATACAGATCGGGCAGGTGGGGCAGGTCTTGACGGGTCAAGATCCAAAGGTTGAACCGTTGCTGCGGGTTATCGAGCGTCTGCAATTGGTGCCGTTCGAAAACGACATCATGAAAAGCATTGGCTATTCACCGACTACGCCCGAGGCACAGCTCTTTCGCGCGAGTCTGAAATTGGAGCCGTTGCCTTATGAAGGTCCTCTGGTCCGGTTAACCGTTCGTGGGAAATCGCCGCAACAGGCTCGCCAATTTGCTGAGGCAACGGTCACTCAGCTGCGGGCAGTCCACCGGCAGATTGAAGCGGTGCCGCTCGCGCTGGCTCGCGCACGTCTTGATCAAGCTCAGGCCGATCTGGCGAGTGCCGTTGCCGATCGGGACCGGTTGGTGCAAACCGCGACTTCAAAAGACAAGGATGGTACGAAAAGCGAAAGCAATTCAGGTTCTTTAGCAAGTGTACTTTTGGCCAAAAAGGACGAAGAAATTCGAGACTTGCGACAGGCAAGGGACGATCTCATCGCTCGCCTCAGTACGACGTATACCTATGAAACATCGATGATGTGGCCTGTCTATGTACCCGATAACCAGGTGTTCCCGAACATCACCTTGATGTGGGGTATCGGCTTCGTGTTGGGCGCCTGTCTGGGGGCGTTTGCAGCCATAGCGAGAAATGCAGTGAGGCGCCGGAAGCAGATGTAGTTCGCATCCATCCGCCGCGGCGGGTATGGCGGTCGAGTCATCTTTGATGAATGAGCTCGGATATTCATTCGGCACTCCACTCAACCAAATTGGCCATTTCAGGCACTCACCGACATGAGCTGACGGAAATGTCGTTAACAGCGCGGAGGCCGGTCCGCGCTTTGCAGCGAAAGTCTCGGCGAATTTAAGTGCTGCGTTTCGGTGCAGCGGAGATCGATATGAGTGGGCAGCAGGTTGAAGCTAGTCAGAAAGAGATGTCTGCCTGGAGCGTTCGCAGGCAAGGAATGGGTACACCTTTAGATGAGGGACAGTTACTCGAGACACAGCACGCTTTTGACAGCGTAGCCGCCGACTATGACGGTCCACGAGGTAATAACGAGCTGATCCAGCGCATGCGGCTCGCCATGTGGGATGCCGTGTACAGTGAGCTGCAGCCCGAATCTCGACTGCTCGACCTGGGTTGTGGCACTGGCATCGATGCGCTCGAATTCGCAAAACGAGGCCATGAGGTCGTTGCCACCGATTGGTCGCCGCAGATGGTCGAGCGCACACGGGCTCGTGCCGCGGATGCGGGTATGGAGTCGCGTGTCAGCGCGGCGCACCTTGGCATCCAGCAACTCGATAAGCTCGATGATACATTCGACGTCATCTATTCGAATTTTGGGCCGCTGAATTGCGCGCCGGATCTCGGCGCGGTCGCGGCCGAATGCGCGCGCCTGCTCCGACCCGGCGGTCGATTGGTTTTTTCAGTGATGGGTCGACTCTGTCCCTGGGAGCTGGGGCACTATGCCTTGCGGGGTCGTTTCAAGCGGGCGGCGGTACGGGCTGCGCGCGGTGCGACGGCGGTGGGAATGAATCGCCGTACGATCTGGACTTATTACTATTTCCCGCGCGAGTTCTACAGCGCGTTCGCCGAGCACTTTTCGTTGGAGAGCTATCGCGGACTGAGCTTGTTCATGCCGCCGCCTTATCTGGTGGACTACTACCGACGCCGTCGCCACTGGTGCGACCGTCTGGGACGGTTGGACGATCGCTGGGGCGCGCTGCCGCTACTTCGCGATATGGGCGACCATTTCCTGATCGTGATGCGGCGGCCCTGAGTTCATGGAACTTCTCCAAGCCGCGATGGATGTCACGTTATGCCGTGCCATCACGATGGCGCCAGACGGCCTCACTCGCGTGCCGCTGCCGATCAGGGCAGGGCGGATCGGTTCGTCGCTGGCTGCGCGGGCCTATCGATTTGATCTCCGAGAGCACCTGATCTTTCCCGGCCTGATCAATGCGCACGATCATCTGCACATCAATGCCGTGCCGCCGTTGGACGCAGGCGCGCCATTCCCCAACAGCTACGCCTGGATCAACGCGTTTCAAGCGCACTTCGAGGAGCCCGCCGTCAGTGCCGCGCTAAGTGTGCCGAAGGCTTTGCGGATGCGGCACGGCGCACTGAAGAACTTGCTCGCCGGCACAACTTGCGTGGCACATCACGATCCATGGCACCCCGCGTTTGACGCATCGGATTTTCCGGTCGCGCTGCTGCGCGATTACGGCTGGAGCTATGCGTTGGGCTGGCCGGAGTATGGCCCGCCGGCTCAGCAGAGCTTTGCCGCCACGCCAGCGGAACGACCCTGGATGATTCACCTGGCCGAGGGTACCGACGTCACCGCCCAGGCGGAACTGGCACAGCTGGACCACATGGGATGTCTGGCGGCGAACAGCGTGCTGATTCATGGCGTGGGTCTGCGCGAGCAAGATGTCGATCGCGTGATTGCCGCCGGTGCCGCAGTGGTCTGGTGTGCGGCCAGCAACCGCGCCTTGCTCGGGCAATCGCTTGATCCGCGGCGTCTGTGTGAAGCCGGCCGCCTTGCGCTGGGCACCGACTCGCGGCTTAGCGGAGCGCGTGATCTGCTCGAAGAAATGCACGGTATCGCGACTCGTGGCGAGCTCAACCACAAGCAGCTGCTGGAACTGGTCACGACACAGGCCGCCCGCATCTTGCGTCTGCCTTTGCGCGGCAGCCTTGCGCCGGGTTCACGAGCGGACCTGGTAATTGTCGAGGATCGCGGCGGCGAGGAGCAGAGCCTGGTGGGCATTCAACGCAGCCACATTCGCGCCGTGGTCCGGGACGGCATTCCATGGATCGCCGATCCGGATTTCGCCGAGTGGTTTGCGATCACCGGCATGGACCCCGTGCCAGTGATGTTGGACGGTAGACCCAAGCTGATGGCCCGGTCGCTTGCCGAACCGGCACTGGTCGCGCTTGAACCTGGGCTCGAACTGATCCCTGATCGAAGCGAGCGGAAGCATGATCTTGCCATCGAAGTTCAGTGCAGCTGATGTCACGCCTCCCGATCCTTGAACCCGCAGAGGCATACGCCTTATGGGCGCCCAGCTATCCGGCGCACGCGCACAATCCGGTCATGCAGGCGGAAGAGCGCGCCATGCTCGGGTTGATGCCGACGGAGCTCGGAGAACTTGCCATGCTCGACGCTGGCTGTGGCAGTGGACGCTACATGCTGCATGCGCTGCGGCGCGGCGCGGCGCGGGTGAGTGGCGTGGATCTTTCGCCGGCGATGCTGGATCGCGCCTGCACAGAGCTGGGTGGATTTCAGCATGACGCCAAGGTCGAGCTGATGCTGGGCAGTCTGGACGCCCTACCGGTGCCGGACGCCTCAGTAGACCTAACGGTTTGCAGTCTGGTCATTGGACATCTTGAAAGTCTGGAGCCGGCGCTGGCCGAACTGCGTCGGGTGACCCGGCCGGGTGGCAGGGTGCTGTGCAGCGACGTACATCCGATCGGTCATGCGCTTGGTTGGCTGCGCGATTTCAAATCCGCCGGGCGGCACTACGCCGTGCGACATACGCAGCACCTCTACAGCCATTGGCATGCTGCCTGTGCAGCGCTGGGGCTTGATGTCGAGCGCGTGCTGGAACCCATGCTGGATCCAGCCGACATCCCTGTCGGTGCACACTTTGATCCTGTCGCGCTCGACGTTCCCGTCGCACTGGTGTTTCAGCTGCGGCGCGCGCCCGGATTTTCCTTGGTTACCGATCGATGCCCATGACACGCCTGCCTCAAACATTGCTGATCAATCCGACCATCACTTCGCGATCGAGTGCGCGGTTTCCGCTATCGCTTCTGCATCTCGCGGCGGCACTGGATCAAAGCGGCAACAGCACGATTATCGATGGCAACGTCGACCGCGACGTCATCGGCGCAACCATGCACGCGATGGAACAGAACGCGTTCGATGCCGTGGGCATCAGCGTGATGGGAGGGCCGCAGATTGCACCATCCATCGACGTGTCCAAAGCGATACGCGAGCGCTATCCGGCGATACCGATCATCTGGGGCGGCTATTTCCCGACGCTCTACACGGACACGGCGCTGGTGGCGCCGTACGTCGATTACGCGATTCGCGGCCAGGCCGAGGAAAGCTTGCCCGAGCTGATTGCCGCGTTGACTGGCCCGGCAGTACCCGATCTGGCGAAGATTGGAAGCCTGTCGTGGAAGCACGACGGTGTGGTCATGCATAACCCGAATCGCCGTTTCACGCTCGGCGACAGCGGGCTGGTGTTGCCTTACGACAAGCTCGGCGACCCGCGGCGCTATCTGGCGCGCACCTTTCTCGGTCGCCGTACCGTCGCTCACCAGGCGGCCATTGGTTGTCGGTTTCGCTGCACCTTCTGTGGCGTTGCCGCCATGTTTGGTGGTACGACGGTGCTACCCGCCGTGGCAAGGCTCGAGCGCGACCTGCGCTATCTCAAATACGAGCTCGGCGCCGATTCCGTCCAGTTCTTCGACCACAATTTCTTCGACCGCGAACAGGACATGATCCCGCTGCTGGAAGTGATGGCGAAACTCGAGATGCCATGGTGGTGTTATGCGCGCTCGGATGCGCTACTGGGCCTGTCGGAGAGTACGTGGAAACTGGTGCGCAAGAGTCGGCTGCGAATGGCGTACATCGGCGCGGAATCGCCGAGCGGCCAGATGCTCAAGGAAATCCGCAAGGGCACGCGGCCCGACCAGACACTGGAAGTGGCTGAACTGTGTCGACGCAACGGCGTCATTCCCGAGATGTCCTTCATGGTTGCGCCGCCTGAGAACACGGAAGAAGAAACCGAGTTGACCTTCGAGTTCATCCGCGATCTCAAGCGGATCAATCCGGAGTCGGAGATCATCGTCTACATCTACACGCCGCTGCCGGAAAGCAGCAAGCACGAAAAGGATCGCAACAAGCGGCCCGGGATGGCACTGCTCGACCTCAACGGTGAACCCGTGGTTTTTCCGAAAACGCCCGAAGAGTGGATGGAGCCGCGGTGGGTCGACTACGCTTGCCACGCCGACGCGCCCTGGCTTACCGACAAGCTGCGTCGGCGCATCCTCGACTTTGTGACGGTGCTGCGCTGTCGCTTCCCGACAGTGCAGGACTTGCGGTCGCCGCCATGGACCAAACGCAGCCTCAGTGCGATGGCCAGTTGGCGCTATCGTCAGCGCAGGTACGACCGACCGTGGGAACTGAATCTGGCTAACCGACTCGTACGCCTGCGCATGCCGCAGGTATCTGGCCTCTAGATCCATGCCGGCATTGCATGTTGCACAGATCAATTTTCAGCTCGTTCCGGATGGCCTCGCACCCGGGGAAATCTTTGAAAAATGGCCTTCCATGGTCGATATCGCTGAAGTGGCCCTCTGTTCCGGAGCGCGGATTTCGGTGATCCAGGCGGCGCCGTATGCGGAGAAAATCACGCGTAACGGCATCGATTATCACTTCATCGATGTCAGTGGAAAGCTGGCAGCAACCCATCGTGGCCGTTCTTTCGCCAGTCTGCTTGATTCAATAAAGGCAGACATTTTGCACGTGCATGGTCTGCGGTTTGTCGAAGACGCATTTGCCATTGCGCAATGCCTGCCCGAGTTGTCGATCATCATCCAGGACCATGCCGACCGACCGCCGCCCTGGTGGCGGCGGTCGCAGTGGCGGCGCTGGTATACGGCCGCCTCAGGCATCGTCTTCACCGCACCGGAGCTCGCGCTGCCTTTCACCACCATAGGCATGTTCGCGCCGCGGACGCAGTTGTTCACGGTTCCCGAATCCAGCACAGGCTTTGTCATGGGCAGCAATGCCATCGCCCGCGCGGAGACCGGGCTTCACGGCAACCCCTGCGTATTGTGGGTAGGGCATTTGAACGCCGGCAAGGACCCATTGGTCGTGCTGGACGGCATAGCCAAAGCCATGCCTAGCTTGCCCGGGTTGCAATTGTGGTGTGCCTTCGGAAATGCGCCTCTGCTTGCCGAGGTTCAAACGCGTATAGAGCGCGACCGATGGCTTGCCGGGCGCGTACATCTTCTGGGATGCGTCCCGCACGCACGCATTGAGCAATTGATGCAGGCCGCGGATCTGTTCGTCTCGGGCAGCCACAGGGAGAGCTGCGGATACGCGCTGCTGGAAGCGCTGGCTTGTGGCGTGGCCCCGGTGGTTACCGATATACCGTCATTTCGCATACTGACTGGCGAGGGTTCTATCGGGGCGCTGTGGCCTCGCGGTGACGCAGGTCGATTGGCCGAGGCGCTGGTCACCACAGCGAAAAACCCGCCGACACGGCAACAGGTGCGCGCGCACTTCGACGCTGAGCTGTCATTCACCGCCGTGGGTCGACGTTGGGCTGGCGTGTATGCGCAAGTCATCGAAAACCATGCACGGAGGATACGGTGAAGCTCGCGATCGTGGTTCCCGGTGGGGTGGATCGTACCGGCGAATTCCGCGTGATCCCGGTGTTTCTGGCCCTGATCAAGCGACTTGCTCTGGTACACGAAGTGCATGTCTTCGTCTTGCGACAGGAGACCGTCGCGGATTGCTGGGAATTTGCCGGCGCCCGCATCCACAACATCGGCGACGGCTGGACTCGTGTACGCGCGATCGCAGCGATCTGGGACGAGCATCGGTCTGCACCATTCGATGTGGTCCATGCCATCTTTTCGGGTTCCTGCAGCGAGGTCGCGGTTGCTGCGGCAACCCTGATGCGGGTGCCAAGTCTGGTGCACATTGCCGGCGGTGAACTCGTTGCGCTGCACGAGATCAGCTACGGCGGAAGACTGAACTGGAAAGGGCGATTGCGGGAGGCGGTCGTGCTGCGCGCTGCGCATGCCATTTCGGCAGCCAGTGCGCCAATCATTGAATCGCTCAATGCGCTAGGACTGCAGGCGAAGCGCATTCCACTCGGCGTCGATCTCGAGATCTGGCCTCCACTCGCCCCGCGCAGGCGCAACATCGGGATGGCCCGGCTGGTTCATGTGGCCAGCCTCAACGCGGTCAAGGACCAGTCCACGCTCCTGCGGGCGCTGGGGCTCCTCGTCGACGCGAAGGTAGAGTTCCAGATGGACATCGTCGGCGTAGACACACTGCAGGGCAGGGCATATGCGCTGGCCGAACAACTCGGCCTGGAACGGTACGTGCGCTTCCTTGGCTTCAAGACGCAGCGGGCGCTGCGTCCGATCATGGAGGAGGCTGACCTGCTTGTGATGTCGTCGCTCCATGAAGCCGGGCCGCTGGTCTTGCTCGAAGCGGCTGTGGCAGGCGTGCCGACTGTAGGTACTGCGGTTGGACATATTGCAGAGTGGTCGCCGTCTGCGGCCGTGGCTGTGCCGGTGGGCGATCATGTCGGCCTGGCGAACGCGATCTGCCGAGTGCTTGCCGATGAAGAACTACGACTGCGCTTGGCTCATGCCGCGCAACGTCGGGCGATCGTCATCGATGCAGATCACACCGCTCGAGCGTTCGAGATTCTGTACCGGCAGATGCTGACTTGACTATGGCAGCGGAGCTGCGATCGTCCTAGCCAGAGGGAGGCGGAGCCTCCAACGCCGCACGCACCACGTACAGCGTATCCATCCGAGGGAGAGGGCGGGTGAGTAACGCCAAGGCGCGTTGGCCACGAGACAGCGTCACCCAGCTTTTCTCCTGGAGCCAGATCTGCGTCCGGACCAGGTCGGTGTGTTCCTTCAGGGCTTCGTCCGTAGGCCTGACGCGATTCCTGACGTAACGCCCGATATCACGAAAAGAGCGGAGCCATTCGACGCCGTGAAGCGTGTGGTGCCAGAGTTCCGAGCACGACACCTGGGTCAGGGTCTGGCGGCGCGAAACGATCTTCAGCAACGGGTGGCAGTGAGACGCGAGTCTGTCCAACACGTTTTTGGGGATGGTGTTTGCGTAATAGCGTTCGACCAGGCGCAACGGCGGCAGCGCCCACCAGGGAGCATCAACGCTGTGCGTGTCCCACAAGGAGTCCCAGTCGCTTGGCGACATGCGCGCCGACAGTCGTGCAATGTCGTTCAGATGCAGCAGGCGCAGGCTGCGGTGACAGATGTTGCCTGCGGCGTGCAGCAGCAGATGGCTCATCAAGGCACCGTCCGACGGATAAGGATTCAGGCCTGAGTGGGGTTGCCGCGGATAGATCCGCCGTGTGATGTCGACGGCCGTTACCGGTAAGCGTTCCTGGATACGCGTATGCAGTTCGATATTGATCGGAGTGTCGCGGTGTTCGCCCAAACCCACCACTGGCTCGCCCTTCGCCGGCTTGAACACATGGTGCTTCCACACGACGAACGATTCCACGTAGCCGAGCTCTTGCAGCAACTTGATCGCCCGTCCCGCGTCCTCCTCGCGGACCAGCAAATCGATGTCGGCCATGGGACGGTCGCCGGGTTCATAGAGCCGCAGGGCATGCAATGCCGAACCCTTCAGGGGAACGATCGCCAGCTCGACGGCACGGGCGTCGGTGTCGATGCGTTCCAGTAGCGCTGCAATACGTCGATGGCGATGCTCAACGTGGGCTTGCTGACTTGCCAGAAAAAACTTCCATCCCGGGTTTTGCCATTGGGACGACTTGCAAAGTAGAGGTGATACGCCGTGCGCGACGGCGGCGGCGGACGCCAACTGCCATTCGAGATCGCTCCACTCGGGTGCGGTGTCACTGGGCTGTGGAAGCGCCAACTCCAAGGCAAGCGCTTCCGTAGTACGGTGCAAACCCTCCTTAACGATTTTGAGAGAAGGCGGCATGACGCTTCACCTGGACATTGGTTTGCACCGTTGCAAGCGGTAGGGTCGGATCGTCGGAACGGTGTGATTGCTCGCTTGCAATCAGTGCATCCCAACGTGCATCAAGCGCCAGTCCAGCTTGACTGCGGAGCTCTGGTGGTTCACCGGTAGCCAATTGCTGAAACGTGACCTGCTCATGCAGCAGATCGCGGACGCTGCGGTAGAAATCCGAGTCGTAGGCGCCACGGAACATCATGGCCAAGTCGCCGCTGTCCTGCCAATGCGTCTTTGCGCCCAGTTGGGCTTTGACCTGCTCGTAGAATTTCGTTCCTGGCAGCGGATACGAAACGCTGACGCCGATATCGTCCGGAGCAGCCTGTCTGATCAGTTCGCGCGTCATCAGCAGATCAGCCAGTTGCTCGCCGAGATAGCCCAGCTGGATGAAGAATCCCACGCGAATACCGTGCTCACCCAGTCGTCCGCGTGCGACGATGAGTTCTTCGACCTTCGTGCCCTTGGTCATGGCATCCAGTACGCGCTGACTGCCGCTCTCCGCACCGATCCAGGCTTCGGCACATCCGGCCTGTTCAAGCGCATTGGCCATGCGTTCGCTGATCAGGTCAGCGCGCGTCTGGATCGTGAATGGAACGGATCCATCGGCGTCGATCAAATGCGCACCGAACTCTGCCACCCAGTCGACATGGAAGCCGAAGATGTCATCGGCCATCCAGATGTGATCAGGCTTGAACGTCCGTTTCAGATAAGTCATTTCTGCGGCCACATCCTGAGCACCACGTTGCCTGTAGTGGTTTCCCCAGATCGGCTTTGCGCACCAGTTGCAACGGAAAGGGCAGCCGCGGGATGCTGCCATGTTGAGGCTGAAGTAGCCATGCCGTTCGAGCCACATTGTCCGATAGCGTTCGATGTCGACCAGGTCCCACGCGGGGTGGCCGATCAATCGCAGATCCGGCGGTTGTACACCGATGCGCATCAGGCGAGTCTGGCCGCTTACCAGCGTAGCGATACCCGCGATATCGGATACCCAACTTGCCGCGTCGACGCCTGGGTCGCGTTCGAGCCGCCCGATCAATTCAATAAGAGCCCCAATGCCTTCGCCGATCAGGACGGCGTGAGCGCCCGCCGCAAGAAAGGCATCCGGATGATCGGAAGCGTCGGAACCCGCAACGATAACCCGGGCGCCGTGAGCGCGGGCTTCGGTAATCATCTGGCAAGCCGCCTCGCGCATGCGCCCAAGGCACATTTTCGTCAGGTAGTTGAAGTTGTCTTCGTAGATGACGACGACGTCCGGTCGCGCAGCTTGCAGTGACCCTTCATAGTCCTCTACGCCGTCGGCAAGCATCGCGTCGAAGAGTGAGACGTCGTGGCCTACTTGCCTTAAAAGTGCGGCGATCTGGATCGTGGCGAGTGGAGGGTAGGGCTTGCCACGTTCCCACTGTTTTCGGTCGTAGCTCAAAAAGTAGGAGTGGCCAACTTGAATCTTTAGCATCTCGGCGAGGCCTCGGTCGTAGCCGTGGGAATAAGCTGCAGCACGCATCGACGTCGGGCCGATCTGAAGGCTCCATCGTTCGGCGTTATGTTCTGAGGGGTGAGTGCCGCGGCGCAGCCTTTCGGTTGCCTTGTGCAGCAAAAACATTTGAATCCCTGGGCCTTGACGGCCATCCATGCGTAGCCATCGAGGCGCAGCGGCTGCCTCTCGAAAAACTCTCCGGAGAGCATGCGGCACCTACTCACGGCACCTACTCAGGGGCAACCTTTTTTCTTTGATGTCGCACACACGAAGCCAACCTATTTGGAATTCGTGCAGTGCTGCGCAGTGACATCCAGACGACTGAAACTTTTGAACGACGACGATGGCCTTGACCGCACGCCATGGCGGTCGAAAGGATGGCGCCGACCCATTTTGCGAGCGATCCGGTCACAACTTCTCTATGCGCATGCAGATTTTGGGAGGAAAGTTCCGCTTCGAAAGCACCAGCGCGTCTCTGCTTCGTCTGGTCGAGATCGCCTATGGCGGCCTGCCGCGCTATCAGTTGCCGATGGCTGTACCCGAATTTCGCATTGAATTGCGCCTTTCGCGTCGACAGGCTGTGCCGAACGCGTCCGAGCCTCCTCCCGTAGAGACGACATCGGGTGCAGGCTTTCTCTGCGGCGTCATGGACGCGTCGAACTATGTAGTCATTGCGCCCGAGCAGCATAAGGCTCTGGTGGTGGCCTCTGAAGACATGCTCAGTCGTCCTTACCACTTGCGTTATGAGCTGATCGAATTCGCGGTCTTCATTCTGGCGACACGCGGATTAGGGCTGGTGCCACTACATGCTGCCTGCGTTGGCCGGCAGGGTCGTGGAATCCTGTTGCTGGGAGCGAGTGGATCAGGCAAGTCGACGCTGGCCTTGCACAGTTTTCTGGATGGCTTGGAGTTTCTCGCCGAGGACGCCGTGCTAGTGCAACCAGAGAGCATGCTCGCCACGGGCGTCGCCAATTACTTGCACGTGCAGTCCGACGCATTGAATTTCGTCGAGGACGATAAGATCAGGCGCTGGATCAGCCAGGCGCCAATCATTCGTCGCCGCAGTGGCGTAGAAAAATTCGAAGCCGATTTACGACAGGATCATGGACGCCTCGCCGCGGTTCCGCTGCAGCTGACTGGCGTGGTTTTCGTCTCCAATCAATCGGCCGACGACCCGGATGTCTTATTGAGCGCGGTCCCCGGAGACGAAATCGCCGCAAGGCTGTCCGCCGATCAGCCCTATGCGGTCGGACAACCAGGCTGGCAACGCTTCGAACAACAGTCGATGCAGTTAGGCGTTCATCAACTGCGTCGCGGTCGCCATCCGCGAGCGTCCGTCGACGCGCTGCGACATCTTCTCGACTGATTTTCCGGATCGCTTGCGGCGGTCGCGTCGATGCAACTTTTCCCCTCTGAGATCGCACTTACCAGCATGGGAATTTTCAACCTGCGGAGAGGCGTTCTTCTGAGCCTTAAAAAGCATCAGCGAAGTCATTGTTCCGTACCAGCCGAATGAGCGCATAAACATGCCTAACGAGCCGCTGGTGCCCAACGACCTGCTGCGTTCGCTTGCGCACAGACTCAAGGGTGTCGATCTTGCGGAAACTGTAGCGTACGTCGTGCTATCGCTGGGTGCGGCATTTGCCGGCAGCTTCGCGACGGTATTTCTGGTGCCTTTGGTTCAGCCTGGCCACCCGTTGCTATTCGGCGGTAGCCTGTTTGACGCAGGTGGTAGCGTCGAAATACATGTTGCAATCTTCGCTGCCGCAACCGGCACGTTTGCTTTAATGCGTTGGCAGGCGGCGCGGTTGGGAGCGCGTCTGGTTGGCCGTTACGGTATGAGCCTGCGACGCACAGTTCACGCACGCCTGATCGACGCTCCGTTGGCTTCGCTGGCAGACTCCACATCCGCGGAAATCGCCAATGTCCTCACTTATAACGTCGAAATCATTGTTCAGGGTTTCAGTGCGCTGCAGCTGCTTCTGGTAGCCGGCGTCACATCCGCCGTCAGCCTGGGATTTGCGTTCTGGGTATCGCCGCCATTGATGTTCGGAGCACCTTTGCTGGTGGGTTTTGGGCTCATTGCATCGCGTGTCTTTGGTCACGAGCAAGCCTCGGTCAGCCGAAAGTACGTTGCAGACATGACACAGTTGTTCTGGCACAGCGAGGATTTTCCGCGACGCTTGCGTCACGTTCGTTCGTTCGAACGGGAGGACGCTGAAAAAGCAAGTTACGGCGCCATTTCCGCTCGGCTGTGCCATGGCTACGAACGTCAGCTGGAGCTCATTGCCTCCGGACGGCTTTTGCTCGAATTGCTGGCGGCGATCGGGATCGCGGTGGTCTTCGTGCTCGCCCACCGCTGGCACGGAATCGATCAGCCATCGCTCATTGCCGTGTGTTTGTTGCTCGGACGCGTGTTGCCTTATATGGTCTCGACCCGGCAGAGCTTCCAGCAGCTGCGTTCGGCTGCCCCGGCATTCGAGCTTTGGCAGAGATACATGCGTCTGGATTCAGTCCGATTGCCTGTTGCACCGTCGTGCACGGCGACTTCCGTCAGTACGCTGCACATCACGCGAATGCGGCTGAGGCCGCCATCAACCGGCCTCGATGTGGGTGATCTGGTTTTGGTACCCGGCGAACTGACTCTTGTTTGTGGTGACTCCGGCATCGGAAAGAGCAGCCTCGTCGATGTCCTGGCAGGCATGATGATTCCCGAGGATTTTGCGGCACGCGTCGGCGAACGGCAGATCGATTTTGACGAGTACCGCGCACTCGTGCGAAATGGAGCTTATGTCAGCCAGAATGTCCGACCTTGGCAGCATTCCGTGCGCGAATGTCTGCTGTGGGCTGCGCCCGAAGCCTCCGATGAGATGTTGCTGAGTGCGCTGATGGACGTCGGTCTCGACAATCGATTGGCCGGCTCGCGTCATGGACTCGATACAACCTTGCACAGCTCTTCGAGCCGGCTTTCCGGTGGTGAGTTGCAGCGGTTGCTGCTGGCACAGGTCATTCTGCGACAGCCCTTTCTGGCGTTGCTGGACGAAGCAACGAGCGCGCTTGATACAGCCTCCGAGATAGCGGTCCTTTCAGCAATAAAGCATCGTTTGCCACAGACGATCTTGATCGTGGTCTCGCATCGGACCAGCGTGGCGGCGATCGCGGATCAGTGCCTGACCATTGGCAATGACCGCATCAGAACGGCTACGGTGAAAGCTGACTCACCGCACGCGGCACCCTTATTTGGTTCGTCGAATCGCCTTAAATCGTAATGACGCGATTCCATTGCTATTTCAAGGTGAAGGTCAGAGTGCCGTAGCCAAGCTGATCAAAGCCACCGCTATTCGGTCCATAGTTGCCACCGCCACCCTCGGGGCGCACCTTGTTAGCCCACGTAGTTATATATGGCGCATCAAGGCCCTTCAGCACCACATAGTGATTGTAGAAAAGCTCCCACGTCGGGCGGGTGGCGCCCCTTCCCATATTGGAGATGACGTCCTGTGTGACGTCACTGTTGGCGTACGTAGTGTATGGAACGTCATAGCCAAGGTTGTACTTTGCGATGTATTCAACACCTTTCAGGATACGGTTATCGTCATAACCGAAAAGGTCATCGTGCTGATTCCAGGCCATCTGGCTTAGCACGCCAAGCTCGGAGACATCGAGCGTGCTGTGACCTTGATCGCGTCCGCTTTCCTGAGTCTGCGCAAGACCATCCGGGTAGATCTTCCACACCATCTTGTCTATGGCGCCATTGCCCTTGCCATGCTTGAAGTAGTCGACCGCCTCGTCATAGATGTCGCGTCGATCTGTAAGGATGCCAATGGCCATCATGGAGTCCAGGTTGCACAGGTCCCAGTTGGCCCAGTAGTGGTCGATCTTCGCGCCGTTATGGTTCAGCAGAAAGTCGTGATTCATTGAATAGAAAACGTCGAGCATCATCTTCTTGAAACGATCGAAATCACGCGCTGGCCATTTCCTGTAGGTGCGCATGATCTCTGCCGCATTGGCAAATTCATAACCGTAGAGGCCAGACGCCAGGTATTTGTCTGAGGTTCCATCGATCTTGGTCAGCGTGTTTGACCAAGCATCCAGGATGCCCACGGCTTTGTCGGCATAGGCGTCGTCGCCACTCACCTTCCAGCGCAAAGCGAGTGCGTAAGCAGCGGCAGCGTCGTTAAACAGCGCAGAGTAATTTTGCGGATAATTCCCGATCTTGCCTCGATAGACGACGTCGACGGGGTGTGGTGTCCAGCTCAAGGAGGCATGCGGGTTCTTGATAAGCATGTCCCACCCGGCCAGCCACGGCTGCGCGCCTTGTGCAACCTTGGTTTTCATCCGCTCGAAGTCAGCCTGAGTATGCAAGGCGCCAGGGTGAACGAAGGACTGTGCCAGTACAGAAGGTGCGCTCAGCACGGTCATCATCACAACGCCGAAATAGCAAGCGATAATCTTGAATGGAAGATTCAATTTTCAGCTCCGTCTTGTAAGAGCTATTTGCATTCCCCGGATGCTCGCGTAGAAGCATCCGGACAAAGTCGAAGAAGGTCGCGAATGTATATGTCAGTACATGACTGAGTAATGACGAGTCACGAATCGATGCCAGGAGCGGCCCACTTCTCGTTTCAGCGTTTTTGAAAATCGAAGCGACATCACGGCAGATGAAACTCTACTTCGGGCTGGCTGGAATTGACGAGAGCATCGCAAATTGGGAAAACATGAATCGCCATACGCGATTTCATAATTGTTGCTGATCTTTTGACATCGCAGGATGCGCCAGATCGATGCTGGGGGCATCGCAAACAATCGCTGGATAAAGGCAGGCTCAGGGGTCTTCGGACCGAGGTCGTGCTTCTTGATGCATTGGCTTGCCGCGTGAAGCCCCTAGACATCTTCATTTGAGAAATCTAGGTCAGGGGACAAGCAGATGAAGCACGTTGTCGGTGTCGGCAATAACGGTCGTTGGCTGAGAGAAAAGCCTGGCCAGGGCGAGCCCGCTAGAAAGCGACTCGTGGTGATGCTTGGCATCGCGCTGGCTGCTACCAGCGTCGACGCATTCGCACAGGTCACGGCACCCAGCGCCGGTGGTGACATCACCAGCCTGGTCACAGCAAATGACGACATTTCGCTACAGGGTGGCAACTACACCGTCAACTTGCCGACCGGTGTCACTACCTACAGCGGCCTCATCTCGGGTACGGGAACGCTAACAGTCGATTCGCCCAATGGGGCCTCGACGCTCGTCCTTACCCAGACACCGACCTATACGCTGCCCGCCGCGCAAAAAACGCAGACCACCTACTACGACTACGTCAACTTTCTGCCTGTTACCTACGACGGCCTGACCAGCCCGAACGTCTTCCATGGCGGTGTCACCGTCGTCAGCAATCCAGATCCTGCGTCGCTGACGATCGGCAACAACACCACGCTGCAGCTTGGCAATGCCACAGCAAATAACGTGACGTTGAACAACGATATCCTCGACAACGGCACGTTGCTGTTGAACGAGGGCAGTCGCACCAACCAGGGAGGGATCATCAGGCTCGGCGGAACGGTCAGCGGTAGCGGCGGCATCACGGTGCTCAGCCCGGGCGGCAATGGCGGTATAGGTCTGTCTGGCGTGAACACGTATACGGGACCCTCGCTCTTCCTGTCGGACGGCGCCAACGTCGGCGGCGACCACGCGTACGCAAGCACCCCCGATACGGATTTTATTGTTATCAAGACTTCGTATCTGCCAGAAACGCCCGTGCCAGTGCTGGGTCTGCCGGGCAAGATCGATATCACCCAAAACATCTGGGAGGTCTATTACGAAAACGACATCAATCTCGATGCCTATACCGGCCTCGTCATGTTTCGCGGGGTCTACAGCTACACCGACTCCGGCGACGATGACAATCCGAGCTTGAGCAATCCCAAGCTGAATTTCACCTCGTTGCCCGGTAATGCCTCCGAACGCGGGGTAAACATTGAAGGCTCGATCGTGCAGTTCGGCGATGGCACGACCAGCCAGATGTTCATCTCCGGCAATGCGGATAACACCTATATCAACCTGCACAACAACGGCATTCTCGGGTTCGACTATAACGGCACAACCACGCTCAATACTGCCATCGGCGGTGGCCAATACTTTGGCTCACTCAGCACGCCCGGTATCGGCGATATCGTCATCACCGGCAACGCGTCCAATGCCAACCACGTGATTTTTACCCAGGGCGAGTATTACAACGGCCTCACCCAAATCGATGCCGGCACTACCCTGCAGCTCGGCGACGGTACGCAAGGCGATGCCAGCGGCACGCCGGGCCAGGTTGGCTATTACAACAGTTCCGGCGGCAACAGCAGCCTGCTCACCGCTGACAACGCCAATGGTTTGAGCACGGATCGCATCACCGATAACGGCACGCTGATTGTCGACAACACGGTCGGTGCCGTCGATGGCATCACCGCTGTCTCGCTCTCCAATATCGGCGGCAGCGGTTCGCTGCAACAGATCGGCAACCTGCCGCTCACCTTGCTTGCCAACACCACATACACCGGCGCCACGACGATCGGTGCCGGCAGCACACTGTATCTGGGCACTAACAGCAGTGGCGTTGCCGGCAGTATCGCCTCCAGCAGCGGTGTCGCCCTGACCGGTACCGGTGCCACGCTGGATATCTCCCAGGCGACCGCGGAGACATTGCAGGATCTCAGCGGTGCAGCTGGAAGCATCGTTGCTCTCGGCAGTCATGCCTTGACCGTCGGCACCGCGGACTCCACGGTGTTTGCTGGCGCCATCACGGATGGCGGCATCGGCGGTGGCAGTGCAGGCAGTCTGATCAAGGTCGGCAGCGGCACGCTGGTGTTGAGCGGTGCCAATACCTACACCGGTGGCACCACGATCAGTGGCGGCATGCTGCAGCTAGGTACGGGCAGCAGCAGCGGTAGCGTGCTGGGCGATATCGTGGATCAAGGCACTCTCGCTTTCGATCGCTCCGATAACGCCATCTTCAGCGGCGTGATTTCCGGCAGTGGTGGTCTGTTGCAAGCCGGTAGCGGCACTACGGCGTTGACCGCCGTCGATACCTACACGGGCACCACCGAGGTCGCGTCCGGTGATTTGCAGGTGGACGGCACGATCACCAGCGACGTGCAGGTCGATGCGGGCGCGACACTGTCAGGTACCGGCCAGGTGGGCGGCATCAACGTCTTTGGCAACCTGCTGATCGGCGATGCGGCCGCCGCCGCGAAAGTGATGTCGGCCACGCGTACTGTCACCTTCAACCCCGGCTCGCAGTTCCAGATCTATATCGATCCCACCGGTGCGCACAGCTTGCTGCAGATCAACGGCAGCGCCGTGCTCAAGGGGGGCAATGTCAGCCTCAGCGCGGCAGCCGGTACCTATACGGCGAATCAGTCGTATCAGATCCTTGCCGCCACCGGTGGTGTCACCGGCACATTCAGTGGGGTGCTGGTCAACAGCCTCAACCTGACGCCGACGTTGAAATATCAAGCCGACGGCGTGTATCTGGTGCTGGAGGCGGCTAACGCCGGTAGCACCGGGTCATCAGGGAGTGGGACAACATCGTCAGGAAGTGGGACAACATCGTCAGGGAGCGGCACGGCGTCGTCAGGAAGTGGAACAGTGACCGTGCCCACGGGCACCGCATCCCTGACACCGTTGTTCCCGTGTTCGCAGCTGACGCTCAACCAGTGCCATACCGAGCGCGCACTACAAATGATTTCGGCTCAGCCACCGACAGC
>NZ_JACHCP010000004.1 GCF_014207185.1 Rhodanobacter sp. A1T4
CGACCGAAGAAATCATGGCTGGCCTTTGGGCGGAGCTGCTGAAGCTGGACAAGGTCGGTATCCACGATGACTTCTTCGCGTTGGGCGGCCATTCCATGTTGGCGGTGCAAATGGTTTCGCAATTGCGCAAGCGCGCTGCCATTGAAATTGAATTGCGCAATCTGTTTTCGTATCCAGCCTTGGGCGCATTGGCTGCCTTTGTCGATTCGAACAAAACTGCGTCTCGGCATCCGAATCTGGTTCCCATTCGGGGTCAAGGCCATTTGACACCGCTATTTCTGATTCACCCGGTTGGCGGAGAAGTTCAGTATGCGTTTGACTTGGCACAGCATCTGGATGCTGATCAGCCTGTTTACGCATTGGCGGCCAGCGGCTTGGTCATCGGTGAAACACCGCGTGCCAGCATTACCGAGATGGCGACCGTCTACCTGGAGGCCATACGGCACGTCCAGGTCGTTGGCCCGTATACGGTGGCAGGCTGGTCACTGGGCGGCATGATCGCTTATGAAATTGCCCATCAATTGCTCGCGGCCGGTGAGACAGTCAATTTCGTGGGAATGATCGATACGGGTAGCAGTGCATTCTTGCGGGCCCAGTGGCGCACGAAGAATGTCGCGGAATTCGATGAATGCAGAGCATTCTTGAGCTGGATTGCCGATCAGCATCTGGATGTGGCCGGTATGCGGCAGCATCCTGCTTATGACGAGTTGATGGTGCTGGCGGAAAGCAAGGATATCGACACCATGCTCGCCGTTTGCCAACGTGAAGCACTTCTGCCGGTACATCTTGATATAGCACTCGTGAAGCAGATCCTTGCTGTACACGTCGGTGGTGCCAAAGCGGCCATAGAGTACGAAACACCAGCCACGGAGGCGACGGTGATACTGCTTACCGCCGACGACCATGATGTTGAAGATCCGACGCTGGGCTGGGGTGATCTATTGGGGGAGCGCCTTCATGTGACGCGTATCGGCGGCAGTCATATGTCGATAGTGAAGCCGCCATATATTGAAAAATTGGCGCATGAAATTTCAAACAGGATAAAGCGTTATTCCGCAAGCGCTGAGCTGTCGTACATCGATTAGTTGCCGAAATCAGAAGCAGTCAGAAATTTCACACTTGCACTCAGGAAAACCATCATGGATTCAAACGTCGCTGTGGATGTGCAGAATATAGGCGAACTCGAGTATTCGCGCACGATTGCAGATTTGCCTTGCCCCAAGGGTCGCTGGTATTTCGGCAATTCGCTGGAACTTCGAGGACGTCAATCGCACTTGATAGTCGCGAAGTGGATTCGCGAATTCGGATCCATTTTTCGCTTCGACGCCATGGGTACCCAGATGGTCGTCGTTGCGGATCGGGATGCCACCGACAGCATCTTGCGAGATCGTCCCGCTGGGTTCAGGCGAAGCAAAGGCACCAAGGTGGTGATGAATGAACTGAGTATTGGCGGCGTTCTTACCGCTGAAGGCGAAGAATGGCGCAGGCAGCGCAAGTTGGTGATGGGAGGGCTTAGTGTCGATGTAGTGCGAAACTTCTTTCCTACGATGATATTCATGACAGAACGCTTGCTGCAGCGTTGGAAGGCCGCGCTGGCAGAGGGCAAAGCTATCGAATTGCACCGTGATATGAAGTCCTTGGCGCTTGATATCATCATGGGTATCGCGACAGGGCATGACCTGAATACGGTTGGCGACGACGAAAAAAAACTAGTAAGCAATATTGACAATATGATGAGGCGCTTGGAAAAACGTCTCGTTGCGTTATTCCCCCATTGGCGCCATTTCAAATTGCCAGTCGATCGTGAAGTGGATAAATCTATCGCGAACGTCAAGCAAACGTTGACGTGCATCATTCGGAATACGCGCGAGCGTATGAGTCAACAGCCGCATCTGCATCAAAAGCCTACCAATATGTTGGAGGCCATGATCGCATCGAGCGATAATCCCGAATCGGGCTTTACCGAACATGAGCTTCTCAGCAATGCCATTCTGAATGTGATTGGTGGCGAAGATACGACAGCCAACACCTTGGCATGGATGATCAATTTGCTGGCAGAGAATCCCGCCGCCGGGGCCTCACTCGCTGCCGAAATCGATACGGTGCTGGGCAGCACTACGGTCGCGCGCGACTGGGAGCAGATGAAGCAGCTGCCCTACCTTGAAGCCGTCCACACTGAAACCCAGCGATTGAGGGCCGTCGCTCCTTTAATTGGGGTCGTCAGCAATGCTGACTGCACGGTTGCCGGGGTTCTTATCCCGAAGGATACGCCAATCATCGTATCGACCACGGGTGAGGGGATGGACGAGGCGCACTTTCCACAACATGAGCTATTCAAGCCCGAACGCTGGATTTTTGACCAAAAGCCGCATAGGGAAGACGATCCTGCGCGCAAACTTTTTCCATTTGGTGGCGGTACACGCATGTGCCCTGGGCGTTTCCTGGCCTTGACTCAAATCAAGCTGGTGATATCGATGATCATGCGTAACTTTGAATTGGAACTGGATACCGATGCGCCGCCCGTTGAGCAGGTCATGAACTTCTTCATAGGCCCTAGCGCGGTTCCCGTACGCCTCAAACTTCGTTTTTAGCCTTCCATATCGCCGGGTGCTGGCTGCACAGCCTAACGGCTCGTGACGGCTTGGCGCAGCAGCGTCTGTTGTCGTCGGTTGAGACCGTAACCTGCCAAACAAAGGACATGGATCGCATGAATAGGTCACAAAGAAGCATGATTCGCATATTGAATAAGCCCGATCATGCGGGCGACTCCGCGCTGCCTATGGTGCGCCGATTGCGGACTAATGGCTGTGGAGATGTATCGTTGGGGACATCTAATTGAATTCTAATAATGTTGGTTTTGATTTTAAAATAGCCAAAAGAATCTTAGACGTCTCCATACCATTGATGGGATCGATGGTTGGAAATTTGATCATGATGCTCGTCGATCGCATTTGTCTCGCCAGATATTCGAGTGACGCTTTAGTAGCTTCTGGACCCGCCATATATACCGCGATGGCGATTATTGGCGTCTTCGTTTCGATTGTGGGATTTTCAAGATCGTTCGTAGCCCAGGCCTATGGGCGGTCCGGGCATGGTGAAGCCGCCCATCAGGCAGCTGTCGGGATCTTGATTGGTGTCGTGCTGGCCGCTTTCCTGTTGTTAATGGCCCCATTCCTCAAGTTGATCCCATTTTTAAGCAACAGGCCCTTCGCCGTTACTCAGTTGGAATCGCAATTCCTGTATTGGTCGGCCTATTTTGGCTGCGTCATGACATTGAATGTGGCGCTTTCGTCTTATTTCAACGGCATTGGTAAAACGCGTATCACCTTGGTTGTCGGATTAATCGGCCAGGCCGTAGTCATCTTCATGACCATAGGATTGGTGTTCGGTAAGTTCGGGCTGCCGGAGCTTGGCATGCAAGGCTCGGCAATAGGCACATTGATCGGCACGCTAGCAATGTTTGTTTGCTATTTCTGTTATATGCCGCGCGAGGTTTGGGTCAATGTGAAAGTGTTGATATTAAAGCGGAGTGGTTTTGCTTTGGCCGATATGCTTCCACGTATTAGAAAGAGTATCGCTCTAGGCGCCGCCACGGGTGTCGATAATTTCGGTAATGTCATATTTATTTGGCTTATTGGAGGATTGGGGGCGATCTCGCTTGCGGCAAACAACGTCAATATAACCGTGAGCAATATCGGCATTATTCCGCTTGTCGGCCTGAGTATTGGTTGCAGCGTATTGTGCGGAAACGCTATCGGTGAGGATGACTATCCGCAGATACCCAGGATTCTTTTCGTCACGATGGCAATCGAGCTGATCTATATCGTCGCCATTTCTTTTTTCCAAATAGTGACACCGAGTTTACTTTTGAATCCATTCGGACTGGCTGACAAGCCAGAAATTCATAGGGCGGCCATCGCGACCTCAAGAGTGTTGTGGTTCTACTCGCTCGCATTTGCGCTTTCTATAACCGGCGGTGCCGTTTTGGAGAGTTTTGGGCTCACAAAATTTATATTTACTGTCCGATTAATTTTCATGTGGGCACTAAGCATACCGATTGTGTACTCGATGACCTCTTCGCATACTGGCAATGCGGATTTTCTTCCGCGTTGCTGGGTTGTCGGTTCGATGTTTGAGGCTGCCATTGGCGCACTATATTTTTGGCGGATACTGCATGCGGTAAAGAACCGCCAGAATGGGATTCTGATGGCGAATATTCAGCGTTCAGGGGAGTTGGGATGAGGGCCGAGTGCAAAGTGTGTGCGTGTGGATTTGATGTGTGACGAAGCTTGTTTGGCCAATACCCCTTCACCGAACAAATCAGAACGAGCGTCCTTTGCCATTAATCCGAATGACGAACCGCTTTACGTGCCTCAAAAACCCGCTTTTGAGCTCGGATGTGGACAAAGCGCAACGCGTACGCGTGCCTGACTGGTGAAGACAATAAAGCTCGCGCCGTGCTGGGTTCGTGGTCACCGACCTTTTTCAACGTCGTGACGATCTGGCTCTCGGTGAATTTGCTATTGCGCATCGTGGGTCTCCTTGGCCCGGAGACATCGTGTTATGCGTGGAGTGAGTTTAGGTGGAGTCGACAAAGCCTCCATCGACGCGTCGATGGACCGCACTGCCGTTTTGCTTCATGCCAGCCGGAATGTCTCTATCCGGCTGGCCGTGATGGGCGTTGTCGTTGACAATGCAGACATGTTCATCCCAATAGTTCCGGTTGACCACATATGCTGAACCGGCTCTGGTTCGGTTTCTTTCTGGTGGCCGCCGTCGCCGCACTGTCGCGCTGGTTGATCGGTGGCGACGAGACAGTGTTTGCCGCGGTGGTCGGCTCGCTGTTCGACATGGCCGAGCTGTCGGTGAAGGTGATGCTGCTGCTGTTCGGCACACTGGCGCTGTGGCTGGGCTTTCTCAATATTGCCGAGGAAGCGGGACTGGTGGATCGCATGGCGCGAGTGTTGGGGCCGCTATTTTCGCGGCTAATGCCCGATGTTCCGCGCGGCCATCCAGCAATCGGCTTGATCACGCTGAACTTCGCCGCCAACGCGCTTGGGTTGGACAACGCGGCCACACCGATTGGACTGCGCGCGATGCGTGAGCTGCAGACGATCAATCCATCGGCCGATACCGCCAGCAACGCGCAGATTCTGTTTCTCGTGCTCAATGCTTCGTCGCTGACGCTGCTGCCGGTGACGGTGTTCGTCTATCGTGCGCAGGCCGGAGCACATGATCCGACCCTGGTTTTTCTGCCGATCCTGCTGGCGCACTTTGCCGCCAATCTCACTGGCCTGCTGTCGGTGGCTTACATGCAGCGACTGAAGTTGTGGGATCCGGTGGTGATCGCATGGCTGGGCGGCGGTGCGTTGCTGCTCGGTAGTTTCATCGCCCTACTAACGTCGTTCACCGCCGTTGCGCTGGCATCGTTCTCGTCACTGCTGGGCAACCTGATGCTGTTCGGCGTGATCATTGTGTTTTTGTGCGTGGGTGCGTGGCGACGCGTGCCGCTGTTCGAGAGTTTCATCCACGGTGCCAAGCAGGGTTTCGATGTAGCGAAGGACATTCTGCCTTACATGATCGCGATGCTGTCGGCGGTTGGCGTGCTGCGCGCTTCGGGTGCGCTGGACTTCGCGCTGAACGGCATCCGTTGGCTGGTGCTGCACGCGGGGCTGGACGATCGCTTTGTCGATGCGCTGCCGACCGCGCTGGTCAAGCCGTTTTCCGGCAGCGCGGCGCGTGCAATGCTGATCGAGACGATTCACCACTCCGGCGTGGACAGTTTTCCTGCGCTGCTCGCAGCAGTGATCCAGGGCAGCACCGAGACAACGTTTTATGTGGTCGCTGTGTATTTCGGCGCGGTCGGCATCAAGCGCGTGCGTCACACGATTGGCTGCGCGCTGCTGGCCGACCTTGCGGGTGTGTTGGCGTCGATCGGCGTGTGCTACTGGTTCTTCGGATCAGTACGATGATGCGAGCACACGGATTTCAGAGAGCGTCCCAGCCATGTGCGTAATCGCGCTCGCGTGGAACGCACATCCACGTTGGCAACTGGTGCTGGCTGGCAACCGTGATGAATTTCATGCGCGGCCCAGTACGGCGCTGGCGCACTGGCCTGACTCGACGATCACGGCCGGCCGTGATCTGGAAGCTGGCGGAACATGGTTGGGCGTTACTGCCAATGGTCGTTGCAGCGTGGTCACCAACGTGCGCAACCCGCGAGATCCGCAGCTCGGACTTTCGCGTGGACTACTGGTCACGGATTACCTCACGCGGTCCGATGATGCGGCGACACATGCGGCAGGATTGCAGTCGGTGGCGGCGAATTACAGGCCGTTCAATTTGCTCACCTTCGATTCGGCGCAGGCGTTTCATATCGGCAACCGCCCAAGCCCGCAATCGCAGGCGCTGACGTCTGGCGTGCACGGCTTGTCAAATGCCGAACTCGATACGCCGTGGCCGAAGACGCAACGTTTGTGTGAGCGGCTACAACAGTGGATCGATGCAAGTAGCTCCAATCACCAGACCAATGATTTTTCCGCGCTGTTCGCTGCACTTGCCGACGAGCAGGCTGCGCCCGATTCAGAGCTACCCGATACTGGCGTGGGACTGGAGCGCGAGCGCTGGCTGTCGTCAGCTTTCATTCGCGGCGATTCTTATGGCACCCGCGCCAGCACCGTGGTCGCGATCGCGCACGATGGCCTCGGTGTGATTGTCGAGCGGCGTTTCGGGCCGAACGGGCACTTTGAAGGTGAAACTGCGCTATCGATTGCCGGCCAGCAGCAAGGTGGCAACGCGCAGAAGTAGTACGTGCGTTCGAGCAACAGCTTTGCGCCTACGTGAGTTGTTGGCATGTTCGTCTTTCCGCGTCATGACTCGCTCGCTAGTCTGCTGGCATCAATCACGGACGGATGAAATCGATGTGCAAGGAATGGTTGCTGCCTGTCATTTTCATTGCCGGTCTGGCCAGTTACCCGGTGTGGTCGCAGGACTGTCCGGTGTGGTCACCCACGCAGGCACGGGCGGAGATGATCGCGTTGCATGATCGGCTGGACGGCTGGAATCAAGCCTATCGCACGGGTGGCCAGTCGCCGGTGGACGATGCGGTTTACGATCAGGCGTCGAAGCGCTTCCTGCGGTGGCGCAACTGCTTTCCAGAGCAGGCACCGCCGCTGCTCGCGCACCTTGCCGATGCCACCGGCAACGTGCGTTCACCGGTAGCGCAGACGGGACTGGCCAAGTTGCCTGATGGTACGGCGCTGGCCGCCTGGATGCAGGTGCGTGGAAACAAGGATCTATTGGGTGCAGCCCAAGGCCGATGGCGTTGCTGTCACGCTTCTGTATATAGACGGCCAATTGAGTGAAGCCACCAGCCGTGGCGATGGCCTGCATGGCTCGGACTGGACGGTCAAAGCGCAGGGTATCGATGCGATTCCCAAGCGTCTGCCGCATGCGCCAGCACGCGTGGTGCTGCAAGGTGAAATCTACTGGCGCGTGCCCGGCCACGTTCAGGCCAGCGATGGCGGCATCAACGCGCGTTCGGCTGTGGCTGGTGCACTGGCACGCGATACGCTCGATGCCGCCACGGCGGCGCACATCGGCTTGTTTGTGTGGGACTGGCCGAGCGGCCCTGCCGATATGCCGGCACGACTGGCTGGCCTGCAGGCGATGGGCCTGGCCGATAGCGTGACGTATATCCACACGGTCGGTTCAATCGACGATGTGCAGCGTTGGCGTGAACAGTGGTATCGCCACGCGATGCCCTTCGCCGCCGATGGCACCGTGGTTCGCCAGGGTCACCGGCCACCCGCATCGACGTGGCAGCCGGCACCGCCGGCTTGGGCGGTCGCCTGGAAATATCCGGCTGCGCAGGCGCTGGCCGAAGTGCGTGCGGTGACCTTTACCTTGGGCCGCAGCGGTCGTATCACGCCGGTATTGGAGCTGGAACCGGTGGAGCTGGACGATCACCGTGTGCAGCGGGTCAGCGTCGGCTCGGTGGCACGCTGGAAAGAACTCGATATCCGCCCCGGCGATCAGGTCGAGATCGCGCTGGCCGGCCTGACCATTCCGCGGTTGCAGTCGGTGGTATGGCGGACTCAGTTGCGTGCCGAGGTCACCGTGCCCGATCAGCAGACGCACGATCCGCTGAGCTGCTGGCACGTCGCGGTCGGCTGCGAAGATCAGTTTCGCGCGCGGCTGGTATGGCTTGGTGGCAAGCAGGGACTCAAGCTGAATGGTGTGGGTGTAGATACGTGGCAAGCATTGATCGACGCAGGACTGATCCATGATCTGCTCGACTGGATGAACCTGACATTGGCGCAACTCGCCAGGGTGCCGAACCTGGGTCAGGCACGTGCCGCCGCTCTGGCACAAACCTTTGCGGATGCGCGCAACCGTCCCTTCACAGATTGGTTGCGCGCGCTTGGCATGCCACCGACAGGCGATATGCCGCTACCGGACTGGACAACACTGAGTACGCGTAGCGGGAGCGACTGGCAGGCGGCTGGCGCAGGTCAAGCGAAGTCAGAGCGTCTGACAGCTTTTTTCGCGCACCCTGATTTGCGCGCGCAGGCAGAACGATTGCATGCGATCAATGTGCAGGGCTTCTGACTCAGCGAAAATCCGCAGAGGCTGCGCGTGGGTTTAGCTTTTGAGTTCACCATCGAGGTAATACCAGCGGCCATCTTCACGTACGAAACGACTCGTCTCATGCTGCCGTTGCGCGCGTCCACCACCGAGGCGATAACGGGCGACGAATTCCACGCTAGCGTGGTTTTCGTCTTCGTTGTGCTGCTGGCGAATTTCCAATTCCAGCCAGGTCGGCGACGGTTGTTGTGCAGCCAAGTTCAATGAAGCTGGACGCGAGTCGGCGTGCCAGCTGGCCAACAGAAAATCCTCGCGCTTGAGCACGTACGCGCTGTAACGCGCGCGCATCAGCTGCTCGGCGCTTGCGGCAGCGGCGCCTTCGTGTACCTGGCTACAGCACGGCTTGTATCCTTGCTGGTTGCCGCAGGGACAAATGGTTGTCGTGGTGGTCGATTTCATCGGGTCTTTGTACGCGTTTTGACAAGATTTCAGTAGATGTAGCTTCAGATGCTGACACGCCGCCACACGCGGCAGCGGTTATTGGCTGGCATGGCGACGTCGTCGATCAACGCGAAGCCGGCACGGTTGGCCAAGGCATCCACCGCTTCGGCGTCACGTATTGCCATATGTGATCCGCGGGTTTGCAGCGACAGATCGAAGGCGACGTTGCTGTCGCTGCTGTGGCAACCGTCATACTTGAACGGGCCGTAGATGATCAACGTGGCACCGATACCTGTAACGTCCGGAAGCCGTGCGAACAGCTGTTCCACTTCGGACCACGCCATGATGTGCAGTGTGTTGGCGCTGAACACCGCGTCGAACGTGGCTGTTGGCCATGGACCGGAAACATCCAGTGTCAGCGGAGGTGGCGTGTTCGGCAGCGCGACTTCGTCCAACCATGCGCGAATGCCCGGCAAATTTTCGTCGCGATCCGAAGCCTGCCAGATCAGCTGCGGCAACCGGCGGGCGAAATGCACAGCGTGCTGGCCAGTGCCGCTGCCGATTTCCAGCACGTGCCGTTGATCGACGAAGTATTCGCGCAATACAGCAAGGATCGGATCGCGGTTTCGCTCGCACGCGTCGGAATGCGGCTTGCTCATGCCGTCAATCAAGAACAACAGTCGCTGCGCCGGCTGCTACAGGCGCGGCCGCCAGGGGGCAGAAGCTCAGACGGGATGGCCGCGCAGCACGCGCGCCGGAAGCATCAGCATGGCGGCAAGCAGCGCGAACACGGCACCGACGGTGATACCGACGAGCCGGAACGGCAGCGCGATCAACCAGACGATGGGATAGAGCACCAGCGCGAGCAGCGCCAGCGGCCAGCAAACAACCAGCAGCAACAGCCAGAGCACGAACCCGACCATGTCACGCCCTCCGCGTAATTAGTGGACAAACTTTAGCGCAGAGCGGGGGACTTGCGTAGATGACTCTCGGCACCCCGCTGGCCGGACAACGGATGTTCCCCCGGTTCTCAGGCGGTGCACTGGATGCGGATCGCCAGGGCGACAGCATCGCCATGAAGCGTCACCCGGCCATTTGGGATGCAGGGGAGCCACGCATCACCGGCCTGCAGCACGCCGTCGGATGTATCGATGTCACCGCGTGCAGCGTAGACAAGCACGATATCGGGATCGAGTCGGTGGGTGCCCGATTCGCGTAACGTGACGACTTCGCCGCGCGCTTTTGCCCGTCGTACCATCAGGTTGAAATCACGCGTCGGGCCATCGGCGAGTTCCACGGCGACCTTGGCTTCACCGGTGAACGCGAACGGCTTGAACGGTGTTTGCAGCGCATGCGTGCGTTTGTCGTCCAGCGTCATCGTGAAGCCGGCGCCGTCGAGCAATACGATATGACGATCAAGCCCGGGAAACGACGAGAACGGCGCGGCACTGTTCACCTCGGCCACGCTGACCCGCCATAGAAAAGTATCGGCATTGGATCCGGACGGCTGGACGGCTATTTCACGCGTGATGCCCATGCCGTTTTTCCATGGTACGGACGGGCAGTCGCCGACGCGGATGATCGAGGAACTCATATCGATAGCCTCACGTGGTCCGCTCGATCACACGCTGGAACGGCGGCAACGCCCGCAGCATGCCGGCGCCATAGCGCTTCAGCACCACGCGACGATCCAGCAACACGATGCGACCGTGATCGGTTTCATTGCGGATCAGGCGGCCGCAGTATTGGGTGAGCAGACGTGTCGCTTCGGGCACGCTGACTTCGAGGAAAGGGTTGCGACCGCGTGATTCCAGCCATTCGGCGTAAGTGGCACCGACCGGATCGGTAGGCACGGCAAATGGCAGCTGGGTGATCACCACCGTCTCGCACAGCTTGCCGGGCAGGTCCAGACCCTCGCCGAACGAGGCCAGACCGAACAGCGTGCTGCCTTTTCCGGCCTCGATATCGGCGCAGTGTTCGGCGACCAGTTGCGATTTTCCCAGCGAACCCTGTGCACGCACCTTGCGCACGTGGGCGATCGGCAGCTTCTGCAGTACGCGGTCGAGTTTGGCGCGCGAGGTGAACAGCACGAGGTTACCGGCATCCCAGTCGAGGTTGTTGGCCAGCCACTCGCTGATTTCCTCGGCGTGCGCCTCGCGGGCTTCGGGCAGGGTGCGCATCGCCGGAATTTCCAGCCGCGCCTGGCTGGCCAGGTCGAACGGCGAGGGCAGGCTCAGGCAGACCGCGTCGTCGGGCAAGCCAACCGAATCGGCAAAGCCGCGGAAATTGCCGCCGGCGCTGAGCGTGGCGGAGGTCATGACCACGCCGCTGGCGTTACCCCACAGTACGTTGCCCAGCATGCCGCCGGCCGAGACGGCGGAGGCATGGCAGACCAGTTGCTGGTCGCCGGTGAGCGTGACCCAGCGTGCCATCGGCGGGGTATCGTCGACATCGCTGGCTGCCCAGGCGCGCCAGCAGCGGGCCTGTTTTTCCAACCGCTCGAGCGCGATGCCGAGTTCGCGTGACAGTGCCTCCTGCGTGGGGCCGCCATCGGTCATCTCGACCACGGCACGACGCACCGCGTTCAACCAGCGCTGGATCTCGCCGGTGTAGACGCTGAGCACGCCCGCATGTTCCACCCAGGGTTCCGGCAGCTGACCGAGCGATCCGCGGTACATCGGCTCGGCTTCGGCCGGATCGGGCAGCCAGCCGAGGCGGATTTCACGTTCGAGTTCTTCCAGCGTATGGCTGAGTTCCTGCAGCTTCTCGTCGCCTTTGTCGAGGCTGAGCTTGCCGATCGACTCCTTGTCGGTGAGCGAGTACGCCGCATGCACCTGCCGGCCGAGTCGGCTCAGCTGGCGCGCGCTGAGGTTCATGTAGACCTCGGCGGTGCCGCGGTCGATCGCCTTGGCCGGTACGTGGTGGCCTTCGTCAAAGATATACAGCGTTTCGTCCGGCCGGGGCAGGATGATGCCGCCCCAGCCTTCGTCCTCGCCCGGCATGGTGAGGTCGGCCAGCACGAGATCCTGGTTGGCGACGATGATCTCAGCGTCGTCTACCGCGCGGCGTGCGGCAAAAAATGGGCAAACCATGAAATGCACGCACTTGCGGCTGGTGCAGCCACCGGCGCTGGTGGTCACCATTGGGCGCAGCAGGTCGCTTACCGGCTCGGGCGCTGCGTCCATGTCGCCATCCCATTCGCGACGGTCGAATGCGGCGCTGAGCTTGACCAGCGCCTGCTTGTCGCGCAGCGCAGGCGGCTTGACCCAGATCGCCAGGTCGGCATCCATGCCGGCCAGGCCCATCTGGGCGGAATCGTTGAGGCTGTTGGCGGCCATCGCCAGGTTGCGAGGGCAGAGATAGCGGCCGCGGCCCTTGGCCAGTGCGACCTTGGCCTCGATGCCGTTGAGGCGCAGATACAGCGGAATATCCCGTTGCACTAGTTGTTCCTGCAGGGCCACCGTGGCGGTAGCGATCAGCAGCCGTTTTTTCTGGAAGCGCGCCACTTCCACGCCGGCGATCAGGTAAGCCATCGATTTGCCGGTACCGGTCGGCGCCTCGATCACCGCCACGCCGCCGTGTCGGCCCAGGGCCTTGGCTACCTCGGCAATCATCTTTCCCTGCGACGAACGTGCGCGAAAGCCCGGCAGACCATCCTTCAATCGTGCATAGGAAGCGCGGATGGCATCTTTCGTGCTGTCAGCGAGCATGGGGAGTCGGTAAGCCTGTGACGCGGGTGAGGCGTGCGAATGGTAGTGATACGGGGAAACAAGCCAGCGATGTCGATGGGCCAACGCGGCGCTGTGAGCGCCCTATCGCGTGCCCGGGCCACACAAGAGACTTCGTGTGTGGCGCAATCCGACAGTTTATCGGTATTGCCAGCTAAGCCCTATATGGGTGAGCTGGCGACCGCGCCATGGCCGACTTTATCGTTTACTTCGAAAGGGTATGCTAACCAGATGGTGAGTGTTGGCAGCCAGCGCGGGCTTGGGGGAGTCCATCAATGAATGATGTGGACGCAAAGCCGGCCAGCGATTCCATGCATCTGATCTGGCTGACCCGGCTGATCGCGGCCAATACGCCCGAAGAAGTGGCCAAGGTGATCGTAGGCGTCGTTCTGGATCGCCCGAGCTGCAAGGCCGCCTCGGTACTGTGGTCGCTTGACGAGCCGGGAAAGCATCGCAGCATTCCGCTCGCGGCTATCGACGCCGATGACTGGACGTGGCTTTACGCCGTGGCCACGTCCGGCACACCCCAGTGGAGCCGACAAGGCGATCGCGTCGCCTTGTGTCTGTGCGAGAAGCCCGAGCCGGCATTGCTGGTGGTGACGGTGCATCCGGGTCACGAAAGATCCAGCGTTCCCGATGACCTGAAAGCTCCGATCGTGCTCGCCGGTCAGTACTTGCGGCGGGCGCTGGAGTGGTCGGAGCTGCAATATTCGCATCAGCAACTGGAGCGTTCCGAAACGCTGCAGCGCGCGTTGTTTGCGATCTCCGATCTGGCCGGCTCCGATCGCGACATGCCCGACATGCTGCGCGGCATCCATGCCATTGTCAGCACGCTGATGTATGCGGAAAATTTCTACATCGTGCAGCTTTACCGCGAGCGCAACACGATCCGATTTTTGTACTTCGTCGATGTCGAAGATCCGGTATCTCCGGGTGACGGTCAAGACATGCCACTACAGGAGATTGAACACTCGTTGACCTGGTACGTCATCAATGATGGCAAGGCGCGCATGGGTACCGCTGAGCAACTGCTCGCGCAGGTTTCCGGTCCGGTGATTCAGATCGGTCCGGATAGCCACGACTGGCTGGGCGTGCCGATGTTGCGTGATGGTCAACCCGGCGGTGCACTGGTGGTGCAGAGCTACCAGCCAGGCATCAGTTTCACGCGGGAAGATCTGAATCTGCTGGAGTTCGTCGGCAGTCATATCCTTACCGCCCTGGAGCGCAAGCAGACTAAGGAAGATCTGGAGCGCCGCGTGCAGCTACGCACACTGCAGCTGGCCGACGCCAACCGCGTACTGCAGCTGGAAGTGCTGGAGCGGCAGCGTGCCGAACATTTGCAGACGGCATTGTTCCGTATCGCGCAACTGGCCACGGCCGACATCGATCAGGATGAGTTTTACCGACGCGTACATTCAGTGGTCGGCGAGTTGCTGAATGCGGAAAATTTCTTTATTGGGCTGCTCTCGGACGATCGTCTGAAACTCACGTTTCCCTATATGGTCGATGCCTTCAAACTGCCACCGACCAGTCGTGCGCTGGGTCGGGGCCTCAGCGAATATGTGCTGCATAGTGGTATTGCGTTGCGTGCCGACAACGCAGACATCGAGCAGATGGAAGTGCTGGGTGAAATCGCGCCAGGGCGTACCGGTTCGCCGGCACTGTGCTGGCTGGGCGTGCCATTGATTGTCGGTGACGAGGTGATCGGTCTGGTCACCGTGCAAAGTTACCTCGAGGAATCCGCCTACGGCCAGGCGGATCAGGAATTGCTCACCTTCGTTGCCACGCAGATCGCCAACAGCCTCACACGTCGTCGCTCGGCCGAATCGCTGCGCCGTGCTTACGAGCAGCTCGAACATCGTGTTGAAGAGCGCACCCAGGCGCTACGCAAGGAGATCATCGAGCGCGAGCGCATCCAGGATCAGCTCAAGCATCAGGTGATGCACGACTCGCTCACCGGATTGCCCAACCGCGGCTATCTGCGTGATCGCATCGATCGCGTACTCAACATCATCAGGCACGATCCGCAACGCCGCCTTGCACTGCTGTATCTCGACGTCGACCGCTTCAAGATCATCAACGACAGCCTCGGCCATCTGGCCGGTGACGAGGTGCTGAAAGAAGTATCGGCGCGGCTGGCCAGCTGCGTGCGCCCTCCCGATCTGGTGGCGCGCCTGGCGGGCGACGAGTTTGCGATCCTGCTGGAGAACGTCGAGGACGTGTCGGTAGCGACGGCGGTGGCGCAACGCGTACTCGATGCACTCGGCGCGCCGATGCCGATTGCCGGCAAGGAGTTGCAGCCGACGGCCAGCGTGGGCATTGCCATTGGCGACGCTCACTACCACGACGCCGACGAGGTACTGCGGGACGCCGATATCGCGCTGTATCGCGCCAAGGATCTGGGCCGCAAGCGCTTCGAACTGTTCGACGAGACATTGGCGAAAAACGTGGTCGACGTGCTGGCGATGGAGGTCGATCTTCGCCACGCAATGCAGCACGAACAGTTCGAGCCGTACTTTCAGCCGATCTGCCGGCTCGATGGCGGTCATGTGGTGGGATACGAGGCACTCATCCGCTGGAATCATCCGCAGCGGGGGTTGCTGCGACCGGCGGATTTTCTCAAGATTGCCGAGGACAGCGGGCTGATCGAAGAGATCGACTGGCGCATGTTTGGTCTGAGCTGCGGCCTGCTCGCCAGTCATGGTTCGGACGATACATTCATGACGTTCAACGTGTCTGCGCTGCACCTGCGCCGTGGGGATTTCGATACACGTCTGATCCAGTTGCTGGACAAAACCGGCTTGCCACCCTCGCGACTGGTCGCCGAAGTCACCGAAGGTGCGTTGCTCGATAATCCCGAACTCGTGCGCGGCACGCTCGACCGGCTGCGCAGCATCGGCGTGGGTGCGGCGCTGGATGATTTCGGCACGGGCTACTCATCGCTCAGTTATCTGCATTCACTGCCACTGCGCATACTGAAGATCGATCGCGCGTTTGTGCTGGAGCTGGACAAGGACGGCAACACCAACAGCACCACGGTGGTGGCGGCGATTCTTGCGCTGGCACGCGCACTCAACATCAAGGTGATCGCCGAAGGCATCGAGACCGAAGCCCAGCGTGACGCGCTGCTGGCGATGGGCTGCGAGATGGGGCAGGGCTACCTGCTCGGCCGCCCCGCACCGATCCGGCAATGGCTGGAGCCCCACGCGGCGACCAGTTAAACCCAGGTCGCTGTGTATCAAACGAGCGAAAAGCTCAGGCCGGATTGGCGATCTGCCGCAGCGCCTGTTCGAACGCCTCCGGCGGCTGACCACCTGAAATCAGATGGCGGTCGTTGATGATGGTGGCTGGCACCGACTGGATGCCGTGCTGCAGATAAAACTGTTCCTGCGCGCGCACGTCGTCGGCGTAGGTATCGCCAGTCAGAATGCGCTCTGCCTCTGCGGCATCGAGGCTTACTTCTTCGGCCAGCCGCAGCAGCACGGCATGATCGCTCACGTCGTTGCCGTCGGTGAAATACGCGCGTAGCAGCACCTGCTTCAGCGGCACATGCTTGCGCTCGAGTTCGGCCCAATGCAGCAGGCGATGTGCATCAAAGGTGTTGTAAACGCGACTGTTGCGGTCCATCCGGAAAGTGACGCCCAGCGGCTCGCCGCGGGCGCGAATGTTTTCGCGATTCGCATCAATCTGTTCGGCCGTGCTGCCGTACTTGCGCATCAGATGTTCGGTGGAGTTCTCGCCTTCGCGCGGCATCTGCGGGTTCAGTTCGAACGGCTGGAAATGAATCTCGGCAGCCACCTCACCGCCGAGATTCGCCAGCGCCTGCCGCAGCGAGGCCAGCCCGATGGCGCACCAGGGACATGACACATCGGACACGAAATCGATCTTGATCGGAACGGGTTTCACGGGGGCCGGCTTCGGGGCGACGGTATTGGTTTGGTCGATCATTGGAATACCCTGGGTGCATGGCAGCAGGCAATAGCTTGCAGGAAACAAGCATATGCGGTCTCACGCCGCGGCAATCAATTCTCGCCTGTAACGATCAATGCTTTCAGCTGGGATGATGTCCTCGGCGAGCATGAGGCAGAGTTACGTATTTGGCCGAATGCCAAGGCTAGACGCACCCAAGCCGGTGATTCATAAAACCCGTTGATCTCTGAAAAAAAGAAGCCGGCATGGCCGGCTTCTTTTTTCCAGACGGCGGTTTCAGCCCTCAGAAAGTGTAGTTCACGCCAACATAGTAGGCACGGCCGATTGTGTCGTACAGACCGCCCACCTCACTGCTGTTACCGAAGACATTGACCGGCGGATTACGATCGAACACGTTGGTCACGCCGACATAGGCCTGCAGGCCTATGTCCTTGAAGACATAACCGACCTTCACGTCATTGATGAATGAGGAGGGATAGCGGATCGGCGTGGTTGAAGTCGGGTTCGACTTGTAGCTCTCGTTGCTCACGCGCAGCATGTGCGAGAAATAGCGTGCGTTCCAATTGAACGTCCAGTCGCTGAGCGTGTATGTCGCGCGTAACGTGGTTTTCCATTTCGGGAACCCTGCGGTACCGTTGTCCTCGATCGCCGAGCTTGGATCGTCCTGGAACGGATGCTCGGTAAAAGCGATCACCTTGGTGGCATCCAGACCCCAGCGCATGCGACCTGCACCGAGGTCGTGCGAGTAGTAAGCGCCGATATCGACGCCGGAGGTGCTCAGCGAAGCGATATTCTGGTTCAGGTTCTTGATGAAGTTGACTTCATGGGTGACCGGGTCGCGGGTGTTGTTCTGGCAGTAGATGTTGTTGATGCCACTTGGCGAGTCTACGCAGCGCAGCACCGTATCGTTGCCGCTGACGGCGGCAATGGCGTCGGTCAGTTTGATGTTCCAGTAGTCCAGGGTCAGGCCGAAGTCGGGCAGGAATTGCGGAGTGAGCACCAATCCGGCCGTCCAGGTGCGGCCCAGTTCCGGCTTCAGCGCCGGATTGGAACCGGAAATGCCGCGGATGGTTCCACCCGGTACCGACTGGAAGTCAGCTGGCACGCCCAACGCTGTGCAATTGGCGGCGCGTACCTTGGGATCCTTGCCGTTCTTGATCTGGATAGCCGAGCATGGATCGGTAATCGTGAAGAAATTCTCCGATTGGCCACCAAACAGTTCACCGATGTTCGGTGCACGCACGGCCGACGACATGGTGCCGCGCAGACGCACATTGCTGTCGATCGCCCAATCCAGACCCCAGCGCCAGGTCTTGGTGTGGCCGCTCGTGCTGTAGTCGGAGAAACGCGCGGCGGCATCGAAGGTCAGGCTCTTGACCAGGAACTTGTCGGCCAGCAGCGGTGCCGCGAATTCGACGAAGCCTTCTTTCACGTCGTAGGCGCCGCCGGAACTGGGGATCGCGTTGAGGAAGGTCTGGCCCGACACGTCCAGCGGATCGGTATCCTGACGGCTGGTTTCGCGCCGGAACTCGAGGCCGGCAACCAGGCTGGCAGAGCCGGCATCGCCGGGCATCTGGAACAGGTTGTTGTTGGTCACGGTACCGCCGCCGACGAACTGGGTCAGTTTCGACGTGGTGGTAGTCGTCGTGTTGTACCACCGTGCGGCGGCCGGATTAATGGCACCGGCACCGAAGATGCTGGTCGGAATACAGCCCTGGCTTGCGAACGACGAGAGCACATCACCGGTGTTCGGATTGATCGAGCTCGGATCGAGGGTCGAGCGGCAGACGATGTTGCCGGTGGCAGGGTCACGCACGGCGTCGATCGACGCATAGAAACGGTCATTGATACGGTTGTTGAGGTTGAGGCGGGTTTCCTTCATTTCACCGTAGTTGACGTTGCCGTCGTACTCCCAGTCGCCGGTGATCACGCCATTGGCGCCAAGTACCAGGCGCGAAATGTTGCGCTTGGTGTCTTCGCCACGGCGACCGCCATCAACATCGAAGCGCGCTACGTTGATGTCGTTGCCATTCATGATCGCGGCGAGGCCGGGCGTTACATAGGCGTTGTCCGGGGTGATGACATAAGCACTGCCACCACTGCCGAAAGCCGGCTGGCCGAACTTCTTGACGTCGATGTGGGTGTAGCTGCCCTCGGCATACAGGCGTTGCTCGGGCGTGATATCGAAGCTGCCCACGGCATTGACCGAGGTGCGGCCATAGCGTGGCTGCAACTGCGCTACCTGGTTGACATCCAGACGGTCGCAATCCTGGCATGAACCGGCATTGTCGGTGAGGCCGCCGAAACGCTGATGGCGCACGCTGCCGTCCGGGTCGAATACGTAGCGATTGGCAAGATTGGTCTGCGATTTGCCAGTGAAGAAGGTGCCGCCGTCGGTGATCGTGTACTGTCCGGCATTCGGAAACAATGCCGTATCGGTGGGGCCATTGGGAGTCTTGATCGCGCGATAGGACTGATGGCCAAAGCGGTCGCGAAATTCCAGTGAATCCTGGTCGCTATGCTCCACCGATACAGCGATGTTGCCGCTATCCTGCGCGAAGTTCATGCCGCCGGTCAGAGAGATCAGCCTCTTGTCGAAGCCGCCATGTTCGGAAGTACCGTACTGGACATGCAGGTTTGCACCCTTGTAGTTCTTCTTCAGGATGAAGTTGACCACGCCGGTGACCGCGTCGGCCCCGTACACGGCGGATGCACCACCGGTGATCACTTCGACACGCTCGATCCAGTCGACCGGAATGACGTTCACGTCGACTGCGGTATCGCCAGCAGAAGACCCCACGTAACGGCGACCGTTGACCAGCACTAGGGTGCGGCTGGTGCCGAGGTTGCGCAGATCCTGGCTCTGCACGCCGACGGTACCGATATAGCGGCCGGAATTGCCCATGGTGAAGGTGCTCGCCAGCTGCGGCATCGTCGTCAGCAAATCGCCGATATTGACGGCACCCGTGGCCTTGATATCGGCTGTGGTCAGTACGGTGATCGGTGTCGGCGAAATCACGTTCGGGTTTGAAATGCGGCTGCCCGTCACCGTGACAACTTCCAATTGGGTCGTCTGTTTCTTGGCCAGCTGATTCGAATCAGGAATATCTTGCGATATTGCCGGGGTGATACCCAGCGCTGTCAGGCATGCCAGTGACAGCAAATTACGAACGTTCATATAGCGATGCGTCGCTTTCATAGTGTCTTTGATTCCCCATAAACATATAAATACAAAAAGAATTCGTGCTTTTCGATCTCACCCCGTAGGTATGGAATGGGTGGCAACCGATGGCTTTCATGTCCGCCATGCGATCGAAATATATTTCGATCCGCCCGATTCAATCATAATTTATTACGTTTTCATAGCGCAAAAATTTACGAAAAGTGCAAGGGCTAGCCTTGGCGCTTTGCCGCGTAGTGAGCGTTCTGAATAGGCGCGGATGGCCGGTGATACCGCCGGCGGATGAACACACGCCGGCGCGGCCAAGCAAATGGATATATGTCCGGTCGAAGCGTTTGGGCCGCTGATGCAACGGAATATCGCGTTGCTGCGGCGGCGGTGCCCTGCTTGGAGTTTGCCGCGCCAGTATTTGCGGAACCGGGCTTATACAGTTGGGCTGATCAGGCCTGTCATGTCATGTGCGACAAGTCAGGCGGGGATCATCAATGCCGCGTGGCGATGCTCAGTGCCACTGCCTCGGCTACCTTGATGCCATCGACGGCCGCGGACAGGATGCCGCCGGCATAGCCGGCACCCTCGCCGGCGGGATAGAGACCGGCGGTGTTGAGGCTCTGGAAGCTGTCGTCGCGTTTGATCCGCACCGGCGACGAGGTGCGCGTCTCCACGCCGGTAAGTACGGCATCGTGCAGGGCGAAACCCTTGATCTGCCGATCGAACGCGGGCAGCGCCTCACGGATCGCCTCGATCGCGTAGGCGGGTAGTGCGCTGTCCAGACTACCCAGCGTGACGCCCGGCTTGAACGATGGCTCGACCTCACCAAACTCGCGCGATGCTCGAGCGGCGATAAAGTCGCCGACCAGCTGGCCCGGCGCGTTGTAGTTTTCGCCGCCCAGCGTATACGCGTGACTTTCCAGCGCGCGCTGCAGCGCGATGCCGGCCAGTGGGCTCGGAGTGCTTTTATCGGACGCGGTATCGAACGGCGCAAAGTCGACCGGATCGATGCCGACCACGATCGCTGCGTTGGCGTTGCGCTCGTTGCGCGAATACTGGCTCATGCCGTTGGTGACGACGCGGCCCGGCTCGGACATTGCCGCGACCACGGTGCCACCGGGACACATACAGAAGCTGTAAACGGAACGGCCTTTGCCTGCGTGATTTCCTGTGGCGTGATGCACCAGCTTGTAATCGGCTGCGCCGAGAATCGGATGGCCCGCCTGCGCACCGAAGCGTGCGCGGTCGACGATCGATTGCGGATGTTCGACGCGAAAGCCAATCGAGAAAGGTTTGGCTTCCAGGTACACGTCACGCGCATGCAGCATCTCGAAGGTATCGCGCGCGCTGTGACCGATCGCCAGCACCACGTGATCGGCGAGAATCTGTTCGCCACCGTGCAGTGTCACGCCACGCACGTGGCGCTTGCCTTTGGCATCGGTGTCGATCAGCAGATCATCGACACGGCTGCTGAAGCGGATCTCGCCGCCGAGCGATTCGATCGTGGCGCGCATATTTTCCACCATCGTCACCAGCCGGAAGGTGCCGATGTGCGGCTTGCTGACATAGAGAATTTCTTCCGGCGCACCCGCCTTGACGAACTCGGTGAGTACCTTGCGGCCGTGGTGTTGCGGGTCACGGATCTGGCTCCACAGCTTGCCATCGGAAAACGTGCCGGCGCCGCCTTCGCCGAACTGCACGTTGGATTCCGGATGCAGATTGCGTTTGCGCCAGAGGTCCCAGGTATCCTTGGTGCGCTCGCGCACGGCCTTGCCCCGGTCGAGGATGATCGGGCGAAAGCCCATCTGCGCCAGGATCAGGCCGGCGAATAGCCCGCAGGGGCCGGTACCGATCACGATTGGCCGCCGCGGCAGGTTGGCCGGGGCATGGGCAACAAAGCGATAGCTGGTGTCCGGTGTCGGGCCGATGTTCTTGTCGTCGGCGAATTCTTGCAGCAGTTCAGCCTGGCGCGGCGTGTCGATATCCAGTGCATAGATCAGCAGGATCGCGCCGCGCTTGCGGGCGTCGTAACTGCGCTTGGCCACGGTGAAGCTCAGCGGCTCCTTCGCGCTCAGCTTCAAGCGGGCGCGGATCGCCTTGGGCAACGCTTCCTCGGCGTGATCCAGCGGCAGCTTGAGGTCGGTTATTCGCAGCATGACGGGTGGGAGTAGTCGATCGACGCGGCTGAGCGGCTTGGCTCGGTCGGCTATTGTCGATGCGATCGTGTGAGTGGACAAGGCATGGCGTTACAGGCGATGCAGCGATGCCACCGCGACAGCTGCGGTGCCGGGCTTGATGCTCTGCAGACGCTCGAGCAGCGCGACGGGGCAACGTGGCGTTCGGCAGAGTTCTGAAAGGCACTGACGACGGCACGCTGCCGTCGTCATGTCTGATGTCAGGCTTGGCCGATGAAGTCCGGCTTGCCGAGCTCGGAACCCGCCTCGCGCAGGATGTTGTAAGCCGTCGTGCAATGGAAAAAGAGGTTTGGGATGACGAAGTGCAGCAGGTAGGCCTGACCTTCGAAAGTCATTTCTCCCGTGCGCGTCTTGAGGATGATCGTGCGGGACTCGCTGCCATCGATCTGCTCGGATTTGAAGGTTTTGATGTACTCGATGGCGCGATGGATGCGCGAGCTGGTCTGTTCAAACGTGGTCTCGTTGTCCTCAAACGACATCGGTTCGACCTCGGCCAGGCGTGCTATACCTCGCGTGGCCATGTCGCAGGCGATCTGCACCTGCTTGACCAGCGGAAGCATGTCGGGGATCAGCCGCGTCTGCAGCAGGGTTTCATCAGTGACATTTTTCTTGGCGGCATGCTCCGCGCCTTTCTTCAGTACGTGGGCAAGGTTTTCCAGCGCGCGGATGGTGACGGGAACGGCGGTCTGATACATCGAGAGTGTCATGGAGATGGTTCCGTGGAGTCGTGAGGAAGCGGTTCTGGCGAAAAGTGCTTGAACGGGATGACGGGCGCGATATCGTCACTGGCTACCGGCGCGATGATTTTGTTTCTGCGGGTAATGTTGGCGGCAATGACCGCCGAAACCAGCAATAGCACCGCGCTGAGAATAAATGCGGCTCCGGGCAGGTGTACCGGCGCGTGATCGCTGATGAACAGCGCGAAGATATTGGCGAACAGTGCCGGACCAAAGATGCCGGCGAGGCTGGCAAGGCTGGTCAGGGCGCCTTGCAGACGGCCTTGTTCGTGCGGATCGACCTGCTGGGTCATCATCGCCTGTGCTGGCGGTCCGGCCAAGCCACCCAGGCACAGGAACGGAATGCCGGCCAGGAAAATCCAGGCCACCGGCGCCAATCCAAAAAACAGGTAGCCAACGATACACAGCAGCAGTCCGCCAATGATCAGCCGGCGCTCGCCAAAGGTAGGCATCAGCCGTCGCACCAACACGGCCTGCACCAAGCCGCTGCACAAGCCAACCAGAGCCAGGGTATAGCCAACCGCCTGAGGTCCCCAGCCGTAGCGGTAGTCGGTGTACAGCACATACGTCGAGTTGAGCGAGAACTGCGCCAGGTTGATCAGGAAAAATACGGCGGCCAGTCCGAACACCTGCGGGTAACGGCGCAGCAGCACCAGCGCACCCAGCGGATTGGCATGGCGCCAGTCGAAACGCGCGCTGCGCTTTTCCTTTGGCAGCGATTCGGGTAGCACGAAAAGGCCGTAGGCGAAGTTGATCAGCGAGAGGACACCGGCGATCCAGAACGGTAGCCGGATGGATAGATGGCCGAGAAAGCCACCTAACGCCGGCCCGATGATGAAGCCGATGCCAAACGCTGCGCCCAGCGTGCCGAATGCTGCGGCGCGCTTTTCCTTCGGCGTGATGTCGGCGATATACGCGTTCGCGGTCGAAAAGCTGGCCGCGCACACACCGGAAATCGCGCGGCCGACAAACAGCAGCCAGAGCGACGGCGCCAGCGCCATCAACACGAAATCGATACCCAGCCCGAGGCTCGAAATCAGGATGACGGTGCGTCGTCCGTAGCGATCCGACAGCGCCCCTTGCACCGGTGAAAACACAAACTGCATCAGCATGAACAACGCGCCGAACGCACCCGACCATACTGCCGCCTCGGCGATGCTGCCGCCGATCAGCTGCACGATCAGATGCGGCAGCACGGGAATGATGATGCCGAATGCCAGCATATCGACCATGACGGTGACGAAGATGAAGGTCAGCGCGGCACGACGACGGGGTGATTCGGGAGTCGGGAGCTGATCCATGGGCTGCAGCGAAGCGGGAAGACGTGCACGATAACCGAACACCGCCGCACATACGTACGTTCGTACACGTATGTCGCTCCGTGTTTCCTTGCCAGCTCGCCAATAGAGAGCTAGACGGCCGCTTCGATCCACGCCGCAACGGCGGCAGGTTGTTCGAGATGCAGATGATGGCCGCCGTCGAGATGGCTTACCACCATGTTCGCTACGCAGTCGGCACGCGCCTGCATTGGCGCAGTGGGCAGGTACGCAGTGGTGGGTTTGGCCAGCAGCAGCGCTGCAGGTGCTTCGATGCCACGAAGTATTGCGTGGATCTGCGATTCGGCTTGCCGTACGGCGCTTTTATGGGTCAATCGGGGATCGCTGCGCCATTGCCAGCCGCCGTCGGTTTCGATCAGGGCGCGCATCACGATTGGCCGCGCCAGATCGGCAGCCAATCCACTGACGATGACGCGCGCGTTCACCGCCTGCTCGATATCGCGGAAGACGCGCAGCGGCTTGGTGCTGTCAGCACGCGAGGCAAATGCTTCGCGAAAACGCTTCAGCGTTTGCGAACCGTCATCGCCAAGCGGGCCAAGACCTTCGATCAATCGCAGGCGTTCGATTCGTTGCGGTGCTGCCGCGGCCACCAGCGCCGCGATGCCAGCACCCATCGAATGGCCGAGCAGGGTGTAGCGATCGAGCTGAAGCGCATCCGTTGTTTCGAGCACGACGCGAACATAGTCGAGGTAGTGATACTGAGCGCCCGGTGCCAGATGATCGGAATGGCCGTGACCCGGAAGGTCCAGCGCAATCACGTGAAACCGCTGGGCCAAAAGCGGCGCCAGCAAGGCGAAGCTGCCGGCGTTGTCCAGCCAGCCGTGCAGGGCCAGCAGTGGCGGCGCGGCATCATCACCCCAGACTTGCGCCGCGAGCGCGAGGTGCGGCAGTGCGATGCGGCGCTCAGTCGGCGCGGTCATGCTGAATCCTTGCGCGGCGGTCGGCGTCGATCGCGCGCTGTTCCGCCACGGCAGGATCGTAGTCGATGGCGAATTCCGGCCAACCCTGGGTGTGCCGCAGTATCAGGGCAGCGAGGCTGCTGACCTGGCCGGCACTGTCGTTGAGCGCGGGGATATAGCGCAATGTCTGGCCACCAGCTCCGATAAAGAAATCGCGATTCTGCATCGCGATTTCCTCCAGCGTTTCCAGACAGTCCACCGAAAATCCGGGGCAGGCCACGTCGAGACTTTTCACGCCTTCGGCCGCCAGCTTGCGGACCATTTGGTCGGTGTACGGGTGCAGCCAGCGCTCGCGGCCCACGCGCGACTGAAAACTCATCACCAGCTTGTCTTCGGTCAGGCCCAGTCGCTCGCGCAGCAGCCGTGCGGTGGCGTGGCATTGGCAGAAGTACGGGTCGCCGGCATGCAGGTAACGTTCGGGGATGCCATGAAACGACAGCAGTAATTTGTCGCCGCGACCGTTGGCTTGCCACCATGCTTCGATGCTGATCGCCAGCGCCTCGATGTGCCCTGGATCGTCGTGGTAATCGTTGATGATGCGCAGCTCGGGCGGCCAGCGCAGCTTCTTGTAAGTGTCCATCACGGCATCGATCACTGAGCCGGACGAAGTCGCCGAATACTGCGGGTACATCGGCAGCACCAGTAACTTGCGCACGCCCTCGCGCTGCAGCCGTTCGATAGTGCGCGCGACCGAGGGCTCGCCGTAACGCATGGCCAGTGCCACGCGAATCGGACCATTCGGACGCTGCCAGCCCAGCTCGGTCTGCAGGCCGGCGGCCAATGCCTCGCTGCCGACCCGCAGCGGCGAGCCCTGGTCGGTCCACACCTTGGCGTACGCATGCGCCGAACGTGACGGCCGCAGCCGCAGGATCACCCCATGCAGGATCAGCCACCACAACGAGCGCGGTGATTCGATGACCCGAGGATCGCTGAGAAACTCGGCCAGATAAGGCCGCACCGCCCTGGCCGTAGGCGCTGTCGGCGTACCCAGATTCACCAGCAGCACGCCAGCCTGAACGGGCGGCATGGGCTGCTGGTCGGAATGACCGGCAACGCCGGTATAGTTGTTGTAGGGCATGGCGGCGTCGCGGTTGAAGCAAGCGCATGAGTCTGCCACAAGCCTCGCGCGCCGCGGCGCGCTGCGTCATTACCTATTGATCCCCAACCCCAAGTGGAGCTCTCCATGTTCAAGACACCACTGCATCGCCTGCTGCTGATCGGCGTGGCCCTGTTGCTGCCTGCCATGGCCGTGCATGCCGAGGACCCACCGCTGGTGCGCGCCAAGAATGCCGTGCGCGTGCTCAGCGAAATCATGGAGGCACCGGACAAGTCGATTCCGCAGGATCTGCTGCGCGACGCCAAGGCGATTGCGGTCATCCCCGATGTGCTGAAGGTCGGCTTCGTTTTCGGCGGTCGTCGCGGTGAGGGGCTGATCTCGGTGAAATCGCCTGACGGCACCTGGTCCAACCCCAGTTTTGTCACTGTCACCGGTGGCAGCATCGGCTTTCAGGCCGGCGTCTCTTCAACGGACGTGGTGCTGGTATTCCGCACCCAGCGCGGCGTGGATTCCATTGTCAATGGCAAGTTCACCGTCGGCGCGGATGCCGCCGCTGCCGCTGGACCGGTGGGGCGGACGGCAACGGCTTCCACCGACGCGCAGATGAAGGCTGAAATCTACTCCTACTCCCGCTCGCGCGGCTTGTTTGCCGGCGTAGCCATCGATGGTGCCGCGCTGCGCATTGATTACGACGCCAACGAGGCAATATATGGTGCGGGTATCACGCCGCGCCGCATCTTCGAAGGTGGCGTCAGCAACGTGCCGGGGCCGGTGGTGGATTTCCGCGATCGCCTTGAGGAGTACACTTCCCGGTAGATGCTGGGCCTAAGCCAGCGCCCGGCAGTCAGTCGGTCCACTCGGAATTGTTTCAGAGGTCATCATGGGTTTAGACAGTATGTGGCACTGGATCATTCTGCTGGTGGTCGTGCTGCTGGTGTTCGGTACCAAGAAGATTCGCAACCTTGGGCCTGATCTTGGCGCCGCGATTCGCGACTTCAAGAAAAGCGTGAGCGGCGATGACGAGGCCAAGCAGAAGGAAGCCGAGGCCAAGCGTCAGGAGGCCGAGCATCTGCGGGCTGACCCGCCGGTGGATGCCACGCGCGCCAACACCACGCAGAGTCAACGCGACTCCAGCGAAACCAAGTAAGCGCGCGGCGGGCGGGGCGCTGCAATGATCGAGCTCAGTCTCGGCAAAATGGTGTTGCTCGCGCTGATCGCGTTGATCGTGCTGGGGCCGGAAAAACTGCCTGGCGCTGCGCGTACTGCAGGCGCGCTTTTGCGTCGTGTGCGCAGCGGCTGGGACAACGTAAAAGCCGAAGTCGAACGCGAGCTGGAGATCGAAGAGATCAAGCGCAGCGCTCGCGAAGCCGTGGCCAGCGCCGAAGCGGCGCGGCAACACGTCAAGGCTACCTTGAAGGAGGCCCACGATCCGTTCGCTGAGGCCGCCGCGATGGTAAGGCTACAGCCGCCGGCTTCAGCGGATCCCGTGCTGAAGCCAGAAGGGCACTCAGCGGAAAGTCTGCCATCGGAGAGTGGGGTGCGCCAAGCTCATCCTTTGCAGGGTCCTATTGCTGCCGATCAAACGCTGGAAGGCATGCAGTCGGAGCTTCCGCTGAATGAGCCACCGGGCAAGCCGGCGCACGACATGGAAATGCCGCATGGCAACGCCTGAGTCCGACACACCCGAAACGGAAGATGGCCTGCAGGGACTCTTCTCACATCTGCTGGAGCTGCGCATGCGCCTGATGTGGGCGGTTGGCACGGTGCTGCTGGTGCTGGTCGCGCTGGTGCCGTTCGCGAACCGGCTGTATGCGGAGCTGGCCAAGCCGCTGGTTGCGCGGCTGCCGCAGGGCGCGCATCTGATTGCCACCGAGGTCACCAGCCCGTTTATCACGCCGTTGAAATTAGCCTTCTATGCGGCTCTTTTCATCAGTATGCCGATGGTGCTTTATCAGCTGTGGGCGTTCGTCAGCCCGGGTTTGTACAAGCACGAAAAGCGGCTGGCGCGACCGCTGCTTGCGGCAGCGCTGGTGCTGTTCTACATGGGCGGTGCGTTTGCCTATTTTCTGGTGCTGCCGGCGGCGTTCCGTTTTCTCACCGCGGTGACGCCGCAGGGTGTGGAGATGATGACCGACATCACCCACTACCTCGATTTCGTGATGCTGATGTTCTTCGCCTTCGGCCTGTGTTTCGAGGTGCCGGTGGCGGTGGTGATCGTTGCCGCGATCGGTCTCGTCGACCTGGCCAAGCTGCGCAGCGCGCGGCGGTATGCCATCTGCGGCGCCTTTGCGGTTGCCGCCTTGATCACGCCGCCCGACATCACCTCGATGCTGATGCTCGGCATCCCGATGTGCCTGCTGTACGAGCTGGGCATCTTGGCGGTGCGCTGGCTGGTGAAACCGGGATCGCTGCGGCGCGATTTGACCGAATAGCCGGCGTCAGTCGCCCGGATTCCGGTACTGATTGATCGGTACGGATCGATCAGTACAGATCGATCGGGTCGACATCCAGCGACCAACGCACCGGCCGCGCCTGCGGCAAGGCCGTGATGGCTATTCGCCAAGGACGAAGCAGGCCATGAAGCGCGCTGCGGCTGGCTGCCTCCATGAGCAGCTGACCGCGATGGCGGCCGGCGCGCAGCGGCATCGGTGCGGGCATCGGACCGGCGATCTGCAACTCGGTGCTGTCGGGTAGCGCAGCACGCGCGGCAGCGAGAAACGCATCGACCGGCTCGCGTGTGAGGGCATCGGCGCGCAGCAGCACCTGATGACTGTAGGGCGGAAGTTGGATCTGGCGGCGCTCAGCCAGCAGCTCGCGCGCGGCGACGGCGTAACCATGTGCCAGCAGACCGCGCAGCAGCGGATGTTCGGGCTGGTGGGTCTGCAGCAGCACGCGGCCGGGCTTGCGCGCCCGCCCGGCGCGCCCGGCGACCTGCACCACGAGCTGCGCCAGCCGTTCGCCGGCGCGGAAATCCACGCTGTGCAGACCTTCGTCCACGCCGACGATCGCGACCAGGGTAAGGTTGGGCAGGTCATGCCCCTTAGCCAGCATCTGGGTGCCTACCAGGATCGCCGGTTGGTCATCCTGCAATGTGGCCAGCAGTTCCTCGAAAGCATCGCGACGGCGGGTGGTTTCGCGATCCACGCGCAGCACCGGTATCTGCGGAAATTGCGCGACCAGCGCTTCTTCCAGACGTTCGGTGCCTTGCCCTTGCGGCTTCAGATCACCGGCAGCGCAGACGGGGCAGGCCACGGGTACGCGCTGTCGAAAATCGCAGTGATGACAGAGCAGCTGGCGGCGACCAGCGTGCAGTGTGAGCGGTCGGTCGCAGCGCGGGCAGTCGGCGTGCCAGCCGCAGCTGTGGCAGAGCAGCACCGGCGCATAGCCGCGGCGGTTGCGAAAGACCAGAACCTGTTCGCCACGCGCCACGGTTTCCGCCACGGCGGCCAGCAGCGCGGGCGAGAGTCCGTGTTCCAGGCGCTGTGCGCGCATATCGATGATCTGCACCTGTGGCGGGCGGATCGCGCCTGGCCGCGCACGCAGATGCAGAGTTTGATAACGGCCGGCCTCGGCATTGGCCAGCGATTCCAGTGACGGCGTACCCGAGCCGAGCAGCACCGGCACGTTCAACGCCCGTGCCCGTACCACGGCCAGATCACGCGCATGGTAGCGAAAGCCTTCCTGCTGCTTGTATGCGCTGTCGTGTTCTTCGTCGACGATGATGATGCCGGCCTCGGGCAGCGGCGTGAACATGGCCGAACGTGTACCCAGGATCACCCGCGCGCTGCCGGCACGTGCGCGTAGCCAGGCGCGCGCACGATCGCCTTCGGACAGGTTGGAATGCAGCACTTCGACGATCACGCCCAGCCGCTCGCGCAGGCGGCGCACGGTCTGCGGCGCGAGGCCGATTTCCGGCACCAGCAGCAGCGCCTGCTTGCCTTGTGCCAGCACCTGTTCGATCAGCGCCAGATAGACCTCGGTCTTGCCGCTGCCGGTGACGCCGTCAAGCAGAAAGGGTTGATATTCACCGAGATGTGCGGCGACCGCGGCCACGGCCTGCTGCTGTTCGTCGTTCAACTGCGGTGGCAGCGAGGCAGGTAGAGCGTGGTTAAGTGGTGGGCGTTCGCTACGTTCGATCAGTCCGGCGCTGGCCAATCGCCGGCTCGCATCGCGCCAGCCGGGCAGACGTTCGGTCAGCTCCTGCGCGCTCAGCGCACCCTCGACCAGCAGGGCCAGAAGCTGCTTGCTACCGCCGCGACGGCTGCCGGCATCGTGTGCACTCTGGCCGGCCTGGCTCAGCGACCAGTATTCGTCGCCAATGGTGGGTAGCGACCGCGGTTCGCGCAAGGCCAGCGGCAAGGCATTGGCATACGCCTCGCCGGGTGCACCCAGCCAGTAGTCGGCGGCCCAGGCCAGCGTCTGCATCAGTTCGGTATCGAGCAGTGGGGCGTCATCGAGCAGGCGGATCACCGGCTTCAGTCGACTGCTGCCGACAGCCGCCTCCGCGTTGGCGTCGACTACCACCCCAACCAGTTTGCCGCGGCCAAACGGCACCCATACACGGCTGCCAGCCTGCGCCGACCCTTCCGTTGGTGGCAGGTAGTCGAACAGGGTCGGCAAAGGTACGGGCAGGGCGATGCGTAGAACGGCAGGCATGGATTCCTCGTGGTTATCCAGTGTAGTCGGGATGCTTTCGGAACCACGAAACGATGGCTGTCTAGTCAGGTAAAAACCTTTCCATTGAGCTTGCGTGCACGAGCTGCCCGACTATCGAGAAATCTGGGCTAAGTGACTCTGGTTGGTGAGGTTTTATGCTTATCCACAAGAGCTGTGGATAAGTCTGTGGATGCAAAGGGGAGCGCAGCCTTCTAGGCGCGCCGTAGCGCCCTTCGGGACAACTTGACCAAGTTTTCATCAAGGAAAAAATATGTTTTTAATCAATTGTTTGCAAACACGCGTCATCAACTGTTCACGCAATTGACAAAGAGCTTTCATGTTGCTTGACAGCCCGGTGACGCTGTGCAAAACCCCATTCCAAGAGCTGCTGGGTGGCTTGGCGTAACAGGTTAAGTCGCCCCAAGCAGTTGTGCGCGGACTTCACTCTTCAATGCGCCAAACCCAGTACGAAAGCGATGATCAGGGCAAACAGCAGCAGCCAGCAGTAGCACCAGCCGATAAAAAGGTATTTCAGCACCGTCATCGGCCAGCCTTGTCGATAAACCCGCTTCTGCATGATCAGCAGATAGATCGGAATCCACCAGAACAGCAGGATTTCCACCCAATCGAGCGTTATCGCCATCCATGCGCCATGCGGCTTCAGCCAGGTGGACAACATGCCTGCCAGCAAGATCAGCAGCAGGCTGAGAAACAGGAACGCGTGGCTGTGCAGGGCAACGATCAAATGCTCCATGTAGAGCCGGCGGCGAAAGACATAGAACAGCGCAAGCATCGCCGCAAAGATCGGGATCAGCACGAACATCGTCTGCGGCAGTGTGCCAAAGACGCCATTGATCATGCGCTGCTTGGCTTCCTCACTCGATCTCGCATCGCCATGCTTGTACGTCCGCCAGTTGGCGAGGGCACGCGTCGCCCAGAGCGTCAGTCGCTCGTTGACCATGTCCGGCAGCCATGCGATGTGGAATGGCTCCGACATGTGGCCGGAGTTATCCATGCCATCGGGAAAGGGCTCGTTGTCGTCGTCTTTTGAAGCTGCCACCGCCGGCGCAGCGATCGAAGCGGCGGACATGGGGGCCGCACCCAGATCAGTCAGTCGCTTGTTGGCGGCCTGACGCATCTTCTGTTCGCTGAGAGCCAATTCCGTGGCGGCGTACTTGGGCACGACCTCGTAGTTCCGAATCTTCTCCATGTTGTCGAGTTCGATACGCAGTTCCTCGCGTACCTCGGCCGGTGTGTCCGCATCCTTGAACAGGTCGTTTTTAAGATGGGTCTGCGGCTGGATGCTGGCGAGGCTGCGCGAAGCCATGTTGTCCAAGGCCAGGTGAAATACGAAGAAAGCCAGCACGCAGAGTACGAACATCAACCGGAACGGCGCGATGTAGCGCACGCGCCGGCCGCTGAAATATTCCAGGGTCAGAAAGCCAGGCTTGAGCAGTAGTGGCGGCAGCGTGTGCACGATGCGACCGTCGATGTGCAGCAGGGTTTCCACCGTTTCCTCGATCATGCCGTGCATCGGCTTGATCACACTGTGGATCGACTGGCCGCATTCGTGGCAGAACTCGCCCTGCATGGCCGTGCCGCAATTGGCGCAGTGCTGCCCTTCGTAGCTGTTGAGCTGCTTCATTGAATCCCCATCCGGTCCCATCCGGCGCAATGGCGATCTTTGCACAGGCGGCGTAAACAGCCCACTCCTATGGCTCGGGTAGAATGCGTCGCTCATGAATACACGACGTCGATGAAACCCTTCCGTCCCGAACGCGTGCGCCTGATGCACGAGATGCGTGCCACGGTGCGCCTTGCGCTGCCGTTGGTGCTGGCCCAGCTGGCGGCGATCGGCAGCAACGTGATCGATACGGTGTTGGCGGGCCATTTCAGCAAGCATGTGCTTGCTGCAGTAGCTGTAGGTGCCAATATCTGGTCGCTGGTAATCGTCAGCGGCATCGGCATGATGATGGCGGTGCCACCGTGGGTGGCCCAGCTTGATGGCGCCGGCCGGAGGCTCGAGGTAGGCGCGGTATTTCGCCAGGCGCTATGGCTGGCGTTCGGCATGGGTGTGCTGCTGTGGTTCGCGGTGCGTCATGCCATGCCGTTGATCGAGCTGATGGGCGTGACGCCAAGCCTGCGCCAGGATGTGCAGGCGTTTCTGCTGGCGATCAGCTGGGGAGCGCCTGCACTCACTTGTTACTTCGCATTGCGCGGTTTGTCCGAGGGGCTGTCGCTGACTCGCCCATCGATGTATTTCAGCCTGGGTGGTTTGGCATTGCTGGTGCCGCTGGGTTACGTGCTGATGTTCGGCAAGTTCGGTTTGTCGCCGCAGGGCGCGCACGGCTGCGGCATGGCCACCGCTGCGGTGCTTTGGATCGAGATGTTGGGCCTTGGCATCTATGTGCTGCGGCATCCCAACTATCGCGGCCTGGGGCTAGTCGATCATTTCGAATGGCCGCACCTACGGCGGATTGCTGCGCTGGCGCATGTCGGTCTGCCGATGGCGGTAACGCTGTTGGCCGAAGCCGGGCTATTCGTGGCGACAGCGCTGATCATCAGCTCGCTGGGCGAAGGTGTGATCGCCAGCCATCAGGTGGCGATCAATATTGCTTCGCTGTTTTTCATGATCCCGCTGGGGCTGGCGATGGCGATTACCGTACGGGTGGGCAATGCGGTAGGCCGCGGTGATGCGCGCGGCGTGCGTTATGCGGGGTTTTGCGGCATCGGTTTGACGCTGGGCACGCAGCTGGTTTCGGCCGCGCTGATGCTGAGTCTGCCGCACTTCATCGCCTCGCTGTACACACATGACCCCAAGGTCATTGCGCTGGCGGTACAGCTGATCATGCTGGCCGGACTGTTTCAGTTTTCCGACGGTATCCAGGTGGCATCCAATGGCGCGCTGCGCGGTCTCAAGGACACCCGCGTGCCGATGGCGATCACCCTGTTTGCCTACTGGATGATCGGCATGCCGCTGGGCTGGTGGCTGACGTTTCGGCAGGGCATGGGTGCCCGTGGCATGTGGGTAGGGTTGATCGCCGGCTTGTCGGTCGCCGCGGTGATGTTGTTCGTGCGATTCTGGCGCAGCGCGTGGCGCGAGCGCTGGCAGCATGCCGCAGTGACCGAGCCGGCCTTACCCGCTACGCTTGGCCACTGAGCCCACCGATCATTCATTCCATTACTCCACACGAGCAGCACGCATGACGCCACCTCTGCCGCCCCGCCGTCCACGCGGTTTCTGGGCTTTTATCCGCACGTTTGGGCGCGGCATCAATATCGTGCGGTTGGTGATTATCAATCTGCTGTTTTTCAGCTTTCTATTTGTGCTGGTGGTGGCGATTATTGGCATTGCCGCCGGCGGAAGCGCGGGGCGTACATCGCGCACGCTGCAGAACGATAGCGTGCTGGTGCTCAAGCCGCAGGGGCAACTGGTCGAGCAGTACAGCATCGATCCGCTGCAGCGTACGCTGGACAGTTTCTCCGGCAACGAGCCGAAGCAGGTTCAGGTACGCGATCTGGTTGGAGCGATCGACGCGGCAGCGAAGGACAAGCGCATCACCCGCATTCTGCTGATGCCGGACGATCTGCAGGGCGGCGGCTTTGCCGCGCTACGCGAGGTCGGCGCAGCGCTGGATCGCTTCCGCGCAAGCGGCAAGCCGGTGATCGCGTGGGCGGTGAACTTTGATCAGAGCCAGTACTACCTGGCCGCGCACGCCGATCGTCTGTTGGTCGATCCGCAGGGCGGCGTGATGCTGACCGGTCTGGCCGATTACCGCCTCTTCTATAAAGGCCTGCTCGACAAACTTGGCGTCGACGTGCATTTGTTCCGTGTCGGTCAGTTCAAGAGTGCAGCCGAGCCATACATACTCGAACAGGCTTCGCCGGAATCGAAGCAGGCGGACAGCTACTGGATGGGCGGCTTGTGGGACGAGTATCTCGCCGAGGTTGGCGCCTTGCGCAAGATTGAGCCAGCCGCGCTGCGCGCCGACATCGACAACCTGCCGCAGACCATCATGAGTACGCAGGGTGATCTGGCCCAGCTGGCCTTGAACGAACACCTGATTGACGGTCTGGCCACACGTGCCGAACTGATTTCGATGCTGCGCAAGGAAGGTGTGCCGGCCGACGACAAGGGTCGCAGCTTCCGCCAGGTCGACCAGACGCGATACCTCGCCAGTCAGTCCAGCACGACCAGCGTATTCGATCCGGGCGTGGCGATCGTGGTGGCCGAAGGCGAGATCGCCAGCGGCAAGCAATCACCGGGTTCGATCGGGGGCGAGTCCACCGCCGCGCTGATCCGCACCGCGCGCGAGGACCGCAAGACCAAGGCGCTGGTGCTGCGCGTCAACTCGCCCGGCGGCGAAGTATTTGCGGCCGAGCAGATCCGTCGCGAAATACAACTGACCCGCGAGGCCGGTATTCCGGTTGTGGTCTCGATGGGCGATGTGGCGGCCAGTGGCGGCTACTGGATCTCGATGAACGCCAACAAGATCTTTGCCGAACCAAACACCATTACCGGCTCGATCGGCATCTTCGGTCTTTATTACTCGATACCCAATACGCTGGCCAAGTTCGGGGTGCAGAGCGATGGTGTGGCGACCGGACCAATGGCCGGCGCGTTCGACATCACCCGCGCGCTCGACCCGAAAGTCGGCGCAGTGATCCAGGCGATCATCAACAAGGGCTACCACGACTTTGTCGGCAACGTGGCCAAGGCGCGCGGCAAAAGCTACGAGTCGATCGACGCGATTGCGCAGGGCCGCGTGTGGACCGGACAGCAGGCGCTCGATCGCGGCTTGGTCGATCAGCTGGGAGGGCTGAACAATGCCGTGGCGGATGCTGCCAGTCTCGCTAAGCTGGACGCTGACTATCCTGTCCGTTACGTCGAGCCACCACAGGGTAGCTTCCAGCGTTTTCTGATCGGTCTTAACCAGAGTGCCAGCGTGCGCATCCTGCAGTCGTGGGGTGTGCACCTGCCGAGTTGGGTCGCCGAACTGCCGGCGCTGTCACCGGAGCTGCAGTTGCTGCGCAACGCCAAGGCGGGTACGCCCAATATTTATGCGGACTGCCTTTGCAGTCCGCATTAAACCAAAGACTTCAGCGAGAGCGGGTTAACCGCACTCTCGCTCAAAGCCCAGTTATTGCTGCTGCGCTTCGATCTGCTTGCGTTGTTGCTCGGCCTGCTTGTCGACGGTTTTCTGCACGTCCTTCGCACGCTGCTCTTCCGCGCGCATGGCGTCGAACGGCGTAGCGACCGGTGGGGCCTTGGCAATGGGGTCGGGTGGCTTGTTGGAACAGGCGCCAAGAGCAACGACGCAGAGCAAGATTGATAGCAGCTTCATGAGACTTCTCGCGCGTGGTTGAAGTGCCGAGTGTCCTGCGCTAGGCGCGCCCAGGCAAGGCGTCGTTCTGATCAGTCACCAAACCGATGCACCTTGGCTGCGGACGCTTTAAGCTGCTCGCATGAACAGCCGCACCGATGCCTGGCAACTGCAAGGCCATACCGCCCTGATCACCGGTGCCAGCAAGGGCATCGGCTACGCTGCCGCGCGCGAACTGGCCGGGCTCGGTGCCGATCTGCTGCTGGTAGCGCGCGATCCGGATTATCTCGAACAGGTGATGGTGGAGCTTGCCGATGATTTCCCCGACGTCGAGGTACTGGCCTTCGGCGCCGACCTGACGCAAGCCGAAGAGCGCCTCGCCGTGTTCGACTGGATCGCCGATCTCGGCGCGCCGCTGTCGCTGCTGGTCAACAATGCCGGCGGCAATCAGCCGCTGGCGACGCTGGATTACCGCAGCGACGAATGCCGCCAGATATTCGAACAGAATGTCTTTTCCGCCTTCGAGATGTGTCGGTTGGCGCATCCGCAACTGGTGCAACATGCGAATGCGGCGATCGTCAACGTCGGTTCTGTTTCCGGCATCACGCATGTGCGTACTGGTTCGGCCTACGGCATGAGCAAGGCGGCACTGCATCAGCTCACGCGCAATCTCGCCGCCGAGTGGGCGGTTGATGGCATTCGTGTCAATGCGGTGGCGCCTTGGTATATCCGCACGCAGCGCTCGGAGCCCGCGCTGGCAGATGTCGATTATCTGGATGAGGTACTCGATCGCACGCCGCTCAAGCGGATCGGCGAGCCGGAGGAAGTGGCTGCCGCGATCGCCTTCCTGTGCTTACCTGCGGCTAGCTACATCACTGGCCAGGTGTTGGCGGTCGATGGCGGGTTTCTCAATTACGGGTTCTGAATCGTCGGTGGTCGCCGTGACGACGCGAAGCAGGCACTCAGGACCGCTCCGCGGACGCTAGAAATCCGCGACATGCTCTTCGGCAGCGAAACCAAGTGTCACTGCACCTTCGCCGACGTTGACCATGCCGGTGATGCTCATTGGAGCTTCCATCAACTTGACGCCGCATTCCTGGCAAGCCGCCTGCAAGCCGGCGTAGCCCGGCAACGTCGGCAGCAGGCCGAGGTCCCCGCCGTAGCTCACGCATACAAAAGGTACGAGAAGGCCGGCGCGCACCCGTTGGGCGGCATAGGTGAATAGCGTTTCTGCACCGTGATCGAAACCGCGGACCTTGCCGACCGGGCCGGTTTCACCGCGATAGCCGCGCAGGAGCGGTTTGATATCCAGCGCCGAACCCAGCACTGCACTGAACAAGCTCACGCTGTGGTCGTTCTTTTTCTTGGCGCGTGCGCGCAGGTAATAGAGGTCTCTCGGCAACATGTAGCCGTAGCTGTTGTTTGCAACGAAGGTCAGGCGCTCGCGGATAGCGGCGGGCTGTTCATTCGCCTCGATCATTCGAGCCGCTTCATATACCGCCGGTGCCGAACCGGCAAAAATGTTGCGCGTATCAATGACGCGCATCATGAATGGCCCTGGCATCGAAGCGGCTTCCCGGACCTTTCGGTAGTTCTTCAGGATGGCAAAGCTCGCGCGATTCACATGCTCATTGATCGGGCTGCGCGTGGCCATGATCGTGAGGCAAAACAAGCAGTCTTGCTCGAGTACCAGCTTGCCCAGGAACAGGTCCTGTATCTCTTCAACGGAGCAAGGCTCTGTTTCTGCGGAGTGGCTGCGGCTGCCAAGACGACGATCGATGAAGCGCTGCATCTCGGCCGGTTCGCGATCGTCCATGAACACTTCGCCATCCACCCGGACGGTGATCGGCATCACGAAGATATTGTGCTGCTGCAAAAAGGCCTGCGACAGATCGCAAGCTGCGTCGATAGCCAGACCCATTCGCATCATGCTTCCCCATCATCAAAGGCAGGCGAAACATAGCATGTCATGTCATGCCGAGAGTGCAGGGGGAATGACCGCTCCGGGGTTGGTCAAGGGCCCAAGTAAATTCAACCCGTTCTGGATTTCAACGGTCAGTGGCATGCCGCCCGATCCGCTTTTGCGTGTCCTGTACTTTCAAATTGAGGTCGTACGGCACCCCGATCAGTCGATCAGATGCCTTGGGGAGGGGTGATTCCGAGCAGCTTGGTGTTGCCTAAGCCACTACCTGAGCCACTGCAACCCGAGTAACCAGTTGCTACGACAGATGGCGCCATGACGGGACAAGAAGGCTAATAAAAGGTTGTTAAACAAGGCCGTTCATGTACAAAAAATGTTGACAACGCGTAAAAGAGGCGTGATAAAGAAGCTCTGAGGGTGACGCTTCGTTAAACACGCGGTTCTGAATCTGGAGTGTTGGTGGTAACCGTAGAATGCGGTCTGCCAGCTGATTTGGGTGTGCGGAGTGTTCACGAAACGTTATTTGCCTGTTAGTATCGGGTCGAGTTTGTAGTTTGTGGTCGGGAATTCATTGGTCTAGGGGAACTTTAGGCCGAGTCGCGGTTTTTGGGCAGAACGTTTTCTGACCCATGGTGATAATTAATCGGAGGGTGTCGTTTATGAAACTTGGGGTCACAAAACTTTCTTCATCGGTTCGCCTGGCGCTTTCGCTGGGTGCTGTCATCGCTGCTGGTGCGTCCAGCACCGTGTTCGCTCAGGATTCGAGCACTACGCCTGCCACAGATGCAAGCAGCCAGCCTGCCAAAAAGACCACGTCGCTGGATACCGTCGTTGTTACCGGCTCGAACATTCGCCGTGTTGATCTGGAAACATCCAACCCGGTGCAGGTTATCGACCGCGCCGCAATCCAGGCCAGCGGCAAGGTGACCCTGGGTGACTTGATCCAGGAAATTCCCTCGGTATCGGGTGACGCGACGAACCCACGCGTCAATAACGGCGGCGGCGCGGGCTCATCCACCGTTTCACTGCGCGGCCTCGGCTCAGCGCGCACCTTGATCCTGGTGAATGGCAAGCGTGTCGTCAACAATGACGTCAATGCGATCCCGGCCAGCATGGTCGAGCGTATCGAAGTGCTGAAGGACGGCGCATCGGCTACCTACGGTTCCGACGCGATTGGCGGCGTGGTCAACTTTATTCTGCGCAACGACTATCAGGGTGCGCAGATCAGCACCAACTTTGGTCAGTCGGATCGCGCCGACGGCGATACCTCGGGCTATACCGCGACGTTTGGTACCTCGTCTGACAAGGGCAACATTGTTGCAGGCATCGACTACAACAAAACCGACGAAATCTCTTCGGCGGCTCGCAATTTTTCCAAGAACGCCACGTATTTCTCTTCCGGCTCCGTCTACAACGGCGGTTCCTCGCGCACTCCTAGCGGCTTTCTGCAGTTGCCTGCCGGAGCGACGCCATCAGGGTGCGCCGGAAATGGCAATGGCAATGCGACTCTTTCAAGTACCCAGCCGGGCAAGGTGACGGCTGCTAACTATCGTTGCTATACCTCCGCTGATGGTTACAACTATCAAGCCCAAAATCTGATCGAAACACCGCAAGAGCGTACCAACGTTTTTGCGCTGGCCAACTATAATTTCTCGGACAACGTGCAGGGATACTTCGACGCGTTCTACAACAAGACGTCGTCGCAATATGCCTTGGCCCCCTTGCCGTTCGATGCCCAAAGCGATGGCGTCACCATCTCTCCAAACAGTTATTACAACCCCTATCCGGGCACTACGTTCGGTCCGGGCGCAAACGAGTACAAAACGCGCTTGTCGACTCTGGGTCAGCGCGTCACTACCTATAGCACTACCACTGCTCAGGCAATTGCGGGGCTCAAGGGCAACTTTGGTACGGATAGCAGCTGGCAGTGGAACGCCGACATCGATTACGGTCATGTCAGTCAGTCTAAGGAGTCCTTAGGTCAACTTTACTTGAACGGTCTGCAGTCATCGGGCGCATTTGGCCCATCGTTCCTGAACCCGACCACGGGCGTTGTAACCTGCGGAACGGCTGCTGCGCCGATTGCCAACTGTACGCCGATCAATATTTTCAACGTCAACGATCCGAAAACGATTGCCGCGCTCAAGGCTTACGGCGCTAACGCTTTCTACAATGAGACCTACATCTCCAAGCGCTACGAGGCCGGCGCCAACGGCAACCTGTTCAGCCTGCCCGCCGGTGAGGTCAGCTTGGCCGTCGGCGTTGACTATGACAAGGAATATGAGAACAACGGCGTTGACTACATCGCACAGACGACTGGTGTCTCCGGTACCTGTTTCATCTCGCAATCGGCTTGTTCGACTCCGCTTGCTGGCGGCTACAACTACAAGGAAGCCTACGCCGAGCTGTTTATCCCGGTGCTGGCGGATGTGCCACTGATCAAGTCACTTAATGTGACGATTGGCGGCCGCTATTCCGACTATTCGTTGGCAGGCAGCACGACGAACTACAAGTTTGCTGTGGAGTGGCGTCCGTTCAACGACTTGCTGCTGCGCGGCACAATGGACGGTGTATTCCGTGCGCCGACGGTTGCCGATCTTTATGCCGGCGGTGCCGGTAGCGCTCCGCAGGTAAACGATCCCTGCGTCGGCTATACCGGTGGTCATGCGGCGGCCTGCGCCAACGTGCCGACCAACGGCAGCTTTGTGCAGCAAGGTTCACAGACGACGGCCGTGGTATCCGGCTCGCAGGTTGCTGGATACAATCTGAAGCCGGAGTACGGCAAGTCGTTCGATTTCGGTGCTGTGTACGATCCGAGCTGGCTGCCAGGCTTCTCGGCCAGTGTTGATTTGTATCGCGTGCAGCTTAACGACACGATCACACCGCTCGGTGCCCAGACCGTGCTTACCAGCTGCTACAACAATGCGAGCAGCCCGTTCTGCTCGTTCATTCATCGAAACACCGACGGCACCATCAACTACATCAATTCGCCGACGGTAAACCTTGGTGAGCTCAACACCAAGGGTGTCGACGGCAGCTTCAAGTACAAGATTCCGCACTTTGATGTGCTCGGCCAGAACTACGGTGACCTTACACTGTCGCTGGATACGACTTACCTGATCCGCTACGACAATGACACGGCGCCAGGTACGGCGGGCGATGTCGTTGAGCATCTTGCCGGTCTCTACAGCAACAACGCTGCTTATGGTAACTTCGCTCGCTGGCGCGGACTCGGCTCGCTCACATGGACTGATGGCCCATGGGATGCCACTTGGCGCACGCAGTACATCGGCACTGTAAGGATCGGCTCGCCAGATATTAGCCAGGGCTTCTCGGCTGAGGGGCAGGTTCCCGGTCAGGTGCTCAATTTCGGACCGCAGATCTATCACAATGTGTCCATCGGCTATAACCTCGCGGCGTACCACACCCGCTTCGACTTTGGCGTCAACAACCTGTTCGATACGCAGCCACCGCTGATGTATCAGAACAACGTGTTGAACTCCAATACCGACGTCAACACGTATGACACCATCGGTCGTTATTTCTGGGGTCGCATCACCGTGTCGTTCTGATCCAAGTTTGCATCGCTATAATCAAGACCGCGTGGCGAGAGCCACGCGGTTTTTTTACGCAAAACCTACAGGCTGGGTAATGGCTGAATCCGATATAGAAAGCGTTATGGCGCTCCTGCAGAGCGGCCACGCGGCATTTGCCGAAAACGAGTGCAGGCGGCTGTTGGATTCGGATCCTGACGATGAGATGGCTTTGACCTTGCTAGGCATGGCTCACCAACAGCAGGGGCGCTCGGTACAAGCGGCGGTGGTCTACGAGCGGCTGACCTGGCTGTATCCAGCGGTTAGTGAGCACTGGAATAATTACGCCACCACACTTCGGGAAGCCGGCCAACCTGCGGAGGCTGAGCGGGCTTATCAGGTCGCGCTGAAACTGGCGCCGGATAACGCGGTCACCCTCGGCAACCTGGGTCTGTTATACAAAGAGCAATCCGACTATCCCAAGGCCCGTGACTATCTGCTCCGTGCAACGCATGGACGTGCAGACGACATCCAGATCTGCATCTATGCCGCGATGGCTTGCTATGAATGCGGTGACAATAAAACGCTTGAAATGCTGATTGCCGACTGGCGGCGGTGGCCGTTGCTGGACGGTGAGCTTCGTCTGGATTTGGCGTGGTTATTGGCCCAACTGGGGCGAACCATTGAGGCCGAACAGCTACTTGATGATTTGCTGGACACCAATAGTTTCCAGACGCGCTCCCTAGTTCGAAAGGTCTTGCTGTTAGAGCGCGTCAATCGGCTGGACGAGGCGAAAGCCATTTTGGCTAACTTGCCCGATCCAGAGAAGATCACCGACGAAAATGAACGCAATGAAGTGATCGGCGCTATGGGCGTAATGGCCCAACGTGGCAAAGAGCCGGCAGTAACGCGCGAGTTACTGGAGCGCTTGCTTGATCTGACTCTTGATCCGAGACATCGGAGCAACCTTTACTTCGCATTGGCCAAAGCGTGTGACAAGGCGGGTGATCAAGCCGCGGTGCTGTCTGCACTGGAGAAAGCCCATTCGCTGCAACTGGTCGGTGCAGCACAGCTGGCACCCGAATTACTCTTGCCCGAAGTGCAGCCGATAGCGCCTGCACTGTTGCGCATGACACCTGCTCAAACAGCGGATTGGGAAATCGCAGAGCGGGACTCATCAATATCACCACCGCCAATTTTTGTTGTCGGATTTCCACGCTCTGGCACCACGATGCTTGAACAGATGCTGGATGCGCATCCGGCACTGGTTTCGATGGATGAGCAGCCGTTCATGCAGAATGTTTCCGACAAAGTGGTCGAGCTTGGCTATCTCTATCCCGAAGCGCTGGGTGAGCTCGACTCTGCAACATGCGAGTCTCTAAGGCAGCTTTATTGGGATCAGGTAAAGTCCAAAGTGGTGTTCAAGCCGGGGCAACGCCTGGTCGACAAGAATCCGCTTACTCTTTTGCATTTACCGCTTATTTGCCGGCTTTTCCCCGATGCGCCGATCATTCTGGCATTGCGTCATCCATGCGACGTAATTTTGAGTTGCTACATGCAGAACTTTCGTTCACCCGCATTCCAGATTTTATGTTCGTCACTCGAGCGGCTGGCGCGCGGTTACGTTAACGCCATGCAGTACTGGATCTATCACGAGCGGCTGTTGAAGCCGCGCGTACTCCATCTTCGCTATGAAGATTTGTTGGACAATTTTGATACCGAGGTTGATCGTATCGGCGCGTTTATCAAAATCGACGATGCGGCTGCGCTCCATGGCTTTCATCTGCATGCGCAGCAAAAAGGTTTTATCAGCACGCCGAGCTATGCGCAGGTTACGCAGCCGCCCAACAAGACTGCCGTTGGTCGTTGGCAGCGTTACGAAAGCGCATTCAAACCTTTACTCCCGTCGTTGAAGGGAGTCATGGAGCACTGGGGTTATGACAGCTGAGCAGATGCCTTGTAGGGATTCGTGGTCCGCATTGAACGCAAGGAGTTTCGTTCAAACTTTCGACGCCGCGTTGCCACGGCCGTTCTGCGACCAGTTGATTGCTTCATTCCAGCAAACCACCGAGCGCCACCTTGTTCGCAGCCCGGGCTGGCGCGCAGGACTGGACGACAGTTCATGGACTGAACTAGATATCTCAGCAATTGCTGACGATGCGTTCAAGGGCTTTTTCTACAAGCAGGTTGAAGACCATCTGGCGATTTATAACGAGAGGCTTGGCCTGACTCTCCCGGTGCCTCGGACGCCGTTGATTTCAGAGATGCGTATCAAGCGCTATCGTGCGGAGGCAGGTGAAGCTTTTCAGCCACATTTCGATGCGATTTACGAGGTGGCGAATCGTTACCTGGTTTTTCTCTGGTACTTGAATGATGTGGCTGAGGGTGGTGAAACGGAGTTCTGTGATCTTGGCATCAAGATACCGGCGCGTGCGGGACGACTGCTGATGTTTCCTCCGTACTGGATGTATCAGCATGCAGGGCGCCCCCCGGTGTCAGGAGACAAATATATCTTGTCGCTTTACCTTCTTTTCCCGGGTGCGCGTTGAAAAAACTTCGCTTGTTCGGGTATTAAGCGAGACTCGGATCGGCTGGCTCGGAGTTATGGCCTCGAGTACGTAGCTTGCACTTACTCGATCGGGATCCGAAGCAATTCGGGTAAATAAGGCGCGTAATTGCGCCAACGCTCCACGGAGCGGATGTAGACAGGCTGGCGTGCTTGCCAGAGACTTCCCGTGTTGATACTGGCTTGTCGGTTCTTCGTATTGAGATAATCGCATTCCGATAGTCCCAACCATGAAGCCAGTTGGCTAACGCACGAAGTCGGATTGGACGTCAGTTCTTCGTAATGCACCACGTGTATGGAGCGCGCATATCGCGTTAGCCAATGCGACATCATCCGGTTACAACTCTGAATGACTGTGGCGATATCAACCAGGTCATAGGCGTAAGCTTGGGCGCCCCCGGTAAAATATTGTGACCACAGAGACAGCGCCGTATCTCGTGAATTGCGCCGACAGAAAATGATCCGGGCGTTCGGATACATTGCCATGATCAAATCCAGCCGCAGCAAGTTGAGTGGTTCTTTATCGATAAACCATTTTGCACCAGTGTCGTCATCCTGAAGCAACTGTGCCTCGTAGATGGACGTCGCATGCTCCAGCTGTGCGGTGTTGTCGTGGCCTGTGAGTTCGAGCTGCTGAGCGACTTTGGGTAGCCAATGGAGTTCACCGCGATTGCAGACGTCCGGATGTCGCGACAAAAGCTCGGCGGTGAGAGTGGTTCCCGAACGCGGTACACCGACAATGAAAAGTGGTGTCCAATCGGTCGAAAAATCTCCTCTGCACGGCCTGGCTTTAGCCACCAGGCGTGACGCGATGGCGTGTTGCCAGTGCTTGCGAGACCATGGGTTGGTCGCCCGCACCATGGCATTGGCATCACGAAAATACCGGGCAGCTTGGGCAAAGTCGCCGATATCGTCGTGTGCCTTGCCAAGCGCAAACTGCAGCGATGTACGCGCCTGATCGTTCAGGTCAAATTGCTTCAGTCCATTCCGAAACAACTCGAAGTCTGCGTGACTGAGATCCTCGTAGCGCTGAAGGCTGCTGAGGCCTATCGGGATATTCCATTCAAACGCCCTTTTGTCATTGGCAACGGCGTACATATACCTTTCCCTGGCCTGCTCAAACTCTCCCAGCTGGATGTGCAGCATGCCAGCATAGGCGTGCAGCCGCGGGTCGGCTGATCCTGCAGCAATTTCATCTTCGCAGATCGCTGCCGCGTCAGTCTGTCTGCCGCCTTCGTCCAGCAGCTCCACTGCTTGAATCACCAGGTCAGCGTCATGTACCCCATGGTGAAACAACCCGCGCAACGTTGACGCCATCGCCTGAAGGCGTCCCTGGTGGCTGAGCATACGTGCCAGCAAGAAACTTGCTGCGACATTATCCGGATATTGAGTTAGCAACTCACGCAAGAGCTTTTCAGCCTTGGCAAAGTGTCTGTTCTGCTGATAGACACCTGCGAGCGCCAGGCGCAGATCAGAAGAATCAGGATGCGCAGCGATAGCGGAGGTAAGTACGATAGCCGCGGCGTCAATATCGTTACTTACCACCAGCGTGCGTGCGCGCTCCAGCCAGTCCGCCTCCAGGGATCCGTTGAGCTCTGTCAGTTGCGTATCAAATAGCCCGCCATGCGCACGCCGGCGATCTGGCTCCGCGCGATTCGGGTCATCGGCGCCCTGCATCAAGAGAACACCATTGCACTTACGCCATTCATTGCTTCGCTCTCGGCCCTATTGCCACAACGGCATGTCTAGCGCTGAACGCAGCGGATCGAGCAGCGCACCGTAGCGCATCGCACGAGACGTATCGTGCAGCGGTTGACGCACTTGCGTGGCGCTCGGTGAGCGTACTTCGCGCTTTGTCTCGTGAAAGTTCACGCAATCCGGTTCGAACGGCAGGTCGCAAAAATCCAGCAATCGGCGGACTTGGGCTTCAGGGTCCGCCAACAAAATTTCGTACTGATGGTCAAAGACGTGAGACGAATGAGTGCCGATGGCGTCATGCACGTTTCGATCGAAATCTTGCCAAAAGCTCGCCAGATCATCGAATGTGCGCGTGTATTCGTTGTTTGCGAGATGCTGGCGGTAGCACGAAAAGCAGGTTTCCAGCGGATCGCGACGGCAAACGATAATGCGTGCCGAAGGCAGCATCGCGCGTATTGCGCCGATGTACATCCAGTTGTTGAGTAATTTGTCGGTAAACACCGGCCGGTGCTTTCGCCAACGTGCGGTACGTTCGAGATAACGACGACCAAGACGCTCCCAATCGGCGGGTTGCATCGCAGATACCCATTGTGGAAAGGGCATGTCGCGGCGACGCGATTCCTCGTTGAGCACAAGCGGCAAGTCAGGTAATTCGCCAGCACCTTCGACCGACGAATGTGAGGCAAGAATCTGTTCCACGAGAGTCGAGCCGGAGCGGGGCAAGCTGGTGACGAATATCACCTCTTGACCGATAGCGGCGTCTGCCGAGGCCGGCGGCGGCGAAAATGCAGCATTGATGACAGCGACGCTATGGGAAAACGCGCTCGCATCCCATTCCTGCCGACTTCGCGCCATTGCATTGGCATCGGCAAGTACGGCCAGTGAATCCGCGTAGCGGCTGGAGTCTTCCAAGGCCTTGGCCAGGGCAAAGCGGATGGCTATCAAGTCGTCGATGCTTGCATGAGGATCTTGTGCCGCCACCTGCATCTGCTGGATATCTTCAGCTTTAAAACGCGTTGTCCTGAGATCAGCGAGTCCCCACCACGCAGTGCCAGTGGTGGGCCTTTCGCGAAGCAAGCTACGGTACTCGGACTCTGCTTCTTCAATACGACCGTGCGTACGCAGCATGTCCGCCAGCAGCGCGCGTGCATTCCAATGATCAGGCGCCAGGCTGACAGCCCGCTGCAATGCAGAGATAGCTTCGTCATTGCGGACGCAGCGAGTCAACATGACTCCCAGGTTGTACCAGGCAAAAGCCATGCTGGGCTGCAGATCGCAAGCATGCTGCAAGGCCTTGGTCGCCAATTCGTAGTCCCCGGCAGCTCCAAGCAGAGTTCCCATGGTGTTGTGATACAGGGCGTCTTGCGGTCTTTGTCTGATAGCCCGCTGCATTGTTTTAATCGCATCGGAATGCAAATTACGCAGGCTTAGTAGCCCTGAGTGCATACGGAGAACTTCGGGATGATCCGGGTAAATAGCAGAGGCAAATTCAAGTTGCTGAGCTGCTCGATCCCTGCGGCCTGAATCCAGCGCTTCGCCTGCTGCCATGAGGTATTTCAACGCATCAGGACTCAAGCCTTGCAGTCGGGGATCCATGAAAACCTCTTTGATGATGCGTATGACAAAAGCGTTCGCCTAGAAATTATGTCGTGGCGTGTGCAATTCAGATGGCGAGTAATCCGAGTGAATGGCTTGCTCGATTACCTGCCGGAAAGCGTAAATTATTAAATGGCCACTGCTCGATTCAGGTCGCCGATTGCTGCCACAAGGTCACTGACCGCAGCACGTTCCGCCTCGCTCAAGTCAGGATTCCAACTATCGATGATCAACACCACACGCGTTTCGTTGCTGCGATTCCACGCTTCATGCTCAAAGGTATCGTCGAAAGTTACACACTGATCCTGCTTCCAGGTGTGCGTTTCTCCGCCAACACGCAGTGCGCAATCGGCTGGTATGACGAGCGGCAGATGGGTAACCAGGCGCGTATTGGTAACGCCACGATGCGGCATGATGTGAGTGCCTGGCCTCAGTACCGAAAACAGCGTTTCTGGCGCGTGCTCTCGAATGCGCACTAATGGTACTGAATCAAGTAGCGCTGCAGTGTTCGGACAAAGTTCGCAATTGGTGTCGTATCGCTCACCGTGGCGGTGGAAAAAATAGGCGTCCCATGCCGCTGCCTGATTGCCCGATGATTGCAGGTACTCATCGTTGTCGTCTCGTGGCCCCGACTGAAGAAATGATTCGAGACTGTCCTGCTTTGCCATGATGTTGCGTAGTTCATCTCGAATCATGCCGCCGGCTGACTCAAGCTCGGCTTGCCAGGGAAAGCGTTCGCGCGGATAGAAGGGTTGCGATGGTATCTCCGGGAAATAGAGAAACTTGGGTTGCTGCCGCGGATCGGGCAAGTTCGCCGGCTGTTCGTTGAGATAAATTGCCAGACACAGGTCAACACGCCGAAGTTCTGATCGACTATAGCGTTGCCGCAGCGGTTCGAGCGTTTCCTCAAACACCCGCTTTCTGCCAGTGTCTACGTAATCCATCGCGTACTTGACTGGCTGGCGAAGCGCAGCGGCGGTCGTCGAGTCGTTCAGCCATCGACCTTGTGTTTGCGCATCGTTGATCGCTCGAAAATAGGCAAGCAATGCATTATGGGGTTGCCCGAGATTTTCCAGTGCGGTGGCCAGACGTAGTCGTGCCACAAACATCCGGGGTGCTATTTGAAGCGCCCTGCGAAGATTATGTGCCGCTGATGCGAAGTCTTGTGCGTCCAGCTGCGCAGTACCCAGCTGATGCAACGTGGCCGGATCATCCGGTTGCGCGTCACGAGCTCGAATCAATAATTCGATTGCTTTGCGCATGTCGCCGCGTGCTAAATGTTCATTGGCTAGAAATTGAAGTGCTTCAATGTCACTGGGTTTTTCTTCCAGTACACGCCAGTAAAATTGCTCTGCCACAAGTAAATCTTTATTACGTATGTGCATACGTGCTGTTTCGCGGCTTAATGCCGCGCTGCTACTTGATGGAGTATTCATGTCTGGATTCGTGATCAGGCAAACCGATTGCTTTGATTATAAGCCGGGTCAAGAGGTTTGCTTGCAATGACCTCGTGCTAAAAATACGTTCCGACAGGTTGCAATTTCTTGTAATGCGGAGATCCTGAGGCGGATCTCTGCGGGAGCTACTCGCCGGCCATGATCGATCTGAGCGGAGCGGCATAACTCTGTCGAGGCCACTAACAAAAGTCCGTTTCACGGCGTGATCGAGCCGTTGAAGTGAACGCTACGGCAAGTTTCTAACTTGCGCGCGTTGAGTGTCTTCCTGCCATCCATCCGGGAGAGCAGCAGGTAAATGCCCCAGACCCGCCTTAGCATGTAAGTTTAACCCGTCCTGTCCGCGGGCGGACTTCCTTTAGCGGCAGATAGCGGTGATTTTAATACCGCGGCACGCTCGAATCGATTTCGGTCGCCCATGCATCCATGCCACCTTCCACATTGGAGACGTCGCTGAAGCCGTGGGCGGCGAAGCGTTCGGCCATGCTCTGGCTGGAGATGCCGTGGTGGCAGATAAACGCTAGCGGGGTGTCCTTGGGCAGGGCGGCGAGGCTTTCGTAGCCTTCTTCTTCCAGCACGCGAGCCTGTGCCAGTGGCGCCACCTGGGCGCGTCCGTGGGCGGGGCGTACGTCGATCAGGGTGATGTTGTCTGCGGCCAGTCGGGCCTTGAGTTCGTGCACGGTGAGGGATTTGATTTCCTGCGCGCCGGGAAATTTCAGGCTCAGGCCTTCGCCCTGCACGGTAGACACCCAGTCGATCACGATGCCTTTGGCGCGCTGCGCGCTCGCCGGGTCGAAATGGACTTCAAGCCCGTTGCTGTGCGCGACGATGTCGTGATCGCCAGCCGGGGCCAGCTGAAAGCCGGCGCTGTGATCGGGACCGATCTCAAGGTGCAATGCGACGCCCTGCGCATTGGCAGTACCCTGGCGGATTGCCTCGGCGGCTGCATCGGTGATGGTGATTACCGGCGGCGTGCGGTCGGGTTTCGCCGCGCCAAACAGTTCGTGCAGTTCGCCACTGGTATAGAGCTGGCGGATGATGTCGGCACCACCGACCAACTCGCCTTCGACGTAGAGCTGCGGAATGGTCGGCCACTCGCCATAGGCCTTGATGCCTTCGCGAATTTCCGGATCTTCCAGCACGTTGATCGTGTGGTAGTCGGGCAGCAGCTCATTGAGCATGTTGGTGGCGGCGGCGGAAAAGCCACATTGTGGCTGCCGACGGTCGCCCTTCATGAACAGCACCACGCGGTGGTCCTTGAGCAGGGTTTCAATACGTTCGCGGGTGGCGTTGTCGAGGGACATGGGAGGACTCCAGCAAAGAGGTCAATGATCCCATATGGCGCCATTGTCCGGCGCGTTCAAGCAAAAGGGCGGGCAAATCCACTATTTATGCGATACCTGGACCAGCTTCAGGCAGCCGGCCGAAGTTCGGTGAGTTTGCGTCGGCGTGCGGCCAGTGGCGCGAGTGCGAGGGCGGCCGTCGGCGAGGGTAGCAGCAGCTCCCGGCTGGCTCGGCCCAGAGCAGTGGGTTGCTCGCTCCAGTGGATCAGCTCCATCGCGCCGGTGTGGTCTTCGGTCAGCGCGGTGCAGTGCTCCACCCAGTCGCCATCGTTGAGGTACAACACGCCATCGATCTCTCGTACCTGCCCGTAATGGATGTGCCCGCAGATATGGCCATCGAAACCGCGCTGGGCGGCGTCACCGGCGACGCGATCTTCATAAGCGCGGATATACGCCAGTGCCTTGCCGATATGCGACTTGATGATGATGGACAGCGGCACGTACGGCAATTCGAGGCGGCGACGCATGCCATACAGGCGGCGGTTGCTCCAGCAAATGAAGCGGTGCATCGCCTCACCCAGATGCATCATCCAGCTGCGGCCGACCTGCTCGGGATCGAACTCGTCGCCATGGCTGACGTGATAGCGGCGGCCATCGGCGCCTTCATGGATGGCGTCGAGTCGAATCTTGACGCCGCCGAAGGTTTGTCCCGCCATACCGCGCAATGGACAATCGTGGTTGCCGGGTATGTAGGTGACGTCGACGCCGCGCCGGGCTATTGCCATGATCTCAGCCAGCACGGCGCTATGGTCCGCGTGCCACCAATGTCGGCGGGTCAGCGCTTCCATGTCGATGATGTCGCCGACCAGATAAAGCTTTTCGCAGCGCAACTTGCGCAGGAAGTCGAGCAGATAGCTGGCCTTACAGTCTGGAGTGCCCAGATGCACATCGGAGATGAAGGCGCTACGGCAGTGAAAGTTCGACATGGCGAGTACTCCGGTAGGTACCGGGACCCCAGTGTCGGGCCATCAGGTCACCAAAGCATGGCGAAATGGTTGCAGTGTTGTTGCGACGCGGCAAGCTGCAAGAGCAGGAATGCGGTGCTTAGCGGGAGGGACGCAAAGCCCGACGAGCTATCGGCAAGATCGTATCCAGCCATAACGTGTACTGGGCGGCAGAAGGATGCAGCCCGTCATTGGCGACCAGATCGGCATGCTGCCGCGATATCGGCGTTATGTTGACCCAGTGCGCGCCGGCACGCGTCGTTTCGTCCCGTGCTATCGCGTTGTAGACGTCCAATTCGTGGGCGATACGTGCCGCGCCTCTGGCATCATTACGCGCAAATGGCGTGGTGCCCCAATCGGGGATCGACACCACGATCACCCGCTGAGGATGGTTGCCTGCCAGCACAATGGCCCGCTGCAGCAGCGTGGCAAAGGCCGTGCGATAGTCGCTGGCGGGGCGGCCGCGATATTCGTCGTTGACGCCGATCAGCAAGGTCACCAGATCGTAGGTGGGAGCCAGCTGCGCCTGATCCATGCCGGCCGACAGCTCATCGGTGGTCCAGCCAGTGACGGCGACGATGCGCGGGTCATCGATCATCACGCCGCTGCGCCGGAGCTGTTGAACGAGCTGCGACGGCCAGCGGGCTTCGGCGGGTACCGACTCGCCGATCGTGTAGGAGTCGCCGAGGGCGAGGTAGTGAAGCGGCAGCATGGCGGGCATCATGAAAGCAAAGCTCGACGTGGATGTTTCAGGACGTCACTTTCGATAGCTGCGGCGTCCATCGGGACGTTCAAGCGACTGCAGCGACAGTGCGAAGCGGCTGCTGATCCGCCATCCGACCCAGCACCCGTTCGATGCGCACGAACACTTCGCGCAGCTGCGCCGGTTGCGGCAGCAAGGTGAGCCGGATATGCCGGCTTGCGGCCACGTTGAAGCTGGAGCCGGGGACCACCAATACGGACTCCTCCTCCAGCAGGCGCAGCGCGAAAGCGTTGTCGTCGAAGCTGGCGATACGGCTGGCGCGAATTTGCGGGAACGCATACAGCGCACCGCCCGGAGTTACCAGATCCAGATAATCGCTGGCGGCGACACCGTCGATCACGGCCTGACGCGCCTCATACAGGCGGCCACCGGGCACGGTCAGCGCGCCGATGGTCGGTGCGTCCTGCAAGGCGGGAATCACCGCCCATTGCGCAGTCACGTTGGCGCATAGACGAAGTGCAGCGAGCAGCTGCAGGGCGTCGCGATATGCCGAAGTGCGTGCCGGATCACCCGACAGGCTCATCCAGCCGACCCGGTAACCACAGGCACGATGCACCTTGCTCAGGCCACCAAAACTGATGCAGGGAAGCTCCCCGGCGACTTCGGCCAGTGGCTGGAACACCGCGTCGTCGTAAAGAATCTCGTCGTAGATTTCGTCGCTCAGCAGCAGCAACCGGTGGCGCGCCGCCACGGCGACCAGCCGCTCCAGCAACGCGCGCGGATACACCGCGCCAGTCGGGTTATTCGGGTTTATCAGCACCAGTGCACGGGTGCGTGGGGTGATCAGCGCCTCGATTTCGTCCGGATCGGGGAAGTGACCGTTGGCTGCCAGGCAGCGGTAATAGCGTGGCCGGCCACCGTTCAAGATCGTCGCGGCGCTCCACAGCGGATAGTCGGGGCTGGGCAGCAGCACTTCGTCATCGGATTGCAGTAGTGCACGCAGACTGAGGTCGATCAGCTCGCTGACGCCGTTGCCGATAAAGATGCGTTCGGCATCGACATGCCGCGCGCCGCGCGCACGCTGCTGAGCGGCGATGGTATCGCGGGCGATCTCCAGCCCTTGCTCGTGACCGTAGGCTTCGCTGTCATGCAGATGGTTGGCGATCGCTTCGCGCAGATGCGCTGGCGCCTCGAAACCGTAGCGGCCGGGATTGCCGATATTGAGCTTGATGATGTCGAGGCCGGCGGCCTCCAGATCGCGCGCGCGTCGGGTCAGTGCGCCGCGGATTTCGTAACGCACATCGGCCAGGTGCGCGCTGGGTGCTATGGAGCTGGGTGCTGTAAAACCGTGTGTCATCGAAGCCAACGCCGATATCCTTATGATCTCTATGGCCGGCACCGCGGCCGAAACCTCGATGCTAGCAGCGCGCCGTGGTTCAGCGCGAGGATCGTTCAGGCAAATCGGTGGCAAATCAAGATTCATCGGCAGGCCATGCAAGGGCAGGGCATAATCAGTTTACCCGTGAAGCCAGATCTCCCCCATGAGTGATGCCGAATCGATCGAACGCCTGCGACGCATTGGCTGGCGTGGTGATGTGCTGCCCGCGGATGGGTTGCGACTCGCCCGCGTAGTTGCCCAGCATCGGGCCGGCTACGAATTGCACGATGGCGAAACCCTGTTTGGCGCGCAGCCGGACGGACGTTTTCTGAAGCGAGGTATCGATCCGGGTGAGCGCCCAGCGGTCGGTGATTTCGTTGAGGTGGCCGACGGCATGCCGCCGCATATTGTCACTGTGTCGCCGCGACGGACGGTGCTCTCTCGCGCCGCCGCTGGCGAGCGCTACGAGCGGCAGCTGATTGCCACTAATATCGACTACGTGCTGGTGTTGACCGGGCTGGATGGCGACTTCAATCCAGCGCGGATCGAACGCTACCTATCGCTGACCGAGGATTCGGGTGCGCAGCCGGTCGTGTTGTTGAGCAAGCTCGATACCCGCGATGATGCGCAGGAGCAGATCGACGCGCTACGCGCACGCCTGCCGGACAGTACGCCGATCCATCCGCTCAATAGCAAGGATCCGGCCAGTGTGGCGCTGCTGGCGCAGTACCTCAAGCCGGGTGACAGCGCGGTGCTGGTGGGATCGTCTGGTGCCGGCAAATCCACGCTCACCAACACGTTGCTTGGTGCCGACCGCATGGCCACTGCCTCGGTGCGCACGCACGATAGCCGCGGACGTCATACCACCACACACCGGGCGTTGCTGCAGCTGCCTAGCGGCGGCTGCCTGATCGATACGCCGGGGATGCGCGAGCTGAAACTCACCGGCGAGGAAAACCTCGATCTGTTCGCCGACATCGAAGTGTTGGCCGAGACCTGCCGTTTCGCCGATTGCGGTCATGGCAGTGAGCCGGGCTGTGCGATTCAAGTGGCGCTGGACACCGGTGAGCTGACGCCCGAGCGCTGGCGCAACTATCTCAAGCTGCACGACGAACGCGAGGAACAAGCGGCCACGCTGGAGGCCAGGCTGCGTCGCCAGCGCGGCGGTCGTCCGATCGAGCGGCCGCATGGTCATCGCGGGCAGCGGGATCGCGATTGAGTTGATGGATTTTATTTTGGGCGTCTAAACGTCCATACACTTAGTCGCTATACCCTGTTCGACAGGGGCTGGACGGTGCGCTTAGCGGAGCGCTTCAAGCGTGGCGCGCGCGCCGATGCGATGTAGCGAGTCCAGTGCCCAGGTGTAAGCCGCAACAAATCGGGGATGTTCCACCAGATCGCCGAACAGCTCGCGGTTTTCAATAAAGGCCAACGGATGGCGGCGATTGTTCTGCGCGATCGCGTGCAATTGATTCTTCAGCCGGTCGACGATCTCGATCGGCTCACCCTGCTCGTCAGTACCTTCGTCGTAGCGTGCCCAGCTGGCGACGACCGCTGCGCTGCGCTTGATCTCACCGTTATGCTCAAGCTGATGACGGATCACCGGCACCAGCCACTTGGGAATCCGGTCGGAGCTTTCGGCGCACAGCCGCGCCAGCGTGTCGCGGATCTGCGGGTTGGCGAAGCGCTCGATCAAGGTCCGACGATAAAGGTCGAGATCCACGCCTGGCAGCGGCGACAGCGTCGGCGAGCCTTCTTCCACCATATAGCCGAGGAGGAACTCGACGAACAGCGGATCCTGGCAGACTTCGTGCGCGTAGCGATAGCCGGCCAGATAGCCGAAATAGGTCAGCGCCTGATGGCTGGCATTGAGCAGGCGCAGCTTCATCAGCTCGTATGGCATCACTTCGTCGACGATCTGCACGCCGACGTCCTCGAATGCGGGCCTACCGTCGTTGAAGTGATCTTCCAGCACCCACTGGGTGAATGGTTCGCACACAACGGGCCAGGCGTCGTCGATACCGAAGCGCTGCCTGACTTCGTCGCGGTCGGCATCGGTGGTGACCGGAGTGATGCGGTCGACCATCGAGTTGGGAAACTTCACGTGCTCGGCAATCCACTCGCCCAGTTCGGCGTTCTTGCGTCGCGCGTAGGCGGTGAACGTTGCCTTGGCCACATCGCCATTGCCCTGGATGTTGTCGCAGGACATTACGGTGAACGGCGCAATGCCCCGGGATTTGCGCCGCGCCAGCGCCTCGGTCACCAGACCGAAGCTGGTTTTCGGTGCAGCGCCCTCGACCAGGTCGTGTTTTACGTCCGGGTTGTCGAAATTGAATGCACCGGTGACGTGATGAAAGTTGTAGCCGCCTTCGGTCACAGTCAGCGAGACGATGCGTACCTCGGGGTTGGCCATTTTTTCCAGCACGGCTTTGACATCATCCGGTGCGTAGAGGTACTCGATGATCGAACCGATCACCCGTGGCTTGTAGCTGCCGTCCGGATGCTTGATCACCAGCGTATAGAGCCCGTTCTGCGCGTCCATCACCGTCTTCATGCGCTGGTCTGCGGGCATCACGCCGACACCACAGATACCCCAGTCCAACGCCTTCCCGTCGTTCATCAGTTGGTCGACGTACATGGCCTGATGGGCGCGGTGAAAGCCGCCAACGCCGAAATGCACGATACCGACACCCACCTTGCTGCGATCGTAGGCCGGCACGGCCACGACGGGATCAAGCTGATGGAGGGTACTGGCGTTTAACTTCTGCATGGCGGCAATCTTCTTGGATCGAAAAGTTGGATCGTGATGTCAGGCGTTGCTGGATATGGCCGGTTCGTTAGACATCAAGCTGCAGCCGGTGCCTTGAGCAGTGATTGCTCGCTGGTGGCATTGAATACCTGCAGCTTGTCGGTCCGGCAGCGCAAGCGGATCGCGTCGCCCATCGCTACCGTGAGATGGCTTTCGATCTGTGCGGTTACCCGATGCGGGCCGACCTGCACCTGGATCATGGTGACCGAGCCGAGCGGCTCGACCACTTCGACGATGCCGGACAGCACGTTCTCGTTGACCGGATCGTCCGCGGCCAGATAGCTCAGATGCTCGGGGCGCACGCCAATCACTGCTTCGGTGCCGGCATGTGTGGCCAGTGCATCGCCGCGGGCGCCGGTCAGGGTCAGGCTGAAGTGGTCGTCCGTCAACGTGCGTTTGTCGACGCCGATCCGACCGCGCAGAAAATTCATCGATGGCGTACCGATAAAGCCGGCAACGAAGATATTCGCCGGCCATTCGTACAGTCGCTGCGGCGTATCGATCTGCTGGATCTTGCCGTTGAGCATCACCACGATACGCTGGCCCATGGTCATCGCTTCGACCTGGTCATGTGTCACGTAGAACGTCGTGACGCCGAGCTTGCGATGCAGTTTGACGATCTCTGCGCGGGTGTCCACACGCAATTTTGCGTCCAGGTTCGACAGCGGCTCATCCATCAGGAATACCTGCGGCTGACGCACGATGGCGCGTCCGAGCGCAACGCGCTGGCGTTGACCGCCGGAAAGTGCGCGTGGCTTGCGTTCCAGCAAGTGGGCGATGTCGAGCACCTTGGCCGCTTCCTGCACGCGACTGGTGATTTCCGCATCGGGAATTTTTTTCAGGCGCAACGCAAACGCCATGTTCTCGAACACGCTCATGTGCGGATACAGCGCATAACTCTGGAAGACCATCGCGATATCGCGATCCTTCGGCGCCACCTGGCTGACGTCGCGGCCGTCGATGCTGATCGAGCCGCTGCTGATACTTTCCAGCCCGGCGATCATCCGCATGGTGGTGGTCTTGCCGCAGCCGGACGGGCCGACCAGCACGATGAACTCGCCGTCCTTGGTGGTCAGGTTGAAACTGTCCACGGCGTTGTCGGCGGCATCGCTACCCTTCCCACCGTAGTTCTTGACGACGTCCTTCAGTTCAACGATGGCCATGAATACATAAACCTCTTCAACGAGTTCGACGATACGGAGTAACGCGTTATTTGACCGCGCCAAAGGTGAGTCCGCGCACCATCTGCCGCTGGGCAAACCAGCCGAGCACGATGATGGGTGCAACGGTGAGTACCGAGGCAGCCGACATCTTGGCCCAGAACAGTCCTTCAGCGCTTTTGAACGATGCGATATAGACGGCCAATGTCGCGGCGCGGTGATCGGTCATGGTCAGGCTCCAAAACGATTCGTTCCAGGCCAGGATCAGCGCCAGCAGTCCGGCCGAGGCGATGCCCGGCAGAGCCAACGGCAGGATCACCTTGCGCATGGTTTGCAAGGTGCTGGCGCCATCGATATCCGCGGCTTCGACCAGATCCTTGGGGATGTCCTTGAAGTACGAATAAACCATCCACACCAGCAGGGGCATGTTCATTGCAGTGAAGAGCAGGGTCAGGCCAGCCAGGTTATCCAGCAGGCCCAACTGCTTGTAGACCAGGTAGATCGGGATCAGCACGCCTACCGCCGGGATGAACTTGGTCGAGACCATCCACACCAGGGTGAAGTCCGTGCGCTTGGTCGGGAAGAACGCCATCGCGTAAGCCGCGGGGATCGCCAGCAACAGACCGACAAGTGTCGATACAACGGCGGATACGACCGAATTGAGCGCGTAGTGCAGGTAGCCGCTGCCCTGCTCCAATGCCACGCGAAAGCTGTCCAGCGTGGGTACGAACAGGAAGTGCGGATCGATGGTGAACGCATTCTGTTCCGTCTTGAATGCGGTCAGCAGCATCCACAGGATCGGAAAAAACATTACCAGCGCCACGAAGTATGCCAACGCAGTCAGGAGGGTGTCGCCGATGGATTTGTCTTTCATCGCCGGCTCCCCGCGTTCAAGTTGCCGGCCACGAACCGAATAAGAAAGATCGAGAAGATATTCGCCAGGATCACTGCGCCGATCGCTGCCGCCGATGAAATTCCGATGTCGTACTGGAAGAACGCCGACTGATAAATGTAATAGGGCAGGTTGGTGGTCGCCGTGCCAGGTCCCCCCGAGGTGGTGGTATAGATTTCGGCGAACGAGGTGAGAAAGAAAATGCTCTCCAGCATCACCACGACGTAAAGCACTTGTCCGAGGTGCGGCACCACGATGTGGCGAAACTCCTGCCACTTGTTCGCGCCGTCCAGCCGCACGGCTTCGATTTGATCTTCCGGTAGCGACTGCAGGCCGGTCAGCAGAATCAGCAGCGCAAACGGGATCCATTCCCATGACACCATGATGATGATCGACAGCATCGGATACTGCGCCAGCCAATCGATCGGGTTCAGCCCGAGATGGCGAAATACCCAAGCGAGCAGACCGTATACCGGATGGAACAACATGTTCTTCCAGATCAGGCCGGTGACCACCGGCATCACGAAGAACGGTGCAATCGCCAGCGTGCGAGCCACGCCGCGGCCGACGAAGGTGCGATTGAAAAGTATCGCCAGCCCCAGCCCGACAGTGACCGTAATCATCAAACTGGCGCCGACCAGGATCAGCGTATTGATGAGCGAATCCCAGAACGTGGGATCGGTGAACATCAGTTTGAAATTGGTGATGCCCGCGAAACCGGTGATCTCCGGCATCATCAGGTTGTAGCGCCGGAACGCGTAGTACAGCGTCATCACCAGCGGCACGATCATCCATACCAGCAGGAAGATCACCGCAGGAGCGAGCAATCGTCGTATGGGTGCTCCCGACAGGCGAGCCTTGGGCTTGGCCCTCTTGTCGGGGAGCGATGTAGCGACTGCAGGAGACGACATAGGCGATGATTCCAATGGTTCGCGGAACGCCGGCGCTTGTGCGCGGGCGATCCGCGAAAGGGGCTTACTTGGATTTGCCTGACTGGATCATCATCCGCTGGGTGAACGTTTGCGCCAGCAGCAAACCTTGGTCCACCGTAGTCTGGCCAGCCAGGATGCCGGCCATGATCTGGCCTACCCGCGTACCGATGGCCTGGAACTCGGGGATGTCGACGAACTGGATGCCGGTGTAAGGCACTTGCTGCACCGACGGTTTGGTTGGATCAGCCGTGCCAATCGCTTGCGCGACCAGTTTCGCGAACGGTGCCACCTTCAGGTACTCAGGATTGGCATAGGTCGACTGGCGGGTGCCCGGCGGCACGGAAATCCAGCCCTTGGCCTTGGCCACGCTGGCGATATAACCCTTGGAGGTAGCCCAGTCGATAAAGGTCTGCGCATCCGCGGCGTGCTTGGACGACTTCGGAATCGCCAGCGCCCAGATGTACAGCCAGTTGGAACCGGCCTTGGTCACTTCATGCGGTGACTGTGCAAAGCCGACATCCTTGGCCACCTTGGAGGTCGTCGGGTCAGACAGATAACCCGCCGCCACCGTCGAATCCACCCACATCGCGCACTGGCCGTTGGCGAACAGGGTTTCCGATTCGGTGAAGCCATTCGAAGTTGCGCCCGGCGGACCGTATTGGGTCAGCAAGGTCTTGTACTGGTTCGCGGCATTCTTCCACGGTGCGGAGGTCAGCTCGGGCTTCCAGTTCATGTCGAACCAGCGACCGCCGTAAGCGTTGACCATGGTGTCGAACAGCGCCATGTTCTCGCCCCAGCCCGGCAGGCCACGCAGGCAGATGCCGTAGGTGCCCTTGGATTTGTCGGTGAGCTTGGCGGCGAATTGCCCTATCTGCGTCCACGTGGGTTCGGCCGGCATGGTCAGCTTGGCCGCGGCAAACAGATCCTTGCGGTAATACGTCATCGAGGATTCGGCGTAGAACGGCAGCGCGTAGATCTTGTTGCTGTAAGACAGCCCCTGGCGCACCGATTTCAGCAGATCGTTGACGTCGTAGTCGGCTGCCGGGGTCATCGGCATCAACCAGCCGTTCTTGGCCCAGATCGGCGTTTCGTAATTGCTGAGCATCACCACGTCGTACTGGCCGGCGCTGGTGGCGATATCGGTGGTGACCTTCTGGCGCAGTTCGTTCTCCGGCAGGGTGACGAAATTCACCTTGATGTTGGGGTGCAGCTTGCCGAACTCGCCGGACAGCTTCTGCATGGTGACCATGTCGGGATTGTTCACCACCGCGACGGTGATGGCGCTTTGTGCGGCGGCCACCGAGGTGGCGCTCATGCCTGCGATGAAAAGCAACGTCTTGATAGTCATCATTTGTCCTTTATGTATGTGGCGTCATTCGGGTGATGGTTCGGTCGCGTTGGCTTGGTGATTTCGGTCATTAGGCATCTTCGGAGCATTGTTTGGGCAATGCACGTGATGGATCGATCTAAATTGCATTGCTGCAGTCGCAGCAATGCTTGCTGTTTGAGTCGATGAAATTTGCTGTCTTGAATAATGAAAAAAGCTTCTGATGGGTCAATCGGTAGTTTCCTGGGGCCGCCCGCAGGTAACGGCGCGATGTTGCATAGCGAGATTGGCGTTTCAGTCCGTGCAATTTCATAAAGCGCTGAGGGCTTTCGCGTAAAACGCGGCCGTCGGCAGCGGAATTGTGGTCAGCACGAGGGCGATGAGCCGTCCATGTCCGAATGGATGGCGAATTCTTCCGGCGAAATGTGCCGTTAGGTGCCGTTGGCGAAGTGTCACGCACTACTATCGACACATTGCCACCAGAGATTGCGTCATGCGCCGGTTGTCATCCACATTGACTGTGTTCTACAAGCGCGTGTTTCCGATTGTCTGGCTGATATTTCCGGTATTTTCGGGACTCATTTTGTGGAATGCGTTGACGCGCAGTCACTCATCCGTTGTCTGGCCATCCTTTCTGCCGCCGCTGATTATTTTCGTGATCGGAGGCCTGCTTTTCAAAAAGTTGATCTTCGATCTGGCGGATGAGGTCTGGCTCGATAGCGATCAGCTGCTGGTGAAGAATCGTGGCCTGCAGGCGCGCGTTGCGCTGGCTGACGTGATCAACGTCAACGCCACCATCATGGTCAACCCCCGACGTATCACGTTGCTGCTGCGGGCGGATTCGCGTTTGGGTCGCAACATCACCTTCATGCCGGCCAGCCCACGTGGATTCACGGCGGCGTTCAAACCCGATCCGATCGCCACTGAGCTGATCGGTCGTATCGACGCACTACGGCAGGCGCGCCGATGAGTACAGTAATGAGTGCTATCGCACCCGAACTGCAACGTTACGCTGATCTCGACAAGCGCTTGCTGGCGGCGGCGCGCGGCATCACCATCCTGCCCACGGTGGCGTGGTCGGCATCGCTGGAAAACCGCATGATCGCGGCCTATAGCAAGGGCAAGTTCGCGCTGCCCGAGGTTACCTACAAGCGTCCCGATCTTTCCGCTGCGCGTGTCGAGCTGGCCGCGATCGAGGCCGAGGCTGGCGGCAGAGATCCCGATGATATCGATCCGCTCGGCGGTTACCTGCGCCGTACCGCGGAGTCGTGGCGCATTGCCGCCGAGATGCTGGAAGCGGTGGGCACCGAAGGCGTTACCGCACCATCGATTGTTCTATATGGACGTCCAGAGGATCCGATACCCGGCAGCAAGCGCAGCAATCTCGACGCAGCGCGCTATTTCGTCGAGTTGTCCGACGAGCTGGGCGCGGATCTGCTGGCCGACGGCATCGGTACCGATATCTCTTCCGAAGTGTTGCGCGATGAGCTGAGCAAGACGCTGGATGATTTCTTCGGCGCAGGCACGATTCGCGTCGAAGTCGATCCCGAGCTCACTGCCAAGGCCGCCGCCGGCGCCACCCGCATCCGCCTGCGTGGGGCCACCCATTTCACCGAATACGATCATCACCAATTGCTGGCGCATGAGGCATTCGTGCATTCGCTGACCGCGTTGAACGGACGCCGCCAGCCGCTGCTGACCTCGCTGGCACGCACCTCGCCGCGGGTTACCGCCACGCAGGAAGGGCTGGCCGTATTCGCCGAGCTGATGTCCGGCGCCATCGATATCACCCGGCTCAAGCGCATCAGCCTGCGCATTCTGGCGATCGACATGGCGCTCAAGGGAGCGGATTTCGTCGAGGTGTATCGTTATTTCAGCAGCTGTGGCCAGAGTGCCGCCGACAGTTTTCATTCGGCGCAGCGGGTATTTCGTGGCGTGCCGCTGACCGGAGGTTCGGCCTTTGCCAAGGACAACGTCTATCTGGCCGGCCTGCTGACCGTACATACGTTTTTCCGCTGGGCGCTGAAGGAGCGGCGGATGGATTTGCTGCGGCACCTGTTTGCCGGCAAGCTGGCGCTGCACGACGTGGTCGCGCTGCAGCCGTATTTCGAATCAGGTGCCATCCTGCCACCGCACTGGCTGCCGCCCTGGATGCAGCATGTCCATGGCCTGGCCGGCAAGCTCGCTTTTTCGGTATTCGTCAACGGCATCCACATGAATCGGGTGCAGGGAGACGAGCTTTCGCTGAGCGTTTAGTGCCAGAGCAACGGCTTCGCCGGTGCTACCATGAAAAGGCACCCGCCACGTCGGGTGTCGCCCCTCCCCAACTCAAAAAACGCCGCCGATGTCCCTCCCTGAAGAACTGCGTCTTGCCGCCCTCGAATACCACCGCCTGCCGCGCCCCGGCAAGATCAAGGTCACGCCGACCACGCAGCTGCTGACCCAGCGCGACTTGTCGCTGGCCTATTCGCCTGGTGTGGCAGCTGCCTGTGACGCGATCGTCGAGGACCCCGGCACGGCCGCCGAATACACCGCGCGCGCCAACCTTGTAGCGGTGATCACCAACGGAACTGCCGTGCTGGGTCTGGGCAATATCGGGCCACTGGCAGCCAAACCGGTGATGGAAGGCAAGGGCGTCCTGTTCCAGAAATTTGCGGGCATCGACGTGTTCGATATCGAGATCGACGAGTCCGATCCGGACAAGCTGGTCGACATCATCGCCTCGCTCGAGCCGACTTTCGGCGGCATCAACCTGGAAGACATCAAGGCGCCAGAGTGCTTTATCGTCGAGCGCAAGCTGCGCGAGCGGATGAAAATTCCCGTGTTCCATGATGATCAGCACGGCACCTCGATCATTGTTGGCGCGGCACTGATCAATGCGCTGGTGGTCGTAGGCAAGCGTATCGAGGACATTCGTATTGCGACGACCGGCATGGGCGCAGCGGGCATCTCCTGCGTCGATATGCTGGTGGCGCTGGGCGCCAGGCCGGAAAATATTCTCGCGTTCGATCGCGATGGCGTGCTGCACAGCGAGCGCACCGATCTGGACCCGGACAAGCAGCGCTACGCGCGAGACACCAAGGCGCGCACGCTGGCCGAAATCGTCGTCGGCGCGGACGTGTTCCTCGGTCTTTCGGCCGGCGGCATCCTGAAGCCGGAGATGCTGGCGACGATGGCTTCGCAGCCGATCATCTTCGCGCTGGCCAACCCGAATCCGGAGATCACCCCGGAGGAAGCCAAGGCCGTGCGACCGGACTGCATCATGGCGACCGGCCGCTCGGACTATCCGAATCAGGTCAACAACGCGCTGTGCTTTCCGTACCTGTTCCGCGGCGCGCTGGATGTAGGCGCCACGGTGATCAACGAGGCGATGAAGATCGCCTGCGTCAAGGCGATCGCAGCACTGGCGCGGCGGGAATCCTCCGATGTCAGCGCGCGCGCCTATGGTGGCAAGCCGCCGAGCTTCGGGCCGGAATATCTGATCCCGCAGCCGTTCGATCCACGCCTGTTGCTGCAACTGCCCCCGGCCGTGGCACAGGCCGCGATGGACTCGGGTGTGGCCACGCGACCGATGGAAGATTTTGTCGCCTACAACGATCACCTCACCAGCTTCGTGTTCCGTACCGGCCTGTTGATGAAGCCGGTGTTCGAGCGGGCCAAGGCTGCGCCGACGCGTCTGGTGTACGCCGAGGGCGAGGAAGAAACCGTATTGCGTGCCGTGCAGGTCGTGGTCGACGAAGGCGTTGCGAAACCCATCCTGATTGGCCGTCCCGACGTGATCGAAAAGCGCATCAAGCGTGCCGGTCTACGTCTAAAGGTCGGTGTGGACGTGGAGCTATGCAATATCCATAGCGATCCGCGCTTCGACGATTACTGGCAGCACTATCACCGGCTGATGGAGCGCCGCGGCGTGACGCCGTCGATGGCCAAGGCTCTTGTACGTACGCGGCCGACCATCATCGCGGCGCTGATGGTCGAGCGCGGTGAGGCGGACGGCATGATCTGTGGCCTGATCGGTCAGTACCAGAGCAAGCTGACCTATATCCAGGAAATCATCGGACTGGATGCCGGTGTCAGCGGACCGTCGGCAATGGCGGCCGTGTCGACCGAGAAAGGCACGTTCTTCTATCTCGATACGCATGTGCAGGACGATCCGACGCCGGAGCAGATCGCCGAGGCCACGTTGCAGGCAGCGATCCGCCTGAAGCTGTTCGGCATCACGCCGAAGATCGCGCTGTTGTCCGCCGGCAACTTCGGCAGCCGCGATAGCTGTGGCGCCACCAAGATGCGCAAGGCGCTCGAACTGATCCGCGCCAAGGCGCCGCGCCTTGAAGTGGAAGGCGAGATGCAGGCCGATGTGGCGCTCACCCCCGAGCTGCGCGACAAGCTGTTTCCCAACTCGCGGCTGGAAGGCAAGGCAAACGTATTCGTGTTCCCGAATCTCGATGCGGCCAACATCGCCTACAACATGACGCGCATGCTCAGCGATGGCGTGGTGATCGGTCCGATTCTGATGGGCGTGGCCAAGCCGGCGCATATCCTGATGCCGCAGTCGACCGTGCGGCGCATCGTCAACATGAGCGCGGTCGCTTGCGTCGAGGCGCAGATCCGCGCAGCCAATCGTCAGGCGGAGTAACTGACGGACTGCTGCATCGGGCGACCCGCACGATATGTTTGTCGCATAAAAAGTGCCGTCACCATGCGCCGACGCATGGATAGTTGAATTGGCGGCAACGCCCTCCAGCGGCTAGAATTGGGGATTCGTCCCGACGATCCCCACGTCGGGAATCCCCCTTCAGGTCTGGCGCCGCAACGGCGCCGCGGAGAATCCCCATGGATCAGCTCGACGACATCCTCAATCAGGATATCGACCCCACCGAAACCCGCGAGTGGATGGATTCGCTCGATGCCGTGATTCAGCACGATGGCACCGAGCGTGCGCATTTTCTGCTCGAGCGCATGGTCGACAACACGCGTCGTTCCGGCGGCTATCTGCCGTTCGACCCGACCACCGAATACGTCAACACCATCGCGCCGGGCAACGAGGCGAAGATGGGCGGCGATGCGGCGATGGAATGGCGTATCCGTACGCTGATCCGCTGGAACGCCATGGCCATGGTCGTGCGCGCCAACCGCAAGCCTGGCGAGCTGGGCGGTCACATCGCCAGCTTCGCTTCCAGCGCCACGTTGTACGACGTCGGCTTCAACCATTTCTGGCGCGCGCCATCGGCCGATCACCCGGGCGACCTGGTGTTTCATCAGGGCCATTCCAGCCCGGGCATCTACGCGCGTTCGTTTCTCGAAGGTCGGCTGGCCGAAGATCAGCTCGACCTGTTTCGTATGGAGGTCGCTGGCAAGGGCCGGGCGCTGTCGTCGTATCCGCACCCATGGCTGATGCCGGATTACTGGCAGGTGCCGACGGTGTCGATGGGCCTGGGACCGATCCAGGCGATCTATCAGGCGCAGTTCTTCAAATACCTCGAGCACCGTGGTCTGGTGCCTCCGAGCGACCGCAAGATCTGGTGCTTCCTCGGCGACGGCGAGACGGACGAGCCGGAGTCGCTCGGTGCAATTTCGCTGGCCGGCCGCGAAGGCCTGGACAACCTGATCTTCGTGGTCAACTGCAACCTGCAGCGGCTCGATGGTCCGGTGCGCGGCAACGGCAAGATCATCCAGGAGCTGGAAGGTGTGTTTCGCGGCGCGGGTTGGAACGCGCTCAAGCTGGTCTGGGGCAGCTACTGGGATCCGCTTCTCGCACGCGACCACAAGGGAGTACTGCGCAAGCTGATGATGGAAACCGTCGACGGCGAATACCAGGCCTGCAAGGCCTTCGGTGGTGCCTATACGCGCGAGCATTTCTTCAACAAGTATCCCGAGACGCGCGAGATGGTCGCGAGCCTCAGCGACGACGATATCTGGCGCCTCAATCGTGGCGGCCACGATCCGCACAAGGTGTACGCGGCGTACCACGCAGCGTCCAACACTAAGGGCATGCCGACAGTGATCCTGGCCAAGACGGTGAAAGGCTACGGCATGGGCGCGGCTGGCGAGTCGCAGAACCCGACCCATCAGCAGAAGAAGCTGGATGAGGAGGCGGTGCGTCATTTCCGCGATCGCTTCCAGATTCCGATCACCGACGAGCAGCTCAAGGATGTGCCGTACTACCACCCGGGCAAGGATTCGCCGGAAGTGCAGTACATGCTCGAGCGCCGCAAGGCGCTTGGCGGTGCGCTGCCGCAACGTCGCCGCAAGACCGAAGTGAAATTGAAGACGCCCGATCTTGCTGCCTTTGAACAGATCACCAAGGGTACCGGCGAGCGCGAGATCTCCACCACCATGGCGCTGGTGCGCGGCATCAACCTGCTGCTGCGCGACAAGCAGCTGAGCCAGCGCGTGGTGCCGATCGTCGCTGACGAGGCACGCACGTTCGGCATGGAAGGCATGTTCCGTCAGATCGGCATCTACGCGCCGTTCGGCCAGAAATACCGGCCGCAGGATTCCGACCAGCTGCTGTACTACCGCGAAGATCAGAAAGGCCAGGTGCTGCAGCAAGGCATCAGCGAAGCCGGCGGCATGGCGTCGTGGATGGCCGCGGCCACCAGCTATTCGATCAGCGATCAGCCGATGCTGCCGTTCTTCATCTACTACTCGATGTTCGGTTTCCAGCGCATCGGTGACCTGTGCTGGGCGGCAGGCGATATGCGTTCACGTGGCTTCCTCATCGGTGGTACTGCCGGCCGCACCACGCTCAACGGTGAAGGCCTGCAGCATGAGGACGGTCACTCGCACCTGATGTCCGGTGCGATCCCCAACGTGAAGTCGTACGACCCGACGTTCTCGTACGAGGTCGCGGTGATCCTGCAGGACGGCACGCGCCGAATGATGCAGGAGCAGGAGGATATTTATTACTACATCACCGTGATGAACGAGAACTACAGCCATCCCGATCTGCCGGAGGGCAGCGAGGAAGGCATCATCAAGGGTATGTACTTGTTCAAGGACGGCGGCAAGCCGAAGAAGGGCGAGCCACGCGTGCAACTGCTCGGTTCGGGCACGATCCTGCGCGAGGTGATCGCCGCGGCCGAATTGCTGGAGAAGGATTTCGGCGTCAAGTCGGATATCTGGTCGGTGCCCAGCTTTATCGAAGTGCGCCGCGACGGCTTCGATGCCGAGCGCTGGAACCGCCTGCATCCTGAAGCGCAGCAGCGCGTGCCGTACATCACTGGCTTGCTCGACGGTCGCCAGGGTCCGGCAATTGCAGCTACGGACTATGTGCGTGAGTTCGCGGACCAGGTGCGCGCCTTCATGCCGGAAGGCATGCGTTATACGGTTCTGGGTACGGATGGTTTCGGTCGTTCGGATACCCGTGCGCACCTGCGTGGTTTCTTCGAGGTCGACCGCTACTGGATTGCCCATGCTGCGCTGGCAGCGCTGGCCAAGGACGGTAGGGTCAACGCGAAGGACGTCAGCCGCGCGATCAAGGAGTACAAGCTCGATCCGGACAAGCCGAACCCGCAGACGGTGTAATCGTCTTTATCAGGGCAAATAAAAAAACCGCCGAACAGGCGGTTTTTTTATTTGCCGGGACGATGATCAGTCATCGGTCGGCTGTATCGAAATCTGAGTCGATCGGCGCGAATCAATCCTCATCACTGCTGCGGAAAGCTCGGCGCAGCAATAGGAACGCACCAATCGTGCCGGCCACAATGGCGACGGTCGCGCCCGGATGACGATTCACCTGACGACGCAGGCGACGGTAGTGATAATTGGCCTCGTCGGCGAAATCCTCAGCGGCGTTGGACAGGCGACGGCTGTAATTGTCACCCTTCTTGCCGAAGCGCTCGGCGGCGCGCTCGGTCGCACGACGTCCGCGCTCAAGCAGGCTCTGTGCACCGCTGGCGGCATCGTCGGCGTAGCCGCGCACGCGGTCGCCAGCACGTTCGCCCGCGGCGCGGATCTGGCGTTCGATATCTCGGTTACCCATAACTGCTCTCCTCCACGTGTGAACCGGCAGGATGCCGAGGGAATCGTGAGCGGCGCGTAGACGGCAGATGTCGCGGCCATGTTCCATTCAGCCTCTGACACCTTCAGCCGAGACGATACTCGCCGCCGCGTTCCAGCGCGCGCTGGTAAGCAGGCATGGCGTGGATACGCTGCAGGAATGCCCAGAGCCGCGGCGTGCTGGCGGCATCGAGACCGCCACGCGCGGCGAATGCTTCCAGCGGAAAGCTCATCTGGATGTCTGCCGCGCTGAAGGCATTGCCTGCAAACCATGCGCTCTTGCCCAGCTCACCTTCCAGATAATCCAGGTGCAGTTTCAGCTGCGGATCAACGAAGGTGTCCTGCACCTTGTGCGCGATGCCCTTGGCAATGGGTTTGACGAAGAACGGCATTGGCGTGGTTTCCACGCGACGAAATACCAGCTTCAACAGCAGCGGCGGCATCGCCGAACCTTCGGCGTAATGCAGCCAGTACGTGCAGCGCAATCGGTCAGGCGTGCCGGCTGGTGGTAGCAGGCGGCCTTCGCCGTAATGCTCTGCGAGGTATTCAATGATCGCGCCGGATTCGGCCAGCGTGACGTCGCCATCGGTAATCACCGGCGACTTGCCCAGCGGATGAATCTGTCGCAGCTCCGGCGGCGCCAGCATGGTTTTTGCATCACGCTGGTAACGCTTTACCTCGTAGGGCACGCCAAGCTCTTCAAGCAGCCACAGAATTCGCTGCGAGCGCGAGTTGTTGAGGTGGTGAAGAACAATCATGGTGATTTCCTGGAAAGAGGTAGGGTGATGAGATCGGGCAAGTGAATCAGGCTACGGCCGATGGTGGGGTGAACTCGCGTCGGACCGGTTCGCTGCAAAGGCGCTTGATGATCCAGCCGAACAGGATGATGAAGACGAGCGCCGAAATCACACCAAAAACCCGCGTCACCGCCATCATGCTGTCCATCATCGGCATCATTTGCGCCAGTTGGGCAGCTTGTGCGGCCTGCACCTGCGGCGGGAGATTGTTGGGAAACATGAGATGCGATCCGGGGCCCAACTGCATCTGCAACATGGCGTGCTGCATCGGCGGCACCGCCCACCACTGCATCGCTGCAGCAGCCAGCTGATAAAGCACGTCAAAGCCCAGCATGCCTAGAAAGAGCCGGCGGCCCCAGTCCTTGCGTCGTAACAGGCTGATTGCCGCAATGAGATGCAGCAGTGCGATGAACAGCAGGCCGTAGCAGAGTTCCAGCGCGTGACCGAAAAACCAGGCAGCTATCGGCGAGAGGTCGGCTGGAAACGGCATGGTCGCCATCTGCTGATGCAGCATGGGCAGAAAAATCAGCGGGAGCAGCAGACTTTCCAGCAGCAGTCCCAGCGTGGCAAACGTGGACAGGCCGATAAAGATCCAGGCCACGACGGTGACGAACATCGAGTGCTTGACAGGAACGGGCGGCGGCACGGACATCGGTGAGTCTCCCTGGATGTTGGCCGAGCATGACGAGTCGATGCGACGCTGACAATCCATCCGCGCCTTGAACGGCGTAACTCACAGCATATCGGTAGCGCCCTCAACCACTTCGTTCTGCAGGCGCTGGCGCCGACGCAGGCCGGGAAACATCGCCATCCACAGTCCAACCACGATCAGCGTGCCGACGCCGCCCAGCACGGTGGCGTGCACCGCACCTATCCACGCGGCGAGCATGCCGGATTCGAATTCGCCCAGCTGGTTGGAGGTGTTGATGAAGATCGCGTTGACCGCACTGACGCGGCCGCGCATGTCGTCCGGTGTATCCAGCTGCACCAGCGCGCCGCGGATCACCATGCTCACCATGTCGAACGCGCCCAGTGCGAACAGCGCGGCCATCGATAGCCATAGCGTGGTCGACAGTGCGAATACCAGCGTCGCCACGCCGAATCCGGCGACGCAGGCAAACATGGTTGCCCCCACCCTCCGTTGCATGGTGTGGTGCGCCAGCCAGAACGACATCAGCAGCGCGCCGACGGCGGGCGACGCACGCAGCAGGCCAAGGCCCCAGGGGCCGGTATGCAGAATGTCCTTGGCAAAAATCGGCAGCAGCGCGGTGGCGCCGCCAAGCAGCACAGCAAAAAGATCGAGCGAAATCACGCCCAGCACGTCCTTGCGGGCGCGGATGAAATGCACACCAGCGAACAGCGTTTTCAACGTCGCGGGTTCACGTCGTGGCGGCGTCCGTTCGTAGCGCAAGCGGCTCATGAGCGTGGCGGCGACGAGGTACAGCACGGCGGATACCGAATACACCACGCCGGGACCCGCGACATACAGCAAGCCGCCCAGCGCCGGTCCCATGATCATGGCAGCCTGGCCGGCCGAGCTGTTTATCGCCATGGCACGCGACAGGATTGCCGGAGGTACCAGCGCAGGCAGCATCGATTGCAGCGCGGGAAATTCGAACGCCTTGGCGATGCCGATGACCAGCACCAGCGCCAGAATGCCGACCTCGTGGATGCCGTGCGTAAGGGTGAGCACAGCCAACACTGCAATCGCCACCCACTCCACAATCTGTCCGGCCAGCACGATGCGGCGGCGATCGAACTGGTCGGCTAGATGCCCGGCCGGCAGCGCCAGCAGCACCGAGGGAATGAACTGGACCAGTCCGATCAGGCCCAGATCGAAGGCGCGTCCGGTGATGGAATAAATCTGCCAGCCCACTGCGACCGAGAGCATCTGAAAGCCGAAGCTGGAGGCGATCCGCGCAAACCAGAACGCCACAAAGGCACGGTGTTGGAAAAGCGATTCCGTGGTCGGCGGCTGAGTGGAAGTCGGCATCAAATATCCAGGGTTGATGTCCCATTATCGGGCCATCGTCACTTTCGACAAAATCGCATACAAATACGCAAATAACGGTTGCTGTGTCGCACAGGAATGGTGGCGCCGTGCCACAGCTGATTTTCCTGTGCCGATCCACCTCGCGTTGAACGGTGACGCCGTGCCGACAGATCAACTCCGATGACGTTGGGCTCCGTAGAATGGCAAACATGACGACCACTCGCAGCATCACGTTCGAAAATTACCAACGCTGGCGGCGGCCAGTCGAGGTCGGTTTCTGGGTCGTGTTGATGACGCTGAATACCGCGTTCAACAGCCTGGTTTCCCAGATCGACCATCACGGCGTGCCGGCATGGTGTCCGTGGGTATGGGAGTGGAGCAGCTCGATCTTGATCCTTGCGCTGATCCCGGCTGTGCTGGTGGTCGAGCGACGCTGGCCGTTTCGCTTCGACAGCTGGCGGCAGAGTCTGCCGTGGCATTTCCTGGCCAGTGTGCTGTTCAGCCTGATCCACGTCGGCGGCATGATCGCACTGCGCAAGCTTGCCTATCTTGTCATCGCGCGCGACAGCTATGACTTCGGCGCATGGTGGTCGAACTTCGGCTACGAATACCTGAAGGATCTGCGCACGTATTTCTTGATCGTCGCGATGATTTGTCTGCATCGACTTTGGCTGATGCGTCTGCGGGGCGAAGCGCGCTTGCTGGTGGAGCCTGACGAGGGTCCGGCAGTCGAGCCGGTCGAGCGGCCGGAACGCTTTCTGGTGCGCAAGCTGGGCAAGGAATTTTTGATCAATGCGCGCGAGATCGAGTGGCTGCAGGCGTCGGGTAATTACGTCAACCTGCACGTGCGCGGGCGCGACTATCCGCTGCGCACCACCATGGCCACGATCGAGGAGAGGCTGGATCCAGCGCGGTTCGTCAGGGTGCACCGCAGCTATTTCATCAATCTGGATTATCTGGCCGAGATCGAGCCGCTGGATACCGGCGATGCGCGTCTGCAACTGCACGACGGCATGAAGATTCCCTGCAGCCGACGCTACCGAACCGCGCTGCGTGAACGCTTTGGCGAGGCTCCGGTGGGTGCAACATAACCACTACGGTTGCGCGAGGTATCCGGCTCGTTCCACTCTAGGCTTCTGTTCTAAAGGGATGCCAGCCAATGAAACCGTTCTTCTATCGTTTCTCTCTTGCCCTGCTGGGTGCGACCTGGCTGCTGACGGCCTGTTCGCCACAGGGGGGCAGCGGTCAGTCGAATGCGCCTGCCGCGCCAACGCCGCAGCAGGCGCTGAACGCCGACGCGGCGGACAAGCTCAACACCTATCATGAACTATTGCGCATCAAGAACGACGAGATGGTGGTGTCGATGGGTCACGACATTCTCGACCGTTACCCGAACACGCCGGCGGCAAGGGAAGTCGAACAGAGCCTGCCGGCGATCGAGCAGCGCTACAAGGAGTCGAGTGAAAAGAACCGGCTCAGCGCGCTTTGGCTTTATCAGGTGTCACCGATGGAGGGTGGTACCCAGTCCACTGCCACGATCGATAGCAGCCAGCCGTCAGGCGATGACCGGGTCCGACTGGTCCTGCGTCGGCACACGCAGTGGGGTCAGAACGTGTTTCTGTACGGCGAAGGCCACGGCTTTGTCTGTCGAGCCAATTGCACCATCGCCACCACAGTCGATGGCAAGTCAATCGGCATCAAGGCGTTTGCCCCGACGACGGGCGAGCCGGCGCTGATGATTCGCGACGACAAGGCGTTTATCGCCATGCTGCAGAAGGCAAAAAAGATCACCATGAACGTGACCTTGGTGGATGGTGAAAAGAAAGAGGCGCTGGTTTACGAAGTTGCCGGTTTTGATCCGGCGAAATGGGCCAGCGTCGGCAAGGGCAAGAAAAAATAGGCTGTCAATGTGATGGCTCATTCGGAGGCAGGTTCAGTAAAGCGACCCAAACGGACCTCCAGACATGTTCGCGTCAGCCAGCATTGAAGAGGTGCGTTGTCATCTTTGTCCAGTGCGGAGATTTGCCATGAAACCTATATCTGTGGCGGCGGGATTGCTGATCGCTGGCCTGCTTGTGGCCTGTTCCAATGTGCCTTACGCCAAGCGCACCAGCGATCTACTGGCTGCCTATACGGCGGCGGCTGGCGCGCCGGTGAAGAGTTTTCATTTCTTCAGTCCGCTGTACTCGTGGCAGTCGTTGAGCGATACCCAGCTGGTGGTCTACACCAAATCGAGAGAGGCCTATTTGCTTGATCTGGATGCTTGCCAAGATCTGCAGTTCACCAATGGGATTGCGCTCACTTCCTATTACGGTCGGGTCGAGGTGGGCTTCGACCGGGTGCTAACCCAGCGCCATCGTATTCCCTGTGTCATCTCGCAGATTCGGCCGGTCGACATGGTGCATTTGAAGGCTGTGCAACAGGCTCAGCGCAAGGTCGAGGAAGACCCACGTCCGGCGACGGCAACGCAGTGAGTCGCTGAAGGGTGTGATCTTGCGGCCTCAGTGCAGGAAAAGTTTTTCAGTGATTCGGGCCAGTGGCTTCTCAAGCAAGGATAAGAGCCTCGCGGGCAGGTCCAGTGGCTTTAGCAGCATCTTCACGGTCATCTCGGCCGGAAGATGCCTGCGTAGCAATCCCTGCGCGCGATCGCTGATGCGGCGAAATGCTTTTTCATCGCCCAGATGCTGGGGATAGCACTGGTTGAAGACATGCCGCAGCGCAATCTCGCTGTCTTCGCTCTTGATCTCGTTGACCCGGCGCAGGATCGCGCGGAAAACCTTGTAGCGACCGAATCCCTCGCGCTCGCGATAGGCGCGGTAGTGCTGATAGAAGTGCTTGTAGTGGCGTACTTCATCGCTCTTGATGTGGTTGGTCAGCTTTTTCAGCACGGGCTCGTCGGTGATATCGTGCAGCGCGCGATACAAGCTGGCGGTGCCGGTTTCCACCACGCAGCGTGCGGCCAGCTCCAGTCCGCGATCGGCTTCCAGCTGCTCCGAGGTGCAAACGGCGGCGTAGTCGTTCCAGAATGCCGTGAACCCGGTGTCCCAATCGAACTCCGGCCACACTTTGCGAACGTAGGCGGTCAGGGCGCGGCCATGCTGCAACTCTTCGTGTTCCCAGTGCTGGCTAAGCCAGGCCTGCAGCTCTTCGTCGCCGGCAAAGTGGTCGACCAGATTCTGCGTATAGAGATCCGAACCGCTTTCGACGAAGGATGAACTGCACAGCAGAAAAAATAGATCTTCGTTGTGGCGTATGCGCGCCATCTGGATGCTGTCCAGATCAAGACTTTCCAAAGTCCATGGCAGGGGGTGATAGCTCAACGTGCTGTTTCCTGTGCGTGATGCAAGCCGCCCATCGCGGACGTTGCTAATCGATGCCACAGCATACGGCCACATCCTCGCATTGGATTAACGTCCGCCGACCTACAGTTACACGCTGTGCACGGTTGTTTTCGCCGCGTGTGTCTTTTATTACCGCCACTCTCTAGCCTTGGAGCGCCACATGATTCCAACACTCAGCTATGCCGCCACTTCCGCCAGCGCACCGCTGAAGCCCTATAGCTTCGATCGCCGCGATCCACGCGAGAAGGACGTCGTGATCGAGATTTTGTATTGCGGCGTTTGCCACTCCGACCTGCATACCGTGCGCGACGAATGGAGCAAGGGTACCTTCCCGATCGTGCCAGGCCACGAGATTGTTGGTCGTGTAACGCGCGTGGGCAAGAGCGTCACCAAGTTCAAGGAGGGCGATTTGGCCGGCGTCGGCTGCATGGTCGACTCCTGCCGCGAGTGCGCCAACTGCAAGGACGATCTCGAACAATTCTGCCTGAAGGGCGCGACTTTCACCTACGCCAGCAAGGATCGCCACGATGGCACCGCCACGCAGGGCGGTTACTCCAACCACATCGTGGTGGATGAAGCTTTTACCCTGCACATCTCCGACAAGCTCGACCTGGCCTCAGCTGCGCCGCTGCTGTGTGCGGGGATCACCACCTATTCGCCGCTCAAGCACTGGAAGGTCGGCAAGGGCAGCAAGGTTGGCGTGGTCGGTCTGGGTGGTCTCGGCCATATGGCGCTGAAGCTGGCCCATGCGTTCGGCGCTACGGTGGTGCAGTTCACCACGTCGCCGTCCAAGCGCGAAGATGCGCTGCGCCTGGGGGCCGATGAAGTGGTGTTGTCCAACGATGCCGCGCAGATGAAGGCACATGCGGGCAGTTTCGATTTCATCCTCGATACCGTTTCGGCACCACACGATTTGAACGGCTATCTGCGGATGCTCAAGCGCGATGGCACGATGACTCTGGTCGGTCTACCGGATACGCCGCCAAAGATCGAAGGTGGTGCGCTGATCTTCGGCCGTCACTCGCTGGCTGGTTCGCTGATCGGCGGTATTGCCGAAACGCAGGAGATGCTGGATTTCTGTGCCGAGCACGGTATCGTGTCGGATATCGAGAAAATCGATATCCAGAACATCAACGAAGCCTACGAGCGCATGTTGAAGAGCGATGTGAAGTATCGTTTTGTGATCGACATGAAGTCGCTCAAGAGCGATGCGAAAGCTGCCTGATCCTTCCCGCAAATAGTTGCAACAACGAGGGTCGCTTTTGTGGCCCTCGTTGTTTGGGGGTTTTCTGCAAAGTGCGTCGAGCGCGTCAGCGCACTATGGTCACTGGCACATGCGCCCGGGCCAGCACGTTACCTGAGACCGAACCCATCAGCCAGCGCGCCAGCGCGCCGCGTTCGGTATGCCCGATCACGATGTGGTCGATGCCGTGCTGATCGATTTGACCGAGCAGCACGTCGCCCGGGCTGCCGTGAATCAGTTCGACATCAAACAATGTTGCGGCATCCGGCACGAGTGAGGCCAGTTCGTCGTGCAGTTCCTGCACGCGCCGGGTACCGGAGTCGGCCATCATCAGTGTGCAGGCATCGACGCCGCCTTCGGACACCTGCAGTACTGAAACCACTCTCACGCGGCCACCGCCCGCGTGAGCCAACTCGACCGCAAAATCGAGGGCTCGCCGTGATGCAGCCGAACCATCGTAGCCAACCAGTGAGTACTTGACCATGAGTGTCCTTATACAACTGATCTGCGAAAGACGCGTGCGTTGGATCTGTATGGAACGATGCCAGAAATCCTGTTCGCAGGATAATTTTCCCGCGAAATTTACGGCTTTGGAGTGCACATTGAGCTAGCGTATGGTTTTGGACGGTACCCAGCCGAGCTGGAGTCAAGGTCATGAATCTGAATGACCGCAACTTTCTGCACATCCTCGTCACGCTTACCTGAACAATCTTAGGGCCCCCGACGCGGACTTTCACTTTCGTGAAGACGCCAAGCCCGCGTCGGCACTGAATTCCACCCAATCCCAGCAATCTTAAGGAGACGACGATGATCAAGCGTACTTTTGGAACGGCAGCCCTCGTACTGGCTCTTGCAGGCGGAATGACCGCGCTGCCGGCATCCAATGCCCATGCCGATACGGCCAGCGTGAAGTGCCATCTGCGCTTCAATCTTGCCGGTTGGTCGTTGATCTACAAGCATGCTGAAGGCAGCGGTACGGTGCGCTGCGACAACGGTCAGCGCGCCAGCGTCAAGATCGCCGTCGTTGGCGGCGGTCTGACTGCCGGCAAATACAAGATCACCAACGGCACCGGCGAAATCAGCACCGTCAATGGCATCAAGGACGTGTTCGGTGACTACGCTCAGGCCGGTGCGGATGCCGGTATCGTCAAGAGCGCGAATGCGCAGGTACTGACCAAGGGCACCACCTCGCTGGCGCTCGCCGGCACGGGTGAAGGCGTGAACCTGGGTATTTCGGCCGGCAAGTTCACCATCACTCCGCGCTGAAGTTTCTGATCGCTGTTTGATGATTTGACGAAGGGCGCCACATGGCGCCCTTCGCTTTTCAGCGCGTACACTATCCGGCCAATCGTTTGCATTTCTCTGCCTGGATACCCGTCATGCACCGTCTCCGCTGGTTGCTCGTATTGATCCTTTGCACTGGCCTGATCGCGCCGGCCTTTGCTGCTGATGAGCCTGCCGGCCTGCAGGTCGGCCAGGAAGCGCCAGCCTTTCGTCTGGAAGATCAAAACGGCAAGTGGGTCACGCCAGCCGATTTCCATGGTCATTACCTGGTGATGTATTTCTATCCGAAGGATTTCACCCCTGGCTGCACCACCGAGGTATGTACCTTCCGCGATGACATTGCCAAGCTGCGCAAGGCTGGTGCCGACGTGGTGGGCGTGAGCCTGGACGATGTGAAATCGCATGCTGAATTCGCCGCGAAATATCATGTGCCATTTCCGTTGCTGGCTGATTCGGATCGTTCCGTATCAACCACCTACGGCGTGCTGAAGTCGGGGTCTCATTACGCCAAGCGCACCACGTTCCTGATCGATCCACAGGGCAAGATTGCCAAGATCTACGAGGACGTTGATCCGGAGAAAAACTCCGGTCAGGTGATGAGCGATTTGGCTGCATTGAAAGTCGCGCCGTAATGCCGGTCGTCGTTTCCCCTGATCAACCCGCGCGACTGCGCGGGCTCGTCTTCTGGCGTGTGCTGGTATGGCTGCTGTTGCTGGTGTCGGCGTTCGGTTGCGTGCAATACCTGCAGCACGCGCAGCGCGTGTGGGGTCAGTTGCAAGCCCAGGCATCGCTGGAACCGTCCGCGGTCGATGCGCTTCACGGCATGCTCGGTTGGGACGCCGGTTATCTGCTGGTCGCCTTTGTACTGATCATCATCTGCGCGGGCTGCATCCTGCGCCAGGGCTGGGCGAGGCCATGCCTGCGGGTGGCTGCAGTGATTATTGCCGTGTGGCTGCTGATCACCGGGTTTCTGCTGCTGCGTGATTTACAGATGCTAGGCACCAGCAGTGCAGGCATCCTGGCTCAAGCCCAGCAGCAGGGAGCGGTCGCCACCGAACAGATCATGGCCCGATTGCAACGCAGCTATCAGCTGGCGCTAGCGTTCAAGACTATCGGCGCGATCGCTCTGCTGTGGCTGTCCTGGAAGCTTGGCAAACCAGCGGTGCGTACGCAGTTTCGGACGCGTCGCTAAATAGCTAGAGTAATGGGCCTCGCAGATAAATTTTTGCTGGAAATCAGACTGGGGAGTACACGGATGAAACGCTTGCTGATGGGGTTGGTTTTCGCATTATTTTGTAGCGGAGTGGTCGCTTCCGCCGGTCCGAATGAAGTGCGCAAAACTGTGCAGGCCAGCATGTTAGTCACCGGATCTATTGTGGTGGCTCCGGATGGAAGCGTTCGTAGCTATGTGATCGACCATCCTGAGAAGCTGCCGTCAGTGGTGGTCGGGCTGATAGAAAAAAACGAAAAGACTTGGCGATTCGAGCCCACTTTGCTCGACAGTCAACCAGTGGCGGCCAAGGCGAATATGAGTTTGCGCATTGTTGCTAAGCCTGTTGATAAGGAAAACTATGCAATAAGCATCGCTGGCGCCGAATTTGACCAAGACAATGACAAGCCGGGCGAAAGCATCAGTTACAAACGTCGGATACTACCTCTTTATCCCCGCGACGCTGCGAGCGCTCGTGTAACCGGAACGGTCTACATGTTGGTGCTTGTCGACCGTCAAGGGCAGGTGGAAAATGCCTCGATAGAAGTAGTCAATATGACGGTCGTCGCCAGTGATACAGAATTGAACGCATGGCGTCGTGTTCTCGGTAACGCAGCACTAAGTGCCGTCAAACATTGGACTTTCAATGTGCCAACCACAGGAATGGAGGCCCATAAGGATCATTGGTTAGGTCTAGTGCCTGTGAATTTTTACCTCAATGGCTCGGGCGTAGACCATGACGCCAAATACGGCACTTGGATTACTTATGTGCCAGGACCTAAGCAGGAGGTGCCTTGGCTCGACAACATCAATATGAAGGCCGCTACAGAAAGCGCTGATGCGATCGCAGACGGAGCCCTTTATCAAGTTGGTAGTGGACTACAATTGACTACATCGCTGAACGGTACATGATCGGTTCGACGAAAGCATTTAAGAAGCGCCCCGCTTGCGGGGCGTTCTTTTTTATTGGTCAATTGCATTCAGCAAGGGTTCGCGGCGAGCCAGCTATCGCTGACGGCCTTGCCCACGAGAATTCAGACCATGCATTTTCTTCGTTCCGCCGCCGCGATGATGCTTTTGTTGGCGGGCGTTCCAGTCTGTGCACAGGATCTGGCCACGACCTGCCATGCGACCAGCAGCTACGACGTAACGCTCAACCCGGAAAGCATAGTTTTTGACCGCGCTACACCCGCGCCATCTCGCGTTGAACTTAAGCATGGCTCGCTCTATACCGATGGCGCCGCGGTGCGGTTGAATACGGAAAATCAGGATCGGACGACACTGTTTGACCGCGATCTGCGTGCGCTTGCACCACGCGTGCGGGCGGTCGCCCAAAATGGCGTGGATATGGCCATACAGGCAGTACGCGCGGAGAGCGGTGGCATGGGCCTGAGCCCCGAAACGCGCAGCGAGCTCGATCAGCGGTTGAACGCGCATGCCAGCGAACTCAAGCAGCGCATCGCAGCCAGCCGCAGCACGCATGACTGGGATGGCGACGCCACCAACCAATACGCCAACCAGATTGCCAGTGACTTGATGCCTCTGATTGCCGGTGACCTCGGCCAGCAGGCCATTGATGCGGCATTGAGCGGCGATCTGCAGGCAGCCGCGAGCCTGCGTGATCGCGCAGCAAGCCTCACCACCGAGATGCAGCCGCGTCTGCTGAGACGCATGCAGGCATTGCGCCCGCAGATCCAGGCGCTTTGCCCGTCCATTCAAGAACTTGTCGACCTGCAGCAGGACATCCGCGACAACAACGGGCGACCGCTGGATTTGATCCAGACCAGCCGTTGATCGGGCCACTGGCCGTGCGCTCAACCGACTGCGCGCTGACTGCTATTCGATAAATACCCGCCGGTTTATGTTTCGCTAAGTGGGTGAGGAAGAGGATAGCGGTCAATCGCCGACGGATCCTCAGGAGGTGGCCATGTCTTCGAGCCTGCCGCAAGGCACGTACAACACCCTGATTCAGCGCAGCATCGACCTGCTCCAGTTATATAGACAGGCGGCATCGACGTGCGAGCCGGGGTTGAAAGTCGTGCTCGGCGAAAACGCGCAGACGCTGGATGCGATGATTATCGATTTGCAGACACAATTACGCGCCAGCGGCGGTACGCCGCGCCAATACGGCACGCTGCTTGGGAAAGCCCGCCGCTACTTGGCTGGTTCGTTGGTCAAGGTTGCCGCACATCGTGACGTGGCATGGATTCGCGAACTGGCGGATAGCGAAAGTGGCCTGCTGCATGCATTTGAAAAGGTCGTGGCCGCTCTCCCACCAGAATCAGCGTTGGCCTTGCGAAGGCAGCTTCCGCGCTTGAACAGTATCCGTCTGGATATGGACAATCTTGTGGGTACCGCTCCCTGACGAAATGAGATTAAAAAATGGCCGCCAATTTCTGGCGGCCATTTGCTTTCGGCATTGAGTTAGACAAAGCGTAAGCGCTCGGCGTGATGCATTGTGGGTCACGATGGCCGCAGGAGAGAGGGAAACACTTCCTTTGCAGTGAGGTATTCGCTCATCAGCCCATCATGCATATCGATAATCTTGCCCAGCGGTTATATCCGGCGCTTGGAGCTGCCCCGCGAACGGTCATTCATGGAAATGAGCGCCAGACAACATGGCAAAAGCGCTGCGGCGCTGCGTAATAATTTTCGACTATGCTTCATGTAGTGACGAGCCAGACTTGGAAGTTGCGATCGAACCATTGTGCAACTTGGCGCTTTACAAAGTTATAAGGCATGGAAAGCGTGCTAGCGCGTTTGCGTTATTTGATATTCGACTCGACCGGATGCCGAAAGGCACGTTGTAGTTGGTTACATTCAAGGAGAGTTTATGCGCAGCCTATTGTTGATTTCGTTACTGGCATTAAGCCTTGGTATTCAAGCGAATGACACTTTGCGGGTGGGCCAAGAGGTGCTGACGGTAGGTGATCCGGCCACCCATGCCATCGATTTATTGGGCACGCCGGTTTACAAGGAGCCGTTGGAGAATAACTTCGGTGCCTATGTCGGCGAACGCTGGCAATACAAGCGTGAAAGCGGCCGCATTGTGACCATCACGATTATCGGCGGCAAAGTGGCCAACATCGAAGAAAGTCAAACGTACTAGGCCAGGTCAGAGCGTGCAGAACCAGCGCGCCAAAAATCACAAGGACTTCAAGCAGACAAGGAGCATGTCATGCGTATTCGTCTTATCGTTGCAATTTCCGCGCTCGGTGCGGCGTTTGTTTTCGGCACGGCTGCCGAAGCTGTCAGCACACTGCGTGTGGGTAATCAGGTACTGACCGCCGGTGATAGCGAGGTGCGCGTCACCGAGCTGCTGGGCAGGCCTTCACATAAATCTCGTGGCCGTAGCTCACGCAGTAACCGTTCTCGCAGCGGCAGCAGTCGGTCACGCCACGTGCGCATTGCGTCCGATGAATCAGGCGGTGAAAAATGGCAGTACCATCGCGATGATCACGTCACCACAGTGACGATTGTCGATGGCAAGGTCACTGATATCGACGATCATCGCATCTGACCAGATCGTATCTGGAAGAATCCGGTGGTAGCGCTTCGGTAGTCATGCGATAAAGCGGGGAATTGTTGGAGATCCCTGGTGACCGTTCCCTCCGCTGGAAATTCATGGTTCGCGCGTTTTGGCCTGTTGTCGCGGGTCAGTCTGCTCAGGCCGCGTGGCGACCACGAGCAGAGCAAGGTCACCAATATCGAACTGTTCTTCGATCTGGTGTTCGTCTACGCGGTGACCCAGCTGTCGCATACCTTGCTGCATCATCTGAACCTGATCGGTGCACTGCAGGTGCTGCTGCTATTTTTGGCCATGTGGTGGGTGTGGATATTTACCGGCTGGGTCACCAACTGGCTTGATCCGGAAAGGCCGTTGGTGCGGTTGGCCCTGCTGACCTTGATGCTCGCAGGTTTGCTGCTATCGATCGCGCTGCCCGAGGCGTTTGGCGAGCGTGGCATGCTGTTCGCCGGAGCCTACGTTTTCATGCAGGTTGGGCGAACTTTTTTCATGCTATGGGCGATAGGGGATGCTGCGCCAGCGAATACCCGGAATTTTCAACGCATCGCCGTATGGCTGGTGGTGTCGGGAATTCTCTGGCTGGTCGGCGGATGGCTGGATGGATGGCTGCGCGCGGTATTGTGGGTGGTTGCGTTGCTGCTGGAATACCTTGGTCCCGCGCTGACCTTTCGGGTTCCTGGGCTTGGTCGTTCGAGTACCGCCGACTGGAATGTTGACGGCGGTCACCTGGCCGAGCGCTGCAGTCAGTTTGTAATCATCGCGCTAGGTGAATCAGTGCTGGTGACTGGTTCCAGTTTTGCCGATAGCTTGCGGCAGCCGCAGGCACTCATGGCATTTGTCAGCGCCTTCATCGGCAGCGTCGCCATGTGGTGGATCTATTTCGATCTGGGTGCCGAGCGTGGCAGCCGCGCGATCCGCCAGTCGGCTGATCCGGGCCATACCGCGCGTATCGCTTACACCTATCTGCATCTGCTGATCGTCGCCGGCATCATCGTCTGCGCGGTGGCGGATGAGTTGACTCTGCGTGACCCTCAGCAACGTACTGATGTGGTCGGTGCCGCCGTACTGTTGGGTGGTCCAGCCTTGTATCTGATCGGCAATGCGCTGTTCAAGAAAACCGTGAACGGCACTAACCTGCCGCTATCGCATCTGATCGGGCTGTCGCTGCTTTTGATGCTTGCGCTGAGCTTTCCGTGGTGGTCGATAGCGTGGTTGGGCATGGCGACCACGGCCGTGCTGCTGTTGGTGGCGGTCTGGGAGGTGCGCTCGTTGCGCAGTGTGCGCGAGCTGCTGGAAAAGCAATTGCCAGACTGAGCCGCTTCAGCAAATTTTTCATGATTGGTTTGTTAGCGTTGATAAGACTTATCAACCCGAGCCAATGCCATGCACGACTTTCTCGATAATCTGCTGGGAGCAAAACTCTCCGAAAGCGTCATCCATGTCGGATTGAATCTGCTGCTGGCGTTGCTGATTTTGCTGATCGGGATCTGGCTGGCGGCGCGGCTGGCCAATTTTTCCGAGCGCGCGCTGCATCGTGCGCAGGTCGATGTGACGCTGAGCGGTTTTTTGCGCAACCTGATCTATGGCGTGCTGGTTGCCGTGCTGATCGTGACGGCGCTTATTACCGCCGGTGTTTCGGCGGCGCCGCTGGTCGCTGCGCTCGGCACAGCGGGGCTGGCGATAGGGCTGGCCCTGCAGGGATCGCTGAGCAACCTCGCCTGGGGCGTGCTTTTGATCGTATTCCGGCCATTCCGCGTCGGTGACTATGTGACTGCCGGCAGCATCGAAGGCACGGTGGAAAGTATCAACCTGATGCATACGCTGATCGTACTGCCGGACAACCGCGAAGCCATCGTGCCCAACGGCAAGGTGGGTGCCGACGCTATTCTCAACTTCAACCGCCGCGGCACGCGGCGCTTCGAGCTGCCGATTGCGATTGGCTACAAGGATGATATCGGCAGTGCGATGGCCGAGATCAAGCGGCTATTCGATGAAGACTCGCGCATCCTGAAAGATCCGGCACCGGGCGTCTGGACTGGCGCCTTGGGTGACAAATCGGTGAGCCTGATCGTGCGCGGCTGGACGCGTTCATCGGACAACTGGTCGGCGAAAACCGACCTGCTGCGTGCCATCAAGGAGAGCCTCGAGAAGGCAGGCGTGACCCTGGCATTTCCGTAGTATCGGCCGCTATTGCAGGGTCACGGCCTTGCGGTTATCGCCGGATACGCGATCGATCAATTCATTGTACGGATCAATGCCTGCGTCGAAGGGCAGGCTATCGACGGTGACGGTGATCGTGCTGTCGCCACTGGGCAGCATGCGTTTTTGCAGGTACAGCGGCGTGCCATCCAGCCCGGTGTGTGCAGGCGCGGCAAATACGCCGATCTCGATCGGGGTGTCCGGCGGTGCATCGGTCTCCTTGCCTGTGCCATCGACGTAGACCTTGCCGGCATGCACTTTCATCGTCACTTCGTATTTGCCGTTAGGCAGTTTCTTCGCGGTCGCTTCGGTGATGCGGTTATCGAATAGGGTGATATTCCAGAACAGGTCATCCAGCAGGGATTTCCACTTTGGATCGATTGCGCTGCCCAGTGCATCCATAAATTCCTTTGAGGTGGTGTAGGGCGGTTGCTGGAAGCCTTTGGCTTCAAGAAAACCTTTCAGCGCCTTGTCGAGCGTGTCCTCGCCGATGTAATCCTGTAAGGCGTAGAACACCAGCGAGCCTTTCCGATAGTGGATGTACTGCTGATTTTCCACTTTCGCCAGTGGCTCCTCGGCCACTTTCTCGGTACTGCGACCGGCCAGATAGCCGTCCAGCTCATATTTCAGGAATCGACGCATCTGGCTGGCGCCATACTTTTGCTTCATCACCATCAGTGCCGAATACTGCGCCAGCGATTCGCTGAGCATGGTCGAGCCCTGCATGTTGGCGCCGATCACGCGATGCGCCCACCACTGATGAGCCACTTCATGGGCGGTGACGTAGTAGACGTAATCGATCTTGCTGGTGTCCCGCAGGTCGGCGATAAAACCGATCGACTCAGAAAACGGAATGGTATTGGCGAACGACTGCGCAAGGCTTGCGTAATTCGGAAACTCCAGGATGCGCAGCTGATGAAACTGGTACGGTGTGTAGTGAGCATCGTAGTAATCCAGCGCATCTTTCGCACCGTGGATCATTCGGTCCACGTTCCACGCATGCGCGGGGTTGTAATACACCGAAATATCCACGCCCTTCCATAGCTCGTGCTTCACTGCATAACGCGCGGAGAGGTAGGAAAAGAACGGCAGCATCGGTTGATCCTTGCCGTCCTGATTCATTGTGTAATGGAAATAGTGCCGGCCGTTAGTCGTCCACTCCTTGGCTAGATATCCGGGCGCCACCGCGATCTGGTCGGCGGCGGTGGATACGGTGGTATCGAAACTGATCCAGTCCGCGTCGTTGCTGATATAGGTATTCGCGCGCGCTTTCTCGTCGCCGAGCTTCGGCATGCGCGGCACTTGGGCGCTGAGTCCGTACTTGCGACGATCGTTGCGATCGGTGATCTGATCGTCGGTCTGATAACCGAACTGCGGCATGACGCTGTTGTTGAAGAAAGTACCGTTGTACGCAAGGAACTGACCTTCCGGGCTGTTGGTGAAACCCTTCGGCGCATATTCGAGGGCGAAGTCGAAATCCATCGATGCGCCCGGCGCGAGCGGCGTTTTCAGACGATAGATGATGTAGCCGAGGTCCTTGTCGTCGCTGACCGTGTCGTGTGGTGCGAAGTCGAGCGACTTCACGGTGAAACCGTCGGTAAAGTTCACGTGCAGTTCGCTGATTGGCGCATCGTGTTTGTTGACCAGCGTGTAGTGGCCGCGGATTTCCAACCTGCGCTCGTTCGGATAGATGTCCACATCCGCTTTCACTGCGGTGATGCGCGGTTGTGGTAGATCCTTGAACTTCGCATATTTCTTTTCGTAGCTGGCTTGCTGCTCCAGCTTGTCGCTGCTGCTCTGGTAATGGTTGAGCACGTTGGTGTTGTAGTAGATCCACACGCCACTGCCGACGAAGCCAAGCAGCGCCATCGCCATCGCCAGCCGTGCCGGTGCGCGCAGCCGCACGCGTGCCTCGCGAACGCGATCACGCCATGCGTGGCCAGTGCCGCGTACCCAGAACAGTGCCGCAAGCACCAGCAGTACGACGGCGCAACTGGCCCAGTAGAAGTCGAACCAGAGTGCAGCCTTCAGGAAATGCCCGAAGCCGTTCATGTCCGAATACGGAGTCTCAGGTGCGGAGCCGTAGTTGTACAGATTCTGTTCCCAGTGCAGCAGGCCGAAACCGATCTGTGCCACCAGCCAGACAATGGTCAGCAGATAGCCGAGAAACTTGTTGTTCGAGATCACCTGCAGGAACAACGCCAGCACAGCCAGCAGCACGAACGGAATCGCGTCCAGTGCCAGCGAGCCCAGATAAAGGCCGGGTTCGATATGCGTGTAGCCATGGCCAAGCTGCCACACGATGCCGACCGCAGCGCCTACCAGCAGAAACGTCACGATCACCGTGATCAAGGCGCCGAGCTTTGCAGTCAGCGGTATCCAGTCCGGCAGTGGAAACGCGTCGCTTACTTCGGCCGAACGCTGGCTGCGCTCGCGCCACACCAGTTCACCGGCATAGAAAGTGATGATGATGTACAGCAGCCACTGGTAGCCGCCACGAATGTTTTCCAGTACCTGATGCGTGACTGGATAGGTTGAGGTGCCGTAGATCTGGCCGGACAGCAGAAACGCGCCGACCACATTGGCAATGCCTAGCGTCAGCATGATCAGGAACGGCGCACCGCGCAGCACGCCCAGGGTGTCGAACGCGAACAATGTGCGTAGCTGCAGCCAATGCGTGCGCGCGTCATCGGAGAGCTGCACCGTGGGCAGCGCCAGCGCTGTTGCCGCGGACTGCGGTCGCAGCATGGGTGGCTCCGCTCGTTTTTTGCGTCGGGGTAACTGCAGCCCTTCGCGATTTGGCCGGAACAATACAAACGCTGCTGCCAGCATCACCAGACTCACTGCGCTCCACAGCAACCGGTTGAACAGCAGTACGCCTTCCAGCGCGGGCAATTCATGATTGGACTGATACGCAGACCAGTAGCGCGTCACCAAAGCCATCGTACGTGCGCCGAATGGATCGAGCATCGCCGCCATGAAGTGATTGTTGATGTCCTTGGTCAGCTGGCCGACCACACTTTGCAGCACGAAGTAGGCGATCACGCCGACATAGGTCGCCAGCAGCGAACGCGTCGTCGTTGCCAGCAGAAAAAGCAGCGACGCGATAAACAGCATGTCCGGTATCACCATCACGCCGAACGCCCACGCGTACCCGTGCCAACTCGCTGGGCCTAACCGCACCGTGTCGATCCAGGGCATGAAACTGCCGATCGCCAGGCCCAGCGCGCATGCCAGCATGATCGCCAGCGCCGCCAGATAACCTGCGGCAAAGCGACCGCCGAGATAGGCGCGACGGCTGATCGGCGTACTGAAGAAAAGTTCGGCGGTGCGTTGATCGAAGTCGCGCAGCGCGGCACCGGCAACGAACAGCGTCACCAGAAACATACTGAGCACGGTAAGCACGCTCATCAGCCGTACGATGACCGTCGGCGCATTGCGCAGCACATTGCCGCTGGCGCCGCCGATGACGACAGCATCAGTGCTGACCAGGGTGAACGCCAGCGCGCCGAACACCAGCGCAACAATCCAGAACAGCGGTGCCTTGAGCTGCTGGCGTAATTCGAATCGGAAGATCTCGAAGAACATCAATGTTCCTGTGGCTGTGCGGCGGGTTTCTAGCAGAGAAGGTCTTGGAGTAGCCGCGAGGTTAGGCGGCTCGCGCCACCGTGCCCTGTTCGCGCAGGCGCCCGAAATAGACGTCCTCCAGATCCGGCGCTACCGCCTCGAAACCTTCGCCCGGTTGCGAGTCGGCCAGCACGTGCAACAAGGTGCGGCCGCCGGCGAGGCGGGTGGACAGGATATTCATGCGCGCCCGATAGCCGTCCAGTTCGGCCTTGTCGATACTGCGGCGCCAGACGCGGCCTTCGAGTGAGCGGATCGCCTCGATCGGCTCGCCACTGAGCAGCACCTGACCCTGCGCGATGATGGCCATGCGCGGGCACAGGTCGGTCACGTCCTCGACGATATGGGTCGACAGAATCACCACCACGCGCTCGCCGATTTCCGCCAGCAGGTTGAGGAAGCGGTTGCGTTCCTCGGGATCGAGCCCGGCCGTGGGTTCGTCGACAATGACCAGCCTTGGATCGCCGATCAGCGCCTGCGCGATGCCAAAGCGCTGGCGCATGCCGCCGGAGTAGGTACCAAGCTTGCGCTTGCGAACGTCCCACAGGTTCACCTGCCGCAGCAGCGATTCGACTAGCTCGCGCCGCTCGGCTTTTACGGTAACGCCCTTGAGCACGGCAAAGTGATCAAGCATCGCCTCCGCGGAAACTTTCGGATACACGCCAAATTCCTGTGGCAGATAGCCGAGCTTGCGTCGGGTGGCGTGCTTGTCGGCGAGCAGGTCGACGCCGTCGAGCATGATGCTGCCCGCGTCCGGATCCTGCAGTGTGGCAATCGTGCGCATCAAAGACGACTTGCCCGCGCCGTTGGGGCCGAGCAGGCCGAACATGCCGTGCGGGATTTCCAGTGACACGCTGCGCAGTGCGCGCACACCGTTGGCGTAAGTCTTCGACAGGTCACGAATGGTCAGCATGCATGGCTTCCTTGGCCGTGCGCGCAGCATGCGCACAAAGGCGTTAGTGGCGGTTAGCGTAGGACATCGATAGCGGCTTTGCGTGCGCTCAAGGTAATGCATACGTATGCGTATGGTTTGGTGTACTTTATAGCGATATCTCTGCAAAGGCAGACGGACCGCGCAGGCGTTAGTTATGATGGGGGCCTTGCCCGCGACCGCCATCCCCAGGCGCTACGCCACCGCCATTTGCAGGAGTCCCCATGGCTGATCTGAAAGAAGCCCGTGTTCCCGATATCGGCCAGTCCGACGTTCCGGTCATCGAAGTACTGGTCAAAGCCGGTGATCGCGTCGAAAAAGAACAAAGCCTGATTACGCTGGAATCGGACAAGGCCACCATGGAAGTGCCCGCGCCGTTCGCCGGCACGGTGAAGGAAGTAAAGGTCAAGGTCGGTGACGAAGTGGCTGAAGGCACACTGATTGCCACTATCGAGGCCGATGACGCCACGTCGGAAGCTGCGCCCGCCGCCAAGGTCGAGGCGCCGAAGACGGAACCCAAGAAGGTCGAAGACAAGCAGGCCGAGGCAACCAAGCAAGACAGCAAGCCCGTCGAAGAAAAGCCGGCGCCGATCGGCGGCCGTGCCGTGCTGCCGGGCAATGCGCCCGAAGGCGACGCCGCACCGTCGGCGCGCCCGCCGCTTGATGCCACCATCGTGATGCCAGGCGACGCACCTTACGCCAGCCCGGCCATCCGTGCGTTTGCCCGCGAGCTCGGGGTGGATGTCGCCCAGGTCAAGGGCAGCGGCCGCGGCGGTCGTATCCAGCGCGAGGACGTCAGTGATTACGTGAAGCATGCACTGGCCTCGGGCGCGCGTCCGGTCGTCGGCAGCGCCTCGACGTCGGTCGGCGGTCTCAATCTGCTGCCTTGGCCGAAGATCGACTTTTCCAAATTCGGCGAGATCGAGGAAAAGGCGCTCTCGCGCATCCAGAAAATTTCCGGCGCCAACCTCGCGCGCAACTGGGCGATGATCCCGCACGTCACCCAGCACGATGATGCCGATATCACCGAGCTGGAAGCCTTCCGCAAGAAGCTCGGCGAAGAGAACAAAGATTTGAAAGTCACGCCGCTGGTGTTCCAGATCAAGGCGGTGGTCGCGGCGCTGAAGCAGTTCCCGCAGTTCAACGCCTCGCTCGATGAGTCCGGTGAAAAGCTCATTCTGAAGAAATATTTCCATATCGGCATTGCGGTCGATACGCCCGATGGTCTGGTCGTGCCGGTGATCCGCGATTGCGACAAGAAGGGCCTGCTCGACCTGGCCCGCGAGCTGGGCGAGATTTCGAAAAAGGCGCGCGAGAAGAAGCTCGGCCCGGCGGAAATGTCCGGCGGCTGTTTCTCGATCAGCTCGCTGGGCGGCATCGGCGGTACCGGCTTCACGCCGATCGTCAATGCGCCGGAAGTGGCGATCCTCGGCGTGTCCAAGGCGGCGATGAAGCCGGTATGGAACGGCAAGGAGTTCGCACCTCGCCTGTTACTACCGCTCTCGCTGAGCTACGACCACCGCGTGATCGATGGTGCGCTCGCTGCACGCTTCGCCGCCTTCCTCGCCACACAGCTTGGCGACATTCGCCGACTATTGCTCTGATTGTGCTTCCTCTCCCATTGGGGAGAGGCTTGCGGCGAGGGACGGCTATCCGCCTGATCCTCGCCTGCGATAGCTCCCACACCTACATCAACGCTCCGCGCCGTTCGTGCCGCGAGTGACTACAAAGGATCTCCCCATGGCCAACACCATCGAAATCAAGGTTCCCGACATCGGCGACAATAGCAGCGTGCCGGTCATTGAAATTCTGGTGCAGGTCGGCGACACGGTAACGAAGGAACAGAGCCTGATTACGCTGGAGTCGGACAAGGCGACCATGGAGATTCCCACCAGCGTCGCGGGCGTCATCAAAGAGATCAAGCTGAAGGTAGGTGACGAAGTTTCCGAAGGAAGCGTGATCGCCATGGTGGAAGCCGCCTCCGATGAAGCCGTTGAAGCCACGTCACCCAACAAGCACGAGGTGGCCAAGCCAGAATCAGCCAAGGCCGAAGTGGCGAAGCCGGAACCCGCAAAAGTCGATGCGCCCGCGGCCTCCAACGACAAGCCGGCTGCGCCAGCGCCGAAGGCAGCAGGTGAGTCCGGCCGTAAGGCGGATATTGACTGCAAACTTGTCGTGCTGGGTTCGGGTCCGGGCGGATATACGGCGGCCTTTCGTGCCGCCGATCTCGGCGTCGATACGGTGCTGGTCGAACGCTACGCCACGCTGGGTGGTGTCTGCCTCAACGTCGGCTGCATTCCGTCCAAGGCGTTGTTGCACGCCGCCACCGTGATCGACGAGGCCGAAGCGATGGCTGCGCACGGCATTACTTTCGGCAAACCGAAAATCGAGATCGACAAGCTGCGCGATTTCAAGACCAAGGTGGTCGGCAAGCTCACTGGCGGGCTCACCTCGATGGCCAAGCAGCGCAAGGTGCGTCTCGTCGAAGGCGTGGGCGCGTTTATCTCGCCGAATGAACTGGAAGTCCACACGAAAGATGGCAAGAAGCTCATCCGCTTCGAAAACGCGATCATCGCCGCTGGTTCGCAGTCGGTGAAGCTGCCCTCGTTTCCATGGGACGACGAGCGCATCATCGACTCCACTGGCGCGCTGGAGCTGAAGGACGTGCCGAAGAAACTGCTGGTCGTCGGTGGCGGCATCATCGGTCTGGAGATGGCGACGGTGTATTCGGCATTGGGCAGCGAAGTGACTGTGGTCGAGTTCATGGATCAGTTGATTCCCGGTGCCGACGCCGATCTGATCAAGCCGCTGGCGCAGCGCTTGGCCAAGCGGCTCAAGGGCATTCACCTCAAGACCAAGGTGGTCGAGGCCAAGGCCACCAAGAAAGGCATTGAAGTCAGTTACGAGGGCGATAGCGTGCCCGCCGCCACGCTGTTCGATCGCGTGTTGGTGTCGGTCGGTCGCTCGCCCAACGGAGGCAAGATCGGCGCCGACAAGGCTGGCGTCAGTGTCAACGATCGCGGCTTCATCACGGTCGATAACCAGATGCGCACCAACGTGCCGCACATCTTCGCCATCGGCGATCTGGTCGGCCAGCCGATGCTGGCGCACAAGGCCACGCACGAAGCCAAGGTCGCTGCCGAAGTCGTTGCCGGTCACAAGAGCTATTTCGATGCGCGGGTGATTCCGTCGGTCGCGTATACCGATCCCGAAATCGCCTGGGTCGGCGTCAGCGAGCGCGAGGCGAAGGAAAAGGGCCTGAAAGTCGGCGTCGCCAAATTCCCCTGGGCTGCCAGCGGCCGCGCTATAGGCAACGATCGCACCGAAGGTTTCACCAAACTGCTGTTCGACGAGGCGACTCATCGCATCGTCGGCGGTGGCATCGTCGGCCAGCATGCCGGGGATCTGATCTCGGAGGTAACGTTGGCGATCGAGATGGGCAGTGAAGCCGCCGATATCGGCCTCACCATCCATCCGCATCCGACGTTGAGTGAATCCGTCGGCATGGCGGCGGAAATCTACGAAGGCACGATTACCGATCTGTATATGCCGAAGAAAAAGTAAGCCTGCGTAGGTTGGGGTGAGCGCGAGCGAACCCCAACATTTCCAGCTACAGCACTTTGAAGTTCACGGCTGCTCTGATGTTTGGCCAATCATTCTTCGAGCAAAAAAACCAGCTTCCGTTCCTTCGGCAGCTGCTTGATCTGCCACTCGGCACGCGAAGCGCTCGACCGATCGGGATAGTTGCGAAAACCAAGTAGCCGCAGCGGCGGATTCGCGCGGGTGTAGCGTGCGCCGCGCCCGCTCACGTGGGCGGCATAACGAACTTCGAGCCGGTTGGTGATGCCGGCGTAGTAGCTGCCATTGCGGCATTCGATCAGATAGACGCACCAGTTTTTGACGAGAGTGGTCGCTTGAGGCGTTGCGGGTTTAGCAACAGGTGATGTCATCACTATCTGTCCATACAGAAAGGTGCGATGTTGCTTGAAATGCACTCGTAGCGCTTTGTGTGCCGGGTATGTGTAGATGGCCCGCTTGACTCCCTCATCACGCCGCACAGGTTATCAATAACTTGTACTCCAATGGAGAGTCAGCCATGAACAAGTCACTTATTCTTGCTGCGAGTCTGGCGCTAGGCCTCTCTGCTGCGACAGCGGTGCAGGCGCGCCAAGTTTGCCATGACGTGCAGGTCAAACATATCCAGTCGCAGGATAGTCATCGTCTGATCGGTACTGGCGTTGGCGCTGTTGCGGGTGGTCTGCTTGGTCACCAGGTAGGTGGCGGCAAAGGCAAAACGCTGGCAACCGTGGGCGGCGCCGTAGCCGGTGGCGTTGTCGGTAATCAGGTACAGAAGAACGCGCAGAATCAGAAGGCCTACTACACGACCGAACGTCGCTGCGAGGAAGTCGACGACTGATCTGGCTCAGCCAGGAAGACGCAGGTCCAAGGCCCAGACGCAAATCGCGTCTGGGTCTTTTAGCAGGTGGGAGAGGGATGTTAGTAAGGAGTGCCCTGATCACGCTCACGCTTCAGGGCGCGGGCATACCAGAAGAATTCGCTGAGGAAGCGATCGAGTGATTTTTGCGTGCGCGGGTCCGTTGGCTTTCCACCCTCATCCAGTGCCGTGGCTATATGCGGAATAGGGCATAGGCTCGGAACGCTCGGCATACCGAGTTCCGCCAGGGTCGCGCGTAACGCCATCGCTGCGCGCACACCACCGAACGGCCCCTGCGAATAGCAGACGATGCCGGACGGTCGCCAGAAATATTCTTCGAGGAAGTGATCGAGCAGGTTCTTCATCGCGGGCGGTATGCCGTGGTTGTACTCGGCGCTGATGATCAGAAAGCCATCGACACGGCGATACAGGGTTGCCAGTGTTTCCAGTAATTCGGGCGCGGTTCCCGCATCGTATTCCTTGTACATCCGGTCGAGCAGCGGCAGCGGCGTTTTCATCGGGTCGACCAGCACGGCCTCGTGGCCGCGTTCTTCGAGTGCTTTAACCACCAGGCGGGCAGCGCGTATGCCCATGCGTTCGTGGCGTACCGTGCCGAGCAGTACGGCGATGGACAGAGGTTTGGATTCAGTCGTCATGGCGTGCTCCGTAAGTGCAGGCACAATAACTGCAGCGAAGTTGCATTCGCGTGTGCATGAATCACACATAAAAATGCCGGCGCGCAGTACCTGCGGCCGGCATAAGGTGACACTGGAGTTACCAAAGTGTGCCGCGCGGGCCACGTTGGAGTGAAGTATCGCGGCTCAGGCAACCGTCAATGTGACGTCGATGTTGCCGCGGGTGGCATTGGAGTAAGGGCAGACAACGTGTGCTTTCTCTACCAGTGCTTCGGCCTGCGCGTGGTCGAGACCTGGAATCGTGATCTTCAGAGCCACTTCGATGCCAAAACCGGTCGGAATCGGGCCAATGCCGACGTCGCCTTCGACCGTGGTATCAGCGGGCAGGCTGATCTTCTGCTGACCGGCGACGTACTTCAGCGCGCCGAGGAAGCAGGCCGAGTAGCCGGCTGCAAACAGCTGCTCGGGGTTGGTGCCGTCACCGCCGGCTCCACCGAGTTCCTTCGGTGTGGTCAGTTTGACGTCCAGCACTTTGTCGGACGAGACGGCGCGGCCGTCACGACCGCCTTTGGCTGTGGCATGGGCGCGGTAGGCGACTTTTTCGATAGACATGGGTGTGTCTCCTTTGTGGTGGGTGAGTTGAATGGTTGCGAGCGGGTGAAGAGGGTGAGTACAAAACGGCGAATTCGGTCTCTGATATATAGCTAACTATTAAATAGCACACTATGTAAAAGATAAATGAAAGTTCGTATGGATTTCGTTTGCTCACTCGCTTGTCAGCTATTGCTGGCGAGCTTTTCACGCAAGCCTGTCAGCTGTTTCTTCAGCGCCACCATTTCATCGAGCTCGCAGCCGGTGGCACAGAACACGGCGTTTGGCACGCTGCCGGCTTGTTTCTTCAGCGCGCGGCCTTCCGAGGTCAGCGAGATGATGACCTGCCGTTCGTCCTCAGCCGAGCGTGCACGATCCAACAGTCCGGCAGCTTCCAGACGCTTCAGCAGTGGTGTCAGCGTCGCCGAGTCCAGAAAAAGACGTTCGCCGATATCCGACACGGTCAGATCGTCGCGCTCCCAAAGTACCAGCATCACCAGGTATTGCGGATAGGTAAGACGCAGCCTGGACAGCAGTGTCCGATAGACCTTGTTCATTGCCAGTCCGGCGGAGTACAGCGCAAAGCACAGCTGCTGGTCAAGTTGCAGCAGCGACTTGGTTGCACTTGCGGTGTCTTTAGCCTTCATGGGGTCGCAATATACATAGCGCACTACTTAATTGCAAGCTATCAGAAAAGAATGTCCAAGAGGAGCGCATGGAACCCGACTTCACTGATCACGGCGTTGCCACCGCCCTGCATCCAATCGCGGCCAAACGGCGCGCGATATGCCCCACACCGCATTATTCGTCGTTCATTACTGGCGCTAAACTCATACAACTTACTGACATCAGGAAGAATCGTGACGAAGCCACGCCAGTGGCACGTTCGAAGTGAAAATGGTCCCGCAATCTGCCGAGGAAAATGTCGGCGATGCCAGCATTGGCCGGATGGCGCTGGACAAGATCTTCAGCGGTGATCTTGATGCGACCGGCAAGGGCCAGATGCTGGCGATGCGTGCAGCGGTTGAAGGATCAGCCGGCTATGTCGCGATGGAGTGCGTCACGGGAAGGCTGCATGGTCTTAGCGGGAGCTTTGTCTTGCAGCACAGTGGCACGATGACGCGCGCCGCGCCGCAGCTCAGCGTAACGGTGGTGCCCGATTCCGCTACCGGCGAGCTGGTCGGGCTGACCGGTACGCTGGGCATCACGATTATCGATGGCAAGCATCGCTATGACTTCGAGTACACCGTGCCTGATGCGAGCTGAGCACTTGCCTTAGTTTGTGGTGTCGAACAGATCGGTCTGCGCGTGGTAGCTGTCCTGCTCCACGAAGCCGGCCAGGCCCACACCGACGAGTCGGTACAGCGCATCAGTTGGGCGTTCGACACGCGTACGCAAGGCGCAGGCGATATCGCCCAGTTCCTTGGCTGACAGCGGGGGCTGTGTTGGCGTTAGGCTGCGTGTAAGCGTGCGGAAATCGGAGGTCTTCAGCTTTAGCACCACGGTGCGCGCCACGCGGGCATGTTCTTCAGCAGCAGCGTTGCGCAGATAACCCGCCCAGGCCTTTTCGGCGAGCTGGCGGATATGCGGCTCGAGTTCGTCCAGTGCCAGATCATGCTCGAACGTATCCTCGGCAGAGATCTGCAAGGTCAGTCGTTCGGGTTGCACGGCGTGATCGTCGATGCCACGCGCCAGTTCGTGCAGACGTCGGCCCCAGCGTCCGAAACGCTGCTCCAGTTCGGGCAAGGCGAATACGCGAAGTTCGCCGACGGTGCTGATGCCGAGCACGGCGAGCTTCGCTTCCATTACCTTGCCGACCCCGGGCAGGCGACCGACTGGCAGCGGCGTGAGGAAGGCTTCGACTTGGTGCGGGCGAATCACGTAGAGGCCATCCGGCTTGTTCCAGTCCGACGCGATCTTTGCAAGAAACTTGTTGGGTGCCACGCCGGCCGACGCGGTGAGCTGTGTCTCCTCGCGGATCGCCGCGCGGATTGCCTCGGCGGTCGCCGTTGCCGAGGGCAGGCCGGTCAACGTGGTGGTGACATCGAGATAAGCCTCGTCCAATGAGAGCGGCTCGATCAGCTCCGTGTGCCGCGCGAAGATCTCGCGGATTTGCCGTGACACTGCTTTGTAGCGGACAAAGTCCGGCGGCACGAAGACTACCTGCGGGCACAGCCGCTCGGCGCGCATCGCCGGCATCGCCGAGCGAATGCCGAACACTCGTGCCTCATAACTTGCCGCGCACACCACCGAGCGTGCACCGCGCCAGGCCACCGCCACCGGCTTGCCACGCAATGACGGATCATCGCGCTGCTCGACTGACGCGTAGAACGCATCCATGTCGATATGCAGAATTTTGCGGGTTGGGGCGGTCATGCGCGGTGGCGTACAGCTGATGAAACGGATCTGGCGATTCTAGACCGTGCCGCTGCCGACACCAGTGCGACGGCATGTGCCGATCTGTTGTCGGCAGGTCAATCCTTCGCACGCAGCGTCTGCTCCAGCGCTCGACCCTGGCTGTCACGCCATGCTGCATGCAGGCTGCGTCCTTCAAAACGAAGTTGCAGCGTAGCCATGCCGATGTCGGCAGGCAGTGCCAGCACGGCGAGATCATGATCATCCGCAAACATGGCGCGAAGATGCACGTGGCCATCGGCATAGAAGGCCACGAGCTGTTGCTGAATATCGTACGCACGCACTTGCTTGAAAGGCGCGCTGAGCTTTTGTGGCGGCACGAAGAAGCGCAGCTGGCGCGACCCCTCATCCGCACCCGAAGTCAACACGGCCATGCCGTCGCTCCATCGGACGGCTGGCGCCGAAGTCAGCTCGACCAGCTGAAAAACGATGATGCCCTGACGCGCGCGCACCAGGCAGCGACGGGCCGACGGCACGCCTCGATGGCAGAAACTTTCGATGTGCCAGGGTGGCGCCGTGCGGCTCGCGGCCTGCGCTGGTAATGCGATAGCGCACAGCATGACAAACCCTAGCGTGGCGAGGATGACCCCCCTTGCGTGGTGGCCGAATGTATGGCGTTTGCTATGAGAGATCATTCGATGGGCCCGCTGTATGGCCTGCATGGTTGAACCATAGTGCCCGATACCTACTTAACGAGCGGGCCGTATCATGCGGGACTAGCTGAAACACCACACACAATGGCATGGTAGTGGTCATGTCGACTGAACCTGCCAATGCCTATGTTCGGCGCCTGAGCACCTGGGACGCCGCGATGATCGTGATCGGTGGCGTCATTGGGGCGGGCATTTTCCGCAACCCGGCCGCGATTGCCCAGCAGACAAACTCCGGTTTGCAGGTGCTGATCCTGTGGGTAATCGGCGGCTTGCTGACGCTCGCTGGTGTTCTCTGCTACGCCGAGCTGGGCGCGCGGCGACCGCAGGCGGGTGGTACCTACGTTTATCTGCGCGAGGCATTCGGACAGCTGCCGGCATTTCTGTTCGGCTGGACCATGGCTCTGATCAACTATCCGGGCAGCGTGGCCGCGGTGGCGACCATCTTCGCCGATTATTTCTGTGCGGCAACGGGTCTGCCCGATATGTGGGTGAAGCCGGTGGCCGCCGGCGGGATCGCCTTTATCGTTGGTATCAATCTGTTCGGCATTCGCGCAGGCGCCTGGGTGCAAAACGTTTTCACCGTACTGAAGATCGCGGCGATCGTGCTGCTGGTGGTTGTCGGGTTGGTGCTGGCACGCGGGCATCTGGGCACATCGCTGGCGGTGGACACGTCGCATCCGGTGTCGTCGTGGGCCTTCATCGGCGCGCTGCTGCCGGTGCTGTTTACCTATGGTGGCTTTCACTACCTCAACGATCTGGCCGGTGAAGTGCGCAATCCGCAGCGTACGTTGCCGCGCGCGCTCGGCATGGGCATGGCAGGCGTGGTGATCTGCTACGTGCTGGTGAACTTTGCTTATCTGGCAGGACTGGGACACGCCGGCCTGGCGGCCAGCCACGCGCCGGCGGCAGACCTGATGCGGCGCCTATTTGGGGATACCGGCGCCACCGTGATTGCGGTCGGCATTGCGTGCTCTGCTTTCGGTTACTGCAACATCGCGATCGCTGGTGGCGCGCGCGTGCTGCAGACGATGGGCGCCGACGGCATGTTTTTCCGCGCAGTGGGACGTATCGATCCGCGCACGCGTGCGCCGCAGATTGCACTGGCGGCACTGGGTACATGGGCGATCGTGCTGACGTTGTCGGGCAGCTTCAATCAGCTGCTCGACTACACCACGGTGGGCGAGTGGCTGGGGCACGTGTTCGGCATCGCCACGCTGTTCTGGTATCGCCGGCATTTCATCGATCAGCCGTCGCCTTATCGGGTGCCGTTTTATCCGCTGCTGCCGCTGGTGTTCGTGATCACCGTGTTCAGCGTGATCCTGGCGACAGCGATTCACACGCCGAGCGATGCAGGCATGAGTCTGCTGATCATCGCGTTGGGTGTGCCGGCCTATTACGGCTGGCGTCGAATCTCGGCGCCGCGCTCGCTGTAGTTTGCTTTCCACAGGGTTTGAAGCAGGAGGGCTGCGCTTCAGCTGCCGGCAGCATACTCGGCATGGTCCTTTTGCCAGACTGCCTGCTTATGAAACGCTATGTAGTGCTGTGGCTGCTGTGCCTGTTGGCGCTGAATGCCTGTCATGCCGCGGAGACGCCAGCGACGATTGATCTCTCATCTTCTTCTTCGCCGTCTGCGCAGATCTCGCTGACGCAGGTGCAGCGCGTCGGCGCTGCGGAACGTGCTAAGGACGGAGTGGCGCAGCGGCGCTACGCCTTTCAACCCGCTGCGCTGCCGCAGATGACTGTCGCGCCTGCGATCGGTAAAGCCTGGGACTGGACCGGCAAGGGCGAGCTGCGCCTGCGCGTGCAGAACGCGATGCCTTGGGCGGTGACGTTGAACGTCGATATCGACAGCGCTGGCAAGCAGCAGCATCTGCACGCCAGTGTCGGCGTGCCGGCCGGTCCCGCGCAAACGCTGGTGCTGCCTTTGCATGCCGAATCGCCACGCAGCGAAGGCATGCAGGCGCCGCCGCCGATGCCGTTTGATGATCATGCTCAGCTGACCTTGCTGGCTACTACGGTGCAAGGGGCGATTGATCTGCATGAGGTGAATGCGATTCGGCTCAGCATGCCCGCACCGCAGGCGGCACAGACACTGTTGTTCGGTCGCATCGACACGGCGGCTGGCGAAGCCACGTTGCGTGACGCGTATACCGGTATCGTCGATCGCTATGGACAGTTCACGCGCGGTCACTGGCCGGAGAAGATCGACCCCGATGCCGCCCTGCATGCTGCCGAGCAGGCCGTGCTCGCCAAAGCGTCCGCGCAGGTAGTTGGCATGGATAACTATGGTGGACGCCTGGACGTTCCCAACCTCACCAAAACCGGCTGGTTCCATGCACAGAAGGCCAACGGCCGCTGGCAGCTGGTCACGCCGGACGGCCACGCGTTCTTTTCGCTCGGGGTCAATGCGATCGTCGCCGATGGTGGTCGCAGCTACGTCGAGGGCCGCGAGTTCATGTTCCAGGATCTGCCCCCGGTGACCGGTGCCTGGCTACCGTTCTACGGCAAGGGTGACAGCCGCCGGCCGGATCAGGGCGCCAGTGAAGGTATCGGTTACAACCACGGCCGTTGGTTCGATTTCTATGCGGCCAATCTGTATCGCGTCGATGGCGCCAGGTGGATGGATGCATGGCGTGCACGTACGCTTGATCGTCTGCATGCCTGGGGCTTCAACACCATCGGCAACTGGAGCGATGCATCGCTCGGGCAGGCACATCGGCTGCCGTATACCCGCCCGATAAATATCTCCGGCAATTACGCCAATGTGTCAGCTGGTTATGACTACTGGGGCCGCATGCCCGATCCGTTTGATCCGCGTTTTGTGCAGGCGACTGAGCAGGCCGTAGCGAATGCTAGCGACGATGTGCATGACGACCCATGGCTGCTCGGCTATTTCGCCGATAACGAACTGGCATGGGCTGGCGTGGGCCCCCAGGGTCGCTGGGGACTGGCCATCGGTACCTTGAGAGGTGATGCAAAGAGCCCCGCCAAACGCGCTTTCATCGCGATACTGCGCAAGAAATACGTAGAGCCGGAAACGCTGGCGAGTGCATGGGGCATTGCGCTCGGTTCGTGGGATGCGCTCAATGTCACCAGCTTTGCGGCGCCCGTGCCGAACGAGCAGCATCCAGCCATCGCTGCGGATTACAGCGCGTGGCTGCGTCTCTACGCCGATACCTATTTCCGGACCGTAGCCGAGGCTATTCACCGGCACGACGCGCACCATCTTTTTCTTGGTGGACGCTTCGCCGTGAACACCCCCGAGGCCGTCGCCGCCTGCGCGCGGTATTGCGATGTGGTGAGCTTCAATGTCTACGCCGACCTGCCGCAGCATGGCTTCGACGCGGTAGCGATCCGCGAGCTCGACAAGCCCGCGTTGATCAGCGAGTTCCATTTCGGTTCCGACGATCGCGGTCCTTTCGGCAAGGGTGTGGTGTCGGTTTATACGGAACAGCAGCGTGGCGAGGCCTATGCGAAGTTCGTCGCGGCCGCGGCGAGCGATACGAACATCGTCGGCGCGCACTGGTTCGAGTACGTCGACCAGCCGGTCACCGGACGCCTGCTCGATGGCGAGAATTCGCATATCGGTCTGGTCGGCATAACCGATCTTCCATTCGATGGTTTCATCGATGCGGTGCGCGCGGCCAATCAGCAGGCCAGTACCGGTGGACGGTGAAGTGATTGGCGCGACTGATCGTAGGCGACCATCGTATTCGGACTACTATGGGCGGCACGCATTCAGCGAGGCATGACGATGGATTTCTTTTTCAATCAACCGCAACACGTCGTTGATCAGATCCTCGGTAGTCTGGCGCAGTTGGCGCCATTGACAGCGGCCGAGCCGGGTTCGGGCATGCGCATCCTGGTGCGTTCCGATTGGCAGCGAAAGCAGGTGGCGATCATATCGGGCGGTGGCGCCGGACACGAACCATCGCATGCGGGTTTTGTCGGTGCCGGCATGTTGACCGCGGCGGTGTCCGGCGAGCTGTTCGCCTCGCCCAGCGTCGCTGCCGTGCTGGCGGCAATCCGCCATTGCAGCGGCGTGGCCGGCACGCTGCTGGTGGTGAAGAACTACACCGGCGACCGTCTCAATTTCGGGCTGGCCGTCGAGCAGGCCAGGCGCGAAGGTCTGGATGCGCGCATGGTGATCGTCGCCGACGATATCGCGCTACCGGATGCATCACAGCCGCGCGGTATCGCCGGCACCGTGCTGATGCACAAATACGTCGGCTATCTGGCCGAGCAAGGGCGATCACTGGACGAGATCGTTACCTGCGCCGAGCAGTTCGCCGGCCGGCTGATGTCGTTGGGCATGGCCTTGTCCAGCTGTACGCTGCCGGGCCATGCGATCGAACGACGTAGCCCCGAGCTGGGTTTGGGCATCCACAATGAGCCGGGCGCTCAGCAGGTACAGCCGCAGGATGCCGCTGAAGCGGTGGCGGTCGTGCTGGCGCCTTTGCTGGAACAGGCGGCCAAACGCTATGGCGTGGATGGCCGGCTGATCGTGCTGCTCAATAATCTGGGTGGCTGTTCGAGCCAGGAACTGGCCGTGTTGTCGCATGAAATTCTCAGCCAGATCGGCGTGCAGCGAGTGGCGTTGATGGTGCACCCTGCTGCGCTGATGACCTCACTGGACATGCATGGTTTCTCGATCAGCCTGTTACCGGCCGAGGCGGATTACCTGGAAGCGCTCAGCGTGCCAGTGGAAGCGCCGGCCTGGCCGGGCGTGTATCGGCCGCATCCATTGGAAACCTTCGCGGTGCCAGCCGATACAGCGGGTGAGGCCGGCCCGGGCACGCGAGACACCGCCGTGGAGGCGGCGATCCTGCGTATCACGCAGACTTTGCAGAATGCCCGTCAGGCACTGGACGAGCTGGATGCGCGCAGTGGTGACGGTGATACCGGCAGCACCTTCGCCGCCGGCGCGCATGCGATCGCGCAAAAGCTGCAGGCCGGGATGCTCAGTAGCGGCGAACCGGCACGGCTGTGCGACGAACTGGGGCGTTTGCTCGCCCGAGCGATGGGTGGTTCCAGTGGCGTGTTGCTATCGATCCTGTTCACCGCCACCGGTACGGCGTTGGTCGCCGGCAAACCGTGGCGCGAAGCACTGGGCGATGGCATCGCCCGCATGCAGCACTACGGGGGCGCCAAGCGCGGCGACCGCACGATGCTCGACGCGTTGATACCGGCCGTGGATGTATTGGACCAGGGTCTACAGGCTGCCGCGCAAGCGGCTCGCAAGGGTGCCGAATACACCGCCACACTCACTCGCGCGCATGCTGGTCGCGCCTCCTACGTGCCAGCGCATGCGCTGGCCGGCGTTGTGGACCCGGGCGCCGAAGCAGTGGCGCGAGTTTTCGAGGCGCTCGCCAGCCGCTGAAATACGACGGCTTCAATGCACTTCCACGAAACTCCGCAGCTCTTCGTCGCGGATCTGTAGGGCATCGAACAGGCCGAGCGCGCGCAGGGCTGGTAGGGCCTCGATGATGTGACGTTCGGCGGTAGCGCGCTCCAGCGCGGAGCGCGTTGGATCTGTCCGCAGCTTGGCGTTGGCTAGAAAGGCGCCAACTGAGCCTTTGCGGACTACAACGCCGTTGAATTCGCCTTGATTGACGTTGTCGGGAAGCAAGTCTTCAGCACGCATATCGGTTCTCCAGGAAGAGTGTGCAGATACTCTAGCGAGCACATGCTGGCTCCGCTAACGTACTTGAGCCATTGAATACGGTATTCAGGCCATGTCGAAGCCGCTGCTCGATCCACAGCTTGCCCAGTCCACCGGTCTGGTGACGCTTATCGCTGTAAAACAGGTCGATCCGTTGCGTCGTGAGACGTCACCGCACAGCCATGCGCGCGGCCAGTTGCTCGGCGCCATTCGTGGGCTGCTCACCGTTGGCACCGACCGTGGCCAGCACGTGGTGGCGGCGACTCAGGCGATCTGGATACCGCCGCACCAGACGCATTCCGTGCGCTCACACGGCCCGTTCGCCGGTTGGAGCGTTTATGTCGACAAGTCGGCCTGCGCAACGCTACCGGCGCAGCCGTGCACGATCCGCATGTCGGCCCTGCTGCACGCCGCCGTCGATCGCGCTGTCGGTTGGAGTGGCGCATTGCTGGACGATGCGCAGGCGCGCGTTGTCGGTGTCGTGCTGGACGAGATCCGCAGCCTGCCGCGCGAGTCGTTCGAACTGCCGATGCCACGCGACGCGCGTCTGCTGCGTATTGCCCAGGCGATTGCCGATGATCCTTCGGATAACCGCAGCCTGCCGGAGTGGGCGGACTGGGCGCATGTTCCTTCCCGCACATTGACGCGCCGGTTCAGTGCGGAGACCGGCTTCAGCTTCACTCAGTGGCGCCAGCGGGCGCGCTTGCTGCGTGCGCTGGAGCTACTGACGCGTGGCAACGCGGTGACAACGACGGCACTCGACCTCGGCTACGAGAACATCAGCGCCTTTATCGCGATGTTTCGCCGCCATTTCGGGGTGACGCCGGGCCGTTACATGCTGCCGGCGGCGCCGGGCTGATTAGGATGCTCTGATCTATTCGGCACAGGCGGCATGATGCCCAGAAGGTTCGCCAGGTGTGGTGCACGGCGCAGCCAAGGCTGGCTGCCTTGGCAAGATGGGCACCGCGGCTGGTGTGCCTTCTGGACATCACCCGGGCCTTTGAATTCATGCGCGGGGCTGGTTCTGTCTGCCCACAGCTTTGCACCGCATCGTCTCGACAGGCAGCCAGCCTGCCCTCGCCGACGCAGCACAAATCTGCGAGCAGACAGAATCAGTGACGCCTGCGCCGAATAGATCAGAGCATCCTTAAGAAGGAAGATTTTTTGTCCGGTCCCTTGTGCCCGTGTTCGCGACGGCGATGTGCGTTTTCGGCCAGCACCTTGGCGCGGTTGAGCGATTGCAGCCACAGCGGATCGTGACTGGCAGCACCTTCGTGTACCGCGATCGTGTTATGTGCCGACTCATTCTCGCTGTCAGTGTCGGGGATGCGATTGAACGGGATGCGCATCGGCGCGGCATCGTGCTGCAGTGCCAGCTGCATGCTGCCGAAGTAGACCTTGTTGTAGCCGAACTTGGTATTGATGCGATCGACCAGTGCGTCAATGCGGCCGGCATCTTGTGTCGATGCGAACAGCGAGCCCGTGCTTTGTGTGCGTGGTACCAACCGCATCAGGGTCACACTGACCGATAGCGGCACGGCGTGCACTGGGCCAGGCAGGCCGCCATGGCGCTCGGGAGCGAGCGAGCCGTTCAATAGCTGCAACAGCTCGCGGCTGTCGTCGGTGGGGTCGAATGTGAGATCGCGTTCCCAGCGCAGATCATGCCCGACGAAGCGAATGCGCACCGCCAGTGCACCGCTCAGCAGTTCCTCGCGGCGCATGCGCATCGCCGCTTTTACCAGCAATTTCTTCAGCACCGCGCGGGCGCCGGCCGCATGGCGAAGCTCCGGCCCGAGCACATGCGAGTGGCCGATCGAGCCGCGCGTGGTTACTGCAGCGGGCAGCCACGCGCCGCGCAACATTCCCCACATGCGTTCACCCTCGATGCCGCTCCAGACTTTACGCAGCTGCAGCTTGGAAGCGGCGGTGAGCTGGGCGGTGGTGGTGATGCCCTCTTCGTGCAGGCGTATTTCCATCGAACGGCCGATGCCGCACAGGTCGCGCAACTCCAGGCCGTGCAGGGCGTGCGGCAGATCGGCCTGCTCGATCACGGTGAGGCCGTCGGGCTTGCGCATATCCGAGGCGGTCTTGGCGAGGAACTCGTTCGGCGCGATGCCGATCGAGCAGCGGATCGCGCCGCCGGGCGCCACCAGTGCAATCTCCTGCTTCACCTGCGCGGCAATCTGCTCGGCCACCTCGCGCCGGCGCTGACGACCGACCAGTTCGCAGGCTACTTCGTCGATCGAACCAACCCGCGCGATCGGAATCGCATGCTCGATCGCCTCGTACAGCGTCTTGTGCCAGGCGACATAACGTTCCGGCCGTGCAACACGAATCGCGATATCCGGGCATAGCCGCCGCGCTTCGCGCACTAGCGTGCCGGTGCCGACACCGAACGCTTTCGCTTCGTAGCTGGCGGCGATCAGGCTGGTGGTTTCGGCGGCGACCGGCGCCACGCCCACCGGTCGGCCGCGCAGTTCCGGCTCCTCGTGCTGCTCGACCGAGGCGAAGTAGCTATTGAAGTCGACGAACAGGCTGCGCAGGCTCATGGAATTCTCGTAAGCGAGCGGGTGGTATAGCTTGCGCCGGTCTCGCCGTTGGAGACAGTGTCATCTCACGGGTGAGAAGGATTGGTTACGCTGCGGCTTGTGCCGGAAACGGCGGTATACGCCAGACACTGGCGGTTTGAATTTATGGAAATTTAGATCAAAGAAGCATGGGCGTTTGGAAATCGGCTCTACTCTTTTCGCCAAGCCATAAGTTAAACCACAAAACTTACACGAGGCTGGTCGCCACGCCAAAGCTGATCGCCATGATTGCAGCGACGGCCATGCAGGCGCTGCCCGGGCGGATGCGGCTGGCGTCGACGCGCGGGGTCAGCCGCCACAGCAGCACGGTGCCGATCAGCATGTCGAGCACCAACACGAATCGCAGCAGGCCCGACGCGAGCAGCGGCGCGTAGGGCGGGTGCAGATGGCCTTCGCCCGTGGCTACGCCGACGATCAACACGATGCCGATCAGGTTCCACAGCAGGCAAGCCACGTAAACGCGGTTGAAGACGACGCTGCTGCGCTCGGTCCAACGCAGCACGGCATAGGCGATGAGAGCAAAAAACAATGCGAAGATGGAGCTGTACAGCACCCACCAGAGCAGGCTGCTGAGTAGGGTAAGCAGAGTGGTCATGTGACTTGCTGAAATCCCATCTTGCGCAACACTTTCGCCATCAGCCACGCCGGCCCGATCAGCAGATACGAGATATCGGTGAGAAAGCTCGGCTTGCGTCCCTCGTACTTGTGCCCGACGAACTGGCCGATCCAGGCAACTACGAAGACGGTCACGGCCAGCATGCACAGCCGGGTCGCACCGAGTTCGGAAAACAGTATGTTGGTGATCAGCCCCAGCACCGCGAAGGCGATCAGCAGTGCTGCAGCCAGCCGATGCGAATGCTTCCAGTACCAGTAGAACGCCGCCACCATCGTCAGCACCGCCCATGAGCCGGGGCGAAAAAAGTTGGCCGGCACGGGGATCGCCCACAGCAGCGCAATCACGCTCCACATGATCGGTGGCACGCAGATCCAGTGCAGACGCTTGTTGGTGGGGTTCTGGTGATCGCTGCTGTAACTGTCCAGCCAGTCCTGCATGGTGCGCATGTTCGGAGCCCTCAGAGGTGGCGTGCCATTAGTGGGCACTGCTCTTGGATAGCAGGTTCAGCACCAGCACGCCAGCAATGATCAGCGCGATGCCGATCATGCCGGCCAGGTCGATCTTCTGGCGGAAGGCCAGCACGCCGATCAAGGTGATCAACACGGTGCCGGCACCCGACCACACCGCGTAGGCAATGCCCACCGGAATATGTTTGAGCGTAAGGCTGAGGAAATAGAAAGCGACGCCGTAGCCGGCGACCACCACCACGCTCGGCAGCAGTCGGCTGAAGCCTTCGGAAGCCTTTAGCGCGCTGGTGCCGATCACTTCGGCCAGGATGGCGAGGCTGAGGGTGAGCCAAGCGCTCATCAGGTTAGCTGGATGCCGGCCAGCTTATGCAGCGCCTCGGCGTATTTGGCCGCCGTGGCGGCAATCACGTTGTCGGGAATCACCGGGCCGGGCGCTTTCTTGTTCCAACCCTGCGTTTCCAGATAGTCGCGCACGAACTGCTTGTCGTAGCTGGGCGGGCTGATGCCGACGCGGTATTCGTCGGCGGGCCAGAAGCGCGAGGAATCCGGCGTCAGCATCTCGTCCATCACGTAAAGCTTGCCGTTGGCATCGGTGCCGAATTCGAACTTGGTATCGGCGATGATGATGCCGCGTTCGGCCGCATAAGCTGCCGCCCACTTGTAGATGGTCAGCGTGGCCTCGCGCACTTCGTCGGCGGTGGCGTGGCCGACAGCCGCCACCACGGCATCAAAGTTGACGTTCTCGTCGTGGTCGCCTACGGCGGCTTTGGTCGACGGCGTGAAGATCGGCGCGGGCAGTTGCTGCGCCTGCTGCAGATCGACCGGCAGGGTGATACCGCACAGCGTGCCGGTGGCCTGATAATCCTTCCAGCCCGAGCCAATGATGTAGCCGCGGGCGATCGCCTCCACCGGTACCGGCTTCAGCCGGCGCGCCACTACGGCGCGTTTCTCGTACAGCGCCAGATCAGTGCCGGCCGGCAATACGTCGGCCAGTGGCACGTCGAGCAAATGATTTGGCACCAGGTGCGCGGTCTGCGCGAACCAGAAGTTGGAGATCTGCGTCAGCATCTCGCCCTTGCCCGGAATCGGGTTGGGCAGCACCACGTCGAAAGCCGACAGGCGGTCGGTCGCCACGATCAGCAGTCGCGCTTCCTCCGGACGGCCATCGGGGCGATGGCCTTGCGGCAACGCGTAGACGTCGCGCACCTTGCCACGATGAATCAGTTCCAGGCCGGGCAGTTCGGATTGCAGCAAGCTGGTGGGCACGACAGTGGTTCCGCAAACGGGGAGAACCGCCATTCTAACTGCTGCGGCCGTAGGGCCGGAAAGTCGCACCCAACAGGCCACCTCACGGCGACTGCTAGAATTACGCGTCTTCAGCCCCATGTGTTGCCGATGCGAACCCTTCAGATTGCGGCATGTTGCCTCGCCGCCGCCCTCCCTGTGCTTGCCTTAAGCCAGCCAGCCATGCAGCCGCCCAGCCGGCTGGGCCTTTGTGCGGCCTGTCATGGCACCGCTGGGCGCGCCACCCAGCCGGGCGTGCCGAATCTTGCCGGGCAAAATCTGGACTACCTGCGCGACGCACTCAAGCAATATCGCAACGGTCGCCGTAATGTGGCGCTGATGCGTGCGGCGATCGGCCCGGTCAGCGATGCGGAGCTGGATGCACTGGCGCGCTGGTATAGCGCACAGTCGCCACAAGCGGTGCTGCCATGATGAGTCTGCCGCTATGAGCTATTCCTACACCCTGTGGTTCGCGTTCTTTGGGTTGCTGATCGGCCACGCTCCTGGCGCCATTACCGGTGCCATCATCGGCTTTATCTTCGACAACCTGCGCCACACCCAGCGCAAGAACGCCACGCCGGAAGCGGGCGGTTTTATAGGGCCGCTGTTCACGCTCCTGGGCGCGGTGGCGAAGTCGGATGGTCGCGTGTCGGAAGCGGAAATCGCGATTGCCGAACGGATGATGTCGCGGATGAATCTCGACGCCGACCAGCGCAAGCAGGCGGCCGCCAGTTTCAATGCCGGCAAGCAGCCGGAGTTCGATGTCACCGGCACGATCAACGAGCTGCGCGGCTGGGTCGGCATGCGCCGCGATCACGCGTTCCCCGTGCTCGATGTAGTGATCGACACCGTGCTGGCCGAAGGCAATCCGGCACCGGAAAAAATGGCCATCCTGCGCCAGCTGGCGTTCGCGCTTCGGGTCAGCGAAATGGAGCTGATGGCACTGATGGCGATGAAAGGCTACGCCTGGAACGGCGGCGGCCAGCGCGGCTACAGCCGCGGCACGGGCTATGGTTCCAGCGGAGGCTATGTGCCGCCGCAGCGCTCGCCGCAGGGTCCCGATCCGTATGCCGTACTCGGTATCGATCGCACCGCCGACGAACGTGCCGTGAAGCGCGCCTATCGCAAGCTGATTTCCGAACATCACCCCGACCGTCTTGGCGATCTGCCTGAAGATATGCGCAAGCGCGCAGAGTCGCGTGCCAGCGAGATCAATGCGGCGTATGACCGGGTCAAGGAGCAGAGGGGGTTCAAGTGATGGGTTTCTTGCAAATCCATCACAGGAACTCGTGCATGCTGGAGCTGAGCTTTTACCATGGCAAAACCGGGCATCCTGCCGCGGTTTTGCGGCGGCACATCCCTGTGCCGATCCGATCCGTTTAGGCACCGAGGTTAATCATGAGCAAGCAAGCCCCGATGATCGCTCCGTCCATTCTCGCCGCCGATTTTGCGCGGCTGGGCGATGACACTGCCGCTGCGCTGGCTGCCGGCGCGGACTGGGTGCATTTCGACGTGATGGACAACCATTACGTGCCGAACCTGACGATCGGTCCGGCGGTGCTGGAGTCGCTGCGCAAATACGGCATCACGGCGCCGATCGACGTGCATCTGATGGTGAAGCCGGTCGATCGCATCGTGCCGGATTTCGCCAAGGCGGGCGCCACCGGCATTAGCTTTCATCCCGAAGCCAGCGAGCATATCGACCGCACACTCGGCCTGATCAAGGATTCCGGCTGCACTGCAGGGCTGGTATTCAATCCTGCCACGCCGCTGGATCATCTCGATTACGTGATGGACAAGCTCGACCTGATCCTGATCATGTCGGTGAACCCGGGTTTCGGCGGGCAGAAGTTCATTCCCGGCGCGCTGGAGAAATTGCGCCAGGTACGCCGACGCATCGATGAGAGCGGCCGCGCGATTCGGCTGGAAATCGACGGCGGCGTAACGGCCGGGAATATCGGTGCGATTGCCGAGGCCGGCGCGGACACTTTCGTGGCGGGTTCGGCGATCTTCCACGCCAAGGATTACCGCGCCGAAATAGCTGCGATGCGCACGGCGATCGGCTAAATCCCCGCATCCAGCAGACGCCCCGCGGCGTGACCGCGCTCACGGATCGCACCCATAAAAATCCCGGCGCAGGGCAGCGCCGGGATAAACGTCGTCAGACGTGAGAGGAAACACCAACGATTGGCGCGTGCCGATGCGAGCGCATCGGAGGGAGGGGTCAACACTCGCATCGACACATTCCACGGGCTATGGAAGCGCCAATCAGTAACTCAGACCACGGCCCATCCCGATTGGTTCCCCGTCCGGCCGAAATGGCTGCCAAACCCCGTTGTGGTGCGGCAAGTGTGTAAAAAAATCCCCTCACGAGGAGGGGAAGTACCACCATGATCGATGGGATGTCGGGAAATCAATCACCGTTGAAGCAAATGCCGACGCTGGCCCGTGAAGATCGTAAACAGGCTCTTACAGCGGCTGCCAGCTGGGATCAGGCTCCTCCTGCCGCATTGCATCTGGCGCGCCTCCATGCACGCCAGATGCCCGCTCGCCTTCCATGGCAACCCAATCATCAGAGCCTGACTCGGTAAAACCTGAATCGGATTCGTTGTTCAGCATGGCGTCGGTTTCAGTGAAAGCCGAGGATCACGCCCAGCAGCAGGGCGCCAATGGCCAGCGACACCCGCAACGGCTCGAAGCTGCGCAGCTCGGCGTTGGGGTCGCGTTCTCGTGATTCGTTGTTTGGCATTGCAAGTCTCCGTGCGTGGTTCACGGTTCCCATCACACATCCCATCCGGGCGCTGGCCCCGGCACAATCGGGCCCGCTTACCGCTGGGTTATGGCAATACGCGGGCAGTAGGCACATACGGCTTGCGTCGCTGCCATTCGCATAGCACGCTGCGCTCCACCACACAGGAGCGCGCCATGGGCCGCAGCATTGCCATCGTTGAAGACGAACCGCTGATCCGCGCCAATTACGTCGAGGCGTTGAACCGTTTCGGCTACGACGCACGTGGCTACGGCTCGAAGCAGGAGGCATCGAGTGCGTTCGCGATGCGCCTGCCGGAGCTGGTGATCATCGATATTGGATTGGGCGACGAGCCCGAGGGTGGCTTCGATCTGTGCCGCGAGCTGCGCGCCAAATCGTCGACGCTGCCGCTGATTTTCCTCACTGCGCGCGATTCGGACTTCGATGTGATCTCAGGTCTGCGACTCGGTGCCGACGACTACCTCAGCAAGGACACCAGCCTGCACCAACTGGCGGCACGCATTGCTGCGCTGTTCCGCCGGATCGAATCGCTCAAGGCGCCGGCCTCCAGTGAAACAGTGATCCAGCACGGCCCGCTCAAGCTGGAGTCCGAGCGCATGCGCATCACCTGGAACGGCGAGGAAATACCGCTCACCGTCACCGAATTCTGGATGGTGCACACGCTGATCCGTTTTCCCGGTCATGTGAAGAATCGCGATCAGCTGATGCGCGAAGCCGAACTCGTGGTCGACGATGCCACCATCACCTCGCACGTCAAACGCATCCGCAAGAAATTCATCGCCGTGGCACCGGAGTTCGATGGCATCGAGACGGTGCACGGCGTTGGCTACCGGTGGAAGCCGTGATGCACAGGTTATTCGTGCTGTTTGCGCTGCTGCTTGCGGTGAGTACGGCGCACGCCGTCGATCAACCTGCCATTGGTCCCGCCGTTGCAGCATCCACTGCGTCGGCCATTCCGCTGTCGACGTCGCACGCCGCCGCACATCAGCCGTCACACGTGGCCCCGGGCGAGGAGAAGACCGTCATCGTCAGCGGGAATGCGGACGAATCGGTTCCCGGCTGGTCGATCGTGACGGTGCCTCCGGATGGCTGGGCCAGCGACTGTTGCCAGTACGCCAGGGCCATCGGCGTCAATCTGGTGTTCTACAAGGGTGACTGGACCGGCAATCCCGACCGCGTGATGGTGCTCAACGTATGGCCACGCAAACTGCCCTCCCTCAAGGCGGAACGGCAGGCTGACCAGACGCAATATCTGAAGAAAGATCCGAAAGCCACCGTGAGTTCGTTCGCGGTCAGCGGCACGGCGATGACCTGCGATGGTGTGCTCTATCAGGGTGCCGATCACGTGGATGACGCGGTGGTGTTTTGCGATCCCGGCAAGGCTACCGGCATCCACCTGAGCTGGTCGATGACGGTTGCCGCCAACGATCCACAGCGCGCTTCGGTGATAGCGCTGTTCCGGCAGGTCGTGCAGAAATCGATGTATACGAAATATCGGCGCGGCGACAAATCCACCAGCAGGGCCGAGAAGCCTTAGCCGCACGCCATGTCCGACCTGAAAAACTTGCCGACGCGCGTCAGCTCCGCTGGATTCTGGCTGCGCTCACATGGGTTGATGTTGTTGCGCGGCTGGCGCAATCGGATCGATGCAAAAGCGCGCCGCTGGACATCGGGCAACACGCTGTTGGATGCGCCTATACGTGCGCAGGTGCGTACAATGCTGTGGACAAATGAGCGAGACGACGAGTTCCTGTTGACAGCTGGCAAGGTGCATAACCTTCGGTTGGCTGCCATACGATTTCATGCCATCGAGATCCCGGCAGGCGAGTGCCTGAGTTTCTGGCAGCAGCTTGGTCGACCGTCTGCACGACGGGGTTTCGTGGTCGGCCGTGAGCTTCGGGAGGGCTGCGTCATACCTGCATTGGCTGGTGGTATTTGTCAGATATCCAATGCGCTGGCCACCGCGGCGCAACGTGCTGGCTTCGAACTGGTCGAGCATCACGCGCACAGCGCTCGCGTGGTGCCCGAGTCGGATCACACGGCGGATGATCACATCAATGCCACCGTATTCTGGAACTACGTCGACTTGAAGATCTGTGCGCCGGTGGCATGGCGTCTCGAGCTGACACTCAGTGCGACTGATCTGGTGCTAACCATTCGTTCCGCATCAGCCGTGCCTCACACATCAAACCGCAACACGCCCAAAGTCATGGTGCCGAATACAGGCAAAGTCTCCGGCGCAGAAGTACGCAATTGCCTGAGCTGTGACCAAGTTTCGTGTTTCCGTCATCGGCCACCAACGACTTTGCTGCGCGGGCGCACTGCATGGCTGCTGGATGCATGGACACCCGAATTTGCACGCTATCTGTCGGCTCAGTCAAACGATGTCGATGGGTTTTTGCCGACGAAGGCACGCCAATGGTTGCCTTCGTTTTCCTGGCTTTTATACAGCGCCGAAGCGAATGAGGAATCTCCAGCTCATTTGCGAAGGAAAAAAATCCACTGCGTGCATTGGGCAAGTCTGCGCCGCCGTTTGTGGCAACGACGCTGGGCGCGTTACGCCGGTCGACGACAGGCTAGCGTGATAGACGGTCAGCGCTGGTTGGCGCAGGCCTATGCGCGGAAACTTCGGCCTGAGCATACGCACCTGCTGATTGATCAAGGTCTGCTGTCGCACTTGCAGCAGATGGGTGCGTTGGGCGGGCGCACTTATGATGTGCTGGCCACTTCGCTGCCGATGGAAGAGATTCAGCGTCGCCTCGACCACGCACATCGACACAGCGACAACAGCGCGCCAGCGGCAGCTACGTTGAATGATTTCAGGGTCGACCCCGTCATTGCAGCCAGCGAAACCGACGCAATGCTGGCGGCCCGAAGGGTCATCACTGCGCATGCGGAGGTCGCGGCGTACTGGCGTGCAGCCGCTGCGCGGGATGTTCTACAAATCCCATGGGTTTTGCCGGTCGCATTCGCACGTGCGGCGACGGCTGTTGGCGGCGGTGTCAGTCGCTTTCCGCTGGTGGTGTTTCCTGCCAGCGCGTTGGCACGCAAGGGCGCCTGTGAATTGGCGCAGGCAATGCGCGGGCAGCAGGCTCGGATACGCGTGCTCGGTTCACCATCCAGCGATGTTTCGCTATGGCAGGGCGTGCAGGTTGAGCATTCGGGTTACGCGAGCGACTGGATCGCAGATGCCGATGTCGTGGTGCTGCCTGCATATATTGAACATGCGCCGCGCGCAGCATTGAGAGCGGTGGCGGCTGGTATTCCGGTTATCGCCACGCCGGCGTGTGGACTGCAAGGTTTGCCTGGCGTCACCCTCGTTCCGGCTGGCGATGTCGCGGCACTTCGGGCTGCACTCAGTCAAGCGCTGTCGATGCTGGCCGGTAGGCGAAATCAGTATGACAATGCGGCGGCCATGCATGCATCCTGCCCTGTGTCCGTATTGCCATGAGCTTGCGCCAAAAACTATTACTGGTCGCGCTGTGCACGCTGGCGTTGCCGGTTGCCGGCTGGCTGTATGTGCGGCAGATGGAAACGCTGTTGCGCGAGGGGCAGGCCGATGCCTTGCTCGCCTCGGCACGGGCCGTGGCGCGCAGTCTGGTGGTGACCGGCGCGGTGCTGCCGGAGGATGCCAGCGGCTGGTATGTACAGGAGGCGACCAGTCCGATCACGGTGGATGGTTACGGCGACGACTGGGCACCGCTGACGCCATGGAGTCAGTCGCTCGGATCATCACCGAATTCGCGCGGCAAGCTGCTGTTGGCGCAAGACAGCGATTGGCTTTACCTGTACGCCGATATTCGCGATACCCGTCGCACGCGCGCCGATGCCGACGATGCGAATGCACTGGCAGCCGATCATCTGATCCTGACGCTGGCGAATGCGACGGGTAAGCAGCGCTATCTGTTGGCTAGCGCCGCACCCGGTCCATTGACGGCACGTCCGCTTGATCCACCGGTGGCCGGTTTCCCCGACCCACTCACAGCGCAATGGCAGGAAGACGGCAGTGGTTATCGGGTCGAGCTGCGCTTGCCGCGCAGTTTGAAACTACGTGCGCTGGGCGTGGGCGTGTACGACGCATCCGCCGGCGGCGATCCGATGGCGGCCGACACACGGCCCTTACTCGCTTATTCCACGACGCTTTCCAGCGAACTGGCCAGGCTCGCACCGGACGAAGTACAGGCGCGTGTGCTGGCGCCTCAGGGCTGGCTGTTGGGCCGCAGCGGCCGATTGAACACAGCCCCGGGCACTGACGGCCAGCCGGGATGGTTCGCTTCGATCATCTATCGCTCGCTGCTGGGCAAGCGACTGGAAGATGCCAACCTGTGGTCGCAAGATGTGCCGCGATTGGATACGCGCGAAGTCGTTCGTGCCAGCGCCGGCAAACCGGTCAGTGTGTGGCGCAGTGGCGAGGAGCGCGGCAGCGTGGTGCTGGCCGCGGCCGTGCCGATCGGGCAGGGAGGGAAGATCAATGGCGTGCTGCTGCTGGAACAGGCCAGCCGTACTGTGCCACTGCTGGCGAATCGCGCGCTGCTGGGGCTGCTGCTTACCAGTTTCGGGGTGCTGCTGGTCGCTGGCGGAATACTGCTGGCATTTGCTACCCGGCTCAGCCTGCGCCTCGGCCGGTTACGCAATGCAGCCGAGCGCGCGCAGCTCAACGATGGACGTCTGGACGGCCTCTTCGAAAATGGCCGTTTCCCGATGACCGATGCGGTCGACGAGATCGGCGACCTGGCGCGCAGCTTCGAAAAGCTGTTCGAACTGGTTGGCAGCTACACCGACTACCTGCGCACGCTGGCGTCCAAGCTTTCGCACGAACTCAACACGCCGCTGGCGATCGTCAAATCGTCGCTGGACAACCTGGAACATGCGTCGATGGCGCCCGAAGCTCAGCCATACCTCGAGCGCGCTCGCGACGGCGTGGCGCGACTGGGGGCGCTGGTGAGGGCGATGAGCGAGTCCAGCCGCATGGAACGATCGATCACCACGGCCGAACCCGAAGATGTGGACTTGCGCGACGTGGTGCGCGGCTGCGCGGATGCCTACCGTGCGCTGATCGGTGCACGCCGGCTCGACTGCGTGTTGCCCGATGCACCGCTCACCCTGCATTGCGCGCCCGAACTGATCGCGCAGGCGCTGGATAAATTGTTCGATAACGCGCTGTCATTCACGCCCGAACAAGGCTGGCTGCGATTGACCCTGCGACCGATCGAAGGCGGCGCGCAAATTGAACTAGCCAATCAGGGGACGCTGCTGCCTGAAGCCATGCAGGGCCGATTGTTCGATACGCTGGTCAGCCTGCGCGACAAGGCCACGCCGGGGGACGTGCCGCATCTGGGCCTGGGTCTCTATGTGGTGCGACTGGTCGCCGAGCGCCATAACGGCATCGCTACCGCCCACAATCTCGGCGACGGCAGCGGCGTGGCTTTTACGTTGCAGCTGCATGGCATGGCGCGGCAGCGTCTGGGCGGCTAATAATTTTGGATACGGCTGAAAATCCGGGCCGAACGTAGCCATGTCAGCAACGTTCGGCCCAGCTGATTCAGTGCCGGCAGGCGATGGGCAGATCCTTGTCTGGAACCGTGGTTTCGGTATTGCAGCTCCATGTTATCTGGCCGGCGTTAAGTGTCGGCGTCAGTACGAGAACCTTGTCGCGAATCGTCACGTTGGCGCCAGCGGTGTCGAAGGCAACCGTGATCTTGCCGCCGGAAACGTCCACGCTGGAAACATATCGGCCGGTGATCGACGTGCTTGGGTCAAGTCCGGCTGCCGTGTTGTCCGGCGGCACGGCGTGGCGATGCGTGTAGTACTCGGTAAGGGCTGTCTTGGTTCCTTCGGCGAGCGTCAGTCCTTCGGAGACTTGGGTACGAATGATGTAATTCTGATAGGCGGGAATGGCGATAGCCGCCAGGATAGAAATCATGAAGAAGGGCAATACGAGAAGTATCCAGAGCACGCCTTTTGACGCCTTCGGCTCGGTTCGTCCGGTATTTTTCCAGTGCGCTATCCAGCTCAGCTGACCCTGCAGGTAATACATGTTGAAAAAGAACAGGGTTATGCCGCCGATCTCCACCGGCAGGCCAATAGGGATCAGATTCCGCCGCATCGAGCCGGCCATCGAGAAGTAGGCCACCAGGTACAGAATCCAGTAGCTCAGCATCAACAACCCGCCAAGACCGGTCAGGCCAGAGCCTCCAGTGGCCAGCGATTTGATGCCGGAAAAATAGAAGACCTCGCCCACCGCACAGGCAATAAAAGCCAGGGCCAGCAGTAGGGTGGCCTTGCTCCCGCTATCGATCTTGCGCACCCAGCTGGCCTGGATGAATGGCCAGATGATGCCGAAGATGCCGAAAGAGATCACGGTGAACAGCAGCACCAGACCCCAGTGCAGCGACGGCGGCATCGGCAGTTCAGCGCGTTCCACGTTGCTCTGGTCGGTCGGTGCGTACCGTTGTGCCGAGAAGGAGTCAGCCGCGTAAGCATGGCCCGAAGATCGAAAGCCGGGCGGTGGTGGAGGTTGCTGTTGCCCGCCCGCTGTCGCGGAAAACATGCCGCTCAGCGGTACCCAATCCGGCATGCCCTCGCGCCATACCAGCGCATCGGCAGCGAACTTCCCTTCGGCCAGCCACTGGCGAACGGTTGCTTCGGCGTACGGGCCGTATTTTTCGCCGTTCTGGCCTATCCATATCTGGTCGTCAATTGTCACGGTGAAATCCCCTGTCGTCGTGATGAAGCTGCGTGATTGGCAATCGAGCCGGCACTTTCAAAAGACCGTGCGTGCTTGTTGGAACGGTTTGACTGGTTTTTGAAAATACAGGCGCTGGCAATTCCTACTGAGAAATCGATGGTGAAGTAGCCATGAGGCTGCCACTGTCAACGCCGAATTTAGTGGCAACAGGAGCTCAGGCGAGAGCAGCCGTTGCTTGCCGGCTAGCGAGCCGACAGTCATTGTGCCGTAGCGATCCACCTTGCATTTCCCCTGTTCCTTCCAATCGAGAGTAGACGTGCCTGCGGAACGTATCAAGCCGGGTATGCGCCATCGTGCCGACGCGGCCGCAGCCTGCTATCTTCAGCAGCCGCTTCCCTGAGTCAGAACTGCTTGTGATCTCCCGAGACGAATTCGATGCGCTGCTGGCCAAGGGTCATACGCGCATACCGCTGGTGCGCGAGGTGTTTTCCGACCTCGACACGCCGCTGTCGGTGTACCTGAAGCTGGCCGACGGCCGCTACACCTTCCTGTTTGAATCGGTCGAGGGTGGCGCCACTTGGGGGCGTTACTCCATCATCGGCCTGCCGGCCAAGCGCGTGTATCGGTTGCGCGGACACGAGTTGGAGGTGGAGGATTCGGGCGAGGTGACCGAGCGTCGCCATGTCGCCGATCCACTGGCCGAAATCGAAGTGCTTCGCCAGCAGTACGACGTACCGCGGCTGCCCGAGCTACCGGCCTTCAGCGGTGGTCTCGTCGGCTACTTTGGCTTCGAGACCATCGGCTACATCGAGCCGCGGCTGGCGCAGTGGGATCGCGCCGACGAACTGGGCACGGCCGATGTGTTGCTGATGCTGGCCGAAGAGGTAGCAGTATTCGATAACCTCAAGGGTCGCTTGTACCTGATCGTGCATGCCGACCCGTTGCAGCCGCAGGCGTATGCCGTGGCGCAGCGGCGGCTCGACGCGCTGGTCTATCGCCTGCGGCAGGGAGGTGCCTCGTATCCGTCGCCGACGCAGTCCGTGGCGCTGGTGGACGAAAGCGATTTCACTTCGTCGTTCACGCGCGAGGAATTCGAAGCCATGGTCGAGCGCGCGAAGGAATACATCCGCGCCGGCGACATTTTTCAGGTGGTGCCGTCGCAGCGGCTCAGCGTAGGGTTCAACGCGCGGCCGATCGATGTATACCGCGCGTTGCGTGCGCTTAATCCGTCGCCGTACATGTACTTCGTCGACCTTGGCGATACGCAGATCGTCGGCTCGTCGCCGGAAATTCTGGCGCGTCTGAAAGATGGCAAGGTCGTCGTGCGTCCGCTCGCCGGCACGCGCAAGCGCGGCGGTACCGAGGCGGAAGACCTGGCACTGGAAGCCGAGCTGCTGGCCGATCCGAAGGAGCGCGCCGAGCACGTGATGCTGATTGACCTGGGTCGCAACGACATCGGCCGCATCAGCGAAACCGGTAGCGTGGAAGTGAGCGAATCGTTCGCGATCGAGCGCTACTCGCACGTGATGCATATCGTCTCGCAGGTCCAGGGCGATGCGCTGCCCGGCCTCAGCTATATGGACGTACTCAAGGCGACGTTCCCGGCCGGCACGCTCAGTGGCGCGCCGAAAATTCGCGCGCTGGAAATCATCCAGGAGCTGGAGCCGTACAAGCGCAACATCTACGCCGGCGCGATCGGCTGGATCGGCTGGTGGGGCGATGCCGACACTGCCATCGCGATCCGCACGGCGGTGATCCAGAACGGTCGCCTGCACGTGCAGGCTGGTGCCGGCATCGTCTACGACTCTGATCCTGCCGCCGAGTGGGAGGAGACGATGAGCAAAGGACGCGCGCTGTTCCGCGCGGTGGCTCAGGCAGCGAGGGGGTTGTGATCAATATGCGACAAACGTACTCGCTGATAACGGCGCTCGCGCTGTGTCTGCTGACCGGCAGCGCGTCAGCGCGTGATGCAGCAACGACTTGGCCCGATACGCCGATGGGCAGACTTGAAGCGCTAGCCTTGCTGCAAACCTTCAACGCCGATTTGCTCAGCCACGACAGCGCCACGTTGACGCTGGAGCGCTGGTGTGGCGATCACCACATGGCGGAACCAGCGAAAATCAGTGTGCAACGCGTCACAGGTGAAGACAAATCGCTGCCTGACGACCTTCGCGCGCAGCTACAGATTGCGCCAGGTGAGCCCGTGCGCTATCGCCGTGTGATGCTGCGCTGCGGTGAGCACATACTCTCCGAGGCGGATAACTGGTATGTGCCGTCGCGGCTGACCGCTGCGATGAACGAGCAACTCGATCAGACCGACATACCGTTCGGTCGGGTGGTGCTGCCGCTGCATTTTCGTCGACAGACGCTGGATGCGAAGCTGCTATGGTCGCCGTTGCCGGCAGGCTGGGAAATGCATGGTGATGTCTCGCCATCGGGGCGCGTTGAGCTTTCGATACCGCATCAGGTGTTGCAACATCGCGCGGTTCTATATGCGGCGGACAATCGCCCCTTCAGCACAGTGATCGAAACCTATACCGAGCAGGTGTTGGCGTTTCCGCCGCCTGGTGGTCACTGAGTCAACGTCAGGTGGAGCATTCGCTCCGCCAGCCGTTTGCGCAACGCCAAGCCCGCTCGCGAATTGCATTGCCAGATCCTCGCTCAGGCGCTCCAGCGTTTTCCACTGCAGCGTGCGGATGATGCGCCCAGCGTGCTCGATCGCACTGCGCTGATGGTGTTATTCCACCAAGCCTATCAGCCCACTGTCAGGCAAATTATCCTGGATCAAATAAGGATTACCTCCGTGCTGGTGCATTGAGGATTCTTCGGGATCAACGATTTCTTCTCTGCCGAGATGTCATTGACCCTCGAATTTCATAGCCGATTCCTGTAAAAATGTTGGCGCGCGATGACTGGGGGGTACTCGCGCCGAAGCATTCTGCCGTCACAGTACGGCAGCCTCTGCGGATGCCAGAGGTCACGGTGCGGGGTTTCCACTTCCGGTGTGTTCTTGTGTCGACGCTCAGATGAGCGCCGGGCATTTCTGTGGAAGAAATTAAAATCAGGAGGAACTTATGCACCAGTTGAGCAAGAAAGCTGCCGTACTCGGATTGACCTGTGGTCTTTCAGCCTGCGCTTCGATCGTGGGAGGCACACATCAACATCTCAGCGTGGAAACACGTTCGACTAATCAGGATATCGTTGGGGCCGATTGCACGGTCACCAACGAGCGCGGCGAGCAGCACGTGACGACGCCCGGAATCGTGACGGTCCATCGCGGCAGCGGACCGCTTGATGTCCGCTGCGTCAAGGACGGCGCGCCTATCGGCGGCCAGTCGTTTGCTTCCACTGTGCGGCCTATGGAGTGGGGCAATATTTTGTTTGGTGGCCTGATCGGACTGGTTGTGGATTTCAGCGATGATGCCGCGCACCACTACCCAGATGTGCTCAAAGTCATGACGACCTATTCGGGGCAGCAGACTTCAAATACTTATTACGTGCCATCTGCCGCGGCTCCCGGTGCAGTATCTGCACCGGTCTTGATGGGTCCGTCCCAGTCTGACGGTCTGGCCAGTCTGGACAATCGCATCAGTCCAGCCACGTTCAATGCCGCTCAGAACGTGGCGGCGAGACAGCAGTGCGATCGCGCCATTCATGTGGTGATGGCGGATGGTCAGCGTGCCTTGTTTGAGTCGACCTGTCCGGCCAGTACGACCTTGCAGATTGAGTGCAAAGCCGCAGAGTGCGTTCCGGTACATACCGCTACCTGAGGGAATAAAAGCTTGGCGAGTCATGCTCGCCGAGCTTTCTGCAAGTCTTTCGCAGATTACAACGTCAGCGTCACGCTGGCGCGCACCGTTCGCGGCGTGCCCTGATTGAGGATGAAGCCCCAGCTAGTGAGCCAGTATTTTTCATTGGCGAGATTGTCGATGCCGAGGCGATAAGTGATCGCGTGGCTGCCGAGCGATGTGCTGTAGCGCGCGCCGAGGTCGAAGGTGTGATACGCCCCGATGAAGTTGCTGTTGTCGGCTTCGACGGCTTCATTGCCCACGTAGCGGCCGCCGGCGTTCAGCACCAGTCCGGCGATCTGCGGTACGGCATATTCGGCGTAGAGGTTGCCCTGCACGCGTGGTGCGCCGTAGGCGCGCTTGCCGTCCACATCCGCAGCGGCGCGTACATTGCTGGCGTCGAGGTACATCACGCCGCCAATCAGGGTCCAGTCTTTGGCCAGCGACATCTGTGCGGAAAGGTCGATGCCCTGGTAGCGTGTCTGTCCGTTCTGCACGAACACATTGTTGGAGTTCAGGTACTGCAGGCCGCGGTCGACGCGGAACAGCGCGAGGTTGGCGCTCCACGTCTCGAACTCGGTCTTGGCACCCAGCTCGAACTGCTTGCTGATGGTGGGTGCGAAGGTCTGATACGCATTCACGGCGGTCTGCGGCGCGCTGCCGCCCTGTTCCAGCGACTGCACATAGCTCGCGTACAAGGTAAGCGGTGCGATGGGTTTGTAGATCAGCGCGGCCGTCGGTGTCAGTGGACTCTTTTCGTAGCGCGCGGCGATGACCGGGCTGCCGGCATTGAACGTCTTGTCGTCATAGTCCATGGTGCGCAGGCCGAGCAGGGCCGACCATTGCGGAGAGAACGTGATCGTTTCGCTGGCGAACAGCGAGCGCTGCGTGGTGCTCTCCGCCAGGTAGGTGCTGCGGTTGATCGCGACATCTGGATTGACGAACAGCGGCACGTCGAAGATGTTGCCCTGGCCTAACACCTGCGACTGGAACTCGAGCGGGTAATGCTCGTCCAGGCGCTGCCAGGAGGCGCCGAACACCACGTCATGCCCGATCGAGCCCGTCTCGAATTTGCCGCTGAACATGCCCTGCCATTGCTGGTAGTTGTAGACCGAGTGGCCCAGGTAGTTGAGGTCGGTGTAGCCGCCCTGGTTGTCGGTGAGGATGATCGCGCTGTCCCGGTTGTCGCGGGTCTGCCTGGCATAGCTGTAGTCGACGCTGAAATTCCAGCTGGGCGAGATGTCCCACTTGACGCCGGTATTGGCCACGCGGAACGAGGTCTGGTAGCCGGTGAAGGGCTGGCTCACGCGCTGATCGCCGTCGAGCGGTGCGGGCACGTGCACACCCGTCGCCATGCCGTAGTCCTGGCCGAGGATGATGCCGTAGTAGGCACCCTGCACTTTGCGATCCTGATAGATGCTGTTGAAGTGCCAGTGCAGGTTCGGTGCGATGTCCTTGGTCAGCGCCAGCGACGCGGCATTGCGCTTGATATGGCCGCCGTCGACCAAGGTGTCGCCATCCTCGTGTGCCAGATTGATGCGGTAACCCCAGCTGCCCTGGCCGCCGAACGTGCCGCCGAGATCGACGGCTTCCTTGAACACGCCATCGGACACATAGCCGAGCGTGAAGCTGGTGTAGGGCTGCAGTGTCGGCTGCTTGGAGACGAAGTTGAGGATGCCGCCCGGTTGGCCGAAGCCATACATGAAACCGCCTGGACCTTTCAGCAGCTCGATCTGGCTGAACGGTTCGAGCGGCATGTCGCTGCCCCAGTTTGGAATCGACAAGCCGTCCATCTTGTAGCCATTGAGCAGATCCACCGGCAGTCCGCGCACGGCGATACCGGAGGACTCACCGACGTAACCGGATTCCAGTGGCGTGACGCCTGGATCGGCCTTGAAGACATCGTTGATATCCAGAGCCTGTCGGTTCTGGATCAGATCGGCGGTCACCGCGTCGATGCTGAAAGGCGTGTCGAGCACGCTGCGGGTGCCGAGCGCGCCCGCGGAGGCATCGCCGGCGTGATAGGTATCGCTCTTGCGATTGGCGATCACGGTGACTTGGCCGAGATCCTTGGCCTGCTGTGGATCGGCATCATCGGCGTGGGCGGTGTTGATCGTCGGTGCGGCGAGAATCATCACAGCGATAAGTCGGCGCGAGCCGACGTTTGAATTGACGCCATGGAAAAGGGCGACAGGCATGAGTAGCTCCTTGGATGGGATGCTTGCCCTGCTGGCGTCGGCTTGCGGGACTTTCGTGGGTGAATATGGGAATGAGTAAGGGCGAAGGTTTCGGCTAACGCGGCGAGGTTTGCTCCTCGACAGGCAACGCCCAGACGCTTCGCCATGCCGCGCGCGTCAGCGCGACCTAGGTCAGCATCGGCGTAGTCAGCACGGCGGCGATACCCGCGCCAGTTCCCTCTGCCATCAGCCAGGGCGTCGTGCCGGCCACGATCATCAAGCCCCCGCGATGTGTGTAAGTCACTGCGCGTCGCCTGCTCTGCAGCACGAGCCACGCTCCGGCAAGCGTCGACAGAAAGGCGCAAAGGGTGATCATTGACGTGCTTTGGATGTGAGCGACCGGGCAACGTGATGCAACGTGGGACGGGAACTCATGGCATCGATTCGTAAGTTAATACGATGCATTCTCATTTGAGGGACTACCGATGTCAATCGACGTGACCTCTGCAGTCGTTGCGCCTGGCCGAGCCAGCGGATGACGGCAGCGGCCGTCATCCCGCACAATGGCCATCTATCTATATGCACGAGTATCGGTTGTTCAAACAACCGGATCGCTCTGGAATGGTCTGAAGGGACTTCCCGAAGCACCTGCAGATTTATCGAAGAAATTCGCGCCACATGCTGCTGATGATCGACAACTTACGACAGCTTCGCCTTCAACAAAGATAACGGCTCAAAACCGCTCGAGTTCGGGAACATGCGGAAGATAGTTTTTCCAGCGCCCCACTGATGAACGGTATATCGGTTGACGGGCTTGCCACATGCTGGCCGAAGTGATCGCCGCGGGCGAAGAGGGCGTTGAGTCCGGTGTGACGACCTGCGGAAGCCCGATGAAGGCCTTTAATTTCTCCAGCGTCGATCCGGCATCGGCGATCATGGCTTCGTAGTCCAGACTATGTATCGGCAGGCGTATGCATTGCTGCCAGTGCTGCATCAGCTTGTCATGGCCGTCGAAGAAATCGGCAACGTCGTCCAAATCGCTGGCGAACGCATAATGCGCATGCGCGAAACTCTGTGACCAGATGGATAGCGCCGTATCGCGATGGTCGCGCCGGCAATGGATTATCCGCGCTTGCGGGAACAAGGCCGCAATGAGGTCGAGGTAGCGAAAGTTGTTGGGGTTTTTGTCGATGTACCAGCGTACACGGGTATCATCCTGGATGACGTGCGTGCGATACAACGCGGCCGCTTCGCGCAACGCGCCGGCATCGTGATAATGATTTCCCGCCTGCAAACGGTCCGCGATGAAGCCGAGTAGTGACAGTTCGCCGCGATCGCGGACATCCGGGTGCTTGGCGAGTTGTGTTGCCACCAATGTCGTGCCGCTGCGGGGCAACCCGACGATGAATACGGGCACGAAATCTGACGCTACCTGCAATTCCGTATCGAACAAGCGGGACTTCATTCGGGCATCCAGCCATTGTGCCCAGGATTGGCGCGACCACGGTTCCGCCTGTTTCGACAACCGGTTTGCCTCACGCAATGTCTCTGCGGCATTGGCGTAATCGCCAATATCGTCGTAGGCCTTGGCCAGGCCGAAGCCGGTCGTTGCACGTGCACGAAAAGAGTAGGCGGCATCGTGGAAATGAGCAACGAAGCGCTCGAAATCGGGGTGCGTGCGGGTTTCATAGCGCTGGTTCATGGCGAGTGCGCTAATCACGAACCAGGCGTTGAGGTCGATACCGGCTTCCAGCGCTGCGAGATAATGCGTGCGCGCCGCATGGAATTCGCCAACCTCTCTGGCGATGTTTCCCGCCAGGGCGTGCAGTTCAGGGCTTGCGTTCCCAAGCGCGAAGGCCTCGTCGCATAAAGCTGCGGCTAATGGCTGGCGCTGGCACTGCTGAATGAATTGGGCGCATCGAAACGTGGTAGTTGCTGCCATGCCCGAATGGCGGCAGAGGCTTGCCATGACGTTGCTCGCGGCATTCAGCAGGCCCTGACTTTGCAGCAGTTTGGCAAGCAGGGTCGCTGCATCAGGATGCGCAGGGTGATGGGCAAGGATGTCATCCAGCAGCGCTCGCGCAGGCGCGACCTGTCCCTGCTGCCAGAGTGCTTGTGCGGTTTGGAAGCGGGCTGCTTCGTCATGGCGGAGAGTCGTTGACATCACGCAAGGTATATCAGGTGGGGTTCGATGGGCGCACAACAGGATATATCAACAGCGGCGCGCACCCATTGGAATACGCCGTGCGGTTTCCCGCCGCGGCAAATACACCTGCGCCCCTTACGTTATGCTTTATGCGTTGCCCCCACCCCGTAGCCCATTGGTTGCAAATGCAATGCTTTTGATGATCGACAATTACGACAGCTTCACCTTCAACCTTGTGCAGTACCTGGGCGAGCTCGGGCAGCAGGTGAAGGTGGTGCGCAATGATGCGCTGGATGTTGCCGGTATCCGTGCGCTGAAGCCCTCACACATCATGATTTCGCCGGGGCCGGGTACACCGGATGACGCAGGTGTGTCGCTGGATGTGCTGCGTGAGCTGTCGGCAGAGATTCCGGTGTTTGGTGTGTGTCTTGGTCATCAGGCGATTGGCCAGGCATTTGGCGGCAAGGTGATTCGCGCCAAGCAGATCATGCACGGCAAGACCTCGCCGGTACGCCATCGCGGGCAGGGCGTGTTCGCCGGATTGCCTGATCCATTCGAAGCGACCCGTTATCACTCGCTGGTGGTCGAGCAGCACTCGCTACCGGATTGCCTCGAAGTGACTGCGTGGACCGAGAACCCAGACGGCTCGATCGACGAGATCATGGGGGTGCGTCACAAGACGCTGGCGGTGGAAGGCGTGCAGTTTCATCCCGAGTCGATCCTGACCCAGCACGGTCACGACCTATTGAGGAATTTCCTCGGTCAGCCGTTGAGGCTGGCCGCGTGAGTTTGCATCAGCGTGAGATCACGATCACCCCGCAGGAAGCCTTGCAGCGCACGATCGAGCACCGCGAGATTTTCCACGACGAGATGATTTCGCTGATGCGCCAGATCATGAGCGGACAGGTGAGCCCGCTGATGACGGCCGCGATCATGACCGGCCTGCGCGTCAAGAAAGAAACCATCGGCGAGATCACCGGCGCGGCGCGCGTCATGCGCGAACTGTCGGCGAAAGTGCCGATCGAAGGCGATGATAGCCATCTGCTGGATATCGTCGGCACTGGCGGCGACGGCGCGTCGAGTTTCAATATTTCCACCACGTCGATGTTTGTGGCCGCGGCTGCTGGCGCACGCGTGGCCAAACACGGCGGGCGTAGCGTATCGTCGAAATCCGGCAGTGCCGATGTACTGGAGGCGCTGGGTGCATCGATCGACCTCATGCCGGCGCAGGTCGCGCAGTGCATGGCCGAGACAAACATCGGCTTCATGTTCGCACCGAACCATCATCCGGCCATGAAGGTGGTGGCGCCGGCGCGGCACGAGATGGGCGTGCGCACGCTGTTCAATATTCTCGGCCCGCTGACCAATCCGGCCGATGCGCCGAATATCTTGATGGGTGTGTTCCATCCCGACCTCGTCGGCATCCAGATACGTGTGTTGCAGGCGCTGGGTGCACGGCAGGCGCTGGTGGTCTGGGGACGTGACGGCATGGATGAGATTTCGCTCGGCGCTACCACCCTGGTCGGCGAGCTGCGCGATGGCGTGGTGCGCGAATACGAAATCGAGCCAGAGGATTTCGGTTTCGCCATGGCCTCCAGCCGCAACCTGCGTGTGGAGGGCGTGGACGAGTCGAAGGCGATGCTGCTCGAAGCGCTGCAGGGTCGCCGTGGCGTGCCGCACGACATTGTCTGTCTCAACAGTGGCGCAGCGCTTTATGCGGCCGGCGTGGTCGATTCGATCGACGATGGCATCGATCTGGCGCGTTCGACGATTGCCAGCGGTGCAGCGTATGAAAAAATGCGCGTGTTCGTGGCGGCGACGCGAAAGCTTGCCGTGTCCGCATAAATCAGATCAACCGGCTTCAACCGCATTTTGCGCGTGCTTGCGTGACGCGAAGCGGCGATACTGGCACCCGTGCGCAGCACGTCGCGCGTTCCCACCCGCTGTATCAACAAGAGAAATGCCATGACCGACATTCTCAATCGTATTCTTGCGCGCAAAGCCGAAGAGGTTGCCGAGCGCAAAGCGAAAACACCGATGGCCGAGCTGATCGCGCGCATCAAGGATTTGCATGATACCCGCGGCTTTGCCGCGGCGATCGAGTCGAAGATCGCCGCTGGTCTGCCGGCTGTCATCGCCGAGGTAAAAAAGGCCAGCCCAAGCAAGGGCGTGATCCGGGCCGATTTTGATCCGGCCGCGATCGCCCGCAGCTACGAGGAAGCTGGCGCTGCCTGTCTTTCCGTGCTGACCGATAGCGATTTTTTCCAGGGCAGTGAGGCGTTTTTGCAACAGGCGTTGGGCGCGTGCTCATTGCCGGTGTTGCGCAAGGATTTCATCATCGATCCGTACCAGGTGTACGAGGCGCGCGCGATTGGCGCGGATTGCGTGCTGTTGATCGTTTCGGCGCTGGATGACGATGTGCTGCTGCAACTGTCGCTGCTCGCTGCAGAACTCGATCTGGACGTGCTGTGTGAAGTACACGACGAAGAGGAGCTGGAACGGGCGATGGCCGTGCCGGTACCTCTGATCGGCGTCAACAATCGCAACCTGCGCAGCTTCGAGACCTCGCTGGAGACCTCGCTGGCGCTGCAGGATCTGATCGAGTACGACCGCGTACTGGTGGCCGAGTCGGGCATCCACACGCCCGAGGATGTGGCGCGTCTGCGCGAAGGCGGTATCCAGGCATTTCTGGTCGGCGAGGCCTTCATGCGTGCCGAAGATCCCGGCAGTGAACTGCGACGATTGTTCGGTACGCCGTGACTGCGCCGTTGCCGCAAGCGGAAAAGCCCGATACGGCCTGGATCGGTTCTGAGGCGATTGGCACTGACGTACCCGAGTCAGCCATGATCGAGTCGCCCGTGATGGACGCTGCCGCGATCGACGCCAGGATCTCGTGCGTGGTGTTGTTCGACTTCGACGGCGTGTTGATTCATGGCGATGCGTTCGGCCTTTTCATGCGCGATCGCTACAAGCATTCGCTCATGCGCAAGTTGCTGGTACTGCCGACATTGCCTTGGCTGCTTTTCGGACTGATGGTGTCGTGGCGGTGGCCAGTGCGCACGCTGGTACATATCAGCCTGCTTGGCATCAGCGAGCAGCGATACGCAGCCGCCGCGAAGAGTTTTGCCGCACAGTTGGTGCGCCGACCGCGTCTGTTCAGTCGCGATGGCTTGCTGGCGCTGCGCCGTCATCAGGCTGCTGGCGACCGGGTGATTGTGGTCACCGGATGCGAGCACACGCTGGTGACCGGCATTTTGGAAGAGCTGGGTTTGACCCAACTCGAAGTGCTCGCCTCGCAGCTGCGACCGAGTTGGCTGGGTATGCGCGTGAAGCTGCACAACGTCGGCAAGCGCAAGCCGCAGATTTTGGCTTCGCATGGCCTCCAGGCCTGGCGGCGGGCTTACACCGATTCGTCGCAGGACATCCCCATGCTCAAGCCCGCTGCCGAAGCGGTGCTGGTCAATGGCACACCGAAGCTGTGCATGAAGATCGAGAAAGCGTTGGGCCGCAGCGTCACCCGCGTCGAGTGGTTTTGACGGCGGTGTCCGTGCCGACCGACCCCAACAGGCACGGCACAACGGTGTCATTGCAGATTGTGCCGTTCGAGCCGGCGCTGCGTGCGCATTTCTATCGACTCAACGCGCAATGGCTGGAGCGGCATTTTCGGATCGAGGATATTGATCGCCTGGTGCTGAGCGACCCGGAGACGCACGTGCTGCAGCCCGGCGGTGCGATCTTCTTTGCGCAACTGGGCGAACACATCATCGGTACCTGCGCGTTGCTGCACGAGTCGCCTGGCGTGTACGAGTTGACGAAGATGGGCGTGGACGAGACTTTCCGCGGGCAGGGTGCGGGCCGTCGCCTGCTCGATGCCGCGATTGCCGAATTTCACCGGCGCGACGGTCAGCTGCTGTTTCTTGAATCCAGCAGCACGCTGACCACCGCCTTGCGCATGTACGAGCAGGCCGGCTTTGTGATGCAGCCGGCCATTCGCGTCGGCTCGCATTACCAGCGCGCCGACGTCTACATGATTTACGCTCCGATGAAGCACGGGGCGCCGGTGGTCGATCCGGTCGCTTAGCGCGTGCCGCGCACCACGATGGTTTTGCCCGATACGTCGATCATGCGCTGCTCTTCCAGCTGCTTCAGCACACGACCGACCATCTCGCGCGAGCAGCCGACGATGCGGCTGACTTCCTGACGCGAAATGCGGATCTGCGTGCCGTCCGGATGCGTCATCGAATCGGGTTCCTGACACAGGTCCAGCAGTGTCCGGGAGATCCGGTTGGTGACATCCATGAAAGCCATCCGGCTGACCTGGCGCGAGGTGCGCAGCAGTCGGGTGGTCAGCTGCGCGCCGATGGCGAAAAGAATCTTCGGGCATTCCTCGCGCAGCGGGCCTTCCATCAGCTGGAACAGTCGTTCGTAGCTGATCTCGGCCATCTCGCAGGGAGTGCGCGTACGCACCATCGACTCACGCTGCGCCTGTTCAACAAACAGGCCCATCTCGCCGATGAACTGACCGCGGCTGATGTAGGCGAGGATCAGTTCGCGCCCCTGTTCGTCCTCGGTGCATACGGCCAGCGAGCCGTCGATGACGTAGTAAAGCGTATTGGCCGGGTCGCCCGGACGGATGATGGCGGTCTTGCCGGGATAGCGGCGGCGATGGCAAAGCGCAAGAAATCGCTCCATCGAGGCGGGATCAGGCGCGAAATTGAGCGGCGCCTGAGAACGTTCAAAAGCTTGTTGGAGCTGGTATTTGAGTTGCGCCACTATCATCCCCGCAGAAGGTTTCGTGCTGGCGGTGGTCAAGGCTGACCGCCAAATCAGTGTTGGTTGCCGTCCCCTGTTCACCTGCATTATGGCAAACCTCGGTGCCTTGCCGCAGGTTCAGTTTTTCGGCGTTTTACCTCATACTCCGCGGTCTTTCGGCAAGGGCAACTTTCAGGTTGTCGCACGCCGGTCACAAGGATCGCGGAAGGTTGCTGCCTGCGCGCCACACCATTCAGCGGGGACCCTTGTCGCTAACCCGCCTCTACTGCTGGCCTCATACCGCCATGGAGAGTCGTCTTGGTTAAACCACTACCCCGTCTTCGCCTGCAAGGTTTCAACAACCTGACCAAGGCGTTGAGCTTCAATATCTACGACATCTGCTACGCGGTGTCCGAAGAGCAGCGCCGCAACTACATCGAGTACATCGATGACCAGTACGACGCCGATCGCCTGACCCAGATACTGACCGACGTGGCCGAGATCATCGGCGCCAACATCCTCAATATCGCACGCCAGGATTACGACCCGCAGGGCGCCTCGGTGACGATGCTGATCTCCGAGGAGCCGGTACTGGAGAAGCTGGGCCGCGATACCATCTCCGGTGCCGTGGTCGCGCACATGGACAAGAGCCACATCACTGTCCATACCTATCCGGAAACGCATCCGCACAACGGCATCGCCACCTTCCGAGCCGATATCGACGTGGCCACCTGTGGCGTGATCTCGCCGCTGAAGGCGTTGAACTACCTGATCGACAGCTTCGAGTCGGACATCGTGGTCTGTGACTACCGCGTGCGCGGCTTCACCCGCGACGTGAAGGGCAAGAAGCACTTCATCGACCACAAGATCAATTCGGTGCAGGACTATCTGGCCAAGCACATCCGCCAGAAGTACGAGATGTTCGACGTCAACGTGTATCAGGAAAACATGTTCCACACGAAGATGCACATCAAGGACTTTGATCTCGATACGTACCTGTTCGACTCGCATGCCGACGATCTGTCGTTCAAGGAGCGCCAGCGCATCGAGTCGTTGCTGCGACGTGAGATCGAGGAACTCTTCCACGGCCGCAACCTGATGTAACGAAAAACCCGCCGAGAGGCGGGTTTTTTTTATGGGGCTTGCCAGATCGAGTGGCCGTCAGATGCGGTAAGCGACCGCCTTCATCACCATCGAGCTGAGCGACATCAGTTTCGGCAGTGGGAACGGCAGATCGATGCCGCCGCGCTGCTTTGCCTCCTGCGCGTGACGCGCTTCGTCGGCCTGCATCTGGGCCAACACTGCGCGCGAGCGCTCGTCCGGCGAGGGAAGTTTTTCCAGATGATCCTGTAGATGTGCCTCCACCTGACGCTCGGTTTCCACCACAAAGCCCAGGCTCAGCGGATCGCCGGCCAGCGCCGCGACCGCGCCGATCGTGTAGCTGCCCGCATACCACAGTGGATTGAACAGGCTCGGACGACTGTCCAGCTCCTTCAGGCGGGAGGAGCACCAGGCCAAGTGATCGGTTTCCTCGTCAGCGGCATGCAGCAGGTGATCGCGCGTATCCGTGTTGCGAGCCAGCACTGCCTGGCCCAGATACAACGCCTGCGCGCAGACTTCACCGGTATGGTTGATCCGCATCAGGCCGGCCGCGTGACGGCGCTCGGCTTCGTCCAGCTCCGCTTCGGCAACGCCGTTGGCGGGGGAGGGACGCTGTGCCTCGGGAGAGCCAGCAATGGCCTCCAGCGCGCGCTCGCATCGGGCCAGCAACTGATCCAAGGGCGTCAACGTGCGTACATTCATAGGGCTCCTGATCCATTGGGGTGGGAGTTGGGGGGCGCAAAACGCTGATTTGACCGCGCCGGGCCTGGGTGCTGCCCGGATCGCCTGTCAGACGCTTGGGCGCCGTGCCCATGGGGGACTTTTCAAGCGGTATGCCCATCATGCTATCATTGCCAGCTCACAGCCCGCCGGACGGCAGGCTTGCACCGTAGATGACAGCTCCGCTATCATCTCGCGCCTCTGATTGACCGATGATGTGTACCGCCTTACGGCGGCAGAACAGGTATTCTGAAATGAAAACGTTTAGCGCCAATGCAGACAACGTCAAGCGCGACTGGTTCGTGGTCGATGCCACGGACAAGACGCTCGGTCGCCTGTCGACCGAAATTGCACGTCGCCTGCGCGGCAAGCACAAGCCCGAGTACACCCCGCATTGCGACACCGGCGATTATATCGTCGTGATCAATGCGCAGAAGGTGCACGTCACCGGCCGCAAGCTGGACGACAAGAAATATCACCGTTTCACCGGTTATATCGGCAACCTGAAGACCACCAGCCTCAAGGATCTGCTCGCTACCTATCCGGAGCGCGTGATCGAGACCGCCGTCAAGGGCATGCTGCCGAAGAATTCACTGGGCCGCGAGATGTATCGCAAGCTCAAGGTCTACGGCGGTGCCGAGCATCCGCATACCGCACAGCAGCCGCAGGCGCTGGAACTCTAAGGAACCATCATGACGATCCAGCAGAATTACGGCACCGGCCGCCGCAAGACCTCCGCCGCCCGCGTGTTTCTTCGCAAGGGCAATGGCCAGATTGTGGTCAACGGCAAGTCCCTCGAACAGTTCTTCGGTCGCGAGACCTCGTGCATGATCGTGCGCCAGCCGCTCGAGCTGACCGACAACACCAGCAAGTTCGACATCTTGGTGACGGTTGCCGGTGGCGGCATCACCGGCCAGGCCGGCGCGATCCGCCTCGGTATCGCTCGTGCACTGATCGAGTACGACGAAACCCTGAAGTCGCCGCTGCGCAAGGCTGGCTTTGTGACCCGTGACGCCCGCGAAGTCGAGCGCAAAAAGGTCGGTCTGCACAAGGCACGTCGCGCCACCCAGTTCTCCAAGCGCTAATTTCCTCGGAAACAGCGTTTGTCGGTTCGATGCACCAGAGTCAGAGCGCATCGATCCAGCAGTTTTTGGGAGATCGTCTAACGGTAGGACGACAGCCTCTGACGCTGTCTATCTAGGTTCGAATCCTAGTCTCCCAGCCAAAATAAAAAGCCCGCCCTTGTGGCGGGCTTTTTATTTTGGTCTGTGGAGGCAACGGAGGCGAACCACGGTTCGACAATTTTGTCAGGAACAAAATTGGACAGCCGCAGGCTGGCCCCGCGAAGCGGGGTTGGTCCCAAGGATGGGACCAACAATCCTAGTCTCCCAGCACGGTGGCAAGCGCGGTTACTCGGCATACCCCGCGCCTCGCCCTTCGGGCCATCGGCTGTGCCGATGTTCGCTACGGCATCCTGCCTCCGTAGTCGACAAAGTAGTCTGGAACGTTTTGGGCCGCCCGAAGGCTGGATCCGCGAAGCGGAGTTGGTCCCAAGTATGGGACCAGCTCTCCTATGGTTATCTGGTTTAACTCATAGCTAAGTTATTATTTTTGTTTAAAAATTTCTGCGAACAAAAAATTCAGGACTGGATTCAATCTTGAATTTCTCTGCTTCTTCAGTATTTACGAAAGCGTGCGGGTCGCTTTCCCAACAAAATTGACATTTTCTATCGGCGTGACTGATGCCCCACACCACGCATGCGATACACCGTGTGGAGCACGATTGCGTGTTGCGATAGGATGGAATTGCATCTCACAAGGAATCGTCACAGTGAAAACTGCATCAAGGATTGCTGGCCTGTTGTTCGGATGCTTCGGACTTCTCACGGGAGCCGCATGCTCACCAGCATCCACTTCACATCATGCATTGCCGGTGACGGTCTCCTTCCCGATGGACAAGGCGGGGCAGACCGCTCGAATTGATTTTTCGGTGGTTGAAGGTCAAGCCAATCTCAAGCGACGTTTCATGGTTGGCCTGGACTTTCCACAGACAGAAGATGGCAGCATCGAGCACGTCATCCAGCAAAAAGATGTGCCCGTTCGTGTCGAGGTTTTTCTTGTCGACCATGGCAAGACGACACCCATTCCAACGCAGGATGACGAAGCCATCGTGTCGGCTGCTAATGGATCGAAAGCAAAAGCAGATAGCTCGTTAGCGAAATTGAATCTTTATGCACACGATGGAAATACATCCTATGTCCTGATCGCGGGATTCTACCTATCTCAATACGGGCACTATGTTGCGGTGGTCAAAACGGTGCAGGACCTGCCCATGTTCAAACACGTCAAGACTGAGTTGAAAGTGGACGAGTTTTACAATACAGGTGAGTGAGGATTGAGCCATGGATGATGATAAATACACGGTCACTGTTTACGTCGCGGCTCCCGGTACGCCGCTGGTCAAAGAGGCGCCCGGAACGACATCCGGACCGGGGCACATGTTTTATACAACAAGCAATGGGCACGACAAGCCGCAGAGTTTTGGCTTTGCTCCAATCCAGCATGGAAGCATGGATGGGGCTGGTGCCATCTCTGATAACGACAACGTAAATTATAAAAATCCGCTCTACGCAAGAACGATGGAAATCAGCAAAAGCCAATACGATAAGTTGAACGAATTCGGGCAGCATCCCGAAAAATTCGGCTTTGATACGTACTACAAAGATGCTCGACACAACTGTGTGGACTTCACATGGGCCGGTTTAAATCATGCCGGTATCGAACGCCAGAATCATGCAGATATTTCTCTGCCCGGCATGCCGTTAGGGCCAAGCGTTCGACTTCCGTTACCGGGGCACGGTGAGGGCAAAAGTGCCTATCGGCCTGCTGAGAACGTGGACGATGTCAAAAGCATCAAAGACCCTGTTCCCGGCAGTCACCTCAACAGCTCCCACTCCAATCCGATGCCGGAACACCGAAGTGTGTTGCAGCATCTTTTAAGCGAGCAGCAATTGAACGACCCCAAGCATCCCGATTACGCGATGTATCAACAAGCACGGACGGGGGTAGGTAAGATTGATGCGGAACATGGTCGTGCTCCTACTGAGCACAGTGACAATCTTGCGGCCTCATTGGTGGTTTCCGCACGGGCCGGTGGTCTGAATAAAATTGACCAAGTCCTGGTGGGGTCGGACGGTGGACGAATCTTTGCGGTGGAAGGCAATGCCAACAGCGTCCATGGACTAGACCGGAAGATGGCTCACGTGGAAACCATGCAAGCGCTAAACACGCCCGTTGCACAAAGCAGTGCAAATTGGCCGCAGGCCTTGCAACAGGGTCAACAAGGCCACGCCCAAGCCCAAGCTCAGCAACAACAGGTAGCACAAAATCAAACTCAACAAGGGCCGACCCAGCAACAAGGGCCCGTGATGCGGACATAATTCGACAGGGCTGTTATCACGGTTGAGTTAGAGGCGAGTCTCTGATGGCGTGCTCCGCTTCCGACGTTCACGCAACCCGTCCGTGCCCCGCAAGTCTGGTTTGAGCCTACTGGGCGTCAGGCCATGGGATGGGACCAACAAGCCACCAACATCAAAGGCCCCGTTCATGCGGGGCTTTTGTTTTGTTCTGGCGTAAGGGTTTCAATGCATATGGAGCTCTTTCCGAGGCCGGCGGTTGGTCACGCCAACCGGACGGACATTCTTTTAGTGTTGCCGGTCGTCATCGCCGAGGTATATGGCGCACCGACTAACACTCCGCTGAGTGACATGAACTGGGATGCCGAGGATCTCGAGACGGGCTTGGCGAGGCATGACAGGTTCGCATGGGGTGTTCGCCAAGTCTGAAGACTAGTCTGCATCTGATCAGCCAGGCTTTGACGATCTCCCATGTCGACCTCCGCTGCTGACGGCGAGGGTTTTAACTACCTCCGTCCCCTTTGTCTGTCTTGGAGGAACTGATGGAGCAGGAGTGGGCCAAGTTCGCTGAGAGTGCCTTTGAGCACCAGCCGGCGCCCCCAGCTACTTCGACAATTACTGAAAGAGCGTGTGTAACCAGTGCGTCAGGTAGGGCAGTACCGTTTTAAAGCGCTGCCAGTAGATGACTATGAGGCCGACAATGGCTGTAACGACAATGCCGATGATGGTTTTAGCTGATTCTTGGATTAAGAGCTTCAGACTCACCCAAGAATCTTTAGGCTCCTCGCCCCTCGGCATCTTCAGTGTCGTTTGCGTCGCAAGTTGTTGAACGAGTTGCTGCACGAATGGCACCCATTTGTCGTCCCACCTCTTGATCCACTGGCGTTGAACTTCGGGATCGGCACGGCCTACTGCATTGACTGCCTGATCGAGGGTCACACTACAGTAGGCCGCACACAGCCCGAGCTTAGCGGCAGCTAAGTCCTGCCACTCCTTCAACAGTGGACGCTGAGGCTTGTCCGCAAGGAACGTAGAGTGCTGTTCGCGGATGAACTTCCCGAGTATCTCCAGCGTCTTGAGCGCTTCCTCAAGAAAGAGTCCCGGACGGTGATCCACCCCATTAATCACCAGCGCTCTCAACTCGTAATGTCGCTGTAAGGCTGGCTGCAGGCGTTCCCACTCCTCCACTACCACTTGCGTAAGAGCCTCCATGTACCGGGCGTCTTTGACTTCAGTTTGTTGTGCCTTGTTCATCCATCCATCCCCCATGGAACCCGAATAACCTACCAGATCACCACCCGCCTCCTCGACTTCATGGTCAAAGTCGAGGAGGAACGGCTTGTCGCGTACTACGACACCAACGGCACCCTGACGATCAGCGTAGGCCACACCGGCGAGCTAGACCCAACTCAGGGTCATCTGTGGGGTGACATAAGGGGTGAGAAGGTGTGAGTGGGAAATCATGAGACGGATCGACCTTCGCCGGCATCTTTGCCCCATGCCAGCAATTCCTCGATCAGCTTGGGTACGCCGCCTGTGTGTTGCGAGATCGCCTTTCCGATCTTGACGCCATGCTTCGCTAAGCGTTGCCGCGTGCTCTCGGCGCGGGCGGCCCAGGTGCGATCGAGCAACACGAAATCGCAGTACGGGAGGGCGAGGGCGTGCATGCAGTCGGCACCATCGTTATCGGGAATGCTCTGTGCAACGTCTATGACTGCCGGCCGCATTAAGTCACCCATGACAATCCGCGCTCGTTCGATGTTGCGGCCTAGTGACGCTCCGCGGGCTTGCTCGCGCCATTCATCCTGTTGACGTTGTGCATTCCACTGCGCGGCGATGCTCGCGGAAACATCCATGAATGTTGGCGCGAGTCGGTCCCGTCCGAGCCATGCGGTTTCGAACAAACCGGGGGCGTCTGGCTTGAGCAGCAGCGACGCGAAGGCTAGAGCTTGTTCCATATCGAGCGGAGGCTCACCCATAGCGAAGACAAGTGGTTTGCCTTCGTTCAACTCGACTATCCCTTCACTCAAGGCCATCCGAGCCACTTCGACCACAGCGACCTGCGGCATCACAGCCGCAAGAAAGGTATCGATACGCCGCGCATGCTTCGGATCAGATGGCTTACACGCTTCCATCGCATTCATTACGGAAAAACACAATGTGCCACCGCTGGTTCGCAGCGCGGCAATCATGGTTGCCGCCAGTTGAGGATCGTTGCCAAGTCCGTCGAGCGCCCAGTGATCGAGGTACACGCAGGGCCTAACGGCTGCTTGCCACACCCGCAAGCGATCGCCTTCGGTCCTATACGTGAGCATGGTTTACCTCATAAGCATCCGTGATGACGCCGAACGTATCATCGTTGCGCTGCGCCTATCGTATCCCTGCGTCGCTAAGCACCGATAAAGAAGGAGACCTTGAAACGTTCCCACAAATGCTCCCACATCGCAGATGTCGAGCTCTGTAAGCCTTTGATCCTTGGGATTTGGCTTCGACCCAATCGAATCCTAGTCTCCCAGCAAAAATAAAAGCCCGCCATTCGGCGGGTTTTTATTTTGTTCAGTGGAGCACAAGAGGTGGACCAACAATCCTAGCCTTTTAGTCCTCCACGCAATGCGATGCTCAGTTGGACCATCGCTTACTTGGTCGACAACCCCCGCGCATATCCCCGCAAATGCACATCCGTCGTGCCTCCTCGCAACTCAAACGCCGTCAGCCGCTTGAAGTAGTGACTGACATCCAGCTCGTCGGTCATGCCCATGCCGCCGTGGATCTGTACGGCCTGCTGGCCGACGAAGCGAGCGGCCTGGCCGATGGAAACCTTGGCGGCGGATAGCGCTGCGCGTCGAACGTCGGCATCTGCATCGGTACAGCGGGATGTGGCGAGATAGGACATCGAGCGTGCTTGTTCGGCGTACATCAGCATGTCGGCCATGCGGTGTTGCAAGGCCTGGAAGTTGCCGATCGGCACGCCGAACTGATTGCGTGCACGGCTGTAGTCGATGGTCGCGGCGAGGATGCGGTCGAGCGCACCAACCGCTTCGGCGCATAGCGCGGCCAGGCCAAAATCGATTGCAGCCTGCAGGCCGGCCGCGGCATTCCCGCCAAGCCGTGTATCGACGCTGGCGCTGACGTCCTTGAGTTCGAGGTTGGCGGCACGTTGATCATCGACGGTGCGATAGCCGTGGCGCGTGATGCCCTGCGTATCAGCGGGCAACGCGAATAGCGCCACTTCATCATTGCCTTTGATGCGTGCCGAGACCAGCAGCAAATCGGCAATGTCACCGTGATACACCGCCTGCTTGTGCCCGGTCAGCTTCCAGCCATTGCCATCCGGTGTAGCTTCGACGCCAATCCCTTTGCCCGCGTCGTTATGCGCCAGAACGGCGATGGTTTCGCCGCTGGCCAGCGCGGGTAGCCACTTCGCACGCTGATGAGCATTGGCGATCTGCACGATGGCCTGGGTGGCTACGATGGCGCTGGCATGGAACGGCTCGAGCAGCAGACCTTCGCCGACAGCATTGGAGACCAGCATCGCGCCGATCGCGCCGGCGCCGATGCCGCCATCGTCTTCGGGGATGGTCAGTGCCAGCAGGCCGAGATCGGCCAGCTGCATCCAGGTATCGCGTGACCAGCCGTCTGCGCCTTCGCGAATCTTCATGCGATGGGCGAAGGTGTAATCCTTCGCGATCAGGCGGCGGGTGGTTTCCAGCAGCATCTGCTGCTCGTCGTTGAATGAGAAGTCCATGCTGGTTATCCCCGTAGCCTGAGAATCATCTGGGCGATGATGTTGCGCTGGATCTCGTTGGATCCACCAAAGATCGAGAGCTTGCGCAGGTTGAGATAGTCGGCCATCGCACGCGGCACATCGTCGCTGTCGCTGTGGCCATCGAAGGCGAGTGCGTCGGCACCGAGCACATCGACCTGCAGCTCTGCGATGCGCTGGCGGATTTCGGTGCCGCGAATCTTCAGCATCGAGGCCTGCGGGCCGGGCGCCTTTTTCTGTTCGGCGTCGAAGATCACGCGCAAGTTGGTGATTTCCAGTGCGGTGAGGTCGATTTCCACCTGGGCGATGCGTGAGGCGATCATCGAATCCTCGAGCAGCGGCTTGCTGTCAAGCTGACGCGCGGCGGCCATTTGCTTGAGACGCTGGAGCTCGCGTTTGGACCCGCCGATGCCGGCGATATTGGTGCGCTCGTGACCGAGCAGAAACTTGGCGTAGGTCCAGCCATCGTTTTCGTCACCGATGCGGTTGGCGACAGGCACGCGCACATTGTCAAACCAGATTTCATTGACCTCATGCGTGCCGTCCAGCAGGCGGGTCGGTTGCACCTTGATGCCGGGTGACTTCATGTCGATCAGCAGGAACGAGATGCCCTGCTGCGATTTGGCACTGGAGTCGGTGCGCACCAGGCAGAAGATCCAGTCGGCGAACTGACCCAGCGTATTCCACACTTTCTGGCCGTCGACGATGTAGTCGTCGCCATCGCGTACGGCGCGGGTTTTCAGCGACGCCAGATCGGAGCCGGAGCCAGGCTCGGAATAGCCCTGGCACCACCAGTCCTCGCCGGACAGGATGCGCGGAAGAAAACGTGCGTGTTGCTCGGCGTTGCCGTAGCGCATCATCACCGGGGCGACCATCTTCAGCCCGAACGGCAGCTGGAGCGGTGCATCGGCCAGCGCGCATTCGGTCTCGAAAATATATTGCTGCGTCGTGGTCCAGTTGGTGCCGCCGAAAGCTTCCGGCCACGCCGGTGCACCCCAGCCGTGTTTATGCAGAATGGATTGCCAGCGTGGAATGTCCTGCGCGATCTGGCTGTCGTCGCCGCGGCCGATGCGCGTGCTGATTTCGCTCGGCAGGTGCGCTTTCAGAAACGCGCGCACCTCGTCGCGAAAAGCGTTTTCTTCAGCGTTGAAATCGAGGTCCATGAAAGCTCCATAAGAAGTTGAAACATTTGAAGGTAGAGCATTTGAAAGTCCGTGCGACGGCTTTAAAACCAGCTGTCGCGCATATCCAGCGTGCTGCGATCGAGCGCGGCGAGCAGGTCGAATTGTGCGGTGACCTTGGGCAGTTCCCACGCGAAGAAATACCGTGCGGCCTGCCGCTTGCCCTGATGAAAATCGCTGTCCTTGCCGTGCGCGGCAGCGGCCTGCTGCAGCCAGATCCAGGCGATCACGATGTGGCCGAACGCTTCCAGATAGACACTGGCGTTGGCGAGCGTCAGCACGGGATCGCCGGCGGACCACAGCGTGCGTGTTACCTGCTGTAGCCGCTTCAGCTGTGCGTGCAGGGCGTCCGCGTGAGACGCAAGCCCATCCAGTTCGCTGGCATGGTCGATGGTTGCGGAAACGCGTGTGCTGAACTGCATCAGCGCCGCACCGTCGTTCATCGTGACCTTGCGACCGAGCAGATCCATTGCCTGGACACCGTGGGTGCCTTCGTGGATCGGATTGAGACGGTTGTCGCGATAGAACTGTTCGACCTTGTACTCGCGCGTGTAGCCGTAGCCGCCGTGAATCTGGATGGCCAGATCGTTGCCGGCCAGACACCACTGCGAGGGCCAGCTCTTGGCAATCGGCGTGAGCAGTTCGAGCAGTTGTTCGAGCTGCACGCGTTCGCTTTCATCCGTTGCCACGCGAGCCTGATCGACCAGCAGCGCGCAATAGAGAGTCAATCCCAGCGCGCCTTCCGCATACGACTTCTGCGCGAGCAGCATGCGGCGCACGTCGGCGTGCTCGATGATCGGCTGCTGTTTGCTGCTGCGCGATCCGAGCGAGCGACCCTGCGGTCGATTGCGTGCGTAGTCGAGCGAGTGCAGATAGGCCGTGTAGCCCAGTGCGGTGGCACCCAGGCCAATACCGATGCGCGCCTCGTTCATCATGTGGAACATGCAGGCCAGGCCGCCGTGCAGCGGGCCAACCAGATAGCCGATCGCGCCCGCTTTGCCGGCCGGTTGATACGCCGTGCCTTCGCCAAAATTCAGCAGCGTGTTGACGATGCCGCGGTAGCCCATCTTGTGGTTGATGCCGGCCACGCGCACGTCGTTGCGTTCGCCGAGCGAGCCATCGTCGTTGACGAGGTACTTGGGTACCAGCAGCAGGGAAAGGCCTTTGACGCCGGGAATAACCTGGCCGTCTGCATCGGCAACGCGTGCCAGCACCAGGTGCACGATGTTGCCGCCGAGTTCGTGGTCGCCGCCGGAAATCCACATCTTGTTGCCGCTGACGCGGTACTGTCCGCCGAATGGTGATTCCCCCTCGTACTCGGCACGCGTGGTGACATCGGCCAACGAGGAGCCAGCCTGTGGTTCGGACAGGCACATGGTGCCGAACCATTCGCCGCGCAGCTGCGGTTCGGCGAACGCAGCGACCTGCGCGGCATTGCCGTGATGCAGCAGTAAACGCGCATTGGCCAGCGACAGCAGCGGATAGGCGGCGGTCGAAATATTCGCCGCACACAGGTATGACCACGCGGCTTTCTCGATCACCGTGGGCAACTGCATGCCACCGCGCTCATAGTCCTGCGTGGCTGCCGGCAGGCCGGCATCGGCAAAGGCTTTCAGTGCCGGGCCGATCTCGTCGATCACTGTGACGCGCTCGCCGTCGAACTGCGGCTCGACGCGGTCTGCCTTCTGATAATGCGGTGCAAACTTTTCGATGGCCAGACGCTCGCAGGCATCGAGCACTGCGTCGTAGGTTTCGCGCCCGTGATCGGCATAGCGCTTCGCCTCGCTCAGCGCACCAACATTGAGCCACTCGTAAAGTTGAAACTCCAGATCGCGACGCGAAATCAACAGCTCATTGCTCACGCCGGTAGTACCTCGAACAGGCCGGCCGCGCCCTGGCCACCGCCGATGCACATCGTGGCCACCACATATTTGGCGCCGCGACGACGGCCCTCGATCAGCGCGTGGCCCACCAGTCGAGCGCCACTCACACCGTAGGGATGACCGACCGCGATGGCGCCGCCGTTGACGTTGAGCTTGGCCGGGTCGATGCCGAGTTTGTCCATGCAATACAGCACCTGCACCGCAAAGGCTTCGTTGAGTTCCCACAGGTCGATATCGTCGACGGTGAGGCCGGCGCGCTTGAGCAGCTTGGGTACGGCGAAAACCGGACCGATGCCCATTTCGTCCGGCTCGCAGCCCGCCACCGCGAAGCCGCGGAAAATGCCCAGCGGTTTCATCGAATGCCTGGCGGCGTAATCGGCATCGGCAATCACCGCAGCCGATGCACCGTCGGAGAACTGGCTGGCATTGCCGGCCGAAATCACGCCGCCGGGAATCGCCGGACGAATCGTCGACACACCTTCATACGTCGTATCCGGGCGAATGCCTTCGTCCGCGAGCAGGGTGACTTCGCGGGTGAACAGTCGGCCGGTGGCACGGTCGGCGATGCCGGCCAACACGGTAATCGGCACGATTTCCTCGTTGAACAAGCCGGCGGCCTGCGAAGCAGCAGCACGCTGCTGGCTCTGCGCGCCATAGCGATCCTGCCGCTCACGCGAAATGTCGTAGCGTTTGGCCACGGTTTCGGCGGTGCGCAGCATCGGCCAGTAGATTTCCGGTTTGTGCTCGAGCAGCCAGCCTTCAGTGAACATGTGCGTGTTGGCGACGTTCTGCACACAGGAAATGCTTTCCACACCGCCGGCCACAAATACATCACCTTCGCCGGCAATAACGCGCTGCGCGGCCATGGCGATGGACTGCAGGCCGGACGAACAGAAACGGTTGATGGTGGCGCCGGGCACGCTCACCGGCAGGCCGGCACGCAGCGCGATCTGCCGCGCGATGTTGCCGCCGTCGGCTCCCTCGGGATAGGCACAGCCCATCAGCACGTCTTCGATGGCGTCAGGTTCGACACCGGCGCGCTCGACGGCGTGCGCCACCACGTGGCCACCCATGGTGGCGCCGTGCGTCATGTTGAGGGCGCCTTTCCAGCTCTTGGCCAGCGCGGTGCGCGCGGTGGAAACGATCAGTGCTTCTTTCATGCGGGCTTTGCCGAAGTGTTGAAGGACTGGCCGGCATCGGCCAGTTTCCGAAGAAGAGGTGCAGGTTTCCACGCGTCGCCCTGATAGCCTTTCGCGTAGCGATTCATGGCCGCGATGACATGGCTCAGGCCAACCGTGTCGGCATAGAACATCGGGCCACCGCGCCAGACCGGGAAGCCATAACCGGCCAGGTACACGGTATCGATGTCCGAGGCTTTGGCGGCGATGCCTTCTTCGAGAATGCGCGCGCCCTCGTTGACCAGCGAATAGATCAGTCGCTCGACGATTTCCTTGTCATCGATCTTGCGACGGGTGACGCCGATATCGGCCGAGTGCTTGACGATCATCGCGTCGACCTCGGCCGACGGATACGCGGTGCGATCGCCCGCCTTGTAGTCGTACCAGCCGCTGCCGGTTTTCTGGCCATAGCGGCCCATCTCACACAGCAGATCGGCCGTCTTCGAATAGGTCATGTCGGGCTTTTCCTGATAGCGCCGTTTGCGGATGGCCCAGCCGATGTCGTTGCCGGCGAGGTCGCCCATGCGGAACGGGCCCATGGCGAAGCCGATTTTCTCGATCGCCCTGTCGACCTGCTGCGGCAGCGCGCCCTCGTCGAGCAGGAAGCCGGCCTGGCGGCTGTACTGTTCGATCATGCGGTTGCCGATAAAGCCGTCGCATACGCCGGAGACCACGGCGGTCTTTTTGATTTTCTTGGCCAGCGCCATCACGGTGGCGAGCACGTCTTTCGCCGTGGCCTTGCCGCGCACCACTTCGAGCAACTTCATCACGTTGGCGGGGCTGAAGAAGTGTGTGCCGAGCACGTCCTGCGGACGCGAGGTGAAGTTGGCGATACGGTCGACATCGAGCGTGGAGGTATTGCTGGCGAGGATCGCGCCGGGTTTGGCGACCTTGTCGAGCTGCTCGAACACGGCTTTCTTGGCGTCGTACTCCTCGAACACCGCCTCGATGATCATGTCGGCATCGGCAAGATCGGCATAGGCGAGCGTCGGCGTCAGCAGACCCATACGCTGCTCGACCTGTTCCGCGGTCATGCGGCCTTTCTTGGCGCTGCTGTCGTAGTTCTTGCGGATGGTGGCCAAACCGCGATCGAGGAATTCCTGCTTTACTTCCAGAATCGTCACCGGGATGCCGGCATTGAGGAAATTCATCGTGATACCGCCGCCCATGGTGCCGGCGCCGATGACGCCGACCCGCTTGATCTCGCGCGGCTTCACGTCGCTGCCGACGTCGGCGATCTTGCTGGCCGCACGTTCGGCGAAAAAGGCGTGGCGCAATGCTTTCGACTCGGGCGTTTCCAGCAGGGCCATGAAGCCCGCACGTTCGACCTTCATGCCTTCGTCGAACGGCTTCAGCACGGCGGCTTCGATCGCATCGAGGCAGCGCAACGGCGCGGGGTAGGGACCTGAGGCCGCCGCGATGGCTGTGCGCGAAAAACCGAGAAAACCCTCGGCATTCGGATGATCGATTTTCCAGTCACGCACGTGCGGCAACGGCTTGCCAGCGGCAACGACCTCGTGCGCCAGCGCGATGGCATCGTCCTGCGCATCGCCCTGGCTGATGCGGTCGAACAGGCGCGTATCGGCCAATGTCTTTGCCAACACCGGCGTGCCGGACACGATCATGTTGAGTGCATTCTCCAGACCTGCGGCACGCGGCAGGCGCTGCGTGCCGCCAGCGCCCGGCAGCAGTCCAAGCTTTACCTCGGGCAGCCCGATCAGCGCATTGGCCGAGGCGACGCGATAGTTCACACCAAGCGACAGCTCCAGGCCGCCACCCAACGCCGTGCCGTTGATTGCCACGATCACCGGTTTGGTGCTGGCTTCGTACGCATTGATCACGCTGTGCAGCGATGGCTCCATCTGCACTTGTGGCGTATTGAATTCGCGGATGTCGGCCCCGCCTGAGAAGTACTGGGAGCCACCCGTGACGACAATGGCTTTCACCGCATCGTTTTCCAGGGCTTCGTTCAGCGCATCGATCAGGCCGCGACGAATAGCCTGGCCAAGGCCGTTGACTGGCGGATTGCTGAAGGTGATGACGGCAACGAAATCGTGGATGGCTGAGGTGACGGGCATGCGTGATTTCCTGATCTTTCGACAATGGGGTGAAGTCGCTAGTGCGTTCATGCGTGCCCGAGCACAGCAAAGATGCCGGCTGGCGGGCAACGAACCATGCGATGGCGATGTGTGCCGCGGGGATAAACAGCGTTCGAAGTTTTGCTATGTGAAATACTATTTTTGCTGCGCGAACCGATGCTATCGGCGCCACAAACCGAACGCAAGCGTGTCACGGAATCTTAATTTGTCGCATTGCAGCAGGAATTTTCTGCATGACTCAACGCTTGCATTGGGCTTGCGCTGGCGTGCCGACGAGGCCTACGCTACGGCTCGATTGAATCGTTCAAGTTTCACGATACGAAACCTATTTGATCAGGCTTTCAGCCGACATTGGCGCATGGTCCAGCGAGTCGTGCGCCCGTGGCGCGATCTTCCGTGGAGTGATGGATGGGTAACCCCAAACGCAAGAGCGATGCCTTTCGCTCGGTAGACGCCAGCCACCCGCAGTTCGTTACGGCGGTGTCGCGTGCGTTTGCGATCTTGCGCTGCTTCGAGCGTGGCGAGCGCTATCTCGGTAACCAGGACATCGCCCGGCGCACCGGTTTACCAAAGCCGACGGTTTCGCGACTCGCCTTTACTCTGTCCGCGCTTGGCTATCTCAGCTATTCGACGCGTGAAGAAAAATATGCACTCGGCACCGGCGTGCTGGCGTTGGGCCATGCCTTTGTCAAAGGCAACGATGTATTGAGCGTGGCACGCCCACTGCTGCGCGAACTGGCCGACTACACGCAGTCAGCGGTAATGCTCGGTGCCGCGGATGGCCTGCGCATGCTCGTGCTCGAGGTGTGCCAGGGCGATCGCACGTTCGAGATGAAGCTGGAGACTGGCTCGCATGTACCGCACGGCACGACGGCCTTGGGCCGCGCCGATCTGGCCGCGAGGCCGCCGGAACTGTTCGAGAAAAAACTGCTGGAGCTTGAGCGTGAGTGTGAGCCAGCGGCATGGCCGACGATCCGTGCCGGGCTGGTGCGCGCACGTCACGATTACGAGAACTTCGGCTTCTGCTTTTCGCTGGGCGACTGGAATCCCGACGTGTTCGCGATCGGCGTGCCGATGGTTTCGGCCGACCGCACGCGCGTGCTGGCGTTCAACTGCAGCGGCCGTGTGTCGACGATGACACGCGAAAAGTTGATTCACGATTTTGGACCGCGGCTGCTCGCGCTGCGCAATGCCGTTTACGAAGCGACCGAAGGGCACTTCTAATCTTAGAGCCTGTTCATAATCTCGCCGTAGCCCGCGTTGAGCCGTGGTGGCCGTCGGACGACCACCACGGCTCAACCCTTCGGGCCGGGTCGGTTTGCACCCATGCCGGCGTCATCACTCGGTCGTGTACCGACGTACACTTCCTCGTTCTTCCTTGGCCTGCGCGCAAACCGCTCCCGGCGTGGGCCACGGAGAGATTTTGAACAGGCTCTCAACCTGCTGCTGTACTGGAGATTCACCGATATGAATTTCAGTTACTGGCCACCCGGTCTTCCGCACGAACTTACCGTGCCGCAGACATCGTTGTACTTCAATCTCGACGTTGCTGCCGCGCGCTATCCCGAGCGCTCGGCGATCATTTATTACGACAGCGTCATCAGCTACACCGAACTCAAGCGTCAGGTCGATACGTTGGCCGGTTTTCTGCAGCATCGTTGTCACGTCGCCAAGGGCGATCGCGTCGCGCTCTACGCGCAGAACAGTCCGCAGTTCGTCATCGCCTATTACGCGATTCTTCGCGCGGATGCGGTGGTGGTGCCGATCAATCCGATGAACCTGCACGACGAGTTGAAGCACATCGTCAAGGACAGCGGATCGAAGGTCATCGTTTTCGATCAGGTGCTGGCTGCGAACGTCGTGCCGTTAATTGCCAGTAACGTGTTCGCACATGCGATCACGGTCACGCACTCCGACTACCTCACGGCGACGACGGATCTGCCCGTGCCGGAAACCCTATCGGCGGCGAGCACGGTTGTAGAAGGTGCGACGGCCTGGGCCGATGCACTGGCGGTGCAGCTTGTTCCATCGGTGCACACGGCGGGGGCTAACGATTACGCCGTGATTCCCTACACCTCCGGTACCACCGGCGAGCCGAAGGGCTGCACCCATACGCATGCCAGCGTGATGCATACCGCGGTCGCCGCCGCCGAATGGGTGCGCCTGGCGAAGGACGGTATTGCGCTGGCCTGCTTGCCGATGTTCCACGTGACCGGCATGCAGAACGGCATGAATACGCCGATCTGGCTCGGTGCCACGATGGTGATCATGACGCGCTGGGACAAACGTTGCGCCGCGCTGCTGATTGCGCGCTACAAGGTGACGGCCTGGACGGCCATCCCGACCATGCTGATGGATTTCCTCAATCAGCCGGATCTGCGCGGTGAGGAGTTGGCCTCGCTGTTCGTACTCTGCGGCGGTGGGGCGGCGATGCCCAAGGCGGTAGCGGAACGGATCGAATCGCTCTGGGGTATTCCGTACATCGAGGGCTATGGCATGTCCGAGACGATGGCTCCCACGCACATCAATCCACCGCAGGCACCAAAGGCGCAGTGCCTGGGACTGCCGATATCCAACACCCGGGCGATCATTGTCGATCCGGTGACGCTCAAGCCGGTGCCGCGCGGCGATGCCGGCGAAATTCTCGTCAACGGACCTCAGGTATTGACGGGTTACTGGAACAATCCTGCCGCTACCGCAGCCGCCTTTGTCGAGGTCGACGGCGTGCGCTATCTGCGCACCGGTGACCTCGCCTTCGAGGACGAGCAGGGCTATTTTTTCATGGTCGATCGCGTCAAGCGGATGATCAATGCGTCGGGCTATAAAGTCTGGCCGGCCGAAGTCGAGGCATTGCTATACGGCCATCCGGCGGTGCAGGAAGCGTGCGTGATCGGTTACCACGATACGCATCGCGGCGAGAGCGTCAAGGCGCTGGTCGTGCCGCGTGCCGGGGTCGAGACGGATGCCGACAACATCATCGCGTGGGCGCGCGGACACATGGCGGCATACAAAGTCCCGCATACGATCGAATTCGTCGACAGCCTGCCAAAGACTGCTACCGGCAAAGTGCAGTGGCGTGCGCTGCAGGAGAAGGAAAATGCACGCGCGCATGGCGCGACCACCGCCGCTCCCTAGGGAGCCTCTGAAAGCAGCTGCAAACCACTCGTACGAATAGCCGTCTGGAAACCGCATGAGCCAACGCGACAACTATCGTCATTTCCTGCCACTGCCCACGCGCTGGAAGGACAATGACATCTACGGTCACGTCAACAATGTCGAGTACTACAGTTACTTCGATACGGTCATCAACACCTATCTGATTCTCGAAGGCGGACTGGATATCCACGCCGGCGCCGTTATCGGCGTCTGCGCGGAATCGCACTGCAAGTTTCTCGGCGAGCTGGCCTTTCCGGAAACCATCGAGGCTGGCCTGCGTGTCGAACATCTGGGCAACTCCAGCGTGCGCTACGGCATCGGCCTGTTTCGGCCCGGTCGCGATACGCCGGCGGCGGAAGGCTGGTTTGTGCACGTGTTCGTCAATCGTGCCGAACGACGTCCCACGCCGCTGCCTGACATGATGCGTATCGCACTCGAAAAACTTCGGGTGACGTCATGAAGGTACGCGCCGCGGTGTTGCGTGAGATGGGCCTGGTCGACCCCTATGAACAGTCGAAGCCGCTGACCATCGAGATGGTCGAGTTGGCGCCACCGGGTGCTGGCGAACTGCTGGTGCGTGTGCTGGCCGCCGGCCTGTGTCACTCGGATCTGTCGGTGATCGACGGCTCGCGGCCACGGCCGATGCCGATGGTGCTGGGCCATGAGGCGACTGGTGAAATCGTTGAGCTCGGCGCAGATGTCGCTGGTTTCGCCGTGGGCGATCGCGTGGTGTTTTCTTTCGTGCCGATGTGCGGCCACTGCGAGCCTTGTGCTGCCGGACGTCCGGCGCTGTGCGAGCCAGGAGCGCAGGCGAATGCCAGCGGCCGTTTGCTCGGTGGCGGCATGCGCTGGCACGACGGTGGCCAGCAGCGACTGCAACATCACCTGGGCGTATCGGGCTTCGCCGAGTACACCGTTACGTCGGCACATTCGGCCGTCCGTATCGATGACGATCTGCCGCCCGAAATCGCCGCGCTGTTTGGTTGTGCGGTGATGACCGGTGTCGGTGCCGTCATCAACACGGCACGCGTCGCGCCTGGCGAGAGTGTCGCGATCTTCGGGCTGGGCGGAGTAGGTCTCGCCGCGCTGCTCGGCGCCCGCGCGGCATCGGCCTATCCGTTGATCGCCGTCGACCCGGTGCCGGAAAAGTTGGCGCTCGCCCGCGAGCTGGGCGCCGATGTCGTCGTCGATCCCACTCGCGAGGATGTGGTAGCGACGATCCGTGAACATACGCGCGGCGGTGCCATGCATGTGATCGAATCGGTCGGCAACGAGAAGGTGCTGGCGCAGGCCTATGCGGCGACGCGACGCGGCGGCACGACGGTGACGGTCGGTCTGCCGGCGCCGCAGCGGATGCTGAGCATTCCCGCCGTGAGCCTCACTGCCGAAGAACGCACGATCAAGGGTTCCTACATGGGCTCGGCGGTGCCGAGCAGGGATATCCCACGCTATGTGGCGCTGTACCGGAACGGCCGGTTACCGGTCGATCGCCTGCTATCGCATCGGCTGACTCTGGATGAAATCAACACCGGTTTTGATCGACTCAAGCGTGGTGAGGCAATTCGCCAGGTCGTGCTGTTCGACTGAGTCGTTTGCCTCTCAGGCCGCGATGACGAACAGCCCGACCACGCAGGCCATGCCGCTAAACCAGACCAGGCTGCGCAATGCAGCAAGGTTGGCAATGTATAGCGCGCCATAGATCAGACGCAGCACGACCCAGGCAATGGCCAGCAGATCGATCGAGTGCTGCGGCGCGTGTGCGTACTGGGCGACCAGCACGGCAGCTGCGAACGCGGGGAAAGCCTCGAAGCTGTTGAGCTGTGCCGCGTTGGCGCGGCTGGCCGGGCCGCTGAGCTTGGCCAGAAAATCGCGTGGATGCTGATTGGCGCGAAGGTCGTAACGGCCCATGGATTTGGCCACGCCAGTCCATAGAAGTGGCATGAGGATGCCGATCAGTACGCACCACAGCCCGATAGTCATCGCGATTGCCCTTGAGTACGGCGGTGGTCAGATTTCGCGATCGCCGACCAGCACGACATCAGCTGGCCGGTGCGCGAAAAGACCGACGGTGACGATGCCGGCGAGCTGATTGAGATCGCTTTCCAGGGCGGCGGGGTCGGTAATCTGCCAGCCGTGCACGTCGATGATCCAGTTACCGTTGTCGGTGATCACGCCGTCGCGCCATACCGGTTGGCCGCCGCGTTTAACGATCTCCCGTCCGATCAGGCTGCGCGCCATCGGGATCACCTCGATCGGCACCGGAAACTTGCCGAGCAGATCGACCTGCTTGCTGGAGTCGATGATGCAGACAAATTTCTGCGACGCCGCGGCCACGATCTTTTCGCGTGTCAGTGCCGCGCCGCCACCCTTGATCAGGCGACGGTGCGGATCGCATTCGTCCGCACCGTCGATGTAGATGTGCAGCGGGCCGGCGCTGTTGAGATCGAGCACCGGAATGCCGAGCTTCTTCAAATGTGCGGTGGACTGCTCGGAACTCGAAACCGCGCCCTGGATGCGGTCGCGCAGGTCGGCCAGCGCGTCGATGAAAAAGGCCACGGTGGAGCCGGTGCCAACGCCGATGATGGCGCCGTCCTCGACGTAGCGTATGGCGGCTTCACCGGCCTGGCGTTTCTCGTTGGCGTTGCTCATGCGTTGATTTCCTGCGGCTTCATTTTGGCAGCTTCATTTGGCCATCCAAACGATGGCGTCTGGCGGAAGATAAGATATGTGCCGATAGGTCATTCCAGCGCGACAATCGTGCGCCATTCGGACGCGCTTACCGGCATCACCGACAGCCGATTGCCTTTGCGCACCAGCGCCATATCAGCCAGCGCATCCATCGTCTTCAGCTCGTCCAGGCTGATGGTACGGCTGAGTTTCTTGACGAACTTCACTTCGACCAGCATCCAGCGCGGCTCTTCGGGCTTGCTGGTCGGATCGAAATAATCGCTCTTCGGATTGAACTGGCTGGGATCGGGATAGGCATCCGTCGCTACCTCGGCCAGGCCGACGATGCCGGGCACGGCGCAGTTGGAGTGGTAGAAAAACACCTTGTCGCCGGGGCGCATGCCGTCGCGCATGAAGTTGCGCGCCTGATAGTTGCGCACGCCGTCCCATGGTTCCTGGCCTTTGCGCTTCAGATCGTCGATGGAGAACGTGTCCGGCTCGGACTTCATCAGCCAGTATCTGGGTTTCGCGGTCATGCGTTCGTTCCGTTGTCTTCCGGGGCGTTGCAGTCGATCAGCTCGCGCTCGGTAGCGATGAAATCCAGCGGCACGTCCCAGTCGGCTTCCTCCAGTTGCGGCAGCTCCTGGAAGGTGTAGGCGATGCCGACCAGCAGCGGCTCGGTCGGGCGCACCTGTTCGTTGAGAAAGGCGAAGCTGCGGTCGTAATAACCACCGCCGTATCCCAGTCGCTGGCCGCGGCGGTCGAAGCCAAGCAGGGGTACCAGCACCAGATCGATCTGATAGGGTTCAAAGAGCGTGGCGGGCTTGACCGGCTCGGGAATGCCGTAACGGTTCGGTTGCACGTCTTCGCCAGATTGCCATGGCGCAAATTTCAGCTTTTGCCCCTTGCTGATGACGGGCAAAAGGAATTGCTGCCCGCGGTTGGCCAGGGGTGGAATCACCAGGTTCAGCGGCAGCTCGCCCTGAGTCGCCCAGTAACCGGCGACGCGTGCATCGGTAAGGTATTCGGGCAACTGCTCGAGGCTGCGGCGCAGGCCTTGCGCGGCGGCGATACGTTCGGCTGGTGTGAGGGCGCGGCGGCGTTCGGCCAGGCTTTGGCGAAGCTCGCGGCGTTGGGCGTTGGCGTCCACGTGTCGCGCGTCTCCCATCGAAAGCGCGCTTTGCCGGCGTCGCTGCGTGCTGCTGGTTCGATTGTCTTGACCGGTTGTCTTCAACACATTGTATTGAGCAGACGACAGCCGGGTATTGTTAGGTGGCGTTTACCGCGATGCCGCTGCCCACCAAACGACCTTGATCCAAAATGGATCAGGTGGGAGAGCTACATGGTCTAAAGGCTTTCCGTACGAAGCGGACATGCGCAACAACCGATGTGAAGCCGACCCGGGGCCGTAATTAGGAACAAGGCAAATGTAAGAGTGTGCTGGCGCACATCGCAGAAAACGCCGGGTTTGATTTTATGCCCTTACCGAGGAATGTGCCACCGAGTTCGGACTGGCCGGGTTCATTATCCGGCGAGATATTGATGCATCCGGCACCGGTCGTGTCGGGCGAGCGATCGGGTGTACAGACCCTGATGCAAGCGATTCGCGATCAGCGCTTCAATCCGTCGAATTCCAGCGCTGCATCCAGCTTGCTGCGCAGGGCAGCCAGGCCATTGCTGAGCCGCTGTTCCTGGCCGTCGTGCTGCTTGCGCAACAGCAAAAATTCGTGCGCGACGCTGACGGCGGTGAGCACGGCCAGTCGCTCGAAGCTGGGTGCTTTGGCGTTGGCGCGCAGTTCGCGCATCTTGCGATCGAGAAAGCTGGCCGCCTCGATCAGGCCCTCGCGCTCTTCCGGTTCGCAGGCAATCAGGAATTCGCGGTCAATCAGTCGCAGTGCGACCGGTTCAGTGCTCATAAGCTGCTCTCAATCCCCATTGCTCCAGACACACTCAACCGTTGCTCTCCAGCGACTTCAGTCGCTGGATCATCGCCTCGACCCGGCCGCGCGCCTGCTCGTTGCGCGCCAGCAGGCCGGCACGCTCGCCGGACAACTGCTCCTGGCTGTGGCGCAGGCTGCGGTTTTCCTCGTGCAGGCGGCGCACCGTTTCCAGCAGCCGATCAAGCTGCTGGCTCAGTGCGGCCAACTCCTCGCGGACAGGGTCGGAACGGACGGGATCGGGTGTGCTCATGGTCGAAACTATAGCAGGAGGCTTGCTGGAAATTGGCGCCAGACAGCGTGCCTAACAGCAGGAATCCGTTGGCGGGCGGCGCCTGCATTAAACTGACAGGTATTCTTTGATGGAGCACCGCCATGGCGGATACCGAACTGGTTGGTTACGACGAACTCGACACGCTGACCATCAGCCTGCGGCTGGGCACCGAGGCCAGCGAATTGCACGGTTCGCTGTGCGGCTATCTGGCCGGTGGCGGGTTGCTGGGCAAGGTCGCGGTGCTGTCCGCACTGCAGCTCGATGGCGAGGCCACGCACCCCTCGGCCGACGATCAGGCGCTGCTGGATAGACTGGCCAGGCAGTGCGAAACCGAACTGGCCGATCCCGAGTTGGGCTTCGAGCCGCTGCTGCCGGCGGACGACCGTCCGTTGACCGAACGCGCCGAGGCGATGGTCGACTGGTGCCGCGGTTTTCTCGGCGGCTTCGGTCTGGCCGGCACCAGCGCGCACGCGCAGCTGTCCGACGAGGCACAGGAAGTGTTGCGCGACCTGGGCACCATTGCCGCTTCGTCGTTCGACTTCGGCAACGAGGACGAAGACGAGGACGCGCTGATCGAAGTGCAGGAGTTCGTGCGCATCGGCGCCATGCTGTTGCATACCGAATGCACCGCGCACGGCAAATCGGTCAGCGGCACCTTGCATTGAAGCCAAGCGCACCAAAACTCGCTGCCATTGGATCGGCCGGCTTCGGTGCTGGTGGTGTGAGTCTGGCCTCGCTCGCGATTACACCTGAAGAGTTCGCCAGCCGTCGCCGCCAGCTGATGCAGATGGCCGGCGACGATGCTGTGATGCTGGTGGCCGCGGCGCCCGAACGCATGCGCAATGCGGACGCGGCGTGGCCATACCGGCAGGATTCGGATTTTCATTATCTGACCGGCTTTCCCGAGCCCGAGGCGGTGCTGGCCTTGCTGCCCGGTCGTCAACATGGCGAGGCGGTGCTGTTTTGTCGCGAGCGCGATCCGACACACGAGCGTTGGCACGGCGAGTCGATCGGCACGGATCGCGCGGTGGCCGAATTCGGCATGGACGACGCCTTTCCGATCGAGGACATCGACGACATCCTGCCCGGCATGATCGAGGGCCGTGCGCGCGTCTACTGCCATTTCGGCAGCGAGCCGGAATTCGATGCGCGCCTGCTGGGCTGGATGCGCCGACTGCGCCAGCTTCGCGGTGGTGGCGTGGTACCGAAGGAGTTCGTGGCGCTTGGGCATCTGCTGCACGATTTGCGTCTGTACAAATCGCGCGCGGAATTGAAGCTGATGCGGGCATCGGCTTCGATCGCGGTGGACGCGCATCTGGCTGCGCTGCAGATCGCCGTGTCCGGTCGGCGCGAATACGAAGTCGAGGCCGAGCTGCTCAGTGTGATGCGCAGTCGCGGCGCGGTATCGGCTTTCGCGCCGACTGTCGCCAGCGGCGTCAACGCCTGCGTGATGCATTACCAGAGCAACCGCGCAGCGCTGCGCGATGGCGAGCTGCTGCTGATCGATGCGGGCGCCGAACTGGATTGCTATGCATCCGATATCAGCCGCACGTTTCCGATCGGTGGCCGCTACAGCCGCGAGCAGCGCGCGCTGTATGAAGTCGTACTGGCGGCGCAGCTGGCCGCGATCGACGAAGTTCGCCCTGGCCATCCGTTTAATGCACCGCACGTTGCTGCTGTTCGCGTACTGGCCGAAGGCCTGTGCGAGCTGGGCCTGCTCAAGGGCAGCGCCGATGCGGCGATTGCCGACGAGAGCTACAAGCGATTCTTTCCGGCCAAGACCGGCCACTGGCTGGGCATGGACGTGCACGATGTCGGCGACTATCGCGTCGGCGGCGAATCGCGCGTGCTGGAGCCTGACATGGTGCTCACTGTCGAACCCGGCCTCTACATACCGCCGGATGATCGCTCGGTCGCCGAGCGCTGGCGTGGCATCGGTATTCGCATCGAGGACGATGTGGCGGTGACACGCGATGGCAACGAAGTGCTGACCGAACGCATGCCAAAAGAGGCCGAGGCGATCGAGGCCCTGCTGGCGGCGCGCTGAGTTTTCGCGGTCGTCAGCTCAACTCATCCGGTAACTGGTAATCGTCGCGCAGGCGATTGGCTTCATCGCTGGCGTTCACCTCGAACCACATCGCGTTGAGGATGGCGAAGGCGCAGGCCAGGCCGAGTCCGAGTATCCAGGCGAAATACCACATGTTGTTCAATCTCCGGTGATTGGATGGGGGAGGCAGCGTTCAATAGCCGCCGTGCGCCGCGCGTATCTGTGCCAATGTGACGCGGCCGCGCATCACGCGATAGACCCAGCTGGTGTAGATGATGACGATCGGCAGAAACAGCGCCGTTGCTCCCAGCATCAGTGACAGCGTGCCGTGACTGGACGAGGCGTCCCACACGGTGAGGCTGGAGCGTGGGTCGAGGCTGGACGGCATCAGAAACGGAAACAGCGCAAAACCTGCCGAAGCGATGGTGCTACCCACCATCAGGCTGCTGGCGATAAAGCCCGCCACGCTGCGTCGGCCGACCAGCAGCTGCACGCCGATGGCCGAGGCAAACGCCAGTGCGGGTGCGATCCAGAACAGTGGGTACTGCAGGTAGCTGGCGAACCACGTGCCACCCAGTGCCACCTGCTTGAACAACGGGTTGGAAACGCCTTCGACGAGCGCGGCACCACTGATGGCGTAGCCCGGAATGCGGTAGCCCAGCCAGATGCCGGCCGTGACATACAGCACCGCGTAGATCAGCGTCAGCCAGCGCGCCATTTTCACCGCGCGTGCCGCAAGCACTTCATCGGCTTTCAGTGCGGCCCAGCAGGCACCATGGGCCAGCAGCATGCTCAGCGATACCAGCCCGGCGAGCAGAGCAAACGGATGCAGCAGATCGAACAGGCCGCCCTGCCAGGTCATGCGCAAGTCGTCGTCGAAACGGAACGGCAGACCAAGAAACAGGTTGCCGAAGGCGACGCCGGAAATCAGCATCACCACCACGCCCGATGCGACCAGCACCCAGTCCCACAGGCTGGCCCAGCGCGGGTCGTGCACCTTGCCGCGAAAGTTGAAGCCGACCGGGCGCAGGATGAAACCCAGCAGCACCAGGAAAATGGCCAGATACATGCCGGAAAACGACACCGCATAAAGCATCGGCCATGCGGCGAAGGTGGCGCCGCCGGCGAGGATGAACCAGACCTGGTTGCCCTCCCAGGTTGCTTCGATGCCTTCGATCAGCACCAGCCGTTCCTCATTGTTTCGACCGAGCACTTTCAACAGGCCGGCGACCCCGAAATCGAAGCCGTCCATGATGGCGAAACCGATGAAGAGTGTGCCGAGCAGGGCCCACCAGATCACGCGCAACGTAGCGTAGTCGAACATGGCGAAATCCTCAGTGACCAGCGGTAGCGATGGTGCCGTTGTGTGGCCAGATACCCAGGCCATCCGGTCCCTTGCGGGTGAATTTCAGCATCAGCCACACGTCGACGATGGCCAGCGCGGTATAGAACAGCACGAAGCCACCGATCGAGGTGAGCACCTGACCCGAGCTTACTGACGACACGCCAAGCGCTGTCGGCAGCACACCCTCGATCGCCCATGGTTGGCGGCCATACTCGGCCACGATCCAGCCCATTTCGATCGCCAGCCACGGCAGCGGCAGGCTCCATAGTGCGAGTTTCAGAAACCAGCGGTGCTTAGTGAGTTCGCGCTTGCTCGCTTTCCAGAACGCCAGGGCAAACAGCGCGATGAAATAGATGCCGCAGCCGACCATGATGCGGAACGCCCAGAACAGCACGGGTACGTTGGGTATCGTGCTGTCGGCGGCTTTCTGGATATCCGCCGGTGTCGCCTTGCGCGGATCGTCCACGTAGCGCTTGAGCAGCAGGGCGTAGCCCATGTCCTGATCATGCGCCGCCAGTGTCGCCTGGGCCTGCGTGTTGTTCTTGTCCTGGCGCAGCATCAACATGGCGTCGTAGGCCTTCACGCCTTCGCCGATGCGGCCCTTGGCGGTGTCCACCAGTTCGGCGATGCCGGGCATAGTCTCGTCGGTGGAGTGCGTGCCGATCAGGCCCATCACCCAGGGAATTCTCACCGCCAGATGCGTGGTGCGTTCCTGCACGTCGGGCAGGCCGAACAGGGTGAACGGCGCGGGTGCCGGTTCGGTGTGCCACATCGCCTCAATCGCGGCCAGTTTCATCTTCTGGTTCTGCGACACGGTGTAACCGGAGGTATCGCCCAACACCACCACCGATAGTGCCGCCGCCAGACCGAAGCTGGCTGCCACCGTCATCGAGCGTTTGGCGAAATCCACATTGCGCCCGCGCAGCAGATACCACGCGCTGATCGACAGCACGAACATCGAGCCCAGCACATAGCCACCGCTCACCGTGTGCACGAACTTGGCCTGCGCCACCGGATTGAACACCACATCGCTGAACGAGGTGACTTCCATGCGCATGGTCTGTGCGTTGAACGCCGCGCCCACCGGATGCTGCATCCACGCATTGGCGATCAGGATCCACACGGCCGACAGGCTCGTAGCCAAGGCAAGAAAGCAGGTCACCAGCAGATGCTTGACCCGCGAGATGCGATCCCAGCCCATGAAGAACACGCCAACCAGGGTGCCCTCCAGGAAGAACGCCATCAGCCCCTCGATCGCCAGTGGTGCGCCGAAGATGTCGCCGACGTAATGCGAGTAGTACGCCCAGTTCATGCCGAACTGGAATTCCATGGTGACGCCGGTGGCCACACCCATCGCGAAATTGATGCCGAACAGCACCCCCCAGAACTGCACCATGCGCTTCCATACCTCGCGCCCGGTCATTACGTAGACCGCTTCCATCACCGCCAGCATCCAGACCAGTCCCAGCGTCAAAGGCACAAACAAAAAGTGGTATAGCGCGGTCATCGCGAACTGCAGACGCGACAGCGTGACGACATCGGTATCGATGATCATGGATGCGTTTCCGGATGAGCTGAGGATGGTGCTAGCCGACGAGCGATCGCATCGGCGCTTGCATCGGGTTTGGGGTGGGGTGCAAACAGCAGCCACCAGATCAGCATCAGAAAGGCGATCTTGGCGAAGATGACAAGCACCAGCTCAAGGGCCAGGCGACGCAACGGCCGTCGTGATGCGTGGTGCGAGAAGCTGGATGGAGACACGTTCAAACGGCAGGACCCCTTGCGAGCACCTGCCGTCAGATTACGCCGATCGGCGTAAAACTATCAGCCTCATTTCGCTCGGGCCAAGGACCGGCATGTGATGCACTTGTCGATCTCGGGCGTACAGCGCAGGCGGGCGCTCGTCCGTGCACGGGAAGTGTGGCTGAAAGCCGCAGGGGTGTCGTCGTCGCCGACGAAGCTCTGCGTCGGCATGGCGACACAGAGTATCGACGCTTGCGATGAAATATCAGCTTAGCCGAGCAAACGCGTCCCGCGTGAGGTTTTCCGGCACGCCGTCGGTGCACACCACGTCGTCTTCGATGCGAATACCGCCATACTGGCGGAAGGCATCGACCCTGGCCCAGTTAATGTCGGCTGATACTGGCTTGTCGCGCAGTTCGGCCAGCAGCATGTCGATGAAGTACAGTCCCGGTTCAATGGTGACTACCATGCTCGGCTCAAGTGCGCGAGTCATGCGCAGGTATGGATGGCCGTCTGGACGGCTAATCGTGCCGCCACGTTCATTCTGCTGGAAGCCGGCTACATCGTGAACCTGCAGGCCGATCGGGTGACCCAGGCCGTGCGGTAGAAACGCGCTAGTGACGCCCGAGGTGACGGCGCTCTCGGCGCTCATTCGAATAAAACCGTGCTCGCGCAGCACCTCGGCCAGCATGTGGTGTGCATGGATGTGCAGCTCGGGATAACTCTGGCCGGCGCGCACCTTGGCAACGAAGCCCTGCTGAGCCGCGTCGACGCTGTCGATCAGCGCCTGGAATTCGCTGACATTTGCGCCGGCATAGGTACGGGTGATGTCGCTGGCATAACCGGCGGCACTGGCACCGGCGTCGATCAGGAACGAGCGGCTTTGTGCTGGCGGCGTGCGATCAAAGTTCGTGTAGTGCAATACCGCGCCATGTTCGTTGAGCGCGACGATGCTGGCGTAGGGCAACTCGGCATCGTTCTGGCGTGCTGCCGCGAGGTAGGCCATATGGATGCCGAATTCGCTCTCGCCGGCGCGGAAGGCCTGCTCGGCGGCATGGTGCGCACGCGTGCCAAGGCGACTGGCTTCACGCATCAGCTCAAGCTCGTACGGTGTCTTGTAGCTGCGGTACCAGTGCAGATAATCGAGCAGGACTTGCGGATTATTCGCCTCGACACTATCCATCGCCGCGTAGCCGGCAGCGATGACTGCACGCTGGCCGCTCGGTAATTGCGCGACCGCTTCGGCAGCAGTGCGCACGATGACGATATCGAAATACTCGATCCAGTAACCCTGCGGGACATCTGGTACCACGTGCCAGTAATCGCGTGGCTGCAGAAAGATCAGTTTCGGCTTGCTGCCTGGCGTGTAGACGATCCAGCTACCCGGCGCGTCGGTCAGCGGCAGCCAGTGCTTGAAGTGTGGGCTGGCGACGAACGGTTGATCCTGATCGTCCAGAAACTTGCGCAGCGGCATGCCGGCAGCAATCAGCAGATGGTCGAAATCGGCGAGTGCGAGCGCCTTGTCGGCGCGTTCGCGCAGCGTGTTCAGATGGTCTGGATAAAGCGAGGCGAGGCTTGAAGCGGGCATGCATATTCCTGCGGATGAGCGGCGGCGTGTGGGCCACTTCGCGCGGCGTGATCGGGACGCCGGACAACGCCTCAGTGGCGGAAAAGGCCAATCATACGGCCATAAAGAAGGCGCGCACGATTGCGTGCCTTGGACCCAGCCGCCAGCTGGCGGTCAGTTTTTATCGAGCCAGCTGTGCAACCGCTCGGCGTCGGTATCGCTGATGGCGACGATCCGATAGCCGGCCCAGACCTGACCGGGACTGGCTGCGTGATCATGCCATTGCTCCTGGATGCCAACCTCGATCAGCGATGAGGCGCCTAGCTCCTGGCCTGGTTCGGGCAGCGGTAGCCTGATCTGAAAGAGCGCTTCGCTGCGCGGGGTCTGCGCGCTGATCAGCAGCATGCCGTTGCTGGAGAGATTGCCTACGTAACCGATCATCCGGCCGCTGATGACATCGGTCACCTGCGCAGGGAAGGGAACGCGTTTGCGTTCGATGCGGCGCTTTTCGCCAGAGTGGTCTCGCAAGTTCATCGGCTGTCGGACTCCGGTCGGCGGCTATGTCCCGAGGTGTTCGGCTGGCGCAGGTTGCCGGTGAGACTCCGCCAGGCACGATCGAGTATGCCTTCACGCTGCAGCGGTACTTCGCTGACGCGACCGGCAACGATTTCGTGGGCGAGTTGAGCGATATTCATCTCCTCGCCACGCTGGCCGCGCCGGGTGACCAGCAGGCAGCGACCGGATATCGGCGAATGCCAGGCCAGTTTGCGATGCACCTTCTGTTTGCTGGCGAGATCGGTGAACTCGAACCAGCTGCCAAACGGTAACTCATGCAGATGCTGCTGAACCGCCAGCTCGCGCGGATCGACAGTCGCCTCCTGCGGGAGTTCGGGAATGGTCGAGTCCTGGCTGGCGGTTTCGCCCAGCCGCTGATGCTGTTTGAGGCGCAGCGCAAGGTCGGTGGTGCTGGGCAAGTCCACGTTGGAGTCCGGGTCATCCAGCCCAAGCAATCGCCGTGCTACCTGCACCGCTTCCCCGGCGTGCATGCCGATCTGCTGCAGTCCGACTTCCACATCGACTTGCAGTCGGTCGCGATCCCCTATGGGTAAACGGCCGAGTAATTGATCGGTGATCGCCAGCTGGGCTTGGAAGGCGCCGCTTTGCTCGCCATGACGCAGCAGCGTCAGCGCCAACACGTCGGACCAGGCGCGATCGAGCAGGGCTCGCAGCAGGCCGCGCGGTGGCGTTTGCGCAAAGCGTTCGGCCATGTATTCACTGGCTCGCTGGCGTGCCTGATCCAGCCGCTCGCGACCCCTGGCGGCTTCCAGATGTCGGTTTTCGGCAGTTTGTGCTTTGCGTGTCAACAGGGACAGGTGATGTTCGATATCGGCGAGCAGGCTCGTATAAAGGCCCGCCGTCGGCGGTTCCTGATTGGCGCGGGTCACCAGCTGGTCGAGCTTCGCCGCCAGCGGCCGGCCGCTTTCGTCGTCGCTGCCATCGAGCCAGTCGTGCGCGGCGGCGGTAACCGTATCGAGCAGTTTGCGCGCGGGATGTTCGCGTTGTTCAAAGAATGCGGGATCCGCTACGGCAATACGCGTGACGGGTAGTTGCATATTGCCGAGCAGAGCGTGCGCATTATTTTCGCCGCCCAGCATTTGTTGGCCAAGCTGTTCGAACAGCATGGCGACAAGATCCACCGTGTCGCCTTGTTCGATGCTGAGCTGAGTTCGCGGCGCATCGCTGGGCTTGCCCATGTTGAGCTGAGTGAGCAATTCTTCGCGCAATCGCTGGGCGCTGCGCAGCTCACGGCTGGCCTGATCGGTGACTTTGAACAGATGCTGTTGCAGGGCGCTCAACGCGATCTGCAATTCATCGGCACTGGCGGCACGGCCAGGCGGTTGGTCGTCTGTCGCAGCGCTGGTGGTGCGTCGCTGGGTCAGCAGATCACGCAGAGATTCGAGTACCTCGATGGAGTCACCGGGCGCTGCGCCCGATGCGGCTGTCTGACGTGTCTTTACCGTCGATGCTGCGGTGACCTCCTCTGGCGCGGCAACGTTGGGTCGTGTGTTGATCTGTCGTGGAACCGGGATGCTGCGCAGCTCCGGCAGAATGCCGTCATCGAGCAGCTTTGCGTTGACGGCGTCATAGACCGGCGCGAGCAATTGGATCAGCTGCTCCTCGACACTTTGCATCAGCAGCAAGTGGTGCTCCAGCGGCAGTTCGAGCGCCACGCTGGCGGCGTGAATGGCACGGGTCAATACGTAAGGGCCGAGCGGCAGCGAGTGGCCGTCCAGCGGTGGCGCGCCAATCAATACGGCCAGTCGGTAGCCCAGTTCGTAAAGCACGCCGTTGTGGCGCATTTCGCCGCGCGCGCCAAGACGCTCGATCGACATCACCATTTCCTGCTCGGCCTGATCGAGCAGTTGCAGCGACAGTCGTGATCTTGGGCTGGCAGATGCGTCAACTTTGACAGCAGCTTTGTCGATGTCGTTGAAGGCTTCGGCGAGTTCCAGCAGGAACCGTTCTTCGAAGGCCACGCGGCCGTGTACCATGCGCAGCCGGCTGGTCAGGAAATCCTGCTGTTGCTTGGGCAGTTTTGCGCTTTCGGCCTGCTTGAACAGCTTCTGCTCGAAGTCACTCAGACATTGATGCAGCGGCTCCTGCAAGCCTTCCACGCAAAGCGCATAAGAGGCTTCAAGCAGCCGTTGCGCGCGCGCAGGCCAGCGTCCGTCTTTCAGACGAAATGATTGGTACGCCTCGAACCGACGGCGTCGATTCTGCTCGACATCCATGATGAACTCGCCCCATCCCCAATCCTTGTGAGTTTATGCTGCTTGTCACAGACACGCTACCGGATAATCGTGTAAAGGCCGTGCAGCTCAAGGTTCCGTATCAGTCCATAAAACTGGCGATCACGTCGTTCAGAAAGCGCTGGCCAAGTGGGGTGGTGTGCAGCTTTTGCGGGTCGTCCATCAGCCAACCCCGCTGGCGGCCGGCGGTCAGTGCTCGCGCAATCGTCTCTGGCATCAGTCCGGTACGTGCCGTGAAATCTTCGGACGGCACGCCGTCTACCAGCCGCAGCGCGTTCAGCATGTACTCGAACGGCAGCTCGGCCGCGCTGACCACGCTGTCGCCGCCGATTCGCGCCGGGCTGCCACCCGCATCCATATAGGCCTTCGGCAGGCGGGATTTCCAGCGACGGTGGACCTGGCCATTGGCCGCGTCGCTGATCTTGCCGTGTGCACCAGCGCCGATGCCCAGGTAATCGCCAAAACGCCAGTAGTTGAGGTTGTGCGCACAGCGCCGGTCGGGCTGTGCGTAGGCGGAAATTTCGTACTGGCCGTAGCCGGCTACCGCCAACGCCTGCTCGCAAGCTTCCTGCATCGCCCACGCATGATCGTCATCCGGTAGCGGCGGCGGATTGGCGGCGAAAGCGGTGTTGGGCTCGAGGGTGAGCTGGTAGTGCGAGATGTGTGTCGGCTGCAGGGCAACAGCTCGCGCGACATCGGCAAGTGCGCCATCGAGCTGTTGTTGCGGCAGCGCATACATCAGATCGAGGTTGATGTTGCGGTAGCCTGCATCTTGCGCCGATTTCACCGCAACCTCGGCCTCGCTGGCGGAATGGATGCGGCCCAGTCGCTTCAGCTTATCGTCGTCGAAACTCTGGACGCCGAACGAAATGCGATTGATGCCCGCAGCGAGATAGCCATCGAAACGGCCATGTTCGACCGTGCCAGGATTCGTCTCCAGCGTGATCTCGGCGTCGTCTGCCAGCGGCAGGCGTTCACGCACGCCGTCGAGCAGGCGCTCGATCAGTTCCGGTGCAAACAGGCTCGGTGTGCCACCGCCGAAGAAAATGCTGATAATGGAGCGGCCTTCGAGCGCCGCGGCAAAATCGGTGCGGTCGGCATCGAGATCGGCGAGCAGGTGATCGATGTAATCGGCGTAGGGCGGCGGCTCGCTGCGTAGGCCATGTGAGTTGAAATCGCAGTATGGGCACTTCTTCACGCACCACGGCATGTGTATGTAGAGCGACAGTGGTGGTGCAAGCAGGCTCATGCCGAGGCGTGCAGCTCGATCAGTCGCGCGTGCAGTTTTGCCAGTGCCTGGCCGCGATGACTGAGCCGATTCTTCGTCACGGTATCGAGTTCAGCCACGCTGGCGGTTTGGCCATCGGGCAGGAATAGCGGGTTGTAACCAAAACCATTCGTGCCGCGTGGTGCATCGAGGATGCGCCCGTGCCAGCGTGCTTCGGCGATCAGCGGTGCCGGGTCGTCGGCATGCTGCAGCAGCGCAAGCACGCAAATGAAGAATGCACCGCGTTGCTCCGTCGGCACGCCATCGAGTTCGCGCAGCAGTTTCAGGTTGTTCGCCGCGTCGTCGCCGTGGCCGCCACTGTAGCGGGCCGAATACAGGCCCGGTGCGTTGTGCAGGTAGTCGACGCACAGACCGGAGTCATCGGCCAGCGCCGGCAGGCCGGTGGCGCTCGCGGCATTGCGTGCCTTCAACAAGGCATTCTCGACGAAGGTCAGGCCGGTTTCCTCGGCGTCTTCGACGCCGAGGCTGCCCTGGGTAATCACTTCAAAACCGCTGTCGGCGAACAGCTCGCCGAATTCGGCGAGCTTGCCGCGGTTGCTGCTGGCAAGAACGATGCGCCCCATGGCAAGTCAGCCTTGCGCCAATGCAGCGCGCTGCGCCAGGACCAGTTCACCAATGCCTTTCTCGGCCAACGCCAGTAGCGCGTCCATTTCATCGCGACGGAACGCGTGGCCTTCGGCCGTGCCCTGGACTTCGATGAAACCGCCGCCGTCGTTCATCACCACATTCATGTCGGTATCGCAGTTGGAATCTTCGGCGTAGTCCAGATCGAGCACTGGCAAGCCCTTGTAGATACCGACTGAGATCGCTGCGACAGCACCGACGATCGGATTGCGCTTGAGGTTTTCACGCTTCATCAGGTGATTGATCGCATCGACGAGTGCCACGTAGGCACCGGTAATCGCCGCGGTACGCGTGCCACCGTCGGCCTGGATTACGTCGCAGTCCAGCGTGATGACACGCTCGCCCAGCGCCTGACGATTGATGCAGGCACGCAGGCTGCGGCCGATCAGTCGCTGGATTTCCATGGTCCGGCCGCCCTGGCCGCCGCGCGCGGCTTCACGCTGCATGCGGGTGTTGGTGGCGCGCGGCAGCATGCCGTATTCGGCGGTAACCCAGCCTTCGCCCTTGCCACGCAGCCAGGCTGGCACGCGATCCTCGATGCTGGCGGTGCACAGGACGCGCGTATCGCCGAAGCTCACCAGTACCGAACCTTCGGCGTGGCGGGTGTAATGACGTTCAATGGTGATGCTGCGCAGCTGGTCGCTGGCGCGGCCGCTGGGGCGGGTAACGGAATTCATGGGGTTGTTCGCTGAGATCGCCGGATCAAGCAAGGCGGGGTCGGAGAGTTTACCATTGCGTCCTGTTTCCCACGTTTGGATGACTCCCCATGATCCGCAGCATGACGGCCTATGCCAGCGCCGAAGCCGCCGGCCCCGCAGGCACCCTCAGCTGCGAGCTGCGTACGGTCAACCATCGGTATCTGGAGCTGAGTCCGCGTCTGCCTGACGAATTGCGCAGTTTCGAGTCGCTGTTGCGCGAGCGGATCGCGGCCAAGCTGTCGCGCGGCAAGCTCGACATCACCGTGCGCGTGCGCGGCAACGAAGCACGCGGCGACACGCTACAGATCAACGGCGCGCTGGTGACGAAGCTCGCCGAGCTGGCGCTGGACATGCAGGCGCGCTTCCCGAACCTGCAGGTGGAACTCACCGACTTATTGCGCTTTCCCGGTGTGATGCAGCAGGCCGAGATCGACCCGGAAGCGCAGCAGGCGGCGCTGTTCGAGGTGCTTGATCGCGCACTCGACGTGCTCACCGCCACGCGCGAACGTGAAGGCGAGAAACTGGGCGAGATCCTGCGCGAGAAGCTCGACGGCATCGAACGCGTCGTTGCCGATGTGCGTACCTGGATGCCGGAAATCCGCGCCGCCCTGCGTACACGGCTTGAAGGTCGGCTGGCCGACATCAAGCAGCCGATCGAGCCGGGTCGGCTGGAGCAGGAGCTGGTCATGCAGATCACCCGCACCGATGTGGACGAGGAGCTGGACCGGCTCAGCACGCATATCGGCGAAACCCGCCGTGTGCTTGGGTTGAAGGAACCGGTCGGTCGCCGACTGGATTTCCTGATGCAGGAGTTCAACCGCGAGGCGAACACGCTGGGTTCCAAATCGGTCGATGCGCGCAGCACCAATGCGGCAGTCGAGCTGAAGGTGCTGATTGAGCAGATGCGCGAACAGGTGCAGAACATCGAATGATGCCTAAGAAGGCTCGTCTAATTCATCGCGCCGGGATCCCGAGATGGCTATTCGATGAGCCTTTTCTTGTCCGGTGCAGAATCATTCGTCCAGACGCATGTGGTAATCCGCCACTGGATAAGTAAGGTTGGCGTCTGATTCGAGCGTCGCCGTGATGTCTTGTCGCGAACCGACGCGGGTCTTGGCCGAGGGGATTTTTCCCCTCGGCCTCCCTGCACGGTCGCTATCCATAGAAAGCGACCGAAAAGACTCAGTTCGATTCGGTAAACTGAATATAGGGCGATGATGCGCCCGTGGCGGTGCAGCTGCCGGTCAAGGTCAAATTATTGGTTTCGCCGGTGAAGCCCGCATCGGATGGTCCAACGCATGTTGGCGCGCTCGTGCTGCCGTCAGTGACGGCATCTTTCACCGTTATCGTCGAGCCTGTATTGAAGGTCGCCGCTGATCCGCCACCGTCACCGACGATATTGAATTCCGACTGGTTCCAGACGGCTGCGATATTGACCTTGCTGTCCTTGGTGGTCAAGGTGTATGCGGTGGTGCCATTGGTGAATACCGTCGTATCGTTGCCTCCTGACACAACCGAGCCAGAAAGCTTCACATTCGCCAGTTGGCTAGCTGCTACTGCAGGCGCCGATATGGCGCTGCTGTTTACGTAGCAGTCTTCGCCGATGCCGTCCGGGTCCGCTCCGGCATCGTTCCACCCGCTCGGACAGGTACCGCCACTCCTAGTGCTGCTGCCGTAGCTAAAAAGCCAGTATTGAATGAATACGTAACCCGAGCTAACGTCCGACTCATAAATGAACTGTTGCCAGACTGTGCAATACGAGTAGCTTTTGCACGTAGACGTAGTGCCATTGAAGTTCGTGTTGAGCTGAAGCGTATAGTCATTCGAGCCATCCGTGCCCGTTTCGCTCGTCACCCCGGATACTGTCGGGAAACTTCCGACTGTTCCGCTCAGCAACCCCGGGCCTTGAACAACGTAATCTTCGCCATTGCCGACGGTTTGGGCACGACCTGCCGCTTGTGACTTTGTATTCGTTGAATCACCGAATACGCTTCCACTACGTGAGGGAACCTTCGACCGATATTTCGCCGGTGCGGCGACGCACGTTGCTTTTTTCCAGAGAATGCTGGGGTAAGAGGCGCTGTAACAGCCTTCGGCAGGCGCGCCATGACGTGCCATGTCCGCACGCCAGGATTCTTGTGCCTGAGCTTCGGCAGCGCTGACAGGCGGTGCGGTAAAAACCGCTTCATTGTCAGTCGGAGCGGCAAAAACAGCGGCTGAGGTTCCAATCGCACCCACGAGACTCGCCATAATCGCGAGCTGAATCATGTAACGCGTGCCGGACTTGGATTTCGATTGCATATTTATTGCTCCCATTTTGTTACTCCCATTAAAAATGAAAGGATGCCAATCAAACCTGATTAAAAATAATTAAAAATATAATTCAACTAGAAAATGTACAAATTCAGATTCCTGATACTAAAATGCACTGGCATCATGCTCAATAGGAAATATTCACCTGTAAGGGTTTCCAGGTAATGCGGGCAAGAAAGCATTATTTTACGATGAATCGCAAAATAATGCGTTGTTAATAAATTTTAAACTTCTATTACAGGCGACGTTTCGCACCACATATATCGCCATAACAAATTATTCTTGGAGTGAGTCACAGTTTAAATTTATTGATTCGGAACGTATGTTGCTTGCTCAGAGTTGTAGCGAATGATGGCCATCCGGTGCCATGAAAACACTGCGCTACTCAATAAATTTCAATTTGAGCGCAATGCAGTTCGAGAAAGTGCTGGGCGTTACGAAAAATCGCGGCACTACCAGTCGATGCCCAGAAAACCGAACACGCCGACCGTGCTGGTGCTGGCGAAGAATGGATGCGGCTCACGTCAACGCGCTGGATCGATGCCGACCCGGCGGACCGAATGGGCTGGCTCAGTCGCTATACTGCGGCGATGAAAATCAGCACTCAACCCGGTTGCAACCTGACATATGCCGCGACTCTGCCGCGAGGGAGTCTTGCCTGGGACAACTTGTCGCTCGCATGGATGGTACTAGGCCGGGCGCAGGACATCGCATGACGGCGATGTCTGACAACGCCACCCTGTTCGTGGTTGCCGCACCGTCGGGTGCGGGCAAGTCGAGTCTGGTCAACGCACTGCTGGAGCGCGAGCCGGCGATTTCGCTGTCGGTATCGCACACCACGCGCCCCCCACGGCAGGGCGAGCAATACGGCCGCCACTATTTTTTCGTTGAACGCGCTGAGTTCGAGCGCGAAATCGCCGAGGGCATCTTTCTTGAGCATGCCGAAGTTCACGGCAATCTTTACGGTACATCGCGCACCACGGTGCAGTCGCTGTTGAGCGAAGGGCATGACGTGCTGCTGGAGATCGATTGGCAGGGCGCTGAGCAGATTCGTCGCAGCAAGCCCGACTGCGTGGGTATTTTCATTTTGCCACCGTCACGGGCCGAACTGGAACGCCGACTGCGCGGCCGCGGCTTGGACAGTGCCGAAGTAATCGAGCGTCGCTTGCACAACTCGCGCGGTGAAATTGCCCATGCGCACGAGTTCGACTACATCCTGATCAACAATGTCTTTGCGGATGCATTGAATGATCTGCAGGCGATCGTGCAGGCGGTTCGTCAGCGCAGCGCGTTGCAATGGCGGCGCCACGAGGCACTGATCACGGAACTGCTTGCGGCCGATTCCTGAAAGCTCAGTCGAGCAGGGTCTGCAGGTAGCGCTCGGGATGGTTGAGAAACCTGCGGGTGAGTTCGAAATGCTCCGTCTGCTTGTAGTCCACACGTTCCAGCCCTTGTTCGCCGATCTGATAAATCCATGCATCGGGGTAGCTGAGCAAAATCGGTGAATGCGTGGCGACGATGAATTGCGAACGGTCCTACACCAGTTCATGTACTCGTCGCAACATCGCCAGTTGACGTCCCGGCGAAAGCGCAGCTTCGGGCTCGTCGAGCAGGTGAGCCCTGGCCGCCGAAGCGGTGCATCATCAGCGACAAGAACGACTCGCCGTGGGATTGTTCGTGCAGCGAGCGGCCGCCGTAGGATTGAACCGCGCCCAGCGAATCAATTTCCGTGGCCACGTTGAAGAAGCTTTCGGCGCGAAGGAAAAATCCGTCCTTCGGCCGTCGAAAAGTTTTTGTCAGCAGCAGGTATTCATGCAGATCCGAATGCGAGGCGCACGTGGCAAAGCGAAAGTTTTTTGTGTCATCTTCCGGATTGAAGCCCCAGGCTGTGGCGATGGCCTCCATCAGCGTGGATTTGCCGCTGCCGTTCTCGCCGACCAGAAAGGTGACTGAGGGATGTAGCTCAAGCGCCGTAAAGTCGCGCAACACGGGCAGGGCGAATGGGTACTGATCGAACGAAGGCACGCCGCAGTCGCACGTACATGACGTAATGTTCGGCATCAATCGTTCGCATGCAGCATTCCCTCGCTTTTCGTGGTCCATGGTCACTCATCGTCGGTCCAGATTCAAACGTCGTGGTCTGAATACCCGCCTGCCGTGTGGGTGGCTTGGCGTGGCGCTAGGGCGAGGCTTCCGGTAACTTGTACCCTCTTTAACGCATCTGATGATCCCCATGACCGAACCCGTTCGAGCCGCGCCTGACGACAGCACCCTGGTGCGGGTTCGTGGCCTGACGACGGTGCTTAACGGCAAGACCATTTTCGACAAGCTTGAACTCGATATCCCGCGGGGCAAGGTCACCGCCATCATGGGTCCCAGCGGCACCGGAAAAACCACCCTGCTCAAGCACATCACCGGTCAGATGCGGCCCGACGCCGGCCAGATTCTGGTCGGGGGCAAGAATGTGCCGGAGCTGTCACGCGAGGAGCTGTACAAGCTCCGCGAGGGTATTGGCTACCTGTTCCAGAATTCAGCATTGCTGACTGATTTCAGCGTGTTCGAGAACGTCGCCTTTCCGCTGCGCCAGCACACCAAGCTGCCGGAAGTGCTGCTGCGCAACGTGGTGCTGCTGAAGCTGCAGGCAGTGGGTTTACGCGGTGCAGCGGAGCTGATGCCGAACGAACTGTCCGGCGGCATGGCGCGCCGCGTCGCGCTGGCGCGGGCCATCGTCTTCGATCCGATGCTGATTCTCTATGACGAACCGTTTGTCGGGCTCGACCCGGTGGCCTTGAATCAGGTGCTGAAATTGATCCGTACGCTCAACGAGACGCTTGGGATTACCAGCGTGCTAGTCGCGCACGAAATCGAGGCGGTAAAGCAAGTGGCCGATCACGTGTTCCTTATCGCCAACGGCAAGGTGGTGGCGCAGGGCGATCCGAAAACCATCGCCAACGATGGCTCGGCGTGGACGCGCCAGTTTTTCGGTGGTGGGGCGGATGGTCCGGTGCCGTTCCAGTATCCGGCGGGTGATTATGGGCAGGCGCTGGGCTTTTCTGGAGCCGCGAAATGAGTGTGCGCCCCGTACAGAGCAGTAACGTGCTGACCGGATCACTGGCGCAAATCGGCAACTGCGGTCTGTTTCTGCTGACCCTGTTGGCGGCGATTCCGCGCAGCTTCCGCTACGTGCGTGAAACACTTCGCCAACTGTGGTTCGTCGGTGCGATGAGCCTGACCATCATCATGGTCTGCGGCCTGTTCGTCGGCATGGTACTGATGCTGCAGCTGTATCACGTGCTGTCGATTTTCGGCGGCACCTCGGCCAGCGGCATGGTGGTCGCGCTATCGGTGTATCGCGAATTGGGGCCGGTGGTGACGGCGCTGCTGTTTGCCGGCCGCGCCGGCACCTCGATTACCGCCGAAATCGGGCTGATGCGTGCCACGGACCAGATCGATGCGATGGAGATGATGGCGGTCGATCCGATTGCCTACGTGGCGACGCCGCGCTTTCTGGCCGGGCTGATTGCGATGCCGCTGCTGTGCTGTGTGTTCTGCGCCATGTCGGTGCTGGGCGGCCATCTGGTCGGCGTGACATGGCTTGGCATCGATAACGGCACGTTCTGGTCGAACATGACCGCTGTAGTGGATCTGCACACCGACATCGTCAATGGTGTGCTGCTGAAAAGCCTGGCGTTCGGTGCCGTGGTTTCGCTGATCGCGGTCTATCAGGGATTCACCACGCCACCGACCAGCGAAGGCGTGGCCTATGCCACTACGCGAACGGTGGTTGCCTCGTCGATCGCCATTCTGGCGCTGGATTTTGTGCTCACGGCGTTCCTGATGTGAACGCGTTGACGAGATCGTCGCCATGAACCCTTCCGCCATGTTCCAGTACTTATCTCCCCAACGCCTATCGAGGATCGTGCCGTGAGCCAACCGAGAAATTCCTATGCCGTCGGCACCGGCCTGTTCATCGTGCTGGGTTTTGCCGCGCTGGTGTATCTGGCCACCCAGACGACGTCGGTGGCCAATGTCCATCAGGGTTCCAGCTACACCGTCGATACGCACTTCGCCAATATCGGCCAGCTGAAAGAGCGCGCGCCGGTGAAGATTGCCGGCGTGCGCATTGGCCAGGTGCAGTCGATCACACTGCAGCCGGGTGCCGAAGTGGCCGATGTGAAGCTGGCGATCGACAAGAACTACGACAAGATTCCGCTGGACTCGGTGGCGACGATCTTCACCAGCGGTCTGCTGGGCGATCAGTACGTCGGCATTGTCTACGGTACCTCCAAGAAAACGGTTGCCGAGGGTGGCACGCTGGCGCTTACCAAACCGGCAGAGCAACTGGAAGACATGCTGGGCAAGTTCTTCGGTGCGGGCGGTATGGCCGACAATCTTGGCGGTACCTACACGGTGACGGCAGACTTCACCAATGTCGGCACGCTCTCAGCCGGTGCGGCGGTGAAGATGGCCGGTGTGCCGATCGGCAGCGTGCAATCGGTGGTTGCCGATCCGGTGAAGCTCGACGCCAAGGTTACCCTGGCCATCGACAACCGCTACAACCAGATTCCCGATGATTCGTCGGCGGCGGTATTCACCAGCGGCTTGATCGGCGCGCAATTCGTCGCCATACAACCGGGTGGTTCACCTGACGCACTCAAGAATGGTGATGAGATGGTGCTGACGCAGTCCGCCATGCAACTGGAGGATTTAATCGGCAAATTCCTGGTCAATGGTTCGTCAAGCGATCAGAAAAATGCCGGCAATGGCACGTCGCCGGGTAAATCGTCATCCGACAAACCGTCTTCCCCTACCCCCACCGGCAAACAGTAGCCGGTCATGTCCAAGGAGTTCTCCATGTTGCGCAGACTGGCTCTTGCCACCGCTATCGCTATGGGCACCATCGTCGCCACTCCGTCGTTCGCCCAGGATCCGGCGCCGGCGGCGGCCCCTGCTTCCCAGCAGACGCCCGAACAGATCATCCAGTCGATTGCCGATCAGCTGGCCAGTGCCATCGACGGTCATCGTGACGAGCTGAAGCAGAATCAGGACAAGCTGATCAGCATCATCGACGAGGTGCTGCTGCCGCATTTCGATATCGACTACGCGTCGATCCTGGTGCTGGGTCAGCATGCCCGTGAGGCAACGCCGGCGCAGCGCGAGCGTTTTGCCAAGGCGTTCTACAACTCGATTACTCATCGCTACGCCGAAGGTCTGCTCGACTACACGCGTGGCCGCGTCAAGGTGCTGCCGTTCAGCGGTGACCTCAACGACAAGCGCACCGTGGTTCGCACGCAGGTAACGATGGATGACGGCAAGCTGGTCTCTATTGATTACGCTTTCCGCAAGAGCCGCTCGGGCGACTGGAAAGCCTATGACGTGATCATCGAGGGCATTTCCTATGTCACCAACTATCGCAATCAGGTGGATGCCGAAATCCGCAAGAGTAGTATCGATGCCCTGATTACCAACCTTGAATCCAAGGGTGGCAGCGCGCTCGATGCGATGGCAAAGGACAGCAAGGGCGGGCAGTGACAGCGATCATCACCGAACCCGGATTTGAGCTCGTCACCAGTACGCCGGGTGTTCTCGGCGTCACTGGTCTGCTCAACTTCAACACGGCGACCGCCGCCATGCAGGCGATCGAATCTGCGTTATCGGATCGCTCGATCGCGCAACTTGATCTGGCCGGCGTGAAGCACGCGGACAGCGCCGGGCTTTCCTGCCTGGTCGCGGTCATGGCTGAGGCTGCCCGGCAAGGTCGGTCGCTCAAGGTCATACATATGCCCAGCGGTATGCAGGCACTGGCCAAGGTGTCCGAGGTCGATCGGTTGATCGATTAGTCAGCATGATTTTCGCCAATAAAAAAGGGGCCGTTGGCCCCTTTTTCATGTCGCTTGATCATATGTCTCGGATCAAACGTGCTATTGCTTGCTGCCTTCATTCGTCTGGCCAGGATGGCTGTTTTCCCATTTGTGCTGCTGATCCAGCAGTTCGTCAGGGTCAAAATTCTTGTCGTCGAGTCCCTGCATATGCTGGATAACGCTGTCCGGCGGATTGCCGTCGTAAATGTCGTAAATGCGCTGCTGACGATACGCGTCGCGAAGGAATACGTACGGGTCGTAAGCCGAGTTGAGGAAATTCTCCGCATCGATGGCACGCGCGCGAAGATTGACCAGATAGATGACCTGCGGCAGATACTGCAAGCCATGATCGTGATTGTTCTGCGCGTAATAGCTGAGCGGATCCAGGAAATAGCTGTCTACAGGTATGCGCCAGATATCACGAGCCGTACTCGGACCGAACAGTGGCAACATGAGATAGTCGCCCTCCGGCAGTCCCCAGCGCGCCAACGTGATGCCGAAATCGTTGGTTTCGAGCGGGATGCCGAACTGGCTGGCTGGATCAAACAAGCCAACGAATCCAATGGTCAGATTCACCACCATGCGACCGGTGCTCTGCACCGCTTGCTTCGGGCGAGCTTGTAGCAGATCGTTCACCACGGTGATCGGCATGCGAATCGTGGTGAAAAAGTTGTTCACCGACGTTCGCACCGGCGCATTCGTCACGTCGCGGTAGCCAACAGCTACCGGACGAATAATCGCCTTGTCCAGTGTGTCGTTGAATTTGTATACCTTGCGGTTGTACTTCTCGAGCGGATCATCGGTGCGCGGCGGCGCGATGGTGGCGCAACCGGCCAGCAGCACGATCGCAAGCAAAAGCAACCAGCGGCTCAAGGACATGGATCGGGGCATGGGGGGCATCGGTGCTGATCGTTCGCGTGCAGGGAGGGGTGACATAATTGTACTGACTAGTTTTATATCTTGCACGGCTTTCAGTGTGCTTTCAGTGTCATCAAGCCTGTGTGTAGGGCAGCCGGCCATCATACGCGCTGGCCACATTGCCAGCAAAGCGCCCGCTGGCTACACTACTCAGCCATATAAGTCATTTATTTTTTGAGGATTTCGCATGGCACGTATCACCGTTGAAGACTGCCTCGAGGTGGTCAACAACCGTTTCGAGCTGGTGCTTATGGCTACCAAGCGCGCGCGCCAGCTGGAAAAGGGCGCCGAGCCTGCCGTCAATCCCGAACAGGACAAGCCGACTGTGCTGGCCCTGCGCGAGATCGCCGAGCGCCGTATTGACCAGACCATGATCGACCAGATCGACACGGCCGAGCGTGAGCGCGCCGAGCGCGAGGCGCTGGAGTGGGCTGCTGCCGAGGTTGACGACGACCTGTCCAAAGGTGGCGATGACTGATGGATGCCGGCTGTCGACAGCGAGCCTTCCGCACTGTTTTTTCTAGTGCTGCCGGTCACGCGCGTGCAGCCACCATCAAGTCATTCGTAGCCGGTTATTCCTTTGATGTCGAGGTGGGCGCCTGAGCTGGCGCCGGCTTCCATGACAGCGGCCACGCACCCCGGTCCGGTCGACATGTCCGTGTTGCCACCCTATGTGCTGGCTCTCAAAGAGCGCGTCGCTTATTTATCCGACGTGCAAATCGCCAAGGTGATTCGCGCATTCCAGGTTGGCGCCGACGCGCATGCCGGGCAGGAGCGCAAAAGCGGCGAACCGTACATCACTCATCCCGTGGCAGTGGCCGGCATTCTGGCTGAGCTCGGTCTGGACGCTGAAACGGTTATCGCTGCGATCCTGCATGACACGCTGGAAGACACCGAGCTGAGCCGTGAAGCCCTGTCTGCTGAATTTGGTGAAGTGGTCGCCGAACTGGTCGACGGCGTCACCAAGCTGGACAAGATGCAGTTCGGTACCCGGCAGGAAGCCGATGCGGAGAGTTTCCGCAAGATGCTTCTCGCCATGGCACGGGATCTGCGTGTGATCCTGATCAAGCTGGCCGACCGTCTGCACAACATGCGAACGCTGGGTGCCAAAGACGCTGCTTCGCGTCGCCGCATTGCCCGCGAGACGCTGGAAATCTACGCGCCCATTGCACAGCGCCTGGGCATGAACAAGTTCAAGGCGGAACTGCAGGACCTGGGCTTTCGCGCGCTTTATCCGGATCGCTATCGTGTGATCAGCGAGCGCATCCGCGCTGCCATCGGTAATCGCCGTGAAGCGATGGGCAAGATCGAGACCGCTCTGACAAGCCGGCTCAGCACCGAGCATATGCAGAGTACGGTGGTGGGGCGGATCAAGTCGCCGTGGAGCATCTATTCCAAGATGCACGACGAGCACAAGAGCTTCGCCCAGTTGATGGACGTCTACGGTTTTCGCGTGATCGTTGACAGTGCGATGAGTTGCTATATGGCACTTGGCGCCGCGCATGCTTTGTATAAACCGGTCGATCGACGCTTCAAGGATTTCATCGCGATTCCCAAAGCGAACGGCTACCAGTCATTGCACACCGTTCTGCTTGGCCCGTTTGGCGCCCCAATTGAAGTTCAGATACGCACGGCCGAAATGGACTCGGTAGCCGAGCGGGGTGTGGCAGCACACTGGGCTTATAAAACCGACAGCGGTCCGGCCAACAGCGCGCAGGCGCGCGCGCGCGAGTGGCTCTCCTCACTGGCTGACAGCTCGGCTAACACGTCGTCGTCGGCGGAATTTATCGAAGCGGTAAAGATCGATCTGTTTCCGGACGAGGTTTACCTTTTCACACCACGTGGCGACATTCTTTCACTGCCACGGAACGCCACGGCGCTGGACTTCGCCTACGCGGTGCATACCGATGTCGGCGACCACGCGGTGGCAGCGCGGGTCGACAAGAAGCTGCTGCCATTGCGCACGCGACTGGCATCGGGGCAACTGGTGGAAATCATCACCGCGCCATCAGCGATGCCGAATCCGGGGTGGCTGGAGTCTGTCGTTACCAGCAAGGCGCGCACCGCGATTCGTCAGTATCTGAAAAATCTTCAGCACGAAGATGCGGTGGACTTTGGCCATCGCATGCTCGATCGCGCGCTGGGCGCGCAGGGCAGCAGCCTGGATGGCGTGCCAACGGCGGTGCTGGATCTGTTTCTCGAAGCGTCCAAATTCAATCGGCTGGAAGAATTGCTATCCGATATTGCGCTGGGTAACCGCATGCCCGATGTGGTTGCCGGTCAGTTGCTTGCGCTGCGTGGTGAGCGTGCCGACGGCGCGCCACAGGCCTCCAAGCGTGTGCACGAAAAAATTCGTATCACCGGTGCCGAGCGCGGCGTTCTGAGTTTCGCCAATTGCTGCCATCCGCTGCCTGGTGATGACATCGTTGGTTATCTGTCGTCGGGCAAGGGCATCGTGGTACACCGTGAGGAATGCCCCAACGTGATCGAGCTGCGCAAGTCGCCCGAACGCTACGTGCCGATCGAGTGGGATCGTGGCGTACAGGGTGATTTTCGCGCGCAGTTACGCATCGAAGTCATCAACCGTCCCGGCGTGCTGGCGACCGTGGCGGCGGCGATCGCAGCGGCGGATTCGAACATCGACAACGTGGAATACGTCGAGCGCGATGCCGCTGCGGCAACGCTGCTGTTCTCGATGGAAGTGAAGAGCCGCAAGCATCTGGCCGAAGTGATCCGCCGTGTGCGGCGCACCGGCGTGATCAGCGGCGCGCATCGTTATCCTTTGTAAGGCGAGTAGCGAGAAAGTCGCTACATCTTTGCGAACTTGCGCCGTCGCTATTCGCCTCTAAGCTTTACACTCGCGTTTTCAATCTCGCGAGGTTCCCCATGTCCCGCAGCATCATCGCTACTGAGCTTGCGCCTGCCGCTATCGGTCCGTATTCGCAGGCCGTGCGTGCCGGCAATACGGTGTACTTCTCCGGTCAGATTCCGCTCGATCCTGCCACTGGAGCGCTGGTCGATGGCGACATCGCGGCACAGACGCGGCGGGTGTTCGACAACCTCACAGCGGTGGCGAGCGCAGCGGGCGGTTCTCTGGCTCAAATCGTACGCGTCGGCATCTATGTGACCGATCTGGCGAATTTCGCTACGGTCAATGCGGTGATGGCCGAGTACTTCCAGACGCCGTATCCCGCGCGCTCCACGATCGAGGTTTCCGGGTTGCCGAAAGCCGCGCAGGTCGAAATCGATGCGGTGATGGTGCTGGACTGATCGTTCATCGCGGCGTATGCCGACGGCTGTTGTCGGGATTGTGTAAGGATTCCGGCTTACGGCGATGGGGTGTGCTCGGTTAGGCTTGGGCGTCATGAGCGCGCGCATTCCTCGTCCTTCTTCCACGGTAACCACTGATCCCGGTATTGCGCCCGTCAGTGCGCTGAGCGGTGTGGGTCCGGCGTTGGTCACCACGCTGGCGAAGCTCGGATTGGAACGCGTACAGGATCTGTGGTTTCACCTGCCGCTGCGCTATGAAGACAAGACCCGCGTTACCGCGATTGCGGATTTGCGCGTCGGTGAGCGAGCCCAAGTCGAGGGCGTCATCGAAGCGGTCGAACGCGGCTTCCGTTTTCGCCCGCAGCTTAAGGTGGCCATTGGCGATGTAAGCGGTCAGACCTTGATGCTCCGCTTTTTCCATTTCAGTCGCGCCCAGGCCGAGCAGTTGCGAGTTGGTGCGCGCGTGCTCTGCTATGGCGAGGTTCGCCACGCCGCGCAAGGTCTGGAGATGGTACACCCGAGCTATCAGCGGCTGAGCGTTGACGAGCTGGCTGCGGTGGATGAATTGCTGAGTCCGGTCTATCCGACGACCGAAGGACTGGGCACGAAGCGGCTCGCTGGCGTGATCGCGAAGTCACTGGCGTTGCTGCCGCCTGCCGCGCAGTTGGAGCTGATTCCGCCGGAACTGTGCGCAGAGCACGGACTTGCCTCGTTGCGCGATGCATTGCTTTACGTGCATCGACCGCCGCCGGATGCCCACCTCGGCCAGTTGATGCTTGGCCGTCACCCTGCGCAGCAGCGGCTGGCCTTTGAAGAGTTGTTGACCCAGCATCTGAGCCTGAAGCGCATGCGTGCGGCCGTGCGCCGTCGGCATGCGCCGGTGCTGGGCGGCGATGGGAACTTGCGCCAACAACTGCTGAAAGAACTGCCGTTCTCATTGACCGCCGCGCAGCAACGTGTAACTGCAGAGGTGGCGCGCGATCTCGCCCAGCCGAAGCCGATGCTGAGACTGGTGCAAGGCGACGTCGGCAGCGGCAAAACCGTGGTGGCTGCACTGGCTGCGCTGGCTGCCATTGAGGCCGGTCAGCAGGTCGCACTGATGGCGCCGACCGAGTTGCTGGCCGAACAGCATCTGCGCAATTTCCGACACTGGCTGCAGCCGCTCGGTGTCGCTGTCGAATGGCTGGTTGGCAAGCAGCAGGGCAAGGCGCGGCAGCAGGCTATGCAGCGGATCGCCGAGGGTGCGTCGATGGCGATCGGCACGCATGCGTTGATGCAGGAAGGCGTGGCCTTTGCGCAACTGGGACTGGTGATCGTCGACGAACAGCATCGTTTCGGCGTGCAGCAGCGGCTTGCCTTACGTGACAAGGGTGCCGATCACATCAGCGGTCTGGTGCCGCATCAGCTGGTGCTGACCGCCACGCCCATTCCACGCACGCTGGCGATGAGCGCCTACGCCGACCTGGATGTTTCTTCCATTGATGAGCTGCCGCCCGGTCGCACGCCGGTGCAAACGATTGCGATCTCCAACGCGCGCCGGTTCGAGGTGATCGAGCGCATCCACGCCGCGTGCGGAGAAGGGCGACAGGTCTATTGGGTGTGCACGCTGATCGAGGAATCCGAGCAATTGCGCGCACAAGCGGCCGAAGTAGCACACGCTGAGCTGTCGGCTGCGCTGGTTGGCTTCAAAGTTGGCTTGATTCACGGTCGCATGAAGCCGAAAGAAAAGCAGGCGGCGATGGATGCATTCAAGGCCGGGGAATTGTCTGTGCTGGTGGCTACCACGGTGATCGAGGTGGGCGTCGATGTACCCAATGCCAGTCTGATGGTGATCGAGAACAGTGAGCGGCTTGGCTTGGCGCAGTTGCATCAGTTGCGTGGGCGCGTCGGGCGTGGAGCGGTCGCGTCCAATTGCGTGCTGCTGTATCAACCGCCGCTCGGACAGCTGGCGCGGGAGCGACTGCAGGTCATGCGCGAAACCAACGACGGTTTTCGCATCGCCGAGAAGGATCTGGAGCTGCGTGGCCCGGGTGAAGTACTCGGCACGCGTCAGACCGGACAGCTCAGCTTCCGCATCGCCGATCTGGCTCGCGACGCGCATCTGTTGCCAGCGGTGCAGCAGGTTGGCGAGCGCATGCTGGCCCAACATCCAGCACAGACCGAGCGGTTGATAGAGCGCTGGATCGGTGGCGCCGCGCTGTATGTGCATGCGTGAGCGTGGAGAATAGGGAGCCCTGAAAAAGGATTCCTTTCGGTCACGGGTAACAGGAATCAAGGCTTGAGAGCGTTCGCGAGATCTGGCCTGCCTGTTACCTCTAAACTACGAAGCTCTTTCATCCTCGACTTGTCCCCATGACCAAGCCCCAGCTTCTAATCGACACCGACCCCGGCGTGGACGACGCGCTCGCTATCCTCATGGCGCACGCACATGCCGATGTTGCGGGCCTGAGCATCGCTGCAGGCAATGTCGGCCTGGGCCATACCGTGCGTAACGCACGCACCCTTGTTGATCTGCTGGATGCCGCGACACCCATCTTTGCCGGTTGCGCCACACCGTTGGTCCGTGCACCGGAAGAAGACGCGGCATTTGTGCACGGTCAGGATGGTTTTGGTGATGTGGGATTTGCGTCGCCACGAGCCATGCCTGCGGATGAGCCCGCCGCGCTCGCATTGCTGCGTCTCACCCGCGAACGGCCGGGTGAGCTGACACTCGTCGCGCTGGCGCCGTTGACGAACCTGGCGTTGGCGCTGCGGATCGATCCCAGCTTGCCCGAGCGGGTTGCCCGGCTGGTGATCATGGGTGGCGCGGTCACCGGTCACGGCAATACCGGCAAGGTGCCGGCCGAGTTCAATATTGGCTTCGACCCGGAGGCGGCGCATGTGGTGTTCGAGGCGTTTCCACAGTTCGAGCTGGTCGACTGGGAGGCCACGTTGCGGCATGCGTTTGACGACGCAGAGTTTGAGGACTGGTTGAAGGCCGGTGATCAGCGCGCAAAGTTTTACGACAGCATTGTGGGTACCGCACGTGCCTACAACCTGACGCACGGGCGGCAAGGCGTCATTGCCGCCGACGCGCTGGCGATGGCTGTGGCCATCGATCCGTCGATCGTCACCCGTCGCGAAAAGCGTGCGGTTTCGGTTGAGCTCGACGGGCGTCTGACCCGCGGCGCTACCGTGGTTGATTGGGCTGGCCGACTTGGCCGGCCGATCAACGCCGACATCGTGCTGGAGGTCGATCAGGCCCGCTTTGCCGCTATGGTACGGCGTGCCTTGGGCGTCGTCGTTTGAGGCGGACAAGCTCCGGGGTTGCAGTGACGGGCAAACGACCGTTACAATACCGCTCTTGTTTCCATCGCTTTAGAGTCTGTCATGAAGCCTGATATCCATCCGAACAACAAAGCGGTCGTTTTCCAGGACCTGTCGTCCGACTTCGCGTTTCTGACCAAGTCGACCATGTCCAGCAAGGAAACCATCAAGTGGGAAGACGGCAACGAGTACCCGCTGATCAAGGTGGATATCTCCAGCCACTCGCACCCGTTTTACACCGGCAAGCAGAAGACGCTTGACGTTGGCGGCCGCGTGGACAAGTTCCGTCGCCGCTATGCGGGTTCGACAAAAGAATAATTCGCTGTCGGGCCGTCTCCATTGAAAGGCCTGCAGATACGATTCGAGATACGGGGTGAGCGCAGGCTTGCCCCGTATTTTTTTGTGCTCGCTGAGCTCCCATTCGCGATCGAATGTTCACAAGGCCTTATGCGATAATTCGCGTTGAACAACGCCCAGGCGTTCGAAGCACCGCATGCTTTCCCCGGCATGCAAACCAAGCATTCCCCTCGCCGACCGGTGTCGCCCCAGCGGCTGCTCCTGGTGGTGATCCACATGTAAGGAGATTCCCGTGTCCGATACCAAGATCGTCAAGCTGGTGGATGAGTCGAACCAGCGCAGTAGTGAGCTGCCATTGATCAGCGGCACGCTTGGGCCCGCGTGCATCGACATCGGTACGCTTTACAAGGACACCGGGCACTTCACCTACGATCCCGGCTACGGCAGTACCGCCAGCACCAAGAGCGCGATCACGTATATCGATGGTGACGAGGGCGTGCTGTTGTATCGCGGTTATCCGATCGACCAGCTGGCAGAAAAATCCAGCTTCCTCGAAGTGTCCTATCTGCTGCTCAACGGCGAGCTGCCGACCAAGGCCGAGTTCGACGCGTTCGACCACGAGATCACGCATCACACGATGATGCACGAGTCGCAGAAGAATTTTTTCCAGGGTTTCCACCACGATGCGCATCCGATGGCCATGCTGGCGGCTTCGGTGGCGTCGCTGTCGGCGTTCTATCATGACGATCTGGATGTCGATGACCCGGCCGATCGCAAACTCGCGGCGATTCGCCTGATTGCGAAGATGCCGACCATTGCCGCGTCCTGCTATCGCTATTCGATCGGCTGGCCTGCCCGCTACCCGCGCAACAACCTCGCCTACGTCGACCGCTTCCTGCACATGATGTTCGAAGTGCCAAGTGAGCCGCTGGAGATGAGTCCGGTGGCAGCGAAAGCACTCGATCTACTGTTTATCCTGCATGCCGACCACGAGCAGAATGCCTCGACGTCGACTGTTCGACTGGTCGGTTCCACCGGTGCGAATCCTTACGCCTCCATTGCCGCTGGCATTACCGCTTTGTGGGGTCCAGCGCATGGTGGCGCCAACGAAGCGGTGCTGAAGCAGCTGAAGGAAATCGGCACACCAGACAAGGTCGAGACTGCCGTCAAACGCGCCAAGGACAAGAATGACAGCTTCCGCCTGATGGGCTTCGGCCATCGCGTTTACAAGAACTTCGACCCGCGCGCGAAGATCATCCGCGAAATGTGCCACAAGGTGCTCGAGGAACTGGGCGTCAACGATCCCCTGCTCGATGTGGCGATGAAGCTGGAAGAAGCGGCGCTGAAGGACGATTATTTCGTCGAGCGCAAGCTCTACCCGAACGTTGATTTCTATTCCGGCATCATCTACAAGGCGCTGGGCATTCCGACCGAAATGTTTACGGTGATGTTCGCCATCGCGCGGACCTCCGGCTGGATTGCTCACTGGATCGAGCAGCACGAAACACCCGGATCGCGTATCGGTCGTCCGCGCCAGATCTATACCGGTGCCGACGTGCGTGACTATCTGCCGGAAGCGAAGCGCTAAGCCTGTCTGTTGCGCTCAATCGATAGGAAAGAAAAAGCCCGGGTTTATCCCGGGCTTTTTCTTTAGCGTCGCCAGATACGGCACGTCGACGGTCAGCGCAAGGCCGCCGACAGTCTCTGCTCGAACGCATCGTCATCGTTTTCCGCGAGCAGAATTTCCACCTGGGTAAGCGTCGCCCGCCGCATGGGCGTGTCATCGGCGCGCCGATCGAGCGGTGCCTGACGCAGGCTGTCGCGCGGCAGAACGGTGAGATCGAACGGCAACTCGTCGGCGGCAAATAGCAACACGGGATATTCCGATTGCTCATCGCGTTTGGTTCGCAGCCGGCGGGTCTGTGTTTCGATCGGCACACCGTTGTCGAGCAGATATCGACCTACCGCATCGGGGTCATCGCTGAACACATGCAGACAAACGGCCGAGTGGGTATCAGCCGTACCTTCGAGCACGGCGCCGACCAGGCGCGGTTCGTACGCGGAGAGAAAACGCATAGCTTCGACCGCCGCTTCCCGACGCTGACGCAATGATCTTGGCTGACTATCGGCAAGAAACAGACGCTGATGCTCACGTAGCGCTTCTTCGATTTCCAGGTTACGTGGCAAGGCCTGTGTATCGAGAATGCCCAAGCGCTCGGCGGCCTTGAGCTTGGCATGGTGAAAGTCGCGGATGCCGTGCTCGCTCATCAAGCGAGCGGCTTCCTGGGCAATGCGCAAACGGCTGCGCTGTAGCCGGTCGTGCGCGTGGATGCGGTGGTGTTCGCCTCGGGACATGACACGCTCCTCATCGGTAGATTGCCTGCAGTGCGGCGCTATCTGGATGGCGACACGCTGCATGGGCGATTTAGAAAATATCGTAGGCGTGCTGCTGGTCCTGTTCCTTCTGCTGAGTGGCCTGGGTACGCAGGCGGTCGACGTCCTCCACCTTGAAGATTTCGTTCATGCTGTTGGGGTCATCCGACGAGGTCGGCAAACCGCTGTCGCGGTTGATCAATACCGTACTGATCCCGGGCGGCATTGGCAACGTGTTCATGGGCAGGCCTTTCAGCACCTCGCCCATATAGTCCATCCAGATCGGCAGTGCGGCTTTGGCGCCAAACTCGCCATGACCCAGCGACGCGTAATCGTCGAAGCCAACCCATACCGCCGTGGAAAGATCGCCGTTGAAGCCGACGAACCAGGCATCGCGATGGTCGTTGGTGGAGCCGGTCTTGCCGGCCAGATCGGTCCGGTTGAGTGACTTCGCGGCTGAACCGGTGCCGCGCAGGATCACGTCCTTCATCAGTGAAGTGAGCAGATAGTCGTTACGAATGTCGATGACAAGCGGCGCCAGCACCGGAGGATGCGCATTCTGATTGTGCACGTCGGCAGGCAAGACAGCGATGCCGACGCCATCGACGCTGCTGGCCGATGCAGGGGCTGCCGTGGTGGCTACCGGAACATCGTTGGCCGGCGTCTTGATCATGTCGGCTGGCGGTGGTCCCGGGGGGCTCGTATCCAGCAGACGCTCCTGGCAGTCGCGACAGGCGCGGGCGGGATTGGCCACGTAAACCGGCTTGCCGCTGCGGTCGTCGATCTCACTGATGAAGTACGGCGTGACTAGGTAGCCGCCGTTGGCGAACACCGCGTAGCCACGCGCCATGCTCATCGGCGAAACCGACGCGGTGCCGAGTGCCATTGACAGGTTGGGTGGGATGGAGTCGAGCGAGAAGCCGAAGCGGGTGACGTAATCGCGTGCATAGCGAACGCCGATGGCATCGAGCAGACGTACAGAAACCAGATTCTTGGACTGCACCAACGCCTCGCGCAGACGCATCGGGCCAGCGAACTTTCCATCGTCGTTGGACGGCGTCCAGATGCCACCGGGTCGCGATGGATCAGGCAATGCCAGCGGCGCGTCGTTGATGATCGATGCCGGCGTGAACCCGCGTTCGAACGCGGCCGAGTAGAAGTACGGCTTGAAACTCGAGCCAGGCTGGCGTGCGGCCATCACGGCACGGTTGAATTTGCTCAGCGAGAAATTGAAGCCGCCGACCAGTGCACGGATTGAGCCGTCCTCCGGATCGATCGAGGTCAATGCGGCCTGCGCACGGGGAATCTGGTCGAGCTGCCATTCGCCCTTTTCATCGCGAGAAAGGCGGATCACGTCACCGCGCTTGAGTACCTTGCTGACCGTGGTCGGCGCCGCGCCAACACGATCGTCGTCGATATGCGGGCGTGCCCAGCTCATTGCGGCCAGTTCGAGTTTCGCGCTCTGGTGATCGGCCAGATAAACCGTGGCCTCGGTCGCGTCGGCAGCAGTGACCAGCCCCGGCTGCATGCCCGAGATGCTGAAATAGCTGGAGAGCACGCGGTCGTAATCGGCTTCTCCGGCATCGGCCGCCAGATCCTGATGCGCCTCCGGGCCGCGCCAACCATGACGGTGGTCATAGATGCCTAGCCCGTTGCGCAGTGCTTCCACGGCCGCCTTCTGACGATCGCTTTGCAGGGTGGTCTTGACGACATAGCCCTCGGTCAGCGCCTCGTTGCCCAGTCGATCCAGCGCCTGCCGACGTACCATTTCGGCGAGATAAGGGGCGTCGACCTCGATGGTTTGCTCGTGCGGGAAAGCGTGGTTCGGCTCATCGATCGCCTGTTGATAGACCGGCTGGGTGATGTAACCGTGCTTGAGCATCTCACCCAGCACCCAGTTCCTTCGGGCGATGCCGCGTGCGGGGCTGTTGATGGGGTTCACCACTGACGGCAGCTGGAAGGTCGAGGCCAGCATGGCGCACTCGGCCACCGTCAGCTGATCCAGCGTCTTGCCGTAGTAATACTCCGCGGCTGCACCAACGCCATAAGCGCGATGTCCGAGAAACATCTTGTTGAGATAGAGCTCGAGGATCTGGTCCTTGCTCAGCTCGTGCTCGATGCGCAGGGCGATGAAAATCTCGGTGAGCTTGCGCGAGTAGAGCTTTTCCGGACTGAGGAAGATGTTGCGCGCCACCTGCTGGGTAATCGTCGAGCCGCCAGGGCCCTTGTCACCGCCGGTTGCGATGACGTGCCAGCCGGCACGGGCAAGACCGTGCCAATCCACGCCAGGATGATGGTAAAAGTCGGCATCTTCAGCCGACAGCACCGCGTGCTTGAGCTGATCGGGAACATTGGCGATCGCTACCGGGATGCGCCGGGTCTCGCCGAAACTGGCGATCAATTTGCCGTCTGCGCTCAGCACACGCAGCGGTACCTGCATGTGGTAGTCCTTCAGAACGGCTACGGCTGGAAGCCTTGGCGCGATCAACCAATACGCCACGCCAACCGCGATAACAGCAAGCAGCAGACCGGAAAAAGCCAGGATCAGAGCCCAGCGCAACAATCGCTTGAGAATTCGCATGGTGTGGGGATAGCGAGACCTGAGTCAAAACATGCCAGAGTATAGATGTAGCAATATCCCCGAATGAGCACGTCGCCGCCAAGCAAGGCGCGCGCCAAACAAGGCAAGGTCGCAATTGTGGCGGACATCACGACAATTAGTTGAGAAAGTGCACGTAGACCGTTGCTATTGCGTTAATTTTTCGATTTAATGCCATTGCGCATCCCTCCAGGATTCTGGTTAGGGGCGCCAAGTGGCAAGGGGGAAACACCGTGGGGCTTTTTACACCCAAGAAGCCGGCACTGATTGGTGTCGACATCAGTTCGACTGCCGTCAAGCTGCTGCAGCTCAGTCAGGCGGGCGGCCGTTTTCGCGTGGAACATTACGCGGTCGAGCCCCTGCCACCCAATGCCGTGGTCGAGAAAAACATCGTCGAGGTCGAAGCGGTAGGCGATGCGATCCGTCGCGCACTGGCTCGTTCCGGCTCCAAGCTCAAGCACGGTTCGGCAGCGGTGGCCGGCTCAGCGGTGATCACCCGCGTCATTCCGATGTCCAGCGATCTCTCTGAAGATGACCTCGAAGGTCAGATCCAGATCGAGGCAAACCAGTACATTCCTTACCCCATCGACGAAGTCAGTCTCGATTACGAGGTGGTGGGTCCGGTGCGTGACAACCCGGACATGAACAATGTGCTGCTGGCTGCCTCGCGTACCGAGAACGTTGACATGCGCGTGGCGGCCCTCGATCTCGGCGGCCTGATTGCCGGTGTGATTGATGTTGAAGCATTCGCGATGGAAAACGCGTTTGCGATGATGGCTGATCAGCTGAGCGTGGGGCGCGATGCGCTGGTGGCGGTGGTGGACATCGGCGCCACCATGACTACGCTGTCGGTACTGCGGAATCAACGCACCATCTATTCGCGCGAACAGGTTTTTGGCGGCAAGCAGCTTACCGACGAGATCATGCGTCGCTTCGGCCTGTCTTACGAGGAAGCCGGTCGTGCCAAGCGCAAGGGCGGCTTGCCCGAATCCTACGAAAGCGAGGCACTGGAGCCGTTCAAGGAATCGCTGATCCAGCAGATCAGCCGTCTGCTGCAGTTCTTCTTTGCAGGCAGCGAGTACAGCAAGGTCGACCAGGTCGTGCTGGCCGGTGGTTGTGCCTCGATCGAAGGGTTGGGTGCGATGCTGGAAGAACAGCTCGGCGTGCCATGCATCGTTGCCAATCCGCTGGCGCGGATGTCGCTATCGCCGCGGGTACAGGCGCAGTCGCTGGCTCAGGATGCGCCCGCGTTGATGATTGCGGTCGGCCTCGCCCTGAGGAGCTTCGACTGATGGCACACGTCAACCTACTTCCGCATCGTGCTGCTCGACGCAAGCAGCGCGAACGCGAGTTCTACATTCAATTGGGCGTCTCCTTTGCAGCGGCAATTGCATTTTTGCTGCTCTGGGGATGGTGGATGGGTGAGCGCATCGATAACCAGAACGATCGCAACACCATGCTGCAGAACGAGATAACCCAGGTCGACGTGCGCATTGCCAAGATCAAGGATTTGGAAAAAGTGCGTGACCATCTGTTGGCGCGTAAGCAGATCATCGAACAGCTGCAGGCCGATCGCTCGCAGATGGTCCACCTGTTCGACGAGCTGGTCAAAACGATCCCGTCCAGTGGGCGGCTCACGGGCATGAAGCAGGATGGCCAGTCGATGTCGCTCGATGGCGTGGCGCAGTCCAATGCCAGCGTCGCTGAGTACATGCGCAATATCGAAGCCTCTCCATGGCTGGGTCATACCGACCTTCGCAAGACCGAGAAAAGTGTGGAGGCAACGCGCATGCCTTACACATTTGGCTTGGATGTCGCGCTGAGTCGACCGAAACCCGATCAGGTGGATGACTCCAGTGCACCAGCTTCCGCAGGCTCTGCCGCCGCACCGGCCAAGTCAGCCAGTGTCCCTGCGACGGGAGGGGCGAAGCCATGAAGTTCTTCAATGACCTGCGTAATCTCGATCGCAACAACGTCGGTGGCTGGCCGCAGTCGATCAAGATGTTCTTTACCGGACTGGTGTTTGCCGTCATCGTACTCATCGGCTGGTATACGTATATAAGCGGCCAGCAGGATACTTTGACGACGCTAGCCGGCAAGGAAGATCAGTTAAAGCAGGAGTTTTCGACCAAACAGGCCAAGGCCGTCAATCTGGAAGCGCTGCAACAGCAGCTCGACGAGATGCAGGACATGCTTCGTCAGCTGCTTCGTCAGCTGCCCGGCAAGACCGAAATGCCGGAATTGCTCGTCGATATCTCGCAGACCGCGCAGAGCGCCGGCTTGCAAACGGAACTATTTCAGCCGGGTCCGGAAACACCGAAGGATTTTTACGCGGAAAAGCCAATCACCTTGCGTATGACCGGCACCTATCATCAGTTCGGTACCTTTATCAGCGGTGTGGCTTCGTTGCCACGGGTAGTGATTCTGACCTTGCACGATGTTTCGCTGACGCCGAAGGCAGCGTCGAAAGGGGGCGTAGCCAGCGATGGCCAGCTCGTCCTGCAGGGTACGGTCAAAACCTATCGTTACCTCGACGATGAAGAGAGCACCAGCACCATCAAGGCATCGGGCAACACCCAGGCGGGAGGGCAGAAATGAAAATGTTTGCTGCCATCAATCCGCTACGTGTTGTGCTGATGCTCGGGCTCGCCTTGGTTCTCAGTGGCTGCACGCGCGGCACCTCGGATTTACGCGACTGGATCGCGCAGGAAAAGGCCAAGAAGGGCGCGCCGATCACGCCGCTGCCGGTCATCAAGACTTTCGAGACATTCAAGTACGACGATCAGGACAAGCGCGATCCGTTCAGCCCGAGCTTGGCCGAAACCGAGCCGAGTTCCGGCAATAGTGGTCCGCGCCCAGATGCAAACCGCGCCAAGGAGCCGCTGGAAATGTTTTCGCTGGACAGCTTGAAGATGGTCGGTACGGTAGGCACCGGCGTCGGTACCGAAGTGCTTATCAAGGATCCGGGTGGAGTGATCCATCGTATCCACAAGGGTGAATACATGGGCCAGAACTACGGGCACGTCATCACCATAAGCGATGATCACATCGATCTGGTCGAGCTGGTATCTAACGGTAATGGTGGCTGGATGGAACGTCCCGCCAGCATCGCCCTTGCCGGGCAATAGGAATACAGGGGCTGATGCTATGACCAATCCAATCCAATCCTTTCGGGGCCGTGTCATGCGCCATGCGAGTCACTACGTATTGATAGGCTTGCTGCTTGCCAGCTCCGGCTGGGCCAGCACCGCTGTGGCAGCGGGCACCACGTTAAAGAACATCAGCTACCAAGCTTTGCCAGGTGGCAACGTCGAGCTGAAGATGGACTTCGGTAACGGACCTGTGCCGCAACCAAAGATATTTACGACAGGCAATCCGCCCCGTATAGCGGTTGACTTTGCCGACACTGATAACGCATCCGCACGGCATCTGAACATCGGGCAGGGTTCGACTTCGGGCGTCTCGGCGGTAACCGCTGGCGGCCGCACTCGCGTCGTGGTCGAGCTGATGCGTGAATCGACCTACCGCACTCGCGTCGAAGGTCACAGCCTGCTGCTGACCATCAATAACGGCGCTGCGGATCAATCCGTCACCACGGTTGCCACCATCGATCCGTCCAAGGCGCTTCCTTCGTCGATGAATGGTCCGGCGATTTCCAATATCGATTTTCGCCGAGGCCCCAACGGTGAAGGTCGCGTACTGATCAGCTTCAGCGGTTCCGGTGCCAACGCCCAGATGACGCACAAGGGCGGCATGGTGCTGGTCAATATCGATCACGCCAATCTGCCGGCCAACTTGGCGCAACGTCTGGATACGCTGGATTTTGCGACACCGGTGCAATCCATTGTCACCAAGGCGGCCATAGGTGGTGGCGCGCATATCGAAATCGCCGTAAAGGGTGACGCTGATACATCGGGTTATCAGACTTCCGATCAGTATGTGGTTGAGGTGTCGCCCAAGAAAACCGATGCCAAAACCGAAGCGTTGGCCAAGGCGGGTCAGGAGCCGGTTTATACCGGCAAACGGGCGACATTCAATTTTCAGGACATTCCCGTACGTTCGGCGCTGCAACTGATCGCCGATGAATCCGGTCTCAATCTGGTCGCTTCGGATAGCGTCAGCGGTGGTGTCACGCTTCGCCTGGATAATGTGCCGTGGGATCAGGCTCTGGATGTGATCTTGCGTGCCAAGAGCCTGGATAAGCGTCGCGATGGCAATGTCATCTGGATCGCGCCACAGGCTGAACTCGCAAAGTACGAGCAGGACATCGCCGATGCGAAGCTGAAGGCACAGGATACAGCTGAGCTGGTCACCGATTACGTGCCAATTAGCTACGGCAAAGCGTCTGATATAGCCAAGCTCTTGACTAGCGGCAGCTTGCAGTCAACCAGTGGCAGCGGCACCAGCAGCAGTCAGCATGGCTTTTTGTCGACGCGCGGCAGCGTCTCATTTGATATCCGTACCAATACGCTTTTGCTTAACGACACGCCCGAAAAAATCAAGCAATTGCGTGAACTGATTGCTGTTCTGGACAAGCCGGTTCAGCAAGTGCTCATCGAATCACGTCTCGTGGTCGCCAACGACTCATTCACCAGAGACCTTGGTGCCCAGTTGGGTGTAAGCGGCTCGCGTGCTATCGGTAACAAAAGTGTGATTGTGGGAGGAGGTATTCCAACCGTCACTGGCAACAGCAGTGAATACTTCAACAACGCGGCTGGCACGACTTATACAACGAATGGCCTCAACGTCAATTTGCCACTCACCAGCGCGGCGGGCAGCATTGGCGTGGGTATCATCGGCAAGAATTTTGCACTCGATCTGGAGCTGCAAGCAGCGCAGACCGAGGGCCGCAGCGAAGTGATTTCAAGCCCGCGTGTGATTACGGCAAACCAGCAAGAGGCAGTGATACGTCAGGGTCAGGAAATTGGCTATGTCACCTATCAGAATTCCGCAAGTGGCGGCGCTAGCACCGGCACGGCAACTGTGGCCTTCAAGGATGCCGTGTTGGAGCTCAAGGTGACTCCGACGATCACCGCGGATAACCGCATCTACCTGCTGATCAACGTGACCAAGGATGCACTCGCCGGCTACATTACGGTGCCTGGCAGTGGTCAAGTTCCTACCATCAATACAAGTTCAGTCAATACCTCCGCGCTGGTCGATAATGGACAGACGGTGGTCTTGGGCGGCATCTATGAGATCAACAATTCCAACACGGTCACCAAAGTGCCGGGTTTGGGCGATATCCCTGGGATTGGTATTTTGTTTCGAACTACGTCGCGCAGCAACACCAAGGCAGAACTGCTGATCTTTGTGACGCCGCGCATTCTTAGTGAGACCTTGCAGTAAGGCCTCAATGCGTTTGAAAAAGAGGCGGCTTAGGCCGCCTCTTTTTTTGCTGGAACCGTTACTTTTGTCGGTCGATTAAACTTACGACGAAGATGATGGTCTGAAGGGCACCGCTCAATGATGCATTCAATACCTCTCTATTGATTGACTATCGGGCCCGTTTTGGAAATGGAGTGAACATGGCTACAGTTGAAACTTCGTCGATTAGCCCACTGCAGCAAGCGTTTACGGTACTGCGCGAGGACTTGCAGCGGAGCATCATCGGGCAGCCGCATTTGATCGACTGTCTGCTCGTTGCCTTGCTGGCGGATGGGCATCTGCTGGTCGAGGGAGCCCCCGGTCTGGCCAAGACGACGGCAGTAAAAGCACTGGCGGCGCGGATCGAGGCGGATTTTCATCGAGTACAGTTCACCCCCGATCTGCTGCCTGCCGATCTCACCGGCACTGACGTGTTCCGCCCGCAAAGTGGCAGTTTCGAGTTCGAACGTGGCCCGCTGTTTCACAACATCGTGCTGGCGGATGAGATCAATCGTGCGCCGGCCAAGGTGCAGTCGGCGTTGCTTGAGGCAATGGCAGAGCAGCAGATCACCGTGGGTCGCAGCACCTGGCATTTACCTGAATTATTCATGGTGATGGCAACCCAGAATCCCATCGAACAGGAGGGGACATTCGCTTTGCCCGAGGCCCAACTCGATCGTTTTCTGATGCACGTGACCATCGGCTATCCCGATGCAGCGGCTGAACTGGCCATTCTCAGATTGGTGCGCGGGCAGGCCAGCCGTCGCGGTCAGGCGCCGGCAACGTCGCCTGCATTGCTGAGCCAGGCAGATGTCTTCGCCGCGAGGGAAGCGTCCATGGCGGTACACATGGCGCCGGCGTTGGAGGAATACCTGACACAGCTGGTGTTGGCGACGCGCGACGCTGGTCGTTATGGTCCGGAGCTGAAGCGCTGGATCGCCTGGGGCGGTAGCCCACGCGCTACCATTGCACTCGATCGCTGCTCGCGTGCCCGCGCTTGGTTGGCTGGTCGCGATTACGTTCTTCCAGAGGACGTGCACGGCATCGCACATGAGGTTTTGCGGCACCGTGTCTTGCTCAGTTATGAAGCCGAAGCCGAGGGCGTGCGTCCTGATCGCGTGATCGATCGTCTGTTGGATCTCGTGCCGCTGCCGTGAGTGCTGTGATGTTGCAATCGAACGATGGCGATGGTCGCACTCGGGTTTCACTGGCTGAGCTGATCGCGCTGCGCACACGAGTAGGACGTGCGAAGCTGGCAACACTGGTCAGTCGTTCAGCGCGAAGCGGTCAGCAGTCCAGCCGTTTATACGGCCGCGGCATGGATTACGCCGAATCCCGTGTTTATCAGGCGGGTGACGATGTGCGTCGACTCGACTGGCGTCTCACTGCCCGAAGCGGAAAGCTGCACACCAAACTTTTTCAGGAAGATCGCGAGGGGTCATTGCTGATCCTCGTCGATACCCACGCCAGCATGCGCTTCGGCACACGGGTGCGATTCAAATCGGTGCAGGCGGCCAGATCAGCGGCATGTGCAGCGTGGTATGCAGCGCGTGCCGGTGAGTGGGTTGGCGTGATGGCGTTTGGTCAGGCTGATTCGCTACTGCGTCCACAGGCTGGACCTCGCGGCGCATTGGCCGTGTGTGGAGCGCTGGCAGAGTGGGATGCAAGGCCGACGTCCGATCGAACAGAATCACTGGCCGATGCATTGATGCGTGCAAACCGTCTGCGCTGTGGTGCCAGTCGCGTGCTGTTGATCAGCGACGGATTCAGTGGCGACGTGTCCACGCGGCAGCGACTTCTGGATCTCAGCCGGCACACTGCTGTAAGTGTTCTGGTGGTTGCCGACGCGCTGGAACTTGCACTGGTGCCACCCGGTCGTTATCCGTTGGAACAGACGGGTGAGCGTACTGAAGTGATCCTGCAATCCGAGCGTCAGCGTCGCGATTTTCAGCGTGCCATCGGTGCCGGACCAGCGCGACTCGGCGAGTTGGCGCATTCGCTTGGCCTGCGCTGGGGCAATGTCGACACTACCGCTGATCCGTTCGATGTAGTGGTCGGTGTGCTTGGCGCCAGGAGATCGGCGTGATAACTCTTCCATCCGCATCATCATCATCGACAGCAGCGGCAGCGCCGGGCCCGGTCTTGCGTGATATCCATTTGCCACCCGATCCATCATGGTGGCCACCTGCACCGGGCTGGTGGATGCTGGCGGGGCTTCTGCTCATGATAGCGGCGCTCTGCGCTTGGTTGTGGCGGCGATATCGTAGCCAGGCTCAAAAACGTGAGCGCGTGTTGGCTGAACTCGATCAGCTGATGCAGCAGTACCAGCGAGACGGCGATCCGTCGGCGCTCGCGAGCGGTATGCATCAGCTGCTGCGTCGCGTCGCGCGCCGGCACGATGTACTCGCCGCGCAACAGCGAGGCAACGCATGGCGGCAAACGTTGGCGCGCGTTCCGGTCGATGCAGGGACGCTGGATCGGCTGATGGCGCTGGAGCAAGTGATTTACCGCGCGCCCGTACCGTTTGATCAAGCGGCTGCATCCGCGGCGGTTCGGCAATGGTTGCGACTGGCATTGAAGCCCACCAAATGGAAGCACGCTACGAGTGCACCGAGCAATGACGGAGCGCGGTCATGACGACGTTCGCGTGGCCGTGGATCATCGTGCTGTTGCCGTTGCCCTGGTTGTTATGGCGCTGGCTGCGGCCGGTGGCGCCGGGGCAGGCCTTGCATCTGCCACAGCCGGGCATCCGGTTGGCGCAGGCGAACAGCCAGTCGGCAAAAAGTATCGGTCCGTGGCTGCTGGTGTTGGCCTGGTTGAGCCTGCTTGTTGCTGCCGCTCGGCCGCAGTGGATCGGGCCGCCAGAGGCACAGCAGCACAGCGGGCGCGCGTTGATGTTGGCAGTGGATTTGTCCGGGAGCATGCGTACCGAGGATATGCAGTTGGCAGGCCAGGCGGTCAGCCGTTTCGGTGCGGTCGAGGCGATTGCCGGCGACTTCATCAGTCGTCGGCGCGGCGATGAAATGGGTTTAATCTTGTTCGGCAGTCAGGCCTTTCTGGTGACGCCACTGACGTTTGATCTTTCCGCCGTGCGGGCGCAGCTCGAGGGTGCGACGGTAGGGCTGGCTGGCACGGAGACGGCTATTGGTGACGCGATCGCCGTGACCGTAAAGCGCCTGTCGGCATTGCCGCAGCAGGCGCGTGTGCTGGTGTTGCTTACCGATGGCGTGAACAATGCGGGTAGCATTGCGCCGCGCGAAGCGGCGCGTGCTGCCAAGGCCGCCGGTGTGCGTATTTACACTATCGGCATCGGCGCCACCCAGATGCGCGTCGCGGGACTTTTTGGCAGTCAACTGGTCAACCCGTCGGCCGATCTGGATGCCGACATGCTGACCACCATCGCCAACGAAACCGGCGGGCGATTTTTTCGCGCTACCGACAGCAATGCGCTGGCCGATGCCTATCGCGCCATCAACGCACTGGAGCCGATGCCTCAACACGGACCGCCACTGCGACCACGGCATGAGTTGTTCCGCTGGCCGCTAGGCGTTGCAATTGCGCTTTTACTGATCGTGATCTTGCCCCGCCGGCTCAATGTAATGCGAGGCATCGCGCATGAATGAAGCGTTGCAACAGTTTCATTTTTTGCGACCACTGTGGCTCGTCGCGCTTGTCGCGCTGCCGCTGCTGTTCTGGTTCGGTATGCGGCGGAGTTCGGTGCCGCTTGAACTTTCCCGGTTGGTCGATGCCGAACTGTTGCCGCATCTGTTGCGTGGTCGCGCAGCCAATCGTTATATGCCAGCTGGTCTGTTCGCCGTGGGTTGGACACTATGCGCATTGGCGTTGGCCGGCCCGACCTGGAATCGTGTGGCGCAGCCGCTTTACGCCAGTCGAGCAGCCCAGGTCGTGGCGATATCGCTGTCGCAGCACATGCTGTCGCGCGACGTGGCACCGAGCCGGCTGGATCGAGCGCGCTACAAGGTGCATGACTTGCTGGCCAGCAATCGAGATGGCCTTAACGCGTTGATCGGTTACGCGGGCGAGGCTTTCGTGGTGGCACCATTGACCGCCGATGCCAACAGCCTCGGCGATTTGCTCAATGCCATGAGCCCCGACACCATGCCGGTGGACGGCAACGATGCGGCGCTGGCGATCCAGCGTGGCGCGGCGTTGATTCACGATGCCAATGTACCCGGCGGTTCGCTGGTATTGATTACCGATCAGGCCGATGCCGCCGCCGACGCGGCGGCTCGCGTGGCTGATGCCGCGGGTGTGCGGGTGTCGGTGCTCGGTGTGGGAACAGCGCAGGGTGGCCCGATACCCCAGGCCAGCGGCGGTTTTTTGCGCGATGAGCAGGATCGCATCGTTATGGCCGATCGCGATGATGCAGCGTTGGCGGCACTGGCTGCTGCGGGCGGTGGCCGCTACGCGCCGATGACGACGGATGCCGGCGACATCGATGCGTTGAAAAGCGAGCTGCGTGCCGGTCCGTCAATAGCCGCAGCCGGGCAAGTGGGTGACGAATGGCAGGATCGCGGTCCGTGGTTGCTGCTGCCGCTGCTGCTGGTTGTGGCGATGGCTTTCCGACGCGGTTGGCTGCTGTTGCTGCCGCTGATCCTGCTACCCATGCTGCCTGGTCGCGCCGAGGCTACCGACTGGCGCGACCTGTGGCAACGCCCAGATCAGCAGGCTGCGCAGACATTACGTCAGGGTGGCCCGGCCAAACAGGCGCAGCAGCTTGCACGTGATCCCGCCTGGCGCGGTGCGGCCGACTATCGCGCAGCCGACTATGCTGCTGCCGCCAAAACTCTGCAGCCGCTGCCTGGCACAAACGCGGCGTACAACCGCGGCAACGCATTGGCCAAGCAGGGGCAATACAACGAGGCGATCGATGCCTACCAACAGGCGTTGAAAATCGATCCGGCCAACGCCGATGCAGCCGCGAATAAAAAGGCCGTCGAGGACTGGCTGAAACAGCAAAAGCAGCAGGACCAGAACCAGAAAAACGAGAATCAGCAGAATAAAAACCAGCAGCAGAAGCAGGATTCGTCAAATTCGAAAAAGCCTGACAGTGATGGCAACCAAGGTCAGTCGAAGCCAGATCAAGAGGGAAAGGACGGCAAGTCCGATGCCTCACAAAAACCGGATCAAAAGCCAGCACCGGATGCCGGAAAGCCATCGGATAAATCGGGACAGAATGGCCAGCCTGATTCGCAGAAGCAGCCGTCGCAAGACCCATCCAAACTGGATCAGTCCAAGCCGGATCAATCCAAACCAGATCAAACGGGCGAGGATTCATCTGCAAAGAGCCAGTCCGCTGAGCAACCCAAGCCATTGACTCCACAGCAGCAAGCCGAGCAGAAGGCCAGTGCTGACAAGGCGCAGCAGGCTTTGCAGAAGCAGATGGATCAGGCGCTGGCTGGCCAGTCCAAAGATCAGCAGAGCAAGTCGCCGCCAACCCATCAGCTCGGCGAGATGTCGAAAGACGATCCGGATTCCAAGTTGCCGGCCGATCTGCGACAGGCCATACAGCGTGTGCCGGATGATCCTGGCGCGTTGTTGCGACGGAAGTTTCAACTGGAATACGAGCAGCGCCACGGCGGCGTGCCGAACGAGGATGATCAACCGTGATCTATCGACGACTCATTGCATGGTGCTTGCTCGCCTTGATGCTGATTCCGGCATTCGTCCATGCGGCCGACGTGCAGGCTACGCTGGATCGCAACAGTGTGGCGTTGGGTGAAACGGTGACGTTGAATCTGCGCATCCAAGGCGATGCCAGCAATCTCGCCATGCCCGATCTCGGCGTTTTGGGCAGCGACTTCGACATGCTAGGTACATCGCAAAACAGCAGCGTCAGCGTGATCAACGGTGCTGCGACGTCCGAGCTGACGTTGGGTGTGGTATTGCGACCCCGCCATACCGGCACTTTGCAGATTCCCTCGCTTGATATTGCCGGAAGTCGAACGGCGCCCCTGCAACTGGAAGTAACGGCGGCGGATGCTTCGGATAATGTGGCCGCGCATCGTGATGTTTTCATGGAGTCGCAGGTCGAGCCGAATCAGGGCTATGTCGGCCAGCAGCTGAGCTACGTGGTGCGGTTGTTTTTCGCCACCACCATCAGCGATGGCTCGCTCGAAGCACCGCAACTCAATGGCATCCAGTTCAACAAGATCGGCGACGATACCAACTACTCGGTTGAGCGTGGTGGGCGTCAGTACCATGTACTGGAGCGGCGTTATGCGTTGATTCCACAGCATGCCGGTCGTGTCGAGATTCCCGCGCTGAATTTTCAGGGCGTGGCAATCGATCCGGCGGACCCGGACAGTTTCTTCGGCGCGCGCAAACCGGTGTCGGCCAGGGCGCCCGCAGTAACGATCGACATCAAGCCGACGCCCGTCGACTGGGGCGGTACGGCGTGGCTGCCGGCACGCCAAATGAGTCTTACGCTGGATGGTTTGCCGGATGCGCAGACTCCGGTGCGCGTGGGCCAGCCGCTGAATCTCACGATGAACCTGCAGGCGACCGGCTTGCCAGCGGAGGCGCTGCCAACGCTCAGCATGCCGCCGCTGGATGGAGCAACGGCATATCCGGACAAACCGACCACCACCAGCCGCAACGATGGCCCGTGGATCGTCGGCCAACGGCAGCAAGCCTTTGCGATCGTTCCCAACCGTATCGGTACGCTGACGATCCCCGCAACAACGCTCAAGTGGTGGAACGTGTTGGCCGATCGCATGGAGGTTGCGCAGATTCCGGCGCACAGTTTTTCCGTGTTGCCAGCGAGTAGTGGTTCGGACGTCCATACGGCCAATCCGACGACCGCAGCGATGCCAGCTTCAGCTCTCGCGCCAGTTACGTTAGCGAATGCACCAACGACACCATGGCGCTGGATCGCCATCGGCAGTATTACCTTGTGGTTGCTCAGCGTGATGGCATGGCTGATCTGGCGTCGCTATCAGCGTGAGCGTCCTGCATCGGTGGCGATTCCAAACGCGCCCAATGCATCGGCGCGCGAGCGTCAGCAAGCATTCCTCGTCGCCGCGCGCGGCAGCAATACGTCAGAGCAGGTGCGTAGCCTGCTGGCATGGGCACGCATCGAACGACCGGCAATCCAGCACTTGGGCGACTTGACCGCATTGCTGGGCGATGAACAACAACGCGCGGCCATTGCAAGCTTGCAGCGGCAGCATTATGCCAGTGCATCGATGTCGGGTAGTGATGCGCCATTGGCTGAAGTCTTCAAGCGTGGCTTTATCTGGCGTGTGGCCGACAAGGGCGATGAAGGCTCTGATCTGCCGCCGCTCTATCCCTTCAAACTGCATTGAGCGCGCCTTGGAAAATCGCTCGCATGGCATCGCTGAAGCAGCACAAAGTAATGTCAATGGAAGCATCATGGGTCGGCTCATCGCACAGCGTGGCAGCGGCCACTGCCGCCGCCAACGTTGCCGGATAACCGTAAACACCGCAGCTGATTGCCGGGAACGCAATCGTGTGCAGCCGATGTTCGCGCAGCAGACGCAGTGAGTTGCGATAGCAGTGGCTCAACAGCTCTGCTTCGTCGTGATCGCCGCCCTGCCAGATCGGTCCCACGGTGTGAATCACGTAGCGCACTGGCAAATCGAAGCCCGGTGTGATGCGTACCTCGCCCGTCGGGCAACGCACACCCGGCGCGCTTTCCGGTAGTGCACGACAAGCGTTCAGTAATGCGGGTCCAGCCGCCCGGTGAATCGCGCCATCCACGCCACCTCCGCCGAGCAAGCCGGGATTGGCGGCGTTGACGATGGTGTCCACGCGTAGTTGGGTGATATCGGCGGTGACAACGGTGATGGGCATGGCTTCGGTCCTAGCTGCGCCGTATGCTTCAATCTCTGCAGAGGTTTTAAAAGCTCATGGCGAAGACGGAAGATATCTCCTTCGGCTACCTGCTCAACGATGTGACCTTGCTGATTCGCAAGCATTTCGATCGGCGTGCCGTGAAGTTTGGACTTACCCGTGCCCAATGGCGCGCGGTCAAAGTGCTGTATCACCGTGAGGGTCTGCGGCAAACCGAGTTGGCTGAATTTCTCGAAATGGAACCTATTGCCGTAGGTCGGGTGATCGATCGACTGCAGGCCGCTGGCTTCGTCGAACGTCGACCCGATCCGAAGGACCGCCGGGCCTGGCGCCTGCATACGACCGAACAGGCGCGTGGCGTTGTTGATGATATGGAAGTTATCGGACGCGGCCTGCGCAAGGATGCCACCCGCAATATCGATTACGACGAGCTACAGCAGGCGCTGGCGGTGATCACCCGAATCAAGGACAACCTGCTGGCGTTGGACCAGCTCACGGCCGACGCTGAAAAATGATTCTATGCGGAGCCTGGGCATGAATCCTTGTGCATTGGCGGACTGATTCGGGCTCATTGGTCGCAATGGCGATGACACATGCTGACGCCAGGCCCGTACTGTCTGCGGCATTGACTGCCTCTATGTGGATCTTGCGCCGCCCAGCCCGATGAAGACGCTCGGATATCCAAAAGGAAACGGCCCGAAGGCCATTTCCTTTTGTGTGACTAGCGCCGCTGCATTATTCGCCGGCGCCGTCTTTATTGAACGCATCAGGTGCCGAACCAAAATCGCCTTTGGCATTGGCTGCCATATATGCAAAGGACGCATACACGGCGACATTCTGCGCCAGTTCCCTGGGGTCGATTTTGTCCAGCGTGTCGTTGGCGTTGTGGTGATAGTCGAAGTACATGGTGCCGTCCTGTGTCAGCGAGAGCGCAGCCATGCCCTTGTCGTGCATCTGCGACAGATCCGAGCCGCCGCCACCGGGACGATTTTCATCGTACGCCACGCCAAGAGGAGCCAGCACGCCGGCGATCTGTGCAGTCGCTGCACGCGCTTCGGGCTTGACGCTGGCGCTCATCCGCCAGACCGGGCCGGAACCGAAATCGGATTCGGTGCCGAGCTGATGTTTCGCGACTTCGCTGGCATGCCTTGTTGCGTATTCTATGCCGCCATACAGGCCCATCTCCTCGTTGGCAAACGCAATCACGCGCACGGTGCGATCCGGCCGCTGCGGCATGTCATGGATCAGCTTGCCAGCGGCCATCGCGATGGCCACGCCAGCGCCGTCGTCGATTGCGCCGGTGCCCAGATCCCACGAATCCAGATGACCACCGATATCGACGATCTGCTCGGGATGCTTCCGACCGGTGATCTCGCCGATGACGTTGGCGCCAGTGAAGGTGCCGACGATGCCGCAATCCAGATCCAGCTTCACGCTGACCGGCTTGCCGTAGCCGAGCACGCGCTCAAGCTGGTCGGCATCGGGATTCGACAGCGCAGCCGCAGGAATCGCCTGTGCGGGATCTTTGAACATGGTGACGCCGGTATGCGGCGTGCGGCTATTCGCATCGGTGCCGGCCGAGCGCAGGATGAAAGCGGCTGCACCCTTGCGGGAAGCGATGGCCGGGCCGCCGGTGCGGATCGCCGAACCCATGCCGTAATCGTGGCCGTCCTTCTGCCGCGTCATGCGGAAACCGATGTAAACGATCTTGCCTTTCACACTGGCCGGATCGGCCGCCTTCAGTGCATCGAGGCTGTCAAATTTCACGACTTCGGCAGTGAGGCCACCCTGCGGCGTTCCCGCGGAGAAGCCCAGCGCGGTCAGCGCCAGCGGCTGCGGGAACGGCGCGACGATGGCGCCGTGTTCGCTGCGGCGCTGCCATAGAGGATAGGTGACCGCCTCGGTATAGACCTTGTCGTAACCCAGCTCCTTGAACTTGGCGATCGCCCAGGCGCGTCCGCGCGCGTCGTTGACGCCGCCAGCAATGCGTGGACCGACCTCAGTGGTCAGCGAGGTGACAATCTTGTAGCCGGTGTCGTCGGTGAGCGCCTTGTCACGCAATTGTTCGGCCGCCTTTACAGTGGCGTCGGGAATTCGGGTATCGGTGGCGCTGGCATGACCAGCGTTTGCCAGCAGCAGGCTGGCAGCGAGAAAAGTGAGCGGAACGCGCATGGTGAGTTTCCTGACGACAAACCCTGATTATGGGCCTAGACAGCTCCTGCGCTTGAGCCATAAGTCATACTGGCGATCGCAAATGAAGATGGCCGCGCATCCCTGCGAATGCGCGGCCATCGAGAAGCTTTTGAAATCAGTTCGGGTCAGGGTTTGCTTTTCAGCAAATCGCGAATCTCGGTGAGCAAGACAACGTCGGCTGTCGGTGCGGCTGGAGCCGCTTCCTCTTTCTTCTGCATCTTGTTGATCGCCTTGACCACCAGAAAAATCGCCGCGGCGATGATGAGGAAGGTGATGACGGTGTTGATGAAGTCACCGTAGCCAATCGCCACTTCGGCAATCTTGTGCTTCGGATCGCTGTCATCGCCCGGTTTGAGCACCCATTTCAGCTGGCTGAAATCGATACCTCCAGTAATCAACCCGATGGGCGGCATGATGATTTTTTCGACCAGTGACGTGACGATCTTGCCGAACGCGGCACCGATCACCACACCAACCGCCAGGTCAACGACACTGCCGCGCATGGCAAAAGCTTTGAATTCCTGCAACATACTCATGCTTTTTCCCCAGGTTTCGGCCGAATGGCCAGTGGACTCTAACGCAACATGGTGAGTCCGCCCAGTGCAGCTGCGGAAGAGCTTAAACGACCCGGCTTACCAGCTCGGCAACGCCGACCAGCTCGGCATGAAAACTGTCGCCAGGCTGCAGTGCGGCAACACCCGCCGGCGTGCCGGTAAAGATCAGGTCGCCAGCTTTCAACTCGAACAGGGTGGAAAGCACGGCGATAATTTCCGGCACGTTGTGCACCATTTCACCCAGCGTGGTGTGCTGACGCCGGGTGCCGTTGACGTGCAACTGCAACGTCGTCTGGCCGTCGATGGTGACGTCGGCTGCCGCACGTAGAGCGGACACGGGGGCGGAGTGATCGAATGCCTTGGCCGTATCCCATGGGTTGCCCTTGGCTTTGGCTTGGGCCTGCAAATCGCGGCGGGTGAGGTCCAGGCCGACGCCGTAACCCCAGATCAGGGATGAAGACTGCGCGGGTGTCAGGTTGATACCACCAGCGCCAAGGGCCACCACCATTTCGACTTCGTGATGCAAGTCGTTGGTGGCTTGCGGGTACGGTACGTCGGCGCCATCGCTGACGACTGCATCGGCCGGTTTGCAGAAAAAGATCGGCGTCGACTTGTCCACCGTTGAGCCCATTTCGCGTGCATGCTCGGCGTAGTTGCGACCGATGCAGAACACGCGGCGTACGGGGAAGCGTTGATTGCTGCCGATGATCGGCAGGGTGGTTATCGCGGGAGCGGGAATGATGGTATTCATGCCGCCAAGCGTAGCAAACCGGATCGGCGTCGTCGTGCAATAGCCGCACCGTATAGTGATTTTGACAGCAAGCGGGATATTCTGAACGAGCGTGACGTCGGCATGTCGATCCGCGGGCTTGCCATTCGTCGATCTAGCTATAGGCCTAGCGTATGACATCTGTCATCGATGATGGCTGATGCTGCACCCTGATCGCGCTGGGGGCGATCAGGCAATCTTGCATGCCACAGGTTTGCTGTCGCGAGCCTGCGTTCAACGCATCACCGGCAACGCCGGGTTTGAGGAGTCAGGGTGAGCAACGCCGATCTGTTGAAGGAACTGCGCATCGATCGCAGTCAGCGCGAGGACCATGGAAACAAGGGTTCAGGCCGCTGGCTGTGGATCATCGGTGCGATCGTCATCGTGCTGGTGTTTATCGCCGCCGCGGGCTGGATGTTGCTGGGTCATCGCGCCATCGCGGTGCAAACGGCGGTCGCGGTCTTGCCCAGCAGCGAGAGCGAAGCGGGCGCGGTGTTGCAGGCCACCGGTTATGTCACCGCGCGGCGGCAGGCCACGGTGTCGGCACAGATCACTGGCACGCTCACCGAGGTGCTGATCGAGGAAGGCGATCGGGTCAGGAAGGATCAGGTGCTGGCGCGACTGGACGACAGCGGCTATCGCGCGGCGTTGGATTCGGCCAAGGCGGCTGCGGGTGCGGCGCATGCGCTGGTCGCGCAGTACCAGTCGCAGCTGGCGCAGAATCTCCGCGATGCCGATCGCGAGAAGAATCTTGCTGCGCAGGGCCTGGTTGCGACCCAGCTGGCCGAGCAGGCGCGCACGCTCGCGGATAGCACCCGCTCGCAGCTCGTCTCGCAGCAGCGGCAGGCAGTTTCGGCCGATGCGCAGGTGACCGAAGCGCAGGTCAATTTCGACTATTGCGTGGTACGCGCGCCGTTCGATGGCGTCATCACCACCAAGGATGCGCAGGTCGGTGAGATCATCTCGCCGTTCTCCGCCGGCGGCGGCTTCACCCGCACCGGCATCGGCACGATCGTGGACATGGAGTCACTGGAAGTCGATGTGGACGTCAACGAAGCCTATATCGGCAAAGTGAAGGCGAACATGCCGGCCGAAGCGGTGCTGGACGCATACCCCGACTGGAAGATTCCCGCCCACGTGATCGCCATCGTGCCCACAGCCGATCGTGGCAAGGCGACCATCAAGGTGCGCGTGGCGCTGGAGCACAAGGATGCCCGCATCGTGCCCGATATGGGCGTGCGCGTGTCCTTTCTCGATGTAAAACCGCAAGCCACTACACAGGCACCACAAGGCGTGCTGGTGCCGGCCACGGCGATTGTGCAGCGCGATGGTCGCAGCGTGGTGTTCGTGCTTGACCGGGTGGCCTCGGGCCAGCGCGACAAAGTGCGGCAGCGCGCGGTGACCCCCGCGACGCAAGCCTATGGTGATCTGCGCCTGCTGCCGGCAGCGGTGGCGTCGGGCGACAGCGTGGTGATCGCGCCGCCGCCAGAGTTGCACGATGGTTCGGACATCGAGATCAAACCCGCATCACCCTGACACTTATCGAAACGGCGCAGTTCGCCACAACGACCAAACATCACTACGGCATTCATCGGGAGAACGACCATGGGCACATTGATCGACATCAAGGATCTGGCCAAGGTTTACGAGCGCGGCAAGCAGAAAGTCGAGGTGCTGCATCACGTCAACCTGGCGATTGCCGAGGGTGATTTTCTGGCGTTGATGGGGCCATCCGGTTCCGGCAAGACGACTCTGCTCAACCTGATCGGTGGGCTCGATACGCCGACTGCCGGAAGCATCACGGTTGGCGGTCAGCGCATCGATCAACTGGGTGGCGGCGCGCTGGCAAAATGGCGCGCGTCGAACGTCGGTTTCATTTTCCAGTTCTACAACCTTATGCCGATGCTGTCGGCACAACGCAATGTCGAATTGCCGCTACTGCTGACCAAGCTCTCCGGAGCACAACGGCGCAAAAATGCGGCGATTGCCTTGCAACTGGTGGGGCTGGCCGAGCGCGGTACACACAAGCCTGGCGAACTGTCTGGCGGACAACAGCAACGTGTGGCGATCGCGCGTGCGATCGTGTCCGATCCCACCTTGCTGGTCTGCGACGAGCCGACCGGTGATCTGGATCGTCAATCGGCCGAGGATGTACTCGGTCTGCTGCAGCAGCTCAATCGCGAACACGGCAAGACCATCGTGATGGTCACGCACGATCCGAAAGCTGCCGAATACGCCAGACATACCCTGCATCTGGACAAGGGCACGCTGGTCGCACCGGCCATGGCGTAAGGAGAGGACGATGAAATACTTTCATCTGATCTGGGCTGCGTTGTTCCGGCGCAAGACCCGCACGATACTCACACTGGTGTCGATCATCGCTGCGTTTCTGCTGTTTGGCATGCTTGATGCGGTGCGTGTCTCATTCGCGGAAGCAGGCCAGTCGGCGAACGGTGCCGAGCGCCTGCAGACTGGCGCGCGGCTGTCTTTCATTCAGCCGCTGCCGCAATCACTTGGTGCGCAGATCGCCAAGGTCAATGGCGTCAAGGACGTGGCTTACGCAAACTGGTTCGGTGGGGCTTACCAGGATCCGCACAACCAGGTGTTCACCTTTGCGGTGAGCCCTAATTATCTCGACATCTATCCAGAAGTCGAAGTGGATCCCGCTCAGCGCAAGGCGTTCGATTCGACTCAGAACGGCATCCTCGCCGGCGAGACCATCGTCAAGAAATACGGTTGGAAAGTTGGTGACAAGATTCCGCTGCAGTCGCAGATTTTCCCGAACAAGGACGGCACCAAGAACTGGAATTTCGATCTGGTCGGCGTCATGCGGTCCAAGGATGCGAAAGCCTTCCAGAGTCAGATGATCGTCATGCACTGGAAGACCTTCGACGAGACCACTCCGAAGGGCTACAACGGCGGTATGGTTGGCTGGTATATAAGCCGCGTCAATGACATGAATCAGTCCGATCGTATCGCCAAGGCGATCGATGCGTTGTCGGCCAACTCCGATCACGAGACGAAAACCCAGACCGAGCAGGCAGCGACCGCAAACTGGATCAAGCAGATGGCCGACATCGGCCTGATCGTGACCTCGATCATGGGTGCCGTGTTCTTCACCCTGGTGCTGTTGACCGGCAACACGATGATGCAGGCGGTGCGTGAACGCACTTCCGAGCTGGCGGTGCTCAAGACGATCGGTTTCTCCAGCACCAGCGTGCTGATGATGGTGCTGGCCGAGTCGGTAATGCTGCTGTTGCTCGGTGGTGTGATCGGGCTTGGCCTGGTCAGCCTGTTCGCCCCGATCATGTCCTCGCAAAGCGGCGGAATGATCACTCACACAAGTGTTGGCGCCGGCAGCTGGGCGCTGGGTATCACCCTGGCCGTGGCGATCGGGCTGGTGATTGGAATCTTGCCCGCGTGGCGTGCGATGCGCCTCAACATTGTCGATGCACTGGCCGGACGCTGAGGAGAAGCACAATGAATTTTTTGATCGGTCTGGTGACCTTCGTTGCTGTCATCATCGGCGTGGTGGTGTTTCTGGGCTTGCCCTGGCCGGGCATGCTGGTCCTGCTGGTTCTGCTGGCCTTGTGGATGGTGCTGACTCGGCGCGGCCAGCAGACATGGTCCGTGACCGCTGTCGGGGTCAGCACGCTGCCGCAGCGGCTGGGTTCCTCCGCCGTGATCGTGATCGGCATTGCCGGTGTGGTCGCCGTGCTGGTCGCGATGCTGGCAATGGCTGATGGTTACCGCGAAACCCTGCGCCGCACGGGTTCCGACGATACCGCGATCGTGCTTCGTGGCGGGTCGGCGGCGGAAGTTTCGTCGGTGCTTGATCGCGACAGCACGCTGGTGATCGCGCAGGCGCCTGGCATCGCCAGGGACGACCGAGGTAAGCCGATTGCCTCGCCGGAACTTGTAGTTGCCGCCAATCTGCCGATGAAGGGTGGCGACCCGGAGAAGGATGTCGGTAGCGTGCAATTGCGCGGCGTCGGCGACGAGGCATGGAAGCTGCGCACCAACGCGAAAATCATCGCGGGGCGCAAATTCGAGCCGGGCAAGTACGAACTGGTTGCCGGCAAGGGCGCAGAGCACCAGTTTGCCGGTCTCGAACCGGGAAAGCAGATCAAGCTGGGCAATCAGACTTGGACGGTCACCGGCATCTTCGCCTCGAACGATGCAATGGATTCCGAGTTGTGGGCGGATGCGGGCATTGTCGGTCCAGCCTATCGGCGCGGCTCCAGCATGACGACCGTGTTCGTGAGGCTTACCGGACCGGCTGCTTTCGATCAGTTCAAGGCTGCGCTGTCCTCCGATCCGCGGCTGCAGACGGATGTGTCGACGACGCTTGACTATTTCAGCAAGCAGTCCGAAGGCACCACGAAGGCCATCACCATCATCGGCATCGTGGTCGGCGCGATCATGGCAATCGGTGCGGTATTCGGTGCACTGAACACGATGTTCGCTGCAGTAGCCACCCGTGCCCGTGAGATTGCGACACTGCGGGCGATCGGCTTCCGCGGCCTGCCGGTAGTCATGGCGATCATGCTCGAAACGATGCTGCTCGCGTTGATTGGCGGCGCGCTCGGCGGACTCATTGCGTGGCTGATATTCAACGGCTACACCGCGTCCACGCTGGCTGCCGGTACCACCGGTCAGCTCACCTTCGAGTTCAATGTCGCGCCGCAGGTGCTCTGGACCGGGCTGAAATGGGCATTGGCCATCGGTTTCGTTGGCGGCCTGTTTCCGGCCGTACGTGCCGCCCGTTTGCCCGTGACGACGGCCTTGCGCGAGCTGTGATCGAGTCGTGCTGTGATTGAATTATCGAAGCATGGATAAATAGCTTATCCGTGCTTCATGCTGGGCATGGATAAGCCGCATCGGATCAACGGCGGCTCACTGCCGGCGCGCCGACAGCGGTGGTCGTCTTGGTGCTGCCCAGCGCCAGCGATAGCAGGGCTGTCAAAAGCAATACAGCGATATTGCAGTACAGACCTGTGCTGAAGGCATGGGTGTAGGCATGGGCGTCGTCATGACCGCCCAAGGCACTGTAGAAAACCCCGCCGATGATGGCCACGCCAAGTGCGGCACTGATTTGCAGCACGGTAATCACCATGCCGGAGGCCAGCCCGGCATGACGGCTGTCCATGCCGCCGATGACGATCTTGATCAGCGATGGCAAACCGATGCCGTAGCCTAGCCCGGCAATAAGCAGGCCGGATATCAGCCCCAGCGTTGGCGATCCGTTTTGTACGGAGGTCACCGTCAAGCCGAATCCAAGCGCTTGCGCGACGAGGGACATGGTCAGTGCGCGTGTACCGAATCGTTCTACTGCCCTGGCCGAGCCCAGCGACGCCAGAAAAAAGCCAACGGTAAATGGCACGGTGGCGATGCCGGTCTGTAACGCATTGTGATGCAGTCCATCTTCCAGATAAGCGGCGAATGTCAGGAAGAACGCCGAGATCATGTAGAAGCACAGTGTGATGACCAGCCCGAGCACGAAATCGTTGCCACGCAACAAGCTCACATCGACCAGCGGTGCACCGCCATGGCTTGCGATCCGAATCTCGTAGCGAACGAACGCTACAAAGGCCAGCAGCGACGTGCCAAGCATGACAAACGTCCACATCGGCCAGCCCTGTTCGCGGCCTTCGACCAGCGGATAGACCAGCAGACCAAGCGCCAGCGACAGCAGTGCAACGCCGCCCAGATCCAGGCGTTGCGCCTGGGTAGCGCGCGACTCGCGTAACAGCAGGCTGCCGCCGATGATCGCGGCAATACCTACCGGCAGGTTGACCAGGAAAATCAATTGCCAGCCGAAGCCCCAGAGATGGCTGGATACCAGTACGCCGCCGAGCAGCTGGCCGAGCGTCGCAGCGATGCCGAAGGTAGCGGTATACAGGCCCAGTGCGCGCGGTTGCTCGGCGGTGGGAAACATCACCCGGATCGAGGCGAGCACCTGAGGCGCCATGGCTGCGGCGGTAATGCCTTGCAGCATGCGTCCGGCGATCAGTGCTGTGGGTGACCAAGCCAGTCCGCACAGCATCGAGGCCAGGGTGAAGCCGCTGATGCCACTCAGGAACAGACGTCGCCGTCCGAACAGATCGCCCAATCGTCCGCCACTGATCAGGAAAACGGCATAGGTCGCCGCATAGGCGGAAATTACAAACTGCACTTGCGCGGGTGTCGCATGCAGATCAGTACGTATCGCCGGCAGCGCCACATTCACGATGAAAAAATCGAGCGACGGCAGAAAGGCACCGGCGAGGAGTATGGGGAGCGCCAGCCAGCGACGTGGATCGCCCGTCGCGTCTTGCGTCGTCATTGCGTTTGCCTCAATTGACATGGCCTGAAGTGACATGAGAGATCAGGCGTATTGCGCCACGCCGTGACCGAATGACCAGTTTTCCCTGGCCACTTCGACCAGGTTGATGAAGACATCATCCGGACGTACGCCAGGCACCTGTTCAAGCAAGTTCACTATGCGGCGGTACAGCGCCTGCTTCTGTTCGAGCTTCCGCGTCTGGCTCACGACGAGCTGGATGATCAGCAGTTCGTCACTGCGCGCCATATCGAGATAGTCGGGGCTATAGACGAAGTTTTCCTCGTCGTGCTCGCTGATCGTCATGAAAAAATCGCGCGGCGGCACGTCGAATGTTTCGCGCAGGGCGAGCTGGACTGCATTGAGTATTGCCTTGCGATAAGCGGCTGATTTGCCGCGGCGCATCGAGATTCGGGTCAGGGGCATGGGCGCGAGGCATCAATAGGGGGTGGCAGCCATGCTAGTCCTGCTATATGATAAGTAAAACTCATTAATAGATATTTCAGTCATGATTAATGAAAATAGTTTGACAGCGCGACCACTCGACCTCGATGCAGTGCAGGCTTTCGTCCTGGTGGCGGATCTCAGCAGCTTTACCCGGGCTGCCGAAGCACTGGACACAACCCAGTCCGCCGTCAGCCTGAAGCTGAAGCGATTGGAGGAGCGGTTGGGGCAGCGCCTGCTTGAACGCACTCCGCGACGGGTGCGGCTGTCTGCCGAAGGCGCGGAGTTTCTCGATGCCGCACGTGATTTGCTCAGTGCACACACGCGAGCGCTGAGTGGCCGTGCCGGCGCGCGCATGAGTCTGCGGATCGGTATCAGCGATCAATCTGCCGGTACGGATTTGCCGATCTTGCTGGCAAAGGTCGGCGCCTATGACCGTTCGCTGCGCATCGAGGTGCGCATCGGAGCATCTCATGGTTTGTTGACCGCGTACGACGGCGGTGAGTTGGACGCGGTCATCGCCTGTCGCGATGGCGAGCGTCGTGATGGGGAACGTTTGTTCATTGAGCCGTATGACTGGTTTGCGTTACCGGACTGGGAGCAGCCAGCGGGTGAGCCGCTGCGTATTGCGTCGTTGTCCTCACCGTGCACGGTACGCGCGCAGGCGTTGAAGTCGCTTGACGACGCAGGTGTGGCCTGGAGCGAGGTCTTTGTCGGTGGCGGCTTATCTGCGGTCAGCGCAGCCGTTTCTGCAGGTCTGGCGGTGGCACCGCTTACCCGCCGCATGTGCCCACCACGTGCGGTCGAAATCGGTAGCCGGCTTGGTCTGCCGTTGCTGCCACCGATCGAGATCGCGCTGTATACCCGCGCGAGCGAACCGCGTACATGCGAGGCGATCCGGATTCTGGTGGCGGCATTGCGGGCGGCTATCGTGGGTTAGTTGTCGGGCAACGCCCTACTTCAACACGAGCCATGGCACTTCATGCGTGCCGACGTTGACGAGCGAAGGTGATGACTCCGACGCCCAGCAGAATGATCGCCATGCCGGCGAGGTCGTACGGTCCTACGTGTTCACCGACCAGCAGCAGGCCGAACAGCACCGCAACCGGTGGGTTGACGTAGGCATAGCTGGTCGCCAGTGCCGGCCGCACGTGCTTGAGCACATACAGGTAAGCACTGAAGGCGATGATCGAGCCGAATACGATCAGGTAGCCCGTTGCCAGCGTTGCGCGTTCGGTGGGATGTGCCGGTAGCCGTTCGCCAGCCAGCAATGCCACGATGATCAAGGCCACGCTCGCGCACAACATCTGCGCGGCGGTGTTCATCGGACCTTGTGGCATGTCCTGCCGCTTGCTCCATACCGAGCCGAACGCCCAGCACATGGCCGCCAACAGCAACGCCGCCGCACCCAGACGCGAGGCTGACAATCCATTGCCCAGGTTCAGCACGACGACGCCAATAAAGCCGATCGCCAAGCCAAGGCCTTCGCGTCGCGTCGGGTGTTCGCCATAAAGGCTCGAAAACAGAGCGGCAAATAGCGGCATGCTGGCCACCGCAACCGCCGCGATACCGGAACTTACGCGTTGCTCGGCGAAACACACCATGCCGTTGCCAAAGCCCAGCAACAGTACGCCGGTGATCGCTGCATTGCGCCACTGTCGCGCGCTGGGGGCCGTGATGCCGCGCAACCGCAGAAAGCCGAAAAGCAGCACGCCCGCAATCAGAAAACGCACGCCGGCGAGCAGAAACGGCGGATAGCTTTCCAACGCGTAACGGATCCCCAGATAGGTCGATCCCCAGATGATGTACAGCGCAAACAGCGATAGCGGAATCAGCAGGCGCGGGTTGGTCAGCGGCCGCGGCATATCGGCCGCGGCGGGGGCGGAGCTATCGGACATGGATGAATGCACAAACCGGAAAAGGGGTAGCGGAATTATCCGCGAGTCGACTGGCCGCGGCGAGTACTCGCGCTGACTTTTCCCGGTGTAGGCACGGCGCGTTCGCGGGCTAGTGGCTCGCACCAGCGTCTGGCGCCACAGCGCCAGCGGCCATTAATCCGTCCGGCATGATCACTGTGGGATTGCTGCGTACGTTGTCGTATCGCGCGCAACTTTTGGATGGCTCAGTTGGATGCCCTAATTCCGCGGCCACGTCGCTTTAGATTCGGCCGGTAGCGTCGATTATCCGGATCATGCGAAGGGAACACGTACGATCACAGCAGATATCGCCGGGGCAGGTGTGTTCAATGCGTAACAGGACGGCCGCGCTGTACGACCACGAACTCGCCTTCCAGTACTTCCGGTTTGTGGCTGGCATGCGTCGTGGTCGAGTTCACGCGCGCACTGCCTTGCTTCCAGCGACGCAAGGCGAGAAGCAGGACGCCGCCGACCAACAACACGCTGACAACGACTAGTCCAAAGACCAGCAGCACGCCGATCACCGCCACGCCGATCAGTAACGAAAGGGCGCGGGCCAGCGGGTTGCGCGGATGACGCATGGTGGGCAGGGAGACGTGCATGTGTTAAAAATCCGTGTGGTAAAATCAATGACTTACGAGCATAACGATGGGGCCAATGCGCCCACGAGGCAAGTGCCGATGGATACAGTGACTTCCGCCATTTCCCCGTCCATGCAGGCGATATGCCGGTTGGATGACATTCCCGATGGTGGCGCCATGGCGGTTGAGGTCATGCTGGCCCATGGCGAGGACAGTGTCATCCTGATGCGGCAAGGTAGCCAGGTCCAGTGCTACCTCAATATCTGCCCGCACGCTGGACGCCAGCTCGATTACGCGCCTGGCAAATTTCTACTCCAGGATCAGACGTTGATCTGTGCGGTGCATGGCGCCAGCTTCAACAAGACCGACGGGCTATGCATTGCCGGTCCCTGCAAAGGTGATTCGCTGCGATCAGTGGTGGTGCGTATGCAGGGTGACGAGATCTTTCTCGCATAGAGCGCTGGAACCGAGCGCACGCATTCGTCCGGCGGCATCAATCGGCGAGCGTACTCATCGAAACATCAGGTTTATCACCACCAGCGTAACCACCAGCACCAGCAGGGTCAGCGGAATGCCAACGCGCAGGAAGTCCTTGCCACGATAACCGCCGGGACCGGTAACCATCATCAGCGCAGGATGGCCAGAGCTGAGCAGAAAAGTATTCGACGACGACACCGCGACGATCAGCGCGTAAGCCGACGGGTTGCCGCCGGTAGCAACGGCTACGCTGATCGCCACCGGGACCATCATCACCGTGGCACCGACGTTGGACATCACCTGCGAAAACAGCAGGGTGAGGATTGCCAGCGATGCCTGCAAAATGTAAGGCGAAGCGTTGCCCAGGTGTTGCAGAACGACCTGTGCCACCCATGCCGCGGTGCCGGTGGAATCCATCGACCAGCCCAGAGGGATCAGGCAGGCGGTGACGAAAATCGTTTTCCAGTTGACTGCCTTGTACGCCTCGTCCATGTTCAGCACGCCGGTCAGCAGCATGCCGATCGCGCCGGTCATCATGGCCACTGACAGATCGAGCTGGGTGAACAGCGCCAGGCACTTGGCCAGCACGAAGAAGCCGACCGCCTGCCAGATCTTGCCCGGTCGCTGCTCCTCTTTCGGGATGTCGGTGACGACGACCAGATCCTTGTCTTCCGATGCCAGCGACAGATCGCGCCAGTTGCTGTGCAAGACCATGGTGTCGCCGGCGCGCAGCGTGACGGTGCGCACGTCCTCGCGAAACACCTGCTCGCCACGCGTCACCGCCAGCACCGAAATACCAAAGCGCTTGCGCAGGCGCAGATCACCGATGGTCTGCTTGATGAAACGCGAGCTGGGTGGAATCACCACCTCGGAAATGCCAGCACGGGTCGGGTTGAACAACTCGCCCAGCTGGCGCATCCGCGTCGACAAGCGGCACAGCTGATTGTTGGCAAACTGGGTCAGCTGTTCGCGCGGGCCAAGCACGCCAAGCACCGAGCCAACCCAGATCACGTGATCCACCGGCGGCGCCATGCGCGCATCGTTACCGCTCTTGATCGCCAGGATCATCGGCGAGTCGTGCAGCTGTTCGACTTCGCCGATGCTCATGCCCACGAGAGGGCTTTCCGCGGTGACAGTGAGCTCGGCGGTTTCGCCACCGATGCCATAGGTCTCGGCAAAGTAGCTTTCGGTGCGGCCGGGCGTCACCTTCAGCCGTTCGTCCTCGTGACCGGGCAGCAGCTTGCGGCCGAAGAAATAGAAATACAGCACGCCGATCACGGCCAGCGTAAGGCCCACCGGCGTCACGCTGAAGAGGCCGAACTTCGGGATTGTATGCGCGCCTGGCAGCAGGTTGGCGTTGGCGCTGGCGATCAGATCGTTCAGCACAATCAGCGGCGAGTTGGCGATCAGCGTGGTGTTGGTGGCCGTCAAAATGCAGAACGCCATCGGCAGCAGCAGGCGCGACAACGGCACGCCGGTGCGCGCGGATAGCCGGCTGCTCACCGGGATCATCAGTGCTGCCAACGCCTGGCTGGGGATGATCGCGCTGAACAGGCTGGCGACCATGTTGATGACCAGGCCCAGGCGCGATTCCACGCCGCGCGCCATGCGCATCACGAAGCGCGCGGTAAGGTTCAGCACACCGGCACGGTCGAGGCCTTCGCCCATGATCATGATGGCAATGATCGCGATCACCGCGTTGCCGGCGAAGCCGTTGAACACGCGCTCAGAAGGGATCAGGCCGGTCAGGCCGATGGTTACCACGACCAGCAGCGCCACCATGTCGGCACGAATCCACTCGAGTACCAGCATCAGCATGGTGAAACCCACCAGGCCGAGCACCAGCATCATGTCGGGGGTAAGCGTGAGCCCCACTAGCTGACGTTCCGCAAGGGTGGCTGGCAACGGTCGATAGGAGTGGGCAGTGGAAGCTTCACGCTGCGTCGATTCGTCCCTGTCTGGATCGCGCAAGTATAAGCGGGCCAGCCTGACTGCTGTGCATTGATATCATCGCTAGATTCGTTGCAACGAATCTTTCCGCGCGCTTAGCGTGTGCGGTACAGTAGATCCCACACGCCATGGCCTAGCTTCAGGCCGCGTCGCTCGAAATGGGTTTCGATGCGCCACGCCGGTTTCTCGGCGTACTCACCGGGCGCAATGGCGTTGCGCCAGTCGGGCGCGGCCTCCATCACTTCGAGCATGTGCTCGGCGTAGGCCTGCCAGTCGGTGGCCAGATGCAGCAGTCCGTTGGGTGCCATGCGCGAGGCGAGCAGGGCAACGAACCCGGGCTGGATCAGCCGGCGCTTGTTATGACGTTTCTTGTGCCATGGGTCGGGAAACCAGATACGCGCCTCGGCCAACGTGCCGGGTGCGATCGCGTGCTCGAGCACTTCCACCGCATCGTGCTTGTACAGGCGCACATTGTTGGCATCGCGCGCGGCCAATGCATTCATCAGTCGACCGACGCCGGGGCCGTGTACTTCAATGCCGATGAAGTCGCGCGTCTGGTCGTGCTCGCTGGCCCAGGCCAGCGCCTCGCCGTTGCCGAAACCGATTTCCAGCACGAGTGGGGCTTCGCGGCTGAAGTTCGCGTGGAAGTCATGGGGTACGGTGCGATAGTCGATCCCGTAACGCGACCAGTGGGCCTCGAATGCATGCTGCTGCGCGGGCGTCATGCGGCCTTCGCGCAATACAAAGCTGCGGATACGGCGCATGTAGTCGGGGCTTTGTGCATCGTCCTGTTTTTGCATGTCGCTCATGACGGCGTGTCTCGGTAAGGCGAAGATGGAGAATGGTGGAGCAGATCGATATCGGTGTGGCTGATGACGGCAGCGCAATGGTTGTCTGGGCGGGTTCATCGCGCTCATCGCGAAGACACATGCGTGATCCGAGCGTGTCTATTGTAGTGGTCGACATGAGATTCGCCGATGCCGTGCACTCTCGCGGCAGACGACTCGGGATTGAGCGCCCCGTCGAATAGACAATCTTTGCAACAACAGAGGCCCGGCATGCTCGGGCTTTTGAGGGGCGTCACGTATGGCCGTCAGTGCTGGTCTTCCCTGCTGGGTGCTTGTCTGGGTTCGGCATGTTGTGGTGCCGCACGCTGCGGCGGTGCAGTCGTCTGTGGCTGCGGTCTTTGCTGCTGTTGTTGCATTTGCTGCATCTGCATCTGGCGTTGCTGCATCTGTTGTTGCATTTGTGCCTGCATTTGTTGGCGCTGTTCCATCTGCTGCATTTGCTGCTGTTCCTGTGGGCGGTTGAACTCACGCGGAGCAACGTTGTTTTCCGGGCGTTGAAACTGCGGCGGCGGGTTGTTGCTTGGCACCGGTTGATTGATTAACGATGCTTGCCGGATCTGCGGCACCTGCGGCAGGGTTGATGTACGTCGATCGTTTGCGCGCGACGGATTGTCGTTGCTGTTGGAGATGCTGCTTCCTCGCGGATGCGCAAAGCGTGCAGAGGGCAGCTCCCCCTGACGGGTCTGGATAACGTTGTTGGGCACAGTGCCGTTTTGAACCTGGCCAGCTTGCGTGGCCGGGTTATTTCCATATGGAACGTTCTGCGGGGCATTGTCCCGGCTTGTTATCGCCGGTACGTTCTGGATGACGTTGGACGTCGGCGGAAGATGGCGCAGCGCATTGCCGAACGATCGTGGATTACTTTGCACGTCGCGGCCGTTGGCTGCCGGTGTAACGTCGCTCTGATCCACAACAGGTCCGTTGCCAAAGTGTTGGCTCAGTACTTTGACATTCGAACCAGGCCGGGCGTTGACGGTAGGCGAACCAGCACGCTGTGAACCTGCCAGGTTTTTAGGTGCCCCGGTACCGCGGCTAAATGCTGCCGCGGGTGGTGCCTGCCGCGCCACTACATTGCGCTGAAATCCGCCGAGCGGCAGCGAACGCGCATGTTCACTGCGCGGTCCTGCCGCGTCTACGGCAGGACGCAGAACCGATCCGCTCGTCAAAACCGGTACGTCGGCTACCCGGCGTGGGTCGACGTGCAGCAGTTGGCTCCGCACATTTAGGCCACCGGCAAAGACCGTGCTCGGAACCGCCGTCAATCCACGTGGCGCGGCGCGGTTCACGTACTGCTCGCCGCGCAGCGGTGTGCCGTTGCGGTAGTGACCATACTGATTACTTATGTTGTTGAGGATCGTGGTGCGGTTGTTATTGATCACGCGGATATTGGTGATGTTGATGTTGCTGTAATAGCGCCGACTGCTGCGGTACCACGGGTTGTAAATTTCACCCGGACCGAGCGGAAACCAGCCGATCGGATGGATAGGTCCGGCACCGCCCGGGCTCACATAGCCGGGGTGCCCACCGCCCCAGCTACCGTCACCGACGAAGGCGACCAGTGCGGGTGCATAGATCGGGCGCACGCCGATCGGTCCGGGGATCCAGCCCCAGCCGCGGTGTGTATGCGCCCAGCGGCCGTAGTGATAAGGCGCGAAGCCCCAACGCGAATTATCGATCCAGCTCCAGCCCCACGGCATGATGTAAGCCCAGCTGCCATCTTGATAAGGAGCCCAGTTGCTGTCGACGTTGGACGGATACCAGACGGCGCCGTAGTCGCTATCCGAATTCCAGTCGCCGTATTGGGCGAGGTCTTGATAACCGACAACGTCATCGGAAACATACTGGGTGGCGGAAGGTTGCGCGTACTGGCGATCACGATCGCTGCACCATGCATCAAAGGCATCGCCACCGCTGATGTCGGTGATCGTTCCGTTGATGAGGCCGGAATCGTAAAAACGATAGCTGTGTCCAGCGTTGATGGGACGCTGCGCGCTGTTTTCGCCATAGACGGTAGCATCGCCATCCAGCGCAGTGACTTCGGTGCTCTGGCCACTGCCATCTATGTCTACCCGGAAAATGCCGGGCTGATCGAGCACGAGCGCTACGGTCGGCGTGTCGATCTCGTAGCTTTGGCCTGGATCGAGCGAGCGTACGCTGATGTTGAGCGAGCCCTGGGTCAGTTCAATCTGCGCCAGCTGGTCGTTCAAATTCAGCAGGCCGAAGTCGGTCTGGCTGGCGATGCGCAGTGTGCCACCACCCAGCTCCAGTTCGGCACGGGTGTCCTGCCCGGTCGACAAACGATCACCTGTCGTCAGTGGGCGGTTGATGCTGGCATCGCTCCACTCCTTGGCGCCGGCCGGCAAAAAGCCCAGGTCGCCTTCCATATACGACAATCGCGCCACGCGGCTGGGTGGATCGACCGCCGTGTAGTCGCTCGCCGACTGGGCTTGCGCCAAGGCGACGGATGCGCCCAGCAGCAAAACGGCCAGCGGCTGCCAATAGGGACGCAAGGAAAACCGTTCTTTCGTATACACACGCATGGTGCTCTCCGAACACAGTAGGTGCGACGATAGCCGCGTAACGAATACAACGGCCGGTCCTGTTTCAACGCAACGAGCACTGATCGCCCGATTAATGTGCACGGCCGGATTATGTGCACGGCAGGGCCTAGCCTGTACGTGGCTTTATCCACGGCGCCTCATGCTCGTTCAGCCAGCCGCTACCTGCGATTTACCCGCCGTTTGGCCGCGGGTGGTTGCACGCCATTTTGTCGTTGCGGAAATAAATTCGTCGTGCCATGCAGTTCCCACCGTTCGTATCCCGGGTTACCATCGCCCGGCCGACGCGGGTGTAGCTCAATGGTAGAGCTGTAGCTTCCCAAGCTACTGACGAGGGTTCGATTCCCTTCACCCGCTCCACTCCCTCGATTCTCACGAGCAGCGCCGCCGCCAGATGACCGATCTGATCAAGTCCAGCCCCATTATTCTGGGCTGGCGCGAGCGGCTGGCATTGCCCGAGCTGGGCATCGGTCTGCTCAAGGCCAAGCTCGATACCGGCGCGCGCAGTAGCTCGCTGCATGTCGACACGCTGGAGACGTTTCAGCGAAGCGGTGAGACATGGCTGCGCTTCACGCTGAATGTCCGGCGTCGACATCCGTTCGAAATCAGCTGCGAAGCACCTGCACTGGATCGTCGTATCGTGACCGATACTGGCGGGCGACGCACCGAGCGCTGGTTTATTCGCACGCAGGTCACATTGGCCGGGCAGTCTTTCAGCGTCGACGTCAACCTCACCGACCGTCGACATATGCTGTTTCCTCTGTTGCTCGGTCGCAGCGCCCTGGTGGGGCGGTTTGCGGTAGATCCGGCGCTTTCCTATACCCAGTCACGACCATCCTTGGTCGCTACGGACTCTCCATGAAAATTGCGATTCTGTCGCGCAACTCCCGTCTCTATTCGACCCGGCGACTGATCGAGGCAGCGCGCGAGCGTGGCCATGTGGTGCGCGTGCTCGACCCGCTGCGCTGCTATGTGCGTATCGCCCCCAACGACGTTGCCATTCGCTACAAGGGCAAGGACGTGCGCGACATCGACGCAGTGATTCCACGCATCGGCACGTCCAGCACGTTTTACGGCACAGCGGTGCTGCGCCAGTTCGAGATGATGGGGGTCTATACGCCCAATCCGTCCGACGCCGTGTTGCGCGCCCGGGACAAATTGCGCTGTCTGCAGATACTCTCGTCGCAGGGGCTCGACATGCCGGTGACGGTGTTCGGGGACAACCCCGACGATACCAACGACGTGCTGGCGATGCTGGGCGATCCGCCGCACGTCATCAAGCTCAATGAAGGCAGCCAGGGCACCGGCGTGGTGCTGGCTGAAAAGCGCAGCGCTTCGCAGAGTGTGGTGGAGGCATTCCGCGGCCTATATGCCAATTTCCTGGTGCAGGAATTCATCGCCGAAGCCAAAGGCAGTGACCTGCGCTGTTTCGTCGTTGGCAAAAAAGTCGTGGCTGCCATGCAACGCGTCGCCAGCCCCGGCGAATTCCGCGCCAACCTGCACCGTGGTGGTAGCGCGATCAAGGCGAGCCTGAGTGCGGAAGAAAAGCGTATCGCCATCCGCGCAGCCGGTGCCTTGGGGCTTGGAATCGCCGGCGTCGATCTGCTGCGTTCGAACCGCGGTCCGCTACTGCTGGAAGTGAATGCGTCGCCCGGACTTGAGGGTATCGAAGCAGCCTCGGGCATCGATGTATCCGGCGAGATCATTCGGCATTTGGAAAAGCAAATGCGCAAACATTGAACTGAAGTTAGTCGGTATCGGGTCATTACGAAAGGCATAGTACGAACATCTTCGTTGACAGAGCCTCGTGATCAGCTATAGCATCATTTACAGGGAGATCTTGCGGCATGTATCCCGTTGCGGGATACGGCATGATCTGCAGGGAGCAGGGGATGAAATTCAACGCACTTGTATTGACAGCAGTTGTGGGTGCACTGTTGCTTCCGGCTTGGGCTACCCGTGTGGACGCAACAGAGCCTGCGGTGAAGGCGGCTAACAAGGACGACTTGATTGCAGCGTCTGCGGCGGTACACAAGCAGATGGTTCCTGGTGGGCGCTACGAGTTTGTGACGCCTGCAGAGCGCGATGTGGTGGATGCCAAACTGGGTGACATGCAGTCGCTGTTCGACAAGTACGGGACAGTGGCTACCATGAATCAGGATTCGAAAATTCAACTATTCAATGATCAGGAATCGGTCAATGCGATTCTGACCAATCGCGATGGAGATCGACGGATCTGCAAATCGGTAGCCCCGACCGGCTCTCTCATTCCGAAGACAACCTGTCATACCTATGGGGAAATCGAGAGGTCTCATCGTGATAGCCAGAAATACTTGCAAGATAATCTTCTGCATATGCCGCAGCTGAAACATGGCGGCTGAACGTTTTTACTGTCTCACTATGATCTTGAAGAGGGTCGCGCTGACTGTATCGACGGAGTAACGACATGAAAGTACGATCCTCCGGGCCTCTCAGGCCCAGTGAAGCGGAATTGCGAATCCTGCATGTTTTATGGGCACGCGACGCATGCACGGTTCGCGATGTGCATGATGTTCTTCACGCAGATGACGGCACCGGTTACACCACGGCGTTGAAGTTGCTGCAAGTCATGCATGGCAAGGGACTGGTGGAGCGCGATGACTCTCAGCGTGCACATGTCTATCGTGCTGCTATCAGTAAAGAACGGACCCAGAAAAAATTTCTGATTGACTTGGTGCAGCGAGTGTTCGATGGCTCGTCTTCGCAGTTGGTATTACATGCGTTAGGCAGCCAGCGCACCAGCCGTGAGGAGTTGCGCGAAATACGGGCTTTGCTAAACAAACTCGACAAGGACGCGCCGTAATGGAAATGCCGTCTTTTGTAGCCGCGGGTATGGAGATTATCGGCTGGGCACTCGTGCACTTTATCTGGCAATGCAGTCTTCTTGGTTTGCTGTACGCGATAGCAAGAAAAGTTGTGTCTCGCGGCGAAGCGCGTTATCGCTTGGGAATGATGACGCTATTCATGCTGGCTATATGTCCCTTGCTGACGATATGGCAGATGCTGCGAGTGCTGCTACCTTCGGTAGATACAACGACGGGGTCGGTTACATCGGATCTGGTAGGTGCGGGCTTGGTAGCAAATGCCACTCCATCTGCAGGCATTGCAATGAATGCGCTATTGCCTTGGCTTGTATTGGTGTGGCTTTTAGGCGTCTGTATTTTGTCACTGCGCGCCTGGCGCCAGTGGCGAGGACTCAATGCGCTAGTAGGTAAGGCCGAATCACTGCCCTTTTGGCAGTCTTGCGTCACTGACATGGCAAAACGCTTCGGGTTGAGTCGTCATGTGAGAGTGCTCTGCAGTCATGACATCGACACGCCAGCGCTGATTGGTTGGTTAAAGCCAGTTATCGTATTGCCGATGGCTGTGACATTGAATTTTCCGGCTACGCAGATCGAGTTGATCTTTGCTCACGAACTCTCGCACTTGCGGCGATGGGATCCCCTCGCCAATTTGTTTCAGGTGATGCTGGAGACACTACATTTTTACCATCCCGTGGTGCACTGGATTTCGCAAGACGTTCGGAACGAGCGCGAAATTTGCTGCGATCGACTTGCAATCGCGATCACTGGAGGTAGCCGTCATCAATTCGCTACGGCACTGGCTGAGCTGGGAGGGTTGCAGGAACAACGCGGAATGCTGCTACTTCCAGCCAACGGTGGCGTATTGCTGGATCGCGTGCAGCATATAATGCTCCCAGATCATGGGGGCGCTCGTGTGGGCAAGTCTGCCCGGTTTGCGGCCATGCTCCTTGCTGCTGTGCTTGTTGCAACGATGGTCCGGCTTGAATGGACACAGGCGCAGATCCAGCAAAGCCTTTCAGCATCTTTGCAGCGATTGAATACGATATTCGAACATCAGAGACTGCCACTTGAAAGATCGGTCGGTGCATTTCACTTGTCTGACCTTGTTCCTCAACGTGTCAAGGTCCTGCGGCCTGTGGCACCAGGCACGCCACACCTGGCCCAAATTGATTCTGCGAGTTTGTTGCCAGCCGTCACGATTGCTGTTGGCGCAATCGCGTTACCACGTCCGGTCCAGGTGCAGATTCTCGATCTGGTGCACAGCCATAACGAATTGCCCATTCGTATAGCCAATCAGGCCTCTGCTCTTGCGGCACCAAGTCCTGTACTTATTCGCCGTCCGATTTACCCTCAAGATGCAGTTATAGGGGGCGTGGAAGGGAAGGTAACGGTTGAATTCAATATTGCCAGCGATGGGAGTGTGCAGAACCTCAGCGTGATCAACGCCAAGCCCGCGGGGGTGTTCGATCAAGCGGCGGAACGGGCAATGCGTGGATGGAAATACGCAGTCAGTGAAGGTGTGTCGCCTCAGCGTCTGTACCGTCAGGTCTTCGCATTTTCGCTGAATGCATCGCGCGCCATGGGACCCGTATCAACAAATATGCCAGTGGGTACTGAAGTCCTCGCGCGAGTGGGTTGTCAAACTCCTACTGGCACTCATATCTGTCGTTGGCCGGAAAGCAACGAATCAAAGAGGTTGGCAGAGCCGCAGCCTTGATTTAAAGGGAAAAATGGACGTTCTATCCAGATCTTGCCAAGGCTTCCGGGTCGGAACACTCGACCACGCGCCGGTTAACCCCTCCATAACTCTCTACCATTTATAACATCTCCACCGGTTATCGGCTTGATGTTACGGCTTGCCAAGGCTCGTGATTGCTGATGATGGTGTCGGGACGATAGCTTGGGCTCAGGTGTGGCGACGGCGAGTCGTGCATCTGGGCCTTTTTCTTGTCCGTACGACGTCCGATTCAGTTTCGCGTGGTAATTGGCGGGATTCCCCGCACCAAGCTTGTTAAGCTTGCAGCCTCAGCCGTTCCGTGCAACGGCTGCGTAGGAGTGATACATGCGCGTTCTGGTGATCGAAGACAACAGCGATATCGCGACCAACATCGGCGATTATCTGGAAGACCGCGGCCATGTGGTCGATTTCGCCGGCGACGGTGTCACCGGCTTGCATCTGGCAGTGGTGCACGATTTCGACGTCATCGTGCTGGACCTCACCTTGCCCGGCATGGACGGGTTGGAAGTGGCGCGCAAGCTGCGCCATGAAGCGCACAAGCAGACGCCGATCCTGATGCTGACGGCGCGTGATGCGCTGGAACAGAAGCTGATCGGTTTCGAATCCGGCGCCGACGACTACATGACCAAGCCGTTTGCGCTGCAGGAAATCGCGGCGCGACTCGAAGTGCTGGCGCGTCGCGGTAAAGGCCCGCAGAGCCGTGTGCTTAAAGTGGCTGACCTCACGTTCAACCTCGATACGCTGACGGTGAATCGCGAAGGCAAGTCGATCCAGCTCAACCCGATCGGCCTGAAGTTGCTGCAGGCGCTGATGGAGGCCAGTCCGTCGGTGGTAACAAGACAGGATTTGGAGCAACGTGTGTGGGGTGAGGAGTTGCCCGATAGCGACTCTTTGCGCGTGCATATCCATGGCTTACGCGCGGCGATCGACAAGCCGTTCGAGAAGCCTTTGATTCACACGCGGCACGGCATTGGCTATCGGATGGTCGAGCCGGATGCAGTCCAGGCGTAAGCTTCGCTTTCGATTGATTGTCTCGTTCGCGCTGTTTGGCTTCGGCCTCAGCGCGCTCTTTGCCGTGGCGGCGTTGTACGTGCGCGCCAAGGTAGAAAATCAGCTTATCAACGACAGTTTGCAGAACGATACGGATCAGGCAGTTGATCAGATCATCGCGCATCCTGATCAGCAAGCGCACTCCGAATTGCTCGAAGCCTGGTTCAAAAGCGATCGTACGATCTACAAGATGCCACTGGCCTGGCAGGACCTGGGTACGGGAGTTCATGACATCCAGGAAACGGATACTAGTGGCAAGGCCAGACACTACAAGCTCGCCGTCCGGCGCAAGAACGGCATCATCGGTTTTACCCGATATGACATCAGTCGCGAAGATCTAGGTAAGCGGCAGCTGATCACGTCCCTCATCGGTGCGGTGATTATTTTCAGCCTGCTCTCGTTGGGCATTGGCCTGTGGCTCTCGCGCAAAGTTCTCAAACCTGTCACTGAACTCGCGCATCGCCTGCGCGGTTTTCGCAAGGCCGGCAAGGCCGAGCCACTGGCAGTGCATTTCGCCGATGACGAAGTGGGCGAGCTGGCGCATGCGTTGGACGAATACTCCGAACGACTTACCGCGATGGTCGAGCGCGATCGCGAATTCAATTCGGACGTAAGCCATGAGCTGCGTACGCCGTTGGCAGTGATCGCCAGCACGACGGAACTGCTGCAGGGCTCGCCTGACCTCAGTGAAAAAATCAGCGAACGCCTGAAGCGCATTGAACGTGCATCTCGTCAGGCGACCGAGCTGATCGAAGCCCTGCTTTTGCTGTCCCGTGCCGAACGGCGCGGGCCGACGCGTGGCGAAACCACCGAGGTGGGCAAGGTGGCCTCTGACGTGATCGAGAGCCAGCGGCCGCAGATGCGCGGCAAGCCGATTGAGATTGAATTGATCGTCAATGCCCCTGTGACCGTCAATGCGCCGGCGTCGGTGTTATCGGTGGCGCTCACCAACCTGATTGGCAATGCGATCAAGTACACGCTGGAAGGCAGCGTGCGCGTCGAGGTCGGCAAAGGCCGTATCGAAGTGATCGATACCGGTCCCGGCATCAAGCCGGAGGACGCCGAGCGGCTTTTCCAGCGCGGCGTACGTGGCGAAGGCGCAGGCGGCAGCGGTGCGGGTCTCGGTCTGGCGATTGTGCGCCGGTTGTGCGAACTCTACGGTTGGGACGTATCGATGCGTCCGCGCAGTGATGCCAACGGCGCGATTGCCTGCATCGTTTTCAAATAGTGTTTCACGCTGCCGGCCGCGCAAGGCGGTCGGGGTTCGTAATGTCGAGTGCCGCACAAGAACGGTACGAAATATTGCTGCATCGCACAATATGTGACCGACCGCACGTAGTGCGGGTGGACATGAGTGGAGTGAGTGTTGACACTCGCTATCAAAGACGGATGGTTTCTTGTCCCGGCATAGCATCGAAAGTGGGTGTTCATTTGCTATCAGGCTTTCGGTGAGATGTCTTTCCATTTAGGTGATTTGATCGGCAGATCCACTGCTGGTGATGGTTCTCCTTTAAATATCCGGATTTCCTGAAGATCCGGAAATAAAACAACGTTAGAGACGATTTAAGTGTCGCCACACCGGCCACGCGATGGATTCGTGCGCCTTGTTGAATCAGCAGCACAAGGAACTACGAAGGCAGGTGCAGTGGCGAATACCGGGATTCCATATAACCAGATCGCAACGAGATAACCGAGGGCCGATGCAGGTGATGTGCAGCGATACAGGATCGTCGTGACTGCACGTTCGATCGAATGGGTACGGCTGAGCAGACATCGAAGGAAGGATGTGAGATGAATGAGTACGAGGATGTTTCGTTACCGTTGACCACAGCGCAACGTGGTCTGTGGGTCGGCCAGAAAATTGCGGCCGCCGATACCACCATGAATATTGCCGAGGCGGTCGAAATCTGCGGTCCGGTGGATCCTGCACTATTCCAGCGGGCGCTGTCGCAGGTGACCTGCGAAGCGGACACCCTGCGTGTTTGCATCGTCGAACAGAACGGCAAGCCGAGGCAGATCATCCGGCCGATCTACCAAGGTGAGTTTCCGTTCATTGACGCCAGTCACGAGGCCGATCCGGAGGCCGCCGCAAAAGCCTGGATGAACGACGAAATCATCCGGCCGGTCGACCTCGCGCACGATGCGTTGTGGGTGAGTGCGCTGATCAAGCTCGCCGATGACCGTTACTACTGGTACCAGCGCGCGCATCATGCGGTGTACGACGGTTATAGCGGCGGCATGGTTGCGCGCCGGGTGGCCGAGCTCTATACGGCCTACGCGGAGGGGTGCGAGCCAGCGCCGAGTGGATTCGGTTCGCTGCATACCCTGATCGAGGGCGAGGCCGTTTATCGAGACTCAGATCGCTTCCGTCGCGACCGCGAATACTGGAAAGAGCAGCTCGCCCAGTTGCCCGAGGCGGTTACCTTGTCGCGTAACACTCGTCGGCGCAGCATGGGTGGTCTGCTGCGCAGTATCGGTCATCTCTCAGTCGAGACGACACAGCGTCTGGGTGAGCTGGGCAAGCTTACGGCGGCGAGCTTGCCGCAAGTACTGATCGGCCTGGTCGCTGCCTACTATCACCGCGCTACCGGTGCCAACGACCTGGTCATGGGCATGCCGGTTTCCGGACGCATCAATGCCACTCTGCGTAGTGCACCCGGAATGGTTGCAAACGCGGTAAGCATTCGCCTGTTCTTTACGCCAGAAATGACGGCGGCAGAGCTATTTGCGCAAGTGTCGAAGACCGTGCGGCAGTCGTTGCGGCACCAGCAGTACCGCTATGAGGATTTGCGCCGCGACCTTGGCCTGATCAGCGAAGGCCAGCACATTGCCTGGCTCGGTGTGAACATCGAACCGTTCGACTATCAGCTCAACTTCGCCGGTGCAAGTTCCATCGCGCACAACATGTCCAATGGCTCGGCGGAAGATCTCACGGTCTTCGTCTACGACCGTGGCAACGATAGCCCGTTGCGCTTCGATTTCGACGCCAACCCCGCTCTGTATTCGATGGCCGAACTTGACGAACACCGGCGTCGACTGGTGCGCCTGATCGAAGCCGTGTTGGCCGATCCGACACAGCCGCTGCGGCAGATCGACATACTTGGCGAAGAAGAGCGCCAGCGCCTGCTGGTCGACTGGAACGACACGGCGGCGCCGTTGTCCGACCAGCGCCTGCCAGCACTGGTCGCGCGTCATGCGCGGCTGACCCCGCAAGCGCCGGCGGTGGTATTCGAAAACAACGTCATCAGCTATCGCGAACTGCATGCACGCAGCGTCAGTCAGGCCCGCCAGTTGCTCGCCGATGGCGTGGAGCCGGGTGACGTAGTAGCGGTGGCCTTGCCGCGCAGCGAGCAACTGCTGGTTGTGCTGCTGGCGATCATGCGGACCGGCGCGGCGTATCTGCCGATCGATCTGGACAGCCCGGCTGAGCGTACGGCGCTGGTGCTGGCCGATGCGTCGCCGATCGTGCTGATCGCCCAGCCCGAAATGCACGCGCGTTTTGCTCTCGGTGGCTTGCTGCTGCTGGTGCCGGAAGAACTGGATACATCGTCAGGCGAAACGCTATCTGGCGAGACCTTGTACGAGCCTGATCTCAGCGTAGCGGAAAGCACGGCGTATGTGCTCTACACCTCAGGTTCCACCGGCCGGCCCAAGGGTGTGGAAGTCACTCATCGCAATCTGGGCAATTTCCTGCAAGGTATGCAGGATCAGCTTAGGCCGGTGGCAAGCGATCGCTTTTTGGCTGTGACTACGGTGATCTTCGATATTGCCGGACTCGAACTGTATCTGCCGCTCACCGTTGGCGCGCAAGTGGTGATGGCCAGTTGCGAAGCAGTGCGCAATCCACCACTGCTGGCGCAGCTTATTCAACGCAGCGGTGCCACCCACGTGCAGGCCACGCCATCGTTGTGGCGCGTGCTTCTGACGAGTGCGGAAACGAAACTGGACGGCGTGCATGCACTGGTGGGTGGTGAAGCGCTCAGTGCGGAACTGGCTGGCCGCCTGCAGCGTCATGCTGCGCGTGTCACGCAGTTCTACGGCCCGACTGAAACCACCGTATGGTCGACGGCATTCGAACTGGGCAGCCTCGACCAGGCGCCGCCATCGATTGGCCGGCCCATCCTCAACACCCGGCTCTATGTGCTCAATGAAGATCGCCAGCCCGTGCTGACCGGTGCGATTGGCGAGCTGTATATCGGCGGCGCCGGTGTCGCCAAGGGTTATCTCAATCGTCCACAACTTACCGAGGAGCGTTTCCCGGCAGACCCATTCGTGGCCGATGGCAGCCGGATGTATCGCACCGGCGATCTGGTGCGCTGGAGCGATGATGGCTTGCTGAGTTTCATCGGGCGCGCGGATGGTCAGGTGAAAGTCCGCGGCCATCGCGTCGAGTTGGGTGAAATCGAAGCCCAACTGCTCGAGCACGTCGCCATCACGGCGGCCGCCGTTGCCGCGCATTGCGATGCGGAAGGCATCGTCACGCTAGCCGGTTATCTGGTGGTGGCGGCTGGCGCCACCATCGATACCGATGCTGTGCGTGTCTATCTGTCCAGCCGATTGCCGGAATACATGATGCCGGCCAGCTTCATGCTGCTTGATGCGTTACCCCTGACACCGAACGGCAAGTTGGACCGCAAGGCATTGCCGCAGCCCGAGCGGCAATCCCGCGCGGCTTATGTCGAGCCGGTGACCCAGATCGAGCAGAAACTGGCGGCGTTGTGGCAGCAGATTCTTGGGCTGGAGCGAGTGGGTCTGCACGATAATTTTTTCGAGATCGGTGGCGATTCACTGAGCGCGGCAGAAATGCTTGCGCGCTTCCCCGAGCATTTTTCCATGGAGTTGCCGCTAAGCAGCTTGTTCGAGGCCTCCACCATTGCTGGTTTGGCCGGCTATCTGCAGCGTGCGGATAGCCTGAGTGACCCGCTGGGTTCATTGCTGCCGCTGCGTCTGTCGCAACAGCAGCGGCCGCTGTTCTGTATCCACCCGGTGGTCGGTATCAGCTGGGGCTACGCCAACATGCTGCGCCATCTGGACGGCAAGCTGCCAGTCTATGGTCTGCAATCGCATGGCCTGCGTGGCAAGACGTCGTTGCCTGAAAGCATCGAGGAAATGGCGGCGGATTATCTGGTGCAGATACGGCGCAAACAGCCGCATGGGCCGTATCGTCTGCTGGGCTGGTCGCTGGGCGGCCTGATTGCGCACGCCATCGCGGCACAGCTGCAAGCTCAGGGCGAGCACGTGGAATGCCTGGCGATGATGGATTCGTATCCCTTCGTTACCGATGATGCGCAGGCGTGCAGTGACGAAGCGCTCGAGGTCCAGGCGATTCTGCACTTCCTCGGCTTCCATCAATTGGCCAGAGACAATCCGCCCGCAAACATGGATGCGTTGAGCGATGCGCTATGCCGCGAATACGACGTGTTTTCGGTGCCGCTGGTGCAGGAGATCATGAAGAGTGACCCGCAGCTGATTGATCACGTATCGGCGGTGACCCGCAATAATCTGCGGCTGGCCCGGCAATACGTGCCACAGCTGATCGATGCCGACTTGCTGTTCTTCCATGCCACCGCCAATGAACCGGTTGAGCTGGACGGATTGCTGCAATACCACCCGCGGGCGTGGCGGTCGTTTGTGGGCGGCCGGATCGAGACACACGAGATCGATTGCCATCATCAGAACATGCTGGAAGCCGGGCCGGCGGCACAGATCGGTGGCCTATTGCAGCAAAAGCTGACGGCTTTGCACGCAGCGAAGTCGGCGCTGCCAACCCTGCTGCGCCAGGCTGTCGTGCCAGAGCCCATGAAGACGGTCGATCGCGAAATGGCCGATCTGGGGGCGGTTTGTGTCTGATCTGAAGGGCATACGCGCACCTATCGCGATCTTTACCATCGGCACGCAGGGCGATATACGGCCTTGCGTAGCTCTGGGGCAGGGCTTGCAGCGCGCTGGCTATCCGGTGCGCATCGTCACCAGCGATAATTTTGCCGAGCTGGTTCGTGGCGCCGGGCTGGAGTTTTTCCCGCTGACCAGCAATTTCCAGACACTGCTGGAGGCCGATCGTAGCATTGCCGATCAGGGGCTGAATATGCGCGCGATGGCGCGTACCTTCCGCGACTGTTTTGCGGATTGGGCCACCCACTGGGTTGAGGAGGGCATGGCCGCGAGCGATGGCGCTGGCCTGTTGATCGGCGTCGGCAACAGCACCTTGCTGGCGCAATCGCTGGCCCAGCGGCGCGGCCTGCCGTTCGTGCGCGCGCAGTTACAACCGCTGACGCCATCGAAAATTCTGCCGCCGATGGTGCTCGCTGGTACTCGCAGCCAATTGCCCGGTGCATTGAGCATGGGCGCCTACCATCTGCTGCGCTTGCTGGTGTGGCAGGTGATGCGCCCGGCGATCAACGGCATCGTCCGGCCTCAGCTTGGTGTGCGCGGCTATCCCTGGTATGGGCCGTATTTCAATGAAGGCGAGGCGCGCGGCCGGGTGATTTATGGTTTCAGCCAGCACGTGCTGCCACGACCGGCCGATTGGCCAGGCACGGCACAGGTGGCCGGCTACTGGTTTCTCGACCAACCGCAATGGCAGCCATCGGATGCCTTGCGCGATTTCCTCGATGCCGGCCCCAAGCCGGTGTATATCGGCTTCGGCAGCATGGTTAGCAGCGATGCCGTGGGATTCACCAGGAAAATACTCGATGGCGTGCGCAAGAGTGGTCAGCGTGCCGTGCTGGCCACCGGTTGGGGCGGCCTGGATGGCGCCGACGGTGCGCAGGACGGGCAGACTTTCTTTCTGCGCCATGCGCCACACGACCAGCTGTTTCCGCTGATGTCGGCTGCCGTGCATCACGGTGGTGCAGGCACCACGGCTGCCGCCGCGCGGGCGGGCATTCCCTCGGTGATCGTACCGTTCTATGGCGATCAGCCGTTCTGGGCGCGCTGTCTCAACCGTCAGGGTGTGGCACCGCCCGCGCTGGATCGGCTGAACCTGAGCGCGGACGCCCTGGCAAGCGCCTTGGTGGCCACGCAACAGCCGTCGATCCAGCAGGCCGCGACAGCGCTTGGACAGGCTGTCCGCGCCGAAGATGGCGTGGCCGCAGCGGTGCGCTATCTACAGGCCTGGGGCTTGCTGGATGTATCGGCAGAAGCTTTGTCCAGTGCGACGACCGCGGCCTATGCGCCGGTGCGGAGCGCGGCGTGAAATGGGGCTGGTCCCACCTGCTCGGCGGCATCGGCGTGGCGGCGGTCGTGCTTGGCAAAGCGGCATGCAGCCGCAAGCCCAAGTCGCGCAGCCTGCAGCAACGCCTGGCTATGTTGCCCTGCACGGGTGCACCGGTAGCCGATGCGGTCACGATCCGCTGGAATGAACACCAGATACCTTTTATCGAAGCGTCCAGCGACAACGATCTGATGGTTGCGCTGGGTGTGGTGCATGCGCATCTGCGGCTGGGCCAGATCGAACTGATGCGGCGTATCGCCTATGGCCGTGTCGCGGAGATGATTGGTCCACTCGGCATCGAGGTGGATCGTTCATTGCGCCTGTTCGATGTCGGTCGCGCCGTGCCACAGATGCTGGCCGCGCTGTCGTCGGAAGATCGGCAACTGGCTGAGAGCTTCGTCGCCGGCATCAATCATGTGCTGCTCGACGGCGGCGAGAAGCCCCCCGAGTTCAAGCTGCTCAACATGCGTGTCGAACCTTGGACGCTGACGGATCTGCTCACCTTCGGCCGGCTGGCCTCCGCAGATATCGGCTGGCTGGTCTGGCTACGGTTGTTGCCGTTGCGCGAGCGATTGGCGCCCGATGTGTGGGCCGCGTTGTGGCCGCGCTTGCTGGCCGGAGAGATGCCGGCGACGGCCGCCGCCAGCGAGCGCGATCTGGCCGGCCGGGCGATCACCGCGATGCTGCGCAGCGGCAGCAACTCCGCTGCTATTGCAGCGCACCGCAGCCGCAGCGGCGCGGCGATGATTGCCAGCGATCCGCACCTGCCGCTGAGTCTGCCCAATGCCTGGCTGATTGCCGGAATGCATTCGCCCGGGTTTCACTGTGTGGGCCTGATGATGCCGGGACTGCCGTTCCTGCTGCTTGGTCGCAATCGCTGGATCGCCTGGGGTGGCACCAGCCTGCATGCGCAAGGCAGCGATCTGTTCGATGTGTCCGACGTGCCTTCGGCGGCGATGCGCGAACGCACTGAGACGGTTCATGTACGTGGCGCACGCACGCGCCGGTTGCGCTTGCGCGAGAGTGAGTTTGGGCCGATCGTTTCCGATGGCGCGCTGTTGTCCTCAGGGCAGACCCTGGCCATGCGCTGGGTCGGTCATCGCCCCAGCAGCGAGTTGAGTGCCATGCTCGGCGTGGCGCGTGCGCGCGACTGGGACTCATGGAGTCAGGCCTTGCGCAGTTACGGCGTATCCGGTGCCAATCTGGTGTTTGCCGGCAGCGATGGGCGGGTAGCGCATGTGCTGGCGGCGCATTTGCCCCGGCGCCCGCTGCAGCCGCCGACGGATCTGGTGTTGCCGACGCAGGCTGCTTCGCACTGGGAACAGATCGCCGATATCACGGCGATGCCGCTCCGGTTCGATCCGCCGGAAGGCTTCGTCGCTTCGGCCAACGAGCCGCCGCGCGGCGGTGATTTTCCCGTGGGTTATTTCTTCGCACCGCCCGATCGCGCCGAGCGTCTGGCGACCTTGCTGGGTGGGGATAAGCTGCTCGACGTTGACGATCTGCGCCGGTTGCAACGCGACGTCGCCGGGTCCGGCAGCCTTCGTATGCGCGATCTGCTGCTGACGGCGCTGCCCTTGCTCCCACGCGCGGCCGCATCGCAGCGTTTGCGTGAGGTGTTGCGACAATGGAATGGCGACTATGCCGCCGATTCGGCCGGTGCACTGGCTTTTGAACTGTTGCTGGCCGGCGTGGCAAAGCGTTTGAGCAACAAGCGCTATCTGGGTGCCTACCAGACCGTGTGGATGACCCAGCGTCTGTTGCGACAGGATTTCGCTGCGCTACCCGACGCGGTGCTGCGCCGTGCGGTTGAACGCGCTTTGCCGGCCGCGGCACGGCAGTTGGGCCGCTACGCACGCTGGGGTGCGATGCATCGGATCCGCTTGAAGCATCCGCTTGGCTATTTACCCGGTCTCGGGCGTTTTTTCAATGCGCCGCCGTTCGCGGCGGAGGGTGGCAACAACACCGTGCACAAAAGCGGGCACTCGTTGAGCGGCGGAGAGCACGAGGCCAGCTTCGGTTCCTGTGCGCGGCACATCTCCGATCTGTCCGATCTGGACGCCAACGATTTCGTGCTGCTGGGCGGTCAGGATGGCTGGGCGGGCAGTGCCAACTATCTCGATCAAGCGGCGCTTTGGCAGCGCGGAGATTACATCCGGGTGCCGATGCGCCCGGAAAGTGTGCGTGCCGCTTTCACTCATATCACGGTATTGCAGGCGGCACTGATGCCGGTACCTGCGCCATGAAAAGTTTCGGCCTGATCTTCGTGCTTTATCAGCCGTCCGGAGAGTTTCTGCATAACTTGCAGAAAGCGCGTGCCATCTGCGACAACGTCATAGCCGTCGACAACTCGCCCGAGGCGGACATGCGTTTGCACGAGCGGCTGTGCGGTCAAGGCATGCAGGTACTCTACAACTACAACGACGGCGGGCTTGCCGGAGCCTACAACAAGGGCGCCCAGTTGCTGCTGGCACAGCAGTGCGAGGTGATCTTTCTGCTGGATCAGGATTCAGATATCGACGCATCGTTCTTCAGCAAGATGATGCATGCCTGCGAAGCATTGGGCACGGATACCTTCCTGGTCGGTCCGAAAATCCACGAGATCAACCTGCAGAAGTGCATGCCGGTGATACCGCCCGGCAAGCGTTTCCCCAAGCCCTTGCGCATCGACAATCAGACCGAAGGAATGTTCCCCACGCTGTTCATCATCTCCTCCGGCTCGGCCATTTCGGCGCAGGCCTACCGTAAACTCGGCGCGTTCAGAGAAGACTATTTCATCGAGTACATCGACATCGAATACAGCTTGCGCGCATCCAGTCAGGGTGTGCCGGTATACATGAATGCTGCGGTGATGATGCGCCAGACCGCTGGCGACATCGAGCAACATGGCAAGTTGTACACCACCAACCATGTGGCATGGCGGCGCTACTACCGCGCACGCAACGGAGTGCATTGCCTGCGCTTGTACCGGGCGCATTGGGGGCTGCACTGGTTGAGCGGATTGCTGGCTATCCATCAGGGCTACTGCGTACTGCTGTTCGAGCCGCAGAAACTGCGCAAGATCGTCGCAATAGCCTGCGGGTATATCGATGGGCTCCTGGGCAGGCTCGGCACGTTCGAACAACGACACCCGCGAATCGCCGCTTTCTGCAAGAAACCGGCGCGCAAGCACGCGCCGGTCAGTTCTGCCGCTGCGGCTGAATCGTGAGCACGATGAAAAGAAAGCTTGCCAACCTCGAGTACTTGATCGAAAGCAAGATCGCTTTCGTCATCTGCCTGCAAGAAACGATTGCCGCAGAATAGCTGCGTGCGTCGCTGGAGCGGGTGTAGCTTTCCGTGCCGCATTCGCTTGTGAGCAGCGAACGCGGCACGCTTTACTACGAACCGGATAAGACGGGTGCGATTCCGTTACGCGTCGTCCAGCGCGAGGCTATGGACGAAGCCGCCGATGATGTTTGCGCGCGGCAGTATCAGGTCGAATCGGTTCAGACCGGCTCGAGCCAGCCCCAGCGATCGTTGGTGCGGCCATCGAACAGGCCGAAGAACAGTTCCTGCAAGCGACGGGTCACGCGACCGGCCTTGCCTGCGCCGACCTGCTTGCCGTCAACCGAGCGGATAGGCGTGATCTCGGCCGCGGTGCCACACATCAGGATCTCGTCGGCAAGATAGAGGTATTCACGCGGGATATCGCGCTCGACCACTTCAATGCCATCTTCGCGGGCCAATGTCTTCAACGTATCGCGGGTGATGCCCGCCAGGATCGATGCGCTGGCCGGCGTGGTGTGCAGCACACCGTCGAATACCAGGAACAGGTTTTCCCCGGCGCCTTCGCTCAGCAGGCCGGTGGAAGCCAGCGCGATGCCTTCACCAAAACCCAGCCGGCGCGCTTCGCGGGCGATCAGTTGACCCGACAGATAATTGCCGCCGGCCTTGGCGCCTGCCGGGATGGTGTTGGGCGCGAAACGCTGCCAGCTCGAGACGCAGGCATCGATGCCGTTTTCCAGCGCTTCGGCACCAAGGTAAGGACCCATCGGCCAAGCGGCTACCGCCACATCGATCGGCGTTTCGGCGGACAGGCCAAAGCCACCCAGTCCACGATAAGCGACCGGTCGCAGATACGCCGCGCCCAGCTCGTTTTTCTTGATCACATCACGGCAGGCCGCGGCCAGCTCATCGGCAGTATGTGGCAGCACCATGTCGTAAATGCGTGCCGACTGGTAAAGCCGATTCAGATGGTCGGTTAGTCGGAAAATGGCTGCGCCGTCGGGCGTCGCATAGCTACGGATGCCTTCGAATACGGACGAACCGTAATGCAGCGCATGCGACATCACATGGGTGGTCGCTTCCTGCCAAGGTTTGATCTTGCCGTTCTGCCAGATCCATTCCGGGTACTGCTGCGCCATGACGGTTCTCCAATGGGGACCGCGCATGATAGCTGCTGAGTGGTTGTACGGCATGTGTATGGCACGGTGAACTGAGCCAGCGGCCAGATCGGTCCGCCTCAGTCGGCATTGCGTAGCCACAGGCAACCTGAGCGGCGCACGATGCCGTAACGCAGTTCTCGTGGGTTACCACTGCCGTCGTTGCCGGCCAGATGCAGGACCAACTGGTTACCAGAGACAGGTGCCTCGGCAGCGTTATCTGTCGTCGACGGATCGCTGTTGCCAGTCGGCGAAGCGTCGGCATTGTCGGGCGGCCCGGCGTCCAGCAGCGGTTGCTGCATCAATGCACTGAGCGCGCGAATGTCGGCAACGGCGGCGCTACCGCCGTAGCCATTCCAAAGCATCAGCCCCGCCATGCGGTTTGCGTTGTGGTTGGCGAAGGCATCGATCACGCTCTGCCGCAATTCGTTGAAGGTTCCGGCGCAGAGAACCGGCGGTGGCTCAGCCGGTGCGGAGGCAATCGTTGCGGTATGGGTGACGTCATCACTGGGTTTGGCCGCAGCATGTACCGTGGTGGCCTGCATGGCGGCGCAGGTCTGGTCGGTAAACAGCGCATTGCCGTTCGCGCCGATGCAGCGATGAATATCAGTCTGCGCCCTGCCGGGCATGGCCCAGAGAATCAGAACGAACCACAGCAATGTTGTCAGCAGGCGCATGGCAACAGCATAGCCGCTCGGTTCAAACCAGTTGATGCAGCACCGACTGGGTCGCTTTGGCGCGGTTGAGCGTGTAGAAATGCAGTCCCGGCGCGCCGCCGTCGAGCAGGCGGCGGCACAGCTGTGCGACGACTTCGGCGCCGAGCGCTCGCACCGACTCGGCATCGTCGCCGTGAGCCTGCATACGCTTGGCGATCCAGCGCGGAATTTCGGCACCGCACATTTCCGAGAATCGCCGCAATTGGCTGTAGTTGGCGATCGGCATGATGCCCGGCACGATCGGCACGTTCACACCCAGCTTGCCGGCATCGTCAATGAAGCGGAAATAGGCATCGGCGTTGAAGAAGTATTGGGTGATGGCACCATCGGCGCCAGCATCGACCTTGGCCTTGAAGTGCTGCAGGTCCTTCAACGCGTTGTCCGCCTGCGGGTGGGTTTCAGGGTAGGCAGCTACTTCGATATGGAAATGATCACCACTGTGCTGACGGATGAAAGCCACCAGTTCGACGGCATAGCGGAAATCGCCCGGAGTCGCCATGCCGGAAGGCAGATCACCGCGAAGCGCGACAATGCGTCGATAGCCGGCTGCCCGGTATTCGTCCAGCAGAGCACCCAGTTCGGCGCGTGTTCCACCTACGCAGGACAGATGGGGTGCCACCGAGAGCCCATGCACCTTATTGAGATGCTGCACGGTTTCGCTGGTGTAGCTCAAAGTTGAACCGCCAGCGCCGAAAGTTACGGAGGCGTACTCGGGCTGGTGCGCCTTCAACAGCTGAGCGGCACGATCCATCTGTGCACGCTGTTCGTCAGTCTTGGGTGGAAAGAATTCAAAGCTGATCGCCGGCATCACGTCGTGTCCAGATGGTGCAATGGGCTAAGTATATATCTCTTATTCGCGATAGAGCGATATGGTTTGTGTGGGCTTTTCGCTAGCGGCTTTAAATAGGGGGCGCAGTGCTGCAAATAAGCGCACGCCGAGACATCGCTGCTTCGACGTGCACCGACTATCAGCTCTTTGTAACGCCGTGCAGGGCGCCGATGTGACGCTTGACGATCAACACGGTCTCGGCTGCAAAGGCTTTCAGATCGGCGTTCTGCCCGGTCTTGGCTTCCTTGGCGAAAGCAGCACCGTCCAATGCATGAATGGTCTTCATCTCGGCGATGTAGGCATCGTCAAAAGCCTTGCCGGACAAGGCGTTGAGCTTGGCTACCCGTGTGGTGAAATCGGCATTCAGATCCGTTGGGAAGTCGTCGCCATTGGACGAGGCGATCGACTTCAACTTGCTGCCGACCAGTTCATGATCGTGTACCTCGGTATGGGCCTGGTCCTTGACGTCCTGCGCCTGGGCCTTGTCTTCGGCGACCTTGCTTGCGGCCACTTCAAACATGCCGCCCTGCGACACCTTCGCTACGAAGGCCTGGTCGCTTTTCGATAATGCGGGAGTATCCGCCAGCGCTGCTGCACTTGCGGTCAAACCAACGGCCAAAGCTAGGCCAGGCAGCAGTGGGAGTTTATTTTGCGATGTGCGCATGGTCTTTTCCTGTCGGCAATGGAGGAGGGTCATGGAGTGCTGGAGCCGATAAAGCACCAGGCACAGCATTATTCGCACCGGATACGTGAAAAGCGCAGCAGCGTGACGCTATGGCATCGAGCCGCTGGGTGCACGTTCTTCTTGGAGGGCCATCCGATGACCGCGCGCAATAAAAAAGCCCGCCTTCGCAGGCGGGCTTCGTATCTTTCCAACTGCGGGAGAGATTAGTAGCGGTAATGCTCCGGCTTGTACGGGCCGTCCTTGTCCACGCCGAGGTACGCGGCTTGCGAGGTGGTCAAGGTGGTCAGTACCACGCCGATCTTTTCCAGATGCAGACGCGCGACTTCCTCGTCGAGCTTCTTCGGCAGGATATAGACCTTGGCTTCGTAGCTGTCCTTGTTCGCCCACAGGTCGATCTGCGCCAGCGTCTGGTTCGAGAACGAGTTGGACATCACGAAGCTCGGGTGACCGGTGGCGCAGCCGAGGTTGACCAGGCGGCCTTCGGCTAGCAGGAAGATCGCGCGGCCGTCCTTAAACGTGTACTTGTCGACCTGCGGCTTGATGTTGAGCTTGACCACGTCCGGGAAATTGTTCAGCGCATCGACCTGTATCTCGTTGTCGAAGTGACCGATGTTGCAGACGATGGCCTGATCCTTCATCTGGCTCAGGTGCTCGATGGTCAGCACGTCCTTGTTGCCGGTGGTGGTGACGTAGATGTCGCCACGGCCCAGCGTGCTTTCGACCGTGTTGACCTCAAAGCCTTCCATCGACGCTTGCAGCGCGTTGATCGGATCGATCTCGGTCACCACCACGCGTGCGCCATAGGCACGCAGGCTGTGCGCCGAACCCTTGCCGACATCGCCATAACCGCAGACCACGGCTACCTTGCCAGCCAACATCACGTCCATCGCGCGCTTCAGGCCATCGGCCAGCGACTCGCGGCAGCCGTACAGGTTGTCGAACTTCGACTTGGTGACCGAGTCGTTGACATTGATGGCAGGCACCAGCAGAGACTTGGCCTCGACCATCTGGTACAGGCGATGCACGCCGGTGGTGGTTTCTTCGGAAACGCCCTTCCAGTCCTTGACCACGGTGGTCCAGAAGCCGGGGCGCTCTTTCGCCACGCGCTTGAGCAGGTTCTTGATCACGCCTTCTTCGTGCGAGGAAGCTGGCTCATCGACCCACTTCGAACCTTTCTCCAGCTCGTAGCCCTTGTGGATCAGCAGGGTGACATCACCGCCGTCGTCAACGACCAGTTCAGGCCCCTTGCCACCCGGGAAGGTCAGCGCATCCAGTGTGCAGTCCCAGTATTCCTCCAGCGTCTCGCCCTTCCAGGCGAACACCGGCGTGCCGGTCGCGGCGATCGCGGCGGCAGCGTGATCCTGGGTCGAGAAGATGTTGCACGAGGCCCAGCGCACGTCGGCGCCGATGTCCTTCAGCGTCTCGATCAGCACGGCGGTCTGGATGGTCATGTGCAGCGAACCCGTCACGCGCACGCCATTCAATGGCTTGGCGGTGGCGTACTTCTTGCGGATCGACATCAGGCCCGGCATCTCGTGCTCGGCGATGTCGAGTTCCTTGCGACCCCAATCGGCCAGGGAAAGATCGGCCACTTTATAGTCGACAGCGTCGACTTCTTTGCTAACAGCGTTCATGGATTGTCTCCGGTTAGTGCGAACGAATTCGCGTGTGGTAACCGGGCGCCGTTGTGAAACTTGCCGCACCGAGCCTGGCCGTTCTGAGTGTTTGCACCGTGGTGCAGACGTTGCGGATGAAGCCGCATTCACGAACGGTCGCAGCGCCCCTCGGCGGACAGGGGAAAGAATTGATTATAGCTGACCACAGCGCCGCGTTGGATTGGTAGTCTTGGAGCCAACTGAACGGAGCCGTCCATGCCAGAAACCCGCGAAACCGAATCCTTACCGCATGACGGTCCCCTACACGAAGACGTCAACCGGCTTGGCACACTGGTTGGCCTGATGCTGGCCGAACAGGGTGGTGAGGCCTTCTACCAGCGGGTGGAGTCGGTGCGTCAGGCCGCGATACGACGCCGTCGCGAGGGTAACTCGGTGGTGGCGCTCGCCGATACGCTGGCTGGCCTGCAGGCCGACGATGCGGAGGCACTCGCGCGTGCCTTTGCCAGTTATTTTCAAGCGGTGAACATTGCTGAACGCGTTCACCGCATCCGCCGTCGACGTGAATACCAGCGTGATGGCACGTTGCCGCAGCCCGAGTCGCTGCTCGATGTTTTGACGCATCTCAAGGATCAGGGTGTCAACGCGGACGAGTTGCTGGAATGGCTCGACCGCCTGCAGGTGGAACCGGTATTCACCGCGCATCCCACCGAAGCGGTGCGTCGTTCGCTGCTGGAAAAGGAGCAGGCGATCGTGCGAGCGCTGGTCGATAACTTCGACCCCACCCGCACGCCGCAGGAGCGACACGAGGACGATGACCGCATCTATATGGCGCTGTCGTCTGGCTGGCAAACCGCCGAAGCCTCACCGGTCAGTCCGACTGTGCAGGACGAACACCACCACGTCGGGTTCTATCTGGCCAATCCGATCTATCGCATCGTGCCGGCGCTGTATGAATCACTGGCCCAGGCGTTGAAGACCATCTACGACGTCGCGGTACCGCTGCCGCAGCTGCTCAGTTTTGCGACGTGGGTCGGCGGTGACATGGACGGCAACCCCAACGTGGGTGCCGCCACCATCGGCGCGAGTCTGGCAACCCAGCGTGCGCATGTGCTGGAACATTACGTCGAAGATATTTCGACGCTGGCTCGCCTGTTGAGCCAGACCGATCAGCGCGTACACGTGGACGAGGTACTGTCGCAGCGCCTGGCCGACTACCGTCAGCGCTTTCCGAAGGCTGCAGCAAGCATCCGCCCGCGGCACGCGGACATGCCATACCGCTGCCTCCTGACACTGATGGGCGCGCGGCTGCGGGCGACCGAAGACGATGTGCATCTGGAAGGTTATACGTCCGTTGACGAGTTGCAGGACGATCTCGAAATCATCGCTCGCAGCCTGGTGGATCATCACGGCGTACACGCGGGTGCCTATGCGGTAAAGCGGCTGATTCGGCGCGTGCGTACCTTCGGTTTCCATCTGGCGCGGCTGGACGTCCGCCAGGATTCGCGTGTGCACGATGAAGCCCTGTCAGCATTGTTCAGCGATCCGGACTGGCTCTCGCGGGACGTGGCCGATCGCGTCGAGCGACTGCAGCCATTCGCCAGCGGCGAGCGTGTGTTCGCGATGAGTGGAGACGCCAATGCGAAGACGCTGCACGATGTCTTCGCGACGCTGCATGATGCACGTACACGTTATGGCACCGATGCCATCGGGCTTTACATCATCAGCATGGCCCGCTCTGCTGCCGACGTGTTGGCGGTGCTGGCGCTGGCTCGTTATGGTGGGCTAGGTCATTCGGTCCAAGCCGATCAGGGACGGGAAGCGAATGCAGAAAGCGTTGTGCCGCTGGACATCGCGCCACTTTTCGAAACTGTTGATGATTTGAAAAATGCGCCGGCGACGTTGCGCGCACTGCTCGACGATCCGCTGTATCGCCAGCATCTCAGCGCGCGTGGCAATCAGCAGTGGGTGATGCTCGGTTATTCGGATAGTGGCAAGGATGCCGGCACGCTGGCTTCGCGCTGGGGACTGCAGCGCGCGCAGGTGGAACTGCTGGAACTGGCCCAGGCTGCCGGCATTCGGTTGGCGTTTTTTCACGGTCGCGGTGGCTCGGCGAGCCGCGGCGGTGCGCGGATCACGCCGGCATTGATGTCGTCGCCGCGTGGGTCGGTCGCTGGCGTATTGCGGGTGACCGAACAGGGCGAAGTCATCCATCGCAAGTACGGCATTCGTGCATTGGCGTTGCGGAATCTCGAGCAAACCGTCGGCGCCGTGTTGCGCGCCAGCCTGCGCCCGCGCGAAACCGAGCAGCGCGAAGAACAATGGGTTCAAATGATGGACCAGCTTTCCATCAATAGCCGCAAGGCCTATCGCCAGCTGGTCGATCGCGAGCATTTCGTCGACTACTTCCGTACTGCTACGCCAATTGACGTGATCGAACGGATGACTCTTGGGTCACGTCCGGCCAGTCGGCGCAGCATGCGCGGCGTGCAGGATCTACGCGCAATCCCCTGGGTGTTTGCGTGGACGCAGTGCCGCTCGATCATCACCGGTTGGTACGGTCTGGGTTCGGCGCTGGAATACGGTGTCACCGAATTCGGCGAAGACGCGCTCGGCGAGATGGCGCGTGACTGGCCGTTCTTCGCCAACTTGCTGGACGACGTGGAAATGGTGTTGGCCAAGTGCGATCTGGATATCGCCGAAGCGTTTTCGAAACTCGCCGGCCCGTTGCACGAGCCATTTTTCGCGCTGATCCGTGGCGAGTTCGAACGCACCTGTTACTGGCTGCTCAAACTCAAGCGCAGCGACCAACTGTTACAGGGCGATCCGCGTCTGGCGTTGTCGATCCGCCTGCGCAATCCCTACGTCGATCCGATGAGCCTGCTGCAAGTGGATCTACTTCGCCGCTGGCGAGACGGGGGCGCCACCGACGACAACCTGCTCGCCGCGTTGGTGGCCTGCGTCAACGGCGTATCCCAGGGGCTGCAGAATACCGGTTGATCATTTGTCGCCCCGGCATTCCATGAGCGGGCAAGTGGTTCGAGAAATTGCTCGCTAGACACATGTTTCTTGAACCCGATCGGCAACAGCCAGTTCAGTGCCACCGTAACGTTCGGTAACGATGAGGGTCGCATCACCTTGCGACTGGCGCTGCGGCGTACTGCGTACGACTGGCGTACCGGGTGCTCAGCTTCCTCGAGCGCTTTGCGCGCTGTTTGATCAGAGCAGCGGCTTGCCGGTGGCCTGCGGCAGCTGCACGCCGAGCAGCTTGGCCAGGGTCGGTGCGATGTCGCGCATGTCGATCTGGCCGAGTGACTTGCCAGCCGGTATGCCGGGGCCGGCGATCAGGAAGGTCGCGTTCATTTCCGGATGCTGGCGCAGATAGCCGTGGGTGCCCAGTTCCTGCGGTGCGCCGACCAGCGGGGAAAGCGGACTGCTGGCGCTCTCGTAGCCGAGCTTCATGCCGACATAGAACGAGGCCTGCGGATTGCCGCCTTGTTCGGCGATCTCTTTCGCATCGAGGATGCGCTCGATGCCGAGCTGCGGATCGGCAGCAAGTTTGTCCAGCAGCGCACGTACCCGTGCCTGCAATGCCTTGTCTTCCGGATGGTGCAGCACGATCGCATAGGAGCCACCGTTCGGCCACGGTGTGGCTTGCCAGTCGGTCACGGTCGGCTTCGTTGCCGGCTGGCCCTGCGTGGGCTTGGCCAGCGTGATCAAGCCGGCCTGGATGAACGGCTGGAACAGGTTGACGTCGTGCTGCACGGATGCGAAACCATGGTCGGAGACGATCACGACCACGGTGTGCGGATCGCTCTGAGTTACCGCGCGACGCAGCTGCCCAATGACCTGGTCGAGTCGGCTCAGGTCCGCATTCGCCCGCGCGCTGCCAGGGCCGTATTCGTGTTCGACGGAATCGAGCGAGTTGAGGTGAAGGGTCAGCAACTGCGGATGTTTGTGTTGCCAGATCCAGGCGGCGTATTCGGCGCGGCGCGCGTCGTCCTCGGCGGTATAGGACTTTACTTGCGGGTAGACACCCAATGCCTGGTCGGCCTCGTCCAGCAGGCCAGGCGTGGAAACCGCGCGCAGCAGCTTGCGGTCGTCATCGGCACCAGAGCGCCACAGCTCCGGCAGGTTGTAATCAATCGGTGCGCCGACGCTCACCGGCCACATCAGGCTGGCCGTCTTGCCGCCCTTGTCGTGCACGGCCTGCCACAAGGTGGTGACATGGATGTCCTGTGCGTACCAGTTCCAGCCGTGATCGTTTTTCCACTCGGGGTCGAAGGCGTAGTTCGAGTAAATGCCGTGCACCGCTGGCGCCACGCCGGTGACCAGGGTGGTATGGCTCGGATACGTGACGGTTGGCGTTACACCGGTAACACCGGTGGCATAGCTGCCCTCGTGCAGGAAGGCGCTTAGTGCCGGCAAGTTCAGCCCACGCTGTTTGGCTTGCAACACATCATTGGCGCGCAGGCCGTCGATCGACACCATCAGCACGGGAGCATCGGCGATGGCAGCGGTGCTGACGGCAACACCGACAACGGCGAGCAGGGGCAGAAGACGGCGATGGCAGCGTAGATGCATGTGAATTCCGTGACGGGTGGTCAGATTGCCGGCTCGCATAGTGTGCGCACACGGCCAAACGGCTATTGCATCAAACGCATGTGACAAGGCGGTGAAGCTACGTTGCTTTGGCGTCTCTAGCTATCCAGTTCTGTCCAGCGCGCATAGGCCGTTTCCAACTCGGCCTGCAACTTGGCAACGGTCTCGTTGGCCTTGGTAATCGTGCCCGCATCCTGCTTGAAGAACTCCGGGGCGTTCATCGCTTCACCGCGCCCGGCGATGTCGGTCTCCAGCTGTTCGATGCGCAGGGGAAGCTGTTCCAGTTCGCGTTGATCCTTGAAGCTCAGCTTGCGTTTGGGTTTTGCAGGCTCGTCATTCCGGAGAGCGCCGGAACCGGGTGTCGCTGATGTTCCGTTATCGGCCGAAGGGTCAGTCGCCGAATCCCGGCACTCGCCTCCTTTCAGGGGGGCGCCGAGGCGACGGTTCTCTGGACGCTGACGCAGCCAGTCACTGTAGCCGCCGACGTATTCGCCGATCTGGCCGTTGCCTTCCAACACCAAGGTACTGGACACCACGTTGTCGAGAAACGCGCGGTCATGCGATACGAGCAGCAGGGTGCCTTGGTATTCGGTGAGAAGTTCTTCCAGCAACTCGAGTGTTTCCACATCCAGGTCATTGGTCGGCTCATCCATGATCAGCAGGTTGGACGGCTGCGCGAACAGCTTGGCCAGCAACAGACGGTTGCGCTCACCACCGGACAGGCGCGTGATCGGTGCGCGCGCACGCTCGGGTGAAAAGAGGAAATCCTGCAGATAGCCGACGATGTGCTTGCGCTGTCCATTGAGCTCGATGAACTCGCGACCCTCGGCCACGTTGTCCAGCGCGTTGAGCTGGTCGTTGAGCTGCACGCGATGCTGGTCGAAGTAGGCGATCTGCAGACTGGTGCCCAGTTCGGCCGTGCCGCCCATGGGTTTCAGATCGCCCAGCATGATCTTCAGCAACGTGCTCTTGCCGGCGCCGTTGGGGCCGATGATGCCAATGCGATCGCCGCGCATGATCGTGGTGCTCAGGTCTTCGATCAGCACACGGCCGCCGAAGGCCTGATGCACGTGTTCCAGATCGATGACCTTCTTGCCGGATGACTGGCCGGTGGCCAGCGCCATCTTGGCGTTGCCGGTGAGATTGCGTCGCTCGGCGCGCTCGTTGCGCAAAGCCTTCAATGCACGCACGCGGCCTTCATTGCGGGTGCGGCGGGCCTTGATGCCCTGACGGATCCACACTTCTTCCTGCGCCAGTTTCTTGTCGAACAGCGCGTTGGCCTGCGACTCAGCATGCAGACGTTCCTCGCGGCGGCGCAAATAATTGTCGTAATCGCCCGGCCAGTCGGTGAGCGCACCGCGATCGATTTCGACAATTCGGGTAGCCAGCGCGCGCAGAAAACTGCGGTCATGCGTGACGAAAATGATGCTGCCGGCGAACTGCTTGAGGAAACTCTCCAGCCAGCCGATCGCTTCGATATCCAGATGGTTGGTCGGCTCGTCCAGCAGCAGCACGTCGGGCTTGCGTACCAGCGCCTGCGCCAGCAACACGCGGCGCTTCATGCCGCCGGACAGCGCGGCGAAATCGGTCTCCGCTGGCAGCTCCAGCTTGGTCAGCACCTCGGTCACACGGCGGTCCAGATCCCAACCGTGCTGCGCCTCGATCTGTGTCTGCACTTCACCCAGCGCATCGAAGTCGGCCTGCGTGTTCAGCTCGTGCAACAGATGGTGGTAGCGGGCCAGCAGATGGCCGAGATCGCCCAGTCCCTCCGCCACCACGTCGAACACGTTGCCGGCGGTGTTCTGCGGTACTTCCTGCGCCATGCGCGCGATGACCACGCCGCTCTGCACGCGGACTTCGCCGTCGTCGGCATGCAGCTCGCCGGCGATCAGCTTCATCAGGGTGGATTTGCCTTCGCCGTTGCGACCGACGATGCAGACACGCTCGTTCGCCTCGATCGACAGATCGACGTGTTCGAGCAGGAGAGGGCCGCCGATGCTGAAGTCGACGCGTTGCAATTGGATAAGAGACATCCGCCTATTGTAACGGTGCGAGTGACCTTGCATTCGGAAAGCGGGCGAAACTTTCCCAGCTCTTTGCTTGACCCATCTTAGGAAAAAAATATTGCCGTAAGTTTCCCAAGAATCTACAATCGCGACGTTGGGAAAGGGAGACCGCCATGGAACGAAAGACTGGTGATTACGTGGAAGGCAGTCTTTCCGGCAGCCACTACCAGGCCTTCGTGCCGCAGGCCTTGCCGCCGGAACCGGCCCTCGTCTACACCCCTCCACTGATCGCTCAGCTCGAGCGCGCCAATCAGGCGCTCGGCCGCCTCGACGGCATTACCCTGATGCTTCCCGACCCGGCCCTGTTCCTTTATCAGTACGTGCGCAAAGAGGCGTTGCTATCCTCGCAGATCGAAGGGACCCAGTCCTCGCTGTCTGACCTGCTGCTCTACGAACTGGCCGAAGCGCCGGGTGTACCCATCGACGACGTTGAAGAGGTCTCCAACTATGTTGCCGCGCTAGCGCATGGTTTGAAGCGCCTGCGCGAGGATAACTTTCCGCTCTCGCTGCGATTGATTCGGGAGATCCATGGTGTGCTGCTTCGTGGTGGGCGCGGCGCTGGCAAAGACCCGGGCGAATTCCGCACCAGTCAGAACTGGATCGGCGGCAAATCACCGGTGCTGGCCACTTTTGTGCCGCCACCGCCATCGCATCTGACCGAATGCCTGCACGCCTTCGAGAGCTTCCTGCACGCCGATCGCGACGCCATGCCACCGCTGATCAAGGCTGCGCTAGCGCATCTGCAGTTCGAGACCATCCACCCGTTCAACGACGGCAATGGCCGCGTGGGACGTCTGCTGATCGCGCTGATCCTTTGCACCGAAGGCGTGTTGCGAGAGCCCTCGCTGTATCTCAGCCTCTACTTCAAGACGCGCCGTCAGCAGTATTACCAGCAACTCGATGCCGTGCGCCGCAGCGGTGACTGGGAAGCGTGGTTGCTGTTTTTCCTGAAAGGTGTGGAAACCACGTCGCAACAGGCGGTGGATACTGCCCAGCGTATCCTGGCCCTTTTTGCCGAAGACCGTGAAAAAGTGCGCGGGTTGGGCCGACGCGCAGGTAATGCATTGCAGGTATTCGAGCAGTTCGTGCGTCGACCAATACTGGACGCGCCGACCATCCACAAGACGCTCAGCGTAGCCGCGCCCACCGTGCGCTCGGCCATCGCCGCACTGCATGATCTGGGTCTGCTTAACGAAATCACTGGTCAGCGTCGCAACCGCATCTGGATCTACCAGAGCTATTACGCGTTACTCAGCGAAGGGACCGCGCCGCTGTGAGCTGCTCAGCTTACCGTTTCGCCGACTACAAGAATCACGTGATCGACCTGTTGTGCCGCGTCACCCGCGTCAGCGTGGAAACTCAGCGCATAGTCGAGGCGATGCGGGAATTGCCACGATGACCGCCTTCCGCTGCACTGCCAAACTGCTCAAGGCCATGAAAGCCAAGCCAGTAGCCGAGCCCGCGCCGCCAATGAACCGGCTGGGCGAATGGACGGCCAATCTGATTCAAGTCGGGCGCATCCAGTTGGTGCTGGCGGTGAGCGAGCCGACCCGTTTTGCGGTGGTTCTGGATGCGGCGCCGTATGCGACGGTGACCGAGCGTTTCAGCCAGGCGTTGTTCAAAGCGCTGCTGAATCTGGATATTCCGGCCGACATGGCAGCGGCGGAGGCCGAGGCGGTCAGGCCGCTGCAGCTGGCGAAAAGCAATTCGAACTCGGTACTCGGAACGCTCAATCAGTTTGCGTTTCAGATCGAAAGCTATGTCTGGCACGGCAGTGCGAATTCCGCCGCCGAGCTGACCCGGTTGCTAGCCGACACGGTGGTGATCCAGCCAAAGCACATTGGGTTTCCTGCCCATCGGGTGCGGGAAGCTTTTGGCCTGCCGTCGGGCGACCATCGTGAGTGGATGGGCTCACTACCGCCGGCGGGAACGGTATTGCATTAAAGCCCTGCGGGAGAAACCTTCAAGAGCCCTTTTGTCAGCTGCAGCCCTACGCTGTTACACGGGTCTGGCCGGCGCTGTCTGTTCAGATTGCTTTCGGCAGAAGATTATATCTAACATGGACTTAACTGATCTATCTAAGATATTGCTTCTGGATATTGCGCGCGCTTGCCTATACAGTTGCGTCACGCGGGAATTTGCCGCGGTTCCTTCAGTGGGGAAGCCACGTTGTCCATCGCATCCGAAAAATCAGGCCAGTTGTTGAATCGGCTGCGGGGAATGATTGCGGCGTCGGCATTTGTTGCCCTCGCCATCGTTTCCAGTGTGGTTCATGCTGGGGGCTACGGCGCCATCGTCATCGATGCGACCACCGGCAAGGTCGTGGAGTCGGTCAATCCCGATGAGCAGATCCATCCTGCCTCGCTGACCAAGATGATGACGCTTTACCTGACCTTTCAGGCGCTGCAAAGTGGCAAGCTGCAGATCGATCAGCAGATGCCTGTCTCAGCCTGGGCGGCCAACAAGGCGCCAACCAAGCTCGGGCTGCGTAACGGACAAACCGTCTCGGTACAGGACTGCATCCTGGGCATGGTGACTAAATCGGCCAATGATGCAGCCACGGTCATGGCCGAAGGCCTCGGCGGTTCCGAAGCCCACTTCGCCGAAATGATGACCGCACAAGCGCGCCTCCTTGGCATGGCAGACACGAACTTCAATAACGCCTCGGGGCTCCCCGATCCTGATCAGCTGACCACGGCGAACGACATGGTGAAGCTGGCCATGGCGCTGTATCGCGACTTTCCGCAGGACTCGCATTACTTCGCGACCAAGGAATTCGTCTTCCGGGGTCAGCTGGTGCGTGGCCACAATCACCTGATGGATCGCTATCCGGGCATGGATGGGCTGAAAACCGGTTTCACCGATGCCTCGGGCTTCAATCTCGCGTCGACTGCTGTCAGGGACGGCCACCGCCTTTTCGGCGTGGTGCTGGGTAGCCGCACCGCGGCCATGCGTGATCAGCTGATGGCTCGCCTGCTGGACGATGGTTTTGAGAATCAGCAGACACCCGCCGTGCTGGTCGCCCAGGCGGCCGGCGTGAGGGAGAGCGCGGCGCTGAAGGTGCTGGCTGCGTTGTCGCCCATCGCCACGGCGCAGGCCGATACCTTGCCAGCGACGCGGCCGATGCCGAGGCGTAACCACCGCAACATCAAGAATGCTCCTGTTGTTGCCGTTGCTCGGCGTGATCGCCACAACGGAAAGGGTGCTCCTGTTGTCCTCGCTCGTCGTGATCGTCACAACAGTAAGAGTGCCCCAGTTGTTGCCCGTCGTGCCGGCACATGCCCACGTCCTGGCGCGCATGCCGGCACCTGCCCACACCGCAGTCGGGCGACGAAACTCGCTGACCGAACCGGTAGCAAGAAACCGCCAAGTTTGGCCCCCGCGTGAGCAGATAATCGTCGGCTTCGTGTCGATTGCAGCCGGATAGGATGATCGAATTCAGAAGGCTGAAATAACAAAAACCCCGCGGGCAACCGCGGGGTTTTTGTTTGGCCAGTTCGGCAACAGCGATTACTTGCGGCGGGCGTCCGCGGCTTTCTTGTCCAGACCGCTGTCGGCGCGCAGGGCGTCGGCCTTGTCGGTCTTCTCCCACGAGAACGTGGTGTAGCTTTCGCCGTTGGCACCCTTGACCAGCTGCGGGATGCGGCCGAAGTGGCCATTGCTGGCGGTCTGCTGGTACATCGGGTGGATCAGATCGAGCATCTTGATGATGCCGTACGGACGCAGGTCGAAATGCTTGCGGATCAGCTTCTCGATCTTGTCGTCGCCGATCTTGCCTGTGCCGAAGGTGGTGACCGAGATCGAGGTGGGCTCGGCCACGCCGATCGCATAGCTGACCTGGATCTCGCAGCGATCGGCCAGGCCGGCAGCGACAATGTTCTTGGCCACGTAGCGAGCGGCATAGGCTGCCGAACGATCAACCTTGGACGGATCCTTGCCCGAGAATGCGCCACCGCCGTGGCGGGCCCAGCCGCCGTAGGTGTCGACGATGATCTTGCGGCCGGTCAGGCCGCAATCGCCTACCGGTCCACCGATGACGAACTTGCCAGTCGGGTTGATGTGGAACTTGGTGCCCTTGTGCAGCAGCTTGGCCGGCAACACCGGCTTCAGGATCAGCTCACGCACGCCTTCGATCAGGTCCTTCTGCTTGACGCTTGGGTCGTGCTGGGTCGACAGCACCACGGCGTCGATCGCCACGGCCACGTCGTTCTCGTAGCGTAGGGTGACCTGGCTCTTGGCGTCCGGGCGCAGCCACGGCAGCGGGGAATTCTTCTTTTTGCGGACCTTGGTCTGCTGTTCAACCAGGCGATGCGCGTAGTGGATCGCCGCCGGCATGTATTCGCTGGTTTCGTTGGTGGCGTAGCCAAACATCAGGCCCTGGTCGCCGGCGCCCTGTTCTTCGGGCTTCTTGCGATCCACGCCCTGGTTGATGTCGGGTGACTGCTTGCCGATCAGGTTGAGCACGCCGCAGGTCTCGCCGTCGAAGCCCACCTCGGACGAGTCGTAGCCGATGTCCACGATCACCTTGCGGGTCAGTGCTTCCAGATCGATCCATGCGCTGGTGGTGATCTCGCCGGCGACGATCGCCACGCCAGTCTTCACCATGGTTTCGCAGGCAACGCGGGCGCGCGGGTCCTGCGCAAGGATTGCGTCGAGCACGGCGTCGGAGATCTGGTCGGCAACTTTGTCCGGATGGCCTTCGGAGACCGATTCGGAGGTGAACAGGTGGCTGGACATCGGGTTTATATCCTTTCGTTCGGATAGAGAGATAAAAGAAGTCGGGCATCATACAACGCCGCTTCCCTTTTTGCAGCCCGATGCCGTTTTCGGGGCGGCGGGATTGGGCGCGTGTTCAGCCGTTTGGACGGCTGTTTAGCGTTTTGAAGGTATGTCGCGGAAACCATCCTCGAAACAATAAGCGGCTTTGATGACAAGCTTTGCATCGAGCATCTTGCCATGCGACCCGTTGCGGGACGTTAAAAGAGCCCTCCCGCCGATGCGGCTGGCGAGAGGGTCGCATCAGTTTCAATTACACCAAGAGTTTCAGCTCGGCACGCAGCTGCTGCGCGCTGGTCACCATGTGCTGCAGTGCCTGTTCCACCTCAGGCCAACCCCGCGTCTTGAGGCCGCAATCGGGGTTGATCCAAAGCTGCTCCGGCTGCAGCACGTCCAGCGCCTTGTGCAGCAGATCGAGCATTTCCGAGGAATCCGGCACACGCGGAGAGTGGATGTCGTAAACACCCGGGCCGATGCCGTTGGGGTAGCGGAAGCGGACGAACGCGTCGAGCAGTTCCATGCGTGAACGGCTCGTCTCGATCGAGATCACGTCGGCATCCATGGCCGCTACAGCCTCGATGATGTCGTTGAACTCCGAATAACACATGTGGGTATGGATCTGCGTTGCGTCGCGCACGCCGCCGGCGGTGATGCGGAAACACTCGACGGCCCATGCCAGATAGCTGGGCCAGTCGGCACGCCGCAGCGGCAGGCCTTCGCGTAGTGCCGGTTCGTCGATCTGGATTACGCGAATGCCGGCTGCTTCAAGGTCGTGTACCTCATCGCGGAGTGCCAGGGCGATCTGTCGGCAGACGGTTTCGCGCGGGAGATCATCACGCACGAATGACCACTGCAGCATGGTTACTGGCCCGGTCAGCATGCCCTTCATCGGCTTGTCGGTCAGCGATTGTGCGTAGCGCGACCAGCGTACCGTCATCGGCGCAGGGCGGGCGATGTCGCCGAAAATCACCGGCGGCTTCACGCAGCGCGAACCGTAGCTTTGCACCCAGCCGAGCTTGGTGAACAGATAGCCGTCCAATTGCTCGCCGAAGTATTCGACCATGTCGTTGCGTTCGGGCTCGCCGTGCACCAGCACATCCAGGCCGATGTGCTCCTGGAAACGGACGACGCGTTCAACCTCCGCTTCAAGCACTGCGTCGTAGCCGGCGTCATCCAGCTGGCCGGCGCGGTGCGCGGCGCGGGCCTTGCGCAGCGCGTCGGTTTGCGGAAAAGAGCCGATCGTGGTGGTTGGCACCGGCGGCAATACCAGCGTTTCGGACTGGACGATGCTGCGCGTGGCATACGCAGATCGGCGCAGCGGGGCCTGCGGCCCGAGCGCACGCAACCGGGCGCGCACGCCGACATCGACAATGCCAGGTGCTTGCGACTGCGCCTTCAGCAACGACTGTTGTGCGGCGAGCGCGGCATTGGCTTCCGGTATGCCGACCAGCGCATCGGCATAGACGCGCAGCTCCTCGAGCTTCTGCCGCGCAAAGGCCATGGCGGCGCGGCGCGGCGCATCGAGCGCGTTTTCGGCGTTTAGATCGATCGGCACGTGCAGCAACGAACACGAGGGAGCGATCCACAAACGTTCGCTGCCGATGCGAGCATGCGCTTTTTTGAGAAGCGCGGTCACGCGATCGGGTCGGCTGCGCCAGATATTGCGGCCATCGACCACGCCAGCGCTGAGTACTTGCCCTTCCGGCAGCGCATCGAGCACAGCATCGAGCTGTTCCGGTGCACGTACAAGGTCGATATGCAGGCCATCCACCGGCAAGCTGGTCGCCAGCTTCAGGTTGTCGCCCAGTGCGCCGAAATAGCTGGCCAGCAGCAGATGTGGCGTGCGTGCGGTGGCCAGGGTCGCATAAGCCTGACGATAGGCGGCGTGGTCGTCAGCATCGAGATCGAGTACCAGGCATGGCTCGTCCAACTGCACCCATTCCGCGCCGGCATCGGCGAGTTGCCCAAGCAGCTCGATATAGGCGAGGACCAAGGCGTCGAGCAAGGCCAGGCGATCGCTGCCATCGACGCTTTTTGAAAGCAGCAAAAACGACACAGGACCAAGCAGAACCGGGCGCGCCTTGTGACCCTGGGCCTGTGCTTCGTAGAATTCGGCCAGCGGCTTGTTGGCATTCAGGGCGAAGCGCTGGCCAGCTTCGAGTTCCGGCACCAGATAGTGGTAGTTGGTGTCGAACCACTTGGTCATTTCCAGCGCATGCAGATCATGGCCTCCGCGCTTGTGGCCGCGGGCCATCGCGAAATAGCCGTCCAGATGATTTTCATCGAATACCGGTCGGTAGCGCGATGGTATGGCGTCGAAAAGCACCGCGGTATCCAGCACGTGGTCATACAGGCTGAAGTCGTTGCACGGCACCACATCGGCGCCGGCATCCACCGCCAGCTGCCAGTGTCGTTGCCGCAGCATCGCGGCCGTGTCGAGTAGTGCCTCGGCGCTGGTGTCGCCGCGCCAGTGCGATTCGAGCGAGCGTTTCAGCTCGCGTTTGAGTCCGATGCGTGGAAAACCGGAATAGGTAACGAGTGACATAAAAATTCCTCTTGCATGATGGGCAAAGAGGAACGAAGGGTGGCCAGCACCATCGCTGCGCCGTTGACCTTCGCCCCCGCGGGCGAACCGGCGCTTTCGCGGGACGTGCAGAACCATTGCGCTGGCCTTGGACACGGCGACGCGATGGCTCCGGTGCTTCCCCGCGGAAACGCCAGGTCGGACGGACACGCGTTGCCGCGCATCCGGCTGAGGCAGGTATTCGGGCTCGTGGACGTTGAGCTTGCATCTACTGTCCGTCGCTTCCCGGGGTGTTTGCCCAGTGCCTGTGACGGAGGTCGTTTCCACATACCGCTGCGGGGCAGCGCCGGCTTGATACCGGCTTCCCTTTTCATTCCATCTTTGTATTCGCATAGAAAGATGAAAACCTTCAGCGAAGCTGAAGTTAGCCCTGTGGAGGGCTCAAGTCAACGGCGCTTCCAATCTCGTGCAGGTCAGGAATGCTTGCCGGGATGGACCAACTGCAGGTCCCGATCCTCTACAGGCTCGTGGTCCTGGATGAAGCTGAGGATGTCTGCCAGAGTCGGCGCGTGGTCGCGCAGCGGTCGCGACATCGCGAACAGCAGCGGCGAATGGCCGATGTTGGGATAGAGCTTGAGCGTGACGTCCTCATGCCGGGCCAGCATGGCCTTGTCCAGCGAAAGCGCATTGGAGGGATCGACCTCATGATCACCGGTGCCCTGCAGCAGCAGCATCGGCGGCTCGTAGCCGCTGACAAACAGGACGGGTTGCGCCTGCGCCTGGTCGGCAGAGGCGCGCCCGAACGTGCCCAGCATGTCCTTTTCGTAGGCCGGAATCGGCATGAAGTCGTAAACCCCCGCCAGCCCGATAAATCCGGCCAGATCATGCGGCTTCATGCCGTACGGTGATAACCATCGAGGGTCGGTCGCCAATAGCGCCGCGATCTGGCCGCCGGCGGAGTGGCCCATCACGAAGATCTCTCGCGGGTCGCTGCCCAGAGCAACCGCATGTGCGTGGGCCCATGCCACGGCGCGCGCGCCATCCTGCATAAAGCCGTTCATCCTTACCAGCGGGTATTTGCGGTAGTCCGGTATCACCACGATCACACCTCGCGCGGCCAGCGCCGTGCCGACGAAGCGATACCACTGGCGCTTGCCGTGGGTCCAGTCACCGCCGTAGAAGAAGACCACAATCGGAGCATGGGCCATGGCCGAATGCCCGTCGTGCTCCGGCAGATAGACGTCGAGCGCCAGATCGTGCGTGGCGTCGAACACGATATTGCGCTGCTGCTCGATACCACGATGCTGGTCGGTGCTGTTGAGTCCTGCGAATAACGTGGCCCTGCAGCCCCCGAGCAACAGAATGCTTGCCAGGAGCAGGCCGCCAGCCAGGTATTGCGCAACGAGTGGGAAGGGCGTCCGGCGCAACGTCATCGTTTTCGGGCGTCAAAGGCACAACGGTAAGAGTGAACACCGATGATGCGCCGATCCCGTCGCAAGTGGTTGCGATGGCCGTTGTTTGACGCTTCGTCTAGGCGGCCAAACGCACGCCGGCACTCAGCGCCGCAAAATAGTCACGGGTAAGCCGCAGCTGCGTCTCGGCCGATTCGGCGCGATTGACCACTTGCCGAAATGCCATGTTCTCCGGCCGGTCCTTGGCATACCAGCCCAAATGCTTGCGTGCGATGCGCACGCCGGCCAGTTCGCCGTAAAACGCGTAGAGCTGTTCCAGATGGCCGATCAAGATTGCGCTGACCTCCGCCGGCGCAGGTTCGGGCAACAGCTCGCCGGTGGCGAGGTAATGCGCGATCTCGCGGAAGATCCAGGGTCGCCCCTGCGCGCCGCGGCCGATCATCACCGCATCGGCTCCGGTGAGGTCGAGTACATGTCGAGCCTGTTGCGGTGTCGTCACGTCGCCGTTGGCCAGCACCGGAATACGCACGGCGGCTTTCACCGCGGTGATGGTGTCGTACTCGGCATTGCCTTCATATTTGTCCGCGCGCGTGCGCCCATGCACGGCGAGCGCGGCGATGCCGCTGTCTTCGGCGATGCGGGCAATGGTCAGCGCGTTTTTGTTCTGGCGATCCCAGCCGGTACGGATCTTCAGGGTTACGGGTACGTCGACTGCCTCGACCACGGCCCTGACGATGCGCGCCACCAACGGCTCATCTTGCAGCAGCGCAGAACCGGACCACACGTTGCATACTTTCTTCGCCGGGCAACCCATGTTGATGTCGATCAGCTGGGCACCGTTGGCGACATTGAAACGCGCTGCTTCGGCCAGCATCACCGGGTCGTAGCCTGCGATCTGCACGCTGACGGGTTCGGGTTCGCCGACGTGATCCATCCGCTGCAGGGACTTGCGCGTGTGCCACAGCAGCGGATCCGCATTGGTCATTTCCGACACAGCCAAACCCGCGCCCAGCCGTTTGCACAGCAGGCGGAAAGGCTTGTCGGTAACGCCGGCCATCGGGGCGAGTACCACCGGCGGGTCGATGCGGTAAGGGCCGATCTGCATAGGGCCATTGTAAAGGCTGCGGCGGCGTCCGTCTGCGATGAACCGGGCGATCGGTTGCTGACACGCGCAGTGCTATCGTGCTGCCACCTTTCCTGTGGACGTCGTTCCATGTTCCTGCGCAAAATTTTCTTCAGTCTGCTGTTGCTGCCCGCGCTCGCTTTTGCGCATAACCCAGACAAGCACGGTGCCAATGGCGGCGCGCGTGGCCTGCGCAATGTCACCGTGTTGATTGTCCGGCATGCCGAGAAGCCGGATGAGGGCAGCGGTTTGAGCGCTCGCGGCGAGCAACGCGCCCAGGCCTATGCCAGCTATTTCGCCCCGCTGCGGCTCGATGGCGATCAAACGCTATTGCCCCAGCGCTTGATCGCTACCAGTGACAGCAAATCCAGCGCACGTCCCCGGTTGACGCTGACGCCGCTTGCCGAGCGTTTGCAACTGCCATTGGAGCAACCGTATGCCGATGAACAAGTCGACAAACTGGTTAAATCCTTGCGCAAGGAAAATCAGGCGGCGGTAGTTCTCATTGCGTGGCATCACGGTCATATCGCCGATCTAATCGACAGCTTCGGTGGCGATACTCAGAGCTTGCTGGGCAGCAATAAATGGCCGGGCGATGTGTACAACTGGCTCATCGTGCTGCACTTCGATGAGCACGGTCGGCTGATTGCTTCAGCCAGCCAGCGGGTGCAGGAACATCTGCTGCCGGGCGACTGATCAGTGCGTCGTGATGCCCGCCGCCGGCTCGCGCCGACTGTGGGCATGCCCAATCGAGCCGGGCTGATGGCGGTGCTTGAACAGCACGGAAAACAGCACGGCGACAACCAGGGCGTAAAGCGCAAAGGTGATCCAGATGCCGTGCCAGTCCTTGCTGCCGTCGGCGCGAATAAACCAATGGTCGATGATCAGGCCGCTGAGCGAACTGCCCAGCACGGCGCCGATGCCGTTGGTCATCAGCATGAACAGGCCTTGCGCGCTGGCACGGATCGCCGGGTCACTCTGCCCCTCGACAAACAACGAGCCAGAGATGTTGAAAAAGTCGAACGCCATGCCATAGACAATGCACGACAGCACGATCATCCACAGCTCGGGCCCCGGATTACCGTAAGCAAACAGGCCGAAGCGCAGCGTCCACGCCAGCATGCTGATCAGCATCACCGTCTTGATGCCGAAACGCTTCAGGAAAAACGGAATCGCCAGAATGAACAGCGTTTCGGAGATCTGCGAGATCGACATGATGATCGCCGGATAACGCACCGCCATCGTGCCCTTGTACGCATCCACCGTAGCGAAGTCGTGCAGGAACGTATCACCGTAGGCGTTGGTCAACTGTAGCGAGGCACCGAGCAGCATCGCAAACAGAAAAAAGATCGCCATCTTGCGGTCGCGAAACAGGCTGAATGACGTCAGTCCCAGCGTATCGAGAAGCGATCGTCCCTTCAGTTGGTCAAGCTTGGGTAGGCATGGCGGCAGAGTGAAAGCGTACAGGCCCAACACGAGTGCTGCGCCCGAGGCCACGTAAAACTGGCCGGCGGTGGTTTCCAGATGCAGCAGGCTAACGACCCATAGCGCGACGATAAAGCCGACCGTGCCCCATACGCGAATGGGCGGGTAATCGATCACCACATCGCGGCTTTCGCCCTTCAGCGCTGCATACGCCACCGTAATCGACAGCGAGATGGTCGGCATGTAGCACATCATGTTGAGCAACATCACCCAGAAAAACGTAGTTGGGTTGTTGATCATCGGCGTCGCCAAAAGCACGGCCGCACCGCCTAGATGCAGCAGGCCGTAAAGCTTTTCCGCGTTGATCCACTTGTCAGCGATCATGCCCATCAGCGACGGCATGAACAGCGAGGCAATGCCCATCGTCGAAAAGATCGCGCCGAACTGGGCGCCCGACCAGTGCCGGTTCTGAAACCAGTACGCACCGATGGTAATCAGCCACGAACCCCATACGAAAAACTGCAGAAAGTTCATGGCTATCAGGCGCGATTTGATGCTCATCGATTCCCCATGGTGGCTGGTCTGTCTGGCTGCGCTTGCGCTGCATGTATCTGAGGCAAGGCAGTAAGCGAGCTGGCTTCAACGCAGGTTAGAGTGTGTGGCCGGCAACAGCAACCTGCGGCGCACGATGCCCATATTGAGCTGATAAGAGAGACCGCTTGCGCAGGAACGCGCAGGCTTAAATCGATAACTTGGGTATATCGACCTTCGGTAGCAGGCGCGCGGTGAAGTGGCGGTCCTGGTAGTAGCGGATCTTTTCGCACATCACCGGATACTGAATCCCCTCATAGAAGAATACCTCCTTCTCAGTACCCAGCGCTTTCAGTTCCTGTGGCAGCATGAGCGCGCGCCGCTCCTCAGAACGGCTACGCGACACATCGCTCCGTTTTCGTCCGCGAGTGATGTTTTCCTTGCGTACCGTGGTGTAGCCCAACATATCTGAATAATCGTTCGCATCCTGCTGCTCGCGGGGGGCGAAGACAATCTGTAATGCATGGTTGGTGATCATCGTGCGCGAAACGTCTTTGCCGTAAGTGGCATCGAGCTGCGCCATGCTCTGGATAATCGGCAGCAAGCGAATGTTATAGCCGGACATGTACGAAACGGCGTGCGCGATGATCTCTACCTTGCCGATCGATGTGAACTCGTCCATCAACAGCAGGCACTGGTATTTCAGCGCGGGGTTGTTCTGCGGCAACTCCCTGGTGTTCAAGTTGATCAACTGGCTGAAGAACAGGTTCACGATCAGACGGCTCTCGGCCAGTTTGTTCGGCTGGATGCCGATGTAGATCGTCATCTTCTTCTTGCGTACGTCGGTCAGCAGGAAATCGTCATCGCCGGTGGCGGCGTCGAGTACAGGATTGATCCAGGCATTCAGCGGCTCCTTGAATGTGCCGAGAATCGAGGCAAACGTCTCGTTTGCCTGCGACAGCAGGTTGGCAAAGGCGGAAAGCGCATTGCCGCTGAGAAATTTCTGCTGGGACAGCATCTGGTAGAACTGCTTCAGATCGGTGCCATCGCCGGAAGACAGTCGATAGACGGCGCCGAGGGTTGGTTTATCGCGTAATTGCAGCGGTATCCCGCGTCGTTCATCGTCGTCCCACTTTTCGAACAGAAACAGCGTAAAGGCCATGAACGCGTTGCGTGCCTGGCTGACCCAGAATTTTTGATCGTCGGCACCGTCTGGATAAAGCATTGCCGCGATGCTCATCAAGTCCGATACGCGAAAGGCGGGATCGTTCGAGATATAGCTGAGCGGATTCCAGCGGTGCGTGCGACGGTCTTCGGCAAAGGGATTGAACAGATACACCGCCTGTCCCTGGCTCGCGCGCCAGCCGCTGGTCAGCTCATAGTTCTCTTGCTTGATATCCAGAACAACGGTCGACTCTTGATATTCGAGCAAGTTGGGGATAACCACGCCAACACCTTTACCCGAGCGCGTAGGCGCGGCGAGTATCACAAACTGCTGTCCGCTCAGCCGAACCAGATCGCCCTTGAACCTGCCCACGAGGATGCCGTTGTCCGAGACCTTGAACATGCCGTGTTTGCTGAGGTCGGATGCCTTGGCGAAGCGTGCATCACCGTGCAGGGATTGGGCCTTTTTCCGTGCGATGAAATACCAGATCGTCAGCCAGATGATTACCGGCAACCCGAAACCTACATAACCAGCCGCCTTGATCCGGCCGAGATAAGGTTGAACCTGCGGCAGGTCGAATGCACGCAGGTAACTTAGGTAGGTATCCCATTTCAGCTGGCCTGTTCCCAGCTTAAGAAAGGCGAGGGTCAAAAAGCCGGAGAAAAATTCGCCTGCAACCACAGCAACCAGAAATAGTCCAACCACCCAAAACCACTTGGCCTTGCTCATGTAGATCTACCCTGATCGGTGGTTATAACGCGATAATTATTTGCTTGTTGAGAATCTAGAGTGCGTTTGTTTCAACGGCTTTATCGGCGGCGCATTAAGATTAGTTTCCTGCTGCCATCGTGTCCAACATCTCTTTCGGGTCGTCGCACGCTTTCTCGAACCGTCGCGGACAAGGTGGCGAGGCCTTGACACTTGCGCTTGGCCGGATGGTATGGGGCAGTGTCCGCGGTTGCGTAGCTACTGTGCTGGCGAAAACCCTGTTTCGTGACGAGCTTGTTGCTGTTGGGCCTGCTGTGCCAACAGAGGTGCCTGGGCAGGCTGCGGTTGTTTTGACGAGGCAGTTTGCGCCCAGGCGGCGCTGCTCTGATCGATGGGCGTATGCACGGCTTCAGCGGTCGCGACGCTGGCGATGCGCTTGGTCGGCGAGTTCATATCGCCCTGGACGGCGAAGATCTGCGAGGCATCATCGCTAAGCACGACGTGATCGACCTGGCTCAACCCATCGCGCCGGGCAGCTGCCGTGAGCGCGGCGGTCAGATTCTCGCTGTGCTGATCAGGAATACGCTGCCGCTGCGCATCGAGTCGATGCACGGCGCCGCGCGTCTGTTGGAACAGCGCGTAATCGGGGTGAGCTGGATCGTCCAGTCGCTGTGGAGCCGTCACTGCGGGTTTGCCGCCGAACCACGAACCTGGGTGGCTTAATGAACTGAATGCCTTTGCGGCCTCGTTTTCTACTGACTGTGCAGCATGTTCCACAGTTCGCACGCCTTGAGCCAAATCTTTTCTACCGGCGTCGTAGACACTGACTGCTTCATTGGCAATCACATGCGTGGCATGTTCCACCGCGTGAGCGCCCTGTTCCGCGACGTGTTCGGCCGCGTGCGCCAGGGCGGTGCCGCCATCGATCGCCGCCTTGGGTATTTCCCAGCCAGCGGAGAGTACGACACGGGCATCGCCAATGTCGTTGCGATAGCGGTCAATCATGCCGCTGTTTGCGCGATAGCGCGCTTCGTTTTCGGGACTCATGATCGAGTGACCCAACGTCTTGCTGTCGGGTACAAAGTTGTCGATGCCATGCGCGCTGATATCGGTGGCTTCGATCACGTTGCGTGGACTCAGCAGGCCACTGTCATTGCGGTAGCCGGCCTTGCTTAGTCGTTCGATATCTTGCGGGGCAGCGTAGATACGTACTTCGCCAAACTGGGGGCTGGCTGCACTGATGGGGTCGCCAGCACGGATGTTGTCGATGACCTGGTCACCGCCCTGTGGCACGCCTTGCAGCAAACCAGCCGCACCGTAGGCATTGAAGGTTTCGCCGTGCAGGCCGAATTTGGCGGCGCTGATCTCGGCCAGCGTGCCGCCGAGGGAATGTCCGGTAACGGTAATGTCGACAGGCTGATTCTTGTCTTCGGCGTTGCGTTTGGTTTCCGCGATGACCTTTTCGGTGAAAGCCAGGGCATCGGGCGTTTGGGCGTTGACGCCAACGAGAACCATGCCGACATCGACGGCGCCATCCTGTAGAGGTGCCCGGCTGAAGTCGCTGCCGCGATAGGCGATGACCACATCGTGGGTATCCGCGCGCTCATAAGCAGTGGCCTGAAAGCCGTTCAGTGGGTTATTGGCAAAGTCGATCGTGCGATAGGTGACGCCATCGAGCACAACGTTCTTGTTAAGTTGAGGGGGCTGATACGCATCCTGTGAGAGCAGGGCGTAATCGGTGGCGCGCAGCGTCATTGAAATGCCTCCTTGGCGGAGAGCGTGATCGAAAACAGCTGCCCTTGAAGTTCCGGCTTGTACGCTGCCGCGCTCGACTCGCCGGTATCTACAGGGAGCATATCGGTCGAGCCTTTTTCAGCAGAGAGGTAGCTCCGATTTGAAAAAAAGCGGGTTACCGATTTTTGCGCCACGATCTCGTCCAGCGATATCGCCGGACTGAAACTCATGGCGTTGACCTTGAACGTCGCTGCTGCTGCCACAGCCGACCAATGGCAGACCCCCATGCCGTAATAGTCTTCGTCCTGCATCAGGTCGGCGTAGATCGTGCCGGTGTAGACATGTTCACTGACGCGGGTGAGGGCAATTGATGCATGGTTTTCGGGGGCGATGGTGGCGCCGCTGATCGGCGTCAACGGAACGCAGTGACCGTTACTGACTTTGTAATCCACCGATCCGCTCACGGCGTCGAACGGCCCCGGTGCTCCATCGACCGTCACGGTAAGTGCGTAACGCATCGTCGGGTGTGAGTTCTGTTTGATGTCGGGTTTTTTCATGGGGGCGCCAAGAGCGGAGGTGATCACAGCAGCAAAGAGAATCAGCGTGGACGTCAAGCGTATCGACATGGCCGTTCGGTTCACCTCGTTCTCCATCGAAAGTGGCTTTCGCTGCGAGCCATGCGGTCGGCGTCTTCGTTAGCGTGACTATCGACGGTTGAAGCAGCTATCACCGCCGGAGTTCGCTGCTTCAGCTTTTACACAGCCGCACCAAAATCGTCGGCAGCTTGGAAGGACTCAAAGCTACCTTGTTGAGCATTAAACGTTGACGCCAGGGGGGGCTTGTTGTGGTGTTTGCGGCTGGTGCTGAATGTGCGTAGGAGACGGTTGTGCAGGTGCGGCTTGCTGCAGTGCCTGACTGCTTTGCGCTATCGACGTATGCACCGCTTCGGCCGTTTGCACCTGGGCCGTTTGCTTGAACGCTCCGTTTTGAACCGCAAAAGCGCGTGAGCCGTCGTCGCTGAGCGCGACCTGATCGATTCGGGTCAGGCCTTCGTGTTTAGCGGCGACGGTCAGTGCTGCGGCGAGATTGTTGCTTTGCTGATCGGGCGTACGTCCCTGTCGTGCATCCAGCTCATGCATCGCTTTTTGCGCCTGCAGGTATAGCGCGTGATCGGGGTTCGCGGGACTATCCAGTCCCGGGGCCTTGCTGATCTGCGTCTGCTGCTGAATGGCATGCAGCGTCTTTGGACCGGCAATGCCATCCGCCGCGAGGTGATGATCGCGCTGAAAGGCCTCTACGGCGAACTTGGTGTTTGCGCCGAAATCGCTGTCGGGCTTGAGAGCGTGGCCGTGTGCGTCGGTATAGCCCAGCTTGCTCAGGTTCTGCTGCAGCGTGTGAACTTCGGTGCCGCGGTCACCCTGCTTGAGAACACCTTCAGCTGCTGAATGCGAGGTAGCGGCGTGAGTCGTCGGCTGAGCTGGACTCTGCCCTTGGGCGTGTTCTATCACCCTTTGCATCACAGGGCTGTTGGCTACGGCGATTAGTTGTTTTGCATAGTTTGGATCGGTTGCATAGCCGGCTTTTTGCAGAGCCGCGGCTTCCTTCTCGAGATGTCCCTTCGTCCCCTCGTCAAACAGTCCAGCCTTGGCATAACGTGGATTTCCTTCCAAAAACTTGACTCGATCACGCAACGCTTCTTCGGCTGATCCATACACGCGGAATTCCTGGTCCTTCCAAACCTTTTTACCGCCCTCGATCTCCCAGACATTGAAGGTCTTCGTTGGCCCGTGCCAGTCGGGGGAGGCCTTGATGTTGAAGATGTTGTTTGTTCCCGGCAACACGTGTTGTCCCCAGCCTGTCTCTTCGGCGGCCTGCGCCAGAATCAACTCTTTGGACATGCCTGTTTCCTGGGAAACTTTCGCCGCGGCCGGATACAGATGCGCAATAAATTTTTCCTGGTCGCTCATGACAATCCTCCTTTCATGGATTGAGATTGCTATTCAAATGCACCGTAAACTGAGCTTGATTGTCATTGTCGGACGACAGTCGATAATTTCCTGAAACGACCAGGGCATTTCCCTGCCATTGAAAGTGGCTTGCCCCTTCATCGACCCAAGCCGAATAGGCTTTGGGTACATCGACATTGCGCTGTGTCTGCAAAGCGCCGGTTTGTGTATCGAGCTTCACGACGCGAAGCAGGGTTTGTGACAGCGTCTGCTCCGATTGCGTATCAGACTGCAACAAGACGAACGTCGAGTCGCCAGAGCTGGTGCAATGCGTTGCGCGGCTCTGAAAAGTATCGGGCGGCAAGTTGAGTTGTGCAATCCAGAGTACTTGCTTGCTTTGTACGGTCTCGGCATACGCAATCGGCTTCTGATTCATGCCGTCGTCGCCAGTTACGGCGCCGACATGGCAGAGAATATTTTTGCCAATGGATTCGGATGCGTAAGACGTGAAATTGGCTGGCAATTTCAGAGAGGCTGCTTTCACTGCGTGGCTGGGTGGTGTTGCCGTAGCAGCGGAGGCCAATGGCTCGGCGGCTATTCCCGAGTTGGATGGTTCAGAACCGCCAGCGCTGCAGGCGCACGATAGCGAACACAGTGCGAATATCCCGAGATAGTGGATACGATTCATTCCAGGTTGCTCCTTGCGCAGGTTTCGATGACCTGTAAAGTCTAAGCATGGTTTGATCTCAGTTTTGCTTTCTTGAATCAGACCTCATGTTTTAAGCACTATTTTTTCATTGGTTGCCTAGCGCCATCGCGGCGAACAATGGCGGCGCTTCAGGCGTCGATCCCGTTGCTGGTGCCGGCAAATCCGTCGCGGCTAGCGCCGCAACGGGAGTGGCCAACACGCAAGTCGCCGCACGCAGCCAGAGTTTCACGGTGAAACGGACTCGATAGGGCATTTCTATATACGTCCTTATATGTCCTTAAAAAGACGGACTGCGCGTATTGGGAGTCACTGGCCAGTGTGAAACCCCGCAATAACAGTTACGCGATAAGCGTGGGTGGCCCCTGCTGCGGTGCCTGGGTCTGGGTATGCGCCGGATCAGGCTGTTTGGGCGCTGACTGCTGCAGCGCCTGGCTGCTCTGCGCGACTGAGGTATGTACCGCCTGGGCTGTTTGTACCTCTGCAGTTTGCTTGAACGCCCCGTTTTGAACCGCAAAAGCGCGTGAGCCGTCTTCGCTGAGCGCGACCTGATCGATCCGGGTCATGCCTTCGTGTTTTGCCGAGACGGTCAGCGCCGCGGCGAGGTTGTTGCTTTGCGGATCGGATGTGCGTCCCAGACGCGCATCCAGTTCATGCACGGCCTTTTGCGCCTGCAGGTATAGCGCGTGATCGGGGTTTGCGGGACTATCCAGACCGGGTGCCTTGCTGATCTGCGTCTGCTGCTGAATGGCATGCAGCGTTTTTGGACCGGCGATGCCGTCTGCCGCGAGATGATGATCGCGCTGAAAGGCCTCCACGGCATATTTCGTATTGGCCCCGAAATCGCTATCGGGCTTGAGGGCGTGGCCATGCGCATCGGTATAGCCCAGCTTGTCCAGATTCTGTTGCAGCGTGTGAACTTCGGAGTTGTGGTCGCCCTGCTTCAAGACGCCGTGTGTATCGGCATTGGGATGCGTCGATGAGTGTGGAGCCGAAGGTGTTTGCGTCTTGGATGGGCCTGCATCAGTGACAGCCTTCCATGCCGCATCAGGCGACATGCCCTTGCCGATGTCGACCTGATACTGCGTGCGCATTTTGTTGAGTGCATCAGCGGATTGCGCAAGGGTGACACTGGCTTCATTCGGTGGCGGGTAATAACTGCGGCCGCCCTTGTCGGGATCGCCGAAACTTGCCCATTCCTGAGACAAACCACGTTGTGCTGATTCCAGTGTGGCTCCTGGCTTGCCGGTGATGAAATCATGGACGCCTGGACGCTTATCAACAATCAGGTAGTCGGAAAAAACCTTGTCTTGCAAGGCTGGTGTAAAGGGTTGGTTGCGATCCAGATGCAATTTGTCGATCGCGCCATCCATGGTTGCTGGAATGATCTGGTATTTGCCGATGGCAAACAGCCGGTTCGGATCGTCCGCTCTAAGATGTTGCCGATCGTGCACCTGCCCGACAGTCAGGCTGGAAAAGTCGATGGCCCCGTTGGCGCCGCGGATGTGTGCACCGCCGTTGGCATCGACGTATGTGCCGCGATTGTAAGCGTTGTAGCCAGCCGCGCCGGACTCGCCTTGAACCATAAGATCCAACAAGGGATTACTCATGGAAATCTCCTTTTCATAGCCAACAAGGGTGCATGCTTTGTTGTGAAATCTCTTTCGTCAAAACTTGTACGTCAACGCGTGATCGAACACGTCGATCAATGAGAGGCCACCGGTGAAACGGTCCAGCCGGTGACATCGAGTTGTGAATCTTTTCCATGAACATTTCTATCCCCGATATCGCCATACGTGCTGACTTCCATGCTCTGATTATCGGCAGCATGATGAAAATTCATCGCGCATACCGCATCGCCGCTGCACGCACTCAATTCGGGTAGCTCGTCACAGGCCTTGCACGAATCCGTGCCTTTGGCGCATAGCTCTTTATAAGCTCCGCCAACGACATTGGCTTTGCACTTCAGATCCACGACGGGTTGCCAGCCCTGGGCTAATACTGCTTTGCGGAAATCGGCGTACGCCATGCCTTTATTCACGCCAACCAAAGATGCCGCAGTAGCAGATTTAGCATCTACCGTTTTTTGCGCTGCCGAGGTCGATGTTATTGCCGGTGCGCTCATTTTGCCGCTGGCCGTCGAGGACGATGCAGCGCTTAGTGTCGTTGCCGAGGCTGCACTGGCATTTGGCGACGCCGAATTATTGGGTTGGCAAGCCGATAGCACAAACATCAGTATCACGATGCCGCTACGCAGGAGGCTTTTTTTCATGGTGAAATGCATAACTATTGCCTCATCACTGATCAGGACTGAATTGGCGCACTATCGCCGGTCGGCTTATCTACCCTTACAGGCGAGCCGTAAAAAAGCGACTGAGTCTTTTGCGTGGTGCATGGACTTAAATTTAAGCGAGGCGATCGTGCCTTTTGTTGCAACGCTAGAACTCCATGCGCCAGTACCCAGTTTCGGGCTGAACGAGTGAGTGACGACCTAGTCGAAATGCAAGCCAGGATCAGCATCAAGAGAAGTGGTTCACGGCACCGGCACCAGCGCATAGCCCCATTGATTCATGATGCTTTGCAGTATCGCGGCGTTGGTGGCGATACTGGCCTGAGGACAGCCTACCGTCAAATAGGTCTCGCGCACCGGGTAGGAGGCAAGTCCATCGAATCCGCTTTCGTCGTAAACGGCCAGGCCACCAGTAGGGTCGGTGGGGGTGTTCCACCAAATAAGGGATGGGGTACAGGCAGGACCGCCGCTGGTGCCATAGCCGGAGATGCCGGCCATGCAGTTGTAGATAGTGCAAGCGTCAGGGGCCTGGGCATGGACCGGGCTCAGGCTGGCTACAGTGCCGAGGACGCTAGTGATGAGTAGAGCGCGTAGTTTCATGGCTGTCTCCGAGAGGTTGGTGGTTGATGCGTGGCCTAATGCGCATGCATGCTGGATTGCTGTTGCGGTATCAACGGTGCGGTTGGCTGCGGCGACGCTACCGCAAGCGCCGCCGCGCTGCTCTTGTCGATTGGTGTGTTCACCGCTTCGGCGGTCTGCACGTGGGCGATGTGCCGCAGTGGCGAATCCGGTGGACCCTGCACGGCGAAGGCGTGAGAACCGTCCTCGCTCAGCCGTACCTCATTGATCGCGGTCAGGCCTTCGCGCTTGGCAGCCACCACCAGTGAGGCGGCCAACTGGTCGCTCTGCAGATCGGAGGTACGTCCCATGCCGGCATCGAGGTGGTGCACGGCGAGGCGCGCCTGTTCGTACAGAGCGTGGTCGGGGTTCTTCGGATCGGCAAGGCTGGGTACAACGTGCTTGGCCTGCGCGTGGTGAATAGCTTCCTGCGTTTTCGGTCCGGCAATGCCGTCCACGGTCAGGCCGTGATCGTGCTGGAAGCGTTCCACGGCGTGGCGGGTGTCGAGGCCGAAGTCGCTATCGGCTTTCAAGGGGTGACCGTGGCCGTCTTGATAGCCGAGCATGGCGAGGTCCGCTTGCAGCGCATGCACGGCGGCGCCGTGGGCATCTTGGCGTAGGACGTACTCGTGCGAGGCATTCGCCTTTTCGGAGGTGACCTGCCCGAGTGAGGCCTGGCTTTGACCCGCAGGGTGAGTGTGGTGCTGCTGATAATCCTGGTATTGCCTGGTGGCGTTGGCTATCGCCGTCATCCGGTCAATGGGCGGATCGGCATAAAAATGCACTGGGTCAGGTGAGTTGAACCCGCCGCCCCATTGCAGGCCTGCGGCTTTCGCGGCTTCGCGAACAATCTTCTGATCGCTGGCCGACATAAGCATAAAGTCCTTGACGTCCACCGCGAATCCGGCCGAGTGCAGGCTGTGGGTCGCTGGCGTGATGGCGGTGGGGTCGTGGTGAAGCCCCGCCTGTTGTTCGGGTGTCCGAAACGCGCTGTTGAAACGGATATCCAGACCGTGCTTGTGGGCTTCCTCGACGAACGTATGAATTTTGGGGACCATGGACTGATCGAGAAACGTATCGCCTCGACCCGGCAGAGTCACCGGTACCAGATGTGTTTGCGGGTCATTCATGAGCGATCCTCCGGTTTTGGTGCGGGTGCGCCGTGCGCAAGCGAGCGAAGCAATGTGGGCTCATTGCCAGTAACTGGCTTTGCGCTTCAGGTGGATGACTTGATGATTGCTTGAAAACGAACCGGTGAGCTGGGATGAGCCGATGGTTCCGGTAAAGGTGCCCCCCACGACCCCGGGTGGCAGCGCAAAATGGATGGATGACCCGGATACTTCGGCTGGAACGACCACCGGAACCGTGGGCTCACCCTCACCCGACTGAAAGACGACGTAATAGCCCTGATTTGTGTTGACGACGAAAACCTCGGTGCCAAGCACGTCGCCTTCTTGCGCGCTATAAGCCATGTTCGAATAAATGCCGGTGATTCTGATCTGCGCATTGCCGTTGGGTACTCCAAGCGGCTTGGTCTGAGCGCTGGCCGGCGCGGGAGTCATCACGAGCAGGCAAAGAAGAAGGGCGCAAACGGTAAAGAGGCATAGCGCTGGCCACCCGAGGCTTCTCGCACCACTAACGGAGCTTGGAACTTCGCGCGCGCAGCTTTTTGCTCCGTCATCAGCCCTTGGAACGCCATCGCTGGACAAATTCCCAGCAACGCCGGGCCTTTGACCCAACGTCAGTGGAGAGAAGTCGAAGGTCTGGCCGCCAGCATCGCCCGCATTGCCGCGATTGAAGGAGTTGTAGCCGCCTTCGCCTCTACTAAACAGGTCGCCTAATCGATTGCTCATGCTCGTTCTCCGTGTGCATTCCGCAAAAGGGTCGATGGTTTCGATACCCGGTCTTCCGTTCTCTTGTCACTTGGTCACTTGCCAATCCGAGACGCTCAAGCGCGAATCGTTGCCGGGCAACCTTCCAGTCGCTGATCGAGCCGGAGGCATTTATCGTCAGCCGTTGCCGGGCATGGGTGAAATGCACTGCCGCATCGCCTTCATCGCTGTACGCGCTCAGTTCGGGAATCTCGTCGCATATCCGGCATACCTTCAAATCTGGCGTGGCCTTGCAGAGAGCTTCGTTCGCACCGACGTGGGCCTTGCAGCGCAAATCTTTCTCCGGCGTCCAGCCTTGCGCAAGCAGCGTCTTGTGCGCATCGGTGTAAGCCATGTCTTTGTTTAACGCCCAACTAAGTGAGGAAGAGAAGGCTCTGGCCTGGGGCAGGGCAGCCGAGGCGGAATGCGCCGTAGTGGCTAGGGTGGAGCTTTGCGACCTCGGTGTGGCATTGCCCGCTGAGCAGACCGGCATGGCTCCGCACAGCCCTCCTACCAGGGCAAACAGTGGCGCGAACCTTTTTGCTCCGCTGACAGAGCTTTTTGCCGCGATCCATATGCGATGCATAGTGTTCATGCGGGCGTAGGCGAAGGGCATCAGTTATTGAACCTGTACCGCTGGGCTGCAAGCGGAATAAAAAGTGTGGCAATTGGAATTGCCATTAGCACTACAAATCTGCATGCCCGACTGAGTTGCCCTATCGATCGTTACCCCAGGGGTTACGTTAAAAGCTCTGTCGCCGACCATAATAACTACACATTCATTGCGATACGTAATTTGGAATTTGCAATTTGAGCCACCACCCTTGGCGCGGCAATCGGCCATGGCAGCTTCTTTGGCCCCAATCTCGGTTGGCATATTGACCACTGCTCCTAGAACGCCACTAGGTTCGTAAGTCGCAATCGCCCCCCAGCGATCTTCATAGTGCGTGGCGGGCGTTTGATTGTTGCCGCCGGGTTGTCCGCAACTCGGGATACCATCGTGTGTGCCGTAATAGCCTATGCCTGGTGGACACGGGCCCGCTCCTTCTTGGGCGTGAACCGCGCTGCTGGTAACCCATAGACCAGCAACCAGTACGATCGCCTTGATCCATAGGCGATGCATAGTGTTCATACGGGCGTAGGCGAAGTGCATCAGTTATTGAATTTGAACGGTCGGACTGCAACCTGAAAAATAGGCGCGGCAATGATTATCTTCTTCACTACACTTTTTTACCCCAGCCTGGATAGCCGCTTCGACTGTTGCGCCGGCACGTGTAATGTGGGTTTTATCGCCTGCAACTAACGCGGCGCATTCGTTGGCATAGGCAATTTCCACTTTGCAGGTTACGCCGCCTTTAGCTTGGCAATCTGCAGTGGCCAATTGTTCGGCGCTGCTCTGCGTTGCTGCGTTATTAATCATCCCAACGCTGCCATGGGAGAAATCCGTGACAATCGCCCCCCAGCGATCTTCGTAGTGCGCAGCGGGCGCTTGGCTGTTGCCGGGTTGTCCGCAACTCGGGATGCCATCGTGTGTGCCGTAATAGCCTATGCCTGGGGGACAAGGGCCGGCCCCTTCCTGGGCGTGTACCGCGCCGCTGGCAAGCCATAACCCCGCCATGAGAAGGATGGTCTTGATCCATATGTGATGAATGGTGTTCATGCAGATGTTCCTCCAGCGCTACGAGCCTGAGCTGCCCGAGGGCGTCGTTGGTGGCGCCTGGACCATTCGGTAGGCATTCCCGCCGAGAAGGGCATTGAGAGGACCGGAAACGGGTTGTTTGATCTGGTCCTGATGGGTGCCGGATTGACTGGAGCCGAGAGCCGTACCGTGGCTTAGTGAGCTAGCGCCACCACTTTGAATATTGGAATTCGGTTGCTGTGTGTTTGGCGCCCCCGCGGGCCCCCGTGCACTGGGCTGGCTGGACGCGCCAGCGCCGCCGAAGGCGCTGTAAGCCATGAAACTCCCCAGCGTTCCCTGAAAGAAGTTGGCGGCCATCGGCGGCACGGTGACGATAAGCAGGGTCATCATCATGCCCAGGCCGCCTTGTTCCAAGGCCTGGTGAGAAATGCCTTCTACGTTGACACTGAAGGCCTTCGCCAGCAAGGCGGTGGTCCACATGCTCACGGCCACGCCGGCGGTGATTTTCAGCACCATCGCCGTAACCAGGTTGAGCACAGCCATGGAGAACAGCGTGCCGATGCCGTACAGCAGCCAGCGCTGGAACAGCGGCTTGGTAGCGTTGAAGATCAGGCACAGAATAAATATCGGTCCCAGGCCGACAAACAGGGCTAGGGCAAAGGTGAACATCAGCAGCATCACGGCGGCGGTCATCGGCGGGCCGGCGGTGCCCAGGCCCGCCCAAAAGGCGGCATGGTTGGCCTGTTCGGCGTCTTGGGTATCATTGGAGATCAGTTGCACGGCGTCGATAGCGCTCATGGCCACTTCGGTATAGGCCAGATTCTTGTCGATGGAGGCGTCCAGCGTATCGGTGCTGCCGGTGACCAGCTGGTTGATTTCCGCGCCAAGGGTGGTGGTGGTCAGAGTGAAAATATCGGAGCTGAAGATCGACATGGAGCTGGCGACGGTGACGATGAAGCCGATACGCGCCATGTTTACCACCACGCCCATCAGCGGCTCGCGCATCTGGCCGGTGATGATGCGGAAGCCCAGCACCATGATCCACAACGTGATCAGCAGCAACGCGATGCCCGACACGAAGGCCATCATCGACTGCATCATGGCGAAGCCGGCCGAGTTGATCATGCTGGTCAACTTGGCGTAAATCAGCGTGAAGAAGACAAAATTCATATCCGTGCCCCTGTGGCGCCCTGCGCTCTTGAATCCTGTGGTGCGGCGGGTTTTCGGTCCACCGTGTTGACCCGCTTGTACGATCGTTTCATGTTAAGGGCCGACGTTTCCAATGGCGTTCTGGAAGGCCGTGTCTGGCAGGGCGTCGCCCAGGATGGAGCTGCCGCCGCCGTTGCCGTTGAGTGCGACGTGGCTGAGGATCTTCTGCTGGTCTTCCATGGTTTTGATGATGGCGTCGTCGGCGTTCATCTGCGCCTGCCAATTACTCATTTGGGTTGTGAGCTGGCTGCTGTAGGTAGTGGCCTGGGTGGTCGTGGAGCTGCTGGTGCCCATATTGCTGATGCCGTTGGCCATGGCGGTGAGCTTTTGTAGCGAGGTGCTGTAGGCGTTGAGCGTGTTGAGCATCAGCACGGTCTGGTTGTATTTGTCCACCTGGGTGGTGACGATTTGCGCGCAGATTTGCTGCTGGCTTTGATCCATGTTCTGACTGAGCATCGAGGACATGCTGCTCATCAGGGAGCCGACGACCCCCCCGCTGGAGCCACCAGAGCATTTGGCCTGGATAAGCGAGCTTGGATCGCTGATCGGCTGGAGGTTGTTGGAAAATGGCGAGATGTTGGTGCCCAGGCTTTCAGCGCTGGTGATCATTTGTTCGTATTGCTTAACTTGTTCCGCGTATGCCGTGACTTTTTGGAAGGTGGCCATCAAACCCGTAGTTTTTTCCTGAACGGTATCTTGGACCAAAATACCCGTTTGAGCGTGGACGCTGCCGCTGGCGATTGCAGTCAAGGCCAAGGCGAACGCCACCAGGAGCGGAGAGCGGAGACCGGGGTTGGAGCAGGTGGTTGAGTGTTGCATGGCATTCTCCTTGGCTGAAGTTGCAGTGTGTTCCCAGTGTGTCGCGTGTCACATGGTGGCCGAGCGCGTCGGCCGTGTGGGTCTGGTTGGTTGAGCCGGCTTTTTGCCGCTGCCTTTACGGTTTTCGTAGAAAGTACTGAGCCATTGTTCAGGCGTAAGCTGGTCGGCCGTGACTCCCTCGGCCTCGGCACGTTCGGCCAGCACCTCGTGCATGATTTCGATGTTGTCGGTGGAGGCGGAGATCACCGCCAGCGCGTCGTCCATACCGCGCAGGTTGAGCTGACACACTGCCGCGGCGTGGCCCTGTTTGACCAGAAAGCAGCGTGAGCGCTCGTCCAGGGCCACGACTACCGCGTACTCGGCCTCGGTAAGCTTGAGGCCGTCGATGTAGTCGTCGCGGCTGGCGTTGGGATTGGGCAAGAGGATCATGGTGGCCGTCTGCTCGATCAGCGACGCGGCGATGTCGCTGGCCAGCGCGTCTTCCGGGCTTTGCGTGGCGAAGATACCCAGGCCGTTCTGCTTACGGATGGTCTTCTGTTTGTTCTTGGCGAACTCTTTCAGGCCGCCCTTGCCGTCGAGGATCTTCCAGAATTCGTCCATCACGTAGATCAGAGGACGGCCGTCGATCAGCTCTTCCAGCCGGTGCAGCAGGTAGTTGATGACCGGCACGCGGACTTCGGGATTCTCGATCAGGTCCGTGTAATCGAAGCCGATGATGTTGGCCTTGGAAAGGTCGATGGTGTCCACGGGGTTGTCGAACACCCAGCCCAGTGAGTTGCCCGCGGTCCACTTTTTCATGCGCACGTAGAGGCCGTCGTCGCCCATGTTGGGCAGGCTTTTCATGAAATTGGTGATGTTGCGTAGATGGATCGGGGTGTCCAGGATGTTTTCCACCGCGCGGAAAATGTCCTCCTCTTCGCGCGAGGAGTACACGCTTTTGCCGGCCATCACCTTGACCAGATCCGACAGGAACTGCACGTTGGCTTCGGTGTACTCGCACTGGAACGGGTTGAAACCGGTGGGCTTGCCGTTGTCCAGCGCCAGGTAGTTGCCACCGCAGGCACGTACGAAGATCTCCGCGCCGCGGTCCTTGTCGAAGAAGAAGATGGTCGGCGTGGGCTTGAGCTTTTGCACCTGGCTGAGCAGGAAGTTGATCAACGCGGTTTTGCCGGTGCCGGACTTGCCGATGACCATGGTGTTGGCGATGGCTTTTTCGCCGAGGGAGTTTTCCGACGGGTGGGTAGCGTGGAAGTTGAAGTAGTACGGCTGGCCGTTGGTAGCCTGCAAGGTGGTGACGCACTCGCCCCAGGGATTGTTTTCCTTCTTGCCGGCGGCGAAGTTGTGCAGCGGCGACAAGCCCAGGAAGTTGAGCGAGCTCAGGTTGGCTAGCCGGGTGCGGTATTTCCAGTTGCCAGGGAACTGGGCGTAGAACGCGGCGGCGACGGCTATATCTTCCTTCACGGTGACGAAGCCGGCGTTGGAGAGCTCCGCCCGGGTGGCGGCGATCTGCAGTGACAGCGTGGCCTGGTCCGCTGCGTAGACGGCAATGCTGAAGTGATATTCGCCCAGCACGAAGTTGCCGGAGGCCAATTGATCCATGGCGTGGTCCAGCTCGGCGATCTGACTGAAGGACTTGTCGCCGGCGGAGACCATCATGCCCTTGGTGCGCTCCAGTGCCTTGAGCGCATCGTGCCGTCCTTTCGGGGTAAAGGAATGGGTGATGACGTATTCGAAGTCCAGGTACTTGAGCCCGTTCAGGATGCCCGGATAGCTACCATCGGAAAATTCCTTGAGGTTAAGCAGGGCGCCGAAATGATTGACCCCGGTGGGCGTGGTGATCACGTAGTCGCCCGTCTTGGCCGAGAAGCGCTGCTTGCTGATCGCCAGATAGCGGTACACCGGCGCATCGAGCACTGGCACCGGTTCGTCGATGCGGTTGAGCAGGTAGCCGAAGAATTCCAGGGCTTCAGAGAACACCACGCCGTTGGCGGCCTCATACATGCCCATGCGGTAGGGTGCATAGTCCTTCAGCACCGCCTCGACATTGCCGGCCAGCTCAAGGATGGTGCTGACGGCCTGTTCTTGCTCGGCTTGCAACTGGGTTACGTCGGTGGATTTTTCGGCGAAGCGCTTGCCGCTGACCATGGGGCGGTAGAGCAGGGTCAGGTACAGCTCGTTCTGCATCAGCTTCTGTGTGGAGAGCGCGCCATAGTAGGCATCGGACATCTGCTGGTTGAAGGCATGCTGGAAATGGCTGTGATCGGTGAGCTTGCGGCGGCGGCGGATGTCGTGCGTCCAAAATGCAACGTTGACGAAATCCGGCGCGCGCAAGGTTTGCAGCAGGCGGTTGAAGGTGTTGTGCTTGTGTTCCAGCTCCCACTCATCGCGGCCGACAAAGGGCAGGCCGCCCATGCGCCAGCTGAGCATGAAATCGCCGCCCGTGGTCTTGATCACCGTAGGCGAGACGTGTGTGGACAGCGGCAGAAATTCGCTGATGGGGGTGTCGGGGCTGAACATGTTTCGGTACCGGTTAGTTCACATGAAATACCCCGGCGGAACATGCCGGGGCCGCTTCGTCAAGGTTCCTGTTTGTGGCCGCGGTAGCTGTTGGGGGTGAATACCCACATGCCATCGTTTTCGGACAGGTTTCTCATTCTCATGCGGAATTGCAGACGCAGGCCGATCAGCCGGAAAATCATCTCATCGCGCTTGGCCATGGTCCGCATGATGAAGATGATCACCGGGATCAGAAAAAGGATGAAAAAGCTGAAGTAGACGGCCAGCAAAAAGCAGCCGCCCACGCACACGAAGAAGGGGATATAAGGCACTCCCAAAAACATGGGCGGGCGAGTGCAGCCGCGGAACAATGCGTTTTTATGCATGAGTATTTGCAGAACCGATCAGCAGGTACCAGCGGTAATGAACATGGTGGCGATCTGTGCCGCAGCACCGATCAGCACCGCACCGATGAGAACGGGCGCTACCTCGGAGATGCGTTTGTGCGCAAAGGCGATCTGGTAACCGGCAAAGATGACTGCAACGGTCACCACTATGACGGATATCGCACTCAACAAGCTTTTGACGGTACCCATAGAGGTAACAACCGTAGTACAGGCTTCGTTGTCAGCGAATGCTATGCAAGGCACGAGCAGCATGGCGACCACAACCATTTTGAAATAGGCGTTGAAAAGCGAGCGCCTGGATTCCGTGCTTTCGGTGCTGCCGGCAAACAATTGAATTTTCATCTCGGATTCCTTTTAGGAAAGATTTAAACGAATGCGGGCGGGTGCCGCATCCCTGAAGAAAGAGCTGTGTTGCGCACAGCTTACGACTGTTGCAAAGCACCTCGCTGATCCGAGGCGATACTGCGGCCCTGGTGTGAGCCATCGCAGCAGGCAACAGGATGCCTGCATGACGAATACTGCGCCGATCGATTGATCGGTATTGTTCTGATACGACGGCAATGCGTTCAAAACCATGCCGCTGATCCCCGCGCCTAGTCGACAGGATCGGTGGTTTGGCCGACCACGATTGATGGTTACCATATGCCTTGCGCGGTAGTGCGTTGAATAGCGAACAGCGAAGTCGTGCTGGCTTGGCCATCGGCAATTATCCGATTCATGCATTGAGCCCGGCCCTGGGGAGCGCTTCCACTTAAAAGACGAAGGCATCGTCGCCTCCTTTCTGGCGCAGGTCGGTCGGATCGCCAACTGGGTTGCGTGCAGTGGTTTGCGAGACGGCTTGCGTCGCTGGTGGTTTGGATTGCCTATTACTCTCGGGACTCTTGGAGGAGGATTCCGATGGATCACCCAGATAGCTGACCTTGGGCACGAAGATGTCCGCGCTGGGCGCGGCTACCTCGGTAGCCGGGATCGGCGCTGTCGCTGACGCGGTTGCGGCGGCAATTTTCGGATCGGGCGTGCTGGCGGTGGGGACCACAGCAGCGACGGCAGCAGTGACCAGCGGCGCGGCGATTGCATCCAGCACGCTAGTGCTGCGAATGGAGACGCGATAAGCGGCGGTGTCCTGTTGTGCGATGGGTGCATGTATGCCGCTGACGATATCGGCGCGCGAGACAAGCCGGGGCCCGCCGGTCACTGCCCCCGACTGCAACGGGATAGGTGCCGCGCCGCTGCTATCGGGCTGCGCGTTCTGGCTCATCGAGGCGAAAACTTTCTGCACATAGCCCTGACGGAAACCGGTGACAAAGTCGCCGGAGTAGTAGCAGCTGAAAGCCTTGCCCCAATCGCCACCCGAACTGTAGTAGCACTCGTTGAGGATGCGCGAGCCAACGGATAGATTGAGGCAGGGGTCGAAGGCTTTGGCATAGGTATCCAAACCATATTTGGCCAGGTTGCTGCGATTCACCTGCGCCACACCGAGCGAGTAGTTGTAGCCCTTGGTTTCGAGCATCTGCGCGGTAGCGACAGCTTCATCGAGGCTTTGCGGCTGGCGCACCAGCTGACCGCCGACAACGCCGATGGCAAAGGGGTTGTAGCCGGATTCGACATGCACAATGTGGTGCATGACCTCGGCCGGCACGGCCTGGTTGGGGCACGACATCAATTCCATTCCGGTTAGCATGGGCTTGCCTTTCGGAGCTGCGAATTCGATAGAGTCATTATGCAGCCTCCTGCGACAAGTGCCGGTTAGGGTTGAAGTCGATACCGGTGATGTAGCGACTTCCAGCGTGCGACTTGATGTGCACGATGATGTCGATGGTCATCATCAGCAGGCGCTTGATGGTGGCAAATTCCAGGCCGGCGCCTTCGTTGGATGCCTTGACCATCAGCCCGAGTTGATCCCAGGTTTGCTCGGTACTGCCGGAGTGGCAGCTGCTGATGGAACCGGGGTGGCCCGATGCGCAGTTGCGGATGAAGTAGAACGCTTCGTCGCCGCGCAACTCGGCCAGGATGATGCGATCGGGCTTCATGCGCAGACAGGCTTCCATGCAGCTCTTGGCGGTGACATTGCTTGCGCTCTGGCCGCCCTTGGAGTACAGCAGATGCACGACGTTGGGCTGCTCGATGAATAGCTCGCGCGCGTCCTCGATGGTGACCAGCCGCTCATTGTCCGGAATGTGCTGGACCAGCGATTTCATGAAGGTAGTCTTGCCGCTACCGGTAGCGCCGGAGACGACCACGTTCTTCTTGTACAAAACCGCTTTCTTGAAGAATTCTGCATAGTTGCGCTGGGCGCGGAGGTCCAGCAGCTCGCGGTCGTGGTCGCTGAGCTTGTGCGTGTCTTCGAGAATCTGATCGAAGAAACCGTCTTCCTTGTAATTGGCCAGGGTCTTGGCGTGCCTGGAGGGTATGCGGATGGTGATCGAGACCTTGCCTGCCTCGACCGCCGGCGGTAGGACGAATTGCGCACGCTGGCCGGTGGGAAAGGTCAGCGATACGACCGGATCCATGTCGGTGATGCGCTGGCCGGTCTTGCTCTCGTTGACTACCGATGTGCAGAATTGTCGAGCACGTTCAAAGGTGAGTGTTGGCACCTCGACGCGCTGCCAGCCGTCGCGGTTTTCCAAGTACAACTCGCCCGGGCGGTTGATGCAGATTTCGGTGACTTCGGGCGACGCCATGAAGTCCCGCACACCCAGTACTTGATACTGGTAGTCCAGGAACTCGTTCGAGACTTCGGCGATGGGTGTAGCGTCGTCCATACAAATAGGTGTTCCGTTACCGTGCGTTGAGTGAATCAGAATTTGGACACGACACCACTGAAATCCACGTCTTTCGCGACGTAGACATCGATGATGGTGCCTTGATTGATGGTGATCGTGGCAGGTCGGTTGGCTGCACTTTGCACCGCCTGCTGAGACAATGTTTGCAGGGTCTGCGCCGTATTGCTCTGGAATGGAGTTTCCACCGCGACACCGCTACCTGAAAGGGCGGTGGTCTTTGGGCCGTGCTCGGCCGCCTCATACGAGAACCCATCGCTGAGCATGCTGATCAGCAGCGCGGCGCTGATACGGCTACCCCAGTGCGAATCGAGGTAACCCGGATTGCCGGAACTGCCGAGATCATCGACGCCTGGACTGGACATGTTCACGTCGATGCCAGTCGGTGTGATGATACGGTCCCAGACGACAGCAAGGCGATTGCCGATAATGGGTTTTTCCCGGTATTTACCCAACACCTTTGACCCCTTGGGTAAAAGCAAACGCTTTCCGGTGAAAGAATAGATAGGCTCGGTAACTACGCATGAAGCAAAGCCTGGATAGTCGCTGATGATCCTGGTTTCCAGCACGCAACGGATAAAGGTGCCCCGAACCATGATGGTGTCTGGATTGCTCAGCGGCTGAGCGCTGGTCTTGGAATCCTCCATTTCACCAATTTGATCGCCCGGGTCCTTGGGTGGATTCGCTGCGGATACTGGCGGCGTTTCGGAAGTGGGATTGCCTTGTTCTTCCGCAAGGCGGCGCTCAAGCAAGCTTGGCCCCTGCTGTTTCGTAGGCTGAGGCTGTACAGTTTGGGTGACCATCGGCAAGGGTGGCGTCTGCCCTGTGTTGAGGGGAATAGCTTGAACCAACGGTGTGGCAGGCAACGGCGGTGGAGCTATAGGCGCCTGAGGCACAGTAATGGTTTCTGCTTGCTTGGGAGCAGGTGCTTTGCTTGAAGGGCTCTTGATGAGCCAGAAGGCGACTGCGAGCAGCAATACGACAATTGCCGCTAGGTAGAAAAGCGCGCGGCGATTCATTTGCCGAAAATCGCTGGATTTCAATGTCGGCGCATTGGCATCTAGGTCGGGAGCCGCACTTTTCTGATACTGATTGGAGTATGGATTACTCGCCAGTGGGTCGTTGCGGTCGGGTGATGGCGCGTTCTCGCGATCGAAGCCATCGCCGGGTTGGTTAGGAGTATTTGAGCTCACTTTTGAGTGTTCCTTCTCAGACCAACGACATTGTTGCCATGACGAATGACCAGGTAGGCATAGGTGCCGTGAACGACGATGGTGTTGCCTTCCACGGTTGTGTTGACCAACACGTCTCCACCATGTCTGATTTCGCGCATATAGACAGTGGGAAAATTACCGGTGGGAAACTGTTTCAGATCGCTCATCTTGATGTAGGTGAAGCGCCCGTCGTCATACACGGTGATAGGTACCAGCCAGGGCGCGGCCTTGCTGCGTGTGGCATAGCTGTAGTCGAAGTTGTAGTCGCGCTCTTTGACCAGAGACGTATTCAATTCGGATACGTCAGCGGTTTTGCTGGCCGCAGCCGCGAAGCTGGTGGCCCCTGGATAAGTAAAGGTGATCTTGTACTGAACGCCGGCGCGCTTGGCCTGCTCGAGTGTCTTCCAATCCGTGGCGACCACCTTCAGTTCGAAAATGTAGGAATGGGTCGCTGTACGAATCATCATGTTCGTGTCGACGTCAACATTCTTCGGCTTCAGATAGAAGACGTTTTCGCGCCGCGTCAGGTCCCACCCGCCGCTGAAGCCCGTGCTGTAATCGAGAATTTTTTCGTTGGGACTCAGTTCGATCTGGGTGGTGATGCCCAATCCGGTGCGCACAGGGTAGATGCGATCGGGTTGAAACTCGTACTGCTCCATCACTTGTGCTTTGACGGGAAATGCCATGCTGGCCATGACCAGACACATGACACCCGCCAGACCCAGTTTGCTTGGTTGGTTCATCGGTGACCCACTCCATTGGCGGTATTGTTCGAGGCAGGCACACCCGGAGCTGTGACTTGGCTAGCTTCACGCTGTGGAATGGGTGGCTGCGAGGGCAAACCTGTTTGCATGGTTTGAGGCGTGATTGCAGTGGACGTACTTGCCGGCAGGCCAGCATTGGCGTTGGCCGCAGTGGCTGGCTGAGCGTTGTTGGCAATCGGCGCACCCTGAACTGCGACCGGTGCGGACGACTCATAATCGTTGTCGACGCGATAGTCGGTAACCTGAAAGCCGAGGGGATTCTCAATCCGATATTGGTCATCCATTCGCAGATCAGGCATGTATGTAAATTCCAAGGTGGCGATTTTGCTGTCCAATGGTTTGGTCGAACCGCTTGTCTTGTCGTAGACGCTCCTTTGGAAGCGCACAGTGGCACTTTTAGGGGTTTGACCGACCCCATCGCCATGTAAAGAGATGCTGAGGATATTGATTTGTAGCGAACTATCTTTGCCATATAGCTTGGATGGACTATCGGGATTCGTCGTCGACAGAACTTGATTCTTGTATGCGTTGGCGACTTTGGGGGAAGACATGACGATGGATGTAATCCATCCGTTCTGGTACGCCATAGTCGAGTTGTCATAAGACTCGCGTGCCATGATGTAGTGCGCGACGTTGCTCTTGTTGATCGCTTCGCTAGTGGTGATCTGACGGTTGGTGAAATCCTCGGTCAGGTGCGCGACGGAGCTGGTACCCGTATAGGCATCGGCCATGATGACGTAAGGGACTTTTTCCTTGAGTGGCAGCATGTAGAAGTAGCCGCCCAGCAGAATCAGCGCCACGATGGTCGCGGAAAAGGCAACCAACCAAGCACGCCGTTCACTGCGCTTGGCGAAATCTGCAATGGTCAGCTCGAAATTGACCGATCGGTTGACCGTGTCGTCAATTTTTCGACTGGCTGTTTTCTTGTCCGCCATTAGCAAAAATCCAGATGGGTTGTTACAACGTTAATAGTCGTTTTCATCGTTTGATGCTCGCAGGCGCAGGCGGCTTGGTCGCGGTCGACGCTGGCTTTGTCTCCGACGCATCAGGTTTGGACACATCCGCTACCCCGACCAGAATCTGCTTGTCGTTGATGGTGATGAAAATTCCTTCCGCAGCGTAGATGGCATTCAACTCGGCGGCGGCGGATCGGATATCCCGTGTGTGAATTTGCGCTACCGGCTTGTAGAGCGTGTAGTCGGACATCAGCTGGTAGGACAACGTCATGCCCGAATCCGTCGACCAGCGCGTGAGCATGGTTTTCAGGGTGCCATCCATCGGCGAGGCATAAAACGTGTAGGCCTGCGCCAGCGGTATTTCGGTGGTCTGGTCCTGGAAGTGATTGACGGGTTTCCAGGAGCCGCCGAAATCCTTCGCCGGCGGCGTGCCGCATCCAGCGATCACGAAAGCCAAAAGAATGGGAACGCCCATCAGGGCGGTGTTTGAGAAGGCCTTATTCACATCGCACTCGCAAAATTTGTGGAAGGGAATGAGTCGGGATTAATAAAGAGTGTGGTGTCGCGGCATTTCAATACGATGGCGCGCAATAAAGCGTGCCATCCGAAATCGGTGGCGGCGGATAAGCGTAAGTGAGTTGCCCCGCGTTCTCGTACAGCGAAGCTCGCCGGAGAGCGACAGAAAAAAGCTACAAGGTGTGTAGGCTTTTGCCTCAATCCCCGATAACTTTGCAGTGAGAGCCCCCGCTCCCACGATGTAGAAATTTCCGATTCCATTCTGACCCCTGGCTCGGCACGCTATTTGATAGCTACCGCTAACTTCACAAAAACTATTGTGTTTTCGAAATCAGAGCACCATAAGGCACTGCGTTTCGGCGTCTACAGAGAAGATACCCTGAACAACGTATAACTTGATTCTGCCCCAACGAATTTTATAAAGCTAGTGTTACAAATTTGTTATATTCAATTAGCGTCGAATGCGTCACAAAGCCATGTGCCACGCGCATTTTCGGGCAGTCCGTCGTAAGTGAATATGTCAAATCGGCAAATTGAATTCGCGCGTTTGGGATTTTCTGCCAACCAGAATTCCGCTGCCTTGATCAATTTGGTGCGCTTACTCGCTGTCACCGATGCCGCGGCATCGCCATGCGCGGAGTGCTTTCGGTAGCGGACTTCGACGAAAACGATTGTGTTGCCGTCGAGCATTACGAGATCCAGCTCGCCGAATCGCGTGTTGTAATTGCGAGCCAGCAATTTCAAACCTGCGCGCTCGAGTTCGGCGCAGGCGCGTTGCTCGAAGGCATTCCCGATGGCGCGCATCAGTGGCCGGTTGGCTGATCGGTACTTGTAGGCGCGTTGCTGCTGGCAGAGCTGGCTGGCGCAATGGTGTCGGGTGGCGTGGATGTTGGATCGCCCGTAGGTGGCGCGCTGGCGGGAACGTCATCCATCTCCAGGCTGCCGCTGATCGGTCGTGCCAAACCGTCCTGAAATTTGGCCCAGATCAACACGCGGCGAACGCGGCCGAACTGATCCGCGGTCAGTTGCCCGCTGGCGCCGGGCAGGTAGCTGCCGGGGTGGCTACGCAGCCAGTCAAGATAGGGCACCAGATTCCACGCGTCCATGCCGAAAGCGAACAGTCGCGCGGCACTCCCTTGTGCGGCCGGCAGCTGGGTGGCGATATCGTCATGATTGGGCAGGCCCGGCTGGGCGTTAAACAGCCACGGCGCATCCGAAAATTCGACGCCTTCCAGGTCACGATTGGTCGTGGCGTTATCCGTGCCCTCGTAAATATGCGAGGTGGCAAATACCGGCAGGTGCACGTTGGCAACAGCCAGCTGTGGAATCAGCAAGCGCGCCTGGTTCGGCCGCATGCTGATAAAGATCCCTGCATCACTGGCCGCGTTATCGAAACTGAGACCGGCAAGCGCGCTGGTAAATGTCGTCAAGGTAGTCATATGGACCAACTCGCCGCCACGCGCGGCAAATTCAGCTTTGAACGCATTGGCAGCGCGCTGCGCGAAGTCGTCGCCCGAGACCAGCACATAAGCATGCCGCACGCCGCGTTCGACCATATGGTCAGCAGCCTGCGCGCCTTCCGTTTCCGGTAGCAGGCCGAACTCGCTGGTGTCATTGCCGGGCAGTTGCTTGTCGTCTGGATGATTCAACGCCAGCAGCGGCACGGGAAGATTTTTCTGACTGAACACAGCGGCCACTTCACCGCGGGTCAATGGGCCGACGACCAGTTGCGCACCATCAGTAACTGCTTGCTGGTAGCCCTTGACTGCACCATCGGCGGTGCCGTGGCTGTTGTAGACGCGCACGCTGGGACGCGGCGCGTGATTGTGTCCGGCATCGATATAGGCGGTGAAAAAACCCTCGCGCACCGACTCGCTGGCCGCTGCGAAATTGCCATCGCCGGGTAGCAATAGCGCGATTTGCTGCGGCACCTTGTAACCCTCGCGCACGTTGGCGTCCGCGCCCGGCAGCAAGGTACCGACCGGTTGCTGCAGCGACGGTTGCGGCCCGGCCACGGTCACGCCAAGTTGAGTCAGTGCTTCGTTGACCCATGTGAGCATGCGGTCGCTGGGTTTCATCGCTGCCGCGCGCTGTTTGAGTGGGTCGACGCCCACTTTGCCGAGCAGGCTGAGTATCTGCTGGCGGTTTTGCGAATGATCGATGCCGCTCAGCTGATCGTCCATCTGCACACGAGTGCGCGCGGCTCCCCAGTAGTCGCGGCTCTCCTCCAAAGCGCGCGCGCGCAGTTCCAGCAGGCGCAGCTGGAATTCCGGTGGAATCGTGGCATTGGTTTGCGCGGTGAGTTGCAACGCTGTTGCAGCGTCGTGCTGGCTCAGCGCGAGCTCGGCGCGCAGCAGATCGAGGCGCAGTGGTTCGTTGTCAGTCAGCCGGTCGCGCTTGATCAGTGCGAGTGTCGGCGCGGCGCGTTGTATTTGTCCTTCCTGCCGCCACGCTTCGGCGGCCAGCAGGCGATAGTGATCGGCGTTGCCGGACGATTGCCCGGCCAGCGCGAGATATGCCTGTGCTGCCTGGTCGAACTGGCCCTGTCTGGCGAGCGCGTCGGCGCTTTGCTCGGCAGCAACATCAGCCGGCGAGCGTTGAACGTTGGTCGGCACGCAACTGCTCAGCGTCAATGAAAAAAGCAGTCCGATCGCTGCGGCTCGCGAATGGCGCATGAGGCGCATGAGAAATCCCTTGATCGTCATGGTCAGCAATGCGCGATCATAGCCGATCGACTTGCCGACTCGCGGCACAGGAATTCACGATGTCATCAGTTCAGTCAGGCAGCCTGTGGGTGGTCGCCACCCCGATCGGTCATCGCGAGGATTTTTCCGCACGTGCCATCAATACATTGCGGGCAGTTGCGGTGATCGCCGCCGAAGACACGCGGCACAGTCGCCCGCTGCTGGTCCATCACGGCATTGATACGCCGTTGATTGCGCTGCATGAGCACAATGAGCGCGATGCGGTGGATGCCATCGTGCGGCGGTTGCTGGCGGGTGAATCGGTGGCGTTGATCTCCGATGCCGGCACGCCCTTGATCAGCGATCCGGGATTTCGTTTGGTGCGCGCGGCGCGCGCTGCCGGCATTCGCTGCATTCCGGTGCCCGGTGCCTGCGCGGCGATCGCGGCCTTGTCGGTGGCCGGTTTGCCCAGCGACCGGTTCGTGTTCGAAGGTTTTCTGCCGCCGAAGGCCGCGGCGCGACGCAGTCGACTGCAGGAATTGGCTGGAGATGCGCGTACGGTCATTTTCTACGAGTCATCGCATCGCGTGGCCGAGAGCCTTGCCGATATGCGCGATATTTTCGGTAGCGACCGCGAAGCGGTGCTGGCGCGCGAACTGACCAAGATGTTCGAGACGGTGCTGGGTGAGCCATTGAAAGATCTGGCGGCGCGGGTGGCGAACGACCCCGATCAGCAGCGCGGCGAGCACGTGATTCTCATTGCCGGCCGTGGTGAGGAAGCCGATGCGAAACTTGCCGAAGGGCGGCGCGTCTTCGCGATTTTGCGAGATGAATTGCCGCCCGCGAAGGCGGCCAAGTTGGCGGCGGTTATCAGTGGTGCGCCGCGAAAGCTGCTTTATCAGCCGGGGAATGAGGAGTAACGAATGCGCGGAACCACGAACTGGCGCGTAGGTTGGCGGTGAGCGCAGCGAACCCCAACATTTTCGATGAAGGTGGAGTTTCGTTGGGGTTCGCTGGCGCTCGCCGCCAACCTACGCGGCTCTGTCAGCGTGTCGCTTCCCCTATACTTCCACACGGAGTCGGCCGGACAGTCGCGTCGCGCGCAAGCGTATCGAGGAAAGTCCGGGCTCCACAGGGCAGAGTGCCAGGTAACCCCTGGGCAGCGTGAGCTGACGGCCAGTGCAACAGAGAGCAGACCGCCGAACGGCATCTTCGGATGTGCGTGGTAAGGGTGAAAGGGTGCGGTAAGAGCGCACCGCACGCGGGGCTAACGTCGCGTGGCACGGTAAACCCCACTCGGAGCAAGACCAAATAGGGGAACGATAACGCGGCCCGCGTTGTTCCCGGGTAGGTTGCTGGAGCCAGACGGTGACGTCTGGCCGAGAGGAATGACTGTCGCGTCGCAAGACGTACAGAACCCGGCTTACAGGCCGACTCCACCTCTTCAAAGCGTGTTTCACCACCGGTACGGCATTAGCCGCACCGGTGGTGATGCGTGGGATCGGCTGGGCATGAACGCCGATTCATCGGGTTGAACCCGAATGCCATCGAATGGGCTGCTATCGCGTTGCCGCAAGCTATGCCTGTTTCACAAAAAAACTTGCGTATTCAAGCACCTTGCATAGGTTTGTGAGAAAGCGCTGGAAATACGAACACAATCTCGCCTTTCTCCTTGATTCACAAGCGAAATTTCCTTGACAGTCTCATGTGGCGAGACTATCGTGGGTTCACGTGTGAAATCGTGGGTTTTAGTGGAGTCTGCGCATCGTGTTCCAAGGCGAAACCGCCATCACTGTCGACGACAAGGGCCGCCTGGCCATCCCGACATCCTATCGGGAGCAGGTTGCGGGCGAGTGCGCGAATCGGCTGGTGATCACCTACAACCCCTTCGAGTCGGGCTGCCTGTGGTTGTTTCCGTACGCGGAGTGGGAGCAGGTGCGCGATCAGGTGAATGCGTTGCCCAAGGTCAAGGCGGCGCATCGCGATATGCAGATGAAGCTGGTGGGTGCGGCGACCGAAGTCGAGCCGGATGGTGCGGCGCGAATTCTGCTCCCGGCCAGTCAGCGTGCGGCGGCGGGCATCGAGAAAAAAGCTGTGCTGCTGGGCATGGGCAACAAATTCGAGCTTTGGAGCGAACAGGCGCATCTCGCCAAGATTCGCCAAACCATTGGCGAGGACGAAATTACCGAACAGATGGCAGATCTGCGCCTTTAACCGGGTGCAGCAACAGACGCAGGATGGGAGCGGGAGTGCACATGGCCGAGCAGCAATTGCGGCACATCCCGGTGATGCTGGATGAAGCGGTGGAGGGACTGTCTGTGCAGTCTGGAGGGCGCTATCTCGATGGTACATTCGGACGCGGCGGCCACGCTCGCGCCGTGCTGTCGCGCCTCGACGCCAGCGGTCGGTTGTTGCTGATGGACCGTGATCCGCAGGCGATTGCCGCCGCCCAGGCCGAGTTCGCTGTCGATCCGCGCGTATCGATTCGCCACGCCAATTTTTCCACCATGGCCGAATGGGACGAAACCGCCGCAGGCCTAGATGGCATTCTGCTGGATCTGGGGGTGTCGTCGCCGCAGTTGGACGAGGCCGAGCGCGGCTTCAGCTTCATGGCCGATGCGCCGCTGGATATGCGCATGGACACCACGCAAGGCGAAAGCGCGGCCGACTTCCTAGCCAGCGCGACCGATCGTGAAATTGCCGACGTGCTGTGGACGTTTGGCGAAGAGCGCCACAGTCGCCGCATCGCGCGGGCGATCGTTGAAGATCGTGATGCCAAGCCGTTCACCCGCACCGGTCAGCTGGCGTCACTGATCGAGCGCATCGTCGGCCGACGTGAGCCGGGCAAGCATCCGGCCACACGCAGCTTTCAGGCGCTGCGCATTCATGTCAACGGCGAGCTGGATTCGCTGCAGCAGGGCTTGAACGCGGCGTTGGAACGGCTGCGTCCGGGTGGTCGTCTGTCGGTGATCAGCTTCCATTCGCTGGAAGATCGTGCGGTGAAAATGTTCATCCGCGATCAGTCCGGTCGCGTGCAGAACAGTCGACGCGGGCCGCCGGTGGCTGTCACTGCCGCGCGACTGGTTGCGATCGGCAAGGCGCAGTTTCCTTCCGACGCCGAAATTGCCGTGAATCCGCGTTCGCGTTCTGCGGTGCTGCGTGTGGCGGAAAAGCTTTCCGAGCAAAAGCTGTCAGTCGAGGGCCATGCATGAAGGCGATCGGCGCACTCATCATGCTGATCCTGCTCGCGGCCGTGCTGGCCAGCGCGCTCGGCGTGGTGTGGACACGCCACGAGAGCCGCGTGCTGTTCGTCATTCTCACGACCCTGCAGAACCAGCGCGACGAGCTGAATATCGAATACGGCAAGCTCGAGCTGGAGCAGGCCACGTACGCCGAGCCACGCCGCATCGACGACCAGGCGCGTCAAAAACTGGGCATGCTCAACCCGCGCCCGCAAGACATCCGGTTGCTGCACTGATGGTTACGCGCAAGCCAACCCCATCATCGCGACAGGGCCGTCGGCATAGTGCCGGCCCTAGCGCCAGCAAACGCATGACCGTGGTGGTCAGCCTGCTCGGGCTTGCGTCGCTTGGGCTGATGGCCCGTGCTTTCGATCTGCAGGTGGTCGGCAAGCAGTTCTATCAGCGTCAGGGTGATGCACGATTTTTGCGCGAGATGCCGATTCCGGTTTCGCGTGGGACGATTTTCGATCGCAACGGCGAGCCGCTGGCGGTATCCACGCCGGTGATGTCGATCTGGGCCAACCCGTCTGAAGTACTCGAGAACGAAGACCGGATTCCTCAGCTGGCACAGGCACTGGGTACCGATGCCGAAGAATTGAAGGAGCGCCTTGAGCAACGCTCCGACCGCGAGTTTCTGTTTCTGCGTCGCCAGATGGCGCCGGAAGCCGCACAGGCCGTGCTTGATCTGGGCATTCCTGGCGTCAATGGCCAGCGCGAATTTCGCCGCTTCTATCCGTCCGGCGAGGTGACCTCGCACGTGCTTGGTTTTACCAATATCGATGATCACGGTCAGGAAGGTCTGGAACTGGCCTATGACGACTGGCTGTCCGGCAAGCCAGGCGAAAAGCGCGTGATCCGCGATCGCATGGGTCACATCGTGGAAGACGTCGAGCAGGTACGCGCGCCGCAGCCCGGTCGCAATCTCACGCTGAGCATCGATCGCCGCGTGCAGTTTCTTGCCTACAGCGAGCTGAAGGCGGCGATCGAGAAGTCGAACGCCGACTCCGGCTCGATGGTGATTCTCGACGTCAAGACCGGCGAAGTGTTGGCGATGGTCAACCTGCCGACTTACAACCCTAACGCATTGGTGAGTACGGCAGCATCGGATCGCCGCAACCGCTCGATGACCGACGTATTCGAGCCGGGTTCGACGATCAAGCCGGTTCTGATGGCGGCAGCGCTATCCAGCGGCAAGTTCACGCCGACCAGCCCGTTGATCGACACCACGGGTGGACACTGGTTCTTTCTCGGGCACGACATCCACGACACGCATAACTGGGGCGTACTCACGCCCACGGGCGTCATCACCAAGTCGAGCAATGTGGGTGCTGCACACATCGCGGCCGATCTCGACACCAGTCTGATGTACGACACCTACCGCGCGTTCGGTTTCGGTTCCAGCACCAACAGTGGTTTTCCCGGAGAAGCGTCCGGTCACCTGAAGCCTGGCGGCGGCTGGGGCCTGCGCGAAAAGGCCATTCTCGGCTACGGCTACGGCCTCAACGTCACTGTGCTGCAGCTCGCCAACGCATACGCGACGATTGCCGATGGCGGCGTGATGCATCCACCCACTTTTATCAAGGGTGGCGAGAACGATGCCAAGACGATCATCGAACCGCAGATATCCAAAGAGCTCATCGGCATGCTGGAAACCACCACCCAGCCGGGTGGCACCGCAGCGCCCTACGCGTGGATTGCCAACTACACAGTGGCCGGCAAGACCGGGACCGCGCACAAGGCCACCGTCGGCGGTTATTCCAAAGACAACTACGGCGCGGCGTTTGCGGGCTTCGTGCCAGCGACCAACCCACGTCTGGTCGCCGCCGTGGTGGTCGACAACCCGAAGAAGGGTAGCTACTACGGCGGTCTGGTTTCCGGCCCGGTGTTCGCCAAGGTGATGGACGGCGCGCTGCGTTTGCTCGATATCCCGCCCGACAACATCGGTCGCTGGTATGTCGGCGGGCCTGTGCAGGATCAGAACGGATTGACCGGTAGCAAGCCACCAGAGGCGCCGAATATCGAAGAAGCGCCGGTTGACGAGGCGACGCCATGAGCACCGGCCAACTCGACCAGTTGCTGATGGGTATTGCCGATGCGCAAGTGGCGCAGGCAAGGGGCGCAGCACGCATAGTTGTCTCCGGACTATCGCTCGACTCGCGCCGCGTGCGCCGCGGTGATGCTTTCTTTGCGCTGCGTGGAACCCAGGGTCACGGTATCGAATTCGCGGCTGGCGCCATACAGCGTGGCGCGCAGGTCGTGCTGGCCGAAGCGCCCGCTGTCGAGGTCGCGCCGTTCGATGTGCCGTTGCTGTGGATCGATGGACTGCGCGATCAGGTCGGCGAAATCGCTGCGCGCTTTTACGATCGTCCCACCGAGTCGATGCGTGTGGTCGGCATCACCGGTACGAATGGAAAGACCTCCTGCGTGCAGCTGTTGACACAGGCGCTGACGTTTCTCGGTCATCGCGCGGCAAGCATCGGCACGCTGGGTGTCGGCCTGCATGGCAAGCTGCTCGAAGGCGAGCGCACCACGCCAGACGCGATCACGGTGCAGCAGCAGTTGGCCGATTTTCGCGATGCCGGCGCCAGCCATGTAGCGATGGAAGTTTCCTCGCACGCGCTGGAACAAGGTCGCGTATCCGCTGTCGATTTCGAGGTGGCCGCTTTCACCAATCTCACCCGCGATCATCTGGATTATCACGGCAGCATGGAGGCTTATGGCGCAGCCAAAGCCAAGCTGTTTTCGTGGCTAGGTCTGCAGGTCGCCGTCATCAATACCGACGACGCGTACGGCGCAGATTTGCTGGCCACCTTGTCCGCAGGCGTGCAGGCGCTGCGAGTCAGCAGCACCGGTGTGGGTGATGCGGACATCATCGCCAGCGATGTGGTTACCTCGCCAGAAGGTCTGCTGTTCCGGCTGCGTACACCGTGGGGTACGCGCATGGTGAATAGCCGTCTCCTAGGTCGTTTCAATGTGGCCAACCTGCTCACCGTGGCGGCCTGTCTGGGCGCGTTGGGTGAACCGTTCGAACGCATCGTCGGTGCGCTCGAAAGCCTGCAGCCTGTGAATGGACGCATGAGCCGGCTGGGTGGACTGCATGGCATGCCGCTGGTAGTTGTCGATTATGCACATACGCCCGACGCGCTGGAGCAGGCGCTCACCGCATTGCGCGCGCACTGCACCGGCCGACTGATCTGTGTGTTCGGATGCGGTGGTGAACGCGATGCCGGCAAGCGTCCGCTGATGGGCGGGATTGCTGCGCGGCTGGCCGATGTGGCCATTGTCACCGACGACAACCCGCGTGGCGAAGATGGCGACGTCATCGTGGCGCAGATCGTTGCCGGCATGGTCGCGTCACCATCGATGGCGGTGGAGCGTGATCGCGCAAAAGCGATCGGCGAAGCGCTGCAGCTCGCGCATTCCGGCGACGTGGTGCTGATTGCCGGCAAGGGGCACGAAACGTATCAGGAAGGCGCGACGGGCAAGCGCCCGCTCGACGATCTGGCCGTGGCGCACGCCGCGCTCGATCGGATGAGCTGGGAGCCGCGCGCATGATGCTTTTGAATACCATCGCGATGTGGACTCACGGCCGCCTGCTCGGCGCGGATACCGCGAGTACGGATATCAAAATCAGTGGCGTAGCCATCGATACGCGCAAGGTTGTGCCAGGGGATCTGTTCGTCGCCATCAAAGGCGAGCACGCCGACGGTCACGATTACCTCGCCGATGCCGCCGCGCGTGGGGCCGTGGCTGCGCTGGTCACACGCACGATCGAGGGCGCGCTGCCGCAGGTGCTGGTGAAGGACTCCACGCTGGCATTGGGCGATCTGGCCAGCGCTGTACGCGCGCAGCACCACGTGCGGGTGGCCGGCATCACCGGTTCCAACGGCAAGACTACGGTGAAGACGCTCACTGCATCGATCCTTTCACGCCACGGCCGCACTCACGTCAGCTCGGGCAATTACAACAACGAACTGGGCCTGCCACTGACTCTGCTGTCGATGCCGCAGGACACGCAATTTGCGGTGCTCGAGATGGGCGCAGGCAAGCCGGGCGACATAGATTACCTCGCTGCCATTGCACGGCCCGATGTTGGCCTCGTCACTCTCATTGCGCCGGCGCATCTTGAACGGATGGGCAGTATCGAAGGCGTGGCGGAAACCAAGGGTGCGCTGTATCAGGCGCTACCCGCTGACGGCGTCGCCATCATCAATGCCGATGATGCCTTTGCCAGTTTCTTTGCCGGGCTGGTCGGCTCGCGCAAGGTGCTGCGCTTCGGGCTTGATCATAAGGCTGACGTTGGCGCCGACATTCTCGATCAGGGCATCGATGGTTCGCGCTTTGTACTCAGCACGCCGCAGGGCGATGCCGAAGTGTCGCTGCCCCTCCCTGGCCGCCACAACATAGCCAACGCGCTGGCTGCTGCCGCTGTTGCTCTGGCGCTGGAGGTTCCGTTGGACACCATCGTCATCGGATTGGAGCAGGTCAGCGGTGTGTCAGGCCGGCTGCGGCGCATCACGACGCGCGGTGGCTGGACCTTGATTGACGATAGCTACAACGCCAATCCCAGTTCGATGATGGCGGCGATCGACACCTTGCTGCTGGCTCACGGCGAACGCTGGTTGGTGTTGGGCGACATGGCTGAACTCGGAACCGATGCCCGGGCGCTGCATGCGGGTATCGGCCAGCGCGCGCGCGACAGCGGTGTCGATCGCCTGTTTGCGGTGGGTCCTCTGAACGCAGCTACCGTTGAAGCATTTGGTGCGCAAGGCGAGCACTTCGCTGACAAGGTATCCCTGATCGCTGCACTCAAGAATCAACTGCACGACGGCGTGACCTGCCTGATCAAGGGTTCACGATCCGCGGGCATGGAACAGGTCGTTGCCGCGCTGGGCGATCGCGCTGATGCCAGTACGCAACACGCTCACACGGAAGACACCAACAAAGGGAGGGCATCCGATGTTGCTTGAACTATCGGATTGGATGGCCCGGCATTTCACCGCCCCCCATCTTTTCCAGTACATCACCTTCCGTACGATCATGGCTGCGCTTACCGCGCTGGCAACGTCACTGCTGTTCGGTCCGGCGCTGATCCGAAAACTGGCTGCGTTGAAGGCAGGGCAGGTGGTTCGCACCGACGGTCCGCAGACGCATCTGGTCAAGGCCGGTACGCCTACGATGGGTGGCGTGATGGTGCTGCTCTCGGTCGTTGTCGCCACCCTGCTGTGGGCCGACTTGCACAATCGCTACGTGTGGACGGTGCTCGCGGTGATGCTGGCTTACGGTGCGATCGGTTTCTACGACGATTACCGCAAGCTAGTGCTGAAGGACAGTCGTGGCCTGGCCAGTCGCTGGAAGTATTTCTGGCAGTCGGTGTTCGGTGTCGGTGCAGCACTATTCCTCTATTACAGCGCGCCGCATGCGGTGGGTACCTTGCCGGTTGCGGAGACCGCGCTGTACGTGCCGGTGTTCAAGCACGTGGTAATTCCAATGGGCTTGTTCTTCGTCGTACTGACGTACTTCATGATCGTCGGCTTCTCCAACGCGGTGAACCTTACCGACGGCCTAGACGGTCTGGCGATCATGCCGACTGTACTGGTGTCAGGCGCGTTGGGCGTATTCGCTTACCTCGCCGGTAACAAATTATTTTCCGAATATCTCGGCATTCCGTCGATTCCCGGCGCCGGTGAGCTGGCCGTCTTTTGCGGTGCATTGTCCGGTGCGGGCCTCGGATTCCTTTGGTTCAACACGTATCCGGCGCAAGTGTTCATGGGCGATGTCGGCGCGCTGGCGATGGGCGCGGCGCTTGGCTGTGTGGCGGTGATCGTGCGGCAGGAAATCGTGCTGCTGATCATGGGCGGCGTGTTCGTGATGGAAACCGTGTCGGTGATGCTGCAGGTGGCCAGTTTCAAGATGACTGGCAAGCGCATCTTCCGCATGGCGCCGATCCATCACCACTTCGAATTGAAGGGCTGGCCCGAGCCCCGCGTCATCGTGCGTTTCTGGATCATCAGCGTCGTGCTGGTGCTCGTCGGTCTTGCCACGTTGAAGGTGCGCTGATGTTTGACTTCGACACTACGCAGGCAAAACGCCGCGAAGGTCCACGCGGCCGTTTCGACATGCTCCTTCTGATCGGTTTGATCGGACTGGCCAGCGTGGGCGTGGTGATGGTGACTTCGAGCTCGATCGCGGTAGCCGATAGCCAGCACTTGGGGCAGTTCTATTTCCTCAAGAAGCACCTGATCTTTCTCAGCCTCGGCATGCTGGCAGCCGGCATGGTGATGCGCACCGAGCTGAAGCTATTCGAGAAGTACGCGTTTCCGCTATTGGCCCTTGCCTTCGTCCTATTGCTCGCTGTCTTCGTGCCGCACTTTGGCATGCGCATCAACGGCGCACGGCGCTGGTTGAATCTATTGGTGACCACCTTCCAGCCGGTGGAAGCGGTAAAGCTCATCCTGGTGATCTACATCGCCAGCTACCTGGTACGTCATCGCGAAAGCGTCGAGACGCGCTTCATGGGCCTGATCAAGCCGATTGCCGTTGCCGGCATCATCGTGCTGTTGCTGCTCGCCCAGCCGGACTTCGGCTCGGCCACACTGGTGATTGCGGTGAGCATCGCGATGGTTTGGCTAGGTGGCGCGCGTCCGGTCTTCCTGTTTTTGATGGGTCTTCCGTTGATGCCGCTGCTGTATGTCGCGGCGACTGGCGAAAGCTATCGCATGAAGCGACTGACGACGTTCATGCATCCCTGGGATCATCCGTTTGACGACGGCTTTCAGCTGACCCAATCACTCATGGCGATCGGCCGTGGCGAATGGACCGGTGTCGGTCTGGGTTCCAGCGTGCTGAAGCTGTCATACCTGCCGGAGGCGCATACCGACTTCATTTTCGCGGTGATCGGCGAGGAACTGGGCATGGCCGGCGTGGTGCTGGTGATGGGCCTGTTCGCGATAGTAGTGGGGCGCGGTCTGTATCTGGGCCTGAAGGGTGTCGAGATTGGCCAGCGGTTTGCGGGCTACGTGGCGTTTGGTATTTCGCTGATGATCGCGATGCAGGCCATCGTGTCGGTGGGCGTGAATCTCGGCGCGCTGCCAACCAAGGGGCTGACCTTGCCACTGATCAGCTACGGTGGCTCATCGATGGCGCTGACTTGCGCGATGGCCGGCGTGCTGCTGCGCGCGACGTTTGAGATCAATCGCGCGCTCGACGCGCGCGAAGTGCGCAATCGCATGTCATTGGCGGCGTCAGCACCTGATGCGAATGTTGCCGTCATTCACCCGGGCGAGGCAATGGCCGCATGACCGCTTCCGCGCCTGTGCTGATCATGGCCGGTGGCACCGGTGGCCACATTTTCCCAGGCCTCGCGGTGGCCGAGTGTCTGCGCGCGCAGGGCATACCGGTGGTGTGGCTCGGTGCGGTCGGCGGCATGGAGACGAAAGTTGTACCGGCACACCAGATCGAACTGCATACGGTGGCGGTCGGTGGCTTGCGGGGCAAAGGCTTGCGTACCCGATTGCTGGCACCGCTGATGTTGCTGCGCGCGCTGGGCGCCTCGCTGCGGGTGTTGAGCAAAACCAAACCTCGCAGCGTGCTGTCGATGGGTGGCTATGTCGCCGGCCCCGGCGGCCTCGCGGCATGGTTGTTGCGCCGGCCGCTGCTGGTGCATGAGCAGAATCGCGTGGCGGGATTCACTAATCGCAAGCTGGCGAGCTTGGCCAAACGCGTACTGGCGGGTTTCGCAGATGCGTTGCCGAATGCCGAGTGGGTGGGCAATCCGGTACGTGCTTCCATCGCATCGCTACTCGAGCCGGCACAGCGCATCGGCGCCCGCACCAGCACGCCGCGACTGCTGATACTTGGCGGCAGCCTCGGCGCGCGTGCGCTGAATCTGGCGGTGCCGAAAGCGCTGGCGCAGCTGACGCTGGCCGAACGTCCGGAAGTGCTGCATCAGTGCGGCAGTCGCGGTCTCGATGAGGCTCGTGCTGCGTATGCGCAAGCCGGTGTCGAAGCCGAAGTCGTGCCCTTCATCGATGACATGGCAGGCAGCTACGGCTGGGCCGATCTGGCTGTCTGCCGTGCCGGCGCGCTGACGCTGGCTGAACTCACGGCTGCAGGACTGGGCGCTGTGCTGGTGCCGTTCCCGCACGCGGTGGACGACCACCAGACGCGCAATGCCGAAGCGCTGGTTGCGATCGGTGCGGCCGAACTGATTCAGGAGCGTGATCTTGACGCACAGCAACTGGCCCAGCGACTTTCTGCGTTGCTGCATGACCGCGTTCGCGTGACTGCGATGGCTGTCGCCGCGCGCACGCTGGCCAAACCCGACGCGGCGCAAGTGATTGCGCGTGCTTGTATGGAGGTCGCCGCATGACACTGCGCCGCCTGCATGCCCACGAGGATTTGATGAGCACGTTCCGTCGCGTGCATTTCATTGGCATTGGTGGTGTGGGCATGAGCGGCATCGCCGAGGTGCTGCACAATCTCGGCTATGCCGTGTCCGGTTCGGATCGGGCCAATTCGCCCACCGCGCAACGTTTGCAGCAGCTTGGCATCAGCGTGCATGTAGGCCATGCCGCCGAACATATCGGTGATGCCGATGTGGTGGTGACATCAAGCGCGATCAGCAAGGACAACCCCGAACTGGTCGCTGCACGTGCCGCGCGTGTTCCGGTGATTCCGCGTGCCGAGATGCTGGGCGAACTGATGCGCTTTCGCCGTGGCATCGCGATCGCCGGCACGCACGGCAAGACCACCACCACCAGCCTCACCGCCAGCGTGCTGGCCGAAGCAGGCTACGACCCGACCTTCGTGATCGGCGGCCAGCTCAATGCGGCCGGTGCCAACGCACGGCTCGGCACCGGTCAGTATTTGGTAGCGGAAGCTGACGAATCCGATGGCTCGTTCCTGCTGTTGTCGCCGGTGATCGCGGCGGTCACCAATATCGATGCCGATCATCTGGAAAATTACGGCGGCGATTTCGCACAGGTGAAAAAAGCCTTCGCCGATTTTCTACATCGGTTGCCGTTCTACGGCCTGGCCGTGTTGTGCGTCGATGATGAGGAAGTGGCTGAGCTGGCCAAGTCCACCACGCGTCGCGTGATGACTTATGGCATCGATACGCCCGACGCCGATGTGCGCGCCATCAACATCACCCAGCACGGCTTCGAGATGCACTTCGATGTGGTGTTGCCGGCTCGCGCTGATGCGCTGCCCATGAAGTTGAATCTGCCTGGTCGACACAATGTGTTGAACGCGCTGGCCGCGGTCACTATCGGCTGGCAGCTCGGTGTGGAAGCCGAGGCGATGGCGCACGCGCTGGAACATTTCCAGGGCGTCGGTCGACGCTTTCATGCTCGCGGCGAAATCGCGCTCGATCGCGGTAGCGTGCTGCTAGTCGACGACTATGGTCACCACCCGCGTGAACTCGCCGCGGTATTCGAGGCCGCGCGTGGTGGTTGGCCAAAGCGTCGCCTGGTGGTGGGTTTTCAGCCGCATCGTTACAGCCGCACGCGTGATCTGCTGGATGACTTTGCCAATGTGCTGGCGGAAGCCGACGTGCTCGTGCTGACGGATGTCTATCCCGCCGGCGAGGCACCGATTGCTGGCGCCGATGGCCGCGCGCTGGCGCGTGCGGTGCGCGCACGCGGCAAGGTTGATCCGGTGCTGATCGAGCATCCGCGCGAATTCAAGGACACGTTGCCGACCCTGTTGCGCGACGGCGATCTGCTGTTGCTGCTCGGCGCGGGCGACATCGGTGCCGCAGCACTGGAGCTATCGCAGGCCGGTGAGCTGAGGACGCATAAATCATGAGTCAGTCAAACCCTATGTTTAATAAAATCCGGCGAAACCAGATCACCGACCCAGCCCAGTTCGGCCGTGTTGCCGTGGTGATGGGCGGGAGTTCGGCCGAGCGCGAGGTGTCGCTGGATTCCGGTCGCGGTGTGTTGGCTGCCCTGAAGGCGCGCGGTGTGGATGCACATGCCATCGACGGCATTCCGGCCTTGCTGGATGCGGTTCGTGCCGGTCACTTCGCACGCGTGTTCAATATCCTGCACGGTGCCGGCGGCGAGAACGGCGAGCTGCAGGGCGCGCTGCAGTCGCTCGGCGTGCCGTTTACCGGTTCGGGCGTGCTCGGTTCGGCGCTGTCGCTGGACAAGATTCGCGCCAAGCAGGTGTGGCAGGCGATCGGCCTGCCGACGCCGCTCTTCAAGGCGTTGCCGCGCGGAGCGGACATGCATGCCGCCGCGCGCGAGATCGGTTTTCCGCTGGTGGTAAAACCGGCTTGGGAAGGCTCCAGCGTTGGCGTAACGCGCGTTTTTGACGAAAAGGATCTGGATGCAGCGGTGGCGCTGGCGGCGAAATATCCGGGCGACCTGATGATGGAAACGCTGATCGAAGGCGGCGGTGAATTCACCGTCGGCATTCTCGATCGGCAGGTGCTTGCCAGCATCCGCATCGTGCCGAAGGGCGAGTACTACGACTACAACGCCAAATACATCGCCGACGATACGCAGTACATCTGCCCTGGCCTGGATGGCGCCGCCGAGCAGGCACTGCGCGAGTTGTCGCTGCGCGCCTTCGACGCGCTGGCCTGCGCCGGCTGGGGACGCGTTGATGTGATGCGTGATGCCGCTGGTCGTAACTGGCTGCTGGAAGTGAATACCGCACCGGGCATGACCTCGCACTCGCTGGTGCCCAAGGCCGCTGCCGAAGCGGGCATCGACTATCAAGAGCTTTGTTGGCGCGTACTCGAGACCAGTTTTCGGGAGGGCTCATGAGAGGCACCGTCCGCCTCATCGCCTGGTGCCTGGCCATCGCGTTGGTCGCGCTACCGATCGTCGGCGTGCTGCGCGGATGGTTTGCGGCCAATCGGTGGCCCGTGACCCAGCTCACCGTGCAGGCGGAGTTCAAACACGTCACTGCGGATCAGCTGCGTGCGGTGGTGTTGCCACGACTTGGCAAGGGCTTTTTCGCGCTGGATCTCGATGCGGTGCAGAAAGCGGTCGCCGCGCTGCCTTGGGTCGAGTCAGTGGAGGCGCGCAAGCGCTGGCCCGACACCTTGTTGCTTCGTATCTATGAGCGTCAGCCATTTGCGCGCTGGAACGACAAGCAGCTGATCAGCCGACAAGGTCTGGTATTCGATGCGCCTGGTACGGATGACACCAGCGCGTTGCCGAACCTGCATGGGCCGGACGATCGGCTGGCCGAGGTGGTTAGCTTTTATGCCGAGACGCACAAGGCCTTCGCCGGTACGCATCTGGAAATCACCGGCGTTGCGCTGACCGAGCGTGGCAGCTGGAGCGTCACCACCGCCAGCGGTGCGCAGATCGTGATCGGCGATCGCGACCAGGCTGGCCGTCGGCTGCGCCGCTTCCTCGACGTTTATCCGCAGATGACGGTCGGTCATGCCGACGCCTTCGCCTACGCCGATCTTCGCTACACCAACGGATTTGCCGTGCGCTGGCCACAACCGCCGATCGCTACCCACGCTGGAGGCCCGACCCGCATATGAGTATCTCCTTATGAAGCCGCGCAACGACAAACAACTGGTCGTCGGCCTCGATATTGGCACCTCGAAAGTGGTGGCGATTGTCGGTGAGTACGAGCCGGGCGAGCCAATCACCGTGATCGGCATCGGCACCCATGTGTCGCGTGGCATGAAGCGCGGTTCGGTGGTCGACATCGAATCCACCGTGCATTCGATCCAGCGCGCGGTGGAAGAGGCCGAGCTGATGGCGGGCTGCGATATCCGCTCGGTGGTTGCATCGATTTCTGGCAGTCATCTGGAGACGCGCAACTCGCATGGCAACGCGGCGATTCGCGACCGCGAGGTCACCGCAGGCGATCTGGAGCAGGTGCTGGAAGCGGCCAGTGCGGTCGCGATCCCGGCCGATCGCAAGGTCCTATATAAGGAGTCGCAGGAATATCGCATCGACGGCCAGGACGGCATTCGCTCGCCAGTCGGCATGAGCGGTGTGCGGCTGGAGGCGAACGTGCATCTGGTCACCGGCGCAGCGGCGGCGGTGCAGAACATCACCAAGTGCATACAGCGCTGCGGGTTGTCGGTCGACGAGCTGGTGCCTTCGGCGCTGGCCAGTGCCAAGGCCGTGCTGACCGACGACGAGCGCGAGTTGGGCGTCTGCCTGGTCGATATCGGCGCCGGCACGACCGACATTGCGATCTACACGCAGGGCTCGATCCGTTTCACCGCCTCGCTGCCGATCGGCGGTGATCAGGTGACCAGCGACATTGCCTATGGTGTGCATACGCCAACGGCGCATGCCGAGGAAATCAAGATCAAGTACGCCTGCGCGCAGACCGGACTGGCGCATGCCGAGGAGACTATCCAGGTGCCCAGCGTCGGCGATCGACCGCCGCGCCGGCTGGCCCGACAGTCGCTCGCGCAAAGCGTGCAGGCGCGCTACGAGGAAATCTTCGAGATGGTGCAGGACCAGCTGCGTCGCTCCGGCTACGAGAGCCTGGTCGCTGCCGGCGTGGTGCTGACTGGCGGCGCTTCCAAGATGGAAGGCGCGCTGGAGCTGGCCGAAGAGATCTTCCACAAGATGGTGCGCATCGGTGTACCGCAGCAGATCAGCGGTCTGGGCGAAGTCGTGGCCAGTCCACTGCATGCCACCGGCGTTGGTTTGTTGCTGCATGGCGCGCGGTCCGGCGGCATGCGCGTGAGCGGACCAGCCGGCGGCAGTGTCGGCGGCATCGTCGACAAGCTGCGCGGCTGGATCACCAAGAATTTCTGATTTCGAACGACCAGGTTTTTGAACAACAGGTTTTTTTAACAGCAACGTTTTCGGGTGGCGCATGGAGTTGTCACCCAGGGCGGATGGAACCAGCCCACCACCATGGACCGACAAGGAGTCGCGTTCCCTGGTTACAACGACAACAACTCTTTAGGAGGACGGGAAATGTTTGAACTCATCGATAAGCTCGCACCAAATGCAGTCATCAAAGTCATCGGCGTAGGCGGTGGCGGCGGCAATGCCGTGGCCCATATGCTCAATGCCAACATCGAAGGCGTCGAATTCATCGTCGCCAACACCGACGCGCAAGCCATGACCAGCTGCGGCTCGCGCACTCATTTACAGCTGGGCGGCAACGTAACCAAGGGTCTTGGCGCCGGTGCCAATCCAGAGGTTGGTCGTCAGGCCGCGCTGGAAGATCGTGAACGCATCGAAGCGATGCTTGAAGGTGCCGACATGGTGTTCATCACCGCCGGCATGGGTGGCGGTACCGGCACTGGCGCGGCGCCAGTGGTGGCGCAGCTGGCCAAGGAAAAGGGCATCCTCACCGTGGCGGTGGTCACCAAGCCGTTCCCGTTCGAGGGTCGTCGGCGCATGCAGGTCGCCCTGAAGGGCATTGAGGACCTGTCGCAGCATGTCGACTCGTTGATCACTGTGCCCAACGAGAAGCTGCTCAGCGTGCTGGGTCGCGACGTGACCCTGCTGAACGCGTTCAAGGCAGCCAACGACGTGCTACAGGGCGCCGTGCAGGGTATTGCGGACCTGATCACAGCTCCTGGCCTGATCAACGTCGACTTTGCCGACGTGCGTACAGTGATGTCCGAAATGGGCCTGGCGATGATGGGCTCGGGCACCGCCCGCGGCGATGACCGTGCGCAGGCCGCGGCGGAAGCGGCGATCAAGAATCCGCTGCTGGAAGATGTCAACCTCAACGGCGCCTGCGGCATCCTGGTCAATGTTACGGCCGGCACCAATCTGACCATGCGCGAGTTCGACGAAATCGGTCGGATCATCCACGACTTCGCCAGCGAAGACGCCACCGTGGTGATTGGTACTTCACTCGATCCGGACATGAAGGACGATGTGCGCGTCACTGTGGTCGCTACTGGCCTCAACCGTGCCGCCGCCTCGCGTCAGCCGATGCGCATGGTCGAAACCCAGCAGGTGCAGATGCGTCCACGTCCGGTCGTGCTGCGTACCGGTACGGGTAATGAAGTGGTCGACTATGCCCAGCCGGAAGCGACGACGGTGAGCCACCACGCCCGCGCCGATGCGAATGGCGTACCGGCCAAGAGTGCCGAACCGGGCTTCGATTACCTGGATATTCCGGCGTTTCTGCGCCGTCAGGCGGACTGAGTTTGAAAAGAATCGCTAAGGAGGCGTGAAATTATTGAACAAATGCCCGTTTAGCTGGTCCATTTGAAATCGCATCTATTGCGCGTGCTTTACGCGAGATAGATGACGACTCGGCACGATTTTTGCGCCGAAGTGTGCTGGCTAAGCGTTCGGACTGTTGGTTCGTTCGTGTGCGAGCAGTGACTATGCGTCCGGAGTGGCGCATGGCTGGCAAGTCAGGTCCTGCCTGAGTTGTTGGTTCGACACCCGTGCCGGATTCCCGTCCCAGGCACGGGCGTTGTGTCGAGATGCTCGATGGTATCGGGAGCAAGGTTCTGTCTGCTTATTGCCTTCAGATATGAAGGAAGCATGAAGGTTTAATCAGACTGTACGGTATGGTTTGCTATTGCCGCAGGTTAAAACTGTGTTAGCATCCGCTCCTAATTGGCTGTGCCTACACGGGTACCAACAAAAATGATCAAGCAGCGTACGCTCAAAAATATTATCCGGGCTACCGGCGTGGGCCTGCACACAGGCGACAAGGTCTACATGACCCTGCGGCCTGCAGCGCCAAATACCGGCATTGTGTTTCGCCGCACGGATCTTGAACCGCCGGTCGATATTCGCGCCCGTCAGGACAACGTTGGCGATACCAGCTGGTCCACCACGCTGGTCAACGGCGAAGCCAAGGTTTCAACCGTCGAGCATCTTCTTTCTGCCATGGCAGGATTAGGCATCGACAATGCTTACGTGGACCTTTCAGCGCCGGAAGTTCCGATCATGGACGGCAGTGCCGGTCCCTTCGTATTCCTGCTGCAGTCCGCTGGTATCGAAGAGCAGAACGTCGCGAAGCGCTTCATCCGCATCAAGAAGCCGGTGAAAGTGCAGGAAGGCGACAAGTGGGCCAGCATCTCGCCCTTCGAAGGTTTCAAGGTCGGCTTTTCGATCGACTTCAATCATCCGATCATCAGCAAGCGCACCTCGCGCGCCGAGATCGATTTTTCGACAACGTCGTTCGTCAAGGAAGTCAGTCGTGCACGCACGTTCGGCTTCATGCGCGACATCGAAATGATGCGCGAAAAGAACCTCGCGCTCGGCGGCTCGATGGACAATGCGGTGGTACTCGATGATTACCGCGTGCTCAACGAAGATGGCCTCCGCTACGAGGACGAGTTCGTCAAGCACAAGATTCTCGATGCGATCGGTGATCTGTACCTGTTGGGTCACAGCCTGATCGGTGCCTACAGTGCGCACAAGTCCGGCCATGAGCTCAACAACAAGCTTTTACGCACGCTGATGGCTGATGTCACGGCATGGGAAGAAGTGAGCTACCAGGATGACCCGGCGACTTCGCCGATCTCCTACGCGCACCCTGCACAGGCCGTTTGATCCAACTAACGCCTGGAAAACAAGCAAGTTAACCAAAAAGCCACGTCTTCAGACGTGGCTTTTTGGTTTTGCGACATGCCGCTCAATCGCTCCGATTTCGTTCACATGTCCTCGACATTTGTTGCAATGGGGTCGGGAAGTCGTGCTATAAATCTCCGCTTGGCATAATCGCTGAAACGATTCTTGAGTGTCGGCGAAAATGTTCAGAATGGTTGGTGCCGAAAACGTTGGCAGTTTACCGTTCGGTTTTGGCTTGGGAATCAGTGGTTTCGGCGAGGGACGCCAATCCAAGGAACAGTGCCCGCAATTCGGGGTCTGAGAGCGAAGCTGCAGTTGCCTGAAGATGGGCCGCCGCGGCGGGAGAAAGCGGTTTTGACCTGTCCGGCTCGATCACGACCGGCGGTTGGGGGGCCACTTTCACGGTGACTGAACTGGCGCTTGTGCCGATGGCGTGGGCGGTGGCAAGGATCTGCGTCTGCATGAGACGCAGGCGCGTTGCCCAGGCCGGTGATGACGCCAGAAAGACGAGGCGATCGTTGCGCAGGTTGGCGAATCTCACCTGTTCGCGCAATGGCGATGGCAACGTCTGGCGCAAGGCGCGATCCAGCGCTTCGAGCTCGCCGGCCTTTTTGGCCAGCGTAGCGAAGGAGCCGCAGTCGACAAGGGACTTCGGTCCGTTGCCCATGCGGCGGGAAGTGGCCTGATTGGGGCCGGCTGGAGTGGTGCGTTGCACGGTGCCCGCATTCGATTTTGGAAACATATGCAAATCATACTCGTCTCACGTTCGCGCAAATTGCCCAAAACACTTGATCTGGCCGACCGGCGCGTACGCTGGAAGCTGCTTTCGACACTGGCGCTGGCAATTGTGGGATGTGTGGGGGCAGGCGTTGGTCTGGCTTTGACCGTGGCCAGTCCACGTGATCGGGCGCTGTCGCAAATTCACGAACTGCAGCAGCAGATACGACAACAAAACATCCAGCTCGGCGGCGTACGCGAAGATTCCCAGCGCGGGCTTGATGCACTGGCAGTCAAGCTGGGCCAGCTGCAGGCACAGTCGACACGACTGAACGCGTTGGGCGAACGTCTTACCGAAGTCGGCAAGCTTGACGCCAGTGAATTCAATTTCGATCAGCAGCCGGCGGTCGGTGGCGTCGAGGACGTCAGCGGTAGCGCCTATGCCTTGCCGCAGACACTCGATAGCAGTATCAGCCAGCTGGCGACTCAGTTTGATACCCAGCAGGCGCAGTTGTCTGCGTTGCAGAGCCTGTTGCTGGATGCCAAGATCGAATCGAATCTGAAACCTACCGGTATGCCGGTGGAGGGCTATATATCATCGTATTTCGGTGCGCGCCCGGATCCGTTCGATGGTCGCTCCGCTCGCCACACTGGCATCGACATTGCCACCCCTTACGGCACGCCTGTGCATGCTGTGGCCGAGGGCATGGTCACCTACGCCGGCGTGCGTAATGGCTACGGCAATGTGATCGAGATCGATCATGGCAATGGCTACATGACTCGCTATGCACACAACAGCGCGCTGGAAGTGCATGCGGGCGAACACGTTCAGGTCGGTACCGTCGTTGCGCAGGCCGGCTCCACGGGGCGTTCGACCGGCTCGCACGTGCATTTTGAGGTTTGGTACGACGGTCGCGTGGTCAATCCGCTGGCTTTCGCACGCAATCATCGCTAGCTGAAGGCTTCCAAAGGCTGGCGGTACCCTTGAATCTGGATGCGACTGCCGCCATTCGGATGGCTGGGTCGAAGTTCTGCTCCCCCTGAACAGTGCAGGTAGGTTCAGGTGCAGATACTCGCTCTTCAAGGCTACCCAATAGGGGCCGTAAAACTGGTTCGCATAGGCATGTAGTAATATGCCCGACTGGCTTGCGCGTGTTGCAGGCAACTTGTTTCCCAATCCGGAAGATCGATGTTCAACCGTGCCCTGACGAGTCTTTTCGGTAGCCGCAACGATCGCGTGCTGCGCCAGCTTTCCCGAAGTGTTTCCCGCATCAATGCGCTGGAGTCCGAGTTCGAAAAGCTGAGCGACGAAGCCCTGCGTGGCAAGACCGAAGAGTTCAAGCAGCGCGTTGCCGGTGGCGAGTCGCTGGACAAACTGTTGCCGGAAGCCTTTGCGGTGGTGCGTGAGGCGGCCAAACGCACGCTGGGCATGCGCCATTACGATGTGCAGATGATCGGCGGCATGGTGCTGCATTCGGGCAAGATCGCCGAAATGCGCACTGGTGAAGGCAAGACCCTGGTTGGTACGTTACCGGTCTATCTCAATGCGCTGGCCGGCAACGGCGTGCATGTGGTTACCGTCAACGATTACCTGGCGCGCCGCGACTCCGCGCAGATGGGCAAGCTGTACAACTTTCTTGGTCTCAATGTGGGTGTGGTGTATCCGGGGATGGATCACGCCGACAAGCACGAGGCTTACGCTGCCGATATCACCTATGGCACCAACAATGAATTCGGTTTCGACTACCTGCGCGACAACATGGCGCTCAGCAAGGAGCAGCGCTACCAGCGCGGCCTGCATTACGCCATCGTCGATGAGGTCGATTCGATCCTGATCGACGAAGCGCGCACGCCGCTGATCATCTCCGGTCCGGCGGAGGATTCGCCGCAGCTGTATCTGGCGGTGAACAAGATCGTGCCGCGGATGATCCGCCAGCCCGACGAAACCAGTCCTGGCGACTACTGGGTCGATGAAAAGCAGAAGCAGGTGCACCTGTCCGAAGAGGGCATGCAGCACGCTGACGAATTGCTGCGCGAAGCCGGAGTCATTGAGCAGGACAGTGGCCTGTACGACTCGAAGAATCTGGCCGTAGTGCATCACCTCAACGCGGCGCTGCGTGCGAACGGTATTTACCAGCGCGATGTCGATTACATCGTGCGCGACGGTGAGGTCATCATCGTCGACGAGTTCACCGGACGTACCCTGGCCGGGCGCCGTTGGTCCGACGGCTTGCATCAGGCCGTCGAGGCGAAGGAAGGCGTACCAATCCAGCGCGAAAACCAGACGCTGGCCACGGTGACGTTCCAGAATCTGTTCCGCATGTACAAGAAGCTGGCCGGCATGACCGGCACGGCCGATACCGAGGCGTTCGAGTTCCAAAGCATCTACGGCCTGGAAGTGGTGGTCATTCCGACCCACATGCCGATGATCCGCAAAGACAACTCGGACATGATTTTCCTCGCGCAGGATCCGAAATACCGCGCGGTGATCGAGGACATCAAGGCCTGCCACGAGCGCGGCCAGCCGGTGCTGGTCGGTACTACTTCGATCGAGGTGTCCGAGCTGTTGTCCGGTCTGCTTACACAGGCAAAGGTGACTCACGAGGTCCTCAATGCCAAGCAGCACGAGCGCGAAGCGCACATCGTGGCGCAGGCTGGCGCGCCGGGGCAGGTGACCATCGCCACGAATATGGCTGGTCGCGGTACCGATATCGTGCTCGGTGGCAGCCTCGAGGCGGCAATGTCCAAGCTGCCCGAGGGCGCCAGCGAGATCGAGCGCCAGCGTGTCAAGACCGAATGGAAAAAGCTCCACGAGCAGGTGCTCGCGGCCGGCGGCCTGCACATCATCGGCACCGAGCGGCACGAGTCGCGCCGCATCGATAACCAGCTGCGCGGCCGTTCGGGTCGCCAGGGCGATCCGGGCTCCTCGCGCTTTTATCTGTCGCTGGAAGACAATCTGCTGCGCATCTTCGGCGGCGAAGGCCTTATCCGCTGGATGAAGCGCTTCGGCATGAAGGACGACGATGCGCTGGAAGATCGCATGATCAGCCGGCAGATCGAAAAGGCCCAGCGCAAGGTCGAGCAGCACAACTTCGATATCCGCAAACACCTGCTTGAATTCGATGACGTTGCCAACGATCAGCGCAAGGTGATCTATCGCCAGCGCGACGAATTGCTCGAGGGTGAAGAGGTTTCCGCCACGGTCACCGACATCCGCGAAGACGTCGTGCAGTCGTTGGTGCGCGCGCATGTGCCAGCTGAAAGCATCGACGAGCAGTGGGATATCCCCGCGCTGAATCGTGAGCTCGAAAGCGAATTTGGTCTTTCGCTTGATTTGCCGAATTGGATCGAACAGCAGCACGAGATCGACGCCGAGATGATTCTTGGCCACGTGCGCGAATCCGTGGACGGGTTTTTCCAGGCCAAGGAAGCGCAGGTCGGCGCAGACACCATGCGTCAGCTGGAAAAGCACATCATGCTCACCGTGGTAGACAACGCTTGGAAAGATCATCTGGCGAACATGGACTACCTGCGCCAGGGCATTTATCTGGTCGGTTACGCTCAGCAGGATCCGAAGCAGGCGTTCAAGCGCGAGTCGTTCAAGCTGTTTTCTGAAATGCTCAACCGGATCAAGGCCGAAGTGGTGCAGATGCTGGCACGTATCCGCATCCGCAGCGAGGAAGAGGTCGCGGCGATGGAAGCCGAGCAACAGCGTTTGGCCGAGCGCCTGCAGACGCAGATGCTGGCTACCGGCGGTGGCGCTCCGGCGAATGCGTTTGCGGCACCGTCGATCGAAGCCTCAGGCAATACCGGTAACTATCAGCGCTTGCCGGAACCGGATAATAGCCCGAAGGTCGGTCGCAACGATCCGTGCCCGTGTGGCTCAGGCAAAAAGTACAAACATTGCCACGGGCAACTGGCCTGATCCATTTAGGTTGAAAGGCTTCTGCTCAATCAAGAAAAACCCCGCTGAGGCGGGGTTTTTCATTGGCTGAAACTCAATCCTCGCCACCTGGCGGTCGTTTTCGGTGTGGCTCCGCGTTGACGGTGATGTACTGCGGCTCTTCGCCATCGATCCGCAGTGCCGTCAGTTTGCCGCCCCAGACACAACCGGTGTCGATGGCATGCACGCCGAGTCCGGCAAACCGTCCCAGCGCCGACCAGTGCCCGCAGACGATCTGCGTTTCGCGACGTCGCATGCCGGGAACCTCGAACCATGGATACAGACCGGGTTTCTGCGTGCCAGGAATATCCTTGGCGTCGAAATCGATCCGGCCATTGACATCGCAGTAGCGCATCCGGGTCATGGTGTTGATCGTCGCACGCTGGCGATCCAGCCCCTGCAGACGGCTCGACCATACGGCCGGGCGATTGCCGAACAGATTGCGCAGTAGTCGCGGATGCCGTGGGCTGGACAGCTCGCGCTCGACATCCTGTGCCGCGCGCTGCGCCTGCTTCAGGGTCCACATTGGCGCGAGACCCGCATGCACCATCGTCCAGTTGAGTTGTTCGTCGTGATGCAGGAGTTTTTGCGAACGCAGCCATTCGAACAGCACGGGAGCGTCATCGGCGAACAGCACTTCGCGCAGCTCCGGATTTACCCGTGCCTGCGCATCCGGCCTACGCTGCGCGATCGCCAGAAGGCTGAGGTCGTGATTGCCAAGCGTCACCACACTGGACTCGCGCAGCTCGTGGATCAGCCGCAGCGTATCCAGCGACTGTCCACCGCGGTTGACCAGGTCGCCACAAAACCACAGTTGATCCTGCGACGGATCAAAGCGCAGTTTCTCCAGCAAACGCTGCAGTTCGGGATAACAACCCTGCACGTCGCCAATGGCGTACGTGGCCATGGTCAGATCGCGTCCATCAGTGCAGCGTGCGCGGGATGGACAGGGTGAAGGTCGGGATCGGCGCCTCGAAATGTGTGCCGTCGTCGGCCAGCATTTGATAACTGCCGCCCATGGTGCCGACCGGTGTCTCCAGTACGGCACCTGAGGTGTATTCGAAGTCATCGCCCGGGCGCATCCATGGCTGCTCGCCGACCACGCCGTCGCCACGCACTTCCTCCACCTTGCCGTTGGCGTCGGTGATCATCCAGTGGCGGGTCAGCAGGCGCGCAGGCATGTCGCCTGCGTTGCGCAGGGTAATCGTGTAGGCGAAAACGTAGCGATTGTCACCGGGCTTCGATTGATCGGGGACGAAGCGCGTTTCGACCTGCACATCGATCGTGTAGGAAGCTTTTTCATTCATGGCCCGATTGTAAGGCTTGCCACCGTGAATGGGGTGCAGCCTTCACGTCTGTGATGAAACCCGGGCAATAAATCTATTCGTGCGACTGCGCGCTGTAGACCTTGGCCAGTCGCACAAAGTCCTCCGGCGCCAGCGTTTCAGCGCGCGCCTTGGGGTCGACATCGGCGCTGCGGATGGCGTCACTGTCGAGCAACTGCTTGAGTGCATTGCTGAGCGTCTTGCGCCGCTGTGCGAAGGCTGCCTTCACCACGGCATAAACATGCGTGGGATCGGCATCGTGTTGCTGCTCAGGTGACAGCGGCAGCAGGCGCACGACAGATGACTCCACTTTTGGCGGTGGACGAAACGCCTCGGGCGGCACGTCGAACAGCGGCTCGACCCGGCACGCCAACTGCAACATCACCGAGAGCCGCCCGTAGACTTTACTGCCGGGTTCGGCGGCCATGCGATCGACCACTTCCTTCTGCAGCATGAAATGCAGATCCTGGATCGCACCAAAGTGATCGACGCAGTGAAACAGGATCGGGCTGGAAATGTAATACGGCAGATTGCCGGCAATACGCAGCCGCGGTACGCCGAGGCTTTGCGCCAGCGCGGTGAAGTCCACCTTCAACACGTCGGCGTGGATGATTTGCAGTTCGCCCACGCTGGCCGCACGCGCCTGCAGACCAGGGATGAGATCAGTATCGAGTTCGATTGCGGTGAGCTTGCCTGCGGCCTTCAGCAGTGGCAGCGTCAGCGCGCCCTCCCCGGGGCCGATTTCGACCACGACGTCCTCGGCGTGGGGTGCAATCATGCTGACGATCTGCGCGATGTACCGCTGGTCGTGCAGAAAGTGCTGGCCAAAACTTTTCTTGGGGCGAGCGCTCATGAGGTGGTTCCTGGCGGAGATTGCCCCTCACCTCGTTCCTCTCCCCGCCGGGGGGAGGATGGATGAGTGGCACGGCGCGCCACGAGCTCCAATGCCATCTGTGCTGCGGCAATCAGGCTGGCGGGGTCGGCTTTGCCGGTTCCCGCAAGATCCAGCGCGGTGCCGTGATCGACCGATGTGCGGATAAATGGCAGGCCGAGCGTGAGGTTCACCGTCCGATCGAACGCCTCGCTCTTCAACACCGGCAATGCCTGATCGTGGTACATCGCCAGCACCGCGTCGTAGTGCTGACGTTGCGCTGGTACAAAGGCGGTGTCAGCCGGCAGTGGCCCAAGCAGGTGCATGCCTTCCGCGCGCAGTGCTTGCATGGTCGGGATGATCGTGTCGATTTCCTCATGTCCCATATGGCCGGCTTCACCGGCATGCGGGTTGAGACCCAGCACCGCTATGCGTGGCGCGGCCAGGCCAAACTTTTCGCGGAGCTCCGCATGCACGATACGCAGTGTGCGTGTCAGCCACGGCTCTGTGATAGCTGCCGATACCGCAGCCAGCGGCAGATGCGTGGTGACCAGGGCTACCCGAAGCTCGGGGCTCGCCAGCATCATCACTACATCGGTACGCGTGCGTTCGGCGAAAAATTCGGTGTGACCACTGAAGCGGATGCCAGCGTCGTTGATGGATGACTTCTGCAACGGCGCAGTGACTACAGCGTCATAGCGGCCGGCCATGCAGCCATCGCTGGCTTCGGCCAGCGTGGCAAGCACGTGGCTTGCGTTGATTGGATCGGGATGGCCGGGAATTTCCTGTGCGGCCAGCGGCACGTGTCTGACGCGCAGCGTTCCGGGCACTCGTTGGAATTCCGGGCTGCTGTCGTCGTTAACCAGTTCAATGGTGGTGCCGCAGCTTGCAGCGGCACGTTCGAGCAGGCTGCGGTCGGTAATCGCGATAAGGCTGGCGGGCAATGGGCTGGCGGCTAGCCTTATCAGCAGTTCCGGACCGATGCCGGCCGGCTCACCGGCCGTGATGGCGAGCCGCGGGAGTGGCGCCCCGTTCAACGTGGCTTACGGGCTAGTGCTGGTCGCGGATGCCTGATCGTCCGCTGAGCGCAGTTCGGGCACCAGGATGTTGATATAGGCACCGGCGCGCATCTGACGCAGATAGTCGTCATACGCCTGATCGGACTTGCGGTTGCCGATGGCTTGGCGCGCGTTGTTGCGGGCGATTTCATCGGTGAGATCGCTCTGGCGTGTGCCGAGTCGCTGCAAGATGTCCCAACCGGCTTCGGTCTGGAACGGCTGCGATACCTGGTTGTCCTTCAGCGCGTCGATCTGCTGGGCGATGCTCGAACCCCAATCCTGCTGCTTGAACCAGCCCATGTCGCCACCGGCGTTCGCTGTGGTCGGGTCGGCCGAGTCCTTCTTCGCTGCGGCGGCGAAGTCCTCATGTTTGTTGACGATGCGGTTATAGATGTCTTGCGCCTTCTGCTGCGCTTGTTCGGGAGTGATCAGCTCGCTCGGTTTGATCAGGATCTGGCGCGCGTGATATTCGGTCACGACCTGGCGGCTGGGCTCGCGCTGGCCGATCAGCTTGATGATGTTGAAGCCGGTCGGGCCGCGCAGGGCCGGACTCACGTCGCCAGGTTTCATCGCCGTAACGGTGTCGGTAAACGCCGGCGGAATAGCGTCCATGCGGCGCCAGCCCAGATCGCCGCCTTCCAGCGCATCGGAGGCATCGGAAAAGCGGATCGCTGCCGCGTTGAAATCCATGCCACCCTTGAGCGCGGCAACGGCCTGCTCGGCTTTCGCCTGGGTTGCCTGGATGGCGGCAGCGTCGGCGCCGCTCGGCGTGCTGATCTGGATATGCGCCAGATGCACTTCGCCAGCCTTGTAGGTCGGGCTGCTGAGCAGGTTGGTGACCTCACTGTCGGTGACCGAGACGGAATCCTGGATCACGCTCTGGTGCAGACGCTGAATGGTGATCTGGTCGGCCAATTGCTGGCGAAACGCCGCAAAGCTGCCGCCGTCGTGTTCCACCGCAGCGCGTAGCTGATCGGCGGTCATCTTGTTCTGTTGTGCTACGCCGTTGACGGCTTGATCGACGTCGGCATCGGACACGTGGATGCCTTGATCATCTGCCTTCTGAATCTGCAGCCGATTCAGGATCAGGCGATCGAGCACCTGCTGCTGAAGCACGTTCGCCGGCGGCAACTGGCCAGGCTGGCTGGCGTACTGCTGCTGTACTGAACGTGTGGCTTCGTTCAGTTCGCTCTGCAGGATAACGTCGTCGTTGACTACAGCAACAATACGGTCGATCGCTTGATTGGCCGGCGCTGCAGTCGCACCGGGGAGCAGTTGGGCGTGCACGGGAAGCGCGATCGCGAGCGCCAGCAGGAAAAATGCAGTGGGTTGCTTCATTATTGAAAAGCCTAGGTCGCCAAAAGTGAATGCAGAAGGGGCGAATGCAAATTATTGATAGCCGAGAATATCACGGCGCAACGTGGGATCGATTTGGCCACCGGTTGAGCCCAGTCCCTTGAAGACCACTTCAAACATGATGGCGTTGTCGCGAAGGTTGGTATTACTGGCCGTGGGCACGGCAACGGTGCCGTAATAGGTCTGGTTTACGTAGTTGCGATCGACCAGTCTCAGTGTCACGCAGCAGCTGTCGTATTCGACGCCAGCCAGGGCTTCCACCGTTCCGGTCGCCGTATTTTCGAGGCCCTTGATTGGTTCCTCGTAACTCCAAGAGCCGATCAGGCGCCAATACGCGGATATCGGGTAGGTCGCCGATACGCTGTATTGATCCAACAGGCCGCGGCGATAGTGATACGAGAAATTCAGCACGCCATCGTTGCCTAAGCGGTGCTGTAATTCAAAGGCGGCCATGTCGGTTTGATGCGTATTCGGGCTCCACTGATAAGCGGTGTTGACGCGCCAACGATCGTTGAGCTGCATGTCAAACTGCGCAACGTAATCGGAACCGTGGAAGTTTGTTGAGGGGGTAAGTGTGTTGGCTCCGGTGGGTATCTGCACGAGCTGCGGGGTGAAATACCGGATCTGGCCGAAACTGGCGGAAATCCTCTCCACGCCGTTCTCATCGAGCAGGCGGGTGGTCAGCGCGCCGGTGAGGTTGTTCGCGTTCATCTGCCGATCGTCGCCGGCATACTGGTTCGGGGTGAAGAGCTGGTAGTAGTCGAACGAGGTTAGCGAGGTGTCGAATAGCGGCAGATCATCCTGGTTGCGGTACGGCACATACAGATAATACGCGCGCGGCTCCAGCGTCTGTGTGTAGTTGGTGCCGAACAGCGAGATGCTGCGGTCAAATACCAGGCCGCTATCCAGACTGACGATCGGCATCGAGCGGGTGGGCGTTTTGTCGGTAAAAGGTGTAGTTTGACCGCTAGTCAGTAGACCGGAGTAGCCGTAATTCTGGTAATCACCGCTGAGATCGTAGGCTGTATAGCGATATGCCAGCTTCGGTCGAACGAACCAGGCTGAGTTACCCAAGTCCGCCTGAATGTACGGGTAGAGGTCGAGGCGCTCGCCTTCCACAAAGTCGGCTTTGTGGAAATCGTCGAACTCGTTGTTCGCGCCGAATTCCAGCCAGCGGGAGATCGGTATGTTCAAGTTGAGTATCAGGTATGGCAACTTGTCGTATGGATTGACCGCATCGGTAGCGAACGGATTGGTGTTCTGATAGATGAGTCCGCCGAACTGCGCGTTCCACCACGTTCCGCCACCGACAATGGCTGCGTTGGAAGCCAGGGTATAGATCACCGTATGCGACAAGGCGTTGCCGAAATCGTAAAGATAGGCGTTATCGGACGCGTGGTTGTAGGAACCCACGAAGGTCCAGCTGTCCCATAAATGCGTCGTATCGGTGTAGTCGATCAGGTAGCGCGACTGGCCGGTGGTATTGGTTGTGCCATCGCTCTCGCCGGTGTCGTTGGGTACGTACTCGACATTGAGTTGACCGTGGCTGGCTTGGTTGCCGGATGTGAGATAGCGGAACTCACCGGCCAGCAACTCTCCGCGCGAGGCGTAGTAGCGCGGATCCAGGGTGGCGTCGTAATTTGGCGCCAGATTGAAGTAGTACGGCGTGCTGATTTCGAAGCCGGAGCGACTGGTATTTCCCAGCTTCGGGTTGAGGAAGCCGCTCTTGCGCCGGTGGTCGATCGGAAAGGTGAAATAGGGCAGGTAGATAAATGGCATCTTGCCGACCCGCATGGTCGCGTTGCGCGCGGTGCCGACACCGGTGTCCTTGTTCATTGTGATCGACTTGCCGCGGAACTCCCAGATGTGGTGGCCGAGGTCACAAGTCGAATAGGTCGCCATCGAATAGCGCGTGTGCAGGTCGTCCAACATCTGGCCCTGCTTGGCCACGCCGTTGCCGCGCTCATCGAGCATCTGGTAGTGCACGTTATCGGCGATGCCGCGGCTGTCGTTGCTGTTGCCGCGGATGTGGGTGCCGGCAATCAGCTGGCTCGCCTCCTGATAGCGGACGTTGCCGCGGGCATCGTAGTCGGTGGTGTCGTTGTTATAGTCGACCGTGTCGGCCTGCATTTTCTGGTCGGCGCGTTGCAGTATCACGTTGCCGGACAGATGGAAGATCGTCTGGTTGGAGCTGTCGACGTGATCGGATTTGACGTAGGCCGGGCTGGTATTGCGCAGCGACGGATCCTTGCCCAGTGCTGGGTCATAGAAATCCAGCAGCGCGTTGGGCCGGCATATCGCATAGTTATAAGGACGTGGCGCGCAGTGAAACGTGCCCAATGGACACACTTGTTCCGATCCGTCCAGGGACGACTTTGGGCGGACCTGACCGGTAGCTTCGGCCTGGTTGCCGATCAGGGCGAGCGCGGCGGCGACGGCCAGAAGGCGGCGCGGTGGGAGCTTATGCGTCACAGTCAAAATCTGTCGGCTATGAGAGTTCGTTAAGCTAACAGAAAGACCGAGTGTAAGGCAGGCATACATTTACCCGACGCTCGTGCAATTCAGCTGCCATACCCCAGTTCCGCAAGGAATTGGGGCGAAAACGGGTTTCTGCGCTGTGTAAGCCGGGTCAGCGGGTCAGGTCGCTGATCGTCAGAGTCGGCGGCTAGTCCATCAATGCAGCGACATGCGCCGAAGCACTGGCCGCCAGCGCTGCCAGGTCGTAGCCGCCTTCGAGTGTTGAGACCAGCTTGCCGGCGGCATGCTTGTGGGCCAGCGCCACCAGGCGCTCGGTGATCCATGCATAGTCATCCTGGCCGAGCCGGATATCGGCCAGCGGGTCGTTGCTGTGGGCATCGAAGCCGGCCGAAACCAGCACCAGCTGAGGCTTGAACGCATTCAGCCGTGGCAACAGCATGCCGTCCCACAGTTCGCGGAATTCGTGCGAGCCATCGCCAGGTGATAGCGTGCCGTTGACGATATTGCCCACCCCGTGCTCGCTTTCGAAGCCGGTACCCGGATACAGCGGCGACTGGTGGCTGGAAACAAACAGCACGCGCTTGTCCTGCTCGAAGATCGCCTGCGTACCGTTGCCGTGATGCACGTCGAAATCCGCGATCGCCACGCGCTTGAGACCGTAGGTCGACATGGCATGCGCGGCGGCGACCGCGATGCTGTTGAACAGGCAGAAGCCCATCGCCTGATCGCGTGTCGCGTGATGGCCCGGAGGCCGCACGGCGCAGAATGCGCGCTGTCCGTCAGCCCCGTTCATTACAGCATCCACCGCGGCGACCACTGCGCCGGCAGCGCGCAAGGCGGCGTCAAGCGAGCCGGGCGACATCACGGTGTCCTCGTCAAGCCGCTGCGTACCTTCCCGTGGTGCGCTGGCAAAAATGCGATCGACGTACTCGGCGCTGTGCGCCCGCAGCAGCTGTTCGCGTGTGGCCAGTGGTGCCTCGATCCGGTCCAATGCCGCGTAACGATCGAGGTCCAGCGCGTGCAGCACTGCCGACAGACGCGCCGGGCGTTCGGCGTGGCCGACGCCGGGATCGTGTTGCAGGCAGGCGGAATGGGTATAGAGCTGAAGCATAGTCAGGTTGTCGGGCGGCGGCTAATTCGTGGCGTTGGGTTTGCGGCGGCGCTCGTGCTGCCAGAGCACTTCACCATGGCCGCTGGCGCGGGCCAGCACGCGGCAAAGCACGAACAGCAGATCGGACAGCCGGTTGAGATAACGCGAAGCCTGCGGACGAACGTCTTCGACGTGCGATAGCGCCACCACGTCACGTTCGGCACGCCGGCAGACCGTGCGGGCCAGATGGCAAGTTGCCGCCGCCATGCCACCACCGGGCAGGATGAAATCTTTCAGCGGCGGCAGCGGCTCGTTGAAGCCGTCGAGCACGGTTTCCAGCCGGTCGATATCGGCGTCGTCGATCATCGCCATGCCGGGAATGCACAGCTCGCCGCCCAGATCGAACAGCTCGTGCTGCACCTGGGTCAGCGTTTCGCGTATGGCGTCGTTAACGCCTTCGCTCGCCAGCACCATGCCGATCGTACTGTTGAGTTCGTCCACCGTGCCATACGCGGTTACGCGCAGGGAGTCTTTCTGTACCCGCGAGCCATCGCCCAGGCCCGTGCTGCCGTCATCGCCGGTGCGGGTGTAGATCTTCGAAAGGCGATTGCCCACGTCAGTGAGGCTGGCCGCTGTGCTGACGCGCACGAGACAGCTGCACCGCCAGTACGTGCATGATCGCGCCCAGCCCGACCCATATGGCCGTGGTTTCCAGGAACGGCAGATACCAGTCGCCGAGATTCTCGGCCCATCCGCTGAAGTTGCGCGTTGCCGTCGGCACGCTGGCGCTGAGCCAGAAGAAGCTGCCGTTCGAAATGAGGTAGCACACGGTCACGCTGACCAGCAGGGCCAGCACGGCCATGCCCAGCGTGGACAGGCTCAGACCACGCTGATACTTGGCCAGCAAGCTGCCGCCCAGCCACAGGCTGAAATATGAGGGAATCAGGAACCAGTACGCCACCGACACGCAGTAATGGCTCCAGAAATCCAGCCCCTGGTTGGTGATCACCACATAGTCGACCAGCACCGCCTCGACCATCAGCAGCGGGAATGCCCAGCGCGCCGAACCACGCAGCCAGAAGCCGGCCAGGAAGAACACGCCCCACGAGGCGTCAGGCAGTGCATCAAAATGATGCAGGAACGAATGGTGGATGCGGGTGAGCGCCATCCCCAGGGCAAGTACGAGCAAAATGCCCAGGCGTTGGGTGAGCGTCTTGGCCATGCGGAACTCCGTGGGATCGCCAGATAGAGGCAGGTTTATACAGGCCGCTAGTCTAGCCCACCGGCTGCTCTATGGCCGCAGTCATACGGCCGGTATCAAATACGGCGTGTTTCATTTCAGCGGGTATCATCGCAGCATGAATCTACCTGCGCCTTCCTCTTCTTCAGGCCGAAACAGTGTGCTGATCGTCGGCGGTGGCCTGGTTGGCGCCAGCCTGGCGATTGCACTGGACGCGGCGGGCATTGCCGCCACCCTGGTTGAGGCCGCCGCGCCTCGCACCGACGAGCAGCCCAGCTATGACGAACGCAACCTCGCCCTGGCGCGGGCCACGGTCAATGGCCTCGATGCGATCGGCGTGTGGAAGCATGCTTCGACCCACGCCACTCCGATCAAACATATCCACGTCAGCCGAACCGGCGAATTCGGTAGCGCGCGCATCGACGCGGACCGCCACGGTGTTGACGCACTGGGCTGGACTCTGCCGGCCCGTGAGCTCGGCAGCGCGCTGCTGCGTCGGCTGGGCGAATGTACCCGATTGACCCGGCTCGCACCGGCCAGCCTGGTCGCGCTTGAGCCGCAGGCCGATGGCTGGCGTGCAGAAATCAAGACGCCCGAAGGCACGCGAAGTATCGGTACGTCACTGCTCGTCGGCGCCGACGGCACGGATTCCTTCGTGCGTAGCCAGCTTGGCATCGAGGCCGAGCAGCACGATTACGAGCAGACGCTATTTGTCTGCACCATTACGCCGGAGCGTGAGCATCGTAACCGCGCCTACGAGCGATTTGCCGACGATGGCCCGGTGGCGCTACTGCCGCTAACCGAGCGCCGCTGCGGGCTGGTTCTTACAGTACCCGCCGAGGAGGCCGATGCCATCACCGCGCTCGACGATGCCGGCTTTGTCGAATTCGCCCAGCGACGCTTTGGCTGGCGACTGGGTCGATTCAGCCGGCCTGGCAAACGCTATCCGTATGCGATTCGCGCCGTTACCGCGAAATCCTTGACCGCGCCACGTGCTGTGCTGGTGGGCAATGCAGCGCAGACGGTGCATCCGATCGGTGCGCAGGGATTCAATCTTGGGTTGCGCGATGCACTGACGCTGGCCGAGCTGGTGGCGGCGTCTTCCCATTCGGGCATGGCCGATCCGGGCGTGGCCGATGTGCTGGCCAATTACGCGTCGCGTCGCGCGCCAGATCGCGAGGGCACCATCGCCATGAGCCATGGCCTGGTGCGTCTGGCCTGCCTGCCGCAGCCGCTGCTGGCGCCATTGCGTTCGCTGGCCCTGCTGGCTTTTGACCGTGTGCCGCCGCTGTGCAATGCGATGGCCAGACGAGGCATGGGCTTTCGCGGCGAACCGCCGCTCGCCGTGCTGGAACCACTGCCATGAGTTCATCCGCACAGGATATTCCGTCGCGCCGTCGTCCGCCGGCACTCGACGTGGCGGTGGTTGGCGGCGGCATGGTCGGCGCAGCCGCTGCGCTGGCGCTGGCCCGCGCCGGTTTTGCTACAGCCTTGGTAGAGGCCCGTGCTCCGCAGCCGTGGCAAGTGCAGGACGAAGTCGATCTGCGAGTTGTCGGTCTCGCGCCGTCCTCAATAAAGTTGTTGGATGATCTGGACGTCTGGACGTCCATCCGAGAAGCACGCTCCAGCCCCTATGCGCGCATGCACGTATGGGATGCCGAAAGCGGTGCGTCGATCTCCTTCGATTCGGCCAGCGAAGGTCGCCAGCAACTGGGCTATATCGTCGAAAATAATCTGGTGCAGTGGACGTTGTGGCAGGCGCTTGAGGCTGCTGGTGGCCGCTCCAGCACATCCTGTGCTCGCGGCACTGGCACATCCATGTGCGGTGTACAACGCTTGTGTCCCGCGCACGTGCGGGCGTTCGAAGCGCGCGAGGATCGCATCCAGCTTGAACTCGGCGACGGCCAATCGCTGACCGCGGGTTTGCTGGTGGCCGCCGATGGTGCGGCCTCACCACTGCGAACGCTGGCCGGTATTGCCACGCGCGGTCACGACTACGCTCAGAGCGCCGTCGTCGCGCATCTGCAGACCGAACGGCCGCATCAAGGCACGGCATGGCAGCGTTTTCTCACTACCGGCCCGCTGGCTTTGCTGCCGCTGGCCGACGGGCGCAGCTCGCTGGTCTGGTCATTGCCCGAAAACGAAGCACAACGTGTGCTGGCGCTGGACGATCATGCCTTCATGGACGAACTGGGCATGGCCAGCGACTTCCGCCTGGGACGGATCGCCGCAACCACGCCGCGGGCGGCGTTTCCGCTGAAGCTGCAACTGGCCGACCGTTATCAAGCCGACCGTTTTGTGCTGTTGGGTGACGCTGCGCACGCCGTGCATCCGCTGGCAGGACAGGGCGTCAACCTCGGTCTGCGCGATGTCGCCGAGCTGCGCGATACGCTGGTCGCCGCGCGCACGGCTGGCCGTGATATTGGTGCCGAACATGTGCTGCGTCGTTACGCACGTCGTCGGCGCAGCGCCGATACGCTGGATGCATTCGGCTTTGACGCGTTGGCGCGTATCTACGCTTGGGAGTCTTCGCCACTGGTGGCTGCACGCGCTATAGGCGTACGACTGCTGGATCGTCTGTCTCCGCTCAAGCGGCGTATTGCTGATCACGCGGCAGGTATTTGATCGGCGCGTCTCACCCGTTCGTTTTTTTCAGTTTCTTCAACCAACGCACGAGGATTCTGCCATGCGATTCGTCCGACTTTGCTGTGCGCTTGTTCTTTGTACCGTCGCCATGGCGACGCAGGCCAGGATGGTCAACAAACCGGTGGAGTGGACGCAGGACGGCACCCGCTTCCACAGCGTGCTGGTGTATGACGATGCGGTCAAAACCAAGCGTCCTGGGCTGGTGATGGTGCCGAACTGGTACGGCATAAACGATATGGCGGTGCAGAAGGCTGAGATGATTGCCGGCAAGGATTACGTGATTCTGCTGACCGACATGTACGGCGCCAATGTTCGCCCAACGCAGGGTAATGCCGATCAGGCCATGGCCGCCGTGAAACCGCTCTATGGCGACCGTACGTTGATGCGCAAGCGCATCAACGAAGCCCTGTCGCAACTGAAGGCGCAGGCGGGCAGTGCGCCGATCGATCTCGACAATCTGGCTGCTATCGGTTTCTGTTTCGGTGGCTCGGCGGTGCTCGATCTGGCGCGCAGCGGCGCTGATGTCAAAGCGGTGGTGTCATTCCATGGTGGTCTTGCGACCGACAACCCTGCGCTGGGCAAAAACATCAAGGCACGCGTGCTGGCGATGAACGGCGCAGACGACAAAAGCACGATGCCGGATGCCGATAAGTTCATGGATGAGATGCGCGGCAGCCCGGCGGACTGGCAGTTCGTGGTGATCGGTCACGCCGTGCATTGCTTCACTGAAAAAGGCGAGAACTCACCCGGCTGTCGCTACGACGAAAAAGTGGCCCAACGCAGCTATCGCCTGATGCACGATTGGCTGCACGAGTCTTTTGCGAACAAGCCCTGATCGCAGCGCTCTGATCGGGTCATGTCCTGTTCGGATCATGCTTTTCTCGGCGTGTGAACGCGTCCCGCTCATCCCATCGGCCAATGCGTCGATTTTTCGGAATCATTGATGAAAGCCAGCAAAGGCGTGGTACGGGTGCAAGATCGCGCAGCGGTGCTACGCGCGCTACAGAACGCCAAGATGGCAGCGTCTGCCCACGCGTATGTGCGCGGTGCCACCGTGCGATTCTACGAATGGCTGGAAGCGAACCATAGCTGGTCGATTCCGAAGGGTCCGGCCATCTGGATCTGCGGCGACTGCCATCTTGGCAATCTCGGCCCTATCGCTGATACGGAAGGCCACGTGCAGGTGCAGATCCGCGATCTGGATCAGACCGTGATCGGCAATCCTGCGCATGATCTGATCCGCCTCGGCCTGTCGCTGGCCACCGCCGCCCGTGGCTCGGATCTGCCGGGCATCACCACGGTGCGGATGATCGAGACGCTGATGGAAGGTTACGAATCCGCCTTCCCCGAGAACGACGAGCCGCATCCGGAAAAACCGAAGGCGGTAAAGCTGGTGATGAAGAAGGCGATGAAGCGCACCTGGAAACAGCTGGCGCGGGAGCGCATCGTCGATACCGATCCGGTCATTCCGCTGGGCAAGCGCTTCTGGCCGCTGGCGCGAGAAGAGCGCAAGGCGATCGAATCGCTGTTCAGCGCGCCTGCGCTGGCCGAGCTGGTCACGCAGATCAACAGTCGCGCCGATACGCAGCGTATCAAGGTCGTCGACGCGGCTTACTGGCGTAAGGGTTGCAGTTCGCTGGGCCGGCTGCGCTATGCCGTGCTGCTGGATGTCGATGGCGGCAACGTCAATGGCGAGGATCTTTGCCTGATCGACATCAAGGAAGCGAGCAAGGCTGCCGCACCGCATGCGAACGGTGCGGTGATGCCGCGTGATCAGGCGCGACGGGTGGTGGAGGGTGCACGGCATCTTTCGCCGGCCCTGGGCGACCGCATGCGCAGCGCGACGCTGCTCGACAAGCCGGTCATCATTCGCGAACTGCTGCCGCAGGATCTGAAGTTGGAGATCAAGCAGCTGGATCGAGAGGAGGCGATCAAGGTCGCGCGATTCCTGGCCAGCGTCGTTGGCCACGCGCACTGTCGGCAGATGGATGCAAAGACACGAGGCGCGTGGCGCAAGGAGCTGCAGCGCAACCGCTCGAAGACGCTTGATGCGCCGTCGTGGCTATGGTCGAGCGTGGTAGACTTGGTCGCCGAGCACGAGCGCGGTTACCTGGAGCATTGCCGTAAGTACGTGCTGCTGGATCAGGGCTGACCGGAAGAGAAAGAGCAGGGCACGCGGACAAAGACAGCGGCAAAGAGCAGCGGCTAAGCTGGATGCGCCCAGTTCCCCGCTTTAGTGTGTCCGTTCGACCGCATACGCAGCCAGCGTCAGCAATGCGTCGCGATGGATTGAATCCGGTAGCGCGTCCAGCGCGGCGCAGGCGGCATCTGAATGAAACACCGCTCGCTGATGCGTGCGCTCAAGCGCGCCAGAGTCGCGTATTGCCGCAATGATGCGATCCAGTGAATCCAGGCCGCCGTGTTCGATGGCGTGACGCAGTGATTGCGCCTGTTCCGGACTCGATTTTTCGAGCGCGTAGATCACCGGTAGTGTCGGCTTGCCTTCGGCCAGATCATCGCCGATGTTCTTGCCCAGTGTGTCGGCGTCTGACACATAGTCCAGCAGGTCATCGGCAATCTGGAACGCATAGCCCAGCTGCATGCCGTACTCGCGCAAGGCCGCGATCTGGCTTTCCGGCAGGCCGCCGAGAATGCCGCCCAATTCCGTAGCGGCGGCAAACAGTACGGCGGTTTTGCGCTCGATCACAGTCAGGTAAGACGCTTCGCTGACATCTGCATTGCCGATGTTCAGCAGTTGCAGCACCTCACCCTCGGCGATGGTGTTGGTGGTGTCGGCAAGGATGCGCATGATGCGCATGTCGTCCAGTTCCACCATCAACTGGAACGAGCGCGAATAGAGAAAGTCGCCGACCAGCACGCTGGCCGCATTGCCCCACAGCGCGTTGGCCGTCTTGCGACCGCGACGAAGGTCGGATTCGTCGACCACATCGTCGTGCAGCAGGGTCGAGGTGTGGATGAACTCGATGATGGCCGCCAGCTTGGTATGTTGGTCGCCGCGGTAGCCGGCTGCACCGGCGGCCAGTACGTGCAGCATCGGTCGCAGCCGTTTGCCGCCGCTGGCGATGATGTGATCGGCGATCTGGTTGATCAGCACCACATCGGACGACAGCCGCTGGCGGATCAACGCGTCGACGCGCTGCATATCTGAGGCTGCCAGATCGCGCACCTGGGTGAAATCGGCGGGGCGGCTGGCGTGGGCTGGCATCGAGTTCATGAAGGCTTCAAATCGGCGTGATCGGCGATTATAGGGGCGAGAGCTCATTTACGCCGTGACATGAGGTCGCGAGTATATGTCGTGCCCCGTGCCGCAGGGTCTTGCGAAGAAATTTACGCGTTGTTTACGCGTGGGAGCCGAATCGCTACCCCTTTGTTATGCGGCAATTCCTACAGTGCGCACCTTACTTTACCGAGTCTGCGCCGATGGATTTCGTCTATCTCCTGCTTTTGATTGTGCTTTGCGCGGCCACGCTGGGTCTCCTGCTGATCTGCGATCGCCTCAGCCCGCGCAAATAGCTTGATCGCCGGTCAACTCCGGACTGAATCCGCCGTTTCGCCGCATCCGAGGCGGCTTTCTCCAGCAACGTTATTGAGTCTTATCTCATGAATGTCCTTTATGTCCTCGCCGGGCTGATCGCTGTGGCGCTGACCGGCTACCTCTGCGTGGCACTTCTCAAGCCGGAGTGGTTCGAATGACCACGAATGACTTTGTCCAGATCGGATTTTTCCTGGTCATCCTGTTGCTGCTGGTCAAGCCGCTCGGCGGATACATGGCCAACGTGTTCTCCGATACGCCTAATCGCGTCACGCGCTTTGGTGGCGGTGTTGAGCGCTTGATCTATCGACTGTGCGGCATCCGCCAGGACGAGGACATGGGCTGGAAGCGCTATGCGCTGGCGCTGCTGATCTTCAACATCCTTGGCCTGCTGGTGGTTTACGCACTGCAGCGTCTGCAGCAATGGCTGCCGCTCAACCCGCAGCACTTTCCGGCGGTAACGCCAGATTCCGCGCTCAACACTGCGATCAGTTTTGCCAGCAATACCAACTGGCAGGGCTACGGCGGCGAGTCGACAATGAGCTACCTCACCCAGATGCTGGGTCTGGCAGTGCAGAACTTTCTGTCGGCCGCGACTGGTATCGCGGTACTCATTGCGATCATTCGTGGCTTCAGTCGTCGCAGTGCGCAGGGCCTGGGCAATTTCTGGGTCGACATGACGCGCAGCACGCTGTACGTGCTGATGCCGCTGTCGCTGCTGCTGACCATGCTGCTGGTATCGCAGGGGGTGGTGCAGAACTTCAAGTCGTATGTGGATGTGCCGGTCGTGCAAACCACGACGGTAAGCGAGCCGGTGCTGGACGCCTCGGGTGCCGCGGTCAAGGACAAGGCCGGCAATCCGGTGATGAAGCCGACCGACGTTTCCACGCAGACCCTGCCGATGGGGCCGGCGGCTTCGCAGATCGCGATCAAGCAGCTGGGTACCAACGGTGGCGGTTTTTTCAACGTCAACTCGGCGCACCCCTACGAGAACCCCACCCCGTTCAGCAATTTCCTGGAGCTGCTGTCAATTTTGCTGATTCCCGCGGCGCTCTGCTACACGTTTGGTGAGCTGGTGAAAGACAAGCGGCAGGGCTGGGCGCTGCTGGCGGTGATGTTGGTGATCTTCGTGCCGCTATTGATCGCCTGTACCTCGGCCGAGCAAGCGGGCAACCCCGCGTTCAACGTGCTGCATGTCGACCAGACCGCGTCCGCGCTGCAGGCCGGCGGCAATATGGAAGGCAAGGAGACGCGTTTCGGCATCGTCAACTCCACGCTGTGGGCGACGGCAACCACGGCAGCGTCGAACGGCTCGGTCAATGCAATGCATGACTCGTTCACTCCGCTCGGCGGCCTGATCCCGATGTGGCTGATGCAGCTGGGCGAAGTGATCTTTGGCGGCGTCGGTTGCGGCCTCTACGGCATGCTGGCTTTCGCGGTGGTGGCGGTATTCATTGCCGGATTGATGGTAGGTCGCACGCCGGAGTATCTCGGCAAGAAGATCGAAGCCTATGAAATGAAGATGGCCAGCCTCGCGGTGCTGCTGCCGTGTGCCTTGGTGGTAATCGGTACGGCGATTGCGGTGACGGTGCCGGCCGGGTTTGCTGGTGTGGCCAATCCGGGCGCGCACGGCTTCAGCGAAATGCTCTACGCGCTGAGTTCGGCGTCCAACAACAACGGCAGCGCTTTCGGTGGCCTCACCGTCAACACGCCGTTCTGGAATGTGCTGCTGGGTATCTGCATGTTCCTCGCCCGCTTCCCTCTGATCATCGCGATGCTGGCGATGGGCGGTGCGCTGGCAGCCAAGCGTCACGTACCGAACTCGGCCGGCACACTGCCGACGCATACGCCGCTGTTCGTCACGCTGCTGGCCTGCGTGGTGATCGTGATCGGCGCACTGACCTTTCTGCCGGCCCTGGCCCTGGGGCCGATCGCCGAATACCTGATGTCTGTCCACTGACGCATGCGTCATTAAATCCTGACATTGATTCATTCTGGACACTGAATATGACTTCGCACACTGAAACGATGGGCAACCCACCTGTCGGCAATTTCAACCGCACGCTGGTCGTTGCAGCGCTCGGCGATTCCTTCCGCAAGCTGTCGCCGCGGCTGCAGTTCCGCAATCCGGTGATGTTCGTGGTATTCGTCTGCAGCGTGCTGACCACGTTGCTCTGGGTGCAGGCGCTGGCCGGTCACGGTGAAGCGCCGACGGCCTTCATTTTCTGGGTCAGCCTGTGGCTGTGGTTCACCCTGTTGTTCGCCAACTTTGCAGAAGCGCTGGCCGAAGGCCGCGGCAAGGCCCAGGCCGATGCCTTGCGCAGCTCACGCAAGGACGTGATCGCCAAGAAGCTTGCCAGCGCCGATCGTAATGCGGAGATCGTCTTCACACCATCGAACGAGCTGCGTACCGGCCATCACGTATTGGTGGAAGCGGGCGAGGCGATTCCCGGCGACGGTGAAGTGGTCATTGGCGCGGCCAGCGTCGACGAGAGCGCGATCACCGGCGAATCCGCGCCGGTGATCCGCGAATCCGGCGGCGATCGCAGCGCGGTCACCGGCGGCACCAAGGTGCTGTCCGACTGGGTGGTGGTGCGTATCACCAGCAACCCGGGCGAAAGCTTTCTCGATCGCATGATCGCGATGGTGGAGGGCTCCAAGCGCCGCAAGACGCCGAACGAAATCGCGCTGACGATTTTGTTGGCCAAGTTCACGCTGATCTTTTTACTGGCCTGCGCCACGCTGCTGCCGTATTCGCTCTACAGCGTCAAAGCCGCCGGGCTCGGCCATCCGATCACGCTGACTGTGCTGATTGCACTGTTGGTCTGCCTGATTCCCACCACGATCGGCGCGTTGCTGTCGGCGATCGGCATCGCCGGCATGGATCGGATGATCCGCGCCAACGTGATCGCCACCTCAGGCCGTGCGGTGGAAGCTGCCGGCGATGTCGATGTGTTGCTGCTGGACAAGACCGGCACCATCACGCTGGGCAACCGTCAGGCCGTGCAGTTTCATCCGGCGCCAGGGATTGCCGACCACATCGTTGCCGAGGCGGCGCAGCTGGCTTCGCTGGCCGACGAAACGCCGGAAGGCCGCAGTGTGATCGTGCTGGCCAGAGAGAAGCATGGCCTGAGCGAGCCCGAGCTGGCCGAAGGTGAAGCGCAGTTTGTGCCGTTCACTGCGCAAACCCGCATGAGCGGTGTCGACATCGGTTCGCGGCAGATCCGCAAGGGTGCACTCGATGCCGTGGAAAAGCATTTGGAAGCGCAGAGCAGCCACCTGCCGCCGTTGGTCAAACGCATGGCCGAAGACATCGCCCGTCGCGGCGCCACGCCGCTGATCGTCACTGAAGGCGCACGTGCGCTCGGCGTGATCGAGCTGAAGGACATCGTCAAGATCGGCATCAAGGAGCGTTTTGCCGAGATGCGCAAGATGGGCATCAAGACCATCATGATCACCGGTGACAACCCGCTCACCGCGGCGGCCATTGCGGCCGAGGCCGGCGTCGATGATTTCCTCGCCGAAGCCACGCCGGAAGCGAAGCTGAAACTGATTCGCGACATGCAGGCGGAGAACCGCCTGGTCGCGATGTGTGGCGACGGTACCAACGACGCCCCTGCGCTGGCGCAGGCCGATGTGGCGGTGGCGATGAATACCGGTACGCAAGCGGCCAAGGAAGCCGGCAACATGGTCGACCTGGATTCCAACCCGACCAAGTTGATCGAGGTGGTGGCCATCGGCAAGCAGATGCTGATCACCCGCGGCGCGCTGACCACGTTCTCGATCTCCAACGATATCGCCAAGTACTTCGCGATCATTCCGGCCGCGTTTGCCACCACCTATCCAGCACTGAATGCGCTCAACGTGATGCACCTTGCCACACCGCAGAGCGCCATTCTGTCGGCGGTGATCTTCAATGCGCTGATCATCATCTTCTTGATTCCGCTGGCGCTGAAGGGTGTGAAGTACCGCGCGCTGGGAGCGGGTGCGCTGCTGCGTCGCAATCTGCTGGTGTACGGCCTGGGTGGCATCGTGGTGCCTTTCATCGGCATCAAGATCATCGACATGTTGCTCGTTGTGTTCGGGATGGCCTGATTGAAATCGGCCTGATTACGTCTCTGCCTTCGTGCCGACGTTGACCGGCATGCAGGCCTACTTCTCTGGAGTCTGTGATATGCAAACCCTGAAGCTTTCCGTCTCGCTACCCGATGCCACTCATCCCGATATGGAGCTGCGCCTGTCGGCCAATGATTCGGACTGCGAAGTCGTCATCGCGCTGCCCACGGGTACACGCGTCGATCTGGTCAAACCCACGGTCGTCAGCGTCAACCCGCTCAGCGCGGTCAACGACGAATACGAGCTCGGCGGTTACGCCGGTATCTGACATCACAAAAATATTTCTTCCACTACTTCTTTCACCACCAGTCTGGTCCGGCACGGGCCACAGTTGCAGGGGCTTTTACTTTTATGCAGTACAAGAAACTTATTTCCAGTGCGATTCTCGTTGCGATGATGCCAGTTGGTCAGGCGATGGCTACGGTCGACGCCTCGTCAGGCGCAGCGCTCACTCCGGATTCGCAGTCGGCTATGTCCGCTCCGGCGACGGCCAAGGTATCCAGCAGCGATTGCTCGGTCGGCTTTTTGAGCCGTTTTGCGGCCGCCTATCGCGAGGACGCGGAGCCGGCCGATCCGAATGCGCCCGCCACGCCGCGTCGCGCCATGCTGGCACCGCTCGACTCACCGCCTTTCCCCAACTCCGAATGGCAGCTGGGTGGGGTCGACGCGCCGATCGGTGTGCCGGATACGAACTCGCAGTACCCGTTGGAAAAAGCGCTGTCCTGCACCGCCGTCGGCCAGTGGATGAAAAACAACCGCATCGAGGTATTTGGCTGGATCAACCCGTCGGCCAATGCCAGTACCTCCAACACGAGCAATTATCCGCTGTCGTACGCCACGCGGCCGAACCGCCTGGAATTCAATCAGTGGGTGCTGAATATCGAGCGTGTGCCCGACACGGTACAGACCGATCATGTCGACTGGGGCTTCGACATCTCCAACCTGTACGGCTACGACTACCACTTCACCACGATGAAGGGCGTTTTCAGCAATCAGCTGTTGAACAATCCGGCCGGCGCCAACGAGCCGCTGTCCGGCAAGATCTACGGCGACGATCCGATGCTCTTCTACTACGACCTGTATATCCCTTCGGTCGCACAGGGCATGGAGATACGTTTCGGTCGCTGGCTGTCGCTGCCGGACATCGAGGCGCAGTTTTCGCCGCAGAACTATCTCGTCACGCACTCGATTCTCTACACCGTCGATCCGTACACCCAGATGGGTGTGATGACGACGACCAAGCTCAACAACCAGTGGACGGTGCAGCTTGGCATCAACGGCAGCAACGACACGGCGATCTGGAATTCCGCCGCGCGGCCGTCGCTTCAGGCCTGTGTGCGCTGGGTTTCCAAAAGCAACGACGACATGCTTTATCCATGCGTCAACAACTTCAACGAGTCCGACTACAACTATAACAACGTGCAGATGTACGTGATGACCTGGGGTCATCGCTTCAGCCAGAATTTCCACATGCTCACCGAGTCGTACTACATGTACGGGCGCAACGTGCCCGGCTTTGGTCCGGGCGAGACGCCAGGAATCACAGGATCGTCGCCGCTGCCGGGCAAGGCAGCCGAATACGGCATCGTCAATTATCTGAACTTTGAACTGAGCCCCAGCAACATGCTGTCGTTCCGCAACGAGTTCTACAACGACCAGAAGGGTCAGCGCACCGGTTTCGCCACCCGCTATACCAGCCACACGGTGGGCATTACCCATTGGGTGTCACAGGACCTGGAGATCCGCCCGGAGCTTCGCTACGAGCACTCCTACGATCTTCCGGCCTATGACGAAGGCAAAAAGAGCAGCCAGACCGTGGCGTTGCTCGACGCCATCCTCCACTACTGAGAAACATCATGGGCAAATTACTGCGTCAATCCATCATGATGCTGCTGTTGATGACGGTCATCACCGGTGTCGCGTATCCACTGGTCGCTACCGGGCTGGCTCAGGTGATTTTTCCTGGGCAGGCCAACGGCAGTCTGATCGTCAAGGACGGCAAGCCGATCGGTTCCACGCTGATCGGTCAGTCGTTCACCGATGCTAGGTACTTCTGGGGTCGTCCGTCGGCCACGACGCCGAATCCGAACAATGCGGCATCGTCATCCGGTTCCAACACCGGTCCGACCAATCCGGCGCTGGTCGATGCGGTCAAGCAGCGTATCGATGCGCTGCACGCGGTCGATCCGACGAACAACGCGCCGGTGCCGGTCGATCTGGTCACGGCTTCGGCCAGCGGTCTGGATCCGGAAATCTCACCAGCGGCGGCACAGTATCAGGTGGCGCGCGTGGCGCAGGCACGCAAGCTGAGTGCGTCGCAGGTGCAGGCTCTGGTTAGTGAATACACCAGCGGCCGCACGCTGGGCATCCTCGGCGAACCCCGCGTCAACGTGCTCAAACTCAACTTGGCACTGGATGCGCCGCAACACGGAAGCTGATGCTATTGGGCGATGGGATTAGTGTGGCAAGCACTTGGGGAGGTTGCAGAGCGGAAGCCGGATTCTCGGCTTCCGCTCTGCCGTTTTGTGTTGTGGTCACGAGTTCTATAGCCCTCGTTTTATGACGCACGCACTGGCATGCTTGATAGCGCAGACCACTGCCTGGCTGTGCGGACACCTGGATGTTTTACGGGACGCCCTTGACCGGAGTTGCGCCGCATGACCGAATCTTCCCGTGAAGCCCGTGCCGATGCGCTGCTCAACACCGCGCATGAAGAGCACAACCGCCGGCTGAAGATTTTTCTCGGTGCCGCACCAGGCGTGGGTAAAACCTACGCGATGCTTTCCGCCGCGCGCGAGCTGAAGCGGCAAGGTGTTGACGTCGTGGTCGGTCTGGTTGAAACGCACGGCCGTGCTGAAACCGCCGCGTTGTTGGAAGGCATGGAAGTGCTGCCGCGTCGGCCGGTACGCTACGAGTCGTTCAACGGCGGCGATCGCGAGTTCAGCGAATTCGATCTCGACGCTGCGCTCGCGCGCAAGCCAACCGTGCTGCTGGTCGATGAGTTGGCCCATCGCAATCTGCCGGGCGGCCGCCACGAGCGGCGTTGGCAGGATATCGCCGAATTGCTGGATGCCGGCATCGAGGTCTACACCGCGCTCAACGTGCAGCATCTGGAAAGCCTCAACGACCAGGTGCAACGCATCACCGGCATCACCGTGCGCGAGACCGTGCCCGATGCGTTTCTCGATCACGCACGCGACATCGTGCTGATCGATCTGCCGCCGCGCGAGCTGATCGCACGGTTGAAGCAGGGCAAGGTCTACGTGCCGGAAACCGCGGCCGCTGCGTTGAACGCGTTCTTTTCGCCGACCAACTTGGCCGCGTTGCGCGAGCTGGCGGTAGGCACCATCGCCGATCACGTCGACAGCGATCTGCGCGAACACATGTTGGCGCGCGGCAGCGCCATGACGGTACGTCGGCGCGTGCTGGCCGCGATCGATGGTCACGCGCAAAGTGATTATCTGGTGCGCGTGGCGCGGCGCATTGCCGAGCGTCGTGGTGCGCCGTGGAGCGTTGCGTATGTCGACACGGGCGCCCGGCTCGATCCGGTGCGTCGTGAGCAGCGCGATGCGGCCATGCGGCTGGCACGCCGGCTCGGCGGTGAAACCATCATTCTGCGCGGCCACTCGATCGCCGACGAATTGCTGGCGCACGCCGATCGCGAAGGCGTTGGCCAGATCATCCTGGGCCGCACGCGCGAACGGCTGATCGCGCGTATGCTGGGTCGCTCGCTGACGCAGATGCTGCTGCGTCGCGGCGCCCACATGGAGTTGACCATCATCGCCACGCCGGCCGAACGGGCCAAGGCGCGCCGACGGCTGAGATTGCCACGTGATCGCGGCAGCCGCAGCGAATACGTCTACGCCACGCTGGCCACGTTGGTGGCTTTCGGGTTGGCCTTCATTGCCGACCGTTATCTCTCCGTCGCCAATCTGTCGTTGATCTTCCTCACCGCCGTGCTGGTAGTGGCCGTTCGAACGCGCATGACCGTAGCCGTCTATACGGCCATTTTATGTTTTATCGGCTACAACTTTTTCTTTGCGCCACCGCGTTACACGCTGGAAATTGCCAATTTTGACGACGTGCTGGCAGTTACGCTGTTCCTGGTTGCGGCCCTGGTCTGTAGCCGACTGGCTACGCGGCTCGCGAGTCAGGTGGAATCGCTGCGGGCGTCACACGCGCAGACCCGCGCGCTGCTGACGCTGGGTCAGCAGCTGAGTACCAGCACCGACGCCGACGGCATTCGTGCTGCCGGTAGCAGGGCGCTAGCGCGCGCGTTGCACTGCGACGCGTCGATGTTGGCGCGTGACGCCGATCAGGTGCTTCAAGTGGTCGCCAGTGAGCCGACTGATCGCGTATTTACTGCGCAGGACTTGGCCGCCGCCGACTGGAGCGATCGCCACGGAGAGCAGGCCGGTCGTTTCACTGACACTTTGAACGCTGCGCCATGCTGGATCCTTCCGCTGGGCAGCGATACCCGTCCGCTGGGCGCCATTGGATTGCGTTTTGATCCGGCAGAGGGCGAGCCCGATGCCGACCGGCGTAGCCTGGCGCTGGCGATGGCGCAGGATATCGGTCAGGCGCTGGAACGCGCGCGTTTGTCCGACGAACTGGAGGGCGCGCGTGTGCAGGGCGAAACCGAGCGCCTGCGCAACGCATTGCTGTCTTCCGTCTCGCACGATCTGCGTTCGCCGCTGGCTTCGATGATAGGGGCCGCCGGCACGCTGATCAGCTACGAAGCCAAACTGCCACAGGCTGAGCGGACCGAGCTGCTGCAATCGATTCTCGGCGAAGGCCAGCGGCTGGATCGCTATATCCAGAATCTGCTCGACATGACCCGGCTTGGCCACGGTACGCTCAAGCTCAGCCGCGACTGGACCGATAGCAGCGAGATCATCGCGGCCGCTGTCACGCGACTGCGTAAATTGTTTCCCGATCTCCGCGTGGAGACGGTGGCGCCACAAGAGCCGATTCTCCTCTACGTGCATCCGGCGCTGATCGAGCAGGCGCTATTCAACATTCTGGAAAACGCCGCGCGCTTCTCACCGGCCGACGAAGCCGTGCGCGTTACGGTACAGAGCAAGGAGGAGCGTCTGCTGATCGACGTCAGCGATCGCGGCCCCGGCATTCCCGAAGCCGAGCGTGCGCAAATCTTCGACATGTTCTATTCCGTCTCGCGCGGGGACCGCGCGCCGCAAGGCACCGGCCTCGGCCTGGCCATCTGCCGTGGCATGATCGGCGCGCACGGCGGCAGCGTCGAGGCCTTGCCAGGTGACGGCATCGGTACCACCATCCGCATCAGCCTGCCGTTGCCGGCGCCACCCGGCTCTGATCCGTGATCATGTGATCGTAATGCGTGATGCATGATGCCGGTTTCGGGCTGCACCATCCTGACCTTCAACACGATGAAACCTTCATGACCTCGGCTTCCCCACGCATTCTGGTGATCGACGACGAGGCGCAGATCCGGCGCTTTCTCGACATTGGCCTGCGGGCAGAAGGCTACGAGGTGTTTCTGGCCGCCAACGCGGCGGACGGCCTGGCGCTTGCGGTGACGCAATCGCCCGATCTGGTCATTCTCGACATCGGCCTGCCCGATCGCGAAGGCCACGACGTGCTGGCCGAGCTGCGCCAGTGGACACAGGTGCCGGTGATGATGCTGACCGTGCGCGATGCCGAAAGCGAAAAAGTACGTGCGCTCGATGGTGGCGCCAATGACTATGTCACCAAGCCCTTCGGCATCCAGGAGCTGATGGCCCGATTGCGCGTACTGCTGCGCAGCCGCCCCGGCGAGCCGGCGACCCAGCAGCGCTACGACGATGGTCATCTGGTCATCGATCTGGCCCGGCGAGAGGTGCATCTCGACGGCGTCCTGCTGTCGCTCACTCGCAAGGAATACGCCGTGCTCGCCATGCTGCTGCACCACGCTGGCCGTGTCGTCACCCAGCAACAGGTATTACGCGAACTCTGGGGTGCCACTCATGTGCAGGACACTCATTACCTGCGCATCGTGCTCGGTAAGCTCCGCCAAAAACTCGGCGACGATGCAACCACACCGCGCTGGCTGAAAACCGAGCCCGGAGTAGGTTATCGGTTTCTTGGAGCGGGTTGAATGGAGTGTCCGCTTTCGGTCGCCGTCAGAAGCGGACTCCGCGTTTTGCGTTGATCTGGCAGATGGGATTAGCTTGATCAACATCGACCCATTCATGAACTTCGTTTTTGAAACGTCAACATGCCACTGTCTAGCGAGGCGGGCGCAGCATAGAGTCGCGTAGCGCGGCCTCGTGCAGCACTTCGTCCAGGCAAGCCGTTTCTTCAGTGTCTAATTCGCTGTGTCCGGGGCGATGCATGCCTGTCGGTGAATTGACGGCTTCAGAAGTCGCCGCGTTATTGGAGTCAGAGTTCACAGCGCCCGTTGCGCTCATGGCAGTTCCTTTGGGGTTTGGATTGTTGTCCGGCAAGAATGTATGGCACAAGTCGATCAGTTTCTAGAGGAGGCCAATAGATGGTGTCTGCCTTGGGTGCGGTCACTACAAGCATGCCGTCGAGTCGCCCCGGCTGCAACGATCGTTTGCGGCAAGAAGCGGTTCCTGGCGGCTACCCATTGTCGGCAATGACAACCTTCACATACTCAGATGGGCTTTGGGCAGTACGCTTTGGGGAGAGATAGGTGTCCCCCTTGAATAGGTCACTGTGATGAAGCCCCTGGACTGCCCTGCAGATCGTAAGCACTTCCAGCCTATGAGCCTTCTCATCTGTCTTGTCGGGTTGTTGCTAACCAGCAGTGCAGTTTCCACGCCGGTCACTGATAAACCGACATTGATTCGATCTGTGCCGGCTCATGCAGCAAGCTTTAAGGATGGTGTGTCGTCGACGGGATGGATCGACTTCAACTTCGCAGATGGCAGAAGCATTTTGGTTCCGGCGAAGGTTAACGGCCAGAGTGTATGGGTCAAGCTCATTGACGGCGATGAAACCTCTTACATCGACAAGGATTTTGCGGCTTCCATTGGATTTCAACCGCCCACTGCGACCAAAACATTTGGTGATGTCAATGTGCAGGTTCAGCTGGGTGAACTCACTCTGCGGCGTGTCAAGACATCGACCGCAGACCTGGGCGCCAAACGTACCGACCCTTTGTTTGCTCCGTTTATCCTGAGTGACGACTTGTTCAATCAAGTGGTGGTCGACATTGATTTCGCGCATCACCGGGTGGCTTTTCAAGATCCCCATGCCGCGATCAAACTGCCAAGCGGTGCAGTGGAAATTCCACTCATCCGGTACCTGGATGCACGAACGGTCCCCATCTCGGTCGAGGGCGCGGCGCCCGTACCGTTTGAATGGTTCCTGGGCGACCCGGCCCCCATCACGGTGTATCAGCCTTACTATGAAACGCACAAACTGTTGCAGAACAGACCTACCTCCATAAGGCTTGGTGGTGGCCTCAACGGTCAGCATCCGCAAGAACCCGTCGCGACTTTGAGTCGTGTCCAGTTTGCCGGCGTAAGTTTCAATCAGGTGCCGAGCGTGTTCCCATCCAACACGGTGCGTGGGAGCGGCTCCCCTCTCGTCTCGGGCAATATTGGCCTGGAGTTGCTCGCCCGGTTTCGGTTGATCGTCGACTATCCCCACGATCGCCTTTATGCGGTGCCCAACATCGATACCGAAAGCGTGCCGTTCGCCAAGGATCGGTTAGGCCTGTACCTGAGCAAACAAGGCACCACTTTTGTGGTGGATTTCGTTTCTCCAGACAGTCCGGCGCAGACAGCCGGTTTTAAAGCCGGCGAACGGATTGCCATGATCGATCAAAAGGCAGCGGCGGCCTGGACTCAGGCCGAGCTTACCAATCTGCGGTTTGCCACCAAGGAGACCACGATCGTGTTCACCATGGAAAGCGGCGGCATTCGGCAAGTCAAAGCGAAAGACTATTTCTGACGAACGCTCAAATTACATGGCTTGCCGATACTTCGGCGGCATCGCGATGCCCTGCAGCTCAGAGTTTGCTCGCTGAATTCAGGCCTTCCCGATGTTGTGCGCCCCATTCGTTACGTCGGAGCAGGAAGTACAACCAGCCGAGCGTCGCGCCGCCATGACGCATCAGCTGAAATGAGAACGGCTCGACTATCGAGGCGAGTAGCGCCATGCCAAAGCTCGAGCTGGTGCGGTCACCACTCCAACGCCGGTATAGATGCAGCGACCAGGATTGAAACGCCAGATCGATGGCGATCTTGGCGAGGATGATCGCCAGCACAGGCAGCACGATCGTGAACCGACCGCCAAACAGGAAGGCGAGCAGCAGGCCGAACGCAGCCAGTCCGTAGAGCGGCTGCACGGTATCGAACGCCTTGACCGGCAGCATCAGCGTGCCGAGCGTGCCGTAGCGTCGGTTGCCAATCATGCTGCGATACCAGTATTGCGTCTGCAGGAACCCGGCGAACCAACGCCGCCGCTGCCGCAGAAAACTGCCCAGCGTACTCGGTGCGTCGGTGCGCGCCTTCGCGGTACCGATGACGCGTACGTCCCAGCCCAAGTCCCGATCGAACGAATAGCGGCGTACTCGGTGAATCAGCTCGTAATCCTCGACCAGACATTCCGGATCGAAGCCGCCCACCGCCAACACGGCGTCGCGCCGGAAGCAGGCGAAAGCGCCAGAGATCAGCAGCAGGCTATGTGCGCGCATCCAGGCGTAGCGGGAAACGAAATTTCGTATGTACTCATAGGTCTGGAACCACTGGAAGAAACGGCCACTTAGCGTCTGGCTGCAGACCGGCGACAATAACCCGGCCGCTACAACCATCTGTGGCAACACAGCGAACGCATGGGACATCGCGGCACAGGCTTCCGGCTCGAGCAGCGTGTCCGCATCAACCGTCATCACTGTCTCGGTCGTCATTACGAGCATCGCTGCGTTCAGGGCGCGCGCCTTGCCGCCATGCGGCAGGCGCAACCAGCGCAGTACGGGGTGGGAGGGGCTCGGTTCACTAAGCTTGCCTTCGCCAGGATCGACCAGGCCGTAGCGGCTCGCGAGCAACGCCGCCGTGCCATCTGTTGAACCATCGTCGGCGATGACAATTTGCGCTGGCAGGCTGGTCTGAGTGAGCAGCGCATTGAGCGTGATCGGCAGTACAGCCGCTTCGTTATGCGCGGCGACGATCACGCCGAGCGTCGGCGGTGGGCGGCTGGCCGCAACATGCGGCAACGGCTTCATCAGCGACAAAGATTTCCATGCGACGAAGATCAGCAGCAGGGTGTCATAGATTACATAAGCAATGCCGGTAGACCACGCGGCGACGCCATGCAGAAAGAATGCCCGCGCGAACAACACCAACCACAGCGCCATCACACCTCCGTGTATCAGCACGCTGATGGCCGGTGTGCGCACGGGCGAGATACGCGGCGAGGCAAGCGCCCGCGCGCGATCAAGAATAGAAAAGGGCGTGTCCATCAACATCCTTAAAGAATCGATAGCAGTATTCGATGCCAACCGGCCATGTCGGCATCGGATGTCGCTGTTGCGTTATGACATATACGTCGGCCGCCATGCCGCGGTTACGGCAACATCCGTCCCAGCACCGCGTGGCGATCGATCCACTGATGCTTGAGCGCACCGGCGATGTGCAAAGCCAGCACCACATAAAGCGCATAGCCGCACCATGTATGCAGCGTGCCCAACTGGGTATGCAGTTGGTCCTTTAGCGCCGGATCGAGATGCATCAGAAAGCCAAGGCGCGGCCAAGGCACGAGCCCGAACAGATGCATCGGATGCGTCGCGGCGGCGCTCCACGCCGAATCATGCATCCAACCGGTCAGCGGCAGCGCGAAAATCAGCACGTAGAGCGCGATATGTGCCGCATGCGCGGCCGTTTTCTCCCAGCCGGGAAACACAGCAGGTAGCGGCGGCGGCCGATGTGTGAATCGCCACAAGACGCGCGCGATGGCGAGCCCAAGCACGGTGATGCCGATGGACTTGTGTGTATCGATGACAAAGCGCGCATCGGTATCCGAAAGCACCGACGTTGGCAGCAATGCGGCACTCAGCCCCAGGGCGATATTGGCAAGGATCAATAGCGCAATCGACCAGTGCAACAGCATCGCGACACGCGTGTATTTCAACGAATCATCGGCGACGGTGGTTGCCGAAGGAGGCAGCACATGCCGCGCGCGGGGAGAAGTTTGAATAGGTGGCGAGGTTTTCACGACGATCTGCTGTGAGAGGGCAATGGCTGATCAGATCAGCGTGGGATTGGCTGTCCGGATATTGGGAGGCGGTCAGTGCAAAATGGGGGGGCGTCGTGACGCACCAACATTAAACGTCTCGGGCTGACTCGCTTGTTACGACTTGTAAGTTCAAACGTCGCTATCTGGAGTGGGTTGACATTAGCGAGCGTAAGGCATTCGATCTCGCGAGATGGCGAGCACCTGATCAACGGCATCGATGACTGCTTGCGGGCGATCCAGCTGAATGAAGTGCCCCGTGTTCGGGACTAACTCGTTGACGCCGCGTGTCGACATGGCGGCAACTTCATTATGCATTTGTTCCCAAATCAGGGTGCGCTGATTTCTTATCTCCTGGGTCTCATCCTTTCCCTTGGGGAACGGCGTATGCGTCATGACTATGATCGGCATATCACCGAAACTGCGGCGGGTTGCCCGGGTCTCGTCCGCGCTCTTGTAAAAGATATTTTCCTTCTCGGATAAGACTGCACTTTGCCATCCAGGTGTCGTGCTGATCCGGATTTTCACGTCATTGATGGCTTGGCTCATGTATGGGTCGGGGTCAGGGATGCATGTTTTATAGGCCGGCGTGCCTTTGATGAACCCTTCCTTTGCTTCGTCGACGCAGAGCCGCGCTTGCTTTAGCGATGCCTCCCATTGTGCGTATCCATTCCAATTGTCGCTATCAATTTTCCACGAGCGCTGGGACTGGTCTTCGTGTGACGGATCGATCAACACAAGTCCAACCACCTCCGTGGGGTAGCGATCAGCAAAAACGCGCACGTTCATTCCGGCAGATGAGTGGCCAACCAGAATGTAGGGAGGCGCAATATGTGCTGCTTGGAGCAGGCGGTGAAGATCATCGGCAATGTTTAGCGTTGTACCCGGATGATCCGTAGGGTCGCTAAAGCCGAGTCCCGCGCGGTCGTAAGAGCAAGTCCGCGTTTTCTTCGCTAGACGAGGTTGCACCAGGCCCCAGGTGCTAGTCGATTCGCCAAGGCCAGCGTCGAAAATGATAGTCGGCGAACCTGATCCTCGACAGTAAAGATTCAAGCGTCGCCCATGGTCCACGTCGACGAGATGCTGGGGTTTTGTATAGACAGGATCGGTAACCAAGGGACTCTTGGGTGCCTCTTGAGCATGTGCTTGGCTCGCGATAGCCAAGCACAGCAAAGAGACTATCGTTGCGACGTAACGATTACTCATACTTCCCCTGGCTAGCTATGCCGCTGATTGATGCCGGAGTGTGCCACGTGCGGAGATTTGGTTGGGCCCACTGCCTGCGGGTCAGCGAGCAGTTTTCGGCCGCCTGCTCAGGCGCTGATGCCCTCAATCGCTCGTCTATACCAGTGTCGCGCCTGATTCGACTATAGCGCCAGATCTTCCGGGCTTTGCGAGTAATGCGAACACCACGAGCGACGATATAAGGGTGATTGCCACAAGCAGATGGAGAAGTGTTTTGAACGCCTCTCCGTATTGCGTGACCATGATCGCGCGGCTGATACCGGGTAGCTGCAGAACGGCATGCGCAAGATTGCCTGACGACAGGCTTGCGCTCGCCTCGCTGATCGGTGTGCCGATGCGCGCGTTTTCGTCTGTCAATAGTTGACTGAGCCTGGATTGCGTCAATGCAGCGAGGACGGCAGTGACGATGGCCAGCGCGATGCCCTCTCCCGCAACCCGGGTAGTGCTGAAAATGCCGGTCGCCATGCCCGCGCGATCTTTCGGCACTACGCTTACCGATAGTCCATCCATCAGACCCCAGGGTAATCCGGTGCCGCATCCAATCATCAGCATCGGCAACACGAGTGCGCTTCCTGTCTCGCGAATGCCGACGCGGCCAAGCAGATAAAGCCCCGCCGCTGCGATAAGCAGTCCGGTGCCGGAAAGTACACCGGGGGAAAGCCAGCGGGTGAGCCACGAGGCGAGTGATGGAACGACCAGCATCGGTGCCGACAAAGCAAGCATGAGTATGCCGGCGTCTATTTCACTGAGGCCGTTCACGCCAATAAATCGAAGTGGCAGCAGCACGAGCAGCACGATGTAGCAGTAGCAGGTGCCAATCGGAAGAATTTGCACGCCGATAAATCGCGGATAGCGGAATAGCGCCAGATCAAGCATTGGCCGTTTTACCCGACGCTCGACGATCACGAAGAGCGCCGCAAAAATGGCTGAAGCGATCAGCAGGCTCAGTACGATGGCGCTGTTCCAACGATGATCGGTTGCTTCAACGATGCCACTGGTAAGCAAAACCAAGGTCATGGTGAAAGTGGTCGCGCCCGGAAGGTCGAGCCCTGAAGCTTGCGGATCACGCGATTCGTGCATGCGCGGTACGCCGAAAAGGAGTGCCGCTATCGCCACCGCGGAGATAAACAGAAAGATCGAACGCCATCCCCAATGCTCGATAAGAAAACCCGCGAGTAGCGGGCCAAAGGCCAGCCCTGTGCCGAAACTCGTGCCGAGCATGCTGAAGGCACGTGTGCGGGCTTGACCTTCAAACACTTGAGCAAGCGCTGCCGATCCTCCCGAAAGTGCCGCCGCCGCGGCTAGGCCTTGCAGTGCACGTAGTACGTCAATCCAGAATACCGACGGAGCGGCGGCCAGCATCAGCGATAGCAGCGCAAATGCGCCCACGCCAGTGGCAAAAAGCCTCTTTCGCCCATAGGCGTCAGCCAAGGCGCCGGCAGCCATCAACGAGCTGCCAAAGGCCAGCATGAAAGCGTTGGTAATCCAGATCAGGCTGGTGGTGCTTCCGCCGAGCTGTCTCCCGATGATGGGTGTGGCCACTGCGCCGGCTGAAAAACTCAGCGGCAGAATCAGGGCAGCCAGGCAGATGGCAGCGAGAATAAGCAGCGAAGCTTTCTGCGAAAGATTGTTCGGTTGACTGGACATGGCGATATTCCGGACTGTGGAAAGACGGCGGTGATTGATCACCTGGCAGCCATTGCCATGCTATAGATGCACTAATGATCAATAATCAGCTCAAATTTCCGAGTACTACGGAATGAAACGCTCGAATAAACCAATCGAAAGCCTCGGCCGCGTTACCGCCTTTGTGCAGACCGCCGAGAGCCTCAGCTTTGTGGGTGCGAGTCGGATATTGGGTGTTTCGGCGTCTGCCGTCGGCAAGACCGTCGCCAGACTGGAACAGACGCTGGGTGTGCGACTGTTCCAGCGCAGCACGAGAACCGTCCGGCTCACGACCGAGGGCGAGCTTTTCTACGAGCGCTGCCGCAAGGTGCTCGATGATTTGCATGATGCCGAGGCGATGCTCTTGCAGTCGTCCGAGCAACCGCGGGGACGACTGCGCGTGAGTTTGCCGACCATCGGCTATCGCTTCCTGGTGCCTCATCTCGCCGAATTTCATCGGCTCTATCCGGAGATCGAGCTCGACCTCGACTTCAGCGACCGGCTGGTCGACATCATCGATGATGGTTTTGACGCTGTGATCCGCAGTGGCGACCTGGCGGATTCGCGATTGATGTCCAAACGACTGGGACCATTCCACTTCGTGCTTTGCGCGGCTCCGCATTACATTGCGAAACACGGCACGCCAAAAAATATCGTGGACTTGGGCGACCACTCCTGCTTGCAGTTCCGTTTCCCGACTAGCGGAAAAATTCGAGGTTGGCCATTTCCGGATGAAACGCGATCACCGCAGCGAAGTCAGTCGTCGTTGCTCACTTGCAGCAATATGGAGGCGATTCGTGCACTGGCGATCGAAGGTCTTGGCCTGGGTTACATGCCGGACTTTCTCGCCAGCGATGCGATCGAGGAAGGGCTGCTTGAGCGCATTCCGCTGGAGCTGCCAAAAGACGAAGGGCAATTCTCGGTACTCTGGCCGTCAAGCCATCAGCTGTCGCCAAAGATCCGAGTGTTCGTCGACTTTGTATCGTCCCGCCTTTTCAAATAGCCCCGCTGATTGACTCGCTCAGCGCTTCGCCGTTGTCGATGCTGAAGCGAATGCGTCTGCCATCCATCCGTACGCGCAATTGTCGGTATTTGGTGAGGTAACGAAGCCCGATAATGGCCGCCACCAGGCCAGCGGCGGCGCCGACGGCAAGCGCCCAGCGGGGGCCGAAGGTGTCTGCCACCCAGCCGACGATTGGCGCACCGATCGGTGTGCCACCGAGTGCGATCGCCATCACGATCGCCATGACGCGGCCACGCATCGCGGGATCGGTAGACAGTTGCACGGTGCTGATCACGGTGGTGGTGAATGTTTGTGCGGATACGCCAATGATTACGAGGGCGCCGCCGAACAGCCAATAGGTTGGCATGACCGCAGCGACGGCCAGGCCCAGGCCGAAAACGGCCGAAGCGACAAAAACCAGCGCGACGTGCGCTTTGGCGCGCTGGGCGGCGAGCAGGGCGCCAGCGACTGAGCCGATCGCCATGATCGACGTCAGCAAACCGTATTCGCTGGCGCCCGCGTGAAACGCCGTGATCGACATGGTCGAAATATAGATCGGAAAGTTGAGACCGAATGTGCCGACAAACAACAGCATGAACAGCACGGATTTCAGATCGGATCGATGCCAGACGTAGCGGAACCCTTCGACCAGACTCCCGCGCGTACGCACGGCCCTTGCGCCGCGATGAAGCTGGTCCACGCGAAGCAGGCACAGCGAAACAATTACCGCAGCGTAAGAGACAGCGTTGATCAGAAACACCCATCCCGTACCGACACCAGCGATCAGCAAGCCGGCGACGGCAGGGCCGATCATCCGTGCCGCGTTGAACGAAGTGGAGTTCAACCCCACCGCGTTCGACAAATCCGCTTCGCCCACCAGCTCGGAGACAAAGGTCTGCCGCGCCGGTGCATCAAACGCGGCCGCGCAGCCGAGCAGGAAAGCGAACACGTATACATGCCATAACTGCACCAGACCCGTGATGGTCAGAATGCCCAGGCCGAGTGCCAGCAAGCCCATCGTCGCCTGTGTCGTGAGCAGCAGCTTGCGTCGGTCGAGATGGTCGGCTGCAAAGCCGCTGAATGGAAGCATCAGCAGCTGTGGTCCGAACTGCAAACCCATCACGATGCCGACAGCGGTCGCGTTGTGATGCGTTAACTGGGTCAGAACGATCCAGTCCTGCGCCGTGCGCTGCATCCATGTGCCCACATTGGATACGATCGCACCGCTGGCCCAAAGCCGGTAATTGCGGTTGCGCAGCGAGCGGAAGGTGCCTGTTGTCACTCGTCATTTGCCCTTGGGCAGATTGCCGCCATGAAAGCGCCCGAAGCGGCGTGCCATCAGCACGCCCATCAGAATCATGCCCAGCCCCAAAGCCGCTGCGTGATCTGTAGCCCGCAAGTCAAAGTCACCGACGCGCAAGAGAAGCAAGTAGCTGAAGATCAGATTCAGAAATCCCCACAGCACGTTGACTGTCGATGATGAGAGTCCTTCGCCGGGAGGCTTGGCGAATGGGCTCTGAAAGGGCCGGCCCATCATGCCGCTGACAAAATGCGGGACGGCATTGCTCAGAAAGGCACCGCCAAAAAACCATGCCAGGTAGTGAGTCCATGCCATGATCAGGCGCTCCTTGCCAGCAGATCGATGACATCCTGCGTGGAGCCGGTTTCCGCGATCCTCGGGAAAATACGGGTGATGCTGTGGGTGTGCTCGTCGAGGCTACGATCGGTCATCGCATCGCTAACCAGCGTGACGTTGAAGCCGTTCTCATACGCATGACGCGCGGTCGACTCGACGCCGGAACTGGTGGCAACGCCGACGATCACCACCTGCGTGACGCCTTGCTTCTTCAGGTATTCATCCAGGTCGGTACCGGTGAATGCGCCGCGGGTCTGCTTGGTCACCAGATGATCCTGTGGTTGCTGATTGAGTTCGGGAATGAGGTCGGCCCAACCCGGGGGGAACTCACCGCGATGGCGCGACTGCTCCACGCGGCCCGGTGAAACACCCGTCACATTGACGAGCACCACCGGCAGGTCACGGTGGCGGAATGCCGCAAGCAGGGCGCAGGAGTGTTTGATGATGTCGCCGATCGGGTGCGCCGTGGGCAGGCCGACGATGCCTTTCTGCAGATCGATGACAATCAATGCGATGTTCTTGTCCAGCGTGGTGAGCGCCATGGGCTTCTCCGTTGGTGATCTTGCATACATGACAAATGGGCGACGAAGGTTGGGCTGAGCGCAGCGATGCCCAATGTTTCGTGAGGCCGATGTTGGGCATCGCTGTGCTCAACCCAACTCACAGAGGCATGGGCCTACGAATCGACGAAGCGTTTGAGTAGCTCGACCGCAGCGCCAAGCTTTTCCTGTTCCCTCGTTGAGAACTTGGTGCTGATGGCGCGGAATAGCCAATCTTCCCGCGCAGCGCGACCGGCCTTGATCTCTTTTCGACAAGCAGCGGTGAGTGATAGAAGGGTTTGTCGCCCGTCGGTCGGATGCGGCGCGCTGCTTATATGTCCGGCTGCTTGCAGGGCGGATACCGTGGCACCCATGGATTGCGGGCGCACGCCATCGGCCTTGGCCAGCGCTGTTACCGTCGCCGAGCCGTCGCGCTCCAGATGAAGCAATACCGACTTTTGCGATGCGGTGAGATCGCTCGAGTGGGCTTGTTCGCGCAGTCGACGAATGAGCTGGCCGATCAGCACGCGCAGTTCTCCGGCTATCGCCAGCGCGCGGGCGCTATCGGGATCGCTGTGTTGATCGTTCATGCAATGTCCATCATTTAGTAAGCAAAACTACTAAGGTAAACTTAGTAGTTGAATAATCGGCTTCCGGTACACGACTGTCAAGCTGCGCAGCGGCGTCCGCCTGCAAAGACGAAGAATCTTGATGGCGCCGGCGACTGCCTTGCACGACGTTAGCTTGAGCTTGACTGGCCGCAATAACGGCGCCATGAGGCGTTTGCATCGCACGACGGCAGGGTGCCGACACGTCCACCTATGGGCGCTGGCTGGCGTAAGCAATTCGGAAATTCATGCGTGAACCGATGGATTTTCGACGATGGATGCTGCATCTGTGCCTATGAATCGATGATATGTCTGTGTTACAAATCTATTTGTCCTACAAATAGAAAAGCCTATTGTCATGACCGCAAACGAGCCGCAACTCAATATCCACCGGCAGGTCGTCGACCAACTTGGGAAGATGATCGTGGGCGGTTCGTTGGTGCCTGGTGATCTACTTTCCAGCGAAGAGCAGCTGGCCGAGCAGTTGGCGGTCAGCCGCTCCGCGCTACGTGAGGCAATGAAGGTTCTTGGTGCCAAGGGCCTGATCGAGAGCCGGCAGAAAACCGGCGCGCGCGTGCGCGAACGCCGGTTCTGGCATCAACTGGATGCCAAGGTGCTTGAGTGGCGATTCGCCACCATGCCGACCAAGGCATTTGTCGCCGAACTGATCGAGATGCGCGAGATCATTGAACCGGCGGCCGCGGCCGCCGCCGCAAAAAAACGCGACCGCGACCAGCTTGAGGCCATCGGCACGGCTTATCAGGCGATGGCCGATGCCTCCGATCGCGACGCGTGGGCCAAGGCCGACGTGGAATTTCACAGTGCCGTACTGAACGCGGCGAATAATGAGCTGATGAGCTCATTATTCAACGTCGTGGCCACGGCCTTGCACAGTTTTTTTCAGCTGTCTGCGCGCGCCGCGGTTGATTTTAAGTATTCGCTGCCGCAGCATTTCAACGTGTACGACGCCATCCGCAAGCGCAGTGCACTGCAGGCTCGCGCGGCCATGCAGCGGCTGGTCGACGATTCACGGCGCCATCTTCGTCAAAGCGGCGGAGCAGCGGCATGAGCGGCCTGATCGCACTGGACTGGGGTACATCGAGCCTCCGCGCCATGCGGATGGGCGAGGATGGTGTGATCCTGGAAACACGTCGCCAACCCTGGGGCATTCGCCAGCTTCCCGCGGGCGGCTTTGCCGTGGCTCTCGATGCGGTGACGCAGGGTTGGCCTTCGCTGGCACGCATCGCCTCCGGGATGATTGGCAGCCGCAGCGGGTGGCGGGAAGTGGCCTATCTCGATTTGCCCGCGGGTGCTGACCAACTGGCTGCTGCGTTGGATACCCGCGATGGCCTGACCATCGTGCCAGGCCTGCGCAATGCGCGTGGTCCTGATGTCATGCGCGGTGAGGAAACCCAGGTCATCGGTCTGATGGCGCTTCACAAAGCCGCAGCGGATGCGACCGTGCTACTGCCCGGCACCCACAGCAAATGGGTGTCGTTGCGCCAAGGCTCGGTGGTCGACTTCTGCACACTGATGACCGGCGAGCTCTTTGCGCTGCTGCGCGAGCATTCGATTCTTGGCGTCGGTGTCGATGCCAGTGTTACGGCGGGTGATGGTGACGCGTTCCTCGATGGCGTGCGACAGGCGCGCGACAGCGGAGCAGCGGGCGCATTCAGCCGCCTTTTCGCCACTCGCGCGCGCATGCTCGATGGTGCCTTGAAGCCCGCCTCGATTCCCGACTACCTCTCCGGCTTGCTGATCGGCGAAGAGTTCCGTTCCATGCAGGCTGACCAGCGCATGCGTAGCGACCAGCCGCTATGGCTGATCGGCGATGCGGCTCTGTGCAATCGCTATCGATTGGCCGCTGCCGAATTTTCCATCGAGTTGGCGCCCGCCGTCGACGACACCGCCGCCGCTGGTTTGTGGTGGCTGGCACGTGCGGCCAACCTGCTTGATGTAACTACACCGATTTCTGCTTCCGGAGCTTCCTCATGATCGATACCTGGCTCGAACCACTGCCACTGGTGGCCATACTGCGTGGGCTTACGCCTGATGATGCCGTCGACATCGGCAACGCCGTGCTCGATGCGGGCTTTCGCATACTCGAGGTGCCGCTCAATTCGCCTGATCCAATGCGCAGCATTGGCTTGATGGCCGAAGCGTTCGGCCATCGCGCTTTGGTCGGTGCAGGCACTGTGCTGACCACAGCGCAGGTTGGCAAAGTCGTGGCGGCGGGTGGTCAGCTGATCGTCATGCCGCATGGCGATGTCGAGGTTATTGCCGAAGCCAAGCGTCACGGCCTGTTCTGCATTCCCGGTATCGCCACGCCAACGGAAGCGTTTGCGGCCATCCATGCCGGCGCCGACGCGCTGAAGATCTTTGCTGCCGAACACATCAGTCCTGCCGTGGTAAAGGCGTGGCGCGCCGTCTTGCCGAAAGAACTGGCATTGCTACCGGTTGGCGGCATCACGCCGGAGAACATGGGGCCGTACGTTGCGGCCGGCGTGCGCGGCTTTGGTATCGGCTCGGCGCTTTATGCGCCCGGCCGTAGTGCAGCAGAAACCGGCGAGCGCGCGCGGAAGTTCGCTCAAGCCTGGACTGTGGCGAAGGAGCATGCCGGGTGAAAATCACCAGTCTGAAAACCTATCTGGTACCGCCGCGCTGGCTGTTCCTGAAAATCGAAACCGATAGCGGCATCGTCGGTTGGGGCGAACCGGTCGTTGAGGGTCGTGCACAGACCGTCGCCGCGGCTGTCGAGGAGTTGTCGGATTACCTGATCGGCAAGGACCCTGGCCGCATCGAGGATCTGTGGAGCGTGATGTATCGCGGCGGCTTTTATCGCGGCGGCCCGATCCTGATGAGTGCCATTGCTGGTATCGACCAGGCGTTGTGGGACATCAAGGGTAAGCATCTTGGTGTGCCGGTGCATACGCTGCTTGGTGGTCCGGTACGTGATCGCATTCGCGTGTATTCGTGGATTGGTGGCGACCGTCCGGCCGACACTGCGCGTGCGGCCAGCGATGCGGTGGGGCGCGGCTTCACCGCGGTCAAGATGAATGGCACCGAGGAAATGCAGTACATCGACTCGCACGACAAGGTCGACAAGATGCTGGCCAACGTCCAGGCGGTGCGCGATGCGGTCGGCCCGAATATCGGCCTTGGCGTGGATTTCCACGGCCGCGTGCACAAACCGATGGCAAAGGTGCTGATGCGCGAACTGGCGCCGTACAAGCTGATGTTCATCGAGGAGCCGGTGCTGTCTGAATACCTCGAATGCATCCCCGAGCTGGCCGCCATCTCGCCGGCACCGATTGCGTTGGGTGAACGACTGTATTCGCGCTGGGATTTCAAGCGCGTGCTGGAGCGTGGCGGCGTCGACATCATCCAGCCCGATCCCTCGCACGCCGGCGGCATCACCGAAACCCGCAAGATCGCTGCAATGGCCGAAGCCTATGACGTGGCGCTGGCGCTGCATTGCCCCCTGGGCCCGATCGCGCTGGCCGCCAACCTGCAGATCGACGCGATCTGCCACAACGCCTTCATCCAGGAGCAAAGCCTGGGCATTCACTACAACGCTGCCAACGACCTGCTCGACTACGTCACCGATCGCAGCGTATTCGCCTACGAGAACGGCTACGTGACCATTCCTGGTGGTCCTGGCCTCGGCATCGAGGTCAATGAGGCCTATGTGATCGAGCGTGCCGAGGTCGGTCATCGCTGGCGCAACCCGATCTGGCGCCAAGCCGACGGCAGCGTCGCGGAGTGGTGAGCATGCTTGCCGCACCAGCCCCTTTCAGTATCGGAGATGAACCATGATCAGAGCCGCATCATGACGGCACGTTTTGCCAGCTATCCGAGTCTTGCCGATCGTGGGGTACTCATCACCGGTGGCGCCAGTGGCATCGGTGCTTCGTTTGTCGAGCATTTTGCACGGCAGGGCGCGCGCGTTGGCTTTATCGATGTCGACGACAAGTCGGCGACTGCACTGATTGAGTCACTGCCTGACGTGGCGCACAAGCCCGTGTTTGATCGCTGCGATATCACCCACCTCGATGAGCTGGCGCAGAGCATCGATACCTTGCGCACGGCGGTAGGTCCGTTCTCTGTTCTCATCAATAACGCGGCGAATGATGTGCGCCATGCGCTCGATGAAGTGGATGAGGCATTCTTCGAGCGCAATATCGCTGTCAATCTGCGCCATCAGGTGTTTGTCACGAAAGCGGTGATTCCGGACATGAAGCAACTCGGCGGTGGCTCGATCATCTGCATGGGTTCCATCAGCTGGATCAGAAAAAATGCCGCTTTCCCGCTGTATGCGATGGCCAAGGCCGGCGTGCGCGGCTTCGTCAACGGCATGGCGCGCGAACTCGGCGCGCAGCACATTCGTATCAACTGCCTGGTGCCTGGCTGGGTGATCACGGAGAAGCAGCGAAAGCTTTGGCTCGATGCGGAGGGTGAAGCCTCGATCAAACGCATGCAGTGTTTGCGTGGGTACCTGGAACCTTCAGATTTGGCGCGCGCTGCGCTTTTTCTCGCGGCCGACGACAGCCGCATGTGCACCGGTCAGGATTTCATCGTCGACGGTGGCTGGGTATGAACACGTCGACCTCCATTGCACACGCGGTGTCGCACGAGCTGGGCGAAGGCGTGCTGTGGGACGATCGCCTGCAGGCTGTGTGGTGGACCGATATTGGCGGTCGCAAGCTGTGGCGTCTGCATCCGGATGATGGTCGCGTCCTGCATTGGGACATGCCCGAGCGCCTCGCTTCGTTTGCGTTATGCGAGGCCGATGGCTGGCTGCTGCTGGCGCTGGCATCGCGGCTGGCATTCTTTCATCCCGAAACCTTGGAACTGATCGAGCTGCATTCGGTGGAAAAGGATCTGCCGACGCGCAGCAACGACGGCGTTTGCGATCGCCAAGGGCGCTTCGTCTTCGGTACCTTGCATGAGCCGAAGCAAGGTGCCAAGCACGCGGTCGGCGGCTTTTATCGGCTCAACCATGATCTGACTTTGGAGCGCCTGGCACTGCCAGATGTCGCCATCAGCAACAGCATCGCCTTCAGCCCATCCGGAGATCGCATGTACTTCTGCGATTCACCGACGCGGAAAATATTCTGTTGCGATTACGGCGACACCACGCTCGGCGAGCCGCGTCTGTTCGTCGACCTCAACAACATGACAGGCGTGCCCGACGGCTCGACCGTTGATGCCGAAGGTGCACTGTGGAACGCACAGTGGGGAATGGGCCGCGTGGTGCGCTACCTGGCCGATGGCACCGAGGACCGCATCGTCGCCTTGCCGGCACGGCAGACGACCAAGCCGGCGTTCGGTGGCGCCTCGCTCGACACGCTCTTTGTCACCAGCGCCAGCGAAGACCTGACAGCTGAACAACTCGCCGGCGATCCGCAGGCCGGCTTTCTCTTCGCCTGCGACATCGGCATCACCGGCCTGCGCGAGTCGCGCTTTGCCAGTACACCGATTCGTGACGCATGACGGCCGATGATATGCCGCACGACCATCAGGTTTTGTGTCTCCATCTGCTTTCCTCCGCAGGAACCAACCCATGAATACTTCAGCGTCACCGCAAGCCGTAGCACGTACGGCGGTTATCTTTACCTGCATTCTGGCCGCACTCGCGGGCTTGATGTTCGGCCTCGACATCGGCGTCATTTCCGGTGCCACCCAGTTCATCCAGAAAGACTTTGCGATCAACGACAAGACAGTCGAGCATATTGTCAGCGCCATGATGTTTGGTGCGGCTCTCGGCGCACTCGGCGCGGCATGGATGTCGTCGGCGCTGGGTCGCAAGAAGTCGCTCATCATCGGCGCGATTCTTTTCGTCGTCGGTTCGCTGCTGTGCGGGTTTGCGTGGTCACCGATAACGCTGATCCTGGCGCGTGTCGTGCTCGGGCTGGCGATTGGCATCGCCACTTTCACTGCACCGCTTTATCTGGCCGAAGTTGCGCCAGAGCACATCCGCGGCTCGATGATTTCGCTTTATCAGCTAATGATCACCATCGGCATCGTGGTAGCGTTTATCTCCGACCTGGCCTTCAGCAGCACCGGCAGCTGGCGCTGGATGCTCGGTATCATCGCAATCCCGGGTGTGCTGTTTCTGTTCGGCGTGTTCTTTTTGCCTGATAGTCCGCGCTGGCTGATGATGCGCGGTCGCAAGCCTGACGCCATCAAAGTGCTCAAGCGTTTGCGCGGCGACGATGGCGTCGTCAATCACGAAATCGCCGATATCGAGGAACAGCTGAAGCAGCCGCAGCTGGGCTGGCACCTGTTCAAGGAGAATTCCAACTTCCGCCGTTCGGTGGGTCTAGGCGTGCTGCTGCAGCTGATACAGCAGTTCACCGGCATAAACGTCGTGATGTATTACGCGCCGAAAATTTTCCAGACCATGGGTTATGACACCCATGCGCAGCTGTGGTTTACCGCCATTGTCGGTCTGACCAACGTGCTGGCCACCTTTATAGCCATCGGTCTGGTCGATCGCCTGGGCCGCAAGCCGATCCTCTATACCGGTTTCGTGGTGATGGCGCTGGGCCTGGGCATCGTTGGCACCATGATGCATCTGGGTATCAACACCAAGGGCGAACAGTACTTCACCGTCGGCATGCTGCTGCTCTTCATCGTCGGCTTCGCGATGTCGGCCGGCCCGCTGATCTGGACGCTGTGCTCGGAAGTGCAGCCACTCAAGGGCCGCGACTTCGGTATCGGCGCGTCCACCTTCACCAACTGGGTGGGTAACTACATCGTAGGCCTGACCTTCCTCAGCCTGCTCAACGGCATCGGCAACGCCAATACGTTCTGGCTCTATGCCGGGCTCAACGTGATCTTCATCGGTCTCACTTTCTGGCTCGTCCCAGAGACAAAGGGCGTGACGCTGGAACAGATCGAAACCAAGCTGATGGCCGGCAAGCCACTGCGCGAGATTGGTCAATAAAGATGAGTCAGTAAAGCAATAGGTGAAAAGAAGAACGCCGGCCTCGTGCCGGCGTTTTTATGGTTGCAATGCGCATGCATGGCCAGCCTTGTCATGTCGCTAAAGCGAGTGCCTTCGGTACGTTGCTATCGATCCAATCGGTGATGAACACTTCGAGCGCCACGCGTTGTGGAACCTCGATACCTGCGTTCCGCACGAACGAGGCGGCAGCCTTGACTAAGGATTGCTTCGACAGACTGGACGCTTGTCGGGCGGCGGCCTGCTTCTGCCGAAGGTGGATCGTATGAGGGGACGGTTGCCCAGGCTTGGCAAACTTCTGGTAACGACGCAGCTCGTCGGCCGCCAGTTCCGTGTCGAATGAGGCCTGCAACATGGCCTTTCGGGCTTTGAGCAGATGGATAAGGTCATCCGCAGCTTTCGTCAGTGCCCCGGTCCCATCCGAAGCCAACAGAATGCGGGCAAGGGGCGGTGGCAACGACGCGCCTTCGACCAAGGGAGTGGATGCGCCGAGAAGCTCCAGATGATTGAGGAAGTCTGCCTGGAGAAAGGGTTTCTGCGTTGCCATGCTACCGAAGACGCCCGGAAGCAATTAACGCAGCCAGCGGTTCGGGCAGTTTGATTGAATCAGGCACCTCGGGTGCCCTCTGACTTTCGGCCAGAGTAGTGCGTGCAGGTATGACGCCCGCCCAGACGGGAACATGCGATTCGTCGGCGTCTGATGGAGGGCCAGTACGGGCTTTTACCGTTGCCTCATCGATGTCCATCCACAGCACGGAAGTTGCTCTCAGCTCCTTTTCTGTCACCGGTCGCAAGGTATCCCAGCGCCCCGGGAAAAGGCCGTCCATGAAATCTCTGAGTGTTTCCGCCCGTTCTTCGATGCTCTCCACCACGCGTGCCGTGCCAAATAGCATGGCCGATCGGTAGTTGACCGCATGATTGAAGGCTGAGCGTGCCAATACATAGCCATCGACCATGCTGCAAGTCATGCAGGTCCGTGTGCCATCGACTTGCCTCAGGAATCGACTCCCAACCGAGCCATGCCAATAGATGCGGTTGCCTTTCCTCCAATGCATGGTTGGCGTCACGAATGGCGCGCCGTCAATCACGTAGCCAATGTGACACAACGGAGCAGCGTCCACGACGGCATACACGTCCGAACGCAGGTAGCTTCCACGATGTGGTTCGCGCCTGATTCTGCTTCGATCAGTCTTTGGAAAACTGATATCGCTATCCGATGCTGGTTTGGACATGGACTGCCTTTTCTATTGATGACGCGTAGCTGGCCGAGCGGGCCCCAAGCATTCACGGCTACTTTCGCTTTTATCGAACACTCTGATATCCGGTTGACGAGTTCTATTCAGACAGCGCCCCCTTTCCTGATCCTTCCGTAGCTGAATGGCAGTGCCTGCTCGGCTCGAAAGGGGCATGACGAGCTTTCCGTGGGGTCGCCCGCGTAGTTCGTGAATACCCGCTCAGGTGATTGGTGTGCGCGCTCAAACCCGGTTGCCGGCATCGAGCTATTTCTCTCTTCCAGCCAGTGTGCAGGCTCTCCTTCAGGTTGCCGCTGCAAGCTAATTGCCCGCTGATTTCTTCACGGCAACCCTTTGTGAGCGCTGATTTGCTCCGCCGATTTCAATTTTCGACTCCGAAGACGTCTTGGAAAGGACATAGGCATAACACGGGTCAAATGCATTGAACGAGATGAGCAAATTGCCCGGAACGGGAGCAGCCCAATTCGGGGGCATTTTTTCGGCTGGCCGCTTTTCGCAGTCACGAGCGCTGGAAGAGTCGCCAGCGTTTGAAGAAAGTCTCGGAAGCGCCCTCGGTCGACTCGGTAGATGGGTATTCAAACGATCAGGCGTGAGTTACTTCTCAGGCGTCTTCCATGCGATGGCATATCTGTTGCGTTCTTTGCGTGGCCGGTTCGACTGGCACGGCACCCCGCTGAAACGCGGATTGATTGCGACCAAATACATCGTGCGTACGCTGAGCATGCCACGGCAGCATGTAAGCCACTTGAGCTTCATTTACGGCAATCGACGCCTGGATGGCTATCGATGCAGGGATCCGCGGTTGTTGGAGCGCCATTTCCATCGTTATATGCATGTGCAGTGGAACCGTCAGGCACGGCTGCAGAGCATTCGGCAGCATTACCGTTTTGCACTCACTGAGTTGCCAAGTCTGCTGTTCGAGGCAATTTACATTTACGGCAACGCGACACTCGGCTATTTGACCTTGAAAGACGGCAGCCAGCTCAAAATATGTCTGCAGCCACCGATTTTCCTCGGCTGCGAAGGCGAGTTGTGCCTGCAGCTCAGCGATGTTCGCGACCGTCCGCTCTATCGCATCGTGTTCAGCGTGATCGACGCTGATCCCACCATCGCCATTGGCTGTTTACAGGGGCCGGACGGTGCAGAGGCGAAGGACACGGTTCGTGATCTGACGCGGAATATGTATGGCATGCGTCCCAAGCAGCTTATGCTTTCATTGGTCTATGCGTTTGCTCGACACCATGGAATAGAGCGCATAGTGGCGGTAGGTAACGCCGCGCATCCTCTGCGTCGTGCGCGAAGCGTTTTTCAGGCCGACTATGACGCATTCTGGCTGGAGCAAAAGGGTCATGATGGCGGGGATGGCTGGTTCGTACTGCCTGGCATGCCGATTCGTAAAACAGAGGCCGACGTCGCCAGTAACCATCGCTCGGCATTTCGTCGGCGCGAAGCGCTGCGGATAGAGGCCGAGCAGTTATTGACCGCAACGCTGGAGATTTTTCCCGTGCATCGTGTCAAGACCGTTCCAGCGTACGAGTTAGAATCGCTCGAATCGTCGCCATGTGATCGTCTGGAAGCCTCGTGGATACATTAGGCAAGCCCACTGACTTGGACACATCGACTGAACAGGCCGCTCGCGTGGCGGCTTTGTTCCGCGAACACAATCGCGCGTTGATTGCCTTTTTGCAATGTCGGCTCAATTCGTTTTCCGACGCCCAGGAGATCGCCCAGGAGGCTTATGTGCGCATGCTCACATTGGAGCGTCCTGATGAGGTTGTTTCCCAACGTGCTTACTTATTCCGGATCGCATCGAATCTTGCCCTGGACAGATTGCGCATGCGCAAGGTGCGAAACGATATGCCAATTGAACTGCCCGCCGATGAATTGCACCTTCCTCCCGTACCCGAGCGCCATGTAACGACAGGCGAGCAATGGCGGGAACTACGCAAAGCGCTTCGCGAGCTGCCAGCGAAAACCAGTCAGGCGTTTGTCATGCATGTAATCGAAGGGCGCGATTTCCACATCGTTGCGCAGGTGATGAAACTCAGCGAGCGCATGGTGCGCTATCACGTTACTAATGCATTGGCCCACTGTCGCGCGCGTGTCGACGAAATGGAGATACCGTGATGCCCGGAATTCCTGACGAAAAGACGCTGCATACCGCAGCCGACTGGTGGTTGCGCTTGCGCGATCACGATGGCTCCGATGAAACGATAGAGCAGTGGCTGACGTGGACCCGGGCCGACCGCAGCCATATGGAAGCGTTCGAGCGGGTGACGGAACTGGGCGAACGACTTGGCACCATCGACGCATTCACCCGGCGCCAGTGGATCGACGAGTTCGCGCCACCAGTGGTGGCCCGACGCTCGTGGTTACCGTTGGCCGCCGCGGCTGCCGCGGTAATCGCCTTGTTCGGTGGTTATGTCGCATGGAGTACCTTCAATGCATCCGTGACAACGGCGTCATATACGAGCGCGGTGGCACAGAATCGCACCATCAATCTGCCAGACGGCTCGACCGTGGCGATGGGAGGAGCGTCCATGTTGACCACACGGTTCACGCGGGGCGAGCGCCGTGTCGAACTCGGTGCCGGTGAGGCATTTTTCCAGGTGGCGCATAACGCCAAACAGCCGTTTATCGTGACGGTGGGCAATGTCAGTATTCGTGACATCGGTACCGCGTTCGATATTCGTCGCAGTGGGCAACGGGTGACGATTGCGGTGACCGAAGGACGAGTGCAGATTTTCGACGGGAGCGGCACGGCCGACCATGACACCCATGGCCCGCACATGCTGGAGGCTGTGGCAGGCGAACGGGTGTCTTACGATCCGGATGCATCGGCGATGAGCATCAGTCCGGTGACGCCCGAGCAAGCGACGGCCTGGCGCAGCGATCGACTCGAATTCATCAACGAGCCGCTCGAAGTGGTGATCGCCAACGTCAATCGCTATAGCATCCATCCGGTACACATTGCCGATGCCGATCTGGAAGTGCTGACCTTTACCGGCACCATCAAGACCGACGCGATCGACCAATGGCTGGGGGCGCTGCCGCAGGTGTTTCCGTTACGTGTCAGCAGGGGCGCCGATCAGGTGATCCTTTCCAATGCAGAACGCAGGCCCAGTCCCTAGGCTGCGGTTATCTGTTCCTGCTGGCAGACGTGGGTAAGTTAAAGGCGCATTTGATGGTTTCGGCGACCTTGCGCCCTGTAAAGGTCGCTCCCTACGGCCGCGTTTGGTCTCAGCTTGGCTTTAGGGCCTTGCTCTGGTGGGTCACATTCGTGCTGTCATCCGTCGTAGGGCATGGCAAACTGGCGGTTTTCGCTTAGGGAAGGAAGCGAAGGCCATGGGTCGGATCGCACTCCTGATTGTCTGCGCATGTCTGTCGCTACCGGTGAACACTGTCGGTGCGGCGGAGACGCCTGCACGCGTGCGATCGACAGTCGCGCATACCGGGTTTGCCATTCCGTCGCAGTCGCTGGCTACCGCGTTGGTCGCGTTCGGTAAACAAGCCAACGTGCAGGTGCTTACGGCGAGTGAAACGATTGCCTCGCTGCGCTCGACGGGTATAAAAGGCATGTTCACCGTCGATGCCGCGCTCACGACGCTTTTGCAAAATACGAACTTGAGCTACGCGTTCATCGATGCGGAAACCGTCGTTGTGAAGCCGGCGGTACCCACTTCGCCCAAAGGCGGGAAGGCAGCGAGTAGTGCTGTGGCGGCGCGCGTTAAATTGCTGGCGCCGGTAGATGCGACGGGATTGGCACACGACGAAGGTTATCTGGCCGACGTGACCAGCGCCGCCACGCGTAGCGATGAAAGTCTGATCGATGTGCCGCAATCGATAAGTATCGTCACCCGCGATCTGATGGATTCGCAGCAGATCCGCACGGTGGCGGATGCGGTGCGTAACGTGGCGGGCGTGCAATCTCTCGATGGTTCTGACGGTTTGCCGCTTTTCCAGATACGCGGGTTCTACACCGGCAACGGCATGACCGACGGTATGTTCAACAGTATCGATGGATCGGGCGATTACCCGCCATTGATTGGGGTAGAGCGTGTCGAAGTAGTGAAGGGTCCTGAAGCCATTGTGGGCGACTCATCGTCCAATGACGACTTTGGCGGCTTGATCAACGTGGTGATGAAAAAGCCGCAGAGCACGCCGGTGCACGAACTGAGTTACACCGTGGGACGCTATGGCGATGTGCAGTTGGGCGTCGATCTGGCCGGGCCATTAGGCAACAACAATGGACTGACCTATCGACTGGTGTTGTCCGGTGAATACGCCGATCACACTGCGCAGGGTTATCACGGTCAGCGCAGTAGCTATGTGGCGCCCTCCATCGGATGGCAGGGCGATAGCACGAAGCTCATCGTCGGCGTCCAGCGCACAGTCAACCGCGTACCCATTCCCGACCATACGATATTGCTCGATGACAGCGTGGGTTCCAGCTCGCCACCTGGCATTCTTCTAGGTAATCCGAGCGATCATTCCACGTTTCAGACGAGTCGCTTTTACTACCTTTTCGAGCAGCAGCTCGGCAACGACTGGATGATCCGCAGTCGTGGTCAATATGTGCATCAGCGAACCAACCTGCAGACCTGGATTCTGGACGATCCCACGCCGGATGGAGACGTCGATGCCACCGCGGAGTCCTATCGCTATGCCGATGCGTATTACACCCTGCAGAACGATATAACGGCGACTTTCTATCAGGGCATGCTCACGCATAACGTCACGGTCGGCTTCGACTACTCGCGTTCGCGCGTTGGCAGCAGCGACTATGTTTTCAACGATGCCGGCAGCGGGCCATACAATATTTTCTCGTCGCCTAGTTTATTGCCCGTCCGGGCTGTGCTCGACCCCACCACGGATTTCTATCAGCCTGGAAGTGCCTGGTCGACCGATAGCGGTCTGTTCCTGCAAGATCAGATCACGGTAGGTCAGCATTGGGAGCTGCTGCTTGCTCTGCGACGCTCGGCGTACGAGCTTTCCACTTATGACGAGAACGACAATCCGTGGAACCTGCAAAAAGCACAGTGGGTACCCAACGCGGGATTGGTCTACAAGATGACACCCAATATCGCGTTCTACGGCAGCACAGCCAGTGGCTTCCAGCCTGACACGTTGTTGGGGAAAAACGGCCGGCCGCTAGCGCCTGCCATGTCGCGTCAGATCGAAGCAGGAGCCAAGTTCAATCTGTTTGACAATCGTGTCCGACTGACTGCGTCGTGGTATCGCATCATGCTGGATCGCAGCGTCGATCTGTTCTCGTTGGAGCCGCCTTATTTCGCGATTCCGGGCCCCGGTCAGACCAACCGGGGCGTGGAGATCGAATTCACCGGCCGCATTGCGCCAGGCATGGATATCACATCCAGTTACACCCAGGCCCGCGTTCTCAATCACGACGGTACGCTGGCTACAGGCTCGCCTCGGCAGCGCTTCAATCTATGGGCCAGCTACCGTGTCCAGAGTGGTGTTTTGCAGGGGTGGGGCGCCGCAGCTGGTGTACTCGCGCGCAGCCGTAGCTTGGGGCAGACGACGGACGACGATACCTATTTCCATATTCCCGGACAGGCCAGCGTGGATGCCAACGTGTCTTACCAGGCACATCAATGGAGCATGACCTTGGGCGTCAAGAACCTGTTTGGTCGACGCTTGTACAGCGACGACTTTGACGAGACCTTCGTGCCTCTGCGTAACCGGCGCAGCCTGTTGCTGACTGGTACGTACGATTTCTAATCACACATCCGAATCAGAATCGTCCAGCTCAATCGAGCAACTGGACTGTAACTATTTTGCTATGTGCCTTCGTTAAAAGTGATTTGCCGGACATCCAAGAGCAGCTCGTGACGTTGCCAAGGCTATGCAGCGAAATTGGTGAAACGAATCGTCGACTCAGCTCAAAAAAGCAAGACGTACTTTTCGCGCATCAGCGGGATTTGTGAATTATCTGCTCGCATTCAAACCGGACGGCAGATTGGGCCACGCCTGGTTGATCGATGCCGTTCCCGATCCTGTGCTGGGCGAAACGTTGCGCACCTACGCGGAGAACATGACAGCCCCGCCAGTGCCAGGCGGTAGCGAAGCGGGGCTGCGTATGCGTGGATGCCCGTCATGTATGACGATGGCCGTTATCGGGCGTCATCTTCGCGTTAAGCAACAGGTTTCCAGCCCATAGCCTGCCCACAATACCGTTTTGAAGAAACATCAGGTCAAATTCGCTGTCTCAGCTGTACGCTGATACTGCTATCTAAGCCTTGTTCTTCTATGTCGGTGACCTAATTTCAACATAAACGACCTGCCTGGGTCGCGCATTGGAGATATACGTGAAAAAGCTTTGGTTGACGGGACTATTGGTATTGCTGGTGAGCGCCACGGCTTTCGCCGCCGATGGTCCGAAGGAAGTCGAGGCGGCGCTGCAGCAAGGCAATTACACGCTGGCGGAGCAGGAGCTGCGCCAGGCGATCGTCGAGCATCCGGAAAGCGCCAAGGCGCACTATCTGCTGGCGCAGGTGCTGGCTCATCAGGGCAATATTGGCGATGCGCAGAAAGAGGCGGCTCAGGCCAAGCAGCTTGATCCGAAGATCAGTTTCACCAATCCGGCCCGCTTCGAGCACTTTCAGTCGGAGCTGAATCAGGCGCTTGCAGCGCCCACCAGCGTTCGGCCCACAGCCTCGACGCGAGCGGAGCCTTATGCCGCTGCCGAGCAGCCCGTGGCCGGGCAGCGTTCGAGTGGCAGCATCTGGCCCTGGGTGATCGGCGCCGTGATCGTCGTCCTGTTGTTTGGCTGGTTCCGTCGCCGCCAGCAGGGTGCGTTCAATAATCAGGGCTACAACCAGGGTTACGGTGCGCCCGGCCCGCAAAACCCGTATGGCAATGGACCGTATCCGCCGCCGGGTTATCAGCAAGGACCGCAAGGCGGATCCGGTATCGGCGGCAGTTTGCTTGGTGGACTGGCCGGTGGCGTGCTTGGTGCGGCCGCCGTCAATGCCTACGAAAACCATGAGCGTCGCGAGGAAGAAGAGCGTGGCGATTACCAGTCCGGCAATAACGCTGCATCCAACCCGCAGGATCAGGCATACGACGATTTGCGCCGCGATCCCATTGACACCGGCAACAACGACAATAGTTGGGACGATAACAGTGGCGGCGGCGACTCGTTCGACGGCGGTGGCGGTGACGATAGCTGGAGCTAGTGCTGCGGTAGCTCACCCTCGAGCGACACCTCGCTGGAGTAGGTTGGGATGAGCGTAAGCGAATCCCAACATCATGGTTCCAAGTAACAAGTTATGCATCAATGACGGGCTGCCTTCAGTAGCGCGTCATTGATGCATCGGTCGCCAGCATATCGTTGGGTATCGCTACGCTCCACCCAACCTACTTTGAAATCACGGAATCTTGCACTGCCCATTCAGTGGCGCCTTGGCGGCGTTGTCGAGATCGGTGCGGCTGACGTCCTTGTTTTTCGACGGATCAAACAGGATTTTCGCGTCGACGTTTTTGCCATCGCTGCTGCGGATATTGGCGATGCCGCTGAAGCTCAGCAGCTCGTGGGTTTTGGCATCGTAGGCAACATCGAGGTGTGGCAAGGCGAAGCCGATCATGCTGTCCAGGCTGAGCCGGTACTGGCGCGCGGCGTGGCCGTCGATCTGGGTATCGCCCTGGCGTTTGACCCTGAAGCTGAGCGTGCCTAGCCGACTGGGGAGAAGAAACGGCAAGGTGTCGCCGCTCTTGCCGAGCGTGTCCCAGTGCGTGCGGATATAGGCGTCGAAGCCAGCATCGATCACCGGCATGGGTGAGGTATCCAATGCCGCGGTGCGCTCGGCGGCATTTTTGTCGTTGCGCACGAAGATCACGCGTTTGCCGCCACTGCTGCGCACGCCTTCCCGGTAGCCGGTACGGGCATCATCCAGCTCGAAATCGGGCGCCTGGGGGCTGTCATCGTCGTGGAGTGTCTTGCGGGCGAACGGCTTTCCATCCGGGCAGCGATACAGCACCAACCGCGACGGGTTGCCGCCGTCGTCGTAGATCCAGTGGGATTCGGTGTACATCAGGTGGCCATCTGAGGCGGATGCCTTGCCTTCGACGTAGCGAACGGAGTCGGAATCTGTGGGTGCGCCAGCTGCAGCGGCGACCGTGGCGGCCAGGCCAAGTGTCAGGCCAAACGCACAAGCGTGGCCATGGACGGTCATCGTCAAGGGTTTTCTCCCGTAGCGGTGGGGTTTGCCGCGGGCGGGCAGGCATCGCCCGATGCGAAGAGTCACAACGCTTAATTACGGGTCGATACGACCGATGGATGCAGCGGCTTGGCATCCTGAATGCCGAAACGGTCGCGGGCGGCTATGATGGGAGGCCGTCGGGCGCGCGGAAATCGTGTGCGGCCGGCAATTATTGACAGCGGTCGATGTTTCGGCATTGGCCACGCACAGTGAGGTTAGTGATATGGCACGTGGCGTCAACAAAGTCATTCTGGTCGGCAATCTCGGCGGAGATCCGGAAATGCGCCACACCGGTAGCGGTACGGCGATCACCACGATCAACATTGCCACGTCCGAGTCGTGGACCGACAAGCAGTCGGGCGAAAAGCAGGAGCGCACCGAGTGGCACCGGGTGAAGCTGTTCGGCCGACTGGCCGAGATCGCCGGTGATTATTTGAAGAAAGGCCGTCAGGTTTATATCGAAGGTTCGCTGCGCACCGACAAGTACACCGACAAAGCCGGCGTCGAGCGCTACAGCACTGACGTGATCGCCAGCGAAATGCAGATGCTTGGCGGCCAGGAAGGCGGTGGTGGTGGTGGCGGTCAGCGTGAGCGTCCGCAGAGCTCCGGCGGTCAACGCAGCAGTGGTGGTGGCCAGTCACGCGGCAACGACGACTACAACCAGCGAGCGCCAGCGCCGTCGGCACCGGCCGGAAACAGCAGCTTCGATGATGACGATATCCCGTTCTAAAACGTACCTTAGATCAGAATTGTCGTTTTTCACCTAAAAACCCCCGAGAAATCGGGGGTTTTTGCTTTTCTGGAGTGGACATTTACCATCGCTTTTGGTGCCGATGGTTAGCTGTCGTCGAAGCGTGCCGATCACGGCTTCGATCAGCACCGTGAAATCGCGGATCGCTGCTCACAGGTCACCTGCCCTGCGCTCAGTACATGCTTCAAGAGTCAGTTTTGCTGCGCGATCGTACCTGATACATAACGGCTGCCAGGCACACTCCACCGCCATGGGAGATCCTTGCCTAGGCTGATGCCGATACGAGGTCCGCCTGTTAGATCTTTGGGGGGAGCCATGCCATCGTCGATGACAGTAAAGCCATCATGGGTGCCAACCAGATCAATCCCATTTTGAACTCCGCTGATGCCCATCGCCTGAGTCAGGCGAGCTGGCCCGCGGCATAAATCACGATCACGCGCTGTCCGTGGGCGCGCCGCGCGCATTTGCTCAAGCCCGCGCAAGGGTTCCAGCGCACGGATGAGCACACCGCTACCATCGCTCTCAGGGCCACACACGCAGTTACAGCACCAGTGCATGCCGTACGTGAAATAGACATACATGTGCCCCGGTGGTCCAAACATGATCGCATTTCGTGGCGTCTTTCCCCGGTACGTATGCGCCGCTGGATCGATGGCGCCGACATAAGCCTCCACTTCCACAATGCGACCCGCCCGGCCATCCGCTGCTGCCAGGATCTTGTTGAGCAGCTGTGGTGCTACCGTGGGCGCGGTCCGATCAAAGAACGCACGGGACAAGGGGGTACCTGGCCAGATGATCGACGCAGTTTCTTTTTGAACCACCGAGCTCTCCATACGCGTTGTCCGACCATGCATACCGTATCTTGCTGGAATGCGCCGGCTTGCCAAAGCGTACCGGTGCACTCGTTCGGCGCTTTACCGGGTCACTGGCTTTACGAAGTCATCGCCATTGGAAGTGGCAACCGCTGTTAGACAAAGTTGACGGTACGCTTCGACCAGACGGTCGAGACCGAACGCACGATTTCTCCCGCTAGGGTTGGGCAGAACCCAAATTAAAGCGCCTTCCATGCGAGTTGGTTGCAATCCCCAGGCGATGTCTCGTTGACCTGAAAGCCCGGAGTACGCCGCCTTACCTAGAAAGGCGACGAAGTGTGGCGCATGGCGTGCAATCTTCCGCTCGAATTCGGCAGCGGCAGCGATGAATTCCTCTGGCGAAAGCTGATCTGCACGCGCCGTCGGCCGTTTCACTACCGACGTCACACCGCAGCCGTATCTGAGTATCGCGTGGTCTTCCTGCGGCTGTAGTTCCTCAGGGGTAAAGCCAGCCAGATGGATAACCCGCCAGAAGCGATTACTTCTACCAGCGAAATGGTGTCCTGTTGCGGCTGCCGTCATTCCAGGGTTGATTCCGCAGAACAGCACCTTGAGGCCTGCGGCAATGATATCCGGGATCTCGTCAGTCATCGTAGGCCTCGCAAACTCGGGCAGGCGTCGAGCTCGATCCGAAAAGGAGCCGATATTCCCTTCGGGGAGATAGATCAAATCGACCGGTCATCAGCAGATCACGCTCACCGCTTTCTGTGCGAGCTTCCTTAGGTCGTTGTGGGAGGCGCCGGCGCGAGCGCGGATGGCCAGGGTATGCATCGTCGCCGAGGCGAGCAGGGCGAGGGCTTTGAGGTCAGCGTCCTGTTTCAATTCTCCGGCGGCACGCGCCAGTTTGAAGTGCGCCTCGAAGTTGGCATCGAGCGTACGAAACCCCTCCGCAACAATGCGTTGGATCTCCGGGTCGCCGGGCGCCTCGGTAATGGCGGTGCCGACCACGAAACATCCAAGCGCCTGATCGTCGTTAGAGAAATAAATTGACAGTGATGCGTCGTAGATCCTCATCAACGTCGCGGCCAAGCTCCCGCCACTGTCGAATGCTTTACGCATCGACTCAAATTTGAATTCCCAGTAGCGGCTTAGCGCCTTGACATAGATTTCGTGCTTATCGCCGAACGCCGCACGAAGGCTCGGCCGGTTCATGCCGGTCGCAGCAGAAATGTCGTCGAGCGAGGTGCCCGAATAACCGGTCTTCCAGAATGTCGCCGCCGCCAGCCGGAGCGCAGTTTCCGGATCGTAGGCGCGTGGCCGCCCTCGGGGCTTTTTCTCGGTCTCGTCCTTTTTTGTTCCTGAGCGCATAAAAATCTTGACCTCTCATCTTCGCCATGATTATTATTCGAACATGTACAAAATTCAAGATGGTGGGAATTCGGGCGCGGGGCTGGTCGACCGATGATCTGGGCCGACGATCAGCAGGTAGTTCGGTAGAGGTCTGGTTTCAGTTGAGGTAAGAGGCCGCGTACGCGGCAGGAACCCGGTACGAGGTGGTCACGCGTACCTTTCATCCAGCATCTCGACGAGCTGCGCCACGCGTCGTCAGCACGGCAGATGGATTACGACAAGAGAGCACACACATGAATGCCTTTGAGCGTTTTCGTAATACAAGAATTCCACTGGCCCATGGGGTCGGAGCAATCCCTGCGGTCGGATTCGGTACGTTGATTCCAGATCGCATCGTGGCCAAGCAAGCCATCAAAGTCGCGTTGGAGGTCGGATTCCGACACCTCGATGGCGCGGAGGTCTACCGTAACGAAGACGTGGTCGGCGATGCTATGCGAGAGGCTTTTGAAGCCGGGACGGTCAACCGAGAGGAGCTCTTCGTCACCACGAAGCTATGGAACAACAATCATCGTCCCGATCGAGTCAAAGCAGCCTTCGAAGCAAGCCTCCGTCGTCTTCAGCTCGACTACCTTGACTGCTATTTGATCCATACGCCCTTTGCCTTTCCGCCGGGCGACGAACAGCATCCGAGGAATGAACAGGATGAGCCGATCTATGACGCGGGGGTGACGCTGGTTGAGACGTGGCGGGCGATGGAGCGTCTCGTGGATGAGGGAAGGTGCAGGGCCATCGGACTATCCGACATCACGCTGCCGAAGCTGAAAGAGATCGTCGCGGTGGCACGCATCAAGCCCGCCGTGGTGCAGGTCGAGTGCCATCCTTATCTTCCCGAGTGGGAGCTACTCGACTTTTGTCGGCAACATGGAATCGTGCTGCTTGCCTTCGCGCCATTGGGTCATGGCATGGAACCGAGAATAACGGACGACCCGGTGATCAAGGCCATCGCCCAACGTGTCGAGAAGACTCCGGCACAAGTGGCGCTGGCGTGGGCTGTGCAGCGCGGTACGGCATTGCTCACCACGTCAACTAACCCCACGCATATCCGGGAGAATTTCGATATCTCCTTGCTGCCCGAAGACGCCATGCAGGAAATGCAAAATCGCATCACGACGAGCATCCGATTGAACGCGGTGGTGGAGACCGGAGTGCCTGGATTTGTTCCGCGGCGCGGGTGAATGGGGTGAGATGGTGGGGTGCCGTGTGCTTCCGTAATGATCAGCGCAAGACAGTGCGCTACACCTAGAGCTACGGGTCTCCCTTATCTCTCTTGTGAATGCCGATATTCGATACAGAGAAGAACGAGTGCCTGAATTTCAAGGAATACGTGAACGTGGTCAACTACTTGTTGAGGCACGAGCACAAATGATCATCGTTCGACACTTTGTTACAACTTATGCTTTACGAATAGAGATCTGCGTATTGGCGTGGAGCCAGTCGAATAGCCCGAACCGAGCCGCGATGCTGCATTGAAGGTGTTCGGCGATAATGTTTTGTCAGTCATCAGAGTATGACGTCGATTGCTCTGGCACGGCTGGACACAGGTTTAGAAAGCCAGCATGCGGTTTGGGGTCAGGCGGGCGACTGGAGTATTGCAGCAACGATGAGATGAGTTGCCTCAGCCGCGATTTTTTCCAGACTCTGTGGCTTGTCGCCCGGGGTGACTGAAGCGACAGCGAGTCCCCTGATCGCTCCAACAAGTGCAATTGCCGTCAAAGAGAAGTCTCGTTTCGGCGCTAGTTTGATTTTCGCCAAACGATTCGCTTCTTGCTTGATGAGCGAAGCGAACACGTTCAGAGCGGCCTGCCGATGAGCCTCCATAGCGGCGCTTACTCCCACTGATTCAATATGAGCGATGCGCGCCATACGTCTATCGGCCGTCATCGTCTTGAGATAGGCAGTGACACCTGCACGGGCACGAGTCTTGAAATCCAAAGGGTCCGCCTTTGCTAAGGCGGACGCGGCGGCTTCAATCGCACGCACATTGATGTCGTCGTAAAGAGTGTGAAGTAATTCTTCCTTGCTCCCGAACTCTTCATAGAAGTTTCGCGCAGAAATCCCAGCCATCGAGCAAAGCTGTTCTATGGAAGTGTTGCTATAGCCGTCACTGGCGAAGGCTTCCGTCGCCGCCTCGATCAGTTTGTCGCGGCGTTCAGTTCGGCGCTCGGCGGTCGTGCGACTCCGGTACCGACGGTTTTCTGCGTTATTCACCTTCAAAGGCGTGATCCATTTTTGTGGCAGTGCAGCTTGCAAAGCTACATCGTGAGCGTAACTTGCAAATTGGTATGGAGTCTTACCAGTTTAACGATGTCCAGTAGGCGGTCGTCCTGGGCATCGCATTGGTGAGTTCGGAGGGGCGTATGTATGACTGTTCGATTCGTGGCCATTTTAGCAGTAGCCCATGCGGTATCGATTGCCTGTGGGCGACCGGCTGCCTGCGCAGTAACGGCTCCAACGACTGGAGCGGCCAGCCTTCTGTTGGATCCTTTGAGTCTCTCGCATGGTATGGGGGGTGCAGCCGATCATCTCGTCAGAATTTTCCTCTTTACAGAAATACCTCGATACAGCACCGCAGAAGTGGCTTAAGCCGCGTCGTTGTGTCGATGACACTTGTCGTGATGACGTCGGTCGTTGTGTCAGCCATTCGGTCGACTGCTCGCGGTAGAGGCTTGTGTGTCACCACACTGCAGTCTGGGGTTTTAATGCAAATGGCAATGGGAGTAGTGCGATGAAGAAAGCAAGCTTTATGGCAGGGGCACTGGCGTTGGTTTTCACCTTGACAGGTGCCATCACCAGTTCCGTCAGGGCGCAGACTATTGTTCCGCCACCGAACCGCGATCCGTTCTATGTTCCACCGGCCGGTTACGCATCTTTGCCGAACGGGATGATACTCAGCGATCGCACGATCAATGCGGAATATCTGCTGCCGTTTCTATCTACAAATGTCACCAATCAGTTGGGCAGTGCAGGCGCGGCGCTCCTGCCCGCAATCAGCACATTGCAGAACCTGAAGATCAATGCCTATCAGGTGCTGTACAAATCCACAGATTCCAATAACCAGCCGGTGGCCGAAGTGGTGACTATTCTGGTTCCTCAGGAAACGTGGAGCGGCAGTGGCACGCGTCCGTTGGTCGCCTTCGAGAGTGCCGAGGATTCAGTGTCGAACATATGCGAACCGTCGTATACCCTTCGTGCGGGACTACTGGGGCAACCAGCTAGCCAGGCATCGGGCAGCCAACTTGACATGTTACTTGGGTTGATTCCATTGACCGAAGGCTACGCGGTCGCGATTGCCGACTATGAAGGGCCGCAATCGGAATGGCTCGCTGGTGCACAGGCGGGACATGCCGTGCTCGATGGTATCCGCGCAGCATTGCATTACGCGCCAGACGGATTGTCGTCTACGACACCGGTTGGTCTCTCTGGCTACTCGGGTGGTGGTGGGGCGGCGGGCTGGGCAGCAGCTTTGAGGCAGGTTTATGCGCCGGAGTTGAACATCGTTGGTGCAACGGTGGGTGCGGCGTCCAATTCCGATCTTAGCGTCGTGTATAAGGCCAACGATGGCACCCTGGAGGAGGGCATACTGCCGCAGGCAGTGGTCGGTCTGTCGCGTGCTTACCCCAATGCAGGGGTCGCGCAATATTTCAATGCCGCAGGCAATCAGTTGCTAGCGGCGGCGGCCAATCAGAACCAGTGCCTCATCACGCAGGCCATCACCTTCGCTTTCGACGGACCACTTGAGAATTACACGATTAATCCGAGTGTCAATTTGGTGAATTCCCCGCCAGGCGGCATTCTTTTTCCTGTTAACAGCCTTGTCGATCAACCGCTCGTACCGGATATGCCGATCCTCAACTATAACGATGAGTTCGATGGATTCGTGCCGGTGACCGGAGATAACGAAGTCGCACTGAAGTACTGCAAGGCGGGCGCCAATGTGGAAGTGATGCGCACTTCGACACCGTTGCCGTTTTCAAATGGCACTCCGGTTGGCGTCGTCGTGCATGGGATCGCCGCGATCGAGGGTGCGTTGCCAGCACTGCATTATCTTACCAATCGGTTCAAGGGTTTGCCGCCGCGTAATGACTGCCCATACCCGGTCCTGTGGTCGGTGAACGACGGAATGCCTTACCAGGCGCTCAATACGCAGTGATGGCGAAGCATTGATAGAGCCGTAGCCAGCTCGCCCTGCTCACAGTTGCTGTAATTGCTGCGGGCAGGGCGGTTATTGGTGTGCCAGTGTCGACTCCCCATAAACTCACGTTCGTTGCGTGGTCGATGATCGCGTACGTGGCATATCGGCGCATTGGCAACTTTGTTTTATTTTCGGCGGCCTGAAGCCAGAGTGTAGTGTCCTCGTTCATCCACGCATCGCGGCGTTCGTTGCTACGGACGATCATCGGAAACCAGCTGTGGCCGATCTCGTGCTCAATCAGCGCATGAAGATCACTGCCCGACATCAGATAGCTATTCCTCTTTTCGGAGGCGCATGCCGAAGGAGCACCCGATTTACAGGCGCTGCGACCGTGAAAGTACCGTCTGGATAACGACGACAATCGCCAGGAATACACCGGAAACCACGGCCTGCACGGACGAGTTGAGTGAACCGACCTGATTGATCATGTTCTGGATGACGCTCAGCAGCAGCACGCCGGCGAGCGTTCCCACCAGGCTTCCGCGCCCACCGACAAGCAGCGTTCCGCCGATGACCACCGCCGAGATTGCGCTGAGTTCGAGGCCGACTCCGACTATCGGCACTCCCGAGGACGAATATCCTGCGTTCAGCGCGCCTGCGACGCCGGCGCACAGCCCGCTCACGATGTACACGCTGAGCTTGACCCGCGCGACGGGAAGGCCCATGAATATCGATGCGCTTTCTGAACCGCCGACCGCGAAGATCGACTGGCCCGCGCGCGTTCGGCTGAGCGCCAGCGTGCCGAGGATCACGCCAACCAAGGCCACGATGACCGTCCAGTGGATGCCGAAAATACCGTCTTGACCGACGGCAGTGAATGCTGGGTTCTTGATCAGCGGCGTCGTGGATCCGCCGTTGGTAACGGCAAGAACCAGCCCGCGCACGGCGAGCAATCCAGCCAGCGTCACGATGAAAGGTGCCATCTTTCCGTACGCGACGAGCAGCCCCTGAAACAGTCCGATCATGCCGCAGACGACGAGGGGAAGAACGACTGCGCCCACAATGCCCCAGCTCGAACCATAGGCCGCGAGCACGCCACCGAGCGCGAACATCGAGCCGACCGAGAGATCGATGCCCCCGGTGAGAATGACGAAGGTCATTCCGACAGCGACGATCAGAGGAAAAGATGATTGCGTAAGAATGTTGCTGAGGTTGCTGAACGTCAGGAAGGTGGGAAAGGAGAAGGCACCAACCACGAGAAGAACGACGAGCGCCACCGCGGCGCCGTAGCTCTGCAGCACACTGGCGATGAGCTCCCGACGCGCCCGGTTGTCGACGGCTGGCTTGACGCTCTGTTCAATCGCGACGGTCATCGGACGGCCAGCCTTCCACGTTGGATATAGACAGCGAAGAGGATGATGATGGCCTGGGCGATTTGCGAATAGGCATCCGGCACATTGTGCTGGTTCAGTGTGGCGCTGATGAACTGCAGCAGGGCGGCACCGGCGATCGTACCGATGACCTTCACCTGGCCGCCGGTCAGCGGGGTTCCACCGACGACGACAGCCGTAATCGCCGACAGCTCAATCAAGTTGCCGAGCGTCGACGGCACGGATGCTCCGAGGCGCGCGGTGCCGATGATTCCGGCGATCGCTGCAAGCACAGCACAGAGTATGTAGACCATGAGAAGGATGCGCTTGACCGGTAAACCGGAGAGCTCTGCCGCCCGGCGGCTTCCACCGATCGCGATCAGCTGCTTGCCGAAGGTCGTGCGATTCACCAGCACCGCGATCAGCAGAACGGCCACGACGGCAATGATCATGCTGCAGGGAATGCCGACGACAGTGCCGCGTCCGATCGCCAGGATTGTCGGATCCGTGATCGATACCAGTTGCTCATGGGCGATGAGCAGGGCGATTCCACGCCCGGTCACCATGAGCGAGAGCGTCGCGACGATGGGTTGCACACCGATGAAGGCCACGAGCGATCCGTTGATCACGCCGACGAGTCCGCCGACAACGATCGCGATCATCACCACCGGAATCAGCCCGTAGCCGATATAGAGCGGCATGACCGCCGCGGCAAGCGCCATCACGCCACCGACAGAAAGGTCGATGCCCTCGGTTCCGATGACGAGCGCCATGCCAAGCGCGACGATCAACGCGGGAACGACCTGCACGAACTGGGTACGGAAATTTCCGATGTTGAAGAAGTTCGGTGTGAAGAAGAAGTTGTAGAGCAGCAGCACAATGATGGCGAGATAGACGCCGTAGGTTTGGAGGATGCCGAGCCCTACTCCGCGCGTTGGCAGCGAGACCGTCATGGTCTGTTCGGTCATTCGTTCACTCCGGCAAGAGCCGCAAGCAGATGCTCCTCGTCGACATCGGCGCCCTGCAGTTCGGTTTCAATGGATCCGTCGCGCAGAACGATGACGCGGCCCGAACCCTCGACCACTTCCTCGACCTCTGAGGAAACCAGCACGATCGCCAATCCCTCGCGTGCGAGTTCGTCGATGAGCGCCTGCACCTCGGCTTTTGCACCCACGTCGATGCCGCGGGTCGGTTCGTCCAGCAGAAGGACCTTCGGGCGCATGGCGAGCCAGCGCGCGATCATCACCTTCTGCTGGTTGCCGCCGGAGAGTTCCGACACGATCTGGTCGGGTGAGGATGCCTTGATGTGCAACCTCTTCATGAAGACCTCGACCACGGCATCCTGATTGCGCCGTGAGGAAAATCCGGCGTGAGAGAGTCGCGGAAGGGCGGCAAGAACGATGTTGTCGCGAACGGAAAGGTTCGGAACGATCCCCTCGGCCTTGCGGTCTTCCGGAAGCATCACGATGCCGGCGCGGATGGCCGCCGGCACCGAGCCACTGCGTACGGGCTTGCCGTCCACGGTCACCCGGCCGCGATCGAGCTGCATCACACCGGCGATCGCCTTGAGGGTTTCGGATCGCCCGGAGCCGAGCAGACCGCCCAGTCCAACGACCTCACCCGGCCTGATCTGCATGTCCACACCGTCGATCTGATGCCTGCGACTGAGATCCTCCGCTACGAGAACCGGCGGCGCCGTACTTGCGTTGGTCGCGCTGAAAGCGGTGCTTCCGCTTCTCCTGACTTTCTCGACCGACCGGCCGAGCATGAGCGAAACAAGTTCAACTCGCGGTATGTCTGAGAGTTGGCCGACGCGCACGACTGCCCCGTCGCGCAGGATGACGATGCGCTCGGCGACGCGGTAGATCTCATCCATTCGGTGACTCACGTAGACGATCGCGATGCCTTGCTCCCGCAGCAGTGACACGACCGAGAAAAGTGTCTCGACCTCGCGCGCTTCGAGCGATGATGTCGGTTCGTCCATGATGACGATGCGCGCATTGATACTGACCGATCGGGCGAGGGCCACCATCTGCTGGACGCCGAGCGCGAGGCTGCGAAGCGGCTTGCGAACATCCACGTCGATGCCGTAGACGTCCAGCAGTCCGCGGGCGTCAGCGACCATCTTGGTGAAGTCGATGAGTCCGAAGCGGTTGCGCGGTTCGCGTCCGAGAAAAATATTCTGTGCGACCGACATCAGCGGAATCAGGTTGACTTCCTGGTAGATGGTCGAGATCCCGGCTCGCTGAGCATCGAGCGGGCGGGCGAACTTTGCGATCGATCCGCCAAGCAGCAACTCGCCCTCGTCCGGCTGGTAAACGCCGGTCAATACCTTGATCAGGGTGGATTTTCCAGCGCCGTTCTCGCCCATCAGTGCGAGACTTTCGCCCGGTCGCACCGCGAAGTCCACGGAGCGCAGTGCGGTCACACCGGCAAAACGTTTCGTGACGCCACGCGCCTCGAGTACCGGTGCTTCGACTGAACCCGGTAACGGCGCCGTGGTCGGCGGCTCGATCGTCACGATGCTTGCCTCTCTTCACATCCAGTGGGCGCCGGACCAGCCGACGTCGCGCGCGCGTGGTTCTTAGAAGGCCGAATTCACGCTCTTGGCCGCGTTCGACGAATCGTATTGCGTGTCGTCAATAACGATGTTCTGACTGACAGGGGATCCAGAGAGAAACGTCTTGAGCGTGGCGAATGCGAGCGGTCCGAAACGCGGGTTGGATTCGATCACACCGTTGTAGGCCCCGGCGACGATTTGCGAGACGGCATTCCTGGTTCCGTCGACAGAATAGATCTGGATGTCCTTGCCTGGGCTCTTGCCGGCGGCGATGATCGCGGCTTGGGCTCCAAGACCCATCTCATCGTTCTCGGCGTAGATGACCGAAATTTCCGGGTGCGCCTGCAACAGCTGCTCGGTCACTGACTGGGCGGTCGAGCGGTCGAAGTTGCCGGTTTGCTGCGCCACGATCTTGATCGCGGGTGCCTTCGCAGCCATCTCGTCGACAAAACCCTTCGTGCGGCCGGTCGTCACACCGTTACCGGAGGCCCCAAGCAGGATGCCGACATTGCCCTTGCCCTGGGTCCCGGTGATCAGCTGGTCTGCCGCGCGCTTGCCTTGCTCGACGAAGTCTGATCCGAGGAACGAAACATAGTCCTTGCACGCGGTGGCGTTCAACTGGCGATCGATAGTGAGCACCGGAATGTTCTTCGCGCGGGCGACAGAAAGCGCCGGCTCGAGTCCATCGGAATTGAGCGGCGCAACGATGAGAACCTGTGAACCCTGCGAAATCAGATCCTGGATGTCGGAGATTTGCTTGGACAACGTCGACTGCGCGTTGGTCTTGATAAAGCGCTTTACTCCGATCCTGGCGGCCTCGTCGGTAATCGACTTGGTTTCGGCGATGCGAAATGGGTTGTCTTCCTTCTCCGATTGCGAGAAACCGACGACCGCATCCTTCAGATCAATCTTTTGGCCGTGGTAATCAGAGAGGGAACAGGTCGGACCGCTCGAGGCCTTGACCGTCTGCTTGGTGTCTGCCGAGTCCGCCCCGGACCCGGACGCAGGCGTTCCGGTGTTCGTACAGCCAGTGAGGGAGAGCCCAACCGTGGCCATGAATGCCAGGGTTCCGATGATCGATGTGACCCGAGGGCCTTGAGTTGTGTTCTTCAACATAAGCTGTCCAACCTCATTATTAGAGATGTAGTTGCTTGTGAGACACGAACTTGCGCGGTGGTTGCAATAGTTCTCGATCCCACCATTCTCAATAAAACAACGCTTTAATTACACGAGTCACTTAAACCTTAGCGATTGGTTTCATTGCGCGTAATGTTCATTACCGAGTGTTGCTAAATGGTGTTCAAAAGTCTATTCGGTATTTTCGCAATATTCACATCCATGCCTATTCTGGACAACGCATCGATTTCGACTAAGGCCGCTCCGCATCCGTCACCAGGTGGATGATGCCGGTCGCTGGCACTGCCAGAATGACCGTTCGTGCCCCAACTTTGAATGTGATACGCGAGCGCGATGAGGCGATCAATGGATGCAGCCGTCTCGCGTTCAGCACGGCGATCACCTCGATCAACAATTGCTACGTCCGAATCCTGGACGGACAAGCACGCCGAAAAGGTCGGCGTCGTACGTTACAGCACCGACGTGATCGCCAGCGAAATGCAGATGCTCGGTGGCATGGATGGCTGCGGTGATGATTATGGTCAGCGCGCGCTCAGCCCAGTCGGCACCGGCCGGTAACGGCAGCTTTGATGACGACGATATTCTGTTTTAATTCGAGTGCTTGATTCCTGCATGGATTGCAAAAAGAGCCCGCCGAAAGGCGGGCTCTTTTTGTATCTGGTGAGGCTTCGCTCAGTTTTATTTCATCATGAGAACGTCGTTGCTTCGATTGCGATCTGGCAGCACGTGCTCGGGATCGATGGTGACGGATTTCACCTTGCGCGTGCCGGCGACGTGGACAACGTAGGTGCGGTGTTGCTGCCAGGTTTCCCACGGCACGCGGACGTCCTGCTTGCTGCCGTCGTCGTAGATGACTTCGAGTGTTGCTGGCAGTGCCAGTTGGTCGAGGTTGGCGATGGTGACATCGAGACCTTTGTGGAAATCGCCGCCGGCGTAGACGGCTTTTTGCACCGCGAGATCGAGCTGCCAGTTGTGCTGGTACCAGGCGTTCCAGAACCAGCCCAGATCTTCGCCGGTTTCGCTTTCCATGAAGCGGAAAAAATCCGAGGGGCTAGGATGCTTGTAGGCCCAGGTGGCGATATAGCGGCGGAACGCGGGATCGAAACGCTCTGGCCCGATGATTTGTTCGCGCAGCAGCTGCAGGCCGAAGGCGCCTTTGAAGTAAGTGATCGGATGGCGGTATTTCTCCGACACCATGTCGGCACCGATCAGCAGCGGTGGGGCATTCGTATCGGTCAGTACCTTGGCCATCTGGTCGGCCGGCGTGCCCTTGCCGGGGGCGTATTCGCCGTCGCGCTTGGGCGCATATTCTCCGTTGTGGAAGTGGTCGGCTTCGTAGATATCGATGAAGGTGTTGAAGCCTTCATCCATCCACGCATCGCGGCGTTCGTTGCTGCCGACGATCATCGGGAACCAGCTGTGGCCGATCTCATGGGCGATCAGTGCGTGCAGGTCGCTGCCGCTCGCGGTCTTGTCGTCGAAGGTGATGGCGGGATATTCCATGCCACCCGCGGTACCGGCCTCGTTGACGGCCACCGGCCACGGGTAGGGAAACCACTGCGCCGAGAAATATTCGGTGGATGCCTTGAGGTATTCGGTTGCGCGGCTCCAGGCCTTGTCGCCAGCGCTCTCCACTGGATAAAGCGACATCGCCAGCGCTGTTTTGCCGGCGGGGAGATTGATGCGTGCGGCATCCCAGACATAAGCCTTGGATGCACCGAACGCAACATCTCTGCTGTTCTGTATGCGGAAGTGCCAGGTCAGCGTGCCGTTCTGCTTTGGCCGGCTGGACGGCTGGGTGACTTCCTCGGCCGTGCGGATCATCACCGTGGTATCGCTGTGCCGCGCCTGTTCGAGCCGCTGCTGCTCGGTGGCGGTAAGTACGTCGGCAGGGTTGAGCAGCTCGCCGGAGCCGGTCACGATCATGTCCCAGGGTACGGTGACCGAATAGTCGAAGTCGCCGTATTCCAGATAGAACTCGCTGTTGAGATAGGGCGCGGTATCCCATCCGCGCAGATCGTCGTACACGCATAGTCGCGGATACCACTGCGCCATCTCGAAGATGTCGCCGTTTTTGCTGTGGTTCACGTCGGTGCGGCCACCGAATTCGCCGGGTACGGTGTAGCTCCAGCGGATATGCAGGCGCAGCTGACCATCCCTGGCTTTCAGCGTGGTCGGCAGGCGCACTTGCATGCGCGTGTCGGAGATCACCCAGGTCGCGTTCTGCAGTTTGCCAGCGCTGTCCTCGACCTGTACCGATTCGATGGTTTCGCCATCGGTGAATTCGGTGGGGAAGCTATCGCTGAAGGCGCCGCGTGCATCCTTGCGATAACGGTTCTGCTCCACCTGCAGCCACAGCACGTCGAGCGCGTCGGGGCTGTGGTTGGTATAGGTGATGATTTCGCTACCGCTGAGTTTGCGGCTGGCCGGATCCAGTGTGGCCTTGATCGAATAGTCCGCGTGGTTCTGCCAGAACAGCGGGCCGGGCATGCCGCTGGCGGAACGGAACGCGTTGGCCGGCTGCGGATACGCGTAGGGCGCGAAGGTTTGCTGCGGATTGAAGCGCGATGCGGTTGCATCCGCCGCCGCGGGACCGGCCGCTGATACACCATTGGCTGAAAGCATAAAGAGCGTGAGAGCGGCAGCGAGCCGCCCTGGAGTGAAAAGATTCATGCGACTCTCGTGCGGGGAAGTGGGTCAGGGAACGCCGCCCGACTCTATCAGGGCCAGCACCTCATAGCAGGCTCCCATAGTGTGGTAATCGGTCTTGCCGGCGGGGCTTTTCTCGTCATCCATTTTGCGGTTGTCCACGGTGAGAATCCGGTACCAGGCACCGTATTTGTGGTCCACAAAATGTTCCCACGCGTAAGCCCATAGTTTCCCGTACCAATCGTCATAGACCGGCAGCCCGGTGCGCGCGTGCAGCAAGGCGGCGGCGGCCAGCGATTCGGCCTGGACCCAGAAATACTTGTCGCCATCGCAGACGCTGCCGTCCAGCGCAAAACCGTAGGCGATGCCGCCGTTCTTCTCATCCCATGCCCGTGCCAGCGCGGTGTCGAACAAATGCATGGCGGTGGGCAGCAGCCAGTTCTCTTCGCGGCCGCGCTCGAGCAGCAGCGGTTCCATGATCATCAGCAGCTTGGCCCATTCGGTCTGGTGACCGGGCTGGTATCCCCATGGGCGGAACAGGTCTTTCGGGTTATCGCGGTGGTAGTCCCAGTCGACGTTCCATTCGCTGTCGTAGTGCTCCCATACGAGTCCGTTCGCCTTCGCAGCCTGACGGCGGGTCATGTGATCGGCCAGCGTGAGCGCGCGCTCCAGATAGCGTGGATCGTCGCTGGCCTGATATGCGGCCAGCATGGCTTCGCACATGTGCATGTTGGCGTTCTGGCCGCGGTAGCTGCTGAAGTGCCAGTCGGCATCAGCTTCGTCACGATACAGACCAGCCTCGACATCCCAGAAGCGTTGTTCGAGCAGTTGCCAGGTTTCATCCATCCAGGCGCCGGCCTCGGTGATGCCGGCCTTCAGTGCGGTGGAGTAAGCCAGCAGCACGAAGGCCACGCCGTAGGCATGGTTGGTGCGATCTTCCGGCAGGCCGTCGCGGATTGTCCACGTGTAGCCGCCGCTTTTCGGATTGCGATGCACGTCACGCAGGTAGCGCAAGCCATGGCGGGCGGCGTCGAGGTACTCATTAGCCAGAGCGGCCTGCTTGCCGAATTCGATCGATGCCATCGCATAGTTGAAGACAAAGCGTGTGCTGCTGACCAGATGGCGATGGTTGCGATCGTAGATCGTGCCGTCGTCCTTGAAATAATGGAAAAAGCCACCTGCCGGATCGATCGCACGCGGATGGTAGAACGCCATCGTGTGGGCGATGTGTTTGCGCAGGAAATCCGCCGAGCGGAAATCTGGCGCGGCGGTTTGTGAGCTGTTGTGCGTGTCGGAACTCATGCGTGCGTCTCCATGAAGTGTTTGGTTTCGGCATCGGTTGGCATCGCGGTAAACGAGCCCTGGCGACCGACGGCGATCGCGCCGCAGGCGGCGGCATAGCGCAGTACGGCATGCAAATGTGGCAGCGAGGTCAGCAGCGGCTGCAGGCGTTCGGCTCCGCGACCATCGAGCGCGGCAAGCTGATACAGCAGTCCACCGACGAAGGCATCGCCAGCCGCCGTGGCATCCACCATCGGTACCGAATAGCACGGCAGTTCGCCGTCCATGTCCGGATGAAACCAGCGCATCGGTTGATTGCCGTCGGTGACGATCAGCAAGGTGCTGCGGCCTTTCCACAGTGCTTCGAGCGCGGCCTCCTCACCATCCACGGCGATGTAGGCAAACTCCTCGGCGCTGAGCTTTACCACGTCGGCCAGATGCAAAGCCGTCCACAACGCGGCGTGTGGTTCGCTGCCTTGCGGCCAAAGGGCTGGGCGAAGATTCATGTCGAAACTCACCAGCGCACCGGCCTCGTGTGCCCGGCGCATGCCTTCGTAGGTGGCTTCGGCCAGATCAGGGTCGGTCAGGCTGTTTGAGCAGACATGAAAGATGGCGATATCGCCGAAAGTCTTGTTGCCGAAATGATCGGCGCGAAACAGCAGGTCTGCCGAAGGTGGTCGATAGAAGCTGAAGCTGCGTTCGCCTTTGGCATCGTGCGTTACAAATGCGAGTGCCGTGTTGGCCACGCTGGTACGTGCAACGTCCTGGGTGCCAACGCCCTCATGCTGCAGACGGTCGAGCAGAAAGTCGCCAAAGCGATCATTGCCCAACATGCCGGCAAAGCGCGCTTCGCCGCCGAGGCGGGCGACGGCTACCGCGACGTTAGCGGGCGCGCCGCCGGCAAACGGCACGAATTGTTGCGCGAATCCGCGCTCATCGTTGCTCTGCGCATGAAAGTCGATCAGCGCCTCACCAAAACAGAGAATGGGTTGCATGGTCTTGAGTTCTTGGAGTTGAAAAAAAGCAGGTCGAAAAGACAAGGCGAAAAAAAGCGAGGCGCCGCAGCGCCTCGCTCTGACCGATCATTTACTTGACGGTGCGAACCTTGGAGCCGCTGACGCCGTAGAACAGGATGTACAGGTAGCACAGCAGTGGCAGGAAGAAGGCGTGCTGCAGACCGATGTGGTCGGCAAATACGCCCTGCACATACGGAATTAGTGCGCCGCCGACGATGGCCATGATCAGCAGGCTGGATGCCTTGCTGGTCAGGGTGCCAAGACGCTCAATGCCGAGGGCGAAGATGGTCGGGAACATGATCGAGTTGAACAGGCCAATCGCCACAATGCTGTAGACGGCCATGTCGCCACTGGTCAGCATGGTTGTCAGTACCAGTAACGAGTTGACCGCAGCGAAGATGGACAACAGCGTACGCGGCAAGATTTTTGCCATCAGCACCGAACCGATAAAGCGCCCAACCATTGCACCACCCCAGTACAGCGATACGTAGTGCGTCGCCTGCTGCTCGGTCATGTGGCCGATTTCCGGCATCGCCAGATAGTTGACCAGGAAGCTGCCGATCGATACTTCTGCACCGACGTAGAAGAAGATACCCAGCACGCCGAACAGCACGTGCCGATGGCGCAGCGCCTCCATCAGCGTGTGCTTGGCGGTGCCCGGTTTTTCGGTGGTTTCTTCCAGCGCTGGCAGGCGGAACAGCCATACAAACACCGCGAGCAGAAACAGCACGACTGCCAACCCGACATACGGCATCTGCACGGCATGCGCCTGCTGGGTCTGGTAGATCAGCTGCTGTGCTGGCGCCAGCTTGGCCAGCTCATCCGGGCTCTTGACCACGTTGGACAGAATCAGCAGACCGCCGAACAGTGGCGCCAGCGTGGTGCCCAGTGAGTTCAATGCCTGGGCCAGGGTCAGCCGGCTGGAGCTGGTTCTTTCAGGGCCAAGCAGGGCCACGTAGGGATTGGCGGCGACCTGAAGCACAGTGATGCCGGTGGCCAGCACGAATAGCGCAGCCAGGAAAGCGTTGTACGAATGCAGCGCCGCAGCCGGCCAGAAACCCAGTGCGCCGATACCGGCAATTGCCAATCCGGCAACGATGCCTTTCTTGTAGCCCAGTGCTGCAACCAGCTTGCCCGAAGGCAATGCCATCAAAAAATACGCGCCGAAAAAAGTGAACTGCACCAGGATCGCCTGGGCGTAGTTGAGCTGGAAAATCGACTTCAGATGCGGGATCAGAATGTCGTTGAGGCAGGTCAGGAAGCCCCACATGAAAAAGATCGTGGTGAGCACGCCAAGTGCCATCGGGTAATCGGTGTAGCGATTGCCCTTGGTTTGGCCTGATGTTGCCGTGGGCGGAAGGTTTGGAGCCATGGGGATGGGGAGTCCTTGGTTGGGCTTGATCAGAGAAAGGGTGGCGGACAACTGCTGGCACGTATAACGAGCTTCACCGGCGCAATGGTTTGGCAATTCGGCGTATGCGGTTCGTGCAGGCGCTGCAGCATGAGTTGCGCGGCCTGCCTGCCGCGCTCGCTTGGCGCGGTGGACAAGGTCGTGAGCGGTGGCATGCCCAGTGCTGCTTCGGCAATGTCGTCAAAACCGGTCAATGCGAAATCCTTGCCTGGGCGCAGTCCACACTGATTGAGGCCAAGCATCAGCCCCAGCGCCACCGCATCGTTGTAGCAAACCGCTGCAGTGGGGGCGGTATCCCCCGCAAACAGTGCCGTTGTTTGATGCGCGGCTTCGAGGCGAGTCGGCGCGCATTCAATTTGCCATTTCGATTCGACCGGCAATCCCGCCGCGTGCATCGCCTGGATGAAACCGACACGGCGCTGCCTGCAGGAGCTGGAGTCGTGATGACCGCCGAAAAAGGCGATGTGACGATGGCCGCGCTCGATCAGATGTTCGGTGGCCAGTCGTGCGCCGTACTGGTTGTCCAGCATCAGGTGATCCCAGGGTGCGGATTCGGGAACGGCGCCGTCCAGCTCGCGGTTGAACAGCAGCAGCGGTGACCTTGGGCCAACGGCGGCCAAGACGTCTTCTGCGTTGCTGTGTTCGGCGGGCGACAGAATGATGCCGGCCGGGCCGTGTTCCAGCAGCGAGCTCAGCACGGTCTGTTCGCGTGCCGCCGATTCGCCGGTGCAGCCCAGTAGCGTAACGTAGCCTGCCTCGCCGAGTGCTTCGTCGACGCCGGCGGCGAATTCGGCGAAGAAGGGATTGGCCAAGTCGTTCAGTACCAGCGCAATGCTGGTCGAGGTGCGCCGGCGCAGGTTGGCCGCGGCGCGGTTGTAGACATAGCCTTGATGCCGCAACTCCTGCTCGACGCGCGCCCGTGTATCCCGGTTGACCAGCGGACTGCCGCGCAATACCAGCGATATCGTTGCCCGCGACAGCGCGCAGCCGGCGGCAATATCGTTCAAGGTAACCTTGCGGTGGATGGGTGGATGGTTGGGCACGGTACTCTGCGAAATAGCGACGATGCAGATGTTGGAACGATCCAAATGTAACTTATCGGCGCCGTTACACACGCCGCGACGCAGCATGCACTGGGCTAGTGGTGAATGCTAGCGTGCTGCAACTGGTTGATGCCATGACTGACAGTTAATCCGAGGTTGAAATGACTTTTTGCTCGCGCCGCATGTCGTATTGGCTGATCAGTTCCATGCTATTCATGGCGGGACCCGTCATCCCTGCGCAGGCCGAAAGTGCGCCTGTCGGCCATGCCGCCGATGTCGATCCACGCATCGGTACCGGTGGCGACGGCCATACCTATCCGGGCGCGACGGTGCCGTTCGGCATGATCCAGCTGAGCCCGGATACGGCGATGCCGGATTTCAAGCACGCCTATAAATGGGCGGCCGGCTATCAGTACAACGACCCAACCATCATGGGCTTCTCGCACACGCATTTTTCCGGCTCGGGTCACTCGGATCTTGGCGATGTGCTGGTGATGCCGATCGCGGGTGACGTGAGGCTGGAGCCGGGTGATGCCACCCAGCCGGGCAGCGGCTACCGCTCGCGTTTTTCGCACGACACTGAAGTTGAGCAGGCGGGTTATTACGCGGTGACACTTGCCGATTATGGTGTGCGCGCGGAGCTTACGGCTGGGCAGCGGATCGGCTGGCATCGCTACACGTTTCCCGAGGGCAAGCCGGCGCATGTGCTGCTGGATCTTCGCCCGAGCATCTACGATTACGCCGGCAAGGTGCTGTGGGCGCATCTGCGCGTGGAACCCGACGGTACGGTCACCGGCTGCCGCACCACGCGCGGCTGGGCGCCCGGGCGCGAGCTGTGTTTCGCGATGCGCTTCTCGCAGCCAATGACGTCGCGCGAGCTGTACAACCGCGAGACCGATAACGTCTATAAGGGCTTCGCCGGACCGGGCAATCAGCCACAAGACAAGGATGCACAGAACGGCCGTGCGCTGGTGGCCTCCTTCGATTTCGGCCAGCTGAAACAGCCGCTGGAAGTGAAGGTGGCTATCTCGACCGTGAGTGAGGTCAACGCGGTCGCCAATCTCGACCAGGATGGCGCTGGCTGGGATTTTGACGCCCGCCGGGCCGCGGCAACAGCGGCCTGGAACAAGGCGCTGGCGGTGATTGACGTGGAAGGCTCCAAGGCCGCAACGACGAGTTTCTACACCGCGCTGTATCACGCCATGCTCGCGCCCACACTGAGCACGGACGTCAATGGCGAGTTCCGTGGCCCCGATCACGCCGTGCATCGCGCGCACGATGCCAATGGTGACTTCAACTTCTATTCCACCTGGTCGATGTGGGATGTCTACCGCGCCGAGGAACCGTTGATGGTGCTGCTGCGGCCGGATCTCAGCACGCTGTTCATCCGTTCGTTGATCGCCGCGCGTGAAGCCAGTCCGTTCGGCATCCTGCCCGTGTGGGCGTATCAGGGGCTGGAAACGTGGTGCATGACCGGCTATCACGCGCTGCCGATAATCGCCGATGCCTACATCAAGGGCGTGCGCGGCTTCGACGCCGAGGCCGCGATGCGCGCGATGGTCGCCAGCGCGACCTATGCACCGTACGGCGATCTGGGTGATTACATGAAACTCGGCTATGTCCCGATCGACAAGGAAGTGGAAGGCGCATCCAAGACCCAGGAATATGCCTACGACGACTGGTCGCTGGCACAGATGGCCAAGGCGATGGGCAAGACCGACATCGCGGCGACATTCGAGCAGCGCGCCGGTAACTGGCGCCATGTGTGGGATCCGAAAACCAGTTTCATGCGTGCGCGGTTGAGCAATGGCCAGTTCCGTGAGCCGTTCGATCCGAACTTCGCCGGTTACGGCAGCGACTACACCGAAGCCAATGCCTGGCAGTACTCCTGGTACGTGCCGCAGGATGTGGCCGGGCTGATCGGCGCCTTCGGCGGCGACGCCAAGTTCACCGCCAAACTCGACCAGGTATTCGACGCCAAGGTCGATCCGGCACAGTTCAAGGACGTGGAGGACATCACTGGGCTGATCGGCTGGTATGCGCATGGCAACGAGCCCAGCCACCATATCGCCTATCTGTACGACTATGCCGGCGCACCGTGGAAGACACAGCAACGGTTGAAGCAGATCATGGACAGCCAGTACGCATCGCGGCCGGACGGCCTGACCGGCAATGACGATCTGGGCCAGATGTCGGCCTGGTACATTTTCACTGCGCTGGGGTTCTACCCGGTGACCCCGGGCAGCGTCGAATACGCGATCGGGCGACCGTTCGTGGCGCATGCATCGATCCACTTGAGCAACGGCCATACCTTCAGCGTAAGCGCCGACCCCCTGGACGACGCGCATCCCTACGTTGGTGCGGTGACGCTCAACGGCAAACCACTGGATCGGGTGTATCTGCATCACGCCGAGATTCTTGCCGGCGGCGAGCTGCACTTCAGCATGCAGGCCGAGCCGAGCAAGACTTGGGGAACGGGCATTGCCGCGCGGCCATCGGCGACCAGTCGCTATGGTCATTGAGTCATTGCCGGGGTGAATGGTGGCGTTCACTCGACGCGTGGGCGAAGCGGCTCGGCGGCCAGCGGAAACATGCCAAAATGTGCTGATGCCCGATTTTGAAGATCGACCGATGACGCGACTCACATGAAAGCCAGGGATATCGTGAACTGGCGTATCGCTGGCCTGCTGGTCGCCATCTTCATCATTGTCGGGCTGCCGTATCTCGTCACGCTCAACAACCTGCATCAGACCCAGGAAGCGACAGCTTGGGTAGCGCATTCCAACGCCGTCAAGTCAGTGACTTACGAGGTCGCCTATCTGGTTCGCGACAGTGAGGCGGCGACTTACCGGATGCTGGTCGGTGACGGCAATCCAACGACACAGATGCGCGCCGATCGCGCCAGTACCGGTGTGACGGGCCTGTTGTCGCAGTTGCGTGAGATGACGCGGGATAACCCCGACCAGCAAATCCTGATTGGTTCGCTGGAGAGTAGTGTCAATGGCCGAGTTACCCTCATGAATCAGGCCATGGTGCGAATACAGCAGGCCAATGCCGCAGGTGCCCGGCAATCGCTGCGCGACGCTGGCGACCTGTTCAAGATCAACCCGCAGATCGCGGCGATCGTGAAAAACGAGGACATGCTGCTGGAATCCCGGCGGGCCGCCGCCAATCACGAGTCGATGAACGGAAAGATCGTGCTTGGGGTTACGGCGCTGGCGCAGCTGTTGCTGCTGGCGATCATTGTGGTGATGTCCGAGCGGCAGATTGGCCGCCGCCTGATGGCGGAAACCCGCGAGAGCAGTGCGGTGATGCGCTCGCAGCAGATTCTGCAGGCGGTGCGTGAGCCCATCGCCCTGTTCGACGACAAGCTGGATGCGTTGCTGGTCAATACGGCCTTCAGTGAGTTGTATCAGATGGACCCGCGAGAGCACTCGCAGCCGTTGATGCAGGTCGGTCACGGTGCCTGGAGCGATCCGATCCTGCAGCAACGGCTCAGGGACGTGCTGTTGCGCGATCGCGAGTTGTGGGATTACGACATGACCCAGCGCACGGCCGACGGTGAAGATCGGTACGTGGTGATCAATGCCCGACGGCTGCAGCAACGCGAGGCCGACGCGCCGACGCTGCTGCTGACGGTAAGCGATATCACCGCCCGCGCGCTGGTCGAGCAGAAAGTAGGCGAGCTCAATCATCAGCTGGAAGGCAAGATCAGCCAGATCTCTGACGTTAACCGCGAACTCGAGGCATTCAGCTACTCGGTTTCGCACGATCTGCGCGCGCCTTTACGCCATATTTCCGGCTTCGCCCGCAAGCTGGAGCATCATCTGGGCGAACATGTGGATGAAAAGGCGGCCCACTACATCGAGGTGATTTCCGGCTCGGCGCAGCGCATGGCCCAGCTGATTGACGACCTGCTGGTGTTCTCGCGGCTTGGTCGTGGTGCGCTGCGTCTGCAGGCGGTGGACATGCAGACCGTGGTCGAAGAGTCCAAGGCGATCATCGAATCGGGTGTGCATGACCGCCGCATCGTGTGGGATCTGGCGCCGCTACCGATGGTGATCGGCGATGAGAACATGCTGCGCACGGTCTGGCAGAACCTGCTGGGTAACGCGGTCAAGTACACTGCACAGCGCGAAGTCGCCACGATCGCGGTGCGAGTGCAGCAGAGCGCCAACGGTGATTACGAGTTCACCGTGGCTGACAATGGCGCAGGCTTCGACATGCAGTACGCTGATAAGCTGTTTGGCGTTTTTCAGCGCCTGCATCGCGCTTCCGAGTTTGTCGGCAACGGCATCGGTCTGGCCAATGTGCGGCGCATCGTGGGCCGCCACGGTGGCCGCGTCTGGGCTGACGCCGAGCTGGGCAAAGGCGCAAACTTCCATTTTTCGCTACCGGCCACTGATCTGGCGGGAGCATCAGCTTCAACGAATGAGAGCCGCGTATGAACAAGCGTGATCTGCGTACCATCCTGCTGGTTGAAGACAGCCCTGCCGATGCCGAAATGGCACTGGATGCGCTGAGCGGCGCACATCTGGCCAACCCGGTGGTGCACGTGGAGGACGGCGTGGAGTGCCTCGACTATCTGTATTGCCGTGGTGCGTTCGACGGCCGTCAGACCGGTGACCCGGCGGTGGTGCTGCTGGATATCAAGATGCCGCGCATGAATGGCCTGGACGTGCTGACACAGATGCGCGGCGACGATCGCTTTCGGCGCATCCCGGTGGTGATCCTTTCCTCTTCGCGCGAAGAGAGCGATCTGGCGCGCAGCTGGGATCTGGGCGCCAACGCCTACGTGATCAAGCCGGTCGACGTGGACCAGTTTTTCGAGGCGGTGCGCACGCTCGGTCAGTTCTGGGCGGTGCTCAATCAATCGCCGGAAAAAGAGTGATTGTGCAAGGAGCGATGGCGTGAGCAAGAATGAATGGTCGATTTAAAGTTGCGAAACCTTTAGTTGCCAACAGCGTTGCGATCGCACTTATTCGTGTAACGCGGTTGCACAGTTTCTGGTAAAGCTGAGTCAGTTCTCTGGAAACCCCCATGCCAAACCGACAGATTCAATCCACGCCATCTATTCGCGTGTTACAGGTCGAGGACAGCGCGCTCGATGCCGAGCTTGTGCTGGCGCAGCTCGATGAGGATGGCATTGCCTACGAAGTGCAACTGGTCGACGATGCGCCGCGTTTCGTCGCCGCGCTTGACGAGTTCAAGCCGAACATCGTGCTGTCCGATCTCAGCATGCCGGGGTTTTCCGGCCAGCATGCGCTGGAGCTGCTGCGCCAGCGCGATGAGGATCTCCCCTTTATTTTTGTCTCCGCCACCTTGGGCGAAGATGCCGCGATCGAAGCATTGCGAAATGGCGCCACCGATTACATCCTCAAGCAGAACCCGGCGCGACTGGCCAGCGCCGTTCGCCGCGCCCTGGCCGAGGCCGATGCGCGCCGCGCCAGCCGTCGCGCCGAAGCCGAGCTGATCCGCGCACAGCGCTTTGAGAGCCTGGCGATGCTGGCCGGTGGCCTCAGCCACGATCTGCGCAACCTCTTGCAACCACTGCTGCTGGCTGGCGATAGCTTGCAGGATTATCAGGACGATCCGCGACTGGCGCGGCTGGGCAAGCTGGTGCGTGATTGTGGCAAGCGTGGCCTGGACATGGTGCAGTCGATGCTGTCGTTTGCGCGTGGTGCGCGACGCGCGGAAGAGGTGCGTCTGGGTGCGTTGCTCAATGCGCTCGATCTGCTTCTCCAGGGCAGCATACCGCGCTCGGTCGCGATGGAACTGGCGATCGAGGATCCGGAATTGTTGTTCGAAGGCAACCACACCGAGTTGCAGCAGTGCCTGCTGAATCTTTGCCTCAACGCGATTCAGGCGATGCCGGACGGTGGCAACCTGCGCATCGAAACGGCGCAGATCCAGCTGCCGCTGGATTTCTTTTTGCCGGAGGAGCATCCAAGGCGCGGTAAGGGAAACTACCTTCGCATGAGCGTGGTCGACAGCGGTATCGGCATGAGTCAGGACGTGCTGGAGCGACTGTTCGAGCCGTTTTTCACCACCAAGGAGACCGGCACCGGCCTCGGTCTGCTGTCGTGCAAGCGCATCGTCAGCACGCACGGCGGCGTGATGCGGGTGAACAGCGAGCCAGGTAAAGGTACCCGTTTTGATCTGTATATCCCACTGGAAGTACTTACTGCCGATAGCGAGCAGGGCAGCAAGGATGGTCTCGAAGGTTCCGGTGAACGCGTTCTGGTCGTGGTGGAAGAGGCCGGTCAGCTATCGCTGATGGTCGACACGCTCGACTCCTACGGCTACGAGGCGCACGCCAGTCAGAGCGGCACCGCGGCCCTGCAGTGGATCGAGGCCTGTGGCCTGCCGGATCTGGTCGTGCTGGATGCCGACATGAATCTGTATACCGGCGTGCGCACCTTGGCGGCCTTGACCGAACATGGTTACAGCGGTGCTGTGATCCTGCTCGGTCGCCCCGAAGCGCCGCCGGATCTGCACGAGCTACCGCCGTTCGATCACCTCTACGTGATGAACAAGCCGATCACCACACAGGTACTTCTAAAGACACTCAACAAGGCACTGCTGGCTGCCGGTGCAGAGAAGTAATCGGCGTACCGAGTCCAGGACTGAAATGGCAAAACTGACGCGTGATTTTCAGCGTCAGTCGATGCCGAGTTTTTTCAGCTTGTAACGCAGTGCGCGGAACGTGATGCCGAGCTTTCTGGCAGCCGCGGTCTTGTTGTAGCGCGACTCCTCCAGCGCCTTGACGATGGCGGTGCGCTCAAGGTTGCTGATGTAGTCGTCGAGACCGCCGTTGCTGTCGACAACCTGCGAAGGTGCTGCCTGCTGCAGGTTATTGCCCGGAGCGCCTTCTTGATGAGTCTGGCGCGGCGCGCGCTGTGGCAGCATCAGATCATCCGCGTCGATGCTGTTGCCGTCGCACATGGCCATTGCGCGCTCGAGAATATTTTCCAGCTCGCGCACGTTACCGGGAAACTCGTAAGCCTCAAGCGCCTGACGTGCCGCGGGCAGCAGCTGGCCAACCGCTTCACCACTCTTGCCCGCCAGCGCTTTCAGGATATATGCCGAAAGCTGCGGCACGTCACCGCGACGTTCGCGCAGCGGTGGCACGCGCAGCTCGATCACATTGATGCGATAGAACAGATCCTGCCGGAACTGGCCTTGTTCAACGAGCTGACCCAGATTCTTGTGAGTGGCGGAAAGAATGCGCGTGTCGACCGGAATCTCGTCGCGGCCGCCGATCGAGCGTACCGCTTTTTCCTGGATCGCACGCAGCAGCTTCACCTGCATATGCAATGGCAGCTCGGCTACTTCGTCGAGAAACAGTGTGCCGCCCTGTGCTGCCTGAAACAGGCCTTCCTTGTCGCTGCTGGCGCCGGTAAAACTGCCTTTGCGATGGCCGAAAAATTCGCTTTCCATCAGCTCGGAGGGAATGGCGCCGCAGTTGACCGGAATGAACGGACCGCTGGCGCGCGGGCCTTGTTCGTGGATCAGTCGCGCGACCAGCTCTTTGCCGACGCCAGATTCGCCGGCGATGTATACCGGCGCCTGATTGCGCGCCAGTTTGCCGATCGTGGCGCGCACCTGCTGCATCGCCGGCGAGTCGCCGATCAGCCGATCGCTGGAGTCGCCGGTTTTCGCCGTGCCGCTGCCGTTACGCTTTTCTTCGGCAAGCTTCAGCGCCGTGCGTACCAGACCACGCAGCATCTGGATATCGACCGGCTTGGAAACGAAGTCGAAGGCTCCGGCCTTGAGTGCGTTGACCGCTGCGTCCACGTTGCCATAGGCGGTAATCATCGCGACCGGCGTATCCGGCGTGCTGTCGGAAATCAGCTCGATGATCTCCTGTCCATCACCGTCAGGCAGTCGCATGTCGGTGAAACACAGGTCATAGGTCTTCTCGGCGAGGGCTTTGCGCGCTTCAGCTACGGTGCCTACAGCGTCAACCTGCAGGTCCATCCGCCCAAGAGTAATGGTGAGCAGTTCGCGGATGTCGCGTTCGTCGTCAATGACCAGAACGGTCTGTAAGCTCATGGCAAGCCGTGCAGCAGTAGGTTTGTAAGAGAATACCCGCCTGTGCTCTGCAGGGCAAAGACTGTCATCAGCTTGCGGGCGAGAGGCGACGCGAGTCACTGTCAGCGCCACCCTTCGTTAATATCTAGCGGCCCAGATGGCGATCGAAAAAATTCACTATCACCGCGTAGGCTTCTTTCGATTCGGGCATCTCTGGATCGGAGAAGAACGAGTGCCACATGCCGTCCCACACGTGCAACTCGGCAGATACGCCGGCATCATCGAGCAGGCGCTGGCTTTGCAATTCCGAACTCATCGAGAAATCGCGCGTGCCGGTAATCAGCAGCGTGGGTGGAAACTTGGCCAGCAGTGCGGGTGAGTTCGCCGGAAATACCAGTGGGTCGTCGGCCTTGGCGCCGGCGAAATACGGCAGGCTGGCCAGCTTGAGCGGGGCATTGGGTACTGCCTGACCGTTGAGTATCGGTGCCGTATATACCGAGTCGCCGCTGAACTCGGCGATGGAGCCGCAGAACGTGCCGATGGCGCCAGGCACCGGGAGCTTTTTTGAAATCATCCACGCGACCGCTTCGCCGGTCAGCACACCGCCGGCGGAACAACCGTAGATGCCGATGTTTTTTGCCTGGTATTGTTTCAGTAGGGCGGTATAGACGGCTGCCACGTCTTCGCTGGCAGCGGGGAAAACATGCTCCGGGCCTTCGCGGTAATCGACCGTGATCACCTTGATTTTGCCGAGGTTCGCGATGGGGATGGATTCGACCAGTCCGCCGCTGTGCGCACCCCACAGAAAGGCACCGCCATGCAGGTTGATCAGTACGCGCTTTTTCTGTGCCGCGGCGATACCTCCGGCAGGCAGCACCACATCGGTGTGAACACCGCCGATAGTCTCGGCATGAATAGTCACCGGATAGATCTTCTGCATACGGTTGGCGCGGTCGGTATTGATCTTGTCGTAGAACGTGCGACTCGGTTCGATGCCCAAAAGCAGCGATGGGGTTTTCTTGCCGTCTGCCAGTACCTGCTGGAACATCTTTGCGGCTTCCGGCGAGGCATAGGTCGAATAGGGAATGGCAAACGCTGGCCCGGTTACGGTGCCGCTCTTGTCGATGCCGGGTTGTTGGCTATCGGCAAACACGGGAGCGCCAAACAGACAGGCCAGGATGGCGATGGATACGGTGTGGCGATAGCGGGTCAGTTTCAAGATGGATTCCTCGATATGGTTCGGAATACAAAGTCGACGCGTCAGCGCGGTAGTCGGGTCAGTCGGGTTTTGCCGTTGGCATCGCGATCGATCGTGATGTCGTAGCGCTTGCCGCGAAAAGTAATGTGTTTGAGAGTCAGCGATTTCCACGTCGGTGGCAGTGCGGGCGCATAGGCTTCGGTGAGACCGTTATCGTCGATACGCAAGCCACTGAGTCCGTAAACCAGGCTCTGCACAAAGCCTGCCGAGGTAGCGAGTATGTAGCCGGCATTGTTGGATGCGGTTTCGCTACGCACGTTGTAAGGCGGCTTGAGGAAACCGACCAGGTTGCGCTGCAGCCATTCGCCGGCGGTCTTGCCATCGCCTACTTCGGCGGCGGCGGTGGCGAGCATCACCATCATCATTTCGTTCGGGTCGTTGCCGTGGACTTTGAGTTCTTCCAGTTGAAAATCGAAGTCGTTCTTGCGGATTTCAGGCGACATCGGCAAATCGAGGTTGGGGTACATCAGCCATGCCAGCGACGAGCCCATCCAGGTGATCTTGTCATGCGGCACCGACGCATCGAAATCGAGATGGCGCTGCGCTTTGGCATCGAACGGGATGTACATCTTCTTCGAGATGTCGGCCCACTGTGGATCGGGCGATGCCCCAACCTTGATGGCTGCTGCAGTGGCAATGTCCAGCGCCTTGCGTGCGGCCGCGTTGGTAAAGGAGTCATTCGGCACGTCATCGTAGGCTTCGTCGGGCGAGGTGACGTGCAGGATCTCGTAGCGGTCGTTTGCCTTGTCATAGTTGACACGGCTTACCCAGAAGTCGGCGACCTCCTTGATCACCGGCCAGCCGTTGGCCTTCAGCCAGGCGCTGTCACCGCTGGCGAGGTAGTACTGCCACTGCGCGATGGCGACATCCGCATTGACGTGAATCTCGCGGAACACGCCGTAGGCAAAATGTGGTGTGTAATCGATGCCGGTTTCCGGATCGGCTTCCCACGGATACATGGTGCCTTTGGCGCCATACTGGATGGCTCGTTCGCGTGCTGGTTGCATGGTGCGATGGCGAAACATCACGATGGGTTTCGCGCGGTCCGGGTGCAGCAGCAGCAGGGCGGGGAACACCCACGAATCGGAATCCCAGAACGCGTGGCCAGCGTAGTTGGGCGTCAGCGCGCAGGCGCCCATCGGCCACGCTGTGCCGCTGGTGGAATTGGACAGCAGGTAATACAGATCGGAATGCACGGCCTGCTGCACTTTGGCATCGCCGTCGATCACGATGTCCGACTGCCACAGGGTGTGCCACGCGATCTGATGGGCAACGAGCAGCTTGTCGAAGCCGGTGCTGCGCGCTTTTTTAGCCAGTGCAGCGGTGGCTGACGCGTCTCCGCCCCAGCTTTCGCGCGACATCGCCACGTACTTGGTGAAGCTGTAGGCGTGGCCTTTGTGCACGGGCACTTTCATGTTGAGCGCGAGTTGGTAGGTGCTCTTGTCCAGCGTGATGTCACTGGGCTTGATGCCTTTGGGCAGTTCGATCGCTGCGGCCTCGGCCATGTGCAAGCCTTGCTCGGCCTTGCCGTCGAGTTGCAAGGTCAAATCCTTCGTACTGCCGTCATCGTTCGAGACGTTTGTATCGCCGTGATACCAGACCGGCGCACGATCGGCGGTGCGATAGTTGACCGGTTCGGTCACCGACATGTTATTCGCGGCCACGGCGGCTAGCATCTCGTCGCCGGTCATCTTGCCGATAGGGAAGCGTGGCTGATGCGGCGCCCAGATATTCAGCGGAAACGACAGCTGCACGGTGCCGTCGAATTCCGGTGTGATCGTGATACGCGTCGCGGCCAGATGCGTATCCGCCTGGCTGACGAAGGTAGTGATTTCGATGCGCGTGGATTTCTGGCTGTCGTCGGTGTAACGGTAGCGCGTGGTCAACGTGCCGTTGTGCATGTCCAGCGTCTGCTGGTAATCACTGAAGGACTTGTCACTGAGCAGAGTGCGGTTGAGCCAGAACTCGCCGGCGGTGGATTTGCCGGTGCTGTAATCGATGCCGCTCCAGCCGGGAATCGCTGCAGGGCGAGCGATGTCGTCCTTGGCGTAATCCATGAACGCAACCATGTAGGCGAGATTGGCTTCGCTGCCGCGCACCGAAGTCATCGTCGAGAAATAGCCGTTGGCCAGATAGCTCGGGAAATAGTTGTCGAAATTCTTCGATGTCGCGGTCAGCACGAAGCTCGGATCGGTGGCTGCATGGGTCACCACGGGTGCGCTGAAAGCGAGCGCGACGATCAGAGGCGACAGGAGTCGATGGGTAAGCGTCATGTCATTTCCGTTTTGAATACAGCGGTAGTGCCAAGCTGAGTGGTGAAATTCATGGGTATGTACGGGATTATTTTGCGACCAGTGTCACCGGCGCCGACACAACGGCGCGATCAGTTTCACGCTTGAAAAAGAACAGCGTGATCAGCACCAGGCCCATTGGTATCAGTGAAAAGTAGAAGGCATGAATACCGTCGAAGCTGGAGAAGACTCTGGCCGTAATGTATGAGCCCAGTGTGCCGCCGAGCGCGGAAAACACCACGATCAGACCGGTCATGGCTGCGTGCATTGGCTTGGGTAGCGAGCTCAGAGCGACCGAGTTGATGACCGGATAGATCGGCGCCATCAGCAGGCCGATCAGTGGAATAAGATAGGCAGCGGTCGGTGCGTTGAACCAGCTGATATCCGTTCGTGCCACTACGCCACGTGCCAGCGGCAACACCACGATGACCAGCACGCCCATGCTGATCACGCAGACATTCAGAAGCACATACCAGCGCACGCGTTTCAGCACGATACCTGCGCCGATGCGGCCCAGCGCGGTCATCCCGGCGAGGATGCTGGCAAACTGGATACTCATGGCGTTGGGTAGCTTGAGAATTTCGTTGTTGAATGTCGGCAGCCAGGTGCCGAAGCTCTGTTCGATCAGCACATAGAGAAATGCCGAGGCCAGAAACACATAGACCAGCGGGCGCACGAACAGACGAAACATTTCCATCAGTGAATCGACGAACGAGTTGTTGTGCCCATGCGAATGGGCGGGACTCTCATCCAATGTGCTGGTGGCCAGCAGTGCGATCACTGCCGCACATAATCCGGCCAGCAGCCAGTAGACGTTGAACCACACCGGATTGCCCGGATGCGCGCGATCGACATAACCGCTGAAGATCCAGTTGCCGGACAGCACACCAACCATGAACATGCCTTCGATGAAATTGGTCAGCCGCGAGTGTGCGGTCTTGTCGGTGGTGAGCAGGCCGATCGACGAATACACGCCGACCTTGGCCAGTGCGAACGAAATGCCCACGCAAGCGAACAGTAGTCGCGTGGTCAGGAAAGTGGGGTAGATCGGCATCAGCAGGCAGGCGCCGCCGACGATGGCCAGCGCAAGCATCATCGATCGCTTGTAACCTGCCAGCGGAATAAACGATGCGACCAGAAACGACGTGAGTGCAATCGACAGATCCTTGTAGCGTTCGAGCGAACTGGCTTCGGGCTTGTCGATGCCGAACGTGGCGATGGATTGCAGGATCACCGTGCCGACGCTGTTGAGGAGGATCGCGAAGATCATGTAGATCAACACCAGCGCGGCGATCATGCGAAATCGGTTCATGGGGTTCTGCTCATCGTGAATCTTTCGGGATTGCCACACGGATCACCTTGCGGACAACGCGCCAGATGTTGAGCTGCAGCATCACAGCGAGTATGTAGGCGGAGTGAGGGCTCCGCCTACAGTGACGCCACCACGAGAAACGGTGTGACCCGGGCTGTGGATGGCCGCTTAGAACTTGTACTTCACCTGGAAGTTGACCTCACGGCCCTCGATCGAGCGAGCCAGAATGACGCCATCGGTGCTGGCAAAGCCGAATAGACGTGCGTTGCCTTCGGTGATGCCGGTCTGGTTGGTCAGGTTGGTGCCTTGCAGGCTGAGATCCCAGTACTGACCGATATCGGCACTCACACCGAAGCTAAGGTCGTAGTAATGGCCCAGCGGCTGCTGTTCGATCAGGTCGCCATAGCGAGCGCCCACGTACTCGTAGGTGAGCCAGAACTTCATACCGCCCCAACCGGTCGGCACTTCGTACGCTGGGGTCACGCGACCCTGGTACTTTGGTTGACGCTGCAGAACCATTCCGTTGATGCTCGTGCACGCAGCGAGGCCAGCCTGCGTGGTGTACGGCGTGCAGCCGGAGTCATGAGTGTAATGGCCATCCATGTAATCGCCGGTCAGCGCGACGGTGAAATGGTCGAATGGCTTGACCGTGGTTTGCAGGTTGACGCCCTTGGTTTCAGAGCCGTAGTCGATCGTGAACTGGCCCGTATCCGTCGTCGTGGTGTAGGGGACATTGTAGAAGAGCTTGCGATAGACACTGACGCTGGTATAGCTCCAGTCGTTCTGGAGCTTGAAGCCCAGCTCCATATTGTGGATCTTCTGCACCGGCTGCTGCGGGTCGCCGCGCAGATCGTCGAAGCCAGGGAAGTGAACGCCATCATTGATGCGCACATAGGCGCTCATGTTGTCGTTGAATTCGTAGTTGGCGCCGATGGTCCACGATGGTGCCGTCTTCGAGTAGGGGATATAGGTATTTCCGGCTACGAGGTAGGTCGAGCCATTGTTGTAGAGCGTGTAGGGGTTGTTATCCAGGTCACCCGTAGCGGTGTTTTGCACTCGACCATTCGCCTCCTGGTGTTCTTCGCGCACACCGGCGTCGAACAGCCATTGGCCGACCTTCCACGAATCGGTGAGGAAGAACGCCGTGTTGGTTGCATTCCAGGCTTCGTAGACGGCGGTGGACGGACCGCTTGCCAAGCCCTGCGAGTTGGTCAGGTTGTAGGTATTAGTGCCGTTGCTCAGGGTGACTACGACCGGATTCGGGTTGCTCTTGGCTTGCAACAGCACGTTGTTGCCCAGGTACCAGGTATCGTGGTCGTTGTAGACGGCCTCGTAATTGCCGAATGTCAGCGTGTTGCCGTCGAACAGTTCCTTGCTGATATGGAACTCATTGCTGATGGCCTGAATGTTCTTGTGTACATACCACAGGCCTTGCGTGGTGACGTTCTCATTCATATTGGCCGTGCCGCCGTTGGCGTATTTGGCGGTAGCGGTCAGGCCGGCGGGTAGTCCATCAGCGGTCTCAGCGCTCGAGATGTAGCTGGCCAGCGTGGTCGGATTGTTGCCGGTGCTGAAGAACGAGATCGTGTTCATCTGACCGCCAGTCAGATTGAATTTGTCCGAAATCGACCAGCCGTCACCGAGGTCCATGTCGAAGTTGCCACCGAACATGTGTACGTCGGCACCACGCCCTTTAGCCAGATCGAGGTTCCGGCTGCCGGGCGTGCAGCCGGTGGTATAGCAGGGCGTGGTCTGGATCGTCGTGTAGCGATCTGCATTGCTGCCAAAGGTACCGGTCAGCGCGTTGAAGCCCGGATAGTCGGAGAACTGCCCCTTGCTCGGGTTGAGGATCGGCGTGTCGGTGACGAACTGGTTGTGGTCTTTCAGGTCGCGCGCATAGAACATCAACGTGCCGCCGTTGTCGAAGTCATGCGTCAGCGTTGCGGTCAGCGAACCACCATTGTCTGCGGCGAACTGCGGGTCGCGTACACCATCGGACTTGCGATAGAAGCCGCCGATGCTGGCGTACCAGCTGGGTGCAATCTGGAAGCCATAGAAGCCGTCCAGACGCTCCATGCCTTCGGAGCCGTAGGTCAAGCCCACATCGCCCGATGGCACTTCGGTGCCTTGTTTGAGGATGAAGTTCGCGGTCACGCCCGGTTGGCCATTGCCGTACAACACGGCGGGGCCGCCCTGCACAATTTCCGCCCGATCGATGGTGTCGTCGAGACGAAACATCGAGGAGTTGTCCATGAACGACAACGTCGACATCGGGTACAGCGGCGAGCCGTTCAACTGGAACGTGACGTATGGCGCATCGCCGCCGCCCGGGAAGCCGGCGACTTCGATATTCGCGCCGGTCTGGCCGCCGGAGGACTCCGGATAGACGCCGGGTGACATCTTCAGCAAATCGGCCGAGCTCTTGGGATTGGCTTCTTTGATCTGCTGTGCCGTCGCCGTGGTGACCGAGTAGCTGGCATCGATCTTCTTCACGCCGCCACTGGTGGCCGTGCCGGTGACCACAACCTGCTGCAGGTTCTTTGTGTCGGCGGCATTGGTGGCTTGCTGCGGGTTTTTCTTCGTAGGTTGCAGTGCGTTCGGATTTGCGTCTTGCGGTTGCTGATTGTCCTGTGCCATCACGGCACCCGACATCAGGATGGCTGTGATGGCCGCGGACAGAGTCAATCGGATCAGCTGTTTTTTGTTCATTAGGTTTTTACTCCCCACCAGTTTATTTATGATTTCGTCGCATGCTTGAGGTGCGGCCGCACCAGGTTCGCCGTTCAAATGGTTGTAAACATGCCGATGTCGAATGCAGCGACGTCCGGCAACACCACATCCGCATCGGGCAGCGCGTGCGCCTGTCCGATCCCTACCGCCGCCATCCCCGCGGCATGAATGCTGGCGATGCCAGCCGCAGCGTCCTCCACGCCAAGACACTCGCCCGGTGACACACCAAGGGCGCTTGCCGCAGCGAGAAAAATTTCCGGATCAGGCTTGGAGCGACTGATCCGGTTTGCATCAACCACGTAGTCAAACAACTCGGCGATACCCAGCCGTTCCAGCAGCAGTGGTGCGTTCTTGCTGGCCGATGCCAATGCGGTCTTGAGCCCGGCTTTTTTCACTGACTCGATCGCGGCACGCGCACCGGGCAGCAGATGCTGCGGTCCGAAATGCTGTACCTGTTCGCGGTAGTAGTCGTTCTTGCGTGCGGCCAGTGCGAGCTTTTCTTCAAGTGTGTACTGACGTGTCGCACGTTCCAGCACGATATCCAGCGAGGCCAGCCGGTCGACACCTTTCAGGCGTTCGCCAACGGTATCGTCGAAGTCGACGCCAATTTCGTCGGCAAGTTGTTTCCATGCCGCGTGATGCACGACGGCGGTGTCGGCGATGACGCCGTCCAGATCAAAGATCACGGCTTTCAGCGGACGTGGCAAGGTGTGCCGGACTGCTGGCGCATTGACGCAAGGCAGACGCAGCGATTGGCCAGCCTGCAGCTGTTGCGTAACGCCGGCGTGTAAAAACGTCAGTGCATTGCCGTCGGTAAGGGTGTACAGCACGCCATCCTGATTTACGTCGACGCGTAGGTGTGCATCGCGCCAGCGCAGTCCGAAGCGATAGCTGGTCCATGCCTCTGGCAATTGCGGTGCAAGTGATGGCTGCTCGTCGCGTACCCGAAAACCTCCGAAGCCCCAGACCAGTGCCAGCCAGCTGCCGGCCATCGCTGCCATGTGGATGCCGTGCGCAGCGTTGCCGTGCAGATCATCCAAGTCGACCCGTAACGTATCCAGAAAATACTGATAAGCCTTGGCCGCATGACCGACCTCGGCAGCGATGACGGCGAAGGTCGATGCTGACAGTGTCGAGTCGTGAACGGTGACGCCTTCGTAGTAGTCGAAATTGCGACGCTTGGCGTGCGCATCGACATGTTCGCCGGCAAGCATCAGCGCCAGCACGGTGTCTGCCTGTTTGCATACCTGGCGGCGATAGATGCTCAATGGATGCAGGCGCAGCAGCAGCGGTTGATCGTTCGGAGCATCTGCCAGTTCTGCCGGCATCCGCGGCTTGTCGAGAAAGCCGTCGTCCTGGGGAAAGATATGGAGTTTGGCGTCGACCGGCAGATACATCGCGTCGGCGGCACACTGCCACTGCGCCACTTCGTTGGCCTGCAGATCGATGCGCGCGGCGAGTGCGGCGTAATCGTCGGGATGCGCTGCGGCCATCTGCGCTGCGACGGCGGCGGCGTCATTCAGATGACGCTGCGCCATGCGGTTGGTGTAATGGTTGTTGTCGACCAGTGCGGAATATTCGTCGGGACCGGTGACTTCGTGGATGCAGAAGGCACCATCCTGGCGTGCGCTGAAGTGGCCGATGGCCAGCCAGATCCGGGCCGTCTCGAACAACATCTCGGCACCCTGCGACAGCAGGAAGGCGTTATCGCCGGTGGCATCGATGTACAGGCGGATCGCCCACGCGATGTCGGCATTGATGTGGTACTGCGCCGAGCCGCCGGGAAAATACGACGAGCATTCATCACCGCTGATCGTGCGCCACGCGTACAACGCACCGCGCGGATGATCCAGTTCGCGCGCATGCAAACGTGCGCGGTCGAGTGTCTGATAGCGGTAGGCCAACATGCTGCGTGCGAGTTGCGGTGCTGTTGATACCAGCGCTGGCAGCATGAAAGCTTCGGCATCCCAGAAATAATGGCCCTCGTAACCTTCGCCGGTGAGGCCTTTGGCCGCCGTGCTGCTGGTGCCGTCGCGTCCGCTGGACTGGAACAGGTGGAACATGTTGAAGCGCAGCGCCTGCTCGATCTCGGCATCGCTGACAGCGAGATCGGTTTCGCGCCAGAACTGTTCGAGCGTGTGGATCTGTCGAGCCAGCAGTGCCGAGTAACCGATCGCCACGCTCGCTTGCAGGGTTTGCTCGACCTGGCCGACCAGGGTCAGATTCGGCTCGTCATCGCCGGGAGATGACCAGGCGTAGGCCACGTATTTTTCCAACGTGACGCTCTCGCCCGGCGTCAGCATGCCGGCAAAGACCTGGGATACGCCATCGGGTGCGGAGGAGGCATCATGAAAACGCAGGCTGTCGTTCTGCAGCTGATGCTGCTGCCCACAGACAAGGCGGATGCGGCTGTTTGCGGTTTGCTGACTGACCCAGCTGAGGGCGTCGCCGGCCTGGGCATCGATCATCTGCAAGCCACCGTGCAGATGCGCGCCAATACGGGGGTCGTCGCCCTGTCTGGCTGCACCGTGGGCCGTGTTGATCGTCGATTCCAGGCTGATGGGCCCGGTGTAGTCGACCGACGTCACCTGATAGCGGATCGCCAGCAGGCCGGGCTCATCCAGTGCCACGATGCGTTGTGCCGTGATTTCCAGTGTGGCGCCGGTTGGCGCGCGCCAGCTCAACTCGCGCCGATAGCAGCCGCTACGCAGGTCCAGCATCCGCTCGAAGCCGAGCCACTCGCCCTCGCTCAGCCGGACTGGCGCGTTGCCGAGTTGCAGGCGGATGCCGGTGGCATCGGCAACGGGCACGCGCGTATCGGTGGTGCGGGCATAGCCGGTAAAGCGTTCGTGATAGTTGATCGGCGAGCGTTCCCACGCCGCCGCCAGGAAGCTGCCCTGGGTTGCGCTTGGATACTCTTCGAGCCCGCCGCGCACACCGAGTGCACCATTGGCCAGGGCGAACAAGCTCTCTTCCTGGGCGAAATCGGCAGGGTTGTTGCCGCGGCGAACGACCCGCCACGGATCAACGGATAGGGCGTTGAAAGCGGCCAGCTCGGAAGTTTTCCCCTGTGTTGCTACTTGCATGTCCACGAGCTCACGCTGACTTTTGGTGAAGGCACTACGGGGGAAGACGCATGATCTTCCGTCGAATGGCGGCGAGCTTGCCAGCAAATGATATCGTTATCAAGATATCGTTATCATTTGCTGAGGCGCCACTGCAGATGGGGTGTAGCGCAAAAGAAAAAGAGGCCGTGACAGGCAATTCGGGAATTCGAACGACGGCCAGCTAAGCCGCCATGGACGAATGGGTTGCAACTAGCCAAACTGCAAGACATTGCTGCGTCGCGCCATCCGGTACCTTAGGTGCTCCTGCGATTCAGCGGTTTTCGCGGAACCTAAGGCAGGCCAATAAAAATGCTGAGCAAGAAGCTAGGGGGCTGAGTCTTGAGTCGGACGGGCAAAAAGCAGCCGGATCCGTTGGGTTCGATGAGCTTGACCATGGCCGATCTGGCCGATTTGGCGGGCGTTTCGAAAATTACCGTGTCGCGGGCGCTGAGCGACAGCCCGCTGGTCACGCCAAAAACCCGCGAACAGATCCAGACGCTGGCGCGCGAGCACGGCTACAAGCTTAACGTCAGCGCGCGCAACCTGAGGCTACGCCGCAGCCATACGGTGGCGGTGATCGTGGAAATGAAGCCGTCGAGCGAACGCACGATGTTCGATCCGTATCCGCTGGTGCTGCTCGGCGGTATTTCACAGGAGTTGACTGCTGCGGGTTACAGCGTGCTGCTCACCACCCGCCAAGGCGCTACGGCGGCAGCGGTGCAGGCAGCCGACGGACTGATCCTGCTCGGGCAGGGCGTGCATCAGGACGCCGTGCGCAGGTTCGACAAGCTGGGTCTGCCGATGGTGGTGTGGGGTTCCCACGCGAAAGGCGACCCGCAAATCGTCGTTGGCGGTGACAACCGGCTGGGCGGCGCCATCGTCGCAGATCATTTCGTTTCGCTCGGCCGCCGTCATCCGGTGTTTATCGGCAACCCCAGTCACCCGGAAATCTTCGAGCGTTTGAATGGTTTCGTTGATGTGCTGGCCAAGCACGGGATCAAACCGCTGCTGATGCGTCGCGATGAATTCACGCCGGACTCGGGCATCGATGCGGTGCATTCGCTGAACGCGCGTGGGGTAAGTTTCGACGCTATTTTTGCCTGCAGCGATCTGCTGGCAATAGGTGCCATTCGCGCCACCATAGAGCTGGGGTACACGGTACCCGGCGATGTCTCGGTCGTTGGCTACGACGATATGCCGCTGGGGGCGAGCTTCATGCCGCCGCTCAGTTCGGTGCGACAGGATTGGCAGGGGGGCGGTACCTTGCTGGCGCGCAAGGTGCTGGCCCTGATCAATGGCGAGTCCACGACATCGGAAACTTTGCCGGTCACCTTGATCGTGCGTTCGACCTAGCTGAGTGCTCGCTTCTGTGGGCTGGCCGTGGCAGCTTCAGCCGCTCATTTCGCGCTGGTGGCCGGTGTCAGAATCAGCCGGAAGCAGCTGCCGCCGCCGGCCACTCGCACGTATTCGAGTGCGGCCTGGTTGGCCTCACTCATCTGACGGGCCAGATAGAGGCCGAGCCCGGTGCCGTACTCATTGGTGGTGTAGAACGGTTCGAAAATCTGCGCCGCGACTTTTGGCGCAATGCCGGGGCCGCGATCAATCACTTCCAGGATCGGCACGCCGTGCTCGCCTTGTCGGGTAACTACCATCACCCGCGCCGGTTCGCCGGGCAGGCGGCCGTAGCGCAGCGCGTTCTGCACCAGATTCCAGACCACCTGCTGCAACTGCTGCGGGTCCGCCACCGCGGCTACCGGCGCACCAGCCGCAGCGACGACGCGTAGGGAGTCGGCGCCCAGGTCGTTGCCTTCGCTGTATTCCGCCACGAAATCCTGCGCCCAGTTTCCGAGATCGAGGGTTTCCGGTCGTGAGCGTTCGCGTCGCGACAGCTGCAGGATATTTTCGATGATTTCGTTGAGGCGGATGCAGTGGTTGTTAATGATTTCGACCATGCGCTGGTCGGTGCTGTCCATGCTTTTAGATTCGGCCAGCAGCTGTGCCGAGTAGCGGATCGCCGCCAGCGGATTGCGGATTTCATGGGCAATCGAGGCGGATAGCCGGCCCAGCGAGGTCAGCGTGAGTTCCTCGGCCCGGCGGGACAACAGTGAGGTGTCGTCGAGGAAGATCAGTACGTGCGAGTCGTCGTTCGGTGCCAGCCGGCTGAAGCGCGGGACCACCTCGGGCACGCCATCGGCGAGCTGGGTAGCGGTTTCGTCCAACTTTCCAGAGGTCATCCAGTGATAAAGACGGCGCGACAGCTCTGGGGCCAGTTGACCCAAGTCGCGCTGGTCGGCGCCCGGATTGCCCAGCAGCATCCACGCCGATTCGTTGATCTGATGGATGCGGTTGGCATCATCGACCAGCAGAACGCCGGTCTTCATGCGTCGGATGATCAGCTCGTTGACCTGCGCCATATTGGCCAGATCGGTGCTGCGCTGTTCTGCTAGTGCTTCGGTCGCACGCAGCTGCCGGCCCAGTACGTGACACAAGGTGGTGGCGGCGAAATAGGCGAGGCAAAAAAGTGCGGGTTCGAGTAGATCGCGATCGCCTGGGCCGCCATGGGTCGCTTCCAGAAAGGTGTGCCCCAGGATGCCCATCGTGGCCAGCGCCGCGAAGAAACTGGACAGCCGCAGTGGCAGGATCAGTGCGCCTGCGCACAGGTTGACCGCCAGCATCATGGAAATGCCGATACGGGCATCGTTCATGGCGGAAATGGCCAGCACGGCCGCGGCAATGTCCACCACCAGCGCGGCGGACACCGCCAGCTTGGCGAAACCCATGCTGCGTCGAGTGAGCCCTAGGGATAGCAGCGCGAACAGCAGATAAAGCGTGGTCACGTAGCCGGCAAAGTTGAACGTACCCAGCTGGGGCCAGCCCAGTCCCAGCGGCGTGAAGGCCAGACTGACGTAGACCAGCGCCTGGATCACCCGGAATACGTTGAGAAACGTCAATTCATGTCGGACGGTTTGGGCGCCTGCGTAGCTGGTAGTCAGGGATGATGCGCTGGACACGTGCGGGCATGCTCTGCGGCGATTTCAGTGAGTATAGAGGTGGCATCGTCCGCTGCGGTACGTGGCCGGCGAAGCGCATGGAAATGTCACGCGAGACAAGCAAAATCGGCTGGCTCTTTCCATTGCCGCCCGCTTCCGCGAAAATGGGCGGCCGAACAGCGCGGTTTCCCCCTCGTTGGCGTGGCAGAAAAACTGCACCCCCGCCAGCGTGTCACTCCGCCGTCCGACCTTCCCGACCCACGCGATCGCTTGCGTGCGGCCTCCATAAGTTTCTCCGTTCGCTCGAGGTATCGAATGAATTTCCACGAGTACCAGGCCAAAGAGTTGTTCGCGCAGTACGGTATTGCCGTGCCGCCGGGCAAAGTTGCCAATTCACCCGACGCCGCTGTCGATGTCGCCAAGCACCTTGGTGGTTCGCAGTGGATGGTCAAGGCGCAGATTCACGCAGGCGGACGCGGCAAGTCCGGCGGCGTCAAGTTCTGCAAGACCCTTGACGATGTCCGCGCTGCCGCCAAGGGCATGCTCGGCACCAAGATGGCAACCTACCAGACCGCCGGCCGTGCGCTGCCGGTGAACCTTGTGCTGGTCACCGACGCGACCAACATCGCGAAAGAGCTGTACCTGTCGATCCTGGTGGATCGCGACAGCAAGTCGGTGTCGTTCATCGCCTCCAAGCACGGCGGCGTGGACATCGAGCAGGTCGCCAAGGAAACGCCGGAAGACATCCACACCATCGTCGTCGACTTCGTCGAAGGCCTGCAGCCATATCAGTGCCGTCAGCTGGGTTTTGCGATGGACCTCAACGGCAAGCAGGTCAACCAGCTGACCAAGATCATGCTGGGCTTGTACAAGCTGTTCAACGAGAAAGATCTGGCCCTGGTCGAGCTGAATCCGCTCGCCGTACTCGAAGACGGCACACTCGCCGCGCTCGACGGCAAGGTCGATTCGGATGACAACGCCGAATTCCGTCATCCGGATCTGGGCGCCATGCGCGATCTGACTCAGGAAGACGCGGCCGAAGCGGCTGCTGTGCAGAACAACCTCAATTACGTGACGATGGACGGCAGCATCGGCTGCATGGTCAACGGCGCGGGTCTGGCCATGGCCACGATGGACGTGATCAAGCTGGCGGGCGGTGAGCCGGCCAACTTCCTCGACGTCGGCGGCGGCGCCACCAAGGAACGTGTCACCGAGGCGTTCAAGCTGATCCTGTCCTCGGACAAGGTCACCGCCATCCTGGTCAATATCTTCGGCGGCATCGTGCGCTGCGACCTGATTGCGGAAGGCATCATCGCCGCGGTGAAGGAAGTGGGCCTGAAGATCCCCGTCATCGTTCGCCTGCAGGGCACGAATGTCGAGAAGGGCCGCGAACTGCTGGCCAACTCCGGACTGGCGATCACGCCGGCCGACGATCTCAACGACGCGGCGCAAAAGGCCGTGGCTGCGGCCAAGGCTTAAGGGAGACATGCAAGCATGAGCGTTCTCGTCAACAAAAATACCAAGGTGATCGTGCAGGGCTTCACCGGCCAGCAGGGCACCTTCCACGCCGAACAGGCGATCGATTACGGCACCAAGGTTGTTGGTGGCGTGACCCCGGGCAAGGGCGGTTCAGAGCACATCGGTCTGCCAGTCTTCAACTCAGTCGATGAAGCTGTTCTCGAAACTGGTGCCGATGCGTCGGTGATCTTCGTGCCGCCGCCGTTCGCTGCCGACTCGATCCTCGAAGCGATCGATGCCGGTATCAAGGTGATCGTGGCGATCACCGAGGGCATCCCCGTGCTGGACATGCTGCGCGTCAAGAACGTGCTGGCACAGCATCCGGAAATCGTGCTGATCGGACCGAACTGCCCCGGCATCATCACCCCGGGCGAATGCAAGATCGGCATCATGCCGGGCCACATCCACAAGCCGGGCAAGGTCGGTATCGTGTCGCGCTCCGGCACGCTCACGTATGAAGCAGTGTTCCAGACCACCAACGAAGGTCTGGGTCAGTCCACCTGCATCGGCATCGGTGGCGATCCGATCAACGGCCTCAACTTCATCGACTGCCTGAAGCTGTTCCAGGACGATCCGCAGACCGAAGGCATCATCATGGTCGGCGAGATCGGTGGTTCGGCCGAGGAAGATGCCGCCGAGTTCATCGGTGAGTACGTCACCAAGCCGGTCGTCTCGTTCATTGCCGGTGCGTCCGCTCCGGCGGGTAAGCGCATGGGTCATGCTGGCGCGATCATCTCCGGCGGCAAGGGCACCGCCGCGGCGAAGTTTGCTGCGCTTGAGAAAGCTGGCGTCACCACGGTGAAGTCGCCTGCCGATCTGGGCAAGACACTTGCCAAACTGATGTCGAAATAAGTTGATGACGCAGTAAGTCACCGCTTTCTGGTGACAAGCAAAGGCCGCGGTCATGCCGCGGCCTTTTTATTGGCGTCGAAGTGGCGTGTATTCGAGTGGCATCAGCGCCGATGTTTCGTTCCTTCGGCAATCTGCAGGTCGCTGGCTGCAGCGCGAAGCAAAGTTTCGGTTAGTTGGGACAGTGCCGGCGAACGGATCGTCCAGTGCTGCCAATACATCGGAACGTCCAGCCAGCGATCGGACGCCAGGGTCTGCAGCATGCCGTTGGCAAGTGGGTTTTGCAGCATCGTGGCTGGTGCCATCGCCCAGCCAAGGCCAAGTGCGGCTGCTTCAACGAAGGCTGTCGACGACGGGATGTAATGGATCGGCGGCAACAGCTTCGCACGCGTGATGCTGCGTATGAATCGTGCCTGCAGGGTATCCCTGCGATTGAACGTCAGTACCGGGGCATGGCCCAATGCGGCGGCATGGAGGCCATCGCTGAAGTAAGTCCTAACGAAGGCCGGTGAGGCGATCGGCAGGTAGCGCATCACCCCGAGCTTTTTTACCGCACAACCCTGCACGGGTTTGGCATCGGCCGTGACAGCACCCAGCACGGAACCGTCGCGCAGCAGGTCGGCGGAGTGATCCTGATCTTCTGTCTTTATGTCGAACAACATGCCATGCCGCGTATGCAGTTCGGCCAGCGCGGGTAGCAGCCAGCTGGCCAATGAGTCGGCATTCACCGCAATCGCCATGGTCGACGGTGCCTTGTTCGCCGGATCAGCCGCGGCGAATTCGCCCAGCGTTTCGGCTTCCATCAGCTGCATCTGCTGCACGCTGCGCAGCAGGCGCTGGCCGGCACTGGTGGCACGGCAAGGGCTGCAGCGAAGGATAAGCACCTGGCCGAGGCGATCTTCGAGGGCCTTGATCCGCTGCGAGATGGCTGAAGGGGTCAGTGACAATCGGTGTGCTGCGCCGTCGAAGCTCCCCTCGGCGAGCACGGCGGCGAAGGCGGTGAGTTGGGGATTCAACAGCGTCATGGATTAAGCACCTGCGGGCTGCTTTGGATGGTTTTTGCCATCTTAAGAAAATCTAATCTAGCTGAAGAATATTCAGCTTTACTGATGATATCCCCTGCGCCAGATTGTGCTTCGTCTTCGGGAAAATTCCTATGTCGTCCGCTGCCTATCTGGCCGGTCTCGGTACCGGTGCCAGCCTGATCATTGCGATCGGCGCCCAGAACGCTTTCGTGTTGCGGCAAGGCCTGCAGCGACGCCATGTCGGTCTGGTGGTGGCGATCTGCACCCTTTCGGACGTCACACTTATCCTGCTCGGCGTAGCAGGCATGGGGCTGGCGGTGCAGCAGCACGTTGGATTGCTGCAGTGGCTGCGCTATATCGGCGCGATCTTCCTGCTTGGTTATGGTCTGCTCGCGGCTTGGCGGGCGTGGCGTGGCACATCCGGCTTGCAGCCGACGGGCGGCGATATCGACGCTGATCGCTGGCGTGTTGCGCTGGCCTGCCTCGGCTTTACCCTGCTCAATCCGCATGTGTATCTGGATACTGTCGTGCTGCTCGGCTCGGTATCCACACACTACGCAGGCGATGCTCATTGGTGGTTCGCCAGCGGCGCGGCGAGCGCGAGCGTGGTCTGGTTTACCGGGCTTGGCTATGGCGCGCGACTGTTGCTACCGTGGTTTCGCAGTGCGCTGGCGTGGCGGCTGCTGGATGCCTTCGTCGCCGTGCTGATGCTGGTGCTGGCGTCGGTATTGCTGGGTGCATTTGGCTGAACTGTCGTGCTGTGTGCACGCGGCGCTCGGTTATCATGCGCGTCTGCATTCGACGTCGGACCTCCAGGGCATGACCACCTTACGCTTCGCGCTAGCGCAATTCGATTTTTCGGTGGGTGCGGTGGCCGCCAACGCGAAACGCATGCGTGGCCTGATCGAACAAGCGCAAGTGCAGGAGGCGGCGCTGATCGCGTTTCCGGAGCTGGCGCTGAGCGGTTATCCACCGGAGGATTTGTTGCTGCGGCCGAGTTTCCTTGCCGCTTGCGAAAGCGAGCTGAAATCTTTGGCGGCAGCGTCTGCAGGTACGGCAGTTATCGTTGGCCACCCGCACAGCGAGGGTGAGGTCTTCAACGCGGCCAGCCTGTTGCGTGAGGGTGCTATCGAAGTGACGGCGCACAAGCAGGCGCTGCCCAACTACGGTGTTTTCGACGACAAGCGCTATTTTCGACCGGGCCATGAAAGTGTGGTGGTTACCATTGACGGCGTGCGCGTCGGCCTGCTGATTTGCGAAGACGTCTGGATGCCGGAGCCGGCAGCACAGGCGGCAGCAGCGGGTGCCGAACTCATCGTGGTGATCAATGCATCGCCTTGGGATGACGCCAAGCAGTCGACTCGCGAGGCCGTGCTGACGGCACGGGCACAGGAAACCGGTTGCGCGATCGCCTACGTCAACGTGGTTGGTGGCCAGGATGAGGTGGTTTACGACGGTGCCTCGCTGCTGGTGAATGGCGACGGCCGCATTGCTGCCCGTGCGCCGGCATTCGTCGAGGGGCTGCTGTGGGCGCAGTTCGACGCGCAGACGCGCAGCCTTATTGCGGAAGACTGGCCCGAGGCCACGGATACCTCGCACGAAGCGGTTCTGTACGCAGCACTTGTGCGCGGCATCCGCGACTACATCGACAAAAATGGCTTCGGCGGTGTGTTGCTGGGCCTGTCCGGCGGCATCGATTCGGCGTTGACCCTGGCACTCGCGGTCGATGCGCTGGGCGCTGATCGCGTCACCGCGGTGATGATGCCGATGCGCTACACCTCACAATTGTCGCTGGACGGAGCCCGTGCACAGGCGGAGCAGCTCGGCGTGGATTATCACGTGATCTCGATCGAGCCGACCTACGAGTCGTTCATCGATGCGTTGACGCCGGCGTTTGCAGGCAAGCCAGCCGATACCACCGAGGAAAACCTGCAGTCGCGTACGCGTGGCGTGATGCTGATGGCGTTGTCCAACAAGCACAGCCGGCTGCTGCTGGCGACCGGCAACAAGAGTGAGATGGCCGTCGGCTACGCCACCTTGTATGGCGACATGTGTGGCGCCTACGCGCCGCTGAAAGACGTTTACAAAACCGAGGTCTACAAGCTTTCACGCTGGCGCAATACCCAGCTGGGTGGTGCGGAGTTCATCCCGGTGGCCGTGATCGAGCGGCCGCCGTCGGCCGAGCTGCGCGAGGATCAGACCGATCAGGATTCACTGCCGCCTTACGACGAGCTCGATGCCATCCTCGAACGCTTTATCGAAGGCGAGCAGTCGCAGGCCGATATCGTTGCCGCGGGATTCGCCGCCGAGACAGTGCGACGCGTCGCGCGGCTGGTGCTGGCCAACGAGTTCAAGCGGCGTCAATCGGCCCCTGGACCGCGCGTCACCACCCGTGCGTTTGGTCGCGAGCGGCGTTATCCCATCACATCCGGGTGGCGATAACAGGAATTCGGGGGGCTGGCTCGCCTCGACGCTGCTCCGTCCGGCAGCAATAAAAAAGCCGGCGATCACTCGCCGGCTTTTCGATTTCTGACCAATCTCCTCAATAGTGTCCGGAGAATGGCACCATCTTGCGCAAGGTCGACGGCGCATGCGGCCACTTCGGGTCGGTCAGGTAGGGGTGATTCGGGTAGTTCAGCGCCAGCACCTGACGGGTCTGGTCGGCCAGTTCCTTGTGGTCGAGTGCCAGATAGCTACGGGTGAGGATCGCCAGCGCATCGCCGGTTTGTGGCGCCTGCTGGTAATGCTCGATGACATACTGCGAGCGGTCGGCCGAAGCTACATAAGCCTTGTTGCGCAGATAGAACTTGGCCACATCTATCTCGAACTGCGCCAGACTGTTACGTAAATAAATCATGCGCTGGCGCGCGTCGGCCGCGTAGGCGCTGTCGGGATAGCGCCGGGTCAGCTCGGAGAAATCGTCGAACGACTGCAGGTTGTAGCCTTGGTCGCGGCGTGCTTGGCCATTCTCGCGGTAGACGTAGCGCTCAATTACACCCGTGGTGCGCTCGAAATTGATCAGGCCGCGCAAGTAGTAGGCATAATCGATGTGATTGTTGGCCGGATACGTCTTGAGGAAGCGGTTCACCGTCGAATAGGCATCATCGAGCTGGTTGTTCTTGTACTGCGCGTAAGTCAGATCAAGCTGGGCCTGCTCGTTGTACGGACCCGACGGAAAACGCGCGATCAGGCGCTGATAGGCTTTGACCGCTGCCGCATAGTCGGAATTTTCCAGCGAATTGTGCGCATTGTTGTAAAGCGCATCCACCGGCATGGTATCGAGCGTGTCGCGTTTATGATGGAACATTGAACATGCGCTCATCGATACCGCGAGCGCGAGCACGGTAAGTACCTTGAAAACACGCAATTTGGACATCGGCAGTTTCATTACACGCATGGGAAAAGAATTCAGATGTTTGATCGAAGAGGCATGATAGCCGAAACCGGCCATAGCCCGTGGGGACAACCATGACTACCATTCGGCATGAGGCGGGCGTGCCTCTGGCCGCCGCAGGACGTAGATTCGACCAGGCTTTGGCCGAGATGTTCCCCGATTACTCACGGTCGCGACTCAGCGGCTGGATCAAATCCGGCGCGGTGACCCTGGATGGCGCGCAGGCACCGCCCCGTCAGCTGCTGCGTGGCGGCGAGCAGGTTTTGCTGCAGGTCGAGCTGGAGGTCGAGGTCTCCAGCGAGCCCGAAGCGATCGCACTGGAGATCGTGCACGAGGACGAATATCTGCTGGTGCTGAACAAGCCAGCTGGACTGGTCGTGCACCCAGGCGCCGGTAACCCGGCGGGAACCCTGCTGAACGCGCTGCTGCACCACGATCCGAAGCTGGCCGAGCTGCCGCGTGGCGGCATTGTGCACCGACTGGACAAGGACACCTCCGGACTGATGGTGGTGGCCAAAACATTGCCGGCCTGCACGGCGCTGGTCGACCTGCTGTCCCGTCATGAGGTGGAGCGCCAATACGAGGCTGTCGTGCTGGGTACGATGGTGTCCGGCGGCACGGTAGATGCAGCCATCGGACGTCACATGGGCGATCGACTGCGTCAGTCGGTGCGCGACGAAGAGGATGGCAAGCATGCGGTCACGCATTACCGGCTGCGCGAGCGCTTCCGTGCCCACAGCCTGCTGCAGTGCCAGCTGGAAACCGGCCGCACGCATCAGATCCGCGTGCACATGGCGCATATCAACCACCCGCTGCTGGGCGACCCGCTGTACGGCGGCGGTCTGAAACTGCCCAAGGGCGCCTCACCGGAACTGATCGCCACTCTGCGCGGTTTTCGCCGCCAGGCGCTGCACGCCGAGCGGCTTTCGTTCGTGCATCCGGTCACGGAGGAGGCGCTGTCGTTCATTGTGGAACGGCCGGCAGATCAGCTGGCGTTGATCGAAGCGCTACGGGCGGATCTGGCAGCCCACGGCGCCGACGAGTATTGAATGTCGGTGGCGGATAGCTTTCTCCCAGGTACCGATAGCTGGATTTACCCGGACTGGCCGGCACCGGCCAGCGTGCGCGCGTGCGTAACCACCCGGCACGGGCCCGGTGTGTCGGCGCCGCCGTTTGATCGGCTCAATCTCGGTCTGCGCAGTGGGGATGCGACTGACACGGTCAAAGCAAATCGTGAAGGGCTGCAACAGGCACTGGCGCTGCCATCTTCTCCGCGTTGGCTGCATCAAGTGCATGGCATAGCCGTAGCCGAATTGGGGCCGCTGCCAAGTGATCATGAACCGCAAGCAGATGCGGCGGTATCGCATCTGCCTGGCGCGGTGCTGGCTATTCTCACGGCTGATTGTTTGCCGGTGTTGTTTTGCGCCGCGGATGGGAGCGAGATTGCAGCCGCACACGCTGGTTGGCGAGGTTTGGCCAGCGGTGTGCTGGAAGAAACGCTGACTCAGCTACTTGCTCCACGTAAAGATTTACTTGCGTGGATCGGGCCGTGTATTGGCGCGGCATCATACGAAGTAGGCGGCGAAGTGCGCGCTACATTTCTAAAGCGGCATGCGAATGCATCGCAATACTTTGTGTCAACGCGTCCGGGGCATTGGCTATGCGATCTTGCCGGACTGGCGTGTCTCTTCCTCAGGGCGTCTGGCGTTCAAAACATTTGCGGCAGCGGGTTCGACACCTTCACCGATACGAGATTCTATTCTTACCGGCGAGAAGGTGCGGCTAGCGGCCGTTTCGCTAGCTTGATCTGGCTGGAGCCGCAGCACGGATCGCCGGTTCAAAACAACATGGCTCAAAACAACAGATAAGTAGAGATGATGTACTTGTCGTTGGAGCGTGGTGGCAATCCCGCGTGCTGGTACATCCAGTAAGGCGGAAACATCAGCAGGCGTCCGGCACGCGCGGAAACTCGCAAACCCATATCGCAAAACTCGGTTTCGCCCCCGTCGATCACGTCGTTCAGATACCAGAGAAAGACCATGTACCGATTGCAGGTGTAGTCAAGTGCGTCGAAATGCGGTTGGAACTGATCGCCTTCTTCAACGACATAGCGCTTGATTCGCAAATTTTCCAGCCGGTTGCGTGGCGGAATCGGCAGAGTCAATGGAGCGCGCTCGTTGTAGAGGTCCAAATACTGCAGCACCTGTTGCCGAAACAGGGTCTCGAAGGACGCGTCAGCAACCTTGCTCACGTTGAGTTCGGTCCATGCGCTTGACTGTAGAGCGCCGCGACCACCGCGCGTCTGGAAGCGAGCAAGTTGGTCAAACGACTCGATCATGCGCTTGCAGAAATCAGGCTCAAGCGCGTTGTCGAACCACTGCACGTAGCGCGCAAGGTCGCGAGTGGAGGGTACTTCCTGAGCGGTGATATCGACCGTAGTGGTATTCAAGCCTGCTCCAGTTTCGTGTCGAAATCCACGATGGCAATGGTAAGAGCTGTTAGTGCCTCGCGCTCAAATGGTGTGAGGTCGGGATGCCAGATTTCGGAAGCGAGTAAGCGCGCCTCTGAGTCGCCGCCATTGGAGTATTCGACACCGAAACTGCTGTCGAATACCAGGGCTTCACCTTCCTGAAGGCCGTGTAATTCACCGCCTATCGTGATGTCGATAGGCGCGCTGCCGGGCAATGCGATGACTATGCCGCATCGTGAGTTGCTACGCCCGAAGGGAGTCGATGCCTGCATGGCTGGCCCGATAGCGATGATCTCTGCATCAGGGCTATGCTGAGGAATACGTACCAGCGGCATATTCACCATGGCAGCAAGCAGCTGCGGCGCCTGCTGGCGGATCCCCTCAAGTGGGATGCCATGGTGATAGATGGCTATACGACGTACACGCGACAGCACACTCTCGCTATCTACTGCTTCATCGTCCTTGACCATGCCCAAGTTGAACGCTGACACGCTTGGTTTATCGTGCAGCGCAAGGCATGTATCGATCTCGGTGCTTGTTGTCGCAATGCATGTTGTGCAGGCAGCTAACCAGTCAAAACGCGAAAGACCGATAATAGGCGCCGCGCCGAGGTCGGGAACATAGAGCATGGTCGGCCGCTGACGTGGATCAGCAGGCCGTTCGTTGCTATCGTGCAGATAGATGGCCAGCGCTCGATCGATGCGACCAAGCTCGGCCGACGGCATTTCTTCACGAAAGCGCTCCAGGACGCCGTTGAACCATGCTTGGCGTCCTTCAAACACATATTGCATCGCGTGTTGAACCAACAGGCGTATACCTTCCTGGGTACTGTTGTCATCAAGCCAGTGACCCGTTCGTTGTGCGTCCAAAATGGCTCGGAAATACTGTATCAATGCTAGTTCGGGGCGCTCATCCAACTCCAGCACGTTGGCCAGCAGTAGACGGGCTGTCGTGTTGCGCCCTTCGCTTAGCTCCAGGGCGCGTTCGAATACATAACGCGATGCGTCAAAGCGGTCGGCAATGCGGTACGCGACGCCGAGCTCCATAAGAACGCCAATATCATTGCGATCGATTGCCGCCGTGCGGTTGAGCCATTCGATCGCGGCTCCAATGTCTCCACGTGCCATCGCAGCTTTGGCTAAAAAACGCAGTGCCTCGACTTGTTCCGGTTGCGTCGCAAGAACGTCCAGGAAAGCTCTTTCAGCTTCTGCCACGCGGCCTTCACGCAATAGTTGCTGCGCGGTTTCGAGTGTGTGGTTTATCGAGTTAGAGGCAAATCCGGGATCGGTCAGCATGGCGACGGTCGACAAGGACTCTATAAAGTCAAAACAGTAGCATGTTGCAGCGCGAGCTTGGTATTTCAAGATTGAGGTCAAGCGGGCACCTGGTCTAGGTGTGCGTGGATGCCGGGAGTGCCCGAACAAGCTGCTATTACTAGCATGCCACTTGCGCTGATTACATTCTTTTTTGTCTGGTTTAATCAGGTTCAATGCGGCGCAGGACTTTAATTCTGTCCGTTGTGCAGGCGAGCGCATCCGCGAGTCTATGCGGCAGTATCATCAACCAAGGCAGCGAGAAAACCATTGCGCCATGTGTTGATATCGTGGTTTTCCAGCACGCCCATCATCGCGCGCCAGCGCCGCTGCCGTTCCTTCAGCGGCATTTTCAACGCGCGTTCCAACGCATCGGCGACTTCGGCGGTGTCGGCAGGGTTGATGAGCAGCGCGTCGGGCAGTTCGAAAGCGGCGCCCGCAAAACGCGAAAGTACCAGTACGCCGGGATTTTCCGGATCCTGACTGGCAACGTACTCCTTGGCGACCAGGTTCATGCCATCGCGTAATGGTGTGACCAGACCGACTCGCGCGTTACGGTAGTAGCCGGTGAGCACGCTGTGGGGGAACGATTGATTGACGTAGCGGATCGGTACCCAGTCCGGTGCGGCGTACATGCCATTGATATGGCCGGCGCTGCGTTCCAGGTCCTTGCGGATCTGGCGGTACTCGGGCACGACGCCGCGCGTGGTCGGTGCGATTTGCAAAAAGGTTATCTGCCGATGCAGCTCAGGTGCACGCTCCAGCAGATGCGCGTAACCGCGGAAGCGTTCGGGCAGTCCTTTGGAATAGTCGAGCCGGTCGACGCCGATGATCAGCGCCCGGCCCTCCAAGCTGTTATGCAGTTGTTCGATTTCTTCGAGTGACTCGGCGTCGTGTGCGGTCTGGGCCACTAGCGCGGTATCGATACTGATCGGAAACACGCCGGCGCGAAAACGGCGACCGTTGGCAGCCTGCAGCCTTCTAGCTTTGCGCATGGTGCCGCCGATTTCGTACAGGAAGTAATCCTCCAGGGCGCGCAGGTCGCGGGCGGTCTGCAAGCCGACCAGATCGTAGCTGGCCAGTGTTTCCAGCAGGTCGCGATGCTTCGGCAGGACGATCAGCAGCGCGGCAGGCGGCAATGGCGTGTGCAGAAAGAAACCGATGCGATTTTTTACGCCGCGCTCGCGCAGCATCGAAGCAATCGGTATCAGGTGATAGTCGTGTACCCAGAGGATGTCGTCTGGCTTTAGAAGCTTCAGCAGATGATCGGCAAACAGCGCGTTGGTGCGCATATAGCCATCCAGATGGCTACGCTGATAGTCGACCATGTCGAGTCGAAAATGCAGCAGCGGCCATAAGGTGCGGTTGGCAAAGCCTGCGTAGAACTCGTCATGATCCTGGCGCGAAAGATCGAACGTGGCGTAGTCGACGGATTCATGACTGACCCGATGGAGTTTTTCGTTGTTGGAGACCTTGCCGCTCCAGCCAAACCACAGCCCGCCGCGTTCTTGCAGCGTTGCCTGCATGGCCGACGCAAGCCCACCGGTAGATGTCTGCCCGGGCAGCGCGATCCGGTTAGATATCACCACCAGACGGCCGGGTTTGTGATCGCTCATAGCGCCTCCTCCCAGCGGCGGGAGAGCCGCATTGCTGCCTGAATCATGCCGACCAGTGAATAGGTTTGCGGATAGTTGCCCCAATGCTCGCCACTGCCTGGTGCCAGATCTTCTGACAACAGCCCAAGCGCGTTGCGCTTGCTCAGCATGTTTTCGAACATCGCTCGCGCCTGTTCCTCGCGACCGGTGGACGCCATGGCCTCGATGTACCAGAACGTGCAGATGTTGAAGCTGGTTTCCGGCGTACCGAAATCGTCCGGAGCGATATAGCGGAACAGATAATTGCCGCGGCCCAGTGCCGCGCCGATGGCATCTACTGTGGCGACGAAACGCGGGTCGTTCGCTTCGATGAAGCCGATATCGGCCAGCAGCAGCAGGCTGGCGTCCAGATTCTCGCCGTCGTAAGCGTCAACGAAATAGCCGAGCGTCGCATTCCACGCGCGCGCCTCGATGCGGGCGTGAAGCTCGATGGCTTCGTGGTGCCAGTAACGCGCCCGGTCATCCAATCCCAGCTCGGTGGCAATGTGCGCCAGACGATCGCAGGCGGCCCAGCACATGGCTGCGGAGTAGGTGTGCACCGAGGCGCGGCCACGAAATTCCCACAGACCGGCGTCGGGCTGCTCGGCCATGCGCAGTGCGGCTGTGCCCATGCGCTCAAGCCGCTTGAACATGATCGCGTCGCCGCGATGCTCGATGCGGCGATCGAAAAACAGCTGCGCCGATGACAGCACCACGGAACCGTAGGCGTCGTTCTGGCGCTGCTGCCAGGCGTCGTTGCCGACGCGCACGGGGCCCATGCCGCGATAGCCGGCAAGTCCTTCCACCTGACGTTCGTGCAGCTCCCGCTCGAAGGTGATACCGAACACAGGGCCGACCTCGTCATCGCCCTCGACCACCGCCAGGTTGAAAACGTAGCGTATGTAGTCTTCCATGGTGTTGGTGACGCCGAGTCGATTGAGTGTCCGTACGGTGAAGGCCGAGTCACGCAGCCAGCAGTAGCGATAGTCCCAGTTGCGTGCTGTGCCCGGTGCTTCGGGGATCGAGGTGGTGAGCGCGGCGACGATGGCGCCGGTGGCTTCGTACTGGCAAAGCTTCAAGGTAATGGCGGCGCGGATCACCGCCTCCTGCCATTCGTAGGGAATCGACAGATTGCGTACCCAGTCGCGCCAGTAAGCCTGTGTACGCTCCAGCGCCAAGTGGATGAAGTCGGCGGGGCTCTCGCTCAGTGTTTCGTCGGGGCCAAAGACAAAATGTGCCGGACGATCCAGGCTGAAAGGCAGGCTGCGTTCGATCAACGGTGTAGCCACATCGCTGGTCAGCCGCTGGACGGTTTCACTGAGCATATAGCGAACGTGGTTGCTGCCGGACGTGGTGGACGCCGGTTGTGAGCCGTAATCGCACAGCGGTTGAAGCTTGACGCGAATGCGCGGTGAGCCGCTGAGCGGGCTGATTTTGCGAGCCAGCATGACAGGGTGATACATCCGTCCGAGAGAGCGGTTGCGCGGTGCGAAATCGACGATCTCGATCGCGCCACCGTGCGTGTCGAAAAGCCGCGTCACCAGGACGGCGGTGTTGGGCAGATAGTTCTGCTCGGCCCGTTCGAAATCTTCCAGCTCGATGGCCCATTCGCCGCCATCGATCTTCGGTGAAAGTAGTTTGCAGAAGCTTGCATCGGCGTCGAAGCGTGGCAGGCAGCACCAGACGATGCTGCCATGCGGATCGATCAGCGCGGCGATGCTACCGTTGCCGATAACGCCGAGTTCAAGGCTGGCGGGCAGGGCGTTCGGCGGATTGTTCGTCATGTCGAGGTATTCCTCACGAAAGTGCGTCAAGGACGCGAACCAGCCACGTTTTCACCGCAGCGGGGTCACGCAATGAAAAAGATGCCTGCGTGGATGAATGGGGTGAGCCGATCAGCACGCCCATGCCATGCTTTTGACGGAGGCTGGCAAAAGCGTGTTCGTCCGTCAGGTCATCACCTAGGTACACGGGCAGGCGCCCGTTGAACGGCGCGCTGGCAAGCAGTTCGAGTACCGCCCGGCCTTTGTCCATGCCGGCTGGCTTGAATTCGATCACCAGGTTGCCTGGCTGTAGTTCGTAGCCAGGCAATTGCGTAACCATCTGAACTGCGGCGTCGCGAAGTGGTTCGAACTGTTCGGGTACGCGTCGGCAATGCAGGGCAACGGCAATCCGCTTGTCCTCCAGCTGTACACCTTCGAACCGCGTGGCCAGCGCCGTAGCGGCCTGGAGCATGTGCTGCTGTTGTTCGGGTGTTAACGTTATTCGTCGAAAACTGCCGTCGGCACGGCGCAGTTGCAGCCCATGCAGACCCGCCGCGGCCCAGTGTGGATTGCCGAACAGTCGATCCAGATCATCCAGCTCACGGCCGCTGACCAGCGCCAACGCGCCGCCCAGCGCGTTGTGCAGCGAATGCAGCAAGGCAAGCAGAGGTGCAGTGACTTCGACAGCCCGCGGGTCGTCGTTGAAATCGAGCAGGGTGCCGTCGACATCGAGAAACAGCGCCCAGCGGGAGTCGTTGGCAGGTAGCGGTGGCGCTGGCAACATGCGTTGGGGTGAGTCGGCGTTGGAATTTTTCATATCCATCAGCCCCACCGTAACAAGGCCTATGTGAAAGATATCTTTGCTGGCAATGGGAGAGCAGCAACGGGCGGCAGCGAGGATCTTGATTCCGTCCGAGCTTGATTCAACCCAGGCCGTCCGCATCTTCCAGTCAGTGGCAAGTCGGCTGTTTGAGCGCTGACGGGCCAAACCAATGAGGGCTCATCAATGCGAATGGACAAACTCACGTCGCGTTTCCAACAGGCGTTTGCCGACGCACAGTCGCTGGCGGTTGGCCGCGACAACAACATGCTGGAGCCGGCGCACGTGATGGCCGCGTTGCTCAACCAGCAAGGTGGCTCGACCGGACCGCTGCTGACGCAGGCGCAGGTCAACGTGCCTGCGCTGCAGCAGCGTGTCAACGAATTGCTGGAACGACTGCCGAAAGTCAGCGGCCAGGAAGGCAATATCCACGCGGGCAACGAGCTGACTCGGCTGCTAAACCTCACCGACAAGCTGGCGCAGCAGCGCGGGGACCAGTTCATCGCCAGCGAGCTGTTCGTGCTGGCGGCACTGGAAGAGAAAGGTGAGCTGGGTGCGGCGCTGAAGGCGGCAGGCGCGACAAAACCGAATGTGGAGGCTGCGATCGAAAAGCTGCGTGGTGGTGAAAAAGTGCAGAGCGAAAACGCCGAAGAATCGCGCCAAGCATTGGAGAAATACACCATCGATCTGACCGAACGCGCCGAAAGCGGCAAGCTCGATCCGGTGATTGGCCGCGATGAGGAGATTCGTCGCACTATCCAGGTGCTGCAGCGGCGCACCAAGAACAATCCGGTGCTGATTGGTGAGCCCGGCGTGGGCAAGACCGCCATCGTCGAAGGTCTTGCCCAGCGCATCGTCAAGGGTGAGGTGCCTGAAGGCCTGCGTGACCGCCGCGTACTGTCGCTCGATATGGGTGCGCTGATTGCCGGCGCCAAATTCCGTGGCGAGTTCGAGGAACGACTGAAGGCCGTGCTTAGCGATCTGGCCAAGCAGGAAGGTCGGGTAATCCTGTTCATCGACGAGCTGCACACCGTGGTCGGTGCCGGCAAGGCTGACGGCGCTATGGACGCGGGCAATATGCTGAAGCCCGCCTTGGCGCGCGGCGAGCTGCACTGCATCGGTGCGACCACATTGGACGAATACCGCAAATACATCGAAAAAGACGCCGCGCTGGAGCGCCGCTTCCAGAAAGTGTTCGTGGGCGAGCCTTCGGTGGAGGACACCATCGCGATCCTGCGTGGGCTGAAAGAGCGCTATGCCGTGCACCACGGTGTGGAGATTACCGATCCGGCCATCGTCGCCGCGGCCACGCTATCGCATCGCTATATCGCCGACCGCCAGCTGCCGGACAAGGCGATCGACCTGATGGACGAGGCGGCTTCGCGCATTCGCATGGAAATCGACTCCAAGCCGGAGGAGCTCGATCGGCTCGAACGTCGGCTGATCCAGCTGAAGATCCAGCGCGAGATGCTGAAAAAGGAAAAGGACAGCGAATCGAAACAGCGCCTCGCCGATCTGGAAACCGAGATCGACAAGCTCGAGCGCGAGTTTTCCGATCTCAACGAAATCTGGAAATCGGAGAAGGCTGCGCTGCAGGGCGTGACTCGCGTCAAGGAGCAGATCGAGCAGGCACGGCAGGATCTCGACGCTGCGCAGCGCCAGCAGGACTATGCGCGCATGAGCGAGATTCAGTACGGCAAGCTACCCGAACTGGAAAAGCAGCTCGCCGCCGCGCAGGCTGCCGAAACGCAGGACTTCAAGCTGCTGCAGGACAAGGTCACTGCCGAGGAAATCGCAGAGGTCGTGGCGCGCTGGACCGGTATCCCGGTGAGCAAGATGCTCGAAGGCGAGCGCGAAAAGCTGCTGCATATGGAAGACGACCTGCACCGTCGCGTGGTCGGTCAGGACGAGGCCGTGCGTGCGGTTTCCGACGCGATCCGGCGCGCGCGGGCCGGGCTGTCTGATCCTAACCGGCCCAGCGGCTCGTTCCTGTTCCTCGGCCCTACCGGCGTGGGCAAGACCGAGCTGTGCAAGGCGTTGGCCGAGTTCATGTTCGACACTACCGATGCGATGGTACGCATCGACATGAGCGAGTTCATGGAGAAGCATTCGGTCAGCCGGCTGATCGGCGCGCCGCCGGGCTATGTCGGTTATGAAGAGGGTGGCTATCTCACCGAGGCCGTGCGTCGTCGTCCCTACAGCGTGATTTTGTTGGACGAAGTAGAGAAAGCGCATGCTGATGTGTTCAACATTTTGCTGCAGGTGCTCGACGACGGTCGCCTCACCGATGGTCAGGGGCGCACGGTGGATTTCCGCAACACCGTCATCGTGATGACCTCGAACCTGGGCTCCAACGTGATCCAGGACATGTCCGACAACGGCGGCGATCTGGACAGCGAAGAGCAGTACACGCAGATGAAGGCGTCAGTGATGGGCGTGGTGCAGGCGCACTTCCGTCCGGAGTTCATCAATCGGCTTGACGAGTTGGTGGTGTTCCGTCCGCTGGACAAAAAGCAGATCGGCGCCATTGCACGCATCCAGCTGGCCTCTCTGGAGAAGCGACTGGCCGAGCGCCAGCTGAAGCTGCAGGTCAGCGACAACGCGCTGCTGCTGTTGGGTGATGTCGGTTTCGATCCGGTCTACGGCGCGCGGCCACTGAAGCGGGCGATCCAGCAGCAACTGGAGAATCCGCTGGCCAAACAAATCCTGGAAGGTCGCTATGCGTCCGGTGCCACCATTGGCGTGGATGTCGAAGGCGGCGTGTTGGTGTTCAACACGCTTTGATCGCCGGGTGCAAGTAAAAGCAAAGGCAGGGCATAAAAAAATCCCGGCATGGATGCCGGGATTTTGCCTTGTCACACAACGTCACGGTTACCAGCTGTAACGCACCTTGCCATAGACGTAAGCGCCGTTGTAACCGAAGGGCGAGAATGTCGAGTAAGGCAGGGTGCCGTTATTGGTGTTGTTGGCAATGTTGCGGTCGGGATATGTATCCAGCGCATCGTCCGCACCTACCGTAAAGGTCCAGTTGTTCAGTCGATAATTCACCGCCAGATCGAGCAGCCACTTTGGCGAAAAGGTCTGGTCGACGACACCGGTGGCCACGTTGTAACTGGCCAGGTTGCTGACATAACTCGTGTAACTGCCATAACGGGTCAGGGTGGCGGTTACGCCCCAGTTTCCGACGTTGTATAGCTCGCTGATTATCAGCTTGCTGCGCGGCGTCGAATTGGCCAGATAACCCTCGATGTCCTGACGGTTCAGGCGAACGAAGTTGACGCCCAGGTTTTCCAGTACCGCCGGATTGGCTTTGACCTGGGTAACCTTGTTCTGGTTGTAGTTGGCGCTGAGTGTGGTCGAGAGCGTTCCCGCACTGCCCAGGTCGGACAGGTAGGTACCGACAAAATCGACACCGCGCGTGCGCGTGTCGGCGGCGTTGGTGAAGTAGTTGACGCTGCTGTAGTTGAGGTTGCTGATCCCGTTGGCCGCCAGATAGCTCACTACCGACGGCGCCGTGGTCGAGATAGCACCGGACAGGGCAATGCGGTTCTGGATATCGATCTGGTAGATATCTGCGCTGAGCGTCAGCGCATCGGTGGGATTCCAGACTGCGCCGAAGGTGAAGTTTTCGGATTTCTCGGGCTTCAGTGGCTGCGAGCCGAGCAGTCGCGCAATCTGACTGTCCACCGGCACCAGGCCTGAGTTATAGATACCGGCTGGCAGCCCGGCCGAATTACCGGTGGCATAGAACAGCGATGATATCTGCGAGAAGTATTGCTGCCCCAGCGATGGCGCCCGGAAACCGGTCGAGGCGCTGGCCCGAAGGGCAAAGCGGTCGGTGAAATCAAAGCGCCCTGCCAGCGAGCCGGACGTGGTGTTGCCAAAATCGTTGTAGTGCTCGTGCCGCACGGCGGCCGAGACCGCCAGGCGGTCGGTGAGATTGGTTTCCAGATCGAGATATTCGGCAACATCCTGCCGTGACGCGTCCACGGCGTTGGCTGGCTGCCAGCCGGCAAAACCCTGCGCGCCGCCGGACACGCCGGATGTGCCTACATACCAGGATGGCAGAGAGCCGGCATCGATGCTGTAGGTCTGACGAAGGTATTCGGCGCCGAAGGCCACCGTCACCGGGTTGGGCAACCAGCTTGGCGAAAGATCCTTGGCGATATCGAGGTCGACCGCTTCCTGGGCGGCGGTCAGAATGCCGTCGTCGAATGTCGTCGGCGTGCTGCCGAAGTCGTGCAGATAGGCGTAGTTGAGGCTGTTTTGGGTTTCATAGGAAACCCGGTTGCGACCAAAGTTGCCGCTCAGATCCCAGCGCCAGCCATCGACCGTGCCGCGCAGCCCGGTAACCAGAGACTGGTCGGTGGAGTCGGCATGCTCCAGTGGCAGAAAGCCGTTGGGGTATATCTCGCCGACCAAGGCGTTGTTGGGCTTGGGCGCATTCGTTCCATAACGGAAAAACGCCGGTGAGGTGGTTTCACGGCGACCGAAATGGCCAAACGCATAGAACTGCACATCTGGGGTGATGTCGTACTGGGTATTCAGCAGCAGGTTGGTGTCGTGCACCGCCGGGTCGCCCTGGCGGTAGTTCACACCCAACCCGGTATAGCCCGTGCGGGTGTCCGGTGCGGCACGGTTGGTGTAGTCCTCGTTGCCACTTTGCGCGGTCAGGCGCAGCCAGCCTTTGTCGTCGCTGAGCGGTATGCCGAAGTCGGCCGAACCTTGCCACTGCCGGCCATCGCCCGCCGAATACTGCCCGCCGGTGACCTCGACGTCGCCGCCCTTGGCGCCCTTTTTCAGGATGATGTTGATTACGCCGGCAATGGCGTCGGAGCCGTACTGGGCCGACGCGCCGTCGCGCAGCACTTCGATGTGATCGATTGCCGATAGCGGAATGGTGTTGAGATCCACCGATTGCGAACCCCGGCCAATGACACCGTTGTTCAGCAGAATCGCCCCCGAGTGCCAGCGCTTGCCGTCTACCAGCACCAGCACCTGGTCCGGCGAGAGGCCGCGCAGCTGCGCTGGCCGCTGGCTATCGGCGGTGTCCGATGTCGAAGGCCGCGGAAAATTCAGCGACGGGATGATGCGCGCCAGTGCTGTGGGCAGATCGTTGGTACCAGTCTGCTGGAGAACTTTCGCGGACACGACATCGATCGGAGTGAGAGAACTGCTTTCAGTGCGACTGTCCGAACGTGTGCCGGTAACGATGACGGCGCTGAGATCCTTGGTCTTGGCTGGAGACGGGGGCGTGGAATCCTGTGCTAACGCAGCGTTTGAAAGCGCCAGCGCAATGGCAGCGGGCAGATAGGCCGAAAAAAAAGTGTGGCGACGCTTGCTGATCATTACTTCCCCTGAACTAACGGATTTATAACTGAAGAAATTTCAGGTTAGCGACAACTTAATAAATCGTCAATAGACGTATAGACGTCTATATTTCCAAATGTATATAAGCACAATACGTTAAGTTATGGCGTGCGTTATCACTCCAGCTCAGTCGAGTGTGTAGCCGACAGTGTTTGACCAAAGGCACGGCGAATCAGTCGAGCAGGTTGGTGTGCGAAACGATGGGTGCATCATTCGCAAAAAATCATAGTGTCGATCAATATTCGCGGTATGGAGAGTTTGATTGGTGGTCCACAAGCCCTGCCGCTGCATAGTGACTGGCGCTATGTACAAAGCATCACAGCACAACGATTGTCAGATATCCAAATCGTGGCTACCGCCACCGATAAGGCAAAAAAATCCCGGCATCACAGCCGGGATTTTTTCTTGACCATCTGTGAAACTTAGAAGCGGTAAGTCACCTTGCCGTACCAGTAGCGGCCATTGAAACCGAACGGTGATAGGGCTGAGTACTGCAGGCCGGAGCCATAGTCGTATTCGTTGTTCGCCGCCACCTTGGTCGGGTACTGGTTGGTGACGTTGTCGGCGCCAACGGTAAAGGTCCACGCATCCAGGTTATAGCTGGCAGCCAGATCGAGCAGCCAGCGTGCCGAGAAGAACTGATCCTCGTCACCGTTGGCATCGTCACCGCGACGAATGATCGAGCCATAGCGGGTGAGATTGGCGTGCAGGTCGAAATTCTGAATGTTCCAGTCGCCGTAGAGCACGTATTTGGTGCGCGGCGTGGATGAGGTCAGCAGACCCTGACTGGCACGACCAAAGTTGGGGTTGGTCACGTCCAGCACGTCAGTCTTGTTGTAGTTGCCGCTTACCCCGAGGTTCAATTTCCCCCAATCGCTGAGATCGACGCGCTGGTTCAGTATCAGGTCGACGCCGCGAGTCCTGGTGGTGCCACCGTTGACGAAGAACTGGGCGCCGCTGACTTCACCATTTGCGACGGTCGGGGTGACATCCAGTTGGTCGCTGTAGAGGATCTGGTCATAGATTCTGACCTGATAAGCGTCTAGCGTCGCGCTGAAATCATTGGTCGGTTGCCATACGGCACCGAAGCCGTAGTTGGTGGACTTCTCCGGTGTTAGTGGCTTGGCTCCCAGTGCGATGGCTGTGGGGCTGGATGTACGGAAGGTACCGATTTGCTGGAGTACGCCATCCTGAAGCAAGGTCACAACAGACTCGTAGTTTTGCTGAGCCAGCGAAGGCGCGCGGAAACCGTTGGACGCCGTGCCACGCAAAGCAAAGGTGTCGGTCAGCTGATAACGCAACGACAGCTTGCCCGAGCGGGTCGAGCCGGAATCGCTGTAATCCTCGTAGCGTGCCGCCACGCCGGCGGACAGCTTGCTGGTGAGGTCAGTTTCCAGATCCACATAGGCTGCTTCACTATGGCGTTGGAAATTTCCGGCGACTTCAGGACTGAGGCCCGGGTAGACCTGTGAACCGCCGGGGGCAACGTCACCGCTTATCGGGTCGATGATATTGGAATTGAAATAGTACGAGTTCGGATCACCTGCACCGATGTCGTAGTAATCCTTGCGATATTCGCCGCCAAACGCCACGGTTACAGGGTTAGGCAAAAAGGCAGGGGAATATTCCTTGCTCAAATCGACGTTCGCGACATCCTGTTTGGTGGTGAAGTTGCCTGCGTTGAAATAGGTGGGGCTGAATCCGGTGCCTGTGGCGGCAAGCGTGCTGTAGTACTCGTTGATGTTGAGGCTGTTCGCAATGTCGAACACCATGTGGTTATAGCCAAAATCAGCAGAGGCATCCCAATGCCATCCGCTGTCGGTGGTGCCCTTGATGCCGACGACCGCGGAAGCGTCATTCACATGATTGACGATCTGTGGCAGAAAACCGTTCGGGTAGATCGCCGTGGTGTTGCGGTAGTTGTCGCTGGCTCGGTAGTAGCCGTTCGAGGTGACATCGCGGCGACTCAGGTCGAGGTAGCCGTAAAGTTCGATATTGGGTGTCAAGTCATAGCCGAAATTCAGCACTGCTTGGTACGTTTTTACGGCTGGGTCGCCATAGCGTTCATAGGGCACGCCTTGTGCATTCGCATTGTCCGGAGTAAGCGTGGTTGCGATGTCCGTATTCTGCGCGCGGTTGGTGTTCATGACGTCGGAATAGTTCCACGACAGACGTGCCCAGCCTGGCGCACTGCCTTGTGGGCCGCTGAGCGGAATGCCGACCGAGCCGGACAAGCCATTCTGTGCGCCGTCGCCCTTGTCCATGACGCCGCCATTGGCGGTAATTTCGTTTGAGCCTGGAGCGCTGCCGTGTTTCAGCACGATATTGACAACGCCGGCGATGGCATCGGAGCCGTATTGCGCCGCGGCGCCATCGCGCAAGACTTCGATATGGTCGATGGCCGAAATGGGGATGGAGTTGAAATCGACCGGCGCCGAACCTCGGCCAATCGATTCGTTGTAATTGACCAGACTGGTCGTGTGATAACGCTTGCCATCAACCAGCACGAGCACGTCATCCGGTGACAGGCCGCGCAGAGTCAGTGGGCGGACCGCATCGTTACCGTCATTGATCGCCGGGCGAGGGAAATTGAGCGATGGTAACAATGTGTTCAAGGCACTGGCGATATCAGTGGCGCCACTGGCGGTAATGTCGGCTGGCGTCAGCACATCGATGGGCGAAAGCGACTCGGCTACGGTGCGATTCGTCGAGCGCGTGCCCGTAACCACCACCTGCTGCAACTGCTTGGTGTCTTTGGTGGGTGCCGGAGTGCTGCTGTCCGGCGTTGTGCTGGTCGAAGTGTCTTGTGCGAACAGTGTTGCGCTGAACAGGCTCATGCCAAGTAGTGGAATGAGTGCACTGGCCAATCGATTGCGACGAAATCTTGCCATGTTGAAACTCTCCCCAAATTCACTAGTTAGTGATGCGGTCCCCTCGCCGCTGCGCACCAAATTGGTGGTGCTGTATCGACCGTAAGTGAAATTGATGCGTTGCGCAACAAATAATTCACACAACTTCACAATTTTTGAAATAGATAACATTTGGCAAATAAAAACAAATGCTTACATTTGAAACAATAGTTGGGTCGATCACGCTTAACGTGCTGTGACGCAGCAATCTGGCGCGCGGCGTTCCGGCGCCGAAAGTAAGATGGCCGCAGTGGGTGGTCTTGCACAGCAAGAAATTGCTAAATCCTTTTACGAAAATCACCCGGAAATTTTTGACTAAATGGACGTCTAGAAGTCCATATTGAAGAATAAGGCTTGGGTCGGCGTGTCCGAAATATTGGCATTTGCGGGTGTCGAGGATGTCGGTAACCGGGAGGTGGGCGTTTCTCGCATGGGACGCGGTTTACTGATGGTGACGTTGAAATCCACTCGAACGGGCCGATAATGGTGTGTTGCCGGCCTAGTGTTGGCTGGACAGTACGGAGTTTGAATGCCTATTTACGAGTTCGAGTGCGCCAGCTGCGGTCATCGTTTTGACCGTTTGCAGAAGCTGTCCGACGAAGATCCCACGATCTGTCCTGGTTGCGATGCGCCACAGCTCAGGCGCCGGGTGAGTGCACCGTCGTTTCGATTGGCCGGAAGCGGCTGGTATGAGACCGACTTCAAGAAAGACGGCGATAAAAAGCGCAACCTTGCTGAAAGCAGCAGTGATAGCAGTGGGACCAAGTCCGAATCCTCCGAAAAGGCCGCGGTTACCTCTGCGGCACCCGCGCCTGCGGCAGCAACACCCGCGCCCGCGCCATCGGGGTCGTCCGGTGGCGGGGATTGAGGCAGCTCGTAGCGACCAGCGTTCTTGGTCAGGCGCTGCAGTGGTAAGATTCGGGGTCTTTTCCACCTGATTCAGCCGTTCTGCGGCCCGGAGTTTCAAGCGCATGCGCACGCACTATTGCGGCCTCATCAATGAGTCGTTGATTGGCCAGACGGTCACGCTTTGTGGCTGGGTCAACAAGGTTCGATTGCAAGCTCACGTGGCCTTTGTCGACTTGCGCGACCACGAGGGTCTGGCCCAGGTGGTGATCGAGCGCGACAACGCAGCCGCCTTTGCTATCGCCGGTGAGATCGGCAACGAATACTGTCTGCGCGTCACCGGCACGCTGCGCCAGCGCGTATCGGTCAACGACAAGCTGAAAACCGGCACGGTCGAACTGCTGGCCGATACGGTGGAAGTGCTGAACGCTGCGAAAGACCTGCCGTTCGCCATGCATGAAAATCCGAACGAGGAGATGCGTCTGACGTATCGTTACCTCGATCTGCGTCGCCCCGAGATGCAGCAGATGATGCGCAAGCGCATCAAATTGGTACAGGCGCTGCGCCGTTACCTGGATGAGCGTGGATTCCAGGATGTCGAGACGCCCATCCTGACCAAGGCGACACCGGAGGGTGCCCGCGATTATCTGGTGCCCAGCCGCGTGCATCCGGGCCAGTTTTATGCGCTGCCGCAATCGCCGCAGCTGTTCAAGCAGATCCTGATGATGGCCGGTTTCGATCGCTACTATCAGATCGCCCGCTGCTTTCGCGATGAAGATTTGCGCGCCGATCGCCAGCCCGAATTCACCCAGCTCGACCTGGAGTTCGCCTTCGTTGAAGAGAAGGACGTACAGGATTTTGTGGAGGAACTCATTCGCCACGTATTCCGGGAAGTGCAGGGCGTCGAGCTGGATGCCGCCTTCCCGCGCATGACCTGGGCCGAGGCGATGCGTCGATTCGGCTCGGACAAGCCCGACCTGCGCATTGCACTCGAACTGATTGATATCGCCGATGCGGTGAAGCATGTCGAATTCAAGGTATTCGCCGAGCCGGCCAACGATGCCGGCGGCCGTGTCGCTGCGCTTCGGGTCCCGGGTGGGAGCACGCTGACCCGCAAGGAAATCGATCAGCTCAGCGAGTACGTGACTCGTTATGGTGCAAAGGGTCTGGCTTGGCTGCGCATCGACGATCTGGCGAAGGGGCGCGAGGGCATCAATTCGCCGGTGGCGAAATTTCTCGACGACACAGCGCTGACGAATGTGCTCAAGGCGACCGGCGCGCAGAGCGGCGACATGCTGTTCTTCGGCGCCGGCAGCTGGAAGACAGTTACCGACTTCATGGGTGCACTGCGGCTGAAAGTGGCCAAGGATCGCGGCCTGGTCGAAGACAGCTGGAAACCGCTGTGGGTTAGCGATTTTCCGATGTTCGAATACGACGACGAGGCGCAGCGTTACGTGGCCCTGCATCACCCGTTCACTGCGCCGAAGGTCGATGACATCGGCGACCTGCGCGCCAATGCCGCGACCGCTGTGAGTCGCGGCTACGACATGGTGCTCAATGGCAACGAGATCGGCGGCGGATCGATCCGTATCCATCGCCCGGAGATGCAGAGTGCCGTGTTCGAGCTGCTTGGCATAGGCGCGGCAGAGGCCGAGATGAAGTTCGGCTTCCTGCTGAAAGCGCTGAAATTCGGTGCGCCACCACACGGTGGTCTGGCTTTCGGTATCGACCGCATTGCAGCGCTGATGGCCGGTACCGAGTCGATTCGTGACGTTATCGCGTTCCCCAAGACCACCAGCGCGCAGGATCTGATGACGGATGCGCCGTCGATGGTCAGCGACGCGCAGCTGAAAGAATTGCATGTGCGCGTGGCCGCAGACCCGATAAGCTGAACCCCTCGGGCTCATTAAGCAATGGGCTGCTACTACTGCTTTCTATCCAGGATAGTGCCGCGCGTTGACATTTAATGCTGTCGTCGCGAGGCACAATTCAGTCTCACACCGCAGGCGTGCTCTGTTTGCGGTTATCTTTTACGCATGCCCACCGAACCCCTGTCCCATGACCGAACATGTCATCCTGTTACACGGCCTGTGGATGCGCGGTTTCGCGTTGGCCATGCTGCATCGACGCATGATCGAGCAGGGTTTTCGCGTCCATCGCTTCGACTATATGAGCGTCGCCAACTCACAGGAGCGCATTCTCGCCCGTCTGCACAAGCGCATGCAGTTGCTGGCCGAGGATTCCGTGTCGGTGCATTTGGTCGGTCACAGCCTGGGCGGACTGCTGGCCTTGCAGGTCTGTCATGAAGAGGGAGAGCTGCCGGCGGGCCGCATCGTGTGTCTTGGTTCACCGTTGATGGGCAGTGCGGCGGCGCGTGGCTTTGCGCGCTGGGGCCGCGGTAGTGAGGTGTTGCTGGGACATAATCGCGAGTTGCTGGAAAAAGGCTTTGGCCAATGGAGCGGGCCACGCGAGGTTGGCATGATTGCCGGCCGCTCGCCGATCGGGCTGGGAGCCGTATTGGCCAGTATCGAAGGCGAGCATGACGGTACCGTGGCGGTGGAAGAAACCCGCTTGCCCGGTCTGGCTGATCACTGCGTGGTCGATACCAGTCATACTGGGCTGCTGTTTTCGCCCGATGTGGCACTCCATACCGGGCGATTTCTGCGCCAAGGCTCATTTGCGATGGGGGCGGGAGCGCCCTCGAAAATCGGTTCGGTGCCACCGAGTTCCGTTTCATCCGGTTGAACCATTCATTCGGGCCATCGCGGGTTTTGCAGCCTCGCGGCCCGAGTGCGGTAAAATCACCGGCTTGTCCATTCGCGCAGTGCAGGAATCGTCATGGGTAGAGGTCCGTCCATCGAAGGTCGCAAGAGCGTCGAAGACGCCAAGCGCGCCAAGGTGTTTACCAAGTTGATCCGTGAGATCACCGTTGCCACCCGCGCCGGTGTGGCCGATCCGGCTGCCAACCCACGCCTGCGCACGGCGATCGACAAGGCGCTGTCGGCCAATATGACGCGCGACACCATTGATCGTGCAGTGAAGCGTGGCTCCGGTGCCGATGGCGGCGCCGAAATGCACGAGATGCGCTACGAGGGCTATGGTCCGGCCGGTATCGCTTTCATCATCGATTGCGTGACCGACAACCCGGTGCGCACCGTAGCCGACGTACGTCATGCGCTGACCAAGCACGGTGGCAACCTGGGCACCAGTGGTTCGGTGGCGTTCCAGTTCCAGCGCTGTGGCGAACTGGTATTCGAGACCGCCGGCGATGAGGCACTGGAAGAAAAAATTCTCGAAGCCGCGCTCGACGCGGGCGCTGACGATGTGGTGAATGAGGCGGGTGAAAGTAATGTGCTCTGCACTCCAGACAGTCTTGAGACGGTGCAGCAGGCATTGCTTGCCGCAGGTCTCAAGCCCGCACGTGCTGAAGTGGTGATGCGGCCAGCCAATCGCACGGCAGTACCCGCCGAAGCTCAGGAAACCCTGCTGGACCTGATCGACTGGCTCGAAGAGCTGGACGATGTGCATGACGTTTATCACAACGCCCTGCTGCCCGCCGAGGTTCATCCGTAAGCGCTGCCGGCGGGTTTCCCGCCGCCGCATCCGGCTGCCCATTATGACGTTTTGCCTGTCTCCGTGAGTCGAGCTTCATGACGCGTATTATCGGCATCGATCCGGGCAGCCAGCGCACCGGCGTCGGCATCATCGATGTGGATGATTCGGGCAAGCTCAGCCATGTTTTTCATGGCGCGCTGGCGGTGACCGGCGAGGCGACTTTCCCACTGCGGCTCAAACGCATCTTTGACGAACTCTGTGACATCATCGCCACGCATCAACCGGCTGAATGCGGCATCGAACGTGTATTCATGGCACGTAATCCGGATTCAGCGCTGAAGCTGGGGCAGGCGCGCGGTGCGGCGATTTGTGCGGTGGTGAGTCGCGGTATTGAAGTGCACGAATACGCGGCAACGGAAGTAAAGAAGTCCGTGGTGGGCAGCGGTCGCAGCGACAAGACTCAGGTGCAGCACATGATCGGTATTCTGCTGGGAATCAAGGGGCCGTTGCAGGCGGATGCGGCCGATGCCTTGGCAATCGCGGTGACACACGCCCACACGCGGGCGAGCCTGGCTCGTGTCGGCATTCCACGTACAGCCTGGAGACGCCGCCGATGAAATCGATTGATTCGCACGTGTCGACCAAGGTCGCCGAGATACCAGGACGATGATTGGCCGTCTTCGGGGAATCCTGTTGTCCAAGCAGCCGCCACGGCTGCTGATTGAAGTTGGCGGCATTGGCTACGAGTTGGAAGCGCCGATGTCGACCATCTACGACCTGCCGGCCACCGGCAAGGAAGTGATTCTGCTCACGCATTACGCGGTCAAGGAAGATAGTGTTGCGCTGTACGGTTTCATGCATGAGTCCGAGCGTGCGTTGTTCCGCAGCCTGCAGAAGGTCAGTGGTATCGGCGCAAAAATTGCGCTGGCGGTGTTGTCAGGGGTGTCGACCGATCATTTTGCGCGGCTGGTGCAAACCGGTGACGTGGTGGCGTTGACCAAGATTCCCGGGATCGGCAAAAAAACCGCTGAACGCATCGTGGTGGAACTGCGCGATCGCGTCGACGGGCTTGCCAGCTCGCCGGGCACCCGCGTCAACGGTGCCGAGATGCCGCTGGATGCGGCTGGCGAGGCCACCGTGGCATTGCAACAACTGGGTTACAAGCCGGCTGAAGTGACACGGCTGGTGCAGAAAGTTGCCGCCGATGGCGACAGCGCCGAAGCCATTATTCGCAAGGCGCTGCGCGCCGTGTTGGGAGGTTGATTCCGTGAGTCAGACAACTGTGCAGGGTGATGCAGCGACGACAGATATGCGCCGTCGGCTCGCGGTGCTCGCGTTGGGTGCGATCGGCGTGGTTTACGGCGACATCGGCACCAGCCCGCTATACACGCTGCAAGTCACGCTGACCCATGACGGCATGAAGCCGACGCCGGAAAGCATCTTCGGCGTGCTGTCGCTGATTTTCTGGGCACAGATTCTGGTGGTATCGCTGAAATACGTCGTGTTCATCATGCGCGCCGATAACAAGGGCGAGGGCGGCATCATGGCGCTGATGGCACTGGCCCAGCGCAGCGTGCGCGACCAGCCAAATCTGCGCTGGGTGCTGGCAATTCTGGGCATCTTCGGCGCGTCGCTTTTCTACGGAGACGGTGTGATTACGCCGGCGATTTCGGTGCTGTCCGCAGTGGAGGGTGTAAAGGTCGTCGCACCGCACATGTCCAGCTGGGTCGTGCCGATTACATTGGTCATCCTTCTGGTCCTTTTTGCCATCCAGCGCCGCGGTACTGAACATGTGGGGCGCTTGTTCGGGCCGATCATGGTGGTGTGGTTTGTCGTGATCGCGTTGCTCGGCGTGCACATGATCATGCACAACCCGCACGTGCTGCAGGCCTTGAACCCCTGGTACGGGATCCGGTTTTTCCAACTGCACGGCTTTCAGGGCTTTATTGCCCTGGGCGGTGTGGTGCTGGCGCTTACCGGCGCCGAGGCGCTGTATGCGGACATGGGGCATTTCGGGAAAAAGCCTATCCGGCTTGCCTGGTTCAGCTTTGTGTTGCCGGCACTCGTGCTGAATTACTTCGGTCAGGGCGCGCTGCTGCTGAGCGATCCTTCGGCAATCGACAGTCCGTTCTTCCGGCTGGCACCGGACGTACTGAAGATTCCGATGATTGCGCTGGCTTGCGTGGCCACGGTGATCGCATCGCAGGCGGTGATCTCCGGTGCCTATTCGATGACGCGCGAGGCGATGTCATTGGGCTATTCGCCTCGCATGGCGGTGGTGCATACGTCGAACGAAATGTCTGGCCAGGTGTTCGTGCCATGGGTCAATTATTTCCTGCTGATCATGGTGATGCTGGCGGTGCTGGGCTTTCGCTCGTCCGACAATCTCAGCGCGGCCTATGGCATTGCGGTAACCGGCACCATGGCGATCACCTCGATGCTGGCGTTGGTCGTGGCGCGTTATCAATGGCGCTGGAACCTGGCCGCGGTGATTGGCGTGGGTGTGTTGTTTCTGCTGATCGACCTGTCGTTCTTCAGTGCCAACCTGATCAAGATCGAGTACGGCGGCTGGTTTCCGCTGGCGTTGGGTGTGGTGGTTTTCGCGATGATGACGACTTGGCGTCGTGGTCGCGAGCTGGTGTTGCGCGAGATCAAGCAATCGGGTCTCGCGCTCAAGCCTTTCATCGAAAACATCGGACAGCATCCACCGCTGCGCGTGCCGGGTACGGCGGTTTTCCTGACCGGCAACCAGCACTCGGTGCCGCATGCGCTGTTGCATAACCTCAAGCACAACAAGGTCTTGCACGAGCGCAACGTGCTGCTGACTGTGGAAATGCTGGAGACGCCGGTGGCCGAGAAGTCAGAGCGTATCAACCTGATTCCCTTGGGCGACGAGTTCTACGGGCTGGAGCTGCATTTCGGTTTTGCGGAATATCCGAATATTCCACAGGCGCTGATGGATTGCGGCCGAGAGGGTCTGATGTTCGACATGATGGATACCACGTTCTTCCTGTCGCGCGAAAACATCGTCGCCGATCGACGGCGTCCCGGCATGGCGCTGTGGCGTGACAAGTTATTCGTGTTCATGGCGCGCAACGCGCTGCCGGCAACTGCGTTTTTCCAGATTCCGGGTAATCGACTCATCGAGCTCGGGGCGCAGGTGGAGATCTGATTGCGGTCGAGGGCGCGCTCGTGATTTCAGATAGCCGTATGGTCGGGATTCCCCGTTTCCGACCTGCCATAATTCACGCATGACCGAAACACGTATCATCACCGCTGCCGCGCAGCTGGATGACGAGGCTCTCGAGGCCACCATCCGTCCCCGTCGACTCGCCGAATATCTCGGCCAGCAGGCGGTGCGTGAGCAGCTGTCGATTTATATCGAAGCGGCCAGAAAACGCGGTGGTGCACTGGATCATGTGCTGATCTTTGGGCCGCCGGGCTTGGGCAAGACCACGCTCAGCCACGTCATTGCGAATGAGCTGGGCGTCAACGTGCGCTCTACTTCGGGTCCCGTGCTGGAGCGCGCTGGCGATCTCGCCGCGCTGCTGACCAACCTCGAAGCGAACGATGTGCTTTTCGTCGATGAGATCCACCGCCTGTCGCCGGTGGTCGAGGAAGTGCTGTATCCGGCGATGGAAGATTTCCAGATCGATATCATGATTGGCGAAGGCCCTGCGGCGCGCTCGATCAAACTTGACCTGCCACCGTTCACCTTGATCGGCGCGACGACCCGCGCCGGCATGCTTACCGCTCCTCTGCGTGATCGCTTTGGCATCGTGCAGCGGCTGGAGTTTTACTCGACCGAGGAACTCACCGCGATCGTGCGGCGTGCGGCGCGCATCCTGGGTATCGTCTGCGCGCCGGAAGGCGCCACCGAAATCGCGCGCCGTTCCCGTGGTACGCCTCGCATCGCCAACCGCCTGCTGCGCCGCGTACGTGACTACGCCGAAGTGCGTGCCGAAGGTGAGATCACACTGGCTGCGGCGCAAGCCGCGCTGGATATGCTAAAGATCGATCCGGAAGGTTTCGACGAGCTGGATCGGCGCCTGCTCAGCCTGATCGTGGAGAACTTTGACGGCGGTCCGGTTGGCGTCGAGTCGCTGGCTGCTGCGCTCAGTGAGGATCGCGGCACGCTGGAAGACGTGGTCGAACCCTACCTGATCCAGCAGGGTTACCTCATCCGTACGGCGCGTGGTCGTATGGTCAGTGCGAAGGGTTGGCGCCACCTGGGGCTGACGCCGCCAGCGCGCCAGGCCGTAGCGGCCGACCTGTTTCCGGGTGAGCCTGATGATGTCTGACGAGCCAGCAGTATCGTTACCTTTCAGCTGGACCATCCGGGTGTATTGGGAAGACACTGACGCCGGTGGTGTGGTGTATCACGCCAGCTATCTGCGGTTTCTGGAGCGTGCCCGCAGCGAGTGGCTGCGCGGGCTTGGTATCGACCAGGTGGCGCTCAAGCAGGCGACCGGGCTGGCCTTCATGGTCCGTGATATGCAGATCGATTTTCTCAAGCCTGCCCTGCTGGATGATGAACTGTCGGTAACGGTGGAAGTCAAAGAGCAGCGTGCAGCCAGTATCCTGTTCGCGCAGGCGGTTACGCGAGCAGACGGCAGTTGCCTGATTCGGGCGAAGGTTCGCGTGGCTTGTGTCGACCTTGGACGCATGCGGCCGGCGCTAATTCCGTCGGATCTTTTTGCTGCCGATTCGCTTTCGTGAAATTCGATTTACCCGATGTGATCCATTGGATCTGTTTAGAAAATCCTCTTACAGAGTGACGCCGTGCTAGCCCGTTTGAAGCAGCTGCCTTGAGCGGGTGATCGAAAAACGGTGTGCCACAAGACAACCTGATCTATCCCAACCAAGCCGACCGGCGGAGAACCCTAAAGCAATGAACGGTGGACTGAATATTTTTTCGCTGATCTCCGATTCCAGCATTCCAGTAAAACTGGTGTTGCTGGTGCTGGTGGTGTTTTCCTTCATGTCGTGGGTCATCATCATACGCAAGCATTCGCAGACCAAGGCAGCGATGGAGAATGCCGAGGCGTTCGAGGAGCGCTTCTGGTCCGGTGGCGACCTGGCCCAGTTGTTCCGCGAAGTCAGCAATCGCGGCGGCGCTGGCGGCATCGAGAACATCTTCGAATCGGGCTTTCGCGAATTCGCACGCCAGCGCCAGCGCAAGACACACGATGTACGCAGTGTGGTCGAAAGCTCCGAGCGTGCCATGCGCGTCACCGGCACCCGCGAGATCGGCCTGCTGGAGCGCAATCTGGAATTTCTCGCCAACGTCGGTTCGATCAGCCCTTACGTGGGCCTATTCGGTACGGTGTGGGGCATCATGGGCGCGTTCCAGGGCCTGGGTGAAATGAAGGACGTGACCATCGCCGTGGTCGCGCCGCATATCTCCGAAGCACTGATCGCCACTGCGATGGGCTTGTTCGCCGCCATCCCGGCGCAATGGGCCTATAACCGTTTCGCGACCAAGGTCGAGCGTGTGGCCTCGCATTACGAGGTGTTCCAGGAAGAATTCTCCTCGGTGCTGCAGCGGCAGATCCAGACCGACGACGTGGCCTGAGCGGAGCAGTACCCATGGCCATTTCCCAGCGTCGCAAACGCTACAAGCTCAAGTCCGAGATCAACGTCGTCCCGTATATCGACGTGATGCTGGTGCTGCTCATCATTTTCATGGTCACCACACCGATGATGAAAAGCCTGGGCGTGCCGGTGCAGCTGCCACAGAGCAATGCCAAATCACTGAAGGACATCAAAGATCCCGTGGTGATTTCGATTGACCAGAACGGGCAGATTTTTCTCAAGGTCGGCGATGGAAAAGCCGATCCGGTGAGCGTTGATGAATTCACCCAAAAGATCACTGCGTTCCAGCAGGCCGATCCCGATCTGCAGGTAATACTCGCAGGCGACAAGAATGCGGTTTACGGCAAGGTGTACGTGATCCTGCCGATCCTCCAGCAAGCCGGGGTGACCAAGATCGGACTGCTGAGTCAGCCGGGGTCGGGCGGGACGAATGGACGAAAGTAAGGGCACGCCGAAGGCGGTCATACTTTCCGCCATCCTGCACGTCGGTATCGTGGCGTTTCTGTTCCTCGCGACTCTGCCGTGCTCGAGCTTCGAAAACTTTGTCAACGCGCTGGGCCTGCCTGCGTGGATGAACCCGATTACCTGTACGCCTCCGCTGAATTTGCAGGGGCAGGTGATCCAGGCCGTGTTTATCGGTCCGACCGGCAGCCCACCGCCAAAAACCGTGAAGACCAAACCGGTTCCCGATGCCGTGCCGCCGCCACCCACCACGCCGCCTCCACCGCCGACGCCGCCCAAGCCTGACGAGCCGAAGATCAAGACCTTGCCGCCGCCGCCGGAGCATCCGGACGTGGTGGATCAAGAAAAAGTGGTCGAGGATGCGCTGCAAAAGGCTGACGATGCCAAAAAGCTGCAAGAGGAAAAAGAGCAGCAGCGCCAGTCGGAGATCGACGCGCAGGCAGTGAAGAAAAAGCAGGAGGAACAAAAGAAGGTTGATGAGCTGTTCCGCAAGATGGACGCGGCAGCCAACCAGACCAAAAGTCTCAGCAAACAGGCCGAGCAGCAGAAGCAGGATTTGGCCAATGCCAGTGACCAAAGCCAGCCTGATCTGCCCAAGGCCGACCAGCTGCAGAGCGGCAACAACAGCGACCATACCGATCTAAGCAGTGCCTACGCTGCCGCCATTCAGAATGCGGTCACGCCAAATTGGTTGCGGCCGGATAACATCACGGCCGCCCCATGTGAAGTAAATATTGTTCAGTCACCTGGCGGTGACGTTCTTTCTGCAAATGTTGATCCGAGTTGTCCATACGATGATGCCGGCCGACGTTCGGTCGAAAACGCGGTGCTGCGAACCAAGACACTGCCCTACAAGGGTTTTGAAAAAGTGTTCCAGCGCAACCTAACCTTCACCTTCAGGCCGTAATCATCACGCCATGCAAAAACTCACTCAAACCCTAGTTTTAGTACTCGCAGTGCTGTTGGCGTTGATCACCCTCCCGGCGAGTGCGCAGTCGTCGCTCAATATTCAGATCGTCAAAGGGACTCTTTCGTCGACACCAATCACGGTCGTGCCTTTCGCCCTGCAGGGCGGGTCGCCGCCTCCGACCGATGTGGCCGATGTCATCCACAACGATTTCAACCGTTCCGGCAAGTTCCGCGCACTGGACAAGTCGAGCATCGTCGAGCTTCCGTCGCAGGGCTCGGATATCAAGTTCGACACCTGGCGTCTGCTCAAGCAGGACTACATCGTGGTCGGCCGCATCAAGGATGCCGGCAACGGCATGGTGCAGGTGGAGTACGAGCTATGGGACGTGAACAAGCAGCAGAGCCTGCTCTCACAGGCCATGCAGCCAGCGCCGGTCGGTGATTTGCGCAATGTGGCGCACCAGATCGCTGACGCCATCTACCAGAAGATCACCGGTGTGCGCGGGGCTTTCTGGACGCGTATTGCCTACATCACCGCGGTCGGTCTCGGTAACAACACGACGTATTCGCTACTGGTCGCTGATTCGGATGGCTTCAATCCGCAAGTGGTTGCCCGCTCCAAGGAATCGCTGCTTTCGCCAGCATGGTCGCCGGACGGCAAGAAAATTGCTTACGTATCGTTCGAAAGTGGCAATTCAAACATCTATGTGCAGGACATCACGACGGGCTCGCGCCAGCTGGTGGAGTCGCACCCCAAGGGCATCAACGGCGCACCGGCCTGGTCGCCGGACGGCAGCAAGCTGGCCGTGGCGCTGTCGTTCTCGGGCAATTTGAATATCTATGTGCTGAACATGGCCAGCCGTCAGGAAACCCGCGTAACCTCGGATAACCTTTCCATCAACACCCAGCCAGTCTGGTCGCCGGATGGTCAGAGCATCTACTTCACCTCGGATCGCTCCGGTCGGCCGCAGATCTACCAGACATCGGCCAGCGGCGGCGGTGCCACGCGTATCAGCTTTCAGGGCCAGAACAACCAGAACGTTGCGGTAGGCTACGACGGCAAGCAGATCGCCATGGTGCAGGGCAACGGGAACGTGTATCGTATTGCCATCATGGACCAGAGTCTGGGTGGCCAAGTGCGGTTCGTATCGCCAGGTCCCTATGACGAGTCCCCGAGCTTTGCACCGAATGCCAGCATGTTGTTGTACGCCGCTACCGATGGCACTCGCGGCGTGCTGTACTCGGTATCAGCCGACGGCAACGTTCGTCAGCGGCTGGTGTTGTCAGACGGCGATGTGCGTGAGCCCTCCTGGGGCCCGTACCGCGAGCGCTGATCTTTGAATGATGCCGGGCGCGAATACGCGCCGGCATCATCGCCCAGGGATGGGGTCGAAGGGTGCTTGCGAGCGATTTGGTTTTTGGCCGCGATACTTGGTTGTGTCGTGGCCAATATGTATGTGTGATTGCGTAAAATGATGCACAATCACGCTTACAGTAGTGTCAAAATAACAGCCGGCCTACCGGCGTCGCTGTCCCGCTACCCCAATCGTCATCGTTTGTCGGAAACTCAACCGTTAAGGAATATCACCATGAATAAGACCGCACAAATCGCCTTGGTCGCCCTGCTGTGCGTCAGCGCGGCCGCCTGCACCAAGAAAGCTGTCAAGCCGATGGCTGAGCAGGCCCCTGTCGACCAGGGCGCCATGACCAGCAATGACACCAGCACTGGCAAGTACAAGCAGGGCGATCTCGAGACCGACGCCTGCCTGCGCCAGCGCGTTGTGTACTTCGATTTCAACCAGACCGAGATCAAGCCGGAGTTCCAGCAGATCGTGGCTTGCCACGCCAAGTACCTGCAGGATCGTCCGACCTCGCAGATGCGTCTGGAAGGCAACACCGACGAGCGCGGCACGCGTGAGTACAACCTGGGCCTCGGCGAGCGTCGCGGCAAGGCTGTCTCCGATGCGTTGACGGCAGCCGGCGGTTCGGCCAGCCAGATCAACGTGATCAGCAACGGCAAAGAGAAGCCGGTCTGCCGCGAGCACAACGAGGATTGCTGGAGCAAGAATCGTCGCGTCGAGATCGTCTACACCGCCGAGTAAGCAACACGTATGAAGAAGCCACTGGCTAACAGTTTTACGGCCAGAATCAGCATGGCGGGCGCGATTGCGTCCGCCATGTTTTTTTCGACGGCGGTAACAGCACAGGAGTCGCGTCTGAGTCTTGCAGATCGTGTCACGCAGCTCGAACAGCAGGCGCAGAACAAGGACCAGGGCGGCATCGGCATGGTCAACCAGATGCAGCAATTGCAGGCGCAGGTCCAGCAACTGCAGGGACAGATCGAGGAACTGCAGCACAGCCAGCAGCAACTCGATGACAAGAACAAGGCGCAATACGGCGATATCGATGCCCGGCTTGGCCGCCTTGAGGCAGGTAATGCGGGTACCGCGGCTTCCAAAGCGCCGGCCGGCAATGCACCTGCTAACGCTCCACCCGCGTCACCCCCGAATAATCCGTCAGCGGCTGCACCCGCTGGGCCGGCAAATGCTGCTCCCAATGCAGGGGCCAATGCGGCGGCTGATCCAGGCGCGGCCGCTGCTTACGACGTTGCCTTCAAAGCCATTCGTGCCGGCGACTACGTATCGGCCTCGCGAGATTTTCGCGGCTTCATCCAGAAGTATCCGAGCGATGCGCTGACGCCTAACGCCTTTTACTGGCTGGGCGAGTCGTACTACGCGACGATGAATTATCAGGTCGCGCTCGATGCCTTTCAGCATTTGCTGACCCAATTTCCGCAGAGCGAAAAGGCGCCTGATGCTTTGCTCAAGCTGGGTTACTCCCAGTTGGAGTTGAAACAGATGCCGCAAGCCAAGGCAACACTGACCTCAGTGGCCAGCAAGTACCCTGGTTCCAAGGCTGCCGGTCTGGCTCAGGAGCGGCTGCGTCAGATTCAGCAGTCGTCGGCCAACTGAGGTTTCGCCCGTGAATAGTGACAGCGCTGGCGCGGTCTCCCCCGCACCGGCTGCGGTGATCCCCGAACGGCTGCGCATCACCGAGATTTTCCACTCGATCCAGGGCGAAGCCGATGCGATCGGCTGGCGCACGGTGTTTATTCGTCTGACCGGCTGTCCGTTGCGCTGCGTCTGGTGCGATACCGAGTATTCGTTTTACGGCGGTGACTGGCATGCGATCGACGATATCCTTGCCGAGGTTGCCAAGCACGACGTCAAGCATGTGTGCGTCACCGGCGGCGAGCCACTGTCGCAGAAGCGCTGCCTGATCCTGCTGCGCAAACTCTGCGATGCCGGCTACGACGTGTCGCTGGAAACATCGGGCGCTATTGACGTTGCGTCGGTCGACCCGCGTGTCCATAAGATCATGGATTTGAAAGCGCCGGATTCGGGCGAGAGTGCACGCAATCTGTGGTCGAACCTCGATCATCTGCTGCCGCACGACCAGATCAAGATCGTGATCGCCAGCCGCGCCGACTACGAATGGTCGCGTGTGATGCTGGTCGAGCATGCGCTGGCGCAGCGCTGCATGGTGCTGTTTTCGCCGGTGCACGGGGCAGTACAGCCGCGCGAGCTGGCTGAGTGGATTATCGAAGACAAATTGCCGGTGCGATTTCAAATGCAGTTGCACAAGCTGCTGTGGAACGATGCGGCCGGGAGATGATTTGTGCGTTCATCCATGAGCGCGAAGATCAAAAAGTGGCCATCCATGGCCGCACTCTTCAACAAAATCCGCGTTGTGGCCACGTTGCTGCAAGCGACAAGAAAACCCGCGCGCCGGCCTGTGTTGTCGGTGGCGTTTGTGGCCGGTGACCGGTCAATCCAGTGTGGAATTCCTCATGTCAGAAAAGTCATTACCTAGGGCTGTTGTGCTCGTTTCCGGTGGCATGGATTCGGCCGTTACCATCGCGCTGGCGCGTGAGCAGGGCTATCAGGTACACGCCTTGAGCGTGGCCTATGGGCAACGTCACAGCTCGGAGCTGGCGGCGTCTGCCCGTGTCTCGACCATGCTCGGCGCAGTCGAACACAAGACGGTGACCGTCGACCTGCGCAGTATCGGCGGTTCCGCCCTCACGGCAGATATCGACGTACCGCTCGATACCGCCGAGAGCAGCGATATCCCGGTGACCTACGTACCGGCGCGCAACACCATCATGCTTTCGATCGCACTGGGCTGGGCCGAGGTATTAGGCTCCAGCGACATCTGGTGCGGCGTCAATGCGGTGGACTATTCGGGCTACCCGGACTGTCGTCCCGCCTTTATCGAAGCCTTCGAGACGCTGGCGAATGTCGCCACCAAGGCCGGCGTCGAAGGCGCCGGTATTCGTATCCACGCGCCACTGATGCGCATGGGCAAGGCCGATATCGCGCGCGAAGGTCAGCGCCTCGGTATCGATTTTTCCGCGACCGTCAGCTGCTACAACGCCGACAGCGAAGGCCGTGCCTGCGGCCACTGCGATGCCTGCCGTTTGCGTGCCCAGGGCTTCCGCGAAGCCGGTTTGCCTGATCCGACTCGCTACGTGTGACGCGTTTGCTTGTGCCGCCGACGCCCAGCACGTAAAATTGCGGGCTGGCTTTTGTTCGTTGGGTCGTTAGCTCAGTTGGTAGAGCAGTAGACTTTTAATCTATTGGTCCCGGGTTCGAATCCCGGACGACCCACCAGAATTTCGAAGCGCCCGCAGGGCGCTTTTTTTTGCCCAAATATGGCGTGCTATCTCTAGCCGCCAGCTGCCCGGCAATCAGTCAATGCGCTTGGTGGGCTGCCGGAAACGCCGGGTCATCCGCTCGATCAGCAACGGTAGCAACGCCAGCACGGCGAGGGCGGCCGAGGGCAAAAGCACTTCGCGATGCATGAAGAGATCCATGCTGAAGTTGGTGCTTTGACTGAGCACCGTGCCGATGCCTGCACCGATCGAGGTTTCGAAAATCAGCGTGATCGTGCCACCCAACCAGGTTGCGCCGATAAACAGCCACAGCGGGCAGCGCAGCCATGCCAGCCCGACCGTCACTGCGCCAAATGGCAGGATCGGCAGAAAGCGCAAAAACAGCGTGTAACTCACCGGGTGAGATTCGAATCCGTGATGCAGTTTCACCGCGATGGCCGGCGGCTTGCGGCTGCCGGTGCCGAAGGCATAGCGGCTGGCGAGGAAGAGGATCAGCGAGCCCAGCGTCAGAGCGACCGATGAGCACAACGTACCCTCCGGCACGCCGAACGCGAAGCCACCGGCGAGGATCACGATGATCGTGCCGGGAATGCCGGTGCACATCGTCAGCGTCAGCAGGCCGATGAAGACCAGGCGGCTCAGCCACGGGTGCGCAGCGATATGTGCATGTATCTGACTCTGATGCGCGACAAGCTGCTGTGGCGTGAGCCGATCGAGCGCGCCCGACGCAAACAGCACGATGCCGGCCAGTATAAGCAGGATCAGCGGTAGCGAGGCGCGCAGGCGATTCAATAGACCGTACCGGCTGCGCCGTAGTCGGCCAGAACGCTGCGTGCCTGATCGCGCAGGATGTCGCGGCGCACGGCGATGCCGCGACGTTCCAACTCACCTATCCAGTCGCTCGGCAGCGGACCTTCATCGAACTCGGTGAGTTCCTCGACGTCTTCAGCGCGCGCGCCGATCAGCAGTTCATCGATGCCCGCCCATACCGTGGCGCCATAGCACTGGCAGCATGGTTGTGAGCTGGTGGCCAGCACATAGCGACTGCCGGCCTGGTTGATCCGGTGCTGGCCGAGGCGCTGCTGCGCGACCATCAACGCCATGATTTCGGCATGCGCAACCGAGCAGCTTTGCGGCACGACCCGATTCACGCCGATAGCAATCAGACGTCCACTCTCGGCATCAAATACGGCGGCACCGAATGGGCCGCCGCTTTGCTGCGCCACATTGCGCCGCGACAACTCAATTGCCAGTCCTACGCGCTCCTCATCGCTCATGTAGGGTCGTCCGATATCGGCGACATCGCCCATCCAGGGCGGCAAGGTGAGATGGATTTGCAATGGCAGCATCTGCGTTCCCTCCGTCTACTGGCCAGCCTGCCTCGTCCACGTGTCGCGCAGGGTGACGGTGCGGTTGAACACCGGTTTTGCTGGCTGGTGATCGACGCGGTCGGCGACGAAATAACCGAGTCGCTCGAACTGGAACCGCTGCTCCGGCGCTACATCTGCTGCGGCAGGCTCCAGCCACGCCTGCACAACGCGCTTGGCCTGCGGGTTGACGTGTTCGAGCCAGGTCTTGCCATCCTCTTCGTTCTCGGGCGCAGACACGTTGAACTGGCGATCGTAGAGACGCACCTCGGTAGCGATGGCGTGCTTCGCGCTCACCCAGTGAATCGTGCCCTTTACCTTGCGGTCGGCGCCCGGCATGCCATGGCGTGTTTCCGGGTCAAGCGTACAGCGCAGCTCCGTCACGTTGCCATCGGCGTCTTTGATCATCTGTTCGCACTTGATGATGCCGACGCCGCGCAGGCGAACTTCGCCATCGGGCTTGAGGCGATGAAAGCCCTTTGGTGGAATTTCGGCGAAATCCTCACGCTCGATCCAAAGCTCGGGCGCAAACGGCACGTCGCGCTGGCCGAAGCTGTCGTCCTTGGGATGGTTGGCGAACCGCAGCGTTTCTTCGTGATCGGCCGAAAGATTGGTGATCACCAACTTCAGCGGATCGAGCACGGCCATGCGGCGTGACGCAGTGACATCCAGATCTTCACGGATGCAGTTTTCGAGGATCGCGTAATCGATCACGCTGTTCTGCTTGCTCACACCCACGCGTTCGATCAGCAGGCGCAGTCCGGCCGGCGTGAAGCCGCGCCGGCGCAGACCGCGTAGCGTGTTCATGCGTGGATCGTCCCAGCCATCGACGAAATTTTCGGCGACCAGCTGCGCCAGTTTTCGCTTGCTGGTGATGCAGTAGCTGAGGTTGAGGCGAGAGAACTCGATCTGTCGCGGCTTGGCCGGATGCGTACGCACGCCGCTATCGAGCAAGCTCTTCCACAGTTCGGGATGCTTTGGCAGATCGACCTTGTCGACAAACCAGTCGTACAGCGGCCGGTGATCTTCAAACTCCAGCGTGCACAGTGAGTGCGTGATGCCTTCCAGCGCATCGGACAGGCAGTGCGCGTAATCGTACATAGGATAGATCGGCCATGCGTCACCGGTGTTCTGGTGGGCGATCTTGCGGATGCGGTAGATCGCCGGGTCGCGCATGTTCATGTTACCGGCGCTCATGTCTATCTTCGCGCGCAGTGTCTTGCTGCCGTCGGCGAATTCGCCCGCGCGCATGCGGCGGAACAGGTTGAGGTTTTCCTCCACGCTGCGCGAGCGATGTGGTGAATTGCGCCCGGCCGTCGTCAACGTGCCGCGGTACTCGCGCATTTCCTCGGCGTTGAGGTCGTCGACGTACGCGTTACCATCCTCGACGAGCTTCAGTGCCGAGCGGTACATCACCTCGAAATAATCCGACGCGTGGCGCAGGTCATGCCATTCGAAGCCGAGCCAGCGCACGTCGTCCTTGATGCCTTCGACAAACTCCGGGTCTTCCTTGCCGGGGTTGGTGTCGTCCAGGCGCAGGTTGCACCAGCCGCTGAATTCGCCAGCAATGCCGAAATTCAGGCAGATCGCCTTGGCGTGGCCGATGTGCAGATAACCGTTCGGCTCCGGCGGGAAGCGCGTGTGGATCGCGCGGTGCTTGCCCGCGTTGAGGTCATCGCGCACGATCTGCCGGATGAAATTCTGCTGCACGACCTGCTGCCCGTTTGACGCGGCCGGAATGACAGGTTCGACGGTAAGGTTTTCGGTCGACATCGTGCAAAAACTCGTGTGCGGTAGCGGAAACGTATCAGTTTACCTTGTCACCGCTGCCGGGCGCAGAAAGCTTGCCAGGTGGCCGAATTCAAGGTGCGGCTTGCCCATCGACGGTACGAGGGTTAGCGTGTGGCGTATGCAAACCATTTATCGCGCCGACAACCTGTTTGATGCCCATCTGGTGAAAGATGCGTTGGAGGCCGAAGGCATCCCGGCCTTTATCTCCGGCGAATACCTCACGGGCGCGGTCGGCCAGTTGCCGGCAATGGATTTCATTGCCGTGATGGTGCCCGAATCCAGCCTGTCGGCCGCCAGCGGCATCGTTCAAGCAGTAGAGGTGCAGCTCAGCGAGGCGCGGCTGGCGATCAAGGAGCAAACTGACGTGCCAGACGACCCGCTGGCCGTTTTCTGCTGATAGCGCTGGCTGACCGCGGATCGCCCTGAATACCATGCAAGCTACCGGCTTGCTGTGACGAGAAAGTTGCCGTGAAAGATTTTGCCAAACTGATCCGCGCCGTCGCCGACTTTCCCATGCCCGGTGTCACTTTCCGCGATGTGACTCCACTGCTGGCCGACGCCGAGGCATTTGGCCGCTGTATCGATGCGCTGGCCGAACCGTGGCAGAGCCAGCGCGTGCAGGCGGTATGTGGCATCGAGGCGCGCGGCTTTATCTTCGGCGTGGCGCTGGCGCAGAAGCTGCACGCCGGCTTCGTGCCGTTGCGCAAGCCTGGCAAGCTACCACCACCCGTGGTTGGCGTTGACTACCAGCTGGAATACGGCAGCGACCGACTCGAAGCAAGCAGCGATACGCTCCAACCCGGACGGCGTGTACTCATCGTGGATGATGTGCTGGCCACTGGCGGCACGCTGGCGGCGGCGTGTGCACTGGTCGACAAGCTCGGTGGCCAAGTGGCTGGCGCCAGTGTGCTGATCGAACTCGATGCGCTCAACGGACGAAGCCGTTGGCCATCAGCTTCATTGCTTTATAGCCTGATGCATTATTGAAAAGCCGATCACATCACTTTTCAGAATGCTTCGCTGCAGGCATTCGCCAAGCCCGGGCCATTGATTCACGTTCAATGCGCGACGACGTCAAACCGTTCCACATAAACCAGCTCACAGGCGCCAGCACCGACATCGTCCCGCGTCATCGACGTTTTCCAGTGCCAGCCGCCCGGACGGCTGGCATCGACGAGAAAGCCTTCGAAGTGCACGACCTGACCGACGCGAACCTGGTCGAGTTCGCGTTTGACGCCGGCATCGGCGGGGATCATATGCATGTTGGCGCTGGAAGTTTCGATTTCGCGCCGGGGAATCGGGAACTGGTCGACGTGCCAGTAGTAGAAGCGGTCGGATTGGGTGATCTTGATGCTGGCCAGCACCGAGCTGTCGGACATGCGGCCCCAGCCGAGTGCGAGATCTTCCGGAATGAGCTTGGCGTCGGCGCCCCATGAATAATCTTCACGCGAAAGCACGCGCGCGGTGACAACGAAATGCGCGCGGGTCGTGAGTGTGACATCGCCTTGCTGCAAAACCGGCGCGTCGGTTCCGAGGTTGTCCTGCTGCGGCGTGTCCGGTGCCAGTATGCCGGGTGGTTGCGTCACGGCGCGATGCCGCCAATGGGACAGTGCGCCCCAGCCGATCAGCAGCGCGAGCAGGGCGATCAGTACGCGACGCATGGTCTCGGCCTTGTGTGTGCTGAAATGGTGGAGTGGCTGAACTGCTGCGGTGACTTCCGGAGACTTCGCGTGATCGTCGTCGCGTCCCGATAAATCAGCTCTTGGCCAGCTTCGCCCGTCTGGCCCGCTCGATGCCCGGCACGAACAGATCTGCCGGCAACTCGTGAAACACCTGGGCCACCCGTTTGAGAAAGGTGTTCATCGATGCGCTCTTGCGCCACACCATGGCGATGCGCCGGCTCGGCGGGTGGCCGGCGAATTCGATCAAGTGCACGTTGTCGGTGCGTGCCATCGGCGGCTTGGTCGCCAGCGTGGGTAGCAGGGTAATGCCCACGTTGGCAGCGACCATCTGCCGCAGGGTTTCCAGGCTGGTGGCGCGGAAGCCGGTTTTCTCGCCAGCGCCAGCCAGCTGACATACTTCCAGCGCCTGATCGCGCAGGCAGTGGCCGTCTTCCAGCAGCAGCAATCGCTCGGCGGCGAGGTCGGACAGCTTGAGCTTGCCCTTCTGTTTCACCAGGGCGTGATTGTTGGGCACGGCCAGCACGAAGGGCTCCTCGAACAGGAACTCGGAATGCAGCGAATCCTCATGTAGCGGCAGCGCCAGGATGCCGGCATCGAGCGAACCGTCGCGCAGCATGTGAATGATGTCTTCCGTCTTGCCTTCGGTCAGCAGCAGCTCCAGCCGGGGAAAGCGGTCGCGCATTAGCGGGATCACATGCGGCAACAGGTACGGCCCGAGCGTAGGGAAGATGCCCAGCCGCAGCGTGCCGGCTTCCGGGTCGCGAGTGCGCTGGGCCGTGGCCTTGATCTCGTCGACCTCGGCCAGCACCATACGCGCGCGGCGGGCTATCTCGCGACCGGTTTCGGTGAGCAGCACTTTGCGCGGCATGCGTTCGACCAGCGTGACGCCAAGCTCGTCTTCCAGCTTCTTGATCTGTGTCGACAACGTGGGCTGGCTGACGAAGCTGGCTTCGGCGGCGCGACCGAAGTGGCGATGTTCGGCCAGGGCAACGAGGTAGTGCAGGTCACGCAGATTCATGGGCGATGTCAATTGCCTTGATAGTCAGTGCCTATGATTGTGATGTAAACCATCAATTTGAACAATGGGGGCTGGTTTCGTACGATGGTGCATCGCGACATGCCGTAAACGGGCTTCTTGCTCATATTTCTCTCGCCCATTTTGCAGGGCGTCAATCTGCCACACCCCTATTCATCGGAGAAAAACCATGCTGACCATCGGCGACAAGTTCCCGCAGTTCAACCTCCTCGCGACCGTTTCCACCGAAAGCGTCGAGAAGGCGTTCGCCCCGATCGACAATGGCACCTACAAGGGCAAGTGGCTGCTGGTGTTCTTCTACCCGAAGGACTTCACCTTCGTCTGCCCGACTGAGATCAAGGGCTTTGGCGACTTGAACGGCCAGTTCGCTGATCGCGATTGCCAGGTGCTGGCTGCCAGCACGGACAGCGAGTTCGTGCATCTGGCGTGGCGCAAGGATCACAAGGATCTGCGTGACCTGCCGTTCCCCATGCTGGCCGACATCAAGAAAGACCTGACCTCGGCACTGGGGATCCTGGGCGACGACGGCGTGGCGCAGCGCGCCACGTTCCTGGTCGATCCGGACGGCATCATCCGCTTCGTCTACGTCACCGACGGTTCGGTCGGCCGCAACCCGCAGGAAGTGCTGCGCGTGCTGGACGCTCTGCAGACCGACGAACTGTGCCCATGCAACTGGAGCAAGGGCGAAGAGACCCTGCAGGTTGCCTGATCGCTTGATAGCCGGTATTTGACTGTTCGCTCTACCCCTGGCGTCAGAGTTTGTCCCTCCCCCCGCTGACGCGAGGGTTTTAAACCACCGGCGGCGAGGCTCGCTTCGCCGCCGGATTTTTTTGCCCTGAATTTTTATTTCTTCCCGAAATTTTACTGAGGTGTTCCATGAGTCTTGCCGATCTGAAAAGCCAGTTGCCCGACTATGCCAAGGACCTGCGTCTCAACCTCGAGTCCGTGCTGACCGAGGGCGGTGCGCCCGGCCTGACCCAGAAGCAGATCGTGGTGATTGCGCTCGCGTCGGCGATTGCTTCGCGCTACAAACCGCTCACCGCGGCTGTCAACGAACTGGCTGCGCAGCACGCCAGCGAAGACGAGTTGAAAGGTGCCCGCGTCGCGGCGTCGATCATGGGCATGAACAACATCTATTATCGTTTCATCCACTTGGTGGGCGACGCCGAATACGGCACGCTGCGCGCCGGCCTGCGCATGAATGCCATGGCCAACCCCGGCGGTGACAAAGTCGACTTTGAACTGGCGTCGCTGGCGGTGTCGGCGGTCAACGGTTGCGGCATGTGCCTGGAGTCGCACGAGAAGACGTTGCGCAAGCATGGTCTTTCGGCGCAGCCGATCCAGAGTGCGGCACGCATCGCTGCAGTGATTCACGCGGTGGCCGTGGCGCTGGAGCAGGCGGACGTGGCGGGCTGATTTCGCCGCAAACATGTCGCGTTGATTGACACAAAGTGAACCTCGGTCAGCGATGGCCGGGGGTTTTTTACGCGCGGAAATCAGCCGGGTCATGCCTTCTGGCACTGGGTCGAAAGTCATGTGCCACTTAGCGTGGGCGGTTATCACTTCGGTAACGGGAATCCTCATGCGTCGTTTTGTTCGTCCTCTTTTGCTGACTGCGCTGGCCTCGTGCTGCGGTGCTGCGTTTGCTGCCACGGCTGATCAAGTGCCGCAGGGCAGGTTGCCGCTCTGGGCGGTTCCGCAGTCCTACGCGTTGTCGTTCAAGGTCGATCCGGCACAGGAAGATTTCTCCGGCACCACCACGATCAAGGTCAAGCTCAGCAAGGCCTCCGATCATCTTTGGCTGGACGGCAGCGAGCTGAAGATATCGAAGGTGGCCATCATCGACGCCGCTGGCGCGGCGCATGTGGGTACTTACACCTTGGCGGACCCGGAAGCCGGTGTGGCGCGCGTGGATTTCGGCAGCACGTTGAAGCCGCAGACGCTGACGCTGGCTTTTGAATATACCGCGCCGCTCAACGCGCAACTGCAGGGCCTGTACAAGGTATCGGCGAAGGGTCAGCCCTATGCGATGACGCAGATGGAACCGATCAGCGCGCGCTTTGCGTTTCCGGGTTTCGACGAACCGGGCTTCAAGACGCCGTTCACGATCAGCCTGACCATTCCCGAAAAAGACACCGCCGTTGCCAACACTCGGCAGGTGAAAGAGACGCCAGCTGGTGACGGCTGGAAGACGCTGGAGTTTGCACAAACGCTGCCGCTGCCGACCTACCTGGTCGCCTTCGGTGTAGGGCCGTGGAGCATCGCCACCGCGCCGGACATATCGCCGGACGCCTATCGCACCACGCCGCTGCCGCTGCGTGGCATTGCGTCGGCCGGCGAAGCCTATCGCATGCAGCACGTGCTCGGCGAAACCCCAAGCATCATCCATGCGCTGGAAAACTATTACGGCTTCGGCTATCCGTGGGACAAGCTCGACGTGCTTGCGGCACCGGATTTCGCTGCTGGCGCGATGGAGAACGCGGGCCTGGTGACCTTCCGCGACTGGTTGCTGCTGCTCGACAAGGATTCACCGGCACGCAACGTGCGTGGTTCGTTCAACGTCACCGCGCATGAGCTCGCGCATCAGTGGACCGGTGACACGGTGACGCTGGAATGGTGGAACGACATCTGGCTCAACGAGGCGTTCGCCACCTGGATGCAGCAGAAGGTGACCGAGCAGGTTCATCCGGAATACCGTGCCGATCTCGATCGTGTCACCGGCGCGCAAGGCGCGATGAGCAACGACAGCCTGGTCAGCGCGCGCAAGATCCGTCAGCCGATCACCGGCAATGGCGATATCGAAACCGCATTCGACGGCATCACCTACAAGAAGGGTGCCAGCGTCATCGGCATGTTCGAGAATTACGTCGGCGAAAAGACCTTCCAGAAAGGCATGCAGGCGTACATCCAGAAGCACAAGTTCGGCAACGCCGGGGCGGATGACCTGGTCTCGTCGATTGCCACCGCGGCCGGCAAGGGCAACGACTTCAAGCACGCGTTCAATAGCTTCCTCGATCAGTCGGGCGTGCCGTATGTGCAGACGTCACTGGAACAGAAGGATGGCAAGACCGTGCTGCATCTGAGCCAGAGCCGTTTCCTGCCGGTCGGCAGCACCGGCGACAGCAAGCGCATCTGGGGTATTCCGGTGTGCGTGCGCTATGGCACGGCCGCTAACGGCAAAGATAAGGCACAGTCCAGCAAGGTCAATTGCGAGGTACTGGACAAAGCCACCGGCTCGATGGTGCTGGCCGGCGCCAGCCAGCCGACGTGGATCATGCCCAATGCCAACGCTAGCGGCTATTACCGTTTCAGCCTAGGCAAGAGGGAGCTGGGCGATCTGACTGCACACGTTGGCCTGCTCAGCGACGCCGAACAGCTAACCTATGCCGATGCCATCGATGCGAGCTTCCGGCACGGTGACATCGACGCCGGTGATGCGCTGGTCGCACTGAAGCCGCTGACATCCTCGAAGATTCTGGTGGTTGCTACCGCACCACTCGATCAAATTGAGTGGATCTATCGCAACGAGGCCACCACCGACGCGCAGCGCAGCAAGCTTGCCGAATGGGTGAAAGATGCTTACCTGCCGCATCTGCAGCAGCTCGGCTACCAGCGCAAGGACGGTGAATCCGGTGATGATGCGTTGCTGCGCAGTGAGCTGGCCGGTGCGCTTGGTCTGCAGTACAAGCTGCCTGAAGTACGCGCCGAGCTGCTCAAGCAAGGGGAGGAGGCACTCAAGCGCCAAGCAAATGGACGTCTGAATCTCTCCGCTGCCGATCCCGATTTGCTGGGAGATGCGCTGGGCGTGGCTGTGCAGGAACAGGGCAAGCCTGTCATCGATGCGCTGATCGCCGAACTGCCCCAGACCAGCGATGCCGCGCTGCGCAACAGCATGCTGGCGGGTCTGGCCAGTGTGGAAGATCCCACGCTGATCAACGAGGTGCGTAACTTCGCCCTCAGCAAGCCGGTCAAGGTGGGCGAGATGGCATCGCTGGTGCGTGGAGGTCGTGATACGCAGGCACAGCGCGATGCGTTGTGGTCCTGGTTTACTGCGCATTACACGCAGATTTTGGCACGTACGGGCAGCTTCGCCGGTGGTTATCTGCCGCATTTTGCCGCCGGTGGCGGTTGTTCGGCTGCCGAGGTCGATCGCGCGCAGGCCTTCTTCAAGCCGCGACTGAAAGATGCGGCCGGCGTCGATCGTGGCTTGGCGCAGACCAGCGAATCGATCCAGCTCTGCAGCGCGCTGAAGACCAAGCAGGATCCGGCATCGATTCTGCGTTGAGTGCCTTGATGTCTTGCTGAGTCCAGTGACTGCAAATAAAAAACGCCGGGCCGTCATGCCCGGCGTTTTTTATGACGCTTTTCTAAAGTGCTGACGCCGCCTGCCGTCGCTGCATCACCTGTGCGTGGATGAAATCCACAGTGTCGTTCAATGCCGGCGCCTTGCTGCGGAACTGCCCGGATAGCGAAAACAGCAACGCGAAATGGCCGATGCCCGGGTAGAGTTTTACTTCGACCGGTTCGTGCTCGCGGCGCATGGCAGCGGCCAGCGAAAGGGTGTTACGCGGCCAGACGATCTTGTCGGTGGTGCCTTGCATCAGCAGCATCGGCGGTTCATCGCCGTTGACGAAATGCACGGGCTGCGAGCGCAGCTGGGCTTCATGGGTGGGGCCGAACATGTCGACGAAATCCGGATCTTTCAGTGGCAGGAAATCATACGGGCCGGCCAGGCCGATAAAGCCGGCCAGCTGCCTTGGTTGCATGCTGTCATCAGCAAGCCAGTGCGCGTCCGTTGCCAGCAGGGCGGCGATGTGCGCGCCGGCCGAATGCCCCATCACGAACAGCTCATTGTTGTCGCCGCCGTATTCGCCTGCATGCGTGTGCGTCCACGCCAGCGCGCGTGCACCGTCCCGCATGAAGCCGTCCAGTTTCACTTTCGGCCACAGCCGGTAATCCGGAATCATCACGACCAGACCGCGCTTGGCCAGCGCCTCGCCGACGAAGCGATACCACTGGCGCTTGCCGGACTTCCAGCTGCCGCCGTAGAAATACACCACCACCGGCGCGTGTTCGGTATGCGGCAGGCGATAGATGTCCATGGCCAGACCATGCTCGGCGTCAAACGTCACGTCGCGATCAACGATGACGTCACCGTGATGGCTGGTCGCGTTGAGACCGGCAAAAAGCGTTGCCTGGCAACCTGTCAGCAGGCCGGCACTTAGCGCCAGGAGAATCGCCGCCAGCAGGCCGGAGCGACGTGGGCGAGGGGATGGAGCGTGGTGGTCCGACGGCATGCCTGTTCCTCGCATCTTTGCGGTAGCTCGCCGGGTTCGTCGCCGATTTTGGCGACAGAAAACGGTGCGCGAGCGTATGAGTGAGCTTTTAAATACGTGATGACGCCGCCGCAGGATGCAGGCCCCGCTGTATAGCACCTACACTGTGACGGCCGCAGGAGTGAACCAGGGAGCGCAAGCATGAGGGGCATTGGCATGGGGAAAGCAGAAATGGATCGTCGATCGGTTGTGTTGCTGGCCTTTTGCTGGCTATTCAGTTGGCTGATGGCATCGCCATTGTTGGCGCAGGACATACCGCCGCCACTGCGCGACTGGCAGGCCTGGGTGCTGCACGGCGTACCGCAGCATGACTGCCCATTCCTCGCCAACCAGATGCCGAACGCCGGCAGTTATCAGTGTGCGTGGTCCGGTCGGTTGACCTTGGATGCAAACAAGGACGGGGGCCATTTCAGCCTCGATGTGCATGTGGACGCGCCCAGCTGGGTCGTCCTGCCGGGTGATGCGAGAAACTGGCCGCAGCAGGTCAGCACCAATAAGCAGCCGGCGACCGTGTTGCAGCACGAGGGTCAGCCGATGCTGTGGCTCACCGCGGGTGACTACATATTGCAGGGCACTCTGCCGTGGACCGCACGACCGCCGCGCCTGCGCGTGCCAGCGTCGATCGGTTTGATCACGTTGAGCGTGGATGGCGCCGCGGTCACCCGCAGCGAACGCCAGGGCGATCAGCTGACGCTTGGCGAAGCCGCCTCTGCGCAGCGCGCTGCTGATGCGCTCTCGTTGCGCGTCTATCGTCGCCTGGAAGATGGTCTGCCGGCGACGCTGGAAACCCAGCTGCAGTTCAACGTGACCGGCAGTGCGCGCGAGCAACTGCTCGGGCCGGCCCTGCCAGCCGGTTTCGTTGCGACCGCGCTGACTGGCGATTTGCCAGCGCGACTTGAGAATGATGGCCGTCTGCGCGTGCAACTGCGGCCTGGTCAATGGACTGTTTCGCTGCAGGCGCGGCGCACCGATGCACCGAGTGCCATCGTGTTGAAACTGCCGGTAGCGCCGTGGCCGCGGCAGGAAATCTGGAGTTACGCCGATAACACTGATCTGCGCAGTACGCGCGTCGACGGTCGCGCTGTCGATGCGGCGCAGGCTGGCGTGCCGGACGACTGGCGGGAGCTGCCGGCCTTTGCGTTGGACGATACCGCTGGCCTCACGATCGAACAGGGGGCGCGCGGCGACGAAGGCGGCCAGGGCGCTCAGCTGCATCTGCAGCGAGAGCTGTGGCTCGATTTCGATGGCGCTGGACTCAGCGTCGCCGATCATCTCAGCGGTGACCTGCGTCATCACCAGCGTCTGGATGTGGCCACTCCGTGGCAGCTGCAGCGGGCATCGCAGGGCGAAGAATCGTTGCTGATCAGCAAGGGCGACAACGGTCGCAGCGGGGTCGAAGTACGTCAGCAGAAAATCGATCTCAGTGCAGGTCTGCGTCTGCCCGAGCACAGTGTTGCCGTGCCCAGTGCCGGCTGGCAGCTGCCGCTGGAAAGCATCGACGCCACGTTGCATCTGCCGCAGGGCTATCGCCTGCTCGGTGCGCCCGGTGCGGACCGTTCGCCGGATTCGTGGGTGGCGCAGTGGAGCCTGCTCGATCTTTTCATCGTTGCGGTTATTGCATTACTTGCCGGCCGTTTGCTGGGCTGGCGCTGGGCGGCGCTGGCCGTTGTTTTTCTTGCGCTGGCGCAGCACGAGGACGGCGCGCCGCGCTGGACGCTTGCCGTAGCCATCGCGCTGGCGCTGCTGATGCGGGCCTTGCCCGAAGGGCGTCTGCGGCTGGGTGCACGCATCGGTGCCATCGTGTTGTTTGCGTCGGCTGTGCTGTGGACGCTGCCGTTTGCGTCGACGCAGCTGCAGGACGCCTTGCATCCGCAGCTGGAAGATTCGTTGAATGGACGGGCTGTTGCTGCAGGTTACAGCGCGCCGCCGGCAGTGGACGAAGTCAGCCAGAATGCCGTTCAACCGCCGCCCCCTGTCATGGCCGCGCCAGCTCCGGCAGCAGAGCCCGCGCCGATCGAATATTCGTCAATGGCCAGCCAGTCCGCTTCTCAGGATGAAAGTAAGGCCGCGCATCCAGAGTTGAAAGAGGTGGTAGTCACGGGTTCGTCGATATCATCTTCCACGCAGGTCACCCACGAACAAAACAACCCTGACCTGATTCAGGCTGGCGGCGGCACACCGCAATGGAACCAGGGCAACAATTATCACCTCGGCTGGTCCGGGCCAGTGACGCCAGAACAGACAACCCGCTTGGTGATCGCGCCATCGTGGCTGGTGCGCCTGCTGCGCGTGCTGATGGTGGCCCTGTTGGCTGCGCTGCTGGCCAGGCTTGCACTGTTGCTGTTGCCACCGTTGCGCGGATCGCTGCATGCCTTGCGCAACCGTGGCGTGGCTGGTGCAGTGCTGATCGTGCTGGTGCTGCTGCCACATGTATCTCACGCGCAGAGCCTGCCTGATCAACAGTTGCTCAATCAGCTGCGTACTCGTCTCACCGAGGCGCCGACCTGTGCGCCGACCTGCGCGCAGATTGCGCAAGCACAGCTGCAGGTGACGGCCGATACACTCGGCGTCGTATTGGAAGCGCATATCGGTGCGCCAACCGCGTTGCCCTTGCCGCAACCGGATGATGCACTGCAGTTGCTCGATGTCAGCGTGGACGGTCATCCCATCGCGCCGCTGGCACGTCGTGGTGATCAGCTGCTGCTGCGGCTGGATCGGGGTGTGCATCGGGTCAGCCTGCGCTACCGCATCGCTGCGGCGGATAGTGCCAGCCTGCGCTTTGAACTGCGTCCGCAGCACATCGATTTTGCCGGACAAGGCTGGTCGCTGGATGGTGTCGACGATGGTCGCGTGCTCGGCGACAGCATTGCGCTCAACCGTGTGCGCACGGCCAGCGATGGCAAGGACACTGCACTGGCGCAGAGCTTCCCGCCCTACATTCGGCTGACCCGCAGTCTTGCGCTGGGTATCGACTGGACGGTGGAAAACGTCGCCGAGCGCATCGCACCCAAGGACGGCGGCTTCAGTACCACACTGCCACTATTGCCTGGCGAACATCCGTTGGGCGACGACGCGCTGGTGAAAGATGGACGCATCAGTGTCACCTTCAGCGCCGGCAGCGACACCGTGCACTGGACCAGCCGGCTCGATCACACGACGACGCTGACGTTGAAGGCGCCGGTACTGAGCGAGCGTGCCGAGGTCTGGCAAATCAGTACGGCGCCAATGTGGCACGTGGATGCCAAAGGCGTGCCGACCAGCGCCAGCGACGACGGCTTGCGCTATCAGCCGCTACCTGGCGAGACGCTCCAACTCGTGCTGAGCCAGCCGATAGCGATCGCCGGCGACAGTCTCGCGTTTGACCGCGTGCAGGTGGATAGCACGACAGGTGAACGCGTCACCGAAACCACGCTGGATCTGCAGGCGCGCAGCACGCGCGGCGGCGAGCATGCCATCAGCCTGCCTTCGGGTGCCGAGCTGCTGGAGGCGAAGCGCGATGATGCGCCGATCAACCTCGTCATTCGCGATGGCAAACTCAATCTGCCGCTGCTGCCAGGTGAACACGACTACGCGCTGCGTCTGCGCGAGCCCGGTGGCGTCGCTGCGCGCTTGCATACGCCGGCATTTGCACTGCATGCACCGACCGCCAATATCGACCTCACGCTGCGTCCGCCACAGGATCGCTGGGTGCTATGGACGTGGGGGCCGACGGCTGGCCCGGCAGTGCTCTACTGGTCGCAGTTGATCGTATTGCTGTTGGCATCGTGGTTGCTGGCGCGCTACGCGCCCACACCGCTGCGGTTCCAGCACTGGCTGTTGTTGGGGCTGGGTTTCTCCGCGTTCGCGTGGAGTGCCTATGCGCTCGTAGTGCTGTGGTTGATCCTGTTGGGGTTGCGGGCGCGCGGTGTGCTCTCGGCTCGTCTCAGCACGCCAGTGTTCAATCTGCTGCAGATCGGTCTCGCCATCCTCACGTTGCTTGCGTTGCTGGTGCTGATCTCAGCCGTGCCGAAGGGCTTGCTCGGCTTGCCCGACATGCATGTAGCGGGCAACGATTCCAGCGCGTGGCAACTGCACTGGTTTGCTGACCAGACGGCGGATGCGTTGCCACTGGGTGGCGTGCTGAGCGTGTCGCTGTGGGTCTACAAGATCGCCATGCTGGCGTGGGCGCTGTGGTTGGCCAACGCGCTGATCGGCTGGCTGCGCTGGGGCTTCGAGGCGTGGTCCAGCGGCGGCTACTGGCGGCCCAAGTCGATACCGCCGCTGCCAGCAACACCTGACGCCAACGAGGAGCCGCCGCATGTCTGACGTGCGCAGTGTGCTGACCGATGCCATGCAACGCATCGGCGACGGTATCGATGCCGAGGTGCTCCTGCTGCATGCGCTGGGCAAGTCACGCAGCTGGTTTATCGCGCATGCTGACGATGAGCTGGATATAGACGTCCAGACGGCTTATATGACGCTGGTTGATCGCCGGGTGCAGGGGGAACCTGTCGCCTATATCACCGGCCGTCGGGGCTTCTGGTCGCTGGATCTGGAGGTAACACCGGACACACTGATTCCGCGGCCGGAAACCGAGCTGCTGGTCGAGCTGGCACTGGAGCGCTTGCCTCGTGGCACGGCCGCGCAGGTCGCTGACCTGGGTACCGGCAGCGGCGCCATCGCGCTGGCCATTGCCAGCGCGCGTCCACAGGCCAGCATCACCGCCACCGATGCGAGTGCGGCGGCGCTCGCGGTCGCGATAGGCAACGCCCGGCGCCTGCGCATCAACAACGTGGACTTTCTCCAGGGCGACTGGCTGACACCGCTGATCTTCCAGCGTTTTGCGCTGATTGTTTCCAATCCACCGTATATCGAGGCAAACGATCCACACCTCGCTCACGGCGATCTGCGCTTTGAACCGGCCAGTGCGCTGGTGTCTGGTAGGGATGGATTGAAGGATATCCGCTGCATCATCAGCGATGCGCGCGAACATCTGCAGCCCGGCGGCTGGCTGCTGTTCGAGCACGGCTGGCACCAGGGCGAGGCTGTGCGGAAGCTGCTGAATGCCGCCGGTTACATCAAGGTATTCACTGCGCAGGATCTGGAGCAGCGCGATCGCGTCAGCGGTGGTCGTATTTAATAAAGAGCCCCGCGGGATGGCAGGGCTTCCAGAGGTGAAACTGGATTACTCAACCCGTACTGGCGATCGCCATCAGCTGGAGAAAACGCGCCTGTATCGCATGGCGGATGCCGGGCAGATCGAGGCCTGCCATGGTCAACACTTCGTCACGGCTCCCATGTTCCAGATAGAGATCCGGAAGGCCGAGATGCAGGATGGGTTTGACGATACCGTGGGCAGTCAGGCATTCGGCGACGCCCGAGCCGGCACCACCGGCGACGGCATTGTCTTCCAGCGTGACGAAGGCATCGTGGGTTTTCGCCAGTTCGAGCAGCATCGCCTCGTCCAGCGGTTTGACGAATCGCATATTGACCAGGGTCGCATCAAGCTCGGCGGCGATGGTAGCTGCAGGCGCCAGCATGCTGCCGAAGCTCAGCAACGCCAGACCATGGCCGCGCCGGCGTAGCTCGGCCTTGCCAATTGGCAAGGTATCGAGTTCTTTATGCATAACGGCACCCGGACCACTGCCGCGTGGGTAACGAATCGCAGCGGGTCCCGTGTGCTGGAAGCCAGTGCTGAGCATCATGCGGCACTCGTTTTCGTCGGCCGGCGCCATGATCAGCATGTTGGGCAGGCAGCGCAGGAAAGAGAGATCGAATGTGCCTGAATGCGTTGCACCGTCCGGCCCGACCACGCCGGCGCGATCGATGGCGAAAGTGACGTCGAGATTCTGCAGGGCCACATCGTGGATGGCTTGGTCGTAGGCGCGCTGCAGAAAGGTGGAATAGATCGCCACCACTGGCTTGGCGCCTTCGCAGGCCATGCCGGCGGCCAGCGTCACGGCGTGCTGCTCGGCGATGGCTACATCGAAATAGCGCTGCGGATATTCCTTGGAGAAACGTACCAGGCCCGAGCCTTCGCGCATCGCTGGCGTGATGCCGAGCAGGCGCTCGTCGCTGGCAGCCATGTCGCACAGCCAATCACCGAAGATATCGGTATAGGTGGGTTTTGCCGGTGCAGATTTTTTCGTGAGGCCCGCTTCTGGATCAAACGGCCCAACCGCGTGGTATTCGATCTGCGCCTGCTCGGCCGGCGCGTAGCCCTTGCCCTTCGTAGTGATCACGTGCAGCAACTGTGGCCCGGGCAGGTTCTTCACCGTGCGCAGTGCGTGCAGCAGTTGCGGGATGTTGTGGCCGTCGATCGGTCCGGTGTAGTGGAAGCCCAGCTCTTCGAACAGCGTGCTGGGCACGAACATGCCCTTGGCGTGTTCTTCCCAGCGCTTGAACCAGCGGCCGAAGAAGGATTTTTTCGGGATCGCCCGCTTGGCCCGCTCGCGCCAGGTATTGAGCGTCTGGCTTGCCATTGCGCGCGCCATCATTTTGGTCAGCGCACCGACGTTTTCGCTGATCGACATGCCGTTGTCGTTGAATACCACCAGCATATTCGGCTCGACATCGCCGCCGTGGTTCAGCGCTTCGAACGCCATGCCGGCGGTCATCGCGCCATCACCGATCACGGCAACGACCTTGCGATGGTCACCCTTGCGCTGTGCGGCGATCGCCATGCCCAATGCGGCCGATATCGAGGTGGACGAGTGGCCGACGCCGAAGGTGTCGTACTCGCTTTCCTCGCGGCGCGGGAATGGCGCCAAGCCATCCTTCTTCTTGATCGTGGTGATGCGGTTGCGGCGACCGGTGAGAATCTTGTGCGGGTAGCACTGGTGGCCGACGTCCCATACCAGCCGATCCACCGGCGTTTCGAAGACGTAATGCAGCGCCACAGTCAGTTCCACTACGCCAAGGCCGGCACCAAAGTGGCCGCCGGAGCTGGCCACGGCCTCGATCAGGTACTGCCGCAGCTCATCGGCTATGGCAGGCAGCTGGTCGTCGGATACGCGGCGCAGATCGATCGGCGTGTCGATGGTGTCGAGATGGGGATAGCGGGAAAGCTCGGTCATGTGCGTATTGTTGGTCCAGCGGCATGGCGGAGCAAGGGCAGTGCAGGGTAAATGCCCGGGCAGGGACTATTGTGAGGCCTGGTGCACACTGGCCAAAGCGCCCGACTGGAGTCCGGTCACCACGCTTTCATCCCTTGTAAGGAGTTCTGCATGAGTGCTTCGTCAATATTTCGCCGGTTTGCCGCAGCAACATCATCTGCTGCCGGAAAGCCGTTCACTTTTCTCGCTTCGGTGCTGGTCGTATTGGTCTGGGCTGGCACTGGGCCGATGTTCCACTTTGGCAATACGTGGCAACTTGTGATCAACACGGGCACCACCATCGTCACTTTCCTGATGGTGTTTCTCATCCAGAACACGCAGAACCGCGATGGTGCGGCGGTGCAAATCAAGCTGGATGAGCTGATTCGCAGCAGCCGGGCGCACAACGCTCTGCTCAATCTGGAAGAACTCGACGACGAGACGCTGGCGCGAATTCGGCGGCACTACTGTCGGCTGGCGGACATGGGACGCGGTGAGCTGGACAATCTGGAACAGGCTCTGGCGGCAGATCCTGACTAGTCCGGAGCGCAGGTTTTACGCAAATGCCTCAGCAGTCGCCGGTCGCCGATTCCTCGGCAGGTGGTTGACCAGAAACTCCATCTGATCGGCCAGGATGTTGCGGTTGGACAGGATCAGGTGTTCGACCCAGCTTGGGCGATACGGCACGGCCAGCAGCGGCATGTTGGCCTGTTGCGGGGTACGGTTGCTCTTTTTCAGGTTGCAGTGGAGGCAGGCGCTGACCACGTTTTCCCATGCATCCGCACCGTGCTTGGAGATCGGCAACACATGGTCACGGGTGAGTTCGCCGCGGGTGAAGTGGTTGCCGCAGTAGAGGCACAGATGGCGGTCGCGGGCGAACAGGGCGGTATTGGTCAGCGCGGGTGCAGGATCGATGGCATGGTCGCGGCAGTGGCCGGTACTGGCGATGATCGGATGCAGGTGCATCAGGCTCTGTTCGCCGTGCAGGCGGTTGATGCCGCCGTGGACGGTGAGGCAGGGATCGCCCAGGGTCCAGGCCACCGCGTCGCGCACGTAGAGGCAGACCGCCTCCTGCCAGCTGATCCAGTCCAGGATGCGACCGCTGGCGTCAAGCGACAGCATTCGGGTCGCGTTGATATCGGCCCGGGTTGGAACTTCCGTCAGCGGGACTTCCATAAGCATGCAGATCGTCCTTCAGCCAAAGCGTCAGAGAGCGTTAAACAATGCAGGGTGCCTCATTCCCGCCAGCATAGAACACTTTGATTGCAATTCGCATGCTAGCGGTCAGTAGCTCTTACCGGGCTTCCTGAGCCGTGCGGATTAGTGCGATGGCGCCAGTCACCTAAGGCGAGTCGCCCGCCCGCTGCGGCGCTGATATAGTTGCCCATCACATAGACCCGACGCCGGGTTCTGGGAGGGGACGCTTCGGTGGCGACCCCGGCACGGCGGGGCAGAGGTATCAACGTGGCTGAAGTCCTTTTTTACGAGCGCCCGGTGCCGCTCAATCGTATCGACCACAAAGATATGCGCCTGAAAGGCGTGCCGAATCTGAAATATGCGATGAAGGCACACTCGGTGCCGCTCACCGGCACGGAATTCGCTATCGCTGCGCGCGATCTGTTGATCGTGTTTGCGGGCAATGATGCGAAAGATGCCGGCCCCGTGGCGCTACTCGGCCTTCGTCAGGACGAGAACCTGTACATCGATGCCGAGGGCCAGTGGTCGCCTGACATCTACGTTCCTGCGTTTGTCCGTCGGTACCCGTTTGTATTGGCCGAAAAGCCGGATGGTAAGCCGGGTGAAGAGCTGACCGTGTTCCTCGACGAGGATTATGTCGGTTTCAACAAGACCGAAGGCGAGCGTCTGTTCAAGGAAGACGGCACCGATACCGAGCTGTTGACCAAGGCGGTGGGCTTTCTTGGCGAGTTCCAGCAGAACATTGCCCGGACGCGCTGGTTCCTTGAGCAACTCAACAAGCATGACCTGTTGCAGCCGCGCAATATACGCCTGCAGCGTGGCGCGCCCGACAGTGCGGATAGTCGCTCGATCAACCTCAACGGCTTGTTTGTGGTCAACGAGGAAAAGCTGCGCACACTGGACGAAAAAACCACTCAAGAGTTTGCGAAGGAAGGCGTGTTCGGCTGGATCTACGCGCACTTGCTGTCGCTCTCGAATATCGACCGCTTGGCCCGCCGGCTGGAGCTGCGCGAGCTGGCTGAAACCCCGGCCAGCGACACGCGAAACTGAGGTAACCACGCCGTCGGCTGGTGCGACGCCTATGGCGTTGCGCCGGCCGCTGGTTTTTTCAGCGCACCGGTTTGGCCAGTCGCAGCAGATCCGGTGCATAGCCGCTCGCTTCATATAGCGCTCGCGCACCCTCGTTCCCCGGAAATACCGCCAGCGTCACCAGTTGGCAGTGGTGTTCGCGCGCCCATGCTTCGGCATGCGCCAACAGGGCTTTGCCGACGCCGCCACGCTCGTGTTGCGGCATGACGGCCAGATCGGAGATATGGCAATTGCTGCGTCCGGTAAAAAAGTCCGCCGTGCGCTGCAGATGGATGAAACCGACCCGCTCGCCATCGGCATTCTCAGCCACAAACAAGTAGCTGTTCGCCGGCTGATCCTCCAGATGCTTCAGCAGATCGTTGCGGATGCCCTCGATGCATTCGTGTCGTCGTCGCCACGGCGGCAGCGTGAAGTCCACGAAACGGGGTACCAGCGCGAGAATGAAATCGTCATCGTCTTCGGCAAGACGGATCAGCAAGGTTGGTTCGGTCATCGGGCAGTTGCGTAGCGGAGATTCCGATATCTTTTCTACATCTTGCGCCAAGATGACGGAAGGCCTAGGGCATCCATTTTCACTGAATATCGCTCGCGCTGGTCTTAGTGGTGACTGCGCATCAGGTTCGGCAGGTCGATCTGCCCACTGCGTGTTTGGCCGCCGGTGTCAGCGTTTCGATCAACGGGTTGCCCCGTGCCACACAATAACACACTGAAAAAGTCGTCAGATGTACTGGCTAGGTGGTGGTTGGCAAGCCTATTGCTTTGCTTGTCGCATGAACGAATCAGCCTACGACATCACCTATTTGCTTGAGGCCGAGCTGGCCCAATTCAGTACGCCGGCTGCGCCAGCAGCTCGAACGGAAAAGGCGGCAGCAGCGCCCGCTGTGACTGAGCCCGACGCGGTGGCGCTACAGGCCGCTACGGCTAGGGAACTGCTGGACCTGGACGGCGCGCATGAGGCGTTGATCCAGCAGTATATGCAGATCAGCAACCGTTTTTCGTAAGACTTTCCTTGGTGACAAGTAGTGTCCGTGGTCAGTACGTTGCCACTCTTGGAGCCAGAACTGACCAAGTTCGGCACATTGGTTCAAAGCGGAGTCTCTGCTGACAATTTGTGACGCAGGTTCCTGAAATGGTCTCGCGAACTCAACTAATAAAAAGCCCGGGCATGACCCCCGGGCTTTTGGCTTAGCGGTTATGTCGCCATGACTCAAGCGATTTCGGGCACCGACGCAATGCCTGCTTCGATCACGGCCTGATGCATCAGGCAACGCGGCAGCAGGCGGGCGAAGTAGAAGCTGGCGGTGTCGCGCTTGGCTTGCTTGAAGGCCTCGGACTGCGTGCTGGTTTCCGCAGCGGCCACACCTTTGGCCAGTAGATAGGCGATGGCCACGTAGCCGGAGTAGAAGAGGTAGTCGTTCGCCGCGGCGCCGAGTTCTTCCGGGTTGGTCTGCACGCGCTGGGCGAGTTTCATTGTGAGGTCGCCCCACTGCTTGGTGGCAATGGCGAGCGGGCCGATCAGCGAGCGCAGTGCTTCGTTGCCACTCTGCTTTTGGCAGAACGCGCTGATCTCTTCGAGGAAGTGCTTCAAGCCCACGCCCTGCAGCTGGAGAATCTTGCGACCGAGCAGGTCCGCCGCCTGGATGCCGGTGGTGCCTTCGTACAAGGTGATGATGCGTGCGTCGCGGACGAACTGCTCCATGCCATTCTCGGCGATGAAACCGTGGCCGCCATACACCTGCAGCGCTTCCTTGGTGCACTCCTGCGCCAGTTCGGTAACCACACCCTTGGCGATCGGAATCAGGAAAGCCACCAGCTCGCCGGCCTTCTTGCGCACGGCCTCATCGGTGGCGCGTGCCTCGACGTCAGTCTGCAATGCGGTATACAGCAGCAGTGCACGCGAGCCTTCCACGAAGGCACGCTGGGTCAGCAGCATGCGGCGCACGTCCGGCTGCACCAGCAGGTTGTCGGCGACCTTGTCGGGGAACTTGGGGCCGGAGAGCGCGCGCGACTGCAGGCGCTCACGGGCATAATTGAGGCTGTTCTGCAGCGCGCGTTCGGCCAGTGCCAGGCCCTGTACGCCGACGGAGAGGCGTGCAGCATTCATCATGGTGAACATCGCGGCCAGGCCCTTGTGCGGCTTACCGATCAAGAAACCTTCGGCATTGTCGAAGTTCATCACACAGGTGGAGCAGGCGTGGATGCCCATCTTGTGCTCGATCGAGCCGGCGGCTACGGCGTTGCGCTCGCCGAGCGAACCGTCCGCGTTGACCTTGAATTTCGGCACGATGAACATCGAGATACCACGGCTGCCGGCCGGCGCGTCGGGCAGGCGAGCCAGCACCAGATGCACGATATTCTCGGTGAGATCGTGCTCGCCGGCGCTGATGAAGATCTTGGTGCCGCTGATCTTGTAGGTGTCGTGCTCGCCGGACTTTTCGCCCGGCTCGGCGCGCGTCTTGATCATGCCCAGGTCGGAACCGGCCTGCGGCTCGGTCAGGCACATGGTGCCGGTCCAGCGACCTTCGACGATCGGCTTCATGTACAGCTGGCGCTGCCATTCTTCACCGTGCATTTCCATCGCGTGGGTCGAGCCCTCCGACAGCAGCGGATACAGGCTCCAGGCCAGGTTGCCGGACTGGAAAATCTCGGTGGTAGCGGTGCCCAGCACGGCAGGCAGCGCTTGGCCGCCATATTCCTCGGGGTTGGTTAGTCCAGTCCAGCCGCCATCGGCGAACTGCTTGAACGCTTCCTTGAAGCCCTTCGGCGTGGTCACTGTCTGGGTGGCCTTGTCGAAGTGGCAGCCTTCCTGGTCGGCGGGTCCGTTAGTGGGCGCCAGCAGCTGTTCGCTGAGGCGGCCCGCTTCTTCCAGCACGGCGTCGAACAGATCGCGGCTGTGCGCTTCGCCGCCGCTCAGGGCGGTAAGCGTCTTCTCGGCGTCCAGCACGTCGAAGAGGGTGAAACGCAGATCGTCGAGCGGAGCCTTGTAAGCAGTCATGGTGATTCCTTGGTCGAAAGGGCGTCGTGTGAAAGTGTTTTATGAGAGCGAGGTTTTATGAAAGCGGTGTCGTAATGAAGGAAGGCGATCAGCGAAAAGTGTTGGGTATGCCCGGTGCAGGCGAGAGAAAGTCGTTGCCGGAGAAATCGAAATCGCGCGTCTGCTTTTCCTGTTCGGGCTTGGCATTGGCGCTGCCGGTGACACGATAAGCCAGCGAGCCGGCGCTGCCTTTGGCGTTGACCGCTTGCAGCGTCTTCACCATTTGCGCTGTGGGCAGCACCTCGATCGTGATCACATCGCCAACCAGTGCAGGGACGTCCAGCTCGAACGCTGCGTGTAGTCGAACCGGAACCAGTTCTGCGACCTGCAGCTGGCCGTCGAGCGACTTGAAGTCCATCTCGCCATAGCTGTTGTTCTGGATGCGCACAGTCAGCTGCCACTCGCCGTCGGGCAACAGCTTGAGCTGCTGAATGCTTACCGTGGGCGGGAACACACTCTTCTTCGGCGGCCCGCAGGCAACCAGCCCGGCCGTCAACAAAAGCAGAAAAGAGCCGCGTAGCAGTCGTTTCATCGGAATCATCTCAAACGATTGTTTGAATATTAGCAGGAACTCGGAAAAGTGCTGTGTCACTTTGCGCGAACGTTTTGGCGCAGCCGAGACGCAGGCCGGTAGTTCCCATGGCGCGGTGCAGCAGGCATCATCGCCATTTTCCCCATTACCGGCAGACCCTTCATGACACGTCGCATCATCGCCCGTCGCTCGCCCATCCATGGCAACGGTGTTTTCGCCGTCGAAACCCTGGCCAAGGGCGAGGAAGTGATCCAGTACAAGGGCAAGTTGCTGACCAATGACGAGGCCGACGATCTGTACGGTGATGGTGGCGAGACCGGCCATACGTTTCTGTTTACGCTCAACGACGAATACATCATCGACGCGAACCAGAAAGGCAACGGGGCGCGGTGGATCAATCACAGCTGCGAGCCGAACTGCCGCGCGCTGGTCGAGGAAAGCCCCAGCGGCAATCCGCGCAAGGACAAAGTAGTGATCGAAACCATCCGCCGCATCAAGCCCGGTGAAGAGTTGACCTACGACTACGGCATCGTGCTGGAAGTGCCACACACGGCGCGGCTGAAAAAATTGTGGAAGTGTCTGTGCGGTTCACCGAAGTGCACCGGCACCTTGCTCAAGTCGAAAACGCAGCCGGCTTGAACAGACCTGCGTTGCCGCTCACGCGCAGCGCATGCCGGGCTCGACGTAGCTGATGTCCGCCCCTTTGGAGAGGGGTATGAGCAAGCAGGATTTGAACGGCCATCGCCGCCACCGACATCTTTGAGCAGGTAGAGTTGAAAAAGCTCGTTTCGCCGCGCTGTTCCATGCGGCGCTTTTCATTCAACATCCAGCCGTCAAAACGCTTGTGAAGCCACGCTTTCAAGCCGTGCTCATGTCCAACGGATGCGTCGTTACCTCGACGCCATAGCGTTCCCGCACGCGCTCCAGCATCACGCGCAGATGCAACTCCGAAAGACCGCGTACCACCGTGGCGTTGGGTGCCTTGTGATGTTCGACGCTGAAACAAGGTTCCTCCTCGATCAACCGTGCGAGCGCAACCGCCAGTTTCTGCTCCTGTCCCTTGGGTTTGGTCTCCAGTGCCAGGCAATAGGTCGGCGATGGAAACGTCGGTGGCGCCAACGTGATGCGGTCTTCGTCGTGCGAGTCGTGCAGCACCGCATCGAAGTGGATGTCCTCGACCTTGGCCACGGCGGCAATATCACCTGGCATGGCCACGTCGATCTCGGTATACGTTTTGCCCTGTACGCGAAACAGATGGTTGACCTTGAAAGGCTTGCGACCGTCATCGATCAGCAACTGGCTGTCGCGGCGGATCGTGCCCTGCCACACGCGGAAGATGCCGAGCTTGCCCATGAACGGATCGTTGACGATCTTGAACACGTCGGCGATCACATGGCTGGACGGGTTGGCATCGATCACCAGCGGTTCGCCATCGCCGCCAACAAAAGGCGGTGGATTCCCCTCGGCCGGATTCGGCAGGAGTCGAGCCGCCAGCTCCAGTAGTTCGTGTATGCCTGCACCGGTTCGTGCGCTGACGAAACAGATCGGCACCAGATGGCCTTCGCGCAGACACTGCTCGAACGCATCGTGCAACTGCCGTGGCGTGAGTGCCGCTTCGCCCGACTCGAGGTACTGGCCCATCGTGGCTTCGTTGATCTCCACCACTTGATCGAGGATGCGCTGATGCGCTTCAGCCAGCGATGAAAAATCGCTGCTGCCTTCACTGTGAAAGAAGCAGTCCAGTACACGCTTGCCGTGGCCAGCGGGCAGGTTCACCGGCAGGCATTCGCTGCCAAACTCCTCGCGGAGTGCCTCGACCAATGCGCGCAGGTCGGCACCGTCGAAATCGATCTTGTTGATCACCAGCAGTCGGGCCAGTCCGCGTTCGCGCGCGTGTTTCATCAGCTCGCGGGTGCCATGCTCGATACCGTTGATTGCATTGACCACCACTGCCACGGTTTCCACGGCAGCCAGTGCGGATAGCGTGGCGCCGAAAAATTCGGCATGGCCGGCGGTATCGATCAGGTTGAGATGGCAGCCGCCGTGATCGAGGTGTGCGACGCAGCTGTCGATCGAATGGGCGCGCGCTTTTTCCTGGCTGTCGGTATCGGACACCGTGTTGCCGCGATCGATGCTACCTGCCGTTTGGATCGCGCCACCGGCCAGCAACAACGCTTCAAGCAATAGGGTCTTGCCCGCGCCGGCGTGACCGGCGAGCGCGATATTGCGGATCTGTTCGGTGCGGGTGCCTTTGGCATCTGCGGTCTTGCCAGTGATATTTTCGGTACGGATGTGTTCTGAAGTATGCGGCACGATGCAGCCCTCCTTGAGATGATGCGACGGCGCGTCGGCATGAGGCCATGCCGCACGGGGTCGCATCAGGCGACGAATGGCGGGCCGTCACGGTCGTCCCCCTGAACACGCATGGGAAAGATGCGCTGAGGGCGGTCATGGCGGGGCGGCGAGATACGCCGCTACCCAGCCTTGAGCCAACGCCTGTTGGGGTCAAGCTGCAGTGCGGGGAACCGTGGCCATATCCCGTGGTCTGCAATGGGCGCCCGAATCTTTCAGGCCACAGGCCTGGTCAGTCCCCCACGGTTCAAGCGCCATGCAGCATGCTTTGCCGTCAACTCATTCTTGAGGCACCGTCATCGTTCATCCGCCGCAGGTCGAGCATCATCGCTGGACGTCGCCCGCCGCCGATCAGCCCGTTCACGGACTGACCCTGCTGGACGAGCCAACGCGCGCGATGTTGCGACAATTGCGTTGGCGCGAACCGCCACGCGATTCCCGACGGCTATGGCTGGCGGTGACTGTCGCTATACTCCTACACGTGCTGTTCGGTTGGGTGATCTGGCGCCAGATGCGTCCCGCGTACGTGGCTCTGGTCACGCCGCAACGGCAAGACGACGCCATCGAAATCCGCTTTATTCCACGCAGCTCGCCAATCGCCGCGCCGCCACCACCCACCATGCCGGTACCACCACCACCGCCGCCGCAAAAAACGGCCGCGCCGCGTCCGCGTGTCATCGCTCCACGTGTCGTCGCAGCATCGGAGCCAGTGTCGAAGGATGCGATGACCGTGCAGCTGCCTGAGACCAAGCCTGCCGATGCGCCGCCGCCGAAGCTTTTCGATAATAACGGCCAGCCGCTATTGCCCGCCGCGGCATCCAGTACGCCACCCGCGCCCGCCGCGGATTATGTGCAGCGCATGCCGACGGACAGCGACAAGGTCATGCAGCACACCACGCCGATCAAATACACGCCAACGCGCTTCGACAAGTACTGGCACAAGGGCAGCACGGTGGATGACGGTCTGCAGAAAGCCGTCGATGCCACCACCGTGTCGCATACCATCAACTTGCCCAGGGGGGTACGCATCCACTGCAGCATTTCGCTGGCCATGCTGGCCGGTGGCTGCGGTGGTGATCCGCCGCCGCCGCCGTCGAAGAAAGATGGTGACGAGCGCCTGAGCATGGCACCGTCACAACCGCTGGCGAAAGATCCGCACCCACCGACGCCGCCGACCATCGAAGCGTGTATCGCGATGTACCGCGCCGAGAAACCGTTGGCCTACGGTTGCCTGGTCGACACGCCCAATCGTTCGATCGATGCGGAGAAGAGCGATCGCGCCAAGGCGGCAGCGGGCAAGCCTTGAGACGTAAGCCCTGAGCTATCGGCGAAAGCCTGGGTCGCCGTTACACTGGCCGCATGCCTTTGCCGCCCACCGATCCCTCTGCCGTCGGCGATCCCGCCAGTCGTCCTGCGCGGGTCTTGATGGATTCGCCGCTGGCCATGTCCACCCGCGTCATTTTTCGCCGCCGGCTCACCCGCCAGTCGCCAAGCGAACGCTGGCGGCGCGTACTCGGCTTCGTTGGTGCGCTGCTGGTACATATTTTGTTTTTGCTGAGCTTCGTACTCGGGCCAGTGTATGAACCCTTGTTGCCGCCCGAGCCCAAAATAGTGGCGCTGCATGTTCGCCTGATCGACGCGCCCGAACCGCCACCGCCGCCGCCCGTGCGTGGTACGCCGCCGAGGGAAAAAGGCCCAAGGCACAAAGGTCATGCCAGCCAGCTTGCCAACATCGCTCAACGCACCAGCGAGCCGTCAACGATGGCCATCGCGCAGGCGAGTCCCGCCACGGCGCCACCGGTCATGGCACAGGTCGCAAGAACCAGTGCGCCCAACCCCAAGCCGGTTGCTGCGCCGAAGCCGCCGGTGAGCTTGCCCAAGCCTGCGCCAATGCCACAGTTGCAGCCGATTCCGGTGTCTGGTGCGCCGCCGGTGGTGGTTCTCGCTACACCTACCATGCAGCCGCCGGTGCCGCCCAAATTCCAGCCCGAGCCGGTGCGTGCGCCGCAGGCCGAAGGCAATCAGCCGATGCCGCCACCCGCCTCGCTGGCGCTGCCGGATGTGCCGGCACAGGCCATGCCGGCTATCGACAAGCCCGTTATTGCCCTGACCAGCGTGATGCCAAAATCCAGCGCGCCGCCCAGCGTGACACCGGTTCGTGCCGAGATGCCTGCTGCACCGCCCGTGCCTGAGCTGCAGGCCGTCCCGTTACCGGCGCAGCCCGCGCCGACAGTGAACCTCAAGTCATCCGTGAGCGTGCCTGCCCCCAGCGTTCCGCGCGAGCTGCCGCAGGTGCAGGCACCTACCGTCGAACCAGTTGAAGCCCAGCTCGAAGCCGTGCCTGTGTCACCCATGACAAAGCCGAACGTGCCGTCGATCGCACCGACGGTGAAAATCAACGTCGCCGACAAGGCATCGGCATCAGCCGTCCAGACGTCCATACAAAGACCTGAGCTAAACACGCAGCCGGCGGTTACTGATGCAACTCAGGCGACTGCTCAGCCATCCAGTGCCAGCCAGACTGCCGAATCGCCGAGGAAGTCGGACACGACGGCAAAAGCAGCCGACGCGAAATCAGCCAGCACCAGTCCGAGCGCAAGTTCGAATCAGCTCAGCAGCGATCGCGATGTCAGCACTGCGCCGAACGCCACGCCACAGGGCAGCGACACCGCTACCCCAGGGGAATCCAATGGCGTCGTCAATGCACCGGATAACAACGGCAAGCAGGGCTCGCCGCTGTCGTCAGCGCAGGGGCACGGTGCCGACCAGTCAGCCAAGGCCAGCGGCAAGAGCAACGAGGGCGGCAAATCCGATACCGGCCAGATCGGCACCACGGCTGAGGCGGGCGCAGCACAAGGCGACAAGCAGGGCGAGATCGGCAGCTATGTGCAGGTGACGCCGCACGGCGATACCAAGATCATGGATCACGGCACACCCAATATCGGCTACAAGGCCACACGTTTCGACAAAGACTGGACCCCGCTCGGCGAAAGCTCAGTCGACACGGCGCTGCGTCATGCAGTGGAAAAAACCACCGCTACGCACACCTTCAATCTGCCACGCGGTCTGCGCATCAAGTGCGCACTTACGCCACTGCTGCCGATGGCGCTCCTGAGCTGCGGCAATGGCGATCCACCGCCCGCACCGGTCGCCGACAAGGTTTACGACCGCATGCACCTGGCGCCAGCCAATCCAGTCGTGCCCCCGGCACCAGCAAGCAGCACGGCATCCGTCGCCAGCGCGCCCATCCAACTGAATAACGACGCCGAATGCGCCACCGCCCGCGTCAGCGGTGGCCCACCACCGCCCGGCTGTGCGTCGATCATTCTGCCGGTGAAGCTGGCGCATCCCGCGTCATCGTCATCCAGTTCATGGGTGCCGGCGAGTGATCAGTTTCATTGAGGCGTTTCCGCTGCGTTGATTGTCTGCGGCCAGCCGCACGCATGTTTCGTACACGGTGCTTGTCGTTGGCCAGAATGAACCGCCGGATCCAGCCGACATACGCCGGCTCCATGAGGCGTTCAATTTTTCCTATCCTTGTCGTGCTATCGATTGCGGTTGTGCTCACACTTTTGGCGAGGCAACGCATCTGGACGGAGTCAGGCCTGGAAGGCGCATGTAAAGAGAAGACACGTGCTTATTTTCTAGCAAAGAAGGTTATGCCCACAGACTGGACGCCGTCTATGCTAAGCACGCTTGGCGAGAGTGTGATGAGTTTCTACGGTAGTTGGCGTGTAGGCACGAAACACTATGATGTCATGTGCTCAGCTCGATTTGGCGAACCCATTGTCAGCGTTGGTTACGAGATTGGCGAGCCGAAATAGCAGCTAAATATCGAGTAGGTGCCTAACTACTTGTTCAAGGCGGACGGCTCCGTCGCCGCTTAATTTCAGCGTTAGGTTTAGATAGCGAAATCAACGAATATGTCAACAATCATCAAATGGTCAGCAGCTGCGCTATGTGCGGTGATTCTCTTCACCGTGTATCAGCACCACAAAAGAGCGACTCCTTTCTCAGCGGATCAAATCGCTCAAACGATTGCTTCGCATTCAAGGCTACCTAATCGGGTTAACGACATAACTGAACTTGAATCAATATCTGGTGCTGGCAGCACAGTTACGTTTGGGTATTCGGTCGCCCAAGGGTTGGATGGACCCAAAGACCGTCAAGATACCGAGGTCACTCTAGATCACCAGCTAAAAGACTGGGTGTGCAATCGCGACCCACAAGCAAAGGAAATTCTTGCCGATGGCTACATTATTGAGCGACGGTATAGCTTCCAAGGTGGTAGTGATGACATAGTGGTTTCGGTATCTAAGCAGTCGTGCGCATCTGGTACCTAACTACTCGTTCAAGGCCGCCGCCGCTTAACCCCAGCGTTAGGCTCATATGAAAGTAGCTATTGCAATCTGCCTTTGTCTACTCATTGGCGCATGCGCTGGTTCTCACATTCGTCCTGATCCGAACTATGTAGCGTTCATGCACACTGCGGTGCTCTACATCGAAGGGCGCCGAACCAGCGAATTCACCTACGTCGTTCCAACGTCAATAGATCCGCGAGCGCGTGAGGCGCTTGCCTCTGTACGTAAAGTCGTCACGCCTTCAGAGGTTCCCGCATCCTCCAAGGTACCTTTCTCCAACTACATCGAAATCAATAAACTTCAGATTGTTGGAGATACAGCTCTGGTTGAAGGCACGATAGATCCGTACGAGCACAACGGACTCAATTGCGGCCAAGGTTTCTCCTATCCCTTCAAGTATGTAAATGGCGCATGGCTGCAGCAAACGTCTCACTGGCATATGTGCTAACTACTCTAAGGGCCTAACAATTCCGTAAGAGACTTCCCGTCAATACCGCCCGCTTGATGCTCTTGCCTTGAGCTTTCAGGCTTTCGCTGGCCATCATTTTGCCCTCTATGTTGCGTCGTGCGTGTCAGTGCGTTTGGCGTTGAACGTTGCCAGACTGCATTTCCGTAAACGGTCTTGTTGCATCGATGGTGCTGACGCGGACCTGGGTATAAACCGCGCCCGGAGACCTCGCTCGTTCAGCGGTGTCGTCGGTGTCTGGCGATCAACCAGACACGTTTAGACGTCCAGAATGTTAGTCAGGTTCTCTCCGGGTGGGTCTGACCCGTTGCTACCTCTTCGCGCTGACGTTGAACGGATGAAACGTGTCGCCTGGTTACGCCGCGGTGCTCATCGTGATGGCGTGTTTGCCGGCCGGGCGCTGCACCATGGCCCGAGGCCACCCAGTCGGGTGCTTCAGCCACGCGTCGGCATCGTAGGTTTCGTCATGGGCCAGCATCGCCCACAGCTGCCGGGCGTGTTTGTTGGCAATGGCCACCAGCACTTTGCCGAACGGCATCCGACAGGCCAGCTGGCGTATCCATATCTGCTCGGGCGTGGACTTATCCACGCTGACCGCTTTGGCCCGCTGCAGGTTGCTGCGGGCTCCCTGGATCAGCAGCGTGCGCAGGTAGCCATCGCCACGACAGCTGATTGCACCCAAGCGAGCATGGCCGCCACTGGAATGCTGCGTCGGCACCAAACCCAGCCACGCGCTGACCTGTCGGCCGTTGCGAAATTCCTTGGCATCGCCCAGCGTAGCGATCGCCGCATCGGCGGTGATCGCACCGACCCCGACCATCGCGCGCAGCCGCACACACCGCTCGTCCGCCCGCGCATGGGCGTCGATGCGTGCACTGCACGCGGTGCGGACCTGCCCCCAGTGTGCGCTGAGGTTGCGCAGCAGCTCGCGCATCTCAGAAGGCAATGCCGTCTGCTGATCCAGGTCGGCCAAGACACGGCGCAGGGCATGATCGCTTTTCGCCACCACGATGCCGAATTCGGCCAGCAATCCGCGCAGGCGGTTGCCGATCGCCAACGACTCGACCTTGTAACCCTCGCGCACCCGATGCCATGACAACCGCGCTTGTTGATCGATGGTTTTGACCGGCACGAAGCGCATATTACCTTGGCGGGCCGCAGTGGCGATCGCCTCGGCATCGTTGCGGTCGTTCTTCGCGGTGCGATTCTTGCGAAACGGCGTGACGAACTGTGCCGCCATCAAGCGTGGCTGCAAGCCGAACTCCAGGCAACACCGGCCTCAATGGTGCGCACCGCTGCATGCCTCCATCGCCACGACCGTGCCCGCCGGCACCTGTGCCAGCCACGCCGCAAAGGCATCCCGCTTGAGATCCCGGCGGCGCAGTACATGCCCGCTGTCGTCCATCTCGCACACCGAAAACACGCTCTTCGCCAAATCCACGCCGATGGTTATAGTGTTCATGGAGACTTCCTCTTCGAGTGACGGTTGATCAGCATCACCATCATGGCCCTCGAGGCCGAAAGGGGAGGAAGTCTCTTTTTACTCGCTCAAGGCGGACGGCTTCGCCGCCGCTTAACTCCAGCGTTCGGGCGCATATCATGCAACTCATCTTTACGAAAGGATCCGGAAAACACGACAAGATGGAAGTGATCAGAGATGACTCCCTTACCGATCTTGCTGAAAGTATTGAATGCCCCAAGCAAGGCATCATTCCTCATGACATGGTTCACTACGCTGTCGAGCATACGCTCCATAAGCGGGGTTTTATCGGTCGCATTCTTGATGGTGAGGCAGCCTCATTCCATATGGAGGCTGAGTCTGAGAGCGATGGAGTGGAGCGCCTCGTCGAGGTATTTCAAGCTGATGGCTGGTCAGGCTGGAGCAGCTCCCCGACAGACATGTTCGACTTGTATCAAGTCACTTGTAGAGCTCGTCAATGTAAGCCTTTGGCGTTAGAAGCTGATGACATTGATGCCGTGCGCAAGAGAATTCTGGAGCTTACGGAACAATGGCAGTCAATTCCTGTGGGCAAGTCGCTGGCTTTGCAGTTCGAGCATAGCCAGCATGCGCCCTGACATTTCGTCCGTGGAAGTGGTCATCATTTTTCATGCGGCATATGTCCCAATCACTCGATCTGCATCGGGTGGCATCAAAGGTCGTCCAGCGTCTTTTTACTTAACTTCCTCAGTCATCAGGCAGGTTTGACGCCGAGGCGAGTCCCAGGAACTGTCGTGCTGTCGCAAATCGATTAAGTACCAGGCGTTCGAGCAGGAGGACGATCACCATCGTCGCTCCCAGCAGTGGCAGTAACAGGCCAAGTAAGACCAGTAGGCCGATCATGACGAACGGATAGCGCACGCCAGCATGCGCGGGTAGGGCGCCGATCGAGCCGGTGGGCCTGCGCCGCCACCAGAGCACGACAGCGCTTGTGGACAGCATGATCATGCCGAGCGCGGTGAACACGCCCAGGATCTGGTTGAGCGGTGGAAACAGCTGGCCCTCGTGGATGGCCACGCCGTAGCCGATGATCCGGTCGAGCAGTGGGCGCTGGGAGAACGCGGTGCGACTGACCATGGTGCCGGTAGCACCATCGAGTACAAGATCAATACGCAATGGGCGATTCCCTGCATCGGAACGCGCGGCCCGTGTGGGTGCGAATTTGGACGGTGGTGAAATCAGAATCGGTGGCGCCAGATTTTGTGCAGTGACTGTCGGCATCAGGCGATCAAGTGCCGAGTAGTCCATACCGATAGGTCCCCCATCAGCATCGCCCGGCATGGTCATGCCCGGCATGGAAGGCGCTCGTGCAGGAGCATTTTGCAGGGCGGCGATCGCCCGGTCGTGTGCGCTGCCGATGCTCCAGTCTTGTGCGGTAACGGTGCTGGCATAAGTCTGCCGCAGTGTATGCAGCATGCCGCCCCAGGATTTGCTCCACGGTAGCCCCGACACCAGCAGAAACAGTGCGAAGCACGACACCCAGACGCCGGTTACCGCATGCATATCGCGCCAGAACGTGCGCGAGCCGTGGCGCAAACGTGGATACAGCACGCCGCCGAGGCGGCGCGTTCGAGGCCACCATAGGTAGAGTCCACTCAACAGCATCAGGATGGTCCACGAGGCTGCCAGTTCCACCAGCATCGAGCCTGCTGTGCCTAGAAGCAGCTCGCCATGCAAATAGAAAATTACCCGCATGAAGCGATCGCTCTCACCCACAACATGCAACACGCGAAGGCTGGACGGATCGACAAACACGCGAATGATTTCCGGGCCTTTACCGACCAAAACGCGTGTCGCCGCGTCGCGTGAGGTAGGCAACTCGTAGGCGTTCAGCACCCCGCCGGGTACCGCTTTCAGTGCGGCGAGGACCTGAGCAGATGCTGGCTGCGGTGTGCCGCTGGTGACGTGGGCATACTGTCGTTCCAGCAGTGGTTCGATCTGCGGCTTGAACAGGTAGATCATCCCTGTGATCGATAGCCACACGATAAACGGCAGACAGAACAGGCCGGCATAGAAATGCCAACGCCAGATCAGGCGGTAAATCTGCTGTCGCCGCGTCATCGTGGTCGCCTTGGGAAGGTCGGCCATTGCACGTATGGCATTCACAGATGCACCTCGGCTTTGACATAGATGGTGCGCGACGGATACGGGTAATAAACGTAGTAGCGACGATTGGTGAGATTGTCCACGCCGACGCCGACATTCCAGTGCGCATTCACCGTCCAGTTGAAGCTGGTATCCCACGTCAGAAAATCGCTGACGCCACCGAAAGTATCGGGGTTGATATCACTGTGGTTGAGCGTGTTGTATTGGCGGCTGGAATAACGTCCGGCCAGGGTCAGCGACGTACTCTCACTGCTGTGCCAGGTGCCAATCACATTGGCGCGCCATCGAGGCACGCGATAGAACTGCTTGCCCTCGGCGGTCGGGTTTTGCGGATCGCTCACGGTGGTGGCTTGCGTATACGCACCGTTGGCCGTCAGATCCAGACGGTCGAATAGCACGCCCTGGCCCTGATAACTGACTTCCGCACCACGGGTGCGCACTAGTCCCACATTCTGCACATTGGTGACCGTGGGAAATACGCTGTAGTCAGTCTGATTGAAAAGCGTATCGCGGGTGTCGCTGCGGTAGAGCGAAAAGCGAGTCAGGCCACGCGCAGTCGTCCATTCGGCAGAAAGTTCTCGGGAGAGATCGTTTTCCGGTTTGAGGTAGGGATTGTTGTTGACCAGACTCAAGCCACTGAATGATCCCTGGAACAATTCGCCCACCGTCGGAAACCGATACGCGCGTGCACCAGACAATCGCAGCAGCCATGCATCGTCCAGTTGGAAGGCGAGCGAGGCCTTTGGCGACAGATGTTTCTCTTTGCGCGGCAGCAGCGCAGCGTAGCTCGTTGTCGCGCCGTTCGTTTTGCTGATGAAGCCATCGAAGGCTCGCCATTGCTCGTAGCGTGCTCCGTAAGTGAGCTGCCAACGGGCACTCAGCTGCCAGGCATCCTGCAGATAGATTGCCTGGGTTTGGGTGCTGCCCCCGGTTGCGCTGATTGACGCATCGGCGTGTCCGTCAATCCACTGGCCCAGGGCAAAGGTGTTGTTGACCAGCGCATAGCCATCGTAGTGATAGCCCATACTGACCCAATGGCTGCCAGCATCGATCTGATCGGGACGGTAGCTGCTGCGCAGGTCGAACGTACGCCAGCGGCTGCCGTCACCTAGCGTGATCTGACCTGGACCGTCGTTCGTCAGCGCACTGCTTGCGGAGCGATCCTGGCTCTTGTCGCGATCGAAGTAGGATGCCTGCGCCTGTACGTTCCAGCCGCTCTCGCGGTGCGTACCCAGTGATATGCCGTAGAGATAGTTTTCACTGCGGCGCGTGCTCGGCGCAAAAAAGCCGGCCGGTATGACGTATTGCTGGCCATCGATCGCCACCGTTCCCGCCAGCACCGTCTGGCCGCTAGCATCGCGAAGGTAGCTCTCTGTTCGGTGGCTGAGATCCTGGCTCCAATAGCCGATGTCCAGTCCACCTCGCAGGTCCGGGGTGAAGTCGTAAGTGAGCTTGAGATTGGCCTGATCCTGTGAGGTGGCTTCCTGCCCTTCGCTATTGATGCCCACGGTGGTTCGCGGTTGACCATTCGGGCCGACATCGGTGAGCGCGCCGGTGACTGGGACCGCCGTGCTGGCTGCGGTGCCTGAGAGGTTCTGTGTGGCGAATACCAGTGGCTGACCGTTGCTTTGCAGATGCGCAAATCCCACCAGAAACGACAGCTTGCCCACGCGGTCACCTAGCGTGACGCTGTTGCGGCTACCGCCGTAGTTGCCGTCGACGCCGTCGTTGTCGACATGCTGGGTGAACAGTTGCGTCTGCGCCGACAGTTCCAGTTTGTCTGGCATGCGGGTGGTCATCAGCACCGTGGCACCGATCGCGTTGCCTGGATACAGCGCCGAGTAGGCGCCATACAACACATCGACCCGTGCCAGATGATCGGTAAACACCATCGACCAGCGTGGCGGCGTGCTGAACGCGTTGTTCGAAAAATCGCTCAGCAACAAACCATCCAGATACACCAAGCCACGGGAGCTTTGCGAATTGCCGGTGCCTCGCACCGCAAACGTGGCGTTTTCATCGCCGATGAAACGTTTGCGTATGCCCATAGCCGGCATGTACTTCAGTGAGTCCTCGGCATTGACGATGTTGAGATCGTGCAACTGCGCCGCGCTGATGGTTTCGACTGCCGCGGGTATGTTGGGATCGAACGGCGGCGAAGCTGGCTTCACCCCATTCACCTCAACGGCTTTGAGTGTCTTGGCGGTAGTCGATGGTGACGTGTATGCGTCATCCGTCGCGCCCTGCGCCGTCGCAAAGCAAGGAAAGAGCAAAACAAGCGGCAGTGCGATGAATGCACTGTTCGAAGGAGAAAATCGCATGAATAACTTCCGGTCTATGACGCGCCGCGGTGGCGGCAGCAATCAAGTTAGGCAGGCATCACGGGGCATAGACGGCCGACAGCGCGCGCACGGTTTATGCGCACCGGTCTTGACGAATGCCTTGTGGAGCAATAACGATCGACGCGTGCACAACGGCGACGCGCGATCCGCGGGATCAGCCGTGGCGAAGCGTCGGTGGACCGCGGGGATTGGCACTGAGAACCGGTTCGACGTAAGTTGCGCCGGAAGCCCACAGCCGTGGCACCGAAGCTGCCGGCAGCGTCGGTGTCGAAAAGACGATGGTATGGCTCGACAGCAGCGGGCTGTGGCCGAGCAGCGTGCAGTAACCGCAATGGTCGACATGTAGCGCCGGATCGGATGGTGCCGACGGGTGATGGGCGCTAAGCCCATGTCCGGTACACCACGCACCCAAGTCAGGCATGGATTGCGCATCAGGCAATGCTCGCGACACCACCGGTGTCACGATCGTCAGCCACATGGCGGCCATGGCCAGCCATGCGACGAACCGCTGATGCGTCAACTTACGAGACATGGCTTCCCAATCCTGCGTCAACGAGCGGCGCATAGTCGTAAATAATTGCACATCAACGTCGAGCGGAGTCCAACGTGTGATGCGGCAAAAAGTCTCGTGAACCGGATTTCTCGAACAGTCAGTCCGTGACCTCCATTGGCAGCGCTACGCGATCACCGTGAAACATGGCTGCAGGCAAGTGACAGCGCGTCACTCACTTTCCAACGGATGCCTGCATATCGATGCTGACGCTTGCGCACCGCAACATGTTCGAAAGATGCACCGCGCTACACTGACTGGGCTAAAGGTGTCCTGCCGCCGCCATTCCGGTGCGCAGGGTGAAACGGGAAGCCGGTGCGGATGAATTCATCCCAGGCCGGCGCTGCCCCCGCAACGGTAAGCGAGAAAACCCGACTCAGAACCACTGCGATAGTCGCGGGAAGGTGTCGGGGTGATGCTTTGAGCATCGCTCGCAAGCCCGGAGACCGGCCTATGGCGGACATCCTTCGGGATGGCCTTCTCGGGCGTTGCGGTGGGCAACCAGACGAGCTGATTCGGCGCGGCTGTGTGCTGTCCTGATTGGTCTTGTCCTGCTCCTCAATGCCTCCTCGCGGGTGAGCGATATGGAGACAGGACACATGAATAAGCTGGACCACGCTGCGACTGATATCGCAACCGTCAAACTGCTGATCGATGGCGCATTCGTCGAATCGGCTTCCAAGCAATGGCGCAACGTCGTCAATCCGGCCACGCAAACGGTATTGGCACGCGTGCCCTTCGCCACCATCGATGAAGTGGATGCTGCCGTCGCCGCGGCGAAACAGGCATTCAAGAGCTGGCGCAAGACACCCATCGGCACGCGTGCTCGCATCTTCCTGAAGTACCAGCAGCTCATCCGCGAGCACATGCAGGAACTTGCCGCGATCCTCACGGCCGAACAGGGCAAGACCTTGCCGGATGCCGAAGGAGACGTGTTCCGCGGGCTGGAAGTGGTCGAGCACGCGGCGGCCATCGGCAACCTGCAACTCGGCGAACTGGCCAACAATGTGGCTGGCGGTGTCGATACCTATACATTGCTGCAGCCAATCGGCGTTTGCGCCGGCATCACACCGTTCAACTTCCCCGCCATGATTCCGCTGTGGATGTTCCCGATGGCAATTGCCACCGGCAACACCTTCGTGCTGAAGCCTTCCGAACAAGATCCGATGGTGACCATGCGTCTGGTTGAACTGGCACTGGAAGCCGGGATTCCGAAGGGCGTGCTCAATGTCGTGCACGGCGGCGAAGACGTCGTCAACGCCATTTGCGATCACCCGGATATCAAGGCCGTGTCGTTCGTGGGTTCCACCAAAGTCGGTACGCATGTCTATCACCGTGCGTCGCAGGCGGGCAAGCGTGTGCAGTGCATGATGGGTGCGAAGAATCATGCCGTGGTATTGCCGGACGCCAACAAGGAGCAGACGCTCAATGCCATGGCTGGTGCGGCGTTCGGCGCCGCCGGGCAGCGGTGCATGGCTGCTTCCACTGCGGTCTTGGTGGGTGAAGCGCAATCGTGGATTCCCGAGCTGGTGGTCAAGGCAAAAACGCTCAAGGTCAACGCGGGCAACGCCAGCGGCACCGATGTCGGCCCGTTGATTTCCTGTGCGGCGCGCGAGCGTGTCGAGGCCTTCATCGCGTCAGGCATCGAGCAGGGTGCAACACTGGAACTGGACGGCCGCCAGCCGCAGGTGCCCGGCTATGAACAAGGTAACTTTGTCGGACCGACCATCTTTTCCGGCGTCAAACCGGGAATGCGCATCTACGACGAGGAAATTTTCGGTCCAGTGTTGGTGATTCTGGCCGCCGATTCGCTTGATGAAGCCATCGACATCGTCAACGCCAACCCGAACGGCAACGGCACGGCCGTATTCACGCAGTCGGGTGCGGCGGCCCGGAAGTTTCAGGAAGAGATCGACGTCGGCCAGGTCGGCATCAATGTGCCGATCCCCGTGCCGGTGCCTCTGTTTTCCTTCACCGGCTCGCGCGCGTCCAAGCTCGGTGATCTCGGACCGTATGGCAAGCAAGTCGTTATGTTCTACACGCAGACCAAGACGGTGACACAGCGTTGGTTCGACGACGACAGCTTGCATGTCGGGGTCAATACCACGATCAGTCTGAAGTGACGACGGCGGTCATGGATATCCATGCAACTCGGTCGTCACCGACGGATTTGAGCGAGGAGCAGCTGGCCTTTCGCGAAGCCGCACACGATTTCGCACAGGCCGAGTTCGCTCCCCATGCGGCGCATTGGGATGCGGACAGCGAATTTCCGCGCGAGGCCATCAGCAAAGCCGGCGAGCTAGGCTTTTGCGGGTTGTACGTGGATGAAGCCGCTGGCGGATCGGGGTTGACGCGCCTGGATGCGGCTATCGTCTTCGAGGAACTGGCTGCCATCGATCCGTCCACCGCGGCATTCATCAGCATCCACAACATGGCGACCTGGATGCTCACCGCGCACGCGCAACCGACGTTGCGCAATGCATGGGGGCCGGTACTCGCTTGCGGCGAAAAACTGGCGTCCTACTGTCTGACCGAACCCGGTGCGGGTTCCGACGCCGCATCGCTGAAAACCCGAGCCGAACGCGATGGCGACAGCTACGTGGTGAACGGCAGCAAAGCTTTTATCTCAGGTGCAGGTGTCACCGACGTGCTGGTGGTGATGGCACGCACCGGCGAAAGCGGCGCACACGGCATCAGTGCATTTGCGGTGCCTTCCGATACGCCAGGCATCGGCTACGGGCGTAAGGAAGACAAACTTGGCTGGCATAGTCAACCGACGCGCAGTGTCAGCTTCGATGGCGTCCGAGTGCCCGCCGATCATCTTCTCGGCGAAGAGGGCGACGGTTTCAAGATAGCGATGAAGGGGCTCGATGGCGGCCGTATCAACATTGCGGCCTGTTCGCTGGGCGCTGCGCAAGGTGCGCTCGATGCGGCTCGCCGTTACATGGGCGAACGCAAGCAATTCGGCAAGAAGCTGGCCGAGTTCCAGGCGTTGCAATTCAAGCTGGCGGATATGGCTACGCAACTGGTCGCCGCTCGGCAGATGGTGCATACCGCTGCGCGCAAGCTCGATGCGCACACCAGCGATGCCACCGTATGGTGCGCGATGGCCAAGCGGTTTGCCACCGATGCGGGCTTCGCCATCTGCAATGAGGCCCTGCAGATTCACGGAGGTTATGGTTACATTCGCGAATATCCCATTGAACGGCTGCTGCGCGATTGTCGTGTGCATCAGATTCTGGAAGGGACCAACGAAATCATGCGCGTAATCATTGCGCGCCACCTGCTCAACACCCATGAGGAATTGCGATGAGTCACGCAGGCAAGCACTACACTGGATCGACACTGGAGATCGACGGTCACGTTGCCGTGGTCACGTTAAGCAATCCACCCGCCAACACCTGGACTCGCGACAGTCTCGCTGCGTTGCGCGATCTGGTTCGCGACCTGGATGCGGACCTCAGCGTCTATGCGTTGGTCATCACCGGTGAAGGCGAGAAGTTCTTTTCCGCGGGTGCTGACCTTAAACAGTTCGCCGAGGGTGACAAGGCGCTAGCACGCGAGACAGCACGCCGGTTCGGCGAAGCGTTCGAAGCGTTATCGGCCTTCCGTGGCGTAAGCATTGCCGCGATCAATGGCTATGCCATGGGCGGCGGACTGGAATGCGCGCTGGCCTGCGATCTGCGCATCGTCGAAGAGCAGGCACAACTGGCGTTGCCGGAAGCCGGTGTCGGTCTGCTGCCCTGTGCCGGCGGCACGCAGAACCTGCCGCGCCTGGTCGGTGAGGGTTGGGCCAAACGCATGATTCTGCTGGGCGAGCGCGTCGATGCTGCGACGGCTTTGCGCATTGGTCTGGTCGAAGATGTTGCGCCAAAAGGCGAAGCGAAGGCACGCGCGATCGCCTGGGCCCGCCAGGCCGAAAAGCAGAGCCCGACCAGCGTCGCCGCGTGCAAGAAAATGGTACAGGCCACGCGCACGCAAACGCATGCCACCGCGCTGGTTGCGGAGCGTGAGGCGTTTGTGGATCTGTTCGACAGCGCCGATCAGAAAGAAGGCGTCCAGGCGTTTCTCGAAAAACGTGCGCCGCAATGGAAGAACGCATGATCTCAGAAATGCCCCAAGCGCCCGAGGCGCCCGTCCTTTTCGAGGAGCGCGCGACTGCCAATGGCCGACGCATTGGCATTGCCACCCTCAACGCACCCAAGACGCTCAATGGCCTGTCGTTGGAGATGGCGCGTTTGCTGGATGCGCAACTGCAGGCGTGGGCGTCGGATGCTGCCATCGTAATGGTGCTGCTGCAGGGGGCGGGGGAGAAGGCATTCTGTGCCGGTGGTGATCTGCATGGTCTTTATCGCTCTATGCTCGATTACCGTGCCAGTGGCAGTCACGACATCCGTGACAACAGCTACGCAAGCAACTTCTTCGCGGTCGAATATCGCCTCGATTACCGCATCCATACCTATCCGAAGCCGTTCTTGTGCTGGGGCCACGGCATCGTGATGGGTGGCGGCATCGGGCTGATGGCGGGTGCTAGTCACCGCGTGGTCACCGAGCGCTCGAAGCTGGCATTTCCGGAAATCACCATCGGCCTTTATCCGGATGTGGGTGGTAGCTGGCTGTTGAACCGCGTGCCAGACCGAGGAGGTCTGTTCCTGGCATTGACGGGCGCGCCGTTGAATGCCGGCGATGCGATCCATGCTGGCCTCGCCGATTGGTCATTGCGTGAAGAACAACGCAGCGCCGTCTATGACGCCTTGATCGACATGCCATGGTCGGATGATGCCGCTGCCACCCACAACCAACTTAGTGGCTTGCTGAAACACCATGCGAGCACGCCGGGTGACGGTCCGCTCCAGCGCCATCGCACACTCGTCGCGCAGGTTTGCGCGCACGAGGCGCTGGAACTGATCGCCGCCGCGATTGCGAATATCGACCAGTACGATCCGTGGCTGGAGACGGCCAAGCAGACGCTGGCAGCCGGTGCGCCCAGCTCGGCGCGGCTGGCCTTTGAACTGCAACGACGGACGACCTCGATGCCATTGGCCGACGTGTTCCGGCTTGAATACCTGGTGTCGCTGCAGTGTGCTGCTCACGGTGATTTCGCCGAAGGCATCCGTGCCTTGCTGATCGACAAAGACCGTCAGCCACATTGGCGCCCCGGAACGTTGGCCGAGGCATCGCATGCCTGGGTCGATGATTTCTTTTTGGCACCCTGGCCGGACAGCGAACATCCGCTGGCCAACCTGGGCGATGACACGGATTCAAGGAGATAGCGTATGAGCCGAATTGCTTTTATCGGTCTGGGAAACATGGGTGCGCCCATGGCCGCCAACCTTCTGAAGGCCGGCCACGCACTGCGTGTCTTCGATCTCACGCCCGCGGCGGTCGACGCTGCTGTCGTAGCGGGCGGCGTGGCCGCCACCAGTGCGATCGACGCCGTAGTCGATGCCGACATCGTCATCTCGATGTTGCCGGCCAGCCGCCATGTCGAGGGTCTGTATCTGGACGCGAGCAGCGGTTTGCTCCCGCACATTCCGGCCCATGCGCTGGTGATTGATTGCAGCACTATCGCTCCCGCCACTGCGCGCAAAGTCGCCGAAGCCGCGGCGAAACACGGTCTGGCAATGATCGATGCTCCCGTATCGGGCGGTACCGCGGGCGCAGCGGCGGGCACTCTGACCTTCATTGTCGGTGGTGAGGCCACAACTCTGGAGCGCGCACGGCCAATTCTCGTCAATATGGGCAAGAACATCTTTCACGTGGGCAGCAGCGGTGCTGGCCAGGTTGCCAAACTGTGCAACAACATGGCGCTTGGCGTGATCATGGCAGTCACCGGCGAAGCCCTTGCATTGGGCGTCTCACATGGCCTGGATGCGAAGGTGTTGTCGCAGATGATGGCGGTGAGTACGGCCCGCAGCTGGGCCACCGAAGTATGCAATCCGTGGCCGGGTGTGCTGGAGAACGCACCGGCATCGCGGGGTTATACCGGCGGCTTCGGCAACGATCTCATGTTGAAGGATCTGGGCCTGGCGGCCGAAGCGGCGATGTCGGTGGGAGCCTCGATTCCACTGGGCGAGCTGGCGCGGAATCTGTATGCAATGAACAGCCGTGCCGGCCATGGCGGCTTGGACTTCTCCAGCGTGGTGAAGCTGGTGGCGAAAGACGTATGAGCGAGTCTGTGCGTGAGACGTTGGTTTTACCGAATGGCGGCGACAAGTTGCTGATGCACTCGTGCTGCGCGCCATGTTCGGGTGAGTTGATGGAGGCGTTCCTCGAATCGGGGATCGACTACACGATCTTTTTCTACAATCCCAATATCCATCCGTTGAAGGAATATCTGCTGCGCAAGGAGGAAAATATCCGCTTTGCCAGCAAGCACGGTGTCCCGTTCGTGGATGCCGACTACGACACCGACAACTGGTTCGCGCGTGCGAAAGGCATGGAGAACGAGCCTGAGCGCGGCATCCGTTGCACGATGTGCTTTGACATGCGCTTTGAGCGAACGGCGCTGTACGCCCATGAACATGGCTTTCCCGTCATTACCAGTTCGCTCAGCATTTCGCGCTGGAAAAACATGGCGCAGATCACCGATAGCGGCGTCCGCGCCGCCGCACCTTACGGTGGCCTCGTCTACTGGGATTACAACTGGCGCAAGGGTGGCGGAAGTCAGCGCATGATCGAGATCAGTAAGCGCGAACACTTCTATCAGCAAGAATACTGCGGCTGCGTCTATTCGTTACGTGACACCAATCGCCATCGACGCGATCAGGGACGTGAGCGCATCCACATGGGCGTCAAGTTCTATGGCGACGAGAGCGGTGGAACAACGTAAGCAAGAGATGATGGGCTACGTTCGCTTCCACCGCGCGTACCAGATCGACGTTGCGACCGGTACCATCAATGCAACCCATGCGACCACTTTCCAGCCGAGCTGTTCACCCAGCAACGCGGACAGCAAGCCCAGCATCGTGATCACGGCAAGCAGCAAAGGAATCGTCCATGTGTGCCGCAAGCCACGTGCGGCAGATCGCGTAGGGTTCATACCAGCGACGCCGCAGGCTGTTGGTCGTCACCGTGATGCACAGCGATGATGCGCGCCAGGCGTGCTGACTGTGTCTTGCGCCGAGCAATCCACAGATACAGGCCGCTGATCAGGATCACGATGGTGATCACATCCAGCAGCGCCCAGAGAATCTTCAGCGGAAGGCCACCGTAATCACCGAAGTGAAGCGGCCGCGATACTTCCAGCGCGCGCAGATACCACGGCATCTTGACGACGGCACTCAGCCTGCCCGAACGCGCATCCACCAGAACGGGCGTGAGCAAACGCGAGGTCAGCGTGCTGGAGCCCTTGGCCCAGAACAGATAGTGATAAGGACTGCCGAACGGATTGCCGGGATAGACCGCACTGGTCACGGTCATCCCTGGCACCGCATGACTGGCCGTCTCCAACGCCGTCTGCAAGGATGGCAAAGCGATCTGCGGTGGCGCCGACGTACCCTGGTAGGACGCGAGCAGACTTTTGACGTCGGTCTGTTGCCACAGCGCGAACAGCGGCGTGGATAGTTCGTTCATCACGCCTGTTGCGCCGACCACCAGCGTCCACGCCATGACGGTGATGCCAAGCAGATTGTGCAGGTCCAGCCACTTCAAACGTGACGAGCGATCGGCTCTTACCGTGCCGAACGCCAGCTTCTTCATGAAGGGGCCATACAACACGACGCCGGACACGATCGCCAACACAAACAACAACGCCATCGAGCCAAGGAAGAGCTCGCCCGGCAAGTCCACGAATAGATCGGTATGCAGGGCCAGCATGATGTCGATGAAAGTCTTTGGCTGCTCAGCCGCGGACTTTGTTGTTTCCAGAACCTCCCCCGTGCGTGCGTCGAAGCGGACGAAATGCATCGTTTCGGGTTGCGCGCGCATCTGCGCAAACGAGGGTGCCATCCAGACATAGATTTGTGGTTCGTCATCGTCGGCGAACATGGAGGCGATTACTTCCCCAGGATACAAACGATGGCTTGCCGTGGCCAGGCGGTCGAGACTGACCTGGGGTGTGTCCGCGGGCAGCGTCACATAGTGATGTGGCTGCAGCCACTGATCGATCTCGTCGCGAAAGACCAAAGGCAAACCGGTCAGACAGATCAGCAACAGGAACCCCGTGCAAATCAGGCTGCTCCACTTGTGGATGAGATACCAGCGTTTGAGCGAATGCGAGGCGATCACGGTCGTTTACCAGTCGTAGGTTGCGCTGGCGTAGATGGTGCGGCGAACACCGAAATTGCAGGTGGTGCTGCTGTCGCACGCCGACACATAGGACTTGTCCAGCAAATTGGAAATATTGAGCTGCAGTTTCAACCCACGCAGCGCCGGATCAATCGCACCGACGTCATAGCGAATGGCGGCATCGAGCAGCGTGAAGGCTGGCACCTTGAACGAGTTGACATCGTCGCCGTAGGACGAGCCGACGTAGCGCACGCCGGCGGACATGCCCAGACCCTGCAACACATGGCCATGCAAGGTGTAATCGAGCCATAACGATGCGGTCTGTTTCGGCACCGCGTATTGGTAGTTGCCTTGCACCGCGGCCGAGACGCCGTTGTAACCTGTGTCGGTAGCCGGAGTCTTGGTGTAGCGCGAATCGGTGTAAGCGTAGCTGGCGATCAGATTCAGATCATTGGTGAGGCTGGTGCGATCGGACAACTCCAGTCCGCGCGAACGGATCTCGCCGACCTGGATCACAAAACCCGGATCGAGCGGATCGGATTCGGGCACGTTCTGCTCGGTCAGGTTATAGATTGCCGCGGTAAGCAGACTGTTACTCCCTGCCGGCTGAAACTTCAGCCCCGCTTCGTATTGCTGGCCGGTGGTCGGCACCGCCGGCGCACCGCTCGTGGTGATCGAACCAAATTGTGGCTGGAACGATGTGGCATAGCTCACGTAAGGTGCCAGGCCGTTATCGAACAGATAGACCAGGCCCGTGCGCCAGGTGAACTTGTTACTGGGTTGATTGGGGATGACCAGACTGGGCTCATTGCTTGTCTGATCTTCCTTTACCCAGTCTTGGCGAACGCCGAGCAGCAAGCGCCAATGATCCAGGCTCATCTGATCTTGCAGATACACGCCCGTTTGGCTGGCGTGATTGTTCTCGGCGCTGAACGTATCCGGATTGGGTCCTTGTACCGATACGCCATACACCGGGTCGAAAATATTAATCGGTGGTACGTCCACGCTGCTGCCGTAGACCCAGTTTTCGTTGAAGCGCGAATACGAGATGCCCAGCAGCATGGTGTTCTGTATGGCACCCAGATCGAACTGCGCCGTGAGACGGTTATCGATAAGGTAGGAACGTGCACTCATGTGCCGAACGAACGCGTAGCGATCGAGTGTCTCGCCATCGGCTTCCAGACCATCTGGCCAGATCATGTTGGCTTCGTTGCGGTTGTCGGTGAAGCGTGCGTTCTGCTGAAACGTCCAGATGTCGTTGAAATGATGTTCGAACTGATAGCCGATCATGCCCATGCGCTGTTCGGCCTTGTTGAAACTCGGATCGCCGGGATTGAAGTCCGCGGAGACCTTGCCCAATGGACTGGGCAGTACCGATCCGACAGCAGGGCTATTGGAATAGTCGCCCATGTCGGGGCTGTAGGTGAAATTCGCCCGCAGGGTCAGTGAGGTGTTCTCGTCGGGGCGCCACGTGAGCGCAGGCGCAATGCCGTAACGCTTGTGTTTGATCCACGGCGTCTGCGTGGCCTGTGTGAGTCCGATGCCGGTCAGTCGGTAGAGCCAGTGATCGTCCTGGTCGAGCGGGCCACTGAAGTCGAAGCCAGCCTGGTAGCGATCGTAGTTGCCGAGGCCGAACGTGATTTCGTGCAGCGGTGTCGCGGTGGGCTGCTTGCTGACGACATCGATGATGCCACCCGGGCTGGCTTGCCCGTACAACACCGAAGGCGGTCCACTGAGCACCTCCACACTTTGGTAGAAATACGGATCGACCATGTCGTTGGTTGAGCTGTCGTCTTGCAGGCCATCCAGAAAGACGCCCGGTGTAAATCCGCGCAATTGCAGACTGTTGGCGCCCCAGAAGTTGGAGGCGGTTCCTTGCGTTTCCGGCACTACGCCGGGGGAATAGCGCAGCGCCTCGTTCAGGCTTTGCGGTTGTTGATCGTCGATCTGTTGTCGCGTCACGATCGAAATGGACTGCGGTGTTTCGATGATCGGCGTATCGGTTTTTGTCGCTGCGCTGTCGTCGTTGGCGACGTACCCCGTGGCGCTCTGCGCTGTCACGGTAACCTTGGAAAGTGTCTTTGCGTGTGCGCTGGCGCTGGTCTTTACGTCGGCTGGAGCGGCGTCGACAGTCGTTTGCGGTGTGGTGTCGCTGGCATGCCCTGCCATGGCGATCGTCATGGCAGCCACCAATAGGTACATGCGGTGCGCGCGAGCGTGGGGAACGTAGCGGTTGTGGCGGTTGAACGAACAAGCAAACGGCGCAAAGCGACGCTGAGGCGTAGCGTTTTTCAAAAGAGGAAGTCCCTGGCAAGTCAGCACGGTTGATCGCCAGGCTTGTGGGGGTGGCCAAGGCGAGCAACGCCATCAGGCTGCTGGCGTTGGCTGGCCACCTGTTAATACGAATAAGTATCGTTTAGTTCTGTTCAGCTGACAAGTTGCCCGACTCCATCTACCAAGGCAGGCCAATCATCGGCGGGAAGTGTCTGTGGCTCATGATGCAGGGCGCGCTGCGGCGTCTGGAGGAACGTACGTTGGCGCTGTCTTGCCTTCCGCTGATCTGACTACGCGGTATCGACAGCGAGAAAGGTACCTGTCGTAACGTCTCTAATGCTGGCGTCGCAAATTAAGAAAGCGGGTCTTCAAGACCCGCTTTCCCGAATGAAACTATCAACAGATTTATCCGCGCTGACAGATATTACGACAGTCGCGACAGTTCCTTGGTCAGCGGCAATCGGCGGATGCGTACGGCGGTGGCGCGGAACACGGCATTGGCGAGCGCCGGGGCGGCGGTGGGCATGGCCAGGAAGCTGGCGCCGGCGGGGTCGCGGTCACCGGACACGGTAATCACTTCCACCGCATCGGGCAGCTGCGCCATGCTGGCAAGCGGGTAATCCTTGCCGCTGCGCTGCTGGATCTGGCCATCCTTGAAGGTGATGGAAAGATTCAGTGCGGTAGACAGCGCATCGAGCGTGGCGCCGGCGACCTGACCTTCCAGACCCATAGGGTTGATGATGCGGCCGACATCGACCGCGCAGACCACGCGCTGGATCACGAGCTTCTGATCTTTCGACGCCACTTCGATGGCGTGCGCCACATAGGCACCGTTGAAATGCCAGCAGGCGATACCGAGACCGTTGACGCTGTGCAGCCAGTTTTTCCATTCGATGCGATCGGCGACCAACTTGAGCACATTGATCAGCCGGCCGGTATCGAACGTGCCACCGCCGCTGAGCGGCACCTCGCGCGCTTCGCCGAGCAGGCGCAGATGCGTGTCGAGCGGGTCCTCTTTCATGCTGTGCGCAATTTCGTCGATGAAGCTTTCCACCGCGAAGGCGTTGCTCAGGTGCGGCATGCTACGGGCCGGTCCGCGCGGAATCGCCGAGGTTTGCCCGTACCAGTCGCTGCGGTAGTTGGACACCAGTGCGGCGGGCAATTGATCGACGTCGACTTCCGATGTCCACAGCCGACTGTCGGGTACGCCGCGGTTGACCAGTGTGGAGGCGCTGGCCATGCGTTGATTCCAGCCGGTGATCTGGCGCTTGTGATCGATCACGACACTGAGCTGATGCACGCTGCCGGAGCGGTAGTAGTCGTGGTCCAGATCCTGCTCGTGCGTCCACATCAGCCGCACGGATTTATTGATGTCCTTGTTGGTTGCGAGCATGACCGCTTCGGCCACGTAATCGTGATCGAGTCGGCGACCGTAACCGCCGCCGACACGCGGTACGCTGATCTGGATCTGGTCTGGTGTGAGACCGGTGAGGCGATGTACCACCGCCCATGCTTTTTGCGGCGCTTGCGTCGGCACGACCAGGGTGGCCTTGTCCTTTTCCACGCGAACCAGACAGTTCATGGGTTCGGCAGTGGCGTGCGCCAGCCACGGCTGAAAATAAGTGGCTTCCAGCCGGCGTGCGGCCTTTTTGCCCGCGGCATCGACGTCGCCATCGTTGCGCACGCGAGTGGTTGGGTCGGTCTTGCCGGCGAGTAGTGCGACAGCCTGTTGCTCCAGCGCATCGCTGCTTTCGCTGTTGCTGGCGCCGGGTTTCCACTTGAGCTTGAGCTTCTGGCGACCCTTCAGGGCGGACCAGGTGTCTTCGGCGACCACGGCCACGGCTATCGTGCTCAGCGTAGTGCCAGTCTGCTGCCCAGCCTCGGGATTGAGCTGCAGTACCTTCACCACGCCCTTGACCGCGAGCGTGTCGGTGAAGTCGATGCCATCCAACGTGCCGTCCGGCCAGGGGCAATGCACCACCACGGCGGTCAGCGTGTCGCCGTACTGCTGGTCGATCGCAAAACGCGTCTGGCCGGTGACGATTTCACGGGCGTCAACATCACCGGCCGGGTTACCGATCAGCTGATAGCGCTCGGCAGTTTTCAGCGGTGGGACGCTGTTGGGCATGTCGATCTTGCTGGCGTCTTCGATCAGGCTGCCGTAGGTAAAGCGGCGGCCGTCCAGCGCGATCACAGTGCCGGATTCGCAGCGCAGTCGGTCGGCCGGTACGCCGAGTCGACGCGCGGCAGCCTGCAGCAGTAGCCAACGCGCCACTGCGCCAGCCTGGCGCAGGTCGGCCCACGCGGCTGAAATCGACCCGCCGGTGCCACCCACCTGGCGCCCGTAGATCCAGCTCGGCTCGCCATTGTTGTTGGTTACGCCCAGGCCTAGCGACACCACGCTGACGCGGTTCCAGTCGGCGTCGAGCTCGTCGGCGATGATGCGTGGCAGTGAGGTGGCCACGCCGGTGCCGGTGTCCGGATCGCGCACACCGATCAGCACATTGCCGTCGGTATCAATGCGCACGTAGGCACCGATGCCGTAAAAGGTGTCGCCGAGCAGCGATGGTGGCAACGGTACGTCGACATCGGCCGCGTCAGCCATGCGGATGCCGATCATCAACGCACCAGCGCCGCCGGCCAGCACCTGAAGAAAGCGGCGACGTGACAGTCGAATGCCGCGATTGCTGACGTGATCGCTCAAGAGATCGTCGCTCATGGCAGGCCTGCCTTGCCGGCGGCCACGCGCTTGATCGCGCGGCGCACGCGCGTCTGACAGCCACAGCGGCAGACGTTGGGTAGCGTGTCGATGTCGTCGTCGCTGGGTTGCTTCTTGCGCTTGAGCAGATCGACCGAGGCGATGATCCAGCCAGGCGTGCAGTAGCCGCAGCCGATCGCATCCTCGTCGATGAAGGCCTGCTGCACGGGATGTAGGGTGCCGTCGTTGGCGGCGAGGCCTTCGATGGTGACGATATCCATACCGCTGGCTTTGGCGACGGTTACCGAAATCGCGGAGGTCGCCTTACCCTTGAGCAGTATCAGGTCGGCGCCGTTCTCGCCGTGGTCGCCGCCGTACTTGGTGCCGGTGAGTCGCAGTACGTCACGCAGGTACCACAGCAGCGGCATCTGCGGATCACCCGTGTGGCGGTAGTTCTCGCCGTTGATCAGCAGGTCGATGCCGTCACGGATTTTGTCGGGCACGATGGTGCCGGTGGTTGCCGGCAGAGCCTGGGCTTGCGCAAGCGCCATTCAAAATCTCCTCAAAAGCTGTCCACGCATTGTCGCATTGCTTAGGCGGCAACCGCTGAACAACCTGCGCCACTTGTGGCAAGCATTGCGGAACAGCTGACGCCACTTGTGGCAAACACTACGACCTGAAGCCGAATAGACGACGCCACTTGTGGCAAGCATTACGGCTTGAAGCCGAATAAACGACGCCACTTGTGGCAAACACTACGGCTTGAGGCCGAATAGACGACGCCAGATGAAATACACCGGCGCGCCTGCGGCGATAATCGCCAGCCCGATGCCTGCGTTCATGGGGTTGTCGCGCATCGTCGCCAGTACCACCCATGCGATCACGGCAATGAATATCAGCGGCATCAAGGGATAGCCAGGCACTCGAAAGCGCGCTGTAGCATCGTCGTGGCGGCGATACCAGAACAGCGTGGACACGCCCACTGCGCAGGCCAGCCAATCGCCGAAGGTGGCGTAATCCAGCAACTGGCCGTAGGTGCCCGAGAGGGTCAATACGATGGACCATGCGATCAGCAGCAGCAGCGCGATGTTCGGCGTGTGATAGCGCGGATGCAGTCGTGCCACCGAGCGGAAAAACAGCCCATCCTCGCCCATGACCTGCAGCACGCGCGCACCGGCAACCAAGGTGATGTTGCAGAAGCCCAGCGCGGAAATCGCTACGCCCAGCGCGATCACCCGCGCACCGATCGGGCCGAACACCTGTTGCATGACGTCCGCCGCGGGCGCGTGACTGGCCGCCAGTCCGGCATGTCCCAGCACGGCCAGATAAGCCACGTTGACCAGCACATAGGCCACGATCACCAGCAGCATGCCCAGCATCAGCGCGCGGGGCAGCGTACGCTGGGGATCGTGGATTTCGCCGGCCAGATTGTTGAGGTAGGTGAAACCCGAATAGGCGAAGAGCACCGGCAGCGCCGCACCCATGAAGCCCACGCCGTGACGCGCAGGGTCCGCCGCCAGCACCTGGCCGTGACCCGCGCCAGCAAGAAACAGTCCGCACGCCACCAGCGCAGCCACTGCCAGCAGCTTGAGTAAGGCGAATAGGTTCTGGATCTGCGCGCCCAGCTTCAATCCAAATAAATTGAGGCCGGCCACGATAACCAATGCGCCAACCGTCAGTGGCAGTCCCCACGCCGCCGGAGGCAGGCCAAACAGAGCACACGCATAGCTGGCGAAGATCGTCGCCACAGCGGCACTCGATCCCGAATAGATCACCAGCAGCATCGTCCAGCCGAACAGGAAGCCGGCCAGTGGGCCAAACGCCTCGCGCATATAGACATAGCTGCCGCCCGCCTGCGGCCGTCGTGCCCCCAGTTCGGCATAGCAGAGTGCACCAATCAGCGTGAGCACGCCGGCGCCCACCCACATCAGCAAAAGCGTCAGCCCCGAATCAGTGCGCTGCGCGGCAATGCCGGGGTTGAGAAAAATGCCGCCGCCGATAATCCCGCCCACCACAATCAGGGCGGCGTCCCACGGGCGAAGGCTGCGGAGATAACCGGTGGGTATCGGAGAGGAACTCATTCACCAGGCCATGGTTGAAAACAACGCAAGAGCATGGCGTTTCAATGGAGTGGCAGCAAGTCCCTGCAACGCCGTCGTTACGCACGAATCAGCGCACGTCCTGCAAGTCGCTGACGGTGGTGATATCGCCACCGTCAGCGTCCCGTTTCCACGACTAATCAGCGACGAAAGCTGAAGAGTCCACTTTTCAGGTACAGATCCAGATTGGCGACGTCCAGCGTGCCGATGCCGGCGCCCGGCTCATAGCCATGTTTTCCCTGGTAGAACCAGTTGTCGCCTGCACGGATGTCAGTGAACGGTGTGTATTTGCCGTAGCCGAAGATGTTCTGCATTGCATAGACCTGCGGATTCCACAGACCGATACGATGATGATTGCTCTGTGTCAGCAGGGCGCTGATACCGTTGAGCTGCGGCGCCACGAAGCTGGTGCCGCCTTCGGAAATCAGGCCGCCATCGGAGGTCGATACCACCGTATAGCCGGTTTCCGGATCCGCGTTGAGCGCGATATCCGGCACGTTGCGGCCACGGAAGTGGGCAGGCAATTCCAGCAGCGTGGTGGGACCGGCGCTGGGGTCGTCATACGACAGCGATTGCTTGGTTTCGCTGGTACGGATGCCCGACGTGAACAGCTGATAGAACGGCGTACGCCAGTAGACGCTGACGCCGCCGCCGCCGCCGACCGAAAACACGTCGACGACCCCGACTCCGAAATTGGTGTCGAAGTAGTTCTGTAGATAATCCCAACCCCAGACACTTTCCTGCGTGACCGACGCGGTGGGTCCACCGCTGAAGCTGTAGGTATAGGGACGCGTGGTGCCGCCGGCCGCGGTGATGTACGGATCGGAAGCGGGCGAGTCCACCGTCAGTGGTGCCGTGTAGGTGCCTGGTGTGGTGCCCACGCCGAGGCCGCGCACGGTGTCATAGGCGCCGGAGTCGCCACTGGCAGCGAATACCGACTGTCCCTGCGCCGCCGCCTCGAGGAAGATCTGGTGGAACGTCTGCAGGTCGCCTACGTCGCTGGTGTCGGTAACGCTGGCACCGGTGACATTGAGCGCCGCGAAGTTGTAGATTTCCGGGCCGCCCCAGCTGGTGGAAATGCTGTCGGCTTTGTTGTCGGAGACGGCCTGCGCGAATGCGTCGACAAAACCGTTGCCTGCGTTCGGCGCGTCATACACGATGATGTTGGCATCCGGTGCAAGGCCGCCAGACTGCTCCACGTCGAGTGCGGTTTCGCCGCTGCCGTCGTCGATCACGCCGCCACCGTCGATATGCACCTGGGTGATGCGATTGGGCTTGGTGGTCAGGCCGATATCGGTCCAGTAGGTCTGCGCATCGGCCGGATAAAAGTTGGACAGCGTTACGATGGCGACGGTACTGCCCTTGCCGGTAACGCCATGCTTGTACAACGGATTGATGTTGTAAAAATTGGCGACATCGCCGACGGTGAAACTGCCGGGCTCGCCCGTGGCGGTGGGGTTGCCGGTGGAAGCGCTGGCGGTTTCTGTCAGTGCCGTGGTGGCAAGCTTCGATTTCAGGCTTGGCTTGGTGGGTACGCCGGATACGTTCAGTGCCTGGATCCGGTGTGACAGATATTTTTTCTCACTGTTCAGGCCGGACGTCGCCACGACCAGATTGGCCACCGCGGATGGCAGCAGGACAGTGGACGAAGGGCGATGAAACCGCTGTCCGGACGCCGTCGATACGTAGCTGTGGATGGGCGTACTGAACGCTGCACCAAACTGGGCGAGCGTGCCGGTGGCGCGGATCGTCATGTGGTTGTCCAGCACCTGGCTGGTCAATCCTTTCTGCTTGAGGAACGTCTGTACCTGCGCAATTTCCGCCGCAGTGGCGCCGTACTGGCTGGCAAACTGGCTGGTGGTCAGAAATTGCTGAAAATGGGCGCTTCCCGGTGTCACGGTGTCCTGGATGTATTGCTCCAGTGCCGGCTGGTTATGCAACTTGAGCGTCAGCGTGACGGTGGTCGTCTGGCTGCCGGAAGCCACTCCCATGTCGACATCGGGTTGTGCGTTGGCGGCAAGGGAGGCGCTGCTGAAACTGGCGAATGCCACGGCGAGGGAGGTTGCCAGGGCCGTGCGATGAAAATGGCGGGTCATCGGAGTTCCTTCTTAGGATAGAAGACGCTGACACTTAATCCACGACACGACCCTGGTTTATCGCTGCCAGGCGGCATCGCTTCCGGTCAGGCTGTAAGCGCTACATCAAGAAATACCCTATAAGCGGCGAAACACGTCCCCCCTGTCGTTCGGTGCCACGCCTCGTCGCAAATTACCGCAGTCCGGTGTGAAAGTGGGCAAGGCTGAAGTCGAAAGTTCTTGCGAAATTGTCCGTGCCGGGAGAAGTCTGCGTTTTCAACGGGACAGGCAGCGATGGCGGCATCACGGCGTGATGCGCAATACCGTCGATGCCATCAGAACCCCTGCCATAAACATGAATTCCTTAATTTGACCCGAATTTGTAATATGCGTCGCCCGCATGCATGAGGCGGCGGGCTGGAAGCAACAACACAGGGGAAACATAAATGAAGCAGATTCAAATGATCGCCGTTGCTGGCGTGCTGGCGGCTGTCTCGGGTAGCGCTTTGGCCACCGATCAGGGAGCATTTTTCATCAACGGCAATCTTGGCCAGTCGACATATCACGAAAGCGGATTCAACGACAACACGGACACCAGCGGTGCGATTCGCGCCGGCTACAGCTGGCAGAGCTACAAGGTCGATTTCGGCGTGGAAGCCGGCTATGTCGGTCTGGGTACGGCCACAACCAATCTGTCCACGGGTCTGCCGGGTGTGACCGAGAAATTCAGCGTGAAAGTCAAGGGGCCGCTGGTGGGTCTGAACATCAAGTACAAGTTCGAGAACCAGATGTTTGTCTCCGCGCGCGGAGGTCTTTTTCATTCATCGGTAGATGCCAACGTCGAAGACTTCGGTTCGGAGCGTTTCCATGGCAACGGCGGTTATGTCGGTGCCGCGGTGGGCTACGATTTCAACCAGCATTTCAGCCTGGGTCTGGCGTACGACGGTTATCACGCTCGTATCAATAGCGGCGAAGTGAAAGGCAACGAGAGCATTGGCGTGTATTCCGGTTTTGCTGAATACCGCTTCTAAGGCAGCGTCTTTGTAAAAACAACAGCGGCCGCATTCGCGGCCGTTGTTGTTTTTAACCTGGTTGTGAATGCACAGCCGGTTCAGTTCAGCCGTAGTTCTCCGTGTACGCCGATCACACAGGCGCCGCCAATCGTGATCGCCGATGTGGTGATATCGACGTTGACTTCCACGAGGCCATTGCGGCCCACCTCGCGGCCCTGGCTTGCGCGATAGCGTTGGCCATAAGCGGCGAGTCCGTTCGTTTCCTGCAGATACGCCGCTATCGCAGCATTTGCGCTGCCGGTGACGGGATCTTCGGGCATGCCGTCAGCTGGGCAGAATGCGCGCACGGCCATCGCGGTATTACTGTTGTGCTCGCGCCCGAATACGCAGGCACCGACGGCGGGCACACGCTCGCAGATCGCTGCGATGGCAGGTAAATCTGGACTTAGCGCGCGCACAATGCCGGCCTCGTCGAGATCGCAGACTATCCATACGGGGCCGTTGTTGACCTTGCGTATCGCTGCTGCGTTCACCGGTGTGTGCAAGGCATCAGCCACGCGATTTGCAAACGCTTCATCGCAGCGACCGATCGTTGCGGATGGCGCCTGTACATGGATGATGCGCGATGCGCCTTCGCCGTCGACCCGCACGGGCAACAGCCCGGCCGCGCATTCCTGCACCAGCGAGCGCTTGCCGATCCGGACCTTGCCCGATTCGATCGCCACATAGGCGCTGCCCACGCTGGGATGCCCGGCGAAGGGCAGTTCCTGCCGGGTGGTAAAAATGCGCACGCGATAGTCTGCGTGTGGCTGTGTCGGAGTCAGCAGAAAGGCGGTTTCGGAGAGGTTGGTCCAGCGCGCGATGCGCTGCATGGTATCGGTATCCAGCCCGTCAGCATCGATCACCACGGCCAGCGGATTGCCGTCGAACAGTCGGCCGGAAAAGACGTCGAGCTGGGTGTATTGGAAACGACGGGGCATGGCGATGACGGTTGTGGGGAAAGGCTCGGAACCATGCCACTGGCACGCCTTGAGTGGCAAGCGCCCCGCCCTTGCCACCACACAGTCAGATTCGGATGGCCCGCTTGCGGCACAATAGGCGGGTGGTGCGCGGCAGATCACGCCGGCGCATGGCACCTTTTCCATCAACGTTGGCCAGTACCGGCCAACCACCAAAAGCCGCCCCATGACCATCATCAAGCAAGACGATCTGATCCAGTCCGTTGCCGATGCGTTGCAGTACATCAGCTACTACCACCCAGTCGACTACATCAAGGGGCTCGCTGCTGCCTATGAGCGCGAAGAAAGCCCTGCCGCCAAAGACGCGATGGCGCAGATCCTGATCAACTCGCGCATGGCCGCCGAAGGGCATCGACCGTTGTGCCAGGACACCGGCATCGTGACGGTGTTCATCAAGCTCGGCATGAACGTGCAGTGGGACGCGACGATGTCGCTGGACGACATGATCAACGAGGGCGTGCGCCGTGCCTACAACGACCCGGACAATAAGCTGCGTGCCAGCATCCTGGCCGACCCGGCCGGCAAGCGCATCAACACGAAAGACAACACGCCGGCGGTGATCAACGTCAGCATCGTGCCGGGCGACAAGCTCGATGTCATCGTCGCGGCCAAGGGCGGTGGTTCCGAGGCGAAGTCGAAGTTCGCCATGCTCAACCCGTCCGACTCCATCGTTGACTGGGTGCTGAAGACGGTGCCGACGATGGGCGCGGGCTGGTGCCCGCCGGGCATGCTGGGCATCGGCATCGGCGGCACGGCCGAAAAGGCGATGCTGATGGCGAAAGAGGCGCTGATGGAGCCGATCGACATCCAGGAGCTGATTGCACGCGGTGCGAGCAATCGCGGCGAAGAGCTGCGCGTCGAACTGTACGACAAGGTCAACGCGCTGGGCATTGGCGCGCAGGGTCTGGGCGGACTCACCACCGTGCTCGATATCAAGGTAAAGGAATACCCGACCCATGCGGCGAACCTGCCCGTGGCGCTGATCCCAAACTGCGCGGCTACGCGCCATGCGCACTTCACGCTGGACGGTTCTGGCCCGGTGATGCTCGATCCGCCATCGCTGGAAGACTGGCCGAAGCTTACCTACGACACCTCGAAGGGTCGTCGCGTCGACCTGGACACCGTGACCAAGGAAGACGTCGCCAGCTGGAAACCCGGCGATGTGCTCCTGCTCAACGGCAAGCTGTTGACCGGTCGCGATGCGGCACACAAGCGCATGGTCGAGATGTTGAACAAGGGCGAGGCGTTGCCGGTCGATTTCAAGGGGCGCTTCATTTACTACGTCGGCCCGGTCGACCCGGTACGCGACGAAGTGGTCGGTCCCGCGGGTCCGACCACAGCGACGCGCATGGACAAGTTCACCGAACAGGTGCTTGCCGAAACCGGTTTGCTTGGCATGGTTGGCAAGGCCGAGCGTGGCCCGGCCGCCATCGAGGCGATCAAGAAACACCAGTCGGTGTATCTAATGGCGGTGGGTGGCGCGGCCTATCTCGTTTCCAAGGCAATCAAGGCCTCGCGGGTGGTCGGTTTTGCCGATCTCGGCATGGAGGCGATTTACGAGTTCACCGTGCAGGACATGCCGGTCACCGTGGCGGTCGATTCGCTCGGCAGCTCGGTGCACCAGACGGGGCCGAAGGAATGGCAGGCGAAGATCGGGCGAATTCCCGTCGCGGTGGTGTAAGCGTTTGGATGGATTTCCATGGCAGAGTTCTATGGAAGTCTAAACGTCTAAACATCCAATAATCAAAGACCATTGCCATTTTCGTTCTGCAGCGCAACACTGGCTGGATGACTTTTTCCCTCGCTGACAACCAACGCCCGTGACCCAGACCAATCTTGTACCTTTGCCTGTGGGCGCCCCCTGGATCGTGATGAAGTTCGGGGGCACCAGCGTGGCGACGCTGCCACGCTGGCAGAACATTCTCGAACTGGTTGCCAGTCGTCGTGCCGAGGGCGCGCGTGTGCTGGTGGTGGTGTCCGCACTGACCGGCATCACCGATGCGCTGAAGAATCTCTGTGTACAGACCACATCGGATGCGCGTATCGACTCGGCGCAGGCCATCGCGCAGCGCCATCACGATCTGCTGGAACACATGCAGTTGGGCCTGCCCGACACGCTGGCGGCGAGGCTGCATGATCTCGCGGGTCTTGCTGCTCACGGCAGTGGTGATCTGGCTTGGCAGGCGCAAGTGCAGGCGCATGGCGAGCTGATGTCCAGCGCGCTCGGCGCGGCCTTTCTCAGCGCGAATGGCTTGGCAACCGAATGGCTGGACGCGCGCGAGTGTCTGGAGGCGGTCACCCTGCCGAACCAGAACGAACGCACGCGGCTGCTTTCAGCCATTGTCGATTCGCAGCCGGATCCGGTATTGGCAGCCCATCTCGCTGCACGCGGTGATGTGTTCATCACCCAGGGTTTCATCGCGCGTGAAGGCGTCGATCCGGACGATGCATCGAACAAGGGCGGTCGCACCGTGTTGCTGGGTCGCGGCGGCTCGGATACCTCGGCGTCGTATTTCGGTGCACTGCTCAAGGCCCTGCGGGTGGAAATCTGGACCGACGTGGCCGGCATGTTTACCGCCAACCCGCGGCAAGTGCCGGGTGCGCGCCTGCTGCGGCGGCTCGATTACGAAGAGGCGCAGGAAATCGCCACTACTGGTGCCAAGGTGCTGCATCCACGTTGCCTTTCGCCGTTGCGCCTGCCGCGTGTGCCGCTGCTGATCAAGGACACCAATCGACCGGAGCTGGCCGGCACGCGGATCGGGCCGGAGCTGCGCGAGGAAGCGGCGAGCATCAAGGCGATCAGCACGCGCAAAGGCATCACCCTGGTGTCGATGGAGTCGGTCGGCATGTGGCAGCAGGTCGGCTTTCTGGCCGACGTATTCAACCAGTTCAAGCAGCACGGCCTGTCGGTGGACCTGATCGGCTCGGCCGAGACCAACGTGACCGTGTCGCTGGACCCTACGGAAAACCTGCTCGATTCCGATGTTCTGGCCGCGCTGGCCACCGATTTGGCCAAGGTCTGCCGGGTCAAGGTGATTGCGCCATGCGCAGCGGTGACCATGGTGGGACGCGGCATGCGCTCAATGCTGCATCGGTTGAATCCGGTAATGGCCGAATTCGGCCAGCATCGCGTACACATGATTTCGCAGTCGTCGAACAACCTCAACCTGACCTTCGTGGTCGATGAAAATGTCGTGGACGACTTGCTGCCGCAGCTGCACGAGCAACTGGTGCGCGCCGGCGCCATGCGCACCGACGATGCCGACCTGTTCGGTCCGACCTGGGAGCGGCTCTACGGTGCCGAGGCCGCAGCGCATGATGAAGCGTGGTGGTTGCACGCACGCACGCAGCTGATGCAACTGGCTGAGCAGCGCAGCCCTCGCTATGTCTATCACCTAGGCACCGTACGGGAACGCGCTCGTGCTTTGAAGGCCAAGCTGCCAGTGGATCGCCTGTTCTATGCGATCAAGGCCAACTCGCATCCGGCGATCCTGCGCGTTCTGGCGGAGGAAGGGCTGGGGCTGGAGTGTGTGTCGCCAGGCGAACTGGCGCGTGTTGCCGAGACCGTGCCTGCCTCGACACCGAGGTTGTTCACGCCCAACTTCGCGCCGCGCAGTGACTACCGCGATGCGCTGGAGGCTGGTGTGATGGTGACGCTGGACTCGCTGCATCCGATGGAGCACTGGGTCGAAACGTTCGACGGCCACGACATCAGCCTACGCATCGATCTGGGTCGCGGCTCAGGCCACCACGATAAGGTGCGTACCGGAGGCAGTACCAGCAAGTTTGGCCTGCCACTGGATCAGCTCGATGCCTTCGTGCACCTGGCTACCGCACGTCACGCGCGTATCGTCGGCTTGCATGCACACCTGGGCTCGGGCGTGTTGGAGCCGGGCCATTGGGCTGAGGTTTACGCGCAGCTGGCCAGTCTCGCCGAGCGAATTCCTTCGGTGGAGTTTCTCAATATCGGCGGTGGCCTCGGGGTGCCATCGCATCCCGGCGAGCAGCCGCTGGATCTCGATGCCGTCGGTGAAGCGCTGGTCGAGGTGAAGCGGCTGTATCCACGCTACCAGTTGTGGATGGAACCGGGCCGTTTTCTGGTGGCCGAGGCGGGTGTGCTGCTGGCCAAGGTCACCCAGCTCAAGGGCAAGGGCAGCTGGCGCTATCTGGGCGTGGATGCGGGCATGCACAACCTGATCCGTCCCGCGCTGTACGACGCCTGGCACGAAATCGTCAATCTCACTCGCTTCAACGAGCCAGCCACGGCGATGTACCAGGTCGTGGGGCCAATCTGTGAATCCGGCGACGTGCTGGGCAATGATCGCCGCCTGCCGGAAAGCCATGAGGGTGATGTGGTGCTGATTGCCACCACCGGCGCCTACGGCCAAGTGATGTCCTCGCCATATAATCTGCGTGGTCCGGCAGAAGAGATCATTCTTGATTGATGTCGTACTCGGGCTAGGAAACAACAGCAGGTGATAAACGTGATTCAACCCCGCCTGACCCAGGTGTTTCGTTTCGTCCGTCACGCCTATGCCGATGGCGTGGCCGAGCTGGTCTATGCGTTCGATGACGGTGATGAGCTGATCGAGAAGATTTACTTTCCCGATGTGCCGGTGCTGCCGCCCGAGCGAGCCGAAGCCTTCGGGCGTGCGCTGCAGCTGCTGCACCTGATTGCCGGCGTCAGCTACTACAAGGCAGGCGTGCCGCCAACGATCGAAGTGGCTGATGGCTCATTGGACGACGCAACCGCCGATGTACTCGATGCGCTGTACCTGCACGGGCTGGCCGAATTCGCGTATCGCAACGCTCTGGATCTGCGCGGACGCATCATCTTTCCGCGAGGTGGTTCCACACAGTCGGCAGCAGGATCTCTCGGCCTGCCGAAGCGCACCCTGGTGCCGATTGGCGGTGGCAAGGATTCGCTGGTGGCAGTTGAGGCGATCAAGGCCATCGGCGGCGAGGCGACCGCGGTATGGGTCGGCAACTCGCCGTTGATCGCGGCCTGCGCCGAGCGTACTGGCCTGCCCATGCTCAATATTCAGCGCGAACTTGCACCGGGCCTGTTCGAGTTGAACCGGCTCGGTGCATGGAACGGTCATATCCCGGTGACGGCGGTGAACTCGGCTATCCTCGCGGCGGCAGCGATTCTCTATGGCTACGATTCCATTGCGTTCGCCAACGAGCGTTCGGCTTCGGTGGCCACGCTGGAGTACGACGGCCTGCAGGTGAATCACCAGTGGAGCAAGGGCTACGCGTTCGAGCAGCTATTGGGCGACTGGCTGCACACGCACGTTGCTGCCGATCTGGATTACTGCTCGCTGCTGCGTCCGTATTCGGAGCTGGCAATCACGCGCGCGTTTGCCAAACTTACGCCGTATTTCGACACGTTTTCCAGCTGCAACCGCAACTTCAAGCTGCTCGGGCCCAAGCCGGCCGATCGCTGGTGCGGGCACTGCCCGAAGTGCCACTTTGTGTTTCTTGCACTGGCGCCGTTCCTTTCCAAGCCACGGCTACTGGGTATTTTTGGACGCAACCTGCTCGATGACGAAACGCAGTCGGCCGGCTTCGATGCCCTGATGGAGTACCAGGACCACAAGCCGTTCGAATGCGTGGGCGAAGGTGCCGAGGCGCGTGCCGCAATGTTTGCGCTGAGCCAGCGACCGGAGTGGCAGGAGGATGCACTGGTTGCACGCTTCCGCAGTGAAATTTTGCCGCAGCTCGATGCCTCACAGCTGGCTTTGGAACCATGGCTGCGGCCGGATACCGAGCATCGCGTGCCGGCACGTTTGCAGCCGGCGCTGGCGACCATCGGCTGATGCGTATTGCCGAACTGGCGGATCGGCGCGTCGCGGTCTGGGGTTTTGGTCGCGAGGGCCGGGCGACGATCGCCGCGGTGCGCGAGCAATTGCCTCACCTGCCGCTGACGCTGTATTGCAGTGAATCGGAAATCGACGCTGCGCATCGCTTCGACAATGCACTCATCGTCCGTGGCCAGGAGCCGGATGCTATCGCGTTGAGTGTTTTTGACGTAGTGGTGAAATCGCCGGGCATTTCCGCATACAAGCCGGCCATCCTCGCCGCGCAGGCGCACGGTACGCAGTTCACCTCGGGTACCGCGCTGTGGTTTGCGGAAAACCCCGGTGCACACGTGATCGCCGTGACCGGTACCAAGGGCAAGAGCACCACCAGTGCGATGATCGCTCACCTCGCGCGATCGCTCGGCGTGCGCACGGCGTTGGCCGGCAATATCGGTTTGCCTCTGCTTGAGTTGCGCGGACAATCGGCCGAACTCTGGGTTATCGAGCTGTCCAGTTTCCAGACCGGCGAAGCCGCCTCGCTGGAGTTGGGCGTCATAACCAGCCTGTACGAAGAGCACCTCGACTGGCACGGCTCGCGCGAGCAGTACGTTATCGACAAGCTGCGACTGGTCGATGCCTCTCGCCAGCTATTGGTCAATGCGCTGCAGCCCGTGCTGATGGAGCGTACGCAGGAGCATCCGCACCGCTTGCTGTTCGGACAGCTATCCGGCTGGCATGTGGCCGATGGTTTTATCCGTCGCGGTGCCGACGAAGTTTTTCCGACCGCCCAGCTCGCTGCGCCCGGTTTGCACAATGCGCTGAACGCCTGCGCCGCGCTCGCGGCATTGGCTGATATCGGCATGGATGCGCTGGCGGCGGCGCCCTCGCTGGCGAATTTCCTTCCCTTGCCGCATCGCCTGCAGCCACTGGGTGAACGCAACGGATTTCACTGGATCAACGATTCCATCAGCACCACGCCACAAGCAACGCTGGCCGCTCTGGAAAGCCTGCGCGGTCAGTCGGTGACGGTACTTGTCGGTGGCTACGATCGCGGTGTCGACTGGACTGCTTTCGTCGAGGCAATGAGCGCCACGCCACCCCATGCGATTATCTGCATGGGCAGCAATGGCACGCGCATTGAAGCCGCGCTGCGTACCGTTGACGTCCGCTGTTCGATGGTACGTGTCGATGATCTTGCCACTGCGATTGCCGAGGCAGAAGCGCGAACCAGCAACGGTGGCGTGATTCTGCTCTCGCCCGGCGCACCAAGCTTTGATCAATTCCAGGATTACGCAGAGCGCGGCCGCCGTTTCACCGAGCTGGCCGGCTTCGATAGTGTGGCTATTACAGGCATCGACGGCTTGGGCATTGGCTAGCGTAGCGCGCAAACAATAGGTGCGCTTGTCTCGGCACTCTTATTGCGACGAGTGACTTAGCGCAGCGTATAGCCGGTCACTCGCCATCGCTGGTCGGTGTCGAGATGGAACGACACCCGTTCGCGTACAGGCTTTGGGTCGGTACCGAACTGGGTTGCAAAGGCTACGTTGATGTAAATGCCGGCGGGAGTGGTGGGTCCGCCCTTGGCGGCCACGCGACCGTCGGAGACGAGGCTTCCAAGTCCGCTGAGTTGCCGCAATTTGACCGCGCCGAGCGGCGCACGTTCTGCGGTGATCTGGCTCACGAAGACGTCTTTGGCAACGATAGCCTTGGCAATCCCGGATGCGTTGTCCCAAACCTCGTCGGCCTTGTTCTTGTCGATCAGTTCGGCGATCTGGGTAGCGAGAGCGACTAGCTGCGGACCTACACTGTTGAGCTCTGCCTGCAACGCCTTCTGTTGCGGTGTCAGTGTTTCAGCTGTTGGCGGTTTGATGGCCGGCGCTGGGTTTTGCGCCTGTGCTGCAGTGGCGGCAATCAGCAGCATTGCAGGGAAAAAGAATTTGGCGAACATCAGACAATCTCCGTCAAGGACCCTGTCGATTCAGCAGCCTGCGTTGACGTTAGCACGACCGCGTGCGTAGCGCAGTGCGTCGATGTGGGGCTGCTGATCAACAACGCCGGCATCACGGTGCGTGGTGAAACGCTGTTGTCTGATGGCAGCGTGGTCGCTTACCAATGGCCTGCGAAACGATCCAAGCGGGGAAAATATCTTGGTGATTGACGTACATGCCGGACTGATCGAGACCGACATGACCAAGGGCCTTGGTAACAGCACGTTGCCAAGGCCGTCATGAAAGACCTCGAAACAGGCGACACCGAAGTGATTGCCAACAACACTTCGTGGAATGTCAAAGCAGGCTTTGGAAAAACGCCGTCGGCTTATCTGGCGACCAGCGCGCAGTGAAATAAAACGGCCGACGAGTCTGGATCCGATGCTTTCATGCATCGTCCAAACAGTCAGCCGTTTCAGGTAAAGCGATTACTGCTTAGGGCAAGGCAGTGATCGTTGTTAAGCCGTGATGCCGTCCATGGCGCCTCACCTGATCGGTCGGTGAGCTATCAAGAGCAATCAGCGGTGCTTGTCGTCATCCTTGCGCTTTGGCTTTGCGGCGGGATGTGGCGCAGGGTGAGCAGCACCGCTGTTGTGCGGCTGCGGACGCGGTGCTGCTTGCTCGTGGCGGGCCACTTCCTGCGGACGCGGCTGCGCCATTGGGCGTGGCGCAGCCGTCTCGCGAGGAGCCGCGGCCTGTCGTTGCTGCGGCGCCTGCCGCTCCGGCTGGTTGAAATGTTGTGCTTCGACCGGTCGTGCGGTTGCGTGTTGCTGCGCTGGTGTATTCACGTGCTGCTGGGGTGCAAATGCGGCATGAGTCTGTGCCGCCGTATGTTGTTCGGCACCGTTGGCGCGATTCACTGCCTCACGATTTTGCTGAGCGCCGGGCAAGCCGTGCTGCGTGTTTGCCACGTTGGAATGTGCGAGGTTGTTCGGCGCTGCGTGTCCCACGGCGCGCTCGCTTTGCGCCGTGGTCACACCGCGTTGCGGTACGCCGTTGAAGTGCGGCATGCTCATCGGGGCGTGTGCTGCAGCGGCCACATTTGCATGAGCCACGGCCGGGTTGCCGGCGATGCCGCGCGCGCCCTGCTGACCCGGAAGAGCACGCTGGGCGGCGGCGTTAGCGCCGAAGTTAGGAGTTGCGGCTGCACCCGGGCGATTGTTGACCACGGTGTTGCCAACGTTCCGGTTGTTGTTGATGTTGTTGACCGTACGGTTGTTGCCGTAATTGTTATTGGTGACGTTGTTGTGATTGATCACCGTGGTGGAACGCGAGACGTAGGTGTTGTTGTTGTAGACCACAGCCGGACGGCCGCCACCGTAGCCGCCGCCATAGCCACCACCGCCGCCGCCGTGACCACCCCAGTTCATGCCCCAATTGTTCCAGCCATAACCACCACCGCCGCCATAACCACCATCATGGTGGTGACCGAATAGCGAGCCGACCAGGATCGCTGCGCCGAAACCGATGGCGCCTGCGGCAATGAGATCGCCGCCGCTGTATCCGCGCGGTTGTTCATAGACATAACCGGGATAATAGGGAACCTCTTCACCGTAGACGACCTGCGGGTTGTACTCCGGCACATAAACGGTGTCCGGATTGCTCGGCTGGATTTCGATCACCTGGGTCGGTGCGGGCACGACGGAATATACCGGCTGGCCGCCATCGCTCTGATAATCGACGGGCGTTGCCGTCTGTGTCTGCACGGTCAGTTGCGTGGAACTGCGCAGACTGCCGTGCGACGACGCGCGCTGGCGCATGACCTGGATCGCATTCATCACGTCCGTTGGATCGTTGACATACGCTTCACCAAGCGAAGTCGTCCAGTCAACGTTCTTCGCCATCTGGTCGAGCACGCTGGGGAAAACGGTCAGGCCTTTGACGCTGGGATCCCATGGCTGCTGGGCGATGGCGGTCTGCAGCGCATCACCTTTCAGGTTCGGATTCTGGTCGACCACGCCATCAGCGGCGGTGATCTGGTCAGGATAGGTCGAGCCGGCCAGCACCTGCGCCACGAGTTTGTCCGGGAACAACGCGATCGGCGCGACCATTTGATAAAGCTGATCGGCGGACGGCGGTGTGTAGGCCGCCTGTTGGGCGCCCGCGGCTGTCTGTGCCGGTGCGGGGGCCGATGCGGAACTAGCAAGAGGCTGCGCCGGCGTGGCTGGCTGATTGCAGCCTGCTATCACTACGAAGCCTGCGCAGAGCAGGGTGTACATCGTGTTTCGTGCAAGCGGCATACGGGGCACGGGGCAACCTCTCAGGTAAATGGGTGAAAGTACGGAAATCCAAATCCTTCCTGCAATTCCTTTCGGAGACGTTCTGTTCGAAGACGCTTCCTGTCGAGAACTTGCAGCTTTCTTAGTCCGCACTCGTGATTTCAAGCGGAAGTGTGGCGTGAGGTGGATTATCAGGGCGTGATTTGAACGGTTGCTGTCGCGACAGTTACCGTTCGTAGCGATAGTTCAGGCTGGCGCGGTTGAAGTCGGTAGCGTTCTGCGCCTCGAAGTTCCAGCGTTGGGTGAGGCGATAACGCAGCGTAATTACCTGGCCGGATTCAAACAGGCCAACGCCATAGCTGAGATAAAGCCGCGGTGACAGATACTTACCCACGGTAAACGCGGAGTTGCCGTTCAGTGCGTCGCTATTACTGACGCCGATATCGTCTACGCCCAAGCGCGATCCGATCCGCTTTGCCAGGAAATTACCGCCGGCCGAGCCCAGTGCCTGCGCAGCGGAACTGACGGCACTGCCTTCGCCACCTTTCACATCCGATAGCGGCTTGCCAGTGATCAGGTATGACAGTGCGTCGGATTGTTCCATCACGGGATTGGAGAACACGGTAACGCTTGGGCGCTGCGCGGTGCCGGCAATCAGTAATCCGACCACTTGCCCGTCATCGACGGTGGCGTTCGGGTTGATCTTGCGCACGGCGCGGATGTTGAGGCCGGGGTTGTCGATCGGCGTGCTGGCGAACAGCAGCTGACCGCGCTCGATCTGCAGATTCTGACCGTAGGCTTTATAGGTGCCGTCCACACCGATCTGGCCGCGACCGGTAGTGGCGCGTCCGGGTATTTCGCTGACCGTGAGCTGGCCACTGAGGTGACCATCCAGACCCTTGCCGATCAGGTGGGTCTTGGAGCCGAGATCGACTTTCACCTGCGCACTGATCGGCAGCCCTTTGGCAGCTTGCTCCTGCTGTTCCTGATCGACGACCACGATGTCTGGCGAGGCTTTGGTGGCGCCGGCGCCGGGCAGCTTGTCGAGATTGACGTCAGCGCTGTCCAGCGTGACACCGCCGCCAACATCGATGCCTTTGGCATCCTGCTTGATGGTCAGATCCGGTGAGACCACAACCTTGGCGGCAGGAATGTCGGCGGCGGTGAACTGGCTCCCCTTGAGCGTGATCGTCGTTTGCGCACTGGCACCAAGGTCACCGCTCCCATCGATCGCCAACGTGCCCTTGCCGGACTGCACGTTGCCCGTGATACGGAAGTGCTGCGCATCCAGCGCACTGACCACCACCTTGCCCTGCGTGAGCTTGAGACCGGCGGCGGGCACTTCGGCGGCAAAGTCGCTGAGGGTGGCGTTGCCGAGAACAGACGGCTGTTTCAAAGTGCCGCCAATACGGAAACTGCCGCCTAGCGCGCCCTTCACGTTGGCTACCTGACTGGTCAGCAGCTCGATGAAACCGAGTTTGTTGAGGCGCAGATCGAGCTGGCCGTTGAGCGACTGCTGCGCACCGCTGACGATGATTTGGCCGTCCAGACGTCCACCGCCGTCGAGGCCGCCGTGCAGCTCGACGCGCTGGCTGTCCGGCGAGAGCGTAGCGTTGATGCCCAACTGGTTGTAGGTCAGCAGCGGCTCGTCGGCGTGGTCGGTATAGGTCACGCTGCCGTTTGCCGAGGTGATTGATGCGGTGCCGCTCAGCGCTCCAGCCGCGTTGCGACGGATGTTGCCGCTGCCTTCCAGCGTACCGTCAGCGCGCACCGGCAGATTGGCTTCACCGGCAGCATTCATCAGCAGCGCGAGTGGTAGCTGGCGCAAGCGGTAGCTGGCATCGAGGTTGCCTGCCTTGTCCTGTTTGGCCTGCACGCATAGCAGCGGATCGCCAGCACTCAGGCACATTTCCGACATGCTCATTGCACCGCCAACGTAGGCGAGCTGCGCCGGTTGCTGCAAGCGCAGGCCAGGCAAGCCTTGCGGCTCCAGTGTTAGCGTGGACAGCGTGCCGCGCCAGTCGGAGCCTTTCAGCGCACCGCTCAACGCCAGCACTGCTGAAAGCTGCGTGCCGCGCGCATCGAGATTCAGATGGTGCTGCGCTGCTGTGCCGCTGGCTAGCAGGCTGATCTGCGAAAACAGCAGACCGCTGGCATTCACGCCGTGCAGCTGCAGGTTGAACTTGCCGCCGGGGTTGCTGATGTCCGGCACGTTGGCATCGAGCTGCAGGCTGGCGACGCGCTGCTGCTGGTAGGCGATGGACTGCCCCTGCAGCTGGCCGTCGACGCTGAGCTTCGGCTGCCGGCCGCGAAGATGGAACGCGCCATTCAATCGACCGCTGGCATCGGGCAGCCAATCCCCCAGCGAGGTGACGGCAAGATCCAGCGCAATATTGTTGGCAGCGCCGCCGCCTGAACTTTTCGCGCTCACACGTACGGTGCTGTCCCCCGAGGAGAGATTGAGTTGACCGTCGACGACTTCGTTGGGCGAAAGATGCAGCATGCCGTCGCCCTTGATCGCGCGCTTGCGCAGCGTGCCGTTGAGTTTGCGGATTTCCAGCGTCACGTCGGGACGGTTCTGCGGCAGCGTGCCGTGGCTGGCGATGTCGAAGTTCAGCGCGCCGTTCCAGCCAGCTAGCAGCTGGCCGGGATCGAGCTGATCGGCGGTGGCATCGACCTGCCAGGCCAGTGCCGGCTGAAGGGTCAACGTGCCGTTGACCTGCATCCCGCCACGCACCTGCTTCAGCGCTAGCGTATGCAAAGCAATCTGCTGCGGTGTGCCGTCGAGATTCAGCGCCAGTGACGCCAGCTTGCCGGGTGGGCCGATCGCGACATCGCCTTCCGCGTGATAGTTGTTGGAACTGCCACTGGCTTTCAGTGTGCCGTGACTGGTCAGCGGCTGGCCGGCCAACTCCGCCGGTAGTTGCAGGTCGTTCCACTGGATGGCCAGCTCGGCGCTTACTGGCTGCGCATCGAGTTGCACGGTGCCGCTGGCCGCCACACTCCCCTTGATCTGCGGTGAGCCCAGGTTGAGTTGGCGCAGGGTCAGCGTCTTCAGGTCGTGATCGAACTGCACGCTGAGCGGTTGCAACAGCAGCTTGTAGGCGTTGAGGTTGAGCGTGCCATCGAGAACAGCGCTGTAGCGGTCGCCGTGGCCTTGCAACGACAACGCGAGCGTCTTCAGCGAACTCTCGCCGAGCAGCGGTTTGGGATCGAAAGTTGGCGCATCGAGTTTGGCCGTCCAGACGTAGTCGCCGCTCTGGCTCAGATCGAGTTGCAATTGTACGACTGTTGGCTGTTGAAGTTTTAAATCCACATGCGCGCGCTGGCCGTCGCTATGCACGGTGAGGCTGCCGGCATAGTCCGTGGTGTCGATCTTCCACGCAAAGCTGGCACTGCCGTTGCCCTGGTAATTCTTGCCCACGGCCAGATTGCCGTCGAGCATGGCGTGGCCATCCGGTGCCTGCAGATCGAGCTGGTGCAGTTCGATGCCCTTGCTGGTCCAGCTGCCGGCGAGGTCGAGCTTGTTCGAGGCGAACACGGTCTGCTTGGCCTGGGTGATTGTTACGGAACCGACATGCACGCGATCCAGCAACAGATCCAGCGGCGGTCTCAATGAAAAGGTCGAGTCGCTTTTTTCCGTTGGTGATGCGTTCGACGGCAGGGCTACGTTGACGCCATCGACATTGAGGTCCAGCACGTGTAACCGTTTGCCCAACAGGGGCCAGATGCGCAGATCGAGATGGACGGTGGCGACCTGTGCATCAAGCCCGGTGCCGTCGCGATAGCGCACGCCGGAGAGATCGAGCGGTCCGATCAGACGTCCGTCGGCTTGTTGTACCTGCAGTGCACCATGAGTCATCGATTGCGCGTGTGCCAGCGCAAAGCGCAGACCGGATGAGGTGCCGAGCAGCCATGCGGCGGCCGCGACGATCAATACAAAGAGCAGCAATAAAATCGCGCCGATCCAGCGCAGCCGGTGACGCAGTGGCGGCTTGGCAGAAGAAGCGGACGGGTTCATGGCATTCACATCACTCATAGATCCGGTCCGATCACGAGGTGCAATTCAAAGCCGCTTTCGCGCGAGTTGTGAATCGGTGTGCCGACATCAACGCGGATCATGCCCACCGGCGACAGCCAGCGTACGCCGAGACCGGCGCCGATGACTGGGCTGTAATTGGTGCCGGTGAACGCGTTGCCGGCGTCGACAAATGCCGCCATGCCCCAGGTGCGGGTGAAGTAATGCTCCACTTCGGTGCTGGCGACCAGCAGATTTTCGCCACCAATGACGCGACCGAAACTGTTGAGCGGACCGACTTCCTGAAACCCATAGCCTCGGATCGAGCGATCGCCACCAGCGAAAAAGCGCAGTTGCGGAGGCAGTGCAGTGAAGTCGTTGGTCCAGGTGACGCCAGCCGTGCCACGCAGGATCAGTCGGTTGCGATCGTTGGCGCCAAACGCGTCGATCCATTTGGCATCGGCCATCAGCTGGCTGAAGCGCGCATCGGAGAGCAGTGTGCCGGCGGTGCTGCGTGCGGTCAGGCTCAGTGACCAGCCGTGATGGACGAAGTTGGGATTGTCGGCCTTCTTGCGCGACAGCGACGCTTCGCCAAATACCTCGGTACTGCGGCCGTGCTCGATGCCGGGCGTGCTGTCCGGCTCGTTGCCGATCTTGCCCACGGTGAACGTACCAGACAGCGCATGCACGCCGAGCGTTCGAGTCCAGCCGTGCCACAGTTCGGTTTCGTTGGCGACCAGCTCGAGCGTACGCGACTGCGAGGTATCGGTATTGGAGTCGCGATAAGTGGCGCCATAGTTGAGGCTACGCTGGTTGGTGCCGGGCAGGGGAACGGAATACAGCGTGGACACCGTTTTCAATCGTTGCGCCAGCACCACTTCGTTCTTCCACTTGTGCCCGCGGCGGTTGACCCAGCGACGCTCGATGCCGCCGCGTACGCCTACGCCGGTGTCTGTGCCAATGAACGGACCGCCGCTGTAGATCGTGCGCTTGGCCGGCGCCAGTTGCACACTGATATCGACGACACCATTTTTCGCGCTGTCCACATCGGGCAGCACGTTGACTACTGAAAAATAATCCGCGCCGTTCAAGGCTTGCTGCAGTTCCAGCAACTGATCCTGTGAGAAATAATCGCCGGGTTTGAACGGTATATAGCGATCGAGAAAATCCTCGCGGAACTGGGAGTTGTCAAAGTGCACCTGACCATAGCGGTAGCGTTCTCCAGCTTCCCATGCCAGCGTGATGACGGCGTGGTGCTCCGCTCGATTCACTTCGACACGATGAGTCACCAGCCTGGCATCGAGAAAGCCATTCGCGGTGAGCGCGCCGCTGACGCGATCACGCAGATCATCGTAGGCGCCATCGTTCAGTGGCTGGTCCTTGAGCTTTTCCAGTGCGCGCATGGCGCGACGGATCGGTGCGATGGTCGCGGCCTGCTTGTCCATGGTCAGATTGACGGTCGTGATTTTCACCGGCTCGCCCGCCGTCACGTGCAGGGTGACTTTCCAGTCCTTGCCGATCTGTTGAATGTCACCGGTGGTGGTGGCTTCGTAGTAACCGTAGGGTTGAAGCGCCGCTTTCACCTGATCCGGCGCGCGTTCGTAGAGACGGCGCGCCTGAGCGTCGCTCACGTCGCGTGCTGCGTATTGCGATAACTCCACGCTCGCAGTCACTGCGTTTTTGAGTGTGTCATCCACACCATCCACCACAAGTTGCACACCGGCATGCGCCAGCGGCGTCAGCAGCAGCAAATTCAGCGCCAGCAGCAATCGCTGACGTTGGGTAAATCGGCGCATGCGTGGGGGTTCCGTCCTCAAGGGCGTGTGCACGTAAACTAAGCCGTAAGCTTAGTTCAGAGAAATGTCCGCGGAGTATGAACGTACCGCACCGATGCAGCACTGATCAGTACAGTGTTATCGCCACTGTACTGAATTAGTACCTGAGAACCGGCGTTGGAGTGTCTCTGCGCGACGGCGATAGCGTGTTGCAAATCGTCGCGATCGGCTCTATCAGCCAGCCTTGTCACCCGCACGATGAGCGATCCACGCGCCGGCGACCGCTGAAAAATAGGGAATCGACTGCGCGCAGAGGATGAATATCCACAGGCGGCCCTCGATGAGGTGCGAGGCGTAACCCATGGCGATGCCAACCACGCACATGCTGATGGCGAAGGCCATCATCATTTCCTCGCGCACCGGCGCGAAGGCGGCAAAGCTCGATTCGCCCAGACGGCGGCTTTTTGCAGTCACCACGAACGAGGTTTTCTCGCGCGTCAGTCCGTGCAGGATGCCGCGCGCGATCGCGTGGCTCAGACCCATGCTGGCCAGCGAAGCCATCAGCGTGTCGTACCAGCTGCACGGCACGCGGGCGCGGTACAGCACGATGCCGAAGATCGCCTTGGCAAAAAAGAAGCCGATGATCGGAATCAGGAACAGCTGCATCGGCAGGCTGAAAAGTTCGGGGTAGGCCACCATGCCGGCGGTCCAGAAAATCGCCATCAGGCTGAATAGCAGATGCAACGCGTCGGCGAACCAGCTGAACCAGCCGGTGAGGAAGTGGAAGCGTTGGCCACCGGACAGCGGGCCGGCCTTGGTCATCCAGCGCCAGCGACCTTTGAGGATCTGCATCGCGCCGAAGGCCCAGCGATAGCGCTGGCTCTTGTACGCCTTGAAGTCGGCCGGGGTCAGGCCCTTGCCCATCAGTTCGTCGACGTAGACCAGGTCGTAACCGGAGTGCATCAGGCGCAGGCCCAGCTCGGCGTCTTCGCAGATCGTCCACTCCGACCAGCCACCGGTGCCTTCCAGCGCCGAGCGCCGCACCATGGTCATGGTGCCGTGTTGGATGATCGCGTTGCGTTCGTTGCGATGATGCATGCCAATGCGGAAGAAGCCGTCGTATTCCCAGGCGGTCATGCGGCGGAACGTGTTGTTCTCGAATTCGCGATGCGCCTGTGGGCACTGCACCACGGCGACCTTCGGATCGTGGAAGTGGCCGGTTAGTGTGGACAGCCAGTCGTGGCGTACTTCGTAGTCGGCGTCAATCACCGCGACAACATCGGCACGCGGATCGGTTTCTTTCAAACCAAAATTCAGTGCGCCGGCCTTGAAGCCCGGCCACGGCTCCAGATGGAAGAAGCGGAAACGCTTGCCGAGCTGTTCGCAATACGCCTGCACCGGTTTCCACACGTCCGGGTTCTTGGTGTTGTTGTCGATCACCAGCACTTCGTAGTTCTCGTAATCGAGTGCGGCCAGCGAATCGAGCGTGATGATCACCATCTCCGGCGGCTCGTTGTAGCAGGCCAGGTGAATCGATACGAACGGCTGCTTCTCCAGGCGGTCTGGCCTCAGCATGCCGGCATTACGCACCCAGCTTCGGCGCCATAGCACTTCGGTGAACTCGAAACCGTTGATCAGCAGGATGGCAAGAATCGCGATCTGCGCCGGGAACAACAGCACCAGCATGGTCCAGTCGATCCAGCTGAGATAGAAATTGAACGGTAAGGTGGCCGACCACGTCAGCAGTCCGCAGGCGAGCTGGATCAGCATGCAGAAAAACAGCCGACCCATCGGCTTGAAGCGGCTGAAGCGGCGCGCAAACCAGATCATCGGCAGCAGGGCGAGCAGGCTGGCGGCGATCGCCTTCCACGGCCAATTGGTGTCCTCGATGATCGGGCCGGTCAACGGAAACTTCAGCTGGCGGTCGGCGTTGAAGATACCCCAGTAAGCGCCGGTGCGGCCTTCGCCGAGGTCTTCTTTCCAGGGTTGGTCGAAGGCTTCGAACAGGTAGTAATCGATATTTTCTTTCTTGGCCTCGTTCAGCCATACCCGGTCGAAGATCGCCTCGTTGGAGATCGAAGGATAGGACTGCTTTTGACGGTCGCCGTTGGATGGCCAGCCAATTTCACCGACCACAATGTGCTTGTTCGGAAAACGATGCTGTATGGCATGGTAAGCACCCAGCGCCTGGCCAACGGCGTCGGACTTGCCGTTTTCTCCGCTGGACACCGTCACGCCATTCCAGAACGGGAACAGGTGGATGGTGATGAAATCGACGTGGTCGGCCAGCTCGGGATACTTCAGCCAGATGTAGTCGGGCTCGGCAATCGATACCGGCTGATGCAGCGCGGCGCGCACCCGATCCGCATAGGCCATCATCTGTTCGGGCGTGACGTCATTTCGGTAGAGGACCTCGTTACCCACGATGACCCGATCGATCGTGCCGGGATAGCGGCGTGCCTGCGCGATCAGCGCATCGATCTCTTTCTCGTTGCCATCCATCCCCTTCAGGATCTGGGCCCCGGCCATCACCTTCAGACCCTGTTTTTCAGCCAGTCGCGTGACCTGGGGGTTTTCCAGCATCGAGTAGGTGGCGATGCGGGAGGTATAGCGGCCGAGCAGCTTGAGATCGTCCTCGATCTGATCGTCGCTGGGAAAGTCGTGATTGAACGGGTTCTGGTAGCGCTGGAAGCCGGAGTAGGCAAAACCGCTGATCTGACCGTGCCAGTCGCCTGGCCCATTAGGCAGGTTGCCCCACCACCACAGTCCGATATTCAGCGCGGCCACGAGCAGCGCGATCGCCAGGGCGGAGAGAAGCGGGTACTTGCTGTCGTGGTTTGCTGCCGTGGCGCTCAAAAAAATTCCCGGAAAAGCCTGCGTCGGAAGCGCAAAAGCTTAGGGAGCTTAACCAATGCAGGGCAACAGGCTCAACCAAAAGCACACGCGGTGGTCAGCGCGAGGTCAGGACGGGTTGTAGTGACGGCCTGCAATAAGGTGTAAAAAGCCCGCTCGTCGGTCGCTAAGTACCGAGATGACAGAAAGAAAAACGGCGCCGTCCGAAGAAGGCGCCGGTGACTCCGGGAGGATCGAGATTTCCCGAGCTATCGCTTATTTCAGCAACGAGCGCAGCATCCAGGCAGTTTTCTCGTGCTCCTTGAGGCGGCCGGTCACCATGTCGGCCGTGCCTTCGTCGCCCGGACCGTCAGCGGCCTTGATGGTTTCGCGGGCGGTATGCGCGGCAATTTCATGGCCCTCGACCAACTGGGCGACCATTTCCTTCCACTCCGGTACGCCAGCCTCCTCCTTGATCGAGGTGAGCTTGCCGAACTGGCTGTAGGAGCCCGGAGCGGAGACATCGAGCGTGCGGATACGCTCGGCCACCTCGTCGGCGGCCAGCCACAGTTCGTTGTACTGCACTTCGAACATGGCGTGCAGCGAGTTGAACTGCGGGCCGGTGACGTTCCAGTGGAAGCTGTGGGTTTTCAGGTAAAGCGAGTACGTATCGGCCAGCAGCTTGGACAGGTGCTTGGCGATCGCTTCGCGATCTTTTTTATCGATACCGATGGAAATGGACATGTCGTGCTCCTTCCGATGGGGAAATCTGTCGCATTCACATTAGCCGTTACGCAAGTACGAAGGAAATGAATCGTGCCGATGTCGACGATAGTCACCGGCTATGATGTGCAGTCCCATGAATGACGCTTCCATGCCCTCTGCCAACGCCACTGTCGATAGCCGCTTGCGTGGACTGCGCCGGGCGCTGGATGGCGTATCCAGCCGTGATTTCGGTCGACTGCTTGGCCGCTGGCGGTCGTTGTCACGTCGCCTCGATGAGAGCAGGCTGGCCGTGCTGGCGGTCGATATTGAAGCTTCCGCGGCAAGACGGCGCGCGCGCGTGGCGACCAAGCCGGCGATCCGGCTGGACGAGTCGCTGCCGATCAGCGCGCGCGCCGAGGACATCGTCGAGCTGATCCGCAAACATCAGGTCGTGGTGATCGCCGGTGAAACCGGCTCGGGCAAGACCACCCAGTTGCCCAAGCTGTGCCTGGCCGCTGGTCGTGGCGAGGCAGGCATGATCGGTTGTACCCAGCCGCGCCGCCTGGCAGCGCGATCGGTAGCGCGCCGCGTGGCGGAAGAACTGGGTACACTGATCGGTGAGATCGTCGGCTTCCAGGTGCGCTTCAACGATCAGGTGTCCGAACGCAGCCTGATCAAGTTCATGACCGACGGCATCTTGCTCGCCGAGACGCAGGGCGACCCATGGCTCAGCGCCTACGACACCATCATCATCGACGAGGCGCACGAGCGCAGCCTGAATATCGACTTTCTGCTGGGCTATCTGAAGCGGCTGGCGAAAAAGCGGCCGGAGCTGAAGATCATCGTCACCTCGGCGACCATCGATACCGCACGCTTCGCCGAGCACTTCGATGGCGCGCCGGTTGTATCGGTGGAAGGTCGTGCGTTTCCGGTCGACGTGTGCTGGCGCTCGCTCGATCAGCTGGCTTCAGCCTCCGATCAGAAGCGTGGCACCCGCGATATGCAGCAGGGTAGTGCCGAACACATCGCAGCCGTGCTGGATGAAATCACGCATGACGACCCGCGCGGCGACGTGTTGGTGTTCCTGCCCGGCGAACGTGAAATCCGCGATGCGCACCTGCTGCTGTCGCGCCGTCAATACCGCGAGACCGAAATCATGCCGCTGTACGCGCGGCTGTCGGCCGGCGATCAGGATCGCGTGTTCAAACCCGGCAGCAAACGCCGCGTGGTGCTGGCCACCAACGTGGCAGAGACCTCGCTCACTGTGCCGCGCATCCGCTATGTGATCGATACCGGCACCGCGCGGGTGAAGCGCTACAGCCAGCGCAGCCAGCTCGAACGGCTGCATGTCGAAGCGATCGCGCAGGCGGCGGCCGATCAGCGCAAGGGTCGCTGCGGTCGCGTGGCGGCAGGCATCTGCTATCGCCTGTATGACGAGGCCGACTACGCCAGCCGCGCAGCGTTCGCTGATCCCGAGCTGCTGCGTTCGTCGCTGGCCAACGTGATACTGCGCATGCTGGCATTGCAGTTGGGCGAGGTCGAGGACTTCCCATTTCTCGAAGCGCCCGATCCGCGCGTGGTGGCCGACGGTTATCGGCGGCTTGCCGAAATCTCGGCCATCGACGAGGCGCGCAAGCTCACCGCCATCGGCCGCATGCTGGCGAAAATTCCGGTCGACGTGCAGCTGGCGCGCATGCTGGTCGAAAGCGAGAAGCTGCACAGCCTGCGCGAGGTGTTGACCATCGTCAGCTTTCTCAGCGTGCAGGATCCGCGCGAACGTCCCGCCGATGCACGCCAACAGGCCGATGCTGCGCACGCAGTGTTCGCCGACCCAAAGTCCGACTTCGTCGGCGTGCTGAATCTGTGGCGCGCCTATCACGAGGTGCACGAAGAGCTGACCCAATCGAAGCTGCGTGACTGGTGCTCGCGGCACTTTCTCAGCTTTATGCGCATGCGCGAGTGGCGTGAGTTGCATCGGCAGCTGTTGCTGGTGGTGCAGGATCTGGGGTGGACGCGGGATGGGAATGCCGCTTCGGCAGAGAGCGCCATCAAATCCCCCTCTCTTCGTTGGAGAGAGGGCCGGGGTGAGGGGCCGGGCTTGCGGGATAATGTAAACAGAGCCTCAGCGAGAGCAAAAAAGACGAACAACCTCTCGTCGCGCGAGCACCTGCCCCTCACCTCAATCCTCTCCCCACAGGGGAGAGGAGGCGAACGCGAGAAGCAATCTGTTGATGAAGAGGCGGCTGTCGCACGCCTCTTTGAATCCATCCACCGCAGCCTGCTCGCCGGTCTGCCGACCCAGGTCGGCCGCAAGGACGAGAAGGGTGTGTACCAGAGCACGCGCGAGCGCAAGTTCCACGTGTTCCCCGGCTCGGCCTTGTCCAAGGCTCCGCCGAACTGGATTTTTTCCGCGCAGATTCTCGATGTGGGCGGGCGCGTGTGGGGCATGATGAATGCTCGCATCGAGCCGTTGTGGATCGAGCAGCAGGCAGCACACCTGTTACGCGCGAGCTGTCGCGATGCGCACTGGTCGAAGAAGCGTGGTTGCGTGGTGGCCTACGAGCAGGTCAGCCTGTTCGGGTTGGTGCTGGTAGAGAAACGGCCGGTGACGTTCCAGTTGCAGGATCCGCCGCTGGCGCACGCGATTTTCCTGCGTGAGGCATTGACTCGTGGCGACATCGACACCCGTGCGGATTTCGTGCGTGCCAATCAGCGCGTGCTCGAGGATGCCTTGGGCATCGAAGCGAAGCAGCGACGTGAAGGGCTGATTCGCCATGAGGATGATCTGGTGGCTTTCTTCGAGGAAAGGCTGCCGGAAGACATTGCCAGCAGCCGCGCGCTGGATGCGTGGTATCGCAAGGCGCGCCCTGCTGAGCAGGCAGCGCTGCGCTGGTCGCTGGACGATGTGATGGTTGGTGGTGCCGGGCTGGATGCAAAGGCTTTTCCAGCGACCCTGGATATGGGCGCAAGGCGCTACCGCCTCGAATACCGTTTCACACCCGGCGACGAGGCCGATGGCGTGACTCTTCATCTGCCGCTGGCGATGTTGAATGCACTGCCGACGGCGCGCTGCGAGTGGCTGGTACCCGGCCTGCTGGGCGAGAAGGTGGCCGAGCTGATCCGTGGACTGCCCAAGCCGCTGCGGCGCAACTTTGTGCCAGCGCCGGATTTTGCGCGAGCTTTCATCGAAGCAGAATCACCACGCGACGAATCCCTGGTGAAGGTGCTCGCGGCATTTCTCAAGCGAACCACAGGCGTGGAAATCGCCGCGACCGAATTCGCAGCGGTCGAATTGCCAGCGCATTTCTCGATGCGCTATCGCCTGCACGAAGGTGATGACTCGAAGGGCCGTACGCTTGCGACCAGCCGTAATCTGGCCGCATTGCGCCGAGAGTGGGAAGGTCAGGCGCGCGAGGCGTTCTCGCGCAAGACCGATATCGAACTCACCCGCGAGGACGTCACCAGCTGGGATTTCGAGGAGATCCCCGCACGGGTGCATTCCGATGGCGGCCTAATGGCTTTCCCTGCGTTGGTGGATCTAGGCGAGACGGTGGCGCTGCGCGTGTTCGAACGCAGCGACGAGGCCAGTCAGGCGCACCGGCAGGGTGTGGTGCGACTGCTGCGCAATGCGTTGGCCAGCGATGCCAAGCAGGCACGGCGCCGATTGCCGGTGGGCAACGCGCTGGCATTGAAATATGCACCGCTGGGCAGCGTCGATCGACTACGCGAGGATCTGCTCGAAGGCGGTTTCGATGACCTGCTGCAGAGGCATGATCTGGATGTGCGAACGGCCGGCGCATTTGAATCGCTGCACGCGCAGTGCTCACGCGAACTGTTTGCCGCTGGCGTCGAGCGATTGAAACTCGCCGAACCGATCATCGAAGCGCAGGCCGAGCTGAAACCCTGGCTGCAGCCGCCGCTGCTGGGTTTTGCCAAGGCCAGCTACGACGACATGCACGAGCAGCTCGATAGTTTGCTCAGCGTCGGCTTTCTGCACGAGCTGTCGCTGGCCCGACTTGCGCATTTCCCGCGTTACCTGAAAGCGATGCGGCTGCGTGCCGAACGGTTGCAGCAGGATCCGACCAAGGACCAGCAGCGCCTGCTGCAGGTCCTTCCGTATTGGCGCGAGTACCTGAAGCATCGCACCGAGAGAGGTGCAAGTACCGAGAAAGGCACAAGCACCGCTGGCGCCAGCGACGCCAATCTGGCCGAGCTGCGCTGGTTGATCGAGGAGTGGCGTGTCTCGTTGTTCGCGCAGGAACTCAAAACCGCCGAGCCGGTATCGGCCAAGCGGCTGGCCAAGGCGTTATCGGAAATGCCCTGAACGTCTAGCGAACACGTTTGACATGGGCGTTTTCGTAACACGAGGGCACGTACATCATCCAAGTACCCATCAGGGAAGGCTTGATCTGTACTTCGGTGTTGTCACTGGCTCGGCATGCCTGAGGGTCTGGATCGATCGTTTTCCACACCTGGCCGTTGGCCATGGTGAACTCATGCTCCTTGCTCCAGCCATCGAAGTGCCCAGTGATATGGGTATAGATCGTGGTGCGCCTCTGGCTGCCAGGATAGAACACCGGCTTGCCGGTCTCAGTGACGATACGAGTAGTCACCTTGGCATGCGTGCTCAACCAGCTGTCGAGGCTCTGCAGCTCCTGCGGTGAAAGCTTGTCGAGTCCGGCGGCCTTGAACTCGTCGCCGGTCATGCGCTGTTGCAGGCCGTCGGTCTGTTGGGCCTGTGCAGACAGGCAACACAGGGCGAGGGCGGCCGAAAGGAGTGAGTAGCGCAAGCGAATCATCATGGGATGGGTCCTTGGATAGCGGGCAAGCGTGGACGGGATAATCGGAGCGATTACGGGAAGCCGATGCGCGATTCTGCGCGGTAAGCCGCTCCGAAGCCAAGCCTTGCCATTGCCGGAGTCTGGGTGCCTGCCCAGATAGCCGTGAATCGACCCGGCCAGCAGCTAATATGGTCACCTGTTCAAGGACCATTTCTCTCGTGCCTCCAGTCGTCAAATCTTCCAGCTTGCAGCAATGGCGCGATCGCGCCGGCGTGCTGCCGCCGGTGATGGTGGCTGCGCTGGAGGCCTGTGCTCAGCAGCGCCTGCCCGAGGCCGAATGCTGTGACGTGCTGGATTTGCTGGAGCTGCTGGGTTGCGACTCCCAGACCCAGGCGGCGGCATTATGGTTTGAGCTGGCGCGGGTCACCCCCGATGTCTGGAGGACGCAAAGCGCGACGCTTCCGGCAGAATTGAAGCGGCTGGTGGATGGCCAGCAGGCCGCTGAACAGGTGTGGGCATTGCATGCCCAGCACGCGCCGGATGCAGCGACGGAAGGTTTGCGTCGATTGCTTCTTGCGATCGTGCGCGACCTTCGCGTGGTGTTTGTATTGCTGGCGCGGCAGCTGGCCAGGATGCGCGCCGCCATCTCGCTGCCGGGTGAGCAGAGCACAGCACTGGCGCGTTTGACCCGTGATATCCACGCGCCGCTGGCCAACCGGCTCGGCATCTGGCAACTGAAATGGGAGCTGGAGGATCTAGCCTTCCGTTTTCTGCAGCCGGACGTCTACCGACGCATCGCGAAACTGCTCGATGAGCGTCGCGGCGATCGCGAGTTGTTTATTCGCGAGGTGTTGACCGAACTTGGCCAGACGCTGGAGACCAACGGCATTCGTGCGGAACTGGCAGGGCGTCCCAAGCACATCTACTCGATCTGGAAAAAAATGCAGCGCAAAGCGCTGGATTTTTCCGATCTGTACGACATCCGCGCCGTGCGCATCCTGGTCGACAGCGTCGCTGACTGTTATGCCGCGTTGGGTCTTGTGCATGCGCGCTGGCCGCATCTGCCGGGCGAGTTCGATGATTACATCGCGCGACCCAAGGCCAACGGCTACCGCTCCCTGCACACGGCCGTACTCGGTCCGTCGGGCAAGACGCTGGAAGTGCAGATCCGCACCCACGAGATGCATCACGCCAACGAGCTGGGTGTGGCCGCGCACTGGCGCTACAAGGAGGGCGGGAGCAGCGACGTCGAGTTCGAGGCGAAGATCGCCTGGATGCGCAAGCTGCTTGAACCGCGTGGCGAGGACGACAGCGCGCTGGCCGCCGATCTGCACAGCGAACTACTGGAAGATCGTGTCTACCTGCTGACGCCAAAGGGCGAAATTTTCGATCTGGCGCACGGCGCGACGGTGCTGGATTTTGCCTACCTCGTACATACCGAGGTCGGTCATCGCTGCCGCGGCGCCAAGGTCAACGGCCGCATCGTGCCGCTGACTTTCCAGCCGCAGAGCGGCGACCGGGTGGAGATTCTCACCACCAAGCTGGGTGAGCCGAGCCGCGACTGGTTGTCGCCGCACCACGGTTACCTCACCACGGCACGGGCCAAGGACAAGGTGCGCGCGTGGTTCCGGCGGATCGCTCACGATGCCAATGTCGCGGTGGGCCGCACGATGTTCGAGCGCGAACTGAAGCGACTGGCACTGCCCAGCATGGATGTGGCCAAACTGCCGGCGCATTTTCATCTGAAGAATCATGAGGAGCTGCTGGTCGCGCTGGCGTTGGGTGAACTCGTGCCCGGCCAGATCTCGCGCGTGCTGCAGGAAGCTGCGCAGCCGCCGGCCGCACCGGCTGCGCCGGCGCCGGCTTACGTCGCGCGCCCGGCATCGCTGGATCACAGCGCGCTCAGCATCGAGGGCATTGGCAACCTGCTGACCACGCTGGCGCGCTGCTGCCAGCCATTGCCGGGCGACGCGGTGCGTGGCTTCGTCACCAAGGGGCGTGGCGTGTCCGTGCATCGCGCGGACTGCGTCAGCCTGGCGCGGCTGATGCGCACTGATCCGGATCGGGTGATCGAGGTGACCTGGGGCAATGCCGCCAACCAGGCCTACGAGATCGACATCGAAGTGCGTGGCTACGATCGCAAGGGTTTGCAGAAAGACGTGACCGGGATCATCAGCAACACTAGCGCCCATATCATCGCCTCGTCCAGCCGTCTGTTTGCACGCACCGGCGAAGTGGAAATGCGCTACACCCTGCGTGTGCGCGATTTCGAACAATTGTCGACCTTGCTCAGTAAGCTGACCGTGCTGCCCAACGTGCTCGATGCGCGACGCGTCGGTGTGGCGTGAGCGATGCACTCGCGTCGATCGCGCGGACTTCGCAGACGCCGCGCGCCGGAAACCCTTGCGCCCCAAGCTGAACGCGCGACTTTGCGACCTGAAGCGCGCCGGCAGCCCGATGTTAAGCTGCGGCCATTGCCCTGAAGCCCCGGAATCATGAGCGGACGTCGAGACCAGCACGAAGCGGATCCCCATCGTCGCACCGAGCCTACGCTTGGTGATATCGATCATCTGGATTCGCCGCGTGCTCCGTCCAGCGATGGCCTGCCGCAAGTCAACGTCGAAGCACGGACCGGACGGCCGGGAATACCATCGCAGCCGCCCCGCAAAAAACCAGCCGGGAATAAACGCGGCTGGCTCCTGCCAGTGCTGTTGCTCGTACTGATCGCGGTGATCGCCACCGCATGGCTCAACCAGGGCTGGCTGCGTGGAAAGCTGCCGAACACCGAACTCAATGACGTGCTGAGTCGTGCGCAGCAGGCACTGCAGGCTGGACATCTGGACGGCCAGGATGGCACTAGTGCGCGTGAACTTTTCCAGGCGGCCGTGGCGCTGCAGCCGGATAACGATCGCGCTGCCGATGGGCTGCGCCAAGTGGGTCAGGCCGAGCTGGCGCAGGCGGATGCCGCGTTGCAGGCCGGCCATCTCGATCAGGCTGCGCAGCAGGCCGCATCGGCTCGTGATCTGCTCGGCGGCGGTACCGATGTCGATCGGCTCGATGCCCAGATCGCCCAGGCGCGTGCGGCGCAGGGTTCATCGCAGGTCAAAACGGTCGACCTCGTTGATCAGGCGCAGCAGGCGCTGGCCGACGGCAAGCTCGAAGGCCCGCACGGCGCCGGCGCGCTCTACAAGCAGATGCTGCAGGCCGACCCGAACAATGCGGTCGCCGCGCATGGGCTGGATCAGGTCGGTGACGCGCTGGCGGTGCAGGCGCACAAGGCGTTCGACGCCAATGACAGCACCACCGCCAATGCCACGGTCGAGGAACTGGCCGCGCTGCAGCCGAACAACGGTGCGCTGCCGGCACTGCGCGCGCAGCAGGCGCAGACGCGCAAGCAGGACGATGGCGCACTCGATGCCGAGCTCAAGCAGGGTATGGACGCTTTTCGTGCCGGCCGCATTGTGGGCCAGGGAGACGACACCGCGTTGAGTCACTTCAAGGCCGCGCTGGCGATCGATCCAGACAATGCCGATGCCCGGGCCGGCCTCGGCAAGGTGGCGCAGGCGCTGACCGTGCAGGCCAGCGCGGCGATCGATGCCGGCGACACCGGACAGGCGACGCAGCTGCTTGATCAGGCCGCCGCACTGGCGCCGAAATCGGCCGACCTTGCTGCCGCGCGCGCGCGTCTCAACAGCACACCAGCCCAGGGCGCTGCATCACCCGCCGGCGATCCGAATTCGCAAGCGGACGACTCAGTGCAACCCTCCGCCCCGGTCGTGCTGTCGCCGCAACAGAGCGCCACAGTCGCGCGGCTGGTGCAGCGCGCGCAGGTCGCTGCGGCACGTGGTGACATCATGTTGCCGCCAGGCAACAGCGCCTACGATCTCTACCGCAACGCGCTGGTCATCGATGGCAGTAATGCTGTCGCGCTGCAGGGTTTGCAGGCATTGCCGGTGCAGGTGGAAAAGCAGTTCAACCAGGCTTTGTCCAACGGCAATCTGGGGCAGGCCAGCGACATGCTTCAGAATCTCTCTGAGCTGGCGCCTGGCGAGGCCTCGCAGAGCGCGCTGAGCGATCGACTCGCCAGCGCATGGCTGGATCAGGCCGAGCAGCAATTGAGTTCAGGCGATCGCATCGGTGCTGCCCAATCGCTTGATCGCGCGCGCAAGCTGTCGCCCAACCAGCCACGCGTACTCGATCTTGCCGCGCGACTGCAGAGCAGCCCTTGAGCGTGGCATGAGGCTCGTTCAAGGCACAAGAGCCTGTTCACGATCTCCACGTAGCCCGCGTTGTGCCGTGGCGGTCGCCACGACGCAACCCTTCGGGCCGGGTCGGTTTGCCCCCATGCCAGCGTCATCACTCGGTCGTGTACCGACGTACACTCCCTCCTTCTTCCTTGGCCTGCGCGCAAACCGATCCCGGCGCGGGCCACGTGGAGATCGTGAACAGGCTCTAAGGAATTCGCTTTGACCGTATTGGTCCTCGGGGGAAGCAGCCAGATCGGTCACTTCCTGCTGCCGCGTTTGCTGACATGTGGCGAACCGGTCATCGCAGTGAGCCGACACCCACCAAGCATGTCTTCCGAGGTGCAATGGCGTCTTGGTCATTTGCCCGATGCCATGCCGGAGCTGCCACCGCTATCGGCCATCGTCAGCTTCGGTCCACTGCTGGCATTGGCCGAGTGGCTGGCGAGTGAATCGCTGTCGGGTGCGCCACGAGTAATCGCCACCAGCTCGATGAGTGCCGAAACCAAGCGCGATTCCAGCGTGCCTGCCGAGCGCGAAATATCCCGCCAGCTGCGTGATGGCGAAGCGGCGTTGGCCTCCGCCTGCGCCCGTCATGGTTGCAGCTGGACGGTGCTGCGACCCACGCTCATTTATGGCGCCGGCATGGACAAGAGCCTGACGCCGATGGCGCGTCGGGCCATGCGCCTGCGGCTGTTTCCATTGCCATCCGGTCGCGGTTTGCGCCAGCCGGTGCACGCCGACGATATCGCGCAGGCCGTGCTGGCGGCGCTGGATTGTCCCGCGTCAGTCGGCCGTATTTTGCCGATCGGCGGCGGTGAACGACTGACCGCCGGCGAGATGTTTGCGCGCGTCCATCGCAGCCTGCCTTGCGCCACGCTGCCGCTGCCGCTGCCGGCGTGGCTGTTGCGCCTGGGCCGACATGGCGTGCCGCGATTGCGCGGCCCGTTGCACCGGCTCGATGCCGATCTGATAGCCGACAATGGCGAATTGCAGCGATTGCTCGGCATCAATCCGCGGCCGTTCCACCCCGAGGCCTCGTCATGGGTGCCTGCCCATTTTTAAGTCTGCATAGCGTCGACCGAGCCGTATGCGCCGGAATTTCATGGCTCGCGTTGGTTGCCTGCGCTTGATTGCCCGCGAATCGCCTCGAAAGCGGCCGCTGCGTTCATGGGCGCGCCGGGAAGCAGGCTCTATGATCGACCCACTTGTTCGATAGGATTTCCCCACGTTGCCTTTTCTGACTCGTCTTGGTTCGTTCGCGCGCAGTTGCTGGCCCTGGGTGCGCATCCCTTTCTGGATTGGCATGGGCCTGCTGTTCGGCTTCGTGCTGCCGTACACGCTGATCCTCAACAAACGCGTGCAGGATCGCTTCAACGATCTGGTTTTCGCCGTACCTACACGCGTCTATGCGCGGCCGCTGGCACTGGCGGCGGGTACACCAATGACGTCCGCTGCACTGGAGCTGGAGCTGACTTTTTCCGGCTACAGCCACGACGGGAATGGCGACATCGTTGGCAGCTGGGTGAAGCGGGGTACGACCTACACCATTTCCTCGCGTGGCTATGCTGGCCCCGACGGCGGCGAGCTGCCCAAGCGGATCGAGGTCACGCTGGGCAACGGCACCGTGCAGCAGGTCAGGGATGCGGCGAGCAATAATGCGATTCCGCTTACGCATCTGGATCCGGCGCGTATCGCCACGCTTTACGGCGCCAAGCAGGAAGAGCGTCGTTTTGTGCGTCTGGCCGATGTGCCGCCGCTGCTGCTCAGTGGCTTGCAGGCGGTCGAGGATCGCGACTTCAAGCATCACATCGGTATCGATTTCGGTGCGATCCTGCGTGCCTCGTTCGCCAACTTGCGCGCCGGTCATACCGTGCAGGGTGGCTCAACGCTGACTCAGCAGCTGGTGCGTAATCTGTTCCTCACGCGCGATCAAAATTTCACCCGCAAATTCAACGAAGCGCTGATGTCGCTGTTACTCGAGGCGCACTACAGCAAGGGGCGGATTCTCGAGGCCTACGTCAACGACGTTTTCCTCGGTCAGCAGGGCGATCAGGCGGTGCACGGTTTCGCGGCTGCGGCGGAGTTCTACTTCGGTCGTCGGATGGAAGATCTGCGCCCACAGGAAATCGCCTTGCTGGTCGGCATGGTCAAGGGGCCGAGCTATTACGACCCTCGCCGCGCCCCCGATCGGGCACTGGCACGGCGCAATCTGGTGATCCAGGAGTTTGCCAATACCGGCCTGCTGACTGCCGCGCAGACCAATGCGGCGCAGGCCTCACCGCTGGGCGTGATCAGTGACGGCCAGCTGCCGCACAATCGTTTTCCGGCCTTCATGGAGTTGGTGCGTTCGCAGATCACGACTGACTTCGACGAGCAGTCGCTGCGTGATGGCAATCTGTCGATCTTCACCACGCTTGATCCTACCGCACAGCTCTACACCGAGCAGGCGATAACCACAGCGCTGAAGGGCCTGGGCAAGCGTGCGAACGAGGTACAGGCAGCCGGCGTGGTTACCGATGCGCCGACCGGCAGCGTACTCGCCGTCGTTGGCAGCCGCACGCCGGGCGAGCAAGGCTTCAATCGCGCGATCGATGCGCGACGTCCGATTGGGTCGCTGGTCAAGCCGTTCGTCTATCTGGTGGCGTTGACCCAGCCCGAGCGCTGGAACCTGTCGACCCTGCTCGACGACAGTCCGGTCAGCCTGCGCCAGCCCGATGGCAGTTACTGGGAGCCGCACAACGACGACAATCAGAGCCACGGCCAACTGCCGATGGTCGATGCGCTGGCGCATTCGTGGAACCTGGCCACCATCCATCTCGGCCTTGCGGTGGGCTTGCCGCGTATCCAGGCATTCCTGAAATCGTTCGGTCTGGAAAACGTAAGCCCGAGTCCGTCGCTGCTGATCGGTGCACTGGATCTCGCACCGCTGCAGGTCGCGCAGATGTATCAATACCTGGCTGCCGATGGGCATGCGCTGCCGCTGGTCGCAGTGCGCGGTGTGGTCAATGGCAACGGTCAGACCATCAAGCGCTATCAGGTACAGGCGGGCGAAGGTGAGTACCAGAATGCGGTGCGCCTGATCACCTGGGCGTTGCAGCAAGTCACCCTGTTCGGCACGGCGCATTCGATCGGCGATTCCGACCTCGCGCGGCTGGATGCGGCCGGCAAAACCGGTACCAGCAACGACATGCGCGACAGCTGGTTCGCCGGCTATACCGGTCAGCATCTGGCGGTGTTCTGGATGGGCCGCGACGACAACAAGCCGACCGTGCTGTTTGGTGCGACTGGTGCTCTGCGCGCCTGGCGCGAGTTGTTCGCCAAATTGCCGACCAAGCCGTTGTCGACCACGCCGGCACCGGGGCTGGAGCTGGCCTGGATCAATCCAGTCGATGGCAAACCGACCCAGCCATCGTGCCAGGGCGCGCGGCAGTTCGAGGTGGTGTCGGGTAGCTTGCCTGCGGACACCGAGGGCTGTTTCTGGCAAGGTGTAAAGAGTCTGTTTGGTGGCGGCGAGCAGCCTGCTGCTGCCGGCAGCGCACAGCCCAATGCACCCAATCCAAGCACCACCGACACACCGATCCGGAATTGACCATGTTGCCTGTTTCCAAGCGTGCTTCTGTTCTGCTTCTCTTGCTCGCCGCCGCATCGCTCGGCGCATGCAGCCTGTTCGAGCCTGCTCCGACGCCTACCGCACCGGCTTACACGCCTCCCAGCTATGACTTGGTGGCCTCGATCCGCGCCGCAGGCGATCGTGAGCAGTCGGTGATCGCGGTCAATCCGTTGCGCGACGCGGGTGTTGCCGGTTTGCAGGACGCGGCGCAGGTGGACGAGAAGGCTGGTCGTTATGCCGACGCCGCCGGCAAGCTCGATCAGGCGATCAAGCTCAGCCCGAACTCACCGGACCTGCTGCAGGATCGCGCCGAAATCGCGGTACGTATGAAGGATTACCCGATGGCCGAAAAGCTTGCGCACCAGTCGTGGTCGATTGGTCCCAAGCTCGGCCCATTGTGCGCGCGCAACTGGCAGACCGTGGTCGAGATCCGCCTGCAGCAGAACGATCAGGCCGGCGCCGTCACCGCGCGCAAATGGGTGCAGCAGTGCCACAAGCCAGGCCAGCCGCGCTATTGAAGCCCACACCGGCGGTTATCGTTTCACCGCATGGGTGTGCTGGGCGATACTGCGTGAATGATTGAACACGATGACATCGGCGCCTTGCTTGGTGCCGACGGCCCGTTCGCCCGCGAGCTGCCGAACTTCGCGCCGCGCGAGGCGCAGCAGACGATGGCCATCGCCGTGCAGCAGGCCATTGCGGGTCGCGAAACGCTGATCGCCGAGGCCGGCACCGGCACCGGCAAAACCTATGCTTATCTCGTCCCGGCGCTACTGTCGGGCGAGCGGGTGATCATTTCCACCGGCACCAAGGCGCTGCAGGACCAGCTGTATTTTCGCGATCTGCCGAAAGTGCGTTCGGTGCTGGGTGCGCGCTTGAAGACAGCGCTGTTGAAAGGCCGCGCCAATTATCTCTGCCTGTACCGGCTCGACCAGACCGTGCGCGAGGGCGCCACCTTCGATCGCACGCAGGCTTCACAGCTGGCGACGATCCGCGCGTGGTCGGCACGCACGCGGCGTGGTGACCGGATGGAGCTTGCCGAAGTACCGGAGGAATCGCCGCTGTGGCCGCGGGTCACTTCCACGCCGGAAAACTGCCTTGGCGTGGAGTGTCCGTTCTTTGACGACTGTCACGTGGTCAAGGCACGCCGCGAAGCGCAGGAAGCGGAAATCGTCGTGGTGAATCATCACCTGCTGTTCGCCGACCTTGCGTTGAAGCAGGAAGGCTTTGGCGAAATCCTGCCCGGTGCTGCGGCCTTCATTCTCGACGAGGCCCATCAGATTCCCGAACTTGCAGGCCAGTTTTTTTCGCAGAGCATCAGTGCACGCCAGCTCACCGAGCTGGCGCAGGACGCGCTGGCCGAATGCAATGGCATCACTGGCGCGATAGGCCTCATGCTGGAGCCGGTCGAGGCCTTGCAGAATGCCGTACGCCAGTTACGTCTGACGATGGATGGGCTGTCACAGCGCGGCGCGTTCCAGCAGCTGGAAGATCAGCCCGGTGTCGATGCGGCACTTAGCGACTTGCGCGACCTGCTGTCCACGCTAGCCGAACTGCTCGCCTCGCAGGCCGAGCGCTCGCGCGGCTTCGACAATCTGCACGAACGGGCTTTGCTTTTGAGCGGGCGACTCGACCGCATCATTGAGGATCACACCGACCGCGACGTGCGCTGGTACGAGCATTACCCGCGCGGCTTCGTGCTCTACGCCACGCCACTGGATCTGGCAGCGCCGATGCGCAATCTGCGCGAGCGGACGCAGGCCGCGTGGATACATACCTCGGCGACGCTGTCGGTGGCGGGCGACTTTGGCCATTTCGCCCGACAGCTTGGACTGGAGGATCCTCAGACGATGAGTCTGCAGAGTCCCTTCGACTATGCGCAGCAGGCGCTATGCTATCTGCCGCCGCCACTGCCGGACCCCAACGCGCGCGACTATACCGACAAGGTGATCGAGGCTGTGCTGCCGGTGCTGCACGCTTCGAACGGTCGCGCGTTTCTGCTGTTCACCTCGCATCGCGCGCTGCGCCGCGCCGCCGAGCTGCTGCAGGACAAGTGCCCGTGGCCACTGTTCGTGCAGGGCACTGCACCACGGCCACGCCTGCTGGAAGAGTTTCGTGCCAGTGGCCACGGCGTGCTGCTGGGTGCGGCGAGTTTCTGGGAAGGCGTGGACGTGGCGGGTGAGGCGCTTTCTGTCGTGGTGATCGACAAGCTGCCGTTCGCTGCGCCGGACGATCCAGTGCTGATGGCGCGCCTGCAGGCGCTGGAGCAATCCGGCATCAATCCGTTCATGGGCTGGCAGGTGCCCAACGCCGTGATCGCGTTGAAGCAAGGTGTGGGCCGACTGATCCGCGATATGCGCGATCGCGGCGTACTGGTGCTGTGCGATCCGCGCTTGACCAGCAAGGGGTATGGACGTCTATTTCTCGCGAGCCTGCCACCAATGCCACGCACGCGCGAATTGGCCGACGTGCAGGCGTTCTTTGATGGTGTATCGGCACCGCAGTTGGTCGCGAATGAAAGGTCGGCCTGACGGTTAACTCAAAATCGGCTGTGCCACGAGTTCAACCTGGTGGATTGGATAGGAACCGAATCCCGTCACCGATCCCGTGCTGCAAGATGTGCTGAAAGAACTACGCCAGCGCTGCCTCTACACACCTTCATCGCTACATTACCGTCTGGTCACGGACATCATTCCGCCTTGATTCGCCCCGTTCCCGCCCGCCACGCGGCTGTTGGCTCGGCTGTCATGGATTTCCCGCGGGTGCGAGAATGACGCCATGAATCTGCTTGCCATCGAAACAGCTACCGAAGCGTGCTCCGTTGCCTTGATCCACGGCCAGGACATCATTGCCCGCAGCGAAATCGCGCCGCGCCGCCATACCGAGCTGGTGTTGCCGATGGCCGACGCCTTGCTAGCCGAGGCGGGCATCGGCCGGCATGCGCTGGATGCGATCGCGGTTGGTCGGGGCCCAGGCGCCTTCACCGGTGTGCGCCTCGGCGTGTCGCTGGCGCAAGGCATGGCGCTGGCGCTCGATCTGCCGGTTATCACCATCTCCTCGCTGGCTGCGCTGGCGCTGGAAGCACCGGAGGACGGAGACGCAACTATCCTCGCTGTCATCGACGCCCGCATGGGCGAAATCTATGCCGCCTGCTACCGCCGCGACGGCAATGGCGGGCTGATCGCGCTGGATGACGAGCGTGTATGCAAGCCCGAATCCTTGTCGCTGCCCGATGCGCCGACATGGCAGGTCGTTGGTACCGGCTGGGCTGCCTACTCGACGGTACTTAGCGAGCGCTTCACGGGAGTTCTTCGCTCAGCCGACGGCGCCCGCTACCCGCAAGCCGCCCACGTAGCCGAACTCGCCATGCAGGAGTTCAAAGCTGGCCGCGCGCAAGCGCCTGAACTCGCGCTGCCGGTTTATCTTCGCGACAAGGTGGCACTGACTCTGGTGGAGCAGGGTAGGGCTTGAGTGGTCTTTGGGCGGATGCTAGGGCGTAGCGGAATCAAGTCCCGAGGAGGTGAGCTAAAATTTCGTAACTTCAGCTTCCGACCGAGGCTGTGTGAAAACAACTAGCCACATGGTGTCGCTATCCTAACCTGACTTGGTGAGTGGATTCGGGCATGAAGCGATTCGTCGAAGGT
>NZ_JACHCP010000005.1 GCF_014207185.1 Rhodanobacter sp. A1T4
AATTGACTGGCTGCAGGCGCCGAGAGCAAGTGTGGATGCCACAAGTAAGCCCGTCAGTTTCATGCGACCCCTAACGCTTGAGTTAAGCGGCGGCGCAGCCGTCCGCCTTGAACGAGATGTTAGGCCTGAGTCGCTGCACGAATTGCAATGGCCTTGGCCGTAAACCCCCAACGGACCAAGGGAGAGCCTCGATCCGAAAAACTAAGCATATAGCCGGTATGCGAGCGTTTTACAAACGCCTCCACGACAGAGCCGGATGCGGGATTGGATAGCTCAGGGCGTGCGACCCAGTTTGAGTTCACAGAATCCCATTCCATGGCCCATGCGGAGTGGGGCGAGGTGAAGCTCATGATGTGAGAACCCTCCGCGCCGGCAAGGACAACGCTAGAAAAAGCTAGCTCCAAACACTGCGAATCACGCAGTACGACATGGAACGTGCTACGTAGTGAGCGAATGGCTTCCAGCAGTACGTCGGAAACTTCCATATGAGGCCTAACGCTGGAGCTAAGCGGCGGCGAAGCCCGTCCGCCTTGAACGATTTGTTAGGTGATTGCGGCGCACTACGATGGAGCGATGAACTACTTGGCAAACGAGGATCCGCTCCATCGATTGGTTAGCTCCTAAGCGCGTCACTAATGTCGCTGGACTATCCAGGACGCAATCGCTGCAACTCCCACCAAGGCCAGACCAATACATATGATCCAGATTGCACCTTGCGACTCCACCGCAGCGCGCTGTTGATCGGCTAGCTTCTCGGCGCTCTCGGTTCGTGACACTTGAGTGTCCTGAATTCTAGCAACAAGGTCATCAAAATCCTGCAGCAACCCGCTGAGCTTTAGCCGACGGCCACCCCGTAAGTAGACGATCAATTCACGGGCGCGCCCTTCGAGTACGTTAGTGTCGATGATATCTGTGAGTGGAATAACTCGCTCGTTAAGAAGAAAGCGTACATCCAATGATTTGGCTCCGAGGATTACGCGGTAACGCATAAAGAATATTGACGCAACAACAGCGGCTGTGGAGAACGAAGCAAAGAACGCATCGAACCACAGAGGTGCAGCGCTGCCTTCGACGCCAGGAATAAATGGCACCCCGAGAAAACCGACCCCAATGACTGCCATTAGATAGGCGAGCGGTAACGGGAGACAGTAGATGTCCTTGTCGACTAGATGCTTATGACGAGATCGTGCTGATACGGCCAACACCACAGACAGGGCGAGCGGTACTACTACGGACGTAGGCAATAGGAAGACGTGGCTCATAGGCTTGGAACACCTAACGCTTGAGTTGAGCGGCGGCGAAGCCCGTCCGCCTTGAACGAATGGTTAGGCCGAGCTGCCATGTTGACCCTGCTCTGAGAAGAAAGACAAATCCTTTTCTACTTGCTCCGGAAGACATGCCGGAGACGAAAACGCTCGCCAAAGTGACTCAAGGCGCATCAGTGAATCGATGCGCTGAACACCGGAAATTTCCGCAACTGAGAGCGGCCGGAGTAGCTTTGCCTGAGCGGCATTAATGACTTCCGAGTGCATGAGCGGCAACGCTTCTTGGTACTTGCTGGTCATAGGCCTAACGCTGGAGTTAAGCGGCGGCGAAGCCGTCCGCCTTGAACGAACTGTTAGGCAAACTTTAGAAGCCAAGCTCATGGCCGGTCCATTTCTGTGTGACATCAGAAACCCCTGTGCCACGTCCTACCGCTGTAACTGTCACAGAAAAGCACGACGCACTATCTGCGTCGGCCGGAATTAAGATCCCTATGACGTTGTTCCATCGCCGCAAGTCAACTGCTGCAGCGCCCAGTCTTGGTGCTGCCTCGAAATCATTTCGGGTGGGCATTTCGTAACCCATACGGATGTTATACAGCTCCGGAATGTTCGCAAGCTGCGATATCCGACTGCACGCTACCGTTATGGTCAATTTATCGATCTGCCCTAACCGCTCGACATCGCGGCTTGGAAACTTTATGAAGCGAACTTCCGCCTGTGTGGCAGATGCAGAGGTGGAAATGATGAAGGTCGCAAGCAACGCTACTTTTTGGAAGAGTGTCTTCATGAGGCCTAACGCTGGAGTTAAGCGGCGGCGAAGCCGTCCGCCTTGAACGAGATGTTAGACGGCATCGGGACCCCACGCATTGACTTCCGGTGCAGCCAGTTTTGAGATGGTGGTGCCCATGATGTACCCACGAAGCAACTTTTTCTCGAAAGGTAGGTAAAGCGCAACAGTAAGCCCACGCTTGTGCTCGAAGAGCACCTTGATGGCCTTGGTGGGACGCTGCCCCTCGAAGGTGACTGTGGCATTCTCCGCAACTCCGATTGCTTGGAGAGAAAGCTCGCGTGCCTGTTGACGAAGGCCATTGTGAAGTATCGGAAGGATCTCACCGGAATTTGTGAGGTCGCTCTCGGCGACAGCACCAACCAATTTGATGTCGCCGTCGTCTGTAAGAACTGCAGCGTGAGGCAAGAAATTTCCTTGGTCACGAAGAAACGCTTCAGAGAGTTCGAAGAGCTGATTCGCGACAACAGCAATGTCTGGCTTTAACTCGGCGTAAAGTGTGTCGGTGGAGTTCATTGTTCTGCCGTGTAACGCTGGAGTTGAGCGGCGGCGGAGCCGTCCGCCTCGAACGAACTGTTAGAGCCCTGCCGTTTGCACATACGAAGCAGCGCGCTTGCCGATAGTGGTTATAACGAAAGCTGCCTCAGATGTTCCCATGAGCTGAACGCGGCGAATCGTATTGAGGGATTCTAGTACCTCCAACTCTTGGTCCACCGTTAGTGTTCCAGACCAGAACTGGGGCCCGCCTCGTAAGGCTGCAATGATGTCACTGAGCCAGATTGCTGTGGCTGTTTGCTCCAATGACCCAGTGCTAATTTTCTTCTCAATCGGAGTGACACGTGCCACTACCGCAAGCAGTTTGATTTGGGTCGTAGAGAGCCTGGACAAGTGTTCCACGACTGACAGCTTGTTGGGGTCGCTGGAGTGTTCTTTGTTGCCACAAGCTGCAACCACCCGACCAATTGACTCAACTTTTTCTGGATCTGGTTCGTAGGAAATTTTGTCTGACATGATCTTGAAGGTGGCTAGCGCCTCCTCCGAGTCAAACCAAGCCTTATCTATGCGACTTTCGCCAGCGGATTCAATTTGCGATGAGATAGCTGCAATTGCTGCCTCCAGATTTTTGACGCGAATCGCATCCGCTTTGTCGAAGACCAAGTGATCGAGCGCGCCGCCGACGAATGGAACACAAGATACAGCTGCGCGAATCCATGCAACTCCTTCTGGCGCGTAGCGAGACAGATCTTTGATCATAAGGGCTCTAACTACCTAATAGACGGACCCGTGGGTCCGGTTATACATCCCTGATTACGTTCCGAAGTCCCGACGCAACACCCTGATTCCTCTAGAGCTTATCCATGCTGGACCCGGCTAACAACCGGACGTATAACCAGACCCACGCGGCTGGCGCTATCGCGTAATCTCACTTCCTTTCGAACACACTGAGCAACCGTCGGCGGTCCACTTTGGGTGGCGGTCTCAACCGGTCGATGCAACACACTGACGACTGCTTAGGCAGCAGAAGTTGCAGATGACGTGCAGTCCCAGCCCAATCATACGTGCGGGGCGTGTTTACGGGCTAGGCAGCAATAAAGCCTCGCTACGTGAGCGATTCCTGACGGTAGCGAAGGCCCAGCATGACGGCGATCAATTGAATCGCCAATGTTGCGATCAATATCTCGCAGCCGAGCTCCCACCGACCCGAATTTGCGACGGTAGATAAAGCCTGGATGATCACCACGGCTCCGGCATTACCGGCAAGCCAGAAGATACTCACAGCCGTACCTGCATGGATGTCGCCTGCCGTCTCGGCGATCACCTGGATGAGTAGTGGTAGCGGCGATAGCAGCATCATGCCAAGTGCCGTGCCAGCGATGCACAGCACAATGATCGAACTGCTTGCGAACAGCACAAAGGTGGTTGCGGCCGCTGTCAATGTAGCGGCGATCAAGATGCCTCGCAGGGTAACGCCGCGTCTAACGAGAGCTGGCGAAATGACCATGCCGACGACACCGCCAACTAGCATCAGCAAGGCGACGATACCGGTCGTCTGCGGGCTGACGTGGTGCCGCGAAAGAATTGGTTCGAGCCAGGTGGATATCGCAGCAAAATAGCCATTGGCAAGAAAGATGATGATCAAGATCGCCACAAATGGCGCAGTCCTCAACATCTTGATGGCCTGTGTCCACCAGACTCGCGTCGAACTCCCCGTTGGCGTCATCACGATATGAGCGGGATCATTCGGCACACATACAAACGTCAGCAGCGCCACGCCGATCATTACCGCCAGATCAATGAACAGCGAAAGATGCACGCTATGTCCCGCACTCATGGGTACAAGCACAAAAGCTATGCCAACACCTACAAAGATCGCCATGCTGGAGAGCTCTGTAACCTTGATGTGTTCGTTCTTCGGAAACCATACAACAGCCAGTCGAGCGACCAGCGACATGGTGAGTGGCTGCACCATGGCAAAGACAATTTGACCTGCCAGAAGAAAGACATAGCTTGGTGCCAATACTCGCAATAATGCCGACAGCACCATACTTACGGTCATGATGCGTAACGAAGCACGTATCGAGATACGGTCGATAAGCGCACCGGTGGGCAGTGCTAGCGGCATGAACAGCAAAGCAAAGACCAGCGACAACGTACCGACTTGACTGGGCGTGACAGCGTAGTCGGTAACAACCTGATCTGTGATCGGCGCGAAACGCAACCATTCGAGCTGCATTACCGCCTGCAGAACGATATATATCGCGAGAACGCGGTAACGAATCGGCATCATGGATATTCCGTGGGCGTCACTTCGCCCATGTCCGTGGTCAACTTGCGATACACCGGCAAGATCAAGGCAGCAGGGTGTTCGGGATCGTGGAAAATCTGCTGGTGAGCGACATGCAGCGTCGTCGCTGTTGCCAGTGGCTCACCGCTGCCCGTGTTGCGACTGAAGCGAGGATGCGACCCGCTCGAGACCTGCAGTCTCAGCCGATGCCCTTTGGCGAATAAGCACGCGGTGGGCCACAGATCGGTGCGTACACGGATGATGCCGTCACGTCCCGCCGTGATGTTCTCCGGCGATAGCCGCAACAAGCCATCGCAAATATTGGTCGATACGCCGTTCGGAGCGACATCGCATAACCGGGTAAAGAAATCCGTGTACTCGCAACTGGAACGCACATAGAGAACGACACTGACCAGACCGATGACCGGCAAATCGCGATCCAGCGGAGCACTCGTATAGCTGACAACATCTGGACGTGCTTCCAGCGCACGGTTATCGCGAGGCCCAGCGGCTGCACCGAGCATTACACCGCCTATGGTCGGCGTGGGATCGGCTGGGTTATAGGTGTACGCGTCGGGAGGAGAAGTAGTCGGCAAGTCGCGCGCCAGCTCTCTCCCAGACTGCAAGAACCAAATTTCAGGGCTCGCCGGTGGTGGCCAGTCCGGAAAGTCGATCCAGGTGTCGGCGCCCAGCATGTAAACCCGCACCGGCGATGCATTCGGCGGAGAGGGAGCATCGCGCAGATGCGTATCGAACCAGTCTACGGTTTGTCTGACGCCCAGCTCCACGGTTTGCGGGCTGTCATGGGTTCCCGGGCCGATGATCAATTGCGGCCGATGGCCAGCTTTACGTAGCGTCACGTAGTCGGCTAGCTGCGCGGGGAGAAAGATGTCGTACCACGTAGCCAACAGACTGGTCGGAATCGTCATTGATACAAGACGGCGACTTTGATTGACCTGACTCCAGAAGCCATCTCCTGGCCGATCATGTACGAGCCAGTCCTGGTAGTACGAGACGCGGTGTCCCACCAACACCTTGTCGATTTCATTCAAAGGCAAATGGGCCAAGGCCTGTTCCAGTGTTTTGACTTGGCGTCGCTCACTGAGCACAAAGCGCCACCAAGATGATTCCTGATGATGCAGGGAATGCATCCAGCTGGCCGCGGTCCACAACCCGAATGATTCACCGCTATAAAAAAGCGGCCGCCAATCAGTAGCGGTAATTAAAGGCACCATGGCTTTGATCCACGGTGGTGCATCGGCGGCAACAGCCCATTGGGTATAGCCAAAATAGCTGCCACCGAAGAGACCCACCTTGCCCGTAAACCACGACTGTTGCTCCAACCAACGCAGCGTAGCCAATCCGTCCACAGCCTCATGTCGTAATGGATCGAAAGCTCCGCCAGAGCCAAACGTGCCACGCACGCTCTGTACCACCACTTGATAGCCAAGTCCGGCAAGCATGCGCCACAACAGTGAGCTCTCTCTGCCTCGACCGTAAGGCGTACGGGTCAGCACGATCGGTGCATCCGTTATCCCGCTCGGAAAATAACGATCGGTAAGCAAGATCGCGCCATCGGGCATCACCACCTTCAAGTCGCAATCCATCTTGATGTGACGGTAGCGCGCCGCTGGCAATTTCATCTTGCGCGCCAACAGCCGACTGGCAAGGTTTAGAAAGGAAGAAAGCACTGCCGCTCCTGGTGACATACAGAATTTCTGTCTAATGCGTTGCGGTGGTTCGCGAGGAACCTGATTTGGTTCGTTGCGAACGCTGTCTTACCTGGTTCCAACGACCAAAACGCGCTCGTTGCCGCTCGGCTAGCGATCACGATGGAGGCACTTGTGTATGGGCTTGTTTCTTTTATAGATCTGCGTGAACGCCTTGAACATGTCGTCGTAGCGCTGCCGCAGAAGCGGGTTGGGTATGAACGTTTCAGCAATTTCCACGGCACCGGCCACCTCCGACCATTGCAGGTGGCCGGTGCCGATCGCCCCAAGAATGCCTGCACCCCGGAGATTCGCCACCACAGGGTCGCGGACCTGGGCAATGGGGCGATCAAAGATGTCCGCAACAATCTGGCACCACAGCGGCGAAATCGCTCCACCGCCGATAAAACGGATGGGGGCCATCGCTCCGCGCGGTCGCAGTCCCTTCGACAAGCCCTCGACGGCTTCGGCCATCCAGCGACAGTTGAAGACCACACCTTCGATCACACTGCGCACCAAGTCCGCGCGCCGGCTAGTCAAAGACAGGTTGTGCCAACCGCCGCGTATCGTGCTGTCTTCGATCGGGGTACGTTCTCCATTAAGCCATGGAGTGAAAATCACACCGTTACTGCCTGGCGGAGCCGACATGCCTACCGCATTGAGCCGGGCCAAGGCATCGTCCGAGCGCTCCGCAGTAGCGAACTCATCGCTATCGAATATCACATTGTCGAGCAGCCATTCGACAGTTTTGCCAGCCGATTCCTGGATCGCGGCTACCCAGTATTGATGCGGGACCGCTGACGGCAGCGCAAATACTGTGCGTGAGAGATCGGCGCGCTTATGCCGCATATGGCACGAATACCAGGCCGACGTACCTATGTAGAGATGATGGTGATACTCATCGACCGCCCCAGAACCAATACCGGCCGCCACCGTGTCACCAACGCCAGCGATAACGGCGATATCCAGGGTGTCGGGCAATCCCAACTCAACCTTCGCTGTGCTGGTCATGAGGCCAACAATCGACGCGGAAGGTACGATCTCGGGCAGTTTGGCGTGGTCGAGACCCGTTATTGAAAGCAGTCGTTTGTCATAGTGAATTTTCGTGAGATCGCGATTATCAGTGCACCACCGCGCAACAATGGTGTCATATGACGCCACGGCGCGTCCGCTCATGCACAGCGTCAAATATTCGGGTACGTCGAGAAACCAGCGTGTCGCGGCATAAATATCCGGCTGTTCGGTGCGTATCCAGTTGATGTGCCCGACCGGATCTTTGCCATCGGCCGAAGGGGCGCCGCCGGTCCGGCGCAGCCAAGTAACCAGTTTGCGCGCGCTATACGGCGTGCCGGGGATACGATCCCAACCGCCTACGATATGGCGAGCATGCCGGCTGCCACGTTGATCGAGCCAACTATGTGCATGCCGCAGTGGCTTGCCGGAAGCATCAACGGCAACCGTACAACCCCATTGCGCGCCAGCGCAGGCCGCCGTGATCGTATCGAGCGGCACAAGGCGTCGTGCCAGCAATCGGCAACTGGCACGGCAGATCGCCTGCCACCAGGCATTGGGATCCTGCTCCGCCAACCCACCGTCACCGAGGATCAAATCGACAGGTTCTTTTTCAAAACCGACGACATGGCCGGTAGTGGTGACCAGGCCAACCTTCGCACCGCTGGTGCCTAGATCGATCGCCAGGATGTGGCGGGGGTCAGCTGATGGCACCTTCAACCCCTCGAAACACGCGCTCGAAGCGGCTCAGTGCATCGTCAACTACATCGTCGGTGTCCGCTAGCGACGTATACAGGCGACTTCCCGCCAAAGTAATGATGCCTTCAGCGGTGAATGCGGCGCCGAAATCCTCCAGGCCTTCCTTGCGATGTGGGACTTGCTTGATCGCACCTGGCTCGCGCACATCGAGCTGCAGCACGCCGGTGGTATGCAAGTGCACAATAGCGCCCAGGTTGTAAGTCACGAAGGGCAGTTGGTATTTGTCGATGAGGACCTGCAGGCCGGCGCTAAGACGATCACCAGCACGGCCAGCCACGGCCGGCGCTTGCGTACGCTCGATCTCGAGCAGGCTCCAGTAGCCGGCCGCGCAACTCAGCGGGTTGGCGGATAGCGTGCCGCCAATCATCGCGCGTCGCCCGCTGCCGCCAATGCCCGCCGCGAACACGCTCATGACATCCGCGCGACCACCGACACCGCCCGCTGCCGGAAAACCGCCAGCTACGCACTTGCCGAAGATAGTCAAATCGGGCTTGAGCCCAAAAAAACCCTGGGCACCACCTAGTCCGGCACGGAAGCCGGTCACCACCTCATCGAAAATCAGCAGTGCATCGAACTCATCGCACAAGGCGCGAACCTGATGGTTATAGTCGATGTGCACCGGGTGAACACCGCTCTCGGGACCAAACGGTTCCACGATGACCGCCGCCGTGCCACCACGCTCACGATTGGTCTGCAACACCTTGCGCAAGGCATCAATATCATTTGGCCAGACTTCCGAGGTGTTACTGAGCGCACCTTCCGGGATGCCTGCCGCATCGAGCAAGCCGGTGCCAGGCAGTCGCATGCCGAACACCATTTGGTCACTCCAGCCATGGTAGCCGCCGCCGATTTTGACGATCTGCGCATGACCGGTGAATACGCGCGCAGCTCGAATGGCTGCCATGACACTTTCGGTGCCGCTGCCGAGCATACGGAACAGCTCGATCGAGGGCATGAAGTCGTGAATCAGACTGGCCAGCTTGAGTTCGTACCCGTGAAACAAGCCGGTCACCGGCCCACATTCGCGCAGTAGCGTTATGACCTTCGACAGCACCGGCTCATAATTGCTTCCCAGAATGGTTGGTCCACCTGCCTGGATAAAATCAATATAGCGGTTGCCATCGGCATCCCATAAATGGGCACCGTTTGCGCGCACGATATCGAGCGGAAATGGCTTGTTGAACGCGAGATTGTGCTGCACACCGCCAGGAATACGCTGCTTGGCTTCCTCGGCGCGTCGTTTGGAAATCCCGCAATGCTGCTCGAACCAACGCCCGACTTGGGCATTATGCTGTTCGGTCAATTTGGGCATCGGTCCGGTAGCGAGGCGCTTACTTGCGCGCTCGACCGCATTGATGTCTGGCCAATGGCTGATGCCAGAGGGATGTGGGGCCTGGTTGATACCAGCTGGAAAATCATTCGTACTGGAGTGAGTGTTCATCAATGCTTTCCTGTGGCAGGAAGATGGAGAATTTCGCGAATCGTGGGTCCGAGATCGGCAAGTCCCGCAGCCTCCTGCAGGCTCACCGCAAACTCCACATCCGCGCCAACTAATTGGCGAAAGGGCGTCTCGGGATCGATTACCGCGCGCCGAATCGCATCGACGACAGCTTGCGGGTCGGCACGGGAGCCGCCGGTTAATTGCGCCGCCGCGTTCCAGAAACGCTGGTATTCGCCCCATAGGGGATGCGCGGCGTTAAAGTCAGCTGCGACGGGGGCGTTGTTGACGAATCCAGTCTCGAATGCGCCTGGTTCGATTAGCAGTACTCGGATCGACGTGGCTGCCAACTCGAACCGCAGCGCCTGTGATATCGCCTCGACCGCGTGCTTGCTTGCGCTATAAGCGCCTTCGTAAGGAACGCCGGTAAGACCCGACAGCGACGAGAGGTTGATGATCGTGCCCGCATTGCGCGCACGCATATGCGGAACCACTGTGCGAACCATGCGCATGATGCCGGTGACGTTGGTATCGAATTGACGATGGATTTCCTCATCCGACAACGTCTCAATCGGTCCACGCTGGGCGTAGCCTGCATTGTTTACGAGTACATCGATTTTGCCGCCGAGTTCGAGGACTTCGGCGACGCACCGTCGCACCGACATTGGATCGGTGACATCCAGCGTATGAGTCGTCAGCGCCAGGCGTTCGCTGATGGCAATCTTGGTCAATGCCTGACCCCGTACAAGATTGCGCATGGTGGCAAAAACCCGCTCTCCGCGTCGTGCGAGGTCGAGCGCCGAGAGATAGCCGAAGCCGCTGCTGCAACCTGTGATGAGGATGTTAGCCATCATCAGTTCGCTTGCTGAGGGCCTGACGCGTAGCGATCACTGCGATACATACGCATAACGTCGGTCAGTTCTTCAGGCGTCAATACGCGCGGCTGGCCGAGCGGAATGCAGGCGCGATAGACATCGCACAACCACTCCAACAACTCGAGCCGCTCGCACGCTTGGGCCATCGTGTTGCCGTAGGCGATGGAGCCGTGATTAGCCATCAGTGCCGCCGATGTGCCCTTGGCAAGCGCGGTCACCACGTTCTCAGCCAGCTGCTTTGACCCATATGTGGCGTACTTCGCCACATGCACCGCACCGCCCAAATACAAGTTTGTGTAGTGAATCGGTGGCAGCACCGAGCACGTACATGACACTGCAGTGGATCCGACGGCATGGGTATGCGTGATCGCACACGCTTCGGGGCTGTGTTGGTAGATCGCTAGGTGAAGTTGTACTTCAGACGTCGGCTTGCGTTGGCCCGTAAGCCAGTTGCCGTCCATATCGATAACGGCGAGATCCTCTGGTTGTACCGCGTCAAGCGCCATACCCGATGGGGTGACCACGACACGATCACCTTCGCGCACCGACAGATTGCCGGAGGAGCCGATGATCAGTCCATTCGCTGCTAGTCGTTTTCCAGCAGCGATGACTTCATTGCGAGCTGTTTCGAGTTCCATAAAACCTTCATCCATTGGATTTGAATCAAGCATCAAACAACACCAAACGACTGCTCTTCATGTAGCTAGCCAACACCTTGTTCCACCACTGATGTCTCACATGGTCGACCGATACGAACGGCGCTTGTACGCGTTCTATACATCGCGTTGTTGAGCCTCATTGAGAGTCCATACTTAGAAAGACGCACGAAACTCCACTCCCCACATTCGTGGCGGATTGATGTTGGCGATGGGCGTACCGAAGATGCTCGTCGAGACATTGCTGATGCGCATGACATAGCGTTTATCCAGTACGTTGTTGGCGAACAACGAAATGCCATAGCGACCGTCATGCGAGTTCCAACCCAGATGTAGATCTGTGCGCGATTGCGGGCCGCCAACGTTGAAGGTGGCACCCTCCAGGCAATAACCCTGCAGGTCAGAATTTCCGTTGCAACGGGTTCGCGTTCGGTACGATTGCGACAGTGAAAAATCGACATCGCCGTTTTCAATCAATGCTGGCCAAACGTAGTCGAAGCCGCCTGCCAGCGACCAGAGCGGCTCACCGGAGGGTTCGCCGGCCAAATTGAGGCCTTCGGGAGTTATGAATTTTGAGTAAGTGCTATCGATATAGGCGGCTGTCAAATTTACAGTCAGCGCATCGATGGGCTGCCATTTTGCTTCGAGGTCTACACCGACGGCTTGCTGATTACTGGAGCTGACCGTATAGATCGGTACGCTGGACGTGCTGGAGGCCGCGACTAGGTTGATCGCCTGCAAATTGCTGTACAGATAACGATAGACCGAAGCATTCAATACCAAATGGTCGTCGGGGATTGTCGTCTTTAGGCCGGCTTCGTAGTTCCAGATCTTTTCAGGCTTGAACTCGCCACCGATCTGTTCCGCATCGAAGCCACCGGATTTGTAGCCTTTAGTGACCGAAACGTAGCCCATGACATCCGGACTAAATTTGTAGTCGAGCACAGCACGCGGACTGAAATCATTCCACGAGTTGCTCATGGTGATAGCCTGCCCGACGTTATTGGGAAAGACGATGTTTTGCTGCAGAAACGCCGCTGGTATGCCTGCGGCGTTGAAGAAGCCCAGTGCGTTCAGCGCGGAAATGGTGCTATCGAGCGCCGTAGCCGTGCGAGGCGGGTTGTACCAGGTGAACTGCTTATCATCCCGGGTGAAGCGCAGACCCGTCGTAAGATTAAGATTGTCATTCAAATGCCAGATGACATCGCCGAAGGCCGCATAGGACTGATATTTGCCACGGTCATCGAGCGACTCCTCCCACGGGTCTCCCAACAGACTGTAGGGCAGGCCATTCTGTGCCAGGGCCTGACTCAAATATCCGAACAAGGTGCCATCCGGCGTGGGTATGGCGCCGGCGTTGCGCAACAGCGTATCGACACTATTGGTGTTGAGGTCGACGATGTTGTCCTGTCGGGCGCGCTCGCGGTAATAGCTGGCGCCCGCTACCCAGTCCATCAAGTCATTTTCACCGGAAAACCGGAACTCCTGATACAGACTCGTATTACTTTCGGCGTTGGCGGTCGAAAGGTAGGTGTCAATATTGTCGGTGCCATCGTTATCTTCGCGATTGAACGAAGTGAAATGACGAAATGCCGTAGTCGAGACCAGGCTACCCCATGGAAAGGAGTGATCGATCGATAGCGTTACGCCGTCGAAGAGACGCGATTCTTCAGCACCGACATCGTCGTTGTATAGAGGCGATTTGGTCGGATCAAGATACGTACCCGGCTCTGGCGGAAACGGTGGCCGCGTTCCATTGGGAACCAGCGGAGCCAGTCCGAAATAGGCTACCGGAGGCTGATTGAGTTTTTCATGGTCCCATGACAACAACATGCGCGTATCGGGCGTAATGTTCCAACGGTAGACCATGCGGCTGCCCCAGTCGTCGTTCTTACCATAGTGCTGACCAGTGGCTTGGTCCTTGATCCAACCATCGCTCTGGTTGTCCAACACACTTACGCGTAACGCCATGTCTTTGTTGATGGGGATGTTGAGCAGCGCATTCTCATAATGCTCGCCGTAGTTGCCGATACGTGCGACCACCTTGCCTTCGAACTTGTCGCTCGGTTCATTGGTAACGATCGAAATTGCACCGCCCGCCGCGTTTCGGCCGAACAACGTACCCTGCGGGCCTTTCAGAACTTCAATGCGCTTGATGTCGTTGAATGCCAACAAGGCACCGCCCGAGCGCGCTGCGTAAACCCCGTCGATATAGACCCCAACGGCCGAATCGGTACCGACGCCAAAATCATCCGTGGTAATGCCACGCATCGTGTAAGTGGGTTGAGTCGGCTGTGAACCGTCGACGACCAAGCCTGGAATAAACTGCGACATGCGGCTTAGGTCTGTTGCCGCCAGCGTATCAATCTGTTTGGCGGTGACAATTTGCAACGAAATCGGGACCGCTTGCACTTCCTGGCTGCGGCTTTGTGCGGTGACCGTGACCGAGTTCAGCTGCTTCACCGGTTTGGCATTCTTGTCCGATTCTTGTGGCGTAGATGCCGTCTGATCGATAGCAGTACTTTTCCCCGAGTCAGTGGATAAATTGTCGACCGCAAATGCAACGGATGACCAAGGCATACCGAGAGCGCTTCCGAGCAAAATGCAATTCACAGTTGAACTCAAAACTTTCTTGCGCAAAGACATGGCTTCCCCCCGTCCCGCCGACAGCAATGCTGTGGCTCAGTGTCTTGATCGGTGCTGATCCTTGCAGCGGTGATGTTCGCCTTCACGATCACGCCGTTTCCTTTTTCACTGCCGTAAAGACGTCATGGCATTGCGTTGAATTTATAGTCGCCATTCTCTCGTTCGTGTTAGGACAAAACGCGTCGAATCACTCATCGCACGAAGCTTCGCTCGGTTACCATGACTTGCATCAAAGTGCTGCCCAAATTAGCCTGTACCAATGGATTTGCTCGATGCATCGTGTTCTTCGCCCTACATTTCTCATGGGGTCTAATTCTGCCAATTGGTGATGCGATGTCTCGAAAGAAGATCGATGCCCGCCAGTTCGTCCCGGAAATCACGGCGTATGCGATGGCCGCCTTGATGCAATTCTTGCCCGAGTTCGGCGTGACACCGCAGCGTGTGTGCGAGGGCCTGAATTTCACTCCAGAGGACCTGCAGCGGGGCATGGAGATGTCCCATCGACAGGCTTGGCGCCTGATTCGAAGAGCATTGCGATTAACCGGACGCCCTGATCTGGGGCTGGAGTCGGGTCGACGGCAAAATCTCAGCCATTTCGGCTTGATCGGTTTTGCCATGATGATGGAGCCCGATCTACATCATGCGTTCAAGATAGCCATGCGCTATTACCGGCAAGGTGGATCTCTCGTGGAATGGGATTTCCGACTTGAAGGTGCCTATGGTATTTGTTCCTTAACGTCCAGTATCAGGGACGCCAGTGTCCAGCCATTTCTAATCGAGGAGATGGCTTCGAGCGCATTGACATTGTTGCGTATCCTGCTCGGGCCCAAGTTCTCTTTCCATGCGGTGGACATCGCTTATGACGCTCCGGCACACGCTGAGCGTTATCGCGAGGTATTTGCCTGTCCCGTCCGCTTTGGCTGTGCAGAGAACCGGCTGTTGATCGAGCACCATTGGTTCGATGTCCATCTGGCTAGCTATTCGCCCATCATCGCTGCACAGCTCAAGGAGTTACTTGAGCAACGCGAGCGCAGCAGCAATCCTGCGTTGGGGACCGTAGCGGCCATCGAACATCTGCTCAATCACTCAGGCAACGCGGCGATGACCATCGGTGAGGCAGCTATAGCTCTCGACCTCAACAGAAGAACGCTGACACGTCGTCTCGCAGATGCCGGCACTTCGTTTCGTGTCCTGAGCGATCGCGTATGCGCGAAGGTCGCCAGGAATTTGCTGTCTGAGCAGGGCCTCACGGTCACGGCTGCTGCCGAGCAATTGGGATTCAGTGATGCACGTTCTTTTCGACGTGCATTCAAGCGTTGGTTTGGCGAGGCTCCCGGAACGGTTAAGCGTTTAGACTAGACGCGCCATAGCAATAGTAATGGAGGCTGGCCTGTTCCTCAGAGCAAACTCCGCGGTGACGTCGTGAAACGCAAGAACGCAATGAGCATGAAGCCCAGTAGCATCGTGGTCGTAACCAACCACAGTACACAGTGAACATATAAAAAGATCGGTAGCGGCAGAGCAAGAAGCTGCCCCGCCGCGTGTTGCCAAGGAGCCGGCTGAATGGGCTCTACTTCAATGCAATGAAACCGTCAGCGTCGAAGGCGATGCTGCCGAAGAGCCGAAAGTGACATGGCTGTTTAGCGGTGTGACACCAGCATAACGCAGATCCGCGGTATCGATGACCAACGCCAGTTGCCGACCCGCATCGACTTCCCAGTTTGTCGCTTCCAGATTCATGTCGATGGTCTGCGGTACACCCGGTGTTGCATTGAGAAGGGTATAAGGCTTTTGGCTAATCAACTCGCCCAGTCCCGTCCACGGATCGACGCTGTAGAGATAGGCAACCAGCGTGAGCTGTGGAGTACTCGGGGTTACCGTGATTTGCAGCGACGGCAGTCCGATAACATTCTGGGTTCGGGTAAAGACCGGTCCCGTCCAGACGGCGGCGTTCGCGCGAAAAATCGTAGCCAGCTCGACCGCTGGAGGCAGCTGCAAGTAGCCTGTCAGCACACCGCTGAGCATTGCCACACCCGACGTCGCAGTAGTCGGATACCCACCAATAATGCCGTACTGCCAGCTGTTGCTGGCACTGGATGACAAGCTACCCGTGGGGAAAAGAGCACCGCTTGGCTGGGTCAGGTTATAAGTGACTGCACCTTGCTGTACTGCATTCCAGTTGGCGTAGCTGCTCCATATATTGGTCTGTGACTTGAGCTGCACCGGTGGCTGGGTATCGATGCCGTTGTCCACATTCTTCAAGTAGTGATCGAACCAGTTCGTTGCCGCGGCATAGACTTCATTAGGCAGGCCCACTGCGCCGAGAAGTTCAGCCGTCGCATGATCGCCGTGCGAAAACATGATCATCTTCGGTACCGTAAGCTGGTTATAGAAACTGATCAGCTGGCTCGGCACAAACAGACTGTCCTCGAAATCGTTGGCCAGAAAGACCGCCGGATGATTCGTATTGAGCTGAGCGATCGTGCTTGACGGGTCACGTATCGCCGCAACCGGCAGCACGGTCTGAATGGCTCCTTCGAAATTGCCGGCCAGAACGTCCTGGTTCATCTGCTGCACCAACGGTCCGGGCTTGCCGAGGTAACTGTCCAGTGACAGCACCCCAATACCCTGCGCGCTCGGTGTCTGATTGGCATCGAGCGAGGCCCCAAGGTTGGCCCAGCCGCTCATCGCAGCCACTGCCTTGATGCGTGGGTCATGCTCGGCAGCGAGAAGGCCCGTTCCCGCGCCGTAGGAAATGCCCGAGACACCAATGTTGTTCGGATCAGCCGGGGTATGGGCTAGCGCCCAATCGATGACCGTGCTGACGTCACCTACGGTGAGCGGCCCGGCGATATCGATATATCCACACGATGGGTTAATCCCACAAAACGTATCAAAGCCGCGCGAACTATAGCTAACCACGATGTAACCATCGTTGGCCAATACATTGGCCTGTCCGACGTACTCGATGTACGAAATCCCCCAACTGGAGGGCATCACGATCAATGGAAATGGCCCGCTTCCACGACCTGTTGGAACAGAAACATATGCACCCAGCTGAAAACCATCCGGTGTCGCAATCGATTGGATGGAACCGGGAAGTGTCTGAGCCGATGTTGGCAAAACCATCGTCATGGCCAGCACGAACAGGGTGAACAAGCTTGCGAATTTGCGCATACCATTCTCCGTTGATTTGCGTGAGGCACTACCATTTCAATCGAACATGCCAACTACGCGATAGGGATCTCACCCACCATACGGCTGGCGAACAAGTACATGTGCGCACCATTGAATGGGTTGATCGTGGTGCACTTTAAGTGACGCTGAGCACAGCAGCGCATGGCATTTTTCAATTGGCGTAATTAGTCCCAATAACGCGACACACACCGCACTCATGCTGCGCTGCAAGGCAGCGCCTTCGATAGAACTGGCAAGCCAGTTTCAGCGATAGCGGCAGTGGCAGCGGCCAGATACTGAATCGACCCGATTTGTCCTCACGCATACCCAGCTTTGGCGATTCATCATGCGAGGGGAGATATGGCGCTTGGCGCATCGTTCGGGAACCTCAGACGTAGATACTAAAGTGCGCTCGCTAAGCACCTCGTTGATGCGGAAGCCCGTTTCGCTGACAAGCCTGGGTAATGTCGGATCCGCGGATAGCCGTGGTCTCGCGCCCAATCGGTCATCGAAATCCCCTCGTCGAAAACCAGTTTCGCGCCTCGCTGGCGGTGCGTAGATGGTCACTCATAGCTGATCGCACTGATGGAAACGGTTGCCGCAATTGATTGATTAGTCGAAGACTTCTCCCGCAAACCGAGACCCGCGGCGAAACCCGGATATCTGGGTATAAACATGATGATTCAGACGAATAGGCATCATGACGCGAATGAGTCGGCGCGAGCACGAGCGCGGGTCTTGGCGACGGCACACCAAGCATCTTGGCTTGGCTTAAGCTCCGGAAACGCGAGAATGGCAGGGTTGATGGTTTCGTCCATGATGGCGGACATCGCTCGGCCCACGGCGTGCTTAATTTCTCGGTGACAGTGTTCCGGAATGCTTTCGATGGCGATCGCGAGCGCATCGTTCAGAGCGGCCATTGCGTCAATTCCTCCGTCCCGGAGAGCCTGTGCGCAGCTAAGCGTTGGTAAGTTCATTCGTTTTGCGCCGGAGTTGGTAAGGATGCCTAACGCTGGAGTTAAGCGGCGGCGAAGCCGTCCGCCTTGAACGAAATGTTAGGCTTCTTGCTCACCAGGCCTTGTACCAAGGCTTTTTCTTTTGAGAGGTCGATGCAAGATGGGAAAGAACAGGTGGAGCTGTCTTACAGCCTTCAATAAAGCCGTAGGCGGCCACATTGAAGCCAACTTCAGCACCAATATTCCCAGCGCACTCTTTGACTATGAACCCCGTTGCTAGTGCAGCGGACTGAGCGGCCTCTTCTAGGCTCAACCCATTTTTACTACTGATTTGCAGAGCGTCTTCTTGAAAAGTGGATAGCGTTTGCAGAACGGTCAAATTCGGTTCTGCACCTCGTTTTGATTGCTCTCCACCCAGCAAGGACTTGTCGAGAGAAATGCCAGATTTTGACAGGAAAGCTGCCACTGTTCCGACAAGGAGAGGTCCTTTCTCGTTGGCTTCGTTTGAGAGTAGGACGGTGCCCGGCTCAACAGAACCTATGCTCAAGTTGAAAGAGCGGAGCAGCAGACTGCCTGCAAGTCGTGCGGCGCTTGAAATAGCCGTTTCCGGGTGAATTGCACGACCCGACCCGATCTTGTTTGCAACAAGATCAACGAACTCGCCAGTTGCTCTGTTTTGCGCATCCGAAATGTTCAACGACTCTCCCCCTAGAGGCCTAACGCTTGAGTTAAGCGGCGCCGGAGGCGTCCGCCTTGAATGATTAGTTAGGCCGACCGCTCCCACCTTGGCCTGCCTTTTTGACCGGAAATTGTACGCGCAGCCGTTACAAGCTTAGAAAAATCGAGGCAAAGTTGCTCGTATGGATTGCCATAGTAATCACACTTTTCGCTTGCGATCGAGGCACCACTATGGCGGTCATCTAGGAGCTCCAGTAGATCGCGTGCAGAGCCTGTCACTGGCTCGCATTGGTGTGCGACTCGAGAAACCTGCTCGGGTAACTCGGCGCGAAGACTTTGCCAGAGATCTAGTGCAGTCATAAGGCCTAACGCTGGAGTTAAGCGGCGGCGAAGCCGTCCGCCTTGAACGAATTGTTAGCCGTCATGCGGGAAGCGATCTATTGCCGCCTGCACGGACTTGAACACGTACTTATAGTCGTCATGGCCAAGCATATTGACTGAATGCGTGCTAGCACTGAACAAATAGCTGTACCTGTTGAGGATCGTCTTGGCTCGCTCCAAGAGTACTTCGATTTGCGTGCCAGGTAGAGCGTACTTGCCGTTGTTAGCAGTTCCGGAGGATGTGGATTTTGCGTTTCGGTGCGCGAGAAAATTTCCGCGGTATTGCATGAGTAGACGCACGTCAGGATCGCTAATGGAGCACAGCTCAATATCTTGCTCTAAGACATTTGGATCAGGCGCCCTCGGGGCAGTCGCAAGGCTGTCGACGAACGGATTACCAGCTAAGCGCCGCTTGAACTCGTCTTGGCCAAACAAATGAGTATTGGCCTGAATTGTCTTAAGCCAGCTGAGCAAATGAAGAGACTTCTGATGCTGGTCATACGCACGGCAAAGCGATTGGAGAGCGGTAAATATGTTCGCGTTCAGTGTCAGGTGCCAGAACGTGCGTGACTGCGCCCAGACTTGGGGCTGGGCATCTAGCGCACTTGCAAGATCGTTCCATTGCTTCCAATGGATATTTGCGTGCACAACGTCATTCGCTAGGCTTTCAAGGAGCCGAGAGAATTCCTCTGATGTCTTGACAGCGATCATGTGTGTTTGACGGCTAACGCTGGAATTAAGCGGCGGCGGAGCCGTCCGCTTGGATGACTGGTTAGAGCACGCGCCACACGGCGTACACCCCGTAAGCTACGGACATGATGATGACAACACGTGCGAGCGCGCCCCAAGCAGGCTGAGATGCATTTGGCGCACAACGCCAGATGCTGACAGCCGAAAAAATTGACCACCCAACAATAATGACAGCACCAACCAAATTGAACCAAAGGTTGTCTTGGGGGTTATGCCAAAAGATCGTGCCGACGAGCGCAACCAGCAACATAGCGCAAAGCTGCCCAAGGCCTCCTATAAGCCAATACGCCTGCCATAACCGAGCGTGACCACTCCAACAGCGAAGAAAAAAGCTTCGATTCTTATCGGTTGCCATGAACTTCCCTGTGCGCTCTAACGCTTCAGTAGTGCCTTGATTCCGCAATATGCACGGGATGTTCAGCTTCCCTGTGCACCCCTTTTCCGCATTAATCCTACACGAGATCAAGACCTTATCTGATGTTCCCGGAGTCGGCATCGTCGATACGCTGCCACACAAACCCTTTTATCCGGGGCGCTATGTCTTATCCACCACAATCCGCGGGGATATCTGGGGCCCTTCCGACTGCACCTGTTCCACGCTTTTTCGACGAAGTTCGTCGGCACATGCGGGTCAAACACTACAGTTTGCGCACCGAGAAGATCTACATCAGTTGGATAAGGCGGTTCATCTTGGCCAACACCAAACGTCACCCGCGCGAGATGGGTGCGTCGGAGGTCGAGGCGTTCCTGTCACTCCTTGCCGTCCAGGGCAAGGTCGCGGCCAGCACCCAGAACCAGGCGCTGTCGGCCCTGCTGTTTTTGTATCGGGTGGTCCTTGGGATCCAGTTGCCATGGATGGAAGGCGTCGTGCGCGCCAAGCGGCCAAAGCGCGTGCCGACGGTGCTATCGCAACCCGATGCAGGCGAAGCTAGTGGTCAATTGCTGTCGAAATTCACCGCACCTAACAATGCCATGGCGGCGACAACCGTCAGACCGAGCCGATTTATTGAAGCATAGGTTAGTGGTGATCTAAATGATGACTCGTGAATGCCTGCACCAACGATCGACGACGTCATGACCGGTACCAGCGCGCCGATCATGCCGAACCGGAATAAGCTTCGCTGTTCCCATCGTGTACACCGACGGTAGAAATGCCGTCGGTGTGCCAGTCAAGCAGCCCTTTCCTGGCCAAAGTTCTAAGTCGCTTACGCACGCAGTGGCGTATAGGCTCGAGGGGATATCGATATGCTGTTTGCCACCGGCAACGGTAAACGTGCCGGCATAGGCACTTTGCGCTGCCGAACACGTGCCGCTAAATGTGCCGGTTTGTTGAGTACCGTCGATGCTGCCGTTGCAGTTGCCTTTCAACGAGGTTCCGGCTTTGGTGCCTGAGATGGTGCCCAGGTTATTGCTCTGGCAGCCGACGCATCTTCAAGGTGATCATCAAGAGAACTTGATCAGTGGCAGGCCGACCTGCTGCCGGCAGCTGTTACGCATTTCGCGCTCTTCTTTCACGGTGTCCTGCACGGAGCTTGTATCGGGCTTGCCGCTATTCATATTTTGTAGCGAGGCCGCCGCACGCGTCGCAAATTTGCCAGCAAAGCATTTGCAATAAGTCGCCAGCTTGGGGTTTCCTTTGAGGTCTCCCTCACCGTAGGGCGGCGGCATGTTGATCGACTGGTTAGCGCACATATCGGCGTACTGATCGACCATTTGCGTCGACATATCGTCCGCATGCGCCGATGTGATCATGGCCATGCCGATGACAGTGCCCAACAGGGTGCTAGTCCATGCCTTGTTCAGGGCAGACGAAACATTACGTACTGACTTCATAGCTTATCCATTGCGATGGTTTTTTGACGGAGCGAAAAACAGCTAGACGCATCTTATATGGATTGCCGATTTTGCCTAGTTCGATTGTCATGTCTTTGCGACGAACATGATCCTGCTGCACACTTGGCGCGTTGGCCATTTACGACAAGATAGTAGTTGCCGAATCCATGCTTAGAGTTTTCCAACTCCTACATTGAATGGAGAAAACCGAATGACCCGCATCCTGTTCGTCGGTCAGAAACCGGAGACCGTGGATTTTTCCGACCCGTCGCTTCCCCCGGGCTTTGATGCTGACAAGATCAACGCCGGTATTGCCGTTGCCGTTACCAAGATCCAGGAACGCGGGTGGCAAGGCGACACGTGCATGATCACTCCCGATGAGGCCGGCGGCACCACGCTCGAAAAACAACTGAAGAGCGCAACCTATGACTGTGTAGTGATCGGTGGCGGCATCAGAATTCCGCCAAAAAGCTTGGCGCTGTTCGAGACGGTGGTAAACATTGTCCATAAGGCAGCGCCGGGTGCCGTCATCGCATTCAACACGCGCCCGGAAGACACGGCCGACGCTGCTGCTCGTCAGCTTCATCCCGGCTGACATACCGCTATCGTCGACAGGAAAACCAGGAGCGGAGTGCCTTCCCCTTGCTCTGGGAGGGTACTGAAAATCGTCTCTGGTTGACCACGAAACCTTACCTGCCGCGCGGCTACGCTATATCGAACGCAACCCGGCCTGTGCATGCATGTGTGCCGACCCGATTTCTATCCATCGCACAACCGCGTTTAGGTCTGCGCTACTGCCTTCTTGGACGCTTCGACAAAACGGGCGCGGAGCAGTTTTTTGTCGATCTTGCCGACGCTGGTGCGGTAAAGCTGGTCGACAGTCTCGAACCGATCCAGCTTGGCGTAGCGGGTGATGCGGTACGTGTCAAAGCGGGCGCTTACCTAGATGAGGCGGAAAGGAAGCTTGATCTTGCCGCCTAGTTTCATCAGCCGATGCTGTGTGAAAAATAAGGCGCATGTCTTTTCCTGATCGGAGATGAGGTCTCCAGCTCACAAGGGTTGCCCGAGCCGAGCCTCAAGCAACGGTCGAAACGTCCGGCTGACATGAACACGGTGGCCGCTTCGCAAGACGAGATCGAATTCGCCGTGGCTCGCCGGCTCCAAGTGCAGAATGCTGTCGATGTTGACGACGGTCGAGCGATGCACGCGAACGAAGCGGCGCGGATCGAGCCGTCCGATGAGTTCGCCGAGGGCGGCGCGATGGATGATACGTTCGCTTCCCACATGCAACGCGACGTAGACTCCCGCACTTTCGATGCAGTCGATCGATTCAACGCGGATCAGCTCGGTCTTGTCGCGTTCGCGAATCACCACGCGATCGAGAAACGGTTTTTCCAGGCGATGGTCATCGAGCAGCTTGAGGACGCTCTGACCGACTTCGCGCACGTATTTATCGTCGAGGCGCGCCTTGGCGCGGGAGAAGGCGGCCTCCATCCGCTCGTCGCCGTAGGGCTTGAGCACATAGTCGATAGCGGCCGATTCGAAGGCGCGCACAGCATGCTGATCGAAGGCCGTCACAAATATCGTGACGGGCATGCGCTCAATGCCAATCGTCTCGATCACGCTCAGGCCGTCGAGCCCCGGCATTTGAACATCTAGAAAAACGACGTCCGGGTTCTCTCGCAGGATGGCTTCGACAGCGTCGAGCCCGTTCTCGGCTTCCGTTATTTCGCCAATATCCGGATCACCGTCCAATAACTCGCGCAGACGTTGGCGTGCCGGCGGCTCGTCATCGACGACAAGAACCCGATAAGCATGCAGCTCACTCATCGCCAAGCACCTCAGCCGTGCGCATGGGTATCAAGATACGAACGCGCGTGCCGCCGCCTTCGCGCGAACCGATATGGAGACCTGCATCCTGCGCAGGATGGAGCATGGCGATGCGCTCGCGGGTGACGCTTAGCCCTAGCCCAGCCTGATCGTCCGTCCATGTATCACCCAGCCCGACGCCATCATCCTCGACGGTGAGGTGCAACACGGCAGCATCGATCGCCGCGCGCACCCAAACGGTACCACCGCCGGGTCGCGGCGCTAATCCATGGCGAACCGCGTTCTCGACCAGTGGCTGCAGGATCAGGCTTGGTACCAAAATATGGTGAGCGGAAGCGGGAACATCGACGACGACATGCAAAGTATCGCCAAAGCGCGTCTTCTGGATGGCAAGGTAATGGCCGAGGAATTCCAGCTCCTCGCTGAGACGTACCTGCTGCCGGCGTCCGGACTCCAACGAAAGACGCAGCAGATCGCCTAACTGCTCGATCATTCCACGCGCAAGCTTGGGCTGACTTCCGACGAGGGAGGAGATGGTATTCAGCGCATTGAAAAGGAAGTGTGGATCGAGCTGCATCCGCAGGACATTCAAACGCGCCTCGGAAAAATTGCGCTCCAACCGCTCGAGCCTTAGCTGCGAAGCCAGATAGTGCTGGCTGTATTGCACCGCTTGCCAACCGCCGACCACGAGCAGGTAGACCAGGAGATTCCACAACAATCCCCCCTTCATTGCCTCATGCAGGGGACCGAGGCCGATCGCACCTGGCCATGCCATCACACCTGCGATCACCTGAAGCAGTGCAGCGATGTAGCTGTAAACCAAGGTGGTCGGAATGCCAATGGCGATATGGGCAGCGAGCCGCGTTCTCACGTTGTTCACTGCTATGGGCAGGCGTCGATCCACCGCAACAATCACCGGAACCAGCAATCCCCAGGCCCACCAATCCGCCAACGAACCGCGCAGCACGAACCACCACGCCGCGTTCGACGCAAGACGCGGTACCGCGAAAACGACGCCGACCGCCGTCCAAGCTAGCAGTGAGACAAGCGCTAGACGTAGCTTGCTAAAGGAGCTGTTTTCCATACGTTGAGTATGGTTCCAAATCGGTAGCACTGTCGTCCTTACACGTTTAAGCGAGCACCCGTTCGATCGGGAGGGCGCCTCGATCGAACCGTCGCAACTTGATGGGACGATTGCTTGATCGGTTCAGGCGGCCCCGGGATTCGAGGAGTACGTGATGGCAACGATACGCCAGCCATCCACCGTCTTGACCAGTTGCCAGGTTTCGTCGCCGCGGTTTTCGACTTTGCCATCGATGACAAAGTCGAAATGAAAATAGACCGAGGCCACCGCACCGTCGCTATGAATACGAACGTCGGTATGGCGAGGATCGAGATCCGATTTTGTGCTCGATACAAAGGCGAAAAAATCCCGATAGCTGCTGACGTGGACTTTCTGCGCCGATGCGTTCTTCGCCCGCGAGGCGGCGAACGCCTTGTCGGACAGCACGGTCACCCACGTGCTGCCGTGGTCGAGAAAGAGTTCGGAAACGCCTTCGCCGTCATGTGTAGCTACGGCATGATGAAAAGTTTCCATAACACGCTGGATGTCTGCCACATCTTGTGGAGCCGTATCAGCGGGGGTCCCAGGTCGATCCATCGCAGCTACGTTGGAACCGAATAGCAGAAGGATGATCCCGATAAAAATTATCTTTTTCATAATGCCTCATTATGATAGACGCGCATGGCAATGCGGCAAAAATAGGTTCTCCTGACGGCGGTGAGGGCGTAAATGTTACGAACTGGCCTAAGGGCGTCTTCAACCGGTCAAGGATAGACACCAAGTGAACGATGAGTGTCACCCATCACTTTGAAAGCGATGCTGAGCTTTACGGTGGCTGCAAAAATCCAATAGGCACGTGAATCTTCCGTCTCGACACGCTCTCGATCCGCTTCGCATCATCTGGCGAGACGCCGGCGGAACACGCCGCTAAGGTGTTCGCACTCAACCTGCAGTAGATACCCATGCAAAAGCGATTCGTTCGTTCAGTCTGCGCACTTGGCGTTTTTGGCGCTGCATCGGCTTTCGCCTCGACCGCCACTCCCTTGCCGATTCCCTTGGTGGCGGGTAACTGGCTGGCGAGCGGCAATGCGTCGTTTATCGCTAAGGAGGCGTTCCCGCAAGGCATACTGCAAGTGACCTCCGAGAGCGAGGAAGGCTTTGTTGCGCTGAAAGACCAGCACTTCGATAACGGCACGATCGAGTTCGACATCAAGCCCGTTGGCGAAGAAATGCCGGGCATTCGTTTTCACCAGAACGACGGCGACACTGCCGACATGCTGTATATCCGGGTCAGTCCCGACTGCCCCGCATCCCAGGACTGCCTGCAGTACGTCCCTATCATCAAAGGCCGTGTGCTGTGGGACGTCTATCCGCAGTATCAAGCGTCGGCGCCCTTTCGCGAAAACGAATGGAATCACATTCGCCTCGTTATTTCAGGCAAGCGGATGAACGTATACGTGAATGGACGAACGGAACCATCGTTACGCGTTGCGCATCTGGAAGGCGAAGCGAGTACCGGAACCATCGCGTTCGAGGGCACCGCCTACTACGCCAACCTTACGCTTGCGCCCGGCGTGACTGATGGCCTGGCCCCCAAAGCTCCAGTTGACCTTGCCGCAGGCGATCGTCGTTACCTCGTTCGGTGGCAAGACATCGAACCCGTATCGATGGACACCACGGACCATCTAAGCCTGTCGAACATGCCATCGTCCGGCTCGCGTTGGTCGCCTGTCACGGCTGACTACGGCGGCCTTATCAATTTGAGCCGATTTCACGCGCCAACGCCGAAACACGCGCCTCCGCAAGTGATCTGGCTTCGCACCACGGTGCAGTCCGATCGCGAACAGGTTCGGCACGTGGCCGTAGGCTGGCTGCGTGAGATTTGGGTGTTCGCCGACGGCAAACCCGTATTTTCCGGCAAGAACCTCTACAACGTAAAAGGCGGTCGAAAAGCGCCCGATGGTCGCCTATCACTGGAGAACGACGGCTTCGATCTTCCTCTGCACAAAGGCACGAACGACATCGTCGTCGCCATCGACGGCAATACGCCTGACATGAGAGGACGTTACGGCTGGGGTTTCATGATGCGGATGGATCGCGCTGAAGGGATCGCTGAGAAATAGCGTCGAGGCTTCGCCAGGTCCGTTCGGGATCTATCGATGGTTGCAGCGAACTTCGCAACTTAAATAGTTAAGCACGCCATCCAACGGGGCGACATTCGTCGCCCTCGATCAGGGGTGGCTTCGGTCGCGCCAAGTCAAAGGAAATTACAATGCCTGTTGTTAACGTAAAACTGGTGACGATGCGAAACGCCGCCTTCGCTGCACTGCTGGTTGCGGCCCCAATCGCTATGGCCACTCAAAGGGATCGAAGCTCGGCGGAAGATGTAACCGCCGCAACCCAATATAAGTCCTTGAACGTTTCAACGAACCCGAAGGTCGTGGCGGCGGGTGAATACAAACTCGACCCGCACCACACTTCGGTGACCGCAAAACTTGTCCACATGGGCTTGTCTCACTACACGCTTCGCTTTGACGCTGTATCAGGTCGATTTGCATTCGACCCGCATCATGCAGCCGCGTCAGATGTCGAGATATCCATAGATCCGAAATCAGTCGATACCGGCGACCAGGTATTCGATAAAAAAATAGCGAGCAAATATTTCGAGACGGATAAATACCCATCTCTTACGTTCAACTCGGCGACGGTAAAAATTGTCGGCAACCATATTCTGGTTGATGGAGTTTTAGATTTTCACGGCGTAAAAAAACCGGTAGCTCTAAATGTCACTCACCTTGGATTTGCTCAATCACGCATGGGCTTTTCTGGCGAGGCTACGTTCAAGAGGTCAGAGTTTGGTGTCGGAGAATGGATCCCGTTAGAAGCTGACGAAGTCACTATTCTCGTTGAAGCCGAATTCGTGAAGACATGAAGAGGAACCGCCGTGGTGCTGGTGCTGAACGACATCATTTAACGTCGATCTGGTGATTGGACGAGCGGCAATGCGGTGAAGCTCCGTACACACCGCCGTCTCGCGCACGCGCCTGCGCTCAACCCCAACCTCAGCAGCAACCAGCAATCCTTTTCGCCGGTGCCGAAATCTCGCCAGAGGATGCCAGTCACCCTTGGCCGACGACATATCGTTCGGATGGTTTTTCCCTCAAAAAATGGTGTCCCACGTAGTGGGTGCACATGCCAGTCGTCGCTTGCCAGATCCTACCGCCGCCTGATGAGGCGAGTGGAAATATGTCGGCAGAAATTGAAGGCCGGGAGACCGAGATGAAAAGACTATTCGCTAGAAACTTCACCCACTTACTTTGCGCCGTTGCATGTGGTGGGGCTGGACTCTTTCTATCGGGGAGTGTCGCGGCGCAGGTGGCACCTGCCCTCTCATGCGCTACCCGGATCCACGTGGGTTCGCGCTATCACGTAATCTCACTCCCTTTCGGCCACACGCAACAACCGTCGGCGGTCCACTTTGGGTCGACCAGCGCCTTCCGTCGGATAGTCAACTGGTTGGCAATGCTGGTCAGGCTGTGCGGTGTAACTTGCCAGCCTCACGAAAGGGCCTGCTTCAGGGCTGGGAATTGACTCAGCCGAGCCGCCCTTACCGTTGTCTGCCTGCTGAGGTGGCCAAACTATGCTTTACAGGCGCGGCCAATCTATGGTTTCCCGCACAGCCGTTTTGCCCGGATATATACTCCGGTTTGAGGACCCGTCAGTCCCTACTCCAGTCCCTGAATTTAATGAAATAAGTCATTCGCGATGCTGCTCATCGGCCGCGGTGCACGCTCCAAGGCCTTGTCGTGATTAAGCCTGTCATCTGGTCTATTGCCGGTACCGACAGCGGCGGTGGTGCGGGTTTGGCCGCAGATCAACGAGCAGCCGATAGCTTTGGCGTACATCTTTGCAGCGTCGTCACATCGGTCACGGCGCAGAACTCGCAAAGCGTGGCGCGAATCCACGCACTACCAGTCGACGTGATTGATGCGCAGATGGAAGCGCTTAATGGAGACATGCCACCAGCTGTAATAAAAACAGGTCTATTTGGCGGAATAGAGCAGATTCGAACAGTCGCACGATGGATTGATCGTTTGCGTGCCGTCAGACCGTTGGCCTTGGTGGTCGATCCCGTGCTGGGTTCAAGTAGCGGTGCATCGTTTGTCGACGACGAGACGATAACGGCGTACCGGGATTTGTTATTACCGCGTGCGACGCTCATTACGCCAAATCGTAGCGAAGCCCGGCGGCTGCTTGGTCAAGCCGATAACGATGAACTTGACGTCCCTGCCCTGGCTGCTGCCCTGCGCGCGTGTGGCGTTCAAGGGATCTGCATTACCGGCGGCGACGAGAACTCTGAGCTGGCGCTCGATTGGATAGATACAGCCGATGCAGTCGGGTGGCTCGCCTTGCCGCGTATCTATACGGCGAACAACCATGGGACGGGCTGTACTTTCGCCACAAGTGCTGCCGCATCTCTGGCGCACGGATTCGCGCTGGCAGATGCACTCGTATTGGCCAAGATGGCCACCGCACAAGCGCTGCGGCATGGGTACCGTGCCGGCTCGGGTGCTGGTCCGGTACAGGCAAATACCGACTTCGTTTCAGACCCGACGCTGATGCCGCAACTCTCGTGGAGCGCTCGCCAAAGTTTCGTTTCGTTCCACAGACCGGAGATCATTCGTTCTGCCATCGGTCTCTATGCGATCACCGACCGTGCATCGCGTATTCCCGATCTTTTGAGCAGTGGCGTTCGCACGTTACAGCTGCGCATCAAGCGGGAAGAAGGATTGCCCGATAGTTTGCTGCGCGAAGAAGTTCGTACGGCGATTAGGCTCTGCGCTTCAGCCGGCATAGCGTTTTTTATCAACGACCATCGAAAACTCGCCAGCGAGGAAAATGCTCCCGGTCTGCACCTTGGCCAGGAAGACCTTCTTGCCATGAGCGACAACGAACGCGATGCCCTTCGCGAATCCGGAGGACTGGCACTAGGCATCAGCTCACATAGCCTGTGGGAACTGGCGCGAGCGCGTAGTCTGGGACCGCGATACGTGGCGTGCGGGCCGATCTGGCCTACGACAACCAAGAACATGCCCTGGCGCCCTCAGGGCCTGGATAGGCTCCGCTGGTGGTGCCGGATGGCAGGTGCTCCCGTTGTCGCGATTGGCGGCATACTCGAACCCGCTCAAGCGGCTGCCGCCGTTAACAGCGGTGCCGATGGCGTGTGTGTATTGCGCGGTTTGGGGGCTGACCCGACCAAGACCGTTCCAGCGTTTTTGCAGGCTATGGAAGCAGCCAGGCGACCTGATGATCACGTCGATGATCAGATCAGCTTGCTCACATTAATGAGCTAAGAAATGCGCGGACCTAGTGCGTAATTACCCGTGGGCGTGCTGGGTACCGCGAAATCCTGTCGAGCCATGGCACCCGCTTTCCATGCGACGCGACCCGCTAAAACCGCCAGCCTGAAAGCTTCTGCCATGGCAACCGGATCGCCCGCGTGTGCGACTGCACTGTTAAGCAGCACGGCGTCGTAACCCATCTCCAACGCAAGCGCCGCATGCGACGGCGCACCGATGCCTGCATCAACTATGAGAGTTGCATCGGGAAGTCGTTCACGCAATGTGCGAAGCGCCCAAGGATTCAGCAGCCCCTGGCCCGATCCGATGGGCGCTCCCCACGGCATTAACACCGGACAGCCCGCATCGAGTAAGCGGCGGCATCCGACGAGATCATCCGTGCAATAAGGCCAGACGACAAAGCCGTCAGCGACCAGCGTTCTTGCCGCGTCAAGAAGCTCACTAGGATCTGGCTGAAGTGTGTAGTCGTCGCCCACGACCTCCAGCTTGATCCAATCCGTTCCGTAGAGTTCACGTGCCATATGCGCCAGTTGCACAGCTTCACGCGCAGTCCGGCACCCGGCCGTATTTGGCAACAATCGGGCCCCTACCGCGAGCGCTGCCTGATGGATTGCATCGACGAACCCGTTGTCTGCTCCACCAGCGAACGCGCGCTTCAGGCCTACCGTAACGACCGCAGGCCGCGCCGCGTGAATCGACTCCATCAACACCCTGGGAGATGGATAACCTGCCGAACCAAGCAAGAATCTACTTGCCAATTCCACGCCCGCGACGCGCCACGTATTTTGGCCGTCCATAATCATCCCCCGACCATCGGCGCGAAAAACACGACAACATCGCCTTGACCGAGCATGCACGCTTGGCGCATGTGCCTTGCTACAAAAGAACCGTTGATCGCCGTTGCCACGGATATCGGGTCGTACCCCCGTTCTGCCACGACAGTAGCCAAGGTTGTGCCCAGCGGAAACGTCCGGATCTCTCCGTTCAGTTCGATTGCCACCTGCGATGTTTCATCCATGCGAAGCCTCCGTAACTGGAGAGACCGGCGGGATATCCAATCTCGAAAACGTCGGCAACTTCGCGCGCACAAGCGCACTTTCCACGAGGGCAGGCGCCAACATCCATCCGTGACGAAAAAGACCGTTGATCCGGATCAGACCCGATTCGACAATGATTCGTGGCGCATTGTCGGGAAACGCAGGACGCAAATTGCGATCAAGACGATCGATGCGTGCCTCGGCCAAGGCTGGCATCACGCTATAGGCTGCCCCCATAAGTTCCATTGCACTACGCACAGATACCCCCGATCGATCTTCAGTTTCAATCTCACTCGCCCCTACGAAAAGCCGGTCGGCACTGTGAGGTACCAAATAAACGCTATGCCGTGGGTGCAAGAGTCTGACCGGACGAGTCAACCCGTGCCCCGACGCGTGCAGCCACACCGTTTCACCACGAACGCCTCGCAGCTGCCCAACGTCAATGTTGCTTTCAGTTGAATTTTCAATCGTTCGCGCACCCAGCCCCCGCACATCGAAGACCACATCAAATGACCTGGATCTGCCGGTCGTTTCCCGCAGGCATCCGGGTTCCACATGCTCGATCGGTGCATTCCAATGCCAGCATACGGTTGGATGCGCGTCGGCATACAGCAATCGCATGGTCACCGCTGGCTGGATCTGTGCCTCACCATCGAGTCGCCACGCATGACCCGTCCACTGGAGGACAGGTTCAAGAGCCGACAATGTTTTGGCATCCAGGACCTCGGGTGCTGGCCAGTCCGATGAGACAAGGAGCGAACGTGACAAAAGGCGATGCGTGGCGCTTGTGTCACCACGATGGGCAAGCAATAAACTCGCACGTCGCACGAAGCAGCCCTTCGCGAAAACGCCACTGAGTTCGTTGTCGACTGGCAGAAGCGCCGTAATTTTCTCCCACAGCTGTATTGATCGCCAACCCAAGGTCACGACAACGGGGTCAGCTCGATCCAGCTCGGCGAGCGGACTCAACATGCCAGCGGAGCTGAAAGCGGCCGCACCCCGTCCGTCGTAGGCAGGATGCGGCCCCGATGCAGCGTCAAACACATGAACCTCATAGTCCGAGTGGCCAAGATGCCAGGCGATCAACCGCCCAAGCAACCCGGCACCGGCGATGCCCACCGTCGCCATGTCAGACCATTTCCACCGGTGCATCAGATGCATCGGATGCCACGTCGGCGGCAAACTGCCGAACCTCCTGCGTAATTTTCATCGAACAGAATTTGGGCCCGCACATGGAACAGAAATGGGCCGACTTGCTGGCGTCTTTTGGCAATGTTTCATCATGAAAAGCACGGGCCGTTTCTGGATCAAGACCCAGGTTGAACTGGTCCTCCCAGCGAAACTCAAAGCGCGCTTTCGACAACGCATCATCATGGGCGCGCGCACCCGGATGACCTTTGGCGATGTCCGCGGCATGCGCTGCAATTCGATACGCGATGATGCCTTGCTTGACGTCATTGCGATCTGGCAGACCCAGATGCTCTTTGGGTGTGACGTAGCAAAGCATTGCCGTACCCGCCCAACCGATCATCGCCGCACCGATAGCCGATGCGATGTGGTCATATCCGGGAGCGATGTCGATCGTCAACGGCCCCAGCGTGTAGAACGGCGCCTCGTGACAATGACGAAGTTGCTCGTCCATGTTTGACTGGATCAGGTGCATTGGCACATGACCCGGTCCTTCGATCATGGTCTGCACATCGTGTTTCCAGGCGATCTGGGTCAGTTCGCCGAGTGTCCGCAACTCGGCAAACTGTGCTTCATCGTTGGCGTCGGCACCGCAGCCTGGTCGCAGTCCATCGCCCAGCGAAAAGCTGACGTCGTACTGCTTCATGATGTCGCAGATATCTTCGAAATGCGTATAGAGAAAGCTTTCAGTGCGATGCGCCATGCACCACTTGGCCATGATCGAACCGCCGCGAGAGACGATGCCGGTCATCCGCTTGGCGGTGAGCGCAATGAATGCCTTTCTAACTCCGGCGTGGATGGTGAAGTAATCCACCCCTTGCTCCGCTTGCTCAATCAATGTGTCGCGGTAAATTTCCCAGGTAAGGGCTTCTGCAACTCCGCCAACTTTCTCCAAAGCCTGGTAAATAGGCACCGTGCCGATCGGCACCGGACTATTGCGGACGATCCAATCCCGTGTCGTATGAATGTCTCGCCCGGTGGATAGATCCATCACATTATCCGCGCCCCAACGGATCGCCCACACCAGCTTCTCGACTTCCTCCTCAATGCTTGAGGTCACCGCAGAGTTGCCAATATTCGCGTTGATCTTTACTCGGAAATTGCGACCGATGGCCATCGGCTCAACCTCCGGATGATTGATGTTCGCCGGAATGATGGCGCGGCCGCGCGCCACTTCATCACGAACAAATTCAGGAGTGATGATCTTCGGGATCGACGCTCCCATCGATCGTCCTTGCACGCGCTTGGCGCGCTCTTCGTCCGCCAGATACTCGGCCATCCACTCGCGGCGACCGTTTTCCCGCAACGCCACGTATTCCATCTCCGCCGTGATGATGCCGCGGCGCGCGTAGTGCATCTGGCTGACATTCGCCCCTGAAAGAGCTCGGCGCGGCACACGCTGCAACGCTGCGGCCGAGATACGAAGCTGGGCAATATGCTCCGCATTGCGACTGCCATCGTCGATCGAGCTGGGCGAGCGGCCAGCGTAAGTTTCCGTGTCTGCCCTCGCCTCGATCCATGGGCCACGCAGATTTTCCAATCCGCAACGAACGTCGGTCCGAGCATTCGGATCCGTATAGGGACCTGATGTGTCGTAGAGCGAGATGACCTCGCCATTCGTCAGCGAGATATCGCGTACTGGCACCTTCAAGTTCGGCCGACTGCCGATGATGTAACCCTTGACGGATGCACGGAGCGGCTCGCGGGATATAGGCGCACGAGCATTTGGTTCAACGAGAGAATTCATGGCGCACTCCAATAGGTAAAACCCACATAGGAATGCTCCGTATCTTTCAACCCAGGCCCGTGTTGGCCGCAGGACGACCCATGAACTGGATTGAACGATAGCTCTTCTTACGCCGGTATTAGCCGGTTCAAGTTCGCGGGTTCGGCGATCTATTTCGCCATCTCAGCATGCACACATGCGCCCCGGAGCCATTTGAGTCTACCCCTTCCACATCACCTTTAAAAGAGATTGAACGTGCTGTGGAAGTAGTACAAAGCAGGTCAACGGGACTGATCAACAACGTACGCACACAAATGGGTTCAGGCCCATTTTCTATCGCCAGTAAAGGCGATACTCAACCAGTATTGCGTGCTCTGCCCGCCTAGCCGGTCGGCGATCTGCTGACGGATGGCATCGAGCTGCCCGATGCCGTCCAGACGATAGTCCGCAGGAACGATCACATGGATTTCGATGACGTCGACACGTCCGGTCTTGGTGACATAGCTGGTGTAATCAGGGAAGCCGTGCTCGATGATGAGGGCATCCATGATCGTGCGAACCTGACGATCGAGATCGCCTGGCGCCACCATCAACACTTCCTGCAATGCATGCCATACCGTCATGACCGGCATGGGCAACAGACAAAGCGCGATGACCAGCAAGACGGCTGAATCGACATAGCGCTCCAGAGGAGCCAAGCTCGTGTTTACCATCAGGGCCGCTGCAACGAAACCGACCAGCAGGCCGGCACTGAGGCTGCCACCGATAAGCCATCCGCGCGCATCCAGTCTCAACAGCTCCGACGACAACGCTTTGGCACCACGCAGCATGTAAACGGAAATTGTCAGGCTGACGATACCGATCAGTGCAGCCCAGCCGGCACCCAGCCCGAAAGCCAAGGTATGTCCACCGCTCATCAAGCCAGTGATCGCATTGACCATGGCGTAGACGCAGGCCAGGCTGAGCATCGCGCTGTTGAAGGCGACGACGAGTGGCTCCAGATGCCAGTAGCCGTATTGAAACCGGCGACTGCCTTCATTGGACAAAAGCCGCGACACCGCCAGCACGACCAGCGTCAACAACACGTCGACCAGTGAATAGATGCCGTCGAAGATGATCGCCTGGGAGCCCATCCACAGACCGAAACCCACGCACGCTGCACCAACGATCAGCGTGGCCGCAATCGAGCGCTTGAGCAGAGTCTGTTCGCGCGAAGTATCCAAGGACAGTTCTATCCCGCTTTACTTAACGTCGAGGTTTGGCCATTTCCGAAATGATCAACCGCTACCGCCTGACGTTTCTTTTTTGGCTGCATCGCTATCGGATTTGTCATCCTTGGCGATGTTTACATGCTGGTTTTCATAGAGCGAATCTGACGGGCTCAACACGATGTGCGAGTTGGCATCGAGACCCTCGGTGATTTCGACCGCACTGCCGAAATCCCTTCCGATGGTGACCGGCTGCAGATGAATCCTGTCTTGTGCATCCACCAAGGCGACCCGTAAACCTTCGCTACGGAAGAGCAGCGTATTCGCAGGGACAATCACATCGTGTGTTGTCGTTGAAACGCCAAGTTTGACGGTGGCGTAAACGCCCGGAACAAGGGATTGATCCGCATTGTCCAGATCGATCTCGGTGCGCAACGTGCGGCTATTGGCGTCCAATGCGTCCGCGCTGCGTGCCACGGTGCCGATGAGAGGTTTGGCGCCATAACTGTTCACCGTCACTTGTGTGGGCATGCCGATGTGCACGCTGCCGGCATAGATCTCTGGCACATCCACGAATACACGAAGCTTGGTCGTATCGGCAATCACGAACAAATTGCTTCCGGTGGAGCCCGCGTCGACCAACGCGCCGACATCGAGGTTGCGCTGCGTAATGACACCATCAAAGGGCGCGTTGATGTATTTGAACTGCTCCAGATTTTCCAGTCGCGCGACGTTCGAGCGATCGGCCTCCACCGTGGCAAAGTCGGCTTTCGCCTGCGCGTCGTACTGGTCGCCCAATTGTTTCGCGACGAGCCCAGTGCTCACGAGTTGGTCGTAGCGGATAGCCGTGACCTGCGCAAACTTGGCGTTGGCCTGGTCGCTGCGCATCTGCGCCTGCCCCTGACTGAGCTGATTGTCGACATCGGGGGTATCCAGGTCGGCCAGTCGCTGACCTTTCTTGACCTTGGCGCCGATGTCGACATACCACTTGGCAACATAGCCGGTCGTGCGTGCGTAGATCTGGGCGTCCTGCCATGAGGAGACGGTACCGGGCAAACTCAGCGACTGACTACCCGGCGCAACCTTCGGGGTAAGCACCGCAACAGTGGCCGTAGCATCCCGGTCAGTTTCGTTGGCTAGTTCATGGTGCGCGTGAACGCGCTCAAAAACGCCATACACCCCGAGCGCAACAAGTATTGCCGCCAGGATAATAAGCGCAAGCCGTGCACGATGCGGCGACGTGGGCGTGCGCTGAGATGGTGTGCTGGAAGGGTTGGACATGATCAGTATCTCAATCGGCAGCCGCGTGCCGGTGCGCCTGATGGCGTCGGTGCAGCAGACTGAAGAACGTTGGAACAAAGAAGAGAGTTGCTGCTGTTGCCAGCAACAGACCGCCGATCACAGCACGACCCAGCGGCGCATTCTGTTCGCCACCTTCGCCTAAACCCAATGCCATGGGAACCATACCGATAATCATGGCGAACGCGGTCATCAGCACGGGACGAAAGCGCGCGAAGCCAGCCTCAATGGCCGCCTTCACCGGGTCGTCGTGATGATCCAGTCGCTCACGTGCGAAGCTGATCACCAGAATCGAGTTTGCGGTCGCTACGCCCATGCACATGATGGCGCCCATCAACGCCGGCACGGACAACGGCGTGCCGGTCAGAAACAACATCCAGACCAGACCAGCCAGTGCCGCAGGCAAGGCAGCGATGATGATCAATGGATCGACCCAGCTCTGGAAATTCACCACGATCAGCAGGTAGACCAGGACAATCGCGAACAGCAGGCCACCGATAAGCCCCCTGTAGGAGTCGCCCATGGTCTGCACTTGACCACGAACCGTGATATCGACGTCGCGCGGCAGATGTTTCGATGCCTCGGCAACAATTTTCTGGACATCGCTGCCAACGCTCCCCAGGTCGGTGTGATCGACTGATCCGTATAGATCCAATGTCGGCCGCGTACTGTAGTGCGAGACCACGGCCGGGCCAACGCTGCGCGAAAAAGTCGCCACGTTCTCCAATATCTGACCCGCGGCCCCACCAGCAGATGTACTCGTGCTGGTCGTGCCGTTAACCGAAGCCCCCGTGGCACCGCTGGCGCTGGTGATCGACAAGGTCTTCAGATCTTGCAACGTATCGAGTCGATATTGCGGTGTTTGCGTGGCAATCGAATAACTGATGCCGGATTTCGGATCGACCCAGTAGGTAGGACTGACCTGGGATGAGCCGGCCAGTGCAGTGAGCAAATTGCTGGCCACGTCCTGTTGTGTGAGGCCAACCAGGTTCGCGCGGGTACGATCGACGTTAACGTTGATTTGCGGCAGATTTTGCGCCTGCTGAATGCGCAGATCGACCAGGCCCGGAACATGCGACAGTTTGCCGAGAAGATCATTGGCTATCGTCGAGATCGCTTGCGGATCGTGTCCGGTGACCTGCACATCAATGGGTGCAGGTGAGCCGAAATTGAGTATCTGCCCGATAATGTCGGCGGCCAGAAACGAAAACGTGACACCGGGATATTTTTTCCTCAACTCCTGCCGCAGCGAACGGACGTAATCAACAGTCGGATGATGATCGTCGTTCAACGTGACGAAGATGTCGCCGTCGGATGTGCCAATGACGCCGGTGTTGCTGTAAGAGAGATTGATGCCGCTGTAAGGTAGCCCCAGCGTATCCACAACGCTACCCAGTTCCTGTTTGGGAATGGCCTGCCTGATGACGTCCTCGATGCCATCGGCCAGGCGTGCCGTTTCCTCAATGCGCAAGCCTGTTTGCGCGTGGAAATGCAGCTTGATCTGCCCACCATCCACATACGGAAAGAAGTCACGCCCCAGCCAGGGCACCAGTAACGCCACCGATAGCGCGCAGGACGCGAAAAACAGGATGGCAAACAGTCCGCGATGGGACTCGGCAGTTTCCAGGGTGCCGCGATAGCCTTCGCGAATGCGCTCAAAGCGCTTCTCGAAACCCGCTTGAAAACGGCCCAACGGACCGGTCGGTTCTGCATGGTGATCATGCTTCTTCAACCAGTAAAGCGAGAGCGTCGGGACCAGCGTCCGCGATAGCACATACGACGCCAGCATCGCGAACACCACCGCTTCGGCGAGCGGCGCGAACAGATATTTGGCTACCCCGCCCAGGAAGAAGATCGGGACAAAAACGATACAGATGGATAGCGTCGAGACCAGTGCCGGCACGGCGATCTGGTGAGCGCCTTCCAGAATGGCGTCGTAGACCTCCTTGCCCTCCTCCAGATGCGAATTGATATTTTCGATCGTGACGGTGGCATCGTCGACCAGGATGCCAACGGCCAGCGCCAGACCTCCCAGCGTCATGATGTTGATCGTTTCGCCCAGGGCGGAAAGCGTGATGATCGAGGCGAGGATCGATAGCGGAATGGAAATCGCGATGATCAGCGTAGAGCGCCACGATCCGAGGAACAGCAGGATCATCAGACCCGTCAATGCCGCGGCGATAACGCCCTCGCGAATGACGCCAGAAATAGCGGCGCGGACGAAGAGCGATTGATCCGAGATAGGGCTGATTTGCAGATTTCGGGGAATGGCCGCACGAATGCGCGGCAGCATCTTTTGCAGTGTGTCGACAATATCGAGCGTGGAAGCGTCACCGATTTTCAGAATCGACATCAGAACGGCGCGTTGCCCGTTCACACGCACGATATTGGTTTGCGGCGGAGAGCCGTCATGCACCAGTGCAACATCACGGATGTAGGTGGTGATGCCATTGACGGTGCGGATTGGCGCATTGTTCAGATCACTAATCTGCTGCGGGCTGCCATTCAGTCGCACGCTGTACTCGATATCTCCGACTTTCTCGGTGCCGGCCGGCAGAATCAAATTCTGCGCACCGATCGCCGCGACGACATCGCTGGGTGCCAGCCCGTGCGAGAGAAGCGCTTGCGGATTGAGATCCACCTGGATCTGACGCTGCTTGCCGCCGTACGGATAGGGTGTTGCCGCACCACGCACCGAAGTAACAAAGGTACGCACGATTTGGTTGGCATCGTCAAAGATCGTCGACTCGGAAAGTTCCTTTGATGACAAGGCAAACTGCAGGATCGGAACTGTCGATGCGTTGTAGACAATGATCAGCGGTGGCGTCGTGCCTTGCGGCATGGATTTGACCGTGGTTTGCGCAATCGCCGTGATCTGCGCAATCGCCATATCGACGTTGACGTTCGGCTGGAAAAATACCTTTACCAGCCCGACGCCGTTCAATGATTGCGTTTCAGTGTGCTCGACATCGTTGACCGTGGTGGTGAGCGAACGCTCGAAGCCAGTCACGATGCGATTGTTCATGTCATCGGCCGGCAGACCGGTGTACTGCCAGACCACCGACACGACGGGGATGTTGATATTGGGAAAAATGTCGGTCGGTGTACGCAGAACAGCGAGTGGCCCAAGAATCAGCAACAACAGCGCCAAGACGATAAAAGTGAGCGGGCGCTCTAGCGCAATTCTGACGATCCACATCGGCGTTGTATTCCATCGGTCACGCACACGGCAGACGGCGCCATATGCCGAGCGAGATTTGCTTTAGAAGGGGAATAGTAGCCTAGACAGCTTTGACTATCTTGGCGCTATGCCAAAGGTAATGCATTGATTCGCATGAATTTGCGCGTCTTTCACGAATCTCAATTTCCTGATGGCGATAGTCCAGGCAGGTTTGTGCCGCAGCGAATCAGTGATGCATGCAGTGAACTTGTGCGCCGGCCCGCCTGCCACAACACATGCCCGCCAAATCTTTTCTTCTGACTTACTGGCGGACTGATCACCCGCTCGTCGTCCTGCCGCGTCTAACCCACAACCCCGAAGACTGGATCTATCACGGCACAGCCAAACTCAATGGCGTAACCGGCACGCTGGCTTTTCGCTGCTGATGGCTAGCAAAGATCTTCGGATACGTGGCTGAAATACAAAACAGACACGGCGGCCACCGCGCGCAAGAAAATCCCGTCCATGCAAGCAAACCGCACCCTAAAGTTTGGGTCGGCAAGGTCGATAACGATTCTGACGACGCTGTTTAGAAAATATCTGCAACGAAAGGATTGACCCATGAAACATCTACTTGCCGCTACCCTCATGCTGTTGGCGCCGCTGACTGCCCACGCAGCTTGCTCGGCCACTGATTTCTCGATCGAGGATTTCAAGGCAGGCGCGACCGGTGCCGGTGGTGCCATACGCCTGAGCCTCAAGGGCAAATTGGTCAACCATTGCGCCACGGCCGCCGCCGCGCAGGTCCGCGTCGATGCCAAAGATGGCAGCGGTACCGTGCTGGCGACCAAACAGGGCTGGCCAGGCGGCACCACCAATATCGCACCGGGCCAGTCAGTCGACTTCGACCTGGGCAGGCTGCTGCGTTACCAGTCCGACATGCAGACCTACTCGGCAGCGATCACGGATGTACGCACCTGGTAACTGTTGGCACGCCGATTTATTCAATTTGCGTCGCGGTGATGCCGCGGCAATACGTGACTCGTCGATTCGACGGGGTCTGATCCAGCGCTGATCGAAAGATTGGCGCTGGCGGCGTTTGGCCGATCCGCACAACGGCCTTGTACAAACTCGTCCGTTCGACGGGTATTTGAAATTACCTGTTTCTCCCCGGCTCTGATTTCAGCTGCAGCACAGCCTGCTCAAGTTCGATGCAGGTGCACGAACAGGTATTCGCCGCTTGGGCAATGCCGTGGTGGTGAACGGCGTACTCCATGCCAGCCAACGCCCCGCCAGATATCGAACACGATAGACGCTCCTGCAGGCGTTCCTCTTTTCAATGCAGGACAAACAGCTTGTCGAAGCCCGCCACACGCAAGGTGCCGCGCAGAGCCGACCCGGCATTGACGATACGAATCTCGGCGCGATCGCCACCGGCATGTTCGCGCAGCAGCAGCAGCATGCCGAGAGCCGAACTGTCCATGCTGCCGACCTCCCCCAGATCCATGATGTAACTGCGCGCGGGCTTGCGATCGCCCAGGCAGGCATCGTGAAACGCACGATGCACGGTGAAGTCGAAATGCTCGCCAAACTGCAGGGTCAGGCAATCCTGTTCGGTGTCGTGATGTATGTTGAGGTGCATAGCGTTGCCTTCCTTCAGAACAGTTCGATTTCGCCGGCATCCATCGTGCTCTGCAGGGCAGGGCCACGTGAACGCAAGCGCGCTTTTTCGCGCTGCAGGGCCAGTCGGGTACGCACCCTTTGCGCCCGCTCTTCCAGTGCACCGGCGTCGATCGGACCGCATGCAATCTCTTCGATGTCGCGGGTGGTTTCAGCGGCGACCCCCTGCAGTTCGACCAGGCGCGTGCGGGTCTGGTTGAGCAGCTGGCTGAGAATATCCTCGAACTGCAGCGAGCGGATCGTGGTGGATACGTCGTTGCTCAGGCCGCGATTGATCTCCACCACCTGGTCGGCCACGGCATTGGTGCGCGCATCGCTCTCGGTGACATGCGCCATCATGGCGTCGATGCCACCCTTGGCCGACAACGCAACATTGAGATCCTGCGAAGCGAGCGCGCCAATCAAGCCGCGCACCTGATCCATCGCCGTCCGGGCACGCTCGACATGGCTGCCAATCTGTTCGTTGAATTGATTGGAGTTGCTGGCCAGGTTGCGGATTTCACCCGCGACCACCGCGAAGCCACGACCAGCCTCGCCGGCACGCGCCGCCTCGATGGCAGCATTCAGGGCCAGCAGGTTGGTTTCCTCAGCGATGGTGTTGACGTTCTTAAGCAGCGCGAACACCGCGTCCATTTCCTTCGACATGCCGTCGATGCGATAGACAATGCGCAGGCTTTCGCGCGACAGCTGCACGATCAGCCCGACGAAATGTTCCAGCAGATCACTGGTACGCGCGGCGAAATCCTGCACCGAAACGCCGCCATTCTGGACATCGATGATCTGTTTGAGCAGCGACTGCTGCAGGCCGGTCTTGTGCGACAGGCCGTCGAATCCGCCACCAAGCTCGGACACCGCATCGCGCAGCAGATCGAGTGCCTGATGCAGTTCGCGCGAAGCATGGCCCAACTCGTCGACCAAGGCACCCCGCACATCTTCGAGCGCCTCTCGTACCGGCGTACTGTCGACCGCAGGCGCGGCTTCTGGCATGGCGGTCACGCTGGCAAGTTGCCGGTATTCGTTGAACCACAGCACGCCGATAGCGATTGTCAGCGACGGCGCCAGCCATAGCGGATGCCAGAACAGGCACAGAAGGAACGCCACCGCGCTGGCAGCAATGCCGACGACAGGACGTGGAACGGACTTTGCGCTAGGCACTGACATGAGGAATTCCGATGCTTCAGGAGACGACGCGCAGCGCGCCGGCGATGGGTTGTTGAGCCAGCGCGAGCAATCGCGCAGCAATACGTTCCAGAGGCAGCATTTCGTCGGCCGCCCCCATCTTCCAGGCCGCGCCAGGCATGCCCCACACCACCGACGTGGCCTCGTCCTGCACCAGCGTGGGTGCACCGCCATCGCGCAACTCGAGCAATCCGCGGGCACCGTCATCGCCCATGCCCGTCAGCAACACGGCAACCGTCGACGCACCGACATTCGCCGCCATGGAGCGGAACAGCACGTCGACGCTGGGCTTGTGGCGATTGACCTGTGGACCGTCATGCAGCCGGCAAACGTGTTTGGCACCGTCCCACATCACCAACAGATGCTGGCTACCCGGCGCGATGTACGCATGACCTGGCTGGATCGGCTGACCATCGCGCGCTTCGCATACGCGCATCGCGGAACAGTGATCCACGCGCGCGGCAAACGGACCACTGAAGGCCGCCGGAATATGCTGCGTGATGACGATAGGCGGTGCATCGGGCGGCATCGCCGCGAGCAGCACACGGATCGCTTCGGTGCCACCCGTGGATGCGCCGATGGCGATGATCCTGCCACTGCCACGGGTTCCCGGCGACGGCATGCGCGGCAACACGGCATCGGCCGAAAGCCGGGGCGGCACGTCCAGTTTCTGCACCGCGGTATATGCGCGCGGCTTCGAGAGAGCGGCCAACTTCACCTTGGCGCAGATGTCCTGGGCGCTTTCGGCAAAACTGTTGGCCAGGTCGCTCGAAGGCTTGGTGAAAAAGTCCACTGCGCCCAGTTCCAGCGCGCGCAACGTGACCTCGGCACCACGTTCGGTCAGCGAAGAAACCATCACGACCGGCATCGGCCGCAAGCGCATGAGGTTTTCCAGAAAGGTCAGCCCGTCCATGCGCGGCATTTCCACGTCGAGCGTGAGCACATCGGGATTGAGCAGCTTGATCTTGTCACGCGCAATCAGCGGATCAGCAGCCACGCCAACCACCTCGATGCCGGGATCGGAATCGAGCATGGCCGACAGCAACTTCCTCACCAGAGCGGAGTCGTCGATTACCAGGACGCGCACTTTTTCCATTGCTACTGTTCTCGTCTTGTATGGATGGAAACTGCGCCAGAGGAACACGCAAACATCGTTGATTCGCCATCGGCACCTGCCGCTTGCCCGCCGAATTCCAGCTAAAACAATTCCACCTCACCCTTTATCGGATCATTTGCCAAACGCTTGAGGTAATGTTGTTCGCGATCGGTCACCGCCACGTCGCGCACCGCACGCAGCTGTCGTACACGCACCCGTCCGCTGGCCGGAAAGAACTGCACCTGGCGCGGATAGATATCGCCAACATCGGCGGCCAGCAACTCCAGACCTTCTGCGGCAAGGTAGCGCTTGATGAAAGCGATATTGCGTTGTCCCACATCGGTCATCTGCGCCAACACACGACCGCCGCCGAAGACCTTCACCCCCAGATCCTCCCGGCGTCCGCCAGCCTTGAGGATGGCGTTGATCAATTGCTCCATGGCGTCATTGCCGTAGCGCGCTGCGCGCCCAACCGCCGATGACCAGCTGTCGCGATCACCCAACGGCTCCGGCAGCATGAAATGATTCATCCCGCCGATCTGCCGCTGCCGGTCGCGGACGCAGGCCGAAATACACGATCCGAGTACGGTGGAAATCATTTCTTCCTGCGCACTCACGTAGAACTCGCCGGGCAAGACCTTGACCGTCATGCAGCCGTGGCCGGGATCCCAGAACCGGCGCATGTGTTCAAAGCCGGGGATCACCGCCGGTACGGCTGCCAGTGCTGCCAGCCCAGACGCAAAGGCATTCATGCCGCATGCTTCCGGTAGACGGTCCGACCGACCAGGTCGAACGCGTCGCTGAGCCCATACATCGACTCGGAATGACCGAGGAAAAGATAGCCGCCCTGATCGAGCAGATCGGCGTAACGCTCGAATAATTTGTGCTTGGTCGGCTTGTCGAAATAGATCACCACATTGCGGCAGAAAATCGCATCAAACGGACCGCGCATCGGCCATCCATGCAGCAGGTTGAGCGGCTGGATGCTGACCAGTTCGCGTAAACGCGGATGGATGCGGGCAAGGCCTTCGTAAGCACCTTCGCCGCGAAGAAACCAGCGACTGCGACGCGCTTCACTGACGCCACCCAGACGGTCCAGCGGATATTCGCCACGACGCGCGAAATCGAGCGCCTGCGGCGAAAGATCGGTGGCCAGGATGCGCGCATCGACACGGCTGCCGCTGCGCTCCAGAGCTTCCGCCAGCACCATCGCCAGCGCATAGGGCTCTTCCCCGGTGGAGCAGCCAGCCGACCAGATGCGCAACCTGCCGCCGTTGCGCTTGGCCTCCAGCCAGCGCGGCAACAACTCGTCGATCAGCAGATCGTAGTGATGCATCTCGCGAAAGAACGAGGTGACGTTCGTGCTGATCGCGCTGGCCAACTCGCCCAGCTCGCTCTGCGGATCGCAGCGCAGCAACTCGACATACGCATCGAAGCCAGACAGTTTGAGCGCGCGAAGCCGCCGGGCCAACCGTCCCTGTACCAGCTGACGCTTGTGCTCCCCCAACACGATGCCGCAGTGCTTGTAGACGAAACTGCACAGAAACGCGAAGTCGCTGTCGCCAAGCGTGAAACCATTGACTGCGGTCGACGTCACGCTGGCATCGTCGAGCATCGTAGGTGCAGACATGGCGTCAGAATTCCTTCCACGCTCCGCTGTCAGCGGTTTCCATTGCACGGTGACTCACGACTCTGGGCGCAGTCTTGCGTACGGCGGCAAACACCGCCTGGGCTTCGATCTCCGCCACGCTGTTCTTCGCACGCGGGGTAACGACGGCCACGGCGGTGTCACCAGCCACCCGGAAGAACCCGACCTGACGCGTCAGCTCACTTGCCTGCTCATGCATGGCACGCGCAGCGGCCGAGGCCTCCTCCACCAGTGCAGCGTTCTGCTGGGTCATTTCGTCCATCTGCGACACGGCGTTGTTGACCTGGTCGATACCAGCCGACTGTTCCTGACTGGCCGCGGCGATCTCGGCGACGATGTCAGTCACTTTCTTCACACTGTCGACGATTTCGGAGAGTGCCTTGCCAGACTGATCGACCAGCTCCGAGCCCGCCTTGACCTTGTCGGCGCTATCGTTGATCAGCAACTTGATCTCCTTGGCCGCACCAGCGCTGCGCTGGGCCAGATGGCGCACCTCGGTGGCAACCACGGCGAAGCCACGGCCCTGTTCGCCGGCGCGTGCTGCTTCCACCGCTGCATTGAGCGCGAGCAGGTTGGTCTGGAACGCGATCTCATCGATCAGGCTCACGATGTCGGAAATCTTGCGGCTGGAACTGTTGATCTCGCGCATCGCGGTGACCGCCTGCGACACCACTTCACCGCCACGCTCGGCCTGTTCGCGGGCACCGCGGGCCAACTGGTTGGCGTGACTGGCATTTTCCGCATTCTGCTTCACGGTCGAGGTCATTTCCTCCATCGACGAAGCGGTTTCCTCAAGGCTCGAAGCCTGTTCCTGTGTGCGCTGGCTCAGATCGTCGTTGCCGCGGGCGATCTGTTGCGCAGCCGTGCTGACTTCGTCAGAGCCGTGACGGACGTCGCTGACGATATCCACCAGTCGCTTGTCCATGGCTCGCAGGGCGGCCAGCAGGCGCGAGAGCTCGTCGGTGCCGCGTACCTGAATGTCATGCCCGAGCTTGCCTTCCGCTATTTCGTCGGCAAGTTTGATCGCGTAGTTCAACGCATTGACGATAGAGCGAACCAGCACGGCGGAGCGCAACAAGGCGAACAGCAGGCCGATCACCAGAGCGAATATCGTGACCATCCGAATACGCTCGTAGCTGGTCACCTGCGCATGGAAAATGTCTGCAGCTTCGATACGCTGTGCGTCGCCCAGCTTGCCCAGCGCCTCCTGCCGCTGCATCAGTAGCGGGCGCACCTCCATCTGTAGCAGGTCGGCCACCGAGGTGTCGTTCTGCTTCAGCGCATCGAGCACATCGTCCTTGGCCTGCTCGTAGTCTTTATCGGTCGAAGCGTAGTCTTTAAACGCCGCCGCGACCGCCGGACTCATCGGCAGCGCCGAGAACTGCTTTTTCAGATCGAGCAGTTCGTTCTGATAACGCGTGTATTCCGTGAGCTTCTGCTTGACCTGATCCGCTTTGCCGACCATGGTCGCGGCCTCGCCGAGCACGATGAATGCCTTCAGCGAGTCGGTGCGGATATTGCCGACCATCTGCGCCGGCGCCATCTCACCTTCGTAGATCTGGCGCGTACCTTCGTTCTGGCGGGCCATCGATACCAGGCCGATCGCTGCGCCTGCCAGCAACATCACGCCGAGCATGCCGACTAGCCCAAACAGGCGAGCGCGGAGGCCGAGCGAAGAAAACTTCAATTTGAACGAGGGCATTTTCATCTTCATTCCTGTCAGGCCACTGCCTTTACATCACCAACCGCGTTCAGCGCGGTATCCAGTATCTGCGCATCTTGCGGCTGCAATAATTTGTCCGCGTCGAGAAGCAAGACCATCCGCTCGCCGATCGAGGTCAGTCCCTTCAAGTATTCGGTGTCCACCGCGGTACCCATGTCAGGTACTGGACGCAGATGACTGTTTTCGACGTCGAGGACATCGGATACCGCATCCACGACGATGCCGAACAATCGGCCGGCGACCGTGACGACTACCGTCACTGTGGTGGCGTTGTAGTCCTCGCGGCTCAGGCCGAAGCGCAGCCGCAGGTCCAACACCGGCACGATCGCGCCGCGCAGATTCAGTACGCCGAGCACGTAATGCGGTGCTTGCGGGATACGTGTCACCGGCGTCCAGCCACGGATTTCGCGTACGGCCAGGATGTCGATACCGTATTCCTCCTGGGCGAGGTTGACGGTGAGGTACTGCGTTGTGGCATTGACGTCGGAAAATGACTGACTCATGGGCATTCCAGATAACGAAGGTCAGGCGCTAGGTAGCGTATCGGCCAGCACGGGGCAGGCTTGAGCGGCGAGCTGTACGCCAGCGCGTATTACGCCGCTCTACGGCGGGATTGCATGCGTACCAGTCCTGCGACATCGATGATCAACGCCACGGAACCATCCGCCAGGACCGTCGCGCCCGAAATACCTTCGACGCGGCGATAGTTCGCCTCCAGTGACTTGACCACGGCCTGCTGCTGACCAATGAGTTCGTCGATGAACAGGCCCACCCGACCGGTGTCGGCTTCGACCACAATCACCAGACCGTCCTCGATGTGCTGTCTTGCGCCGACACAACCGAACTGCTCATGCAGGCGCACGATCGGCAGATAGGCGTCGCGAAAGCGGAACAATTCGCCGCCACCAATCACGCTGCGCACCGCATCGGCACGCAGTTGAACCGACTCGACGATCGACACCAACGGCACGATGTAGCACTCGTTGCCGACCGCCGCACTCAAACCGTCAATAATTGCAAGCGTCAGCGGCAACGTGATGGTGAAGGTCGTGCCACGACCGGGATGACTCGTGATGGCGACGTTGCCGCCCAGATCCACGACGTTACGGCGTACCACGTCCATGCCCACGCCGCGTCCCGACAGGTCAGTCGTGGTCGCTGCCGTGGAAAAGCCCGGCTGGAAAATCAGCTCGTTGACGGCATCGTTGGAAAGATTCTCACCGGTCGGAATCAGGCCCTTCTGCACAGCCTTGGCCACGATGGCCTCACGGTTGAGGCCGGCACCGTCATCGACGATTTCCACCACGATCGAACCACCACGATGGAACGCCTCCAGTCGTAACGTACCGCTTTCCTGCTTGCCCGCCGCGCGACGCTTTTCCGGGGTTTCCAGACCATGATCGATGGCGTTGCGCACCAGATGCACCAGCGGGTCGCCGATTTTTTCGAGCACGGTCTTGTCCAGCTCGGTGTTCTCGCCGACCATCTCCAGCTTCACTTGCTTGCCCAGTTTCTGGCTCAGATCGCGCACCAGTCGCGGGAAGCGGTTGAAGACCGAGCCGATCGGCAACATGCGAATGCCCATCACGCTTTCCTGTAGCGTGCGCGTGTGCCGGGCCAGTTGCGCCAGGCCTTGCTGAAGCAGTGCCAGTCGTGTCGGATCGAAGTCCTCCCGAAACTGATCGAGCATCGCCTGGGTGATCACCAGCTCTCCGACAAGATCGATCAAGCTGTCGATCTTGTCGATGCCGACACGAACCGAACCGGCATCATTGCTGCCAGCCGCGGCATTTTTCGGCGCGATGTTCTGCATGATCGGCGCGGGCGCAGCGTCTATGCCCTTGTCCAGCGTACCGACTGCCGAACCCTGCTCGATCGGACTCGCCACGACGCTCACGGGTTCGATGCTGAGGTCACATTCGCCCTCGACCCATTCGAAGACCGACGTGATGGCATCCCGGGTAACCGTACCAGCCAATTCAATGCGCCAGCCCAGATGACATTCGGCAGGATCGAGCACGGCCAGTGTGGGCACGCGATCGAGCTGTGCCTCGACGGACAGCGTGCCCAGTTCGGCCAGTTCGCGCAGCAGACGCAATGGGTCATTGCCACCAGCCAGCATGCCAAGGTGCGGTCGAAATTGGATGATCCATCCGTTCGTGGCCAGTGGCCCGGTGATGGTTTGCCCCGCAGTCGCAACGATGGTGCGGCCGACTGCCGCCGCCAATTGTTGACGAAGATTTTCACTTTCCGAGTCGGCCAGCGGCTGCCCGGCCTGGGCGCGATCGAACATGCCACGCAGACAATCCACCGTGCGCAACAGCAGCTCGATGATTGGTCCATCGATCGCACGGCGCCCGTCGCGCAATTCGTCGAGCAGCGATTCGGCCTCATGGGTGAAAGCCGCCATCTCCGGAAAGCCGAAGGTTGCCGCACCACCCTTGATCGAATGGGCGGCGCGAAAAATCCGATGTATCAATTCCGCGTCGCCGTCGCCCTGGTCCAGCGCGAGCAGCGCGGCTTCCATGGCATCCAGGCCTTCCAGGCTTTCTTCGAAAAAGACTTGGTGGAACTGAGCCAGGCTGACCGTACTCATGGATGTTCCTGCTTAACCGAGAACGCGGCGAACTGTCGCCAGCAACTGCTCTGGATCGAAGGGCTTGACCAGCCAACCGGTGGCGCCAGCGGCCTTGCCTTCCATTTTCTTTTCGGTGTTTGATTCGGTCGTCAGCATCAGGATCGGCACGCCCTTGTACTCGGGCAGCACGCGCAATTCCCGGACCATGCTGAGGCCATCCATCACCGGCATGTTGACGTCGGCCAGCACCAGATCGAAGCGCGCGCCGCGCGCCGTATCCAACGCGAGCTGCCCGTTCTCCGCTTCGCTCACCTCATGCCCGGCACCGCGCAAGGTAAATGCCACCATGCCGCGCATCGAAGCCGAATCGTCTACTGCAAGAATCTTTGCCATCGTCCATCCTCAAGTTCAGGCCGGCATCGCTGCCGGCAATGCCAACGCCTGTATCAGACCAAGCCGTTCCGCCGCCTCACGCAGCGGTGTGCTCACACCAGTCCAGGTAATCTTTCCGCCACGCGTCAGGGCGTCACGATGAAATGCCACCAGCAATTGCAGCGCAGCCGTATCGACGCGCTCTACGGCAGTCGCATCCAGCGTGCTCGATGACGTCGCCAGACACTGCTCCCGCAGTGCCGGCAGTTCGGTCATGCGGCAATCGGCAGGCAGTCTGATCGTCGTCGCGCCCTTGCCTGCTGCCCCATTTTTGCTGCCGCCACCCATACGTCCAACCTCGCCGAATCTGTCTCTCATGGGACTTATCGGCCAGCACGGCGACAGCTTTAGGCCGGTCTGTACGCTTCGCTTGCGTGAGGCCTCAAGTTCTTGCTCAATCGGTCGATATTTCTTGACGATCGCGGGGAGATAGAGACTTGACGCGATCACTGGCGGAGGAGCCGCGCGTGATCATCCAACCAACTAGCGTTGCCGCACTGACCTGGCTTGGTGCTGCTGCCGGTGCCAGCGCCGAAGGTTGGCGGATCGGCAGCGTGCTGTCCGCGCGGCCGCTTGGTTTGACCGACCAAGGCCTGCTCGTCATACAGATCGGTGCGCTGACGGTGGAAGCCGAAGCGCCCGGCACCCAGCTACCGTCGCAATTCCAGGTGCGCGTGCTCAGCCTGGGTCCGCAGCCACTACTGGAGATCATCGGTGCACAGGTCACCACCGACACCAGCGTCAATCAGGCCATGCGCGAACGACTGCCGCAACAAAACGGCTACGCCCCGTTGCTGGCCACGGTCACGGCGCTGGCGCAATGGCCGGTCTTGCGCCAGCTTCCCGCCTATGTACGTAACGCGCTGGCCTTGCTCGAACACAGCATGAGCAATCCGGAAGAATTGGCGACCGGTGATGGACTGCGCCAGGCCATCGAACGCAGCGGTCTGTTTCTGGAATCGCAGCTTGCCCAGCCGGGTAGCGATGATGCAAGCATCGGCCAGGACGACTGGAAAGGTGCGCTGCTGCGTCTGCTCACCGCGTTGGACGGCCAGCCATCATTGCGCGATGGCAACGACATCAACATCGCACCACCACTGCAGTCGCGTGGAATGACTCCGCAAGGACGGCTGGCCTTGCCGCTTGAGCTGGCCGAGAGCAGCGAGGCAGCCAGCTTCCTGCCGCGTTTGCGCTCCGATGTACAAGCCGCACTGGCCCGGCTGGAAGTGGCACAGCTGGAGGCCAGCAAGGTTCCCGCCTGGATGATCGAGATTCCGGTACAGGGGCAGCAAGGTGCCGATGTACTTCAGGTACGGCTCGAACAGCACAACAAGGATGACGAGCAGGACCAGCACTGGACGCTTGGCTTCGCACTCGATCTGCCATCACTGGGACCTGTCCAGGGCGAACTCGTGTTGCGCGGCCTGCACCTGTCCGTTCGGCTATGGGCCCAGCAACGCGAGAGCTCCGCACGACTGGAGCAGCAGTTCGACGACCTGCGTTCGCGGCTTGCCGCCAGCGGCCTGAGTCTGGACCAGTTGAGCTGCCAGACCGGTCTGCCGCAGGCAGGCGCCAGTCGCAGTGCCGTGTTTCTCAAGGCCACCGCATGAGCCAGCCGCTGCTGCCGCCACCGCAACGCAAAGTGGTGCTCCGCTTGTCCGGCGGCACCGATGCCCAACCGACGCCACCAAGCCTCAATCCGGACGAACTCGAAGCGCTGCTCGGGCGCGCCCGTGCGCTGGGTTTGTCGCTACATCACGATGCACAGATTGCCGCCCTGCTGACCTCGCTGCGCATGAGCAAGGACGTGCCGCCGCTACTCTACAATGCGGCCGCCGCGGTACTCGCCAGTGTCTATGCGGCCTCGACCGAAAGCTGAGCTGCTGCACTTGGCGTGATATGCATGGCGACTCAGCTGACGTTACCGTCAACCGTCAGCTGCGGCCCGCATGAAGCCGTTGGACCAGTTCCGCTTCGTTGCGCGACAGGCCGCAGCGTTCCATCAAAACCTGCAGCTCACACCCTTCACGGGCCAACTGCTGGGCCAGTTCGTAGTTGTGCATTGCTGGAGAGTGAGCATGTACACCGGATGCCGGTGCGGCAGGAAGTGGTAACGGGCCGGCGGTACGGCGGCTCTGCTCATCCAGCCCTCGCAGGCGTTCGTCCAAAGCATCCAACCGCTGCTCGATCTTGTTGAGCGTGCTCGTCATCAATAAAGCGGGTACGCCACCGCCGGTATTGGCCTGAGTGATGAGGTCGCGCCGCAAGCGTTGCCCCTGACACCAGAGCAAAGCAAAAGCACCGGCTTGCAACAGCAACAGCACAATCGACAACCCTACTTCAAGCCACACGTTGCGACTCCGGGGCAAGCCGACACAGTCGCACCACATCGAGCAGCGCGACGAAGCCACCTTGCCAGGCGAGTACGGCCTGCACCGGATCGTCGATATGCCACGACCGCGTGGGCGGCGGCGCCTCGATCGCACCAGCCTCCGGTCGCAGGATGTCGCCGACCGCATCCACTCTGAAACCGACCCGATGACCTTCATGCGCAAACACCACGATGCGCACGGCCTCGGTATCGTCCAAGGGTATCGTACGCAGGCCGAGGCGACGCCGGCCGTCAATCACGGGCACGATATTGCCGCGCAGCTGGCAGATGCCCAACAGATCGTCCGCCGCACCGGGGACAGGCGTTGGCGCATGATCGTGAATGACTTCACTGACGTGGCTCAACGGCGCAGCGTAGTGCTGCCCATCCAGATGGAAGCCCAGCCAAGGCTGCCGCGCGATCACGTCGGCGTGGGAAAGATGATTCATGCGCTTGCGTTACCCCGGTGATCTCGATCCAGCATATCCAGAAGTGCAACGACATCAAGCACCACGCAGCGGCCACTCTTGTACATACCTCCGAGCCACGGCCGGCTGGCACGCTCAGAGCGTGCTACGCGCCAGTCGATATCAGCACTGGCGATGCGCGAGGTCTCTTCCTCCGTACTGCGACAAGCCACGGCCCAGCGCCAGCCACTGAACACGACCAGCATGTTGGCAGCCGGCTCGTGCAGATCGTCCGCGAGAATACGACTGAGGTCGACTACGCGCACACGTCGGCCCGTGCTGCCATCGTCTGCATGCAACTCATCGCCGTGATCTGGCGGCGCCAGCAGGATGTCCGCGACCTGACTCATCGGTATGGCCACGAGTACGTTGGCAGCCGTGCACATGAGATAACCGCTCGATCGCGGCGGCCATGACTCATCTTCTTCCGTCGTGGCGACGGGCGAAGGCATCGATACATCACTCAGCAGGTCGTCCAGATAATCGTCGACGGCCTGGAAGGCGGGTAACGTATCGCCATTCATGCCGACACCTCGTTGACCTGACGTCCAGCAGCGAGCAGTTCGCGCAGCAGGGCGCGATAGCTGTCGGTGCTTTGCTGGGCAGCCGGCCAGCACGTCAGCGGCTGGCCATGCTCGGCCGCTTCGCAGATCTGCGGGTCCGCAGCAATTACTTGCCGGGTCACCGCATGTCCGTAGCGTTCCCGCAGGGTCATCAGGGAAATCCGGTTGTTCAGCGTGCCGGCGTCGTACATGGTAGGCACGATCCAGTGCGGCAGTACGCGTCCCATCGAACGCTCGATCATCTGCATGCTGCGCTGCATGCGCTCGAGTCCATCCAGGGCGAGTGTCTCGGTTTGCGTAGGCATCAACAGCCGCTGCGCCGCCGCCAGTGCGTTGATCATCAAGAGGCCGAGCGTGGGCGGACAATCGAGCAGAACGTAGTCGTATACATTGTCCAGCATGGTCAAGGCATTGGCGAGAATGCGCCCGGTGCCCTTTCGCGTGGCCAGCTGGCGATCCAGCGTCGCCATCGGTGCCGCCGCCGGCAACAGCCACAAGCCCCGATGCCCGGTGTTACGGGCAAGACTGGCGATCGTGGGCGGATTATGTTCGCGGAACAGCTCATACACACTACCCATGCCGCTGAGGTCTTCCAGCGAGAAATAGCCGCTTAACGATGCATGCGGATCCAGATCCACCAGCAGCACGCGCATGCCCTCCTCGGCGAGCAAGGCGCCCAGCGCAGCGGTCGTGGTGGTCTTGCCCACCCCGCCCTTCTGATTGGCGATGGCCCAGATCTCCACGCGTCAGTCCTTTGCGTCCGGCATGATCAGATGCGGCGCCGTCGCCATGGTCGGTCCGCTCGCGTCGATCGTCGCCTGCGGCAGCGCCGTGATCGGGCCGGCCACGACGACCGGCTCAACCGGCCGGGCCGCGGCTTTCGCCACGACGGCAGTGGGCAACGGCGAGGTCGACGGTGGTGAGGTTGCCTCGGGAATCGATGATCGGCCATCCGGAACATTCGGATCGGCGTCAGCCGTGTGATTGATCTGATCGCTGTTGTTGTAGAAGCGCGTCGGTGCGGCACGATTGCTCAATACGACCACCAGGACGCGGCGATTGCGGTTGCGTCCGTCCTGACTGACGTTGTCGGCCGATGGGTGGTACTGACCCCAGCCGACGATGCCGAGTCGATCCGGATCAACACCATGATCGGCAAACAGCCGCGCCACGCTCGCCGCACGCGCAGCGGACAATTCCCAGTTGGACGGATACAGCGCCGTATTGATCGGCACGTCGTCGGTATAACCTTCGACCCGCAACGGATTGGCGAAAGGCGCAAGGATCTCGCCCAGATTGGTCAGCACCTGGTTGGCCGACGGCGATAGCGCGGCAACTCCGCTGGGAAACAGGATGTCGGTGCGAATTTCGATTTCAAGCCAGTTGGTGGTGCGCCTGACGACCACCATGTTCTTGTCGATCAGCGGCTGCAACGCGCGCTCGACTTGATTGCGGATGCGTTCCAGATCCTGCTGTTCGCTGCTGGATTTGTCTTGCCCCGCCGGCGCCCGCTCCTTGATCGGAATCATCATCGGATGCGCCGGTATCGGCAGCAGCATGCGCGCCAGCGGTGCACTGGGCGTGGGCGACGGTACCGATGCGGGCATCGACACACTCGACAGCGGATTGTTCGGCTGTATGGGCCGGATCACCTGCCGCGAGCCATTGAATGCTTCGGAAATCGACTGTGCCAGCGCCCGGTATTTGGTCGTGTTGACGCTCGACATGGCGTACAGCACCACGAACAACGCAAGCAGCAGGGTGAGCAGATCCGCATACGGAATCACCCAGGCTTCGGTGTTGACGTGTTCTTCGTGTTTTTTGCGTCTCATACGAGGTAGCCCTGCAGCTTGCTTTCTATCTGGCGTGGGTTATCGCCCTGCGCGATCGACACCAGTCCCTCGATGACAATCTCGCGTACCTGAGTCTGTTTGTTGATCAAGGCCTTCAGGCGCGAGCCGATCGGCAGCAGCAGCAGGTTGGCCAGACTGATGCCGTAAATCGTGGCGACGAACGCCGCGGCAATGCCATGACCGAGCTTGGTTGGATCAGTGAGGTCGCGCATCACGGCCATCAGGCCAAGCACGGCACCAATGATGCCCATCGTGGGCGAATAGACTCCCGCGTTTTCATAGACTCTCGCCGCATTCAGGTCGGCGTGTTCGCGCGTTTCCAGCTCGACTTCCAGCACGCTGCGAATGGCTTCCGGCTCGCTGCCATCCACCAGCATCTGCAAACCTTTTCTGATGAACGGATCGGGTTCGGCGTCGATCTGCGGCTCGAGGCCGAGCAGACCTTGCCGGCGGGAAATTTCGCTCCAACCGACTACCCGGCTGATCAGGTTTGCCGGCTGCAGCGACGGCGGCTTGTAGACCATGCCCAGCATGCCCATGGCCCGTTTGAGTACGCGACCTTGGGTGTGCAGCATGATCGCGGCGATCGTGCCGCCGAAAACGATAGTGAAGGCCGCCGGATTCCACAGCGCCGACACGTCGGTACCCTTGAGGATAGCGCCGACGATGAGTACGGCGAACGCCAGGATGGTGCCGATGATGCTGATCAAGTCCATATCAGGCGGAAACCTTCAAAGAGGGAAGCAATCGATCGCCGTCCCCGGCCAATGCGGCCAGATCCAGCACCAATGCGAGCCGACCATCGCCAGTGACGGTGGCGCCGGCCACACCGGGCACGCCCTCGAACAACGGCCCCAGCGGCTTGACCATGACGTCTTCGCGACCGATCACCTCATGCACAAGACAGCCCAGATGCAGATGACCCACATGCAGTACCACCACATGCCCGCCTGCCGCATCGTCGATCCCGGCCCAGCCAGCAAGATCACCCAGCATCAGCGCACGGCCACGGTGAGCCGCGACGCGACGACCATCGAGTGCCTGGTTTTGCGCGGGCCCCAGCTCGAATACTTCGCTGACGTTGCCCAGCGGCAGCGCGAACAATCGGTCGCCCACGCGCACCATCAGCACGCGCAGGATCGCCAGCGTCAGCGGCACCGTCAGTTCCAGCGTGCTGCCATGACCCAGACGCGAACGCACCTGCAACGTGCCGCCCAGCTCGGCCACGCGCGTCTTCACCACGTCCATGCCGACACCGCGGCCGGAAATATCCGAAATCGTGGCGGCTGTGCTGAAACCGGGGCGAAAAATCAGTTCATAACACTCGACTTCGGACAGACGCGCCGCCTGTGCCGCGTCGATCACGCCCTTCTCCAGCGCTTTGCGCCGCAGCACTTCCGGATCCATGCCGCGACCATCATCGCTCACCGAAATCACGATGCGCTCGCCGCGCTGGCTGGCGGCAAGCCGCACGGTGCCTTTGCGCGATTTACCCGCCTGCTCGCGCTCCACTGGCGTTTCCAGACCGTGATCGACCGCGTTGCGCAGGAGGTGAACCAGCGGATCGGCCAACGCCTCGACCAGACTGCGATCGAGATCGGTGTCCTCGCCTTCCTGTATCAGTTCGATATCCTTGCCGAGCTGACGCGCAAGGTCGCGCACTATCCGCGGGAACCGCTGAAACAACCGGCCCACCGGCTGCATGCGCATACCCAGCACGGCAGTCTGCAGTTCGTCGGAAATCCGGTCCAGTTCACCGGCAGCCAGGGTCAGCGGCTCGCTGTCGCTGCGCGACGCCAGACTGAGCAGGCGATTGCGCAGCAGCACCAGCTCGCCGGCACGATTGACCAGGGCATCCAGCTTCGCCGTGTCGACGCGCACCGTGGTTTCCGAAGCGGCTGCCGGTTTGGCCGCTGTCGCCGCTGACGTGGCGACAGTCGTAGTCGGTTGAATCGCCGCGGCACCAACGATCACCGGCGCCAAAGGTGCCAGCGTCGTGCTTGTGGCATCCGTTGCCGGGGCGCCTGGCGCCAGGCCTTTGCCGTGCAGACTGTCCAGCAGCGCTTCGAACTCATCCACGTCGATCGGGTCATCGCGACGGGACGGTACTACGCTCTCTGCACCAGCGGGCATCGGGGCGGCATCTGCATCGATGCCCGGCGCAACACCTGTGCCATACAGGCTATCCAACAACGCTTCGAATTCGTTGTCGTTGATATGCCCTCCGGACGCGTTCGCCACGGCCGGTTGACGTTCGCGCATTTCGTCCAGCATGACTTCGAAAGCCTGCTCGACTGCATCGGCATCCGCGCTGTTCTTCACGACTTTGGCGTTGACCGTTTCTGGCTTGGCCGCAGCGGGCCGCAAACGATCCAGTAGCGATGGCGGCGGCGGCATCAGTGGCGTCGCGGCGATCAGCGCGTCCATCATGCCGTTGAGCAGGTCCAATGCTTCAAGTAGCGCATCCATCTGCGCCGGACCGAGTACCAACGTGGCGTTGCGCGCCTCGTTGAGCAGCTCTTCCGCGCAGTGACACAGTTGCACCATCGGTTCGATGGCAAGAAACCCGGCGCCACCCTTGACCGTGTGGAAAACACGAAACACCGCGTTGAGCAGCTCGCGATCCAGCGGCGAAGTTTCCAGCTGGATCAGCTGCTCGCCCAGCCGTAATACCAATTCACCGGCCTCGACCAGGAAATCGTCGCGCAGTTCGCTGTCGAGGGAAGGATCCATCAGCATGTATCCATCTGCACCGTCAGAATCCGAACTCGCTGAGCAGACGATCGGCGTCGTCCTGGCTCGACACCTTGACTGCCATCACAGGCGCCTCGCGATTGGCCAACGAACCCGTCAGGCGGACCAGCTCGAGCAGCGACGTTTCGACCGACTCGATGAAAACGACCACTTTCTTGATGCGCTGACCGGACAGGTCCTGCCAGGACTGCGCCATCACCATGTCATCCAGACCTTCACAACACCGCTCGGCAAAGGCCAGTGCCTGACGTGCCAGCACCGCGGCTGGATCAGTCTTGCTGGTCGTGAAGTCGAGTACTTCGGCGGCGTTGCCGGACAACGCGTCCGCTTCCGGACGCATGCGCTCGGCGAAGTCGAGACTGCGATGGGCCGCCTTGGCGCTCATGTCGAGCACCTCGACCAGATGTTTGCGTGCGTCGGCCATGCTGTCTGGCACGCCTTCGAACGTCAGCTCGCCACCGAGGCGTCGCACGGCGCCATGAAGGTCACGGGCGAGCAGACCCAGCGCGCGGAACAGATGCTGTTCGCGCTGACGCACCATGCTGTCCAGCGCCTGTTCGAAAGCCGCGCCGTCTTCGCTGTTGAGCAATGCGATGACTTCGGCCGGCAGGCTCTCGGTCACATCGGGCAGGGTCGCGCTCATGCGGATGCTCCGCTGGCGGCCAGCCGCTCGAAGATCTTTTCCAGTTTTTCGCGCAAGGTGATCGCCGTGAAAGGTTTGACGATGTAGCCGTTCACGCCAGCCTGAGCGGCGGCGATGATCTGTTCGCGATTATTTTCCGCCGTCACCATAAGCACCGGAAGCCCTTTCCACTTTGGTTCGGCGCGAATCGCGCGCAACAGCTCGATGCCAGTCATGTTGGGCATGTTCCAGTCGGTAACGACCATGTCGAACGCGCTGGCCCGCAGAAGCGCCAACGCGTTGTCGCCATCATCGGCTTCCTGGATCAGCGGATTGCTGAAACCGAGTTCGACGAGCAGGTTGCGAACAATCCTGCGCATGGTGGAGAAATCATCGACCACCAGAATTTTCATGTTCTTGTCCAACTATTTTCTCCGCTAGTTCTGCCCTGGACGATTGAGGCAGCACATAAAATCAAAGGCGAGCGGCCTGGAATCAGCACCGATGGCATCGCTAACCCGATGGCGATGCAAATCCCGGCATGCAATGACGTGCACCCGTGCCGCTCGTCACCCGTAACCGTTCTTCCTGTCTCCTTCGCGTTTGTCTGCGCTGACACGCGGCCGGCAGCGCTTCACGAGTCTTCGTCGTCGCACCATGAACTCATCCGCGAACGCAGCCTGATCAATGCCTGTCCGTGGATCTGACACACGCGCGACTCGGTCACGCCCAGTACTAATCCGATTTCCTTCAGGTTCAACTCCTGTTCGTAGTACAACGACATCACCAACTGTTCGCGGTCGGGCAAGGTAGTGATCGCCTCGGCCAATGCAGTCCGCATACCGTTACGCTCGATCCGCTCCTGCGGACTCAAGCCACTCTGGTCGATGACGTCCATCGCTCCGCCGCCTTCGCCGCCGTCACCGTCATCGGGCGCCGTGAGACTCAGCAATCGGGCGCTGGCCGCATCGGCAAGCACCTGGTGATACTCCTCGACACTCATGCCCAATCGCCGCATCACCTCGGCACCTTCGGCATCCGCGCCTGTCTCGTTTTCAATCTTCCGCACGACTTCCGCGACTTCACGGGCCTTGCGATGTACCGATCGCGGGGTCCAGTCCGTGCGCCTCAATTCGTCGAGCATCGCGCCACGAATTCGTATACCCGCATAGGTCTCGAAGCTCGCGGAGCGATCGGTGGCGAAATTGCGCGCGGCTTCCAGCAAACCGATCATGCCGGCCTGTACCAGATCGCCCACATCCACGCTTGGCGGCAATCGCCCCATCAAGTGATAGGCAATGCGACGCACGAGCGGCGCATGCTGCCTTACCAGTTGATCGGCCTCTGCACGTTGTAGCTGTAGGTATTCCGAAGCGACGCTCATTCTCACCACCCCGTAGCCGGCACACTCTGACCGCTGAAAAACGCGATCCGACCAAGATCCGGATACATGGGCTCTTCCCATGTATCGACAGCACATGCCAATTGCTTAAATCCCATCGCCGAGCGACTGGATGGCCACAGATCGACCACCGCGCCCTGGCGCTTGATCGCCTGTCGCAGTCGCTCGTCGTGCGGCACCATGCCCATGAAGCTGAGTGCGACATCGAGGAAGCGTTCGCTGACGCGTGCCAGCTTCTCGTAGAGACGTCGCGCCTCGCCGGCGTGACGAACCATGTTGGCGACGATCTGGAATCGCCGCACCCCAAAATCCCTACTGAGCAACTTGATCAACGCGTAGGCATCGGTCAGCGATGCCGGCTCGTCACAGACCACGACGATGACGTCGTCGGCAGCGGCGGCGAACATCATCACGTCGTCCGATACGCCGGCCGCGGTATCCACCACCAGGTACTCCGGCGGAAGGATCAGATCATCGAAGGCGCGGATGACCGCCGCATGCTCGCCATTGCACATCTGCGCCAGCCGGCGTGCACCCGATCCGCCAGGAATCACTTTCAGCCCATGCGGACCGGGGATGATCAGATCCTGCAGCGTGCAGTTGCCTTCGAGCATGTGCCCGACGTGCCGCAGCGGCGTCAGACCCAATTGCACATCGACGTTGGCGACACTCATGTCGGCATCGAACAGCATCACGTCGTGACCGGCCATCGACATCGCCATGGCCAGGTTGACAGCCACTGTCGTCTTGCCCACGCCACCCTTCCCCGCTGCGACGGTCAGTGTGCGCGTCGTGCGTCGTGCCGGCGTCATGGCACGGAGGCTGGATGCCTGATGTAACACTTCGGTATCGCGCTGACGCACCGGCGATGGCGCCGTAAACAGATTCTGCAAACCCCAAGCTTGATCCACCGGAATTGCCCCATTCATAGACTTGCCACCGCAAGACCGAATCGCTCGGCCATCTCCACATCGTCGGCTGCCGGGGTCAGGCGCCGTTGAACCTGTGCCGCACGGCACACGAGCACGCGTGCGTCGGCAGCACAGATGTCTTCGGGCACGCGCTGCCCGTCCGTCGTGCAGTCCAGCGGCAAACGGTGACGGATCAGCACCGACAGCACACCGCCGAGGCTCGGCGCTTCGTCCAGCTTGGTGACGATGCACGCCTGCAGCTGCAACGGCAGGTAGGCACGCACCGAGTCGTCCAGCGACGACGCCTGCGCATTCGCGGCCAGCACCAGGCAGGTACGCAGTCGTCCGGCATCGTTGACCTGACGCAATACCTCCATCTGCTGTTCGAGACGCGGGTCGCTGCCGGCCACACCGGCGGTGTCGATCAGCACGGTGTGATGCTCGCGCAAGTTATCGAGCGCCTGGGTCAGGCTGGCAGCATCGTGCGCCGAGTAGACGCGCACGCCGAGCAGACGCCCATAATGTTCCAGCTGTGCGGCGGCACCGATGCGGTAATGGTCGGTGCTGACCAGCGCCACCTTGGCAGGGCCGTGGCGCAGTACCGCACGTGCGGCGAGCTTGGCGACGGTGGTGGTCTTGCCCACGCCGGTTGGCCCGACCAGCGCGGTAACGCCGCCGGTTTCGGCCAGATCGCGTCCGCTGACTTTCAGATTGCGGCTGAGCAGACCCAGCGGCAGGTAGCGCGCCTGATCGGCGCTCAGCTGCTCGGGTAATTCTTCGATCAACTGGCGCGCCACATCCGTTTCGATACCCAGACGGGTCATGTCGCGCAACACACGCGCACGCATCGGGCGGCGGCGCTCCATGTCGTTCCAGGCGAGACTCGACAGCTGCTGTTCGAGCAACTCGCGCAGGCCGCCCAGCTCGGTACGCATCCGCGCCGCCTCGAGCACGTTTTGTTCGACGATCGGCTGCAGCATGGCCAGTTCGCTTGGCGGCATCGGCATCGGCGGCGGCGCGGCCGAGGCGCGACGTTCGGCAGCGGCATGGCTGGCGGCTGGTTCGGGCATCGGTGCACCATGCCGTGCCGCTTCGCGAACTAGCGTTTCGTCGTAGTCGATGGCGGCGATGATCTCGATGCCATCGTCGAGGCGGCGGGTCGACAGGATCACCGCATCGGCGCCCTGTTCCGCACGCACCTCACGCATGGCCTGACGCATATCAGCGGCGAGGAATCGCTTGATCTTCATGGATGGCTCCCGCAAGGCAGGCCCGTCGCCGCGAAGGCAGCGACCTCCCTTGGCCTGGCTGGTCCCGTCACCATTGTTTTTTCAGGCTTCATCCCGCGCTCCGTTACCCAGCTTTCGACCACATCACTCATCGGCCCAGTGCCTGCACCAGCCTTACTCGGCGGTTGTCGGGCACCTCGTTGTAAGCAAGCACATGCAGGTTCTGCGCCACATGCCGAGTGAACCTTGCCAACCACGGCCGCAACTGCGGTTGCACCAGCAATACGGCCGGCTCGCCACTCACCTCCTGCCGTTGAGCTGCCTCGGCCACGCTCTGTTGCAGACGATCGGCCAGGCCCGGTTCCACGGCAGCACCAGCAGCACCACTGCTCGAGAGAGAGCTGAGCAAAATCTGTTCCAACTCCGGCGCCAGCGTCAGCACGGGAATTTCAGTACCTAAACCGGCGATTTCCTGGACGATCTGACGGCCCAGTGCCACCCGTACGGAGGCGGTCAACGTGCCGGGATCCTGACTCTGCCCGGCGTGCTCCGCCAAAGACTCGACGATGCTGCGCATATTGCGAATCGGCACCCGCTCGGCCAGCAGGTTCTGCAGCACCTTGACCACCACACCCAGCGCCAGACGCTTGGGCACGAGGTCTTCCACCAGCTTCGGTGCGCTCGCGGCCAGACGATCCAGCAGTTGCTGGACATCCTGGTGACTGAGCAGTTCGTGCGCATGGTTCTGCAACAGATGCGACAAATGGGTGGCGATCACCGTCGCTGGATCGACCACGGTATAACCCAGGCTTTGCGCATGGTCGCGCTGACTGTTCTCGATCCACACCGCTTCCAGACCAAAGGCCGGATCGCGCGTGGTCACACCTTGCAACGTGCCATGGACGCGACCGGGATTGATGGCCATGTAGCGTTCGGTATAAACCTCCGCCTCACCCATCGGCACGCCCATCAAGGTGATCCGGTAGGTATTGGGCCCCAGATCCAGGTTGTCGCGAATGTGTACGGCAGATACCAGAAAGCCGAGTTCCTGCGACAGCTTGCGGCGCACCGATTTGATCCGCCCCATCAGCTCGCCACCCTGGTTCTTGTCGACCAGCGGGATCAGCCGGTAGCCGACTTCCAGGCCGACCGGATCAACGCTGGCGACATCCTCCCAGCCCAGTTCGAGCCGTTCGGTCGGTGCCGGTGCCGGCAGCGCTTCGGCGGCAGCCTTGGCGACCTGCTCCTTCACTTCCGCATCGCGCCGTTTCATCAACCAGGCGGCGCCTCCGCACGCCGCCGCCAGCATCAGGAACGCAATGTTCGGCATGCCGGGAATCAGCCCCATCACCGCCAGTACCACGCCGGCAACCGCCAGTGCACGCGGCTGCGCGAACACCTGCCCGATCACCTGCTTGCCCATGTCCTGCGACTTGGAGACACGTGTGACGATCACCGCCGTGGCGATCGACAGCATCAACGAAGGCACCTGTGCCACCAGACCATCGCCGATGGTCAACAGCGTATACGTGCGTGCGGCTTCGCCGGCGGAAAGCCCGTGCTGCATGACGCCGACGAAAAAACCGCCGACGATATTGATCAGCAAAATCAGGATGCCGGCGGTGGCATCGCCGCGAACGAATTTGGAGGCACCGTCCATCGAACCATAGAAGTCCGCCTCTTCGCGTACTTCCTGGCGGCGCTCACGTGCCTGGTCCTGCGTCAGCAGACCGGCGTTGAGATCGGCGTCGATCGCCATTTGCTTGCCGGGCATCGAATCCAGAGTGAAGCGCGCCGTCACTTCCGACACGCGCGTGGCACCCTTGGTGATCACCACGAAGTTGATGATGGTGAGGATCGCGAACACCACCAGGCCGACCGCGAAATTGCCGCCGATCACGAATTCGCCGAAGGCCTCGATCACCTTGCCGGCCGCACCGGGACCATCATGGCCGTGCAGCAATACCACGCGGGTGGACGCAATATTGAGCGCCAGCCGCAGCAGTGTCGCCATCAGCACGACCGTCGGAAACGCCGCGAATTCCAGTGGCCGCATCACGTAGACCACCGCCAGCAGAATCACCAGCGACAGCGCAATGTTGAAGCTGAAAAGCATATCCAGAATGAATGGCGGCAACGGCAGCATCAGCATCGCCAGCATCGCCAGCATCACCACCGGCGCGCCGATGCCGCGGCGGGTCACCTGCTTGAATGTGTCAAATGCGCTTGTCGTGGCCATGCCATGGTGCCCTGGTGGTGTGCTTCATTACGGTTCGCGGTAATGGCCCTGCAGATCGGGATCGACCTCGGGTCGCGGTGGCGGCGGTGCGGGATCGCCGTGCTCGGTGGCCTGCCTCAGCTGATAGACGTAAGCAAGAATCTGCGCGACCGCGACATACAGCGCGGAAGGAATTTCCTGGCCTAGCTGGGTGGTTGCATACAAAGCCCGTGCCAGCGGCGGCGCTTCGACCAACGGGATGCGATGCGCCGATGCGACCAGACGAATCTGCTGAGCCAGCACGTCGACGCCCTTGGCGATCACGCGGGGCGCACGCATGCGGCTGTCGTCGTATTTCAGCGCCACCGCGAAATGGGTCGGGTTTACCACGACGACATCCGCCTTGGGCAACTCCTGCATCATGCGACGGCGCGAAAGCTGCTGTGCCACCTGACGAATGCGGTTCTTCAGTTCGGGGCTGCCGTCGGTATCCTTGTGTTCGTCGCGCAATTCCTGCTTGGTCATGCGGTGGCGACGGTTGTAGTCGAAGCGCTGCCACAGCGCATCAATGCCACCGATAAAGCCCAGCACCAGGCCAAACATCAGTCCGGCCTGGCCCAGCAACGTGAGCATTTCACCGATGCCCGCGCGCACGGAGCCGCTGCCCGTGGCCAATACCGCGGACTCGGCATGACGCAGAAGCAGCACCAGCGCGCCACCGATGAAGCCGAGTTTCAGCAACGACTTGCCCAACTCGACTAGACCATTCATTGAAAACAACCGACCGACACCGGCAATCGGATCGAGTCGATCGAATTTCGGTTGCAGCGCTTGCGCGCTGAAGCTCAAACCACCGATCAGGATCGGTGCCGCCAACGTGCCAAGCAGGGTCGCGATGAGCAGCGGGAGCAGCAGCGCCAGCGCTTCGTGTCCGGCCGCCGACAGCACATGCAGTGGCAGTCGATCGGTGAACAACGCCTCACGCGGATAGCTCATGCCCAGCCTGTAGATCTGTCGCGCATGGCCATACATTTCCTGCCCGTTGGTGAGCAGCGCGATGACACCGGCAAGCACGATCATGGCGCCGGCGAGATCGCGCGAACGCGGTACCTCGCCTTTTTCGCGTGCGTCCTGCAGGCGTTTTTCCGATGCCTGTTCGGTGCGGTCTTCGTTTTCCTGCTCGGCCATGCGTGCGCCCTCAACCGCCGAGCAACTGACGCATCAGCGTCCACGCCACGCCCTGCAGCGCCTCATACGCACTGGCCAGACCACGCATGGCCAGCCACAAGGCGATGAAGCCCATACAGATGCTGATCGGAAAACCCACCGCGAAAAGATTCATCGACGGTGCGGAACGACTGATCGCGGCGAAGCCGATATTCACCAGCAGCAAGGCAGTCATCGCCGGCAACGCCACACGAAATGCGCCAGCAAACATCTCGCCGCCGGCGGCAACCACCGCGAACAAGGCATTGTTGCTGAGGCCTGCCGCGCTCGGTGGCAACGTGCGAAAGCTGTCGGCGAGCAACGCGATAACCTGCAGATGGCCGTTCATCGCCAGGAACAGCAAGGTCACCAGCAGCAGGTAGAACTGGCCGAGCACAGGCACGCTGCCGCCGGAAGTGGGATTGACCAACTCGGCAAATCCCAGACCCATGCTTTGACCGACCAGGATGCCGCCGTAGGACACCGCCTGAAACACCAGCTGCAGCACGAAGCCGACGCTGCCACCGATCAGCAGCTGGCTGGCCATGGCCGCCACACCGGTTGCGCTGAACATATCTCCTTGCGTCGGTGACAACGGCGCCAGCACGAACGTAAGCAGGACGACCGTCGCCACGCGGATTCGCGTCGGTATCACCGTGGCACCGAAGATTGGCGCAACCAGACAAAACCCGCCAACCCGACCCAGCGCCCACAGCATGCCACCCAGCCAGCTCATCACGCTGGCCAGTTCCACGCTGCTCATTTGATCGCTCCAGGCAGGCCGACGATCAGCTCGTGCGTGAATTGCACCAGCGTGCGCAGCATCCACGGGCCGGCAACCAGCCCGACGACGGCCATCGCCATCAGCTTCGGAATGAAGCTCAAGGTCATCTCGTTGATCTGCGTCGCAGCCTGGATGATGCCTACCAACAAACCCACCGCCAGCGCGGTAAGCAGCAGCGGCGCGGCGATAAGCATCGCTACAAAGAGCGCGTGCTGGCCAAACTGCAGTATCCACTCCGGCGTCATGTGTAGAAACTCCCGGCGAGGGTTCCGATGAGCAACGACCAACCATCGACCAGCACGAACAGCATGATTTTGAACGGCAGCGAGATGATCGCCGGCGAGACCATCGCCATACCCATCGACATCAACACGCTGGCCACGACCAGATCGATGATCAGGAACGGAATGAAAAGCAGGAAGCCCATCTGGAACGCAGTTTTCAGTTCGCTGGTAAGAAAGGCTGGCATCGCCACGCGGAACGGCACTTCATCCTTGCTGGCATAAGGCTGCTCCTTGGCCAGATGCGTGAACAACTGCAGATCGGCGTCGCGGGTCTGGTCCAGCATGAAGTGCTTGAACGGCGCCGCCGCCGCAGGAATGGCCTGCTCGGCGTCCATCTGATGATCCATATAGGGCTTCACGCCGTCCTGATAGGCATGATTGATGACCGGCGACATCACGAACAACGTCAGGAACAGCGCCAGTCCCAGCAGCACCTGATTCGGTGGCGTCGACTGCGTGGCCAATGCCTGGCGCAAAAAACTCAGCACAATGATGATGCGCGTGAACGAAGTCATCATCAGCAACACCGCCGGCAACATCGTCAGCACGGTCATCAGCGCCAGCGTTTGCAGCGACAGACTCCAGTTCTGCCCACTGCCGACATTCTGCACCGTCAATATCGGGATGCCAGCCGATGGCGTCGTGGCAATAGGCGCGATCGGCGCCATCGGGCTGGTCTGCGCTGCCGAAGCGCCCAGCGGAAACAGCGCCAACAGGAAACACAGCAACACGCGCAGCAGGCGACGATTCATCAGCGGCGCCTCCAGCGACCCAGCAGCTCACCAAAGCTCGGCGTCACTACCGGCTCGGCAGCAACCGTCGATGCGACACCGTCGTAGACATGCAGCGTCCGTACGCCGCCCGTACCTACGCCGATCAGTACACGCTTGCCATCGGCATCCAGCAGCAGCACCCGTTCGCGCGTGCCGACCGACAACGTTTCCAGGCAGCGCAGGCGTCGACCGCCGGTGAACTGGCGTGCCTGCAGTCGCCGACTCATCCAGCCGGCCACGAAAATAAGCACAACGATCCCGGCTAGACTCAGTACCACGCGCAACAGCTCACCACCGACGTTGATGTCGGGCGTGCTCGACACTGCCATCGGCAACGCGGCAGACAACGTACTCATCGCAGCTTGCGCACGCGTTCGGATGGGCTGATCACATCGGTCAGGCGGATGCCGAACTTCTCGTTGATCACGACCACCTCGCCATGCGCCACCAGCGTACCGTTGACGAACACGTCCAGCGGCTCGCCGGCAGCGCGGTCAAGCTCCACCACCGAACCCTGATTGAGCTGCAGCAGGTTGCGGATGCTGATGCGGGTGCGGCCCACTTCCATCGCCAGCGTCACCGGTACGTCAAGAATCATGTCCAGGCTGACGTCGGTGCCTTCGCCAGGCGTTTCGCTCAAGGCATCAAACTCCAGTCGTCCTTCGTTCGTGGGGGCGGCGCTGCCGGTCAGGGGCGAGCTATCGATGCTCTGGCTCATGGGACTTTCTCTTGGGAAAAATCGAGGAGTGCGCGCATTTCGCGGCGACGCACCTGGGATTTGAAACGCACGGCGTAACGGCCGTTGGATTGCCCATAACGGCCACGGAACACCGGCACATCCTCGGCAAACACGGTCGTCAATTCAGGCAGATTGAGCGGAATGACATCGCCGACGCGAAGCCATAGAAACTCGCCAATACTCATCTGGGTTTCCAGCAGCAGCGAGCTGATCTCCACTTCGGCGTCCATCACTTCTTCGTGCAGGCAGTTGATCCAGCGATCGTCGCGTTCGACACGATCGCTTTGCACGCCAGCGTCCAGCATCGTCCTGATCGGTTCCACCATCGAGTACGGCAGCGTGAGATGAATTTCGCCACCACCACCATCGAGTTCGATGTGAAAGCGCGACACCACCACGGTCTCGGTGGGGCTGACAATATTGGCGAACTGCGGATTGATTTCGGAATTGAGAAACTCGAACTGCACCGGCATGACCGGCGCCCACGCTTCGATCATCGACGTGAAAACCTCCGCCAGCAGGATCTGGATGACGCGGTTTTCCGTCGGCGTGAAATCGCGACCTTCGATGCGTGCGTGATAGCGGCCGTCACCGCCGAAGAAATTGTCGATCACGGTGAACACCAGCCGCGGCTCCATCAACACCAACCCGGTACCGCGCAATGGCTTGAGCCTGATCAGGTTGAGATTGCTCGGCACCGCAAGCCCGTGTACGTACTCGTTGAACTTGAGCATGCGTACGCCAAGCACCGACACTTCGCAGGTCTTGCGCAGCACACCGAACAATGCAGTGCGAAAGAAACGTGCGAAACGATCGTTGATCATTTCCAGCGTGGGCAGTCGACCGCGCACGATGCGATCCTGCTGGGTGAAATCGTATTCGACAATCGTGCCCGGCTCGGGCGGTACGTCGCTTTCGGTTTCCACCTGGCCATCGTCGACGCCGTTGAGCAGCGCATCGATCTCTTCCTGCGAAAGTAGGTCGCTCATCGCTATGGTTTCCTCACTGCATCACGAAGCTGGTGAAGTACAGCGCGTCGACGCCGGGTTTGCCGAGCTTGTCGGCGACAATCTTGCGCACTGCCGTCAGCGCTTCGGCCTGCAGCTTCTGTTTGCCGGCGGTCGTGCTGAGCTGATCGAACGTCTGGCTGCTAAACAGCATCACCAGCGCATTGCGGATGACCGGATCGTTGTCCTTGATCGTCTGGATCGCTGCGGCATCGCGCGACATCACGGTGACACCGACCTGCAGGTAGCGCGTGGCATCGTTGTTGTCCTGAAAATTCACCACGAACGATGGATCCAGCGGCAAATAGACGTCCACCGCCTTGACTGCCGGCGCGGCAACGGCACCGCCCTCGGCGTTGGCCTGGGTCGAGCGCGAATGGAAAAAACAGAAACCGCCCGCACCAAGTGCAACCACCAACACGCCCCCCACGATCACCATCGTGCGCTTGCCGCCTTTCTTGGCGACGACAGCGGGCGATTCAACTTCAATACTTTCAGCGTTAGCCATGAACAAACTCAACCTCTATGAATGACCCGACGCCATCGCTTCGACGAAACACCTACGAGCGAATCAACTGGAATGAAGAAGCCCGAACGGGCTTCAATGAAAACTATTTAGCAAACGTCATGCCATCGATACGAATCGCGCTGTGAAGCGATCTGCCGGATAGGTGGAATCACGGGCAACGTTTTATTGACGCGTGTCGACAAGCAGACGCGACAACGGCGCAGTGATTCCGTCAGAGCGGGCAATGGCGAAAAACGCCCGTAGAAAGCTGACTCATGCAGCACGGTTCGCGCGCTGACGAAAACCAGGATTCATCGATGCCGTTTCGTCAAACACGCAGCATTCCGGCCTTCGCCGGAATGAAGGAAAAGAGAAACTCGCGATGACTCAGGCGAAGGCGTCGACCAGGCCTGTGGCCAATGGCTGTGATGATGTAGCGACGTCGGCATCGATCGACTCGGCTTCGTTCGTCTTGGCGGAGGCAGGGGATGTTTGTCCCTGCGAACTGCCGAACTGTTGCTGTGCAGTCTGCTGACCGACCGTGGCCTGACCCAGCGACAAGCCATGCCCGCCGAGCATCTGGTTGAGCTGGTCCAGGCTTTGCTGCACAGCCGCGACCGCCGCCGGATGCTGCGCCGAGAAAACCACGTCGACACGACCGTGCTCGACACTCACCTTCACGTCGAGTGGACCGAGTTCCTGTGGATTCAGACGGATCTGCGCCTGCTTGATGTCCTGCCCACCCAGCCATGTGACCTGCTGACCGAGCTCCTGCGAAAAACTGGGTGAAGTAACGCTCGCATTGATGTTCAGGCTGTGCGGTGTCACGTTGCTGGTCGCAGGTGCGCCGAGAACCGGCGTGGCAAGCGCGCCACGCAAGCTGGCCAGATCGCCCGTGTCCAGGGTCTGGCCAGCGGTTGTTGTTGCAGGAGTCGCGGCGATCAATGCGTTGTGACCGCTGCCGAGGAAATTGCTGACGGAAGTCTGTGCCGTCGTATCGACGCTTTGCGCAAGCACGCTGCCAACGGCGTCGTTGTCATCGCTCGCGTCATCAGCATCGTCCGCATCCGCGTCGTCCGTGGCCGAAAACGCGCCGGCCGGTTTACCCAGCGTCTGACCCGATGCCATGGTGCCCGTGGTGGTGGTCGCCGGCAGTACGCCGGATGCCGCCGTGCTGCTGGCGCCTTGCGTCGCAGCTTGATTATTTGAGGGCGGAAGCGGAACAGGAGCACCGATCACCGCCGTCGGCACGGCGCCTTGCTGCACTGGCTTGATGTCAGCATCCTGGGGCGGTGTTTTGCCTGCAGGCGCCTTGCCATCGGTAGACGCTGTGGTCGCCGCGTTTGCATCGCCCGACGATTGATCGATCAGGCCAAGCACCTGCGTGGCTGCCGAGGTCGAGCCATCGGCGACATCGGTGTCGTCCTGGGTGCAGGCACTGGACGAGGTGCCCGTTTGCGCATGAGTTGCATCGTTGTTGGTGGCTGATGTCGTACTGGAGACAGCCGCTTTGCTTGTGGATGACGTGTCCGTGGACGAACGGCTGTTCGATGCTTGCGACTGCTGCTGCGCGTCATGCAGGTGTGCGTTGAATGCCGTGCTATCGGCACGCTGACCGACCGGATCGGCCGACGGGCGCGACGTGGTCGAGCTCGCCGGGCTGGCAGTACGAAGAGCGGGTAACGGAAGGGTGCTGCTCATGCATGGACACTCGTGCTAAACGGATTCCCGATGACCGCAGCAAAAACCGAGCCAGACCAGCGCCTCGACTCAAGCCGAGCCGACGGGGCGTCGGCGGTGTTGCATGCGCTCGTCGATTTCGGCCTGTTCCTGACGCTGCTCGCTCTGCTGCTCCTGTGTGCGATAGCGCCCAACCACGCTATCCAGCGCCTTTTCACGCGCGTGCGCCTGCAACCATTGCAGGCGTGTTGTCTCGGTCAGTCGACGCTGACGTTCCACTTCGCGGCCTTGCTGGACGATCGCCTGATCAATGCGCTCGACGAATTGTTGACGGTTCAGCAACGCACTGACTGTCAGACCGCCGACGCCAAGGCCGTATTCCTCACGATAGCGTTCCAGCTCATCCAGCTGCTGCTGTACATAAGCCAACCGTTGCTGCTGTTCGACAAGGCGCTGCAACGCCTCCTGCTCGCGGCGTTCGGCCTGATCCACCGCCGGTTGCAATCGCTCCGAACGCGTCATGCCATGACCTCGGACACGAGTTCACCCAGACGTTCCTGCGCCTCGCGCAGCGACACCGGCTCGTCGACTTCCTGCTGGAGAAACGTGAGCATCCTTGGCCACATCGCGATAGCCTGATCCACTTTGGGATCGGCGCCTTTCTGGTAAGCACCCACAGCGATCAGATCGCGCTGCTGGCGATAGGCCGAATACACCTGGCGGAAACGCTGCGCAGCACGCATCTGGTCCTTGTCGATCACCGCCGGCATCACGCGGCTGATCGACGCTTCAATATCGATGGATGGATAGTGACCCGCCTCGGCCAAATCGCGCGACAGCACGATATGACCGTCGAGAATGGCACGTGCGGCATCGGCGATCGGATCGTGACGGTGATCATCGCCTTCGGTCAGCACGGTATAGAAGGCCGTGATCGAACCGCGCCCCTCGGCATCGTTGCCGGCACGCTCGACCAATGCCGGCATCAGCGCAAATACCGAGGGTGGATAGCCCTTGGTTGCTGGCGGTTCGCCGATCGCCAGCGCGATCTCGCGTTGTGCCTGCGCATAGCGAGTCAACGAATCCATCAGCAACAACACTCGCTGGCCGCGGTCGCGGAACCACTCCGCGATCGCCGTGGCGTACTGCGCACCACGCAATCGTTTGAGCGGCGGCGCATCGGCCGGAGCGGCAACGATCACGGCGCGTGCGCGACCTTCGTGGCCCAGCGTCTGTTCGACGAATTCCTTTACTTCACGACCGCGTTCGCCGATCAAGCCGACCACGACCACGTCGGCATCGGTATAGCGCGTCATCATGCCAAGCAAGGTCGATTTGCCGACGCCTGAGCCGGCGAACAGGCCCAGACGCTGGCCACGCCCGACCGTAAGCAAGGCATTGATCGCGCGTACGCCGGTATCCAGCGGTGTGTCGATTGGTTTGCGCGACATCGGATTGATGGGAGCGCGCTTGAGTGCCGCATGCTCATCGACATCGAGCGGGCCCAAGCCATCCAGCGGCACACCATCGGCACCAATCACACGGCCCAGCAACGCCTCGCCTACCGGCAAGCCTCCAGCGCGCGAGCACGGACGCACACGCGCATTCGGCAGCACACCGTGCATTTCCGTCGCCGGCATCAACAGCAAGCGCTCGTCTGTGAAACCCACTACCTCAGTATCCAGCACCGTACCGTCAGCGGTGTCGACCAGGCAACGCGAACCCAACGCGGCTTCGCATCCTTCGGCTTCCAGAGTCAGCCCAACCACGCGGCGCAGACGACCCTCCACCGTGAGCATCGGCACTACCACGGCCCGCTGCGCACGTTTCGCCAGCTGCTGTTGCCAGCGTCGCCGACGCGCTTCGGGCGATGGCTCCGCGCTCACGCAACCACCTCGTCGATACCGTCGTCGACATCGTTGCCAAGCACGGCATCAATCACCGTGGCCAGGCGCGTATCCACGCGGGCATCGAGCCGCGAGCGCTCGCTTTCCAGCATGCAGTCGCCACGACTCAGCGTCGGCTTGGCGCCGAGCCGCCATTGCGGTTCGGTTGCACCGAGTTCGCGCAGCAGAATCAGATCGTCAGGATGAACCCATACACGCAATTCACGGGTGGCCGATGGCAGCGCCGCGGCGGCCTCGCGTACGGCCAGTTCGATCAGCGATGGATCGAGCTGCAACTCACGACCCACCACACGACGCGCCATCACCGTGGCAAGTCGTGCGAGCTCCTGTTCGGTGATGTCATCAAGCGCATCGAGAGGCCGCGCCGCGGCGGAACAGAGGGCCTCGAGACGGGCCAGTTGCTCATCCATCTGATGTTTGGCCACGGCACGCCCCTCGGCAAGCCCGGCGGCAAACCCTTCTTCACGCGCCAGACGCTCGATTTCCTCCAGCTCGAATACCGTCGGCCCCGGCGGCGGCGGCGCGGGCTCAGTGAGTACGGGCAGAACAGCACCGATCTGCGGCAGCTCCCAGCGCTCGAAAGCGACAAGCTTGTCGCGGCTGAGTACGCCGGCCATCAGACGAACTCATCGCCGTTGGCAGCGAGACTGATCTGACCGGCGTCGGCGAGTTTGCGTGCGATGGTCAGCACTTCCTTCTGCGCCGCGTCGACTTCGCTGAGTTTGACGGGTCCCTTGACTTCAAGGTCGTCGCGCAGCATGTCGGCCGCACGCTTGGACATGTTGCCGAAAATCTTTTCGCGCACCGCCGGCTCGGCACCTTTCAGGGCGGTGATCAGGCGCGCCGAAGGCACCTCACGCAACAGCGCTTGCATGCTGCGGTCGTCGAGATCGGCGAGATCCTCGAAGACGAACATCAATTCTTCGATGCGTCCACCGAGACCGGCATCCTGGCCGCGGATGGCGGTCATCAGCTCCGCTTCGCGGCTCGTTTCCATCGCGTTGAGGATGTCAGCCGCCGCCTTGAGACCGCCCACGCTGGCCGACTTCAGTTTGCTGGAGGTACCTGAAAACTGGCGCTCCATGATTTCATCGAGCTCATTGAGCGCATGGGGCTGGACACCATCGAGATTGGCGATGCGCATCACCGCGTCGCTGCGCACGCGAGGCGGCAGATAACCGATCACTTCGGCGGCCTGGTCCGGTTCCAGATGGGCCAGCACCAGCGCGATGATCTGCGGATGCTCCATGCCGATCATCTCGGCGATGGCCCGGCTTTCCATCCATTTCAGCGACTCCAGGCCCTTGGTCGAACGGCCCAGCAGGATACGGTCGATCAAACTGCCGGCCTTGGTTTCACCCAGGGCGCTGACCAGCATCTTGCGGATGTATTCCTCGGTGCCTACGCCCAGCGACGTCTGTCGACCGATGTCATCGTTGAGTCGGCCGAGTACGTTCTCGACCTGCTCACGCGACACGTTCGTCAGCGTGGCCATCGCGGTACCCACGGCTTGCACGTCACGCGCACTGAGATGCTTGAGCACCTCCGCAGCGTCCTGCTCACCCAGCGTGAGCAGCAGGATGGCGGCGCGCTGGGCGCCACCGATGTCCATCGGCTCAACTGCCATCGTCGCCTACCCAGTTCATGACTACTTGCGCCACCTGCTTCGGATTTTCCTGGACCAACTTGCGGGCCTGGCCGATCTTCTGTTCGTAGGCCATCGACTGAATCTGCGGCGAGCCGATGCGCATGGGGTCGGGACGTTCGTCGAGGCGATCGTCATCGCTGATGCGCACGGACACCGATGGCATCGGCCCGGGCAACGCAGCGAGCGGTTCGGGTGCGCGCATCAGGCCCTTGAGCAGCGGGCGCAGCAGACCGAAGGCAATCAGCAGCGCGATCAGGATACCCACGCCCTGCTTGATCAGATCCATCATCCCCGGGTGCTGCCAGAACGGCTGGACGAAGGGCGCGGCATCCACCGGCGTCTCGGTGAAGGCTTGATTGATCACGCTGACGGTATCGCCGCGCTGCGCGTCGAAACCCACCGCGTTCTTGGCCAGATCGGTGAGGTGCTGCAGATCCTGCGTACCGAACGGCACGCTCTTGCCCTTGCCGTCGATCGCCGCCTTGTTGTCGACCACCACGGCGACGGAGAGGCGTACCAGCCGACCGGCCGGGTCGCTGACGTGGCTGATGGTGCGACCCAGTTCGTAATTGCGCGTCGAACTCGACGAGGTTTGGCTAGGCGTGGATGTCTGCGCCGTGGCTGCCTTGGCGTTCGCAACATTGGGCTTGGCCGCGGTCGGCTGTGGCGTGCTGTTTGGCGGCTGATTGCTCAACGCACCGGCGATCGCACCACCCACGTCATCGCGCTTCTGCTCGCTGGTGGTCTGCTCACTGCGCACCGCCGGATTGGCGTTGTCGTAGCTTTCGGTAGCCTTTTCGGTCTGGCTGAAATCCAGATCGGCATGCACTTGCGCACGGACCCGACCCACACCGACCAGTGGCGTGAGCAGCTCTTCGATACGCTGCGCATAACTGTTCTCCATGCGCGTGGCGAGACGCAGGCGCATATCGCCCACTGCACCGGGGCTGTCAGGATCGGCCACCGTGAGCAACGCACCTTGCTGATCGACTACGGATACCTGCGCCGGATCCAGGTCGGGCACGCTGGCCGAGACCAGATGCACGATCGCGCCAACCTGACTGCTGTCGAGCTGGCGTCCGGGGTAAAGCGTCAAGAGCACCGACGCGCTGGCCGGACGATTATCACGAATGAACGCCGACGTTTTCGGCAACGCAAGGTGGACACGCGCCGCACGCACGAACTGGAGCCCGGCGATGGTGCCGCCAAGGTCGGTTTCCAGCATCTGCTGATAGCGTGTGGTTTCGGCCAGATCGCTCATGCCGAAGGGTGAATCGCTTTGCGGCAACATGCCGCCCGCGGTACTGCCCTGCGGCAGCCCCTGCCCGGCCAGCCGCAGCCGGGTGTCGGCAAGTGTTTCTGCCGGCACGGAAATGGAGGCACCGTCGGCGCCCAACTTGTACGGGGTATTGCTGGCCTGCAAGGCCTGCGTGATGCTTGAAGCATCTTTGGGATCGAGCCCGGCATACAGCAGCCCGTAGTTGGGGCCGCGTGACCACAGCACGATCGCCACGCCGAATGCCACTGCGGCGGCGACGCCGAACAGCAGCATGAGAAGCCGGGTCGCCGGATTGCGCAGGAGGCTTTTCAGCGGATCCAGGCGCGAACCGTTACCTGACGGTGTGATGGCGTTTTCGGCCATGAATACTCTAATCGTGATGACGCCGAGGGCGTCGGGTGGTGATCCGGAATCAGACCGGCATGTTCATGATGTTGGTGTAGGCATCGGTGAGCTTGTTGCGCACCTGCACCAGCGCACGGAAAGAGAGATCGGCCTTCTGTCCGGCGATCACAGTGCTACCGATATCGGATCCGGCATCACCACGCTCGAACGCGTTGACTTGGTTCTGTGCTGTCGACTGGCTATCCGCAACGGCTGCCACCGATCGCTTGAGAAGCGAACCAAAATCGATTCCGGTTGCGCTGCCGACCGTATTGTCTGCGGTCCCAATCGGAGTTTCGGACAGCATCGATGTAGCTTGCGTGCCGAGCTGCCGCATTTGCGAGAGAACGCTGTTGACGTCAATTTGGCTCATGTCGGTTTTCCAACGCTAGACCGTGATTGAAGAGATGTAAGCACAAGCCATGCCACGCAACCGACACTATTCACTGTGCAGCCACACCCGCCTGCAAACCGTATTTGCGCAACTTCTCGACCAGTGTCGTGCGCTGCATCCGCAGCAGTTTCGCCGCGTGCGCCACCACACCGTCGGTGATATCCAGTGCCTGGCGTATCAGTCCCACTTCGATGTCCGCCAGGTGGTCTTTGAGATCCACACCGCCTTCAGGCAGCAACATGTCGGTATCCGGCGTGAGGCCGGAACTGGCCAATGCCGACTGCGGCGGTCCGTCCATCCACGCCAGCAGTACTCCGCCACCCACTTCGTCGGCGGACTGAGCGCCGCGATATTTTTCCGGCAGATCGCAGGCACGTACTTCGCTTTGCGGATAGAGAATCGCCAGCCGTTCGACCAGGTTGGAAAGCTCGCGCACATTGCCGGGCCACCTGTATTGGCGCAGCGCCTGCATCGCACTGTTACTGAAACGCACGCCACCGAGGCCACGTCGCGACAAGCGCTGGTTGAACTCGGTGATCAACTTGAAAAGGTCTTCCAGATGCTGATGCAGCGCCGGCATTTCCAACGGGAATACGCTCAGCCGGTAATACAAATCTTCGCGGAATCTGCCTTCGACGATGGCCCGTTCCAAATTGCGATGGGTGGCAGCGATGATCCGCACGTTACTACGCAGAGTGCGTGTGCCACCGACGCGCTCATACACACGCTCCTGCAAAACGCGCAGCAGCTTGACCTGCATTGGCAGGCTCATGTCACCGATCTCGTCCAGGAACAGCGTGCCGCCCTCGGCCAGCTCGAAACGCCCCTTGCGCGCACTGATTGCACCGGTGAAGGAACCTTTCTCGTGGCCGAACAATTCGCTCTCGAGTAGCTCGGCGGGGATCGCGCCGCAATTGACTGCAATAAACGGCTTGTCGCGACGTGGCGAACAGTCATGAATGCTGCGCGCAACCATTTCCTTGCCCGTACCGGATTCACCCAGCACCAATACATTCGAGTCGAACGGCGCAACCTGGCGGATCAGTGCATTGACCTTGCCCATGGCCACCGAATCACCCACCAGACGCTGGGTCATCGGAATCGATGCCAGCTGGCGCGCGTGCAAACTGCGAATGGCCTCCGACAAGCGCTCATAGCGCAGCGGAAATTCCAGCAACTCCATGCGACCGGCAAAGCCGGAACTGGGAGCAGCCAGGAATGCGGCATGCGGCGAATCAGCACAAACCAGTAGCAGCAGCCGATCGTTCTGCTCTTGCAGCAACGTCAGTGCCTGACGGTCTTCGTCTTCGTCAACGAAGCTGCCCAGATAGACCACGCGCCAGTCATCCGATGCCAAATCAGTGTCCTGGGATGCATCCCACCGCTGCGAGTGATAACCCAGAAATTGCAATGCCGAAACAATGCTGCTGGCGCGCGCGTCGTCGCGCTCCATCACAAGAAAATTGCCTTTATGCATGATGCAAAAGTCCATCTCCAATACCGCCGAACGAACACGGGACGATCCCAGACCGTGTTGCCCCTTCTGTGTCAGCGATCCGTCGCGACACCTGCGATAGGTTTCAGCAAGAAGGGTGCCAAAAAATTTACGGCGGCATCATCCGCGCGCGGAAGCGTGGAGCGCGACTTGATAAACATGTCGCAAGAAGTTGCACGAAAAGTGCGTGTAGACGTTTAATTTAGATCGATATTTATGAAAGTAAAAACAGGTCAAGGACGACTGTCCAAGACGCCGGATGAAAACGGTTACGTCAAAATTTTCTCGCACCGACGCCCCAATAAGTGATGACCGTCACGTTTTTAAAGTCGAGGCATCCGCGTCTTCATAATGCCGTCGCGCGGGCCTCTGCCACTTTTCGTCGGTGGTGACGAAAAACGAAACGTTCCAACCCATCTTCGACCATTTCACTCGATTCAATAAAGGCGATATAGGCCGATCCGTCGTCGAATCGGCGCTCCAGGCACCCCGGGAGTTCGAGCGGCAGAGCACGGCAGGCGTCGAAATGCAGACGAACTAATAGTTGTTCGGTCGCCGGCAACAAATCCTGGGGAACAACAATACCGAGCGCGTTGAAACGGATAACGTGCTGGCCCGGCAACTGCGTTATCGGGATCAGTAGCCGATTGACCACTTCCATCAGCACATTGATCTTGCTGTCCATGCGCAGCAATTCCTGCATCACCGGATTATCATCCTCGCCGTTGTTCTCGGCCCGTCGCTCATCCAGCGACGCCAGTGCCCGCAGAACGTGCAGATTCCGTTCGTTGTAGCCGGCCAATGCGTCCGGTGCGTTGTCCAGCGGCTCCACGGCCATGTGCAAACTGCCTTCGTAGGCCATTCGCTGAGAGAATTCCTGCCATTTTTTGTCGTGCATCTGCCCGCTCCTGACGCTGCCAATGAACCGACCCTGCGGCTCGATCGAGAGGTCCATTCCTGCAGCGCAATTCGTGACCGATGCGCGTTCAGTGAACTCCCCGTCCGATCTTATTCAACCGGATGAGGCGATATATACGTTCAAGGCGCGATGGTTGTACTTATGCTGGCTCAATTCACGCTCCAGCGCCTCGCGTGCGACGTCCGCGCGCTTCAGGAGATGTTCGTTGTGCTGATGAAGCGTAGTCAGCAACTCCCGGCTGCGCTGGTCGTCACCGTGTTGCCTGATGCACGGCTGCCGCTCGGCCTCCAGTTCCGCGACCTGTTGCCACTGCCCATCGGCCGAGGCGGCCAGCATCTGCAGCGTGATGTCCAGCGCGCGTTGCAGCCCAGCATAGGCAGAATCGCTCATGGAGACGCCGCCAGCGTCGATGCCTGCTGATCAGCGAGAAACTTTCCGCGGATGCCCTGCCATGCTTCACGAATAGGTGCGATCAGTCGCTGACACTCATCCAGCGCAGCCAGATCGTCGTTCAGCTGTGCGAACAGCAGACGGCGGGTCACGTAGTCGTAAAGGCTGTCCAGTCGCGCCGTCAGCACCGGCGCGACGGTGTGATCGAGGCTTGCCCGCAGTTCGGTGAGGATGGCGATGGCTTTGGAAAAGCTCTGGCCCTTGGCCGGCACATCCTGATGCAGGATATGGCCGCGCGCCTGATTGACCCGATCCACCAGACCATCGAACAACATGGCGATCAGCTGGTGGCGATCGGCCCCTTCGATACTGCCCTGGACGTCGGTCTGGCGATACAGGGCGCTTGCACTTTTCATCATGGCGCGGCCCTCACCTTAACTCTTGCTGCTGGCATTGTTCATCGCGTCCAACGACTGCGTGAGGTAGGAGCTGGTGTTATTCAGCGATGTCATCAACGTGTCCAGGTTGGTGTATTGCTTGACCAGTTGCTGTTGGTAGACCGCCATGCGCGCGGTCAATGCCGTCTGCTGCGCGCTCAGGTTGGTGACGTCGGTCGTGATGCTGCTGATCTGTGTCTGCAGCACACCGTCGCTGGCGTTGAAATTGCTGGCGACGCTGCTGAGCTGCGTCGCGATGCCCTTGGTCCCGGTGAACAGGCCCTGCACGGCAGCCGGGTTGTTGGCCAGCGCGTTACTCAACGTAGTCGAATTCAGCGAGATGCTGCCGTCGGCATTGCGCGTGATGCCCAGGCTGGCCAGGGTGCCAATGCTGTTGCCGGATACCGAGCTGCCCAGCACGTTGGAAATCTGCGTCTGAATCGCCGCCAGGGTCGGATCGCCCAACAACACACCGGCCTGACCGGTCGAGGAATTGTAGCTATTGAGCGTGGCGACGTTGCTTGCGTACTGGTTGTACGCCGTCACGAAATCGTTCACCGCCGTGCTGATCGGGGCGGTGCTTTGCGTGATATTGAGCTGAGACGAACCGGTACCGGTGAGAGCCAAGGTGACGCCGGTCAGGGCACCGCTCACATTGTTCGAGGCGCTGGTCACCGCTATGCCGTCGACCGTCAGCTGCGCGTCGCTCGCTTCATTGCTGCCCGGCGTATTGAGCGTGGTCGCCAACGCGCTGAGACCGCTGCTGCTGTCGCTGCTGGCGCTGACACTGAAACCATTGGCGACGCCCGTGCTGGTCGAGGTCAGTACCAGCTGCGACCCGTTGACGCCCACCACGACCGTGGCCGATACGCCCGGATTGTTGCTGGCATTGTTGATCGAGCTGGCGATCGAGGACAAAGTGTCCGTCGACGATACGGAAACATTGATCGATTTGCTGCCCACGCCGATCGTGAGCGTGCCGGCTCCTACCGCAGAGGCACCGGCCGAGGCCGCGCTGATGCGCTTCTGCGCGGTTGCCAGCGCCGTCACATCGATATTGTAGGAACCCGGCGTCGCGTCGGGCAGCGTGGTTGCTGTGCCCACCGCCGTGTTGGCTAGCGACGCGGTATACGTGCTGTAGGTGGTACTGGACGTCAGCTCGGACAGCGCCGCCTGCAAGCCACTCAACGAGGTACTCAGCGCCGTCAGACCGGCGATCTTATTGTTGTCCAGGTTGGTCTGATTGGTAATCTGGGCCTGCGGACCGCTCTCCTGGGCACTGACCAGCGCGGTAATGATCGAATTGACGTCCAGTCCCGAGCCCAGGCCTAGCGAACTGAGCAAGCCGGTACCGCTGATGCTGGCCGAACCGGTAGCTGTCGTGGATGTGCCGGTGGCGGCGGTCCCGGTGGTGGCGTACGACGTCGTACTGGATCCCACGCTGGAAATGCTGCTCATGAAGGGCCTCGCAAAAATGGTTCGTCCGAACACCGCGGCATCGCCGCGATCCACCAAGCCGCCGGCAAAACTTACACCTCGGGTGAAAGCTTTACCTGCCGCTCGCGTGGGCTTTCTGGCGGTCGACGACCGCCGCCAGATCGCTTAAGCAAAATTCCGGCCATGGCTCCAAAGCCATGGCCGGATGAACCCATTACTGCAGCAACTTGAGGATCTGCTGTGGCACGGAGTTGGCCGTGGCCAGCACCGAGATACCCGCCTGCTGCAATACCTGCGCCTGGCTTAACTGGGCAGTTTCTGCAGCAAAATCCGTATCTTGGATAGAGCTCTGCGAAGCGGTCAGGTTGGTCTGCTGAGCACTCACCGTGGCAATGGTGGACTGGAAGCGGTTCTGCACGGCGCCAAGCGTACTGGAGAAGTTACTCACCGTGGTCAGGGCCGCATCGATGCGCGAGATCAGCTGGTTGGCATCGTCCACCGTCAAAACATCGCCACCTTGCAGCGAACCCGAAGCGGTCAGTGCTTCGCCATCCGTGTAAGCCGCACCGGTCGCGGGCAGACCTGCACCGGCGGTAGCACCGAAACCCGTGGCTGCCGTGGTGAATGTGGTGAAGCCGGCTGCCGCCGAACCGGCCGAACCGGTAACCGTGGCACCGTTCACGGACAGCTTGCCCGACGAATAGAGGTTGATACCGCCGTTGGCGTTCACGGCAGCGCTGACCCCGTTGATGCCGGCGGCGTTGATGTCATCGGCCACGTCCTGCGCACTGCTTGCAGTGACATTGCCGGTGAAGGTGTACGACGTACCGTCGGCGCCGGTGATCGACAGGCCGCTCAGGCTGAGCGTGCCGCCGCTTGCACCGGCCGCCGTGACGAATGCCCCGCTGAGGTTGCCGGTGGACACTTCGGATATCTGACCGACCTGGCCAGCGGTAACGCCCTGGCCCAGCTGCACATTGATCGACTGACCGACGTTTGCACCGATCTGGAACGACAGCTGGCTGGTGGAACCATTGAGCACGTTTGTGCCGTTGAAGCTGGTCTGGTTGGCGATACGGGTGATTTCCGACAGGTACTGCTGCACGGAAGTGTTGATCGCCGCGCGGTCGGAAGCCTGATACGTACCGTTGGCGGACTGCACCGCCAGATCGCGAACAGACTGCAGGTTGGACGTGATTTGCGTCAGCGCCGAACCGGCGGTTTGCGACAGGTTGATGGCGTCGCTGGCGTTTTCGCTGGCCTGGCCTAGACCGCCGATCTGCGTCTGGAAGCGGGTGGCGATGGCAAAGCCTGCAGCATTATCCGCAGCGCTGTTGACCTTCAGACCCGAGGACAGATCTTCCGTTGCGGTGCTCAGCTGGCTCGACGACTTGGTCAGATTGTTCTGGGCTTGCAGCGACGAGATGTTGGTATTGAGTACGAGTGACATAGTGAGTCTCCTGGAACCGATAGCCGGTTTGTAAGTTGTGCTTATTCCGGCGGGGTTCTCAGAATGGTGTACCGACCGCCTCGAAAACTTTTTCGGCCATACGGGGAAATACTTGAGCGCTGGACTTGATTTTTTTATTTTCCCGGGGAAACCCGTGTTTGGAGCGGACTCAGCAGATCGCGTCTCCGCCGATATCAAGCGTTCCCGAAAGCTCGGTTAGCGGCAAGCGATGAAGACATGCCGATAGCGGCAGCCAGACGGCAAGCCTGAACTCTTTATTGCACCGCATCTATATGTTCGCGACGCTGCGCAATACGCAATATCAGCATCCCGCTACTCGCACTCCCCTCATTCGTATCTCGCGTGCCGCACCGACCCAGGTCGGATACCGAACGCATGACGCTCCCATCGGCCAGACGCTGTCGTTGGCACCAAGCTTGCTGCTGCCCCCTCATTTGGCGCCAGTGCGCCGAAGCGTCGGAATTTCGACGCGGGCGCCCGTTGCTAATCGATAAGGCGAGGAAGAAACATGCGTTGTGTATTGGCGGTCTGTGCCGTATTCAAGGACGAGGCAGCCTATTTGCGTGAATGGGTGGAATTTCACCAGTTGATGGGCGTGGAGCGTTTTTACCTCTACAACAACGGCAGCGACGATCGCTATATCGACGCCGTGCAGATGCATATCGACGCGGGCACCGTGGTGCTGCACGAGTGGCCGCGTCGCCCGGCCCAGCTCGATGCCTACGAACACTGCCTGCGCACCCACGGCGCGGAGACGGACTGGCTTGCCTTTATCGATGTGGACGAATTCCTTTTCTCGCCGAAAGCCAAGCTATTGCCCGATGTGTTGGCGCAGTACGCGGCTTATCCCGGCGTGGGCGTTAACTGGGTCATGTTCGGCTCGGCCGGGCACATGCAGAAACCAGCCGGAGGCGTGCTGGAAAACTATCTGCGGCGAGGACAGTTGGACGGCGGGCTGCACTATAAGCATCTAAAGCTCGCGGACGGCAGCTTTCGTCCGGAGAACTCGCACGTCAAAAGTATCGTGCAGCCGTCGAAGGTGATCGGCTGCGCCAACGCTCACTTCATGCGCTATGCCGACGATGCGCGCGCGGTGGATGAGAACGAACAGCCGATCGATGGTCCCTTCTCCACCAAGGTATCGGTTGATACGCTGCGCATCAACCATTACTGGAGTAAGTCGGAAGAAGAGTGCCGGCACAAATTCAGCCGCGGCTTCGCCGATGGCTCCGGCGCGCGCGACTGGAAGGAATTCCTCGCCCACGAGCAGATACTGAACACCACGCACGACGACATCGTGCTGCGAGTGGTCGCACAGCTCGCCGTGTTGCCGCCCGCGTGGCCGTTGGAAAGCTTCCAGCAAAACGACGAAGGCGTATGGCACTCGCCGTTGCGCGACCGTCCGCCGCACACGGCCATACACACCGCAGCCACACGGCTGTTCGATCTGATGCGAGACGCGTCGGATACCAGCCTGTACTCGCCCGTGCTGGCGAAAGCCATCGAAGATCGCACCAGCGCGCTGCAGCTCTCGCCGCGACGCGCCAATTTCTTGCATGCGCTCGACGGCCTCGATAAGCACACCTGCGTGCTGGAAATCGGTTGTGGCGGCGGCGCGGTCACCCAGGCTTGGATCGAGCGCGGGTGCCACGTCGATGCGATCGAATTCGCGCCACACTGGGCCCGCGTTGCCGCGGCGCGACTGCACGAACAGCCCAAGGCAAGAGTTTTCCAGGCCAGCCTGCGCGAGTTGACGTTGCGGCCCGAATACGACGTGGTGTCCATGGCATTCGGCGACGACTACGCCGAGGCGTGGCCGCGTGGCGAATCGATTGAAGAGGCGATCAAAATCGCCGCCTCGGCACTCAAACCCGATGGCTTTCTACTGCTGGCGACATCCCAGACTTCGCCAGACAGCTGGGACAGCCGCATGCCATCGCGCAACCAGATGGCAGACGTGCTGAAAAAAGCCGGCTTTTCCGGCATCGACACGCAGCTGGCTTTCCCCGATGCGCTGCTGCCTGAAGTGCTGATCGCCGAACCATTGCCCGCGCAAGCGGCCCACCTGCGCGTGGACGACCTGATTGCGCAACGCCCCTTGCTGCGCGACGGGGGCAAGCAAGCGACACGATGGGAGAGGCACGTCGAAACGGGTACGTTGGCGCAGCACGCGCCCGGCGTGATGCTGGTGGCACGCCGAGATGGCGCTGCATCGCCCCTGCGCGCCGATCGCGTGGCCCAGGTGTTCGCCGACGATCGCGTGCCGGCACTCAATACCGTCACCGACTATCTCCTGGCCGAGGAGACCATCCAAGTCGTTCCGCGTCCGATGTTGCCCGGTTCGTCATGGAGCACGACGGCATTTGAATCAATCATGGACACCCGCGTGCTGACGCCCGGTCGTTCGCTGCTGGTGAAGCTTCGCCAGGCGATCCAGGCACAACGGACCGACCGCCTGATTGCGCTGCTGCGGAAGTGGGGGGCGCTGGTTTACGCCCAGGCGGACGACGAAGAGAAGATACCGGCCGAATGGCTCGACGCCGTGCCAGCGAGCATGAACCTGCACGACTACGATAGCGTTGTTTTTCGAGGTGGCCAATGGCGCGCCCGTCAGCGTATCGAAAAGCAGATTCCGGTCTACGTGGGGCTATGGCAGATCGCCTACGAAAGCGGCATGGAGACGCTGCTCGGACTCGCGGCGCCGATCGACCGCGTGACGTGGCTGTGCAAGCGACTCTTGCTGGACGCGTCGCCGGAATGGATCGAGCACGGTCGCCATATCAACGAATCGTTCGCACGCGAAATTCACGATGCCGATTGCTGGACGCGCACGGATCGTCATTTGAAGATCGTGCCGGAGTGGCTGCTCCCGCCGCCGCCATCGGATACCTACAAGCAGTGGCAGGCGAAACTGCAGCTTGGCGACGTCGCCGTTGCGCAGGCAATAAACCGTATCGAAAAAAAGGGTGCGCCGCCAAAGATGCAGCTGCTGCTTATCGACGCGGATAACGACGCCGAGGCCGTGTTACGCAGCGTTGCCAGCCTCGATACGCAACAGTATCCGCACCGCGCGATCAGTGTCGTGTCGACCGAAGATCCTCTCGATCTGATCGAACGCGTCAACAATGCAATAGCCGCCTGCGATGCCGACTGGATACAGCTCGTCTACGCTGGCGACCTGCTGCATCCGGCTTCGCTGCTGCTGTTGGCCGAGCGCATCACCGCGATGCCATATTTGACGGCAGTCTATGTCGACGAAGACACCTGCAACAATGGCGTGTTCGAAAACCCGATCTTCAAGCCCGACTTCAATCTCGACCTGCTTCGCAGCTATCCGTATACAGGCCGATCCATAGCCTTCGGACGGCGACGTTGCATGGAGCTCGGCGGCTTGAACGAGGCCTACGGCGAACTCGGCGTTCACGATCTGCTGTTCCGCCTGATCGAAACGGACGGCCTGCACACCATCGGCCATATCGGCGAAGTGATGTATCGCGCCGCACTGCCTTACGGTCAATGGCTCGCCTCCGACGCGGTGAAGGCGTACAGCGCCGAGATCGTTTCCAGTCATCTGCAGCGGATGAATATCGCGCATACGATAGAGGCGGGCGTACTTCCCGGCTTCAATCGCGTGCTCTACCAACATGCGCGTCAGCCGCTGGTCTCCATCATCATTCCCACGAAAGACCAGCTGCCGATGCTGAATGGCCTGATCGATAGCCTGTTGTCCAAGACGAGCTATCTCAACTACGAGTTGCTGATCGTGGACAACAGCAGCGAGGAGCCTGCGGCGTGCGCCTATCTGGATGGCATCGAACGCCTCAATAGCAACCAGCTGCGCATACTGCGCTATCCGCACCCATTCAACTATTCGGCGATCAACAACTTTGCTGCGGCACAGGCGCGCGGCGAATACCTGATCCTGCTCAATAACGACACGGCGGTGCTGCATGACGACTGGATCGAGGCGCTGCTCAATCACGCACAGCGACCGGAGGTCGGCATCGTGGGCGCCAAGCTGCACTATCCGGATGGACGGATTCAGCACGGCGGCGTAATACTCGGACTGCGCGGACCGGCCGATCACCCGTTCATCGGTTCGCCGATGGAAAATGACGGCTACATGCATCGCCTTCGCGTCGACCAGAATTACACCGCGGTCACCGCGGCTTGCCTGATGATCCGCAAATCCGTCTACAGCGAAGTCGGCGGTCTGGACGAACGCAACTTCAGAGTGTCCTACAACGACGTCGACCTGTGCCTGAAGGTGCACGCGGCTGGCTATCTGACCGTCTGGACGCCTTATGCGCGGCTCATGCATGTCGGCAGCGTCAGCCAGACCAAGGTCGACAAGACGGCGCAGGAAACAAAGCTGAAACGTTTCCAGGGCGAACAAAGCGCGATGTATCGCAAGTGGCTGCCGCAGCTGGCACGCGACCCAGCCTACAGCATCAACTTCAGCATCGATGGCAGCGGGTTTGAATTGAATCCCGATCACGGCAATGCTTGGCAACCGTTCGCCAATCCATTGCTGCCGCGTTTGTTTTGCGTCGCTGCGGATGCACACGGATGCGGTCACTACCGTGTTCGGCAACCGTTCGCATCGATGCAACGCGACGGACTCGTCGAAGGCATGATTGCCGGCTTGCATCTATCGCCGGTGGCGATGGAACGTTTCCAACCCACGTCGCTCGTACTACAGCGGCAAGTGACCGAACAACAGATCAGCCTGCTCGAAAGCTATCGCGACTTTTCCCGCGCGTTCAAAGTATACGAACTGGACGACTACATCCAGCAAATACCGGTGAAGAGTCCGTTCCACAGCGTGATGCCCAAGGACATCGTCAAATCGCTGCGGCGCGCGCTAGCGACGGTTGATCGCTTCGTCGTCTCCACCGAGAGGCTGGCCGAACAGTTCCACGGGTTCCATTCCGACATTCGCCTGGTAGAAAACCGTCTGCCGGTCGACTGGTGGAGCGGGCTGAAAAACCAGCGTCGCGTCGGTCGCAAGCCCCGCGTCGGCTGGGGTGGTGGCGCAAGCCATCGCGGCGATCTGGAATTGATCGCCGACGTCGTTCGCGATCTGGCCGACGAAGTGGAGTGGGTGTTTCTCGGCATGTGCCCCGACAAGCTGCGCCCCTACGTGCATGAATTTCATGTAGGCGTGCCTATCGAGGAATACCCGCGCAAGCTCGCCTCGCTCAATCTCGATCTTGCCTTGGCGCCGCTGGAAGACAACCTGTTCAACGAGTGCAAGAGCAACTTGCGCCTGCTTGAATACGGCGCCTGCGGTTTTCCGGTGATCTGCACCGATATCGTCTGCTATCGGAATGATTTGCCGGTGACGCGCGTCAAGAATCGCTACAAGGAGTGGGTCTCGGCCATTCGTATGCATCTGGCCGACCTCGATGCCACTGCCGAAGCGGGCGATGCGCTGCGCGATACGGTGCAAAGGCATTGGATGTTGAAGGGGGATATGCTGATCGATTGGCGAAATGCCTGGTTGCCGAATTAAGCAGGATAGGCATCCTCTAAGGCTTTACTCATTTGGCGGCAGCCCCTGGGTTGTCGCCAGAATGCCGCCTGCGCCACGCAACGTTCTGCTTTTTACTTCTAAAGCGCGGCGCCAACCGTTGCACCATCATCGTCCGCGGGCCGCGCATCGGCACCGAGCGGAATAAAGACAACGCCAGTGAATGAACGCATCAACTCTGAATGTAGTTAAACAGACTCAATCCCTGCACCTTGGCGAACACCTGTTGCGAAGCCTGTAATGCCGTCGACTGCAACGAAAGATTGCTGATCGCCGTCGCCATATCCACGTTCTGCACATCCGACAATGCGCTCTGATAGGTCACGCTCAAATCCGAATAGCTCGACTGCTGCTGCTGCAGGGTATCGATACGGCTTCCCACCGATACCTGCGTATTGGAAACGCTGGTCATCGCCTGGTTCAGCGATTCGAGTTGCCGGTTGAGGGTATTGTTCAGTGACGTCGAGTTGGCGTTACCGCTTTGCAGCGCGGTGATCATGTTGTTGAGCGTGGTGAACACGTTTTGCGTGTTCTGGGCCGTATCGGCATTCACGCTGACCGTGTCGCCGGCGGCGGGGGAGCCGCTCATCGTCACCGACAAGCCGTCGAACGTGATGCTGCCGCCGTCCTGGTACGTGCCGGTGATGGGATTGCCATTGGCATCGTTGACCGGATTGCCGTTGGCGTCGGTCACCGCGTAGGTACCGTTGGCGCCAAAAGTGATGGTGTCGTTGACCGGACCCGATGCATTCGCAGCGGTCCATGCGGTGGTGTCGGTGACACTGTTGGCGCCCACGACAAGCGTGCCGGTATTGCCGCTGCCGGCGCTGGCCACGAAAGAGCCGTTGCCGGCAGGTATGTCCATGAACACCGAACTGCCCGGATCGGAATTGGCCACCTGCAGGCCCTGCCCGATCGCCGTGAGCGACTGCTGATTATTGCCGGCGTAGGTCACCGATCCGGAGCTGCTCTGCACGAATGGCGTAGCGGTGGTGCTAGTGCCGGCAAAGAGAGGTGAACCGTTGCCGTCGGTGGTGTTGGCCAACTGCACCAGCTGATCGCGCAGCTGCGTCAGCTGCGTCGCCATGTTGCTCAGGTCGCTGGAGGACAAGGAGCTATTGATGGCGCTCAGACCGATGTCGTTGGCGCTGTTGAGCAAATTGGTCACTGAGCTGAGTGCCGACGTTTCGGTCGACAAACGCGTGTTGGCGGCGGTGATGTTGTTGGTATAACCGGTGTTTTCGGCCAGTACGTGATTGAGGCTGACCACCTGCGCCGCACCGGTAGGATCGTCGGACGGCACGCTGATGCGCAAGCCCGTGCTCACCTGATTCTGCGTGTTGGACAGCTCGCCCTCCTGGTTGAGCATCGTCGTCACGGATTGCTGGTACATCCAGCTGGTTGAGATGCGCATCATGACTAGCCGTCCTGTATCGCGGTGATCAGACTGGTGAATAGTTGCTGCGCGGTCGAGATCACCTGCGCCGACGCTTGATAGGCCTGCTGGAACTGCACCAGATTCGCCGCCTCCTGATTGAGGTTGACGCCGGCAAGACTCTGCTGGCTGCTTTCGGCCTGGTTGTAGAGGCTGGTCTGCGTGGTGAGGGCTGCCGTCGCCTGGCTGCCGGCCGTGCCCACCTGTGCGGTGAGATTGGCGTAGCTGCCGATGACCGAAGTCGTGCCGCCGTCGAGAACCTTGCTATTGGACAGTGCGGCCAGCGACAGCGCATTGCTGTTGTCATTGAGCCCGTTGGTATTGGCAGCGATGGCGAATTTATCGCCGCTGGCAGGCGCGCCGCTCAAGCTGAGGCTCCAGCCGTCGGCGGTAATCGGCTGACCGGCGGTGTAGGTACCGGTTGTGGTGTTACCGCTGCCATCGGTCACCGTATAAGCGCCGCCCGCACCGAACGTGACCGTTGCGCCCGCGAGCAAGTTGCTGTTCGTCGCGTCGCTTACGCCGATGGAACTGACTTCGCCGGTACCGGTGTTGGCGGTGGCCGCCGTGGCGGTCAGAGCAGCAGCGGCCGCGATACCGCTGGGATCGGTCATTGTCACGGCGAGACTGGTGGCGGCATTGCGCGTGGGTTCGATCTCGTAGCTATCGCCCGTCTGTGCGGTGCCGGACACGCTGAAGGTTAGGCCATTAGCGGACAGCGTTCCGTCGGCATTCGCCGTTAGCGCCACGCTCTGGCCAGCGGTCGTACTGAGGCTCCAGCCGTTCGTGCCGGTGCCGCTGCCGGTGTAACTGAGGATATAGTCAGAGCTGGTGGTCTGGGAGACATCACTGACAGATGCCGTCACCGTCGCCGCCGTAGCGGAGTTCTTGCTCGAGGGCAGCACGGCCGGCGAACTCACGCTGAAAATCGGCTGGCCCTGCTTGCCGTTGAGATCCAGCCCCTGTGCCTGCTGTGCATTGACGCTGGTCGCGAGCGCGAGCGCCGACTGACCGAGCTGATTCTGCGCCGGCTCCAACACGGTATTGCGGTAGCTGATCAACGCACCCAGAGAGCCGCCGCTGAGTTGGGCCGTTACATCGTTACCCGAACTGTCGAAAACGTCTGTACTGGTCGGATCGTACTGATTGGCACCGGAAGACAGATTGTAGGACTGATTGCCGCTGACCAGCGTGCCGCCCGCAGAGGTGTAGACGCTTACCGTACCATTGGATTCGGTCACCGCCGATACACCGGTGAGGCCGGACAGCTGCTGCACCAATTGGTCGCGCTGATCGAGCAAAGTATTCGGATTGCCGCCAAGGCTGGCCTGGCCAATCTGGCCGTTGAGCTGGGCAATCTGCGAGGTAAGCGTGTTGATGCTGGTGACGGTGCCGCCGATCTGCGCGTTGACCTGGCTCGATTGCTGGCTCAACTGTTGGCCGAGTGTATTGTACGTCGCCGTCAGCGAGGATGCAGTGCCCAATGCGGCCTGCCGCGTCGACGCCAGGCTGGGCGAATTGGCGACGCTGCTGAAGCCACTGTAGAAATTGTCCAGCGACGTTTGCAGATTGCCGCTGCTGCTGAAAGAGCTGTTGAGCGTGCCGGTGAGATTGCTCATCGTGGTCGCGCTCTGCAGGCTGGAGTTGCTGCTCCACAAGGCGCTGGTCAGATATTGGCTGTACGCGCGCTGCACGGCCGCAACGTTGACGCCGCTACCGACCGTGTAGCGGCCCGTATTCTGCGTAACGCTCTCAACCTGCATCACGCTCTCCTCGCTGTAGCCCGAGGTGCTGGCATTGGCGATGTTGTTGCTCACGGTACTCAGTGCGACTTGCGCCGCATTCAATCCCGATATCCCAATATTGAGCATGCTAGACATGAAGCGATCCTTGGGTATCTTGTATGGGGTGTGCCAACCTCGTGAGCTGTGCTCAGGGTGTCGGCACCGCTGTCACTTTCTTGAGCGCATCCAGCGCCTGACGCATCATCGAGCTGTTGGCGATCGTCGCCACTTTCCCGGCGTAATTCGGATCGGTGGCATAACCGCCCTGGATAAGCGCCTGTGCGTAGCCGAGTACGTCGTCGCCGTGGCCGCGCGCCTGCGCATAGCGCGGGTCGCCGATGATCAGGTCGGCGAAGTCGGCCAGCGAGTCGGCGGTGGAACGATAAGCGCGGAACTGCGCTTGCTTGCGCACGGCAATGCCGCCTTCGTATTCCACCGTCGGCACGTTCACGCGCGAACCACCCCAGCTGCCGCCGGCCTTGATACCGAACAGGTTGAAGCTGCTCGTGCCATCCGGATGCGTTGGCATGTGCTTGCCCCATTGCGTTTCGAGCGCCGCCTGCGCCAGCACCGTGCGCAGCGACAGGCCAAGTTCTTTCGCAACCACGCTGGCCTGCGGCGCGAGCTGACGTACAAATTCCTCGGCATCGGCCGGCAGCCACGCGGCGATGGCGTGGCCAGCCGAGCGCGTAGCGTCCTCGATGCGATGCAGACGATCGCGCCAACCGTCCGCCATGCCGGTGGCATGCGGGTTGGTCGCGTTGGCGCCGGTCGTTTCCTGTGGGCTGTCGTGCTTGCCGAGCTGACGCATCAACATGTCGGCGATACCCAGCCCCTTGCCGTGCTGCGAAAGATTCAACGACAGCTGCTGATCGAACATGTCGCGCCATTGATCGCCTGCCTGGCTATCAAACTCCGGGTCGCCGAAGCTGGCATCGCGCATCGACTTCAGCATCATTTCGGTGAACATCGATTCGAATTGCTTGGCGACCGCCGGCAAGGTCGAGCCGCTGTCGGTCTCTGCCTGATGACGCAGCGCGCTAAACCCGGACAGATCCGTCCAGGTGCTAAGGCTCTGCGAAGCGGCGTCGCCGACGATGGCCATTCAGATCACCACCAAGTCCGCATGCAGTGCGCCAGCCTGCTTCAGCGCCTCCAGAATCGAAATCAGATCCGTCGGCGTGGCGCCGACCTGATTCACGGCGCGTACGATGGAATCCAGGCTCACGCCGGGCCCGAACTTGAACATGTGACCGCCGTCCTGGTTGATCGACACATTGCTGTTGGGCACTACGGTGGTCTGTCCTTTACTAAAAGGCGCCGGCTGGCTGACCTGCGGCTGTTCGCTGATCGTGACCTGGATCGAACCGTGCGCGACAGCCGCCGCCGTGACGCGCACATCCGAACCGATCACCACCGTGCCGGTACGCGAGTTGACGACGACGCGCGCTGGCGCATCGCCCGTCTGCACATCGAGCGACTCGATGGCGCCGAGCCACGCGACTTTTTCGCTCGGGTCGACCGGACCCCGTACCGACACCGAACCGCCATCGAGCGCGCGCGCCGTGCCACCGCCATAGAGCCGATTGATGGCGTCGGCGATATGACCGGCCGTCGTGTAGTCGGCGGTATCGAGGTTCAGCACCAGATCGCCGCCGCCGCTGAACGAAGACGACACGGCGCGCTCGACCGAGGCGCCGTTTGGAATGCGGCCGCTGGCGGAAATGTTGATCTGCACGCTGGAACCGCTTTTACCCGTTGCGCTGACGCCACCGACCACGACGCTGCCCTGCGCCACCGCATAGACATTGCCGTCTGCGCCGCGCAGCGGCGACATCAGCAGCTCGCCGCCGCGAATGCTCTTGGCATTGCCGATCGAGGCAACCGTCACATCGATGACTTCACCGGGCTTGGCGAAAGGCGGAAGCTCGGCGGTAATCGTTACGGCGGCCGTGTTTTTCAGCTGCGGTTGCGTCCCCGTGGCCGGCACCGACACGCCGAACTGCTTGAGCATGTTTTCCAGGCTTTGCGTGGTGAACGGCGCCTGCGTGGTCTGGTCGCCGGTGCCGTCCAGACCCACCACCAGGCCATAGCCGACCAGCTGATTGCTGCGCACGCCGGCAACCTGCACGAGATCGCGAATCTTGTCCGCACTCGCCGTCGGCGCAAAACCCACCGCGGTGACGATCACGGCAACGATGCCAACGATCGAGAGAGGTTTGCGCGATCGCGTATTCATCAGAAGGGCATCCACTTGGAGTTGAAGAACTTCGCCAGCCAGCCTTGCGTATTGGCGCTATCAAGCGTGCCGCGACCGGCATAAGTGATGTGCGCGTCGGCCACGCGTGTGGAGTCGACCGAGTTGTCCTGGCCGATATCCTGCGCGCGCACGATGCCGGAAATCCGGATCAGCTCCTGACCCTGATTGATGGTCAGCCACTTCTCTCCGCGTACCAACAAGTTGCTGTTGGAAAGACGCTGCGCCACCGTGACGGTGAGCTGACCATTCAACTGATTGCTCTGCGTGCTGCTGCCCGCGCCGTCGAAGCTGTTGGCGGTCGTGAGCGCCGAGTTCGCGGCGGCACCGCCGCCGACGCTGAGTGAATGACCGAGAATTTCCGGAGCAGCCGCGTTGACCTTGTCGCTCTTGCTGGTGGTGGTTTCGGATTTCTTGCTCGCCTGCATCGCTTCGACCAGGTTTATGGTCAGGATGTCACCGATGCGATGCGCCCGTGCATCGTTGAACAACTCCATGTTCTGCATGTCGTGATAGATCGAGCCATTGGCCTGGGGCTGCACCGCCGGCTCGACCGGAGCGGTCGCCGCCCACTCGGCATCCTCCTGCTTCTGGCGATCTTGCACGGCGGCGCAACCGGCAAGCGCGACCCATAGCAGCGAGACCACTACGGTACGCATGGCGAAGGAAAGGGATGAGGAACGAGCGGCCATAGCGCAAGGCCACGGACTCGCGGCACTTGATCGGGATCGTGTCCGCGCTGCTCGCCGTTCGCCGGTTGATAAGTCGGCGGCACTCGTTGACTGCACCGCCATAGCATGCTTTTTCATCACGTCCCCGCGATCAGGTCTTGTTGATGACGAACTGCAACATGTCGTCCACGGCGCTGATCGATTTGGAATTCATCTCGTAGGTGCGCTGGGCTTCGATCATGTTGACCATTTCGGCCACCACGTTGGTATTGGACGATTCGAGCGAACCCTGTGCCACCGTGCCCATGCCGTTGACGCCTGGCTGGCCGGTTTGGGCGGTGCCGCTCGATTCGGTTTCGAGGTAAAGGTTCTGCCCCATGGCCTGCAGGCCGGCCGGGTTGACGAAGTTGGCCAACTGCAACACACCGAGCGTCGTCGGCGCGGTCGAGCCGTTGCTGGTGGCGCTGACGGTGCCGTCGGTACCGATGGTGACGCTGTTGACGTTGGCCGGCAGCGTAATCGCAGGCACCATCGGATAACCGTCTGCGGTGACGATCTGGCCGGTGGCATCTTCATGCAGCGAACCGTCTCGCGTGTAGGCGACCGTGCCGTCGGGCAGGCTCACTTGCAGAAAACCGTTGCCCTGGATCGCCACGTCCAGCGAGTTGCCGGTCTGCGTGACCGCGCCCTGGGTAAACAGTTTTTCGCTGCCGACGACCTTTACGCCGGTGCCGAGCAACAAGCCCGACGGCGACTGCGTCTGCTCGGTGGTCTGGCCGCCGGGCTGCCCTTCGTTCTGGTACATCAGATCCTGAAACGAGGCACGCGAGGTTTTGAAGCCGGTCGTGCTCGCGTTCGCCAGGTTGTTGGAAATGACGTCCATCTGCGTCTGCTGCGCATCCAGCCCGGTCTTGGCAATCCACAGTGAGGAAAACATCGCTTACTCCAAGTTCATGAAGATTGTCGTGCCGACTTAGTTGGTCTGCAGCAGTTTGGTGCTGTCGTCCGCATCGTCTTCGGCGGTCTTGATCGAGCGCACCTGCATTTCGTACTGGCGCGACAGAGAAATCATTTTCACCAGCTCGGACGATGTATTGACGTTGCTGGCTTCCAGCGCACCGGAGGTCACCGTCACGGTGCTGTCGGCATCGGCCTGGCTGCCATCGTTGTTACGCATCAGGCCATCGGCGCCTTCGGTCATCTGCGAGGGATCGGGATTGACCAACTTCAGCTGACCTACCGCGGCAATCGTGTCGGGGCTTTGACCCATCGGCACCGTGGAGATCGTGCCGTCGCTGCCGACGCTGATGCTGGAGCTGTCCGGAATCGTGATCGGACCTGCCGAACCCATCACCGGGTTGCCACGACTATCGGTGAGGCTGCCGTCGGCACCGATCTGCAAATTGCCGGCGCGCGTATAGGCCTCGCTGCCGTCGGCCGCCTGCACCGCAATCCAGCCCGGACCGTTCACGGCGACGTCGAGCGGCCGACCGGTGCTCTGGATCGAACCCTGCGAGTTGTCTTCACCGACGCCCTGCGCCACGGCATTGATGCGGGTATTCGCACCTTGTCCGAGTACGGGGAGGCTTTGAAACGCGCTGAGCTCGCCTTTGAAACCGACGGTGGATGCGTTGGCCAGATTGTGGCTGACGGCATCCTGCGCACGCATCGTCTGCGTGGCACCGGTCATGGCAATGTAAACGGAACGATCCATGGCAGGCGATTAGCGGTCGACTGCCTGGAACAGCGTCTGCGACAACGAATTGACCGTGCCGAGCATCTGCGAATTGGCCTCGTAGTTCTGCTGTGCCTGAATCATGTCGACCAGCTGGGCCGTGGTGTCGGAAGTATTGGAGGTTTCCAGCTCGCCTTGTTCGATGTTGCCGAACTGACCGGTGGCAGCCGAACCCAAGATCGGCGATCCGGACGTCGTGGTCGCCACCCAGCTCGTATTGCCGACCTGGCTGAGGCCCTGCAGATCGGAGAAGTTGGCTACCGCGACCTGACCCAGCTGCGTGGTCTGGTTATTGGAGTAATACGCCGTGACGATACCGCTATTGTCGATCTGTACGTTTGACAGAATGCCGGCCTCGTAGCCGTTCTGCGCGACCGTACCGGTGGAATAAGCCGTACCGAACTGGGTGGTGCCGGCGAGGTTGACCGACATCGTGGTGGGGAATGTCGCACCATTGGTCGGCTGGGTCGGCGTGAAGACCAGTGAGCCATTGGCCGGCGTGGTCAGCGTGCCGGAGGTATTGAACGCCAGCGCCTGCGTGCCGGCACTCTGTCCGTCGATATAAAGACTGGCGTTCCACGTGTTGTTGCCGGTCTTGGCATAGTAGATCGTCGCCGCGTGAGAGCCGCCCTGCGAGTCGTACACGGTCAGCGCGGTGGAGTTGTTGTAGCTGTTCGCATCGGTCGGACTGATGGGGGTGTCGACCGGCACCGTGGCGCCGGACGGCAGATTGGAGTTGACCGTGATCGTACTTGTCGGTGTCGCCGCGCTTTGCGCCGTATTCAACTGCAGGTTGGTCAGCGTACTGGTGTTGAAACCGCCCGCGCCATTGGGCGGATAAACCTGCAGGTTGGCGCCCTCCGCCGTGGTGACGTAACCATTGGCGTTTTCCTGGAACGCGCCGTTGCGCGTGTACTGGTTGCCGCTGCCGTTGTTGACGACGAAGAACCCGTTGCCACTGATCGCCAGATCAAGGCTGCCGTTGGTGGTTTCCAGATCGCCCTGCGAAAACTGCTGCGCCACGTCGGTGAGTTCCGCGCCGCTGCCAACCGCCGTCGAACTGAGGTTAAGGCCGGTGACGGCGTAGACCTCGGCGAATTCAGCACGCGATCCCTTGAAGCCAACCGTGCCTGCGTTGGCGATGTTATTGGAAATGACGTTCAACTCGGACTGGGCCGCGTTGATGCCACTAAGCGCCTGATTGAGAGCCATGCTGTATCCCCTTGTGCCTGATAAAGGTGAATGTGTTTCGTTGCTTGAAGTGCAACGATCAGTTGATCTGGGCGACCTGGCTTAGCGGCACACCGCCGACACCCGCCACTTGCAAATAAGTGCCCGTGCTGGAGCCGCCATAGCCGACCCCGGTTACGGAGCCAGCGGCGTAAGTGCTGAGCGCGGCGCTGTTGCCGCCGTTGTTGGCGCTGATGCTGTACGTACCGCTCGCGACGGTCTGGCCGTTATTGTTCGTACCATCCCAACTGAACGCCGACAGGCCGGCCTGCTGCGTGCCTAGATCGAGCGTCTTGATGGTATTGCCGCTGGAATCTTTGATCGACACCACGACATCGCCCGCCGTCGGCACATTCACGCCGCCACTGACAGCGCTACCGCTGTAAGCCAGTGCGTCAGAGGGCACGAGCACCTGGCGTCCAACCAGATTGGCCGAGCTCAGCACCTGCGAAGTCTGGATGCCGCTGCTGACATTGCTGCTCAAACTCTGCAGATTGGTGTCGATATCCTGCTGGGTGGAAAGCTGACTGAACTGCGCCAGCTCCGACGCAAACTGCGAGTTGTCCATCGGCTGCGTCGGATCCTGCGACTGCAGCTGTGTGGTCATCAACTTTAGAAAATCAGCCTGCGTCATCGTCGAACCCGTCGGCGTACTGGTGACGGTGCTGCCGGTGAGGCTCAGGCCTGAGGCCGAGTACGAGTAACTGCTGGTTGAACTGCTGAGTATGGCGGACACGGGATACTCCTTCGGATTAGCTGCCGAGACCAATGGTCTTGATCATCAGCTGCTTGGTGGTATTCATGACTTCGACGTTGTTCTGGTACGAACGCGATGCGGAGATCATGTTCACCAGTTCATCGACCGGATTGACGTTGCTGCCGTACACATAGCCGCTCTCGTCGGCCATCGGATTGCCCGGCTCATAGTGCGATTCCACCGGTTGCTGGCTTTCGGTCACGCCAACCATGCGAACGCCGTTGGTGCCTTCGCCGCTGTCCTGCGACATACCGCCTGGCTCGGCCGTGCCGGTCGGCGCGAACAAAAGCTCTTTCGCGCGGTACGCCGAGTCAGGGCTGTTGCTGACGCTGTCGGCGTTGGCCAGGTTGCTGGCGACGGTGTTGAGGCGCAGCGACTGCGCAGCCATGCCGGAACCGGCGGTATCGAAAATCTTCATGAGCGACATCAGCTGGCACCTCCGGTGATGGCCAGGCGCAGCGTCTGAATGGTCGCGTTGATGAAGCTCAGACTGGCCTGATAATGGACGGTGTTCGAGGCGAATGCGGATTGTTCGACCTGGGCATCGACGGTGTTGCCATCCATGCTCGGCTGCATCGGTACGCGATACTTGAGGTCGTCGGTGCTGGTACTGGTCGCATCGATCTGCCCTGCCGTCGGCGTGCTCATCGCAAGCTGACTGGATTCGCCACCGACCTGCTGCAGCGCGGCGCGAAAATCCACGTCGCGCGCCTGATAGCCGGGCGTGTCCGCATTGGCCAGATTGGAGGCAATGACTTCGGATCGACGCTGCCAGAGGGCGAGCGCCGGGGCATTCAGTCCAAACACGCTGTCAGTGGTGATGGTCATGGGCAAACTCCCTACGGCAATGTCCGCCTGAGAGTCGAGAGCAAATTGCATGCCACCACAGCGCAACGCGACAGATTGCGGATTCAAGGCTGATAAAACGCGCTCAGCCGGGCGCCTCACCCCATTGGGTGACGTTATATCGGCGTCTCAGGACGAAATCCCGACGCGGCTAGACCTGAAAAACCGACGTCAATTTGTTGACGTTGGCAATAGTTCCAATACGGTCTGGGCAAGCAAATCCGGCTGAAATTTCGCAATGAACCGATCCGCACCTACTTCACGCACGATCGATTCGTTGAACACGCCACTCAACGAGCTGTGCAACACCACTTTGATCCGACGCAATGCGGGGGACTCGCGAATCGCACGCGTCAGCGCATAGCCGTCCATGCATGGCATCTCGATATCCGAGACCACCAGATTCACCCCTCCCTCGGCCGGCCCGTTGGCCAGCTCGAGTAGGCGATCAAGCCCCTCGCGACCGTTCTTTGCCACGACGCAATCGATGTGCATCTGTTTGAAAACGCTCACCAGGCGCTGACGCGCCACGAGTGAATCGTCCACTACCAATATCCGGCGCGGGTTTATCGCCTGCTGCTCGGCGGCCTGTTGCAAACGCGTGGATACCTCGACCGCCGAGCCATCGATACTGACCAGCACCTGTTCCACATCGATAACCGCCATCAGCTGGCCATCGATACGCGTCACCGCGCTAACCCGGCTGCCGAAACCCAGCGCACCGGACGGCGCTTCCAGTGATTCGCCCGTGCAATGCACGATGCGCTGGAAATCGGCCACCAGGAAACCCTGCACCGAGCGACTGAATTCGGTCACCACGAGATGGGCTGAATCCATCGCGGTCAACGGTGGATAGCCCATCGCCGCGCCAAGATCGATCACCGGGATTGTCTTGCCTCGATAGTCACAACTGCCGGCGAGCAAGGCGTGTACACCGGGCATGCGTTCCAGCGGTGGCTTGCGCAACACCTCACGCACCTTGAACACATTGATACCGAACAGCTGGGCATCGCCGAGACGAAACAGCAACATCGCCACCCGATTGTGTCCGGCCAGCCGAGTGTGGCTTTCCACGCTTTCCAACAAGGGTGCAGCGGCCATGCTTGTTCCTCGATACGGTAGCCACTGCAAGCGCGACTCATTGCATGGTATCGGCCACGTCACGCACGGACTTGAGCGCATCGATCGCGCCCATCAATGACCAGACCTCGGTATCCAAAGGTATCGGCGCATGCCGTCGATCATGGTGATGTCGATCCTGATGCCCCGATGTCGATTCGCCATCCTTTTGGCGATGGCATGTGCCTTGCTTGCTCAAGTTTATGCACTTCCAGACGATCTCTGGGTGACGACCTTTAGGAATTGCCTTGCTTATGAGCCTGATCCGCAGCCAGCATCTGGCCGCCCTGACGCAAGCTGCACTCGCCGGAAACGAGGCGCAGCTCGCCGCACTGAGCCACCAGCATCCCGCCGCCGCCAACGCGCTGGCGCCGCTGCTGGCGCGACTGGCGCCGCGTCCGCCGGCCTCCGTCGCGCTGCAATCGCTGGAGCAGCAGAGCCTGGTATTGACCCACGCGCAGGCACTCAATCGCGAACAGGCCTCGCTGGAGCAATCCGCGGGCGAATGCCGCGATGGCGTCGGCCGCTTGACGGATGGCAGTGCCGGGATCTCGACTGCCTTGCAGCAGGTGCAGAGCAGTCTCGATGCGGCCAGCGTGGCCGGCGAGCAGAGTCAGGCCACCGTAAGCGAATTGAACGGCCAGTTACGCCTGCTGCGCAGCGCATTGTCCGCAATGAACCACAACCAGGGCCATCTGGCCAAGCAGGTTGCCCAGATTCGCGCCCTGACCACCAGCGTGCAGGAGATCGCCCATCAGACCAATCTGGTGGCACTGAATGCCGCGATCGAAGCGGCGCGCGCCGGCGAAGCAGGTCGCGGCTTCGCGGTAGTCGCCGACGAGGTCAAGCAACTGGCCGAAAAAACGGCGCTGGCCACAGCCGAAATCGAAACCGTGACCGGCTCCATCGGCGAATTCTCGCTGCACATGGACGGTGACGTGCAGCTGGGACTGCAGCGGCTCGAACGCGCGCAGAGCAGCATCGGCATCGCGGAAGCCTCGTTGAATCAGGGCCACGACGCGTTACAAGGTACCGGCGGACGATTGCGCACGCTGCGCGAGAATCAAGACGGCCTGCAGGTACGCGCCACCACTATTCAAGCGTCGCTCGGCGCACTGCAACGCCGCGCCAACGAGGCGCGACGCCATGGCGAAGGGCTCAATCGCGCGGCCGTGCTGGCGCATCGGCTGTGCCTGAGCTGGCTGGAGAGCGAGAGCGGCAATGACATCGCCAGCCTCAGCCTGACCATACGTGAATCCGTGCAGGGTCTGCGCCACGGCATGGAGCTGGCGCTACAGGAACCAACCGCGCTGGACCGTCGCTGGTTCGATACGGATGCACTTCAGCGCAGCCTGGATCGACTCGCGGCACGCCACGATGGTCATCCGACCAGCCAGACCTTGCGTGAATCCGCCGCGCGCCTACATGAGCAAGGCAATGCCTTTCTCGAACTACTGGGCAGCGGCCAGCTCGATCAGGCGGCGCAGATGTCTGGCAAATTCGAAAGCGCGCGCGAGGCCATCAACGCCCAGCTCGCCACCATGCTGGCCGACAATCACCCATGAAGCGGCCAACGCTCATCGCCTTGTTGCTGGCTCCTGCTATGGCAACGAGCTTTTCGGCAAACGCGTCGGATATCGCGACCGATGTGCGCGCCGTCGCGGAACAGACAGTGCGCACGCAATACGCCCAAGCCGGTGGGCGGGTGGTGATCGTGCCGGAACAGCTCAACTCGCGCCTGCGTCTCGCTGCCTGTCCGCAAGCCTTGCAGGCGCGCCTGCCCGCGGGCCAGCAGCTCAGTTCGCGCGTCGCCGTATCCGTGAGCTGCCCCACCAGCGCAGGCTGGACGATCCGGGTCCCGATCCAGCTGCAGATCTATCGCCAGGTGCTTGTCACTACGCGCCCGCTGGCCCGCGGCGACAGCGTCGGGCTAGGCGATGTGCATAGCGAGGAGCGCGACATCACGCGACTTGGCTACGGCTACGTCGACAACTTGGATCAGGTCGCCGGCCGTTCGCTGGCGCGGCCCTTGAGCCCGGGCACCGTGCTCCAGCCGGGCCAGCTCAATGGACGTGAGATGGTGCGGGCCGGCGATCAGGTCGAACTGATCGCTCAGCTCGATGGCATCGAAGTGCGCACCACCGGTCAAGCCCTGGACGGCGGCGACACCGGGACGCGCCTGCGTGTACGTAATGGGCATTCGGGGCAGATCGTGCCCGGCATCGTGCTGGCAGCGGGCGAAGTGAAGGCATTACCTTGACGTCTGATTAAAAGCATACTTAAGCAGCAGTGGTGACCTTAAAGTTTCAGATGGACATGCCGATAAGCCCACTACAGGGGCTCAACGCACAAGAGAATCCTAGGACCTATGAACACGACCATTTCGCCCAACGGATTGCCTGCGCTACCGCAGACAAAGACCAACCAAGGCAGCGCCGGCAGTCAGACCAGCACGACCAGCGCCAGCGGTTCGGCTTCGCCGCAGGCCGACGACAGCGTCAAGCTGACCGACTCGGCGCGCGCGCTGCATCAGGCTAGCAGCGTGAATGCGCAAAGCCCGGTGGATACGGCCAAAGTCGAGCAGATCCGCAAGTCGCTCGCCGACGGCAATTATCGCGTCGACGCCAGCAATATCGCCGATCGTCTCACCTCGATCGAAAGCCAGATCAACGGCACGTCATGATCGCGCCGTTGCAGGCCGAACTCGACGACGCACTGCGCGCCATCGTGGACGACATGAGTGCGGCCACGACGCAGCTGATCCTCGTTCTGGACGAGGAGCGCGAAGCGCTCAACCGTGCCGACGCCAATGCACTCAACCGCGCCGGCGAGGCCAAACAGATGCTGATGCGCCGACTCGAGCAGCTCGATGCCGAGCGGCTGCACATGAGTTCTTCCTCGGCGCACGCCACGCAAGCGGCTCAACCGGCTTGGAGCGAGCTGCTCAAGACGTTGACCAATTGCAGGGACAAGAATCAACGCAACGGCGCGCTGGTCGGCCAGCGGCTTTCCCAGGTACGCCGGGCACTTTCCGTGTTGACGGGAAATGACAATGAAAGCAGCGTCTACAGTCACAGCGGAATGCTTCAGGCCGGACATCGTTCCCTGCCTCTGGCCGAAGCCTGATTGATAAAGCGCTGTTTTGATAAGCGCCGTTTCAGTCGTGCGATGGCGGCGCCTTTTGTTCTCTGCGATCACCTGCAACGGCGACGCACTTGCCCGATCCTGACGAAAGATCAATGAGCTCAACTTTAGCCAGAACCATGTCCAGTCACGACGACACCGGCGCGCTGATCCCCGATCTGCCCTTGCCGATCGTGCGCAGCCCCATGCTGGATAGCCGCGGTCAACTGGTTGCCTACGAGTTGCTGTTCCATCGCGACGAACTGGGACCAGATGCCGAAGCGACGCTGATGCGGCGCCTGCTCGCCACCATCACCGATGGCGTGATGACTCGGCTGGTGCGTGGCAATCGCGCTTTCCTTCGTTTGTCGCGCGATCTGCTGATGGAGCAGACCGATGTGCTGGCGCACCATCCACGTCTGGGCATCATCGTCGACCCGACCAGCATCAGCGACGCAGCATTGGTGCCACGCCTGCAGCAACTTGCCCAGCGCGGTTGCGCACTGCTGCTGGACCTGAGCGAGCTGGATGCCAACACTGACGAACCTTACGGCAATCTGGAACCGCTGCTGGCCATGGCCACCCACGTGCGACTGGATGCCGGCGCGCTCGATGCACGCACGCTGGCGATGCGCAGCACGGAACTCCATGCGCGCGGGCTGGACGTGATTGCCGGCTTCGTGGATGACTACGAAATCTACAGTCGCTGCCAGCATCTGCCCGTGCAGGCCATACAGGGGCGTTACCTGCTTCTGCCCGAACAATTCGAGGTGCCGGTCCTCACTGCCAGTCGGGTGAGTCTGCTGCGGTTGATGAATGCGCTGCAGGAAAACAATCCCGGCCCGGTGGAGCTTGGCGAGATCATCCGTGACGATGCGGTGCTGAGCTACAAGCTTCTCGGCTGCGTCAACTCAGCTTATTTTGCGTTACCGCGACAGCTCAAATCCATCCAGCAGGCGGCGATCTTTTTTGGCGTGGCGCGTATGCGCAACTGGATCTACACCATGATGCTGGGTGGCATGGACGATCGGCCGCCCGAACTGCTGCGCGCCGCGTTGATCCGCGCCCATATGTGCGAAAAGCTGGCGCAGGACATGCCTGTAAAATATCAGGACATGGCATTCATGGCCGGACTGCTGTCGCTGCTGGACACGCTGATGTGTGCACCGATGGAGTTTGTATTGAGCCATCTGCCACTCGCGCCCGAAATCCACGAGGCGCTGGTGGAAGATCGCGGCCCTTTTGCTGCCCCGCTGCGACAGATCTACATCTGGGAAGCGGGTGAGCTTGGTGCCACCGACGTGCAGCCGCAGGACATCGAACGGATGTCGGCGATTTATCTCGAATCGACCGAATGGGCTGATCAGGTTTACAACTTCGCCAACCGGCAAGCCTACTGATAATTCGGCAATCGCCCGATACCTTGTGAGGATTGGCGCGCCAGCACGGCGATGAACGATCGGTCACGCATCGATCCGCTCAATGGATTTTTCTATCCGGTGGCCCGAAGCTGCGCCGCAGATCCTGTCGGGCACGATCGACCAGCAACACTGGCAGACCATCGACACGATCCTTGGTCAGCGGTGTGGCGCGCTCCACTCGGTGATTTTCGGCCAGCAGCTGAACCATCGCCAGCTGATCGCCGGCCAGCAGCGCCTTGCCAAGCACCGTGATCGGCGGCTTGCTGCGTGCATCCATGCGCTCGCGCAAGGCGTCAATGACGTTGGGTGGCAACTCCCAGTGTTGTGCCGCTCGCAATGTCAGGTGATTCCCCATCTTCGCGATGCTGGTCAGAAAGCTCCTGCTGAAGACACCAATCGTCGGCCATACCTCCTGATCGAGCACGCGGATCATCGCGCCGACACCGGCATTGCAGACGATGCCGGCCAAGTACGCTTCGAACGGATCACTCTGGCCTTTGGCCAGAAACATGCCAGCGTGCGCGCACTGCTCGGCGTGATCCCACAAACGCTGCCCGGCAGCATGACCAAGCATGCCGGCGCTGCCCTGCAAGATCGGCTTCATCACATGCTGCGTCACCATCCTGCGCAGACCGTCATGGCCGAGCAGCACCACGGCATGCTGCAAACTCGCGATCGGCTTGAGCGTGCGGTAATGCGCACTCTTGGTCACGCGCATGACTTCACCGACGAGCACGGGATCGCGACCGATCAAGCGGGCTACCTTGGTGCCGTCAGCCTCATCACTCTTGAGCAGACGCAAAAGCTGCGGCAGTATCGCTGGCAGACGCGGCAAGCTGCCAATATCGAAGCGATCGGCACCGCACACTTCATCGAGTCGCTTGAGCATGGCCACTTCAGGCAGACGCATGTCGACGACAGTCGAGTCAGGCATGCCAAGCACCAGGCGATAAAAGCGGTCTTCGATTTCGGTACTGTCGAGCACCGGAACATCCTGGATCGTCGACAGATCGGTAGCGGACGCGAAAGCGCCGACTGTTGTGATAGCCGCGACTGATCCAGCCACTGGCACATCACGCATAAACCATCGCTTCCAGATTTTCCCCATGTCTTCTCACGCTCCGCCGCCGGCTTTTTCTCAATCCCGACGGCGCGTCACGTCTCTCCACAGCAGCGGGATACCGCCGCAATGATCGTTTACTCGCCGCCTTGACCGTGTCAGGTCAGGGATGTGTCGACAGACTGTCTTGTTCAACGGCCGAGGCTGCGAATACTTGAGATCGTCAGGTGATTCACCCTGCGCGCGAACAGCCCAAAAATTCGCACCATGCAGCAGGCAACCTCCTAGTCTGTTGCGACAATGATATCCCGGTATCTGGATGCAGCTCTCTGGATGCTGCCAGCACTCGCCAAAGATAGACGGCTTCGAAGAGGGCTCACTGTCCAAAAGGTGAAATCACGGCGACATGGACCGACCGCATTCCACCGTTTGGAATGGTTCTTTCCGCAATTGGCCATTTTGGTCCCCATACTGGATTCAGTGACGCGCGCATAGTTCGCTGCAAGGCAATCCTTTCGTGAGTTCAGCTGGGCTTGGCGGTGCTGACAACGGGTGGCGAGTGGGGATCGAATCGGCCCAAACCGTCCTCACTTCAACCCGCCTGAAGTGAATCACTATTGGAAACGGGGCTGGCGTCGTTACGTGCCGTTCGGGAAAGGTATCGCACCGGCCACGAAGACGCCGCCAATGCGAAATGATTCGCACGCTGAAACAGTGGCGTTGCTCCGATTGGAAATCGCCGTTGGGGTCATCACGAGATCGTCGAGGGGTGTTAAAGATGTCGATTCGTCAAAGAAAACTTGCCGTTTGTCTGCGCGGCATCCTGGGCAACAGTGTCGCGTTTTCGCTGCTGCTGAGCGCAGGCGCGATGGCGCAGACGCAGCCCGCTCCCGACGCACCAACCCCAGTGAAAGCGGCGAAGGTAACGCCCAGCACAGCCGCGACGGACGACAAGGCGGCAACCAATCTTGGCAACGTTACGGTGACCGCGCAGAGCCGTACACAGGCAGTGCAGGACGTGCCGATTGCCATGCAGATCGTGACTCAGGCACAGATCGATACACTCGCCGCGACCGATCTTTCCAAAATGAACGGTTACATTCCCGGCCTGTTTGTCGATGGCTCGCAGCCGACCCAACCTGTTTACACGCTGCGCGGCATCAGTGTCACGGATTTTGGTATCGGTACGGATTCCCCTATCGGCATTTACGAAGACGGGGTCTACACCGGCAAGACCGGCGGTGCGCTACTCACCTTCGACGATATTGAGCGCGTCGAAGTGCTGAAGGGACCCCAAGGCACGCTGTTCGGACGCAATAGTGCGGCGGGTGCCATTTCCGTGGTGACCGTTGCCCCGGAAGATGACTGGGAAGAACAGGCGCACGTGCGTCTGGGAGACTACGGCACACGTTATATCGACGCCGTGTTGAATGCCCCGATCACGCCTGACGCCGCTTATCGCTTCAGTTTTGTCGACAACCAAAGTGACGGCTGGTTGCGCGATGCAGCGACGGGCCAGCACTACAACAAGAATGACGACTGGGGTATGCGCAACCAACTGCGCTGGAACTTCCCCGGAGATACCGTGGTACGAGTCGCCTGGGAGCACGAACATTTGAACCAGCCGGCGCGCCCGGCGATCGGGCTGGTCCCTGTTCCGTCTGCTCCGGAAGTGCTGCCGTTTCCGGCCAATCCGCAAACCTATCTGAACCCCATTACGGCGCCGGTTTACAACGACGTCGCCAACAGTAATGAAAAGCGTAACTTCGATGGCGTGACGCTGTCTGTCGACCATCCATTCTCGTTCGGTGATCTGAGTTCGATCACAGCTTATCGGCATTTTTCCACGTCGAATCTTGAGGACAGCGACGGCACCAACCAGCCGTACCTTTATCTTGCCACCGACAATATCGAGCAGAACACCAGTTGGTCGCAGGAATTCAAGTTGTCCGGCAAGAACGATCTGCTCGACTGGGTCGCGGGCACGAGCTACTACCATGACAATGCACGGCAAGACAATCAGATCGATGTGCTCACGAACAGCATCGATACGATTTTGAACAATACCGGGGTCGCACCGGGCGGCCTGTATGGACCCATAAGCAGCGCACTTGCCTCGGCAGGGTTAGGGTCGCTGTCGTTGCTCAATGACCCGTGGCAGGAAGACATGTTCAATCATGCGCGCTCGCAGGCCTATGCCTTGTATGGCGACCTGATCTGGCATTTGACCGATCGTCTGGATTTGACGACGGGCCTGCGCTTCACCCGCGACGAAAAGGCGTTCAGCTGGTACAACCCCGAACGCGTCGCACCGCAGCTCGATGCCACCCTGGCCAAGCTGCAGGCGCTCGGCATCTTCAATATCCCCGGTGTGCCACCGATCCAGACCTTTCAGCAGAACATCGAGTTCAACAGCCCGGCGGCAACGAGTGCGCCATATAGCATCAGTCGCAGTTGGAACGACTTCAGTCCGCGCGTCGTGCTCGATTACAAATGGACTCCCAACGTGATGCTGTACGGCTCCGTAGCCAAGGGCTACGAGGCCGGCGGCTTCAATGCGGAAGAGGTAGGCTCGGTGTACCAGCCGGAAGAAGTCTGGAACTACGAATTCGGCATCAAGAGCTACTTTCCGGAATATCGGCTGCTGTTCGATGCGTCGACGTACTACTACCGCTACTCCAACCTGCAATCGCTCAGCCTGATTTCCAATGGCGACGGCGCGTTACCGATATACGAAGTCACCACCAGTGACCAGGTGGCAAAAGGAGTCGATCTCGAGGCACATTGGCAAGCGACAACAGCGTTGCGACTGAACCTTACTGCCAGCTATATCAATGCGACCTACCAACACTACGTGGATCCGGAAGGCGGCAGTCTTGCAGGACAGCCCGTCGGTGAACCGCTGTGGACGATTGCCGCGGGCATGGAATACGTTTGGCACAATGTCGCCAACGGCGATCTGAATTTCACCCTGCAAGAAGCCCATCGCGGGAAAACCCGCTGCAACGACGATTCGGTAGCGCAAGGTCAATGTTTGACCACGCCTGCCTTCACCCTTGGCGTGGCCCAGAATCGCACCGATCTGCACTTGGGATGGTCTTCGCCGCATTCGCCTTGGAGCGTCGGGCTCTTCGTCAACAACGTGTTCAACAAACAGTACGTGCAGAGCATCAACAATATCAGCACAAGCATTCTGGGAACGCCGTTTGCCTACATCACGCCGCCACGCATGTGGGGTGTAGAGATGGGCATGAGCTTCTGACTGTTGATGCGAGCTTGCGAAACGGGATAGCCAGCGCAAGCCCGGAACGCGTATGCCGAATCCGGGCTGCACTCGAGCGAAAGTGGTTGGCATGAGGTAGAAGCGGACATTCGAGTACCGGCATCTACATCTTGAACAAGATCACCTTGAATAAGATCGCCACCATGCACGAATCCGCCAAGAAACTGGATTTTCCCAAAGATTTTCTCTGGGGTGTGTCCACCTCGGCGTATCAGATTGAAGGCGCGTTGCACGATGACGGTCGTGGCCCTTCGATCTGGGATACCTTCTGCAGCGAGTCCGGCCGCATCGCCGACGGTGATACGGCTGAAACCGCCTGCGATCACTACCACCGCTATCCCGAAGACGTGGCACTGATGGCCACACTCGGTGTCGATACCTATCGCTTCTCGATCGCCTGGTCGCGCATCCAGCCGAGTGGTCGTGGTGCGGCGAATCCCAAGGGGATGGACTTCTATTCGCGCCTGATTGACGAGCTGCTGGCGAAAGGCATCAGTCCAACGCCGACCTTGTTCCATTGGGATCTGCCGCAAGCCCTGCAAGGCGCCGGGGGCTGGTTCAACCGCGACACTGCCGATCGTTTCGCCGAATTCACGCGAATCGTCGCTGAGCGTTTGGGTGATCGCGTGTCGCGCTGGATCACCCACAACGAAACCTTCGAGCACACCGTGCTCGGCCATGCCATCGGTACGCACGCACCGGGGCAGCAGTTGGGGTTGGATATCTTCCCGGTGGTGCATCACTTGCTGCTATCGCACGGCAAGGCGGTGCAGGCCTTGCGAGCGACACTGCCGGCAGCGGCGCAGATCGGTATCGCGCAAAGCATGGCGCGTGCGCGACCGGCCTCTGGCCGCGTCAAGGATCGATTGGCGGCACACCTGCTGGAAATCCTGCACCTGCGGATGCATACCGATCCGTTACTGTTTGGCCGTTATCCGCTGGAGCTACGCCTACTTGGCATAGACCGGTCGGCATTGCGCGCTGGCGATTTGGCGACCATCGCGCAACCGCTGGATTTCCTCGGCATCAATTTTTATAACCCGCAGTACGTCCGCAGTGGACCGAAGGGTGGCGCCGTGCCGATTGAAGCGGCCGAGCCACCTACGCACCTGGAGCGCACCGAGATGGGCTGGCCGGTGGATGCCGATGGCTTCGGCGAGTTATTGCTGTATCTGCGCAAGCGTTATCGCACCAAGTTACCGCCGATCTTCATCACCGAAAACGGCGCGGCATTTCCCGACACAGTCGATGCGCAAGGCCGCATCGATGATCCGCGCCGTATTGCCTACCTGCAGGCACATCTGCATGCACTGCGCCAGGCGATGGAGGCAGGCGTCGACGTACGCGGCTATTTCGTCTGGTCATTGCTCGACAACTTCGAGTGGGCCGAAGGCTATCGGCCACGCTTCGGGCTGGTGCATGTCGATTATTTGACCCAACAGCGCACCCCCAAGGCTTCGTTCGACTGGTATCGCCATGTGATCGCAGCCAATCGATGAATAAAAACGCCACACACGGATTCGATGCCAGGTCTTCCGGCAGTGCGTTGGACGAACCTCTCATACCGGTACGCGCGCGGTTTTTCACCAGCATGGCGCTGTCGAATCTTGGCGTATGGATGGCCTTTTTTGCGCCGATCCAGATCCTGCTGGCACAGCAGATGGAAGTTCTCGCACCGACACACAAGGAGTCTGCATTAGGCTGGGTGACCGGCATCGGCGCGCTGGTATCGCTGTTCGCCAATCCGCTATTCGGTGCCTGGTCGGACCGTACCATCTCACGCTTCGGCCGCCGTCACCCGTGGAATATCGGTGGTGCGCTGGTCGGTGCATTGGCCATGGTGATGCTGGGCCGACAAGGCACCCTGCTGGGCATCATGCTGTGGTGGTGCGTGGCGCAGTTCGCGCTCAATGCGATGCTCGCCGCCTTGACTGCCGAAGTGCCGGACCAGGTGCCGGTGACGCAGCGTGCGGTATGCAGTGCCTGGGTGGGTGTGACCCAGCCACTGGGTGTGGTGGTCGGTGCCTTGCTGGTAACCCAGCTGGCGCATGGCATCGCGCAGGGCTATCTGCTGGTCGCTGTGGTACTGATGCTGTGCGCGATGCCGTTTGTGGGACTGGTGCGCGATATACCTTTGCGACGCGATGAACGCTCGACATGGGACGGACGCGCATTCCTGCGTGGCTTCTGGATCAGCCCGCGTGAATATCCGGATTTCGCCTGGGCTTGGGCGACGCGCTTCCTGATCAATCTCGGCAACGCGATCGGCACCTTGTACATGCTGTATTTCCTGCGCGATCGGTTGCACTACGAGCGACTGTTTCCGGGCAAGGCGGCGGAAGACGGTTTGCTGATCGTGGTGGCGGTCTACACGGCTGGCGTACTGGTCGGAGCCTTTGCGGGAGGTGCGCTCTCCGACCGCAGCGGGCGCCGCAAGATCCATGTGATCCTGTCCAGCGTGGTGATGACGGTTGCGGCGCTGATGCTGATGCCATCACCCATCTGGCCGCTGGTGCTGGCGGCTTCGGCAGTACTCGGGCTCGGCTATGGCATCTACGTCGCGGTTGACCAGGCATTGATCACCCAGGTGCTGCCGCTGGCGACCGACCGCGGCAAGGATCTCGGCATCATCAACATCGCCAACTCTGCCCCGCAGGTAGCGGCGCCGGCTATCGCGGCGATCCTGGTGACGCAGCTGGGTGGCTATCCCGCGTTATATCTGATCACCGCAATATTTACCCTGCTGGGCGGTGTGCTGGTGCGCCAGATCCGCAACGTTCCCTAAACCGCCATACATCAACACGGCGTGCTTCTAGGGTGTGGGGGCTGCCTTACTTTTTTGACCTTGGGCCTACATGACATCACTTAAGAGCCGAATCGTTCGCTACACCGTGAAGAAAATGATCGAACGGACTGATCCAAACGCATCCGTGGAAGCGATACGCGCGCGCTATGAAGCCATGGCCAGAAAGCGCGAGTTACCCAAAGGAGTAACGAAACAGGCTACTCGTGCAGGCGGCCGCTACGCAGAATGGTTGCGGCCGACCGGCTCGACGAACGATCGGGTCATCCTGTATTTGCACGGAGGAGCCTATGTGCTGTGCTCGTGCAATACGCACCGTGCATTGGCCATGCGCATCGCCGTGGCCAGCGCGGCGTCGGTATTACTGCTGGATTATCGCTTGGCGCCTGAGCATCCGTTTCCTGCCGCACTTGATGATGCCGTAGCCGCCTATCGCGAGCTGATCAGCGATCAAGGCATTGCGCCAGGAAGGATTGCGCTGGCTGGCGATTCCGCTGGAGGTGGCCTGGCACTGGCCTTGAGCCTGCGGCTGCGCGACGAAGGCATGCCGTTGCCCGCTGCCGTCATCTGTCTATCGCCCTGGACCGATCTGGAACTTGCAAACCCGTCAGTCACCAGCCTCGCCAGCCGCGACATCTTTTTTCCCACCACGGAAAGACTGCACCGCAGCGCCGCCATGTACGCCGGCGACCTGCTGTTGGCGCATCCCTATATGTCACCGATCCATGCCGATCTCCATGGACTGCCGGCGCTGATGATCCAGGTAGGCGACGACGAAATCCTATTGGATGATTCTCGCTTGCTGGCACAGCGTGCCCAAGCCGCTGGAGTGGACGTGTCGTTGCGCGTATGGCCGGGGATGTGGCACGTCTGGCAAGCCTTTGCTCCCCTTTTTAAAGAAGCGAATGAGGCTATCCGCGACATCGGCACTTTCATCCGACAGCGAATAAATTAGGTGCTGAATCCAGCCGATAGGCGATGGCTCGACTGCTTCACCCGATATTCGGCCGCATCGATTTAAGCAAACCTCTTTCATTTGAATACAAACGGAAATACCGGTTTCAGCACATTCTGGATGCGGTATTCGTATGCCATGTCGTGTACTGATTTTGGTCTTGGTAATCAATGATCAATACCAGCGGCATGCCAGGCGAGGCAATAACAGATCATCCGCGACAGCAAGTAAGCGTACGCTCGCGTTTTGGCCCGATTTGCCCTTTGGCGTTCTCCGATGGTGTGTTCGACTGTGCATTGATCGGCGACAACGTACATGAGCGCAACCGACGCCAGTGATGGGGTAGAACCAAGATGATTCCAATGCGTTATCGCGTTCTCACGGTCTATGCCGCATTGCAGGCGTTGATGCAGTTCGAATGGCTGCGCTTTGCGCCGATTACGAGTGAGATCGCCATCCATTACAGGGTGTCGCAGAGCGCCATCGGTACGCTATCGCTGGTATTCCCCCTGCTGTTCATACCGCTGGCATTGCCGGCGGGTATGTTGCTCGATCGCGTGCCAGTGCGCACGTCACTACGCATCAGCGCGGTAGGGATGGCATTGGCTGCGTTGCTGCGCATTCTAGGGCCGAGCTACGGGTTTCTGCTGGCGGGGCAGGTGATGTTCTCGGTGCTGCAGCCATTGGTGTTGGCGTTGGTCGCCCGGTTGGCCGCGGTTTGGTTCGACGAAGACGAACGGCTGCGTGCGACCGAGATCTCCAGCATGGCGATGTTCGCAGGACTTGGCGTGGCCTTTGTGCTGGTGCCGATGATCGGGTATCAGACGTTGTGGCTTGATGTGCTTGTGTTGGGTGCGCTGGCACTGCTGACCTGGCTATGGGTGCCGGCCGATCCGCGCGAGGCTGCCACCACGCCAGGCCCTCGGCCATCATGGCGATCGGCGATGCTGGCGATGCTGCGCGCACCGACGTTCCTGGTATTGACCGCGTATTTCTTTCTCGCCAATGGCTATTTCAATGCCATTTCCACCTGGCTGGAATCGATTCTGCATCGGCATGGGATTGATCCGCAGACGGCCGGCATCGTCGCGCTCTGCATGCTGGTCAGCGGCATCATATGCATGGCGTTGATCGAACGCGTTTCGCGTCTGCTGAGCCTGCGCATGCTGATGCTGATTGCCGCGCTGGGCTCAATCGGTGTCACCGTGGTGCTGTTCAGCAGCGGCTCACCGATCGTGCTGGGTCTTGCCGGTATCGTACTCGGCGCGACCCTGTTGGCGCCGCTGCCGTTGCTGATCCAGGCCGTGGTGAACACCACTGGTGAGGAGCATGCAGGCACCGCAGTCAGCCTGTTTTTCTTGATGGGTAACGCTGGCGCCGCTGCCATTATCGCCGCGCTCGAGCCGATCGCCGATGCCGGGCAGTGGACGCTGGGTTGTTGTCTGCTGATCGCACTGCTGGTCGTACAGGGGGCTCTCGCTGTCATAGGAGGGCCGCGTCAAAAACAGTCCGCGTAAGCGCCGTTCTGTGAATTGCCAAATACCCGGAACCCCCTACCCGGCACGACATGTGCAACAAGCCTGTTACCTCGATGCCGTATCGCTTCACGACCGTAGTACTTGTCGATGTCAGACTCGAACATCCTCCGCAGCAGCAGTCTCTTGATCAACGACACACTCAGTTTCAGATGAGCAATGCCGGCCAATGGTCAGCGTGGTTTGAAGGCATTTCCACGCCTTATCGCTGCCAGTCGAATGTGGCCACTACCGGCCGGTGATCGGAAGCCGTGGTCTGCGGAACAGAAATGGCGGAGACCTGCAGCCCCTTCGACAGGAAGATGTAATCCAGTTGCATCGTTGGCTTGTCGGATGGCCAGGTGAACAACGGTCGCGCTAGTACCAGACCGTCCCTCAGCACAGCCAAAAGCGGCTGCAGGCGTGCATCACTGGGCTCCAGGTTGAAGTCACCGGTGAGTATCAGCGGCCGGTGGCCGGCATTGGAAAGTCGGGATATCTGATGGGTCAGATCGACGACCTCGCTGGCTGGTACACCTGCAGTGCTCTCTTGCATATGCGTGACGACCAAGGTCAAATCGCGGCCGTCGCCGAGCTTCAAGACGCCGCTGAGCGCGCCTGGACGCGTGGCCACACCGGGCGTGGGCAGGGTCATGGGCTGAACGTCTTGCAGCGGCCATTTGCTGAGGATCGCGTCGCCGAACAGCGGCTCGCTAGCGGGGCTGTAGTAGGCGTACATGTGCAATCGCCGCTGCAACAAGGCGAGCGAGTCGTGACCGCCAGTGAGCAGGAAGCCGCGATCGACTTCCTGCAACATCACCACGTCCGGGTTATTGGCACGAATGACCTTGGCCAGCGCATCCGGGTTGAAGCGACCGCCATTGGAAATGCCACTGCGGATGTTGTACGTCAGAATCCTGAGCGGCAGGCGGGTGGGCACATCGGTCTGTTCGGGTCCCATGGAAGCCGCTATGAATGCCGTGGCGAAACACAGCACGGCCAAGGTCGCGATACCGATGGTCAGCGTACGCGGTGGTACCACCAGGTTCGCCGAGCGGCGGCTCAATGCAGCGATGCCCATCATTGCCGCGATCACCAACACGAAGACGGGGCGTGGAATCGGAATGACCATATCGAATGCAACGTAGTAAGCGATCAATAACAGCACGCTCACCAGCAGCCCGACATAAGCGGCTATCCCTCGCCATGCGCTGCCAGCAACGCGCGCTTGCGCGGCATGCGCGAGCGTTGCCGGAATGACGAATGCCAGCAAAGCTTGTGGCCATGCGATCCAGATCGGAAATGCTTCGCCATGACGTGATAGATCCGCGAATGCGGTAACAACCATGATCAACACGGCAGTCAGCCAAGGTCCGCGTATCAGGCCACCGCGCCACGCTGCCCATACGCCGGCCGCAGCCCCCACACCTACCAGTGCGCCGCCCCACCACGTCGGTGGCCAATAGATACCAGCCCAGGTGCGGCCGATCGTCGTGCTGATCAGGCCGGCGAGAATCAGCGCCGGCATCGCCGCCATCCACAAGGCCGCACCGCCCTTGCCGGTCACGTCACGGCACGCCCAGCACCCACCGAGCAACAGCACCGCAGCCATCGACAGGATCGGCCAACCGGACCACGCCGGTTGCCAAGTCACGTCGACCGTGCCCGTCGCCAAGTTCATCAGCGTCGTCGCGGCCAACGCGATCGCGAAACCGATGGCCGCGTCTCGTGGCGCCCAGCCGCGCACGGCGATGGCCACCAGCCAGGCCATGCCTGCGGATGACGCCACGCAGCTTGCATACAATTGCCATGCGTCGCTGGCACCGGCCTGCAGCAGGATGTGTGCGGCAACCTCGACAGCGGCAGCGATCAGTGGCAGCCAACGCCCCCAGCGGGGCATTGCGAGCGGCACGGCCAACACCAGCGGCACGATCCAGGCCAGACAAAACACCACGAAAACACTGTCCGGTGTCGTTCCGGCCGAACCATAGATTGTGGTGAAGGAAGGTAGCCAGATGCGAAGGCTGTCCAGCAGCAGGAACGAGCCGGCCGCGGCAGCCATCGTTGTACTGCGCGACATGCTCGATGCGGACGACATCAGATTTCTCCGAATGGCAGCCACTCATCGACGACACGACCATCCTCGATCACACGTACCGGACCGTAGTGCAGCAACGTACCTTCGGACTGATACGGGCGAAAGAATACGGTGTCGTTGACCGCGAGCGCATGTTCGCGAGGGCCGTTGAGGATGGACTGGTTGAAGCTGAGACCAAACTGTTTGTTGGGTAACAGTCCCACTGGCGAGGCCGGCTGCGCTGGCCAGCCACCGCCATAGATGAAGTAGCTACGTGCACGCTGCGCACGTCCGCCGAACAGCAGCTTCGACAGCCACGCCGGTCCCGGCAGGCGCGTACCGTCCTGCGCCTTGAGTACGGGGGTGGTGATGAATACCGCAGGCTCGAATTCCGCCAGCAGGTCGATATCGAACTCGAGCGGTTTGAGCAGCGCCGAGCCCGCGGACACATCGTTGAGCGGCGAGTTGTGCCGATGCAAGGCAACGGTCGGGCTGCCGGCACCGTTCCAGCAGAGCGTCGGCGCCAGTTCGGGGAACTCCGCGCGCGCCACTGCCTGGAATGAACGATACGCATCGACGGCCTTGCCGAAACTCGTCTCGCGACTCTGCACCAGACCCGGCAATTTGCCAACGTGAGCGTCGTAGCCCATCAGACCCGCAAATTCGAGATGCTCGGACGCGCCATGCAGTTGTTCAAGCATGACGCGCAAAGCCGACGGATCGGTCACGCCACCGCGATGCAAGCCGACATCGATCTCGACATTGACGCGTAACTTCGTGTCTAGACCGCGCGCGAGTTCCAGATATTCCTGCAGCCGCGCCGGCGTATCGATCAGCCATTGCAGCTGGCGTGCGGGATCGAAAGAGGTATTACCCAGATGCCGGTAGAAATGCCGCGCGGCAAGCACAGGCATCGGCTTGCCCATCAGCAGATCGCTGTCGGGAAACCGCTGTGCCACCTGACGCAGCTGTGGCTCATGAAACACCATCAGTGCGCTGGTCTCGGTCAGCTTCATGGCCTCGTCCAGCAGCGCCGGCACCGGTAGCGATTTCTCGACCAGGCGAAGTTGCGCGTTCGACGCAATCAACGCCTTCAGGCGTACCGCGTTGCGGCGCAAACGCGCCCGGTCGATCACCACGCTGGGACTGGCAATGCCAGCGTGACTCAGCGCGTTCTGCAACCCGCTGAAATAACTATCGTGGGGGCCGGCATGAATCGCCGGCGAGCTGTCGCGGATGGTATCTGGCGACGATGGCGCAACCGACGTGGTGGAGCGGTCCCGACTCATGCCTTTGCCATTCCGAACAACTGCCGCAAGTGCGGATTGAGAAACTTTCCGCGCGGATCGAGTTCATTGCGCAGACGCAGAAAGCGCTCGAGATCGGGATACAGAGCATGCAGATCTGCACTATCGACGGTATGCAACTTGCCCCAGTGCGGGCGGCCGTTGTGACGGCGCAGCACAGGCTCCGCCACTGCGAACAACGGCCGGTAATCCTGCTTGTGATATTGATGCACCGAGATTGAACAGCGCGCTTCGCCGATGGCACTCTGGAATGGACTCAGCCAATAGTCATCGGCGGCGACGAAGCGGAACTCGATCGGAAAGAATACGCCGATCTTACTCTTGCTCACCGCCTTGCAAACCTCATCCAGACAGGATGCCCCCGTAGCTAGCGGTACCTGGTATTCCATCTCGTTGAAGCGCACGTTGCGCGCCGATGCAAAGATCTTGTGTGACCAGTTGACGCGTTCAGTGGGTTGAATGAAGCGGCCAATCATCGCTTGCAGTCGGTGCCCCAGGCCTGGCAACCAGCGGGTGAGTTCGCAGCTCAATCTCAGCATGGCATCGTCGGAGTCGGCGCCTTGTGTTGCGCCTGTGGGCGGCTCTTCGGTGAGATCGAGCGTCTTGACGATGGCTAGACGGCTGAACGGAAAAACCAGGAGTTCGAAGTGACGATGTTGTCGAACCCACGTATCCATCTCGGGCAATAATTGATCCAGCGGTAGCAACTGCACGCGCTCGTGCAGACGATAGGCCGGCACGTTCTGCAGCGTGACCTGGGTGATTACGCCGAGCGTGCCCAGCGACACCGCGGCCGCGCGAAAAAGGTCGCCATCACGATCACGACTGCATTCGAGCACGTCGCCCTGCGCGGTCACCAGTCTCAGTGCGGTGGCGCCGGCAGCGATACAAGGTAAGGTGATACCGGTGCCGTGCGTAGCGGTGGAAAGGGCACCAGCCAGACTTTGCCGATCGATATCGCCCAGATTCGGCATGGACTGGCCGATGCCGTGCAGCAGAGGGCCGGCGTCGAACAGACGAGTGCCGGCCCACAAACGAGCCTGCTGTTTCTGCGTGTCGTGGCTGATCAAGCCGCTGAGGTGATCCAGCGACAGGATCGCGCCGGATGTCGGCACCAACGGGCTGAACGAATGACCGGCACCAACGACGCGCACGCTGGCTGCGTCGCGCACCCCCTGACGTAGCTCATCTTCGTCCTGCGGTGACCATTTGGCGGAAGGTTGCGCGCGCTGCCCACCGGACCAGTTCTGCCATGCCGGCTGCGCGCCATGCAGGCCATCATCCAGGCCGGTGCGTGGCGCTGGGGGTGTGAAGTGACGGGACAACACACCACGTTTCCGCGGCGCCGCCAACGGCTGCGGATGCATGGGTTCATCGGCAAGCCGTGACGGTCTCTCAGACATAGGTGCTGGCTCGAAGCTCTAAAGCGCTAGTGCAGCACAGCTCCTGTGGGTGCTACAGGGGTCGGTAGCGGCCAAATCCGATAGCGACGTTTTCGCGTGTTCGCGTTACACGCCTGCGTTGCGCCGCATCGTCCCCGGCACTTCACCTACCCAACGCTTGAAAGCTCGCCGGAACGCGCGCGCATCGCTGAAACCAAGATGCTCACTGGTCTCTGCCACCGTCAGTCCTTCATCCCGCAGCATGTGTTGCGCCTTCAGTGCGCGCAAACGTTCGCTCAATATGCGGAACGATGTGCCGGCCTCGCTTAGGCGTCGACGCAAAGTACGCGAGCTCAGGCCAAGTGCCGCCGCAACCTCTTCGACCGACATCGCCACGTTGCCGGTCTGCTGCAATACGTGTTCGATGGCGGCCACCGTATTAGGCGTGTGCTGACTCAATGCGCGCGCTTCCAGCAAGGCGCGCAATTCGGCGGCGGCCACCGGCGAATGGCTGGCCAACGGCAGCGCAAACCAATGGCGCGGAAAAAGACCACGGTTGCGTGGCTGTCCGAAGCGCACCGGGCATCCGAACACTTCGGCGTAACGTGCGGCATGTGGCGGTGCAGGATAGTCAAATTCAAGAGCCTGTGGACGATAACCGCTGCCCAGAAGAATACGGACCAGCACCATCACACTGGCGTACAGTTCTTCGACCACGAACGTTTGCACTACCGGGTCGCTCGTGCGCGGCTGTCCGATCAGAGCACCGAGATCGTCGTTGAGTTCAAAGCTGACGTCCATCAGACCACCGCTTTGTCCTTGATAACGCACACCGATATCGACGGCCTCGCCGAATGTGCGCATCGCGGTCATGGCAAAGCCAGGCAGACCGAAGTGACTGATGTTCTGGCGCCGCCCCACTTCGAGACCCAGATCGGTACGGCCGGTCAGCTGGATGGCACGTCGGACGAGACGCCCGACCTGGCGATTGGAAATCAACTCGCCGGCGCACATGTCGGCACTGCTGATGCCTACATCCGCACATAAGCGCTCGGGCGCAATACCGAGTTCGCGCACCAGTTCGGTCAGTTCCGCCAGCGCCAACGGCGCGATTTCAGGAGCAAATTGACGTGGATCGAGTTTGGGACGTGGCACGTCTGACCCCCTATGTGGCCGCGATGGTCCCCATCCTACGCTCGCTTTTGCCGTCTAGCTCCGTGCGTTGCAGCATCCCTTGCAATTGACCGGATTCGTCCTATGCCCGGCATCGAACCCGAATCGAACGGCCGTGGACTTTCACGGCGAGCTTCAGCGCCCTGATACTCCAGCAACTCGATTCGCTCCCCGCTGTGTCGATGATGGTCAGCGATGAATTATGCCGTTCAATGCACCATCAACCACGGCAGCCTGCAATGATCTCTTCAAGAAATCGGATGACCTCATCGTGAGCGCCATCTCGCACGAGTTCAGCGGCCGTTTTATTACCCAGCTCATGAATTTGCACGGTCCTGAACCAATTAAGGGCATGTGCATCGTCAGCATCAATACGGGCAGCCCAACGCAGTACTGCTGCAGTCGCTGCACATTGGATAGCCGGATAGCTTCCATGCGCACGCAATGGGGTAGACGAAAGGCGTGACATGCTGTTGTTCATGGTGCCTCACTCAGTTTCAGAGTTTCTCGGATATCGAACCCGATGCCAGTAAACCGCCCAGCCAGCGCCTAGAACCGGTCGGCGAGTGCCCGCGTGCGCACCGGGAAGCATCTTCTCCGGCGGCGTCACCAGCGCAGTTTGTCAGGGGACCTGCGAGCTGAAGCAAACTTCCAGCGCGCCTGAATATCGGACCGTCGAGGATGCCGATGGTTCACAAAGTGCGCGGCTTTCAGCCGGCAGCGCTGAAAAGGGCGGTTTCAAAATTTCGGATCTTCGGAAGCGAAAAAGTCAGCTACTGACGTCACTTCGAATTAAACCGAATGCAATGGAGGTCACTGCATTTCCGACAAAATCACCAGCGGCTCTCAATCGTTGAAGATCGCCGGTGTACCTACCCAGATCATGCGCACTTCAACCTTGCCAGCGTTGCGCATGTTGTAGGGGTGGCGTTGATCGAAGTGGGCGCTGTCGCCAGCCTGTAGGACAAACTTCTTTTTGCCAACGCACATTTCCAACTCACCACTGAGGATGTACCAGAAGCCTTCGCCCTCACGATGGATGGTGGGCGCTACCAGACCGGGCGGCACGATCAACCGCAACGCTTCCATTTTTCGTTCGGCGTGTCGGCCACTCAGGCGCTCGTAGATCACCGGCGAATCGAGTTCGATGCGATCGTGCTCGTTGGCGCGGCATACGATCTGGCTCGGCGTTGGCACCCCGACGAAATAATCGACATCGACATCGAGCGCCTGCGCGATGGCTTCCAGTGACAACAGCGAGGGCGACGCCAGATTGCGCTCGATCTGCGACAGAAACGGTATCGACAAACCCGATCGGCTGGCGAAGTTCTGCAAGGTCAGACCGAGTCCACGGCGTCGGTCCCGGATTGCCGCGCCGATACTCAGTCCGCTGGATTTGTCCCGCTGAGGTGCGGTACTGGCCATCGTCAGGAGGTGTGGTCAACAACGATAAGCCACTGCTTGCCCACCTTGTGGAACAGCAGCGTGGTGATGCCGGATACCGTATCGCCAGTGGCAGGTTTCAGTGAATAGCGGCCGATCACGAACGCATATTGCGGCCCGACTTCTTTCACATCGATCAACTGCAGGGAAAGCTGGCCCATGCTGGCGCCATTGCCGTTGTGAAAACGTGCGGCATACATCGACTGGATCGCGTCGTAACCAACGGTGACGCCCTTGGGATTGATGTAGCGGACCGTCGGCGAGTTTTCGTAGAGCTGCATGAAGGTTTTCAGATCGCCAGCCGTCCACGCCACAGCGCTCTCATTGAGCGCTTTCTCGATCGACGCGTGCACGGTATCCGTGGTGGTTTCAGCGATTGCGGGCATGGAGACCACGATAGCTGCAGTCATGCAGAACAGTAGAGGAATAATTTTCATGGCGATCCTCAAAGATGATAAATGGCGGGCTATCGCCCCGCGAGCAAACAAAATCTGATCGGCCAACGTTGCCGGTGAAGCATATCGCGCAGACCAGGATCCGGCTCACTAAAGCCATACCCATTGCCGCGCCTCCGGTGCATGGCGCTTTTCACCGGACACTCAAACTGACGCAGGGCGATGGCAAAAGCCATCCTCGTCCTAGCCTAACTTAAAATACTTGACGTCATCATAATTTTTTGATTTGATCAAAATCAAGCATGACGCACAGCAACATAAAGTCGCGCAATGCCTGCAAAAAGCAAGATCGGGTGGTGGCGGCTGTGACATTGGCGAGCACATCCCTCTTCCGGCAAAGCCGCTGATCGTGCGGGTCTTTCGACCAGCGGATCGGGTGAGTAATAGAGGGATGAAAGCAAACGCATGCCGGACGACGGGCGGCCGTGATGGATGGGCTGCACGTGATAGGGGAAGCTCGGGAGCACCAAATCCATCGTGATTCGATAGCTACATAGCCAGGGGAAAATTATGAATAGTCATCTGGGCCGAGCCCTATTGCGCACAGCCATCGCGGCCGTTCTGGCCAATGCAGCACTGGCAGACATGGCTTGCGCACAAGAAGCGTCTGCCAGCGATACAGCCACGCCCAAGCCGGCGGCGGCTACCAGCACGTCCAAACTGGCACCGACAGCAACCACCCTGCAGGGCATCGTCGTGACGGCGGCCAAGCGCGAGCAGAATATCCAGAAGGTGCCGATCAGCATGACGGCCTTCTCCGGCGAGCAGCTCGAGCGCCAGGGCGTCACCAGCCTGCTGGATCTGGCAAGGATTGCACCGGCGCTCAACGTTGCATCGTCCGGTCCCGGTGAAAACAATCTGGTCATTCGCGGCATTTCTTCCAGCGCCGGCTCGGCAGCAACCGTGGGCTACTACCTCGACGATGTGCCCATCGCTGCCTCCAGCAACGCCGCCCTGCTCTCGACTCGCGGCGTGATCGATCCGTCCGTGTTCGATATCTCGCGCGTCGAGGTATTGCGCGGACCACAGGGCACCATCTACGGCTCCAGCTCGATGGGCGGCACGATCAAGTACGTGACCAACCAGCCCGACACGGACAGTACGGAGGCACGCATCAAGACTGACGTCTCGGGCACCTATCACGGCGGCCCCAATGCCAACGTCAACGGCGTGCTGAACATTCCGCTGATGCCGGGCGTGGTCGGTCTGCGCGTATCCGCTTACTACCGCGATGACGATGGCTTTATCGATCGCTACCCGATCGACCCCACCAACTATCTGGCGGCCGAACCGAACAGCAAGAAGCAGGACAACGTCAACACTTACAAGACGTATGGCACCCGTATCGCGATGCTGATCAAGCCGAACGACACGCTGACCATCACTCCAAGTTTCATCTACCAGTACTCGAAACTGGGATCGCCATTTACCTACGACAAAATTCCCGCCAGCCTGGATGACGCGTATCAGGTTCGCGACGTCAACGAAGCCAACATCCAGAAATCGACGATTTCCAACCTGGCGATCCACAAGCAGTTCGACAGCGTCGAACTGATGTCGTCGACTTCATACTTCACCCGTGATGTAAGCCTGCGCGACGATGCGTCCAAAGTTGTCAATTATTTCTTTGGATTGCCGACCGTCTATCCGGTGCCGATGTATGGCGATTACAAGAACAAGGAATTCACCGAGGAAGTACGTGCCACCAGCAAATTCGATGGCCCGTTTCAGGCCTTGATCGGTGCGTTCTATCACGACGTCAATGCACCACTCGCGTCCTCCATCCCCTTCCCCGCAGGCTTCAACGAAACCTTCGGCACGCCATTTCCCGGCTATTCCACCATCTATGCCGGAACCCGCAACGCCACCCTCGATGAGTACGCGATCTTTGGTGAGGCCTCCTACAACATTACCGACAAGTTGAAAGCCAGCGTCGGCATGCGTGCGTTTGAAGTGAAACAGTCCTTTGCGCAAACAGGCGATGGCCTGTTCAACGGTGGTTACAGCAGCGTCACGAGCGGCTCGAAAGACTATGGCAGCACTCCGAAGTTCACGCTGCAGTATCAGCTGACGCCAAGCGACATGGTCTATGCCACCGCTTCGGAAGGCTATCGTCCCGGTGGTCCGAACAATCCGGCACCGGCGGCACTTTGCGGCAGCGAAGTCGCCGGGCTCGGGCTAAGCCAATCGCAGCTCAACAAGTACGGCCCCGACTACTTGTGGAACTACGAGCTGGGCATGAAAACCGCATGGCTCGACAACCGGCTCACCGTGGACGGCTCGATTTACCACGTCGACTGGAGCCGGGTGCAACAGCAGATCGTGCTGAGCTGCGGCTTCAACATCACGGCCAACTTTGGCAACGCGACGAGTCAGGGTGGCGAGCTGGAAGTGAAATTCCTGCCGATCAATTCGCTGACGCTCAGCGCAGGCGCGGGCTATACCGATGCCTATCTGAAAAACGATGTGCCAGGAACGCCCGCAAAAGACGGCGACCGCCTGCCCAACGTGCCGCGCCTCAGTGGATCCACCGCGGCCGAATACCGCTATCCCGTCAACGAAACCTACAACGGCTTCCTGCGTGCTGACATCAGCTACGTAGGCCACGAAACCTTTCTCTACGACCGCACCAGCCCGTTCTACAACCGGGGCGGATTCACTACCACCAATTTCCGTATTGGCGTCGAAGGTCGCAATGGCATCGACATTTCCTTCTATGCCAACAATCTGTTCGACAAACGGGGCGAGACGGATCTTCCGGTGGCAATCTCGGCGGATCTTCCAACGACCCGTCGTGTAGGTATCAACCAGCCGCGAACCATCGGCATGACGTTTCAATACCAGTACTGATTCTTTTCGACAGCCGGTCCTGCAGTGCAAGAGTTATGCGCTGCAGGACCACTGCGGCAGATCTCCACGCTCAGCCTTGCAGTTGCTGCACAGAAAACGGCACGAGCAAATTCGATGTCTATCTCGCTGCATAACCACGCCCTGAACCCGCAGCAAGCGGGCCTCGCAATGAACCACGGGGATTTTCCAGATGGCTTGCACATCCGATCCATCCGTCATCCATGACGCATTGAGCCGTATTCAACCCTGGCAGTCGGTGGCCGCACCCATAAGCCGCGAAGAACGACTCATACGTATCGAACACGCCCGTGCATTGATGGCTGCGACCGGTATCGATGCGCTTCTGATCGGCGCCGGACCCAGCTTGCAGTACTTCACCGGCGTTGGCTGGGGCATGATCGAGCGCCTGCTGGCGATGGTCTTGCCGCGCGAGGGTGATCCCGTGCTGATCTGCCCAGCTTTCGAAGCCGGATCGCTGAATGCGGTTTTGGAAATCGATGCAGACGTTCGCCTCTGGCAGGAGCATGAAAGCCCTTATGCCCTCGCAGCGAGTTTTCTCGATGACGCGGGCATCAAACTGCTGGCACTCGATCCTTCGCTACCGTATGCCATGACGGAAGCATTGCGAAAGGCCGCTTCGTCATCACTGGCGATCTGCAGCGCGGCGGCCGTTATCGATGGCTGCCGCATGAGCAAATCCCGAAATGAACTGGCGCTTCTTCGGCAGGCAAAGCAGATGACACTCGACGTGCAGCGACAGGCGGCGGCAATTCTGCAGCCCGGTATCGCGGCCAGTACGGTGCGTCGCTTTATCAATGACGCACATCGCGCCATTGGCAGCGAGGGAAGTACGTTTTGCATCGTTCTTTTTGGGCGATCGACATCATTTCCGCACGGCCTCCCGCAGGACGACATTCTTGCCGAAGGGGACATGGTGCTGATCGATACCGGTTGCGCGGTGCAGGGTTACCACTCCGACATCACTCGCAGCTACGTGTTTGGCGAACCGACGACCAAGCAACGCTTTATCTGGAATCTGGAACAGGAAGCCCAACAGGCCGCCTTCGATGCTGCAAGACCTGGCGCGCTCTGCGAACAGGCCGATGATGCCGTGCGACGTGTGCTGCAGCGCGGAGGCTTGGGTCCCGATTATCAATTGCCTGGTGCGCCCCATCGCACGGGACACGGCATTGGACTGTCCGTGCATGAAGCACCGTATCTGGTCCGCGGCGACCGGACCGAGATGCAGCCGGGCATGTGTTTTTCCAACGAGCCGACCATCGTTATCCCGGGTGAATTCGGGGTCCGTATCGAAGACCATTTCTTCGTGACTCCGACAGGTGCCGAATGGTTCACCGATCGCTCGGTGTCGATCGACAAGCCGTTCGCCTGAACGTAAACGCTGCAGCGCTTGTGCGCCAGCCGAAACCCTTTGAGGTTTGGACCGGCGTGATGCTGGTACCGATCAGTCGCGGGATTCCAGCGCCCGATTGATCTTCAGGGCTAGCAACGTGCATGCAGCGCCGGACAGCAGGTAAATGCTCACGGCGGCCAGTCCGAATTTGACCGACAGCGCCAGCGCCACGAACGGCGCAAATGCTGCGCCGATCAACCAGGCGAAGTCGGAGGTGAGTGCCGCACCGGTATAGCGGAAGCGAGAGAGGAAGTTGGCCGTCACCGTACCCGAGGCCTGGCCGTATGAAATGCCCAGCAGCGCAAAGCCGATCAGGATGAACGCATCTTGCGCGGCCGGGCCACCATCGAGCAGCCACGGCGTGAACAAGGCAAAGATGCCGATCAGTACCGCCAACGTACCCAGCGTATTGCGCCGGCCGAAACGGTCGGCGATGACGCCGGATGCAATGGTGCCGAGAACGCCCACGACAGCACCGACGATCTGCACGATCAACACGCTGTCGATCGACTGGGTCGAATGCAGCGAAATCCATGACAGCGGAAACACCGTCACCAAATGGAACAACGCGTAGCTGGCGAGTGCCGCGAAGGCGCCGATAAAGAGGTTGTAGCCCTGGGCGCGGAACATTTCAGTGATACCGATCGGCTCCAGATTGCCCTCTTCCAGCAGCTGCGTGTATTCCTCGGTCAACACCAGCCGCAGGCGCGCGAACAGCGCGACCACGTTGATCGCAAACGCGACGAAGAACGGATAACGCCAGCCCCAGTCCATGAAGTCATCATTCGAAAGATTGGCGTGCAGGAACAGGAACAGCGCGCTGGCGATCAGAAACCCGATCGGTGCGCCGAGCTGGCCGAGCATGGAGTACCAGCCGCGCTTGCCCGCCGGCGCATTGAGTGCCAGCAGCGAAGGCAGACCATCCCATGAGCCGCCGAGGGCGAAACCCTGCAGCATTCGGAAAAACGCCAGCAGCACGATGGCTCCCCCGCCCAGGACGCCATAGCTGGGCAGGAACGCCATGCCCACCGTGGCCGTGCCAAGCAGAAACAGCGCCAGTGTCAGCTTGAAGCCGCGCCCCATACGACGCTGTATCTCCATGAACAGCGTGGTGCCGAACGGGCGTGCAATGAAGGCCAGCGCAAAGATCCCGAACGACATCAGCGTGCCATCGAGGCGGCTCTCAAACGGGAAAAACACCGAGGGAAAGACCAGCACCGACGCAATGCCGTAAACGAAAAAGTCGAAATTCTCGGAGGCGCGGCCAATGACGACGCCTACAGCGATCTCGCCGGGGGCGACTTTCGAGTGGCCGGCGGGGACGTGACCGCCGTCATAATCCGCGATGTGCGGGGACGGATCATGCTGTTCTTGGGTAATGCTCGACATCGGCGTGCTCAATTCGGGACGTATGTTGCGTCAGCGATATAATGCGCTCATTGCGAAGGATCGCATCCGTGGCCTGACGCCGCCATAGGACAAAGTGTCCTATTCCTGCATTGCAGCAACCAGTGTACCTTTTTGACTATCCCCAGACAGTTCTACCCTCACGCAATGCCTCTCAAAAAGACCCTCCGTGGACTGCTGTTGCTCCCTGCCCTGGCATTGTTGGCAGGCTGCAATGCCGTATTGCTGCATCCCGAAGGCGATGTCGCGCTGCAGCAGCGCGATCTGATCATCGTTTCCCTGGGACTGATGCTGTTGATCGTCATTCCGGTGATTGCGCTGACGCTGTTTTTTGCCTGGCGCTATCGCGCCCGCAACACGCAAGCCTCGTACGATCCCGAGTGGCACCACTCGACCATGCTCGAGCTAATGATCTGGGCGGCACCGCTGCTGATCATCATCGCCCTGGGGGCATTGACCTGGGTCAGCACGCACAAGCTTGACCCGTATCGCCCGCTTGACCAGCTGTCTAAGGGTCGCCCGGTGGCCGCCGGCACCCGGCCGCTGGTTGTCGAGGTGGTCGCGCTGGACTGGAAGTGGCTGTTCTTTTATCCCGAGCAGGGCATCGCCACCGTCAATGAGCTGGCCGCACCGGTCGACCGGCCCATCGAGTTCAGGATCACCGCCACCAACGTGATGAATTCATTCTTCATCCCATCGCTGGCGGGGCAGATCTACGCGATGCCCGGCATGGAAACCAAGCTCAACGCCGTCATCAACAAGGCTGGCGAGTACGAAGGCTTCTCGGCCAACTTCAGCGGCGACGGCTTCTCCGGCATGCGCTTCAAGTTTCACGGCATGAGCGATCAGGATTTTGACACGTGGGTGCAGCAGGCTCGCAAGAGCAGCGAAACCTTGAGTGTGGATACCTATCAACACCTGGAACAACCCAGCGAGCGCGAGCCGATCCACTTTTACGCCAGCGTCGCGCCCGGCCTGTACGACGCCATCCTCAACAACTGCGTGGCTGCGGCGCAGAAATGCGCCGACTCGATGATGGGCTTCGCCAGCGACGCCAGAACTAAGGCTCCGGACATGCACGCCATGATGCGATCCGGCGATGCCGCGCACGCCGATGCTGCCGTGGCCCATGACGCCATGTCGATGTCGATGCCAATGCCGGCCGCCAGCGAATCGAAAAGCGCCCCCGCCGCCGCGCCGTCAGGTCACACGCCGTGATGCCGCCCAGCGACCCTGCCTGCCTGTGGCGCGCTTCGCCATTCAGCGCCCCGCTTTTTGAAGTTTCATGTTCCGGTGCACACGATGTTTGACCATCTTGATCTCGTAAAACTGATTTTCGGCCGACTCACCTGGGAGGCGCTGCCTCTGCACGTTCCGATCGTGCTGGGCACCATGATTGTGGTCATGCTGGGCGGTCTGGCGCTGGTCGCCGTCATCACCTACAACCGCCTGTGGGGCTATTTGTGGCACGACTGGTTCACCAGTATCGACCACAAGAAAATCGGCATCATGTACATCATCCTGGGTTTGGTGATGCTGCTGCGCGGCTTCTCCGACGCCATCATGATGCGCGCGCAGCAAGCCATGTCGTTCGGTGCCAACAACGGCTTTCTGCCGCCGGAACACTACGACCAGGTGTTTACCGCGCATGGCGTGATCATGATTTTCTTTGTGGCGATGCCGTTGATCACCGGCATCATGAACTTCGTGATTCCGCTACAGATCGGCGCGCGCGACGTGGCGTTTCCGTTTCTCAACAACTTCAGTTTCTGGATGACCGCGGCCGGCACCGTGCTGGTGATGATGTCGCTGTTCGTCGGAGAATTCGCGCGCACCGGCTGGCTCGCGTATCCGCCCTTGTCGGGCATCGCGCAAAGCCCCGACGTGGGAGTCGACTACTACATCTGGTCGCTGCAGATAGCCGGTATCGGAACGCTGCTATCGGGCATCAACCTGCTGGTCACCATCATCAAGATGCGCGCGCCCGGCATGAGCCTGATGAAGATGCCGATGTTCGTCTGGACGGCACTGTGTACCAACGTGCTGATCGTCGCCGCGTTCCCGGTGCTGACCGCGGTGCTGGCGCTGCTCTCGCTCGACCGTTACGTGGGGACGAACTTCTTCACCACCGCACTCGGTGGCAACGCGATGATGTACGTGAATCTGATCTGGATCTGGGGCCATCCCGAGGTGTATATCCTGATCCTGCCCGCGTTCGGCATTTTCTCCGAGGTCACCGCCACCTTCAGTCGCAAGCGCCTGTTCGGCTACACCTCGATGGTCTACGCGACCATCGTGATCACAGTGCTGGCTTACCTCGTCTGGCTGCATCACTTTTTCACGATGGGTTCGGGCGCGAGCGTCAACTCGTTCTTCGGCATCACCACGATGATCATCTCGATACCCACGGGTGCGAAGATCTTCAACTGGCTGTTCACCATGTACCGCGGGCGCATCACGTTCTCGGTACCGATGCTGTGGACGATGGGGTTCATGGTCACCTTCACCATCGGCGGCATGACCGGCGTGCTGTTGGCGGTGCCCCCGGCGGATTTCGTGCTGCACAACAGCCTGTTTCTGGTGGCGCACTTCCATAACGTGATCATCGGCGGCGTGCTGTTCGGCCTGTTTGCCGGCATCAACTACTGGTTCCCGAAGGCCTTCGGCTTCAAGCTGGATGAGTTCTGGGGCAAGTGCTCGTTCTGGTTCTGGACCGTCGGCTTCTATTTCGCCTTCATGCCGCTGTACGTGCTGGGTCTGATGGGCGTCACGCGTCGCATGAGCCACTTCGACGATTCGTCGCTGCAGATCTGGTTCGAGATTGCCGCCTTTGGCGCGTTCCTGGTCCTGCTGGGCATCATCTCGATGCTGATCCAGTTCTACGTGAGCTTCCGTCACCGTGCAGCACTGCGCGATGTCACCGGCGATCCGTGGGATGCCCGCACGCTGGAGTGGTCGACCTCGTCGCCACCGCCGTCCTACAACTTTGCCTTTACCCCGTTGGTGCACGATGTCGACACCTGGTGGCAGATGAAGCAAGCCCACTACAAGCGGCCGGAAGAAGGCTTCATCCCGATCCACATGCCCAAGAATACCGGTGCCGGCATCATGCTCGGCGGGCTCAGCACGATCTTCGGCTTTGCCATGATCTGGAACATGTGGCTGCTGGTGGTCGTGTCGTTCGTCGCTCTGCTGGCGGTCGCGATCGGCCATACCTTCAACTACAAGCGCGACTTCCACATTCCGGCCGACGAAGTCGCCCGTACCGAGGCAGCCCGCACCACGCTGTTAGCCAACCATGTCTGATACCCACGCACACGTCATCACCAGCGACGCGAACTCGGCGGGTCCGCTGCAGTTTCATCTGACTCACGAACACCACCCAGAAAACGGCACCTTGCTGGGTTTCTGGATGTACCTGATGAGCGACTGCCTCATCTTCGCCTGCCTGTTCGCCGTCTACGGCGTGCTGGGACGCAACTACGCTGGTGGACCGTCCGGCGCCGAGGTATTCGAACTGCCGCTGGTCGCGGTCAACACCTCGATGCTGCTGCTGTCGTCGATCACCTACGGCTTCGGCATCCTCGAAATGCAGCGCAACCGGCTGCGGCCGATGTTGATCTGGCTCGCTATTACCGGCCTTTTCGGCGCAGCGTTCCTGAGCCTGGAGATGTATGAGTTCCTGCATCTGATCCATGAGGGCAATGGCCCGCAGCGCAGTGCCTTCCTGTCATCGTTCTTTACCCTGGTCGGCACGCACGGACTGCACGTCACCTTCGGCATCGTGTGGCTGATCACGCTGATGGTGCAAACCGGCAAGCTCGGCCTCACGCCGGAAAACAAGCGTCGACTGATGTGCCTGTCGATGTTCTGGCACTTCCTCGACGTGGTCTGGATCGGCGTGTTTACCTTTGTCTATCTGATGGGAGTGCTGAAATGAGCACGCATACCGATCTCATCCCCCAAGACGGACACGCCGACGATCACGGCCATCACGGTCACGATACCGGCGCCAGCCACAGCACGTTCAAGGGGTACATGACCGGCTTCGTACTGTCGGTCATCCTCACCGCGATCCCGTTCTGGATCATCATGAGTGGCGGCCTGCATACCTCGGGCATGACCGCGCTGGTGATCCTGGCCTTTGCCGCCGTGCAGATCGTCGTGCACATGATCTACTTCCTGCACATGAACTCGAAGTCCGAGGGTGGCTGGACGCTGCTGGCGCTGATCTTCACCATCGTGCTTGTCGTCATCACGTTGAGCGGTTCGATCTGGGTGATGTATCACCTGGACCACAACATGATGCCGTCGATGATGGAACAACAGATGAAAAACATGCCCTGAGCGCGTCAGGCGCTCGCATGGCCGCTCATGACTGCTGCCGAAAAAGCTGCTGATCGCGGACCACGAGGTACCGTTGCGCTGATCGGCCTGAGCTTGCTCGGGCTGATCTTGTTCGTCAGCCTCGTCGGGCTGGGTACCTGGCAGGTCTATCGTCGCGCCTGGAAACTCGACCTCATCGCCAGGATCGATCAGCGCGTGCATGCGCCGGCTGTCGCGCCGCCCGGACCAGATCAATGGCCTGATGTGACCGCCGCGAGCGACGAGTATCGGCACGTGCGTCTCACCGGTCATTTTCTCGACGATCGCGAAACACGCGTGCAGGCCAGCACCGACCTTGGCAGCGGTTTCTGGCTGCTGACGCCGCTGCAAATGGCGGACGGCAGTGTGGTGCTGATCAACCGCGGCTTCATTCCGCCCGAGTGGAAAGACGCCCAATTGTCCGGCACAACGAGTCCCGTCACGATCACCGGACTGCTGCGCATCAGCGAACCGCGCGGCGGCTTTCTACGCAAGAACGATCCTGCGGGCAATCGCTGGTTTTCACGCGATGTCCAAGCGATTGCTACCGCACGTGGACTCTCGCACGTTGCACCGTACTTCGTGGATGCCGATGCGGCGCCATCCACCGATAGCGACAAAGATAATGAACCGGCCGGTGGTCTGACCGTGATCTCATTCCCCAACAACCATCTTGTCTATGCAATCACCTGGTACCTGCTGGCGTTGATGGTGGCGTGGGCAGCCTGGCGCGTCGGCCGCGAGGAAAAACGACTACGGCGGCTGCGACGAAATCATTCTGGTGTGATCGAAACGCACTGAAAAGTACTCGCGAGCTTGTCGGCGTGGTACGCCGATTGCCACTGGCCTGTCACATCACCGTGGTCATCTGCCATGCAGGGTATGAATCGCGAGCATGAAACACCGCATTGCAGCATGAGTCCGCGCTCCCGCATGCGTATGCTCGAACGGCAGCAGAGCCAATGCGGGGCGCGATGCACGCGGAAAGATCGGCAGCGGAGCGTCATGATGACGATTGAATCCGGTTTACGTGCGGCTAGAAATACACGCAACACGGATTGCAGCTAACGGCGGAATCACCGACTCGATCCACTCAGGGGAGTTCCACAACATGAGCAATGAACACATAACGACAAAATTCTCCAACCCGGCGCCGCTGGGTCTCGCCGGCTTCGCGCTGACGACATGGCTGCTCAGCATGATCAACGCCGGTTGGTTCACGGCCGATGGGATGAACATGGTGCTGGCCGTCGCACTGGCCTACGGCGGCACGGCACAGATGATTGCCGGTGTGATGGAACTGCCGCGCGGCAATACCTTCGGTGCCACGGCCTTCGTCAGCTATGGCGCATTCTGGTGGTCGTTCGCGCTATTCGTGCTGTTTCTGCATGACAAGGTACCGGCGGCATTCGTGGGCTGGTATCTCTTCCTGTGGGGCATATTTACGCTCTACATGTGGGTCGCCACATGGAAAGCCCCGCGCGCACTGCAGCTGGTTTTCCTCGCGCTGTGGATCACCTTCTTCCTGCTCGCTGCCGCCGAATGGACCGGCATGCCAGGCTTGAAGATGGCCGGCGGCTATGGCGGCCTGATCACCGCGGCCCTGGCGTTCTATCTGTCGGCGGCTGAAGTCATCAACGAGGCACATCAGCGCACGGTGCTACCGATTGGGGCACCCCACTGATACGTGGCCGTCAATGGTGCAGCAACCGCTGCGACGAGTGAGCTGAAAGCATTGTGCTGACCACGATGTCGTGGCCAGCACGCCAGCATTGTTGATCGAACGTCAGTGATCGTCGACGTGCAGGTTCTGCATCAGCAGGTCGAGCTTGGCCTTCATCGCCAGCTGCGGTTGGGTGCCGTCAACAGCGACACCGACGCTGTAAAGCACCGTCGGTGTGGAGCTACCCGACGCGCCCGCCGTGGTGACAATCTCCATCTGGCCGTTATCGCTTTGCGCGACGCTGTCATAGGGATGGCGTTGGTGCACCAGCTTGTTCCACTCGCTCTTGAAGTCGTCGTCCATATCCTCAGAAGGTGCGACGTGTCGTTCGACGTTGACCTGATCCGGATCGTTGGCATTGGCCAGCACCTGCACGTCGCCCACGTCCCAGACGACCTTGCCGTGATCCTCGAAAAAGCCGAAGCCGAGCCTCAGCATGCTGTCCTGCTCGATCTTCTGCAAGGTGGGCGCGAAGGAAAAACTCAGCCGCTTGCCGCGATAGCCGAAATGCTTGCCGTAGTCGAGGTCGAGCGTGATGTCCTTGAGTGCCGCCGGCAGCAGCGCGGTGTTTTTCAAGTAATCCTTCCACTGCGCCAGTGTGCCGTCGTAGCTCACGTCGATAAAATCGGTGAGCACGTTCATGTCGGCCAGGCTGTCGTATTCATGGCCTGGCGGTGCGAAGCGCAACATGGTCACGTAACCGTCCGGCACCGGCAGCGAAAAGGTCACCACGCGCACATTCACGTACGGCATCGTCCATATGCGCACCTGCCAGCGGCGCTGCCAGGTATCGACGTGGATGGTGTCGCTGGCGGGCTTGCCCAGCGAGGTGATCTTGATACTTTCCGAACCCACACGGCGCTGAAAGATGCCGACCTTGGCCAGTTGCTGCATCAGCAGGGCCGGGTTGCCGTAAAGCTCGCTGGCCGACACGTTATCCGGCTTGCGCAGATGGAACAGGATGTTGTTTTTGGCCACGCCAGCGGTCACGTAACCATTGCTGGACAGCGGAATCTTCTGGCCGGATTTGCCCGATACATCCCAGTCGCCCGTGCTGCTGCGAACGATGAGCCCGGGAAAGCTGCTCTGCCGTGCTACGCCATGCAGCAACCGGCTGGAACCGTCGCCGCGCGGAAACAACTTCTCAGGCTCCTTGCCCAGCAGCAGCTTGATTTGCGCATCGGTATAAGCGTTGACGCGCTTGGTATAAGCCGCGCTGAAGTCAGCGAAGCTCAGCGGCAGCGCAAACTGTTCCTTGAAGATGCTGTTCTGCGTGGTGTCGAAAATATCGAGCTGGTAGGGCACCCGCTGATCCATCACGGCCAAGTGATCGGGTGCCTTCAGGATCAGGCCGATCGGCAGCGCGTAATTCAGATTTTCGTTGGCCGACTTCATCAGCACGATGCCGATCAGCTTGCCGTCCTTGTCCAGCAACGGGCCACCGCTGTTGCCGGGCGAGGCTGCTGCCGAAAAACGCATCCACTTCCAACGGCCGTCCTGATCCTCCGGCGTATCCGATGTATACAGACCGTCGCGGATCACCACGCCAGTACCCAGCGCATTACCCACCGCGTAGACGACCTCATTCAACGCCGGGCTGGTATTGACCTCCAGCGCCGCGGCGTTGGCCGGCTGCTCGGCCAGCGAGAACACCACGAAATCTTCCTGCAGCGAATACTTCTCGATCTTGTCGATGGCATAGACATGCCCGCCGGCATCGCGCAGCGCCGGCGGCCCCCACAGGCTGCCGATGCCAATCTGCAGCACATGGCCCGCGGTGACGTAGCGGTTATGGCCGATCGCGAACGCAGTGCCGATCGAAAAATACTTGTCGTTGCGTTCCTGAAACGGCAACAGCTCCAGCGGCAGCGGCTTTTCGTAAGTCAGCGGATCGTTCAGCGGCTTGGCCGCCACCACTTCAAACGTGGCCGCCTGAATCTTCGGCAAGATCGCCGGATCGAGGCTGGCGGCATGCGCAGTGGTTGCGCCACACAGCCCGATCAATAACACCAGTGCCAGCCGCTGCAGCATCGAAGCCGAGGCGCCAGCGTGGCACCAAATCACTCGCAAAACGTGCATGAATATCCCTTGCATGAAAGCCGTCGTTGAACTCCCCCGGAATCCTGACAGGCGACGGCCGCCCGCGGATATTGACATGCCTGCTCGGCACTTGCACCGGCACTGATCTGGCGATGAACGGGCAGTCAGGCATGCTCGTTTGACCGGCCTTGCAGCATCCCCATATATGATCAGGTGAGTACCCTTTCGCCGCCGCACGGACCATCGCCGATGCGCTTGGATTCCAACTCCCTGGACGCTGCCGGACTGAACGCCTTCCACCCCGCCGTCGCGGGCTGGTTTCGCCAGGCCTTTTCAGCGCCCACGGCGGCGCAGGTACAGGCATGGCCGTCGATTCGCGCGGGCAGGCACACGCTGGTGGCCGCACCGACCGGTTCAGGCAAGACGCTCACCGCGTTTCTGGCCGCGATCGATGCGCTGGTCTGCGAAGGTGTGGCCAGCGGTGGCGTACTGCCCGACGCCACCCGCGTGCTCTACGTATCGCCGCTGAAGGCGTTGTCGAACGACATCCAGATCAATCTGGACGTGCCGCTGCAGGGCATTCGCGAAGAACTCGAAAAACTCGGCCTGCCCGATGTGGCCATTCGCACTGCCGTTCGCACTGGCGACACGCCGCAGGCCGAGCGCGCGTTGCTGCGCAAGCAGTCGCCGCACATCCTGGTGACCACGCCCGAATCGCTCTACGTGCTGCTGGGTTCCGCTTCCGGCCGGGCGATGCTGGCCGGCGTGCGCTCGGTCATCGTCGACGAGATTCACGCCATTGCTGGCAGCAAGCGAGGTTCGCATCTGGCGCTGTCGCTGGAACGACTGGAATCGCTGTGCCAGCGGCGCTTGCTGCGCATCGGTTTGTCGGCGACGCAAAAACCCATCGAAGAAGTGGCCAACTTCCTGGTCGGCTCCTTGCCTTGCGCGCCGCCGCCTGGAGAAGCGGGCGAAAGTTCCTGCACCATCATTGATGTCGGCCATACCCGCCAGCGCGATCTGGCGATCACCGTGCCGCCGGTGCCGCTCGAAGCGGTGATGTCCAACGACAGCTGGGAGTTGGTCTACAACCAGGTCGCAGGGCTGGTGCAGGCGCATCGCACCACACTGGTGTTCGTCAACACACGGCGGATGGCCGAGCGGGCGGCGCGGCATCTGTCCGAACGGCTCGGCAAGGAGAACGTGGCCGCGCATCACGGCAGCCTGTCGAAGGAGCTTCGGCTGGATGCCGAGCAGCGGCTCAAGCGCGGCGAGCTGTCGGTGCTGGTGGCTACCGCATCACTGGAGCTGGGCATCGATATCGGCGACGTCGATCTGGTGTGCCAGCTCGGTTCGCCGCGTTCGATCGCCGCGTTTCTGCAGCGCGCAGGCCGCTCCGGCCACAGCATCAGCGGCACGCCGAAGGCTCGGCTGTTTCCCGCCACGCGCGACGATCTGATCGAATGCACTGCCCTGCTGGACTGCGTACGGCGCGGTGAGCTCGATGCGCTCATCCTGCCGCCGCAGCCGCTCGACGTGTTGGCGCAGCAGATCATCGCCGAGGTCGCCTGCCAGGAATGGAGTGAGGATGCGCTGTACGAGCTGGTGCGTCGCGCATGGCCATATCGCGCACTGTCCCGCGGCGATTTCGATGCGGTGGTGAAGATGCTGGCCGAGGGTTTCACCACGCGCCAGGGGCCGCGTGCGGCTTACCTGCATCGCGATGCGGTACACGGCCAGCTGCGTGCACGGCGCAATGCACGGCTCACCGCGCTGATGTCCGGCGGCACCATTCCCGATACCGCCGATTACAAGGTCGTGTTGGAACCGCAGACGATCATCGTCGGCACGGTGAACGAGGATTTCGCGGTCGAGAGCATGGCCGGCGATATCTTTCAGCTAGGCAACACCAGCTACCGCATCCAGCGTGTCGAGCGCGACCGTCTGCGCGTGGAGGATGCGCACGGCGCGCCGCCGAGCATTCCGTTCTGGCTGGGTGAAGCGCCGGGGCGCAGCAAGGAACTGTCGTTCGGCGTGTCTCGTTTGCGCAGTGAGGTTGAAACACAACTCGATGCCGGAGGTGTGACAGCAGCGCTAATGTGGCTGCGCGATAAGCTGCAACTGGATGCCGCCGCCGCGCAGCAGCTGGTCGACTATCTAGCCCGCGCCAAGGCCGCACTCGGCGTGCTGCCGACGCAGACCACCCTGGTGTTGGAGCGCTTCTTCGACGAATCCGGTGGTACCCAGCTGGTGATCCATACGCCGTGGGGCAGCCGCATCAATCGCGCGTGGGGGCTGGCGCTGCGCAAGCGCTTCTGTCGCCAGTTCAACTTCGAGTTGCAAGCTGCAGCGACCGAGGATGCGATCGTGCTGTCGCTCTCAACCAGTCATAGCTTCACGCTGGAAGAGGTCGCGCACTACCTGCACTCCAACACAGCCGAGCACGTGCTGATCCAGGCCCTGCTCGATGCGCCGCTGTTCGGTGCGCGCTGGCGCTGGAACGCGGTCACTGCGCTGGCACTGCCGCGGTTCGTCTCCGGCAAGAAGGTGCCGCCGCCATTGCAGCGGATGAAGAGCGAAGATCTGCTGGCTGCGGTGTTTCCCGATCAGGTGGCCTGCCTGGAAAACATCGTCGGCGAGCGCGAGGTGCCCAAGCACCCGCTGGTCGACCAGACCATGCACGACTGCCTGCGCGAAGCGATGGATACCGACGGCTGGCTGGAGGTGCTGCGTGCGATGGAAGGCGGCGCTATCCGCGTCGTGGCACGCGACCTCACCGGCCCCAGCCCGCTGGCCGCCGAAGTGCTCAACGCCGCACCGTATGCCTTCCTCGACGATGCACCACTGGAGGAGCGGCGCACCCAGGCGGTGCAGTCGCGCCAGTGGAACGGCGCCGACAGCGCGGACGATCTCGGTCGTCTCGACCCTGAGGCCATCGCCGCCGTGCGTGACGAAGCGTGGCCGCAGGTGCGCGACGCGGATGAGATGCACGAGGCGTTGAATGTGCTCGGCTTCGTTACCGCGTCAGAGGCCGAGGCTAACACCGGCTGGAATGAGCGACTGCAAACCCTGGGCAGGTCGCATCGCGCGACACGACTCACGCTTGGCCAGGACAACGAGGTATGGACCTGCGCCGAGAAGCTGCCGCTCTGGCAGGTGGTGCATGCGTCGTCGCCGATGCAGCCCGCCATCGATGCACCGGCCGGGTATGCGACGCAAGTCTGGAATCGCGACGATGCATTGCTGGAACTGGTACGGCATCGCCTCGGCGGCCTGGGCCCGGTCACGACAGCCGTTCTCGCCAGATCGCTGGCCGTCGACATAAGCGACATAGACATCGTGCTGAGCCGGCTACAGTCCGAAGGCTATGTGATGCAGGGCCGTTTCACCGCTCAGCCCGGAGATACCGAATGGTGTGAGCGACACCTGCTGGCACGCATCCATCGCTATACGCTGGGTCGGCTGCGGCGCGAGATAGAACCGGTGAGCCGGCGCGAGTTGATACGTTTTCTGTTCGACTGGCAGCATGTATCGATCGCTACCCGACTCAGCGGACCGGATGCGCTGCACGCCACGCTGAGCCAGCTGGAAGGCTTCGAGGCCGCCGCCGGGGCATGGGAATCGGAAATCCTGCCGGCGCGCGTCGGTGACTATTCGATCAGCTGGCTGGATGATCTGTGCCGCGCCGGCCGAATTGGCTGGAGTCGTCTGCGCAACGGTAGTGGCGGTGGTGGCGGTCCGGTGCGAAGCACGCCGATCGTGCTTTTGCCACGGCGAAGTATGGCCGTCTGGACGTCCATAGCATCAGGTTCCGATCAACAGGATGTTCTGTTGTCGTCACGCGCCCAGGCCGTGGCTGACGCGCTGCAGGCGCAGGGCGCGCTGTTCTTCGATGAACTGATGAGCGCCACGCGACTGCTGCGCACTGAAATGGAAGATGCCCTGGGCGAGCTGGTCGCGGCCGGTCGCGTCAGCGCCGACAGCTTCGCCGGCATGCGCGCCCTGCTACTGCCTGCCGCCAAACGCGACGCCCATCGGCATCGGCGCATGCGCCGGCATGCGCTCAATGGCATCGAGGATGCGGGACGGTGGTCGCTGGCGCGCAGCGCGAGTACGTCACCCTCCAGCGAGCGCGACCCCGAGGCCATCGAGCACATCGCGCGCACCCTGCTGCGCCGCTACGGCGTGGTGTTCTGGAAGTTGCTGGAGCGAGAGGCACCGTGGCTCCCACCGTGGCGGGAACTGCGGCGGGTGTATCAGCGGTTGGAGGCACGCGGCGAGATTCGTGGTGGTCGCTTCGTCGAAGGCCTGGTCGGCGAGCAGTTCGCGCTGCCCGAGGCCATCGCGCCGCTACGCGCCGTGCGCAAACGCGCGGATGCGAACGAGCTGGTCTGCCTCAGCGGTTGCGATCCACTGAATCTGGTCGGCACGGTGCTGGTCGGTGACAAGGTACCCGCGCTGGCGGGCTCGCGCGTGCTTTACCGCGACGGCATGGCCATCGCGGCGCTGATCGCCGGCAAGATCACGCCGCTGATCGAGCTTTCTTCGGCCGATATCCAGCTCGCACAGCACGCCCTGCTGCGGCATGCCATGCCGCTGAATGACAGTATGGCCGCGCAGCAATAATCACTGACTTACGGGAACCTCTAAAAACCGTAGCGAGCGAAGAAAATTTGTGCGTCGCCGGAGCGCAGGAACCGGAGCATACATACGAGTATGTGAGGATTCCGAGCACCGCCGACGCGCAAATTATCGAGCGCAGTAGGTTTTTAGAGGTGCCCTTACGCACTGCCTCACCCGTCAAAGCCTGAGATACCACCGCCGCCGATCCAGCGCGTACACGATCAGCCACCAGACCATGACGAAAGCCAGCGCGTAAGCGAGCGACGCCATATAAGCGCCGACCAGCGGCGTGAGTGGCTTGGCAAACACGTGTTGATAGAGAGGCTCCTGCCAGCCAAGCGCGGGCAGCACGATCTGCATCAGCTCGGAGCCGGCGTAGGCTGCGATGGCATTGATGCCGAAACGTCGGCCCAGCGCCGGCCAGCCATAGCGATCCACCAGCACATGAAAAGCCAGCAGAGCCAGCATCGACCAGCCCGCGCACCACAGTACGAACGAAGGCGTCCACAGATTCTTGTTGAACGGCTGCCATAACGACCACAGCACGCCAACCACCAGCGCAACCAGGCCCGCTATCAGTAAGGTTTTTCTTTGCCCCTGGCGCAGCCAGCATCCCGCCCGCAGGCCCAGCAAGGCCGTGGCGAGTGACGGCAGCGTGCCGAGCAGACCCTCCGGATCGTGCCCACGACCCGTGGCCGGATCGATCAAGTAGACGAAGCGACCGAACACCGCGCTGTCAGCCCGGCTGGTGATGTTGGTCCATGGTGCCAGCGAGCCGCCCCAGCATAGCAGCGCCGCGTAGCCGATCAGCAACAGCACAATCGCCGCCCATTGCGTGCGTGGTTTCGTATAAATCGCGAACAGCGCGACGCCCGCAAAGCACACGCCTATACGTTGCAATACGCCCGGAAAACGCAGATGGGCACCGGGCATCAACAGCCATGCCAGCAGGTTGATCGCCACGCCAAGCGCGAGGATACGCAGTGCCCGCCACAGCGCGGCATGGATCAACGGTCGCGGCACAACACCTTGCTCCAGTCGCGGCAACATGGCTAGCGCCACCGAGACGCCGACCACGAACAGGAACACGGGAAAGATCAGGTCGGTCGGTGTGCAGCCGTTCCATACGGAATGATCCAGCGGCACGTAGACATGGCCCCAATCACCCGGATCATTGACCAGCAGCATCGCCGCTACGGTACAGCCGCGTAATGCATCGACCGAGGCGAGCCGGTGTGGAGCAGTGCTCATCAGCGCGTATCGCCCGTTGCCTTGCCCGTCAGCAAAGTGACGCGGTCGAGCGCATAGAGATCACCCTCGATGGGGGCGGAGTAGATCAGGCATAGCGCATGCGAACCGTGCGACATGGGCAACGCCGCGTCGAGCGGGAAGCGCCGGACACTGCGCGACGGATCAGGCAACGGCAGCGTGACCAATACATCGCCATCGCAGCCATCCAGATGCACCACCAACTCGCCGAACGGCGTGCTGTGCGGACGCGATACCACCAGCTTCGCATCGTGTGCCAGCTGGTAATTGCGCGGCAACCGTACGGCATCGACGTGGATGCGCGTCATGCCATCCATCGGTGTGGAGGGGTAGAACTGGCAGCTGTCGAATACGTTGATGCTATAGACCGGTGCCAATGAAACGGCGTCGGGCATCGGCTGCACGCGCAGACGGAAATCGCTGCCCGGGCAGTTCGGCATGGCGTTGCCGCTGACGCTGAGCAGGCTGGTCCGATCCAGCAGACGCTGACGCGGCGATGCCAGCAACATGCCGCTGCTGCTGAAGGCCGCAGCACGCACGGTCAACGGTAGCTTCACCGCGAGCGGTGTGCTGTACAGCGGCGAGGCGACGGTCGGCACGCTGCCGTCCAGCGTGTAGTGCAATGTGTCATCGCCGGTCTGATTGGTCAGCGTGAGCTGTGCTGCGTCAGTGGTCAGTGCGATGGTCCGATCGACCGTGATATCCGGCGCGAACGCGCTGTCCGCGTAGCCGATCTGCTGTTCACGATAGCGCGCGAACTGCGCAGGCAGGCGCGCCAGAAAGCCATGCCAATCGCGTGCCGCCGCGGGCGACCAATCCACCTCGCTCAGCGCATCGAGTCGTGGAAACATGGCGTGCTCCACGTGCGCGATCGTCGGCATGTGCTCGGTCCACACATTGGCCTGCGCACCGAGTACATGCGTTGCCTGTGACGCATTGAGCGCCTTGGGCACGGGCTCGAACGCATACACGCTGGCCAGACTTCTGACCGGAATGCGCCCTGCGATTTCGTCCGCCCGATCGCTCTGCAGTTGATCGAAATACAGGTCGGGTGATGGCGACAGCACCACATCGTGACCCTGTCGCGCCGCGTCGATCGCACCTTGGGTGCCGCGCCATGACATCACCGCTGCATCGGCCGGCACCGCACCTCCGAGGATCTCGTCCCAACCAATCAACCGGCGACCGTGCGCGGAGAGGTAACTGCCGAGTCGGCTGATGAACCAGCCCTGCAGCGCATCCTCGTCCTTCAGCCCCAGCGCATGCATCTTCGCCTGGACAGCCGGCGAGGCCTTCCACTGATCCTTGACCGCCTCGTCGCCACCGACGTGGATGTAGTGCGAGGGGAACAGCGCCATCACTTCGTCGAGCACGTTGTCCATGAAGGTAAACGTCGCATCGTCGACGTTGTAGAGATACGGATGCACGCCCCAGTCCTCGGACACCGGTGGCCGCTTGCCGGTGACGCCAAGGAACGGATAGGAGGCGACCGCCGCCTGCGCATGACCGGGCATGTCGATTTCCGGCACCACGGTGATGTAGCGCGCAGCGGCGTAGGCGACGAGCTGACGAATCTGCTCCTGGGTATAGAAGCCGCCATAACGCAGCGGCTGGCCGTCGCGTCCAGCATCGACCGGCGTGCGCCAGGCGCCGGTGCGGGTGAGCTCGGGGTAACGCTTGATCTCGATGCGCCAGCCCTGGTCGTCGGTGAGATGCCAGTGGAAGGTGTTGAGTTTGTGCTGGGCCATCTGGTCGAGCAGTGTTTCGATCTCGGCAATGCTCTGCATGTGGCGCGCCGAGTCCAGCATCAGCCCGCGCCAGACAAAGCGCGGCTGATCATTGATGTGCATGGCCACCACGTGTACTGGGCCGTGTTTGTCATCTGGCGTAAGCAGCTGTGCCAGCGTCATCGCACCATAGAACAGGCCAGCAGCGTCGCGTGCGCTGATGCGAATACCCTGCGGTGTAACGTCAAGCGCATAGCCTTCGCGATTCGCCATCGCGACCTGCGGATCACGCTGCAGCACGATGGCTTTCGGAGATGCCGGGTGTTCTTCAACCCGCAGATGCAGGCCACGCGTCCGCGCAACGATGCCAGCCAGATAATCCGCTGTCTTGCGCGTCGCTGCATCACGATCAGCCACCACGATCGGCGTCTTTGCATCGACATCAAACGCACCATCCACATAGCTGATACGCGCTGGTAACGGAATCAGTGGAGGAGAAACCGCTGACGTCGCCGCATGAACCATAACGGCCGCCGAACAAAAGCTGAGACAGACAACAAGGCGTGCAAGATTCATGGCGTGTCTCGGCGGCGACGTTGTGGTAACGGCAGCTCCAATGAGCTACCGCCTTGCCCATCAATGTTTCCCACCAAAAAAAATGGACCTGGCAAGAGTGCCAGGTCCGTGGGGGAAGAAAACCTCAAGAAGAGAACCTGATGGTGAAACGTTACGGGTGGATCAGTGCTTGTCTATCAGAGCTGGTCGATCAGAACTTGAAGTGCGCGCTCAGCATGTACTGGCGACCGGTGACATATTCCTCGGACAACTGGGTCTTGCTGCCCAGGTAAGCACGGTATGTCGAGTTGAGCAGGTTGAGTGCGTTGAGGTTGACCGAGAAGTTCTTGTTGAACTCGTAGCCCGCGGTAGCGTCAAGTTCCTTGTAGCCGTCGACATAGGTCGCCGGCGCACCCGCCACATAACCACCGGCCAGATAGCTGGACCGCCAGCCATAGGAGACGCTGGCGCTATACGGCCCCTGCTCGAAGTACGGGCTGAGGTTGTAGGCGTTCTTGGAGTTGTAAGGCAGCGCGCCGCCGGTCGCAGTTGACGCATTGGAGTACGTGTAGTTCGCGCGGATGCCAAAGCCGGTATCGCTGAAGGCCTGCTGGTAGCTGATGGTGCCGCCCTTGACCTTGGCGCGACCGCCATCGACCGGCGCAGTGACGTTGTAGTCGCAGATACCTGCCGCCGTGCACTGGCCGGTGGCGATCAGCGCAGCAGCGCTGGTCTGGTAGCCAGGAATGGTCCAGGAACCATTGATGCGTTCCTGCATCGTCGCCGCATTGACGATGTAATTGAGGATGCTCTTGTAGAAGCCCGATACAGCCAATACCGACGTATCGTTGAAGTACCACTCTGCCGACAGGTCGGCATTGAGCGAGCGGTAGGGTTTCAGGTCAGGGTTGCCGGCAGCGGCAGTGAGCACCGTGTCATTCGCCTGGAAGTACGGTGCCATCTGGTTATACGGTGCATAGGCCACCGTCTCCGACGCCGCGCCACGCAGAATGAAGTCCGGTGCCAAGTTCCAGGCAATGTTGAAGGCTGGCAGCCAGTCGTTGCGCGTACTGTTCTGGGTGACGTAACCAAAACCGGTCGGGAAGGTGCAATCGAACGAATCGGCCGACGCGCACACGCCGGGAACGTTGTAACCGCTGTCGGTGAACTTGGTATGCACGAAGCGTACGCCGAGGTTACCGTGTACGTCATCGTTGCCGAAGTTCAGCTGGGCATACGCCGCACTGTTCTGCTGCTGCACGTTGAAGGTGTTGTCCCAGTAGGAGTTGGCATCCTGCGCCGTACCAAAGCCTGGCGTGCCAAGAATGGCGTTGAAGATGGCGCTGGAACCGGACGTCTGTACGTGGTGGATCGAGCTGTCGGTCAGACCCAGGCTGGACGAACCATCCAGGTCGCTGAGACCGCCGTAACCGATCTGGTCGAGTGTGAGCGTCTCCGCGCCGGTGTAGACATTCAACACCTGGCTTTCCCAATGCGAGCTGTAGCGCGCACCGATCAGCAACTCGTTGAGGAAACCGTCGAAATCCTTGCTGAAATCGAGCTGGCCGTAAGTGTCCTTGGCCTTGTAAAGCTCCTTGCCGAGGTTGCCGCCCCAGCCATTGTCAGCCCAGTAGGCCGGGTTGTTGGCCGTTGTCGGATCGGTGTACTGGGGGCCCTTGGACAGGCTCCAGTCGAAGCCGCCGCCGTAGAAGATTTCCTTGACCGCCTGCTCCATCGGGTCGCGCGACGTGCTCACGCCGACCTGCCCGTTCAAGCGCCAGCCATCACCCTTGTACTCGCCCTGCCAGTCGATGCCCTTGGTCGTGATGGTCGAGATGCGCGCGTTGTTGTCGGTGTAGGTGTGCGCGGTGCTGACGCAATTGAGGTTGTTGAGGCAGGCGGTGCCGGCCTGGGTGCCGCTGGTGATGATCCCATTGGGACCTTCGGTCAGCGAGGTGATGCCGCCCGGGCTGTTGGTTGCCCACGGATACATCGACTGGTTGAGGTTGTCGAGGTTGTCCCTGACGTACATCAAACCAACGGTCGAGGAGAAATTCTCGGTCGGCTTCCACTGCAGGTTGACGGTAACGCTGTCGAGCTTTTCGGTCTGCTGGAAGTTGGTGGCGCTGACCTGGTTCGGGATCTGGTCGGTAGCCTTGATCGCGCCGGAGTTGAGCTCCTTCTGGATCGCAGTGTTACCCGCAGCCAGCGCGGCGGTGTTGACCGAGGCCACGCTGGAATAACCGTAGTTCTCCAGACCTTGGCGATCACCGAACTGCTCGTGGTGCTGGGCGGAAACGTCGACGCCAAAGGTATTGTCATCGCTTTTCCAGCTATAAAACACCGACGCGGACGGACGACCGTGGCCGACCATGTCGTTGTAGTTGTCACCAAACGAACCGCTCAGCGTATTCGACGGCACATCCAGCGGCTTGACCGTGTGCATGATCACGGTGCCACCGATCGCGCCTTCCGGCAGGCGCGCCTCGGGGCTCTTGTAGACCTCGAGCTTGCCGATCACGTCCGGTGCGAGCAGCGAGTAGTTGAAGCCGCGGTTCGGGCTGTCGCCGTACAGCCAGATCGCCTGCGCCACCGGATGGCCATCGAGCAGGGTGAGGTTGAGGCTGGGATCGATACCGTCGATCGAGACGCGCTGGGTACCGGGGATGCTGCGATCGAGCGTGATGCCGGGCATCTGCGCCAACGCCTCGGCCACGTTGCTGGCGGGAAACTTGCCGATGTCTTCGGCGGTGATCGCATCGACAATCGCATCAGCGTTGCGCTTGGTGTTGATCGATGCCTGCAGGCTGGCGCGAATGCCGGTGACGGTAACGCCGACCAGGTTAGTGACCTTCTTCGAGTTGGCGTCGCGTGTTTCCTGCGTGGCGGCTGGCGCTGGCGTGGTTGTAGTCGACTGGCTGGACGTATCCTGTGCCGGTGCGCTCGGTGTCGGCGCACCATCGGCGGCAAACGCCGCTGCAGACATACACAGGCTGGTGATGATGCTGGCGGCTAGCAGAGTCTTGCGATAATTCATGATGTCCTCCCCTCAGAGGTGATGCGGATCAAGGCCGGCGTGGTGCGCGGCATTGGACTGGTTTGCGTATCCCTGGTTTACGTAAGTCCTGGTGTACGTTTGCGGCTTGGCGCCGTGTTACCTGATCTCGTGTTACCCGATCGGGTGCACTCACTCTTCATGTCGCCTCCTCTTCATGCACCGTGTCCAGAAACCAGCCTGCGGCGCCAATGACACCAAGCTGGCCGTGCTCGATCAGTCGTACTGGAACCTGTTGCAGAAAGGCACGCATCACGCCCTTGTTGAAGTAGCGTTCGGCAAAGGTGCTGGTCTGCAGAAAAAACTGGATCTGCGGCAGAATGCCGCCAGCCAGATACACGCCACTGGCGCGATACAGCAGCACCAGGTCGCCAACGAAGCTGCCGAGCAGCCCGCAGAAAACATTGAGCGACTCCAGTGCGGCGGCGTCCGTGCCAGCCAGGGCCGCGCCGGTGATCTGTGCTGGCGTGTGCAGGCTGGCTTCGCCGCCGCGCAATTCGCACAGCACGCGATAGAGCCTCTGCAGACCGGGACCGGACAGTACGTCTTCATACGCCACGTATGGACGGTCGCGGCGCAAGACGCGCAGGATTTCGATCTCGCGTTCGGTGCCGGGCGCCAGCGCCACCAGCCCCGCTTCAGTCGGCAGCACCCGCGCCCGCGGCTGGCCTGGCAATAACACCGCGGAACCGAGCCCTGTGCCTGGCCCCATCACCAGCATCGGTCCGGTCGATATCGGCTGCGCGGTTTCGATGATCGGTCGCGTCTCGGATGCGTCGATGAATTGGGTGGCGTAGGCCACCGCCTCGAAATCGTTGATCACTTCCAGCTTGTCGATGCCCAGGCCTTCGCGAATCGGAGCGATCGGCACAGGCCAGGGCAGATTTTCGTTGATGATGACGCCGTCGAGCACATAGCCGGCGCAAGCCAGAGCACAGCGATCGATATGTCTGGCTGCGGCAGCGTGCGGCGTGCCGGCCAGCTGCACCACAAAATCCTGCAGCATCGCGCCTAGGCTGGACCATTCGACGCAGCTGTAGCGGTGGTAATGCAACACGTTGACCGGCGTTTTACTGTCCGTGCTGCGTGCCACCAGAGCGATGCGCGCATGCGTGCCGCCCACATCGGCGGCGAGGAACGGTCGATTCAACGCTTCGACGATTTGGCTTGACTCGCCAGACACCGGCGTACCAGGCAGCGTTGCTGCCTGCGGCTCCGATGCATGACGCTGATTGGCGACTTCCCCCACTCCGTTCTCCCGACAACGGTATGGCCTCGACCGGACAACGGTGGATCACCGCTGGCCTGTTGCGGGCCTGATTTGACGGAGTCTGAGATTAAAATGACAACGTTGTCAACTTTGCGATCAAATTTATTTTTCCGCGTTGCGTGGCACCGCAACATCCTTCCATGAACTATTGGCGAGATGACATGAGGAACGCCTTCAAATGGCCAGATATCAGGTTAAAAGAAGATAAATTTCGCCCGTATCGCTAACTGTCGCAGTGCCGCATAAGCTGGATCAGACGGCTTGGCAACCGTGAAGTCGTCAAACGAGCATGGCGCTTTTGTGCGACGCGAATTGACAACGATGCACTTTACGGCCAATAAAGAGACATTCGTGATGCCACCGCCAGTCGGCCGATGACGTCGTGAATGACCAGATCAACCAGATCGAAGCACCCGGGGAGAATCATCGATGGCAGCGACACTGACGGCGGCGCCAGCCGCACGCACGAATTTCGGACCGATGATGATTATCGGCATGCTGTTTTTCATCTTCGGTTTTGTCACCTGGCTCAACGGGCCGCTGATCACCTTCGTCAAACTCGCTTTTCAGACAAACGACTTCAATGCGTTTTTGGTGCCATCAGCGTTTTATCTGTCGTACTTTTTTCTGTCGCTGCCTGCCTCATTGGTGCTGCGCCGTACCGGCATGAAAAAAGGCATGGCGCTGGGACTGTTCGTAATGGCTATCGGTGCGCTTCTGTTCGGCCAGTTCGTCAGCATGCGTGTGTTCGCCGGCGCACTGACTGGACTGTTTGTCATCGGTGCCGGGCTGTCGCTGCTGCAAACCGCATCGAATCCGTACATCAGTATTCTCGGCCCGATCGACAGCGCGGCGCAGCGCATCGCATTCATGGGCATCTGCAACAAAGTGGCCGGCATCCTGGCGCCGATACTGATCGGCACCTTGGTGCTACACGGCATTGGCGATCTCGATCAGAAGGTGAAGGCGGCTGATCCTGTCACGCGCGAGCTGCTGCTCAACGAATTCGCCTCGCGAGTCCATGTGCCGTACATGGTGATCGCCGGCGTGCTGGTGCTGCTGGCGATCTGGATTGCGCGTTCCTCGCTGCCGGATATCGAGTCAGCCTCGGCCAACAGCACACCTGCACGTGTCGGCGATGCAACCGCATCGCGTGGCATCACGCATTTTCCGCATCTGTGGCTGGGTGTGCTGTGCCTGTTCGTGTATGTCGGCGTCGAAGTGATGGCCGGCGACGCGATCGGCACCTATGGCGCCGGCTTTAATCTGCCGCTGGATCAAACCAAGTTCTTCACCGCATTTACGCTGGGCGCGATGTTGCTGGGCTACGTCGCCGGCCTGCTGCTGATTCCGAAAATTGTTTCGCAGCAGCGCTATCTGGCAATCTCGGCGGTGCTTGGCGTGCTGTTTTCGATCGGTGCATTTCTAACCCACGGCTATCTGTCGGTTGGCTTTGTCGCATCGCTGGGTTTTGCCAACGCGATGATGTGGCCGGCGATCTTTCCGCTGGCGATCAAGGGACTGGGCGCGCTCACCGAACGTGGCTCGGCCTTGTTGATCATGGCGATTGCCGGTGGTGCAGTGATACCGCAGCTGTTCGTGCATCTGAAGGAGCATGTCGATTTCCAGCTAGCGTTTCTGCTGTTGATGGTGCCCTGCTATCTGTACATTCTGTTTTACGGACTCGCCGGTCATCGCGTTGGCCAGCAGCAGTAACCGGAATCCGGCCCGGCGGCTTCATTCGTGGTCGCCCTGGTCATGGCCATACGCTAGGATGCACGCAACGCCGCACGCCACGTGCGGTGTTGTCGGCGCGATGGCGCTGCCATCACAGTCGACGGATGAGGTTTAGCGGTTGCGCAGCTCCACTATCAAGGATGTCGCAGAAAAGGCAGGCGTCTCGCTGAAGACGGTGTCGCGCGTTATCAACAATGAGCCGTCGGTGCATGCGCGAACGCGCGCCAAGGTGCAGCGCGAGATCGACGCGCTTGGCTATCAGCCCGATCCATCCGCGCGCAGTTTGCGCAGTACGCGTGCATACGCGCTGGGCCTGGTTTACGACAACCCGAACGCACATTACATCATCAACATGCAGCTCGGCGTGCTGTCGGCGTGCCGCAGCGGCGGCTTCGGCCTGCAGATTCATCCCTGCGACTCGTCCTCACCGAAGCTGGCCGACGAACTGTGCGAGCTGGCACGTCGCTCGCGGCTAGCTGGCCTCGTATTGGCACCGCCGATGTCGGAACAACCGGAGTTGATTCGCACGCTGACGGAAGCCAAGATCCCTTTCATGCGGATCATTTCGGCGCGGCAGGATCCGCAGGACGGCTATCCCTGCGTCTACGTTGACGACCGCGATGCGGCCTATGCGATCACCGAACATCTGATCCAGCTCGGCCATCAACGCATCGGTTTTCTGTGGGGCGGGCGGGAGCACCGCTCGAGCCCCGAGCGTTACCAGGGTTACGAGGATGCGCTGAGGGATTACGGTATCGCGCTGGATCGCAAGCTGGTCCTGCCCGGCGATTTTACTTTCGACGATGGATTCCGTGGCGCGCGTAAATTGCTGGCGCTGAAGGATCGCCCCACCGCGATCTTCGGCTCCAACGACGAGATCGCTGCCGGCGTGCTGGCAGCGGCGCATTCGGACGGCATCAACGTGCCGTACGAATTGTCGATCGCCGGATTCGAGGACAGTCCGTTTTCCAAGCAGTCGTGGCCGGCACTGACCACCGCACGCCAGGCCACCGAAGAAATCGCCCGTCACGCGGCGAAGCGGTTGATCGACGACCTGCAGCGTGAAGCCAACGGCGAAGTGCTGAGCACAGTCAACGAAGGTTTCCGTCCCGAACTGGTGGTGCGCGGCTCAACCGCACCGCGCCACACCGTGCCGCCGAAACGCTGAACGCCCGGCGGCGAAGCTCAATCAGCGTTTGACGTTGTCGGTCTGCTCGATGAAGCGGGCGACGTTGTCGTGCAGCTCTTTCAGCGAGGCCTCGTGTGCGTAGACCATGTGTCCGGATGGATACCACGAATAGCTGATATTGCTCTCGAGGCTGGTCGGTATCGGCATGTGATGCATCTCATAGTCGGCGGCAAAAAACGGCGTGGCCAGATCGTAATAGCCGCCGTTCAGGTAGACCTTGAGATTGGGATTGGTCTTCATCGCCGTCGCCAGATCCGGCATCACGTTGGTCGACGACTGCAGTGCCTCGCCATCCACGCCTGGCGCCTTGTGCGAGAAATCCCAATGATCGACGTCCGCAAACTCGTGGTACTGCTGGCCATCGCCAAACTTCAGGTCACGGCGCACATAGTCGTTGAACGCGGCGATATAAGCTGAGCTGATCGCCGAGGACTGCGGATCGTATTCGGAATCCTTGCCCATCGGATCGAGTGACGGGCCGGAGAAACGACTGTCCAGCCGGCCGGTGGTGATGTCGTCGCCGGCCTGCAGTTCATGTTCGAACATGCCGCCGCTCACCCGCAGATTCGCCTTCAGCAGGTAGTCGACCGGCAGGCCGGTGTACTGGTGCAGCTTCTGCGCCACCGCCTGTTTCTGCGCGTCGCCCAGTCGCGAACCGGCCATCAATGCCTGTGTGTAGTCGCCCAGCGCGTACTGCTTCACTTCTTCGAGGAACGGTTCCAGCGCCACCGGCTGCTGCGGCAATTTGTGGTGATAGAACGCGGTGGCGGCGAACGTGGGCAATGCCAGTTCGTACGGCAGATCGATGCCCGGGTTGAACTGCGGGCCATCGATGCTGGTGTCGAAATTCAAAATCTGCGACAGCAGGATCACACCGTTGAGATCGACGCTGTTCTCGTTCTCCAGAATATTCGCCAGCACGGCCGAGCGCGTGGTGCCGTAGCTTTCGCCAAAAAGATATTTTGGCGAATTCCAGCGGCCGTACTTCGACAGAAACTGCGTAATGAACTGCGCGAACGCGTGGCCATCGCCGTCTACGCTGTAGATCGCCTTCTTGCGATCCTTCATCTGCTCGTCGCGCTTGGACTTGTCGTCGTCGGCGGCAATCAGGCGGCTGAAGCCGGCCCCTGGTGCGTCGATGAACACCACATCGGTGGCATCGAGCAGGCTGTAGTTATTGTTGACCAGGCCATAGGGCGCAGCCGCTGTATGGCTATCGTCGGCAGTCACCACGCGCTTGGGACCGAACGCCCCCATGTGCAGCCACACCGTGGCCGAACCCGGGCCGCCGTTATAGATGAAGGTGACCGGGCGCTTGCCCGGCTCCACGCCTTTCTTCATGTAGGCGACGTAGAACATGCTGACCTGCGGCTCGTTCTCCTTGTCGCCGCTGCCATGCAGCACCAGCGTGCCGGCGACCGCCTTGTAGCTGATGCTGTGACCTTCGACCGACACCGAGCCATCGGTGGTCGAGGACTGTGGCTCCAGCAGCGCGGCGTCCGGTTTTGCATCGGGCTTGTGCTGGTCATCCTTCTTGTCGGCAGCTACCGCGACGGCACTGATCAGCAGGGCGGCCAGCGCCGTCGCGAGGGGAAGTTTGCGCATGGAAAAAGTATCCTGGTGACGAAGGCGCCAGATGCGCCGGGAGGTTTTCAGCATAGGCATGGCCGCCGTACGCTTTCATCTCCCAGAAGTCACTGTCGTGCGATCAACTCCAGGCGATCATGCCGATCACCGCCAGCGCCATCAGCACACCGCCGAGGTTGACCTGGCTCAATCGTTCAAGAAAAAAGCACCCCGACCAGCGCACCCAAGGCCACTACGCCGATGTTGGTGCTGGCGAAAATCAGTGCCAGATGCTGCGGCAACGCTCGATGCGCGCGCAGAACGTACCACGCATGCGTTTGATCAGGCCGGCATGGGCCGGCGCGCGAAATAACGGGCCGGCGGCTGACCGAAGTTACGCCGGAACATCGCCACGAACGCGCTGACACTGACATAGCCCAGCGCGTCGGCGACCGCAGCCACGGGCGTACCTTCGGCCAGTTGCTCGAGTCCGCGACTGAGCCGCGCCTGCTGACGCCATTGGGCGAAGCTCAGCGCGGTTTCGGCGCGGAACAACCGGCTCAGGCTGCGCGCGGACAGACCGGCCCAGGCCGCCCAGTCGTCCAGGCCGCGGTTGTCATGCGGCTGTTCGAGTATGGCCTGCGCGATGCGTATCAGTCGGCGATCGAGCGGCATCGGCAGATAGAGCGATTCGTGCGGCGCGCGGCGCATTTCGTCCAGCAACACCGTCATCACGCGCTCCTGCTCATCGTTCAGCTGTTCATGCCACGCCCATGAACTGGCTCGACGGATCAGCGCACGGGTCAGCTCGCTGACGCCGATGACGCAGGGGCGATGGGGCAGGCCGTGGTCGATCGTCGGGCTGATGAATACGCCCCAGCCGCTCATCGCACCGCTGATGGTGACCGTGTGCTGCTCGCCCGGCGGCATCCAGCCGGCGCGATGCGGCGGCAGCAGCCAGGAACCATGCCGTGTATGCACCTGGACCAGACCGCTCTCGATGCAAAAGAACTGCCCGCGTAAATGCTGATGCCAGTCGTAGGTGCGCGTGCCTTCGCCATATTCGCTGGCAGCCTCGTCGTTGAACCAGTAAGCGATCAGGGCGGGACCATCGATGCGCTCGATGAGCTCGTGGGCCTGCTGCTTGGACATCGTCATGGCCGGTTCTCGATATAAGTTGACCAAATAACGTTATCAGATTGTTGCTGACTTGCCTAAGCTATCGGCTATCCAGTCATCGCGTGACTGGAATCCCGCCGCTGCCGCCGCTCGCGGTTTTTCGGCCGAATGAGGGCGCACCGAATGAGGGCGCCAAGCTCATGCACCTCTGACATCACTCCCTGTTGCAGTGCCCCGCCGCGTATTCAGGAGGCTCCCATGCCACCCATCAAATTGCATACCGTGAAATGCGAACCGACAGCATCGCCGTTGGAAACCTTTGTCGCCTGTGCGCACCAGATGCTCGATCCCGCGACCCCCGAGCACGTGCGTCGCGCCATGGAGCCGCGGCTGCTGGCACAGCTGCCGACCCTGCGGGCGCTGGGCGTGTTCGAATTGTTTGAGCTGCGCGATCCGGCCTTGCGTGCCTGGCTGGCTGACGAGCTGGCCGTTGGCCGCCTTTGGAATGGCCTGGAGCAGGTTTGAGCCGACTTTTGCTGGAGCAAAGATAAAGATAAATATATTTGCCTTGACAAATATATCGCTTGCAATAGAATGCATGGCATGAATCAGCATCCGCCCGCCTCACCCGCCGAGAAACCTCTCAACACGAAAGCTCCTGCAAACAGCCTGGGCTCACTGCTGGCGATGGTTCGCTCCGAACTGGTACGTGCCATCGAGGCGGAATTCGCCAGCCAGAATGTGGATTTGAGTTTTACGCAGTATTTGATCCTCAAGAAGTCACAGGAGCTCGGCACCGTGTCGGCAACCGAACTGGCCCGTGCGGTGGAGATCGATGGCGGCGCCATGACACGTCAGCTCGACCATCTCGAGCGCAAGGGCTATCTGCGCCGCACGCCGCATGCGCAGGATCGCCGCGCCCTTCGCATCGAACTGACGGAGGCCGGACATACCATATGGCGCGACCCCGCTTTCGCCTGCAGCAATCGCGCCATGGCAGCAGCGCAGCGTACGTTGAGCACCAGCGAGCAAGCGCAATTGCACGACTACCTGGAGCGTGTGCTGCACACGCTTCGCGACAAGAACTGACCTTTACTCTCTGGACTTTGACTCATGCGCCTGCATCTTCTCGCAGCAGCGACTGTATTAACCCTCGCACTGGCCGGTTGCGCCAACAGTGGCGGCCTGCATTCGGACGGCACGCTGACGGATCCGAACTCGCTCAAAACCGAGCAGAGCCTGGCCCGACTCAACGTCTCCCCAGCCGCGTGGCCGAACGAGGATTGGTGGACCGGGCTGGGTGATCCCCAGCTCAGCGCACTGATCGCCGAAGCGCTGCAAAGCAATCCCGACCTGGGCGTGGCCGATGCGCGGGCACGCGAGGCGCAGGCACAGGCCGGTATCGCCAACGCCGCGCGGCTGCCAAAGATCAATGCCAGCGGTAGCGTCGGCGACGCACGGCTGCCGGTCACCGCGCAGCCACTGGGTGACGGACACACCGCACCGTACAAATATGCCGATGTCAGCTTCAGCTGGAGCCTTGACCTGTGGGGCGGCAAGCGTGCCGCGTGGGAAGCCGCGCTCGGTCAGGCGCGTGCGTACGAGATCGAACGCCGCGCCGCCCGCATCGAGGTGTCGGCCAATGTCGCTCGCGCCTATGTGCAGCTTGGCTACGCGTACGCCGGGCAGGACGTGGCCAAGGCCGAACTGAGCCGTGCCGACAGCGCACGCACGCTGACGCGTCAGCGCGTGGCCGCCGGCATCGACAATCAGATCCAGCTCAGGCAGAGCGACTCCGAAGTCGCCAGCGCGAACGAACAGCTCGCCGTCGCCAATCATTCGATCGAAACAGCGCAGTCAATGCTGTCGGTGTTACTCGGCAAGGGTCCGGATCGTGGCTTGGCGATTACCCGGCCGCAAACGCTGAATCCTGCTGCCGTGGCGGTGCCGGACAACCTGCCGGTCGATCTGATCGGCCATCGCGCCGACCTGGTTGCCGCGCGCTGGCGCGTCGAAGCCGCCAGTAAAAACATCAAGGTGGCCAAGACGCAGTTTCTGCCCAATGTCAGCATCGGCGCCTATGCCGGGCTGGTGGTGCTGGGCGGCGGCAACCTGTTTGAAGCACCAGCGCGCTTCTTCAGCGTGGCGCCGTCAATCAGCCTGCCCATCTTCGACGGCGGCCGGCTGCGCGCCAATCTTGCCGGCAAGGACGCGCAGTACGACGAAGCCGTGGCGCAATACAACAAGATTCTGGTCGGTGCGGTCAACGATGTTGCGAACGACCTCTCGGGCCTGCGATCGCTACAAGCGCAGATCACCGCCCAGCAGCAAGCTGTGGATGCCGCCGACGGTGCATGGCAGCTGGCACAGCAACGCTACAAGGCCGGCATCGGCAGCTATCTGGAAGCACTCAGCGTGCGCCAGCAGCTGCTGTCTGCCCAGCAGGCGATGGCCGGCTTGCAGGCACAGCAAGTCGATCTTTCGGTGCAGTTGATCCAGGCGCTGGGCGGCGGTTTCCGTCCTGAAAGCCTGCCCGGTCACGACGATGCCAAATCGCAGGCCGCAGCGGCCGCTCCATCCGCATCCATTTCCACCCCTTCCCTTACATCTTCACGTTCCTGAGGCAGCACCATGTCCAGCCAACCATCCGATCAGAACAAATCTGATCCAAGCCGGCCTGATTCAAACGCGTCTGGTCAGGGCAAACCCGATCAGTCCACGCTCGCCGGCAAGCCGGCCGGCACCCAGGCCACCGAGCCACCGAAGAAGAATTCGCGCGGCCTGCTGCTGCGCATTCTCGTCATCGTGGTGGTGCTCGGCATCATCGGCTGGGCGCTCTGGTATTTCCTCGATGGCCGCTGGTACGAAGGTACCGACGACGCCTACGTCAACGGTAACGTGGTGCAGATCACGCCGCAGGTCGCTGGCACGGTAGTCAGCATCGGCGCCGATGACGGTGACCGCGTCCACGCAGGCCAGGTGCTCGTGCAGCTCGATCCGAGCGACGCCGATGTGATGGTCGCCGAAGCCAGTGCCGACCTTGCGAACACGGTGCGCAAGGTGCGCGGCCTGTACAGCAACGTCGATGGTGCCAAGGCCGATGTAGCGCAGCGTATGGTCGCCTTGCAGAAAGCCCAGGCCGACTACAACCGCCGTCGCGAGCTGGCCAAATCCGGTGCCATCTCGGCCGAGGAGTTGTCGCATGCACGCGATGCGCTGGACACCGCGCAAAGTGGCCTGACCTCCTCGCAGCAGCAGTACAAGACCAGCAACGTGCTGATCGACGATACCGTGGTCGCCTCGCACCCCGATGTGCAGGCCGCCGCCGCACGGCTGCGTTCGGCCTATCTCGACGATGTGCGCGCCACGCTGGTCGCTCCGGTGGACGGCTATGTGGCCAAACGCTCGGTGCAGGTCGGCCAGCGCGTTGCGCCGGGCACGGCGTTGATGGCGGTGGTGCCGCTGCATGGCGTATGGATCGATGCCAACTTCAAGGAGACCCAGCTGACCAAGATGCGTATCGGTCAGCCCGTGGAAGTCAAATCCGACGTCTACGGCGGCGCGGTGACCTACAAGGGCAAGGTCGAAAGCCTCGGCGTCGGCACCGGCAGCGCGTTCTCGCTGCTGCCCGCGCAGAACGCCACCGGCAACTGGATCAAGATCGTCCAGCGCATTCCGGTTCGTGTGTTCTTCGACGATCCGCAGCAGCTGGAGCAGCATCCGCTGCGCCTGGGCATGTCGGTGACCGTGGACGTGACTCTGCACGATCAGAGCGGCCCGACGTTGTCACAACATGCGCCGACCGAACCGGTGTTCAGCACCGACGTCTACAAGCAACAGCTGGCCAAGGCCGACCTGGAAATCACCAAGGTCATTCACGACAACATGGGCAGCAGCAAATGATGGCGCAGATCAACGCTTAAACAGATCAACGCTTAAACCGGAAACGGTTTGCGCGATCACACGGTGAATCGCGCAAACCCGATCTGCTCCTGCCTGAAGGCTGCGCGCCCGACATCCCCGACTGAAGATCCCCATGGCCGAACCATTCCGTCCACCCAACCTTGCACTGAGCACGATCGGCCTCTCGCTGGCCACGTTCATGCAAGTGCTGGACACCACGATTGCCAATGTGTCGCTGCCGACGATTGCCGGCAACCTCGGCGTGAGCAATGACCAGAGCACCTGGGTGATCACCTCGTTCGCGGTCAGCATGGCGATCTCGCTGCCGCTGACCGGCTTCCTCACGCGCCGCTTCGGCGAGGTGAAGCTGTTTGTCTGGAGCACCCTGCTGTTCGCATTGACCTCGTTTCTATGCGGCATCTCGCAAAGCATGGGCATGCTGATCGTGTTCCGTGCGATTCAGGGCGCGGTGGCCGGCCCGATGTATCCGATCACCCAAAGCATGCTGATCGGCATTTATCCGCCGGAAAAACGCGGCATGGCGCTGGCGCTGCTGGCGATGGTGACCGTGGTGGCACCGATCGCCGGTCCGATCCTGGGCGGCCTGATCACCGACAACTATTCGTGGCCGTGGATCTTCTTCATCAACGTGCCGATCGGCATCTTCGCCAGCATGGTCGTGGCCAACCAGATGAAGGGCCGCGTCGAGCAGACCCAGCGACCGAAGATCGACTATGTCGGCCTGATCACCCTGATCATCGGCGTGGGTGCGCTACAGATCGTGCTGGACAAGGGCAATGACGATGACTGGTTCAACTCGAACTTCATCATCCTCACCAGCATCGTGTCGGCCATTTCGCTGGCGGTGTTCGTGATCTGGGAACTCACCGACAAAGACCCGATTGTCGATCTCAAACTGTTCCGACACCGCAATTTCCGCTACGGCACGATATCGCTGATGTTTGCCTACGCCGCCTTCTTTGCGATCGGCCTGCTGATTCCGTTGTGGCTGCAGCGCAATCTCGGCTATACCGCCACCTGGGCCGGTTACGCCACTGCACCGCTGGGCGTGATACCGGTGTTGCTGACGTTCGCGGTCGGCAAGTACGCCACGCGATTCGACCTGCGCGTGCTGGCATCAGGCGCGTTTCTGGTGATGGGCTCGACCTGCTTTCTGCGCTCGGGTTTTTACCTCGACATCGACTTCTATCATGTCGCCATGGTGCAGTTGCTGCAAGGCTTGGGTGTTGCACTGTTCTTCATGCCGGTGCTGACTATCCTGCTATCGGATCTGAAGCAGAACGAGCTCGCTTCCGGCGCCGGTCTGGCCACGTTCCTGAGAACCTTGGGTGGCAGTTTTGCAGCCTCGCTCACCACGTTCCTTTGGGATCGCCGCGCCATCGTGCATCACGAGCAGCTGGCGGAAAGCATCACACCCTACAGCCCAACCGCACAGACGGCCATCTCGCAACTGGGTCGCGGCGATGCAACGGCCGGCAGCAGCGTGATCAACAACATGATTACCCAGCAGGGTTACCAGATTTCATTCAACGAAGTGTTCCACGTGCTGGGCTGGATTTTTATCGCGCTGATCGCGGTGATCTGGATGACCCGACCACCGTTTGCAGCAAAGGCCGGCGCAGCGTCGGGTGGTCATTGATATGGCGCACTTCAATCAACCTTTACGCATCGTTTCCGGCGCCCGCTTGAAATTCAAACAAGTCACCAGCAATTGAGCTAAGCCTAGATTCACCTTGAAGCGACGCGTCATCGAAAATCATCCATCAACTTTTATATATCGGAAGATAGGGATTCCCTCATGCGACTGCCCGCCAAATCACTGCGCGCTGCCTTAGCGCTAGCACTTCTAAGCCTGACCCTGCCGGCCGCGGCGACCACGTTCGAGGTCGAGGCCGGGCGCAGCTACTCCAACAGTCACGGCACGAATGCCGCTTTCGTCGAAGGCGTTTTCGATGCGCAACCAATCGGCAGCAGCCTGTTCAGTTGGGAACCCGATGTGTCGCTGGGCTGGCTCGACGGGCGTGACCTCTATGAACACCATATCGAAGGCAAAAACACCCGTGAGAATGCTTTCCTGGCCGGCGCCGGTGCGCGCTTTCAGTATGGACAGCAGGGTGATTGGTACCGGCATCTGTTTTTCAGCTTCCAGCCCACGTACAACACCGGTCGCACACCGGGGCTGAGTGGCCCTCTGGAGTTCGCAAGCACGTTCGGCTGGCAGGGAAAGCATTTCAGTCTGCAGTTACGACATATATCCAACGCAGGCCTTCACGAACCCAATCGCGGTGAAACCATGGCGCTGGCAGGCCTGAGTTTCTGACAGGCGCTGTATCGGTATGTCGATAACGAAATCCCCAGTCCATGCGCTGGGGATTTTCATTTCCAGCTATGGAAACGAGCCTTTCAGGACTTTCTGAGCGATGATGCGTCGTTTGCAAACAACAGCACCCATCAACTTGATGTAGCCATCATCGTCTGCGTTATCCAAATACCTCCTCCGGAAGTGTCCGCATGTCCTCACCCAGATCCCGGCAACCGCTGCTGACCGAAGGCCCGATCGCCCGCACGCTGCTGTTCTTTGCGCTGCCGATTCTGGGCAGCACCGTGCTGCAGTCCCTCAACGCATCCGTCAATGCCATGTGGATCGGGCATTACCTTGGCGAGGCCGCGCTTACGGCGGGCAGCAACTCGTCGCTGATCATCTTTCTGCTGCTGAGCATGGTGTTCGGCGTAAGCATGGCGAGCACCATCCTGGTGGGACAAAGCCTGGGCGCGCGCAATATCAACGAGGCCAAGCGCGTGGTCGGCACGGGTACCGGATTCTTCGTCGCGCTATCCATCCTGGTTTCTGTGGCCGGTTATCTGGGCACCGAATCGATCCTGCGCCTGCTCGGTACGCCGGCGGATGCCCTGCCGTTTGCGATTGCCTATCTGCATGTGATTTTCATCGCGATGCCACCGATGTACTTCCTCAACTTTCTGATGATGACACTGCGCGGTGCCGGTGATTCGAAGACGCCGCTGATCTTCATGGGATTGGCGGTGGTGCTGGACATCGTGCTCAACCCGCTGCTGATTTTCGGTGTGGGCCCGCTGCCGAAGATGGGCATAGCCGGCTCGGCCACGGCCACCCTGATCGCGCAGATCATCGCGCTGGCCGCGCTCATCACGACGCTGTACCGGCGCAAGCATTTCCTGCGGCTGACGGGCGCAGAGCTGAGCTATCTGAAACCGGACCCGGCATTGCTGCGTGCGCTGGTGTTCAAGGGTCTGCCGATGGGCCTGCAGATGATCGTGATATCGAGCTCCGCGATCCTGATGATGCGGCTGGTGAACGCTTATGGCTCGCACACCGTGGCAGCCTACGGTGCTGCAAGCCAGCTGTGGACCTACGTCCAGATGCCAGCGATGGCGATCGGTGCGGCGGTGTCGTCCATGTCCGCACAGAATGTTGGCGCGCAGCTGTGGGATCGGGTCAGTCGTATCGCGCGTGCGGGGCTGCTTTACAACTTTCTGCTGGGCGGCACACTGATCGGCATCATCTACCTGTTCAACCGCGCGGCGCTGGGACTGTTTCTTCCGAACGATGGCGAGGCGATCCGCCTGGCAATGCACCTGAACATCATCGCCGTATGGTCGTTCCTGTTCTTCGGCGCCACGTTCGTATTGTTTGGCGTGGTGCGCTCAACCGGCGCAGTGTGGCCGCCATTGGTCATGCTGCTGATTTCGATGTGGTTGATCCGTCCACCGTTCGCGCTGCTGCTGCAATCTCGACTGGGTGCAGATTCGATCTGGTGGAGTTTCCCGCTGGGTTCGCTGGTAGCGATGCTGCTGGCGATGAGTTATTACCGCTGGGGTGGCTGGCGTCGCGCGCACATGCTTGAACCCACGGCGGCCGAACAGGCACCGAGCACAGGCCAGGGCGTACCGGCCAGCTCGGTGATGCAGGCGATAGACTGAGACGTTTCTACTGACGAAAGTTCTTCCGTTCATGTACCGGCAGGCAGCAAATCAAATCGAGCGGTCGCAATAAAAAGCTGCCACACAACTGTCATCCAGCCTGCCTAGAGTGTTTGCATGACTCGCGCACTTCCGTTCGGTGAATTGACCGTTTTCCTTTTTTTCGCCGCTGGGCTCGCTATTTCAAATAGCCGTCCAACTCAAGAGCCGCCCTCTCCGTGACGCTGTCGCGGCGTCAGTTCCTGTGTGGTGCCGGCGGCCTCATCGGCGCCTATGCATTGAACGATGCGCTGCGGTTGGCTTCGGCAGCCGAAGCACCGGCGATGGCCATGCCGATGAAGCCGGCCGGCATGGCCATGCCGACGCTGGCGGCGCCCAATGTTCCGCTGCTCAACCCCACTTCGCTAGCCAAATTCGTCGATGCGCTGCCGGTGCCGTCGATAGCGCGCGCCGCGGGGCAGCGCGTTCACCCCGCGTATCCGAACCGCAGCCTGCCGTATTACCGTATGGAAATGCAGGCCTTCCGCGCGAAACTGCACCGCGACCTGCCCCCCACACCGATGTGGGGTTACAACGGTAGCTCGCCCGGCCCGACCATTGAGACAAGACGCGGCGAGCCGCTGCTGATCGAATGGGCGAATGCGCTACCCACAAAACATTTTCTGCCGATCGATCACACCATCCACGGTGCAGAGAAAGACAAACCGCTGGTACGTGCCGTGACGCACGTGCATGGTGCGCGCGTGCCAGCTGGCAGCGATGGCTGGCCTGAGGACTGGTACATACCGGGCAAATCCGTGCAGTACCACTACCCGAGCGTGCAGGATGCGGCGACGCTGTGGTACCACGATCACGCGATGGGCATTACTCGGCTCAACATCTACGCCGGGCTTTTCGGTGCATTCAACGTGCACGATGGCGACGAACAGACGCTCAACCTGCCCTCCGGTGATTACGACCTTCCGCTGATCCTGTGCGATCGGCTGATCGCAAAAGATGGCCAGCTTTATTACCCGGTGTCCGACGACCCTTCCGCACCGTGGGTATCCGAGTGTCACGGCAACGCTGTGTTGTGCAACGGCAAGCTGTATCCGTACTTCGAGGTTGAACCGCGGCGCTATCGACTGCGCCTGATCAATGTCGCCAACACCAGTTTCTTCGATCTGTCGCTATCGCACGGCCACGCCTTTCAGCAGATCGCCAGCGATCAGGGGCTGCTGAGCGCGCCACTGGAACGCTCTCGCATCGAGCTGTATCCAGCCGAACGCGCGGAAGTGATCGTGGATTTTTCCGGAATGGATGGCCAGTCGCTGCAGCTGCGCCAGCAATCCGAGGGCATTCTGGAATTCCGCGTGCGCGACCGTGGGAATAAAGATACCTCCGTGCTGCCAGCCGTGCTGCGCCCCGTCGCACGCATCGACCCCGCCAGCGCCATACGTGATCGCCAGCTCGCACTGGGCGAGCAGGACGATGCGAGCGGCAATGCCATGACGATGTTGCTCGACGGCAAGATGTGGTCCGATCCAATCAGCGAAAAACCACGGCAGCACACGACGGAGACCTGGAGCTTCGTCAACATCACCGGTGACGCGCATCCGATTCATCTACATCTGGTGCGCTTCCAGATCATCGATCGCCGTCCGTTCGACCTGTTCGCCTGGAACGCGCATCGCATCGTCAAATACACCGGGGCCGCCGAGGCGCCGCCGCCACACGAAGCCGGTTGGAAAGATACCGTGCGTACCGATCCCGGCATGGTCACACGCATCGCGATGCGCTTCGATGGCGAGCCTGGCCGCTACGTATGGCATTGCCATTTCCTCGAGCACGAGGACAACGAAATGATGCGTCCATATGAGCTTTTGCCAGCCTGACTTGCGCGTGTTTCTGCGGACTTGCGCACAGGTTTTTACGCTGTCGCCGCACTGTCATCTAAAGCTTGTTGGCTGTCGCACAAGCGCCAACGGAACGTCATCTTGGCGGCACAGACTCCCGCCGACCGTTGTGCCCGCAATGCCGACGGTTACGAATCAGGGGGAACCATTCGATTGCAGCTCAGTTGCAACTGCAGGAGACAAAGTCATGCGTATACCGATTAGCCGCAAACACTACAAACCGCTCTTGCTCGGCCTGTTAACCGTTGCCATTGCCGGCGTGGTCAGCGCGCAGAGCACCACACCACCGGACAAGGACGCCGCGTTCCGTCAGGATGTGCCAGCCGCCGCTTCCAAGCATCAGGCGGGTCTGCCCGGTGGCATCGTCACGCTGCACCGTCCGGGCCAGGGTGGTGATCGCAGCGGGTACACCCGCACGCCGATCAAGCATGTGATCCTGTTGATCGGTGAAAACCGCACCTTCGACCACGTGTTCGCGACCTATACGCCACCCAAGGGTCAAAGCATCAACAACCTGCTGTCCGAAGGCATCGTCAATGCCGATGGCACGCCCGGCCCCAACGTCGCCAAAGCACAGCAGTGGCAGGCCTCGCAGACCGGCACTTACTCCAACAACCCGACACACACCACACCGTTTACGGCACTGCCATCCATGAACACCGGCGGTGCACCGACGCAGGCGCCGTTCTCGTCCGCCGCGCAGGCGCAGTCGATCGAACCCGCATTGCCAACGGACAGCTATGCCGAACTCGCTGAAGGCGGCACGGGCCTGCCCAACGATGTGGTCGACACGCGCTTCCCCACCCAGCTGGCCAATGCACCGGTCGACATGCATGCGTCGCTCAGCTACAACGACTACGCCAACAGCCCGGTCCATCGCTTCTTCCAGATGTGGCAGCAGCTCGACTGCAGCACGGCGACCGCCACGGCGAAAAACCCCAGTGGCTGCCGCGCCGATCTCTTCCCGTGGGTGGAGACGACCATGGGTGCAGGCAACAACGGCGTAACGCAGCCGGCCAACTTCACCAACGAGAGCACCGGCGAAGGCTCCACCGCGATGCAGTTCCTCAACGTGGCGAAGGGTGATGCGCCGTACTTTGCCGAACTGGCCCGTACCTATACCTTGAGCGACAACTTTCACCAGTCCGTGATGGGCGGTACCGGCGCGAATCACATCATGCTCGGTTTCGGCAATCCGATCTTCTATGCCGATGCCAACGGCAACCCGATCGTGCCACCGACCAACCAGATAGAGAATCCGAACTCGCAGTCCGGCACCAACAACTGGTGGGTGCAGGACGGTTACGGTGGCGGTTCCTACGTCAACTGCGCGGACGACACGCAGCCCGGCGTAGCTTCGGTGAAGGGCTATCTGAAGTCGCTACCGTACCGCACCTTCCGCGGCACGGATTGCAAGCCGGGTGCGTATTACCTGGTCAACAACTACAACCCGGGCTACATGGGTGACGGCACACCGGCTCCGCTGGGCAGCACGCAGTTCACCATTCCGCCGACCAAGCAGGACAACATCGCCTTGCTGCTGAGCAAGCACAACGTGAGCTGGAAGTACTACGGCGAAGGCTGGGGCGATGGCAAGGAGAACGGTGAGGCAGGTACCTTCTGCAACATCTGCGACCCGTTCCTCTACTCCACCCAGGTCATGACCAACCCGACCCTGCGCGCGAACAATCAGGATATCAACGACCTCTACAACGATATCCAGAACGATACGCTTCCCGCAGTATCCATCGCCAAACCGGATGGCATTCTGGACGGCCATCCGGCATCGTCCAAACTCGAACTCTTCGAAGGCTATGTGCAGAAGATCGTCGAGATGGCGAAGGCGAACCCGAAGGTTTGGGATGACACCGTGATCATGGTGACCATGGACGAAGGTGGCGGCTTCTACGACTCCGGTTACGTGCAGCCGATCGACTTCTTCGGTGACGGCACGCGCATCCCGCTGCTGGTGATCTCGAAGTACTCCGAAGGCGGCCGCGTGGTGCACACGTACTACGACCATGTCTCGTTCGACAAATTCGTCGAAGCCAACTGGGGTCTGTATGACACCATCTCGCCACGCAGTCGCGACAACCTGCCGAACCCAATCGCAAGATTCAGCAACCCGTATGTGCCGCTCAACGCGCCGGCCATCGGCAATCTGATGGACATGTTCGACTTCCGGCGCGGTGGTTGGGCGACGGCAGCGGTCCAGGACGGCACGCAAAACTGATGACGTAAGGTGCACTCCTGCTAACGCGGGAGTACACATAAAGGCCCCGGGCAGCTGCCCGGGGCCTGCTTTGTTTTTGTTAGCGGAGATCGATTCATCATGCATCTGCCCATTCAAAAGACGCGACGCGCAGGTCACCGGCCCAACGTCCGTCGCCGCTTTATCGTGTTTCTATTCCTCGCTGCTGCGCTAGGTAGCACCGCGACACTCGCCGATCCCGGCGACTTCCAGGCGATGCCCGGCTTGTGGAAGGTCATCACAAGCATCGTCAATCACGGCCAGGCCGGTCAGCCAACAACCACTTGGCACTGCGTGGATGAAGGCGCCGATCCCTGGGTCGAATTTGCCAACATCGATGTACCGAACCAGACGAAGTGCTTGCGCGGCGATCAGCATCGCCGCAGCACCGCGCTGGACTGGTCATTGAGTTGTCCGGGCGCGACGTCAGCCACCGGCAAAGGACGCGTTGATTTCGATTCGCCGGAGCACTACACCGCGAGCATCACGATGAAGGATCAGGGTGAGGTGGTTCGTGTTGAAGGGAAGCGCTATGCGGCGTGTACCAGTCCCAGTGATTGAATTTTGTTTTCGGTGATTCTGCTCGAAGCATCACGTTATCCCCTCTCCCCAGGCCTTATTGGCGAGAGGACTAGGGTGAGGGGCGCTCTGGATTTTCGCTTTGATGTGTTTTCAGAAGCAGAGCTTTCGCCCTCCTTCGGAGCGCGAGTTACTTTCTCTTGCGTGGCCAAGAGAAGAGTAACCACTGCGCCGCAGGAGCGGCGCGAACAGCGAAGCTGGCCCGAAGGGCGAAGGGCAGGATGCCCGGAGTAAAGAGAAGGCCACCCCACTTGGCGCACAGGGGAGTTCGAAAAGCAGCGCATGCTTCGCCCTTGCTTCACGGCACCCAAGTCCAGCCGATGGGCATCCTTCCTAGCATCCGATATCACCGCACTTTTTGACGAATAGGACATAGCCACTCAATTCGTGCGATATGCAAAATTATGATCCGGTGACATCCGAGTGAATGCATCATTCGGTTGCCTTACCTCATTTGGGTTTTCACATCTTGACGAAATACTCGCCGAGACTGAGCATCCATTGCATATGCCTCAATCCGAGGCCTAGGTGTAAGAGCATGGGGCAATACACATACTTGGTCGTAGCCATGAGCATAAGTGCCTTGCTACTAGCCCTTATCTATCTGAGTCGATCGCGCTATCCAACGAAGTCTGGGCGGTCTCGCTCCTGGGTCTCCTACTTGTTCCTGTGGGAGCTGATACTTGACGGCGACGCATCCAAGCAAAAGGGGCGTTTTCTTACAACCCGCGAATGGTTTGGTTGGGCTGTTGTTGCGTTCATCATTTTTTGCGGCATTCTTTTTACTGGGCAACGGTAAGTAACATGCCTAGCAACTCATTCAAGGCGGAAGGCTTCGCCTCCGCTTAACTCCAGCGTCGAGCTATTTCTCTATGTTGTTTTCCTGAGCTACATATGATGCCGACGAGCTCCCCGCCGAATTGGAGGATGGGGTCTTCCTGTACTGCCAGTTCAGCGCTCTAGACGTCGAAGGCGCGATCTTCGATGGAGCTTTGCTGGGCTGCCACTTCAAGCGGTCAAGTTTCTATTTGAGTCTGTTCAATGTCGCCACTTTTGTTCGCGTAAAATTTGAAGATTGCAGCTTCAACGGCACCAGCTTCATGGGTTGTGTCCTTACCGAGTGCGAGTTCATTCGATGTCACTTCGGCGAAGACAACATAGGTGGCGTTTGTCGATTCGATGACAGTCGCTGGTATGCGTGTACACAGTCAGAGTGCCTGGGGTTAAACGTTGAATCAGTCATCGCCACCTGACTATTTGCTCAAGCGGATCGTATGGAAAGAACTCTCTGGCACAATAATTCAGCACCGCCCGAACGACCGCTTAGCTTGGGTATTAATAATTAAATGAACCAGACCGAAGCATCTCGCCTCGCAAAAAAGGCTTTAGCGCTATGGGGAGAGAGTCAAGCTGAACTGGCTATACCCATATATCGGGAAGCAATTGAACTAGCCGATCCTGCGCATTACATGACGCCTATCTACCACGGGGAATTTGCAGGCGCCCTGTCGAGCCGTGGACTCTTCAATGAAGCTCGAGAGCATTACCAACGAGCTGTGTCGTTGGAGCTAGAACAAGGTAGCGACGACTTCAACCCAGCTGTTGTTGTCGCGAGATATTTTCTGGCCGAAAACTTTCTGCAACAAGGCAATGCCTCTGCAGCACTTGAAACTATCGTGCCATCACTCCGGGAAGGCGCACGTCAAGAATGGTTGTTGCGCTACGTGAAAGCATTAGCGCTTCACGCTCTTGGAGATCAGGAAGCCGCGCGTCATGAAGCCAACTTGGCACTGAAATGCGCGCCTTCCGAAACGAAGCGGCACGAGCTGTTGGAATTGTTCAATGAAAAGATTGGCTTCAGTTGAAACCTAGCTAATCGAGCATTGAAATCGAGGCTACAAAGGGCACAAGAGGCGATCCATTTGGAGCACTCCGCGGCTCAATTTCATTGTCGGGAAAGCCGCTCTGCTTTTCTCACTCCCCCTGTGCGGCGGTGAGATGAGGTCGACAGGCCCGCAGGGGAATCGACAGGACGTCGATTCCTTTTCGCCAGGACAGGAGTCCTGTCGAAAAGCCCGGCTTTATGCCCACTGGGGTACTCGGCTCACGGACTTGGCGGGCGCAGCCCGGCAAGCGCCAAGTGGGGTGGCCTTCTCTTTGGTTACTTTCTCTTGGCCACGCAAGAGAAAGTAACTCGCCCTTCGCAGAAGGGTGAAAGCTCTGCTTGCAAAGCAAGGCAACCGGAATGGCTTTAACCCGCCGCCTGCGCGGACTTGCCAATCGCCTTGAGGCGGCGCTTCGCCGCGCGCCGCTCAATCCGCGCCGCCTTGCGAATCTTCCGATCGTGATTCCACAAATAAATCGCCGGCGTACTCAATAGAGTCAGCAGCTGCGACACCAGCAAGCCACCAACAATGGCAATGCCCAGCGGCTGGCGCATCTCCGATCCCACACCGAAACCGATCGCCAGCGGCAACGCCGCACCCATCGCAACGAGAGTCGTCATGGTGATCGGCCGAAAACGCACCAGTGCGGCTTCCCGAATCGCCTCGGGCGCGGACAGGCCGCGCTCACGTTCACCAACCAGGGCGAAGTCGACCATCAGGATCGCGTTCTTCTTGACGATGCCGATCAACATCAGGATGGCAATAATCGCCATCAGGCTGAGCTGCGTGTGCGTCACCAGCATCGCCAGAAACGCACCGGCACCGGCGGCAGGGAGGGTGGAGAGAATCGTCAGTGGGTGACCCAGGCTTTCGTAGAGAATGCCCAGCACGATGTACATCGCGACGATCGCCGCCAGCAGCAGGATCATGCCGTTGGACTGCGCCTGCTGCAGACGTTGATTCTCGCCAGTGAAATCGAGCCGCACCTCGCCCGGCAGATTGGCCGCCGCCGCAATCTGCTGCACCAGCGCCACACCCTTGTCCTGGGTGACGCCCGGCGCGAGGTTGTAGTGGATTTCCGAGGCCTGCTGCTGGTCTTCGTGGGTGATCAGGGTGGGCGCGAGATTGGGTTCGATATGGGCTAACGCGGACAACGGAACCATCTGGCCCTGCGTATTGCGCACGTAGAGATCGAGCAGGGTTTCCGGGCTGATCCGCTCGGCGGCGGTTGACGTGAGCACCACCCAGTACTGGTTGATGTCCGAGTAAATGATCGACGCCTGCCGTTGTCCGAACGAGTTGTACAGCGCCGAATCGATCGTGCCCACGCTCACCTGCAGCCGCGAGGCGGCATCGCGATCGATCTTCAACAACTGCTGCTTGCCGACGCTGTCGAAGTCGCTGCTGATATCGCGCAGCTCCTTGTGCGTGCGCATCAGTTGCTCCACCTTGAGCGACACAGGCTGCAGATCGCCGCCACTGCTGTCGATCAGCTGAAAGGAATACTGGCCGCCGCGATTGTTGCCGCTACCACCGCCGAGAAACTGCACCGGATCCAGGTACACCCCGACGTCCGCCAGTTTCTGGTAGCGCTCGCTCAGCCGCGCCAGCACCACCTTGGCGCTTTCGCGGCGCTGCCCCGGGCCGCTGCCCTTGGGCTTGAGGTCGATATACATCGTGCCGTTGCTGCCGACCGCGCCGCCGGGGCCGTTGTCGTTGCCGAGGATGGTGGTGGCATCGAATACCGCCGGATCGGTCTGGGCGATGGCGCCGACCTGCTTCACGCGTTCACTCATCAGCTTCGGCGAAATATTGGCGTCGGCCTGGATCTGTGCCTGTAGCAAACCGGTGTCCTCCTCCGGCATGAAGGCACCGCCGGCGGTCTTTACCACCGCAGCGCCCAATGCAACGGTCAGGAGCAGCAGCAGCAACGGCTGCCAGCGCATCAGCCGGCGATGATGCAGGGCCCAGTCCAGCGCGCGCTCATAAGCACGGTGCAGGCCGCGATCAAAGCGTTCCAGCGCGCGTTCCAACCGCCCCGGCACGTGCTCACCAACGTGTTCGAACTTGAGATAACTACCGCACAGCGCCGGCGTCAGCGTCAGCGACACCAACGCCGAGATCACTACCGCCGCGGTCAGGGTGACCGAGAACTCGCGCAGCAGCTTCACCAGCAGGTTGTTACCGAACAACAGCGGCGCAAACACGGCGATCAGCGACAGCGTGATCGAGATCACCGTGAAGCCGATCTCGCGGGTGCCGTTCAATGACGCCTCCAGCGGAGTCTCGCCGTGCTCCATGTGCCGCACGATGTTCTCGATCACCACGATCGCGTCGTCCACCACGAAACCGATGCACAACACCAGCGCCACCAGCGACAACGTGTTCAGCGTATAGCCGAAGGCCCACATCACCACGAACGCGCCGGCCAACGACAGCGGCACGCTCAGCATCGCGATCAACGTCGGCCGCAATCGGCGCAGGAATACCAGCATCACCAGCGCCACCATCACGATGCTGATCAACAGCGCCACCTTCACCTCGTGCAGGGCCGACTTGGTGGTTTGGGTGAGATCGAACATCGGCGTGAGCTGCACGTCCGCCGGCAGCCATTGGCGCAGCTGCGGCAGCTTGGCGCGAATCGCGGCGGCGGTGGCCACGGAGTTCGCTTCTGGCCGCTTGCTGATATTGAGAATCACCGTGCGCTGACCGTTGAACCATGCGCCCTGGAATTCATCTTGCTGGCCGCTGCTGATGGTCGCCACGTCCGACATGCGCACCGGCACGCCATTCTTCATCGCGATCAGCAGATCGGCGAATTCGGCCGGCTCGTGCAAGGCGTCGTTGGCGATCAGCGTGGTCTGGGTGCGCCCATCGCTCAAGGTCCCTTGCGGCGAGCTGACATTGGCGGCGATCAGCGCATTGCTCACGTCGTTGGCGGTAAGCCCCTTGGCTGCCAGTGCGGCCGTATCCAAGGCGATGCGCACCGCATGCGGCGAGCCGCCACCCACCTGCACGCGGGCCACGCCCGGAATCTGCGCCACCGCCGGCCTCAGCAGCGTATCCGTGAGGTCGTACAGTTTTTCCGGTGGCAGGCTGGTCGAGGTCAGCGCAACCAACAGCACCGGAATCTGCGAGGTGTCGAATTTGAAATATTGCGGTGGCGCCGGCAGGTCGGCGGGCAGATCGGGCGCCGCGGCATTGATCGCCGCCTGCACGTCACGAGCGGCCTTGTCCGCGCTGCGGCCGAGATTGAAGCGGATCTGTACGAACGCCGCACCTTCGTTGCTTTCCGAGTGCATTTCATCGATGCCGGGAATGCGGCCCAGGTGGCGTTCCAGCGGCGCCACCACGGTGGACGCCATGGTCTGCGCGCTGGCCCCAGGCTGCTGCACCACAATGTAGACGCCCGGAAACTCCAGCGACGGCAGCGCGGCCACGCCAAGCAGCAAGTAGGCGCAGATGCCGGCGAGTATCAGGCCAAGGGCAAGCAACGAAGTGCCGGCCGGGCGGCGAATCATGGGGGCAAAGATATTCATGACGCTTCCGTGGCCTGCAACCATAGCGGCGCGCCACCACACACGAATGCCGTCGCAATGGGCGGTATTTGAGTGGCCGTGACGTGCGTCTCGATCATACCGACGTTATGCCTGTCGGCGAGCCATAACGTATGTGCCTTAAGTCCTCACCCTGTCGAAAGGCAGGGGGTGCTGCTCCGTAGCAAACTCCCCAATGAAGTCTGGGGAGAGAAGACAGTTCCAGGCATAGCGAGATGATCGCGTTTGCTTCAGCCAGCAGCCAGCGCCGACTTACCCAACGCCTTGAGCCGCTTTTTCGCCGCCCTGCGCTCTTTGCGCGCTGCCTTGCGAATCTTCCGGTCGTGGTTCCAAAGATAAATGGCTGGCGTACTCAGCAAGGTCAGCAACTGCGAAACGAGCAGTCCACCGACGATAGCAATGCCCAACGGCTGGCGCATCTCCGAGCCGACGCCGAAGCCGATCGCCAGCGGCAGCGCCGCGCCCATCGCGACCAGCGTCGTCATGGTGATTGGGCGGAAGCGTACCAGCGCGGCTTCACGGATCGCCTCTGGCGCGGGAAGACCGCGCTCACGTTCGGCGACCAGGGCGAAGTCGACCATCAGGATAGCGTTCTTTTTCACGATGCCGATCAACATCAGGATCGCGATGATGGCCATCAAGCTGATCTGCGTTTGCGTGACCAGCAGCGCGAGGAAGGCGCCGGCACCGGCGGCGGGCAAGGTGGAGAGAATCGTCAGTGGATGGCCAAGGCTTTCGTAGAGAATGCCCAGAACGATATACATCGCGATGATCGCGCCCACGAGCAGTATGTAGCCATTGCTTTGGGCCTGCTGAAAATTCTGGTTGGCGCCGGTGAAATCGACGTGCATGCCTTCGGGCAACTGCACGATCGCTGCAGCCTGGTTGATCAGCGCGATGCCCTTGTCCTGGGTCACGTCCTTGGCCAGGTTGTAGTTGATTGTCGACACCTCCATCTGGTTATGGTGGCGGATGCGCGTTGGCGTGAGGCTTGGCGCAATGCTCGCCATCGCCGATAGCGGAATCATGTTGCCCTGCGTATTGCGCACGTAACTGTTGAGCAGCGCTTGCGCGCTGATGGATTCGGCCGCAGCGGAATTGAGCACCACGCGATACTGGTTGAGATCGGAATAGATCACCGACACCTGGCGCTGGCCGAACGAGTTCTGCAGTACCGAATCGATCGCGCCCATGCTGACCTGGAGGCGGCTGGCGGCATCGCGATCCACCTTGATCATCTGCTGTTTGCCGACCTGATCGAAGTTGCTGCTGACATCGCGCAGCTGCTTCAACGTGCGCAACTGACGCACCATCTTCAGCGTCCATGGCTGCAGATCGCCGCCGTCGGCGCTGACGAGCTGGAATTCGTACTGGCCGGCGTTGTCGCCGCTGCCGCCGCCGCCGAGAAACTGCACCGGCGAGACTTCGACGCGTACGTTGGGCAGCGCGTCGAGTTTCTTGCCCAACCGCTCGATCAGCACCTTGATGTTTTCATGGCGCTCATCCGGGCCGCTGCCGCGCGGTTTGAGATCCACGAACATACTGCCGTTGTTGCCGACAGCGCCATTGCCGCCACCGTTGGCACCCAGAATACTGAGGATATCGACGACATCGGGCTCGGCCTGGATGATGCTGGCCGCATGCTTGACGCGCTCGGTCAGCAAGCTTGGCGAGATATTGGTATCCGCCGTGAGGTCGACTTCCAGCTGGCCGGTGTCCTCGTCCGGCATAAAGGTGCCCCCAGCGGTCTTTATCACGGCAAAGGCCAGAGCGCAGGTGAGAATCAGCAGCAGAAAAGGTTGCCAGCGCATCACGCGTCGATGCCGCATGGCCCAGTCCAGAGCCCGCTCATATCGCTGATGCAGACCACGGTCGAAGCGCTCCATCGCCAGCTCGATGCGCGACTGCTCGCGCACGACGCCGGGTGCATCCTGCTTGAGCAGCAACCCGCACAACGCGGGAGTCAGGGTCAGCGATACCAAGGCAGAGATCACCACTGCAGCGGTAAGCGTCACCGAAAACTCGCGCAGCAACAGCACCAGAATGCTGTTGCCGAACAGCAGCGGCGCAAATACCGCGATCAAGGACAGCGTAATCGAAATAACCGTGAAACCGATTTCGCTGACGCCAACCAGGGACGCTTCCAGCGCGTCCTCTCCGTGCTCCATATGCCGCACGATGTTTTCGATCACCACGATCGCATCGTCGACCACGAAGCCGATGCACAGCACCAGCGCCACCAGCGACAAGGTATTGAGCGTATAGCCCAGTATCCACATCATCACGAAGGCACCGGCCAGCGAGAGCGGCACGCTGAGTGTGGCGATCAGCGTGGGTCGTAATCTGCGCAGGAACACCAGCATCACCAGCACAACCAGCACGATACTGATCGCCAACGCCACTTCGACCTCATGCAGAGCCGACTTGGTGGTCTGGGTCAGATCAAAGATCGGCGTGATGGTGATATTGGCCGGCAACGCGGCGCGCAGCTGCGGCAGCTTGGCGCGGATTGCTTCAACAGTAGCGACCGCGTTGGCCTCCGGGCGTTTGCTGATCTGCATTGCCACGGTCTTGCTGCCGTTGAACCAGGCGCCCTGGTATTTGTCCTGCTCGCCGCTGTAGACCTTGGCCACATCGGACATGCGCACCGGAACGCCGTTGGTGTCGGAGATCAAGATCTTGCCGAAATCTTCCGGCGTCTGCAGTCCGTCATTTGCCGTCACCGTCATCTGCGTACGGCCGTCGGAAAGCATGCCCTGCGGCGAGGTGACGTTGGCGGCGATCAGCACATTGCTGATGTCGTTCGCGGTCAGCCCCTTGGCAGCGAGCGCATGCATGTCCAGATCGATACGCACCGCGTGCGGCGTGCCACCGAACACCTGCACCTGCGCCACGCCCGGAATTTGCGCCATCGCAGGCTGCAGCAGCGTATCGGTAAGGTCGTAGACCTTGTCGATCGGCAGCCCATCGGATTTCAGGGTGACCAGCAAAATCGGAATCGACGCCGTGTCTGCCTTGAAGTACTGCGGCGGACTCGGCAACACGGGTAAATCAGCCTGCGCCGCATTGATGGCGGCCTGCACATCGCGCGCGGCCTTGTCCGTATCGCGTCCAAAATGAAAGCGCACGACGACGGTCGCCGAGCCTTCGGTCGCATTGCCGTACATTTCGTCGATGCCGGGAATCTGGCCCAAGTGCCGTTCCAGCGGCGCCAGCACCGTGCTGGCCATGGTTTGCGCGCTGGCACCAGGTTGGGCCGCCTGCACGAAAACCACCGGCAGCTCGAACGACGGCAACGCCGCCACGCCAAGCAGAAAATAGGCGCAGATGCCGGCGAGTATCAGGCCCAGGGCAAGCAGCGAAGTGCCTGCCGGGCGGCGGATCATGGGGGCAAAGATATTCATGGCGCTTCCTTGGCCTGCAAGCATAGCGGCGAGCCGCTGCGTACGAACACTGTCGCGGTAGATGATGTGCGTGCGGCAGTGATGTGCGTCTCGATCATACCGACGTTATGCCTGTCGGCGAGCCGCAGCGTATGTGCCTTAAGTCCTCACCCTGTCGAAAGGCAGGGGCTGAACGTCCTTGTTCCCGCACCCTCCCCCGACTCCCTGGGATGCTGCTCTGCCAGCGTCCGTGCTGACGACCGGCGAATGGTTAAAGACTCGCGGGGCTGTAACGCAAGGTCAGGTACCAGGTACGGCCCGGCTGGTTGAAGCAGTACGCGGTTTCGTAATTGCGATCGAAGATATTGGCCAGCCGCGCCTCGACACTCCAGCTCGGCGCAAACGCGTAGCTGGCACAAAGGCCGGTGGTGGTGTAACCGCCGAGCCGGTGCTGGTTGGCCGTATCGTCGTGGCGTTTGCTGTCGGCGTTGAAGGTGCCACCGACTGCAAATTTGCCGAAGCTCTTATCCAGATCGACGCATGCCGCCTGCTTGGGCCGACGTGGCAGCAGGTTGCCATTGTTGGCACCAGCGCCATCGTTTATCGGCTGCAACGCGGTGTCATGCAAGCGCCTTCAGGCGATGACGCCACCGATCCAGCTTTGCGTGACTTTGTAGTCGTCGTCCATCACCACCAGGTCGGCCCGATAGCCGGCCGCGATACGTCCGTGGCTTGCACCGAGGCCGAGAAAATCGGCGGGATAGGTGCTGGCCATGCGCACCGCCTCGTCCAACGGCAGACCCAGCATTTCCACCGCGTTGCGCACGGCAGCGGCCATGTCCAGCGCGGAACCGGCCAGCGTGCCTTGCGCGGTCTGGCAGACGCCGTCTTTGGCGGTGATGGTTTCGCCATTGAGCACGAAGTCGGGATGATCCGCGCCGACCGGCGGCATCGCATCGGTGACCAGCAGCATCTTGCCGCGAGGTTTGGCGGCAATAGCCGCACGTAGCGTGGCCGGGTGCACGTGATGGCCATCGACGATCAGCCCGCACCAGCTCTGCGCATCATCCAGCGCGGCACCAACGACACCCGGCTCGCGACTGCCCAGCGGGGTCATCGCGTTGAACAGATGGGTGAAACCGCGAATGCCGATAGCGAGTGCCGCCTTGGTTGTCGCGTAATCGGCTGCCGTGTGGCCAGCGCACAGCACAAGACCGGCCGCTGCCAGCGCTTCGATGCTTTCACTCGCCACCTGTTCCGGTGCCAGCGTGAGCAGACGCACGCCAGCATGGGACGCACACAGCATGGCGAGCTCAGCGCTACCGGGCGTATGAAAATATTTGGGATCGTGCACGCCCTTGCGCGCCGACGCGAGGTAGGGGCCTTCGAGATGGATGCCGAGCACCCCCGGCACCTTCTCCGCCATCGCCTGTTCGACGGCCGCGATGGCTGCTCGCATGGTGTCGACGCTGTCGCTGATCAGCGTCGGCAAAAAACCCGTGGTGCCAAAGCGACGATGTGCGGCACCAATCTGGCGAATGGTCTCCACCGTAGGCGCATCGTTGAACAGCACGCCACCACCACCGTTGACCTGGGTATCGATAAAGCCGGGCAGCAACGTCTTGCCATGCAGATCCTGCTGCTCGGCGCTTTGCACGCGCCGGTCCGAATGCGGCACCAGATCAAGAATGCGCTCGCCTTCCAGCAGTACGGCGAGATCGTCACGCCAGCCCTGCACAGTGAGCACGCGAGCGTTGGTGAGGGCGATTGTCATGGATGATGGCCTTGGTGCTTGTCCGACAAGCAGATCAAATGGTTGGCGCCGGCGAGAACAGCTCTTGCCTGATCCTCGCCACAAGCTGCTATTCCCTCAAAAACTCAAACCGTCTCGGTCACCTTGTTGAGATGCGGCGGCACGTCGGGGTTGAAACCGCGGCGCAGTGACAGCTCGGCGGTCGCGCGATAGAAACTCTGGATGATCAGCAGCGGAGTGCAAAGCGCCGGCAGGCCGGCCATCACTGGCAGGCTGCCTTTGCCTTTTTGACCCGGCGCGGCGACCCACACGTGCGCACCGCGCTGACGAAACATGTCGGCCAGCGCCAGCGTGCCTTCCAGCGTGTCGTCATCCTGCGCGAAACACAGCACGGGGAAATTCGGCCCGACCAATGCCATCGGCCCGTGCTTGACCTCGGCCGCACTGAACGCCTCGGCATGCAAGCCGCAGGTTTCCTTGAACTTCAGGGCGGCTTCCAGCGCGATGCCGAGTCCGAAGCCGCGACCCACCACGAACAGGTTGTGCGCGTCCTCAAGCCCTTCGCTCAAGCTTGACCAATCGGCATCCCAGCCGCTGCGCAATGCATCGGGCAACACGTGCAGTGCTTCAGCCAGTTCGGTGTCACCGCGCCAGCGCGCGCACAGATGCAACACGGCGGCCAGCGCAGCAATGTAGCTCTTGGTCGCCGCCACGCTGCGCTCCGGCCCCGCATGCAGCGGGATGACCGTGTCCGCAATCGCTGCCAGCGGCGAATCCTCGACATTCACCAAGGCGATCACGCGTGCGCCGGCGATCTTGGCCGCCTGCGCGTTGCGTACCAGGTCTGGACTTTTACCCGACTGCGAGATGGCGATAAACAACGCGTCCTGCCAGCGCTGCTCGGCCGCGTACACCGACGTGACCGACGGCGAAGCGGAAGCGGTGACGATGCCGAGCTGTGTCTCGAACACATACTTCGCATACGCCGCAGCGTGATCGGAGCTGCCACGCGCGCAGGTGATGATGAAACGCGGTGGATGCGCGCGCAGCGAATGCGCCAGCACGGTGACGATTTCATCATTGGCAGCAAACTGGCGTGCGACGACATCGGCGGCTTCGTGTGCTTCGCTGTACATCAAGGTATCGCATGCTTGCATGGTTTTCTCGATTTGAAATCGTCAATTTATGGACGTCTAAACGTCTTGATCAAGCGCGCGCCAATCAATCCGTCTGCAGTTCGGCAACAAAGTCGTAGATGTCACCGCGATACCAGGAGCAGGTGAACTCGACCACGCGGCCATCGTCCAGAAAGCCGCGCCGCTCGATATTCAGCCCCGCGCTGCCGGCACTGACATGCAGCAGGCGAGCCTGTTGGGCATTCAGCGATACCGCGCGCAGCCGCTGCAGCGCGCGGCGCGGCCGGCTGTTGAAGCGCTCCAGCGCCTCGTACAGCGAGTCGTGCACCAGCATCGGATCGGGCAGCACGCTGGCCGGCACCACGCTGCGCTCGATGGCCAACGGCTCGTCCTGCCCGTAGCGCACGCGATGCAGACGCACCACCAGCGAGCCGGGCGACAGGTTCAGCGCCATCGATTCTTCCGGCGTCACTTCACCAATACCGCGCTCGAAAAACTCCGAGCGCGGGTGTAATCCACGCTCGCGCAGATCTTCGGTAAAGCTGGTCAGTCGCGACATCGGCTTGACGATGCGTTCGGCGATAAAGGTGCCTGCACCATGGCGCTGGGTCAGCAGGCCTTCCTCGACCAACCCTGCGATCGCCTTGCGCACGGTGACTCGCGACAGCTTCAGCGCCAGCGACAGATCACGTTCGCTGGGCAGCGCCTGGCCCGGTTCGATATCGCGATGCTCGACCACGTTGCGGATTGCCCGGCGCAGGCGCAAGTAGGCCAGCGGCTGATGGGTGGCCGGATCGTGGCAGATTCGGCGGTATTCGTTGGCCAGAGCGGTTTCCATAGTCGCACAAGATACCAATCACAAACCACTTGTGCAACTGGCTTAAGGATATGCCGATGAAGTCATGACATCTGCGTGACATTTTCCAAGCATTTTGCTCATTCCTCTTGCGATATTGACCATTCAGCAGAAACGTCTGGTGCTATCTGGTATGTCACTGGTATGATCCTTGGCAACCGGGCAGTAGCGCCTCTTGGTCGCGCTATCTGCCCTTTGGCATCTGTCGAGGTGACTGCGTGACTGCTTCTTCCCATAGTTCTACCCAAGCCAATTCGTCCCAAACGGCTTATTCCCAGGTGGTCGAACCGTTTGACCTGGTGATTTTTGGCGGCACCGGCGACCTCGCCGTGCGCAAGCTGCTGCCCGCCCTGTATCACCGCTTTATCGACGGTCAGATTCCCGATAGCAGCCGCATCGTCGGCATTGCCCGCGAAGGGCTGGATGACGACAGTTACCGCGAGCAGGTTCGCGAAACCCTGGGCAAGACCAGCGGCGCCGACAAGGCAAAAATCGAGGCTTTCCTGAAACAGGTCCGCTATCGCTCGCTCGACGCACGCAAGGACGAAGGCTGGGATGAATTTGCCGCCCTGATCGGCGAGCAACCGGAACACATCCGCGTGTTCTATCTCTCGACCTCGCCGGAACTCTTCGTCGATATCTGCGGCCGCCTCGGTCACTACAAGCTCAACGAGGGCAAATCGCGCGTGGTGCTGGAGAAGCCGATCGGCCGCGATCTCGACAGCGCCAACCAGATCAACGACGCGGTCGGCCGGGTATTCGACGAATCGCAGACCTTCCGCATCGATCATTACCTCGGCAAGGAGACGGTGCAGAACCTGCTGGCGCTGCGCTTCGGCAATGCACTGTTCGAGCCGCTGTGGAACAACGCGCACATCGACCACGTGCAGATCACCGTGTCCGAAACGCTCGGCACCGGCAACCGCAGCTCCTACTACGACCGCGCCGGCGCATTGCGCGACATGGTGCAGAACCACATCCTGCAGCTGCTGTGCATGGTCGCCATGGAGCCGCCGTCATCGCTGGCACCCGACGCGGTGCGCGACGAAAAACTGAAAGTACTCAATTCGCTCAAGCACATCGACAGCAGCAATGTCGCCCAGCTCACCGTGCGTGGCCAGTACCGCGCCGGCGTAGCCGATGGCGCCAAAGTGCCTGGCTATCTCGATGAATTGGGTGATACCAAGTCCCACACCGAAACCTTTGTCGCGGTGAAGGCGGAAATCGCCAACTGGCGCTGGGCTGGCGTACCGTTCTATCTGCGCACCGGCAAGCGCCTGCCCGATCGCGTATCGGAAATCGTGGTCGCCTTCAAACCGGTACCGCACTCGATCTTCAGCGCCGATGCCGGCACGCTGGCGCAGAACCGTCTGGTACTGCGACTGCAGCCGGACGAAGGCGTCAAACTGTGGCTGACCATCAAGCACCCCGGTCCGGGCGGCCTGCGCCTTCGCCACGTGCCGCTGGACATGAGCTTTGCCGAAGCCTTCGGCGTCTCACAGCCCGATGCGTACGAGCGCCTGCTGCTGGATGTGGTGCGTGGCAATCCCACGCTGTTCATGCGTCGCGACGAAGTCGAAGCCGCATGGCGCTGGGCTGGTCCGATTCTCGCCGCATGGTCGGCCAGCGGCGAAGCGCCGCGTCCCTACTCTGCCGGCAGCTGGGGCCCAAGCGCTGCCATTGCCCTGATCGAACGCGATGGCCGCACTTGGAGCGAGGACAGTGAGTAGCTTCGCCACCCTCGACGCATCGAATGACGAGAAACCCCGAAACTCGCCGCCTTTAGCGACAATTCACTCGTTGAAGGCGACCTCTGCGTCAGACTTCGCGTCCCTTCCCAACGACAAGCAGCACACGCCGGCAAGCTCCGATTGTCGAACGTGTGGCCACTACCCATGACTACTCATCTCAACGTCACCACCCACAGTTTCACCGATTGCCACGCACAGGCCATCGCGCTCGCCGAGCGTGTCGCGCAACGGCTACGCGTCGGGTTGAATCAACGCGGACATGCCCTGCTCGCCGTCTCCGGCGGCAGCACGCCCAAGGATTTCTTTGCCCAGTTGTCGCGTGAGTCACTGGACTGGGCCCATGTGAAAATCACCTTGGTCGACGAGCGCTGGGTGCCCGACACCGACGAGCGCTCCAACGCGCGCCTGGTGAAATCGATCCTGTTGCAGAATCAGGCCGCCGAAGCGTCGTTCGTGCCGCTCTATACCGATGCGCCTACACCGGAAGATGGCCTCGCTGCCAGCACCGCACGCATCAATACACTCGCGCTGCCGTTCGATGCCGTGGTGTTGGGCATGGGCGACGATGGTCATACGGCGTCGTTCTTTCCCGGTGGCGATCACCTCGCCGATGCACTCGACCTCAACGGCAAAGCCCGCGTACTGCCGATGCGTGCGCCTGACGCCGGCGAGCCGCGCATTACGTTGACCCTGCCGACCCTGCTCGCAACCGAGTCGTTGTTTCTGCTGGTTGCCGGTGACAAAAAGCGCGACTTGCTGGCCGATGTGCGACTCGGCCTGGGCGCCGCACGTGACTACCCGGTGCACGCCGTGATAGCCCAGCAGCGCGTGCCCGTGGCGGTTTACTGGTGCCCGTGATGCGCAAGTTTTCCATTTATTGATGCCCTGCAGCGGCGACACACACCGCCGCCGCACACGGGCAATGTCCGGAGTTTTGAGATGAACACGCTGCACCCTGTGGTTGCCGAAGTCACCGAACGCTTGCGCGAGCGCAGCCGCGAAACGCGTGCGGCGTATCTTCAGCGGATTGACGCCGTCGATCGCGATGGCCCGCAACGCGACCGTCTTTCCTGCGGCAATCTCGCACACGGTTTTGCCGCCTGCGGCCCGGACGACAAGAACGCGCTGCGCAACGGTCGGCGCGCCAACGTCGCCATCGTTACCGCCTACAACGACATGCTTTCGGCACACCAGCCGTACGAGCGCTATCCCGAGTTGATCCGGAAAATCGCCCGTGATGCGGGCTTCACCGCGCAGGTGGCCGGTGGCGTGCCAGCGATGTGCGACGGCGTGACCCAGGGCCAGCCGGGCATGCAGCTGTCGCTGTTCTCGCGCGACCTCGTCGCGATGGCCACCGCCATTGCGCTGTCGCACGACATGTTCGACGGCGCGCTGTACCTGGGCATCTGCGACAAGATCGTGCCCGGTCTGCTGATCGGCGCGCTCAGCTTCGGCCATCTTTCCGGCGCATTCGTGCCGTCCGGCCCGATGCCCAGCGGCATTCCGAACGAGGAGAAATCCAAGGTTCGCCAGGCCTACGCCGAAGGCAAGGCCGGCAAGGCCGAACTGCTGGAGGCCGAGGCCGCCTCGTATCACAGTGCCGGTACCTGCACCTTCTACGGCACCGCCAACTCCAACCAGATGCTGATGGAGATCATGGGCCTGCATCTGCCCGGCGCCAGCTTCGAACCACCGGACACGCCGTTGCGCGACGCGCTCACCGCCGACGTCGTGCATCGGGTCAATACGTTGAGTTCGCTCGGCGACAGCTATCTGCCGATTGGTCACATCATCGACGAGCGCGCGATCATCAACGGCGTCATCGGCCTGCACGCCACCGGCGGCTCCACCAATCACCTGCTGCATCTGGTCGCCATTGCACATGCGGCTGGCATACAGCTGCGCTGGGACGATTTCGACACGCTCTCCGGCGTCATCCCGCTGCTGGCACGCGTGTACCCGAACGGCTACGCCGATGTGAACCAGTTCCATCAGGCCGGCGGCATGGCGTTCCTGATCGATCAGCTGCTCAGCGCCGGCCTGATGCATGCCGACGTGCAGACGATCTTCGGCACGGGCATGGACGGCTATACACAGATTCCTCAGCTCAACGACAGCGGCACGCTGCGCTGGGTACCGGTATCAAAACAGAGCGGCAACCGCGGCGTGCTGCGCAGCATCGACGAACCGTTCCGCCACGACGGCGGTCTACGCATGCTGCAGGGCAATCTCGGCCGCGCCGTGATCAAGGTATCTTCCGTGCCAGACGATCGACTGATCATCGAGGCGCCTGCCGTGGTGTTCCACGACCAGGACGAAGTCGGCGCCGCGTTCAAGCGCGGCGAGCTCAATCGCGACTTCATTGCCGTGGTGCGCTTCCAGGGTCCGCAGGCCAACGGCATGCCGGAACTGCACAAGCTCACGCCGACACTCGCGCTGCTGCAGGATCGCGGCCATCGCATCGCCCTGCTCACCGACGGCCGCATGTCCGGCGCCTCCGGCCGCGTGCCCGCAGCGATCCACGTCACCCCCGAGGCCGTGGCCAGCGGCAACATCGCCAAGATCCGCAACGGCGACATGATCCGGCTCGACGCGGTGAATGGCCATCTGGACGTGCTGATGGAAGCGCACGAACTCGACGCACGTCTGCCGCAGCACGCCGATCTTTCCTCCCAGCACAGCGGCATGGGGCGCGAACTGTTCGGCCTGTTCCGGCAGGCCGCCACCACCGCCGATCTTGGCGCAGGCGTGCTTTGAGCCCTTCGCAATAAACGCCTAACCGCTTACTTTCAAACTTTCCGCGAGCGATTTCATGAGCAGCATCGAACACAAGCAGCAACAGGTCGAAACCCTCATGCGGCTGGCGCCGGTGATTCCGGTCGTGATCATCGACAACGCCCGCGATGCCGTGCCGATGGCGCGCGCCCTAGTCGCCGGCGGCATTCCGACCATCGAAGTGACGCTGCGCACGCCGGCCGCGCTCGATGCGATTCGCGCGATTGCCGCCGAAGTGGAAGGCGCCGTTGTCGGCGCAGGCACGGTGCTGACCATTCGCGATCTGGAAGCCGCGCGGCAGGCCGGCGCACGCTTTGCGGTATCGCCCGGCGTCTCACCGAAACTGCTCGACGCCGTCGACGACAGCGACGTACCGCTGCTACCCGGCGCAGCCACGGCCAGCGAGGTGATGACTTTGCTGGAGCGCGGCTATCGCTTCCTGAAATTTTTTCCTGCCGTGCCAGCCGGTGGTACCAAGTTGCTCGGCGCCTGGGCCAGTCCGCTGCCACAGGTGCGCTTCTGTCCTACGGGTGGCATCAGTCTGGCGAGTGCACCGGATTTTCTCGCGCTGCCGAACGTGCTTTGTGTGGGCGGGTCTTGGTTGACGCCGGCGGATAAGTTGGCGGCGGGGGATTGGGCGGGGGTTGAGTTGTTGGCGCGCGAGGCGGCCGGTCTGCGTAAGGTTTGATTTTCGCTAGCGCGATCGTTCGCGCTGGGCTGCAACGTGATGATGGTTTGAAAGCAGAGCTTTCGTCCTCCTGCGGAGGGCGAGTCACTTTTCTCTGCGTGGCCAGAGAAAAGTAACCAAAAGAGAGGCCACCCCACTTGGCGCTTGCCGGGCTACGCCCGACAAGTCCGCGAGTTGAGGCCGGGCTTTTCGACAGGGCTTCCTGCCCTGACGAAAAGGAATCGACGTCCATGCCGATCCCCCGGCGGGCCTGTCGACCTCACCTCAACGCCGCACAGAGGTCTGAGAAGCAGAGCAGCTTTCCCGCAAATTAATTTGAGATCCAAACGCTTGATTAAGCAGCGCCTGAGGCGGCTACCTTGAATAAGTGGTTAGGCTCCAGCACCTCGTGTGCGCGCTTTCGCATCACAAAACTGCAGTCCTTTCATTTGCCAAAGCCGCACGGGACCGCTCAAAAGTTCGGGATGCGCCTCGACATACTTACGCGCACCCTGCATGGCTTCGCGATCTTTATCACTGCATGCCCAGTAGGCAAGGCCTTGCGAATAAGTGCCTATCTGGACAAGTGCGAATGTTAGGTTCTCCTCGTAAATTTTGTTTGCCTGCATCGAGTCGCTTAGTCCCAACCCATCGAGCGACATACGAACTCCAGCGACTGCATCCGTGACTTCGTTCTGCGCTGCGAGCGCGGTCATTGTCTTGGCCCCATAACCAAACCCAACGTAGAACCCGATGGCGGTACCTGCAACAACCGCAATTAGCCACAAAAAGATCTTCATGTTCGCGACTCCCTTCCCATGGCGCCTAACGCCCTAGCTAAGCGGCCGTGCTGGCCGCAGCGCGTGATTGCACCGGAAACTCCCTCCCCCACGGTCAGCTTGAGCGCATAGTTAGGCCCTGTGAGTTCGTCAGGAAGCATGTGCGTCAGCGACGAATATTCTCACTGAAGAGAACGGGTCTTATTGATTCTCTCAACATCCAGCTCTCGTGAATCCTTCTTGCCATCTGGCCGAGTGACGATGATGCGAATGGACTTGAGATTGTGCTTGTTCGCGGCAGCAACAAGCGTGGAAATTTTTTCCTGCAGCTCGGACTCTTGCTCGCTACCCCAAGGTTTCTTTTCCTGTCTAGCGAACTTCTTGGCGAGGCTGCTTGTCAAGGCAGCAATGAACTCCGAACCTAGATCAGCGGGCTCAACCTCTATTGAATCCTCAGGGTTCTGAAATAGATCGTCCATGGACAAAGTCCTCTTCATGGTTGGCAGGGGCCGTGGAAGGAAGCCTAACGCTTATTAGACCTTCGCCCGAGGCATAAGCAATGGATGTTTAGGCGGTAAGGAATCGGCACTAAGCGGTGAAAGCCTGCGGGAAATAAGGATTCTGGTTGATGGATAACTGTCACGACGAACGCATTATGCGCTTGCATATACCACTCATCGAATCGATGCATCTTATGCCCCGCAAGCATAGGTGGCTACGGAGCGCGCAGGATGCGCGCTGCTTTTAAACGGGGCCCCTGTGCGACGGTGAGGTGGGGTCGACAGGCCCGCAGGGGGATCGACATGGATGTCGATTCCTTTTCGTCAGGGCAGGCGAGGACATGGATAGAGCAACGCAGGAGCAGTTGCCGAATGCCCGGCAAGCACCAAATGGGGTGGCCTTCTCTTTGGGTTGCTTTTCTCTTGGCCACGCAAAAGAAAAGTGACTCGGTCACCAGTGGTGGCCGAAAGCTCTTAATTTCTACCCCAGCTCAATACAAAGTTCAGCACCAAACCAAGAACCTACTGTAGATGGCGCGTTAGCCTTTAGAGTGAGAGGCCGTGGCACTCAAACCTCAAACGCTCGCTTAGCCGTCGCTCTTACCGCTTGTATTTGTCGAGGGCGCGGGCGCCTTGTCCTTGCTCGCTTTATAGGCAGCAAGTTTACTTGTTGTCTCTTGCGCAATCTTTTGCATATCGGGCATCAGTACAGCTATTTTTTTCTGCATTATTTGCATGCCCTGCTGCATCAAGAGCGGCATTTTCACAACCACGGCCTGACCCGACGGAGATTTGTAGAACGCTACCATGTCATTCACTTCCTTCTGGGAGAACGATTTTTTGTACATGTCGATATACACGGGTTCCAGGCTCTCCCAGCTCAATGCCTGCCGCATTACCTCGTACACCTCGCTATCTTGCTGGTCGAGAATTTTTTGCTCCGCCGCATCGACGCTGCTCCCTGCCAGGCTCTGCTGCTCAGATTTCTGCATCATGCCTTTCACCTGGCCCATCATGCTGTCGACAAGCTTGTGCGCCTGCATTACCTGAAGCAGTTCGTGTACCGATGCATCACTCGGTGGCGCGTCAGCGGCAAAAATGGGGCTCGTCGTGAGAAGCAAGGCTAGAAAACCTATCGTGCGAAGACGCATCTTTATCTCTCCTTGAAGTTAACTATGAATAAAAATTTCAAGCATTTAAGCCTTGACTGATTTTTCATATCAGTTACTGGAAGTTGTAATACCCGGTTTCAAATACGTCTCAAACAACTCATCAATCCGCCGATACTCATCATGCCAATCGTCCGCATGGACAAAACTGTGGCGCTCCAGCGGGTACAGCGAGATCCAGAAGTTCTTCTTGTGCAGTTCGATGAAGCGCTGATAGAGGCGGATCGAATCGCTGGCCATTACGTTGTCGTCGATCAGGCCGTGTTCGATCAGCAGCGGGTCGCGCAGCTGGTCGGCGTATTCGATCGGTGAGCTGATCTTGTATGACTCGGGATCGAGCTGCGGTTCGTTGAGGATGTCGGAGGTGTAGTCGTCGTTGTAGCTGGTCCAGTCGGAGACCGGGCGAAGGGCAGCGCCGGCGGCGAACTCACCCGGTGCACGCAGCAATGCGATCTCGGTCATGAAGCCACCGTAGCTGCCGCCGTAGATGCCAACGCGCTGAGGATCGACAGCGTGGTTTTTCACCAGCCAGGCCTTGCCGTCGAGCAGATCCTCCAGCTCCGGATGGCCCATGTGCCGGTAGATCGCGGTGCGCCAGGCGCGACCGTAGCCTTCGGAGGCGCGGTAGTCCATATCGAGCACCACGTAACCCTGCTGCACGAGCAGGTTGTTGAACATCTGTTCGCGGAAGTAGTAGCTGGACGACAGCGTGACGTTCTGCAGGTAACCGGCACCGTGCACGAAGAACACCGCCGGACGCTTGGCTGCCTCGGTTTCATCAGCCGGCCCGTAGTACTTGGCGTAGATCACGCCCGCACCATGGCTGGAGGGAATCTCGACGATCTTCGGCGCGATCCACGCATGCGCGGTATAGGCCGGCTTGATGGTATTGGTGAGGTCATGACCTTCGCCGCCAGCGGATGGCTGCACCGCCAGCTGCGGGAAAATGTATGGCGAGGAATGCAGCACGGCAAGCTGCCTGCCATCGGGCGAGAGTTTGAAATCGTCCATGCCCTGATACTGCGTGACGCGGGTCAGCGCGCCGCCCTTCGCCGGCAGTCGATAGACGTCGTAACTGTAAGGTGCGACCTGGTTGGTGCGCAGATAGAACCGCTGGCCGTCGTCGCTGAGCAGCGGATGGCTGACCTCGAACTTGCCGGACGTCAGCGCCGTCGCCTTGCCGTCGAGCGATTTGCTGTAGAGCTGCGAGTAACCGGTATGCTCGCTGAGATACCACAGCGTGCGGTTGTCCTTGAGCCAGCCGAAATCGTTGAAGTTCCAGTTGATCCAGGCTTCATCGGTCAGCCGCTGCTGGTTGACCAGCTTGTGCTGACTGAAATCGACGTTGGCGATCCAGCGATCCTTGTTGTCGATGGCACGTACCTGCACGGCAAGATGGCTGCCGTCGTCGCTCCAGGCGATACCACCGCCACCGCCATCTTCGGGGCTGCCGACCACGCGGACGCCGCGCACATCGGGTGCCTTCAATGCCTTGGCCTCATCGGACTTGCCGTCTTTTTCCAGCGCGGCCACAGTCTGGCTGCGCAGCGCTTTCAGTGGATCGTCCTTGATGCCGGGCAGGTCGTCGGTCGCCAGCGGATAGCTCTGGTGTTCGCGCAGATCGAGCAGCAGCAGCGACTGCGGCGCCGGATCGTTATGACCGACATACGTGCGCGCCTCCTTCGGCTCGGTGTAGCCGCTCTCGGTCACGTAGTGATTGACCACCGGTGCCTTGCCGTCGTCGTGATCCTTTGGTGCGGTGACCACCAGCAGCCAGCGACCATCGGGCGAGAGTTCGGTATCGACAGCAGTGGCCTTATCGCCCAGAAAGAACGGCGCCGGCGCGCGACCGGGGTCGGCGGCATCGAGCGCCTTGTCCTCATCCTTCAGCGCTTGCTTGTCGGCCTTGATGTCGCGCAGGGTCTTGAACAGACGCAGCTGTAGATCGCCCAGCTCGTCGGCCTTCTTTGCCTGCGGATCGTTGGCAAATTTCAGTACAGCAGCGGGCGACGTGACGCCGCTAACGAGGTCGTAGCTGTACCAGTCGTTGTCGTCGCGGAACTGCAGCGCGCGACCGTCGGCGGAGAATTGCGGTGAGGATTTCTCCTGCGGCGTGCGGGTGACCTGCGTACGACGGCCAGTGCTAACGTCAACCACGAACACGTCGCCGTGCATCACATACGCGGCGTGCCGATGTGTGCGGTCGAACACCGCCGGGCCTTCGGCCTGCGCCATCGCGGCGGGATCGAGCTTGGTGCTTTGACCGCTGGCGGCGTCGACGCGATACAGATCCTGCACCGGGCTGCCATCGCGCTTGAGCGCGTAGTAGATGCTACGGCCATCCACGCTCCAATACGGCATCTCGACCGGATGACCGATCCAGTCCGGATTGGCCATGATGGTTTCCAGATCGAGCGGTGTACTGGCGGGCGCGCCACTGGCTGGCGGTGTGACAGCTGCGGCGGGCAGCACAGCAAAAGCGATAAGGCCGGCAAGCAGCAGTCGACGCATGGGTTTGTCTCCACGGAAGGTATCAATGAGAAAAATCAGCATAGCCGAGCACAGTGGCCCTGCACGCCTACCCGTGCCAGAAGTCAGGGTCGCCGCTGCTGCACGGGAAACGCCATGGCGCTACGCTGTTGTTTCTTCGGTCACCGGGTAAAGCTCATGCGCCTAGCCATCGTTCGCCTGATCGTTATCTTTGGCACGCTGCTCGGCGCGAGTTCTTTCTGCGCCGCCCAGGTACAGCCAGCCGCGGTGCTCCCTGCACGCGATGTGCTGCCCGCGCGCGATGTCTCGCTGATCGATCCGGACCGAACGCCGTCGATGCCGCCGTCCACGCCACAGGGCAAGGACGCCAGCGTGCTGCATGGGACAAGCGTCAGCGATCCCTACCGCTGGCTGGAAAATCCCGACAACCCCTCCGTGCAGAAGTGGATCGCCGTGCAGAACGCGCATACCGAGGCCGTACTGGCCGCGATGCCCGACGGCAAGGCGATGACCGCGCGCGTGCAGCAACTGGCGATCACGTCGGCCACACGCTCCGGTCCGCTGCTGGCCAACGGCACACTCTTCTACATGCAGGAAACGCCGCCACAACCGCAACCACAGCTGATGGCGCAGCTGTGGCCGAACGGCAAACCGCGTGTGCTGATCGACCTCAACGCCAACGGCGGCAACACTGCGATTACGGACTACTGGCCATCGCCGCGAGCGCACTATCTCGCCTACGGCACCGCCGATGGCGGCAGCGAGCTGACCACCATCCATGTGCTCGATGTAGCCACCGGCAAGGTTCTCGACGACGCATTGCCATGGGCCGGTGGTGGCACCACGCCGCAGGCGCTGGCCTGGGACGCCGATGAAAAAGGCTTTACCTACGCGCGCTTTGCGCCGCCGCAAGGCAATGCCGAGGTCAGACAGTTTGATGCCACGCTGGTGCATCACGTGTTGGGCGAGCCGACGTCGAACGACACCGTAGTTTTCGGTCAGGGCTATTCGCGCGTGGCGGAATATCGCCTGCTCAGCTCGCCCGGCGCGAAGCAGCTGGCCGTGCTGACCAACGTCGGCGACGGCGGCCCGGCCGGCGTCTACCTGCGTGATGGCACGCAGTGGAAAAAGATCATCGGCGATGAAGCGAACGTGCGTCTGGCCGCATGGGTCGGCCAACGGTTGTTTGTGGCGAGCTTTGCCGATGCACCGCGCGGCAAGCTGCTGGCGGTCGATGCGCAGGGCGCGGTAAGCCAGGTACTGGGCGAGCGCGATGGTGCAATTCAGGGCGTCGACCCGATCGCCAACGGCTTTCTGGTCACGCGCAGCTGGGGGCCGGACTGGTGGGTGGAGCAGTACGACGCCAGGGCCAAGTTCGTGCGGCGCCTGCCACTGCCTGAGCAAGGTATATCGGTCGGCAGCATCGCGGCCGAGCAGGGCCAGAATCAGGCATTGATCAGCTATGCCGGCTGGACCACACCCTCGCGCTGGGCCGAGTACGACGCGCGCAGCGGCCATCTGAAAGCCGTATTCAAGGTGAAGCCCGCGGGCGACTATTCGAACATCGACGTTCAGCGCATCGATGGCATCTCGACCGATGGCAGCCATGTACCGGTGACGGTGATATCAATGCGCGGTATCACGCCGAACGGCAAGCGTCCGACCATTCTTTACGGCTATGGTGGTTTCGATATTCCGATCGCACCCAACTTTGTCGGCGCCAACCTTGCGTGGCTGGAACGCGGCGGCGTGCTGGCCTACGCAAATATCCGCGGCGGCAACGAGTTCGGCGAAGCGTGGCATGCACAGGGTCAGATGCTGCACAAGCAGACCGTGTTCGATGATTTCCACACGGCGGCGGTGGCGCTGATCGACAAGCAGTGGACCGATCGCGCGCATCTGGGCATTCTCGGCGGCAGCAACGGTGGCCTGCTGATGGGTGCCTCACTGGTGCAGCATCCGGGTGACTACCGCGCGGTGGTGTCGATGGTCGGCATCTACGATGTGATCCGTCATGAGACCGACTTCGCCAATGGCGCCTACAACGTCAGCGAATACGGCACGGTGAGCGACCCGGCGCAGTTCAAGGCCACGCTGGCCTACTCGCCACTGCAGAACGTGCAGCCGCACACCGCCTACCCCGCCGTACTGATGACCACCGGCGCCAACGATCCGCGCGTGGCGCCATGGCAGTCGCGCAAGTTCACCGCCGCGCTGCAAAACTCCACCACATCGGATCAACCGATCCTGCTGCTGACGCGCGTCAATGCCGGCCATGGCATCGGCGCACCCTTCAGCCAGCGCGTAGGCAACACCGCCATCATGCTGACCTTCTTTGCGCAGGAGCTGGGGTTGGATGCGAAATAATTGAAGGCAGTAAATGCGCCGGCACCATCGTTCGGGCAACAGTGCAGTGGCTGCTACCATGGTTTTTTATTTTAAAAAGCACATCACTCATGCCACTGCCTACCGCCGAACAGGAAACCGCCGCCAACCCGACCCATAGCGTGATCTGGCTGCATGGACTGGGCGCCGACGGCAACGACTTTGCGCCAATCGTGCCGCAGCTGGCAGCACCGGGCTGGCCGGCGCTGCGCTTCGTATTTCCGCATGCGCCGGTGCGGCCGGTAACCATCAACAACGGCATGTCGATGCGTGCCTGGTACGACATCGCTGCGTTCGATCTCAACGCGAAGCAGGACGAAACCGGCATGCGCGCGTCGGTCGCCGAAGTGGAAACGCTGATCGCCCGCGAACACAGCCGCGGCGTGCCCAGCGAGCGCATCCTGCTGGCGGGCTTTTCACAGGGCGGCGCCATCGCGTTGTCGGCAGGCCTACGGCATGCAGAGAAGCTGGCCGGCATCATTGCGCTATCCACCTATCTGCCAATGCACACCACACTGACCGCCGAACGCCACGCGTCGAATTCGGCTACGCCGATCTTCTGGGGCCACGGTCAGGCTGATCCGGTCGTGGTGCTGCAACGTGGCCTGGACTCGCGTGATCGCCTGCGGGCACTGGGCTACCCGGTCGACTGGCATACCTACCCGATGCTGCACGCCGTATGCCCGCAGGAGATTTTCGACCTGCGCGACTGGATCGGGCAGCGGCTGAAGTAACAAGCTGTCGAATCAGCCACGCGTCTTCGCCGAGGAAACTTTCACTTCCGTACCGATCGTCCCCTTCTCATCGCTGGGGACAAAGCTGGAATGGGGATCCACTGCTCGCGGCTTGACCACACTCATGCGGCATACTTCCCGCATGCCTCCACCGACTACCGCCAATAATCCACGCGAACGCGTCGAGCAGAGTCCGCTGCCGGACTTCTGCCGGCTGCCCGCGCTGTTCGCGCTGATCATGGTGGGCGCGCTGACGGTGACGGTAATGTGGCTGGCGCGCAATGGCCAGCGCGATTGGGCGAGCTATAGCGTCGGCATGCTGTTCGTCACCTGGCTGGCGTTGGTGATCGCCGTGGTTCTGTGCAAGTTGCGTGCACTGCTGCAGCGCCTGCCCGGCCACCTGTCCTATGTCGGCGTGTGGCTGCTGATTGTGCTTATCGTGCTGATTGCCAGCAGCATTGCGCGCTGGCTCGATGTTGCGCTGCAGATGCAATTGGGCACTGATAGCCGCGGCGTCTTTGTGCGCGACAACGTGGCCATCGCCGCGCTGCTCGGTGCCGCGATGCTGCGCTACTTCTACGTGCTGGCGCAGTGGCAAGCACGGCTGGCTGCGGTGACGCGCGCGCAGGTCGATGCACTGCAGGCACGCATCCGGCCGCACTTTCTTTTCAACAGCATGAACACCGTGGCCGCACTGATCCGCGTTGATCCCGATGCCGCCGAGCGTACGGTGGAAGATCTCTCCGAACTGTTTCGCGCCGCGCTGGGCCAGCACAACAACGACGACGGCACGCTCGGCGACGAATTGGCGCTGATCGAACGCTACCTCTCGATTGAACAGCTGCGCCTGGGCGATCGTCTGCGTGTGCAGCGAGATATCGAATCGCTGCCGGATAATTTCCCGCTGCCGCGTCTGCTGCTGCAACCGTTAGTCGAGAACGCCGTACGCCACGGCATCCAGCCACTGGTCGGCGGCGGCGAAGTGATCCTGCGCGGCCAGCGCAACGGCAACGCCATCCTTATCGAAATCATCAACCCACTGCCTGCCACCGCGGCCGAACCCGGTAACGGTCACGGCCTCGATAGCGTGCGACAGCGCGTGACCTACCGCTATGGTCCACAGGCGCGCGTCGAAGCAGGCCCACAAAGCGGACCCGATGGCGAACGCTTCATCGTTCGCCTCCACCTACCCATACTTCACTCATCAGGGCAGGCGAACGATGCGCGTACTGATCGTCGATGACGAACCGCTGGCTCGCGCGCGGCTGGCCGTGCTGCTGGGTGACTGCGTCGATGTGGAAATCGTGGGCAGCGTTGCCGATGGGGAAAGTGCGCTCGCCGCCATTGGCGAACAGCAGCCCGACATCCTGCTGCTCGACATCAACATGCCCGGACTCAACGGCACCGCCTTGGCCAAGCGGCTAGCCGGCCGCGCAAGACCGCAGGTAATTTTTTGCACCGCCTACGAAACCCACGCGCTGCAGGCGTTCGAACTCGGCGCCGTGGACTATCTGCTCAAACCGGTGCGCCTCGAACGGCTGCGCGATGCCTTGCAGCGCGCCGAGCGCCGCCTCGCCGACCAGGGCCGCGACACACCAAAGTATCTGCGCGGCCGCCTGCGTGGCGAAGAAGTGCGCATTGCCCTCGATGAAGTGATCTGCCTAGTTGCCGACGAAAAATACGTCGTCGTGCAGCACCGCCGCGGCGAATTGCTGATCGAAGAATCCCTGCGCCAACTCGAAGAAACCTACCCCAACCAACTCATCCGCCTGCACCGCAACTGCCTCGTCCCACCGTCGCGCTTGCTGGGCTTGAAAACACTCAGCGACGGCCGTGTGCTTGCGCGTCTGGATGGCACCGAACTAAGCCCTGAAATCAGCCGCCGCAATTTGCCGGCGCTGCGGAAGCTGTTGCGATTAGGGTGAGAAGTTGGAGGCAAGCAGAGAGACCAGGCTCAAATCACCTGCTTGACCGACCAACACCAGCATCTGAACATCTTGCACACGTTATCAAACGTGTTATCAAAAAGGGTTGGAGCGCATGGAACGTACCAAGGCCGCAAACCTCGCTTTGCTTTTGATAGCAATTGGCTGGCTACTGGCTTTCATTGGCGTCATGTCACAGCTGGGCGATCCCGGCCCAACGGTTACTCACGCCCAGATCGAAGCAAATCGACTGCGATCATTTGCAGCATTGGTTATCGGCGTTGCGTGCTTATTGAGCTCACTTTGGCTATCCGGCTACTGCTTCGCCGTCGCAAGAGTACGTTCCATCGCGTCTGCGGCGGCGGTAATGTTGCCTTCAATGGCTATCATCCTGAGCATGCTTTAAGTCACCGAGTGTTACATCGCTTGTGGAAGATGCGGTCTAACTTATAAATCAACTCGCGACTCCGGCTTCGCTTCATTTAGACGCCAATACAAGAAAAGGGATCATCATGAAACTCATCGGCATGCTCGACTCGCCTTACGTTCGCCGCGTGGCAATTTCACTGCAGGTACTTGGCTTGCGCTTCGAACACCAGTCGCTTTCGGTATTCGGTGGGTTCGACGAATTTCAGCAGATCAATCCCGTGGTGAAGGCGCCGACGTTGATCTGTGATGACGGCGAGGTACTGATCGATTCGACGCTGATTCTTCAATATGCCGAATCGATCGCGAGCTCCGGTAGAAGCCTGATGCCAAGCGGCAACCCCGAGCTTCACCACGCGCTACACATTATCGGGCTAGCAATGGCGGCCAACGAGAAAAGCGTGCAGATCATCTACGAACGCAAACTGCGACCCGCCGAAAAACAGCACGAACCATGGATAGAGCGCGTCACCGGACAATTGTTTGCAGCTTTCAACGCGCTTGAATCAGCCTTCCGCGATCAATCGAAAGCCGTCACCCGTCGCACCATCGATCAGGCCGGCATCAGCACCGCCGTAGCCTGGAAGTTCACCCAGGAAGTGCTCCCCGGACTCGTGCCAACTGCCGACTATCCTTCGCTGCAAGCCTTCTCGGAAAAAGCCGAAACTCTGCCCGAATTCGCAGCCGCGCCATGCGGCTCGACAACCTATCGACACGCCGATTGATCCGATGGAAAAGTTGAGGCAACTCCAGCCTTACCGCTCCGGCTTCAGCTCTGCCTTTTGACGTACCACTCCCCTGTGCAGCAGTGAGCTGAGGCCGGCAGACCCGTAGGTGATTCTGCACCGCCTACGAAGCGCATGCGCTGCAGGCCTTCGACCTAGGCACCATCGATTACCTGCTCATCCGCCTGCACCGCAACTGCCTCGTCCCACCGTCACGACTACTGGGTTTGAAAACACTCAGCGATGGTCGCGTACTCGTGTGCCTCGACGGCATAAGACTGAAAAGTCATCGCTCAACTCGTGCTAAGTGACTGTCGACCACCCATTGTTTGACGGCAGAAACACCGAGTACTTCATACCGTCTGTTGCGACTCGTCACTCCTCAAACTCGGCTAATCATGGAAGTAACCGATGGCCAGTGCGTTCAAGTTTCGCGCATTTATGCTGCCCCAGCCACCGATGGCATCGTAACCAGCAACGGCGTTGTACCCATAGCCACCATAGCCGTTGTTGCCCTCATTGACTGGATGCACCAGCTGTTGCATCGAGTAGCCACTAAGGGCGTAATCGTTTTTGATGTGATCGTGATAGTCGGCGTAGCAGGTGTAGAGCAGCTCGAGAGGTGTTTCCGGATGGTATCCCATCCTGATTCTCAGACCTACATACAAGGCCGCGGCGAGCACGGTGCCTCCCACTTGGACGGGCGTGGCGTTCCCCTGGAGATAGACCAGGGCACCACTCGCAGGGTCAGCATCGAAGGCAACGTCCGGAACGATCCGCCAAGGGGCATGATTGAACAAGTCCCCTTGACCTCCCTCGAACTTGCTCACACCACCGCCACCGGCGTGGAGTTGCTGGTCGCTCGTGAGGTTCTCCGGATCGACAGGAGCCACGCCAGAATTCCACCCGGTTTCGGACGCATAAATGCCGCCACTCGTATACAGCGAAGTGCCGCCTATCGCCCAGACATCGCGGTCACTTGCCGGATAGTTCACGGTATAGCTGCCCGGGGCAACTAGCCAGTTTCCCTGGGCATCGAGAATCACACCCTCGGATTCAGCATATGCACCGTCGTCGCCGCTAGGAGCGATGTTCTCTGGTATAAACGCGATCGCATTGTCGGATGCCGCCATCAGGCCGCTGCGATGGGCATCGTCTTCCGATATGGCAAAGGGAAGCAGCTCACTCGCATATTGGACAGGCCAGCTGAATTCGTCCTCCATCGTGTCAATCCCCAGGATCAGATTGGCATCGCCGAGATCGGGCGGATTGTAGAAAACAATCTGCTTCAATCCACCGGCCATCCCGACCATCGCCTCGACTGCTGTCGTCCACACCAGATCCTTGGCGGGGTCGTCCTGATAGCTTCCATCGCCCACGCGGATCACCTGGGTGGATACATCCGGCAGGCCATGCGATGTGGTGTACGCCTTGAGATTGGCCAGCACCGCCGTCAAGTCGCCGGAAGCAACCATGGCCACCGTGCTGCCCGTGCCGATGGGCAGATTATCCGCATCGTAGAAAGCCGGAAATTCCGTCAGCTCGTGCGCTACCTCCACCGCCGTGCCGGCCGCGTTCGCGCGTGCTTTCGTCGAAGCCGGCGACGGCGCCACCTCAACAACGGCTTGGGCCGTCGCTACATTCTGCAGGCCTAGCACGGCCACTACCACGCCGCCCAACGCCTGCGGCACCTGGGCCGGCGCGTTATTGCCGAATGCGGCGCGACCTTGATACTGAAAGCTCATCAAGGTGGTGTTGAATGCGGCCTGGATGCCGGTCACCGTACCGGTTGCGTCGACCAACCGTTGGCTGGAGCTCACCTTGATGCCGGTAAAGCCATTTTGCTGCAGGTAATCGACTACCGCCTGGACTTGCGCAGGAGTCGGCTTGCTATCCGGCAGAACCGGGTTGAGTGCTGCCACCACATGTTCGCTGGTGGTCGCCGGTAACGCCGTTGCCGTCGTCGATGGCAAAAAGGCCTGAGTCTGGGTGGCGACCCAGACTGTGTCTGTCGCCTGCACATCACTCGTGGCACACGCTGCGACCAAGGCCAATACAAGCGTCGTAAATCTTAATGCCCGTATTGCGGGCCGATGTTGCCTCATGGCGTTCATATCATCGCCTTCCTTTGTACGAGCGCCGGAACCTTAAATCCGTGCACAGCGCCAATCTGCCCCTGCAATCGCTACGATAAGCTGGTGCCATATATCAAATTGTGAAGCGCGACCAATTCAACTCTGAAGTACGTCACAAGATGAAGTGAAGAGCAGCGGGCTCGGCAGCCTGCGCAGCTTCAGTGTCAAGTGGAACTGCGCATGAGCTACACGCACCTAGGCCCGACGGCCGGCCCGGAGGCGCGATCTACCGGAAATACATCGAATCATTACCACGCCATCGGAGCCAGGACGACTCGGGTTCCGACTCGCTTAACCATGCCAACTATTGACGACGGGCCGCCCAGATCGGCAGCGGTACGGGTGTCCCTGCTCGGTGACCATTGCGGTGGTGTTGGCCTTGAATTCTTCGGTAAAACGACGACGGATACGTGGAGACACGATGGACACGTATCCCGAACTTTATCGTTCGGCATACGTGTCCATATACGTGTCCATCAAACCCCGGCGAGAGCGGTCGCGCCAGCGACAATCACCCTTCCTTCTTGATCTCATGCCCACCAAACTCATTGCGCATCGACGCCAGCAATTTGTCGGCGAACGAGTCGTTGTCGCGCGAGCGGTAGCGCTCCATTAGTGACAAGGTAATCACCGGTGCGGAAACGCTCAGCTCCATCGCCGCATCCACCGTCCATCGGCCTTCGCCCGAATCGACGACGTACGGCGCAATGCCGGTCATGTTGGGATTCTTGCCCAGCGCATCCGTGGTGAGGTCGAGCAACCATGAGCGCACCACACTGCCGTAACGCCAGATTTCACCGACCTGTTTCAGGTCGAGGCCGAACTCGGTCTTGTGCTTGAGGATGGAGAAGCCCTCGGCGTACGCCTGCATCATCCCGTACTCGATGCCGTTGTGAACCATCTTGGTGTAGTGGCCGGAGCTGACCGGGCCGACGCGACCCCAGCCCTGATTCTTGGCCGGCGCGAGCGTTTCGAAGATCGGCTTGATCGCGTCAACGGCTTTCTCGTCGCCGCCAACCATCATGCTGTAACCCTCGGCCAGACCCCAGATGCCGCCGCTGGTACCGCAATCGACATAGTTGATTTTCTTGTCGACGTACGAGGCCGCGCGGCGCTGCGTGTCCTTGTAATTGGAGTTGCCGCCGTCGATGACAGTGTCACCGGCCGACAGCAGCTTGTACAAGGTATCGACGGTGTCGTCGGTGATCTTGCCCGAGGGCACCATCACCCATACCACGCGTGGCGTGGGGAGTGCCTTGACCAGCGCTTCCAGCGAGTCGGCTTCGCCGGCGCCCTTGGACACCAGCAGCGTGCGCGCGTCAGCGTTGGGATCAAAACCGGTGACCTTGTGACCGCCCTTGAGCAGACGTTCCGCCATATTGGCGCCCATTTTGCCGAGACCCACCATGCCAAGTTCCATCGGATGTCCTTTACGTAGAGTGATTGGGGAGAGGAAGAATTCTTGATGCTTGTGTTGCACAGTCTATTCACGTCGTCGATAAGCCGGCGTGATCGCAGAAACTTACTCGGCGGTACGTGCCAGCCATTTCTGCAGGCGGGCGCGCAAGCGTGAGGTGATGCGGGTACGGCTGTAGGCCTTGGCCGCTTCGCGAATGGCTTCGGCCTGAGTCGGATACGCGTGAATCACCCGCGCCAGCGTGCGCAAGCCGATCTTGGCGACCATGGCCAGGGTGATCTCGTTGATCATCTCGCCGGCATGGCGCGCCACGATGGTGGCGCCGAGGATGGTATCGGTGCCTTCACGAATATGGATTTTCACGAAGCCCCCCTCTTCGCTGTCGGTCACCGCGCGATCGATCTGGTGCATCGGCACGGTGAACGTTTTTACCGGAATGCCCTTGAGATTGGCTTCGCGCACATACAGCCCGACGTGGGCGATTTCTGGATCGGTGTAAGTACACCACGGAATGACCAGCTCGCTGAGGCGCATGCGCCCGCGCATGAAGGCATTGTTGACCACGATGCGTGCTGAGGCCGCTGCGGTGTCGGTGTACTGATCCTCCAGGCAGACGTCGCCAGCGGCGTAGATACGCGGATTATTAGTCGCCAGGAAATCGTCGACGCTGATGCCCTTTTTGTCGTCAAATTTGACGCCGGCCTTTTCCAGATCCATCCCCTGCACGTTCGGCACGCGACCGACGCCGGTGAGAATCGCGTCGACCTCAATGGTGCTTTTGTAGTCAGCACTGAGCAGGTCGACCTGCTTGACGCCGTTCTCGACGCGCACGGCCGTTGCCGTGGTGTTGAGTCGTACCTCGATGCCATCGCGCGCAAACGCATCGGAAAGAATCTGGGCCGCGTCGCGTTCCTCCTTTTCGAGGAACAGCGGCTTGTCCTGCACGATGGTGACCTTGGAGCCCAGCTGGCGAAACGCCTGGGCCAGTTCGCAGCCGACCGGGCCGCCGCCAATCACCAGCAGGCGCTTGGGCAGCTCGGTGAGATTGAAGACCGTGGCATTGGTGAGAAAGCCCGCTTCGCGCAGACCCGGCACGTTCGGGATATGGGGGCGCGTGCCGGTGGCGATCATCGCCTTGCCGAAGCGCAGCGTGAGGTCGTTGACCATCAGCGTGTCGGCACCGGTAAAACGTACATTGCCGAAGAACATGTCGACGCCAAGCGAGGCCATCCGTCGCACCGACGAGCCACCGCTGAGGTGGCTGCGGATGCGCCGTACACGATCCATCACGGCGGTAAAATCCACCTCGATATGATCCGGCACCTTGCCGCCGTAACGGCCGGCGTTGCGCATATCCGCGTACAACCGCGCGGTACGGATCAACGCCTTGGACGGCACGCAACCCGTGTTGAGGCAGGTTCCGCCGATCAGGTGGCGCTCGATCATCGCCACCTTCAGGCCCATGGCAATGGCCAGTTCGGCAGCGGCCACACCGGCCGAACCCGCACCAACGATGACCAGTTGATACCGGTCCATCGGCTTCGGGTTGGCCCATGCCACTGGATGCAGGTCGGCCAGCCGTTTGTCTTCCCACGCATCCTGCGGCGCGGTGATCGAGGCATCGAAAGGGGGCGACATCAGCGTGCTCCATCGGTATCGGAAGGCTGCAGCCAGCCACCGGTGAAGCCGGCTTGCTGCAGCCCGTCGCGGATGTAGCTACAACCGCGCATCAACTGCCACAGCAGGCCGCTGCGATGGTTTTCGATCATCATCACCACAATACCCTGGTCGAGTCCGTAGTAACCGTTCGAAATCCATAGCTCGCCGTTCACCAGAACGGAGGGATTGAAACTGCTGGCCAGGCGGTTATCGACCGTCATCTGCGGGTAGCGCATCAGCATGTTGCGTATGGCCTCCATGACCAATTCCGGCGCGAACGGCAGCGAGGCAAGCACGGCTGGTGCAGACAGCGTGCCATCGTCTGGACCATAGGGCACGCCGCGCCCCGCGTAGCCAAACAGGCGCCGATCTTCGCTGACTTCATCCGGCTGCTCGTCGGTGGGGCCATCGCAGGCGGAGAGTCCCCAGCAGTTCTGGTCGTAGCCGGTGAATTCGTGAGGATTGAGCTCGGTGTATCGGCGCTGGATGTGGACTGCGGCGCGGCTGTTCTCGAAATAGTCCGTATTCTTCTCGCGCATGAAGGGATCACGGATGCCGCGCAGGTCAACCCAGGCGTGCGAGAACTGATGCACGAACAGCGGGCCGGCGTAGAGATAATCGTGGTTGTAGAGGTTTTCCCACTGATAGGTGGCCGTCCACGCGGTGTAGCAGTCGTCCTTGATCGGGTGCGTCGGTGAGCCCATTGCCATGGCGTACAGCACGATCGCTTCGCTATAGCCTTCCCAGCCGTAGTGCAGAAAGCCACTCTCCGGTTTCCATCCCTGTCGGATGGTGCCGCCGCTGTCCTGCGACCAGCGCCAGTCGACGCGACAGTAGAGGAAATCGACCAGCTCGCGCAGCTCGGTTTCCTCCGGCGTATCGGCGGTGTAGTACTGGCCGGCAGTGAGCGCACCCGCAATCAACAGCGCGGTATCGATCATCGACAGTTCGGACTGCCAGACGCGCGTACCTTTGTGGATGTCGAGGAAGTGGTAGTAAAAACCTTTGTAGCCGGTGGCATTCGGCTCACCGCTCTGGTCGCTGTCGCGGAAAAAACGCAGCGCCGCCAGGCTGAGCTTGACCGCCTCGGTGCGTTTCATCCAGCCGCGCTCTATCGCTATCGGATAGCACGAGAGCGCAAAACCAACGACCGCAATGCTGACCGGTGAATTTTCACGCGAGGTGTCGGCGACCAGCCCGTTGTCCGGATTCACGGTTTCCAGAAAATAGCCAAAAGCCGCTTGCTGCATCTGATCGAGCATGACCTCGTCCGTGAGCGTGGGTAGCTGTGTCATTGCATGGGTTTCCGGTATAGCCAAGAGTCTGGAATCAATTTGGACCAATCAATTTAAACCACGCATGGCGAACTGCACCGAAACACCTCGCCTGCTCACAAGCCATTCCGCGGAACGTCCGCCGGGCGGAGCGACTCGTCTGTGCGTCGCCGCATGCCATCTTGCGTCATCTTGTATTACCGGGATCATCGTATCGTCCAAGAGCTCGTCAGCACATGATGGTGGGGTGCGATGCATGTAATGCGTGTAAAGCCCCGGGCAGCATTGTGACTTTCCACGGAACGGATTGTTCATCATTCAACGGTAGTCAGGAATCGACTTCACGCGGTATTAGCCCGGTGCGGACGTACGCTATGAGGGTTGCGACATTCACCCCCGCCGATCGCGCAGGAGATCTAGCCTCTCATGTCATTCCGCTCATCCGCACAACCGCGCACCACACCACGCGCGCACCTGCTTTCCAACGGCAACTACAGCGTGATGCTGAGCGCGCATGGCTCCGGCTACAGCCAATGGCGCGACATGGCGGTGACCCGCTGGCGCGAGGATGCCACCCGCGATCCGTGGGGCAGCTATCTCCTGCTGCGTGATGAAGAGAGTGGCGAAGTCTGGTCAGCCAGCCAGCAGCCGTATGGCAGCAGCGGGCCCGACGATACCGTAGCGTTCTCGCCCGGTCGCGCCAGTTTCAATCGTCATCACAGCCACGTGCACAGCATGCTGGAGGTAGCGATAGCGAGCGACGCCGACGTGGAACTTCGCCGTCTTACGTTGACCAACTATGGCGACAAGCCGCGCGCGCTCTCCATAACCGCCTATGCGGAAGTCGTTATCGGACCGATCGGCGGGGACAATTCGCATCCGGCCTTCTCCAAGATGTTTGTGCAAACCGACTGGGATGCCGCGAATCGTTTGTTGCTGGCCACCCGTCGCCGACGCGCCACCAGCGAAGCCAAGGTTTGGGCCGCCCAGGCGCTGCACATCGAGGGCCAGCCGGCGACCGAAGAATTCGAGACGGACCGTGCGCGCTTTCTCGGCCGCGGCCGTACGCTGCGCCACGCGCAGGTCATGCAGATGAGTGCAAGCTTGTCCGGCACGACCGGCTGCGTACTCGATCCAGTCTTTGCCCTGCGCCAGCACGTGACGCTTGCCCCAGGCACTAGCGTCACGCTGCTGCTATGGACGCAGCTGGCCGATTCACGCGAGGGCGCAACCGCGCTGGCAGCTCGGTTGGCTGACGGTGGCGCTGCGCAGAGCCTGTTTGCCGGCGCGGTAAAACATGCGCAAGCCGAACAGGAGCGGCTGGACATCAACGATGCCCAGGCTGCGCGCTTCGCCCACTGGATGTCGGCCCTGCTCAGCAGCGATGCCTCGCAACGTGCCGCTCCCGCCTTGCTGGCTCACGGCCGCGGTGGCCCGCCAGCGCTGTGGGGCGCCGGCATTTCCGGCGATCGTCCGATCGTGCTGTTGCGACTGGACAAGGACTCGACCTTGCCGCAGGTGCAAGCACTGCTGCTGGCGCAAACCCTATGGCGCAGCCAGCGGTTGGCGGTCGACGTGGTGGTGTTGAACGCGTCGAAAGACGCTGATGCCCTGCAGGGCAAACTCGATCCACTGATCAACGCCCAGCAGGCGCTGCTGAAGGAGGACAGCAACGCACCGAAGGCTGAACTCTTTTGTCTGAAAGACAGCGCGATCTGGGACGAGCTACGCAACGGTTTGCTGACGGTGGCCCGCGTGGTGCTGGGCGACAGGATCACCGGCGACGCTGCTTCCGTGGATGGGGGCTCAACGCCTGCCGCTGCCGCGATTCGCGCGACGCAGCCGATCACCGCAACAGCCACACCGTCCACGCTCGAATTTTCCAACGGCCACGGTGGCTTCGTCGATGAGGGTCGCGCCTACCGCATCGACCTCGATGTGGATCGCCCGACGCCGGCACCCTGGGTCAACGTGATCGCCAATCCGGCATTCGGCTTTATCGTTTCGGCCGAGGGCGGCGGCTATGCATGGTCGCTCAACAGCCAGCAAAATCCGCTGACGCCGTGGCCGAACGATCCGGTCAGCGACACACCGCGCGATATTCTCTTTCTGCGCGACGAGGAAAGCCGCGACGTGTGGAGCGCTACCGCGCTACCCGTGCGCGTGGCTGACGCGAAATATGCCGTCATACACGGCAAGGGCTGGACGCGCTTCGTCAATGACGCACATGGCATCGGCACCGAGCTGACGCAGTGCGTGCCCACGGTCGATTCGATCAAACTGTCGCGGCTGCGCCTGAGCAACCATTCCGGACGTACGCGCCGAATCTCCGTCACTGGCTACGTCGAGTGGGCACTGGGTTCGAACGGCACCACGCCGGCACCATTCGTGATCACTTCACGCGATGAGTCCACCGGTGCGCTGTTTGCGCGCAACCCGTGGCGCGGTGACTTCGGTGATCGCGTGGCATTCATCGATCTTGGCGGCCAGCAGCAGTCCTGCACCGGTGATCGCGCTGAGTTTCTCGGCGAGCTGGGCGCGATCGATGATCCCGCCGCCTTGAGTAGTAGCGCGCCATTATCAGGCCGGGTCGGCGCCGGACTGGATCCCTGCGGCGCGTTGCAAACCACTGTCGAACTGCCAGCGGATACGCAAATCGATATCGTCTTCGCACTGGGTGATGCGGCCTCCGAAGATGAGGCGCAAGAACTGGTGAAGCGCTATCGCGCTATAGACATCGATAGCGTGCTGACCGACGTCGGCGCGCAGTGGAACGGCCTGCTTGACACCGTACAGGTCAAGACGCCGGATCGCGCGATGGATGTGATGCTCAACCACTGGCTGCCATATCAGGCACTGGCCAGTCGCGTCTGGGCACGCACCGCGTACTACCAGGCCAGCGGTGCCTACGGCTTCCGCGATCAATTGCAGGACGTGATGGCGCTGTGCGTGAGCCGGCCCGATCTGGCGCGTGAACACCTGCTGCGTGCGACCGGTCGGCAATTTGCTGAAGGCGATGTACAGCACTGGTGGTTGCCGCCGGCTGGCCAGGGTATTCGCACCAAGATCCGCGATGATCGTCTCTGGCTTGCCTACGTCGCCACACATTATGTCGATGTCACCGGCGACGACACCGTATTGGACGAGTTGCTGCCCTTCCTCAAGGGCGACGCCATTCCGGAAGGTGCCAGCGATGCCTTCTTCCAGCCATCGTTATCGGACGAAAAGGTATCGGTCTACGAACACTGCGCTCGCGGTATCGACTCCAGCCTCACGCAGGGTGCGCACGGCCTGCCGCTGATGGGCACCGGCGACTGGAATGACGGCATGAACGCGGTCGGCGAAGCCGGCCGCGGCGAAAGCAGCTGGCTGGCCTGGTTGGCGATCGCCACCATCGGACTGTTCGCCCCGCGCGCCGAGCTGCGCGGCGAAACCGAGCGCGCCAAACACTGGCGCGATTATGCCGACAGCATGCGCGGCGCCCTGGAAAACGCATGGGATGGCGAGTGGTATCGCCGCGGTTACTACGACAATGGCGAGCCGCTGGGCTCACGCGAAAGCGACGAATGCCAGATCGACACCATCGCGCAATCCTGGAGCGTGATTGCCGGCGCACCGAACCGCGAGCACGCCGAACAGGCGATGGCCTCGGTCGACAAACTGCTGGTCGATCATCCAAACCAGATCGCCCGGCTGTTTACCCCGCCGTTCGATCACGGCAAGGAGAACCCTGGCTACATCAAGGGCTACCCACCGGGCGTGCGCGAAAACGGCGGCCAGTACACCCATGGCGCCACCTGGTCGATATTTGCTTGGGCCGGGCTCGGCGATGGCGAACGCGCCGCCGCGCAGTTCGATTTGCTCAATCCGATCCGTCACAGCGACAGCGCCGAGGCCATTGCCCGTTACAAAGTGGAGCCGTATGCCGCCTGCGCGGACGTCTATTCAGTCGATCCGCACGTCGGCCGCGGCGGCTGGACCTGGTACACCGGCTCGGCCGCGTGGCTTTATCGCGGCGGCATGGAGGCAGTGCTGGGCTTCCACAAGCACGGTGACCGGCTGCAGATTGACCCGCGCATTCCGAAAGGCTGGCCCGGCTTCGAGATGGCCTATCAGCATCATGGAAAATCCGGCGCGATCACGCATTACCAGATCGCCGTGGAGAACCCCAACAAGGTTAGCCACGGCGTGAAGCAGATCGCATTGGACGGCCAGACGCTTCCCGCTGATCAATCCGTTGCTTTGGTTGATGATGGACAGACGCATACGCTGCGTATCGTGCTCGGCTAACGAACGCTAGCGACGCGCCGACCTTTCAGCTTCGGCGCGTACGCGACGCGCCAAGCTTGCGGGTCAGCGTATTGCGCCCCATGCCAAGGGCCAGCGCCGCATTCTGGCGATGGCCCGCACTGCTCTGCATCGCAGCCTGCAGCAAGGTCTGATCCAGCGCATCGCGGGCACGCGCATGAATGTCTTTCTCGTCGTTGGATAGCGCCGCCGACGCCCATTCACGCAACGCGTCAGTCCACTCGCCGCTGGCGGCTTTGCCCGCGATCTCGCCAAGATCGGCCGGCAGAATTTCCGCGCCGCGCGCAATCACGGCCATGCGACGGCACAGGTTTTCCAGCTCGCGTACATTACCCGGGTAGTCGCGCTGCGCGACCGCCTTCAACGCCGCCTTCGAAAAGCGCTTCGGCGCCAGCTTGAGTTCCTGCGCCGCCGTGGCGAGAAAATGCTGCGCCAGTATCGGGATATCCGCGCGGCGCGTGCGCAACGGCGGCAGCTCGATACGCACTACATCGAGTCGGTGCATCAGGTCAGCGCGAAACTGCCCGGCCGCCACGCGCGTCGCGAGATCCTGATGTGTCGCCGCGACGATACGTACATTACCGCGTATCAGCTCGCGGCCGCCAACACGATAGAACTCGCCGCCGGCCAGCACACGCAACAGGCGCGTCTGCAGAACCAGCGGCATGTCGCCGATCTCGTCGAGAAACAACGTGCCACCCTCGGCCTGCTCGAAGCGACCGGAGACACGGCGAACCGCGCCGGTGAACGCGCCGGCTTCGTGACCGAACAGTTCGCTCTCCAGCAGCTCGCTGGGAATCGCCGCCGTATTCAACGCGACTAAAGGCTTGCCGCGACGCGCGCTTTCCTCATGCAGTGCGCGTGCCACCAGCTCCTTGCCCGTGCCGGTTTCGCCGGTGATCAACACGTTAAGATCGCTGGCCGCCACGCGGCCGATCAGACGAAACACTTCGCGCATCGGCGCGCTTTCACCAATCAACGCGTGGTTCGCGACGCTCGTGGCAGCCTGTTGAGCGACGGGCGATTGCGCGCTTTCCAACGCCCGCTGCACAGCGGCAACCGCCTGGTCGAGATCGAACGGTTTTGCCAGATAATCCACCGCGCCGGCGCGATACGCCGCCGCGGTAGTCGCCACGTCGGTGTAGGCACTCATCACGATCACCGGGCCCATGCCCTGTTTTTGCATATCGCTCAACAGACTCAGACCATCTTCACCAGGCATGCGCACGTCGGTGACCAGCAGCGCCGGCCGTGACTCGCGCAGCGCATCACGCACCGCGCCGACTTCGCCAAATTCGCGCACGGCCAGGCCTGCATCGCGCAAAGCTTCGGCAAGCACAAAGCGTATGCCGCGATCATCGTCGGCGATCCAGATTTCGTCAGTCATGTGCGCGCTCCAGCGGCAAATACAAAGAGAACACCGTCTCGCCCGGCCGGCTCGCGTAGCGCAGCTCGCCGCCGTGCTCGCGGGCGATCTCGCGCGACAGCGCCAATCCCAGACCGCTACCGTCGGCACGACCAGACACCAGCGGCTGAAACAGAGTATCCCGCAGCGACGTAGGGACGCCGGGGCCGTCGTCGATCACGTCGATCCGCAACGCCATACGCAGCATCCGATCGCCCCAGCGCAAACCGTGTTCGACGCGCGTGCGCAGGGTGAGTGTTTGCGCACCGGCTTCCTGCGCATTGCGTGCGAGGTTGAGCAGAATCTGTTGCAGGCGATCGGCGTCGCCAAGCAGATCCGGCACGCTGGGATCGTAGTCATGTTTCAACCGCAGAGCTTGCGGCTGCGCCTGCAGCAGATCGGTGAGACGTTCCAGCAGATGATGGATATTCACCGCGCCGAGCTGCGGCGCGCCATCGTGATGCAGCAGACGATTGGCCAACGTGGCCAGCCGATCAGCCTCGTCGATGATCAGCCCAGCCAGCGATCGCAGATCATCCGTTGCCACGCGACGCTGCAGCAGCTGCGCTGCACCGCGCAGACCAGCCAGCGGGTTCTTCACCTCGTGTGCGAAGCCGCGCAGCGTCGCCGACAACGGCGAGCCGCTAGCCGCCGGTTCGGCCAACGTATGTAGTTCCAGCAACAGCCCGGCATCGAACGGCTGCAGCGCGATATCGACCAGGCTTTCCCGCCCGCCTGCGGTGCGCAGCGTAAGGCCACGCAACTGCAGCGGACGCTGCTGTTCAATGACGCGTGCGGCCAGCAGCAGGGGTTCCGGCTCACGCAGCAACAGCGCCAGCGGCTGACCCACCGCGCTGCGTGGCCCCAGCTCAATCCACTCCGCCAGCGCTCGATTGATCCAGACCAGGCGCAAGTCCGCATCGACCAATACCAACCCGGTCGCCATCTGCTCCGCCCACGCCTGCCAAACCGCTTTATTCATTGCACCATGATGGGCAATGCGTTGGGTTGGTGCAATTGATGTCGCTGGAGACTCGCGGGTAGCGGCCATTTTTGTTGCGCCGCGTTTCGTTTATCGAACCGTCTCTCAAAAGTTGGAGCCCTGAGAAAGCCGGAGCGGCTCAGGTGAAGCCTGCGCCGGGGTGACGGAAAAAATGTGCGGATGCCTCGGGCTTGGGTAGGCTTTTTTTGTTCGATAGCGTCTTAGAACCCAATGGCCATTTTGTTCATGGGGGCAAAACGGCGCACACCAGATAGGCGCAGATGGAATCCTGATGCCGGCTGCGAGGCTCGGCACTCGATACGTATCGCACTCACTCTGCCCTGAGTCCACCAACCATCGTTGTGGACCAGAGACGGCTGTTTCAACTTCGGTAGGGAAACTCGTTCGACGTTTCCCGGGGCACGTTTTATTGATGAGTGGCACTTTGCCATAGGGGATAGGGAAGCAAGATGAGTCGTATTGCATATGCACGTTCTGTATTGGCATTGGCCTGTGTCTTGGCGCTCACGCAACGCGCCCACGCGCAGACGTCGTCGCAGCCGACCACGATTCCGCTGGATGTGATTTCGGAGTCTGGCGGCGGGGTGGCCTATGACCGGCTTGGCATCAATGTGGGTGTCAACGGTGCCACGCCCGAGGAATATATTTTCGATACCGGCTCAACAGCCTTCAATATCGATGTGGGATCCGGGAGCGCCGGTCAGCCGTGGTTTCCGCTGGTGTCGGGCGTGCCGGTCGTACCCACCGTTCCGGCGTTCAACCTCTATGGCAACGGCACTTACGGCAACCTGGGAGCGAACAGCACCGTAGCGAGTGTGCAGTTCTACAACTCATCGTCCAGCTCGGTGGCGGCCAGCTTCACCAACGGACAAGGGCTACCTGTCCTCATCAACCAAGGCTCGGTTGCGACCGCGAGCAGCCTGGGCGGCGACCAGCAAGGCGCCCAGGTAGGCTATTTCCTGCCTGCCTATGGCTACGCCTATACGTTTGCCGAGATTGCGGCGGCTCAGGCCGCTGGGGTCGCTGTGAACACGCAGGGTGAGTTGCCGATCTATCTGGATGCCACCTGGCAGCAAAATCTCAACCAGGGTATCGGTCCCGAAGATGGCGGCACGTTTAAGCTGTTCGGCATTTTCGGTGCCGGTGAATTCGGCAACAACAGCATCCTGGGCAATCTGACCACCAGCGGATATATCGTGGCGGCCAACGCTGAGTTGGGCAGCCCGCAAAACTGCAGTGGCTGCGACCATGTGATCTTGAATCTCACCCCTGCCTTGCGTGCACAGTTCATCAGCCTGGTGCCTTGGAATGGAGGATCCCAAGGGACGTTCCCGTTGTCGGGTGCACCGGTGTCGGCGAATCAGTTTGATCTGGCTTTCGCCTACACGCTCAACGGCGGCAAATACAGCGCCACGCTGCAAACGTTGCTCGATTCGGGCACGCCGACGATCTATCTCAACGATGCCGGATTGCTGACAGGAGAGACGGCTGCCGGACACGTTGATCAATACGGGAACGAAATACCTGGCGTCACCCTGACCATGACGGGCAGTGCGCCAGGCGCGCAACCGACGTCGATCCTGACAGGTAATGACAACCTCGGCGATCAGAGCAATGTCGTCACGCCCGGCCCGGATGCGGATACGTCACCCGGTCAAGCGCTCTACGGCATTTCCTTCTTCTTCAACAATTCGGTGATGTACGACCTGCAGAACCAGGAGACCGGTTACACGCCGTTCTTCGTCTCGATCGATCCGATCTCGACTGCAGCCAATGGCTATACGGTCTCTGCTGCAATGGCGCCGCAGGGTATCGCTGGCATCATCTCGGGTAGTGGGCCGTTTATCGTGGCCTCGGGTGGCGCGGCACAGCTTACCGGCGCGAACACCTATACCGGGGCGACCAATATCGCGCAGGGCGGCTGGCTGGGTTTGGCTGGTCCCGGCACGATCGCGGACTCCTCTGGCGTACAGGCCGACGGTACGTTGGATATCTCGCGCACGTCCGGTCCGGCGTTGATTCAATCGCTCTCCGGCGCAGGCAATGTCGCGCTGGGTGCCAATACCCTCGAATTGACCAACGCCTCAGGCATCTTTACCGGCGTGCTGGCAGACGGCGGCCTTGTTGGTGGTACCGGCGGAAGTTTGGTGATTGCGCGTGGCATGGAGACGCTCACCGGCAACAGCACCTTTAGTGGGAGCACCGGCATCAGCCCTGCGGGCGCCTTGGTGTTGAACGGGTCGCTCGCCGGTAGCGTGCTCGATGCTGGCTTGCTTGCAGGACACGGCACAATCGGCGGCGGCGTTGCCGTGACGGGTGTGGTCGCACCGGGCAATGGCGCTGGCACCTACCAGACGCTGACGGTGGCGGGTAACTACCTGCAGAGCGCCGGGTCGACTTATGTGGCTCAGGTGGATTTTGCCAATGCCGGTATATCGAGTCAGATCGTGGTGAAAGGCAAAGCCGCAGTGGCGACGGGTGCACAGGTCGGCCTGCTCGCCGCCCCTGCAGGCCGGCTCTATACTCTGGATGCTCGCTATACGTTGCTTACGGCAGACCAAGGCCTCACTGGCAACTACACGCTGTCGGGCAATACGAACTTGAGCGCATCGCTTGGCATCAGTACTGCCTACGATGCCGATCACTTCTATCTGGATGTGATCCAGCAACATCCCCTGACCGACGCCGGCGATACGCGCAACCAGATAGCGACACTCGCCGCTCTCCAGAGCCTTCCGGCGTCCAGCCTGCCATTCGTCGCCGTGACCAATTTGGCCACGAATGCGCAGATTCGCCAGGCCGCCGATACGCTCTCGGGGGATGTCCATGCCAGTGTGCAGAACAGCTTCCTCGACGATAGTCGCCTGATCCGTGACGCGGTGACGGATCGCTTGCGCCAGGCGGCCGCTTCCGATGACGCGTCCGCCGCAACGCCCTCTTCCGCTCAGACAGTGCAAACACGCGCTAACGGTATGGCGTGGTGGGGGCAGTTTGTAGGCTCGTGGGATCGTCTCGATAGCAATGGCAATGCGGCCTCGGTGTCGGACACGGTGGGTGGCTTCCTGCTGGGCGCTGACGCGCCAGTGGGCGACCATGCCCGCGTGGGTCTGGCCAGCGGCTATACCCAGACGGGATTCCAGATGTCACAGCGCGGCACGACGGGCACCAGTGACGATAAGTATCTGAGCCTGTATGCCGGCACCCAGCTGGGAGGCCTGGGCTTACGCGCCGGAGCTGCTTATACCGAGCACAGTCTGATGATGGATCGCAGACTTGTCTTGTCTGATCTGGACGAGGCCGCCTGGAGTCGGAACAAGGCGTATACGGCCCAGGCGTTTGGCGAAGCGGGTTATACGTTCGCGTTCAAGGCAGCGACCCTCGAACCCTTTGCCCAAGCCGCGTATGTCCGCCTTAACAGCGACTCCTTCCAGGAGCAGGGTAGCGCTGCCGCGCTGAGTGGGAGCGGTAGCGATCATGCGGTCACCTACACCACCCTGGGCACCCATGCGAGCACGCGTTTTGCTTTCAACGGTGATTTGTTCACCGCTTACGGCACGCTGGGCTGGCGTCACACTTCCGGTTATGTGGATCCCTACAACGTGATGAGTTTCGCCAACGGCGATCCCTTCACGGTCGATGGCGTGCCGATCGCCCGTAATGCATTCGTTGTTGATGCCGGTTTGGCGGTCCAAGTATCTCCGGCTGCTTCGCTCAACCTGACGTATGACGGCCAGTTAGCTCGTCACGCAGTGGACAGCGGATTCAAGGGAGGTTTCACCTGGCGGTTTTAATGTCACTGATGCGTTAGTGCGGAAACAGGAATCGCCAATAGGTATCCCCCGGTAAAGCCGGGGATACCTAAGGATATTGTGCAGCGTTTTTCTGATGGTTAGATCAAGTTGTTCGATCGATACTGAGGCTGACATATTGATGTCTGCATCAGTGAGTCTTACCGCCAAATTTCAATTCGGCCTGCAGCATGATTTCTCGGCCATAGGCGTTGTAGTTCTCTACATTGAAGTATGGATATGACGTATACGTTGGATCTTTCGGCGGCATCTTGTTGGCAACATTGTTGACCAGTACGGACAAGTCCACGTTGGATGTTGCGGCATACATCAGGCTCCAGTTGAAAGTGACCCATGGATGTGTCCGACCGGAGCCAGGATAAGCAGCACCATCATTAGTGGCCGTGTAGTTAGGCGAAGATCCATAGCGGTGTCCGTACAATGCGCTCTTCCATCGGCCACTCAAACTTGACCAGCCCAGCGTGCCACCGACAACGCTCTTGAATCCGGCGCTATACAATGGATCCGCTAGCTGATTGATCGGAAGCTGGCCCGGTGCCAGCTGATAGTCGTGTTTCAGCATGTCGCTATAGTCGAGCTGCAGGTAGAACTTGCCGAAGTGCGCCGGAACGAACTGATACTTGCCGCTAACGATGAGCGAATCGATCACCTCATTGGCAAGGTTGGCGTAATACGTCGTGATACCCGTGATTGGACCAAGCGCAGCTCCCTGGCCATCCTGACCAGCACGTTGTACCTGACCATTGATCGGGTTTGTTATCGCCTGACACTCGGTCGAATTGGGATTGAGTTGGCCGAGCAGACACTGCGCGTCTTCGCGCATTAAAAGATCTGTGTCCTGTGCGATGACCTCGTCTTCAACGCTGTCATGAAGATAGTCGATGCTCACGCTGATATTGTTGTTGGGCGACCAGATGGCACCTACGGTCCAACTCTTGGCTGTTGTTGGTTGCAACGTGCGGTTGGCCCGCGCCTCACCAAAGACGTTGTTCGTATAGTTATCGCAATTGGTGCTATGCGCTTCGGCACATAGATAATAATCGGTCACTTGCGTGTAGTAGCTGGAAGGACCGAGATATATAGCGGACAAGTCGGGGGCCTTGAACGCAGTGGTGTAATTGCCGCGCAGCAAGAGGCTATCGAGGGGGCGGTATTCAATGCCAGCCTTGTAGGTGAATTTGCTGTTGCTGCTACCTTCATCCAGCGAATAGTGGTCATAGCGACCGGAAAGATCCAAGGTCAGCTGTTTCAGTAGCGGCAGATTCAATTCAAATGCCGATGCAAGGTGCGAGCGTCGTCCACCGCCCCCCGTCGTTGCATGCTCGTAGATGTCTCCATCGGCGAATAAGGGATTGAGGGGCTCATACCATGCCTCATTGCCTCCCTCGGCCAAGACGGCGACGCTGGCCTCGCCACCCGGGAGGGAAAACAAATGCGTGTCACTGATCGTGGCTCGCGTATTGTTGATCCACGTATTGCTGATTTCACCGATACCTTGAGTGAAACTCGCGTACTGCGCCGGCGTTACCGGCTGAAAGAACGCCGCGTAATTGGGGCGATATAAAGCGATCCCCGAATTGGGGTCGATTCCAACGGGTCTCAGGATGCTATCGAAAAAGCCGTCGATGCCGGCTGTGGTGCTCAGGCGTTCAACGACCTCGGTACGGTCACTGGTGCGTAGATAGTAGACGTCCCAGTCCCAGTCCGATTCTCCAAACTGACCATTTGCACCGATATCGGCCTGGTACAACACATCTTCCTGTCGGGACATCTGACCCGCGACGCCTCCAGGCATTTCTTCGGGCGCGAACCTTTTTTCGGGGTAGAGAATGCTTCCGGTACTGGCATCTTCAATAGCCCCTCCAGGCAAATCGTCCGGGAACCATCCCGGCACACCAGAGAACCACTTTTGCTGTTGCCAGTTCAGCAGCACATCGCTATAGAGCCGAAGCTTGTCGTTGACGTCGTACTTGAGTTTAAGCATGCCGTCGTAACTTCGGCTCTGATTGCCGTAGGTGGTATAGCCGTCCACATTCTGTGAACCGCAATAGTGTCCGGAGCCAAGGGAGGCATTCGCTCCGGTCAGGGCTGTGCTGCCCCCAAACAGGTGGTTGTCGCATCCGGCGGGAGGATCGAGAAATCCCATCGCGTTGCCCGTAAAGGTATTGGCTGTCCCGTAATCGAGAATGCCCGACTGAATAGTTGGCGTTGCCATTCCATCGGGATTTGCGTGGGTACCTGCAGTCAATGCACGTTGGTAGCCCCAGATCGGAGAAGCGTTGTCAAATTCGAACATGGCCAACAAATTGAGCTTTTGGAAATCGTGACCGTACGCGAAGCTCATGCGTTGACTGGCGCCGCCGCCATCGGAGAAATCACCGGTACGCAGCGATACCTCGCCGCCGTCCATTCGTTGTCTGGTCACGATGTTGATGACGCCGGCGACAGCTTGCGACCCGTAGATCGTTGAACTCCCTCCCGGCATCACGTCGATGTGGTCAATCATCGAAATGGGAATATTGGAGATATTGTTGAAATTGCTGGATCCGTTATAGAGCCGTCCGAAGTTCGCGACCGGCTTGCCGTCGATCAATATCGAGGTGAACCCCGGACCAAGGCCAAATAAGCTGACTGCTTGCGCACCCTGGGTAAATGAACCCGTTGTCTGCTGGCCCTGCACAGAACCAGTGGCAAGCACGGAATTCTGCAGGACCTCGGCCAGGCTATTGAAACCGCTTGCTTGAATGGCCTCGGACGAAATCGTGTACGTCGGCGTGGCTGTCTGAATCTGGGTGTTGCCGATCAACGATCCGCTGACGCTGACCGTCTCAAGCGTTCTGACTACGTTGCGAACATTTTGTGCAGCTGCGATGCGAGTACCTTTATTGGGAAGGACCGCAGGTCGCAGCACGATGGTCGATTCATTGATTGCGCTCCAGCTCAATTGTGTACCTGCCAGTAGCAGCTTCAAGGCATTGGCGGCTGTATAGCGGCCGGAAATTCCCTGCGTCGTCTTCCCTGTGACCAATTCCGGCGAATAAATGATCTGCACATCGCTTTGCGTCGCCAGTGCATCCAGCGCATCACGCAAGCTATTGGGTGCAATGGCATATTGCCGAGTCGCTACCGGTGGCGTATGAGCCGATGTTGGCGTGGCAAAGGTCATGACAGCGATGGCAAGCGCTACGGCTATCGAGAGTCTGCCCATGGCATGGTGATACATGAGGCCGAACGCTTTTCTGCGATGAACCTTGCGATGCGAAAGACGCGCATGCCCCTCTGTCAAAGACTTGCCCCCATTCTCCATTCCTTCCGCAGACCCATGAGGATTTGATGGTGGTGCATGTTTCACAACATGCTTGGCGCCACTTTCCTCAATGCGGCAATGAAGGATCAGGCTTATCGTCAACAGCCGGCTGCAGGTCATACTTTTGATTAACTGCAGGCTCACCAATAGCCTATGCCTGTACTGTGATCGAAGGGCTGCTATGCAAGTAAAACACGGAGCGATTCACGAAAGCATTCAACTGACGCATTCCCCTCCGAATATAGAACGATAGCCCGGGGCGGCTATATTCGATATCGCTGCTCAAAGCCTTATAGGCTGAAGCGTTCCGGGACTTGCGAGATGCTCCACAAGAAAAGCCCGGCCGTTACTGACCGGGCCTCCTGATTTTCAGCGATGACGTGACGCACGTCCTTGTGCGTCGCACAGTCACCAAGTTTCCCTGGCTTATTGCACCGTCAGGGAGACGTCGTCGAGCGTGAAGTCGGTATTACCCGACGACGAGGTTTCTTTGCCGGTGAACTTGATGGTGACCGTCTGACCGATATACGCGGCCAGATTGGCGGTCTCCACCGCATAACCGGTGTTGGTATTGAGGCTGGTGAAGGTCGACAGGGTCTTCAGCACCGTGCCGGACGAATTCAGCACCTGCACGGTCAAGGTATCGGCCGCTGTGCTCTTGGTCGAGTCGATATGCAGGTAATACTGCAGGGTCGCGGTGGTCTTGCCGCTTGGAATCGCTACCGATTGCGACACTGTATCGGTGTGCGAAGCACCATATCCGTCAAGCCATGCGAACCAGGTCCCCGCATGCGAGGTCTCGCCGCTACCGCAATAGCTGGACGACGAGCTGCTGGTGCTGCACAGCACACCCGAGCTCAAGGTCCATGGCGAGGCAGTACCGGTTTCGAAGCCGGTATTGACGAGGATCTGGGTCGGCGTACCACCACTGGAGACCGTCACCGATACCGTCTTGGCGCTAGTCTTGCCGCTGACGCTATCAGTCACCGTCTCGGTCACGCTGTAAGTGCCAGCGGCCGAATAGGTATGACTCGGGCTGGTAGCCGTCGAAGTGCTGCCGTCACCGAACGTCCACGCATGCGTGCTGATGGTGCCGCCCGAATCGGTGGAGCTGTCGGTGAAGGTCGCCGTCAGGCCGCTGGTTATGTCAGAGAAGTTGGCAGTCGGTGTACCGCCCGTGCTACCGCTGCTACCGCCACCCCAATACTTGGTGACATAGGCACTGAACTTGGAAATGTCCAGACTGCCCCAGCCCGTGGTGTTGTCGAAGCCGGTACCCGCGTTGTAGCCATTCCCGTTGTAGCCATTGTTGCCCGAGGTCACGTCATGCAGCGGCGTGGTGTCCTTGGTGAAGTTGGCGTACATATTCTGGGTCGGTAGGCCAAGCGTGTTGTTATTGGCGGACTCGATACGTGCCCAGATACCGACGAAGATCGGCGAGGCAAGGCTGGTGCCACCGTATTGCTGTCCGGTCTGACCATTGGCGACGATGATGGCACCCGTTGACGAAGCCGCATCGAACGCCAGATCCGGCACCTGACGCTTGGTTACCGAGGAACCCAGCGCCGTGGTTTGCCAGGCGGGCGCGGTTTCGAACAAGCTCACGCCACCACCGGTGGCCCACAGACGCTCATTGTCATCAGGTACACCGTTGTTGTTCAGGCCCTGTGGGTCGATCTCAGCCAGGCCTTCGTTCCACACGGTTTCACCCGCCCAGGTGGTGGTACCCGTCGTGCTCAACGTGGTGCCGCCTACCGCCACCACATTCGGCGATGTCGCCGGCTCGCTCACGCCGTAGTGCGTCAGGGAGATCTCAACCGTGCCGCTCGAATTCGCGACATAGCCTGGAGCGCCCTCGGTCGGATCGCTTGACCACTGGTATACGCCAGCGTCGCCCGCCGCGATCGAGAAAGTCTGACCCTGTGCGGCAGCTTGCACGAAGACCTTGTCGTCCGCTGCCTGCGTGCCGGAGTTGTTGGCAGCAGTCTCATCTTCGCCCAACGACACGTTGATGACCTTGGCGACATTGGCAGTCACGGCCTTGTTGTAGGCGGCGGTGATGGTTGCATCGGTCAACCCGCTATCCTGGCTGTCGCCGTTGATCGCGGCGTAAAAGATCAGCTGCTTGACGCCGCCCGAAACAGCCGTGATGTCCTGGCTGTCCAGGGCCCACTCGCCATCGTCGCCATCGTTGGCCAGGGTGCCGGTGCCACCGGCGACCGTCAGCGTATTGACCGTGGACAGACCGGCGTTGGTGGTGAAGGTCTTCAGATCCGCGATCGTCTGGGTCATGTCACCCCAGGTGATGATGCCCACTGTGGTGTTCGAGGCATTCGCCGTGCTGCCGACATCGTAGATCTTGGGAAAATCCGTCGGCTGATGCCCGACCTGGCTGCCCGTAGCCATCGTGCCCACCATGTCCGGCGTCACGTGATGTGACATGACGTGCGGCTTGTTGACGTCCTGCAGGCCCAGTACCGAACCCACGATGCCGCCCAGTGCTTGCGGCACCATGACATCGGCATCGTTCGCGAAATGCTGCTTACCCTTGAAGCTGAAGGTCTTCATGCTGGTGTTGAACGCGGCGTTCGCACTCAACGAGGTGCCGTCAGCGCTGACCAGCGTATTGTTCGGCGCCACACTGATGTTCTTGAAACCGAACTTCTGCAGATGGGCCACCACGACCTGCACCTGGGCATCGGTCGGTGCGTACTGTGCCTTGAACTGTTCCGGAGTCAGGTACTTGTGATAGCTCGCACCGCCCGGCTGGTTGAGTCCGTGCAGAAGGGTCTGCAACTGGTCAGTGTTACGCAAATTCAAGCTGAGGGTAACGTGCAGCGGCTTGCTTGCCTCCAGCGGCATGATCTGCGAGGCCTCGATGGTCGGATGACCCGTCATGACCAGCGTGGACACGTTCGCGGTCGCGCTCTTTTGCATGCTCGCATGTGTATTCGTTGAAACCCACGTATCGGCGGCATGTGCCGACACCGTGAGCATCGCCAGCGACAAAGCCGCGGGCAATAGCGCCTTGCGATATCCCGAAAAACGAAAACTGCTCGACATCAGTGAACTCCCGTTAGATTTTTTGAGACGAACGAAGCCAATACGGCTGTACCTGCCCCATGCGTCAGTCATTGCCGCAGACGAATGCGGCCCCCCACTCACCAGGATTGTCCAGCGACCCGCAAAACCCTCAGACGCCGATGCCCCCAACTTTCCATGTACATCGGCATTTTTTAGCGTCGCCTTCCCTTAAGACGGGAAACGAAAGAAAAGGCCTACCTGCGGGTTTGGGGACGGGAGCCTCTGCTGACCATCCTTTTCAGATAAAGGAAAAGCCAGGGGCTTATTTGCTGCGAAGCAGTACGACCCGCATGGCAGAGACACGATTGGCTCGGATGGGCCAACCTTGCTGTAAAGCCAGGATCAGAGTCTTCTGATCACCGGTGCGGAAGGCGCCACTGATATGGAGGCTTTCCAGCGAGGGATCGCCGATTTGCAGTTGGGTCGCGCTATAGCGATTCATCTCGGCAAGCAGATCCGGCAATCGCCAATCGTGGACGAACAATTTGCCTTCGGTCCAGCCCTTCGCGACTTCTATGTCGGCAGGACGCACTGGATCGATGTATCCGGATTGATTGAACACGAGTTGTTCTCCCGCGGCGAGAGACGCGGTCTGTGGTGTGCCATCCGGCAATTGAGTGGCGATGGCGAGCTTGCCCTTGAGCAGAATCACGGCTGCTGTGGAGTCGTTTATCCGCACCTGGAACATGGTTCCCACGGCGGTTACCGTTCCGTTTCGTGCATGCACAACGAATGGCCACACCGGATTGCCATGCACTTGAAATTGGGCCTGCCCATGCAACAAGTCTATGCGGCGGGTCTGCGCACTGTAGCGCTCGACGACTTCAGTATCGGTATCCAATGTGATGGAAGAACCATCCGTCAGATGCACGGTACGCTGTTCACCGGCTACCGTGGTGTAGGAGGTGCCGGGTGGGTCTGCAGGTCGAGCAAACCAACGTGGCATAGCCACCAACGCCAAAACCACGGCAAGTCCCAACGCCGTCACTGGAAAGAGCCAATGCCGCAAGAACCATGGCTTGGGTTGGGTCCAATGCAACGCGCGGTTCGCTGCCACCATGATCGCAGCATCCTTCACTGCATCCTCGCTCTGCTTCCACAGGTAGACGACCTCCCGGTAGGCCGCGGCATGCGCCGGGCTGGCAGTGCGCCAGCGCTCGAAAGCAGCGCGAACATCGCCCGGGCAATCCGGCTCAAGCAAGCGCACGAACCATCGCTCGGCTTCGCCGAGCGAGTCTATTCCAGAACTCTGGTCTGTGATTCGTTCGTCCATGCTCATTAAGACGTCCTTGCCGATGAATCGCCTACCTTGCGCTTTAGCAACACAAGCGCAGTGGCGAGATGCTTTTCGACCATCTTCACGGAGATACCGCAGCGATCAGCAATCTGAGCACGACTCATACCATGCACACGTTTCAAAAGATAAACGCGCTGGCATTTGGGTGGCAGCTCCAGGATAGCTTGCGTAAGGTGCGCGACTTGCTGCTCATATTCAGCACGCTGCTCCGGCGAATGTTCATGAGCGGCAATTTCCTGCCCATTCAACGTCACATGCTCCTTGCTGCGGTGCGTGAATGCCACACGGAACTGATCATGAGCGACATTGACCGCGATACGATAGAGCAGCTGCTTCCACGCTGTGGCAGGCTCCGACTCGCGATAGCGAAGCAATTTGGCCATGCTCTCCTGCGCGGCATCTTCGGCATCCTGCTCAGTCGCAGTGCGGCGACGCAAAAACTGTACAAGGCTACGGTACTGTTCGCGGATAAAAATATCGAAACTACGCGCCTCTGGACGCTGTTCGCTGGCCATGGTCTATGGCGACAGAACGTTCGACGCGTTATCACGCTTGTTGTCCATGCCCGAGTTGCACCTGCTTCTGGTTGACGAACTTAGCCGAATCATCATGGCACATGATCGATGTGCACCTGTGCCACCTGTCCTCTGCCAGTAACGGACATGACACACAATTTACAGTAAAGCGTGACACAGCTTCCCGACGGGGAGCGGCGAGATCGACAGCCGGATTCTAAAACGGGCCGCCACTCAAAGTGGGTAGACGTTAGCAGGGACATCCAATTTTACGAATTAACTACGTCGTATCCATAAAATCGCCACAGCAACTTTACGGCTCGCCACTCTACCCTTTCACCTAGGTTTATAGGGGAGAGGCGGGTGGAAAAGTTGCTTGATTCAAGGGTTTATTCAAAATCGATCCACCCTGCGCAAAACGCTTTCCGCTACGTCTTGGTTGGTGATAACGCGCGACTAAGTGCGAAAAAAGCTGTGACCACTTTATTGTGCGTTACGGCGGCCTCCTTCTCTCTGACAGCGCATGCCCAGTCGGGCCCCGCTCCGACTACCGACAAGGCGAAAGTGCTCGACGAAGTAGTCGTAACCTCGCAGAAACGAACCTCCACGGTTCAAAAGACGCCGGTCAGCATCACCGCCGTCAGTGGCGACGATTTGCAGGATCGCGGCATTACCAATTTCACCACGCTGGCACAATCGACACCTGGCGTTTCACTGAAGAGCGAAGGGCCCGGCCAGACCGAGATCGAACTGCGCGGCATGACGTCGAGCGGCGGCAATTCTCCGACGGTCGGCTTTTATCTGGATGACGTTCCGTTGACCGCCCCGTCCGGTGCGCAAAATGGCAAGGTCGTGATCGATCCGACACTGTATGACTTGAGTCGCGTGGAAATCCTGCGTGGACCGCAAGGCACGCTGTATGGTTCGGGATCGATGGGCGGTACGGTGAGATTGATCACCAATCAACCCGATCCGACAACCTTCGGCGGCTCGGTGCAGAGCACGCTATCGGGAACCGACGGCGGCGGCTTCAATCACAGTGACAATGTGATGCTCAATATCCCGCTGGTAAAGGACACGCTGGCGCTGCGTGTGGTGGCAACGGAAGCTCACACCAGCGGCTGGATCGATCGCATCGTGGCCAATCCCTTTCCGTTGGTGAGTACCAATGGCGCGACACGCGGAGATGTGGAAGCAGCGCCGATTGAAAAACAATATCCGGGCTCGAATGCTCAGCAGCTCGATGGATTTCGCGCGACCTTGCTTTGGAAGCCGACCGATCGCCTGTCGATCACGCCGTCATTCTTCTATCAGGACAGTAACCAGAACGGCATCAGCGCCTATGACAGCGTCCCCGGTACCGAGGCGCACTATCAGCCCTTCGATATCGCCGAACCTCTGTCGGACAGGATCAGCGTGTTCAGCCTCAACGTTACTTACAGCTTCGACGCTTTCGACCTGACCTCAAGCACTGCGCAGTGGAACCGCCGATCGAGACAGACCGAAGATGCCAGCGAGGATTTCAATAACCCGGATACCGGCGCGACCTACGCCTCCAATAACGGCCTGCCCAATCCTGGCTATTACGGTGCGACCGGAAGCGGCGTGGTCTATGGGCACGAAAATGATCCCTCCAGTCAATTCAGCGAGGAGTTGCGCTTCGCCTCCAAGGGTGACGGCAAGCTCAACGAGGTTGGCGGCATCTTTTTCAGCAACTACTCCGCCACCTGGAATTTCAACGGGACAACCGATAATCCGTCGACCTATATGGATCTCGGCACATTTGCACCAGCGACGACGACTCACTGGTTCGATGCGCAGTCACCGACCCATATGACGCAGTATGCGATTTTCGGCGATGCGACTTACGACATCACCAGTCAGCTCAAAGCCGATGTCGGCGTGCGCTTCTACGATTACAACTATCGGTTTTCCTCGGTCATCAGCGGCTGGGGATCGGCCCTGGGTGCGGCGACGCCATCGGATTCCGGCCTGATCAAGCAGTCTGGCGACGGCTTCAACCCCAAATTCAATCTGTCCTATCAGTTCGACAATGACCTGATGTTCTATGCAACGGTGGCGAAGGGCTCGCGACCGGGCGGCGGCAACGCCCGGTATCCGACCACCGGGCCTTACTGGAGCGCGGTATTCGCCCCGTATAATTTTCCCGGCGGCAAATGGCCGTCCAGTTACCGGCCTGACTCCGTGTGGAGTTATGAGCTGGGTGAAAAGGGCAAGTTTTTTGATCGCCGCCTGACCGTGAATGCCAGCGTCTATTACGAGAATTGGAGCAATATCCAGCTCGAGGCGCTCCCCGGCGACTGGGCTTTGAATATCAACGGCAAGCACGCGACTATTTATGGCGGCGAAATCGAAACACGCGCCATCCTGGGCGGCGGCTTCGAACTGGCGATCTCCAGCGGCTACACCCACTCCTGGGTGGATCCAGGATCGCACTGGCAGATCACGCCAACACATACACTTTCCGATGTGGCACCGGAGACAGGCAACGCCATTCTCAGTTATTGGAGAGGACTAACCGACAAGTACACCTTCAGGGCACAAGTGGAGAATGCCTATGTCAGTCACCGCTACTCGCTGGCTTTCCCCTATGGCTATTCGTTGAACGGCGAGTACATATCCCTGAGGTCGTATGACCTGACCAATGCTCGGGTGGTCATTGAATCCAGTGACGGTTGGGACGCGGCGTTATTCGTCAACAACGCATTCAACAAACACGCTCAGCTGGAAAGCCTCTTTCAAGAAGACCTCCCCAGCGCAGCATTCAATCGGATCGTCACCAATCAGCCGCGCACAGTGGGTGTCGATTTAACCTACCGCTTCTAACCCATATGACAATGAACTCCCGACTGCCGAGAGCTAGCTCGACCTTCGAGTTAACCGTGGACTGCACCCTGCGCCAGTGGTCTGGATCCCTCTTGTCCGGAACGTGCCGGACCTGACCCCATGCGCTTGCTTATCGGTTTTACTTCAAGGGACAAATGACCATGAAACGTCTTACGACCGTTTTCTTATTCACCGCAGCGATGCTGATCCTGCCGTCACACACTACGGCGCAAACCGTAGATCCATACACCGACGGCTGGGTGACCCACGTCACCGGCTCGCGACTGGAGATCTGTTTCAGTCACGCCGAGCCGCCGGCGGTTGGTCAGATCGTGCAGCTGCTACGCACAAGCTATGTGATGCCCAATAAAGGCCCCACACGTCAGACGTTCACACCGAACGGTCACGCCCGGATCGCATCGATCGCCACGCTTCCTTGTGTTATCGCGACGTTGCTCGATGGCGACGCGCAGCGAAGTGACCATGCCCGGCCGCCGTACCCGTCCTCAACCCAGTTACGTTGATCGGCACGATGGTGTCGGCTTGGCTACGAAGTTATACCGCTTCGAGAGCGAGCGCATTAATGAAATGACCATGTCATTTTGTAATGGCTGAAATATGCGGAAGATGGATTTATCGATGTATGGCAGAGGGCTAGGCTTAGCTCTCCCCCCATGGGTGAGGCTATTCCATGCGTCGATGCAAAATGATTCTCGCGCTTTGTGGGTTGGCATTGATGTTAAGTACGGGCGGTGTCGAAGCCAGCACAACCGCGTCTGAAAAAGCGGTACAGCGCGCTGACGCCACCACAACTGCATTAGAAACGCCCATGGCCACGCGCGAGGGGGTCCCGGCGTGGCTGGTTGGCGCATGGACCCTGGTACGTTGCGACAACGTTTATCCAGACGGTCGACTCGTGGAACTGTATGGGCCGAATCCTCAAGGGTTGTGGATCATTGATGCTCAAGGGCACTACATGATGCAGATTGTGCGTGCTGAACGCGGACGCTTTGCTGCCAACGACAAATCCAAGGGCACATCCGATGAATATCGGGCGGCGTCACTGGACACGAATGCGCATTACGGATGGGTAAGTGCGGATGGCGCCCAGTTGCATACGCATATCGCACACGCCTCTTATCCGAACTGGGATGGCAAGGATGGCAATACTTCGTACATCCTTCAGGGCAATCAGTTGACTTACTCCGTGGCCAAACCGACCAGTGGTGCGTCCGAGGGAGCACGAGGCGTTGTGGTATGGCGCCGCCTGACCAATTAATGCATACGAGCTTCGCCCTACCCACTACGGAGCAATACCACCCATGAAAAAACTTGTACTGTTTAGTTTCCTCTTGCTCGGAACCACCACGCTGGCGCATGCCGACGCGCAAGTGTTACCGGCATATGTGTCTGCAGCGATTGCCGATCATGCACGGCCGGCGGCCGATACGAAGCGGGACCCTGATCGCAAACCAGCCGAACTGGTCGCTTTTGCCGGCATCAAGCCCGGCAACAAGGTGGTTGATCTGCTCCCGGGGGGAGGCTACTTCACGCGTATCTTCAGCAAAATCGTCGGACCGCAAGGGCATGTCTACGCTGTCGTTCCAGAGAGCGTGGCCAACGGAGTTCCGAAAAAGCTCGACGATATCAAGGCATTGATTGCCGACCCCGCATACAGCAATACCACTCTGCTGATTCGCCCCTATGATCGCATCGGCGCGGATGAACCGCTCGATGTCATCTGGACTTCGCAGAATTACCACGATGTCTATGGAGCCGTCAGCGTCTTTGCGGTTGCCGGCAAGAGCGGTGCCGAAGAGACAGCCACGATGGATGTCGCGGCATTCAAGGCGTTAAAGCCCGGCGGGATTTACATAGTCATCGATCACGTCGCCAAGGCAGGTTCAAACGAGCACGACAGCAAGACTCTGCACCGGATCGACCCCGCCATCGTCATCGCACAAGCGCAGGCAGCAGGTTTTGTACTGGAGGCCCGCAGTGACCTGCTAAGCAATCCGCAGGACAATCACGAGAAGATTGTCTTCGCGCCGGAAATTCGAGGTCACACGGACCAGTTCGTGCTGAAATTCCGCAAGCCAAAGCCAATGAACTGAGCTTTATCTTTCTTGGAGCTGTAACGAGTCATTGACAGTCATTGGACGCAAGTCAGTCGGACAACTCTCATCGTCCATTTACGCATGGCATTTCAAGGAGTTCTGCTCGTCGGTGTCCTTGCACCATTGCGAAATGATAGGTTTGTATCTCGGGGCTTTAAAAAAGCGCAGGGCCGTATACTTTGCCCAGCATGGGCGAGGCCTGGACTGCCGCCAAGTGCATCCAGGATGCGCTTGGCGACCCCTTAATCATTTCGCCTGGCAACGGACTTTCGCATGAAGAAGCTCGATCTCGATGCCGTCAAGGCTTTCGTGCTGACCGCCGAACTACAAAGCTTTACACGAGCCGCGGCGGCGCTTGATAGCACCCAATCGGCCGTCAGTATCAAGCTGAGGCGATTGGAAGAACACTTGGGTCGACGCCTGCTTGAGCGCACGCCGCGGCAAGTTCGCCTCTCTGCTGAGGGCGCTGCCTTTCTCAATGCAGCGCGCGAACTGGTTGGCGCACATGATCGAGCCGTCGCTTCATTTGATGTGGAGCAGCGCCGCCTTGTGATCGGGATCAGCCACCAGCTCGTGGGTAGCGAGTTACCGGCTCTGCTACGACGCATGAATGAGCATGATCCGAACCTGGTGATTGAGTTACGCGTGGCCGGCTCACGCGAAATCAGTCAAGCCTACGAAGCGGGGGCACTGGACGCCGCGCTGGTGCTTCAAGCAAGCGAACAGCGACGCAATGGTGATGTGCTATTCACAGAATCATTCGCATGGATTGCAGCCGTGAACTGGCAGCCTCGGGTTGGCGAGCCACTGCCGTTGTCCACGCAAGGCGAGTCATGCAGTATTCGGGCAGGAGCGGTACAAGCGCTCGATCAAGCCGGCATTGCCTGGTCGGAAGTCTTCATCGGCAAAGGTGCTTCCGTGGTCGGTGCAGCGGCCGCGGCCGGACTTGCTATTGCCGTACTAGCGCGACGGGCAGCACCTGCAGGCACCACCGATATCGGCCCCCTGTTGTCACTGCCCGCATTACCCACCCAGGAAGCGGTGCTGTATACCGCTCTCAATGATCGTCGCTCACGCAACGCTTTGCATATTCTGGGTATAGCCTTCAAGAGCCTGGCTCAGGCCTGACGACGCGGCCGAAACGAACTATCGATCGAGGTCAACATTGTTCCCTGACAGGGAGCTGCGATTTCTCGCACGCTTCGCTCGTCGAAACTCAATGAGTCTCGTGAATAGACGCAGTGAAGCATTCGCTTTTACCAGAGGCATAGGTCCCTCCCACCATGGGAGCACGTGTTGCGTCTCTGTTTTGCCCGATTTGTGATTTGGACGCCTCATGCGCGATAACCTCCCCCGCTGCAGATGAGCAAAGGGTAGTTTGCAACCGTGCGCCGAAACATCCTTGTCCACGTATTTCAGCCATCGCAAAATGACATGAGCCGCCTCGGCGGTATTGAAGATGCGCATCTCAGAAATATCGGATTGCATCTGTCGAGACTTACCCGCGTTCTCTACGATGTTTTGCACTATGTAACGGAGCACGCCGAATGCGTTTCTTGTCAGGACTTTTGTTATCGACTTTGTTCGCCAGCTTTATCGCTACCGCGGCGGATAGCGGCAACACGACACCATCACTTGCAGGCACCTGGACCCTGAAGGCGGCATACGACCTGCACAAGGACGGCAACAAGACCTTTGGCTTCGGATCGCAACCCAAGGGCATTTTGGTGATCGATACGGGCGGCAGCTATTCCCTGCAAGTCTTCCGTAGCAATGAGGCGACCTTCGCTACCGACGAGAAGGGAGTGCGCAAGGAATTCAAGCCTTCCGAGCTTGCCAGCACGCACTATGGCCACGTCAGCCTCGATCCTGCAGCGCACACCATTACCTTTCGCATCGATCTGTCCTACATCCAGCGCTGGAACGGAACCGTGCAAGTCCGGCCTTACATCTTGTCCGGCGACGAACTGAGTTATCAGGTGCCAGCCCAGCCTGGCAGCGACAGCGTCGCCGTGTCCGTATGGCAACGCGTTGAAAATCAGCCGATGCCACAGTCACAAGCCTCGTGGAAACAAGAGCCATTGCAGCGTCGGCTTGTAACGGACGCTGAGAAGCCTTGATTTGGAGAATACGATGAAGGTCGAACGATGGTCGGTATTCGCTGTCCTTTTATGCTGCATGGTTTGCATCGTGCCGCTACAGGCCGCAGATGCAGACGTATCGCAGCGGGTGAAGGAACTCGATGCGCTGCTGGCTGAACAGTGGCAGCACCAGCTGGAAGCAAATCCGGAATCCGCCACCGTCCTTGGCGATCTGCGTTACAACGACCGCTGGAGTGATGCCTCGCTGGCACACGTGCAAAGCGAGCGCAAAGTTACGGTCGATTTCCTCAAGCGCTTCGAGGCGATCGATACCGCCGGTTTCCCGGAAGAAGAGAAACTCAATCAGCAATTGATGGTGCGACAACTGAAGGAAAATCTGCGTGGTGTTGATCTGAAATTGTACGAAATGCCGCTGGATTACCATCACGGCGTGCAGCTGCAATTGCCCGGCTTGATCAGCTCGATTCCGTTCGACAACACCAGGGAATACGAAGATTACCTGGCTCGCCTTAAGGCGATTCCGAGCGTGCTGGAGCAGACCACGGAAGTTGCGCGGCAGGGTATGCGCGACGGCTTGATGCCGCCGCAGTTTCTGCTGGAAAAAGTGGCCGTGCAGATCGACGGCATCGCCAAGCCAGCCGGTGCCGACAGCGCCTTCGCCAGTCCACTGCAGCATTTTCCAGATAGCCTGTCGGCGGTCGATCGAAAGCGTCTGCGTGTGGCGATCATCGCGGCGATCGACAACGATGTGCGGCCGGCCTATCGCAAACTGGGTGAATTCGTAACGAAGGATTATGCGCCGCATGGGCGCAGCCAGCCGGGTATATGGCAGCTGCCAAGAGGCGATGAGATTTATCGCTTCGACGTCGAGCAGATGACCACCACCAGGCAAACCCCCGAGCAGATTTATGCACTCGGATTGTCCGAGGTGAAGCGCATCGAGTCGGAGATGACGGTCATAGCAAAGGCGCAGGGTTACCGCGACCTGGCCAGCTTTCGCACAGCACTGAAGAGCGATCCGAAAGTACATGCCAAATCGCGCCAGGACATTCTCGATCGCTATCGTGGCTTCATTGCGCAGATGCAGCCGCAGTTGCCCAAACTATTCAGCTTGCTGCCCCGGACTCAGCTCCAGGTGGTGCCGGTCGAGGCCTGGCGCGAAAAAGGGTTCCAGATCGCTTCGTATCAACAGGGCACGCCGGATGGTTCGCGGCCGGGCCAGCTCATCGTCAACACCGGCGACTTCGCCAACCGCACCACGGTGGATATGGAATCGGTGGCGTATCACGAAGGCATCCCCGGTCATCACCTGCAGCTTTCGATCGCGCAGACGCTGCCCGGATTGCCGCCGTTTCGTCAGCAGGCGGATTACACCGCCTACATCGAAGGCTGGGCGCTGTATGCCGAACGCCTCGGCAAGGACATCGGCTTCTACAAGGATCCACTGTCCGACTATGGCCGTCTAACCGGTGAGCTGTGGCGCGCCGATCGCTTGGTGCTGGATACCGGCGTGCACTATAAGCACTGGACGCGCCAGCAGATGGTAGATTTCTTCCGCGCCCATTCCAGCGTGGATGAATCGGATATCCAGTCCGAGACCGACCGCTACATCACCTGGCCGGGCCAGGCGCTGGCCTACAAGGTCGGTCAGCTGAAGATGCTCGAACTACGCGAGCGGGCGAAAAAGGCACTCGGCGACCGCTTTGATATCCGAGCTTTCCACGATCAGATCCTGAGTGGCGGCGCACTGCCACTGGATGTGCTCGAGACACGTATCGATGCGTGGATTGCTGCAGTGAGGAGTGGCGCCGTTCCGATTGGTCCGGTGATGGCGTCGCCATAGAACGTCTGTCTGTTACTTGCCCAACTGCTTGGGTCAGCACGGTGCTGTCGTGTCCGCGCTTTTCCGAGTCACTCAGAAGTAGAGGTGACCGATGGCTGAGTCATTTTCTTTACATTCAACGTCCATCGATCAGGCGATTGGCCAACTCTGGGCTAAAGACTCCGGCGTGTATTGTCGGAGCAATTCCACAGGTACCATCGGAATTGCCGGGCACCTTGATCCACGCAAGCAGCACGTCATTGGAAACGTAACCCGTCCGGGTGCCGATTTTACTCCCGGCGGGATTGCACCACTGGCTAATCGACCCATTGCCGTTTCGGCTCGTGTCGATGATGACGGATTTTCTATAGCCGAATAATTTTTCCAATTCGACGTTCACTGCATTGGCATAAGCCAGTGATCGATCGGTGTTATAGAAATTCGATACGTTCAATGAGAATCCTTTCGCGTCGCTTATATCCGCCGCATGCAGGCGCTGCGCCATGACGTCCGCGGCAATCCAGTGCGCATTTCCCGCATCGAGATAGATGTCTGCCGCAGGCGCGTTATGGCGAAGCTGGGATACCGCATAGTGCAGGAGGTCGAGTCGCGTATTCCGTCTCTCATCGGTCTTGAAACAACCGAGTTGGGCAAGCGAGTCGGGCTCGATCACAACGATGGCTTTCTTTCCGCCAATGCCACGCGATAACGCATTGATCCAGTCACGATACGACGATGCGCTGGCGGCACCACCAGCCGAATCCCCTCCACAGTCACGGTCGGGAATGTTGTAGGTCACAAGGATAGGTGTCTGATGCATTTCGTCAGCCGCATCCACGAATGCTTCGACCGCCTTGCGCGTATCGCCGCTCCAATTGCCAAACCAGCGAGCCATGGGTACGTCGGCAATGAATTCCTTGATCCGTGTGGCCCGCGGGTCTCCGGGATGGCTAAGCGCCCATCTGGCAGGAGCTGAATCAGGATCAACGTAAAAGTCGGTTGCAACGCAGGTTCGTTGAACACTGAAAAGAATCAGCGCAGCCAGGAGAAAAAGTTGCCAGGCACCAAATTTTGAGTGCAAATCGCGCAGGCCCGCGACCGCAGTGGTCCACTTGTTGCGATTCATTTGCCTAAGTCTCGAAGAGCGGCAACGCCTGCCTGAGATGTTTGTGAGATTTCATCGCACCATGTGCTGCTTCCAAGTGTATCTGCGCAAGAGCAGGTCGAGGCAGCCCATCGAGACTCGGCACGGGCTGCCTCGGCATCTGATGTTTCTACTCACTCAATGCGGCGGTTCGGTGGTACTGCTCAAGCCGTTTTCCATATGGCCGGCGAGGCGCCGGGACCAGTTGCTCAGTCCGGAAACGGTCGCTTTGAGGTCATACCAGTTGGCGTTGCTGCCGAGGCTCCAGGTATCACTCACGCTACCGCCGGCTTTCACCGTATAGATGCGCACGTCTTCGGTGTTGTAGCCGTTGGTGACCGTCATCGTGCAACTACTTGTGCCCGCATTCGTCATGGTCAACTGAATGCTGTTGCCGGTGGGGTTATAGGTGATCTGTGTTTCGGGCATCACCGAAGCCGACTTGGCGCTGCCCTGCCAATGACGCAAGAAGCCATTCGGTCCATGCACTTCCAGTGCGTAGGTGCCACTGGTAAAGACGCTGCCATTCCAGTAATCGGAGACGCTGTCGGCGGCTCCCACGGTGTAGGTCCAGGGGCCCGAGTAGCTGCTGCGATTGAATGCGTAGACCTGAAATACCGCGCCAACCGTGCCGCTGTTGATGAAATTGATATCGAACTGGTTTGCCGAGGTGTTGATACTGCCTTGAGCATCCAAAATGTACGGGAGCGCGCACGCCGGATAGGTGCCCGATTCGCCCGTCGGCATGGTCTGCGTGGTCGGCACCGTCGGGGCGGGTAGCGTGGAGCATTCCGTGCTCGACTGTGAAACATAGTTCGCGGTCGAAGGCAGACTCGGCCAGGTTGTATTGTCGCCGCTGAAATTGAATGCCGAGGTGAGATCGCCGCAGACTGCACGGCGCCATGCGCTGATGTTGGGCTCGGTGACGCCGAAACGCTGCTCGAGAAATTGCAATACCGAGGTATGGTCGAACACCTGCGAACATACCCGGCCACCGTAAGTCCACGGTGAAATGATGATCATCGGTACGCGGAAGCCGAGACCGATCGGCGAGGAGCTAATGGTGCCACCCGACTCGTTGACCGTGGTGAGTTCGCCCGCCGTGCTGACCGTGGACAGACCGCCTTGAATGCTCGAAGGCGGGCACGGTGGCGGGATGTGATCGAAGAAGCCACCGTTCTCGTCGTAATTGAGGATGAAGACAGTGTTGGCATACACGCTGGGATTGGAGGCCAGCGCGGCGATCAGTTGCGCGCTGAGGTTTTCACCATCCGGCGGCTGGTAGCTTGGATGCTCCGATAACGTGCTCGGTGCGACGATCCACGATACCTGCGGCAAGGTGTTGTTGGTGACGTCGCTCTGGAAGGCCGTCACGATGTTCGAAACCGTAGCCATGCCCTGATCGTAGAGCGCCGATCCGGATGCGGCGTTCTTGAAGTTGGCGAACCACGCCAACGCGTTGTCGTCGAAATTGTCGGTTTCCTGATAAACCTTCCAGCTGACGCCGGCCGACTGCAGTCGCTCGGCATAAGTGGTCCAGGTCCAGCCCGAGCTGGATTCGGTGTCGTCCAGTACCGGCGTTTGACCGACCGAGAGACCGTTGCTGCCAGTGAACAAGAACAGGCGATTCGGATTGGTGTCGGTCAGGACGGAGCAGAAGTACTGGTCGCAGATAGTGAAGCTGTCGGCCAGCGCGTAGTAGAAAGGCAGGTCGTTGCGATCATAGAACCCCATACCCATGCCTGCCGAGCGGGCCGTGTTCCACGCGTTGAACTTGCCGCCGTTGACCATTTCCGTATCGACAGTAAAGCCCATCGACGACGCGCCGACGCAGGTCGCGCTGGTCGTCGTCGTATCCATATGGAACGGCAGCATGTAACCCGCGGCGTTGCCGGTGTACGGTTGGTGCCACACGTTATTCGCGGTCAACGTGGTGCTGGGCAGCGGCGGCGGCACGGGATCGTTCAAGCCGCGCACACCGGGTCGGCTGCCGTAGTAGTGATCGAACGAACGGTTTTCCTGCATGAAGATAACGACGTGTTGCACGTCATTGATGGTGCCGGTCACCTTGGCTGCAGGTGTCGCCAATGCCTCACGTATGGCCGGTGGCAACATGGACATAACTGTCAGCCCACCGGCTGCCCCTGCCGTCATTTTCAGAAACCGCCGCCGCTTGATATCGTCGATATCGCTCACATCAGCTCTCCAGGTTGGGTTAACCGCCGCCGCACTCCAGCTTACGGGTAGCACAACGCAAAGACGTTTCAGGCGATTGCCAATGGCGTCACAAGCTGCGGACAAGAAACAGACCCCTCCGCCTGGTTGTCTAGTGCCGATGCGTCTTCTCCGGTTGAGAAGAGGCTTGTATAAGGCAGTGGGCACTCGTCAGAGCGAGTGCTATGCGTGAGATTGTTCTGCAAACAAATTTCGGACTGTAGCGATCCGCAGCTTCGCTATCAGTCTTTGAAATGATCCCTAGCGGCAGAGCAAGAAGCTGCCCTGCCGCGTGTTGCCAAGGAGCCGGCTGAATGGGCTCTACTTCAATGCAATGAAACCGTCAGCGTCGAAGGCGATGCTGCCGAAGAGCCGAAAGTGACATGGCTGTTTAGCGGTGTGACACCGGCATAACGCAGATCCGCAGTATCGATGACCAACGCCAGTTGCCGACCCGCATCGATTTCCCAGTTTGTCGCTTCCAGATTCATGTCGATGATCTGCGGCACACCCGGTGTTGCATTGAGAAGGGTGTAAGGCTTTTGGCTAATCAACTCGCCCAGTCCCGTCCACGGATCGACGCTGTAGAGATAGGCAACCAGCGTGAGCTGTGGAGTACTCGGAGTTACCGTGATTTGCAGCGACGGCAGTCCGATAACATTCTGGGTTCGGGTAAAGACCGGTCCCGTCCAGACAGCAGCGTTCGTGCGAAAAATCGTAGCCAGCTCGACCGCTGGAGGCAGCTGCAAGTAACCTGTCAGCGCACCGCTGAGCATTGCCACACCCGACGTCGCGGTGGTCGGGTACCCACCAATAATCCCGTATTGCCAGCTGTTGCCGGCACTGGATGACAGGCTACCCGTGGGTAAAAGGACCCCGCTTGGCTGGGTCAAGTGGTAGGTGATTGCCCCCTGCTGCACCGCATTCCAGTTGGCGTAGCTGCTCCATATATTGGTCTGCGACTTGAGCTGCACCGGTGGCTGGGTATCGATGCCGTTGTCCACATTCTTCAAGTAGTGATCGAACCAGTTCGTTGCCGCGGCATAGACTTCATTAGGCAGGCCCACTGCGCCGAGAAGTTCAGCCGTCGCATGATCGCCGTGCGAAAACATGATCATCTTCGGTACCGTGAGCTGGTTGTAGAAATTGATCAGCTGGCTCGGCACAAACAGACTGTCTTCGAAATCGTTGGCCAGAAAGACCGCCGGATGATTCGTATTGAGCTGGGCAACCGTGCTTGACGGGTCGCGCATCGCCGCAACCGGCAACAAGGTCTGAACGGCTCCTTCGAAATTGCCTGCCAGAACATCCTGGTTCACCTGCTGCATCAGCGGCCCTGGCTTGCCGAGGTAACTGTCCAGTGACAGCACCCCTATACCCTGCGCACTCGGTGTCTGATTCGCATCGAGCGAGGCCTCAAGGTTGGCCCAACTACTCATCACGGCCACCGCCTTGATGCGTGAATCATGTTCGGCAGCGAGAAGGCCCGTTCCCGCACCGTAGGAAATGCCCGAGACACCAATCTTGTTCGGATCGGCCGGCGTATGGGCTAGCGCCCAATCGATGACCGTACTGACATCACCTACGGTGAGAGGCCCTGCAATATCGATATATCCACACGATGGGTTAATCGCGCAAAACGTATCAAAGCCGCGCGAACTATAGCTAACCACGATGTAACCATCGTTGGCCAATACGTTCGCCTGTCCGACGTACTCGATGTACGAAATCCCCCAACTGGAGGGCATCACGATCAATGGAAATGGCCCGTTTCCATGACCCGTTGGGACAGAAACATACGCCCCCAACTGAAAACCATCCGGTGTCGCAATCGATTGGATGGAACCGGGAAGCGTCTGAGCCGATGTCGGTAAAACCATCGTCATGGCCAGCACGAACAGGGTGAACAAGCTTGCGAATTTGCGCATACCATCCTCCGTTGATTTGCCTGGGACACTACCGTTTCAATCGAACACGCTAGCTACGCAATAGCGCTCTCACTCACACTGCGGCTGGCGAATTAAATACATCTGCGCCCCATTGAACGTGGCTGATCGTGACGCACTTTTGAGTGACGCCGAGCACAGCAGCGCATGGCATCTTCAATTGACCTAATTAGTCCCAATAACGCGACACACACCGCGCTCATGCTGCGCTGCAAGGCAACACCTTCGATAGAACTGGCAAGCCAGTTTCAGCAATAGCGGCAGTGTCGGCGGTCAGATACTGAATCGACCCGATTTGTCCTCACGCATACCCACCCTTGGCGATTCATCATGCGAGGGGAGACATGCCGCTTGGCGCATCGTTAGGGAATGCGTTGAGAAAAAGCCAAGATTCATGTCGGCGCCGGGGAACACGATGCCATATCGCGCTTCGCCGGAAACGATTTCCATGCACCAACCATGGCATGGACTCTGGCGGGGAGACGGTAATGAACAAACGCAGTCTTATTGGCGGCATGGTGTTGCTGCTGGCCTTGTCCACCAACAGCTTCGGCTCACCGCAAAGCAGTTCTTCGGGCGACGGCAACAGCATCTACTTGAACGTCGCCGTCCCCGGCAGCAATGGCAATTCGGCGGGTGGCGTCGGCCTGCCGGTAGCGGGCACACCCGCTGTCTATCCCTGGTACTACAACGACCAGGCCACGCTCTACGGCGATCTCAGCTACGCACAGCAAGGTCTGACGACGACACCGTGCGCGCCACCTACAAATATCTCGCAGCACGTCGCATCCTCGAATCAGGGCTGCAACTATTTCAAGCACGACGGCTTGACCCCGGACACGGTGACTTCCACCGAGACCCTGACCACCAGCTACGGCGGCACGGTTACCATTCAACGCGATGGCTGGGGCGTGCCCTTCATCACCGCCAGCAATCGCCAGGACTCCATGTTCGGTGTCGGCTATGCTGCCGCCGAAGATCGTCTATGGATGCTCGACATCTTGCGCCATTTCGGTCGCGGCCAGCTCAGCCAGTTCCTTGGGCCGGCGCCGGAGTTCTACCAGTATGACGCCGCCATAACGAACACTGCCGGCTATAGCGAGAACGAACTGACGCAGATGGTCAACCAGGTTCCGGCCAAATTCGGCAACCTCGGTGTAATGATGTTGCAGGACGTCGATGGGTACGTTGCCGGGATCAACGCCTATATCTCGACACTCTGGATCTTCGGCAAGAACTTTTCGAAAATTCCACCGGAATACGCGGAACTCAAGAACGGTGGGTTTCCACCCGCGGCCTTTACTCGCAACGACGTCGTCGCCTCGGTCACTTTACTTCAGTCCATCTTCGCCGTCGGCGGCGGTGGTGAAGTCGCCAATGAAAGCTTCTTGCAGCAACTGGATCCCACCGTCACCTCCGGCAACCTGAATCTACCGGTGGCCGCCTGTCAAATGTGGCGCGACCTGCGCCATGCCAACGACCCACAGGCCACGCGCACCGTCAGCGCACGCTTTCAGGAATCTCCCGCCACCCTCAATGAAGCTTGCCCGCAGACCCTGCCGGCAGGTACCGCCATCTGGGACGTGGGCAGTTACCAGGTTTTTGATACTTACGACGCCAACGGCGTCAACGAGAATTTACCACCGACTCCCACCACGGCCGTGGCAAGTGCGAATAACGCCAGCCGAACGCTTCTGGCGCATATGCTGCTTGACGACGGCCGACAAGGTGGCAACAGCGCCGGTGAAAACATCAAGACCCTTGCCCAGCTGCTGGTCAGCTCGAAGAGCAAGCCCACGGCAGCGACGCCAGCGCGCCAATCTCCGTTCGGCAAACACCCGCAGGTCCAGCTTGCGATGGGCCCCTACACAAAGCTGCACAATGCCCTGAGCAACATGGGCATGCCGCTTAGCATGTCCAACTGGATGGCAGTGACGGCAGCCAATACCGTCGATGGTCACCCCATCGGCGTGATGGGGCCGCAGATAGGTTACTTTCAACCTCACCTGATCTGGGAATTCGCGGTGCACTCCACCGGCGGCACACCGACGGACTTTGATGGCCGCGGCATGGGCGTTGTCGGCATCCCTTACGCGCTGATCGGCCGTGGCGTGGACTATGCCTGGAGCGCGACCTCCAACGACAGCGATATCGTCGATACCCGCGTCTCCAAGATGTGCAACATGGATGGCTCGACACCTTCGTTGAAGCTGGTGAATGGCTTCCCCAGCGCTGACGGCTATCTGTACGACCTGGGTGACGGCAAGGGACCGTCGTGTCGCCGTTTCTACGAGCGCACCGATAGCTGGACGGCGACGCCGACACTGGCCTCCGATGCTTCCGGCGGCTCGCTGTTGCCGCAGGCGGTGCATCGCTACATTCTGCGTACCCACTACGGGCCGGTGTTCGCTACCGCCACGGTCAATGGCGCGCCGGTGGCCATCTCGCTGCAACGCTCGAACTTTTTCGGTGAGCTGGATGGCACGGCCATGTTCGCACTCGTTTCGACGCCGACAGTGAACGGGGCGAGCAGTTTCCAGCATCTGATGAACGGCTATACCGGCACTTTCAATTGGCTCTACGTCGACAAGAAAGATGTCGGCTACATCGCCACCGGTCTGCTGCCGGTCCGCGATCCGGGACAGTCGCCGGAACTGCCCTCCTGGGGCGATGGCCGTTTTGAATGGGCCGGCGATAGCAGCTACCTGCGAAATAATCCCGACTACTTCATCAACAACGGTGGTGACGTACCTTTCCCTAGCCGTACGGTGCCGGTCGCGCGGAACGGCGGCCCACTCAACGGTGGCTACTACGAATGGCAGAACTATCTGACCTACGCCCAGCATCCCCAGGTGGTGAATCCACCCGAGGGTTTCATCACCAGCTGGAACAACTCGCCGGCGACCGGCTGGTGGGCGGCGGACGATCACTACAATTGGGCCGCCATCCATCGCATCGACATTGAGCCAGTCCGCTTTCAGAACTTCCTCGCCACGGGCAAGAAATTCAATTTTGCCAATGTCGAGGAAATCATGGCCGACGCCGGCTATGTCGACCTACGCGGTCAGGAACTGCTGCCGCTGTTACTGCAGATCATGCAGCAGGGTTCGCTTAACACTGACGAGATGCAAGCCGGTGCATTAATGCGGAACTGGCTGGCCGGCGTTGCCTCCGACGGCATCACCTTGAATGGCAGCTCGAATGCCTGGATCAACGGCAATCCGGGTCTCGGTGCCTGGCGCCGTTCGCGTACCCCCGGTACCGCTGGCAAAACCACCTACGACAATCAGCCCGCCGTGGTACTGATGGATGCCTGGTATCTGCATCTGATGACCACGGTAACCTCGCAGCTCAACGCGCTTGATCCTTATAAGGACGCCGCATCACTCAGCGGTGGCTGCGTCAGCAGTGTGCTGCTCTGTCGCCAGGACGCTCCACGTGCACAGGGTTCCGCCTACGAATATGGCTGGTACCAGCCGATGTACCGGATGTTGCAAATGGCGCTCAACACCCCTGGCCATAGCAACTACCAAACGCTTAAATGCGCCGGCACCGGTCTGCTGACTGATTGCCGCAATGCTGTACTTGCTGCGCTGGATAGCGCCATCAGCGATCTCGGCGGCATCTCGAACATGGCCAATTGGAACGGCACCCAGTTACCCAACATGGCCGGCGACAGCAATGCCACGGTGGAAACCTACGACGAGATCGCGCCAACCGATTTCAGTGCGTTGCCTGCCCAGCCCATGCCATGGGAAAACCGGCCGAGTTACCAGCAAGTCATCGAGGTGCAAAGCGGGCGCCAATAGCCTTGGGGAAATGCGAGCAGCTAACCATTCGATACCAAATCTCGATACCAAATCTCTGCGCGCCGTTGACCTGGCGACAGCGCGCAGTCGACTGGCGTTTTGCACTTGGCTGATGCAGCGCTCAGGCGAAGTAATTCATCACCATACATGGCAGTTGAATTGTCCAGGAACCGTCATCTGCGCGTAGTGCAAAGCTTTCAGATTAAGTCGTCCAATGATGGGCGCCTACAGATGATTGACCATGAAGAAATGGCATGGAACGGCTCTGCGTGCAGCACTGTTGGTCATTACGGCGTATCCGATCAGCGTTATTGCTGCAGCAGCGCCAACAACTTACTCCGGTGTCAATCTGCTGGTTGATGGCGACGGCGAAGCCGCTGCATGCACCCCGGACTGGGAAGCAGTCACGACTGTTCCGGGTTGGACCGTACTCCAGGGCAATCCGAGCGCGGTGTGCTACTCGGTCGGTGATTTCACTACGCCCAGCACGCCGGCGCGCGGCAACGCCTTCATCGCTGCGGGCCCCTATGGCAACTCAGCGTTGACTCAAACCGTCGATGTATCGATGGCCAGTGCGGCTATCGATGCCGGTACGACGACTTACACGCTCTCCGGCTGGCTGGGTGGCTATGAGTATTACGGCGCGTACACCCAAGTAAGCGCGACTTTTCTGGATGCGAATGGCCTACCGTTGGGATCAGCAGCGCAGATGCCCACGGTGACCGCGTCTCAACGCAATTACAGCAACGCTTTTCTGGCGCGTTCGATCAGCAACACGCTGCCCAAAGGCACCCGTTCGATCATGGTGCTGGTGCAGTTTCTCGACTCGCCCGATGACTCCTACAACGACAGTTATGCCGACAATCTGTCACTGACCCTGTCGACGCCCGTACCCGCACCGGTTCTGACCGCGCCGGTGTCTACGGTGCCTAAGTATGACCATGTGTTTTTGGTCATGATGGAGAACACCAGCTTCGATGAAGTCATCGGCGATACGACCGATGCGCCCTTTATGAACAGCTTGGCCAATCGCGGCACGTTGTTGATGGGTTACAGCGGAACCTACCATCCCAGTGATCAAAACTACCTGGCCATCACGGGCGGCAGCAATTTCGACGAAGGAGCCATTTATTACCCGAACATCCATGTCACTACGGCAAATCTTGGCGACAGCCTCGAAGCCGTCGGCAAGACCTGGAAAGGCTATGGGCAGGGCATGGGTACTCCGTGCAACACGACCAACACGTACGACTCGGAATTCGAAGCCGATGAGCTTCCGTTCATCAATTTCACCGACATCAGCAACAATTTACCGCGCTGCCAAGTCCATCTTTTTGATACGACGCAACTGACCAGTGACCTGCAATCCGCAGCCACTACGCCGAATTTTGCGTGGTTGGCGGCAGACGACTACTACGATGGCGAAGCACCCGGCGACGGATCGTCGTTGAGCTTGCAGGTACAAGACGGATGGTTGAAGCAGACACTGCAACCGATCTTCAACTCTCCCGCATGGACCAGCCAGCGTTCGCTGCTTGTCCTTACCTGGGATGAGTCCTCGGACCCTTTGGCGTTTCCTGAGCTGGGCAATCACATTGCAACGATTCTGGTGGACTCACAAGGCCTGGTACGGCCAGGTTATGGAAGCTCCGTGAGTTACAACCACTTCAGCACGGGCCGCACCATCGAGCAGGCGTTGGGACTCCCTGCGTTTACCGCCAACGACGCCTACGCTACGCCGATCAATGATGCGTTCGCACCAGCACCAGCAACACCAACGTCGACCACACCAACCTTGACTGCCGCGATATCGACGGTGCCGCAGGGTGCAAATATCGTATTCAACTATTCGACGACTAGCGCCACGTCGAGCGCGACCAACTGGGTGGGAATCTATAGCGCTGGTGATACACCGGGATCTGAAGCCTCGGTGATCTGGCAAGCCGTTCCCACGGCCAATGGCAATGTCGCTTTCAACACGTCAAGTCTGTCGCCAGGCAATTACACCGCTTATCTCCTATACAACAACGGTTACAGCACCCTGGCCGGCCCAGTCAATTTCAGCGTGTCGCGCTGATGGGTGGCTCTGCATAGGCATGCTTCCCTGCCCCCGTGTCCAAAGGCAGGGACAAGGTGTTTTCCAGACACGCTTGAGTAGCGTTTCAGCAATGCGCGAGTTCGCCTTTCGGTACGCAGGGTCGTGAGGTTTGCTCCGTAGAGCGCCAGATCCTGGCTCCGGCCTAGACATCGCCACGACGCTGTCATGTGCCAGCCACACCATGCTCGGCATTCTGTCGAGGGTTGTCTGCATGCGCGTCGCCTCCTGGCTTTCTGGCCAATATCGTCATCGGATGGCGATCAATCTGCTCGCCGGCGGCGCTGCGTTCCTGGCGTATGCCTCGATGTATGCGTTCCGCAAGCCGTTCACGGCAGCCGAATTTACCGGCCTGCATTTCGCCGGCGTCGATTACAAGGTGTGGCTGGTCATCGCCCAGGTCTTCGGTTACATGCTCAGCAAGGTTCGGGGCATTACCTGGATCGCCGAGATGCAGCGGCAGAATCGTGCCCGCGCGCTGGCCGGATTGATCGGCTTTTCCTGGCTGGCGCTGCTTGGCTTTGCGCTGATTCCTGCACCGTGGAATATCGCCTGCCTGTTTCTCAACGGATTGCCGCTGGGCATGGTGTGGGGCGTGATATTCGGTTACATCGAGGGTCGGCGCGGCACCGAGTTGATGGGTGCTTTCATGTGCGCCAGCTTTATCGTCGCGTCCGGCGTGGTGAAAACCGTGGGCAAATACCTCATGGTGAGGTACGGAGTCAGCGAGTTCTGGATGCCTTTTGCCACCGGTCTGGTGTTCGTGCCACCGCTCTGCCTCGCTACCTGGATGCTCGAACGCCTGCCTGCACCGAGTGCCGAGGATATGGCCGCTCGCAGCGCGCGCATGCCGATGGACGCGAAGAGCCGCAGCGCGTTTCTGGCGCGTTTTCTACCCGCCGTGGTCATGATCGTGATGGCGTACATCGCACTCACCGTGATGCGCGATTTTCGCGACAATTTCGCGGCCGAGATCTGGGCCGATCTTGGTCGCGGCAATAGCGCGGCGGTATTCACGCAAACCGAGGTGCCGATTGCAATCGCCGTGCTGCTGATCACCGCCTGCACGATGGCCGTGCGCGACAATTTCAAGGCATTGATGCTCAATCACGTGATGATTTTCGGCGGCTTCGCCATTGCGTTGATCACCACCTGGCTGCACGGCATGGGGCTGATCGATCCGGTGTGGTGGGTCGGTGGCAGCGGTTTTGGCCTGTACCTCGCTTACGTGCCGTACAACTGCACGTTCTTCGAACGCATGCTGGCAAGCTTCCAGGTGGCCGGCAACGTCGGTTTCATCATGTATATCTCCGATGCCAGTGGGTATATGGGCAGCGTCGCCATCATTTTGTTCAAGGAATTCAGCGGCGTGCATCTGTCGTGGGCCGCGTTCTACGCCAGTACCGTGGTTGCACTGTCGAGCATCGGCATGCTGATTACCCTCAGTTCGGCCTTCTATTTCAAGGCCAAGACCCGGCGTACCGATATGCCAGCCGTGATGCCGACACTCGCCTGAGTCATTGCATCCAGGGATGTCGTCAACAACGGCGCCTTCTCGACTCAGTGTGATTGCGTTATGGCTTTCAACAGCGTGGCGCCGGCGTCGGTGAGGCTGCCGTCGTTGTGGATAATCAGTGCGCCAGGTGGCGCCTGATAGGCATCGCGGCGCGCCAGCCGTTGGGCAATATCCGCATCGCTCTCACGACCGCGCGCCGCCAGGCGTGCAGCGATGGTTTCGCGACTGGCGGTGATCACCACCGGCTGCAACGAAGGAAAGCGTTCACGTGCCTGCGGATAGGCATCGCGCGAACCGTTCACCAATACCTTGGCGCCGCGTTCCAGCCAGTGCTGGATTTCGCGGCCGATGCCGTAGTGCAGCCCATGCGCTTGCCAGGTCAGCGCGAACAGACCGCGCTCTGCACGCAGCAGAAACTCTGCCTCGCTCAGCGCCACATGATTTTCGCCGCCGGCATGCGCCGGTCGGGTGATGTAGCGGTGTGCGCAAAGCACGTCGTGCGAAACGCCATGCGCACGGACCCAGGCAAGCACGCTGTCCTTGCCTGCGCCCGATGGGCCCATCACGTAATACAGGCGTCCTTCATTCACGACGTGTGCCCCATGCCCGACGCGACCAACGGAATCCGTTCGAGCAACTCGAACGCGGCGCCCGGCGTGGCTTCTCGACAGATCGACAACGCATCGATTCGCGTCGGCGGCAGCGCGGCCACTCGCGATTCAAACCACTGGCGCATGGCCTGCTCTTCAGGCTCGCTGGCGGGCGCGGACAAGGTCAGGTGAAAACGATAGCGACCGAGCACGTAGGGGTAGCCATGTTTTTGCAGCAAGGCGAGTTCATCCGCATCGAGACCGGCACTGCGGCGCTCGAGCGCGTCGCCCGCCAGCGGTGTGCACAAGGGTTTCAATACGTCGAGGCAAACCGCGGCCAGCGCGCGTTCCTGACCGCCGTCCATAGTCGGGCGCAGCACAAGAAAATCAGCCAGCCGATCGAGTCGCAACGACAATTCGAACGATCCGAAGGCATGCGCCAGCGCCGTCACGGCGCGACGCACATCGTCATGGGTAACGCCCACTACCGGTGTGAACGGGGCGCGGATCGTCGCATGCCAGCCGTAACGGCGAACATCGGCCAGCAAGGCAGCCCGCCGTTCCGTGCTGACACCCGGCAGAGTGCTCGATGTAGCAAGCCAGTCATGGCCCAGACGCCCCAGTGCAGTGTCGGCGGTGGGGCAGTAGTAAATCGCGTAGCGCATCAGTCGTCGGCCATCAAGACGAGCTGCACCCAGTCACCGGAGAAGCGGGTGATGCCGTACTGCAACGGCACGCCACGCGGATCGGCGTTGATCGACTGCACATGCAGCACGGGTCGCCCTTGCGGTTGCTTCATCAGTCGTGCCGTCGTGGCTTCGGGCAAGCGCGCGGAAACGCGCGTGTGCTTGCGCATGTAATCGTTGATGCCGAACTCATTCAGGGTCTTGGTGACCGACCGTGTGCGCCGATACACCGCCGGCAGGCCGGGAAAGCGTGCCGCCGGGAAGTACGCCGTGCTGTGATCGACGATGTGACCGTCAGCATGACTCAGGGTATCGATGCGATAGACATATTCGTTGCGCCCCAGACCCAGCGCCTCGGCCACCTGCGTCGGCGGAATCTCGCGTGCGTCCTCCAGAAACTCGATTTCAGTGTCCACATTGAGGTTGCGCATGTTCTGGGTGAAGCGAGTGCGCCGGCTGATCGCGTAGTCCAGCGTCTGTTCCTGTACGAAGGTGCCACGCCCCTGCTCGGTGCGCACAAGATTGCGCTGCTCCAATGCAGCCATGGCTCGGCGCACAGTGTGCCGGTTGACCTCGAAACGGGTCGCCAGCTCCTGCGCCGATGGCAACATCTCGCCCTGCCGCAACCGGCCCTTGAGAATGTCTTCAGCCAGGATGTCGCCAATCTGGCTCCATAGCGCCACCCCACGTCCGCGCTCTATTTCGCTCATACGACCTCGCTCACCTGTCTATTCACCGTCATGGCAGCGGCACGCTGATCTGCTGGAATGCACTGCAACGGGACTCCGCGTCCCGGTCTGTATAGATAACTAGACAATTGTGACAAGCCTAGGAACGAACCATGGACACCCCCACCCACCTGGCGCGCGCGCAATGGATGTCATTGCTGGCACAAGCCGAACCGGCCGAACTGGCGACAGCCATGGAAGCGTTTGCGCCACCCGTCGATGCCACCACCTGGCTGCGCCCGCCGCAGACCGGCCTGTACATGCTGCGCGGCCGTGTCGGCGGCACCGGTCCGCAGTTCAATCTCGGCGAGGTCAGCGTGACCCGCTGTAGCGTGCAGATCGGTGAACGCATCGGTCATGCATGGGTACGCGGCAGTAACAGTCGTCACGCCGAACTGGCCGCCTGTGCCGATGCCTTGATGCAGGATGCCGAGCAAGGCCCACGCTTGCAGGTGCAAGTCGTGGAACCCCTGCGCCAATCCCTGAATCGGCGTCGCGAGGCTGCCAGTCGCAAGGCCGCCGCCAGCAAGGTGGAATTCTTTACCGTGGTGCGGGGCGAATGATGCTTGCCGCCTTCGCCCATCCCGTATTCGACAGCCAGCGCAACTTTCGCGAATTGCTGCAGGCCATGGCCCGCCCCATCGCTCCACGCGCCATGCCTGTATTGGCACCCGCGCCCGCGCCGATCCTGCCGGCAAGCATGGCTGCCTTGCTCACCCTGTGCGATGCCGACACGACCCTTTGGCTGCAACAGCCCAATGATGCAGTGGCAATGCATTTGCGCTTCCACGCCGGTGTCCGGTTGGTGCAGGACCCTGCCGATGCGGATTTCGCACTGATCACCGAACCGGCGTCGATGCCGCCGTTGACGATGTTTGCCCATGGCGATCTGCGCTATCCGGACCGTTCGGCCACGCTGATCATGCAAGTCGATGGCTTTCGCGGTAACGCCGGCAAGCGCTTCGCCGGCCCCGGTATCCGCGATGTCGAACAGCTGTTGATCGAAGGCTTGCCAGGCGAGTTCTGGCAACAGCGTGCCGCGATGAGCGCACAGCTGCCATTAGGCGTCGATCTGATCTTTATCTCTGGCCAGCGCATGGTCGCGCTGCCACGCACGACCCGTGTTTTGGAGGATTGAATGTACGTTGCCGTGAAAGGTGGCGAGCAGGCCATTACCCGCTCACTGCAATTGCTCGCCGAAGCACGTCGTGGCGATCTGACCGTACCCGAATTGTCGCTGGATCAGATCCGCGAACAACTGCGACTGGGCGTTGCCCGCGTCATGCAGGAAGGCTCGCTGTACGATGAAGAGCTCGCTGCGCTGGCAATGCGCCAGGCCGCCGGCGACATGCTCGAAGCGATTTTTCTGTTGCGCGCCTATCGCACCACGCTGCCTCGATTTGGTTACACCCAGCCGCTGGATACCAATGCGATGCGCGTACGTCGTCGCGTTTCCGGCACCTTCAAGGATGTCCCTGGCGGCCAGGTGCTCGGCCCGACCTACGACTACACCCAGCGCCTGCTTGAGTTCGAATCGACTGCGCCGACCAGCCCGCTGCAGGCCGAGGCACCGCTGCCAGACACCATGCCACGCGTGCTTGACCTGCTCGATGCCGAAGCATTGATCGAACGCATCGATGCCGGCGTCGATCCCGAACCCATCGACCTCACCCGTGAACCGCTGATGTTTCCGGCCGATCGCGCCACCCGCCTGCAAAACCTCGCGCGTGGTGACGAGGGGTTTCTGCTGGGCATGGCCTATTCCACCCAGCGTGGGTATGCCGAGAGCCATCCGTTCGCCGGCGAAATCCGCATGGGCGAAGTCGACGTTGTGATCTGTCCGGAAGAACTCGGCTTCGCCATCGAAATCGGCTCGATCACCCTGACCGAGTGCCAGATGATCAATCAGTTTCATGGCGGCAACGGCTTGCCGCCGCAGTTCACTCGCGGCTATGGCCTGTGCATGGGCGAAGGCGAACGCAAGGCGATGTCGATGGCACTGGTCGATCGTACACTGCGTTGCGACGAGCTCGGCGAACCTGCGTATGCGCCTGCGCAGAATCAGGAGTTCGTGTTGTCGCATTCGGATAGCGTGGAGGCCTCCGGCTTCGTGCAGCACCTGAAGCTGCCGCACTACGTGGACTTCCAGGCCGAGTTGTCGCTGCTGCGCACGCTGAGCAAACAACACGCACAGCACCTCAACGCCGAAGAAACAGCGGCGCAGGAGACCTCGTCATGACGTCGAACTACAACTTTGCCTTCCTCGACGAGAATACCAAGCGCATGTTGCGCCGCGCCCTGCTCAAGGCGGTGGCCATTCCCGGCTATCAGGTGCCGTTTGGCAGCCGCGAAATGCCACTGCCGTATGGCTGGGGCACCGGCGGCATCCAGCTCACGGCAGCGCTGTTGGGACCGGACGATGTACTGAAGGTGATCGACCAGGGCGCCGACGACACCACCAATGCGGTGAATATCCGCCGCTTCTTTGCCCGCGTGGCCGGAGTGACAACCACTGAGCGCACGACGGAGGCGAGCGTGATCCAGACCCGCCACCGCATTCCTGAAACACCGCTGCGGGAAGATCAGATCCTGGTGTTCCAGGTACCCGAGCCGGAACCGCTGCGCACACTGGAACCACGCGAGGCAGAAACCCGCACCCTGCATGCGCTGGCCGACTACGGATTGATGCACGTGAAGTTGTACGAAGACATCGCCCAGTACGGGCACATTGCCACCAGCTACGACTATCCCGTGCTGGTCGACGGCCGCTTTCTCACTTCGCCGTCGCCGATCCCGAAGTTCGACAATCCCAAGCTCGACCACTCGCCAGCGCTGATGCTGTTTGGCGCAGGTCGTGAGAAGCGGCTGTATGCAATTCCGCCCTACACGAAGGTCGAAAGCCTTGCCTTTGACGATCACCCATTCGAGATCCAGCGCTGGGAGCACCAGTGCGAACTGTGCGGCTCGGATGAAAGCTATCTGGATGAGGTAGTCGTGGACGATCGTGGCTCGCGCATGTTCGTCTGCTCCGACACCGATTACTGCCGCCAGCGTCGCGCGGAGCAAGCCGCATGAGCGCCCTGCTGCAAGTACGTGGATTGAGCCATCACTACGGCCAGCGTATCGGCTGTCAGGACGTGAGCTTCGACCTTCATCCAGGCGAGTTGCTTTGCATCGTCGGCGAGTCGGGCTCGGGTAAATCGACCCTGCTCAAGACTGCCGCGGCACAACTCGCTCCAAGTTCGGGTTCAGTGCGCTACCACCAGCGCGATGGCGACTGGCTGGATCTGGAGGAACTGAGCGAGGCCAACCGCCGGCGCCTGGCTCGTGAGGAATGGGGGTTCGTTACCCAGAATCCTCGCGATGGCCTGCGCCTCAACGTCAGCGCCGGTGCAAACGTGGCCGAACGATTGATGGCCATGGGCATGCGCAATTACGGTCAGCTGCGCGATATCGCCAAAGGCTGGCTGGAACGGGTCGAGATCGATCCGGCGCGGATCGACGATGCGCCGACGGCCTTCTCCGGCGGTATGCAACAACGCCTGCAGATCGCCCGCACCCTGGTCACCCAGCCACGATTGGTGTTCATGGATGAGCCGACAGCGGGCCTCGACGTATCGGTGCAGGCACGCATTCTCGACCTGCTGCGCCGGCTGGTGAACGAACTCGGACTCGCTGCAGTGATGGTCACCCATGATCTCGCCGTGGCGCGTCTGCTGGCCGCACGTACGATGGTGATGCAAGGCGGCCGCGTCGTCGAAACCGGGCTCACCGATCAGATTCTCGACGACCCGCAGCACCCCTATACCCAATTGCTCGTTTCCTCGGTGCTGACCACATGACCGCTTCTGCCATGACCGCCTCCGCCATCGCCGCGCCTCTTGTCACTGCTTTCGCCTCGCCCATGCTCGAACTACGCGGCCTGGGTAAATCGTTCGAACTGCATCATCAGCATGGCGCCCGTCTCGATGTGCTCGATGATGTCGAGCTGACCCTGCACGCCGGCGAATGCGTGGTGCTGTCAGGCCCCTCCGGCGCGGGCAAAAGCAGCTTGCTGCGCGTGATCTATGCGAACTATCGGCCAAGCCGTGGCGCGGTTCGCGTGCGTCACGACGGCGACTGGCTCGATCTCGCCGAGGCCACACCGCATCAAGTGCTGGAGGTACGTCGGCGCACGCTGGGCTACGTCAGCCAGTTTTTACGGGTCATTCCGCGTGTGCCGGCGCTGGACATCGTTGCCGAACCGCTGATCGAAGCGGGTTTGTCCTTGCCCGAAGCGCGGCAACGTGCCGGCGCGCTGCTGCATCGGCTGAATGTCCCCGAGCGCCTATGGCGATTGCCGCCTGGCACGTTCTCTGGCGGCGAACAGCAGCGCGTGAACATCGCCCGCGGCTTGATCGTGTCGCGCCCGCTACTGCTGCTGGATGAGCCGACGGCCTCGCTTGACGCGGACAACCGCAGCGTCGTCGCCGAACTGCTGGAAGAGGCGCGCGAGGCCGGCTCTGCGGTACTCGGCATTTTCCACGACGAGGACATGCGCGACCGCGTCGCAACGCGCCTGTTTCCCATGCATCCTCTCCAGATCGCCTGATCTCAACTCATCGGCTCCTTTTATGAATGATTTCGTTCTGACCAATGCCCGTATCGTGCTCGACGATAGCGTCGTGCACGGCACTTTGATTGCCCGAAATGGCTTTATTCGGCTCGTGGATGAAGGATCGACGCAGGCTCCCGGCGCCATCGATTGCGATGGCGATTACGTGATTCCCGGCCTGATCGAACTGCATACCGATAACCTCGAAAAACACCTGATGCCCCGCGCCGGTGTGATCTGGCCAGCGCTTCCGGCCGTACTTACCCATGACGCGCAAATCGTCGCCTCCGGCATCACCACCGTGTTCGATGCCTTGTCGGTGGGCGACCTGGAAGAGGAAAGCGTGCGCATCGAGACGCTGCGCAGCACCTACGATGCCATCCTCGCCGGCCAGGCCAGCGGCGCACTGCGTGCTGATCACTGGATCCACCTGCGCTGCGAGCTCGCCTACCCGCGACTGCTCGAGGCGCTGGAACCACTGATGAACCACAACAGCGTGCGCCTGCTGTCGTTGATGGATCACACACCGGGACAGCGCCAGTACCGCGACATCCAGCAGTACCGCAAGTACTACAGCAAGAATCACACGACATGGACCGAGGACGAATTCGCCGAGGTCGTGAAGCGTCGTGTCGATCAACAGGCCAGCTATAGCGCGCGTCACGAAAAGGCGGTGCTCGACCTCGTCCGCGGCAGAGACGTCGTACTGGCCAGCCACGACGACACCGATGCGCAGCAAGTGGCGCATGCCCAACGCATTGGCGTGACCATTTCCGAATTTCCCACGACGCAGGTTGCCGCCGATGCCGCCCGCGAGCTCGGCTTGTCCACGGTCATGGGAGCTCCCAACGTGGTGCGTGGTGGCTCGCATTCCGGCAATGTCGCCGCGCTGGAGCTGGCCAAGGCTGATCGTCTCGATCTGCTGTCATCCGATTACGTACCGGCCAGTCTGTTGCATGGCGCCTTCATGCTGCACACCCAGGCAGGCTGGTCCATGCCGCGCGCCGTCGCCACGGTCGCAGGTAATCCGGCAAAGGTGCTCGGTCTCAGCGATCGTGGTCAGCTCAAACCCGGCTATCGTGCGGACGTGGTGCGCATGCGGGCCGTGGATGGCTTACCCATCGTGCGGCATGTCTGGGTTCGCGGTGAACGTTCTTTCTGAGTAGCGCCGGGTATGACCGGCGCAGAACCAAGCGAAGCTGTCACATTGGAACGCTATAGTGCCGCGCACTCTCCAATTAAAACCCCGTCCCAAGCGGGGTTTCTTTTTGCCTGTTGTTTGCGATGCAGGCCATAGAAAGGCACTGGTGATCAGGCGCTCGAACGGCCATCTGCACGTGCCGTGGGATTGATCCACTTGCTCGCACCAGCCCGCTTAGCATTCCGTTTGCCTGGCGAAATATATTTCGAATGCGTATGCGTCTCGTTGCACGTTCAATCATCAATCCATTGTCAAAAATACTTCATTGACCGTCGCTACTTTGAATGAGCTATGTGCGTGCGTTTGACCTTTGCTCAAACCCAATTCGGAGATAACGATGACGAAGATTCTGTCCAGCCGTTTCAACCGTCGGCTTCTGCTGACGGCTTTGACGTTTACCACGCTTGCGGCAAGCAGCATCGCTTGTGCCAATGATTTTTCGCCTGAGCAGAGCTTTCATTTCTGGCCGGGTAACTTGGTGGTCAGTCGCAGTGTCTACGACAACAACGCGAGCAACGTGCAAGTGGGACAGATTCTGCCGATCAACTGCGCAGCGACCACGGGTGGTTGCAGTGCTTCGACGGGTGCGCCGTACGACGGCACCTATCCCTATGTGTGGAACGACGTCTTGTATGACCCTGCGTTCGGTATCACCTCGCGTATCTATCTGGATCAGGTCACGCCCAACGGCTGGTTGATCAACTCGCTGGAAGTGCCTAACAGCGTGCATCCATATTCTCCGGCCGGTCAGCTGGTCACCAGCTTCAGCTCAAAGTCTGAAATTGGTCTGCATCTCTCGCTCAATCACAAGTACCTCACGTTCATGGGCTACGTCGCACCGGTGAATGCGGTGGATGTCTCCAACTCCAATACACCGGGTGCAGTCGATCCAACCAATCCAGTGGGCGAGAATTTCTATCGCGCTGTGGCCACGGTGGATGGCAACGGTAATTTCGATTTCACCGAAACCAATGCATACAGCGGCAACAACGGTCGTCAGGCGATCTTGAACGATCGCCATGGTGCCAACTATTTCTATACCAGCGGCAACGCCGGCGACGGCAGCAATCCGCAGCCCAACGGGGTGATTCTTGGCGCCGGAGCGCAGTTCATTACACCGGCGAATCTGCGCGAAGTGGCACAGAAGCCGGGTACGACCACACCGCTGGCAAGCTTCTCGATCGCAGCGCTCGGCGACAAAGCCGACAAGATCGGCAAGGACGACAACTTCCGCGGCATGACCGTATTCAACGATGTGGTCTATTACACCAAAGGCAGCGGCAGCAACGGTGTCAACACGGTTTACTTCGTCGACACCACAGGCACGGCATGCCCGAAAGGCGTTGGCGTACCGGTCGCCGGCGCGCCGCTTCCCAGCGCGCCGCTGAGCTACAACGCGGCCACGCTTCAGACCACGGGCCTGCCGACCAATATGTGCGTGCTCGCCGGCTTCCCGAGCACGCCAGTAAAGACGGCGACGACGCTAAGCTATCCCTTCGGTGTCTGGTTTGCGGATGCGAACACGCTGTACGTCGCTGACGAAGGTGACGGCTATAGCGGAGGCACCGATCTGTACACGCACGCTGCCGCGCAGGCGACGGCTGGCCTGCAAAAGTGGGTGTTCAACACGACCAGCAAGCGTTGGTCGCTGGCCTATACGCTGCAGACCAATCTTGGCCTGGGTCAGCCCTACGTCGTGCGGAATTATCCAACCGGCAATAATCCCGGCACCAGCCTGCCCTGGGCACCAGCAACCGACGGCCTGCGCAACATCACCGGTCACGTTGATGGCCTTGGCCGCGTAACCATCTGGGCCATCACCTCCACCATCAGTGGTAACGGCGATGTGGGCGCCGATCCGAACCGCCTCGTTGCGATCACAGATGACGTGAAAAACACCAGCGCATCAGTGGCAGCGCAGGAGAAGTTTGTAACGTTGCGTGCTGCGGGCTTCGGCGAAACGCTCCGTGGTGTGTCATTCACACCCGATGCGGAGATTCCCAAGTTCGGCTGGCACTGAGTGATCTTGAGTTGACCGTTTGACGGAGCGCCGATGCCTAACCAGCATCGGTGCTCACACCCAACACGGCGTGTACGCCAAGCGGATGAGTCAGTGCGCGGAGGTCACGACAGCGACTTTTCCCGGGGTATTAAGTAGCCGGGCGCTTTTAATGAAACGCCTTCACCACATTGTTCAGACCAAGGCCCAGCACAGCGATCGCTGCGAGCATGGTCACGGCACGCGCCGGCAGGCGGCGGGCAAAAAGCGCACCGAACGGAGCGGCGGCCACGCCACCGATGATGAGTCCGAGCACGGCCGTGGGCTGGGTGGCGCCGACATGCAGCAGAAACGTGACGCTGGCGGCAGCGCTGATCACGCATTTGGCCAGGTGCGTGGTGCCAACGACGACGCGCGGCCTGGCGCCGCGGGCGATCAGGGTGGTGACGGTCAGGGCGCTCCAGCCACCGCCGGCCGCTGCATCGGCAAAACCTGAAAACAGACCCAGGGCGGGGTGCGTGGTTGGCGCGTCATTGCCGTCGTGGTGTATGCGCTGTCGGACACGCAGCAACAGAAAAATGCTTACGCCGAGCAGGTATGGTGTCAACGCGAGGCGTATCCAGGCTGCCGGCAGGTGGCTAACCAGGTAGGCACCGATCACCGCGCCGATGACGCCGGGAATCACCAGGCCGAGGAACAGGCGTCGCCGCACATTGCCGGCGATCAGGTGGCTGATACCGGATGCGCCGCAAGTGAAGGTTTCCGCGTAGTGCACGCTGGCACTGGCCACCGATGGCGGCAGGCCCAGCGCCAGCAGCATCGCCGCACAGACCACGCCATAAGCCATGCCGATGGCGCCGTCCACGAGTTGGGCGAGCGCACCGACGGCCGCGAAGACAAGAAATTCGGAGAGCGATGACATCGGTATCGCAGCACCTGGCATACATGGTGAGGATCCCGAAGTATCCGCATGAAGCGTTGTCTTGTGAAATAAGCCAAGGGCATATGGTCATGCCGAATGATCCTTTTACCGCAGCCAACGAAATCTTTATGTTTGGGCGTCTAGTCGTATGGACGGCTAAAGGAGAAGATTGTGAAAGCCGCCGTTGTCCCGGGTCTTCCAGCAGGCACGCTCGATGCCGGAAAGCTCGACCAGCTCCATCAGCTGGCCGAGGGCCTGACGCCGGCTGAGCTCTACTGGGTTGCCGCATGGAGCGCCTCACTGGCGGCACAAACCCAGCGTGGTGGCCCCGCCATCACGGCAGCAACCACCCCGGCCAAGAATGCGGCCACGACGCTAACCATCGTCTATGGCAGCCAGACCGGCAACGCCAAGCGACTGGCCGAACAGCTGGCCCGCCGTAGCGAGGCCGCCGGCCTGCCGGTGAAGCTGCTGCGCGCCGATGCCTATCCACAGCGCGAGCTGGCGAAGGAGCGCTATCTGGCCATCGTGATCAGCACCCAGGGCGAGGGCGAGCCGCCGGATGATTCGCGCGGCCTGGTCGAATTCATCCTCGGCAAGCGCGCGCCGAAGCTGCCATCCCTGCAATTTTCGGTGCTCGGGCTGGGCGATTCGAGCTATGCCGAATTCTGCGCGATCGGAAACCAACTCGATGCACGGCTGACTGAGCTGGGCGCGACGCGCTTTGCACCACTGGGCGCCGCCGATGTCGATATCGAGACGGTGGCGACGCCCTGGCTGGAAAAGACGCTGGAGCAGGCACGCGAGCTGCTGAAGACGGCGAGCAGCGTCACACCGCTGCATAGCGTGCAGCGCGTTCAGGACGAAGCTGTCACACAAGCCCTGCACTCGCGCGAACAGCCTTTCCAAGCCACCGTACTGGCGAATCAGCGCATCGTGGCACGTGACAGCGGGCGCGACCTTCGCCATATCGAGCTGTCACTGGAAGGCTCCGGCCTGCAGTATCAACCCGGCGATTCGCTGGGCGTGTGGTCGCACAATCCGCCGGCACTCGTGGCGCAATGGCTCGACGCGCTGGGGCTGGACGGCGGACTCGACGTGACGCACGACGGACGTACCTTGCCGCTGGCGCTGTGGCTGAAGCGCAAACGCGAAATCACCCGGCTCACCCGCGCCTTTATCGTGGCGCTGGCCGCAGTCAGCGGTCACGACGAATTGACCCACGCGCTGGAGCCAGAACATTCGGCCGCGCTGGCCGAACTGCTGAACAACGAACAGCCGATCGATCTGCTGCGCCGCTATCCGACGACCTGGTCAGCGCAGGCACTCGTTGCGGCACTGCGGCCATTGACGCCACGGCTGTATTCGATCGCCTCCAGCCAGGCACAGGTGGGCGAGGAAGTGCATCTGACCCTGGCCGTGGTGGATTACGAAGCACACGGCAGCCGACACTGGGGCGCAGCATCGTCGTTTCTGGCCGCGCTCGACGAAGACGGTGTCGTGCAGGTATTCATCGAATCGAACGATCGCTTCCGGCTGCCGGCCGATGCGTCGCGCGACATCATCATGATCGGCCCCGGCACCGGTGTGGCACCGTTCCGCGCGTTTGTGCAGGAGCGCCAGGAAAGCGCGGCAACCGGGCGCAACTGGCTGTTCTTCGGCAACCGGCATTTTTCACAGGATTTCCTGTACCAGACCGAGTGGCAGGCTGCGCTGAAGAGCGGCGTACTGCACAAGCTCGACCTCGCCTTTTCGCGTGACACGGCCGAAAAAATCTATGTGCAACAGCGCCTGCGTGAACACGGGCGCGAGCTGTATGCCTGGCTGGAGAACGGTGCACACCTCTACGTGTGTGGCGATGCCACGCAGATGGCAAAGGACGTGCACGCCGCCCTACTCGACGTGATCGCCACGCATGGCGGCCACTCTCCCGACGATGCCAACGCATGGCTCGCCGATCTCATGCAACAGGGCCGCTACGCCCGCGACGTGTACTGATATGACGACCACCTCCATCCCGGTTACCGCACCACCGTCCGAATTCGAGCGGGTCAAGGCGAACAGCAACTTTCTGCGCGGCACCATCGTCGAAGGTCTGGCCGATCCGATCACCGGCGCGATCAGCGATGACGACAACAAACTGCTGAAATTCCATGGTAGCTACCTGCAGGACGATCGCGACCTGCGCGACGAGCGACGCAAGCAGAAGCTGGAGCCGGCGTTCACCTTCATGCTGCGTGCGCGCCTGCCCAGTGGCGTGGTGACGCCGGCGCAGTGGCTAGTGTTCGACCAGATCGCACGTGAACATGCCAACGGCACGCTGCGCATCACCACGCGGCAGACGTTTCAATGGCACGGCATCATCAAGCGCAACCTCAAGCCGACCATCGCAGCGATCCACGCGTCACTGGCCGGCACCATCGCGGCCTGCGGCGACGTCGTGCGCAACGTGGTGAGTACGGCCAACCCGATCGAATCGGCCGCGCATGCCGAGGCCTATGCACTGGCGACGATGCTGTCGAACGAGCTGGCGCCGAAGACCCATGCGTATCACGAGATCTGGCTCGACGGCGAAGCTCTGGTCAGCGAACCGAAGCTTGCCAAACCGCCGGTCAAGGATCACGAGCCGCTGTACGGACCAACGTATCTGCCGCGCAAGTTCAAGATCGGCCTGGCGATTCCGCCGCTCAACGATGTCGACGTGTTTGCGCAGGACCTGGGTCTGATCGCCATCATCGAGGGCGGTGCGCTACGCGGTTTCAACGTCGCCATCGGTGGCGGCATGGGCGTGACCCATGGCGATGACTCCACCTACCCACGACTGGGTAGCCTGATTGGTTTCATTACGCCCGATCAGCTGTTGACAGTGGCCGAGGCGGTGGTAACGGTACAGCGCGACTGGGGTAACCGCAGCGAGCGCAAACATGCACGACTGAAATACACACTGGATCATCGCGGGCTGGATGCGTTCAAGGCCGAGATGGAATCGCGCCTGGCCTTTGCGCTGGCGCCAGTGCGCCCTTATAGCTTCGATCACAACGGCGATCGCTACGGCTGGGTACAAGGTCACGATGGTCAGTGGCATCTCACGCTGCATATCGAATCCGGTCGTCTGGCCGACGTCGGCGAGCGTCGCTGGCTGACCGGACTGCGCGAGCTGGCCAAAGTGCACACCGGCGACTTCCGCATGACCTGCAATCAAAACGTGATTGTGGCGAACGTCGCGGCCGGCGATCGTACGCGCATCGACGCGATTGTGCGCGAGCATCATCTGGACGGCTATTTGCAACAGAGCGGCGTCCGTCGCCACGCGGTCGCCTGCGTTGCCCTGCCGACCTGCGGACTGGCAATGGCGGAAAGCGAACGCTATGTACCGGAGCTGCTACCGAAACTCGAGTCTCTGCTCGACCGCCACGGCCTGATTGAAGCACCGATTCTCCTGCGTTTATCCGGCTGCCCGAACGGCTGCTCGCGGCCATACCTGGGCGAGATAGCCCTGGTCGGTCGCGGACCGGGGCGCTATGACCTGCGCCTGGGTGCCGATTTCCGCGGTGAGCGATTGAACCAGGTGTATCGCGAGAACATCGACGAGGCGGCGATCCTCGACGCGCTTGATCCACTGTTCGCACGCTACGCCGCCGAGCGCACCGCCACGGAAGGCTTTGGCGATTTTCTGCTGCGCGCCGCTGTTCTCGCACCGCTGCCGTCGCGGCGCATTGCCTCGCAGGTGGTGGCATGAGCGGGCTGGAACCTTCGTTCGATCTGAATGACCCCGAGGCGCTGCCGCGGATCAACGCGGAACTGGCCACGCTGGGTGCGGAAGAGCGCGTGGCGTGGGCGCTGAAACATACGCCGGGCCCACACGTGCTGTCGTCCAGTTTTGGTGCGCAGGCGGCGGTGTCGCTGCACATGGTGACGCGGCAGCAGCCGGATATTCCGGTGGTGCTGATCGATACCGGCTACCTGTTCACCGAAACCTACCTCTTTGTCGACGAGCTGACCGAGCGGCTTGGACTGAACCTCAAGGTCTACCGTCCGCGCATCGGCATCAGCTGGATGGAGGCGCGCTACGGACGCCTGTGGGAACAGGGCGTCGACGGGCTGGATCGCTACAACCACATTCGCAAAGTCGAGCCCATGCAGCGCGCACTGGATGAGCTCGACGCGCACGGCTGGTTTGCCGGTTTGCGTCGCAACCAGTCACGCAGCCGCGCCGAGATCGACTTTGTCGAACGTCCCGGCGAACGCTGGAAATTTCATCCAATCGCCGACTGGACCGATCGCGACGTCGGCGAGTATCTGAAGAAACACGACCTGCCCTATCACCCGCTATGGGACGAGGGTTACGTGTCGATCGGCGACCGGCATACCAGCCGCCGCTGGGAGCCCGGCATGGAAGCCGAGGACACCCGTTTCTTCGGACTCAAACGCGAGTGTGGCATCCACAAGCTCGCGTAACCGAACCGACCATCGTGACGCGACGGCTTTCTACCCCGACTTTTCTGCTCCATCCGACTGGATACCTTTGCCATGAGTCACACTGCACTTGCCCCGACATCGGACGCCGTTCCGATCGATTCACTCATCGCGCCACACGGCGGCGTGCTGAAAGAACTCTATCTACCGCGCGCTGACGCAGAGGCGCTCAAGCAGCACAGCGCCAGCCTGCCCGGCATCGATCTCAATCCACGCCAACTGTGCGATCTCGAACTGCTGCTGAGCGGTGCGTTCTCGCCACTGGACGGCTTTCTCGGTCAGCGCGACTACGAGTCGGTGGTCGAGCATCTGCGCCTCGCCGACGGCACCTTGTGGCCGATGCCCATCACGCTTGATGTCAGCGAGGCAGTAGCCGCAACGATAACGGCAGGCACAGAAGTGGCGCTGCGCGATAGCCAGGGCGTACCGCTGGCCGTGCTCGAGGTACAGGATATCTACCGACCGGATCGCCTGCACGAAGCGCAGCAGGTTTTCGGCAGCACCGATCGCCTGCATCCGGGCGTCGCCGAACTGCTCGAGCGGACCCAGCCAGTGGCCCTGGGTGGCCGCCTGCGCGGTGTGCAACCACCAGAACACCACGACTTCAGCGAATTGCGCGATACGCCGCGTGCTCTGCGCACGTGGTTCGCGGAAAACGGCTGGAGTCACATCGTCGCGTTCCAAACGCGTAACCCGATGCATCGCGCGCATCGCGAACTGACCCTGCGCGCCGCACAGCAGGTTGGCGCCAAGTTGCTGATCCAACCGGTCGTCGGACTGACCAAACCGGGTGACGTCGATCACTACACCCGCGTGCGCTGCTATCGCGCCTTGCTGCCGCAATATCCGCAGGACAGCGCAAAACTATCGCTGCTGCCGCTGGCGATGCGCATGGGCGGCCCGCGCGAGGCGCTGTGGCACGCGATCATCCGCAAGAATTACGGTGCCAGCCATTTCATCGTCGGCCGCGATCACGCCGGCCCCGGCAACGACGCCAGCGGGCGGCCGTTCTATGGGCCGTTCGATGCACAGCAGTTGCTGACTCAGCATCAGGACGAACTCGGCATCCAGATCGTGCCGTTTCCCGCGATGGTGTACGCGGCCAATCGCGATGAATATCTGCCGTCCACCGAAGTGACGGCCGGCGACGACGTGCGCGATATCTCCGGCACCGAACTACGCCGCCATTTGCACGAAGGCAGCGAGATCCCGGCATGGTTCAGTTTTCCGGAAGTGGTGGATATCCTGCGCGAACGTCATCCAGCGAAGGCGGCGCGCGGTTTCGCGCTGTTCTTCACCGGCCTGTCGGGCTCGGGCAAATCGACCATCGCGCAGGCGGTGATCGCACAGCTGCTGGAACGCACCAGCCGTCCGGTCACCGTGCTCGACGGCGACGAGGTGCGCAAGCATCTGTCACGCGGACTGGGCTTTTCACGCGAGGACCGCTCGGCCAACGTCACCCGCATCGGCTACGTGGCCAGCGAAATCGTGCGGCACGGCGGCATTGCCATCTGCGCGCCGATTGCACCGTTTGCTGATGATCGCGCCACGGTGCGGGCGCTGGTCGAGGCGCACGGCAACTTCGTCGAGATCCACGTTGCCACCGCCATCGAGGTCTGCGAAGCGCGCGATCGCAAGGGCCTGTATGCGCAGGCACGCGCGGGCAAGATTGCCCACTTCACCGGCGTCAGCGATCCCTACGAGGTGCCGGATCGACCCGAACTGCGGGTAGATGGCAACGCGGCGGAGCCGGCGGTGTTGGCCCGGCAGATTCTCGCGCTGCTGCGCAATACGGGATTGATCAACGGCTGATTCTGGCTACTGTCTGCCAGATGACATGCGAGCCGCGGCGACTGGCGCAATGATGGTTATTACGCCAGTCGTTGCGCAAATTGATTGGCAACCATTACCCATGGGTGGCCGTTGGTTGTGACGCAAACCTTTGCGGAAGGCTCTATCAAAAATGATTAGACGTCTGCACGTCTGTTTGAATGGATATGACACAAGCGGCATATCAGACATAACCGCAAGGCATAAGCCAGGCGAAACAAATCATTTGTCTTGCCTTGGCGCGCCTCGTAGCTTGGTCGATCCACTGAGGTTAGTCACCAGGTGACGATGAAGCTGTATCCGCTGTTCGCCGATCTTGCCCACCGCGCTGTGCTGGTGGTGGGCGGTGGTGCCGTGGCCGAACGCAAGATTGCCGCCCTGCTCGATGCGCAAGCACAGATCACCGTGCACGCGATCGAGTTAACGCCGCAGCTGCAGGCCTGGGCCGATGAAGGACGAATCATTCTGCGCAGCGGGCCGTTCGACGATACGTGGCTCGATACGGTCTGGCTGGTCATCGCTGCCACGTCGGACAACGCATTGAACAAGCGCGTCGCCGCGCTAGCCGAGTCGCGACGGATTTTTGTCAATGTGGTGGATGACTCGGCGCTATGCAGCTTCCATGTGCCGGCGGTGATCGACCGCGCGCCACTGACCATCGCCATTTCCAGCGGCGGCGATGCGCCGATGCTGGCGCGGCTACTGCGCGAGCGGCTGGAAACCCTGCTCGATCATTCACTCGGCGCATTGGCGTCACTGGCGGCAAAGCTGCGCAAGCGCATTCGCCTGCGATACCCCGACCTGGCCGGCCGACGGAGCTTCTACGAGGATCTTTTCACTGGCCCAGTGGCAAGACTGCTGCGACAAGGGCAACCGGATCGCGCGCTCGAAGCCGCAGAGCATCTGCTGGCATCGACTCCGGCGCGCGCCGCTGGATCGGTGGTGCTGGTCGGTGCCGGGCCCGGTGATCCCGGCTTGCTGACCCTGCGTGCGCTGCGTGCACTGAACGAAGCGGATGTGATTCTGCATGACCGACTGGTGAGTGCCGAGGTACTGGATCTGGCGCGACGCGATGCCGAGCGCATCGAGGTCGCCAAGCAGGCCGGCAACCACCACACCACGCAGGACGGCATCCATGCGCTGCTGCTCGAACATGCGCGCGCCGGCAAGCGTGTGATTCGCCTCAAGGGCGGCGATCCTTTTGTATTCGGCCGTGGTGGCGAGGAGCTGGAATTTCTGCGCGATCACGGCATTCCTTATGAAGTGGTACCCGGCATCACCGCTGCTGTGGCCTGCGCTGCGTATGCCGGCATACCGCTGACGCATCGCGATCACGCGCAGTCAGTGCGTTTCGTCACCGCGCACTGCCGCTCATCGATGGACACGCTCGATTGGCCAGCGCTGGCGCAGGAGCGACAGACGCTGGCGGTCTATATGGGGGTCGGCGAATTGCCGACGCTGCAGGCCAACTTGATCGCGCACGGCCGAGCCGCGTCGACACCATTCGCACTGATCGAAAACGGCTCGCGCGCCGACCAGCGTGTGGTCACCGGTACGCTGGCGCAGCTGGCCGAGTGGGCAACCACGCATGCCGTGCGCTCGCCCGCGCTGCTGATCCTCGGCGAGGTGGCTGCACTGGCAGAGTCGCTGGCATGGTTTGGTCAGGCACCCCTGGGCGCGGCGGTTGCGTCGATGCGTGGCAAAGCGCCGATCAAAACGCTCCCGGCCCCGGAGCGGCGCATGGGCGGAAACCTGCTGAGTGCGATTCATCATCGATAACGAAAACGTTCGCCAAGGCGAGCGATGATTCCTACCCCCTATCCATCCACCGGAGTCACCATGATCTACGAAAGCATTCTCGACACGATCGGCAACACACCGGTGGTGAAGCTGCACCGACTGGCACCCAAGCATGTCGAGATCTATGTCAAGGTGGAGGCGTTCAACCCGGCTGGTTCGGTGAAGGATCGGCTCGCCCTGGCGATCATTCTCGATGCCGAAAAACGCGGTGTGCTGACACCGGGCCAGACCGTGGTGGAAGCCACCTCTGGCAATACCGGCGTCGCCCTGGCCGCCGTCTGTGCGGCTCGCGGCTATCCGTTTGTGGCGGTGATGACCGAAACATTCTCGATAGAGCGGCGCAAGCTGATCCGCGCCTATGGCGGCAAGGTGCTGCTGACGCCGGCCGCCGAACGTGGCACCGGCATGGTACGCAAGGCAGCCGAGCTGGCGCAGAAGCACGGCTGGTTTCTTGCCAATCAATTCGACAATCCGGCCAACCCCGCCTACCACCGCAATACCACCGCGCCGGAAATCCTGCGCGATTTCGCCGGTCGCCGGTTGGATTATTTCGTCAGCGGCTGGGGCACCGGCGGCACGATCACCGGCGTGGGTGAGGTACTCAAGCTAGCCCGACCGGACGTAAAAATTATTGCCACCGAACCGGCCGGCGCCGCGCTGCTGTCCGGCAAGGAATGGCAGCCGCACAAGATCCAGGGCTGGACGCCGGACTTTCTGCCGGGCGTGCTGAACCGCGAGATTGCCGAGCGTATCGTGCCGGTCGATGACGTGCTGGCGCGCGACACCGCACGCGCGCTGGCGCAGAAGGAGGGCATCTTTGTCGGCATCTCGGCAGGAGCCACGCTGGCCGCTGCGCTTGAAGTCGCCCGCAATGCGCCGGACGGTTCGGTACTGCTGACGATGCTGCCGGATACCGGTGAACGCTATCTGTCGACGTTCCTGTTCGAAGGCGTCAACGAAGGCTCGGACGAGATCGCCTGAATACCCTGCCTGTGTTCGATGAGCATAGGCATCGACGATAAAAAACGGACGCCGAGGCGTCCGTTTTTTGTTGCGACTTCCGTCGAAGTCAGAGCGAGTAATACATCTGGAACTCGACCGGGTGCGTGCTGGCACGGTAGCGGGTGACTTCCTTCATCTTCAACTCGATATAGGCATCGAGGAAGTCGTCGGTAAACACGCCGCCGGCCTTGAGGAAATCGCGATCCTTGTCGAGCGCTTCCAGTGCCTGATCGAGGCTGGAGCAAACTTGCGGGATGTTCTTCTCTTCTTCCGGCGGCAGGTCGTACAGATCCTTGTCGGCCGGGGCACCCGGGTCGATCTTGTTGATGATGCCGTCGAGGCCGGCCATCATCAGCGCGGTGAACACTAGGTAGCCCGACTGCATCGGGTCGGGGAAGCGCACCTCGATGCGGCGACCCTTCGGGCTGGCCACGTACGGGATGCGGCAGCTGGCCGAACGGTTACGTGCCGAATAGGCCAGCATCACCGGCGCTTCGAAGCCTGGCACCAGACGCTTGTAGCTGTTGGTGGTGGAGTTGGAGAACGCGTTGATCGCCTTGGCATGCTTGAAGATGCCACCGATGTACCACAGCGCGGTCTGCGACAGGCCGCCGTAAAGGTCACCGGCAAACAGGTTCTCGCCGCCTTTGCTGAGCGACTGATGCACGTGCATGCCGCTGCCGTTGTCGCCGACGATCGGCTTGGGCATGAAGGTAACGGTCTTGCCGTTCTGATGCGCGACGTTCTTCACCACGTACTTCATGGTGATCAGCTCATCGGCCTTCTTGACCAGCGTGTTGAACTTGACGCCGATCTCGCACTGACCGGCGTTGGCCACTTCGTGGTGATGCACTTCGACGGTTTGACCGAGCGACTCCAGCACCTTGCACATGTCGGCGCGCAGATCGCCCAGCGAATCGACCGGGCTGACCGGAAAGTAGCCGCCCTTGATGCCGGGGCGATGGCCGGTGTTGTCGCCGTCGTACTTGTACTTGGAGCTCCACGCGGCTTCCTGCGAGGTGATCTCGTAGAAGGCATGCCCCATGTCGTTCTGCCAACGCACCGAATCGAAGATGAAGAATTCGGGTTCCGGCCCAAAGAAGGCCGTGTCGGCGATGCCGGTGGATTTGAGAAACGCCTCACCGCGCTTGGCAATGGAACGTGGGTCGCGGCCATAGGCCTGCATGGTCGACGGCTCGAGCACGTCGCAATGCAGAACCAGCTGGGTGTGTGCGCTGAACGGATCGAGATAGGCAGTCTCCGGATCGGGCAACAGGACCATGTCCGACTCGTTGATGCCTTTCCAGCCGGAAATCGACGAACCGTCGAACATCTTGCCGTCTTCGAACGTCGAATCGTCGATCGCGTGGGCGGGAAAGCTGACGTGATGGTGGACACCGAGGATGTCGGCGAAGCGGAAGTCGACGAACTCGACCTCGTGTTCCTGAATTAGATCGAGCACTTTCTTGGCGGACATACGAACAACCTCGGATGGTGAGTGACAGGCAGCTTTAGCAAGCGTCATGCCATGGCGTGAAACCGCGATTTCATCCGCAGTTGCGCCATTGGCGACGGCTGCAGCGTGACGTATCGCATCATACACGGGCAATTCTGCACGTTATTTGCACCATTATGAAGCAATGCGGTATGGCAGACCCAGGCCGAGCAGGCGTGAACCTGCCATACCGATATGTCGGATAGGTTAAGCCTCGTATGCGCTCTCGCCATGCGAGCTGATATCCAGACCTTCGCGCTCGGCTTCTGGGCTGACGCGTAGTCCGAAGATCAGCTTCACGATCAGGTAGACGATCACTGACACTACGCTGCTCCACACTAGCGTGATCGACACGCCGAGCGCCTGCACACCCAACTGCTGGGCAATCGTGGTGTTGCCGGTACCGAAGCCGGTACCGCCGAGCACCGGTGCGCTGAACACGCCGGTGAGCAAGGCGCCGACGATGCCGCCGATACCATGGACACCGAACACATCGAGCGCGTCGTCGGCCTTGAGAATCTTCTTCAGTCCGGTCACGCCCCACACGCAGAAGACGCTCGCCAGCGCACCAATCACCAGCGAGCCCATCGGACCCACCGTGCCGCAAGCCGGAGTAATGGCGACCAGGCCGGCAACAGCGCCGGAAGCACCACCGACCATCGACGGCTTGCCTCTTTTGACGACTTCGACAAGTAGCCACGACAGCACCGCAGCCGCTGTTGCAAGCAAGGTGTTGATGAAGGCCAGGGCGGCACCGCTGTTGGCTTCCAGATTGGAGCCAGCATTGAAGCCGAACCAGCCCACCCAGAGCAGGGCCGCGCCGACCATGGTGAAAGTCACGTTGTGCGGCTTCATCGACTCTTTGCCCAGGCCCAGTCGCGGACCCACCATGTAGGCACCGACCAGACCGGCGATACCGGCATTGATGTGCACCACGGTGCCGCCGGCAAAGTCCAGCGCGCCCTTGGCGAACATGAAGCCGTCAGGCCCGAACCAGACCATGTGCGCGATCGGTAGATAGGCAAAGGTGAACCACAGTGCGGTAAACGCCAGCACGGCGCGGAAGCGCATGCGTTCGGCGAACGAGCCGACGATCAGTGCACCCGTGATTCCGGCGAAGGTGGACTGGAACACGATGAACACGTACTCAGGCAGCGACACGTTGGCGGTGAACGTGGCCGACAGCGTGTCCTTGGTCACCCCGTGCAGGAACACCTTGCTGAAGCCGCCAATGAACGCGTTGCCCTCGGTGAACGCCAGGCTGTAGCCATAGATGACCCACAGCACCAGGATCATCGAGAACACCGTCATCACCTGCATCAGCACTGACAGCACGTTCTTTGCACGCACCAGGCCGCCGTAGAAAAGTGCCAGGCCCGGCACCGTCATCAGCAACACCAGCAAGGTCGAGGTAAGCATCCAGGCCACGTCGCCCTTGTCGACCACCTGGACCACGGGTGCTGCAGCGAAAGCAGAAGGTGCCAGCAGGAGCAGACACAAGAACACGAATGACGCTATACACCCCGGCAGGCTGCGCGAGTGGCGGATCAACAGAAGCTGTTTCATGGAAACCTCGCAAGGCAGGATTTAGAGGGCGTCGGCGTCGAGTTCGCCGGTTCGGATGCGGATGACTTGTTCGATGGTGCTGATGAATATCTTGCCGTCACCCACGCTGCCAGTTTTCGCCGACTGCTGAACGGCTTCCAGCACCGTATCGAGCAACTCGTCGGCAATCACCACCTCGAGCTTGAGCTTGGGCAGAAAGTCCACGACGTATTCCGCGCCGCGGTAGAGTTCGGTGTGGCCTTTCTGCCGTCCGAAGCCGCGTACTTCGCTCACCGTAATGCCACTGACACCGGCATTGGTCAACGCCTCACGCACTTCGTCCAGCTTGTAAGGCCGGATGATGCAGCTGATCAATTTCATGCCTATCTCCAGACGTTGATGCCGCCGTGTTTACCCACTGCGGCTGGTAAATACCTCTTCAAAAAGCTGGTGGTTCAAAAGTACCTTAATTAAAAATTTTCGATTCAAAATGATTTGCTGAGCGTGAGAATCCCGGTGGTACGACCGACGAAATGTCCATCGGCGTTGGTGTAAGCGCTGCGTTTGGCATTGGTGTCGTAGTAGCCGAGGCCAATCGAATAGCCATTGGGCCAGGCGCGCGTCACGCCCACCCTCCAGTCGGTATAGGAAAAACCCGGCGTGTTCGAAACATCCTGATGCCCGACATGCGAGTTCAAGGTCCAACCGGGACTGAACTCGTAGTTGTAGGACAGATCCACATAGCCGCTGTTCTTGCTATCCGGGAAGCCGAACAGGTTCGTGAGCGCGTACGAGTACTTCAGCGCAATACCTTCCCAGGTCAGCGACGCATAGGCTTCCGTCGTGTACGGACGGGTGAAGTCCGATGGATAGGTACCGGGGTAGTAGTACGTGTACAGACCGACGTCATAAGCCCAGTCAGGACTCAGATTGCCGCGATAGCCGGTGTAGATATCGATTTCCAGGCTGCTGGAAATGCGCGCTTCTGGCGTTGACGCATCGGACAACCAGCTGATGTTGCTGCCCCAGATGCCGACATACCAGCCGCTGGCATCGTCGTACTCGACACCCGGCTGGAACGCCGGTTTGCGATTGGTTTGCGACAGGCCGCGGAACAGATAATCGTTCGTTGCCGTCACGCTGCCGACGAACTTGTCGGCAGGCGCTTCAGGTGCATCATCCGCCAGCGCAGCCATCGGATCGCTCAACATCACCGCACTTGCAAGCAGCCACTGCGTCGTTCGCCTCATCGGGTTGCTCCTAGGCTTATGTATGAAACGCAGATCGCATGGACGTCTGGACGTCCATAACTTACCGCGACTTTGACAAAGTCGACAAGGCGATCCGCCTGATGTGGCTTACGCATCGGCAACGAAATAGCTTCGGCGGTGCTAGCGCGACCACACGGGAAAACGAAGTTTTGATGATTCGACAAGGGGTTTTGTTCGACGAAAACTGCCAAGGCGCTGGCGACTTGTCGTAAAAGCACCACTGCAATCCCGGGCACCGTCCACTATGCAAGCGACGGCATGTTCAACGGGACGATGGCTCAACAGTCGGCGCGGCAAAACCGGACAGACGCGGTTCCATCGCAGCGCGACAATGCACCAATAGTTGACTGAGATCCCTGCGGCGAGAGATTTTCGAACGCTGCTGGCGCGTCAATCGACGCTGCCGCACAGGACGTTGCAAACCTTGCTGACGACTTGATCCTGCCTCAGTTTTTTGTGCATTGCAATACTGTGACGCAATTATTTTCGACTTATTTTGCTTTGGGCCTATACGCCTGCATGCCTGGACCGGCATTGAAGTTGCCGTCACTACAACGGCGGCGGCGACGGCTTGGCAAGATGAATAGCACGTTTAACCTTGGCGCATCGCAGCACGCGTTTGGCCAGCAATATCGCCCTGTGGCGGCCGCGTTTGGACAGATTTCGCGAAGCGCTTGCACCTAAGCTAGGCTGCCTTGTCTGCGGCCGCGCCGCGTCATCGAAGGCTCGCTTCTCTTGACTGATTTGATCCACGTTATCTTGCTTGGCATCATCGAAGGCATCACCGAATTTCTGCCCATTTCCAGCACCGGCCATCTACTGATCGCGGAGAAATTCGGGCTGGGCGCGCGATCGGATCTGTTCAACGTCGGCATCCAGGCGGGCGCGATTCTCGCGATCACTTTCATTTACTGGAAGCGCATCTGGCAGCTGTTTTCGCAGTGGCGCGAACCGACCAATCGCGATTATCTGCTGAAGCTGATCGTGAGTTTTCTCATCACCTCAGTGCTTGGCGCCATCATCGTGGTGCACTTTCACTTCAAGCTGCCTGAGACGATAACGCCCGTCGCTTGGGCGCTGGTGATCGGTGGCGTGTGGATGATCGTGGCCGAACAAATCGCGGCGCGGCAGGTCGATCGCACACAGGTGACCTGGCGTGTAGCGATTCTGGTTGGCATGGCGCAGATGGTCGCTGGCGTCTTTCCCGGCACCTCACGTTCGGGCGCAACCATCTTTACGGCGATGCTGGCCGGTACCAGCAATCGCGCCGCCGCCACCGAGTTCGCGTTTCTGGTGGGTATCCCGACCATGTACGCGGCAACCGGCTACGAGCTGCTGAAAGTGCTGAAGGATGGCAGCGCCGCGAATGAAAACTGGAACGCGTTGATCGTCGGCTTCGCGGTATCACTGATCGTCGGCTTTGTCGCAGTGAAGTGGTTGCTTGGCTATATCCGCAGTCATCGCTTCACCGCGTTTGCGATTTACCGCATCGTGCTGGGCCTGGCGCTGCTCTTGCTGGTGCCGGCGGGCGGCTGATAGCGCCTGCTGCCGGTGGCTCAGGCCGCGGCGGCGATTCGCTCGATCTCTTTCGTCGCAGCATCCGCGGCTAGCCGCGCATTGAGCAGACACTGCGGTTCGCAAGTGCGCTGGAACAGCTCGCTGACCCATTCGATGAATGCCTGCACGCGCGCGGACAGATGGCGCTTCTGCGGGTAGACGATCCACAGCGGTGAGCCGGTGGAAATCGTATCGGTCATCACGATTTCCAGCTCGCCCTTGGCCAACGCGGCCGCGGCCAGACAGTGCGGTACCTGGATGATGCCCAGGCCGGCGACCGCCGCCTGGATCACCGACTCGCCGTCGTTGATCAGCATATGCGCATCGATATCCAATTCGACCCGACCGCTCGGCGTGTCGAACTGCCATTGATACGCCTTGCCGGTACTCGGAAAAACGTAGTTGATGCAATGGTGCTGGCGCAGATCGTCAATCGTATTCGGCACTCCATATCGAGCCAGATAGGAGGGCGCAGCGAGCAGCACGTTGTTGAAGTGGCCAAGCTTGCGCGCGATCAGGCTGGAATCTTCCAGCACGCCCATGCGGATGGCGCAATCGTAGCCTTCCTCGTTGAGATCGAACGGGTAATCGCACATCGCCAGTTCGAGCCGGATATCCGGATAGCGCGCCTCGAACTCGACCAGATTCGGAATCAGCGCGGAGCGACCAATCGCCGAATGAGCGGCGACGCGCAGCTTACCCACCGGATGGATGCGCGCGTGGCCTAGGGCTTCGGTCGCTTCGGCGAGATCGGCCAGGATTTCCTTGCAGCGGGCATGGAATGACGCACCGTCGTCGGTCAGCCGCAGCGATCGCGTCGAACGGGACAACAGTCGGGTGCCGAGCTGGGTTTCCAACCGGGCCACAGCACGACTGACCCCGGAAGGCGTCATGCCCAACTGGCTGGCGGCAGCGGCAAAACTCTTGGCTTCGACCACGCGAACGAAGGTCGATATGGCTGAAAAGTCTTCCATAGCGCGGTTTTCCCGTTGATTCGTGATTCTGGCTCACGAGTGTAGTGCCTGATGAACGGATTATCTATACCGCCTGGTACACCTATTCTCCCCAGCCTTCGCTGACGGCCCTGCCGTCTGCGCCCTGTTCTGGAGATTGATGATGTCAACGAACCACACCAAGAAGCGCTGGATTCCCCTCGCGCTGGCCATTGCGCTGGTCATCGGCAGCTGGGCAGTGCTCGGCGAACACGGCCAGAGCCACGCCGAGAGCAACAGCGCGCCACCAGCGCCATCAGTCACCGTCGCCCAGACCCTGGTACGCACCATCAGCGATGCCGATGAGTTCACCGGCCGCCTGCAGGCCGTCGATACGATTCAACTGCGGCCCCGCGTCAGCGGTTATGTCGATAGTGTGCAGTTCACCGAAGGTGCGCTGGTGAAGAAAGGCCAGCTGCTGTTCCAGATCGACCCTCGCCCGTATCAGGCTGAAGTCGATCGGCTACAGGCCAACCTGGGCCAGGCGCGTGCCGAACTGGTGCTGGCCGATGCCAACGCCCAACGTGCGCAGAAACTGCTCGATCAGCATGCGGTGTCGCGCGAAGAAGCCGACCGCATGAGCACAGCTTCGCAAAGCGCGAAGGGACAGGTTGCCGCGGATAGCGCTGCGCTGGAGACCGCGCGCCTCAATCGCGAGTTCACCGAGATACGTGCGCCGATCGACGGCCGCGTCAGCAATGCGCTGATTACCGCAGGCAACCTGGTCACGCCGAACGACGTGTTGACCAGTGTGGTCAGCGTCAATCCGGTTTATGCGTATTTCGATGTCGACGAACACAGCTACCTCAAACTCGATCGCCTGCGTCGCGAGCATGGTGCAGCTCCCCAGATCGCGATGGCGCTGGCTGATGAAACCGGCTTCCCGCACGACGGCCACATCGATTTCGTCGACAACCAGCTGAGCGCGGCCAGCGGCACGATCCGTTTGCGCGCCGTATTCGACAACACAGATGCCAGCTTCACCCCCGGGCTCTACGTGCACATGCAGCTACGCAGCGAGAGCAAACAGCCGCGTGCGTTGATCGACGACCGCGCTGTTGGCACTGATCTCGGCAACAAGTTTGTCTACGTACTCGACAAGGATCGTAAGGTCGACTACCGCAAGATCACCACCGGTCCGCTGCTCGACGGTTTGCGCGTGGTGACCGATGGCCTGAGCGCCAGCGATGTAGTGGTCGTGAACGGTCTGCAGCACGTGCGCCCCGGCATGGAAGTGAACCCAACCAAGGTCGCCATGGCGACCCGCAGTCTCGACCCCAACGCCAATCAACTGGCGAGTGGCGGCGGCGGCAGCGCACCCAAAGGCAATGCGCTGACCAGCGCGCAGGACTGATCCGATGAAACTCGCTCAATATTTTGTGGATCGACCGATCCTCGCCGGCGTGCTGTCGATGCTGTTGCTGATCGCCGGCACCATCTCGCTATTCCAGCTGCCGATCGGCGAATACCCCGAAGTGGTACCGCCGACCGTGGTGGTACACGCCAGCTACCCGGGCGCCAATCCGAAAGTGATCGGCGAGACCGTCGCCACGCCGCTCGAAGAACAGATGAACGGCGTCGAAGGCATGCTCTACACCGCCTCGCAATCGACCAGCGACGGCGCCATGACGCTCACCGTAACATTCGCACTGGGCACCAATCTCGACGATGCCCAGGTGCAGGTGCAAAACCGTGTGGCGCAGGCACTGCCGCGGCTGCCGGAAGAAGTGCAACGGCTCGGTGTGACGACACAGAAAAGCTCACCCGACCTCACCATGGTCGTGCATCTGATCTCGCCGAATCAGCGCTACGACATGCTGTACCTGTCGAACTATGCGCGCCTGCACATCAAGGATCAGCTGGCCCGCCTCGACGGTGTCGGCGACGTGCAGATTTTTGGCGCCGGCGAATACAGCATGCGCGTATGGCTGGACCCGCAACGCCTGGCCAACCGTGGCCTGACCACCGGCGATATCGTGCACGCGATCAATGAGCAAAACGTCGAAGTGGCGGCCGGCGCACTGAATGCATCGCCCGGCCCGAACAACAACGCCTTTCAGCTCAACATCAATACCCAGGGCCGACTGGTCACCGAGGACGAGTTCCTCAAGATCGTCGTGCGCACCGATCCGAACGGCGGAGTGACTTACCTGCGCGATGTTGCGCGAGTGGAACTGGGCTCCAACAATTATGCGCTGCGCAGCCTGCTCAACAACAAGCCGGCGGTGGCGGTACCGATCTTCGCGCGGCCGGGCTCCAACGCCATCCACATTTCCGACGAAGTGCGCAGCACGATGGCGCAATTGAAGAAGGATTTCCCGCAAGGCGTCGACTACAAGATCGTCTACGATCCGACCGTGTTCGTGCGCGGCTCGATCGAGGCGGTGGTGCACACGCTGTTTGAGGCGATCGTACTGGTCGTGCTGGTCGTGATCCTGTTCCTGCAGACCTGGCGTGCCTCGATCATCCCGCTGGTAGCCGTACCGGTGTCGCTGGTGGGTACGTTCGCGGTCATGCATCTGGCCGGCTTTTCACTCAACGCGCTGTCGCTGTTCGGACTGGTGCTGGCGATCGGCATTGTGGTGGATGACGCCATCGTGGTGGTGGAAAACGTCGAACGGCATATCGAGCATGGCCTATCGCCAAAGGACGCCACGCGTCAGGCGATGAAGGAAGTCACCGGCCCGATCGTGGCGACCGCCTTGGTGCTGTGCGCTGTGTTTGTGCCGGCGGCGTTTATCAGCGGCCTGACCGGTGAGTTCTATCGTCAGTTTGCCTTGACCATCGCAATCTCCACCGTGATCTCGGCATTCAACTCGCTGACCCTGAGCCCGGCACTATCCGCCTTGTTGCTGAAAGAGCGTGGCGCACCCAAGGACGCGCTGAGCCGCGGTATCGATCGTTCGTTTGGATGGCTATTCCGTCCGTTCAATCGCTTCTTCGTGCGCAGTGCCAACGGCTACGTCGCTGGCGTGCAGCGGGTGCTGCGTGCCGGTTCGGTGGCGCTGATTCTTTACGGCGGCCTGGTGCTACTTGGCCTGTTCGGCTTTGCCAAGGTACCAACCGGTTTCGTGCCGGCACAGGACAAGCAGTACCTGGTGTCATTCGCCCAGCTGCCGGACGCCGCCTCGCTGGATCGTTCCGAAGCCGTGATTCGTCGGATGAGTGACATCGCGCTGCAGCAACCGGGCGTGGAGAGTGCCGTTGAATTTCCCGGCCTCTCGATCAACGGTTTCACCAACAGCACCAACTCCGGCATTGTCTTCGTCACATTGAAACCGTTCGAGGAGAGGCGCGATGCCTCGCTCTCGGCCGGCGCGATCACGGCAGCGCTGCAACAGAAATATGCAGCGATCCAGGAGGCATACATCGCGATCTTCCCGCCGCCACCGGTCAACGGTCTGGGCACCATCGGCGGCTTCCGCCTGCAGGTGGAGGATCGCGGCGACCAGGGTTTCGAGGAACTGTACAAGCAGACCCAGAACCTCATAACGGCAAGCCAGAAGGAGCCGGCACTGGCCGGGCTGTTCTCCAGCTATCAGGTGAGCGTGCCGCAGATCGATGCCGACGTGGATCGCGAGAAGGCCAAGGCCGAAGGTATCGATCTGAGTGACGTCTACCAGACCATGCAGGCCTATCTCGGCTCGCTCTATGTCAACGACTTCAATCGTTTCGGTCGCACGTACCAGGTGAATGTCTCGGCCGAGCCCGGCTTCCGGCATGAGCCGCAGGACATCACCCAGCTGAAGACGCGCAATGCCAAGGGCGACATGGTGCCGTTGGGTTCGTTCGTCAGCGTGCGCCAGAGCGTAGGCCCGGATCGTGTACAGCATTACAACGGTTTCCCGACCGCTGAAATCAACGGCGGCGCAGCACCGGGCTACAGCTCGGGCCAGGCGCAGGATGCGATGGAGCGGCTGGCCAAGGCCAACCTGCCGAATGGCATGTCGTTCGAGTGGACCGAGCTGACCTATCAGCAGATTCTCGCCGGTAATACCGCGGTGCTGGTCTTCCCGCTGTCGGTGCTGCTGGTATTTCTAGTGCTCGCCTCGTTGTACGAAAGCCTGACCCTGCCGCTGGCCGTGATCATGATCGTACCGATGGTATTGCTGTCCGCGATTACCGGCGTGTGGCTGAGCGGTGGCGACAACAATATCTTCACCCAGATCGGCCTGATCGTGCTGGTAGGCCTGGCGTGCAAGAACGCGATCCTGATTGTGGAGTTTGCCCGCGAGGCGCAGATCCTCGAAGGGTTGGATCGCGTACAGGCCGTACTGGAAGCCGCCCGGCTGCGGCTACGCCCGATCCTGATGACCTCGTTCGCGTTCATCATGGGCGTAGTACCGCTGGTGTTGTCGCACGGCGCCGGTGCGGAGATGCGTCACGCAATGGGTGTGGCGGTGTTCTCCGGCATGCTCGGCGTCACCTTCTTCGGCCTGTTGTTCACGCCACTGTTCTACGTGCTGATCCGCCGCTGGAGCGAGAACAGCGCCGCACGCCGGGCCGCGCGCAAGGCAAGCCACGTCGCGCTGCCGGCACCCGCTTTCGAGGAACACTAAGATGACTTCCCTTTACCGTTTGAGTGCGCTCGCGAGCGCACTGCTCCTCGCCGGCTGCATCACGGTTGGGCCGGACTATAAACACCCGGTCGAGAAGCCGGTCACGCTGCAGGGTGTCGATGCTGCACAGCAGTCGCCGATCAATTTCCAGGCGAACTGGTGGGCACAGTTCCACGACACCACGCTGGATGCGTTGATTACGCGTGCCGCCAAAAACAGTCCGGATCTGAAAATCGCGCTGGCGCGGCTCAACCAGTCACGCGCACTGCTCGGTACCGCACGCTCCCAGCAGCTGCCGGATATCGAGGCGCAGACCAGCTACTCGCGCAGCCGCGAACAGCAGCCCGGCTTCACCACCGGTCGCGAGACCATCACCAACTATCAGGCCGGCTTTGATGCCAGCTGGGAGCTGGATCTGTTCGGCGGCGTGCGTCGTTCCGTCGAGGCCGCACGCGCTGATAGCCAAGCGGGTGAAGCCTCGCTGCAAGACGCGCAGGTGACGCTGTTTGCCGAGGTGGCCCGGCACTACTTCGACTTACGCGGCACCCAGCTGCGGCTCGACGTGGCAAGGCGCGACATCGACAACCAGCGTGACTCGCTGAAACTGATCAAGAGCCGCGCCGATGTCGGCACCGGCTCTGATCAGGACGTCGCCAGCGCCCGCGCGCGGCTAGCCGCCGTGGAAGCACAATTGCCCGTACTGGAGACTCAGGCGCAAGCTGACACCTTCCGTCTCGCCGTGTTGCTGGGCGAACGCCCGGGCGAACTGGATATCGATCTTTCACCGAAGACCTTTCATCCGATCGATACCTCGCTGCCGATCGGCAACGCCGGTGATGTGTTGGCGCGCCGGCCCGATATCCGCGTCGCGGAACGCGAGCTCGCGGCAGCGAATGCCCGTATCGGTGTGGCCAAGGCAGACTGGTTCCCGCATATCTCGTTGGGTGGCTTTGTCGGCTTTCTTGCCGGACGCAGCAATGATTTCGGTGGCGCCGAATCGCGTGCATGGTCGGTGGCGCCCAGCATCAGCTGGGCCGGCCTCAATGTGCAGCGCGTGCGCTCCGGCGTAAAGGCCAGCGAGGCGCGTGCCGATGAGGCGAAAGCGAACTATCAGCGCACCGTGCTCGGCGCACTGGAAGACGTCGACAATGCACTGGTCGGCTACAACCAGCAGCGCGTGCGCGTGCAGAAGCTCGACGAACAGGCCACTCAGAGCACCCGCGCCGCCGAGCTGGCACGCATTCGCTACGAAGCCGGCGCGACCGACTATCTGGAGCTGCTCGACGCCCAGCGCACGCAGCTGAGCGCCGAGGACCAACTGGCCGAAGCCGAAGCCGGTATCAACCTGCAAGCCATCGCGTTGTACAAGGCACTCGGTGGCGGTTGGCAGGCCTGTGCCGACGAGCATTGCGATGCGCTGGTCAGCGCGCCATGAACACCGCGCCTTCGCCGGCGCGCAGGAAGTCGCAGCGCGCCTCTTCGCTCTTCGCCGCCCCACCGCTGGCGCAGCAGATTGCGCTGGTCAGCGGCGCCAACCGTGGACTGGGTCTCGAGATCGTGCGGCAGCTGGCGGCCACCGGCATGACCGTGCTGCTGGGCAGTCGTGAACTGGCGCTCGGCGAAAGCGCCGCGCGCCGGCTGCGTACTGATGGTGCGGACGTAACGGCGATCAAGCTCGACGTTACACATCAGAAAGACATCGATGCCGCCGCGCGATATCTCGAAAACACCTATGGACGTCTGGACGTCCTCGTCAACAATGCCGGCTCCTACTACGACATGGGCGAGCTACCTTCATCGATCGACATTGACACCGTTCACGCTGCGCTCGACACCAACCTGCTTGGCGCATGGCGGCTGAGTGAGGCGATGCTGCCACTGATGCGACCGTTCGGCTTTGGCCGCATCGTCAATCTGTCCAGCGGCTGTGCCTCGAGCACGATCGACGGCGAATGCTGCCCGGCCTATCGCGTCTCGAAGGCCGCGTTGAATAGCTACACCCGTGCGCTGGCAGCGGAGCTGACTGGCAGCGGGATTCTGGTCAATGCGGTGTGTCCTGGCTGGACCAATACGGAGATGGGCGGCGCCGGCGGAAGACCGGCCAGCGCAAGCGCGCAAGGCGTCGTCTGGGCTGCATGCCTGCCAGGGAGATCGTCGACGACCGGCGGCTTTTTCCGCGACGGCGAAATCATTCCGTGGTGAACAGCTAGCCCTTGCCGAACCCGCTGTGTTGTGAATACAGCGCATGCCAACGGCGGTCGACGTAAACGAAGATGTCGGAGGAACGCACGCCCTGCTGCGGCCCCGACGCCGGGTCGTAGAACGACAGGATCGCGGTGTCGCCGTGGAGCACCACGCTCTTGCCCGACGGATGCGCCTTGATCCACGCCTCGACCGTGCGGCGCTCGATGTCCGAGCCACGGTTCTTCGCCGCATGCGCCACGATGGCGGACTTCGGATGTGCCACGCCATCGGTACCGACCGAACGGTAGTCGGGCAGCAGAAGATCATCCAGATACGCGGTGTCACCGCTCTCTTCCGCCTCCAGCCAGTGTTGGTCAACCGCGATCACCGCTGCCTCGTTCCTGGCGGTTTCGTCCGCTGTGCTCGCATACGCGTCGGAAGTCGCCACGAACGCACTCATGATTCCCATCGTCGTCGCGGCAAGACATGCCATGCCGATCCTGAAGAGGTATTGCTTGCGCATCTTGCTGTCCTCGTCCGCGGCGACATAGCCGCCCGTGCAGCCTGCAGGGTGTGACCGTGGACCGCATCGTTCCTGTGACGACCACCTGCGATGGCGTGACAAGCGGTCGATATGCTCCTGCCAGCGGTGTGACCGAGGCGGCTGTGTGGCCACGTCGGATCAATGCATCATCCGGCATCCATCTCCGCGACTTTCCAGCCATCTGCGTGCGTACTCGTGCCGCTTGTCACAACCACGATGCCGATCGTCACAAGATCGGTGACGGCGATGAGCGCCCGTGCCAGCCTGCGCGAATCATCCACATCGACGCCATCGTCCGAACGGATAGATGCCGGGCGTGCGGCAAGCAGGAGACCGACATGCGATTGCCGCTCACTCTGGTGATCCTCGCAGCCACGAGCATGCTCGCTGGCGCGGCCGGCATGACGAATGAATTGGCACCGCTGGCCTGGTTCGTCGGCGCATGGCAGGGCGCCGGCCAGTTCTCCAACGGCAGGCCGATCCATTCCCGCGAGACCTTCAGCACCGAAATGGGCGGCCACTGGCTGCATATGCAGCACGCGGACACACCGCCGGATCGCTACGCCGCGGACGAATGGTGGGGCTATGACCGCGCCACCAGGCAGTTCGTAATGACCGTGTTCGACAACACCGGCGGCGTGCGCCACTACGTTTCTTCCGGCTGGACCGGCACCACGCTGAGCCTGCAGAACACTGCGACCAGCGGCTACATCGATCGCTTCGTGCTCCGGCGTAGCGGCGATGCGCAATACCGGGTCAGTTATGCGCGCCTCGACGGCAGCGGTACCTGGCAGACGGGCGATGAACTCACCTGCCGCCGCGATGCGGGGCCACCCGCTTGAATCTGCGGACACGCGAACACCGTCCCGTGCCGGCGTACCTTCCGGCACATCCGTCTGACGGCCGGCGCTGGCACACTGCGCAGATGAACGTGGCGAAAGCAACGACCATCGTCGGCGAAGATCAGGTACCCGGCGACAACCGCTCGCAGCGACTCCGGAACTGGGCGCTGGCCTTCGGTTTCTGGACGCTGCTGGCGCTGTCCTACGCACTGAGTTCGGGGTTGTCCTCGCTCAGCGAAGGACGCGATGCCGCCTGGTTGCGCGGGCTGATCTGGAACCTCGCCGACTTCTGGCTGTGGATGCTGCTGGCGGCCGGGATCGGCTGGCTCGGGCGACGTACGGCGGGCTTCGGCGGGCCGCGCCTACTGGCTGTGCATGTGCCTCTCAGTCTCGGCGTCGCGCTGGCGCAGACCCTGCTGCAGTTGCTGATCTTCTGGACCCTATGCGGCCCGGGCAAGATGCCGGTGGATACGTTCGGTGGCTTCATCCATACGGAGTTCGCCTACAAGTTCCAGCAAGGACTGGTGACCTACTGGGTGATCCTGGTGGTGCTACGCGGGATGGAATCGCGCCGGCACCTGCGCGACGAACGCCTGCGTCGTACACAATTGGAGACGCAATTGGCGCAGTCGCAACTGCAGGCGTTGCGCATGCAGTTGCAACCGCACTTTCTGTTCAACACGCTCAACGCCATTTCAGCGCTGGCGTTGGCCGATCCGCTGCAGGCACGACTGATGATCGCCAGGCTCAGCGATTTTCTGCGCCTCACGCTGGAGGAATGCCATGCACCGCAGGTGCCACTGTCGCGCGAGCTGGAATTCCTCGCGTGCTACCTCGGCATCCAGCAGGTGCGCTTCCAGGACCGGCTGAGCACACAGCTGGACGTGGACGACGACACCCTGGACGCGGCGGTACCGAACCTGATCCTGCAGCCACTGGTGGAGAACGCGCTGCGCCACGGCCTGCAGAACAAGCCCGGCGCCGGCATCCTGCGCATTTCCACGCGACGTGCCGGCGACCAGTTACAGCTGCGCGTGGACGACGACGGTCTCGGCCTGCCGCCGGAAGGCACGCCGGAAGGCATCGGCCTGGGCAATACGCGTTCACGCCTGCACATGCTGTTCGGTAACGCCGCGCGACTCGAACTCACACCGTTGGCCGGCGGCGGCGTGCGCGTCGAGGTACACCTGCCCTTTGTCGTGCACATCGCATCATGACGCCACGCCTGCGCGCCGTGTTGGTCGACGATGAGGTGCTGGCACGCCTCGCGTTACGCCAGGCATTGGCGTCGCATGCCGAAGTGGAGATCGTCGGCGAATGCGGCAATGCCGGCGAGGCGATGCAGGCGGTGCTTGCATTACGCCCGGACCTGCTGTTCCTCGACATCCAGATGCCGGGCATGGACGGCTTCGAGTTGCTGCACGAACTGGCACCCGATTGCTTGCCACTGGTGGTGTTCGCCACTGCCTTTGCCGAACACGCGCTGCGGGCATTCGACGCCAGGGCCGTGGACTATGTGCTCAAGCCGATCGAGCAGGCACGTTTCGACCAGGCGATGGCACGCGTCAACCAACACTGGCAGGGGCTGCACGCGCCACACGCCCACCCCGAACCCGCCGCCGTGACGGGCGTGGATGATTACGCGCAACGGATCAGCGTGCGCTACGGCGAACATATCCGGGTGATCAGCACGGCCGACATCGACTGGATCCGTGCCGACGGCAACTATGTGCACCTCCATGTCGGCAACGCCCGCTTCCTGCACCGCGATACGCTGCGCCACCTGCTGGCGACGCTGGACCCGACGCGTTTCCTGCGCATCCACCGCGGCATCATGGTCAACCTCGATCGCGTGGCCGAAGTCCATCCGCTGTTCCAGGGCAATGCCGAAGTGGTGCTGCGCGATGGCACGCGGCTCCATCTCAGTCGGCGCTTCCGCACCCATGCGCGACGTGCACTTGGCATGGCTTGATCCGTCGGTTGACTTCATTGGCCGTTCGAGCATCCCTGCCGACCACTCGTCACGCCCGATATACCGAACATCACAAAGCTGGCGCGGCGAACCTCGATCGGCTGCAGGCTTCTTGGAGCCTGTTGGCAGCCAATATTCCCTGGAGATCGTGATGCCCCCCCGTTGCCGTGTTGTCGCTACCGCCGCTTTTTTCGCTTCGATCTTTTGCCTGAGTAGTTCATCGGCCTATGCCGATTCGACCGCTGCGTATTTAAGCCCCAACCTCAAGGTGGGAGAACGTCTGTCCGATGTGTTTTCCAAAACCGTCTCGATAAAGGGAACGGGATTCAATGAGAAGGTCGATCGCATAAGCGGTAGCGCCGACGATAGGGTGACCGGCGTAACGCCGGAGGCCTTCATCTTCGATGAGGAGGATCGTTATGACGGGCATCCAGCCAGTGGCGTAGTCCACGATGTCAAGACACTTCAGGACGGCATCACCCATTGCTACAAGGGCAAGTGTGCTGTCGACAGCGAAACCAGCGGGATGACCTTCAATCCTTTGTTGTGGGGCAAGGCACCGGACGACATCCGCGTAGGAACGACCTGGACGGTCACCATCCCCAGGCCCTGGGAAATCGGACCGGCCGGCACCGAGCAGGTGCAGGTGGTTCGCGTCGACCCGCTCAATGATGTCATCACGCTGACCCGCAATGGCAGTGGTAGCGGCCCGTCATCCGACGATCAGTACCGCCAGCAGAATGGAGAACCGATGCAGATCACCACCACGGCCGGAAAGACAATCGACGTGTCGGTGATCCCCGGAAAGACCACCTGGCGCGGCTACACCACGATATGCAAGGGTGTCATTGTGAGCGATGAAATCATGGTGCAGCGACACGTGACGCTGGTGTCCAAGGGCGGCGACAAATTCGAGGGCGAGCAGCGCTCCTATACCTTGCTCAACCTGTCACAAGACACGATCTAATCGTTGTCGGCCACCAATACGCGGAAACGGGATCAAGCCTTGCGCTTCGGCATCGAGCAAAAGCCCGATTAGATACGTCACTTGAGAAGCCATGCCCCATGAGCCGCATCCCCGCCATCGCCTGTTCGTTCTGCCTTGCGGCCGTTGTTCTCTGTTTCGCCTCGTCGCACGCGTCCGCCAGCGCTGCGTCTATCGCGGCGCTCGCACCGATCACGCTCGACGGCATCATCCATCCGGACAGCGACGACACCGTCGCCTTCACTCCTGACGGCAATACGGTGTTCTTCGACCGCAGCAATGGGCCGCACAAGACCATCATGGTCGCGCACAAGGTCAACGGTCACTGGTCGAAGCCGCAAATCGCGGGCTTTTCAGGCCACTGGTTCGACCAGGATCCGGTCGTCTCGCCGGACGGTTCGTACCTGTTGTTCAATTCCGACCGACCAACGACGCCTGGCGGCCAGCCGCTGACGCAGGACTACTTTGTCGGCGGCAACGCGCCGGGCAGCAACATCTGGAAAGTGGAGCGCAAGGGCAATGCGGGGGGGACCCCGGTGTGGTTGGGGCCGGTCATCAATGACGATCCCTTCGTCGATTTTGCGAGCATCGCGACCGACGGGACCTTGTATTTCATCCGTTGGGACAAGAAAGCGCGGGCAATGCATATCTGGCGCTCGCTGTATCGCAACGGCAGCTACCTACCTGCCGTGCGCGCCGGCCTGGGCGATCCCGACGTCTCCACCCATGATCCCGCGATCGCGCCCGACCAGTCATTCATCGTGTTCGACTACGGTAAGACCAAGGGCGGCCTCGGCCGCCTGTGCATCGCCTTCAGGCAAGGCGATGCACAGGAGCCGCCCCATCGACCTTGGCGATGTCATCAACAAGGATCTGCCGTGGGGTGCGCATGTCTCGACCAACGGCAATGCGGTCTATGTCACCGGCCAGTCGGGCATCTGGCGACTTTCGCTTGCCGGGTGGCTGAAGCAACCCGCATCGGACACGGCGAAGCGGTAACGGCCCTCAACGCTGCACCATTACCGCAAACCAGCCCCAGCCACGAATGCGCTCGGTGATCAACTTGACGCTGGTCAACATCGGCACCGCCAGCAATGCGCCGGGAATACCCCAGAGCCAGCCCCATACCAGCAGCCAGAGCAGAATCGCGATCGGGCTGACGCGCATGCGCCGGCCCAGCACCATCGGCGTAATCAGGTTGCCTTCGACGATGGTGAAGCCGATGAAACACAGTGCCGGCAGCATCGCCTGACCAAGCTGATCGAAGTGCACCAGTCCAACCATCATCAAAATCGTGGTGGTGGTGATCGCACCGACATACGGAATGTAATTGGCCATCATCGCCACCGTGCCCCACAGCAGCGGGTCGGGCATCTTCAGCCACCACAACATGGTCGCCGTAAATAGTCCCAGGCTCAGGTTGATCAGCGAGGTGGTGAGAATGTAGCGCGACACCTCGGTCTGGATGCTGCGCACGATGACCACGGCATGTCGCTTGGCCTGAAAGTCAGGAACGATTTCCACCAGCCGCCGCAGCAAGGTGTCGCCGAACACCAGGAAAAAGAACACCAGCAGGGTGACCGTGAGCATCGCAGCGATCACGGCCGGGGTCTCGGCCAGAACATCCCACGTACTGATGGAGACCGTGGCCGTTGCCGCGGCTGGATGAGCGCGCGACGGCGGCCCGTTCACCAGATTCTGCGTGGCACGATTGGCCATCTCGAAGGGTGCGGTGATGTTTCTGAACTTGGGCAGCAGCTCTTTCATCGTGGCCGGCGCGCCCTGGATCCAGCCCATCGCCGGCTGTGCCACTTTGCTTACGCCAAAACCAATCGTGCCCACCAGCGCCATCATCAACACGCTGGCGCAGAGCCAGCGCGGCAGGCCACGGCGGGAGCCAGCGGCCACGATCGGGTTCAACGCCAGCCCCAGAAACGCTGCCAGCACCAGCGGTATCAGCAACGACTTGGTCAACGTGACGGTATACAGCAACGCCAGCAACAGCATGCTGTTCAAGATCACGCGGATCGCACGCAAGTGCCGCAGCGTGCCGTGCGTCGCCTGCAATCCGCGACCGTGCGCGCCTGACGCCTCGTCATCGGCATCTGCCGTTTCGCTACCGAGCGGCAGCGGAACAGCGTCTTTACGATCGCTGATGATCGCGGCGCGCGTTGGCAGATGGCCCGGTTCCTTCATAGCGGCACGCCGATGAGCTAAATTCGATGGATCGAAAACAAGATAAGCGATGACGGCATGGTTGACGGTTGCCTAAGCGAAGTCTGCGTCATCGCCAGGGTCATGATGATTGACCACTATTGGTATCCGGTGCCACCGTATCGTCTGAATTGGTCTTGTCTGAATCAGTTCTGCCTGAATCTGCGCCGCCGCCCAACCCGAACGCACCCAGTTCGGAAACCAGGCGCGTACCGTAAGCCACCGCTTCTGCCAGACCGCCGCCGAGCAGTGAACCCAGCCCGGGAATACGCAGCGGATGCACGTTGAGGGTACCCAGCACGAATCCGGCGCCGGCCGCCGTGCCGACGGTCGTCAGTGGATAGCGATGACCGCGCGCCAGCAACGCGGCTGCCGGTGGGCTCATTTCCTGCCGTGCCAGATTCATCTCCAGCTTGGCGGCGCGCACTCTGGCAAGCTGGCTGAACAAGCTCATGCACGGTCTCCCTTGGTGCGATCTGTCTCGACGTGTGCGGCGCGCTCGGCATCGATTTCGCGCCTAGCCTTGCTCATGGTATCGCGCATCATCTCATTCCACTCGCCGCGTGTGACCGGCAGACTCATCCAGTGCATGCAGCGGCGAAACAGCAGGAGCGAACCGGCCAGAAACAGTGCCTGCAAAACACACAGACCCAACAATGCCAGCACCCACGAGCCAAACCACTTCGCCAGCAGCAAACCGACAAACGCAAGCAGGCTCAGACCCAGTCCCACGCCTGCAACGGTAGCTGCCAAACCAGCCAGCAACATCCACGACACAGCGCTGCGTGCAAGCCCAAGCTCGGCAGCCAGCAAATGCAACTGGGCACCGAAAAGATGTTTTATCGCACGGCCCAACTGGCCAAGTTCGGCCACCAGCCCAGATGGCAACGGCGCCGTTTCCGGCGCCGCTGTTCCGGGGGTAGGTTCTGATTGCTGCATTCCCTGAGCCCCTATCAAGCCTGCGTGATCAACGACGCAGAATACGACCGAGCAACCAGCCAGCGCCAAGCGCGATGGCGACGGACTGCACCGGTTTCTCGCGAACATAGTCGCGCGCCTGCTCCAACCATGCGTCGGCGCGATCCAGCGTTTGGTCATAGACCTCACGACCGCGCTCGCCAATCTCGACCGCTTTATCGGTAGTGCGGTTGGCGGCATCGGCCACCTTGTCAGTGGCGCGGTGCAGACCTTCTTCGACCGTGTCGGCGGCGCGATCCACGGCATCCTTGGTGCTGGCCACGGCATTGGAGGTCGCCTGCTTGATGCGCTCGGCGCTCTCGTCGATGCGGTTGCCAACCAGTTCTTCGGGGGTTTGTACGTGCTTGTTCATGGGAAGCTCCATTGAGGACTGACGATGACGCATGACTTCAACGCATTGGTTCGCTTGCGGAAGTGACTTGATGACACATCACTTCCACAAGCGCATGACCTGATTATCTGGCGCGGCGGAAAAAGGCGAGTACGGCGAGAATCAGGAAGATGACGAAAAGAATCTTAGCAATGCCTGCAGCGGCGCCGGCAATGCCGCCAAAACCCAGTACCGCTGCGATGATCGCGATAACCAGAAAAACCAGTGCGTAGTGAAGCATGGCGTTGTCCTCTTGAATGGGAGCCAAAGTTGGATAAACCGTGAACCGCAGACGCGAGCCTCCGGTATGTGGTCAGCTATTCACCCATAGCCCACGCCATGCGCATGTGAAGAGAGTTGGCGTCAATCTGCACGCGCTGGCGACGTTTGTTCAGGCGGGGGCAGGGGTCGGTTTGGCGTTCGGGCGTCCATTCACGTCGTATCCGACTCTCACCTGACAAACGATGGCGACGAACGATGGCGGGAGATTCGGAGCATCAATTCGCAGGTTGTAACCCCTCGAAATGCTCAAGGCTTGTATGTGACGCGATACACCGCGCCTGCAAGATCGTCGCTTATCAGCAGGCTGCCGTCGGGCAGCGGCTGCACGTCGACTGGTCGACCCCAGGCGCGTTCGTCCTGCTCGAAGCCGCTGATCAGCGGTTCATACGACAGCACCTTGCTGCCCTGCAGACGCACCGTCATCACCCGATAGCCTGACTTTTTCGTACGGTTCCACGAACCGTGCTCGGCCACGATGATCGCGCCCTTGTAGCTGGCCGGAAACTGCTTGCCCTCGTAGAAACGCATACCCAGCGAGGCAACGTGCGCACCCAGCTTCAATACAGGCGGCGTGTAATCCTTGCAGCTCTTGCCCTTGCCGAATTCAGGATCGAGCGTGTCGCCCTGTTGGCAATAGGGAAAGCCAAAGTGCTCGCCAATCCTGGTGATGCGATTGAGTTCGTCACTGGGCATATCGTCACCCATCATGTCGCGCCCGTTGTCGGTGAACCACAGTTTCCTGGTGCCGGGCTGCCAGTCGAAACCCACCGTGTTGCGGATGCCGTGCGCCACGTCTTCCATGCCGCTACCATCGGCGTTCATGCGGGTGAGCTTGCCATGGTCCGGACCTGGGTCGCAGATGTTGCACGGTGCGCCGATCGGCACATACAGCTTGCCGTCCGGACCGAAGGCGATGAACTTGGTGCCGTGATGCATCTCGGTCGGCAGCTTGTCGGTGATCAACTCTGGCTTCGGTGGATCGTCCAGATGATTCTCGATATCGCGCAGCACCACGATCCGGCTGACGGCGGACACGTAGAGATCGCCATTCTTGAAAGCCACGCCGATCGGCGACTCCAAGCCGCTCGCCACCACACGCACCTTGTCGGCAACACCATCATGCTTGCTGTCGGTCAGCGCATACACCTTGCCGGCGTCACCGGACCCGACGAACACTGTGCCTTTCGCGCCCAGCGTGATCTCGCGCGCTTTCGGTACCTGGTCCGAATACACCGCGACATGGAAACCCTTCGGCAGGGTCAGCTGGTCCAGTTGCGGTGCAGCGAAAGCCGGCGCCGCCAGCAGGTAGAGCAACCACCAAAGTTTCATACGCATCGGTCGGTCTCCGTATCAGCGGGCAGACTGCGATGCTAACGCCTGTCGGTCGAAGCGGCTATTTCGTCGCCACGTCGACCAGACGGACCACGTCGGACCAGAGCGTCGGGCCTTCGTGCATCGCGTAGATCGTGTTTACATCCAGATGCTCGCGCGCCACCGCCTGCACCACTTCGTGCATCAATTCCGGATCGTATAGCGTGTGGTCGGCATTGAGCGCCAACGTGTCGCTGGCATACAACAGCTTGTGCTGCGGGAAATACACCATGTACTGGCGCTCGGTGGAAGCGCCACGCAGTGGGTAGATCACCACGCGGTTCGCCCCACTGCCAATCTCCTGCTTGCCCGAGACCACATGCCATTGCGCGGCTTTCGGCGCGGACTGCAAATGGTCAGGCTCCAGGCGGTGCGGGGCTGCCACCAGCCGATCCAGTAGCGGCTGGTTCAGATCGAGGATGTACACCGGCAAGCCCTCGGCTACCGCCTCTCGCACGCCGGCCATATGCGGCCACGAATCGGAACTGGACAGCACCGCCTTTATTGGCACACCGGCAAACGTGCTGCGCGCCTTGGCCAGCACGCCTTCAACATAATGCGGCGAGATCGGCGCTTCCAGCACCAGCACGCCGTCGTCCTGCTTGATCAGGGTGGCATTCCACGCGCCGCGGTAGAGTTCAACGCCCGGCGCCAGCTCGACGCGGTGCTGGTCGCTGAACTCGCGGTTCCAGCCTTTGGATTGCGCGCTCTTCGCCGCTAGTGCCGAGTCCATTGCGAAGGTCTTGTCATCCAGCGTCGTGTTGAAGCTGGCATCGAGTACCTGCATTGACTGCCACACCACGCCGTTGCGCTGCTCGATGCGATTGGTCGGCAGCACCGTGCCATTCAACAGCTTCCAGTTGTCGTAGTAAACACGCTGCTCGACGTCACCCCAAGCGAACCAGAAATCCTGGAACGTGGCCGTGCGCTCGAATGCATCCGGCAGGTGGTTGAAAGCATTCAGCAGCACACGCACCGGCTGCCCGTGCCAATTGAATTCGAGCACGCTGTGCGGGGTGGAGCGCAGCCATTCGCTGCTGGCGTAATGCAGGTCAGCTGCCGCCGCTGCAGTAAGCAGCAATCGCTCCGGTCCTAGCGCCAGTGTGGCGCGGGTGTCCTCCAGATCAGCCGCCGAACACGCTGAATCGCCGTCCCTGGCGCGGTACACGCCGCCTTCGGGGGTAGCGATCAAGGTGAGATCGCTTTCCGCCTGATGCGAATCCGCTTCCGGCCACACGCCATGGCTATGGCTCAGTAGTCGACTCTTGTCGAAATCCACGGTCAACTGATCGCGCTCGTAGCTGCTGATGAACGGCGCCTGCCGATACGACTGCTCGGTGAGTGCGGTATGCCCGATCACGTCGAACTGTACATTGTGGATGGCCGCCAACGTGTCCCGGCCACCCATCGCCGTCAGCGCCAGGCCGAGGCAGGCACGCGCATCGATCTGCTCGCAGCCAGGGTGACCAGCGATGCCTTCACGGGAACCATCCAGTCGAGGTAGTGCAGACGCATGCGCCGCGGCCGTACTCGCCAGAGCCAACGTCGTCAGCATGGCGATCGAGGAAATCCTGCACCAACGCTTGCGGCTGTTCATCGCTTGTCGCTCGATCGGGCCCGAAGGGCGGATGTTGCAGCCTACGTCGTTTATCGAGTGGTGCCCCATGAGGGAAGTCATGCCATGCGGGAAGTCATGCCTCGTCGGTGGAACCACGCGATGCTCTGCTAACGTGGCGTACTTCGATTGGAGGGTGCATGAGCGAATTGCAGGATCTCACTACACTGGTACGCGCGAGCACACCACTGCTGGTGATCGAAACCGTCGACGAACAGCGGGTGATCGAGTGCTTTCGGCACGTGATCGCGCAGTCGCTGCGCCCACTGTGGCGCTGGACCCTCACCGACGGACTGACCCGACTGGACTTCGCTCAACGAGAATCCCAGTCCGCACCCGATGCCACCGCCACGTTGGAGGCGATTCGCACCGCCAGCGAGCCGGGCATCTTTCTGCTGTTCGATTTCCATCCGTTTCTCGGCTACGCGATGACACTGCGCATGCTGCGCGAGATTGTGCAGCGGCAGCACTCGGTGGCGCATACCATTGTGCTGATCGGCGCAAAAATCGAATTGCCCGAAGAGCTCGAAGCACTGGCGCTCCGTGTCCCGCTGTCGCTGCCCGACATCAAGGAGCTGGCAGGCATTCTACGCGGCGAAGCGGCCGCCTGGCAGAACGAGCAGGGTCGCCGCGTCGAGGTGGACGGTGAGGCCGCGCGCATCATCGTTCGCAACCTGCTGGGCCTGTCCGCGCCAGACGCGCGGCGCATTGTGCGTAAGCTGATCTACAACGACGGCGCGCTCAACCATGCCGACTTGCCCGAACTGATGCAGGCCAAGTTCGACCTGCTCAACCGCTCCGGCCTGCTGCATTACGAATACGCCACCGCCAGCTTCGCCGATATCGCCGGCGTCAGCCGCGTGCGCGAATGGGTACAGCGGCGGCGAGCGGTGTTTCTCGATCCGTCCGCCACGCCAATGCTCGATCCACCCAAGGGCGTGCTGCTGCTCGGCGTGCAGGGCTGCGGCAAGAGCCTCGCATCGAAAGCCATCGCCGGTGGCTTCGGCGTGCCACTGGTACGACTGGATTTCGGCACGCTCTACAACAAGTATCAGGGCGAAACCGAAAAGAATCTGCGCGAAGCGCTGGCCAGCACCGAGCTGCTGGCGCCATGCGTGCTGTGGATCGATGAAATCGAGAAAGGCCTCGCCGGCGGCGGCGATGATGGCGGCGTGTCGCGTCGCGTGCTCGGCTACCTGCTCACCTGGATGGCCGAACGCAAGGCCAAGGTCTTCGTCGTCGCCACCGCCAACACCGTCGACGAGCTACCCGCCGAACTGCTGCGCAAAGGGCGCTTCGACGAAATCTTTTTTGTCGACTTGCCACAGGCCAGCGTGCGCGAAACGATCTTCACCCTCCACCTCACCCGCCGCAAACTCGATCCGACTGGTTTTGACTTGCCTGTCCTGGCCGAAGCCAGCAGCGGCTTCTCCGGTGCCGAAGTCGAGCAGACCATCGTCAGTGCTTTATACGACGCCGCCAGCAACAACGTGCCGCTCGATCAATCAACGCTGCTCAACACACTCAAGCAGACGCGGCCGCTGTCGGTGTTGATGTATGAGAAAGTGGAGACGTTGAGAGCGTGGGCACAGGGCCGTTGTGTGGCCGCGGATTGAACGTCGGTATCATTGCCGTTTAAGCGGATATTTTTGAAAAGGGCAATTTCAAGGTCCACACGCAACATGATCAGTGAATGGTGCCAACTCTCCGCGCTCGTGCAGCCAGTCGCCTAGTACAAGCTTGGACACCCACGCTCGCTGCTGCTTGTGAAGTCAATGGACAAGTGGGATGCACTGGCCAACCGCCTGCAAGCAGCCGGCACGCGCTTCGTAATCGAACTGCACGTACGCTTTCAGGGTCAGGCCGGTGAACAGGCCACGATGTTTCTGCTCGATCCCTGCAGCAATGCGCTTGAGTTCAAGGCGTTCGCCGATCGCTCGAAGCTGTTTGCCAAATAACCCGAAGGAAACCACACGATGGAAGCAGAGGATTTGCAGCGGCTGGTGACTGTCACCATGCCCTATGGCAAATACCAGGGCCGGCTGATCGCCGACCTGCCCGGCGCCTATCTCGCGTGGTTTGCGCGAAAGGGTTTTCCCAAGGGGGATTTGGGACGGTTGCTGGCGCTGATGCTGGAGCTGGACCACAACGGGCTGTCATCGCTGCTGGAGCCACTGCGCAAGCGATAAGGTGAGCTCGAGCCTGCGTTGGCTTTCGGCGTATGCTGCAGGAAGAGCGGATTCGCATATTGCGAATCCGCTTTACTCGAACGCCGCTGCAAACTCCCTCCTCCGTGTCTGGTCGAGACTGCCCGCAAGGGCGCTAGCGCACTACGCGCACGATCAGAGTACTCAGCACCGATGTTGCCCCATGAGTTCGATACCGCGACGAGTGCGCTCGCCGCGAACGGCTGGTGCGTTATCCCGAACCTGATGACGTCGACGCAGACGCAGGCGCTCGCCAACGAGTGCATGGCCATGCATGCCGAACATTTGCTGACGCCAGCCGCCACTGGAATCGATCGCGCGATAACGTTATTGCGCGGCGACAGCACGTGCTGGTTTTTATCCGGCGCATTGAGCGCACCGCAGCAGGCCTTTGCCGATCGCGTGGACGAACTGCGCATCGCACTCAGCCGTCATCTGATGCTTGGCCTGGTCGACAGCGAGTCGCAGTACGCGGTGTATCCAGCGGGCGCGGGCTACGCCAGGCATCTCGATCAGCTGCGCCGTAGCGATGCCCGCGTCGTTTCGGCCGTGTTCTACCTCAACGCCGACTGGCAGGATGTCGAAGGCGGGGCGCTGCGGCTTTATCTGGCCGATGCGTCCCACCGCGATATCTATCCACGCGCCGGCACGCTGGTGCTCTTTCTATCGGCGCAATTCGAGCATGAGGTACTACCCGCCACACGGCAGCGAATGAGTATTGCGTGCTGGATGCGGCAGCGGGCGATTCCTGCGGCTCACTGATTCTCGGAATCTGTCGGCCCGATCAATTCAATTTCCGCAAGGGCTTTTGCCGCGCCATCCGTAGCGGGAAAGCTCAACCGGTAATACGTATAGCGACCTGGCGCCCGCAGGCCAAAGACACGCGTCTGGCGTGGCGTGAGAAAGCGCTCGTTCTTTCGCGTATCCACGGTATGCCAGTGCTTGCCGTCGCTGGATGCTTGCAGTTGCCAGCTTGAAGGTGCGGCGGCACTCGCGCCAGACGTCAGCGTAAGCATGGCAACCTCGCGGGCTTGCGGGAAATGCCAGCTCACCGTCGACGCGACGACTGGCAACGTGGCTTCGGTATCGGAATCGTTATCGAACAGCGCATCCAGTTTGGTAATCGTCGGCTGACTACTGGCCTGTCCTTGTCCTGCACCGGTGAGATCACGCATCGGCTGCGGCTTCTCGCCTTCGGCCGTGAGCGACGCAGGCAGTGACGACTTCTCGCTGCCCCATGACGACGGTTTCGGACCCATCACAAAGTCGAGCGTCGCGCCTTGCGCCAGCAGCGCGTGTGGCAAGGTGAGCTGGTTCCACGGCTGGCCGTTGACGCGCAAGCTCTGGATATAGCGATTGGTGTCGCTGACGGCCGGCGCCTCGATCACGATGCGTTTGCCGTTTTCCAGACGGACGTCCATATGCGGGAAGTACGGCGCGCCGATCACGTATTCCGGCGTACCCATGCGCAGTGGATAGAAACCGGCCGCACTGAAGACATACCAGGCGGACATCTCGCCGTTGTCCTCGTCACCCGGATAGCCCTGGCCGATCTCGCTACCGACGTAGAGGCGCGACAGCGCGTCGCGTACCTTGTCCTGCGTCTTCCACGGCTGGCCGGCGACGTCGTACATGTAGAGGATGTGGTGCGATGGCTGGTTGCTGTGGCCGTACTGACCCATGCGCACGTCGCGCGCCTCCAGCATTTCGTGGATCGGCTCGCCGTAAGTACCGACGTGGAAGTTGCCAGGCGTGGCGAAGAAGGCATCGAGCTTGGCGGCAAGTCCGGCACGGCCGCCATAGAGCGCGGCAAGTCCGGCGCCGTCCTGCGGTGCATGGAAGGCCATGTTCCACGCGTCGGTTTCGGTGTAGTCACCACCCCAGCGGATCGGATCGAAGTCAGCCTTGCCGTAGCGCCACTGACCGTTGGCGGCGCGGCCAACGAAGAAGCCGACGTCGGCATCGAACAAGTTGACGTAGTCGAGTCCGCGATTACGGTAGTAACGCGCGTCGTCTGCGTAATACGCAGCGTACGGATCGCCCGCGGCGTGCTGTGTCGCCAGCGCATCGGCGAGGTTGCCGATGGCGAAGTCGTTGATATAGCCGTCCATCGACCATGACAGACCCTCGTCTACACCGGTATCGGTGTAGCCGTTGAAGATCGAGCGCTGCAACCCCTTGCGACCCGTACCAGCCAGCGGGCTCACTACCGAAGCATCCTTCAACGCCGACTGGTAGAACGAAGCCACGTCGAAGTTGCGTACGCCCTTCAGCCAGGCGTCGGAAAAAGCCACGTCGGCGCTGGTACCGACCATCAGGTCGGCGTAGCCAGGGGAGGACCAGCGCGCGATCCAGCCGCCGTCGCGATACTGCTGCACGAAGCCGTCGATCATTTCGCCAGCCTGCGTGGGCGTGAGCAACACATAGGCCGGCCACGCGGTGCGATAGGTATCCCAGAAGCCGTTGTTGACGAAGTCCTTGCCGTCGACCACGTGCGCGCCGGTCTGTGTGGGCGTGTCGGCACCGACCGGTGCGGAGAACGGGCTAGCGTAGCGATACACCGGCTGCGCGGCGCTGCCGGTGTTTTCGTAAGCCTCGTTCGGATACAGGAACAGCCGGTAGAGATTGGAATAGAGCGTGGTTTTTTCGTCGCGGCTGGCGCCGTCGACCTGCACAGCACCGAGCAGTGCGTTCCACTGCTGTGCAGCGCGATCGCGCACGCTTTCCAGCGTGTCGTCCGATGCGATTTCTAGCGCGAGATTGTGTTTAGCCTGATCGAGGCTGATCAGCGAGGTGGCGATGCGCAGGTTCACGGTCTTGTTGATGCGCGTATCGAAACCGAGCCATGCGGCGACATGGTCTCGCCCCGCACCGGTGAGTCGGCCGCTGCGCTGCACCGGCTGATCGACCGTGCCATAGAAGAAAAGCCGACCGGCGCCGGTACTCAACTTGCTCTTGACGTCCGAATAGCCGCTGAAGCTGCGCCCCGACGGGTCGAGCGTGATACCGCCCTGGTCGGTGAGGTTATCGAACAGCAACTGCGATGTCGCGCCGGCGAAGGTGAAGCGGAACATCGCCGCGTGGTCGGTCGGTGTCATCTCGGTAACGATGCCGTTGTCGAATGCCACACGGTAATCATGCGCATGCGCCGTTTCGTTGGCGTGGGTAAAGCCTAACGAACGCGCGGCCCGATCGAGCAGCGGCACACCGCTGGCCTGTGCCTCGGGCATGAGCTGCAGCGTTTGCCGCTCGCCCATCCACGGGCTGGGCTCGTGCGAGAGCTGGAAAGCCTGCAAGCGCGGGTGATTATCCGCACCGTTGTGATCCTGATACTGGTAGAGCCAGTCGGTACTGGCATCGGTGACTGGCGTCCAGAAGTTGAAGCCGTGCGGCACAGCCATCGCCGGAAAGACATTGCCGCGCGAGAAGTGGAAATTGGCATTGCTGCCGCGCCGCGTCTCGACGAAATCGGCCGGCTGCTGGCGCGTCTCCGGCACTTCGCTGCCAATGCGGATGTCGTCGACATAGCCTTCAATGCTGGCTGCCGGACCATCGTGGTCCAGCACGATCTGCTTCACGCGCCGACCCGCCGCAACGCGGCCGAGATCGATCGAAACGAAATTCCATTGGTCCGGATACAGCACACGGCCATCACCCTGCCCGCGCGCTGTCGCAGGTACACGATGCTGGTCGAGCGCACCACTGGTCGACAGACGGCTGCCGTCGTCGAAAACCAGGTCCACCACAACGTAGTTGGCCGGATTGCGCAGGTCATCCTCGACCCGTTGCGGAAAAATCACATAGGAAAGCTGCGTGTCCGCGCGCACCGGCAGATCGATATCGAACAGCTTCTGCTGTTGGCTGCCGTCGGCGCTACCGCGATAGTGCAGCGAACGCAGGCCGGTGAAACCGACGCCAGGTTTGGCGGTGAGCACCACATCCTTGCCCGGGCCGCCGTCGACCTGGGCGCTGAAGTTTGGGCTGGTCGTCATGGCAAGAGGCTGGGGCTGACCGGCTTCGAACGAACTCTGGAAGGTCTCTACCGTTGCTCTCGCCGCCGCCGCGCCACCAATCAAAAGCGCGGCGGTGACGAATGTGGCGAGTGTTCCTGCGGCGCGCCGTGTCTGGCGCGATGCCGATGCCTTCATGCCGAATCCTCTGGGAGTTTGTGTCAATGGCGCTCGCCCGATGCGACAGGCCATCTCACCCATGGAGGCCGTAACGCATCAAGCGCAAACCACAGAGTTGATGCGATCCCATCGACACTGTCAAACCGCAGTGCGGCAAGCGACAACCCGCGCCGGTCAACCGATGCCGGCTACCTTGCTGTCGGCGATCGCATTGAAACGATCGGCGATGTAGTCGTCGGTGAAGCTGGTCATGCCCCAGTTGCGGATAAAACCGCAGTGGCCGCCGTAGCGGGAAATATCCAGTTCGATATTCGGTGGCAGCTGCAGCTGCTTGAACGCGTTGATCGGAATGACCGGATCGTCCTGCGCGGTGAGGATGGTGGCCGGTATCTGCATACCGGCCAGCGCGTCGCCAGCGACCGAATAGCCATCCAGATACTCTTCCAGCGAGCCGAAGTCGGTATGCCGCAGTACCAGCGCTTCGGTGAGGCCGCGCATGTCTTGCTTCAGCTCGGACAGCTCGAAATACTGCTGCTGCGGAAACGCTGCCTGCTTGGCGCGCAGTGATTGCCGCCACTTCTGCATGAAGTAGGCGTTGTAGAACCAGCGCGCTTTCCGCTCCAGCGAGAACAGGCCCTCGGCAGGATCGATGATCGGACAAATCGCCAAGACATAAGAGAGTGGTATGCCCAGCGCTGGCGCCTTCAAGGCGGCGCGCAGGGCGAAATTGCCGCCCAGCGAAAAGCCGGCCAGTGCCATCGGACGCGCCGGCCAGCGCTGGGCGATATCAGCCAGCGCGTGGACCACTTCATCAATCCGGTTGGAGTGGAACAGGGCTTCGTTGTAGGCGAAGCTTTCGCCGTGATCGCGGAAATTGAGCCGCAGAATGTCCCAGCCATCGAGCAGCAGGCGACTGCCTGTCTGCAACACGTAGGTGGAATCGACGCTGCCTTCCCAACCATGGAAAAGTACAGCGAGGCCGCGCGACTGCGGGTGCGTTTTCTGTGCCGTGTAAGCGCCGGTAAGTCGCACACCGTTGCCGCCATCGACGATGACCGGCTCGGCGCCCTGCATCACGGTTTTTGCGGTGCGCGGCAACAGGTAACGGCGCACACCACTGGAGGACAACAAGGTCTGGGTATGGCCGCTGCGCAGCGGCCAAGGCGGACGGAAGTCGGCGCCACGCAGCAGACTCATTCGACAACGTCGCTCGCGATGGGATCACCGAGCGCGCTGGCAATGCGTTCGCGCGATTGCTCGGCCATGCGTCGGCGCGCGTCCGGGGAGGCAGGCACCACGGCGAGAAAATGCACTTCGGCATCCAGCGGCGCCTCACCCAGCAGGCGCAGGATGTTGTGCACAAAGCTCTCGTTGACGCGGAAGCCAGCATCAATGATCCGCACACCATGACGGGCAAAGCGCAGCGCCACCGGCTGCACCGGCACTTCGGCATCCAGCGCGGCCTGGAAAATGCGTGCGTGGAAAACCTTCAATACCCCGTTGTAGCCACTGCCGCCCTCCGGGAAAACCGCCACCGAACGGCCGCCGCGCAGGCGTTCGACCATCACCTGCATCACTGAGGAGAGCGAATGGTTATTGCCACGGCGATGGAAGATGGTGCCCGCGCAGGCGGCCATCCAGCCGACCAGCGGCCAGCGCGCGATCTCCGACTTGGCCACGAAACATGCCGCGCGCTGGCTGTGCAGCATGACGATGTCAATCCACGACGTGTGGTTGGCGACAAACAGAACGGCATCGGGCATCGGCCGGCCGATGCGGACCGAACGCATGCCGAAGATCCGCAACAGCATGCGCGACCACCAGCGGATCAGCCGGTGCGATAGCGGCTCGCGGCCACCCTGCATCACCGCCAGGCGATTCCAGGTGACAATCAGTGCAAGCAGAATGCCCAGCAAGATGTGTCCGAGCAGCAGCGGCACGCGCCACAGATAGCGCAGTGGGCGCAGTGGGCGCAGTCGGTCAGGCGAGGTGGCGGGAACGAATTCGGGGCTCATTAGTCAGTTAGTTTAGCGTTAATCGGCACGCGCTTGAATGCTCAACGCTGCAACTGAGTCAGCGGCAGTGAAGGTGAGCGCTTGACGGTGCGCAATACGAAACTGGAGTTGACGTCGGCGACACCCGCGGCGTTGAGCAGATGATCCAGCAGAAAGCGCGAGAAGTCCTGTAGATCGGCGACATGCACGTGCAGCAGATAATCCATGTCGCCCGTGAGCGCATGACAGGCGACCACTTCGTCCCAGCCGTTGACGCGCTCGACGAAGCCTTCGATCGCCGCGCTCTCGTGCTTGGTCAGCTGCACGCGCACGAATGCCTGCAGGCCCAAACCAACCGCCTGCGGATCAACCTGCGCTGCATAGCCGGTGATGATCTTGTCCGACTCCAGCCGCTGCAGCCGGCGCAGACACGCCGAAGGCGACAGGCTGACGCGCTCGGCCAGCTCGGCATTGGTGATGCGGCCTTCGCCTTGCAGCACGGCCAGCATCCGCAGATCGGTGCGGTCGAGTGCGTTCACGCGCACGATACCTCGCGCTGTTTATCCATATAACGCAAGAATAGTGCATGACTGGGCGAATATGGAGCAAGTAAACAAGCTTCATGTGCGTTATCCGCCATAGACTATTGATTGGACACGTTGAGCCAACCCGGAGTACGCCATGGACACACCTCGCAAAGTCGAACACCAGCAAACCGATCGCGGTTACGTGCCGGTGTACGCCACCGGCGTGGTGGAGCAACCGTGGGCGAGCTATTCGCGCACGGACCATGAGGTGTGGGACACGCTGTACAAGCGTCAGCGCGAAATGTTGCCCGGCCGCGCCTGCGCGGAATTCCTGGCTGGCGTGGAGCGCTTTGGCCTTGGCGACGGCGGCATTCCGAAATTTGCCGAACTCAATAAAGTGCTAGGCGCGGCTACCGGCTGGGAAGTAGTCGCCGTGGAAGGACTGCTGCCGGACGAGGTGTTTTTCGACCACCTCGCCAATCGCCGCTTTCCGGTGAGCTGGTGGATCCGCAAGCCCGACCAGCTCGATTACCTCAGCGAGCCGGACCTGTTCCACGATCTGTTCGGGCACGTGCCGCTGCTGCTCAATCCAGTCTTTGCCGACTACATGCAGGCCTATGGCCGTGGCGGCATGAAGGCGTTTGCGATCGGACCCGAAGCGCTGATGAACCTCACGCGTCTTTACTGGTACTCGGTCGAGTTCGGCCTGATCAATACCAGTGAAGGCATGCGCATCTACGGTGCCGGTATCGTCAGCTCGAAGGGCGAGTCGACCTACTCGCTGGACTCGGCTGCGCCGAACCGGATCGGTTTCGGGCTGGAGCGCGTGATGAATACGCGCTACCGCATCGATACCTATCAGCAGACGTACTTCGTGATCGACAGCTTCGAGCAATTGTTCGAAGCGACGCATCCGGACTTCACGCCGATCTACGCCAAGCTAAAGCAGTTGTCCACGCACAGCGCGGCGGATGTACTCGACAATGAACGGGTTTTTACCCACGGCACCCGCGAGGGTTTTGCCACCAATGCCGATGCCTGAGGTCTGGCCGCGCCGAATGATCAGCGCGGCATCGCGTCGACCGGCTGCTTATCGACCCATGGCTTGATGATGCCGATCCACAGCGCGTAGCCGGTGCGATTCATGTGCAGGCCGTCATCGCCAAACCACTTAAGCTGCGGCTGGCCGTCCGCGCCCAGCATGGGCGTATAGACGTCCAGATAGGTGACGTGCTTCTGCTTGGCGGCATAGGCCTTGATCAGTGCGTTGGCCTGACTCACCTTTGGCAAGAGAACCTTACGTGCGATGCTCGGCTTGATCGCGACGAAGGCAATCGGTACACCGGGATCGACTGACCTCACCTTGCGCACGAAGGCGGCAAAATCATCACGCACCTGCGCCGGGCTGTGGCCATCCTGCAGGTCGTTGTCGCCCGCATATAAGACCACCGCTCGCGGATGATAAGGCGCCACGATGCGGTCGGCGAAGTAGGTGGAATCCGCCAGCTCCGAGCCACCAAAGCCGCGGTTGATCACGCTGACTTCGGGGAAATCCGCCGCAAGGCTTTTCCAGTGCTCAATCGACGAACTACCGATAAAAAGGATCGAGCCCGCTGCCGGCGGATGCATCCGGTCCGTCGCCTCGAACGCGGCGATGGCATTTTCCCATTGTGCAGGATGGGCCTCGGCCGCATGGGCAAGCACCGGCAATAACGCGAACAACAACAAGATCAATCGTTTCATGTATCGCTTCCTCTATCGAAACCGTGGCAAGAGATCACGCCCGAGGTTAACGCGGACGCGCCAGCTCCGATACCCTCAGCACCATGGCGATGCGGCGGCCATCCCAGCGATAGATCAAATGCTCGGACTGCACACATGGCGCTACCAGATCCGGATAAAACGCAGCCACACATTCGCCACCGGCATGGCGCGCGCTGTCGTAGACCACACCATTGGATCCTTCGCTGCGCAGCTGTTGCGCCAGCGCCTGACTGGCGACGTAACTGTCGGGTCCCTGCGCTTCGGGCCAGCCGCCGCGCAGATCGTGCAGCTTGCCGGCAATGCCGGTGCGATAACAGCGCATCTCGATATCGCAAGCCGGTTCCGCCGTGGCCGCGAGAAATCGCTGGCGGTGATAGATGGTTTCCTCGACCGCCGTCGCCACGCTATGTGCCGCATAAAAAACGCCCCAGCTGCCGTCGGAAAAACGGCTGCCTTCGGGATTCAGATGGGTAAACGCCGCCATCACCGGCGTACTGCCCGGACCGCTGATGCGGCGCTCCTTCGGCACCAACTTCAACGCGCCGGCCTCTTCACGCAGGCGTGGATTGGTCAACGCCTCGATCGCGAACACGGCGTCCAGATCGTCCGGATCGGCGATACGGTCATACACGCCAATCGGCGGGAACCGGCTGGGCACGACGCGATAAGCGTGGCTCCAGCGAATGCGTTTCAATGGTGGGAGGGCGGTCGGCATCAAAGATTCCGTTGGGCAGCGGACGGTTTCGAATCGGCAGGTATTCCCCGGCTGGAAAGGCTGGCCGGCTGCCATGCGAACAGTCTCGAGACTCGGCGTATCGCGGATTGCGACGCGCCGCCCAGTTCAGTTCACGCCACGCTGCGCGTCGAGATACTGCCGCACCACATAAAGATCGGCCACATTGCCCGACAACATGCGCTGTAGCGCGGAGTGCCCGCCAAACAAGGCTGCCTGGTTCGGCTGGTGCAACCACGCATCGGCCTGCGTCGTGTCCGGAAACAGGATCTGCAGTGCCTTCCAGATACCGAGCAGGTAGCTGATTCGCTCGATCACGTCGCGACCGGGCGCGGCATCACGCTCACGCTTCCACTTGTAGAAAGTGGATTCCGGCGGGTCGCCAAGCAGCTTGCGCTGGTCGGTGACGCGCAGCTTCCACTGTTCGGCCAGGCCAAAGAAGGCGCGCAGAGCTGGACCGCCAAGCTCAATCGAGGGAACGTTTTCGGACTTCGGTTGAGTCAGCATGAATAACTTCCCATATGAAGTTTTATTGAATATTACTTTATATGTGCATTTCTGACCAGCGCTGCGCGGATTTCATTTCGCTACCGTTGTAGGGCCCAGTCGCTAGATGCCAGATCCGGTCGAGGTCTTCAGATGTCAAAAGCCGTCGCAGTGGACACCATCTCCCAATCCTGTATGTCAGCCAGCATCGCTTCGGCGTGACTCCGCACCGCGTCGACAGCGTCCGATCCCAGTTGCAGGCGCAGTGGGGTATTTTCGGATTGCAGAGCCTGCGCAATCGCGGTGGCTGCTTTACGCGGATCGCCCTGCTGGGTCTGGTGCATGTCGCGGGCGAACGCCCGCGTGCCGCCAACCGTATCCTGGTAGGCGTCGATGATCGGCATGTGGCGCATGGCGTCACCTGCCAGCTCGGTGCGGAAGCTGCCCGGTTCGACAATGAGAACCTTGATCCCGAGCGGTGCCAATTCCTGGGCCAATGCCTCGGAGGCTCCTTCGAGCGCGAACTTCGTCGCGGAATAGGCACTGAAACCTGCGAACGATAACTGGCCGCCGAGACTCGAGATATTGACGATGGCACCCGAGCGCTGCGTACGCAGCGTCGGTAGCGCCGCCGTAATCACCGCAATGGCGCCGAAGAAATTGGTTTCCATGATGGCCCGTAGTTCGCTTTCGGGTGTTTCCTCCAATGCACCCACTACGCCGTAACCAGCGTTGTTGATCAGCACATCGATGCGGCCAAAGCGCGCAACGGCGGCAGCCACGGCGGCCTTGGCGTCGCCGGGATGATTGACATCGAGCCGGGTGACCAGCAGGCGATCGGCCGCCGGATGGGCGACCAAACCCTGCAGTTTGGCGGTGTTGCGGGCGGTTGCCACTACGTTGTGGCCCTGTGCCAGGGCGTACTCGGCAAAGGCGCGGCCAAAGCCGGACGAGGTGCCGGTGATGAACCAGGTTTGGCGAGTGGATGCAGTCATGATCTTTCCTCGGGATCTCGTTCCATTCGAACGCGAGGAAAAGATCGCATGGCGGCGGTACGATGATAATCGGGCTTCAATCGCATTCGCTATTCGACAAGGTGCATGAATGGACCGCGAGCTGCTGACGCACTTCCCCGTCGTACTCGCCGTCGCCCGGCGTGGTGGTTTCGCGGCGGCAGCCGCAGAACTGGGCATGAGCCCATCGACGGTGAGCCATGCGGTCAAGACGGTAGAAGACCGTCTGGGCATGCCGCTGTTCGCGCGCACCACCCGCAGCGTCTCCCTGACTGAAGCGGGCAACACGTTCGTGGCCGTGATCGGTCCTGCGCTGACGGATATCCAGGAAGTGGTGGAGCACATTCGCGCCGACAAGGGAAAGGTCACCGGCCTGCTCCGGCTCAACGTTCCCCGCGTGGCATTGCCGATGGCAATCACCGCGGTGATCGCGCAGATGACCTGGCGGCATCCGGAGCTGACGATCGAGATCGCCTCCGAGGATGGCTTGGTGGACATCGTCGCGAATGGCTACGACGCCGGTGTGCGGCTCGGCGAAATGATCGGCGAGGACATGGTGGCGATCCGCCTCACGCCACCGTTCAAGGCCATCATGGTTGCCGCACCCGAGTACCTGGCGGCGAAGGGCGAGCCAAAGTCGATCGCGCAGCTTCGCCAGCACAATTGCATCGGTTTTCGGCTGCTGGCGTCGGGCGGCGTGTATGCGTGGGAGCTTCGGGAAAATGGCGCCGACGTCACCGCGCGCGTGCATGGCACCACGCGGGTAACGGATCCGCTCTATGCACGCGAACTGGCGTTGGCCGGCGTTGGCATCGCCTATGTGTTCGAGCCGCTGGTTCGCGCTGATATCCGCGAAAAACGGCTGCGCTGGATCATTCCAGACGCAGCGATCGAAGAACCCGGCCTGTTTCTCTACTTTCCGCGCCGCGCTTCCGACGCGCCCAAGCTGCGCGCCTTTATCACTGTGGCTCGCGACGTGCTCAAGCCATAGCGTTACGGTGGCATCTGTTTCTTCGCGCAGTCGCAACCGTAATCCGGTTCCGGGCCACCGTCGGCAATGAACTGGTTGATACGCTGTTCGAGTACCGGCAGCGGCACCGAGCCGATGGAGAGCACGGTGTCATGGAAGTGACGGATGTCGAATTTCGGGCCGAGCGCCTTCTCGGCTTTCGCGCGCAGCTCGAGGATTTTCAGATAGCCGAGTTCGTACGAGAGCGCCTGACCGGGCCAGCTGATGTAGCGGTCGACTTCATTGGCGATCTCGCGATCGGACAATGCGGTGTTCTGCGTCATGTAATCGATCGCCTGCTGGCGGCTCCAGCCCAGGTGGTGGATGCCGGTGTCGACCACCAGCCGGCAGGCGCGCCACATCTGGTAGCTGAGAAAACCGAACTGCTCGTACGGCGTCTTGTAGATGCCCATCTCGTTGCCGAGGAATTCCGAGTACAGTCCCCAGCCTTCGCCGTAAGCGGAGATATAACCGTTGCGGCGAAAATCCGGCTGGTCATGCTGCTCATCGGCCAGTTCCAGCTGCAGCGCGTGACCGGGATAGGACTCGTGCAGGGTCAGCGCAGGCATGTTGTACAGCGGTCGCGACGGCAGGTCGTACGTGTTGACCAGATAGACGTCCGGACCGCCGCGGCCGGAGGTGTAGTAAGGCGCAATGGCGTCCGGCACGGGTTCAATGGTGAAACGCTCGCGCGGCAGATGGCCGAACAGCTTGCCCACCTGACCGTCTACTTCCTTGGCCACCCACGCGCTGCGATCGAGCAGCTCCTGCGGCGTCTTCGCGTAGAACTGCGGGTCAGTACGCAGGAAGTGCAGGAAGTCGGCAAAGCTGCCCTTGAAACCCGTCTGCGCCATCGTGTCGAGCATCTGCGCATGGATCTTCGCCACCTGGTCCAGGCCGATCTGGTGGATCGCATCGGGGCTCAGGTCGAGCGTGGTGTATTCGTGGATCTGCTGGTGGTAATACGCCTTGCCGTCCGGCATGGCCTCGGCGGCCAGCGTGGTGCGTGCCTGCGGCACGTACTCGTTGCGGAAAAAAGTGAGCAGCTTGGCGTAGGCGGGAATCACGTCGTCGCGGATACGCTGCACGGCCTCGCCCTGCAGCGCCTGCGCATCATCGGCACTGATCGATGCGGGCAGCTGCTTGAACGGTTTGTAGAATGTGCTCTCGGTCGGGTCCTTGAGTTCGGCAACGGCGGCGATCGACACGTCGCGGCCGTTGAGCACCGCGCGTGGCACGCTGAAACCGCGCTTGAGGCCGAGTTGCATGTTGGCGATCTGCTGATCGAAGTAGGCGGGAACCTGGTCGAGCTTGGCGAGATACTTGTGATAGTCGTCGACTGTACGCAGCTTGCCGCCATCCAGCTCGTAACCCACATCCGACCAGAATGCCGAGTCGCTGTTGAACGGCATCTGCCAGTTGGCAAAGTGCTGGTCGGCAACGAAATTACCGATCTGCTCGCGGTAAACCGCGGCGTTGACGCGATTTGCCGGCGAAAGCTGAGCTACGTCGATGCCGTCGAGCTGTTTGAGTACATGCTGCCAGTATTCCAGCCGCTGCTGCTGGCTGGCTGCGTCGACATCATCGAGCCGGCCATCGTTCGGCTGCGACTCGCCCGACGTACTGACGCCGGACTGGCCGGTACGCCACGCCCATTCCTGCTGATAGATATTCTGAAACGAGGTGTCGGCGGTGCTCTGCGCGGCCCAGAGTGGTGTGGCCAGCAGTCCGGTGATCGCCGCGGCGAGAAATTTTTTCACCAGGCCTTTCTTTATGGCTTCTATCTTCACTGCGTCTACCTTCACTCAATCTGCTCCTTCAACGTTTAATGCCAGCCATAACCATTGACGGCGTTTCGATACCGCTGGCGGCATCTTCCACGCTCCAGTAATCCAGTGTCGGCGGCGGCAACTGGGGCAGCGCCGCGATCAACAGCAATTGACGCACGGCATCCTTCAGTCGCGCTACCCGCAACTCAATATTTCGTGCGTGCAGCCAATCGGCAAAATCGGCCAGCGCCTCCAGCGCGCTACTGTCGAGGTCGGGCGATTCCTCCAGACTGAGGACGACGCACGACACCGAACTTTGTGTGGCGAGCGGCGGCCGCGGATCGGCTTGCATAAGCACGCGCTGCCGCGCTAGGGCCAGCATCGGTTCGGCGTTGGCGAAAAACAGCGGCTCTTCCGGCCGCAAAATCATGATGCCGCTCGGCGGCAGCGCCTGCGGATGCTGCGCGATATCGACGAAGTCATGGCTATCGGACAGACGGCCCAGCACGCTCAGCCGCGGCGTGGCCAGCGTGCGCAGAAGCATCGCCAGACTGAAACCGATCGCTACCAGCAAGCCATTCAGCACACCCAACGCGATTACCGCCAGCACCGCGGCCAGCGCCACCAGCCGGTCGCGCCGCCACTTCAGGTACGGCGCGAATACACCCAGGCGCAGCGACTTGCTCACCGCGTGGATTACGATCGCCGCCAGCACCGGTACCGGGATGCGCTCGATCCACTGCAGGCAGGTCAGTACCAGAACCAGCACCGTAGCCGCCGCGGTCAAACCGGCCAGCCGCGACTGCGCACCTGCTGCTTCATTGGCCGAGCTGCCGGAGTAGCCGGCACCGACCGGCATGCCGTGGAACAAACCGGACACGACATTGGCGACGCCCAACGCGGTCAGGTCGCGATTGGCAGCCACCGGCTCACCGTGCTTCAGTGCGAAGCTGCGGATCGAACTGTAGGACTCCGCATACAGAATCAGCATCAGCGCCGCAGCCAGCTCCAGATCCGGTAACCACTGTGCGCGATCGGGTAAAGCCGGCGCGGCCCAGCTCAGAGCAAGATGGATCACACCGGTCAGCACCACACCGTGCGCGGCCAGCCAGCCGGAACCGGCAATGCCCGCGACGATCACCAGCAAGGTACCCGGCAAGCGGCGCAGGCGTTCCAGCAGAAACAGCAACAGCAACGCAGCGATGCCGCAGCCAAGGCTGGCACCATGCCATTCGTGCACGCGCTGAAGCAGCTCACCGACCAGCGGCACGAAACTCGACTGCTTTGCCGCCAGACCGACCAGGTTGGGCCACTGCTTCACTGCGATCACCAGCGCCAGACCGAAGGCATAACCGCGCAGCACAGGCTTGGCGATCAGGTTGGAAATACCGCCCAGCCGTGCAGCGCCGGCCAGCAGAAAGCATGCGCCGGTCATCAGCACCAGCAACGCGGCAAACGCTGCGCGCAACGACGGATCACCGCCGCTGACCGCCACGCTCGCCGCGGCCAGCACCGCGGCTGATGACGATGTGGCCGACACGATCGCATAGCGACTGCGCCCGATGACGCCATAACAGACCAGGCCGGCGAACAGCGCGATGACGCCGGCCTGCGGCGGCAAACCGGCGATGCTGGAATACGCCACCGCTTCGGGCAACAGCAGCCCCGCAATCGACAGGCCGGCCAGCAGATCGGCCGATCGCGATGACGATGGCTCTGCCGCGGCGACTTGGTTCATGCGATCAAACCGCTCCAGCCAGGCAGGTACGCCGTCTCGTGGGTGTGCGCGAGCGCCAGTGCCTGTTTCAGCGCCCGCCCGCCCGGCTGCTTGTTCTTGAGCTTGATCCGCGGGCGCAGAAAGTCGGCCCACAGAAACTCGGCGTATGGCGTGGCGTCCTTGGCATAACCGCCCGCCTCGCGCACTCGTGCCGACAGCGTGCGGTAAGGATCATCGGTGAGATCGGTGAGCTTGGCCGGAAAAGCATCGTAATCGGCGCGATGACCGTGTGCATCGTAGGGATGCGCCCAGCGGTTGAACTCCATCGTGCGCCAGAACACCTCCGGCTCCAGCCAGGAGAAGTCCCGTTGCACCAGCACCGGAACGCTATCGACTTTTTCCTCGATCAGCGCCAGCCCGAGATGATGATGATCGACGATATAGACCTTGCCGCCAGGACCCAGCACGCCGGGAAACCAGTGCCGGCTCAAAAGCTCCTTGCGCTTTTTCTTGCTGATTTGCTCCCATCCGGCGCGCTTCGCGGCCACCTCGGCATAGCCGACGGTGAGCTGGGTCGGTCGCAGGTCGGCCGGAGCCACCTGCAGCTGTGGATGATGGGGTTGCATGGCATGGCGTCCTCGTGGTTGCGTGCGCGCCAGCGTACTCGTCATCGCGCGATGGTGCACGGTCGCTGACCAAGGCGACGGGGCCTAGCTGTGATCCATCATGCTGCCGCCGACGGCACGCAGATAACTGGCCAGGTTGCGCTCGGCCGATTCCACGCAGATTTCGCCGGTCGATTCGCAGATGTCGATGCGATCCGGGCGAAAGTTTCGAAAGTCCTGCCGCAGCCGGCACCACGCACCCAGCGTCCACGCACCACCCCAGAACGACAGGCATAACGGCTCGATCTCGCGCGCACTGCTGCGTCCGCTCTCGTCGCGATAGTCCAGCCGCAGCACATGGTTCGCAACGATGGCCGCATGCAGGCGATCGATCATTGCCGCAAAATCGGACTGATGCTGATCACGCCATACCGGCGCGAAAATCCGCGTATGCGCCGCACGTTCGCGCAGATCCGGCGGCAACACGGCCTCGATCTTCAGCAATGCGGTCTTCGCGCTCTCGGCCAGCCGCACGCCAGCAAACGCCCGGACAAAACGCGTGCCGACCACCAGGGCTTCGAGCTCGTCGGCACTGAACATCAGCGGCGGAATATCCGAGCCCTTGCGCAGCACATAGCCGACCCCGGCTTCGCCCTCGATCGGCACGCCGGACAGTTGCAGGTCGGCCACGTCGCGATAAACCGTTCGTAGCGAAACACCCAGGGTCTGTGCAAGCTGACGCGCCTGCAGCGCGGTGCGGCGACCGCGCAGGGCGTGGATGATGAGGAACAGGCGGTCGGCGCGGCGCATGGGGCCATCATCGCCGACGCTGGCAGGCGCTGCCACCGCCATGCGTCATGCACGGCGCGAAAATTGGCTCCGCACGAGGCAATCTCGTCACGATGAAAAACGACATGATGCATGCTCGCAACCCGCTCAGCCTTGCTGCGCAGCGACCAGTGCGGTATCGCTGGCCGCTACGTGTTGCATCGCCGAGCGCGCGAGCACGCGATCGATGCAGACACCGGTCACCGACAGCTCCGGCACCATAGCGCACGCGTACCGCCTGAACGACTGTTGGACACGTGAAAGAAGACGATCTGTGGATGGCTCATAGGCTGGCTCCTGGCCAGATAACGGTATTCGATTCAGTGGTCTAGAGATGTCGCGTTTCTGCTGGCGACGCCCCCCAGTTGTCGTGCCGCCCATCGGCAAAGCGCAACGGCGCGTCGATCAGTTCTTGCGGCTCAACACCATCAAGGCAGGCAAGATTCACGCTGAAAAAATCACCACCGAGCACTTCCAGGTGGCCACGACCGAAGGACCGGACGCCACAGTGCCGACAGAACAGATGATGCATGCTGTTCGAGCCGAACTGATAGTCGGACAAGGCGTCCTCTCCGCTCAGCAGCCGGAAGGCATCGGGCTTCACGATCACGTTCCACGCCCGTGTCTTGCGGCAAATGGAACAATTGCAGCGCCCCGTGCCCGTAGCGAGATCGATGTCCGCCTCGTAGCGGATCGCCCCGCAATGACAGCTTCCCTGATAGTTCTTGATCATGGTTTGCTCCTCTGAGATGGAACGATGTGGCGCAGCCCTGTCAGTGCGGCAAGCAGCAGACGCGGACGTGTCTGACGTGCCGGTCTGAGGGGATCATCCTGCGCGTCGACGGACGGCCACTTGTACTGTCCGTCCATCAGCAGGCCACGTAGATACAGCGGCCGATACGCAGCCAGCACACGATTGATTAGCGGATTCATCGTCATCCTCCCTTATGCCGCCACGGCTTCACCGACGTACCACGGCGGCAGCTGGGCATGTTTGAACAGGCGGTACCAGTGTTCGCGATCGCTAGCGTTGTAGAGATCCAGCGTATGGATGATCTCGTGCGCAAACTCCACGCTACCGAGGTGGCTGGCGGTAATCACACCGCCATCGCTCACCGCCAGAACCGAAGCGTCGTATTGCCCTTCACCCGAATAAGCCTTTACCTGGCTGGCGATCTGCCCCGGCCAGTTACCGGTATGACAACAATGGTCGAGCAGGCCGGCGCGGGCCAGCGCCAGCACACCGCTGTCAATGCCGGCGATCGGTGCGCCCGCGGCATGCACATCACGAATGAGCTTGACTGCTTCGTCACCCTCGCCGCGCAGCCAGAGATGGCCGCCCGGTACGATCAGCATCGCCGCACGAGCAAGGTCGATCTGCGCCAGCGAGACGTCGGGCTGCACCGTGAGGCCGCCCATCGACACCACGGCGGCCACCGAGAATCCGGCCGTCTGCACCTGCCAATCACCCGGACGACGAATCTCGCATAGCGCCAGTGCTGCCTGCCAGTCGGCAAAGCCTTCGAACGTCAGAAAATAGACGGTATCGCGCATGTCGTTTCCTCCCTTGTGGACGTGCAGCTTGGCCCTTCCCTGCTGCCACCGTGCTGTCAGTAGTCGGGCAATGGCATGGTCGTTCGAGCCGTGCTGCGGGCATGGCTAGCGCGGTTCAGCCGGAGCCGGGACAATGCAGGCTTCCTTCGCGATGGCTCACACATGAAACCAAGCTCGATGAAACCCGTCTCGCTGATCCAGTTCCTGATCGAGGAACGCCGCGCCGGCCACATCAACGCCGAGCTTTCACTGCTGATCGAAGTGGTCGCGCGCGCCTGCAAACGCATCGCGGTGGCCACCAACAAGGGCGCGCTGGGTGGCGTACTGGGCATGGCTGCAGGCGATGGCGACGCCGCGAGCATCAACGTGCAAGGTGAAGCGCAGAAAAAGCTCGACGTGATCTCCAACGAGATCCTGCTCGAAGCCAACGCCTGGGGCGGTCATCTCGCGGCCTGTGCGTCCGAAGAGATGGAAGACCCGCAGCAGATCCCGGACGGCTATCCGAAGGGCAACCACCTGTTGTTGTTCGATCCGCTGGACGGCAGCTCCAACATCGACGTCAACATTTCGGTCGGCACGATCTTCTCGGTGCTGCGCTGCCCGGATGATGTCGTCGAACCGAAGGCGGAGCACTTCCTTCAGCCCGGCACGGAGCAGTTAGCCGCTGGCTACGTGGTGTACGGCCCGGCGACCACGCTGGTGCTCACGTTTGGTCACGGCACGCACGAATTCACGCTGGAACGCGAGGTCGGCAGCTTCATGCTCAGCCGTCGCGGCATCCGCATTCCCGAAGAAGCCACCGAGTTCGCCATCAACATGTCGAACCAGCGCCACTGGCAGCCGCCAATGCAGCGCTATATCGGCGAGCTGCTGGCCGGCACCACCGGTCCGCGCGGCAAAGATTTCAACATGCGCTGGGTCGCCTCGATGGTGGCCGACGTGCACCGCATCGTGACCCGCGGCGGCGTGTTCTATTACCCGCTGGACGCGAAGATACTCAAGCAGGGGGGCAAACTGCGGCTGATGTACGAGGCCAACCCGATGGCCTTCATCATCGAGCAAGCCGGCGGCGCGGCCACCACCGGGCGCGAGCGCATCATGGAACTGCAACCGACCGGGCTGCATCAGCGCGTGCCGGTATTCCTGGGCTCGAAGAAAGAAGTCGAGGTAGCCACGCACTATCACCTGGTCGCCGACGGCGCGCAGGGCTGACCCAGGCTTGCGTCGTCATCTGCCTGCAAACGACGACGCAAATGGGCGCACCGATGACCGCCCCTGCTTCGCCACTTGCAGACGTCAACATTCCTCTTCTCCCCTAATTCGTACACCCCACTCATGCCCTTCCACCGTCAGCTATTGCTATTGCTCACCACGCTGGCATTGACCGCCTGCTTTAGCCAGACCAAGCCAGCACCAGCGGCAGTCGTTGCAACACCGATGAAGTTGAAGATCGGCCTCGCCCTCGGCGGTGGCGCGGCGAAGGGCTTCGCGCATATCGGCGTGATCAAGATGCTGGAGGCCAGCGGCATCCATCCTGACGTGGTGTCCGGCACCAGTGCCGGCAGCGTGGTGGGGTCGCTGTACGCGGCCGGCATGGATCCGTTCCAACTGCAGGAGCAGGCGTTTGCGCTGGACGAAGCGAAAATCCGTGACGTACGCATTTTCTCCGGCGGCCTGGTACAGGGGCAGAAGCTGCAGGATTACATCAACACGGCGGTGAACCACCGGGCGATCCAGGATCTGAAACTGCCATTTGCCGCGGTAGCCACGCAGCTGGAAACCGGCGAGCGCACGGTGTTCATCCGCGGCAATACCGGCCAAGCCGTGCGCGCGTCCAGCAGCATCCCGGGCGTGTTTGAACCGGTATTGATCGGTGACAAGCATTACGTCGACGGCGGCGTGGTCAGTCCGGTGCCGGTGGACGCGGCGCGCCAGCTTGGCGCGGATTTCGTGATCGCCGTGGACATCTCGTCTACACCCAGCGGCAGTAATCCGCTAGGCATGGTGAATATCGTCGGCCAGTCAATCACCATCATGGGACATCAGTTGGGAAAGCAGGAGCTGGCCCGCGCTGACTTCGTCATCCGACCCAACATCACGGGTATCGGCGCTACCGATTTCGAGCAGAAAAATCAGGCGATTCTCGAAGGTGAACGGGCGGCGCTGGCAGCCATGCCTGCGATCAAGGCCGCGATTGCGGCCCGACGGGCAAGCCTGATGTTGGCACCTGCCACTCCATAGAGGCCCTCATCGCAGTTCCAGTGCTGCTGGGCGCAGCGATGCCGAAGATCGTGCAAACGACGATGGCTGGAGGACCGCGTTGATCGGGACTTTCGTCACTTGGTGCGCGCCCGGTCCACTGCTAGCGTGAGTGCTTGTGCTTGAAGGATCCACCATGACTTACCGTTTGCGCGCCGCTGCCCTGCTCGCCCTTGTCGCCGCCACACCGGCGGTGCTTGCCGGCACGTCCGCCATCGATCCCCGCATCGAGAGCCTGCTGACCCAGCTCGGCAAGGTCAAGCCGATCCAGGCTGCACAACTGTCACCGGACGGACGGCAGCTTGCCTGGGTCGTCGAGAACGATCACAAACCGGGCATCCAGATTGCTGATGCCGATGGCGGTCACGCGCGCTCTGTCGATCCGTCGGCGAAGGCTGGTAGTTGCAGCCAGAACGAGATCGCCTGGGCACCGGACTCGCGTCACCTGGCTTACATCTCCGACTGCAATGGCGCGCTGAACAGCGACAAGGCGCGCCTGTTACAAATCGTATTGGCCGATACGCAAGGCAAGATCGAGCCTGTTGCGCTGACCGCATTGAACGGCAACGCACAGGCGTTGCGCTGGTCCAGCGACGGCAGCCGCCTGGCATTTCTTTACGTGGAGGGCGCGACCCGCCGGGCAAGCGCGGTATATGCCGCCAAACCCGCGGCCGGTGAAATAGGCGTGGATGGGCTCGAAATACAACGCGTCGCTACCGTCGCTGCCACCGGCGGTGCGCTGCAGGTGCTTACGCCCGCGAGCAGCTACGTCTACGAATTCAGCTGGTCGCCGGATGCCCAGCGCATCGCCTATGTATCGGCGCCAGCGCCGGGCGACAACAACTGGTGGGTGGCCAAGCTGTATGTGCAGAACGCGCAGGCAAATGCCGAAGCCACCGTCTTGGTCGACCCAGGTAGCGTCAGCGGCAACCTGCACGGGCTGCAGATCGCCCTGCCTCGATGGTCGCCAGGCGGCTCGCGGATTGCCTTCATCGGTGGACTGATGAGCGACCAGGGGTCGACCGGTGGCGACATCTACGCCGTGCCATCTCGCGGCGGCAGCGTGACCAACCTCACGCCTGACATACACGTCACACCGGCTTGGCTGAGCTGGAACAACGATCAACAACTGCTGGTGTCGCAGATGCGCGGCGGCGAGAGCGAGATCGCCGAGTATCACATCGACGGCAACAGGGCCACGCAGGACCACGTGCTGTTTAGCGTGCCGGCCAGCGTCAGTGACGGCACGGACGAGATGGCATTGTCACTGTCACACGATCACGCGCAGCTGGCCTATGTGCAGAGCTCCTACACCGATGCGCCGGAAGTGCACGCTGGCGCGCTTGGCAATACGGCACCCAAAGCGGTGACCACCATCAATGCCGCGCTGAAGCCCACTTGGGGCAAAGCGGAATCGGTCGAGTGGAATAACGAAGGTCGGCACGTACAGGGTTGGTTGCTCTATCCCGCCGGCTACGATGCGAGCAAGTCGTATCCGATGATTGTGATGGTGCACGGCGGTCCATCCGGGGTTGTGATTCCGCGCTGGCCAGCGGTCGGCTTTGGCGGTGTACCGTTCTCGACCCTGGGCTATTTCGTGTTCATGCCGAATCCGCGGGGCAGCTTTGGCCAGGGCGAGGCTTTCGTGCAGGCCAATCGCAAGGACTTCGGCTACGGCGACTTGCGCGATACCCTGGTCGGCGTCGACACCATCGAAAAAAAGCTACCCGTGGATGACAAGCGGCTTGGTCTGACCGGCTGGAGCTACGGCGGGTTCATGAGCATGTTCGCGCCGACGCAGACACAGCGCTTCCGTGCGGTGGTGGCCGGCGCGGGCATTTCCAACTGGCAGAGTTACTACGGCGAAAACCTGATCGACCAGTGGATGATCCCGTTCTTCGGCAAGTCGGTGTACGACGATCCGGCGGTCTACGCGAAAAGCTCGGCGATCAATTACATCAAGCAGCTGAAAACGCCGATGCTGATCGTCGTCGGTGATCGCGACGCTGAATGTCCGGCTCCGCAGTCGTTCGAGTTATGGCATGCGCTGCGCGCGCAAGGCGTCACAACCTCGCTGGTGGTTTATCCAAACGAGGGGCATCACTTCGTCGATCCGGCGCATCAACGTGATGTGCTGCAGCGCGCGCTGGCCTGGTTCGGGAAATATCTGCCGGCGTCGAAATAAGTCGCTTCGCTCAAAACAAGTCACCCTGTGGCGAAGGTTTTCTTGGCGGCACGAAGCGGGAGCTATCGAGCTTGAGTTCGCGCGCACGACCGTAGCCGTGCCGACGACTGGCGATGTCGAAACGACGACGCAGCAGATCGGCGAAAACACCTTGCCCGCGCATCCGAGTAGCGAAGTCGCTGTCGTAATCGCGCCCGGCGTTCATCTGCTGCACCAGACTCATGACGTGATCGGCGCGCTGCGGGGCGTGCAGTGCCAGCCATTCGCGAAACAGCGCTTTCAACTCATACGGCAGGCGCAGCGTGGTGTAACCGGCGCAGCACGCGCCTGCTTCGGCGGCTTGCGCCAGTACAGCCTCCATGTCCTTGTCATTGAGCGCAGGGATGATCGGCGCCACCAGCACGCCAACCGGGACGCCCGCATCGCTGAGCGCGCGTATGGTCTTGATCCGCCGATGCGGTGCGCTGGCGCGCGGCTCAAGCTTGGCAGCCAGCTGATTATCCAGCGAATTGACCGAGACAAAGACCTGCACCAGGTTTTCGCGTGCCATCGGCACCAGGATGTCGAGATCGCGTTCAACCAGCGCGTTCTTGGTGACGATGGTGCAGGGGTGATGGCATTCGGCCAGCACCTGCAGTGCGGCGCGCGTCAGCTGCCAGCGCTTTTCGATCGGCTGATAGGGATCCGTATTGCTGCCGATATTGATCGGGCTGACGACATAGCCGCGCTTGGCCAGATCGATGCGCAGCACCTCGGCAAGATTGCTCTTGGCACGCAGCTTGGTTTCGAAATCCAGCCCGGGCGAGAGATTGAGATAGCTGTGCGATGGCCGCGCGTAGCAATAGATGCAACCGTGTTCGCAGCCGCGATACGGATTGATCGCCTGGGTAAAGTGAATATCCGGCGAGTCGTTGCGGCTGATGACGCTGCGAGCACGCTCTTCCGTGACTTCGGTACGTGGACGCGGCGCAGTTTCATCGAGCAACTCGTGCGACCAGCCGTCGTCTTCTGCGTCATGGCGGATGGTTTCGAAGCGGCCCTCCGGATTGGATGCCGCCCCGCGCCCCTTGATCGCACGACCTTCCGGCTTCGACGAGTCGTGAAGGTTTGTTGGCTGCTCGTTGTCCATCAACCGATGGTGCCATCGCGATGTCTCAACGACCGCGACATCCGTCAGCACCGGCGCCCATGGCGGAAAAATGTTCGTGCGCAGCGCCCTGATGATGCCAGGTGCGAGGCGTTTGCCGACCGGTTTATGATGCACGCGTCCAGCTCTCGCTGGCGTTGTGTTTACCCTGATCGAGGTCTGCCATGCGCTGGTTGATGCTGATGGTTACGCTGTTGGCCGTCGTGCTGTGTTTCACCCGTCACACTGGCGGCGCCATGGGATGGTGGCTGTTTATCAGCGTCATCGGCGCGTTCGCCACCGCGCTGGCTTTTGCGCAGGCAAGAATTTCCGGCAACGCGCGCAGCGAAAGCCTGTCCGAATACGATCTGAAGCGGCTACGCGAAGGCAAGAACCCGTTGGGACGTGACTGACCCGGCACAGGCAGCGCCTGCGCATTTCCGCTGTATCGACGCGATCAGCCTTGGAATGTTGCCTGGTAGTCATTAGCCACCAAAACCCCATCACAGTGAATGCACATCGGGCAACGGAAGCTTGCTCGTCAGCGGCTTTGGGGTGTGCGCCGCTTGCCTGCCACCTCGTCTACCTGGGAATTTACGATGGACGGATATAGCTTACTTATTTTTCTCTTTATCGGCGCCATGGCCGGCTGGCTAGCCGGACTGATCGTGCGTGGTTTCGGCTTTGGTCTGCTTGGCAATATTGTCGTCGGCATCGTTGGCGCGTTTCTCGCTGGCTGGCTTTTGCCGAAGCTCGGCATTCACTTTGCTGTCATCGGACCGATTGTCACCAGCATCCTGCACGCGATGATCGGTGCGATTGTTTTGTTGGTGGTTATTGGTCTTTTCAGGCGCGCTTGATTCAATACATTCGACTGATTTGTATGGCGTGATTTAGTGCGGCCGATCTAATTCAAACGACCTGTATGGATCTACGGAAATTGATCCGCGAAAATTGACAATGTGTCGCAAAACGCAACAGTGTGAATTGTTGCGTTTTGCTTTTTCAGGCTCAAAAAAGGCCATCGTGATTTCGATCGCGGAATCTTTTGCCTCGCGTCATCAGCATGCCCACTTGCGGTATTACACTCGGCCACTGGCTGTGGCGCGATGCGCCATGATGATTTCCTGCTGGTGCGGTTTTTCACCGGCTCTGCGCGAGGCTCACCATGTCCAAGCTTTATCCTGTCAAGCCCGAATTCGCTGCCAAGGCACGCATCAGCAAAGCGGATTACACGCGGCAGTACGCCGAATCGATCGAAGATCCGGACGGCTTCTGGGCAGGTGTTGGGCAGCGGCTGGACTGGAGCAAGGCACCAACCAAAATCAGCGACGTCTCGTTCGATCCGAAAGACTTGCACATTCGCTGGTACGAGGACGGCATGCTCAACGTGACGACCAATTGTCTCGATCGGCACCTGGCGGAGCGGGGCGACAAGACGGCGATCATCTTCGAAGGCGATGATCCGAATGAGTCGCGTCGCATCAGCTATCGTGAGCTCCACGCCGAGGTATGCAAGTTTGCCAACACACTGAAGCATCTTGGCGTGGCCAAGGGCGACCGCGTCGCGATTTATCTGCCGATGATTCCAGAAGCAGCCGTAGCGATGCTGGCTTGCGCGCGCATCGGTGCGATCCACTCGGTGGTGTTTGGCGGATTTTCACCGGATTCGCTGGCCGGTCGGATTGCCGACTTCACCGCCAAGCTGGTCATCACCGCCGATGAAGGCACACGCGGAGGCAAGAAGATCGCGCTGAAATCCAATGTCGATGCAGCACTGGAACGCCCCGGTACCCATAGCGTGGAGACGGTTATCGTCGTGCGTCGCACCGGTGCCGCGGTGCCGATGCAGTCGCCGCGCGATCGTTATTATCACCATCTGATGGATGGCCAGACGGCTGAATGTCCGGCAGAGCCCGTCGAAGCAGAGCATCCGCTGTTCATCCTCTACACCTCCGGCTCAACTGGCAAACCGAAGGGCGTGCTGCACACGACCGGTGGTTATCTGGTCTACGCCAGTTACACGCATGAAAGTGTTTTTGATCTGCGCGAAGACGACGTGTACTGGTGCACTGCCGACGTTGGCTGGATCACCGGCCATAGCTATGTGGTTTACGGACCACTGGCCAATGGCGCTACCACGGTGATGTTCGACGGCGTACCAAACTATCCGGACTACAGCCGCTTCTGGGACGTAGTGGACAAGCACAAGGTCACGCTGTTCTATACAGCACCTACCGCGATCCGCGCCCTGATGCGCGAAGGCGAGGCACCGGTGAAGAGGGCCTCACGCGCTTCGCTACGCCTGCTCGGCACAGTCGGCGAGCCGATCAATCCGGAGGCATGGGAGTGGTATTACCGTGTGGTCGGTGACGAGCGCTGCCCGATCGTCGATACGTGGTGGCAGACCGAGACCGGCGGGATTCTGATCACGCCGCTACCCGGTGCCATCGACGCCAAGCCAGGGTCGGCCACGCTACCGTTCTTTGGCATAAAACCAGCGATCGTCGATGCAAACGGTGAAATACAGCAGGGCGCGACCGAAGGCAATTTGCTGATTACCAACTCGTGGCCGGGTCAGATGCGCACGGTCTATGGTGACCATCAGCGCTTTATTGAAACCTATTTCAGTGCCTACCCCGGCAGCTACTTCACTGGTGATGGCGTACGCCGCGACGAGGACGGTTACTACTGGATCACCGGACGCGTCGATGACGTGATCAACGTCAGCGGCCATCGCATCGGCACGGCAGAAGTTGAGAGCGCCCTAGTCGCCCATCCCAAAGTGGCAGAAGCAGCGGTAGTTGGCTGTCCGCACGATATCAAGGGCCAGGGTATCTACGCTTACGTGACATTGGTGTCTGGGGTGGAAAGCAGCGACGAGCTGCGGAAGGAGCTGGTGGCATGGGTACGCAAGGAAATTGGACCCATTGCTACGCCGGATTACATCCAGTGGGCACCGGGTTTGCCGAAAACGCGCTCAGGTAAAATCATGCGCCGCATTCTGCGCAAGATCGGTGAGAATCTACCCGACCAGCTGGGCGATATTTCCACACTCGCTGACCCCGGCGTCGTGAAGAGCCTGGTCGATGAGCGACTTATCAAATAGCCATCCGATGAATCCTGATGCTTTGCTGCAGAATGCCAGCACTCGTTGTGCTGGCGGTAAGATCCAGGCATGAAATCCACGGATATGCAGAGCATCGGGCTGATCGCTCAGCGACTGCGCGATGACGAAGTACACGTGTTTCGCCTGTCATATCAACGACAGCAGAAGCGCAACCCTTTACAACAGCTGCTGGGCGCATATCTTGGGATATCCAGCGATGATGTCGCACTGGTCGATGGCGAGTTTGGACGACCAGCGCTTGATCCGGCGCACGACGCATCATTGGGATTCAACTGGTCACACAGCGGTGATTACGCGCTGATCGCGATTGGAAGACACCTCACTCCCGGCATAGATATCGAACGCCGACGTGATCGCGCGCGCGCGCTGGATATTGCCGAGCACTATTTCTGCAAGGCCGAACTGGCCGCTTTGAATGCGCTACAGGCCGAAACACGCAACGTCGCGTTTCTCGAATTATGGACAGCAAAGGAAGCTGTCTTGAAGGCCGTCGGTCGAGGTATCGCGTTCGGGCTTGATCGTCTCCATGTGGCGAATGTGCATGGACAACTCATGCTGCAGTGGCTCGACGGTGATGACGCTCTTGCCTGGCAGCTGCAGCGACTTGATGTCGGCGACGACTATTTCGCTGCTCTAGCGTGGCGTGGCCCAGCAAGACAGATCCAAAGCTGGATAGTTGCGACATAAGCTTTGAGCGATACAACAGCGTTCACGTCGCTCGGCTAATCTAGGCATCGCTATCCCGCGCATCATCTCCAACTGACGGAATCGTTTCGCCGCCATGACTTTGCTCAGCGTCAATCTCAATAAAATCGCAGTTCTGCGTAATTCGCGCGGCGGCGATGAACCGGACATCTGCAAGGCGGCGCAGACTTGCATTGAGTCTGGCTGCGGCGGCATTACTGTGCATCCACGGCCCGACCTTCGCCACGTGCGACCGGACGACGTGCGCGCGCTGGCCGCGTTGCTACGGGGTCGGGTGGAATACAACATCGAAGGCAATCCGTTTGCCGGTGCGCGCGGAGAGTATCCCGGGCTCATTGCGCTCGCTCGCGAGGTACGGCCGACCCAGGTGACCCTGGTGCCGGATAGTGATGGTCAGATCACCTCCGATCACGGTTTTGATCTCGAACGTGATATCGATCGCCTGCGTCCGCTGGTGGCCGAGCTGCTTGAGCTGGGTTGCCGCGTCAGCCTGTTTGTCGATGCCGGTACCGAAAATTTCGATTCGGCCGTGGTGATTGGTGTCGAGCGGATCGAAATTTATACCGGTCCCTATGCGCAAGCGTTTGTCGAAGGAAAGCCCGGGGCAGCCCTGGCCGCCTGCGCGGACACCGCCCGCCGGGCACAACGGGCAGGATTGGCAGTCAATGCAGGACACGATCTCAGTCAGGCGAATCTAGGCACCTTCAAGGCAGCGATTCCCGGATTGGCCGAAGTATCGATCGGGCACGCTTTGATCGGTGAAGCACTGTATGAAGGTCTGGCTTCGACCGTGCGCAACTATGTGCAAATCCTGCGCTGAGCATTGCCAATAGCTGTGACTGAAGTTCAGTCCACCAAAAGCAAACCCCCGCTCGAGGCGGGGGCTTGTTTTGTAAGCGATTTGAGAAACTCTCAGATCACTGGCTATCGGCAAATCCAATCTTGGTCAGGTTGTAGCTCTTCGCATCTGCCAGCACGCGTGCCACATACTGATAGGCCGCTGCGTCGTCTGCCGCGATCTGGATTTCAGCCGGATCCGGCTGCTGGGCGATGACGGCCAGCTGTGCCTTCAAGCCCAACTCATCCACCGGCGTATCGTTCCAGTAGAACGCACCACTCTGATCGATCTTGAGATGGATAGGATCCTTCGGATTGGTCGGTGGAGGGATGTTTTGATTCGGCTGCGGCAGATCGACCTTGATCTTGAGCGAAAGCACCGGTGCCGTGATCATGAAAATGATCAGCAGCACCAGCATCACGTCGACCAACGGCGTGACGTTGATGTCCGCCATCGGGCCGCCGCCGCTATTGCTGGTAAAGGCCATACGTCACTGTCCCTTCAATGGAGCGGTGGTCAAGAATGCGACGTGCACCATGCCCGAGTCTTTTGCGTCACTGATGATCTTTTTCACGATCTTGAACTCGGTGGACTTGTCGGCACGGATCTGCAGTTCCGGCTGCGGCGTCTGCTGAGCCTTCACCAGGAACTGCGCCTTCAGCTCAGCCGCCGTGATCGGGCGATCGTTGAAATACAAGCTGCCATCCTGCTTGACCGCGAGATCAAGCGGCGGCGTCTTGACCGGCTCGTCCTTGGACTTCGGGTTGGCGACCGGCAATTCGATCGTTACCGTGTGCGACATCAGCGGCGCCGTGATCATGAAGATGATCAGTAGTACCAACATCACGTCGACTAGCGGCGTGACATTGATCTCCGACATCGGACCACCGGAATTACCACCTGAGCTCATAGCCATGAGTCAGACCTCACTTCAGGGTCGGTGCGGCGCCTTCGACGCGCGAGCCGGTAGCGAAGAAGTCGTGCAGGTCATGCGCGAATTCGTCGAAGCGAGCGTACGTCAGACGGTTGGAGCGATTGAAGAAGTTGTAGGCGAGCACGGCCGGGATGGCGGTGAACAGACCGAACGCGGTCATGATCAGAGCCTCACCGACGGGACCTGCCACAGCGCTCATCGAGGCGTTGCCGGTAGCTGCAATGCCGATAAGAGCGTTGTAGATGCCCCAGACGGTACCGAGCAAGCCGACGAACGGTGCGGAAGAACCCACCGTTGCCAGCAGGGTCAGACCACCTTCCAGACGCAGGCTCTCGCGCGACACCGCCTGACGAAGCGCGCGGTCGATGAATTCCGAACGGCTCAGCGACTCGGCGAGGCGGCCGGCACCGGTTGAAGACTGCTGGTGATGGGCCACTGCCGAGGCAGCGTCCAATGCAATCTTCGAGAACGGTTCGCCCTTGGGCTGCGCTTCCAGCTCGCGAATCGCGTCCTGGGTGGAGCCGTTATTCCAAAAACCATCAATCACTTTGTCTCGGCGCGAATTCACCATCGCATTGCGGATCGCATTGGCGATGATGAAGTACCAAGAGGAGAAGGACATCACCACCAAGGTCACAAAGACGATCCAGCCGAGGGCGTCGAAGTGATGTATCAGGTGGTCGAAACCCATCTGCTTCATGGCTTCGGCGTTGCTGGTGCCGCCCGCTTGCGCGGCGTCGGATGCTGCAGGAGTCTGTAAGAACATAACGCTACCCTAGGAAGTCAAGCGTGAACTGTAACTGTAATCCAATGACGTCGGATGACAGATGATTAATTACTCGGCCAAGTTGAAGTTGATTGGAACGCGTGCATAGCCTTCCACCTTCTTTCCGTTCTTGACCTCCGGATTGAAGCGCCACTTTTGTACCGCATCCATTGCCGCGCGATCCAGCTCGCGGAACCCGCTGGACTTCTCCACCTTGACGTCCTTCGGTACGCCATCCAGGCCGACCAGGATCAGCAAGGTCACCGTGCCCGTGTGGTGCTGGCGGACAGCCTGCGGCGGATAACTCGGCTGTGGGCGATTGCCGTAGCTGAGATCCGAACCGGCGGCAATATCTGCCGGTGGCGCTGGCGGCGCTGGCGGCGACGGTGGCGGTGCCTGTACCGCATTCTGCGATACCTCATCCACTGCCGGCGGCGGAGTCGGCGGCGGCGGGGTCGGTGGCGGCTTGACCTGCTGGATGATTTTCGGCGGCGGCTGCTTTGGCGGCTCCGGCGGCGGCGGTGGCGGCGGCGGCGGCGGTGGCGGCGGCTCGATGAAATTCACCTTGACGACCTTTTCCGCTTCCTTGTTTTCCTGATGCGGGGGGGCCATCGGCGCCACCATCAGCAAGAACGCAAATGCGTGGAGTCCAATCGCGAATGCAAGCGCCAGAGTGCGCTTCCAACTGAAGGCATCGTTCTCGTTTTCGTGGTTACTTGAGGCCATCTTTCACTGTCTGAAGCTGATCAATCGGGAGAAAACGTTGCCGCAGGGCGTGGCCTGAAAACCGTCTGGTGTATGGACGGAACTCGCCGCTGGGGAGACGCAGGGAAAGGTTTTCAACGGTACAACAGCATATGACTTTTGTATAGCTCTGAAGGGCAGATAAATGGATGTCCATCTGGCCTGCGAGGCATTTACCTTCGATATTATTTACCCGCGCCAGCCTTTTTCAGCCACGCCTTTGCCTTGTCGGCGGTCTGCGGATCCTGAGCAGCCTGTTTCATTGCAGCGATGGCAGCGGGTTTGTCTTTGAGGCCGATCTCGCTATTGGCCAGCAGCATGTATGCCGAACCCTTTTGCTTGACTCCTTTATCGATGCCTTGCTGGATCATCGACTTTGCCTGACTGTATTTCTGCTCCGACAGCAGGATCTGTCCGCCGCGAACGGCGGCCTCGCCGTCTTTGGCCGTTGGCAGCGCCTTGGTATAGGCATCAACGGCGCCGCTGGTGTTGTCAGAGAGCTCGTCGGCTTCGCCGAGGAGCAGGTAGTTCTCTGCACTGGGCGTGACGATGCTTTTGCCCATGCCCTCCTCCAGCACCTGCGCAGACTTGCTTGCGTCGGGCTTCGAGTCGGTGTTGCTGGACTGGGCGCGGATCAGATAGAGCTTGGCCAGATTGACGTAGTTGGCTTCGGTTTTCAGCGTGCCGCTGGCACGGGCCTTTTCCATGACCTGGATGGCTTCGTCATTCTTGTTCGCCTGCATCAATACGGCGACAGCATTGTCGAGCGCATTGGGGTCGTTCGGATTGGCGGCAAGCTGCTGTTGCGCAACCTGCGCGGCTTGATCGCCCTGGCCGGACTGCGAGTAGCTGGCCATGAGAATCTGGTTCCAGCTCGCCTCGGGTTTGTCGGTCAACGATTGCGCTTTCTTGATGGCGGTAATGGCTTCGGGGAATTTGCCCAGCCGATAATCAATATTGCCTTCGAGTGCGTAGGAGTTAGCGGTTTCCTTTTTGCCCTCGGCGCGCCACTTGGTAAGAGTGTCCAGCGCGGGCTGGTATTCCTCGTCGGCGACCTGGAACTGCGCCAGCATGTATTCCAGCTGGAAATAGGTGTCGTTGGGCATGACGCCATTGGCCAGTGACTGCTGCAGCAACGCGATGGCGCCCTTGGGATCGTTGTCGACCTGATACTTGATCGTGGCCAGACCCTGCAAGGCGAGCGCCTGGGCATATTTGCTCTTGCTGCCATCGACGATGGGCTGCAGATACTGCAGTGCTTTTGCCTTGTCATTTGCGCTTACCGCATCAAGACCGGCATTGACGTTTTTCTGATCCTTTTCGCTGGTCAGGTCGAGCTTGGGCGCGACGCGGGTAGCGTTGGGATACTGCACTTCCGGCTTGTCCTTGGACGGGCTGTCTTTCGCCAGCACCGGGCTGCTCGCCAACATCAGCATCAGGGCGGCGCTCGCCAGTGTGGTGAATCCGTGGACATGCTTCATGGTGATCCTCATCATTCGATGCTCGTTTTAAAACCGCGAGTTGACTAGGGAGATTAACCCGAGCGGGCACCGTATAACAAGTCGCACTGCCGCATTAAATATTCATTAAAATCAAAAACTTGAAGGTTTTACGATCACTCGACGCGAATATTCGCTACGAAGATTGCAAGCGGGTCAAATTTGCCGAATACATTTGACCCGCTCAACCGATCCTCAGACGTCCAGATTGGCGACCTTGAGAGCGTTCGCCTCGATAAAATCCCGGCGAGGCTCTACCGCCTCGCCCATCAGCATCGAGAACATCTGATCGGCGGCGATGGCATCTTCCACACCCACCTGCAGCATGCGGCGCGTTTCCGGGTTCACCGTGGTTTCCCACAGCTGCTCCGGATTCATTTCGCCCAGACCCTTGAATCGCTGGATGCTGCGGCCTTTTTTCGCTTCGTCGAGCAGCCAGTTGCGGGCTTCGACAAAGCTGAGCACGCCGCGCGACGCGTTGCCACGACGAACCACGGCATCGGCCTGGATCATGGCCGCCACCTGCTGACTGACGGCGAGGATGGGACGAAACTCGTTGCTGGCGAAGAACGGCTGCGGCAGAAACCAGGTGTGGCTGAGTCCATGCTGCTCGCGTACCACTTCGATGGCGGCAGGCTGTTCACCGACGGCCGCCCGCAACGACAGTTTGTAGCGCGGTTTACCCAAGCCACTCGCGGCCAGTCGCTGTTCGGCCTGCGTTAGCCAAGTCTGCATAACTGCCGGATCGGCCCACAACGCCGGCTCCAGCGGCGTGTGCTCGAGCATCGCGTTGAGCACGGTAGCGTCGAAGCGGTGCGACAACTTGGCGATCTGGTCGAGCGCCTGCTGGTAGCTGCGCAGCAGCTTTTCGAGCGCCTCGCCGGTGATCGGCGGTGCATCCGGGCTGTAGGTCAGCGCGGCGTTGTCGACCGCACTGGAGATTAGGTAATCGTTTAGCGCCGTGTCGTCCTTGATGTACAACTCCTGCTTGCCCTGCTTCACCTTGTACAGCGGCGGCAGGCCGATGTAGATGTGACCGCGCTCGATCAGTTCGGGCATCTGGCGATAGAAGAACGTCAGCAGCAGGGTGCGGATATGCGAACCGTCGACGTCCGCATCGGTCATCAGGATGATGCGGTGGTAACGCAGCTTGTCCGGGTTGTACTCGTCCTTGCCGATGCCGGTGCCTAGCGCGGTGATCAGCGTGCCGACCTCGGCCGAGGCCAGCATGCGGTCGAAACGTGCCTTCTCGACATTCAGGATCTTGCCCTTCAGCGGCAGCACAGCCTGGGTCTTGCGGTTGCGGCCCTGCTTGGCCGAGCCGCCGGCCGAATCGCCCTCGACCAGGAACAGTTCGCACAGCGCCGGATCCTTCTCCTGGCAGTCGGCCAGCTTGCCGGGCAGACCGGCGATGTCCAGCGCGCCCTTGCGGCGGGTCATCTCGCGTGCCTTGCGGGCGGCTTCACGGGCGCGGGCAGCATCGACCACCTTGGAAGCGATCGCCTTCGCTTCGTTCGGATGTTCGAGCAGGAACTCGCCCAGCTTCTCGTTGACGACCTGCTCCACCACCGTCTTGACCTCGGACGAGACCAGCTTGTCCTTGGTCTGCGAGGAGAACTTAGGATCGGGCACCTTGACCGACAGCACGGCAATCATGCCTTCGCGCATGTCGTCGCCGGTCGGCGTGACCTTGGCGTTTTTCGCCAGACCGGATTTCTCGATGTAGCTTTGCAGCGAACGGGTCAGTGCGGCGCGAAAACCGGTGAGATGCGTACCACCATCGCGCTGCGGAATATTGTTGGTAAAGCAGTACATCGATTCCTGGTAGGAGTCGGTCCACTGCATCGCCACTTCCACCGTGATCCCGTCCTGCTCCGCAGTCAGGCTGATCACGTTCGAGTGCAACGCGGTCTTCAGCTGCGCCAGATGTTGCACGAAGGAGCGGATGCCGCCTTCGTAGGCAAACGTGTCGGATCGGCCATCGCCGCGCTCGTCCTTCAGCTCGATCGTGACGCCGGAGTTGAGGAAGGCCAGTTCTCGCAGACGCTTGGCCAGAATATCGTAGTGAAACTCGAGATTGTTGGTGAACGTGGCCGGGCTGGGCTTGAAGCGAACCAGGGTGCCGCGCTTGCTCGATGCACCGACCGATTTGAGCGGATACAGCGGCTCGCCGTGGGCGTACTCCTGCTGGTATTCCTCGTCGCCGCGGTAAATGGTGAGCCACAAGTGCTCACTCAACGCGTTGACCACCGAGACGCCAACGCCGTGCAGGCCGCCGGAAACCTTGTAGGAGTTCGCATCAAACTTGCCACCAGCGTGCAGCACCGTCATCACCACCTCAGCGGTGGAACGGCCCTCTTCCGGATGTGTATCCACTGGGATACCGCGGCCGTTGTCGATCACGCTGACCGACTCATCCTCATGGATGGTAACGATGACTCTGTCGCAATAACCCGCCAACGCTTCGTCGATGGCGTTATCCACCACTTCGAACACCATGTGATGCAGGCCGGTGCCGTCATCGGTATCGCCGATGTACATGCCGGGGCGCTTGCGCACCGCTTCCAGACCTTTCAGTACCTTGATGTTACTCGAGTCGTACGTCGGTTCGTTGGTGGATTCTTCGTTCATTCGATGACCGTTTCCTGGCGCCAGCGACCCATCGCGATGGCGCGGTGACGGGTCGAGCAAGGGTTATGCATTGTCGATGGATGCAACCTTGCGATTATAGCAGGCGCGCGACCAAGCCCTGTTCCACGTGGAACATGCTGGTTGAAATCGCACTCAAGGCCCGCGGTGCTTCAGTGCCGGTCAGCAGAACCTGCGCACCGGCTGCGATCAACTGCTCGACGACTGCCGTTTGATGGGCCTGATCTAGTTCAGAGGCCAGATCATCCAGGCAGACCACGGGCCACTCACCGCAACAGTCAGCGTGAAGCTGCGCTTGCGCCAGCATGCAGCCTAAAGCGGTCAATTTTTCCTGTCCGCGCGAGAGATGCTCGCGCAACGGTGCGTGCTCAAAAGCGATCGACCAATCCGCGCGGTGTGGTCCAACCGTTGTGTGTCCGCGGGCGATATCCCTACCCCGTTGTTCCTGGAGCAAACGGCCAAGATCTGTGTCTTCTGCCCATCCCCTGCGATAGCGCAACTCCAGTCCTCCCAGCTCAGGGAGAAGTCCAGCTGCACTCGAAGCTAGCTTGGGACGCAATAGATCAAGATAGGCGCGTCGGAAGCTATCAATCCGCTCGGCCGTCTGAGTCAATTCGTTCTCCCAAGGTTCGAAAAGTTCATCAGGGACGATAGTGTTTGACCGAAGAAGGCTGTTCCGCTGCTTTAACGCGCGCTGATAGCGTCGCCAACTGGAAAGAAAGTCGTGTTCCACGTGGAACACGCCCCAGTCGAGATACCTCCTTCGTTCTTCAGCAGCTCCGGCGATGAGTGCGTGTGATCCCGGTTCGAAGCAAACCACAGCGCACTGACGCACCAGTTGGCCGAGCGCAACATTTTCACCGTCAACCTTCGCTTCCCAGCGAGCAGAGCCACGACCAAGACCTATTCGACCCAGCCGATCATCCGAATGACGCAACTCGGCAAAGACCGATAGTTGGCTGGCACCACGCTGGAGCAAGGCGTCTTTTGCTCCGCTGCGAAACGAACTGGCATGGGACAACAAAAACACCGCTTCAAGAACGCTGGTTTTGCCTGCGCCGTTGTCACCGATAAAAAGGTTGATCGCCGGATTCAATGCGAGATCGATATCGGTCAGGCAGCGTAAACCGTTGATACGAAGCCGCTCAATCCTCATGCGAAAGACTCGCGCACGTAAAAACGCCGGAATCTCCTGAGGAAGTTCCGGCGTTCAAACTCACGATAATTCGAAGCGATAACCATGCAACAGAGGTCAGAGGCGCAACGGCATGATCACGTGACGGGAATGCTCGTTGTCGTGTTCCTGTACCAGACAGCTGGACTGGGCGTCACGCAGGCTCAATCGGGCCTTGTCGCCGCGTAGCGCGGCCAAGGCATCCAGCAAATAGCCCACGTTGAAACCAACAGCGAGATCAGACACGTGGGTGTCCGCCTCCACTTCCTCGACTGCTTCTTCCTGTTCCGGATTATGCGCAACGATGCGCAGTTTGCCAGGCGAGAGCTCCAGACGAACGCCACGATATTTTTCGTTCGAGAGAATCGCCGCGCGTTGCAAAGCGCCACGCAGAACTTCACGATCCAGCGTCGCCGTTTTGTCTGCTCCGAGCGGAATTACTGCCTCGTAATCCGGGAACCGACCATCAATCAACTTCGATGTGAAAACGACATCGCCCCGATGCACCCGAAGATGATTGCGGCCAAACTCAAGCTCGACTTCGCCATCACCGGATTCAAGCAAGCCAACCAGCTCATTGACGCCTTTGCGCGGAATGATGATCTGCCGACGCGTTGTCACGGAACTCTGCAGCTGGGTTTCCTTCATCGCCAGACGATGACCGTCGGTGGCTACGCAGCGAAGTGTGTGCTCTTGCAAATCCAGCAGCATGCCGTTCAAGTAATAGCGGACGTCCTGATTCGCCATCGCGAATGAAGTGCGCTCCATCAAATCACGCAGTACTTCTTCGGGAAGGCTGACTTTCTCGACGAGTTCGATTTCGTCAACCGTTGGGAATTCGCTGGCGGGAAGTGTAGTCAAGGTGAAACGACTACGACCTGCATTAAGTGCTACGCGATCGCCGTTGAGCTTCAGCTCGATCTTTGCGCCATCCGGCAATGCCTTGACGATATCAAAAAGCTTTCGGGCTGGAATGGTGATCTCACCATCATCCAGTTTCTCTGCTTCGGTGGTTGCCACCATCTCGACTTCAAGATCGGTACCGGTAAAAGACACTCGGCCATCGGCAACCTTGACCAGCAGGTTTGCCAGCACAGGGAGTGTCTGACGGCGTTCCACCACGCCGACTACTTGCTGCAAGGGTTTGAGCAGCACTTCTCGTTGGATGCTGAATTGCATGGTTATGCTTTCCTGTAACTGCTGTTCTGTCTTTTAAAAGAAGTTTAGTAGTAGTAGTAGAGGCGGTGGATAACTTTTATTCTTTCAATTTTCTATTAAAATCAAAAACTTGCACTGATTTGTGCTTGTGCTTGTGCTGGCTATTTACCTGTGTGTCGTTTGTGGATAAGTCCGATCGCCAATTCATCCACTTCTTATCCACAGCCTGCAAGCATGCTTATCCTAAGCTTTGCCGCGATATTGCAACAGGTCACGGTCAGCCGGTCAGTGTACGAATCAATTGTTCCCAGTCCTGGCGCATGCGTGCATCGGTTTCGACGAATTTGCGAATGGTCTTGCAGGCATGCATCACGGTCGTATGGTCGCGCCCACCAAAAGCCTCGCCGATCTCCGGCAGGCTGTGTTCGGTCAATTCCTTGGACAAGGTCATCGCCATCTGTCGCGGTCTTGCCAACGAACGCACGCGACGCTTGGACAACAGATCCTGCAAGCGTACGTTGAAGTATTCGGCCGTGATCTTCTGGATATTCGGAATGGTGATGGCCTGGGCGTGAGTCGCCAGCAGATCACGCAGAGTTTCCTCGGCAAAATCGGTGGTGATGGGCTTGCCGTAGAAATTGGCGCGTGCTGCCAGCGTGTTCAGCGCGCCTTCGAGATCGCGAACATTCGAGCGGATGCGCTTGGCTAGCAGCATCGCCACACTTTCGTCCACCGCGACGCCCTTCTCGTGTGCCTTGGCCAGCAGAATCGCTGCCCGCGTCTCGAAGTCCGGTGGCTCGATCGCTACGCTCAATCCCCAGCCCAGCCGCGACTTCAGCCGCGGCTCCAGCTTGTCCACTTCTTTCGGATAGCGGTCGCAGGTGAGGATGATCTGCTGTTTGGATTCGAACAGCGCGTTGAACGTATGGAAAAACTCTTCCTGCGTCGTGTCCTTGCCTGCAAAGAACTGAATATCGTCGATCAGCAGCGCATCGACCGAACGAAAGCGTTTCTTGAACTCATCCATGCTCTTGGCGCGCAAAGCTTCGATCATCGAACCAACAAACTGCTCCGAGCGCAGGTAAAGCACCTTGCAGTTGGGATTGTGTTCGCGCATCAGATTACCTGCAGCGTGCATCAGATGGGTCTTGCCCAAGCCGGTGCCGCCGTAAAGCAACAGCGGGTTATACGCGCGGCCCGGGTTGGTCGCCACTTGCATCGCGGCAGCCTTGCCCAGCTGGTTCGACTTGCCTTCGACGAAGGTTTCGAAGGTGTAGTGCGGATCGAGGTTGTGATTGAACGCCGGCGCAGTTGGTTCCGTCGTCTTTGCGCGCGGAGAAACAGCGGCTTTTGCCGGCGCCGGCGGCCTTGCCGAATTGGAACCGACATCCACGCGAACGGTTATGGCACGTCCGGCCAGTTGGTTCAGCACTTCGCCTATCAGCGACAGATAACGGTCTTTCACCGTGTCCAACGTGTAGGAATTGGGCGCAAACAGCTGCAAGCCATCCGCGTCATCACGTGCCTGCAAGGGCATCAGCCAGGTGTGCAGGTCTTCGGCGCTTACAATGCCTTCCAGACGCTCAAGGCAGCGCCGCCACAAATCACTCATGAATAGTTTCAACCACGGACTTTAGGGCGCTTTCGCGCATGGCGGGCAGCCAAGTCTAGCAGCAGCGCCGGCACCATCAGGGCGAATTATCCACATGGTTGCGCACAGCCCTGTCCACAGGTCGATGCAGGCGTGATGTCAATCCGATTTGACAGTCGTACTGCATACCGGACATACTTTGCGACCTTTTATTAACATTCCCTTCGGAGTACGCCATGAAGCGGACCTTCCAGCCCAGCAAGCTCAAGCGCGCGCGCACGCACGGTTTCCGTGCCCGCATGGCCACGGCCGATGGTCGCAAGATCATCAATGCCCGTCGTGCGAAAGGCCGCAAGCGCCTGATCCCGTAATCGAGCGGTAGATCATGCAATCCGCCGGTCTGCCGCGCGATGCGCGGTTACGCCGGCCGGCCGAATTCGCCGCATTGCGGTCGAGCAGCGGACGCGCAGGCGGCCGCTGTTTTCATATGCGCTATCGCGGCAACGAGCTCGGTCATGCCCGGCTTGGCCTGGCGATATCCAAGCGGGTTTCCAAGCGCGCCGTCGAGCGCAACCGGATCAAACGACTGCTGCGCGAATCGTTTCGGCGTGTTCGTCATCAGCTGCCGGCAGTGGATCTGATGGTGATGGCTCGAGAGCAGGCTGCCGGTGTTCCCGGTCCGGATTTGCTCGCTGAAATCGATTTGCTGTGGAAGAAGTTGCTCGCGACTCGCAGCGAAACCGTTCGCTGAATCTGCCCACCATTGAAGCCGGCCGCTGCGACCGCCACAATTCCGTGTTGACTCCAGTCTTTATCCGACCTTCCCTCCCTGACCTTCCGCGGCTCTGCATTGTCGTGGCGTTACCCGGATTTGCTACGCGATGAATCAAACGCGCACCTTTCTCATGTTCGCCCTGTTCGCCGTGGGGTATTTCCTGTTTCTGGCCTGGGGGAAGGATTACGCGCCGCTGCCGCCATCCACACCGGTCGCCAGCTCAAGCAGCGCGGCCACGCCATCCGATGGCAGCGTTCCGATCGCTACCAACGAGGGTGCCGCCACAGCCAGCGTCGCTATTCCGGGTGCGGCTCAGACGGCTGGAACCGCGTCGTCGCCCAGTGCAACGACCGCCAAGCTGATCAGCATCGACACCGATGTCCTGCATCTGACCGTGGATACGCGCGGTGGCAGTGTGGTGAAGACTCAGCTGCTGGCCTACCCTTCACTACCGCCGACCCACAACCAGCCCAACCCGCCACCGACGGTGCTGCTGGACAACAGCGACGATGATTATTTCGTGGCACAGAACGGCCTGGTCAGCAGCAGCGACAAGGCGCCAGCGGATCAGCCGAACCATCAGGCGATCTTCACCGCCGCGCAGAGCAACTACTCGCTGGCGCCCGGACAGAACGAGCTGAAAGTTGATCTCACCTGGCAGGACGCTGCCGGTCTGAAAGTCACCAAAACCTATACGTTCAAGCGCGGCAGTTACGAGATCGGTCTGACTCAGCGCATCGACAACGGTGGCAGCCAGTCGTGGCAGGGCTACGCCTACCAGCAGCTGCTGCGTGCCGCACCGCCCAAGCCCAGCAGCTGGATCAAGGGTTATACCGATCCGCAGACACGCTTTGCCCAGGGTGCCGGCTGGTACACGGGCGAAAAATTCGAGAAGTTGTCCTTCAAGAGTTTCTCCGAGCCGAAGGATCAGCTCGACAGCCAGATCAAGGGTGGTTGGGCAGCGATGCTGAAGCTGTACTTCTTTGCCGCCTGGATTCCACCGCCGGGCGAGATGGATCACTACGTCACCAGTACGATCAATCCGGACAGCGGCCAGCCGCATTACCTGATCCGCACGATGGGGCCGGCGCTGAGCGTGGCACCCGGCCAAACGAGCTCCAGTCAGTCGCAGCTTTATCTCGGCCCGAATATTCAGGGCAGCCTCGACGCCATTGCGCCGGGCCTGGACCTGACCATTGACTACGGCATGTTCAAGGCGATCGCGGTGCCGATGCACTGGGTGCTGTCGCAGCTGCATGCCATCGCGCATAACTGGGGCGTGGCGATCATCCTGCTGGTGCTGCTGATCAAGGGCGTGACCTGGAAGCTGACCGCCGTCCAGTACAAGTCCAGCGCCAAGATGCGCAAGCTGCAGCCGCGTATCGCCCAGCTGAAGGAGCGTTACGGCGACGACAAGCTGAAGATGCAGCAGGCCACTATGGAGCTGTACAAGAAGGAGAAGGTCAATCCGATGGGCGGCTGTCTGCCGGTGCTGATCACGATGCCGGTGTTTCTTGGCCTGTTCTACGTGCTGGAATACAGCATCGAGCTGCGTCACGCATCGTTCCTGTGGATCCCCGATCTCAGCTCGCCCGATCCGTTCTACATCCTGCCGATCATCTATGCGCTGGTGATGCTGGGCACGCAGTGGCTCAACCCTGCAGCCGCCGGCATGGATCCGGCGCAGGCGCGCATGATGAAGGTGATGCCGCTGCTGTTTACGCTGCTGTTCGCCTTTTATCCTTCGGGTCTGTGCCTGTATTACGCGATCAATGGCCTTGTGGGTCTGGGCCAGCAGTGGTGGGTGACCCATCACGTGGATCGTGAAGAAGGAAGCAAAGCCGCCTGAGGCTGCGTGTAAGAGAATTAGAGACATCGACAGCCGCGATCGGGAAACCATCGCGGCTGTCTTCGTTTAGAGTGCATGCCGATGACCCTCACACCGTCACCCGATCCATCCAGCGACACGATTGCTGCCATTGCCAGCGCGCCCGGCATGGGCGGTGTGGGTGTGGTGCGTGTATCCGGCCCGGCAGTGCCGGCGATTGCGCAAACATTGTTGGGCCATATACCGAGCCCGCGCTACGCGCATTTAATCGCCTTTCGTGATGTAGCCGGCGAGCTGATCGATCGCGGCCTGTTGCTGCATTTCCCCGCCCCCGCTTCGTATACCGGCGAGCACGTACTGGAACTGCAAGGTCACGGCAGCGCAGTACTGCTGGATCTGTTGCTGCGCCGCGTGTGCGAGCTGGGTGCTCGGCTGGCGCGGCCGGGTGAGTTCACCGAGCGCGCCTTCCTCAACGGCAAGCTCGACCTGGCGCAGGCCGAAGCGGTGGCCGATCTCATCGCTTCACGTTCGCAGGCCGGCGCGCGCGCTGCGCTGCAGTCGATGGAAGGGGTGTTCTCACGCAAGGTTGATACGCTGCTGCAGTCGCTGATTGCCTTGCGTGTGCATATCGAAGCGGCGATCGATTTTCCGGAAGAGGAAATCGACTTTCTCGCCGATCCGGCCATCAATCGTCAGCTCCTGGCAGTGCAAGCCGAACTGGCCGAGCTGCTGCGCGAGACGTTGCGTGGATTGCGTCTCAACGATGGATTGCGCGTGGCCATCGTTGGACGTCCGAATGCGGGCAAGTCCAGCCTGTTGAACGCGTTGGCCGGTAGCGATCGCGCCATCGTCAATGCGACGGCGGGCACGACGCGCGATGTGCTGCGCGAGCAGTTGAGCTTTGACGGCATCGTGCTGGAATTGGCGGACACCGCAGGCCTGCGCGAGACCGATGATGACATCGAGCGCGAGGGGGTGCGTCGCGCCCACAGCGAGCTGCATCGCGCCGATGTCGCGTTGCTGGTGACCGATGCAAGGCAGGCTGACGATGATCTCGCTCTGCTCTCGGATGTTCCCGAAAGCGTCGAGCAGTTGGTGCTGGTCAACAAGATCGATCTGGACGGCGATCACCCACATAGCGAACAGCGCGATGGCCGCCGTTGGCTATGGGCCTCGGCAAAGACCGGCGAAGGCCTCGAAACTCTGCGCGATACCTTGAAGAATCTTGCCGGGGCCGGCAGCGGCGAAGGTGCATTCAGCGCACGTCGCCGTCATGTGCTGGCGCTGCAACAAGTAGACGTCCATTTGCAGCACACCGCCCTGTATCTGGGCGAACAGCGCGCTGGCGAAATCGCCGCCGAAGAACTTCGCCAGGGGCAGCTGGCGCTTGGCGAAATCACCGGCAACTACAGCAGCGATGATCTGCTGGGCGCTATCTTCAGCTCGTTCTGCATCGGCAAATAATTACCGATGCTTGCGAGCCGGGTTGACTATCCAAGCAGCTATCACTTCAACGTCAGCTTCCTGCTGCTCAGGGGTTGCCGCCGTCATCCCCGCCACCTGCGCCGGGCGAACCCTGTTTGTTGTCACGTCGATGCTGTATGGCTTCCTGCTGCATCTGCTGATACTGCTGGCGCTGGCTGTCGGTGAGGATCGCCTCGATCTGACTGTCGGTATCCTGTTTGAGCGCACGCATTTTTTGATGCTGATCGTGCGGTGAGCTCGATGCATCGGCCCGCATCTGCTGCATTTGCTGCTGATGATTCTGCAGGATCGGCTCGATCTTGGCGGCTTGATCCGGTGTCAGCTGTAGCTTGCGGGTCAGTCGCGCGGTCTGCTTTTGTGGATCGGGCATGGCGTGTTGCGCTGGTGTGGCGGTGGTGTTGTCTCCAGGTGGCGGCATGTCCTGAAACGGCGCTGCATAGGCGGTACTGGCAGCGCCGATGCTGGCGGCAAGACCGAGCAGGGCAACACGGCTGGCAAACTTCATGGTGATATCTCCAGTTGGGTATCAAGCGTTGGCAACACGTCGATCAACGCGAGGCACTTGCTGCGGGTTGACGACCGCCGCGGCCTTTCTTCGCAAAGTCTTATCGGTGCATGGCTCATATTCATCCGGAGGTCTCACTCCGCCTGCTGCTTGCCCGAGGATTTTCCATGATCGAACTGCATTACTGGCCGACGCCGAATGGCCACAAGATCACGATGTTTCTGGAAGAGGCGGATGTTCCTTATGAAATCAAGCCGGTGAATATCGGCAAGGGCGAGCAGTTCACGCCGGCGTATCTGAAGATTTCACCAAACAACAAGATGCCCGCCATGGTCGATACCGATCCACTCGGCGGCGGTGAACCGTTGAGCATTTTCGAGTCCGGCGCGATCCTGCAGTACCTTGCCGAGAAGACCGGCAAATTTTTGCCAACACAGGTGCGGGAACGCTATATCGTTACCGAGTGGCTGTTCTGGCAGGTCGGTGGGCTGGGCCCCATGCTGGGTCAGAACCATCACTTCAATCGTTATGCACCAGAGAAGATCCCCTACGCGATCGACCGCTACGTCAACGAAACGCGCCGCCTCTACGGCGTGCTGGACAAGCGACTGGAGGGACGTGCCTTCATCGCCGGCAAGGATTACACGATCGCCGATATGGCCGCCTATCCATGGATCGTGCCATACGAGGCGCAGGGCATGTCGCTGGACGATTTCCCAAATCTGAAGGCATGGTTCGGTCACATTCGCGATCGTGATGCCACCAAGCGGGCGTACGCGCTGGCCGATACGATCAAGGGCAAGACGGATCTTGCCACCGATGAAGAAGCGCGCAAGCACATGTTTGGTCAGGGTGCTTTGAGGAAGTGACGCGTGATGCAAGCCGACGACGCTTCGATAGAGCGCCGTCGGTTTTGTTGGGTCAATCGAGGAAGTTGGTGCGCACCAGTTCTTCAATTTCCTTGCCGCGACCGGCGATGATCGCCTTGGCCGAATAAAGCGCCGTGTGCAGCACTTGACCTACTTCGATCTTCGGCGGCATAACCAACTCGTAGCGGTTGACCTTGACGTCGAGCAGGGCCGGGCCAGGTTGCGACAGTACATCTCGCACGGCTTCCTCCAGCGTCGAGGCATCATCCACCCGGCGGCCATAGAAACCCATCACCTCGGCCAGTTTGGCGAAGTCCGGATTTTTCAGTTCGGTGAACGCATCCAGCAGACCTTCGACTTTCTGCTCCATCTCGACAAAACCGAGCGAGCTGTTGTTGTAAACGATCACCTTGATTGAAATGTTTTCCTGCACCGCGGTGAGCAGGTCACCCAGCAGCATGCTGATGCCGCCATCGCCGCTGAGCGAGATCACCTGCCGAGCCGGTAATGCTTTTTTGATGCCGAGTGCCTCCGGCATGGCGTTGGCCATGGTGCCGTGGACCAGGCTGGTCAACGTGCGGCGTTTGCCGTTGCTGGTGATATGACGCAGCAGCCAGACCATCGGGCTGCCACCATCGGCGGTAAAAATCGCATCATCGTCGGCGTGCCGGTCGATCAGCTTGGTGAGGTACTGCGGATGGATCAGGCCGTCCGTGCCGGGGTGCTCTTCCTCGGCAATCTGCTTGAGCGCGGCTTCGCGATGCTTGAGGCTGTTGCGCAAGAACGCATGCTCCTCACGCGGGTGCAGGCGCGGCAGCAATGCTTCGATGGTGTCCTTGATGTGGCCGACCACACCAATATCAACGGGATGGCGTCGGCCCAGATGCGTGGCGTCGCTGTCGATCTGGATCAGCTTGGCTTCGTTGGGATAGAACTGGCTCCAGGCGAAATCGGCACCGAGCAGGAGCAGTGTGTCGCAGGCATCCAGCGCACGGAAACCCGACTCCACGCCGAGAATGCCGGTCATACCCATGTTGTACGGGTTGTAAGGCTCGATGAAATCCTTGGCGCGCGAGGTATGTGCGACCGGCGCCTTGATCTTTTCGGCCAACGCGACGATTTCCTGCTCGGCGCCCTCGCAGCCGGAGCCGCAGTAAAGCGTGACGCGTTTGCCGGCGTTGATCACCGCGGCGATCTCATCAAGCTCGGCATCGGAGGGTCGCAGCACCGGATGCGGCTGGTGCGGGCGAAAGGCGAGACCGTCTTCGACCTCCATCTGGCTGATGTCGCCCGGCACGATGATCACCGCTGCGCCACGCTTGTTGAGCGCGGCCTGTGCCGCCAGCGCAGTGACGCGGCGTGCCTGTGCCGGCGAATGGATATACGCACAGAAGTGGCTGCAGGTGTCGTAGATCGGTTTCAGATCCACTTCCTGCGGGAAATCCATACCCATCTCGCTGGTGGCGACCTGGGTCGCGATCAGCACCACCGGCGCGCGGTTGCGGTGCGCCTCGAACAGGCCGTTGATGAAGTGCAGGCTGCCGGGCCCGCAGGTGCCGGCACAGGCGGTGAGTCGTCCCGTGATCAGCGCCTCGCCACCGGCGGCCATGGCGCCGGCCTCCTCATGCCGCATGTGTACCCATTCGATATCGCTGCGGCGGATTGCATCGGTGATGTGGTTGAGCGTGTCGCCAACGATGCCGTAACAGCGCTGCACACCCGCCTCTTGCAACGTCTCGATGATGATGTCGGCGACTTTCTTCTTGCTCATGGGCGATCTCCGCGACGTTTGAAAACGCGGGCACCGGGCGGCGCGCGCAAACCCTGATTGGATGCGCTCCGATGAAAATTCCGAGTGAATGCATGGTGCCATTCATGGTTTGCAGAAATGAAAACGCCTGCCGCGTTGAGCGACAGGCGTTTAGTGGGTCGTGTTGCGATTCCGCGCGGACGAAGACTTCAGATCAGACGCGGCCGACGCCTGTATCGCTCTGTTCCAGCGGCGGTGCCGCGCCGGCCACGGCCAGCAGCGACTGTGCGTAGCTGTCTTCGATACTGACGGTGGACACCTCATCCCAGCCGAAGAACGACACCTCGCGCATCCATTCCGCGTCGGGGCTCAGCTCCTGCATGTAGAAACCGTCCTCATCGACACTGGCCAGGCGGCCGATATAGCAGACTTCGGATTCGTCCTCGCTGTCCACATGCACGCCGATCACCGGTGCCTGCGCGCCCGCGGCCTGGATCACTTCGCGGATGTTGTCCAGCGGAAAGCCGCGCGGCGGTCGCGGCAGTATGTGCTTCAGCGCCAACGCCTTCTCGAAAAAGATGTGGTGCTTGTCCGGCGCTTCCAGCTCGGAAACGTCGCGGTGGCGCATGATGTACATGCCGTCGTAGGTAATGCCGTCGCCGACCACCCAGAGCAGGAAGAATTCCTGCCCGACGCCGCCCACATAGCCGCAAAAGCTGCCGTGTTCGAGGTCTTCACGCCACAGCCGGATCAGCGTCTGATTCTGCTGCGCTTCGCGCAACTGGGCGCGCTGGCCGGTGGTTTTGAGTTCAATGATGTTGCTCACGGGCATGATTTTACCAGATCGGGCCGAACAGCTTGTTAGGGACGGCCGAAAGCACAAGAACTTGCGATACGGGACGTGAAATCACAGTATGTAGCGGCTGAGGTCCTCGTTCTGCACCAGGCTGGCCAAGCTCTTGTCCACATGCTCGGCGTCGATCAGGTAATGCTCGCCGGATTTGTCGGCGGCCTCGTAGGAAATCTTTTCCAGCAGGCGCTCCATAACCGTATGCAGCCGCCGTGCGCCGATATTTTCGGTGCGCTCGTTGACTTGGAACGCCACTTCGGCCAGGCGGTCGATGCCGCTGTCGACAAATTCCAGCGTCACCCCCTCGGTTCCCAACAGGGCAACGTATTGCTTGGTCAGCGCGTTGTGCGGCTCACGCAGGATGCGCTTGAAGTCATCGACGCTGAGCGCCGACAGCTCCACGCGAATCGGCAAGCGGCCCTGCAGTTCGGGAATCAGATCGGACGGCTTCGCCAGCGAAAACGCGCCTGAGGCGATAAACAGCATATGGTCGGTCTTGATCGGGCCGTATTTGGTCGACACGGTGGAGCCTTCCACCAGCGGCAGCAGATCGCGCTGCACGCCCTCGCGGCTGACACCGGCGTGGCCGTGGTCGCCGCGCTGGGCGACCTTGTCGATCTCGTCGATGAAGACGATGCCGTTCTGCTCGGCTGCTTCCATCGCCTGCGAGCGGATTTCATCGTCGTTGAGCAGCTTGCCGGCTTCCTCGTCGATCAGCATCGGCCGCGCCACCTTGATCGCCAGCTTGCGCTGCTGGGTCTTGGCGCCGCCGACGTTCTGGAACATCTGCCGCAGCTGCGCGCCCATTTCCTCCATGCCCGGCGGCGACATGATTTCCACACCCACGTTCATGGCGAAATCCAGTTCGATCTCGCGCTCGTCCAGCGCGCCTTCGCGCAGCTGCTTGCGCAGTTTCTGGCGGGTATCGTTTTCGATCGCCGGTGCCGGTGCATCGTGACTCCAGTCGGTTGGCGCGGACTGCCGGCGCGGCAGCAGCGCGTCGAGGATGCGATCCTCGGCGCGATCCTCGGCCAGCGTGCGCACACGCTTTACCGCCTGCTCGCGGGTCAGCTTGTACGCGACGTCGGCGAGGTCGCGGATGATTGATTCGACATCCTTGCCCACATAGCCGACCTCGGTGAACTTGGTCGCTTCCACCTTGACGAACGGAGCATTGGCCAGCGTGGCCAATCGACGCGCGATCTCGGTCTTGCCGACGCCCGTCGGGCCGATCATCAAGATGTTTTTCGGCGTGACTTCATTGCGCATTTCCGGCGCCAGCTGCATGCGCCGCCAACGGCTGCGCAGCGCCACGGCCACCGCACGCTTGGCGTCGTTCTGGCCAATAATGAAGCGGTCGAGTTCATTGACGATTTCGCGGGGAGTGAGTTCGGACATGGCTGGACCAGGGATGAGGGGCGAGTCCCCAAAAGGGGATAAATAGCAACGGCGCTAAACCGTCTGCGCGCTTTAGTGGATAAAGGTGAGCGGAGCGGTAGATCGGTACCCTCGTCCTCGCCCCTCCTAAAGCTCTTCGATGCTGACGTTGTGATTGGTATAGATGCAGATGTCGCCGGCAATCTTCAGCGCTTTCTCGACAACCGTACGCGCATCCAGATCGGTGTTTTCCAGCAGAGCCAGCGCGGCCGATTGCGCGAACGGGCCGCCGGAGCCGATGGCGATAAGCCCGTGCTCAGGTTCCACCACGTCACCGTTGCCGGAAATCAGCAGCGACGCGTCCTTGTCGGCGACCGCCAGCATCGCTTCGAGCCGGCCGAAGCGGCGATCGGTGCGCCATTCCTTGGCCATTTCCACGGCGGCACGGGTGAGATTGTTGTTGTGTTTTTCGAGCTTCTGCTCGAACAGCTCGAACAGGGTGAACGCGTCAGCGGTGGCGCCAGCAAATCCGGCGACCACGTCAGCCGCCTTGCCGAGCCGGCGCACCTTGCGCGCATTGCCCTTCATTACCGTGTTGCCCAGCGTGACTTGACCGTCGCTGCCGATGACGACGCGGCCTTCGCGACGTACGCAGACGATGGTGGTGGCGTGAAACGATTCCATGAGCGCTCCGCTTGTTTGCCTGAACCGCCGAGATGGGGCCGTCAGCCCTTGCTTCAATGTCTACACCATGCGGATGGCTGGGCCAAATGCACCCAAAGGTCCGTCAGGGCTTGCTTTTGGCCCGCGGATGCGCCGCGTCGTAAACCTTGGACAGGTGCTGGAAATCCAGGTGCGTATAGATTTGGGTGGTCGCGATATCGGCGTGACCAAGCAGCTCCTGCACTGCACGCAGGTCGCCGGAGGATTCCAGCATGTGGCTGGCAAAGGTATGCCGCAACAGATGCGGATGGATATGTTTGGGGATGCCCTGTTGCAGCGCCAGCGTTTTCATGCGCAGCTGGATCGTGCGTGGATTGATCGGTGCACCGCCGCGGCCGCGGAAAACAGCGCTCTCGGCGACCATGCCTTCTTCCGCACCAAGCGCGCGCAGCGCAGTGACGGCATGGCGGCCAACCGGCACGATGCGCGTCTTGCTGCCCTTGCCGAGCACGCGTACTTCGCCGCCATCGAGATCGAGATCGAGCCAGTGCAGGCCGACCAGTTCGGACAGGCGCAGCCCGCTGGAATAGAACAGCTCCAGCATGGCGCGATCGCGCACGGCCAGCTTGCCGCCGCTGTCGGTTTCCACCAGGGCGCTGGCCTCGTCGACATCCAGCACCTGCGGCAGCTTGCGCCGCACCTTGGGGCCGCGTACGCCGAGCATCGGGTCGTGGCTGAGCTGACCTTCGCGCGTGAGTTGGCGAAACAGGCTGCGACAGGACGAGAGCAGCCGCTGCAGGCTCTTTGGCGCGAGGCCCTCCCTGCCCTTGCTGCCGCGATGTTCGGTGGCGACGAAGGTGCGCATGCGGTTGGCATCCAGCGCATCGAACGAGGCGACTTGATTGTCCTGCATGAAGCGTAGCAGCTTGGCCAGGTCGCGACGGTAGCCTGAGACGGTATGCGGCGAAGCCTGGCGCTCGCTGGCGAGGCGGCCGAGCCAGTCGTCGATCTGGCGTTCGGGCGTCACTGCCGACTCAGGAAACGTCCCGCGAGCGCGCCAGCGCGGCGGTGATCGTGGCGGCAATCATCTTCAGAAACAGATTGCCCATGCCTGGCTGGAAACGATCCGGGTCGTTGCTGCCGATCGCCAGCATGCCGGCATCACCCAGACGCATCATCGCCACCGAGCGGGTTTCCGCGGCGGCGTTGCCAAACAGCCGTTCGAGTCGTTCGATCGATAGCCGTCCGGACACGGGCTCGTTCTGATGCAGAAAGTCGCTGAATTCCGGCAGCGCATCGGGACCAGCCACTTGTATCAGCCAGTCGGCGCGCGGCAGCGGCGGTTCGCTGGCGAACAGCACCAGGCGCACCTGGTCGGTGTGGAAATCGGCGGTGAGTTTGGCCACCACGCTGCGCGCGGTCACTTCGATGGTGTTGGCCCGCAGCAACGCCACGGTGAGCGCATGCACGCGCTCCATCAGCTTTTCGTTCTCGGCGGCAATCGCGATCAGTTCGGCCAGACGGCGTTCGAGTTCGGCGTTCTTTTCACGCAGACTCTGCAGTTGATAGGTGGCCAGCGATGCAACCGGGCCTTTTTCGTGCGGCATCTTCAACTGCGCCGCCAGCTCCGGATAGTCGCTGAGAAATTCCGGATGCAGCTTCAGGTAGGACGCGACAACGCGCGCCTGGGTAGCGTCATCGAGCAGGGTTGCGGTCATGCGCTTGGTACCTCGAAGCAGAAGCGGGGTGCGCACAAAGGCGCGCTTGCCTGATCAGTGTGCGATGGACCGGCTCAGGCTTCAACTGCGGGTTTGATATAACAGGCCGAAATGGCGTTCACGCCGTACCGGAAAGATCACGGCAAAGTCGCGTCGACGAACCACTCACCTTCAAACACAAAAGTTGCCGAGCCGCTCATCCATAGCGGCTGGCCGGGGCCCGCCCAGTCGATCTGCAGCGTGCCGCCGGGCAAGCTCACTTGCACGCTGTCATCCACGTCGCCGCGCTGATGCAGCACGGCCATGGCTGCACAGGCACCGGTGCCGCAAGCCTGGGTCCAGCCGACGCCGCGCTCATGCACGTTGAGGCGCAAATGGCCGCGATCGATGATCTGCACGTAACCGGTATTGGCTCCTTCGGCAAAACGCGGGTGCGTGGTGATGGCCGGTGCCTGGCTCATCATGTCGCGCGCAGGGAGCGCCTCGACGGTAACCACCGCATGCGGATTGCCCATCGACACGGCGCCGATATCCAGTGTCTGCCTGTCGACTTCAATGGTGTAACGGTCGGCGACGTGTTCTGCCTCGAACGGAATGTGCGCCGGTTCGAATACCGGCTCACCCATGTCCACCGATACCCGGTCAGCCGCAAGCAGACGAACGGTGACGGCCCCCGAAGGGCTTTGCAGCCGTACGGTGTCGCCGATGGGCAACGCATTGGCGCGATGCAGCCATGCAGCCACGCAGCGGACGCCGTTGCCGCATTGCCGCGCGGCTGAACCATCGGTGTTCCAGATGCCGTAATAGAACGCGCAGCCGGACTCGCGACTAGGTTCGATGCTGATCAACTGATCGAAGCCGACGCCAGTATGGCGATCGGCCAAGGCACGAATCTGCGCGGGATCCAACGCAAACGGTGTGTGTCGGCAATCCAGCACCACAAAGTCGTTGCCGATGCCGTGCATCTTCGAAAAGCGCAGCTTCATGATCGGCGCCCACTCAGTATTGCGTGGTATCCGGCCGTTGGTTGTCAGGCACCAGGCTATCCGCATCGATAGCCGGCTTGGGCTTTACCGTCGTACTCGATGCGGATGCCGGTGCTGGCTTGGTTGCCGGCGGCAGATACAGCGGACCTTTCTGACCGCAGCCGGCGAGCGTGCTGGCTGCGAGACAAGACAAGGTCAGCAAAAGCAAATTCAGCGAGAGCGGTCGGCGCATGACGAGATTTCCTGTAGAGACCCGCAGTATAGCGATGCGCAGTTAACTCATCGCAGCATCGCGAGGTCATGCCGTTTATGATGCGCGAATTACGTTACGCCCGCGCGGCGAGGGATTTCACGATGGATTGGAGCACATGGCTGCGCATGCCAATGACCGTGCTGTTGGTGCTGGCGGCGGTTTTCCTGCTGGTTACCCTGGTGCAGCTGGTCGTGCTGCGGCAGCATTTGCACGGTGGTCGGCGGCTTGCTGCGATGTGGCGAGCACTGCTTTGCCTGACTTTTTTCGCGTTGGCGCTGCTGCTTGGCGGCACCGGCTACGCGCTGCGCGGGTATCGCCTGCTCAGCGAAGAGACGCCGGTGGTCGATATCGACGCGCATATCCTTTCACCGCAGCGTTGGGCGCTTACGTTGACCTGGCCCGATGGCAGCACGCGGCAGGTGCAGGTTGCCGGTGACGATTGGAACATCGAAGCCATCGTGTTGAAGTGGAAGCTGCCAGCTCTGCTGTCGGGCGTGCCGCCGCTGTACCGGCTCGATCGCCTGTCCGGCCGCTATGATGATGCCGCTCAGGAGGCCAGCGCACCGCGCACTGTCATCAGCTTCGACCATGCCGACGACGGCTTCGATCTGCTCGATCTGCACAAGCAGTATCCCGACTGGCTTCCCGAGGTCGACACCCTCTACGGCAGCGGTGCGTTTCTGCCGCTGGTCGACCAGGGCCACTACACGGTGAGCCTGATGCGCACCGGTGCACTGGTGGCGCGGCCGGATGAGGCGACGCAGCAGAAGATCGGGCAGCCGTTTGGGGGCTGATCGTTGTTGCAGGCATCGTTGTTGCAGGTGCGGAAGCTTCACGTTCTCGCCGGCGACTTGATCAGTCCAGCGCCTTTTCATACCGCCAGCCATCCGTGCCGTCCTGGTAGTAGCGCGACAATGAAGCGATGCGCTGATAGCCGAGGCGTTCGTAGAGCTTCATGGCGCTGATGTTGTCGGTGCGTACTTCGAGACGCAGGGTGCGGCAGCGCCGCTGACGGGCCGCGGCCTCAGTGGCTTCGACCAGTGCGGTGCCCACGCCCTTGCCGCGCGACTCGGGTTGGCTGGCCAGTGAATACAGGCGTGCCACGCTACTGCCTTTGCGGAAAAACACCACGGCGGTGCCGAGAAATCGGCGGTGGTTGGCACTGGCGACCAGCACCAGCGCGGAGTCGCTGTCGAGGTGACGGCGGTACTGATCGCGGGTCATGCGGTCGCTATCGAAGGTGCGGTCCTCCAGCGTGACCAGATCGTCGAGGTCGGACGTCTCGGCGCGGCGGACGCGCACGCTGGCCGTGGCAGGGGATGGACGCATGCTTGCTGGATCCCGGTGCCGCACGCTCTGCAAGGCGATCGGCGGCTGACGGTGAATGGAAGTGAATCCGGATGCCATGGAGTCGAAGTCCCGCAGTGAATGAGTGACGCAGTAAACGGGCAGGCAAATCCAACAGCCCTTCGGACCGCGCGGACTCTAACAGCCGGCGGCATTCGTGGCGTGTATTTTTCATTGGTTCGCGATCTGATGCCGATCGCGTTTAGTCCCGCTTCAGCGCTTTGACTTGTTCGGCGCCGGCCCTGTGCCAAACTGCGCGCCGTGCGTATCGCGCCCCGCCACCGCTGGGCAATCTGCTCCAACCGCATTGCCTGAGTGGTGTCATGACCCGTCTGGTCATCGTTGTCGAAAAAGCCTCCGATTGGGCTTCGTATTACCCGTCCGTCGACGTGATGAGCGCGATGGACTACCTGCGCGAGCCGATCGGTAACGACGATGAACGCACCCATGTCATCAACCTCTGCCGCAGCTACAAATACCTCGGCACCGGCTATTACGTGTCGCTGCTGGCCGAGGCACGCGGACATAAGGTGATGCCGTCGGTGCGCACGGTCAACGACCTGCGCCGCCGCTCGCTGTACGGCGTGGACATCGACGATCTGAACCAGAAGCTCACGCACTTTCTGCCCGCCGGTGGTCGCGACACCACGGATCTGGGCATCCTGGTCTACTTCGGTGAAACCGCTTATCCGGCGTTGCAGGATCTGGCGCGGCAGGTGTTTGAAACCTTTCCCTGCCCGCTGATGCGCATCGAGTTCGAGCGCGACCGCGTGTGGCAGGTCAGCTCGATCAAGCCGGTGGGTCTGCATACACTGGACGACGCGCAGGAAGACGCGTTCGCCGAAGAACTCGATCGCTTTTCGCGCAAACTATGGCGCAAGCCGCGCGCGCGCAAGCTGTATCGCTACGACATCGCGATGCTGGTCGACACCAAGGAGATGATGCCGCCGTCGAACAGAAAGGCGTTGAAGGCGTTCGTCGCTGCGGGCAAACAGCTTGGCATCGAAGTCGACATGATCGGCAAGAACGATTATCAGCGCCTGGCCGAATACGACGGCCTGTTCATCCGTGAAACCACTGCCAGCGACAACCACACCTACCGCTTTGCCCATCGCGCCGAGAAGGAAGGCATGGTGGTGATGGACGACCCCACCTCGATCCTGCGCTGCACCAACAAGATCTTCCTCAACGACCTGATGGTCTCGCGCAAGCTCGCGGTGCCGCGCACCGAAATCCTCTATCGCGATGATGCCAAGGGCATGAAGGAAGTGGTCGCCAAGCTGGGTTTTCCGCTGGTGCTGAAAATTCCGGACGGTTCGTTCTCGCGCGGCGTAGTGAAAGTGCAGAGTGAAGAAGCGCTGGGAAAAGCCGCCGGCGAATTGTTCCAGCACAGCGCCCTGCTGCTGGCGCAGGAATACCTCTACACCGAGTTCGACTGGCGCATCGGCGTGCTGAATCATGAGCCGTTGTTTGCCTGCAAGTACTACATGTCGCGCGGTCACTGGCAGATCTACAACCACGGTGCCAAGGGCACGGCCAAGAGTGGCGGTTTCGAGACCATCGCGGTGAACGACGCGCCGGCCGACGTGGTGAAGCTGGCGCTGAAAGCCACCCAGCCGATTGGCGATGGCCTCTACGGCGTCGATCTGAAGCAGGTCGGCAACAAGCCGGTGGTGATCGAGGTCAACGACAACCCGTCGATCGATGCCGGCGTCGAAGATGCCCATCTCGGCGACGCGCTTTACCTGCAGATCATGGGCGAGTTCCTGCGCCGGATGGAGCGCAAGCGGCAGGGCATCACAAGTTAGTTTCCGAAGGCTATTGAGTCAGGTATCAATCCATCATCTGTCAGTGCCACATCACCATGCGCAGCGATGGCTGGCGCGGTCGGCGCAGTGCGAGAAGCTTTCGTGGTAGCGATGGTTCCACAGCCAGCAGCACGATGAATGGCGCGGCGACCAACCAGAATACCGGCGTCCAGCCCAACAACTCCGTGTAAACCGGTACCAGCGTGGTGATCAGCAGAAAGCAGCCGCCAAGCAGCCACAGCCCAGCCACACCGAGCAGGCGCTGGTGGTAGCGGGCTTGTTGATGACGGCTGTCGGTAATGGGTTGTGCGCGCATGTGCAGGCTCCTTCGGTTTCGGATGACTGCAGCTTCCGATGTGCGTATCTCACGGGCTGCGATTCGTCAGCGGCGATTTTCGGAAACGCCAACGCGCCACTGGCATTCTTTGTCGCCGAGCGATCGTCACCAAATTGATCGCTAGTAGAATGATCGTCCTGACGCCGAGCCCGGCGACAAAACGAGTGTTACGGACACCTGCATGCCTGCCCATTCCTTCGCCGTCTTCGGTCACCCCATCAAGCACAGTGTGTCGCCGACGATCCACCGCGCGTTTGCCGAGCAGTTCGGCATTTCACTGGAATACCGCGCCATCGACGCTGCGCCCACGGATTTCAGCACTGCCGTGCGGCAGTTTTTCGCGGACGGCGGCTATGGCGCCAATGTCACCCTGCCGCACAAGGCCACGGCCTTCGCGCTGGCCGATGAGCGCAGCGAGGCCGCAACCCGTGCCGGTACGGCCAACGTGCTGACACGTCTTCCGGATGGCCGTCTGGCCGCACACAACACCGACGGCGCCGGCATGGTCCGTGACATGATCGAACGTCATGGCATGACATTACGCGACCAAACCGTGCTGATGCTGGGCGCCGGTGGCGCGGCACACGGTGTGGCGTGGAATCTGCTCGACGCCGGCGTGCGGACGTTGCTCATCGTCAACCGCTCACGCGAATCCGCCGATTCGCTGGTCGATGCAATCGGCGATCCGGCCCGCGTACAGTCGCAAGAATGGCGGCAACTGGCCGACCTCGACAGCGTCGACCTGATCGTTCACGCGACGTCGGCTGGTGTGCACGGCACTGCCCTGCAGTTGCCATCCTCGCTGGTCGCTGATCACACGATTGGCTATGACCTTTCCTACGGCGCAGCGGCGGCAGGTTTTCTGGATTGGGCGAAAAACGCCGGCGCACGCGACGCGTTCGATGGCCTTGGCATGCTGCTGGAAACCGCCGCCGATGCCTTCGCGCTGTGGCACGGCCAGCGGCCGCGGACCGAGCCGGTATATCAGTCGCTGCGTCGGCAAACCGCGTGAGTGGATTGTCCTGCCGCGCCGGTTGCGGGGCCTGCTGCATTGCGCCTTCGATCAGCTCACCGATCCCCGGCATGCCCCATGGCAAGCCGGCCGGTATTCGTTGTGTGCAACTCACCGTGGACAACTTCTGTGCGATTTTCGGTGATCCTCGTCGGCCGGCTGTTTGCGTCAGCCTGCAACCCGAACCGGTGATGTGCGGCCGCGACCGCCAGCACGCGATGGCGTGGCTGACGGCCCTGGAAGCTGCCACTGCTGGCGACTGAGCACGCGGCTGATGTGTTGAAAAGTGCGCGGCGTACTGGTTCTTGCGCTATATGGGTGTGTTACTTTTCCCGAACAGGGGCACCATCTCGCGGGGATTCACGCATGCTGCCGAAAGGGTTTTTTCATCGTCGCGTTGTACTGACCGCTGGCTTGGTCCTTGGGCTGACCGGCAGTGCTTTTGGTGCGGCAGCCGGCAATACGGCGACCAACAAAGCGCCATCGAGCACCAGTCCGGTCGGCTCGACCAATGTCACCGTAGCTGATCCCACCGTGCCGCGGCCGCCGGGCACACCTTGCACGGTGCAGCTTTTCAGCGGCGTCGCGTTCAACGATTTCAACCCGCGTCCCTACGCCTATGCGCCGCCCGCCGGCTGCGGCACGCGCTGGTCAAAGGTGGTGCTGGAGGCGGACTTCTCGGTGACTGCCGGGCGCCAGTTCGATCGCACCGCCACGCTGTGGTTGGGCGGGGTGAATCTTTATTTCGGTACCACCGAAGAACCATCGTCCACGGTGGCGCCAAGCTGGCACGTCGAGCGCGACCTCACCGACTACAGCGCGCTGCTGCGTCAGGCTGGTAACGGCCAGGCGCTCATCGGCAATGTGGTCAACAGCACATATACCGGTGTCATTTACGGTAGCGCACGGCTACTGTTTTATCCCGCCTCAATACTGGCACCTGCGGCGCATGCGCCCGATGCCGTGGTCCCGCTCGGCAGTGATCCGGTTGGCAACACGGTTTCGCTGGCCACCCCGAGCAGCCAGTTGAGCAAGTCACTAAGCCTGCCGACCAATGTCGAGCGTGCTTATCTCGACGTGTTTGTGCAGAGCCAGAATGCTGACGAGTTCTGGTACACCTGCGTGCCAGACCAGTATGCGGCGGAAGTACAGGAATGCGGCGGCGGCAATTTCCGTGAAGCGGAAATCAGTATTGACGGTCAGCCTGCCGGCGTGGCGCCGGTGTATCCGTGGATCTACAGCGGCGGCATTGATCCGTACCTGTGGCGGCCCACGACTGGTGTGCAGACACTGAACTTCATGCCGTACCGGGTCGATCTCACACCGTTCGCGGGTGTGCTGAGCAACGGCGCGGCGCATCAGGTCGCGGTGAACGTGGCTGGCGCCAACAATTATTTCTCGGCCACCGCCAGCCTGCTGCTGTATCTCGATCCGCATGCGAAAACGGTCACCGGCCAGATCGAGCGCAACACGCTGGTCGGCCAGCCGCCCACGCCGACGATCGGCGACACGCTCACCACGGACTCCTCCGGCAATATCACCGGTGCGATTACTACCCAACTCAGCCGGCATTTCATCATTGCTGGTTATGCCAACACTTCACACGGTCGCGTGGACAGTACCGTGGACCAGACGGTGGGCTTTGGTGACATCCAGACCTTCACCATCAACGCCACAACCTATCGCCAGGTGACCGATCAGCAGACTTCGTCCGACGGCGTCAGTCAGAGCACGGTCGGCGGATTCGTGACCGGCAAGTACAGTGAGCACATGCGCTACCCGCTGCACTTAGACGTTAACCAAGTGACCGCGGCCGATGGCAGTTTCACGCTGGCCACAGTCGCGCATCAGGGCGATGAAAAAAACCTTGCACACCAGCTGTTCGGCATCACGCTGTATTCGGCCAAGCTCAGCAATACGGTCGATAGTGATGACACGCTGGCCTTTGACGCCAGCGGCAACCTCACCTCGCACAGCAATCAGCAGAGTACGCAGACTTTCGCGTTCAATGATTCGCTGGGTGGCTGCTATCGCACCGATGTCGGCAGCTTCAGCGGTGCGGTGTCGAGCTACGCCACTGGCACCGGTTGCCCGGGGCAGCAGAATCGCCTGTTCTGGTTTACCCATCCGGATGGATCGCCGGAGAACGGCAATGCGGTGCTCGGCTGGTAATGATCGTGAGCCGATAACCATGACCTTCGCCGTCTTTCGGCGGCGAAGGTCATGGTCCGCGCTCAATGCTCCGTCACAGCGCTGACATACGGCGCGTTTATGGTGACGACCGCTTCCGCCAAAGCGCCCGGCTCCGGGTGTCTTCGCGCGCGGTACGACTAATGCGCGAGTCTCATGCCTTTTTCTGTTTCTGCTGCGCCGTCTCGACGCGGACTCTTTTTTGCCGCTGCTTTCGTTCTGATTCTCGTGGCGGGAGGCATTGGCTGGTACGTCCATGCGACAGGCACGGCCAAACCGGATTCTTCCGACGCGTCCGCCGCAGCGACCAATGCCGGCGGTGAGGACATCTTGTTGGGTTTGGCGAAAGCCGCAGTGAGCGAACACCGGCTAGTGGCGCCCGCGGGCAGCAATGCATACGAGTTCTACCTCAGCGTGCTCCAGCTCGATCCGAAAAACGCGATGGTGCCGGACCACCTGAGCGCGCTTTTCGCGGACGCTTGCAACGATGTGGAGCGTGCCATCAATGCGCGCGATGTCGACGAGGCGCAGCGAGAGCTTTCCTTGTTGCGTGACTACGACAGCAACAATTACAAGCTGGCGTTATTGGGCAGCAAGCTCAGCGCGCAGCGCATGGTCATGACACGTGAGCATGAAGCGCAAGCCGCTGTAATCCAGGCGCAATCAGAAAGTACGCGCTAGCTGCTTTTTCGAACGGTTTTCCATGCCGGCGTTGCCTGTTCAGCGCAGCAGCGGCCCCGCCTTGCGCAATAGCAGTTCGACCAGCTCGGGTTGCATGAAGGCGTAGTCGTCGCGAATACCCAGCACCACGATGCGTTTGCCTTTCAGATGCGTGCGATGGCGCATCAGCAAGCGTCGGCGATGCGCCGATTCCATCACGAGAATCAGGTTCGCCCAATCAAGCTGTTCTACCGACAATGGTGTGTTCGCGTCGTCGGCGAGGCCGGCTGAATCGGTATCCACATTCGGCCATGCCGTAAATACCTGCTCGGCGGTTGGGCTGCGCAGCCGGTTGCGACTACACAGAAACAGTACGCGGTGCACGGGCATCAGCCGGCGGCCAGATACTCGTCTTTCAGCCGCACATAGTGGTCAGCCGAGTAATGCAGCTGCTCGATCTGCGTATCGCTGAGCAGCCGCACGAACTTGGCCGGATTGCCCAGCCACAGCTCGCGCTCGCCGACGACCTTGCCTGGGGGAATCACGCTGCCAGCACCGACGAAGCCGTATTTTTTTATCGTGGCGCCATCGAGCACCGTGGACCCCATGCCGATCAGGCAGAAGTCCTCGATCGAGCAGGCATGGATCACGGCGCCGTGACCCACGGTCACGTCTTCGCCAATGATGGTCGGGAAGCCGCCAGGCGAATACGGGCCGTCGTGGGTGACATGCACGATCGTGCCGTCCTGCACATTGCTGCGCGCACCGACGCGGATGTAATGCACATCGCCGCGCAGTACCACGCCAGGCCAGATCGATACGTCGTCACCGAGTACCACGTCACCGATCACGGTCGCAGCGGGATCAACGTAGACGCGTTCGCCGAGGGTTGGGACGAATCCTTTGTAGCTTCGTATCGAGGTCATGGAAGCATTCTAGCGTTCGCGATCGTGCGGCGGCGGTCAATCATTGCATCGCGGTGTATTCGCTTTTCTACGACCCCGCACGCCATGGTGCCAATCGATACCGTAAAGCAGGTGACGGCCTCGTTCTCTAGGCACTTTCAATCGATTTCATCACGCCTCAAAACTTCCGAAGCGTAAATTCTTGCCATGCTGCGATGTAACACCGAAACCTGTTGACAGGTTGGCGTGTCTGAAAGCACTGTCCGAAGGCGGAACTTGGATATTGGGGGCGCGATTGGACTGTTAACCAATTAGGCCTACGGGAGTTTCGCGAGCACGTGAACGTCAATGTCCGGAGCTGGCTCCAATTGTGCGATACGTCTAGTAAAGGGAGCTACCGGATTCTTCAATACCTCTCATGATTGATACGAATCATGGTCAATAATCAAATGGAGAAAGATTATGCAATTGAATGACGAAATCGTTTCAGGTTGGCTCAGTGGTTCCGACAGCAGCAGCGGCTACGACAATCCGGCCGGCCCGCTGTATATCGAGGGACTGGCCGTTACTGAAGCGGCACTGACGAGCGCAGGTCCCGAGATAATCACTTTGACATTGCGCGGAAGTACGACCTGTTCAGTGGCTGGTGGTTGCGCTTGCTGTTGATCTAGGTTGCCGCCTGCGTGTATCAATTTTGTTTGTGCTTACGTACGCGCAGGCGGTCTTTCCGGCCAATTTCGGCCCCATGAACTGAAAGGACTCTTGGTGCACGATGACCGAAACCAACGCATCGGATGCCTTTGCGCGCATCATCGAACACTTTGCTGCTCCAACGTGCGTTTCCTTCGCCACGCAGCTTGCGCAAATCGCATATGGACTGGATCCTGAAGAAGCGGCACTGATCCAGTCGGTTGCCGAACAGGCTCTGCAAAATAGTGCGCGGCTCAGACTTAGTCGATTAATGCTGCTGGAACTACATGCGTCCAAGTTGGCGGGTGAACTGAACGCAGGAGATGAAGCCGGCCAATTTGCACAATTCGTCGAAAACGCATTAAAGCCTGCCTTTGCCGAACATCTCGATCGCCGCTATCCACCATTGAGCGCGCGTCTGCGGCGCCTGCTGGCCCAGCAGGCCAATGCCATTCACTCGCTGGTGGTGCGCTTTATTGCCGATCGCGGAGAACTGGGGCGCCTGCTGGAACAGCCTGCCGGGCGTTTGATCGGAGTGACTTTGGGCCAAGGCGATTTGCATGCGGGTGGCCAGACCGTGGCTCGGCTGTCGCTGGATGGCGGCGAGGTCATGTACAAGCCACGTTCGCTGCGTGTCGACGAGATGCTTGAGGCGTTTCTTGGCAGCGTATTCGGTGACGCGGTCGATCGCGTGCGTGTGCCGCAGGTGATCGATCGCGGCGACTATGGTTGGGCGGCTTTTGTCACGCATCGTTATTGCTCCGGTGAAGATGAACTGCGGACCTTCTATCGTGGCTTGGGTCACTGGCTGGCGGTATTACGCCTGCTCGGTGGTACCGACATTCACCTGGAAAACCTCATTGCCGTCGGTCCGGTGCCGATAGTGATCGATGTGGAAAGCCTGTTTTCGATCCCTTCTTCGGCTCCACCTTCCGGATACGGCCAAGCCTACGATCTTGCCGCCGCGATGATCCGCAGCTCGGTATTGCGCACGGGCATCGTGCCGTACCGCACGCCAGCGCTTGGATTCAATGGGGTCGATGTTTCCGCTGCTGGCGCACTGCCCGATCAGCAGCCATTGGTGCACAAGCCGATCATTGTCGACGAAGGCACCATGTCGGCAAGGGTCGAGGTCGTCAGCGTGGACATGGTTTCGTCATTGAACCATCCCAGTCCGCGTCCGAAGGTATCCCTTTACTGGGACCAGATCAGCGAAGGATTCCTCGAAGCCAGTGCACGTCTGCACTCCCTCGATGCCGAGGAGCGTCTTGCGCCGCTGCTGGCTCGCTTCGAGGGTTGCCGAGTGCGCGATGTCCGCCGACCCACCCAGGCTTATGTGGAGCTTGGCCGCATGCTGTGGCATCCAGCTTCGCTGCACGATGAAGACAAGGCCATCGAGCGTGTTCGCGACCTTCTCGCACGCAATGCCGCCATAATGCCGATCGCACCATCGGCGCCAGAAGAGATCATGGCCGAGATCGACGACCTGCGTCATGGCGATGTGCCGATCTTCGTTGCGTCGTTGAGCCGGTCCCAGATCGATGAGGTTTATGCCGACTGGCGGGCCATGCGCATCGAGCTTGAGGAACTGACGATACGCAGTGCGCTCGTTGCGACCGATCTCAACCAGCGTCTTCGCGATCGCGAAGAAGAGAGCAGCGGACGTTTCTACGCCGCTCAGCGGCCACACACCCACCGGCTCGACGAACGCCGACGCAAGCTGGCTGCCAGTGCGGTCGAGCGTCTGTTGCGGCTGGCCGTGCGGGGCGACGATGGCTCGGCGACCTGGATTACGCCAGAAATCGGTCGGAGTGGTTGGGCGGTTCAACCCGTCTATGCCGATGTGTACTTCGGTCTCGGCGGCATTGCGTCGGCGTTGGCTGGCTACCGGTTCGAGGTCGAGCATGGCCGTGCTGACGCAGTGCCCGGGCTCGATGAAGCATTGGCGGGAGCCTTGAAGGTCATGCGGTCCATGGAGGTAGCCGACAAACCGCAGACAGTTGGTGGTTTTTCCGGCTATGGCGCACAGATCTGGGCCTGGTTGAGCCTGTATGAGCTGCAGCAAGATCCGGAGTTGCTGGCACGTGCCATTGCGCGTGCCGAAGCTCTGGAACAAGAAGGTTTCGAAGGCGACGAACTGTTCGACATCATCGATGGCGCCAGTGGCGCGATCATTCCGTTGCTGGGGCTGGCCGAAGTCACCGGCGACTCACGCTGGCACGTGCTCGCAGCACGCGCGGCGCAGCGTCTGGAAGCGACCGCGATCATTGATGAGCGCGGTGCGCGCTGGCCGATGGCAGGGACCGCGGAGCCGGCCGGTGGATTCGCGCATGGTGCGGCCGGCGTCGCCTGGTCGCTGGCGCGGCTGGCGCTGACCGCCGCTGGCAGCGCGGAAGATCGTGCTCGTTGGGTTGCGTTGTCGGATCAGGCGTTCGCCTTTCAGGACTCACTCTACGATGAAGCGCAAGGCAACTGGATCGACATACGCGCAAACGCCGGCGACAACAGCTTCCATACCTGGTGCAACGGTAGCGTCGGCATTGGCCTGGCTGCTGGCGATCTGTATGCGCGCACGCGCGATCTGCGTCATTTGCGGACGTTGCGCCGGGCGGCTGCCGCTGGCCGCGGCAAGTGGGGTAGCAGCCATACTCTGTGCCATGGCGACATGTCGCTATGGGAACTGCATGTGCGCGCCGCGGAACTGGACCCGGACGGCTGCGCTACCGATCCGAACGAGGCCACCGCAGAGATCGTCTCTGCCATTGAAGAGCACCGCGGTATGGTCGGCGGGCTGACGCGTGCGGCTTTCACACCGGGTCTCATGACTGGACTGGCTGGGGCGATCCACGGCCTCAACCGAATGCATCCGGAGTGCACCCTCGCCTCACCGTTGCTGCTTGAACGTCGTGGGCAGAGACATAAGTTGAAGGGTGCCGTTTCGCAGAAAACGATCGAAGCGTCAGAGATGCAGGTTGAGCGATAAGCGGCCAGAAGATCGAGTCAAGCATCGCTTCAATCAAGCTATTGCAGCAGATTCAGCACCTCAATCGCATGTTGGTAGCCAGAGTCGATCGCGCGCTGCCAGTCCTTCCAATCGAGCATGCCGATATGGTCCAGTGGCGGCGTGAACAGCAGCTGGGCCTGCGCGCGGCGGCGCAAGCTGGCCTCCTCGCCATTGACCATGCCGGCGCGGACCAGGGTGGAAACCAGTCCCGGTCGCCGCACCGTTTTGTTTTGCAGCAACACTCGCCACCACGGTGGGCTGGACGATTCCTCGACATTGGTTCGCAGCGCAATATCGGCCTGCACGTCCAGCGCGGTGATGTGCGCGATGCCGTCGGCAGCCATCACGTCGGTGGGCAGGTTGTTGACCAGCGCGCCATCGACATGCACTTCGCCCTTTTGAAGCACCGGCGGCAGCACGCCGGGTATCGCGCTGGACGCGCGCAGCCACAGCCACAGCGGCCCGTGCCGGTGCACCGCCTGTCCGCCGCCGGATAACCGGGTCGACACGCAGAAGTAGGGCAGATGCAGATCTTCGATATCCAGTACGCCGAACGTGCGACGCAGCATGCGCGAGGCGTGGTGGCCGCGGGTCAGCGCCAGCAGCGGCACCGTCCAGTCCGACAGCGGGCGTCCTTCGACGAAGGCGCGCCGAAAGATCTCGGTCATCGTCTCGATATCCCAGCCGTTTGCCACGCCGGCGCCGAGGATCGCGCCGATGCTGGTGCCACCCACGGCATCGAACGCATGCCCTGCTTCACGCAGTGCGCGCAGTGCGCCCAGGTGGGCCAGTCCGCGTGCGCCACCGCCAGCCAGCACCAGTCCGCGGCCGTGGCCGCTGACCAGTCGCGCCAACCGCACGATGTCGGCGTTGCCGCAGATATGGTGATGCTGCAGCTCGCCGCTGAATACGGCACGCCAGCGTTGCGCCGCGCCCAGCGCCACCTGATGGCCCGCGTGCAGCAGGATCAGATGCCGTGGCCGATGTCGCACGCGAGCCGCATGCACCGGCATCATGGTCGGCCAATCGCGTGCCGGCTGTGCGGCCAGTGCCGGCAGCAGCAGCACATCGGCCTGGCGCAGGCAGCGCTCGCGCCAGAGGGCGTCGTCGGGCCGGCTCTTGCCAGGTCTGTCGTCGCGCGGCACGTCCAGATAGATCACAAATCGATGCTGCGCCTCGCGCTCGGCAAACCAGTCGCTACCGCGTCCGCGACCCAGTTCGGCGTCGATCACCAGACAGTTGCCGTAGCTTTCCAGCGCCATCATCAGCTGCATGGTCAGCGCGCGAACGGGCACCCCACCATCCAGCGGCAGCACGGCAAAGGTACGCGGCAGGCCTGGTGCTTCTTCACCACGCTCGCGCCGCTGCAGGCGCTCGATGGCCGTGCGCGCAACACCCAGCAGCGCCTGCGGATGCATTGCCAGTACGCGCTCGAACGCAGCTCGATCGAGTCGCAACAACTCGCTGTCACGCAACGCGCGGACCATGCGTTCGCGTGTCTCGCCACCCAGCAGGCTGATCTCGCCGACGCTTTCCCCGGCGCTCACCAGATGCCGCAACACGCTGGGGCTGTCGAACACGCCGAGGCTGCCGCTTTTCACCAGATACAGCGCGTCGGCCGGTTCGCCCGGTTTGAACAGCGGTCGCCCGCCGGGCAGGCCGAACCACACCAGCTCATCACCCAACGCCTGCAGCGCTGCTGGCGGCAACTGCGCGAACATGGTGCTGGCTTGCAACAGTTGTCTGACATCCGTTCGCCACATGGCGAGGATGTTACGGGGCCAATCATGACAATACGGCGCAACCGGGGACTCAGCGGCGTGCGTTATTCAATCATCCGGTGCACTGCGTGCGGCTTTGTTGCGCTTGATTTCACGCGCTGTCGTCGCCACGCTGCAGGTCTTGAGGAAACTTGCATGAGATGCGCATGAACCAGGCCAACCCGCTGCTCGCCGACGATACTTTGCCGGCGTTTTCCCGGATTCTTCCCGAGCACGTCGAACCGGCGATCGATGCACTACTGGCCGACTATCGTGACGATATCGCTGCGCTGACCGCGCCCGATGCGCCACGCGATTTCGCTACCGTGATGCTGACCCAGGAGCGGCTGGAACAGCGGCTTTCCCGCGCCTGGGCGCCGGTTGGCCATCTGCATTCCGTGGCCGACAGCGAAGCGCTGCGCAAGGTCTACGGACCGGCCGAAGAGAAGCTCACCGACCACGCCATCGAACTGGGCCAGAACCGCGAACTCTACGCGGCGGTGCAGGCGCTGGCCGACGCACCGGATTTCGCCCAACTCCCAACACCCGAACGGGCGTTGGTCGAGCATTCACTGCGTGACTTCAAGCTTTCCGGCGTGGCGCTGGAGGAACCGGCGCGCTCGCGCTATCGCGAGATCGGCGTCGAGTTGTCCAAACTCTCCACCGAATTCTCCAACGCGGTGCTGGACGCCAGCGAGGCGTGGCAAGAACACGTGACCGACGAACGCGATCTGGCCGGCATCCCCGAATCCGGTCGCGCGGTATTGCGTCAGTACGCCGAGGACCAGAAGCTCACCGGTTATCTGGTCACGTTGAAACAACCCAGCGTGCAGGCCGTGCTCGGCTATGCCGACAACCGAGGTCTGCGCGAGCGTGTGTACTGGGCCTACCAGACGCGCGCTTCGGATCAGGGCCCGAATGCCGGCAAGTTCGATAACTCCGAACGCATCGAAAAGATCATGGCGCTGCGCCACGAGTCGGCCCAGCTGATCGGCTTCCGTAACGCGGCAGAGGAATCGCTGGCCACCAAGATGGCCGCTTCGCCGACTGAGGTGATGGAATTTCTGCACGATCTGGCTGCACGCGCCAAGCCCATAGCGCAGCATGAGCTGGCCACCCTGCGCGAATTCGCCCGCAACGATCTGAAACTTGAAAATCTCGAACCCTGGGATGTCGGCTACGCCTCCGAAAAGCTGCGTCAGCAGCAGTTTGCGCTGGACGAAGAACAGCTCAAGCCATACTTTCCGCTACCGGCGGTCATCGATGGGCTGTTCGAGCTGACCAACAAGCTTTATGGCATTACCCTGGCAGCGCGCGACGATGTCGAAGTGTGGAATCCAGACGTGCGCTACTACGATGTGCGCGATGCCGATGGTCGCGTGTTTGCGGGAGCCTACATCGATCTTTACGCGCGCAATGGCAAGCGTGGCGGTGCGTGGATGGACGTCTGTCGCGCCCGCTTCGACGATGGTGAACAGCGGCAGTTACCGGTAGCGTTCCTCACCTGCAACTTTCCACCACCGACCGGCGGCAAGCCCGCACTGCTCACCCACGACGATGTGCTCACGCTGTTCCACGAATTCGGCCATGGGCTACATCACCTGCTCACCGAAATCGCCCTGCCTTCGATCGGCGGCATCGATGGTGTCGAGTGGGATGCGGTCGAGCTGCCCAGCCAGTTCATGGAAAACTTCGGTTGGAACCGCGAGGCGCTGGACCTGTTTGCCCGCCACTACGAAACTGGCGAACGGCTGCCCGATGAACTGTTCGAGCGCATGCTCGCTGCGCGCTATTTCCAGGCGGGCCTGTTCCTGGTGCGTCAGCTCGAATTTGCGCTGTTCGATTTCACCCTGCATCTGGAATACGACCCGGCCGAAGGCGCCCGCACGATGGGCGTGCTGGACGAGGTGCGCAAGCAGGTTGCCGTACTCTATCCGCCCGCGTGGCAACGCTTTCCGCACGGTTTCAGTCACGTGTTTGCCGGTGGTTATGCCGCAGGCTATTACAGCTATTTGTGGGCCGAGCTGCTGTCTGCCGACGCCTTCGGTGCGTTCGAGGAACAGGCGGAGAAAGGTGGCAGTGCCATTCACCGCGCCACCGGCGATCACTTCCGCCGCGAAGTGTTGTCCGTCGGCGCCAGTCGCCCGGCGCTGGAAAGCTTTATCGCCTTTCGTGGCCGCAAGCCGCAGCCGGAGGCGCTGTTGCGCAGTCACGGTTTGACGTGAAGCCCCAAGTAGACGGTTGCCGCTCGTTCGAGCGGCGACCGGACTTTCATCCATGACACCGGAAATCGCTCCTGCATTTCCTGTGTACCGGCCATCCATGGCCATAAAAAAAGCCCGCCGAAGCGGGCTTTTCAAATCACTCAAGTCCGAAGGACTTAGGCAACCTGGACTTCTTCAGCCTGCAGGCCTTTCTGGCCCTTGGTGACTACGAACGTGACGCGCTGACCTTCCTGCAGGGACTTGAAGCCCGTGCCCTGGATCGCGCGAAAATGCACGAACAGGTCATCACCGCTTTCCGGCGTGATGAAGCCAAAACCTTTGGCGTCGTTGAACCACTTGACTGTACCGCTCTGACGATCCGACATGTAACATTACCTTTGAAGCAGTGATGGTTTGCGGCTCGGAGCGAATAGCACTTTACCGCAGTATGAGCAGGAACCTTGAGGTTTTCCCGAGGTCTTGCTTGCCCAGCATACACCGTAATTCCGGCTTTTCGCCAGTTTTGACCTCAAAGAGCGCGAATTAGCCCCGTTTGGTGGCTTCGCTCCGCAGTTTTCTGGGCTCCAATGCCGCCGCCGCGCCTTTCGGCAATCAGCTAGAGCCTTGGAACGGTGCGCAACAAGGCACGTCGTTTTCAAATTCGCCGCGCCACCGTCTGCCGAAACAGGCAGGGCCGGTAAGGCGCGCTTCAGTCCTTCGCTTACAATACGGCCATGAAAATCGCTTCATGGAACGTCAACTCGCTGAAGGTGCGTCTGCCTCATCTGACCCAGTGGCTGGCCGACGCGCAGCCGGACATCGTGGCGCTGCAGGAAACCAAGATGGAAGACGGCAAATTTCCGGTCGATGAGCTGGCAGCGGTCGGCTATCGCGCGGTATTTTCCGGGCAGAAAACCTATAACGGCGTGGCGATTCTGACCCGCGAGCAAACCTGCGGCGCACCCAGCGATATCGTCACCGACATTCCGGGGTTGGATGATCCGCAGCGGCGGATCCTGGCCGCCACCGTCGGCGACCTGCGCGTGGTTGATCTCTATGTCGTCAACGGCAAGGCGGTCGGCGACGAGAAATACGCCTACAAACTGGACTGGCTGGCCAAGGTCCGCGACTTTCTGGCGGACGAGCTGGCGCGCCATCCCCAACTGATCGTGCTGGGCGATTTCAATATCTGCCCGGACGATCGCGATGTTTACGACCCGATTGCGTGGGGAGAGGACATTCTGTGCTCGCCGCCGGAGCGCGCCGGTCTGCAGGCGATCACCGCGCTAGGCCTGCACGACAGCTTTCGCCTGTTCGAAGCCGACGCCGGCCATTTCAGCTGGTGGGATTACCGGCAGGCCGGATTCCGCCGCAATCTGGGCCTGCGTATTGACCTGATCCTCATCAGCGATACTCTGAAATCGATAGCGAAGGCCGCCACCATCGACCGCGAACCGCGACGCTGGGAGCGCCCTTCCGACCACACGCCGGTGCTGCTGGAACTGGATACGAAATGACGACAAAGACCGAATGGCCCAGCTCGCTGGACGATAACGAACTGGACGAGCTGGACCGCTACCTGCGCGCCCACACCGGCGAGGGTGATCTGTTGCTCGACGGCGTGCACGGCTTGCTGAGCGCGCTCGCCGTTGGCCCGCTGCTGGTGCTGCCGGAAGAGTGGTTGCCCGAAGTCCTGCATGAGCCCTTCGCGGACGAGGACGAGGGCAATCGCGTGCTCGCTCTGCTGGCCAAGCTCAACGACTCGATCAGTGCCGAACTCGACGTCGACGCCTACGAACCGATTCTTGGCGAAGTCGAGCTGGAAACCGGCCCGATGCTTTCCGCCGCCGGCTGGTGCGAGGGCTTCAGCCGCGGCATCGACCTGCGCGCCAGCCTGTGGGAAAACCGGCTGTCCGAAGATCCACAACTGATGGAATTGCTCGGCCCGGTGATGGCGCTGGCGGTGGACGAAGGCATTCTCAGCGCGGACACCGAGTTCGAGAAACTCAGCGACGACGAATACGACGAATGCCTGTCGCAGGTACCCGCCGTGCTGGGCGCAGTCAATCAGTACTGGCAGGCCAAGCCCGCCACCGAGGCAGAAGTGGAAGCGATGGTGCGGCCGGTGCCCGAAAGCAAGGACGACGACAGCACGCCGCCGCGCCAGCGTAGCGGCCACTGGGTACACTGATTTCGCGCCATTGCACCCGTCGATTCGCCGGAACGTAGTGATCCAGACCGTATTGATTGGGAAGATCCATGGCTTATGAATACGGTTCCAGCGCCAAAGGGCTGGATTTCCCCAACCCGTTCAGGGTCGAGAATGTTTTTCGCTTCATTGCCGCGGCGGTTCTGATCGGCGGTGGCCTGATCGCGATTTTCCAGGGCCGCAGTGGCCTCTACGCACACATCGGTGGCTGGGCGCTGGCGCCGATCCTTGTCGGCGTGGCAATGCTGGCAGCGGGCATCCAGCATGCGGCAGTCGGGCTCAGCCGGCTGCGTTTTTTCTTCGGTCGCGGCAAGCCCGCGGGACTGGCCGGTGAACTGGCGGATGCACAACTGGGCGAACTCGCCGGTGCTGTCGCCCTGAAGTCCACCATCCGTGGCGGTGCGATCTCGGTCGCTGAGCCGACCGGCGCGTTGAATGGCCTGCTTTACAGCTTGGTGCGTCCGTTGATCTGGGCACCGCAGCGCATCCAGTGGGTAGCACAGCGGTTGTTCCGCACCGGTCTGACCCTCGCCGTAGTGCTGCTCGGCTTGCTGGTGTCGCTGCTCGGCGTGCTCGGTGAAAAGGACATGGTCTGGCTTGGCTTGTTCTTTTTCATCTATGCCGCTGCCTTGTTGCTGAAACCGCTGGAAAGCGGCGACCAGGCCAGCACGCATCTGGGTTCGGCCGGGCTCATCGTCTTGGTGCTGGTGGCCATACTCGCGCCGGTACTGGTCCACAGCATCTCATCCGCGTTGCCGAATCTCGGCGGGGTCGATCTCAGTGGGCAGGCGCTGCTTCTGCTGGTGTGTGCGTTGGCCTCCGTGCTGGTGTTCTTCGTCGCCGTGCTGCGCCAGATGGTGGCGCCGCCGCAGACCACCATGGCCTGCGAACTGGCGACCATTTCAATGAACGCGCCGCCGAACCAGATTCTGGTCGAGCTCGATCGCGAAATGCAGCGCAACTGGATCGAGCAGATTCCCAATCGCCGCTATGCGCGCTACGTGCCGCAAACCCCCGGCGACAACGGCACCTTCCACGGCGAGCTGCTGGAGGAAACGCAGCCGATGCCACGCGATGACATGCGTACCGTCAGCTTCTCGCACGCACTGGCCGAGCCGCGTTATCGCTGGCTGACCGTGCTCAGCGCGCTCGGCGTGCTGTACACCGTGATCGGTTCGATTGCGCTGCTGCTGTTCACGCATCAGGTCACGATGGGCGAGATCGTACCGGCGCTGTGGAAATACGTCTGCTTTGCCGGCGGCATGTTTTCGCTGGCGCTGTTCTGTCTGCGTGCCGGGCATGTTTTATGGGCGCGGTTCGACTTTGTCTCACGCATGACCTGGGTCGAAATCGATGGGACTTTCCAGCGTTCGCATACGGCGGTCGGCGCGCAGTTCACCGATCGCGTACGCACCGAGAAAGACATCGTCAGCGTCAACGACATGACCTTGCGCGTGTGGGTGGCCGAAGTGGATTCGGTGACCTTTGGCAGCGAGTCGGAACGACGCATCGTCGGCTTGCGCGGTCTCACCGATCGCGCCAGCGCCCTGCGCCAGCAGCTGGAAAATTTCGCCAGCGATCAAAGCAGTGTCGACATGCCGACGTCGCGCCGCGATGTCGAAAAGATCGCTGCGCTGGGCGCGATGAACCAGTTGGCCGGCCGGCCCGTAGCACCAGAAGCGCTGCTCAAGGCGATGGGTGGAGCTGCTTCAACTGCCAGCACATCGTCGCTCGGACCAAAACCAGCTGGATTCTGCCCGGCCTGCGGCACGGCAGTCTCGTCCGCTGCCCGCTTCTGCGCCAGCTGCGGCCAGTCGCTGACCGGGGGCTGAGAAAATTCCGGCTGAGTCTCCCGGGAAACAATCCGTTCCAGTGGCCAGCCCTTGGCACCACACCGCATCGGGTCCATCTTGGTGGAATATTTTTAACGGGAGTGCAGCCATGACCGATCGCCATATCATCCGCCGCATCCGCGGCATGGATACGTCCGACGGCGCGGGCGTGAAATTGAAGCGCATCATCGGCCAGCCGGGGCTCGACATGCTCGATCCTTTCCTGCTGCTGGACGAATTTCGCTCCGATCAGGCGGGCGACTACATCGCCGGCTTTCCGGAGCATCCGCATCGCGGCTTTGAGACGGTGACTTACATGCTCGCCGGCAACATGTTGCACAAGGACAACCACGGCAATAGTGGTGATCTGACGTCCGGCAGCGTGCAGTGGATGACGGCGGGTCGCGGCATCCTACATTCGGAAATGCCGCAGCAGGAGAATGGCTTGATGTGGGGCTTCCAGCTCTGGGTGAACCTGCCGGCGAAGGACAAGATGACTGCGCCACGCTATCAGGACATCGCGCCGGAGCGCATCCCGGTCGTGCATCCGGCCGAAGGTGTTGAAGTGCGCGTGCTGGCCGGTGAACTGGCTGGCGCCACGGGTCCGGTCGAAGGCATTGCCACTAATCCGGTGTATCTGGATGTGAGCCTGAAAGCAGGCGCGTCGCTGACGCTGGATCTGCCAAAAGGTCATCACGGTTTTGCCTACGTGTTCGATGGAGAGGCCGCGCTGGTTGGTGGTGAGCCGCTCACGCGCAGCGAGCTGGGCGTGTTTTCCGATGGCGACTCTATTCAGTTGAAGGGGGGCGACAAACCATCGCGCCTGATCGTCGTCGCCGGTCGCCCGTTGAATGAGCCCGTCGCGCGCTATGGCCCCTTCGTGATGAATACGCAAGCGCAGATCCATGAAGCGATTGCGGACTTTCGCGCCGGCAAGTTCTGAGATCCGCGCCTTCCGTATTGGAAAGCGCACTCGGTGCGCAACGCTCAGCGTGGTTGTTCGATGATTAGCGTGGCAGGCAAGGTGCGAATGATGATTTCGTTTTTGTACCAGGTCATTGGCTTGCCATTGAGCAAAGCAGTCGCGGGCGGCTTGCCGGGATAAGGCCATGGCAACGCGAAGCCGCCCGGCGGGATGCCTAATCCGCTTTTGATCTGTAGCTCCAACTTTGTGCCATTCTCGTGCAGCGTGTAACTGAGTTCGCCGTAGGGCGTGCGCAAACGCTCGATCCCAACGCCTTTGCCCGTCAGCCATGCTGGCGGGATGCCTGCGGCGAGTACCAGCGCATGGTCGGCGTTCCGCTCATACGCCAACATGTCGTACGCCGAGCGCATGAAATCCGAGGCAATCCATGCGTGCGGCATGTCGCCGACGAAATGCGGCTGGCGTGGATCGTGGCCTACCACTTCGGCCCACTGGTTCCAGGTGGCTGGCCGGCGACCCTCGAAGAAAAACGCCAGCAGTTGCGGTACCCGATCGCGCCAGCCCAGCCGCACGAAGCTGGCGATCGTGCGTACCTCGTACGGCGTGTAGTCGGTCCAAGATGTGCTGCCGTCACGACGGGCCAGGAAGTCCAGCCAGTAGCGTTCGAAAGTCTGCGGCAACAGGTTTGGCGGCAACCAGTCCACCGCGTCACCCGGTGACAGGGCGATGGTGCTCGAGGTCGCGTCGAAATCGCCCAGCTCGGCGGAGCCGGGCAGATAGTCGATCCGATGCTGCTGCATCGCGAGCAGAATCGACGCCTTGAAATCGGCCTGGAACTGGTCGCGTGACGCTGCGTATTTCGCGGCTTCGTCGGTCTTGCCCAGCGCGGTGGCCAGCTGCACGGCACCGTCGTAACCGATCAGCGACCAGAAATCATCCCAGTACGAGTGTTCCGGCTTGGCCGAATAGCCTTCGTGGCTGATCGAGGCCGGCATCAACCCGTAGAGCGAACGGCGTATACCGGTCTGATTCGCGCTGCTGCGTTCGCTGTTCCGCAACGCATCCATGTAGGCAACGGTACGTTCGACATGCGGCCACAGTTTTTCCAGTCCGGCGCGATCGTGGCTGTAACGCCACCACTGCGCGATGGCGAAGATCAGCTCGCCCTGGCTGTCGTTCTCCGGCACTGGATCGGCGCCACGCGCATCGACACAGCAGGGCACCTTGCCGGTATGGAACTGATGCGGCGTGTACCAGCGCACGAACTCACCCGCCGCGTCGGCATGACCGCTACACAGCAGCGCCTCGCTCATCATGGCGCCATCGCGTACCCACGTGCGCGCATACGAACGCGTGCCCGGCTGCAACGCCACACCATCACGCGACATCAGAATCTGCGCCAGCGCACTGCGCGCCGTATCGGCAATCGCCTGCTGCGACGGCGGTAGCTGCAGCGTTACGCGATCCAGCTTTTCGCGCCAGACAGCGGCAGCGAGATCGTGCTGTTGCTGCAGCCAGTGTTCTGTGTCCTTTGGCAGCACGAGCGTCTGCTGCCCGTCAGCACCGTCAAGGTTGGGCACCACCAGGCCCAGGGTGATGCTGCCGTGTGGTGGCACGGTCACCTTGTACAGCAGGGCACCTTGCGCAAAACCTGAGCTGTCGTGAAGCGAGTCGTCGTGAAGTGAGCCATCGTGAGGCGATTCGATCTGCGGGTGTGCGCCGCTGGCCAGTTGTTCGGGCAGCGTGATGGCGCCATGCGGACTGGCGACGAAGCTGCCCGGCTGCTGCAACGGCACGATCTGCAGAGAGTGATTCACGCGCAGCGCATGGCCGCTCCAATCCAGATCATGGATCGGACTGATGCCCGCTGTCATGTTGAGGAACTGCGTCGGCGGGTTCACCTGGAATGGCCGCACCAGCAACGCCATCGTCAACGTTCGTGGCTTTTCGCCATCATTACGTAGTTGGTATCGAAGAAACAACCTGGGTTCATTGGGCGAGCCGCTGGCGAAGGAGGTGGTTTCCAGGCTGAGACTGTTCGCTTGCCAGCGCACTGCCGGTATGGGCAAATAGCCGTCTAAAAGCCGCTGCGAGATTTTCACAGTGGCCCAGTCGATAGTGCTGCGACCATCGAACAGCATCGGCTCGATTGACCAGCCGCCCTTGCCTACCTCCACCGCACCGTCTTCGGACATCAGTGCCGAATGCGCTGCGCCACCATCAACGCCGACCAGGGTCCAGTAGCTCTGTTCGCCGCTGATGCCGCGCGGATACAGGCCGCGCGGCGCGCGTTGTGCCTGCTGCATCAACGGTGTGCTGGCCGAGATGTCTGTCGGTACTGGCTGCTTCGGTGCGGACGTCTCCGGCAGCGGTGTGATTCGCAGGTCGCTTACGCACAGCTCACCCTTGCCACCGTGGCCGGCGTAGACGGTGAATTCCAACGCGTTGGTCTGCCGCAGGGTCCGATCCTTGGCCGGTCCCCAGGCCGAGACGATATCGTGCTTGCCCGCGATGATCGTCTGCCAGGTGTTGTCTGGTTGGAACGCTTCGCGTCGATACCACCAGACATCGTCACCGCTGGCATCGATCAGCTTCATCTGCAGATCGTTCGGCGCCATCGTGCCGCGCACGTCGAATGACAGCGCATAGTCGGCGGGGAAAACTATCGGCAGCGTGCGGTGCAGCGTGGCTGCGCCGGACACGCCATTGAAATTGAAATCCAGGCACAGCCCTTTGCCGGTCTTGCCATCGATCGTTCGCATCGATGTGCTGATGTCGTCCGTGCCGGTTGCCGTCCAGAGGTCTGGGTCGCTGAAAGTATCGAGCAACCTGGCTTGTGGCGCATCAGCGGCATGCGCGGCGATGGCGAAGCAGAGCAGCGCCGCTGCAGGCAGAATGCCGACGGTTGCGCGAAGAGCGCGACGTAGCGCGTTGGCATGACGATGAACCATGATCTCAACCCTTCACGCTGCCCAGCAGCAGGCCTTCGAGGTAATAGCGCTGCATGGCCAGGAACAACACCAGTACCGGCAGCACAGTGACGACCGAGCCGGCCATCATCAGCTCGCTGTCCTGCGAATGCTCGCGTGCCAGCGAGGCCAGGCCGATCGGCAGCGTGTAATGTTCCTGCCCGGTCAGCACGATCAGCGGCCACATGAAGTCGTTCCACGCGGCGAGAAAACTGAAGATCGCCAGCGTCACCATGATCGGCTTCAGCAGCGGCATCACGATCTGCAAAAAGATGCGCCACTCGCCGGCGCCATCGATGCGTGCAGCCTCCATCAGCTCGTCGGGAATGCCGCGCGCATACTGGCGCACCAGGAAGATGCCGAACACGGTGGCCATGCCCGGCACGATCACGCCGGCATAGCTGTTGACCAGGCCGATGTATTTCAGCAACAGGAACAGCGGCAGCATAGCCACCTGTGCGGGAATCACCAGCGCACCAATCAATCCCTGAAACAGCCGTTCACGCCCAGCAAAATGCAGCTTGGCAAAGGCGTAACCGGCCATCAAGTTGAAGGTCAGCGATAGCACCGTGATGCCGGTGGACACCAGCAGACTGTTGAGCAGATAGGTGCCCATGCCGGCATGCACGAACAGTTCGCGGTAGTTGCCCAACGTGGCGTGCGCGGGTAGCAGCGGCGGCGGCAGCGAGCTGGCTTCACCAGGCTGCATGAAGGACACCGACAGCATCCACAGCAGTGGGAACAGCGCGATCACCGCGCCGCCGATCAGCAGGCCGTTGATCAGCGCCTTGGCCATGCGCGGGCTCATGCGTCAGCTCCTTCGCCGCGTTTGGACAGCCGCAACATCAATGCCGTCACCGCAAACATCATCACGAACAGCAGGAACGCCACAGCGGATGCCGAACCGAGGTTCCACCACTTGAAGCCTTCTTCGTACATCAGATACAGCACGCTCGTCGTACTCTGCAATGGCCCGCCCTCGGTCATCACGTAGGGCTCGGCAAACAACTGGAAATAGCCGGACACGGTGAGAATGCTCACCATCAATAAAGTCGGCCCGAGCATGGGCAGCGTGATGTGACGAAACTGCTGCCACGCCGAGGCGCCGTCGATGCGCGCGGCCTCGTACAGGTCGATTGGAATCGCCTGCAGGCCGGCCAGGAAGATGATCATGTTGTAGCCGAAGTTCTTCCACACCGCGAACAGGATGATCGTCGGCATCGCCCAGTGCGGGTCGCCCAGCCAGTCGACCGGATGGACGCCGAAATGGCCGAGCACATAATTGGCCATGCCGTACTTGGTATTGAACAGGTAGCGCCAGATTACCGCCATCGCCACCACCGTGGTCACCACCGGCGCGAACAGCGCCGTGCGGAAGAACGGTTTCATCTTCGCCAGCGGCGAGTTCAGCAACATCGCCGCGCCCAGCGAGGTACCCATCGACAGCGGTACGCCGATGGCCACGAAATACACCGTATGCCCCAGTGCCGACCAGAACAGCGGCCGCTGCAGCAGAAGCCAGTAATTGCTCAGCGCCACGAAACGCAGATTGTGGATATTGGCGAGTGCGTAGATGTCGTAGTCGGTGAGGCTTAGCGCCAGCGCAGCAATCACCGGCAGCAAAAAGAACAGGCCGAGCACGATCAGCGCCGGTGCAAGGAACAGCCAAGCCACGCGCTGCCTATTCATCGGACAAGTCTCATCGAGCGTCGCTCCGTTGCGGGTGGTCGAGCATCCAGCGGCGTTTTTCGAGAATGGTATCGGCGCGCTGGTCGAGCTTCGCCGTCGCCTGATCGATCGTGAGTTCACCTGCGATGGCCTGTGCGGCAACCAGCTGCATCTCGGTAGCGATACGTTCCCACTCCGGTACCGGCGGCGTGGGCTTCATCCGCTCCATCTGCTCGCGGAACGCTTGTGCCTTCGGATCGTCGCGCAAACTAGCGCCCTCCCACGACGAGCGCCGCGGCGGCATATCGCCCAGCAGATCGTATAAGCGCTGTTGCACCGTGGGCTGCGACAGATATTCGATCAGCGTCCACGCCGCTTGCTTGTGTGTCGAGGTACGGAAGATCACCAGACTGGAGCCGCCAGCCACCGATGCGCCGGGACCGTTCTCGCCGGGCAATGGCATCGTCGACCAGTCACCCTGCTCGGCGGCCGGCAGCCGCGAGCGAAATTCGCCCATATTCCACGGACCGGACAGATAGAACGCGTACACACCGCGGCCGAACTCTGACCACGGATTACCGGCTTCCACATTGGTGATCGCCGGTGCCTGATGCAGCTTGAAGGTATCCACATAAAACGTGAGCACGCGCTTGAAGCCGGCACTCTCAAAATTGCCGTAGCGGCCGCCATCGCGCAGCAGCGGTTCGGGCGACTGCAACGCCAGCGCCATCAGCGGCTCATATTCGTTGGTCGGCAGCAGGATGCCGTAGCGGTGCTGCGTCGGGTTGCTGAGTGCGCCAAGCATGGTTCGCCACTGCACCCAATCCTGCGGTGGCTTGTCGAAGCCGGCCTGCTTCAGCAGATCGGTGCGATAGAACAGGATGCGTGTGTCTACATACCAAGGCACGCCGTACAGTGTGCCGTCGATGATGTTGGTCGACCAGATGCTGGGAAAGTAGTCGTCGCGCTTCACCACGCCCGAATGGTCAACCTGCGACTGCAGCGGTTCCAGCGCATTTAGCGCCACCATTTCCGGCAGCCAGGTATTGCCGAGCTGGGTCAGGTCCGGTGTCGAGTTGCCGGCGAAGGCGGTCAGCAGCTTCTGGTGCGCCGCGGTCAACGGCAGCTGCTGCACCTTGACGTGGATATCCGGATGCAGACGCTCGAAATCGGGCAGGAGCTTGATGATCGCCTCGCCTTCGCGGCCGATTGTCCACAGGATTAGCTGATGATCGTCCGCTGGCGCTTTTGCACAGCTACCGAGCACGATGCTGTTACCTGCAAGCACGCATACGGCTAACAGGACGCGAAACACGCTGCGCTTTGGCAAAGTACCGGATAGACGATGGCGATTCACGGCGCCGCTTTCTCCGCATCCAGCCAGCCACCGCTGAAGCCCGCGCGTTCGAGCCCTTTGCGAATGTAAGGATTCTTCTTCATCACCTGCCACACAAAACCGCTGCGCCAGTTCTCCGTCATCAGCACGATCGGACCCTGGTCGATACCCAGCTGTTCGGTATCAAACCAGCCTTGGCCGGGTAGCAGTTGGCCGGTGCGTGTTTTGGTCTTCGTATGGAAGGTGGGGTTGAACGCGTCGACGAAGCCGAACTTGTTATAGACGCGCTTGCCGTAGCGCCGCTGCATTTCCTGCAGTGCGGGCACCACGATTTCCGGTGCGAAGGCAATCGATCCGGCGGCTGCCGTCGGTGCAATGGTGCCGTCGTCGCTGATGTAATCGAGGCCGGCGCCGCGTGCGGTGTAGCCGTAATATGTGCGCTCGCCGCCGGCGTCGTCTTTCGCCACGAAGCCACCGGGGCCGTTGCTGGCAGTCAGACCCCAGATGTTTTTGCCATAGTCATTCCAGTGGCCCGGATTGGCGATGGCGTAGGCCTGCTGCGAGTAAGTCGCACGGCGGCTGTTCTCGAAATAGTCGAGATCGTGTGCGTGGTTCCACGCATCGCGAATGCCGCGGAAGTCGATCCACGACTGGCTGTACTGGTGGCCGAACAGCGGTGCGAAGTTCAGCAGCTGCTGTCCCTGGAACTTGCCCCATTGCCGATCGTAGGTAGATGTCCACGCCGACCACGCATCACTACCGACGGCATGTGTGGGCGAACCGAGCGCCAGCACATAGATCAGCATACCCTCGTTGTAGCCCTCCCAATCGTGCGGAATGAACTGCCCGCCCGGTGTCCAGCCCATATTGATCAGCGGACGACGCGGCTGTGCCCAAGTCCAGTCGACGCGGCGATAGATGTCATCCGCCAGCTGGCGGATTTCCTTTTCCTTCGGCACATCGCGGTCGTAGTACGACTGCGCAAACAGGATGCCGCCCAGCAGCAGTGACGTATCTACAGTGGATACCTCGACCCAGCGTGCCTCGCGTTTGCCGGTCTGCATGTTGAGGAAGTGATAGAAAAACCCGTGGAAGCCGGTGGCATCGTCTTCGCTGTCGTTCTGCGGCGCATCCTTGAAAAAGCGCAGCGTGACCAGTGTTCGTTGGATCGCCTGTTCGCGGGTGATGTAGCCGCGTTCCACACCGATGCCGTAAGCGGTTAGCCCGAAGCCGACCGATGCGATGCTGGCAAACGAATCGGCTGGGTAGTGATCCGGTATCAGGCCATTGACGGGGTTGGCGCTTTGCCAGAACCAGTCAAAGCTGCGCTTTTCGATATCCGCCAGCAGCGCCTGCTGTGATTTCGGCAGAGCGGCGTAACCGTTAGGAAGATCTCTCGCGGCAAGCGGTGCTGCACAGCTTGTGCCGACAACCAGTAGCGAGACAAGAAGTTTTGTAACCAGACTGCGAATCAGTTTTTTTGCCATCGTCAACATGCTCGATGTTGTTACGGGGGAGGGAAGCGTTTTGCCAATCCACTGCGCTGAATGTTTCTTCAGCGCGTTGTCTCTACGGCTAGAAGTTGACCTTGGGTGCGGTGCAGTGCCGATCGATGAATGCCTGATGCGTCGGCATCGCATCGACGCAGCTGGATATCACGTGCTGGACACTTGTCATGAATTTCTGCAGATCGTCCAGCGGCATCTGGTCGACCATCGGATGGTAGCTCTGCGGCATGATTCCCTGGCCGATCATCACCTGTACCCAGCTCACGCTGGCGAACATCTCCTCGGCATTGCGGAAGAAGCGGCCACTGTCTTTGAACAGGCGAACGTTCTCCTGCAGCGATTCGGGAATGTCCATCGTGCGGCAGTAGTTCCAGAAGGGTGTGTCGTTGCGCTGGGTGCTCCAGTAATGCAGGATCAGAAAATCACGGATGCGTTCGAACTCGAATGTGGACTGCGCGTTGTAGCGATCGATCAGTGTCGCGCTGAAATCGCGTTCGGGCAGCAGGCTGATCAGTCGTGCGATACCGGACTGGATCAGGTAGATGCTGGTCGATTCCAACGGCTCCATGAAGCCGCTGGCCAACCCGAGTGAGACGACATTTTTATTCCACGCTTTCTTGCGCATGCCGGTGGTGAAGCGCAACGGCCGTGGCTCGCTCAGCGCGCGGCCGTCAAGATTCTTTAGCAGAGTGATGGCAGCTTCGTCGTCGCTGATGTGCGCGCTGGAATATACGTAGCCGTTGCCGGTGCGATGCTGCAGTGGAATGCGCCACTGCCAGCCGGCAGTGCGCGCGGTGGAGCGTGTATACGGTGTCGGCGGCCCGACGTTTTCACAGGGCACGGCCAGTGCACGATCGCACGGCAGCCAGTGGGTGAAGTCGGTATAGCCGGTGTGCAGCGCCTGCTCGATCAACAGACCACGGAAGCCCGAGCAATCGATGAACAGGTCGGCCTCGATGCGAGCGCCATTTTCCAGCGTTACCGCATCGACAAATCCATCGTGCGGGCGCAACTCGACACTCGCGATCTTGCCCTCAGTGCGCTGCACACCGCGTTGCTCGGCATAGCCGCGCAGGAATCTCGCGTACAAGCCGGCATCGAAATGGTAGGCGTAGGCGATATCCGCCAATGGCGAACCGGCCGGTACGTCGGTCGCCGATGGCATGAACTTGCCGCGTGGCGCTGCCACCGTATTCAGTGAATAGGTACCGATATCTGCGGCGAAGCCCTGCTGCGCCGCCTTGATCCAGAACTGGTGAAACGGCAGCAGGCTCACGTCGTGGCCGATTGTGCCAAAGCCGTGGATATACGAATCGCCTAGCCGACCCCAATCGTTGAACTGGATGCCGAGCTTGAACGTCCCCTGGGTCTGCTTGATGAACTCGATATCGTCGATACCGAGCAGATCATTGAACAGTTTCAGATGCGGTACGGTCGCTTCGCCTACGCCGACCGTGCCGATCTCCTCGGACTCCACCAGCCGGATCGCGTAGTCGCGCCCCAGTATCTTGGAAAACGCCGCGGCGGCCATCCAGCCGGCGGTACCGCCGCCGACAATGAGAATGTTCTTGATGCGTTCGTCAGTCATTGGAATTCGTATGCAGTCGCAAGGTTGCACAAAACAAAGCCCGCTGGAGGCGGGCTTTGGGGGACGTCTGTATCCCGATCCCGATATTTATCCGAGCCTATCCTGTCTATCCAGGGCAAATCAGAAATTGATGCCTACGGAAAGTTTCAGAGTACGGGGATAACCGGTGATCTCACCGATCGGGTTGTAGATCACCGGCACCCTGTTCAACACACCGTTGGTACCGAAGGTTTCAATGTATTGGGTGTAGTTGTCCCAGTTGAACACGTTGATCAGATCCAGGCGGACGTATCCTCCGATACCGCCGCCGAACGTGAAGTTCTTCGTGGCCTGCAGATCGATGTCGCGGTAACCGAAGAATTTGCCGCCGATCAGGAAGCGTCCCGTGCTGGGCGGCGCAATCGACACCGATCGACACCCACCGCCGTTGAAACCGTTGCCGTCCTGGTTGGTGGGCGTCGCGCCATAGCAAGCCAGGTTGAGATCGGGAATCGGCGTGGACAGCGTTAGCTTGGAGCCGAACACGAAACCCCAGGGACCGTCGATGGTGCCGGTAGCCACCAGCCGATGCTTGGAGACACCCGAGCCGGTATACGGATAGTTGCCGATGGTTTCATAGTCGAACGCGTACTGGTCAGTCGGGTCGATATTGTCGTTGTTCTGCAGCGCGTGGGTGTAGGTATAGGCAAAGGTGGCGCCCCAGCCGGATTCCTTGGTGTAAGGCTTTTCAGCGGATAGCAGCACCTGGGTGGTCTTGGTTTCCAGGCCGTTGTTGCCGATGATCAGGCTGCCGAATCCGGGGATGCCGTTGCCCCAGGGCTGGCTGCCGTTCTCCCAGAAGGCACCGTTTGGATAGCGGTTGCCAAGCGTGAAGACCAGACCGTCATAGCTGCGCACGCTGGCAATCGCGGCACTCGTATTCCAGTCGCCAACCTTGTTGCGCATGCCGATGCTGATCTGGTCGGAATATGGCGCCTTGAGGTTGTTGGTGATCAGGTCGACTTCTTTGCCAGCGGTTGTTCCAGCGACCAGGCCCTGCAGCGTGGCAATGTTGTAGTAAGCGGGATTCCACGCGTAGCAGGAGTTCTGACCAACGACGCAGGGTTTGTCAGGCGTGTTGAAGTTCAGCGTCGGCTGCGACAACACCGACTTGGTCTGCTCGACCTGCAGTGATTCATAGAGGTCACGATCGTACGACCGACCGATGCCGCCGAAGATCACATGCGCCTCGTCACCGTTGAGATCGTAGGAAAAGCCCAGGCGCGGCTGGAACTCGTTTTTCGGCGCGCTGCGATTGCTACCGGTACTGATGTAATCGTTTACATTAACGCCGCCTTTAGCCAGTGTCTGGGCATACGTTTGGCCGGCGGGTGCGTTGGGGTCCTGACTGTTGAAGGCCGCGATCACATTTGCAGGAGTGACATAGTCGAGATAGGAAGGTGTTTTCTCGTAATCCCAGCGGATGCCAAGGTTCAAGGTCAGCTTGTCGTTGACCGCCCAGTCGTCCTGGATATAGGTGCCGAACTGCTTGTCTGAGCTCTTCGCGATCGGACTCAAGCCGGGCGTCGGCGAACCGAACTGCACTTGATACGGAATGCTCTCGGTGCCGTTGTTCTGCGTGACGGCGTAGTTGTAGAGCGCGTTGCTATCACCGGCATCTTGCGCCGTCAGCTTCACCGCTTTGTACTTCACGCCCATCTTGATGACATGGTCACCATGCCATTCGAAGTCGTTAAAGGTCAGGTCGTCCTGCAGTGCCGGTCCCTTCTGGCCCTTGTTCTGCTGAGCCGTTGGCGAGTTGCCGGTGAACAGGATGGTCTGGTTCTGGTTCTCCTGCTCTACATAGGCGCTGCCATCACCCGTATACAAAGGGGTCGGCGTGTAGAACGCGTTTTCGTAGGTGGCCTGCAGTCGATTGAACCAGCTGTCGGTGCTGTGATCCCAGCGGATGTCGAAGCGCTTGTCGAAGTTTTTGGTGTTGAGTGCCGCGGTAGCCGCGGTATCGCCGCCAATCCCGCTGATCGAGCTTTCATCACGGTACTTGCCGCTGATCTCGAAGCGGTCGCGGTCGGTCGGCTCGAAGTCGATCTTGCCGAACCAGTCGTTTTCCTTGAACGGCAGGCTGGCAGGGCCGAGCAGACTCTGCACGCTTGCCGGCAGCTGGCTGATGTAGGAAGCGTCGCCGGCAGGAACCACGGTGGTCGGGCTATTGAATTCCTTGCCTTCGTACGCGATGAAGAAGTGTGCCAAGTCCTTCACGATAGGACCGCCCAGATCGAAGCCGTAATCCTTTTCATGTGAGGACGTTTTCTTGTCGGCGGCCTGCTCGGCCGGTGTTTCTGCGCGCATGGCCGTGTCGGTGAAACTACTGAGTACGTCACCGTGGAATTCATTGGTTCCGGATTTGGTTTCAGCCGTGACCGCGGCGCTCGAAATCTGGTCGTACTCGGCCTTGTAGTTGGAGGTGATGACCTTGTACTCGCCGACGGCCAGTTGCGGGAACGGATTGCCTTGGCTGGCGTTCTGGCCGGTGATTCCGCCGGACAGCACATAATTTTTCTGACCGACGCCGTCGATATACACGTTGATCGCGCTGCTGGCCTGGGCGCCAGCACGCAGGCTGGTGGTGCCGTCCGCGCTCCGGGTGAACACCATGCCTGGCACGACGTCGGCAAATTCGAGGAAATTACGCGAAGCCTGCGGTGTGGTGTTGATCTGGTGCAGCGAGACCGTGGTACCCACTTCGGACGTCTTCACTTCACGCAGATCGGTCGCGGAAACCGTCACACCATTGAGGTTGGTCGCGTTGGCCACTGATGGCGCTCCCGCCGTTGCAGGCGCGGCAGTCAAGTCGAGCGTGGCCGTTGAGGCCACGCTTAGCGTGACCGTTCTTTCGGTGCCCGGCCCTGCATCCACTTGATAAGTGCCGGGTGGCAAGCCAACCAGGGCGTAACTGCCATCGGTACTGGCTTTGGTGCGTCGCACGGCACCGGTGGAGATTTGCTTGGCGGTTATCACGGCGCTGGCGGCGGCGTGCCCTCGCAGATTGGCGTCGGCGCTGGCGGCGACCGAAATATTTGGAGTACCTGCAGCAACCGCTGCCACTGATGCAGTGATGAGGCTGGCGAGCAATTTCTTTTTGAAGCGTGTTGACGTTTTCATGATTCCCCTCCCCGGGCAATTTTTTGACTTGCTAACTCAGACTTTTCTTGTGGGACGCTGCGACACGGCTGGCACCGCAGGTTTCGCGCACAATGATTTCGCAGCCGAAAGCAGGCCGGACGGCGACTTGGTGATCAGGGTTTTCAAGGATTGTGGCCACGCTCTCGAGCGCGCTGCGCCCAAGATCGACGATGCGTACACGCACTGTGCTGAGCGGTGGCGAGACATAACGCGCTACTGGAATATCATCGAAGCCGGCCAGCGCGATGTCTTGCGGCATGCGCAGGCCAGCTTCGCGGAAGGCATGCATGCAGCCGACCGCCATCATGTCGTTGGCGGCGAATACGGCGCTCGGCCGTTTCTTCTGTGCCAGCAGTTCTTGCCCGGCGCGATAGCCGGCTTCCTCAGTGAAGTCACCGGCAACGACGTTCGGAGCAATTTTTGAAGCGAATTTCGCCATTGCTGCGCGATAGCCTTTTTCACGCTGCTGCGCGTCGAAGTTGTTTTCCGGGCCGGCGATAAACGCAACGTTCTTGTGGCCCACGTCGAGCAGGTGCTTAACCATCGCGCGCGCGCAGGCATAATTGTCGACGTTGATGACGCCGTAGGCCTTGTTTTTCACCGCGCTGTTGATCAGCACGGTGGGCAGGCCTTCGGGCAGGTTGGCGCGCAGAAAGGCATCGTCGACATGTGCCGACATGATCAGCATGCCGTCGACGCGGCCCTGCATTGCGCGCAGCGCGGCAGCGGCATCGTCGGAACTGTCGTGGGAGCTGGAAACCAGCAGATGCAGGCCGCGCGCGCGCGCGGCCAGATCGATGCCTCGAATCAGTTCGGAAAAGAATTCGCCGTATAAGTCGGGCAACAACGCACCAATGGTATTGGTGCGCCGGGTGATCAGCATGCGGGCTGCCGCATGGGGGATGTAGCGCAGGCGGCTGGCCACTTCGCGAATGCGCTGGCCGGTCTCGGCAGTGACGCCGCTGCCGCCATTCAAGGCGCGCGATACCGAGGCCACGGACACATTGGCTTCGCGCGCAACATCTTTGATGGTAATTGTTGCCATGACAAGGTTCTTGAACGCCCGAAATCCCCTAGTGGCGCGAACGTAAACGTTTTCATGGCGGCTTGTAAAGTGTTTGCAAAACCAAGATTTGTTGCGCCGCAGAAGGATTTTCCCTACGCGCCGACGACTTTGCAGGAAAACTGCGGGATAACGCTAAATATTAGGTTTGATTTGCAAAAACGCCAGTGCGGCTTCGCAGCATTTGCTATTCGCCCTTAACGAACGCAGGAACACCTGATTGGCGTATTTACGATGCGTGGAGAGGGTATGCAGCGGCGGTGGTTTTATCGTGATTTTCAGAAAGCGTCACATTGGGGGCTTTGGCAGGGTCTATGCATCCGACTGCAAGTCATACGACCGCGCGCACTTTTTCGCTCTCTGCGGGTCTCTTGGCCCGACCTGTTAGGACGCATTAGTCGCTATCCAGGCCAAAGTAGTCACAAAGGTACGGTGGAAGCGACCTGTAATCGAGTAGGTGTTCAATGCGCGAAAGGGGTTGTTAAAAATTCGGTTTTGTCGTTAAATCTAGGTTAATATTTGAACAGTCAATCGACTGTACTCTTAACTTCCTGAAAATAATTAAGAAAAACCAGCCAAGTAGCTGTTTGTGAACATTATGTTGACTTTATTGATCATCTTTGCCGTTTTCCTCGCCGCGCTGTTTGCCAGCGCGATCAAGCGTGTGCCGTCAGGTCAGGTCTACAGTCTTTACCGCCAGGGAAAGCCGGTGCGCCTGCTGCAGCCGGGTGTCCATATGGTGTTGCCGCTGCTGGAGCGGGTTGCCAACAAGATCAATCTTTCCGGTCAGGTGCTGCGCTTCGAAGAGCCGATGGCTGACGCACGCGAGGTTACAGGCACGGTTTACTGGCAGGTGCTGGAGCCGGAGCGCGCCGACGCGGTGTTCGATCACGTCGATCAGCTGATTCGTCGCAGCACCCATGAAGCGCTGTGCGCCGAAGGCGAAGTTGCGTATGCCGATCGCCACCTTTTGGGCACGCACATGAAGCAGTCGTTGAACCAGGCCCTGCGCGAGCGCGGCATGATGGTGACGCGGGTCGAACTGGACGCGGCCTGATCCATCCAACAAGTACCGCATCAGGGCGCCCCAGAGCGTCGATGCAACAGGGGATTTGAAACCTGCAAACCCGCTACGGCGGGTTTTCTTTTGCGTGACTCTTTTACATGGCCTTTGGCATTACTGGCGTCGGCCGGGGATACTTGTGGGCTTACGTACAAGCTGACAGGAATCACGATGACCGCGCGCAATGCCTTGCAGGCCCGACTGGAACAGGGCATTGCCGAGTTGAAGCTGATCCTGCCGGCTGAGGCCGTACCGCGGCTGCTGGATTATCAGGCGCTGCTGGAACGCTGGAACGCGACCTACAACCTCACCGCCGTGCGCGATCCGGCCGAGATGATTACCCGCCATCTGCTCGATTCGCTGGCGATCTTGCCGTACGTGCAGGGTGGCACGGTGGCCGATCTGGGTACCGGACCGGGTTTGCCTGGCATCGTGTTGGCTATTGCCGTACCGGGGCGGGAAATCCTGCTGGTCGATTCCAACGGCAAGAAGGTGCGCTTTCTGCGCGAGGCGATCCGCGCGCTGAAGCTCGATGGCGTGCGTGCGGTGCAGTCGCGGGTGGAGGATGTGCAGGGTCAGTTCGACTGCATTACCGCGCGGGCCTTCGCCAGCTTTGCCGACATGCTGGGTTGGGGCGGACACCTGCTGGCGCCCGGCGGCATCTGGCTGGCGATGAAGGGCAAGCAGTCCGAGGACGAGCTATCGGGTGTGCCGACGACCTTTGTCGTGCGCGAAACGCATGTGTTGACGGTACCGGGTCTGGATGCCGAGCGTCGTCTGGTAGTGCTCGGTCACGCTTGAGGGAACCTCTAAAAACCTACTGCGCTCGGTAATTTGCGCGCCGGCGGTGCTCGGAAGCCTCACATACCCCCATGTATGCTCCGGTTCCTGCGCGCCGGCGACGCACTTGTCTCTTCGCGCGCTACGGTTTTTAGAGGTTCCCTTGATAGCCGTGAATCCTGAAAGAACCTGATCGCGCGAGTCGCGATCAGGTCTGCAGACTTACGCCTCGTGCAGCACAGCGCCGTTGCTTTCGATCACCTTGGCATAAAGCTTGGCGGTGGCCTTGGCGGTGCGTTTCTGGGTGGCGAAATCGACGTGGTACAGCCCGAACCGCTTGGAGAAACCCAGCGACCACTCGAGGTTGTCCATCAGCGACCATGCGTAATAGCCCTTGATATTGACGCCCGCCTCGATCGCTTTGTGTACGGCGCCGAGGTGCTTGCGCAGGTAGTTGGTACGCAGCGGATCGTCCAACACGCCGCCTTCGGCCACCGGCGGATCGTAGAAGGCCGAGCCGTTTTCGGTGATATACAGCGGAATGTCGCCGTAGCGGTGCTTGAACCAGGTCAGGGTGTCGGTCAGGCCCTGCTCGTACACTTCCCAACCGGTTTCGGTATAGGTCTTGTTTGGCTGACGTACCGGCACGGCCTTCAACGGATACGCGTCCGCATCGTGCTTCACCACGGCGCGGGTGTAGTAGTTGATGCCGACGAAATCGACCTTCTGATGGGTCAGTTTGAAATCATCTTCCGGAAAATCCGGCCACGCATCGCCGAAGATTTCCTTCAGCTGCGGCGGATAGCTGCCCAGCAACGCCGGATCGGCGAACTGCTTGTTCATATAGGCATGGGCGCGCTGGGTTGCAGCCAGGTCCTCGGCGCTGTCCGACGCGGGATATTTCGGCTCGATGTTGAACACCACGCCGATCTCGTGCTTGCCGTGCGCGCGATAGGCCTGGATGCCGGCGCCGCTGGCGCGCATCAGATTGTGTGCGGCAATCGGCGCCTCGTACTTGCTGCGATGGCCGGGCGCCAGCGCGCCGTGCAGGTAGCCGCCGTCGGTGACCACCCAAGGCTCGTTGAGCGTAGCCCAGCGCGGTACGCGATCATCGAGCGCCTTGAACATCACTTCGGCGTAGTCGGCAAACCAGTGCGCGATGTCCCGATTGAGCCAGCCGCCGCGATCGTCCAGCGCGGCCGGTAGATCCCAGTGAAACAGCGTCGCGTTGGGCACAATGCCGTTTTCCAGCAGCTCGTCGACCAGCCGCGAATAGAAATCCAGCCCTTTTGCATTGACCCTGCCGGTGCCTTCAGGCAGTACGCGGCCCCAGTTGATGCTGAACCGGTAGCCCTGCAGGCCGAGTGCGCGCATCAGCTGCACGTCGTCCTTGTAGCGGTTGTAGTGATCGCAGGCGATGTCGCCAGTGTCGCCGTTGGACATCATGCCCGGCGTGTGCGCGAAGCGCTGCCAGATGCTGGGGCCGGCGCCATCAGCCAGCGGTGAACCTTCGATCTGGTAGGCCGAGGTAGCGGCCCCCCAATGGAAACCCTCGGGAAAACGAAAACGGCCAGTCATGGAGCTTCCTGCGATAGAGAACGTGTGATGAAGGCTTGATGTAAACGATTACATTGGCAGAATAGCCGAATGCTCCGCCGATGTGCAGACACCTGCATGCGCCGGAAGACGGCCAACGTGGCCCACTTCACAGGAAACGCCCATGGCCACCGTTCGTCTGGATCAGCTGCGCAAGGTCTACCCCGGCGGGCACGTCGGTGTGGCTGGGGCCAGCTTCGACATCGCCGATGGCGAGCTGCTGGTGCTGGTGGGGCCATCCGGCTGCGGCAAGACCACCTTGCTGCGGATGATCGCCGGGCTGGAGTCGATCAGCGGTGGCACGCTCAGTATCGACGGCCGGGTGGTCAACGCCGTGGAGCCGAAGGATCGCGACATTGCGATGGTGTTCCAGAATTACGCGCTCTATCCACACATGACCGTGGCGGAAAACCTGGCCTTCGGTCTGAAACTGCGCGGCCAGTCGAAAACCGAGATCGACCGCCGCGTACGTGAGGCCGCCAAAACGCTGGAGCTGGAACCGCGGCTGGAGTCGCGGCCCGGTGCATTGTCCGGCGGCCAGCGGCAGCGCGTGGCGTTGGGCCGTGCGCTGGTGCGCGATCCGAAGGTGTTTCTGCTTGACGAGCCACTGTCCAATCTCGATGCCAAGTTGCGGTTGACGATGCGGGTGGAGATCGCCCGGCTGCATCGCCAGCTGAAGGCCACCATGATCTATGTCACCCACGATCAGATTGAGGCGATGACCTTGGGTCAGCGCATCGTGGTGCTCGACGGCGGCGTGATCCAGCAGATCGACACGCCGATGAATCTGTACGATCGGCCGGCCAACCTCTTCGTCGCCGGCTTCGTCGGCAGCCCCGGCATGAATCTGTTGCGCGGCACGCTGAAGCTCAGCCAGAGCTGGCGGCTGGCGACCGAACACGGCGAGGTGCTGCTGGGTCGGCCGGCACAAGCTTCTGCCTGGCAGGAGTGGCACGACCGCGGGGTGGTACTGGGCATTCGCCCCGAGGACCTGCTTCCCGTCGAGGCCGGCCAAGCGGCCTTGAGTGCGGCCCTCGAAGTGCTCGAACCGGTCGGCAACGAAATCTTTCTCAACCTGCGCTACGGCGGTCAGGCACTGGTCTCGCGGGTGTCGCCACGCGCCCTGCCCGAACCCGGCAGCACGGTACCGCTGGGTCTGGCGGTCGAACGTCTGCACCTGTTCGATCCGCAAACCGGTATGCGTATCGCGGCTTGAGTCGCTCGGGTACTCGTGGCGGTGCCAGCGCACCGGGCGAGTCGACGCATTACACTAGCCCTCTTCACGCGTCCGGTAGCTATCCATCCATGGCCCGCATCATCGCTGTCGCCAACCAGAAGGGTGGCGTCGGCAAGACCACCACTGCCGTCAATCTCGCCGCTGCCTTGGCTGCTGCGAAGCGCCGTGTCCTGTTGGTCGACCTCGACCCGCAGGGCAATGCCACCATGGCGTCCGGCGTGAACAAGCGTGAGGCCAAGCCGAACGCCTGCGAGGTGCTGCTGGAGGAAGCGGAGATCACCGCTGCGATCGTCACGACCGACGGCCACTACGACTTGTTGCCCGGCAACGGCGACCTCACCGCCGCGGAACTCAAGCTGATGGACGCGTTGGCGCGCGAGCATCGGCTGAAAGAGATACTGACCAAGGTGTCTTCCAGCTACGACACCATCCTGATCGATTGTCCGCCGTCGCTGAACCTGCTGACGCTAAACGCATTAACCGCCGCCAACGGCGTGCTGATTCCGGTGCAGTGCGAATACTTCGCGCTGGAAGGCCTGTCGAGCCTGCTCGACACGGTCAAGGCCGTGCGTCACCGGCTCAATCCCAAGCTCGAGATCGAAGGCCTGCTGCGCACCATGTACGACGTGCGCAACAACCTGGGCAACGAAGTCTCCGCGCAACTCACGCAGCATTTCGGCGACAAGGTGTTGCGCTCGATCATTCCGCGCAATGTGCGACTGGCCGAGGCGCCGAGTCATGGCCAGCCAATTCATCTGTACGATCGCAGCTCGCGTGGCGCGATCGCCTATATCGGCCTGGCTGGCGAAGTGATCCGGCGCGAGCGCGGCTTGCCGCCGGCCGAAATCGTCGATGTCGAGGCGATCGAACCGCCGGCGCATGGCAACAACGGTCCGACGCTCAAGGCGCCGGCCGCCAATCATCAGGAATAAGCATGGCTGCTGCGAAAAAACGTGGACTGGGACGCGGGCTTGACGCCCTGTTGGGCGGCGATGGCGATGCATCGCCGTCGGTGATCGGGCAGGAAGGTGAGCTGCGCATCCTGCCGATCCAGCAGATCCAGCCTGGCAAGTACCAGCCGCGGCGACACTGGAACGACGAGGCACTGGACGAACTGGCCGCGTCGATCAAGGCGCAGGGCCTGATCCAGCCGGTGGTGGTGCGTGCATTGGGCAAGGACAGCTACGAGCTGATCGCCGGTGAGCGCCGCTGGCGCGCGGCGCAGCGCGCCCAGCTCGGTGAACTGCCGGCACTGGTGAAAATCGTACCCGAGGCCTCGGTGCCGGCCATGGCACTGATCGAGAACATCCAGCGCGAAGACCTCACTCCGCTGGAAGAAGCCGATGCGCTGAAGCGGTTGATCGACGACTTCGCCCTCACCCACCAGCAGGCTGCCGACGCGGTGGGCCGTTCGCGCGCCGCTGTCTCCAACCTGCTGCGCCTCACCGAACTGCCCGCCTCGATCAAGAAACTGCTCGACGAAGGCAAGCTGGAAATGGGGCACGCCCGTTGCCTGCTGACCCTGCCCGAGCATGAGGCGGAGAGTCTGGCGCTGGAAGCGGCGCGCAATCACTGGACCGTGCGTGAGCTGGAAGAAGCCGCGCGCCGTGCCCAGACCGCGCCGAAAGGCAAGGCAAAAGCCGCTCCGCCGCGCGATCCGAATATCAGCGATCTCGAACGCGAGTTGGGCGAGCGTTTTGCCACCCGGGTCGAGCTGGCCCAGGGCCGCGGCGGTCGCGGCAAGCTGGTGATCCACTATCACAGCAACGACGAGCTGGAAGGGATACTCGGCAAGATGCGTTGAGGGCAGGGACTCGCCCCTCATCCCTCGCCCCCAGCTGCCCCACGCACTAGAATGCGCTGCAGCGCCTGCGCGCACTGTTTCCGCAACAAGGCCTTTCCATGCCGCAACTGTCCGTTGTCGTTCCCGTATTCAATGAGCGCGACAACATTCCGCCGCTGCTCGCCGAAATCACGACTGCCCTGCGCGGTCTGATCGAATTCGAGGTGATCTACGTCGATGACGACTCCATCGACGACAGCCGGGCGGTGCTGGCCGCACAGAAGGTGCTTCATCCCGAGCTCCGCGTATTGCATCACGTGACGCGCAGCGGCCAGAGCACGGCGGTGTGGAACGGTGTGCGTGCGGCCAAATCGCCGTGGATCGCCACGCTCGATGGCGATGGCCAGAACGATCCGGCCGATATTCCCAAGCTGTTGGCCGCACGCGATGCGGCGTCCGCCGATCTGCGCCTGTTCGCCGGTTGGCGCACCACGCGCCGCGACAGTTTCAACAAGCGCATATCCTCCAAGATCGCCAACGCGGTACGTTCGCGCATGCTGAAGGACGCCACGCCGGATACCGGCTGCGGCCTGAAACTGTTCGACCGCGAGGTGTTCCTGCGCCTGCCCTACTTCGACCATATGCATCGTTACCTGCCGGCGCTGGTCAAGCGGGCCGGTTTTGCTTGTCAGAGTGTGCCGGTTGGCCATCGTCCGCGCACTGCCGGTGTATCCAAGTACGGCATGCTTGATCGGCTGTGGGTTGGTCTGGCCGACCTGCGCGGTGTGGCGTGGTTGATGCGCCGTGGCAAGGTCACGCGCATCGAAGAGCTTTGAGGCTGCGCTGCGCGCCTTAACTTTGATGTTTCTAACGCGGCTGGTGTGAAACCGGCTTCCAGGTCGACAAGGCTGCACGCGCACGTTGCCGGCCCAGTTCGATCAGCTCGCGGGCGCGGTAAAACTCATATGCCGTCGAGGCGTTGCGCGGCATCTGGATCAGTAGATCTGGTGCGTAAGCCGCCAGTCGTAGCCGTGACAGATTGGCCTGCATCAGGTCCATCGACTGGTTGAGCAGCTCGAACGCGCCAGGCTCGCGTGGCTTGGGTTCGCCGTGCGGCATCAGTCGGCTGAAGAACTCACCAATGCGGTGCCGGGTACCTTGCGCCTCGGGTTCGTCCAGCTCTAGGGTATCCACCGGCGCGAACTCGGCAGGTCCGTCCACACTCACGGCCATCAGGTAGTCGGCGGTTTCGCGAATCAGCGGTGTCACCGGGAGTGGGTTCAACAAGGCGCCATCGACCAGTACACGCCCGTTGAGATGATAGGGGCGAAACACGGTGGGAATCGCGATCGACGCGCGGATCGCATCGAACAACGAGCCGCGCGTCAGCCACACCTCACGCTCGCGCTCCAGATCGGTAGCCACGGCGGTGAAGGCTAACCGCAGTTCCTCGATACAGGTGTCGCCGATCAGCTCCAGCAGGGTGCCCATGATCCGCTCGCCCTTGATGAAGCCGCCGCCGGAAAATGTCCAGTCGAGCAGTTTCAGCACGTCGAACTTGGCCAGCGTCGATACCCAGTCGCGATAGACCTCGAGCTTGCCCATCGCATAGATGCCGCCGATCAGCGCGCCCATCGAGCAGCCCGCGATAGCGATGATCTCGAAACCCTGCGCCTCGATCTCCTCGATCGCACCGATATGCGCCAGTCCTTTCGCGCCACCCGCGCCGAGTGCCAGTGCCACGGTCGGTCGACGCGGTACCGACAGCGCGGCCGGTGAGGCGGTGGGATCGGCAATGTCGGTGTGTTTCATGCGTTGCTTTCGATCTGGGTAGAGAAAGTATTTGCCATCGACGCCACGTTGCCCTGCGGTGATGTGCGGTACCGCACGAAGGGCGGGCGGGTCGGGAATCGGTTGCCACCCGCGCTGCTGCCTAGCATGAGCGCACAACAAATCCGCGGCAAGCAAGGCCGCACTGCACGCGCGCCACCCGCGTTAACGTTGCTAATCGAATGGCGGGGCCAATCGCGACGATCAGACGTTCTGTTGATACCCACTCATCGCAAGCTGCAGCAGGATTTTCATTTCCTCGCGCAGCGGCAGCGGTGAAACGATCTCGGCATCGGGCCCGTACTTGAGCACGTCCATCAGCAATTCGCGCGAGTTGGAGTAGGGCACCTGCAGCTCGTAACGGCCGTCGGGCAACCACTCGCCGCGTTGCTGCGAATGCCAGTGCTCGTCGGCGACCCAGCGCGCGGCGTGCTGCGAGAAACGGATGGTGGCCCAGGCTTTGGGCTTGCCCGCAAAAATGCCGTAGCTCGAGGCCAGCAGGTCATTGAGATCGTTCTCGGCCACGTCGATAGCGGCGGTATCCAGTGCCTGCGGTTCAACGATGCGGTCCACCGCAAAACTTCGCAGAGCTTCGCGATCGTGATCCCACACGTCGAGGTACCAGTTGTCGCGATAGTGGGTCAGCCGCTGCGGCGATACGGTGCGTCGACTGTCGGTATTGGTGGTGCGCGCGCGATAGCGAAAACGCAGCTGGTGCCGTTTCAGCACAGAACCGGCGACGATGCGAAACACTTGCTGGTTGAGCTTGCGCTCGCCCCATGGAATGACGCGGATGCGCTCGATCGGCAACACTTCGCCACTGTCTCGGTCGGACAGCAAGCCCTCAATGCGAGCCTTGAAAGGTGCCAGCGCACCGGCCAGCACGCCGGCACCGGAGCGACCGATCAGCTCGTTCAGCGCCAGCAGTGCGGCGAGTTCATCGGAAGTCAGCCACAGGCCGGGCAATTCGAAACGTTCGCCCTCGCCGACCTCGTAGCGAAAGGCAGCCTGGTCACCGCCGGCACTCTCGACAGGTGCGCCCAGCGCGTCGCGTAAAAACGCGACGTCGCGATAAAGCGTGGCACGCGAGCATTCCAGCTCGTCGAGCAAGGTGGACAGGGGAATCGGGTAATGCGCCGATTTGAGCAGTCGGTGCAGAGTGGAGATGCGTTCGTAGCGGTCCATGTGCCTGATCGGAGGGTGTCGGGAATGAAAGCGTTTGTAGCATGGTTGTGCCCGCCGCGCGGTCATTGGGCCATGTCTATAATCGACTGGCAAAGCCGCAGGATTTCGCGGTTTTCCCGCTGCGCCGCAGCACATTGTTCATTGCAAGTTCAAATCGTGCCGTTAAGGTAAGTGATTACTATTCTTTAACAAATGGATCGTCAACTGATGAAAAAGACCCTGATCGCCTGTGTTTTGCTGGCTTCCATGGCAAGTTTCGCCGTGCAGGCCGACGATGCCGCAGCTCCTGCCGCCGGTGCTGATGCCAGCAGCAATGCGGCCAACAATGGCGGCTGGAGTGGTTCGGGCGAGTTCGGCTTCGCTTCGGCTACCGGCAATACGCGTTCGCAGAACGTCAACGGCAAGCTCAACCTGAATCAGGAGAACGAGCAGTGGAAGAACAACTTCTACGTCGATACGTTGCGTGCAAAAAGCCAGCAATCGGTGGTCAATGCCTCCGGCGCCACCGTTGAACAGTTCAATGAAACCGCCAACCGCTACGACGGCGGCGCTTCGGTCGGCTACAAGCTCGACCCGCGCAGCTATATCGTGACGGCTGTGCGCTATGAGCATGACGATTTCGGCGCCAACATATGGCAGGGCGTGGTGTCGGTCGGTTATGGCTACATTGCGCTGAAGGACGACGCCAACGAGCTGTCGTTCGAAATCGGTCCGGGTTACAAGCGCTACCGTCCGGCCGTTGAAGACACCCTGGTCGGAGGGGTCGAGGTGCCGCAAGAGGCCAATGGTACGCAGAGCGAGGCAATCGCCCGTGGCCTGATCAACTACAAGCACAAGCTAACCGACAACACCTCATTCGAAGATACGTTCCTGACGGAAGCAGGCTCGAAGAACACCTACGCGCAGAACGATGCCGGTGTCTCTATCAGCATGACCAAGAAACTGGCGGTGAAGGTCGGTTTCCAGGTGCGTCACAACACCAACGTGCTGCCCGGTATCCGCAAGAACGATACGCTGACCACGACCAATATCGTCTACAACCTCTGAAGCGTTTGACCGTTGCTGAGCAGATAAAGTAGATCGAGAAAAGTAGATGAGAAAAAGCCCCGTTGCTCGAGCAACGGGGCTTTTTGTATGCCGGGCTTACAACCCGAGCAGTTCGCCAGCACCCTGGGCAATCAAGGCGGCTGCCACCTCCTGCCCCAGCGCCACGGCATCGTCGTCAACACGCGTGGCTTCGGCGTGTAGGAGCTGGCCCGTGCTGGCGTCACCGACCATGCCACGCAGGTGCAGGCCGCGTTCGCCCAACACGCACCAGGCGGCGACAGGTACGATGCAGCTACCGCCCAGCGCCTGATTCATTGCCCGCTCGGCGGTGACGGTCAGACGCGTGTCGGCGTCATCCAGGGCGGCCAGTAACGCCAGCGTGTTGGGATTATCCGAGCGCGCCTCGATCGCAATAGCCGCCTGGCCCGGCGCGGGCAGCCAGGCCGGCGGCGTCAGCCGTGTGCGGATACGCGCGGCAAAGCCCAACCGCTCCAGTCCCGCGCAGGCCAGCACGATGGCGTCGTAACCACCGGCGTCCAATTTGCCCAGTCGCGTGCCGACATTGCCGCGCAGATCGAGCAGCTCCAGATCAGGCCGCACGGCGCGCAGCAGCGCCTGCCGTCGCAGTGACGACGTGCCGACTCGTGCACCCTGCGGGAGGGCGGCCAGATTGGCGTAGTGGTTGCTGACGAAGGCATCGGCAGCATCGGCGCGCGGCAGGATCGCCGGCAGGGTAAAGCCGGGTTCAAGCGTAACGGGCACGTCTTTCAGCGAATGGACGGCCAGATCGGCACGCCCTTCCATCATGGCGACTTCCAGTTCCTTGAGAAACAGCCCCTTCCCGCCGATTTCCGCCAGCGACCGATCCAGGATTTCATCGCCCCGCGTCGACATTGGTACCATGTCCACTGACAGTCCCGGATGCGCCACGCGCAAGGCGGCCGCCACATGCTCGGCCTGCCACAAAGCCAGCGGGCTCTTGCGGGTGGCGATACGCAGGATGGAAGGGTTCATTGGAACTCCGCGACGTTCAGCAGGGTCGTATTGTCGCGTAGTTTCCAACACTCGCGTGCGCGGCAGGGCGTCTGGGCTGAAGGCGCCGCTGCTGTCACGCCAAGAGCCAGCCATATACGATGGCGGTGAACCCATCGGAGTACTTCATGCAAAGCGGCAACCCGGCACTCAACAAGAACACCTTCCTCGACGCGGCCAGCGGTATGGTTGTGTCGCGCGATGGCGAGGCCATGACGCTCAACGGTACCGTCAACAAGACCGGTCTGTTGCTGATCCTGGTCTTGATCGGCGCGATGTTCAGCTGGAGTCATTTCACCGGGCCGGGCAGTGTTCCGGCGATGCTGCCGTTGGCGCTTGGCGGTGCCGTCGGCGGTCTGGTGCTTGGGCTGATCACCTCATTCAAGAAAACCTGGGCACCGGTCACCGCACCGCTGTACGCGTTGGCAGAGGGTGTTTTCATTGGCGCGTTGTCGGCAATTTTCGAAATGCGTTATCCAGGCATCGTGGTACAGGCGGTCGGGCTTACCTTCGGCACCATGGCGGCGTTGTTGCTGGCGTATCGCAGCGGGTTGATTCGCGCCACCGAAAAACTCAAGCTCGGCATCGTTGCGGCCACCGGCGGCGTGATGCTGCTTTATCTGGCCAACTTTGCAATGGGCTTCTTTGGCCACTCGATTGGTTTCATCAACGGTCACAGCACGATCGGCATCGTGTTCAGTGGTGTGGTCGTGGTGATCGCTGCGCTCAACCTGATTCTCGATTTCGACATGATCGAAACCGGCGTCAACGGTGGTGCGCCGAAATACATGGAGTGGTACGGCGCGTTCGCGCTGGTGGTTACCTTGGTCTGGTTGTATCTGGAACTGCTGCGGCTGCTGTCGAAGATCCAGTCGCGGAACTGAGACTTTGACAAGCAGTGCCACGGGTTCAGGCTTGAACCCGTGGCACGAACGTCGTCTTGAAAGTTACGCCTTCAGCAGGGCCTTCGCGCGCTTGACCACGTTGTCGACCGTGAAACCGTATTCGGGCAGCAGCACGCCAGCTGGTGCCGAGGCGCCGTAGCGATCGATGCCCAACACGTCACCGTGCGGGCCGACGTAACGGTCCCAACCCATCGGTACGCCCATTTCTACCGCGAGCTTCGCAGCGACATCCGGCGGCAGCACCTCATCGCGATAACTTTGCGGCTGGGCTTCGAACAGATCCCAGCTTGGCATCGACACGCAGCGCACCGCCACGCCTTCGGCCTGCAGTTTTTCAGCGGCACCAACGATCAGATCGACCTCCGAACCGGTGGCGATCAGGATAAGTGTCGGCTTGCCATCTTTGGCATCGCTGAGCACGTACGCGCCCTTGCGCAGCCCTTCGGCGCTGGCAAATTTCGTACGATCGAGGATCGGCAGGTTCTGCCGGGTCAGCGCCAGCAATACCGGCCGCTGGCGTGTTTCGACAGCCACCTTCCAGGCCACTGCGGTTTCGTTGGCATCGGCCGGCCGGATCACCGTGGTATCGGGAATCGCACGCAGGCTGGCCAGCTGTTCGATTGGCTGATGGGTCGGGCCGTCTTCGCCGACGGCGATGCTGTCGTGGGTGAAGATGTGCACCACGTGCAGTCCTGACAGCGCCGCGAGGCGGATCGTCGGACGCATGTAATCGGAGAAGATCAGGAAGGTCGAACCGTACGGAATGAAACCGCCGTGCGCGGCCAGTCCGTTGACCACCGCTCCCATCGCATGTTCGCGCACGCCGAAATGCACATTGCGGCCTGCATGGCTCCAGCCGGCGCTATCCGAACCCTGGGTATCCTGACCTGCTTTGGCGGCGAGATTGAAGTCGCCGAATCCTTTGAGATTGGTGTAAGTGGAGGAATCCAGATCCGCCGAACCACCGACCAGCGCCGGTAGCTTTTCCGCAAACGCGTTCATCACCTTGCCACCGGCGACGCGCGTGGCGATGCCTTTGGCATCCGCGGGGAACACCGGGATATCCGCATCCCAGCCAGCCGGAAGCTTGCCCTGCAGACGATCGTTCAGTTCCTTCGCCAGCTCCGGGAAGGCCTTGGTGTAGACGTCCAGACGTCCCTTCCACTCCGTCTCTTCCTTCGCACCACGATCCAGCGCTTCGCGGAAATGCTTCAGTGCCGGCTCGGGAATCAAAAAGTCCGGCTGCACCGGCCAGCCCAGCTTTTCCTTGGTCTTCTTCACATCCTCGACGCCGAGCGGCGAGCCGTGCGCTTTGAACGAGCCCTGCTCGGGTGAGCCGAAGCCGATCTGCGTGCGCACCAGAATCAAGGAAGGCCGCGCGGTATCCGCACGGGCTTTGTCGATGGCGGCGTTGATCGCAGCGATGTCATTGCCGTCAGCCACCGTGATGGTCTGCCAGCCATAGGCTTCGAAACGTTTGGCGCGATCTTCGGTAAAGGCGATATCGGTGCCGGCGGCCAGGCTGACGTAGTTGTCGTCGTACAGACAGATCAGTTTGCCCAGTTGGAGATGTCCAGCCAGCGAGGCGGCTTCGGAGGCAACGCCTTCCATCAGATCACCGTCGCCGACGATCGCCCAGGTGTGGTGATCGATGACGGTATGGCCATCGCGGTTATAGCGCGCGGCCAGATGCGCCTCGCCGATCGCCATGCCGACCGCGTTGGCGATGCCCTGGCCCAACGGCCCAGTCGTGACCTCCACGCCTGCGGTGTGGCCGCGCTCGGGATGGCCCGGTGCCTTGCTGCCCCACTGGCGAAACTGTTTGATGTCGTCCAGTGAGAGGGCGTAGCCGGTCATGTGCAGCAGGCTGTAGAGCAGCGCCGAGCCGTGGCCGGCTGACAACACGAAACGGTCGCGATTGGCCCACTCGGGATTGCTCGGGTGATGCTTGAGATGGTGCGTCCACAGCGCGTACGCCATCGGTGCGGCGCCGAGTGGCAGGCCAGGATGGCCGCTATTGGCTTTTTGCACCATGTCGACCGAGAGAAAACGGAGCGTATCGATGCATTGTTGATCGAGCGAAGAAACCGTCATGGGATGTCCTTGCGGGGAGGGGGCGGAGATGAGGCAGGCTCACAGCATGAAGCTACGCGGGTAAAGCTGCCGTCAAGTTTTGTGTGGTGTCAGCCGGAAGTGCATGCCGTGTTCGCCGGACTAACCGGCGTTTCCAATCAGCGTGCCCACGCCGGCGGTAACGGCCATAGCCAGCGCGCTCCAGAAACCGATGCGCAATGCACCGGTGAGCATGCTGGCGCCACCAACACGCGCCGCCATGGCGCCAAGCAGCACGAGGAAAACCAGCGCGCCAAGAAAAACGCCGGGAATCAGAACAGCGGGCGGCGATATCGCAACGACCAGGATCGGCAGTGCGGCGCCTACCGAAAAACTGAGCGCGGATGCCAGTGCGGCCTGCAGTGGTCGAGCGCGTAAGGCTTCGGTAATGCCCAGCTCGTCGCGTGCGTGCGCTTCCAGTGCATCGTGGGCCATCAATTGCGCGGCGACCTGCGTGGCCAGCGCCGGCTCGAGGCCACGGCTGACATAGATGGCGGCCAGCTCCTTGTGTTCGCCATCGCTGTCGGTACGCAGTTCGTGCCGCTCTTTCGCGAGTTCGGCATTTTCGGTATCAGCCTGCGAATGCACGGATACGTATTCGCCAGCGGCCATCGACATCGCGCCGGCCACCAGCCCGGCGGCGCCAGTGACGAGAATGCTGGCGTGACTGGCATGCGCCGCCGCCACACCAAGGATCAGGCTCGCGGTGGAGACGATGCCGTCGTTCGCACCCAACACCGCCGCGCGCAGCCAGCTGATGCGTGCAGTGACATGACGTTCGGCGTGTTTGCGTGAGCGCAAGCAGTGATCCTTCAGAAGCTTATCAGGTCGGACAAATCGCCGACGGGTTCGAGCCACTGGCGTCGACCCGATAATCCATCATGCGCCGCCTAACGAGGCGTCGACGATCTTCTGCGCCTCGGCCAGGATGTCCTTCAGATGCTCCTTGCTCTTGAAGCTCTCGGCGTAAATCTTGTAGATCGCCTCGGTGCCGGACGGGCGCGCGGCAAACCAGCCACTGGGAGCGATGGCCTTGATGCCGCCAATCGCCGCACTGTTGCCTGGCGCCTTGTCGAGCACCTGGGTGATCTTTTCACCGGCCAGCTGGTCGCTGTGCAGCTGGTCCGGCGAGAGCTTGGCCAGCTTGGCCTTCTGTGCCGGCGTGGCGGCGGCCTCGACGCGATCGGCAAACGGCTCGCCCAGGTCCTTGGTCATCTGCGCATACAGTTCGCCGGGATCCTTGCCATGGCGGGCAGTGATTTCGGCCGACAACAGGGCCGGTACCAGGCCATCCTTGTCCGTCGTCCACACCGAACCATCGCGGCGTAGCAGCGAGGCGCCGGCACTCTCTTCGCCGCCGAAGCCAAGCGAGCCGTCGAACAGGCCTTCGGAAAACCACTTGAAGCCGACCGGCACTTCGTAGAGCTTGCGGCCCAGCCGCTTGGCCACGCGATCGATCATGGCGGTGCTGACCACCGTCTTGCCGATGGCCGCCTTGTCGCTCCACTGCGGCCGGTTCTGGAACAGGTAGTCGATCAGCACCGAAAGATAATGATTCGGTTCCATCAGGCCGTTGCTGCGCGTGACGATGCCGTGGCGATCGTGGTCGGTGTCGCAGGCGAACGCGACGTCGTACTTGTCCTTCAGCACGATCAGCCGCTGCATCGCGTATTTCGACGAGGGGTCCATGCGGATCTGACCATCCCAGTCCACCGTCATGAAGGCGAACTGCGGATCGACGGTGTCGCTGACCACGGTAAGGTCGAGCTTGTAGCGTTCGGCAATCGGCGCCCAGAAATGCACGCCGGCACCACCCAGTGGATCGACGCCCATGTGCACGCCGGCGCTGCGGATGATGTCGAAGTCGATCATGTTGCCGAGGTCGGTTACATACGCGTCGAGATAATCGTGTGTGTGCGTGGTCGAGGCTTTGCTTGCCTGCGCGAACGGCACGCGCTTGACCTCTTTCAGGCCGCCTTCGATCAGCTGGTTGGCGCGGTCCTGCACCCAGTTGGTGATGTCGGTATCGGCCGGGCCGCCGTTGGTCGGGTTGTACTTGAAGCCGCCGTTGTCCGGGGGGTTGTGCGACGGCGTGATCACGATGCCGTCCGCAAGCCCCTTCGTGCGGCCCTTGTTATAGGTGAGGATCGCGTGCGAAATCGTCGGTGTGGGCGTGAACTCGCCCTTGGCCGAGATCATCGTCTCGACGCCGTTCGCCGCCAGCACTTCCAGCGCGCTCTCGAATGCCGGTTGCGACAGCGCGTGCGTATCGAAGCCGATAAATAGCGGGCCGTCGATGCCCTTGCTCTGGCGGTACTCGCAGATCGCCTGACTGATCGCCAGGATGTGCCATTCGTTGAAGCTGCGCTGGAACGAGCTGCCGCGATGGCCGGAGGTGCCGAACGCGACGCGCTGCGCGGCTTCACCCGGGTCAGGCTTCAGATCCGAGTAGGCAGCCAGCAGTTTCGCGATATCGACCAGGATCGATGTCGGCGCCGGCTTGCCAGCAAGCGGGCTGATGGTCTGGCTCATTTCGACGCCGCCGGTGAACGAACGTCCTTGAGCCGCCCATCGCGGAGCTGGCGGTAGCGGTGGATCAACGTGTTGGTCGAGCTGTCGTGCCCGAGCTTGGGCTCGTCTTTCGCGGTCAGCTCGGCAATGGTGGTTTTGGCCAGCTGCTTGCCCAGTTCCACGCCCCACTGGTCGAACGAGTCGATGTTCCAGATCGTGCCCTGCACGAACACGCTGTGCTCGTACAGCGCGATCAGCGTGCCGAGGATATGTGGCGTCAGGCGTGAGGCGAGAATCGTATTGCTCGGACGGTTGCCCTCGAATGTGCGATGCGGTACCAGTGCTTCGGCAGTACCTTCGGCCAGCACCTCCTCGGCGGTCTTGCCGAAGGCCAGCGCTTCACCCTGGGCGATCAGGTTGGCCATCAGCAGGTCGTGCTGATCGCCGGCAGGATGGTCGCTGCCATCGTGCACGGGCAGCGGGTTCAACGTCTGACCGAAGCCGATGAAATCGCACGGCACGATGCGCGTGCCCTGATGGATCAGTTGATAGAACGAATGTTGGCCGTTGGTACCGGGCTCGCCCCAGTAGATCGGGCCGGTGGCGTAATCGACCGTGCTGCCGTCGAGCGTGACGTGCTTGCCGTTGCTCTCCATGGTCAGCTGCTGCAAATACGCCGGGAAGCGCTTCAGGTACTGCTCATACGGCAATACCGCGACGGTGGCGGCGTCGAGGAAATTGTTGTTCCAGACCGCCAGCAGGCCCATCAGCGCGGGCAGGTTGCGCTCCAGCGGCGTCTTCCGGAAATGCACGTCCATCGCGTGGAAACCGGCCAGCATCTCGCGGAAATGATCCGGGCCAATGGCGATCATGGTCGAGAGGCCAATCGCCGAATCCATCGAGTAGCGGCCGCCGACCCAGTCCCAGAAGCCGAACATGTTGGCCGTGTCGATACCGAACTTGGTCACTTCCTCGGCATTGGTGGAGACAGCGACGAAGTGCTTGGCGACCGCCATGCCTTCGTCGTCACCGCTGGCATCCAGCGCCTTCAGCGCCCAGGCGCGTGCAGCGTGCGCGTTGGTCAGCGTTTCCAGCGTAGTGAAAGTTTTCGAGCAGACGATGAACAAGGTTTCGGCCGCATCCAGGTCGCGCGTGGCTTCGGCGAAATCGGTGCCGTCCACGTTGGAGACGAAGCGGAAGGTGATGTCACGCTGGCTGTAATCGCGCAGCGCCTCGTAGGCCATCACCGGGCCGAGATCCGAGCCGCCAATGCCGATGCTGATGACGTTGCGGATGCGCTGGCCGCTGTGGCCCAGCCAGGCGCCGCTGCGCACCTTTTCGGCGAACGTGGTCATGCGATCGAGTACGGCGTGCACATCGGGCACGACGTCCTTGCCGTCGACCAGGATCTTTTCGCTGGCCGGCGCACGCAGCGCCACGTGCTGCACGGCGCGCTTTTCGGTGATGTTGATCTTGTCACCGCTGAACATCGCCTCGATCCGCCGTGGCAGATCACACGCCTCGGCCAGTTCGCGCAGCAGGCGCAGCGTGTCGGCATTGACCCGCTGCTTGGAATAGTCGAGGTAGAGGCCGACCGCTTCGGCGGTCAGGGTCTGACCGCGTTCGGCATCGGCGGCAAACAATTCGCGCAGGTGTTGCTGGCCGATCTGCGCGAAATGTTTTTGCAGCGCCTGCCACTGCGGTCGCGAGACGAGAGGTGAGCTACTCATTTCAGTGCGGGTCCTTTCGATTGGTCTTCGAGCTTGCCGGTCTTGTCGACGATCCGCTTCAGCAGCTCTTCCCAGGATTTGACGAAGGACGCGGCGCCTTCCTTCTGCAGCTGGGCCGCCAGTGCATCGATATCGACGCCGGCCTTGGTGATCTTGGAGAGCATCTCTTCGGCTTCCTTGCCATCGGTCGGCATCACGCCATGCAGTTGGCCGTGTTCGGCAAACGCGATGAGGGTCTTTTCCGGCATGGTATCGACAGTGTCGGGCGCGGCCAGCGCACTGACGTACAGCGTGTCGGAGGCGGCTGGATCCTTGGTGCCGGTGCTCGCCAGGAGCAGGCGCTGCGGTTTGGCGCCGGCGGCGGCCAGCTTCTTCCAGCGCGGTGACTCCAGCAGCTCGCGATAAGCATGATAGGTCTGCTGACACACGGCGATGCCGAGCTTGTTGTGCAGCTCGTCGGGCAACTGCTTGTTACTGGCGACGTCCCAGCGGCTGACAAAGACCGATGCGACCGAGCCGACGTCCAGATGCTGGCCGGCCTCATGCCGACGCTCGAGGCCACGTATATAGGCCTCGGCGGAGGCCAGATAATGTTCACGCGAAAACAGCAGGGTCACGTTGATCGGAATACCGAGGAAAATCGCTTCCTCGATCGCCGGAATGCCTTCAGGCGTACCGGGAATTTTCACGAACAGGTTTTCGCGCTGTGCCAGCGAGTGGATTTCCTTGGCCGCTTCGATGGTGCCGGCCGTATCGGCAGCCAGCAGTGGGGAGACTTCCATCGAGACCCAGCCGTCGACCTCGTGGGTCGACTTGAAAATCGGTGCGAACAGGTCGGCGGCGCGGCGAAGGTCTTCCAGCGCCAGTTCGTTGAAAAGCTTTTCGCCGGAGAGGCCGGCCAGTGCCTTGGCGTGGATACCGGCATCGTAGGCATCGCCACCACCGATCGCGGCGTCGAAGATGCTGGGGTTGGAAGTGAGGCCGGTAACCGAGTCCTCGGCGATGTAGCGCGCCAGTGTGCCGTCGTCGAGCAGGGTGCGGGTGATGTTGTCCAGCCAAAGGCTCTGGCCGAGATCATGCAATTGCTGGGTCGCTTTCATGCTTGCTCCTGAAATTCGCGTTGTTGCCGATGCATTGGGGATAGGAATATGGGGATGATCTGTGATTAATGCACTGCGTTATGGCGGGCGGATGACGTTAGGTGAAAATCATCCAGCGCGTACTCGAGCAGCTCACCGATTTTATCGATCTTCAAGTCGGGCGCTGCGCGCTGCTCGGCAGATGCGGACGCGGCGTACTGGCCCTGGCGGACGAATACGGTGGTCAGCCGATTGCCAAGCACCTTCTTCATATCGGCGAGGATATTCGGCTTGTCGTCGATCATCACGTAATGCCGCGCGGGAAAGCGCCGCTGCATGAGATTCAGCTCATGCTGTTTGTGCTCGTAGATCAACACGTTGCCGTGGAAGGCATCGAACAGGCCGCTGTGCTGGACCTTGCGTGGCTGAAACACCATATCGCCGTCGGACAGGGCGGAGGCTGGTCCGAGCGTCCGCACGTGTTTCACTACGTCAAGCGCGAGCGGGTAAAGCAGCTTGGCAAACGGAAAATCGAGCAGAAAGGACGACATCTGCAGCAGCGCGGGATCGTTTTGCAGGCCTTGGCGAAACTGCTGCATGGTGCCGAGATAATCCGATATGCCGAACTCGGCCCAGCGTTTTTTATGCAGCGACCAGTAACGCTCACGCTCGGTCACGTTGAACGATGTTTCCAGATGCGCGGACAGTTCGACGGCGAAACGATCGTTGTCGAACAGCGTGTTGTCCACGTCGACCAGAAAAAAGATCGGGTCGGGCGCCCCATCACGGGCAGAACCGCTCAGCATGGAGAGGTTTCCTCTGGGGTCGGGTCGTGCCAGCCTTCGTCGCCTTCGACAATTTTCAACGCCTCCGCCGGGCCCCAACTACCGGGCTTGTAGGTGGCAACCGGTTTTTCGTGGGTCAGCACCTGGTCGACCACGGCCCACGCGGCCTCCACGCTTTCATCGCTGGTGAACAACGCATTGTCGCCGCGGATCGCATCGCCAAGCAGGCGCTCGTATGGGGATTTCTCTGGCCGCGGGTGGTGCCGCGCCACCAGCTCGACCGGCTCGCCGCGCATTTTTTCGCCCGGCTTCTTGACCCGGGCGCCCTCGGCAATGATCACCTCGGGATTGAAGCGGAAGCGGAAATAATTGGACTCTTTCTGGCTGATCTCGTCGAACAGCGACAGCGGCGGTGTCTTCATGTCGACGATCACCTCGGTGGCGGTGATCGGCAGGTTCTTGCCGGCGCGGATGTAGAACGGCACACCGTTCCAGCGCCAGTTGTCGATATGCAGGCGCAGCGCCACGAAGGTTTCGACGTTGGAGTCGGGTTTGACGCCCTCGACCTCGCGATAGCCCTTGTATTGGCCGCGCACCACGTCTTTCGGATCGACCGGTTTCATGGCGCGGAAGATGCGCAGTTTTTCGGCGCGCAGGGATTCCGGGTCGCTGCCGACTGGCGCATCCATCGCCAGCATCGCGATCACTTGCAGCAGATGGTTCTGCAGCACGTCGCGGATGGCGCCGATGTCGTCGTAAAACGCGCCACGACCCTGTACGCCGAAATTTTCGGCCATGGTGATCTGCACACTCTCGACGTAGTTGCGGTTCCACACCGGCTCAAACACCGTGTTGGCGAAGCGGAAGTACAGCAGGTTCTGCACCGGCTCCTTGCCGAGGTAATGATCGATGCGGAAGATCGCCTGCTCGGGAAAAACCTCATGCAAGGTCGCGTTGAGTGCCTTGGCCGAGGCCAGATCGCGGCCAAACGGCTTTTCCACCACCACGCGGGCTTCGTCCGCGCAGCCGACCTTCTGCAGGCCTTTCGCCACCACACCGAACAGGCTCGGTGGGATTGCCAGGTAATGCAGCGGGCGCTTGGCCTTGCCCAGCGCCTTCTTGATGGCGTCGAAGGTGGCGGGGTCGTTGTAGTCGCCATCGACATACTGCAACTTGGCCGAAAGTTTCTCGAAGCCATCCTTGTCGAACTTGATGCCCTGATCCTTGGCTGCCTGGGTCAGGCTGTCGCGGGCACGGGCACGCAATTTCTTGATGTCCCAGTCGGAGTGGGCCACGCCGATGATCGGCAGGTCCAGCCCGTCGTTGAGAATCATGGCCTGTAGTGCGGGGAAAATTTTCTTGTAGGCCAGGTCGCCAGTGGCGCCGAAAAAAACCAGAGCATCCGAACGAGGTGTCGCCATAGCGGTAACTCTCTCCATGTGGCTTGGGTTGTACGGCCGGACGACAGCACCGAGATGTCAGATTGGCCGATGAATGGATGGTTCCACAACGTGTGGTCGCAGAGATTGGATGAAATAGCTTGCTCGCCATCGAGTGAAGTCTTCGCTAAGACCGAACACCTGAAAACCTATAAGTCCGCATGTCGGAAAACATAATCCAGGCCGCCGACCCATCATCGGACTCGCGGATGACGCAATTCAACGTGGTGTTCTATGCCGTCGTTGGCCAGCAGCACGCGTCCGTCCGGCAAGGTTTCGCCGTCCAGCTGCAAGAGGCGCGGAGCATCGGCGTCGACCTGGATCACATCGATCCGGTACCAGGTCTGGCGATAACGGTAGCGCATCGAAAAACCTTCCCAGTCGACCGGTAGTACCGGCTTGAAGCGCAGGTGGCCGGCGTCCATGTGCAGACCAAGCAATGATTCGACCACCAGTCGATACATCCAGCCGGCCGATCCGGTGTACCAGCTCCAGCCGCCGCGGCCCACATGCGGTTCGACCGCGTAAACGTCCGCGCTGACCACGTAGGGCTCGACTTTGTAGACGTCGATTTCCGTCGCGTCGCGGGTGTGGCTGAGTGGGTTGATCATGCGCAGCAGTTCCCACGCCCGGGCGCTGTCACCCAACTCGGCAAACGCCATCGTGGCCCAGATCGCGGCGTGCGTGTACTGGCCGCCGTTTTCGCGCACGCCCGGCACGTAGCCCTTGATGTAACCGGGATCGAGCGGGGATTTGTCGAACGGCGGATCAAGCAGCTGCACCAGCCGCGCATCGCGACGGACCAGATGCTGATCGAGCGAATTCATCGCCTGCTGCTGACGTGCCGGTTCGGCCACGCCGGAGATCACCGACCAGCTCTGCGCGATTGAGTCGATCCGGCACTCGTCGTTGGGTGCCGAACCCAGTGGTGTGCCGTCGTCGTAATAGGCGCGGCGATACCAGGCACCGTCCCAGCCGTTCTGTTCCAGCGCAATCTTCAGCTTGGCGACCTCGCTTTCGCAGCGCAGAGCGAACGTTTCGTCGTCGTGCAGCCGCGCCACTTTGGCAAAGCGGTTCATCACCTCGCAGGAGAACCAACCCAGCCAGATGCTTTCGCCACGACCGGCCTCGCCGACCCGGTTCATGCCGTCGTTCCAGTCGCCGCAGCCGATCAGCGGCAGGCCGTGCACGCCGCGGACCAGGCTGTGTTCGATCGCCCGCACGCAATGGCGATACAGCGTTTCGCGCAGGCTCGAGTGCTGCGGCAGGTCGTAGTACGACTCCTCGCCCGGATGCAGTGGACGTCCCTCGATATAACCCACCGTTTCGTCGAGCACCTGCCTATCGTCGGTAGCCAGGACATAGCGCGCGGCGGCCAGTGGTAGCCACAGGTAATCGTCGGAACACGCCGTACGTACGCCGCGATCGAGTGGCGGATGCCACCAGTGCTGCACGTCGCCATCGGGGAACTGGTGCGCGGCGCATAGCAAGATCTGACGCCGGGCGCTGTCCGGCGCGGCGTACAGCATCGCCATCGAATCCTGCAGCTGATCGCGGAAACCGAACGCGCCGCCGGACTGGTAGTAACCGCTGCGCGCCCAGAAGCGGCAGGCGATGGTCTGGTACAGCAGCCAGCCGTTGGCCAGTACGTCGACCGCCGGGTCGGGCGTCTTGACCTGCACCGCACCCAGCGTGCGCTGCCAGTGTCCACGAACCTTGTTCAGCGCCTCGACCGCAGCGATGCTGCCGCGGAAGCGCTGAACCAGTGAACTGGCGTCAGCGGTATCGCGCCCCAGGCCCAGCCGGAACACGACATCGCGCTGCTCGCTCTCGGCCAGTTCGATGGTCATCTGCAGCGCGCCGCAGGGATCCAGTCCGGCACCCAGGCGACCGGACAGATGCGTGCGGCTCAGCGCGGCGGGCGAACGCGTGCTGCCATTGCGGCCGAGGAACTCGCTGCGATCACCGCCGATCGAGCGGCTCGGATCATCGACATCGAAGAACGCCACGCGGCCGGGGAACTCGGTGTTGTAGGCATTGCGGGCAAACAGCGCGCCGCTGGCCGGGTCCGATTCGGTCACTACGTGCATGACCGTTTTCTCGCGCAGGTCGCCCAGCGTCCACTCGACGTAGCCGGTAGCGCTGATCCGGCGCGGACGGCCGCAATCGTTGCGCAGTTTCAGCAGTGAGAATTTCACCGAGGCATCCAGCGCCACATAGACCCACAGCTCGGAATAAATGCCGTCCTCGACATGTTCGAACACGCTGTAACCGAAGCCATGGCGGGTCACGTATTCGCCAGTGCCGCGGGCTGGCAGTGGCGTCGGCGACCAGACCTGTCCGGTTTCCTCGTCGCGCAGATAAATCGCCTCACCACTGGCATCGCCGACCGGATCGTTGTGCCACGGTGAGAGGCGGAACTCATGTGCGTTCTCGGCCCAGGTGTAGGCGCCACCGCTTTCGGAAATCACCGTGCCGAAATGCGGGTTGGCCAGCACGTTCGCCCATGGCGCCGGCGTGGCATCGTTCGGTCCCAGCACGATGACGTATTCGTGACCGTCGGCGCTGAAGCCGCCATAGGGATTGGTCAGCTGCAGGTCGCGCGCTGCATGTCGATCAACGGCCGCCACCGGCGGCGCCAGCAGGGCGGGTACGATCGTCGGCGTGGCCCGCCGCGGCTTGCTCGGTTCGAAGCGCGGCATGTGGGTTTCCACCCAGCGTCGGCTGACCTGCTCGGCCAGCGTGCCGCGCGTGTCGGCCAGGATGATCCGCGCGCTGGCCTGGACCAGAATGCGATCCTCGCTGGACAGCTGCTGCGACGGACGGACGAAAATGCCGCCGGGGCGATCGAGCAGACTGGCTTCGCTGCCCGAGGCGATCAGGCCCATGATCTGGTCCTGCAGCTCCTGCCGGTAGCCGGCGCGATCTTCGTTCCAGATCACCAGATCCACCGCCAGGCCCTTCAGTCGCCAGTATGCGTGCGCCTGCACCAGCTGACGCACCAGTTCGATTCGCGCGGGGTCGGCGATCTGCAGCAGCACAATGGGTAGATCACCCGAAATCGACTGTCCCCACAGGCCGGACTGGCCGCGGCGGTTGGCCGCGATCATGCCGGGCTCGGCGCGCATGTTGGCATTCGGGTAGATGATCGAGGTGGCCATGTGCTCGTACAGCTGCGCATCGGCCAGCGAGGCGTTGAGCTGACGCAGCAGCACCTGACTGTGCGTCCAGGCCAGGTCGAATACGCGGTCGGCCAGATGGCGGTCGCGGTATTTGCCGATCAGTTGCACGCAGGCGTCGCGGGTGTCAGCCGTGCCGGTGACGAAATCCACCGTGGCGGATTGCTCCGGCTCCAGCGTGATGCGACAGCGGATGGCCACGATCGGATCGAGCACCGAGCCTTGGCTGTTGGATAGTTGCGCATATGGATCACTCGCTGTACCCATCGCCAGCGGTGCGGCGGCGCTGCGGCCGCGGCCGATAAAGCGCGCGCGATCGGTTTCGTAGGAGATCTCGTCGATGTCACCGTTGTGCACGGCCAGCAGGTGGCACATCCATGGCACCGCTTCGTCGTGCGCGCGTGGGCGACGGGTGCAGAGGATCGCCTGCAGCTCGGGGACCAGCTCGGTCTGCACGAACAATTTGCTGAAGGCTGGATGCATCGCATCGGCGATCGGCGGCGCCAGTACCACTTCGGCAAAGCTGGTCAGCTCGATCGTGCGACGCGTGCGGCTGCGGTTGGTGATGCGCGTGCGGCGCAGCTCAATGTCGTCTTCGGGCGAGACCACGATTTCGGTGTGCGCATCGAACTCGCGTTCGCGCACGCGGAACTCGGCGCGAGCATCGGAGAAGATCGCCTCGAACAACTCGGTTTTCTTCAACGTCGGCTGATGCGCGGTCGACCAGTAAGCGCCGCTGGCGACGTCGCGCAAGTAGCAGAACATGCCCCAGTTGTCGCTGGTGATGTCTTCGCGCCAGCGCGTGAGCGCCATGTCGCGGCAGCGGCTGTAGCCGCCGCCGGCGCTGCTGACCATCACGTGATAGCGGCCGTTCGACAGCAGCTGCACCGCGGGACGTGCGCGATCCGGATCGGTGAACACACGCAGTCGCGCCTCGGCCGCACGCGATTGGCCGTCCATTTCGGGGAAGCCGGAAGCGTGCAGGTATTCCGCCGCGGTCTTTGGCACGCGTTCCTGCAGCAGCAGACTGGTGGCCTGGAACTGCGGGTCGGATTCGAAACGCCGCTGCATCGGTTTGTCCAGCAGCGCGTAGGCGAGCGCCAGCAGGCTCATGCCCTGATGGTGGACCATGAAGGATTGCACCAGTGCCGAAGTCTGGCCCAATGGCAACCGTGCGGGGGTGTAGTCGATGGCCTCGTAGAATCCCAGGCGCCCTTCCGCGCCCACTTCGACCAGTCGCTGCATGTTACGAGTGGCCGCGGCCGGCGCCACCATCATCGCCATCACGGTGGCGTACGGCGCGATCACCACGTCGTCGCCCAGCCCGCGCTTCAGGCCCAGACCTGGCACGCCGAAGGCGCGATACTGATAGGTGAAGTGTGCATCGAGCGTGTTGTAGCCGGATTCGGAAACGCCCCATGGCACGTTCAGCTGGGTACCGTATTCGATCTGACGGGCCACGGCGGCGCGACAGGTCTGGTCCAGCAGGGTGCCTTCATAGCTTGGCATCACCAGCATCGGCATCAGGTATTCGAACATCGAACCGGTCCACGAGAGCAACACCGGCTGCCCGCCGCTGGTGGTCAGCAGGCGACCCAGCGAGAACCAGTTGTCCTGCGGCAGCTGGCCCTGCGCGATCGCCACGAAGCTGGCCAGTCGCGCTTCCGATGCCAGCAGGTCATAAAAGCCCGCATCGAGTCGCCGCTCGTCGACGTTGTAGCCGATCGCCAGCAGGTCGCGTGCCCGGTCGTACAGAAAACGATAATCCATCAGCGCCAGTTCGCCGCTCTCCAGCGCGACCTGTTCAAGTAGCGCGATACGCTCGCGTGCGCGTTCACGCAGCGTTTCCGCGTCGGCCTCGTCGGGCCAGCACAGCGGCTCGATGCGCGAGAGCTGCAGCAGCGTTGGAATGCCCTTGAAGTTGGCGTCGTCGTCCGGTGGCGGGTCGAGATGGAAGTGGCTGGTTTCATCCAGCAGATCGCTGCATTGCTGTAGCAGGGCATCAAGCCAGAACTCGGTATCGCTATCGGCTTCGACGGCGAGTGTGTGCGCCAGTGCATGCGCCTGGTCGAGCAGAGTTTGCAACAGTACAACGGCGGCACCGGTCGTCGCCGGCAGCGACGCCAGGGCGGCTTCCAGCGGTCGCTGCAATGGACTCAAGGAACCGGCGGTGGCTGAGTCCATCGAGGCCTGCAACACGGTAAGCGTATCGAGCAGGCCTTGCAGCGCGCGCGGCTGGAACACCGGTTCGTCGGCGACGGCGAGCAAGCCGGGCCGCAACGTCAGCAGGTGACCAGCGAGATTGCCGCTGTCCACCGCCGAGATATACAGCGGCGCCAGCGGCTGCAGTGTTAGCGTGTCGTACCAGTTGTAGAAGTGCCCGCGATGGCGCGGTAGCAGACGCATCGTCGCCAGCGTCTGCATAGTGCGATCGAGCAGGCGCCCGGCGCTGAGAAAACCGAAGTCGTACGCAGCGAGATTGGCCAGCAGGGCCAGTCCGATATTCGTTGGTGACGTGCGATGCGCGATCGCCGGCGCCGGCTGTATCTGCACGTTGTCCGGTGGCAGCCAGTGATCGGCGGGCCCGACATGGGCATCAAAAAATGCCCAGGTCTTGCGCGCCAGCGAGCGCAGAAACTGCATCTGCGCGGCGGTCGGTGCAAACGCCGGCGGTACGTTCGGTTTGCTGATCCACCAGGCGATCGACGGCGAGAGCAGCCACAGCAGCAGCAGCGGTGCCGCTACCAGCAGCGCCATCGGCCGATGCCACGTCAGGAGCGCGGCCAGCACCACGGCGAGCACGGGGCCGATCCACATCAATCGCCACAGTGTGCCGGGCGCGTTGCTGCTGCGCTTTTCGACATCGCTAGAGGTTTGCCATTGCAGCAGCAGGCGTCGGCTGATCGTCATGCGCCACAGCGTGCGCAGGATCGCGTCGATGCTGTACAGCACTTCGTGTGGCAGCCATGCCAGACCCAGCGCCATGCGCGCCAGATGCTGGCCGGTGGAATGCATCGCGGCGCGCAGGTGCTGATCCATCTGCACTTCGGTCTGCTTCTGCACCAGATCGAGCATCGCCGACAGCACCGGTGGAATCAGTACCATCGCCAGTACGGCGAGCATCCACGAGAATGCGGGCGAAAGCAGAAACCAGCCGGCCAACAACAGCACCAACAGCGATGCCGGCACCAGACTGCGGCGCAAGTTGTCGAGAATCTTCCAGCGCGACAGTGCAGTCAGCGCATTCTTGCGCCAGCCGTGGGCGGTCGGTGTCCACGGCAGCAGCCAGGGCAGCAGCTGCCAGTCGCCGCGGATCCAGCGATGCCGGCGCTTGACGTCGGCGCTGTAGCGGGCCGGGTATTCCTCGTATAGCTGCACATCACTGAGCAGGCCGGAGCGGGCGTGGCTACCTTCGACCAGATCATGGCTGAGGATGGCGTTGTCCGGAAAGCGGCCTTCGAGGCTGAGCTCGAACGCATCGATCGCGTAGATGCCCTTGCCGATGAACGAACCTTCGTGGAACACGTCCTGGTAGACGTCCGACACCATCTGCGTATACGGATCGATGCCGGCATCGCTGGCGTAGAGCTGCGCGTAGCGCGAGCGCGCCGTGCTGGGCAGGCTGATGCCCACGCGTGGCTGCAGCACGCCGTAACCCGACACCACGCGACGCAGCTCGGGGTCGTATACCGCGCGGTTGAGCGGATGATCGATCGCGCCGACAAACTCATGCGCCGACTCGCGCGGCAGCTGGGTGTCGGTGTCCAGCGTAATGACGTATTGCACGGTTGGCAGCGTGTCGATATCGCCGACGATCAGCATATAGCGCTCACGCGCACCGCCGCGCAGGAGTGCGTTGAGATCGGCCAGCTTGCCGCGCTTGCGCTCGCGGCCCATCCAGCTTTGTTCGGCGGCATTCCACTGGCGCGGACGATGGAACAGGAAAAACCGATCCATTTCTGCGGTGGCGTATTTGTCGTTGAGCGCCTCGATACGCCGCCTTGCCAGGCGCAGTAGCGCTTCATCGCCGGGCAACGTTTCCGTGTCGGCATCGGGAAAATCGGTGAGCAGCGCAAAATGCAGCTGTGGGTCGCGGTTGCCAAGGAAGCGCACTTCCAGCGCTTCCACCAGCTCCTCGAGGTCGTTCGCGCTGCCAAACAGGCTGGGCACCACCACCATCGTGCGAGCGCTCTCAGGGATGCCGGCCGAGTAATCCATGCGCGGCAGCTGTCGGGGTGGCACGGTCAATGTCGCGACCCAGTTGAGCAGGCTCATTGCCAACTGGCTGGCGAGGATGATCGACGGAATCGCGATGCCGATCAGTCCCCACGTCGGCAGATGATTGTGCGAGGCGGACACCACCAGCGCCCGCGCAAAGGCAAATGTCAGCAGCGCCAGCAGACCCAGGTAAATCGGTAGCGGTGCGCGGTCGAGCAGGCGGCGCATGGTTTGGGCAAAGGCGGGTCGCACGCCGAGACTTTTCTCCAGCGCGTGGCGGCCCTTGTCGATAAGATAAAAGCCCACGTGCCGCGACACCAGGGTGTTGTCAGCCGCGCTATCGGTACGGCTCAGCGCCAGCGCCGCTTCGGCCACCTCGGGCTCGTTCAACCGATGCTTGCGCGAGATCGACTCAATCACATGGCGGTAGTCGTCACGTGTGGTGAAGTCCATCGTCGCGTAGACGCCGGCGGGATCTTCGCGCAGAAATTGATCGACGATGCTGGTCTGTTCGACGAAATCGCGCCAATCGATCGCCGACAGCGCACGCAGGCTGCCGATGCTGTTGCCGATCGACACCTGATCCGCGGCCTGCTGCTGCGCTTCGAGCTGCACCAGGTGTTCGATGGTCTGGCCAGACTCGGACAGCCGTTGCTCGATCCAGCTAAGTGGTAGTGCCAGTGCCGGGCTCTGGCCCTGCAGACGGCGGGCCATTTCGGCGACGAACGGACCGGTCATCGGTGGCTTGGAGCGTGCCATGTCGGCGACCACCAGCACGACGCTTTTCGGATCGCTCTCGGCGGTGGCGGTGAGGCTGTCGGCCCAGCGCGCGGCCTTGCCGCGGTACTGCCAGTCGGCGATCACGCGCGCAGCGACGCGGCGCAGATTCTCGATCAGCGCCAGCCGCAGCATGATCGGGATCGCCCACAGCTCGCCGAGTTTGAGCGGCGTTACCGTCTGATAGGCGTTGACGAAACGGGACAGGCTGGTGGTGTCGACGCGGCCATCGCCGTGCGAAATGATTTCCAGCGCGATGTCGTAGACACGCGGCAGTTCGGCCGAGGGGCCGCTCCCCAACCGTGGCAGTTCCTTGCTATAGCCCTTCGGCAGATGCCGGCGGGCGATGCGGATCTGCTCTTCGATCAGATAGAAATTGTCCAGCAGCCATTCGCCTGCGGGCGTGATGCGGCGTCGATGACGGGTCGCGGCGGTCAGTCGCTCGCAGGTGTGGGTGAGTACGGCTTCGTTGTCGCCCAGCCGGGCCAGCAGCAGGTTGCTGGTTTCATCAGGGCTCAGCCGATGCTGGCCGGCGAGCACCTGGCCGTGCCGCTCCATCTGGTCGGCGCTGAACAATTCCGAACGCAGGGTCGGCTCTTGCTCTGGCTTGGTGCGAGCAGCTGCGCGTCGACGACGGAAAGCGCGCAAGCGGCGCAATTTGAGCAAATCGAATGTGCGGCCGATGTCCAATGTCCAACTTTCCTTCGGGTGTTCAGAGTGACACAGCCGGCGTGATGCCTCTATGCGCTTTCACCGCCGGCTTCTATCAGGTTCGCCGCTGCGTGTGACGACTGCCAAGGCATCATGGCAGTCGTGCCGAAAGATACGCTCCGCCGTGTGAAGATCACGCAGGCTACGATAGTCCAACTGATGCCTCTGCTGGAGTTACCCTGTGTCCTCGTTGCTGATTCGCACCGCCAGGCCCGACGATCTATCCGCCCTGCTTGCCTGGAATGCGGCGATGGCCTGGGAGACCGAAAAGAAGCGTCTCGATCCCGCTGTGCTCGAACGCGGCATCGCCGGCGTGTTCGCGATGCCGCAGCGTGGCTTTTATCTGATCGCCGAACGCGATGGTGTGCCGGTCGGCAGCCTGATGGTGACCTATGAGTGGAGCGATTGGCGCTGCGGTGACTTCTGGTGGATCCAGAGTGTTTATGTGACGCCCGAGGTACGCCGCAGCGGAGTCTTCCGCGCGCTGCACACGGAGGTGGAGCAGCGCGCGGTCGCCGCGAATGCGGTCGGCCTGCGGCTGTATGTGGAAACCGAGAATTCTCGGGCGCAGGCTACTTACGCTGATCTGGGCATGCAGCGCTGCCACTATTGGATGTATGAAAGTCTGCTGGCGGGCGGCAGCAAGGCCTAGCTCAGCAAGGCTTCGAACGCCGCGGGTGGCATCGGCGCGCCGTACAGGAAACCCTGCAGCTGCGAGCAGCCGGCGCGGCGCAGAAAATCGCCTTGTGCCAGTGTCTCCACCCCTTCGGCGACCACCTCTTTTTGCAGGCTGCGCGCCATCGCGATGATGGCCTGGGTGATGGCAGCGGTGCCCGCATCGCTGGTGACATCGCGCACGAAGGTGCGGTCGATCTTCAGCGCATCGATCGGAAAATGTTTCAGATACGACAGGCTGCAATAGCCAGTGCCGAAATCATCCAGCGACAGGCGTACGCCGCGTTGCTTGATTCGCTGCAGCAATTCGGTGGTGGCATCGCCGCCGGACATCACCATGCGCTCGGTCAGCTCCAGCTCCAGCAGGCTCGCATCGAGCTGGCTTTCGTCGAGTACGGTATCGAGCCATGCGTAGAAATCCGCGCGTTGGAATTGCAGTGGCGATACGTTCACGGAGATGGGCACGGAAAGGCCGACATCTTTCCAGCGCTGCGCCTGCTGGCAGGCTTCGCGCAACACCCAGGCGCCAATCGGCAGGATCAGGCCAGTGTCCTCGGCGACCGGAATGAACTGGTCCGGTGCATACAGCTCCCGCCCGTCGGCACGCAGACGCAGCAGCGCTTCGGCACCGACGATGCGGCCAGTCTGCGCATCCACCTTTGGCTGATAATCCAGCGCGAGCTCCTGTCGGGTCAGCGCGTGGCGCAATGCCGTCTCGATCTTGCGCCGGGCCTGCGTGCGCTCGCTCATCGAAGCAGTGAAAAAGCGGTAGCCATGCTGACCTTGCGCCTTGGCTGCATACATCGCCGTTTGGGCCTGTTGCAGCAGCATTTCCGCATCGTCGGTATCGTCGGGATAGATGCTGACCCCGACGCTTACGCGCAAAGACAGCTCGGGCAGGTCGGTTACCCGTGTTTCCTGGCAATGGGCGATCAGGATCTGACAGCGACTGGCCACCTCGCCCACGCTGTCCAGGTGCGGCAGCATCACCACGAATTCGTCGTCGCCGAAGCGGCTGATCAACTCCCCGCCAGGGAGGCTGCGCCGCAACTGTGCGGTCAGCGCACGCAGCACGCGGTCACCGCCGGCGAGGCCGTACAGATCGTTGATCTGCTTGAAGTGATCAATGTCGATGTAGAGAACGGCCGCGCGTTGCTGACGGCGGGCGGCGGTGATCAACGACTGTTCGATATGCGTGTGCAGCTGGCTGCGATTGGGCAGGCCGGTGAGTGTGTCGTGCTGGGTGAGGTGGATCATCTTCAGCGCCAGCGCGCGGTTTTCGCTGACATCGTGAAACACCAGCACGCCGCCGATCACGTTGTCGGCATGGTCGTGGATCGGTGCAGAGGAATCTTCCACCGGTGTATCGAAACCGTGCCGGTGGCGTAGCAGTGTCCTGCCGGCGAGATCGGCGATGGTGTTGTGTTCGATCGCCGCGCGCAGCGGATTGATCACCGGCTGGCCGTTATGCGCGTCGAACAGCTGGAAGATCTCATCGATGGCGCGGCCTTGCGCTTCGCTACTGGTCCAGCCGGTCATTGCCTCGGCAATCGGGTTGAGCGAGGTAATGCGCAGCTGGGTGTCGGTGGTGATCACGGCGTCGCCGATCGAGCGCAGCGTCACCTCGGCCAGCTCGCGCTCGCGGTGCAGTGCATCCTCGAACGCCTTGCGCTGGCTGATGTCCTGCGCCTGCGACACGAAATAGCGCGGCTGGCGGTATTCGTCCCGCACCACCGATACGCTGAGCTGGATGTGTACCACCCGGCCGTCCTTGTGGAAATTGCGCTTTTCCAGTTGGTAAGAGTCGCACTTGCCACTGAGCATCTCGTTGAGCAACTCCATGTCGCTCGCGAGATCGTCAGGGTGAGTGATGGTGGTGATATCCAGCGCCAGCAGTTCATCTTCGCGATAGCCGAGCATCTGGCAGCACGCGGCGTTGACTCGAAGGAAATGGCCGTCCGGATGAATCAGCGCCATGCCGATGGCGGCGTGCTGAAACGCGCCGAAGAAGCGCTGCTCGCTTTCGTGAAGCTGCAGCTCCAGACTGCGCCGCTCGGTGATATCGACAAAGGTGGTGAACACGCCACGCACGGCGCCGACCTCATCAAGATCCGGCTGGAAATTGGCGTGCACGTAGCGCCGCTCGCTGCCGCCGAACAGCTCACCTTCATAGTGGGCCATGCGGCCGGCGAAGGCGCGTTCCAGCGCAAGTTCGATCTTCTGGTAATTGCGTCGCCCGCCCGCCTCGATCACGGTACGGCCAATCAGTTCCTGTGGATCGACGCCCAGCCATGTGCGGTGGGTTTCATTGGCATAGCGAAAGCGCTGCTCGTTATCGAGGTAGGCGAGCAGCACGGGTGCTCCACGCAGAACCTTCGCAGACCATTCCTGCGAATCTTTTTCAAGCGATGGCGATACCCTGGCAGGCTCGTGCGGCTGCATGGTCGTTCCGTCCCCGTGTTCGGGCCATCATGCGCCTGCCTGCTGCCGTTGCCCAGTGACCCGGCGGCCTCAGTGCAGAGCAGTTGCCGGGGCGCCCAGCGCACCGTGCTCATCCAGCACGATGCGGCCCAGCGCCTGCGGCTCGGCGGCAATGCCGTATCGATCGGCCAGCAGGGCCAGCAGCGGCCCCAGCGCCTGCGACTGCAGCGGGTAACCGTGCGCCAGCGCGCGCGCGCTACCGCCTGCACCACGTTGCGCTACGGTGATCGCGACCACGCCCAGGCCCGGGGCTTCATGCGCGAACAGTGTCGGCGATCCGTAATCGGATTCGATGGTGGTCAAGGTTTCCAGCAGATAGCCGGTGCCCGCTTCGCCGTCGCGATCAGTCACGGGCTGCAGCCGCAGCGGCAGCTGATGAGCGTCGAGCAGCGCCGCATATTGACGTAATTCAAACAGGATGCCGGCCAGTGCATGTCGTCGTGGCGCGTGGTCGTCGCGGCTTTCGTGCGGTTGGCCTGCCAGCCATTGCGTCGGCGATTGGGCAAATACCTTGCCGTTGGCATAGTGCAGCGCCAGACCACGCGCGGTCACCGCCGATTCGCCGCGATACGGCGTCAGCAGTGCGGCCTCCAGCAGTGACCACAACGCCGCCAGATTAACGTGTTCGTACTGCACGCAGGTCAGCGCCAGCAGATCATTGCGACTGAGATAACGCACGTGTTCGAGCCGGATGCCCAGCGTGCGCATCAGCCAGTCGGCAGTCAGCGCGCCAGCCTCCCCGCGACCGACCAACTGCACTTCCAACTGCTCGGATAAGTCATCGGCCAGCGCCTCAGGTGCCAGCAGGCTCAGCGGCAGCAGGCGCATCGGGCCACCGGAAAATTGCGGCGACGGCTCCAGTGGCAGCGCCGGCATATGGCCGGCATGGCTGCCAAAAGCGATCACATTCTCAAGATGGCCGCGCGGTACGCGTCGCGCCAGTTCGTCCAGTGTGGCCCATACCGGAAAGCCCGGCCGCAGCAGTTCGACCTGATCGAACAGCGCGCCGGCCAGCGCGAGTCGCGCCTGATTGACCTGCGGTACCAGCCCGTGCAGATCGGCCGCGATCAGTTCCACCAGCTCCGCCGCTTCGTCGCGATCAAGGCTTAGCCGCGGCGGCACTTCGCCCTCCACCAGTTCCAGGGCCAGCACCGCCGGCAGGGCGAGCAACGTTTGCGCTTCCATCAGGAGCGGCTCCGTTCGTATAAACAAGACGCGAATCGTATCATTCAGCGTTTTGGGCTTCCGCCACACCGCAGCGCGGGTTAGCCTTGGAGGACTTGAGTTCCGGACTGTTCTGACCATGGAAAAAACGCAAAAGCGCGTTGGGGTGATCGGTGGTGTACGCATCCCGTTCTGCCGCAACAACACCGCCTACGCCGACGTCGGCAATTTTGGCATGTCGGTGAAAGTCCTCGGCGCGCTGGTCGAACGGTTCGGACTGCACGGCGTCGAGCTGGGCGAAGTGGCGATGGGCGCGGTGATCAAGCATTCGTCGGAGTGGAACCTGGCACGCGAGGCGTTGCTGAGTTCCGGCCTGGCGCCGACCACGCCAGGCATCACCACGGCTCGCGCCTGTGGTACCTCGCTGGACAACGCCATCATCATCGCCAACAAGATCGCGGCAGGGCAGATCGAAGCCGGGGTCGCCGGTGGCTCTGATACCACCAGCGATGTGCCGATTGTTTACGGTACGCGACTGCGCAAACGGCTGCTGGCGGTCAATCGCGCCAAGACGCCGATGGAAAAACTGAAGGCGGCCACGCGCGGATTTTCGCTGAGCGAACTGAAACCTTCTTTCCCGGGCGTAGCCGAGCCGCGCACCGGCAAATCGATGGGCGATCACTGCGAAATGATGGCCAGGGAGTGGCATATCAGCCGCGTGGATCAGGACCAGCTGGCGCTGGACAGCCATCGCAAACTGGCTGCTGCGTACGAGGAAGGCTTCTTTGACGATCTGCTGGTGCCGTTTCGCGGACTGAAACGTGACGGTTTCCTGCGCCCGGATTCCACGATGGAAAAACTGGCCTCGCTCAAACCAGCCTTCGACAAGACCTCCGGCCAGGGCACGCTTACTGCGGCCAACTCCACCGGCTTGTCCGATGGCGCTGCCGCCGTGTTGCTGGGCAGCGACGAGTGGGCCGCCAAACGCGGGCTGACGATTCAGGCGTATTTGCTCGACGCGGAAATTGCCGCGGTGGATTTTGTGCATGGTGAAGGTTTGCTGATGGCGCCAACCGTCGCGGTACCGCGCATGTTGGCCCGCCATGGCTTGACCCTGCAGGATTTCGATTACTACGAAATCCACGAGGCCTTTGCCGCGCAGGTGCTCTGCACGCTGCGCGCGTGGGAAAGTGCGGAGTACTGCAAGAACCGCCTCGGCCTCGATGCGCCGCTGGGCAGCATCGATCCGGCCAAGCTCAACGTGCACGGCTCCAGTCTCGCGGTCGGCCATCCGTTTGCCGCCACCGGTGCGCGCGTGGTGGCCACGCTGGCCAAGCTGCTGGAACAAAAGGGTAGCGGTCGCGGCCTGATCTCGATCTGCACCGCCGGTGGCATGGGCGTGACGGCGATACTCGAACGGCCGTAACCGGCCGCGCATCACGCCATGTTGCGCCTGCGCACCACCGTCGTCCTGAGCTTGTTGGCACTGGCCGTTGGCGTTGTGGGCACCGATTGGCTCAGCGACCGAAGCACGAATGAGCCGCTGGCGATGCCTTGGGTTGCGAAGGTGAATCGGCCTATGCCATCCCGGCATCACCCTGCTCGACCGTCGCCGCATGTTCGCGCGTTCGGCGACGCACCGCATATTCACCGATCACGGATGGATCGCAGTAGTGTCACCGCGGATCAAAATCGTGGAAACCAAGCCGCGTCTGCCGCTTTGCCGCCCGAGCTCGTTCCGCTGGACATGCCGATCCACCGTGACGTCGCCTATGACCAGTTGCGCGGCCATCTGGATGGCCGCGTAGTCATGCACGTCAGCGTCGATGGTGGCGGCCGTGTCGCTGCGGCAAGTGTGGCCGAGTCGAGCGGCGATGCGGAGCTCGATGCACATGCGTTACGCAGCGTGCGCAACTGGCGCTTCGCGGTGCCGCCGGATCATCCCGATGGCCTGAGCGCCGACTTGCCGATGCGCTTTTCCTCACGCGACGACCCGGTTGCCAGTGTGCCCTGAGGCATGCGGCGAAATTCTCAGAAGCTGTTTAAAAACCGTAGCGCCCGAAATACCGAGCGCAGTAGGTTTTTAAACAGCTTCTCAGAGAATGCCTGTGACGCCGGCACCGAATGCGGTGATCAGCAGCGTGTAGAACATCTTTGGCGAGACGGCGACGTCGGGGAAATCGCCCACAGGCTGATAGCAGGCGAAAAATCCCGGATCGCCGACGCGCAACGGCTTGCAGCCTGGCTTGAGCTGATAGCTGGTGGCGTAGCGAAACGGCCACAGGTCGAATAGCGGCAACTCTTCCGAGATGCTGCCGATGGCGTTATTGATGTCACTGAGCAGCGGTACCGTCGCTTGCCGCGGTGCGATCACCCAGGCGTTTTCCGGCTGCGTGTCGCGCAGGATGCTCTGACGCAGCTGGGTGGCAAAGCGTTGGTCCACGATGATCACGCCGGCCTCGGTGTTGTAGTGATCCGAGCGCGGGTCGAAGTTGTGCGAGCCGACCATCGCGATGTCATCGTCGATCACGATCGATTTGGCGTGTAGGCCGAAACGACGGCCGCTGCTGAGCAAGGGCGCCGGCCTGCTGCTGCTGCCGTGACTGCCAAGCAGACCATGGCTTTCGGTATCGACGAAGTGGCGTGAGGCATTGTTGCTTTTGGTGTTGCCGGTTTTGGATGGAACGTTGCCGGTCGACTGGCCGTTGCTGCCGACTTGACTGCCGCTACCCGACGAATCGCCGCTACCGTTCGGCGCGTTTTCCTCGGGCGATTCCATGCTGGCATACGCATTGGCTTCGGCCGGCCCGGGCGCATGCGGTTTCATCTCGTAGATTTCGAAACCGTAATCCTTCAGATAGGGTTTGCGGTGCTTGTACGACAGCGCATACACCGCGAAGGCGTCGGTGGAGGCGAGCGAGTTGGTGGCTACCACGATGCGCGGCGCGGGTGTTTGCTTGTGTAGCTTGTCGAAAATCTTGCGCGCCCGACGGCTCATCACCAGGTAGGGTGTTTGCAGAATCACTTCGCTTTTTGCGCTGGCGACCATCTGCATCACATGGCGGGTGAATTCGCGTGCGCTTTTCTTGTTCGGTTTGTCGGTTTTTGCCGGCATGTCGCTGAAGAACTCGACGTTGCCGGTCTGGATGCTGTCCGCCAGCACATGCGCGCGCAGCCAATCGTCATCACTGGCCTCCTGCTGCGCGCGATAGACGCGCTGGGGATGCAGGTATTTCGGTGCCGGCCAGTCCGGTGGGGCTGGATGCGTCACGATATAGCGGTTGACGTCGCGCAGATGCGTCAGCGGTACCGAGCGGGGGTGATTCCAGAACAACGCGAAGCTGTCGGCCATTGCCTTGGCGGCAGGGCCGCCGACCAGCACGTCGCGGTCGACGTAGTCGAAGTCGTTATCCCAGTCGAAGTAGCGATTCTGATAATTGCGTCCGCCGGTGATGCCGGCGCTGTCGTCCACCAGGATTACCTTGTTGTGCATGCGCTGGTTGAACTTGAAGAAGCAACACGCAATGCCTGCGGCCCATTGCAGCGGTGAGGTGTGAGCATCGTGGAAGGTAGGGTTGTACAGCCGCACCTCAAGATTCGGGCTGATCCGCGCGAGCCGGTTGAGCAGCGCCATGTCGTCGAACGAGGACAGCTGGTCGGCCAGGATGCGCACCTTTACGCCGCGCCGTGCCGCCTGCAGCAGTTCATCGAGCACCAGTTGGCCGGCATCGTCTTCATCCCAGATGTAGGTCTGCACGTCGATCGAACTTCGCGCCGCGCGGATCAGGCTGAGCCGCGCCACCATTGCCGCCTCGCTGTCGTTGAGCAGGCTGACGATATGTACCGGCTGTGTCGGCGTGGACGCCGCCACGGCATCCGTTGCTGCATCCAGTAGCGGGGATGCCGTGGCGCAGTGGTCGGCGCGATCGCAGTTCACGTGCGTATCGACCGTGGCCGCGACCACGGCATCGGCACGACGGATCTGCGTCTTCGACGCCACGCAGCCCTGCAGCAGCAGGACTGCAAGGAGCAGATTCAACAGGGTGAGCGCGCGCAGGGGCATACCCTGCATGATACGGGCAGTGTGCTTCAGTTCGGAGCATGCTCAAGTGCGATCAGCAGACCCAACTGCACCTGATCCGACAGAGCCGTTCGATGGGTGTTCATGCCGAACGCACTGCGCGACAGCGAACCGCGTGCTTCGATAACGCAGGTCTGCTCGGTCGAGAGTGTGCAGTGGGCGGGCTGCAGTTCAAAACGCATGGGTTGCGTAACCCCACGCAGGGTCAACTGACCTTGCAGTACACCGCCGCTGGTAAGCATGGCGAAAGTGATCGGCTGGGACAGAAAACGGATAGTCGGGTACTGCACGGCATTGAAAAAATCAGGCGCCATCACCCAGCGTCGGAGTCGATCAGAGTTCATCACAATGCTGTCCGCGGTGATGCGCGCATCGACGGTGGCCAGGCCATGGTCATCGAGCTTTACCTCACCGGCGATCTGAGTGAAGTGCCCACTGATGGTTTGCAGCCACAGCAGTCGGATACCGAATTCGGCATCCGAGCGCATCGGGTTGATGCGGTAGTCCATCGAGCTCGCCGCTGGTGCGGAGAGCAACAGCGTGACGAGCAAAAAAGGGGCAATCAGGGATGGAGTAATCAGGGACGGCACGAACGGGCGACTCACGGCGACCAGAAGGCGTCCAGTCGAGCGTTGCCTGGTTCAAGCGCACCGTTGAGATGCAATACCGCCAGCGCGCCTGGTGGCATGCCGCGAAACTCATCGGAACGACCTTCGACGAGCAGGGCCACCAACCGTTCGATGCCGGGGTTGTGGCCAACCAGCATTACCGTATCGGCGTCGCCGTGCTGGTCGAGCAGCGCCAGCAGTTCACCCGGGGAGGCGTCATAGATTTCGTTGGCCAACTGAGGGACGGGCGCGTTGTTGATGGCGGCCAGCGCCAGTCGCGCGGTTTCGTCGGTGCGGCGGCTGGGCGAACACAGCACGCGGTCGGGATGGGCGCCATGGCCGGCCAGCCAGAGTCCGGCGGCCTGGGCCTCCTGTTCGCCGCGCGCGCTCAACGAGCGCTGCTGATCGTCACCGGCCTTTTCTATGGGTACCGCTTCGGCATGTCGCAGCAGGATAAGTTCGTGCATGGTTGACTCCGTCAGGTGATGTCGCGCCGTCGGCGCGCGGGCTTGCTTCGCAAGGATGGTTGCGGGCAGATGGATGCAGGCAACCGAAGGTTATGGTGATCTGGCGCTCATTTGACCCTGGAGCTCCTGCTTGGTTCGTCTCTCATGGGATCGATCCTTCATTGATGGCGCTTGATCCAGCGCAGCAGCGCTTTCCAGTCCTGCTGATGGTTGCGCACCTGCTCGGACTGGTAATCGAAGATGCCTTTGCCCAGTGCGCTCAAAAGCACGTAGGCCTGGCTGTCGCGCAGCTGCGCCGCGATCGGGAAAGGGGATTGTTCGGCGAGCTGGGCCACCGCGTCCTGGCTGGCGTGGGTCCACGGCTTGAGCCGGTTGGCGACCAGCGCGACCGGCAGCTTGCCGCGGCGGATGCGATTGATCTTCTGCAGCTCTTCAATAAAGCCGAGCGTGGCGTGCAGGTCGAATGACGACGGCAGCACCGGCACCAGCAGCACGTTAGCCGTTTCGATATATGGCTCCAGCTCGCGTTCGCCGACGCCGGCCGGCGTATCGATCAAAAGTTGCTGGGTATCCGGCGGGACCTTCTGGAGGGATTTTTTGCCGCCCTCCAGCGCCAGTACACCCGGCACGTTGTCAGGCCGCAGGGTCGCCCAGCGAAAGCTGGAGCCCTGCCGATCGGCGTCTAGGATGGCGGTGTGCTGACCCGCTTGCGCCCAGTACGAAGCCAGCTGGGTCACCAGCGTGCTTTTGCCGCAACCACCTTTGCTGCTTGCCACCAGCGTCGTAAGCATCGACTGACCCCTGCCGCGGAAGGTGGGCCAAGCCTACACGGCTGCGGATGCGGCGCAAAGCTGCGCTGCGATCAACTAGGCCGGGTTTGTTTGCCCACAGGCGGGCGTCATCGCTCAGGTGTGTACGGATATGTACACTTCTTCGCTCTTCCTTAGGTCTGCGCGCAAACGGCTCCCGGCGCGGGCCGCTTGGTAAGTGACGGCACGCTCTAGCCTTGTGGCTGCTTTGACGATTGCGGCTTCCAGTCGGCCGGGGCCTCGGTCGGGATATTGTTGTCACGCAGCGCGGTCAACAGCACGCTCATTTCGGTGCCGCCGTGGCGGGCAATGTTCACCAGATGCTGCGCGATGGCTGCGTCATTTTGCGCACGGCCCAGCAACTGGCCGAAGTTCTGTACCTGCCAGATCAGGCTGAGCCGCGCGTGCTTGGCGTCTTCCTGCTGGGCGGGATCGTCCGCCAGCACTTCGCGCAGATGCAGGCCGAGCGAGCGGCCGAGCGGGCTGGAACCCCATTCGAGCACCTTGCCCAGCTTCAGGCAGTCAGTCTTGATCGCGGCGTCGCCGGCGGCGCTATCGCAGAGTTTGGCCGTCACTTGCAGAACCGGCTGTGGCTGGGCACTGGCCAAGCCGTAGACGAGCACGGCCTGTACCCCGGCGCCGCCACTGGCGTGGCTTGAGTCGAACGTATTGGCTGGCGGTGGCAGTACGCCGATCGAACTCGCGAGCGCCTTCAGACTGGTGCCGGCGTAGTCGTCGTAGAGCTTGGCGTTGGCGGCCTTGGCTAGATCCTCGCGCGCGGCGTCCTGCTTCATGTTGCGGGTGTCTTCGCCCAGCTTGAGCAGCCACACGGCGGCGTTGTCCGGCGCCTGCGTGGTCAGCTGGTCCAGCGCCGACGTGTTGGGGCAAGCGTCGGCCTTGCTGTCGCAATCGGCCAGGCGCGTCCAGCTGATCGCCGCATCGATATCGGCCGCGCCTTCGGCATGTGCCGCGCGATCGATCAATCCGTGGAAATTGTTGAACTTGGGCAGGTCGGTCAATGGCCGGGAGATGATGGCGGCGGCGAGCAACGGCAGCGCATCGGCACGCGGCGCTAGCACGCTGACCAGATCATGCTGGAATGCCAGCAGTGCCTTGTCGCGGGACCGCGCTGCAGCGCTTGGCTGCCCTGCGGCAACGGCTTGTTTACTGACGCCGTCGGCGAATACTGGGGCGATGGCAAGCGACAACGCACAGGTGAGGGCAAGGCTTTGCAGTCCACGCATCATGGGCTTTCGTCCGCAATTCAAAGCGGTCAGCATACCTTGCGGGGATTAAGCGCTGCTGATCCGAGCGGTCGCGCGGGCAGGCATAGCATGCAATGCTTGTTAGGATGACTATTTCCGGCGCGAGAACGCGACGGGCCACAAATCGTTCGGGAGATCCACAGTGGACCACTATCTTACTTTCGCCAATGGCGCGCCGTGGTTTGTCGGCTGGGGCACGCTGGCATTGATCAATGCGGCACTGGCGCAGGGGAAAAATCGCAACGGACTGCTTTGGTTCGTGCTGTCATTGCTGTTCGGCCCATTCGCGACGTTGCTGCTGGTGCTGCTGCCCAAGGTGCGTACCAAACTCTTTTAGCCGACCAGAGCGCGGTTCACTAGCGAATGACACCATGTGCACCAGTGATCCGGTCCTCAACAGAGGTTGCAGGCCTTGACCTAATAATGTGTTCCGGGGGCGTTGTTGAAGACGGTATCGTGGCCGCTGACGGAGATCGCAATATGCTTGAGCAGCTGCTGCGAGGGAAAGGTATGTCCGTAGCATAAAAGCAAAGGCAGTAGCAGGCTGATGCCGATCTGCCAGGCGGGTGCGCTGTTTCGCGGAGTCGTATTGCGCAGCTTGAAGAAAAACCCTGCTGTGAAGCCGAAGCCAAGCATTCCACCGAGGATCACTTCAGAGATCGAATGCACACCGAGGCCGAGTCGCGATGCTGCCACACCAACCGCCAGCAGCACGCCCAAGGCGATAGCGGTTCGCCGAAGCAGAACGTTTCGCTCGGGAATCAGCAGCGCCGGGACCAACGGCCAGATAAGGCTGGATAGGGCCGTATGACCGCTGAAGCCGCTGAAATCCAGACCGGGTATGCCGATGTCCCAGCTCATGTACATCAGCTTGGACAAACCCACCACGGCGATACAGATGAACACCGTCAGGATCCACAGCAGGCCGTTACGCCGCGTGACAGCACGACTGATGAGCCATGCTGCGGTGACCAGGAAAACCGGAAGTAATACCGAACAATCGCCAAAAGCGGTGATTAAAAGCCACATAGGCATGCAAATTTCCGCGTCGATGAAAAGGACGCCGGGTTGGCGGATCCAGCAATGGTGCGCTGCATCAAAGAGCCTAAAGCCTTTCCCGGATGATCGCCAACCGGGCGCACTCTAGCGTTCAGTTTGTCCAGCCGGCTTTTCCATAACGCCGCGTCAGCAGCGGGGCTCGTGACCCAGCAACTCGCTCGGCCACTGCTGTTCAGGGGCCGCATCCTCGGCTGGACTCGGGTCGCACGGCTCATCGCTACTTAAGTCCATGGCGCTTCGGGGCCTGTGACAGAAGACTAGACACAGCCAAGAACCTGAGTCCTTGGCTGCGCTGGACCAAGCGATGCTCCCGCGCCGGCTGACGCGGGAGACATTGCCAATCAAAGCTGATTGGTCTGCTCGTTGGTGAGGCGTGCGTTCGAGGTGTTATTCAGCAGAGTGCTGAACGGCAATAGCTGGCTTACGAAACGATTCCAGCGTGCGACACCGGCGGCGCCGACGAACACCACGTCGCCTGCCCGCACAGGGAATTGCGAGGCCATGGCAAAAGCGTCCGGCGAGGACGCGTCGAGTTGATAGATTTCCGACGGTTCCTGCTGCAGATTCTTGACCCCACGAATCACATACACAGCCTTGCCCTTGGCGGTGTTCTGGTTGAGGCCTCCCGCGCGCCCAATGGCCTGAGTCAGAGTCAGCGTGCTTGTCTTGAAACGCAAAGCCTGCGGCTGCACGACTTCGCCCACCACATAGACTTCGTGGTTGTCGTTGTAAGATAGGAAAACGTGGTCACCGCCCTTGAGGTAGATATCCTGCATGCCCTTCGGCACGCCGCTCAGCGCGTCCATATCCAGATGATAATCGTGCCCGTCTCGGCTCAGCACCACATTGGATAGGTCGGCTTGGGTGGTGTTGACATTCGCCGTGCCAATGGCCTGTGCGAGGGTCAGCGGGGTGACCGTGATGAATTGCGGTGCAGCACTCACGAAGGCGCCTCCCAGAGTCACTTTCTGGCTGCCATAGCTGATGATGGTGAGATCCACCTGCGGCGACGGTACATACTTGGCCAGGCGACGTGTGAGCTCGGACCGCAGTTCCTCCACCGTCTTGCCGGCGGCTTGCAGCAGTCCTGCGTAAGGATAGAACAGGGTACCGTCGGGACGAACGAGGCGGCCGTTGGCCAAGGCCTGCTGCTGTGCGCCTGCAGGCGAGGTCAGCTCGGGGTGATCCCATACCGTGATGTAGAGCGAGTCCCCCGGGCCGATGCGATAAGGCTCGGGCAGGTAGGAAATCAGCGCGGGCGGAATGCTCGGTGCTGGCGTGGCGGCCTGGTCTGCGGCGATCTGCCTGGGGGTAATAGGTATGACCTTGAAGTGGGCGACATCAGGATTACTGTTGTCGGCAGAAGCGCGCAGGTTCATGTGCTGGCCCGGATACAAAACGCATCCATTCAGCGCGAGGCAGAAAGTCACTGCCCCTAGTATCGGAAAAATCTTCATGGGTGCGATCGGCCTTTGTAGAGATTATTTAATTCCGACGCCCGGCTGTTCAACCTGAAGAAAGCCTTCAAGTCCATGTTTGGCCGGTGCATTGGAAATCAGTGCAAAGATGGTAAGAAATGGGCGCAAAACTCCCTTGCAATCAGCGGAGGTCTTCGACCCGCAGTCGTGCTGCGACAATCGATCAAGTAGCTTCGGCGATACTGCAAATTACATCAGCCGTATGGGTCGTCGCGACGATGCCAACACCCGGTAGACCAAGTTCAACGCATGTTTGATTACTAAATGCATACCTCCAGGGCGGTGGGCCGCAAGACTGCGAGCCATAATCATGAACGCCAGACCCTGTTGCTTGGGTGAATGCGCCTGACACTAGGTGATTCTGATGTTTGGATGATTCGAATACTTGCGCCAGTAGCCAGTTTCGACGCTCAACAGCCGTGCGTGATCTTGACTTTGTCAGTAGCGAAACGCCTTCCGGACGATCATCCGGAAAGCTAGTTGCGATGATGGTTAATGTCATCCAAGGTAAGCTCGAGTGCACTGCTCACGCTATGCAGAAGCAGATATCTGTGCGGCTCCGCCAAGCGATCACGCAGAAGTTTTTCGAGTACATGATGCCTCTAGTCAGTACGTGCGAGCGTTGCCAGCAACGGACTTGCGATACGAGAAAATAGTGACGTCACGAGTCGGCAAATTCGCAAACGTAAAAGGAAAACGGACCGTATGACTGGCGCTGTGTTGCGTTGCGCCTTGGCGCAGGTTTGATCCAGGAGCGTGATGCCTGAATGAAATTTTCAACAGCTCGTTGGACGATGGCTGTATTCCCTGTGGGTTAAGCAAAAAGATGCAAACGTGTGACCCTCATCACCGATTGAAAATTTGATTAGCTAAGTACGAAACATTCCGATTGCCCTCGAATTCGCTGCGGCGTAGGATAAATTTTGTGGCATCGCAACATGAATTTCCAAGCCGCAAAATTTGAGTTATTTTCACTATCGCCATCCCAAGCCTGAGCAAATAATTGCTGAGGTCAGGAAAGCGTGTTGGATGAGTCGATCCATTTAAACGATGGATCGTCGTGCCCACAGGGGGCACGTACCTTCTGGGATCCATAGGAAATCGACGCGAGTCGATTCCAAAGGAAGGTACGGACCATGCATCCATCTAAATCAAATTACTCAAATTTCAAGGCCTTGCTCGACATGGGTCTGCGCATAGCCGACTTGCTGTGCATTGTTGTCGCAGCCCGTATCGCTTATGCGATGCGTTTTCACACGCTGAGCATGGGCAATGCTTACATCGGGGCACAGGCGATGGTCGTGATCGCTGCCTTCGCCGTTTTCGGCGCGCTAAAACTCTATGAGCAACCGCTGGAGGAAAGGCCGGTGACGCATTTTTGTTGCGTCGCAGCATCATGGATTGCGATTTTCGGTTTGGTTATTGCCCTCGGCTTTATGCTCAAGATCGACGAGAGCTATTCGCGTGCCTGGGTCACTCTATTCTTTACCATTGGCATGACTTTGCTGGTACTGACTCGCGTAGTTGCCCTGGCCATTTTGCGCAACATGTCCCGACGCGGCGTGGGCCTTAGCAATTGTTTGCTGATTGGCGCCACTGACGCCGGCCTGCGCATTCTTGAGCATTCACGCAACGACCCCGGCCTGGGGATGAATATCACCGGTTACGTATCCACTCCCTATGATCAGGCCGGTCCAATCGATCTGAAGCAGGTCGGTACCCTAGACAACATCGATGCCGTGTTTGATTCGGAAGCATGGAGTCAGGTGCTGATCGCTCTTCCAGTCAACAAGGCCGCCAAAGCCATCAGCCATATGCTGGACTGTGCCGAAGATCGCGTCATCACAGTGAAGTTCGTACCTGACACGTTGGGTTCCGAATTGATCAATCACCGCATTGACGATTTCGCCGGCACCCCGGTCATGACCTTGCGCGCCAGTCCGCTGTCGGGCTACGCGTGGATATGGAAGGCTTTCGAGGATCGGCTGATCGCCGCGATGATCCTGCTATTGATCAGCCCGGTACTCGTGGTGGTCGCTTGCGGTGTCAGGTTTTCCAGCCCCGGGCCGATTCTCTACCGCCAGCGCCGCATCGGCCTGGATGGTGAGGAATTTGAAATGCTGAAATTCCGCTCCATGCCGGTGAACTTGGAGCGAGGCAAGGTGCAATGGGGTGGCGCGGGAAGCAAGACCACCACTCGTTTCGGTCGCTTCATTCGCCAGACCAGCTTGGATGAGTTACCGCAGTTCATCAACGTGCTCAAGGGTGACATGTCGATCGTCGGCCCGCGTCCCGAACGCACGGTATTCGTGGAAAAGTTCAAGCAGGAAATCCCGGGCTATATGCACAAGCATCTGGTGAAGGCGGGTATCACCGGTTGGGCCCAGATCAACGGCTGGCGTGGCGATACCGATCTGGTCAAGCGAATCGAATACGACCTTTATTACATCAACCACTGGTCACTAAGGTTCGACTTGAAGATCATCTTCCTCACCATCTTCAAAGGCTTCGTGCACAGCGAGAAGGGGGCAGAGAAAACAGCTGCGGAAAAAGAAGAGATAAGTGCGTCAAGTTGACCGTTGTCGTTTCCAGAAATTGGTAATGTGCCAAAGTATTTTGGTCTGATCAATGTTCCTGAGGTGATATGGCTGAAGGGTGCGATCTACTACTTCTGCCGTTCTGCTGGGTGCGCGTTGCGCCCGCAGCAAGCTTTTCTACCGGTTCAGAAGCGGTCGCCGAGGTGCCGATACGCACTCGCAGTTAATCGTCAATTATCTTGAATCTGGCTTGAGGATATCGCTTGAAATTTCTTGTCTGCGGCGGTGCGGGCTACATCGGTTCGCATATGGTGCGCTACCTGTTGAGGCAGGGGCATGAAGTCGTGGTTTACGATGATCTGTCCACAGGGCATCGCGAGTCGGTACCGGCAGATGGACTGGTCATCGGTGATATAGGCGATGGCACCGCACTTGGCCAGTTGTTTGCACAGCATCGCTTCGATGCTGTGATGCACTTTTGTGCTCTTTCGCTGGTCGGAGAATCGGTCAGCAAACCCTATCTCTACTACACCAATAATGTTGCCCGCACGCTTGTTCTGCTGGAAGCGATGCGGACGGCCGGCGTCGACCGTCTGGTGTTTTCGTCGACGGCCGCGGTATTCGGCAATCCGCAAACCCTGTTGATTACCGAAGAGCATCCGACGACTCCGATCAATCCTTACGGGCAAAGCAAGCTGATGGTCGAAAAGATCCTGGGCGATGCAGCGAACGCTTATGGGCTGCGCTCAGTGGCGCTGCGCTATTTCAATGCGGCTGGCGCGGATCCCTCCGGAGAGATCGGCGAAGCACATTCCCCGGAGACGCATCTGATCCCGAACGTATTGCGTTCGCTGCTTGGTCAGGGACCTGAGTTGAAGGTTTTTGGCAGCGACTACGCGACGCGGGACGGCACTTGTGTGCGTGACTATGTACACGTCAACGATCTGGCCTCGGCACATCTCAAGGCGGTCGAATTCATGCTTGATCATGAAGGCGCACATATCTTCAACCTGGGTAATGGCGAAGGTTTCAGCGTGCGCGAAGTCATTGCGGCAGCCGAGCGTGTCACCGGACAAGAGGTCAGCTATGACATGGTCGCGCGCCGACCAGGAGACCCGCCGACGCTGGTGGCGTCAGGACAGCGCGCGCGCGAACTGCTTGGCTGGCAGCCGGAGTTCAGTCGTCTGGACGACATCCTCGCTAGCGCTTGGGACTGGCATACCAAGCCAGCCTACTGAGCGTCGGCAGATCGACTTTGTCTCGAGACGACAGTGCTGATGTCGAAAACCGGCACCGAGTCACGAGAATCAGCTAGCGCATCGTACTAGCGTCAAGCTGGACGTCGCGATGCGGCTCACCACTGCAAATGAACTGCAGAAACGGAGAGGTATGGCAGATGGCCAGATTCAGCAGAGCGATATCCCGATTCGATGACATGCGCTTGCTCCCGCTGGCGAGGCGGTCACTTCCTCCCCTGATATGCCTGATATGCGCTGTTACCGGCAATGCGATTGCTTCGCCTCAGGTAGCAGCTCCTCAAGCGCAGGTCCAGTCCCAGGCTGCAGCAGCTGCTGCAGCCGACGATTCGGGGGCGCCCAAGGACCGGCTGGAAATGCATGCCCCCGGTGACGACCATGCACCGATGCCTGCGGGTTTGTCAGTGGCGCCGGAGGCCGGTGACGCCGTCGACAATATGGCCAATGCCAAGACAACTGCTGCACAGACCAGCAGCACACAACAGTTGGATGTATCGCATATCCATTTTTATGCCGATACCGATCATCCGAAGAATGGCACCTACACCATTGGTCAGCTGGCAAACGTGTGTGTAACCGTTCAAGGCATGTCCGCCAACGACACCTTGCACATGGTGATCAAAGATGCGGATGGGGTGATCGTCACCGATCAGTATGTCCCTGTCGTCCCCAGTGCGCTCTACTGGCACCAGTGCATCCCCGTGCCCAGCAGCAAGCTCGGCTTCTACCGTGCCGGCATCCATCTGATGCGCACCAATCTGACCCTCGCAGCCTTGCGTTCGCGGCCTGGTGGTTACCTGACCTATGTGGTGCTGCCCGATCCCACCTTGCGAGTGCAGTATCCGGCCAGCCAAACCTTTTTCGGCCTGCAGATGCCGGATACCATCACCTATCTGGCACCCAATCTGGGCGTGCGTTGGATATTGGCCAGTTGGGACTACGGCTGGCGCTATGGCGAACACCAGTATCCGGGGCAGTTCCTGAATCGTCGTACCGCCGATCCCACTTTCCCCGGCTCTACCGACAAAGTCACCTGGAAAGGCGGTCTCTGGCAGTTGTATGAGATCCCTACCTTGTTCATGTACCCGATCCCGGATGCGCAGGCGAAAGACTGGCAGACCACTCCGCTGCCGGTGATCCTGAGCACGGCGAGTTTCATGACGGCGGCACTGACCGAGGGCAATCCGGCGGGCGTGACTTGGTGGGCCACGTTTGCCCAAGAGGCCGCGCAGGCCTTCGTCGACTTCCATCCGGATACGACCTACGACGAGCGCATTTATCAGATTACCTGGGAGCCACGCTACAAGGGCACATACGACCAGATCACGCGCATCTATCAGATCGCGTACCCGCTGATTCATGCCGTCGATCCGCATGCCATCGTGGCCGGCCCCAGCGCGTCGGCGATGAATAACGCCCAACGCATGTTCGAATTGACCCGTTTCTTCAATGCGAGCCTGCTCCAGTACATGGATGGCCTGGCCATGCATACCTATACCGTGTGGCCATCCGAAACCGCGCAAGGTCATTCCGTGAGCGACCCGGATCCGCAAACTCCGCCGGGCCCCTACTACACGCTGGCTCAGTCGATTCAGATCGCCAAGCAGCAGATCAGCAATCGCATCGGTCACGACATTCCGATGTACTCCACCGAGTTCGGCGGCAACACCAAATGCCCGGACTCCGAATTACCCTGCGTATCGATGGAGCTTGGTCAGGCACAGGGTCTTATCCGCGAGAACCTGATCCTCATGGGTGAGGGCTTCAAATTGGGTGTCTCGTTTTACGGCTCCGACTATGTAACACCCTCCGAGCAGGGCTACTACGGTCTCTACTACAACCTCGATCCAGCCAACGGCTGGTATCACCCGGCAAAGGTAGGTCCAAAGCCTTCCGCCGCTGCATATTCGGCAATGACCTACCTGCTCGAAGGCCATCATGGCGTGCAGCCGGTCACCGGCTTGGGCAGCACCGCGATCGGCTATGCCTATGCGAACACCGACGATACCGATACCACGCTGGCGCTCTGGGACTATTACGGTCCGCGCAACAACGTCAGCGTGAACACGGGCGCCAGCTCCGTCGTCGTCTACGACTGGATGGGCAATGGTCAGACCGTACAGACCAACAACGGCGTGATCACCGTCAATCTTTCCAAGGATCCGATCTACGTGAAGGGTGTCTCGGCCACCATGTGGGGCGATGGTAGTCCGGGCGCCGTCAAATCGTCGGTCAAATCCACCGCGTCTTCCAGTTCCCGTTCGGCCGTGATGCCACGGATAAATAACAACACTGTTTCAACTTCATCTCGTTGAGAGAGTAAGCAGAGTAGCGGCTCGAACGCAGCATCTGGAGACCGCATTGTGAAAGGCAGCGATGCTGCCGACGTGCTAGCGCCTTCCCCGACCCAGGCGGTAACGATGAAGAGTCTGCGAATGGGCGAGTTGCTCATGCCATGCCGCCTTGGTCAGCACGCGCTCCAGGGCCGGCCGACTGGCGTCGTGATGGAACTGCCAGATGCCGTAGATGCGTCCGTGGAACGAGGCCTCACTGCCGATCTTCGGGTCCACGGCCAAGCCGCTGCCGAGCCCAAACAGATGCAGTCCCTCGATACGGCGGCCATCGGTATCACATGGGCAGCCGGCTGCATCTGAATCAAGACCTCCCTGGATTTCTCGCAGGGCGACAGGCTCTCCGTCGTCGCGAAGCAGTTCGGGCAGGCAGGGCTGATAGCCGGTGCACTGAATAACGCCGGCACAGGCACTCAGGCAACCCTGGGCATCTGCATTGGCGACAGCATCGCCGCCGCCGACCGGCAACGTGCGCACCTTTACGCGCGTACCAGGCACCATCCCATCGGTCAGCACACCGCCGCCTATCTCGAAAGCACGATAGCGTAATCCCCCTGATCGATTGATGCGTCCCGACACGGGGCAGACATCGTGCTCTTCGTCAAAGACATATCCCGCCTGCTGTGCTGCCTCGCGGGTTTCAAAAAACAGTTTGATCGGTGAGCGATGCAGCAGCACGATTTCTTTCAGCCCAACGGCTTCCAGCTCAACCGCCAGACGCTCCAGTACCGAGAATGCACTGTGCGAACCGCCCACCACCACCAGCGATCGACTACCTCGCATCAATTGACTGAAATGCGCGCGTAGCGCGGCTGCCGGCTCGCTGAGAACATGGTCAGATGTGAGCATCCGCTCGTCCTCTTCAGGCGCAACAAGGCTCATCTCTCTCAGCGCATCCCGCAACAGACGCGGCGTCTGAGTGCCTCCGATGTTCATGACAACTGAAGCCGTGCGTACCTCGTAGCGTGAGCCGTCCGGTGCACAAACGCGCAAATCAAAATGCTCTCCCCGCCGGATGACGGATTCGACCCGGCTTGCCCGCCGCACGAACACGCCGTAAGTCCGTTCGATGTGCGCAACGAGCAGCTCGGTAGCGGCGCCGAGCACCGTCGCCACTTCCGGGAGCATGGAGACACTCTGCGGGTTTGCGCGCATCCGCTGATAAGCGGGCAGGTGCTGCAATGGCATGAAGATATTGCCAAACGCAGGGTCTACAAGACAATTCAGGAAGACGTCGTTGACCGAGTTGGCGCTCACTTGATACTCGCCGAGCCGCCCGTCGCCAACGCTGTTTGCGCCATCCAGGATGAGCAGGCCATGCGCGGCAAGACGTTCGCACTTGCCGCTCTTGAAGGCATTGAACAAGAAGCCTGCGCCTGCCGGCCCCAGTCCTACAATGGCGCAGCCCAATGGCTCAGATCTCATCGCGCTCATTCCAGAAGCGCAGCCCCCAGACGCCCAACCTTGCGAGTCGGCGAGACATGGAGGGAAACGGAGCCAGTATCTCCATGATCCAGAGATAGGCGGCGATCCTTCCCGATGCGCGCGACTTTTTGGCGTATTGCGCAAACTCTTCCATCTGCCCGGCAAGCGCGAACTTTACCGCCCAGCGACCATAGGTTCTCGCGGCGGATCTGTTCAATGCTGCCTGTGGAATGCCCAGCGCAACGCCATAGACAACGGAGTCCTCGAACATATCGCGCAGGTATTGGCTTGGCACCTGCACACTTAGCGAGGCATGGCTTACGCCGACGCCCCGGCGATACGCGCCCAGAACTTTGTTGATGTAGACGATCGATCCTCGGCCCGCGTGGTACAGGTGCCAGTGGCAATCGATCATTTCGCGCCCTTCGTAGATCAGCCCCTCGGCGGCCGAGCGGCGATACATCTTTGTCGAGTGAGCAAAAAACGGAAGGTGTGCTGCAAGAAAGGCAAGGTCGAGCACTGCTTCGCTCTGCGGGTTTACCTTTAGCCGCTTGCGGAAGAAATGGTTTGCCTCGATACGGCCGGTTGCTTCGTCGAAGACCAGGCAATCATGAGCACAGATGGCGCACTCGGGATGTCGCTGCATGGCATCTAGCTGAGCACGCAGCTTTCCTGGCAACCAGTAATCATCGCCATCGATATGGGCGACGAATTCCCCGCGGGCCTCGGCATGTGTAAGGAAGTAATTTGCTGTCGCGCCCCGGTTTTGTTCGCCAGGAAGCAGACGCACGACACCGGGATATTGCGCGACATATTCCTCGATGATCTTCCGGGTGCCGTCGGTAGAAAAATCGTCTCCCGCTAGAACTTCAAATGGCTCATCGAGATCCTGGCTCAGGATGCTGTCCAGGCACTGACGAATGTAGGGTGCTTGGTTGTATGTGATGACGCAGACGGTTAGTCGGAGTGAGCCCGGGATGTCTTCTCGGCAATGCGTGGTCTCCATCAGCGACGTATGCGGTAACTTGAAGGTGCCCGCATTCATTGCGCAACCGAACACGACAGCAAGTCACTCTGCGAGGCCATGTAGGTTTTCGTCGGCAGGGCATTCAAGATCGTCGCGCAGACCCGTTCCACGTCTGTGGGCAGCAACTCGGCATACAACGGCAGGCACAGCACACGCTGGGCAATACGCGGTGAGTGTCGAGTCGAGCCGAACCGGGCATACGGCAGGTTCGCGTCCAGCGACGGGAAAAAATAGCGTCGAGTCCTGATGTCTTGATCGTTCAATAACGTTACGACGTGTTCGCATGTACTCGCGTCGGCGAAGGCGAGTGGCATGTAACTGCCGGAGGTAGTCACATCGGGTTCGACCTTCTGGCACTGCACGTGGTCGCCAAGCCTCCGCTGATAAAGATCAGTCAGACTGCGCCGTCGTTCGATCACGTAATCCATGTCGTCGAGCATGGCCAGGCCCATGGCGGCGTGCATTTCACTCAGTTTCAGATTTGTACCTACATCGACGATGGCGCCAGTATGCGCATCCATGCCGAAATTGATCATGCGGCGAGCGCGCTCGCAGGCATCGTCGTCGCGGAACACCACCGCGCCACCTTCGATCGTGTGGAACACCTTCGTCGCATGGAAGCTGATTGCCGAGGCATCACCCCAATCGAGAATGCTCTGCCCGCCTTTGCGCACACCAAAACAGTGTGCGGCGTCATAAATCACTTTCAGCCCATGCCGTCGGGCAATCTCGCCAATGCGCGCGTCATCTGCAGGGTTTCCGTAGACATGCACCGGAGCGATCGCCGTCGTATCTGGCCGAATGGCTGATTCGATTTCGCCAGGATCCAAGTTCCAGCTTTGTGGATCGATATCCGCGAAAATCGGTTCGATGCCATGCCATGCCGGAACGCTGCTGCTGGCTACAAAGCTAAATGGGGTCGTCACTACGCTGCCAGATACATCCAGGGCGTGATAGGCAAGATCGAGCGCAGCGCTGCCGCTGCAGACCAACACCAGATTGCGTATGCCAAGGTAGGCCTCAAGGCGCTCCGTAAGCTCACGCACGAGCGGGCCGTTATTGGTCAAATGACCTCGCGCGTAGATGCCTTCGACATAGCTGAGGTACTTCGTCAGGCTGGGGAGATAGGAGCGGGTAATGTCTAACACGTTGACTCCTCAGCTTGGATTGCATTGTTCGAAATGGATTTGCTTTCAACCGAATTCGAACATCGCGACTTGCGCGCCGCATCGCTGCAGGCGCGTGCCTTTTCTTTCAGTTTTATGGCCGTAACCCAAGCCGTTCTTGATTAAACGCAGATGCAATCCAGATGACGTTCCAAGAGATGTTTAAATCGGGACTTATTACCCCGAGATTCACTTGCAAGCAGGTACTACTTACGGCTCTTGGTGGATTCGATAGTCATGCCTTATTCAGGCCATTCATAACTCATTAGTGTGATATAAATCTCAAACGCTTAAGATTTTTTATAGTACAGGTAAGATAAGTGCACAAAGCGTGGATGCTTTCCGGAATGGCGTGAAGCGGTGTTTGGTCGGCCGTTAATGCGTACGTATCCATCCGGATATTTCCGGGAATGAGATTTAATAATGGGATCTAATTCGGCAGCGGTATTTCGGCGGGTATTCCCATTTCAACCCACCAGCCAGTCGGCATTGGTGCCACTGAGCCGCAACGAATTTGATGCTCGAGCGCTGGAAGACTAGTCGCTGGCGGCGAAGGCCTTAACGCTTGCTATGAGCGTTTCGTATTAGCCAAGTGACCGGCCGCAGACCGACAGCGGCATACTGTTCATCGTCGTGACGTTGACAGATGGCGAAGATTTTGGCCGCCAGTCGGCTGCGGATTGACTTCTCTTGTCCGCCCCACCCTTTCTTGGCTGGTATTGGCCGTCGAGGTTTATCCGCTCTCGCCTGGACTTTTGGCGATGTAGCGGTGCACGTGATATCCCCATTTCATGCACCAGTAATGGCAGGGAATTCGCGTTCGCCGCGCCATGCCGGCCCGACAAGGTGTCGATCTCCAATCCGTTTGCCCGTGCGCGGGACGAGCTAGCTCATCTGAGCCGTATTCTCGATCACCGCATAGGCGTTGGGTATTGCCTTGCCATTGACGAAGCACGTCTGCGCCCAATGCACGACCGTCGCCAGGCTGGGCCGAAATGTCCGATATTTCTCAAGCATCGTGTCGAGGTTCTCCGCCTGCGCGTTCGCGCCGTTCGCTGCCGGCACCGGCATGGCTGTCAGGCCGCTCACCATGGAATGAATAGCGGCCGCGTCCGGACCCATGACGGTATTACGGCTGAGGACGTTTTTCTGGGCCAGGCCAAGTTCCACGCCGGGGCTTTGCTCGGCGAAGACAATGTTGTCGTGGATCGCCGTGTTGTTCGGCACGCCCTGCCAGTTGTCGGCCTTGAACAAGGTGCCAGCGTCGCCGCTGGGGCGACGTGGAATGATGAAGATGTTGTTGAAGATCGTGCTGCCTTCGACCGGACCGGTTATCCGCACCGATGCGCTGTTCGACGGGCGCAATGAATCATTGATGCTGACGTTGTAACGCACGATGGTGCCGGTATTGCCGGCGCCGAGATTCTTGTTGCCCATGTTGCAGATCAGCGCGAGGCCACCGATATTGTCGTGGCTATAGTTGTATTGAATCACCGTGTGGTTGCAGGCCAAGTCAGCGTCAAACGCCTCGCCGTCGGCGTGTGCCTGATGACCGCTGACCTCGTTGTACTGAATCAGGGTGTTGTCGCTGTTGAACGGCCAGATGCCGGCGGCGGCTTCGCCGGGCGGCAGTTCCGTGCAGTTGCTGACCGTGTTGTGCTCGACCAGGGCACCATCGCAGCCGATGATCAGGATGCAGTCGCCCGGTACTTGCTGAATCTTGTTGCCGCGCACGATCACGTTGCGGCCAAGGCCACCCTCGCGGCTGCCGCCGGCCAGAAAATGAATGCCGTTGCGCTGCGTGTTGATGACGCTGCAATTGGATATCTGCAGGCCTTCGTAGCGGCTGGGGCGCTGCTTGCCGGTAGCGTTGACCATGATGCCGGCACCAGCCCCCTGTTTCTTGATCGGCGAACCGTTGACGTCATGCACGTACAGGCTGTCCAGCACGATGCCATGGGCCACGCCGAAATCTTCGTGGTGCACGTAGACGCCCGCGCGATTGCCCTGATTCTGCGTACCCTTGTTGGAGACTTGCAGATTGCGCAGCGTCCAGTACTCGACGTTGTGCAGGTAAACCGAGCACTGCGCTTTGCCATAGGCATGGATGTGCGGCAGCGCGCCGCTACCGTAACTGTCCACCACGACCGGCTGGCTGGCGTTGCCTGAGCCTTGCGGATGGAACTGTCCGGGAAAACTGCTGCCGCGCTTGAAGTAAATGCGATCACCCGGCTGGAAGATGACACTATTGAGTTTGGTGATGCTGCGCCACGCCTGCTGCGGATTGCTTCCGGGCGCGCCGTCGTTGCCGGCTTCACCATCCAGGTAGAAAGTGCGGCCCCCGGTTGCCGCGGCAAACGAGGTTCCGGAACCCATGCCGAAGGATGCAGCGACTGCCAGGGCCATGGTCGAGTGACGAAGAAAATCACGTCGGTTCATTGGCTTTACTCCAGAGAAAATGATTCAAGGAAAATGTCAGCTACGCGCACTCAGCGAATAGCGATAAATGCCGCCATGCTTCTTGAGCATGTAGGCGAAGCCGGCCAGATGCTTGATGGTGAGCTTCGAGAATTTGCGCGTCCTGCGCTTGTAGTCGTGAACGATCGAGATGGATCGGCAGTAATAGTTGCGCAGGCCCAGTTTGTGCGTGCGCACGCAGAATTCGGCATCTTCGGGCCCGAAGAAAATCTGATCGTCGTAGCCCATCAGCAGCGTGGCGATCTTTTTGGTGAAGGTCTGGTTGGCACCGAGCACGTAGTCCACTTCCATCGGGTCGCTGGCTTCATCGAAGCGCACATCGGTCATCAGGTGACGCTCAAGTTCATCGTTGACGAATTTCAGCTTGCGACTGGCTGCAATGCGCGCGGCGATCGGCTGATAGAAGCGTGGAAAGCGGCGTGTGGAGTCCTGACGGGTGCGGTCGACATTGAGCAGTTGGAAACCGACCACGCCGGTGTCCGGATGAGCATTGAAGAAATCTTCAACGATGGTGCCCGGATCGGGGGTCAGAAAAATGGTGTCGTTGTCCAGCGTCATGCAGTACTCGCCGTGGGCCAGAAACAAGCCCCGGTTGCGGGCCGGGCCGACGCCATAGTTGCGGTCGAGCGGGAAATAGCGAATCTGCGGATGCTGGGCCATCAGTTCAGCACTGCCGTCGCTGGAGCCGTTGTCCACGACGATGACTTCGTCTTTTTCGAAATCCACTTTGTCCAGCAGCGAATCGATACAACGCCGGAGATTCTCCAGCTCGTTCCAGGTGATGATGATGATGGACAGGCGTACCGGTCTTGCGCTCATAGAAATTCCCATAGATGTTTCACGGCGTGGGCGCGGTTGTCTGGACGTATTGAAATTTTCCTGACGGGCGATAGCTGATTTGATGCTGCTTAGGCGCAATGATGGAAGTCGTGCCGAAGTGAGTGATGAGGCATTGCGTTAAGTGATTCATGCTGAACGCCTCACGGGAAAAGTACGGTCGATGGCGTGATGACGGCATTGGCCTTCACTGTGTAGTTGTCGGGAATGCGCACGGGTCCGAAGATGCACGCGCCTGTGCCGATGGTGACGTCGGAGCCGATGATCGGCGTGCCGTCACCGGGCCAGCGGTTGCCGATGCAGACCCTTGCGTAGAGCGTGCAATTGGCGCCGATTTCCGACTTTCCGTTAATGATCAGCCCGAAAGCGTGATAGATGACCAGGCCGGGTCCGATCTTGGCCGTGGTCGGCATATAGCATTTGAAAATGAATTCGGCGACCTTCTCGAATAGGCGCAGCGGGGCATGGAACCATTTGCCCTGAGCGCTGGCAATCAATCGATAGGTCAGGATCACCCAGAACGATTGGTCGAGCATCCACCAGATCATGCCTCGGTAGCCGGGCAAGGATTTATAGCGTTGGCAGTCTTTGCGAAAATCGCTCATCGGGGCTCCTGGGAATGGATCAGCGCCGGGTTGTCGTTTTGGTAAGCAAGCGGCAGCGACTGAGCCGGCCCCGGGTGATCGACGGGAGTCGGAGTTTCGTCTGCGGTCCACTTGGGAAAGGCAAAAAAGGCACCGATGAAAAACCAAAGGTAGGCTTCGGAGCCGTTGAACTGGATCGTACTGAGGACTAGATAACAGATCAGATACGCCTTGACGTTGCGCTGCATCGGCGTGGTGGCGCGTTTGAACAGAATCGCCACGATCATGATCAGATAAGCGGCCAGAGACTGCACACCGCCTTCGAGCAGAAATTGCAGATAGACGTTGTGGACGTTGTTTTCCACGAACGCGATGCCGGATAGTTTCTCCATCACCGGCACGCCGTTGCCAATTCCATAGCCAAGCAGGTTCTTGTGCAGAGCGACGCCAGCGTAGTGCCACAGCACTAGACGTCCGACACCGTTTTGTTCGAGCTCGGTCTCCGATTTCAGATTGAAGCGGTCAAGCACCGGAATATCTACGACCGAAGTGAAGATCAGCGCTGCCATAAGCACCAGCAGAGCAAGCCCCAGCGCAAGATTCAGGTAATAAAGTTTGTTTTTGCGTGTGCGCCAGAGAAAGATCCACAGCGATATGGCCGTGCCGATCAGTCCGGCGCGAGACTGCATCATGCCGCTGGTGAGCAAAGCGAGCATGATCGAAGGGAAGTAGAGACGCGTGCCTAGCAGCAGGATGGAAAGCATGACCAGCAAGCTGGCCTCGATATTACGCCCGCCGGTGGAAAGGTAGAGCATGTTCGCGGCATAGCCGGTACGTGTGTAGATTGCCGCCAGCTGACCGGCAAAAGCGATGTCGCGCAGGATGACGAAGATCACGGTGCAGACGAATACGATCGAGAAGATCTTCGTCCAGTCTCTGTCGTCGAACTTGCGGCCGTACATACTGCCCATGAAGAAGGCCATCACCACAAAGACCAGCTGGGTCGAGCGCAGGCCGGCGCCATAGGCCGGCGCGGCAAAGATCGTCGTGATAGTCAGTACCACGATGAAGATCGTGGCCGTATTGATGCGGAAGTGCTTCAGCGATGGGACATACAGGAAAGGCAGCAGCAGCAGCAGGATGTGATAGACGTTGATATGCGTCTTGTCATCCGTGTTTTGAGTCAGCGGAATCTGGACGAACAGAAACACCAACAGCAGTGTTGCGATGGCTTTGGTCGGACTGAATCTGAGGCTGGTCGGCAACGTAGTGGCTCCGCAGAATGAGGCTTAGCTACGTACGGGCTGATGGGGCCCGGCCGGCTTTCTGTTCCATCGATGTAATCGGGAACGCAGGTAGCGCCTTGCGAACTTGACCAGCGAAAACAGGTAGATCGGCACCGCCGTGAATACGCCGATATGTTGCTCACGGAAAATCCGACGATAGCTGTCCAGCTCGCCCTGCTCCATGCGCCATACCTGCTGGCTCAACCCGCCGGCACCGAAATCAGGCTTGTAGGCAAAGGCGAGCGGCACCTCGAGCACACTGGCTTTGTTGCCGGCGAAGACGATCTGCATCCACAGCAGGTAGTCCTCACAGTATTTCTTCTTGGGTTCGAAACGTTGCGGGAGATCTCTGCGCAACATCACCGAACGGGTAATGAATTCGTTGAAAAGCAGCAGCCGAGTCTTGCTCACGGCACGGGCATGACCATCGGATTGCGATGACAGTGCAGGCTCATCCGCTGGTTGACCTGACGTCTCCATGTGACCGCCACGGTGGCCACTGAGCGCGAGCTGCGGATTGTCAGCCATCAAGCGGTACTGCAATTCGATCTTGCGCGGATGCCAGCTGTCGTCGGCGTCGAGAAAGGCGATGTAGGTTGTCGTTGCCGCATCCCACCCCGCATTACGGGTAGCACCAGGACCGTCGTTCTGAGGCTTCGCGATCACCTGGATCCAGCCGGGCGGGTATTGCGTCTGGAGCAGGTAGAGCTGGTCCAGGGTGTCGTCGCCACTCAGGTCATCAATCAGAATGACTGCCTCAGGCAGCTGGCTTTGCATGGCAATGGACTTGACGGCACGCGCGATCGTGTCCGCACAGCGATAGCACGGAATGACGACGCTTACAGGGACTTGCGGCGCTCGGAATGCGGGGATGATGGGATGCGTGTTCATGACTCAGGCCGCGTCGCGCTGGCGTCGACTGACTGGTGTTGACTGACCCAGGGAGCGCCGGTGAAGTGACGGGTCGATTCCTCGGCATATTGCGTCGGGGACAACTTCGGAGCGGACTGATCGGTGAACAGTTGCAAGAGTTTGTGTTCGAAATCTCCGGCGAGCTCATTGGCCAGCGCCGCGTCGTCGGTGCGAACCCGGATCGCACCGGGCTGGCCGATGTCGTCCAGAAAGTCGCTGCACTTCTTGTGATACTCGAACAGGATGAAGGGTACGCCGCACAGATAGGCCGTGATTGCACCATGCAGCCGCACGCTCACCACGGCATCGCAGGTGGCGATATCCCGCCAGGTACCTATAACGCCGCGTTCCGCGTACTCGATTCGCTCCACGGCAACGCCGGCGGCCTTCAGGCGCTCGCTTACGTGCTGACTGCGTTCGGTATCACCATGAATGGCATGGCTGTTGAGGCTGAAAATCTTGACGCGAACATTCCGCTGTTTACTGACGGTCGCGACGAACAGATCGTCGATGCGTCGGGTGATCTCGGGCTTGCCGCCGATGTTGCATGGAGCGTAGCCGATCACCTTGGTCTCGCTTGCGGTCTTTTCCATCGGCCCCGCCAGCGCTGGTGCGAGGCCAGCCAGGTCGCGCCCGACGGCGATGCGCGCATCGAGCTGATAGCTCTGTAACAGCGCATATGACGCTTGGTCGCGCACCGAGATGTACTCGAAGCGACGCAGGAAAGAGACCACGGCGTCCTCGGATGCGCGCGAGTCGAACGGCCCGATCGACACGCCGATTGCCGAGAACTTTTTGCCGCTGAGCCTGGAGATGCGTTCGGCCATGTCCATGATGCGGGAGCGGTTGGACGAAAACAGCGAGCCACCGCTGAACACGAACTTGCCGCCACTCAACAGTTCCTTGGTGGAGAAAAGTGTACGAATCAGTTTGCCGGCCTTGTCATCGCTGGCGTACTGGTCAGCGGAGATGAAAGTCGGCACGGAGAACCGCTCAGTCTGCCCGGTAATGCGCGGACCGAGAATGGTAGGAGAGAACTGCGGCCACCAAGTCCTGGCACCGTAGGTACTGACGACGCCGAACAGATCGTCGCCATAGTTTTTCATCCCGTAATAGCCGGTAAAAATCACATTTTTCATGAATGCGCTTCCGCGGCCTGGGGAGACGTATCGGTGAACAATTGATCGTAGCGCCTGAGTACGCTGACCGTGAAAAGCAGCAGCAGGGTCAGTTCGGTGATGACGGTGACTACCGCCGCGCCCGTGGTGCCGTAGTGAGGAATCAACGCCACGTTGAGTACGATGCAGACGATGGCGCAGATGGTTTTCAGCTTCACCCGATGCCGCATGTGATCGCCGGTGCTCAGCACCGAGCCGACGCTGGTACTCAGAAAGCGCAGCGGCACGCACACGGCCAGGATGTCCAGCAGGCTCGAGGCATTTGCGTATTTGTGACCAAACAACAGGGGCACCAGGTAGGGCGCCACCAGCCAGATGAAAAGCATGGCGACAACGCCGATCGCCAGCATGGCCGCCGAGCCTAGTTTCAACGAAGACAGCAGCCGTGGTTTGTCGTTGCGTGCCCAGCGGTGCTGCTTGGACAGCAGGAACTTCGTGTACAGCACGATGGGCAACAGGTAGATCGCATTCATGATATTGAACGCGGCGTAGTAGAGGCCCGCCGCCTCGTTGCCGTCGAGATATTTGAGTAATACGTTGCTGATCTGTAAATAGGCCAGGTACAGGATCACATCGAGACCGAACGGCCATGCTTCCCGAGCCACCGTCCCGATGGTGGGCGTCGCGGTAATTGAAGAGGCGGGCGGCAGATAAGCCGGCACTGCGCTGCGTGGACCGTGTCCGTGAAGGTCAAAGCCCGGTGCACCCATCTCGATGATCTGCTTGACGGTGACTGCAATCAGTCCCACCGCCACGATGGTGTAGATGATGGCAATCCAGGCCAACCGATGGGCGCTACTCACGAACAGAAAAGCCAGCGAGATCAGGATCAGCCGCGCAGCTTGCGGGGAAATCTGCCACAGCGATATGAAGATGTAGCGTTCTTCGAGCTGCAACTTGCTGATGGTTAGCTCGATGGCCGCCAGGCCGGCGATGCTGGGCGCCATCAGTAACAAGGTGATTCGGGTCGTGTCGTCGTTGGGTCCGAACTGCGCCCAGGCAGCGAACACGAGCAAGGTGATAGCCGTGCTGAGCACCACGAAATGCAGCGAGCCGCTGACCCAGCGCTGGGCGGTCCAGCCCTCCTGACCAAAGGCTTTCAGCCAGAAGCCCTGCAGTCCGAAACCGGAAAACTGCGACAGCATGGTAATCAGCGCCAGGGAGCTGCCGAAGATGCCGTAGGTTGCCGGATCGAGGTGGCGCGCGAGCACCAGCTGGGTCAGGAAGGCGAGCCCGGCCGCAATGATGGAGCTGCCCCAGAGCAGGGCGATTTGATGGAGTGACCGCCATCGATTCAAGAGCAATTGTCTTACCTTGTGCAAGGGCATGGTTGTTTCTGCGGATTCAGCTGACAGCGACAATCAGACCGTCGGAACCGCACGACCATGTGTGGCAGACGCCTGGATGAGTCACCATGCCGAGGGGCGCCATTGCCGGGAACAGGCTCTGCGCTGTATGCGCTGAGCCAAGCTTTCCGGTGACGCCCGGACGACTTTGCTTCAGCCGTCGTCAACGGCACTTCCATAGTTAGCGTAGCCGTAGCTGTAATAGCCGGACGTGCGCTTCTCCACGGCATTGAAGATGGCGCCCTTGAGCGGGATACCGTTTTGTTCAAATCGCTGCATGGCGAGTGCCAGTTCCTTCGGTTGATTGACGCCGAATCGGGCTACCAGCAGGCTGATGCCGGCGTGGCGACCAATCACGGCGGCGTCGGTCACTGCCAGAATCGGCGGCGTATCGATGATCACCTGATCGTACGACGCGGCCATACGCTCGATGAACGCACCGAAATTCGGATGCGTCAGCAATTCCGAGGGATTCGGCGGCACCTGGCCACGCGGGATGAAATCCAGATTCTCCACGCTGGAATGGCGTCTGGCCTTTTCCAGATCGATCTTGCCGCTGAGCAGTTCAGATAGACCATTGTTGTGTTTGTCTCCAAGCGTGCGGTGCAAATCACCCCGGCGCAGATCGCCGTCAATCAGCAGCACGCGCTGGCCGGCGTTGGCGATCACCGCTGCCAGGTTGGTCGAGATGAAGGTTTTACCCGCATTCGGGCTGGCGCCCGAAATCATCATCACGTTGTTCTTCGCTTCCAGCCCGGCAAAGTGCAGGCTGGTGCGCAAGCTGCGCAATGCTTCGACGGCTAGGTCTGCCGGCGCGTTAACCGCCAACAAATGCAGTCTGCCATCGCGCCTCCGCTCGCGAGCGGAGTCTTCACTTTGTGCCGAGCTCAGCGGAATAGAGGCATAAACCGGCAGGCCGATTTCCTCGATGCTGGCAGGATCCTCGATGCCGCGGTTGAAAACCTGCAGCAGCAGCACGTATCCGATGACGAGGAAACAGCCAAGGAACGGGGCGATCAGCACGATCAGGATCTTTTTTGGCTTGAGCGGCGAGGTAATGTCGGTTGCGGCCACGTCCACCACGCGCACATTGCCGATCGTACCGGCGCGCGCAATGTCGAGTTGCTGGGCCTGATTGAGCAGGCTGGTATAGGTGGTATTGCTGACTTGTACATCACGGTCCAGCTTCAACAGTTGCTGCTGGGTGTCGGGCAATTGGCCGATCTGATTCTCCAGGCCGTCCTTCTGCGTATTCAATGTGCCGATCTGCTGCATCAATGCCTTGTAGGCCGGATGCTGGCTCGTGTAGCGACGTTCGATATCGGCCTGTTGCATGCGCAACTGCTCGATGTTGTTGTCCAGGGCGACGGACTGATCCAGTAAGGCCTTGGTCTGCATGGTGATGTCTACCGAGTGGGCCTTGACCTGGAAGACATTCATCGCTGCCTCCGCTTTTTCCAGGTCGCGGCGCACGCCGGGCAGTTGGCCTTTGACGAACTCGAGCTGATGGGCGGCTTCTTCGGAGTTGCGAGCCACGTTCAGACGTACGTATTCGTCGTCGATGTGGTTCAGTACGGCGATCGCGAGGTCAGGATCGGCGTTGGGATAGGTCACCTGGATGATGCCCGAGTCCTTGCCCTGCTCCTCGGCATCGATATCCTTTTGTTGCAGCTGATCGATGGCCGCCAGGGTGCGCTGCCGGACGACGTCGAAACCGGTACCCGGATTGGCCTTGAGTGTTGCGACCTGGATGGTTACACCGTGTCCGCTGGCCGGTTGACCGACGACGCCGTTCAACAGCAGGTCGTCGTGATTGTCATACAGGGTGAACTGGCCGTTCTGCCCGGCCCGCAAAGTCAGTGTCTTGCCGAATAGTGGCGTGGGAACATCCAGTTGATAGATGTCCAGCTTTTCGCCGCCCCATGCGTAGCGGCTAAGACCTATATGTGGCGGAGCCACATCGCCGGGATGATCGGGCAGGTAATGGCGTGATATGTAGCCGCCGATCAGCGGAAAGCGCCATGGCTGTATCAGGATATCCAGCTTGAGATCGCTTACCGCCTTGCCAAGCACACGGCGCGATGTGACCAGCGCGATTTCCGTCACGGCCTGTGAAGTGGAGGCTCCCAAGGTCTGGCTGAGCTGGCTCAACCCTGGCAGCGTTGGCATGGTTTGCTCTACCTGGAGCAGCGAATCGGCCTGATAGATCGGTGTGGCCAGCGTCACATAAGCCAGCGAGACGACCAGAAAAATAAGCGTCACGGCGATGATCAGCCATTTGCGGTCGAGCAATGTGCCAATGAGCTCACGGAGGTCGATGCTGTCATCGTCTTTTTTCTGATCGGTCGTATGGGGCATTCGTTACCTGCTTTGCACGATCGTTGATGTGCGGGGGTTGAGGTGAATCACTGGAGGCGTTCGACCCAGCTCGAGATTGCATCGTCGATCAAGTCGTAGACATGTTCGAAAGCGACGCGATGCTGGCGATAAGGATCAGGAATGTTCCTGTCCCCTTGCCATTTGCCTAGCATGAAAACTTTGCCGCTGACTTGTGGTGCGGATTGAACAATCGTGGCCACATGACGCTTCTCCAGTACCAGGACCAACTCTGCAGAGCGCAGCATGTTTTCATTGAGCTGACGTGCGACGTGTGCGCCGCCATCAATGCCGTGGTCGGCAAGAACAGCAAGAGCGGTTGCATCCATGCCATTCCCAGCCAGTGCACCTAGGCCGGCAGATTCAACGTTTATATCGGTAGCGGAAAGGCGGTGGCGGAAAAGGTACTCGGCGGTAGGACTGCGACAAATATTGCCTACACACACGACTAGGATGCTTTTGAACACGTGAAGGCCTTGGCTATTTCTGAACATGCCTCAAGACAGATGTGCGACCGGGGTGATCGTCACACCATGCGAAATGGAACGTCCTTGGTTCGCCTTCACCCTATCCGAAGAAAACCGAACGTCCGCGGAACACAGCGTGTCCGGATGCCCGTTTTGGGCGGTAGTTCGGCTTCTGGCGCGGATTATGCGATTGACTTGGCAGATCAGCGGTGTTCATGGTCCTGTCGGGTATTCGCCCAACGCACGACCGCCCGTGCCATGAACCTCTTGGTTCATGGGCATCAGGTTTGAGCAAATCTTTCAAAAGGCCGGGCCTGCGGCCAGGAAGCGTGGCCCAAGCGTCACGTCACGGCGGAAGCGCCGTGACGTGATCTCACTTCGATGATTCTCGCGCGATTACTCGCCCAACGCCTCGCGCATGAATTCCGGCTGCGCCAGCGCGGCCTTGTGGATATCGGCGTTGTAATAGCGGGTGGGGAAATTCTTGCTGATCGCGCCACGCTCGCGGAAGCCGGACAGATCGCCGCCCTTGCGCACCATGGTGCAGCTCCACCAGCCGGTGGGGTAGCACGGCTGCGGGAACGGCAGCGTGCGCACGGCGGAAAAGCCCGAAGTGCGCATCGCCGAACGCATCGACTTGATCAGGTCCAGATGGACCAGCGGCGATTCGCTCTGCTGCACCAGAATGCCGCCGTGGCGCAGCGCCTTGTAACAACTAGCGTAGAACGCGGAATTGAACAGGCCTTCGGCTGGGCCAACCGGATCGGTCGAGTCGACGATGATCAGATCCAGCGACTCCGGCTCGGCTTCGGCCATGTACTTGATGCCGTCGATAAACAGCAGTTGGGCGCGTGGGTCGCTGTTGCTGTCGCACAGCTCGGGAAAATACTCCTCGGCCAGCCGCGTCACGCGCTCGTCGATCTCGACCTGCACGGCCGATTCCACTTCCTCGTGCTTGAGTACTTCGCGCAGCGTGCCGCAGTCACCGCCACCGATGATCACCACGCGCTTGGCGCGCGCGTGGGTGAACAGCGCCGGGTGCGTCATCATCTCGTGATAGAGGAAATTGTCGCGCGTGGTCAGCATCACGCAGCCGTCGATCACCATCAGATTGCCCCAATCGGTGGTCTTGTAGATCTCGATAGTCTGGAACGGCGTCTTCTCGGCGTGCAGCAGCTGCTCGGTGCGGAAACCGATGGAGGAGCCGGAAGCCTGGTGGGCTTCGGTGAACCAGCGGGCTTCATTCGGCGTGGGCTGCTGCGACATGGCGGGTGTTCCTGACGTGCGAAGGGAGATTTGGGTCGTCCATTGTAACTGCTGTGGCGGCATCCTAAAAAAGCTTGCCGCCAAGGCGCGTCCAACTGCCATACGCATATCGTCACAGGTGACCATTACAATGGCGGTTCGGTGGACCGGCGCAGTGCGTCGTTCAGCTGGCAAGTTCGATTGGCCCCGCGGCGTGCGAGGCTTCCGGTCGGTCGAACTTCGTGCCCGATGACGTGTAGCCCTGTTGGCGGCGCGTTAGCGGACAACGCCGTCAAGGCTCGCCGCTGCGACGCATCTGCTAGTGACAGGCTGTTTGGGCACGACGCTCACGGCCGTCCAGATCTGGTTACTTGAGGAGATGCCTTCCATGGCGAAACAGTGGAATACCGCCGCCGCCCGCGATACCTATGCGATGGCGCACTGGGGCGACGGCTATGTCGACGTCGATGCGGCCGGTCATATCGTGATGCGTCCCCGCGGCCCGACCGGCCCCGCCCTTTCCTTGCCCGGTATCGTGGCCCGCGCCCGCGAAGAGGGCCTGCGGTTACCACTGCTGGTGCGTTTTCCTGACATCCTGGCCGATCGCCTGGCGCGGCTGCAGGACGCGTTTGCCAAGGCTATCGGCGAGTGGAATTACGCGGGCGGCTATACGGCCATCTACCCGATCAAGGTCAACCAGCAGCGCGGCGTGGCCGGCGAGCTGGTGGCCGCGGGCACGCACGGCTTCGGCCTCGAGGCCGGCTCCAAGCCCGAGCTGATGGCCGTTTTGGCGATGGCGCGACCTGGTTCCATCGTGATCTGCAACGGTTACAAGGACCGCGAGTACGTGCGGCTGGCGTTGATCGGGCTGAAGCTGGGTCTGCGCGTGCATATCGTGATCGAGAAATTGTCCGAGCTCGACCATGTCTTTGCCGAGGCCAAGGCGCTGGGTGTAGAGCCGTTGCTCGGCGTGCGCGTGCGCTTGGCGTCCATTGGCGCGGGCAAGTGGCAGAACACCGGTGGCGACAAAGGCAAGTTCGGCCTGTCGCCCGATCAGGTGCTCACGCTGATCAAGCGGCTGGATGCGGCGGGGCTCAAGCATACGCTGAAGCTGCAGCATTTCCACATGGGTTCGCAGATTTCCAACGTGCGCGACATTGCCAATGGCATGCGCGAGGCTACGCGCTATTTCGTCGAGCTGACCCGCATGGGCGTGCCGCTGGAGATCGTCGACGTTGGCGGTGGTCTTGGCGTCGACTACGAAGGTACGCGCTCGCGCAGCCACAATTCGATCAACTATTCGATCGACCAGTACGCCGCCACCATCGTGCAGTCGCTGGCCGAGGCGGTGGAGTCGGAGGGGCTGACCGCGCCGCACATCCTTACCGAGGCGGGGCGTGCGATGACCGCACACCACGCAGTGATGGTAGTCAATGTCACCGAAGTGGAAGAAGTGCCGACCGGCTCGATTCCACCGCCGGATGCGGTCGAGCCGGCCGTGCTGCGTCGCTTGCGCGAAACGCACGAGGAGCTGGATCGCCGCCCACCGCTGGAACTGTTCCACGAAGCCCAGCATCATCTTGCCGAAGGTCAGGCCTTGTACGCGCTGGGCCAGCTGACGCTGACCGATCGCGCGCGGCTGGACGAGATGTACTACGCCATCGCCAACGCTGTGCGCACGCGCCTGCTGCCGGCCGAACGTTCGCACCGGCAGGCGCTGGACGAGCTGGACGAGAAGCTGGTCGACAAATACTTCGTCAATTTCTCGGTGTTCGAATCGGTGCCGGATATCTGGGCGATCGGGCAGATCTTCCCGATCGCCCCGATCGCCCGGCTCGACGAGCAACCGACGCGCCGCGGCGTGATCGTCGACCTCACCTGCGACTCGGACGGCCGCATCGATCATTATGTCGATGCCGAGGGCGTCGACGTGAGCCTGCCGCTACATGCGTTGAACGAGGGCGAGAGCTATCGGCTCGGCATCTTCATGGTGGGTGCGTACCAGGAGACGCTGGGCGACATCCACAATCTGTTCGGCGACACCGATGCGGTCAACGTGCGGGTCGACGGCGACAGCTATGTATTCGCGCACAAGCGAAGCGGCGACACCACCGATCTGATGCTCGATTACGTCGGCTACGACCTGGCCGCGCTGCGTGCAGCCTATGCTGACAAAATGTCTGCTGCCGGCATCGTTGGTGAAGAGGCCACATTGCTCATCGAGTCCTTGCACCGAGGACTGCTGGGCTATACCTATCTGGCAGAAATTTCCTGATCACTCGTTACGCCATGCAAATTACCCTTGCGCAGAGTGAACGGCGCGCATCGCGCATGACTATCGAAGTAAGGACGAAGAGATGAATGTACTGCTGTTGCTATTGCTGAGTGTCCTCCAGGGTGTGACCGAGCTGTTCCCGGTCAGCAGTCTCGGTCATACCTTGCTGGTTCCGGCGCTATTCGGTGTGCATCTGGACAAACATACGCCGGCGCTGCTGCCGTTTCTGGTGTCTTTGCACCTGGGAACAGCCATGGCGTTGCTGTGGTATTTCCGCGCCCGCTGGATGGCCGTCGCGCAGGGATTCTTTGGCACCTTGCGCGGCCGCTCCAGTGACGAGGGGCAGCTGGCCTGGGGTTTGATTGTCGGCACGATACCGGCAGGTCTGGTGGGTTTGTGGCTGGAAAAGCCGTTGGAGCATCTATTCCACGATTTGCGCATTGTGGCGCTGGCCCTGATGGTCAATGGCATCGTGTTGTGGCTCGGTGATCGCCAGCGCGAGGACGATGCGCCGCAGGGCGGACCACAACGCCTGACCCTTGTGCAGGCTGCGTTGGTGGGGGTTGCGCAGATTGGCGCGCTGATTCCCGGTTTTTCGCGCAGCGGCCTGACCATGATCGCAGGCAGTCGAGTCGGGCTGAGCCGCAAGGACGCGGCGGAATTCTCATTCCTGCTCGGCACGCCGATCATTCTTGCGGCTGGTGTGCTGGAATTGCCGAAGCTGCTGCATGACCACGCCCAGCTCGCCACCGCCGCCTTGGGCGGATTACTGACCTTTATCGCCGCCTATCTCAGTGTGCGTTTCCTGATGCGTTATTTCGAAGGCCACGGACGTCTGGCGTCGTTTGGCATCTACTGCATCGTGGCCGGCGCGCTTTGCCTGGGCTGGTTTGCACTGCACCCGGTTCAATCCTGAACCTCCCTGCAGGCTCTTGGTGCGCTCGCAGAGGCCCGAGCGAGTCGCCCTATCATCGGTACTTCCCTCGCGTGAAGGAGTCGGTATGACAAGTCTTGACGGCAAAGTGGCGCTGATCACTGGTGCGGCCAGCGGTATCGGCAAGGCTATTGCCGAGGTATATGCGCAGCATGGTGCCAGCGTGGCCATTGCCGATATCAACCAGCAGGCTGCTGACAAGGTGGCTGACGAGATCCATGCTGCTGGCGGCAAGGCGATCGGTATCGCGATGGACGTGACCGACGAGGCCGCCGTCAACGCCGGCACCAATGCGGTGGTCAAGGCGTTTGGACGTCTGGACATCCTTGTCTCCAATGCCGGTGTGCAGATCGTCAACCCGATCGAGCGGTTCGATTTCGCCGATTGGAAAAAGATGCTGGCGATCCATCTCGACGGCGGCTTTCTGACCACCAAGGCCGCGTTGCAGCATATGTACAAAAAAGATGGCATGAACGGCACAAGCCGAGGCGGCATCGTGATCTATATGGGTTCGGTGCACTCGCATGAGGCATCGAAACTCAAATCGGCTTATGTCACTGCCAAGCACGGCCTGCTTGGCCTGGCGCGCACGCTGGCCAAGGAAGGTGCTGCGCATAACGTGCGGTCACATGTGATTTGCCCGGGTTTCGTGCGCACGCCGCTGGTCGAAAAGCAGATTCCCGAACAAGCCGCTACGCTTGGTATCAATGAGGAAGCGGTGATCAAGGACGTGATGCTGAAAGACAGCGTCGATGGCGTGTTCACCACGGTCGAGGACATCGCACAGACGGCGCTGTATCTGGCCACCTTCCCGTCCGCCGCCTTGACCGGACAGTCGATCGTGGTCAGCCACGGCTGGCATATGCAGTAGATACGGTTAGTTGCGTACACGCGAAAACCGACAACCTTTCAAGGACTACAGATGAGCATCAAGGCAGGTTTCATTGGTCTGGGCGCGATGGGTGCCCCGATGGCTACCCATCTTCATGAGCACGGCCTGTTGGTTGCCGTCGCCAACCGTACGCATGCAAAAGCGGCGGCGCTGGCGCAACAGCTAGGGGTAACCGCACCGGACACGCTGGCCGAGCTGGCCGCGAAGTGTGATGTCATTGCGCTGTGCGTCACCGCCGATGCCGATGTACTGTCCACGATCGAAGCGCTGGTGCCGCAGCTGCCGCCGGGGGCCATCGTGATCGATCATTCGACCGTGGCGCCGGACACCGCACGACGTGCCGCGACACGCCTTGGCGAAGTCGGTGCGCATTTCCTCGATGCGCCGGTGTCCGGCGGGGTGGAAGGCGCGAAGAACGGCAAGCTGTCGGTGATGGTCGGTGGCGATGTTGATGTGCTCGAGCGTGCGCGGCTGGTGCTGGAAGCCTATGCCTTGAAAGTGACCCATCTCGGTGCGGTCGGGGCGGGACAGGCGACCAAGGCGGTCAACCAAGTGCTGGTGGCCGGCATCGCCCAGGCGGTGTGCGCGGGACTCGCCTTGGGTGAGGCGCTGGGGCTTGATCCGGAACGCCTGATTCCCACGCTGGGCGCTGGTGCGGCCGGCAACTGGTTTCTGGAAAAGCGCGGTGCGACCATGCTGCGCGATGAGTTCAGCGTGGGCTTCAAGCTCGCCCTGCTGCACAAGGACCTGGGTATCGTGCGCGGTATCGCCGAGCAGGCCGGAATCGATAGCCGACTCATCAAAGAGTCACTGGCCGACTACGCCGAGCTGATGAGTCAGGGCTATGGCGATGACGATATTTCGGCGCTGATCCGGTTGAAGCGCAAAAGCTGAGCGGCGAGGGCCGCCCAGCTCATTTCCAACCCGTAGCGGTTACTTCGTTGCGGATTGCGACGTGGCAATCGCCTGCTTGAAGAAGCCGTAGACGCCGTCGTCATTCATCCGGCGCGCGTTCGACAGTTCGCCCGCTTTCGTGGAGTAGAGAATCTTGTCGTCCGGCGACACGATCACTGCCGCAGGAATACCGTTCTTGGTCGGATCATCGTAACGCTTGGTGATATCGAGGTTGTGATCGAAGTTGCCGACGTCGATCTTCACCACCTGGAACTGCTGCTTGATCAGCCCGGCATTTTTTTCGGTCTTCAGCGCGCGATCGAGCGAGCGGCAATCCTCGCACCAGTTGGCGCCAAAGATCAGCAGCACCGGCGTATGCCTTGCCTTGGCCTGGGCCAGCGCGTGCGCTACGTCGGCATTCGCATCGGCGGTGGTGTTATACGGCAGCTCGGCGGCAGACACATTGACACCGATCAGCAAGGTAAGCAGCAACAGCAGTCGTTTCATGGGCACGATCCATACGGGGACGAACCCTGAGCATAACCGGTTAAACACGCGATGTCGTTTTAGCCGTCCAAACAAAAACGGCGCCTCTTATGCAACTTGTGCATGAGGCACGTGCGCGGTTAAGGCTGAGCTATTTGCCTTCCTTCAGGGCAATCGCATTGATGCCGGCACTGGCCAGCCGCTGCTTGGTCGATTCCAGATCAGTGGCGGAGTGGAACGGTCCCAGCCGCACGCGATGGTAAGCTTGGCCGCCGACATTGACGGATTGCACCGTTGCGACAAAGCCTTGCATGGCCAGTTTTGCCTTCAAGGTTTCTGCGTCGGACGGGTTCGGGAACGCGCCGACCTGCAGCAGATAGCCACTACCAGCCGCGGAGGTCGGTGCCGGGGCGGCGGGTGCGGCCGTAATGGTTTCGCTGATAGCCGCCGGCGCATTCGTATTGACGGGCGCTGACGGCGCTGCGGCGGTTGGTTGAGCGGCAGCCTGCTGCTGGGCAGCCGCCTGTTTTTGCTGTTCGGCACGCGCCTGTGCGCTGATCACGGCATCGGGAATCCGCACTTCCTTCTCCGACAGCACGGAATAGAAATCGAACTGCGGCTTTTTCGGCGCGGCTTCGGCAGAGGTTGCCGGCACCACACCAGGGTCGCTGCTGCTTTCCGCGGTGGCCTGCGGATTGGCCTGTGGGCCATCGGGTTTGTGCAGGCTGTCGAACAGCGATCCGCGCATCACCACCGCCGTCATGATGACGCCCAGTACGATGCCGATCACGGCATAACCCCAGCCGGGAAAGCCGCCGCTGTTATTGCGCACGGCCTGCCGACCCTTGCCCTTGCGTGGTGCCATTACATGCTCTCCGGGGCGCTCAGGCCCAACAAACCCAGACCATTCTTCAGTACTTGCCGGGTGGCGACCACCAGTGCAAGGCGCGCGTTGCGCAGCGCGTCGTCGTCGACCAGGAACTGATGCGAGTTGTAGTAAGTGTGAAACGCATTGGCCAGTTCGCGCAGCCACGCGGCAATAATATGCGGCTCCAGATTCACCGCGGCGGCCTCGACCAGCTCCGGGTATTTCGACAGCTCGGTCAGCAGGATCTGCTCGTGTTCGTTGTCCAGCCGGGCGAGATGCGCAAGACCATCCTGCAGATCGAAGGTGAAGCCCTTTTCGGGCGCCTGGCGCAGCACGCTGCACACGCGAGCGTGCGCATATTGGATGTAATACACAGGATTGTCGTTGCTCTGCGAGCGCGCCAGATCGATGTCGAAAATCAGCTGCGAGTCGGTCTTGCGAGCGATCAGGAAGTAGCGCGTGGCATCACGACCAGCTTCTTCGATTAGATCACGAAGAGTGAGGTAGCTGCCGGCACGTTTGCCAAGCTTAACTTCTTGGCCATCCCGCATCACCGTGATCATCTGGTACAGCACGTACTCGGGCCAGCCTTTAGGAATACCCACATCCAGCGCCTGCAGACCGGCTTTCACTCGTGCCAACGTGCCGTGGTGATCTGCGCCCAATACGGTCACGGCGTGCTCGTAGCCGCGCTGCCATTTGCTGAGGTGGTAAGCCACGTCGGGCACGAAATAAGTGAACGTACCGTCGGACTTGCGCATCACGCGGTCCTTGTCGTCACCGTAGTCGGTCGTGCGCAGCCACAGTGCACCCTCGCTCTCGTAGGTGTGGCCATGGGCGACCAATCCCCGCACGGTCTCATCCACCTTGCCGTCGCTGTAGAGAGACGACTCGAGGAAATACACGTCGAAGCCAACGCCAAACGCCTTCAGGTCGAGATCCTGCTCGCGGCGCAAGCTGGCCACGGCGAAGCGGCGGATCGCATCGAGATTGTCGACATCGCCGGCACCCGCCACCGTTTCGCCATCGGCGATCACCGACTCACGATCGAGGTAGGCGCGCGCCACGTCGGCTATGTAATCGCCGCGGTAGCCGTTTTCCGGCCAGCTGCTGTCGTCCGGTGTCACGCCGCGTGCGCGCGCCTGCACGGAGATCGCCAGATTCGCGATCTGCACGCCTGCATCGTTGTAATAGAACTCGCGCTTCACGCTCCAGCCGATGGCCTCGAACAGGCGGCTGAGGCAGTCGCCGATAACGGCGTTGCGGCCGTGGCCCACATGCAATGGTCCGGTCGGATTGGCGGAGACGAACTCCACGCCCACGGTCTTGCCCGCGCCACTTTCGCTGCGGCCGTAAGCATCGCCCTGATCGAGAATCTGACGAATCTCTGCGTGATAGGCGCTGGCGGCCAGAGTGAAATTGATGAAACCGGGTCCGGCGATCTCCACTTTTCTCACCAGGGCGTTGGCGGGCAGCGCGGCGACCAGCTTGTCGGCTAGCTCGCGTGGCTTGGCGCGAGCCGGTTTAGCCAGCAGCATCGCGATATTGCAGGCAAAGTCGCCGTGCTCACGACTGCGCGCGCGTTCGATCACAAAACTGGGCAGCACCAGGTCCGCGGGCAGGGTGGTGTCGTTTTGCAAAGACTTGATTGCCTGCAGAACCAGTTCGCGCAGCTGTGCTTTCACGGGTGAGATCGAATTCGGATGGAACCGCCGATCTTAACAGACCGCCTTATGTGGCAGGCGGTAATACGGCGCCTCAACGACTTTGCGGGCATCTCGCGTGCAAACGAGTGCTGATTTTGATGCACCGCGGTGTTTGAGCCTGTGGATAAGTCTGTGGGGAAATCAGGACTTGGGCAACGCAAACTAATGGTGGTATGGGCAGAATCGGCAAAAGTCGATAAATAAATAATCATTATCATATACTTACGATGTATACCTCGATCCGCATACACAATGACCTCTGCAAGGGGCGGTATCACCATTTTGTGTATAAGTTTCGGAGACCTGCAGCACTCCTCTCGAACGGCAGAGGTCATCGGGTTGTCATGCAGCATGGCGAAGATAAGCAGGTGCCTGACATGACTCCCCTCCATGCATGGCATCCGGAGACGCCGCTCTCTCCCTCACTAAAATCGGCCCGGCGGTGTGGTTTATCTACGCCGCTTTTTTGTGCCCGAGGATTTTGTAGCGGCGGTGGAAGCAGCTCACAGCAGTCCCCGCGCCGCCATTGATACCGGCTCGCCGCTGCCGATCACCAGATGATCGAGAACGCGTACCCCGACCAGTTGCAGGGCGTCACGCAGTTCATGCGTGATCGCACGATCGGCCGCACTGGGTTCGGCCACTCCGGACGGGTGATTGTGCGCAAAGATCACCGCGCCGGCGTTGTGCTGCAGACAGGCACGTACGACTTCGCGTGGATGCACACTGGCGCCATCGATAGTGCCGCGAAACAGTTCTTCGAAGGCCAGCACCCGGTGGCGGTTATCCAGGTAAAGACAGCCGAATACCTCATAAGGCAGATGACGCAGTCGGGCGCGCAGATAATCGCCGCTGTCGCGTGGGTTGCCCAGACTCTGCCGCTGCTGCAGCTCTTCGGCGAGGCTGCGCCGCGCCAATTCCAGCGCGGCGGCAATCCGTGCCCTTTTGGCCGGACCGAGGCCTCCGGCGCGGATCTGCTGCTCAGGACTGCTCAGCAGCGCGCCGAGACTGCCGGCATTGCCGAGCAGCTCGCGACCCAGTGCAATGGCATCCTTGCCGCGGCTGCCGCTGCCCAGCAGTACCGCCAATAGCTCGGCATCGGACAGCGTGGCGCTGCCGCGGGACAGCAGTTTTTCACGGGGACGTTCGCCTTCGGGCCAGTCTCGAATACTCATGCCGTCAGACTGCCAGCTGCCGCACATCAAAGGCAGCGGATGAGGCAAATGAATCCGGTAAGCTAGCGGTCTGCCCGATTGTCAGGCCCGCCCTACATGAGTCTTGCCAAACGCCGTATCTTGCTGGGAGTGTCCGGCGGCATAGCCGCTTACAAGTCCTGCGAACTGGTTCGCCGTCTGCGCGATCTGGACGCGGACGTGCGCGTGGTGATGACGGAAAGCGCCACGCATTTTCTCAGCCCAACCACCTTTCAGGCGCTGTCGGGCCAGAGCGTGCGGGTGAGTCTGTGGGACGCACAGGCTGAGGCGGCGATGGGGCATATCGAGTTGGCGCGCTGGGCCGAACGCATTTTGATCGCACCCGCCAGTGCGGACATTCTCGCGCGGCTGGCACACGGCCTTGCCGACGACCTGCTGACCACACTGTGTCTGGCCAGTGCAGCGCCGCTGTATGTAGCGCCCGCGATGAACCAGCAGATGTGGGCGCATGCGGCCACTCGGGCAAATATCGAGACGCTGCGCCAGCGCGGCGTGGGCCTGCTTGGTCCGGCGTCGGGCGACCAGGCCTGCGGTGACGTGGGTAGCGGCCGCATGCTTGAAGCGCACGAGCTGCGCGATGCTATGGCCGCGTCGTTTGGCGACGGTTCGCTGGCCGGATTGAATGTGGTGGTCAGTGCCGGCCCGACCTATGAGGATATCGACCCGGTGCGCTTCATCGGCAACCGCAGTTCGGGCCGCATGGGCTTTGCGGTCGCGCAAGCCGCCGCACTGGCCGGTGCCAACGTGACCCTGGTTGCAGGGCCCGTGAGTCTGCCTACGCCAGCTGGCGTAGCGCGGCGCATCGATGTGCGCAGCGCGGCGCAGATGCATGTTGCCGTGTTGGATGCATCGGCTCTGGCAGACATCTACATCGGCGCGGCGGCGGTCGGCGACTACCGACCCAACTATGTCTCCGCGCACAAGTTGAAGAAGCGCGATGGGGCTGGCCTGTCGTTGCAGCTCAGTGAGAACCCCGACATCCTCACTAGCCTGTCAGCCAAACCGGTGCATCCGTTTCTGGTCGGCTTTGCCGCCGAGACGCACGATGTCGCGAACTACGCGCAGCACAAGCTGCGAAACAAGGGGCTGGACATGATTGCTGCCAATCAGGTGGGTGAAGGCCTCGGTTTCGAAGCCGACGACAACGCGTTGAGCGTCTACTGGGCCGATGGTGCGATCGAGCTGCCGCGCGCAGCCAAACCCGAGCTTGCCCGTCAGCTCATTACGCAGATTGCGCAGTGCTATCGCGCGAGCCGCGCCGGATGAATCGACCGGTCATCGACATAGCATTGAAAATTCTGGATGTGCGCCTTGGCGACAGCATTCCGCTACCTGAGACAGCGACCATCGGCAGCGCCGGCATGGATCTGCGCGCGGCGTTGGAGCGGCCACTGACACTGGCGCCCGGCGAGAGTGTGCTGGTGCCCAGCGGCATCGCCATTCATATTGGCGATCCGGGCTGGTGTGCGTTGATCGTTCCGCGCTCGGGCCTGGGCCACAAGCATGGGTTGGTGATGGGTAATCTGGTTGGCGTGATCGATGCGGATTACCAGGGGCCGCTGATGATTTCGTGCTGGAACCGCGGCATCGAGCCGTACACCATCGACATCGGCGATCGCATCGCACAGCTGCTACTGGTGCCGGTCGCACAGGCACGCCTCAATGTCGTGACGGAATTTGTTGTCAGTGAACGTGGTGCTGGCGGATTCGGTTCCACCGGTATCAATTAGGTAGGATGGGCTGGATGTGTTGGGGGACTGCAACAAAAATCTCGGGGATGGGACATGGCGTTGAGCATCGCGGTAGGACGTTTGCGGCATTCGCAGGTTGACTGGCGGCGTCAGCTGCCGTTGGCTGGCGCGACGCTGCTGTTCCTGCTCGGGCTTTTTTGCGCATGGCAGACCTGGTTGATTGCTGAAGAGGGCAGTTCGATCGAGCGCGTTCATGCGGCGCAGGATCAGGCCGTGCATGCGCTGATCGTCGAGATCGCTGCCCAGCGCAGCAAGGTCCAGAAAGTATTGGGCTCGGTCGATCCCACCACGGTGATGAGCGATCCGGTCAAGAGCGCCTTGGCGCTTCGCCAGCAGCTTCCACAGGTGCAAAGGCTGGAGTTGTATAGCGGTGATCTAAACGAAGTGCTGCACGCCAACTATCACGAATTTGGCTATGCCAAGGCAGCCCAGTTGATGGCGGCGCGGAGTGCCGATGGCCCTTCATTGATGCAAAGCGTATCCGTGGGTAATGGGGATCGTCATCTCAGCCTCATCGTGCCGTTGGGACCATCGCAACAACCGACGGTCTGGGTCTGGGTCGAGTTGCCATTTGCGCCGTTGCAGCAACTGTTCGAATCGGTGTCGCCAGCCGGTGGTCGGCTCGAGCTTCGTCAGGGCGACGACCATGGAGAGATGAGTTTGTCCTCCGATGGCGCCACGTCGGCGATAGCAGAGGTAGCGGGAAAGCCGGTGGCCGGTAGCGCATTCAGTGTCTATGCGGGGCTGCCGGATGCGTTTATCGTGCTGCCGCACGTGTGGCCACTGGCAGCTCTGCTGACTCTGTTAGGGATCGGGGGTGCCTTTTTTCTGCTGCGCCTGCGCATCCGTGCGACTGCATCCGCAGCGCCTGAACCCGAAGAGGTGGCGCTGCCCGCAAGAATTAAAAAGCTCAGTCCACCGGTCGACATCGCGGCAGCTACCGCGCGACCCTCCCCGCCGTTGCCATCTGCACCGGCAATCGAGCTCGATCCCAGCATTTTCCGCGCGTATGACGTGCGTGGTGTGGTGGGAAAAACCTTGAACAAGGAGGTTGCCCGTGCACTCGGTCAGTCGATCGGCACGCTGATGGGCGAAAAGGGTCTGCGCGAAATCGTAGTGGGCCGAGACGGTCGTCTGTCCGGTCCCGAACTGGCTGGTGCACTGTCGGACGGTCTGCGTGCTGCCGGCATCGACGTGATCGATATCGGCGCAGTGTCGACGCCGGTCGTTTATTTCGCGGCGTTTCGATACAACACCGGTTGCGGTGTAGCGGTCACAGGTAGCCACAATCCGCCGGACTACAACGGCTTCAAGATTGTGGTCGCTGGCGAGACGCTATCCGAAGGCGCGATCCAGGATCTGTATCAGCGTATCGCCACAGGCGCGCTCAACAGCGACGGTCAGGGTGCGCTGCGACAAGTCGACGTGACGTCTGACTATATCGAGAAAATCGTCGGTGACGTGCAAGTCGAACGATCACTCAAGATCGTCGTCGACTGCGGCAACGGCATCCCTGGCGCGCTGGCGCCGCAGGTGCTGGAAGGCATTGGCTGCGAGGTCATTCCGCTGTATTGCGAAGTCGATGGCACATTCCCGAACCACCATCCCGACCCATCCGACCCGCACAATCTGGAAGACTTGATTGTTTCGGTGAAGAGTACCGGCGCCGACCTGGGCATCGCGTTCGATGGCGACGGCGACCGTCTGGGTGTGGTGACCCGCTCGGGCGAGATCATTTTCCCCGATCGCCTGCTGATGCTGTTTGCGCGGGATGTGTTGTCACGTCAGCCCGGTGCCACGGTGATCTACGACGTCAAGTGTACCGGCCATCTCAAGGGTCAGATTCTGGATGCTGGCGGCAGCCCGTTGATGTGGCGCACTGGCCATTCGCTGATCAAGGCCAAGATGCGCGAAACGGGTGCGGAGCTGGCTGGCGAGATGAGCGGACACTTCTTCTTCAAGGAGCGCTGGTACGGCTTCGACGACGGCATTTACGCGGCGGCGCGACTGATGGAAATCCTCGGCGGTGATATGCAGGGGCGTACGCCCGAAGAGATCTTCGCCACGCTTCCGAAAAGTGTTTCCACGCCCGAATTGAAGATCGAACTGACCGAAGGCGAGCACTACGCGTTCATGGATAAATTGCGTCAGCAGGCCAGTTTTGGCGAGGCCACGCTGATCACCATCGACGGGTTGCGCGCAGATTGGCCCGATGGCTGGGGACTGGTGCGTGCTTCCAACACCACGCCGGTGCTTGTGCTGCGTTTCGAGGCGGACGATGCGGTGGCGCTCAAGCGCATTCAGCAGGTTTTCCGCAAGCAGCTACTGGCGGTCGACTTCACGCTGAAGATGCCGTTTTGATAGTGCGGTGTTTCTGATTCGAAGCCGAACAAAAAAGGCCGGTCTGCACCGGCCCTTTTTAAAAATGATCAGATCCATAAGTCTGATCTAACCATCTAAATGACAATAACTATTGCGCTGGACTTGCCTGTGCCGCTTTGAGTTCACGATAGCGCGCCAGCTGAGTCGCCTGATCCTGGACCATCTGCGTGCGCAGCGCTTGCTGGTGCTGCAAGGTATTTTGCTGGCCGGTAACCACGGCGCGCTGGTTGGCGATGCTGTCGTTGATGAATTTCGGCACCGTTTTTTGTGTCCGTTCTATTTCCGCCGCCCGCCCAAGCAGGTCGGTCAGCGCCTTTTCCTGGGTCTTCAAATTGAGTTGGGTGGTGTGGATTTGCTGGTCCAGCGTATCGAGCGCCTGTTGCTGCGAAATCTTGTACGAGTTTTCGTCAGGATAGGCATCCAGCATCTGCGCTTCGGCGTCGTGACGCTTTTGTTCGGCCTGTTGTTTTGCCGCCTGCTCGGCGGCTAATTTGTTAGCCGCAGCACGCTCGTCCGGCGTTAGCTGGCGCGATACGTGCTGGATCACCATCCCCTGGTCATTCACCGCGTCGAAACCGTATTTCATGGCTTCGGCATTGAGGCTGTCGCTGAAGTGCAACTTGCCTTGTCCATCGTGCCATTTGTAGCGGATGCCGCTACCTGTGGTCGGCGCTTGGGCATGCACCGCGACGTTTGCGAACAACGCGGCGGCGGTAAAAACAAATAACAATTTGCGCATAAATCCCCCTGTTACCGTCAGTATAACCGGCGATGCGGCTTGCTCTGTTTGCAGCTGCCGCCAACGCTGGCACTACTGGGGCTATGTTCAGCGCTGGACGCCATAGCGATCACGGTAGGCCAGCAGGCGCTCGTGTTCAGCGGTCAGCTGCGGCCGTTCACCCGCATAGGCCAGCACGTCGTCGAGGCTGGTAATCGCAATCACCGGAACGCCATAGTCGGCCGTCACTTCTTGCGCGGCCGAGCGCTCGCCCTGCCCGCGCTCCTGACGATCCAGCGCAATCAATACGCCCGCGGCCGTGGCGCCGTGCGCTTCAATCAACGCCAATGATTCACGCACGGCAGTGCCGGCGGTCATCACGTCGTCGACGATCAGCACACGGCCCTTGAGTGGTGCACCGACCAGCGTGCCGCCTTCGCCGTGATCCTTCACTTCTTTGCGGTTGTAGGCCCAGGGAAGATCGCGCTGATGCTGCTCGGCCAGTGAGATGGCTGTTGCCGCCGCCAGCGCAATGCCCTTGTAGGCTGGCCCGAACAACATATCGATCTCTATGCCGGAATCCACCACCGCGGCGGCATAAGCGCGACCAAGCTGCGCAAGAGCGGCGCCGGAATCGATCCGCCCCATGTTGAAAAAATACGGACTCAGTCGACCGGATTTCAGGGTGAACTCGCCGAAGCGCAGTACTTCGCGGCTGAGCGTGAGTTCGATGAAGTCGCGCTGGTAATCGTGCACAGGTCGCCTCGTTTGTGGATGTTCAGGACAGGAAAATTCAGAGTGCGTCGTTCAGCATGTGATGCCGCGCGCAGCGATGGCAACCATGGTACCGCTCGTCGCAGTCCATGACGCTGGCCCGAGGTTGTTATGATCACGCATCACTTGCCGGAAAACCTCATGCGCATCATCAGCCTCAATGCCAATGGCATCCGCTCGGCCGCGACCAAGGGTGTGTTCGAGTGGTTGCGCACACAAAATGCGGATGTCGTATGTCTACAGGAAACCAAGGCGCAGAAAGATCAGCTCAGCGACCCGATGTTCCGCCCCGACGGGCACCATTGTTTTTATCGCGACGCCAGCAGCAAGAAGGGTTACAGCGGCGTCGCCATCTATGCCAAACGAGAGCCCGATCAGGTGCTGACCGAGCTGGGTTGGGACGAGTTCGATAACGAAGGTCGCTATATCGAAGCACGCTTCGGCAATCTGTCGGTCGTGTCGCTGTATTTTCCGTCGGGCTCGTCCGGTGACGAGCGTCAGCAGTTCAAGTTCAAGGCGATGGAGTGGTTCACGCCGATCCTCGATGGCTGGCTGAAGAGCGGCCGCGATTATGTGATCTGCGGCGACTGGAACATCGTGCACACCAAGAACGACATCAAGAACTGGAGCTCGAATCAGAAAAACTCCGGCTGTCTGCCTGAGGAGCGTGCCTGGTTGGATCTACTGTTTCAGCAGCGTGGCTGGGTCGACAGCTTTCGCGCGATCAAGCCCGATACGATCGAGTACACGTGGTGGTCGAACCGTGGCCAGGCGCGCGCGAATAACGTCGGTTGGCGGATCGACTATCAGGTCGTCACGCCGACCCTGCGTGAGCGGTTGACGGATTGCTCGATCTATCGCGACCAGCGATTCTCCGATCACGCGCCGTATATCGTCGACTATGCCGATTGAGTCGGTCGGAAAAAGCCTGCCTGCGCGTGACGTGAAGACGTCCAGGCCATCCGTGTGGAAATCGTTTGCGCAGCCGGCGGCCTGGACAATGCTGCTGTTCGGTTTCTCGTCGGGCCTGCCATTTCTATTGGTGGCCGGCACACTGGCTTATTGGCTGAAAGAAAACGGCATCGTGCTGAAGGACATCACGATGATCGCCAGCGCGGGCATGACGTACGCACTCAAGTTTTTGTGGGCGCCGCTACTCGATCACTGGCGCATTCCTGGCTTTTCACGGCTGGGACGTCGGCGTGGCTGGCTGCTATTTGCGCAGCTGGGCGTTGCTGCCGGCCTGCTGACAATGGCCTTTTTGACGCCGACGCAACTGATTCCGTTTGTCGGCGCGACCTTGGTCGTCGCGTTCTTTGGCGCTACCCAAGACATCGCGGTGGACGCCTACCGTATCGAAATCGCGCCGATTGAGGCGCAGGGTGCGCTGGTCGCGACGTATTCGCTGGGCTATCGCATCGCGCTGATTCTGGCCGGTGCGCTGGCGCTGATCCTTGCCGATCACATCGCCTGGAGCTCGGTATATATGGTGATGGCTATCGCCATGGGTCTGCCGATCGCGGCAACACTGACGGCACGGGAGCCTGATGTACGTCTGGTTGCTCCGCGCGGCTGGCGTGCCGCCATGCGCGAAAGCGTGATCGATCCGTTTGCTGATTTCTTTCGCCGTTATGGCTGGCATATTGCCGTTGTGACGCTGTTGTTTATCCTGCTGTTCAAGATTCCCGAGCAGGCGACCATTGGCGGCGTGATGAGTCCGTTCTATCGCGACATGGGCTTTTCCAAGACCGAGATCGGTAGCATCACCAAGATCTACGGCATCTGGATCGGCATCGTCGGAGTATTCCTCGGTGGCGCAGCGGTAGCTCGCTGGGGTGCATGGCGCTCGCTGGGTGTCACCGTCGTGCTTTGTGGCTGCAGCAACCTTCTGTATCTGGCATTGATCGCCCATCCGGGCAATCTGCTCGTGCTGACCATGGTGATTTCCGGGGAGAACCTCACGCTGGGCATGCTGGGTCCGCCGACGGTGGCGTTCCTGTCATCGCTGGTCAATCGTGAACACACTGCCACGCAATACGCGCTGTTAAGTTCAATGGTCAATCTGCCAGGCAAGGTACTCGGTTTCTTTGCCGGAGGCATCGCAGCGGCTACGGGCTATGGCCAGTACTTTGTGATCACCGTACTGTCGATTATTCCAGCAACACTGCTGTTCTTCTACTTGTGGCCGAGGTTTCGCCATGCCGACGCATCGTCGTCGGTGGGCGCCGAGTAAATTGCACCGAGCACTCGTGAACCCCGCGCTCCCGTCACCGCCGGCAGGTTGCCCGGCAATCCCAGTAGGCGCTGGCGCGCCAGCCATGCGAAAGCGGCGGCCTCCAGAAAATCGGGGTCGATGCCATGCTGTGCCGTGCTGCTGACGACGCGCGGCGCCAACAGTGTGGTCAGTCGTTCCATGAGCCTGCTGTTGTGTGTACCGCCCCCGCAGACAAGAACATCGGCCGTCATCGGTGTCTGTTGAGCGATCGCTTCGGCCACACTGCGAGCGGTTAGTTCCAGCAAGGTTGCCTGGACATCGGCGGGACGAATGCCAGCCAGGGCACGATGCGCTGCCAGCCAACCGAGATGGAAGTGCTCGCGTCCAGTGCTTTTGGGCGGCGGCAGTGCGAAATAGGCATCGGCCAGGAGCACTTCGAGCAAGCGCATATCGACATTGCCGCTGGACGCGAAAGCGCCATCACGATCAAACGGCTCGCCACGATGGCGCATGCACCACGCGTCGAGCAATCCGTTGGCGGGCCCGGTATCAAAACCGAGCACCGTGCCGTCGGCACCCAGCACGGTGATGTTGGCAATGCCGCCAAGATTGAGTACGACGCGGGCATGGCCTTCCTTCGCCAGCAGCATCGCGTGCAATGCGGGCAACAGTGGCGCGCCCTGCCCACCGGCTGCGATATCCGCGCGACGAAAGTCGGCAACCACATCGATGTGGCAACGCTCGGCAATCACGCTGGCATCGCCCAGCTGCATGGTGAACGGATAGTCCCCTGTGGGTCGGTGACGAATGGTCTGGCCATGCGAACCGATCGCTCGCACTGAGTGAGCTGGTGTGCCACTTTGTTCCAGCAACTGCAGCGCGGCCTCTGCAAAGCAGTGCCCGATTTCGACGTCCAGATGTCCAAATGCATCGAGGTTCAGCGCAGCTTCGTCCTGCATCAAGCTGAGCATGCGTTCGCGCAGTGTGGAAGGCCAGGGGTGCGCATAGGTGGCATGGACTTGCGGCAAGCCACCGTCGAAGCTGACCAACGCGGCGTCGATGCTATCGGCGCTGGTGCCGGAAATCAGCCCGATATAGAGCGCCGAATCGTCAGTCACGCTTGTGCCATGCTCAGTTGTCGTTGTTGGCAGGGGCGTTCGCGTGGGCGAGCTTGATACGGGCGTCCAGCTCCGTCAGTCGGGCCAGTTGCGGCTGTACTACCTGTGCCTTGAATCGGGCCAGCTGTACCGCGGGTAGCAGTTCGGGTTTGGGTAGCGTCACCGTCTGCGGATTGCGTTGTACGCCATCGACGCGGAATTCATAATGCAGATGCGGCCCCGTGGCCAAACCCGTCATGCCAACAAAGCCGATGACCTGTCCCTGGGCGACATGCTGGCCGACACGTTCGGTGCCGTAGCGCGACATGTGACCGTAGGCCGTGCTGATCGTGTTGCTGTGCTGGATGATGACGAAATTGCCGTAGCCGTTCATCCAGCCCTTGAACTTGATCACACCATCGCCGGCGGCATGGATCGGTGTGCCGGTGGGCGCTGCGTAATCCACACCCTTGTGCGCGCGCATCAGGCCAAGAATCGGGTGCAGTCGCGCCACGCTGAAGGTGGATGAGATACGGGTGAAGTCGACCGGAATACGCAGGAACGATTTCTGGATCGGTCGGCCATCTTCGCTGAACCAGCCATAGTCACCGCTGGCCTTTTTGAATCGATAGGCAGTGTAGCGTTTGCCCTGGTTGATGAATTCGGCGGCAACGATATTGCCCTCGCCGTAGCGGGTGCCGTCACGATAGATGTCGTCGTAAATCACAGTGAAGCTGTCGCCCTCGCGCAGGTCCTGTACGAAATCGACGTCGTACTTGAACAGGTCGGCGAGTTTGCCGACCATTGCTGCGTCCATGCCGGCCTGATCGCCCGCAGCATAGAGGCTGCTCCGTATCACGCCATGGGCAACCTGCTCGCGCGTATCCATATCACGCTGCTGGATGCTGACCGAGGGATGGTCACCGTCAAGACGCACGGTGGCGCGGTTGGCGTCATCCTGGTCGAAACGCAGACCCTTGAGGTTGCCACCGCTGCCCAGCAGAAAATCGAATTCTTCGCCCGGACGAATATTGTGCAGTGCCGACTTGGCACTGCCCGATGCGTCCATGACCTTCTGCAGGTCGGTCATGCTTAAGCCGCGGCCGGTGAAGATGTCCGATAGCGTTTGACCAGGCTGCACACGCACGACCTGCCAGTCATCGACGGTTGGCGTGGGTGCGCTCACCGCTGCCACTTTGGGCAAGGCAAGAGACAGTAATGTATGTGCTTCCGGCACGGCGGCGGGACGCATCGCGCTGGCCCAGGCCGGCATGATGAAGCCGGACAGCAGCGTGATAAGCAGCGCGGTGCCAGCGAGCACCCAGCGCTCACGATGCCAGTGAATCGGCTCGACAACGTCTGACTGGTGGAGTGGCCAGTGTGAGAAACGCTCGTAGAAATGGGAGTGACGGTGTTGGGCCTTGCGGCAGATGGCCTGCTTGCGGGCTTGACGCGCGCCCTGCTTCTCTTCAGCCATTTTACCCGCCCGCCAATACAGAATTGCAAACAGGTCGTACCATAACTGTCATGTGCAAATCGCGTCAACGCCCTTTTGCATCAAGGGTTTGCGCGGCATTACCGATTAACGCACAATTAACCTTTTGGCATAGTCAGACTTTCGATGACGGCCGATTCATTGACCTTGCGATCTGAGAGAAATACATGAGCGAGCTTGAGCAGGCGTTGGCGACGATTACCCGCGGTGCCGACGAAATCATCAAGCGAGAAGAGTTGATTGAGCGCCTGAAAAGCGGTCGACCGCTGCGCATCAAGGCCGGCTTCGATCCAACGGCGCCCGATCTGCATCTGGGTCACACCGTATTGCTGAACAAGATGCGGCAGTTTCAGGATCTAGGCCATCAGGTGATTTTTCTGATCGGTGATTTCACCGGCATGATCGGTGACCCAACCGGCAAAAACGTCACTCGTAAACCGCTCACCCGCGAGGACGTGCTGGCCAATGCCGAGACCTATGCCAGTCAGGTCTACAAGGTGTTGGACAAGGAGCGCACCGAGCTGCGCTTCAACTCGGAGTGGTTTGGCCAGATGTCCGCTGCCGATCTGATCAAGCTCGCCGCCCAGCATACGGTGGCGCGCATGCTGGAGCGCGATGACTTTGCCAAGCGCTACGCATCGCAACAGCCGATCGCCATTCATGAATTTCTGTATCCGCTGGTGCAGGGTTACGACTCGGTCGCGTTGAAGTGCGACGTCGAGCTCGGCGGCACCGATCAGAAATTCAACCTGCTGATGGGGCGAGCGCTGCAGGAACACCACGGCCAGCCACCGCAGATCGTGCTGACCATGCCCCTGCTTGAAGGTCTGGACGGCGTCAACAAGATGTCCAAGTCGCTCGGCAACTACATCGGAATCAACGAGCTGGCGATCGACATGGTCACCAAGACGATGAAGATTGGCGACGAGTTGATGTGGCGCTGGTTCGAATTACTCAGCTTTGAAGTGTCACTGGATGAGCTGGCGCAGATGAAGCGCGAGATCGCCGATGGGACGTTGAATCCGCGCGATGCCAAGCTGCGTCTCGCGCGCGAACTGGTCACGCGCTTTCACGATGCCGCCGCCGCCGAGCAGGCGATTGCCGGTTGGCATGCGGTAGTGCGTGGCGAAGGGGATACCGCGCTGCTTCCGCTCAACGACATCGCCGTTCCGGCCGAAGGCATCCGGCTCGCCGCATTGCTTACAGCGGCAGGCATCACGGCCAGCAATTCAGAAGCAAGTCGCAAGTTGAAGGAGCGTGCCGTGCGCATCGACACCGAGGTGGCTGAAGACGCGCAACGTATTTTCAGCGTGGGATTTGAAGGCGTCTTGCAGGTGGGCAAGCGCAACTTTGCCCGGGTGCGCCTCGTGTCAGCCTGAAAACGCGCGGCGTAATGCGGTTTAGTCGCGATATTCAAATTAGTGCTTGTGCTTTTTCCTGTAGCTCGTATGATGCGCGGCCCGGAGTCGTCCACGCAGTTTTTGACGAGTCGCGGCATCTTCGAAAAAGTGAAATGAAGGTGTTGACGGCCACAAAAAACGATATAGAATGGGCGGCTCACCTCGGACGAAACGTTCGGGACGCAACACGAGGAATCGGTTGCAAGTGGTTGA
>NZ_JACHCP010000006.1 GCF_014207185.1 Rhodanobacter sp. A1T4
ATGTCGATCAGCTGGTTGAGCGTATCGACCTGATCCAGGGTCATGCCGAAGAGGTAGCGCCCACCCGCATCGCCGGGCATCACCTCCGCGGCTTCAAGCTTCGCGTCGACCGCAGGCTCCGCCTCGCTTTCGGACCGGTAGGCTGGAAACGAGAGGTCGTCCAGCACGAGCCCCATCTGCTCCGCCAGCAATTCCAGGCAGATCGCCACTTCGCCCACGCGAATCTCGGGGATCCATTCCTGCGCCACGTCCGCCGTGCGCGGTTGCGCTATGTGCGAAAGGAACTCGGCGTACTCGCGCAGCTTCGTCAGCCGGAGCTGGCTATCTTCCGGCAGAAAATAACCCATCGTTTCCCGATCATCTGAATCGAACGTTGACATGGTCGCCTCCTGGTTCCGTAGCATCGCCCGTCCACGGCATGACGCCGGACGGGAAGTCGGGAGGTTAGAAACCGCTCATAGCCGGCGGGCGTATTTCCCCGAAGGGTGTTGTATTAGCCGCCCTCCCGACGCAGGCATCGCGTCGGTTGCACCTACAACACACGTAGGCACAAAAAAACCACCGGTTTGTCGGAGGTGGGACCGCTATGAGAGGGAGTTTCTACGCTCCTTGAAATCGAGTCTGCTATCGCAGGTCGGTGGTGTCAACCGCCGCGCGCGATCGACGCAACGGGTACTGACCTACTTACTGCGTAAGCAGCATGCGCGGAAAAGGGGATGGAGGTAGTTAATTGGCGAAGACGGTAACCGCCCAGGCCGCCGTCGCCACGACACTTAATATCCCAGAGTTCCTGGTTCACCTACGACGCAGACAGCCGCGTGCCGGTGAACGATGCGTTGGTCAACGGCCATGTCGCGATCACGGCGACGCGTCCTCGGTCGGCAATCAATACGATGTAGCCGGAACGTGGTGGTACGCACCACGATCAACAGCAGTGCCTATAGCGTCGTCAGCGAGCCAAAAATAAAGACCTATGGCACCGGTGACGTGATGCTCCAGCGGCTGGTGTACGACACGCGCAATGAGCTGGCCGAAACCGACTACGCGATCGATCAGACCCAGAGCGAGGGTAATCCCCCTAACTTTTCACTTCACAATGAGGGTTCTTCAAGCATTGCTTAGCGAATCACACGGCCCTAAGTGCTTTTAAGCCCTTCGACGAGCTCGCCGAAGCGCGCAGTAAAACCAGGGTCAGCATCCAGCGTCTTGGTGATCGCATCCACCATCGGCAAAAACTGCGAGTCAGTGCGGAAGTCGCTACCAAACTCCCATAAAAGTATCTCGCGAACAGCGCTATCGCGCGCTTGTGCTGCCGCTTTTACGTCCGTCTGATCGGTCGTTTTCAAGAGATCACGCAACCTGTGACGCAGCGCTTCGGCAGGTTCTTTTGACTGAACACCGGCCGGGTTTTTGTCTGCGTTCTGCTTGCTCCCCGCTACTCCGCCACGCCCGGTTTCACGAGTTCGTTCGCTGGCCAAGGCCCTCATGCGTTCGACTAACGAAGCGGTCGATGAAATGCGATCGGTTGCCATGAAAACAGATTTCCTGTCGAGAAAAATTTAGAGCGAGACAAACTGAGTCGAGAACAAAAATAATATCCGTTTGTTGCAAGCTACGCGTTGAAAAGAGCCGTGGCGATCAATTCTCCACTGCTGCAGGGCTTGCCTACACCATAACGTACGTGAAAATATGGTTGACACTTCACAATAAGCACTCCTACATTAGAGGGGCGACAGCCAGGTGCTCGTGGTCGATTTTTGACGCACGTCAGTGTATCGAGAGGCTGAGGAGTAGGGGAAACAGGGGCGCTCGTACGTCAGACGTGCAAGCGCAAGGAGCAGTCGTCGTGTTGTCGTGTATTACCTTGCAGAACGGATCTCGGTCCGCTCCGCTCTATAGTCTTATCGTGAGTTCCTGCGAAAAGTTTAGGGGTGCGCTGTGAATCGCGCCACTCAACTATCGCATTTCGCCGATCAGGATCCATCCAATCCAAGTCTGCTGTGCGACTTGCTGGATGAGCTGTTGTCCGCAGATCTCGTCGACGATGCGGTGACGCGGATTCGTCTTGCGCCTCAGGAACTTCGACGGCTACCTGCGGTGAAATTCCGCGAAGCACGTTGCGCGATGTTGCGTGGTGAGAGCGCGGAAGTTGTTGAAATCCTTCAGCCTCTCATCGAAAACATGCCCGACGTACCCGCGGGCGTCACGCATGATGTGGCGTACGCGCAACTGGTATTGGGCCAGCCTGACAAGGCGCTGGCGACGTTGGGGCGTGCAGACTCTGCTGGCGAAGATGGCGTCGCCATCGGGCTGTTGAAGGCGCGCATTCTTCATCGTTTACAACAATTTGATGCTGCGCTCGATGCACTCGCATCGCTTTCGGGCGGTGCACGTCAGGCTGAAATTCATGGCGTGCGCGCACTGGTTCTCCTCGATGCAGGCGACACGACGCGTGCATCGAGCGAGGCTGAGAAGGCGCTTGCACTCGATCCTCAGCAGCATGAAGCCGCGCTTGTACGCGGGACGGTCGCGCTATGGGACCAGCAAACGCAGGTCTCGACCGAAACGTTCGAACATGTCCTCACTGATCACCCGCGCTCAGGGCGCGCGCTATTGGGACTCGGTCAATGTCTGATGTTGCGCGGCGATATTCCTGCGGCGCATGGGTTGCTTGAACGGGCGTCGGTAGAAATACCCGACCACATCGGCACCTGGCATGCGCTGGCGTGGTGTCAGCTGATCCAGGGCGACTTGTCCGGTGCCAAACGCAGCTTCGATCGCGCATTTGCGATTGACCGAACGTTCGGCGAAACACACGGCGGCTTCGCGTTGGTCTTTGCCCTGCGTGGCGAGCGCGCGCAGGCAGAAGAATCGATCAAACGCGCGACCCGGCTCGATCCGAAAGGTCGCTCAGCGTTGTACGCGCGTAGCGTGCTTTTACTGGATGACGGCGATACCGAGGCAGCTGTAGAGGTTGTGCAGAGTGCGTTGCTCACTACGCGCGGTCCGGCGGTAGGCGTATCCATCGACTTCCTCTACCGCCTGCGCGACATCGTGCGCCCGAGGAGCTGAGAGTGGATAGCGATACCGCAATGCATCTGTTGGCCGAGACACTGCTCACAGCAGCGAAGATCTCCGCGCCCATTTTGTTGGCGACGCTGGTGGTCGGTGTGGTGATTTCCATTCTGCAGGTGGTGACGCAGATTCAGGAGATGACGCTGACATTCATCCCCAAACTCATCACGGTCGTGGCGATGTTTCTCATGACCGGGGCCTGGATGATGGCGATCGTTGTTGAATTCTCGAAACGTCTATTTGGGCTCATTGCAGGGATGTGATCTGACGTGGGTACAGTGGACGTACTAATCGGTGCTTTTCTTTTAGCCATGGCGCGTTTTGCACCGCTGCTGATGGTGCCTGCGTTCACGCCCTTCAACTGGGTGCCGGCATCGGTGCGTATGAGTATCCTGATAGCCCTCACGGTCATTGCCGTATCGGTGAACAAATCGCCGATTCAGCGCCTGACTCCCGACATGCCGCTGCCGTTTGTTCTCGCGATGCTGGGCGAGGGTGTGCTTGGCCTGTGCCTCAGCCTGGCCGTCGTTTTGCCGGCCGCCGCACTCAGCTTCTCTTCGCGCGTGCTGGATCTGCAGTCTGGTGTTGCTGCGGCAAACATCTTCAATCCCTCGTCGCATGCAACCGAGTCGTTGGCCGGTACCGTCGTTCAGTGGGCTGGCATGATGGTGTTCTTCAGCCTTGGCCTGCATCTTTTGCTGTTGCGTGGGATGGTCGAATCGATTGACGTCGTGCCTCTCGGCAGCGGCACGCTTCTGATATCGCCAGACACCTTCATGGCGAAGCTGTCTTCGCAGTTCATGCTGGGGTTGATGGTTTCGGCACCGACGATGCTGGGGTTATTCGCGATCGATCTGGCGGTTGCCTACGCGAGTCGCTCGATGCCGCAGGCGAACGTCTACTTTGTTGCTTTGCCGATCAAGGTCACCGCCGGATTCATTCTTTTGGCCGGGTCTTTACGCTTCGCGCCGCCGTTGATCGAGCGTCTGTATCGCGATGCGTTTTCGATGTTCTCACCCTTGGGGGCGCACTGATGTCCGAGAGTGAGCAGACCAAGACCGAACAGCCGACGCCTCACAAGATGCAGGAGGCCCGCGAGCGCGGGCAGGTTCCGCGCAGCGCCGATCTGAGCGGTGTGGTGGTGATCATCGTCTTTAGCATCACCTTTGCCGCGTGCTGCCATGAAGTGGTCGCCGCGCTGGCCCGTTCATTTGGAAAGACCTTGCTGATGGCAGGCAACGCGCCAGCGCCATCGGCGAGCTTGATGCGCTGGCTGCAGCAAACCTTTCAGCCGGTGTGGCAGGCAATGATGCCGCTGATGCTCGCTGTGCTCATCGCTGCCGTGGTCGGCAACCTCATGCAGACCGGGCCAAACTTCAGCACGACGCCACTCAAGCCCGATTTCACACGCCTTAATCCAGTGCAGGGCGCCAAGCGACTCTTTACGTTGCGTCTGATATGGGAGCTCATCAAGTTGTGCGTCAAGCTTGGGTTGCTTGGTGCGCTGGCCTGGGCGGTGGCGTCGAGTATCGAGAACAAAGTGCAGGCCGCGGCGCTCAGCGCACCATCAAGCGTCGGTGAGCTTTTGCGCTCGACTTATGTTCAGGTCACAACGTGGATTTTGGTGCTGTTGGCCTTCGTTGCGTTGTTCGATTTGTGGTTCACGCGACGCGAATACATTCGCAAGTTGCGTATGAGTCGGCGCGACATCAAGGATGAGAGCAAACGTCGCGATGGCGATCCGGATATTCGTCATCGTCGCAAGCGATTGATGGCGGACCTGATGAAGCACTCGCGCTCGGTACGACGCGTACCGGAAGCCGATGTGGTGCTCACCAATCCTACCCATCTGGCGATTGCACTGAAGTACCGACCCAAGACCATGCGTTCGCCGCTGGTGTTGTCCAAGGGTAGCGACGCTGTGGCCGCACGGATTCGATTGATCGCCTCACAGAACGGCGTGCCCTGCCTGCGCTCGCCGGAGCTGGCGCGTGCGCTCTATCGCGAATGCAAGGTGGACCGTGCCGTGCCTCAGCATCTGTACAAGCCGTTGGCGCCTATTTACCGCTGGTTGATGAAGCTTCCCGGCAACAGGATTTTCTCGTGAATACGCTATTTGGCCAGCTATGGAGTGGCAAGCGCGACGTGATTCTCGTGTTGGGGATGATCGCGATCCTGGTCATTCTATTTACGCCGATCCCCGCAGGGCTGCTCGACTTTCTTCTCGTTCTGAACTTCACTAGTGCATTGCTGGTGTTGTTGATTACGTTCTTCACTGACACGCCGCTCAGCTTCTCAACGTTTCCCTCATTGTTGCTTATCACCACGCTGTTTCGTCTTGCGCTGAACATCTCCGCCACGCGTCTGATTCTGGATAACGGCAACGCGGGACGTGTGATCAACGCGATTGGCGCGTACGTCATTGGCGGGAATTATGTCATCGGCTTGGTGGTGTTTCTGATTCTTGTTGTCGTGCAGTACGTGGTGGTGACCAGCGGTGCGCAACGTGTAGCGGAAGTGGCTGCACGCTTCACACTCGATAGCATGCCCGGCAAGCAGATGAGTATCGATGCCGACATGAATATGGGGCTTATCGATGAGCACGAGGCGAAGCGCCGTCGTAGCTATGTCGAAAAGGAAGCCAGCTTTTACGGAGCCATGGACGGAGCCACCAAGTTCGTCAAGGGCGATGCTATCGCCGGCATCATGATCATCATGATCGATATCATCGGTGGCCTCGCCGTCGGCATGGTGCAGCACGGCCTGCCGTGGGCGGATGCTGCACACCGTTATACGCTGCTGACGGTAGGTGACGGAATCGTCACGCAGATTCCCTCGTTGGTCATCGCGGTGGCTACCGGCATCATCATCACTCGCGCTGCGTCGGATGCGCAGTTGGGCACCGAGATTTCGAAACAGGTGCTATCCAATCCACGTACGCTGCTGATCGTTGCGTTGTCGTTATCGGGATTGTTGCTGCTGCCAGGCCTGCCTGTGTGGCCAGTGCTGCTCGTGCTGGCTGGTGTCGGTGGGCTGATTTTCTTTGCGATACGATCCGGCGCGACGTCATCAGCACCAAAAGATGAAACGCCTGAGCCCGTGGTCAAGCGTGACGAAGAAGATCTTTATCGCATGCTCACCATCGAGCCGATCGAGATTCATTTGGGCACCGGCATCGCTGCAACGTATAAGGCGCGCGGCCTTGATCTGGGTGATCGCATTAGTACGTTCCGCAAGCAGTTCGCCATGGACTGCGGCTTCATTCTGCCAAAAGTCAAATTGATCCAGGGTTCGTCGCTTCCCGAAGACGCTTACGAAATCGTCGTGCAAGGTTCACGCGTTGGGCGCGGCGAATTGCGTTTCGATGCACTGCTCGCCATCAACCCCGGTGGCAAGCGACCGAAATTGGAAGGGCGCGACACGCGTGATCCTGCCTACGGTCTACCTGCGCAATGGATCGATCCCGAACAGCGTCAATACGCACGTGGTGCCGGCTATACGTTAGTCGACCCTGAGACTGTGCTGATTACCCATCTGGGTGAAGTGGCGAAACGGCAGGCGCCCGAATTGCTGACGCGTGCTGAGACCGAGCGGCTGGTGGCACGTGTGCGCGAACAACAAGCCTCGCTCGTCGATGAGTTGGTTCCAGGGGTGATGTCGTACTCCGACGTGCAGAAGGTCCTGCAGCAGCTGCTTCGCGAGCAGGTCAGCATCCGCAATGTCGAGACCATTCTCGAAGTGCTGGTCGATGCAGGCAAGACGCTTAAACAGAATGACGATCTCGTCGAGCGTGTGCGCGAACGCCTCGGGCCGGCCATTTGCCAGCGTGTCAGCAACGCGCAAGGTGAGCTGCATGTCTTGACGCTGGCGCCCGAGCTTGAGCGGACGATTGTTTCGGCCGTGCGCCAGCGCGAGGGCGCGGGTGCATTGGTGAGTGACGTAGGTCAGCTCGATGCGCTGCTTGGCGGTCTGGCGAAGCAGTCCGAAGCGATGATGGCGCGCAATCATTTGCCTGTATTGCTATGTCCCAGCGTAGTTCGTCGGCATTTGCGTGCGCTGATCCAGCGCAGCCTTCCGCACGTGACGGTACTGGGTATCAATGAAGTGCCCTCGACCGTGATGGTCAAGGCGTTTGGAACCGTGACCGCCACCGCGGTTGCTGCATAAGGAGCCCGTATGAGCAACATCGTTTCAGGAATTGCGCGTTATCTCAGCAACGATGTCGAGTCGCTGGATGTGCTGAGTCAGAACGTCGCCAACATGCGTACGGCGGGCTATCGCACTGAGCGACTGAAGACCGACTTCAAGACGGGCACGCTCGATTCGCTTCCCAGCCTGAATCTCGCCGACGGTAGCCGCTCGACAACGGGGCATTCCCTCGATGTTGCGATTGAAGGCCCGGGTTTTTTTGTCGTTGATGCCAACGGCAAGGAAATGCTGACGCGCAACGGTCAATTTCATATCGATTCGGATCAGCAGTTGGTTGACGCTGCTGGCCACCCGGTACAGGGGCAGTCCGGGAACATCACGCTCAAGCAGGCCCACGTGCGCATCACCGCGACCGGCGAGATTTTTGACGGCAACGATAGCGTCGATACGCTGCGTGTCGTTGGTGTCGCCGATCCGACTGCGCTGCGTGAAGCAGGCGACAGCCTCTATAGCTACGCAGGCGCCGAAGCGGACTTCAACGGCAGCATTCACCAGGGCGCGCTTGAGCAGTCCAACGTGGACCCCGGCGAAGAAATCGTACGGCTCATGTCGCTCACCCGTCATGCCCAGTCAGTACAGCGCGCCATCCAGGCGTATGACGAAGCCATGCAATCAGGCATCAACCATCTCGGCGAAAACTCCTAAGGACTGAACATGATCGACGCACTCTATATCGCTACATCCGGTCTGCAGAGTCAGCAGACGCAAATCGATACATTGTCCAACAATATTTCCAACATGCAGACGCCGGGCTTCAAGAGCCAGCGCGTTTCGTTTGGTGACATTGCTGTGATCTCGCCGGCGGAAGTACAGGCGGGTCTCAGTCCGCAGCACACCGGTGCGGGTACTGAAATCACGTCGACGAGTTCGGTGTTTTCGCAGGGGCAGATGTCGCAGACCGGTAACACATGGGACATCGGCATTCAGGGCGAGGGATTTCTCGAAGTTGTCGATGGCAATAACAATCACCTCTACACCCGCGACGGCCAGTTGCACGTCGACAGTGGCGGTTATCTGGCGACCACCACCGGCAATCGCCTCGCGCAGGATATTCAAATTCCGCCTGATGCCAGCAATATCCAGATCAACCAGAACGGTCAGATCTATGCGACGGTTGGCAACAGCACGAGCCAGACGCTACTGGGCACGTTCGAGCTAAGCACCTTCCCTTCAGCGGAAGGTTTGCAATCGGTAGGCAGCAATAACTACATGCCGACGCAGGCGTCCGGTGATCCGAGTGTCGGCAAGCCAAATGACAGCGGCGTCGGTTCGATCCTGCAGGGCTCCCTGGAAGGTTCGAATGTCGACATGGTGAGTGAGATGTCCACGTTGGTGATTGCCCAACGCGCCTATCAGCTGAATGCACGCGTGTTGCAGGCCTCCGATCAGATTCTCGACACGATCAACAACTTGCGTCAGTGATCATGCGCATCGTCTTCCTTGCGGTTTTGCTAAGTGCACCGTTGCAGGCGTCGGCTCTGCCGGCGTTGCAGCGTGTCGCATCTGCGCAAATCGTGGAGGCAGCGCGCGCGCAGTTGATGTTACGCCTCGGTGGAGATGCCGCCGCCGCGCAGGTGTCGCTGGTCGGCACACCGGAAGACGCGATGGTTTTGCCGGGCAAACTCGCGCTGACAGTGCGGCCGCCAACGGGGCGTTGGCCGCGGGCGCGAGTCAGCGTGCCGGTCGACGTCAGTGTCGATGGACAAGTAGTTCGGTCGGCGACGGTTTGGTTCGCGCTGAGTCTTCACCATGATGTTTTGAGCTATGTCGCGGACACGCCGCCAGGCACAGCTGCGAGTTCACTCAAGTTTGCGCCGCATGATGAGGACGTCGCAGCGGTTCAGGGCGATCTCGTCACCGATCCCAGTCAATTGAACGGTATGCGCCTGCGTCATTCAGTAGCGGCCGGCAGTGCTGTATCACGCGAAGATTTCGAGCCTATACCGGATGTCGATCGGCGCCAGCGCGTTGAGGTCGACGCAGCATTTGGCTCCATTCACATGCAAACCAAGGGCACGGCGATCGGACGAGGCAACACCGGCGACACCGTGTCGGTGCTGGTCGATGGCGGAGAAGCGCCCGTTGATGCCCGCATCACTAACAAGGGAGTGGTCGAAGTTGTCGAATAAATACCGTCTGTTTGCCTGCTTGATGACCGTGCTTGTTGCTTGGACAGTACACGCGCAGACATCACCAGGCTCGATGATTGACCCTGATACGTATCGGGGTCTGGCCGCAGACCATCGTGCGCACGAGGTTGGCGATACCTTGACCGTGGTCGTCACGGAGACAGCGACGGCAACGGCCAGTGCCAATACCGATGCCGGCGGGAGTGTCAAGTTGGGTGCCAACACGCAGACGCATAACGGCACGCACACTTACGGCCTTGGACTGTCTGGTGACGATGCCGGGCAAGGGAATACGACCCGTGCAGGCAGTCTGCAGGCACAGCTTGCCGTGCGGGTAACCGCTATTGAGGGCGACGGCATGTTGCGTATCCATGGTGCGCAGACCGTGGCCATCAATGGTGAGAAACAACAGTTTGTACTCACCGGCCTGGTGCGCGCAGAGGATATCTCGCCGGATAACACCATTCGCTCCAATCGCATAAGCGAAGCGAATATCCAGTACACCGGCAACGGCGATATTTCCACCGCACAGCGGCATAGCATTCTCTATCGCATCACGCGCTGGTTGGGACTCATATGAAACGTCTCCTTGCCGTTTTTCTGCTCGTCTTTCTCATCGCGCCGACCGTTTGGGCCGATGCAGACAGCGTACGTCTCAAGGAAATTGCGCGTGTCCAGGGTGTGCGCGATAACGCGCTTGCCGGCTACGGTCTGGTCATTGGTCTGGCGGGGACCGGCGACTCTTCGAAGAATCGTTTGACCATTCAGTCGGTGGCAAACACGCTCAGCCACTTTGGCGTCAATATCAATCCGGACGACCTCGACAGCAAGAACGTCGCAGCGGTCATGGTGACCTCGACGCTGCCACCGTTTGCGGAATCCGGTCAGAAGCTGGATGTGTCGGTATCTTCGCTCGGTGATGCGCGCAGCTTGAGTGGCGGCATCTTGCTGCTGACGCCGATGGATGGACCGGACGGTAAACTTTATGCGCTGGCCCAAGGTGCACTGTCGGTCGGTGGTTACGAAGTCAGGGCCTTCGGCAGCTCAGAGCAGAAAAATCATCCCACTGTCGGACGTGTACCGGATGGTGCCACCGTTGAGCGTGAAGCGCCGCTCGGTTTGGCCGAGGATGGCCGCACGCTCGATGTTGTGCTGTACCAGCCCGATTTCACTACCGCCGAACGGATCGCCGAGTCGCTGCGTCGCAACGCTGGGGTGGAGGCTGTCGCTGAGCACGCGGGCAAGGTGCGCGTGACATTCTCTGCGCCGCCGCAGGATTTGGTGCGCGCTATTTCCATGATCGAGAACGTCCAGGTTACGCCAGACCAAATCGCGCGTGTGGTGGTGAACGAGCGCACGGGTACGGTGGTCTCAGGTGGCAACGTCCGCCTGGGTGCGGTAACCATTTCGCAAGGCGATCTTCGCATCCAGGTGCAGACGGACTATCTGGTGTCGCAGCCTGACGGCGTGTTGGTCAACCCGTCGCGCAACATCGGTACTGCGGTCGTACCGCAGGCCAACATCAACGTGCAGGATCCGGAAGCGCGGTCGGTAACGATTCGCGATGGCGCGACCGTTGCCGACCTCATTGGTGCGCTGCGCGCAATCCATCTCACTACCCGTGACGTGATCACGATTTTGCAATCAATCAAGGACGCTGGTGCGCTGCACGGCGAATTGGTAATCCAATGAGGGGACATACATGGATTTGACGACCGAAGTTTTGCGGCTGGGAACCGCGATGGCGCGGGTGCGTGCGGAAGTGGCCAGCACCAATATCGCCAACGCTGATGTTCCCGGTTTTCGCTTGCAGCGCGCCGATTTTGCGCAGGCGACAGGACTACTACGCCAGGCTGCCGAGCAACCCTCGATGGATACGGATCGGTTGGGCGCGATTACGCCCCATTCGCTGGGTGCATCTGTGCATGCGGCAGATCCTGATCCGACGGTTCCCGTGAGCCTGGATCGTGAAGTGGCAGAGCTACAGACCGCCAACGTCGACTTTCAGACGCTGACCACGCTGATGTCACGTCGTTTTGCATTGATGCAACTTGCCATGTCCGGGAGGGACTGATCATGGTTGTCGATTCGATTTTCGCTGCCACGCGCTTCGGTCTCGAGTTCGAGCGCCTGCGTCTGGAAGCTGCCAGTCACAACATCGCCATCGCCAATACCGCCAATGCCCCTGGGCATGCTGCGCGTCTCATGCACGTCACTGCACCCTACGGCGCGGACTTTGACTCGGCCATCGGTGCTACCGGGCACAGCGTGCCGTCGGAACCTGTCATGGTTGCCACGGATGCAATCGAGCGCCAGGAGCACGATCCGGCAGACCCTGCCGCCGACAAGAACGGCATGGTGAGTTTTCCGCGCGTGGACATGGTTGACGAAATGAGCACGCTCATGGAGGCAAGCCGGGCTTACGAGGCCAACGTGCGTGCCTTCAATACGCTCAGCGGAATGGCACTGCATGCCCTTGATATCGGGGGTGGTTCATGAACGTAATGCCGATCCACAGTGTTTCCATCAGTCCGATCGAAATGCCGGAGACGGCGATCACGGTGATGAACCCGTCAGGCCCTGCGTTTATGCAAACGATTGGTGCCGAACTGGATCAGGTGAACGTAAGTCTCAATCAGGCTGATGCCGCCACGCGAGCATTGGCGGCCGGGCAGGATATCCCGGTGCAGGACGTGATGATCGCGATGGAACACGCGCATCTGAAACTTCAATTTGCCGTCGAAGTACGCAATCGAATAATTGATGCCTATCAAAACCTGACCAATATGCAGGTTTGATCAGGGGGATTACGCCTGTCCGGTATTGCGCCACAGAAGCGGCCGGGGAGTGTTGGGGAACGGTGATAAGGGATTTTCGGAGTTTGTATGCAGCAGTTTTTTTCATCCATGTCCACTCGCGCGCGCATTAGCTTCGGCGTCGGTATATTGGTCATTGCCGCGGTGATTGGCCTGACGGTGTGGTGGATCGCACATCCGCCCTATGGCGTGCTTTTTCGCGATCTGCGCGAAGCGGATGCTGCAGAAATCACGACGACCCTGGCGCAGATGCAGGTGCCTTATCGTCTGAGTGATGAGGGCAAATCGATTCTCGTTCCCGAAGAGCAGGTCTACGAGACGCGTATGAAGCTTGTCTCGCAGGGCATTCCAAAGGGTGGCAGCGTCGGCTTCGAATTGTTCAAGGACTCCGATTACGGCGTCACCGAATTTGCCCAGAAAGTGAACTTCCAACGTGCACTGCAGGGTGAACTGGAACGTACCATCGCCTCGCTGGAAGAAGTTGCATCAGCGCGTGTGCATATGACGATTCGGCGAACCGATCTGTTTCAACCGGATCAGGATCCATCCAAGGCATCGGTGACGTTGAGTCTTCGCCCCGACAAACACTTGGACGCACGCGAGGTAGCGGGCATTCAGCGCCTGGTCGCCTCGGCCGTGGATGGACTGACGCCGGAATCGGTTGTAGTCATCGATGACAAGGGGATGGTGTTGTCGGGATATTCCGCCGTTGGCCAGAGCGGGGCTCTCAACAGCGACAGCCTGGACGCACAGACGCAGCTCGAGAACCAGTTGCGTACACGTATTGGCGAGATATTGCACCGTGTCCTGCTTACCGACAACTTTACGGTGTCGGTGGATGTGAGGCTCAATTACGACCACGTCAAACACGTGCGCCAGCAGTTGATCGCCCAGGGTAAGGACGGTAACGGTCTGCTGGTCCACGAGAAGATCGACTCGACGGGGCACACCGCCGACGATGCTGATCCAGACCATACGAAAGCCGGTGGGTCGTCCACGAGCGATCGTGATATCGAATACGCCCACGGTCAGGAGCAGGAAGAGATCGATCAGGCGCCCGGACGCATTGATCGCATTTCCGTTGGCATTGTCATTCCGTCGACGTTGGCGACAGCGCAGATCACCAAGCTGACGGAAGTCGTTTCGGCAGGTCTTGGCTTGGATTCTTCTCGCGGCGATAAGGTTGATGTTGCCGCCATTGCTCCTCCAGAACAGGTAGCAACCGCGGCTACGGCAGCGCATACCAACGTTGCTACCCCCGATGATGCGGCAACGCCATTTGCCAGCGACGTCGACGCAACAGCAGCAACGCTGCAGGCAAGCCAGCACTGGTGGATCTATGCGGTGATTACGGCCTTGGTACTCGCTGTGCTCGCTGCAGTACTGATGGTCGGCCGCACGTCGACGCCGCGCCGCCTGACGTTGTCCGAGCGGGAAGAGGCGTTGCTTCGTTTGCGCCAGTGGATCGAGGCGAGCGAGGTCGAGCGGTGAATACCTCGGGGATGCGAAAGGCTGCATTGGCACTGGCATCCATGCATCCGGCCGATCGGCGCTGGGTGCTTGGGCGCATGCCAGATAGCTGGCGCAGCCTGTTGATGCCTTTGATCAACGAAGCGCAGCGCTATATGACGCTTGATGCGGAATTACTCAAGGCCGTTCTTGCTGACGAACCGACTTATGTTGCCCGGGAGGTTCCACCGCCGGACGTGTTGATTGTTGTGCTCGATCGCCTGTCTCCGGCATGGGCGGCACGTATCTTGGTGGCTGTGGCTCCGGACCACGCGGAGATTTATCTGGCCGCGTGCGTCAAGGCACGTGGAGATTCTGTGCGCCATGAGTTGACGCGTTTGCCATCCACCTTCCCACGTTCATTGGCAGACGAATTGGCACGTTATCTCAGCGACGCTGCGCAAGCATCACGCAGCGGAGGAGTAGTCCGATGATTCGGCGTTTGCCACACGATGCCATTATCGAGACCCGCGTTCGTCGCGGCATCGGGAGCACGCGTGAGCAGAGTGCTATCGAGGTTCCGATTGTGCTCAATACCGACGTTGAGGAAGATGTCGTCGCGTATCGCGATGGCTACCGCGAGGGTTTTGAAGCAGGCGAACGCGACGCCATAGCCGACGCTGACCTTCGTCTGCAGGAACTCGAGCTTCAACTGCGTCAGCGGTTCGATGCAGAAATGGCTGCGCTTGAGGGCGCGAGAGTCGGCCTTGCCGCGCTGACTGACGGACTTGCCGAGGCGATTGAGCGCTATGGCCAATCGATGGAGGGATTGTCATTCGAAATTGCGTTAGCGAGCCTCACTCATGCACTGGGATCGATGCAGGAAGACGACCAATTGATGCGTCGATTGTGCTCGACCATGGCGCAGGAATATCGGGCCAAAGCGACGCGTATATGCGTGGCACCGGCGGATCGCGCCGCGCTTCCGGAGCATCTCGAAAACCTTGAGATATCTGTCGATACCGATCTTTCGCCCGGACACTGCCGCGTGGTTACCGCGCATGGCTTGACCGAAAGTTCGGTGGCACTTCGGTTGACGGCGATATACGGCGCCATGCTGCACACGCTGGGAGTCAGTCGCCCGTGAACAGACTCGGTACGCTCGAACGCTATCGCGCCACGCTGGAGCAGACGCCTCTGGCGCAGGATTTCGGACGTCTGCTTGGTTTTAACGGGCTAGTGATCGAGGCCAGTGGACCGGACGTGAAAATCGGTGAGCTGTGTGAGATCGATGGTCACGATGCAGGTCAGTCGGACTCGAGCAAGAGTATCAGTGCGGAGGTAGTGGGCTTCCGCGACGGTCGCGTGCTGCTCATGCCTTTTGCCAATCTGCGCGGCGTATCGGCGGGTGCGCGTATTCGTGCGCTGAGACGCACGTTGCGCGTACCCGTGTCGCGCAGCATGATTGGCCGCGTTCTGGACGCCTTCGGCGAACCGTTGGACGGCGGCCCGGCAATAACGCCGGAAGGCTATCGCGACATTCAGTCACCACCGATCAATCCCCTGTGTCGTGCGCCGTTGGATCAAGTGCTCGAAACAGGTGTACGCGCCATCGATGGTGTCATGCCCATCGCGAAGGGACAGCGCGTGGGTGTGTTCGCCGGCAGCGGTGTTGGCAAGAGCACGTTGTTGGGCATGATGGCTCGTCACGTCCATGCTGATGTGATTGTCGTCGCCATGATTGGCGAGCGCGGCCGCGAAGTGGGCGATTTTCTCCACGAGTCGTTGGGTGAGGAAGGGCTCAAGCGGTCGGTAATGATGGTCGCGACGTCCGATCAATCGGCGCTCGTCAGGACCCACGCCGTTCACGCCGCACATGCCGTCGCGGAGTTCTTTCGCGATCAGGGCCTCGACGTCTTGCTGATGCTCGACTCCATCACACGCTTCGCGATGGCGCAGCGAGAAGTCGGGTTGGCCGTAGGGGAACCACCGACCTCTCGTGGATATCCGCCATCGGTATTCAATTTGCTGCCGCAGATTCTCGAGCGCGGTGGTCGGCTGCGTGCCGGAGGTTCGATCTCGGCGATCTACAGTGTTCTGGTCGAGGGCGACGACATGAACGAACCCGTCGCTGACCATATGCGTGCGATCCTCGATGGTCACGTGGTGCTTTCGCGCGATCTGGCCAGTCGCGGTCAACTGCCCGCAATCGACCTGTTGTCGAGCGTGAGTCGTCTCACCGGACGGGTCGCCGACGAGCGTCAACAGCTGCTTGTTCAACGCGTAAAGTCAATCATTTCCACCTATGAGACTTCTCGCGATCTGGTTGATATGGGCGCCTACCAGGCTGGTGCGAACCCAGCACTGGACGAAGCGATTGCGGTTTACCCGGCGCTCATTGAGTGTTTGCGGCAGCGCCCGTCACAGTCATCATCGTTGCAAGAAACTATCGCGATGCTCGAGGCCGCTGTAGGCAGTCACATGCAGGTACGTGTATGAATGGCAAGAAGACACACGCTTACGAGGTGTTGCTGCGCATTGCCCATGTGCGTGAAGTGCGAGCCGGTGTTGCGCTTGCCGTTGCGGCCCGGGAGGAAGCGGCGCGACATCAGGATGTTGATGACCTGACTGACGCGCGCAATGCCGCATCTATAGCTACTCGCGCATGCGCCATCGACGACGCGCGTCTGGATGTAGCGCGCTACGCATTGCTGTCGGAGTTGGGCATGGCACTGACAACAAAGTTGACGCACGCTCAGACGCATTTGGATGACGCCCAGTTTGAGCGAGTGGCGCGTGCAAATGAAAACGTTGTCGCTACCCGTCGTGTGGAGAAGGTTGCTGATCGCCTGGATGCCCAACGTGGCGCCGATGCCTATCAACTCGCCGCCAAGCGGCAGGAAGAAGCCGTGGAGCTATGGGTGGAAACCGGCAAGGAGGGCGCATGACCACGATTACGACGATTGATGGTCTCATCCCGGTTTCGCAGCGAGACGGTCAGCGTTCGAACAAGCATGATTTCGCGCACGAACTCGTTAAGGAAGAGCGGCGCGAGTCTTCGCGTCTACCCACTGCCTCGAGTGCCGCCGCGAGTAGCTCAAGAGGCCAGGGATCGGCAGCATCGACTGCAGTGGCTGGTGCATCTCAGGCGGCGACCGAGCTGGCCTTGGGTCAGCAAATGCGCATGTCATCCTTATCCAACGATGCGCGAATTCAGGCGGATCTGACTGTCGCACCTGTAGGTCTGACCGAGACGCTTGTCGGTGCCCGCATCTATGGCCTGCACATGCAGGCTGGTGGGTATCTCTCCGAACTCGCGCTGTCGGACGATCTGGCAACCAAGGCCGCAGACGATGGCGTGCCGTCGTCTGCGATGGCTGACAAAGCTACCGACGCGCCCGTTTCTCCAGTAAGCGTACAAGCGGGTGCAAGCGCGGCTGCAGTCAACATATCGACGCCCGTTCAGGCGGCGGCGCGGGAAGTTCAAAGCGCAATGGAGTCACCGAGCAACGACCTCTCGCCAGCCACGGTTGTTTCAGAAGTATCTGCGACATCGGGATCGACAGCGTATTGGGCCGAGCGATCCTTGCGTTTCACACAGCAGCCCGGAGGCGGCAAGGTGGCGTGGCTTCGCGATTACCGGATGAGCGATCGCGAGGCAGTACACCTTGTTGACACGCTCCGAAGTGAAGCGTCGGAGCGAGGTGTTGCATTGCAAAGAATCATGTTGAATGGCCGCGAAGTCTGGTCTTCGCGCTCTGCTAATTAAGGGGAAGAACGATATGTCAGTTGCAGCTATTGGTAGTGCATTGAACACGACCGATCCATCGACGCTAAGCAATTCAGGTATCAATGAGCAGGACTTCATCCAGCTCTTCGTGAGTCAGCTGCAGTTTCAGGATCCGATGCAGCCTCTCGATAACAGTCAATTTCTCACGCAGCTAGCTCAGTTCGTTGGCATTGAGCAGCAGAGTGAGCAGATAACGGGTATCAACAACCTGCTCACGCTCGATTCGTCCGACCAGTCGCTTGGTCTGCTTTCCCATTCGGTCCAATTGACAAATGCGGATGGCTCTACCACGACGGGAAAAGTCACTGGCATTCAATACAGCACTAATGGTGTGCAGCTTACGGTCACAACCAGTAGCAACGTCGTTACGGGTGTGAATTTGTCGCAAATAACGCTCGTTACGCCATAAGGAGAAAGCTATGAGCGGCGGAATCATGCAAGCGTTGTACAACAGTGTCTCGGGTCTGTTTGGCTTCTCCCAGAGCCTGGATACGATCAGCAACAACATCAGCAATATGAATACACCGGGTTTTCGCGGAAGCGATTCGTTTTTCGAAAACGTTATGGATGACGACGGTACGAAGATCGCCGGCACCGGCCAAGATACGACCGAGGGCCAGATCGAACAGACCAGTACCGATACCGATGTCGCTATTCAGGGCGATGGATTGTTCATGCTGAAGGACTCGGAAGGCAATCTGTATTACACACGCTCAGGTCAGTTTGAATTCAATTCGTCAGGTCAACTTGTCGACTCAGCCAACCAATACCTAGTACAGGGATACAGTCCCACCGGTAGCTTTGGCAATATCGATATCAGCTCGCTGAAGACGTTGCCGGCACAGGCCACGACTACCGTCAATATGGTCGGAAACCTATCAACGGCTCAGACTACCGACAGCGTCAGCGACGTCACCGTTTACGATTCGCAAGGCAACTCCCAGGCACTTACGGTTGCGCTCTCGTACACCGGTAAGACGGGTGAAAATACATGGGCTGTCACGATCACCAATAGCAGTGGAACCACCGTCGGAAGCGGTACGATTGGATTCAACGGCGACGGTTCACCCGCGACGGGTTCGAACACCATCGCCGTCACGAACACCTCTGGCGGCACGGCGCAATCGATTGCTTTCAACTTCGGTACGCCAAACGCCCTGAGTGGTGCAACGAGTGTCTCCGGGTCGGCGACCAGTCTGACCGCGCAGGTTCAGAATGGCCATGGCGTCGTTGGTGTTTCCAGCGAATCGTTCGATACGAACGGCATCCTGCAGCTCACTTATGGCGATGGTGAAACCAAGGCGGGCCCGCAGCTTGCGCTGGCTACGTTTGCCGATGAAAGTGATTTGCAGACGATTCAAGGAAACCTCTATCTGCCACCGCAAAATCAGACAGCGCAAATTGGCCGCCCAGGAACATCTGCGTTTGGCACTATCGATGGCAGCAGCCTGGAAATGTCCAATGTCGATTTGACCCAGGAGCTCGCGGATATGATCGTCATTCAACGCGGCTACCAGGCTAGCTCGCGTGTGATGACCATCTCTGGCGACATGCTGCAGCAACTATATGACTCAACGCAGAGCGGTGGCTAGGGACATGGATAGCGAGGTACGTTTTGGTTGGATCGGCGAGAGTCGACGCTTCGCCGCACAATCGCTTCTTGCGGCGCAGCTCACCGACTGGGCCGATCAGTGGTGGGTCGACGGTGCCGCTGCTGACGTTGCTGTGCGTGCAGCCAGCGATGATGCGAAGCCGGACAACAAGCAACACGCGTTACTCGCCACGACTGAAGTGGGTTCGGCGGTTTTGCATTTGGGCAACAAAGACTTCGGTGCGATTGGTCGCCATTTGGTGGCGACCTCGAGCATTGACGATCTTGAGCTGGCAGCGCGCATCGGGGAACGCGCGCTCACCGATCTGGTGTCGAGGATCTATCGTCGCGCAGGTACTGGAAAGCCACCGGAACTGATCCGGGGTGACGTGCCCAGCGGATTGCAGCACTCGCGGCTGGGAGCGTTTGTCGTCGATATCGCCATTGGGCGCTTCAACATGTCACTGGCCCTCGATCGGCGATTCATGGATCGACTGGTACCCCCTTCGATGGGCAAGCGCGTTGCCTTGACGGCGCGACAGGCGGCGCTCGAGCGTGTGTCACTAAAACTTGTCGCGTCGATGGATTTTGGTTCCGTCAATCTCGCCCAACTCTCTGACCTTCGCGTCGGTGAAGTGCTTGTAGGCGAGCGAGGGCTCGACGAAGCGTTGCAGATTCACATCGAAGGGTATGGCGTCGTGGCAAGCGGTTATCTGCAACGACGCGGTGATCAGCGTGCCGTCCTATTGGACGACCTCAACTCGCAGGAAAAGAAATCATGAACGAAGTTCTTGTCGCACCGATTGAACTGGAAGAGTCCGTCTACGAGCTTCTGCCGGGCGAACCATTGATCAAGCGCAACCTCGCACTACTTGGGCACGTGAACGTACGTCTCGATGTTGTGCTCGGCGGTGCCGAGATAAGTGTGGATCGGCTCTTCTCGCTGACCAAGGGTGAGTCCATTGCCCTGGATACAGACCTCGACTCGGCGGTGACGCTGCAACTTGATGGAAAGCCGATTGCTCGTGGACAGCTGGTTGCCGCGGGCGACTGTTTTGGCCTCAAGGTGACAGAGATACTGTGAACGTTGCAACGAAAACAGTAAGAGCCTGGCGCAACGTCATGTTCCTTGCCGCACCCATGACGCAGAGTATCCCTTATCGGACGGATTCGGCGATATCCGGAGGCACGGTCGCTGTGGCAATTGTTGCGACGGTGTTGGTCCTGGCTGCATTCGTCGGCATATTGATGTACGGACGCCAGCGAGGCTGGATTCCTGCCGCGGCTAGTGGAAGGCTGTCCGCGTCGACTGATGGCATCCAACTTCACTCATCACGCCGACTGAGTGCTTTGGCAACCGCACATGTCATTCACTACCGCGGAAATGCCTATCTCATTGTCGAAAGCGCGCGTGGCTCGAGCACAAGCATTTCACTGATCCCGCAGCACAGCGAAACGCTCGGAGCTCCTGATGAGGCCGAGTAGTCGCACGAGATACCTGGTTTGGGGTGCGCTCGGGCTTGCCGCGCTTTTTTTGCCGACCGCAGGCTGGTGCGCGGATCCGATTCAAGATGCGATTGCCAGGGCCTCGGGAGAGGACTATTCACCGATTCTGCGATCGTTCTTGTTGCTTTCACTGCTTTCGTTCATTCCCTTGATGGTGATCGCACTTACCTCGTTCACACGGATCATCGTGGTGCTTTCGCTGGTGCGAAACGCCTTGGGGTTACAGCAGACGCCGCCGAACAGCGTGTTGATTACGCTCGCAATGTTTTTGACTCTGTTTTCCATGAATCCCGTTTTTCAGAGCGCAAAGCAGGCAGGCCTAGACCCGTATCTGCGAAAAGAAATTCCAGCTCAGACAGCTGTGGCGCGCGCATTTGAGCCGTTCAAATTATTCATGATAAGGCAGACCCGCGAGGAAGATCTCTCAGCCGTGGTGAGCATGGCAAAGATGACACTGCCCAAATCGGTCGATGAAGTTGGCGCGTTGCAACTGATTCCTGCATTCATGCTGAGCGAGCTGCGCACGGCATTCCAGATCGGCTTCGTTATTTTCCTACCGTTCTTGCTTATCGATCTGGTCGTGGCAGCCATTCTGATGGCGCTTGGCATGATCATGCTGCCACCGACGACGATCAGTCTTCCGCTCAAGATCCTTTTGTTTCTGCTGATCAACGGTTGGACTTTGTTGGCACAGGCACTTATCAGCGGCTATCACACCTAGGCAAAGGGACGCAGTGCCTTGGAAAGCAGCGAGCTTATACTCTGGCATCAATGGCGCACGGACAAGGACATTGCGGCCCGCGATGCACTGATTCTGAAGTATTCGTCATGGACGAGAATAGTTGCCCGTGACGTCTATATGCGGGTGTACCTCCTTCGCGATGCTTGGCAGGATTGTGCGCAGAATGCCTTGCTTGGTTTGCTTGAAGCAATTGACCGCTTCGATCCGGATCGCGGTGTTGGTTTTCAACCTTATGCAAGGCATCGGGTTCGGGGTGCCGTCTTTGATGGCATTCGTAGCTTGCGTTCCAGTCACCTACACGGCCAAGGCGAAGCAGAAGCCGCCTCTGCTACGCGTGATCGTCTTGAGTCGCTTGAGGAGGGGCGAGATGGTGACGCGCTCGACGCATTCATTGATACCACCGTTGGGCTTGGCCTCGGCTTCTTACTGGATACACAGTCGATGCCAGGAAGCGCTCTACCACTTGACGCCTATGCGGAGCTTGAGCGGGACGAGTTGAGGTCCTCTATCTCAGCGGGCCTTCAGAGATTGCCGGATCGCGAGAAGATGATCCTGACGCTTCACTACCATCACCATGTGCCGTTCGTGGAAATTGCGCAGCAACTGAACATAACGAAGGGGCGTATATCCCAATTGCATAAACGCGCATTGGAGTTATTACGGTCGCAGCTGGGCCCTCGTGTCGAGATGGACTGTTAGCGGTACTCTGATTCTCGTGGATCAGATACCACCGGCTGCTGCTGTACGACCGTCAGCTGAGCTGCCGCAAGCGGGCTTCAACAAGCGTGCGAATCCAAGCCAGAGCGTCAAGGATCCGAGCGCAATGGCTCCGAGTAAAAGAAACGCCGCGCGGTAGCCGAACATCTGCGCGATCAGGCCACCTAGCGCCGGGCTCAACGCTGCGCCGAGTCCCTGTACTGTCATTACCGCGCCCTGGCCGACGTTGACGTGGCCGGTACCTTGCATGAGGCGCGCGACCAGCGCAGGAACGGCTACGCTCTGCAGGCCGGCCCCAATGCCATCAAGCGCCTGTACCGGCCACACGCCCCAGCTCTTGATCACCATGGCGGCGATCAGCCCACGCAGCGGCAACGCGAGAAATGTCAGCAGGATCACCCACCAGTGCCCGCGCGTTCGTATCATGCGGATGGCGAACATCGACGTGGCCACCATCACCAGTTGAGCCACGACAATTGTTTTGGCGGTAAAAATGGCCGGATTTCCCTCGTGCGCCGCGACGACTGCCAGTCCATACAACGGCAGCATGGCCGCATTGCCTAGATGGAAAAAGGCCAGCGCGCCGGCCAGGATCAGCAGTGGCCGATTGGTGAAAAGCACGCTGAAACCGGAGGCTTTTTCGCCATCCTGGTCGTCGCCTTCCAGTCCTCGTGCATGGCGATTGTTGATCGATTTACGTGGAATGAGCAGCACGCTAAAGATGGCGAGTACGGCGAACAGGCCAGCCAGGGAAAAGACCGCGGCGAAACCGAATTTCCAGCCGAGGAAGCCGGACAGGCTGGCGCCGATCACGTTGCCCGCGTGATTGGCGACCTGATTGCGGCCAAACTGCCGGTCGAAGCCGACCTGGCGCACCATGCCTAACGTGATGCCCGCAAGGGCCGGGCCCAGGGCGGCGCCGGCCACCGCGGTGGCAATCTGCGATGCGGCTACCATCGCGTAGGAGGGTGAGAACCAGAGCAGCGCGGAAGCCAGCACGGTGAATATGCTGCCGATGACGACCAGTGCCCGTTTGTTGCGCGATGCATCCACCAGCGCTCCGGCCGGACCGGTGGCGAGCATGCCGGCGATGCCGCCGATGGTCATCACCGAACCGATGGCACCCGTGCCCCAGCTTTTGCCCTGCAGGAAAACACCGAGAAACGGACCGATACCGGCCTGTACATCCGCCATGAAAAAATTCAGTGATTCCAGCGCGTGCCGGCCAGGAATTTTCTGTGGCGGTTGGGCGCTCACCACTTTGGGTAAAAGGCATCGAGCGTGCCGGGTTCAAAATCGTGATCGCCCGGTATGGCGCGCACGGGTAGTGTGAGATCGCTCAGCATGTCGACGAAACGACGGTACTGTTCCGCTGTGCCGTCGTTGGCGTTGTCGCCAGGAAGGAAAATAAAATCCACGCTGCTGTTGAGATAGCGGTTCGCTTCACGCACCAGTGTTTCCAGGCGGGGAATGCTGATGTACTCGTCCTCATGGCTGACGTGCAGATCACCGCAGTGAGCCCAGGTCAGCATGGCTTAACCCTCGTCCGTTCGCTGAGCACACGGTGCAGGATGGGATGCGCGGCGCCAGCGAGTCATCGCGCCATGACGTGTGGGCGTATAGATCGTCAGTGGCTCGTGCATGGTGTTTCCTCGAAAAGGTCGGCCGTCATCGGCTTGCCGGATCTGCCGGCAAGCTGGCAATCACCTCAAATTTGATTTCGAAAACAGCGCTCCCGCGTGATCTCTATGCCACGAGGAGGATCAATTTTCCGTCAGTGGTGAGTCGCATGAGCCTTGTGTGGACCTTTCCTGGGTTTCTTCTCGTGCTGCTCGGGGGGCCTGGGCGTGTCGATCAGCGTGGCCGTGTCCTTGCCCATGGCCTTGGCATCGACGACGGTGCCCTGCCTTGTCGTCAGGGCATAGCCGCGAACGCTCAGTGGTGCGTCGATCACCAGAAGATCAGCGAGGCGCTCGGCGCTGTGCGGCGGGAAACGGATCACGGTGCCGTCGTCCAACAGTGCTCCATGTGTATTGCCCTTGGGGCCATGCAGCAGGCGTTGGATCAGGCCGCTATGCGTCATCGACTTGGCGTGCTCGCCGGATTTGTGCGTCGGTTTGCCTGGCTTCTCGTGTTTCGGGCTGGGGCCATCATCGACGATGCGTTTGCCGTTCGCCGCGTCGATGGCAACGGCGACGATCAAATCGCTGTTGCGCGTTTTCACACCGTATACGGTGAGCTTTGCGCCGGGTGCCAGCTCCTTGAGCAACTGCGCGGATAGATGGGGTGGCGTGTGGATCTCGGTGCCGTCGCTCAGCAGCAGGCCATCGATATCGGCCTTCGGGTTGAGGACAAAACGGTCGAGGGTACCAACGGTTTTTGGCAGGTAATCGGGATCAAGGTGGCACATACGGTTCACTCCGTGGGTACGTGGGATAAGGCTCGGGAGGCGCGCTCACGAGAACATCGAAGAGGCGTGGACTCACCCGGCAAAGCCCACTATGGCCTTCGAATTCGCAGGAATTGTGCAGGGAATGCGTGCTGAGCCATCACGTCCGCGAACAACGCGTATGACTGCGCATCGACGCGATACGTTGGCCTCGGCGGACTATGTGCTCCGCTGCCTAATCCTGAGCAACAGTGGAGAATTCCACCGTGCAGGTCGCTGTGGATTCGCAGTGCAGGGTGATCTCGACAGGGGTCATCGCGCTGCCATCGCTATCCTTCGAATCGACGCCCCTGTTACGCGCAAATCGAGGAAACGCGCCACCTGCCACCAGCAGACGAAGGTGATGGCCGCTGGGTACTCGCCACGACGTGGGAAACGCCTTGAGCACGCTCGCTCGCGGGCTCGCATCAGGTGGCGAAGATGGGCGGAGCCTGATGTAGCCATCCGTGATGTTTATCGTGCGGCCGCGTGGATCGACATCGCACAGGCAGACAAAGAGATCGTGATGCGGGCGGCTGGCTGATGTCGTCAGGGTAACGATGACATCGCCAATGATCTCTATCGGCTGATCGAGAGTGGGACCATCGAATGTCAGCACGTCTTTTCGCATGCTGAGAGAACGCACGTTGCCGCGCCCCTTTGCATTGGCAAGCGTGGGTCCGGCAAGGCTTGGCGTGGGATCGGATGGATCGTAAGTGAACGACCGCACGCCAGGCGTGATGACGCCATCGCTGAGTCGGCCGTCCGCGTTGAGCGCAAGGCGCGTCGCCACGTTATTTTCAGGAGGCCACGTCTTTGCTTCGCGCCATTCGTTCGGCCCGTTGACCCAGAACTTCACGCGATTGAGATCCTGGGGGCGAGCTGGCGGTTTGCCCTTGAGATAGATGTCGAACCACTCCAGCGCATCGCGCAGGCTTTCGCCGATCATGCCCGGACTGCCGTGCGTCCATTGACCGACGCTGATGCGCGCCGTGCTTCCCTGTGCGCGCAACAGCCTGAAATCGCGCATCTGGTAGGTGAAGAAAAAATCGGACCAACCGGTGACCATGCTCATCGGTGCCTTGATGCGGTCAATCGTCTTGGTAAAACGGATCGGCTCCCAGAAGACGTCGTCAGGATCGCGCGTTGTCCATTCGCGCCAGAAGTCGATGCGTTTTCCCAGCGCCTTGACGTCCAGCGTCTCGACCGGTAGTTCGTGATAGATGCGATTCAGGGGATCGCCAAATACGCGCTTTAGCGCGTTGCGCAAGCCTTGGCCGCTCTCCTGTTGATCGAGCTTACGTGCCCAGACCAGCAGGTCCTGCAAGCGAAATCCACCACCGTCGTGGATCGCTTCCTGGAAATCACTGGTCGTTACCACGGTCGAAATCGCGGAGAGGCGGTCGCCTAGTTCGGCGGCGATCGCCCATTGCACCTGGCCCATGTAACTGCCGCCGTGCAGGCCGAGCTTGCCCGAAAACCACGGCTGCTTTTCGATCCATTCCACCGTGTCGATACCGTCGTCGGCTTCCTGGAAAAACGGATTGAACTGACCGCCTGAGCCGAACGTTCCCCGACAGCTTTGAATCACGGCGATATAGCCGCGATTCGCGAAGGCTTGGGCGAGCAGTGCGATAACGCTGTGACGTCCATAGGGTGAGCGCAGCAGCACCGTCGGCTCGCCGGATGGCTTGGCGGGCAGGTAGATATCGCCTAGCAGAGTCACGCCGTCACGCATGGTGAAAGCCACGTCACGGTGCCGAACACTGCGCGAGGTTCGCGGCGGCAGTCTCAGAAGGCGATCAATCAGCATGCGGGTTCTGTGGACTAGCGTCTCGTTCGAGTGGCGGATGTCGATCTGGCAGATCGTGCTGACTGACGCGCCTGTTTGACGGCGTAGGCATAGGTGCCCAGCAATACCTGGCTGCAGTTGTGCACCATTTTCTCCTCCGAGTCACGATAGTCGGACAGCAGCCATGCCGTACCCGCATTGATCATGGCGCCGACCAGCGCAAAACCCACGATGCGCTGATCATCGTGATCGCCCAGTGCATCCTGCGTCGCCTTATCGACGAAAGAAATAATCTGCCTGGCAAACTCGAAAATGTTGCGTTGATAAGTGGCGTCGGTTTCCGCGCTGACGCCCATGACTTCAAGCATCAGCACGCGCGCCGCACAGGGATCGCGCAGGAACAAAAAGAACACCCGTAGCCCGGCAGCCACCTTTGCCTCGAGCTTCTCGCCCTGCTTTTGTATCACTTGTTGCAGTGAAGCATGCAGACGTTGGGCGTGGTGCTCGTAGGTGACGCGCAGTAGATGATCCGCGCTGTCGAACGCGGCGTAGAAATAGCGATCGTTCAACTTGGCTTGCCGGCAGATCGATTTCACGGTTGCCTTGCGAAAGCCCACGGTGCCGAACACCTGGGTGGCCGCCTGGATCAATGCATCGCGCCGTTCGGCGGCCCGATCTTCGTGTGCAATGCCGCCGTAAGCACGGCCAGTGGCGACGGTCTCTGCCTTTTTCTTCATGAACACATTTGACAGCAGAAAGTACAAAATTTAAAGTGGTGATGAGTAACACCAGAATTTCTTGGCTATTGAGGTAACTGCAATGCGCCACTTCAAAGGCAAGGTCGCCGCGATTACCGGTGCCGCATCCGGTATGGGGCGCAGTCTCGCGGTCGAGTTGGCCAAACGAGGTTGCGGGTTGGCACTCAGTGATCGCAACGAAGACGGCCTCAAGCAGACCGCCGCGATGTGCGCCGCTTACACGGTGAAGGTCACCACCCAGACGCTGGACGTGTCCGACCGCGCGGCCGTATTCAGCTGGGCCAGGCAGTCAAATGAAGTACACGGCAAGATCAACCTGATTTTCAACAACGCCGGCGTTGCACATACGGCATCCGCCGCTACAGCATCGATTGAAGATTTCGAATGGATCATGGGCATCAACTTCTGGGGCGTGGTGCACGGTACGCAGGCGTTTCTGCCCTACCTGCACGCTTCCGGCGAAGGCCATGTGATCAACTTGTCCAGCCTGTTCGGCCTGATGGCGATGCCGACGCAAAGCACCTACAACGCCAGCAAGTTTGCCGTGCGTGGTTATACCGAAGCGCTGCGGATGGAGCTGGAACTGGAAGGTGCGCCGGTCAGCGCGACCAGCATCCACCCTGGTGGTGTCGCCACCAATATCGTGAACGCGTCGCGGATCGACCAGCAGATTGTCGATGCAACCGGGCAGGACGAAGAGACGCACCGCCGCCGCGCCAATCGCCTGATCAACGTCACCACGCCGGACACCGCCGCACTGCAGATCCTCGCCGGCGTCGAACGCAACGCGCGCCGCGTGTTGGTGGGCAAGGATGCGTGGGTACTCGACAAAGTCATACGTCTGCTTGGTTCGGCCTATCAGCTGGTGGTGCTTCGGCGCGCCCGCGAGATGCTCGGCGGTGGCGGCAAAAACAGTACAGACACTCAAAAGGCTGGTTGAAATCTTCGCTTTGCGTATGGACGTCCCCAAGCCTGCCGTACGCCACCATCAGCAATGGACGATCGCATGACATCGATTACCGAATTCAACGTATCCGCCAGCAATGCCTTGTCAGCGACTGCTCAGCATGGTTCCGTGCATGCACAGCCAAACGCTGACGTCGACTACGACGTGCTGATCGTCGGGGCAGGTTTGTCCGGTATCGCGGCGGCCTACCATTTGCGTGATCGGCTGCCATCGACGCGCTTTGCCATCCTGGAGAGTAGGTCGAGTCTCGGGGGTACGTGGGACCTGTTCCGCTACCCCGGCATCCGCTCGGACTCGGATATGTACACTTTGGGTTTCAGCTTTCGCCCATGGCAGGGCGACAAGGCCATCGCCGATGGCCAGAGCATTCTGGACTACGTCAAAGATACGACGCGCGAGTTCGGAATCGACAAGACGATACAGTTCGAACACAAGGTGATCGGCGCCGACTGGGATTCATCGCTTGCGCGCTGGAGCGTGCAGGTCGAGCGCAGCGCCGATGGCCACGTCGAACGTCGGCGCTACACCTGCAGCTTTCTCCATATGTGCAGTGGTTATTACGATTACGATCAGGGCCACGCTCCGCAGTGGCCGGGCATGGACCAGTTTGCGGGACAGATCGTGCATCCCCAGCAATGGCCTGCCGGTCTGGCTTATGCGGACAAACGCGTGGTAGTGGTCGGCAGCGGCGCGACGGCGGTGACCCTGGTGCCGACGATGGCCGTTACGGCAAAACACGTCACCATGCTGCAGCGTTCGCCGACCTATATTTTTGCATTGCCATCGCGTGACGCGATTGCCGACAAACTGCGTGGATGGTTTCCATCAACGATCGCACATCGGCTTGTTCGTACCAAGAACGTGCTGCTCAGCATGTATCTCTACAACTACGCTCGCCGCAAGCCCGAAGCAGCCAAGAAGGCGATCCTCAAGATGGCGGCCAAGCAGCTCGGTCCCGACTTCGATATCGGCAAACACCTGACGCCGCGATACAAGCCGTGGGATCAGCGGCTGTGCATTGTGCCCAATGGCGATTTGTTCAAGGCGATACACGCCGGCAAGGCATCGATCGTTACGGATGAAATCGAGTCGTTCACGAGCACCGGGTTGCGCCTGCGCAGCGGTGAGCTGCTCGATGCCGATATCATCGTTACTGCGACAGGCCTGAAGTTGAAACTACTCGGCGGCGCAAAGATCACGGTTGACGGCAGGCCGATAAATCTTGGCGACACCGTGTCGTACAAGGGCATGATGTCCAGCGGCGTGCCGAACCTCGCTTCGACATTTGGTTATACCAACGCTTCATGGACGCTGAAGGCCGAGCTGGTGGCCAAGTATGTTGCGCGTCTGTTGCAGCATATGCAGACGAATGGCTATGACACCTGCGTGCCCGTACTGGACAACCAGGACGTAGGTACGCAGCCGGCGGTTGATCTGACGTCAGGATACATCCAGCGTGCGGCAGCATCGTTGCCAAGGCAGGGCCTGCACAAGCCCTGGATCTATCATCAGAATTACGCGTTTGACCTGGCCGCTTTCCGCTTCGGCAAGCTGGAGGATGGGGCGATGCGCTTCGAGCGGCGTAAAGTGGCCAAACACGTGGGTAGTGATGCAGCCTACGTTGCAGAAGAGCAGACTCCGGCAAAAACGAGGGCAAGCTTGTGACCATCGTTCTTTCGATCATCGTTTTGTTGATCATTGTGATTGCAGGGCTCGCGGTCTTTTCTTCCTACGTTGCAAATAAGGTGGAAAAGGCACTGCCGCCGCAGGGCAAGTTTGTCGACATTGGCGGGGATCGTATTCATTACGTCGAGCAGGGCAGTGGACCGGCCATCGTCATCGTGCACGGCCTGGCCGGACAGCTGCTCAACTTTGCCTATTTGCCAATGCAGGAGTTGGCACGCTCGCATCGCGTCATTCTTATCGACCGACCGGGCGCAGGCTATTCGACGCGTGGCGCGCAGTCGTCCGCAGCTATCTTTTCGCAAGCAGCGACCGTGGCTGGCTTTATCGACGCGTTGAAACTGGACAAGCCCATGCTCGTTGGGCATTCACTGGGCGGTGCGCTCGCGCTGGCCGTTGCATTGAACCATCCGCAGTCCGTGTCGCGACTGGCGTTGATCGCCCCGCTGACGCACGCGGAAACTGACCCACCCGCAGCCTTTCGCGGTCTGGCCATTCCATCGGCGCTGATGCGTCGCGTGATATCGCACACTCTGGCCATACCGTTGTCGATCAAGACAGGGGCCAAGGTGCTGGAAGTCGTGTTTGGGCCGGAACCGGTGCCGAAGGATTTTCGCGTTAAAGGCGGTGGTCTGCTGGGACTGAGGCCGCGCAGCTTCTATGCCGCATCAACCGACATGCTCGCGATCTCCGCTGATATGCCGACAATGGAGCGCCGGTACGCGGCACTGCGCCTGCCGATCGATGTGCTGTACGGCCGGCAGGATCGGGTGCTCAGCTACCGGCGGCACGGCGAGGCGCTCAAGCAGAAAATTCCACACGCCACGCTGAAGCTGGTGGACGGTGGTCATATGTTGCCGGTCACCGCACCGACGATGACGGCCGACTGGCTGCTCGCGATCGCGCGCTCTAGCGAAACCGTGACTAGCCAGAGCAGTCGGTGATTCTTCCAGTGCGAGCGATCAAGGCTGTGCCAGGCTGAGAACGAGCGCAGCGCGATCTTCATCGACAATTTCAGCGCATCGCTGCTGCTGGCTGCAATCGGAAAAGTGCTTTCGGACGTCTAAATGCAAGCCACGCCTTGTTGATAACGAAAAGGGGCGTCTCGCGGCGTCCCTTTTCGTATGCTACCGGGTAGCGACAGCTTTATTGAAAATCACTGGCCCATCAATAATCGTAGGTTGCGCTCAGACGCACGTAGCGGGGCAGCTGGCGCACCACGGCCGAGCCGTACAGCGGATCTGGCGTGCCTGGTGATATCTGGAAGTACGGATAGGCGTTGAGGATGGCCTGTCCGTTGAACAGGTTAAAGACATTCACCGAAAACGCGAGCTTGCCTTCCCCGAACGATGGCCGATAGGTTGCGCCCACGTCGACCTGCTTGTTCCACGGCAGGCGATGCGTGCCGGGTGGTGACGGCTGACCACCGCACCAATGGTAGTAGCTGCCGTAGCCGTCCGGATCGGTCTGATTGGGACCGTAGTAACCCAGGCAGTTGCGAGGGTTACCGGAGACGATCTGCAGATTGCCCGAGACCTGCCATTGGGGTGTGAGCTGGTAGTAGCCGAACAGCTTGATCTGGTGCGTGTGGTCGTTGCTTTGCGCGCCGTTGCTATAGGACATCAATTCCGGGAAGTCCCAGTCGATGCTGGTCGATGCGGCTGTCTGCTGGATGTCAGAACGGAGCTGACCTTCAGTATCGCCGTAGCTGCGCGAGAAAACGTAATCGATCTTGCCGTACCACTTGCCATCGAACGGATGCTCGAGAAAGGTCTCCAGCCCGTAGTACTGGCGCTTCAGCGGTGGAAAGCCGGCCTCGGCGTTGGTCAGCGTCACGCTGTGATAGGTGCCGCTGGTATCGGCCACGGTAAACGTATTGGCTCGGCCTGGATTGATCAGGTAGCAGCTGTTGGTGGCGTTGACGTCGTAACCCAGCGAAGCAGCCTTGCTTTCGATCGCGCTGACATCGCAGTAGTCGTCGATGGCGTTGCGCAGAATGCGCTGCGTCAGCTTGGCGCCATACACCCACTGATCGTCGAGCGCTTTGGTAAAGCCGAGGATGAATTCATCCTGGTATTCCGACTTCAGGTTCTGCGCGGTCACCGTTTTTGGATCGGGCAATACACCGTATGTATTGTTGGGCGATACCGGGTTGGAGAAAGGCATGAGCCCGGTTGGCGTGCCGTCAGCAGCGACACCGCTATAGGTGAAGTATTGCTGGGTGGCCACGTACGCGCCGGCGGCATTGAATGCGGGATTGAGCGGTAATCCGAGATAGTAACGGCCAGCGTTGCCGTAGACCTTGAAGCTGGCGTCGCCATTCACATCCCAGCTAAATCCCAGTCGTGGGGCCCACTGTGGTGCGGTCTGACGGATATAGGACTGCGCATCGGCGTTGTAGTCGGTGAACTGGTCGTTGCGCAGGCCCAGCGACAGCAGCCAGCGATCGCTGACCTGCCATTTGTCTTCGATGTATTGCGCGCGTTGGGCGGAGCGCACGCTGGCAATCGAGCTGTTGACGTGTTTGATCACGTAATAGCCGGATGCGCCATTCGAATAATTGGCCGGCGCACCCACGCCGAGATTGGGAATCAACGCAACCGTCGGCGTGGTGGTGTATGCGTAATCCCAGTAATAGCCCGGGCCGGAAGTCTGGCTGCCCTGGTCGATGGCGCGCGCATTCTGGTTGTCGACGCCGAACGAGATGGCATGCTGGCCCAACTGATAGGTCAGGTCGAGGCGCAGATTGTTGGTGTCGTTATGGCGATTGCCGTTATATAGCGATTGCGTGATCTGATTGTTGCTGATCGGTGTGCCGCCATTCAATGCGGGGTTCTGATTCTGCACGTCGGCAAGATAGGTCAGGCTGCTGTCGTAGCCGCCCGGCGCATCGTAGCTGACAGTTTTCATCTTGCCGTAGGTGGCGGTGAGCGTGAGGCTGTCGGTGATGTAGCTGGTGAACTTGGCCGTATAGACGTCACCGCCGGTCTTGATGCTGTCGGCATAGTTGATGAAGCTGCCCGGCTTCAGCGCGTTATAGTCGTAGCTGTAGATGCTACCGTTGGTCTGATCCTTGTTTGAGGCGCCGGTGAGCTCGAGAATGTTGCTGTCGGTGATATTCCAGTCCAGTTTGCCGTACCACTTGGGTTGCTGGTACTGGTAGCGCACATAAGGCTGCGCCTTGGATACGTTGTTGACCGTATCGCCATCCTGGGTAGAGGTCTCGGCAGCGAGAAACAGAAACAGTTTGTCCTTGATCAGCGGGCCGCCAAGATAGGCGTCGTATGTTTTCGTCCACTGGCGATTCTTGCTGTTCGGGTCATACAGGTTGCCGGCGATCGGCGACGATGGCAGTCCATTGGTGTAATAGGTGTTGCTTGCATCGGCGTGCGCGAAGTCTGGCTCCCACAGCACTTGCCCGCCGAAATGCCACTGATCCGTGCCGCTTTTGCCGACCATGTTGATCACGCCGCCATCGGAGCGGCCGTAGCGCGCGCTGTAGCCGCCGGTATAAATTTCCTGTTGCTCGATGGCACCGTACGGCAGGGTGAGTCCACCGAAGCCACGCAGTGGATCGGTAGTATTGAAGCCATTGATGTAATACGCGTTCTCGCTCGCGGCTGAGCCACCGAAGCTGACCAGCGATTGCCCGGTCGGTCCCACATAACCGCCACTGTTGTTCACCACGCCGGGTGCCAGTTGTGCGATGGCTTCCGCAGAGCGGCCCAATGGCAGCTGCGCCAGCTCAGCTGAGGTAATCACCGTGCGCGAATCGACGCTGGTGACGTCGATCGGTGGCAGCGCGTTGGCGCTGACTTTTACCGCGTTGAGATCCTTTACCGCCGCGGGTTGAAACGACACATCCGAACCGGTGCCCACGCGCAGGTCGATGTCGCTGCGCGTATCGACCACTTGGCCATCGCGCAGCAGCGATACGGTGTAGGTGCCCAGTGGAAGTTCGCTCGCTACGTAATGGCCGTGACTGTCCACAGTCACCACACGCGAGATGCCAGTGTTGCTTCTGACCTGTACGGTTTCATTGCCGACCGTAGGTGCCTGCCCGAAGATGCTGCCCGTGGTCGACTGGGCGAATAGCGGTGTGGCGACAACTGCCAGTGCGGTGCCCAGCGCCATTGCAAGCGCGTCAGGCCTGAGCGTAGTTCGATTTTTCAAAGTTGGACTCTCGAAAGCTTGGGTATGGATGCGGTATGCCAGGCGATTTGCTCATGTCACATCATCGGTCCATGGGTATGGATCGACGGTTTCATGCGGCATCAATGCCACTGGATCCGATGGGTTCAATGCACTCTTTCGCCCCTATGGCGATCGTCAAGACGATGCTGAGTACGAGATGAATAGTACACAACATATGGACATCTAGACGTCTAAATGGAATGAGTATTTGGAATACTCACATAACGAAACGTTCTTTACAGGCGGTTGGGCTGCGTTATGGAGCGGTCAGTGGCTGTTGCAGCCGTGCATACACGTCATGCGCTTCGCGATAACCAAAGCTGATCGTGTCACAGGGGCTTTCAACGGATGCCAGGAAATCGATCAACAACACGGCATGTCCCGCGGCGTGCCGAAAGCAGGTGGAGTCGAGCATGCTGAGAGGGTTTGTCCTTACGCCGTGCAGGAGCAGCACTGCACCTCGACCAGGTTCACCTGCCGCGAATCAGTCGTAGATGAGTGACCCGGATGCGCTATGAAAACTCACCGATCGTGCAGGCAGGTCAGCTGGTGGTGAGCCCACCGAGTGCTGCGCGGGATGGATCAACCAGTGAACCAGTACACCAGAGGCCGACGGCGAACAGCAGCGCGATGGCAAGCAATACGCATGCGCACCAGCGCAGGATGGTGTGATTTTTCATGATGCTGCATCCGCCGGCTGGATTGCCGTTCGACAGACAGGCGGATGGCTAGAGCCCTAAAACATGCCGCTGTCGGACTCGCGGCAACGATCAGGTGACGGCGAGACCATGCAGTTCGACGCCATCGTGTGTCACCTTGAGTACTGAACCATGCTCGTACCAGTCGCCAAGCACGATGCGTTCGGCAGCTTCGCCATTCAGTTCGAGCGAATGCACGGCGGGGCGATGGGTGTGGCCGTGGATCAGTCGGGTAACGCCGGCATCGCGCAGGGCTTGCTGCACGGCATCGGCGTTGACGTCCATGATGCTTTCCTGCGTGGTGCCGGTGTGGGCGCGGCTATCTTCTCGAGCCTTGGCGGCAAACGCCCTGCGGGCTTCGAGTGGCATGGACAGGATCTGTGCTTTCCACTGCGGCGTGCGCACCTGCCGGCGTACGTTCTGGTAGGCGACGTCATCGGTGCAAAGTACGTCGCCGTGCATCAGCAGGGTGGGGCGCCCCTGAATTTCGTGCACGGTGCCATCGTCGAGTAGGGTAAGGCCGGCGCGTTGTGCGAATGTTTCGCCCAGCAGAAAGTCGCGGTTGCCCACCATGAAATACACCGGCACGCCAGCATCGCGCACAGCGCGGATCGCCGTTGCAATGCGCTGCGGCAGCTCGGCATCGTCATCGTCACCGATCCACGCCTCGACCAGATCGCCGAGGATGTAAAGCGCGTCGGCATGACGCACTTCGTCGCTGGCCAGATAGTTCTCGAACAGTGCGGTGATCTGTGGGCGCGATGGATCCAGGTGCAGATCGGCGATGAACAGGGTGGCCATCGTGATGATCAACCCTGATGCTTGGCGGATTTCTTGGCCGGCTTGGCGGTGGCGGGTGCAGCGGTGCTGGAGGCATCTGCCGGCGCATCCTCACCCACGACGCGGGCGCTGGTAATCACCACCAGCGGATTGGGCACGTCGGCGGCGAATGGTCCGAGTCCCCGCGTTGGCAGCGCGGCGATCTTGTCGACGACGTCCATGCCCCTGGTGACTTTGCCGAACACGGTATAGCCCCAGGTCAGGCCGCTCTGGTTGCCGGTGAAGTCCAGTCGACGGTTGTCGACCAGGTTGAAGAAGAACTGCGATGTGCCGGAATTGGGATCCGCGCCGCGCGCGACCACCAGGGTGCCGCGCAGATTGGAAAGGCCGTTGTCTGCCTCACTGGCGATTGCCGGACGTGTGCGTTTTGGCTGCAGGTCGCGCGTATACAGGCCGCCCTGCACCAGATAGCCAGGGATTGCCCGATGCATCACGGTGCCGTCGTAGAAGCCGTCGCGCACGTATTGGAGGAAATTGGCCACGCTCTTGGGCGCTTTGTCGCCGTAGAGCGACACGGTGATGTCGCCCTGTGAGGTATGCAGCACGACTTCTGCCGACGCTATCGCGGCAGCCGTTGCGGGCGCAGGCTTGGCGGTTTGTGCTGTCAGCGTCAGTGGTACCAGCGTTAGTGGCGCGAGCAGCAGGAGGGTGGCGAGCAGTGATTTAAGCATGGGCATCAGACGGTTTTGGCGTGCGCACATGATACGCGCACACCACCGGCATGGTTCATGAAAGCCGATGGGTTCAACTGCTTGACAGGTCCAGCTTCAGTCCGAGCTCAACCATCGGTGACTGCTCCTGCTGCAGGTCGGATTCGCTGAGCGGATGCTGATCGAACCAGGCCAGCGGCAGAGTCAGGCGCAGTTTCTGACTGGTCGCGGCCAGCCGCATCTGCGGTAGCGACTCGGCGCGGCGCGCCCGGCGGAACAGCACGGCCAGGCGCAGCAGTGCCGTGGTGTAGCGGGCGAGCGCACGATAGCGTAGCGGCAGGGTGGCGATCAGTGCCTTGTCCGGCTTGCGCCGATGCATTTCGACCACCGCGGCGAGCAGTTGCTGCTCCTGTCGCGAAAAACCGGCGAGGTCGGCGTGGCGCAGGATATAGGCACCGTGGTGGTGGTGCTGGCTGTGCGCAATGGCCAGACCAATCTCGTGCACGCGCGCGGCCCACGACAGCCACTCACGCGCATCGGCATCGAGTTTCCACGGTTTGGCGACCTGATCGAACAGCATCAGCGCGGTGGATTCCACGCGCCTTGCCTGGGCACGATCCACGCCATAGCGGGCGGCCAGCGCGTCGATGCTGGCGGTGCGCGGATCGCTACCGCCGGCGCGGCCGATCAGATCCCACATCAGCCCTTCGCGCATCGAGCTTTCGCACACACGCAGCCGCTCGATGCCCAGTGCGGCAAAGGCAGCCTCGAAAATCACCACGCCACCGGCGATCACCGCAGCGCGCTCCTCGATCAGGCCGGGTAGCTTGAGCAGGCTGATCTGGCCCTGGTCGAGTATCGCGTCGCGTAGCGAGGCCAGTGACGAGGGCGTGATGCCGTCGTCGGAAAACTTCATCGCCTGTACCACCGCGCCAATCGACTTGGCCGTGCCGGAGGAGCCGTACGCATCCTGCCAGCCCGATTCGCGGTAGTCCTCGTCGAACTGCTGCAGCAGCACGCCAATTTCGCTGCGCGCACGCTGCCAGCGCTTGCGGGTGAGCTTGCCGCCGGGAAAAAAGCGCAGCGTCGAGGCGATACAGCCGGCCTGGATGCTTTCGGTATGCAGTGGCGCCAGTCCGCGACCGATGATGAACTCGGTGCTGCCACCGCCGACATCGATGACCAACCGCGGCTCGCGCGAGGCGGGCAGGTCGTGCGCCGCGCCGAGAAAGATCAACCGGCCTTCTTCGCGGCCGGAGACCACTTCGATCGGATGGCCCAACGCGCTCTCGGCAGCGGTCAGGAATGTCTGTGGCGAAGCGAGTCGGCGCACTGTGTTGGTGGCCACCGCACGTACGCGCAATGACGGCAGGCCGGCGATGCGCTGGCCGAAACGGGCGAGGCAGTTCATCGCACGGGCGCGACGCTCGGCGTCCAGCGTGCCGTCAGCGCGCAGGCCGGCAGCCATCCGCACGCTATCGCGCAGCCGGTCGATCACGCGCGGCTCGCCGTGCTCCATCCGTGCCACCACCATATGGAAGCTGTTGGAGCCCATGTCTACGGCGGCGATCAGTTCGCCATCCTGGATCGGTGTCGAATCGGCTGGACTCACGTCAAGCCTCCCTGATCGAATGAAGTCCGATTCTCGCACGCACGAGTGAGGCTGACGTCACGCACAACGGAATGATGTTCTGTGCAAGAGTGAAACCTCACGGACAGTACCGCTCGAGCAGACTCTGCTGCGCGCTGTATGGCGGGTTTTCGCCAGGCTCGGCACGCGTGTAGACGCCTTTGCTGTCGAGCAGCCACGCCTGCGTGTTGTCGGCCAGGCTGCTGGCCAGCGTTTCCTCGAACACGCGCGCGGACAATTCCGCATCGAGAATCGGAAATGCCACCTCGATGCGGCGCATCAGGTTGCGCGCCATCCAGTCGGCGCTGGCGCAATACAGTTCCGGTTCCCCGTCATTGGCAAACCAGTACACACGGCTGTGTTCGAGAAAGCGCCCGATGATCGAACGCACGCGAATACGCTCTGAAATACCCGGCAACCCGGGTCGCAGCGTGCAGGCGCCGCGCACGATCAGATCGATCTCCACACCGGCCTGCGACGCGCGGTACAGCGCTTCGATCACATGCGATTCGTTCATCGCATTGAGCTTGGCGACGATGCGCGCCGGGCGTCCCGCCTTGGCATGCGCCGTCTCACGTTCGATCTTCGCGACCAGGCCGGTGTACAACGTGAATGGTGAATGCAGCAGGCAGTTGAGCTTGATCATCGGTCCGAGCCCCGACAGCTGCTGGAAGATCTTGTGCAGGTCTTCGCCGATCTCGGGGTTGGCCGTCATCAGGCCGATGTCGGTGTAGGTACGACTGTTGATCTGGTGATAGTTGCCGGTGGACAGGTGCGCGTAGCGGCGCAGCCCGTTGCCCTCGCGCCGCACGATCAGCATCATCTTGGCGTGCGTCTTGTAGCCCACCACGCCATAGACCACCTGCACGCCGGCCTCCTGCAGCCGCACGGCGAGCTGGATGTTGGCGGCTTCGTCAAAGCGCGCGCGCAGCTCGATCACTACGGTCACGTCCTTGCCGTTGCGCGCCGCTTCCACCAGCAGGCCGACCAGCGGCGTGTCCTCACCGGCTCGATAGAGCGTCTGCTTGATCGCCAGCACCTGCGGGTCGACGCTGGCCTGGCGCAACAGGTCGATCACGGCGGCGAAGTTCTGGTAAGGGTGGTGCAGTAGCACGTCACGCTGGCTGATCAGGTCGAACTTGTTCTTCGCGCCATCCAATGCCGCCGGCAGCTGCGGATTGAAACGCGGAAATTTCAGCTCGGGACGATCGAGCAGGTCGTAGATCAGCTGGGCGCGGATGATGTTGACCGGGCCGTCGCAGCGATATACGTCGGTGTCTTCCAGCTCGAAGTTGCGCGTCAGCATCGCGGTGATCGCCTTCGGGCAATCGTTGGCGATTTCCAGCCGCACCGGACGCGCGTAGCCGCGGCCGATCAGCTCTTCGCTCAACGCGTGAGCCAGATTCTCGACCTCGGCTTCTTCGACGATCAGCTCACTGTTGCGGGTGACCCGGAACTGGTACGAGCCGACCACTTTGAAGCCGGGAAACATCAGGTCGGTAAACGCCTGCAGCAACTCGGCCAGAAATACGAAATGACTGCCTTCGCCACTGACTTCGTCGGGCACGCGGATAATGCGTGGCAGAGAGCGTGGTGCCCGCACCAGCGCCATGTGTCCTTCATGGCCAAACGCGTCGCGACCCTTCAATACCACGGCGATGTTGAGCGTCTTGTTGAGGATGCGCGGAAACGGATGCGACGGATCCAGCCCCAGCGGCGATAGCACCGGCAGCACCTCGTGCTCGAAATACCCTTGCAGCCAGCGCCGCTGTTTCGGCGTCCACTGCTTGCGGGTAAGCACATGCACGTTCTCCGCATCCAGCTGCGGAACGAGATGATCCTGCCAGGTGGCAAACTGCTCGGTGACCAGATCCAGCGCACGGCGGCGGATGCGCGTGAGCAACTCGCCCGACGTGATGCCGTCCGGCCCGGGCGCAGACGTGCCATAGGCATGGTGATGTTTGAGCATCGCCACGCGCACCTCGAAAAATTCATCGAGATTGTTCGCCACGATGCTCAGGTAGCGCAGCCGTTCGAGGATCGGCACGCCGGCATCGCGGGCCATTGCCAGCACGCGGAAATTGAATTCCAGCGTGGCCAGCTCGCTGCTGAGATACAGGTGCGGTGCGCTGAGATCGATCGGAGGCGGCGAGTCGGGAGAAGGACGTGGCATGCCGTCATTCTCGCCCATGCCGGTGGTCAAATACAGACAACGAAATGGCAGGGTGTTCAGCTCTCGTCGCTGCCGCCGGCGGTCAGCAGGCGCGCATGGCCGAAATGACAGGCAAAGGTGGACCCGATGCCCGGCATGCTCTCGATCTGCAACTGCGCCTGATGCAGGTTCAGTACGTGTTTGACAATCGATAGTCCCAGGCCGGTGCCGCCGCTGTCGCGCGAACGGCTCGATGAAATGCGGTAGAAGCGCTCAGTGAGCCGCGCTAGGTGCGTAGCCGGAATGCCGAAACCGGTGTCGCTTACCGAATATGCCGCGCCCTCCGGCGTGCGCCGCCAGCGAATGGTGATGCTGCCACCGATCGGTGTGTAGCGCACGGCGTTGCTGACCAGGTTCGACAGCGCGCTGTGCAGATCTTTCGGCGAACCGAGTAGATCCGCTTCCGCAGTCGACTCCAGGGTGATCTGATGGCGACCCTGGCTCAGCGCCTCGGCCTCCTTGCGCACGGTGGCCAGCAGCGATGCCATCGGCACACGTTCGTCAGCGACTTGATGCTGGGTTTCCAGTCGCGACAGGGTGAGCAGATCTTCGACGATCTGCCCCATTCGCTTGGATTGCGCGCGCATTTCGCCCAGCACGGGCGCCAGTTCGGGCACGTCTTCCGGGTCGATCAGTTCGAGGTAACCGTGAATCACCGTCAGCGGCGTGCGCAGTTCGTGCGAGACGTTGGCGACGAAGTCGCGGCGAATCTGCTCGAGTCGGTTCAGGTGGCTGATGTCGCGTGCCAGCAACAAGTGTTGGCGGCGACCGAACGGCAACATGCTGACGTTGAGCTGGCTCTCGGGATGTCCAGGGGCCATCACATCATTGATCGGCTCCAGCGCGCCATCCTGCAGCCAGCCGGAGAGGTCCGATGTTGCCAGCCGCTGATGCAGCAATACACCGCGGTCGCGCGGCCGACGCAGGCCGAGCAGATTCTCGGCGGCGTGGTTGAACCAGCGAACCTGCTGTTGCTGATCGAGCAGCACCACCGCATCGGGTAGATGACTGGCGGCGTTGCGCAAATCACGCAGGCTGGAGGCGATACGACGGGAACGTGTCATGAAACGGTCATGCTGTAGAGGGCTGACGCCAGCGGGTGCGGGCATCATGGGCTGCGTTTGATGACGGATTCGAGTCAGCAGCAAGACGACTTCGAAAAGCGCGACAAGCGCCACGCCGGATGCCACGTGTCCGCTGGCAAACCAACCAAGCAAAGCACCCGCGAGCAAGGCAGCCGCGAGCGCTATCGATAATTTCCAGAAAGATATTGTCGCGGACTGTGCCATTCAGGCGGGATGCTGGCGAGCGTTGGAGGCTGGGTCGCCAGCATCGGCAAAAGCTTGCGCCTCTGCAAGCCCGGCACGCAATTCAAATGCGACCGGATCAGGCATGGATGGTTTCAGGCGCTGATTGAAAACCGATAGCCGGTGCCGCGCACGGTTTGCACCATCTCGTCGAGCTTCCATGGTTCCAGCGTCTTGCGCAGGCGGCGGATATGCACGTCGACCGTGCGCTCTTCCACATAGACGCTGCCGCCCCAGACATGATCGAGTAGCTGCGTGCGCGAATAGACGCGCTCGGGATGCGTCATGAAAAAGTACAGCAGGCGGTATTCGGTCGGGCCTATCGGCACGGCATCCTCACCGGCAAATACGCGATGGGCGGGCCCGTCGATGCGCAGACCACCCAGTTCCACCATGCCCGAGCCGTCGTCACCCTGGCTGCGCCGAAGCACGGCCTTGATGCGGGCGATCAGTTCGCGGGTGGAGAAGGGCTTGACGACATAATCGTCGACGCCGGCTTCCAGGCCGTTGACGCGATCCATCTCCTCACCGCGGGCGGTGAGCATGATGATCGGGATCTCGCGGCTGAGTTCTTCCTTGCGCATGCGCCGGGCCAGTTCCAGGCCGCTGGTGCCGGGTAGCATCCAGTCGAGCAGGATCAAGTCGGGCACCTGCTCGGCAATCGCCAACTGGGCGGCGCGGGCATCGGCGGCCTGCATCGCGTCCATGCCGGCTTTGCGCAGGGCGAACGCGATCATCTCGCGGATCGAGACTTCGTCTTCAACGATCAAAATGCGCTTGTGCACGCGGTGGTCTGCCGGTGGCTTATGACGGAAGTATTGCAACCCATCAATGTTACGTCTCGATGACATGGGTCAGGTCATTTCTAGTCCAATGGCCCCGGATTGTCACGAAGCACGTTCAAACGCTGCATTGCTAAGTGAATCGGCGCACGGGATCGCGCATGGCTAGCCGGCGCCGAAACACAGGCGTTCGCCGCACAGTTGATTCTGCTGGCCGGGCTGCTGCTGCCCGTCGGGATTGTCGTCGGTGCTGATCCGGCGCTTGTGCAGTTCCATCACCAGTGGCGTCAGCTCCGTGATGCGTGCCTGGATGCGCACTCGCGCGTAGTAGTCGAGGTCAGTGCGCTTGAGCATCCGCTTCAGCTGTTCCATCGCGTCGAACGGGCGGCCGGAGTAATAGCTGGCGTCGGCGAAGGCTTCCTGGGCACGCACGCTGTCGCCGGCTTTTTCACTGGCGCGGGCATAGGCACTGTAGATTTCCGGCTCGTCGGCGTTGTCCAGCAGCGGTCGCAGCAGATTCGCCGCCTGGGTGGCCTGTGCCTTGTCGCCTTTTGCCACGAGTGCGTCGGCGTAGGCCAGCGCCACGGCACGATTCCGCGGCGATTGTGTCGTGAGTTCGTCATACATGGCCAGCGCGGCGGCGCGCTGACCGGCCTGCAGGCGCGCATCGGCCATGGCCAGTTTGAGAATCAGATTGTCGCTGTGTGCCTGCAGCAGCGGTTGCAGTTGTTCGATCGCCTGTGTGCCACGACCGCTACGGGTCAGCGCCAGCGCATAACCGTAGCGCGTTGCGGGTGTATCGAAGCCATACTGATCTTTCAGGTTGGAGGCGTAGTAAATCACCTGCTTGGGTGCGTCGTCGGCCAGCACGCGCGCCCGTTCGCGCATCAGCGAATAGGTATCCAGTTGACCGGGTGTTGTCGCCGCGGCGGTAAGCACGGAAGGGTCCTTGACGAACGGCATCGGCGCGGTGATTTTCTCCCACTGGCTCTTGTTCATGCTGGTTGGGGCGGGGCGCAGCTTCTGTGCGGCTATCAGCGCACCGGCGCGCGATTTGGCGTCGCTGATGCGCTCAGTGGTCACCGGATGGCTTTGCAGTAGCGATGGTGTCTGGATGCCTCCAGCATCGGCGCTCGTGACTTCCTCCAGACGTTCGAAGAAGCTGGCCATGGCGTTTGGGTCGAAGCCGGCCCTTGCCAGCGTCTGGATGCCGACGCGATCGGCCTCGATCTCGTCGTGGCGGGTGAAATTGATCGACTTCTGCGCGATCAGGCTCTGGCCGCCGGCTAGCACGGCAATCGGTGCGTCGCCGGCGTGACCGCCAGCGCCGGCAGCGATGGCACCGAGCAGCACCAGAGCCATCAGCGGCGCATCCTTCTTGGAGTCCTCGAAGGCGCGTTCCAGATGATTTTGTGTGATATGGCCGATCTCGTGCGCGATCACGCCGGCCAGCTCACTTTCATTGCGGGTGATCGTGATCAGACCGGAGTTCACCGCGATGTAGCCGCCCGGTGCGGCGAAGGCGTTGATTTCCGGATCTTTCACCACGAAAAACGCGAAGTGATCTTTCGGCTTGTCACTGTTGGCGGCCAACCGGAAGCCGAGGTCGTTGATGTAGTCATCCAGCAGCGGATCGTCCACCACCAGATCCAGCGCACGCATCTGGTGCAGCATCGCAGCGCCGTAATCCTGCGCTTCCTGTGGCGAGATCAGCGCGTTGGCCGAGCTGCCAAGGTCGGGCAGGCGGTCTTCCTGCTGCGCGCCTGCAGCGCACGCCAGCGCGGCGGTCATCAAGGCCGTCAGCAGGCGTGGAGCAAGTCGTCGTGGTGCCATGATCATAGGTAAGCGACAATACCACTGTGACCGCGCCGGATTGCAGCGGTTCTGCTGCCGTGCGTGCTTGAGCCAGGCACCGTCTGTCCCCAATTCATGGACTATCGTCAACTTAAGTTCGGAGTGCTGTCATGTCCAAGATCGAGGTCTATTCCACCGCCGTTTGCCCGTACTGCGTGTCTGCCAAGAATCTGCTCAAGGCAAAGGGGCTGGAGTGGACCGAAGTGCGCATCGATACCGATCCGGCGCAGCGTGATGCGATGCTGACGCGCAGCGGCGGTCGCCGCACGGTGCCGCAGATTTTCGTCAATGATCAGCATGTGGGCGGATTCGACGATCTGGTCGCTGCCGATCGCAGCGGCAAACTGACTCAGCTGTTGGAGTTGTCGGCATGAGCGACAGCCTCACCGAGTTCACCGAATTCCGTCAGCGCATGAACGACCGCATCCTCGCTGAGGATAATCAGGTGGTGCGGCGGTTTTTCGCGCTCGACACGCAGACCTACAAGGCCGGCGCACTGGATGTGAAGACCAAGGAAATGCTCGGTCTGGTGGCATCGATGGTGCTTCGCTGTGACGACTGCATCAGCTACCACATCGCCCAGTGCAAGGAAGCTGGCGTGCAGCGCGACGAGTTTTTCGAAGTGTTCAGCGTGGGCCTGGTGGTGGGCGGCTCGATCGTGATTCCGCATCTGCGCCGCGCGGTGGATTTGCTGGACAAGCTTGAGGCAGGTGCTGCCAGTGATGCGACTGGTTGCGCGGATCACGCCGCCAAGTAATCAATGTGGGAAGGTCGTTGACCGCGACGGTTTCAGGCACGCCCGATGAAGCGAAATCACCGGAGAATTCCCGCATTCTCGGGTATCCATGCTCGCCGCATGGTTGACCCGTGCAGCTTTCCGCAACGCTGCGTGCAAGTATTTTCAGCGCCCAGCTGCCCCCTTGCACTGGCCGCATCGCACCACATCGGCGATAATTGATCGGTTTTCAGCGCGCGCCCCCGTTCTTCCTCCACCTGCGTGCGCTGCTCGATTCCCCGTTCAAGGAGTTTCCCATGAGCAAGACGATTGCTGTGATCGCCGGTGATGGCATTGGCCCGGAGATCATGACAGCCACGCTGCGTGTGCTCGATGCGCTCGACTGCGATCTGACTTACGACTTTGTCGATGCCGGCATGGTTGCGCTGGAAAAGCACGGTGACCTGCTGCCCGCGTCCACGCTGGAGGTTATCGGCAAGCACAAAGTGGCGTTGAAGGGCCCGCTGACTACGCCGATCGGTGGTGGTTTCACCTCGGTCAACGTGACCCTGCGCCGGCATTTCGACCTGTACGCCAATGTGCGTCCGGCGATCAGCTTTCCCGGTACCAAGTCGCGCTACGAGAATATCGACATCATTACGGTGCGCGAAAACACCGAAGGAGCCTATCTCGCCGAAGGCCAGACGTTGTCCGAGGATGGCGAGATCGCCCAGTCGATCATCCGCAACACCCGCAAGGGCAGCACACGGATCGTGCGTTATGCGTTCGAGATGGCCGTGCGCAAGGGTCGCAAGAAGATCACCGCCGTGCACAAGGCGAACATCCTCAAGACCAGCACCGGGCTGTTCCTCAACGTGGCACGCGAAATCGCCAAGGAATACCCGCAGATCGAGTTCAACGAGATGATCGTGGACAACACCTGCATGCAGCTGGTGATGAACCCGCACCAGTTCGATGTCATCGTGACCACCAACCTGTTCGGCGACATCCTCTCGGACCTGTGTGCAGGTCTGGTTGGCGGTCTGGGTCTGGCGCCTGGCGACAACATCGGTACCAACGCGGCGATCTTCGAAGCTGTGCACGGCTCGGCACCGGATATCGCCGGTCGCGGTATCGCCAATCCCTGTGCATTGCTGCTCGCCGCGGCCGACATGCTCGATTACTTCGACATGGTGGCCAAGGGCAATCAGCTGCGTGCGGCGATCCGCGCCGCGGTGGAACACGATCGCGAGCAGATCACACCGGATCTGGGCGGCAAGGGCAGTACAGATACGTTCGCCGACGCGATCGTCAAGCGCATCAAGGCCTGATTCACCCGTTCACGTTTGGCCGTCCAAAATAAAAGCCGCGGCTGGTTCCGCGGCTTTTTTATTGCCCGTGCGATTGGCTGGCGGAAATTTTCAGCGGAAAATTGGCCATGGCGCCAGAAAGATCAGCCAGATCATCACCAAGATGCCAGCGTATTTGAGGCCCTTGTAAACCTTCTTGTGTCGGCTCTTGAATCGACTCTTGAACGAGTTCGATGAATCGCCTTTGCGCTTGCTGAAAGCAAACAGGCGATTGATGAAGCCGGTTTTCTCGGTGTCGGTATCGGAATTGGGTGAGGCGGTGATGCTGCCCATGAAAACGCCAACGCGATGGTTAATTGCGTTCATCCAGCGCGTGCGCAGCGGTCGTTCCACATCGGCGAACAGGATCACCCGAGTCTCGTCGGTACCGTTTTCGGCCCAATGCACGTAGGTTTCGTCGAACACCACATCCTTGCCATCGCCCCATGCATGCTCGTGGCCATCGACGAAGATGCGGCAGGCGGGCGAATTGGGTGTGATCAGCCCCAGGTGGTAGCGCAGCGATCCGGCGAACGGGTCGCGATGCGGATTGAGTTTTGCACCGGGGGGCAGCAGTGCAAACATCGCGGCTTTTACGCTCGGAATCGACTTCAGCAGCGCGACGGTGTTGGGGCAGAGCGTCTCGGCCGAGGCCAGCGGCTCGCCGTACCACTTCAGATAAAACCGTTTCCAGCCTTGTTTGAAAAAACTGTTAAAGCTTGCGTCATCGTTCTTCGCCGCGGCGCGGATATAGCCTTCGTCGAACAGATGCATGGCCTCGTCGCGTATAACCCGCCAGTTCGCCTGCAGCAGATCGAGTTGCGGAAAGCCACGACGGTCGAGAATCGGTCGTGCTGGCACCGCCGAGAACGCGTACATCAGCAGGTTGTATGGCGCAAAGATTGCCGAGTGATCGACCAGCTGACGATCGAATCGCAGCCGCACGCGTCCGCGTAGGTGCACCAGCAATACGCACAATGCGAATGCCAGCAGCAGGTACAGCACAATCAAGCGGAGCGTGAAGAAATCCATGTTGTCCAGCAAGTTCGGGTTGCGTTGGGCCTGTATCTGCGGGATGCAGGCGAGTAGAAGGCGATCCAGGTACGCCTTCTGTCCTGTCTTATGATACTCCGCATGGTTATCTGCGCTTGTCCGCGCGGCAAGCCGGCATGGTGGTAGACGAACGATGGATGCCGATCGAACTACCTGACGCAGGCAAGGTTGGAAGCCGTTGGCCTGATGCCAGACATTCGAATTTACGATGAGAATGTCGGTATGGACGAGCCCCCAGCGATGCCTAGTGGCGCTGTTTGTGCATCAACACAGTGGTGAAATCGCTGTTCCACTCGGTATCCGGGTACCGGTCGATTTCCTGGTAGCCGTGCTTGCGGTAGAAAGCCAGACTCTGCGTGTTGAAGGTATCCGTCTCCAGCCTGAACAGGCGGACGCTCGCCGCGGCCATCTGCTGCTCGGCCAGCTCAAGCAGCCTCGAACCGATGCCCATGCCCTGATGGGTTCGGCTCACATGCAGCGCTTCGATAAAATCGTCCCGCCAATGCACCATGCCACATACTTGCTGGTCTCTGGCGGCAATCCAGAACTGCTCCCAGGCTTCGTTCACATACTGACCAAGGTGATCTTCGCGCTCGAAAGCCTCTGCGGCTTCGACGCTGAGTTGCGGCAACCATGTGCCGCGATAGGTGTCGATCAGCAGCGCGCGCAGCGCCACGCAATCTTCAATGCGCGCACGGCGGATTTCAAGTTCGTGCGATGAATGCCCTGGGAGAGAGTTGTGCTGCATCAGCAAGCAGGCCGGCTAAGGTTAAGCACATCAGTGTGCAAGTACAGGTGCCGGGTCGCCACTGGGTCGCTAGCCGTGCTTCAGGGCTCGTTACACATACAGCACTGCCACTCCGATGCAGTGCTTCGGCCTCGGAAAGGTTGGGCGGTAAGCACGTCGGCCAGCGGAATCAGTGAAGCATCACGCTTGTCGCGTCAGCAGCCAGCAGACAGGCACTGGTGGATGAGACGACATCGACTGGTCAGGAGGATTTCTTGAACCGGCAAGAAATGCTGGCAACGAACAACAGTATCCCGAGGATATGCGCGAAGCTTTGCCCGACGGCATAACCGGTTGTGTAAGCAGCAGTTCCGCTGTTTACACAACCGGGATGCAACTGGACCAAGCGATCAATCGAGAACGAGCAAGCTGCTTGCTACGATAGCGACGACGCCAAATATCTTGTTGCACAAGATTTCCCTTTTCTTGGGATGGACCCTCGCCACCGATCCGGAAATCAAGCCGGTTAGAGCGCCTCCGCCGCAAAGTCCGCCAGTCGCGAGCGTTCGCCGCGACGCAGGGTGATGTGCGCCGAATGCTCCCACTGCTTGAAGCGATCGACCGCATAAGTGAGGCCGGAGGTGGTTTCGGTGAGATAAGGCGTGTCGATTTGCTCGACGTTGCCAAGACAGACGATCTTGGTGCCGGGACCTGCGCGGGTGATCAGCGTTTTCATTTGCTTTGGCGTGAGGTTCTGCGCTTCGTCGATGATCAGATATCGCGACAGAAACGTTCGGCCGCGCATAAAGTTCAACGAGCGGATCTTGATGCGTGAGGCGAGCAGGTCGTTGGTCGCCTGACGGCCCCAGCTACCACCGTCTTCGGGGTTGGCGAGCACTTCGAGGTTGTCGGTGAGCGCGCCCATCCATGGCGTCATCTTTTCTTCCTCGGTGCCGGGCAGGAAGCCGATGTCCTCGCCGACCGAGACTGTGGCGCGAGTCATGATGATCTCGCGGTAACGCTGCTGATCCATCACTTGCGCCAAGCCGGCGGCCAGCGCCAGCAGGGTTTTGCCGGTGCCGGCGTTGCCGAGCAAGGTGACGAAATCGACGTCCGGATCCATCAACGCGTTGAGCGCAAAATTCTGCTCGCGGTTGCGCGCGCCGATACCCCACACGTGATGATTGGCGTGCGAGTGGTCATCGAGCAACACTAGCGTGGCGTTGACATCGTCCAGGTGCAGCACACGCAGTTCGACCTCGTTCTCGCCAGGCAGGAACAGGCATTGGTTGGGGTACCAGTCTTCGTCATCATGGCGATCGACCTTGTAGAAGGTGCGGCCGCGCTCGGTCCACGATTTCACCTCGGGATGCCGATTCCAGAAATCCTCCGACAGTTCGGCTGCGCCGGTGTAGAGCAGCGAAAAATCGTCCAGCGCGCGATCGTTCTCGTAGTCCTCGGCGACCACGCCTTCGATGCTGGCCTTGATCCGGAGATTGATGTCCTTGGTGACAAGGATGACGTCGCGATCCGCATGCTGATCGCGCAAGTCCATCACCGAAGCGAGGATCTGGTTGTCCGCCTTGCCGCGATTGGCGCTGATGCGCTGCTCGAAGTACAGCCGGCCTACCGCGTTGTCGCGCTTGAGGTTGATGCCCTGCGGGTTGGAAAGCTCCAGCCCTTCGCTCAGGTTGTGGTTTTTGCCACGTTCGATCAGCTCGTTGAGAAAGCGGCTGACCTGACGGCCGTTGCGCGAAACTTCCGAGGCGCCTTTCTTTTTTTCGTCCAGCTCCTCCAGCACGGTCATCGGGATAAAGACGTCGTGCTCCGCAAAACGGAACAGCGAGGTCGGGTCATGCAGCAGGACGTTGGTGTCGAGAGCGTAGATGCGCTTGCTTCCGGTCATGCGGAAGAGTCCTCGCTGGTGGGTGGGTGACACAAAGATGGCGTGCAGTTTGCCGTCATCGGATGATCACGGCGATCAACGTGGCGGCGTTGGCACGTCGTTGCTGTGAAAGCGCGGGATGGCATGAAGTTCACTTGGCAGGAATGGCGTCGAACACGGCTTGCGCGTGACCGGGGACTTTCACGCCGCGCCATTCCTGGTGGAGCCTGCCATCGGGGTCAATCAGAAAGGTGCTGCGCACGATGCCCATGTGGCGTTTGCCGTACAGCACTTTTTCGTGAATCACGTCGAACGCCCGGCACCAGGCCTCGTCGCCATCGGAAACCAGCGGAAACGGCAGCTCCTGTTTTGCGACGAAGTTTGCATGGGATTTCAGTGAATCGCGTGACACACCGATGATCTCGGCATTTCGCTTGCGAAATTTTGCATACAGTTCGCGAAAGTCCTTCGCTTCAGTGGTACAGCCGGGCGTGCTGTCCTTGGGATAAAAATACACCACCACCCACTGACCTTTGAGGCTGGCGAGCTTCAGCTCGCTGCCGTCGCTGATCTGCCCTTTCAGTGGGGGAAGGTTCTTGCCGAGCTCGGGCATGATGACTCCGGCACGGTGAAGCGTCACCGTGGTCGATGTGTTTGAGATGGATGAGGTAAGAGACGCGGACAACGATGGGTTGGGGGCGTGCTACAGAGGTTTGATGCTGCGGTGTCGCCGATGCGGCGACTGGCGCGCCGGTGGCAATCCGTGTGAATCGATGAGCTGGCTGCAATGCAACGTCCCTCTGAAGTCCCGGGTCTAGACTAGCGCGTGCATGGCGGCAGATAACAGCCCTTGTCAGCCGCCCGTTATCGCGCGATCCTCAAAGGCCCGGTGAAGTTCAGAATTTCACCGGATCCATGATTGCATCCAGATTCAGCCCATCGCACAGCTCGAGGAAATCGTCGCGCAGCGCGGCAATATGGATTTCCGATGGAACACCGATGGTGAACTGGGCCTGGAACATCTCCGCCCCGGTCTGCATGGCCTGATAGCGCGTCGAATTGAGTTGTTCCACGCTGATGCCGTGCTGGGTGAAAAACTCCACGATGCGCACCACGATACCGGGCCGGTCGGCTGCGACCACTTCCACCAGATACGGCAGCAAGTGCGAGCTGTTTTCGCGCGGGCCAGTACGGTAGTGCACCAGTCGCAGGCTTTCGTCGCGGGCCAGCTTGGTTACCGCGGTTTCCAGCTTGGCCAGCGCATCCCACGCGCCACTGGCGAGCAGCATCAGCGAAATTTCCGTGCCGATGCTGGAAACGCGCGATTCGGAAAGATTGCAGCCGGCATCGGCAATGCGCTTGGCCAGCGCCAGCAGCGGCGACTTGGTTGACGGCGTGAGAGCCTGAATCAGCAGCTGATTGTCGCTGCTTGAATGCGCGGAAGGGGAAGAGGCTTTCAAAAAATCCACCTGGTGACGTGATCCCGCGCAGCGCGGTGATGTGAGATTACTCCATCAGGCTTACTTGCTCGCCTTGTGAAGCGGCAAGTAACATGTACGGTCTGCCCTGGAGCGGAATCGATTCTTGAACATTCGCGGAAGCATTTGCGCGCTGGTGACCCCGTTCGCCGCCGATGGCGCACTCGATCTGCCAGCATTCGGTCGAGTGATCGATTACCAGCTGGCCGGCGGCACGCAGGCGCTCGTCGTTGCCGGTTCGACCGGCGAAGCCCACATGCTGGAGCACGACGAGTTCGATCGCCTGCTGGCCTATGCCGTGGAGCGCGTCGCGAGGCGCGTGCCGGTGATCGCGGGTACGGGCGAAGCGGGTACCGCCAAGACGATCGCGCTGACTCGCCGGGCCAAGGCGCTGGGCGTCGATGCTGCGCTGGTGGTGGTACCGTATTACGTGCGCCCGACCCAGGAAGGCTTGCGCCGCCATTATCTCGATGTCGCCGATCATGGCGAGCTGCCGGTGCTGATGTACAACGTGCCAAGCCGCACCGGTAGCGATTTGCTGCCGGAGACCGTAGCCAGCCTGCGCGAGCATCCTGCGATCATCGGCATCAAGGAGGCGCGGGGCGATCGGGAACGCATTTCAGCGCTCGCGGAACTTGTGAGCCCGGATTTCGTCTATCTTTCCGGCGACGACGATTCGGCCGGTGAAGCGATGCTGGCGGGAGCCGCCGGCACCATCTCGGTCGTGGTCAATCTGGTGCCGCAGGCGTTTCGTGCGCTCTGTGACGCAGCGATTGCTGGTGACAAGGCAGGTACGGCACGCTGTCACGCCGCCATCGAGCCGTTGTTGCAAGCACTGAACTGCGCACCAAACCCGATTGCAGTGAAGGCCGGATTGCCGGTTTTGGGGCTGGGCTTGGCGGTGCCAAGGTTACCTCTGGTTGAATTGAACGACGGTCCGGATCGCGCCCGATTGCACCAAGCGCTGTCCAGTCTGGCATCCTTGGCGACTGCGGCCGCTTGACGGCTGTCTGAACTTTCTTACGGAATCCGATTACATGAAGAAAACTCCACTCCTCGTGGCCTTGCCGGTTCTGGCCCTCAGTGGCCTGCTGCTCTCTGGCTGCGGCATGTTTCGCTCGCATAAAGAGTGGGACACCGCTCAGCAGCAATCGCCGCTGGAGATCCCGCCGCAGCTGGATCGCCCTACGACCAGTGCAGCGCTGGTGATTCCGCCGCCGGGGGGTAATCAGCCAACGTCCAATGGCGCTACAGCCAGCGTCAATGGTGGTTCGGCCGGTGCGATCACCGACGGCTTCGTGATGGTCGGCAATGTCGACGATGCCTACAAGGCGGTGGGCGCCCAGTTGGCTGACGGTAGCCTGGGTCAGGTGACGGCTCACGACGATGCAGCGCGCACCTATTCGGTCAGCGTGCCCAATGCGGTGATCCAGCAGAAGAAGAAAGGCTTCTTCGGCATGTTCAAGAAGAGCGCACCGGCACCTGTCGATGCTGCCGGTGCGACCACGCATCCGGTGCAGATCACCGTCGACAGCAGCGGTACGGAGGCCAGTGAAGTTCGTGCCCAGGGTGATGCGCCTGCGGTGATCAAGGTTGTCGATGCACTGAGGACGACGTTGGGCAAGAAGAAGAAAGACAAATAACGCTGGTCTTTACCCTGCATGGCCAAGATGCATGCAGGGTTGCCCAAAAAGAACGCCGCCCTCAAGGCGGCGTTCTTGCATTCGGGGTTCGGAGAAATCAGCGCTGCAGCAGGTCGAGTTTGCCGGGCTTGTTTTCCCAGTCTTTCGCGTCTGCAAGGGCATCCTTGCGCTCGGTGATCACCGGCCAACCCTTGGCAAGCTCGGCATTGAGCGCAACAAACGATTCCTGCCCGGCGGGTACGTCATCTTCCGGATAGATCGCGTTGATCGGGCACTCGGGTTCGCACAGCGTGCAGTCGATGCACTCGTCCGGATCGATGACCAGAAAATTGGGACCTTCATGGAAGGCGTCGACCGGGCAGACTTCGACGCAATCGGTATATTTGCACTTGATGCAGTTGTCGATGACGACGAAAGTCATGGAGGCAATTCAGCTGTAGGTGTGGCGGTCGGAAGGCTCTAGCGAAGAGTGCGGCCATGGATGGCCGCTTCTGGACCAGCCAATTCAAGCGCCGCGTGTTGTCGAGACCCTCTCCAGACAACAGCAATCATGGAAGATTGCACAAATAATGGTGCTCCCTACGAGACTCGAACTCGTGTTCCCGCCTTGAGAGGGCAGTGTCCTGGGCCACTAGACGAAGGGAGCGTTATCCTGCGAGGCGCGCTAGTATAACGGAATTGTTTCGCCCGGCAATGCTCGATACGCCTGATTCCAGGTATGCATTGACGGCGCTGTATTCTAACGATTCAACTCATGGGCCCATCGTCCTGCAAGGATTCCTACCGCTTGAACTTCGAACCAGGGACCGACATCACGCCGACGCTGCGGATCATTCCGCGTGAACAGCACATCATCTCCCGCAAGAACATCAGCAAAGCGGCCCTGCGCGTCCTATACCGTTTGAACGAGGCCGGCTATACGGCTTACCTGGTGGGTGGTGCGGTCCGCGATCTGCTGCTGGGTCTGCATCCCAAGGATTTCGACGTTGCCACCAGTGCGACGCCGGACGAGGTGAAAAAGTTGTTCCGCAACTGCCGCCTGATCGGTCGGCGCTTTCGCCTGGCGCACGTGGTATTCGGGCCGGAGATCATCGAGGTGGCGACGTTCCGTGGCTTGGGTGAAGAGGGCGGCGAAGGTGATCGCCACATCGTCGACGGTCGAATCGTGCGGGACAACATCTGGGGCACCATCGAAGAAGACGCCATTCGCCGCGACTTCCGCGTCAATGCGATGTATTACGACATCAGCGACTTCTCTGTGCGCGACTACGTCAATGGCAGCCGCGATCTCGACGATCGGGTGCTGCGACTCATTGGCGATCCGGTCACACGTTATCGCGAGGATCCCGTGCGCATGCTGCGCGCAGCGCGGCTGGCGGCCAAGCTCGACATGCAAATCGATGCGGCTGCCATGGCGCCGTTCGAGACGCTCGGTCCGCTGCTGGGCGACGCGGCGCCAGCGCGGTTGTTCGACGAATCGCTGAAGATGTTTCTCGGTGGCCAGGGTCTGAAAAGCTTTCGCATGCTTGAAAAGTGCGGGCTGCTGAAATTTCTGTTCCCGGCCACGGCGCGAGCGCTCAAGCGTGGCGATCAGGCGTTGCGTTCACTGGTCGAGCAGGGTCTGGCCAATACCGACACCCGTATCGCCGAAGGCAAGTCGGTGACGCCGGCTTTCCTGTTTGCGGTGCTGCTGTGGGGCGAGGTGCGCGATCTAGCGCATCAGTGGATTGGGCAGGGTATGGACGGCAACGAAGCGTGGGCGCGTGCCGCCGCGCAAGTCGTTGCCGAGCAGTGCCAGCGGGTGGCGATCCCGCGACGGTTCACCTTCACCATGGACGAAATCTGGTCGCTGCAGCCGCGCTTCGAGCAGATCCAGCGCAAGCGGGTGTTCCGCCTGATGACGCATCCGCGCTTTCGCGCTGCCTTCGACTTTCTGCTGCTGCGTGCGGATGAGTCGCCGGCGATGCGTGAGTTGGGTCAGTGGTGGGCGCACGCGCAGTTGCTGCCGCAGGATGTGCTGGCGGCGGCGCTGCCGGCTGGCGGCGGCAGTCATGCCAGTGACAATATGCCGATGCCCAGCGCCGGTCGGCCGCCGCGTCCGCGTCGGCGTCGCCGCAAGCCGGGCGACAAATCGGGCTCGGCGTGACACTGGCTTACGTCGCACTTGGCAGCAATCTGGGTGATTCGCGGCAGCAGGTGCTTGATGCCATGGATGCGTTGGCCGCGTTGCCGGATACGCGCCTGCTGCAGCGTTCGCACCTCTATCTGACGCCACCCTGGGGCGTGGTTGAGCAGCCACCGTTCGTCAATGCCGCAGTGGCACTGGATACCGCGCTATCGCCGCATCAGCTACTGGATGCGTTGCTGCGGATCGAAACAGCGGCGGGCCGGATTCGTGCCGAGCGCAACGGCCCACGTATGCTGGATCTGGATGTGCTTCATGTCGATGGTGTGCAGTTGGACGATGAACGTCTGGTGCTACCGCACCCACGCATGGCCGAGCGGGCTTTCGTGCTGTTACCGCTGCGCGACATTGCGCCTGCGCTGGAGATAACTGGCCACGGATCGGTGTCGATGCTGTTGGCGAAGCTCGACTCCGCAGGTTGTGAAAGGTTGTTCTGAGAGCATCCGGCCTTGAGCCACCACCGCGAGCGGCCGATAATCGGCGCCCGTTGTCCGTTGTTACCGTGAGGAATTGCCGTGTACGTGCAGAACGCCAGCACCCCCGAACGCAAGCTGGTTACCGTGCCAGGCTTGCATGCGATGAAAGCGCAGGGACGGCGTATCGTCGTGTTGACCGCCTACGACGCCAGTTTCGCCTGGCAGCTGGAAACAGCCGGGATCGATATTGCGCTGGTAGGTGATTCGCTCGGCATGGTGGTGCAGGGCCATCGCAGCACGCTGCCGGTGACCCTCGACCAGATGGTTTACCACACTACCGCTGTTGCTCGTGGGCTGTCGGCAACGATGCTCGTGGCCGATCTGCCGTTCATGGCCGACCGCGATACGACGCACGTGCTTGAGGCCGGTGCGCGGCTGGTGGGAGAGGCGGGTGCCGCGATGGTAAAGATCGAAGGCGCCGCGCCACATATTCTCGAAGGTATTGCCGCGCTGGTCGCCCGGGCCATTCCCGTTTGCGCTCATCTGGGCCTGACGCCGCAGTCGGTGCACAAGTTCGGCGGTTTTCGTATCCAGGGGCGCGAGCAGGCCGCGGCCGACCATATCCTGGCCGAGGCGCTGGCGATTCAGGCCGCGGGCGCCGATCTGCTTGTGCTCGAAGGCGTGCCCACCACGTTGGGCGAACGCGTGACAGCAGCGCTGAATATCCCCGTGATTGGTATCGGTGCCGGCCCGCACTGCGACGGGCAGGTGCTGGTGATCCATGATGTACTCGGCATTACGCCGGGCAAGCGACCCAAGTTCAGCAAGGATTTCCTGGCCGGGCGCGATTCTGTCGGGGCAGCGATCGCTGCGTATGCCGAGGACGTGCGCAGCGGCGCTTTCCCGGCGCCCGAACACTGTTTCAACTGACGCAACCGAAGCTCTCAACCATGCAGACCGTACAAGACGCTCCCGCGCTGCGCGCGGCCATCCGCGGCTGGCGCAGCAAAGGCCAGACGGTAGGCTTCGTGCCGACCATGGGCAATCTGCACGCCGGTCATCAGTCGCTGATCAAGCTGGCACGGGTGCGCACCGAACGGGTGATTGCCAGCGTGTTCGTCAATCCCACCCAGTTCGGTCCCAATGAGGATTTCGAGCGTTACCCGCGCACGCTGTTGCAGGATCAGGCGGCGCTGGCCGATCAGGATTGCGATCTGCTGTTTGCGCCGGACGTGGGAACGCTCTACCCCTTTGGGGCCGAACACAGCGTCAGTCTGCATGTTCCGCAGATCACCGACGTACTGGAAGGCGCCCATCGGCCGGGGCACTTCGATGGCATGGCGACGGTGGTATGCAAGCTGTTCAACCTGGTGCAGCCGGACGTCGCCGTATTCGGCCAGAAAGATTTCCAGCAGCTGAAGGTGGTCGAGCGGATGGTTCGTGACCTTTCGCTGCCGGTAAAGGTGATGGCCGCCCCAACATTGCGCGCGGATGACGGACTGGCGCTAAGTTCACGCAATCAGTATCTCTCCGCTGACGAGCGTGCCCGGGCGGTGTTGATCCATGACACGCTGGTCAAGATGCGCGAGCTATTCCTGCAGGGGCACGCGTGGCGGGCACTGGAGCAGGTAGCCACCTCGCGGCTGGTTCGCGCCGGTTTCGTGCCCGATTATGCCGTGATTCGCCGTGTTGACGACCTGGCCGAACCTGCTGAAGACCAACGTGAAGGCCTGATAGCGCTCATCGCCGCCCGGCTGGGGACGACCCGGCTGATCGACAACTTGATGTTCGACTAAAGCGCCCCTACGTAAGGGCCAGGTTGCCGCAGAGTTGCGGCGAAGCCTCCGGGCTTCGATAATTACCCGTTACGCAGGCCGTTCCTGCGGGAAGTACGTCATGCACCTGAACATGCTCAAGGCCAAGATCCACCGGGTCACCGTCACGCACGCCGAGCTTCACTACGAAGGCTCGATCGCGATCGACGGCGTGTTGCTCGATGCCTCCGGCATTCGCGAGTACGAGCAGATCCATGCCTGGAACATCAACAACGGCAAGCGATTTGTCACGTATGCACTGCGCGCCGAGGAAGGTTCGGGCATCATTTCGGTCAACGGCAGCGCCGCCCATCGCGCTCAGCCCGGTGACCTGATCATCATCGCCGCCTTCGCCCAGCTCAGCGAAGCCGAGCTGGAGAAATTCCAGCCCACACTGGTCTACGCCGATGCGCATAACCGCATCTCGCATACCAATCGGTCCATTCCCAAGCAGATGGCAGCCGCCTAAAGCCTTTCGGCGCAGGGCTCCATTCAGCCCTGATGTCTGGTGAGCGCCCACTGCACGTGTTCGCGCACCACCTCGGAATCATGAGTCGCGCGCGCTTGCAGCGCGGCGGTGACCGTGTCTGATTTCGGCGCATTACCCAGCGCCACGGCGATATTGCGCAGCCATCCCTCGTAGCCGGTGCGGCGGATCGCCATGCCTTCGGTGCGTTTGAGGAATTCATCCTCGCTCCAGCCGAACAGATCGACCAGTTTTGCGCCATCGAGGCTGTGACGTGGTGCGAAATCCGGTTCGGTCGTTTCCTGGGCGAACTTGTTCCAGGGGCAGATCAGCTGGCAGTCGTCGCAACCAAAAATGCGGTTGCCCATCGGCGCGCGCAGTTCCTCGGGTATGCTGCCTTTGAGCTCGATGGTGAGGTAGGAGATGCAGCGCCGTGCATCGAGCCGGTACGGGCCGACGATCGCCTGGGTCGGGCAGATGTCGATGCAGCGATTGCAGCTGCCACAGTGCGCGCTGGCCGGTGGATCTACCGGCAGCGGTAGATCGGTATACAGCTCGCCGAGAAAGAAATACGAACCGGCGCGTTTGTTGATCAGCACGGTGTGCTTGCCGATCCAGCCCAGCCCGGCGTTGCGTGCCAGCGCCTTTTCCAGCACCGGCGCCGAATCGACGTAGGCGCGATAGCCGAAATCGCCGACCACGTCGTGGATGCGTTCGGCCAGCTTCTGCAGCCGGTTGCGCATCAGTTTGTGATAGTCGCGACCCAGTGCATAACGCGCCACATAGCCCGCTTCAGCATCTTCGATCACGCCCCACGCGTTGGCCGTACCGGGCGGGATGTAATCCATCCGCACGGAGATCACGCGCTGTGTACCCGGTTCCAGTTCGGCTGGGCGGCTGCGTTTGGCACCGTGGCGCGCCATGTATTCCATTTCGCCGTGATGGCCATCGTCGAGCCAACGTTCAAGATGCTGCTCGTCGTCGCCAAGATCCGTGCCGCTGATGCCGGCGTCGGTAAAACCCAACTCGATCGCCCAGCGCTTGATGTCACCAGCAAGCGCGACGTAGTCGAAGCAGGTACGGGTATCGGCGGCGGACATCGATCTATTGTAGACGTTGGTCATGCCTATAATTCCGGATGCCCAATTCCCTTCACAGTCGAGATCTCTACACCGTCGAGCAGTTGCGCGTGCTGGAGCGCAAGGCGTTTGCCGCGCTGGCGGTTTCCGGTACGGACCTGATGCGTCGCGCGGCCAGCGCCGCCTTGAACAGCCTTCGACGGCACTGGCCCGAGGCTCGCCGCATCAGTATCTACTGTGGCCCAGGCAATAACGGTGGCGATGGCTTTTTGCTTGGCGTGCTGGCACGCGAGGCGGGACTGCAGGTACAGATCATCGCACTGAGCGACGCCTCGCATGGTGACGCGGCCTTGGCGCGAGCAGCCTGGGAAGCCGATGACGGCCAAGTGCACCGATGGAGTTCGGACGACACCGCACTGCCTGCCGCCGATGTGCAGGTGGATGCGCTGTACGGCATTGGTCTCAATCGTGCTCTGGAGTCATCCATTGCGACGCTGATCGAATGCATCAATGCGATGGATACCCCCGTGCTGGCGCTCGATGTGCCCTCAGGCATCAATGCCGACAGCGGTCGGCAGCTTGGCGCAGCGGTGCGGGCAGATGTCACGGTCACGTTCATTGCCAACAAGCGCGGGCTGAACACTGGCCAGTCCGCTGACTATGCAGGGTTATTGGAGGTCGCAACGCTGGGTGTGCCCGAGGATGTCTATGCAGCGGCACGACCCGATGCGCAGTTGCTGGCAGTGGATTCGTTGCCGCCGCGTCCTCGCTATGCCAATAAAGGCAACAACGGTCACGTGCTGGTGATCGGCGGCGACCATGGCATGGCTGGCGCGGTGAGAATGGCGGGTGAGTCGGCCTTGCGGACGGGCGCTGGCCTGGTCAGCGTGGCCACGCGGGCGGGGCATATAACGGCATTAAATGCAGCGCGACCGGAGCTGATGGCGCACGAGGTCGATGGGCCGCAGACACTGGAGCCATTGCTCGAACGCGCCAGCGTGATTGCACTGGGACCGGGTCTCGGCAAGGGTGCATGGGGTCATGCGCTGTGGCTGACGGCGCTGGATGCCAACAAGCCACTTGTACTCGATGCCGATGGGCTGAACTTGCTCTCGCGCGAGCACCGCCAGTTCGCTGGGGCGACTGTGTTGACGCCGCATCCCGGCGAAGCGGGGCGTTTGCTGGGTGTAGAGACAAAAGATATCGAGCGCGATCGCTTTGCCGCCGCGCGCGAGTTGGCCCATCGCTACAAAGCCGTGGTGGTGCTCAAGGGATCGGGAAGCCTGATTGCCGATCCGTCCGGACGTCTGGACGTCTGTCCTTGGGGCAACCCCGGCATGGCATCGGGCGGCATGGGCGATCTGCTGACTGGCATCATCGCGGCTTTGCTCGCACAGGGTTGCGATGCCTGGCAGGCGGCTTGTCTGGGCGTTGGATTGCATGCGCGGGCAGGTGATCATGCTGCCAGACAGGGTGAGCGTGGTTTGCTGGCCACGGATCTGCTGCCAGCGCTGCATGCGCTGGTCAACGGCCTGTCTGCCCATGAGCATGACCATGTCTGAAACATTGGGAGGCCAACCGCAATGGGCGCTGCCTGACGAGGACGCCACCCGTGCGCTGGCTGTTCGGGTGGCCCGCGCGCTCGATGAAGGGATGGTGTTCTATCTATACGGTCCCTTGGGCGCGGGCAAAACCAGCTTCGCGCGGGCCTTGCTGACGGCGCTGGGCGTCGGCGAGCGCGTCAAGAGCCCCACTTACAGTCTGATCGAAGGCTATGTCGCAAGAGGGCGGCCCGCGTGGCATCTGGATCTGTATCGGATCGCAGATCCCGGCGAACTGGAGTGGCTAGGTTTGGATGCGCTGAGCGATCCGGCAGCGCTGGTGCTGGTGGAGTGGCCCGAGCGCGGCGTCGGCGCCTTGCCGGCGGCTGACCTGGAATGGCATCTGGTCTATGCCGGTGATGGTCGGCACGCAAGGGCGCATGCGCTCACGGCGCGTGGCGAGCGGCTGCTGGAGCAGCTGAACTGGACGAAGTTCGACGGCGTATGACCGCGGCAGAAAAGCTTAAGCGCTGATTTTCCTTGAGTTTCGCCGTAAACATTCTCGGGCAACGATCCTTTCGTAATGCGTGGCTTGCAATCGATAACTTGATATGGCCTGACGGATAGCCTGCAGGTTACGGATAAACAAAGAAAAATGCTGTTGCATTCGCGCAGGGACTGCGCTTCAATGCGGCTTATGAGGGCATACCTGAACAAGATGGGTGGATTCGCAGTCGCGATTATGGCGGCCGCGCCGCTTTGCCTGACTCACGCTGCTGATCTCAAGGGTGCTCGTGTCTGGGCTGGCCCCGAGTACACCCGCCTGGTTATCGATGCCGCTGGTCCGTTGGACTACAAGGTCACCCAATCGGGCGATCAACTCATGGTCGACCTCGCTGATAGCAAGGTCGCCGATGGTTTCGCCGATCCCGCCGGGCATGGCCTGTTTCACGGCATGACTCACGGGCAGCGGGGTGGCCGGTTGCAGCTGACGGCCAAGATCGATCCGAACAGCCGTTTGAAAAGTTTTGTTCTGAAGCCGACCAGCGGTTCGGATTATCGCCTTGTGCTGGATCTGTATCCCGGTACGGCACCGACCGGACCGGTGATGCCGCACAGCGCGGTGGTCGCGGAGCAAGTGCCGAGCGATGATTCGACCGTTGCGGCGAAGACTGTCTCGGCCGACGTGCTCAGCGAGCCGGAGCCGCCCGCGGTTCCTACTCCCGTTCGGACCTCTCGCAGCTCACGCAACAGCGGCACGTCCGCCCGTGACGCAGCTGTCATGCTCGGTGGCCAGCGCAAGGTAGTAGTGGCGATCGATGCAGGTCATGGTGGCAAGGATCAGGGCGCGCATGGCCCGGGCGGCACGCTGGAAAAGAACGTCACGCTGGCGGTTGCCCGCGATCTGGCCGGACTGATCAACCGCCAGCCGGGCATGAAGGCCGTGCTGACCCGAGACGGCGACTATTTCATCGAGCTGACACAGCGCTTCAAGATCGCCCGCGACAACAAGGCCGACCTGTTCATTTCGATCCACGCAGACTCTTACACCAGCGACGATGCCAAGGGTTCATCGGTGTGGGTGCTGTCGCCGCGTGGCAAGACCAACGAGGCGGCTCGCTTTCTAGCCGATCGCGAAAACGCCGAACTGATCGGTGGCACCACGCTGGATGACAAGAGTGACGATCTGGCTAAGGTATTGATGGATTTGCAGCAGAGCTGGGCTATTCAGGCAAGTGACACGATTGCCGGCAACGTGCTCAGGGCGCTGGGCATGCTTGGCCCGACCCATCGTGGCTACGTCGAGCAGGCCAACTTTGTGGTGCTGCGGTCACCGGATGTGCCGTCGATCCTGGTCGAGACCGCCTTTATCAGCAATCCATCCGAGGAGCGCAAGCTGCGCGACCCCGACCATCAGGATCAACTCGCTGCCGCGGTGATGAGCGGCGTCAAGAATTATTTTGAATCCACGCCCCCCCCGGGAACCTGGTTTGCGGCGCAGGCCGCACGTCGCAATGGTGGCGATCTCGCATCGACCGGCGGGCCTGACAAATCGGCCATGGCACTGGCGGATGCCGATGACGATAGCGGGACCTCCCAGGCCAGCAGCGACAAGCCACGTTCGTATGTCAAGGCGCGCGATATGCATCGTGTTGGCCCGGGCGAAAGCCTGCGCAGCATTGCCAACCAGTACGGCGTCAGCGTCAGCTCGCTGAAAAGCGCCAACCAGATCAGCAGCAACAGCGTGCGCGCTGGCACCATGCTGGCCATTCCGACAAGCTGAAGCCGCTTCAGCGGAAGCGGGCCTTTGACCCAATAAGGTAGTAACCGACGTCGCCGCTTTCATGCCGCTCGCCGCTCGCTTAAGCTTGACGGATGTCGATCATCCGCCTGCTGCCCCCCGAACTCATCAATCAAATTGCTGCCGGTGAGGTCATCGAACGGCCTTCCTCGGTGGTCAAAGAGCTGGTGGAGAACAGCCTCGATGCTGGCGCCAGCCGTATCGAAGTGGATATCGAAGCCGGCGGCTCGCGGTTGATCCGGGTGCGCGATGATGGCGACGGTATCCGTGTCGACGAACTGCCGTTGGCGGTGGCGTCGCACGCGACCAGCAAGATTGGCAGTTTCGATGATCTGGAACACGTCGCCAGCATGGGCTTTCGTGGTGAGGCGCTGGCGTCCGTATCGTCGGTGTCACGTTTTGCCATGACTTCACGAGTGCGCGGACAGGACGCGGCATTTCGCATCGAGGTGGATAACGGCAAGCTGCAGGCGGCACGCCCGGCACAACACCCGTCTGGCACCAGCGTCGAAGTACGTGATCTGTTCCACAACGTGCCGGCACGGCGAAAATTTCTGCGTGCCGAGCGCACCGAGTTCGCGCATATCGACGATTTGCTGAAGTCGCTGGCACTGGCGCGCAGCAGCGTCGAATTCCGGCTCAGCCATAACGGCAAGCCGGTGCGCATCTGGAAATCCGCCGATAGTGAACAAGCCGCACTGCAGCGGGTTGCCGAAGTGCTGGGTGACGAATTTCCAGGGCAGAGTCTGCGCATCGATCATGCAGCGGCTGGCCTGCATCTGTCTGGCTGGGTTGGTTTGCCGACCGCGTCGCGCGGTCAGGCGGACTCGCAGTATTTCTACGTCAACGGTCGGCTGGTGCGCGACCGCATCGTTGCCCACGCGGTGCGTCAGGCTTATGCCGACGTACTGTTCCACGGGCGCCACGCGGCGTTCGTGCTGTATCTCGAGCTCGATCCGGCCGGTGTGGATGTCAATGTGCATCCGGCCAAGCACGAAGTGCGCTTCCGTGAGCAGCGGCTGGTCCATGATTTCCTTTATCGCACCCTGCACGAAGCGCTGGCGCAGACGCGGGCCGGGCAGGTGGCATCCAGTGCGCATTCGGATGACGGTGCGTTGACGATGAGCACGTCGGTTGCCCCGCCGACCGCCTACGCTGCGCCGTCGGCGTGGTCGGGCAGTTTCAATCAGAGCCGATTGAGTCTTGGTGTGCGCGATGCACCGTTGGCGGAATATGCCGCACTGACAGGTGAGCCAGCACGGTATTCGGAGGTGGCCTACGCGCCACTGCCTGCGAACGACGACAGCGAAGCACCACCGCTCGGCTTTGCGATTGCGCAACTGAAGAACATCTATGTGCTGGCCGAGAATGCGCAGGGTCTGGTGCTGGTCGACATGCACGCGGCGCACGAGCGCATCACCTACGAGAAGCTGAAGAGTGGTCGCGCCGGTAGCAACCTGCGTTCGCAGCTGCTGTTGGTGCCGCTGAATATCGCCGTGAGCGCCAAGGAAGCCGTGGCCGCAGAGGAGCATGCCGAGGCGCTCGCCGAGTGGGGTCTGGAGTTGTCACGCAGCGGTCCGTCGGGGGTGGTGGTGCGGCGGATCCCGGCATTGCTGGAAGGTGCCGATGTGGCACAGCTCACCCGCGACGTACTCGCCGAACTGGCCCAGCACGGCAGTTCACGCCGGTTGCAGGAATTGGAGAACGAACTGCTGTCGACCATGGCCTGCCACGGTTCCGTGCGCGCGGGCCGGCGTCTGACCATGCCTGAAATGAACGCCTTGCTGCGCGAGATGGAGGCGACCGAACGTTCGGGCCAATGTAACCATGGTCGACCCACCTGGACGCAGCTGAGCGTGACCGAGCTTGACCGGTTGTTCATGCGAGGCCGCTGATCGCGCGGCTTGCGCTGCGCTCAAATCGCCAGCGATACTCGGCGTTCCATCCGATGCGGATTGCCCCCATGTTGCGTCACGCCCTTGTTGCCCTCGCACTGTTTTCCGGAGTTGCTGCCGTGCACGCCGAATCCCCCAATGTTCCCGATTCAACTACCGCGTACACGCAACAGATCCAGCAATTGCGTGCGGCGCGCGTTGCGCGACTGAACGCGCCCAGCGGCTGGCTCAGCCTGATCGGACTGGAGTGGCTGAAGGTTGGGGACAATCGCGTCGGCGCAGCCGCCGACAACGACATTGTGCTGAAGGCCGGGCCGGCGCATCTGGGCACGGTGACTGAGGGCAAGGACGGCAGCCTGCACATCGTGCTGGTCAAGGACAGTGGCGCCACCATCGACGGCAAGGTGGTGGCCAGCGCGGCGCTGATCGACGACGCGCATGCCACCGGCGATACCCATCCAACGCTGGTGAGTTTTGGCAATGCCAACTTCTACGTGATCGACCGCGATGGCCGCAAGGCGCTGCGCGTGAAAGACAGCGATGCGGAGACGCGCAAGCATTTTCTCGGCCTCGACTATTTCCCGATCGATCCGTCGTGGCACATCGTGGCCGACTGGGTGCCGTTCAATCCGGCGCACAAGATGGAAATCGGTTCGGTGATCGGCACTATCGACAAGGTCGATGTGCCTGGCAAGGCGGTATTCAAGCACGACGGCCACACCTACGAGCTGATGCCATACCAGGAGGAGCCCGGTGGCGATCTGTTCTTCGTCATCGCTGATCGCACGTCCGGCAAGGAAACCTACGGTGCTGCACGTTTCATGGACGTGCCGTTGCCGAAAGACGGCAAGGTGATCCTCGATTTCAATCTGGCCTACAACCCACCGTGCGCGTTTACGCCGTACGCCACATGTCCGCTGGCACCGCCGGAAAATCGCCTCGATCTGCGTGTAACGGCCGGTGAGGAAAAATACCGTGGCGGCCATTCGCACTGATTGTCGTATCGGTGATACATGCTCGATGACAAAACTCATCGAGCAACAGAAGCTCGCGCAGAATTAGGCAGACGTCATGACGTCCTGGCAGGTGGCGCACGAACTCGCGTTGTCATTGCCTCATGCGGAAGAGCGCGATCATTTCGGTAGCCCATCGTTTCGTGTCGGCGGCAAAATCTTTGCCCAGTTATCGAAGCAGTCATCCAAGCATGATCGCGAAGCGCCGCGTGCCCTCGTCAAGTTGTCCAGCGCAGACCAGGCTGCGTTGACCCTGTCCGATCCCGAGACGTTTTCGTTGGTGCCGTCTTGGGGTCAACATGGTTGGACGTATATAGAACTTGCCACGGCCGATACGTCGATGCTGCACGATTTGCTATGGCAGTCCTGGCGACTGGTGGCTCCGAGAAAATGGATCGCTGCTCACGAAGCCCGCAATAGAGACTTCGTGCGATGACTCAGCGCCCTACGAACGTGGCTTTGCGCCTCTCCAGGAATGCCGATGTGCCTTCGCGCATATCTTCCGTGGAAAACGCCAGCGCGAAGCCCTGCGTTTCGAACTCCAGCCCTTGGTCGATCGCGGCTTCTCCACCGCTGAGTACGGCGTCGAGAATGCCGGCAGCGGCCAATGGTGCAGCGTTGGCGAGTTGATCGGCCAGTGCTACAACGGCTTCATCCAGCGCGTCGGGCGCAACTACGCGGGTAACAATCCCGAGTTCATAGGCACGTTGGGCGCTGATCGTCGCGCCGGTGAGGCACAGCTCCAGTGCGGCGCCGCGGCCTGCCAGCCGTAGCAGGCGCTGGGTACCCCCGAAGCCGGGAATCAGGCCGAGATTGATTTCAGGCTGGCCAAACTTGGCTTTCTCGCTGGCTACGCGGAAATGGCAGGCCATTGCCAGCTCCATGCCGCCGCCCAGGGCAAATCCCTGGACTCGCGCGATCACCGGCTTGCCGAGCCGCTCGATCGAGCTCATCAGACGTTGGCCGGTGCGCGAAAATGCCAGCGCCTGCGTAGGCGTGTAGCCGTTCATCTCGGCGATATCGGCACCAGCGACAAAGGCTTTCTCACCCGCGCCAGCCAGCACGACGACTCGAACGCCATCGTCCTGCGCCGCCTGCGCAAATGCGATGGTCAGCTCATTGAGCGTTTCGCGGTTCAGCGCATTCAGTTTGTCCGGGCGATTGACGATGATCGTATGCACAGCGCTGCGGTGAGTGATTTCCAGGTTGCGAAAGGCCATGAGCAATCCCAATGGAGACAAAACCGTGATGTTAGCAGTGGGAACCTTTGTAACCGGGGAGGTTCTTATCCCCGAACGTTATCGCTGCACGATTGCCGCGAACCGCTTACGATGTCGCATCCAGGCTGGCTGTGATGATCAGGCTGGCCGTGACGACAGAGAAGGGCTCGATGGAAAAATGCACAACACATTGGCGCTGGATCATGCTGGGCTTGTTTCTGCTCAGCGGCTTGGCGTGCGCGCAAGGACGCCCACCCGATGCTCTGCCCGCATCAGCAAAGCTCGACAAGGCAAAGCTCTCCTACGCCATCGGCTACCAGATCGGCGACCAGTTCGCTGACGGCAAACCGGATGTGGATATTCCCACGCTGCAGCGCGCGATTCAGGATGCCTACGCCAAGCGGCATCCAGCGGTTCCGATGCAGCAGATGCATGAACAGTTGCAGTTACTCGCCCAGCAGATGCATGCGAACGCACTGACCGAATACAAACATATCGCCGAGGACAACGCGCGCAAGAGCAGTGGCTTCATGACGGCAAACGCCCAGCAGCGCGGCGTGGTGCAGCTGCCATCGGGCATCCAGTATTCGGTCATCAAGAAAGGTACCGGCACGATCAGTCCCGGAGTAACCAGCACCGTGGTGGTGAATTACCTTGGCATGCTGATCGACGGCACCGAGTTCGACAGCACCTGGGCGCACGGTGCGCCGGCGACCATTACGGTCGACAAGATGATCCGTGGCTGGCAGGACGTGCTTCCGCGCATGCACGTCGGCGACCGCTGGAAGGTGGTTATTCCACCGCAGCTGGCCTACGGCGAAACCGGTGCGCTACCGCGCATCGGCCCAAACGAGGCACTGGTATTCGAGATCCAGTTACTCGACATCAAGCCGCAGTCGGATACGCCCTGATTCGGGTCACCATGGCTATGTTGTGAGCTGATGAACAGCGCCGCTGGTGGTAGCATGAAGGCGATGTCCAACGCCTACAAACTCCTCTCGGCAGCCCCGCTTACTCCTTGCATCGGTTTCTGCCGACTGGACGGTCGTGGTCTGTGCGTTGGCTGCCAGCGAACGGGTGAGGAAATCGGTCGCTGGGCTCACATGAGCGACAGCGAGCGACTGTTCTACATGCGCGATGTTCTTCCCACGCGGCAGACAACGGCGATGAAAGATGATGCCCTGGCGCCTCTGCTGGCCGCGTTGCATCCGCTGTCCTTGCCGCCGACCGCGCCGGGTTGGAATCACGACGACATGACCGCGTTGCTCGGTACGACGATACGCCAGCCAGCTGCCGTTCTGGTCGGATTTCGCGAAGGTGTGCAGCCCCGGCTCGTGCTGACGGTGCGTACCGATCATCTGCAATCGCACGCCGGCCAGGTAGCGTTTCCAGGTGGTCGCAGTGATCCGGAAGATGGCAGCGCCATCATCACTGCATTGCGTGAAAGCGAGGAAGAGATCGGTCTCGCCCGCGCCTTGGTCACCCCATTGGGTTATCTCGATTGTTTCGAGACGATCAGTGGCTATGTCATCACGCCAGTGGTGGCGCGCATTGCGGCCGACGCGCAACTGCATCCGGCACCGGATGAAGTGGCCGAAGTATTCGAGGTGCCGCTCGCCTTCCTGCTGGAGCCATCCAACCTGCGCCGTTATACGATGGAGTTTCGTGGCCATCGACGTCCGATGGTCGAGTTTGTGTACGGCGGCCATCGCATCTGGGGTGCCACCGCATCCATGTTGCTTAACCTGCTGCAGCGAATGGGTATGGCACACGCATGAGCCTACAGACCACGCTGATCGATGCAGAGAGTCTCTCCAGACTTGCGCCGCACGGTGTACTTATCGTCGATTGCCGCTTCGATCTTGCCGATCCCGCCAAGGGTGAGCGTGAATATCTGGACGGTCATATCCCCGGCGCCGTTTACGCCAGCCTCGATCGCGATCTGTCCGATCTTTCGCGTCAGGTCGAGGGTCTGGGGCGGCATCCGCTGCCGCTGGAGTCCGCGCTAAGCCAGGTATTTTCGCGCTGGGGTTGGCAGGCTGGCTTGCAGGTTGTCAGTTACGACGTGGCCGGTGGTGCGCTGGCTGCTGCCCGGCTGTGGTGGTTGCTGCGTCTGGTCGGTGAAAAAAACGTCGCTGTGCTCGATGGTGGCTATGCCGCCTGGCAGGCTGCCGGTTTGCCGATCGAAAAAGGCGTAGCCGCGGCACGAACTGCCAGCGAGGTATCGCTGCGGTTCGACGCGAGCCTGTTGCTGGATCACACGCGGTTGCCCGATGCGGTCGCCAAGGGCGCATTGCTCGATGCCCGTGCCGCGCCGCGCTACCGTGGTGATGTCGAGCCGCTGGATCGCGTCGGTGGTCATGTGCCCGGCGCGTTGAACCGCCCGTTTGGCGACAACCTGGACAGCGACGGCCGATTCAAATCGGCGGCCCAGCTGCGCGATGAATTTGTCGCCGTACTGGGCTCGTCGACCGACCCGTTGAACGTCGTGCACATGTGCGGTTCGGGCGTGACTGCCTGTCACAACCTGCTGGCAATGGAGCATGCCGGTCTGCATGGCTCGCGGCTCTATCCGCCATCGTGGAGCGGCTGGATCAGTGATCCAGCCCGACCAGTGGCGAAAGGTTGAGCGGGTAACTTCGCCTCAGCTTTTGCTCTTCAGTCGTGCCACCAACTGCTGCAGTACGGCCTGTGTTTGTGGACGGAAGAAGCCTTCGATAAAACCGTCCAGCGGCAGTGCATCAGGGTTGGCATAGGTCGTGAGAAGATCGGCACGGGCGATAGCGCGAGTGGCGAGCATCGCTTCTGACGGCAGGGCGAGCAGTTCGTTCAACCAGTGGAGCGCACGCACAGTGACTTGGTCCACGCCGGTCGTTTCGTCGACAAAGCCGCAGGCTAGCGCCTCGGCAGCATCGATCATCGCCCCTGAAACCAGCAGCCGCTCGGCCCGGTAGGCGCCGACGACACGGCGCAGCGCCATCTGGATGTTTTCGGGCACGGGCAAGCCCACGCGCACTTCGTTGAGGCCGATCTTGAACGGGCCTTCCGCCATCACTCGGTAATCGCAGAACAGAGAAAGCACCGCGCCGCCCGCCGGACTGTGCCCGGTGATGGATGCCGCGACCGGTACCGGTGAGCGCGCGAGTACAGCGCAGACCGCAAAGAATTCCCGCCAGAATTCGTGCACGCCGGCGCGGTCAATACCAAGCAGCGAAGGCACGTCGGCGCCAGCGGAGAACATTCCCGGTGCGCCCGACAGCACGATACCGCGTGCGCCTTTGGCAATGCTCTCATCGACGGCCGCATGCAGCGCGCGCAGCATGTCCAGATTCAGCGCATTGACCGGCGGCCGGGCCATCTGGATTTCGCTGATGATGCCGCCTGCCGTGGCGTCGTGAGAGATCAGGTTGAGCATGGCCAACTCCTAAGGTGATTGCCTATTGTGGCTGATCGTTGGCTGTCCAGGAGTAATGCACGGCATAGTCAAGGGTGGCCTTGCCATTGGCCGGCACTTCCAGTTTGAACTCCAGCGTGTCGGTGGTCTGCTGGCTGGGCTTGATGCTGGACGAAGCAAGCGTCCACTGGCGCCAGCGGTTGGGATGCTCGCGCACGGTTACGGTGCGGGGGCTGTCGCCGGCGTTGCTCACGACAATGCGGAATGCCTCGTCCAGTGTTCGGCCTGCTTTGTCGACGCTGAAATGCGTCCGCGTGCGCTCGGCGCGCAAGTCGAACGCGGTGCCCAGCGTGATGCTGGCATCGCTGCCTTTGGGCGTGTCGTTGATGCGGCCTTCGCCGATGAATTGTGGCGTACCGTTCTTGTCCGCCGTCAGCACGCGCAGGTAGCCGGCGGGCAGGCTGTCGAAAGCGCGCAGCTTCAACGTGCTGATGATGGCATTGCCGCTGTCTTGGTTCAGATCCTCGTTAAGTACTGGCTGCGGTGGTTGGTAGCTGTTGCCGCTTTCGAACAGCGCGGTACGCTCGCAATCCATCGTGCGTGTGGCATACAGCGGTACCTGGCTCACGCTGCCATCGGGCAGGTCGATGGCGCCAGGCAGGGTATAGCTCCTGTAGTCGGCCAGGGTGGATTGCTCCGGCATCGCCTCAGCACTGGCCATGACGCGGGCGGCTTTCATCATCATCGGTCGCGGTGCGGATGCTTTGGCGAAATTCGGTTCGCCGGCGATCAGGGTGAGCTTGCTGTCTTTCCAGTCACGACCGCTGCGGTTGGCGATGCTGGCATGTGATTCGAACTGCATGCGGCATGTGTTGCCCGGTTGCAATATAGCCACATAGGCCGCACGCCAACCGAGGCCGGACGTGGGATAGCTGAGTACGGCGTTGGCAGACCCCGAGCGCGATGCGTCTATGCGCAGACTCAGGCTCGATCCGCTGGGGAAGTCCGTGCCCGTGGTGCGCACGCCGGCATAGCTGGTGACCAAGGTCGTGTTGCCGGCGCTATCGCGGATCAGCAAGCCGTCACCGGCGCGCAGCAGGGTGCCGCTGGCCAGCGGCTGGCCGCTGCTGCCGAGCACCTCAACCGTGTGACCTGTAAGGCCGGTCAATGCCGCGCTCTGTCCCTGCGCCAACAGCAGGCGTTGCGAGAGCACCTTGGCATCACCGCCTGGAAAGCCCAAGGCCAGGGCTTCGGCATCCAGCGACGTCGGCAGATCGCCAATCACCACATCGTGCGTGCCGGCCGTGAGCATCAACGCACGCTGCTCTCGCACAACGGCATAGCCGCCGTCGATATTGCCGTCGCCGCTGCTGGCATACAGCGATGCGTCGTCGCTGCGATAAAGGGTGAGCTCGCTGCCATCGGCGGCATGAGCGGGGCTGATGCCGGACACGCCGACGAAACCGGCGATGGCAAGGCCAAGGATGGTGCGGTGCGCTGAAAACATCGGGTGGACTCCCTCGAGAAAGCCGACGCTCATCATAACGACGACGCGTGAACGCCGTCCGTTCGGAACGCGGTGAGGAAACCACTTTGCGATTGGCCGGATTGATCGACAGCATCGCTACCGCACGCTGGCCTTCGCTGATCATCGGCCTTCTTGCAAAGGTCCGCGAAAATGGCCTGTAACCCGCCCGTGAGAGAGCGGGCGATCAGCCGCTACTTGGCGTCGGAACCGTACAGCAGGGCGTGCGAGATATCCGTCGTGGCCTGCTGCAGGTACTTCAGCGTGAAGTCGATCGTCTTGGAGGCGGTACGGCGTTCGATAAATGGCACGGTCAACGCACAGACCGCGCGGTCGTGTTCCATGATGGGCGCGGACAGATCGGTTACCCCATCCACTTCGCGGCTCGCATGACTGGCGTATCCCTGCGCGCGGATCAGCAGGATGGACTTCAGGAGCTTCTTGCGATCAAGGTTCGGCTCGCTCTCGGCGATGATGCCCAGCCAATGCTCGCGGATAGGGTCACTCTGCCAGCTCAGCAGCACATGGCCGGAGGCTGACTGGGCCATCGGTCTGCGGTGCCCGATGCGCACTACCAGGCCCACGTCGCCAGGTGGGTCGACGCGGGCGATTACCACGATCTGGTCGCCCGATGGCACCACCAGGTGGCACGACTGGTCGATCTGGTCGGCCAGTCGATGCATGATCGGCAGGGCCGTTTCCACGGCACTTTTGACCGGTGGCTGTTCCATGCCCAATCGAAACAGCCGCGGCGTGATCGAGTAGCCCGCGTCGCCGTCGCCCCGGCTGATGTAATCGCGTTCTTCCAGCACCTGCAGCATGCGGAATATTTCGCCTCTGGATCGCCCCACGCCGTCGGAAATGTCCGCAATGCTCAGTGGTGCATGGGCACTGGCGAGCAACTCGATGATGTCCAGGCCCTTGTCCAGGGCGGGAGCGCGATATTTGGGCGGAGCCTTGGGCATGGTCGTCGCTGGTGTGAGGTGAAGAAGGGACAATTCGAGCCGAGGATTGAGCCAAAAACCCGGTCAGTTTACGCAGATGTGCGCTGAGCGGGGAACGTATGCTGCGCTGCATCTTGTCATGCTGGTGAATATTTGTTTCATATGTGCACAGAATAGTCCTGGCTGTCATTCTTTAGCATGACAGCCTGTTTATTATCTGGAGCAAGGCATGCCGCAGGCGAGTGAAACGATGGGGTCGGCGTCGGCCGTCCGGAAGGCTGCGACCGGTGGCTTGGCGCTGGCCCTGGTCGTCAGCTTGTTCTTCATGTGGGGGGTGGCGAACAACCTTAACGACGTCCTGGTTGCCCATTTCAAGGCGGCCTTCACCCTCTCCGATCTGCAGGCCGGGCTCGTGCAGAGCGCCTTCTATCTGGGCTATTTCCTGGTGGCGGTACCGGCCGGCCTGTTCATGCGTCGATTCGGCTACAAGGGCGCGATTGTGTTCGGTCTGCTGCTCTACGGCATCGGTGCGCTGCTGTTTTGGCCTGCTGCGGCCTCGGCCAATTACAACAACTTCCTGCTGGCGCTGTTCGTGATTGCCGCTGGACTGGCGTTTCTGGAGACGTCGGCCAACCCACTCGTAACCTTGCTGGGCCCTGCCGAGTCGGCGACTGCCCGGCTCAATCTCGCGCAGGCGTTCAATCCGCTGGGTTCCATCAGTGGCGTGCTGATCGGTCAGTTCTTCATCTTCTCCGGCACAGAACACACGCCGGCGCAGCTCGCCACAATGTCTGCTGCCGAACACCATGCCTACGCGGTCTCCGAGGCCGCCGCGGTGCAGTGGCCTTATCTGATCATTGGTCTGGTGGTTATCGGTTGGGCGGCGCTGATCGCGGTCACCCGATTCCCCAACGCCCGCCCGCCAGCAATTGACGATGACGCGCACGCTGGCGTGCCGGTGCGCTTGCTGGGCGACGGCCGTTTCATGGCCGCCGTCGCCGCGCAGTTCTTTTACGTGGGTGCCCAGGTGAGTGTGTGGAGTTACCTCATTCGTTATGTCCAGGCGACCATGCCGGGGACCACGGCACGCCTTGCGGCCAACTTTCTCACCGCCTCCCTGGTGTGTTTCATGGTCGGTCGGTTTGCCGGCGCCGCGCTGATGAAATACGTCCGGCCCGCGCGGTTGCTGGCGGCATTTGCACTGATCAACATTGCACTGACCGGCATCGCGGTATGCCTGCCTGGCGCGGTCGGGGTGTATGCCCTGGTTGCCTGCAGCTTCTTCATGTCGGTGATGTATCCCACCATCTTCGCCATGGGTGTGGAGGGGCGCAACGACAACGAGCGCAAGTTCGGCGCCTCGGTGCTGGTGATGGCCATCATCGGTGGCGCCGTGCTGACGGCTGCGATGGGCGCGGCCTCCGATCTGGCCGGTATCGCTCACGCCATGCTGGTGCCAGGCATTTGTTTCGTGCTGATCCTGCTGTTTGCCATCCGCCACGGCCGCCAGGTGGATCGCGCATGAGGCTGTATTTCGCGCTGGATTTGCGCGACGACGAAGCGGCCATCCGCGAGTACGAGCAGTGGCACCAGCCCGACCGCATATGGCCGGAGATCGTCGCCTCGATCCGCGCCGCGGGTATTGACGACATGGAAATCTTCCGCACCGGCAATCGGCTGGTCATGGCGATGGAGGTGGGTCCGGCATTCGACCCGGTTGCCAAGGCCGCCGCCGATGCCGCCGATCCCCGCGTGCATGCCTGGGAGCAGATGATGGAGCACTTCCAGCAGGCGCTGCCGTGGGCATCGGCGGGTCAGAAGTGGGTGCCTATGGCACGCATCTTCAGCCTGCGGCAGTGTGGCGAATGAGCCGGCACGGGCTACACACAGACCGTAGACCGTAAAGGGATTCTCAGCGGCGCCAGATCACCGCTGGATCGATGTGGCGTGCGTCGCCCTGCCCGGTGAGAGCCATGCTGACGCTGAGTTCGCGGCGGATGATCTCGATCGCCTGAGTCACGCCGGCTTCGCCGCCAGCGCCCAAGCCATACAGGAATGCCTTGCCGATCAGTCCCGCCCGCGCGCCGAGTGCGAGCGCTTTCAGCAAGTCCTGTCCGCTGGTGATGCCGCTGTCGAAAAGCACCTCGGTGGAGCCCGCGACGGCATCGACGATGTCTGCGAGTACATCGATGGTGGCCGGCGCGCCGTCGAGCTGGCGACCGCCGTGGTTCGACACCACGATCGCATCCACGCAGTGCTCGGCAGCGAGGCGTGCGTCGCCGGCATCCATGATTCCCTTGATGATCAGCTTGCCCGGCCATAGCTCACGGATCCAGCCAAGATCGTGCCAGCTCAGAGTCGGATCGAACTGGCTGGCGATCCACTGTGCCAGCGTGGTGAGGCTGTCAGCGCCGCCGATGCGTCCCTCGAGATTGCCGAATGAGCGGCTCGGCGCGCGCAAGACGTCCCACGCCCATCGCGGCTTGCTGGCGATATCGAACAGATTGCGCAGGGTGATCTTTGGTGGCACCGAGAGCCCGTTCTTGATCTCGCGATGCCGCTGGCCCTGGACCGTCAGGTCGGCGGTGAGCATCAGCGCGGAACATTTGGCGGCGACAGCGCGCTGAATCAGTTCGCGAGTGAAACCGCGATCGCGCATCACGTAGATCTGAAACCAGAAGGGTGAATCGGTGGCCGCGTGCACCTGCTCGATCGAACAGATGGACATCGTGCTCAGGCAGAACGGGATGCCCGCTTTCGCGGCAGCGCGTGCGCCGTGAATTTCGCCACTGCCGTGCTGCAGCCCGGTCAGGCCGGTCGGTGCGATCGCCAGCGGCATGCTTACGGACTGGCCAACGATCTCGGTGGCCAGGGAACGTTCGTCGACGTTCTCCATCACCCGCTGGCGCAGTTGCAGGCGACCGAAAGCGGCGCGATTTTCGCGCAGCGTGGTTTCCTCGTATGAGCCGCGATCGGCGTACTCGAAAAACGCGCGCGGCACGCGCTGGCGAGCGAGTTCGCGCAGATCCATGATGTTGGTGATGGGCTCGCGCATACGGTCAGGCGTTGGCAACCAACGAGAGATCGCGCCACACCCGCCCCTCGGGGAAAGCATGCGCGGCCATCGAGGTGGCATGCATCTGTGCCGAGAAGCCGGGCGTGACCGGCGCCATATAGCGACCGTCCCGAATCGTCACCGGATCGATGAAGTGCTCGTGCAGGTGATCGACGAATTCGATGGCGCGATCCTCCTTTTTACCGGTGATGGCGATGAAATCGGCCATCGCCAGATGCTGTACCAGTTCGCACAGACCGACGCCACCGGCATGCGGGAAGACCCGGATGTCGTATTTCGCGGCAAGCAGAAGAATCGCCAGGTTTTCATTGACGCCGCCCACGCGCGCGGCGTCAATCTGTACCAGGTCCACTGCCTGCGCCTGGAACAGCTGCTTGAACATCACCCGATTGTGCGTGTGTTCGCCGGTAGAGACCGGCATCGGCGCGATGTTCTGCCGAATCGCGGCATGTCCCAGGATATCGTCCGGGCTGGTCGGTTCCTCGATCCAGGCGACGTCAAACTCCTTCAATCGGCGCAGCCAATCGATCGCCGCCGGAATGTCCCAGCGCTGATTGGCATCGATCGCGATGGCGACATCCGGGCCGACCGCGGCGCGCGCCAACCGGCAGCGGCGGATGTCGTCGTCGAGGTTGGAGCCCACCTTCAATTTGATCGTGCGAAACCCTTCGGCGACGGCCTCGCGGGCCAGCCGCTGCAGCTTCTCGTCGGAGTAGCCGAGCCAGCCGGGTGAGGTGGTATAGGCCGGGTAGCCTTCAGTCAGCAGTTGCCTGATGCGTGCGGGCTTGTGCGGCTCGGCGGCCCTGAGCATGGCCAGTGCCTCGTCGGGCGAGAGCGCGTCGCTGATGTAGCGAAAGTCGATCTGCGATACCAGCTGCTCCGGCGTCATGTCGGCGATGAAACGCCACAGGGGCTTGCCGGCCCTGCGTGCCGCCAAGTCCCAGGCGGCATTGATCACGGCGCCGATGGCCATGTGCATCACGCCTTTTTCCGGCCCCAGCCAGCGCAGCTGAGAGTCGCTGGTAAGCCGCCGCGCAAATGTGCCCAGGTCGCTGACCACCTCATCCACAGACAGCCCCACCACCAGGTGGCGCAGCGCCTCCAGTGCCGAGGTCTGCACGTCGTTGCCGCGCCCGATGGTGAAGACCAGGCCGTGGCCGCTGAGTTCGCCGTCGTCGTCCGTGCGCAGCACGACGTACGCCGCGGAGTAGTCGGGATCCGGGTTCATCGCATCCGATCCGTCCAATGCACGGGAAGTCGGGAAACGAATATCGTGCGTCTCCAGCACTGTAATTTTCGCCATGGCGATTGGGCCTCCATCGTGCCGCATAAACTGATCAGTAAGGTAAGAGCGCTCAGCGCGCATCGGCGGGATGGGCCACGACACGCTGGCGCTGCCGCCCCAGTCCCGCGATGCCCAGTTCCATCACGTCGCCGGGTTTGAGGTAAGTTGGCGGATGCAGGCCCAGCCCGACGCCGGCCGGCGTACCGGAGCTGATGACGTCACCGGGCAGCAAGGTCATGTAGCGGCTGATATAGCTCACCAGATGGGCGGCGCCGAACACCATGGTGCGGGTGTTGCCGCGCTGGTAGCGATGGCCGTTGACCTCCAGCCAGAGGTCGAGATTCTGCGGGTCGGGCACCTCGTCCTTCGTTACCAGCCAGGGGCCGAGCGGGCCGAAGGTATCGCAGCCCTTGCCTTTGTCCCACTGGCCGCCGTGCTCGAGCTGGAACGCCCGCTCGGACACGTCGTTGACCACCAGGTAGCCGGCAACATGGTTCAAGGCCTCGGCTTTGGACACGTCGCGCGTCACCTCGCCGATGACGATACCGAGTTCTACCTCCCAGTCGGTTTTCACCGAGCCGCGAGGAATTATCACGTCGTCATTGGCGCCCACGATGGCGGTGGTTGCTTTCATGAAGAGCACCGGCTGCTCGGGTACCGGTGCGTTGGTTTCGGCTGCGTGATCGGCGTAGTTCATGCCGACGCAGATGATCTTGCTGACCCGAGCCACGGGCGCGCCGAGACGCACTGAATCTGAATCGGCAACGATCGGTAGACTGCCAGGGTCGAGCGCGGCAAGTTGGCTCAAGCCGTGGCGGCTGAGGGCCTGCTCGTCGATGTCGGCGACGAATGCCGACAGGTCGCGCAGGCGGCCGTCGGCGTCGAGCATGCCAGGCCGTTCCTGGCCGGGGTTGCCGTAGCGCAGTAGTTTCATAAGCTTAAGGGTTCCGTCAGTTCGACCAGCCGCCGTCCACGACATGGACGGTGCCGGTGGTGAAAGAGGACTCGTCGGAGGCCAGATACAGCGCAAGCGCCGCGATTTCATGGGGATCGCCAAGCCGACCCATCGGCTGGCGTTCGGTGAAGCTGCGCCAGACCGCCGCCTCGTCGCCGCCCATTGCGCGTACGCGTTGTTCCAGCGACGGGCTCCTGACCGTGCCGGGGCAGATCGCGTTGCAGCGCACGCCACGGGCGACGAAGTCGGCAGCGATGGAGCGGGTCAGACCGATGACCGCAGCCTTGCTCGCGCCGTAGGCGAAGCGGTTGGGCACGCCCTTGATGCTTGATGCCACCGAGGACATGTTGACGATGCTGCCGCCGCCGCGTTCGAGCATTCCCGGTAGTACAGCTCGGCACAGTCGGAACATGCTGTCGACGTTGATTGCGAAGGAGCGCTGCCAGCTGGCCTCGTCGGTGTCGAGGATGGTGCCGGCATGGACGTACCCCGCGCAGTTGAACAGCACGTCCAGCGCGCCCGCACCGTCGACCAGCGCCGTGATGGCAGCGGTGTCGGTTACGTCGAGCGGTGCGGTGGCGATAGCCGGGTGCTCGCTCGCAAGACTTGCCAGCGCCGACGGATCGATATCCGTCGCCAGCACGCGCGCGCCGGCCGCGGCGAACGCCAGCGCGGTGGCGCGGCCGATGCCGGCACCGGCTGCGGTGATCAGTGCGGTTTTGCCGTGTAGCCGGCCTTTCATGCGCGCGCTCGGCACGGCGATGAAAACGTAGGCATACGATGCACGGTGGTCATGGTTGGGTCTCCGGGGCACAAGAAAGGGCGGGCGCCACGTCCAGTCCGTAGAAGCGGATGGCGTTGGCGCTGAACACCTCGGCCTGCCGGCCTGGTGCGAATTGCGTGGTCAGGCTCAGGGCCAGCTGAAGCCAGTGGCCGTAATCGGCGTGAGTGGTCAATACCGGCCAGTCGCTACCCCACAGCAGCCGCCCCGCGCCGAAGCTTTCGAAGAGTCGTTCGACGTAGGGTTCGATCACGGTTTCACTGGTGCCGGCATCGAGCAGGGTGAGCAGGCCGGAGAGCTTGCAGTGCAATTCGGGCAGCTGCGCCAGCTCGTCGATCCAGCTGAACCATTGCCCATGGTCGCCATCGACGATCGGCGGCTTTGCCGCATGATCGAGTACGGCGCGCAGGCTGCGCTGGCGTCGCAGGCGCTGGTGCAGCGCTGGCAACTGGGTAGTGGTGACCAGCGCATCGAAGGTGAGGCAGTGCGCCTGCAGGCAGTCAAAAGCACGATCGAGGACTGGCCTGGCCAACCATTGCGGGTCGGCAATGTCCTGTGCCATCGGGCGTATGCCGCGTAGCAGGCCGGCACCGTCTCGCATCAGGTTCTCGATGTGCGAGCAGGCGTCATCCGCCGCCATGTCGACCCAGCCGACCACGCCCAGCACGCTGGGGTCGGTGCGGGCCAACTCGAACAGATAGCGCGTTTCATGCTCGCTCGGCGCCGCCTGTACCAGCACGCTGTAGTAGACGCCGGCGGCCAGCCGCTGCGCTCGCAGATCGTCCGGCAGAAAGCTGCGCCGCAGTGACGCCGGTGCTTGCGCCAGCCAGCCATAATCGCCGCGGTCAGGCCGCCAGTAATGCTGGTGTGCGTCGACCATCGTCATGGCGTAGGCACATCGGCGCAGAGCAGCCCGGCCTCGCGCAACGCCGGCCAGATCGCCACCGGCAGGTGCGTACCCATGCGATCGACTGCGCTGTCTACCTCGGCGGGTGAACGCAGGCCGCAGACCACGCTCGCCACCGCCGGATGGGCCAGCGGGAACTGCAGGGCCACCGCACCGACATCCACTCCGACATCCGCGCAGATTTCATAGAAACGCCGTGCCCGGAGGAGTGTTTCCTGCTCGGCGGGACGGTAGTTGTAGAACTGGCCTGGGCCATCCGTGCCGCCCAGCAGGCCGGAGTTGTAGGGGCCTGCAGCCAGGATCGTCACGCCTCGCGCGCGGGCCTCGGCCATCACGGCGCGACTGTCCTGCTGTTCAAACAAGGTGTAACGCCCGGCAAGCATGATCGCGTCGAGCGGAAAGTGCCGCATCACGTCAAGACAAACCGCTTCCTCGTTGACGCCGAGGCCAATCGCGTGACAAACGCCCTGGCTGCGTAGCTCCGCCATGGTCGGCAAGGCTTCGTCCAGCGCCTGTTGCAAGATCTCACGATGCCGCGCGCCGTGGGTCAGCGCGCCGACGTCGTGTAGCAGGAGCAGCTCGACGTGATCGGTTCCCAGGCGTGCCAGGCTGGCCTCGATCGATCGCAGTACGCCATCGCGGCTGTAATCGAAGCGGACGCCGCGATGGTCGACCGCGAATCCGTCGGCACGGTCGACACGGCCAGTATGGTTCTCGATGAGGCGCCCTACCTTGGTGGACAACGTGTAGCTGTCACGATCGAGCGTCGCCAGCGCCGTGCCCAGCCGCTGTTCGCTCAAGCCGTAGCCGTAGTAGGGAGCGGTATCGAAGTGTCGGATGCCTTGCTGGTGGGCCTGCGCAATCGCAGCGATCGCGGTGTCTTCGTCTACCGACGCGTAGAGATTGCCCACCGGTGCGCCGCCAAAGGAGAGCCGGGAGATCTCGATCTTCGCCGCGCCCATCGTGGTTGCGCCTGCACTGGATGCCGCATCGGATACTGCCATGAGTCGTTCCCCGAACTGTGCCGTCGTCATCCCGAGCGGCCTGTCATCAAGCTTTTCGCGCATGATGGCGCAATTGCCTTATATGTGTACAGATAAACTTTAAGTTCATATGTAATCGTAAGTTTTGCGGAAACTACCGTGAACTTTTTTCTTGCGATACGGCTGGAGAAGGTCTAATTTACACCTCGGTTACATATAAACATCAAGTTTGCTAATGAACAAAGGTCGCTTCGGCACTCCTTGAGCAGTTGGCAAAGTCAGTCAAGGCAAGACGGGCATTCGTGGGGTGGCGAGTGGATACGCGGGGCTCGACAAGACATCAAGGTGGTGCGGCTCTGGCTGAGTTGGCGGCAGGGCGAGTCATGGCGGGCAAAGTGCCAGTAGGGCACGCGGCCGGCCCGTTTGAGCCGTCCCTGCGGCAGTCATGGCAGAACTTGGCTGCGCAGCCCGGTGATGATGCGGGGCTGCATGCCTTCCTCGCGGCCGATGTCGGCGGTACGCATGCCCGAGTTGCGCTGGTAGCGCGCAAGGCGGGTGACGGGGCGCCCGAGTTGCTGGATTACCGCACGTACCGCTGTGCCGATCACCCGCATCTCGAAGATATTGTTCGATGCTTTTGCAATGAGGCTGGCGTGCGGCCTCGCGACATGGTGCTGGCGTCCGCCGGCTATGAGCATGCCGGCATGGTGGTCAACAAAAATCTGGCCTGGCCGATCATGCCCGCCCAAATGGCGGCCGCCCTGCAGATGGATCAGGTCAGCCTGCTCAACGATTTCGAAGCGCTCGCCTACGCCACGGCGCATCTCAACGAAGGCAACACGACTACCCTCAAGCCGGCGCAGTCTCATTCTTCGGCGCAGGGTCCGGTGGTGATCATTGGGCCCGGTACGGGGCTCGGCGCGGCCGTACGACTTCCCGGCCAGCCGTCGCGGGTGCTGGCTACCGAGGCTGGCCAGATGCAGCTGGCTGCGCGCACCGGGCTGGAGCAGCAGGTGCTGGCATGTCTGGACTGGGCCGATAGTCATGTGCCTTACGAAGCGGTGCTTTGCGGCCCGGGTCTCTACCGCCTCTACGTTGCCTTGTGCGCCTTGCGCGATCGCTATCCCGCGCTCAAGACGTCGGCGGAGATTTCCGCCGAGGCTCTGACCGATACGCAATCCTTGTCGCATGAGGCGCTCTCGCTGTTCTGCGGCTGGCTGGGATCTTTCGCCGCCGATCTTGCTTTGTTGTATGGAGCGACCGGTGGCGTTTATCTGGCCGGCGGCTTTCTCTCGCAAATCACCGCTTTCATGCGCGCGAGCAATCTCGTCGATCGCTTTCTGGACAAGGGTGTGATGCGCCCGCTACTCAACAAAATTCCGATTTATGTGGTGGATCACGGCCAGCTGGGTGTCATCGGCGCCGCCAGCTGGTTTTTGAATACGCGCGCCGACGCTGCAAGGGCCGCAGACCCGGTCGTACCTGGTGGTAGGGGGGAGCTACAGCCAGGCAAGTGAGGGGAGGGTGACTGTGCCGGTCACACAGGGCGTTGCCGTGCCCCAATAAACACCAAGTTCAAGCTTTGATGTAGCAAGTGCGTCACCACTGACGGCGGATGTTTTTCTCCCAAGGCACCCGTCGCCGGTGGCTTTTTTTTGCAAGGCCATCGCTGGTTGCCGTTGCGGCACGATGGTCAGGGATTGGCTGGACATGATGGGTGATTGAACGATGCCGAGGCGAGTTTGCACTTTTCTGGTGTTTTTTCTGCTCGCAGGGATCATGCACGATGCCTGTGCTGGTCGTGGCGATCGCCTGCCGGACCTGGCCATGCCGTGCGCCCTGCACAGCAACTGGAAACCCGCTGCCGCGATCGACGATGCGCAGTTGCCAATCAATAGTGATGCTTCCACCGGAGTGTGCGTGAATAGTCTGCGTCGCTCCTTCCACGCGGTGCGCTTCGTTAGCGCCCACTACCAGTCAAGCACGGAGACATCACCCCCATGAAGCCCACGAGGACTTTTCTCGCCGCCCTGATCGGCCTGCTCTGCGTCGAGTCGCTCTGCGCCAGCGCGGTAGCGGCCGCTGCGGCGGTGTCGCCCACGGTGCCGACCGCCGATACGCTCACGCCGCATCAGGCCGATATGGCCTGGCAGAAGGCTACTGCGACATATGCGCCTCAGCGCAGCGCCATTCTCAATCGGGTCGCCGAGCATATGGACGACGGCCCGTTCCACGCTGACTGGGCGTCGCTGGAAACGTACCGATCCCCAGGTTGGTACGACAACGCCAAGTTCGGCATCTTCATCCATTGGGGCGTGTATTCGGTGCCCGCGTTCGGCAGCGAGTGGTACCCGCGCCAGATGTACCAGAAGGGAAGCACAGATTACGCCCATCACATCGCGACGTATGGACCGCAGTCGACGTTCGGCTACAAGGACTTCATCCCGATGTTCAAGGCCCAGCGCTTCGATCCGGCTGCCTGGGCGACGCTGTTCAAGGCGGCCGGCGCGCGCTACGTGGTGCCGGTCGCCGAACACCATGACGGCTTCGCCATGTACGACTCCAAGCTGTCGGAATGGACCGCCGCCAAGATGGGGCCCCACAAGGACATCATCGGGCTGCTGGAAAAGGCCGTGCGCGCGCAGGGCCTGCGTTTTGGCGTGTCGTCCCATCGCGCCGAACATGACTGGTTTTTCGACGGTGGCCGGCATATCGATTCGGACGTCAACGATCCGCGCTATGCCAGCCTGTACGGCCCGGCCGAGAACCACCTGTCCGAGGATGACCAGAAGCTCGCCGAAGACTGGACCTATGTCTCGCAGGCATGGCTGGATGACTGGCTTGCGCGCACCGCCGAACTCATCGATGACTACCACCCGGACATGATCTATTTCGACTGGTGGATCGGTCATCCCACCTTTCGCAACACCCTGCCGAAGATGCTCGCCTACTACTACAACCAGGGCACGAAGCGCGATGGCGTGGTGGTGAATTACAAGCTCGGCGATTTTCCCGAGGGCGCAGGCGTGCTCGACATCGAGCGTGGCCAACTGTCCGGTATCCAGGCGCGCCACTGGCAGACCGACACGTCGGTCAGCGACAACTCCTGGGGCTATGTGGAAGGCGATACCTATAAGTCGCCCACTGTCCTGATCCATCTGCTGGCCGATGTGGTCAGCAAGAACGGCAACCTGATGCTCAATATCGGGCCGCGTGCCGACGGCACCATTCCCGAAGCAGAACGCGACATCCTGCTGGCGATCGGTCGCTGGCTGAAGGTCAACGGTCAGGCGATCTACGATACCCGGCCGTGGCGGGTATACGGCGAAGGTCCCACCGAGGTGGCGAGCGGAAGCTTCCAGGACACCAGGACCAAGCCGTATACCGCCGAGGACTTCCGCTTCACCACCAGGCCGGGCGCGTTGTACGCCATCGAGCTGGGCTGGCCGAAAAACGCCGAGGCGGTGATCCATTCGATCAAACCGTCCGACCATGTCGGTGCGGTCACCTTGCTCGCCGACGGCAAGACGCTCAAGACGACCCAGCAGTCCGACGGACTGCACGTCAGCCTGCCCGGCAAGCCGGCGGGGGAATCCGCGTATGTGCTGCGCATCGCGATGCCCGGCCTCGATTCCAGCGCCAAGGATCAGCCATGAAACGACTCCTCGGATGGCTGCTCGCCAGCATGCTTTTGAGCAGTGCCGTGCACGCCGAACCGGCCGCGTTGTTCTACCTGATGAGCACGCAGAAGTCGGTCGACTCCATGGTGGCCCACGTCGACAAGATCGGCCTGCTGGTGCCCACCTGGTATGGCGTCGATGCGGAGGGGTTGGTCAACGGCGCGCCCAACGACTTCGTCCTCAACCTCGCCAGGCAGCACCATTTGCCGGTGATGCCGATTCTCTCGATGACCGCCGGCCGCAAGGGTTTCCACGAGCTGCTGCATGACGAGACGGCCAAGCAGCAGATGATCGGGTCGTTGCTGCAGCAGGCCACGGAGCACGGCTACGTCGGGTTCCAGTTTGATTTCGAGAGCATCTCGTGGACCGACCGCGACGCCTATAGCTTGATGGCCAAGCAAACGGCGGAGGCGCTACACAAGCACGGCCTGAAACTGTCGATCGCGGTGGTACCCAATGCACCAGGCCACGCCGGCGAGGGGCCGTTCTCCAAGTGGATGTGGCAGTACTGGCGTGGCGCCTACGATCTGGCGGCACTGGGCAAGTATGCCGACCTGATCTGCCTGATGACGTACGACCAGAGCACACGCTGGACTACGCCGGGCCCGGTCGACGGCATGCCGTGGATGCTCAAGCACCTCGAATATGCATTGAAATTTGTACCCAAAGAGAAACTGTCGCTGGGTATCGCGCTGTACGGCTACCGCTGGTTCACCGGCGACCCGGTGAAAGCGGATGGCACCGAGGCCTCCAACATCAGCGCCGACTATATCGATGCCGACGCATCGTTTCCGCTGGCCAGGGAGCAGGGCGCGCAGATCCAGTGGGACCCGGTCGAGCACGAGTCCTGGTATTACTTTTATCGCGACGATATGCGCGAATGGGTATTCATGCCCGACGCACGCAGTTTCAATGACCGCCTGCAATTGGTGAACCAGTACGGTCTGGAGGGTTTCTGTTCGTGGGTGCTGGGGGCCGAGGATCCGAAGATTTGGGATGCCCTGCCCATCGTGAAGCGTTGAGACGCGGCGGATGGCTATGAGCCGTGCGCTGGTCAGCATCGGATGGGCGCTTGCGTGGCTGGCGATACCCGCCATGACGTTCGCGGATCAGGCGGGGTTGCTGCCGCTGATTCCGCTGCCGGCACAGATCGAGCGTCATGATGGTCGCTTCGAGGTGACGACCGACACGACGCTCTCCGTGCCTGCTGATGACGCCGAAGCGCTGAATGCCGCGCATCAGCTGGCCGAACTGCTCGGGCGCACCCGTGGTCTGCTGCTGACGGTGCGGCAGGAGCCGGCCGCATCGCCACGTGCGATCCGTATCGCCCTGGACCCCAACGCGCCGGTTATCCAGTCCGAAGGCTATGCGCTGGAAGTGGGCCACAACGGCATTCGCCTTTCCGCGCGCAGCGGGGCAGGTCTGTTCTACGGCGCCATGACCCTGTGGCAGCTGTTGACGCCGGACGATCACCGCGGTGCGGTCAGCGTGCCCGAATTGAGTATGCGTGACTGGCCGCGGTTCGGCTGGCGCGGTTTGATGCTCGACTCGGCCCGGCATTTTCAGAGTGTCGATACGGTCAAGCAGATGCTGGACGCGATGGCCGAACACAAGCTCAACGTTTTCCACTGGCATCTCACGGACGACCAAGGCTGGCGGCTGCAGATCAAGCGCTATCCCGAACTCACCGCGATCGGTGCGTGGCGCACGCCGCCGGGCGCCGGCACCCACGGCGAACCCAACCGCTACGGCGGCTTCTACACCCAAGCACAGGTGCGCGACATCGTCGCCTACGCGACAGCGCGGCACATCACGGTGGTGCCGGAGCTGGACATGCCCGGGCACGCGCAGGCGGCGGTAGCCTCGTATCCACAGCGCATCGGCGTCACCGGCGAGCGTCCTGCGGTATCGGTCGACTGGGGCGTCAATCCATACCTGTACGCCACCGATGCCAACAGCCTCGGGTTTATCAAGAACGTGCTCGACGAGGTGATGGCGCTGTTTCCCTCGACCTATATCCACGTCGGCGGCGATGAGGCGATCAAGGATCAGTGGAAAGCTTCGTCCGCCGTGCAGGCGCAGATGAAGCAGCTTGGCATCAAGGACGAAAACGCGATGCAGAGCTGGTTCATCGATCAGATCGGCCGCTACCTGGACAAGCATGGTCGTCGGCTGATCGGTTGGGACGAGATTCTCGAGGGAGGCCTGCCGGCCAGCGCGTCGGTGATGTCCTGGCGCGGCACCCAGGGCGCCATCGACGCGGCCAGGATGGGTCACGACGTGGTGCTCGCGCCGGGCGGTGCGCTGTACTTCGATCACCTGCAGAGTGACCGCGCCGACGAGCCCAACGGCCGCTACGACGTGCTGCCGCTGAAGACGGTCTACGCGTTCGATCCGATCGACCGCTCGCTGACCGCCGACCAGGCCGGCCACGTACTTGGCACCGAGGCGACGCTATGGTCGGAGTATCTGCCCTCGGCCTGGCATATCGAGCACGCGTTGTTTCCGCGCATCGATGCACTGGCGGAGGTGGCTTGGTCGGCACCCGCAGTGCGCGACTGGCACAGCTTCCTGGCGCGCATGCCGGCGCAGCTGCGGCGCTATAGGGCGCTGGATATCCCGTTCGCCGACAGCGCGTATGCGGTGAACATCACACTCGATGGCGGTGCCAATGTCGCGCTGTCCAGCGGCAAGGCGCGGGTGAGCTTGGCCAACCAGGTTGACGACGGTCAGGTCCACTACACCACCGATGGCAGCATTCCGACGCTGGCCTCGCCGCGCTACGTCGGCCCGATCGCGCTGAGCCTGCCAGCCACCGTGCGTGCGCAGCCGTTTGCCGCCGATGGTACGGTGCTGGCCGCCGTGCGCAGCCGCGTACTCGATGACGCGGCGCTGCGCACGTTGCCGAGCAGCGAGCTGGTGCCGTGTCCCGATGGCGACAGCGGTCTGCGCCTGCCGTTGCTGCCGGATCTTGGTGCGCCCGACACGCCGGTGTACAACGCCGATATCTTCCGCGCGTGCAAGATCTATCCAGCCGCACGGCTGGACGGTATCGCGGCGATCCGTGTCGACGCGGCGCGCCTGCCACGCAACTTCGGTCTGGCGCACGATCAGGTCAAAGTGATCAGCTATCCGGCAACCACCGCCCATGGCGAACTCGAAGTGCGGCTGGACCGCTGCGACGGCCCGGTGCTTGTCCGCCTGCCGCTACCGGCAGGCAAGGCACCGGGCGCGCGCATGAGCTTGTCCGGCGCCATGCCTGCGCAAAGCGGCGATCACGATCTGTGCATGCGCTTTACGGCGCCGTCGGATGGCCCGCTCTATGCCATCGGCACGGTGCAGTTGATTACTGCAGCAAAAAAACACGCGACCTCAGACCTGCCAGGGAAGCCTACGCCATGATGTTTGCTCAACTCCGGGTGCGCGCGCATGCCGGCCGCCTTCGCGGGTTCCTGTTCGGTGCCCTGCTGCTACCAGCGGCGTTTCCCAGTCTGGCCGGGCATGCGCCGCTTGGCTCGCAGTCGCTCGACCAGGGCTGGCAGTTCCGGCTTGCCCCCGGCGACAATGAGGCCAGGGCGCACCCGGATACCACTCATTGGCGGCCGGCGACAGTTCCGGGCACGGTGCAGACCGATCTGCTGGATGCCGGGTTGGTTAGCGATCCGTTCGTGCGCGACAACGAGGCGGCGATCCAGTGGGCGGGGCTGGCCGACTGGCAGTACCGAACGACTTTCCAGGTGGATCGCGCCACGCTGTCGCGCGATCACCTGGAGCTGGTGTTCGACGGCCTGGATACGTTTGCCGAGGTCTATCTCAACGGCCACAAGCTGATCAGCGCGGACAATATGTTTCGCCGCTGGAGCATCCCGGCCAAGACCGAACTGCACACTGGCAGCAACACGCTGGAAGTGCGCCTGTATTCACCGATCAAGCGGCTGCAGCCGTGGCTGCTCAAGCAGCCATACGCCTTGCCGGGCGAGTTCGACTCCGCCTTTGGCGACGAGCCCAAGGGCAAGCAGACCGCCAATTACATCCGCAAGGCGCAATACCAGTATGGCTGGGACTGGGGTCCGCGCATCGTTACCGAAGGCATCTGGCAGCACGTCCATCTGGACAGCTGGGACACGCTGCGCGTGGCGGATTTCCACGTCGCGCAGACCGACGTTTCCAGAGAGGCCGCGCAGGTCGATGTGCAACTGGAGGTGCAGGCTGATGTCGGCGTGCCGCTGCAGGCCACGGTCGAGGCGATCGGTCCCGACGGCAGTAGCGTGGCCCGCATCACGCGGGAGGTGACGATCGATCCGGGTACCCAGACACTGAGCCTGCCGCTGCGTATCGAGCAGCCGCGTCTATGGTACCCGGCCGGCTACGGCGCCCAGGACATGTACACCTTCCGCGCCACCTTGCGCGACAGCGCGGGTGAGCTCTATCGGGCGGAGCACAGCACCGGCCTGCGCACGGTGGAGCTGCGGCGACGCACCGACGTCTGGGGCAAGAGCTTCGAGTTTGTGGTCAACGGCATCCCCATTTTCGCCAAGGGTGCCAACCTGATTCCGTTCGACAGTTTCCCCACGCGGGCGACTGAAGCGCAGATGCGCCGCGTACTCGAGTCCGCACGCGATGCCAACATGAACATGCTGCGCATCTGGGGTGGCGGCTACTACCAGTCCGATGCGTTCTACGCCATGGCCGACCGGCTCGGCCTGATGATCTGGCAGGACTTCATGTTCGGCGGTGCGATCCCGCCGTACGACGTGGCCTACCGCGAGAACACCCGCGCGGAGGCGATCGAGCAGGTCCGGCGATTGCGCGACCATCCGAGCATTGTGCTGTGGGCGGGCAACAACGAGGTGCAGACCGGCTGGGAGTCCTGGCCCGACCGGCAGGCGTTCAAGAAGGCGATCAGTCCCGACGAGCGCGAGCGCATCGTCACCGGCATGGTCAACCTGTTCGGCAACGTGCTGCGCAACGTGGTCACGCGCTACGCGCCGGACGTGCCCTATTGGGCCAGTACGCCCAGCACCGATTACGACGGCGCGGCGAACGTGCCCGATGACGGCGATTACCACTACTGGGACGTGTGGTCGGGCCAGGCCAAGCCGGTGGAGGAATATCTCAACATCACGCCGCGTTTCCAGTCCGAGTACGGCCTGCAGTCGTTCCCGGTGATGCGTACCATCGATGCGTTCACCGATCCGCACGACCGCCAACCGGAATCGGCGGTGATGCGCGCGCACCAGAAATACGACAGCGGCAACGGCAACCAACGTCTGCTGCTGTACATCCGGCGTGCCTACGGTGAGCCGAAAAACTTCGCGTCTTTCGTCTATCTCAGCCAGGTGATGCAGGCAGACGGCATCCAGCTTGCCGCCGAGCACCTGCGCGCTTCGCGGCCGCAGGCCATGGGCTCGCTCTACTGGCAGCTCAACGATGTATGGCCGGGCGCGTCGTGGTCGAGCATCGACTATTTCGGGCGCTGGAAGGCGCTACAGTTCCACGCGCGTCGTTTCTACGCACCGCAGCTGCTGGCTGCCTTGCGCAATAACGGCACCACCACGGTGTCGCTGGTGTCCGATCGCACCACGGCGATACCGGCGCACTGGCGTATGCGGCTGATGTCGTTCGACGGCAAGGTATTGTCGCAGGCCGCTGGCGAGATCACCGTAGCCCCGCTGTCCAGCACCCAGGTGGCTAGCTATACCGACGCGCAGTTGCTGCACGGCGCCGATCCGCACGCGACCTTCGCGGTGTTCGAGTGGCTCGACGGCGAACGCACGGTGTCGCGCAACCTGGTGTTCTTCGATCAGCCGCACCAGCTGTCGCTGCCGCCAGCGGATATCCAGGCCACCCTGGCGCCAGCGCTGGACGGCTACCGGCTCACGCTCACCGCCGGCTCGCTGGCGCGCGATGTGTGGGTGTCCTTCGGCGATCTCGATGCCGAGCTTTCCGATAATGCGTTCAACCTGCTGCCGGGCGAGACCGTCACACTCACGGTACAAAGCAAGGCGTCGCTCGATGCCTTGCAGCATGCGCTGAGCGTGACCAGCCTGGGCGATGTGATGGCCGCCGGGGCGCCGCAATGATGGCGTGCATCCGCCGTGCCTCGCTGAACGCGCGCGGTGGGTGCGCATACGCGCTGGTCTGCGCGCTGGGACTGGTATCTATCGGCGTGGCTCGTGCCGCCGAGACGCCGTCGCCGGATCGCGAACAGGCGCGCGCTGCAGCACTGGTGGCCCGGATGACGCTGGCCGAGAAAGTGGCGCAGACCCAGAGCGGCGCACCGGCCATCGCGCGCCTGGGCGTGCCGGCCTACGACTGGTGGGGCGAGGGGCTGCATGGGTTGGCCCGCGGCGGCTATGCCACAGTGTTTCCGCAGGCCATCGCGCTGGCGGCCAGCTGGAATCCGCCGCTGCTGCACGACGTGGGCACGGTGGTGTCGACAGAGGCCCGCGCGCGCTTCAACGCCATCGGTGCCGGCCATGACCACGCCCGCTACCAGGGACTGACGATCTGGTCGCCGAACGTCAATATCTTTCGCGACCCTCGCTGGGGCCGCGGCCAGGAGACGTACGGCGAGGATCCGTTCCTCACCGGCCGGCTCGCGGTGGCTTTCATCGGCGGCATCCAGGGCGACGATCCGGCCCATCCGCGCGCCATCGCCACGCCCAAGCACCTGGCCGTACACAGCGGGCCGGAGGCGGGGCGGCACGGCTTCGACGTCGACGTTTCGCCGCACGATCTGGAAGCGACCTATCTGCCGGCGTTCCGTGCCGCCATCGTCGATGGCCACGCCGATTCGGTGATGTGTGCCTACAACGCTCTGCATGGCACGCCGGTCTGCGCCGACCCGTGGCTGCTCGACCAGCGGCTGCGGACGGACTGGGGCTTTCGCGGCTATGTCGTGTCCGACTGCGATGCCGTCGACGACATGACCAAGTTCCACTATTTCAAGCCCGACAACGCGCAGTCGTCGGCTGCCGCCATCCGCGCCGGCACCGACCTGGATTGCGGCTATGCCTACGCCGACCTTGACCGCGCGGTGCAGCAGGGCCATCTCGACACGACGGTGATCGACCGTGCCTTGATCCGATTGTTCAGCGCGCGCTACCGGCTGGGCGAACTGGCACCCGAGCCCAATAGCCCGTACCAGAGCATCGATGCCGAGCAGGTCGACACGCCGGCCGATAGGCAGCTCGCGCTGCGCGCCGCGCTGGAGTCGATGGTGCTGCTGAAGAACGCGCACGGCACGTTGCCACTGCACGCCGGCATGCGACTGGCGGTGATCGGCCCCAATGCCGATACGCTGGAGACACTGGAAGCGAACTATCACGGCACCGCCAGCGCGCCGGTGACGCCGCTGCAAGGGTTGCGCGCGCGCTTCGGTGCGGATCGCGTGAGCTACGCGCAGGGCGCGCCGATCGCCGCCGGGGTGCTGATACCGATTCCCGAGACGGCATTGCGCGACACGCATGGCGACATCGGCCTTGCCGGCAGCTATTTCGACAACACCGATTTCAGTGGCCCGCCGCAGGCGCTGCGCACCGATCGCCGGATCGATTTCGACTGGGATCATGTCGCCCCGATCCAGGGCCTGCATGCCGATCGCTACGCGGTGCGCTGGACCGGCCAGTTGCTGCCGCCAGGCCCCGGCGACTACACCCTGGCGATACATGTGGACCGCTGTTTCGACTGCGCCGGACACGATCCGGTACGACTTTTTGTCGATGGCAAGCCCGTGCTGGACGATCACGGCAATGACAGCCAACTGCAGCTACCGATCCACTTTGCCGATACCCGGCCGCATGCGATTCGCCTGGAGCTGGTGCACAGCGGGCAGGATCAGGGCATCCGGTTGCAGTGGCTGGCGCCGGCGGCGACACAGCTGACCGAGGCGCAGGCCGCGGTGGCCAAGGCCGATGCGGTGGTCGCCTTCGTTGGATTGTCGCCGGATGTGGAAGGCGAGGAGTTGCAGATCGACGTTCCGGGTTTCGATGGCGGTGACCGTACCCAGATCGGTCTGCCACCCGAGCAGGATGCGCTGCTCGAACGCGTTGCTGCCAGCGGCAAGCCGCTGATCGTGGTGCTGATGTCCGGTAGCGCGGTGGCGCTGAACTGGGCGCAGCAGCACGCCGACGCGATCGTCGCGGCGTGGTATCCGGGCGCGCAGGGCGGTACCGCCATCGCGCAGACCCTGGCCGGCGATTACAACCCCGGCGGCCGCTTGCCGGTGACGTTTTATCGTTCCAGCCGCGATCTGCCTCCGTACACCAGTTATGCCACGAAGGGCCGCACTTACCGTTATTTCCAGGGCACGCCGCTGTACCCGTTCGGTTACGGGCTGAGCTATACGCACTTTGCCTACACCACGCCGGTCCTTTCCGCATCGTCGCTTGCGGCTGGCCGGCCGCTCACGGTCGGTGTCGACGTGCGCAACGACGGCCGTCGCGACGGCGACGAGGTCGTTCAGGCGTATCTGGTGCCACCGCAGACGCCGTTGGCGCCGCGTCACGCCCTGGTCGGCTTTGAGCGCGTGCATCTGGCCGCGGGCGAGCATCGTCACGTGATGTTCGAGCTGTCGCCGCGGGCTCTGAGCACGGTGGATGCCGACGGCGAGCGCGCCGTCGAAGCGGGGACGTATGGTGTTTTCATCGGTGGTGGTCAGCCCGGGTTCGGCGCGGGAGTCAGCGCCGATTTCAGTATCACCGGCCGGCAACCGCTGGTGCATTGAGCGATAGGGAGAGTAGGTCGATGCCGACATGTCGCGACATGCTCAAGTGGATGAGTCTGGCCGGTGCGTCCCCGGCGCTGGGCGCTCTGGGTATCGCGCCAGCAGCGGCAGGCAAGGCCCCGACGGGCATGCCGGTGTCGTTCGCTGAGATGGGCGCCGAGCCCAACAAGACTTACGGCGCGGCCGTGGGCGACGCACCGCCATCGTTTGGAGAGTTCGCATGATGGGAGCACACATCAGCGCGTTGTTGCGCCGCCTGAAGATCGGCGCGCTGCTGCTGGCGATAGCCGGCAGCGTTTGCGCAGCAACGGTGGTGTCCAGCGCAGGGCCAATCACCATCCAGGGTCATCACTTCGTTCGCGCGGGCAAGCCCTATCAGATCATTTCCGGCGCGATCCACTTCCAGCGCGTTCCACCCCAGTACTGGCGCGACCGCCTGCGCAAGGCGCGCGCGATGGGTTTGAACACCATCGAAACTTACGTGTTCTGGAACGCGGTGGAACCGCAGCGCGGCCATTTTGATTTCAGCGGACCCAACGATGTGGTGGCCTTTGTCCGGATGGCGCAGGCCGAGGGCCTGAATGTAATCCTGCGGCCCGGCCCCTATGTCTGCGCCGAGTGGGAGGCGGGCGGTTTTCCAGCATGGCTGTTCGCCGATCCGCACTTGCGGGTGCGTACGCAGGACCCGGCTTACCTCGCGGCGGCGGACGCCTATTTGCAGCGCCTGGGACAGCAACTGGCACCGTTGATGGCGGCGCGTGGCGGGCCGATCATCGCGGTGCAGGTGGAGAATGAATACGGCTCCTACGGCAACGATCGCGACTACATGGAGGATATCCACCGCGCGCTGATTCGCGCTGGCCTTGGCCAGGATCTGATGTTCACCTCCGACGGCGCCGACATGCTGGCCAACGACGCGCTGCCGGGCATGCTGGCGGTGATCAATTTCGCGCCCGGCGAGGCCAAGAGCGCGTTCGCCAAACTCGCCGCCTTTCGCCCCGGTCAGCCGCGCATGGCCGGGGAATACTGGGCCGGCTGGTTCGATGCCTGGGGCGGCGAACATGCCCATACCGATGCCGCCCAACAGGCCGGCGAGCTGGCCTGGATGCTGGCGCGGGGTTATTCGGTAAGCCTGTACATGTTCGAGGGTGGCACCAGCTTCGGCTTCATGAATGGCGCCAACTATCAGGGCAGCCCCGCCGACCATTACGCGGCCCAGACCACCAGCTACGACTACGACGCCGTGCTGGATGAGGCTGGCCGGCCCACGCCCAAGTTCAATCTGTTCCGCGACGTGATTGCCAAGGCAACCGGCCGCACTTCGCCGCCACTGCCAGCGCCTACGCCGTTCATGACGCTGCCGGCGATTACACTGGGCGAGTCGGCCTCGCTGTGGGACAACCTGCCCGCGCCGATCCGTGTCGACCAGCCGGCACCGATGGAACAGTTCGGCCAGGACTACGGTTACATCCTCTACCGCACCCAGCTGAGCGGGCCGGCCAAGGGCCTGCTGTATCTGGGCGAGGTGCGTGACTATGCGGCGGTGTATCTGGATCGCCAGCCCGTGGGCACGGTCGATCGCCGTCTCAAGCAGGAGACGCTGCCGATTACAGTCGGCGACGGCACGCATACGCTGGATATCCTGGTGGAGAATACCGGGCGCATCAATTACGGTCCGCATCTGGCCGACGGCCGCGCCGGGTTGGTCGATCCGGTCTGGCTCGACGGCAAACGGCTGAACGGCTGGCAGGTCTATCCGCTGCCGATGCGTTCGCCCGATACGCTGCGCGGCTGGACCAGCGTCCCGGTCGAAGGGCCCGCCTTCCATCGAGCGCACTTTCGCGTCGAGCAGCCGGCCGACACGTATCTCGACGTCAGCACGTTCGGCAAGGGCGTCGCTTGGGTCGATGGCCGTAACCTCGGCCGGATCTGGGATATCGGTCCGCAGCGTTCGCTGTATTTGCCGTCGCCATGGCTCGATCGCGGCGACAACACCCTGGTGATTTTCGATCTGCAGACCCGACACGGCGCACGGGTAAGTGGTTCGGTGCAGCCGGTGTGGTCATCGCCAGCGCACTGACGCGTGCTGCCCGCCCGCTGTCATTGGATACCGTCATGCCGCGCCAGCCTTCGGCGACGCGGCATGCGTCCGATGTTTTCCGGACCTCCTCGCTCAGGGCGTGGCCGGGTCGGTCACGTCGAACAGCTTGAAGTCGCGGATGTGTGCGGTGCCGGTGCTGGAAAGAATGTTCAGGCGCACCTTGTTCGTGGTCACCGGCGCGAAGCGATCGATCTTCATGTGGCCGATCGCCTCGGCCTGCGCCACAGTTTTCCAGGCGCCGTCGACCCATGCCTGCACGGCGTACTTTTGTACCTGCTGGCCGGCACTGAGCCACTCCGTGGTCATGCTGTGGTTGAAGGTCACCGGCTGGGCAAAGTCCACCTCCAACAGGGCGTGATGCGAACCTTCCGGCGCCGACCAGAACGTGTCGCCATCGTCGTCCAGAGCGGCGGCGGTGTTGGCATCGGTGGACAGGTGTTGGCGAGCCAGATCCCTGTCGTTGCCGTAGCGTGCCCGCAGCGCTTCGCCGAACGCTTTCAGCCGGGCCACGTCTGCCTCGGGCAGCAGACCGTGCCGGTTGGGCGCCAGGCCCAGCATCAGCTGGCCGCCCAGGCCAACGCTGTTCTCCCAGATGTCCATCAGTTCGGCGACGCTCTTGAGCGTCTGGTCGCTGTCCGGATGCCAGAACCATTGCAGCTTGTGCAGCGGGGTATCCACCTCCACCGGGCGCCAGCGCAGTTCGCCGTGGCGGTCGATCACGTTCCAGTTCTCCCCGTGGATGCGGCCGTCTTCCTGGCCCACCCAGCGGATGTCGCCATAAGCGAACAGGCCCACGTCGGCAAACACCATGGCGTTGGGTTGGTAGGTGCGCAACGTTTCGATGTACTTCTTGAAGTCGTAGATGTGTCCTGCACTGCCGGCGCCGTCCAACCACCATTCGACCAGCGGACCGTAGGGCTGCACCAGCTCCTCCACCTGTCCGGCATAGTAGGCGTCGTAGGCGCCGGAGTTCTTGTAGGCTGGCTCGTGCCGGTCCCACGGCGAGAGATAGATGCCGAATTCCATACCCTGTCGGCGCACTGCTTCTTCGGTCATGCGCACCAGGTCGCCCTTACCGTGCATCCATGGGCTGTTCTTCACCGAGTAGTCGCTCTTGCCGGTTGGCCACAGCGCGAATCCATCGTGGTGCTTGGCCACCAGCACCAGATAACGCGCGCCCGCCGCTTTGGCTGCCTTCGCCCACTGCTCGGGATCGACGTGGTCGGGATTGAACACGCTCGGACTGGCGCTGCCGTCCCCCCACTCGCGGTCGAGAAAGGTGTTGGTGCCGAAGTGCACGATCACGCCGAATTCGAGGTCTTGCCAATGCGTTTGCTGCGGCGATGGCGTGATGTCGGTGAAGTTCTCCGCCGTCGCTGCGCTGGTCCAGATGAAAGCGCAGGCGAGTGCGCTCGTCAGAAGGCGGTGGCGCAAGCGGCGGTGGCGATGGGTTCGATCGCTGGCAGTTTTCATGCGGTGCTCTTGGTGGTTTTTATATTTGGACGTAAAAACGTCTATTCGATGTCATCCATTAGAGGTTCCATATAGCGACCATGTCAATGAAAAAGTCCGACTTTTATCGACCGGATCGCAGGGTGGTCCGGTGGGGATTCTTGCTGCTCGCTTTTTCGGTTTTCCGGTTGCATGCTGCCTCAAATGCGGTGCAGCTGCGTGAGTTCATCGCTGCTTTGCCGACCACGCCGCAGAGTCATGCGGCGACCATCGTGCAGACACCGGACGCGCTGGTCGCCGCATGGTTCGGCGGCAGGCACGAGCGCGACCCCGGCGTGGGTATCTGGCTGTCGCGCAAGCTGGCGGGGCAATGGACGCCGCCGGTCGAGGTGGCCAATGGTGTACAGGCCAGCGGCGAGCGCCTGCCATGCTGGAATCCGGTACTGTTTCTGCCGAGGCACGGGCCGCTGATGCTGTTCTACAAGGTCGGCCCCGATCCGCAGCACTGGTGGGGCATGCTGAAAACCTCGACCGATCAGGGCGTCCACTGGAGCGATGCGCGCAGGCTTGCCGACGGCGTGCTGGGGCCGATCAAGAACAAACCGGTGCAGCTCGCGGATGGCAGCATTGTCAGTCCCTCCAGTCGCGAAGACGGGTCTTGGCGCATCCAGTTCGAGCGCTCCATCGACGGAGGCGAGCAGTGGACGTTGGCCAGCGCGGTGCCGAATCCGGAACATATCGAGGCGATCCAGCCCAGCCTGCTGCGCTGGTCTGGCGAGCAGCTGCAGGCGATCGGTCGCACGCGTCAGAACCGTGTGTTCAGCACATGGTCCAGCGATGGCGGCAGGCACTGGTCAGCGTTGCATCTGCTGGAGCTGGCCAATCCGAATTCGGGTATCGACGCGGTGTCGCTGGCGGACGGCCGTGCCCTGCTTGTCTACAACCCCACGGATCACGGCAAGGACTGGTGGGATGGTCGCGGTCAGTTGGCGCTGGCCCTGTCGCGCGACGGTGAGCACTGGGCGCGCGCGCTTACTCTGGAGAACGAGCGGGGCGCGGAGTTCTCCTATCCTGCGGTGATCCAGACGCGCGATGGCCTGGTGCATATCCTCTACACCTGGAAGCGCCAGCGCATTCGCTATGTCGTGATCGATCCGGCAAGGCTGTGAGTCACATCGTCGGCATGCGCATGCTGCGCCAGTGGTCAAACGCAGACGCAAGAGGATATAAGGCAGGCGTGCTTGCCCCCGCAGTTACCTACCGGCAAACGGCGCGCCCGATCCATCCATCGATGTACTCACGAGCGCTTCTTCCGCGGTAGCGGATGATGCTTGTCGGCGGACGCAATGTGCTTGGTCGCCGCCTTGACCCGCTTCTCGGCTCCCGGTGCCCGCGCTGCCTTGTTGGCCTTGTGCGATTTAAGATGCGGCGCGAGGAAATGGCCGGTGTGCGAACTGGCGGTCGCGGCGACAGTTTCCGGCGTGCCGGCAACGAGGATTTGACCACCGCCGGCGCCACCCTCGGGGCCGAGATCGACGATCCAGTCGGCCGTCTTGATCACGTCGAGGTTGTGCTCGATCACCACCACGGTGTTGCCCTGGTCGACCAGCTGGTGCAGCACGTCGAGTAGTTGCTCGATATCGTGGAAGTGCAGGCCGGTGGTTGGCTCATCGAGGATGTACAGCGTGCGGCCAGTGTCGCGCTTGGATAGCTCCTTCGACAACTTGACGCGCTGCGCTTCGCCGCCGGATAGCGTGGTCGCGCTTTGGCCGAGCTTGATGTAATCGAGGCCGACGGCGCGCAGCGTATCGAGCTTGCGCGCGATGGTCGGCACGTTCTCGAACAACTTCAGCGCATCCTCCACCGTCATGTTCAGCACATCGGCGATGGTGTGGCCCTTGTACAGAATCGCCAGCGTCTCGCGGTTGTAGCGCTTGCCGGCGCAGACGTCGCACGGCACGTAGACGTCGGGCAGGAAATGCATCTCCACCTTGATCATGCCGTCGCCTTCGCAGGCTTCGCAGCGGCCGCCGCGCACGTTGAAGCTGAAGCGGCCTGCGGTGTAACCGCGCGAACGTGCTTCCGGTACCTGCGCGAACATCTCGCGCAGCGGCGTGAACAGTCCGGTGTAGGTGGCCGGGTTGGAGCGCGGCGTCCGGCCGATCGGCGACTGGTCGATATCGACCACCTTGTCGAACAGGTCCATGCCTTCGATCGATTTATACGGTGCAGCCTGTGTGCCGGCGCCGTTGAGTTCGGCGGCGGCCAACGAAAACAGCGTGTCGTTGATCAGGGTCGACTTGCCCGAACCCGATACTCCCGTGACGCAGGTGAACAGCCCGGCCGGAATTGCCAGGTCGACGTTCCTCAGATTGTTGCCGCTGGCGCCCTTCAGATGCAGCCAGGAATCCTTGTCGATCGGCTGGCGGCGTTCCTTCGGCACTTCGATCGCGCGCTTGCCGGACAGGAACTGGCCGGTGACCGAGCGCGGCGACGCGAGCAGGTCTTTCATGGTGCCCTGTGCGACCACTTCGCCGCCGTGCACGCCCGCACCCGGTCCGATATCGAGTACGTGGTCGGCCATGCGGATGGCGTCTTCGTCGTGCTCAACCACGATCACCGTATTGCCGAGGTCGCGCAGTCGCGTCAGCGTGCCGAGCAGGCGCTCGTTGTCGCGCTGGTGCAGGCCGATCGATGGCTCGTCGAGTACATACATCACACCGACCAGGCCGGCGCCAATCTGCGACGCCAGCCGGATCCGTTGTGCCTCGCCGCCGGACAACGTATCGGCCTGGCGATCCAGGGTGAGGTAGTTGAGGCCGACATCGTTGAGAAAGGTCAGTCGCTCGCGGATTTCCTTGACGATCTTCGCGGCAATCTCACCGCGCCAGCCGGCCAGCGTCAGCGTCTCGAAAAAAGTCAGTGTGTCGTCGATCGAGCGATGGGTCAGCGACGGCAGCGCGTGGTCGGCGACGAACACATTGCGCGCCGAGCGATTGAGGCGCTGTCCTTCGCAAGTAGGGCAGGGCTGATCGCTGATGTACTTGGCCAGTTCCTCGCGCACCGCGGACGATTCGGTTTCCTTGTAGCGTCGATCGAGGTTCGGCAGGATGCCCTCGAAGGCATGTTCGCGGGTGACCTTGCCGCCGCGCTCGGTGATGTAACGGAACGCGATTTTTTCCTTGTCGCTACCGAACAGGATGGCCTTCTGCACATCTGCCGACAGCAACTTCCACGGCGCGTCGACATCGAATTTATAGTGCGCCGCCAGCGACAGAATCAGCTGGAAGTAATGCGCATTGCGCCGATCCCAGCCGCGCACCGCGCCGCCGGCCAGGCTCAGCTCGGGATGCCCGACCACGCGCGCGGGATCGAACACCTGGGTCACGCCCAAGCCATCGCAATCCGGGCAGGCGCCGACTGGCGAGTTGAAGGAGAAAAGGCGCGGCTCCAGTTCGGGTAGCGAGTAATCGCAGACCGGGCAGGAGTAGCGCGAGGAGAGCATCTGCTCTTTTGGCTTGTTGTCAGCTGTTCCGGCACTTCCTACCGCCGCATCCATATCCACGACGATCACCAGCCCATCGCCCAGCCGCAGCGCCGTCTCGAACGACTCGGCCAGCCGCTGCTTGATGTCGTCGCGCGGGCGGAAGCGATCGATCACCGCTTCGATGGTGTGCTTCTGGCGCAGCGTCAGTGGCGGCACGGCGTCGAGGTCGTAGACCACGCCGTCGACGCGGGCGCGTACGAACCCCTGCGCGCGCAATTGGTCGAACACCTGCACATGCTCGCCCTTGCGCTCGCGGATCACCGGCGCCAGCAGCATGTATCGCTTCTCGCCATCCATTGCCAGCGTCGCATCGACCATCTGGCTCACCGTCTGGGCTTCCAGCGGAATGCCGTGGTCGGGGCAGCGCGGCGTACCCACGCGAGCAAAAAGCAGGCGCAGGTAGTCGTACACCTCGGTGATCGTGCCGACGGTGGAGCGAGGGTTGTGCGAGGTGGATTTCTGTTCGATCGAGATCGCCGGCGACAGGCCCTCGATATGGTCGACGTCGGGCTTCTCCATGATCGACAGAAACTGCCGTGCATAGGCCGATAGCGACTCGACATACCGCCGCTGGCCTTCGGCGTAGATGGTGTCGAATGCCAGCGAGGATTTACCGGAGCCGGATAACCCGGTGATCACGATCAACTTGTCGCGCGGCAGATCGATGTCGATGTTCTTGAGATTGTGCGTGCGTGCGCCGCGGATTTTGATGGTGTCCATGACGCTCGGATTTTGGGGTGAACAGGAACTATAACAACCTGTGTGATGGCTTCCGTGCATGCCATGTGCCGAACTCGTTGTCGCAAGCTTGGGACAGTTGCTGGATGCGCCTGGCAGCCTCGCGCAGACGCTTCGATGGCTGCGTCAATCGGGCCCTGACGTCCGCCAGTCAGCTGCGGTTTGTGGCCCGGCCGGTGTATCTGGTTACTATGTGAAGCTAATTTCAGTCAGTTGCTTCGAACGGAAGGTAGATAGATGGCAATGCGCAAGCGGCTCGGCTTGATCGTCGGCATTTTGCTGGCAGCGACCATCGCGCCGGCATTTGCTGCGCAACCCACCGAACAGCAGGTCCGCCAGCTGATGGACGTGATCGGACTGGGCAAGTCACTGAGTCAGATGAATGCGCAGGTTGCCACCAGCATGCAGCAGGCGTTGCCCTGCGTGTCATCCAACTACTGGCAGCGCTATATCGACGAGAACAGCAGCAAGGACTTTATCGGTCGTCTCGTGCCGGTCTACCAGAAGCATTTCACCGCGGACGAGGTGGATGGCATGGTGAAGTTCTACAGCTCTCCCTTGGGTCAAAAAGTACTCACCGAAATGCCGCTGGCGTTGGCCGAGGCGAATCAGGCCGGCCAGCAGTGGGGTCATGAGCACACCCAGCAAATGATCTCCAAGCTGGTGCAGGCAGGCACGTTGGGTACCGATGGCCGTTGCCCGGCGACCGCCTTCGCGGGAAACCCGGCGTCCAGCGCCTCCACAGCCTCGGCCGATTCAAGTTCAAGCGATGAGGCTGTGCCTGCGGCGGTGGCTCCCGTGGCTGTCCCGGAGCACGCCGCATCCTCCAGGCGGCACGGGCATGTGCCGGTCAAAAAGCACACCACCACGAAAAAGAAGGCTGTGCCTGCCAAAAAGGCCGTCCCGGCCAAGAAAGGTGTGCCTGCCAAGGCCACGACGCCCGCCAAGACCGCGACCAAACCCCACACCACAACGCAAAAACCCGCATCCGACAACCAGAAAACCGCGCCAGCCAGTCAGGGCACCTGAACGCGGCGTAGGGTGGTCCATGCGGGATGGTGGTCAGTATTTGACCAGCGCGCGCTCAGGTCGTTATAATCCGCGGTTCGCCAAGCCGCAATTAGGCTATGGCGGTACCCAAGAGAATAACTAAAGAAGGGCAATACGATGAGTTACGCAGTCATCAAGACCGGTGGCAAGCAGTACCGCGTACAGCAGGGCGATGTCCTGCGCGTGGAGTTGCTGAACGCCGAAGAAGGCGCGACCTTCAACTTCGACCAGGTGCTGATGCATGGCATCGGTGAGTCGGTTGTTGTGGGCGCACCGCTGGTTGATGGAGTCACCGTCAGCGCCACCATTCGCAAGCATGGCCGGGCCGACAAGATTCGCATCATCAAGTTTCGCCGACGCAAGCATTACAAGCGTCAGCAGGGACATCGCCAGCATTTCACCGAAATCGAAATCACGGGCATCAACGCCTGAGCATCTGGAGCAACTAAGTCATGGCACATAAAAAAGGCGTAGGTTCCAGCCGCAACGGTCGCGATTCGAACCCGAAATACCTGGGCGTGAAGATTTACGGCGGCCAGGCTATCGAAGCAGGCAATATCATCATCCGTCAGCGTGGCACCCAGTTCCATCCGGGTACCGGCGTTGGCCTCGGTCGCGACCACACGCTGTTCGCGCTGGTTGATGGCACAGTGCAGTTCAAGGTTCGCGGCAACAAGAATCGCCGCTTCGTCGACGTCGTTCAGGCTTAAGCCTCAACGACGCGGCAACGAAGGCCCCGCTTCGGCGGGGTTTTTTGTTGCTGCAGTTGAAAATGGACGACAGGGAACGGTAAAGGCCGTAGCCCGGTTTGCCCTATGATTTTTCCGTTCCCCCGTCTCCCGAGCAAAACCCATGAAATTTGTCGACGAAGCCAATATCAAAGTTCTTGCCGGTGACGGTGGCAATGGCTGCATCAGCTTTCGCCGCGAAAAATTCATCCCGTTTGGCGGTCCGGATGGCGGCGATGGCGGCTTCGGCGGTTCCGTCTGGCTGGTCGCCGACGAGGGTCTGAACACGCTGGTCGACTTCCGCCATCAGCGCAGCTTCAAGGCCAAGCGCGGCGAGAACGGCATGGGCAGCCAGATGTACGGCAAGGGTGGCGATGACACGACGATCCGCGTGCCAGTCGGCACCATGATTACCAACGTCGACACCGACGAGGTGATCGGCGATCTCACCAATCACGGCCAGCGCATGCTGGTGGCGCAGGGCGGCAAGGGCGGCCTGGGTAATATCCATTTCAAGACCTCGGTGAATCGGGCGCCGCGCAAGTCCACGCCGGGCACGCCGGGCGAAGCACGCGAGTTGAAGCTGGAGCTGCGTCTGCTGGCCGACGTTGGCCTGCTCGGCTTTCCGAATGCCGGCAAGTCCACCTTCATTCGCGCCGTATCCGCGGCGACGCCGCGGGTAGCGGATTATCCGTTCACCACGCTGGTGCCGAATCTTGGCGTGGTCAGCCTCGGCGTCGATCAGAGCTTCGTGATCGCCGACATCCCGGGCCTGATCGAAGGTGCTGCCGATGGCGCCGGCCTGGGTATCCAGTTTCTGCGCCACGTGGCGCGTACCAGCCTGTTGCTGCATCTGGTCGACATCGCACCGGTCGACGGCATCGACGTGGCCGGGCAAGTCCGGGCGATCGAGCAGGAGCTGGCCAAGTTCAACCCCGAGCTGCTCGAGCGTCCGCGCTGGCTGGTCTTGAACAAGGCCGACATGCTGGACGAGGACGAGCGCAAGGAAGTCGCCGAACAGATCATCGCCGAACTAGGCTGGACCGAGCCGTGGTTCCTGGTCTCGGCCATCGCCCGCGAAAATACGATGAACGTTTGCCAGCACGTGCAGCGCTTCTTCGAATCCCAGCGTGATGCCAGTATCGAACGCGTCGACATGCTGCCTAACGATGTGCGTCTGCGTAATGAAGAGCCGCGTGATTGATCGGTCGCTGATCGATTTGGTCGGCGGATCAGGCGACTTGCTTGCCGAGTCAACGGGTGTGGCGCGCTGCGTCTGCTGAGACGGTTAGGGTGGCGGATGATCCGCATTTGGTTGTGCGTTTGAATCCGATTTTTTGGACGTCTGAATGTCGTCCGATTTGACCGGAGTTAGTGCTCCGACCGAAACCGTGCCGGTGTTGTAGGGATTGTCACTTGCCAAAAGCTCCTGGTAAGCGAGCGAGCCATCCGTATGGATTCCTTTCGGATCGCCGACATTCAAAGGCCCAATCGTATGACCGGTGTGCGAGCCTGTTGTTGCCGACTGGACTTGGGCCCAACGATTTTTGGCACGGCGCAATGCCGATTTGTCGCCGTATGTGGGTTCGAGTTCTTTCAGGATCGCATCCGCCTTGCTCGAATCGCCTGGCTTGAGGTTCGCCTCGACCAGCGCCTGTGCCTTCAGGTATTTCGGATTTTTTCGCTCGGCAGCCAGCCTCATCCATGCCATCGCGCGAGGGAGATCGACCGCCGTACCCTGACCTAGTGCGTACATTACGGCGAGATTATATTCGGCGGGTTTGTACGCCCAAGACGCAGAAACCTCATACATCTGCACGGCAAACGCATAATCGTTATGTGTAAAGGCATAAGCACCGATATTGAAATAGTACTGGCCGGGCCGTCCATCGGCTAACGGTGTGTCTGCTGTGAATGCCGGTGGACTGCCATTTGGGCCGGCTGCCGTGTTGTATTTCGAAAGGTCCAGACCCTCGGGAAGCGCTTGGCCGAAGACAGGCGTAACGAGCGCAGCTGTCAGGAAAAACAAATCGCGGATAACGGCTACGAATTTGTTCATGACTCTCCAGTCCTTGGTTATATTCGTTACCTCCAGCACGCTACTCCTAGTATTTGAAAGGCACAATAATGCCGGTCTTTTCACGACCAGCTGCTACATGCGGAATACGCCGAAACGCTGCGGCTCGATTGGCGCGTTGAGCGAGGCGGAGATCGCCAGGCCGAGTATGCGGCGGGTGTCGGCGGGGTCGATGATGCCGTCGTCCCACAGCCGCGCACTGGCGTAATAAGGGTGACCCTGTCGCTCGTACTGCTCGCGGATCGGCGCCTTGAAGGCTTCTTCCTCCTCGGCCGTCCAGGTCTTGCCGGCGGCTTCGATGCCGTCACGCTTGACGGTGGCCAGCACGCTTGACGCCTGTTCGCCGCCCATCACCGAGATACGTGCGTTCGGCCACATCCACAGGAAGCGCGCGCCGTAAGCACGGCCGCACATTGCGTAGTTGCCGGCGCCGAAGCTGCCGCCGATCACCACGGTGAATTTCGGCACATGCGAGCAGGCCACGGCGGTGACCATTTTCGCGCCGTCCTTGGCGATACCGGCCTGCTCGTATTTCTTGCCGACCATGAAGCCGGTGATGTTCTGCAGAAACACCAGTGGCACATTGCGCTGATTGCATAGTTCGATGAAGTGCGCACCCTTGAGCGCAGACTCGGCAAACAGGATGCCGTTATTGGCAATGATGCCGACCGGGTAACCATGAATGTGCGCGAAGCCGCAGACCAGGGTCTTGCCATAGCGCGCCTTGAACTCGTGCAGCTCGGAGCCATCGACGATGCGCGCGATCACTTCGCGGATATCGAATGGTTTGCGCGTGTCCTGCGGAATCACGCCATAGAGTTCGTCGGCAGCGTACTTCGGTTCGCTTGGCGCGCGCAGCGCGAGCGGAATGGTCTTTTTCCGGTTGAGACTGGCGACGATGTCACGCGCGATCGACAGCGCATGCGCATCGTTCTCGGCGTAATGATCGGCGACACCGGAGATGGACGTATGGACGTCCGCACCGCCCAGCGTTTCCGCATCGACCACTTCACCCGTGGCAGCTTTCACCAGCGGCGGTCCGCCGAGGAAAATCGTGCCCTGCTCGCGCACGATGATGGTTTCGTCGCTCATCGCAGGCACGTAGGCACCACCGGCGGTGCATGAGCCCATCACCACGGCGATCTGCGGAATGTTCAGCGCTGACATGCGTGCCTGGTTGTAGAAGATGCGGCCGAAGTGCTCGCGGTCCGGAAATACCTCGTCCTGCAGTGGCAGGAACGCGCCACCGGAATCGACCAGATAGACGCACGGCAGATGATTTTCCAGAGCCACTTCCTGCGCGCGCAGATGCTTTTTCACCGTCATGGGAAAGTAGGTGCCGCCCTTGACGGTGGCATCGTTGGCGACCACCACGACTTCGATGCCGTTGACCCGACCGATGCCAGTAATAACGCCCGCAGCGGGTGCGGCATCGTCATACATGCCATGCGCGGCCAGCGCCGAGAGTTCGAGGAACGGCGAGCCGGGATCGAGCAGGGCGCGGATGCGTTCGCGTGGCAGTAGTTTGCCGCGTGCTTCGTGTTTCTCACGGGCTTTCGTACCACCACCTTCGGCGCTGCGCGACAGTTCGCGGTGCAGATCGTCGGTCACGGCGCGCAACTGCGAAGCGCTGGCCTGGAACTCGGCCGAGCGTGGATCGATCTGCGAAACGATCATGGTCATAGAAACAGGCTCATCATTCAGTGCCATCACTGATCAGTCGCCGATGATAACCGGCGCCGGCCATGGATCGGGATTGTCTTGATCGTTCGGCGGATCGCGCATAAAAAACGGCCGCACTACGCGGCCGTTTTTTATCACTACTGCAAGGACCAATGGCGAGAATCAATTGCCTTTGGAAGCGTCCTTTGCAGCGTCTTTCGCATTGCTGGCGGCGTCCTTGGCAGCTTGCGCAGCCTTGTCAGCCTGCGAGGCGGCGTTGGAAGCGGCATCCTTCGACATGGACATCGACATCGCTGAGTTGCTGTTGGCTGGTGTATTTGACGAAGCCGCAGCAGCGGCCTGTTGAGCCTGGTCGGCGGCCTGACCGGCGGCGTCAGCCGAGGTCTTGGCCTGGTCGGCAGCCTGCTGGGTCGTCGGGGTCGGTGCCGAGGCGGCAGCCTGCTGTGCCTGATCCGAAGCCTGTTGGGCAGCGTCGGCTGACTTCTGCGCTTCTTGAGCGGAATCCTGCGCGCTGTTGCTGCATGCTGCCATCAACGCAACGAGCGCAGCGGCGAGAAGGGGGCGCGTCAATTTCATGGGTGAATCTCCTGATTGCAATGGAAGGCCTTTGGTAGGGCGCGCGTAGTTTTAGCCGGTAAGCCGTGACGATGCCACTTTTTTATGGTGAAGCCGGGGTGCACATTGAAAGTCTGTTTATTTGATAGCTGTGTAGATGCTCAGCGCTTTTCAGATAGCCAGGTTAGTTCAGTCGATGCGTTCCACAGCGACAGCTGTCGCTTCACCACCACCGATACACAATGTAGCGATGCCGCGTTTCAGGCCGCGGCTCTTCAACGCGTGCAGCAGGGTCACGACCAGACGTGCACCGCTGGCACCGATCGGATGACCGAGCGCACAGGCACCGCCGTTGACGTTGATCTTGTCGTGCGAAATACCCAGTTCGCGCATCGGTGTCATCGCGACCACGGCAAACGCTTCGTTGATTTCGAACAGGTCGACATCGCCCACGTTCCAGCCGGCCTTCTCCAGCACTTTCTGGATGGCGCCGACTGGCGCTGTGGTGAACCACTCCGGCGTCTGCGAGTGCGTGGCATGCGCCACGATGCGCGCCAGCGGCTTCAGTCCACGCGTTTTTGCCTCGTCGCCCGACAGCAGCACCACGGCGGCAGCGCCGTCGGAAATGCTCGACGAGCTGGCCGCGGTGATGGTGCCGTTTTCCTTGCGGAAGGCCGGGCGCAGGGTCGGGATCTTGGTGATATCCGAGCGGCCGGGCTGCTCGTCGGTATCCACCACGACGTCGCCCTTGCGGCCAGCCACCGTGACCGGCACGATTTCGTCGGCAAACGCGCCGCTCTGCTGCGCAGCCTGCGCGCGCTTCACCGATTCGATCGCGTAGGCGTCCTGCTCTTCGCGGGTAAAGTGATACTTGTCGGCGCACAGTTCGCCGAACACGCCCATCGCCTTGCCGTCGTAGGGATTGGTCAGGCCATCCCACGCCATGTGATCGACTAGCTGGCCGTCGCCGTAGCGAATGCCGGTGCGCGCGTTGACCATGTGCGGGGCGTTGGTCATCGACTCCATGCCGCCGGCTACCACGATGCTGGCCGAGCCGGCCTTGATCAGGTCATTACCCAGCATGATCGCCTTCATGCCCGAACCGCACACTTTGTTGATCGTGGTGGCGCCGGTGCCAAAGGGCAGGCCGGCTTCCAGTGAGGCCTGACGCGCGGGTGCCTGGCCGAGATTGGCTGGCAGCACGCAGCCCATGATCACTTCGCTGACATCGGCAGGCGCGACACCGGATTGTTCCAGCGCAGCACGGATGGCCGTGGCGCCGAGCTTCGGCGTGGGCACACCGGTGAACTGGCCGAGGAAGGAGCCGATGGCCGTGCGCTTGGCACCGACGATGACGACGCTGACATCCGACATGGGTAACTCCACTTGAAGACAGTAGGGGCGCGAACGCCTGACATATAGCCCCGGGATTATCGCAGTCCGCCGTAAACCACGGCAAACGGTGGTGATTCGGCGCAGGATGTGACTTGCGCGGTGTTTCATTGGATTTTCGTTGTGTCAAGATGCGCGCAGGGAGGCATCGCGGTGTGCCCGGCGCGCACGCGATACCAGGATTGGGGTGCGGTGACGGGGTACATCATGAAAACGTTCGATTCCGGGTTACGGCGTCGTGAACTGGCGTTGCTGGTGGCCATCGCGCTTGGCCTGAACGCCTGCGGCGGCGGAGGTGGCAGCAACGTCAAGTCCACGTCGACCGCACCGACTACGCCACCATCGTCATCATCATCGTCATCGACGTTGCCGCAGCCACCGATCGATGCCCAGCTCTCGATCACCAATACGTACGCGGCGCACAATCAGGGCTATACCGGCGCTGGCGTGACCATTGGCGTGGTCGATACCGGCATCATGGCCACCAATCCGGCGGTGTCCGGACGGGTGCTGGAGGAATTGACCTATGTCGACCCGACCACCAACAACCTCAGCATCGATGATGTCGTGGGTCACGGTACCTGGGTGTCGGAGATCGCGGCGGGTGCCCCGTTCGGACAATTCCCCGGCGGTATTGCGCCGGGTGCTGATCTGATCTCGGCGCGCATCATCGATGACACCTCGAGTGACGACAACGGTTCCACCCCGCCAACAGCGGTCACCTCGGCTGATCCGCTACCGCAGGTCAGTGCTGACCTGATCGCGGGCGGCGCCAAGATCATGAACAATTCGTGGGGCGGCATAACGTGGAGTGCCACCGATACGGCCACCACGCAGCTTTTCGACGCGGCCTACAGCACATACGTCAATTCCTGGGGTGGCCTGGTGGTGTTCGCCGCAGGCAATGACTCGGAAGCCAACCCCAGCACGATCGCTGCACTGCCCAGTCTTGCGCCTGATCTGGCGAAGGGCTGGCTGACCGTCGTCGCCGTCAACAGCAATAACCCGACCCAGCTGGAAGGCTACTCAAACAAGTGCGGCATCGCGATGGACTACTGCCTGGCAGCGCCGGGCGATGTGATCGTTCTGGACAAGGACACCACCGCCAGTACCACCAACCCGAGCTATTACATCGTGGAGGGCACGTCACTGGCTGCTCCGCAGGTGTCCGGTGCGGCGGCACTGGTGTGGCAGGCCTATCCGTACTTCACCAATGATCTGGTGCGCCAGACCCTGCTTGGCACGGCTGATCCGCTCGGCGGCTCGCAGCCGAATACGACCTTCGGTTATGGCGAGCTGGATGTCGGCAAAGCGGTGAATGGTCCCGAGCAATTCAACTGGGGTGATGTCACGGTCAGCTTCAGCGGCAGTTCCAGCTGGAACAACCCGATTTCCGGTGCTGGCGGCCTGATCAAGCAGGGCAGTGGCACGCTCAATCTGACCCAACCATCGAGCTATACCGGCATGACCCAGGTGCAGGGCGGCACACTCACCGCCCAGTCGCTGGCATCCAGCGTAAGCATCAGCGCCGGCGCCACGGTGAGCGGCACCCAGACCATCGGTGGCAGCGTGACCAATGCCGGTGTGTTGGGCGTCAGCGGCAGCAACGTCACCGTGGGCGGCAACTATATCCAGCAGGGTGCTGGTCGGCTGGCGGTGTCGCTGGGCTCGGCGCTGAATGTCACCGGCACAGCCAACCTGAGCGGTGGCGATCTGTTCGTGACCGGCACGAACACGGGCTATGTCGTCAACTCGCATACCGATGTGCTGACCGCCGCTGGCGGTCTCACCGGTACGTTCTCGGCACTGAACACGGCGTCCAATGTGATGTTGACCGCCACGCTCAATTACGACGCCAACGATGCGTGGCTCAATGTGCAGCAGGTAAATGTCACGGCGATACAAGGCGCGAGTTACACGGCGGCCTCGTACGCCGCTGCGCAGCGCGTGCAGAGCGCGTTCGGTCAACTCAACAGCCAGATCACGCAGGGCACGCTGACGCCGACTTCCACGGCAGTCGCCAGCGGTTTTTTCGCTGGTGCTGCGAGCCTGCAGCAATCGGCCACGCTGGCTACCGCGCAAAATTCGCTCAGCACTCTATCCGGCCAGTTGCATGCGGCCAGTGCGGCGATGACGTTCCAGGCGATCGACGCCGGCACCGAGGCCTTGTCCAGTCGCTTCGATCAGTTGCTCGACGCACCCAGGCTGGGTGGCGGCTGGACGCAGAACCTCGGCTCCCAGGGCAGCATGTCGCGTAGCGGTTACAGCGATGTCGGTTATGACCTGAGCGGCATCATGGTCGGCGAGGACATTCGCTTCGGCCTGAATGGCGTGCTGGGTTATGCCGTGAGTCAGAGCCAGGGGTTGGGCCGGCTCGTCGAAAGTGGCGACCAGGGCAACAGTCACGCGTTGGAAGGCATGCTCTATGGTGGCGTGGTCAACGGAAACTGGTACACGATGGGGCGTTTCGGCATCGGCACTTATCGCGAGAACATGCAGCGCGAACTCGAGCTCGGCGATGAATTTTCCAGAGTGTCCAGCCTGAGCAATGGCCGCTACGGTCTGGCCTATGGCGAGAGTGGTTACCGTTTCACGCTCGGCGGTATGCAGCTGACCCCCTATGTGAACCTGCAATACGCACAGATCCAGAGTGACGGCTTCAACGAGGGCGGTGCGGATGGTTTCGGCCTGATGTCCGATGCGCAGAACATCGAACGCTGGCAGGCCGGCGTGGGTATGCGTGCCATGCATCGCTGGTTGCTGGATGACGGCACCGCGTTGACCTTGCAGACCCGGCTGCTGTGGCAGAGTGCCCTCGCCATGCATGGCGAGATACCGGATGCCAGCTTCACCGGGCTGACGCAATGGGCCCCGGTGGGAGGTATCGGTCTGTCACGTTACGGTGGCGTAGCCGCCACTTCGCTCAACTGGAGCTTTTCGCAGAAATCCAGCCTGCAGCTGGATCTCGAAAAGGACTACGACCAGTACCAGGACGGAAATATGGCCATGGTGAGTTACAAGCTGGCGTTCTGATCGGGAGTTGTCCACGCTGTGCCGGGGATGCGCGGTCGGCAGTCAGCCGCACGAGTGTCACACCAGCACAACCTGCACGCCGGCAGCACGCAATGTCTCGACGGTTTCGGCAGCGGCGCTGTTGTCGGTGATCACCACGTGCAGGTTCCGCACCGGGGTGATTACGGACAGGCTGCGCTGGCCGAGCTTGCTGGCATCGAGCACGGCGATGGTCTGGCGCGAGACGCGGATCATCAGTGCATTCAATGCGGCTTCAAGCGGGTCCGGTGTGGTCACGCCTACTTCGGGATCGAGTCCGTCGACGCCGAGAAACAATCGGTCGGCGGAAAGTTTCGCCAATGCCTGCTCGGCATCCGGACCGACCAGCGAATACGAGGTTTGCCGCAGCAGGCCGCCCAGCATCATCACGCGGATCTGCGGCAGCCCGGACAGCTCCATCGCGATATTCAGTGCATTGGTGATCACGGTCAGCGACTCGAACTTCATCTGACGGATCTGCCGTGCAATCTCCACCGTGGTGGAGCCGGAATCGAGGATGATCGTTTCGCCGTCCTGGATCATTCCTGCCGCGGCCTGACCGATGCGCAGCTTCTGCGCGTGCCAGCGGGTTTCCTTGATGTTGAGCGGCGTGTCATTCGTCGCCGCCGAGACCGGCAGCGCACCGCCATGCGAACGGGCGATTGCCGAACTGCGCGCCAGCGTGTCGAGGTCGGTGCGGATAGTGACGGCCGAGGTGCCAAAGCGGGTCGCCAATTCATCCACTGTGGCCCGTCCCTGTTGTTCCACCAGTTCGACGATCAGGCGGCGGCGTTCTTCAACCAGTAGTCGCGGCGAGGCAGTGGGGGTTTCACTCATGGTTAGAGCCTGTTCAAGATCTCCCCGTGCCTCGCGCCGGGAGCTGTTTGCGCGCAGACCAAGGAAGAACGAAGGAGTGGACGTCGGTCCACGACTGAGTGATGACGCAGGGATGGGGGCAAACAGCCCCGGCCCGGAGGGTTGTCACCGAGCGGCCGCCAGGCGGCAGCGCGCGGCTTGGCTTGCCAGCCAGGCAAGCCGGCACCACGCCCTATCACCTGACGACCGCTCGATGACAACGCGAGGTACGGGGAGATCATGGACAGGCTCTTAGATATGCAGAAGTCGGGCGGCGTTGTCATGATATACCTTGCGCAGCACGTCCTCCGCGAGATTCAGTCCGTAGATCGACCAGCGCCCCTGCGGTGGCGTGGATGACGGTGCGTAGTCGAAATACTCGTCTTCGGTTTCCAGGAAGCGGTAATAGATCTCGTAGAGTTCGTCGCCGAACAACTGCTGTGGCACATCATCACCGTACGGCGAGGGCACGGCATCGGTGCCGAACAGGATGCGGTCCTGATAGCGGTCGAAGAAGCGCTTGGCGGTGCGTGGCTGGCGGCCAAGCTCACCGATGCGCGCGCTGATGTCGATCACCGTGTTCGGAAAGCGATCCAGGCAGGCGGCGACGGCGGCGAGGTTCTCGGCGTTGTTGCCGACATGCAGCAGCGCGAACGTGGTTTTTGGATGGCGCGCGATCAGCCGGTCACGCGCGGCGAGCAACTCCGCGTTGCTGGGAAAGCTCGGGCCATAGAACGACCAGTCCGGATGGTTGCTCAGTTCTTCGTAGCGTTCGTTGGTCGCGTCGGTGGGCAGAAAAAATGCCTCCGGATCGGAGACGTGCAGAAAGACGGGCATATCAAGTGCGGCACATGCCTCCCACATCGGATCGAAGCGGCGGTCGTCCACCGCCACCAGCGGACCTTCATCGATCCGTTCGCGCAGATAGAGACCCAGCGTCTTCAGCAGTTTCAGGCCACGCGCACCGACACGTTTGGCATGCGCGATCGCGTCAGCCTGCAGTTGCGCGTAGTTCGGCTCGGGGAAGCAGGCGAAGGACGGTTCGGTCAACGTGAGAAAGCGTCCCGGCGCGACATGATCGAAGCTGCGGATGCTTTCTTCCAGACCTGCGCCGACACCGCCGGTGAGATTCACCAGCGTGCGTATGCCCTTGCGGTCCATCACCGGCAGCAGGTCCTGGGGTTGGGCGAACAGGGTGATTTCCTCACCCACCGAGATGCCATTGCGCACGTTGCTCGACCAGGTCAGGTGCGTATGCATGTCGATCACCGGAAAGCGCGGACGCTCGATCCGCGTCTTCGGCACATGCAGCATGCTGCGTGGCTGGAAGTCCGCCAGCCGCAGCTCGCTCTTGCCAGAATCCACTTGCGTCTGCAGCGGATTCTTGCTGCTTTCGATGCGCACCGTGCCGGCGCCGGTGGGCGGCGCGCAGCAGAGGCAGGCGTTGCGATAGTTCATGCGGTGTCGTCTCGGTTCACCGGAGTTCGTTCTGCTCTCCGTAGGGAATGGGAGTCAGGTCAGCGTGGGTACTTCGCCATGATGTCGTGCACCTGCCGCACGAGCGCCAGCGCCTGCTCGAACGGACGTAGCCACATGTTGCGGCCAAACATCACGCCGCTGGCACCGGACTGCATGTAGAACTCGACCTGGCGCAGCACGGCCTCATCGTTATCGTCTTTTACGCCGCCGGAGAACAGCACCATGGTACGACCTGCCGAACGCACGACGCGTGCGCAGCGCGCGGCGGCATCTTCCTGCAACTGGTTATACGGTGCAGGCACATTGGCGGTGCTGTCGTTGGGCTCGTGCAGCTTGACGATATCGGCGCCCAGTTCCAATGCGACGCGTGCGGCGTAGTCCTGTGCATACAGGGTATTGGTGCCACCCTTGGCATTGACGGCGCTGCCGCGCGGGTACGACCACAGCACCAGTGGCATGCCGTAACGCTCACAGTCCTGGCGCACCTTTTCGAATTGGCGGAATTCGTCATGCTGGCGCGGTGAGCCGACATACATGGTGTAGCCAACGGCATCGGCGCCGATGCGCACCGCATCCTCGACCGAGGCGAACAGCGGCGATGTGGCTTCGCCGTCGTCGGGGATGTTGGTCTTGCCATTGAGCTTGAGGATCAACGGTATCCGCCCGCAGTATTCGCCCATGTACTTTTCGGCGAGGCCGATACCCAGCGCGATGGCGGAAAAATTGCCTTCGACGGCGAGACGGAACTGGTACTCCGGGTCGACTGCCGGCGGGTTCGGAAAGAAATCCGTCGGTCCGTGTTCCAGGCCCTGATCGAGCGGTAATACAAGCAGGCTGCCATTGCGTGGACCATGGCCGTACAACAACCGCCACAGGCGGGTGCGCTTGCCGTGGGACAGGGCAAGCCGGGAAAGTGGGCTGGCGGCGTTCGAAACCTCTTGTAAGTTTTGTTTCATTTCGAATACTCTCGATTCAGTGGTTATATGCTTTCACATTCAATTGTATCTGGCGAAATGTCAATATTAAACAATAAAACGAAAGATTTGGCCGGGCTGAGAACGCTGCTTGCGCTCCCGCTGGCGGAACAGCGGGAGCGTGGTTACGCCGACACTGTGCGTGAAATTCTGCAGCAACCGGCCAGCTGGACCGATACCGCTGACTTGTTGCATCAACCACAAGTGCTGGCGCAACTGCAGGCTGCGCTGACGCCAGCACCGAGCCATATCGTGCTGACCGGCTCGGGCAGCTCGATGTATATCGGCGAGTGTCTTGCGCCCAGCTTGCAGCTCGGCCTTGGCATGCCGGCGCAGGCCATTGCCGCGGGCACCCTGCTCACGCATTGGCGCAGTGTGCTACCGCCCGGTGCAGGTTTGCTGATTTCACTGGCGCGCTCGGGCGATAGTCCGGAAAGCTGCGCCGTGGTGAGTCGCCTGTTGGCCGATGCTCCCGACTATCGCCATCTGGTCATTACCTGCAATGCCAACGGCAAGCTGGCGACGGACTATAAGAGTGATCCACGGGTAACCGTGCTGCTACTCGATGAACGCACGAATGACCGCAGCCTGGTCATGACCAGCAGCTTCACCAATCTGCTGCTGGCCGGCGCCGGTCTGGTTTCCACGACGCGCACTGATTGGATGGCATCGGCAAATCGGCTGGCACGTCGCGTCCAGCACGTGCTTGACGATCAAGCCGATGCGCTGGCCGCGATAGCCCGTCAGGGCTTCGGCAAGGTGGTCTACCTGGGCAGTGGCGGCGCGCTGGGCGCGGCCCACGAGTCCGCTTTGAAGATGCTGGAAATGACTGGCGGCGCAGTGACCACCAGCGCGGAAACCTACCTCGGTTTGCGACACGGGCCGATGTCGAGCCTGACGGAAGACACGCTGGTGGTCGGCTTTCTCTCGCCGAATCCGACGGTGCGTGCGTATGAGGTCGACCTGCTGCGCGAGCTTTCGCGCAAGCAATTAGGCATGACCCGTGTGTTGGTGGGTGAAGGCATGGCGAGCGAATGGCTGGGGCCGAACGATGTGGCTGTGGAACTCGCTGGCATGGATACCGTTGATGACGTGCTGCCGTTGCTGGCAGATGTCGTCATCGGTCAGTTGCTCGCGTTCTTCGCCTGCCTGTCGCTCGGCGGTAAGCCGGATACGCCCTCGCAAGGTGTACTCACCCGTGTGGTGGAGAACTTCTCGATCCACCAGGAGGGCGTGTGAAGCGCATCCTCGTCGCGGGCGAAATCAACGTCGATCTTGTTTTTCGGGATTGCCACGCGTTTCCGCTGCCGGGCAAGGAAGTGCTCGCCGATGACTTCGTGATGACACCGGGCAGTTCGTCGATGATCTGCGCGATGGGTCTGGCGCGTCTCGGCAATCCGGTGGCTTTTGTCGGTTGGGCCGGCATGGACAGCTGGGGCGATTATTGCGTAGCGGCGCTGCGGGACGCGGGCATCGATACCACGGGCATTCTGCGCGACGAGACACTGAGAACCGGCGTCACGACGTCGTTATCGACGGCGCAGGATCGGGCGCTGGTAACGTTCGCCGGAGCCACCGCCACGCTGAGCGCTGACGACATCAGTGATGAGTGGCTGCAGGCTTTCGATCATCTGCATATTTCATCGTATTACCTGCAGCGCGCCCTGCGTCCGGGTTGCCGCGACCTGTTCGCGCGCGCACGTCTGCAGGGGCTGACCACCTCGCTCGACCCCGGCTTCGACCCGGACGAGCGATGGGGTGATGAACTGTTCGAGACGCTGGATGAGGTGGATCTGTTTCTACCCAACGATGTGGAGTTGCTTGGCGTCACCGGCAAGACGTCGTTGATGGACGGCCTGCACCGGTTGGCCGACCGACGGGCACGCACGGTAGTGAAGCGCGGCTCGCAGGGAAGCGCCACGTTCGATGGCGAAAACCTGATCGCCGGGCCGGCGTATCCGATGACATCGGTGGAAAGCACGGGTGCCGGTGATTCGTTCAATGCCGGTTTCATCCATGCATGGTTGCGTCAACAGTCGTTGATCGATTGCCTGCGCTGGGGTGGTGCCTGCGGCAGTCTGTCGACACGCGGCGTGGGTGGAACCACATGCCAGGCGGATGCCGCTGAAGTACTTGCCTTGATTGAGGCAGTTCCTTGATCACGGTGGCCGGTTTCAACACCACGATCGATCGTCTCATCGGCGTCGATGCGCTGCATACGGGTGAGGTCAACCGCGCCACCAGCGAACAAGAATATCCCGGCGGCAAGGGGCTGCACGTCGCACAGACGATTGCTGCACTGGGTGAGCGAGTGCAATTGATCGGCGTGGTCGATGCCGCACATCGCAACATGATTGGCCGGCGCATGAGCGAGCGTGGGGTGCTGTTTCATGGCATCGAAATTCCCGACAGCATGCGCAGTTGTTTTGCGGTCCAGGACGCACAGGGTCGGATCACCGAAATCCTCGGCCAGGGACCCGAGATTGCCGAAAAATACCGGACGGCCCTGGTGCAAGCGTTTCGCCGCGGCGTCGAGGAAAGCAAGCTCGTGATTCTGTCCGGTAGCTTGCCGCGTGGATTCGCTGCCAACACCTATGCCGAGCTGGCCAGTCATGCACGTGATGCCGGCCGGCGTTGCCTGATCGATGCCAGTGGCGACGTGCTCAAGCATGCGGTGCAGGTGCAGCCTTTCCTGATCAAACCCAATCGCGATGAGATTTCGTCGCTGCTCGATCGTCCTGTCGACGATCTCGATGCGGCAGTCGATGCAGCGAAGGAGTTGTTCTCCCGAGGCATCGCCATGCCGGTGGTGACGATGGGCGCACTGGGTGCGGTAGCCATCGATGCGAACGGCATCTGGCACGCCCGGATCGAGCTTGCACAGATTCGCAACACGGTCGGGTCGGGCGATTGCCTGCTCGCCGGCATAACGGTGGGCATTGCCCGCAGCATGAATTTGGAAGAGACCTTGCGTTTGGGCGTGGCTTGCGGGGCAGCCAATGCGCAAGGTCAGGAAACCGGTTTCGTCGAACGGCGGGCGGTAGAGGCGTTGCTCTCTCAGGTTCGAGTGCACCACCTGGCTTAACTGAAAGCACGGAGTCAAACCGGACCCTCGATTGGTCCGGCACGGATTCCTGCGTCCGAAATTTGGTGAAGGTGCGAACAAGTCCATGGAAATGGAAGTTTTCCACGGGCATCCATAACGGCTTGCGGCAGAGGGGAGTGGTCATTTCTGCGCGGGCAATAGCGAATACGGGTGAGGTATTTCATGAAAGTCGAGAAGAGTGACTGTTTTACGGTTGATGAAAAGGGCAGGACGTTGCTGGCTTCGTCCATCAGCAAGTCGTTGATGGCGATGCAGGTGGCGTTGGCAATGGGGGGCTTGGCATTTGCAGGAGCTGCGTTGGCGCAGACCGATACCTCACCTCCTACCGCGGACACCACGACCACTGCTACAGCAACCAAAACACCTGCAGAAAACAAGCCGACGAAGGACAAGGCCGTAAGCCTCAAACAGGTCAGTGTCACCGGCTCGAACATTCGCAGTGTGGACGTGGAAGCGGCGCAGCCGGTGATCAGCATTACCGCGCAGGATATTCAGAAGCAGGGCTTCGCCACGGTGGGTCAGCTTCTGCAAAATGTCTCATCGATGTCGCCACCCGATCTCAGTCACTCGGCACCCGGTGATCTGGGTCCGAACCAGGGGGGTTCGTTCGTCGATCTGCGCGGTCTCGGTGCGCCGCGCACGCTGGTGCTGGTCGATGGCCAGCGCATCGGCGCCGCGCACGGCGGCTACACCAATATCAACGTGATCCCCACGGCCATCGTCGAGCGTATCGACGTGCTGGCCAGCGGTGCTTCCGCGGTGTACGGCTCCGATGCGATTGCCGGTGTGATCAACATCATCACCAAAAAGAATTTCAGCGGTGCAGAGATCGACACCTATAACGGTGAGTACTCGCCGCACAGCGATGGACGGCAGACGCAAACCAGTTTCACCGTCGGTAAAACCACGGACAAGGGCAGCATCGTATTCAGTGCCTCGTACCAGAATCAGGGTGCGGTATGGACGGGTGATCGCGCTTTTTCCGCGTACCCATGGACGGATCAGCATCCGTATTTCGGCCTGAGCAAATATGGTCCGTACGGATATATCCGCAGCGCGACGGGTGGGCCTGCACTGGTGCTCAATCCGGGCGGTGACTCACGCAATATCAATGACTACCACACGTTCGTGCAGCCGACTTATGCCGCAAACGGCGACATCACCAGTCTGGCCAATGCGGGTGACCAGAATTACAACGAGCTGGCCGGTCGTACCAACATGTTGCAGACGGAGGACAAGACCAAGAATCTCTATCTGGACGGTCGCTATAACTTCACATCGAATATCACCGGCCATATCAACCTCGGCTACAACATCGATGATGAAACCGCGCAATCCGGTTCGCCGTTGTTCTATAGCGGCATGGGGTCCAACAGCGCGTTTCCCTCGCTGCTTTCCGAATACAGCTATTACAACCCGCTGTACGGCATCCAATCAGTGCAGTTCAGACGGTTGATGACTGAAACGACGCTTCGCAGCTACAACGATCCCAAGAACTACCGCTACAACATTGGCCTGGAAGGCAACTTCGAATGGAATGGCCATCTATTCAATTGGGACGTCTATACGTACAACAGCAAGATCAGCGGCGTTAACACGCGTACCGGCTATTTCAATCTGATCAATGTGCAAAACGCGCTGGGGCCGTCGTTCATGGGCTCCAACGGTGTCGTGCAGTGCGGTACACCGGGCCATGTCATTGCCGGCTGCGTACCGTTCAATCCGCTGGCCGGTCCCGGCGGCATCACGTCACAAATGCTCAAATATCTGTCGATCAACAGCGTCGAGCACTACGGTAGTGACGAAAAGGCCTATGTCGCCGACTTCGGCGGTGATATCTACGCCTTGCCCGCCGGTGACCTGACCTTTGCCACGGGTGTGCAGCATCGTGAGGAGTCCGGTTACGACAGCCCGGATCCCTTCGCTTATGCGGGTTATTCCACCGATGGCGGGGTCGGACCCAACAGCGGCAGCTATTCGTTGAACGAGGCGTATGCCGAGGTCAATGCGCCGTTGCTGAAGGATCTTCCCGGCGCCAGGAGTCTCGATCTCGATATCGCGCGGCGTTATTCCAGCTATAGCAATTTTGGCAGCACCACCAACAGCTCGTACAAGCTGACCTGGAAACCATTCGACGACTTGTTGTTTCGCGCCAGCTACGGCACCGGCTTCCGTGCACCCACCGTCAATGATCTCTATCAGGGTCGATACCCAGCGGGCACGTTTACCGATCCATGCGACAGCGTTTACGGACCGACCGCCTACGGTGGTAATGCTCTGGTCGCCCAGCGTTGTCTGACGGGTTATGGCGGCATCCCGGGTGTGGCGGCCAACTTTCGTCAGACCGACAGCAACGGGGTACCCATCATCACGTCGAGTGGCGAGGGTGCATTGCCCAGTACGAACTTCACCGGCGGCAATCCCAATTTGAAGCCGGAGACGTCATACAACGCCGATATCGGTCTGGTCTACAGCCCATCGTGGCTGACCGGTTTCAACTTCACGCTCGACTGGTGGAACTACAACATCCGCAACCTGATCACCAACATCGGCAATGATCAGGTGCTGGCCAACTGTTACCAGTACAGCATCCAGTCCGCCTGTAGCCAGTTCCAGCGTCAGGCCGGCACGGGTCAGATCTATGACCTGCTGAACCTGGAAACCAATGCGGGCTGGCAAAAAGAAAGTGGTTACGACTTCACCTTTGCCTACCGCTTTCCCGAGACCTCGTTAGGCAATTTCAAGCTCAGCATGAACGGTACGTACATTGCGAAGTTCAACCAGCTGCCGACGATTGGCTCGAACATCATTTATGCCGCCGGCAACACGGCGAACTTCCTCACCTCCTGGCGCCTGCGCGACAACCTCAGCCTGAATTGGGACTGGCACGCATTCGGTGCCAGCTGGACCTTGCGCTATTTCTCTCCGTACAAGGCCGCGTGCGCCTACGCACCGTCCACCGGAACAACGGCGTTCCCCTGCACCTTGCCCGATTACTACGCGCCCGGCGTGGGCGTCGAGCCGCAAACGCAGGTGCCCTCGGTCACCTTCAGCGATGTGCAGGTGTACTGGAAGGCACCCTGGAACGCGACCTTCTCGGTGGGCGCCAACAACGTCTTCAATCGCACGCCGCCCTATGTCTACGGCGCCTACGCATCGGGCAGTGACACGCCTTACAACTACAACGCGTCGTACGACATCGGTCGTTACGTCTACTTCCGCTATCAGCAGAAGTTCTGACGTCCGAGCGGAATGAAACGCTGCCCGAATGCTTTCAGGGCAGCGAGTTGAAGTTCTGTGATGAGGCAAGCCATTGGATGTGGAGTGATGGATTGCACCGCACGAGCTTCAACAAGCCATTGGACACGCTGCATGTGTGCTCCAGCGAGCAGGACGTGGCCGGGTTTGGCCACCCGTTGGAGGCTTGACGAAGCTGCAGGCGAGTTCACGTACAGGAGAAATATCCATAACCGCTTGGTGCAGAGGGGAGAGGTCATGTCTGCGCAGGCGATCGCGAACTACGGGAGAGCGTTTATGCGTACTGGAAATAGGGGATTTTCTACGGTCGATGGCATCAGCAGAAAGTTGTTGACGGCATCCATCGACAAGTCATTGATGGCGATGCAGGTGGCGTGTGCGGTTGGCGGACTGGCCTTTGCGAGTGTCGCCATGGCACAGACCGAGACTTCACCGTCGGCTGTTACCACGGCCGTCAAGGTACCGACTAAAAAGGCGACTGCCCAAAAGAAATCCGCGAAGGATGCCGCAACGTCGGAAGCGCAGGACAAAGCCGTCAAGCTGCAAGAGGTGACCGTGACCGGCTCGAACATCCGCGGTGTCGATATGGAAACGGCGTTGCCCACCATCACCATCACCCGCGAAGAGATACAGCGCCAGGGCTTCGCCACAGTGGCCCAGCTATTGCAGAACATTTCATCGGCGGCCACACCTGACTTGAGTCGTGCCGATGCAGGGTCGCTGGGTCCCAACCAGGGCGGCAGTTTTATCGATCTGCGTGGACTCGGTGCGCCGCGCACACTGGTGCTGGTGAATGGCGAGCGTATCGGTGCAACCCATGGCGGCTATACCGACGTCAGCGTTATTCCCACCTCGATTGTCGATCATATCGATGTACTGGCCAATGGCGCTTCGGCGGTCTACGGTTCCGACGCGGTTGCGGGTGTGATCAACATCGTCACGTTGAAGAATTTCAACGGTGCGGAGATCGACACTTACGACGGCCAGTACATGCCGCATGAGGATGGTCGCCAACAGCAATACAGCGTTACTGCCGGCAAAACTGGCGACAAGGGCTCGGTGGTCTTCAGCGCCTCCTATCAAAACAGCGGTTTGGTATGGGCCGGTAATCGGCCATGGTCTGCGTATCCCTACACCAACAATCATCCCTATTTCGGTCTTTCGTACGTCCCGCCGGATGGTGGAGTCATCAGCGGTGCCCCCGCTTCGCTGTTTCCGGATGGCAAGAGTCATACGCTGGTGCTCGAACCCGGCGGGGACTCACGCAATATTGCCGACTACTACCGGGTCACACCGCAAACCTTCGATCCGGTGACCGGCTTTATCGACAGTCCCGCCAACGAAGGTGGCTACATGTACAACCACAACAGTGGTGAGCAGACCACACTGTTGAGTCCGAACAAGACCAAGAATCTCTATCTGGATGGTACTTACCATCTGACCGACAACATCAATGCGCATATCAACCTGGGCTACAACCAGAGCATCAACGGTGGCGTGGGCAGTCCGAGTGCGATTTACAGCGGCTTCTCTCCGAATCCCGATTATCCGATCACGCTGGACGCACACAGCTACTACAACCCGCTCAATGTGCCAGGGCAGACGCCGGCAACGCTGCGCATCAACCGCTTCCTGCCCGAATATCTCTACAGCAATGACAACAGCTCGAAAAACTACCGCTACAGCTTCGGACTGGATGGCCATTTCGGCGTGGGCGACCACGAGTTCAACTGGGATGTCTATACCTACGACAGCAAGATAAGAGACGTCGATATCCGCAACGGATACTTCAACCTGATCAAGCTGACGCAGGCACTTGGGCCATCCTTCATGGGCGCCAATGGTGTCGTCCAGTGCGGTACGCCGGGCAATGTGATCGCCGGCTGTGTGCCGTTCGATCCGCTGGGCAAGGTCACGCAGCAGATGATCGACTATTCGCGCATCAACTATGAAGAACGTACCGGCTATGACGAAAAGGTCGCCGCGGCGGATTTCGGCGGCAACATCGTCGAGCTGCCTGGTGGTGATCTCACCTTTGCGGTGGGTGTGCAGCATCGTTCCGAGGCGGGTTTCGACGATACCGATCCGGCCGCCTATTCGGGCTATTCCAGTGCCTATGCCGTCGCCCCCAATCAGGGCAGTTTCGATCTCAACGAAGGTTACGTCGAGTTCTATGCGCCACTGTTGAAGGACTTGCCGGGCGCACAGAGTCTTGCGCTCGATGTGGCGCGTCGCTGGTCGCACTACAGCAACTTCGGCGGTACGCAGAACAACGCGTTCAAGCTGACCTGGAAACCCTTCGACGATCTGCTGTTTCGCGCCAGCTACAGCACCAGCTTCCGCGCGCCAACCATCAACGATCTCTATCAGGGACTCTATCTGGCTGGCGGCTTTACCGACCCTTGTGATTCGGTCTATGGGCCATCCCAGTATGGCTACAGTGCTGCCGTGGCGAAACGCTGCAGCAGCGGGACCGCTGGCTTGCCCGGGGTACCCGCCGGCTTCCGGCAGACCGATGCCAACGGCGTGCCGGTCACCGGAGCCGAGGCCTACGGTGTTACCAACAGCTATAACGGTGGTAACACCAATCTGAAGCCCGAGACGTCCTATAACGGCGATGTCGGTCTGGTCTACAGCCCGTCATGGGTGCCGGGCTTCACTGCCACCGCGGACTGGTGGACCTACAACATCCGCAATCTGATCACCGGCATCAGCAACGATCAGGTACTGGCCGATTGCTATCAGTTCGGCATCACTTCCGCCTGTGGACAATTCCAGCGTCAGGCGGGCACCGGCCAGATCATCAATCTGATGAATCTGGAAACGAATGCGGGCTGGGAAAAGGAGCGTGGCTGGGACTTCGGGTTCAAGTACGTGTTGCCGAAATACAGCTTCGGCCAGTTCACGCTGGGCATGCAGAGTACCTACCTTTCCAGCTTCAATCTGTTGCCGGCCCAAGGCGCAGCCATCAATTACGACGCCGGCCTCTATAGCAGTTGGCGGGTGCGCGGCAGCCTCACGCTGGGCTGGACTCTGGGTAATTTCGGCGCGAACTGGACCATGCGTTATTACTCGCCGTTCGAAGGCGGCTGCGCCTACCCGCCGCCCGATTCAGCACACCCGGGCTTCGCCTGCACCTTGCCCGACCACTACGCGCCCGGTTCCGGCGTGCAACCACTGACACAGTATCCGTCAGCCACCTTCAACGACCTGCAGGTGCATTGGAACGCACCCTGGAAGGCGACCTTCTCGCTAGGTGTCAACAACATCTTCAACCACGTCGGACCGTATATCTATGGCGGCGGTTTCAATGGCGGTACCGACAGTTATTTCGATTACAGCGCCTCGTATGACATCGGTCGCTATGTCTACATGCAGTACCAGCAGAAGTTCTGACGCTCGAGAGTGGTGGAGCCCCATCGGATTCGATGCCGATCGGAGGTTCAGTGCGCAGACATTTGATGATTAATCGCAACGAAGGAACAGACATGTCTTATGAGTGTTTCAACAAGCCGGGATTGACTGGCTTCCCCAACGATCGTATTCAGCGCCGGTCGCTGCTTGCTGCTGGTGTACTGAGTGCGCTGTTTGCTTGCAGTGCATTGGCCGGTATCGACGGTGCGGGCATCGCCCGGCCTGGCGCGCCATCGTTCGTGGATCAGGCGGGGCAGGAAAGTTTTGGCAATGCCGCGATCGGTGCCCGCTGGAAGGTCGCCGACAGCCACATGACGGATATGACCATCGTCAGTCACGACGGCAGTCAGCTGCTGACGATCAAAACTCCCTTCGCGTTGAGTCTTGCGGATGGGCAAACCATCAGCGCCAGCGACATGCGCCTGCAGACATCACCGAGTGAACAGGCGTTGCCAGTGAATGCCAAGGCATCACGCTTGGCCGAGCGTCTGCAGGGGCAGGGCGTCAGCAGCACTTTTATCGATGCGCAGGGTCGCTTCCGCGTCGACCTGCAGCTGGTGCAGCGCGAGGGTTCGGCCTATCTGCGCGAAGTGGTGACGATTACCGCGCTCAAGCAGGACGAACCCATCACCAGCGTATCGCTGCTGCCAGCCGAGGCGGCGAGTGCCGAGGTCGATGGCACGGTGAAAGGTTCGCCGGTGATTGCCGGTCAAGTCTATCTGGGCTTTGAAAGTCCGCTCTCCGATAGCGAAGTACGCGGAAAACATGTGACGCTGACCATGGCCCGTAGCCTGCCACTGCGCCAAGGTCAGTCGATTACCTATTCGGCGGTGGTCGGGGTGGTGCGTGAAGGTCAGCTGCGACGCGATTTCGCCAGCTACGTCGAGCGTGAGCGGGCGCATCCGTATCGTCCCTTTCTGCATTACAACTCGTGGTACGACATTGGCTATTTCACGCCGTACACCGAGGCGCAGGCGCTGGATCGCATCAACACCTTCGGCGAGGAGCTGAGCGTAAAACGTGGCGTGAAACTCGATTCGTTCCTGTTCGACGATGGCTGGGACGACCGCAGCGGTAGCTGGAATTTCAGCAAGGATTTTCCGCGCGGTTTCGCACCGCTACGTGATGCCGCGGCGAAGTACGATGCCGCGCCAGGCATGTGGCTGTCGCCGTGGGGTGGTTACGGTCCGCCCGAGAAGGAGCGGGTGAAGAACGGCACGGCGACCGGTTACGAAATCATCAATGGTGGTCTGGCGCTGTCCGGACCGAAGTACTACCAGCGCTTCCACGACGTGGTGATGAAACTGCTGGATACCGACGGCATCAACCAGTTCAAGTTCGACGGCACCGGCAATGCCGAAAGTGTGTTTCCGGGCAGTCGCTTCGACAGCGATTTCGCGGCGGCCATCGCCTTGATCGATGACATTCGCGCCGACAAGCCGAATACTTTCATCAATCTCACCACCGGTACCTGGGCGTCGCCGTTCTGGCTGCATTACGCCGATTCGATCTGGCGCGGCGGTGAGGATGACTGGCACGCCGGCGTGGGTACCGAGCGCGAGCAGTGGATCACTTATCGCGATCAGCAGACCTACGAGAACATCGTGGTCCAGGGGCCGCTGTATCCGATCAACTCGCTGATGCTCCACGGCATCATCTACGCGCAGAAGAATTCGCGGCTGAATACCGACCCTGGCCACGACTTCGCCAACGAGGTGCACTCGTACTTCGCTACCGGCACGCAACTGCAGGAGATGTACATCACGCCGTCGCTGCTGACCGCAGCGGATTGGGACGTGCTGGCCGAGAGTGCGCGCTGGTCGCGCGCGAATGCCGAAGTATTGCGCGATACGCACTGGATTGGCGGCGACCCCGGACGTCTGGACGTCTATGGGTGGGCCGCGTGGTCGCCGGTCAAGTCGATCATCACCCTGCGCAATCCGAGCGATCACGCACAACTGGCGGTGATCGATCTGCAGCGCCAGCTGGAGCTTCCCGCCGGTGCAGTTCGTCGTTTCCATGCATGCAGCCCGTGGAAGAGCGATGCCGGAAAACCCGCATTGAAGCTGGACGCGGATCATCCGGATTCGATCACGCTGGCGCCGTTCGAGGTGTTGACGCTGGAGTTGACGGCTGAGTCTTGAGGGCGTCGGTTTGGCGATGAAGTTCAATCACGTCGTTCGGCCCTGCGTTCAGGATGAACGACGTGGAAGTATTGCCATTGGTACACCAACGATCGGGTATGGCCATCCAAAGGAGCCATGATGCAACGACGGGACTTTCTTCGATTGACCGCACTCACGCCGCTCGCTGCCTTGAGCTGGCGTGTCGGTGCCCGGTCGCACCTGGCAGCAAGGCCAGTCGAATGCGCGCCGAACGGCCGTCCGCATCGCTTCGAACTCGGCAAGCAGGCGTTTCTGCTCGACGGCAAGCCGTTTCAAATTCGCAGCGGCGAGATGCATCCGATCCGCATCCCGGTCGAGTACTGGCGGCATCGCATTCGGATGGCACGGGCGATGGGGCTCAACACCATCTCGCTGTATGTGATGTGGAATGCGCTGGAATCCGAGCCTGGCGTATTCGATCTCACCAGCGACAATCGCGACTTTGTGCGCTTCATCAAACTGTGTGCGGAAGAGGGCATGTGGGTGTATCTGCGTCCCGGCCCTTACTGCTGTGCCGAGTGGGATTACGGTGGGCTGCCGCCTTACCTGCTGCGCAATCCGTCCATCCGCATACGCGACAAAGATGATGCTGACTACATGCGGGCAGTCACCCGTTACTTCGATGCCATTGCACCGCTGATCGTGCCGTTGATGGCCGCGAACGGTGGGCCGATCCTGATGCTGCAGGTGGAGAACGAATACGCTTCGTTCGGCAAGGATCTGGGTTATCTCGAGCTATTGCGATCGATGTGGCAGGCACGCGGAATCGACGGCCCCTTTTCGATTTCGGACGGACTGGGACAGGTTCGCGAGGCCGGTACTTATCTTGAAGGCGCGGCACTCGGCCTCGATGGCGATACCGATTTCAAGGCCGGGCAGGCGATTGCCGGCGATGCGCCAGTGTGGGTGGGCGAGGGCTATCCCGGTTGGCTGACGCACTGGGGCGAGCCGGACTTCCAGACGGCCGATTACACCGCAACGCTGCAACAACTGCTCGATGCGGGGCGTTCGTTCAATCTGTACGTGGTCCACGGCGGTACCAATTTCGGCTTCGGTGCAGGCGCCAATGCCAGCGGTGATGGCAGCAAGTTCGAGCCGGTGATCACCAGTTATGACTACGGCGCACCGATCGATGAGCGCGGTACTCCTACCAGTGCGTACCACCGTTTTCGCGATGCGATAGGGAAGTCCGTTGCCTACCCGCTGCCCGCGATACCCGTGTCGCCGAACATGGCGAAATGGCCAGCCATAACGCCGCGTCCCTGGGCCTCGCTATGGGACAACCTGCCAGCAGCCAAAGCCGTGGATCACCCATTGCCGAACGAGCTGTTGTTCGCGCAGGACCATGGCATGGTGCTGTATCGAAAATCGTTACCGGCAGGTCACCTGCTGGAGGTCAATGGCGTGCATGACTACGCCACCGTGTTCGCCGACGGACGCTATCTCGACGCGATATCCCGTGTGGACAAACCAGGGTTGCCGACGAAGACGCATATCGCGCTGCCGCCTTCGGCATCCGCGACCGGATGCGCGCTGGATATTCTGGTCGACAGTTTCGGGCACGTCGGCTATGGCCACGACACCACCGATCGCAAGGGGCTGACGGGATCGGTGACGCTGGATCAGCAGGTGCTGAACACGTGGAACGCTTACAGCATTCCGCTGGATGCCACCTACATGCGCGAGCTCAAGCCGTCGCGTTCGTTCGATCGGCCGGGCATCTTTTTCCGCGCCGCCCTGCATCTCGACGAGGCGCAGGACAGTTACATCGACATGAGCGCGTGGAACAAGGGTTATCTGTGGGTCAACGGCCATCTGCTCGGCCGCTATTGGCATATCGGTCCGCAGCAGCGGCTGTATTGCCCCGCTTCGTGGTTTCGCCGTGGCGACAACGAGGTGCTGGTGCTCGACCTGCATCGCACCGAGGCCGCGCCGATTCGCGGTGTCGATGCGCTGCAGGGATAAGGCAACGGTGATTTTTCGCTGCAGACGGGGAAAGGCAGGAGAGCTGACGCGTTGTCGGTGAGCTTTCGAAAAGCCCCGTAAGCATGGTTCAACCGTACCGCATGCTGTCGAATGTGGTCGAATCAGTCTGGAGTCAATGATGAGTAAGACGCTGTGTCTGTGCAGCCTGCTGTTGCTGTTGATGCTGTCGGTCACCGCGCATGCGGGGGATACGCCGGGGACCTATACCAACTATCAATTCGATCCTGCGGTGACTGCGCTCAACTCGGTCGACTTCGGCATCACCGTGAAGGCCGATCCCGGCTATCGCGCGAATGTGTTCTGGAGCAACCAGTTCAGCCTGGTTGGCACCCGCTCTGGCGGTTACACCGGCATGCAGAGCAATGGCGGCAGCGATCGCATGTTTCTGTTTTCGATCTGGGACGCGACCGAAGCCAGGCCGGGGAGCAAGGGAAGTGCCTGTGTGAACTTCGGTGGCGAAGGCGTGGGCAAGAGCTGCCGGATGGCGCACGAGTGGCAACAAGGACATACCTATCGTTTCCACGTCGCTTACGAGGGCGACCAATGGCTCGGCGTGACAGTCACCGATCTGACCACCCACGGCTCGTTCAAACTAGGCAGCATCCGCACCGCGTCAAACAGCATCTCGCCGGCCGGCATGGTCAACTGGACTGAATATTTCGAATGGAGCTCGGCGGATTCCGATTGCTTCAATCAACCCTATGCCAGCGCCGAGTTTGATTTGCCGGTTGGCAATGCGGGCAGCGCGTTGGCAAGCATTTCAAAAACCAGCCTCAGCAAGACATGCACGGCCTATAGCGAGATCAACAAGAATCCCGCTGGAAGCCTGCAACGCAACGCCATCGGCAATTCATCGCGCGGCGCCATCGTCGGTGAGGGCGACCGTTGTGTCGATGCGCAAGGTGGCGAGAAGAACGGGGTGCCGGCGATCAGCTACAACTGCAGCGGCGGGGCCAATCAGGCATGGGTATTCGCGGTCGATCATACGCTGCGCCTGCAGGACAATAATTTGTGCCTGGATGTCGCAAGCGGCAGTGGCACCACAGCCGGCACGCCGGTGATCGTCGACAGCTGCAGTGGCAATCGTCAGCAGCAGTGGAGCAGGGTGGGCACACAGCTCAGCAATGACATGTCGGGTCTCTGCCTGACATCCTCGGCCGCGGGCGAGCCGCTGACCACGGAAAAATGCAAAGTCGCCGCAAACCAGAGCTGGCGATTGCCGCCGTCCCAATACTGAGCGACGAGTGGAGGTTGAGGTTGATGGTGCAGGAACTGAGGTATGACGCTGTGCTCGACGCGACAGCTCGATTACAACCATTACACCGGCCAGTTCGAGCATTTCGGCATGTGCATGCCGATCTCTGCAGTCGATGGCGAGATCAGTGCATGAGGCGATCACAGCAGGCGCTGGGTGATCGCCTTCAGCACGGCATGCGTGCGATCACGGCAGTCGAGTTTCACCAGCAGATCGGACATGTAGTTCTTTACCGTGCCTTCGGAAAGATGCAGGCTGCGCCCGATTTCCTTGTTGGAATAACCGCCGGCGACCAGCCGCAGAATGCTGGCCTCGCGCTCGGTCAGGCGTAGTCGTTCGTTATTGCTATCGCTGCTTGACCAGCGCGCACGTATTGCACCCAGGCTCACTGGCTGAAGCAAGATCTCGCCCGCCGCCACGCGGCGGATCGCCAGGCACAGTTCTTCCGGTGAGGCATCCTTGAGCAGAAAGCCCTGCGCACCGGCATCGACTGCGCGCAACATCAGCTCGCTGTCGTCGAAGGTGGTGAGCAGGATCACCGGGGTGGCGTCGCCGCGTTCGCGCAGAGCCTGCACCAGGGCAAAGCCATCCATGCCGGGCATGCGGATGTCGCTCAACACCACGTCGACCGGCCGTTGCGCCAGCCCGCTCAGCAGCGCCTCGCCGTCGCTCGCTTCCAACGCGATCTGCAAGCCCTGGTCGGCAAGCAGCGCCGACAGCCCTTTCAACACCAGCGCCTGGTCGTCGACCAGGGCGATGCGGATGGCGTCGGTCGATGTCATGGCTGCTCTGCCGGCAGTCGCGCGATCAATTCGACACCGCGCTCGGCATTGGCTGCCACTCGCAAATCGCCGCCCAATGCTTCGAGCCGTTCTCGCATGCCGGTCAATCCGTTGCCGGCCACCAGGGTCGGCTGGCTCGAACCATCATCGCGAATACGCAGCTGAATGCGCCCATCGGTACGCTGGCAGTGCAGGCTGATCAACCGCGGCTGGCCGTGCTTGAGCGCGTTGGTGATCGATTCCTGCGCGCAGCGCAATAGGGTTTCCGCCGCCTGCATTGAGGGTGGGCGTGCATCCTCGTCGACCTGCAAGGTAAAACGCGGACCAGGAATCGGCCGGATCAACGCTTCCAGCGCGGCGCGTAATTCGATGCCGTCGTGTCGCCGCAACTGGCTGACCACGGCGCGGATATCGTCGAGCAGCTCATGCGCCAGCAGGGTCGCGGTGCTTATTTCGGCCCGTTCGCGCAAGGCCGGATCGCGCGCCAGCAAGGCCAGGTTGAGCTTGAGCGCAGTCAGCTTGTGACCGGCTACATCATGCAGTTCGCGCGACAGTTTCAGGCGTTCCTCGTTGCGCGTGCCTTCGTCGAGCAGGGCCTGTGTGGCCAGCAGTTGGGCATTGAGCTGGGCCAGTTCGTCGCGGCTGTGCTCGGCATCGGACTGGTAATGCGCGGTCAGCGCGGCGAAAGCCTGAAACGCCAGCAGCGGCAGCAGTTCGAGTGCCACGCTGCCGAGGTGCGCGTCCAGCAGCCACCACTGATATAGCAGAACCAGATTGAGTGCCAGCATGATTGCCATGGTGCGCATCGCCGGCATCAGCAGTGCCAGCTGCGCCGCGACCACGATCAACAACACGCCGGTCCAGCCATCGCGCAGCATGAAACCGGCCAGCAGCGCCGCGGTAGCCTGCAGCAGTATCAGCACCAGCGAGCGGCGCAGCGAAGGTGCTCGCTGGCTCAAGGTATGCGCGACGAAGAGGACAAGCATCGCGAGCAGGCTGAGAGAGCCGATCCAGAAACGCACATCGCCGGCGACGAGCCGTTCCGGCGATATCGAACGCAATGCGATCGCCAGCCAGGTGACATATGCAGCCAGACTCAGCGGCCCCAGCACCGACGTGCGCCGATGACGATTGCGGGATAGTGATGCGGATAGCGGCATGCTTCGAGTATAGGCATGCCGGGGCGCTGTACGGCACGGCCTGGTGCAAGTGGTGACTTTTCTCACCCCTGCACGGTGACCATCCGCACCTGCCGGGTTTTCGGGGGATCGCGAAGAATGCATGCATCGATTCGACGGGGAGAGTCACGATGGATGCATATCGCATATTGGTCATGGCACATGCCTGTCTGGGCACGGTGGCCCTGGTGAGTTTCTGGACAGCCGCGCTCAGCCGCAAGGGTTCGCCCAGGCACAAGTCGGCAGGGCGCATCTACGTGAAAAGCATGCTCGGCATTATCGCCACCGCGCTGCCGATCGCTGCGGTGGCTTTCATGCGTGGCCATACCGGCACCGGCATTTTCCTGGCCTATCTGGTGGTGATTACCGCGACCGCGTTGTGGCTGGGCTGGCGGGCGGTCCGTCGCAAGAGCGATCAGGCGGGCTTTCGCGATCGCACCTATCTGGCCGTGGCGCTGGCCAACCTGATCAGTGCGGCGATCGTATTCACCATCGGTCTGCGCACGGGCACTGCCGTGCTGATGGGATTCGCCGCAATCAGCGCGTACGGCGGCGTAACCATGCTGCGGCGACGCAGGCATCCGCTGAACAGTCCTCGCTGGTGGCTGCGCGAGCATTTCGCGGCGATGCTGGCCTGCGGTGTGGCGACGCATATCGCCTTCCTGTCGATCGGTCTCACTCGGCTTTTGCAGAGCGCAGGCATCGAGCCGGGCGGAATACTGGATCTGCTCAGCTGGTTCGGGCCGGTGCTGGCGGCCCTGGTGGCTGGCGTGCGACTCAACCGCAAGTATTTTCCGCGCAAGGCTGCCGACGCGCTGGCGCTGGACTAGCCGGCAACGCTATGGTGTCGCGGTGGGCTCGGGCAGCCGGATGACGCAAGTTCTCCGGCTGTTCGGCATGCAGCATCAGTTGCGCGTGGCTGATACGGTATTCGACCAGACTTTGCGATCAGGCCTTGCCGTGAAACAGCTCGCGACCGATCAGCATGCGGCGGATTTCGTTGGTGCCGGCGCCGATCTCGTACAGCTTGGCGTCGCGCAGCAATCGGCCGGCCGGGTAGTCGTTGATGTAACCGTTGCCGCCGAGTGCCTGGATGGCTTCCAGCGCGACCTGCACGGCATTCTTCGACGCGTTGAGCAGGCATGCGGCCGGATCGATGCGCGACTTCACGCCGCCATCGAACTGCTGCGCCACCATGTACGCGAAGCCGCGCGAACTCTGCAGCGCGGTATACATGTCGGCGATCTTGGCCTGCATCACGCCGAACGTGCCGATGGGTGCGTTGAATTGCTTGCGCTCGCGCACGTAGGGAATGGTGAGATCGAGCGCCGCCTGCATGATGCCGAGCGGTCCGCCGGAGAGCACTACGCGCTCGGTATCCAGGCCGCTCATCAACACGCGCACGCCTTCGTTGACCTCACCGACGATGTTCTCGGCGGGAATCTCGCAGTCCTCGAACACCAGTTCGCAGGTGTTCGAGCCGCGCATACCGAGCTTGTCGAGCTTCTGCGCGGTGGTGAAACCTTTCATGCCTTTCTCGATGATGAAGGCGGTCATGCAGCGGCTGCCGGCCGGACGTGGCGCGGTGCGCATATAGACCAGCAGCACATCGGCATCCGGGCCGTTGGTGATCCACATCTTGCTGCCATTGGCGACCCACACATCGCCTTTCAGCTCGGCCTTGCAGCTCATCGAACCCACCACGTCCGAACCGGCACCCGGCTCGCTCATGGCCAGCGCGCCGACGTATTCGCCGCTGCACATCTTTGGAATGTACTTGCGCCGCTGCGCCTCGTTGCCGTTATGGAAAATATTCTGTGTCGCGAGATTCGAGTGCGCGCCGTACGAAAGGCCGACCGAACCCGATGCGCGCGAGATCTCCTCCATCGCCACCATGTGCGCCAGAAAGCCCATGCCGGTACCGCCGTATTCGGTCGGGATGGTCATGCCGAGCAGGCCCATCTCGCCGAGCTTCTGCCACAGGTCGGCGGGAAACAGGTTGTCGCGATCGATGCGATCGGCGCGCGGGGCGATTTCCTTTTCGGCGAACGCATGCACGGCTTCGCGCAACAGATCGATGTCTTCTCCAAGCGGAAAGGGACGCATGCGATAAAGCTCCTGAGGATTGCCAGCCATAGATAGTAGCGCGACAGCGAACAAACTGCCCTGACCATGTGACAGCAAGGTTGCTTGTCCCCGGGTTCAGTCCGGATTTTGCATGGCCACGCCCAGTTCGCCGAGCTGGTCATGCAGCATCAGTACCAGGGCCAGTTGCCCGATCACCAGGGTCGCGATCTCATCGTCGACATCGTGCGACTCCAGTGTCTTGAAAAACGCCGTGCTATCGCCGAAGGGCGTAACCGGGGTATGCGTGGCCAGCGCGTCAGCCAGTCGATCGAGCGCCGCGATCGTCACATCGCCCGCCTGCACGACGGCTTCCAGCGCAACCGGTGAAGCAATCGCCTGGCGGTGTGCACCCAGTGCGGAAAGGTGCCCCAGCAACCGATGCGCCGCGGTGAGAAAGCGCAGCAGCGGCTCGCTCCCTTGTCGATGTCTCCCGGGCTCGCGCAGCATGCTGGCCAGCGTTCCGCTAAGCGTTGCATCGGCGTTATGCGCATCGCGCCGCGCGACTCGGTAGGGCAGGTCATCGCGTTTGCCGGAGGCGTATTGCGCGATGATCTGTGCCAGATAGCGTGCATCGGTCTGCACCGTATCGGCCATCACCTGATGCAACTGGCGGCCCTGCCAATCCGGCAGGATGAAATACGTCACCATCGCGGCGATACCGGCACCGATCAGCGTATCCAGCAGCCGCGGCCACATGACGTCATAACCGCTGCCGAGCTGGTTGAAGCACAGAACCACGAACAGGGTGATGGCGGCGGTGGCAAGCGCGTACGAGCGTTGGCGCGCGGCAAAAAATCCCACACCGGTGATCACCACCAGCAATAGCTGTGCTGGCCCGAAGGGCAGTAGCTGCAGCACCGCCCACCCGATCACCACACCGAGCATTGTGCCTGCAACACGCTGCAACAGCCGGCGGCGCGTAGCATCGTAGCTCGGCTGACAGATAAACAACGTACTCAGCAGAATCCAGTACCCGTTCTGCGGGTGCACCAGGTGCAGCACGCCATAACCGACCAACAGCGCGACAGCCAGCCGCAGCGCATGACGGAAACGCCGCGAACTCGCCGTCAGCTGCAGGCGTATGCGTGACCAAGCGTCGATCAGTGAGCGCGGGCTGGGGTCCTGCAGCGCGCTGTCGTCGTCCTCGACCGGCATGGCAACACGGCTGTCGCCGGCGAGCTGTTTGCGAATCGCCGCCATATTGCGCAGCAGCCCGTCGAGCGCCCGCAGAAGATGGGCGGCTGGCGGTTGGCGTTGGTCGCGCAATGCGTCAACGGAGGCACGAACATCGGCCAGTGCCGCTGCGGCCTGCGCATCGTCATCCAGAGGCAGTCGCAGGCGTAGCGTCTCGGCGCGACGTCGACAGTGGCCTGCTTCGAGACGCAGCAGATGCTCGCAGCGAAACAGCACGTCGCTGTGGAAAAACGCTTCGACCAAGGCGTCGTAGGGATAGTGCGACGAGCTGATCCGCTCGTGGATGTCCTGCGCCATAAAGTACAGCTGCAGCCGCGCCGCCGTTGCACCACGCGGTCGCCGTGTGCCGATGCGATCGATCAGTACCAGCCGGGTGTCGTTGAGCGCGGTCACCACTTGCTCGTTCTGCATGGCCAGCGCGAGTTGCAGCGCTTCACGATCGACGCCGGGCAGGGGTGCGAACAGCGCCGCTTTTCCGTCCAGGCCATCGGCCAGGGTTTCGAACAGACGCGCCAGTGAATGGCGTATCGCCTGCTGCGGCGAGAGCACGCTCCAGGCCAGCGACAGCACGCCGTACCACGCGGCACCGGCGAGCAGCAGCAGTGGTTCGCGCCACAGGCTCAATGTGTGCGCGCCGTGCTGATCCGCACCGATCATCGTGTAAATCGACAGAATCAACGTGGCGCCGGCGATGGTCGCATAGCGCCCGCTTACTGCGCCCAGCATCACCAGCAGAAAGGTCGCGATGGGCAGGCTCGCTGCAAAGATCACCGGGTAAGGCAGCAGCCACTCGATCGCGAACGCAGCGATGGCAAAGCAGGCCATCGTCACCAGCAAGGTAGTGAGGCGGTTGCGCCAGTGATCCTCGGTCTCCGCCAGCGCGCAGGCAATCGCGCCAAGCATCGCCGGAATCGCCACGGCAAACTGATGGCTGATGACGCACCAGAGCACGATGCCACCGAGCGCGAGAAATACCCGTACGCACTCGGCGAAGCGATCCGAGCCGCGCAGCCGGCGCCAACGATAAACAGGTGTCGATACAGTCGTCACGGTTGCCAGCATACGTGACCTGTCGACTGGACTCAGCATGAAAAACGCCGGCCTCGAAAGACTGGCGCCGGATGGTCTCCGCAGGCGCAGCTCATCGGCCGGCTCGCTCTACCGATGCATCTACGCAGGCTCAGCACAGCCCGCCGTTCACCGCGATAACCTGCCGAGTGATATAGCCGGCATCGACGCTGAGCAGAAACTGCACGGCGGCGGCGACTTCCTCCGGGGTGCCGGTACGCTGGGCCGGAATCATCTTAAGGATCTCGTCGACCGGCACCTCGGGGTCGAGCATGTCGGTATCGATCAAGCCGGGCGCCACGCAATTTACGGTGATCTGGCGCTTAGCCAGTTCCACCGCGAGTGCCTTGGCGGCACCGATCACACCAGCTTTCGAGGCGCTGTAGTTGACCTGGCCGCGATTGCCGATCATGCCCGATACCGAGGTGATGCAGACGATCCGGCCGGGTTTGCGGCGGCGGATCATCGGCATCATCAGCGGATGCAGTACGTTGTAGAAGCCGTCCAGATTGGTACGCAGCACGCTGTCCCAATCGTCGCCAGTGAGTGCGGGAAACGCGCCGTCGCGGGTGAGTCCGGCATTGCAGACCACGCCGTAATACGCGCCATGCGCGGCCACATCCGCTTCGAGTGCCTCAGCGCAACCTGCGCGATCAGAGATGTCGAACTGCAAGATGCGCACGTTGCGATCCAGCGCGCGTATTCCGTCGGCAACGGTTTCGACCTCGTCGCGGCGCGAACGGCAATGCAATACCAGATTGTAGCCGGCACGCGCCAGCCGCAAGGCGATGGCGCGGCCTATGCCACGGCTGGAGCCGGTGACCAGGATGGTTTCAGGCATGGGTCTGGCCTTGTGCGGTGGATGCGAAAAACGCGTCGGAATCGGGCGGGCTGAATACGGTGAGGCCCGCCTCGGCATGCGTGCCCGCCGCATCGATGCGGCAGAGGAACATGGCCATGCCGTTGTCGTCGTGAAAACTGCGCACGGCCTCGATCACCAGTTCGCTGCCGGCTCGGAACGCGTCGACATCACAACGATAATGACGCGTGCCGAGCAGGAAGCCCAGGCGAACCGGACGCTGTTCGCGCTTTGCCTGCCAACCAGCCCATGCCGCGACGCATTGTGCCATCAGCTCAACGCCGCACCATGCGGGTAGGTGGCCGTCGGCATCGTTGAGCAATCCGCCGGGCCGTATCGTGCGCGTGCACATGATGCGTTCCTCGTCGGCTTCGATCATCGCGTCCAGCATGATCATGCCGCCAGCGTGCGGCAGCAGTTCGCCGATCGGCCATATGTTCATGTGGACGTTCCTGCCGGCGCGTCGCCGAGGATCAGGCAGGCATTGTTGCCGCCGAACGCGAATGAATTGCTCATCAGCCTCCGCGGACCGTTCGCCGGCAGGCTATCGCCGACGTGCGTGAACGACAGCGGTGGAAGTTCGGGATCGATCGCGCCATCCCATACATGCGGCGGCAATCGGCGTGCATGCGAAACATCCATCAGGCTCAGCCAGCAGAACGCGGCTTCGAGGGCGCCGGCCGCGGCTAGCGTGTGACCGGTCAGCGATTTGTTGGATGAACATGGCACGCCACGGGGAAATACCGCGGCAACCGCGCGGCTTTCCATGCGGTCGTTGTGCTCGGTCGCAGTGCCGTGCAGGTTGAGGTAGTCGATCTGCGTGGCGTCCAGTTGTGCGTGGAACAGCGCCGCGCGCATCGCCTGCTGGGCGCCGAGGCCTTCCGGGTCGGGCGAGGATATGTGATACGCGTCCGAGCTCGCGCCGCCGCCGAGCAATTGCACCGGGCCGCCCTCACGCGTCATCAGGAACAGCGCTGCGGCTTCGCCGATGTTGATGCCGCGCCGATGGCGCGAGAACGGTTCGCAGCGCGCGAAATCGAGCGCCTCGAGCGCAAGGAACCCGTTGATCGGCATTCGCGCCAGCGTATCGACACCGCCGCACAGCACGGCGTCGCAAAGATTCATTTGCAGCAATCGCTGCGCGCTGATCAACGCGCGCGCGCCGGACGTGCAGGCAGTGGAGATGCCGTAGCACGGGCCGGATAGGCCGAGCCATTCGGCCAGGAATTCGGCGGGTGCGCCCAGCTCCTGGTCCGCGTAGCGATAGCTGTCCGGCCATTGGCCTTCTCGTCGAAGATGATCGATGCCGACCGTGGTGTTCTCAATGCCGGTGGTGCTGGTGCCGAGCACCACGCCAATGCGTGTGACGCTGTAGCGTTCGATGGCCGCGCGGATATCGCCTTCGATCTCCAGTGCAGCGGCCAGTAGCAGACGGTTGGCACGGTTGTCGCGGCTTGCTGCAAGCGCAGGCGGCACCGATGGCAGCACCGTGCGCACCGCACCTAGCGGCAATGACCGATCGGGCGTCCAGCCGGACTCGGCCCGCAGCCCGCTGTCGTCGCCGGCGAACAGCGCTTCGCTCACCGCGGCCTTGCCGACGCCGAGCGTGCAGATGATGCCAAGTGCGTTGAGCGAGGGTGTCATGCGATGCAGGGCTTGCGTGCGGCGACGTTGACCAGCGTTTCCTCGCGCAACCCGGGCGACGGCGGTCGGTGCAGGCCCCAGCGTTCGAGTAGGCCGAAATCACGCGCACGGCTCCACCATAAATACGGCAGCGACACGTTGTGTTCGTCGAATTGAAACCCCTGTTGACGAAGCATGTCGAGATAGCCGTCCGCGCTTTTCTGCACGTGCATCGGGTGACGGAAGAACCAGCGGATTACCCAGCTGTCGATGTACGCCTTGGTGGATTCGGCGAATAGCAGATGGCCGCCCGGTTTCAGCACGCGCCAGAACTCCGCCAGCGCGAGCTCCTGTTCGACCAGGTGATGGAACGTCTGGTGGCAGAACACGATGTCGACGCTGGCATCGGGCAGGGTGATCTGTGCGCAGTCGCCGGCGATCAGTTCCGCCGGAATCTGTTCGCGCTCCGCTTCCGTGCGTGACAGTTCGAGGCTGTGCGGATCGGCATCCAGCCCGATCAGTCGCTGTGGCCGGAGCGCATCGCGCAGCAGGCGGAACGATTTGCCTTGGCCGCAGCCGGCATCGAGCAAGGTGCCGCCCTGCGGTGCCGGTTCGCCAATCAGTCGCTGAAGATCGTTGATCGCCACGCGCAGCACATGATGCTGCCAGGTGAAGCTGCTCAGGAAACGGAAACCGATGCGGGTTTCCTCGACGTAGGTTGGGCTGGCGTAATTCATTCGCAGATGATCGTGCAAGGGCGGTGACCGCGTGGGCGGAGCGTGTGATTCACGATAGGTGTCTCTCGACGGCGTCGATCATTACCTTCGGCGACACCAGCTGCATCATGCCGTCGGTCAGGTTCACCGCCACCTGCACGGTGCTGGCGCGGGTCAGTCGCTCGCCGCTCTGCGCATCGCTGATCAGGTAATTGATCTTCAACCGGTTGCGCCACTCGACCAGGTCCGCGCGCACGCGCAGCTGCTGGTCGAAGCGCGCAGCCTGCACGTAGCGCAACTGCAGGTCGACCACCGGCCACACGTAGCCCGACTCCTTCATTTGTGCATAGGTGTGTCCGACCTCGTCGAGCAACGCGCAACGGGCGATCTCCAGATATTTCACATAGTGTCCGTGCCAGACGACGTCCATCGAATCGACATCAAAAAACGGCACAGTCACCTCGATGTCACGGTGCAGCACGCCGCGGATGCGCATCGGTTTCTCCAGACGATTGGGATAAATCGGATGATTGCCAGTAGGCGTGGAAGTTGAACCATTGCTGCGGTGCGAGCAGACACCACTGCGCGAGGCGATTGGCATAACGCTGCACCCAACTCTTGATCAATGCCTCGCGCTGGCTCCGCTCCCATTCTGGCGCGTCGATGAACGGTTCGAGATGAATCTGGTAGCGGCCGTCGATCTTCAGGCAGCACATCAGGTTCACCGGGCAGCGCAGCAGGCCGGCTAGCAGCCACGGTCCCTGCGGAAACTGTGCGGGATGGCCGAGAAAATCCACCGCCACGCGGCGACCGTCATGCAGCGGCACGCGATCGCCGGCGATCGCCAGCCACTCGCCCTGATCGAGTCGCTGCGATAGTTCCAGCATCAGCGCGGCATCCATCTCGCTCACCTGTAGCAGGCGCAGCTGATGATCGCCGGCCGCGTTCTGCAAACGGTTGAAGTGCGCGACATGCTTGGTATGCACCAGCACGTTCAGTGGCACCTGTTCGCCGAGTTCGGCCAGCGCGCGACAGACATCCAGGTTGCCCAGGTGCGTGCCGATCAGTATTTCGCCTCGACCGCCGTGTGCGCTTTTCAGCAGGCGCGCGCACATACCGGACGGATCGTGCAACTGCACCTCGCTCAATGGCAGACTGCCGCGCCACACTTCGAGCCGATCCAGCAGGCTGTCACCGAAGGCCATGAACTGGCCGAACACGCTGCGCAGTCGCGGACGCAGTTCGCGGCGGCCGCTCCACGCCGCGAGATAGTCCTGATACTGGCGCACGTTGCGTCGTGCACGACGCCCGAATACGAAAAAATACAGCACGATCAGATACAACACCGGCGTCATCGGCCGCCGGCCCAGCCGGCGCAGTCCGAAGGCGGTGAGTTTCATCAGCGCGAAGCTGCCGCGCTCCCGCTGCCTTGCCCAGTGCGGTACGCGTGCGTCGCCCTCATTCATTCGCGCGCTCCACCTTCAGCCGACCGGAAGAGCAATGCGCGCCATCGAGGTGGTAGGAAAAATGCAGCTTGCCCTGAGCGACGTTCTGGGCGACATCCTGCGAATCGGCCTCGAAATGCAGGGTGAGCTCGATGCGATCGCCAGGATGCAGCAGGCGCTGGAATTTCAGCGCTTTCATCTCGCGGCAATGCTTCGACGTACCCAGTCGCGGTGCGGCCAGTGCCAGTGCCCAACTCACCTGCAAGACGCCGGGCAGTACCGGGGCCTGCGGAAAATGTCCGTCGAAATGGATCAGCTCCAGCGGCAGCTGCAACGTCAGTGTCCAGCGGTCGTCCTGCGCATGTTCGGTCAGCAGCGTCACGTAGTCCGGTCGCGGCGACAGCAGCCAGCGATCGATCGTCGGCGTGTCGAGTTCGTCCGGTGTCATGTCTAGCAGGCGCAGGTGTTGTACGGGCTCGATTGCATGCGCGGCGAGATGTGCCTGTAGATGGTCGAGCAGCGATTGCCGTCCGTAGCGGCGCAGCTCCATTCGTCCGGACGCGCTGAGTAGCAACAGAGCGCCACTGCTTCCCGCATGAATCTGCGCCAGCCATGGATGGCTCGCCAGGCATGCGGACAGGGCGATTGCCGAATTCACGCGAAACTCCGGCGCAGCCGCTGGCGCAGCAGCCACTCGACGGCGAACAGCGTACCCATGATGAGATAGGCGATCAGCCCGTTGTACAGCGTCCACCAAGACAGCGGAGCCCACAGCGACAAAGCGACAGACATGCTGCCGTTGAACGCGAAAAATGCCATCCAAACCCAGGTCACTGCGCGCGTGTAGCGCACGGCGGCCGGTGGCAGGTTCGGTTCGCGCAGGCGCGCGATGCGCTCGATGAAAGGTGGCCCGTAGATCAGGCTCAGGCCAAACGTTACCAGTAGCGCGGCGCTGATCAGCATCGGATACCAGCGCAGCAGCTTCGCCGCGCCGGTGATCGCCAGCAGCACGCAATACACTAGCGCGATACCAACCATCCAGCGCCCGCCGGGCTGACGCAGCAGGTTCGGTGCGCGGATCAGCCAGATCGCGCCGAGCACCAGCGCGAAGATCGGCGGCGACACTTTCTCCGTGCCAAAGTACACGATAAACGGATACAGCAGCCCCACGATCGGCAGCAGGATGGGGATCAGTCGGCGCATGCGGCTCGCTGTGTTCCGACGAAGGCGGCGAGGCTTGCGATGGTGGCGAAGTGTCGCCGTGCATCCTTGACGTCCGACTCGATGCGGACCGCGTAGTTCTTCTGCAGTGCCAGCGCCAGCTCCAGCGCATCCACCGAATCCAGCCCGAGGCCGTCGCCGAACAACGGCTGGTCCACCGGAATGTCTGTAGCCGTCAGGTGTTCAAGATTCAGTGTGTCGATGATGAGCTGGGCGATGTCGCGCTCCAGTGCCTCGCGTGTGACGGCGACATGTTCCATGGCGGTGGTATCCGGTGGGTTCACGATGGGTCGAGCTCCTTGAGAAAGAGCTGATGCAGGTATTGATTCAGCCGGCGTGAGGCGATCGGCAGCGGGGCGTCGTTGAACTGCACAGGATCGATATCGTCACCCACACGCAGCAGTACCACCATGCGGCGATCGGGAATCCGGTACCACGGCTCGGCCTTGGTCAGCGTGGTCGGCGTCACCGAGATGAACACCGGCGTGATCGTGCGTGCGCCGCGCAAAGCGATGGCTGCCGCGCCGCGGTGAAATACCGGCGCACGTCCAGGCGTGGTGCGCGTGCCTTCGGGAAAAATCACCAGAGTCTGGCCTTCGCGCAGGACATCGGCAGCCTGTTCGAGCATTTCCGGGCTGCCGTTATTGCTGATGTATTGCGCTGCGCGGACAGCGCCATGCATGCACGGGTTTTCCCACAGGCTGGCCTTGACAATGCAGTTGGTATCGCGGATCTGCGAGATCAGGAAGATCACATCGATCAGCGACGGATGGTTGGCGACGACCAACTGCCCCGGTTGCCCGAGGCGCTCGCCGCCTTCGATGCGGAAGTCCAGCACGCGCGTGCGATACATGAACTGCATGTGCAGGTAGAACGCGTGATGCACCACCGAACGCGCGCGCCGACGGTGCACCGTGGCATCGCCCGGCAGCAACACCAGCAGCGGCAGGATCAGCACGCACAGGATCAGTCCGCCGATGCCGAACAGCGCGAAGCTGGCGCCGGTGGCTAACAACCGCTGCAACCACGCGTCGCGACGGTGGTTCAGCGGGTACGCTGCCAATTCCATCGGCGTGTCTTCCATACGTGCTCCAATGATTTCTCGCCGGTCTGCGATGCCCGCAGAAAGTCGAGCGCATGTGGCCACGCGCAGTGCGCGCTGCCGCCGTCGTGCCGGTCCAGACGCAGTTGCCAGCACGCGTCCGTCGATTGTGGTCCGGATGTGTCGACTCTCCCCAGTCGCAATGCCAGAGCATACGAGAATGGCACGTCCACAATCCACCCCGCGTAGGCCGATGGTGGCGTTTCCTCGGCAATCACCGTGAGCACGCTCGATGCGCCTGCCTCGAGCAACATGGCTGATTCCAGCAATGCGTGCTCGAACGTATCGGCTTCGCCGGCGATCGCCACCGACTCGCCACGCTGGCCGCGCAGGATCGACCATTGACCGGCGATCGCGTTGTGCACCGACAGGCCGAACTGCGTCGGTGACAGCGGCTGTTCGTCGGTCACGTCGCCGAGCAGGGCGAAGGTACGCGTGGTTTCGCCGTGGCGTGAGCCGAACACGAATGGCAGCTGCTCCTCGTTGCTGCACAGCGGCGAGGCTACTTCCATCGTCATGCGCGCCAGTCGGCTCAGCCGGCGTCGTTGCATCGCGGGCAGTGACAGGCATTCCGGTTGTTCCAGCCGGTCGGGTACCGCGACGGGTGATTGTGCCCACGTCGTCCACGCCTGCGGGCTGTCCAGCCCCGGCGCCCAAGCGCGCCATTGCTCGATGCGGAACTCCATCATGCTGCGTGCTCCGTAAAGCGGCGGAACATCAGTGCGGCGCAACTGCCACCGAAACCGAAACTGTTGGAGAGCACGCTGTCGAGGCGGCGCGCATGCGTCTGCGTGACCAGCGGTGCGTTAGCGAACGCGTTGTCGCTCGTGCGCACCGGCGTGCCGGCGGCGATGAAGCCGTATTCCATCATCAGCAGACTGGCGATCGCATCCAGCGCACCGGCTGCGCCGGGTGCGTGGCCGCTCTGGCCCTTGATCGATGACATCGGAGGCACCGCGGCATGACGTTCGGCGAATACGGATTCGATCGCCTGCCATTCCTCCACGTCGCCCAGTGGCGTGGAGCAGGCGTGCGTGTTGATGTAGTCGGGCAGGGCGCCGGCCTGATCAAGCGTCAGCCGCAGCGCCCGCGCGATGCCATCGGCATCGGGGCTGACGATGCTGGTCGGGTCTGTGCTGGCGCCGTAGCCAGTTAGTTCGGCAAGTACCGTAGCGCCGCGCGCGTTCGCATGGGCCAGCGATTCCAGCACCAGCATGCCCGCGCCGGCCGCCAGCACAAAGCCGTCGCGGTCGCGGTCGTAGGGGCGTGAAGCCAGTTGCGGTTGCGCGTCGCTGGCCACGGATAACGCGCCCATGGCGTCGAACCAGGTGGCGGTGCCTTCGAATAGTTCCTCGCTGCCGCCGGTCAGCACGAGTTGCTGCCGACCGAGCTGGATCAGTTCCATCGCGTGGCCGATCGCCAGCGACGCGCTGGTGCACGCCGAACTCACCGTCATCGCCACGCCACGGATACCGAACGCGTGCGCGAGGGTGGCCGACAGTGCGCTGCTCATGCCACGCGGCACCAGGAATGGCGACAATCGGCCAACACCTTTGGCGTGGTAACTGTTCAGTCCTTCCTCGTACACGCTCAGCGAGGCGCCGCCGCCGACCACCAATCCGCAGTCGTCCGCCTGCAACGCATCCATCTTCAGCCCGGCCTGTGCGAGCGCCTCGTTCAATGCGTGCCATGCGTACAGCACCGGTGGCGCGAGAAAGCGGCGCAGCTTGCGCGGCGGTTCGGTCAGCGCGGAAATATCCACTGGGCCGCCGACCCGTGCGTTCAACCCGCGTCGGGCGAAACTGTCGATCGCGCGCAAACCGCTGCGACCGCTGCGCAATGCGTCTAGCATCTGCGCGCGGCCGTTGCCGAGGCAGCTGACCACGCCCATGCCGGTCACCACCACGCGCGGTAGGCCGCGCACATCGAGCATGCCCGACGGCATCAGTCGCAGGCCCTGAAGATCAGCGACGTATTGATGCCGCCAAAAGCGAAGTTGTTGTTCATCACACAATCGGTGGCGATGCGCCGACCGTCACCGGTGATGTGGTCGAGCTCGGCGCATTCCGGATCGGGATCGAGCAGGTTGATCGTGGGTGCGAACCAGCCGCCCTGCATCATGCGGATCGCCCACCACGCTTCCAGCGCGCCGCACGCGCCGAGCGTATGGCCAACGTAGCTCTTCATCGAACTGATGGGCACACGCGAACCGAGCACCGAGGCGGTGGCATGGCTTTCCGCCACGTCGCCGCGATCGGTCGCGGTGCCGTGCGCGCTGATATAGCCGATCGCTTCGGGCAACAGCTTCGCATCGGCAAGCGCGAGCCGCATCGCGACTGCCATCGTCTCGCGCGTGGGCTGCGTGATGTGGCTACCGTCGGAGTTGCAACCGAATCCGATCACCTCGGCGTGGATCGTCGCACCGCGCGCCTTCGCGTGTTCGTATTCCTCCAGCACCAGCGTGGTCGCACCTTCGCCGACCACCAGTCCGTCGCGTGCACGATCGAACGGACGCGGCGTCAGTGATGGTTCGTCGTTGCGCGTGCTGGTGGCGAACAGCGTGTCGAACACCGCCGCGCCGGGGCCGGAAAGTTCTTCGGCACCGCCGCAGAGCATCATCGTCTGCTTGCCATGCTGGATCGCCTCGAAGCCGTAGCCGATCGCCTGGCTGCCCGACGTGCACGCACTAGACGTCGGAATGATGCGGCCCTTGAGGCCGAAGAACACGCCCACGTTCACCGCGGTGGTGTGCGCCATCATCTGGATGTAGCTGGTCGCGGTGACGCCCTGCATCGAGCCGGTTTCGAGCATCTTGCCGACCACGCGGACCGGTTCGATGCTGCCGCCGGACGAGCCGTAGGCTACGCCCATGCGGCCATCGCGGATCGACTCGTCGTTGAGCAGGCCGGCGTCGCGCAAGGCGTGCTCGCTGGCGGCTACCGCCAGTTGCGCCACGCGGCCCATCGAGCGCGTGAGACGGCGTGGCCAGCCGGGTAGCTTGAAGTCATCGACCGGACAGCCGAGACGGGAATTCAGCGCATCGAAATAATCCCACTCGTGCATGCGCCGCACGGCGTTGCGGCCTTCGCGCAGTCGCGCTTCGATCTGCGTCCAGTCGTGACCGAGCGCGGTAATGCCGCCCATGCCGGTGATCACCACGCGCTTCATCGCGGCTTCCTGAAAGAGAAAATGAAAGTCATCGCGTCGTCGCTCCGTGAACCGGCAGGCTCGCAGGCACCAGCAACGCGGTGCAACCGATGCCCAGCAGCAGGGTCAGGCCGAAATCACGCAGCGCCGGCATCGAACTCAGCGCCAGCAGGCCGAACGACAGCAGCGCGGTAACGGCAGACAGCAGCACGCTGGCGTACATCGCGCCGGGGCGATGCACCACATGCGGCTCGCCCTCCAGCAGAAACACCGCGTAATTCGCACCCACGCCCAGCACGAGCATGAACGCCATCCAGTGGAACAGCGTCAGTGGATGACCGAGATAGCCGAGCACTGCCAGGGTGAGGCCAATGCCGAACACCGGCGGTACCAGCACGCGTGGCGCGTTGCGTATGCCGTAACGCCAGCCGAATACAGGCGCGATCAACAGTAGCGCGGCGAGCAGCCAGACGCTGGCGTAGCCGCGATAGCGCCCGAACAGGTTCGAGACGCTGGCCGGTTTGTCGACCAGCTGCACGCCTGCGAGTCCCATCGCGGCGGCGTGTAGCGGTATGACGTCATCCTGACCCTGCGGCAGCACCAGCGTGGCGTAGCCATGTGCATTGCGGCCCATCCACAAGTGACGGAATGGCGCGGAAATCGGCGTGGCGAGCCACTGCTGCAGATCGATCGTGGTGCCCGGCCATGCAGCGATGTACGCATCAATCGCTGATGAGCGAAAGCTGGCATCGCCCAGCAGCTTGCGCATACGCGCGCGGTCGGACATCAGTGGCGCGAGCAGCGCGTGATCGGCTGCCTGCCGCTGCTGCGACGGCACCATCCCGGCCAGGCCGATCCAGCCCCGCAGCTTGCCGTCACGCATCAGCGACTGCAGGCGCTGCTCCAGCGCTTCCTCGCGCTGCAGCGTCTGCTCGATGCTGTCGCCCTGCACCAGATAGAACTGGCTGCCGTTACCGAGCCCGGTGATCGTGCGGATCTGCAGCTCCTGTGCATCCAGCGCAGGCGGCGGCGCAATCAGCAGGTGCACGTCGTCGTCATGGCGCAGCTGCCACCAGCCCGGCACGGCAATCAGCAGAAGCAACAATGCGATCCCCCATCCGTGCGAGCCATTGCCGAAGCGGGCAATCGTGTTCTGCATCGCCAGCGCGCCACGCACCAGCGTCGGCGATAGTGGTTTGGACGGTCGTTGCAATAGCGCGGGCAACAACCAGAACACGCTCACGCACGCGGCCAGCATGCCGCTCATCGCAAAGCACGCCATCTGGCGCAGGGCAGGGAACGGCACCATGCCGAGCAGGGCATAACCGAGCAGCGACGTGCCTAGCGCCAACAGCAGGGCCATGCGCACCTGACGCAAGCCAGCGCGCGGCTGCCAGTGTTCGCCGGCGTTCGCGCGCGCCGTCAGGTATTGGATCGAATAGTCCACGGCTTCACCGAGCAGCGCCGCGCCAAACACCAAAGTCAGCAAGTAGATCTTGCCGAATATCAACAGGGTTATCGTGGTCGCGGCGATCACGCCGACCAGCGTCGACAGGAACGCCAGCAGCAGCGGTCCCGGCGAACGGAACGCCCAAAGTAGCAACAGCGCAATACCGATCGAAGACACCCAGCCGACCAGATGCACGTCGTGCTCCGCGCCCGCACGCGCCGCGGCGGCGTAGAACAGCGCGCCGGTGCGCAACACGGTGGTGCCGGGGTAGTCGTGCGTGATTGAGCGCTCGACGCGATCCAGCGTGGCTAGTGCGCGCCGCTGCACCGAATCGTCGTACGACGAACCATCCAAAGTGGCGGTCACCATCACATAGGTGCGGTCGTCGCGATGCGCGGTGAGCAGGTTGTCTTCCGGCAGCAATGCAGAACGGCTCCATGGCTGCTGATCCATCCAGTGCTGCAGCCAGCCGAACGGATCGTCCTGCAATGACGTGCCCATGGCGGTGGCGAACGGTTCATTGAGATGTCGCGCGAGTACCTGCGCGGGATCGAAGTCCGGCTGCATCAACGCACTGCGATCGACATCGGACAGCAAGCTGAAGCGATGCGCCAGATACGGCGCGACGAATTGCTGCAGATCGAACGGCGGCAGCTCCGCCAGCACTGACGAAAAGACATCGTCCGATTCCAGCGCTTCACCCAGTGCGCGTGCTGCTGACTTGGCGCGATCGTCATCGGCGTTGGTAACCAGCAGTACCAGGCGATCGCCGTTGGCGTGGGCCAATCGCTCCACCGCGGTTTCGGCCAGCGGATCCTGTTCGGTGGCGGGCAGCATCGCCAACAGGTCGGTCTGGATCGGCAACGGTCCGCGGCCGAACAGTAGCCACGTGCCGAGCAGCGCCACCATCAGTGTCGCGACGGTGAAGATGCCAGCACGCAACCATAGCGACGCAGGTTTCATGGCAGGCCGAGCGCGCTTTTTTCGGCGGCGGTGATCGCGCCTGCATCGCGCGCGTCGGTGAAGCGGATATCGGTGGCCGAGCCGTCGTGCATGTCGATGCGAATGCCTTCGAGGAAGGCATTACCGTTGAGATCGATACTGGCAAGCACATGGGCGATGCGCGATTGCTTCGGCGTGAAGTGCAGCATCCATTTTGTCATGGTGCCGCTCGTCTGCACATCGAACTGGCGCAAGACATCGTCGGGCTTTCCCGCCAGCAACGACTGCAGCATCTGCGACACCTGGCTCACCCCGCGCGCATCGCGGATCGGCTGAAGCTTGCCCTGCGCGTCGAGCCGCGCAGCGCGGCTGCCGGTGAGCGCGATGGTTTCCTGATATGGCTGCTCGGTCTGCCAAAGCATGCCGTGGGCCAGCACGAACAGCAGCGTGCCATGGCTGATCTGGGGCTGCATCAGTGCAGGATTCGAGCGTGTCTGAGTGAAACCGGCGCGCACTGCGGTGTGGTTGCTCAGACCCGTCAGCACATTCTTTAGCAGCAACGGATCGGCATTGGTGGCATGCACGGCGAAACTCGCGCCGTACGATAGCGCGCAGCAAAGCAGGAAGTTCATCAGACGGTGCATGCAGGTTCTTTTCTTCGTAATCGACGCCAGAGCAGGCCGGGCGCGCGCGGCAACATACCCAGCAGCAACCGGGTGTGCATCGCGGTAATGCGCAGGTTGTCGTGCAGCATGCGGAAATGGGAAAGGCCGTTTTCCGGGTAGATCACCCGGGTGGGCAGGTTGCGCACCGGCACGCCGCGCCACAGCAGGCGCACGGCGGCTTCGGTGTCGAAATCCATTCGCGCGGGAAACGGTGCATGCGCGATCTCCGCACAAGTCGCTTCCAGCGGGTATAAGCGATAGCCACACATCGAATCGTCGATCGCCAACGACAGCGTTTCGATCCACACACACACATGCGTGAGATAGCGACCGTACAACCGTGCTCTCGGCACGCTGTCGTCGTACACGGCACGTCCGCAGATCATGGCCTGCGGATTCGCGCGTGCTTCGACAATGAATCGCGGTGCGTCAGCGGTGTCGTGCTGGCCATCGGCATCAATCTGCAATGCATGCGTGTAACCCGCGTCGCGCGCGACCAGCAGGCCGGCAGCGAGCGCGCGTCCCTTGCCCTGATTCTGCGGTAGGCGGATCAGCCGGACGTCCGGCGTGGTGCTGTCGATTTCGCCGACCAGCACGTCTAGCACTTCGCGGGTGGCCGTGTTGCTGCCGTCGTCCACAATCACCACCGGCAACCCGTGTGCGCGCAATGCATACACGGTGCGGGCGATTGTGTCCTTGTGGTTATATATCGGGATCAGTGCGCAGGGAGCGAAGCGTTCGAGCGTGGCTGGCATGTGACGCAGTCGTGTAACGTCAGCGGGCGAGCAGGGTGCGCACGGTGGCGATCACGTCGCCCACGGTACGCACGCTCTTGAAATCCTCTGGCTTGATGCGCATGCCAGTCATCTCCTGCACCTGGATCGCGAGATCCACCGCGTCGATGCTGTCCAGTTCCAGCTCGGTGAAAAGATGGGCCGAAGGAACGACGCGCGCAGGATCGATCTCGAACGTGTCGCGAAGCACTTCCCTGAGCCTATCCAGGATGTCTTCGTCGCTGATCCCTGCTTCCATCATCATCGTGCTCATAACTTGTCCGCCTGCTCCTGTCCCGGTCAATCCATGCGCAATGCGCTATCCCCCACACCGGGCGCAGTCGCGCACCGAACCGTGGCATTCCTAGATTTCGAAACCAACGGTTTCGAGATGTGCCGACCGGCCTGGACCGATCTATCCCGCGAAGCGGGTCCCCTTCACACCATGCCTCTATCACGCAAAGGCTTAGTTATGTGAACAATATGTTGCGTAGTGTAACAGAATCACCGTTGGCGTCAGCCTCCAGTAAGTCGGCAATCACCTTCCCGCACATGAAAAGGCCGCCAGTATCCCGGCGGCCTTTTCATGTGCGGCTAACGTTTACTGACCGCGCATGCGGCCCTGGAAGCGTGTGCTGCCGTTGCCCATGTGCGGCAGCTTGATCTTGCCGATCGCGTTGATGCGCTCTTCGGCCAGACGGTCCGCGGCCAGGTAGGTCGGCACGTTTTCGGTCTTGCTGATCTCGAAGATGCGTCCGAGGTTGTAGTAGATCGTGCGCATCATGCGCATCGCACGCTCGCGGTTGTAGCCGTCGATTTCCAGCGAGATGTTCATCACGCCACCGGCGTTGACCGCATAATCGGGTGCGTAAACCACGCCGCGCCGGAACAGCTCGTCACCGATCGCATCGGTGGCCAGCTGGTTGTTGGCTGCACCACAGATCACTTTGGCCTTGATCCGATCGATCGTCTGCTCGTTGATCGTGCCGCCCAGTGCGCACGGCGAATACACGTCGGCGTCGACATCGTAGATTTCGTCCAGGCCAACGGCTTCGCAGCCCAGCTCGTCCACGCAGCGCTGCACCAGCTCTTTGTTGATATCGGTGACGAACACCTTGGCGCCTTGCTCGCGCAACAGCTTGATGAACTCCATGCCGACATGGCCGCAGCCCTGCACGGCATAGCTGTGCTTGCCCACATCCTCGTTGCCGTACTTGAACTGCAGCGCGGCCATCAGGCCCTGCAGCGTGCCGAACGCGGTGAATGGCGACGGATCACCCGAACCGCCGTGCACCTGATGCACGCCGGTCACGTATTCGGTTTCGCGAAAGACGTATTCCATGTCGTTGACGTCGATGCCGACGTCCTCGGCCGTGATATAGCGGCCGTTGAGCGAATTGACGAAGCGGCCGAACGCGCGGAACAGCGCCTCGGACTTGTCCTTGCTCGGGTCGCCGATGATCACCGCCTTGCCGCCGCCCAGATTCAGGCCGGCCACCGCGTTCTTGAACGTCATGCCGCGCGACAGACGCAGCACATCGTTGATGGCCTCCTGCTCGGTCTTGTACGGCCACATGCGCAGGCCGCCGAGCGCAGGGCCCAGCACCGTGTTGTGAATCGCGATGATGGCCTTGAGGCCGGCGTCCTTGTTCTGGCAGAACACGACTTCTTCGTGACCGGTGTTGGCGATGGTTTCAAAGATCATTGGAACGGTTGACTCCATGAAGGACGGTGCCGGGTCGATGGTGTGAGCGGCACTGAAGAGGGCGGGAAGGCCCGTCGTGGGGATGATTACGCCGAAATTTATCGCCCCGATCGAAGCCGGGGCGATGATTCAAGGCGCGCAGTTTAGTACGTCACTGGATCGAGTGGTGCGGCGCTGCATCACGCCGTCCTTGCAGGGGCGCAGGCTTTCAGCCCAGTCATCACGCAGCTCTGGCCTTGCATGGTTCAGAGCGAATACCACACGGCCGGGCGAAAGTGCCAGCCATCGCCATGCTGTTCCCAGTGCGCGTCCGAGTAGCGAAAGTCGGCCCGTTCCTTGATCCATTCCCCGGGCACCGCCACAAAATCGTGACCATCCCATTTCCAGTAAGGCCGCACGCGTATGTAGCCCTGGCGAAACTGTGCCGGTTCGGAAATCGACGGTGGCGGTGCCCGCGGCGCCACTACGTCGTTGTCCAGGAGATGCGCAAGCAGCGGACGATGTACAACCGGCGGGTGGTCGGTGGTCGACTGCCCGGCGCAGCCGGTGACGAGCACGGTGGCGAGGGCGAGCAGGACAGAAGCGAGTACGCGGGTGGACATGAAGTGCGTTTCCAAAGGGAATTCAGTCAAAGCATACCCTGCGTTAGCCACAAGAAAACGCCCCGACAGGCGGGGCGTTTTCATCCATCAGCTGCGGCCGATCTCAGCCGACAATCCACACACCGGCGCGCCAGTGCCAGCCATCACCGTGCTGTTCCCAGTGCGGGTGCACATAGTGGTAACCCGGGCGTACAGCTTCCCAGTGACCGCGCACGGTCACGTACTGACGGCCATCCCAGCGGTAGTAACTATGTGACCAGATGTAGCCCGGGCGCGGGCCAACCTGCTCGACGATAACCGGCGGCGGTGGGCGCGGCGCGACCACTTCCACGTACGCCGGCTGTTGCTGCTGCACGTACACCGGGCGGTCATGCACCACCCGCTCCTCCACGCAACCGCTGGCTAACGCAGCTGCGACGATTAACGACGTAACTGCAAGAAGACGAATGGACATGGTCGAATGTTTTCCTTGGGTTGGGTTGAGAAATGTAAAGTTGCGTGGTGCGCCTAGTGTCAGCGGACGGAGGCTTTCTCGACACCCGTCCGCTGATCGCAGGTTGTTGCGCGTTCAGCGCGCCCAATAGCCGTTGCGGAAGCGCCAGCCGTCAGGGCCGTGGTCCCAATACGCCGGACGCCAGTTGTAACCCGGGCGACCACGCACCCAGTAACCGCCGACCCAGACATGGCTGTGACGATAGCCATCCCAACGCCAGTAACCAGGCGCCCAGACATAGCCATAACGCGGCGGCGGCACGCGCTCGAAACGCGGCGGCGGCGGCGCAATGCCAACCCGGGTGGTGACATAAACCTGTGCCGCGGCCGGCGGCGCGTACGTTGCACCAGCGAAGGCCAAGCCGAGTCCGGCGAGCAGGGCCAGCTTGAGAGGCATGCTTTTCATCGTTTCATCTCCCGGCCGCACCATGCGGCTTGCACTGTCAGTAACGCCGCGTCACCGCCTCTGTTGACTTCTTGCGATCCGCTCGTTCAGGTTCGAGCCGGGGGAGCAGCAGACCTGCCCGTGCGATGCAAATTTTCCCGGCGTCGATACCCGATTGGCGTTCCCCAAGCCGTGTCGGATGCGTTATGGTTATGCTGCAACGCAACAAGCAACGTCATACGCCAGCACGCGTACGTTGATTCTAGTGTCTGGCCCGGCCTCTTTCCAATCCAACGGAGCAACGCCATGCCTTATCCATCTGCTGTCACCCCCGCTTCCTCCTCACGCATCGCCAGCCACAGTTTCAAGATGCGTTCGGTACGCGCCGGCTTTGCGCTCGGTAGTCGGCTCATGCCGCATCGAACGCTCGATCGCGCCGCCAAACTTTTCTCCACGCCGTATGCCAGCAGCCATCGCCGCGCGCTCGCGGCCAAGCCCGATCCGGACATGCGCCGCGGCGAAATCTTTCTGCATGGCCAGCGCGTCGTGACCTACATCTGGGGCGACCCCAGTACCCAGCCTTACGCGCTGCTGGTGCACGGCTGGTCCAGCTTCGGCTTGCGCTACCTGTCATGGATACCGCATCTGCGCGCCCTGGGTTATGCAGTCATCGCCTTCGATCAGCCTGGTCACGGACTCAGCGATGGGCAGTACTGCACGTTGCCCAATTTCGTTGAAACCACCAACGAGATAGGCCGCTGCTTCGGTCCGGCCGCGCTGGCTGTGGGTCATTCACTGGGTGCCGCCGCGCTGGTGATGGCGCAGGATCACCAATGGCGCGCGCACCGGATGATTCTGCTGGCGCCCGTCGCCGACATGGTTGCCGCTACCGATCGCTTTATGGAGATGGTGCATCTGGGCCCACACCTGCGCGAGCCATTTTTTGCCTGGCATCAGCAGAAAACCGGTGTGCATCCGCAGGATCTGCAAACCCATCGGCATCTGGCCGCCTTGGGCCAGCCCGGACTGATCGTGCACGACCTCGGCGACGAAGACGTGCCGTGGGAGGAGGGCGAACGCTGCGCCAGCCACTGGTCCAGTGCCCGCCTGCTCAGCACGCAGGGCCTGGGCCACCATCGCGTGGTGGATGCGCCGGAAGTGATCGATGCGTCACTGGCTTTCGTGCGTGGCGAAAACGTCGGCGATCGCGTCGTCGGCAGCCGCAATCTCGCTTACGGCATCTAGACGACCGGTATCCAGACAACGCGGTCGTACCCGTCCGCTGCAGTGCACCAGAGTGGGCGCACGAACCCCACTAGAATGGCCGGTCTAGTCGTTTGATGTCGGAGTTGCGCCATGAGTACGCCTGCCAAGCACGTTCCCGCCAGCGACACGCAGGCCGAGTCCACGCCGCTGCGCTTTGTCACCGCCGCCAGCCTGTTCGACGGCCACGACGCGGCCATCAACATCATGCGGCGCATCATCCAGGCGCAGGGCGCCGAAGTGATCCACCTCGGCCACAACCGCTCGGTGGAAGACGTGGTGCGTGCGGCGCTGCAGGAGGACGCCGACGCCATCGCGCTGTCGTCCTACCAGGGCGGCCACGTCGAGTACTTCAAGTACATGGTCGACATGCTGCGCGAGCGCGGCGCCGGTCATGTGCGCGTGTTCGGCGGTGGCGGCGGCACCATCACGCCGGAAGAAATCAAGGAGCTGCAGGCCTACGGCGTCGAGCGCATCTATCACCCCAACGACGGCATGAAGCTCGGCCTCACCGAGATGATCGAAGACGTCATGGCGCGCGCCGGCACCGGTGCCGCCGAGCGCGCGCAGAGTGAAGTGACTGCCGTACCCAAGGTCGATATCGACGACGAAATTTCCATCGGCCACATGCTCTCCGCCATCGAGGAGGGCAAGCTGGCCGACACCGACCTCGCGCTGTTGCGCAAGCAGTGGGCGCTGGCCGGCAAGCAGACGCCCGTGCTCGGCCTCACCGGCACCGGCGGTGCCGGCAAGTCGAGCGTGGTGGACGAACTGCTGCTGCGCTTTCTGCACGCGTTTCCGCAGATGCGCATCGCGGTGCTGGCGGTCGATCCCACCCGTCGTCGCTCGGGTGGCGCGCTGCTGGGCGACCGCATCCGCATGAACTCGCTGCGCAGCCCGCGCGTGTATATGCGCTCCATGGCCACGCGTCGTCAGCACGCGGCCACCAGCATCGTGCTGCACGACTGCATCGATTTCCTGAAGAGCCAGCCCTACGACCTCGTCATCGTCGAGACCGCCGGCATCGGCCAGAGCGATTCGGAAATCGTCGACCTGGTCGACTTTCCCGTCTACGTGATGACCAGCGAATACGGCGCTGCCAGCCAGCTCGAAAAAATCGACATGATCGATTACGCCGAGCTCATCGTGCTCAACAAGTTCGACAAGCGCGGTGCGGAAGATGCGCTGCGCGACGTGCGCAAGCAGTGGAAGCGCAACCGCACCGCCTTCGCCCTGAAGGACGACGAGGTGCCGGTGTATCCCACCATCGCCAGCCAGTTCAACGATCCCGGCGTCACCTGGATGTTCGTCAACCTGTGCCGGCTGATGCGCGACAAGCTCAAGCTGCCGGCCGACAAGTGGTCGCCGCAGCTCGACACCACGCTGAAAGAGCCGCGCGCCACCGTGCTGATTCCCGGCCAGCGCGTGCGTTATCTCGCCGAGATCGCCGAGCAGGGCCGCAGCATCAATGCCGGCATCCAGAAGCAGGCCGAGTTCGCCAGCAAGGCGCAGCACTACTACGAGTCACTGAAAGAACTCGGCGACAGCAAGCTGCCGCACGCGCTCGACCTCTACCACTCCACGGATTTGTTGTCGCATATCGGCAACGACGGCCAAGCGGTCGACCGCAGCTTGCTCACCTTGCGTCAGCGCTACAACGCCGCGCTCGGCGAACTCAGCAAGGAGGCGATCGAACAACTGCGCGCATGGCCGGCGCTGTTCGAATCCGTGACCGTCGAGTTCAACGAGTACACCGTGCGCGACAAGGTGATCCGCGTCGACAACTATCGCGAGTCGCTCAGCCACCAGAAAATTCCAAAAGTCTCGCCGCCCAAATCGAAAGACTGGGGCGAACTCGTGAGCTTTCTCGGCCGCGAAAATCTGCCCGGCCATTACCCGTACACCGGTGGCGTGTATCCATACCGCCGCAGCGGCGAAGACCCGACGCGCATGTTCGCCGGCGAAGGCACGCCCGAGCGCACCAACCGCCGCTTTCATTACTTGAGCCAGGGCGGCGCGGCCACGCGCCTGTCCACCGCGTTCGACTCGGTCACCCTCTACGGCGAAGACTCGGCGCCGCGCCCGGACATCTACGGCAAGATCGGCAACTCCGGCGTCAACATCGCCACGCTCGACGACATGAAGAAGCTCTACTCCGGCTTCGACCTCAGCGCGCCCAGCACCTCCGTCTCCATGACCATCAACGGCCCCGCGCCGATGATCCTGGCGATGTTCATGAACACCGCCATCGACCAGAACGTCGAAAAATACCTGCGCGAAGATCCCGCCCGCTGGGCCGATGCCGAAAAGAAAATCGCCGCCATCTACCAGCACGTGCAGCGCCCGCAGTACCTCGGCGAACTGCCCAAAGGTAACGATGGATTGGGGTTGGGCCTGCTCGGCGTCTCCGGCGACGAGCTGGTGGACGCGGAGACCTACGCGCGCATCAAGCAGCACACGCTGCAGAACGTGCGTGGCACCGTGCAGGCGGACATTCTGAAAGAGGATCAGGCGCAGAACACCTGCATCTTCTCCACCGAATTCGCGCTGCGCATGATGGGCGACATCCAGCAGTATTTCGTCGATCACAAGGTGCGCAACTTCTACTCGGTGTCCATCAGCGGTTATCACATCGCCGAAGCCGGGGCCAACCCGATCAGCCAGCTGGCCTTTACCCTGAGCAACGGCTTCACCATCGTCGAGTACTACCTCGCGCGCGGCATGAAAGTGGACGACTTCGCGCCCAACCTCAGCTTCTTCTTCTCCAATGGCATGGACCCGGAGTACACCGTCATCGGCCGCGTGGCCCGGCGCATCTGGGCGCGCGCCATGCGCGAGCGCTATGGCGCAAGCAGCCGCAGCCAGATGATGAAGTACCACATCCAGACCAGCGGCCGCTCGCTGCACGCGCAGGAGATCCAGTTCAACGACATCCGCACCACGCTACAGGCGATGTACGCGCTGTTCGACAACTGCAACAGCCTGCACACCAACGCCTACGACGAAGCCATCACCACGCCCACCGAAGAAAGCGTGCGCCGCGCCGTGGCCATCCAGATGATCATTAACAAGGAGCTCGGCCTCAACTTCAACGAGAACCCGTGGCAGGGCAGCTACGTGGTCGACGCACTCACCGACCTGGTCGAAGAGGCGGTCTACAAGGAGTTCGAAGCGATCAGCGAACGCGGCGGCGTGCTCGGCGCCATGGATACCATGTATCAGCGCGGCAAGATCCAGGAAGAGTCGATGTATTACGAGCACAAAAAGCACGACGGCTCGCTGCCGCTGATCGGCGTTAACACCTTCCTGCCGAAAGATCATGGGGGCGAGATCGCCACCGAGATCGAGTTGATTCGTTCGACCGAAGAAGAGAAGGGCGCGCAGATCGCCAACGTCAAACGCTACGGCGAGGCGCGCAATGCGCTCGCTTCAGATAGTCTCAAGGTGCTGCAGGGTACGGCGCGCGATCGGCGCAATGTGTTCGAGCAGCTGATTGAGGCGGTGAAGTACAACTCGCTCGGGCAGATCAGTCATGCGCTGTATGACGTGGGTGGGGAGTATCGGCGGAATATGTAGATCATCTCGAGTGCGAGTGCGAGTGCGAGTGCGAGTGCGAGTGTAGGTGGTAGTGGAAGAGTCGAAGCGCATCGGAGGCATTTAGCATGAGTGATTGGAGGAGCCTGCCTGCAGTAGAGGCATGGATTTCCGACTTTCCTGTGCCTGAACAACCAGTGGCTCGGCGTCTATTGTCGGGCATGCTGATAGTAAGTTCAGACGAGCTCAAGAAAGGATTGAGCAGCCATGCGCGCACGTTAATCGGTGAGCACGGCGCGAGAGTCGGATTTTACGTCGAGCGTGAAATTCGAAAACGATTAGGAGTACCCAACAGACTATTTAGCGAACCAAGATGGGGGGTTCGCCGCGCGACGGGATCAAATCCTCTCGTGATCAGCCCGCTTCGAAGGTACAAACAGGAAATTGGAAGCGAAGGAATAGTTGCGCAGCTTGTAACTGAATGGCACCGACGTTTTCGAAATAAGGCACTTGTTCAGCCGTCGCCAGACCAGATTCGAAAGAACAAAGTACGCGACCTAGTAATTGTCACTGATTTCATTGGGAGCGGCGATCGCATACTTTCGTACCTGGAATCTATGTGGCGAGTCAGGTCAATTAGAAGTTGGCATTCCTTGGGGCTCGTACGTATGCATGTGTTTGCCTATGCCGCGACACCGATGGGTCTAACGCGTGTAGAGGCGCATCCATGCGGCCCGATGGTTCATTTGGTTTCAGGCTGTCCTACCGTTGCGACCTGTTTCAATGGTAGATCTTTTCGAGAGCTTGTGAAGTTTTGTTGGAAGCGAGGTCAACCCAGAAATTCAGTCGAAGACGCGATGGGTTACGGTGGTGTCGGGAGTCTCATTGCGTTTGCACATGGTTGTCCCAACACCTCACCGCTTGTGCTGTATAGAGCAGGATCGAGCCCTCTCTTTCCCGCTCGGGTCAATTCGATCGCAGGATTTGGCGATGAGGCTGTCTTGAGACTGTCTAGTGCAAGACAGAAGTTCACGTCAATCGAGCGAGTACAAATTGCCCGCGGAGAATGGATCGATCGTGCTGACGAGCAGGCATTAAAGCGGATGTTGGTGTTGTCCGCGGTCCGAGTGAGCGCGAGGACAGCGGATTCCCTTTCGGCGCGAACGGGACTCCCGACTCAGGAGGTCGCCGGCATACTTTCACAATTGAGGGAGAACAGTTGGGTCAGCGTCACGGGTAAGATCACGCCTGAGGGTATTCGAGAAATGAAGCGAGCAAGCAGGCGGGTCAAGCTACCCTATGCTATTCCACAAGATCGGGATGTCTTTTACTATCCGCAAGGTCTGAGGGCGCCACGTGTCTGAGTTTAGGTATGCCCCATGGAATACTTAGGTATTCTTAGACGAAGCGATTTTTCGTCAGGATCTGGCTACTTGCCGGGTCTTTGGAAAAGCAGGTGCTTGCGTGCAAGACACCTAGCGACGGGACGGCTGGCGGAGTCTTGCCTAGCGTCGCTAGGCGGCTCGCCCGTTGGGCGTCAAAGTAGATGAGGTCGTGGCGTCCTCAGAATTTTGTCCGCGAAGGTCAGCTTCGCGGGGTTGATGATGATGTCATCAATAACGCGGTACTGACTGCGGCGCGTTTGAGGCAGCGAAGCCCTGTGCTTCCGCCAATTTTCTCGCTTGGCCATCTTGCATGGCTAGTTGGCGCGAGCTACGAATTACTCCGTGATGTCGTAAGTCGGTACACCGTCGATCCATATCGTTCCTTCCAAATTCGAAAGCGTCCATTGCCTGGGCAGGGCAAGAGATTTCGTCGGATTTGTGTGCCTGACACATTCTTGATGCTGACTCAGAAATGGATCGCGTCGAATTTGCTGGTTAGAGTGCCGGCGCATTCAGCGAGCGTCGCGTTCTCAAAAGGGGATCGGATTGTTGATGCGGTTCAGCCGCATTGCGAATCTACTTGGCTGATCAAGATGGACGTGGTTAATTTCTTTGAGTCCATCGACGAACGAGTCGTCTACCGCGTATTTCGAAGAATGGGGTACCAACCACTAGTTTCGTTTGAACTCGCGCGGCTTTGTACTCGAATTGGAGCTCCAACTGCCGCCCGGCGAGGGAGAAGATGGAATCCAATTCGGAACTCGGAGTCAAAAATAAGTTCGTACGAGGCGCCACGACTCGGTCACCTTCCACAGGGGGCGCCGACAAGTCCTATGCTAGCCAATCTCGCAGTTATTGAGATGGATGAGCGACTCTCTGAAGTGGCAGGCAAAGCTGGATTTGTCTATTCCAGATATGCAGATGACCTTGCTTTTTCGAGTCGCCGACAACTCGATAGAAAATCTTGCCGAGAGGTTATCGCTAGCGCAAGTGCAATCCTTGATGTCTTCGGATTCAGCGTCAACTCCGCGAAGACATCAGTACGTCCGCCAGGCTCAAGAAAGGTTCTTCTCGGCCTGAATGCGAACTCAGTTCAACCCAGGCTGAGCAGGGAATTGAGAGATCGATTATTGCGTCATCGATATTTTCTATTGCATCCACAAATCGGGCCTGCCAAACACGCAAAGCGGCTCGGATTTGATTCAACAATCGGCTTCAAAAATCATCTATTCGGTCTAGTTGCATATGCCGCACAGGTCGAGCCCGGATTTGCCATGGTCCTCAAGGAAGATCTTGCTCAGATTTCTTGGCCGTTGTGAAAGAAAAACCAAAAAAGGGTCAGGTTGGACTGCTCACGAATTTTCAAAACAGGGCTCAGAGTGCACTTTCGCCAAGCGTGGCTGGCATGCGCGGGCGACCAATCTTGGCGGGTCCAGCGCGGCGGGATAGTTGGGCTTCGATAGCAAGACGAAAGCGATCGGGACGAGGGCGTGTTGGTGCTGGAGGTGGCCGCGGATTGCGTCGATATCGTCCTGCGAGAGTGTTTCCATCGAGAGCGTTCGGTACTCTAAGCAGACTACGACTTGGAGGAGGGTCATCGCGCATTCGGGAAGGCCGTCGACCAGACTAAGTAGATTGCGGCGTGAGAGTGCGGGTCAAGGGGTGGTGACGCCCTGCGCTCGATTTAACTATCTCCGTGCCCCCTTTTGTCATCCGCAGCCGAAAATGCCCTGCGCTGGTCCGAGATCTTGACGACCTCTTCAGTTCCGCTGGAGGCGGTACAAACGGGGGAGTGCAGCTCTGAAGCAGGGCTCTCCGCGCAATCTCGATGACGGAAGTCACGGGAACTGGCTAATTTGTTTCGACGAGCTGAGATGTCGCTATTCAGCTGAAGTTCGCGGTCAACCATGAGCTGAGCGCGAGGCAATCACGGATGCCGCATCTTTTGAGAATATTGACGATATCAGCACCGCTGACAACAAGAATGGGATGCCGATCTTCCCGAATTTCTTTATAGGCCTGCACGTGTAGGTAAGAAGTCGTAACCAATACACCGAATTGTCGGTGTCTCAGGCGAGATATCAATCTTGAGGTTGCCTTGACCCCCACAGAATTGTCTATGTCATAGCACTTGGCCTCAAGTGCGAAATCAACATCTATGGCTGTGATGCCAGATCCAATGCGGTACTTTCCTATTCCGTCCCGTCCTCCATCCCTGGATGGTCGTGTCGGGTCTATCGAGACAACGTTTGGGAGTAACATTTCTACGATTCTGCAGGCGCATTTTTCGAAATCAGTAGGGCACGTTTCGAAACGCTGGTATATCCGTCTTAGCATCTGCACATCTTCCGGTTGGTCTGGCAGTTGCTCTTGCTTGGTTCGGATGACAGTCGTAGGTAGCGCTCGCAGCGCAGTAGGCTGTCCCCCATTTACCCAGCTTATCCATTCCTTAGGCGCGTCTCGAGTTTCATTCGTCCCGTCACGCAAGCTCGAAATCCAACTGCGTGCGATACGCGTAGCGTTTAGCACCGTAAATGTTGCGCGATAGTTTTGAAATCGTTCGCCACGAGCGTGATGCCAAGTTGCAACGAGATCCTGTGTTACCGATAGCCCGCTACCGCCAGGGACGGCTAACCCAAGAAAGCGGGTATAACGATAGGTGCCGGTATTCTGGAAAACAAATACCGGCGGCACCTTTTTGCGTTGAGACGGCTCGGAATGTGCGCGTGCAAAGAGGTCTCGTAGCATCACATTCCCCCACCGTCGGGTCGAGTGAAGGTCAAGACCTGGGTGCCTATTGTCGCCGTAGTAGGTAAAAACTCCTGTCTCAGGATCGAGATGATCCGGCCAGTCAGGCTCACTCATTGATGTAGTTATGACGAGAAGCCGCGGAGTCTCGCGTTTGCCAAGATGACGGAATCCCCCTTGGTTGCTGACTCCGAGAAGTGCGCCAAGAGGGTCGTCACCGGCGTTACCAGATCTACTTCCTTCGTAAACTGCGTCTATTGATAGATCGCAACTTTCAAGCTCATCTCTTGGAACTCTGATCAGGCCCATTCCATCCCCTCCCAAGCAGCGCCGCTATCTCTTCTACGACATCGATCTGATGTTTGCTGATCTGATGTTCCCATATGCGCAACACGGTCCACCCGAGCGCCCTCAACGATGCATCCACTCTTCTATCTCGCGAAACGTTGGCACTAAGTTTGGCCTGCCAGAAATCCCGATTGGTCTTGGGTAGCGTGCTATGGATCGGGCATTGATGCCAAAAACAGCCATCAACAAATATCGCCAATTTCCCACCGGGAAACACGATGTCTGGCTTACCGGGAAGTTGGCTCTTCAACCGATACCGTAGGCCACGCTGCCATAGCAGCCTCCTCAGAATTAGTTCTGGCCGGGTGCTCGTTCCTCGGTTATTCGACATGCAAAGTCGTCGTTGCGCTGGGGTCAGTACATCCATGATCAGCTGCAGAGCTCCGATATGCGCTGGCCGGCGGTGTTACTGTGCAACCAGAGACGTCAACGGTGCGATTTTGGCGCTAACCTGGCATGATGCTGGTCGACGCTGGACAATGGCAAATAAGGATAAGTATGCGAGCGCTCGATGTATTTTGCGGTGCTGGTCTAAGTAGTGCTGGTGCGCGCGCCGCTGGTGTCACCATGGTAGGGGCCATCGATCTCAACACCCTGGCGACCAGCACTTATAAGCTGAACTTTCCCGACGCATTTGTTGTAAACAAGCGTCTCGAGGATGTTCAGCCAAGTAAGCTGCGCGACAGGATCGGTGACATCGACCTCCTTCTTGCTTCGCCTGAGTGTACCAACCATACCTGCGCGAAGGGCGCGGCGCCACGTTCGGAAGAAAGTCGAGCTACAGCGATGCAGGTCCTTCGCTATGCCCGGGCTTTTCGGCCGCGTTGGATCGTGATGGAAAACGTGGTCCATATGCGCCCGTGGTCTCGCTATGGGGAGCTGATAGAGGGGTTGAAGCGACTTAAGTATCGGGTCCGCGAGCAGGTTCTGGATTCATCAGACTTCGGGGTACCCCAGAAGCGCCGAAGACTATTCGTTGTGTGCGATCTGGAGGCTGAGCCACACGCAGTCGTCCCCCCTTTGGGCGTCCATAGCCAGACTGTCCACAACATTCTTGACCCCGATGGAACTTGGAACACTACGCCGTTATTCAAGGAGGGTAGGGCCTTGGACACCCAGGCACGCGCGCACCGTGCGATCGCGGAGCTAGGGAAGAAGAAGCCATTCCTCGTGGTTTACTATGGAACGGATGGTTGCGGAGGATGGCAATCCCTGGACCGACCGCTGAGGACGATAACGACGGTGGATAGATTCGCTCTGGTGCAGCCGACCCGATCTGGGTACCAGATGCGAATGCTGCAGGTGTCTGAACTCAAGCGAGCAATGGGTCTAGAGGAAAGCTATCTGCTTAGCGCTGGTACAAGACGAGACAAGGTGCGTCTCCTGGGCAACGGAGTGTGTCCCCCGGTAATGGCGGCCGTGGTAAACAATCTGCGTGCATTGAGCTAACCAGCAAAACCGCTCATCGAGCGTTTTCGGAGGGATGATGGTAAGTACCGACTTTAGCTCCGGAGCCCGCGCCCTCAGGCCGCGAGCCCGCATTCTGAAGACCCTTGGTGAAGAGCTAATCAGCAGTGAGACCGTGGCGGTACTGGAGCTGGTAAAAAATTCCTACGATGCAGACGCAAGCTATGTTCTGGTTCGGTTTGAGCACAACCTTGTCAGAAGTGAGGGCTCATTAAGTGTAGAGGATGATGGTCACGGGATGAGTTTTCAGACTGTCGAGACGTCATGGATGGAACCAGCCACCAATCAAAAAAAGAAGAATCGTACTAGCGAGTTCCTCAAACGCCGCCTCCTTGGGGAAAAAGGCGTGGGCCGTTTCGCGGCAGCCAGGCTTGCCGAAGAGCTGGAGCTGAGCACGCGCGCCCCTTTGAGCCCATACGAAACCTACGCCTATTTCGATTGGTCGCAGTTTGACAATGACGACATCTATTTGGACGAAGTGCTGATTTTAGCGGAGCAAAGAGAGCCGCGCGATCTTATTCCCGAGCGACAGTTACCGGTCAAGACGTCGTCGAACATCCGAGAATTGCCTCGTGACGGAACTCACGGGACTTTGTTGCGCATGAATAAACTAAAGCGAACTTGGGCTACGCGGGAGCTCGACGAACTTCGCCGGGGTCTGAGCAGGCTTATTTCGCCCTTTGAGGCCGACCGCGACTTCAAGATATTTTTTCAACTTCCAGATCAATCGGTAGGCAGCGCCCAGCAATTGGAACCGCCGGAAATAATTAATTATCCGCACTACACCCTGAGCGGTGAAATTAATGATCGCGGGGAATTCAAGTTTATCGTTTCGCTCCACGCTACTGGAGAGGTTGAGACATTCCAGGGTTGGATGCGGCGATCAGGCATGTCGGATCAGGTGATCGAAAGTGCAGGCCCCTTATCTGAAAGGCCGTTCGGTGACGTGGAAGCTGACGCGACGCAAGGTGGAGGCAGCTCAGCTGAGAAAATTGACTTCTCCAAGCAGAGCGACGGGGCGCCGCTGTGCGGCGCATTTTCGTTTCAGGTACTCGTATGGGACAGAGACCAACTCGACAATATCGAGCAAAAGCTAGGCACCGGCATAAGGAGTATTCGCAAGGATCTCGACTCCGTTGCAGGTATCAGCATCTACCGAGATGGTTTCAGGGTTTTGCCTTACGGCGAGCCTGAAAACGATTGGTTGAAGCTCGACCTTCGGCGCGTTCAAAATCCAACGATGCGGTTGTCCAACAATCAGCTGACAGGCTACATAAAAATCAGTGCAGACAGCAATCCGCTCCTCAAAGATCAGAGCAACCGGGAAGGCTTAGCTAACAATCAGGCTTACTCCGACCTACAGGAAATTATGCGCGTCGCGCTTGCCAAGCTCGAAAGTCTCAGGTTCAGCGAAAAGAAAAAAAAGCCGGCTACCACTGAGCCAACTGCCAGCCCGTCCCTTCTGGATGCGCCTGATACGTCCGCTCTTAGAAAAAGAATCGCGGCACTCGGCTCCGATACGGAGGCGCTAGAAATTCTCGACAACACGACCAAAATCTGGGAGTCCCAGATAGTAAGGATCCGCGAAGTGTTGTCGAGATATCACACGCTCGCGACCCTGGGTCAGCTTGTCGATAAAGTTGTTCATGACGGAAGGCAGCCACTATCGACCATCGATGGACAGGCGTCGTTAGCAATAGAAGCGGTGGCGAAGGCTTTGAAAAGCCAAGTGCTCGCGGAGGCCTGCCGAAATCTTCTTATTTCATTGCAGGACCGTCTTAACAGGGTAAGAGGCGCAGCAGGCCTAATTGATTTGTTGCTTAAACGAATTGAGCCGCTTGGCGGCCGTCAAAAGGGGCGGCCATCGAAGGTCTACTTAAACGAAATTATCCAAAAGGCATTCGCCCACTTTGATCAGGATATCGCGGATGCCGAAATCAAAGTGTCGCTTCCGTCCACCGATGACCTTGTTCAAGTTGATGCATTGGAGCTACAGGAAGTTCTCATCAATCTCATCGCGAACAGCATTTATTGGTTGAAGCAGACACCCAGGGGTGCCAGGTTCATCCTGGTTCAATGCAGCCGACCTATTGCCGGAGAAGTCGATATTATCTTCGCTGATAGCGGGCCTGGCGTTTCAAAGTCAAACCGCGCCAACATATTCGAGCCATACTTTTCAACGAAGCCCGACGGCGTGGGTCTCGGTCTGGTGATCGCGGGAGAAATTATCCGCGACTATTACGATGGAAGTTTAGAGCTCCTAAATGCGGGGCCACTTCCTGGTGCAGTGTTCAGGATCAAACTTCGTAAAAGAGTGTAATGGACTACAGGGGGACAACTATGAACTGGCGAGTGCTTTGTGTTGATGATGATCGTGAAGTTGCTTCCACCGTGGCTGAGTTTTTCACTGCCTGGGAGGATGAAAACCCGTACGGAACGTTCGTGGTCGAAGTAGAGCCCGACTTTACGAAAGCGATTGAACGGCTTAAAGACGAGCGCTTTGACCTTGTGACACTTGACCTGCATGGGTCAAACGATCCGGAACCAATAAAGATCGATGGCGAAAAAGGCGACCAAGAGGGAAAGCGGGTGCTGGATGCACTCAGGGTAGCCCGCTTTGTCCCTGTAATTTTCTATACGGGGTTTGCGGAAAAAATATCATCCCTTAAGACAGGCGTGGTTAAAGTCGTAACAAAGGGTTCGGATGGCCTCCAAAATTTGCGAGAGGCAGCTCGGGAGATTTTTGCAACTGGTTTGCCGAGTCTGATGCGGCACATCGAAAATGAAAAAAGGGATTTTATTTGGGACACCGTCGATCGTCACTGGGATAAAGTGGGTGTCGCCGGTTCTTCTGAGGATCTCGCTTATCTTTTGGCGCGGCGTCTGGCCAATAGATTTAATCGCGACACCGTCAAGGCCTTCCTAAACCATAAGGCCGAAGCCGCACGACCGATTGAGATGTACATTTATCCGCCGCTTAGCGACACCGTTAAGACGGGTAGCATCCTTGAGAAAGATGCAGATGGCACCTTTTGGGTGGTAGCCACGCCCGCGTGCGACTTTGCGCAAGCGAAGGCGGATAAGGTGTTACTGGTTGCAGCGTCTCCCTTGGCAGACGATGCGCGCTACGTCGAATGGCGAAAAGGCAAATGGACGGGTGACGGCAAGCCGCCAAATAACAGCGCGCGCGATTCCTACGAGAAGCTCAAGAGACTATTCAAGAATTCGGCTGGCGACAGATATTGGTTCTTGCCCGGAACTTTTTTTCTACCTGACCTAATCATCGACCTTCAGAAGCTGAAGCAAATTGATCCGGTATCGCTGAATGATGCCGTCGTAGTTTGTTGCCTCGATAGCCCCTACAGGGAGGAATTTCTTCTTCGTCTTTCGCGCTATTACGGGAGGCTAGGTACGCCAGATTTAGAGGTGTCTGAAATCTTTGGGCGACTAGCGGGTTGAATTTATCGGCGGCCCACTCTGAGCTTCTTGTCGGTGGTTTGCCCGGAGTCTCTTCTTTGCGTGTGGCTCGCACTACGATGGCCGGTATGTGTGAAGTAACATGGAGCAGCTAAGAAGCTATGCCGATGATAGGCTTATCAGTGGGTGCGTTTACTGCGGTGGCCCTGAAGAAACTAGAGAACATGTCCCTTCACGTGTTTTCCTGGACAAACCTCTTCCCGAAAACCTACCGGTTTTGGGGGCTTGTTGGTCCTGCAACAACGGCTTTTCCAAGGACGAGGAATACGTCGCTTGCTTGATCGCATCTGTCATTGCGGGTTCTACCGACCCAGATCAAATTGGACGGCCTGCAGTAGCGAATATCTTACGAAGGACACCGGCCCTGCGCGCCCGTATTGAGTCTGCGAAGTGTGATCAAAACGGCCGAACGCAATTTGGTGTTGAGCCAGATCGAGTGAGGAATATCGTCTTAAAGCTGGCTAGGGGGCACGCGGCATTCGAACTCGGTCTGCCCGTGCGCGAAGAACCGAACTCTTTATGGTGGCATCCTCTCGAGTTGATGGCCAAAGACGAACGAGACTCCTTTGACGCGTGTGAAATGGTTCGAATATTTGGAGAAGTTGGATCGCGGGGATTACAGCGTTTACAAGTTGCTCAACTCACGCTACAGCCAGCCGACGGCCAGATGTCGACACTTGAACTTTTGATCAATGACTGGGTAAACGTGCAGGACGAGCGTTACCGCTACCTCGCCATCGACGATGGTGATGAAGTCAGAATCAAGTTCATCATTTCTGAATACTTGGCGTGTCAGGTCACTTGGACTTCGTGACAGCCGAATTGAGGGACCGCTCTTACAAGAGGTAGCCATTGGAGGCCATACAACAATCGTCTGCTTGGTACAGCTGACCGGGTCAGAGTCCCTTTCAGCCACAGTGCGTGCCGGCCGAAAAGGGTTCAAGTTCACTTATCGGAGTGGTTGCTTTGGCGGCCTGCGGGTAGGTCTTACTTGTCCCAATTCCTGTTCGAATTTATCGACGAACTCGTTCAGTGATTGCCCGCAAGCATTGCAGAGCTCCCGCAATTGCAGCAGGTCCATACGGCGTGAGCCACGTTCGACGTCGCTGACATAGGACTGAGGACGCTGCAATGCCGCGCTCAGGTCGACTTGGGTCATGCCGGCCTCGGTACGGAGCGCGCGCAGGCGGCGCAGCAACACCGAGTACTCGTTCTTATGTATGGACTTGGCGGGCATGGCGAACATCCGTGACAACAGCCATGACGCTATATCTGCTTTTCAAATATCTGAAAATCGGATATTGTTATTGGGCGGACGGCTGTGTTCGCGATATCGCCGGAGGAGGGATGCCATGACGGAAGAACGCCTTGTTTTCGGAGTCACCGTCGACCAGCTCGACGAGCTCAACACGCTGCTTCGGACGATCACGGCCCATGGCGACGTGATCACGGTCGGCTGTGAAGAGCCCCTACATCCGCAGACTGTGTCGACCCTGGGTGAGGTCGTCTTCAACGCGGCGCTTGCCGTGCGGGAAGTCTTCGATCGAATCGAAGCACAGAAGCTTTAAGCGAAAACGAGTAGAGACAACCGGGTCAGGTTTCGACCGTGCTCAGTGCGACCTCACGCTCGCGGAAGCCGCTGGCATCGACGACTCTGCCGCTGCGCGTTTGAACTCTGGTGTGAACCGCTGACGCGTTTCCATCGAACACCTCCATGCAAGGATTGTCCTTGCACGGAGTGTCCGAGAAATCAGCGGTAGTCCAAGCTGGCCCCGTGCTTAGTTCGGCCAAACCGGCGGTTGATTGGCGGTCGGGTTGGGGATGTAACGGCCGTAGCTGACCGTCGCCAAGGTGCGGATGTTCTGCAGCAGGTTGGGATTGGCGACGACCGAGGGATCGAGCGGATTGCTCGACAGGATCACCATGTCGGCGACGTTGCTGGTCGCGAGGCTGCCACGATCGGTCATGCCGTATTGCCAGGCGGCATTGGTGGTGAACGCCTTGATGCCATCCAGGATGCTGATGCGTTCGTCGCCCGGATAAGCCGGGTTGTTGGCGAAGATCACCGGACACGTCTGCGTGTTGCGATTCGGGTACCACGAGGGCTGCTGGGTCTGCCGCGTCACGCCCACCCAGATCTCGAACAGCGGGTAAGGCGGCGTCACCGGCGTATCGCTATGCAAGGTGAGATGCAGGCCGCGGTCGCGCACCGCGCGGGCAGGGTAGATGTTCATCGTGCGCTGCGGGCCGAGCACCTGCTGGCATTCCGGCAGGCCGTAGTAATACACATTGGTCGACATGATGCTGACCACCACGCCCGGGTTTAGCGTCTTCAACTGATCGAGTTGTGCCGTGGTGATCATCGGCGCATGCAGCATCACGTCGTGCGTGCCCGGCGGCGGCACCGAATGGTCCTTGGTGGCCGAGGCCATCACCGCGCGCACCGCATTGCCGATCGCGGCATCACCGATCTGGTGGATCAGCATCGGGAAGCCGGCGGCATGCGCAGCGTACAGGCGCTGCTGGATCTGCTGCTCGCTCAGGTCGGGCAGGCCGACATACGGCTGCTGGAAGATGCCGCCGTTGGTGAACGGCGTGAACACCTGCATGTAAGGCGAGTTGAGAAAGGCGGTATAGCCTTGCGGCGATCCGTCGGTGAAGCTTTTCAGCATCGCCACGGTGAGTAGTGGGTTGCTGCCCACCAGGGTTCTGCCCGCCACACCGGTGGCGACGATGGACGAAAAATCGGGACTGCTGTCGTCATAGGCCACCATGGCAGCTGACAGCGGGAAGGGACACTTATTCGGCAGGCAGTTCTGCAGGACTTTGTTGTAGAGCCCGATATCGTCGATCGTCGCGGCACCTTCCTGGGCCAGCGTATAGCCATGTTGCGCATAGATCGTGGCGGCCTTCTGCAACAAGGTTTCGGCCAGGGTGGGATAGCGGTTGAGCACCAATCCCTGCATCTTGCCGGTGGCGTACAGCGACAGATCCTCATCGAGCTGCCCCTTCTCGGCAAGCTGGGACTCGACAGTGGGATTGGTGGTGGGCGCATGGCACCCACCGGATGCCACAGAGGTGTTGCAGATATTGAGCATCTGCAACGCCTTGGTGTTGACGTAGGAAATATGCCCCGACTCGCTGGTGACGTAGATCGGGATGTCCTGTGCGATGGCATCGAGCTGCGGCCGTGCCAGACCGTTTTCGAAGGTCTCGCAATCGAGGCCGAGGCCATCCGGCTTGCTGCAGCCGGCGCCATGGCCCAGGCGTGATGCGTCATAGTTGAATGCCAGCACCGGCAGCGGATCGATCTGCGAACCCGATTGCCGAATCTTCGCCACGGCCGCCTTGATCCGCGCCGTCACATCCTGCTGTGTCTGCACCGGCACGAAGCAGTGCTGGTAATCCTTCGCGTCGAGGCATCCGGACGTGCCCGGCAAAGGCTTGAAGAGCACGTTGATGTTGGAGACATCGGTCCAGTGCTCTGGATCGTTGTACATCGCATAACCGGCCATGTGCGAATGCGGGTCGATAAAGCCCGGTAGCACCGTCGCGCCGCGGAGGTCCACCTGCTGCGTATTCTTGTCGGCCAACCCTAGCACCTGCGCGTTGGTGCCCACCTTCATGATCCGGCCGGCGGGCCCGATCGCGACACCCTGAGCGGAAGCGTTGTTGTCGTCCATGGTCACGACATTGGCGTTGTAGATGACCAGGGCCGCCACGCCGGGGCTGGCCATCGTCGAAGGACTACCCGCCGTTGGCGACACACCTGTCTTGACGGCTCGCCTCGAGGCGGAGCCATCGGTACTGCAACTGGTGATGGTCGCGCTGGCAAGGATGACAAGCGCGACTAGGGCGGCCGCAATCGACCGGTAGAATCCCTCTACTTTCATGGTTATCCCCTGACGACGAAATGGCGTGTTAGGGGATGTAACTCCGACCCGCCCATGCGGAATGCACCAATCCGGCAACAAGTGCGCTTGCGATGCCATCGACATAGTCGACAGAAGCGGATGGCATCTCGATGCTTGACGATGATGCTTCTTCGATCCCGCTCAACGTTGGCATCTCGACGATCTCCCTTAGGAATGCTCTGATTTATTGAATTTTAAACGGCCATCCAGACGGCCATTCGGTGGGGTGATGGGTTTTGTCCATCGACACGATGGATTGCCCGGGAAAACCAGGGTGAGAGTGGACTATTTGTTTAACTTCCTCCGTCCCGGTTTAGTAGCATTGCTGGATGAGTGAATCCCCGCCGCCATCACCACGCGAGTACGCAGGTCAGGCCACGGTCTACCGCGAGGCCGACGAGATCGTCTTCGAGGGCGATGGCGACTGGAGCCATCATGTGTCGCTGGAGCAGGTGGCGACCGAGGAGGCGCTGCAGCAGATCAATGATGTGCTGCGCCAGATGCCATGGATGACCGATGCGCTATACGAGCAGTTCCGCACGGAGGTGCTGTGGTTGCGGCAGCAGTTGCCGCCGGGCAAGTAGGAAAAAAGGTGACCCTGGATTTGTGGGAACAGACTTTACTGCAACGGAAAGTTGTTGTTGCTCAAGCTGGCACTACCAATGCTGAAAGTCCCGGTAGACATATTAAAGCCAGTATTGTTCATGTAGACGTTGTGTGTGGGCATCCCAGTCTGAGCATTGAGCTCCTGAATGATGTAACCCTTTCTGGCGCTGGTATTGCTGATGTAATTGTTTGAGATGGTGTTGTATTGATTTCCTGATCCCCATAAGGCGATGCCTGCCTCGCCTGCAGTATTCGACTGATTGGCATTCAAAATCGAGTTTCCAGTTACCAAGGAGAAAGTGACCGTATCGGCCAAGGCAATGCATGTGTTGTAGCAACTTTGCAAGGTGTTGCCATTTACGTTTACCTGCGTCACGGTTCCCTCAGATCCATCAAGGGTGATGCCATAGTCAATACTGGATGCTCCAAACAGTAGGATATTGCTGTTGACGCTTACCAGAGTAGCTCCTTCTCCGACAATCACTGCTTCATGGACTGAGTTGTAGACATGATTGCCAGAAATAGTTAGCTGCGTAATGTTCGGTCCACGCGCTGTGATACCAAAGTATCCGGGGCTACTTAGAGTGTTGTTTGTGATGTCGCCGTAGTTAGATTGGCAGTAGAGGATGCCAGCCGGTGTGCCATTGCTTGCTCCGCTGACAGTGTTATTCGTTACATGGACGAAGTTACCTGGAGTACCGCCGCAGTTGTAGCCGTGACTATCTGCGGTCGTTCCTTGCACAGCAATGCCCGCTCCCGAGATGTTACTGCCAGAATCCTCGCCATACGCGGTCACCGTATTCTTGTCGATGTAAACAGATGTTCCATCCGTAATTAAAATGCCGTAGTTGCCTTGCACGGTAGTGTTGACAATGTGCACATTCGAGCAGCCCGAGGTGCATGTTATCCCGCTAAGCCCGTTCGTCCTCTGCGATGCGGTGTCGGTGATGGAGATGCTTTCGACATCAAAGCCGTTGCAGCCAATACAGTTCAGGAGACCGGTGGCGGAGACTGCGTCGCCAGCGATGAGGTTGCTGGCTATGCCAACTCCGTAAATCTTGTTACCGGAAGACAGGGTGGTGTTACCGGCGTATATCGCGCACGGCGGTATGAACGCGATTCCGCGTGCCTGTAGCGCACTTTCAATTGCCTGAGTGTTGACTTGGTAAGACGAGGAGCTTCCGCAAATGGCACCGTAGTTGCGAATGTCGTCCGGGCTGAGTGAATTCGTTTGCGCAGATACCAAGCCGATCTGTAAAAGCAGTATGACGAAACAGGCAAGTTTCAGTGACAGATGCTTCATGGGCGCCCTTCTTTAGGATAATGAGTGCAGGTCGCTTCGTAACTTAAATAGCGACCCGATCGTGAAGTAGAGAAGAAATACGATCAGCATCGGCAATGCGGTCGGAATCAGTCGAGCACGCAGGCCGGAACCGTTCCAGTGATCGATAACGGTCCAGCCGGCCGATCTTCGTGAGAGGAGATCAGGCCGGATTGTTACTTCATGGCCATAGCAAAGATGTTTTTGCAAGTAGATCAAATATAAGGGGTCGTTGCATGAAAGTATTTGTGGTTCGGGTCAACCCTGACACCCGGCTAGGTCCTTCATATACAAGGTATCCGACCAAAAGCGATTATGAAAACATTCATCGCTCGTCACCGATGAACGGGTTTGAGGAGGCTGTTAATTTCCTCAATGAAAATGGTCTGGTTCGCGGCTACTTGCCACCGAAACATCTGAAGTTGATACGCTCTGATGATCCTTTTGCGCTCATCACAATTACCGCAAAGACTGCTAGCAAAGGCGGCGACCTGGTGGTGGGGGTCCAGGTCGGATGTACTTACGTAGGTGAAAATACAAGGGTTAAGCCGGCGACTGCGCCAAAATTTCGGCCACTAACTTGGCACTACCGTTGTGATTCAAGCAACTCCTTTCTTCTGGAACAACCCATCGCGGGCGCGCGAGCATTGGTGCTCGGGAAAAACGGCGCTTGGGTGAGAGGACCAACGAGAGAACTTAAAGCGAACGAGTTTTCGGTATTCGCAGACAGCGTCTCGCGTCAGATATTGAACAAGAATGATAAAAGGAGATTTCGCTCCGCGCTAATAAAAACGAAAGTAGCTCACGATCAACCGGAAGGTCGCCCATCATTAGGTGATATCGATTGGGAAGATCTAAGCGGTACGGAGGGCAAAAAAAAACTTGTTACACACTTGAGGAGAGAACGAAAGCTTCACTTGGCCAATGCCAAGAGGGAAAGCATGTTGGCGCAAACGGGTAGGTTGATCTGTGAGGCGTGCAAACTTGATTTCACAGACGTGTACGGTCCTCTTGGAAAAGGGGTTTACGAGGTCCACCACAGAGCAGCACTGTCGACGCACGGCGAGCGAAATACGTCACTTAAAGATTTAGCTATTTTGTGCGCGAATTGTCACCGAATGATTCATCGTACAAACCCAATGTTGTCTGTTGAAGAGTTCGTGACAAAGCTCCGGTTGAACGACTAGCAGACAGGGGCGCAGTCTGGGTGAAAACAGGAGTCAGAGTCGGAGGTTTCCCCACGAATCTCCCTACTCAATCAACACGCGAGTACGCAGGTCAGGCCACGGTCTACCGCGAGGCCGACGAGATCGTCTTCGAGGGCGATGGCGACTGGAGCCATCATGTGTCGCTGGAGCAGGTGGCGACCGAGGAGGCGCTGCAGCAGATCAATGATGTGCTGCGCCAGATGCCATGGATGACCGATGCGCTATACGAGCAGTTCCGCACGGAGGTGCTGTGGTTGCGGCAGCAGTTGCCGCCGGGCAAGTAGGAAAAATGGTGTCAGGGACACTCTGACTGCGTTCGACCTGGCGGTAACGCGAGGCCTCCCGCCAGCAGTCCAGCCGCTCGCGGATTTCCATTGGATTTTCCTTCACCGCAGCCCTAACGGGCTATGAAAATCAACTGAGCTTTAACTAGTTGGCCGAATCGTTTCACTATCGAGCGAGCTCGCTGGATTTCCAGATGCTCGAATCTGCCTGAGCTCTTCCCTCAGAAGTACCAGTTCGCGTTCCATCGCTTCGATGCGGTCAAGCGTATAGCCAGAGCTGCCCGACTCCAGGGTTTCTGCAAAGGCCCACAAAGTACCAAGTACGCGTCCAAGCACTCCTTTTTCTTTTGCGCTTTGATTGAACATGACTTTCTTTCCTCTCGCCTCAGATTATGTCGGCCAACTGGCAGACATCACGGCAACGCTTAGAATCGCTCTGCCCACGGGCGGAGATCGATTTCGTGCGACCAGGCGTTTCTCGGCTGCGCAAGGACGTCGATATAGGTCTGGGCGATTGCGTCGGGATCGAGCGTGCTGTCAGGCTGACCGCTTGGATCCTGGCGGCGCTCTGAGCGGACGCCTCCGTCGATGTTGAAGTGCGCGACGTGTATCCCCTTTGGACCCAACTCTCTTGCGGCGCTCTGAGCGAGCCCGCGCAGTCCGAACTTGCCCATCGCGAAAGCCGCCGATTGGGCGAAGCCCTTCATGCCAGCACTGGCGCCGGTAAAGAAGATCGCTCCACGCCCCTTTGGCTCCATTCGTTTGGCGGCTTGCTGGGCGGCCAAAAACGCGCCGAACGTGGTTATAGCAATTGCTTTCTCTACCGCAGCGGGATCGACGCTCGAGAGCGGACCTGAGACGCGCGAGCTGGCGTTGTAAATCACGATATCGGGCTCCGCGACCTGGTGTTCCATGTCGAGGAACAGCTTCGCCACTTGCTCCGGCTGGGAGGCGTCGATGGCGAAGACGGCGGCGGCAGTCTCCTCCGCAAGTGGCTTCAGCTTTTCGACATCGCGAGCGGCGAGACCTACTTGCAAGCCGATCTTAGACAAGCGCCGCGCTAGCGAAGCGCTGATGCCAGGTCCGGCTCCGATGATTAAAGCGCAGCGATAGGGGAAGTTGCCCATTGAGTCGTCCTAGTTGTTTTGATTCTACGGAGCCGGGTTGGTGGAAGCATGCGTGACTAAGCAGATGGCGAACTCTGCTTGGCCTCCAAATCGGCGAGGAATTTATGCGAAACGCCCGTCTACTTAGGCGGCGGCGCGCGCCCCTCAGAGTTGCGACCAACCTCCGTCCACCGGTAGTTCGGCGCCGGTCGTGAAGGTCGCGTCGAATGCGAGGAACAGGACGGCCTTGGCGACTTCTTCCGCCTTTCCGAAGCGCTTCATCGGAACGGCTTCGCGCATCTGCGCCATGAGTTGGTCGGCCGTTGCTTTATCGGGAAACGCTTTGCCGATGATCGGCGTCTCGGTGGGACCGGGCGACACCGCGTTCACGCGAATCCCCCGAGGAAGAAGCTCAGCGGCGAACGTCCGAGCGAAGGATCGCAGCGCAGCCTTGGCCCCTCCATATGCGGCGATCATGGGCATCCCCTTAATGTTTGCGGTCGAAGTCGTGAGGACGACAGCGCCTCCCTGGTTGATCAGCGGCGCGAGCTTCTGGACCGAGAAAAACGGTCCCTTGGCGTTCAGGTTGAACATCTCGTCGAAGGTCGTCTCGGTCGTGTTCTCGAGAGGGGCGAAGAGGCTAAACCCGGCGTTGACGAAAAGCAGGTCGAAGGTGTCGAACTCGGCCTTCACCCGAGAGGCGAGCGCGTCGATGTCCGTCAGCGAGCGCGCGTCGCTCGAAACTACGAGGGCGTCATTCCCAAGCTCTTTCTGCGCTGAATCCAGGCCGGCTTGCGAGCGACCCGTCACCAGAACGCGCGCGCGCCCATCGACGAGCATTTTCGCCGTCGCGAGCCCTATGCCGCTCGTGCCGCCGATGATCACCACTTTTTTACCTTCGTACCGTTCCATGCGTATTCTCCTCGCGACGTCTGGGTCGCTTTGCTGTTTTTGAACTATTTTGTACGATAATAGGCGCAAGGGTCGCGGTCAATGACTTTTGAACTAAATATTTCAAAATACCGTTAGGCCCGGTGGACGACTACGTAGCTCTGCGATCGCCTGCTGATTCTGGTTACCGCGACCATTTCGCCGCGATCGGCGCTCCTTCAGGACACCGCGCTCAAGGATGCTGGGTAAGACAAGTCGACGCCGGAGACCTCGACGACGGCCTGCCACGCGGCTTCCTGGGTGGCGCGATCGTGAAAGTGTGGGTGGCGCATCGCCTCAATTGGTCCGGTGAACTTCTTGGGCGCCGAGGCGAAGAATTGCCCCGAGACGTCGGTTCCGAACTCCGATGCCTGGAGGTATCGATGGGCTGCGATCTCAGGAGTGTGAGACATGCCGGGGATAAGCTTCATCAGCGGAACCATCAGCCACTTCAAGGCCGGGCCAGCGTTTCGCAGCCCCTTGGTGTCGGGCGTGCTACCAGGCGAGACGGCGTATACGGCCATGCCGGGTGGGAGCCGGCGCGATAGCGCCGCCGCCCACCAAGCGACGACGTTCTTCGCGTCGGAGTGCGCCCGGCGGGGCTCGTACTTCACGTTTGGCCCGCTGCGCAACAGGGCTTCCACCGCAGCGCTTCGGTCGCCCTGATAGTGCGTGGCCGCAAGGGCCACCACGTCGGTGTAGCCGAACAAGGGTACGTCCCCTCGGGCAGATTCCGAGCCGGCGATAACAATCCGCGCGTTGTGGCTCAGCAGGTTGGCGTGGAGCAACCCGACAGTCAGTTGATGATGTCCGATTAGCGGGGCCTGAGTCGCCTCGATGCCCGCCGCAGTGAGCACGCGCTCCTTACCTCCGATCCATCCTGCGTTTAGCAGTAGGAAATCGATCGGCCGACCTAACCTCACCAGCTCGGCGAGGGCAGATTGAACGCTGGTCGGCGCGTCCAGCTCCAGCTCCAGCGGCGTGAAAACCTGTGTCTTGGTCTCAGCCGCGAGTTGAGCGGCCGTTTCTTGAACCCGGGCTAGGCTGCGCCCGGTGACGATGACCTGGCGGTAGCCCTCAATGGCGAGCAAGCGGGCTGCCGCATGACCGAGCCCGGAGGTGGTGCCAGTGACGAGAGCGATCGAATGTCTCATGGGTGGTTCCGTGCTGAAGGGGGAGGTCGAGTTGTGACGCCCCGCGAGGCCAGGGCCACCTTGCTAATTTCGAACTATTCAGTTATATATTGATGGGATGAACATTGTCAATGAGTTTTGAACCAAATGATTCAAAATATCACTAGGCCGCGGGGTCGGCCGCGCAGCTTCGACGAGACGGGGGCGCTGGAAAGGGCGACTCAGGTGTTCCGGTCGAAAGGCTACGACGGCGTGACGGTCGACGATCTCGTCGCAGGCATGGGTGTGGGACGGCCAAGCCTGTATTCCGTCTTCGGGGACAAGCGGACGATATTCTTGCGCGTCCTTCGGGCGTACGCAGAGACGAAAGGCGCTCTCGCTGCGAAGGCGCTCTTCTCGCCGCCGACTCTTCGCGACTCACTCGCCGGCTTCCTGAGGAACGCCGTAGAAACTGCGACCGAGGAAGGATCAGCCCCGGGGTGTCTTCTCATATGCATCGCGCCGCTCGTGGACGATGCTGAGGTCAGGCAGTTCCTGCAGGACGCCGTGGCTGCCGCCGCGGCGCTCGTGGAACGCCGTTTCTGCGACGCGATCAGCGCGGGAGAGGTCCCGTCAGACTTTCCCGTAGCCGCGCGCGCGAGCCAGGTCCTAGACCTTGGCCGCGGTATGACGATGCGTGCACAGATGGGCACGTCGCGTAAGACGCTCCTCAAAGACGCTGAGGAAGCGGCGGACTTAGTCCTGCTGCCGCGGCGTGGAAATGCGACGTCAGAAGGTTGATGCCGGCCGGGGTGGACGTCGAACCGACCGCTAGCGGCGTTGGGCGCGCGGTAAGGTGTCGGCGACATAGGCTAGATCGCTCTGCCGAAGGTTTAGCGACGCGGACGTCGTGAACACGGCATGGACATCCACGGATCCCAGGTCCCATTCGGGCAAGACTTGCATGAGCGCGCCGCTTGCGAACTCGCGCCTGAAGGCCGACAACGTCGTCAAAACGATCCCCATGCCTTCGACACAAGGCCGCCTCGCCTTCCTGTCCGGCCAGATCGTTCGGTGAGCTGAAGAAGCTTGAACCCTAAAGGTTCGATGAGAGTAGGCGCCGCATCGCTGCGGCGCCGGTCAGTTCACGCTTAGTAGTTATGCTGATCGTTACGCACGATAGCGACACCGTTTGCCGCCGGGGTATTGATGGTCGCGAAACCATTCAGAGTGAAATCGCCATCACCATCGACGTTATAGATCGATACATGCGAAGCCGAACCACTCCCATCGATCACAGCAGCCACGTCGCTGCGATACGCGATATCGGTCGGAGCGCCAGCAATCGTGGCCACCACGGGTGCATCCTGAATGATTTTCTGGCCATACACGGCGTAGCGCGAGACGGTCTTGCTTGCTGCGTTGACCGAGAACAGGAAAGGTCCGTCAAGCGTTACCCAGCACGGCGCATTCTGCGTGCCGGAACTGGTCACGGTGACCACCGCGTCATTGCGCACCAAGCTAAGCTCGTTAGCATGAGCGATGCTCACGTAAGCGTCGTTAGCCCGCGTGGCGAGTCCGAAGGGCGCGTTGACGTTTGACGGAATGTTCGCGACCTCTTTGGTGGTGCCGTTGATCGCACCGTCTTCGTTCAAATGGACGGTCTCGATGACATTGCTCTTTTCACTCAGGATCAATTGACCTTGCAGCGCCCCGACTTGCGCGGCGGACGCATCACCGACGATGAGCTTCGCTTTGCCATCGGCCACCGATGCCACGCCATTCTGATCGATACGATGGGACTCGATGTAGCTCGTCGTCAGAATGTAAAGATGATGGTTCGCGAGCGCGACACTCACCGGATTGGCCAGTGCGGGAACCAGCTTCTCAAAACGTAGGCCGAGATTCTCGGTGTCTTTGCTAAACACCGTCACGTTGCCTGAGCCAAAATTGATGACCGCTAAGCGATCACGATCCTGCGTGATACCGCCAGCATTACCGGTAGCGCCGCCTGAACCGCGAGTGGGGATCGTTGCTTGCAACACACCTTGCGTGTTGTAGATGAGCAAGTCGTTGGTCGATGCATTGGTCGCAGTAACGACAACGGCGTGATTGTCACTCCACGTCGCATTCTGTGCCGCAACCGCGGTAGCAATCATCAGCGACAACGCGCCGATGCCGAAAGATAGTGTCTTTTTCATAAATGCTCTCAAAGGGTAGGGGGAGGTCCCGCACCGCGCACGCGATCGTAGGGCGACAATGCGGCGATCGATCATCTCGATCCCTTATTCATTCGTTGGTGCGGTGTGATGCGTTACGAACAATCCATAGGTTTATCGGAGCGCGCGATAAACTGAGAACTGGTCGGCGTAATTGATGCCGACGCCGCAGGGCGAATGATTTGTGGAAAAAAGGTGTCAGGGATAATTTCCGACACTCTTGCTCACGCCACCGGGACAATCAAAATGTCCCTGAAGACTCCATTCTTCTAGTAGCCAGCAGTAGCCAGATCCCCCGCATTGACCGGGTGCCCTACCTGTAGATCTTTACAGGTGAGTTTGCTTGGGCTGCGTGGTTGAATGGCCAAGGGGCAAGGCAGGGGAAAAAATTACGTAATTCGCTCACTTCGCCGGTCGAGTGCCGACAAGGACTCTGATCGGACCCTAGGGGGCACCGCAGGCGGCAATCGGGGACAAACAAGTCGGCAGACCGATCGTGACATGCCGGATCGAATTCAACCCGGGCGCCAGAAGAGCACCAGGCATCGACATCCGAGGCAGTTCGCAAACCAATACCTGATTGGTGTAGGGGAAAGCCATGAAAAAAATGCTCGTGAGCTTTACGTTGCCCGTTTGTCTGCTGCTGGCTTGTTGCTCTAGTGGCAAGGCCGAAAAAAAGCAGGATATCGCGGCGACGGAAAAACAGGCTTCGGCCCGAGATGCGGATCCAGGCGTTGTGGTCATGTCGACCCGGCCTAGCGACATTCCCGTCGGCGCGGCCAATGCGACCCTGACGCAGGCCGCGCAGTTCGCCTGGAACCAGTTCATCGCGCTGAATTGGCCGGCCGTGCCACAGGACGGCACTAATCGGGAGAAGCCGTCCGTCTTGCCATTCGGGACGACCGGACAGCCCCTGATCTGGCAAACCTACCGCTCGAGGGTCGAGTTGTTCCCCTGGCAGGATTCCCTTCCGCCCGGCGCGACGCAGGATCCAGGTACCGGCAAAGTCACCTTCCACTACAACGCAACGCCGCAGTACTACTATAAAAAGAAAATCCAGTCCTGCAATCAGAGCCCGGACCCCGGCGTCCCGCCCTGGATCAATCTCGACGAGATTTCGCAGATCGGTCTGAACTTCATGTTCGACGGCGATGCCTCCGACGACTACCCGCCGACCGGCAATTCGGTGCCGAAGCTGATCCGCTTCCTGGCCAAGGGCAACAGCATGTATTCGGAGTACATCAACGAGCACAGCTACTTCAACCACGGCGGCACGTATTTCCAGGATGTCACCAATTTCAAGAACGCTGTCGCAAACGACAAACCGCCGGCGGACGGGAGCGGCTTCATCGAGTTCCCGAGCGATACCGTCATGGTGAAATCCGCCTGGCGGTTGTTGACGAAGGCCGAACTCGCCAGCGGCAGGTTTTACAGTGCGCCGGTGCGCTTTTATGAGAAGAAAGCCGGCAAGATTTGCTACAACGACGAAGCCGGCTGGGGGATGGTGGCGCTGCATATCGTGCAGAGGTCGCCGAGCACGCCCCACTACTTCACGTTCGCAACGTTCGAGCAGGCCGACAACATCACGAATGTTTTTGGCAATCCGATCGAGAGCACTGTCGGTGGAGCGACGCCGAACGGCAGTCCGACGACGCCGGAAATTTCCCATACGGATTACCCGAACCCGGTCACGACTACCGCAAAAGGAGCCTTTTGCAATCCGAGTGGCAACGGCCACCTCTTCTACAAGAACAGTGCGCCCGGCTTGCCGCAAGCAACGGACGGTCATGGCGGCATCTGCGTGAACAACCGCAGGTACCCGATCCCCCAGCAGATCGTCGATGTCAACAAGGAGGCTCAGCAGAAGATTCAGGTATACGACCAGGCCAACAATGTGACGAACTCACCCTGGCCTTATTACAAGCTCATCAACGTGCAGTTCCAGCCGTTCAGCGCCGCCGATATCAACGACAGCAACCCCAATCGGCTGACCTCGACCTATCGGCAGGCCAACATCGTCGTCGAGACCAACTACACCCTCCAGAATTTCTCCGGCCGGCTGACCAATGACGACCTGTCTTCTGACGGGCAGACGACCGATTTCACCGCCACCGGCACCCCGTTCACGAACGTGTTGATCGCAAACAGCGCCAAGATGCAATTCGCCCACTACAACATGGGCGGTTGCATGGGTTGCCACGGCAATGCCCAGGTCGGCGGCACCGACTTCAGCTTCATGTTGTTCGAAGGCCCGGAAATCGAGCCCGAAACGCCGGACTTCTCTCAAGCGGCGCTGGCCGCTCGGAGGAAGGAATACAAGTTCTGATGAGAACCAGGGAGAAACATCATGACGGCGTACTACAAGATCCATCCGGCGATCGGCATCGCCCGTGTCGGGGACAGCCCGGAATATTATCTTGCGCCGGAAACCGCCGGCGGTCTGCCTACGATCTACTCCAGCGCATCCACCAACATAGATGCGTTCCGCGACAAAGATAGCAAGCTGCTGAAGCAAGCCGTCCGCTTCAAGGTATTTCGCTACGACGAGCTGCATCCGCATGGTGTGGAAGTCACCCGAGGTCAGAATGGCGTCGTTGCGATCAGCTGGACCATTTCTGTGGCGAACAAGAAAGCGAGCTGGTTCCAGTTCGATCAGCAAACGGGGTCCGCGCAAGGCCCGTACCCTTCGGACTCTACCCCTGTGTCGACGGCGCCCTATGCGTTCGTCAACGACAAGGGCTATGACGCCAACAACAAAGCCAATCCTTACATACCGGGCAAGCCGACGGGTAAGCCGACAAACCCTGAGGCGCCGTCGAATCCACTGCGCTACAACCTTTCTTTAAACACGAGCGACGATCCTGCAACGATCAACGACGCCAATCGTCGCCAGCTAATCCTCGCCGCCTACGGAGAAGTTTCTTCGGTAGAGGAGCGCAGCGATTTGACTCTTTCGCCTTCTGACTACCCCTTTCTATCAACCTTGAAGCCGAATCCGATCTCTCATCTGGGCGCTATCGTTTTGGATGACGATCTAGGTCTCATTTTCTTGCCGGGCGACGGCAACTCAGGGACGACCTCCGCTGACGGCGTTCGCATCACGCACTACGCCAACAACGAGGGCTGGTTCGACGACACCTGCGATGGCATCGTGTCCGCAGAAGTTCATTTCGCGACCGGCGGGCAGAGCCCGGCCGGCACTGCCTGGGTCATTGCGGCGCCACCGGCGTACGCGCCACAGGTGCTGAACCAGGTCACGATGTACGACAACATGTACGACGTCTTCGTACGCAAGATGTTCGTGAATCCGGCACTACACGCCGGCAACGGGTTCGATCCCACCTACAAGCCCAGTTATCCCGACGAGATTCTGCCCATCCTGAGTCGCCCGGACATCTATCAGTACGTCTGCAATATTCCAGGGAGAGGCACGCAGCAGCATCGTGTGACTCAGTCCGCCGATCCGGACACCTTCCAGGATCAGATCTTCGACTACATCCGCCAGCGCGGTCTCAGTGATCCGGGCGATAAGCCCAGCAACGTCGGCGAGAACCAGTCCGGATTGATGCCGTACCTGGCCGGCGATAATCCGATCTCCAATATCACCATCTCGAAGTACCTCGGGCTTACCGAAACCCAATACTTCTTTCTATCCCAGTACAGCAACGGCATCTATACCAAAGAGCCGTTACCCAAGCTCGGCCCGGGGCCCGCGCTCGACAAGGCGGCTTTGTCCAATTGCGTCGGCGGCGCTTTTTCGCCAGGCATCGAAATCACCTGGATCACCCGCAGCCCGACGATCTACCAGCCGTTGCCGAGTCCCTTCGGGCCTTCGGACTTCTTCCGAATTAATGGCGAGAGTGCTTTGGTCCCGTCGCTCACCAAAGGAAGTTCTGGAGATTACAGCAACGAAACGCTCGAGCCGGGCGACCTGACCAAATACATGGCTCAACCCTGGCAGGCGGATTTCAACGAGTGTTCGCTGCAGGACATCAGTAACGTTGGCGTGAACAAGTATGGCGAACCGCCCAACCAGACGGCCGGCGAAAACGTCGCCAACTATTGGTGGTGGCCCGCGCAAAGACCTTACGCCGTGTTTCCAAAGGACACACCCACACAGCAGGTGATGTGGACGCGCGACTTCGTCGACGACGGCAACGACGGCATCCTGCGATCGGACATCCAGATGGTGACCTGCTGGAAGTACCTGGGCTTCATCGTCGAGAGCAATCAGCCGGCGCCAGCGCCGCGCTACTGGGAAGTCTCGCGCCTGGACAAACCGATCAAGGACTACAAGCCCTGAAGCGCCCGGCGTCATGTTGACCGAGTGCGATGTCGGAATCGTGGGAGGCGGCGTTGCCGGGTGCGGGACAGCCATCGCCCTGCGCAATCGCCGCCCTCTGAGCATCGCGCTGATCCACAAGGCCGAAGCCCGGTTGTTTCCAGTCGGCGAAACATTGCAGCCTCAGGCCCGGGAGCTGGCGGAGAAACTCGGCATCCTGGAGGAGTTGCGGTGCACGCCGCACCTGCCATCCAATGGCGTCTGTTCGGCCTGGGGAGACTCGACGCTCGCCTATAACGACTACCTGTTCAAGGCCTCGGGTAAGGGATGGCTGCTGGATCGCGCGGCTTTCGATCTGTCCCTGCTCGACAAGGCCCGCAGGGGCGGTGTCCATATCGTCGAATCGTCGTATTCCCGCCTCGACAGCGGCGCCGACGGACGCTGGTTGCTGTCGACGCGGAACGGCGCGGTGATTCGCTGCCGCTTCGTCGTCGATGCGACCGGCAGGCGCTCAGCCGTTGCGGACGGCCTCGGCGTGCCGCGTATACGATTCGACGAATTGCATGCCGTCTACGCCCTGTGGGAGGGCCGGCCCGAGGTCTTCCCCCACCACACGCTGGTGGAGAGCGTGGAGAGTGGCTGGTGCTATGCGGCCGCGCTTCCTGCGGAACGTTTCGTCACGGCGTATTTCACCGACAAGGCGCAGATCAAGGCAAACCGGTTGACGCAGCCGGACCGGCTGCTGCCGCTGCTGTCACGCGCGCCCCACATCGGGCGCTTGTTGAGCGCATCTTCGAAGCTGGTGGGCACCCGGGTCGTCGTCGCCGATTCGAGCATGCTGGACTTCGCCGGCTCCGAAAAGGGATGGCTTGCCGTGGGAGACGCCGCTTCGGCGTACGACCCGCTGTCCTCGTTGGGCATCGCGAAGGCGCTTGGCGGCAGCCTGGCCGCGGCGGGGGCGATCGATTCCTGGTTGGGAGGTGAATCGGGCGAAATAGACGCTTACTGCCGGAATATCGAGTCGGGCTTCGATCAGTATCTGGCCCAGCGCCATCACTATTACGGGCTCGAATCGCGCTGGAAAAAGGACCCATTCTGGAAACAGCGCCAGGACTGGATCGGTATCCACCCCGATTGGGTTCTTCAAAGATCGGGGCTTCGAAAAAAAATTCCGAACCGGATCGTCAGCTCCGAAGTGCTCGAGCAGATTCTCGCAGCCTTCGGCGACGAGGCAAGGCGCGCCCACGAAGCCGTTCGCCTGGTCCGCGGTGCTCTTCAGAGGCGCTTCTCCGATTACCGCTTGATCCAGGCCATGCGGTATCTGGTCGAATCGGGACACCTTGCGGTTCAGGCCTCGGACGGCGGCGTCTTCGGTTTGTAGCAGTGTGCGCGAAACTTCGGCAAGGTTTGAAACACTGCCAACTGCAACAGGTTCATCCGGCGTGAGCCACGTTCGACGTCGCTGACATTAGGACTGTGGACTTTATATCTGCTTTTCAGATATCTGAAATAAAAAGATAAATGCAACAGGCGCGGACGGCCGTGTTCGCGATATCGCCGGAGCAACTAAGGGGGCAGGTTCACTTCCCAGAACTCTGTATAGCGCAGCGCTGACGCGACTATGCGCTTGCCATCGCTTTCAACCAATCCGGTCACTGGCGAAATGGCACGCCAACCATGACTTGATCTTCCAGGCATTCCGCAACACGTTGTTCAACGCGGCAACAATCGTCTGCCGTGTTTTCTCGACGACGAGGATAGAAGCCGATATCTGACGTTGCACGGCTGATGCAGAAACTTGGCGACAGTATGTCGGACAGTTCAATACACGCCATCGACGCACAGGCACTTTGTGGGAAGGTCGTTATAGAGTCGGTCTGGCCAGTGTTGTCAGGAGCGCACGGAGGCGCCTCGCTAAACCATCGGCCCCGTGCCCGCATTTCTCGCTCGAATCGCTTCGGCGGTCCGCGGAATAAAGAAATCGAGCCCGACCTCGATCACCTCGGCCTGGATCTGCTCGACGAACGGTCGAAACGATTGGTTGTATTGCTCGAACGCTTGCTCGAAATCGCCAGAGCACGCTACGAACGCGTCGGCCAGCGCCGCCGCGCCGTCGATGGCCAGTGACCCGCCGCGACCGGCGGCCGGGGAGGGACAATAAGCGGCATCACCGACCAGGGCGATCCTGCCCTTCGTCCACGAGGGCATGGTCGTGTGGCACAGCTTGTCGAAATAAAAGCTGTCGGAGCGACGCACCTGGGCGAGCAATTCAGGCGTACGCCAGCCCACGTCGGCAAATCGCTCCGTAATGATTCGACGCTGCTCATCCTCATTGCGATAGTCATAAGGAATTTCATCCTCTGACTGAAAACACAGACAGATGTCAGTTTTCTGGTTGTAGGCATTGAGCATGACCGCTATGCCAGGCTCGTTATACATTTGCGTCGTGTTGTCGGGGATCAGCGACTGATCCACGATAGTGATCGAAAAATAGGCGCCCAAGTAACGCAGGAACTGCGCTTCGTCGCCGAAGCAAAGCCGTCGAACCGTGGAGTGGACGCCGTCGCAACCGACGACCAGGTCGAACGAACGCTGCTCGCTGCCCTTAAAGCTCACGGCAATCTGGTGCGTTTCGTCGTTCAATGACTGGATGGAGTCGCCGAACATAAACTCGACTTTGTCCTTGACCGCGTCGAAGAGCATTTCGAGCAGCACGTCGCGCTCGATCTCATATTCGTCGTGTGCGTCGTTCCCTGTAAGTTGCGGGCGAACGCTTGATCGCTCCGTGATATCGGCGGCGTTCTTGAACTCCATGACTTCCATTTTCAAGGCGTGCTCGCGGATCTGGTCAAGAAGACCCATGCGCTTGACGATGTCGATGGTTCGGTCCTGGATATTGACGGGTGTGCCACCCTTCTTGGGCCCCGAAGCTATCTCGACCACGGTGACCCGGTAGCCGAATGTCGCCATCCAATAAGCCGTCGAAAGGCCAGCAAAGCTGGCGCCGCAAATCAGGACACTCCGATTCATTGATGAGGTTCCATAGGTTGGGTTAGGCGGGGCATCATCTGCGACGGCCAACCAACGCCGTAGAAGGCAATCGCGTATTATGTAAACTAAGTCTAAAATTATACTAAGTATAATTCTTAAGGGTATGAGTCCTGATGTCAACGCCTCCGGCCCGTCGAACGCGCAAGCGCCTTGCAACCCGAACCTCGATCTCGGACGTCGCCACGCGTCTGTTTTTCGAGCGAGGCTTCGACCGGGTCACGGTGGACGAAATTGCGGAAGCGGCCGATGTCAGCCGGATGACGGTGTTCAATCATTTCCCGCGAAAGGAAGACATGTTTTTCGACCTCGATGCGGAAGGTCGGGAAGAACTCATCCAGGCATTGCACACCAGGGATTCAAAGCTTTCGCCCATCGATGCGCTGCGTGCGTTTGCCCATCACGCAGTGGCGAAACGCAGGCCGTATGTCGAGTTTTGCGATCAGAGCCAGCTGTTTATCGAGACCATAGAGGCCAGTGAAACGCTGAAAGCCCGGGCTCGCACGATCCGCGACGAGCTCGTCCGAGAAGTGTCGGTGGCTATGGCGGAATCGGTTGGCCGCGCACCGGGCGACGCGGACGCTCATCTCGTCGCCGGCATCCAGGTCGCCACGTGGGGTGTTGCCATGTTGGAGGCCCATAAGACTTATCAAAAAACCCGTAAAAACGCTGCAGCACACAAGGTTCTGCTGGCGATCGTGGATAAAGGCGCGATCGGGCTGGCGACAATGATGGCGGGCACGCCTTACGCCAATGATTGATCGTCCTCTGGGGAGCGAATCAGGTCAGAGCGCCTTACTCACATGATTGGAAAGACTGACGCTCCACGTCAGTGCCTCACTTGTTCCGTCGCGATACGAAACAGCGAAAGCGTCGGTGCCGCGTCGATTTAGCTGATAGTGCTCATCAACTGGACCGCTCGTCCTCAAAAATCTACGCCACCAACTCTGGCAGGATCGATGCGTCGTCAATGGCGTTGCGCGAGCGCTTTTCACGTTCAAGAACCCCCTTGATTCAACCGGAGTATTCGACCATGACAGACGCAATTCAGCGGCTCAGGGCGGCAGCCGGACTGGCGCTTGACCAACATGCCTCCACGCTGGTTTCGCGCACTTTCAGCACGCCTCGTCAGACCACCCACTACATCGAGTGCGGGCCGGCCGACGGACCGCTGATGATTTTCCTCCACGGCTGGCCGGGCATCGGTTTGATCTGGCGCGCCCAGATGGACGCGTTCGCCGCCGACGGTTGGCACTGCGTCGCTCCTGATATGCGCGGCTACGGCGGCTCTTCCGCGCCTGCAGCCAGCGACGCCTACACCGTCAAGGAAATCGTGGCAGACATGGCGGAGCTGCATGACCACCTTGGCGGCAAGCCGGCGATCTGGGTCGGCCACGACTGGGGCAGTCCTGTGGCCGCTGCGTTGGCCGCGCATGAGCCCAGGCGCAGCCGTGGCGTCGTGCTGACCTCGCTGGCGTATTTCCCCGACGCGTTTGCGCTGCCCACGCTTGTCCCGCTGGTCGACCGAACGCTTTACCCGGCTGATCAGTATCCGGATGGCCAGTGGGACTACTTCCGCTACTACACGAAGCACTTCGATGCGGCGGTCGGCGACCTCGATGCGGACCAGACAGCGACACTGGCGTCGATTTACCGACCAGGCAGCCCCGCCGCCATCGGCAAGGTATCGCCGTCAGCGATGCTCACGCGCAATGGAGGGCGCTACGGCGCTGCGCACCGCGCCCCACCGACGCAAGCTGATCCGACTCTCTGGCCGCCGGCGGATTTCGACGTGCTGGTGCAGGCGTTCAAGGGTCATGGCTTCCGCCCCGCCAACGCGTGGTACCTCAACGATGACGCCAACATCGCCTACGCTCGCGAGGCGCCCAATGCTGGCTGCCTGTCGCAGCCGGTGCTGTACGTCAACGGCGACTGGGACGTGATCTGCAGCATCACCGGAAACCAGCAAGGCGAGCCGATGCGCGCGGCCTGCGCCGACCTTACTGTAACGAGTCTGCCCGCCGGCCATTGGCTGCCGCTGGAGCGTAAGGCAGAACTCATCGGGGTAATGCGCACTTGGCTGCAGAGTAAAAACCTTTGATGGCGGCGGTCGGAAAGTGAGGTCCGATACGCGAGGTGTGAGCCTTAAGTCTATTTTGGCTAACCGCGTAAGAGCCCTTATGGGAATGCTCGGTGCGCGAACGGGTTTCGCGAAAAACAAAAGCTTAGGGTCAAATCTGACCCTGTTCGGTTCCCAGGGTCGTCGCCCGGGGTCTCGGGCGTATCACCGCAAGAGGTGCTGCTGATAGCTTCGAACGTCGCGAAGTCCGATCAGACGAGCCGTCGTTCCAGCGCTCGGAGCACCGCACGGGTACGGTCGCTCACGCCGAGCTTCGACAGAATGTTGGAGACGTGGTTGCGCACCGTGCCTTCGCTGAGACGCAGCGCCTCAGCGATCTCGCCATTGGAGATGCCGCTGGTCATCAGCTTCAGTACCTCGCGCTCGCGCGGCGTGAGCGCGTCGGGTGTCTCGAAGGCGTCATCGCGCCAGGCGCCGGTGCGGGCAGCGTCCAAGCCCTCCGCAAGCGGGGCGAACAGATACGTGCCGCCACCGGCGACGGTGCGGATCGCCTCCACGAGGGTCTCGGCGGTGACGGCCTTGAGCAGGAAGCCGCGTGCGCCCGCCCGCACGCCGGCCACTAGGGCTGCATCGTCCTCAAAGGTCGTGAGCAAGAGCGTGGGTGGGAGGGCACCTCGCGCGGCGAGGGTCTCGACGACCTCAACGCCGGTTAGCTTCGGCATACGCACGTCCAGTAGCAGGACGTCCGGCCGATCGGCGGTGACGACGGCGACCGCGGCCTCGCCATCGGCGGCCTCGGTGCAGACGACGATGCCCTCGAATAGGGCCAGCAGGGCCTTGAGGCCACTGCGGATCAGCGCCTGGTCATCGGCGATGCAGACACGGATCACGGCCGCGCGCCCACGGGCGGAATCGCGCCGCTGACCTGGAAACCTTCGCCACTGTGGCTGAGCACCGCCAGCCAGCCGCCCAGGGCCTCAAACCGTTCGCGCATGCCGGCCAGGCCTTGGCCCTCGGTAACGTCGGCGTCTGTTCCGACGCCATCGTCCTTCGCCATCAGCCGGACCTCCCCGTTGGGAGCTTGTGTGAGCTCTATCCTGAGCTGACGCGCGCCTGCGTGCCGGCGGGTATTGGTGATCAACTCCTGCACGCAGCGCAAAAGGGCGTCCGCCCGAGGTGCGTCCAGCGCACCGAGTGCCTCGGGCAGGACGAGCCGAACGTCGAGGTCGGCCGCCCCTTCAGCCAACGCCAGCAGGGTCGCCTGCAAATCCACCGACTGGACACGCACCTGGCTCACGACCTTGCGGACTTCAGCCAACAGCTCGCCGGCGATTTCGCGCGCCTGGCCGAGATGGGACGCCACCTGGCCCTCCGCCAGCCGTGCGGCCACATCGAGGTGCACGTGCAAGCTGGTGAGATGGTGGCCCAGCACGTCGTGCAGATCGCGCGAAATGCGCAACCGCTCGCCCATGCGGGCGCTTTCGCTCAGCAGGGCTTGGGTGCCGGTCAGCTCAGCATTTGCGCGGGCCAGGCGCTCGTGCGCCACGGCCTCGCTGCGGGCAAGGTGGGCGGCGCTGATGGCGAAGAGCTGGAAGCCACAGCTCGAGACCAGGATCACCGCCGACATGCCCTGTCCGCCGACGGCGCACTTCTGGGCGACCAGGGCCATGGCCAAGGCGGCCGCCGCCAGTAGCGCCGTGCGCAGTGAAGCGATCCAGGCCACCTGCCAGGCGATCACGACGATCATGCTCGTCACCAGAAAGCTCGGGTAGAGCCAGACCAGGTATTGGGCGGCGAAGCCCTCGAGGAAGAACAGGGCGGCCTTGCGCCGCGTCAGGCCCGGAGCCCCGTCCAACTCGGCCGCGACATAGGCCGCGACCAGCACGCCATAGGCGACCGTCCACTGGAGGTCCCAGTGTGGATGGGCAGCAAAGGTTTCCGGCTGCAGCAGTCGGGTCACGAGGGCCAGTCCCCCGGCCGCCGCCAGCATCAGAACACACGCGGCCTGGACGAGCAGGCGGATGCGATCGAGCGATGTGCGAGGCCAGGGCATGGGCCGACCTTAACGCTCGGGCGCGATCCTGTCCCATGACGCTTGTCATGGGCAGCGGGCATGACGGCGTTCACTTATCGGGCGGGGCCGATCTGCCCAATCCTGAGCACGCCCATCAAGTCACGCCCATTAACCCACGACCATCAACCAAGGAGACATCGATGCTTCGCTCATTCCTGTTTCGCCGGACCACCCTCAGCGCGCTCGCCGGCGCCATGATCCTTTGCGCTTTCGCCTTCCAGGCTCGTGCCGCCGACCCGTCTGCGGTGGCGTGCGCCGGGATTGCCGCGCCCGATCAAAAACGCGATGCCACGACGATCCAGCGGATCGAGCAGGCTTGGCTGACCGCGGAATACCACGGCCACCGGGAATATCTGGCGTGCCTCCTGGAGCCTGACTACCAGACCTCCAGCCGATCCGGCCTCGTCCGCTCGCGGCAGGACGTGATCGATCGCGTCCCGCAGGTCGCCGACGACGCGCGCGAGGTCCCGAAGCTCGAGACCATCGTCGTGATCCACGGAGACTCCGCGACGGCCCATTCCATCCTCAAGACGACCGACAAGGCGGGCAATCCGAAGGAGGTGCACTTCGTCGACGGCTACACCTTCCACGATGGCCGCTGGTTCGCCTTCAGCGGCGCGGATCTCTAGTCGCTCGGCGATGCAAGACCGGACTGAAAACCGGGGGCGGAGTGGACTATTTGAAAAGTGCACTCTGACACCCGGCTTTCTTGTTCTGCCGGCCTTGCGACGACTCACGGTACGCGGCAAGGTCGGCATCCATCTGCACGACATCCTTGTAATACTCCACGACGATCTCGGGCAGACGATCCTTGTAGATTTCGTAGGCGGCGAAGACAGGGAGCACTAGGTACTTGAATACCACCTAGGCCCACTTACGGGTACAAATCGAGGGGGCAGGTTCACTTAAAACCTAGCTCGTCAATCCAAGATCCGAAAACGGGCATGCCTAATCTCAGATTCACTTAGGTGTGTGGCTTGGTTGTGAAACCAGATTAGATTTATTTCTAGGCCATTGGTAAGTGAGCCTGACCCTGTTGGTGCAGGCGCATTTGACTTGAGCTGTCGTCTACCCCGCGAGGGAATCGATTTGCTTTGGCCCATCTCGGCGTCGCGTCAAGCGTGCCAAAAGCGGGTGTCTCACGCTATTGTCCGAACGACACCACCATCGACACGCAAGGAAGTGCCTGTTGTCGCCGACGCCTGCTCCGAGCAGACATAGACGACCAGGTTTGCGACTTCTTCGGTTGTCGCAAAGCGATTGAGGAGCGTTGTCGGGCGCATCGTTTTCAGGAACTGCTGCTCGGCTTCCTCTCGCGTAATGCCTTGCTCCTCTGCACTCGCCTTCATCCAATTGCCCAGGATCTCCGAATTTGTCGGACCAGGGAGGACCGAATTGACGGTGACGCCCGTTCCGCCGACCGCCTCGGCCAAGCCCCTCGAAATGGCGAGCTGCGCGGTCTTGGTCATGGCGTAGTCGATCATGTCCTTGGGGATGGCAAGCGCGGACTCGCTGCTGATGAACACGACACGCCCCCAGCCGCGCTTCGTCATGTTCGGCACATAGTGGCGGGCGGCGCGAATGCCGCTCATGACGTTCAGCTCGAAGAGATCGATCCACTCGCTGTCGGCAATATCAAAGAAGGGTTTCGGGCGCCCCGTGCCCACATTATTGACGAGAATGTCCGCATCCGGTGCCCGCGCGAACAAGTCCGCGGCGCCTTCCGGGGTCGCAAGATCGGCGCAGACGCCGGTGAACTCAACTTTTGGGAAAAGCTTGCGCAAATCGCGAAGCGCTGCAGCGACCCTTTCCTGGCCGCGGCCGTTGATCACGACTGCAGCGCCAGCGCGTGCCAGCCCTTCGGCAATGGCTCGGCCGATACCTGCCGTAGACCCGGTAACGACCGCTTTGCGGCCAGTAAGATCGATATTCATGACACCAGTCCTTCAGTTGCGGAGAGAGCTGGATTGTGGGTGATATCGGAACCAATGATAATGGCTTAAGTTTTCATAATATTAATTCCCTGGAGGAATGGGTTGGATCGATTCCACGAATTAAACGCCTTCATAGCCGTGGTTGAAGCAGGCGGTTTTTCCGCCGCGGCGCGCACAACCGGGGATTCACAGTCCGCCATCAGTAAGGCCATCGGTGGGTTGGAGAAACGCCTGGGCGTGATGCTGTTCAACAGAAGCACACGCCGGGTGACCCTGACGGATCAAGGGCGGAGATACTACGATCGGACAAAGCCGCTTATTGACGAGATGCAGGACGCTGATAGCGAACTGACCCGAAGCACGCTGGGTGTTTCGGGTTTAATTAGGATCGCCGCATCGGGTACTTTCGGCCGCCTTCATGTTTTGCCGCTTATCCCCGACCTGTTGTCACTCAATCCCGGCCTTCAGGTGGATCTCGTTCTCTCGGACATCGTGCGCGATATGGTGGAAGATCGGATCGACCTTGCGATACGCGTGGGGCCTGTCAATGAACCCGACGCGGTTGTCAGGCGCGTGGCGATCACACCGCTCGTATGCGTCGGATCCCGTCGTTATTTCGAGCGCTGCGGGATACCAAAGACCCCCGCGGAACTCGTTGCGCACAACTGCCTTTTGTATGGCGGCGTAACAGAGGCGGCGAAATGGCCGTTCGTGGGGCAAGAAGGTCGATTCAGCGTGCCGGTTCAGGGGAATCTCTCATCCAACAGTGTCGAAACGATCCGGACCGCCGTTCTGGCCGGTGTTGGAATTGGCATGTTCGCCAAGGTTTCCCTTGCTGATGAACTCCGCCATCCCGATGTCATTACGATCCTCGAGGAATTTATGAGCGATGTCAGAGATATAAACCTCATCTGGCCGAAACGCCGTTTCGTTCCGGCCCGTGTCCGACAAGTGACCGATTTTTTCGCGGAGGCCATTCCGCGGCGAACTTAGCCCCCGAACTTAGAAAAACAGGGGCAGAGTGCACTTTCGCCAAGCGTGAAATCGGGGTCAGAGTGGACTATCAGAGTGGACTATTTGAGAAAGCGCACTCTGACACCCGGCTTTCGTCGGACATGTACGATCACGTACGTCAGCTCTTGTGAGGGTAGTGGTGGTTTGACTAGCCTAGATCCACTTTGGGAGTCAGCTAAAGCAGGGGATTGCTATGCACCGGTATTTGCTTCTTGCGGCGGCACTTTGTCTCGCGTGTGCGTTTACCACGGGAGTATCGGCAGAGCAGCGCCCATCAACAACAGAGCCTGCCACCGTTTCTGCTGAGCCCGTGCGGGACAAGGCGCTGAGTTCGGATGCAATGGTGGGTTTGATCGGGACTCTGATCGGCGCTGCCATCGGTGCGGTCATATCGATCGTCGCAGTCCGCCTTACCGCCAGAACGCAGCGCGTACAGGAGAGGGCGGCAAAGATCGCGCGCACGCAAACCGCCCGGGCGCTAGTGACGGCTGAAATAGATCACAATCTTGCTGCACTCGAAGGGTATCTGGCGCAGACAGATCTTGAAAATCCGGTGCGTGATCGCAGCAATCTGAGTGGTCACGAATGGATCGCGGTACATGCGACGCCAAATTGGTCGACGATCGCCTGGGAGCGCGCGCTGAGCGATCTCCTTGATGGCGCTTCATCGTCCGAGATGCTGCAGGTCTTTTCGTTCTATACCAATCTGAAGGCATATTCCCTGGCGATTGATCTCGCGGTGTCGTATCACACGATGCGACTGGAGGCCAAAGTGGACTATGCGCTGGTGCAGGCGAGCTACCACATACAAGAGGAATTGGCCCGCAAGATTCGGCAGGCAGGCAATCCGCTGCGGCATGAGGCGGCGGCATAGAAAAAGGTGTCGGGGTGAGCTGGCCTCGTTCGAGCTTTGAGTCGGACTTCAAGCTTCCCGTGCTGCGAGGTCGGCGCACACGACAGCGGTGTGATCGTCGGCCGGGAAAGTGCAGTCGATCCGTAGTTCGTCGAGGGTCACGTCGTACGGCGCCGCGAAGGTCGTGAATGTTTCGAAGAAACGAAGCTCGCCAAACGCGCTGTGGAAGGTGAAGTTGACGATCGGCGATAGCTCCTCGCCCAGCTTACGCTCGCGCCAGCGTGCCGGAACGTCGGGGTAGGCAAAAATTTCTTCGAGCAGCTGCTGCGTCCGGCGATCGGTCGGATTGGTGGCGAGATCGTCGTGCAAGTGCCGGATGAATCGGGTGGCCACCTCGTGCCAGTTGGCGATCACCGGGCGAAAGTCATCAGGGTCGAAAATCTGGTGCAGCAGATTGACATGTTTGCTCGGCCGGCCCTTCATCAGCATATGTCCCACCCTGACGGCCGCCGCATTGGTTGCCAACACGTCCCAGTGCCGACTGATTACGAAAGCCGGATACGGCTCCTGGTGCGCGAGGATCAGGTCGACTGCCTGGCGCACGTGATCAAGTGCCGGGGCAGCCAGCGGGCGTTCGGGATGCATCGCCGCGAAGCCTGCTGCGCGCAGCAACGCGTTGCGTTCCCTGAGCGGCATGCTCAGTGCATCAGCCAGGCGAGATACCGTGTCGCGGCTCGCACGGGCTTTGCCGGTTTCGATGCAGCTGAGGTGTCGCGTCGATATGCCCGTTTCCAGCGCCAAGTCGAGCTGGCTCAGACGTCGTGCCGCGCGCCACTCGCGTAGCAACGCGCCGATCGGCGGATGGGATACAAGGGCCGGGAGCGTGGCGATGGGTAATCCTTCCGGTGGTGCTCTCACACAAGAATATCTCCAGATGCTTGCGCCGTAACACAGTGCCGGCTCCGGCAGAATCGTGTGGAACCCGATCCTCAGACCGAAAAGCGATGATGTATTGAGTTCATCCGCCTGGCAGCACGCGATGGATCTGGGTGAAGATGACCTGCCATTGGCCGTCGCGCTTCGCCCATACATCGACGAAGCGCGCTCGCATCGTGTAAGGCTTGCCGTGATCGATACCCCCTTTGCATCGACCATCCCGCCGAGCACCGCACCATTCGACCATGCTTTGCGCACCTGCCGGCTGATCGCAACGTACGTTGTCTTGTTGCCAGGCACCACCGAATCGGCGATGGATTCAGTCTTGCTCTCGTTCCTGCCGCTGATGTTCGCCAGGATGTAATCGTCAGCGAGAAGCCGCTCGAGCCCGGATCGGTCGGACTTCATCTGTGCGATGTCATAGGCAGTCGCTGCGGCGGCGAGGTCGGTAGGCAGGCCACGATAGTCGCCGACCCCTTGCTCCGCATGCACGGGAAGAGCAATCAGCACCACGACGATGATCCAGATTCGGTTCACTGCCCGCATCTTCATTCTCCAGGTTTCGAGATTCGAGCGAGTGTTTTCTGCGCCGGCTTCGCGCGCAATGACCTGCCAGGTCAAGTCGATAACCATCGGGATGGTGTTTTCACGATCAGCGTCAATAGGGCAGTTCACTCCGTCTCCTTTGAGGCTGCCAGTAGCACCTTCTGAAGTTCTTATCTGACCCGCTTTGATGCGTGTGGTCGACCGTGCTCAGTGCGAACCCACGCTAGCGGAAGCCGCAGGCGCCGACGCCTCGGCCGCTGCGCGCTTGGGTGTATCGGCGGGGCAATATGGCTTGAGGTATCTGCCTGCACGGTACAGATCGATGCATTCGCGCACGTCGGCCTTGAAGGCCAGATCAGGCGTGTTGATGGGGCAGCCGTAGGATAGCGGCTTGATCTCCCTGTACTCGGCGAAACAGGTCGATAGCGGCGGCGGCTTGGGTGGATTCGGATCGTCGGCGAGCGACCGCGACGGCATGTTGAGGCGCTCGTCGCCGTCCTTGGGTGAGGGCGGTATGGGCGGCGTGCCGCATAGCGGGTTGAAACCAGGTTTCTTCGGATCGCAGATGCTTTCGGCAATCCCTTTGATGACATCGCCTACATGGCGACCCACTGCGCCACCGACCGTCTCGTTCGGTGGCGGGAAATATTTCTCGAAGCGGGTGGTCTTGGTGTGCATCTGGTTGTAGTCGTGCTGCATGATCTGACGATCGTCCGCTGGCTTGGGCGGTGCGCCCTTGGCGTTGGTTGTTGCATAGTTGGTCGGAGCTTCGGGCGCCAGCCGCACCGAGCCATCTTTCGCGAACACACTGGAAGCGGACGGCGTGGCCACGGAGGCGGCTGGCGCAGGTGCCGCTGCATGATCTTGCACGACCATCGCATCACTTCGCGGCTTCTCGTGCGTCACGGGGCGAACGCGCGGCGTCGCCACCTGCCGCGGCGGCACCAAGGTGGGCGGCGAGGGTGGCTCAGGTGGCGGCGCGACGCGCGGCTCGCTGGAATGATCGATCAGACGTATGACCAGTGCCTGCTCGCTCTCGCTATCGACAGGCGCCACCGCCAGCTGCGGCAATTTGGGCTGCATCTCGTACCACAGCACCAACGCGAACAGTGCGTGCAGTACCAATACCAACACCAGCACGAGCGTCAGCACCGGGCGCCTCAGCGCTGGCTGTCGCCAGCGCTTGCGACCCAAGGTCTCGCGCGTTTCGCTGTCGAGTAATGCCAGACCGCGCGCGCGATCCTTCTCTTGCGGATGTAGGGCCTGCCCGGAACGTTCGATGACACTGCCTTATTTCAAGCCAATTACTTACACGAAACCTGCGCATACCGTCAGCGCGTGTCGCGGCTAACCTCGGTAGACAGGTTCTTTCATTCAGGGTTCCCTTGATTCGGAAACTGGTACATAAACATGGGTGCACTTTCGCTGCAAAAAAGGGCGGGTTGCAGTTATCGGGATTTAATGGACACCTGATCGGCACCTTTGGCATGCTGCCTAGGTTTCGCATTGTCTGTCGGCACGCGTCAGCTGCGCATGCGGGAAAGTCCGCTCCGACCGTCCGGTTTTGGATCTTGGTCCAAGCGGATAACGACGATGCAAGAGCACCGGCCAAAATCTGGCCTTTGAGGTTATCGCGAGAGGCTCGCGAAGGACTCAAAAAGTCAGAGCAGTTGCGTATGCTCAAGATCAAGGAACGTGCACAGAAGTCGGCGGAGACCGAGGCGGCTGCAAAGCAGGAGCAAAGCTAACCGGGTCAGGGCTTGTGACGCCTTCATCAGCTGGCGCGGTGTAGCGGATGATGTCGTGGCTGGGTCATCAGTACCTGAGCGAGGATTGTCTCGGGTTGTCCAGGCGCTGCCAACATGGCAGTCTGCATGGTTCTACCTCTGGACGTCCAGACGTCCACACCTTTCTGGAGATTCCATGCCTCGCACCTTCTTCGCCTTCGCGCTTGCCGCGTGTCTATCCGCTACGGCGTTTGCCGCGGTACCTGCGGGCGAACAACCGGGGCTCGCGCAGATCCGCGAGATCGACCTGCGGGCCGATATCGGCTTTCTCGCCTCCGACGCGCTGCATGGCCGGCTTTCGTTGCAGCCCGGCGACGATGTCGCTGTGCAGTGGATCGCTTCGGAGTTTGCCAAGGCGGGGCTCACGCCGGCGGCTACCGACGGCCAGGGCCGCCCCAGCTATCTGCAGGCGGTGCCGCTGATCGAATACCGGCCCGACGCTCAGGCCACGCGACTCACGCTCAAGCGCCAAGGCCAAAGCACGCAGTGGAAGACCCCTGACGTTTCGGGCGCGTTCCCCGAGGATCGCGATGTCGTCGATGCACCGGTGGTGTTCGCTGGCTACGGCATCACAGCGCCGGAGCTTGGCTATGACGATTACGCTGGTCTCGACGTGAAGGGCAAGGTGGTGATCGTGTTCGATCACGAGCCGCAGGAAACCGACCCCAGCTCGATCTTCAATGGCACCGGCAACACCCGCTATGCCACCGGTTACGTCAAGGTACTCAACGCGCAGGAACACGGTGCCGTTGCTGTGCTGATAGCCCCCGAGCCATCGCATAACCATCCCTCGGCCCAGGAGATCCGCGTTCGCATCGGCCACCAGGCCGAACATGCAGCCAACCCGATTCCCGCCCAGGCGCTGGTGGACAACGCGTTGCACATTCCCAGCATGGTGATTTCCGCCGAGGTGTCCAGCCAGCTTCTGGCGAACAGCGGCAGTACGCCGGCCGTCTTGCAGAATGCCATCGACAAGGATCTCAAATCGCACTCGCTGGCGCTGACGGATACCGCGATCAGCTTGCACCTGCACAACAGTTCGCGGCGCGAAGGTATTACCTGGAACGTGGTCGGCCTGGTCGAGGGAAGCGATCCCAAGCTGGCACCGGAAACCGTCATCATCAGTGCCCATCACGATCACGACGGTGAAAGCGACGGCAAGATCTGGCACGGCGCCGACGACAATGCCTCGGGCACGGTGGGCGTGGTGACTCTGGCCCATGCCTTCGCCAGCAACCCGGTCAAGCCCAAGCGTTCGATCCTGTTCGCGGTATTCGCCGGGGAAGAGCGCGGACTGCTCGGCGCCTACTATCTGGCGGCCCATCCGCTGCGCCCACTGGACACCACGCGCGCGATGATCAATTTCGACATGATCGGTCGTGATGAGAAGCCCAGCGCGCAGACTGATGGCCTGATCCAGGTGCCAGCCGATACCAGCAATCGCCTCAATCTGATCGGCGCCGCCTACAGCCCCGACTACCAGCGCACCGTGGCCAAACAGAATCAGCAGGTGGGCCTGGTGCTGGACGACCGCTTCGATCACGAATACGCCCTCAATGTGTTCTTCCGCTCCGACCAGTTCCCATTCGTGCTGCACAACGTGCCGGCGTTCTGGTGGTTCACCGGCTTCCACCCCGACTACCACCACCCCAGCGACACCGCCGACAAGATCGACTATCCGAAGATGGCGAAAATCCTCAAGCTCGCCTATCTAAGCGCCTGGAAATTCGCCGACGAGGCCACGCCGCCGCGCTTCGAATCCCATCCCGGCGGCCAGAAAATAAATTGAGCGACACGGCATGGCCCTAAAAAACAGGTGGGTCAGAGCATGAGGTTCCCCGCCAACCTCATCGATCGATCAACACGTTGTGCGCGGATTGAACAACAAGGGTGTCGGGGTGCACTTTCTCTGAGCGCGGCTGACTTGGGAAGAAGTCCACGCTGCCCCTGTTTTACCGTTTTTGTCTCCCTTAATATTGCGTATTCAAATACCCGATCTTGGTAGTCACCGGCGCGAAGACACCGGCCTCCGTGAACCAAAGCAAGTTCGTCCTCTTGTCCAGTGCGATGTTGTAGTAGCCACTATTGGGCGAAGGAATCGTGTATTCGGTAAATCGAACCTCAAATGGGTCGAGGCGGCCGAGCAATCCTGTGTCTTCCTCAAACCAGACGCGCCCCTGGCGATCCACGCGCATGTCCTCCGCATCAGCGTTGGCCGTGGGGATGGGATATTCGATCCATCCCTGCGTCATGGCTGGTCGGACGGTATGGAAGCTGGGAGCCACCGGCGTGCTCGTACTTGGCGTGCGTTCCGCCATGGTGCGTGATACCGATACGACCTGATTGCCGGCCCTGAGCGTATTGGGTACGACAACGGCATCGCTGTGAGGGGCTGCAAACGGGATGAGTAGCGCCAAGGCATTGGCGTAATACTCCGATACCCACACCGTGCCATTGGCATTGGCCACCACGCCAGAGGGCGTGCCGCCAAGCGTCGGCACCATGTAGGTGCTGATCACATTCGTCGATGGATTGAGGCGGCGAACCTTGTTCGTACCCGCCGCGCCGGCGCCATCGAAGTTGCGTTCCACGAACCAGGCGTTGCCCAAGGGATCGAGGCTCAACTGCTCCATGTTGTCGTCGGCGTGCTCCAGCGTCACTGACCATTCGGTAACAACGCCACGCGGAGAGAGCCGGCCGATACCTGCGGTTTCGGTAAACCATTTGCTGCCGTCTGAAGCGATCTGGATAAAGAACGGCGACGCCCCGGAGGGAATCGCATACTCATCGATCTTCCCGGTATCCGGGGCCAGATGCCCGATGGCATGCGTCGCGCTATCGGTAAACCAGATGCCATCTTCACCCGCCTTGAGGATGAAAGGCTGGCCGCTGTTGGGTATGGGAAATTCGGACGACGTGCCATCCGGATGCAGGACAGCGATTTTCCCTGCGCTGGTCTCGGCGTACCACACATCGCCATTGCCAGCGACGTCGACACCCTGCGGAGAGCTGGAGAGGGAAGGCGTTGCGAATTCACCGATCGTGGCCTTGGCGGTCGACGCGTGCGCCGACATGCCGAGGAGAGTCGTGCTCACGATAGCCTGTGCGGCTACGTACAGGATGCGTTTCATCATGTAGCTCCTTGTGATTTTACGGATGTGATAACGATGCGAGCGGGGTGATGGCTCCGACGAATTATCGTGGAAAAGTATGAGTACACAGGTGACGAAGTGCCAGAAATAACGGTGTTACGGAGAAAACGTATCAGGGACAGTTTCTGGCAACAGGATGGCTCCTGGGATAAGGCGGATACGCGGCTTGCATTGATCGCGATGCACATGGTTCGTGAGCGATGCTATCGCGCATGGCCCGACCTCCACGCCACGATATCGCAGGCATTCCTCAGCACGTGGTGCAGCGGAGCAGCAATCGGCTGCTGCGACCACATGCTGAGACGAAGGGGAGGAAGGCAGTTAAGCCGAGCGCTGGGTTTAGCTTTTCCATTTGTCGGCGTCGCGGTCGCCTTGCGTTGGTCTTTGCTGCGAGGTCGATGATTTAGCTACTTCCGCCCCTGTTTCCCGCGGGTGACTAATTAAACTGCCCGTGGCATTGAGGCTGTCAGCTTCACCTATTGCGATCGGCCCCATTTGTTGTGCCGCTTCCAAGGACGAAGGTGGTTACCGAATAAGGAGGCAGGCTATACGTAAACGTCCCGTCGGTAATTGCAACGTTGGTTGCGATTTGGGCCGGCAGCCCATCTCCCGTGGTCTGCCACGCATTCATGGTCCCTGAGCCATAGCCAGTCAGGTTAACGGTACCCGTCTCTGTATTGTTTGGGTCTTTGTTAATTACCACGATATTTTTCGGGTTATTTGATGCGAATACTTCCAGGGTGTTGTTCTGCACAACATTGGAACCCTGCACATTAACAGTGGTATCCCCGGTAACACTCGTCAGTACCATGTTCGTCCCGAAATGCTGGAAAAGGGCGCCTCCGGTAAACATGTAGTAAGAGTAATATAGCGGCATCGGTGTATCGTTCTGGCTGACAACTCCCATAAGTCCGCCCGAACTATCACCATATTCCATGGAAACACCACCCGCCTTGACGATATTGCCAATAACACTGGCGCCCCATATCGCATTAAACGGCTGGCCTTGCGCCGGATCAGACCCCCAAGTGAGATTCCATTCGCCGCATTCTATGGGCAACCCTGTATCTCCTTGCAGCTTGGCTATTTCTGCCTGATACGACACGGTGCCATATTGCAGCACATCGCCATCGCTATCGCTGCCTCCGCCGTTCAATTCCTGCTGCAGCTGGCTCGCGGACATATCGGTGTCGCCGCCGTTGCCGTATTGATGGTAGTCAAGGAAATCGGGGCCTCCGGCAGTGCTCTTGGTATTGGCGAAGTATCCCGTCATGGTGCCTTCGTCATACCAACCCCACGCAGGGCCGCCTATATACAGCGTAAAGCCACCCGACGCGCTGCGCATTCCGGGAGCAAAGGCTATGAAATTAGAGCCGCTGGAATCGTTCGCGTTGGTCTCATTGCCGATGATGTAATACTGCACGGGCTTTGAAAGGCCGTGAGCGGCATAATTCGCCGTATAACGGCTTACCATGGCCTGTGCATCAGCTGCACTGCCTCCGCTGTCGGTGCCGTTGTCGTCCTCACCAATCGTATGCAGCCTTATGACCGGCTTCGCTCCAGTGCTGTCGATGGCCTGTACCCATGGATCACCGGGGCCACTTGTACTCCCGGCGCCTAACTGGGGATCGCTGCCGTTCTGTAAGTCAATGCGCATTGCATCCAAATGCAACGCAGCTATCAAGTTGTATACAGTCTGATCATGCACGATGTCATGTGGTGAACCATATTCGGTAGAGTCCATGCTGAACGCCCGAGGATTGACCGTCCCTATATTCTTAGTAAAATCCACATTAATAGTGCCCGCATAAGCGTTTCCTGCAAGTAATGAAATAAGGCTGATACACGATAAGGAACGCGATTTCATGCAAGCCTCCAATGTAAATTTTATTTATATAAAAGTATAAAATCCTTGGCTATTTTCCACGGTGCCAGCTAACCTTTTGTGACATGGCTATTGTTTTTAACAAATAGCGAGAAAAGGTGTCGGGGACAGTTTCTGATACCAGGATGGCTCCTGAGATAAGGCGGACACGCGGCTTGTACTGATCGCGGTGCATATCGTTCGTGAGCGATGCTATCGCGCATGGCCCGACCTCCACGCCACGATATCGCAAGTATTCCTCCGCACGTGGTGCAGCGGGGTAGCAACCGGTTGCCGTGCTTTCTGGACGACGAAGATCGCCAGCGTTACTTGCAGCGCCAGGCGCTATTGCGTGACGGATGTCGGCTGCACGCCTATGCGTTCAAATTGTCCCTGACACCTTTTTGCTCGTCACCCCTATTTTACTATTGTAGTATTAATAAAATTCAAGCTTGGCGATGGCCTCGCCGGCGCTATGGGAGAGATCCACGATGCAGCAGAAGTTTGCGCGCGGCTGGCGCCGTGTCTGCGTGGCGACGGCGATGCTGATGATGACGGGGCTGGCGCAAGCGGGTGTCGTATCGGTGCATGGCACACTGCATGTCGATGAACCAGGCGCACTGGTCTCGCGCAATATTTTCGGCCAGTTTTCCGAGCATCTGGGCAACGGTATCTATGATGGTTTGTGGGTTGGCCCGGATTCGGGTATCCCTAACGCCGACGGGTATCGCAACGATGTGATCGCGGCGCTGAATGCCCTGCATGTACCCAATGTGCGCTGGCCCGGCGGTTGTTTTGCGGATGAATACCATTGGCGCGATGGCATTGGGCCACGCGACAAGCGACCGACGCGGGTGAATACTCATTGGGGTGGTGTGGCGGAGTCGAATGCTTTCGGCACGCAGGAATTCATGAACTTCATCGAGCGCATCGGCAGTCAGGCTTATGTAGCCGGCAACGTGGGTGACGCCGCGCCTGAAGAAATGGCGCAGTGGGTCGAGTACATGACGGCTACGGGCAAATCGTCGCTGGCTCGCGAACGCGCCGCCAATGGTCACGAGAAGCCCTGGGTGGTTCCCTATTTCGGTGTGGGCAACGAGTTGTGGGGCTGTGGCGGGAACATGCGTGCGGAATATGCCGCGGATCTGTTTCGACGCTATCAGACCTTCGTGAAGGTGCCCGCGGGGCAAACCATCATGAGGATTGCGCCCGGTGCCAACAACGACGACGTTCACTGGACCGAAGTGATGATGCGCGAAGCAGCCAAGTTCATGGATGGACTGAGCCTGCATTACTACACCGTGCCGGGTGGCTGGCCGCCGCTGGCTTCATCGACCGATTTTGGTGACGAGGGCTGGATTGAAACCCTGTCGCTGGCACTGCACATGGATGACCTGATCAAGCATCACAGTGCGGTGATGGACAAGTACGATCCGGACAAGAAAGTGGCCCTGGTGGTCGACGAGTGGGGAACCTGGTATGCGCCGCTGCCAGGTACCAATCCCGGGTTTTTGCGGCAGCAGAACACCTTGCGTGATGCCCTGGTGGCGTCGTTGACGCTCGACATCTTCACTCATCATGCCGATCGCGTGCGGATGGCCAATATCGCGCAGATGATCAACGTGCTACAGGCGATGATCCTCACCGACGGCGCTCGCATGCTGCTCACGCCGACGTATCACGTGTTTGCGATGTATCGGCCTTATCAGGATGCTACCGAGTTGCCGTTGCAGCTCGACACGCCCAGCTACACGCTCGATGGATACGCTGTACCGGAGGTACATGGTTCGGCGGTGCGGGCAAAGGACGGCCATGTCTATGTCGCGCTGACCAATCTGGACCCCGAGCGCGACGCGAAAGTTGAGATAACGGTGGATGGCCTGAAGGCGGTGGGAGTAGGTGGGCAGATTCTGACCGCGCCAAAGATCACTTCACACAATACGTTTGATCAACCCAATGCAGTGAAGCCGGTGTCGTTCAACGATGCGCATGTTCAGGGCGACAAGCTGAGCGTGGTATTGCCGGCCAAGTCGATCGTGATGCTGCAGCTGCGTTGACCATGTCTTGCTGCGCCCACTGCATCTCGATTTCACAGGGCCCGGTCCGCGCGCTCGCGAACCGGGCTTTTCCGTTTGTCCAGCGGCTTTCATTTCAGGGCCAAGGCCCAGTCAGTCGCTGTTGGTCGATCCTTCCACCACGGGCAGCAGTACGGCACTGCGTCCATCGGGTCCGTGCTCGATCGTCACCGTCGCCTTGCGGTAGTCCGACGGTTTGGCGAACAGGATGTTGGGCACGTAGGTCTGCGGGTTGCGGTCGTAGAGCGGGAACAGGCTCGACTGGATCTGCACCATGATCCGGTGGCCGGGTTTGAACACGTAGTTCACCGTGGGCAGCCGGAACTTGTATTCCTGCACTTGGTTTGCCGGGATCGGTGACGGATCGGCGAAGCTCTTGCGATAGCGCCCGCGGAAGATGTCGAGCGACACCGGTAGCTCGTAGCCGCCCATGGTGGGGTCGGTCGGATCGGTGCCGGGATAGACGTCTATAAGTTTGACCACGAAGTCACCGTCGGTGCCGGTGGTGCGGGCGAAGAGGTCGGCGATCGGTGCGCCTTCCAGTCGCACGGTCTTGCTCAGTACCGGCGTGGTGTAGGACAGCACGTCGGGCCGGTTCGTCACGAAGCGCTGGTCGTGGACCAGCCAAGTGCGCCACTGGTCGTTTTTCTGCGGAATCGGGCGTGGCAGGTAGGGCACAGGTTTGGCCGGGTCGGCGACGTAGCTGTCGCCGTCGCCGTTCGGCTGTTCGAAGCCCAGGCCCATGTCGGCCTGCAGGTAGAGTGGGGTGAGCGACTGATTGCTGGCCACCTTCCAGTCGGCGAAGCCGTCCCAGTGCTGCTCGGTCGGGTTATAGATCATCGCATCGGGCAGTGGCTTGGGCAGCGGCGTGCCGCGCAGGTAGTGGTTGAACCACGGGATCATCACGTTCTGGCGAAATTGCGCGGTGGTGTTGCCGGGCCATTTGAGTGGTCCCATGTTCCAGCCATCGCGATTGATCTGGCTGTGCCACCACGGGCCCATCACGAGGTGGTTGTTGGCGCCGTGCCCGGCCTGCTTGAGCGCTTCCCAGGCATGCACGGCACCGTAGATATCCTCCTGATCCCACAGGCCTTGCAGCCACATGGTGGGCACATCGGAGGAATGCGCGACGAGCAGCTTGTCCAGCGCCTGGTTCTGCCAGAAGGCGTCGTAGGCCGGGTGTGCCGAGAAGCGGTTCCACCAAGGCAGTTGCCGAAAGCCGTTGGCCTCCGCATAGGCGCCGGCCGAACCCGCATCGAGGAAATTGGTGTAGTCGTCGTAGTTGTCGCGCGGGATGCTCTCGCCTTCACCTTGCTTGCTCGTCTGGCCGCTGAAGTAGTCGAGGTTCACCTGACGCAGGGCGCCGTAGTGGTACCAGTCGTCACCCATCCAGCCGTCGATCATCGGGCTTTCCGGCGCGGCGGCCTTCAGCGCAGGGTGCGGGTGGAGCAGGGCCATGGCCACCGTCCAGCCGTCGTAGGACGAGCCGATCATGCCGACGTTGCCATTCGATTCCTTGGTGTTCTTCACCAGCCAGTCGATGGTGTCCCAGGCGTCGGTGGTGTCGTCGGTGGTGGTCGGGTTGAGCGGCCCCATCGGCGGGCGCGTCATGATGTATTTGCCTTCCGAGCCGTATTTGCCGCGGATGTCCTGCCACACCAGGATGGTGCTGCCGTCAGCCCAGTCCTTGTCGCCCGACCACACCGCATCGGCCATGTGCGGGCTGTTGTCGGGTGTGAAGGTGTCGGTGTTGTAAGGCGTGCGCTCGAGTAGCATCGGCAGGTTGTGCGCGCCCTTCGGGATTAGCAGCACGGTGTGCAGCTTCACACCGTCGCGCATCGGGATCATCACCTCGCGCTTGACGTAGTCGAAGTTGCTCTGCGGTTGCTTCCAGTCGGCCGGAATGTCCGACGCGGTCTGGATCATGTCGGGCGTGACCTTCGAACCATCGGAACCCAATGCGGGCGCAGCGGGCAAGGCAACTGAGATGAGGCAGGCGAGCGAAACCAGCGCCGAGGCCAGGGCGGCTTTTTTCATGTACAGAGGTTCCTCATGGGGGAGTCAGAAACTTGGGTAAGAGTGCACTTTCTACGGAAGTCGTTCCGGTGTCACGCGCAAATTCCAGTCGAGTTGAGCATAGATTCCGATAAGGCCTGAACAGGGCACTTGTCCTGACTAGCATCCAAACGGGCTGGTTGCTGACAAACGGGTGTGCTGGCATTTTTGTTAGGCCCACTTTCGACGGCGCGGACATCCCATGGAGTCCTGCCGGAAGCGCGTTTGGACGCCGCCGCTAGGGTATGGAATGCGGCTAGTGCTGCCTCTCAGCATGAGCTGCGTATAGGATTGAAAAGTGGTGAGGCTAATCACTGTAAACGCGTAGCTGACGCGCATTCTCAATCCATCGGACGCATGAGGAAAAAATGATCCGTAATCATTGCAAGGTATGGGTGGCGCTCAGTCTGTGCACACTTTTGTGCATTTCGGCGTGCTGCCAGGCGCAGTCAACTTCTCAACCTGAAGTCATCGAATGGACCTGGGCGGTTAGGCCTACCCAAGTGGATCATCAGCTGCCGAACGTTCTCTTGGTCGGAGATTCCATTACTCGCAACTACTTCCCCGAGGTGCAGCGAGAGCTCAGCGGTAGAGCCAATGTCTATTTATTTGCTGCTTCGACCAGCCTGGGAGATCCGCGCCTGGATATACAGTTGAACGAGTTCGCTGCGTTGGAGGGCGTGAAATTCAGCGTAATTCATTTCAATAACGGGATGCATGGCTGGTCTTATACCGAAAAGGAGTACGCAGCATTCTTCCCGAGCTATGTTACGACGCTTCGAAAGATCGCTTCCGGCGCCCACCTCATTTGGGCATCCACAACTCCGGTAAAAAAGGACGATCCGCTTGGTCCTTCAAATAAGCGTATCAAGGTGAGGAATGCTGAGGCACTGCAAATCGTGAATCGCGATTTGATCGCCGTTGACGATCAATACACGTTGATGCTGCGCTATCCGAATTTCTACTTGGATGACATTCATTTCAACCCCGAAGGCTCCAGCCTGCAGGGTAGGCAAGTTGTCGGCACGATTGAAAAGTATTTGAAGTAATTCCGCTTTCGACCCATAACCACCGGAACCCACAGTCACGCTGCCTGTAGAACCTTGAGAGGTTCATTCTTTGTCACTGAACGCTCAGAACGGGTGCTGCCGGTAAAACTGCTCGAGCTGTTGATAGACGTCCGGCAAATGCTCTTGGAGTGTTGCTGGTGTCTCGAAAAATTGTTCGCTGGCCACCGCAAAAAACTCGGCCGGGCTTTCGAGCGCGTACGGGTCAATCGGCAACTCGCTCCCGTTGCGTTGTTCCTCCTTCAGGCGATCCCACGCGCTCGAGAAGACCTGCGACCACACGCGGCGATCCATGCGCCGATGCAATGGCGGAAAGCCGTTGGCGTCCCCGTTGAGCATGTCGAGCTTGTGCGCCATTTCGTGGATGATCACGTTGCGCCCCGGTTTCTTGCCGGCATCCAGCACATTTGCCCACGACAGGATCACCGGGCCACGCCCCCATGCCTCACCAGCCAATAGGGTGTCGCTTTGATGCACCACCCCAGCGGCATCGATTTTTGGGCGACGTGGAATGAACGCGTCCGGGTACACGATGATGCTGCGCCAGCCGTCGTACCAATCGATGCCAAGTTTCAGGATGGGTACGCAAGCATGCGTCGCGAGCAAGACAAGATCGGCGTCGTCAAGCTGCAAACCCTTGGTTGGCTCCAGCGCCTTGCTCTCCAGGAACAACGTTGCCAGCACGCGCAGCGTCGCCTGATCGGAAGCGCCCAGCCTGCGCGCCGGGGCACAGCGCTGCAGCGCCTCTTGCCAGAGCGATTCGGCGATCGGGTGCCGAGCGACGATGCGCCGTATGCGCCAGTTTCTGATTTTGTTGAACATGGCCACATGCTGGACGGAGTCGTAGAGTCAAGAGCATCAGGGTCGAAGTGCACTTTCTCAAGCGAGAAAACCTGAGGAAAAGGTGTCAGGGACAATTTTCGACACCGTTTCTCACGCCACCGTGACAATCAAATTGTCCCTGACACCATTCTTGTCCGACACCACTCTTCTACCGCGTTGTTGCCAGCCTGCCTTCGCCAGCGCAAGCGAACATGAGCGGAACTGGCGGGACACCCAGCGCGATGGCCTCATGACGCCAGTCCCAGGAACACGAGCACGACGGCAATGGTATCGATGAATCCGTGCGCCAGAATGGTCGTCCAGAGATTACGGCCGGAGAGCAGGAACGCCGCGCCGAGGATCAGACCGGCCACCGACGAATCAAGGATGCCTGCCGGCCCCTTGTAGTAGTGGCCGTAGCCGAACAGTACCGCGACGACGATGGTCGCCGTCCACCATGCAAGGCTCGAACCGCCGCCCACGTCGGCGCCGCGTTTGGTGAGGTAGCCCCGGTAGCTTATTTCCTCGCCGAAAGCGGCGAAGGTCCAGACAAATAGCAGCGCGATCAACGCTGCGGTCGGATTGTGCACGATGCTGTCGGTTCCCTTCGGTGCGATCTGCTTCGGCCAGAAATGAGCGGTCAACGGATCGATGACCAAGGTACCGAGCAGCAATCGCAGGATCGTTGCACCGGCGGCTAGCAAGATTGTTTTCGGCCACGATTTCGGTCGCTTGAGTCCCAGCGCCGCCCATCCACCTTCGCGCAGGCGCGTCGACACGAGGCCTAGCACGAACAGGATCGGCACCTCGTTCGGCAAGACGTGCCACACATTGTGGCCCAGCACGATGGCCGCGCCGATCAGGAATTCCAGGCCGCTGATGGGGCTCGACAAGGCCCTGTCCGCATCATCGATTGCTTGCGCTTCCGACATTGTCCTCGATCTCTTGCCGATACCTGCCCGAAAGATACGTCATCAACCGCGGGTATTCCGCGCGTCTCCGGCTGGTTCACGCAGGATTCCTGTGCGAGTCTGTGGCATGGCTGTGAGCATCGACGATCGTGACCGACTGATCCTGGAATTGATCCAGGCCGACGCATGGCTCAGTTATGCCGCCATCGCCAAGCGCGTGCATCTATCCGCGAGCGCCGTGCAGCGGCGGATGGAGCGCTTGATCGAAAACGAGATCATCCGCGGCGCCAGGGCCGACGTAGTGCTCGAAGAAACATCGCTGCCATTGAGCGTCTTCCTGTTGGCGGAACTGGCGGACGACTCCGCCGCCACGATTAGGCAATTCACGCGTGCGATGGCAGCTCCGCCCGAGGTGATTGAAGCTCATTACGTCACTGGCGAGGTGGACGTCGTGCTTAAGCTGCAGGTGGCGGATATGGCCGCATACGATAGCTTCGTGCACCGGTATATCAATCGCTCGCCGCAGGTGCGGCGCTTCAAGACATTCGCCGTACTGCGATTGCTCAAGTCATGAGCTGCCTTTGGGTGGCGGTCTCAACCGGTCGATGCGGCACACTGACGACTGCTCAGGCGGCGGAGCTGGGAGTGTGGTTGTTACCTTGTCAGACAACGACGTAACGCAGAAAACAGCCACCCACTTTGTGGTTGCATATTTTGTTGGGTGAGCCGTGTGCCGTTAAAGAAAAATTCAGGGCTTAGACGAAGAGCTGGTTTTCCTGAAGTTTCGACGAAAACTTGATGGGGTGAAGCCCGTCTGCTTGCGGAAAACATTCGAGAAGTGCGCCTGATCGGAAAAACCTGTCTCCAGCGAAATATCTGCCAGAGTGAATTCTGAACATTGGAGCTTTTCCTTGGCCGATTCGATACGCAGTTCTCTGAGATATTCGCCCGGAGTGCAATGAAACCAGCGCCTGAATTCCTTCGATAAATGCGCAGGATGCACACCCACCAAGGCTGCGATCTCAGTCAAGGATTTGGGCTCCTTCATATCTTCACGTAGCAGTTCGCTGGCTCGGCGAAGCCACGCGGGCGGGACAGAACCACGAGGCAGCGAGCGCTGATGCGCCAGTGCGACCGCGCCCATTAGAAAACCCTCAATAACAAGAGCAGAGAACGGATCCGGATCCATCAACTCTTGAAGCAAACGGGACTGAAGAAAACGAACTTCGGATGCCGAAATTTCCATTGCGTCGTTCGCCACGGGCGCCGACTCGCGAAGCTCGCCGAGGAAATTATTGCTGAATTCAGCCGACAGGAAAGTCGTGGCCGGAGTAAAGAGATCTTTCTGGATCCATTGGGGAGGCAAGAACAAACCAGAGTTCGGTGCCAGCTCCATGGCTCGGTTCCCCATCGTTTTCAAACAATGGCCGTTTTCTACAAACATGACAGACGCGCACTCGTTTCCGTGCAAAACAGAAGCCGTCCCGGCTTGGTAGCGAATTCGAGATATCGTCACGCGCCCTGTAGACAGGCTCTGCAGGGTTGTCCCGTAGTGTTGGCCCGCGGGCAACATCGTTGGCAATGATGGTTGAGCGTTACTCACGGTTTAGGTCCATACAAAAACGCAAAGATCATTCAATCCAATGGGCGCTACAGCCAGGAAACTGCATCGAAGTTTGTTTCAGGAGATGTAGCGTACCGCTTCGAAGAATGCCGGTATCGGTTTCCTTCCAAACCCAGGCAGGTCCTGTCGAGGCTTCATCGTTTGAGCTCTCAAGACGCAAATGGCGGTCCGCGCCAGGAGAAACGTTAGCTGATTCACTACATCCAAACATTGGGCGAATTCAGCGATCGCTTTAAGTTCACGACCTTCATCTAACCTAATCAGGAACCACGCGCCATGCGTCACGTACATAAAACCGCCTGCGAGATCCTGGCTTTCATGATGTTTCTTGCTGTCCCGATTTCAGCTGGCGCCGAAGACATTCGCCTGACACCGACCTCAGTTGGCTGGACGATTCAAGCCGTCGTGAATGGAAAGCCGGGCACATTCTTGTTCGACACGGGTGGCGGCAACAGCATCATGAATCCGCAGTTTGCTGCCAACATCGGTTGCAAGCCCTGGGGACAGATGAGTGGATTCACCATGCAATCCAAACGCATCGACATGCTGCGCTGCGATGGTGTTGCCGTAAAAATTGGCAAGATTGACGTAACGCCAGAAACAATGGGCGTATTTGATTTCACGCGTCTGCTGCCTCCCGGCAGCCCCCACATCGATGGATCGCTCGCACTGGATCTATTTCCCAATAAGACTTTTCGCTACTCGCTTACCGACCGAGTACTGGAAGTAGTGGATAGTCCAAGCGAGATAAAGGGGCTGGATAAAAAGTCATCCATGCCTGTGCACGTCGTTCGCGACGCGCAAGGCCTTGCACTCGAAATTAATCTTCCAGTAAAGACGCCAGAAGGTACGGCTTGGTTCGAGTTGGATTCCGGAAACGATAGCGGCGACATCCTCGTGGGGAAGCACCTTGCCGGACTATTTCATCTTTCCACTGAGCATAAGAAACAGAAGGTATCGGGATCGCTACTGAATGGTGCGGCTTTTACTGGGTCGGTGGAGGTTCTTGACCTCGCACTGGACGGCAATCTTGGACTGAGCTTCCTCAAGGACAACGATGTCGTCGTCGATATCCCGGAACACCGTGCGTGGGTAATACCACGCGGAAAATGATTGATGCTCGGGTCGAAGCAGGCATCAATGCCATGTGCTGCGCTTGCCGCCAGCGACGGCGGCATTCATTTCGACGCTTAGCGTGAAGGTGCGTTGTTCGTCTGGCCGCATGGCACCGACGCCCACTAGCTTGCGGGCGATTTCCTCGCCGCGTTCGTTGCGGATGGTCAGCACCATCGAGTATTCCCACGCACCGCTGTCGGCGGGGTTGCGGAAGCTGCCTTCCACGCGCAGTGGTGTGGAGGCTGGCGCCGCCGTTGCGTTGGTGGGCTCACTGAAGCGGAGCTTGTGGCGACAGGCGGGACACACGCTCGCACTTTCCAGGATGGTCTCCCGGCAGTGCGGACAGATGCGTGTCGCCCCGGCCGTGCCCGATGACGCATTGCTCACGAAGTTTTGCCGTCGTGTCCGAGGGTCTTGTGGGCGCTGTTGCCATCGGCGGCATCGTCCCAGCCAAACTCGGCCTGGCCGCGCATGCGCGAACCCGCCGCTACGCTGAGCGACCCTGCCTTCAGGTCGCCAGTGAGCGCGCCGGTTTGCAGCAATTCCACATGTACGGCGGATTCGATGTTGCCGATGAGTTCGCCCGCGATGGTGACCTTCTCGGCGCGCACGCTGCCGGTCACCTTGGCGCTGGGCTCGATAGTGAGATCGCCGCGGACGTTGACGTCGCCCTTGAAGTTGCCAGCGATGCGCACATGGCCGGCACCTTCGATCTTGCCCTCGATGGTGATATCGGGCGCGATCAGCGATTCGGTTTTGGGCTTGCTCGGCGTGGGTGCGGCTGTGGGTGTTGAACGGAATGCGGGCTGCACCGGTGTTTCCGCTTCGGGCCTTGCCTCCGGGACGGCGCGGTGCGTCAGGTCGGTGGCTTCGGGCGTTTCGGTGGAGGAGGTCTTGACGGGTTCTTTCCACAGGGCCATGAGGGGACTCCGGTTTCGGTCAGACGGAGGGTGACCGTACCCCCAAACGACCGCGATGGGAACCGCCGCAAATCAGAGAGGTTCAGGTTGTACTAGCTAACCGGGTCAAAGCCCCTTACAGGATGGGATTGAGTCGGGAGCTAAACGGGCTGCCTCAAACTGCTCCATTTTGTTGTGTGCCGCCTTGCGTTGGGCGTAAATAGCGAGGGCGGCCGTGGCCGCCTTCGTATGGGAACGGATAACGCCGATCAAGCGGCGATCGGTAGAGCCATGTCGGCCACGATGTCGTCGCCGCACACATCGCGCCATAGGTGATACATCACTCCGAACATCACCGTAAACATCATGAGCAACACAGCGATGTAAAGCGGAATGATCAGCGCGAACACCAGCCATGCGCCGACGAGCTTGCCAATCAGGGCGAGCAGAGCAGCAACGATCACGATGGCGATAGCTGCGACGATCCAGACAAGGACGAGGCTCACTGCAAACACCAGCAGCGGCAACAGGTTCTTCAGCGCGCCGATCAGGCCATCGCCGATGGCACCGAACACGCTGCGCTGACGCAGCGCGACCTGACCAAGGCTGATTGAGTAGAAACCCATCATGAAGATGCCAAGCACCACGAACAGTGCGATTGCGATTCCGAAGCCGTGGGGTAATGTTGGTGGAGGCTGATGGCCGGCCTGTGCGGTCAGCATTTGCATATACCATCTGACGATACCGCCTCCCGCCGCCGCGATGATGATTCCGAACAGGGCGACGTAGACCACAATAAGCGCCAATCCATAGCCGATCACGCGCAATGCTTCGCCTTGTCGATAGGGATTGAAGATGCCGCGTGTGCGGGCCGGTCGCCCATGCTCGGCCGCATCGATCACTTGCAAATAGCCTGCGTAGAGCGGCACGAGCACCAGACTAAGCAGCATGGAAACCGCCGTAGTCCAACCGACGGTGGCCAAGCTCGGCTGTGTGCTCGTCTGCATCGAATGGAATTGCATCAGTAGCGTTATCAGCGAAGGCATCATGCATGCCAGCAGCAGGAAGACCGCACCCCCGAATAGCGGTTTTGGATGGCGGTAGCTCACGCTGATGCCGCGCTTCAGCCAGCCAAAGCCGGCCAACGGTCCCTTGGATCGTGTCGTCATGGTTTCACTTCCCTGATGATCGGCGCCCCCGCGCCGTGTAGACCGATCATAGCAAGCTAAGCGGGTCAGAGCCCTTGCAGGATATGCTGGAAGTGGCTCTGATCCGCTTGGATGGTGCAGCTCCAAATTTTTGGATCACTCCTGGCTGCAAGAAGCCACAAGAAAAAATTCGATTGGTCCTTGGTGCAAATTGAGCCTTTGATCCAAAGGTTTTCAAGAAGGGGGCTGCCCCGGGCACCCGAATCGGTCTTGCGGATTACGATTGCGCTGCAGACGTCACGGCGGGTTCAAACGTCTGGAGGAAGTCGGCTCGTGGTCTTTCTCCAAGGTCGACAACTTTGGTTCCACCTGCGGAAACGAACGTAACATCCTCGATTCCGATGACCTTGAGAATGAGGCGTAGATACATCGTTGCGATGTCCCGGTCCCGGATCGGCGAGCCCTCGGTGTAGACACCACCCGAGGCCATCAGGACCGTGCATTTTTTGCCATGGACCAGGCCCTCGCCAGTCATGCCGAGAGTCAGGCCCTTGCGCACGATGTGGTCCACGTAGGATTTGAGGTTTGCCGGGATGTTGTAGTTATAAACCGGGGTGCTGATCGCAATATGATCCGCAGCCAGAAGCTCGGTGACAAGTTCGTTGGATACCCCAAGAAGGTCCTGCATTTCAGCAGTTTGCTTCTCTGCAGGCGTAAGGCTGGCTCCCACCCATGGCAGATTCATATAGGGCAGGTCCATCTTCGCGAGATCGCGTTCAATGACTTCACCGCCCGGATGCTCAGCTTTCCAGCGCTCGACAAACGTTTTCGCAAGATTGCGGGAGATTGAATGCTCTCCTCGGGGGCTGGCCTCAACAAGCAGTAGCTTGGTCATGATGACGTTCTTTCCTCGATTGTGGCGTCCGCTTAACTGGACTAAAGTGCACGAACAATTTGTGCGTAACGCCAGTATGGGAAGGACGATTACATGGCACAAGAAGGCACTTTTCCGAGCGAAGCGAACATTTTTGTTCCCGACAGCTCCTTGTCCCCCATCGATTGCAAGGGTCTTGCCGATGTGTTGGCCAGCGTCGGAGACAAATGGACCATCATGGTTGTTGGAGCCCTGTCCAAGGGGGCGCTCCGCTACAACGAGGTCCAGCGGCGTGTCAGCGGTATCTCGCAACGCATGCTTACGCTGACTTTGAAGCGGCTGGAAACGGATGGCGTCGTTACCCGTACCTTGTATCCCTCAGTGCCACCGCGTGTGGACTATGAGCTGACCGAGCTTGGGCAGACATTGCGTGGCGCGCTTGTGCCGCTCCATTTGTGGGCTGCGAAGAACAAGGAGGTCATCGCTCGCAACCGAATGGAAGTAACGCGAAAGTCGCATCATGAGGACTGAGGCGCCTTTTGGGTTATCTACGCCAAGACCTTAGCGCTTGATGTGGAGGGTCGTCAGCGAGACCCCTCAACGCGCCTCGGTTGTGAACCAGCGACGGAGCGCTTCCTCCAATCCGTCTGTGCTGTTCTCCTCACCGGCCCAGGCAATGCAGGCATCGGGACGAATCAACATCGAAGGTCCTGTATCGACGGCGACGCAACGTATCCTCTGCGAAGCGGCTGCAACGAGCTTGGAAGCCTCCCCATCGATTGATGCGTCGAGAAGAACGCCCATGCCATCCTGCATGACATCGTAGAGCGAGACGTCGCCGCCACCATCGCTATGGCTGCCTTGGCTGATCGGCCTGTCGCCAATCAGCCGTCCGACGTCGTCCATCTCCGACCCAAGATCGTATGGGGTGGACAAACCGCTCATCATTCCGCCGATGAACCGATTGACGTCATCGAACTGCATGAGCTTCGCCACGAGGTCTCGCATCGCACCCGCTTGCGAATCAGGCCGCATGATGGCGACTTGCGCAAGAGTATTGGCCAGAACAGCTTCGGCGACGGGGTGCCGTTCGGCGGTGTAGGTGTCGAGCAGGCTTTCGGGCATCTCGCCGCGAACGACTGCAGCGAGCTTCCAGCCGAGGTTTGCAGCGTCCACCAGCCCGAGGCTCAGGCCCTGCCCGCCGAATGGCGAATGGATATGCGCTGCGTCACCGGCGAGCAGCACCCTGCCTTGGCGGTAGGTGTCGACGAGCCGCGTGTTATCCGTCCATCGGCTCGCGCTTTCGAGCGATTTCACGCGGATGTCCGTGCCGCTGATGCGGCGCAATACGGCTTCAATCTCCTCGCGTGTGACTGGAGCCTCTCGATCTGAAGGCGGACCACTGAAGTCCAGCATGACCAACCGACCGGGGAGAAATCCATAGGAGAACACGCCACCCGATGTACGGCGCCAGCCACTGGGCAACAGGCGTTCGGGATGGTCGATCTCGGTGACCGCGTTGTACATCGTCATCGATGGAGCCGTGCCAGGGAAGTCAAAGCCGGCCATCTTTCGGATGGAGCTGCGTCCCCCGTCGCAACCAACAAGGTAGGCGCAGCGGATACGGCCATCGCCTGTCGGAGATACCCACTTCACGTCGACGCCGTCGTCCTGCTGTACGAAGCCAGTGACATCACACTCGCGGTGCACCTCGACTCCAAGAGCGCGTGCGCGGTCGGCCAGCATGGCTTCGACGGCGTGCTGATCTACCGGGTGAGCACGCCGTTCCGGCTCCTTCTGCGCATCCTTTCGGATAAGAGACAGGCCAGCGAAATGGCCACTGAACTTCGACCCTTTACCACGCGCGTCTGGTCCGTTCTGCTCCGTTGACTTCTTCATCGCCGCGAAGGTGCGCTCCTCTGCGGCGGCGATGGCCGCAGCCATCCCCCGACGCTGTAACGCTTCGCTTCCAAGCGGTCCGATCCCCAACGCCTTTGTGACCATACTCGCGGCGGCCAGACGCTCCAGCACGAGGACGCGCACGCCGCCCAAAGTCAGCTCGATGGCGGTCAGGAGTCCGACCGGTCCGGCCCCCACCACGACAACATCGATGTGCTTATTCATATACTTAGTTCCAATATGTACTAAGTACATAATTTGTGCTATAAATGGCCACATGTCAATACAACCCGATCGCCGATCCCGCAAACGCCTCGCCACACGAGAAGGCATCTCCGATGTCGCCACCCGCCTGTTCAAGGAGCGGGGCTTCGATCGTGTAACAGTGGACGAGATCGCGGCAGCTGCCGACGTCGGACGTATGACGGTGTTCAATCATTTCCCCCGCAAGGAGGACATGTTCTTTGATCGCGATGAGGAGATTCGCGAAACCCTGCGTGGAACTGTACGGCAGCGTGATCCGCGCACATCTCCTATTGAGGCGCTACGGCTGCTCGCTCATCGGCTGGTTGAGGAGCAGAGCCCGTACGTCGAATTTTCTACTGCGAGCCAAGGCTTCATCGAAACCATCGAGGGCAGCGAAACCCTCAAGGCTCGGGCCAGGGCGATACGTGACGAAATCGCGCAAGTCGTCACGGTGGCGCTAACTGAAGGCGCAGGGCGAGAACCTGCCGATCCTGCCGCCCATCTGGCGGCCAATCTGCTTTTGGCGACGTGGACCGTGGCCTACATCCAGGCTCACCAGACCTTTCGGCAGAGTCGCGATACAGCGAAAGCGAAAGCTGCCTTCCTCGCTATGGTCGATAAGGGAACCATCGGTCTGAAAGCCGCCATGGCAGGCACGCCTTATGCCTGAGCAATCACCTTCTGCCTTGTCTTCGAGGTGGAGATACCCTTACCTGTATCGCCGGGGCCTGTTTCCTTTTCGTGCCGCGAGAACACGCTGCTTGCGACTCGACCGGACAGGCGTGCTTCAAAGGCAACTCTGCGTGGCAATTATCGATCGGCGCTAAAGGGGCACTGAGGGCATGAAAATCATGTTTCGCTGGTTGCCAGCGTATTCGAACGCGAAGTGGAAAGATGTCAGAGTGAGCTGGCCAGACTGAAAGAGTTGCTGCTGATGAAACAAGCTGAAGAACACTTTTATCACCGGACGCTGCGTGCGCTAAAGCGACTTGCGTTGGTGCTACTGGCAGTCGGCTTGCCGATGGGCGTCGCTAGCGCCGATGCCGCCCGCCCGGGAACAGATTGGGTAAGCACCTGGATCGCTGCCCCGCAGCCGCCACTGCCGAGTGCACTCGATCATTACCGCGCCCAAAGCCTGCGCCTGATCGTGCACGTCAGCGCAGGCGGGTCGCAAGTTCGTATCCGCTTGTCGAATCTCTACGGAAACGTGCCGCTGACGATCGGTGCTGCGCATATCGCCGGTCGTACAAGCGGTGCGGATATCGATCCGGCCCTCGACCGCGCGCTAACGTTTGGCGGACGCACATCAATCGTGGTGCCGGCGCATGCGATGGTGCTGAGTGATCCCGCACGCCTGGCGGTGCCCGCACTGGCAGACCTGTCCGTGAGTCTGTATTTGCCGAAGAGCGTCGCAGCGACGACCGTCCATATTCTCGCTCAGCAGACCGGCTACGTATCGCAGCCAGGTGACGCCACAGCGGCCGCGCACTTTCCGGTTGCTCGACGCATCGATATGTGGCCGTTTCTCACCGGCGTGGACGTTGTGGCTGCGCCGCCCACCTTCGCCGTGGTCGCTTTCGGTGACTCCACTGTGGACGGCGATGGTTCCACAACCGATACCAATCGACGCTGGCCGGATGCCCTGGCCGTGCGCCTGCAGCAAGCCGGTCAGAACGTGGCCGTGCTCAACGCAGGTCTTATCGGCAACCGCCTGTTGCATGGCAGCCCGGGCGGCAGCACGTTCGGTGCGGCGCTTGGTGAGGCAGGACTCGCACGCTTCTCTCGCGATGCGCTCGATCAGGCCGGCGCGAAGGTCGTCATTGTGCGTATCGGTAGCAACGACCTCGGCTTCTTGCACGGATTGGCACCGCCAGGCGAATCGGTGGATGCCAATGACCTGATCGTCGGCTATCGGCGGCTTGCCACGTTAGCCCACCAACATGGCCTGGGCATTATCGGAACCACGATTCCTCCGTTCGAAAACGCCACCATTCCCGGCTATTCAACGCCAGCGAAAGATGTCATTCGCCAGCAGGTCAACGCGTGGATACGCCATGGTGGTGGATTCGACGCCGTACTGGACTTCGATCAGATTCTGCGTGACCCGTCCCATCCCGCACGACTGCTCCCGGCCTACGACAGCGGCGACCACCTGCATCCCAATGATGCGGGCTATCGCGCCGTGGCTTCAGCACTCCCCTTGGAGACGCTCGACAAATTAGCCTTTCGCTCGGCCAGAGCCAAGTCGGCATCGGCCGCTGATGCGATGAGCGCGCAGCGCAAATAAGGTGGGCAGGAAAAGGGTGCTCGTGCGCTAACCGTGCCAGTGCTACTTACACGGCGAGCAGGCGTCTGGCAATTACGCCAGTGCTCTTACTGCGTGCTGTTGCTTTGCGAGGATGTTGTCTGTCCGTAGCGGACCAAAATTTGGGGAGGAGAAAATCCTCTCTCTCCCACTTCAATATCTTACCGTGCCAGGGGCTTGCCGCAAGCCCCCGGTCGTGCTGCTCAATCGCTCCCCGAAGCACCAGAACCTATGGGATTGGGAGTAGCGAAATGAATGTGCTGTTGTGGAAGTACGGGGTATGCAGGGGCATCGAGCCGATGGTTGAACTCGAGGGATGTCATGCGCTGCTGGCGATCGCTGTTATGCCGGCCGGAGTGCGGGCATGAACGGGCATGCGGTGGTGATCGCCGGGGCAGGTCCGACAGGGCTGATGTTGGCGGGCGAATTGGCGTTGGCAGGCGTCGACGTTGCCATCGTCGAGCGACGCGCAAACCAGGATCTCGCTGGCTCGCGCGCGGGCGGTCTGCACTCGCGCACGATCGAGATCCTCGATCAGCGCGGAATCGCCGACCGATTCCTGTCGGAGGGGCAGGTGGTGCAGAACGCTGGGTTTGCCGGGGTCATGTTGGATATCAGCAGCTTTCCCACTCGGCACCATTACGGGCTCGGGCTGTGGCAGAACCACATCGAGCGCATCCTGGCAGGCTGGGTCAGCGAGCTGGCGGTGACGATCTATCGCGGACGTGACGTGGCGGGTTTTGCGCAAGACGACACCGGTGTCGATGTCGAACTCTCCGATGGCCAGTCGCTCCGGGCGAAGTATCTCGTCGGTTGCGATGGAGGTCGCAGCCTGATTCGCAAGGCAGCCGGCATCGAGTTCCTCGGCTGCGATCCGACGACGAGCAGCCTGATCGCCGAGGTCGAGATGACCGAAAAACCGCCGTTGGGCATCCACCGCACGGCCTTCGGCATCCATGCCTTTGGTAAGAGAGAGTACGAGATCCGCGATGGCAAGGTGGTCTACAAGGATGGCGGGCCGACAGGTGTCATGCTGACCGAAGCGCAGGTCGGTGCCACGACCGAACCCACCCTGCGCGATCTCAGCGAGGCGCTGATCGCCGTATGCGGAACCGACTATGGAGTCCATAGTCCGACGTGGATTTCCAGGTTTACCGATATGACACGGCAGGCCGCTACCTATCACGACAGACGGGTGCTGCTGGCTGGCGACGCCGCACACGTACACGCTCCGGACGGAGGACAGGGTCTGCAGACCGGTGTGCAAGATGCGGTGAATCTTGGATGGAAGCTGGCCCAGGTGGTCAAAGGGAGGTCTCCGGAAAGCCTGCTGGATACCTACCATGCCGAGCGTCACCCGGTTGCTGCCCGCGTGCTGCGCAACACGATGGCCTCAGTCGCGCTTCGCCGCCCGGATGAACGCACGACGGCCGTGCGCGACACCATGGCCGAGCTCCTCGGCATGGACGAGCCGCGCAGACGATTCGCCGCGATGATGTCCGGTCTGGACATTCATTACGACCTCGGCGAGGGACACCCGCTGCTCGGACGTCGCATGCCCGATCTCGACCTGGTCACCGCCGACGGTCCGTTGCGGGTCTACAGCTTGCTGCACGATGCCCGGCCGGTGCTGCTCAACCTCGGTGTACCCGGCATCTTCGACATCACGCCATGGGCAGATCGCGTTCAGTTGATCGACGCTGGTTACGTGGGTACGTGGGAGCTTCCGGCACTCGGGACTGTTACTGCACCCGCTGCCGTGTTGATCCGGCCCGATGGATATGTGGCTTGGGTGGGAGAGGGCACGGACCTGGGACTTGCCGACGCGCTGACCATCTGGTTCGGGCTGCCAGCTGCGATGTAGCGCACCGGCCGTCAAGATCATTCTGTGAGGAGTCCTTGGAAAACGCGTTCTAACCCTGCGGCGGGTTCGAGTCGGAAGCTGCATTCGCCCCAGTGCATGCATGAAGATAAGACGCGTGCTTTCATGCTCGCTCAAAGGACTAACGAACAGGCATGCAGGACGTCGCCTCGCTCGCGTTCCCGTGCCCGTTTGCGTCGCCGTTTGCTCAACGGACTTGAGCACTTCGGTGTCGCGTGGGACGATCGCGCAGATGAACAGCCGACCCGCCGCGGCACAGCACTTGCGCGACCTCGCACGGCTGCGTCGTGTCCGCGACCGGATCGATCGTGAGTACGCGCAGCCGTTGGATGTCGAGGCGCTCGCCCACGGCGTGCACATGTCGGCTGGGCACCTCAGCCGCCAGTTCAAGCTCGCCTTCGGCGAATCACCGTACAGCTATCTGATGACGCGACGCATCGAACGCGCGATGGCGATGCTGCGTCGTGGCGATCTTAGCGTCACCGATGTTTGCTTCGCGGTTGGGTGTGCGTCGCTGGGCACCTTCAGCACGCGCTTCACCGAGCTGGTCGGGGTGCCACCCAGCGTCTATCGGCGTGACGCTGCGGGCGCGACGGCGGGGATGCCTTCTTGCGTGGCGAGACAGGTGACCCGACCGGTCAGGAATCGAGAAGCACTGGCCCCCGAGCCGGACTTAGCATGACGGCTCCTTCCGCACCAATTCAGGACTGTCATGGATATCTCCATTCACGCGAGCTTTCTTCCGCAAACCGACCCGGATGCCTCCCTGGCTTTCTATCGCGACACCCTCGGCTTCGAAGTACGCAAGGATGTCGGCTACAACGGGATACGTTGGATCACGGTCGGGCCGCCCGACCAGCCCGGCACGTCCATCGTGCTGTACCCGCCGGCCGCCAGCCACGGCGTTACCGACGACGAGCGCCGCACCATCGCCGAGATGATGGCCAAGGGTACCTACGCCATCATGCTGCTGGCCACCAAGGATCTCGACGCGGCTTTCGAGCGGATACAGGCCAGCGGCGCCGAGATTGTCGAGGAGCCGACCGAGCAGCCGTACGGGGTTCGTGACTGCGCCGTCCGCGATCCCGCGGGCAACCTGCTACGCGTACAGGAGCGGCGCTGAGCCGTTTGGCTATCGTGGTTCAATTCGCGAGGCCATCGAGACGGTCGGTGAGGGTGATCCAATGACGGGTGCGACGGTAACCATGAAGAAAGAGACAGTCATCATGAAGAACGAGAAGAGCGGCCCTAAAGAAGGAAGTACCGGTGACACTCCCTCCCAGTTGATCGATGCGAGGATCAAGGAACTCGGCGATTGGCGGGGCGAGACACTCGCCCGGGTTCGGGCGATCATCGAGCAAGCTGTCCCCGACGTGGTCGAGGAATGGAAGTGGCGAGGGGTGCCGGTGTGGTACCACGACGGCATCATCTGTACCGGCGAGACGTACAAGAACGCCGTGAAGATGACTTTCGCCAAGGGCGCCTCGCTGGCGGACCCTTCAGGCCTCTTCAACGCCAGCCTCGAAGGCAACACCCGGCGTGCGATCGATTTCCATGAAGACGACACGATCGATGAAAAGGCGTTGAAGGCACTCATCCGCGCCGCTGTGGCACTGAATACGTCCAAAGCAACAAAGAGGTAGCCCGACTTGACTCCCTTCGACGGTTCGTCGTGACCGGCGATGGTTTACGCTGATGCCTACTCCGCTTGGTGAGAAACCGGACATGCGTGCCGATGTCGAGAAGTGGGCGGTGTCGCTGGTGATTCCATGCATTTTTGCATGGTTGGCCTGGACAGCTATTGCGCAAGCGATGTCGTTGCCCAAGCGGCAAGTCGTTGCGATAACGCAGGTCACCGTCATCGATGTCGAGCGGGGGTTATCGATCGGGCCAAGAACAGTTCTGGTTGACGGCGATCGCATTGTCTCGATCGTTGCATCGCGCGATGCACTTATTCCGGTGTCGGCTCAGCGCGTCGATGGGCGTGGACGGTTTCTAATTCCTGGCTTGGTGGACATGCACGTTCACCTTTTCAACCTTTCATCGCATCGGCCGCCGAATGATTGGTCGTTTCCGTTGTATGTTGCCAACGGCGTCACCGGGGTGCGGGAGATGCGTGGGGATGTGGCGTCGATGTTGCTGGTGAATCGCTGGCGCAAGGCCTTCGATGACGGTGAACTTGCCGCGCCCCGCATTCTTGCCGCCGGCATTGCCGTGTATGGCAGCTCACCAGGCGATGCGGCCCACCAGGTCGATGCAGCGGCTGATGCCGGTGCCGATTTCATCAAGGTCTTCTCGGAGCTGCCGGCTTCGCATTGGCGAGCCATTCTCGCTGCTGCGCATGCGCGTTCATTGCCGGTAGTTGGCCACGTGCCGGCAGGCGTGCCACTGCTGGTCGCGGCCGCGGCAGGCCAGCGTAGCGACGAGCATCTGATGCAGGCTTACGAGGCCTGCTCGTCCATCGAAACGCCATTGCTTGAAGAACGCCGCGGCCTCGTTGGCGATGCGTTGACGGCGCGACGCGATGCACAGGAGGCGCAGACGCTCAAGGCGTTCGATCCGCGTACGTGTCGGAACGTCGCCAGATCACTTGCTGCCACCAGCCAGGCGCAGATTCCGACACTCGTGCTTGCCGACGAGGACTCGATGGCGCAGGGTGGCTCGCCGAGCACTGATCCCCGTTGGCGATTCCTGCGCGCGGACGAACGTGCACGTTGGGAGCAATCCCTTTCCGATTACACGGCGCAGGATGCGGCGCTGGCGAAACTACGTTGGCCGATCGCCCGTCAGATCGTGTCGGTCATGCATCAGGCCGGTGTGCCGATCATGGCAGGGACTGACTCGCCCATGCCCGGAGTCTATCCGGGCTTTGCCCTGCATGAGGAGATGGAGCTGCTGGTCGAGTCGGGACTCACTCCGCGTGAAGCGCTGTACTCGGCGACGCTTGAGCCAGCACGGTTCCTAGGGATCGCAGACACGAGCGGCTCGGTAGCTGTCGGCAAGCGAGCCGACCTTGTGCTGCTGGACGCGGATCCCACTACGGATATCCACAACGCCCGGCGCATCAACGCCGTGCTGCTCGGCGGCCGCCTGTTGCGACGAGCCGACCTTGATGCTTTGCTCGACGAGGCAGCCCGCGCGCAAGCATCGAGAAAAGGGCCCGTGGCCGGGAATTAGGCGATGACTTGAGGCCGCCGATACAGTGGCGCTAGTGACAGCTATTCCCTTGTGAGTATGATCTTGGTGTAACGAGATTTGGCTACGTTGTTGGGGAGTTTTTATTCGTTAGTGGCTTCTGATTAGCAGCTATGCGCACTTCAATAGTCAGCTGAGTCTGAGTCGTCATAGTGCGAGGAGAGGGGCTATGGATAACGATGGTTGGGGGAAGCGCAAGGGCGCTCCGAGTAGGCGGGTAAAAAATAGCATGCAGCTGACGCAAGGATTTGTGTCGCCGACGCTCAAGCAAGATTTCGACGCTTTCAAAAAACGGGGCTCGAAAAATCCTTCTGGCGGCTCAGAAGTAGATGCTGCGCATCGCACCTCAGATCATCGCATCCGGAAGAACTTCATCGCCTTCCGTACCGAGATCGATGATCATCATAAAAAAAAGGGACAGCGTTCGAGTGCGGACTTCAAGAGCGACGTCGAGGAATTTATCAATTCCACTTGGGATAAGAAGCAGCAAACGAAAGCGCACGTCGAAAAAGTAGAGATGGCCAGTAAGGCTTTCATCAGTGCACATAGTGAGCAGCGTCGCTTGACTTATGCAGAGGCTGCCAAAATTGGAAATGCCATCAAGACGCTGGCCAACGAGAGCTTGAAGAACATCGGTCCTGGCGAGTCACACGAAAATCGATCCATTGGAGCGAGGCCAGATCAACGCTTTATGGCAAGTCCCGGCGGCAAGACCGCCATCAATACACCCATATCGCGTCAGCAGCGCCAGTTTCACGAGAAGCTCGCACTCAACTATGGATTGCCGCAAAGCCCGAGCCTTGACTACCGCAACAATCCTCGTAGCTCGTCGATGCCGAAATTGCCGTTACCCGTCTATCATTCTCCGCCTCCGAAAAAGAGTGGATCGTCCTCAACGACCAATGCAAATGGGAAGAAGGGGAAGTAAACAGTGCAAACGGAGGCGGTAAATAACAAGTCGTGGGGCAGACCCATTTGGGGCTTTAAGGATTCTGTGTTACCCCTCGTTCCCGCGGCCAGCCCAGGCGCCATTTCAAATTGACGCCGAGCGTACCGAGCACAATTAACACCAAACCCGCGAGTTGCATCGGTACCAGGCGGTGTCCGTAGATCAGATAGTCGAGCAATAACGTCACCAACGGATAGACGAATGCGACCACGGCAATCGTCACCACTGGCAAGCGTGGGTAAGCCGAATAAAACAGCACGTACACGATGCCGCTGTGAATCACGCCCAGTCCCAGCAGCCACCCCCAATGCGGGCCGGTGTGAAACACGCTCGTACTGCTGAAGCCAGCCAACATCGCCACGCCTACCCAGCACTGGATCATCACCAGCGCGAATGGACGTTGTTTGCCGATCTGTCGGGACATCAGCAACGATGCGCCACATAGCACGGCGGCGAGCAAGGTCAGACCGATGCCGATCAGGTAAGAGGGATCAGCATCACGCCACAAACGTGCCGGGTTGGTCGAACACACCACGCCAGCGAAGCCGAGCAGCGTCCAGACGAGGTCGGTCGGCCGCGTGCGTTCTCCCTGCACGAGCGCCGCCAGGATCAGCATCACGAACGGGAAGAAGTGATAGACCAGCGTCGCCACGCCGATCGATGAGCGAGCCATGCCGGCGAACAGCGCGACCCAGTTGAGTACCAGCAGCACGCCGCTGAACACGGCACCGCGCAGCAGCACGCGCTCCTGCAGCAAGCCGTGAAGGTGGCCACGCATCAGCCCCCAGCCGAGCAGAAACAGGCCACCGAACAGGCAGCGATAGAACACGGCCGTGACCGGATCCTGCCCACTTTCGTGGACAAAGACGCCCACCGACCCGATCAGCAGTTCGCCAAGCAGGAGCTGGAGCAGCGCAGCGCGTTCGCCTTCGTGAGCGGTTGTCGGTGTCATGTAGCCTTCCTCGCGATGGGAAGGTCAGCGTAAGCAGCTTGTCACCATAGATACAGATTCAGATAAGATGAAATTTGACCGGTACAGATAGGTGATAGGCCCGTGCTTCTCTACGAACGCCTCGCCGGTGAGCTGCGCACGCAGATAGCGCAAGGTGCCTTGCATGCCGGGGAGCGCTTGCCGTCGATCCGGCAGCTGGCGCAGGGACATGGCGTTAGTGTCGCCACCGCGGTCCAGGCTTGCCTGCAACTGGAGCGCGAAGGGCTTGCCGTGGCGCGGCCACGCTCGGGCTACTTCGTGCGCGCGATGGCACTGCAGCCACCAACGGCGCGATCACCCAGGCGACGCGCACCTGGCATCGTCAGTAATCCGGCACTGCAGAATGTGCTGGACATGCTGGCCCGCAGTGATCTGTTGCCACTGCATAGCGCCACGCCGACTCCCGCGTTATTGCCGCAATCGGCATTGACCGCATCGCTGGCGCGCTGTCTGCGGCATGGCGCGTCGGCAGCGCTCGATTACGCGCCGCCGCAAGGTCATCTGGATCTGCGGCGACAGATCGCGCAGCGCTATGCACAAGTGGGTGCTGCGGTGGCACCGGACGAAATCGTGATCACCGCCGGCGCGATGGAGGCGATCAATCTGGCTCTGCGCATCGTCACCACGCCGGGCGATGTGGTGCTGGTGGAAACGCCGACTTATCACGGCATTTTGCAAACCGTCGCCGCGTTGCAACTGAAAGTATTGGAAGTGCCGAATCTTCCAGGGCAGGGCATCGACATCGCCCGTCTGGAACAACTGCAGCAGCAGAACACGGTGCGCGCCGCGATCGTGGTGCCCAACTTCAACAATCCGCTTGGCAGTCTGACCAGCGACGTCGACAAGCAAGCGTTGCTGGAAAGCTGTGCGCAGCATGGCACCGTGGTCATCGAGGACGACATCTACGGCGAGCTGGCCTGGTCGGGTCAGCGGCCGTCGCCTCTGCGTCGCTGGGACCGACACGGCATCGTGATCAGCTGCGGTTCGTTCTCGAAAACGTTGTCTCCTGGATTGCGCGTCGGCTGGCTGGCGGGTGGCAACTGGACCGATGCGTTGATCCGCGCCAAATATTTCTCTACCGTGGGCAGCGCAAGCCTGCCGCAATTGGCCATCGCCGACTATCTGCAACGCCACGACCTCGAACGGCACCTGCGCCGCTTGCGTCGTACGTTGGCCGACAACGGACAACGTCTGCACGAAGCTGTTACGCGTCACTGGCCAGCCGGCACCCGGGCCAGCGAACCGCAGGGCGGGTTGTCGCTCTGGCTGCAGCTGCCAGCGGGCGGTGATGGCAGCGCGCTATTCGAGGCGGCACTCGCGAAAGGCATAGGCACCTCGCCGGGCGTGCTGTTCTCGAGTCGCGGAGACTACGCCGATTGCTTGCGATTGAGCTGTGGCCTGCCGTGGAACGAGCGCCTCGACCATGCGCTGAAGCGGCTCGGCCAACTGGCTGCACATCAGCTTGGCTGACAGTCACCGATATCGCGCTTCAACGGGTTTGCGTAGCTAATTCTGCTTTGAAGAGACTTCCTCGGCACTACGGTTGGCACGCGCACGGGTGCTCATGTTTTAGTGAGAAAACTTGCGATCGAAAATACAGTTGTGGGTCTCGATGGTTTTGAGTGAACGCTCTGCCCACTCCTTCAGCTCGACCACGAGCGGTAACAGGGTGCGGGCAAGAGGGCTCAAGCCATATTCCACACGCAGTGGCCGCTCGTCGTACACGCTCCGCTCGATAAGGCCATCACGCTCCATGGCCCTCAGTGTCTGAGTAAGCATCTTTTGCGAAACACCTTCCAGACGACGCAGGATGTCACCAAAGCGCAGGGATGAATCCTGCAACGCAACCATCGCCAACACGGTCCATTTCTGGCCGATCCGCGCCAGAACCGCGCGCGACGGGCAAACTTTCAGAAAGGCGTCCGGTGCCAGCATGATCTTCTTCGACATGGTTACTTTCAGGTACCTAATTGAAGTTGGAAACCATGATGGGATCATCAAGACTCACAATCAATCGACGGGTATGAGTCATGAAGATCGGATTCCTTGGCGGTGGCAACTTCGGCGGTCATCTGGCCAAGTTGCTAACGAAAGCGGGGCACGATGTGGTGGTGGGATTGCGGGATGTGACGCAGTCATGCTCCGCCAACGTTTATCGCGTCATGTCGCTGGAAGATGCGGCGTGCCATGGCGAGATAGTGATCGTTGCCATTCCCTATCAAGCCTGTGCCGATACGCTTCCGAGCCTCGCACAGTTTCTGGTTGGCAAGGTCGTGGTGGACGCGACCAATCCTCTGCGCGATGACTGGTCGCCACTGCCACTGGGAGAGTCCGATTCGGCTGCCGAAGTACTGGCTCGTTTGCTGCCATCGTCGCGCCTCGTGAAGGCGTTCAATACGATCTTCGCCGACATCATGGTCGAGGATCGGATCGATCGAGCGGGGCATCCTGTCACGGCATTCATTGCGGGCGACGACGTTGCCGCCAATGCGGTCGTGGCGCATATCGCCGCGAGTGCTGGATTTGCGCCATTGATCACAGGCCACTTGGGCAATGCGCGTTACCTCGAAGCCATGGCACATCTCAATATTCAGATCGCGGTGGTTCACGGTGGCGGAACCAACGCCGGCTTCGTTTATCACCAAGCTCGCGACTGAGGGTTGAGGGATGCTCATAGAGCCGTCAGCAAGCCTCTCTTACCTTGGCTCGATGATAAGGTCGGCGCAAAACAGGGCGGGGACAATTCCTGATGCAGCCGCAGTGATCGCGATGCACGATTAGCGCAGCGGTTCTGCCGCCGTGTCACCTTTGCATGGGATTGGCTGGCCATCCTTGCCGACAGCTTGCGTAAAGCTCGAGCCGTTGTGGTTGATGACGATGCCACCATCGCAATGCTGGTTTCGGTCCAACCGGTAAGTTGCCTGCACGCGAAGTTCTTCTTGCCGCTGCTGGTTCAGGCGTATGGCCTGCTGTGCCTGATACTGCTGAGCCTGCTCAATCACTTCCTGATGCATGTTGGACATGTCCTCACGCTGCTGCTTCAGATCGGCTGCCAGCTGTGCCTGGTATTGCTGGGCACGATCTTTGGCTTGTTGTGCGTCCAGTGCGGCGATGCGAGCGGAGTCGCGCATGATCTCATCGGCATGGCGCGCTGCGAGATACTGGGAAAGTCCATCCCAGGCAAGCACGGCAACGATCAAGCTCGCTAAGACGGCACCGATTTTCCACGGCAACGGCATGGCCATGACACCCAACCCCCAGCAAGACTGTGGAAAATCCCGCGCCATCCGTACCCCGACGCAACCGGGTCGAAAGTCGTTCGCCAGAGTCTAGCAGGGTGTTGAAAGGCACTCTGCCAAACCGTTGCGCCAGCGTCCGCGTGGCACACCGGTCGCGGTCACCGCAACATGTTCGAACAATTGGTGGAAGCGGTGAAGCACAACTCGCTTGGCCAGATCAGCCGCGCGCTGTACGAGGTGGGGGCGAGCATCGGTGGGAATATGTGAGGTCGATTCGGGATTGCAATCGTCAGGTTGACAGTGCTGTATCGCCTGCAGTCACCAAGTTTAGCCGTCTGAACTGCCGAACGATATTGTCGAATATAAAACAGGCGCCGAAGGGATGATCCTTTCGGCGCCTGTTCTACATCAGCTTACGTCGAGCGCGATGCTTAGTTCGATTCGGTGAACTCGATCGACGGTGTCGTTCCACCGGTAGCGGTGCAGCTGCCCAGGGTCAGGTTGTTGCTCTCGCCGGTTGAGCCGGCGTTCGCCGCACACGTCGGGGTGGCAGTGCTGCCGTCGCTCACTGCAAGCTTCACCGTGATCGATGAGCCCGAGTTGAACTCCGCTTCCGATCCGCCGGCGTTGCCGACAACGTTGAACTCCGTCTGGTCCCAGACACTCGCGATATCCAGCACGCTGTCTTTCGCGCTGAGGGTATAGGCCGTGGTGCCATTGGTGAACACCACCGTGTCATTGCCGCCGGTGGTGGCACTGCCGGAGATCTTGAGGTTAGCCAGTTGGGTGGCGGGCACATCCGGTGCTGTGACGGCGGCGCTGTTCTTGTAGCAATCACCGGAGCCGTCGCTGCCGAATCCACTCGGACAGGTGGTACCGCCGTAGCCGATCAGCCAGTACTGGATGAAAACGGCCGCCTTACCCTTGGTGCTGTAATCCGGGGAATAGATGAATTGCTGCCAGACCGTGCACCCCGAATGACTTTTGCAAACGCTGGTGGTTTTGTTGTAATTCGAATTCACCTGGAGCGTGTATTCGTTCGCTCCCAGGATGCCGCCACCGCCGAACGCAGCGACGCCGACGCTCTTTTCAGAAGTTACGCCGGTGACCGACGGAAAGGTTCCGGTGGCACTGCTGATCAGACCAGAAACCTCAATGGCATAGTCATCACCATTGCCGGTGGTCTGCGTACCACCAGACGCTGCGGTTTCCGAAAGCCTCGTCAGGGCATCCGTATGCCGCGGCAGTGGGTGGGAAAATGACTGTACCTGACTGCAGGACACCTGTTTCCAGAGAATGCTGGGGAACGAGGCCTGAAAACAGCCTTCCGCAGGTGCCGAAGAGCGCACGATGTCTTCGTGCCAGCTCTGAATGGCCTGTGCCTGCACCATCGAAGGGACTTGTGCTTGATCAACGCCGTCAGCGACGGCTGGCGCGGCAAACGCCGCGGGAATCCAGGCCACACTAACGAGACTTGCAACAATCGCGATCTTGAGCAGTTGACGTGCGCCAGAAATCTTCTTGGATTGCATAGATGTTCCCCAGTGGTAGCGAAAGTGTTGTGGTCGTTGAGCCTGGACGATCCAGACTCCCCGTTACTCCCGAAACAAAACACAGCTTTGGATTCCGCCTCCCTGTGCCCCGTCATTACGACGGTTCCTAACTATCTAGCCGATTTTTAGCAGCAGTAAATTATTGCGGTTCAAACAGCGAAAAATAATGCGAATAAAAGTTTATTCACCAACCAGGATTAAATACGTACAACTTAATCATCAGAGCACACGCTTGAAATCGTCATGGTGCGCGAAGTCGCATTCCTGATTGAACGTGATGCGGGATGCTCGTTGACCATCAGTCTCTGAGAGTACCCATTAAATTCGCTGTCGATAACTGGAAAAATTCGTATAGGCGAGCGGTAATTCACGGATCATGGGATATCTAGATGCCTCGGCCACGATCCGTATCCAGACAACGAACATTGCGATCGTTGCATTTAAAGATTTCGAATAACGTGGATAGCAAGAAGCAAATCAAACACCCGTATGCGTCGGTTATCAATGGGTTTGATAGAGTCGTAACCGATGTATTTCATCGGGCCACATCAGAGAGGCAGCCAGACATTTTTTACATGCTATAGGCTCGCTCGTTTGGCTTGGCGGCTTTGAGCCGAGTTCCGGGTCGCCACTCCAGTGGCTGAAGAAAACCGAGACTTACCACATGACGACGAAACGGTCTGAGTCAAGAAAGTAGCGATTGATCAATCGGCGAACCATGGCGGGAACATCCCATTCGTTCACCCCATAACCGCGGCGGCATGCTCCCGCGTCACACGCCGTATTACTTGCGGAGGTTGGCCGAAGGCGCGTAGAAAAGCGCGGCGCATGCGTTCGCTGTCGCCAAAGCCGGTGTCACGGGCGACGGTGTCCATCGAGTGACGGCCCGATTCCATCATCAGGCGGGCGGCTTCCACGCGCAGATGTTCCACGGCCTTGGCAGGTGATTGCCCGGTTTCAGCGCGAAACGCGCGGCTGAACTGGCGCGGGCTCAGGCTGGCAGCTTCGGCGAGTTGTTCCACCGAGAGTTCGCTGCGCAGATGCTGGCGCGCAAAATCCAGCGCGGTCTGGATGCGGTCGGATTTCGGTTCCAGCTTCAGCAGGGCTGAGTGTTGCGATTGCCCACCCGCGCGGCGGTGATAGATCACCAGCTTCTGCGCTACCAGTCGCGCGATGTCCGCACCGAGGTCTTTCTCCACCATCGCCAACGCCAGGTCGATGCCTGCGCTCATGCCGGCCGAGGTCCAGATCGGGCCGTCGGCGATAAAGATGCGATCCTCTTCCATGATCACATTGGGGTACTCGCGCTGCAGGGTGCGTGCGTAGGCCCAGTGTGTGGTGGCGCGACGTCCGTCCAGCAATCCGGCAGCGGCCAACACAAAGGCGCCGGTGCAGGTTGCACCCACGCGGCGCGATACCTTGGCCGCCTTGCGCAGAAAGTTGAGCAGGCCAGGCGTGGCGGGTGTCGGTTCGTTGTCACCGCCGACCAGCAAGGTGTCGAACCGTAGGTTGGCGAACGCCTCGGTAGTCACCGCAAAACCCAGCGAGCCGGGCACCGGGCCGCCGTGCTCCGACAGTACGTGGATGTCATAGCGGTTTTCGCCAGCCGTGAGGTTGGCGAACTCGAACACTGAACTCATAGCCAGTCCCATCACCTGAAAACCAGGGAAAAGCACGATGCCGATGCGTTGCATAAGGGTATTTCCTGTAATGTCCTAAAAGGTTGGATATATGACATTGATGACATAATCATGCGCGCCTAATCTCTCTTCCGTCAACGCCGGCATTCCGCCGACCACTTCGGAGTTAGCGCCATGAGCCACACATCGCACAATCAGAATTCAGCCCTGGGTACCGCCGTCATCACCGGCGCTTCCACCGGCATCGGCGCCGTCTACGCCGACCGTCTGGCCCGCCGCGGCTACGACCTGATCCTGATCGCCCGCAATCGCCAACGCCTCAACGTGCTGGCTGAGCGCATCACCACCGATACCGGTCGCAATGTCGAAGTGATCGCTGCCGATCTGGGCAACACCGCTGAGCTGCGTGCGGTCGAGCAGGTGCTGCGCAACGACGCCAGCATCAGTTTGCTGGTCAATAATGCTGGCGTGGGTGCCACCGCACCGCTGATCGATTCGGACGCCGACAAAATGGACGCGATGATCGCGCTCAACATCACCAGCCTTACTCGGCTCACCAAGGCGGTGGCGCCGGGCCTTATTGCGCGTCGTCGCGGTGGCATCATCAACATCTCCTCCATCGTCGCCGTGGCGCCGGAGCTGTTGAACGGCGTCTATGGTGGCAGCAAGGCCTATGTGTTGGCCTTCACCCAATCGCTGTACCACGAGCTGGCCGATAAAGGCATCAAGGTGCAGGCCGTACTACCTGGTGCCATTGCCACCGAGTTCTGGGATATTGCGGGTTTGCCGGTAAGCAACCTGCCATCGAAAATGGTGATGAGCGCCGAGCATCTCGTCGACGCCGCACTCGCCGGTTACGACCAGGGCGAACTGGTCACCTTGCCGTCGCTGCCCGATGCCGCCGACTGGGCCGCTGCCGATAACGCGCGCAAGGCGTTGGCGCCGAATCTGTCGCATGCGTTGCCGGCGAAGCGGTTTGGTCTGGCTGCGTGAGCGAGTCAGTTCGATACGAGGGAAGGGTGAAGGTCGTTGGCCTTCACCTTTTTTGTGTCCATCGTTTGCCGCGATGTGCCTCACCATCTGCCTGGTATTTGGAGCGAGCTGACATCACCTGACGCGCGTGTGAGAAAGCGCATTCTGACCATGGCTTTGAAGATTAAGAATCGATGAAATTCTGTGCTGGAAATCCTTGACGAAATAACTATTCCAGCCGCGTGCACATCAAAAAATTCGGCGTACAATGCGCGCATCCAAGGTCAACCGACCAGCCAAAATGACTTGCATCTTTCAGTGTCTTACTAAGTTAGGCGCGCCGCGAAAGACAGTTACGCAGATCCGTCCCGTTTAGCGGACCGGTCTCCCCAACTTTCCCTCTTTAATTTCCACGTCTGAACCGTGAAAGGCTCAGCGAGCTTGGTTGCTCCTGGTCACGACTATGTCCAACTCATTGCATATGTCATTCAGCGACGTTTTTCGTCTTCGTTTGAACTCGTGCTGCTCCAGTGCGTGGAATGCCGACCATGCGCATCGCACGTTGCCTGGGGTATCGCGTTGCGGCAAGTCATAGCGACGCTTGCGGGCGACTAGCCCGCGATAAGCACTTGGCGCCACACCATCCATTCACTGCAACTCCCGGTTGGATCGGAGGGTTGTGCCTGACAGCAACTGAAATACGAGGCGAAATGAATTGCCATGAGTTAGCTCCTTTCTCTAAGCGTCAGCCCTGACCACAGGTCAGTTCACTTTTTTCAACCCAAGGACAGATAGAAATGATTGCGCTCATTGCCGTAGCCGTTGTCGTAGTTGTGTTGATCTTGTTGATCTACCTCTCCAATGCGTTCGTCTATATCCCCAACGATCGCGTGGGAATCGTGGAGAGGCTCTGGGGTGCGCCATCGCTAACGCGTGGGCTCATCGCCCTGAAGGGCGAGGTGGGTTATCAGCCGCAGGTGCTCCGCGGCGGCATTCATTACTTTTTCCCGTTTCAATTTCGGGTACACCGCGCTGATCTGGTGACGATTCCGCAGGGGGAAATCGGCTACATCTTCACGCGTGACGGTCGTGAGCTGGTGGAAGGTCAAGCCTTGGGCGAGATCGTTGACGCAGGAATTGAGGATGCCGCTGCGTTTCTCAAGGCGGGTGGCCAGAAAGGCCCGCAGCGCGCGATCATTCGTGAAGGCACGCATGCGATCAACGTCGCCCAGTTCGTCATCATCACGGCCTCGCGCGTGCATGGCTTGCTATTGTCGAATGAAGAGCGGGATACCATCGATCACATGGGGCAGGTATTGAGCGAGCGTAAGGGCTTTACTCCCGTGGTGATTGGCGGTATCGCCTCGAAGGTCGTGCAAGGTGAGAAGACCGATGGCGGCAATGACGATGCCAGCGATGTCCTTGGTGTCGTGACCATCCAGGACGGCCCGGTTCTGCCACCCGATGAAATCGTTGCGCCACGCGTTGGCGAGGACCCGAGCAACAAAAGTACGTTCCACAACAACTTCCAGAACATCAACGCATTCCTGCGCGCGGGCGGCAATCGTGGTCGTCAGCATCAAGTGTTGATTGAAGGTACGTACTACCTCAACCGGCTGTTCGCTACCGTCGAGTTCATCAAGAAGACGGTGGTGCCCGTGGGCAGCGTGGGCGTGGTCGTTTCCTACTTCGGCAAAACCGGTGCCGATCGCTCGGGCGATGGTTATTCGCACGGCGAGTTGGTCGACAACGGTTGCCGCGGCGTATGGAAAGAGCCGCTTTTGCCAGGCAAATACGCGTTCAATACCTATGCCGGAAAGATCCAGCTGGTACCGACCACCAACTTCATTCTGAAGTGGTCGAAGGAAGTGACCAACGCGCATAAGTACGACGAAAATCTCTCCGAAGTGGCACTCATCACCAAGGACGCTTTTGAACCGTTGATGCCGCTGTCGGTCGTGGTACATATCGACTACCGCAAGGCGCCGCTGGTGGTGCAGCGTTTTGGCGATATCAAACGTCTGGTCGACCAGACGCTCGACCCGATGGTGTCGGCATACTTCAAAAACACCGGACAGACCAAAACCCTGATCGAACTGCTGCAGGAGCGCTCAGCCATCCAGGAAAAGGCGAGCATCGATATGAAAGGGCGCTTCGAAGCCTACAACCTCGAACTGCAGGAAGTGCTGATCGGCACACCACACGGCAACCCCGGCGACACATCGGGTCAACGTATCGACACGATTTTGAATCAGTTGCGCGATCGCCAAGTAGCCAAGGAGCAAATGGAAACCTACGACCAGCAGCAACAGGCCGCCGACAAGGAGCGCACTTTGCGCGAGGCGCAGGCGAGAACGCAAATCCAGACAGAACTGACCAAGTCCGAAATCAGCGTCAAGATCAGGACCAACGAAGGCGATGCGTCGATCGCGGCAGCCGGCAAAGAAGCGCAAGTCATCAACATCAATGCCGAGGCGGAACGCAAACGCCAGATCGCTGTCGGCGAAGGCAAGGCCGCTGCGACCGAGTCGGTAGGCAAGGCCGAAGCCAATGCCATCAGGGCGAAAGCCGATGCGCTCACCGGCGAAGGTGCCCGCATGCAGTTGATCAATGACCTCGGTCGGCAGTTCGCCGACGCTCTGCGCGAAGGCCAGATCGCCATCGTGCCGAAGATCGCGCTCGGTGGAGATGGCGGTAACGCCTTATCGACGCTGGCGCAGTTGGCTAACGCCTTTATGGCGGACAAGCTCGGTGGCAATTTGCTGGGCGAGGGCAGGGCGGATCTTGCCGGACCAAATGCTGCGACGGGTCAGATGCATAGCCCGTAATAATGATCCGCTCACGCATCGATCGTGTGGTCCGTGGTTCTAGAGCGGCTAAATAAGCAATGTTCGCTTCGGGTGGCGGGCTCAACCGGTCGATGCAACACACTGAAGGCTGCGTAGACAGTAGGAGTGTTGCATCGACCGGTTGAGACCGCTATCGGAAGCAGACATCGCGAGACGGCCCTTTGGGGCATCTGCAGCGAAAAATCCATCAGGGATAAAGACAAACTATCAAGGCGCGAGCTGTAGTTGCTGCCTGCGCAGTTTTTTCAGCGGCACCTTGCCGTTTTCGTTGTCTGGATTGAGTTCAATCGACTCTTCATAAGTTCTGGTCAGCCCAATTGTCGCGTGAGTCCGGGGTTTCGAGCGTCGCGGAAACGCCTGATTCCGCGATCGGCTGAGAAGAATGAAACTAGCTGGCTGAGTGATTGAGCGGAAATCATCCGGTGTATTTTTTTAGTGCGATCAAGCCTCGGTGAGTGCCTGATCCCCTAACGGATTACGCGCTGGACTATCTGTATCGCGAAGTCGTCCGTCAAAGGATCGCGGGAGAACCAGCGACGATAAAAAAGTGGACCAGTGAGCGCCGCGATCAACATGGCTGCGTCGGTGTCCCCGGGCAGTTCGCCCCTATCCACCGCACGTAGGATGACTGTCTCAAAAGGCGCCGAATAGCCGCGTTGCAGTTTGCTGTACATGTCGGCGATGTCGGGGTCTCGCTCAGCAGCATCGATGATTGAGGGCAGCACGGAGGTCCATTTGGCCGTTCGCAGCAAACCGACGAGGTCTGCCATCAACGCGGTCACGTCTGTCTCGAAGCTTCCGGTATCCGGCACGCCTTGGGGCGTGCTTATTGTCGAGCAAGCATCACGCAGAAGGTCGACTCGGGTTGGCCAATGCCGATAGATCGTAGTCTTCGCCACGCCCGAGCGACGTGAGATTTCATCGACGCTAGCGCCGGCAAAGCCCCTGTCGAAGAGCAGCTCTGCCGTCGCGGCGAGCACGGTTGTCCGTGAGCGACGGACTCTTTCGTCCAACACCTCAGCTTCATGCAACGCAAGAGCTGGGGGATCTAGTTTGTTCACTGTGAGTTTTTTTCGCATGGGGCAATACTAAGGTGGACATTGTTAGATACGATACGGTATCGTATCATAAGTACGGGAAAATCGTTTTGGTCCGGAATTTATCCCGCCGCATCCCAAGGAGATAGTCATGAAGTTCGCTTCCACCCGCCTAATCGCCGCCGACATCAAGGCCATGGTTTCCTTCTACGAAATGGTAACGGGCCTGCCCGCCGAATGGCTGGCTCCCGTTTTCGCAGAGATCGTCACGCCGGCAGCCACGCTTGCCATCGGCAGCGCCGAAACAGTTGCGCTGTGGAAGGAAGGCAGCGCTCAACCCGGTTCCAATCGCACCGCTTACATCGAGTTTCAGGTCGAGGATATAGACGCCGACTATGAGCGTTTGAAGGATAAGGTCCCACTTGTTCACGAGCTCAAGACGATGCCCTGGGGCAATAAGACGTTCCAGTTTCGCGACCCTGAAGGTACCGCCGTCTCGCTGTACATGCCGGCCACCGATGAGGCGAAAAAACGCTTTGGTTCGCGATAGGCTGCACCGCGAAGCAACACTGGGCGTTGGTTTCTAGTTTCGCCGTAAATATTTATTTGCATCTTGCGTGGTTGCTGAACATGTTGCCCGATCTGCTGGTTCCACTGGGAGCTGCATGTCGTCTCGGTGAGCCATTGAACTGAGCGCACTGCTGCCGCGTTCGTCCGTTAAGTCCTAGAGCAGCACGTCAGGCGATCGGCAAGGCAGAGACTGATTGACAGACGATAGTTGTTAATCAACAATGGTTGTATGAATACAACTATTGGCGATACCCGACGGGCTGCGACCCATCCGAACCTTATTCTCGGCATTTGCTGCCTCAGCCTGCTGATGGTCGCGATGGACGCCACCATCGTCAACGTCGCGCTACCCTCGATCCGGCACGATCTCACTGCGTCGATATCAGGGCTGCAGTGGGTGATCGATGCCTACACCATGGTGGTGGCGAGCCTGCTGATGTTGGCCGGGTCGATGGCCGACCGCTTCGGGCGCCGTCGCGTGTTTCAGTTGGGCATGGCCCTATTCATGCTGGGCTCGCTGTTGTGCAGCGTTGCCCCAGACATTCATAGCCTGATCACGTTTCGCATTTTGCAGGCGCTGGGGGCGACGATGCTCAATCCGGTCGCCATGTCGATCATCGCCAACACTTTCCACGAACCAAAAGCACGCGCACGCGCCATCGGTGTCTGGGGTGCAGTCGCCGGCGTAGCAATGGCGCTGGGTCCGGTGATCGGTGGCGCGCTCACCGAGAGCATCGGCTGGCGCTCCATCTTCTGGGTGAACTTGCCCATCGGTGCCGCGGCGATGCTGCTCGCCGCGCGCTACATTCCCGAGTCCAAGGCACCGCATCCACGGCGCGTGGATCCGATCGGACAACTGTTGGTGTTCGTCATTCTGGCCACGGTGACTTATGCGGTGATCGAAGGTCCCCACGATGGCTGGGACTCGACGACAATCATTGGCTTGTTCGCCGCCGCGGTGCTTGCGCTGATCGCGTTGCTTATCTACGAACCTCGGCGTCACGAACCGTTGATCGACGTGCGGTTCTTTCGCAGTGCGCCCTTCAGCAGCGCGACCTTGATCGCCGTTTGCAGCTTCTCGGCGTTCTCCGGCTTTCTGTTCCTCAATGCGCTGTACTTGCAGGAAGTGCGCGGTCTCTCGGCCTTCCATACCGGTTTGTGTACCTTGCCGCTCGCACTGGCGACGATTCTTTGTTCACCGTTCTCCGGCCGACTGGTCGGCACCTATGGCACACGCCCCTCGTTGCTGGCCTCGGGCAGCGCCACGGTCATCAGCGCACTGATGATGACGCAGCTGACGGCGACAACGCCGCTGCCGTTTTTGTTGCTGACGTACATGATCTTCGGGATCGGGTTCGGCATGGTGAATGCGCCCATTACCAACACAGCCGTATCTGGCATGCCCAAGGCGCAGGCGGGTCTCGCCGCGGCGGTCGCCTCCACCAGCAGACAGATTGGCGCGTCGCTTGGCGTAGCTTTGGCGGGTACTATCTTGGGTGCGCATGTACATGACGCTTTCGCCGAGGCCTCGCATCCGTTCTGGTGGTTGATCACGGGCGGCGGCGTTACCGTGTTGTTGCTGGCGTGGTTGTCCAACACGCAATGGGCGCGTGACACTACCCGCCACGCGGCGCACTTGCTGGAGGAAGCACCTACCGGAGCGACGGCATAATGGGTCACGCCAACAGCGGCAGCGAAGCCGATCAAATCTGGCAGATGATGGTCGATTTGGTATGGGAAACCCGCGGCGAATGGCGCCGAAAAGTCAGCGATGCCACCGGTTTGCCCTTCAGCCGTGTACGCATACTGTGGCGACTGTTCGATGCGCCGAAGACCTTGAAGCAGTTAGCCGATATGACCAGCAGCGATGCACCCGCCACCACGGTCGCCGTGAATGATCTTGAAGATCGCGGCCTTGTCGAACGCAATCCTCACCCTGAAAACCGACGCGCGAAACTGGTGTCGCTCACGCCCGCGGGTCAACAGCTCGTCGAATTGGTACAACGCAACGTGCACGACGATGCACCACCAGCCGTCCAACATCTCTCCAAGACCGACCTTGCTCACCTTCGCCGCATTCTCAAACGGATAGAAGGCGACGAGCGCTAGGAACTTGGCAGTTAAGGCGTTTCACTCGTTGGCTTCCTTGCCGCGAGCAGACCCAGTTTCCGGCAATGAAAATGCGCGATGGGATGCGCATTTGCCTATCGGATGGAATATGGGCGTGTTGGAAAGGCTCTCCCAGCAGTACCAGGCAAGGAAAACAGCAAGCGCAGAAGCAGAGAAAAGCAAGTAAGCCCTTCTGCGTACTGCAACTCCGCGTTGGATCTTAATGCGTTGAAACACCCAAGTGCCGCGCAGAGAAAATTGGCCTTGCCGTAGAAGCTTGATAGCGTTCCATGTGCAGAGAAGCGCGACTAAAAAGAACAACGCCCATACGCTGACTAGCAGACCACGCCACCAGGGAAGTTGATCGCAAAGGGGGAGCGAATGGATATAACCAAGGAGCGCTGGTCCTAGCCAAAGCCGGTACGAGAAAACGATGACAACGCCTATCACCCAGAGCGCGACCAGATTACGTCGCCCCTGAGGCGTTGGCTCAATGAACTCATCAGTCATACGCATCTGACCGCCGATCAGACGGCTCCCCTGGTTCGATGATATCCCCTGCGGCGCTCAAGAACGCTGCCCAATTTATTCATCAGGCAGAAGCATATCGGTGCTAATGCCAGCTAACAGCCATGCCCGTTGCTTGAAAAAAGGGCGACCTCGGGGAAGTCCGCTTCGGGTCGATAGTGTTGAAAAACGCGCTTCGAAAACTCGAGATCGCTTAAAGCGAAAAAATTCGGCCGCGACAATCGCTTTCTGTCGGCCTGAATGTGTAAATTTGTACAGAATCGATTTGTCGTTGCCGTCGCGATTCAAAATTTGGACGTCTATTTGTTAAGTCGGAGTTTTTCAACAGAATCGGTCGGAAGCAGAACTGACACAATCGCTTTTTGGTCACCCTCGAAGTAACGTGGTTCGACTGCGACGTGTTCGAATACATCCGAGTCGAACACGTCGCGTATTGGAGTAACGATCCGCATGACTTTCCCGATCCGCATGTTCCGCCAAGCTTTCCCGTGGCTGCTGACAGCCGGCCTGGTTTCGTTACTCGCTTCCTGCGCCAACACGCAGACGAAGCCCACTGTGGTTTCGACCGAGGCACGATTCGAATTCCTCACGCCGTCGCTGGTGCGCATGGAATATTCGCCGAATGGCCGTTTCGTCGATGTGCCTACGGCCGTGGTGCAGAAGCGTCACTGGCCCGCTGTCAACGTGACGACTACACAGTCCGATGGCTGGCTGGTGGAGAAAACATCGGCGATGACGTTGCGCTATCGACTGCACTCCGGGCCATTCACGGCAAGCAACCTCCTTGTCAGCTGGAACGCGCCCGGCAGCGGTGCTGCGCACGATTGGCGCCCGGGCGACGTGGACGTGCGCAACCTCGGCGGGCTGACCTATTCGCTGGACAACATCAGTGCGCCCAACCTGCCCAAGGATGGCAAGGATCTGCAAAGCCCGGTCAACGACATGATCCCGGGTATCGAGGTGTTGCTGCCGCAGGCCAAGCCGGGTTTGCTGAGTCGCAGCGGCTACGCGTTCATCGACGACAGCACCACGCCGCTGTGGAACGCGCAGAAGGCGTGGATCGAACCGCGTCCACAGCCCGGTGGGCAGGACTGGTACCTGTTCACCTATGGCAACGATTATCAGAGTGTGCTGCGGACCTATGCGGAGTTGTGCGGTCCGGTGCCGATGATTCCGCGCTATACGCTCGGCGCGTGGATCACCGACTTCAATTTCGAGTATTTCCCTGATTCCGCGGAGGCGAAGCAGGCGGCGTTCCAGCGCTACAACGCGCAACATCTGAAGGACGAAGTGACAAGGCTGCGCGAGGAAGGCATTCCTTTCGATGGTTTGGTGCTGGATTTTGCCTGGCACAACTACGGCTGGGATGGCGGATTCGACTGGAGTCCGCTGGTGCCTCATCCGAAGCAACTGCTCGACTGGCTGCATGGGCAGGGCATCAAGGTGAGCCTCAACGATCACCCGGGTTACGCCAACACTGAGGAAAGCGTGGTCTCCTACGACGACAGCCATGCACCGGCCGCGCTCGCTGCGCTCGGTCAGCCGTTGCCGCCAAAGCCGTCGTTCGAAAAGGCGTTATCGGACCACTGGCAGTTCGCCGCCGATCCGAAAGACCAGGGTATGTCGCAGGCATGGTTTGCTGCGGATACCGGCGCGCACTGGTCATCGATCAAAGCTGGCCTGTCGTGGGAACAACAGGGACATGGCAACGGTGTCGACATAGCCTGGTATCGCACCTCGATCAGGTTACCCGCGCAACTGCCCGCATCGTTGTATCTGGTGTTCGGCGAAGTGACGTCGTCTTATCGGCTATTCGTCAACGGACAGGAGATTCCACACAGCCAGATCCAGTGGCCGCAGCGAGTCACCTATGCCGATGTCGCCGCGCATGTACGGGCTGGCGAGGTCAATAGCATCGTGTTGCGCGTGGTCGCGGGTAAGTGGGGCAGCGGGCTGCTTGGCAGCCGCATCGCGTTGCGCGATGTCAAGCCGCCGCCGCGCATCTTTTTCGACCTGTCCAACCAGCGGCAGGCCGATATTTCCATGCAGACGCTGCACAAGCCGCTGCTGGATCAGGGTGTGGCGTTCTGGTGGATCGATGGCGGCAGCGGTGCGGTGAACATGCCAGGCCTCGACAAGCAACTGTGGACCAACAAGGTGTTCTACGACGCGACTGAACAGGCTACCGGCAAGCGCGGTTTCATTCTCGGTCGCTACGGCGGCTGGGGCAGCGAGCGCTATCCGGGGTACTTCACCGGTGATACCTATTCAGAATGGCCGGTGTTGGCCTACGAGGTCGCGTACAGCACGCGAGCCGGCAATATGCTGGTGCCGTATGTGAGTCACGACATTGGCGGTTTCCACGGTGCGAAGATCGACTTCAACCTCTACGCCCGTTGGATCGAGTTCGGCGCGTTCAGTCCGATCCTGCGCATGCACAGCGCGCATGCCAATCCGCTCGAAGGCAACATGCGCATGCCTTGGCTGTACGGTCCGCAGGGCATTGCGCTGATGAAGAAATACTTCAATCTGCATACCCAGTTGATTCCCTACGTCTACAGCTACGCCTGGCAGGCGCACACAGCGTCGATGCCGATCATGCGGCCGCTTTACCTGGTCTATCCGGATCTCGACGAGGTGTACGAGCATCCGCACGAATACTTTTTCGGCGACCAGATACTGGTGGCGCCCGTGCTCGATCCGACTGGCGATGTCAGCATCTACCTGCCGCCCGGCGACTGGTTCGATTTCTTTACCGGCAAGCGCTACGAAGGCGGCAAGAGCTTCAGCGCGCGCTACGCGACCGATGCCACGCCGGTGTTCGTGCGCGACGGCGCGATCGTTCCGCAACAACCGGCCAGTGCATATTCCGATGCCCGGCCGCTGGATACGCTAATTCTCGATCTCTACGGACGCGGCAAGGGCCATTTCGATCTTTACGAGGACGATGGCACTTCGCTGGCCTATACCGACCACGCCTACGCGCTGACCTCGATCGACTACAGCACCGGAGCCGACGGAGTGCAGCAACTGGTCATCGCGCCGACCAGCGGAACGTTCGAGGGGCAGGTGCAGCGGCGATCATACGAACTGCATATCCACGCGACGGGCAAGCCGCAGGGCGTGACCGTGGACGGCCAGCCCTTCGACCACTGGTCGTGGGATGCCGGTCGCGCGATCGCAACGCTCAGGCTGTCCGAGCGCAACGTGCGCGTGGTAGTGAAAGTCGCGTGGAGATCATAAACAGGCTCTAAGCGTTTCAGGCTCATCGTCGGCCGCATTTCGCGCGGCTCTTCGGGATCCATGACGATGCAGCAAACAGGATCAACCTGACATCGTTTTTGGTTGGGCACTGATCAATGGGCAATCTCGAATCAACTCGCTCTGACCTTGAAGTTGGCGAGTAGGCGTATCGTTTCATCGCGCTCGGTGTTCGGTCCCGCTTTGATTTCGGCGAGCGATGCCTCGGCCTCTGCGCGAAGCTGATCCGCAGCGGCGCGGTCGCCGAGCGTCGCGTCGACGCGCGCAAGGTCGGCCTCTGCATGTGCAACGAGTGCAGCCGTATTCGGCGTGGTTGTCTTGGCCGCCGCGAGGGCGCTTTCAAGTTGCTGCTTTGCTTCGCCGTTGCGGCCGAGGGTTTGCAGAATTTCGCCGAACAGAAGACGCGCCCTGATCGCCTTTTCCGAGCCTTGGTCCGCTAGCGCGACGTACATCGCGACGGCCTTTCCGGCAAATGCAGCGGCGTGCTCGTGAGCGCCGCTTGCAACCATGAGCTCGGCTTCGACGGTGAGCGCGAAAGCAATATCCGGATGCGCATCAAGATGCTGTTTTCGCGCCTCCACCAGTGCGCTATCGGCAATCATTCGAGCTTCGTCTAAACGACCACGCGCGATGAGGATTTCCGCCAGAATTGCACAGTCATAGTTGCGGCCGTTGTCGCCATAGTCCGCGCCGAGCAGGCGCTGTTTGCGGTCGATCACATCGCGAAAGCTCGCCTCGGATTCGGCATAAGCACCCTGTCTGAAACGGATCCGCGCCAGATTACCCAGGCTCACCGCTTCGTTGAGTGCCGCCGCCGGCGCAAGCGCCTGATCGATCGCAATCGACTTCGCGTAGAACGAACTGGCTTCGTCGAACTTGCCTTCGAGTGCGAGCACGACGGCAAGATCATTGAGATGCCAGGCCACGTGAGCATTGGGTCGCGCGTACGCGCTGGCGTCGATGTCGAGTGCGTCGCGCATGAGCTGCTCGCCTTCGCCATACCGACCGAGTTGGGACAAAGTCGAGGTCAGGTATGCCATCACGTCGGCGACTTCGGCGTGTCGATTACCAAGTTGGTTGCGTTTGCGCGCCAGCGCTTCGCGCAACAGCGGTTCTGCTTCGTCAGGATGGCCGGCATCCATCAGGATCCAGCCAAGGTTCGTCACCGCTTCGGTTAGCGCATCGCTGTCGTCCGGAAGCACGCGACGCGCGAGCGCGAGCGCATTCTTGCCGATGTCGATCGCCTTCGCCGATTTGCCGATACGCTCGTCGAGGCCAGCGATCCACGCGAGTGCCTGCACTTCTTCCGGCGAATCGCGGTTCGGACCTGCCTCGAACGCGTCGGTCGCGTTCTGAAGCCGCAACCCTGCCTCACGAAAGCGGCCCAGTTCATCGGCTTCCTTTGCCAACAGGTATTCGACGTGGAGCGTCCGCCTGTCAGTCGCGCCGAACTGCACTTTCGCCAGTGTCGCGGCTTCTTCGAGCGGCTGCCGCGCGCGATCCGGATGGCCGCTGCGACGCTCGAGATCGCCGATCAGCGCGAGAGTCTCGACGCGCAGCGCAGGCTGCATCGCGAAATCGCGATCGGCTCGCTCGCGTCCGTGCGCGAGCAGATCCTCGGCAGTTTCATTGGTCTCCGTTCCATGAGACGGGCTATCGAACAGGCCTTCGAGGAACGATTTGAGCGCATCCGCGCGCCTTGCTTCGCCTTCGGCCGACAGCGCCTGCGCATGCGCCTCCTGGGCCGCACGACGCGCAAGACGCGCCTCGTACAGGCCGACTGCCGTCGCACCGGCGAGGATCATAGCGATTAGGGTGCCGATCGAGACAGCCAACGCATGCCGTTTTGCGAGCGTGAAAACGCGATAGGCGAACGTATCCGCTCGGGCGCGCAATGGCCTGCTGTCGAGGTAGCGCTCGATGTCGTCGCGCAGCGCCGCAACACTCGCATAGCGACGGATCGGGTCGAGTCGTGTTGCTTTCTGCACGATCGCATGGAGATCGACGCCGAGTTTTCGTCGCAACGCCTCGTCGTCGAACACTGACACGTTCGCATCCGCGTATTTGTCGATGCGACGTGGCTGCAGACCGCCGAGCAGCTCGGCCAGCAACACGCCGAGTGCGTACACGTCAATCGCGGTCGTCGCGACGTCGCCGGCGAACTGTTCGGGAGCCGCGTACGAACGAGTCAGGCGCCGCACCTCAGTGCGCGTCTGCTCGCCTTCGCCAGTTAGAAGTTTGGCGATGCCGAAATCGACCAGCTTGACGCAACCATCCGCGCCGACGAGCACATTGCTCGGCTTCAGGTCGCGGTGCACGATCAGACTGCGGTGCGCATGTTCGACTGCCGCGGATACGTCGACGAACAGCGCGAGGCGTTCACGCATGGTCAGCCCGTGCCGTTCGCAATGCGTGACGAGGTCATCGCCGGCCACGAATTCGAGTGCGAGAAACGGTGTGCCCGTCGGTGAGAATCCCGCATCGAGCAGTTGCGCGATGTGCGGATGCTGCAGCCGCGCGAGGATGCGTTGCTCGCGCAGAAAGCGTCGGCGCTCATCGGCGTCGTGAACGTCGATGCGCAACAGCTTGAGGGCGACCGTCTGCGGACCGCCAGGCAGTTCGCGCTCGGCCTCGAAGACGCTGGCCATGCCGCCCGCGCCGACGAAACGAAGGACGCGATAGCCCGAAATGGTCGGCAGCGTATCGGGCAGGTTGTCGGCGAGCGCTGGCAACCATTGCGCCATGCCGCGCTCGAGCGCCTCAATACCAGGCGCATCGTCGAGCGCCTGTGCAACGAGCGTACGCAGCGTCGCGTCTTCGCAGTGCGTGCGCAGCCAATCGGCCCGTTCGGCGGCAGGCACCTCGAACAGCTGATCGATCAGCTGTTCGATTTCGTGCCATCGTTGGTCAAAGTCGAAAATCATCGGTCGCGCGTATTCCCGTTCTGGCATGTCTCTATAAGCGCAATCACGCCCGAGCTACCGACAGTGCCTCACGCACCCGGCATCAGGCAGGCGGACAGAAACGTGCGCGCTTTCAGCCAGTCGCGCTCGACCGTGCGTGCATTGACACCTAGAACTGCGGCGATATCCGGGCTCGAAAGGTCGGCGAACAAGCGGAGCTCGGCGACCTGCGCAAGGCGCTGATCGAGCGCCGCAAGCCGACTCAACGCCTCGTCGATCGCCAGCACATCGATGATTTCCGATCGCGCCTCTCCCGCCATCATCTCCGGTGCTTGACGTTTCTGTGCCTTCTTTCGTCGCGCATGGTCGATCAGGATATGCCGCATCACCCGGCTCATGTACGCATACAAGTGTGCGCGATCGGCAAACCTGACGTCACTCTGATTGGCCAGCTTCAGATAGGCCTCGTGGACCAGTGCCGTCGTTTCAAGCGTATGCGCCGCTTCATGCGCCCGCTGGCGGCGCGCCAGATGGCGCAGCGTTGCGTAAATCTTCGGAATCAACGCATCCATCGCCGCAGGGTCACCGCGTGCGAGGGTCTCCGTGATTTGGGGTTCGGCGTTCATGCGTGTGGATGGTCTGACAATCGCGACCAGCGTCGTTGCGAAGGCTGTCGTCCCGGCTGTGTCGGTGCAGACGGTCCTTTTGCGCTGCAAAGGGGGATGGCAACGCTTGATACGGCCGCAAGCCTTCGCAATGTCATCGCCCGTCTCATCCAAATAGGGATTGAAATCATGTCAAATCATCGCTCTTCGCACGGCAGGCTCACAAGGGCCGCCGTTTTCTTCGCCCTTGTCTTCACCGGTTTCACCAGCGTGGCCGTCGCGGGCTCTGGAAGTGGTGCGACGCTCTCGGCAGCTGCCACGGCACCATCCGAGTCCGCTGGCAGCACGGGAACCTATACCTATCAGACGCTCGACTATCCCGGCTCGTCACTGACGATTTTGTGGGGGATCAACGATTTCGGCGACCTCGGCGGTCAATACAGTATCGATGGCGGTACATCACACGCCATGGTTTATCACCACGGCCAGTTCGAGCCGCTCGATCCGAAAGGTGTGCTGGGCAAGTATTTCAGCGCCGCCGGCGGCTCCAACGATCTCGGCGCAACGTATGGCGGCTATGCCGACGCATCGGAGCTGCAGCACGGCTTTCTGATTCAGGGGCGCCATCTCGAAACGATCGACTTTCCGGGCCATCTCAACTCGAACGTGGACCAGATGAACCTGTTCGGCGCGATAGCCGGCGTGTACTGGGATGCCGACGGGATCTATCACGGGGTATTGCGCCGTGGCAAAGGGTTCGATACGCCGATCAACGTGGCTGGCGCGCGCGATACCTATCCGCTCGGTATCAACGACAACGGCGAGATCGTCGGCTATTGGGATGGCAATTCGGTACAACGACATGGCTTCTACCGCAGCATGAGCGCGCAGTTGTCAACGATCGACGTGCCAGGTGCACTTAGCACAGTCACACTTGAGATCAATAACCGCGGTCAAATTGCAGGCAATTACGAAGACGCGTCCGGGCTCATCCACGGCTTCGTCGATACACAGGGTAAATTCGTGAATGTCGACGTGCCTGGAGCAGCGGGGACGGTTGCTACCGCGATCAACAATTTCGGAGTGGTCGCTGGCGAATATTTCGACGCCGCCGGCAAGCAGCACGGATTCATCGCGAGCCCCGTGGGGACGCAGCACCGGAACTGATGAAAATAAAGGCTCCGCATGGACGTGGAGCCTTTGTCGATCCTCAACTCAACGATTCGGTGTGGTGTTCCCGAGAACGCGGGGATCAACGCTTAACGGTGCCAGGTTCCAATAGTTTGCGACCAGCACCGTGGCGAAGGCGGTCGTCCCGGCCGTGTCGGTGCAGACGATCCTTTTTCGCTGTAAAGGGGGATGGCAACGCTTGAGATGGCTTCAAGCCTTCGCCATGCCATCACCCATCTCATCCAAATAGGGATTGAAATCGTGTCAAATCAGCGCTCTTCGTATGGCTGCTCACAAGAGCAACTGCCTTCGTCTTGTCCGATTTCACCAGTGTCGCCGTTGCGGACTTTGGAAGCGATGGGACGCCCTCGGCAGCGGCCACGGCACCATCCGGGTCCTATACCTATCAGACGCTCGGCTATCCCGGCTTGGCTGACGATCTTCTGGGGGATCAGCGATTTCGGCGACTTGGGCGGTCAATACAGTATCGATGGCGGTACATCACACGCCATGGTCTATCACCACGGCCAGTTCGAGCCGCTCGATCCGGACGATATGTCGGGCGAATATTTCGACGCCGCCGGTAAGCAGCATGGATTCATCGCGACCCCCGTGGGAACGCAGCACCGGAAATGATGAAAACAAAGGTTTCGCATGGATGCGGAGCCTTTGCCACTCCTCGAGTGAACGATTTGGCGTGGTACTCGGGGAAACGCTTGGCATCAAAGGTTAACGGTGTCAGGTTCCAATAGTTTGCGTGAATCACAGGGAACAAAACGGGGCCAAGTCAAGCTGGCCCCGTTCGTTTTTCTCAGCTCTCAACGAATGCTGCAGAACGACTCGTAGTGATCGGCAGAGTAATATCGATTGTCGATAACCGACTTGGTTTTGCCGTCGGTCACGAGAAACACGAGCCGATACGCTCCCGCCGCGCCACCGGGATTCTGTCGGGCTTTGCCCTCGTAGTAGGTCTGCCCGCGACCTGCCTGCGGCAGTCGACCCTCGGCGTTGCCAAAAACCTGGACATCAACCGCCGCAGGGCCGCAGGCCGCGATGGGAGCCGGCATGGTGACGCAATAGGCCATGTCACGCGTCGCTTCGCGAACATAGTCGGGGAGCGTGCCGCACGCGGCGGGTTCTTTCGCCATGGCCTGAGCTGCTGAAAGCGCGAAGGCGACGATCGCAGCGGATCTGATGAATGGATGCATTTGCATTTCCTCTGAAGAGATTGGGATGGATGCCGGTTCCCGTCACAAGGAAAAACCAGGCAGAACCACTTTTGATCATTCCCTGCATAAGTCCCATCAGCGAAAGACTGATTTCCACTCAGAAAAATGCTTATCTTTTGCCTCTATCCGAAGCGGTGTCGCCGTTATCGGGGGATGTCGATGAATTGATAAAATGCGGGATTTTGAGGCGCTGGCGATGACCTGCGTCGATACCGTGCAGCAAAAAAACAGGGCAGAGTGCGCTATTCAGGGCGGACGTCAGTTGCCCCAGCAATTGCGTGACGCGGATGATCTGTTCGCTAGCCGTCAGCGTCATCAACAGATGCGCAGCCCCGGCTCCAGTTCGCCGGGCAAGTGGTTCAGCTATATCTGTGTATCTCCATCATTCCATCACCAACGAGCGATGGGCGCTCACGCCAGCCATGACGCCTGCGGCAGCGGCCATTGAGGCGTTGTACATCGCCGTTGCCGCATCGCCGGCGGCGAACACGCCCGCGACGCTGGTTTGCTTCATTGCGTCTACGCGCAGGTAAGGACCCGATGGGCCTTGCTCCATGGCGCAGCCGAGTTGGCCTGCGATCGGATGGGTGAATGTCGTGCGAGAACCGGTGAACAGCGCATGCAGCGGAAGTGTGCGGCCGTCGGCGAGCCGCACCGCCTCGAGTCCCGGTGCGGCGCCGAGCAGTTCGACGACGGGAGTGTGCTCGATGGTGACGCCGCGGCGCTTGAGCAACGCGGACTCGTCGGCATCCGGAAGGTACTCATCCTGGGTGAAATAGGTGGTCGGTCCCCAGTCGGGCAGCATGGCGGCCTGGTGGATCGACGTCGGGCTTACCGCGAGTACGCCCAGTGGTTGGTCGGCCACTTCGTAGCCATGGCAGTAAGGGCACGGCAGCACGCTTTGTCCCCAGCGCTCGTCCATACCTGGCAGTGGCAGCGTGTCGCGGACACCGGTGGCGAGGATGAGTCGCGCTCCCGCAAATTCGCGACTGTCGGTAAGCGAGACCACGAAGCCGCTACCGTCGGCCCTCGCCGACATGGCCTCGCCCTCGACACGGCGGAAGGCGGGGTAGGCGCGCATTTGTGCCATGGCCTCCTCAAGGATGGCTCGCGGTGCTTTGCCATCGTGTCCGAGAAAGCCATGGGAGGCATCGGCGAAGCGATTGCGTGGCAGGCCATGGTCGATCACCACCACCGGGCGGCGAGCACGTGCGAGCTGTAACGCGGCGGACAGGCCGGCGAAACTGCCGCCGAGAATAAGGACATCAGTCATTACGTCAATTCCATATCGAATCAATTGAAGTTACATATTAAGCTGACTTCTGAAAAAAGTAACTATCGGAGTTACAATAACGCCATCTGTTGATCCGGAGCTCCTTGCCATGCGTCATGACAGCCGCTTGTCTCGCGTACTTCACGCACTCATTCATATGGATGGGCATGAAGGGCGCGCCACGTCTGAAACTATCGGGCACATGCTCGGCACGAATGCGGTGGTGGTACGGCGCACCATGGCTGGCCTGCGTGACGCGGGCTATGTATGTTCGGACAAAGGGCCCGGCGGCGGCTGGACGCTGCTGTGTCCGCTGGCCGAGATCACTCTGTTTGATGTGTACATCGCATTGGGTGCCCCGCCGGTGTTCGCGCTGGGACTGGCTGACGACCAGCCTGAATGCCTTGTTGAACAGGCGGTAAATGCGGCGGTGGGCGACGCGCTTGGTAAGGCTGCGGATGCATTGATGACGGGTTTGAAGGCGGTGAACCTGGCCGACGTCGCGCATGATTTCGAGCGGCGATCAAAGCGGCTATCACGGCATCGCCGGTCCGCTGCATAGTTAGGCAGGGAAACCTCGGGGCAGGTTGCACTTTTCCCGGCTGGTTGGACTGCGGTTGCTTTCTGCGCGATCTTGAATGTCCGACGTGCGGCGCTTCAGAGTGGAAGCTATCCGTACCTCGGCGCTGCGTTCGTTTTGACAATGCCTCTCCGCACCAACGATAGCCACGGTAAATGGGCACGATGAAAACAAACGATTGGTCTCTATGGCGCTGACTGCGGATGATGCGAAGCCATAGGCGCCGTCTTCGCGACGCCAATGTCTTCCTCAGGAGTTGCCATCATGTTCAAGTCTCAAACCGCGAGCGCTAGCCGCATTCCCCATCTCGCCACGGTCGTCGCCCTGGTGTTTACGATTGCCATTGGCGTCATGCAGTCCGGTATTCACACGGGTTCTGTCTCCACCAGCACCGCCAGCGTCACGGCTCGCTGAGGGCATCTTTGATGTAACGATTCACGCAGTTGTTGAGTAGGCGCTCTGTTTACATCACCAGCTCAGCCATTGCCGCCGCTGTGAATTCTTTCAAGTGCTCGCGGTGGCCCATGCGGACTTTCGTCAGCCACAGGGGATCGCTGAGCAGTGCGCGGCCCACGGCGATCAAATCGAACTCGCCACGCTGCATGCGTTCGACGAGGTTGTCCAAACCGACTGGCGTGGAGGTTTCGCCAGCAAAGGCCGCCATGAAGTCACCCGACAGACCCACTGAGCCGACGCTGATCGTGGTGGCGCCGGTGAGCTTCTTTGCCCAGCCAGCGAAGTTCAGTCCATTGGCGCCGTCGATCTCCGCGAACTCCGGTTCCCAGAAGCGCCGCTGCGAGCAATGCAGAATGTCGATGCCAGCCTCCACTAGCGGCAGCAACCAGTCCGTCATGGCGTCCGGCGTGGGCGCCAGGCGTGCCGCGTAGTCCTGCTGCTTCCACTGGCTCACCCGCAAGATGATCGGAAAGTCCGGACCCACGGCTTGGCGTATCGCCTTGACGACTTCGCCGGCAAAGCGCGAACGTTGGGCGATCGTGGCGCCGCCGTAACGATCGGTGCGCTCGTTGGTGCCCGACCAGAAGAATTGGTCGATCAGATAACCATGTGCGCCGTGAATCTCCAGCGTGTCGAAGCCAAGGCGTTTGGCATCGGCGGCAGCGCGGGCAAAGGCAGCCACAGCATCGGCAATATCTTCCTCGCTCATCGCCTGACCACGGGCGTTGCCGGGTGCCACGAGACCGGAAGGGCTCTCGGGCGGTGCCGGCGGCGTCCAGTCAGCAAACGGATGCGCCACGGCACCGACGTGCCAAATCTGCGGACCCATCTTGCCGCCAGCGGCATGTACGCCGTCGATCACCGGTTTCCAGCCGGCCAGTGGGGCATCGCCGTGGAAAAACGGGATCTTGCCCTCGTTTCGGGCAGACGGCCGGTCGATCACCGTGCCTTCGGACAGGATCAGCCCGACCTCGCCCTCGGCACGCCGACGGTAGTAAGCGGCAACATTCTCGCCGGGTACGCCATCGGGTGAAAACGAGCGTGTCATCGGCGCCATCACGACGCGATTCTTCAATGCGAGGCTCTTTATCTGAAACGGCTGAAACAGAACGTCGGCACTTGAAGAGGTGGTGTTTGTGGAAGTCATACAGGAAGCTCCATCGAAGGGAATGGGTCGATGGTATAGTTTGTATACTTAGTGTCAATGAGGCACAATTCTGCAACCAAGTAGCCATAAGGAAACCACCATGGCCTCACTCAAACACCGCGTACTTCAGGCCGCCGATTGCCCCAGCCGGTTATTGCTGGACGAGCTGGCTGACAAATGGTCGGTGCTGATCCTTGCCGCGCTGAAAGACGGGCCGCTGCGCTTCAACGAAATCAAACGCACGCTGGAAGGCATTACGCAAAAGGCGCTGACGCAGACTCTTCGCCGCCTGGAGCGCAACGGCATTGTGGCCAGGCGTGTCGTCGAGGCGTCACCCATCGCTGTCGAGTACAGCGTGACGGCGTTGGGTAAAAGTCTGAAAAAGCCGTTCAAGGCGTTGTACGACTGGACCGTCGTCAACTTGCCCGACGTGGAAGCCGCGCGTCAGTTGTTCGACACGAAGTTGACGCGATAGCTCAATGCCGAGTAGTCCAGCGGTGAATCGTTTGCCACCAACTTCCGCTGATCAAGCACGATGCTGGTGCTGACGGATTTGGCTACTCAGTGTTTGGCACGCACTATGCTTCTGTGCCGGAATCTTTTCGCTCTCATCCGCTAGTTCGCATGCCAGGGCGAACACCTGATCCAGCGAGGTATACAGCTCCGCGGAGATACGTTACTTGGATTTCAGTGAGGGGTTGCGGCGGCCGCGCTCGATACCACTCACATAGGTGCGGTCCAATCCGGCGCGTAGTGCCAGTTCCTCCTGACTGAGCGAATGACGTTCGCGCAGGAGTCGAAAGGCTGGGCCGACGTAAGGGGTGATATCCACCGGCGAACAGTCGTATCTGGTGGACTATTGATCTACGGACTATAAGTCAAATTACAATCAAGCTGTTTGATGAGTGCGACACAAAACAGAAGGTAACGATTCGATAGTTTTGGCTCGATAGCGTTCGCGCGCTTTGACATTCCGAGCCAGGAGGGCACAGCTAAAAGGATCGTATGCCATGGAAAAAAATGCGAACAATGAAACGGGTAGAGCGTTAGATCACTCGATCGGAGCAGCTGACGGGGCCTACAGCCTCCACACTTTGCTAGATCACCTGCAGGGTGGCGGAGAAGACCGTATCGTAGGCGCAGGACTGGCACAACTCGGTCCCGACCATCTGGCGGCTATCTACGAAGGTGCCGAGACACAAGTGAATGAATGCTTGCGGGGCCTCGCCGCGATATTGCAGGTGTTGACGTTCACTACGCGGCATCTCGGCAAGGAAGTGCCGGTGCACGTGGTGCAGGACATCTCTGCACATCTACAGGGGCAAACCCAGGCGCTGGAGTGCTGGAACACACTGGCGGACCATGCCGCCTATCTTCTCAATGAGCCACTCATTGCTCGTGATCTGGCAGGGCACTATGCGGACAAGGAGGACGATGTCCATTAAGCGGCAGCGTTGCCGCTACTTCCGCGGCTGGGGAAGGAGAAATCCTATATAGAACTCCCCCTCAATTTGCGCTGCAGCCGTTTGCGCACGTACATCGCTAGTAGGCTTGCCATTGAAGTCACAGCAAAAAAGCTACCGCTCAGAACAAGCATAACCATGGTGCCTACGATAGGGGGGGGCGAAAAACTTTTGCAAGGCAAGTACCGGATCACTGCGTAGCACAGCTGATTCTCAACTTTCCAGGATGCTTAAATGGGCTGTCTCTGGGCTGATCTTCAGTTGCTTTCAATGCAAGAGACGGCTTCAGCGAAAGCCGTGCTGGAAACGGCAGCGCCGTATAGGAAGCCTTGTGCTTCGTCACAGCCTCGCTCAAACATATAGCGATGTTGCTGCTCGGTCTCGACCCCCTCAGCGATGACGCGAATATTGAGGCTTTTGGCCAGTGCGATAATTGCATTGATCACGGCGGCATCGGCGGCATCGGTCGCGAGATCCCGCACGAAGGAACGGTCGATCTTGATCTTGTCGATCGGGAAGCGCGTAAGGTAGGAGAGGCTAGAGTAGCCGGTACCAAAATCGTCGACGACGATCTTCACGCCGAGCTTTCGGATTTGGTGCAGCTTTCGCGCACTCTCCTCCGGATTTTCCATGAGCATTCCCTCGGTGATTTCAAGCTCGAGGCAGGAAGGCGTGATGCGACTTTCGTTGATGGCGTTGACCAGGGTCGCCATCCATTCCTTCTGCTGGAATTGTCTCGGCGAGACGTTGACGGCAACCGACACCATCCGCTTGAGCTCGCGCTGAATTTCGACGCATTCGCGGCAGGCTTTACGCAGCACCCACTCTCCGAGCGTGAGGATGAGACCGGATTCTTCCGCGATGGGTACGAATCGATCGGGTTCGATCTCACCCCGCATCGAGTTACTCCAGCGCACGAGAGCCTCCATACCTACGACATGTCGATCTGAGATCGAGACTTCGGGCTGGTAATGCACAGTCAACTCGTTGCGCTCGATGGCGTGCCCCAGGGCAAGCCCCAGGGCCAATTTTTCCTCAGTGGCCTGGAGCATCGCGTTATCGAACCATTGGAAGTTGCTCCGACCGATCGCCTTGGCTTGGTACATGGCCGCATCCGCGTGCTTGAGCAATGTGCTTGCGTCCACGCCATCATCGGGAAACAGACAACCGCCGATGCTTGGTGTGACTGCGAGCTCATGTCCTTCGATTAACATCTTGTCCGATATCACAGCGGCCAGACCATCGATAAGAGTAGTCAACGTCTCTCGACCGGAAACTTCGTTCAACACCACAACAAACTCATCACCGCCCAACCGGGCGACGGTATCAATATCGCGAATACGCCCCTGTAACCGCTTGGCCACCGTTAGCAACAGCTGATCGCCAATCTGATGACCCAGCGAGTCGTTAACTCGCTTAAAGTGATCCAGATCAATCATCAATACCGCTGCTTGCCTGGCATGGCGCTGCCCCTGATGGATGGCCATTTCCAGTCGATCCATGAGAAGCGCTCTATTTGGCAGCCCTGTAAGTGCGTCGTGGTGTGCCATATGGCGGATGTAATTCTCGGCGCGTTTGCGAGCCGTAATGTCATAGGCAACCTTGAGGAAGCCCGTAACATTGCCCGCATCGTCTCGAAGGGATGTAATGGCGATGTTCACCGGCACGCCCGTGCCGTCCTTCCTTACGTAGGTCCACTCGCGTTCGTCGGCCATGCCCTGACTGCCAGACTTCACGATGACCTGATAATTCGCGGCTATGGGTTCCATGCCAGGCTCAGTAAGCTCTGCCGCGCGCAACTTCAGCTCCTTGGTATCGTGGAGAACCAGGGCGGACTTTCCCACTAACTCATGACGATCGTATCCAAGCAAACGATCGGCCGCAGGATTCGCGGTAAGAATTTGCCCGTTGATATCGGTCGCGATCGTACTGAAGGGTAAGCTGTCGAGGATCAATTGACGGAACGCATCATCCCGCGTCGCGCGTCGGACCTTGTCGACGCGCAGCCGCTCGGTAATATCTATGATCGATGCGAGAACATGCCACTCGCCATCACTTTCAACCGGACTTAAGCCAATTTCTACCGGCACCTCGGTTGCATCTTTACGTAATCCAAAGAGTTCCTTACCTTCACCCATGAATCTTGTGACAGGTTGCGTGAAAAAATTTGTCCTCAGGCCGACATGACGGCTTCGATACCGCTCGGGAAGCAGCATCTCTATATGGCTATTGAGAAGCTCGGAACGCTCGTACCCAAACAGTCGCTCAGTTTGAGTGTTTACCAGGACAATAACGCCGCTCGCGTTGATCATGAGCATGGCGTTCGGTGCAGCCTCAACCACGAGGCGCAACTTTTGCTCATCACCTGATCGGGTGCTTGATAGTCGGATAGGCAAGTCTTCCGGCCGCATCGTCACTGACAACGTCCCCGGTTGCTGATCGACAAACCACGTGAATGTCTTTATCTAATACTCTGGGTAGGGATGAAGAGCAAGCTAATGCCAAGCCATCTTGCGGGAACGCGCGTTGTGGTTCATCGCCGCGATCGCCAAGCGCATTGATCGCTGCGTGCATCTGTTTGTCGGTCGGCGTGAAGAGCCAGCCGACGTAATATCCACCAACGGTGAAGAAATTGCCGACGCCGTTGTTCGGGTCGGATCTTGCCATCGACGAGGGTGGGCAGCTTGTCCTACATCTGTGGTGCCGGAGATTTGCAATAAAATTAGAGCGTTCTCAGAACACGTTGTTGTTGTAATGCTGCGTGCCATAAGGCCTCTTTATTGTCTTTGCGATACATGCACATCATGGGCCTCCTCAGCATGGGATCGTTTCGGAAGATTAGTTATGCGTGAAACTGTTTCTCTGGACTGGCGCTCGTTACGCGCATGGTGTGCGCTCGCGATTCTGATTGGCGCGTATTTTCTCCAGGCGCCGGTTGAATCGTTCGCCATTGCGCCTTTGAAACAGGCCGCCGATCTGCACATGATCAAGGATGGAGCCATGTCCTTGGAGGCCTATGCGGCCCTCATGATCGTGAGGCTTGGCTGGAATGCTTTGCTTGTGGCCGCCATTTGGGCCGTGCTGGGGCGTCCGTTCGACGGCTTCCCGTTAAAAGACAGGCGCGTATTCCGGCACATCGTCATCGGTCTGTTGATCGGTTTGGTGGTGATGACCGCGGCGATCCTGTGCATTGTCTTCGTCGGAGATGCGCGCGTTTCTCATGTATCTCAACCCGCTGCTACCGCCCTCAAGTTTGGCGGTGGCTGGCTACTTGCCGATGTGGTGGGCGCCCTGGGTGAAGAGCTGTATGGAAGGGCGGCGATACTTCTGGTCGCCGAGCGTTTCTTAGGCTGGAAAGGTGCTGTTCTCGTGTCGGGCTTGATGTTCGTCGTCATCCACCTTGGAAATCCCGGCGCGAGTGCGATCTGGTTGGTAAGGCTGGGCATTCAGGGTGCGCTGTTGGCCTATGCTGTGTACCGCACGGGATCGCTATGGTGGTCCGTGGGCTATCACGCTGGCTGGAACTGGGCCAGCGCGCCACTGTTTGGTGCGGCGGGGAGCGGCTACCTCGACCAAGGGCATCTCTTTGATTTTCTCCCCTATGGGTCGGTTTGGCTTACCGGCGGTGCGGTGGGGCCTGAGGGAAGTCTCTTCGCTTTTCTTGCCGTTGTGATGGCTTTTGTACTACTGCGAAAGACATTGCCTTCCATCGCGAGAAACTGCGGCGGGGAATTTGGATCGCGTTCCATCCTGTGAGCGCGCGGCTAAGTTTCCGGACGATGCTCGTTGGCGGAAACTGCATCAGGTTGGTTAGCTGTGGATGCCTGTGCATCCTTTCATTGACGAGCGCGAGAGGGCTGCCGATGGTTTATCGGCAGCCTTGGACCAGTCGCGCAGTTAGCCCTGTTTCTCGAGCGCTTTCACTGCGTCGAGCGTCTCTTGAACATGCTTCGTGGGGCTGAGGCTGGAATAAACGTGGGTGATCTTTCCCGACGGGGCGATCACGTACGAGGTGCGGTCCGACCAGTCCGGCTTGAGCGTCAGCGTCGCGTCGTATTCCTTGGCAATCTTTGCGCCCTCATCCGCGGCGACTGGAAACTTGCCGCCACAGTGCTCGGTTTCCTTGGAGAAATCCGCCAGTTCTGAGGTATGGCCGGCGGTAACGCCGATCACGGTGGCATGCAGCGCCTTGAACTGGTCGATAGCCTGCGAGAACAGGTGAGCCTCGATGTTGCAGCCCGAGGTGTGTGCGGCCGGGAAGAAGTAGACCACCACTGGCCCTTTCTTCAGTGCATCGGCCAGATCGAATGTGAAAGGCTGGCCGGCGAGATAGGCCGGCGCGGTGAATTCCGGTGCCTGGGTGCCTTCCTTCAATGCAGCAAACGCAGGCGACGCGAGGATGGCGGTGCCGACGAGGCTGAGGGCGGCGAATTTCAACAATGACTTCATGGGTGGGATTCCTGCTCTGGCTGAAGGGTCAAAAGGTTTATACGCCATAAGTGCTTCGGTGGATGCTATCCACGATGAGGGTGGCTCCACTTGCGGCTTGTCTCACATCCGAAAACTCCTCAACGACCTGTCTGGCATGCTTGCTTCGGTTAGCTCTTACGTTTTAGCGCGGTAGCGGCGCATCTTGTTGCGGCTGCCGCAGGTGTCCATGGAACACCATGTTTTCGCCGCTGCTTTGGAGGCATCGTAATAGGAGGCGCGGCAGGTTGGCTCACGGCACAGCTTGAATCGTTTCCAGACGCCGGTCTGCATGGCCTCGAAGGCGGCGAGGATAAGCGACACCACACCGTCCGTCGGGCGGTCTGACGCGAGGACGATAAGTCCGTCCTCGCCAAGGCGCGGGCGAATGCCGTAGTGGGCTGCGAGGCGGTTGAATGTTTCACGACCGGCGACTTCGTTGCTCGTGGCCATGCCGCTGTTGGCGGCTTGCAACGACCTCAATGCTGCATGGATTTGCATGCCGTAGCGAAACGCACTCTTCGTCGTGGTCGCTTCAGCGCTGTGCGGCATTTTTCGGCGAACCCACACGTTCCAGTCGTCAAAGCCGGCGTCGAAATCGTGCCAGAGAAACGATTCCAACTGGCTCAGTCTGGCGGGCGTGCCGGTGCGGTGTTCGGGCATGGTAGTTCTCTGGCGAATGTCGATGTTACCATTTAATTTATTTATACGGTAACTGCGGGAATGGCTTGACTGCCTTGCTGGATCAGCGCCGATAGCTGGCTGTGGCGCTCCATTTTTCTCTGAGGAATTTCATGCATGCAGCGACGCCAGTTTCTGAGAAAGGTCGGCGGCGCTTTCGCACTAACCGTTACCGCACCCATCGCGGCGCGCATGCTGGCGCAAGGCCAGCGCTCCGAGCAACGAATAGCGACAGGAGAAAGTGACGTGATGCCTAGTCAACCCTTTCATATCAAATTCGACAGCGCACTGAGGGGAGATCTTCGACGTCGCCTTGTCGAGACGCGTTGGAGCGACGCGGTAACGACAGATTGGCGCTATGGAATGAACGAGTCTTTCCTGAAGGCGCTCGTGCAGTATTGGTCGGCGGATTACGATATGGACGCCGCCGAAAAACGATTGAACGTGTTGCCGCAGTTCCGGGCGGATATCGGCGGTTTGGGCGTCAGCTATATCCATTTGAAAGGCCGTGGCCCGCGGCCGAAGCCGCTGATCCTGATGAACGGCTGGCCGTCCAGCTTCGTCGAGTATGCAAAGCTGGCGCCGATGCTTGCTGATCCGGCCGCCTTTGGTGGTTCGGCAGACGACGCTTTCGACGTGGTGATTCCGGCACTGCCGGGGTTTGGCTTTTCGGATCGACCCACGCGTCCGTATCCAGTCAGTACCGAAGCATTGTTCCACTCGCTGATGACCGAGCATCTCGGTTACCCGGGTTATCTCGCGTCGGGAACCGACATCGGCGCCGGCGTAGCGACGCGATTGGCATTGAAGTACCCCGAGAGCGTCATGGGCATCCATCTTTCAGCGGTGGTGGACCCGCCGCTCACAGCACAGTCACCACCTCTTTCGGATGTCGAGCGCGCCTATCAAGCAAGCGTTGCGCAATGGGAGGCGGAGCAGGGCGCCTATAACCATCTGCAATCCACTCGACCGCAAACGCTGGCGTTCGCTTTAGCGGATTCACCTGTTGGTCTGGCTAGCTGGATTGCGGAGAAGTTTTACTGTTGGAGCGATCACGGCGGCGATCTTCTGCAGACCTTTCCATCGGACATGCTCATCGACAATCTGATGGTTTATTGGTCCACGCAGACGATCGGGTCATCGATGCGTTACTACTACGACAACCGCCACTTTCGGCCAAAGATTCAGCTCGGCGACCATGTCAGCGTACCTACGGCCATTTGCATGTGGCCAAAGGATTTGGTGACTGCACCCAAGGTCTGGGCCGAGCGCTTTTATAACGTCAGGCAATACTCCATGCAAAAGCACGGCGGTCACTTCCCGGGTTGGGAAGCGCCAGTGGCTTACGCTGAAGACCTAAGGCGTTTCGCCAAGCACGTTTAGCAAACGGCAACAGTGAGCTGGCTTTGCTCGCATAGGTCAAACCATAAAGGTCGCCAACTGGTGGAGCGCCTGCTCGACGGACTCAAGGTAAGTCTTGAAATCGACGTCGGGGTTGATGGGTGATCCGTTCTTGATGACGTCGCTGGAAAGGGTGATGGCAGGCGTCGCTGATATCAGCTGCATCTTGACGGCCCCGGCGACCTGGCGCAGCTGTTCGGCACATTTTCCGCCGCCATGGCCTCCGTAAGTAATGATCGCCGCAGGCTTTCCGTTCCATTCCTTGTAGAGGTGGTCAATCGCGTTTTTTAACGTTGCGGGATAACCCCAGTTGTATTGCGGCGTGACGAAAACGATGGCATCTGCACTGGCCACCTTTTCGCTCCACGCTTGCGTGTGAGGCTGAATATATCCGCCGGCCGCGGGGATGCCCGGTTCGTCATCCATGGGCAGTGGCCATTGCGACAGGTCCACCAGCTCATAGCTAGAGTCGGTGCAGGAGCGCCCGATGCCAGCAACCCATTCGGTGATGACCGGGCAGATCCGGCCAGCACGTGTGCTGCCCATGATAAGAAGAACACTTTTGCGATTCATGATGATCACTATTGCTTGTATGATGCAAGCAATAGTAGGCCGATGAGGGGGGCAAGTAAAGCATGCGTGATACAAGTAATTTGGATGAGCTCGCCGGCTCGTTGATTGATTTGGTCGGGGCCATGAATAGCCCGCGTCAGGATGATGTCTTGCTGCGGGAAGCCGGCGTATCGCTCGATCGAGCGCTTTTCCCGCTCTTGGTCCGCCTCAGCATTTCTCCAGCCATGGGTGGCGCTGAGCTGGCCGAGCAAGTGGGCCGTGATCCTTCCACTGTCAGTCGACAGATAGCCAAGCTCGAAGAGCTAGGCCTCGTCAAACGCCAACCCGGCGCAAACGACATGCGGGTCAAGGAAGCCGTCATCACCAAGGCCGGATCTCGCACCATCGAGGCGATCAAGTTGGCGCGACGAACGCTACTGTCTCAGCTTCTGGATGACTGGACCAAGGAGGAGCGCACCATGCTGTCGAAGCTTCTTCGGAGATTTTCGAACGCGATGCGGGACAAACAGCAAGAGCTTTGAACCAAAGGAGCCGGAGACACTTCCCATCGGCTGATGACGGCGAGGGCTGATGGTCAAGGGGGTAGTGTCGAGCATGCAGTCATTCCAACGATGACAGCAGGCCGTCAGGCCATGCAGGGGAAGTGCACTCTGACTCTGGTTTGATCATGCTCAGGAAGGTTTTGGGCTGCCGTCGTGTGACGCCAGGCGCAGGCCACTGCTTCGGCAGACATCGATGCGCGGAACGAGCTGGGTACGTCCACCGTGGAAGGTGACACGGAGGTCGCGCAGGCATCCGCCAGCGGGGACATCGAAGGTCATTGAGGTCAGGCCGCCTTGCAGCGGCTGGCCGAGGGTGATGTCCTGGAAGGCATCGCGATCGGCAGGCGCGATGGCGAGCGCGGTGACACTGTCAAATGTGGCGTTCACCAGATCGAAGTGCCGCGCGGGTCTGCGCGCTGCATCGGCGCTGACCGCCGATGGAACGACGAGCAGGTTGCCAAGCGCGAAGGCAAACATGGCTACAAGAGAGGTGGCGCTGGTCGAATTCATGGAGGTGCTCCGGCTGAGGTGAGGTGCCGCCGGTGGCTCGTGTGTACACGGTCGGCACCCTGATATGGCCGGATGGAGGTGTCCTGCGAAAGCGGTTCGGGATGAATCGTCGTAACGCGGTGGTGAATCGTAGTGGCGTCGCGATCTTGCTTTGCAGCGCCGTGCGCAGCACCTAGGATGGCCACTCCAATCCACGGGATATCCCGCGATGATGGTTCGCCTCGGCAACACGCAAATCGGCCTGTTCCGCTATCTCGGCCTGTGGGCGGTGGTAGTGGTGGTGTTTACGATACAGCGGTCCATGCAAGACGCGCTGTACGGAAATACCTGGTCGGTCTTCGATGACCTGCGCTGGTCGATGATCCAGTGGTATACGTGGGCAGCATTGGCGCCGATGGTGTTCCGGTTGGCAGCGAAGTATCCGATCCAGTCGCCGGTGCGCCTGCGCGGGCTGGGTATGCAATTGCCGGTGAGCGTGGGCGTGACTCTGCTGGCCATGTTCATTGGAGCGTTCGTGTCGACGCCGTTCGAACCGAGTTCGTTCGGTGAGCAGGTCAGACAGTTTCTCGGCCAGCATTTCGCCACCGGCTTGTTGGTCTACTGGTCGCTATTTGCGATTCAGCAGGCCATGCAGTTCCACGCGGAAAAGACCCGCCGCGAGATCGAAGCGATCCAGCTGGCGACGGAGCTTGCACAGTCGCGCCTGCGTGCGTTGAAGTCGCAACTGCAGCCGCATTTCCTGTTCAACACGCTGCACGCGATAGCGACGTTGCTGGACGAGGACACGTTGTCGGCTGAAGACATGCTGCTGCGCCTGAGCGACCTGCTGCGTGCATTCCTTGAGGACTACGACGGGCAGGAAATCAGTTTACGGCGGGAGCTGGTGCTGCTGGATCTCTATCTCGGCATCCAGCGCATACGCTTCAAGGATCGCCTCACCACGCAGATCTACGTCGCTCCGGATACGCTGGATTGCGCTGTGCCCAGCCTGATCCTGCAGCCGATTGTGGAGAACGCCATCACCCATGGGATCGGCAAGCGAGTCGGTGTGGACTGCATCGAAATAGAAAGTCGGCGTGAGGGGGACACTCTGTGCATCGACGTGCGCAATCGCAACAGCACGCTGGAGGCTGGCGCAGCATCCACCTCGGGACACGGTATCGGGCTGTCGAACACCGAGCTACGCCTGCGCGAACTATATGGCGGTGTTGCGCAGGTTAACTTGGGGATGATTTGGCCTCAGGGCGTTATCTGCCGTCTTCGGCTGCCGTTTCGCGAGATCGAAGAGCCTGACGATGCGCCCGAGGTCGCCTCCGCATGAGCATCGCTACCCTGGTCGTGGACGACGAGCCGATCGCACGTCATGCCATTGTGCGGCTGCTGCGTGACGATCCCGACATCGAGCTGTTGGCCGAGTGCGGTGATGGCGTGTCGGCGGTCGAGGCGATACGCAGTCAGTCACCGGACCTGGTTTTTCTCGACATCCAGATGCCTGCCATGAGCGGCATGGACGTGGCGGCGACCATTGGCGCAGAGCGCATGCCGGCGACGGTGTTTGTCACCGCCTTCGAGCAATATGCGGTGCGGGCATTTGAGGCGAATGCGGTGGATTACCTGGTGAAGCCGTTCAGTCGGGAGCGTTTCGCGAACACGCTGCGGCGCGTGAAGGCGCGGCTGTCGACCGGTGAGGGCGTAGGCGGGGTCGCCTCCGCGCAGATCCTGCAGGCGCTCGACGCCTTGCGCCAGCGCGATGACTACATCCAGCGCCTTCCCGTGCGCATCGACGAGCACATCAGTTTTATCGACGTCGACCAGATCGTGTGGATCAAGGCCAGCGGCAACACCGTGCAGATCCACCTGGCCGATGGCGTCCACGAGATGCGAGAGACCATGAGCGCGCTCGCAGCGCGCCTTGATCCGCGGCATTTCGCGCGCGTCCACCGCTCGGCAATTATCAACGTGCGCCGGATCCAGGCTATCCATCCGTGGTTCAACGGCTACCACGTCGTCACGATGGATACCGGCCAGAAGCTGCGCATGAGCCGCTACCAGCACGAGACCTTTCTGCGCCTGGCCTCGGCCAGCGGCGGGAAACGGGTGGAATAGGGACGCGTGCGCAAACAGCCAAGTGCAGCATCACTCGCCGTGCTCGGATTCCCTCCCCATGTTGGGGGGAGAAATAAATCGGGCACATAAGTTTGTGCGGCGATGTTAAGTTGTGCGAATTCCTTGGATTTGCCTGTCGGAGTTCATCATGTTGGTTGCCTCTTTCCCCCGGTCGCCGTCTGGCGCGCGCTGCATGCTTGTACGTCTTGTCGTGGCCATATCGATGGCTCTCGCGATCGGTAGCGTATGCGCACAGGAGCTGCGAACCGACCAGGTACCACCACCACAGGACACGCCGTATCCCGGCACGATAGCGATTCATGTCGATGCCAGCGACACGGTACAGGGTATTTTTCGCGTGCACGAGACCATTCCGGTGAAGTCGGGTGCGTTGACATTGCTGTATCCGCAGTGGATTCCTGGCGACCATTCGCCGAGTGGTCCGATTGCCATGCTTGCCGGGCTCAAGCTCAGTGGCAACGGCAAGCCGCTGATGTGGAAGCGCGACAAGTACAACGTCTTCGCGTTCCATCTCGATGTACCGACCGGCGTGTCGAGCATCGACGTGGACTTTCAGTATCTGTCCGGTCGCAGCGGCGATTTCGATATCACCGACCGCATGATGGACATGGAATGGAGCAAGGTTTCGCTGTATCCGGCCGGCTATTTTTCGCGTGGTATCACCTTTGTGCCCAGCGTGACGCTGGCGCATGGCTGGCAGCTCGGCACCGCGCTGGAGACGACGTCTGAGTCGGGTGACACCACCACCTTCAAGCCGGTGACGTTCAACAATCTGGTTGATTCGCCGATCTACGCGGGCCAGTACTTCAAGCGCGTCGATCTCACGCCTGCCGGCGGCGCGCCGGTACATCTGGACATCGTGGCGGATGCACCGAAGTATCTGGAGATGACGCCCGAGCAGTTGAAGGTGCATCGGGCATTGGTGACGCAGGCGATCACGCTGTTTGGCTCGCATCACTACGACCACTACGACTTTCTCTTTTCGCTTTCGGATCAGTTGGGCGGCAACGGCACCGAGCACCATCAGTCCAGCGAGGACGGTCTCGGTGCCGATTACTTCACGGCGTGGAGTGAGAACGCGCCCGATCGGGACCTGCTGGCGCACGAGTACACGCATTCGTGGAACGGCAAGTTCCGACGTCCGGCTGACCTGTGGACGCCCAACTTCAACGTGCCGATGGGCGATTCCCTGCTATGGGTCTACGAGGGGCAGACACAGTATTGGGGTTTCGTGCTGACCGCGCGTTCCGGCATGTGGACGCCACAGCAGTTTCGCGATGCGCTGGCGATGACAGCGGCCAATTACGAGCGTAACCGCGCCGGTTTCGCGTGGCGCACGCTCGAGGACACGACCAATGATCCCACTGCTGCGCATCGCTCGGGCCTGCCGTATCGCAGCTGGCAGATGAGCGAGGATTATTACAGCGGCGGACAGATGATGTGGCTGGAGGTGGATAGCAAGCTGCGCGCTCTGACGAATGACCGCAAGTCGCTGGACGATTTCGCCCATGCGTTTTTCGGTGTCGACAATGGCAGCTACGTGACCAAGACTTACACCTTCGACGACGTCGTGGCCGCATTGAACGGCGTGGCGCCTTACGACTGGGCCAGCTTCCTGCACGCCCGCGTTGATGCACTTAATCCGCCGCTCAATGGCATCGATGGCTCCGGATGGAAGCTGGTCTATACCGACAAGGAAAGCGACTACGAGAAGCAGTACAACAGCCAGCCGGAACCGCCGCGCCATCTGTACAACTTCACCTGGTCGATCGGTTTGACGATGGCAGACAAGGGACTGATCAACGACGTGAACTGGAATGGCGCGGCGTTCAAGGCCGGCGTCAGCAGCGGAGCCACCCTGGTCGCGGTGAACGGCCAGGACTATTCGAGCGACGTGTTGAAGAGCGCGATTGCGGCGGCCAAAGACAGCCAGTCACCAATCCAGCTGCTGCTGAACTACCAGGGCGGTTTCCGCACGGTGTCGGTGGATTATCACGGCGGCCTGCGGTACCCGCATCTGGTCCGCGTCGAGGGCACGCCGGATTACCTGAGCCAGATTATCGCGGCACGCAAATAGGGCGGAACCAGTAGCGCTAGTGCTGATCTGAACGGTGGCGAGGGCATTCCTTCCTGAGGGCTGCCCTCGTTGCTAAACGTGTTGCGTCGGCCCAGCCTCAGCCCGGCGCGTTATCACCCGCGATGTGATCCAGCGTTTTCAGCGCGTCGTCTGGCAAGGCGATATCGACCGCCGCCAGATTCTCGCGCAGATGCGTTACGGATGAGGTGCCCGGAATCAGCAGGATGTTCGGGGAGCGCTGCAGCAACCAGGCGAGTGCCACCTGCATGGGCGTGGCATCGAGTTGCGCGGCAACATCGGAGAGTGCGGTTGATTGCAACGGTGTGAAACCACCGAGCGGGAAGAACGGTGCATAAGCGATACCCGCGGCGGCGAGTTCGTCGATCAGGGCGTCGTCGTTCCGGTGCGCGAGGTTGTACTGGTTCTGCACGCAGACGATATCCGCGATGGTGCGCCCCTCGGCGATCTGCTTGCGCGTCACGTTGCTCAAGCCGATATGGCGAACCAGACCTTGCTGCTGGAGCTCCGCAAGCACAGTTAGTGGCGCTTCGAGCGAGCCCTCGGCCGGGCCGTGAATACTGAACATCAGGCGCAGGTTGACGACATCGAGCACGTCCAACCCGAGGTTGCGCAGGTTGTCATGCACGGCGCGGGTCAGCTCTTCCGCTGAAAAGGCTGGATTCCACGAACTGTCTTCGCCGCGGCGCGCCCCGATCTTGGTGACGATCACCAGATCGTCGGCGTACGGGTGCAGCGCTTCGCGAATGATCTGATTGGTGACATGCGGGCCGTAGAAGTCGCTGGTGTCGATGTGATCGATACCGCTGGCCACGGCCTCGCGCAGCACGGCGAGCGCACCGTCACGATCTTTCGGCGGCCCGAACACGCCTTTGCCGGCCAGTTGCATGGCACCGTAGCCCAGGCGCTTTACGATGCGATCGCCGAGCTTGAAAGTTCCGGCTTTGCGGATGTCTGTCATGGTCTTTCTCTCAGGGTCTTTCTCATCAAGGGACCTGAAATATAGACACTCGACGCTTGTATGATAACCAGGCTAAATCGGCACGGGCCGTATGGAAAATCGAACAATGCCGGCGAATCTTGCAGATCTCACGGCCTTCGTCGCTGTGGCCCGGGCAGGCGGGTTTCGCGATGCCGCCAGGAAGATGGACGGCAGCGCGTCCAGTCTGAGCGAGGCGGTGCGCCGGCTCGAGCGCGCGCTCGGCGTGAGGCTGCTCAACCGCACCACCCGCAGCGTGATGCCCACCGAAGCCGGCGCGCGACTGCTCGATCGGCTTGGCCCTGCGCTGGGCGAAGTCGAGGCCGCGCTGGATGTGGTCAACGGTTTTCGCGACCGCCCAGCCGGTACGCTCCGGCTGAATGTGCCGGTGAGTGCGGCGCGGCTGGTCCTGCCGTACATCGTGCCGCCGTTTCTCGCGGCCTATCCCGACATCCGTCTGGAGATCATCGCCGAAGACAGCTTCGTCGACATGCTCGCCGCGGGCTGTGATGCCGGCATTCGCTATGACGAACGGCTGGAGCAGGACATGATCGCCTTGCCGATCGGCCCGCGCGTGCAGTGCTATGCGACGGCAGCGTCGCCGGCCTATCTCGACCGCTGCGGTCGCCCCGACCATCCGCGCGATCTGCTCGCCCATGCCTGCCTGCGCGGGCGGTTTGCCAGCGGTGCCATGCATGCTTGGGAGTTCGAGCGTGATGGCGAGATCGTCACGGTGGAGCCTTCCGGTCCGCTGGTCGTTCGCATCGGCGCGGCTACCGATCTTGCCGTAGACGCCGCCGTCGCCGGCTGCGGTGTCATCCAATTGTTCGAGGGCTGGCTGCGCCCGCATCTCGAAAGTGGTGCACTTGAACCGGTGTTGGAGCCCTGGTGGCAACGGTTCTCCGGGCCGTTTCTCTACTATCCGGGGCGCCACCATCTTCCTGCGCCGCTGCGCGCGTTTGTCGATTTCATCCAGGCGCAGCGTTCTTCGATGGGAGACTAGCGGGCTTTTGTCGGGAGGGTTTTAACGCCGTGTTGCCAGTACGCCATCCAGCGCCAGCTGCGCCTTGAAGCCGGCTTTCTCCAGCCGCTTGGCCACCTCGTTGGGAACGTCGCGGCCACTGGTGAGTTTGTTCGGGCTGCCGGTGTAGTGGAACAGCCGGCCGCCGCGGCGCAGTACACGTGCCAGCTGATCGTAGAACACTTGCGAGTAGAGTTCGCCGGCGATGCCGAAGCGCGGCGGGTCGTGCAGCAGCGCGTCGACTGACGCGTCGGCAACCTGCGTGATTGCCTGCGACACATCGGCATGATTGAGCTGCAGGCGCCCGCCGCTGGCGAGCCCATCCGGATTGGGCGACCATGGATTGAGCGTGCGCAGCCACAACACGTCGGCGTTCTTTTCGAGCGACTGGATGTGCGCCACACCCGCCTCCAGGCAGCAGGCTGCGAAGTAGCCCAGTCCGCCGCAGGTATCGAGCACCACCTTGCCACGCGGCTCGATCAGCGCCACTTTGCGGCGCGCATCCTCGAAGGGTGACTCTTTCGACGTCGGCAGCATCTTGATGCCGTCGATCTCGAACGTCGGTGCGCCCCATTCGGTGGGTACCAGCTTGATCAGCGAGCCAGCAAAGCGCGACACAGGCGCGAATTCCTCGCCGTCCCAGTAATAAATCGTGCGGTCTTTCAGCTTGGGCGGGTAGGGATAATGCTGGCCACGCCACTGCCAGGCGTCCATCTCCAGCGGCGTACTGGCGTTCGAGATCCCCAGATCCAGCGAGCCGATCCACTCGCCTGCGCCGGCATCGCGTGCAGCGAGCAAGGCATCGACGATGGGGCGCGTAAGCAGGGGGCTGGAGCAATGCGACACGTGGGGTACTCCTGAAACCAGCGGTAGCTTGCCGCAACGCGATCAAGGCGCCGCATCGTAACCCACTGACGTGGCCGCCGCGGAATGCGCACGCCAGAGTCGCGGCCGACTAAAGTTATAGGTTACGCGTGCTTCGATCGTCGAGCCGGTTTGCTTGGCGTGGCGGCACGCAGCCCACGTCGATGCAGAGTCTTCAATTCCTCCTCCGTAAGGCGGCAGGCGGCCGCATCGCCGGTCTGGGCCATCACGAAGTCGATGAATTTGCGCACGCGACTGGGTATCTCCGTACGCTGGGCGTAGTACATGTAAACGCCGTAGCGCTCGTTGAGTTGATCGAGCATCAAGGGCACCAGCGCTCCGCTGCGCAGATGGCGGGCGGCGCTGATGCTGTCGATCTGGCCCACGCCGAGCCCGGCTATCACGGCCTGGGTTTCGGCCTCGGGGTCGTTGCTGGTGAAGCCGGCTGGCAGGTCGCCGAAGCGCAACTCCCCCTCATGCAGGAACTCCCAGGGTGAGATGCGCCCGGTATTGGGGTGACGCGAACCGGTAAACAGATGTCCTTCCAGTTGCTCTCTTTGCGACGGTACACCGTGTTCGGCCAGATAGGCTGGGCTGGCGCATATGATCAACTGGATGCGGAATAGTTCGCGTACCACCAGTTGGGCGTCGGGCGAAAAACCACTACGGAAGCCGATGTCGATGTCGCTACCGATCAGATCGGTATAGCGGTCGTCCGACAACAACTCGACCATCACGCCCGGATACATTCGGCGGAACATCCCGATCAGCGGCAGCAGAAAGAGACGACCCAGACTCGGCGAAGCGGTGAGGCGGATAGTGCCTTGTTCCTCGGTGACCGCTTGTCGCGCATGCTGCCATGCGCTGTTGACGGTCTCGATGCCGGGCCGCACCTTGTCGGCGAAGCGGCGGCCCTCTTCGGTGAGGCTGCTTTTGCGCGTGCTGCGACGGAATAGCTGCACGCCCAGCTCGCGCTCGAGCTGGCGCACGGCCTTGCTGACGGCCTGCGGGGTGGTGCCCTGGGCCGAGGCGGTGCGGTTGAAGCTGCCCAGGTCGATCGCCTTGAGAAAAGTCTCGATCGCGCGGAGTCGATCCATTGGAAACTCCTGGTTGTTTTTGAAAGCCGTTATTGAGACTACTACGGTTGCTTTACACGCCGTACTCTGAACGGGTTCCTATCCCCCTACGGAGATCTCCCATGCTTCCCACTCTCAGCTATGCCGCCGCATCGGCCAAAGCCCCGTTGGCGCCATACCGCTTCGAGCGCCGCGATCCACGTGACCTCGACGTCGTGATCGACATCCTCTACTGCGGCGTCTGCCATTCGGACCTGCACACCGTGCGCGATGAGTGGGGCAAGGGCGAGTACCCGATCGTGCCGGGCCACGAGATCATCGGTCGCGTCACCGCTGTTGGTAAGGGCGTGACCAAGTTCAAGGTGGGCGACATGGCCGGCGTCGGTTGTTTGGTCGACTCGTGCCGCGAATGCGCCAGCTGCAAGGAAGACCTCGAGCAGTTTTGCGAGAACGGCTTCACTCTTACCTACGCCGGTAAGGATCGTCACGACGGTCGCGTCACTCAGGGCGGCTACTCGAGCCAGATCGTGGTGGACGAGGCGTTTACCCTGCGCATTTCCGACAAGCTCGATCCGGCCGCTGCAGCCCCGCTGCTGTGTGCCGGTATCACCACCTACTCACCGCTGAAGCATTGGAAAGTAGGTAAGGGCAGCAAGGTCGGCGTGGTTGGTCTGGGCGGTCTGGGCCATATGGCGCTGAAGCTGGCGCATGCCTTTGGTGCCAAGGTGGTGCAGTTCACCACGTCCGAGTCCAAGCGCGAAGATGCGCTGCGCCTGGGCGCCGACGAGGTGGTGTTGTCCAACAACCCCGAGCAGATGAAGGCCCATGCGGGCACCTTCGATTTCATTCTGGATACCGTGTCGGCCAAGCACGATTTGGACGTCTATCTGCAGATGCTCAAGCGCGGCGGCACCATGACCCTGGTTGGCGTACCTGACAAGCCAGCTGAATTGGGCGCTGGCGCACTGATTTTCGGGCGTCGTTCGCTGGCCGGCTCACTGATCGGGGGTATTGCCGAGACGCAGGAGATGCTCGATTTCTGCGCCGAGCACGGTATCGCCTCGGACATCGAGAAGATCAACATCCAGGACATCAACGAAGCCTACGAGCGCATGCTTAAGAGCGACGTGAAGTACCGCTTCGTGATCGACATGGCCAGCCTGAAAAAAGAGGGCGCCGCGGCCTGATTCACCGAGGTTGGTTGACGCGCTATGCGAGAGAAGGCCGCCGCGAGGTGGCCTTTTCTTTTTTGTCGTGGATTCCGGTGACGACTGAACACCGTTCCGGCCACGTTTGAACATCCCTCTGGCGTTGAACATCGTGCCGCTGTTGCTCAGTGGTTTCTATGCGAAGCCAGGTCTGCTTCGGTTGGAAGCGGACACCATCCAGCACCCAGAAGGGGCTGTGTTGTATCAATTCAGTGTGATGAGACGTAGTTCGACGCCGCTTGCGCGGGAGGTATCGCAAAGTTTTCCCTCATGCGCCTCACTTCCGCAGCTGGCGGAAGGCCGAAAAGCCGCTTGAACTCTCGATTGAATTGCGACGCGCTTGCATACCCCACCGCGTAGCCCGCGGCCTCCGCCGTCATACCTTGGCGCACTATCAATAGACGGGCTTGGTGTAGTCGCGTGGACTTTACGTACTGCATGGGCGACGTTTGCGTTACCGCCCTGAAATGGCTATGGAACGTGGGTACGCTCATATCCGCTTCTCTAGCCAATTGCGCCAGATTGATCGGTTGGGCGTATGCAACGTGAATATGGCGAAGTGCTTTCCCTATCTTGCCGAATTGCCCATGCATTCCAAGGGCCGAGCGCATGGCCATGCCCTGGGGCCCAGTGAGTACCCGAAAATAAAGTTCACGCACCAGGCCTGGTCCAAGAATCGTCGCTTCCAATGGTCGGCTCATGGCCTCCAGAAAGCGCAGCACGGACATCCGCAGAGCTGAGTCCATGGTGCTGGACATCATGCTGAGCGGCCTCTCCCGATCAACCGGCAAGTGATGGCGGTCGATTTGAATCATCAACTCAGCGGCCAACTGAAAATCCATATGCATATAGATGGCCAACAATGGATGCTCGGGCGTGCCATCCGATTCCATCGTGAACGGAACGGGCACAGCCACGGCCAGGTAATGCTGCTCGTCGTAAAGATAAATCTGGTTGCCAAAATAGCCGCGCTTGCGCCCTTGGCACACGATCACGATGCCGGGGTCATACAAAACCGGCGTTCGCGACAGGGTTCGATCAGAACGCAGGATGCGCACGTCAGGCAGTGCCGTGAGGTTGTATCCCTCCTGGGGCGCTAGCCCGCGAGTAAGGGCAGCCAGACGCCGGTTTTCGTCTGCCAAAGGTTGCTCGGCCTTCTTCATGGGAGATGATTTCTCATAGGAATAGGCAAGAAAGTTGGATAATAAGGCGTCAAAATCCTATCTATAAGAGCCTATTGTGCACCCTCCCGTTGTTCTTCAGGAGTAGTCGCATGTCAGCAATCAAGACTTTACTTATTACCGGGGTTAGCAGCGGGTTCGGCAGGGCGCTGGCCCAAGAGGCCCTCGCCATGGGTCATCGTGTGGTTGGAACTGTGCGAAATGAGCAAGCTCGGCGTGAGTTCGAGGCGCTTGCTGCCAGCAACGCGATAGGCCGCATTCTCGATGTCACCGACTATGATGCGATCGATGGGGTAGTTGCCGACATCGAGGAGACCGTTGGTCCGGTGGACGTACTCGTCAACAACGCCGGATATGGTCACGAGGGCGTTATGGAGGAGTCGCCATTGGCAGAGATGCGGCGGCAGTTCGACGTCAATGTGTTTGGCGCCGTGGCCATGATGAAGGCCGTACTGCCCTACATGCGTCATCGACGCAGGGGGCATATCCTCAACGTCACTTCGATGGGCGGCTATATCACTCTGCCTGGCATTTCCTACTATTGCGGCAGCAAGTTCGCATTGGAAGGCATTTCAGAAGTAGTCGGCAAAGAAGTGAAGCCGCTCGGTATCGCCGTAACGGCGGTAGCCCCTGGCTCGTTCCGCACTGACTGGGCAGGACGTTCGATGGTCAGGACACCTCGCTCCATTCCTGATTACGACGGGTTGTTCGATCCGATCCGAGAGGCCCGTCAGCAAAAGAACGGAAAGCAGCTTGGCGATCCTGCAAAGGCAGCGCAAGCCATGCTGAGTTTGATCGATAGTGACTCGCCACCAGCGCATCTACTGCTCGGAAGCGACGCGCTCAACTTGGTGCGTCAGAAGTTGTTTGACTTGACCGCCGAGATCAATCATTGGGAGAAAACGACGCGTTCGACGGATGGTTGAGAAAGTGGGGCGAGCCACCACCGAGCATCATGAGGAGTACCCGCCGCTGGGTGGCGGCCTCAACCGCAATAGAACGACAGTCTCTGGTCAGCACCAGCGAGGTGTTCAGCGTCAAGCGGAATCGGTGTTCAAGCCGACCGGAATCCGCACGCAGACCGATACGCTAGCAATTGAGTTGAATCGCTAGGCGCGTGAGCGAATCTCTTTGAGGTATTTGTACAGAGCAGCCCGTGAAATGCCGACGCGTTCTGCAACGACCGGAGGCGCATTGCGCATGCTTAGAAAACCGCTGGCGCTGATTTTCTCGATCAGCGCAAAGCGCAGACTGGTGTTGAAGGACTTCACCGGTATGCCTTCCTCGCGCTCAACTTCCTGCACCAGGCGTTCCAAGGCTTGTCGCCAGTTGTCATGGAAGAACGGTGCGTGTGGTTCCAGGGATTCCGGAAGGAAGGCCAGCGCGGATACTTCATCCCTGATGCGTTCAAGGGTGGAGACGTCGAAGTTGATGCACATCATCGCAGCGGGTTGCTGATCGGCATCTCGGATGACCGCGGTGACGGAGCGCAGGTTGCGACCGTCCTTGTTCACCTTGCGGTACGGACCGATCACGGCTTGGGCAAGGCTTTCCTCGGAGACTTGGTCAGCCACCGATGAATCGCCAATGCGTCGCCTGGAAATCGAGTTGGCTATGTATGCCACTTTCAAGGAAGACAAGTCGTGGATGACCACTTCCACGTGCGGCCGGAAAAGTGTCGCGATGGCATCGGCTACGGGGAAGTACGCGGCGAATTTCGCTTGAGCACTTTTCGTCCTTTTCGGCATATCGCTTGGTCCTCGGGCTCGTAAACGTGGTGGCGAGCTTACCGACTCGTTGGTCTTGCACGGTGTCGGAATAGCAATAGCGTTTTCGCATCAAATAGACAATAAGTCCAAGATTGACTATTTGTAAATAGCCTTGTTAGGCTGGTCGCCGTCATTGCAATGATTGACGTTGAGGCCAGGTCGGTGAGGAAACTTATCAAATACGCTACGTTCCGATTGCCAGGACAAGCTCTGCTGTCTATGCGAGCGAGCAAGCGTTGTGTCGGCCGCATGTTCTACAGGGCAAACGCTTTTTCACCTAGCGTCACCCATCGCCTAGCAATGGCATTGTGCGCTGTTGCGAGCGTGGCGTTTACATTCTCGCTGGCCGCAACGGGCAAGGGCATCAATCCCCAGCCGCTGCCTTATCCAGCACCGATCGAGGCACCTCGCGATGTGCCGTTCAAGGGCACCCTATCGCTAGTTGTTGACGCGACCGATATCGCCCATAAATTATTTGCCGTGCGAGAAATCTTGCCGGTTCAGGCCTCGGGATCGCTTACCTTGCTCTATCCGGCCTGGGAAAGCGCGAGTCATGCCGAGACGATTTCAGTGGCCAATCTTGCGGGTCTCTTCGTCAGCATCGACGGCAAGAGTGTCGATTGGCAGCGCGATGCAGTCGACATGCATGCGTTCCATATCAACGTGCCCGTTGGCGCGCGCGCGATCGAGGTCGAGTTTCAATATCTGACGCGAGCATCTGACGCTTTGATGACGCCGAACCTCGTCGATGTGCAATGGCAGCGACTGCTTCTTTATCCGGCGGGCTGGTTTGCCAGAAACATTCCTGTCGCTGCGAGTTTGAAGTTGCCTCCAGGGCTCAAAGCCTTCACCTCGCTCGACGTGGATGGTGCGTCCGACGACATGGTTGCTTACAAGCCGGTATCGCTGGAAGCGCTTACCGATTCGCCGGTCTATGCCGGTCGGTACTGGCGGCAAGTGAAACTTACGCCGGATGGCGTGCCTACGGTCCGGCTGGATCTGTTGGCCGATAACCGCGGCGACCTTGCGGAAACTGGCGATGACTTGAGCAAGTTACGCCAGCTTCTTGTGCAGACCCGGCAACTGCTTGGGCCGCCGCATTACGCTCACTACGATGCGATCGTCACGCTGAGCGATGCGTTCCCCGCCGGTGGCATCGAGCATCTGGAATCCGGTGAAGACAATCTGCCGGCCAACTATTTCACTGACAACGCCGAGCAACTTAACAATCTTGACTTGATTGCCCACGAGTACGTGCATTCATGGAACGGGAAATTTCGTCAGCCGGCTGACTTATGGACCCCGACGTTGAATGTACCTATGCGGGATAGCCTGCTTTGGGTTTATGAAGGACAAACGGAGTTCTGGGGGCGGGTTCTTGCCGCGCGCAGCGGTCAACGAACGCGGCAAGAGACACTCGACAAGCTGGCGCTTGATGCTGCCGTGGTTGACGCGCGGGTGGGGCGGAGCTGGAAGACTCTACAGGACAGCAATAACGATCCGCTCTACATGGCGGGCCATTCGGTGGCATGGCGCGATTGGCAACGTCGCGAAGATTATTACCCGGAGGGCGTGATGCTGTGGCTGGACGTTGACGCCATCGTGCGCGAGCGCAGCAGCGATAAAAAAAGTCTCAATGATTTCGCACGTGCGTTCTTCGACGTGGGCAACGGTTCGCGCATCACCTCAACCTACACGTTCGAGCAGGTGTGCGACGCGCTTGATCGAATCGTGCCGTACGACTGGAGTGGCTTCTTGAGGTCACGACTGGATGCCCATGATTCGAGCGTTCTCGACGGCCTCGCGCGGATGGGCTGGCGGCTCGTCTATACCGATACGCCTACCGCGACTTTTACACAGGACGAGGTCGACTCCGGCGTGATCGATCTCACGTACTCGATCGGCTTGTCGATATCGAGCAAGGGCGATGTGCGGGTTGCTTCCTGGCAGGGTCCGGCGTTCACCGCTGGTGTGGCTCCTGGAGCACATATCATTTCGGTGAATGGCAAACCGTATACGTCCGACCTGATGAAGGCTGCCGTGAAATCGGCCACCACTGCATCGATCGACATTCAATACGAGGCCGATGGGCAGACTCATGCCGCAACGATTCCCTATCACGGCACACTGCGTTATCCCCAGCTTGAGCGCATTGCGGGGAGCGTCGATCGTTTGAGTGGTTTGTTGGCACCGGTAAATATTCATTAGCGAATACGCCGAAGCTTGCGCGCGCTTTTTATGGCGTTGCGCTATCCCGTTCGCTCGACTTGTGCAGTAGTCTTCCATCCTCACCGGGTGGACGGCCAAACAGCCGACGATAGTCGCGACTGAACTGGGAAGGTCGTCGTTGCCAACGTTGAAACCGGCTTGCGCGACATCTGCCGCTGCGGATACCGGCTGGGAACGCGCCGCCTGCTGACGAATCTGTTTCCGGTACTGGATCGAGGGCATCGACGTGATGTTCATGTCCAGGTGAGGCATCGCACGAAGCCGCGACGGACAAGCTATTAAACCTTGGATGTGCCAAGTGCATCCTAAGGTGTCTCTATAGCAGCAAGGCAACCGAATGAGATGGTCATCATGAAATACGTGACTGCATCACTCAGGCGAGCTCTTACATGCTGCTGTTTGGCCTTTGCGCTACCCCACGTGCAGGCTGCAGAACTACCGTCTGGAAACGAACTGACGGGCATATGGGAGGCGTCCGCACCACTCGGTCAGGTGGCGAAGGGCGAACTCACGGTAGATCTAAGTCACGCTTCCGGCCAGGCGAAGCTTGATGGCCATCAAACTATCGCGAAGATCGAAGGCAGCACGATCACCTTCGACTTTGGTTCGAGTACGGGGCGTTTTCGCGGCGCTCTTGTCGACGACAAACTGAACGGATTCTGGATTCAACCGGCCAGCAGTCTGGCGAGCTATGCAATGGCGACGCCAGTGCGTTTCAGACAAATCGGGCACCGACGATGGATCGGCATTGTCAGGCCGTTGATTCCACGAACCACTTTGTATCTCGTGGTCGATAAAGGGGCCGATGGTTCGTCCATGGCCTTCATTCGTGATTACCAGAGGAATATAGGTATCGGGCGCCGTTTCAAGGTCGATTTATCAGGCGCACGCGTCGAACTCAGTGATGCGGGAGATTCGGGCTATCGTCTCACCGGCAGCCTGGACGAAGTTCATCACGCCATTACGATGGCAGTCCCGGATTACGGGACCCTATTTCGCTTTGTGCGCACGTCGGCGAGCCAAGTATCGAATCTTTATCCAACGCGCACAGAGGCGTTGTATCGCTACCGACAGCCCATAGACGATGGCGATGGCTGGACGGTAGGCAGCGCATCAAGCGTTGGATTGGATGCCGCGCTTCTTGAAACCTTCGTGAGATCGCTCGCAGCCCAACGCGCAACCAGTGCGTCATCACCAGCGATACAAGCTGTTCTCGTGGCGCGGCATGGAAAGCTTGTTCTGGATGAGTATTTTTACGGTTACAACCGCGAAGACACGCACGACATTCGCTCAGCTGGTAAGACATTGACCGCGACATTGGTAGGTATTGCTCAAAGAATAGATCCCTCGTTCACAACGAACACGAAGGTCTATGACATTTTTTCAAACGACGACCCTGATCGGAATCCGGATCCTCGCAAAAAAATGATGACGATCGAGAATCTCATCACAATGACATCCGGTTACAACTGCGATGACGAGAACCCTAAGGCTCCAGGCAATGAAGATGTTGTCACGGCTCAGAAAACCCAGCCGGACTGGACGCGGTATATCGTTGGCCTTCCGATGATCAGTACTCCTGGCGGACGCCGTGCGGTCTACTGCTCGGTGGATATCCATCTTGCCGGTGCGTCCGCATCCAGGGCAACGGGCATCTGGCTACCGGCGCTATTTGATGAATACCTCGCAAAGCCGCTCGATTTTCTGACATACCACTGGGATTTGACGCCGACAGACCAAGGTTATGGCGGGGGAGGTCAATATCTACGTCCGCGCGATCTACTGAAAATTGGCCAGCTGTACCTTTCGAAGGGTAGATGGCGAGATCGGCAACTGATCAGCCCGGAGTGGGTGTACGAAGCTACCCAAGAGCATTCGGTATTTGATACCGGTAGCGAAGCGCCGCTTCGTGGCTCGGAACATCCGGCACCGACGGACGTGCATGGTTATGGTTATGGCTGGCATCTATTGATGACAAACGTCGAGGGAAAACGCTATCGGGAGTATGTGGCCACCGGGAACGGTGGTCAGATCGTGGCAGTCATCCCGGATCTCGATCTTGTTGTCGGTTTCGCCAGCAGTAATTACAACAACGGCAAGACATGGTGGAAATTCATTTCGAACTACATCCCTGAACACATCATCCCGGCGATAAGCCAAGGAAAGCGATAGCCAGCAGTGCCCTCGCTCAAACAATGAATCGGAAACACACTTCCAAAAATAAGGCCGCTTCGAGAGCGGCCTTATGATCAACGTAGCTACGACGATGGTTTAACCTGCAGAAGACGCACTCGCCGGTGCGCCGGACTTGCTGTGCTTGTGCGGTCCGTGAGCGGCCTTCTTCTTGGCCTGTTCATTGCGGTACATGGCATCGGCTACCTGCTTTTGTTCCGGCGACAGTACAGCGTACAAATCGCTGAATGCCGAGGACAGCTTCTGCATGTTTTCTGCATGTTGCTGTGCCAGGGCGGCATACGATTTCATGGCGTCGTCGGCGTCCATCGATGAAAGCTTTTGCGCACGATCGCGGAAGGCCCCATCGGTCTTGTTCGCGTTGTCACGCATCGTTTGCGTGAAAGCGTCCCACTGCTTGGACTGCTGATCGGTGATATTCAACTTTGCATGCAGATCGGTGATGCGCTGTTCAACGACGTCGGCACGCTTTTGCGCATGGCTTTTCGTCATCGATGAGGAACTTGACATGGACGAGCTGCTTGCCGATGCCGGTGCCTGTTGCGCAAAAGCGGATGCGGTGAAGATGGCGAGCGACAACAGGGCAGGCACGGCGACGTTACGAATGGCTTGTTTCATAGTTGATGCTCCGATTCACGTGGCGTGATCGACAGCGGCCCGAGATGGGCGCGTCGCGCTGATTAGTAGCCGTTCTGTGGTGGCGGGTAGTTGTTGTCGTAATAGACAACGCCCGGCGGTGGCGGTGGCGGTGGTGACGAATACACCACATCCGGCGGTGGCCGCTGCGCTGAATTCACAATCACTGCCCCAGCGACTACGCCCAACAGGGCGCCGGCGATAAGGCCGCCATTGCCGCCGCCACGACCGCGATAGCCGCGATTGTCGTAGCGATTGTTGTACTGCGGTCGGCCGTGATAGCCACCATGCCCGTAGCGTTGTGCTTGGGCGGGTACGGCCGATACGGTTATCGCCACGGCAACAAATGCGACAGCGATATAACGATATAAAGAGGTTCGAACGGTGTGAGTCATGAACGTATGCTCCTCACTATGTTGCGTGTGTCGCGGGCATCAGGCCAGCATCCGATGCGTGCGCGGATAGGAATCGCCACGGCGACAAGGATCGATGACAACACTGTCTGGCATGTCATTGGAATCACCGCCCACCGATTCTATGACAAAGCATGTGATCAAGCGCTTCACCTGTGCAACTGACTGGAAACACATGAGAAAGGTCACAAAACCCTCATTGCCCGGGGATTACTCGCAACCGGGCCACCATGTCACAGATTTTTCGCAAAGAACGCCTCGGCTTGCATGATGGCCATGGCGTGGGTGGTCTGTTGCGGTACGCGCAGGTGGGTGCAAGATGGCACCTGTTGCCTGCCGGTGTCGGTGCAGTTGGCCAGAAAATCATAGTGACCGACATCGTGCAGGGTCTTCAGGGTCGCGTGCGGAATCAGGGTGGCGGCGAGGTTGCCGTTGCTGACCGGCGGCGCCACGGGGTCAACGTCGCCGAGCAGGATGCTGACGGGTACTTTCATATTGCGCAGGGTGGCCGGGTCGATCGCCTCGATACCGCCAGGTGCCATCACGAATACCGCTTTTATGCCTGGTATCGCGTAATCATCGCTGTCGCGTTTGACCAGTGACGCCATCGGTTCCAGGGTCAGCGCGTGTTCGCGTGTGGCCATGGTCTGGTCGGGTGCCTCGGCCTGCGGTGCGCAGGTGTTATCGGTCGGATGCGTATGACAGAACTGCAGAAAATGCTGGATGTCGGCTCGCCCGCCCGCGGTCAGCAGCGCGGTGAATCCACCCATCGAAAAGCCGGCTACGCCCAGCCGATGGACATCCATATGCTGGCCGATGACCGGGTCGCTCTGCATGGCCATGAGCGCCGCGCGCAGATCTACCGCGCGATCCCAGACCAGCACGCCGCCAGCCATGGTCATCGGATCGCGACCGTTATTGCCCGGATGATCCACCGCGATCACCATGTCGCCGGTGCGCGCCAGCGCTGTGCCGAGCCAAGCGACCATGCGCGCGCTGCCGCCGAAGCCATGTGACAGCAGGATCACCGAATGGCGCCCTGGTGCGAACGGCGCATCGGTTGCGGCCGTACCAGCATCGAACAACGGCTGCGATGGAGACCCCACAGTCAGCGGCATCTCGACCGCGTTCGCCATGGCGGGATACCACACCGTCACCCGCAGGGCGTCGCTGTGCTTGGCATCGCGGATTGCTGCCGAGGGTGTGTGAGCGATGCGGTGCATCTCGCCGACAGTAGCGGCGCGTACCGTGGCGCTCGCGCACAACAGTGCACCGGTCAGGATCAAAAAGAAGGAACGTGCCGTCATGATGTTTCTCGTCGTCAGGATCATTTGACGTTCAGTGGCAACCAGATCTCGACATCGCCGATGCCGGTGGTGTTGTCGAAATCAGGGCTGTACTTTTCAAAATCAGGCGCATCGGCCACCTGCAGGCCGGAGCGCGGCAGCCAATGGCCGACGAAGGTCTGCCAGGTGCGACGGATCGCCGAGATATGGCCGTGATGGGTGGCTACCACGTAATCGCGCGCCGGCAGACGCAGTGTGCTGAGCGCAGGATCGAGCCCGGCGAAACCGGGTACATCGAAGCCGGCGATGTATTCGTAGCTGCCCTCGTCGTCGCTGTTGCAGAACACACCGAACGCCGTACGCATAGTCGGCAAGTTGGCTGCGTGGTTCAGCCAAAGCCGCTGCCACTGCGCTGGAATGCCCTGCGTGGTATCCGTTGTGTAACGGCAGCCCAGGCCAGCGATAAAGCGTGTGCCATCACTCATCAGGCGCGGCTCATCCAGCGCGATCAACGGGCCATCGACCGTGCGCAATGGTTCCACCAGTGCCAGTCCTGTCACCGTGCCGCGTTCGCGCAACTCCATCGGACTCAGGTTGAATTGTTCGCCGAATGCGCGGGTGAACGCTTCATGTGAGCTGTAGCCAGTGCCCAAAGCCACATCGAGAATATCCGGTGCACCGGCCGCCAAAAGTCGCGCTGCCTCCGTCAGCCGCCGCGCACGCATGTAGCGCACCACCGACCAGCCCGTCATCGACTGGAACAAACGCGCCAGATGAAATGGCGACACCCCTGCCACACTCGCGATCTCGCCTAGCGAGGGATCCTCGCTGAAGTGACTTTCGATATACCAGAGCGCTTTTTCGGCGGCGACCATAGTGAATCCATACAGGCAAGTTTCGACCGTGTCAGCGTAACCGTCCCCGTGGTTGCCGGCTTGATCGTTCTTGCGGGTGCTGTGCCATGTGCCACGCAGGTTGTGTGGCGAATTTTTTGCGTCACATGAAAGAGCACGGTTCTGCAGAAAATAAGGTCGCTTCGATAGCGGCCTTTTAGCGGAATTGGAGCGAAATGACCCGCTTAATCCAGCTCGGTAGACGCCATGCCGTCGACAATAGCGGCGATAAGTTTTCAGGACATGTCGATCTGGCCATCTCCCGTTCGTTGCATGGGTAGCCGCGAGGGTTTACAGGATGCGCAATCGTCCAGCGCCCGGCCCGAATCAGCCACTAGAGGAGCAAGACCATGCGATTCCTTTCATTGATCAGGATCAACGAGAACAACGGACTGCAGCCGAGCGAGCAGTTGATGAGCGATATGGGCAAGCTCATGGAAGAAGTGACCCGGGCCGGGGTCATGCTCGACACGGCGGGGCTCAGGCCGACGTCGGAAGGAACACGGGTACGACTTTCCCACGGGAAAATCAGTATGGTCGACGGTCCTTTCACCGAGACCAAGGAGGTGATCGGCGGCTATGCGATGATGGAGACGAAGTCGATGGAAGAAGCCATCTATTGGGCCACGCGATTCCTGAAGGTCCATGGCGACGAGTGGGACATCACTTGCGAAGTGCGGCAGCTTGTAATGCATCGCGATCCCGGAGTGACAGCTGAAGCAGCAGCATCCTGACGGGTGCCGATGGCCCCCCACAGCGCATCCAAAAGGGCCTTTGTGTATCTTCCGGTCGATACGCCTGCCGAAGCCAAACGCATCTTCTATGCCCTGGCCGAAGATGGCGAGGTGCAGATGCCCATCCAGGAAACCGTCCTGTCCTATCGATTCGGCATGTTGACGGATCGTTACGGCAAGGCGTGGATGGTCAACTGCATGAAGATGCCGGATGCATAGGTAAGATAATCACGTCAGGCTTCGAAAACCCACCATTTGCGAGATCCATGCATGCGTACAACAGCGATCGACAGCCCGGCTGCAATGCCGTCAGACCAACAGGTGCATCATGACCGGCGCTGGCTGGCCTTGATGGTCCTGTGCCTGGGCGTATTGATGATCGTGCTCGATACGACGATCGTGAATGTTGCATTGCCATCGATCAAGACGGATTTGAAGTACTCCGCGACGTCGCTGGCCTGGGTGGTGAATGCGTACATGTTGACCTATGGCGGCTTTTTGCTGCTCGGCGGTCGACTGGGTGATCTCTACGGGCATCGGCGCCTGTTCCTGATCGGCATTGTGGCGTTCACGCTGGCATCGCTGGCCTGCGGTCTATCCAGCACGCAAACTGCCTTGATTGTGGCGCGTTGTGTGCAAGGACTCGGCGGTGCCGTGGTGACGGCGGTGGCGTTGTCGCTGATCATGGATCTGTTTACTGAAGCGGCTGATCGCGCCAAGGCGATGGGCATCTACGGCTTCGTCTGTGCGGGTGGCGGCAGTCTCGGTGCGATGCTGGGCGGTGTGCTGACCAGCAGCCTGAGTTGGCATTGGGTGTTTCTGGTCAATCTACCGATCGGTATCGGCGTGATCGTTCTCTCCCTTCGCTTGTTGCCGGCTGGGTTGAGTGAGGTGACGTCACGACACCTGGATGTGCTCGGCGCCGTGATCGTGACCACGGCACTGATGCTTGCCGTATACGCGATCGTCAATGGCAACGAATTGGGGTGGCTGTCGCATCGCACGCTCGGGCAACTGCTTGTGGCGATCGTTTTGCTGGCGCTGTTCCTGTTGATCGAAACGCGTGTGCGCAGACCGCTACTGCCACTGCGATTGTTCAAGCTGCGCAATATTGCGGTGTCCAATATTGTTGGTGTGCTGTGGGCGGCGGCCATGTTTGCCTGGTTCTTTCTCTCGGCGCTGTATATGCAGCTGGTGCTTGGCTATAACCCGATGGAAGTGGGGTTGGCCTTTCTGCCGGCAAACCTGATCATGGCTGTGTTCTCGCTGGGCGTTTCGGCGAAGCTGGTGATGCGCTTCGGTATCCGTCGTCCGCTGGCGTTTGGACTGCTGCTGGCAGCGGCTGGCTTGTTGCTGTTCGCACGTGCGCCGGTGGATGGCCATTTCCTGATCGATATTCTGCCCGGCATGGTGCTGCTTGGTCTGGGTGCAGGTATCGCGCTCAATCCCGTGCTGCTGGCGGCCATGAGCGATGTGTCTCCGGCCGAATCCGGGCTTGCCTCGGGAGTGGTCAACACATCTTTCATGATGGGCGGCGCGTTGGGTCTGGCCATTCTTGCCAGCCTCGCGGCTTCACGTAGCGAGAGCTTGCTGGCGAGTGGCCACGAACAGCTCGCCGCACTGGACGGCGGCTATCAAGCGGCCTTTCTGGCAGGTGCCTGCTTTGCCGCGTTGGGCGCACTGCTCGGTGCGGCGATGCTGCGCACGAGCCCGGCAGCCATAGAAGACGATAAGGTTGCATCGATTCCTTGACTGTCGCAAAGGGCGCATCCCTGTGTCGGAGTGCGCCCTTCGGTGCTTGCCGCCGATCAGAGTGAGCGGCGGGAACGAGGGAAGGGGTGCGTCATCGTTGGCCTTCGATGGGCCGACAGTTCAATCGCGATCGGGCGCGCCGAGCGGGAACAGCGGGCGGTACGGGCGCGCTTCGTCGACAGCTCGTGCAAACGACGGGCGCGCCAGCAGCCGTTGCCGATAGGCAATCACGTTGGCGAACGATGGGTCGATGCGATGCGTCCAGTCGGCGTAGAACAGGAACGGAGCAGCGCCGCAATCGGCGAGGCTGAAGCTTTCACCGGCCGCCCATTCACGCCCGGCCATGACCTTGTCGAGCCAGCCGTAGGCGGTATCGAGCATCGTGCGTGCGTCGGCGACACCTCTTGCGTCGCGCTCTGCTTCTGGCCGCAGGCTGTCGGCCACGATCTTCTGCTGCGGCGTCGATATGTAGTTGTCGAAGAAGCGGTCCATGCTGCGAACTTCGAGCGCAGCACGGGCATTCGCGGGAAGCAGCGATACTGGTCCCGGATGGTACAGAGCGAGGTGTTCGATGATGATGCTTGCTTCGATGATTGTGTGGTCACCGTCCACCAGTATGGGAAAGCGCTTCAACGGCCATAGCGCCGCGAATTCCTGGAATAGCTGCGGGTTCTCGTGCGATAGCAGGCGCCATTCGAACGGCGTGCCGTTCTCGTACAGCGCAACCAACGCCTTCTGGCAGTAGGAGGAAAACGGATGGGCATAAAATTTCAAAGTCATCGTGGTCACCTTGAGTGGAGAAGGGTGCTTTCCCTGACGACGAACGAGATCGAAGGAAATCGACATCCATCCGGAGATATTAGTTGAACGGCTTCCACCACGGCGATGGGTTTCCTGAAACAAGGATGGTTGGAGATTCTTTACCGTTACGATAATCGCCTGGAGCTGCGCAGGTCGACGCGTCAGCCCCTGGCAAGGTAACGGCTTCTATCACGTCTCCGCGCCTCATTGCCCAAGCGCGTAACGAGGTGCAAGGACACGGGGACATTGGCATAACGACCTGACACGGAAAGATCACTATGGTTGCTCGCAAGTTCAAGATCGTCGCTGGAACGCTGCTTGTCATCGCGATTGCCGCGGCGGTTTCCATCAAGGTTCTCGCTGGCGAATCGCTCTCCATCGCGACCAGCTCGGTGAGTCGTTCGCTGTGTGACGGGGCATTCCTGTCGCACGTCGATCCCGATCGCCTGTTTGCGGAAGAGCAACTGCCCAACATGCGCAGCATCGGGTGGGCACTTCACTATCGCGTGGATCGCGAGAAGCATGAGGTGCGTGCCAGCGTACTGGGCGCCTTTGGCGCCCGTGCGGTCTATCGCGAGGGTCTCGGATGCGTGCTGGTTCACGGAGATGCCACGCTTCCCGAGTCTGCCGGTTTCAAGGCCGAGCCCATCGCGAGTGCATTCGCTGAAGCTGGCGTGGTGGAGCCCACCGACCCGGCGTTTCGCAAGGTGCTCGATCACGCCTTTGCCGAACCCGACCCGTCGCAGCCGCGCCTGACCAAGGCTATCGTCGTACTGCACGATGGCAAGCTGATCGCGGAGCGCTACGCTTCCGGCTATGGACCCGACACCCCCATCTGGGGTCATTCGATATCCAAGTCGATCACCAGTGCGTTGATCGGGATTCTTGTGCAGCAGGGCAAGCTGCGCGTGGATCAGACGGCTCCCATTGCTGCGTGGGCCTCCCCGCAGGATCCGCATCACGCCGTCACCATCGACGAGCTGTTGCGTATGGATAGCGGCCTGCCATTCGATGAAACCGATGGCCCAGTCAATCCCATGGCGCGCATGTTTTTTCTGGAAAACGACATGGCCCGCTACGCGGCGACGGTGCCGCTGGACCATCCGCCGGGTACCACCTGGGCCTACAGCAATCTCGGCTATGTCTTGCTTGCGCGCATCGCGGTCAATGCGGCCGGTGACGGTGGTGCGGTGGATGCCGAGCGTCTCGTGCGCGCTCAGCTGTTTGCGCCGCTTGGCATGCGCCATGCCGTTTTCGAAACCGATCTCGCCGGCACGCCGGTCGGCTCCAGCCATGTCTACGCATCGGCACGGGATTTTGCGCGATTCGGACAGCTCTATCTCGACGATGGCGTGGTCAACGGCCGTCGTATCCTTCCCGAAGGATGGGTGTCCTACAGTCACTCGCAAACTCTCAAGACCGGCTATGGCGCGGGCTTCTGGACCAATCTGGTGAACGAGGGCAGCGTGCCGGTATGGGATGCGCCCTGGGGTATCCCGCAAGCGCCGAAAGACATGTTCTACGCCCGCGGTGCCTTCGGCCAGTACATTGTCATCGTGCCATCGGAACATCTGGTGATAGCGCGTCTCGGCATCAGCCTCCATGCTGGCACAGGCATCGGTGATCTGGTCGCCGGGGTCATCGCCGCGCTGCATCAGCAGTCGCAGCCGTAACCACAGCGAAAGCCTTTTCTCTACGAGGGGTCGCTCCATGCCGCCGCCGTGCGACTGCGCCATCACGTTGGTCACTGTTTGTGTGACTCGCCACTGCCAATGCCGAGGCGCAGACGTAAAGTCAGCATGCTTCGCGCGCAAGTGTGGAATGTTGGTTCTGCGGTTCGTCATCGTGGACGCAAGCGAATAGAGGACGTTTCCCGAGCTTGTTGATCCTGTCAGCGTGATCCGCTGATTGACTTGGGCAAGACGATCGTGTGTTCTGAATGGCGATCCATCATTTCGACGAAGGGCTTCAACGCATGCGGTCACGTCATATCACGGTTTTGTTTCGATCAGCGCTTTGCATGGCCTTGCTGTCTACGGGAGCTTCCGGCCTTGCGCTTGCCCAGACAGCGCACACGGGCGACCAGCCATTGCCGCTGGGCCACGCGCGACCCAGTGCCGCCACCGTGCAGGCATGGAAGGATCGCAAGTTCGGCATGTTCATCCATTTCGGCCTGTACTCCGTGTCCGGCGGCATGTGGAATGGCAAGCGTGTGGACAATGGCTACAGTGAGCAGATTCTTGCTAATGGCAACGTGCCGCCCGAGCAATACGCGGCGTTGGCGAACCAGTTCGATCCGGTGAAATTCGATCCCGACGCGATCGTGGCGCTGGCCAAGGCTGCCGGCATGAAATTCATTGTGCTGACCGCCAAGCACCACGACGGCTTCAATATGTTCCATACAGCGCAGACGCCATACAACACCGTGGATGCCACACCGTACAAACGTGATGTAGTGAAGGATCTGGCCGACGCCTGCGCCCGCGCTGGCATGCCCTTCGGCGTGTATTACTCCACGATCGACTGGCATCACCCGGGCGGCAATCACTACATCGAGGGCAACAGCAATCCGATCACGCTGGCACAGGCGGATTTCAACGTGGCGCAGATCAAGGAGTTGCTGGGCAACTATGGGCCGATCGCGGAGATCTGGTTCGACATGGGCAAGCCAACGCCTGTGCAGAGCGCGCGCTTCGCTGATGCTGTGCATGCCTTGCAACCACAAACGATGGTTTCCGGTCGTGTGTGGAATTATCAGGGCGACTTCACCGTGATGGGCGATAACTCGGAGCCTGACGTTGCGATCGAGGAGCCGTGGCAGTCGCCGGCGTCGATGTTTCCGCAAACATGGGGTTATCGTTCGTGGCAGCAGCGCGATGACCTGCCGGGAAAGATCCGCGAGAACATTGCTCGGCTTGTGCGTGTGGTGAGTGCGGGTGGCAACTACATTCTCAATATCGGGCCGCGCGGAGATGGTTCGGTGGTGCCTTACGAGGCCGACGTGTTGCACGGGGTGGGCCAGTGGTTGCGCGTCAACGGCGAGGCGATCTACGGCACCAGGGCGCAGCCATTCGATGCGCTCGATTTTGGCTATGCCACGATGGGCAAGCACATGCTGTACCTGTTCATCGATAAGCTGCCTGCTGATGGTGTACTGCATCTGCCGGACATCGTTGACTCCCATCTTGGGTCGGGCCGGTTGCTCGGTGACGCTTCCGGCAAGTCGGTGTCGGTAAGCATCGACAGCGCGGGCGCGACGATGGACGTCCATTTGCTGGCTTTGGCTGGCGCATTCATGCCGGTGATTGCGGTACCGGTCGATGGCGTGCTTCATGTACGGCCGCATGCCGTGGCTGCATCGAGCGATGGACAAGTGCGACTCAGCGCGCAGCACGCCGAGCACTTCCTCAACTACAACGGTTTCGGTTACGAGGATCCGTCGACGGTTTACAAGCTGCGCTGGTATGCGGCTCTGAGTGAGGGTGACTACCAGTTCACGATTCACTATGTGGCTGGCGATAAGCCTGCGCGTCTGGATCTGCTCGTGGATGGCCAGCGTCAGACTGTTTCCCTGGCGGCAGGTGCCGGTCAGCATCTTGCGCATGCAGTGTCCGGTCGTCGCGACAGCAACGCACAGCCTTATGCGATGCAGGTTGAGTTGACCCCGGTGGAGCCGTTCCACAAGGGTGATCGCTTGCCGGTGTTGATCGAAGCCGTGGATATTCTTCCGTCAGGCAAGCACTGATTTCCGGTGAAGAAATGATCCGTTGTGCTGGATCGTCAGTGAGCTAGCGAGGAACGATCGTATCTACACCACTGCTGACACGACGTTGTCAGTAGCCCGGCGTGAGGCTATACGTACTTTCCGCTTCCGAGCCTGCCCATGTCGTCATCGAGCCTTACCTTGTACGCCTCACGCCCCGGTTTCGGATTGCCCGATACCAGTCCGTTCGTAATCAAGACCGAAGTACAGCTGAAGATGGCCGGTGTTGACTATGACAGGGCATCCACCATTCCACCGCAAGCACCGAACGGCAAGCTGCCTTTCATCAATGACCACGACGAGGTGGTGAACGACTCCACTTTTATCCGTACGCATATCGAGCGCAAATACGGCGTGGATCTGGACGAGGGTCTGGACGCGCGTCAGCGTGCGGAGTCCTGGGCGATCGAGCGCCTGCTCGAGGACCACCTCTATTTCACGATGGTCTGGTTCCGCTGGATCGATCCGGAGAATTTCGCCAAGGGTCCAGCGCATTTCGCCGACAGCGCGCCTGAAGCAGATCGACCGAAGCTGCGCCAGGACCTGCAGGCACGCAAGGCTGTCGAATTGCATGCGCAGGGACTGGGCCGGCATACGCCAGCGAGGATCGTAGAGCTGGGTACTCATTCGATCGACGCGTTATCGCAGCTGCTTGGTGACAAAGTTTGCTTCATGGGCGAGAAACCCAGTGGCGTGGATGCCACGGCCTTCGGCGTACTCGCTTCCGTGCTCACGCCATTCTTTGATACGCCGCTGCGTCGGGCAGCGGAGGCCCGACCGAACCTGGTCGCCTACGTCGCCCGCATGATGCAGCGCTATTACCCCGAGCATGCATGGAGTTAGCCTGGTCTGTAGAACGTGACTGCGCATGTCAGGCGCACCGAAAAGAAAAAGCCGCGCACTGCGCGGCTTTTTCTTCCTGTCATTTGCTCAACGCCACGCTGCTGCCGTTTCCTTCACGAAATCCCGGTACGAGCGCGGTGCGTGCCCGAGGATGCCGGTCATGATGTCGATGGCACCGGGCTTGGGCAGCATGCCGTCGCTCTGGAAACGCGCCAGCATCAGGCGGATGTCGTAGGCGGACCATGATGGCGCGCGGCCAGCCATGTTCTTCTCAAAACCGACCAGATCGTTGCCGCCGTAGGCGACCGGCTTGCCGAGTGTTTCGGACCAGATCGCCGCGGCGTCCTTGCCGGTAATGGCATTCGGACCGACCAGCTCGATGACTTCGCGCGGCAGCGGGGTGGCAGCCTGCTCGCGACGCAGCAGCGAGGTAACGGCAATCTCTGCAATGTCGCGGGTATCGACCATCGACACGCCCAGCTCGCCGAGCGGCATCGGGTAGAGGCCGTTCTCCAGCGCGCCTTTCATCATCGCGTCGTTCTGCATGAAGTACGACGGACGCAGCACGGTCGCCGGCAGGTTGAGCTGCTCGATCGCACGCTCCACCGTGTACTTGCCGGTGAAGTGCGGCACGTCGGTAAACGCGTCGCTGTTCTGTACCGAGAAATAAACGATGCGCTGGATGCCGGCCTCACGCGCCAGGCTCAGCGTGATCAAGGCCTGGGTCACTTCGTCGGCGACCACGGCGTTGAGCAGAAATAGTGTGTCGACACCTTTCAGCGCAGCGCGCATGGATTCCACATCGGTCATTTCGCCAGCGACGGCGCGCACGCCCTTGGGAAAGTTGGCCTTGTCGGGGTTGCGGGTCAGGGCGTGGACGGTGGCGTTGCGGGCAACCAGACCGTTGACGACCTGGGTGCCGATGGCGCCGGTGCTTCCAGTGACGAGAATGCTCATGTCGTTACTCCTTTCGTTTCAGGGATGGGTTTGATGTGGAGGTGTGGAGCGGGTACGGGTCTACTTTGATCGTTTCATAAAAGAAACGAAATATGCATAATCGAGACATAAAGTCTCAAAAATGGAACGTATATGGATCTCGAGGCGCTGGTCGATTTCAATGCCGTGGCCAGTCATGGCGGCTTTAGTCATGCCAGCCGGGCGACCGGTCGACCCAAGGCCACCTTGTCCCGACGGGTGAGGCAGTTGGAGGATTCGCTGGGCGTGCACCTGATCGAACGAGGCGCGCGCACCCTGCGACTCACCGATGATGGCGCCGCGTTGCATGAACAGACGTCGGCACTGCTCGATCGCATCGACGACATCAAGGAGGCGCTGATCGGTGATGTCGGTCTGCCGCACGGCCGTCTGCGCATCAATGCGCCGGTGCTGTTCGCGCAACGCGGGTTGGGTCGCATCGCTGCGCGGTATGCCGCGGCCTATCCGGACGTGCAGCTCGAGATCACCGCCGACGATCGTTTCATCGATCCACTGGCCGATGGCTACGACCTTGTGCTTCGCGCGAATCCCAAGGCGACCACCGAGCTGGCCGGTCGCTGCTTTCTGCGCGATGAATTGATCGTGGTGGCGGATCCATCGATCACCCGCCCCGAATCGGCGAGCGAGGATGCGCCGGTGCCCGCCGTGATTTTGCTGGGTGCGCCCGAGGGCTCGCCATGGAACATCGCGCGCGACGGGCAAACGCAGCAGCTGCACACACGGGCGGCCATGCGTTTGTCATCCATGACAATGGTCCATGACGCTGTGTTGGATGGCGCCGGTGTCGCGATGATGCCGCGCTCGCTGGTACAGGCCGACCTGGACGCGGGTCGGTTGTTCAACTGGGGTAATGCCGTTGGTCGTCGGATCGAAGTGTGGGCGCTGTATCCGCCGAATCGTCACGTGAGTCGGAAAGTTTCGGCCTTCATCCGCATGCTCACGGAGCAATTCGTTGACGGCTCACCGGAAGGATTTCAGTCGCTGTCGCGATTGGTGGGGTGATTAGTGAATTCACGCCGTTGGAACGCCAGGTTGAGTCTCCATTGTTCGGCGCATCAAACATCAGGATGGTGATTTCCTTGCCCTCGGGGATCTCCAGGGTCGGGGTGCCCAAGGCGGCAATGCGGTTTTTGAACGTGTCGAGTTCTTCGCGCGGACCCATGGCCGAGCGGCCATTGACGGCCCAGACGCGGCCACCCTGCTTCCACCGTTCCAGCGCGACGTCGAGTCGCGACGTGACCAGGGCGGTATTGCCGATAGGCACTTCGTCTTTGGGTTGCAGCACGGCGAGCATGGTGGGTGCGTTCGAATCGCCGGTGAATACCGTATCGCCGGGGCGCACGTTCGCAGCCAGTGCAGCGGCGGCCTTGTCCCAGCGTGGTTTGGTTTCGGTTCGATAAATCGGTAACAAATTGACCGTACATAGCAGCAATAGCGCAATGACCGCGGTGGGCATCATTCGACGCGGTAATGCGGCAGCACCGATACCGACCAGGATGAAGAATGGTGCAGCACTCCACAGGATGTAGCGCGGCAACACCATGGACTTGATCAGCGAGATAGCCAGCAGCAATAGCGGCAGCACCGCGAAGCCCAGCAGCAGCACTCGTCCTTCCAGCCGCCTGCGTATGCGGTACAGCCCGATGCCGCCGAGTACTGCCACCAGCAATCCGAGCAGGGGAACCGCGGTGGGTAGCACGCTGAAACGTATTACCGCGGCCATGCGCATCAGGTAAGCGCTCTTGGCCACGACTCTGAGATTTTGCCAACTCAGCGGGGGGATCCAGTCGAACTTCTGCAGCATCTGGCCATCGCTGAACGCGAGGATGGCACCGTAAAACGGCACGCAGCACACCAGGATGATCGCCACGCTCAGTCGCCAGTTGCGCTGAAAGCCGATGCGCGCTTCGGGCGGCGTCTCCATGCGCAGGCCGCGCCAGATCAGGAACAGCGATACGTTGGCGGCGAGCAGCCAGGGTGCGGCATCACTGAGTACATCCAGCGCGCCGATCGTGCCGATCAGATAGAGCGCCCAGCCGCAGCGATCGAACTGCGGGTGCCGAATATCCAGCGACGCCCGCAGCGGATTTTGCGCCAGGCGTACCAATCCCCACAGGGCGATGGTGATCAGCAAAGTGACGAGTGTGTACGAGCGCGCCTCTTGCCCGTACTGCACCTGGAGCGGCGATAACGCCATCAACAGTCCGGCGACGATGGCGGCAGGGCGGCCGGCAATGCGCCGTGCAATGGCGAACACCACGCCAACAGACAACGTGCCGAATAGTGCCGAGGGTACCCGCAACCAGACGTTGTTCGAGTCGAACTGCGAGAACAGTTGCAGCATCAGGAAGTAGCTTGGCATGTGCCGGTTGCTGAAGCTGTCGGCGATCAGGCCATCGAGGCCGAGATGAATGCGCTGGTAGGTCAGCGCTTCGTCGAGCCAGAACGGTTGGCTATCTATATGTAGCAGGCGAGCTGTCAAGCCGATAAACACGACAAACAGTACCCAAGCGATGTCGCTCGCTGTCAGTTTCCCGATCGTGCCGCTTTGCTGGTTGTCGATAGCCATGAACATTTTCGAGGTGAGGCAGCCGCGGTGATTGCAGCGGCGATATAAACGGCTGGGACACATCACGCAAGTGACAGAAAATAGTTCACCGACATGACAATCCGACGATCCATCTCGGCGGGGTGTGCAAGCTAACGTCGGCAGCATGGATCGGTTGTCAGCGCAAAATGACACGTTGGGCCGTGTTCAGTCCTGAATCACTGCGCGAGAGCCGTGGGTGCAAAGGGTCAGCTCATAGTGATTCGAGTTCATTGCCTCAACTAACCATGATGTGGCCGGTTGCATATTCCACTCGAAACCGGCCACCTCTAACGATGCAAACCCGCCACTGGGAATGCTCTCAAACCCGCCACCCGAAATGGCCTGAAAGCGCTACCAAGATGAGGCTGGTTCGCCGACTATCGCGTTACCAGGGCGAACGGGACGCGCAAGTGACGGAGCACGGACGGCGGATAGATGTACTTGCAGTTTCGCTGAAGGGCCGACAAGCTGCGAAGGGCAGAAGTCGACCCATTTGAGCCGGTCGCGAACGTCCGCTTTGTGGGCGTCCATTTTTCTGGGAGTGGGTGTATAAACCGCACCCGGCGACCTCTTTCGTTCATCGGACTGTCCGGTGTTCGGAGACTAAACGAAACACCATTTGGACGTCCATCTTGTTAGCCAGGTTCTCGTCGGGCTGGTCCGACCCGTTGCTACCGCTTCGCACTGGCGTGGAATCTTTTTTCACACCACGGTGGCCACCTTCATGGCACGTTTGCCGGGCGGCGCACCATTAAGATGCTTCAGCCACGCGTTGGCGTCGTAGGTTTCATCATTCTCCAGCATTGCCTACAGCTGCCGGGCATGTTTGTTGGCGATAGCCGCATTCATTGCTCGCTGCGGCTATTTGCATCAGAGCCTGTCGTTGCATCAGGTAGTCTGATTCTCGTCTAGCTGTTCGAGGGCATCCATGTCCGCGGCAGAGAGTACGATATTGCAGGCATCCATATTCTCCTCAAGATGCTGCACAGACGAAGTACCCGGGATAGGAATGAGAACGGGCGAGCTTTTTAAAAGCCAAGCAAGCGCAATTTGCCCCGGTGTCATAGCCGTGCGAGCGACGATTTGCGCTATTACTGACGACTTCGCAAACGGACCGACGTTTTGCGGATAGAACGGAATGAAACCTATCGCGTTAGTTTCGCAATAGCTCAGCACGTCGAAATGCTTACGGGTAGCAAGATTATAGACGTTCTGTACCGTTGCAATGTCCACCACGGATCGTGCCCGTTCGATTTCCTCGATACTGACTTCCGATAGGCCGATGTGGCGAATCTTGCCCTCCTCACGAAGAGCGCGAAACACGTGCATGGTTTCCTCGATGGGGGTTGCCGGATCGACACGATGTAGTTGATAAAGGTCGATGCACTCAACGCCAAGATCATGCAAGCTGCCTTCGATAGCCTTGCGGATATGTTCCTCCGTACCATTTGTCGACATGCCAGGGTTTTCGCGCGTCGCAGGTCCGCTACGAACCATTCCACCCTTCGTCGCGATGACCAGTGACGCGGAATAGGGGGACAGAGCTTCGCGGATAAGTTGCTCATTGTAGCCAGGGCCATAGACGTCGGCGGTGTCAATGAAGTCCACGCCCAACTCGACCGCACGACGGAGCACGCTCTGCGCGCTAGCCTTATCCGCCGGCGGCCCCCATACACCCGGACCGGTAAGACGCATCGCGCCAAAGCCCATGCGATGAACCGAAAGGTCGCCGCCGATACGAAAAATGTTGCTCTTTGCGATGGTGGCCATGGTCTTTCCTAAAGTTGAACAAGCTTAAACTTTAAGCGCGGACCTTAGTCCATGCTCAAGGAGCGAACGATAGAGAACTTCCGATTCCCCATGCGGCTATAAGAAACACCCTTCATATAACCTCTCCTAGAAGGCGTATGGGAGGTCGTGATAGATGCGCAGGTGCGCCATCATCCAGCGCCCATCGACTTTCTTCAGGATCGGGCGGTAGTAGCCACTCTCGATCGGAGTGATGGTTCCTTGCGCGCCAAAAGCCCCTTCCGGCCAACCGCCTTCAGGCCTCTCTGCGCCGACGACGTTAAACACCACAAAATGGACGTCGAGCGTCGCGGTGTCGTCCTTGACTTCGATGATTGAGTCATGGGTGGTGTGATGGCTCCAGCCTCGCGGCGGATGCGGCTTCATCATCGTGGTGACGGCTGCACCAATGGCTTCCGCCCCGACCAGCTCGCCAATGAGTTCAGGTGTGCCTGCATTGTTGTAGAAAACCTCGACCTTGCCGTCGGGCAGAAAGATGCGGCTCATTGCCGCTCCATCTCGGTAGTCGGCTGCCCGCACGTACCGCGCCTGCACTTCTTGAATATCACGTTCATCGGACATCGAAACTCTCCTTGAGTGAATATGTGCCTATGATTAATACATATATCGCACTTGATATGCAACCATGAAAAATACATATTGGGCAAACTAGGAGCCCATAATGATCGATGTCCGTTTCCCGACCGCCTTGCAGATGATGCTCAGCCTGGCGTTGGCTCAGGCCGAAGGCGTCGAACGGCTGAGTTCCGCCGAGTTGGCTGAGGGGGTCGACTCCAATCCAACCTTCGTCAGGCGATTGTTGGTGCCCCTGATGCAGGTGGGTCTTGTTCGTTCGACCATGGGGCGAGATGGGGGGGTGAGCCTTAGCGTCGACGCCGCCGCGATCACGCTCGGCGAAATCTATAAGGCGACGATGGGGGACAAGAGGCTATGGAGCGGACGTAGCGATATCCCCCACCGATGCCTCGTCAGTTGCAATGTCGAACAATTCTTCGGGAAGTTGGCCTACGAGGTAGATGAGTCGGTGGTGCGCCTGTTGGGTAAGCGGACGCTGGCCGATACCCTCTTGGAACTTCGCACCCTCGATGCGGAGCGCGTTTAGGTCACGACCATCACGCGACCGATACTCTATTGACAAGTAACGCCGCCATCGATGACGAACTCTGCTCCGGTCGCGAAAGTCATTTCATCGGTCGAGAGCAATAACACCATGTGAGCCAGTTCCTCAGGCCGTCCTATCCGCCCCAGAGGTATCGCTTCTGTGTAGGAACTGAGTACCGCATCGTTATCGGGCGTACGTGCGTTGATTGGTGTATCGAAAAAACCGGGGTGGACAGAATTCACCCGAATATTGAGCGGCGCCAGTTCAATCGCAGCAGCCTTCGACATGTCGCGCACAGCGAACTTCGCTGCCACATAGGGTAGTACCTTGGGCGCACCGACGAGACCGGCGATCGACGAAATGTTGATGATCGAGCCACCCCCGACTGCTTTCATGGAAGGGACAACCGCGCGCATACCAAGAAAGACAGAAACCTGATCGATATCGATGATTTGCCGATAGTCAGATTCGGCCAAGTCCACAAGGGGCTTGAAAAACGATATCCCGGCGTTATTGACCAGGACGGATGGGCTCCCAAACGCCGCTGTACAAGTTTGCATCACCCTATCCCAGTCTTCAGCCCGCGACACATCATGGCGCTGGTAGAGGGCGTTGCGTCCGAGTTCTCGCGCTAGCGCCTCACCTTCATCATCACGAAGATCTGTCAGTAGCACTTTCGCACCTTCCCGGACAAGAAGTGTTGCAGTGGCAGCCCCAAGACCTCGCGCCGCACCTGTCACGATGGCAATTTTGTTTTCAGCTCGTCCCATGTACGCGTCTCCACGTTATTGACGGAGCTGAGCCTAATGCGATCCAAATAGGGCGACTATGCCGAATCGTTTCATATCTCTGCACCATCGTGTCAAACGCATGCTTGGCCTATGGTGGATCACTCGAAACGTCGGTAGCTTCGACCAAACGTTCCGCTATCGTCTTAGGGAATCGCCATCTTCGCGTGGTGGGCGACCGAACTGTCGCCGGTACTCCCGACTGAATTGCGATGAGCTGTCATAACCTACTTCGAACCCGATGTCGGCCACATTCTTCGATGAAGAAAGCAATAGCGCTCGAGCCACCTGCAGACGAACCTGTTTCTGAAACTGAATTGGACTCAACGATGTTACCGCTACGAAGTGTCGGTAAAACGACGTGATGCTCATACAAGCTACGTCAGCCATCTCTTCGATGCGTAAGGCTCGGGCGTAGTTGGCTCGAATCCACTTGATCGCTCGGCTTATCTGCATAGTGTGGCCGTCAGCGAATCCTAGTTGCTGCACCAGAGTTCCCTGTTCTCCGTTGATCAGGCGCCACAGAATTTCCCGCTCAATCGAATCCGCCAACATGGCCCTGTCCTTCGGACGATCCAGTAATCGAAGAAGGCGGACGACCGGATCAAGCAGGTCGTTGTCGAGATTGCTAACGGCAATACCGCGCTGGCGACTGCGGTCTTTGGGCTGGATTCCAGCCTCCAACAACAACGTGGCTACCCTGTCTGGGTTTAGCTTGAACCCAAGGCCAAGTAACGGTCCCTTTTCACTAGCCAAAGCGACTCGTGAACTCAATGGCAGGTCAACCGAATAAATAAGATATTGACCTGCTGCGTAGTGAAAGACCTCGTTTCCAAGCACAACATCTTTAGCCCCCTGTGCAATGAGCGCGAACGACGGCTCTGCCCAGTAAAGCTCGGATCGCGTCGGTAGCGTATAGGTGGACAAGAGAAGCCCCGGCAGCGCTGTCTCGGTTTCTCCCGCTGCGGCATGACGGCGAATCAACGCCTGAAGTTCCGTTAGTAGTTCATCCTCGCGCTTCATGCAGCCCTTGATCGAGAAATATGGAAATTGGAAGGATTGTGCATTTGCATGGCGGATTGTGTCTATCGCCAAATCTTGGATCTATCGTTCAATCGTAGACATCAACTGCATCGGTGCAGTGACGCTTGGAGATCGATCCACATGCAACAGCTATCAGTCACTTTCGACAGTGCAGGCCTGCGACTCGCTGGTACGATGTACCTTCCGAGCAAGGCTGCCGACGGTAAACAGCCGGCCATCGTGATTGGCCATCCTAGTAGCGGCGTGAAAGAACAAACCGCTGACCTTTACGCGCGTCACCTTGCTGAGCAAGGCTTTGTGACGCTGACCTTCGATGCCGCGTATGGCGGCGAAAGCGAGGGCGAGCCGCGTGGCCTCGAAGATCCCGGGCATCGTGTCGAAGACATCAAGGCTGCCATCTCATTTCTGAGTGCGCGTGACGGCATCGATTCCGATCGCCTCGGCTTATTGGGCATTTGTGCCTTGGGTGGCTACGCGGTATTGGCGGCAGCGACTGATCATCGGGTCAAGGCGGTAGCTACTATCAGTGGCACGGATATTGGCAGGTTTTTTCGCGAAGGTTACGATGGCAAGCAGGACCCTCAAGTGCTTCAGGCGATGCTGGATCACGCTGGCAAGGCGCGCACTGCGGAGGCGCGTGGCGAGGACGTGCAGCACTTTGCCATCTTTCCCGAATCCGAATCCGATGCGCGCCAGGCGGGACAGTATGTCTACGAAGGCTGGGAGTACTACTGCACACCGCGCGCGGCACATCCTCGCTCGACCAAGATGATGCCGTGGAGTAGTGTCGATCGGATCGCCACCTTCAATGGTTTCAGTCTCATCCACCTGATCTCACCTCGGCCATTGCTCATGGTCGTCGGCACGAAAGCCGCTACCCGCTGGATGACAGAAGGGGCGTTTGCTCGGGCTGGTGAGCCTAAGGCACTGCACTGGATCGAGGGGGCTAGCCATGTCGATCTTTACGACAAGGCTGAATACGTTGTGCCCGCTGTTGCAGCGCTCTCCGCCTTTTACAAGAAGAGCCTGAGCAAATAAATGGACAAAACTGTCGCGACCAAGACGGTAGATAACAGCTGGAATTTTGGTTTCTTGGCCGTCTAGAAACATCATCTCCACTGTCGCACCAAGACGGGAATCTTCCGACAATAGGCGAGCCGTGGCCTGTGACACGTGCCACTAGGAAGCCACGTGGCTTGTATAGGCCGCGCTTTCAGTGCGTTTCGATCCCGTTGCCCTTTTCTATCCGTGAGCGTCCTGTCTAACTAGTGATCCCTAGTGATCCAAGCGGGCGCCTTCACCGCCGCTCAATTCAGGCGTTGACCGTCAGCATCTGGTCGATAGTGTTGAAAAACTCGCTTCGAAAACTCGAGATCGTTTAAAGCGAGAAAATTCGGCCGCGACAATCGCTTTCTGTCGGCCAGAATGTGTAAATTTGTACAGAATCGAATTGTCGTTGCCGTCGCGATTCAAAATTTGGACGTCTATTTGTTAAATCGGAGTTTTCAACAGGATAGGCCGATTTCTGCCCGTCGCGTCGGCATCCTGCCAGAACTGGGCTGATCCGAGTGCATCGCCGGAGCGTAGGATTCATGAGCCTAGGGTGCGTATTCGGGAGCGCTCCAACTGGGCCGGTTCGAGAGCACTTTGGGTGGCCGGATTGAGAGCATTCCTGGTGGCGGATCTGAGAGTGGAATCGTTGGCGGGTTTGATCGGAATACGCAGCCGATCAAGTACGAACTCGCTGTCCAGGCACTATTGTAGAGACAGTGGTCATTTCTCCATTTACCCCTTGTCGATATCAGCCTTGCTGTGCGATCCGACGCCCCAGTGCTCGGGCTCGACCTCGGTCAGCAGGATTCGGATGGCGTGTTCGGGCACGCCAAGCGTGCGGGTAGTGGCTTCGGCGACTTCCTTGAAGAACGCATTCATCTGCGCGGCTGCCTGTTAGACACTGGTTTCTGACATCGCGTGTTTCAAAAATGCCCGTGCCTGATGTGTATGGCGCGGGCAGCCGTCAGCGAGACAGATCAGGTGCGCGTCGCCCGGATGCTGTCCCGCTCAACGGATTGTGCGCGGCGAAGAAGCGAAGCATTGCTTCACGCAAGGCTGCCCACCTTGCGTGCGAGGAAATCGTGCATCAGAGCCGCGATCTCTGCCGCATGAGTTTCCAGCGCAAAGTGGCCGGTGTTCAAAAGATGCACTTCCGCATCAGGAATGTCGCGTTGATATGCCTTCGCACCGGCCGGCAAAAAGAACGGATCCTTGTCACCCCATACCGCGAGCAGCGGCGGCTGGTGCTTGCGGAAATACGCCTGCCACGCGGGATAGAGCGCCACGTTGGTGCGATAGTCCAGTACCAGGTCCAGTTGAATATCGTCCATCCCCGGGCGGGCGATGTATGCCGCATCGAGGGTGTAGCCATCCGGTGAAACCTTCAGTGGATCGGCGCCATGCAGATACTGCATTCGGATGGCTTCGGGCGACAGCGCATCACGACACGCAGCACGCGTCTGCTCTGAAGGTGCGCGCCAATAGGCCTGATACGGTGCCCACACGTCGCTCAAGCCTTCTGCATAGGCGTTGCCGTTTTGAGAGATGATCGCGGTGACGCGTTCGGGGTGTGCTGCGGCAACGCGGAAGCCAGTCGGTGCGCCGTAGTCGAAAACATAGAGTGCGTATTTGTTCAGACCCAATGCTTCGGTGAAGGCAGTGACGACCTGCGCGAGATGATCGAAGCTGTAGTCGAACTGGCCACGCGGCGGCGCCTTCGTGTTGCCGAAACCTGGCAGATCCGGTGCGATCACGTGGTAGTCGCTGGCAAGCAGCGGGATAAGGTCACGAAACATGTGACCTGCGGTGGGGTAGCCGTGCAGCAAGAGCAATACTGGAGCACCCGGGCGACCGGCTTCCCGATAGAAGACGTCGACGTCGCCGAGCTTTTTTGTCTTGTACGTAACAGTCATGGAGGAATTGTCCTGTATTGAGTTTGCGGCTGAAGGCCGCTTCGAGGGAAACGCCGATCGCTGCATGGCATTGCCGATACGCGCCGTAGCCAGTGCAACCGATCCAAGTACGGCGCTACCCAGCAGGCCGCGTCGCTTTGCGTCTACGATCTTGGTTTCTGGAGAAAGCGGGGATTTCATGTAAGTTCCTTGATTCAGAGGTGGTATCGGCTGACGCATGATTTGCATTGGCAAGCTATTGCGATGAAAATACTACCTACCGGTCGTTATTATGCGAGCAGATATTCATGAAAACAACCCTTGATCAAATCGTTGTCGAGGCACGCGAGCTTTTTCGCGAGCGTGGTTACGCGGGTGCATCCATGCAAGACCTCGCCGAACGCGTGGGTCTGAAAAAGGCCAGCCTGTATACGCGCTTTCCCAGCAAGGAGGCGCTGGTCGAACCCGTGCTGGCGCTTACTCTTGAGGAGACGTTTGCCGATCTCGACGACGATGCCAATGATTGGTTGGGTAGCTACGAAGCCGTGTTGAAACGGATCGCCGCCGCACTCACCGATCGCGCGCGCTGCGTCGGTCTGCATCTCGCCTATGGCGTGCAGGCGGATGCGCCTGATGCGTTGAGTGCGGTGAGAAAGTATTTTGCCGCGTTGCGGGACGGTCTGGCTGCCATCCTGAAACACCCGTTGAGCACGAAGCGAGCGACAACAGTTGCTACCGACGCACTTGTTCGTCTTGAAGGCGCGACACTGTGGACGGTGATCGCGAACGATCCTCAACCCATGCAGCGTGCGCTTAAAGCCTTGATTGCCGAGGCACGCGCGCTAAACGCGTCGCCGTAAGCCGGAACGATCCGGCCGCTCGACCAAAGCGGCATGAACATTGGGTCTCATCTCTGCACCGGCTTGAAGCGATCTATGAGTCACCACCTGATCGACGCTCTCCGTGGAGTATTCATAGCGCGGCCTCAATATGGGGCAACGATCGAGTACAGGGCAGCATAAAAAAGACCCGCCCATTTCTGGTCGGGTCTTTACTATCCAGCCAATGCGCGCTCTTGCGATGCGTGCGTCAGTGTTGGACTTTATCGATCAACGCACGCCGCCGCCGGCAAGCAGCTGTTCGCCGGTGAGCCACGCCGAATCGTCCGAGGCAAGGAACACGGCGATCGAGGCGATATCGTTCGGCTGGCCGACCCGTCCCAGTGGAGTCTGCGCGACGATACCGGTTTCCATATCCGAACCGATGAAGCCGGCCGAGTGCGTGCCTTCGGTTTCGATGATGCCTGGATTCAGTGCATTGACGCGGATTTTGCGTGCGCCCAGTTCACGCGACAGTACGCCGGTGATGGCATCTACCGCACCCTTGGTACCGGTGTAGATCGCGCTACCTGGCGGAGTGATGCGACTGACCACGGAGCCGATGTTGATGATGCTGGAGCCTTCGCCGAGATGCTTGCTGGCGGCCTGGGTAGTCAACAGCAGGCCGAGTACGTTGATGTTGAACTGACGATGGAACTCTTCTTCAGTAATCTCCTCGAGCGGGGAAAATGCGTAGACGCCGGAGTTGTTGACCAGGACATCCAGTTTGCCGTAGTTCTTGATGGCCGCGTCGACAATGCCCTGTGCTTCGGCTGCCTTGGAGACATCGCCCTTGACGGCAACCGCCTTGCCGCCTGCTTTGTTGATCTCGGCGACGACCTTTTCCGCACCTTCCTTGCTGGAGGCGTAGTTCACGACGACTGACGCGCCAGCGGCGGCGAGCGATTTTGCAATGCCCGCGCCAATGCCTTTGGATGCGCCAGTGACGATGGCGACTTTACCGGTGAGCTTGCTCATGACGTTTCCTTTGATGGGTGGTTGGCGAAAAGTGCTAGATGGGTTCTTAAATCCCGTAGTTCGTAACTTATGAACTATGGAACTAAATGTCAAGGGCTGCTAACATGATCACCATGAGACCGCTGATTCACCCATCGATCGAAGATGTGACCGTGGAGGGCATCCTGCATGCGCTCGCCGATCCGGTGCGAGTGGCGATCTATGCGGAACTGGCGAGTTCCGCCTGCGCCAATATCTGCTCCAACTTTCTGAAGGTCAGTGACCGCAGCATCCCCAAGTCCACACTTTCACAGCACTTCCGCGCGCTGCGTGAAGCCGGGTTGGTGCGCAGCGAGCGACGCGGCGTGGAAATGCATAACACCACGCGCTGCGATGAAATTGAAAAACGCTTCCCCGGTTTGCTCGCTGCCATCATGAATGCCCATCGCATCCAGTCTGCCGACTGCGCCCGCGCCGTCAAACGCCAACAAGCGGCTGCCAGGAAGCAGGCCGGTTAACTAGCAACGCTTCTGGATTGGCGACGACGTCGCCTCCAGCGTTTCCAGCGGTGTTCGATACAGAAGAGTGCCCGCCGCGTGGGGCGGCGCAGAAACGGCACATCCTGTACGAGCAGCAGCAGGCCCAGTGGCAGCATCCAGAGGCCAAGCAGCGGCAGGATACTGAAGACGCCACCGAGCATCAGCAAAAGTCCGATGGGAATGCGCACCCAGCGTGAGGATGGTTTGCGCAACCAACGGAGCGTGCGGTTGGCCCAGCCCGGCAGTTTCTCTCCCCAACGGTCGAGCTGGTGATTCAGCCGCTGCTGGTCCCTGTTCACCGCATTGCCATGCTGAGTTTACTGGCCGCTGGGTGGCGTCTTGCTTGCATCGTCTGATGCAGCCTTGGCCGCCTCGCGCTCTTCACGCTTGCGCGCGTCCTTCTCTTCCTGCTGTTTCTTCTTGGCGAGTTCGCGCTGACGCTTTTCGAACGAATAATTGGGCTTGGCCAAGGGGGTATCTCCATAAAGGGCGGCCCATTGTAGTGGTCAGAGCCTACCGAGGCATCAGAACACGCATTTTCCCCTGTTGGCGAAGAGAGCGGCGAATCTGCATAAATCCGGTAACGGCTTCCGAGTGCGTTATTTTGAGCTTGTCGCGTCCACGTTTGAGTTGCCTCACAATTCATGTCGAAAGTATCGCCGCGCATCGGACAGATACAAGTACAAGCCGATCGATCTGACGATGAGGTGAAGCCTTGACCATTGAATATGACAACACAGTCCGGATCTCGGTGCCGTGCATCGTCGGGCGCAGCAGTTCGCACTTTACCCGTCTCGTGCGCGTATTCGCGCAGGAACTGGGCGTGGCCTGCGAGTTCGCTCCGGTCTACGACCTGGCGTCGCTGGATAGGCGCGATTTTGCGGGAAATCCTGCGCTCAAGCTGCCTGTGCTTAAGATGGATGATGTGGCGATCTTCGGTGCCGAGAACATCTGTCGTACGCTCGCGGAATCCGCGCCGGAGCGTCGACGGATCGTCTGGCCCGAAGACGTGCGCGACGCGCAAACGCGCAATGCGCAGGAGCTTGTCTGGCATGCCATGCAGGCGCAGGTGCAACTTGGCTTCGGCACGCAGATCGCGAAACTGCCGGCGGACAGCATCTACTTCGCCAAGGCTGCGACGGGCCTGCGTAATGCTCTGGACTGGCTCGATGAAAAGCTGCCGCCGATCATCGACGCGTTACCGCCACACGACATCAGCATGCTGGAGGTCTCGCTTTTCTGCCTTATCGAGCACCTGGCGTTCCGCGCGACGATCCCTCTGACGCCCTATGGCCATCTGACTGCGTTCGCGCATGCGTTCGGCCAAAGGGCATCGGCGGAACAGACGCCGTATATGTTCGACGTGCCGCCCGGTGGCTAGCCCCCTGGATCAGTCCGGATAATCGAGCTTCGGGTACCAGTTGATGCCACGCCCTTCGGGTGTGACGTCGAGGATGGTCCAGAGCGGCATCAGGTCGGGTGCGCCGCGTGGATCCTGGCCGGGATCGGCGCTTTCAATACCCATTTCGCCAGACCAGAAGTGGCGGATGCTGCCATCGCGACGGGTGAACACGTTGAACGCTGAGTCATCGCCGCCGTTCTTGTCGATGCCGTGGTAATCGCGGCTGTAGTTGCCATTGGTATCGGAGTACAGATTCAGGTTCCGCCAGCCGCGTTCCTTCGCGAACTTTGTGAGTCGCTCGATTGGCGAGCGTGCGACCACTGCCAGCGCGACGCGTTGCCCGATGTCACGTGCCTCGCCTTCCCACGCACTCAGCAACGACGTGCACATCGGGCAGGGCCGCTCGCGCTGCGGGCCGAACATGTAGCTGTAGACGACTAAGGTTTGTTTGTCGCAGAACAAGTCAGCGAAGTCGAGTGCTCCGTCTTTGCCCTCGAAGCGATAGTCGCCAGTTACCACGCCGCCCGGTGGCAGTGCACGGCGTTGCTCGGCGACGCGTTCGATATGTCGGCGCAATTCGATCTCTTCGGCGAGCAGCGCATTGCGTGCTTGGCGGTAGTCATCGCTTTCATTCGGGAAAATCATGCCGTTGCGCTTCGCCAGTTCGGCGGCGGGAACGAAGGTAGTAGCGTGCGTCATGGTCAGTCTCCTGTGGTTAGCGGATTTATCGCGTTCGGCTGAGCTGAGCGGGAACAGCAAGAGATACGACGCGCCTCGTCGATGGCACATACAAGTGACAAGCGCGTAGCTGTCGTTGCGGTTTTCCTTGACGACGAACGAAACTGCTGGAAATCGACATTCGTCCGGAAATGTTGTCGAACGATGGTTAGGCAAATGCGTGCATCCGACAAGCTCGATCTGTGGGATGCGTCTGATCGATCCTGAACGTGATACTGGTGGAGCATCGATTACCCGTTTCGGGTGGTTTATGATGATCGCGGAAGGCGTGGCCGGCGCCCTTCAGAAATCTCCCTTGTGGCCGATAACCGGTGAGTCGCCTCGGCCACCGAAATCTGTATGGCATATGTCAGTGCCCTTTGCTGCAACTGCTAGCCAAGCTGTTGCAAGCCGCCTCAGGGCGTCGGCACTGACGTTGTCAGTACTTGCCCAAGGGAATGTTTGCGTATATGAACCATTACAAGCCACCCACGAAAAAGCCAGTCAATCGCGTGGACTGGAGCGATCCGCACCTGGAATCGCTGTTGCAGAAGACCGAGAGCTGGAAGCTTGATAATCGCGGCAACTTTCCGCCGGAAGAGGTGCAGATCCATGTCGGCTGGGCCGCCACCGTCGGCAAGCCTGCCTTGCTGGTCTGGGAGCGCGATCAGGCCATGGTGCTGGAAACCCGTTTTACGCTTCAGGAGGGCGAACACATTCGTGTAGATAGCCATCAGGGTGAAAGCATCCGCACCGTTTGGGGCGTGGTCATCGAGGGGCGCGAAGGCAATCGCGCCGAAGATCAGGCCAATGGTGTCCACGTGTATTGGCTGCATGTCCGCTAAGGGCGAGCCGAGCGGCGGTCAAGCAGTTGCTGATAGCCGATAGGATTGACACGGTCAGCGGTACACGAAGGCCGTGCTCAGGTCGCACTTCCGGAAACTGCATTCTCTCCGCGGTTTTCTGATTACTTCGAGATCAGCAGCAGCAAGGACTGATTACATTGGCTGTAGGTGGTGCCCGAACCGCCAATCAGGGTTTCGTTGCCGGGTGTGACGAAGGTATTGACGCCGTCGTTCCAGTTGCAGGTGTCGGTCACGCGGTACCAGTTCGTGCCGGTTGGTGGCGCGGGCAAGGTGAACGTGACGCTGCCGGACCAGCCGTTGTAGGCGATATAGATTGAATTGGCATCGCCGAACGATGAGCCGTTGATGGTATAGGCGATCGAGTAGTTGCTGGTGTTGTTCCAGTAGCTGCTCGTGGCCGCCGCGCCGCTCGGCTGATACCAGGCGACCTGGCTGCTCGTGTACCAAGTAGCAGGGCGCAGTGCGGGATGCGCCTCGCGGAATGCAATGAGCCGCTGGGCGAAGGTGTAGAAGTTCGACTGATTGGTGCTCCACGTATTGGTCAGCCAGTTGGCCGTCGAGTCGAGGTTGTAGGCGTTGTTATTGCATTGAAGCGTGCGTAGATATTCGTCGCCGCCCTGCATCAGCGGTGTGCCGGCCGAGAGCATTTCGAACGCCATGCCAGTGCGTGCCGCACGACGCTGGTCGAGCGCCGTACCGGTGCCGGCCGACATGCCCTGATCCCAGCTGTAGTTGGTGGTCGTGCCGCCATCCGATGGGCCGTATGGCCACGCCTGCGCATTGCTGGAACCGTTGCAGGCATAGACGTCGTTGAGAGTCAGGCCGTCATGCACGTCGATGAAGTTGGTCGAGTTCCACGGTGCACGGCCGCTGGCCTGGAACAGATTGGACGAGCCGGAGAAATCGTTCGCGTCCTGGCTGATGGAGATCGTCATGTTGCCCAGCTCGTTCTGCGCTTGACGCAGGCTGTCACGAAAGCTGCCGTTCCACTCGGACCAGCCTTTTGGAAAGCCACCAAGCTGGTAAGAATTGTCGCCAATCGCCCAGGGTTCGGCATACAGATCGAGCCCACTGCCACCGGCCGCGGGGCGGACGGTGAATTCACTGAGGATGCGGTTGATCGCGACATTCGAATCGGCCGCGTCGAAGTTGTAGCCGCCGTTCGGGCAGTTGGGCGCGGCGGACGTGTAACTGCCATTGAGGCAACTGTTGCCCAGCACGGCGGCGAGATCGAAACGGAAACCATCGACGCCCATCGTGTTGGCCCAATAGGCGAGGGAATCGACGATCAGGTTCTGCGCGACGGTGTTGTAGGTGTTGTAGTTGGCGCCAATGCCGGTGTTGTCGTAGTAGTACTGGTTGCCGGAGGCGAGTTCGTAATAGGTTGTGTTGTCCAGGCCACGCCAGGAAGTAATGGTTGCCGTGGTGGGGTCAGAGCTGCTCCACGTGCCGCCTTCGCTGGTGTGGTTGTAGACCACGTCCATGTAGACCTTGATGCCGGCGTTGTGGAATGCCTGCACCATTGCCTGGAACTCGGCGGTGGGGCCGCCTGCCGCCTTGTTGTAAGCGTAATGCCGATCTGGTGCGAAGTAGTCTTCGGTCATGTAACCCCAGTAGTTCTGGTTCGCGTCCGAATTCGGCACGACGTCGTTCGCGTCGTTCTGCGTTTCCTGCAGGGGCAGAAATTCGACGGCGGTGATGCCGAGGCTGGCGAGCGCTGGCGCCTTGAGTCCGGCGCCTTGATAGGTGCCGCGATAGGTTGCCGCGATGCTGGTGTCCTGCTCGGTCAGGCCGCGCACATTGACTTCGTAGATCACGTCGTCCTTCTGCGCTCGCGTGGGCTTGGTACCGGTGCTTTGTGTACTTGGTGCCAGCACGATGCCTTTCGATGCATACGTGCCACTGTCGGTATTTCGGTAGCTGGCGCCCGAGGCAAAGATGTCGGCATTCTGGTTTGACGCGTTGAGCGGATCCTGGCTCATCTCCTGCGCATAGGGGTCAAGCAGCAGCTTGTTTGGATTGAAGCGGTTGCCACTCGCATCAACATCCGAAATGAAGCCTGCCGCCGAGCCTTTGCCCCAGCTCGCGTTGTAGGGCCAGTTCGGCCCCCAGGCGCGGTAGCCGTAATACACCGATCCAGTGATGCCGGCAGCCTGGATCGACGACACCGGCACGGTGACCGACCAGACCCCATTGCCAACCGAACTCAACACATAATTCGCGGAATCCTGTGCGCCGTAACCGCTGGCATACAGGTACAGCATCATTCGCGTGGCCTGCGAGGAATAGACTCGGAAGGTGATGCTGGTTTTCTGGGCGTTGTAGCTCGCGCCAAGCGTCATGCTGTTGATGGCAGCATGTGTGGGCATGATCGGAGTGCCGGCGAGGCTGACACAGACGAGCAACGCGGCGAGAATCTTTGGACACTTCATTCGGGTCTGCCTCCATCCTGTTTCGTTGACGATCAGGTGCTACAGAGTCGACGTGATGGAGCGTATGTTGAGGTGTCGGGACAACCTGGCGTAACGGGTTGCGTTTGCCGCCGTGATGTCAAAGACCACTACTCATCGCACGTCATGGGCGCGATAGAAGTCATGCGGCGCTCAGTGCATGGATAGTAGGTAGCATCGCAATGCAGCAACCAGCGTCTGCATACGTATTCATTGAAAAGAGATCGGAGACTGCGAGGAGATAGAGCTTTTTGCTTTGTCGTCTCAGCGGGCGTGTTTTTGCCTTCCGCTGCGGCTCGGCGAAGATGGATCGCCGAAACAGGCTTTGTGGGCGCACATGGCTGCGGGCGAGCTCGAGTTTGCCTTGTCGTTCTCTATGGACTGCTGCTTGTAGCAGCGTGCCACAAGTGGCTACATCATCTGCTTGCCATAGCGATACTCCGCCAATAGCCAGAGCTTGCGCTGGTTCACGGTGAAGCTGTCGGCGCGGTAGTCGCCGTACTGCAGCTCGAGGGTGAAGCGCGTACTGACCTGCGCTTTGACGCCGACATCGGTCTCGCTGCCGTAGCGCGCACCGCCGCCGCTTTGCGGATCAAATTCGTGATGGGTCACCAGCCACGTGAGCGAGTGCCAGGGCAAGACGCCATAGAGGCCGGCGTAGCGATCGCGCAGACCGTGTGCCGGGATGCTGAAAACGCCGACCCAGCCATCGAAGCTATGTCCCGAGCCGTAGGCGATGTTGAACGCCGTTTTGCCGTCACCGCCCAGCGACTCTTCGCCAAGACGTCCAGAAATGGCGGGCAGCCCGTAGCTCAACTCGAACAGGTGATAAGGCAGACTGAAATGCGCCGGGTTGTTGGCGTAGTCGTTCTGATGTGCGCCTTCGAGTGTCCAGCCCAGGTTGGTGCCGGTGTCGGCCAGCGGCGCGGTACCAGTCCAGCGCGCGCCAAACGTACGTACAGAGTTCTTCGCCAGAGTCAGGTTTTTCACGAAGTAGCCGTAGGCAGTCAGCTGCCCAAGCGGAAGCACCTGATCAAGGTGTATCAGGTGACCGTCGAGTTCCCATCGGCGCTGGGTGTAGTCGGGAAAGTCCGCGCCGACGGTGCGATTGACCTGATTGATCCAGTCGTAGCTCAGCGTGGTTTTGTCGGCGAGCTTGACATAGGTGGTGATGCCATCGAACGACTGTGGATTCTGCCGCCAGTAGTTCGGGCTGAAGAAACGATTGTTATCCAGGTGCAGGTATTGCCGTCCGACTCGAATGCCGACATCGCCGTTGTCGTAACCCAGCCATGCGCTGCTGAGTTCGGTCGAGCGCGGGTCGGGCTCGGCCGGATACGGTGTGCGACGACCGGTGGTGTCGTCGTATTGCCGACCGAATAGTGGCTGTACCTTGGTAACTTCCGCGTACGCCGCAAGGTGCGGTGTAAATGCCCAGAGGTAGCCGAGTTGGAGCCGCAGCGTGTGTGCGCGACCGGTCTTTTCGAAGCTGTCCGAATGCAGGGTGCTGTCGCGATAGCGTAGACCCAGGTAAGGCGAGTTCACGTAAGTGTTTTCATCGGCATGGATCACCGGAGAAAATACGATGGCGGCGGCAAGGGCTGCGTAACGTGGGATCGTCATAGATGATTTATTTGGCGGTATGGACGTCCGTTTTATCGTGTATTGGCTATTCGTCAAAAACATATTTCGTCATATCCACATGACCGTGCGGCATGTGTGATCAGCTACATCAGTCTTTCATGTGGTCAGCAAAGGCCTGTTTGTAATCCGGATGCCAGCGTGAGAGCGCGGGGCGGTTCTTGATAATGTCATCGGCAGCCCAGCGAATGCGCTTCTCATCGGTGACGCGCGCCACGTCATTGTCGGGACACAGGATGTAGAAATCGCCGCGCGCGAGCGCTGGCCACATGAACTCAACGACTTGCTCGGCCGTCCACGCGGCGGCTGGCTTTTCCTTGATGCCGCGTGCACGGGTAAGTCCGGTATAGGTGAAGCCCGGGATCAGCAGGTGAGCGCTCACACGATCGTTCGTCGCCAGCAGCTCGTGCGCCAGCGACTCCGTCAGCGCGCGCAGGGCAGCCTTGCTGACGTTATAAGCGGTATCGCCGGGCGGCAGGGTGATGCCCTGTTTCGAACCGGTGTTGATCACCATGCAGGGCCAGTTCACGCTAATCATGTCAGGCACGAACAGCTGGATGCCGTGCAGCACGCCGCCGACGTTGATATCGAGCGTGGCCTTCCACTTAGCAATATCGGCGAACAGACCATCGCCACCTTCACGTGCGGCGTTGTTCATCAGTACCGACACTTCGCCGAACGCATCAGCCTCGGTCTTGACGCGCGCCATATCTTCGCCCCGGCTCACATCGGCCCTCACTGCACGCGCGTTGATTCCGGTCGATTTGAGATCGGCGACTGCACGTTCCAGCGAATCGGCGTCGATATCGACAAGCACAATCCGCATTCCGGCTTCGCCCAACTTGCGGGCCGCGGCAAGGCCAATGCCACTGGCAGCACCGGTGACTATCGCAACGCGACCGGAAACAACAGCAGAGTGGTTCGACATGGTCGGTTGCTCTTCGCAGGAAATGTGATGAGTAAATCTAGCGGCAGCGGCGTGATCGTTTCCTGTTGATCAAGCTGCGGTTCACTGGGGGAAGCTCGGATACACCATGCAGCGCGTCAAGCATTGCGACTGCCGAGGTGGTTAGAATCGGAGGCTCTGATGCCGCGACCGTGGGGCTGCGACGCGCAATGAGGAGAGCTGCATGCCTTACGCCGCCGTCAACGGACAGAAGTTGTATTACGAGGATACCGGCGAAGGTGCGTCGGTCCTGGTGTTTTCGCACGGTCTACTGATGGACCACACGATGTTTGCGCCACAGGCCGAGGCGTTGAAGCATCGTTATTGCAGCATCTTTTTCAGAGTGCTGTGTAGCGGATCGTTGCGGGGTCATGAAATCTCGACAATCACCCGCACATACAGGCGGCAGTCCGAGGGATTCGTTGCGCTGGACCCTGAGTCACGCGGATGCGCCGTTAGCGGCATCAGATCGGCGTGAACGTATCTACGCAAGAAGCGTCGTGGAGTTACGGCACTTTCGTGGATCAAAAATCGGTGCGACTCGCCGGACGGTTCCGGCGAGTCGCACCGATTAATTTCAACGGGAGGCTGACTCCTGAAATTGCGGGTCATCCATCAGAGCCTTGCGCAGCTTGTCGAAAGCCTCTGCCGCCGCCGCCTTGGCCGGTGGAACATCAACCAGCGAACGGCCCTTGTCCACATGACCATGACCGGTGAACTCCTGATTCCATACGGTCTGTCCTGCAGGATTCAGCGCGGTGACCTTGATCGTGAGATCAAAGTCCGTCGCCGGCCAGAAAATCGCACTGTGGCTTGAGGAATCGGTAGTCAGAACGGGTTCGAACACAAAGGTGAGATGGTGATCCGCGATGTAGGCCGCGCGGCCGGTTTCCGGCACGCTATAGACCTTCCGGAACACGCTGCCCAACGTGCTGAGAATGGCAGGCTCCAGATCGCGATAAGGGAAATACCGCATCTTGTCACCGCCGCCCGCGGGAGTAGTTACTTCCAGCTTGCGGTTGGCATCGCTGATGAAATAGCCGACTGCTGTATCGACAGTCTTGTCTGAGGGGTAATTCACGTCAGCACGCAACGATACCGGATGCGCGCAGCCGGCCATGACGAGCATGGCGCCGAGAATGGTCAAGGAGGCTAGTTGTCGGGTCTTTCGAGCAAGAATCGTGATCATTTATGTAGTGCCTTCTGGAAGTCTGGATCGGCGAGTAGTTCGTGAACCAGCTTCTGCACAGCCTGCATATAGCCTTGGGCGGCTGCAGGGATCGCGGTCATGCCGGCGAAGGATGACTTCCATTCAAAGTGGGCCGTTTTCTGACCTTGGTAGATACGCTTGCCGTCGTGGTCTATCCAGAAGTCCGCCGCCAGGTCAGCGGTGCCAACCGACATGCCGGAGCCGTCGAAGTCGTTGCGTGTCATGGTGCCGCCAATCACATCATGGGATGCTGGATCCAGCAGACCCGCCTGGGATAGCTCGGTCTGTATCGAATCTTGCAAATACGCGTTGAATGACGCTGACGGTGTGGAGAATTTCCCGCCGCGCACAGTGGCCTTGTTGATAGTCTCAGAAGAGACACCAATGCTTCCGACGTTGACGTGGACGAGATCGCTGTTACGAAGCGCCAGTTGATTTTCTGCGGATGGAGTGTATTTCGGTGCGACAGCGCCGCACGCACCAAGCATCAGGCAGAGAACTGCCATTCCTATGCGTTGCATCAAGTTTTCCCCTGTTTGTCTTCGATAGACCACGAGCATGGCTCGCAGCCCGGCCACGATATTTGCCATTCGGCCGAATGGCAAGCCACCATGACCCACTGCAGCTAAGCGCAGCGAGCGGTTACAAACGCCATGGTGATGAAAGTGCTTTGGTTGACCCTGACATATGAGTCAGGGTCAACATTCTCAGTGGCGGAGCTATCCGGGACCGGCTGGTGCGATCGCCTCGATCATGACTTGAAGAAAGTCAGTAAGTCCTGATTGATGACATCGGCATGAGTCGTGCACATGCCGTGCGGATAACCTTTGTAGACTTTCAGCGTGCCATGTTTGACCAGCTTGGCGGAGAGCAGACCGGCATCGGCGATCGGCACGATCTGGTCGTCGTCGCCGTGCATGATCAACACGGGTACGTCGATGGCTTTCAGATCGTCCGTAAAGTCGGTTTCGGAGAAGGCCTTGATGCAGTCGTAGTGTGCCTTGCTGCCGCCGATCATGCCCTGGCGCCACCAGTTGTCGATGACACCCTGCGAGACCTTGGCGCCTTCGCGATTGAAGCCGTAGAACGGGCCGGTCGGTACGTCCTTGTAAAACTGTGCACGGTTGGCTGCGAGTGCTGCACGGAATCCGTCGAATACTTCGATCGGCAGGCCGCCAGGATTCTTGTCGGACTTCACCATGATGGGTGGCACTGCACTGATCAGCACGGCCTTGGCCACACGGCCGGCTCCGTGCTGAGCGACATAGCGCGCGACCTCGCCGCCGCCGGTGGAATGGCCGACGTGGATCGCGTCTTTCAGGTCGAGATGAACGGCCAGCGCCGCCACATCGGCTGCATAGGTGTCCATTTCGTTACCAATGGCGGTCTGGGTAGAGCGACCGTGCCCGCGCCGATCATGCGCGATGACGCGATAACCGTGCGACAGGAAAAACAGCATCTGTGCGTCCCAGTCGTCGGCGCTCAGTGGCCAGCCATGGTGGAAAACGATGGGCTGGCCGGTACCCCAGTCCTTGTAGAAAATCTCGGTTCCGTCGCTTGTGCTGATTCTCGGCATGTCGATGTCCTTGGTTGTGCCCGGCGTGGCCGGAGCGTGGGATAGGCTGGCCATTGCGTACGAAGCGATCGCGTTGGCATGGCCGGGACTTCATCGTTGATCAGAAAGAGGCTTTAGTCCCGACCATTTCTACCATGCTCGCTTTTACCTGCTCGTGACAGTGCATCCGGATGTTGGGCCTCGCATTCTGATTCGCCGAGATGCACAACTCTTTGCGGGGTGCGTGCGTCGAGGTGTCGAGTTTCGGTCGTTGTGTGTTTTTCAGCGCCTATTAAGTTAATGAGCTCGATCTGTTCTGGGTTCAGCCAATGAACGAAACAGGTTGTCCAACGCTTCTGGAATTTCTTCGGGTGCGAGCATCGCCTTACGAGCGGCGCCAAGGGTTTTGCGCACGCCGCCTGGCGTTTCGCCGCTATCGATTAGCGTGACGGCATGCGCACGACAGGCAATCAGGGCGTCTATCCAGTCCGCCGGCTGCACGGTGCGCAGGTGTCGTGTCACCAGTCGGCTTGCGCGAAATGCTGGGGCGACCTTTTCGACGCGAGCGAGTGCCTCCACAAAATCATTGGATAGGCGCGTTGGCGTCACGGGGTCCAAAGCGTCGGCCAGCGTGGCCAGCGCATCGGCGATCCGTCGGCGCAACACACCAGTGGATCGAACGGGCAGCACGAACCACGCGGCAGCTACGCCGATAATCGCGCCGATAACGATTTCCTCCAGCCGCAACCAAAGGACGTGCTGTGCGGAAGGGCCTTCGAAGCCCTGCAGCAGCGCGAGCGCCAGCGTGACAAATAGCGCCCACCACGCGTAGCCAAGTGGACGCAACCACATGCCAAGGAACACCGCGGCAAGCATGAGCACCACCGTTGTCGCATCATGCGATCCGGCGTGAACGGTAAACGTCAAAGCCGCAAGCGTGCCGGCACCAGCACCGAGTACCCGCAGCACGCTTTTGTACGCGACATCCAGACGTCCCTGATTTCCGCTGCCGACGATATAGGCGGTGAGCACGATCCAGGCCCATCGTTCGGCAAAGAAGACGTAGCCGACGATAAAGGCCACAGCAAGAGCAATACCCATCTGGATGGCCATCCGGCTGCTTGCCATCGGGCGCATGGAGCTGGTTCGCGTTGGTGTTTCAGCTACTTCTTTCGATATACGAGTGGGCGGCAGCCAGCGCAGACGATGGGCGAGCAGATGAAACGCGGAGACCCACAGGAGCGCCAGCAGCGCGACGATGATCGGCAAGAGCAGGGCCATCCCGTGGCTGACGCGCGTTGTCGGCACGTAGGGTGTGGTGAGGATGACGACAAAGGGAAGTGCAATGAGCGATCCAGCGCGGCGCACCATGGGGCCGAATCGTCGCAACCAGATGGACAGCGACATGCCCGCGACGAAAACCACCGCGCCGATCCACGGTGCGCGATGCAGCAGTGTGGCGACGCCAAGCGCGGCAAGGCTGACGGCGGGTAGCGTGATCGCGGCCTCCAACCGGCCACGCAGGTCCCGATCGAGCTGGCTGCGCGACAGCGAAAGGCAGAGCACGATCGCGAGTATCGCTGGGCCCGGTTCCGGGTCGATTGTGAGTGCGCACAGCATTGTGGCCAATGCCGCCAGCATGGTCACGATGGCTTCTCGCAATGAACGGAAGATTACGTCAGCGGTCATGGCTTAGCGTTGCTCCGCCCTTGTCGATGCTTCGGGAATGACTCTCGGACGAGAAGGTAGCAATTACTGCCTGTGTGCCGCCATAAAAAAGACCCGGCTGGTTGGCCGGGCCTTTTTTCCCCAATGATGCGCATCCCTGCGTGGGACAAGTTACTGCTTGGGCGTCGTGCCGCTGGTATTGTTGGACACGCGCGAAATGGCATTCGTGCTTGCGCTGCCGATGTTCGCCGATACGTTGCCGACGTTGAGGCTGCCGAAACCGGTGGTGTAATCCCAGCCCACGGCGGCGGTCTCACCGTCGTTGTTGCCGGATGTGACGTCGTGGAAGTCGCCCGAGTTGGCAGCGGCATCTGCATAGATCAGTGGTGCGGCAAAGCCCAGGCTGCCATTGGCCTGCAGAATGCGCGCCCACGAACCGACGAACAGTGGTGAAGCGAGGCTGGTGCCGCCGATCTGTTGATTGGTTTGCCCGTCGACGACGACCAGCGAGCCTGTGTCCGGACTGGCGTCGAAAGCCACGTCTGGCACACCACGAAAGCTGGAGCTGCCGTTTTGCCCTACGCCCTGCTGCCAGCTGGGAATCGACTCGATCGTGCTGGGGCTGCCACCGGTGGCGCCTTCGTTCTCGCTGAGGTTGTTCCAAACGGTCTCCCGGCTGAAAGTCGTGGTGTTGGTGGTGTACAGCTCAGTACCACCCACGGCCACCACGTAAGGTGAGCTGGCTGGATAACTTGGCGTGATACCACCGTTGCCACATTCATCGGCACCGGAATCGCCAGATGAGACCGAGAAGGTTTGTCCTTGCGACTCGGCTTGCTCAAAGATCTGGTCGTCGGTGGAAGTGGCTGCATCTGTCTCGCATTCGCCCAGCGACACATTGATCACCGGTACGGCGTTGGCCGACACCACGGCGTTGTAATCGGTGCTCAGATCGGCATCGCTTAGCGAAGCGGCGTCGTACAGAACAAGTTGTTGCACGCCGCCAGTCATGCCGACGATGTCCTGCGTATCCAGGTCCCACTCGCCATCGCCGCTGGTATCGCTGCTGCCGTTGCCGACGACCTGCACGCTGACAGTGGACAGTCCGTTGTTGGATGTAAACGTCTGCAGGTCGCTTTCGACGTTGCTCATGCTGCCTTCGGTGATCACGCCAACCGAAATGGATGTGGCGGGTGAGAGATTGCTGGCGTTGTAGATCGAGGCGAAATCAGTTGGATTATGCGCGACCGCCGAACCGCTGGCATGGGTATGCACGGCATTGGGGTTGATGCGCTTCGCGAACGTATGCGCAATATGCACGTTCTGCAGACCGACGACTTCCAAAACAGAGCCCTGCAGTGACGCGGGAATCTTGACATCATTATCGTTGGCGTAAGCATCACGACCATCATGCGTATGCACATGTACGAAGGTGGTATTGAAGGCGGCCTGTGCCGTATCGGCGTGACCGTAACCTTCAACCAACATGCGATTCGGTGCGATCGTCACATGGGTGAAGCCGGCCTTGGTCATGTAGGCAGCAACGGCTTGCGCCTGCGCAGCGGTGGGGGAGTACTGGGCGCCGAACTGCGCGGGGGTAAGCGGCTTGTGTCCCGGTGTCTTCAGATAACTCTGCAACTGCGCCTGATTGCGCAGCTTCAGCGACATCACCACGTGCATCGGCTGCGAGGAGGTTAGTGGCCCAACGACCGTATCACCTTGACGTAGCGTAGTGGCGTGCGCGACGGTCATCAGTGCGGAATTGCCTATCGCGCTGCTCGGCGAATCGGCATAGACGGACGAGACGACGGCCAGACTGATGGTGGCGATCAGTGTTTTGGTACGAATATGGCTTGGCATTATTTCTTGACTCCCACTATTTCGAGGACAGCCGACCCTGCTGCGGTCGCGAAACCCCATGACAGTTGTGTCGCGCGCTAACGCGACGGCGTAAGTTCGATTGCTTGGCGATTCCTTGAGCTTCGACGGGCTGCTGATCCCCCTGCAGTCCTCATGCAGGCAGTGCCGACGTAACGCTCGAACGTCGCATGATTCCAACTTCATTGTATGCGGCGAACTGGAACCATTCGTCGCGTATTCCCTGTGACGAATGCCGACAAACTAGTTCACTGGAAAATGAACGTCTATAAGAAATAATCAGAGATATAATGAACTTTCTATTGAAAATTAATTAATATTCATAATCGTGCGAAGGGAGTGAAATTTAAGTTACATTATAAGTTATATTCATATTCTATTAATGGTAAATAATAAAACCATTGATTTCGTAATTGATCTGATTGCACGCCAAGGGCGAAGCCGGCCATAGACGTGGGCGCTGACTCGTGATTTGGCTCACGCGATAGGGTGTCCGCCGCGCTGCTCCGCATCCACGTGGTTCTGACGCTATTACCGCCTACACGTTGTGTGCATTGTCGAGCCGTCAAGACGGCTCGCCTAAAAGGCGTGTGTGTCGATGGATGGCAATGCAACCCGGCACGCACCTGCACCGGTAGCGATGGTTCAAAGGAGGCGATTGTCCCGTTCATAAAGAGCGGCAGGGCCGTTTATTGCCGTCACATCGCATGTATCCGTGCGCCAAGCCGGAACATTTCGTATAGTCTTGGTGTGATGTGCATCACACTTTAGTGGGCTGGATGAATACGCACCGCTCAACGTGGCCGTGACTCTAAAAATATCGGTTTCCGCTCATGGCGCGTTTCGCGCTTGTTCGGTCGTGACTGATGCAATCTGTACCAGTGAGGTAGTGCGCTAATGGATTCGCAAGCCGAGTTCAAGCTATCCCCAAGCCGCCGGCTGCTGGACGGCGTCAACATGTTCTTCGCCATACTTCCGGATAAGGAAGCCAAGGCCGAGATCATTCGCATTGGCGAGCGCTTCGTGAAATCGCATCGGCTTGGGGGCTCGTCAGTTGATATCGATCGATTGCACATCACGCTTAGCCCCATCGGCAAACCGGATCGCCTGCGTCAACCGTTGGAAGGTGCTTTACTGGCCGCTGCAGAAGAAGTACGAGTGAAAGAATTCAAGATCACGCTGGATAGCGCCATGCGCTTCAGCAGTGCAGGCAAGGATGGCCGGTTTCCGTTTGTGCTTTGCGCGGATACGCTCACGACCGAAGTGACACTGAAGTTGCGCAAGGCGCTGGCCGATGCGCAGTATGCGCAGGGACTGCATGTCGCTGGCGTATCAAGCTATCTACCTCATGTAACGTTGCTTTATGCACAGGGGGTGGAAGCCATCGAACAGCCGATTCCACCGATCAGCTGGATGGCCCGCGAGTTTGTGCTGATCCGCAGCTTTTTCGGCCAGTCCAAACACGAAGTGATGGGTCGCTGGCCACTTGGTTCGGGAGATTGACACTAGTGAGCTACGTGCGTTGATCGGGTGTGATTCGGCTATACAACGGATGGCTCGTTGCTAGCGATTGACAGTGCAATGCTATCGAAATGAGTCGCGCAAGATCATCGATAGATTTTCACGATTTTCAATGCGGGGTCTTGCACCTGTCACACAAATACGGACGGTGATCGAACAGAATGTTGTTTGTTGTCAGTCGATTTGTTGTCTACTGCATCGGCTGAGCGAACGCAGCGGGATAGATGCACGAATCTCTCTTCAGCCGTTTGATTTAGGAACGGTGCGCGTAACAGCCAATGCATTGGCAATGGGTTGATGCTTGGTAGTCCGTACACCATGAAGGAAACTGCAGGGCATGTCGTTCCAGATGCTGCACCCGAGCTATGACGATGGCGGAGTGTTGCTATCCGTACTAATCGCCGTCTATGCATCTTACGTGGCGCTGGATCTTGCACGGCGAGTTCGCGACAAAGGTCGTGGCTCGGTCATCCTGTGGACTGTTGGCGGTGCGTTGGTGATGGGTACTGGTATCTGGTCGATGCACTTCGTCGGCATGCTGGCGATGAGTCTGCCGATCTCCATTACCTACGATCCGCTGTTAACGCTGCTGTCATGGCTGGTTGCTGTTGGCGTATCGGTCATTTCGCTACGCATCGCCGCACGCGACCAACTCGCACCGTCGGCATGGCTCATCGGTGCCCTGGTGATGGGGGCCGGTATCTGCGGGATGCATTACATCGGCATGACGGCGATGCTGCTGACGCCGCTCATCATCTGGAATATGTGGCTGGTGGCTGCCTCGGCAGGGATTGCGATACTGGCATCGGCGGTGGCGCTGCGCGTGCTTTTTTCCATGCGCCAGCTGCACGGTCTACGCGCCTATCTCACCCAAGGTGCTGCAGCGCTGATCATGGGCGCGGCTATCGCGGGCATGCACTACACCGGCATGGCGGCAGCAAGTTTTCCGGCGGGCGCCATCTGCCAGACAATCAATGGCTTGGGTGGACACAATCTCGGCACGATGGTGGTGTTCGCCTCGTTGATCCTGCTGTCGATCACGCTTCTCACCTCCATATTCGATGCGCGGCTGCAGGCTCGCGCGTTCACCATGGCGCAGTCACTGGAGGAGGCCAATCAACAGCTGCAGGGCGCGAATGCCGAACTGCAGCGCATGGCTTTTCGCGATCCGCTGACCGGGCTGGCCAACCGAGCCCTGCTTGAAGATCGCCTCGAACATGCGCTGAATCGCATCAGCCAACAGGCGACGTTTCCCGGCAAGCGCACGTTTGCCAAACTGGCCGTGCTATTCATCGATATCGATGGCTTCAAGCCGGTCAATGACAGTTACGGTCACACCGCCGGCGACCACGTGCTTCGGCAAGTATCCACTCGCTTGAGTGAGCTGGCTCGCGATACGGATACCGTTGCACGCATTGGTGGCGACGAGTTCCTGCTCCTGCTGGAGGATGTACAGGGCGCATCGGACGCCGTGGTGCTGGCCGACCGCATCCTGCATTCGCTGACTGTTCCGTTGCAGTTGATTGACCGTGAAATATCTCTCTCGTGCTCCATCGGTATCGCGTTGTTCCCCGATCACGCTGCACGGGATCGGTTGATAAGTTGCGCAGATGCCGCGATGTACGTAGCCAAGCACAACGGTGGCAATACCTATGCCATTTATGAGCGCCACATGCAATCCGGTGCATCGGGTCAGATGGATCTGCAGCAGGCGTTACGTGGCGCCATCAGACGAAACGAATTTGAGCTGCACTACCAGCCAAAAATAGATGGCAGTAGCGGAAAGCTCGTGGGTCTGGAGGCATTGCTGCGCTGGAAAAACGGCAGCTTGGGTACCGTACAGCCTGAAGTTTTTATTCCACTTGCCGAACGCTTTGGTCTGATCGTGGCGATCGGTGACTGGGTGATTGAAGCGGTCTGTCGACAGTTGGAGCGCTGGTCTCACGAAGGCATCCCTATGCGTGTCGCGATCAATCTCTCCGGCTATCAGTTACGCCAGCCCGATCTCGTCGCACGGATGTGCCACCTGTTCGAACGCTATTCGGTCGACCCTAAGCAGGTGACATGCGAAGTTACCGAGTCGGTGGCGATGGAAGACACCGCGTCGACACAGCGTGTCCTGCGCCAGCTCTCCGAGCTTGGGGTGTCGCTTTCCATCGATGACTTCGGTACCGGTTATTCGAGCCTTGCTTATCTCCGACAATTGCGCGTACAACAGCTCAAGATCGATCGCAGTTTCATCAGGGATCTGGACACCTCCGGCGACGCACGTGCCGTCGTCGATGCAGTGATCCGGCTCGCGCACTCGTTAAGCCTGCGCGTGGTTGCCGAAGGCGTGGAGACCGTCGAGCAATACGCGGCTCTGGTCGAGCTGGGTTGCGATGAGCTTCAAGGGTTTTATTTTGCTCAGCCCATGACAGCGAATGCGCTCATAGAGTCCGGTCTGCTCACGTCATTGGCGCAGTCCTGATCGGAAACAAGCGTCAGTGCGATTGACCGTCAGGATCGGGCATGGCATGTCCGATCCTGGCAAACTTTTTTGCGCAGGCTACGACGGCAGGCTCGCCAGAAATACTGCTGATTTGATAAATGAACCACTTTCCCACGGTTGCGGGATTCAAGTGCAACGCACCTGAACTCGTAAGGCCTGCGCTTACATGCAGCTTTTCACTTGCTGGAAAAACCAGGTGTCGTCGTCGGGCATCCGTGAGTAGTACGTGGCTTTGGTGTTTGCTCCAGTTGGAACGATGTCCACTAGCGCAAGAACGGGGCTGCTGTCGCTTTCCGCAAGCTGAAGGCTGGTTCCGCTGGTTAATGGTACGGCATCTATTTGGTAGTGCTTTGTCGCCCAGGCAGTCGATACGCAGGAGACCACATCGCTCGCACTGCTGCTTCCCATGTAGACCGCCGTAGGAGTTCCATTACGCAAACTTCCTGCGCTTGAGCATGCGGATAACGCCATCAACAGAGCGCCGCCGCTCAAGTATTTTTTCATGGGTGCTGTTTTTTTTTGATTTTTCATCTGGGTTTCTGGAGTGGGATTGGATATTTACGCGTCCATCCTACTGCGCGGTGCTCGGATGTTCGATGGGAAGGGAGGGCGCAAAAATTGCCCGCGTTCATTTGCTTGATGTTGGCCTCGGTCACCATGGCCATGCATGCGATTCAATACAGACGCCAGTGAAAATCAACCCATGGATATCAGCGTAAGTACGCCATTTCTTGATGCCGATCACAACCCGAATCGCAAGAAATTACACGACCGGAACCTCCTAAAAGTCCTATTGCCAACGTGTGCCGCGCTATCTAGATTCAAACGGCTGCAGCACGAGTCAGGGATAGCAGTGAAAGGCAAATGCGATGTCCGATGGCATCGCTTACAACACTAAAATGGGAGAAATGGATTGTGAAATTACTGCCAAATAGCTCGGCAAATCGCAAGAAAACCGTTCTCAAGAAGTCTGTGCCAGCGTTACTTTTCGCTGGTGCATTAGCCTTTGGCTTCGCCGCGCAAGCTGCTGAGACAGTGGCGGGAGCCAACCACTTGCTCAGCGCCAATCTGCCTGCCGCGGTGTCATCCGGACAGGCTGCACATATAGGCACCATGGTCCAGACGCAGAGCATGAAGCTAGGGCTGATTTTACCGTTGCGCAACGAGAGCGAGCTGGACAGCTTGCTGTTGCAGCTGCGTGATCCGCAAAGCCCCAATTATCATCATTATCTCTCTTCTGCCGAGTTTGCCGAGCGCTTTGGTGCGACCCAGAAGGATTACGACGCTGTCGTGGCCTGGGCCAAGTCCAATGGCCTGACCGTGACGCAGACCACGCCGAATCGCCGTGTGGTGGACGTGCAGGGGTCGGTCGCCACGGTCAACCGCGCGCTGCACGTGCAGCTTTCGAACTATCAGCATCCGACAGAAAACCGCGTCTTTTTCGCGCCTGATCGTGAGCCTACGATGGATCTGGCCGTGCCGCTGCTGGGCATCACGGGTCTGACCAATATCAGCCCGCGAAAAAATCATCTCGTGCACGGTACCAACGCGCAGCATATGGAGGCCATTACGCGCACCCATGGTTCGGGTCCGTCGGGTGAATATCTACCCAGCGACATGCGTGCGGCCTATTACGGTTCAGGCTCGCTTACCGGTTCCGGCCAGACGGTTGGTATCTTTTCGTACGATGGCTACAAGACCGCTGACGTCACGCTGTATTACACCAAGACCGGCATGAAGTCGTCGGTGCCAGTCAAGAATGTGTTGGTCAACGGCTATAGCGGTGTCTGCGATTCTGGCGATGGCAGCGGTACCTCCACTTGTGACGACGGCGAGCAGGTGCTCGATATCGTCAACGTCATCGGTATGGCGCCGGGACTCACGCAGGTGATTTTCTACGAGGGTTCCAGCGCTACCGACATCCTCAACCAGATGGCCACGGACAACACCGCCAAGGTCATCAGCAGCTCGTGGGGTGGTGGTGATTTCGGCAGCGCCGACGACTCCATCTATAAACAGTTTGCCGCGCAGGGTCAGACCTTTCTCAACGCCACCGGCGATGACGGTGCCTACAACGCTGATACCTGGGCGGCGCCGTCACTGGATCCCAACATCCTGGATGTCGGCGGTACCGATCTCACTACTACCGGCCCAGGCGGCTCATGGAGTTCGGAAACCGGCTGGACCGGCAGCAGTGGTGGTTACTACAAGCCGGCTGGCTACACGATTCCTGCCTATCAGACGCTTGCCGGCGTGATCACCAGCACCAACAAGGGCTCGACCACACTGCGCAACGATCCAGACGTGTCGGCCGAAGCCGACTTCGATAATCCCACCGTCGTCAACGGTACCTTCGAGACCGGCTACGGCGGCACCAGCTTTGCCGCGCCGCGCTGGGCTGGTCTGTTGGCACTGGCCAACCAGCAGTCGGTGGCTGCGGGCAAAAGCACACTCGGCTTCGTCAATACCAAGATCTACAACATCGGCGTGAGCTCGACTTTTGCGAGCGATTTTCACGACATCACCAGCGGTAGCAACAAGCCGGACGAAGGCAGCGGCGCTGGCTTCAAGGCAGTAGCCGGGTTCGATCTGGTCACCGGCTGGGGCAGCCCGCAGGGGGCAGCTCTGATCAACGCACTGACCCAGTGATGTAACGCATGAAGTAGGTTACAAGCGTTTTTATAAAGCGCTGTCACTCAAGCTGTAACCGAGGAGAGCCGCCATGTGCGGCTCTCTTTTTTGTTCAAGAATGGCATTCTGACCGTATTCGTCATCAAAGCTGGATACTGGCGATCGTCACGATGCATTGCATGGGTCGTGATGGTTTGACGCCACCCCAACCGGATCACAGCGATGCAGTTTCCAATCAATCGCGCTGCGCTATCAGTGGTTCGACGTGCGCGTGCAAAGCTGGCGAATACGCTGTGCTTCGTTACGTACGTGATGCTGGTTCTGGGTCTCGTGGCCTCGGCAGAGGCTACACCTGTCGATGCCCCTCCGACGGAAAACCCCGATGGTTACGTGCTCAACGAGCACGTCAATTATTATTTGGTAACCGGCGATGACGGCAGCGCACTACGACGCTCACTGGACAGTCAGGGCCCGATCGGAGTCGACGGCAAACGTTACGACGGCTATACCCGGTGGGATGTGCATTGGGACTATGTCACTGAAAGCGATGCATCCAGCACCTGTGCCGTGGTCTCTTCCAACATCGTGTTGAATGTGGAGATCACGTTGCCGCAATGGCAGCCCGCAATCGACGTGCCGGACTCACTGCAACGGCGGTGGTTGGTTTATCTGAAAGCGCTGCGCGGGCATGAGGATGGCCACCTGGAAAACGCCGAGATGGCAGCGATGGCGATCGATCATCTGCTGCAAACGATCGGTCCGCAGTCGGACTGCCAGATACTCGATGAAAAGCTGCAGACCCTTGGCCAGCAGATCCTGCAACATTTCAGGGACAATGACGTCGAATACGACCAACGTACCGAGCACGGTCGAACGCAGGGCGCTGTATTTCCTTGAGTGCCGGCATCCTCATTACCAATACTGGAGAGAAACGATGCGCAAGAAATGGGTAAGTGCGGCGACCGTCATTGCCGGTGCGGTGAGTATGGCCCATGGCCAAGCAACGTCTGTAAAGTCGTCTGCCGTCGAGGCCTTCGGCAAGGGTGTGCAGATCTATACCTGCAAGGCAGCGGGTACCGACTATGCGTGGACGTTGAAAGCGCCCGAGGCAACGCTGAGCGACGTGAAAGGCAAGCTCATCGGCAAGCATTTCGCAGGCCCGACCTGGCAGGCCAACGATGGCAGCAGCGTGATGGGTGAGCCGCTGAATGTTTCGCCATCGCCGAACGCAGGCGCCATCCCATGGATCGTATTGCACGCGAAATCGCATGAAGGCGATGGCGTGATGGCGACCGTCGACTACGTGGTTCGTACGCGCACTGAAGGCGGCGTGGCGCCTTCCACGGGGTGCAACGCTGGGCGTATCGATGCAGAGGTGCGCGTGCCTTACAGCGCAATCTATCTGTTCTTCCGGCACTGAACACAAGCATGCATCCCCGCCTCGACAGTGGCACTCGTGCTTTCGCTACTGTGCATCCGTCATTGCTGCCGTATCTGAAAGACGAAGGCCGACGGGACAAAGTATTCGCGAAATTTGTATGACATCAGTCGATGATGTGCGATGCGATCGGGTGTAGCGGTGCTGGGCTGAGTTGCGGATGGCGGCGCAGCAACCATTGGATGCTCAGGGGAATTTGATTGGCCATAGATATTTGCAACTCAGATCGCTCGGCGAGTGCACCATGATCCGATCATAAAAAGCTCCCTGAGCGGCGACGACCGCATTGACGTCTTCCGGCAGTAGCTGATGAGCCGCGACAGCTTTGTTCGCTGCGGCTTGCGTCTGTTCAATGAAGTCGGCTCTGGATTTATAGCGAACCGCGAGCGACGGACGCGGATCACCGGAAGATGCTCGTTCGGCTTCGGTACGGGCGAACGGCTGAAATGATCCCTCGAAGCGATCGAATGCCCAGTCAAAGCCGGTGGCTGCGTTGCTGGGATTCCAGCCGGTATAGGTGCCAAGCGGAACGCTCACCTCGATCGGCCGCAAACCGGCGATATCGGTACCGTCGGTATCCGGCTTTGGCACCAGCACCGAGTAAGGTTGGCCATGTTTGGGAGGCAGTCGATCAACGAGGCCCTGGCTGTCAAAACGAGCGCCGAAATCGAGACGCTCTGGGACGAATGGATTACTTGGTGGTGTAAGGCCAATACCTTTGGGAAATATTTGCGCATATTGCATCGCCGTTACCAGCGTTCCGTTAGCCAGGGTCGGGTACGCATCGGCTGGTGGCGCTGATCCATTACGAACCCAGCGATCCAGATCAATCAATAGTGCCCGCAGGGTCGGTAGATCATCGATCGGATCCGAGCAGTTGACAGTGCTTTCGCGAGTGGGACTCGGGGAGAGGAAGTGCTGTATTCCGGTGAGTAGATAGCGACGTGTGTTCGGGTCTTCCGAAACGTCAGCGCCACCGTCGGGTGTTGTTTGCAGCAGCGACGCCGAGCGACCCCAGAATTCGGTCGATTTGTTGACCAGAAAAAGCTTGGGAGCCTTGCCATTTGCGTCGCGCGCATGCGCCAGCAATGAGCCCGTTTTCCCGGTGATACTGTCGCGTTCGCGTGCCGTGGTGAACGGAAACAGATCAGTCGGGTAGTCACGATCCACCACCAGATTCGCGGCCCGCGTGGGAAAGGCGAACCGGTGATTGAAACTGCCTCTGCCGCTGCCTGCAACAAGGCTGAGAGCACCATCGAACACCAGCTTGTTCTGTTCGTCGACATCAAAACCGTCATAAAGCATTTGCGTGATGAGTCGGCCCGTTTGGCTGGCCCCGAACAGCAGCACGTGCCTGGGTGGTGGTAGGCCGGCGAAGGGATGTGTGCGAAACCATGACAGCAGGTCGCGAATGCTGGCCAATCCCGCACCGACGACGTAGGGATCGCGCGCGGTATAAGTCAGTTCGTAGATCAGTCCCGGTTTGAAGCCGCCTTTTAAGGCGATCTCAGTCGGCGGCTGTTTATCCGTCGTGGCTACGAAGTGCCACAAATCGCGACCGACAGCGATGCGTGGGTCGTCAGGATGAGCACGCTGCGTCAGGACTGCACTGGCGTCGTCAGCGATCGCGGCAGCATAGGCACGCCCATCGATACCGACGAACGATGCCGTATCGGCAGGCTTTTCAACGGTAAATTCGTTGGCGACTTTCCCCGTGATGGTACGGCCGTGATCGGTTGCTGTGGGTGGTGTGAAAACCAGTGGATGGTCATCTGCATTCTCCGGCTTCACGTCCCATTGCCAGGCGGATGCCAGTACCGTGAATCCGTTACGCTGCAGAAATCCGGTATCAACAAAGGGCGGTTTCTTGTTCAAGTCCAAACCAAAGTTGAAACTGTCAGTGACTTGATGGCCGCGATTGTTGACGTCGTATAACAGGGTGGAATCGATCGCTTTGGTCGGTCTTACCAACACGAAATCTGCCGAGAACTCAACAAGGCCTTCATGATCGCGCGGGGCGTATTTGAGGTCGACGATGCGGCTGTTCGCCTTGCTGTTAGGATCGAGCTTGAACCATGCGTGCCCGTGAATCTCTTCGTAAGTTCCTATGCCTGGAAAAATCTTGCCATGTTGAAACGGCTTGCGTTCGGTCACATCGACATGGTCTACCCCAGCCCGTGCGAGATACGGCACGCTGAGCGCGATTAACGCGAACCCACACACCCAGGTCCAACGGACTATGTGCAGCGTCTTGGCCGTTCCATTCACAGATATTCTCCGAAGGCGGTGCAGGTAATGACTCGGAAGAGTAACGCAGTGATGCCGTATGCGCTGCCCCGTTTTGATGGCGCCGCTATCACGCGTTGATGGCGACTATGGACAATTGTCGCGATCGACATAAAGTCCACAGGCGATCCTCAGAACTGCCCACCATCGACCAAGAAGAGCATCCATCTTGAATAGCCCGCCGAAGCCGCACGAGTCCGACAAGCCGCAGTCGATATCCACCGCGCTGGTGATGAGCGCGCTAGGCGTGGTGTTCGGGGACATCGCGACCAGTCCACTGTATGCGCTGCAGGCGGCGTTCGACTCGCATGGCGTGGCGGCGACTCGCGACAACGTGCTGGGTCTTTTGTCGCTGGTGTTTTGGGCGCTGATTATCGTGGTGTCGTGCAAGTACGTGGCCTTCATCATGCGTGCGAACAACAACGGTGAGGGCGGCATCATGTCGCTGACGGCGCTGACGCGTGATGTTTGCGCGGACAAGATTCCACGTCGCCTGCTGATGGTCGCGCTCGGCCTTGGGCTGATCGGCGCGGCGCTGTTTTTCGGCGATGCTGTGATCACGCCAGCGGTATCGGTGCTCTCCGCGGTGGAGGGACTGCAACTGGCTGCACCTGCGCTCAAGGCATGGGTGCTTCCGATCAGCGTGGTGATTCTGCTCGGTCTGTTTTTCGTGCAACGGTTCGGGTCCGCTCATGTTGGCAAGGTATTCGGGCCGGTGATGGGACTTTGGTTGCTGGTAATCGCGGTGCTCGGCGTCTATCGGTTGATCGACCGACCCGATGTGCTCATGGCGATCGATCCGATGTATGCGTTGCATTACTTCGGGCAGAACGGCTTTCGCGGATTTGAAACGCTGGGCGCGGTGATTCTGGTGCTCACCGGTGCGGAGGCGCTATATGCGGATATGGGCCACTTCGGCGCAGGCTCGATTCGCGTGGCGTGGTTTGCGTGGGCGCTGCCGTGTTTGCTGTTGAGCTACTTCGGGCAGGGCGCGTTTTTGCTGGGTTCGCCAGCGGCGGCAGTGATGCCGTTCTATCGCATGGTGCCGCATGTGCTGCTGTATCCGATGATCGTGCTGGCCGCGATGGCGACGGTGATTGCCTCGCAGGCAGTGATTGCCGGTGCGTTCTCGATGGCGCGCCAGGCCATGCTGCTGGGTTACCTGCCGCGCATGAGCGTGGAGCACACCTCGCATCATGTGGAAGGGCAGGTCTATCTGCCCGGCATCAACCTGATGTTGTTGATACTGGTGATGGCGGCGGTGCTGATCTTCCGTTCTTCCGATGCGCTGGCGTCGGCATATGGCATTGCCGTCAGCGGTACGATGCTCGCCACCACGGTGCTGGCGTTGCTTTACGCGCGTTTCGGATGGCATTGGCGTTACGTGGCGTTGATTCCGCTGGGTCTGGTGTTGATCACCATCGATAGCGCTTTTTTCGGCGCGAACATTCTCAAGATCCGTTCGGGTGGCTGGTTTCCACTGCTGCTGGGCGCAATGATGTATCTGCTGATGTCGACGTGGTATCGCGGCCGGCGCATTCTGATAAGTCACCTTAGCCGCGACGGCCTGGAGCTCAAGAGTTTCGTTACCAGCATCATGGCGCATCCACCTCATCGCATCGAAGGCACGGCAGTGTTTTTAACGGCGCGGAGCACAGGTGTGCCGGTTGCGTTGCTGCATAATCTCAAACACAACCAGGTTCTTCATCGCACCAACATCGTGTTGACTCTGGAGTTCGCCAATGTGCCGTTTGTGCGAACCAGGGATCGTATCCATCAGGTCGAACTCGGTGAGGGTTTTCATCAGGTGAATCTGCGCTTCGGCTTCGCGGAGGACACTCACGTGCCTGAGGCCCTGAGCGGCATGGAGATCGATGGCGTCGCTGTCAATCCCGAACAGTTCACCTATTTTGCCAGCCGCGAAAATATCGTCGCTTCGCGGATGCGCGGCATATCATTGTGGCGCGCGCACTTGTTTGCACTGATGGCACGCAACGCCCTGCCGGCGACCACGCACTTCGGGTTGCCCGACAACCGCATGGTGGAGATCGGCATGCGTGTTGATGTGTAAGGCCAGATCGCGTGTGGATCTTGCTATTGGGTGACTGTCGCGCGAAGCCTTGCTGATGCTGTGGCGCGGGGCTTTCTCGTAGTAACGGTCTTGCCGGTGGTGCAGTTGCCATCGGACTGGCTGCAGCAATGGTCGGTGAGATAGCTGATCAGATCGTTCATCGTGGTAATCACTGGCGAGTAGTAAATAAACCGCCCCTCTTGCCGACTCGCAACTAGCCCCGCATGCGATAGCTCCTTCAGATGGAAAGACAGCGTGGCGTTAGCCAACCCTAGCTTCTGCGCGATTACGCTGGCGGCCAGACCATCGGGAGCGTGCTCGATCAGCAGGCGATAGACCGCCAGTCGCGACTCCTGCGCCAGCGCGGAAAGGATGTTGACGGCCTGTTTGCTCTGCATGGTGATGGCGGTAACTCCTCTGCAGTTGGTTGGTTGCAAGAATCACTGTATAGGCTTGGTCTCTATTGAATCAATGATTGGCATCCGTGCTGCCGTCCGGCATGTGCCCCATTGCTTCCAACCGGCTGGACAGTGTCAAGCGGTCCAGCGCGGCGATGTTGAGATTCAGCATGTGCGAGATTCGGTGAGTGCTGGGAAAACTATGTAATTCGATATTTCCATAATGATAGAATTGTTGAATCGGAGCAACGGTATCGAATTCACCCATGACCAATCCATTCATGACGATTGATGATTTGCCGAACATCGTGGCCGATGCGCTGGACCTTCCCAGCAACGTCAAGCTAGGCCTGCCCGAAGGCGCAGACCATCCGCCGCGTATCCTGATTCTTTACGGATCGCTGCGGCCGCAGTCGTTCAGTCGCAAGCTGGCGCTGGAGGCGGAACGCATTCTGCGGCGACTGGGTGCCGAAACACGCGTGTTCGATCCGCATGATCTGCCCATGCTGGACAGCGTGGCGAATGATCATTCCAAGGTTCGCGAACTACGTGAGCTGTCGCTGTGGTCGGAAGGGCAGGTATGGGTAAGTCCGGAACGCCACGGTGCGGTGACCGGTATGTTCAAGAACCAGATCGACTGGCTACCGCTGGAGGACGGCAGCGTGAGGCCGACACAGGGGCGTACGCTGGCAGTAATGCAGGTCTGCGGTGGCTCCCAGTCGTTCAACGTGGTTAATGCGCTGCGCCTGCTCGGCCGCTGGATGCGCATGGTGACCATTCCCAACCAGTCCTCGGTTGCCAAGGCCTGGCAGGAGTTCGATGATGCCGGCCGCATGAAGCCCTCGCCTTATTACGACCGCGTGGTGGATGTGATGGAAGAGCTGTTCAAGTTCACCCTGATGGTACGTGAGCGTAGCGATTACCTGGTCGATCGCTACAGCGAACGCAAGGGCGCGGTCGAGGCGGGCGTGCTGTCGCAAGCGGCAGGTGTGGTATCTGCCATCAAAACACCAATTCGCGGAGAGACGTGATGCAGAACCTGATCGCCACTATCTATCACAACCCTGCCTGCGGCACGTCGCGCAACACGCTGGAGTTGATCCGGCATGCGGGCATTGAGCCCACGATCGTTGAATATCTGAAGCATCCGCCCAGCCGTTCGCTGCTTATCAAGCTGATCGCGGATGCAGGTCTGGTGCCACGTGCTGCGCTGCGTGAAAAAGGCACGCCGTATGCCGAGCTGGGTCTGGCTGCTCCCGACCCCAGCGACGACGCACTGCTCGATGCAATGATCGCGCATCCGATCCTGATCAACCGGCCGTTCGTGGTGACGCCTCTCGGTACGCGGCTTTGCAGGCCATCCGAAGCAGTGATCGATATTCTTCCGGTGTTCGCCAGGCCTTTCATCAAGGAAGATGGCGAGGTTGTTGCGCCACGCGGATTAGAGTGAAAACACTGACGCTCATCATCTGATCGACAATCGAAGCAGTCATTTTGGATTCACTGCGTGACGGTGAGCATTGGCATTCCGGAATCTTGAGGATGCTGCTTGATCATTGCACTCGCCATGGCCGCATTTGCCGGCGCGACAGCTTTGCCGGCGTCGTCGGGCTCGGCCTTGCTCGACTGCATCACATCCCAGGTAGCGATCAAGTTCGATAGCGAAGGCGGAATTTTTTCCGGCATGTCGCAGTCCGGAACGTTGCTGGTAGTGCGGAATATCAGCACCAGCGCCTGCCGAATGCCGGCGCTGCCCATGTTGCATTTCGAAGATGCTGCACACCACTTGCTGTCGATCGTGCGACAGGTACCCAAGGGCATGCATCCCGGTCCTGTCCTGCTACCGGTGAGTATTGCGCCTGGCGCAGAAGCTACCGCCGAACTGCACTGGGTATCCGGTGATGTCTACGACGGTCATAACTGCGTCTCGCCCACGACGGCCGTCGTGCAGGTTGGAACCGATACATATCGCCAGCCTTTTTCCAACCAGTTCTGTTCAGCGGTCAACACACCCGCAACGTTCACCCAGGCGTGGTTGAAAACCGATGCCGTCGTGACGCCATCCGATGGCAGGCCTGCGGTGGCAAAGTAGGCAATCGATTGGCACAACAGTCTCGTGAATACAGGCAGCATGACTCATCCACAGGTCGCGAACAAAACGGCTGCATTCGCTCACTGCGAGAAGTCGAGATTTACCGGAGCATCGGGGATTTGTGCAGTGGTGTCGGTGACCGGAACATTGTTATCGACGATGTCCAGTTGAAAGCTGTCGCCCCACACTTCACCTTTGCTTACGAGGAAAAAGCCGAAAGCGATATCTTTCGCATCAACAGGCACATCGAGCACGATCTCGCAGCGACGCCAAGGCTGGTCACCCTGTAGTACGCGCTGCTCCATGTTGTCGAAGCCTAGGTTTTTCCCGGCAGTGTCGCCGTCAATGCGCATCCACATCTGCCCTTTGCCAGCATCATTGGTACGCAGGTAACCTGATAAACGAACGCGTTTTCCCCGATAGTGGCCTGCTTTGATGATTTGCATCAACCCGCCGAATCCATCGCTGTTCGTCTTGGCGTGGATGAAAGCGTTATGGCTGCCCGGTCTGCGTGTACCCGGTTCGCTGCCAAAGATGAAGTCGGCAGACTGCGACCCTGTGACGAACCATCCCTTGGGCACATTTGCATAACTGTTGCCGGCGAGCAGGCAACCGATGCCGAAGGCGATGGTGAGGGTTTTCTTCATGTGGTTCTCCTGGAATATGGGTCTGGTTGCTCAATGGGATGGCGTGTTTTGCATCAACAGATAGCGCGCTGTGGGCGAGCGTGGTGGTGCGGTATCCATGCTCAGAAGGTAGGCGCGTGTGCGGCCGTCGAGATATCCCGGCGTAGCGTCATCAAGGGAGAGCCGCGCCGTTGGTGACGGACGCGATGCCGTTTGATGTCCCGCCAGCCATAAAACGGCGGCGGCGGCGATGGTGGCGGCAAACCATGTCCAGCGCTGATTCCGGTGACGGGCGCTGCTTGCACTTTCGGCAAGCTGGAGCATCCGCGCATTGACGTCAGGTCGTGGCGCCTCACGGGCTGCTTTGCGATAGAGCGCAACAAGATCGTCCATCGATTCGTCATTCATCGCCAAACCTCCAGCGCATCACGCAGTCGTCGCTGGGCATAACGCAATCGACTCTTGACCGTCTCGCGCGACACCTGTGTCGCCATCGTGATGTCATCGAGACTGAGGTCGCCGTCTGCCTTCATGAGGAAGGCTTCCCGCTGCGGCAGTGGAAGATTCCTGATCGCTTCGAGCAGAGCTAGACCCATCTCGTCGTTGTGGACGAGTCGTTCGGGCGTGTGTGCAGCGACGGCTGGGCGTTGTTCGAAATCCCGGTCATCGTCGCTATGACTCTGCCAGTCGGGCGCATGCCGGCTGAGCGTGCGCCAACGATCGGCTGCACGACGATGGGCAATGGAAAACAACCAGGCGGCAAAAGGAGCGCTGGGTTCGTAGCGATCCTTGCCGCGAATGACGGCGACCCAGACCTCCTGAAATACCTCTTCGGCTTCGGTGGAACGATCGGCAAGTCGCAGCAGGTAGCGATGCAGTTTTTCGCGGTAACGAAGATAGAGCATCTGAAACGCCTGGTTATCGCCTCGCCGATATCGAGCCATGCAGTCTTCGTCAGTGACATGGTGAGTTTCGGCATTTGGTGTTTCAGACGAGCCGGCCTGCTTGTGCCACGGCAGCTGCATCTGCAGAAAGGCAAACGTATCGACGACAGTCCGGTCGTTTGGCATGGTTGGGGTGCTGAACATGGGACTCCGATCCCGTGGTGATAACAGATAATCGCTGCAAACCCGTCAGTGGGGTTAAAAGTCGGCATTTGCCAACATGCTCTGGCAGAATTGATGGACCTGCATCGCTGGGACATCTGTGGAATGACTGTTGTCGAGACCGCGCCGGCCAATTCGCCGCACCGCATTTTATTTGCCAGCCTGATCGGCACCACGATCGAGTTTTTCGATTTCTATATTTACGCTACTGCAGCAGTGCTGGTTTTCCCGAAGCTGTTTTTCCCGTCTGCCGATCCCGCATCGGCCGCGCTGCAGTCGTTCGCGACGTTCGCACTGGCGTTTTTTGCACGGCCGATCGGATCGGCCGTGTTTGGGCATTTTGGCGATCGGGTGGGTCGCAAGGCGACGCTAGTGGCGGCGCTGTTGACGATGGGCATTTCCACCGTGGCGATTGGCTTGCTACCGACCTACGCGAGCATCGGTGTGCTGGCGCCGTTGCTGCTGGCGTTGTGTCGCTTCGGTCAGGGACTGGGCCTGGGCGGTGAGTGGGGCGGGGCCGTGCTACTGGCGATCGAGAATGCGCCGCCAGGCAAACGCGCGTGGTACGGCATGTTTCCGCAGCTGGGCGCGCCGATCGGTTTTTTCTTTTCTACCGGATTGTTCCTGTGGTTGACGCAGGGCATCGGCGATGCCGCGTTTTTTGCATGGGGTTGGCGCGTGCCGTTTCTGGCCAGTGCGGCGCTGGTGCTGATCGGTCTGTGGATGCGATTGAAGCTGCATGAGACGCCGGCTTTTGCGAAGGCCATGGCGCATCACGAGCGCGTAAAGCTGCCGATGCTTACCGTGATCACGCAATACCCGCGCGCGCTGCTGGCAGGCACGTTCGCGGCGCTGGCCACGTTTGTGCTGTTCTATCTGATGACTGTGTTTGCGCTGAGCTGGGCGACTACCAAGCTGGGCTATTCGCGCGAGCAGTTCCTGATACTGCAGATGGTCGGCGTGCTGTTTTTCGGGGCGACCATTCCACTGTCGGCTTTGCTCGCTGACCGTCGAGGCGGCCGCTTCACGATGATTCTTTCCACGGTACTGATCATTGCGTTCGGCATCGGTTTTGCACCGCTGTTTGCCGCGGGCAGTAGCGGTAGCGTGCTGCTTTTTCTGGCACTGGGACTGGGCGTGATGGGTTTGACTTACGGCCCGCTGGGCACGATTCTGGCGCAGATGTTTCCCACGGCGGTGCGTTATACCGGTGCGTCGCTGGCGTTCAATATGGCGGGTATCTTCGGCGCGTCGCTGGCGCCGTATATCGCCACCTCGCTGGCCAAATCCTATGGGCTGGCCTACGTGGGCTATTACCTGGCGGCCGCCGCGGTACTGACCCTGCTGGCGCTTTTAGCCATGCCGCGGCAGTCGGACTGATGGGCTGGAGCCGGCCGATGGTGCGCATTTCGCCCCGGTTGAATAGGCCGTTCGTTGCGTATGGCGTCGGAAGTCAGGCATCTGAATGAGCTATGTCGGTGTGCTGGTAGTACTTCGCCAGCACCCACATGTTTAGTCCACACAGGGTTCATGCCTGCGAGATCAGGCTTTCAGTCAATCTTCTGATGGGAGACTTTCATGGCAACCGGTTGGGCAGGCGACGGTGCGGTGCAGGACCAGATCGATGCCACCGTTAATGATGCGGTGACGCGTGCGCGGCAGCAGTTGCGACAGGGGCCGGGTCTGAAGCATTGCGAGGAATGTGATGCCAGGATTCCTGAGGCGCGCCGTAAGGCGGTGCCGGGCGTTCGCCTTTGCGTGGCATGCCAAGAGGCGAAGGATCAGGAGCAGGCCAGTGCCAGCACTTTCAATCGGCGCGGCAGCAAAGATAGCCAGCTGCGCTGAACGCCATACGTATCGCAGGCAACTCAGGCGCACAACCCAGGTAATAGAAAGAATCGGGCGACCCATGACGGGCCGCCCGATTCTTTTACATCACGATGATTCGTCAGTGGCTTACTTCGGCAGCTTGAAGATAGCGATCGTATCGCCGTAGGCAAAGCCCATCTGGAAGTTGCCGCCGGCGCCAACGGCGATGTACTGCACACCGTCGACGCTGTAACTGATCGGCGGTGCATTGACGCCCGCGCCGAGGTTGAAGCGCCACAGCTTCTTGCCGCTGGTCGCATCGAAGGCATCGAAGTAACCGTCGCCTTCACCCATGAAAACCAGATTGCCTGCGGTGGCCAGCGCGCCGCCGATCAGTGGTTGCGCCGCGTGATACTGCCAGGCGATGTTGCCGGTATCGACGTTGATGGCAGTGAAGGTACCGTTCTGGATCGGATCCTTCGGCACGTTGGTGAACGAGCTGCCCAGACGCATCGAGCCGGGCTGGAAACCCGGATCGTCGCCGGTGGTGAAGGTCATCAGCTGGTTCATGCCCAGGATGTACACCGCGTGGGTCAGTGGCGAATACGCCGGCGGCGACCATTCGGCACCGCCGTTGGCACCGGGCAGCATCTGCACGCCTTCCTTGGTCGGCTGCGCGAACATGTTTTTCGACTGATCGACAAAAGGCTGTGATTTGCGGATCAGTTTGCCGTTGCGACGATCGACGATATAGAACCATCCTGTTTTACCCGCTTCACCGGCGGCCGGAATGGTCTTGCCGCGGGTGTCCTGTACGTCGAACAGTACGACGTTACTCACAGCGTCGTAGTCCCATACGTCGTGCGGCACTTCCTGGTAGTACCAGGCCAGCTTGCCGGTATCCACATTGAGCGCGACGATCGAATCGGTGTACAGGTTGTCACCCTTGCGGCCCGCACCGTATAGGTCGGGATTGGGATTGCCGGTGGAGAAGATCAGCAGGCCGCGCTCCGGATCGACGGCCGGCGTGGTCCAGACCATGCCGCCACCGCGCTGCCACGCATCGCCCGCGAACGATTTGGGATCGGTCGACTGCCAGCGCCACGCCTGCTTGCCGGTAGTCGCGTCGTAGGCGGCGACAAATCCGCGGATCGCCCATTCGCCGCCGGAGCTGCCGACGATGACCTTGCCCTTGTAAAGCTGCGGCGCCATTGTCTCCGAATAACCGACCGTGGGATCGGCCACGCCGACGTTCCAAAGCACGTCGCCGGTGGCCGCATTCAAGGCAATCAGCCGTGCATCGAGTGTGGCCACGTAGACATTGCCGTAGCCCACGGCCACACCGCGGTTGACCGGGCCGCAACAAATCTTGAAGTTGCCGACGTTATAGGTCGACTCCCAGATGATGTCGCCGGTATCGGCATGCAGCGCGATGATTTTCATCTTGCTGTCGACCACCGGTGTGGTGGCGTACATCACACCATTGACCACGATTGGCGTCGTCTCGAAGCTGCTGGTGATGCCGGTCTGTACCAGGGCCACGGCGGTCAGCGACTTGACGTTGCTGTCGTTGATCTCCTTCAGTGGCGAGAAACGCTGATTGGCATAGTCGCGGCCGTGCAGCAGCCAGTCAGCAGGATGGTCAGCGGGGCTGGCCATCATGGCGTCGGTAATCGTGACACTGGCCTTGTCAGGCAGCTTGCCGTAGACCATGCGGCTGGAGATGCCGATGTTCTGGATTTCCAGATTGGCGTTGGCGGTGGTCGCATCGTTGTTCTGAGCCGGATACGGCAGCAATGCCACGCTATCCAGATGGGCTGCATCAAGCGCTGTGCTACCCGCTGGGTAGTCGTTTTGAGCGAGGATGAAAGCCAGCGTATCTTCGTATTGGGTCTTGCTGAGCGAGCCGGGATTGCTCACTGGCATCTGGCTGGAGATGAAACCGTAAAGCTTTTCGGCGGTCGGATAGTTGGTCTTGAGCGATGCGCCAAAGGTGGCTCCGCTAAGCGCCGGTGCGGCACCACCCTGCAGCTTCGAGCCGTGACACACCGAGCATTCCTGGCTATAGACGGCTGCGCCGGCTTGCGCCTGAGCGGCGGTAAAACTCCCCGAGCTGGCTGCGCTGACAGCGGTTGGCAGATAGACGGCTAAAAGTAAAAGCGCCGCCAGCGCAAAGTGTTTGGCCCGGTGGCGATGATCGACCCAACGACGGATGGCCCAAAAACCGGGCCATTCGGAACGAGCGGCAAAACGTTGCGTTTGCATGATCTCGACCCCTATGTGATGGTATTTGCGGGTACAGCCTCCCTGGTAACCCGCCCTGATTATCACGCAGCAATTACGAGATCAACGAATCCTTTTTTATGAAATCAGACAGGTGACCTCGTGAGCCTAGGCCGCGCTCGGTCACGGCAGACGAAACCGGCGGATTTCGACACGGGAGGTGTTGGGCAATCGTTACCAGGATTGCGACTGTGACTGCGATTGCCCGGATTCGGCGATCGACACTTCGACTTCCAGCGACTCGGCAATACCACCCAGTCGTACGCCACGCACCGGTGCTGCATCGCGGTAGTCGCGGCCGCAGGCGATGCGGACATAACGTTCGTTCGGCGATTGGCGATTGGCGGCGTCGAAGCCCAGCCAGCCCAGATCCTCCACAAAGATCTCAGCCCAGGCATGGCTGGCCGCGGCGGTACCTTCGACGGGACAGAGATAGCCACTGACGTAGCGCGCCGGAAAACCCAGCGAGCGGGCGGCTGCAATCAGCACGTGTGCATGGTCCTGGCACACGCCAGCCTGCGCGGCGAACGCTTCAACGGCGGTGGTTTCCGCATCGGTCTGATAGGGCAGGTAGTCGATGCGGTCGCGCACGCCGTTGTTGAGTCGGTGTAGGCGCTCCAGTCCGGTGCCGGTGCCCGAGACGGATCGGGCGAGGTCATCGATCTCTTTATTGCTTTCGGTCAGCGGTGTGGATGACAGGTAGAACATCGGCGGCAGCAACTCTTTGCGGTCACCGTGCACGCCGTGCAGATCGCGCGTGTTGACCGAGCCGCGTACCGAAAGCCGCAGGGTTTCCACACTGCGGTCGATGGTGTGCGTGGCCACCGGGTTGCCAAAGCCGTCGCTGCACGTTGGCTGCAATCGCCGGCCGTCGACGTTGACACGCCAGTCGCCGATGGTCTGCCCGGCGCTGGGTGCGGGCCACATGCGCAGGGCCTGGATGATCATGCTGGCGGCTTGACCATAGCGATAAACGGTGTCGTGAACGATAGTGAGTTGCATGATTAAAGTTGCCTGATCAAAACAGGTGTCCCTCGGAGATTTGCGAACCCAGCGCTTCGGTGCGCACGATCAGGTCGGTCAGGTATTCGTGCAGGCCGTTGTTGATGACGTCGTCGATCTGGCCGTAGCGCAAGTTCGTGTAGATCGCATGCGCCTGTCGCTTGGCTTCCGCCGCGCGCTGCGGATCCTGGTCTTCGATCAGGTCCAGATGCTGGGTGATCTGGTTGTAGCAGAACGCCAGCGAGCGCGGAAACTCGCCGCGCATGATCAGCAGTTCGGCCACATGTGCGGGTTCCACCGGCCCCTTGAACATCACGCGATACGCGCGGCGTGCACCGACCACGCGCAAAATCGCCAGCCACTGGTAGTAATCGATCACACCGCCAACGTCGCTGACCGATGGCAGCCGCACGTGATATTTGACGTCGAGCAGACGCGCGGTATTGTCGGCGCGTTCCAGATACTGGCCTACCCGCACGAAGTGAAAACCGTCTCGACGCAGCATCGCGTTCGAGCACACGCCGTGGAACAGGCCGACGCGTGATTTCACCCATTCGAGAAATTCGGAGAGCAAATCCTCGGTCATCGGCGTATTGCGATACGTGGAAAGCTCCTGCCAGGTGGTGTTCACCGCTTCCCACATGTCGGCGGTCAACGCCGTGCGCACGGCCCGCGCATTGCGACGCGCGATCTCGATGCAGTTGACGATGGATGAGGGGTTGTCCGCATCGAAGGCGAGGAACTGGATGACCGACGGTTCGTCTGCTTCCGTGTGGCGGGCGTAATAACTGTCGCTGCCGCCAGCTGCAACAATCGCCGATTCCCATTCGCTGTTGCGGTCGCTGTCGACGCGAACGGCATTCATCTGGCCCGTCACCTGAAGCAGCCGCGCCACGTAATCGGCCCGCTCCATATAGCGCGATAGCCAGAACAGGTTTTCTGCAGTACGTGCCAGCATCAGTTTTCCAGTATCCAGGTGTCTTTGGTGCCGCCGCCCTGCGATGAATTGACGACCAGCGAGCCTTCTTTCAGCGCTACGCGAGTGAGGCCACCAGGTACGACGCGGATGCGATCAGCACCGCAAAGCACGAACGGTCGAAGGTCGACATGGCGCGGTGCGATGCCGGAGTCGACGAAGGTCGGCACGGTGGACAGGGCCAGCGTCGGCTGCGCGATGTAATCCTGCGGTCGCGTTTTCAGCAGCACGCGAAAATCTTCAAGTTCAGTGCGGCTGGCGTGTGGTCCCACCAGCATGCCGTAGCCGCCGGAGCCATGCACCGCTTTCACTACGAGTTCGTTGAGATGGTCCAGCACGTAGCGCAGTTCGTCGGGCTTGCTGCAGTCATGGGTTGGCACGTTGCGCAGCAGCGGCTCTTCGCCGAGATAGAAACGGATCATTTCCGGTACGTGGATGTAAACCGCCTTGTCATCCGCAATCCCGGCGCCGATGGCATTCGTCAGCGTGAGGTTGCCCGCGCGGTTGGCAAAGTGCAGGCCCGGCACGCCGAGCATCGACCCGGGCTTGAATACCAGCGGATCCAGATAGTCGTCATCGATACGGCGATAGATTACGTCCACACGCGACAGGCCGGCGGTGGTGCGCTGGTAGCAGACGTCTTTGTCCACCACCAGATCGGCGCCTTCGACCAGGTCGATGCCCATTTCGTCGGCCAGAAACGCGTGCTCGTAGTAGGCGCTGTTGTGGATGCCAGGGGTTAGCAGCACCACGGTCGGCTCACCGGGACAGTTTGGCGGCGCCAGCGAACGCAGCGTAGCGAGCAGTTCGTCGGGATAGTGCGCGACCGGTGCGACGCGATTGCGACGGAACAGGTCCGGAAACAGCCGCTGCATCACCTCGCGGTTCTCGACCATATAGGACACGCCCGATGGCGTGCGGCAGTTGTCTTCCAGCACGTAGTAGTCGTCGGGCCCGGTACGCACCATGTCGATGCCGGCAATGTGCGAATACATCTGGCCGGGCAGATCGAGGCCGGCCATCTCCGGGCGAAACTCGCTGTTATGCAGAATCAGCTTCTCGGGAATGCGACCGGCACGAACGATTTCGCGGTCGTGATAGACGTCGTGGATAAAAGCATTCAGCGCCTTCGCGCGTTGTTCCAGGCCCTGACGCAAACGCACCCATTCGGCCTGCGCCATGACGCGGGGGATAAAGTCGAACGGGATCAGGCGCTCAGGGTCACCGCCTTCGGTATACACCGCAAAGGTGATGCCGATACGCCGGAACAGCACTTCTGCCTCGCGGCGCTTCAGCAACAGCTGTTCGGCGGGCATCGATTTCAACCAGGCATCGATCAAGGCATAGGGTGCGCGAACGTTGTCCGGCCATCCCATCTCGTCAAACACAGGTGTTGCGTCGGCCATTAAAACTCCTGGTCAGGACGTCTACAGCAGCGAACAGACATTAGGTTGTGGGTAGACATTACCGCGGGTGACCGACCGGTGTCGAAGTGTTTCGTCAACGCCGCCAACAGGCCATGCACATTCCGTCAAAAGCTAGGCAACGATGACAGAATGGAGGTGCCATTCCGGTGCAGCGATGGATGCGTGTTCGTTGCTATCGGGGCATCCCGATCAGGGTCGGGTTCATTGAGTCGGGCATCTATACTCCGCGCTCTTCAACGATCCCGATGGACCAAGGTATGTCTGACTTTCCTGCTTGCCCGCAGTGCGCGATGGAAAATACCTATCCGGATGGGGGCAGTGTCGTATGTGCAGACTGCGGCCACGAGTGGCCCATCGCCGTAAGTGTGGCAACCGATATCGGAACGCTGGTGAGGGACGTCAACGGCAATGTGCTTGCCACCGGTGACACCGTCGTCGTGATCAAGGACTTGAAGGTCAGGGGCTCGTCGATCCCGTTGAAGCAGGGCACGGTGATCAAGAACATTCGTCTCGTCGAAGGCGACGACGAACATATCGAAGGCAGTTCGGACAAGATCAAAGGGCTGGTGCTGAAAGTCTGCTTTTTGAAGAAGGCCTGATTGAAGAAGGTCTGACTCAGCGCAAGGCTGTCGTCCGCTCTCCACTCAGTACGCATAGATAACGTTGTCATTTGGCGTCCTCATTCGTGATAGTCACCGAATAAGGTTTAGCGTCATAACGCGGCAGGCGAAGATTTCTTGTGAGGATGCGACATGGTTCTGCTCAATTAGATCCACTTCCTAATTTTTGCACTCACTTTCGGGCACGCCTGGAAAGCGCTTCGATCTGCCGAGGCACGATCAACACTGCTGCAGTGCGATATCAAGCCAGTCAAACGGCAGGGCCACTTTCGCTTTGAGATGCTGCATAAGCAGCAAAACAGAAGCGAGCTATTGCCCATCCCGAGGCCGCATCAGTGCCCAACGGCGTTTCACGCGCACCGTCACAGTTGGGATTTTTTCCAATAGACAACGTTGTCATTAAGGTCTATCACGGGACATATCTCACGCATAACAAGCGGTAGCGTGCAGGGACGCGATGAGGCACATCCCCACATGGCTGATCGGATTGCGGCTGTGAACTGCCTTGGTAACTCACTCGTATTGATGCAAGTCCATCTGGAGAGGATTCCATGTCAGTCAAACCACCATCACCCTTTGTAAAACGGCCCGCCCTGCGCCTACGTCTGGCACTTGGCGCTTTCGGTAGCATCGCAGCGACAGGTCTGTCCATGGCCTTGCTGGCCGCAGTACCCGTGCAGACGCTGCAGGCGCAGACTGCGCCCAGTTGCGCGGCGGCCTGGAGCGCGTCGCAGGTTTACACCGCCGGCAATACTGCCAGCGAAAACGGCATCAACTATCTGGCGAACTGGTGGACGCAGGGCAATGACCCGGCGACCAACAGCGGTGGGGCGGGCTCCGGCCAACCCTGGACATCCCAAGGTTCCTGCGGTGCGGCTCCCGCACCGGCCCCCGCGCCAGCTCCCGCACCGGCCCCAGCCCCAGCCCCAGCCCCAGCCCCAGCCCCTGCGCCAGGCAGTCTGCTGTTCAGTCCGTACAAGGACGTCACCATCAATCTCAACTGGAACACCAACGTGATGCAAACGGCGGTGACCGGCACAACGATTCCGGTGGTCGGCAGCGGCAGCCTTGTCTCGACCGTCGAACCCAATCTCGGCGCAATCACGCTGGCTTTTGCAACGGGCGAATGCGGCAGCGAGAACTGGGGCGGTATTCCCGCGGCCAGCTTTGCCAGCGCAAACATTCAGGCGCTTTCCAATGCGGGCGTGAACTACGTGGTTTCCACCGGCGGTCAGGCGGGTGTTTTCACCTGCTCGACGCCATCGGGCATGGCTCAATTCCTTTCGACCTACAACTCATCGCATCTGGTCGGTATGGATTTCGATATCGAAGGAGGCCAGACCCAGGCGGAGATCAGCAGTCTGGTGACCGAGGCTGCCTATGCGCATACGCTGTATCCGAATCTGCGCATCTCCTTCACGCTGGCCACACTGGGAGCATCGGATGGCAGTTACGGCGGGCTCAATTCGCTGGGCGATATGGTGGTCAAGTCGATCAAGAGCGCCAATCTCAGCAGTTACACGATCAACCTGATGGTGATGGATTTTGGTGGGGCCAGTTCCAGCGTCTGCGTGGTATCCAACGGCGCGTGCAACATGGGGCAGTCCGCGATCCAGGCAGCGGAAAATCTGGAGCATACCTACGGCATCCCGGCCAGCCAGATCGAGCTGACGCCGATGATCGGCATGAACGATGTCTCCAGCGAAGTGTTCTCTCTCACCGATGTCGATACGCTCACCAATTACGCAGTGAGCAATGGCCTGGTGGGCATCCATTTCTGGTCGCTGGATCGCGATACACCTTGTTCAAGCAATACCGGTTCGGCGTCGGCAACGTGCAACTCGGTCAGCGGCAGTACGTCGTTGCAATACACCAACCGTTTCCTGCAGGACTTGGGGCGGTAAGAGGAAGTACGGTGCGGCGAATCGATCGGCAAGGTTTGATTCGCTGGAAATAGATGGAGTGAAACTCAGGTCCGATGGCGAGAGATGACAACTCTTACCATCGGACCTTTTGTTTTCATGCGGAGGTTCACGTCGATACGATCAAGCAGAGTCGCCTCACGAGAGATCAAGCTGCTGACAGCAAGCTGATTGTCCAGATGATCATTTAGACATCCAAACAAGCCAGCCAATGCATCAGACATATCGCGGTATCGGACCCACTTGCGGCGTCTGATCGGGTAGGTCGACCAGAGTGTCATCGACAAAGCACCAGCCCCAGCCTTCGGGGGGATCGTAGCCTTCGATGATCGGATGCTTGGTGGCATGGTAGTGGGCGGTACCATGGCGTCCCGGCGACTGGTCGCAACAGCCGACGTGACCGCAGGTCCGGCACAGCCGCAGATGGACCCAGTGCGAGCCGGACTTGAGGCATTCCTCACAGCCAAGCGTGCGTGGCGTTACGTCGGCAATATCGGCAAGGTGCTTGCAGTAATCACTCATGCAGTGGATTCCGGTAGTCGGGCAGGGGATGCAGCAAGTACCTGATGGAGGGCGGCAACGACTTGGGCGCCTTCACCTACTGCTGCGGCTACGCGCTTGGTCGAGCCAGCGCGCACGTCGCCAATAGCGAATACACCGGGCACACTGGTTTCCAGCGCCAGCGGTGCGCGGGCAGCGGCCGACCATATCGGCCCGCTGGCGATCTGGCCGGTGCAGATAAAGCCATTGGCATCCACGTCGACGTTGCAGCTCTCCAGCCATGCCGCGTTGGGATCGGCGCCAACGAACAGAAACAAGTGACGTAGCGGTCCGGTCCACTCGGCACCGGTATCGCGATGACGGAACGTTGCGCCAGTCAGTCCACTGGTCACGTCGCCCTGCAACGCCGTGACTTCGGTACGCGTATGCAAGGTGACATTGGGTAGCGCGGCGATACGTTCGATCAGGTAACGCGACATTGATGCGTCGAGTGAATCACTGCGTACGACCAGGTGCAGATGTTTGACCCGCGGGGCCATGAAGGCGACCGCCTGTCCCGCCGAGTTGCCACCGCCGACCAGGGCGATCTCCTCACCCTCGCACAGCTTGGCTTCCACTGGTGAGGCCCAGTACGACACACCGGCGCCTTCGAACAGGCTCAGGTTTTCGATATCGATACGTCGATAGCGCGCACCGGACGCAACCACGACGCTACGCGCCTGCATGCCCATGCCATTCTCAAGCCGCAGGGTAAAAAGGTCGCCTGGCTGGCGCTCATCGCCGCCGCATTCCAGCGCAGTGACATTGACCGGAATGGCGATCTCGGCGCCGAACTTCTGCGCCTGGGTAAATGCGCGTGCAGCCAATGCATGGCCGGAGATGCCAGTGGGAAAGCCAAGGTAATTCTCGATGCGCGCCGACGCGCCGGCCTGCCCGCCGAACGAGCGTGTATCCAGCACCAGTACTGAAAGGCCTTCGGACGCGGCATACACTGCCGTCGCCAAGCCGGCAGGGCCAGCGCCGACCACGGCCACGTCGAAGATCCGATCCGGATCGAGCTCCGGCGTCATGCCGAGGCACGCGGCAAGGTCGACGTTGGTCGGGTGCTTCAGCAGCGAGCCGTTAGGGCACAGCACGATCGGCAACTCATCGTCGTGTACGCCAAACCGCTCGACGAGGGCTTGACCATCGCCACCGTCGGCCACGTCGAGCAGCGAATACGGATGGCCGTTACGGGTGAGAAAACCCTGCAGTCGCACCAGCGTGGGCTCACCCGGCCGACCAGCCAGCAAGGTGCCGGCACCTTCCGCAATCAGCATCGTACGGCGCAAAAGAAAAGCCCGCATGATGATCTCGCCGATCTCGGCCGAGCCGATGATCAGCGCGCGTAGATGTGCTGTATCGAAACGCAACGCTTCGCAGCCGGCGACTCCGGCACGCGCTTCGGCCAGCGCCGAGCGGCCGCCGAGCTGACTCACTTCGCCGGTGATACCGCCAATCGGCAGCACGGCGATCAGCTGATCCTCACCCATTGCATGCCCGCGAGTGACCGTCACTTCGCCCGAGGTGACGATGAATACCGGTGCATGCCGTTCGCCCAGGGCATACAGCGTTTCGCCTGGCTCGAATCGTTGCGGCGGTGCCGTCGCAAAATGCTGCGCTACCGCTATCTGCACCGCGCAGAGTGTGGGGAACAGCTGATCACGTCGCGTCTGGGCCAAACTCATCGATTGCTCGCAGGGTCGCGTGACTTTGCAGTGTCGCCCCGCCGGGTACGGGCTGGCAAGTAAAGGCACTCCTTCATCGCCGTGTTGATTACCCGCTCCATGCACCTGTCCGGTCACGTTGATCTGGGCTTTCTCCCGATACACGACCTCAAGCGATTAAATGCCTTACGGACACACGTTAGCGCGTATTATAGCTTTTCCAAAATGCGCACGACGCGTGTTCTCCGGACCACAGATGCCGACTGACGCACACGGTATCCAAGGCTTGCTTGCCAGACGAGCAGGGGAAGGTGCGGACCCGCCGACCATTGCCGCCGCTGCCGTTTCGATATGGCATGACATTGATGTCGCGCTAGCCCCGATTATTGGCCAGCCTGGCGTTGCGGCACTATACAAGCGCAGCCTGTACCTGACGCTGGCCGATCATTCCTGTCTTGTCACTGCGTATGAAGGTTCATTACGCCCCGGCGAGTTTGCCGGCCTCGATATCGCGCTATCGCAGCAGACACCAGCAGAGGCGTCTGCCGCCATTATCGCTTTGCTCAACACTTTCCATGATCTTCTTACTCATCTGATCGGTGGGTCGCTGCTCGAGCGGCTGCTGCGTTCGGTAAGGGATAAACCATTCAGCGGCGATGCCGTAAAGGACACCTCGCCATGACCAGGGTCAAAGCCATCATCCATCGCCTCGCCACGGGAGTACCCGGACTGGACGAGGTGTTCGGCGGCGGTCTGCCGGAGTTTTCCTTCAACCTCATCGCCGGTCCGCCGGGCTCGGGCAAGACAACGCTGGCCCATCAGATCATGTTTGCGCTGGCCACGCCGCAGCGTCCTGCGCTGTATTTCACGGTACTCGGCGAGCCGCCGCTGAAAATGTTCCGCTACCAGCAACAGTTCGAGTTCTTCGACACGGAAAAAGTCAATCAGTCCGTTCACTTCATCAACCTGGCCGAAGAAACCGCCACGGGCGATTTGTCCAAGGTGCTGGCGCGGATGGTTGCCGAGGTCGAAACGCATGGCCCGTCCCTGGTGTTTGTCGACTCGTTCCGTTCGGTCATTCTCGCTGGCGAAGGCGAGAGCAATGCGTTCATCAGCCTGCAACATTTCATTCAGCAGTTGGGCATGCTGATGACGACCTGGCAGGCCACCACCTTTCTGCTTGGTGAATATTTCAGTGATGACGATCCCAGTCCGGTATTCACTGTCGCCGATGGCTTGATCTGGCTACGTCAAAGCGTGCAGAGCAATTCGATGGTGCGCAAGATGGAGATCATGAAGATGCGCGGGCAACCGTCCCTGCCGGGGCTGCACACCTTCCGCATCAGCGACAACGGGATCCATGTATTTGCGCCGACATCGCCGGTCTCGCTTACCGATTGGCAACCCGCGCCTGCCTCCGATGTTCGGGTGAAGATGGGGGTGCCGGGTCTTGACGCGATGATGGGCGGTGGTTTGCCGCGCGGCTATTCGCTGCTCGTTGCCGGCCCATCGGGCTCGGGCAAGAGCATTCTGGCATCGGCTTTTCTGGCCGAGGGCGCGCGCTTGGGGGAAACGGGCGTGATCGCCGCGTTCGAGCAGCGTCCACAGCAGTCTCGTGGCCGTGTGCTGGCCGAGCTGATCGAGAGCGACCGCGTCGGCGTGGTCGATACCCGCTCGCTCGCGTTGTCGGTGGATGAGATCGCAATACTGCTGATCGCGGAGATTCGCCGGCTCAAGGCAACCCGTGTGGTGATCGATTCGTTGTCCGGATTCGAACTGGCGCTGGCGCCCACTTTTCGCGAAGACTTTCGCGAGTCGTTGTCGCGAATGGTGTCGGCGCTCACCGATATCGGTGTCACCGTGCTGATGACCTCCGAGCTGGAGGATCGTTACAACGAACTGAGCTTCAGTCCCTACGGCACGGCATTTCTTACCGACGCCATTATCGTGCAGCGGTATATCGAAGTGGACAGTCGGCTTCAACGCATGATGGCGGTGGTGAAGGTGCGCGCCAGCGCGCATTCAAACGCGCTGCATCTGTTCCATATCGACGACGACGGCATCAAGCTCGACGAGATGCTTGCCGGCTACGAAGGGCTGCTGGGCGGCAGGCCGACCCGCAGCCACAGCCTGTTGAACGGACCGACCTCCGGTGCCGACGATGGATGAGTACAGCACTATGCCGTCGACGCCGTGAACGACCGGATCGATCCGCTCACCGAAACCGAAGCGACGCAGACGCTTGCGTTGCTCAACGGGCAGGCCGATGACCTGCGGGCGGATCTGGTCAGGTTGCGACAGGAGCTGGCAGCCGTGCAGCTCGACGTCAGCGGTAATCGCGTAGCCCAGCTGCAGGAGGCCAACCAGATGCTGGTGCTTGCCGCACTGAGTGCGGAAGGCATTGCCAAAACGGCCATCGCCAATCTGAGCGAACTGACCTATTCCAGTCAGCGCGATACGCTGACCCACACCGCCAACCGTGCGCTGATGTTGGATCGCCTGACAGTCGCCATTGCCTCGGCAAACCAGCATCAGGCGCGTCTGGCCATACTCTTTCTCGATCTCGACCATTTTCGCTACATCAACAACACGTTGGGTCATGCCGGTGGCGATGTGGTACTGCAGCTGGTAGCCAGCCGGTTGAAATCGGTGCTGCAGGATGGTGATACCGTCAGCCGTCACGGCGGCGATGAATTTCTGGTGCTGCTCACTCATGTTTCCGATGCGTCCGATGCCGCACGCATCGCCGCCTTGCTGCTTGCCGCCGTCGCCGTGCCCAGTTCCATCGGCATGGTGAGAGTGCAACTTTCCGCCAGCCTCGGCATTGCGATGTATCCGGAAGATGGCCTGGACATGGCCACTTTGATCGATCGGGCTGACCTTGCCATGTACCGTTCCAAAGGCCTGGGGCCCGGTGGATTCCAGTTCCACGGTGAAGCGCCATTAGGTGAATCAGGTCAGCGCTCGGCCGCGATTCATCTGCTGCCGTTGGTCCGTCACGAGTCATTGCCGGTTGCGGAGGACGTTCGCCTCGCCGATTTGCGCGATGCCAACGAGCAGCTGGTGATGGCTGCGTTGACTGCGCAGGAGCTGGAGGCACATGCCCGCGAAGCGCACCGCCAACAGATCAAATTCATGGCGATGGTGGCGCATGAGCTGCGCAATCCGTTGACGCCGATACGCGTGGCCGCCAGCCTGATGATCGATCGTGATACCAACGACGAGCTATCGCTGGCGCGGTTGCAGGTGATCATCGACGGTCAGGTAACACATATGTCCCGGCTTATCGGTGATCTGCTGGAAGGCTCGCGCATCAGCACCGGCAAGCTGCGGCTTGAACGCGGCAGCGTGGAGATGATCGGCGTACTGCGCATGGCCATCGAGGCTTGTCGACCGGCGATGGAGGCAAGAGAGCAGCATATGACGATCGAGCTGCCGCCCGCGCCGATCGGTTTTCATGGCGATCCGGTACGGCTGGCGCAGATATTCACCAACCTGCTCGACAACGCGTCCAAATACACGCCGCAGGGCGGCAAGATTTCGCTGGCGCTGATGCTACGCGGTCAGTCGATGGAGATTATCGTGTCGGACAACGGCATCGGCATCTCGGCCGAGGCATTGCCGCACATTTTCGACCTGTTCGTGCAAGACGCACGCGCGCTGGATCATTCCAGTGGTGGGCTTGGCATCGGGTTGGCTGTGGTTCGCGAACTCGTCGAGGCGCATCAGGGTAGCGTGACCGGTCACAGCGCCGGACGAAATCTCGGTAGCGAATTTATCGTGACGTTGCCGATGGATTGCCGACTACAGATTGAATCAAACCTCTTGGCATGACGAGTCGAGGTCGGTCTTTCAGCGTGTTGCACGGATTCTTCTAAATGGCGACTACATCACAGACTTTCAAAGATTACAGTTTAGACATGTTTACATTTCAAATACTTTCACATAACAAAACTACACCTATGTTCGCTGTCGAAAGAGCGTATGTCGCGTTTTCTTCAGAGTACAGATGCAGCCAAGACAAGATGATGCGCACGGTATCAGGGCCATGCTCTCAAGGCGGCTAGGCGCCAATGCCGATATCACCCAACTTGCGGCTTTTGCAGTCTCGATATGGCATGAAGTGGACGCAGTGCTATCGCCCATCTTCGATGAAACCGGGGTTGTCGCGCTCTACAAAAAGAGCCTTGATCTCACCATAGACCACCATCCCTGCCTCGCGACTGCCCATGAGCATATACACAGCCCCAGCAAGTTTGCTGGCTTGGGAGCTGCGCTATCGAAGCAAACGGCCGAGTACGCCTCAGCAGTGATTGTTACTCTATTGAACACTTTCCACGATCTGCTCACCCATTTGATCGGAGGCTCGATGTTCGAGCGACTGCTGCGATCCATATGGGACAAGCCGTCCGGCGATGATGCCTTGCAAGATGGCTTATCGTGATCGTTGCCGAATTCATCCGTGAGCAATAGTCGTTGGCGTAATTATTTGCGCTGCGAAGCGCTCCATTTCCTCCAACTGGGGACTCATCTGCAGCAATAGTAGGTCGAGGCCTGCCGCAGAAAATGCTTCGACGCGTGCGCGCACCTGCTCCGGCGTGCCGACCAGCCCCGGCCGCAGGCCGCGATTGGAGACTGAGTATTCCTTTATCTTCATCTCGCGTTCCAGCTGCGTGCCGGAAAGCCACTGGTCGAAGTTGGCAAAGCCGGCGGCTTCGGGATCCAGCGTGGTGATGCGCTCGACTTCGGCCAGAGCGTCTTCCTCGGTATCGCGCACGATGGCGTATGCGGCCATGCCGTAGATCATCGGCGGCAGGCCTTCGCGTTCACGGCGGGCGCGCATGTCGGCAATCTTCTCGGCGATGAATTCCGGCTCGTCGCCGTGCATCACGTAGGCATCGCAGCGTTTGGCGATCAGCGTCTTGGCCGCTTCGGATTCACCGCCGGCGTAAATGGTCGGGCGGGGCGAGGAGAGCGGCTTCGGTTCGCAGATGGCGTCCTTCAACTGATAGCGCTCGCCGGTGAAATTGAAAGGCGTCTGTGTCCATAGGCCATCGACGACCTGCAACCACTCGTTGGTGCGGCCGTAGCGGTCATCGTGCTGGTCGAACTGCAGGCCATATTGCGTGGCCTCGTCGGCCCACCATGACGACACCACGTTGAGCGCGAGGCGGCCGCCGGAGATGCGGTCGATATTGGCCGCCTGCTTGGCAAACAGCGCGGGCTGATGGAAATTCGGCCGTACGGCGACCATGATCTCCAGCTTTTTCGTCACCGCGGCCAGTGCCGCGGCGCTGGACCATGCGTCGAGCGCCGGTTCGGTCACGCCCTTGATGTCGTTGAGGTTGAGCTCGGCGATCAACGTAAGGTCGTAGCCGATCTGTTCGGCGCGGATGCACAGCTTGCTGAGATAGTCCCAGCTGGCCTCCATGTTCTCGTCGCGAATATTGCGCAGCCAGCCGCCAAATACCGGTGCCCAGAAACCGTACTTCATGCCGCTTTCTCCTGCGTGGATGCGATGACGTTTTCCAGGTAGTCGACCAGCTTTTCGTGCGGGTTCCAGCCCAGCACGTTGAGCGGATCGGCCACGAAATTGGACAGGCCGTTGATGTCGTAGAAGCGACGTGCGCCGTCGCGTTCATCGACCATGAATTCGATGCCGCCGATATCCAGTCCCGACGCACGGGCGATGGCTTCGGCTGCGCGAATTGTCTCGGTGTCAGGCTTGAACTCCTGCACGGTGACGGTGGGCTTGTCGATCAGGCACACGTCGGCGGGGCACAGATCGAACGTGCCGCCATCGGTGTTGAGCGAGATGGCATAGAGGAACTTGCCGTCCAGCGTTTCCATCCGGACCATGTGCTTGTCCTTCGCGGGCACGTACTCCTGCACCAGCAGCACGCTGTCGATGCCCTTGGGCGTGCTGCCATCGGCGACCGCCTGCTTCAGCTCATCGATACTGTCATAGCGCGCAACGCCTGCACCCGAGCCGCCGATATTCACCTTGACGATCACCGGAAAACGCAGGCCTTCGGTTGCCGCCACGATATCTGTCTGTCGATGCACTACATGTGTCGCCGGAATAGCCAGCCCCAGCGACTGGATCACTGAGAGCTGGCGCGCCTTGTTCGCATCGATCGCCAGCGCCTTGCTGCCGTTGATGACGTGGGCGCCGTTCAACTCCCAGTGCGCGTAGAGCGCTTGCGCGTAGAAGATCGGGTGTTCGTCCTGGCGCAGGAATGAACTCATCGCCAGGCGACTGAATACTACCGGTGCGGGTGCATGTTTTTCGGCGAGATCGAAGCGATGGTTTTCGAACGGAAAGGCCTTGTAGTCGATGCCGCGACGATCAAGCGTGGCGAAAAGCGGCTTGAACCACTCGGGATGCTCGTACACGATCGCCAGCGCTGGCTGTTTGGACATGAAGAGTGATTTCTCGGTTAGATAGACTGGCATGGTCGACATGACTCGAGCGGATTGTCAACACACAGACGTTTGGACGTTTGTACGGCCATATTTGATCGGTTATGTGTTTCGTCAGGCAAACCATTGTGATGGAAGGTCGTGATACTTTCGCCATGGCACACGCCACGGTTACATCGCTTTGACCGGAACACCGCACCGGCTGCATCAATGCACGATCAGCTCACTGTCGGGCCTCAAGCCGAAGTCCGCGTGGCGTCAGCCAGCGCTCGATGCCTTCGAACAGGCCTTGCGCCAGCAGCGCCAGCAGTGCCGCAGGGATGGCGCCTTCGAGGATCAGGCTGATGTTATCCAGCCTGATGCCGGTGAGGATGGGTTGGCCGTAGCCACCGGCGCCGATCAAGGCTGCCAGCGTGGCAGTGCCGACGTTGATCACCGCAGCGGTCTTGATGCCGGCAAGAATCGAGCGCGTCGCCAGCGGTAGCTCCACCCGGCGCAACCGCACACCGCGCGGCAGGCCCAGCGCGGCGGCCGACTCGCGTAGCTCCGGTGCAATGCCGACCAGCCCGGCGTGCGTGTTGCGTACGATGGGCAGCAGGCTGTACAGAAACAAGGCGGCGATGGCCGGCCACGTGCCGATGCCGAAAATCGGAATCATGAAGACGAACATCGCCAGCGACGGTACGGTCTGCAGAATGCCAGTCAGCCCGATCACCAGTTGGCCCAGCCGCTTCAATCGTGCCGCTAAAATACCGAGTGGAATCGCCAAAAGCACGGCCATGCCCAGCGACAGAACTACCAGCTTGATGTGATCGATACTGGTCTGGAGCAGGCGCGACCACAGTCCGGCATCGGCGCTCGTGTCTGCGCGGATGCCGAGAAAGGCTGCGACCACCACGTCCTCTTTCGCGCCCTGCAATTTCACTTTTGCATTCATCTGCCGCATGGTGTTTTCGTCGATGCGGCCTGCCAGTTTCTGCAGCGCGGTGACGAATGCCGGCGCACTTTTGACGAGAGCGAGCCGATACAGATACACCGCCTCGTAGCGCGGAAAGTAATGATGGTCGTCGTCCAGTGTGCGCAAGTGGTAGTAGGGGATTTCCGCATCGGTGCTGTAAAGATCGATCGCATCGACCGCATTGCTGGCCACCGCGCGATACGCCAGCGCGTGATCCAGCCCGCGAACCTGTGTTTGCGGCAGGCCGTAGCGCTGTCGGATGCCTGGCCAGCCGTCGGTGCGATCGATGAACTCGTTGGAAAAGCCGAAGCGCAAGTCAGGATGTGCAGCCAGGTCGGACAGCTTGCTGATGTGCAGCTGCGCGGCCTTGTCGGCCAGCATGCCGATGGCGTAGGTATTGTTGAAGCCTAGCGAATTGGTGATGCCGATGCCGAGTGGTTTCAATCGTTCGCGCAGGGTCGGGATGTCGGCATCGGGTGCCACGTTTTTCAGCAGTTCGTGGGTGATCGTACCGGTGTATTCGGAATAGACGTCGATATCGCCTTGCTGCAGCGCCTTCCAAAGAATGCTGGTGCCACCCAGTTCGCGCTGATGCACGGCGTCGACGCCGGCTTGGCCGGCGATGGCTTTCGCCAGTTCACCGAGGATCACCGATTCGGTGAAGACCTTGGAGCCGATACGCACGGGCGAAGCCTGTGTCAGCATGGGCACAAGCAATGTGCCGATGGCGAAGATCCAGCGCGTCGCGCGGTTCACGCAGGCACCTTGGGCAATCGTCGTTGCGCTTCGACAAAGCGGGTGACGAACGGATCGGCAGGACGCTCGCGCAGATCCTGCAGGCTACCATCCTGCACTACAGTGCCGCTGCGCATCAGTACCAGCCGCTCGGCGAACCAGGCGGCCTCGGCCAGATCGTGCGTCACGATGATCACCGTCTTGCCGAGCTGCTCGAAGATGCGTTTCAGTTCGTCTTGTAGCTCGTGCCGCACGATCGGATCGAGCGCGCCCAATGGTTCGTCCAGCAGCAGCGCATCGGGGTCGGTCATCAGGGCGCGCATCAGGGCCACGCGCTGGCGCTGACCGCCGGAAAGCTCCGCGGGATAGCGCCTGAGTACGTCATGCGGCAGGTGGGTCAATGCGGCGAGTTCTTCCGCACGCTGGCGAATTTTTTCGGCGCTCCAGCCAAGGTGGCGCGGCAGCAGCGCCAGGTTGCCCTGCGCGGTGAGATGCGGAAACAGCCCGCCTTCCTGGATCACGTAGCCGACTCGCCGTCGTAGCTCAAGCACATGCGCGGGACCGAGCACCCGACCGTCGACCTTGATGTTGCCCGCGTCAGGATAGTCCAGTCCCAGCAGCAACCGCAGTACCGTGGACTTGCCCGAGCCGCTACTACCGATCAATGCAGTGGTGCTGCCGGCAGTAAAGTCCAGATTGATGTTGTTTAGCGCTTGTACGTTGCCGTAGCGCTTGCTGGCGTGTTCCAGCGTGAAGCCGATGCGCAACGAAGCTTCAGTGCCTGCCATGATCACGCTCGTTGGCTAATTCGGTGGCGACTCTAAAAGCTATACATCGAATCATGAGGCTGCCGGCGTGGATTGACGTATGTGAATTTGAAGCGTGCAACGAAATCCGCCGCCGGCTCCAGACGTCCCAGATAATAGCCCCGGCCGTCATCGCAGCCCATATCGGCCTGCAGATCCTGCGCGACCTATCTTCCACACCCTCCGCGACCAGGATCAGATCCATGTCGTGGACATGTTGACGAGGGCACGAATCCACATCGTCGTCCACGCATCAGCCCGTATAGCGGCAACCGGTGAGTGATCAATCTTCAGTTGGGTAGAGCGAAATCTCCGCCTTACGCCATGGCGACAGAACGTTCGGTTCGGGTCTTCAGCACCAGCGTCAATGCCACCGCCATCACAGCGGCCAGTGCGGCGAATCCATACACGCTATTGAAGCCCATGCCGGCTGCGATCCAGCCACCGAGTGGTCCGACGGTGACCATCGCCACATCGAGAAACACCGAGAACACGCCGATCGCTGCGCCGCGGCTGTTTTCCGGCACGCGGTTGACCGCTTCCACGCCGAGTGCGGGAAATATCAGCGAAAAGCCCAGCCCTGCTATTGCAGCGCCAGCCGCGGCGATCAACATGTCGCTGGCCAGCCACAGTGTGGCCAGCCCGACGGCCTCGACCGCAAACGACACGATTGCCACGCGATAGCCGCCAACGCGCACGATCATCTTGCCGAACACGAAGCGTGTGCCGACGAACATGATCCCGAAGACGCTCAGTGTCAGCGCTGCATCAGCCCAGCCGTGTGCGGCATAGAACAGCGTGATGAAGGTGGCGATGCAACCAAAACCGATCGAGCCCAGCGCCAGGCCGATGCCATACGGCACCACTCGCGCGGCCACGTTGCGGATGGACGAGCGCTCGCCAACCGCGATCGCCGTGGCCCGCTTGCGCCGCGCCAGCGGAAACGCAACCAGCATCATTGCCAGCGATACTGCGCCGATCGCGGCGAAACCGTAGCTGTGCGCGATCACTACGCCGAGGGGCGCGCCAGCGGCAATGGCGCCGTAGGTAGCAACGCCATTCCATGAAATCACCCGTGCCGTATGTTGATGACCAACCTGGCCCATGCCCCAGGCAATGGCGCCGGTACCCGTACAGCTTTCGGCGCAGCCTAGCGCCAGCCGCGCGATCAGGATCAGGCCCAGGCTCAGGGCAGGTATCGCCACAGCAAGCGCGCCCAGCAGCAGCAGCAGCCCGCTTACGCCGCACATCAGTAGTCCGGTCAATACGGTGCGCTTGGGTCCCAGCGTATCGGCCATATGCCCGGCGCGGGCGCGGCTGACGAGAGTTGCCACGTATTGCGTGCTGATCGACAAGCCTGCCACGACCGCGCCGAAACCGAGGTTGGTATGTACGAAGCCCGGAAGCACCGCCAGCGAAAGGCCAATCGTGAGATAGGTGGCAAACGTGAAGGCGACCGTGCTGAGGATCGGCCCGATCACGCTGAATCGGCGTGGTTCGACGGCCGCGAGGGACATATCTGCGGTGGCTTGAGAGGCGTCAGGCATGAGGCTAAGGGAATAAAGGGATAGGCCTGTGGGGATCAGGCGACAACTAGTGTACGCCTCGATGGCGCAATGCAACATGAAAGAAAAGTCATCCTTCAACCTGGCCCTTGTTTCCTGCCGGCGTTGAACTCATGGTCATAAGAGCGCACCAACAAGACCGGCACCGGGATCGATGAAACAGGTCACCCGAGCGTTGCAAGCGTTGGTATGTGCTTCTATTTCCCACCATTTCCCGATTCAAAAGGACCCACCATGGATTACAGACAACTCGGCCGCTCCGGCTTCCGTGTGCCCGCCCTCAGCTTCGGCACCGGTACTTTCGGCGGCAAAGGTGAATTTTTTCAGGCCTGGGGCAGCACCCAGGTGGATGAGGCCAAGCGGCTGATCGATATCTGCCTGGAGGCGGGCGTGACGATGTTCGACAGCGCCGATATCTATTCCGGCGGCGCTTCGGAAGAAGTACTCGGCGCCGCGCTGAAAGGGCGCCGCCACGAAGCGCTGATTTCGACCAAGGCCACGTTTCGTTCAGGCGAAGGTCCCAACGACGTCGGCTCATCGCGCTTCCATCTGATCGAGGCGGTCGATGCCGCGCTGCGCCGGTTGCAGACCGACCATATCGACCTGTTCCAACTGCATGGTTTCGATGCGATGACGCCAGTGGAGGAAACCCTCTCTGCACTGGACGATCTGATCAGCGCGGGCAAGATTCGCTATATCGGCTGCTCCAACTTCTCGGGCTGGCATCTGATGAAAGCACTGGCGACCGCCGATCGTTACAACTTGCCGCGCTATATCGCGCATCAGGCCTATTACTCGCTGATCGGCCGCGACTACGAGTGGGAACTGATGCCACTGGGCCTGGATCAAGGCGTGGGCGCCGTGGTTTGGAGTCCGCTGGGCTGGGGGCGCCTGACCGGCAAGATCCGCCGCGGCCAGCCGTTGCCGGCCAATAGCCGCCTGCATAAGACCAGCGAAGCCGGTCCGCCGGTCGACGACGAGTACCTCTACACTGTGGTGGATGCGCTTGAGGCTGTGGCCAAGGAGAGTGGCAAGACGGTGCCGCAGATTGCGCTGAATTGGCTGCTGCAGCGCCCGACGGTGGCCACGGTAGTGATCGGCGCGCGCGACGAAGCGCAGCTGCGAGCCAACCTTGGGGCCGTCGGCTGGAACCTTTCCGCGGAGCAGGTGGCCAAGCTCGACGCCGCCAGCAAACCGGTCAAGGCTTACCCGTACTGGCATCAGACGCAGTTCGGCGAGCGCAACCCGTCGCCGGTTGGTTAGGACGGCTAGACGGCTATCACGTCAGGAGGCGCTGGCTCGGTCTGCGCCTCCTGACATTGCAGCCAAAGCTTTGATGGCGAGCTACGTTGAGTGGGCTCTTGCGTTGTCACTCGTGACGATTAGATAAATCGCAGTCATTGGATATTCCTGAATAGATGGCGGCAAGCGTCAGATAACGATGGTTGGACGTACTGTAGCCAAGCTTCAGAACACGATGTCGACGGGATGAAGTGTGAGCTCATCCCATCAGCCATCGTCGTCGCTATCGTCCGCACCCGTTTTCCAGTAGCCCTTGGCTTTTAACCAGTCTTTGGGCACGTTGCGCTCCAGACTGAGCCACTGCCGCATGTTGCGGGCGCGACGCGATTCGGTGGCAATCCAGTAAAAGGTGTCGCCGGCCGGAATGCGCAACGCGCGCAATGCGTGTTCGAGCAATTCGCTGCGATCGGCCGACGTGCCGCGGCGTTCCAGCCAGGTGAGGGTGACCTGCGCAGGCGACGGCAATGGCTGACGATCCTCGGCATCGGGAATTTCAACCAGTACGTCGGCCGTTGTTGTTTCGGGCATTTCCGCGAGCCATCGGCCGATAGCTGGCAGCGCGGTCTCATCGCCGATCAGCACGTAATGATCGAAATCGTTGGCGATCACTACCGAGCCGCGTGGGCCGCCCATGCCGATTTGCTGGCCACGTTCGGCCCGCGCTGCCCAAAGCGAGGCAGGGCCGTCACCGTGCAGCACGAAGTCGATCGTCAGTTCGTTGCGTGACACATCGTAATGGCGGGGCGTGTAATCGCGCATCGGTGAGTAGTCGCGACCTGGTGGATATTCCGGGCCGTTACTGCCCATTACAGGCGTCACGATGTCGCCGCTCGTATTGGGGAAAAACAGCTTTACGTGATCGTCCGGCGCAGCGCTGATAAAGCCGTGAAGTTCATCACCGCCGAAAACAACGCGCTGCATATGCGGTGTCAGTTGCTCGACGCGCAGTACCTGCAGCGTGCGAAATTTCAGAGGGTGGCGCAAAGTTTGATGGGTATGAGCAGTCATCGGCAGAATCTCCGTGAAGGGGAAAGGTTGCCGGCTAGAGGCTTTGCATCATCCGGAATATCTGGATGAGCAAGCGGTGGCAATGGCGAAGTAGGTGATGTTGCGAAAGGCTTGGTGCGACGTATGTTAGGCGAGTCGATAGCCGAGGTGTTCCGCGATTGTTCGCAACACATCGAATGTGGCGGTGGTGGAGGGAAGGTTTGTTTCGATGCGTGCGGCGGAAGCAGGCGGTACGGGTTGGGTGAGACGCGCTTCGGCAAGGCCGATATTTTCCAGGTCGCGCAGAAAATTTTGCAGCTGCCGCCGCATCACGCGGAGATTGCCCGGGCTTTGATGCTGAAGCATTGCATTTGTCTGATGCGAGTCGGCCAGTTGCCAGCGCAGACGCGCATGCGGTTGCGCGTGGGCATAAGCCAGACCGCATTGCTCCAGTTCGCGCAACAGCCGATAGACCGTGCCCATGCTGGTGGCGGCGTGATGTTCACGCGCAGCCTGCAGTAGCGTTACGGCATCACGCGGCGCATCGAGCGTCGACATCGCGGTGAGAATCGCCCGGCGCGGTGCGGTCATCAGCAGACCGTGCGACTGGCAGCGTGCTTCCCACGCAGGGAGTGCTTCGCTACCCGTTTCAGTCACGGCGTTCACCGGTAGCAATGTCGCTGGCAGCGCGGTCCAGTATCTCGGCGATGCGTTGGCCTTCGGCCTTGCTCCAGTCACTGCCGCGCATCAGCAAGGCGTGCTTGAGTGCATGCATGGCCTTGCGTACGGCCATCGGTGCGGCCATCTTGGCGGCCATCCTGGCGCTGTGCTCGGTGCGTGCGGTGACGGCATCCACCGCCTCGCGGTTTTCGTCGAGGTAGGCGCGGCCAGCGGTGGTGATCGCGTAGAGCTTGCGGCCGCCCTGTTCGTTGGTGACCTCGGCATACCCGAGTTCTTCCAGCATGGTCAGGGTGGGGTAGATCGCACCGGGGCTGGGCGAATACTGGCCGTGGAACATGTCCTCGATGATGCGGATCAGTTCGTAGCCATGACGTGGCTGCTGCTCGATCAGGGCCAGCAGCAGTAGCTTGAGATCGCCGTGACCGAACATGCGGCTACCACCGCGTCGGCCGCCGCGCATCTCGTTGAAGTCCGCAAAGAAGTCACTGCCGCCGCGACCGCCGAAGCCGCCGCGACCGGCGTGACGCTCGTGCCGGTTGCCCTCATCCTGGGAGCCCTCATTCCAGCCGGCCTCGAAACCGGAAACGCGATGCGAGTGATCGTGGTGGTGGCGGGAATGCAGGGCATTGAAAAACATATGGCGCATAGACATGGGATTTCCGATATATCGTTAGAGTGCATATAAGATATATCGTAAGTGTATCTAAATCAATACGCGACAGCTTCGATAAGTAATGATTCTGTTCAGCGAGGGTAGGGCTGACCGTCCTTGTGTGTGTAGTCGTTTCCGTCGGCATGCAGGTCGATGTCCGGGTAGTTGCAGACATCGTTCGCCGAGCGGGTGCCGATATCCAGATAGACCGCCCTCTCATGGCTGCGGTTGATCATGTGGTGGCCGTCGGGCGTGTTCTTCGGAAAGGCCGCGCAATGGCCTGCGTGTAGCAGTTGTTCGCCAGCATTGGTGATCAAGGTCAGTTCGCCGGATATCACGTAGACGAATTCGTCTTCTTCACTGTGCCAATGGCGTTGGCTCGACCACGCGCCCGGTGGTAGCTGCGTCAGGTTGACGCCGAAATCTTTCAACCCGCCGGCAACGCCAAGCGCCTGCTTGATTCGCCCGGCGGCACGTTCCGCAAACGGTGCGGGATAGTTCGAGCCCTCGCGCTCGGAGATATTACGCAGGTCGAGTTTGGGCATGAGTCAACACCTCGATATCGATGATAGGGAAAGGTTTCGCGGTACCGCAGGTCATGAAATCAGGCGGTGCGAGATAAGACGATGTGCCGATACGCTTGTTAGTAGTGTGGGCGCCTTTTAGCAGGCGACGCCGGCGATAAACAGAATCGACGCGGGCTTGCCGGTATTTGGATGCAGCGGCTCGCGTACTTCTTTCATGTCTAGCCCACTCTGTTCAAAAAGACGTGTCCACGTTTCCACGGTGCGGAAATACCACGGAGCTGGCCTGACGAAGTCGTCACTAAAGCCGGCCCAGGAACCGGGTCGCCAGCCATCCGCATAGGGCTGATCGCCGCAGGCGATCAGCGGATGCAGCGTCTGTACGATGAATGCGCCGGCAGGGCGCAGCATTGATTTTGCCGACGCGATTATTCCATCCACCGATTCCTTGCCGATCAGCGAAAAATTGCAGACAACGACGTCAATCGCTATACCGAGTTTCCCCTCCGCGACGTCTTCATAAGAGGCCACGCGAAAATCACCGCCGCCCGCCGATTGCGCTTGTTCAATCAGCTCAGGTACCACATCAATTCCAATCACCCGAATGCCTCTGAATGACAGGGCACGGGCAAGCCAGCCCTCGCCGCAGCCCAGATCGAGTACGGATTGCGGCGACTGCGAAAGCACCGCGTCGAGTATCGCGTCATCAGTGACCAGGCGGCGGCTCTCGATATCACCGCTGCGCACCGCCGTTGTCCACGGCGTGGCATTGGCATGCCATGCATTGATGATTTCCGCGTCGCTTAAAAGATCACTGGTCATGATGTTCTTTAACTGCAAGGCAGATGGGCGATGACACTGATGGTTCCATATCGTCGCAGGCGTGTCATCAACACCTGCTGCAATGGCCGTTTAACCACAAAGGCAATCGACATGGCACGCAACTTGAAACGCTTGATCGGCGCATTGGCGATCAGCATTATTGTTTGCACGGGCGTACAGGCGGCCACGTCGCGGCCCAGTTTTGTCGTGAGCGACATCTACAACTACAACCATCCCTATGCAGCAACAGACAGCGGTGACCTCGCGACCAAGATGCAGCTGATGAGCGCCAGCGCGTTCTACTTTTATCGAGGTACGGCGGACATTTTTTATCGCGATACGACCACGCTGCCCGCGTCGAGCTATACCTCCAATGCCACGGGTTTCACCTGGATCGGCGGCGATGCGCATCTTTCAAACTTCGGTGCCCAGCGCGATAGCGGGGGTACCGCAGCGTTTACCACGGATGATTTCGACGAAGGTTATCTGGGTCAGTACGTGTGGGACTTGCGCCGCGCGGCGGTGAGCATGGTACTGGCGGGGCGCGAGAACGGCCTGTCCGACAGCCAGATCACTAGTGGCATCAATACTTTCGTGGCAGCTTACGTCACCCAGATCAACAGCTTCGCCAAGGGCAACGGCGAGGCCTCATTCCAGCTGACCTCCGGTAATACCAGCAGCGTAGTCAAGGACACGATCTCCGATGCCAACGATGGCTCGCGCTCGGATCTGCTGTCCAAATACACCAGCACCAAAAACGGCGTGCGCACCTTTCAGAATGCTTCGAATCTGGTGGCAGTGAGCAGCGCGAACTACACAGCTATCAGCAATGCCGTGGACAACTATATCCAGACCATTTCTTCGTCGAAGCGCTACGCAGCCAGCTATTACGCGATCAAGGACATCCATCAAAAGCTGGGCTCGGGTACGGGCAGCCTTGGTCGGCTACGTTATTACGTATTGATCGAAGGTCCGTCGACCTCGACCTCCGACGACGTGATTCTGGAACTGAAGCAGGAGGCCTCGAGCAACGTGGCGCTTGCCGCACCGGGGCAGCTGCCGCCGGCCGAATACGGTTCCAACGAAGGCGAACGCGTCGCGCTGACCAACAAGGCGCAGCTGCTCAATACCGATGTGCTGGTCGGTTACGCCACCATCAACGGCGCACCTTACTACGTGCACGAAAAGTCGCCATACGAAGAGGACTTCGACTACACCCAGCTCAGCAGCAGCTCCAAGTTCAGCACCGCGATGACGTATGTGGGTCAGGCATTGGCCAGCGCGCATGCTCTGGCCGATCAGGATTACAACTCGGCCATCGTCCCGTACGATATCGATGCGCAGATCAGCGCCGTGGCCAACAGCAGCGGTCTGCAGACCGAAATTTCAAGCTTTGCTTTCAGCTATGCCGATCAGGTGAACCTGGACTGGCAGGCGTTCGTATCGGCATATAACGCAGGTACGCCGCTGTACTGATTTCGTGGCGATGGGAAGCAAAATAGACACTCGTTGCCGGCTACTTGGTTTCCTGTGTCGTGGTTTCCCATTCGTGCAGGCACATTCGGCATTGGTTGTAGTGGCGTACGGCGGCAACGCGCCCGCGCATCGGTTCGGGAATAGCGACGTTGTTCGTCATCGCGCGCTGTCGCAGGCCACGGCGGCGATGCGTCGATAACTCCGAAGGATCGTTCGCGAGATTGCGCTGGTCGATCTCGATCTTGGCGAACCAGTGATGGCAGCTGGGACATTTGCCGCAAACGTTGGTCAACATCTGCCACAAAAGAATCGCTGCAGACATTATGCCTGCCAAAAACCAAATGGAATTCCTGTGCGTGGTGTGCTCTTCCACGGTAAGTGGTCCGGCCGCACGTTCAAGTTGTGCAGTAGCGCTTTCGACGTCTAGGTTCGCTGGCTGCTGCGCTGAGGCAGGAGTCAAAAGCTGTGCGGGCGCATGTCTGAGAAACAGATGCTTGGTCGGCGCATTGGGCGTATCAGCGGCTGTCAGGGGTTTTTCAGGCAGCGGCAGCGCGGCGAGATAAGCGTTGCGCTGGCGATAGACCTTGATCAGGCATGCGACGTTGCCGTTGCAGCGGTCGCGTAGCGTGGTCCATTCGAGTTGGCTCTGCTTCACGCCAGGGGCGTCGGTAACGAGTGGGTAACGCTTGTCCATGCGGGCTGCCAGCGAGCGCAGCGATGTCGAAGCGCATACGGCCTGTTCCGAATTGTTCAACGCGCTACTGGCACAGTCGATAGCCTGCGCTCCGGCAACGCCTGAAACTCCCAATAGAACCAGTGCAAGAAACCCGGATAGTCGCAACAGCATAACGTCTCCCCGATGATCAGCTTCGGCGCATCTCCATATCGCCTAGCAGACTGCAGAATCTACTGTCTTTTTGGCCGGTGTGGTTGAAAATAGTTTGAAAATGGGCATTGGCGGCGCTTGTCGGCCAGTTTAGGGCTCACTATCACTGCCCAGGCACAGATTCTCGTCACAGTTTCGACAAGACGGGCAGTTACCGTGAAGTACTCTCATTCAGCGACCGTTAGGCGCCTGACGACCGCGTATTTTGCGGATGCAGCCGATGTCAATTAATGGCATCGTTGGGGTTCTGCTTCTCTGTCCAAAGGCTTTATGTCGTCGAATCATCGATTTCTCAAGATTTTCCGTACGATTCATCTGTATCTGGGCGTATTCATGGCGCCCGCACTGCTGTTTTTCGCCATCACCGGTGGTTTGCAGACCTTCAGCCTGCACGAGACCACGCGCGGCAGCAGCTATACGCCGCCCGCGTGGCTTGCCACTCTGGCCATGCTGCACAAAAAACAGACCATCGCGGCGCCGGTGCGTAAACCGCGCGTATCGGAAAATACGGCACCTGCTGCTGGGCCCAGCAATGCGTCTCTTGCAAATGTTCTGCCTGATGCGCGCGCAGCCGCCCCATCCAGGGGGCCTCCTGACAGTGAAGGCGCACGCCCGAAGAAAAATCTGCTGCCGATGAAGATGTTTTTTGCGCTGGTGGCGTTGAGCCTATGCGCGTCTACGCTCACCGGGTTGTACATGGCTTACCGCTATAGCCGTAAGCCCGTGCTGGTCAGCAGCATTTTGCTTGCCGGTTTGGTGGTGCCGCTGCTGCTATTGCTGTTTTGACGGTCGCCGATGTTCTGATAATACGCCACGCGTAGTCGAATATTTGCGCCTCCTGCGAGCTGGTCAGCCGTTCGAATGCTTGATCAGCTCAGCCAGTTCGCGCTCGATCTCAAACACGTGCGGATCGTCTGCATCCATTTGCCTCAGCGCTTCGGCGAGGTGAAGCAGGTAATCACGATTTGGCCCGCTCGGCCCTGCGGACTGGGCGATATGCCGTGCTATTTCGCGTTCGGACGCAGCGCCAAGAAACGCGGCGTTTTCTTCGGTGGCTATATAGACGAGTCCATCGCTGCGCAGGCCATCATCCAGACTCAATTCGGTAACGAAGCGCAGATAGCCGTTCTTTTCTCGGACGTCCAGATGACCAAGCGCTTCGGGTGTGATCAGGTACGCCATGCCAACGCAGACGGCGCCGGGTTGGGGGATCAGCGTAACAACCCGCCCAGGTGCTTCGGGCGTGCCGCGATGATCATGCGAGCCCTGCCAGAAGCGGCGCACCCAATGACGAATCGAGGCTGGCCGTCGTTCGATATAGGGGAAGTCGGCCTTGTAGATCAGCGAGCCATAGCCGAACAGCCAGACTTCGGTGTGGCCGTCGAAATAAGTCATCTGCTGGTTGATGTTGACGGTATTGAAGGACAAGGCTTGGCTCTCTCGACGACAGTTGATTATGCCGTTTCATCTCATTCGGCGACGTTTTGTGAGCGTCGACCGGCGCCCTGATGCTGAACGCAGTGCCCGCGTCAACGCGCCGCGCACAGCAAAGTCACGATTCTTCCACGATGGCGCGCCTACAAGGAACGGGCCTGTATCGAGCAGGCTTCTTTCAGGAGATAAAGCGTGGACAAGAATCGCACCGAAGGCACCAAGCACGAGATCAAGGGCGCAGTGAAGGAAGTGGTAGGCAAGGTCACTGGCAACAAGACCAAGGAAGTGGCGGGCAATGTGGAGAAGAATGCCGGCAAGGCCCAGAAGGAATTCGGCAAAGCTACTGATGCAGCGCGAGACGCAGCGAGAAAGTAATTGCCGATAACAGCAAACTTTGATTTAAAGCATGTCGGGCGTGTGGCGTGAGCCTCGCGTCCGATGTTTTTGCGTGGCTGATTTATCAGGTTGATGGATGCAATCGAGCTTTTTAAATCACGCTGTTCGAATTCATTCACAAGGCCACATCAACATTTGCGGCGAATGTACTAGGCGAATGTACTAGTGGAGCAGCCATCTGCTTCAGTGGCTATATCCAACCGCACTGACAGCGCCAAAACCATCGCGTCGATAACTCAGCAGTCGTCCGCGAAATGGCGCCACATCGTTTGCATCAAAACGACTGCGCTGTTCGGTAACGACGTAACCCTGAAGGGTAAGCGCCCGCGTGAAGAATGTGCTGTTTCCACGGCCGGGGTCGGTGATCAGAATTTCGGCATCAGCGGTTGCGTGACGCGATATCGTCGCTGCCAGCTGGTCGGCATGACCCGATTCGTAGAGCACATCGCTGCCGATAATCAAATCAAAGCGGCCCAGCGTGATGTCGGGTATTTCCCATCGAAGATCACGATAGACGATCGCCAGCATCTTGTTTTGCGCGGCGTTATGGCGCAGAAACGGCTCGGCCAGCGGATGATGATCGCTGGCCGTAATGTCGGCATGGCGATGCTGCAAGACCAGACTGGACAGCCCGAGCCCGCAACCGAGTTCAAGGATGCGCTTGCCGCCGATGTCGTGCGTCGACATTGCCTCAGCCATCACCCGGCCCGCTGGCCAGACTTGACCAAACAGGCTCCATAACGCCGATGAGATACCGATGCGCGCGGCCAGGTGATGCGGGTCAGCGAACTGCTGCAGATCGCTCAGCGCACGGATTCGAAAGTCGTGACCGCCGAGGCGGACCACAAGCTCGCGGGTGGTATAGCCCGGCATGGGGCAACTCCCGTGAGGGCTTCATCCCGGCAATAGCGGGACAGAGCATTGAGATAGGGAGCGAAGCGGCACAAATCGCCAGGTCGCGCTGATGAAACAGCTGCTGAGCCATCGTACGCCAATGAACGTCATGGGGTTCGATTTACTTGTGAACGGGTAGCTTGCTCAATCTATGGCCTCCTCACAGCTTGAGCCCATTGGTTCGATCACATCAAGTAGTTCTTAACCGGTGTCGTACCTCGGTGCAACCCGCTGTTTCAACTGACCGTGCGATATTCTTCCGGTTACGTTATTCATATTCATGTTTTCAGCAGGGGCTATTTCAAATGAACGCCATCCGACCATCCGGAAGTCTTGTTTGCGTCGGCCTTGGCATGACGCTGGGTTCCCACCTCGGGCCGCTGGCGCGCAGCCATATCGAACAGTCCGACGTGGTGTTTGCGGGGCTCTCCGACGGCATCGTCGAGCTGTGGCTGAGCCGCATGCACCCGGATGTGCGCAGCCTGCAGCCGTACTACCGCGAGGGCAAGTCGCGCATGCAGACCTACCGGCAGATGGTGGAAGCCATCCTCACCGAGGTGCGCGCGGGCAAGAAGGTGTGCGGGGTGTTCTACGGTCATCCCGGCGTATTCGCCTGGGCGCCGCACAAATCCATCGAAGTCGCCCGCAGCGAGGGCTATCCCGCGCATATGGAGCCGGGCATTTCCGCCGAGGATTGCCTGTACGCAGATCTCGGCATCGACCCTGGTCGGTTCGGCTGCCAGCACTACGAGGCCAGCCAGCTGCTGTTCTACCAGCGCAAGATCGACCCGACCGCTTACCTGGTGCTGTGGCAGGTGGGACTGGTCGGCGATCAGTCACTGGCACGCTTCTCTACCGGTGCGGCCTACCGCCAGCTGCTGGTCGATGTGCTGGCACGCGACTACCCGTTGGAGCATGAGGTGATCATCTATCGCACGGCAACGCTGCCGATCCAACAAGCACGGATTGAAAGGGTGAAGTTATGTGCGTTGCCGCAGGCGGATATCGGCATGGCCGATACGGTGGTGATCCCACCAGCGCGAGCCATGCAGGTGGATCATGAGATGAGGGCGAAACTGGATGTGCTGGACAGAGCGATGTCTGATGCCGTTTGCGATGTCGGCTAACACATCTGACAGAGAGTTTGGATAGGCTGCCAAGTAGGAGTGATACAGGCAAGGCGTTGCTCTGTCTTCGGTTGGGTTCCGAAGAGGCGAAAGTTAGTGTGAGGGAATTGCACGACGTATCGGTTCGGCAGAGAAAACTGACGTTTTGCAAAACATTCCGGATCGCTGCACTTAGCATGCGGTTTGGTCTCAACAAGCGACATAAGGGGGATTATCAAGTGTTCGATGTCATCGATTTTCTTGAAAGTGTCGGCCAGGACGCAGAGTGGCGTCATGCTGACTCGGAGGCACTGGCGGTCGCATTGACGGGAGTGCAGATTGGCCCAGAGTTGCGGATGGCGATCCTTGCCAGGGATGAACGGGAGTTGCAGGCGTTGCTGGGACAGGATCCTTTCTGCTGTCTTATCAATCCTGCCAAACCAGACGAGGATCAGGAAGAATGTGACGGCAGCTGTAAAGAGGGTGAAGACGAGGACGAGAACAAAGACAAGAGCACGGATGATGATTAAAGACCAGACTTCACGACTTGCCGTTTCCGCGCCTGCAACCACTGGCTAGATCATGGACCATGCGGGCAGATACAGGTCGGTGTTTGCATACTGCGCGCTTCTGCTTTTATTCGTCGCAGGCGTGGTTGCTGCCGCTGCGCCCGTATCCAGCGATCCTGCGCAGTTGCTAAGGCAAGCTGAGAGCATCCAACCCTCCAATCACACCGAGTTCAACGAGCTCATGCGTCGACTCGACGAACTCACGATGAGGCTCTCACCGCAGCAGGAACTGCATCGACGTTACCTCGCGGCCCGGCAGATCGCCTTTGCCGGCAACTACGCCGCCGCCCTGCCGGCGTTGACAGCGATCGCCGATCAAACGGTGGATCCCGTTCTGGCGTTTCGCGCCAGCGCCTCTGTGATCGACCTGTTGGTAGCTGAATCCCTCTATGAGGAAGCTTTTGCCAGGTTGAATCCATTGATGGACCAGCTGCCGAAAATCAAGGAAAACGACGTCCGCATGCAGGGTCTCGGTGTTGCGGCGCAGTTGTACAACGAGGCCGGCCAATACGATGCTTCCATTCGTTATGCCGATCAAATAATCAAGGAAAGCACCAACGCTGAAAGTGCATGCAGGGGTTGGTTCTACAAGTCTGATGCGCTATTTGAAAGTGGCAGTGCACAGCTGCCCATCGATCAGCTTCACAGTGGTACGGAAGCATGTGGCAAGGCAGGAAACACACTTTTTTCTCTTAGTTTTCAGTATTTGCTGGCGAGTTTCGACATGCGACAGGGTCGGCATGAGTCGGCCGTCCGCTTGTTGCAAGCGAGCTATCCCGAGGTTCTACAAGCGGGCTTTCCGCCACAGGTTTCTGAGTTCGAGGCTACGCTGGCCAAGGCTTACTGGAAGGATGGTGATCTTGCTTCTGCATCAAAATTTGCCAGCAGCGCCTTGACTACCAATGCCAACAGGCCATATTCGGAGTCGACGGCCAACGCCTATCAAGTGCTTTACGAAGTCGACAAGAAAATGGGCGACAGCAGTAGTGCTCTGGCAAACCTCGAAAAATATGTCGTTGCCGAGGAGGGCTACCTGAGTCGACTCAGCGCGAAGACGCTCGCCTATCAGATCGTCAAGCAGAAGGTGTTGGCGAAAAAACTGCAGATCGACGGACTGGATAAGAAGAACAAGATTCTCACTTTGCAGGGAGAGCTGGATCGCCAGGCGGCGGAAACCAGTCGGCTGTACATCGTGTTGCTGTTGCTGGTCCTGGCAACGATCGCCGTGTGGACTTACCGGATCAAGCGATCGCAGCTGCGCTTCATGAAGCTGGCCCGGCGCGATGGCCTTACTGGCATCTTCAATCGGCAGCATTTCGTCAATGAGGCCGAGCTGCAATTGCATTACTGCCGGAAATCATCGCGTGATGCCTGTCTGGTGCTGATCGACCTGGATCATTTCAAAGCCGTCAACGACACTCATGGTCATGCGGTAGGCGATCGCGTGCTGCAGCGTGCCGTCACGGCCTGCAAGGCCCACTTGCGTTCGACCGACATCTTCGGTCGCCTAGGTGGCGAGGAGTTCGGCATCCTGCTGCCCGAGTGCACGCTGGCACAGGTTCTCGTCCTGGCTGAGCAGATACGCGTGAAGATTGCGACCGCTTCCGCTGATGAGGACGCTTCCGACATCCCGATCTCCGCCAGCTTTGGCATCTCCAGCGTGGTTCATTCCGGCTACGAATTGCGCCAGTTGCTGATCCATGCTGACGAAGCGCTGTACCGGGCCAAGCGTAAAGGCCGTAATCGGGTCAGCATAATCAATCACCCGGAATGTGATAATTCGACGACCCGGGATGATTTAGTGGATGGCAATCCACATCTGTTGCAAGGCACTTCGACTTTCAGATCAGCGCCGAGCGAGCAGGCAAACGAATGAAGGCAGCCAGCTCCACCGTGAACATGGTCTGCCAGATCCCATCTCAGTTTGCTGGTGTGCCGGCAGACGGAATAGCCCAAACCGTAATAGTTCCGCTAACGCGTGCCATGCAGCCGATCACACGATCGGGGTCCGGCCGGCCGTGCTGGACTTGACGATGGCTGCCCAGGTATGAGCGGCGTGGCTGGTACGACTTTCGAACTCGAAACCGAGCGCTTGCAGCTACGGTTGCTGGAGGCCGGTGACGAGACCTTGTTCTGCGGGCTTTATACCGATCCGGAAACCATGCGTTTTATTGCGCCGCCACTTTCAGCGGCACAGGCAATCAGTAGTTTTCGAAAAATCGTGGTTCGGCAGTACGAGCCATCCCTTGAAGGGCGTTTTCTGGCGGTGCTGGAGAGGGCGACGCGGCAGCCCGTGGGCATCTGCGGCACGTCGCAACACGATGTCGATGCGCTCCGGCTGGAAGTAGGCATACTATTGAGGTTGGAAGCCCGGGGAAGGGGATTGGCGCACGAGGCGCTCATGGCGTTGATGAAAAGGATCTTCGCCATGTCACCTATAGAGGAAATATGCGTGCGGTTTTCCGCGGAATGTCCAGCGGTCGAACGATTGAATATCAGGATTGGCTTCACGCCTTGTGCGGATGAGGTGCCGGGAGAGGGGCTGATGTCAAAACGTGTCTGGTCAGTGCATCGATCACCGTGGTACGTGGATCAAACAGTCAACTGAAACCAGCAACAGGGGGAATACTGATGTCGAACGTAATCGATTTTCTTGAAAGAATGGGGCAGGACGCGCACCTGCGTCACGCATCACAGGATGAAGTGGAGCGGGCACTGACGGGCGCACAAATCGATCCGGAGTTGCAGGCGGCGATCCTTGCCAAGGATCAGCGTCGGATCGAGACATTATTGGGACATTGCAACGTCTCCTGCATGTTGATGCCGGGTAAGGAAGACGAAGACGAAGACACTGAGGAGAGCCCGTCGCGGGACAACGAAGAGGTTACTTCGCAGTCCAAGTCTTGCACTGCGGCTTCGGTAGGCTAGTCGATGTTTTCATCGGGGAGGCGGCGCCAGGTGTTTTCCACCGGGCGGGCTTTGCTCGTGGTGTTGCTTATGGGCACGGCCATTGCGGCCGTGCCTGTACCTAGCGATCCGGAGCTGCTGCTCGATCAGGCGGATAGTATCAAGACGTCGGATCATGCCAAGTTCGTCTTGATCATGGAACGGCTGGGCGACAGTACGACGAAACTGTCTCCAGAGCAGCAACTCTATCTGCGTTATCTCAATGCGTGGCAGAGCGCCTATCGCGGTGATTACGATACGGCTATTCCAATGCTGAACGCAGTTATCGAGAAATCCACTGATGTGACCTTGCGATTTCGCGCGGGCGCCACAGTAGTGAACATGTTGGGGATCGGATTCCGTTATGAGGAAGCGTTTGCTCGATTGAGCCAGTTGCTCGATCAACTGCCACAGGTGACTGATAAGGCTGCGCGTGCGCAGGGCTTGAGTGTTGCAGCGCAGCTGTATATCAAGGCCGGGCAGTATGATCTGGCCTCGGGCTATGCCGATCAATTGATCAAGGAAAGCCTTACCGCTGATAGCGTCTGCAGAGGGAAATATTTAAAGCTTGAGGCACTTTTCAGAAGTGACAAGCTGGATGCGCCTAGTAACCAGTTCCAAGATGGTATTGATGCTTGTGGTGAGTCGCTCTTTGCTAACGGGATTCGTTATTTTGTTGCGAATTTAGAAATCCAGCAGGGCCGGCCAGTTGACGCCATCAAGTTGTTGCAAAAAAATTACGCTGCTGTTCAGCGCACTCACTATCCGCCTCTGATTTCAGAGTTCGACGCATCACTGGCACAGGCTTACTGGAAAGAAGGCGAACTCACTTTGTCGCAACAGTTCGCCCTTGACGCCGTAAACAGCAGCGTCAAGAACGAATATACCGAACCGCTGACCATCGCATATAAGGTGCTCTATCTGATCGCCCAGAAGCAGGGTGATATGGGCGCTGCTCTCGCTTACCACGAACGATACATGGGCGCTGACAAGGGCTATCTGAGTGACGTCAGCGCAAAGGCACTGGCGTACCAAATTGTCAGTCAGCAGGTGCTGGCGAAAAAGCTGCAGATTGACACGCTGAACAAGCAGAACCAGATACTTGAGTTGCAGCAAGCGCTCGGCAAGAAAGCAGCGGAAACCAGTCGGCTCTATATCTTCGTGTTGTTGATGGTGTTGGCGTCGATTGCGCTATGGACCTACAAGCTCAAACGCTCACAGCTGAGCTTTATGAAGCTGGCCCGACGTGATGGGCTGACCGGCATTTTCAACCGCCAGCATTTTGTCGCATCGGCCGAGCAGCAGCTGCAGTACTGTCAGAAGTCGGGGCGCGTGGCGAGCCTTATCGTGATTGATCTGGATAACTTCAAGACCGTCAACGACACCCATGGCCATGCGGTAGGTGATCACGTTCTGAAGCGGGCTGTCGCCGCCTGTCAGGCGCATCTGCGTTCAACCGATGTATTCGGTCGTCTCGGTGGTGAGGAGTTTGGAATACTGATGCCCGAGTGTGGCAAGGATGTGATCGCTGGTCGGTCCGAATTGATTCGTCTAGCCATCGCCAGCGTGTCCGACAGCGAAGACGCCAGTGGTGTCGTGGTATCCGCCAGCTTTGGTGTCTCCACAACGCTCCAGTCTGGCTACAACCTGCGACAGCTGTTGATTCACGCGGACAAGGCGCTTTACAGCGCCAAGCGGGAAGGCCGCAATCGCGTGGTTTTATTTGATGACGATACTGCGGAGTCCATCAAGGCACCGTTGACGGTGTCGCCCTTGCACCGTCGGTGATCCATTCAAACTTTGCCAGATATTCAAATGCCGTGGCCTAGTCGCAGCGTTCGACTTGCAACGCACGAGAGCCAATATCAAGTGTGACCAGCCACTGCGTGCGGCACATAGGCTTCCTCAAGCTTGGCTATTTCATCGGCATCGAGCTTCAACGACAGTGCTGCCACCGCATCGTCAAGATGATGCGGTTTGGAGGCGCCAACGATGGGTGCGGTGACAAACGGTTTCTGCGCGACCCATGCCAGCGCCACCTGCGCCTTCGATACACCGCGCGCCTTCGCCACGGCAGCAACTGCTTCCACCACTTTGCGGTCGGCATCAGGCACGGTGTAAAGCGTTTTGCCGAAGACGTCGGTGGATTCGCGCTCGCTACCATCATTCCAGTCGCGTGTTAGTCGGCCGCGCGCAAGTGGGCTCCATGGAATGACGCCAATGCCTTGCTCGTGGCATAGCGGCATCATCTCGCGCTCTTCCTCGCGATAAAGTAGGTTGTAGTGATTCTGCATCGTGGAAAAACGCGTCCAGCCGTTGCGCTCGGCTACGTACAACGCCTTGCTGAACTGCCAGGCGAACATCGATGACGCGCCGATGTAGCGCGCCTTGCCGGCTTTCACCACATCGTGCAGTGCTTCCAGGGTTTCCTCGATCGGCGTGCGTGGGTCCCAACGGTGGATCTGGTACAGGTCGACGTAGTCGGTGCCGAGTCGGCGTAGGCTGTGGTCGATCTCGCTCATGATCGCCTTGCGCGACAGGCCCATGCCGTTGGGGCCTTCGTGCATGCGGTTGAATACCTTGGTCGCCAGCACGATCTGATCGCGCGATCCGAAATCCTTCAACGCGCGACCAACGATCTCCTCCGAGGTACCGTCGGAATAGACGTTGGCGGTATCGAAAAAGTTGATGCCCAGATCGATGGCCTTGCGGATGAATGGCCGGCTGGTTTCTTCATCGAGCGTCCAGCTGTGCGCGCCGCGGTTGGACTCGCCATAGGTCATGCAGCCCAGGCAGACGCGTGATACATCGAGGCCGGTGCGTCCCAATTTTACGTATTCCATCATCGTCTCCAAACGCAGGGCAGCTAAGTAGGGGCACCGCTGACAGTACTGATCGGTGCAATGCATATCACTGAGAATAACTCGCTATTGCTGTGCAAGTGATTTGCGTGGCGTGAAAGCGTACGACTGATGAACCCGGTCGTATGGGCTTGCGATATTTCGTAGCCGGCTGGCTCCGGCAGTTGGGTGGAATGGAGAGGGCTTTACGTCCATCACGCTCATTTTCCGTGGACAGCCATCGACGAGCGCGCTACAACTGGGGTCTGTTCGCCCGTGCCGGAGTGTTTGATGCGCCTCGTTTCAAAAGTTCTATTTACCGCCTTGTGCGTCGCTGTGGGCTCCACGCAGGCCACCGATCCTTCCGTGGCACTCGCGCCGCAGATCAACGCTGCTGATTTCGCCCAGTTCGACAAGACCCTCAGCTCGGATGCCTTCGGTGGTCGCAAGCCTGGCACGGCAGCCGAGCCCCTGACCACAAACTGGCTGGTCGAGCAGTACAAGCGTATGGGATTGCAGCCTGGCAACCACGGCTCGTGGTTCCAGACCGTGCCGGCCGACTCTACCCAGCTAGTGAATACCGATGTCACGCTGGATATTTCGGCGCAGGGCAAGGAGACCAAACTCGCCTATCGCACCGACATGATTGTCGAGACGCTACAGGCGAAAGCTGCGGTCGATCTGAAAAATTCGCCGATCGTGTTCCTGGGCTTTGGCGCCGATGCCCCGCAGTGGCACTGGAACGATTACAAGGACATCGACGTGAAGGGCAAGACGGTGATCGTGCTGGTCAACGATCCCGGTTTCGCCACGCTCGATCCGAAACTGTTCAACGGCCGCGCAATGACCTACTACGGCCGCTGGACCTACAAATACGCCGAGGCTGCGCTCAAGGGTGCTGCTGCCTGTTTCATCGTGCATACCAGCGATGCGGCAGCCGGTTATCCATGGACGGTGATCAAGAACAGCGGTAGCGGCCCTCAGCTCAGCCTGCCTTCCAGCGTCGATCCGTCGCCGCGACTGCCGGTCGCCGGCTGGCTGACCCGTGATGCGGCCACACGATTGTTCGCCGCTGCCGGTCAGGATTTCGACAAGCTTGAAAAGGATGCCGCGAAGCCCGGCTTCAAGCCGGTGCCACTGCAGGCGACGGTGTCGGTGAGCCTGAAAAACAAGATCGGCCATATCGAATCGCACAACGTGCTGGCGATGGTGAAGGGCAGTAGCAAGCCCGACGAGGCGGTGATCTACACCGCGCACTGGGATCATCTCGGTACCGATCCCTCGCTGAAAGGCCATCAGGTTTACAGCGGCGCGATCGACAACGGCACCGGGCTTACCATGTTGCTGGAGCTGGCTGACGCGTTCGCGCACCAGAAAACCCCACCGCAGCGCAGCGTGCTGTTCTTTATGCCGACGCTGGAGGAGTCCGGCTTGCTCGGCTCTCAGTACTACTCGTCCAAGCCGGTGTTCGCACTGGACAAGACCGTCGCCGATATCGCCGTCGATGCGTTGCCGATCATCGGCCGTGCCCACGACATGACGGTGATCGGCAAGGGTCAGTCGCAGCTGGAAGACATGCTGGCCGACGTGCTGAAATCGCAGGGCAGGGTCACTTCACCGGAAACCACGCCGGAGAACGGCTTCTACTTCCGTTCCGATCATTTCAATTTCGCCAAGGTTGGCGTGCCGGCGATGCTCGCAAGTTCCGGTCTCGATCTGTTGAACGGTGGTCGCGACGCGGGCCAGAAAGCGGCCTCCGATTACACCGCACATCATTACCACACGCCCAACGACGTGTTCGATCCGAACTGGGATTACTCGGGCATTCTCGAGGACACGCAGGCGCTGTATGAGCTTGGGCAGAAGCTCAGCGAGGACAACGTCTGGCCCAAGTGGTACGCCGATAGCCCGTTTGGTACCAAGCGCGCGTCGTCGATGTCGAAGGCTGATGGCGCCGCGAAGTAAAGGTTTGGCTCAGCGTGAGCCGGTGGCGTGCAGCCGGCTCACCAAGGTAAGGCATGCCTCCTCGATGAGGCGTGCTTGCTCGGTTTTTTTCGGTGCGGGTTGCCAGGCAATCACGGAAAACCAATAGGCCGAAGATTTCAGCAGCGCCACAAAGATATCGGCAGCCACGTTTGCGTCGAGCTTGCCCAACTTGCCGGCCTCGCCAGCTTCGTGGAACCAGTGATACACGCTGTTTTCCTTCTCGCCAAACTTCTCCATCAGTCGCTGGCTCTGTACCTCGGAGCGCATGCATTCGACCATCAGCACGCGGCTTAGCCGGATGAAATCCGGGTCGCAGATCAGCTGCATTTCCCTCATACCGACATCGCGTAACTGCTCAACGAAATCGCGCTGACTGTCGTAATGCAATTTGCTGAGCGGGTCTACCCGTTCCATCAGAAGCCTCAGCACCGCCTCGAGCACGGCTTCCTTGGAAGGGAAGTGTTTGTACAGCGTGCGCTTGGAAACCTCGGCGCGGGTCGCAATGGATTCCATGCTGGCACCGGCCAGTCCGTGTTCGGCGAGTTCGGCAATACCGGCATCGAGCATGGCGTTGCGTTTGGTGGCGCTGCGGTTCAAAAGGTTTGCTCCTGGCGTGATGCACTTGCAACAAGTGGGCCGCGTAACTTCAGGTTCACAAAGTATACGGTATAGTTTACTTTCCTTATGGCCTGTCATAAAGTATACGAAATAGTTTACTTTTTGCCGGAATATCCATCATGGTTATTGCATTTGTTCTTGTCGCTGCTTTTTGTCTTGGCTTGCTCGCTTGGCACGCCATAACGAAGCGTAGTCGCGTCGCACGGGCGCATAGCGGTTCGCCGGCATGGCGCAATGGCCGCTTTCGCAACGTTGCCAATACAAGGGTTGCGAGCCTGGGCGAGGTGTGGAAGACGATGCGTGCCCATCGCGGCCTGCGCCGCAAACCGCAAAGTCCACTGCCGGTGGCGACGGTGCGCGCGGATGTGCTGAGCGGCCCCGCATCGCAGGCCTTGCAGGTGACATGGCTGGGCCATTCCAGCGTGCTGATTGAACTCGACGGACTGCGCCTGCTCACCGATCCCGTGCTAAGCGCCCGTGCGTCGCCGGTGCCGTTTGCGGGGCCGAAGCGCTTTGCGCCGCCAGCGCTTACCGTGGCGCAGTTGCCGCCGATCGATGCGGTCATCCTTTCACACGATCACTACGACCATCTTGATCGCGACACCATCCGTGCGCTGGCCGATCGTGTCGGCCACTTCTACACGACATTGGGTGTGGGTCAGCGACTGATCGCCTGGGGCGTGGACGCCAAGCGTGTGACCGAGCTGGACTGGTGGCAGGAAACACGCTTCGGTCCGCTCACTCTAGCCGCTACACCGGCCCAGCATTTTTCCGGCCGCGGCCTGCGCGACGGTAACTCGACGCTGTGGGCATCGTGGGTTGTGCTGGGCGCACACGAGCGGCTGTTCTTCAGCGGAGACACCGGCATGCACGAGGGCTTTAGCAAGATCGGCGAGCGCTACGGGCCGTTCGATCTCACGCTGGTCGAATGCGGCGCCTACAACGAAACGTGGCCGGACGTACACATGCAGCCGGAGCAATCGCTCGCTGCGCACCAGCTGGTGCGCGGCAGGACGATGATGCCTGTGCACTGGGGTACCTTCGATTTGGCCTTCCATCGCTGGGACGAACCGGCCGAGCGCATTCGCGCGCTGGCGGCAGAGCAGGGCGTGCATCTGGTACAGCCGCGTCCTGGCGAAACCGTTCGTCCTGATACGGCTCTTCAATCCCCGTGGTGGCGGGCACTCGAAGTGAATGCCGTCAGCGATTCCACCATCAAGCTCATCAAGGAAACCACCGCATGAGTGGCTTCACCATCAGCGACATTCCCTCACAGATCGGCAAACGCGTCATCGTTACCGGTGCCAACAGTGGCCTTGGCTACGAGACGGTACTGGCGTTGGCCAACACGGGGGCCGATGTGATCCTTGCAGCACGCAGCGAGAAAAAGGGTAGCGAGGCGCTGGCCAAAATCCGCGCGCTTTCGCCGCAGGCGAAGGTGCGGCTGGAGTTGCTCGATCTGTCCAGCCTTGCATCTGTCGCCGATTTCTCCGGAAGGCTAAATGCCGAAGGCCAGCCGCTGGATATGCTCATCAACAACGCCGGTGTGATGGCCTTGCGCCAGCGCCAGACCACCGCCGACGGTTTCGAGATGCAGCTGGGCGTCAACTATCTCGGCCACTACGCGCTGACCGCGCAGCTGCTGCCGCTGCTGCATCGCGCGCCGGCACCACGCGTGGTCAACCTCAGCAGCTTGATGCATCGCATGGGTAAGATCCATTTCGATGACTTGCAGCTCGAACACGGTTACACACCCAACAAGGCTTACGGTCAGTCCAAGCTGGCGATGCTGATGTTTGCGTTGGAGCTGCAGCGACGGAGCGACGCCAATGGCTGGGGTCTCATGAGCAATGCTGCTCACCCCGGTTATGCGCGTACCGAACTGATTTCGAACGGTCCGGGATCGACGGGATTCATGTGGTATCTCAGCCGCTTGCTCGAACCGGCCGTCAGTCATTCCGCTGCCGCGGGTGCGCTGCCCACGCTTTATGCCGCGACCTCGCCGAAGGCAAAGGCTTCGGGCTATTACGGACCGGATGGTTTTTCCGAACTCAAGGGCTCGCCAGCACCGGCCAATATTTCGGCAAGGGCAAATGATGTCGCGCCAGCTGCACGACTTTGGGATATTTCGGAAAAACTGACCGGTGTGAGGTTTGCCTAAACGGATGTCGGTGAATGGACACCGGTCACACCGAGAACCGGCATGACCTTTGATCCATGACCTCCGCTGTGTTCTTGATACATTGGGTCTTCCGCGAGAAAGCATTCGTAGAGGAATTCCGTTGTATGAACCCCTGGGTCAGATGGATGACTGCAAGTGCGCTGATCACCGTCGCCATTAACCATGTTGAAGCGCAAGTCGCCCTGAGTGCGGCTGGCGATGGGCACGACGTGGTTCCAGTGACTGTCAATGGTCGCGGACCTTATCCTTTTGTGCTCGATACGGGTGCCGATGGCTCAGCGGTCTATCAATGGTTTGCCGACAAGGCCATGTTGAAGAAAGCTCCCGGTGGCACTGAGGAACTCTCGGGACAAACAGGCAGCAGCCAGGTGACCATGTACTCAATCGGCAGCCTGGAACTTGATGGTTACCGTCTCAGACATGCAAAAGCCTATGGGTTACCCAATAGGCATGACTCCGGCAAGGAGGCAGGAGTGCTGGGTAACGATTTCATGGATGGTGTGGTTGTTGCGTTCGATTATCTGTGCCGCAGGGTGGAGGTTCACGCAAAGCCGATTGATCAGGACAAGGTCATAGGCAAAGGCGCGCCGGCGACATTGAGCGGACACGTCAAGGGTAATGATCTGCTGATTCTGCCGGTTATGGTGAATGGCGTCAGCGGCATGGCCATACTCGATACCGGTTCACGAAACACCCGCATGACGACCAGTTTCGCGCAAGCAGCTGGCATCGATGCGAGCTCGTCCGAATTTCATGACGGAGAACCCATTTATGGGGCCAACTCCAAGCCGATGGTTCCCCGTAGCGGTCCCATTGGCAGCGTCGGCTTTGCGGGTGTCAGCGTCAATGCAGTGACGGCGCAGGTCATCGATTTGCCGGTACTCAAAGAGGATTTCGGTGACAAGCCGGCGATGCTGCTCGGGGCGGATCTGTTGGGAAACTTCCGACTTCTCTACGATCATCAGGCACGCGTGATCTGGGTTCGCCCATCGAGCTGTAGTGCGTCGAAGTAAGGTCTCACGATAAGCAAATCGGGTCCTGGCACCTGAATACCGTTAGGCTTTCCCTTCTAGCGTGTCTGTTGCCGTGGTCGAACCCGGTTCGACCCGTAAATCTCTGGGGCCGGGTTGAAAGGGGGCTCGTGTCCAAGCAAAGAAAGTCGATCGGCGTCTACGTTGGGCGCATCTTTGTGGGGCTGTTGGTCATTCTGTTCGGGCTGATTCTGTGGAAGCGCCCGGACAATGCGATTCGTATTGCGACCGCCAGCATTTCCGACGTGATGTGTTCCGGTGTGTTTGTTTCTGGACTGCCGCCGCAGCGTGCGTTTGATGAGAGCTTTGCGACTGACAAGGGATTGAAGATTTTGTTGCCGGGTCTGCATTACGTGGTCGACCGCGCGAATCGCCGCATCACGACCGACTGGCACGGTCGCTTTTCCAGCGTGTCTACTTACTACCCGTCCTACGGCTGTGCGCTGCCATGGCAGACACCGGGTGTTGGCACTCTGCAAGCTGCACACGAAGTAACGAATCCACCTGAAATCCGACCACTGGTCGAGTCAAACGATCCGGAGATTCGTGATGCGCTGGCACGTGCGTTTGCGGAGCCGGCGACAGGCGCTCGCCGTCATGTGCATGCGATCGTGGTGATGCACAACGGCGACATTATCGCGGAGCGTTACGCGAATGGCTTTGATCCCGACACGCCGCTGTTGGCTTACTCGGTCAGCAAGTCGGTAATCAATGCACTGGTCGGCATATTGGTGAAGCAGGGCAGGCTGGACGTGCATGCGCTGGCACCGGTAGCCGCATGGAACGGCCCTGCCGATCCGCGCCATACGCTCACGCTGGATAACCTGCTGCGCATGGCCTCTGGTCTTGCGCTGACCGAGGACGATAGCGGCTTCGATCCGGTGTCGATCATGATGTTCCAGAGATCCGACATGGCGACGTATGCGGCGCAGGCAAAGTTGAAGGCGAAACCCGGTACCGAGTGGGAATACAGCAGTGGCAATACACTGATCGTCGCCGGTGTGCTGCGCGATGCCGTGGGAGGTGGCGCGGCTGGCATGATCCGTTTCGCGCACAGGGAGTTGTTCGATGCCATCGGCATGCGCCATGTGCTGATGGAGTTCGATGGCGCGCAAACCCTGATCGGCTCGACCCGTATCTACGCCTCCGCACGCGACTGGGCGCGCTTCGGTCAGCTCTATCTCAATGATGGCGTGGCGAATGGCCGGCGAATTCTTCCGTCGCAATGGAACACCTATTCGAGCAGCCCCACGTTCGATGCGCCCTACGGTGCCGGTTTCTGGAGCAACGTGCCAGCACCGGGCGACAGGGAACCTCGCATTGCGGGCTTGCCAGCGGATGCCTATTTCGCCTCGGGCATGAACGGGCAGCGCATCGTGATCGTACCTTCGAAACACCTGGTGATCGTCAGGTTCGGCACGACCGTCGACCCGCCGAATTTCGACATGAAGGGGCTCGTTCGTCTTGTTGCCGATGTATCTGGTGCAGTCAGTGACGCCTCGCCGAAGTGACGTTTGCCGCTGGATAGCAGACATGCGTAGAGATGACGGACACCACGATCCGAAACCCGGACTCACGCGAAGGGGCGCTACTGTTCTCGGTCAGCCGTTACGGCTCGTATAAACGGCTCGTATAATAGGGCATGCCTCAATGCCGCCAGTGGTCTCCCCCAGCATGACTGCTGACGAATTACGCAATCTGCTGAAACTCGATCCTGAGCACGCCGCGGAGACCGTTCAGGGGCTCGGTAACCAAGGACTCCTCGCAGCGCAGATTCTTTTTGGCCAGATGCTGCTGGAAGGCAAAGGGACTATAAGAAGCCGAGCCGCCGCGCTGGCTTGGTTCGAGCTGGCTGGAAAACAAGGCAGTGCCGAGGCCATAAATATGGTCGGGCGTTGCCTGGAAAATGGCTGGGGCACCGAACCTGACGTAGCGCAGGCGCTGGCCTGCTACGTGTACGCCGCCAAGCTGGGGCATGACTGGGCACAGTACAACGTGGCCCGTATGTATTTCGACGGCGCCGGCGTCGAGCCCGATGCTGAGCGGGCCGCGCATTGGTACGCGCAGGCGGCGAACCAGGGTCATGCGCGGTCGATGAATCGGCTTGCGCGGTGTTACGAGCAGGGTTGGGGTGTCGTGCAGAACCAGTCAAGGGCCACGGACTGGTACCGACGCTCTGCCGAGGCCGGCTACTTCCGTGGGCAGTACAACTGGGCTACAGCCCTGGTGAGGGCGGGCAAGGTCGACGAAGCGGCGAACTGGCTGATCCGGGCCAGTCAGGAAGCGACGACCCAGTTGAAGAAGGCTATTGCCAGCTACGCCGCACAGATCGACCACCCCGCGATGCGCGCCGTTGCTTCGTCTCTGAACGAAGCACTTCGTGCACTAGATGCCTCAAAGTAGAAGGCAAGCTCCGATGTGCTGAATGCATTGGGCTTGCGGATGGGCAGCCATCTCGATGACTGCCCATCCAGAGAGCTGACTTATGGTTCAGCCGTCTGGCCATCCAGTTGATTGAAGTGGGTGATGGCGTTGAAGACCAGGCCGTAGCTGCCTATGGTTTCGCCGCGCCAGATCGGGTTGCCGGCGAATAGCAGCACGTTGCCGTTGCCGTAGTGGGCGTCGACGACAGCGGCGCGTTCGGCCATTTCATCGCCACCGTCGAGCAGGCCGGCGATCAGCAGCTTGTCGGCATCGGCGTAGCGCAGGATCACCTGCGGACGCTGATCGGCGGGAATCGCCAGCGGGTTGTTACGCAGCTGCTCGGCGTTGAGCGGGGTGGCTTGCCAGGGCTTGGGATCGGGCAGGGCCGGTGGTGCTACCGAGGCGCGACCTTCGGGCGTGTCAGTGTCGTGCGGGCCACCGCGTCCGGTGGGGCGCTGGAAGTCCTTGGCATTCGGCAGGCCGTCGTCGCCGGTGATCTGGTTAGAGACGGTAAAGGACTGGCCCAACGAGCTGTATAGCGCCAGGTCGTCGCTGGCGTAACCGCTGGCGACAGGATTTTTGCGATCGACAAAAGTGCTTTGCAGCACGCTGCCGACGACCTTGAGGTTGTGTGTGGGCGTGACAAACACGCCCGGCGCCATGCCGCTGTCGATGGCGAACTTGGCGGTGTCCTCGGCGGTGACCAGCAGGCCGCCGGCGTGTACGAACTGTTTCAGGTTTTCGAGACCCTTGGCACCCAGGCCCGGTCGAATATCGTCAGTCGAATCGATCTTGCCGATGTTGGGCGTGAGCTTGGTGGTTTTCCACGGCATGGGGTTACCCCACATCGGCAGGCCGTCGACGATCTGTTCTGCAGTAACACCGCCAATCGGGCCGAACAGGATCACGTCGTACTTCGCATGCAGGTCGCTGCTGCGCGCCACATCCTGCGTGCTGATGTAGGTGTAGGGCACGTGCAGCTTGTCCAGCGCCATGCGCCACCAGCCTTCGGTCTGGGTATCCAGCCAGGTGTGCATCAACGCAATGCGTGGCAGCTTCGCCACTGGGATATCGATCGCGGCCAGTCCCTGCGGCGGCGTGATGGCATCGCTGACAGCGCTCATCGGTGCCTTCAGGATGGCATTGTCGGTGACTCGTACCACTTGGACGTTGAACAGGTCGCCCATCGACCAGGCGGTATCGTCGTAGGGATGCTGCTGCGGGTCTTTCGGCGACCAGTACTGGCGGTCGAGCAGCGCGTCGGCAATTCGAGAGTACGGTTGGTCCATGCGCACCACATAGCTACCGGTGGCGAAGGTGCGTGAACTGGCCTTGGCTTTCGGGTCATCGCCTTGTTTCGGCAGGGTGACCGTGACAGGTGCCGTGGTCCGGCTGATTTCGACGTGCTGCAGCTGCATGACGTGTAACAACTGAGACTGCGAGCCGGTACGCGTTTCATCCGCAGGAAACACGTAAGCGGCTGGGCCGGCTTCCTGCGGTTTCTCGATCGAGCGCTTGCCCTTGAGGTAGAAATTCTTCAGGAACAACGGGCCGTTGTCGGAGAAATAATTCAGTGCGGTGAGCAGACCGGTCTGTTCGTAGTTGTTGTTGTCGCGTTGCGACCAGAGTACCTCGGGCAACGGAGGGTTCGGCCGGTACCAGGTGCGTGCGTATTCCTTGGGGCTGAGCGTGCGTTTGACCGTATCGGCACCGTCGTTACCGAAGGTTTCATACAGACGGCTGACGCCGTTGTGCATGGCGGCGATGAACATCAGATAGCCCGGGCTCCAGGTATCGAAGTCGCCGTGGGTGAACACGCCGGGCATGCCGAACTTGGTCAGCTCCTGCACGTTGTTCCAGCCCAGCTGTTGCCACTCGCCGGTCAGGATGGGGTCGATCCATGCGTTGTACGGGCCATCGCCGACGGTATTGTCGTAGAGGAACGGCACTGATTCGTGCAGATCGTGCAGCACTTGCGCATGCCAGCCGATATAGGCGTCGGCGATGTTGCGCGTCAGGTTCAGCGTCATGCCCATCGCGTCGCGGTTGTTGTCATGCGCCACGTAATGGCCCCAGTACATCAGCGGCGAGTAGTTCTGTCCCGGATGCGCCAGATGCCAGTTGTACAGATCGACCATGCGGTCGCGGCCGTCGACTTCGACGATCGGCGTGATCAGTGTGATCACGTGCGAGCGGATGTGCTTGATATACGGCGAATCGTCCACGGCGAGGCGATAGGCCAGCTCCATCAGCGCGGTTGGTGCGCCGGTTTCGGTGGAGTGGATGGTGCCGGTGATGTAATAAACCGGCGTCGATTGCGCGACCAGTTGATCGGCGGTGTCGTCGTTCATGCCGATAGTGCGAGGGTCGGCCAGCTTGGCCAGCCGCGCCTTGTTGGCGTCCAGATCAGCGAGCACGTTTTCGTCCGCAATGGCCACCGCAATCATCTCGCGGCCTTCTTCGCTTTTACCAATCGAGAACACTTTCACTCGTGGGCTGGCTGCGGCCAGTGCACGGAAATAGCGATAGACATCAGCGGAGTAGGGCAGATAATTCGGCGCGCCGGAAATATGGCCCAGTACCTTGTCGGGTGTTGGCACGGTCGCGGAGGCGGGCAGGTAATCGGTCAGCGGCGAGTTGAACGATGGATCGGTGGTGAACTTAAGGATCTGGTCGGTGTATGCCTGATCAATTGCCTGGGCCGGATCGCGGGCATAGGACTTTGCTCCTGCCGTATCACTCGCTGCCGACGTTGCGCCAACACCAAGCGCCAGCAGCGCAGTCAGTGAAAGCCGGATGGACACGCGCATGATGCATTTCCCCTGATTGGCACGACGACAGATCGATGCACTCTGCCAGAACACGCAGAGTTTCGTGTAGCCCAAGAGTTGGGTAGCTATCTGGCGAGAACCTGCCTTCTTCATGAAGGCAGGTTTTATCTACGATGGCTCAATGCGTGGATGCTGTGCTGGTTGCAGCTGTTTCCGGTGCTGTTGCCCCGGGACCGATGTTGGTGCCGATGAATTGCAGCAGATCGGTATACAGCTCGGTACGATTTGCCTCATCGTAAAAGCCGTGCATTTCCCCCGGTTTGAGCACCCATTCGTGAGCGATGTGCCGGTTCAACAACGCCTGATGCAGACTCATGCCCTGCATGGGGGGTACGCGCTCGTCCTTGCCACCAACGACCAGCATCACCCGCGCCTTCAGGGAGTCCAGCTGGTTGACCGGCGAGCGCGCTGTCAGAACTGTCATATCCTCGCCGAGCTCGCGCTTGAGAAAATCCTCGCCATAGACAGATTGATGGGTGTCGCCCTCGTGGTACATCATCCTGAGGTCATAGACACCCACATAGCCGATCGCGCATTTGTACAGATCGGGTTCCTTTACTGCTCCCTCCAGCGCTGCATAGCCACCGTAGCTTGCCCCGAAGATGCAGATGCGCTGCGGGTTGGCAATATCCTGCGCGATCGCCCAGTGTGTGGCGTCGGTGACATCGTCCTGCATCTTTCCGCCCCATTCACGCGAACTGGCACTTTTAAACGCATAGCCACGGCCGGTGGAACCGCGAAAATTCACCTGCAATACGGCGTAGCCACGTGTTGCCATGGCCTGTACTTCGGGGTCGTAATTCCAACTATCGCGAGCATTAGGGCCACCATGTACAAATACCACCATGGGCAGATGTTTGGCATTTTCCTGGCCCGGGGGAAAGGTCACATAACCCTGCAGTTTCAGACCGTCGCGAGCGGCGAACTCAAAAGGTTGCTTGCGCGCCATCTTTTCCGGGTTGATCCATGGTGCGCGTGACAGCAGCACCGTGAGCTTGTTAGCTGTGTGATCGAAAAGGTAAAAGGCGCCTGGATCTGCATCGGCTTCGACCAGAACGACGCTGAGTCGTCCATCTCGCGTGCTTGAAGCAAAGTCGACACGCTCACCAGCGAATTGCTTCATCAACATCACCAAAGCCTTTGCATCGGCCGAGGTGCTATCAAACAAGGCGGTTCCCGGCCGTCCGTCCGTATAGGTGACTCCGATAAATTCATCATCCGTCAGACCCTGCATCAAGCCATCGGCTTCGACCTTGGGATTGCTCCATAGTGGGGTCATGCTCTGCTTTGCCGGATCCCAGCTGCAGATTCCAAAGCCACCGGCAGTTCCCGGACAAGTGAAGTAAACAAGGCTATCGTCATGGTTGAACGAGATGGGCCTGGAGCGAGTTTCGCCTGGTCCAGGCATGAGCTGCCAGCCATCACCGCCAACCGGATGGAGATACACCTTTAAGCTACCGTCATTGGCAGGACTGAAGGCAAAGCGGATTTTCCCGTGATGATCGGCGACAAATTCGGCACCGCGCATCGGTGCAGTGATGATCTTGATCTTGTCGCCGGTGCGGACATCCATGCGATAAGCGCTTGGTAGGCTGAGCTCGTAGCCTGTGGTGTCCCATAGGCTGACGGAAACCAGGATATGCTCGGGATCGCCGGGAATGGCCGCGATGAATTCCGCGTTGCCACGTTCGGCTCCCGTATGCCCTACGAGGGTACCGGTGGTCATGCCGGGTTTGCGGTAACCGTAGAGCATATTTGGGCTATTGCCGTCGGCGTTCACTGCGAATAGTTCGCCGGTCGCCATCGGTGAATCGTAACCACCCAATCGCGTACCAATGGCATAGATCACTCGCTTGGGCGACGCCCACCAGAAGTCAGTGACGTCGTCGTCTTCGCGCGGACGGATAACGCTTACCTTCTTGTCGGAAAGATGGATCAAGGCCAGCACGGTGTGGCCTTTAACCACGGCGGTAGCGGCCAGGTATTCCCCGTCAGGAGAGATCTTGACGTCCTTGTATTCAGCATGCCTCGCCAAGTCCGCAAATGATGCCGATTGTGCGTGTACTGCAGAAACGCACAGCAAAAAAACCAATGCAGCAATCCTGCTTCCCCATTCCATTGTCCTGCTCCCCTGTAACAAATTAAGTGCATGACCGCTCCCCAGCGACCTTGTCACCGCAGCGTTATAGCAGTGAATGGAATAGGCAGGAAATGATTTCGCAGCGATCGCTGCGAAATCTGAGATTCTTCAGGTTCGTGTCGTGTAATGGTTTAAACAGAAAGGGCGGCTCTTTTGGAGCCGCCCTTGGATACGTCATGCAAGCCCGAGACTTATGGCGCAGGGTTGAGTATCGCCGTCAGCTGGTCAAGTTTTGCGCGGTAGCGGTCGATGACCTTGGCTGTGGTCACGGCGTATTGATTCGCCTCATCCCAACGACGTGCCTCCAGGGCCTCGCGCACGCCCGGCAGGGTCTTGACACCGTAGCCGGTCAGCATGCCGGGCGCATAGACCATGTGCTTGAACCATGGCCGTGTTGGCAAGCCGTCGGAATCGGTCAATGCCTGCTCCATGCGACCCATCTGCGTGTTCAGCTCAAGCACCTGTTTTGCCGGCAGGTTGAAGCCGGTGGCCGCGCGTTTGCCGTAGGCGGTTTCGAAAGCTTGCGCGCTCTGTGTGAGTTGCTTTGCTGCATGATCCAGTGGGGCGAGATCGATCGCTGGTACATCGGAATTGCGCTCAGGTGGTGCAATCGGACGGGTTGGGTCGGCATCGAGCGTGAATGCGTGAGCATCAAGCAGTTTGTGTTGCTCATCCGTTGCCTTGCGTGTTTTGTCGACGAGTTTGTGCAGCTCATCGACGTAACGATCGAGCGTGCTGCTGAAGTCGCCGAAGCGCATCGGCAGCACATTGGCATCCGCACTACGTAGCACGATGTGTCCGACAACCTTCGAGAGTGCCACGCCGTATTCGAATGTCGGATCGCCGAAGCGCATGTAGTGATCGAACGAATCGTATTGCGAGTGGTAGATACCCTCATCGTCGTCCTCGTCGCCAAAGCCGAGATTCAGCGACGCAATGCCCAGGTGTTCCAGGAAGGCGCTGAAGTCGGAGCCGGAGCCGAGGGCCGACAGTGGCACATCCCCGCCTTGCGCGGCGATTTTCGCTACATCCTTGGCTTCGGGTTTGGCATCCTCATCATTGCCGGCGATCAGCATGTGTGCACGCAGGCGCTCCCGTACGCTGACGTGGGTTTCTGGATCGCTCACACCATCGGCGACCTGGTTGACCAGGTGTTGCAGCGAGTGGCTGCCGCCAGCGTCGAGAAAGCCGCGGCCGTTGGTGTCGGAGTTGACGTACATCACGGCCTTGGCCTGCAATTCCTCGGCATGCGTTTCGGCCCACTCAGTAGAGCCGAGCAGGCCCGGTTCCTCGCCATCCCAGCTGGCGTAGACGAGGGTGCGCTGAGGGCGCCAGCCCTGCTTGACCAGGGCGCCGATGGCCTTGGCTTCGGCCATCAGCGCGACGTTGCCGGCAAGCGGATCCCATGCGCCGAAGACCCAGCCGTCGTGATGGTTGCCGCGCACAATCCACTGATCGGGCTCGGTACTGCCCTTGAGTTTGGCGATGACGTCATAGACTGGCTTTTGGCCCCAGTCCGACTGCACCGTCAGATGGACTTTGGCCGTGCTTGGGCCGACGTGATAAGTGAGTGGCAGCGAGCCGCGCCAGTTGGCGGGCGCCACCGGTCCAGCGAGCGCCTGTAGCAGCGGGGTGGCATCCGCGTAGGAAATTGGCAGCACCGGAATCTTCAACAGCGATGTAGCATCTTTGATGGCAAGGCGTTTGGCGCCGGGGACAGAGCCGATACCTGGTGTCAACGGGTCACCAGGGTAGACCTGCATGTCCGCGACCGAACCACGCTGCACGCCGTCGGCCGGACGCCAGCCGCCCTTCGGGTAAACATCGCCTTTGGCGTAGCCGTCTTCGTGCGGATCGGAATAGATCAGGCAGCCGATCGCGCCATGCTGTTGGGCCAGCTTGGGTTTCAGACCACGCCAGCCGCCGCCGTAGCGGGTAAGCACGATCTTGCCGCGCACATCGATGCCGCGCCGCGCCAGATCCTTGTAGTCGTCTGGCATGCCGTTGTTGGCGTAAACCAGTTCGGCGGTGACATCGCCATCGGCGCCATAGACGTTGTAGGGCGGCAGAGCGCCATCGTGGATGCTCGATGTAGCATCGCCAGGAATCGTCGGTTCCTTGAGTGCAGCGGTGAAAGGGTGCGGGCCGAGTAGCTCAAGCGCCACTTTTTTTGGCGTGGGATAGAGCACGCTGAAGGTTTCGATATGCGCATCCCAGCCCCATTCGCGGAATTTCGCCAGCATGAACTCGGCATTGGCCTTGTCATGCGGTGAGCCGACCTGGTTCGGCTGCGACGACATTTGCTTGAGCCAGTTGCGCTGGTCGGCGGGGTCGAGCTGTGCATCGAAGCGTTGTTCAAGACTTTGTTGCTGGTCGGCGGCATGGTTGGTAAAGCCAAGCATCGCGTTGTTGTCCGTGCTGCCGTCGACCGCGGCGGCAGCAAACGTCGCCAGCATGCAAGCCAGTGCCAGCAGCGGTCGGGTGGTCAATCGTGTCATGCCATGTCACTCCCCGTGCGTTAATCGTTATTGCGTTCTTGGTTGTCGCGTTGACAGTTACTTGTGTTGCACCGCAAACATCGATCGGCGATGGCGTTTGTCACTGGCTTTCTGGTTATACCCGGCAGTAACAAAGATTTCGTAGGGCGTTAGTCATGCCTGTGCAGTCACAGGCAGTTGGCGGCACGTCGACAGGGTTTTAAATATGGATGGCTTTGTCCTGACAGAGCGTGAGATTTCTCTAGCGCAATCCAAGGTTCATTGAGGGGGAGTCGGCACAGTGTCTGAAACCGTGATGTGCTGGCTGAAAAGGGTTTGATCATCTGTTCCGATGGCGCTCAACTCGTACTCGCCAGGACGCAGATAAAGCTCGCCTACGGGGGCGCCGGACCCTTGCCGGATACGTTCTCCCATGGTGGGCATAAGTGGCAGGGGGTCGAGCACCATGCGATCGGCTGCAATGGCGTCCTTACCCTCCGCCGAATAGCGAGCCTCAATCAGGCAGGGATATTGTTCGTCGCATTTGTCGCCACTGACAAAAACAGGCTGTCGCAAGTTACCGAGCGTCAGCCAGGTAGGGCGCCCGCGGCGCAGTTTCTGTGGCGGAAAGATCACGCTGACGTTGTACCCCGGACGCAGCGACCATGGCTTTTCCGTCTTGTCGACGAAAACGATGGGCGTCGCGGGCTGAAAGTTCTTCACGATGGAGGCGTAGTAAGGATGGTCGTCGTCGCTGGACGGATGGGGAATCATCATCGTCTGTTCCACAGAAAGCCCATCAATGCCGGACAGTTTGTAAAGGTGCTCAGCCATGCTTTGGCCGCCCAGAAACTCGCCTGATTTCTGGATGTGTGCATACCCGGCCTCGACTATCAGGCGCGCCTTTGGGTCTTTCTTGAACACTGCGGCATAGATATTTCGGGCTTGCTCGGCTTCACGTGCGTCACCGGTGGCGTCGGAAGTCGCTTCATAGGGGATGAGCTTGAATCCAAGCTTCAGCGCCGTGCGCACCAGTTCCGCGCTGATCGGTTCCTCGGTGTAGAAACCGCTTTTCGCAATGGGATAGCCGCGCGTTTGCAGCGCGGTGTCCGTCTGATAAAGCGTTTCTATGGCGAGATAGGTGAATCCAGACTTGCGCAGTCCCGGAAGCAATTGCACGGTCAGCGTTCGGGTCAGTGGAATGTTGTGCGCTTCGTTGAGAAAAACCAGCTGATAGTTCTTTGCAAGTTCGGGAATGGCATCCAGTGCCGGCTGCGCGGTGTAATCGCCGTTGGCCACGGGCGAGGGGCGATCATCGCTTTCGCTTGGTTGCCGGATGGAAAAGCTCAAGGCCGCATCGGGGTAGTCGCCGATAAATGTCTGATACCAGCTCATGTATTGACCAAAAATCAGCCTGAATGCGGGACTCTTGTCCTCCGCGTAGGCATAGCGCATCACCTGATACTGGGCCAGCAGACCTTTGCGTGTATCCGCTTGCTTCATGATGCGCTCGGACTTGAGCGAAGCATCAAGCTGCTGAGTTCGCCACTGGGCAGGTGACTGGGCGCCCGCGGCCATTGGCAGGCAAACAAGTGACAGCAGACAGCTGAGCCTTTTCGCTAAACGGGACGACGACATTTCACTTCCCCTAAATTCGTTTTAGTGAGATCGCGCCGCACCGTTTTACCAGAGAGTGCCCGCCAGTGAGAAATAGTGTCGCTGGACGAGTTCTTGAGTGACGACGGCGAAAGTGCCTATTTACAACGTTGTCAGCCCCTTGAAAGGAGGATCTTGTTGATGCGGTTATACGCGGGCGCGGGTCCTTCACGGATGGTTGCGTGGCCCTATCCATTCGAGCGCACAATGCGGCATCGTTTCCCCATGGAGTACCTCATGCGTAAGACTCTGCTTGCTGTGTTGCTGGCTGTTGCGTTTCCCGCGATGACTGTTGCCCAGATGTCAGGTGCTCATACTGGTGCGATTTATGCCGTGGTGGCCAGGGCCGTGGGCGATCCCGCACGACAGGCGGACAAAGTGAATGACGAACGCCGCAAGATCAGCTCGATCATGGAGTTTGCCCACGTGCAGCCCGGGCAGAAGGTATTGGAGCTGATTCCCGGCAGCGGTTATTTCACCCGCGTGTTCAGCGCCATCGTCGGGCCGACGGGCCACGTGTATGTGCTTTGGCCGAATGAGTACGCCAAAGAGGATGGCGACGATCTTTCCGCAATGAAAAAATTTGTGACCGAGCCGCATTACGCCAATGTCAGTGTGCTTGAGCAGCCCTCCAATCAGCTGAGCTCGCCGGAGCCGGTGGATCTGGTGTTCACCTCGCAGAATTATCACGACTACCCGGACAAGTTCATGGGCAGCGTCGATCCGGCAGTACTGAACAAACAGGTATTCGATGCGCTCAAGCCGGGTGGCTTGTTCGTGGTGATCGATCACGTGGCTCCTACCGGCAGCGGCATGCAGGATACCGATACGTTGCACCGGATCGACCCGGCGATCGTCAAGCAACAGGTCGAGGCCGCGGGTTTTGTGTTTGATGGCGAGAGCGGCGCGCTGCGCAATTCGGCCGACACGCACACACTCAAGGTGTTCGATAAGTCGATCCGCGGCCATACCGATCAGTTCATCTATCGCTTCCGCAAACCGGCGAAATAGGCGGAGCAATCACTGCAGGTCACGCCAGATCGCGTCCAGCAGTACATTCTGCGGGTCTTCGCTTTGTTCCCAGTACATGATGCCGCCAAGGTGCTGCGCTTTTACGTAGGCAGCCTTGGCGGCGATTGACTGCGGATCGTCATAGCTGATGAAGGTATGGGTCGCTGCGTTCCACAGATAGGGTGCCTGCGCATCGGCATCCCAGTAGCGCACGAAGCCGTTCCGGCCGATGAAATCAGCTTCGAGCTGCGGCCATGGATGTTCGGTGCCGTAATGACCGTAAGCCTGGTACAGGCCGTTGTGGCTGGGCTTCACGTCGTCGAATTCGCGGCCATAGAACGCTGCACCGATCAGCAGTTTTTTCGGTGGAACACCGGCGGCGAGAAACTGGCTCACCGCGCGGTCGGTGGTGCGCGCATCGGCCGGGGTGAGCGGCGACGCATGCAGGCCTGTGTGATGTCCTGTTGTCGGCGTCATCGAATTGACGAAGTCGTAGGTCATCAGGTTGAACCAGTCGAGATAAGGCGCGATGGCGGCGATGTCGATGCCATTGACGAACGGGCCGTCCGCGATCGCCATGCTGAGTGTGTAACGACGCGTGCCGCGGCGATCGTTCCCGTGAGTCGCGCTATCCAATGCGGCGCGGACGTCTTTCAGCAGCAAGGTCAGATGGGCGTGATCCTGTGGACTGGAGCGGATGCCTGATTCCGAATGCCCCGGATATTCCCAGTCCACATCGAGGCCATCGGCATCGTTATCCACCAGCAGTTTTGTCGCACTGTCCGCAAAGCGTTGCCGGCTGTCCGCCGTGCTGGCTGCCTCGGAAAAGCCACCCGCGCCCCAGCCGCCGACCGACACGACAACCTTTAGTTGCGGATGCGTCGATTTCAACGCGGTCAGCTGATGCAGTCTCGATGCCGCAGCCGGATCGAGGACGACATGGTCGTCAACGACCCGGGCGAAGGCGAAGATCAAGGTGTCGATCTTGTCAGCATCGATGTGATCCACGTCTTCTTTGACGACATCGTAGCCCACGACCCGATAGTGGGAGGGCTTCACCGCCGCGGCGCGTGCAGGCATGGCGCTGCAGACCGGTAGAAGCAACGCCAGGCACAGTGCCATGACCAGCCTTTTGCCGATGATGTTATCGCGATGTTGCCCGCCATCGATTCGCATGTGCATCGTTCCAATGAGTACGATCGGCTATCTTCGCAGTCACCGCTGGCCTTGCCTATGCCCAGCTTGAAAGATAGTGCTGGCGTCCATGTTGAGCTTCGCGTCGTTCGCTCGCACATGGGCTAGTGGTAGACGAAAAGGCGATCGCGACCATTCATGCCAAACGATAAGCCACCGATGCACGACGTCGCCGTCGATCCTGCAGATCCGCCGCCAGTACGCCCAGTCGAGCCGGATGCCTCAGAGTGTTGTGGGGAAGGCTGCGTACCGTGCGTGTTCGACATTTACGAGCAGGCGCTGGAGCGCTATCAGATCGCACTGGCGGCCTGGCGTGGGCGCCATGCTTGAAGTCAACGGCATAGCACCAGTCATGAGGGCATCACTGGACTACACTGCGCCGATCATTTCTCCATGCCATGTACCAGGAAATCCCATGCCTCACGCCATCTATATCAGTTCGGTTCCCGTATTCCGCCAGATGCTCGGCGGGCTTGACGCCATCCTCGCCAAAGCCGAAGCGCATGTTGCAGCAAAAAGCATCGAGCCATCGGCGTTGACGCAGGCTCGGCTGTTTCCGGACATGTTTCCGCTGGCCAAGCAGGTGCAGATTGCGTGTGATTTTGCGCGCGGTGTATCGGCACGTTTGGCGGGCGCCGAAGTGCCGAAATACGATGACAATGAGTTGAGCTTCGAGGCGCTGCGTGGGTTGATCGCGAAAACGATCGGCTTTATCGATGGTTTCGACAAGACCCTGTTCGACGACGCTGCAAAGCGCGACATCGTGACCCGGCCGGGCACGCCGAAAGAGCGTCATTTCACCGGTCAAACCTATTTGCTGAGCTACGGCTTGCCGCAGTTCTTCTTCCACGTGACCACTGCGTACGCGATCCTGCGGCACAACGGCCTGGAGATCGGCAAGCGCGATTACATGGGCGAGTATTGAGCGAACGATTGAGTCAAAAAGGTCACGACGGCGAAGTGTCGTGCTGAGTGGCTTGAGTGCGATGCGTACAAGCCGGATACCTGCACCAGTCGTCGTGTGATGACTGGTGCAGCTACCGTCGGGCAGGCGGGACGATTACTTGGCGTTCTTCTTCTTTTCCTGCTTGGCCAGCTTCTTTTCCTTCATGGTTTTTTCCGGCTTTTTCTTGTCACTTTTCTTGGAGTCCAAACCCTTGCTCATGCTGCTCTCCGCGGTGTGGTAGGTGTGATGTAAAGCTCGGTCGCCCGCCGTTGCTTACGTTTCGAGAGACATGAAACAGCGTCGACAGGCTGATCCAAAGTTTACGCTAGATACGCTCGTGCGGCGCCAGATAACGCCACTGGCCCAGCGGCAATTTGGCCAGTGAAATACGGCCTATGCGCAGACGCTTCATCGCCAATACCTTCAGGCCGACCGCGTGGCACATCGGCTCGATCTGGCTGGGCTGCAATACCTTGAACGCAAACCGCAGCCGTTGCTCGCTCTGCCAGCTGACTTTGATCGGCGGCATCGCGTAATTATTGAAGCGCAGGCCGTGATTGAGCAGGGCCAGCCCATTGGCGATCAGTTCGCCGCTGACATCAACCACGAATTCCTGCTCGACCCGGTCGATGTCCTCGGTGAGCTTGCGTGTCACCCGCCAGTCCTGGGTAAAGATCATCAGGCCAGTGGCTTCGGTCGACAGCGGTAGCGGCGAAGTCAGCCGCTGAAGGTGCCGTTTCAGAGGCCGTACGCCGGAGGCGTCATCTGGGGACCGCGTGTCCGGTGTGACCAGCGCACTGGCCGGATTCGGGCCATTGCCAGAGTCGTAGCCGGCAGGTTTGTGCAGCACGAGGGTTGCCGGTTCGGTGGCGATCAATTGGGCGCCGGGATCCAGTTCGACAGTCTGCGTATCAACCATGAACTGCGGCTTTTCGACCACCACGCCGTCCACGCGCACCCAGCCGCCCTCGATGTACTGCTCGGCCTCGCGCCGTGAGCATTGCGCAAGGGCGACGACGCGTTTGGCGAGGCGAACCGGGTCAGTCATCGAGATGCCGTGAAAGAAGATGTGGCCATTGTAGGCGGGGTTCGGTCTCATGCATGCCGATCTGGCGCAGCTGGAGCAAAAGCCGTTGGCAATCCACGCAACCGTCCCCAAATCATCGGCCATACGCTACTGCGAGAACACCCCATGATTCCTTTTTCGATCCTTGATTTGGCACCCGTCACGGAAGGCAGCGATGCCGCGCAGGCATTCCGCAACACACTTGATCTGGCCCAGAACGCCGAGCGCCTGGGCTACTGCCGCTACTGGCTGGCCGAACACCACAATATGGCCGGTATCGCCAGTGCGGCCACCGCGATACTGATCGGCTACGTAGCCGGTGGTACCTCGCGCATCCGCGTCGGTTCGGGTGGCATCATGTTGCCGAACCATGCGCCGCTGCAGGTGGCCGAGCAGTTCGGCACCCTGGCTTCACTGTATCCCGGGCGCATCGATCTGGGCCTCGGGCGCGCGCCGGGCACAGATCAACCGACCGCCAAGGCATTGCGCCGCTATTTCGACAGCGCCGATGCTTTTCCGCACGACGTGATGGAGCTGCTGGGTTACTTCGAACCGGTAAAACCGGGCCAACCGGTGCGCGCCGTGCCAGGTGCCGGAATCGACGTGCCGGTGTGGCTGCTGGGTTCGAGCCTGTTCAGCGCGACCTTGTCGGCCCGACTTGGCCTGCCGTTCGCATTCGCCTCGCATTTCGCGCCCGACGCGATGGATGAAGCGCTGGCGCTGTATCGACGCGACTTCCGGCCGTCGGCACGGCTGCAGCAGCCGTACGCGATGCTCGGGGTCAACGTTGTCGCCGCGGAAAGCGACGCCGAGGCGCGCCGGCTGTTCACCACCCAGCAGCAGAGTTTCATCAATCTGCGCCGCGGCCGGCCTGGGCTGATCCCGCCACCGATCGACGATATCGAGTCATACGCTTCGCCCATGGAACGACACGGCGTCGACCACGCGCTGGCCTGTGCCGTCATCGGCAATGCCGATACGGTGGAGGAGGGCATCGAGGCCTTCATCGAGCGGCACAGGCCAGACGAGCTAATGATCACGGCCAACGTATTCGACCATGCGGCAAGGCGTCGATCGTTCGAGATTGTGGCAGGCGTGCGCGACCGGCTCAGTGCGCCCAGCGTGCAGGCAAGCTGAGGCCCGACAACGAGAAATAAGCGAGTAATGCCGCAGATCGGCCATAATCGGCGTTATTCCACGAATTGCTGAAGCTTTTCCACGCATGAAGACACCCAAGGGCCTGCAGGATCTGATCGACGAAGGCGTTATCGACCAGGTCCTGCGACCGCTGAAGAGCGGCAAAGAAGCTTCCGTTTATGTCGTGCGCTCGGGCGACGATATCCGTTGTGCCAAGGTCTACAAGGACATGGCACAGCGTAGTTTCCAGGCGCGTGTGCAGTATCAGGAAGGCCGCAAGGTGCGCGGCAGCCGGCAGGCCCGTGCCATGGGCAAGGCCACCAAGTTCGGCCGCAAGGAGGCCGAGGCCGCCTGGAAGAACGCAGAGGTCGACGCGCTCTATGCGCTCACGGCCGCTGGAGTGCGTGTGCCCAAACCGTATGGTTATTTCAACGGCGTGCTGGTGATGGAGCTGGTCACCGACGCAGACGGCTACTCCGCCCCGCGTCTGGGCGAAGTGGAGTTGTCAGCGGATACCGCGCGTGATTACCACCGCTTTCTGATGCAGCAGGTGGCGCGCATGCTGTGCGTAGGGCTGATCCACGGTGACCTCTCCGAATACAACGTGCTGGTCGGGCCGGAAGGCCCGGTCATCATCGACCTGCCGCAGGTGGTCAGTGCCTCCGGCAACAACTCGGCGCGCACCATGCTTCGCCGCGACGTCGGCAACATCACCATCAGCCTCTCGCGCTTCGCCGCGGAATTGTTGGACAGCCACTACGCCGAAGAGATGTGGGCGCTGTTCGAACTGGGTGAACTGCACCCCGATACCGAACTCACCGGCCACTTCGAATTCGACGAAAGCATCGCCGACGTCGACAGCGTAATGCAGTCGATCATCGATGCGCGGGAGGAGGCGATCATTCGCCAGCAGGGCAGGGACGAGGCGGCGCAGGCGGATTGAGGCGCTGTTTAGGAAGTTTCCGGCAGTCAGCGCAACACGCACTCGTGAGCCGTTTACGAGTACGGCATTCCATCTTTATGGGCGAACTTTGACTTGCCCTCGTGCATAAGCGGCTTGATATCGTCGTCCGATGATTGGGCTTCAGGTTATTACACGGCGTCGTAGCGGCTCACTTGTCCCAGTAGTTACACCGCTCATTTTTTGATACTGGCGTGATAAGTCCCGACGTCATGCACGCCTCCCCGACCAAACGTATATATATCGCCGGCTGACGAGCCATCCGATGTCACCATGCCGTCCATCACTAGATAGGCATCGCAGGTGCCCCCCGTGAGGTCGATCTTGATCTTGTTATCAACGAACCTGGCGACACCATATGACGCGAGGGGTAATGGTGGCGAGAGCACGTCGGGTCGAATGAAATCCACACGGAAGCCATCGCCAACGTCGCCCATACACGATCTTGCATGATCCGAAGTAATCAGCATTTCCAGCTCGCCGCGGCTTTTGCCATCGGCATTAACCACATCGACTTTCCATGGAATACCATGCGGAAATTTAGCTCGAAGCGCATCCATCGGAAGGGCGTCTGCCGCGATGACTCGGCCGGCTGCCGATAAAACAAGAAAGGCAATAAATAGTTTGTGCGACAGCATGAAGGGCCTAACGTTTGACTTAAGCGGACCGCCGAAGGCAGGTCCGCTTGAAGGAGGGGTTCGGCGGCGCATCCTGGCCGATCAGACCAGGGCTCATTGGCCCTCGGGCGGCTGCCAGAGTTCGACCTTGTTCCCCTCTGGATCCATGACCCAGCCGAACTTGCCATACTCGGAGTCATCCGTTTTCTCGAGTACGTTGCAACCTTCCTCGCGTAGTGCCTGAAGCAGCGAGGTCAAGTTCGCGACGCGATAGTTGACCATGAAGGTCGACAGGCTTGGCGCGAAGTGTTCGCCATCGGCGGCGCCGATGGACCATGCGGTCGTTCCGTTTGTCGGATTGCCGGCTGCATCCGCCCACGTAAACGCCGCGCCTCCCCATGCCTGGACGTCGATTCCCAAGTGCTGCTTGTACCAAGCTCGCAGCGCGACAGGTTCCTTCGCGTTGAAGAAGATCCCTCCGATACCTGTAACTCTCTTCATTTGCGCCTCCGAAGTGCGGCCAAGTTGGAGCGTACCGTGTTGCGGCGACTAACGCTGGAGGCGTAGCCGTCCGCCTTGAACGAGTAGTTAGGCATCGTAGACTCAGCCATCATTCGGAGCTACCAAGATACGTGCCTGCTCCTGGCCATCCACGACGAATGCGACCCACTCACCACCACTTGGCTTGTGCTCGTGCACAAGATGACAAGGCAAACTGGGGTCCAAGCAGGCTAGACGCTTGACCAGCTGTTTGATCAGCTCGCGACCTTCCGCGTTGGGATGCGTGACGCCACCCTGAGCCATACCCTGGCGAAGCTTGTAGACCTGCAAGTAGTGTGAAACTGGCAAAGTCATGTTTAATGCCTAACGCCAATTAGACCCCATATCGAGGCATATGCATCGGATGTTCGGCTTTAGGTCGTAGCTCGTCAAGCGAGCAAATCTCGCAGATAGATAAGGGTTTGCCGGGTGACGGCTACGGTGTGGCGGAGCGAGGATGGCGTTCGCATATCTCACGGACTTGCCGTGCATGGCTAGGGCATGGATTTCCGAGGTAGAGCAACACAGGAGCGGTTACCGAATGCCCGGCAAGCGCCAAGCGGGGTGTCGTTTTCTACGGGCGTACCGTCTGTCGCCTTACGGGCCTGCTTCGGCTGTTCACCCATGTTGCCGCGTGCGTGAGGACAAGTAAAAGCAAGCAACTCGGCCTCCGCAGGAGGACGAAAGCTAGCTTCAACGCGTTGATATCATCGCGGCCGTAGCCACAATACCGCCAACTTCAGGGTGTAACCCCCAGCAACTCCACATCAAACACCAGTGATGCGCCCGGCGGAATGGCATCGCCTGCGCCGTCGTCGCCATATCCGAGTGTTGCCGGAATCAGCAGGGTGCGCTTGCCGCCGACGCGCATGCCAGCCACGCCCTGATCCCAGCCAGCGATGACCCGGCCTTCGCCGAGGGGGAAGGTGAAAGGCGTGCCGCTGTCGAGCGAGCTATCGAATTTCTTGCCGTGTTTGTCCTTGGCGGTTTCGTCGTAGAGCCAGCCGGTGTAGTGCACCTGCACTTGCATGCCGGGCTTGGCCACCGCACCGGTGCCGACCTTCTGGTCGATCACGGTGAGCTTGTCCACGCTGCCGTTGGCATGCGCCTGTGGCGTGACGCTGCAGGCGGCGAGGGCGATCAGGGCGAGCAGGGGCAGCAACCAGCGCATGGTGTGAGTCCTTGGAGTGGTTTGATTGAGGTGTGACTGGTTGAACCAGGATCGGTTGAATCGGCGCGAGGCAGATTCAATCAGCGAGCAATTGTTCTCGAAAACGCGGCGATACGATAGTCGTATTGCGCTTGCTCAGCTGACGGCTTCAGCGACACCCATTCGTCGCAGCGGGTCGATCGTCACCGACTCAACATCGTTCATCAGCTGCAGCTGACCATCCTGGATCAGCGCCTGCAAGCGCATGCCACGCTGCAGCAGCGGCAAGAGTTCGGCGACGGTGGTGGCGGAGATGTCGAGCACGGTGAGATTTTTGTTGCGACCCAACGATGCGCCGACCTTGTTCCACCAGATGTCGGCTGTATTGCCGCCGTAGTTGATCACCACGACCTGGCGTGAGCGGCCGCAGGCTTTGCGGATGCGCGCTTCATCGGGCTGACCCAGCTCGATCCACAACTCGATTTCGTCGGTATAGGCCTTGCGCCATAGCGCTGGTTCATCCTCATCGCTGATGCCCTTGCCGAACTCCAGCCGATCGTCCGCATAGAGCGCGAACGCCAGCAGGCGTACCATCAGCCGCTCTTCGGTTTCCGACGGGTGCCGCGCCAGCGTCAGTGCATGGGTGGCGTAGTAATGCCGATCCATGTCGCTGATCTGCAGTTCGACCTTGTAGATGGTGGAGTTGAGTGCCATGGGCATGCCTGGTGACGACAACCCACCATTCTACGCCTTGCGCGGGGCAATCACTTGTTACGGCGAGCGATCCAGGCGATATCAGTGCTCGTTCACCTGCAGATTCTTCACTAGCAGGTCGAGCTTGCTCTTCATGGCGTCCTGCGGCACCGAACCTTCCGCGGCGACGAATGTGGTGTAGAGCACGGTAGAAGAGTCGCTCGGCTGTCCTGCCACGGTGCCGATCTGGGTCATGTCGTCCTTGCTGTAGGCGATGCTGTCATCTGGCGGTTGACGATGTTTGAACTTGTCCCACCTATTGCGAAAGCTGTCCTCGAGATCGTCGGTGGGCGCGGCGTGCCGGGTTACATTGAATCGTTCCGCGTTATTGGCATTCGGCTTTGCCATGACATCGGTCACGTCCCAGGTCACCTTGCTGTGATCCCGGCTGGTGTTATCCGCGATGTAGCTAAAACCAAGCTCCAGATAGCTGCCCGGATCGATCTTCTGTAGTTCTGGCATATATGAAAGGCTGAAGCGCTTCGAGTGGAAGCTGAACTCGTGGCCATAGTCGATATGCAGGTCGATACCGGACAGTACGGCCGGTAGCAGAGCGGTATTGGTCAAGTAATCCTTCCACTGCGCCAGTGTGCCGCCGTAGGATACGTCGATGAAGTCACAGGTTGCCTGCATGTCAATCATGATGGGATATCGTTCGCCGGCAGGTGCCAACTGAATCATCGTCACATAGCCATCTGGAACGGGCAGTGAGAAAGACATCACCAGCGCGTTTCCGTAGGCCAACGGCCATAGGCGAACTTGCCAGTGTCGCCGGTAGACATCGTTGTAAACCGATTGCTGGGTTGGTTCGCCCAACGAAGTAACCCTGACCTTTTCCGAACCGATATCGCGGGAGAGCAACCAGCTTTTCAATATTAGATCCATCGACTGCCTGGCATCGCCGTAGAGCTGATTTGCCGACAGATCATCCGGTTTACGCAGATGCATCAGTAACATGTTTCCGCCAACGACACTGGTTTCCAGATAGCCATTTTTCGGCAGCGGCGAGCGATTGGGCTGCGAACTGGTTAGCAGCCAAGTGCCGTTACTGTTGCGGCGGATGATTGAAGGAAACGTGTGCAAGTCGGCACTGGCGTGTAGCAGCCGATTGGAACCGTTCCCGTTCGGAAACAGCTTGTCGGCGTTCTTTTCGCGCAGAGTCTTTAGCTGATCATCGGCAAACGCATCACCGAACTTCAGATAGGTCGTGCTGAAATCGTCAAAGGTTTTTGGCAGCGCAAATTGTTGCTTGAAAACGCCGGCCTGTGTGTCGTTGAAGAACGTTGGCTGATAGGTCAGCCGCTTGTCGATCACGGCGAGGTTGTCTGGCGCCTTGAGTAATTCATCGATCGGCAGTGCGTAGTTGAGGTTCTCGTTTGGTGATTTCATCAGCACGATGCCGATGATCTTGCCGTCCTTGTCCAGCAGCGGGCCACCGCTGTTTCCGGGCGAGGCGGCAGCGGAAAAACGCATCCATTTCCAGCGGCCGTCCTGATCTTCCGGTGTATCGGAGGTGTACAGGCCGTCGCGAACAATGACGCCCGTACCCAGGGCATTGCCGACGGCGTAAACCGTCTCATTCAATTCAGGTTTTGTATCTGTCTCGAGTGTCGCCGTGTTTGGCGGCTGCTGGGTCAACGAGAACACCACGAAATCCTGACCAAGCGAAAACTTGATGATCTTGTCGATGGCATAAACGTGGCCGCTAGCATCGCGCAGCGCCGGTGCGCCCATCGGGCTACCGATGCCGATATCCAACACGTGTGCGGCAGTGACATAGCAATTTCCACCGAGTGCGAACGCTGTGCCGATGGATAAGTATTTGTCATTGCGAAATTGATACGGCAACAGATCCAGCGGCAGCGGCTTTTCATACGTAAGCGGGTCGTCGATCGGCTTGGGAATGACCACTTCGAAGGTGGCGGCCGTCACCTTTTTCAAGACGCCAGGATCAAGACTGGCGGCAAGGCCGCGATCGCTGCAGCATAGGAAAAGGGAGAGAGCTAGCAAGGCGGCAGAAGCAAGCCGCGAGATAAGCGAGTGAGGGTGGAAAGTGGTTTGTCCAAAAACACGGGAAGCTTGCATGGTGCGTCCTTGATGTTCGCAAAATCGATGCCAAGTCAACGCTCGACATGGATCATTTCCGGGCGAATTCTTGCCCGAATCGAGTGTATTTAATGTCACTCGTAAGTACATATGATGCGCATCGAAGCGATGATCGAAAGAAAGTGCAGGTGATTTGTTGCCGCGCACTACACTGGCTGCATGAGCCTGCCCGCACCGCCTTATATTCGTGAAGCCGAAGCCAGCACTGTGCATCTACCTGCTGGCCCTTGGCAAACCGTGCTTGACGGGCTTTGCGCCGCGTTTCCCGCGATCAGCCGTGAGCAGTGGGTGGATCGCATGGCGCGTGGGCGAGTGCTGGATGCGCAGGGTGGGGCGATCACTTTGGCAACGCCGTATTCGCGAGTCGGGCAGCGCATTCATTACTACCGCGAAGTGGTCGATGAAACACCGATTCCATTTACCGAAACGGTATTGCACGTCGATGAGCATCTGGTGGTGGCCGACAAGCCACATTTTTTGCCGGTGGTCCCGAGCGGCAGTTTTGTCGAAGAAACTTTGCTGCGAAGGCTGATGCGCCGGCTGGACAATCCAGATCTGGTGCCACTGCATCGGATCGATCGTGCGACCGCCGGACTGGTTTTGTTTTCGGCGAATAGGGCGAGTCGATCCGCCTATCAGGCGCTGTTCCAGCAACAGCGTATCGAGAAGCGCTATGAAGCGCTGGCGCCGCCGTTGGCAGAGTCGTCGTTTCCATTGACGCGACGCACGCGGCTGGTACGCGGCGAGCCGTTTTTCCGCACGCATGAAATCGATGGCGAATCGAACAGCGAGACGCGTATCGAAGTGATCGAGTGCGGCAATGATCTCTGGCGTTACGCGCTGCATCCGATTACCGGTAAGAAGCACCAACTGCGGGTGCATATGTCGGGGCTGGGTGCGCCGATTTTCAACGATCCCTGGTATCCGACGTTGACCACCCAGGACGTTGACGACTATCAGCGTCCGCTGAAATTGCTGGCGAAAAGCTTGACGTTTGTCGATCCGCTTTCCGGCGAACTGCGCCGTTTCGAAAGCCGTCTGGGCCTGTAAAACATGTTTTTCGCACGGCCAAGCTATGCCGCAACGCCGGCAAAATCACCACGCACGGTGATTCCACGCTATCTTTCCCGGCAGAATCCGTCCGGGGAGAATCATTCGTGAGTGCACAGTTACCGTCCAGCGCCGCGCCGCGCGCCGAGTTGACCCTACGTGGCGTGATCATCGGTATCGTGATCACCGTCGTGTTCACCGCGGCCAACGTGTTCTTCGGCCTCAAAGCCGGCCTGACGTTCGCCACGTCGATTCCGGCGGCGGTGATCTCGATGGCGGTGCTGCGCTACTTCAAGGGCGCCACGATGCAGGAGAACAACATCGTGCAGACTGTCGCGTCAGCAGCTGGAACGCTGTCTTCGATTATCTTCGTACTGCCTGGCTTGATTCTGATCGGCTGGTGGACCGGTTTCAATTACTGGACGTCGTTCGCGATCTGCGCTCTGGGCGGCATTCTCGGTGTGATGTACTCGATCCCGCTGCGTCGTGCGCTAGTGACCAATTCCGATTTGCCGTATCCCGAAGGCGTGGCCTGCGCCGAAGTGCTGAAGGTGGGTGCTGGTACCGGCGAAGGGATCAGCGCCGAGGCGGCGGCGGAATCCAATCGCGCTGGCCTGATGGCCGTCTTGTGGGGTTCGATCGTTTCGGCGGTTTTTGCTGTAGTGGTGGCAACGCGAGTGTTCGCAGGCGATGTGGTGCATTACTTTCGCGTCGGCGGCGACAAGGGCGGTGTGACCGGTTTTGATTTTTTCCTTTCGTTCGCCTTGTTCGGCATCGGCCACCTGGTGGGACTGTGGGTGGGCGTGGCCATGCTGGTGGGGGCGCTGATCGGCTGGGGCTGGGGGGTGCCGCATTTCTCCGCGCTGGCACCTTTGACCGGGTCGATTGCGGAACTGGCCGGCGCCACGTGGAGCCACAAGGTGCGCTTCGTCGGCGCGGGCACCATTGGCGTGGCTGCCGTCTGGACGCTTGCCAAACTGGTCAAGCCGGTGATCAGTGGGCTGACCTCGGCAATGGCCGCCTCGCGCGCGCGCGGCGCTGGCCATGCCGCCTCGTTGCCGCGGACCGAGCAGGACATTCCGATCGGACAAGTCGGTCTGATTTCGCTGGTCTGTCTACTGCCGATTGGCTGGTTGATTGCCAACTTTGCCGCAACGGCAGGGCACGGGTTGGGCGATCACATCACGGCACTCGTCGTCGGTGGACTGATCTTCGTGGTGTTGATGAGCTTCTTTGTATCGGCTGTGTGCGGCTATATGGCGGGTTTGATCGGCTCGTCGAACAGCCCGCTTTCAGGCATCGGCATCATCGTGGTAATCAGCGCTGCTCTACTACTTGTATTTGGTCTGCGTTCGATGCTGCCCGCCGATAGCGAAAAAGCCTTGGTGGCATTCGCGCTGTTCATTACCTCGATTGTGTTTGCCGCAGCGGCCATCGCCAACAACAACCTGCAGGATCTTAAGACCGGTCAGCTGGTGGACGCCACGCCATCGAAACAACAGTGGGCGTTGGTTATCGGCGTGATTGCCGGTGCGGCGATCATTCCGCCCATCCTCGACTTGCTCAACCATGCGTATGGATTCGTCGGCGCACCTGGACCGCAACGCGCCAATGCACTTGCCGCACCGCAGGCGGGGCTGATCTCGGCGCTGGCGCAGGGAGTGATCCAGAACAATATCGACTGGGGGCTGATCAAGATCGGTGGTGTAATCGGTGTGGTGATGATCGCCATTGACGAAACGCTGCGCCGCACGACCAAGTCCGCACACCTGTCGCCGCTCGCGGTGGGCCTTGGCATTTACCTGCCGACGCAGAGCACTTTGATGGTGGTAGTTGGGGCGGTGGCTGGCTGGTGGTTCGATCGCCGCGCGGACCACACTTCGAAAGATCCCGAGGCGACCAAGCAACTCGGCGTGCTTCTGGCTTCCGGCATGATCGTGGGCGAAGGCTTGCTCGGAGTCGTTATCGCCGCCTTTGTGGCAGTTTCCGGCAAGGACTATCCGCTCGCCTTGGTCAGCGATGCGTTCGCGAGCGGCCCGGCGTTGTGGATCGGTGGCGCGACATTCGCGGTCGTGATGATGCTGCTATACCGTTGGGTGGGGCGTCTGGGGCATGGCAACACGCCCCCTTGATACACTTTGCGTTCGCGCGGTGTCAGCGGCCGCTTCAGGCCACGGCTTATCGATAGCAACGAAGACGATCGCAGGCAACAGGTTATTTACGACCTGAAATAGGTGAGGCTTTACACTAGACCGCTATCAGAGGGAGTTCGTCGTCGCGTGAAGCCACAGGGCGCAGAGCCACAAGACGTGCAGCAGGAAAAGATTGAGCCGGCTTTGAGCGCCGAACAGGCCCTGGCACCGCCAAGCCAGCGCATGGTGATACTGCGTCGGCTGGCCGGGCCGCTGTTCTCGGTAGCCATGCTGTGCCTGGCGCTGTGGGCACTGCATTTGCTGGCCAAAGAGGTGGATTACCACCAGGTTCGCAAGTACGTGAACCGGCTGTCGCGTCCGCGGCTGCTGCTGGCTGCGCTGTTCACTGCACTGGGTTATGCGGTGATGACGTTGTACGACCGTTACGCGCTGATCTCGATCGGGCGAAAGCTGCCGTGGCGACGGGTCAGCTTGATCTCGTTTATCAGTTACGCCTTCAGCAACGCCGTGGGCATGTCGTTGCTGGTGTCGGGTTCGATCCGCTATCGCTTCTACATACAGAACGGCTTGACTACCGCGGAGGTGGCCAAGGTGGTGCTGTTCTGCACCACCAGCTTCTGGTTGGGCTTGCTGGCATTGACCGGCGTCACGTTGCTGTGCATACCGCTGCCGCTGGATTTCCCGATGGCGCCTTTACGCATGATGGCGGAACTGCGTATCCCGATTGCGATGGCGCTGACTTTGGTGCCGCTGCTGTGGCTTGCTGGCGGTTTGTTGCATCGGCCACTGCGTATTTTTCGCCTGCGCATCAACATGCCATCGGTATCGACCGGCTTTCGGCAGATCCTGATTGGTGCGTTTGACTGGGGTCTGGCGGCTGCGGTGCTGTACATACTGATGCCCGATCAGCTCAACAACGGTTTCGGGCATTTCCTGGCGATCTTCGTGATCGCGCAGATCGCCGGCTTGATCAGTCATGTGCCCGGCGGGCTGGGCGTATTCGAGGCGATCATGCTGGCCGGTTTTGGTGCCACCGGCAACGAGGCGTTGGCAGCGCCCATCCTCGGCGCGCTGGTGGTGTTCCGGGTGGTCTACTATCTGCTGCCGCTGTGCGGCGCCATCGTGATGGTGCTGCAGCGAGAGGCGCGCGGCATCCGTGAGAAGTCGCTGCTGTCGCCGTGGTTCACCGGCTTGTTGCCATCGTTTTTTGCCGGGTTGACCCTGGTTTCCGGCGCGGTACTGCTGTTCTCCGGTGCTACGCGTGCGCTGCCCAACCGCATGGAGATGCTGCGCGAGGTGCTCCCGCTGTCCGTGCTGGAGGTGTCGCATCTGCTGGCCAGCGTGATCGGCATGCTGCTGCTGATTCTCGCGCGTGGGCTGCAGCGTCGGCTCGATGCGGCGTATGTGCTCACGCTGATCCTGCTGGTGGCCGGTGCGATCTTTTCGCTGCTCAAGGGCATCGACTACGAAGAAGCAACCCTGCTCACCCTGCTGGCGATGGCGCTGGCGCCGGCGCATCGGTTGTTCTACCGACGCGCTTCGCTGTTCAGCACCACGTTTTCGTTGGGCTGGATTCTGGCGATTCTTGCGGTGCTGAGCTGCGCGGTGTGGCTGGTAACGTTCAGCTTCAAGCACGTCGACTACAGCAACAGCCTGTGGTGGGAATTCAGCTTCCATGAAGGTGGTGCACCGCGTGCGCTGCGAGCGCTGGTGGCGGCGGCGGCGGCGGGCATGCTGTTTGCGCTGGCCAGTTTGATCAAGCCAGTCAAGTTGCATCGCGAACCTCCCACGGAAACGGAGCTGGCACAGGCGCTGCCACTGATCAAACAGTTTCCATCGGCGCAGGCGCATCTGGCGCTGATGGGTGACAAGACCTTGCTGTTCGACGCCGAACACAGGGCGTTTGTGATGTACGACATTGAAGGCCGCAGCTGGGTCACGATGGGCGATCCGGTAGGCGCGAATGAGGATGTTCGCCGCGAGCTGGTATGGGCTTTTCTGGAACAGTGCGAACGCGCAGGTGGATGGCCGGTTTTTTATCAGGTCAGCCCGGCGGATCTCGACCTGTATCTCGAAGTGGGCATGAACCTGCTGAAGATCGGCGAAGAAGCACGCGTGCGTCTGGACGGTTTCAACCTCGACGGCAAATCGAAAAAGGTGCTGCGCAACACAGTCAACAAACTCGGTCGCGATGGCCTGCGGCTGGAGATCGTGCCGGCCGAAGCGGTGGCAGCGTTGATGCCGCAGATCAAGCAGATTTCCGATGCGTGGATGGGCGACAAGCGCGGGCGCGAAAAACGCTTTTCGCTAGGCGCGTTCGACCCACGTTACCTGGTGCGTACGCCGATGGCGCTGGTGTGGCAGAACGACAAGCTGGTGGCCTTTGCCAACCTGTTTCTGACGGAAACACGTGAGGAAGCCTCGGTCGATCTGATGCGCTTTTTGCCCGATGGCCCCACCGGCATCATGGATTATCTGTTCGTGGAGCTGATGCAGTGGGCCAAGAGTGAGGGCTATCGCTGGTTCAACCTCGGCATGGCACCGTTGGCCGGTCTGCAGAACCGACGGCAGGCACCGTTGTGGAATCGCTTCGGCGCGTTGGTATTCGGACGTGGCGAGCGTTTCTACAACTTCCGCGGGCTGCAGCGCTACAAGGACAAGTTCGATCCGGAATGGGAACCGCGTTACATGGCTGTGCCTGGTGGTATTGCCTTGCCAATGATTCTAACCAACGTTGCCAGCCTCATCGCTGGCGGCCTCACGGGTGTTGTACGTCGATGAAAAGCAGGCCGATGAAACGCAAGAAGCTGGTTGTGCTGGCCGTCGTGGTCGTCGTTGCTGTGGTGGTGTTGCTGATATGGCAGCCGTTCGCCCGCGTCAGTCTCGAAAGCGTTGCTGTGCCGATGCAGGTGAGCAGCTTCAGCTCGCCGCCACCGGCTGGCAAAAGCGACGTGATGGCAATCATCTATTCCGGCGACGGCGGCTGGGCCGATCTGGATCGACGCCTGGGCATCGCCTTCATCGATCGTGGTATTCCCGTGCTCGGGATCAACACCTTCAAGTACTACTGGCGCAACCGCACGGCTGACGAATCCGCTGCTGAACTCGATGCGCTGATGACCAAGTACACCGCGGCATGGAACAAGCCACGCATCTGGCTGATCGGCTATTCCTTCGGTGCCGATCTGCTGCCCACACTCGTCAACAAGCTCAGTCCCGCCAATCGTGCGCGTATCACCCAGATGGTGTTGCTGGCACCGAGCAAAGAGGTCAATTTCGAAATTGAGCTCCAGGGTTACATGATCAAGCAGGGCTGGTTTCAGGACCACTTCAAGTCGCTGATGGAAAGCATCAACCCGATCAAGGAATACGACGCCATGCCGCCGTTGCAGGCGCTCGACAACAAGCCACCAGTAGTCTGCTACTACGGCCTCGACGATGCGGATGACACCGTCTGCACCGAGCCGAACGTGCCCAAGTGGATCGTCATGCATCCGAAGAAGGGCGATCACCATTTCCAAGGTGGCTACCAGCCACTGGCCAAGCAGATGATGGATGAGTTGCCAGTGCAGGTATCCACAGTGGGCGCCACGCGCTGAATCAACTCAGGTGTACTGGCTGGCGCCGGTATCCGTCACCCTGCCTGATATGACAAAACGGTGTTGAGCCGGGAATTTCCGCCAGCTCGTATAGCGGCTGGGTTGAACAGGTTCTTCTTGCACTGCAATGAAGCAATGCGATGATTAAGCAGTCTAAGACTGTGGTTACCAGAGACGATGGTTCAAATACCGGCGAAGATGCGGCGTCCTCGTGTACCGCAAACAGCGAGCTTTGCCTTTTCTCGATACCTGTATATGGCAGGTTGCCTATTGCTTGCCTTGTTCTGGCTAGTGGTTGTGATCCGCGCACGCGCAACGAATACGCTGATCGTCGACGAATGGGCGCACACGGCGCAGATTTTCAGTTTCCTTCACGGTGACTTGCACGACGTCAATTCCAATCTGACCAATATCCCAGGCTACCATTTGCTATTGGCTGCCATCATGAAACTGTTCGGTAGCCAGTCGCTGGCTGGTGCGCGAACGGTCAACATGTGCTTTGGCCTGCTCGGCGGCGTGTTCTTTTATCTGGTGCGACGAGAGTTGGCGCAGGAGCACTTGTCGCGCACAGTTGCGCAGTTCCTGTTCTTTCCATTGCTGTATCCGTACTGCTTCCTGGCCTATACGGATGTCTTATCGGTAGCGCTGGTGCTCGCCGCATTCTGGGCTACATTGCGTGATCGTCATCTGTGGGCTGCCCTGGTCTTGATTGCAGCAATCGCAGTGCGGCAGAACGATGTCGTATGGGCAGGCTTCCTGGCCATGTATGCACTCTGGCCTATCTTGCGGGAGACGGGCTGGCGCCCTTGGCTTGCGACATCCGAGGTATTCCGCATTGTGTGGCCATATTGCGTTGCAACGCTTTTGTTTCTGGCGTACTGGGCATGGAACGGCAGCATCGTTTTCGCAAATGCCTTGGCCAATATCCATCCGGACGCCAGCCTCCATTGGGGTAATCCGTTTTTCTTCCTTTTCGTTGCGGGCATCTTCCTCCCACTGCAGTTATGGGGTGGTTTGCGGCGATTCGCGCTGACCGCGTATGCGAACTCTTGGTGGTTACTATTCCCACTGGGGATTTTTGCGATCTATGCCGCGGGTTTCGCGGTTACCTGCTTTGGCAACCTGATTGCGGCGGATCATTTTCTGCACAACGCCGTGCTTGTTGCAGTTACCCGAAATCACTGGGCTTGGTGGGGATTCGGCCTAGTCGCAACTATTGCAGCTTGCGGGCTGGCCCATACGCAGTTCAGCGCTCCACAGGGTTGGCTGCTTTTTCCGTTTGCCACTTTCTATCTGGCGGCATCCTGGTTGATTGAAGGACGCTACACATTAATCCCCTTCGCATTGTGGTTTGCATTGAGGCGACAGGAGAACGACACGGCTGAACGTATCACGCTTGGTGTCTGGGTAGTGCTGGCGCAGTTCTTCGCGCTAAGCATCCTGGCGTCGCGCTTCATGCTTTGACCGCTGATGCCAGCAGGAGCCATGGCAGCCCCTGCGACAGACAGCATGCGTGACAGAGTGACTTTTTGCTTGGCGTTGGCGTGCCGTGGATCACTGGCGACATGCCCGGCTCGCTCAATTGTGGGTGATCACCTGCTACCGGCTGCGCAGGTGCCGGGGACTGCCGACGCAGATGCGCAAGATTGACTACGCACCCTAGCAGGCCGTTGAAAAACGCACTGACCGCGCACTCACATCACGCGGTCCACTTTATTTTCTCATCGTCGAAGAGCGTCTCGATCCATTTTCGTATGCAAGACCGGTGCCTTACGGCGGAGGTCGAGGCAACTCGGCCTCATCTTGCGCTCCCTGCCAGAATGTTGCGCATTCGCACCAGGTTCCAGCCCATCATGGTGGTCTGCAAGAACGCATTCATCCGTCCGGACAAGATTCGTCCGGCTGCAACCCACACCCATACGTGCTGAAGTCAAGGAAGAATCAGGGGCTTTCAGTGCTTGCCAGGGCCGGTTCCGTCTCCTGGGCTCAATGGAATCCATGACGATGTCGATTCGGGTCGATCCCGTTCGTCATGGAGGCATAGAGTCGATTTTTGGCTCTTTACTGAGAAGGCCTGCTGCTTCCCCCGAAGAGCCGTCCTGAACTCGATGAGCCAAAGGATCGCCGATCATGAAACTCTATTACTCAGACGTGCTGTCCCCGCGCAAAGCCTGCGCCGTGGCGAAGTATCTGCAGATACCCGTCGAGTACATTTTTCTCGATCTCAGTCGTGGCCAGCAGAAGACATCACATTATCTGGCGATCAATCCGAACGGCCATGTGCCAACACTGGTCGATGACGATCGGGTCTTTTGGGAGGCCGATGCCATCACCTGCCATCTGGCCACGCGCGCCGGTTCGGACCTCTGGCCACAAGACGAGCGGCAGATCGAGATCATCCGCTGGTTGAGTTGGGCAGCTCAGCATTTCAACCGCTATGCCGGTGAGCTGTATTTCGAATACATCATCAAGGCGCGCTTCGGTCTCGGTGATCCCGATCCTGGTGTTGTCACAGATGCACAGCAGCAGTTCCGCCGTTATGCCGCCGTTCTTGATGCGCATTTGGAGGGCCGTCGCTGGCTGGTCGGCAATCAACTCAGCGTGGCGGATTTCACGGTGGCAATCACGTTGCCCTATGCAGAACACGCGCACATCCCGCTGGATGATTTTCGCCATGTGCGCGATTGGCACAACCGCCTGAATGAACTGGAGGCCTGGCGTGAGCCTTTCCCGACTTGAATCCACTGTGGTGATGCATGTCTGTTGAGGCTAATGCTTGCCATACACCACACAGGTTTTATCGAGGAGAACACCATGAAATTGATTACCTACCTGTTTTTCGATGGCCAATGCGAGGCGGCGTTCAAGTTCTACGAGCAGTGTCTGGGAGGCACGATGGACAGGATCGTGCGGGCGAGCGAGGCACCCGGCTGCGACGCGATGCCGGCCGAATGGCGCGACAGAATCATGCATGCCCATCTGATCTTCGGTGATCAACAGCTGATGGGCAGTGACTGGATAGCTGATCAGCCGTTCGGACAAGCCAAGGGTTTCTCCGTATCGCTCAATGTCGATACCGTCGCCGAGGCCGAGCGCGTGTTCGCAGCGCTGACGGAAGGTGGCGAGATACGGATGCCAATGGAAAAGACCTTTTTTGCCGTCCGGTTCGGCATGCTGGTCGACCGCTTCGGTACGCCCTGGATGGTCAACTGCGAAAAGGACGGCTGAGCCGTTGCAAACCGGAGTACACGCATGAATCTTCCTCCCATCGTGTCGAAAGACGAATGGCTGATCGCACACGCGCGGCTATTGACGAAAGAGAAGCAAGCGACCCGCGCACGGGATGCATTGGCTGCGGAGCGGCGTCGTCAGCCGATGGTTCGTATCGACAAGGACTATCGGTTCCACACGCCCGAAGGCGAAGCTTCTCTATTGGGCCTGTTCGAGGGCCGCCGCCAATTGATCCTCTATCACTTCATGTTTGCGCCGGGCGTGCACGGCTGGCCGAACGCCGGTTGCCCGGGTTGTTCGATGTTCGTCGATAACCTGGGGCAATCCGCGCACCTGCATGCCCGCGAGACTTCAATGGTGTTGGTGTCACGCGCACCGCTGGCAAATCTGCAGGCTTACCGTCAACGCATGGGCTGGACGGTGCCCTGGTATTCGTCGATCGACAGCGATTTCAACACCGACTTCGGGGTCACTTCCGATCAAGGCGAAGCATTCGGCCTTAGCGTGTTTCTGCGAGATGGCACGGATGTCTTTCGCACCTATTTCACTACCGGGCGCGGCGTTGAAGCGCTCGGCAGCCACTGGACGCTGCTCGATCTGACTCCGCTGGGCCGCCAGGAGGATTGGGAAAATTCACCCAGCGGCCATCCGCAAACCGCGCCCTACCTATGGTGGCGCCGACATGACGAGTACGACGACGTATAGACGACTTCACAGCAAGGAAGGCTGCAAGTCACAGTTGGTTCGAGAGCAGGATTCGAGGCACGGTCCAACACGGGAGGCACGACGATGCGATTCATGGTGATGGTGAGGGCTACGGCGGACTCAGAAGCAGGCACGATGCCCAGTGAGCAGCGGCTGGCCGAAATGGGCCGTTTCAACGAGGAGCTGGTCAAGGCCGGTGTGATGCTGGCCGCCGAGGGACTGCAGTCCAGCTCTAAGGGTGTACGGGTCGTTTTTTCCGGTGCCAGACGCACCGTGGTCGATGGTCCGTTTGCCGAAACCAAGGAGCTGATCGCCGGCTTCTGGTTGTGGCAGGTGCGCTCGCGGGAAGAGGCGATCGAATGGGTCAAGCGCTGCCCCAATCCGTTCGACGGGGAATCCGAAATCGAGATTCGTCAGGTGTTCGAGGCGGAGGATTTCGGTGAGGCATTGACGCCAGAACTACGCGAGCAGGAGCGGCGGCTGCGTTCGAGATCGTGAGTCCGTGTCGCATTTCCGACACTTGCATCGGTCAGTCGGCAATGGTTTGATCGGCGGCTATGACGTCGACCGATCTTCAGCGCCGCATCGAGGCGCTCTGGCGCATCGAATCACCGCGATTGATCGCGGTGCTGGCACGGATGCTGCGCGATGTCGGCGTGGCCGAGGAACTGGCGCAGGATGCTCTGGTGGCTGCGATGGAATCCTGGCGGCAAACCGGTGTTCCGGACAACCCGGCGGCGTGGCTGACAACCACCGCCAAACGCCGTGCCATCGATCATCTGCGCCGCCAGAAGCTGCTGGAACGCAAGCATGTGCAGCTCGGCTACGAACTGGAGTCCGAACAGGAGCAGCGCACGGCCGACATCGAGGATGCCATGGATGACGAGATCGGCGACGACCTGCTGCGCCTGATGTTCGTGGCCTGCCATCCGGTGCTCTCCACCGATGCGCGCGTGGCATTGACCCTGCGCCTGCTCGGCGGACTCACGACCAGCGAGATCGCCCGCGCATTCCTGCAGCCGGAGCCGACCATCGCCCAGCGTATCGTGCGCGCCAAACGTCAGCTGGCTGAAAAGAAGGTGGCGTTCGAGGTGCCAAGAGCCGCCGAATTGGGCGAACGCCTGGCATCGGTGCTGGAAGTCATCTATCTGATTTTCAATGAGGGTTACACAGCGACTGCCGGTGACGACTGGATGCGTCCTGGCCTGTGCGAGGACGCCTTGCGCCTGGGCCGTGTGCTGGCCGCACTGATGCCGGCTGAGGCTGAAGTCCATGGGTTGGTGGCATTGATGGAAATCCAGGCATCGCGTGCACGAGCCCGCATCGACGCTGGAGGGAATCCGGTGCTGCTGCTGGAGCAGAACCGTTCGCTTTGGGATCGCCTACTGATCCAGCGCGGTTTCGATGCGTTGGGTCGCGCGATAAAAGTCGGTCCCGTCGGTCCATATACCCTGCAGGCAATGATCGCTGCCTGCCATGCACGTGCCCTGGCCGCCGAGCTAACCGACTGGCCGCGCATCGCCCAGCTATATGCGACGCTGTCGCAGCTGACGCCGTCACCGGTCATCGAATTGAACCGTGCCGTAGCGGTATCGATGGCGTTCGGCGCCCAGGCGGGGCTGGACTTGGTCGATGCGCTGGTCAAGGCGTCTGCGCTGGATAACTACCATCTGTTGCCCAGCGTACGTGGTGACCTGCTGAGCCGACTGGGGCGCGTGGACGAGGCTCGTGATGAATTCCTGCGGGCTGCCGCGCTCGCCAGCAATGCCTGCGAGCACGGACTGCTGCTGAAGCGCGCCGCCGCCTGTGGTTGATCGGTGGGGCTATCGCGAATGGATCTATGCTGTCGACGACTTTGCCATTACCGTCATCGACCCGATCCGACCAAATTATCGAAGGAGCATTTCATGGCTTACTTGTTGCTGATCGTCGAACCCCGCGGCCAGCGTGAAGCTCGTACGCCCGATGAGGGTCGCCAGGCTTACGCGCAAATGGTGGCGTTCGGTGAGAGCTTGAAGGAGCGTGGCCTGCTGACGGCGAGCCATTCGCTGCTCCCCGATGTTCACGGCGTGCGCGTACAGCAACGCGAAGGCAAAAGCGTGCTGAAGGACGGCCCGTTTGCAGAGGCCAAGGAAATGGTCGGCGGTTTCTTTCTGCTGGATTGCACAAGCAGGGACGAAGCGATAGCTGCTGCTGCCGAGTGCCCGGCGGCGGCGTGGGCCACCGTCGAAGTGCGCGAGACGGGCCCTTGTTTCGTGAGTTGACGCCGAACGCCCCATGGCTTGGAAGTGCTGCATGAGGCAACCCTAGGCGATATTCGATGTCCGAACTTGCCACGACGTACAATGTCACGCCTATTCAGCGTTGAAGCCTTTACGTGACAGCTATCGGTGTTTTCGCAGCGCCGCCCGATGCGGCGCTGGATGCCTTGTTCGTACCACTTGATACGGGAGAATTGCGCCTGCCGGCGGACGGTCGCGTGCTTTTTCTGCGCGCGCGTGCGGGCCTGCGTTTGCGCGAAAAGGCATCGAAAAGCTGGCTATGCGAGCAGAGCTTCATGCCGTTCGCGGATGAGCTCGGTCGAAATGGCTTTAGCGTAGGTGAGCCGGGTGAGAGCGAAACGTTTTCGCTGATCGTGCTATTGCCGCCGCGTCAGCGCGAGGAGGCGCGAGCCTTGTTTGCGCGCGCGTTGCGGCATCTGGCGCCGGGTGGGACAGTGCTTGCCAGCATGCCGAATACGGAAGGGGCGAAGTCGGGTGAGGCGGATCTGGCGAAACTGGCCGGTGCTGTGCAGCATCTGTCGAAGCATAAATGTCGCGTGTTCTGGAGCACGCCAAGCGTGACGGACATCGATCAGTTATTGCTGGGCGAGTGGCTGTTGCTGGACGCGCCGCGAGAAATCATGGATGGCTATATCAGCAGGCCTGGTCTGTTTGCGTGGAATCGCATCGACCGCGCGTCAGCGCTGCTGGCGGCGCATTTGCCGGCGGATCTACATGGTCGTGTAGCCGATCTCGGCGCCGGTTATGGTTACCTCGCCACGCAGGTAATCGCGCGCTGTCCCAAAGTATCCGCGATTGATCTCTACGAAGCCGAGGCGCGTGCATTGGAATCGGCGCAGATCAATCTGGACAATGCGCGTAACAGCAGCGGTCGAGCCGTGGAGGCTTCGGTGCACTGGCATGATGTGACACGCGGGCTGCCGCAAAAATATGATGCCATCGTCAGCAATCCGCCATTCCATCAGGGGCGTGCGGATTTGCCCGCGTTGGGTCAGGCATTCATCGTCAGCGCGGCCGATGCGCTGCTACCGGACGGTTGCCTGTGGCTGGTGGCGAATCGGCATCTGCCTTACGAGGCGTTGCTGATGAAGCGTTTCCGCGAGGTGCATGCGGTGACGATGCAGGATGGTTTCAAAGTGATCGAAGCTCGCGGAGTGCGTGGATGAAACTGGTCAAACTGATTGCAAACCTGGGCTACGGCAGCCGCAAGGATGTCTCGCAGATGTTCCGCGCCGGGCGCATTACCGATCTCGAAGGTGAAGTGCTGTATGCCGATGACGTGGTCGCGCACGAAACCATTCGCATTGACGACGAGCCGATCGATCCGCCGGTTGGCCTGGTGCTGATGATGAACAAGCCGTTGGGCGTGACTTGCTCGCGCAAAGACCCGGGCCGCGTGGTCTACGACTTGCTACCGCCGCGCTACAGCGTGCGTACGCCGGCGTTATCCAGCGTGGGACGGCTCGATCGCGATACCAGTGGCTTGCTGTTGTTTACCGACGATGGTGCGTTGCTGCACCGGATCATCTCCCCCAAAGCACAAGTAGCCAAGGTCTACGAGGCCACGCTGGCGCAGGATCTGCGCGGCGATGAGGGCGAATTGTTCGCCAGCGGTACGCTGATGCTGGAGTCGGAAAAGGAGCCGCTGGCGCCAGCCGTGCTCGAAGTGCTTGCGCCGCGCCATGCGCGACTGACCGTTACCGAGGGGCGCTATCACCAGGCACGACGAATGTTTGCCGCGGCAGGCAACCATGTGGAAACATTGCGGCGTGTTTCGGTGGGTGGACTCACCCTGGGTGAGTTGCCGCTCGGCGAATGGCGAGCAATGGACGCTGGCGAAGTCGCGCGGATTTTCGATACCGATTGATTCGTTGGTAATAACGAACGAGGAATCTTCATCAGATCAGTCGTCAGATCAGATTGACCTGCGTCGGAATCGACTCGCCATACCACTTTTGCCGCTCGTCCTGGCAGCTCGGGCTGCCCATCGCGTACTTGCGACAGATGGAGGGTCGCTCGTCGTAGATGGTGCAACGGGAGGTGTTGGGATCAACCGCCGCGCACCAACCATCCTCACCCTTGGCCAACGTTTCCATGCCGCGCAGATCGCGGTGGATCAACCATTCGGGCACGTGATCGTCGGGCATCAGTACGACCGTCAGGCGACAGCAGATGGCTTCACATGACGTGCAGCGAATGCTGGGGTCGATGCTTTCCGCGTAGGGATTGGGGAGATTTTTCACTCGTCAGCATGACAGCATCGATGGCGATGCACCTGAACCGGGAGAATTCAGTCGCGCGCCGTCACCCGGCGTTATCGCGCCACAGCGCCTGCCAGCCATCGGTGCCCAGGCGCTGCAGTGTGTCCATGTTGCGGCGATAAATGGCATCGGTATCGGTCATTGCTTTCATCGCACGCTCCACGCTGGCTTCGCGCAGCAGGTGCAGGGTGGGGTAGGGCGAGCGGTTGCTGAAATTCTCGATATCGTCAGGTGCACTCTCGGCAAACTGGTAATGCGGATGAAAACTGGCGACCTGCAGCGCGCCTTCCAGACCCAGCGTTTCCACCGCTGCGTCGGCACTGTCGAGGAAATCGTTGTAGTCGAGAAAATCGCCCAGCACATAGGGGTGAATTAGCAAGGTAGTTTCGCATTCGCTGGCGTCGATGGCGTTCAGGCTTTGCAGTTCTCCCAGCAGATCGTCCAGCAAGGTGTCGGTATCGCGCGCATGGCTCACGGCGTAGCGAATCTTCTGTTGCACCATTGGCGCCCGTGCGAACGGGCACAGGTTGAGGCCGACCACCGCACGTTCCACCCAGCGACGCGTGGCATCGATATAGGGTGCATCTTCAGGCTGCAAATCGGCGGTGATGAAAGGGCTGACGGTGTCGTTCATGTCGTACGGTAGCAACGGAGAAAGTGCGACTATAGCGGTTGCGCCAGCCAGCATCGTTGGCGAGGGCCAACTGCACCCCCATATAAGTGGTTTGACCATCCGGGCCAGCACCGCATGCACCAGCCGACTTTCGACAATGCGTTCATCCGCGATTTGCCGGGCGACCCGGAGCAGGGCTCGCGTCGGCGCCAGGTGGAGACCGCACTTTATTCGCACGTCGATCCATCGCCGGTAAGCCAGCCACGTGTACTGGCCTATTCACGCGAGATGGCGAACACGCTTGGGTTCAGCGCCGAGGATGTTGCCTCGCCGGAATTTGCACAGGTATTCGGCGGTAATGCGCTGCTTGATGGCATGCAGCCGTACGCCGCCAACTACGGTGGTCATCAGTTTGGCAACTGGGCCGGGCAGCTGGGTGACGGGCGGGCGATTTCGCTTGGCGAAACGATCAATGCGGCGGGCGAGCGTTGGGAGTTGCAGCTGAAGGGCGCGGGTCTGACACCTTACTCGCGCGGCGCGGACGGTCGTGCCGTGCTGCGTTCGTCGGTGCGTGAATTCCTGTGCAGTGAGGCGATGCATCATCTCGGTGTACCGACCACACGCGCGCTGAGTCTGGTCGATACCGGCGAGCAGGTTGTGCGTGACATGTTCTATGACGGCAATGCGGCGCCCGAACGTGGCGCGATCGTCTGCCGCGTGGCACCGTCGTTCATCCGCTTCGGCAACTTCGAACTGCCCGCCTCACGCGGTGATACCGTGTTGCTCAGGCAGCTGGTGGATTTCACCATTCGCCGCGATTTTCCCGAGCTGAAGGGCGAAGGCGAGACAATGTACGCGGCGTGGTTTGCGCAAGTGTGCGAGCGTACTGCGCAGATGGTGGCGCACTGGATGCGTGTGGGCTTTGTGCATGGCGTAATGAACACCGACAACATGTCGATCCTCGGTCTCACCATCGACTACGGCCCGTACGGCTGGGTCGATAATTTCGATGCGGACTGGACGCCCAACACCACCGATGCGCAGCGCCGGCGTTATCGCTTCGGTCAGCAGCCCAATGTGGCATGGTGGAATCTCAGCCGGCTGGCCGGCGCGCTGGCGCCGTTGTTTGCCAGCACCGATCCGCTGCAGGCTGGGCTCGATCATTATGCCGCCGCGTTCGGTATGGCCGATCGCGCCAATATCGCCGCGAAATTCGGACTGGTCGAATGCCACGATGATGACGTGGCACTCATGCAGTCGCTGCAATCGCTGATGCAACAGGCCGAAGTCGATATGACGTTGTGGTTTCGCGCACTGGCCGACGTTGATGTCAGCGCTCCGAGCCTCGCGTTGTTCGATGACGCTTTTTATGACGAAGCCAAGAAGCTTGATGCGACGGGAGACCTCAACGACTGGCTGAGGCGCTACACGTCTCGACTGGCCAGTGATCCGCAATCGACCGGGCAGCGACGCGCAGGCATGAATGCCGCCAACCCCCGCTACGTGCTGCGCAATTACCTCGCGCAGCAGGCGATCGATCTTGCCGAGCGGGGCGACAACAGCGGCATCGACGAACTGCTTGAGGTGATGCGCCGTCCCTATGATGACCAGCCCGGCCGTGAGCGTTACGCGCAAAAACGTCCAGACTGGGCTCGGCAAAAAGCCGGCTGCTCAATGCTCTCGTGCAGCTCGTGAGCTGATGCACATGGCGTCGGGCAGATTTCTGAAACGACAAAGGCCGGCATCGCCGGCCTTTGCATTCAAGCAGTGGTGCCCTCGAGACGATTCGAACGTCCGACCTGCCCCTTAGGAGGGGGCCGCTCTATCCAACTGAGCTACGAGGGCAGCGGCGAGATTTTCGCATGGATCCGGTCGTGGCGCGATTTCGTCGTACTGGCCAGCCGCGTCTTAACTGCCGAATTAGGGATGTTTGTATACCGGGTGATCCAACTTACTATGACATATTGTATCTGGCTCAAGAGCCCAAGCCATGAATCAACCCAGAGTTGCTGTATTGACGGGGTTCGCAGCGAAACAAAGGATGACGCCTATCGCGCAGGTCATCGGCCTGGTCTTTGTGGTTGGCTCTGCAGCGCTGGGCATTCCTTTGGTAAGTGAGTGCCTGCATACCAGTTTGGTGCCGCGCTTTCCCACAGTCATTTTGGCTACGGGCGTCATGTTGCTGGGCATGCTCAGCTTCGTGACTGGCTTAGTATTGGATACGGTGACCCGAGGTCGGCGTGAGATGAAGATGTTGGCCTATCTGAGTTATCCGTTTTACGAAGGTTGAAGCCAACATCGAGCCAATCAAGGATTTGAGTGCTTTTGTCTAAATTTCATACGGGTAACCGGTTTTGCATCTGGTTACTGATCCTTTTGCCTGTGCTGATGCGCTTGCCAGCATTGCTGGGTTACTGGGACCCCGATCCCTCCCTCTTTGTTGGGGCGGTGGGTGATCACTTCAAAGCTGGCGGAGGCTATCCATGGATAGATCCAAACGTTGGATTCCAAGCTCAAGCTTTAGGCAAGCTTTCGGCTGATCAGTGGTTAAGTGGTCAAGTACCCTGGTGGAACTCGTATACAGGCGTGGGTCTGCCACTGGCAGCTGAAGCTCAGCCAGGCTCTTTCTTTCTTCCTTTTGTTTTGCTCTATCACTTTCGTGCAGGGGGACTCTGGGTAGAAATAGTTTTGCAAATCATCGCGGGCTTATGTACTTATGCCCTGCTGCGTAGGCTCAGTCTTACTGTCTTGGCTTCGTTGGTCGGAGCAGTACTATTCGAGTTCAACGGAACTTTTGCCTGGCATGGTGCCCCCATAGCGGCGCCGATAGCCTTCTTGCCTATGCTTTTGTTAGGTATAGAGCAGTTGCGTGGGCGGATAGGTAGTGGTCATTCCGGCAGCTGGCTACTGATACCCTCGGCATTAGCTTGGTCGCTTTATGCTGGATTTCCAGAAACAGCTTATATCGACGGCTTATTTGCCGGGTTGTGGGTAATCGCTCGACTTGATGGACTTACCCGGCGTCAGCAATTTGTATTTGCTGGCAAGCTTTTTATAGCTGTATGCGTTGGCCTTCTGTGTAGTTTGCCACTCCTTGGTCCTTTCGCTGAGTATCTAGGCCGCGCGTATATCGGGGGCCACGATGGCGCCTTTGCTCATGTTGCATTGCCGGGAGCATCGTCGCTGCTGTCATTGATACCCTGGCTGTTCGGACCTATTGATCGCTTCAATGACCAAACTCCCTTGCTTGGTGCTATTTGGGGCAACATCGGTGGGTATTTCACGGCCTTGCAACTGGCTTTTGCAATCATGGGCATCATGTTTGCGCCACGCCGGCTTACCGCGTGCCTGTTCGTCTGGATGTTCCTATGTCTTGCAAAGACGTTTGATTGGCGGCCTTTTAGCGACTTGATGAATGTGCTTCCTATGGTCAAATCAGCCGCTTTTTTTCGCTACTCAAATCCGTCTTGGGAGTTTGCCGGAGTGGTAATGGTTGCTCTGGGTATTGACGGTCTACAACGGAATGTACCTTCTTCGTACAAAAGACAGTTGCTGGTTTTTTTGATTATTCTGATCGTGATTTCTGGTGGCTTATGGTCGGCTCGGGATATGATTAAAAATCTATCACTATCCATAGATTATAGGTCGTATTTTTATTTGTCGGTATTTTGGTTGTTATTTTCGCTGTTGGCAGGAATGGTGCTCATTGGATTGCATAAGCACTGGCGCCGCTGCGCTGAAATGATAGTGTTACTACTATGCGTTGATTCATGCATTGCTTTTTCCCTGCCGATATGCAGCGGTGGACGGGATGTTGTTAAGCAGGAGTCGGGTGTTGCTTTTCTGCAGGTTCATACTGCGCTGCAGAGAATTTACTCGCTGGGTCCGCTTGCTCCCAACTATGGATCCTATTTTCGTATTGCCCAGATTAATCATAATTATTTGCCTGTAAGTCAAGATTGGATGGATTATATTCATAAACATATTGATCCATCGGCAGACAACGTAACTTTTATTGGTGAAGATCCTCGTAGCGATCACGAAATTTCCGTCGAAGAGGAGTTGGCAACACGTCGCTCGGCTTATGAAGAGTTGGGAGTGAAATATGTACTTTCAAACCACGAAAAAAATCCTTTCATCAAATTGTTGAGCACAGATATTCGTGACGGGGGTAATCAGCCGTTGTCCTTGCAGGACGGTCAGGTTGCAGTATTTCACTGGAATTTGCCGTCCAGTGCAGCAGGTCGACATATCACCGGACTCACTGTAACGATCGGCAATTACGGTGACCATGCCGATGGTGTTTTGACCGCTCAACTCTGTATTGATCGCGGCGCATGCGCTGCCGGTGAACGTAATCTGCGTGAGTCGGTAGATAACGCAGCATTGAAGATCACGTTACATCAAGCGCTCGTCATGCCATCCGCTGGACCGATGCGTCTCACCGTCAAGTTGGGTCATCAACAAAGCCGTTCGGCAGTTGCCATATGGATTTGGCCCGTGACGCCCGGTTCGTCACAACAATTGACGCTGGACAACGCAGCGCCTGGCTTTGCCCCGGCAGTAAGCCTTCAATTGGCTCCGAAGGGTCAAGACGCAGCGGAGGAAAAACTTGTTTACAGTGGGCGGGATATGGACATCTACGAGCTACCAAATCCCAAGCCGTATTTCGAAGTGGATGGTGGCCCCTGCGATCTGAAGAGCGTATCGCGACGAGAGGCCGATCTGGATTGCCAGGGTCCCGCAAAGCTCATACGTCGCGAGGCTTTCTATCCGGGATGGATGGCCAGTGTTAATGGCTCTGATAGTCCGCTGGAACGCACAGGAGAGATATTCCAGCGAGTCAATCTAGCCGCCGGCAAACAGAGGGTACTTTTCGATTACCGCCCAAGCCATTTCTGGCTGATTCTCTTTGGATTTGGCTTGGGCATCGCCGGTTTGCTCTATGCGGCCTGGCGGGACTGGGAGGAGTTCAGGCGTGAGCCCGGTAATGCATCGGCAAAGCAAGTGCTGACGCCAAACAACCTGGCAATGTGAGCATTAAAAACTTGCCGATGGTGGTCGAGTGTCACGTAGGCAGTTCCTCGCTCTTTGGATGCCAATCGACGATTGTCGTGTGCGTGTTGCAGGTGCAGCCGGTCAGGCTCCCTTTTGCCGCCTGCTAGAATGGTGGGCTAGCTACTTCAATTCACGGCACCGGCAGGTGCCACGTCGTCTCAGGAGTCATCCATGTCCCATGCAATCCTCAATGCGCTCAGCCTTACGGACGCGCAGTCCGGCACGTATCTCGGTCAGGGCGAGTGGTCGAAAACCACCGATGCCGGCACGTTGCAGCCGGTGAATCCGGCTAGTGGTGAGGTGATTGCCACGGTGCATGCGTCCAGCGCAGCGGACTACGCGAAGATCGTCGAGCGCGCCCAGGCCGCCTTCAAGGTCTGGCGCACGACGCCGGCGCCCTTGCGTGGCGAAGCGGTACGCTTGTGCGGGGAAGCCTTGCGCAAGCACAAGGATGCGCTGGGTTCGCTGGTCGCTTTCGAGATGGGCAAGATCAAGCCCGAGGGCGATGGTGAAGTGCAGGAGATGATCGACATCGCCGATTTTGCGGTCGGCCAGAGCCGCATGATGTACGGCGCCACCATGCATTCGGAACGTCCGGGCCATCGCATGTATGACCAGTACCACCCGCTTGGCTTGGTCGGCATCATCAGCGCGTTCAATTTTCCGGTCGCCGTGTGGGCGTGGAATGCGATGCTTGCCACGATTGCCGGTGACATCTGCATCTGGAAGCCGTCGCCGAAGACACCGCTGTCGGCCATCGCCACGATCAAGATTTGCAACGAGGCGCTGAAGGCCGGTAGCTTCCCGGACCTGTTTTTCCTGTTCAACGATGCTGGCACCGAGCTGTCGCAGGCCTTTGTCGACGACAAGCGTATCCCGCTGATCAGTTTCACTGGCTCGACCAAGGTCGGCCGCATGGTCGGCGAGCGTGTGGCACATCGTATGGGCCGTTCGCTGCTGGAGCTGGGCGGCAATAATGCGATCATCCTCGATGAAACCGCTGACCTGAAGCTGGCCATTCCCGGCATCGTGTTCGGCGCCGTCGGCACCGCCGGCCAGCGCTGTACCACCACACGCCGCCTGTTCGTGCATCACTCGATCCACGACAGCGTGGTCGAGACCCTGGTAAAGGCCTACGGTCAGGTTGAAGGCAAGATCGGCGATCCCACGCTTGCTACCACGTTGATGGGTCCGCTCAACAGCCCCGAGGCAGTGCAGGGTTATCTGGCCGCTATCGAAAAGGCCAAGGCTGCCGGCGGCAAGGTGCTGACGGGTGGCAAGGCGCTGACCGATCGCAAGGGCAACTTTGTGCTGCCGACGATCATCACGGGCATTGCCAATTCGCATGAAGTCGTGCAAACAGAAACCTTCGCGCCGATCCTCTACGTGATGCCGTTCAGCACGCTGGACGAAGCCATCGAGATGCAGAACGACGTGCCGCAAGGCCTGTCCTCGTCGGTGTTCACCAACAACCTGCGTTCGGCCGAGCAGTTTCTGTCGGCGGCCGGTTCGGATTGCGGCATCGCCAACGTCAACATCGGCACCTCGGGTGCGGAAATCGGTGGCGCGTTTGGCGGCGAAAAGGAAACCGGCGGCGGTCGCGAATCCGGCTCGGACGCCTGGAAGGTCTACATGCGCCGCCAGACCAACACCATCAACTACTCCGACTCGTTGCCGCTGGCCCAAGGAATCAAATTTGATTTGTAGCATCAAGTTCGACCTGTAAGTTCTATCTGTAATGCCGATAGCGAAAGGCGGATGATGGATCGTCCGCCTTTCGGTCACGAAGGCGTTGTTCCCACCCGGCATCCGTGAGCTAACCGATGAGCTATCAACCTTCCTACCAGTCGACGACTACCAGCACGCTGGCGATCGTCAGCCTTGTGTTCGGCATTCTCACCTGGTTGCTGCTGCCGTTTATCGGCGCGATCGTGGCGATCGTCTGCGGCCATCTGGCACGCAGCGAAATACGCCGCGCTCCCGCAGGAACCTTAGTGGAAGGTAATGGGATGGCGATCGCTGGACTGGTACTGGGCTACGTGCATCTGGCTTTTGCGGTGCTGGCGGTGCTGGTAATTATTGGCGTGCTGTTCCTCAGCGTCGGCACGTTCTGGCACTGATTTGTCATGGCCGAGCTATCGCCATCCAGTCCGTTTGATTATCGCGATTATCGCGTCGTCATTGCCGGTGGTAGCCGCGGTATCGGTCGCAGCATGGCGCTGGCGTTCGCGCAGGCCGGTGCTGCCGTGTCGATCTGCGCACGTGGCGAAGCCGCATTGGAAGAGACCCGTAAACAGGTGGCCGAGTTCGGCGGCGTTACCCATGCACAGCGTTGTGATCTCGCCGAGGCTGCTCACATAGATGGCTATATCGCTGGCGCAGCTGACGCGCTGGGCGGTATCGACGTACTGATCAACAACGGCACCGGCTTTGGCTTTGGCGATGACGAAGAGAGCTGGGCGTCCGGCATCAACGTGGATCTGCTTGCTGCCGTTCGCGCCTCACGTGCGGCACTGCTGTTTCTGCAGGCGTCGCCGCGCGCGTGCATCCTGCACACCACATCGATCGCCGCGCTGCGTCCTCGCGGCAGCGGTGCGCCATATGCTGCAGTGAAGGCGGCACTGACGCACTACACGGGTTCGCAGGCGCTCGTGCTGGCAAAGCACGGCATTCGCGTCAACGCGATAGCGCCCGGTTCAATCGAATTCGCCGACGGTCTGTGGGAGCGACGTAGTCACGAGGCGCCGGAGGCCTATCGCGCCACGTTGGCGAAGATTCCGTTCGGTCGCTTCGGCAGGCCGGAGGAAGTGGCGCATGCGGCGCTGTTTCTGGCATCGCCTTACGCGGCTTGGATCACCGGCCATACACTGGTGGTTGACGGTGGCCAGATGCTCAATGGCTGAGCATGCATAAAGAGTTGCATGAAGTTTGGAGTGTATGAAATGCCGGATTCAAATGAAACAAGGTCAAATAAAACGCGGCCAAATAAAGCAACGCCAAATAACCGCGGCCAAATAAAATGACCAGCCTGCAATCCACGGCGCGTTTCAGCGATCGGGTCGATGACTACGTGCGCTATCGTCCCGACTATCCAACTGCGCTGCTCGACTGGCTGCAGCGCGAGCATGCTGTCAGCACCGATTGGCTCGTCGCGGATATCGGCGCCGGCACCGGCATCTCGTCGAAGATGTTGCTCGATGCGGGTTACCGCGTGATAGCGGTCGAGCCGAATGCGCCTATGCGCGCGGCGGCTGAAAGGTGGTTGGGCGGCAACGCCCATTTCAGCACCATCGATGGCCGCGCCGATGCTACTGGCCTGGATGACGCCAGCGTCGATCTGATCACGGTAGCGCAGGCGTTTCACTGGTTTGACGAGGAAACGACGCGGCGCGAGTTTGCGCGCATTCTCAGGCCCGGTGGTCTCGCAGCGATCTGGTGGAACTCGCGCCGACTCACCGGCACGCCGTTTCTGGAAAGCTACGAGTTATTGCTGCAAACCTACGGTACGGATTACACCAGCGTTGCCGAGCGCTATGCCGATGATGCCCGTATGCGAGCATGGTTCGGCAAGGGCTTTGTCGGCAGCGCCCGTTTCGCGCATAGCCAGCAGCTGGATTTCGAGGCGCTGCGCGGGCGTCTGATGTCATCGTCGTACGCGCCGAAGGAAGACCATCCCAACCATGCGCCGATGCTGAAAGCGCTGCGCGAATTATTCGATGCCTGTACCGAGCACGGCACGATAAGCTTCGACTACGACACCCGCGTGTTCGCGGGACACCTGGCCTGAACATGTACGATTTTTTGCGGCCCCTGCTGTTCAAGCTCGATCCCGAAGTCGCGCATGGCCTTACCCTTTATGGCCTCAGCGTGGCTGAGCGTAGCGGCTTCGCGCACTGGCTGGCCAAGCGGCCGGCCGATCTGCCGACGACGGCCTTCGGCATCATGTTTCCCAATCCAGTGGGACTCGCGGCGGGTCTGGACAAGAATGCCGACCATCTCGATGCACTGGCCACGCTGGGTTTCGGCTTTATCGAAGTGGGTACGGTCACGCCGCGGCCGCAGCTGGGCAATGACAAGCCGCGCATGTTTCGGCTCGCAGGACATGAAGCGATCATCAATCGGCTGGGCTTCAATAACGGCGGCGTCGAGGCATTGGTAAGCAATGTGCAGAAGGCGGCGTATCGCGGCGTGCTCGGCATCAACATCGGCAAGAACAAGGACACGCCGAACGAGCGGGCTGTCGACGATTACCTGATCTGTCTGCGTCGCGTGCATGAACACGCCAGCTATATCACGGTGAACATTTCCTCACCGAATACGCAGGGCCTGCGGGATCTGCAGGAAGAGGCGACGCTGCGTCGTTTCATCACCACGTTGCGCGAGGCGCAGGAGCAACTCGGCTCACAGCAGGGCAAACGCAAGCCGATGCTGTTGAAGATCGCACCCGATCTTGCCGAAGCGGAGCTCGATGCGATCGCCGAGGTGTTGCTCGATACCGGCATCGACGGCGTCATCTGCAGCAACACCACGATCGACCACGCATCGGTGGCCGACGACCCGCAAAGCGCCGAGATGGGCGGCCTTTCCGGCAAGCCATTGTTCGATCGTGCCACGGCAGTGCTGGCCGGTATGAGCAAACGGGTACAGGGGCGTATTCCGCTGGTCGGCGTGGGCGGCATCATCGATGGCAGCAATGCTGCCGAAAAAGTCGAGGCCGGTGCGGCCTTGGTGCAGATTTATTCCGGGTTGATCTATCGCGGTCCGCAGCTGGTCAACGAATGCGTCGATGAAATGCGTCGGCAGAGGGAAGACTCGCATGCCGGTTGAGCGCATGAACAGGTCGCCGCAAGGCACGGATATGGGCGGTTACACGCTGATCGAAAACGCATCGCTGGCGACGCGCAACACCCTGCGTGTGGCGGCGAAGGCTAGCCTGCTGGCGGAAATCCGCGATGCCAGCAAGTTGCCCGAACTGCTGCAGTTTCCGGCCATCCGCAACCGCCCGCTGCTGGTGTTGGGCGAAGGCAGCAACGTGCTGTTCACCGGCGACTTTGACGGCACCGTACTCGTGATGGCCACCCGCGGAGTCCAAGTTGAGAGCGATGACGACAGCGCGCGCATCGCGGTGGCCGCAGGCGAACGCTGGGACGACTTCGTGCGCTGGACCCTGGGTCAGGGTTACGCGGGCATGGAGAATCTCATTCTGATTCCCGGCACGGTCGGGGCGGCGCCGATCCAGAACATCGGCGCCTACGGTTGCGAAGTGGCCGAGTTCGTCGAGAGTGTCGAGGCGTGGGATATCCGCGAGCATCGAGTGGTGACGCTGGATCATGCCACTTGTGCATTCGCTTATCGCGACTCGCTGTTCAAGCGTGAGCCGGGTCGTTACATCGTCACCGCCGTGCGCTTCGTGCTGCCGCGCCAGCGCGAGCTGCGCACCGACTACGCCGGCATCCACGACGAGCTGCAGCGCATGGGCGTGGACAAGCCCGCGCCGTTCCACGTGGCTGAAGCCGTGGTGCACCTGCGCACGAAAAAATTGCCCGACCCGGATGTGATCGGCAACGCCGGCAGTTTCTTCAAGAACCCGATCGTCGACAGCACGTTGGCCGAGTCGCTGGCACGTGAGCATGCGGGGCTGGTGTCGTGGCCGGCCGGCGAAGGCCGCAGCAAACTGTCCGCCGCGTGGCTGATCGAGACGGCCGGCTTCAAGGGCCTGCGTGAAGGCGATGCGGGCATCTCCAATCGCCACGCGCTGGTGCTGGTCAATCACGGCAAGGCCAGCGGTGAGCAACTTTGGGCGCTGGCGCAGCGCGTGATGGACGGTGTGAAAGCAAGCTTCGGCGTGCAGCTGGAGCCGGAGCCATTGGTAATCGGTGCACGCCTCGACTAGCCATCGGATGCTTAACCGATAAACACATGCATCGCGCAATCATGTCTTATGGCACACGGACTGGAGACGCTGGACACCCAGAATCGCTAGGCTTGTCCCCGATTCATCAACGCAAACGCTGCGGCGAACACCGCACCACAACCGGCAAACCACAAGGAATCACAGGCAATGATGTTGAACAAGCTCAAACCCCTGACATGGAGCGTATTGCTGGGTATCGGTTTGCTGGGTGGGGTGGCGCATGCCGCTGACGCCGCAGCGCCAGCCCCGGCCAGCGAAGCCGGCAACGTCACCCGCGCCACATTGAAGAACGGTTTGCGCGTGGTGATCGTGCGCGACACGCTGGCGCCGATGGTGACCACCCAGATCACCTATCTGGCCGGTGGTTACGAGACGCCGAAGGGTTACCCCGGCACCGCGCATGCGCTGGAACACATGATGTTCCGCGACAGTACCGGCATGACCGGCGCGCAGTTGAACGAGATGACCGGCAAGATGGGTGGCGACAACAACGCCTTCACCACCAACGACGCAACCCAGTATTACTTTGTGGCGCCGTCGGCTTACCTCGACATCTTGTTGCACATCGAAGCGACCCGGATGCAGGGCTTGCTGGTCAGCGACAAGGACTGGGGACTGGAGAAGGGCGCAATCGAACAAGAGGTGTCGCGCGATATTTCCGATCCCGGTTTCCTGGCGTTCGAGAAGGCCGAGGGTGCGCTCTACGCCGGTACCGGCTACGAGGCCGATCCGCTGGGTACGCGGCCGACGTTCGACAAGACCACCTCCGGCGTGCTGAAGCAATTCCACACCCATTGGTACGTGCCGAACAATGCGATCTTCGTGATTGTTGGTGACGTCGATCCGCAGGCCACGCTGGCTAAGGTGCAGCAACTGTTCGATCCGATTCCTCAGCGCGCCACGCCGGCGCGCGTGCCGATCGAGCTGAAACCATTCAAGCCGCAGACCATCGCCAGCAGTACGCCACAGGGCACTGGCTCGGTGCAATTTCTGTATCGCATGCCGGGTATGCAGACGAAGGACTACGCGGCGGCACAGGTACTGATGGACGTGCTGAGCAATGCGCGCAGCAGCCTGTCCGAGCTGGCGGCGCAGGGTAAGGTACTGACCGCCGATGCACAGATGCAGCCGTTCACCCGCGGCGGCATCGGTGTGGTCGAGGCCAGCTTCCCCAAGGGCGGCGACGCAAAGCAGACGCAGGCCAGTCTCGATGCAGTCGTCGCACAGCTGCTCAAGGAAGGCGTATCGCCCGAGCTGGTCGATGCCGCCAAGCGCTCCGAACTGGCCCAGGCCGAGTTCAACAAGAATAGTGCAGTGACTCTGGCGAGCGCGTGGTCGCAGGCACTGGCATGGCAGGGCGTGGATTCACCCGAGGCGGCCGAAAAACTGATTGGCGGCGTGACGGTCGACGATGTCAACCGTGTGGCGCGTGAGTATCTGAAATCGCATCAGCGCATTACCGTGGTGCTGACGCCGAGCGAGGACGGCAAGCGTCCGCCGGACAGCAGCGGCTTTGGCGGTACCGAATCGTTTGGTGGCGACGACAAGCTCGACGCGCCGCTGCCGGAATGGGCCGAGAAGGCGCTCGGCACGTTGCAGATGCCGCATTGGACGTTGGCGCCTACCGATATGACGCTGGCCAATGGCCTGCGTTTGATCGTGCAACCGGAAAGCATCAGCAAGACGGTGACCGTGGTCGGCCACGTCGATCATGACGCTGGCCTGCAGGAGCCGGCGGGGCAGGAGGGTGTCGGTCGGCTGCTGGCCTCGCTGTTCGATTACGGCACCACCAACCTCGATCGCACCGCCTTCCACAAGGCGCTGGATGACATCTCCGCCACGGCGTCGGGCGGCAGCGATTTCAAGCTCGCCGTGCCCAGCGGCGCATTCGACAAGGGCATGCAGCTATTGGCCGACAACGAGTTGCATCCGGCGCTGCCGCCACAGGCGTTCGAGGTGCAGCGCAGCACGCTGGCGCGTACGCTCGCCGGCGAGATCGAATCGCCCGAGTACAAGATGTTCCACGCGTTGACCAAGGGCATGTTGCCGGCGGGTGACTCCGGCTTGCGCGAGGCATTGCCGACCACGGTGAACGCGCTGACCCTGCCGAACGTAAAAAGCTATTTCGACGCGACCTATCGTCCCGATCTGACCACCCTTGTCGTGGTCGGCGATGTGACGCCGGAACAGGCCAAGGCCACCGTCGAAAAATATTTCGGCGATTGGAAGGCCAGCGGACCCAAGCCCAATGTGATCCCGAAGCCAGTGCCGCTGCATCCGGCCGCCTACACCGTAGTCAATAACTCGTTTGCATCGCAGGACCAGGTGTTGATGGGCCAGATGCTCGATCTGAATCTGACCAATTCTGACCGCTACGCGATGAACCTCGGCAATGACGTGCTGGGTGGCAACGGCTTCGCCTCGCGTCTGATGGTGGACGTGCGCGTCAAGCACGGCTACGCCTACGGCGCCAGTTCCGGCCTGCGTTTCAACCGCTCACGCTCGATCTTCTTCGTGGAGTACGGCAGTGATCCGGGCAAGGTCGCACCGGTCGATGGTCTGATCCGGCAGAACCTGGCCGATATGCAGAATAAGCCGGTGAAGCCGGAGGAGCTGGTCAACGCGCGCCAGTTCGAGATCCGCTCGATTCCCCTGGGCGTGTCCAGCGTTGATCAAATCGCCAGCTCGCTGGTGGGCTGGGCTTACAAGGGCCAGCCGCTGGACGAGCCGATGGTTGCCGCCAAGTACTACCTCAACCTCACCGCACCGCAGGTGCAGGACGCGTTCAAGAAATACCTGCAACCGGCGCATATCGTGCAGGTGGTGCAAGGGCCTGCTCCATCGACACATTGATCTGACACGCACAACAAACCGGCCCGCCATGACAGCGGGCCGATTTTTATTTCAGACGGCAGACAGCTTGGCGTGTCGAGGTCGCTCAAGGTTCGGCAGAAACACGGTGATCAAGCCCATCAGCGGTAGATACGCGCACAGTCGGTAGACATACTCGATGCCATGGCTGTCGGCCACATGCCCCAGCACCGCCGCACCTATGCCGCCCATGCCGAAGGCGAAGCCGAAAAACAGCCCGGAGACCATGCCGACGCGACCGGGAATCAATTCCTGCGCATAGACCAGGATGGCCGAGAACGCCGAGGACAGGATCAGCCCGATGATCACGGTCAACACACCGGTCCAGAACAGGTTGACGTGCGGCAGCAACAGGGTAAACGGTGCGACCCCGAGAATCGATGCCCAGATCACCCATTTGCGCCCGATGCGATCGCCGATCGGGCCGCCGAACAGCGAACCGGCTGCCACGGCAAACAGGAACACGAACAGATGAACCTGTGCGCTCTGCACCGATGCTCCGAACTTGTGGATCAGATAAAACGTGTAATAGCTGCTGAGGCTGGCCAGGTAGAAATACTTGGAGAAGATCAGCAAGCCGAGGATGCTCATCGCCAGCACCACCTTGCTCACGGGTAACGCGTGTACCACCACAGGTGCGCGCCGACCTTGCTGTTTCACATGCTGGTGCCGATACCAGCGACTGACCTGCAGCAGCACCACAATGGCCAGCAATGCTGCCAGCGAAAACCACGCCACACTGCCGCGCCCGTGCGGCACGATGATCCAGGCCGCCAGCAACGGCCCCAGCGACGCACCGGTATTGCCGCCGACCTGGAACAACGACTGCGCCAGGCCGTGACGTCCACCCGAGGCCATGCGCGCCACCCGCGAGGATTCCGGATGGAACACCGACGACCCCGTACCGACCAGCGCGGCCGCCAGCAGCAGTATGGGGAAACTCGGTGCCACCGCCAGCAGGATCAGGCCGCACAGGGTGAAACTCATGCCCAGCGGCAGCGAATACGGCATCGGCCGGCGGTCGGTGAACATGCCCACCAACGGCTGCAGCAGCGACGCGGTGAGCTGGTAGGTCAGCGTGATCAGTCCGATCTGACCGAAATCTAGCGCGAAATCGTGCTTGAGGATCGGATAGATGGCGAGGATCAACGACTGGATCATGTCGTTGAGCAGATGCGAAAAACTGATGGCGCCAAGGATGCCGAAATTGGTGCGATCCCGCGCCGCAGTCGTGGTCTGAACAGGTGTAGCGGGTAATGGCGCCAAGGAAACGGAATCAACGCGTGTCTGCATAGTCAACTCGATAGAGGGCAAATAGCGGAACAAGGCTCGGCCGCGGCCATTGCGCGATCCGGTGCATCACCATAGAGTTCTGTGCAACGGCCCGCATTCACGTATGGGCCAATAATCATCGAATTCGGGCCAGACCATGCGCAATACCCGTATCGACCCCTACGAAGACACGCCACGCGACGTGCTCGCTACCGCCAACGATTACCCGACTCACGACTTGCTGCCGCCGCATGCGCACCGGCGCGGTCAATTGCTGCATGCCGTCACCGGCGTGGTCACCGTGCACACGGCAGCTGGGAGTTGGGTGATGCCGCCGCAGCGTGCGCTGTGGATTCCCCCGGGTGTCGTGCACGAGGTGCAAATGCGCGGTCCGGTGTCGATCTTCAGTGTCTACGTGCACCACGCGGCTGCTGATGCGGCTGGTCTGCCCGCGACATGCCGGGTGATCGAGGTATCGCCGCTGCTGCACGCCCTGTTGCTGGAAGCGGTCGACCTGCCTGCCGAATACGCCCTGGATGGTCGCGATGGACGGGTGATGGCCTTGCTACTGGACGAGATCCGCAACATGCCCGAGCTGGCGCTGAGCACGCCGCTGCCGCACGAACGTCGATTGGCTTCACTGTGCCGCGCCCTGATCGATGCGCCCTCGCTGGAGATCGGCATCGACCAGATGGCGACCCGCGCCGGCATGAGCCGACGCAGTTTCACCCGGTTGTTCCGCGCGCAGACCGGCATGAGCTTCGCTGCCTGGCGCCAACAGGCCTGTCTGCTGGCCGCGTTGACCCGGTTGGATAGTGGTGAATCGATCACGCAGGTAGCCATGGATCTGGGTTACGCCAGCGCCAGTGCGTTTACCGCCGCATTCCATCGTGTATTGGGTGCCGCACCCAGTCGCTATCTGGCATCCCACGAGCGTATCGCTCGCACCAGAGCGTGATGGCTGAGCGAAGGCACGTCGTGCCAAATCCGCATCGCATGGCGCAAGGTCATCCGCCTGTCAAAGTACTGCGGCAAGCTGAGTACGTTATTAACTTGTCTTGCGGTATACCGCACTTGCACGCGACAGCGGGTTACCATCCCTCCAGATGCAACCACGGGCCGGACACACGACCTGTCTGACGGACTATTGGATTTGTACCGATGAACACTCGCATTATCCGCGAGGCCTTGCCGACCGACGCCTCCGTGCCTGCTGCCAACGACGGCGAGCCGTCGGTGCCAGTGCCGATCGATCTGACCGACAAGCGTCTTTACATCCATCGCGAGCTGTCGCAACTCCAGTTCAATATCCGTGTGCTGGATCAGGCGCTCGACGAGCGCACGCCGCTACTGGAACGGCTGAAATTTTTGCTGATTTTTTCCAGCAACATGGACGAATTTTTCGAGATCCGCGTGGCCGGCCTGAAGGGCCAGATCGCGCTGGATCACGAGCTGATCGGTCCCGATGGCATTGCGCCGCGCCATGCTTTGGCCGAGATCAGCGAGATCGCGCATCGGCAGATCGAGCGGCAGTATTCGATCCTCAACGAGCGCATTCTGCCGGCGCTGGTCGAGCAGGGTATCCGCATCGTGCGTCGCCTGCAGTGGTCGCACAAGCAGAAGCTATGGGTGCGTCGCTATTTCCGCGAAGAAGTCGCACCGCTGATCACGCCGATCGGGCTCGACCCGACTCATCCGTTTCCGTTGCTGGTCAACAAGAGCCTCAACTTCATCGTGCGGCTGGAAGGCGTCGATGCGTTCGGCCGGGACTCGGGTCTGGCAATCGTGCCGGCACCGCGCGTGCTGCCGCGTTTGATCCGTGTGCCCGATGCCGTCAACGACGGTGGCGACAAGTATGTGTTGCTATCGTCGATCATCCACGCCCATGTCGATGAATTGTTTCCCGGCATGAAGGTGCTTGGTTGCTACCAGTTCCGTCTTACGCGCAATGCCGATCTCACGCTCGATCCGGAAGATATCGAGGATCTGGCCCTCGCGCTGCGCGGCGAGCTGTATTCGCGCCGCTTTGGCGATGCGGTGCGGTTGGAAGTGGCGGATAACTGCCCGAAAGAACTGACCGACTATCTGCTCAAGCAATATGGCCTGGCCGAGTCCGAGCTTTACGAAGTGAATGGTCCGGTCAATCTGGCGCGGCTTTTCCGCATCGCCAACGAGGCCGGTTACCCGAACCTGCAGTACCCGACGTTTACGCCGACGCTGCCGAAGGTGCTCAAGCACACCGAGGATTTGTTTCAGGTGATCGGCAAGCAGGACGTGCTGCTGCTGCATCCATACGAATCGTTTGCGCCGGTGGTCGATCTGTTGCGTCAGGCTGCCAAGGACCCGCAGGTGCTGGCGATCAAACAGACGCTGTATCGCACTGGCGCCAAATCCGAAATCGTCGACGCGTTGGTCGACGCGGCCCGCGCCGGTAAGGAAGTGACTGCCGTGGTCGAGCTGCGCGCACGTTTCGACGAGGAGTCGAATCTTTCGCTGGCCTCGCGTCTGCAGCAGGCCGGCGCGATGGTGATCTACGGCGTGGTCGGGGTAAAGACGCATGCCAAGTTGATGCTGATCCAGCGTCGCGAAGGCAGCGAGCTGGTGCGTTATGCGCATCTGGGTACCGGCAACTACCACACCGGCAACGCGCGGCTTTACACCGACTACAGCCTGCTCACCTCCGACCAGGTGCTGTGTGAAGACGTGCACAAATTGTTCAGCCAGCTCACCGGCATGGGCAAAGTACTGCGCATGAAAAAGCTGTTGCATGCGCCGTTCACTCTCAAGAAAACGTTGCTTGAACTGATCGCGCGCGAAACGGCCAACGCCGAAGCCGGCAAGCCGGCGAGGATCATCATCAAGGTCAACGCGCTGACCGAGCCGAAGCTGATCCGCGCGTTCTACAAGGCCAGCATCGCCGGCGTGTCGATTGACCTGATCGTGCGCGGCGTCTGCTGCCTGCGGCCGGGCGTGGAGGGCGTGTCTCAGAACATCCGCGTGCGATCGATCATCGGGCGCTTTCTCGAACACAGCCGCGTGTACTGGTTTGCCAACGATGGCGAGCCGTTGCTGTATCTGGCCAGCGCCGATCTGATGGAGCGCAACCTCGATCGCCGCGTTGAAACCGCGTTCCCGATTCAGGGCAAAAAACTGCAGCAACGCGTGCGCAATGCGCTGGATCTTTATCTCACCGACAACACCAGCGCAATGCTTCTGCAGCCCGATGGCCAGTATGTGCGTGTACCGTTCGCCGAAGGCGATACGCCGCGCAACGTACAGGCCCAGCTGCTCGAAAAGCTCTGCAACGTCGGAGCGCCGGTTGCTCACTGAGGCTCCTGCTGCCGTAGGGTAGATCGTGTGTGGGGGCGAGGATTAGACTCGTCCGGTTTGCCTTGACTCTATCTTTGTCAACGCTCGGCCTCTTCGCTGCGTTTTCTGTGGTTCAAGGAGATCGCGATGAATCGAGTTGACGCCGTCATGTTTCGCATCGTGATGCTTGTTGTGCTGACGCTGGCAGGCCAGTGTGCGAAGGCTAGTCCCTCAAGTGACGCGATGATGCAGCGACGCGCCACGACTATGGGCGAACAACAGGACGACATGTCGTCCGCCACGTTGCCGGCCGGTATACGCGTGCTGCGCGATGTAGCCTACGGTCGCGATGCGAATCAGCGTTTCGATGTGTATGCACCGGCGCATGCGCAGAATGCGCCGGTGATTTTGATGGTGCATGGTGGTGGCTGGCGCATCGGCGACAAGGCGGCGCGCGGCGTAATCGAGAACAAGGTGGCGCGCTGGGTGCCACGCGGTTTTATCGTGATCTCCACCAACTACCGCTTGCTGCCCAGTGCCGTGCCATTGCAGCAGGCGCAGGACGTGGCGGCAGCGCTGGTCGCCGCACAGAATCAGGTTTCATCCTGGGGTGGCGATCGGCATAAATTCATCTTGATGGGACACTCCTCCGGTGCGCACCTGGTGGCGTTGATTGCAGCGGAGCCTTCCATTGCAATACGGCAGGGTGCTACGCCATGGCTGGGCACGATTGCGCTGGATAGCGCTGCGTTGGATGTCGTGCAGATCATGCAATCGCCACACTTTCCGCTGTACGACAAGGCGTTTGGCGGCGATGCCACCGCGTGGACAGCGGCGTCGCCGTTTCAGCAACTAAGCGCCGCCGGTGCGCCGTTTCTCGGCGTGTGTTCATCTCTGCGCAAGGATTCGTGTCCGCAGGCGCACCAGTTTGTCGACAAGGCGGTGTCGCTTGGTACCCGCGCGCAGGTATTGGAGCAGCCGCTGACGCATATGCAGATCAATCAGCAGCTGGGCACCACATCGGACTACACCATACAGGTCGAGGCATTCATGCGTGGCCTCGATCCGGCTGTCGCGCGGCTGCTGGATGATGGTTATCGGCAGGTTGCAGCCCTGCCTGTGGTGATCAGCCGTTGATTGGATAATGGCGTGATCTGCAGACAGGGATGCAACCTGTCATGCATGATTCACTGGTCGTTTTTACTCAGGGCTTGGCATTGAACAAACGTGGTTCTCGTTCGGCTTTCCCTTCGCGCGTCAGTGCGCAGGATGTCGCCGACAAGGCGCGGGTGTCGATCTCGGCGGTCTCGCGGACGTTCACCGAGGGTGCCAGCGTTTCCGCGACCATGCGTGCACGCGTCGAGGCAGCGGCGCAGTCGCTTGGATTTCGGCCCAACCATGCGGCACGGAGTCTGGTTACTGGTCGTACCGAACTCATCGGCCTGGTATCCAATCACTTTGCCAACCCGGCCTTCCTCGATGTATTCGACCATTTCACCCGGCAACTGCAGGCACGTGGCTTGCGTCCGCTGCTGGCCAATCTCGCCGAGCGAGGTGGTGCCGATGCTGCGCTGGAGATGATGCTGAAGTACAGCGTGGATGCCGTGCTCATCGCGACATCGGCGCCACCGGCCGGCTTCGCCGAGCGCTGCGTGGCGGCAGGCCTGCCGGTGATGCATCTGTTCGGACGCAAAGGCGGTTCTGCGACGGCTCCCGTGGTGACGGTGGACAACGCGGCCGCCGGTGCAGAGATCGGCAAGTTGATGTTTGCGCGTGGGCTGCGGCGCTTGGCCTTTCTCGGCGCATCACGTACCGACATGGCATCGCGCGATCGCTGCCGCGGCTTCGAGCGCGCGCTGTCCAAACATGGCTGCAAACTCGTGGCCAAACACTTCGGTGGCGACTACTCGCACGAACACGGCAGGCAAGGCATGCACGCCTTGCTCGATGCTTCGCCGGAGATCGACGGCGTCTTTTGTGGCGATGACATCATCGCCCTCGGCGCGATGGATGCCTGCCGTGAACGCGGTATTGTCGTGCCGAGGGATATCAGTATCGTCGGCTTCGACGATATGCCGCTCGCCGCATGGGCAGCTTATCGCCTCACCACCGTGCGCCAGCCGATTGCTGCGATGATCGAGCAGGCCATCGCGCAGATTGCCACATGGCTGGTCGAACCCGATCAGGTCCCCGCATCGACGATTTTCGATGCTGAGATCGTCGAGCGCGACAGCCTGATCGCTGCTGGCGTCAAAGGTCGATCCAGCGCCGTTCGGCGACCGACTGCAACGCGGCGGCGATAACACGGTCCACCTCGTGGCCAGCGCGGAAATCAGGCCACACCGATTGGCCGCCAGCGATAGCGCGAATGAAGTCGCGCGCCTCGATCACGATCTGTTCGTTGTAGCCGGTACCGTGGCCCGGCCCCTGGTTGAACGACGCGTAGTCGGGATGGCCGGGGCGCATCAAGATCTTCTGGAAGCCTTGCCGCTCCAGCGGGCGATTCGCATCGAAAAGCCATAGCGCGTTCTGATCCTCCTGATCGAAGGCGAGGGCGCCGCGCGTGCCGGTGATGCGATAGGTGTAACCCATCTTGCGGCCAGCCGCGACGCGGCTGAAACCGAGCGTGCCGCTGGCACCGCTGGCAAAGCGCAGCAGCAGCTGGCCGAGGTCGTCGTTGTCTACGGCTTCCTCGCCTTGCGGTCCTGTGCGACGCGCTTGCACGACATGCGTATCGGCGACCAGCGACCGGATCGGGCCGACCAGACGCAAGCAGGCGTTGATCACGTGGGCGCCGACATCGCCCAGCGCACCAGCCGCCGTGGCTTCGCTTTCGCGAGTGCGCCAACTGGCCGGCAGCTGCGGTGAGTGGAGATAGTCTTCGGCATGCTCGGCGGCGATGTGGATGACTTCGCCGATTTCACCCGATGCGATGATTTCATGCGCCAGTTGGCTGGCCGGCGTGCGGATGTAGTTGAAGCCGACCATGTGCGCCACGCCGGCGCGCTCGGCGGCTTCGGTCATTTGCAGCGATTCGTCCGGCGAGCAACCCAGCGGTTTTTCGCAGAAGACGTGCTTGCCTTGCGCGATGGCCGCCAGTGCCATCGGCAGATGCGTGCGCGGTGGGGTAGCTATCACTATCGCATCGATGTCTGGATCGTTGACCAGCGACTGCCAGTGACCGGTCGAGCGTCGCCAGCCCCATGCGCTGGCATGTTTGCGGGCACCCTCATCGCTGGAGGTGGCGAGCATTTCGCAGACGGGTAATAGCGGTGTGTCGAACACGGTTCGCACCGACTGCCAGGCCAATGTGTGTGCCTTGCCCATATAGCCGGCGCCGATCAGGCCAATGCGTAGTTGCTCCATTGAAACTCCTCGTGGGTTTCATTCGACTCTACGCATGCTGCACTGCGTTTTGCAAGCGCTTGCAAAAAAGCGTAGCGTTCGCCTGGACCACTCTTTTTCTCAGTCCGAGGTACGCCATCGTGTCTGCACTGTCCGCTCGCTCACCCGCTATTGTCGTCGGTTCGAAAATCATCGATGCGGCGCATCTCGATGTCGAAGTAACCGTGCGCGAACTGTTCGATGGTTCTGGCGCAGTGACCATCCGAGGCTTGTTCAATGCGGCGGAGATTGCCGAGGCACGCGACGTGGTGATGCGCGAATCCGAATCCGCGGCGCCCAAGGTCACGCACTTCCAGGGTGCGGCGGGCAAGGCTGGCACCATCGACCTGCAGCGGCGTGTGTGGAATCTTCTGGCCAAAGGCGAGGTGTTCTCACGGATGGCGGCGCATCCGCAGCTGATGCAGGTGATGCGTGCGTTTCTTGGTACCGGTTTCACCATGGGCTCGATTGCGGCCAATCGTATTCTTCCCGGTGGACCGGGGCAGGAGCCGCATATCGACTATCCCTACTGGGATTACCATTCGCCACTGACGCATCCGGCGCGGCTCAATGCCAGCTTTCCGCTGAACGCGCAGGCGACGATCATGCTTGATCCGTTCACCGTCGAAACCGGTGCGACGGCCTATGTACCGGGCTCGCAACACGAGCTGCGTTACCCGGTCGAAAGCGACCGCTTCTACGATCGCTGTGAACGCATGCTCGGCGAACCGGGCGATACGGTGGTTTTCTTCGGCGCGGTATGGCATTGCGCCATGCCCAATCTGTCGCAGCAGGACCGTTCGGCGATCCTGATCCAGTATTTGCCGAAATGGGTCAAGCCGATGGAAAACCTGCCGGCCGCGTTGCCTGCGGAATTCATTGCACAGGCGAGCCCGGATCTGCGTCAGCTGTTGGGGCTCGATTTTCCGTATCCTGAGATTCTCGACAGCGCCAGGGCAGGTAATGCCGAGGGACGGATGCGCTAGTTGTTCCTTTAGCGTGCCGATTTATCTACCGATCCATCGATACGTTCGTCGTCAGTCAGCGCCATGTTGCGCAAGACGTCGATAAATCGTGCTGCGGCTGACACCGAGTTTGCGGGCGGCAGCGGCAACGTTGCCATCGCAGGTGGTGATGGCTTCATCGATGGCGTGCAGCTCGATCGATTCGAGGCTTCCCGACAGGTTCGCATGGGGGAGTACCTGCGCCGAACCGTGCGTCCGTAAATCCTCGGGCAAGTCACGTCTGGTTACCACCGATCCAACGTTGCCTAATGCCATCAGACTGCGCAGCAACCCGACCAGCTGCCGCAAGTTGCCGGGCCAACGTCGATTGGCCAGATCCTGCACCAGCTCGGGATGCAGATGCATCGGAATCTGATCGCCGCCCAAGGCACGCCAGAGCTGCTCGATGACCGACGCAAGATCGACATGTTCGTGCAGCGCCGGCAATCGCAGGGTCGACTGTGCAATGCGGTAATACAGGTCAGCACGAAATTCACCGCGCTCTGCCGCTGCGGAAAGATCACGGTGCGTGGCAGCTATCACGGTAACGTCGATCGGGTGCGCGCGACTACCGCCCAACGGTGTGACTTCGCGCTCCTGCAGCACACGCAGCAGGCGGCTCTGCATCGCCAGCGGCATGTCACCCAGCTCGTCAAGGAACAGGGTTCCACCATCGGCTTCGCGCAGCAAGCCGGGCGAGCCTTCGCGGCGCGCGCCGGTGAAGGCGCCCGGCAGATAACCGAACAGCTCCGACTCGATCAGGCTCTCGGGCAGGGCCGCGCAGTTCACCGCAATGAAGGGTGCGCCAGCGCGCGCACTGCGTCGATGCAGCTCGCGTGCGACCACCTCCTTGCCGGTGCCGGTTTCGCCCTGCAGCAACAAAGGGATATCCGCATCGAGCAGGCGAACGCTGCGGTCGATTGCCTCATTCATCGTCGGTGAAAAAACCGGCGCGGGCGAACGCAATGGTTTGACATGCGTAGAGCGCAATGCACGCAGAGGTGTGCTGCTTTGCCGAGGCACATCACGGCGTGCGTGAACCATTTCGCCACTCTGGCAGCGCATGCCGGTCACGCTACCGGGTCGCGGCAATGCCGAGGCAAACAGTTCGTCGTAGCGGCGCTTGCCCAGCTCGCTCCAGTCCATGCCCAAAAGGCGCAGCGCGTGCCGGTTGGCAGCGACAAGTTTGTGTGCCTCGAATACCAGCATGCCTTCACGTGCGGTGCCGAGCAGCGCTGCGTCGGGCTGGATGCGCACGATGTCGGCGCCGTCGAAACCGCTTTCGAACAATCGATGCTCGATCTGCTCCACGGCCAACTGCACCATGCCCAGCGCATGCAGATGGTGCGATGACGATTCGCCGGAAAGATCGAGTACGCCGACCACTTCACCATGCGGGTCGAAGATCGGCGAAGCCGAGCAGCTCAGTACTTTATGTGGCGCGTAATAGTGTTCGCCGCCGCGCACTTCGATCGCGCGACGTTCGATCAGTGCAGTGCCGATCGCATTGGTGCCGGTGGCGGCTTCGCTCCACGGTGCGCCGGGACGCAACGAGACACGAGCAGCCTTGTCGAGAAAATCGGCGTTGCCCAGCGCGTCGAGAATAAAACCGTCAGGTGCCGTCAGCACCACGATGCTGCCGGCGTGATTGGCGCTGGCGTAAAGCGCTTCCAGCTCTGGCCGACACAGGCGCCGCAGTACCTCGTGTTGCTCCTGCATCTTGCCCAGCTGATGCCGCTCGACCAGCGCGACGCTGGGCCGCTCGTCGGCAACAAGGCCTTGCAGGCGACAACGGCGCCATGAGGCGAGGATGGTTTCCGACACCAGGCCGCGCGGTTCGGAGCCACTGTCGAAAAAACTGCGGCGCGCATGGTTGATCGATTCGGTAAAACCCGGATGCCGCATGGGTGATTGTGTGTGTCGCAATATGCGACACCTCCGTGAGGTGTGTCTCGATACAAAACATACGCTGCGACAAAGTGCAACAGCCGAGCTGCCGAGTTTATTGCTGCGTTGCAGCGATTCGGGAATTTTTCCCGGTTGCTGTGCGATCTGGTGGGTTGGCACAGCGCAGCACGGTACCTCGTGACAGGTCCGCTGGCATGGCTCCTGCTCTTGTGTCTGTACCTTCCCCAGACACGGAGTGCTATTCCATGACCAAGCTTGAGCAGCAACATCTCGCGGTGCAGGTTCCCTTCAAGCAGCGTTACGGCAACTTCATCGGAGGCAAGTGGGTCGAGCCGAAAAACGGCAAGTATTTCGACAACATCACGCCGATTACGGGTCATCCGTTCTGCGAGATTCCGCGTTCCGACAAGGACGACGTGGAAGCCGCACTCGATGCCGCCCACGCCGCCAAGGACGCCTGGGGTAAAACGTCGGTCGCCGCGCGTGCACACATCCTCAATTTGATTGCCGACCGCATGGAGCAGAACCTTGAGGTGATTGCCTATGCCGAGACTTGGGACAACGGCAAGCCGATCCGCGAAACGCTTAACGCCGATGTGCCGCTGGCGATCGACCATTTCCGCTATTTCGCCAGCTGCATTCGCGCACAGGAAGGCTCGATGGGCGAGATCGATAACGATACGGTTTCTTATCAGTTCCACGAGCCGCTCGGTGTCGTTGGCCAGATCATTCCCTGGAACTTTCCGCTGCTGATGGCATGCTGGAAACTGGCGCCAGCGCTCGCCGCGGGCAACTGCGTGGTGCTGAAGCCAGCCGAGCAGACGCCGGTAAGCATCCTGGTATGGGCCGAGCTCATCGGTGACCTGTTGCCACCAGGCGTGCTGAATATCGTCAACGGCTTTGGCCTCGAAGCGGGCAAGCCGCTGGCGTCGAGCAACCGCATCGCCAAGATCGCCTTCACCGGCGAAACCACCACTGGTCGATTGATCAGCCAGTACGCCAGCCAGAACCTCATTCCGGTCACGTTGGAGCTTGGTGGCAAATCGCCGAACATTTTCTTCGCCGACGTGATGGACGAGGACGATGATTTTCTCGACAAGGCGATCGAGGGTTTCGTGCTGTTCGCCTTCAATCAGGGCGAAGTCTGCACTTGCCCGAGCCGCGCCTTGATCCACGAATCGATCTACGACAAGTTCATGGAACGTGCGCTCAAGCGCGTAGCGGCGATCAAGCAGGGCAACCCGCTCGATCCGACCACGATGGTCGGTGCACAGGCATCCGGCGAACAGCTGGAGAAGATTCTTTCCTACTTCGATATCGGCAAGCAGGAAGGTGCCAAGGTGCTGATCGGCGGCGAACGCAATACGCTCGATGGCGAGTTCAAGGACGGCTACTACGTCAAGCCGACGGTGTTCTTCGGCAACAACAAGATGCGCGTCTTCCAGGAAGAGATCTTCGGCCCGGTGGTTTCCGTGACTACCTTCAAGGATGATGAAGACGCATTGGTGATTGCCAACGACACACTCTACGGCCTCGGTGCTGGCGTGTGGACGCGCAACGGCACGCGTGCGTATCGCTTTGGTCGTGGCATCCAGGCGGGTCGCGTGTGGACCAACTGCTATCACGCCTATCCCGCACATGCCGCCTTCGGCGGCTACAAGCAGTCGGGCATCGGTCGCGAGAACCACAAGATGATGCTCGACCACTACCAGCAAACCAAGAACCTGCTGGTCAGTTACTCGCCGAAAAAGCTGGGCTTTTTCTGAGCCGAACCGGGAAGCGGGCGGCCATCTAGCCGTCCGCCAGCGTGGACTCCGAAGAACTGCCCGCAGAAAAATCCAGTTTGAAAACACGTATTGAGAACGTGCTGGTCAAATGCACGCTCGCCGAAGTGTGCATTTGATCAGGGCCACATCGCTGCAAGACGGCTAGTAGCAGTACCCATCTGCTCAAGTAAATCGCGAAAACCTGCAACGACGAGGGGAAATACATGCAACGCTTCAATGCCTACCGCAATACCAGTCTTTTTATCGCCATGCTGGTGATGGCCAGTAGCGCACTGGCGGCCGATTACGCGCCTGTCACCGATGCGCGGCTCAATGCCGCCGCCACCGATGACGGCTGGCTGATGTACCGCCACGACTACACCAGTTCCGGTTACTCGCCGTTCGATACGATCAACAGCGGTAATGTGGCGGGCCTCAAGCAGGTTTGGGATTACAAGACCGGCATGGAGCAAGGCCACGAATCACCGCCGATCGTCAACGGCGACTACCTGTTTGTCACCACCCCGAAAGATGGTCTGATCGCCTTCCAGGCCAGCACCGGCATGCAGTTGTGGAAGTACCAGCAGGATCTGTCGCAAGTCGGCCTGAAGACCGTCTGCTGCGACGTGGTCAACCGCGGTGTGGCGCTGTACGGCGACAATGTCTACATCGCCACGCTCGACAACTATGTGGTTGCGCTGAATGCCAAGACCGGCAAGGTGGTCTGGAAGAAGCAGCTATTCGGTGCGGATCTCGGTTATGCGATGACGCTGGCACCGCTGATCGTCAAGGGCAAGATCATTGTCGGCGAGTCCGGTGGTGAGTACGGTGCTCGTGGATTCATCACGGCGCTGGATGCCAAAAGCGGCAAACAAGTGTGGAAGCAGTACACCATTCCGTCGCCTACCGAACCGGGCGGCAAGACCTGGCCCAAAGGTGCCTACAAGACCGGCGGCGGTGCTGCGTGGTTGACCGGCAGTTATGACGCTGAAACCGACACGCTGTTCTGGGGCGTCGGCAATCCGGGGCCGTGGCTCGCCACGCTGCGGCCGGGCGACAATCTGTACAGCGATTCGGTCATCGCGATGAATCCTTCGACAGGCAAGATCAAATGGAATTTCCAGTACACGCCGAACGATAGCTGGGATTACGACGGCACCAACGAGACGGTGCTGACCGATATCAATTATCAGGGCGTGCAGCACAAGGCCATCGTCAGCGCGAGCCGGAACGGCTGGTTCTATGCGATCGATCGCATCAGCGGCAAGCTGATCTATGCGCAGAAATTCGTGACGGCGATTTCAGTCAGCGGCATGAAGGACGGCAAGCCGGTCACCGATCCGGCCATGCGGCCGACGATCGACAAGCAAGTGTTCACTTGCCCAAGCTTCCTCGGCGGCAAGAACTGGTGGCCGATCTCGGTCGATCCGCAGACCCACATGGCCTATGTGCCGGCAATGCATACCTGCATGACGATCAAGGGTGCCACGGTCAGTTACAAGGCCGGCCTGCCGTTCCTCGGCGAGTCGTTCAACGTCACTGCCGATCCGGCATTCAAAGGTCAGTACGGTGACGTGATCGCACTCGACATCAATACCGGCAAAAAGGTCTGGAACCACCCCTCGGAAACTCCGTGGAACGACGGCATGCTCAGCACCGCCGGTGGACTGGTGTTTTCAGGCAGCGCGGATGGCTATTTCTATGCATTCGACGCCAAGACCGGCAAGGTGTTGTGGAAGAGCCCGCAGCTGACCTCCGGCATCATCGGTGTGCCCAGCACATGGAAGGTCAATGGCAAACAGTACATTGGCGTCTACGCTGGCTGGGGCGGCGCCACACCGATCTGGGGCGGCGACATGGCCAAGGACCCGAAAGTGCAGAACATCCCGCTCGGTGGGCACCTCTACGTATTCTCGATGTAACGGAGTCAACGCATGAAGCAACAGGTGTTTAAAAAAAGCCAGCTTGCCTGGCTTGTCGGATCGGCCGCCGTGCTTTTGTACGGCGGCACCGCCGTTGCGGCGGAGTTGTCCGTCTGCATCGACAAAAGCAGTCCGACCGCAGCAATGGACAGTGGGCTCGCGCACGCGATTGCCACTCAGGAAGGCAATACCCTGGCCTTGCACGAGTTTGATGGCAGCGGTGGTGGAGACGACGACGGTTTCAGCATGAAGGAGTTCGGCAAGCTCGCCAAGGCCACCTGTTCGCTGGTACTGGGCTTTCCCGTCGATGCTGATTCAAAATCCACGCCGCCGGGCGTGCTGGCTACCACACCTTATGGTCACACCGGTTTCGTGCTGGTAACCCCGAAGGGTAGCAAGGCGACTACGCTGAATCAGCTTCCCAAAAACACGGATGTTGCCGTGACCTACCAGACCACGCCGAATCTGTATTTCGTCGATCATCCCGGCGTGAATGCAGATATTCATCTAACCGATGACGACGCGCTCAGCGCACTGGAGAAACGCAAAGTGCATGCGGCGATGTTGTGGCAGCCGACGGTCGTGCACTATCTGGTGGGCAAGCATGAGGCGGCGCGTTTCAGCTATCACGAACTCGACGAGCCGCATGCGCAGTTCAACCTCGTTGCACTGTATGACGCAGAGCATGCACCGGCGGCTATGGAGTTCGAGAAAGCGATTGCCGCAATGACCGAGTCAGGCCAGTTGGCGAAGTTGCTTGCACCGTATGCACAAGCCGGCGTGGCGATGCCATCCAGCCGCGGCAAGAGCGCGATGTTGAAAAGGTCGGCGGTTGAGGGCGGCATTGATCGGCGCTGCGGTTCCAAAAAATCGTCGGCGAAAACAGATGCAACACCGCCGACGCTATTTACTTCGACCCAGGCCGATAGTGGAAAGATAAAGTACCTGACCTACTGCGCCATGTGCCATGGTCCGACCCTGCAGGGGCGAGCAGGTCCTGCATTGACGGGGCCGAATTTCGCCTCGGCCAAGGCGAAATTCCACGTCAGCGAGGTGTTTACCATCGTGGCAAACAACATGCCTGCGACATCTCCGGGAACGCTGGCACACGAGGACTATGTGGAGATCATGGCCTTTCTGTTGCAGCAGAACGGTTACCCCGCGGGTGACAAGGCACTCACTTTCGAGGACGCCACAAAATCCAAGGTAAAGCTGCTATACCGTGGTGGACCCATCGATAATAAGTGATCGCAGAGCCATGTTTATGCGAAACCACTGAGACGTCTGGCGCTTCGGTGGTTTTGCTTTTGCTTAAGGGAGATCGATGTGACGCAGGGCATCATGCGCCTTCATCAAGGCGGGCAGAAAGAGTTAGTTACACTGCGACTGGATCGGGCAATCGCACTGGCACTTTGCTTTGCCGCACTGGCTTCGCAGCAGGTGCTTGCGCAGGACGCCGCGCAGGCACCCACGCCTGATACCAAAACCACCACACTGCCGGTTGTGAAGGTCAACGCCAGCCGCATGGCGATTTCGCCGTTCGATCTTCCCGCTGCGTTGACCGTGGTGAACGTGGAGCCGACTTCGGCGGCGCAACCCGGTATCAATCTCTCCGAAACGCTCACTGGCGTACCCGGCATCATCGCGCGCGACCGGCAGAACTACGCGCAAGATGAGCAGATATCCATTCGTGGTTTCGGTGGTCGTGCGACTTTCGGCGTGCGCAGCATTCGCCTGTATGTCGATGGCATCCCGGCCACGCTGCCGGACGGGCAGGGCCAGGTCTCGCAGTTCAATATCGATAGCGCCGATCGCGTGGAAGTGCTGCGTGGACCGTTCTCCGTGCTGTACGGCAATGCCGCCGGTGGTGTGGTGCAAATGTGGAGCGCGGACGGCACCACCGTGCCGCAGACAACGCTTGGCTTTTCTGGCGGCAGCAACGATACGTTCCGCTACAGCGCCGATACGCGCGGCATTGTCGGTCCGGTCGACTACAACATTGCCGCGTCGGAATTCATCTCCGGCGGTTATCGCCAGCACAGCCGCGTGCATCGCGAATCGGACAATGCCAAGTTCGGCATCGACCTAGGCAAGCAGCGCAAGCTAACTGTGGTGTTGAATCGCTTCTATCAGCCCATCGCGCAGGACGAACTGGGTCTTACGCGTGCCCAGGTCGATGCCGATCCGCGCCAGGCCACCGCCGTAGCCAGCCAGTTCAATACCCGCAAGAGCACCAAACAGACCCAGCTCGGCCTGATCTACGAACAGCAGGTGGATGAAGACGACCAACTGCGCGCGATGGTCTATCACGGCCAGCGCAGCATTCTGCAGTTTCAGGCGATACCCGTGGCAACCCAGAAAAATCCGCTGCAGTCCGGCGGCGTGGTACAGCCCGATACCGATTACGGCGGCACGGATCTGCGCTGGACACACAGCGGTGATCTGCTCAACCGCGACTACGAGTTCGTGCTTGGCCTGAGTGCCGACTATCAGCATCAGCGCCGGTTTGGCTTCAACAACTTCGTGACCAATAGTGCCGGTATCACTCAGTTGGGTGTGATCGGCGCACTGCGTCGTAACGAGAACGACGATGTCGACAACGTCGATGAGTACGCGCAGTGGTACTGGCACTTTGCCGATCGCTGGTCGCTGTTGCTGGGAGCTCGCCGCGATGACGTGCACTTCCACGAGCAGGATTTTTATATCACCGCCACCAATCCCGATGACAGCGGCCGCGTGACTTACTCCGCCACCACGCCGGTGGCTGGTGTGCAGTTTCGTCCGTCCGACACCGTGCGCCTGTATGCCAGCTATGGCAAGGGCTTCGAGACGCCGAGCTATAACGAGCTGGGTTATCGCAGCGACGGTCAGCCCGGATTGGCGTTCAACCTGCGGCCGCAGTACAGCCGCAATCTCGAACTCGGTGCCAAGTGGCAGATCATGCCCGGGCTGGAATTCGATGCGGCCGCTTTCCGTGCCGACACACGCAACGAACTCACCGTCGACACCAACGAAAACGGGCGCGCCACTTATGAGAATGTGGGCGATGCGCGCCGGCAGGGCCTGGAGTTTTCGTTGACCGGACAGCTCGGGAACGACTGGCAGCTATCGGCTGGATTCACTCATCTTCAGGCGGAATTCCGCAGTGCGTTTTTCACCTGTACCACCACGCCGTGCGCGGTGCCGACCACAGCGGTGGCTGCCGGCACGCCTATACCTGGCGTGCCCGACAACTACGGTTCGCTGCGCCTCGAACACGGTACCGATCTGGGCTGGCACGAAGGCCTCACCCTCCAGGGCGTAGGCTCGGTCACCGTCAACGATACCGACACACAGCATGCGGCAGGCTATGGGTTGATCGACATCGACACCAGTTACACCTTTTCGCTTGGTGAGACAACGCGACTGCAGCTCAGCGCCAGCATCGACAATCTGGCCGATCGCCGTTACATCGGTACGGTTATCGTCAACGACAGCAACGGTCGCTATTTCGAACCCGGCCCCGATCGCACCTACATGCTCGGCGCGCGGCTGACGTTCTAGCCCAATGAAGGAGACAGCCATGTCTGACGTTCAATCCATCGAGACAACGACCGAGAAACGAGTCGAGAAGGTCCTCGCTACGGCGGCGGCTGATGCATTGATCGAGCGGCTGCGGCAAAAGCATGGTCCGGTGCTGTTCCATCAATCCGGTGGCTGCTGCGATGGCTCCTCGCCGATGTGCTATCCGCAAGACGACTTCATTGTCGGCGATCGTGACGTGCAGCTCGGCGTGATCGCCGGTGCGCCGTTCTACATGAGTCCGTCGCAGTACGAATACTGGAAGCATACCCAGCTGATTATCGACGTCGTCGAGGGGCGCGGCGGCATGTTCTCGCTCGACAATAGTGAAGGCATGCGCTTCCTCACCCGCTCGCGCCTCTTCACCGATGAAGAGATTGCGCAGCTGCAGAAAGACGGCCGATTCTGAGTTCAGCGAATCCGTTTCACCACGAAAGTCATCAACAGGAGACAGGCAATGGTCAAGGTCAGTGTGATGTATCCCAACGTTCCCGGTGCACGGTTCGACCACACTTACTACAAAGACAAGCACATGCCGCTGGTCAAGCGCCTGATGGGCGACAGCTGCAAGTACTACACGGTCGACAAGGGCATCAACGGTGGCGCACCCGATGCACCGGCCACGTATGTCGGCATGTGCCACATCTTCAGCGAATCCGCCGAGACCTTTCAGGCCGGTTTTGGCCCACACGCCAAGGAAATTCTCGCCGACATCGCCAACTACACCGACCTCGCGCCGGTGCTGCAGATGAGTGAAGTGGTGGTGGGTTTTCCGGGGTAATCAACGTCACGGCATGCCCGCGCCAACGGTTGCCCGAACGGGAATGCCTGTTGTATCAAAACCTTCAAGGCAGAATACGTTGATGCCAAAAAAATCTGGCGCGATCCGTTTCCTGTGAAAGGGATAGATACCGCAGACTTTGCAGAAGTAGTGTGTCGCAGTAAACGTATGGAACTGATACTGAGTCAATGACTCAGCGCCTGCGAGGAGTTTGAACTGGCTCTCGTGGACCTTGACCATGAGTGCATTCTTGCGCCGACAGATGGAACAGTCACAGGTCGTGAGCTCCGGAAAGTCGGATGCGATTTCGAAGCGCACCGCGCCGCAGTGACAAGACCCCGTGAATGTCTTCAAATCTGCTTGGCCGGAGCTGATAGCGGCTGAGGATTACGACGAAAAAGCCGAAACCAGAAAAAGCTTTCAGCGAGAAGGCCTACTGCAGTAAACACAGCAGCACCCGAGGAAAAGCCAAGAGCGTAAAAGCACATTGCTGTGAGCAGACAGGCAATCGTGACTAGATGCTTCATTTGAGTAGCTCCTCATAAAATATTCCAGTGATGCGCAATGCCTGAATCAAGCAGCGCGCAAGATCGTTTTGTTCTGCTGGAATGAGTTGTCAGGTTGCATGGGTATCTCCCTGGATGATTGACTTCAGCGTATCCAATGCCAATGCCTCATCAAGAGTGCTTGCCAGGGTAGCAATATCGTTTGGCACCCAGTTCGGAAAGGGTATCGCTTCTGTGACATGTTTGCCTGACGCCGTGTGCTGCTCAACGAGTTGCGCAATCTGTTCCGGGCGGAAGTGCCCGGCACAGCGAACCAGGGCAGGCCATAACCGCCGATGCACAAGCGTGACTTTGCCAGAGATGAGGCGGCACACAAGAACTTGATCAGACTCATGAACAAGACGCGTGATCTGAAAAATTTCCTTGCCGCGAGGATGAGTCCACCAGCTGCCGCTGATCTTATCGCCAGTGATTGCCTGAACGAGCGAGGGAACTTGGCCGTTGGCCGATTCTAGAACGATGCCGTGCTTCCGGACGAAGGTAATTGCTTCAGCGGGTGTCACAGCAATTCTCCTTTGCAATCTAGCCTTTCCTTCAAGCGGACCGCTGGAGGTGGGGCCGCTTGAAGGAAGGGTCAGGCGTTGGCGCTGATGCTCTCATTGTTCCTCCAACCAATCGACGGCTTCACTTTCGTCTGCAAATGATCGGAATTGGCGACCTCGCTTCGCCTCGCCGATGTACTCGCCAAAGCGCTCGCTAAACGATCTACCAACGTCGAAAACACACGCCACAGCGATTCGATAGTTGACAAGCTTCTGAATGAACTCACCGGCAAACCGATTTTGTAGCTCAAAGAACTCTTCTGGAAGGGTAGGGCCCAAAGCCAGGTTTTAGACCTTCTTGGGAACGCGTTGGGCTGGATCATAGAAGAACGTCTCCTCCGCGATTCGTTCACCCTCCCAGCGCTGGTACGCGAGCTCTTCCATATGTGTGACCGTGCCGTCGGCCCAATCGAAGTGAAAGATCCAGCGAATGACGACTCTGTCGCCGTTCACGAAGACCGGGCGAACGCACTTCGACCATACAGACTTGGCTCGCTCCATGATCTTGTGTTCGTTGGTCACGTGTGCGTCTCTTCCAACCCGCGGAGGCGATTGGTTCTCTTGCATCGAAGAGTCTGCGGTATAGAACTCCTCGCATGCTTCGGCATGGGCATTTTCTTCAACACGTGCGATGAAGCGCTCAAGTGTTACGGTCGTGGGCATTGGCTTCCTTCGGTTGAACGATTAGGGGCTATGGCCTAACGCGCGAATTAAGCGGACCGCCATAGGCGGATCCGCTTGAAGGAAGGGTTAGGCGGCGGTCGCTGAGACACAACCGATCTTCAGGCGGGCGGATTCTGCCACTTACGCTCCACCCGCGTAGAAATACTCCTCGCGTACGATCTTTCCATCCTGAATGGTGAAGAGTCCGACTTCGTCCATCTTCATTCTCTGGCCGGAGGGCTTGTTCGTTACGTCGTATTGAAATCCGACGACGAACCTATTGCCATGGGGCCAAGGACCCGTGACAGAGGCCGAATGGATTTCGTGATTGGCGCTCCACCATTCGCCTTTCGCCTTGATGGCGGCAAGGCCTCTTGCTTCTTGTTCTGCGCCTGGCATCGCAATCGCTTCTACGCTTACAGCGTCGGAAGCGTACAACGCCTTCGCCTCATCGTTCTTTCCTTGCTTACAGAGGTCCACCAGTTTGTTGGCAATATCGAGGGTGTTCATACGGTTTCCTTTCGGTCGAAGTGAGAGATTTGAGGGCTCCCAATCGGAGTCCAGGCCTTGTCCCAAGCGATTGTTGACGGGTCACGCTGCATCACCTTCGACACGGCGCCGTCAAAGAGTCTCCAGCAGACCTGCTGACAGCGTGGTGTCAGGAGAGATTCAGACGAGATGAAAGACGGCTGACGCTTGAATTGAGCGGTGGCGTAGGTCTCCGCTTGGATGAGTATTTAGGCACAAATCCTTCATCGCCTATCAAGGCCTTCGTGCAGCCGTGCGATCAAACACAAAATCGATCGACCAGACCTCGTTGGCGGTCGTCGGTCGAGCTAACGGCTGCTGCTCGGTAACGGGCACCTTCTTCCGCTTGCGTCGACGCACCTGCAGCTCCGCTTCCTGATACAGCCGTTCCACGCGCTTGTAGTTCACGAGCAACCCGGCCTGTTGAAGCTTCAGATGGATCATGCCGACGCCGTAACGCTTGTGCCGTTGCGCCAGAGTCAGAATTCGTTGCCGGAGTTCAGCGTCACGATCCGGTCGCGTTGCATAGCGATACGCGCTGGCGCTCATGCCCGCGACCGCCAACGAGCGCCGCTCGCTCAACCCCTTGTCGACCATCTGCCGCACCAGCTCGCGCCGCGCCGGTGCGTTCACCACTTTTTTCGCAGGGCATCCTTGATCACTTCGTTCTCAAGCAGCTGCTCGGCCAGCAGCTTCTTCAGTCGCCCGTTCTCCGTCTCCAGCTCCTTCAGCCGCTTGGCGTCGGGCACGCTCATGCCACCGAATTTGCTACGCCAGAGGTAGTACGAAGCCTCGCTGAAACCGTGCTTGCGGCACATCTCCTTCACCGGCATGCCCGCTTCGACCTCGCGCAGGAACCCGATGATTTGTTCTTCTGTAAATCGCTTCTTCACGTCCAATCTCCATCAGTAGGGGGATTGGACTCCAAACCTATGTGCTACTCAAAATGGGGGGGACGTCGGAGTTCCTACGCAAAAGTGGACACCGACTGGTTAGCCGCATTGTGCCTCGAACTCGATGGGAGAACGATACCCCAACGCGGAGTGCAAGCGCTTG
>NZ_JACHCP010000007.1 GCF_014207185.1 Rhodanobacter sp. A1T4
AACACCTTCGACGAATCGCTTCATGCCCGAATCCACTCACCAAGTCAGGTTAGGATAGCGACACCATGTGGCTAGTTGTTTTCACACAGCCTCGGCTGCTAGCGAACGCCTTTTGAAGGTCTGCTTCTCTATTTCTTATTCTTGTCATCCCGTGCAGTATTTCGTGGACGAAATTTGCACTGCAGCGCGGGCTGATGAGAATTGATTTCATAGACGGAAATGGCCGTGATCTTCGGACACACGTGCATCCCGTAGCTCCAACCTTCGCTGGAACGTTCGCACTCCCTACTTATTAGAAACTGGGCCTCACCAAACGGAACCACTGGCGACCATTCATTTGCAACTTTTTGACCGTGGCCAAGCATCGCTGAAAAAGCCGCAGAGTTCGTCTCCTTCGCTACGCTTATCTGCGAACCATTCTTTCCTACCATGGGGCCTGGAGGAAGCGCAAGTACATGCTGGAGATCCGTGTCAGTAATCTTCCATGCCTCCATTAATCGGGCACGGTGATCGCCCTGAAACTCTTCCACGTAAACAATGGCCACGCCGTTTTTTGGAGGGACGGTCGGCAAAGCGATTTCCGTATAGCCGTACTCGTTAACCGCTATCTGCTTATAGGAATCACCGGGGTAAGCCCCAAGCCCTGAAGCTTTGGATGGTCCGCAGGAAGTGTCGTCTAAAGGGCGGCAATGCATGTCGGAACGAAGCATCTTCCCAAGACCATCGCAAACTGTATCGTTCCTGGTATAAACGAGCTCCAAGCCATGCAGCTTTTGAGCAAAGGCCAATGAGACGGTAGTGAAGAACAACAATGGAATACACGCCAACTGCCAACGCATCTTTTCTCTCCCATTAGCTGTTACGTCCGCTTGGGTTGAAAGCAGACATTTTACTATTCAGGACATTCGCACTCACTCCCGCAGCCGCGGCACCCCAAGCTCGCTGCGCTCTTCAATCGTGATCGGACGTGTATCCACACTGCCGGTCTGTGGATTCAGTGGCAGCGGTTCGATCGCCTCGCCACGTGCGGACGCCAGCGCGTTTCGGTAGCAGCGACTGGCGAGCGCATCGTTGCCTTGGCCAGCGTGCAAATCGCCCAGCGCCTCCCACACCGATGCGCTGGGCGCTAGCGCGAGCACGCGCTGCAGATAGGTTTGTGCCTTGCTCCACAGCTTGAGGCGCAGGCACATGCGGCCCAGGGTGAGCAGCAGGCTGGCGTCGTTGGGGTGGGCGTCGAGCCAGCCTTCGGCGCGGCGCAGGCGTGCGTCGATATCGTTGTTGCCGAGCGTGCCGTAGGTTTCGATCAGGAGCGGCGACCATTCGCGGCGCAGCGCCGATTCGACTTCGTCCATCGCCGGCAGGATCAATCCAAAACCCGCGGCGCGCCGCGCGTAGGCGTCGATGATGACAGGCACGCGGCGCTGTGCCTTGGGCAACTGCGACCACAGCGTGTTGAGTACGGCGCCATCGGGCGATGCGTTGAGCGTGGCAACCAGCACTTTCGATTCCAGCGCGTTGTAGGCGCGAGTGCCGAACGCGGCGCTTTTCTGCAACGGCTCCAGCGCCTGGCGCGCACGGCGCAGATCACCGCTGGCCAGCGCCGACAGCGCGAGTTCGCGCCAGCCGCCGGGGCTGAGACTGCCGCTGTCCGACTCGGGCGCAAGCAACGCTACCGCCTCGCCAGGCTTGCCTTCGCGCCGCAACACACGGGCACGCAACACGCGAGCTGCCTGCGGCGCAGACTGCGATGCATGATCCAGTGCTTCGAGTGCACGAGCGTGTTCGCCGCGACGCGACGCGGCTTCGGCGGAAGCCAGCAAGGCAGCGCCACGAAAACTGTCCAGCCGCGATGCACGGTTGAGATCGCGCTCGGCATCGCCGTGACGACCTTCGGCCAGCGCGATCAGACCATCGCTCATGCGCTGGCGGCTCACGCGCCGATGGCGCCGCGAAAACGCGCCGAACGGCCAGCGAATCAACCACCACAACCCGCTGAGCACGGCCCAGAACAGCAGCAGCGTAAGTACAGCGGTAACGACGGTTCTCTCGGCATACCAGCCATGTATTTGCACGTAGACATAGCCGGGATCGTTGGCGGCCCAATGCCAGCCAAAAGCCACCAACGCGGCGATCACCAGCAATAGCAGAATCCAGCGCCACAGCTTCATGGCTTGGCTCCGTTGGCCGGTGCTGCACTGCTGCTCGACGGGGTTGGGGCAGCGCCGGCGGACTCGGGCTTCAATGCATGCACGGTGCGCAGATTACGCAATTCGCTCAGCGCAGCGCCCAAATGCACCGGGGGGCTCGGCGGCAGTGCCGCACCAAGCTGCTTGAGCGTGACGCGCGCCTGCTGCACGTCGGGGTTATTGCTATCGAACTGAGTCGACAACGCCACATCGACGCGCTGCAAGGCGGCCGCATAGGCGTTGGCGTCATAAGCCAGCAGCGCGCTCTGCGCCTGCGCCAGGTCGAGCGATGCCAGCTCGCGTGCGAAGCGCGCATCAGCCACCGCCAGCGGCGCACCGTTGGAGCGCTGCACGCTGACCACACTGGCCAGCGCCTGTTTGATACGTTGCCAGACCGTTTGCGTTTGCACCGTCGTGGATGGGCTGTCCAATGCCTTCAGTGGCAGCGTGGCGAGATCGGAGCGCAGCTCGGTCAGCTCCTGCAGCGAACTGGCCTGGCTCGCGGGCTGGCTCTTGGCCAGGGCGTCACGCTCGGCGGCAATGCTTTGGCGCAGGCTGGAGAACGTGCCGTCATTGACCCCAGCCAGCGTCTGATCGGCCAGCGTATAGGCCGCCGCCGCACCCTGCGCGTCGTGGAACAGCGTGTAGCGCTCGCTGGCCATGCGCAGCAGCGATTCGGTTTCGTCGAGCAGCATGCCATCCTGACCGGACAGACTCTTCTCGGCCAGTTTCGCCACCGCATCTTCGAGATTGCGCGTACGGTCAGCCTGACCCAACAGCTCCTCGCGCAGCGAACGGTTGACTTGGTCGGCATCGCTGAGGCGCTGGTTGAGGCTGGTGCGCTCACCGCTGACGCCTGAGAGCGTGGTTTCCAGCGCGCCCACCCGCTGCTGCAGCGAGGCGAGGTTGCTGCTATCGACCGTGCTGACCTGCGCCTGCTCCCACTGGCGCCAACCGACGTAACCTGAAGCACCCAGTGCGATCAGCGCCAACAGCAAGGCCAAGGCGAGCGTGCCGCCGCGCGGGCTCGGCTCGTGTTTCACCGGTGTGGGACGCGCCGGTCTTGTCGGGCTCTGATCGGCTGGCTTCGGATCGGCTGGCGTTGAATCGGGGCGAATGCTCTCGGGCACGGCGTTCTCACTCGGTTTGTCTGTATTGATCTCTGAACCATGCTACCAGCCCCGGTGTTCAGGGTCGTAGCAAGTCCTTGTGAAGGACGCCGATGAAATCAGGCGGACACAATCAGCCAGCACGCGAAGCCGCATCGAGCAGATCAGCCGAGAGTGCCGACGCGGCTTGCGCGATGCAGCCAAAACCCGCTGCGCGCGCTGCCACGGCCAACCGCTCGCTGCTGACCACAGCCGTTGCCGCAAACAACCTGGCAAGCGCCGGCGGCGGCAATCGATGGCAAAGATGATTCAAGGCTTCGGCACTGGATAGAAGCACCAGCGCCGAAACGGGCAACTGCAGCAGCGCATCGACGTGGCGACGATCGAGCCGTGGTGCCGCACGTTGGTAAACGTGCACTTCACGCAACTGCGCACCGCGTGCCCTCAGTTGTTCACCCAACAGGCCGCGACCGCCGGGCGCGCCGATCAAGGCAACGCGGCGATCCCGCAAATCGCGCAACGCGGGATGATCGAGCAGGCCCTCGCTATCCTGACGCGACGGCACCAGCGCTGCGCTGATACCGTGCCTTTGAAGCGCACGCGCTGTACTTTGTCCAACGGTCAGCGTGATCGCTGATGTTTTCAGCGTTGACAGCGCCGCCGCGAAACGCACCGCGGCTGGGCTGGTGAAAATCAGCACGTCATCCGTCAACGCTTTCTCTAGACCGAGGCGGGCGCTGGCTTCATCGGCGACCTTGCGTAATGACAACCCCGGTAACAGCATCGGCATGCCACCATGGGCGCGTATTTTTCGCGCCAGTGCGGCGGCGGTGCCGGCGGGGCGGGTGATCACCACGGTACGGCCGCCCAGATTCTTGCCGCCTGCGGGAATTTGCCGCTGCATCTACGCATCGCATCCGGTCGTTGCCATTAGCCGTAAGTGTAGCTACCTACCTACAATTGGGTATTCACCCATTCCACGGACTGTTGATCAACGTGAGCACCATCGAACTCCCAACGCAGAACCTGGCCAGGCAAGCAAAGAAGCTGGTGCAGTTCATGCGCGATGAAATTCCCATGGCGCTGGCGATGGACATCCGACTGGGCGACTGCGATGAAGGCCATCTCACCCTGCTGGCACCACTCGCGCCGAACGTGAACGACAAGGGCAGCGCATTTGGCGGCAGCCTGGTCAGCGTGATGACACTGAACGGCTGGGCGCTGGTGGAACTGGCGCTGCGCCAGCGTGGCGAGGACTGCGATCTGTTCGTGGGTGAGTCCAGCGTGCATTATCTGGCGCCGGTGGTGCGGGATTTCCGCAGCGAGGCAAAGCTGTCCACGCACGCCGACTGGGCCACTTTCTTTCGCACATTGGATGCCCGCGGCAAGGCGCGTATCGAAGTGATTTGCATGGTGCCTGGCGAACATGGCAAGCCAGCGGCCACCTTGTGCGCACGCTTCGTCGCCAAACGGCGGATGGCTTAAGAGTCTGTTTACGATCTCCACGCAGCCCGCGTTGTGCCGTGGCGGTCATGCGGTAATGGTGCGTGGTCTACACCTTTCTCGGTGCGAGCGCGGCCGCCGGGCGGCCGCCACGACTCAACCCTTCGGGCCGGGTCGGTTTGCACCCATGCCGGCGTCATCACTCGGTCGTGTACCGACGTACACTCCCTCCTTCTTCCTTGGCCTGCGCGCAAACCACTCCCGACGCGGGCCACGCGGAGATCGTAAACAGGCTCTAACAGACGCCGGCAATCGCTTGGGGCAGAATAGATCGACCGCTTTATCGATCCATTCCGAACCCAGCCGCCACTGACCGAGGCAAGCATCCATGCGCCGTATACTGAGCATTCTCGCCATTGCCTCCATGCTTCTGCTGGCCGGTTGCGCCTCGCAAAAGCGTAGCGACACGCTGACTGCAACCCTGAACGCCTACGCCAACGTGCTGCGCTGGGACGATTTTCAGAGCGCGGCAATGTTTCTCGACCCGAAGATACGCGCCGATCACCCACTGACAGCGCTCGATCTGGCGCGCTACAAGCAGGTCAAGGTCAGTCAATACGACGAGGGCAACGGACCGTTACCGGCCGGAGAAAATCAGGTCGAGCAGACCGTGCATATCGGACTGGTCAACATCAACACGCAGTTCGAGCGCAGCATCGTCGATCACCAGACCTGGCGCTACGACGAAGCCAGCAAGCACTGGTGGTTGACCAGCGGACTGCCGGATATCACGCAGCAGTAGCGCGATTGACGGGTCGGCTGCCTGCCGACCCCACGCAGCCCGTATAATCGACAGTTTACCCGGATAGGCGTGCCCAGCACGCCTGTGGAACACAGATGAACGATTTTCTGCACAAGCTGCCCGAATTTATCGGCAACCACGCGGCGCTGTCAGCGCTGTTCGCGATCCTGCTGCTGGCGTTGATCGTCATGCAGATCGCCGAACTCTTCAGCAAGACCCAGGTACTGACACCTGCCGGCCTGACTTTGCTGATCAACCGCGAGAGTCCGCTGCTGGTCGATCTGTCGGCCCTGCTCGACTTCGAGAAAATGCACGTCCCCGGCGCGAAGCACGTGCTGATGAGCCAGTTCGATCCCGAAAACAAGGATCTGGCCAAGGCGCGCGAACTACCGGTGGTGGTGATGGACAAGGATGGGCGCGGCAACTCGATCAAAGCTTCTCAGCAGCTGGTCAAGGCCGGCTTTGCCAAGGTCTATACCCTGGGCGGCGGTGTGCTGGCATGGCAGCAGGCGCAGTTGCCTCTTGCCAAAGGCAAGAAATAGACAACGCGCTCTTGTCAAACTTGTCACAAGAGCGTTGCCGGCAAGCCCTCGTAGATAGCGAAGTTCGGCATCCACAAGCTGAACCCGTCCGTGCACTGACCTGGCGCTCTAGAGGTGATGAATCCCCGCCCGGCCGTTGAGAATCTGCGCCAGCACATCGGGCGCGTATTCGAACGAGTCGTAGTAGAGCCGATCCTCGGGTAACCCGGCATCGAGAAACAGCTGATGACCGGCTTCGATCATCGCCGGTGGTCCGCTCATGTAGACGTCGTAGTCGGATAGATCAGGCTGATCTGCCAGCACTACCTCGTGCACCAGCCCGCTACGCAATCCTCCGGCCTGTTCCGAATCGGACACCACAGCATGGAAGTGCAGATTCGGCGCCACGCGCATCCAGCTCTCGGCCAGCGCGGGCATGTAGATATCGGCTGCACTGCGGGCTCCCCAGTAGACGTGCATCGGCCGGCGTGTGCCCAGCGCAATGAAGTGCTCGACGATCGCTTTGATCGGCGCAAAACCGGTACCACCGGCCATGAAGATCATCGGCCGTTCGGAATCCTCGCGCGGCACGAAGGTACCTAGCGGTCCCTCGATGCGCAGCCGATCGCCGACCTTCAAGCTTTCGTAAACCCACGAGGTAAAGCCGCCGCCGACCGCCTGGCGCACGTGCAGTTCGATCATGCCGTCCGCCTGCGGGCCGTTGGCGATGGAAAACGGCCGGTGTTTGCCGTTGTCCAAAACCACATCCAGGTATTGACCTGGCACCCAGTTGAGTGCGGTTTCGCCCGCTGCCGGCATCAGATGCAGCCCAACAGCATCACTGGCCAGCTGCCATTTCGCGGCCACGATGACATCGAGCTGACGTTTTGCGATGGCTTCCACCGAGGTGACTTCACGCACGTCCAGCAGCAGATCGCTGGTTGCCGTGGCCTGACACAGCAGCACCGCGTGATGGGCCTTGTCATTCGCAGTCAATGCTACCGGCGGATTGTGCGTGTAGGCACATTCACCAGACAGCAAGGTAGCCTTGCAGCTACCGCAGACACCAGAACGACAGGAGTACGGCAGCGCGATGCCGGCACGTTGCGCCGCTTCCAGTACGGGCTCGTCGGTCGCCACGGAAAACTGGCGGCCGGAGGATTTGATCGTGGCAGTAAACACCCGGGATTTTCCTGATGCATTGTCGCGGCGGTGACAGCGGACAACAATGGTGGTTCGACTCGCAGGAATCAACGATGACCACACCCATCACGCCTATCTGGAAGCAGAACACCGACCTCGATCGCATCAACGGCTGGAATACCAACACTGCCATGGAGGTGCTGGGCATCCGCTTTACCGCGGTCGGCGACGACTGGCTGCAGGGCACGATGCCGGTAGACCATCGCACGCACCAGCCGTTCGGCCTGCTGCACGGCGGCGCCTCGGTGCTGCTGGCCGAAACACTGGGCAGCAGCGCGGCGATGCTCACGCTGGACCCGGAAAAAGAACTTACTGTCGGCCTCGACATCAACGCCAACCACATCCGCGGCGTACGCAGCGGCATCGTCACCGGCACTGCCCGACCGTTGCACCTGGGGCGCACCACCCAGGTGTGGGAAATCCGCATCGAGAACGAAGACGGCGCGCTGGTATGCGTTTCGCGACTGACCATGGCGGTAGTGCCAGCACGTGTCATCGGGACGAATGTGAAATGAGCACATCTACTGTGAGCCCGTTTTGAACCAGGAAGCGCCCTACGCCACGCTCAGCCCCGACTGCATACTCGATGCCGTTGGTGCCTGCGGGCTGTGGACCGACGGTCGTCTGCTGGCGCTCAACAGTTACGAAAACCGCGTGTGGCAGGTAGGGCTAGAACGGGTGGGAGTGGAGCCGTCACAACCAGTGATCGCCAAGTTTTATCGGCCCAACCGCTGGAGCAATGCGGCGATTGTCGAGGAACACGCTTTCACCCTCGAACTGGCCGCGGCCGAGCTGCCTGTGGTTGCACCGCTTGTTTTCGCCGATCGCACGCTGCTGCTGCACAACGGCTTTCGCTACGCACTCACACCCCGCCGTGGCGGTCGTGCGCCGACGCTGGACTCGCCCGATCAGCTGCAATGGCTGGGCCGGCTGATCGCGCGCATGCATGCCGTCGGTGCGCGCCAGCCGTTCGACCATCGCGGCACACTTGATCGCGACACGATGGTGCGGCAGTCAATGCAGGCCGTGCTCGGTTCATCGCTGCTGCCTACATCACTACAAAGCCACTACCGCGCCGCCGCCGATCGGCTCGATGCCGCGATCGCACAGCGGCAGTCGGCGATCGGCCCACTGCGCCAGCTGCGCCTGCACGGCGACTGCCACCCCGGCAACGTGCTGTGGACCGACGACGGCCCGCATTTCGTCGATCTGGACGACGCTCGTATGGGACCGGCGGTGCAAGATCTGTGGATGCTCGCCGGCGATGCGCACACGATGGATGCGATGCTTGAAGGCTATCGACAGTTTCGGGATTTCAACGACGACGAACTGATCCTGATTCCCGTGCTGCGCGCCATGCGACAGATGCACTATGCCGGCTGGATCGCCGCGCGCTGGCACGATCCCGCGTTTCCTACGGCGTTTCCCTTCGCCGCCGAATCGCGCTGGTGGGAGCAGCACATCGCCGATCTGCACGAACTGGCTGATGAGTTGGCATGACCGTCGGCAAACCAGCCTGCGCCGACGCTTCCGCAACATCGGCTTTTTCTGCCACTCTTCGCACCCCTTTCGGAGTTCCGCATGCGCCTTGTTCTTTTCCGCCTGATCGGCATCCTTGAAATTGCCGGTGGCTTTTACGGCGTCGTAGCCGCGCTGCGTCGACTGCTGCCGCTGGGCTCGACTCACGAAAGCATCTTTGCGCTGATCGAGCTGGCCCTGTTCGCCTTTGTACTGGTCGCCGGCGTGTTGTTGCTGGACAACAGCGAACGCGGCATCACGTTTTCGCGCTGGGCTCAACTGCTGCAGCTGCCGCTGATCGCCACCTCGGTGTTCAGTTATGCGCTGTCCTGCGGCGCCTTCGTCAACGTATTTTCCACCCTGCACATGCCGCCGCATCTGGGTCTCGACTGGCGCTTCGGCATCCAGGGGTTTCAGTTGGCGCTGGCCGGTCCGGGCACTTCGCGTATCGGCCTCAACCTGCTGGCGCTGCTGTCATGGCTGGCACTGCGCTTGCGCTGATCGGCATCTCGCTTTGCCACCAGTATCTGTCCGGCCTGATACACACCGAGTTCATCCATTCCAACCGAGGCACGCCAATGGCCCGCATCAGTTTCATCGAACTCCCTGCCGCCGACCTGCACGCCGCCAAGCAGTTCTATACGAAAGTCTTCGCCTGGGAGCTGACCGACTTTGGCCCGAGTTACGCGTGCACGATGACAGGCGATGTCGATACCGGCCTGCAGGGCGATATGGCTGAAGCGTCGCGCGCGCCGCTACCGGTAATCGCGGTGGATGATCTGGAGACGGCGCTGGCCGCCGTAACATCGGCAGGCGGAATCATCGTGAAGCCGATTTTCGGTTTTCCCGGTGGCCGCCGCTTTCATTTCGCTGATCCCAACGGCAATGAACTGGCCGTGCTCAAAGCAGATTGAGCTCAACGACGAGTCCACGGCAAATAGATAAGCTGAACTCTCCTGATTTGCCCAGCGAACGTGAAATAGACATGCTGCCGATGAATTTCCGCACCCGCAAATGGGTGAAGCCCGAAGATCTCAATCCCAACGGCACGCTTTTTGGTGGCAGCCTGCTGCGCTGGATCGACGAGGAGGCGGCGGTGTACGTGATCGCCCAGCTGGGCAACAGCCGCGTGGTGACCAAGTACATGTCGGAGATCAACTTCGTCAGCTCGGCGCGTCAGGGTGACGTGATCGAGATGGGCATCAACGCCACCCGCTTCGGCCGCACCTCGATCACTTTGCGTTGCGAGGTGCGCAACATGGTGACCCACAAGAGCATTCTCACCATCGACAAAATCGTCTTCGTCAACATGGGCCTGGACGATCAGCCATCGCCGCACGGCCATACCGAAGCGACACTCGATAACGGCAGCCCCTGAGCACACCGGGCGACTGCCCATGCCGGTGGTTTGCGCTCACACGCTATCATGCGTGGATGAATACGCCCGTTGACCAAGCTAGTCCCCCCGCCACTCTTCCCGTGATCCGTCTGAAGTCCGACCGAAACCCCGGCCACCCCTGGGTATGGTCAGCGCAGATCTACAAGCCCGAAGCACGACTGCCACCGGGCAGTGTGGTCGAAGTACAGGATGCCAAGGGCCGCTTCGTCGGGCGCGGCTTCTGGAATGGCCATGCGCGCATCGCGTTGCGACTTCTGAGCAACGACGAAACCGAAACGATCGATGCCGACTGGATCGCCAGGCGCATCGACCACGCGGTAACGCTGCGTCGCGAATTGCTGCAGATCGACCACGTCAGCGATGCCTGGCGCGTGGTGCACAGCGAAGGCGACGGCTTGTCCGGCCTTATCGTCGATCGCTACGCCGACATTCTGGTAATCGAATATTTCGCTGCCGGCATGTGGCGTTTCCGCGAGGCGATCCACGCTGCGTTGCTCACGCATTTCCCAGGCGCACGGCTGTACTGGTTTGCCGAATCGCATGTGCAGAAGCAGGAGTCATTCGATTGTCGCAGCGGCGACGTGCCCGAAGCCGTGGAAGTGCATGAACACAAGCTGCGCTTCCACGCCGCACCGGGTTCGGGCCACAAAACCGGTTTCTTCGCCGACCAGCGCGACAACCGCCGCCGCTTTGCCGAACTGGCGCGCGGCAAGCGCGTGCTGGATCTGTGCTGCAACGCCGGCGGTTTCGCAGTGCATGCCATGGCCGCTGGCGCACTGTCGGCCACCGGTGTGGATCTGGATGCGGGCATCCTGGAAGTCGCCCGCGCCAACGCCGCCGCCAACAACGTCACCGTGAACTTCGAACAGGCCGACATCTTCGACTGGGTACGTGCCGCGGTGGCGCGTGGCGAGCAGTACAACGCAGTGATCCTCGACCCGGCCAAGCTCACCCGCGACCGCAGCAAGGTGTTCGATGCGCTGAAGAAATATTTCGCGATGAACCGCATGGCGATGGACGCGATCGCACCCGGCGGCATCCTGCTGACCTGCTCTTGCACCGGACTGGTCAGCGAAGCGGATTTCCTCGAAATGCTTCGCCGCGTGGCGCTGAACGCCGGGCGCGAGATCCAGGTTCTTGAGGTACGTGGCGCCGGCGCCGACCATCCGTTCCGTACCGACGTACCGGAAGGCCGCTATCTGAAAGCGGTGATTTGCAAGGTGATGTGAGCCGCGCGACACCGATCGACGCAAACTGGCCCGATGATACGTAGACCCGCTTCACCGTTTGGAACTGACCCGTGAACTCAATCTCCAGCAGCAGACAGACGTCCATCGCCTGGACCATTGTTGCGGCGAGCTTCGGCTTCGCCGTAGTGCAGCTGGACGTCACCATCGTCAACGTGGCGCTGCCGCGACTGAGCATTGATCTGACCGCCAGCGTGCCCGGCCTGCAATGGGTGGTGGATGCCTACAGCCTGGTGTTCGCCGTGCTGCTGCTGTCAGCCGGCGTGATGGGTGACCGACTGGGCGCCAAGCGTGCCTACCTGATCGGCCTGGCCGGTTTTGCGCTGGCGTCTGCGGCCTGCGGCGCGGCGCAGACGGCAACCCAGCTGATCGCGGCGCGCGCCGTGCAAGGCATCGGCGCAGCGTTGTTGGTGCCCCCGTCGCTGGCGCTGCTCAACCATGCTTGCGCGCACGATGCAAAATTGCGAGCAAAGGCCATCGGTCTATGGACGGCTGCCGCCGGTGTTTCCATCGCCGCCGGCCCGATTGTTGGCGGGCTGCTGTTGAGCTGGCTCGGCTGGCGCAGCATCTTTTTCGTGAATCTGCCGCTATGCATGATCGGCATGCTGATGACCCTGCGTGTCGCCGAAACACCGCGCAAACCACAGCAGCATCTGGACCTGGGTGGACAGCTGCTGGCAATCGCCGCACTGACTTGCCTCACCGCCGCGGTGATCGAGATCGGGCCGCTCGGTATCCGCCATCCGTTGGTATTGGGTGGATTCGCGCTGGCGGTGATCAGCACCGTGTTGTTCGTGCGCGTCGAAGGTAGAGTGACGCAACCGATGCTGCCGCTAAGCTTTTTCCACCTGCCGAATTTCAGCCCGGCGGTGCTGTTCGGTATCGCGGTGAACCTGACCTACTACGGCCTGATTTTCATCCTCAGCCTGTATCTGCAGCACATATGTCGCTACACCGCCACGCAGGCAGGGCTGGCCTTTCTGCCGCTGACTGCCACGTTTGTGGTGGCCAATCTGATCAGTGGCTGGATGGTCGGCCATTACGGTAGCCGCCTGCCGATGCTGCTGGGCGCGCTGATCGGTGCCTGCGGCTTTGCCCTGCTCACGCGACTGGATGCGCATAGCAGCTATCTGGCGATGCTCGCACCGTTCGTGATGATCCCCAGCGGCATGGGACTGGGCGTACCGGCGATGACGACGGCGATCCTGGCCAGCGTCGAAAAAACCTGGTCGGGCACTGCATCAGCCGTGCTCAACGCCGCCCGACAGGCGGGCGGCGCCATCGGCGTCGCCGCGTTTGGTGCGCTGGTAACCGGCGGGGATCTTCACATCGTGCCCGGCATGCATGCGGCCGCGTGGCTTTCCAGTGGACTGCTGGTCACCGCTTCGGTTGTCGTCTGGTTTGGCATTCGCCGGCAAGTTCCGCCATCGATCGATTCGACCGGTGGCGGAACGCATCATTGAGATAACACGTTTCGCTCCTGGGAACCTGCCACTACACCGACGGCGATACCTTTGCTTTTGCCGAAGCCGGCGGCAGCAAACCGTCTGCCCGGAACATCCCCTTGATGCCACGCAGCGCCTGGCGAATCCGGTCCTGATTCTCGATCAGGGCAAAGCGCACGTAGTCATCGCCGTAGTCGCCGAAACCAATGCCCGGCGACACCGATACCTTGGCATCGGCCAGCAGCTTCTTGGCGAACGCCAGCGAATCGAGCTTCGCATACGGCTCGGGAATTTTCGCCCAGACGTACATCGAGGCTTTCGGCACCTCGACCATCCAGCCGATTTCATGCAGGCCCTTGACCAGTACATCGCGACGCTGCTGATAGTTCGCGGCGATATCGCGCACGCACTGCTGGTCGCCTTCCAGTGCAGCGATGGCAGCGACCTGCAGCGGTGTAAACGTGCCGTAGTCGTGATAGCTCTTGATCCGCGCCAGCGCGTTGACCAGCTCGGCGTTGCCCACCATGAAACCGATGCGCCAGCCGGCCATGTTGTAGCTCTTGGACAGGGTGAAAAACTCCACCGCGATGTCCTTGGCGCCGGGCACCTGCATGATCGATGGTGCCTTCCAGCCGTCGTAGACGATATCGGCATAGGCCAGATCGTGCACCACCAGTACGTCGTACTGCTTGGCCAGGGCGACCACCCGTTCGAAGAAATCCAGCTCCACGCACTGCGCGGTGGGGTTTGATGGAAAACCGAGGATCATCATCTTCGGCTTGGGGATGCTCTCGCGGATGCCGCGCTCAAGCTCGGCAAAAAAATTGATGCCCGGTGCCATCGGTATCGAGCGAATCTGTGCACCGGCGATCACCGCGCCGTAGATGTGGATCGGGTAACTGGGGTTGGGTACCAGCACCGTATCGCCTCGATCCAGCGTGGCCAGCATCAGATGCGCCAGGCCTTCCTTCGAGCCGATGGTGACGATGGCTTCGCTTTCCGGATCGATCTCCACGCCGTAACGCTCGCCATACCAACGCGTGATGGCGCGGCGCAGGCGCGGTATGCCCTTCGATGTGGAATAGCCGTGTGTATCCGGGCGCTGCGCCACGGTGCACAGCTTCTCGACGATATGCGGCGGCGTGGGGCCATCCGGGTTGCCCATGCTGAGATCGACGATGTCCTCGCCGCGGCGCCGCGCCGCCATTTTCAGCTCAGCGGTGATGTTGAAGACATAGGGGGGAAGACGTTCGATGCGCTCGAAACGGCGCGAGAAACCCTGCTCGGTCATGACAGCCTCGTTGTACGTAAGCGCCCGGAACCGTCCGAGCGACGTCGGAGTAGCGGCGGCAGAACTTCCTGCCTGCGCCACTCCTGCGCTGACGATAAACGGAGCGAAGGGCCTCTGTCGAGATCCGCGTGCACGCCAGTTTGACCGCGTAAGTCCACACTGCTGGCATGAGCCAACGCCAAATCGCTCCTGAAATCGACCCCGTGCTGCGCAGCGAAGTACGCGCTGCCGGCCTACGCTACGTCAGCGACGATCAGCCAGGCATTGCGCGCCAGCGTCGCGGCAAGGGCTTCGGTTACCTCGATGCCAAGGGGCTGCGTATTACCGACGAAGAAGTACTCGCGCGCATCCGCGGGCTGGCAATTCCACCGGCCTATGTCGATGTGTGGATCTGCACCAACCCCAACGGGCATCTGCAGGCCACAGGGAGAGATGCCCGCGCGCGCAAGCAGTACCGCTACCACGAGCGCTGGCGTGCGATGCGCGATCACGGCAAGTTCGATCGGGTGCTCGAGTTCGGCGATGTGCTGCCGAAGCTTCGACGACGCGTGCGCAGCGACCTCGCGCAGCCCGGTCTGCCCGAAGAGAAAGTGCTGGCACTGATCGTGCGGTTGCTCGACGAAACGCTGATCCGCATTGGTAACGATCGCTATGCGCGCGACAACAAGAGCTTCGGACTCACCACGCTGCGCTCGCGCCATGTGCGCCTGCATCGCGGGCGGCTGCGTTTCGAATTTCGCGGCAAGAGCGGCCAGCAGCGCGAGCTTGAGCTGGACGACAGGCGTTTGGCGAAAATTATCCATCGTATGCAGCAGCTGCCGGGGCAACGCCTGTTTCAGTATCTCGACGAGGGCGGCAAACGCCAGCCGGTGGATTCGGAGATGGTCAACGATTACCTGCGCAACACCAGTGGCGGCGAGTTCACGGCAAAGGATTTCCGCACCTGGGGCGGCACGGTGCAGGCCGCCGGCGTGCTTGCCCGCACGCCGCTGCCGGAAAAAGGCGGGGAGCGTACGATACGCTCCGCACTGACTGCGGCCATCAAGGAAGTCGCCGCTACGCTCGGCAACACGCCGGCCGTATGCCGCGCCTCCTACATCCACCCACTGATCATCCAAGGCTGGCAGGACGGCGACCTGCAGCGCGCCATCCCTGCCAACGCGGCGCATCACGCCCGCCAGCTCGAGCAGCTCACCTTGCGCTACCTGCGTCGCCGCCTGCGGGCGGGTGGTCGTCGCAGCGCTTGAGTCGCCAGCGCGTAAACTGATGGCTAGCCTTTGCTGGAATGCCCCATGTCTGTTGCTGAAATACTGCTGATCGTTCTGCTCCTCGCCGTGCTGGTGATGATCGTGCTGCAAGTTATCACGCTGCGACGCGGCCACGCGGATGCAGGACTCAACCTGCGACTGGATGCGCTGAAGGACGATGGAGAGCGCTTGCAGCGCACGTTGCGCGAAGAACAGCGCTCAGGACGCGACGAGCTTCAGCAGGGTTTCGACCGCTTCCGCGGCCATGTCGGCGAGCAGCTCGTCGGCATCAGCCAGCAGCAGCTGGCACGCATCGACGACTTCGGCCAGCGCCTCAACCTACTCACCGAACGCACCGATGCCGGCCTGCAGTCACTAGCCATGCGACTGGCCGAGGATGCGCGCAAGAGCCGCGAAGAACTCACGCTTGCGCTCAACCACTTCGGTGAGCAACAGCAGTTGCGCCTCGCCGCACTCACAGCCGATAACGAAAAGCGCATGGGCGAAGTGCGCGCCACGCTGGAAGCCAAGCTCAGTGCGATCCAGCAAGATAACGCGGCCAAACTCGAACAGATGCGTGCAACCGTCGACGAAAAGCTGCAGTCGACGCTGGAAACGCGGCTCGGGCAATCGTTCAAACTGGTCTCCGATCGCCTCGAAGCGGTGCAGCGTGGCCTTGGCGAAATGCAGAACCTGGCTATTGGCGTCGGCGATCTGAAGCGCGTGCTGACCAACGTCAAAAAGCGCGGCACCTTCGGCGAAGTGCAGCTCGGTGCGCTGCTCGAAGACATGCTGACCGCCGAGCAATATGCCTCCAACGTGATCACCGTGCCGGGCACCAACGACCGTGTCGAGTTCGCGATCCGCATGCCGGGACAGGAGGAAGGCGAGCACGTCTATCTGCCCATCGATGCGAAGTTTCCGGTCGAGGATTACCAGCGCCTGCTCGACGCGCAGGAGGCCGCCGATATCGAGGCCGCCAACACGGCCGGACGAGCACTGGAAAATCGCGTGCGCGATGAAGCAAAGCGCATCCAGAGCAAATACGTGTCACCGCCGCACACCACCGATTTCGCGGTGCTTTACCTTCCCACCGAAGGCCTTTACGCCGAAGTGATCCGGCGCCCCGGCCTGTTCGAAAGCCTGCAGCGCGATCATCGCGTCACCGTGGCCGGGCCGACCACATTGAGCGCGCTGCTCAACAGCCTGCAGATGGGTTTTCGCACGCTGGCAATCGCCAAGCGCAGCAGCGAGGTGTGGAAGATTCTCGGCGCAGTAAAAACCGAATTCGGTAAGTTCGGCATCGTGCTGGACAAGACCCGCAAGCAGCTCGACACCGTGCGCAACAGCATCGACAGCGCAGGCCAGCGCACACGCGTGATCGAGCGCAAACTGCGCGAAGTAGAAACACTATCGGTCACCGACAGCGCCAGCCTGCTGGGCGAAACCTTGATTGAAGACGCAAGCGAGCCTCGTATCGGCGCGGATGACGACAGCACCGTATGAGTGCCGCGCGCAACCCACTGATCAAGCACCATCGACGACTCGGAGCACTCGCCGCCGAACTTGAACGGCTGCGCAAAACGCTGCCACGACGTGAGCGGGTGCTGGTCGGTTTTGCCCAGGCAGTTCGTGTCGCCGCCGCGGCAAGCCTTGGCTACTTTGGCGCGCTGGGGCTAGGACTGCAGCCGGGGTTCTGGGCCGCGATCACCGCCATCTCGGTGACCCAGAGCAGTTTTGCCGAAGTGCGCAACTCGTCGCGCGACCAGTTTATCGGCGCCATCTTCGGCGGACTGATAGGAATCGGTGCCGCCCTGCTTGGCCATGATCATTACTGGGCCTACATCGTGGCGGTCATGCTGGGTACGATGTTTTGCTGGGCCTGCAATCTCGGCGCGGCCGGTCGCATCAGCGGCATCACCACCACCATCATCATGCTGGTGCCGCATCAGGGATCGTTTCTGCAGTTCGCCCTATTTCGCCTGGGCGAGGTCACGCTAGGCGCTCTGGCGGCGTTATTGGTGACACTGCTTTACGAGGCGCTGGAGCGACACTTGTTTCCCGATGCTTCTTCGTAAAACACACAACGTGCGTGGGCAGAGCTGCGGCTTTATGCCTGTCCACGCTAACGTCAATCGCAAATGTCACTGGCCCGCTACACTGGCAAGCCTGTCTGAGTTCCAAGGACCACTATGAGCAAGCAGCCACCCACCGACGTCACCCGAGAACAGGCCGAGGAGGCCGTGCGCACACTGCTGCGCTGGGCCGGCGAAGATCCCTCCCGCGAAGGCCTGCTGGATACGCCCAAGCGCGTGGTCAAGGCCTACGGCGACTGGTTCAGCGGTTACCTGTCCGATCCGGGCGAATATTTGCGGCGTACCTTCAAGGAGGTGGCCGGCTATGACGAGATGGTGGTGCTGCGCGATATCGAATTCGAGAGCCATTGCGAGCATCACATGGCGCCGATCATCGGTCGTGCGCACGTGGGCTATCTACCGACCAATCGGGTGGTTGGTATCAGCAAACTGGCACGCGTGGTCGACGGCTTTGCGCGGCGCTTCCAGGTACAGGAAAAACTCACCGCCGAGATCGCCCAGTGCATCCAGGAGAACCTGCACCCGGCCGGCGTGGCGGTAGTAATCGATGCCAGCCATGAGTGTATGAGCACGCGCGGCGTGCACAAGCGCGGCGTATCGATGGTCACCAGTCAGATGCTGGGCTCGTTCCGTGATGATGCGCGCACCCGCATGGAATTTCTGCAGTTCATCGGCATCGGCCGCGGCGTGCGCTGAGTGTCAGCCGTCGCGCGATTTGGACGTCCATCTACGTTTCAGTTCGCAGCACTTCTTGTCGTGGCTGGCTTGCTGCTGGCAACGACAATCTGCGCGGCGCAGGATTATCCACAGACGCCGCGCGAGTACCTGCGGCTGATGGATAGCAATGGCGATGGCAAGATCAGCGAGACCGAGTACGTCGAGTACATGAGCCGCAGCTTTCACCGCATGGATACCAACGGCGACGGCATTCTGGAATCCAGCGAGCTGCCGGGTGGCCGCGGCAGGCCGATCTCGCTACGCGAGTTTCAGGACAATCTGCGCCGGCAGTTTCATCGGCTCGACCGCAACCACGACGGCTATCTCAGCGCCAGCGAACTGGCGCAACCGCCGGGTTGATTCATCACGGTGCGTCAGGTCGAAATCGCCAGCCGTTCGGATCGATAGAGTTGCATGGTCACCAGCACAGCGATCAGGGCGGCGGCAAAACTGCCGGCCAGACAAAGCCCGAGCTGCATCGACTCGATGCCATCACCGCGCAGCAGCTGCATGATGCCAAGGTTCTGCCCCAGCAGCGGTACCGCGTACATCCACGGCTCCGCCCTGACCGGCAGAATGGCCAGCACCAGACTGGGAATCGCCGGCACCAGCATCAGCAAAGACAGGTAGGTCTGCGCCTCGCGATAGGTTTTGGCGAAGGCCGCCACCAGAGACTGCAAGGCCGCCAACAACACGAGAACCGGCAGCATCAGCAGCAGCACGTGGGCGGCGAAATGCACACCCAGGTCCAGCTCCATGCCGATTTTTTCTGCTGGTATGAATTGCCCCACCACCCCAAACGCCACCAGGGTGATCAACAGGCTGGCGGCGGAAAAGACGCAGATGGCCGCCAGCTTGCCGCTGAAGATTTTCCAGCGCGCCACCGGATTGGCAAACAGCGGCTCCAGCGACTGGCGCTCGCGCTCGCCGGCAGTGAGGTCGATCGCCAGATACATGCCTCCCATGAAAATGGTGATGATGAAAAAGTACGGCAACATCGCGAAGATCAGCACGGCGCGCGATTGCGGCGTCGCCTGATCACGCCTGGCTACCACCAGTGGCCATGCCGTGGTTGGCGATAATCCGCGTGCCACCAGCCGCATCGCACCCTGCTGGCGCGCATAGCTTTCCACCAGCTGGCTGACGCGTTCTACCGAGGTATTGGCATCGCGTTGCGACGAGTCGTAAATCATCTCCACCTGCACCGGCTGACCCTCGCGCCAGGCCTTGCCGTAGCTGGGGGCAATGCGCAGCACCACATCGGCATCCTGCTTGCGCACCGCTTTTTCAGGATCGGCCAGTGCTGCGCCTGGCACCACGCCGCCAGCCTTCAGCGCATCGATCAGATTCGGTGCGTACTGCGCACCGATCATCGGCACCGGTACCGGCTTGTCGGCCTTGTCCAGCTCACGGCCAAGCTGGACGTTGAGCAGCATCACGAACAAGATCGGACCCAGCAGCGGGCCGGTGAGGAAAGCGCTGATCATGGTGCGACGATCGCGCAGGTTTTCCTTCACTTCCTTCAGAAACACGGTGATGAAGGCGCGGCTGCGATAGGCGCGTTTTACATTCGGCGTATTCATGCAGCCAGCCCCTCTTCGCTGCCGATGATTTTCACGAATGCATCTTCCAGATTCGCTTCGCCGGTCTGCTCACGCAGTGCGTCTGGCGATTCGTCGGCCACCACGCGACCACGTGCAATCACCACGATGCGGTCACACAGCGCAGCGACCTCCTGCATGATGTGGCTGGAAAAAAGCACGCAGCGGCCTTCGTCCTTCAACCGCTGCATGAACTGTCGCAATGCGCGGGTAGCCATCACATCCAGACCGTTGGTCGGCTCGTCCAGAATCACGTTGCGCGGGTCGTGCACCAAGGCACGGGCGATGGCGGTTTTCACCCGCTGGCCTTGCGAAAAGCCTTCAGTACGGCGGTCACCGATGTCACCCATATCGAGCGACTGGATCAATGCCTCGCGGCGCATCTTCAGCAAATCCTCCGGCAGGCCATGCAGTCGCCCGAAATAATCGATGTTCTCCCGCGCGGTGAGCCGCTTGTAGAGGCCGCGCGCATCGGGCAGCACGCCGAGCTGTCGACGCACAGCCAATGCATCGACATCAGCATCGATGCCGTCCACCAATACCTGGCCGCGATCGGGCGACATCAGCGTGTAGAGCATGCGCAACGTGGTGGTTTTGCCGGCGCCGTTGGGCCCGAGCAGGCCCGTAATTTCGCCATCACGAGCTATGAAACTGACGCCATCGACGGCCTTCACCGCGCCGAAGGCCTTGTGCAGATCTTTCACTTCGATCACGGTGTGGCTCCGTTGAAATCGATGAATATCGGGGTAGGTTGCAGCAGGTCCAGGCACTTGGCATCAAGCACCCTGGGATCGAGATCTTCGACAAATTTCTTGATCAGCTTCGGCGTACAACCGGCGGCCATGACGCTGTGCGCCTGGCCCTTGAGCACCAGCACGCGTGCGTTGGGCAAGCCCTTCGCCACCTCCTCGGCATAGCGCGGCGGCGTGACCGGATCGTACTGACCGGCGAGCAACAGGATCGGCTTGTCGGTTTTCAGCGGCTGGTGGAAATCCGCCGGGCGCGTGCCTTTTGGCCAAACCGAGCACACGGCCTTCAGTGCATCGACCATTTGCGTGCCGAGGATGGTCTGCTCGTCTTGCGGGCGCGATGTCAGCAGGTCGGCGTCCTCGCTGCAAATCACCGAATACTGCATGCCGCTGCCCATCAGTTCCGACAGATCACCCGAAAGAATCTTGGCCTGACCCAGCAGCGGGCCCACATCACCGTGTGCCGCCGCATCGATCGACATGGGCAGTAGCGCAGCGGTGGGCGGCGTGTACGCAAACATGCGCACCACGCTGGCCAGCGAGCTTTCGTTCAATACGCGCTTGACGGTCCGATAGGTTTCCGGATCGCGAAAGCTCACCTGATGCGGGTTGGCGCGCAGTGCATCGCGCAGCTGATACAGCGTCTGGTCCGGATCGCCGAAACGCTGCTTGCACGCTGGCTCAGCGGTGCAGCGGGCGAACTGCAGCTTCAAAGCCTCGTCCAGCGTCTGCGCAAAGCTTTCACCCAGCGCCAGCGAGTTGGGCACGACGCTGTCCAGCACCACGCTGCGCACGGCATCGGGATAATGCATCAGGTACTGCTGCGCCATGCGTGTGCCGTACGAGACACCGACCAGGTCGAACGTCGGTGAGCCGAACGCTTTGCGCACGTCTTCCAGATCCTGCGCGGCCACCGTGGTGGTGTAGTAACGCGGATCGGCGCGTTGGCTGATCTGCTTGAGGCACACTGCAGCCGCGCCGCGGATCTTGCTGACGTCATCGCTGTCTTCGTCGTCCTGGGCGGTGACGTTATCGGAATCCTTGCAGCTGAGCGCATTGGAGCCACCGGTACCGCGCTGATCGAGCAACAGCACATCGCGATGCGTGCGCAGCGGCTGCAGCACCGAGGCAACCGTGCTGGCCGCTTCGGTTGCCGCCTGCCCCGGACCGCCGGCGAGAAACACCAGCATGTCCTTGCCCGGCACCTGAGCGCTGGAACGCAGCACGGCCAGCTTCAACGTAATCGTGCGGCTGTGCGGGTCCGCGCGATTTTCCGCTACCGGAAACGCGGCGCACCAAGCCGCCGTACTGAGCCCGCTGTTGGGCTGACCGAGCTCGCACGCGGTAAGCGTCACCGCGCCGAGTTGCCATGTACGCGGTTTCGCCGGAGGCTCCGGCATCGCTGATGTCGCTGGCGTCGCAACGACGATTGCTGGCGATTCGTCCTTCGTATGGAAATGATTCCAGGCGAGCAAACCCACTCCCACGGCAACGACACCGATCCGGAAAAGCGTACGTCCTTTCAGCGCCATGCCTACTACTCCTCACCCGGTATAAAAATGGATTCAATCGAACGGCCAAACAATCGCGCGATCTTGAACGCCAACGGCAGGCTGGGATCGTATTTGCCGGTCTCGATGGCATTGATGGTCTGCCGGGAAACATCCAGCCGCTCGGCCAGATCGGCCTGGGACCAGCCCTGCTCGCCGCGTAGTTCACGCACGTGGTTATTCATTGAGGAGGCCTGACCATCGGCATGCACGGGCGGGCATTCGCCTCAACGGACATTTCGGCTCTCCATCCTTTCAGCGTGACGTTTGCGCAGATAAATGACACCCCGGGCCAGCGCAACCACGCCAATGGTCGACGCCATGCCGAGCAACATGCACGCGTGAAAAGCGTCTCGTTTCAGAAAGGCAAACAGCGCAACGAAACCGAACATGGCAGCCGCTATCGCAAGACGCCATTGCAAGGCCATCGAATCGTTTGGATCGCAGCCCAGATCATCGCTGTATCGACGCGCCACCCACCAGCGAGTCACGCCGTAGCAAGCCATCATCAGCGGGAAAACCCATATCATGATGCTGCCATCCAGTGGCAGGACCTGCGCCGATGCCAGAAAGCCACCCGCCAGGCTCAAAGCCCCGACAACACCGGTGGCCACACCTAATCCGACGAGGTGTGTGCGCTGCTCCAGCTCGTCGCTATCGCGAATACGTCGCGCCATCAGGCCGATGACGTAAAGCATCGGCGGCAAAGGCGCCAACGCCAGCAGCCATTTCGTCGGTGCATCGGTAACTGTGCGAACCAGCGGCCACACCAACACCATGACGACTGCATAAATCGTCATCGCAAACATCAGGTGCTGCTGGTAGCGCTTTTGCTTCAGACGGGGCATGGACGTGTCCTCGAAACGATTTCGGAGTTCATTCGGTATTTCCAGAATCTTGGCCGTTGATCGAGCCATCAAAGCTTTCGTCGGCAAGAGGCGAAACTCCCTGGCCGGCGCGCTGGATTGGCTTTCCCCGATCACGCTGCTGAAAATGTCAAGCAGACTTGACATAAGCAATCTATACTCTCCCTCGCACCCATGTCAAGCGTGCTTGACACTTACGCCCGATTCGGCGCGATTCGCGAGCCAGGTTAATCTGGTGCGCTCTCTAGATAGCAGCCTGAAAATGTAACTTTTTGTGCATTGGTCGACACCGGGTTACCTGAGACTCGAAGACACAGGGATCGCCTCCTGCATAGGGCTCGAGGCGTTTACCTCATTGGTTCAGCTACCCGGGGGGAATCCCAATGTCCATAAAAAATACGCTGCACGCTGTCGCATTCGCCGTACTTGTCGGCGTCACAGCTTCCGCCAACGCCGCCAATCCAGCCACCGCCACCTTCCAGGTATTGATCACCATCACCAAGGCATGCACCGTCACGGCGGGCACGGCGTCCAATATCAACCTGGGCTCGGTTGCTGGCACCGCAGTGAACACCACCAACAGCAACACCATCAGCGTCAACTGTTCCAAGACCACGCCTTATTACGTTGGTCTGGCACCGTCGAACGCCAACACGGCTGGCGCCGGCACGATGGTTTCCACCACAGCACCCGCGACCAATACCGACAAGGTGCCCTACCAGCTGACGTCGACCGCCGGAGCCGGAGGCACCATCTGGGGCAACACGGCGACATCCACAACGGTAGGCAATGGCGTGGCAGGCACGGGCACGGGTATAGCCCAATCGCTAACCGTCTATGCGACCGCCGCCAGCGCCAACTTCACGCCCGACAGCTACGCGGATACCGTCACCGTCAACGTCAACTATTGATCGACCATGCACGGCGCTTCCCCGTGGCGACGATGGCGTTACGCCCTTCTTGTGGCAATGGCCGCAAGTGGCTGCGCCATGGCGAGCGGACTTCAGGTGGCGCCAGTCACGTTGAGTCTCCAGCCTTCGCAAAACGCCGATGGATTGTGGTTGAGCAATACCGGTGACAACGTCATCCATGCACAGGTGCGTGTCTACCACTGGGCACAGGATGCCAACGGCGATCAGCTGAGCCTCTCGCAAGGGTTGGTCATCAGTCCACCGATACTGCAACTGGCTGTGGGTGAGCAACAACTGGTGCGGGTCATCCGCCTGGGCGCTCCGCCGAACGGCCCTGGCGCAGTGGAGGATGCATACCGCGTCGCCATCGACGAACTGCCCGTCGACATGCATGGCAAGAAGGGCCTGCAGTTTGTGCTGCACTACACGCTGCCGGTGTTTGTCGAGCCTGCTGGTGCGGCAGCTGCGCCACCGATATTGCACTGGAGTCTGCAACAGGATGGCGACCATGCGGTATTGCAGGTTGGCAATACCGGCGGCAGTCACGCACAGCTCGCCAGCCTCAGTTTCATCAACAGCGCCGGCCAGCGCAGCGAAATCACTCCTGGCCTGCTCGGTTACGTGCTTCCTGGCGCCACTATGCGCTGGGTTCTGAAACCGCCCGTGGCCGTGTTCGCGTCTGGTGGCACGCTGGAGGCATCGATCAATGGCGAAAAGGCTACGCAAAAGCTGTCGCTGGCCGATCGTCCTCGCTGAGATAGTTCTATTGCAAGGATTGCTCGCACCAGCTGCCCACTCGGCGGACAAAGCCGACAATGCAATGTCGGCGGCAAATCCTGCGCTGACCGCTGACGGCAATGGCATCGTCGGAACGGGAGGAAATGAACTGTATCTTGACGTGATACTCAACGGTGCATCGAGCGGACTGGCCCATTTCAGCCTTCGCGACGGGCAGCTGTGGGTAAGCCAGGTCACCTTGCACCAGCTCGGTTTCGCGCTGCCGTCGGGCATGTCCGATCCGCTGCGGCTGAGCAGCCTGCCCGGCAGCATGGTCGTCTACGATGCGAACCAGCAGAGCGTGAAGATACGCGTGCCACTAAGCATGCTGCGGTTGTCGACGACCGTGCTGAATGCGCCTGCAGTATCCGTACAAAAACCCAGCGCTTCGCCCGGGGCGTTGCTGAATTACGACCTGTACGGCACGCAGGGGGAACATGGCAGCAACAGCCTCAGCGCTTTCACCGAGCTGCGTATCTTCGGGCCTGCCGGAGTGTTCAGTACCACCAGCCTATCGCAGGCCACGCATGCCGATGGCACCGGCTGGGATGACAAGACCGTACGTCTGGACACCGCGTGGAGTACCTCGTTTCCCGACAGCCTGATGACCCTGCGCATCGGCGACACACTCACCGCTGCGCAATCGTGGACACGCTCGACCCGTATTGGCGGCATCCAGTTGGGCACGGACTTTGCGCTGCAGCCCTACCTGATCACGGCGCCACTGCCAGCGTTTCTAGGCTCAGCCACCCTGCCTTCGGATGTCGATCTGTACGTCAATGGTCTGCGCCAATACAGCGGCAAGGTCCCTACCGGCCCGTTTCAACTCAATTCCATTCCGAACATCAGCGGTGCGGGCAATGCGCAGATCGTACTGACCGATGCGCTGGGCCGCGCCACCACGCTCAATTTCTCGTTGTACGACACGCACCAATTGCTGCAACAAGGGCTGTCGCAATGGTCGACCGAACTGGGGTATGTACGCGAAAACTATGGCTTGGCCTCGTTTGATTACGGGCACGATCCCGCCGCCAGCGGCAACTGGCGCTACGGCGTCAGCGATCATTTCACCGCAGAACTTCACGGTGAGGCTACCGCCGGACTGACCGAGGCGGGCGCCGGCGGGGTCTGGCTGCTCGGCGACAGCAGCGGCATTTTCTCGGCATCGCTCGCCCAAAGCGAGCACGCCGGACAGAGCGGCTCGCAGTACAGCCTCGGCTACAGCTGGCGCAACAACCGATTCAATTTCAGCGTTGACGAAACCCGCACCCGCGGCGACTACCTCGACGTCGCTTCGCTGTATGGCGCGCCACCGCCGAGCGTGAGCACCCAGGCCGTTGTCGGCTATAGCACCGGACATCTGGGCGAGTTCGGTGTGAGCTATCTGGATCTGCGTTATCCGGCGCAGGACCCTTCGCGTTACGCCACCGTGTACTGGTTCAAATCGATCGGGCATGCCATGTCGCTCAGCTTGAGTGCGAACCAGAACCTCGACAATGCCAGTGATCGCAGCCTGTTTGCCGGCTTCAACATCGTGCTGGATGACAACACCACGGTGAGCACCGGCATACAGCGCGATGGCTCAAGTACCGGGCTCAGTCTCGACGCCAGCAAGTCGGCACCGAGCCAGGGCGGCTGGGGCTGGCGTGCCGACTTGCGTCAGGGCGGCGATCAGAATGGTGGCCAGGGCGAACTGGATTATCTGGGTCGCTACGGCATGGTGGACGCCGGTGTCAGTTCGATCGCCGACCAGCGTTATGCCTATGCCGGCGCAAGCGGATCACTGGTGCTGATGGGAGGCGATCTGTTTGCCTCGCGCCGCATCGACGACGCCTTCGCGGTCGTATCTACTGACGGTATCGCCGGTGTTCCTGTAAAACTTGAAAACAATTCGATTGGCACAACAGACAGCCACGGCATGCTGCTGGTCGAGCCCTTGAATTCGTACCAGAACAATCAGGTGTCCATCGACCCGATGCAGTTGCCACAGGATGTGCGCATTGATCACGTCAAGGCCATCGCAACGCCGACCGATCGCGCCGGCACGCTGGTGAAGTTCGGCATCACGCCCGTACAGGCCGGTGTGCTCACGCTGGTGGACAAGACTGGCAAGGCATTGCCGCTGGGAAGCCAGGTGCGGGTGCATGGACAGGTCAGCGGTGATCCCGCGCTCGTCGGCTTCGATGGGCAAGCCTATCTGGAGACCCTGCAAAAGCACACCGTGCTGGATGTGGTCACGCCAGACGGCAGCTGCCACGTCGCGTTCGATTACCACAAGGTCGGCAACACGATCCCGCACATCGGGCCTTTGCACTGTGTGGCGGAGGTATCGCCATGAGGTCAATGAGCCTGACAGGCACACTTGCTGCATTCGTCCTGCTGATTGGCATCGCGTTTTTAACGCCACGCATGGCGCACGCCCAAGCCGCCTCGGTTACCTGTAGCGTCACCAGCGCGCCGACCATCAACTTTGGCACCGTGGACGGACTGGTCACCGGCGCCACCACCAGCGCATCGATCGGCTGGACCTGTAAAAACCCCTCCCTGCTCCTGGCTGCCAACACCACTTTCTGCATCAACATCGGCAACGGTACCGGTGGCCTTCAGGGCACCAATCGGGTGATGACGGCCGGCACCGGGCAGAGCCTGCAGTTCCAGATGTATCAGGACAGTGCGCGCACGCAGGTCTGGGGTTCGCTGTTCTCAGCCGTCAACAGTGCGCCCTATCAAACGTCAGTTGTCGTGCCTCTGGGACTCACCTTCCTGCTGCCCGGCATCCTCAGTGGCACGGCAACGATTTACGCCAGCGTACCCAACGCCCAGATAGGCCTGACCGCCGGCACCTATATCAGCACCTTTGCCGGAACCGATGCCGAGATAACGGTGGCCTCGAACTACACCACCACGCCTTCGACCTGCGGCACCGGAAACGCCAGCGCCTTCAGCTTCACGGCCAATGCCGCTGTTACAAAGACCTGCACCATTACCGCGGCCAACAACCTGAATTTTGGTACCCCCGCCAGCCTGCTTACCGCCAACGTGGATGCGACGACCACCCTGCAGACTCAATGCACCAACAGCACAGCGTTCCAGATCGGACTGGACAACGGCCAGAACGCCAGCGGCACCACGCGGCACATGCTTGGCAGTAGCGGAGATTTGATTACTTACGAGCTCTATCAGGACAGCGGACGAACGACACGCTGGGGCAACACCGTCAACAGCGATACCGTGACCGGCACCGGCAATGGCGCCGTGCAGACCAACACCGTTTATGGCCGCGTGGCCGCTCAGGCCACCCCCACGCCCGGCACATATACCGACACCATTACGGTCAGCGTGACTTACTGACGAGTGTTGGCGCACAACCGTGCTGCGAGAGGCGCCCCATAATGCTGCGGTGTTGGCGCCGGAGCATTCATAAACCGGCCCGCCGCGCTCGTTGTCTGTCGGGAATCCACACCCTTCAACACACCCAAATCATGTCAAGTAAACTTGACATGATTACACTCAACCAGTGGTGAAAGTCACATTTGTGATGAGGGGCGCGTGACCCTGAATACAAAATAATGTGACATAGTTCGCACTTCTGAATGACGCAATTCGTCAGAAAAGGTGACGCAGTTCGCACAATTGAATGACATAATTCGTCGGGTAGATGAGTTACAGCGTTCGTCTGCACGACATCCCGACGCCTAGGGATGATCATCGGGGGAGGCCATTGGCCGGGGAATCGCTCTAAAACAAGACTTGGCACACAGCTTGCTGATGTTGGCTGGACCCAGCCGCGCGCAAGGCTGCCGTCGGGGTAATGCTACCAACACCAACAGCTGTCCAATAGCGCGTCAAGAATCAGTCACTCAAGACCATACATTACATAGGGATACGCATGAACAAGACTCTTCTCTCCGCCGCACTGATCGCCGGTTTCGGCATCGCTGCACTCGTCCCGCAGACGACTGAAGCGGCCAACACCAGCTCCGGCACCATCTCCTTCACGGGCACGCTCACCGCGTCCACCTGCACCGTGGCTGTGAACGGTAGCACCTCTACCCTGGCTATCGCGCTGCCAACCACTCCGCTGGTTAACGGGGTACTTTCAACTGCTGGCTCGTCGGCCGGCTGGACCGCGGTAACCCTCACCCTGAGCAGCTGCACTTCGCTGACCGGCTATACCAAGGTCTTCCCGTACTTCACGGGGACGGGCATTGACACCACCACCGGCTACTTGTCCAACACCGGAACCGCCACCAATGTGGAAGTCGCACTGTCGAATGGCCAGAGCTTGACCAATGTGTTGACACTGCAGGGTGCGTCGGGCGCCCAGAATGCGGGCACGCAATTGCTATCGGCCGCCACTCCGACGTTTGCCTATTACGCCGGCTATGTGGCTCCAACTGCCGCTGCCACGGCAGGTAGCGTCGCTGCTTCCGTTCAGTACAACCTCAATTACCAGTAAGAGCTAGCAAGTCTCGCTGCTGCGGCCGGAGTTCCGGCCGCAGCGTAACCCTCACTGGCATCCGAGATCCCGATGAACAAACCGATCCGCGCCCTGACCGCGGCGCTGCTGGTCATCGGCTGCGCGCTATTCACCGTCCAAGCCAATGTGATCATCTCCGGCACCCGGGTGATCTTTCCGGCCAAGGACAGCGAAGTCACTGTACGCCTGACCAATCAGAACACCACGCCGGCGCTGGTCGAGGCATGGATCGACAGCGGCGACCAACAATCCACGCCGGACAAGGTGAATACACCTTTCCTGATCACGCCCCCGCTGTTCCGCATGGAGCCGAATCGCGATCAGAGTCTGCGCATCCTGTTTACCCATAGCCAACAGCCATTGCCGACTGACCGTGAGTCGGTGTTCTGGCTCAACGTGCTGGAAATTCCACCGAAGCCAAGCGGCCCGCAATTCCTCGACAAGAATTACATGCAGATGGCGATCCGTTCGCGGCTGAAGCTGTTCTATCGTCCTGCCACCCTGTCGGGTGATCCAGTGAAAGCGCCGGGCGAGCTGAGCTTCAAGGCTGGCAGCGAAGCGGGATCGGGCACCCTGGTGGTGCACAACCCCACACCTTATTACGTGACCATCGGCCAGATCACGGTGAATGTCGGTGGCACAGCGCACAAGGTCGACACCGGCATGGTGGCGCCGCTGTCCGATTTGCGCTTGAATATATCGGACCTGAAACAGGCTCCGGATGTCGGCAGCGCGATTCAGTACGACTGCATCAATGACTACGGCGCCGACGTAGTCCTCAAGGGCGCCGTTTCGCGGTGAACTCCCGGCATGCCACATACCAACTCGGCCAATACTGGCCTGTGGCGTGCCGTCGCGTTCTTCTTTGTGCGGGTATTGCCACTGCGCTAGCCAGCTGGACTGGTGCATCGAGTGCATCGCCCGTCAATGGCGCGGATGCATCGGCCAGTCCTGCAGATGCCAGTGCCAGCGGTGGCTACGCCGATTTCGACCGCAGCCTGTTGTCCGGTGCCGGCCAGAACACCACGGACCTGTCCCGCTTCGAACACGGCAATCCGGTGCTACCCGGCAGTTACAACACGGACATCTATCTCAACAATATCTGGGTTGGCCGCAGCGACGTGCGTTTCGCTGCCGCTGCGGAAAAAGTCAGCGCCACGCCGTGTGTGGATCGCCAACTGCTCGAGCAGTTGGGGCTGCATCCGGCCAAGCTGTCCGACGAGACCACCGCGCAACTGAAAGATCCGACAGCCTGCGTGAGCATTGGCAGCCTGATTCAGGACGCCAACATGACATTCGACATGGCTGACCTGCGCTTGGACACCAGCGTGCCACAGGCTTATCTCGGCCAGATGCCACGCGGTTATGTCAGCCCGGAATACTGGGACGCGGGTGTGCCTGCGGCGTTGCTGAACTACAACTTCGATAGCTATCACAGCAACACTCAGGGCCAGAGCCAGACGACGTCGTATCTTGGCCTGAACACGGGCCTCAATTTCGGCCCGTGGCATCTGCGCGAGAATGCCACCGTCAACTGGGAGTCGGCCACGGCCGGCACCCCGGCGCGGCACCAATGGCAGAATATCGATACCTACGTGCAGCGCGACCTGCCCTCGCTGCGTTCGCTGTTGACGATCGGCGACAGCTATACCGATGGTGCGGTATTCGACAGCTACGGCATACGCGGCGTGCAACTCGCCACTGACGATCGCATGCTGCCGCAATCGCTGCAGGGTTATGCGCCGGTCGTACGTGGTGTAGCCAACACCAATGCCAAAGTCACGGTGCGCCAGAACGGCGTGCAGATCTACCAGACCACGGTGGCACCCGGTCCATTCACCCTCACCGATCTCTACCCGACCGGCTATGGCGGCAACCTGGATGTCACGGTAACCGAAGCGGATGGCCGCGTAAGTACTTTTATCGTGCCCTATGCTTCGGTGGCGCAATTGCTGCGCCCCGGCATTACCCGTTTTGACGTCGCCATCGGTGAACTACGCAACGTATCGATCCAGGACAAACCCGCCGTGGTGCAGGCCACGGTGCAGCATGGCTTCAACAACCTGCTGACAGGGTATAGCGGCATCGTAGGCTCGCAGGGCTATGCCGCTGCGCTAGTGGGTGCAGCGATCGATACACGGTATGGTGCGTTGGCCCTGGACGTTACCCAAGCCAACACACACATTCCCGGTTATTCGACGCAGTCCGGTCAGAGCATGCGGGTGACCTACAGCAAGATCATTACGTCAACGCAAACGACGCTGTCGGTCGCTGCATACCGTTATTCGACCGGTGGTTTTCTAAACCTGAGCCAGGCCGTCCAGGCCCGCGACTACGCACGTCAGGGAATCAACGCTTTCGATTACGTGCCGCCGCAGCCAGTGACAACGATCGATGGCGTTCCGGAGCAGAGCGTACTCACGCCAGCCCAGCAAGCCACACTCAATGGAAGCGCGTTCACTGCCAATCCGATTCTCTCTGCCACAGGAGTGGAACGTCAACGCAACAACTTCACACTCTCGCTCAGCCAACCGTTGGGGAAAAATGGCGGTTCGATCTATGCCAACGTCTCTGCCAGCGACTACTGGAATCGTACCGGTAACGACACGCAGTTTCAGGTGGGCTATAGCAACCATTTCCATCGGCTGTCTTACAACATCTCAGCCATGCGTACGGTCGACCCACTTGGCCGGTATGACAACGAGTACATGGTGAGCTTCAGTTTGCCATTGGGCGGCAGTCCGCACGCACCGAGCCTCACACTGAATATCACGCACGATCAAAACGGCAGCTCGCAGGATCAGGCCATGTTGAATGGCACTTTCGGCAGCGATAGCCAATTCAACTATGGCGCCACGGCAACGCATAGTGGCGACGGCGGCGGCAATGCCGGCAGCGTGAATGCGGGTTACCGCAGCCCGTACGCGGTGTTCAACGCCAGCTATGGTGATGGAAGCGGCTATTCACAGGCGTCAGTGGGCGTGAGCGGGGCCGTGGTAGTACATCCGGGTGGCATCACGTTCGGCCAGCCGGTGGGCGACACTATCGGCATCATCTACGTGCCCGGCGCCGCTGGTGCACAGCTGAACAGTGCAGCCGGTGCGCGCGTTGATCACTTCGGTTATGCGCTGGTGCCTTACCTCACACCCTACAACCTCAATACGATCCAGATCGATCCCAAGGGCCTGCCGCTGGACGTGCAGCTCGACGCCACCAGTGCGCAGGTAGCGCCTTATGCGGGTGCGGTGGTGATGCTGAAGTTCAAGACCGAGAATGGTCGCGCGCTGATCGTGCACGCCAACTTCGCAAACGGTGAAGCATTGCCATTCGGCGCGGAAGTGTTCAACGAGAAAGGAATCTCACTGGGTGTGGTTGGCCAAGCCGGACAAATCCTGGTGCGGGGTGTCAACCAGTCCGGTGAACTGAGCGTGCGCTGGCAGGATGACAGTGGAGCAGCACAGTCGTGCTCGTTCACCTACCAGCTTGCGCCACGAGCAAAGGACAAACAGGCGAAAGCCTACCAAGAGATCCAGGCAACTTGCGCACGCCCCAGCGCGGTCGCGCAGGTCACGAGGAGTGGAACATGACGCATCGTTTCAATAACGCTCCGCGATGCGCCCGACTCTTTGTGTGGCTGTTGCTGGCGATCGTCGCGATTGGCTGGGCGCCACTTGCCGCTGCCGCCCCTAACTGCACAGCCTCATCAGCGACGCTCAGCTTCCCCACCACCGTAACCATTCCGAGCAATACGGCGGTGGGAAGCACGCTGGCCACAGGCACGGCCAATATGCTCTTTACTTGCACGGGTCTATCGACCTTCAATAACCCGGCAACAATCCAGGCAGGTCAATACTTGGCCACATTGGATCCTACGAATAACACGGCCGGCCCAGGTATCACGTTTGCCACCGGTGTGTCCGGCGTTGCCGTGCTGGTCAAAGCCACACCGGTTCAGGCAACGAGCGCAGCGTGTCTTGCCTGTGGCCCCACCAGCACGGCGGGCTATGTACCGGGGTCCGTTTCGGGAACCGGTGGCACGGTGACAGCAAGCTACACAGCGACCCTGATCAAGACTGGCCCGATCGCACCTGGCACCATACCCTCGATCAACCTGATTCCTTTCTGGTGGTATATCCCTGCGGGGCCCGGCAACTACGCCACCAGCATGAGTTTGAACGCCAACCTCGTTCTTCCCTCCATCAGCTTGACTGCACCGAGCTGCACCCTTACCACCGCCTCCCAAAGCATCGCCGTGAAGCTCCCAACCGTGGGGATTTCGTCACTGTCGACCAATGGACAAACGACCGGCGCAACTGCTTTCAGCATCTCGATAACAGGCTGCCCCACCAGCGTGACCAAGCTCACAACCTATTTCTATTCGGCAGCAAACGTTGATACCAGCAGCGGTAATCTGCTAAATAATGGTTCGGCCGCAAACATCGAAGTGCAATTATTGAACGGCCCCGGGGGCAGCGCTGCGGCTTACTCCGTGATCAATCTGACGGGTGCGCAGGCCACTGCACAAAACTCGTCGCAGTACAGCCTCGTTGGCACGGGTGCAACGCTTAACTACTACGCGCAGTACATTGCCTCTGGCGGAGCGGCGGGTGCTGGCACGGTGAATACTAGCGTGACGTTCACGATCGCCTACCCTTGATTCGAACGGGCACAAGTCACGAAAACCTTCGCTGGAACATCACTCGCAGGTTTGAAAAACCAGCACAGGATCCTTTGCATCGGGCCCACAGGCTTTGACGTAATTATCAAAACATTCAGTGCGGGATCGGATTCCGTGCTCGTCAAACGCACAACGTTCAACGCATAGACGCGAGCCATATTGGCCGCTTCAACACCCGTGCCGAAGCACATTTGCCGATGTGACAAAGCAGTTAAAGCTTCGCCGGTAACTGCCGTTAAGGAGGCCGGTTCGGTAGCAATGGTGTAGCTGCGGCGTCAATTTCGGTGTAACAGCGCTATCTCTGCGAGCATGCTGTTCAGAACAAACACCGACAAATTGATGGTCACTCAAAAGTCTGCGTAACAAGCTTCGCCGCTGCCATATTGTTACCTGCAGCTTTTACATAACCGGCAAAGTAGTCGAGCACTCGATCATGATTGATCGTAGCGGCATCGAGATCGACGACGGTCAATGAATAAAACTGGCTGGAATCCGTTGCGGTACGAGCAGTGCCACATGCAAAACGAAGTGGCGTGACATTGTGGCTCGTCGCTATCGATGCCACGGTATCGATGCTGGCGACACTCGCCGAGCATGTGGGCTCGACGATGGCCCCCATGAAGCTGATCCGTCCACCTGAAGCTTCCACCCCGCCTGCTGTGGCCAGGCACGGCATACTCAGCATGCCGACAATGGCGATGCTCACCAACAACAAACTGATCGACGACTTCATACCGCGCCTCGCGGTGCTCCGTAGCTATTACGGAGTACTCAAGTTGCTATCGGCACGATTTATCAAAACTTTTGCCCCAGAAAGCCACCTTTCCGGCACAAGGCAACAAACTGCCAATCACGTCACACTTTGGAGGCGCTGACGCCGTGTCGGACGCGGTGGCTCAGTTGTTCAGTCATTCGAGCATGAGAGCCCGGAAGCGGCACGAACAATGTGTTCTGGGGCGGGTTAGCGAGAGGAAATGTATTTCTCGCGCCTGATCTGCGGCACCGGCAGGCCGAATTCCTTCAGCGCGGCGAATGCGGCATCGACCATGTTCGGATTGCCGCACAAGTAGGCGATATCGCGCTCGATGCTCGGCGCCAGTTCGGACAGCACGTTCTGCACGTGACCGCTGCGATCGCTGGAACGCGGCACGGAACGCGGCTGCCGACTCAGACAGCCGTGAAACACAAAACCGGGATGCTGCTGCGCAAACGCCTCGAACTCTTCGCCATACAGCAGCTCTTCTTCGGTGCGCGCGCCGTATAGCAACACCACTTCACGGCCACCCTTTTCCAGTAGTGTGGCAATTTGCGGCAGCATCGCGCGGTAAGGCGTTACGCCGGTGCCGGTGGCCAGCAGGAGATAGCGCGGATGGGTATCCGCTTCATGCAGGCAGAAGCGTCCATACGGGCCACTGGCGTCGATGATGCCACCATGGGGCAGCTCGCCGAGCAGCTTGGTCGCCGCACCACCCTCCACATAGCTCACCGCTATCTCGATACGCTCGACCGGCGATGCGCCGTCGCCAACAGTAGCTACCGAGTAGCTGCGCTTGGTCGCGGTGCCGTCGTCGTAGTGGAAATGCACCTGCAGAAATTGCCCCGGCTGAAATGCCAGTGGCTGACCATCCACACGCTCGAAAACAAGATGACGAACCGAGGACGCCAGCATGCGGCTGTCGACGAGACGGAGCTGGAAATGATCGGCCATGGGCGTCCTGGTGGTGCGTATGGAAACGATGCGTGCATCCGAAGGGATCGGGTGGCAGCGACAAGCCCGCTATAATAAGTGGCTAAGAGCCGCTGACCAAACGCTGGCGCGTCATTTTTTTCGAACCTGTCGGTTCAAGACGCACCAGACGTCGGGTTTCCCCGCGGCTTTCCCCCAAACGGCGTCACTCATGACCTCAACACCCGCACTCGTCGTCGAGAATCTGCGAAAAACCTACGGCAACGGCGTCGAAGCCCTCAAGGGCATCAGCCTGACTGTGCAACCCGGCGACTTTTTTGCCTTGCTCGGCCCTAACGGCGCCGGCAAATCCACACTGATCGGCATCCTTTCTTCGCTGGTCAATTCCAGCGGTGGCGACGCCAAGATTTTTGGCATTTCCGTCAATCAGCAGCGCAACGAAGCGATGCGGCTGATCGGCCTGGTTCCGCAGGAAATCAACTTCAACCAGTTCGAGAAGCTGTTCGACATCTGCGTCAACGAGGCCGGTTTCTACGGTGTGCCGCGCAAGATCGCCGCGGAACGCGCCGAGAAATACCTGAAGGAGCTGCGTCTGTGGGACAAGGCACAGCATCAGGCGAGAATGTTGTCTGGCGGCATGAAGCGGCGTCTGATGATCGCCCGCGCCATGATGAACGAGCCGAAGCTGCTGATCCTCGACGAACCGACAGCGGGTGTCGACATCGAAATCCGCCGCTCGATGTGGCAGTTCGTCAGTGGCATCAATGCCGCTGGCACCACGGTGATCCTCACTACGCATTATCTGGAGGAAGCCGAGCAACTGTGCCGCAATATCGCGATCATCGATGGCGGCCGCATTGTCGAGAACACCAGCATGCGTAGTCTGCTGGCGACGCTGGACGTGGAGACCTTCGTGTTCGATATCAGCGGCATCCTCGGCGAGCTGCCAACCCTGCCGGGCATCGTCCTGCGTCGCCTCGATGACCACACGCTGGAAGCCGACATGCCGCGCGCGCAGGATCTCAACGCTCTGTTCGCTGCGTTGTCCGCCAACAGCATCACGGTCACCTCGATGCGCAACAAGACCAACCGGCTGGAGGAACTGTTCGTACGACTTGTCGAAAACGGACGCCACGACGACGCCACCGGGGAGAAAGCGGCATGAGCACCTCGACCAACCTCGTCGCGCTGCAGACACTGGTGCGCCGCGAAATCGTGCGCATCATGCGCATCTGGACGCAGACGCTGATTCCGCCGGCGATCACCATGACGCTGTATTTCGTGGTGTTCGGCAAGCTGATCGGCAGCCGCATCGGCACCATCGAAGGCGGCTTCAGCTACATCCAGTACATCGTGCCTGGCCTGGTGATGATGAGCATCATCACCAACAGCTACGGCAATATTTCCAGCTCGTTCTTCGGCGCCAAGTTCAGCCGCTCGGTGGAGGAGATGCTGGTGTCACCGATGCCGAACTGGGTGATCCTGCTCGGTTACGTCACCGGCGCGGTAGCCCGTGGACTGGTGGTCGGTGTGCTGGTGCTGTTGATCGCGCTGTTTTTCACGTCGCTGAATGTCGTGCATCCGATCATTACCTTCCTTTCCGTATTGCTCGGCGCCACCATTTTTTCACTGGCCGGTTTCGTCAATGCGGTGTTCGCCAAGAAGTTCGACGACATCGCGCTGGTACCGACCTTCGTGCTGACGCCGCTGACGTATCTCGGCGGCGTGTTCTATTCGATCAACATGCTGGGCGAACCGTGGCAGGCCATCTCGCGGGTCAACCCGATCCTCTACATGGTCAACGCCTTCCGCTTCGGCGTGCTGGGCATCACCGACGTGAATATCTGGGTGGCCTTCGGCGTGATGCTGGTGTTTGTCGCGGGCCTGTCGATCATCGCGCTGACCCTGCTGAAGCGCGGAATCGGGCTGCGGTCGTAAATCGGTACAAGGAAAAAGGACGTCGATGTGATCGTCATGGAGCACTATCGTAAATTCGCGAGTCTTGGCGTCGCATGCCTGCTGGCAACGTCACAGGCAGCGATGGCTGCCCAATGGCAGATCTGCCAGATGCGCGTTGAAATCACCGGCGTGACGAAACCGGTGCCGCAGTTGCAGGCGAAAGTTCGACAGGTAACGCCAAAACAGGCAGATGCCGAATGCCCTCAGGTCGGCGACACGATCACCTTCGATCCGGAAACACCCGACTACCAGAATAATGTGCCGAGGAAGCGCTGGCCGAAGATCGGACAAACCGTTCGGATGCGTTATCAGTATCTGGATGGCTTTTGTCATCATGAAGAAGGTCAGGATGCTCCTTGTCGCATAAAACATTACCCACTGGACGCTTCATAACCTGATGTGTTCGTCATTCCGGCTTTCGTTGGAATGACGAACATAAAAGCCAAAGTCACCCACATTTCCGGTCTCATGCGCGTCAACAAATACATCAGCGAAGCTGGCATCTGCTCTCGCCGCGAGGCAGACGAGCTGCTGCTTGCCGGTCGCGTCACCATCAACGGTGAAGTCGTCACGACCGGCGCCAAGGCGCTGGACGGCGACGAGGTGCGCGTGGACGACGAGATCGTCAAGGCACGCATTCTCGCGGCCACGCCGGGCGGCAAGAAGGCCGTCTATATCGCACTGAACAAACCGGTCGGCATCACCTGTACCACCGACCAAAGCGTGGACGGCAATATCGTCGATTTCGTCGATCATCCGCAGCGGATTTTCCCGGTGGGGCGGCTGGACAAGGATTCCGAAGGTCTGATCCTGTTGACCAGCAACGGCGACATCGTCAATGAAATCCTGCGTGCCGAAAACCACCACGAGAAGGAATACCTGGTGGCGGTGAACAAGGCCATCACCGATGAATTCCTCAGCGGCATGGCCAAGGGCGTGCGCATCCACGGCCAGCTGACCAAGCCCTGCCGTACGCGCCGCATCGCCAAGTACGGCTTCTCGATCGTACTGACCCAGGGGCTGAATCGACAGATCCGCCTGATGGCCGCCGCATTCGACTACCGCGTCACCCAACTGCGCCGTGTGCGCATCGACAACGTCAAGCTCGCCCACCTGAAAATCGGCCAGTGGCGCAATCTCACCGATGCCGAACTCAAGGGTCTGTTGCCCGAGCGCACACAATGGTGAGTCGTCGTTCACGCTGACCAAGCACCCGCATCTAGTTCCGACTTGAACGATTCACCTCATGCTTGACTTCCTTTTTTCTAGTTATATATTTAACTAATACGTTAATTGGTTAAAAGCCTAATGACTGTCGACCGTATCTTCGAAACGCTCGCTTCACGCCCACGGCGGGAAATCCTCGCGTATCTGTCGGCACAGGAACTGACCGCAGGCGACATTGCCAGCCGCTTTGCCATGAGCGCGCCGGCAATCTCCCGCCACCTGTCGCTATTGGACGCAGCGGGCCTGGTCACCAGCGAACGGCGCGGACAGTTCGTTTTCTATCGGCTGAACAAGGAAAGCCTGGTCAATACCCTGACCGGCTTTGCATTTGAAATCTGCCCCACGGCCGGACCGCTCAAGCGTGAGTCCCGCAAATTGGCCGCTAAAAAGGCCAGCACCTAGGTAATACGCCAGCCATTTCCGGAGAACGTCATGTCGAAGCATGCGAAAGCGGTTAAGACCTTTCCGTCCGTGCGACTTCCCACCCGCACAGGCTGCCTGCCTGTTGAAGTCTCTCTGATAGCGCAGCTTGGACATGGCTCGGGTGACAGTCTGTATGCCGGAGCGCTAGCGCGTCAGAAGGCGCACGAGACCTTTGTCGATGCGCTGGAAGAACCATCGGCACGGCTCGGCAGCACCGACTTCGAACACGGCGATGCGACCGCCCTTCATTCTTTTGCGGTTGGTCCAGGCGGCCATCCATTTCATCGGCACGCGGGCCATCGCGTATTCACCGCTGTTTCCGGCAGCGGCGGCGTGCAGCTGCGTTTTTCTACTGCCTCGCCCGAGCAAATCGAACGTGATCCGCAAAGTTTCATTCACGCTCTTCGCTACATCAATATCCCGCCCGACTCTTTGTTTACTGTGCGCTTTGGTGGCGATACCTGGCATCAATTCGCGCCACAATCGGAGAATCGTCTGCACCCAGCCTTCTTCGCGCTGTCATGCCACACCAATGAGTTGGGTGGTGATTTGCCCGATGCCATCAGAGACGAAGTACTTGCCGGCGAAGCCAACGTCCCATCGCTGACCATGTTGCTGCCGCCAACGGTCGCCGAACTGGTCAACAACCTTTCGAGCCACTGCATCCAGATACCCACCACCGATTTGTCGCTGGATGCAGCGCCGGGGACATTGCAAGGCTTTCTTTGCAAATACGCGCGCGGATCATTGGGACTCATTCGTGGCAGATCGGGTGCGTGGCTAAGATCAACCGGCTTTCTTACCAGAAGCGGTGGTGACCACGCCGTCATGGAACTGGCAGAACCTCCATCCGGTTCGTTGCTGTGTCAGCAATTAACGGATCAACCCTTCCATCATGAGGACACATTTTTTATCAGCTTGAATGGCAAGGATGTTGGTCATGCCTCCGCGGCGACGCTACTCAGCCGACTGCTCAACGGCTTTCTGGAAAACCCGCCCCCAAACGTCTCCCGAATGATGGCGTTGCGCAATTGGCTGGTGAAACCGATTGGCCTTCGCACCTCGCCGCTTGGCTGTCCGGTGTCTTCGTTGCTATCACCCCGAACGTGCAACCTGTTTGATCAACGCTACCCGGTACTGGATCAATCCATCGACGGCAATGCACGCGCGCAGGTGATTCTGGGCGCCAACGACAAGCATCTGATTTTTCGATCCTGTGTCGGCGTGCAGATTGTCGATGCCGAGCGCATCGACATCACCATCGGTACCCGCGTGCGCTGCAAGAATCGGTACGGGCACGTCTACATGGCGATGATCGACTACGTACATCGGCATTACGTCACACCGACCATGTTGCGCATGGCCGTGGAGCATGCGTTTCCGATATCGGACGCTCTCTGTTCGCAGCATTCGCAGATGCCTGTGCGGCAACGCCAGGGTACTTAATCGAGCGCTTTCTACTGGAATATGTCGGGGAATGTCGGATCACGTGAGTCTAAGGCGTGACTGGCAACACCGAAGACAAGGCTCGATCAAGCCGCCGGCAGACTTTGCAAGTCCCAGCGCGGATACACCTGCACCGAATCATCCTGATGCTGCCCACTGGCCAGGCGGATCGCACCGGCCAGGGCGATCATGGCCCCGTTGTCGGTGCAGAAATCCAGCCGCGGAAAGTAGACCTTGAAGCCATCTTTCGCGCCGGCCGTGGCCAGTTCGCTGCGCAATCGTCGATTGGCGCCGACACCGCCGGCGATAACCAGCCGCTGCGCACCGCTGGCCTGCAGGGCACGACGGCACTTGATGATCAACGTGTCGACGATGGCCTCCTCGAACGCGCGGGCGATATCGGCGCGCGTCTGATCGCTCTTGTCGGACTGCTGCCAGGCCAGCAGCACCTGGGTTTTGAGCCCGGAAAAGCTGAAATCCAGCCCGGGCCGGTCGGTCATCGGGCGGGAAAAGCGGAAGGCGCCCGCGCGCCCATCCTCGGCCAGCTTCGCCAGCATCGGGCCACCGGGGTACGGCAAGCCCATCATCTTGGCGGTCTTGTCGAAGGCTTCGCCGGCGGCATCGTCCAGCGTGTCGCCCAGAATCGTGTACTGGCCGATGGCTTTCACCTCGACCAGCATCGAGTGGCCACCGGATACCAGCAGAGCCACGAACGGCGGCTCAGGCGGATCGTCCTCCAGCAGCGGTGCCAGCAGGTGACCTTCCATGTGATGCACGCCGATCGCCGGAACCCCCAGCGCCCAGGCCAGCGCGCGGCCAGCCGAGGCGCCGACCAGCAGCGCGCCGACCAGCCCGGGGCCGGCCGTATAAGCCACACCGCCAAGGTCCTGGACGGTCAATCCGGCCTCGGCCAGCGCCTGGCGGATCAACGGTACCAACTTGCGCACATGGTCGCGACTGGCCAGTTCGGGCACCACCCCGCCGTAGTCAGCGTGCAACTTGATCTGGCTGTAGAGGGTGTGGGCCAGCAACCCGCGACCGGGCGCATCCGGCTCCCAGCGCAGCAGCGCCACGCCGGTCTCGTCACAGGAGGTCTCGATACCCAGTACGGGTTTCATCAGATCGGGTTTCATAAGGTCGGGGCTAACCAGATCGGGCTTGTTCAAGTCGGGTTTCATCGGAATGAGCCCGTCAAATCGGGCTTGATCAGATCGGGCTTCATCGGGGCTTTGAAAATTCAGTGGTATGCACGGTATACTTCGCGGCTCGCCCTATTCAACAGGCCCGTATCCGCGGGCAGATTACCACTCGGAGTTTCCATGCCCAACGTAAAAGTTCGCGAGAACGAGCCGTTCGAGATCGCACTGCGTCGTTTCAAGCGTACCTGCGAAAAGGCCGGCGTGCTCGCTGAAACGCGCAAGCGCGAGTTCTATGAGAAGCCGACCCAGGAGCGCAAGCGCAAGCGCGCGGCGGCTGTCAAGCGCCACCTGCGCCGCTTGTCGCGTGACGTGTCGCGCAAGACCCGCCTGTACTGAGTTTCCCGATCTGCCGTTCATCGGCAGGTCCGCCGGCGCTTCGCGCCAGGCACACAGGAAACACGGTTGGCGCCAGCTCTAACCAAGAGCCGCTCGCAGCCACCGCAAGCACATTGGATCGATCTAGCCGGTGTTGTCCTCCAGGGCAACGCCGGCTTTGTCGTTTCCGTAGAATGACTACCTCGACGCCATTTCCTCTCTATTGGAGATACCCCGCATGACGCTCAAACATCAGCTCACCGAAGACATGAAAAACGCCATGCGCGCCGGCGAGAAGCATCGACTGGGCGTGATCCGTCTGATGCTGGCGGCGATCAAGCAGCGCGAAGTGGACGAGCGGATCGAGCTGGATGACACCCAGGTACTCGCCGCACTGGAAAAGATGCTCAAGCAGCGGCGTGACTCGGTCAGCCAGTTCGAGGCGGCCAGTCGCGAGGATCTGGCGGTGATCGAACGCGACGAGATGGCGGTGATCGAAACCTACCTGCCGACCAAGTTGAACGATGCCGAGATCGATGCGCTAGTGACCGCGGCAATAGCCGAGACCGGCGCCAGCTCGGCCCGCGACATGGGCAAGGTGGTCGCGGCGGTCAAGGAAAAGGCCGCTGGCCGCGCCGACATGGCCGTGGTGTCGGGCAAGATCAAGGCGCGTCTGGGCTGAGCCTCGTCGCGCGCCGGACGCGGATTGCGGGACGAACGCAGCGCAATATTCTGCGAACGTGACATATTCATGGTCGGCCCGCCAATTCATGCATTCTCTTCACGGTCATGCCCTAAGAATGCCGCACCAATTGCGTGCGGCCATTCCGGCCATTACCTACATCAAAGAGGGCATCCCATGCATCCCTTACACTGGGCCATCATTTTCGCCATCATCTCGCTCGTCGCCGGCTGGCTCGGCTTCGGCGGCATTTCCGGCGCAGCGGCGACCATCGCCAAGGTGCTGTTTGCCATCTTCATCATCATTTTCCTGATCATCGTGCTGGGCCTGGTGGGTATCGTCCACCTGTTCTGACCGGCTTGATCAGCGACACCTCGAACGGCGCCTTCGGGCGCCGTTTGTTTTGGGCCGCGCGCCGCTTCGCCCGGCCAAATTCCATACCTGCAACCGCTAGACTAGTGATCTGATGCGCGGCCTTATCCCCGACAGCTTTATCGATGAACTGCTTGCCCGCGTCGACATCGTCGACGTGATCGAGCGGCGTGTGCCGTTGAAGAAGGCCGGGCGCGAGTGGACGGCCTGTTGTCCCTTCCACAACGAGCGCACGCCGTCGTTTTACGTGAGTCCGGCCAAGCAGTTTTTCCATTGCTTCGGCTGCGGCGCGCACGGTAGTGCGGTGAAGTTCCTGATGGACTACGAGCGGCTGGAGTTTCCCGACGCAGTCGAGGAACTCGCACAGACGCTGGGCATGACGGTACCTCGCGAAGGTGGTCGCGAGGGGGCACCGCGCGAGGACAAGACCGACCTCTATGCCCTGCTCGACAGCTCGGCCAGCTGGTATCAGAGCGAACTGCCGAAAAACACGGACGCGCAGGCGTATTGCAAAAAACGCGGGCTGGATGCGGAAACCATCCAGCGCTTTCGCATCGGCTGGGCGCCGGCCGGCTACGACGGCGTGATCAAGTCGCTGGGCAATAGCGAGCGGCGCCTGCAGTTGCTCAACGAGGCCGGCATGGTGGCCAGCAGCGAGCAGGGCCGCAAATACGACCGCTTCCGCGAGCGTTTGATGTTTCCGATTCTCGATCGGCGCGGTCGCGTTATCGCCTTTGGCGGAAGAGTCTTACAGGCCGAGCAGACACCTAAATACCTCAACTCCCCCGAGACGCCGCTGTTTCACAAGGGCCGCGAGCTGTTCGCCCTGTGGCAGGTGAAGCAGGCCAATACCAACCTGCAGCGCATCGTCGTGGTCGAGGGCTATATGGACGTGATCGCATTGCATCAGGCGGGGCTGCCGATTGCAGTCGCTACGCTGGGCACCGCGACCACCCCGGAACATACCGAAGTGCTGTTCCGCGCCGCGCCAGACGTGGTGTTCTGTTTCGACGGCGATCGCGCCGGCCGCGCGGCCGCATGGAAAGCGCTGGAATCGGCGCTACCTCGCTTGCGCGATGGGCGCCAGGCGTACTTCCTGTTTCTCCCCGACGGCGAGGATCCGGATTCGCTCGTGCGCAAAGAAGGCAAGGAAGGCTTCGAGAAGCGCATCAAGGAAGCGATGCCGCTGTCGGATTATTTCTTCAACGAACTCTCGCACGATGTCGAAATGGGCAGCCTCGACGGACGCGCGCGTCTTGCTGAACGCGCGCGTCCCTTGATTTCCAAATTACCCGACGGCGCGTTTCGGGACTTGATGGGCCAGGAGCTGGAGCGACGCAGCGGCGCGCGTGCACTGGTACAGCACGAGCCATCCTCGCAGCGCGCAGTGCAACGGCCGGTTGCGGTACAACGCTCACTGGTGCGCAGCGCCATCGCGTTACTGCTCGCGCAGCCAGGCGTCGCTGACCACCTCGAGAAGCCCTATCGTTTTTCGCAACTCGACAAACCCGGTATCGGCCTGCTGATCGAACTGCTCGACATTGCGCGCTCGCGCCCCGGTATCAACTCGGCGATGCTGGTGGAACATTTTGCCGAGCGCGAGGAATATCCAGCGCTGCAGAAGCTGATGGCGGCCATTTCAGTGGGCGAGCCGGAAAGGCAAAGTCGCGAATTCCTCGACGCGATAGCCCGGCTGGAGCATCAGACAAGCCTCATGCGGAAACGTGATCTGGAAAGTCGCATAAACCAGTTGACCGCGGCCGAGAAAGACGAGCTGCGTGCCCTCCTGCCGATTCGCGAACTGTTTACCTCGGACCTGAGCTAGCCGGTTATGTCACAAAGACATACCGCCAGCATTCCTGATGACAGGTAATCCCGCATGCCTGGCGCTCCCGTGCACCGTAAGGCACATTGTCTGGTCATCGACCCGCTGTCTTAGCGCCCCGGCAGCGTCTTTCGCACAGTGCGAGGCCTGCTAGGCGCGTGACCGTAACTGAAATCGGCGATCACCAGGTTGGCGTATGACGCTTTTGCGGCGTTGCGCTGAATCAGCTGAAAATCGTGCCGATTGAGGCAATTGAGGCGGCGCAACGTGGCTTCGCCGTGGGGCAGACTGTCGCCCCACGGGCAATGGTCATGCAACGTGTGGGATGATGCCGCTTTGCCGCCAACCACCGGCCGCGCGCCGGCACGCATGGATCTGCTCGAACGACTGGTCACGATTTTTGCCGAGAACGGCTACGTTGCAGTATTTATCGCGCTGATGATCTGCGGCGCGGGTCTGCCGCTGCCCGAAGACGTGACTCTGGTCGCTGGCGGCGTCATCGCCGGGCTCGGCTACGTCAACGTGCACGGCATGTTTGCGCTGGCAATGTTCGGCGTGCTGCTGGGTGATTCGGCGATCTTTCTGCTCGGTCACCGCTACGGCGCGAACATCCTGAAATGGCGCTTTGTGTCACGTATCCTGACGCCTGCCCGCTACAAGATGGTGCAGGAAAAATTCGTCCGCTACGGCAACCGCATGCTGTTCATCGCGCGCTTTCTGCCCGGTATGCGCACCACCGTCTACATCACTGCCGGCATCAGCCATCGCGTGTCGTTTGTACGCTTTCTGCTGATGGACGGACTCGCCGCGCTGATCAGCGTGCCGTTCTGGGTCTATCTGGGCTATTTCGGCGCCGACAATCACGAGTGGCTGATGACATGGATGGGGCGTGGACAAAGCAGCCTGTGGGTACTTGTCGGCATCATCGTGATACTGCTGCTGGTGCTGTGGTGGCGGCATCGGCGGCGCGCCGCTGACAACGAATCTGCCTGACACCAGGCAAACCAGCTGCCAGCGATGCTGGCGTGGAAGTGCAGCAGCGCCTGATTTCGCTTGGCGCTATTGCGCGCGAGCGTCCGCCAACGGCGCAACGCCAGAAGTCCTTTGCGCACCCGGTACGTCCTGCCGATTCCACCAACCACCGCCCAAGGCCTGAAACAGTGCAACGGTGTCCGCATAGCGGCTGACCTGCGCACTGGCCAGCGCGATCTGCGCCTGCTGTGCCGTCTGCTGGGTCGTGAGCAGCACCGCCTCACCGATATCGCCCAGAGCCAGTTGATGCTGGGCGATGACCAGACTTTTCGATGCCGCACTGGCGGCAGTCTGTGCGGCAGCAAGCGCATCGTTATCCGAACGGATCGCATAAAGCGTATCGGCCACGTTCTGGAACGCGGCGATCACCGTGCCGCGATACTGCGCCTCGGCCTGATCGTTGGCTGCTTTCGCGGCGCGCTCCTGATGCATCAGGCTGCCACCTTCGAAGATCGACTGCGCGACGTTGGCGCCAAGATTCCAGAAATTCGTCGCATCCTTGAAGATGTCGTTGAAACGCGTGGGCGAACTACCGGCTCCCGCCGTCAGGGTGAGCTTGGGGAAACGATTGGCGATGGCCACGCCAACCTGCGCATTGGCCGCATGCCATTGCGCCTCGGCCGCACGCACATCGGGCCGCTGTCGCACCAACTGCGAGGGAATCGAAAGGGGCAGATCGTGCGGTAGTTGCAGATCGGCCAGACTGAAATGGGCAGCCAGATCGTCGCTGGAGTAATTGCCCAGCAGAGCCGCCAGCGCATCGCGCTGCTGCGCCAGCTGCTTTTCCAATGGCGGCAACGTCGCCTGTGCCTGCGCCAGCAACGCGACTTGCGCGGCGACATCGGACTCGGCCAACTGACCCAAGGCAAATTCACGACGCACCGTGTCGAGAATCTTTGACTGGCCATCGATGATGTCGTGTGTTGCCGCGATCTGCGCGCGCAAGCCGGCCTCCTGGATCGCGGCGAGCACCACGTTGGAGGTCAATGTGAGATAGGTCGCCTCCAGCTGAAAACGCTGTGCATCGGCCTGCGCCTGCAGCGACTCCACCGCACGCCGGTTACCGCCAAAAATATCCGGCATGTACGACACGCTGACCTGAGCCGTCGTCAGCGTGTAGTAGTTCGCGTTGGACTGCAGCGGACTGGCCAGTGTCGATGCGTTGCGTTGACGGGTCGTGTTGATGCCGGCATCGACCGACGGGTAATACGAGCCCTTTTGCGCCGCCACGTTCTCCTGCGCCTGGCGCAGCGCAGCGCGCGCGCCCTGCATGCCCGGATTGGATGCCAGCGCCTGCGTGATCAGCTGGTTCAATGCCGACGAATGGAACAGCGTCCACCACTGCGCAGGCACCTGCATATCCGCAACGAAGTGCTGGGCATCGTTGCCACCGGCGGCACCCATCGGTACCGGCAACTGCTGCGCGGAGTAGTGATCGACCGGCGGTGCGGACGGCTGTTTGAAGTTCGGGCCAACCATGCAGCCGGCCACGAACAGAGGCATCAGCAAGATGACGGAACGAACTGCCATTACGTGATGGTGTGGTAGTCCGTAATTAAGAACTTTCATCGTCTGGTCTCCTTGCGGACGGCGCGATGCGCACATCGACGTCAGTGAAATACGCATGCTCATTTCTCCCCCGCCACAGGTGACTTGCGGGCGGCGCGGCGCTCGATGGCGTACTCCATCGCGAAGTAGAACGCCGGCAGGATAAACAGCGTCAGCAGGGTCGCGATCGGCAAGCCACCGACCACGACGGATGCCAGCCCGCGCTGCACGTCGGTGCCGATGCCGGTAGCCATCGCGGCAGGCAGCATGCCGACACTGGCTACTGTGGCGGTCATCAGCACCGGACGGAACCGCTCGGTGGCACCGGCCACTACCGCCTCCTCGATCGACAAACCGCCTGCGCGCACGCGATTGATGTTGGAGATCATGATGATGCCGTTCTGCACCGCCACACCGAACAGCGCGATAAAGCCGACCGCCGTCGCAATGTTCAGCGTCTCGCCGCGCAGGTGCAACGAAATCAGTCCACCTAATGTAGCCAACGGCACCACGGCCAGCACCAGAAACGACTGCCGAAGTTTGCCGAACTCGGCGTACAGAAACACTGCCATGATCGCCATCACCAGGCCCAGCACCACAATCAGACGCGCCTGCGCGCGCTGCTGATTCTCGAACGTGCCAGCCCACTCGGTGCGATAAACCTGCTTGTCGAAATGCACCTTCCGGTCGATCTGCTGCTGCGCGTCGGCCAGATACTCCGACAGCGCGCGATCGCGGTTGTCGACACGGATGGTCAGTGCGCGCTCGTTCTTCTCGTGCGAGATGGTGCTCTCACCAGTCTTCAGGCTGATGTGCGCAACCTCTTTCAGCGGAATCTGCGCGCCGCTGGCAGCAGACAATGGCAGGTTGCCGATCGCCTCCAGATTGTTGGCCACCGCCTGCGGCACGCGCGCGGTGACGTTGTAGGTGCGGTCACCGACATATACCTGGGTGATCGGTGCGCCGCCGATGGCCGTCTGAATCAGCGCGCTGATATCGGCCACATTGATGCCGTAACGTGCGGCTGCCATGCGATCGGCTTGGATCGCCAACTGCGGAATCGGTGGCTCCTGGAAGATCGACGCATCGGCGGTACCGCGCACGCCCTTGAGCACATCCACGATGCTATTGCCGATGCGCCGCATCTCGACCAGATCGTCACCGTAGATGCGCATCACCAGCGGACTGTGTGCGCCACCGATCATGTCATTTTCGCCATCGACGATCGGCTGGCTGATACCGATGCTCATGCCAGGCAGCTGCTGCAGGCGCGTGTTGAACTTGCGCAGGAACTGCGCCTTGGTCTCGCCGTTGGCCCAGCTGCTGTAAGGCGTCAGGCCGACGGCAGATTCCACATGAGAGGGCGTCCAAGGATCGGTACCGGTATCGTTGCGACCGAGCTGGGTGACGATGTACGACACCTCGGGAAACTCGCGCACCGCGCGGCGCAGCTCGCCGGTCATCTCGCTGGCCTTGTCCAGCGACAGACCGGTGGGCATCTGTACCTGCAGCCACAGCGAACCTTCGTCCAGGTCCGGCAGAAACTCGCGGCCCAGCGAACCACCCAGCAGCACCACGGCGAGCAGCGCCACGCCGGTGATCACGTAGACCAGCGGCAGATGATTCAACAGCCGATCGAGCAAGCGACTGTAGCCATGCTGCAATCGTTCCAGTGGCTTGTTGTGAAACAGCTTGCGTGGCTTGCGCAGCGCAATGAAAGTCAGCCCGGGCGTCAGTGTGATGGTGCATAACAGCGCGGCGAGCAACGCAAAGCCGACGGTGAAAGCCATCGGTGCAAACAGCTTGCCTTCCGCATGCTCGAATGCGAGCAGCGGCGCATACGCGGTGATGATGATCAGCGTGGCAAAGAAGATCGAGCGACCGACATGCGAAGTCATCGTCATCACATCGTCTTCGGTCAGTGGTTCGTCCGGCTTCTCCTCGCGCCGACGCAGGATCGCCTCGGTCACCACGATCGTGCCATCGACGATCACGCCGAAGTCGATCGCGCCCAGCGAAAACAGATTCGCCGGCATCTTGAGAAAGTGCATCAGGATGAACACAGTCACCAGCGACATCGGAATCGCCACCGCCGCCACCAGCGCCGCGCGCATGTTGCCGAGGAACAGGATCAGCACGATGCAGACCAGGCCGACGCCTTCCATCACCGTGTGCAGCACCTTTTCCTTGGTCGCCTTGACCAGGTCGTCGCGATCGATATACGGCACGATGCGCACATCCTGCGCAGCCAGTCGCTGATTGAGTTCAGCTACCTTGGCGTGGATGCCTTCGAGCACGCGCGACGGATTCTCGTACTTCAGCAGATCGACGATACCCTCGATCGTGTCGGGGTTGTTGTCCTTGCCCAGAATGCCTTCGCGCACTTGATGGCCGTACTGCAGCTTGCCCAGATCACGCACGAACACCGGCACGCCATTGGACTGCGTGACCACGATATCGCCAAGATCTTTCAGCGTATGCACCATGCCGATGCCGCGCACGATGTACGACTGCTCGCCGCGCGTGATGCGGCCGCCGCCCGCGTTGGCAGTGTTGGCCGAAATGGCGCTGCTGACCTGGTTGACGCTGACCTTGTAGCGCAGCAGCTGGGCCGGATCGAGCTCCAGCTGGAACTCCTTGGTGAATCCGCCGAACACGTCGACGTTGGCCACCCCGGGCACCTGCTGCAGGGCCGGCACGATCACCCAGTTCTGCAGCTCGGACAGCTGCATCAGGTTCTTGCTGTCCGACTCCAACGTATAGCGATAGATCTCGCCGGCCGGGCCGGAAACCGGGTCGAGACTGGGCGTAATCCCCGTCGGCAGCGTGACCTGCGACAACCGCTCGGTGACGCGCTGGCGTTCCCAGTAATCTTCGGCGCCGTCCTTGAAAACCATGGTAATCAGCGACAGCCCGAACGTGCTGCTGGAGCGGATATTGACCAGACCTGGCGTGCCGGACAGTCCGCGCTCCAGCGGCGTGGTGATCTGTTGCTCGATCTCCTCGGCAGCCAGGCCCGGCACTTGCGTGGTGACCTGCACCGTGACGTCGCTGAGTTCGGGATAGGCCTCGATCGCCAGCTGCGTCCAGGAGTAGTACCCGAACAGCGCAACCAGCACCGTCACCACCAGGAACAGCACGCGGCGGTGGAAACAAAACCGCAGGATGGCATCAATCATTGAGCAACACTCCACCCTTCACCACCACGCGGTCGCCCTGACGCAGGCCAGCCAGCACACGCGTGCCGGTGCCTTCGTCATCGCCCAGCTGCACGGTGCGACGCTGGAACGTCCACGGCGATACCTCGACCAGCACGGTGGTGCTGTCGTTGTTCATCAGCAGAGCCGACTCGGGTACGAACACCTGCGCCGGTTGCGCCGCAGCGAACGTAGCGGTGGCGAACATGTTGGGCTTCAGGCGGCCATCGGCATTGCTGACGGTGATGCGCACCATGCCGCGGCGAGTATCGGGCTGCAACACGCTGCTGACGGAACTGACGCGACCGTGCAGCACGCTGCCCGGATAGGCGGAGAGCGTTACGTCGACGGGCTCATCGCGCACAACCAGTGCGAGATCGTCTTCGGCCACATTGGCGGTGACCCAAACCGAATCGAGATTGACAATGGTCATCATCGACGCGGTAACGTCGTTGACGTAGGTGCCTGGTGCGATCGACAGCGCGGTAATGCTGCCGTCCATCGGCGCGAGCACGCTGATGCCGGGACCGGCAGCATGCTTGCCGCTATCGGCCGTACCGCCAACTGCCGCCAGTCGCGTCTGCGCGCGCTGGTATTCGTCCAACGCCTGGTTGTAGCCGCTTTGCGCAGCCTGCAGATCCTTGACCGCCGCGCCGCCTGCCTGCTGCACCCCGCTCGCTCGGTCGAGGCTTTTCTTCGCCAGGTCAAGCGCATCGCGGGCCTTGGCGACATCGGCAACCGCCTGCGCAAAATCACCCGACCCGATCACCGCAAGCAGTTGTCCGCGGTGCACCGTGTCGCCAAGACCGACCTTCAGCGAGACCACTTTGCCGGATAGGGACGGCAAGATATTGGCCGTACGCGCCGGATCGGCCTCGACCATCGCCGGTGCGGCGAGTGTGTGCGGCAGCGCGCGCAACTCGACCGTCTGCACCTGCAGCCGCGTGCGCAGCGGCGAGTGCTCGGGTATCCGCAACAGGCCGTGATCATCGATGACCGCTGGCTGCGGTGGCGCCTCTTTTGGCGCGTGCGAACAGGCCCCCAGCGAGAGGATCAGGGTCGCCATGGCGAAACGACAGGTCATGTTTTTTGTGGTTTGAAAGCGCATGGGCTTCCCCTTCATGCAACAGGCTCATGCGTGCACCGACTGGGCAGAGTCGGCGCAGCGCGGGAACGGCAGGGAAAGCTGGCGGCTCCGATAAGAGCTGCCGGGCGCATCCCGAACCGCGGTCAGGCCATCAACGGCCGCCGCGTTCGGGCACCACTCCTTGATGGAGCGTGCGCGCATGCGGCGTCAGAACGACGGCAGGATATTCGGTGATCTGGTTCTGAGTGATCGACTTATGGCTAATCTATTTCTGGAATCCGGGTCCAAGGCAGGTGTTCTCCTTCTTCATGCTGTGAATGGTGATGAGGTTCATCGTCATGGGGTGGCGCAGGATGCGCCGACCGCTTCGCGAATCAGCCGATCCTGCAACAACCCGGCGTGTTCGAGTACGGGATAAGCCAGCGCGGCCAGATGCGAGTGGATTCGCTTGAGATCACGCAGGATCCGCAGATAGACATCACCCGCACCGCCTTCATCGCGGCGTTCGCGCAACGCGCGAATGTGCCGCTCTGAAATCTCGTTTTCCAACCGCCACAACACTTCCTTGCGTGCGAACAGTTTCTGCGCAGCACGCAAATCGCTGCGCAGAAATACCGTCATGCCCAGCCGCAGACTCTCCATCACGTGACCATGCATCAGCGCCAGATCCTGGATATCGTCTGCCGAAAAATCCTGCCCCCGTTGCGCCTTCTTGGCGGCAAATTCCATCAGATTGTTGGCAGTGATATCACCGATATGCTCGATATTGATGACGAAGGTCAGAATTTCCTGGGTGCGCTCTGTGTCCTCCTCGTTCAACGCTTCGCCGCCGAGACCGGCCAGGTATTCGCGAATGGCCACACCGAGGCGATCCAGCGTCGAGTCCATGCGGCTGATGGCCGCTGCCCGCTGACGATCGTCCTTGCCGAACACCTCGACCAATCCCTTCAGCATGTTTTCGACCATGTCGGCCATGCGCATGGATTCGCGGGCAGCGTTGGCCAGTGCGACGTTGGCACTGTCCAACGCACCTTCGTCCAGATACTGGGGCACGCCGGCATCAGCTGGCCGCGGTGGTTCGGGCAGCACGCGAATCAGCAGCCGCGAAAGGCTCTCGACCGGCACGATAAAGATCAATGCCAGCGCAAGATTGAAGGCGGTATGAAAATTCACCGCCATGCGCGCCGGCGAATTACCGAGCGGTGCCAGCAGCTGCATCAGCGGATGCAGCAACGGCAGGCAGATCAGGCAGCCAAACAACCGTACCAAGGTGTTGCCCAACGGCAACCGCTTGGCAACATTGCCATGCGCATCGAACAAGGCCGGCAACGTGCCACCGATATTCGCGCCAAGCACCAGCGCCAGCGCCCCTTGTGCATCGACAACGCCAGCCGTGGCCAACGACACGATCAGTAGAACCACGGCCACGCTTGAGTGGCACGCCCACGTGAGTACCGCCGCCACCAGCACGGCAAGCACCGGCTGACTGGCCAGGCTCTGCAGCACACCGTGCAGCGCAGAGGCGTTTTCAACCGGTCCCAATGACAGCACCAGCAAGTGCAGCGCCAGCAGCATCAGGCCAAGACCGATCGCGACACGACCGATGTTTTCGTAACGCGCATCGTCGCTGCGACGATGAACCACAAAGCCGGCCAGTACCAGCACCGGCGCAACCAGTGCGATATCGAACGACAGCAGCTGCACGACCAGCGTGCTGCCGACATTGGCACCGAGCATCACCGCGAGCCCCGGCGCCAGTCCAAGAAATCCGCTGGCCGCGAAGGAGGTCGCCATCATGCCGGTCGCGGTGCTGCTCTGCAGTAGCGCCGTCAGCCCCATGCCGAAACAAAATGCCGCCGGACGATGACTCAGATAGCGACCCAGCCAGCGACGCAACGCACTGCCGTAGCCACGCAGCACGCCGCTGGTGACCATGTGTGTGCCCCACAGAAGCAGGGCGACGTAACCTGCAATATCGAGCAGGATGAGGGTTCCATTCATGACACTTATCTCCGTGCGTGAACGACGCGAGCGGATCGATGCGGCGCCGTCACCGTGCATCGGTTGCGGCGCCACATCGTTTCATTTCGCATTACAACGGCTGACTAGAGCCAGCGGCCGTAACGGCGGATGTAAACCAGCTTCATGACCTGGGTCAACACGCAGTAGGCCAGTACGGTTGCCGCCAGCCAGCCGAAATAGATGCCAGGTAGCTCGACCATGCCGATCTTGTGACCGATGCTGGCGTAGGGAATCAGCATGCCGATGATGATGATGGCCGTGGTCAGGCCAAGCACCGGCGCGGCTGCCGAACTTTGCAGGAACGGGATCTTGCGCGTGCGGATCATGTGCACCACCAGCGTTTGCGTGAGCAGGCTCTCGATGAACCAGCCGGACTGGAAAAACGCCTGATGCGCCGGATTGTTCGCTCCGAACACGTACCACAGCAATGCAAACGTGGTCATGTCGAATACCGAACTGGCCGGACCGATCCACACCATGAAACGACCAATGTCACCGGCATCCCACTTGCGCGGCTTGCGCAGATACTCGTCGTCCATGCGGTCGAACGGAATCGACAGCTGTGAGATGTCGTATAACAGGTTTAGCACGAGGAGCTGCAGCGGCAACATCGGCATGAACGGCAGGAAGATACTGGCGATCAGGATGCTCAGCACGTTGCCGAAATTCGAGCTGGCAGTCATCTTGATGTACTTCATGATGTTGCCGAACGTGACGCGCCCTTCCAGTACGCCCTCCTCCAGCACCATCAGGTTTTTTTCCAGCAAGATGATGTCGGCCGATTCCTTCGCGATATCGGTCGCGGTATCCACCGAGATACCGACATCCGCTTCGCGCAAGGCTGGTGCATCGTTGATGCCGTCACCGAGAAAGCCGACCGTGTGACCCTGCCGCTGCAGAGACTTCACCACGCGCGCCTTCTGCAGCGGCGACATCTTGGCGAAGATGGTGGTGCGCTTGACCAGTTCGTCCAGCGCCGCGTCGTCCAGCGGCTCGATGTCACGACCCTGCGCCGAATGGGTGACATCCAGACCCACCTCGCGGCAGATCTTGCGCGTCACTGCTTCGTTGTCGCCAGTGATCACCTTCACTTCCACGCCGTGGTGATGCAGCGCGGCGATGGCGGTGGCAGCGCTGTCCTTCGGCGGATCGAGGAAGGCCAGGCAGCCGATCGCGACGAGATCGCTCTCGTCTTTCACGCCATAGGTGTGCGTAACCGGCGGCTCCCGCTTGATCGCCACCACCAGCACGCGCAGGCCATCCTCGTTGAGATGGCGGGTCATCGCTTTGATCTCGTTGCGGCGCTCGTCGGTCATCGGCACGATGCTGTCGCTGCCGTCTTCGGAAGCGCAGCGCTCGGAGCCGCAGATCGCCAGCATCTCCTCGACCGCGCCCTTGCAGATCAGCAGATGCTGGCTATCGCCATTGGCCAGCACGACCGACATGCGGCGACGCTGGAAGTCGAACGGAATCTCGTCGATCACCCGATAACGCGACACCGTGCTTTCCAGGTCGCGATGCTCGAGCACCGCCTTGTCCATCAGGTTCTTCAGACCGGTCTGGAAATGACTGTTGAGATAGCCGTACTCCAGTGCGTCCACAGACTCCTCGCCGTCCAGATCGAGATGCCGCTCCAGCACGATCTTGTCCAGTGTCAGCGTGCCGGTCTTGTCGGTGCACAGCACGTCCATCGCGCCAAAGTTCTGGATCGCGTTGAGCCGCTTCACCACCACCTTGCGCTTGGACATCGCCAGCGCGCCTTTGGCCAAGTTGGCGGTGACGATCAGCGGGAGCATTTCCGGAGTGAGGCCTACAGCGACCGACAGTGCGAACAGAAACGCTTCCAGCCAGTTGTGCTTGCCCAGGCCCTGGATCAGGAACACGATCGGCACCATCACCGCCATGAAGCGGATCAGCAGCCAGCTGACGCCTTTCACGCCGCGATCAAAACTGGTTTGCACGCGCTGACCGGTAATTGTGCGCGCGATCGAGCCCAGGTAAGTACGCGAACCGGTCAACACCACCACCGCGCTGGCCGTGCCGCTGACCACGTTGGTACCCATATAGCCAACGGTAGTGAGGTCGAGCGGGTTCTCATGCAGAGCACCACTCACGTGCGCCTCGATCTGCGCTTGCGTGGGCGCCACCTTTTCCACCGGTAGCGACTCACCGGTGAGGATGGCCTGGCTGATGAACAAGTCTTTCGCGGTGAGCAGACGCAGGTCCGCCGGCACCATGTCGCCGGCGGCCAGATGCACGATATCGCCCGCCACCAGTTCGCCCACCGGCACTTCGATCCGCTCACTGTGCCCATCCGATGCCTTGCGCGTCACCGTGGCGGTATTGCGTACCATTGCCTTGAGATTTTCCGCCGCGCGCGAGGAACGGTATTCCTGGCTGAAGCTGAGCAGCACACTGATACCCACCATCACCGCAATGATGATGGGTCCGGACAGATCGTCCGGAGTAGCGAAGATCTGCACCACCGCGAGCACCAGCAACACGATGATGAAAGGATTCTTGAACGCACGCAGCAACTGGCGCGCCCAATGCGGTGGCTTCTCGTGCGACACCTCATTGTTGCCATCACGGTCAAGCCGCTCGGCAATCTGCTCTTCGTCGAGGCCAGCGGCGCTGGTGTCGAGATCGGCAAACAATGCCTCGCGGTCGCGAAACGCTTCTTGTGCAACAGCAGCGCGCACAGACGCCGAGCCGCTTTTGCCCGCAGCGGTGGGGATCACTGACTTGATCATGGTGTTATCCAGGGATGTTCTGGGAGTCCGTTCGCGCCACCGGCGAAACGGTCGGGCCATGCGCTAGGCGCAGAGCGGCGTGGCGATCGTCAGAACGAACGCCCTCGCTCCGCCCATGGCGGAGGCCACGCCTTGCAGATGGCAAGCAACTTCATGCCTGACTGGATAACAGAACTTTGTTGCGGTGAGTTTGCAGCGGGCCACGCTTGACGCGAGCTGCAGCAGCGGCGCGGGCTGCCGACAGGTCCGCGCGACGCGGCATGTCGATAACCACCGCGTTGGTCACCGGACGGCTCAGCGGTGCAGGCACGGTGATGACGCGCGCGACACGTGCCTGGTCACGACGACCGGACAGCAGAAAGGTGCGCAGAGCGCGCAAAAAGCCAGCGGTGCGAAAGAAGTTCATCGCCCATCTCCTCGTATACGACGCCAACGGCGCCAAAGGAGGTGGGCCGGAGTTTCCTAGTCGAGGAAAGCGCCAGCCGACCGCAGGCGGTCGCCGCAGGTAATCAGCTTGTGATGCATTGCCGGCACCCGATGCTCGCGGATGTCGACGTTGCGACTAGGGTAAACGTCCATATGCCTTGATTAGTTTGGGCAGGGTGCCGGTGGGCGCATTGCGCCTATCGACTTTGCTATTGTCGTGCTGCAACACGGAGGTGTCAACCAGCGCGCACCAAATTTCCACCGTCTGTGAGCTTCGCGTTCAAGTGCAGGACATCGGCCAAGTTCAGCGCTTCGCACCGGGGTGTTTCCCACCCACACGTTTCGCTTTCCCGGGCTGTGCAAACTCAGCTTTGCGGCATTCCATGCCATCCAGCAGAACCTTCAGGCCGATGCGGAAAAGCGCCTCGGGCTCGATCTTCGCCAGCAGCTCGGCCGCGCCGCGCAGATTCGGGTAATCCGGCGATTCGTCGCCAAGCCGGGCCAGCTCGGAGCCCAGTACGACTGTGGGGCGCAACGCGTTGGAGTGCGTCGACCACGATTGACGCGCTTCTTCGGCAACCATGCCGAGCAGGTAGTTGCGATAGAACGTCGCCATCGCGATGGCCTCCGGCGGAGCGAAACCCGCGTCAAGAAACGCACCGACCGCGGCATCGTAGAGTTTCATCCGGTGCGCTCCGGTCGGCGCCAACTCCGCAAACAGTCGTGGCGCATCGCGATGCGCCACCAGCACGCGGCGATATTCCCAGGCGATGTCCTCCAGCCGCTCACGGAACGAACGATTGCTCGCCGGCAACGCCATGCGTGCGCAAATCGCATCGGCAACCAAGCCAAGCAATTCACTCTTGTCGCGGATATGCCAGTACAGCGCGGGTGACTTGACTCCAAGGCGTTCGGCGAGCTGGCGTGTGCTCAACGCATCCAGGCCTTTTTCCTGCAACAGATCGATAGCCGCATCGACGAGACGGTCGCGGTCGAGTCCGGCGCGACTGCCGACGGAAGCCGCCTCGTCCGGCTTGCGCGCGGCTTTGCGGCCTGCGGTCTGAATAGTTTTTCGCATGCTTGTACTCGGTATTCCGGAATGCTAATTTATCACTGATAAATTGAAAAGTACCGCTGCGTCGTTGGTCGACAAGAACAGTATTCACCACCTTACGCGAGGAAATTCCATGAGCGAACTCTGGACACGCCGCCAAGTATTGGCTCTTTCCGGCAGTGCGTTACTTGCCGCGGTACTGCCACCGCTTTCCGCAAAGCCGCAGCCCGCTGCTTCCGGCAAAACCAAGGCTTCTGCCAACCATCTCCTGGCAGCTGCGGATACCGATGGCGCCGCTCTGTATCGCCAAGCGTTCGTGCTCGATTGCAACACCCTTGCCTCGATCGGCGGCCTGCTCTACGAAAAGGACCTCGCAAAGCTGCTTGGGCAGATCCAGAACTCCGGCATCAGCGCGCTGAAGAGCACGCTAGGCGGCGACCGCGGAACGTTCGAATACACCGTGACCGATATCGCTGCCGCGCAAGCCCTGATCGAACAACACCCCGAGGTATTCATCAAGGTGATTCGCCACGACGACCTGGAGCGGGCCAAGCGCGAGCACAAAGTGGCGGTGATCTTTTCGTTCGAAGCGGCAACCATGCTGGAAGACAAGATCGAGCGCATCGAGCTATTCCGCCAGCTCGGTGTACTGATCATGCAGCTGTCCTACAACCACAAATCGCCGTTCGGTTGCGGTTGCCTGGATGGCGACACCGACGGTGTCACTGAACTGGGGCGCAAAGCGATCGCCACCATGAATGCGCAAGGCGTGGCGCTCGACCTCAGTCATGCAAACACGCGAACCACCGCCGATGGCATCGCCATCTCGACCAAGCCGCCGATCTTCACGCATGCCGGTTGCCGCAGCGTATTCGCGCACCCGCGCAACAAGGAAGACCGCGAGATGAAGGCACTCGCCGACAAGGGCGGCGTGATGGGCATCTACATGATGCCGTTTCTGACGGTCGACACCCGGCAACCCATGCTCGACGACTTTATGCAGCACATGATCCATGCGCTCAATGTCTGCGGCGAGGACCATGTCGGTATCGGAACCGATTCTGCCTTCTTCGAAGTCAGCGATAGCGACCTGAAGGACATGGCGAAGGAAGAAGAAGACCGCAAGAAAGCGGGAGTCGGCGCGCCGGGCGAAAACCGGCCACCCTACATTCCCGACCTCAACACGCCGCGCAAACTGGAACGCGTCGCCAGTGCCCTGCTGAAGCGCGGTTACAGCGAGCGCGCAACCGAAAAGGTGCTCGGCCTGAACTTCGACCGCGTGTTCAAGGAAATCTGGACGGCCTAGACCACCGGACGCAAAATCGTATCGGCATGCGCGATGGGTCCGATCAACCAGTGATCAGCGAGCAAGAAAGCGAACAGCGCCATCAAGTACACGATGGAATAATTGAACACCTTCATCGCGAAAAATTCGTCCGGTGGATTCAGCAGGCGTACGGCGTAATAAAGAAAGCCTGCACCCAGGACCGCCGCGCCGCCCAGATAAATCAGACCGCTCATGCCGGTCAGTGCCGGCAATAGCGTCACGATGACCAGCAGTATGGTGTAGTAGAAAACGTGCCAGCGCGTGTAGACCACGCCATGGGTGACCGGCAGCATCGGCACCTGCGCGCGCGCGTAATCGTCGCGACGAAAGATTGCCAGCGCCCAGAAGTGCGGCGGCGTCCATACGAAGATGATCAGGCACAGTTGCAGTGCGAACGGATGCAGCGAGTCGGTGACGGCAGTCCAACCCAGCACCGGCGGAATGGCGCCAGCAAGGCCGCCGATGACGATGTTCTGCGGCGTCGCGCGTTTCAGGTATGCCGTGTAGACCAGCGCATAGCCGATCAGTCCACCGAAGGTCAGTAGCGCGGTCAGCGGATTGACGAGTAGCGCCAGCACCAGCATCGACACGATGCCCAGCGAGACCGCAAAAATCAGCACCTGCCGCGGGGTGAGTTTGCCGGTGGCCAGTGGCCGCCGCGCCGTGCGCGCCATCAGTTTGTCGATGCGCTCGTCGATCAGATGATTGAAGGCCGCCGCCGAACCTGACGCCATCCAGATACCGATGGTACCGAACACCAGCGCGCGCCACGGTGGGATGCCGGGCACCGCAAGGAACATACCGATCACCGCGCAGAAAACCAGAAGCGCGACGACGCGTGGCTTGGTTAGCTGCAGATATTCGCGGATGCCATCCATTCCGATGTGATCCATTTCAGTGTCGTTCCGGCAAAAGAATAGGCAATGCATCACGCCGCAGCTGTGTACGCGCCAGCGTCGCCAGCAGCGCAAACAACAACAGCGCAGCCATGCCATTGTGCGCCGTCGCCACCGGCAGCGGCAGACCGAACACCACGTTGCTGATGCCCAACAGCACCTGGCATACCAGCGCCAACGCAATCGCGATCGCAAACAGGCGCAACCGGCGGCGTGCCAGCTTGAACGACAACCAGGCGAGATAGCAGAACACCACCAGCGCACCGAACCGATGCATCATCTGGATCGCGCTGCGCGCCGCCATGTCCAGCACGCCGCCCTCGTAATTGACCCCAACGCCACGCCACAGCACGAAGCCCTGGCGGAAATCCGTCACTGGCATCCACTGACCGCCGCACTGCGGGAACGCGCCGGCACCATAGCCACACGCGAGCGCAGCGTAGTTGGCCGAAGTCCAGCCGCCCAGCGCGATCTGGCAGAACAGCAGCACGATGCCGACCACCACCAGCCGACGCAGATTGGCCATCTGGTTGTCCAGTGCACTCACGCCAGCAAAGCGCAGTGCAGCGTAGGCCAACAGCGCAAACGTAGTGATGCCGCCAAGCAGATGGCCCATCACTACCACCGGCTTCAACAGCAAAGTCACCGTCCACATGCCGAGCATGGCCTGGAAGATGATCACCGCCAGCACCAGCACACTGACCTTCCACTCACCCGAGCGCCTGAGTGCGACCGCCGCGATGATCGGCAGCGCAATCGCCAGTGCCGACAACAGCGACGACAGCGCGAAATCACCGCGCTGATACATGACCACGCCGGCCGCCGCGAACACGGCGGCCGCAATCACCGCATAGCGCGCTGCGGCTTTGCGCCAACTGGCGATTAGCGCGATAGCCAAAACGAGCATGCCCAGCGTGCCCGCCAGCACGCGATGCACCTGCTCGCGCCAGGCTTTGTCCGTTTCGAACGGTCGATCCGGATAAGCCAGGTTGGCCGCGGCAATATCGTGCGCGTGTTCGGGCCAGGTCGCCTTGCCGTAGCAGGTCGGCCAGTCCGGGCACGACAGGCCCGCGTTGGACAGCCGCACGAACGCGCCGAACATCACCAGCCCGAAGGCGAACACGGCGGCAAGCAAGGTCAGCGCGCGCAGAGCTTTAACTGTGCGGGGAGACATCGCGGAAGTGAACATCAGTGGATAACCTTCTGCAGATCCCGCGCCAGACCTGCCGGATCGGAGCCGGCAGGATACAGGGACAGCGCGGTACCGTTGGACTCCACCAAGACGGCGCTGACGCTGTCCGGCGTGGTCGGGCGATAGCTGGCCAGCTTGCCATCGACGTCGGTGCCGAGCTGCCAGTAGTTTTGAATCGCCACCAGACCCTCGCCCACCGGCGGCTGGCCGACATACAGCAGGCGCAGGCGCGACTGGTTGTTGTTGAGCATGACGCGTGCCTTGGCCATGGCTGTCAGATCATCCAGGCACTGTACCGCGCAGTCCGGACCGGGCAGCGCCACCAGCGTCATGCGCGGCTCGCTATCGCGCCACGCATAGACTTGCCCGTTGACCAACTGCACGCGCAGATGCTCATCGACAAGATTCCGCTGCGGCATGATCCGTTGACCATTGCCTTTGCCGGTCGGCTGCCAGCCGGTAAACGTCAGCAGGCCGGCAACGAGGATCGGCGCGGCAAACACCAGCGCGATCAGCACCAGAAAGAATCGGCTCTTGCGTACGGCAGCAGGGTTGTTTGTGTGGGTTGGCATGAATTCGCGGAAATAATCAGGTGGGGAATAATGAGTCGGGTCGAGTATCAGGCGATATGAGTATCAGGGCCGACGCGGTCCGCGCTTGCGATGCAGCACGAGCAGAAGCACCACGGCCGCCAGTGCAAACGTGAACCACTGGAAAGCATACGCGCGATGTCGCGCTGGCGGCATAGAGGAAAAATCCAGCGTGTGCACGCGCACATAGATCGACGCCGGGTCTGGATCGAGCGCCAGCATGCGCGGATACAGCGAGCGGTCGAGATCGTGGGCGACTTCGGCAGGATCCAGAAAAATGCCTTTCTTCGGCCAGCGCGTCTGTTGCGCCAGCGCGTTGCCGCCCATCTCGAAACCGATCGGCGGCGGCGGCACGTACAGGCCTTGCAACGTTACGTCGGTGGTCGGCAGTGCCGGTAACTGTGGCTCCTGGCCGGTGCCGTTGCCTGGTAAAAAACCCATGTCCACCAGCAACAGCTTTGGCGTATTGCGCAGTGCAAGCGGCACGAAAACTTCCACGCCACCGCGTTCGTCGTGATTGGGGTTATCCAGCAGATAGATGCGATCGACCAGGTAGCGACCACTGATTTGCACGCGCGGAAAGCCGTCGTCTGGCGGCGCATCGGCGACTTTGGCAAAGTCCTGCAATGGTGCCGTAGCCGATGCGGCATACCGACGCAGAAGCGCTTCCTTGAAGTCGGCGCGATGCAGTTGCCAGACACCCAGACGTATGAACAGCAACGCGCCGACCACCGTCAGCAACAACGCCCACCACGACGGACGGCGAAATCCGCTCATGCGAAGTACCTGGCAGCGGCCGCTATACTCGGCGAGTCGACTTGGATCGGATCAATCACTTGGAAACCATCTACAAATCCGCGCTGGTGATCGTGCTGCTGGTGGTGATCTTCAGCCTCGGTCAGGCGCTGTATTTCATGATGACCGACAAGGACAACGACAAGCGCACCGTATGGGCATTGACGCGGCGCATCGGCCTGTCGCTGCTGCTGATCGCCATGGTTGTGTTTGGCATCTGGATGGGATGGCTGCACCCGCACGATGTGGGTCAATGACCGTAACTGGGTGATTGTACCCGGCCGTACCGATCATCGCGTCGGTACCGCGACAAATCGCGCCGCATGGCGGGGTTGCGCTGAGGGATTGTTTTGCGGTCAGTCGATCCGGTAATAGTCCCGGTACCAGCGAACGAAGTTGGCTACGCCCTCTTCGACCGACACGCGCGGCGTGTAATCCACCGCGGCGGCCAGAGCCGAGACATCGGCTTCGGTATCAGGCACATCGCCTGCCTGCAGCGGCAGCAGCTCCATCTGCGCCTTGCGCCCAATGCACTGCTCAAGCACTTCGATATAGCGCAACAACTCCACCGGCTGCTCGTTGCCGATGTTGAATAGGCGATAGGGCGCGAGGCTTGTCGCCGGATCCGGCTGATTGCCGTCCCACAGCGGATTACCGACTGCCACCTTATCCAACGTGCGAATCACGCCCTCGACGATGTCATCGACGTAGGTAAAGCTGCGCTTGTGATGACCATGGTTGAACACCTTGATCGGCTCGCCGGCCAGGATCGATTTAGTAAACAGGAACAACGCCATGTCCGGCCGCCCCCACGGGCCATAGACGGTAAAAAAGCGCAGGCCCGTGCAAGCCATGCCGTAGAGATGCGCATAACTGTGCGCCATCATCTCGTTGGCCTTTTTCGATGCCGCATACAGCGTCAGCGGATGCTCGGTGGATTGATGCTCGGAGAACGGCATCAGCGTATTGGCGCCATATACCGAACTGGTGGAGGCAAACACCAGGTGCTCGACGTCGTGATGGCGGCAGCCTTCGATGATGTGCAGAAAACCGGTGACATTGGTCGACACATAGATATGCGGATTCTGGGCGGCGTAGCGCACGCCAGCCTGCGCTGCCAGGTTGATCACGCGCTGTGGCTTGTGCGTAGCGAACGTCGATTCGATGGCATCGCGGTCGGCCAGATCAGCCGCCACATGGGTGTAGTTCGGATGATCCGCGAAGCGCGCCAGCCGCGCCTTTTTCAGATTGACGTCGTAGTAATCACTGAGGTTATCGATGCCGATGACGTGGTCACCGCGCTCAAGCAGTCGCATCGCAACGTGCGAGCCGATGAATCCGGCGGTGCCCGTAACAAGAATCTTCATGCCACTCTCATCCATTCCATTAATCGACACGATGACCCATCGCGCCGGGTTGACTACCGCACATCTGCCGCCGCGCCGTCACCCAATATCTCAACAACTGTTTGCATAGCCAATCAAAGCCGGCCATCCACCGCATCACGTGACAACACATATTTGACGTCGTACAGCACCGACGACGATTTGCCGAAGTGACGAATGCCATCGGCGCCTAGTTCCGTAAACTGGTGATGCCCGACCGCGACGATCACCGCATCATACTGGTCCGCCTGCGGCGTGCCGATCAGGTCGATGCCGTATTCGTGTCTGGCGGCCGCGGCATCGACCCATGGATCGAACACATCCACCTGCGCGTTGTAACCGGCCAGCGCCTCCATGATGTCGACCACGCGGGTGTTGCGCAGGTCCGGGCAGTTCTCCTTGAAGGCCAGCCCGAGGATCAGGATGCGCGCACGCACCGGGTTGATGCCTTTGCATACCATCAGGCGGATGACTTCGCCGGCGATGTATTGGCCCATGCTGTCGTTGGTACGACGACCGGCCAGAATGACATCGGAGTAATGCCCGACCTCCTGTGCCTTGTGGGTAAGATAGTACGGATCCACGCTGATGCAGTGGCCACCGACCAGACCGGGCCTGAAAGGGAGAAAATTCCATTTCGTACCCGCTGCCTGCAGCACTTCCAGCGTGTCGATGCCGAGCTTGTTGAACAACTTGGCCAGATCGTTCACCAGCGCGATGTTCAGATCGCGCTGGGTGTTCTCGATCACCTTGGCCGCCTCGGCCACCTTCAGCGAACTGGCCTTGTGCGTGCCGGCGGTGATGATGGAGCCGTACAGTCGATCAACGAAATCGGCGACCTCGGCGGTGGAACCGGAAGTCACCTTGAGAATGCTGGTGACGCGATGCTGCTTGTCGCCCGGATTGATCCGCTCGGGGCTATAGCCGGCAAAAAAATCGCGGTTGTAGATCAGGCCCGAGATTCTTTCCAGAATCGGAATGCACACTTCTTCGGTACAACCCGGATACACGGTGGACTCGTACACCACGATGTCGCCCGACTTGATCACTGTTCCCAGCGACTCGCTGGCCTTGATCAGTGGTGTCAGGTCGGGGCGTTTGGCTGCATCGATGGGCGTTGGCACGGTAACGATATAAACGTTGCAGCAACGTATGTCATCGAGCGTCGAGCTGAAATGCAAACGCGTGGCGGAGGCCATCTCTTCGGCATCCACTTCCAGTGTTGAATCCTTGCCGGAACACAACTCGCCGACCCGGGCGGTATTGATATCAAACCCGAAGGTGTCATAGCGCTTGCCGAACTCCACGGCCAGCGGCAACCCGACATAACCCAGTCCGACGATGGCAATCTTGGTGTTTTCCAGAGGCTGCATGCGATAAGTCCTTGGCCGCCTTCTAGTTTGGCAGTGTTGCCTCGGCCTGGCGATGGCACTGCGCTATAACGGCCATCGAACGATCAAGTCGAAACGCCGGGAATTTGTTCATGGCACCCAGACCTGCAGATAGAAAAAAGCCCGTCGGGCGACGGGCTTTTTAGAATCCATACGAATGGCGCTAGAGAATATAGACAAACATGAACAGGCCAAGCCAGACCACGTCGACGAAATGCCAGTACCAGGCTACGGCTTCGAAACCGAAATGATGATCCTTGTTGAAATGGCCTTTCAGCACGCGGAACCAGATCACTGCCAGCATGATGGTGCCCAGCGTCACATGCAGACCGTGGAAACCGGTAAGCAGGAAGAACGTCGACCCATACACGCCGCTGTGCATGGTCAGATTGAGCTCGCGGTAGGCCTCGATGTATTCGTGGGCCTGAAAATTCAGGAACAGGGCGCCGAGCAGAACGGTCAACCCGAGGAACGCCAGGATCTTGCCGCGATGCCCTGCACGCAGCGCGTGATGCGCGATGGTCACGGTGACGCTGGAGCTGAGCAGGATCAACGTGTTGAGCAGCGGCAGACCCCAGGCCGGCACGGTGCGGAACGCACCGCCGATATGTTGCGGACCGTTACCGGCGTTGGCACCCCATGAGGCCGCGTAATCACTCCACAGAAACTCGTGGGTCAATACGCCGTGCCCTTCACCACCGAGCCACGGAATCGAGAACATGCGAATGTAGAACAGTGCGCCGAAGAACGCACCGAAAAACATCACTTCGGAGAAGATGAACCACATCATGCCCATGCGGAACGACGTATCGACCTGGCTGTTGTAGCTGCCGGCCAGCGACTCGTTGATCACCGAGCGGAACCAGCCGAAAAACATCGCCAGCACGCCGATCACGCCGACCGTGAGCACGGTCTTGCCGAAACCGGAATCACCCGGCTCCGCGTTCAGCCAGTGCGCCGCACCGAACACCGTGGTGAACATGACCACCGCGGCCACGAACGGCCAGTAGCTTTTGCTCGGAACAAAATACGCTTCGTGCGACTGATCCATCGTGCAAACCCCGTGGACTTCTCTTGATGACTCTACCCCGCGATGCGCCGCGGGGAACTGCAAACTGAAGAATAAACTGTGATTGCTGCGGTACGACTATTTCATCATCACGATCTGTACAAACGACAGCAGAAAAAACGCGACCACCACCGACACCAGAATCGTCACGGTGCGTCTCACACCTTTACGACGTCCATCCATCTCGTGATTTGTCAGCGGCTGCGTCATGTGGTGATGATCAGTCATTCACGTGACCGTGCGCCAGCTCGTCGTCATGAATCACCGGCGGCACGTCGAAGGTGTGGAACGGCGCGGGCGACGGCACGGTCCACTCCAGGCCCTTGGCGCCTTCCCAGACGCGGTCGGTAGCCTTTTTCTTGGAGAAGAACACACCGTGGATCAGCACGCCGAGGAAAATCAGCTGCGAGGCGCCGAACAGAAAGCCGCCGATCGAACTGATCATGTTGAAGTTGGCGAACGCCACGTTGTAATCCGGAATGCGACGCGGCATGCCGGCCAGACCCAGGAAGTGCTGCGGGAAGAACAGCACGTTGACCCAGATCACGCTGTTCCAGAAATGCATCTTGCCCCAGAACTCGCTGTACATCCGGCCGCTCCACTTCGGCAGCCAGTAATACGTCGCCGAGATGATCGCAAACAGCGCGCCAGTCACCAGCACGTAATGGAAATGCGCCACCACGAAGTAAGTATCGTGATACTGGAAGTCGGCCGGAACCAGCGCCAGCATCAGGCCGGAGAAGCCGCCGATGGTGAACAGGATCACGAACGCCACCGCGAACAGCATCGGCGTCTCGAAGGTCATCGAGCCGCCCCACATGGTGCTGACCCAGTTGAACACCTTCACGCCGGTCGGCACCGCGATCAGCATCGTGGCGTACATGAAGAAGATCTCGGCACCCATCGGCAGGCCGACCGCAAACATGTGGTGCGCCCACACGATGAACGACAGGAAGGCGATCGACGCAATCGCGAACACCATCGCCTTGTAGCCAAAGATCGGCTTGCGGGCGAAGGTCGGGATCACCTCGGAGATAATGCCGAACGCCGGCAGAATCATGATGTAGACCTCGGGGTGACCGAAGAACCAGAAAATATGTTGATACAAGACGGGGTCGCCGCCGCCGCCCGGATTGAAGAAGTTGGTGCCGAAATACTTGTCGGTCAGCAGCATCGTCACCGCGCCTGCCAGCACCGGCATCACCGCGATCAGCAGGAACGCGGTGATCAGCCAGCTCCACACGAACACCGGCATCTTCAGCAACTCCATGCCGGGCGCACGCATGTTGAGGATGGTCGCAATGATGTTGATCGCGCCCATGATCGAGCTGATACCCATCAGGTGGACGGCAAACACCACATAGGCCAGCGAATCGCTCTGCAGCGACAATGGCGGGTACATGGTCCAGCCACCGGCCGGGCCACCACCGGGCAGAAACAAGGTGGACAGCAACAGAGCAAAGGCGAACGGCAGGATCCAGAACGACAGGTTGTTCATGCGCGGCAGCGCCATGTCCGGCGCGCCGACCATCAACGGGATCATCCAGTTACCAAGACCGACGAAGGCCGGCATGATCGCGCCGAAAATCATCACCAGCGCGTGCAGCGTGGTCATCTGGTTGAAAAAGTACGGCTGCACCAGCTGCAGGCCCGGTTTGAACAGCTCGGCGCGGATCACCATCGCGAAACTGCCGCCGATGAAAAACATCAGCAGCGCAAAAACCAGATAGAGCGTGCCGATGTCTTTGTGGTTGGTGGACATGCACCAGCGCTGGAAGAAATTCTTCGGCGCGCCGTGGTGATCATCGTGGTGATCATGGGTGGCTGCGTGGGACATGGCCTTGACCTCTAAACCTGATAGGGATGCGACGACGTGAGTGACGTGTGCGAAAGCGTTTGTAAGAGCGCAACTCAGCCTTGCTTGGCGGCAGCCGATTTGCTCACGGACTGCACCGGGGCAATCTGTGCGGTTTTCGGTGCCGCCGCCGTCGAGGCAGCGGCCGGAGCGGGCGCCGCAGCCGGCGGTGCCGACTTCGCCTGCTGGTCGGCCAGCCACTTCGCAAAATCCGGCTTGGATTTGGCGACCACCACGATCGGCATGAAGCCATGATCCTGGCCGCACAACTCGGCGCACTGGCCGCGATAGGTGCCAGGCTCCTTGATATTGGTCCAGGCGGCGTTGACGATGCCGGGAATCGCATCGAGCTTCCAGCCCAGCGCCGGCACCCACCATGAGTGGATCACGTCGGCACCGGTGATGACGAAGCGGATCTTGGTATCGACCGGCACGACCAGCGGCTTGTCCACGTCCAGCAGATAGGTATTTTCGTTGCCCACCTTGACCGCATACGGGTCCATGCCCGAGCCCAGCTGGCGCGTCTGGTCACTCTGCGTATCGAGCTTGGACATGAAGCCGACCTTGCTGATCGGCTTGCCCAAATATTCCACATAATCGTAGCGCCACTTCCACTGATAGCCGGTCACCTTGACCGTCATCTGCGAACCGGTAGTGTCGGCCCAGGAGGTGATACCGCCGGTGGCGAAGTAGGCCAGTGTGATCAGGATGATCACCGGAACCGTTGTCCAGATGATTTCCAGACGCGTGTTGTGCGACCACTTTTCAGCGACTGCACCGCGCGATTTGCGGAAGCGGAACATTGCGATGAACATCGCGCCGAACACCAGGATGCCGATCACGACACATACGCCGAACGACCAGTTGTTCAGTTCGTAGGGAACCTGCGACCAGGTCGATGCGCCACGCTCCATGTTCAACTGATACGGCGATGGGTCCGCGCTGGCTGCCCCGCCAAACAGTGTTGATGCAATGGCCGCCGCTGCGGTAAATGATCGCCTGATGCTGCCAGATGTCATGTGTTGCACCTTAGAGTCTGTCTTCATAATCCAAATACGTCGCGTTGCCCTGCAGCGGCTGGCAGGTGGTAGACCGTGGCGCAGCCCATGCTGGTTGCATGAGTAAGCCGCGGGCTGCCGCATGACGGCCGCTGCAGGGCAACCCGCAGGGCCGGGTCTGTTTGCCCACTGGGCGGCGTCATCACTCGGTCATGTATCGACATACATTCCCTCTTTCTTCCTTGCCCCGCGGGCAAACAGCTTCCGGCGCGACGTGTTTGGATTATGAAAACAGACTCTTGTGAACCTACTTGCGCCGCTGGTCGTTGATCGTGGCCAGCAGCACCCTGAGTTTCTTTGACAGCTCGACGCGTTCCTGCTCACCCAGAAAAACGCCGATCTCCATTTCACGCCCGTGCGATGACAACAGCAGGCGCTGACGACCGTTGCCCGGCTTCAGCAGCACACGCACCCAGTACGACTGGAATTGCGTGCAGCGCCGACTCGGCAGCAGCTGCACCTCCAGCGACGATGCGTCGAGGGTGATGCGCTCACTGCGATCGCCGGCCCGCCAGGCCACGCTCAACGCACACGAGACAGCCACGGATTCCACCAAGGCGAACAGCGGTGCAAACACATTGCCCTGCCACGCGCCCAGTCCCGCTGTTGTCAGCGCCAGTACCGCCAGTACCACGATCAGTCGACGCAGGCCTCGACGGCTGAGCGCACGATTGGGCTTGAGCCACATCGTCACACACAGCAGATCGTCGGCGACCGGTCGAAGCACGATCATAAGGATCCAGCGTGCCAGGAACATCGGGATGATAGGCCCCGGCGCGGCAGCGGGCAAGAATGCCGCGATCTGGAAATGTGACATCAATGAGGAAAAGCGGCCTGTCCACTCATCGACGGCGTAGTCCAGAACCCCATCGAAAGTTGCCCCGTGTGCCGTTGGCCAATGCAGAGTTGCATCGGAATGCGCCCGGATGACGCACGCAAAAAGCGGGCGCCAGCGTACAATCCCGCGCTCCCCTCCGCCTCCGCGGATTTTCTGACAAGCCCGTGACCCAACCTATTCTCAGCTCCGAACTCCCCGGCGATCCCACGCCTGCGCGCGCGCGCATCACCGCCGCCTGGCTGCGCGACGAAACCGAAGCGGTCAACGACCTGCTCGCCCAGGCCAGTCTGCCGCCGGTCGAGCGCGAGAAGGTCATCGACGTCGCCGCTGACCTGGTCAGCCGGGTACGCCTGCGCGCCAAGGACCAGAGCGTGGTCGAGTCCTTTATGCGTCAGTACGACCTGTCCAGCGAGGAAGGCGTGCTGCTGATGTGCGTGGCCGAAGCGCTGCTGCGCATTCCGGACAAGGCCACCGCCGACAAACTGATCCGCGACAAGCTCGGCGACGCCAACTGGAAGAAACACCTCGGCCAGAGCGAGTCGGTGTTCGTCAACGCCTCGACCTGGGGACTGATGCTCACCGGTCATCTGGTGAACCTGGCCGAGGAAACCCGCCACGACGTCACCAGCGCGCTGCGCCGGCTGGTCGGTCGTGCCGGCGAACCGGCTATCCGTTTGGCCGTGCGCCAGGCCATGCGCATCATGGGCCACCAGTTCGTGATGGGCCGCACCATCAACGAGGCGCTGGATCGCAGCGCCAAGAAGGAACATGCGGTCTACCGCTATTCCTACGACATGCTCGGCGAGTCGGCGCTGACCGCGGCCACCGCCGAGCGCTACCAGCAGGATTATCGCGATGCCATAGCAGCCATCGGCGCGCGTGGCCCCTTCGCCAACCATACCGATGCGCCGTCGATTTCGGTCAAGCTGTCTGCGCTGCATCCACGCTACGAAGTGGCCAAGCGCGAACGCGCGCGTCGCGAGCTCACCGAGAAGCTGCTGGAACTGTCGCAACTGGCAATGAAGTACGGCATAGCGCTGTCGGTCGACGCCGAGGAAGCCGACCGCCTCGAGCTGTCTCTGGACATCATCGGCGACGTCTTCGCGCATCCGTCGCTGGCTGGCTGGAACGGTCTCGGCATCGTGGTGCAGGCGTATGCCAAACGCACGCCGTTCGTGATCGACTGGCTGATCGAAACCGCGCGTGCGGCAAAACGTCGCTGGTACGTGCGCCTCGTCAAGGGGGCCTACTGGGACGCCGAGATCAAGCGCGCGCAGGAAAACGGCCTGCCCGGCTATCCGGTGTTTACGCGCAAACCGAACACCGACGTGTCCTACCTCGCCTGTGCACGACGCCTGTTCGGCGCCGGCAGCGATCTGATCTATCCACAGTTCGCCACTCACAACGCCCACACCATCGCCGCCGTGCATCACATCGCACAGGGCCGGCCTTACGAAAACCAGCGCCTGCACGGCATGGGCACGGATCTGTATGCCGAAGTGATCGGTCCGAAGAACTTGAATGTGCCGTGCCGCGTGTATGCGCCGGTCGGCACGCACGAGGATCTGCTGCCGTATCTGGTGCGCCGCCTGCTCGAGAACGGTGCCAACACCAGCTTCGTCAACCGCGTGGTCGATGAGAGCGTGCCGGTACGCGAGTTGGTGGCCGATCCGTGCGAAACCGTGCGCCGCTTTGCTTCGATCCCTCACCCGCGCATCCCGCTGCCGGTGAATCTCTATGGTGAGAATGCGGCGCTTGCGCAGCATTCAACCAATGTATCCAGGAAGAATTCCATGGGCGTCAACTTTGCCAACGACAACGAACTGAAAACCCTCGCCGACGCGGTGAACACCAACGCCGGCCCGTGGAAAGCCGGTCCGCTGGTGCCCAACGCCAGCAGCAGCGGCCCGACCGTATCGGTGACGAATCCGACCGATCGCCGTCAGATCGTCGGCAGCTATGTCGCCGCCGACAGCGCCACGGTCGACCAGGCGATCACCAGCGCCGTCGCCGCACAACCAGGTTGGGATCGCCTACCCGCCGCCAGCCGCGCCGCGATTCTCGAACACGCCGCCGACCAGCTTGAGGCGCGCCGCGGCGAGTTCGTCGCACTGTGCGTGCGCGAAGCGGGCAAGAGCCTGCCCGATGCGATCGCGGAAATTCGCGAGGCCTCCGACTTCCTGCGCTACTACGCCACCATGGCGCGCCGGCTGTTCGGTCAACCCGAGCAATTGCCCGGGCCGACCGGTGAAAGTAATCAACTGTTCCTGCACGGCCGCGGCGTGTTCGTCTGCATTAGTCCGTGGAATTTCCCGCTGGCGATCTTCCTCGGCCAGGTCAGTGCTGCACTGGCCGCGGGTAACGCGGTGATCGCCAAGCCGGCCGAACAGACCACCCTGATTGGCCATCTGGCCGTGCAGTTGCTGCACGCCGCCGGCGTACCGGTCGACGTGCTGCAGTACTTGCCGGGTGACGGCGCCACGGTCGGTGCGGCGCTGACGAAAGACCCCCGCATTGCCGGTGTCGCCTTCACCGGCAGCACCGACACCGCTTGGGCGATCAATCGCTCGCTGGCCGCACGCAACGCACCCATCGCCACGCTGATCGCCGAAACCGGTGGCCAGAACGCGATGATCGCCGACTCCTCCGCCCTGCCCGAGCAGATCGTCAAGGACGTGATCGCCTCAGCCTTCCAGTCCGCCGGCCAGCGCTGCTCGGCCGCGCGCATCCTGTTCGTGCAGGAAGACATCGCCGACAAGGTGATCGCCATGCTCGCCGGCGCGATGGGCGAATTGAAGGTCGGCGACCCCGGCCAGCTCAGCACCGACGTCGGCCCGGTGATCGATGAAGATGCACGCAAGCTGCTGGTCGATCATGCCGCGCGGATGGATCGTGAAGCGAGGAAGATCGGCGAAGTAGCGATGGATACATCCGTCACCGACCACGGCACGTTCTTCGCCCCACGCGCCTACGAGATCGCCTCACTTGGCGTCCTGCAGCGCGAGGTGTTCGGCCCGATCCTGCATCTGATCCGCTGGAAGGGCAGCGAACTGGACAAGGTCGTCGCGCAGATCAACGCCACCGGCTATGGCCTGACGCTGGGCATACACAGTCGTATCGACGACACCATCGACTACATCAGCAGCCACGCCCGTGTCGGCAACTGCTACGTCAACCGTAACCAGATCGGCGCGGTCGTCGGCGTGCAGCCGTTCGGTGGTGAAGGCCTATCCGGCACCGGCCCCAAGGCCGGCGGTCCACACTACCTGCTGCGCTTCGCCAACGAGCGCACGCTCACCGTCAACACCACCGCTGCCGGCGGCAATGCGTCACTGCTGACCATTGGCGAGTAAGTTCGACGGTTGATCTGGAAAAGGCGCCGAACTCGAAGTTCGGCGCCTTTTTTGAGACTCGGACAAATTCGGACAAATGCTGCTGTGCAACCGCAACAACACCAGCGGTGTGCTACAGATACAGGTCTTCTGCCTATCGAGAATACCGATGAGTCTCCCCGACGCAAGCCTTGCCGAACGCCTGCAGCAGTTGCGTGCCGCGCATGCCAAGGACCCGACGCCCGAATGGCCGGCCCGCGCCAAACGGCTGCATGCGCTGGAGACCATGCTCAACGAGCAGCGCCACACATTTGCCGCCGCGATCAGCGCCGACTTCGGCCAGCGGCCAACCGAAGAAACTGATCTGCTGGAATTTTTCCCGAGCCTGTCCAGCGTCCGTCACGCATTAAAGAAAGGGCGTGGCTGGATGCGTCCGCAGCGCTCGTTGCCGGGCCTGACGTTTCTGCCGGCACGCAATGTATTGATCCCCCAACCGCTGGGCGTGATCGGCATCATCGTGCCGTGGAACTATCCGCTCTATCTGGCCATCGGCCCGCTGGTCGACGCACTGGTCGCAGGCAACCGCGCGATGGTGAAGATGAGCGAGTTCACGCCGAGTTTTTCGGCACTGTTCGCCGAACAGATCGCCAAGTATTTCCAGCCGAATGAAGTGACCGTCGTCACCGGTGACGCCGAGGTGGCACAGGCATTTTCATCGCTGCCGTTCGACCATCTGCTGTTTACCGGCTCCACCGCTGTCGGCCATCACGTGATGCGGGCCGCCGCCGCCAACCTGACACCGGTGACGCTGGAGCTCGGCGGCAAGTCACCGGCGATCATCGGCCCCGGCGCGCGCTTCGACAATGCGGTGGAGCGCATCCTGTTCGGCAAACTCGTGAACGCCGGACAGACCTGCATCGCGCCCGACTACGTGCTGCTGCCGCGCGCGCGCATGGCTGAATTCATCGATGTCGCCAAACGCACGGTAACGAAGATGTATCCGCAGCTCGCGCAGAGCAAGCAATACGCCAGCGTCATTTCCGATCGCCAGTACGCGCGCCTGATCGGCCTGCGCGACAAGGCCGTCGCTGCCGGCGCGAAAGTGCATCTGTTGGGCGACGCGGCGGATGACGCATCGCGCCGCCTGCTGCCGCCGCAGTTGCTCAGCGATGTCGGCGACAGCATGGACATCATGCGCGACGAAATCTTCGGCCCACTGTTGCCGCTGGTGCCGTATGACACGATGGATGAGGCGGTCGCCTATGTCGCCGCACATCCGCATCCGCTGGCGCTGTACCTGTTCGAGGAAGACGGCGCGCTGATCGATTCGGTGCTGGCCCGCACCGTGGCCGGCGGTGTCAGCGTCAACGACACGCTGTATCACATCGCCCAGCATGGCCTGCCGTTCGGCGGCGTCGGCCCTTCGGGCATGGGCGGCTATCACGGTGAAGCCGGATTCCGCACGTTCTCGCACATGAAACCCGTGTTCCGGCAGGCAAGGCTCAACGGCGCCGGCATGCTCGGACCACCGTATGGAGCGTTTTTTCATCGCATGGTAAACATGCTGATCAAACGCGGCTGACTGGCGCATCGGGGCGAGCTCGAATCCGGGCAAACTCCCAGGCAAGCGTGTTTACGGCGGGCACGGCAGGGGGAATGATACGGCGATGGTTCTTGCGGTTGCCGCTTTCCAACGTTATCTGTAAATCGGTTCGAGCAACCGACGGCTGGCACTGTTACCCTCGTGATCGTCTTGAGCAGCACGACCGGTGTTTGCATAACCACGGGAGTACGGCCATGCAATGTTTCGTCTACGCCAGCCTGCGCAAAACCGACAGCTATCTCTGGCTGGCTCGCCGCGACGGCTTCGATGTACTGTCCGAATCGCTCCTCTTGCTATTGGGCGAGTTGCGCTTCGTGGTCGAAGTGCAGTTGGACGAGCAACGCAAGCTGCCGGTCGAGGACACTGAGCAGGTGCTCGACCATCTGCGCACGCAGGGCTGGCATCTGCAGCTGCCGCCGCAACAGACACTGGCCGTCGCCAATCATCCTTCGTACAGGGAAGCCGCCTCGCGGGACGATCGCGATGATTGAAGGCGCGATCTCGGAAATGCCATCGTCGACGCGGAAGAAATCACTGAAAAATAGTACGGGCGTTAACACCAGGTTACCGTCTGAAGTCGCAACGATTTCTATACTGTCGATATGACCCAGCCCAAATCACGACGCCGTCCTCCTCTCGTGCAATCCCTCGCCTGGTTCATTCCAGGCTTGTTGGCCATCACGGCGGCAGGCTTTGTCACCCACCCGCTGACGTTGATTCCGCTGCTGCTGGCAAATGCACTGACGATGGCCGCGATCTGTCACGCGATCGGTTTCGATCCCGAACCGCATTTTGGCCGCACGGTTTTGCGGCGCGGCGCCGCACATCTGGTGATGTTCACTGGCTATACCGTGCTGGTGTTTTTACTGGTGGCGTGGCCGATGCTGCAGCTGAGCCATACACCCAGCCTCGGCGCCGCTCTTGTTCTGGCGGCCGCGCTGGTGATTGCGCTCGCTGCGCTTTGGCGACTGTGGCCGGCGTTCGGTCTGGTCTTCGTCTGGGACGATGCCTACCCTGCACAGCGCGACAGTTCCTGGATTTTCACGGCCACCCTGCGCAGCCTGGCTTTCGGTCGGCATCTGTCGCACGAGGAGCGTTTCTTCAGCCATTTTCTACCCGCGTCGCTGGCCCTGCTGGTGATGGCCTTCGGCGCAGTCGCACTGACTGGCTTGTATGGTGTGCTGCCATCCGAGCCACGCATCGCCGCGCTGGCCATTTATGGCGTGGTGCTGCTGCCGCTGGGTAGCCTGATCATCGCCAACCGCACGCTTCGTGCGCTGCTGTGTGCAAAGAACGTCAAGCAACCTGTGGCGGTCGTCCCGACGGCGATCAAGTCGATTCCGGCAAAGCCGCCGGTCGTCGTGGTGCTGAACGAGCAGGAACGCACTGCCGGCACACCCGAGCAGGCCAAGGCGTTACTGATCGCCACACGCGATGGCGATATAGACCGTGCGCTTGCCTTGGTCGAAGCCGGCGCCGATCCCAATACCGCACCCGTTGCCGATGACCGCGACCAGCGCCCGGTGCTGATGCTCGCCTCGCTGCTGCCAGACATCCGCCTGCTGCGCGCACTGATCGCCAAGGGCGCCGACGTGAACCGTGACAGCGGCGGCATCACCCCTCTGCTCGCCGCCACCCGCGATAGCTGGCACGGCCGTGCCGAGGCGGTGATGACCCTGCTCGCCAACGGCGCCAATCCGCTGGCTGCCGACGCCGAGGGCAGCACACCCCTGCACGGCGCGGTGCTCAGCGCCGACGCTGGCGTGGCAGCCATGCTGCTCGATGCCTCCGCGCCGATCAACGCGCTCACGCGGTCGGGCGTCAGCCCGCTCGCGATTGCCTGCCGCGCCGCCAACTGGCCGCTGGCGAAATTTTTGCTGGAACACGGCGCCAAGCCCGCACCGGCCAACGGCGAGCCTGCCCTGATTGCCGCTGCGGGTATCGCGGATGACGACGTCACCGGCGTCAAACTGCTGCTCAAGCATCGCACCGCGGTCAACGCCGTCGATGCCCGTCATCGCAGCGCACTGCTGACCGCCGCTGCCGAAGGCCACGAACAGATCGCCCGGGTGCTGTGCGCGGCGGGTGCCGACGTTACCCTGGCCGACCATCGTGGCAGCACCGCGTTAATGGAAGCTGCTCGCGCTGGTGCGAGCGGCATCGTGCAGCTACTGGCTGAAGCGCAGCCCGATGCACGGGCGCGCGATCACCACGGCCGCGATGCGCTCACACTTGCCTGCCAGTCACCGCATGCGCGCGGCGAAACCATCAGCGCCCTGCTTGCCCTGGGTGCCGAACCCAAGACACCAGGTGGCGATGGCCGCAGCGCGCTCGACCATGCCGCCGCCGCCGGCCGCTGGGATCTGGTCGCCCTGCTCGACCCCGACACGCCGCTCCCAGCCAGCCACAGTCGCGACGTGTTGACCGAAGGTGCCGATACGCCGGCGCATCTGCTCGATGCGCTGCGCTTCGCTCATTGGGCGATCGTTTCAAGCTTTGCCGAGCGCGTACGCGAATGGCCGCAGGGACAGCTGGCGCAGCTGTATCTGGATCTGGCCACGCCTGGCCTAAGTGCTGCGCGACGCTGGTTGCTCGAGCACGGCCTCGATGCCGAAGCGCGACTGCAGCCGCAGTTGCCGGATGATGCCGATAGCGCGCAAGCCGATGCACCGGCGCTGCCGCCACTGGGCCGTCGCCTGTTCGACGCCTTGCTGCAGCAGCTGCCGACATCGACCGAAGCGCTGGATGATCTGCTGCAGGCCGGTGCCAGTCCAGCCGGTGCGGGGCTGTTGGCACAAGCCCTCTCGCGCCTCAACGGCTCGGCACAATGTGCGGCGCTACCACTCAATCTACTCGAACGCGGCGCCGATCCGTTCGGTGCCGACGCACGCGACCGCACGCCGCTGCATCTCGCTGCGATCAACGGTCAGCTGAGCTTGCTGCAGGCATTGCTGGCGCGCGGTTGCGACCCCAACACGCGCGACCGCGACGGCCGCACACCGCTGTTTGCCGCACTGGAGCACGGCGCTGAGGCACTGCCGCTGGTGCGCGCGCTGATCGCCCACGGCGCCAATCCCGAAGCCGCTGACGCCAATGGTGAAACTCCGCTGGGGTTGGCATTGGAGCACCCGGCCGTGGAGCGCTGGCTGGACTGGCACGATTGGTCGCGACCCAACCGGTCGCTGCGTGCTGACGATCTACCGGCCGCTGCTGCCGTCGGTGCACTCCCCACGGTGCAGCGACTGCTGGAACTCGGTTTCGCCGTCGACACCCAGGACGACCAGGGCGCGACTGCGCTACTGCGCGCCTGCGGTGCGGGCCATCGCGAAATCGCCGCAGCGCTGCTCGATGCCGGCGCGAACTCGTCCCTTGCCGCACGCAGCGGCGTGACACCGCTGGCCGCGGCGGTCGCCGCACGGCGCGAAGCGCTGGTTGGCTTGCTGTTGGAGCACAAGGTCGCGATCGATCAGCGCCTGCCCAACGACACGACTGCTCTTATGGTGGCCGCCGCCATGGGTCATCCGGAAATCGTCGAGGCTTTGCTCGATGGTGGCGCGGACGTCAACGCGGTGGATGCCGGTGGTCGCAGCGCCCTGCACGCCGCCGCGCAGTTCGGCTTTGAACACAATGACAGCCTGCGTGCGCGCCGGCTGTTCGACGGACTGCTCAAGCGCGGCGCCGACATCAATCAAGCCGACAGCGAGGGCAAGACGCCGTTGCTGTTGCTGCTCGGCGCGCAGCTGCGACCCGGTAGCGATTGCGATGCCACGCATATTGGCGCGCTGGTGCCGCTGCTGCTGGATGCCGGCGCCAAAGTCGAGCATGCCGACCAGCGCGGTGTTACCGCGTTGCATGCCTGCGCGATGCACGCACTGCTGCCGCCGGCCCGCGTACTGCTGTCACGCGGCGCCGATCGTCTTGCCGCCGACGCGTTCGGACGCACCGCGGCAGATGTGGCGCGACAGGTGGGCTATATCGACATTGCTCACGAACTGGCACCGCGCGTCGGCGCGATTCCCAGTGTGCGGCAGACGCTGCGTCAGCCGGCACAACCAGCGGACTGATCATCCATCAATCAGCCGACGAATCACTCGGCGGACAAATCTGGAGTTACCTCCGCGGCGCAGCGCGACGGCAAGGTGCGCCAGGCGGATATCACCTGCACGGTATCGATTTCGTCGATCCGGCGAACCTCGGGCATTCCGCCAATCACCGTGACCGCGCTACCGTGTCCGCTGCGCGGCGCCCACATGCATGGGAATCGCCCGCCAAACAGCACCACGAGCGGGCAGCCCATGGCCGCGGCCAGGTGGGCAGGACCGGTATCTACCGAAACCATGCTGTGGGCGATTTCAAGCAGCGCTTTCAGCCGACCTAGCGGAAGCACGGCGGTGTCGATTCGCAACGAACCGGTTTCGGTCGCGCTGAGCAGCGATTCGATATAACCGGCTTCGGCGGCCGACCCGCAAAAGAGGATCTGGGCCTGCGGCAAGCGGTAGCTGATGGCACGGGCCAGTGCGCCCCAGCGTTCGGCCGGCCAGGATTTATCGTCATCGTCGGCATGCCGCACGCCATTCCAGCGTATCGTGCGTTTGTTTGCCGGCTGCAACAGCACCAGCGGCCGACCCAGCATACCTTGCACGCGCAGCCAGGCGTCTCGATCGTCGCGCTCGGCTTCGGTTACCTGCAGCTGAGGAGCTATTTCCGTTGATGCGATTGAAGCAGTCCAGGGATGACTGACGCGAAAAGCATCTGGCGTTTGATCGCCAAAACGCAGCAGCCAGTCGATCCAGTGTTCGTCCTGGAGCATCGTCATCGGCTGGATAAACTGGCAGTTCTCCGCCGGTACGCCGGCCAGCGCCAGCATCGGACGCACCTTGGTCCCTGCACGTGGCTCCGGTTCGCAGATGTAGAAAGGTGAGTGGCGCAGCCGCCGCAATGCCATAGCGACGCGCCACCGCGGCGGACTGAACAACAGCGAGCCGTACTGGCTGCGCAGCGGAATAAACCCGTCCACCTCTGGCTGCGCAGAAAAAAGCACCTGCGGCCAGTCGCCCAAGGCCAGTACACGGCAGGGCTTGCCATAGCGCTGCTGCAGTTTGCGCAGCAGCGGCTGCAACAGGATCGTATCGCCCAGACGGCCAAGCCGAATGACTACGGGAGTTATCGGGGCCGCGGTGACAGCTGTCGACGTTATCGATGCGGCGTTTGTCGCCCCTTCGCGACGCGAAGGATTTCTTGCAGTCATGGGCATGACTCCAAGCAACGCCGGACTAGGTATGCGGTTGACGGTATGCGCATGGATTCCCCTTGGGAGCTTGTCACATGATGACGCCCCTCCCTGAGCAATTCCTTTCGAACAACGCTCCTCCGGCGAACAGAAAGCGCCTGCGTCTTTGGGGCCGACTCAATCCTCGGCGCTGAGCGGTTTGTCCTTGTCGCGCTGACGTTCGCGCTCGGCGCCCGGCTCGGCGTCCGCTTCAAACAGCTGTTGCAAATCGGCCATGGCATCGCGCGTGCTCTGGATCAGCTTGGTCTCGTCATCGTAGACCAACGCCTGCTTCTTCAGCACATCCTCGTCGTAGCGCCGGAAACGCTCGACCCGATCGACGGCAAGCTCATGCGAGAGACCCAGTGCCTCCAGCGTCTTGCGGGTCATCTTGAGGCTGGAATGGAATGTCTCGCGCACCGGCTCGTCGATGCCCATGTCCATCAGGCGGAACACATGCTGACGATTGCGTGCCCGGGCGATGATTTTGAGATGAGGGTACTGTCGTTTCACCAGCCTCGCCGTGCGCAGGCTGGTTTCCGGATCGTCCGTGGCAAGCACGAAGACTTCAGCCTTGTCGGCCTGTGCCGCTCGCAGCAGCTCCGGTCGGGTCGGGTCACCGAAGAACAGGTTGATGCTGCCGAAACGACGCGAGGCATCCACCTGCTCCACCGAATGCTCCAGCGCCACGAACGGAATGCCCTGCGCACGCAGCACGCGGCCGATAATCTGTCCCATGCGGCCGAAGCCCGCGATGATCACCCGCGGTGTATCGGTATCGATCGTGTCGTACTCGCGTGTCGGCTTTTTCGGCTTGACGTTGAGCACCCTCGCGGCGAGTACCACCAGCAGCGGCGTCAAGGCCATCGACAACGTGATCGCCAGCACCAGTGCGTCGCGCTGGCCGCCACCGATCAGCTGCTTCTCGGCGGCCTGCTTCAGCACCACGAACGCAAACTCGCCGCCGCTGGCCAGCAACATGATCAGGCGCAAACTGTCGGAGCGGTTGAGCCCGCCTGGCAATCGCGCCAGCGGCCACAGCAAAAGGCCTTTCAATAGCAAAAGGCCGATAACCAGCTCCGCCACCAGCAGCGGCTGCACCAGCAGCAGCGACATATCCATCGACATACCGACGCTGATAAAAAACAAACCGAGCAGCAGCCCTTTGAACGGCTCGATATGCGATTCCATCTCGTGCCGGTATTCCGAATCGGCCAACAGCACGCCGGCAAGGAATGCACCCAGCGTGGCCGATACATGCGCCAGTTCCATGATCAACGCGGTACCCATCACCACCAATAGCGCAGTAGCTGTGGAGACCTCCACCGAATCGGCTTTCGCAACAAATCGGAATACTGGCCGCAGCAGATAGCGACCACCGACGACCACGGCCACAATCACGCCAATCGTGCGCAGCACGCTATAAATATCGACGCCGTGCGAAGCCGACGTAGTGGCAAGCAGCGGCACTGCCGCAATCAGCGGGATCGCTGCCAGATCCTGGAACAGCAGGATCGAGAACGCCTGCCGCCCGTACGCCGAACCGGCCTCCTTGCGCTCGGCCAGTATCTGCAGACCAAATGCGGTAGACGACAGCGCCAGGCTACCGCCGACAATCGCCGCCGCCCGCCCGCTGAGGCCGAACAGAAAATAGCCGACCGCACCGATCGCCATGGCCGCACTCAACACCTGCAGCAAGCCAGTACCAAACACCGAGCGCCGCATCACCCACAGCCGCTGGGGTGACAGCTCCAGACCGATCACGAACAGCATCAGCACCACGCCGAACTCGGAGATCGATGCGACGCCTTCGGTATCGCTGATCAGCCCCAGCAGCTGCGGGCCAATCACCATGCCGGCAATCATGTAGCCCAGCACAGAGCCGAGCCGGAAGCGTTTGGTCAATGGCACGGCGATGACCGTCGCCAGCAAAAACACCACCGCGGTCTTCAGAAATTGAAAGCTGTCCACGCGTCGGCGGCTCCAGTCGATGAAGCCCGATTATTCCATGCGCACACCGGCTGTGCCGGATGATTCGCAATTTCGTACGACATCCGCAGCTAACGGTTGCTTTCAGTAAAAATGATCAGGCCCGCACGTGGCGGGCCTGATCATTTTTGTACAGCTTGTCGAGACGCGGCCTTACTTTTTCGGTGCGTCCTTCAGGCCACGATCGATCAGCATCGGCTCGATGCTCGGCTCCTTACCGCGCCAGTCCTTGTACATCGTGCCGAGGTCTTCGGTGTTGCCGCGCGAGAGCACCATCGCGCGGAAGCGATCACCGTTCTCGCGGGTCAGACCGCCGTGCTCCTTGAACCACTCGAAGCCATCGTCCGCCAGCATCTCGGTCCACAGATAGGCGTAGTAACCGGCCGCGTAGCCGCCACCCCAGATATGCGCAAAGTAGCTCGAACGATAACGCGGCGGCACGTAGCTCAGATCGATCTTGTCGTTCTTCAGCGTTTCAGCCTCGAACTTGTCGGCGTCCTGCTTCGGTGCGTCGGCACCCAGCGTATGCCAGCCCATATCGAGCAGCGCAGCCGAGACCAGCTCGGTCATGTCATAGCCCTTGTTGAAGGTACCGGCCTTCTTCATCTTGTCGACCAGTGCCTGCGGCATCGGCTCGCCGGTCTTGTAGTTCTTCGCGTAATTGGCGAACACCTTCGGATCGGACGCCCAGTGCTCGTTGAACTGCGACGGAAATTCGACGAAGTCACGCGCGGTGTTGGCACCGGACAACGACGGGTACTTGGTGTTGGCGAACATGCCGTGCAGACCGTGGCCAAACTCGTGGAACATGGTGACCACGTCATCGAACGACAGCAGCGCCGGCTGGCCCGCGGCCGGCTTGGTGAAGTTGGCCACGTTGTAGATCACCGGCTTGGTGCCAAGCAGCGTGGACTCGTTGACAAAATTGCTCATCCAAGCGCCGCCGTTCTTGTTGTCGCGCTTGAAGTAGTCGCAATAGAACAGCGCCATCGAGGTGCCGTCCTTGTCAAACACCTCGAACACGCGCACGTCAGGCTGGTACACCGGAATGTCCTTGCGCTCCTTGAAGGTCAGGCCGTAAAGCTGGTTGGCGGCGTAGAACACGCCGTTCTGCAACACGTTGTCCAGTTCGAAGTAAGGCTTGATCTGCGCTTCGTCGAGGTCGTACTTGGCCTTACGCACCTGTTCGGAGTAATGCTCCCAGTCCCATGCAGCGACCTTGAAGCCGCCCTTCTGCTGGTCGATCACCGCCTGGATGTCTTTCGACTCGCGCTCGGCACGGGCCGTGGCAGCCGGCACTAGGTTCTGCATGAACTTGATCGCGGTATCCGGCGTCTTGGCCATCTGGTCGTCCAGTGTCCAGGCGGCATAGTTGGCGTAGCCCAGCAACTTGGCCTGCTCGGCGCGGATCTGCGCGATGCGCTCAATCATGTCGCGAGTGTCGTTGGCATCGCCTTTTTCAGCGCGATTCCACGAAGCGTTGAACAAGGCCTCACGCGTGGCGCGATCGTTGATGTCCTGCAGCGCAGGCTGCTGAGTGGTGTTCTGCAGCACTACAACCCACTTGCCATCGACCTTGCGCTCTTTCGCGGCGCCGGCCGCTGCTGCGATATCGGCATCGGACAAACCGTCAAGCTTGGCCTTGTCGTCCACCACCAGCGCACCGGCCTTGGTCGCGGCGAGCAGCTTGTTGCTGAACTGGGTGCTGAGGGTGGACTCCTCCTTGTTGAGGTCCTTCAGCTTGGCTTTGTCGGCGTCGGACAGCTTGGCGCCACCACGGACGAAGTTCTTGTAGGTCACTTCGACCAGGCGCAGCGATTCCGGATCGAGCTTGAGCGTGTCGCGCTGGTCGTACACCGCCTGGACCCGCGCAAACAGCTTGCTGTTGAGCGTAATAGCGTCGCGATGGGCGGCCAGCTTTGGTGCTTCCTCTTCCTCCACCTTCTGCAGCGTATCGCTGGTGTTGGCCTGGGCCACGCCTTCGAACGCCATCATCGCGCGAGTCAACAGGGCACCGGATTTCTCCATCGCCACGTAGGTATTGTCGAAGGTGGGCGCGTCCGGGTTGTCGGCGATCTTCTCGATCTCCGCCAGATGCTGCTTCATGCCTTCCTCGATCGCCGGCTGGTAATCCGCCTCGGTGATCTTGTCGAACGGCGGCGCCTGGAACGGCAGCGTACTTGCCGCAAAAAACGGATTATTGGTGCTGGCGGCAGGCGCAGGCACCGTGGTGCTGGCGTGCGCCACCGTTGCCGCGGTGGCGGGCTGCTTGGCGGTATCGTCGGACGGCTGCGAACAGGCACCCAGAGCGATGGATGTGGCGATAACGATCATACGCAGACGGAGCATCGGAGTTCCCCAGGAATTGTGCAAGATAACGCGTCCGAAGGACGGGTGAGCAATAAACAGCCACTGACTCTAACCATTCTCGCCCGATTCTTCCAAGGGCCGAAAGTCAGGGGCACCGGGCTACCGAGTGGATTGCAGTCTGGACCAACACGGACCAAGGGATCGAATGACCGATTCATCCGATGAGATCCTGCCACCGGTTCAACTGGGGCGACTTGACCATGAATCCGTTGGTTCTCAGGCTGCACGCATATCGCGCAGTTGCCAAGCGCTGCCGATCAACAGATTCAGCCGCTGCCGCACAACGCTCATCGGCAAGGTCGTGAGCAGCTCGACCTCGATATGCAGGTCACTGACCCTGGCCGTCACCTCCGCCTGCGGATCAGTCGCGGCCAAGCTACTGTCGACCGCATCGGGATCGGGCTGCGCCGCGCGCCAACGTTCGAAGAGGGAGGCATCCCGCAACGCCTGCTGCATCGCAGTGGCGAAGTCGCCCGGGCCTGCGCCCTCGTAGGAAAAGCGTGGGTCGCTACCGCGCGCCTTGGTCAGATCAGCAATGGAAAGGTAGTAATGACTGCGGGCCATGGTGCCTCCGGCAATAGGTGCATATTTGAGTGGTCAATGCGCTATCGAAGCACGCACGATGTGAAGCTCAACCCAAGGTAGCCACGGCGGTCTGCAGATATATGGCGGCCTGCTTTGGCACCACGCCGTGCGGCAACACTCCGAGGCACGGCGCAGGCATCAGCTCGCGCAGGGTTGCCAGATTCTCGTCCAGCGCCAGCATGTCCGGATCGATCACGTTGCCGATCCAGCCCAGCAGCTGGCAGCCATCGGCTTCAATGACCCGTGCACTGAGCAACGCATGATTGATACATCCTAGCCGCAGACCAACCACGAGAATCACCGGCAGCTTCCATTCCTTGGCTATATCCGCCGCCGACAAGCCCACCGCTAGCGGCACCAGCCAGCCGCCGACGCCTTCAACCACCACGCGCTGATGGCTGCCAATCAGCTGATCGAATGCGTGGCGCAACGGCGCCAACGAAATCTCGACCCCCTCATGCGCAGCGGCCAAATGCGGTGCCAGTGGCTCGCTCAAGGCGATCGGATTGATCCATTCGTAAGGCAACAAAGAGCTGCTCGCTGCCTGCAGCGCCAGCGCGTCGTCGTTGCACAACCCCTGCGGCGTTGGCGTGCAGCCGCTGGCCACCGGCTTCATGCCGCAGGTGTTGTAGCCCGCAGCACGCAGCGCATGGAGCAGCGCGCAGGCAGCGTGCGTCTTGCCGATGCCGGTATCGGTACCCGCAATGAAAACAGCTGCCTGATTCACGTTGCCACCCTGCCTTGGCAGCCCCGCTTGAAAAAATGCGACAAGCGGCCGGTCAGCATAAAGGCGAACGTCCGCTGGCAAACATGCCGAGTCGACCCGCCTCGATGCCTTCACGTTGCTCGACAAGCTTCATTAAGCCCTACTCCAATAGATGGCACGGGGCATAATACGTACTTTGCCGGCAGACCCATCATGTTCGAGTCCATCACGACAAACTATGCCAGCAAGCGCGAACACTATGACGAGCTGGTCAATCAGGCCCGCGGGCTCATGCTGGGCGAGCCCGACATGATCGCCAACGCGGCCAACTTCAGCGCACTGATTTTCAACAGCCTGCCCGAGGTGAACTGGGCCGGTTTTTATCTGTTCGACGGCAACGAACTGGTGGTCGGTCCGTTTCAGGGCAAGCCGGCGTGCATTCGCATCGCGCTCGGCCGCGGAGTCTGCGGCACGGCCGCGCGGCATCGACAGACGCAGCTGGTGCGTGACGTACACGCATTCGATGGGCATATCGCCTGCGATGCTGCTTCGCAGTCGGAAATCGTGGTGCCGCTGGTAAAAGCCGACGGCACGCTGCTCGGCGTGTGGGACGTCGACAGCCCGATGATCAACCGCTTCGATGACGAAGATCGTGTGGGTATGGAAGCGCTGTGCGCAGCGTTTCTGGAAACCTTGCCGCACTGATCCGCTTGCGTTGAGTCTTCGCGACGCGTCAGCGCTGACCAAATTGCGCTGACGCGCCCGTTTTGCCTCAGTGCGATCGTTCGCCAAGAATCCGCGGCTGCCGCAGCAGCGCCATCACCGCTTCGCGCGCCTCATCCACCCCAGTACCGGCTGACGAGGAAAAGATCTGCGCCGTCGCGTGCAGCCCTTCGGTGACGAACTGCCTGCGCAAGGTCGCCAGCGCCTGCGTGGCCTGATTGCGCGACAGCTTATCGGCCTTGGTCAGCAACAGATGGCACGACAGTTGCGTCGCCAGACAAAACTCCAGCATCTGTCGGTCAAACTCTTTCAATGGATGACGGATGTCGACGATCAGCACCAGCCCGCGCAGGCTCTGACGTTGATGCAGATACGCATCGATCTCCAGTTTCCAGTGCTCGCGCATCTCCAGCGGCACCTTGGCGTAGCCGTAGCCGGGCAGATCGATCAGCCGGATATCCAGCGGCGGCTGGCCTTTGACCTGCGTCGGTGGGGGCAGGCTGAAGGCCACCATCTGCTGGGTGCGGCCAGGCGTCTTGGACGTGCGGGCCAGCCCCTTGTGATTGGTCAGCGCATTCAGCGCGCTGGATTTGCCGGCGTTGGAGCGGCCGGCGAACGCCACTTCGGCGCCTTGATCGGCGGGCAATTGACTGATGCGATGAGCGGCGAGCACGAACTGCGCGCCTTGCAGGGGATTAGACATGGGAATGGTTTGACCAAGGGACGGTGGCACAGGGATAATTCTTGGGTTACTGCCTATTGCAAGCCGAATGGCGGCAAGTCACGGCGGTGTTCGCAAGTTTCTCGGGAGTCAAGTGTATGAGTTTTCGGTCCGCCGGTTTTCGGAACGCTGTTCTCGGGTCCGCCACCGCTCTTGCATTTGCGCTATCCGCCAGCGCGGTGATGGCTCAGACCACCGCGCCAAAATCGGCGGTTTCTGCTTCCGCGGCGTCCGCACCAGCGGCGGCCAGCACGGCAGCAAAGCCAGCTGTCGCATCCAGCGCAGCCGCGTCGACCGCAGCAACGACACCTCCCACCGCCAGCAGCGCAACCGAGCCTGCCGTGGCCGTTGCGATCAAACCCGGTGATGCGACCGCAGGCCAGGCCAAGGCCGCTGTTTGCGGCGCCTGTCATGGCATCGACGGCAACTCCAGCGATCCGCAGTATCCCAAGTTGGCCGGCCAGAGCGAGGCCTACATTGCCCATCAACTGGCCAGCTTCAAGGCCGGCAAGCGACAGAATCCGATCATGCTGGGCATGGCCACACCGCTGTCGCCGCAGGACATGCAGAACGTCGGTGCCTATTTTGCCAGCAAAACCTCGCTACCCGGCGTCGCCGATCAGGCACTGGTCGATCATGGCCAGACGCTGTTCCGCGAGGGTGACCCGACGCGCGGCATTCCCGCCTGCATGGCCTGCCACAGCATTGACGGTCGCGGCAATCCGGGCGCGATGTATCCGCAGCTCACTGCTCAGCATGCGCAGTACATCCAGGCCACGCTGAAGGCATGGCACGACGGTACCGTATGGGGCGACGACACGCATTCGCAGATCATGCCGTCGATTGCACAAAAGCTCGACGCCAACGACATCGCCGCCCTGGCCAGCTATGTCGAGGGCCTGCACAGCGCCGAGCCGACGCCAGCCCTCGCCACGCCCTGATCGATAACAGCGCTGAACTCGCGTCGGCGCCGACGGTCTCACACCCCATCTGGTTCACGGCCTCACCCGGCTTCGCGCCCCCCCTCCGCTCCGAGGTTTCCCATGTTGAAGCGTTTACCGATCCTGTGTGTCGCCCTGCTCGCGCTCGCCGCCTGCAGCCACGACAGCGACAACAGCGCCGCCAGCTCTTCTACACCGGCGGCATCGAGCACGGCTGCCACCACGGCAACTGCCAGCACGACTCCGGCGCCGGCAAGCACCGCACCAGCTGCTGCCGCCAGCGCCGCACCCGCTGCCAGCGCATCGACACCTGCAACCGCGGATGCCCGGCCGGCCAAGCCGGCTGCACCGTTCGTGGACGACGGCAAGTGGGTCGAAGGCAAAAATTATTTCCTGATCGATCCTGCACAGCCGACCAGCCATCCCGGCAAGGTCGAAGTGACCGAAGTGTTCTCATACGCCTGCCCAGCCTGCAATTCTTTCCACACCACCATGGATGAGCTGGTCAAAAGCCTGCCGTCGAATGCAGTCGTGGTTTACCTGCCAGCTTCGTTCCGTCCGGACGAAAACTGGCCGCTGTTCCAGCGCGCGTTCTATGCCGCGCAGGCGCTCGGCGTGGCCGATAAAACCTACGATGCAATGTTCGACGCCTCCTGGAAAACCGGCGAGCTGTCTACTTATGACCTGCAGGCGGGCAAGCCGAAACCGCATGAAGCATGGCCGACTATCGACGATGTCGCCAAGTTCTACGCCAAGTACGGCGTCGATCCAAAGCAGTTCGTTGGCGTCGCCAACTCTTTCAGCATCAATACCCAAATGAAGCGTGCGGATGATGAGCTCAAGGCTCTGGGCGTAGACAGCACACCGACCATCGTGGTTAACGGCAAATACCGGCTGACGCCAAAAGACGCCGGTGGCCTGCCACAGACGATTGAACTGGTGCAATGGCTGGTATCCAAGGAAACCGCCGGCAAGTAAGTCCTTTTCCATGTTGACGTTCGAATCAGCCTGATACATTAGTTTTCACAGCTATCCCCAAAGAGAAGCCTCATGCTGAAGCGATATGCCCGTTTGCGTCTGCTCACCCTGCTTGGCGGTCTGCTGCTGACCAGCGCTTGCAGCGCGCAATCCAGCTCAACGGCTGCGCCATACACCGAGGGCAGCGAGTACGTGACCTTGCCCGGCCCGGCTCAGCGCTACAGCGCCGAGGGCAAGGTGGAAGTGGTCGAGGTGTTTTCCTACGGCTGCATCCACTGCGCGCATTTCGCACCGATTGCCGAAAAGCTGCGCAAGGAGTTGCCGCCCGGCGTGGTGTTCAAGCTGATGCCCGCGCCATTCAGTGCCGAGTGGCTGCCTTTTGCGCGAGCCTATTACGCTGCCAAGCAACTGGGTATCGTCGATCGCACCCATCTGCAACTCTTTGCAGACAAGTTTGGCCAGAATTACCCGATCAACTCCATGGATGAGCTGGCTGACTTCTACGCTCGCCAAGGCGTCAATCGTGCCGACTTCATGCGGATCGCGACCTCCGACGAGGTCACGGCAAAATTGAAGGGCGACCTGGCCCTGATCCAGAAATGGCAGGTGGACGGCACGCCGACCCTGGTGATCGACGGCAAGTACCGTGTAACCGGCGCAACGGATCAGGAACAGCTGGCCGCCATAGCGCTGTGGCTGGCCAAGCGCGAATTGAGCGGCAAGTAAAATCTCGCCGCTTCAATCGTCGAAGAGGGTCGGGAGGCTGGCGCGGCGTTCACATCGCATGGCTCACGCTATGCTGCTCAAGTGAGCTGGTGACTCTACCGACTCACTCGAGCGCCTGTTTCGCTTGCGCTAACCGCCTGTCTCTCTTCCCCGTGTAGTGTGTTGCGATGAACCGCGCCGCCCATCCTCAAGCCGCACCTGCCGAGCGCCGCCTGCGCCTGCTCAGCTGCAATATCCTGGCTGGCGCCAGCGTCCAGCGCTACAGCGAATACGTCACGCGCAGCCTCACCGCAGTGCTGCCTGGGCGTAACAAGATGGACAACCTCGACCGGCTCGCCGAAGTGCTCCCGCAGTTCGACGTGATTGGCCTGCAGGAAGCCGACGCCGGCAGCCTGCGTTCGGGCTTTCTCAACCAGACCCGTTACCTCGCCGAAACGTCCGGCATGCCGTTCTGGAGCCATCAGCCAAACCGTCCGATGGCGCGACTGGCACACTCGGCCAATGGCCTGATCAGCCGAATGGAACCAAATTCGGTGCTGGACTATCCGCTGCCCAGCCGCATCCCCGGCCGCGGTGCGCTGTTGGCACAATTCGGCGAAGGTGACAGCGCGTTGGCCGTGATGGTGGCGCATCTCTCGCTGAGCGCACCGGCGCGGGCAAAACAGCTCGGCTTCATCGCTGAGCTGCTGCAGGATTTCCCGCATGCGGTGCTGATGGGCGATCTGAATACCGAGCCACACAGCGCGGAAATGCATTACCTGTTTTCCAAATGCAGCCTGCAGCCGCCGGCGCAGTCGACACCCACGTTTCCCAGCTGGAAACCACGCCGGGCACTGGATCACATCCTCACCTCGGCAGCGATCCAACTGGACAAGACATGGACACTCCCACAGGCGTTCTCCGATCATTTACCGCTGGCCGCAGAAATTCGACTACCGTCACACGTCGGCAATGTAGCGCTCGGACGACATCGATGAATGAGCGCCTGACAAGACCAGCGATCAACGAACCCACGAAAGAACCCGCATGAGCTTTGACGCATGACATCTGAATCGAACCCGATAGGGTGGTCGCGAAAAGCATTGCCCTGGCTGCTGCTGATCGCCGTCGGACTGCTCGCGGCGGTGCTGCGCTATGGCTTGGTCGAACCCAGCGCCATCGTGCAGCTGTGCGAGAGCGGCAAAGGCCCGGCATGGTGCAACGTACGGCAATGGGTGGTGCTGGGTTTTCTGGGCAACGGCTATGGCATCGCCGCACTGATCGCCGCCGCGCTGTCACTGATCTGGAAACATCCGTGGGCGGCTTGGCTGGCCGCGGCACTGGGTGCGTTCGCGCTGGAAATGTACTGCTTTGAAGCCGGCGCGCTGGCGTTGCTGATTGGCTGCCTACGCTTGCTGCGGATTCAGGCGCAGCTCTTGCCGCGCCTGTCGCCAGCTGAGTAGCACCGGCGCACCCATTGCGGCGTTGAGCAAAAGCCACACCCATGCCACCGGTGTCAGCCCCGCTTCCTGCAACACCACCATGGCAGCAAGCGCAGGCAGACAGGCCGCAAGGAAACGTTCCTCGATCAGCGGCATTCGGACCTCGTATCGGCCGGACAGCAACGCCACCAGCGCGTAGCCGATACACGGTAGCTCGAACAGGCCTAGCGGAAAATCACGGTAGCGGCCATCAAACACCATCAGCAACCCGAAATACGCCAAACCAAATAGCCATCCAAACCGCAGCCATACGGATGGCCAGGCCAGCTCAGTGATACCCGCCAAACGCGCGGCAACCCAGCGAGCCAACGCCAGCGCCGTCAACAGCGCCAGCACACAGGCTGTGATCGACAGCGTCCACTCCCATACATCACGGCAGGCGAACCACATCTGCCGCGACTGCCAGGCTAGCGCGCAGCCGCTGGCGAATCCCAGCAGCAACAGCGCGAGCCAACCGCGCATACCGCTCCAGCATCGGCGCCAGCAGCCGACGATGGCAAACACCAGGGCACCGGCCACGCCGGCCAGCCAGCCGAACGCCCAATGCGGCTCTTCGACAAGCGGACCCTGCATCGCAAACTTTGGTTTGGCGTGTACGTCGAAGATGCCCCAGTAACCGCCAGCGGTGCCTTCCTGCGCGCGCTTCCACGGCTGGTCGAACGCCTCGATGACGTTGTATGGCATCTGCACAGTCGCCGCGTAGCGCAGAAATTCGCGCAGATAGCGCGCTTCGTTGACCAGGCTGGCATCGGCCGCCTGACGCGGCCGCCCTTCGCTGGGCCAGCCGGTCTCACCGATCATCACGCGGCGCCCGGGAAACGCGTGCTGCACCTTCGCGTAGACGTCGGCGACATGCTGTACTGCGCGCTCCGGGGACACCGGCCGATCCTCCCAGTAAGGCAAAATGTGGATGGTGAGGTAGTCCACCGACGTGGCCAGTTCGGGATGCCGCAGCCAAAATTCCCACACGTCCGCATAGGTCACCGGCACGCTCACCGCCGTCTTCACCTCCCGCAGATAGCCAGCTATTTGCGTTGAGGACAATTCACCGCGCAACAGCACTTCGTTGCCGACAATCACTCCGCGCAGCACCTGCGGATTGGCCTGAGCAGCTTGAATGCCAAGCTGGATCTGTTGCTCGTTCAGCTTGGGATCCCTGCTCAGCCAGATGCCCATCAGCACCTTCAAACCATAGCGCTTGGCAATCTCAGGCACGGCGCTAAGGCCCTGCCCCTGCGAATACGTGCGCACGCAGTCGAAACGCTGCGACAACGCCCGAAGGTCGGCATCGATACGCTGCGGGCTGATGAAAGCATGCGGATCGAGCGGCGATTCACCCGCCAGACGAAACGGCGCATACGAGACGCAGGCAATGCGTGCCGATGGTGCATCAGGCAGCGCGACCGGCCGACCTATCGCCCACCACCACCAAGCGCCTGAAATTGCCAACAGCCCCAGCAACAGCCAGGTGATTGCGTGTCGGCGATGCGTTGGCGATGGCGCTGGAAGCATGCCGATCCTGCTTGTGTTCAAGTCGTAAGCGGGTCAGTTTAGCAGGCCGATGCCAACCCTCCGTTGACGACGTCACCTCGGTGGATGGACATTCATGAACCACGCCGTCATGCACCGTTAGGCCATCCACTACACTGGCGGCCGAACGATCGCAGGAGTTGCCATGTTCGTCTCCACAACGCTACGGCGTGCTTTGCTCCCGGGTTTGTTGCTGACCCTCGCCGGCTTCTTTGCCGCACCCGTGGTCCACGCTGACGAGTCGATCGACGCGCAGCGAGCCGCATTCAAACAGGCTTATGCCACCGCCCAGCAGCAAGGTGGCGATGGCTGGCGTTCGCAGGCCAGCGGCCTGCGCGATTACCCGTTGTATCCGTATCTGCAGGCTGCCGCACTTGAGCACGACCTCAAGCAGACCGACCTCGCTACGGTACAGTCATATATCAAACAGTATCCGGACTGGATTCCCGCAATCGATCTACGCCGCGATTTTCTGCTAGAACTGGCGCGCCGGCAGGACTGGAACGGTTTCCTCGTGCTCTATCAGCCGGACCTCGGCGATGCACTGAGCTGCGATGCGCTGCAAGCGAAACTGTCTCGCGGCACGACGCTGGATTTCAATCGGGATCTCTCTGACCTGTGGAGCAAGGCCAGCCTGCCCGATGCCTGCGATCCGGTATTCAGTGCCGCGCGCGACCAGGGCCTGCTGACCAGTACACGACTGTGGTCGCGCATCGACCGTGCGGCTGACGCCGGCCAGGCAAACACTATCAGCAAGCTCGCCGGCTGGCTGCCGTCGGAAGACAAAGCCACCGCGAAACAGCTGGCATTGGCCTTGCGTGACCCATCGTCCGCCGCCGCCGCCGCCGCCAGCTGGCCCGATACCGCGCGCGCGCGGCAGGCGGCTACGCTGGCGCTCACGCGGCTGGCCCGGCGCCAGTCCGATAGCGCCGACACCGCGTGGCAGAACCTGCAAACTCATTTCGCCTTCAGCGAATCGCAGCGAGATCAGATCCTCCGTACGCTGGCGCTGTTCCACGCCACTGATTTCGACGAGAACGCGCTGACGCGCCTGATCGACCTACCCGCCGCCGCGCAGAGCGACAGCACGCGCGAATGGCGCGCGCGCATTGCGCTGGCCGAGCAGGACTGGAGCGCGGTGCTCGCCGCGATTGCGGCCATGAGCGACACTCAGAAACTGGACGGCGAGTGGCGCTACTTCCGCGCGCGCGCGCTGACCGCGCTCAATCGCAGTGACGAGGCGCAGCCAGTTTTCGCCACGCTCGCCAAGGAAGCAACCTTCTTCGGCTTTCTGGCCGCCGACAAGCTCGATCAGCCCTATGCGATCTGCCCGCTGCAGCTGGCCGACGATCCGCAACGCGAGCAGGAGCTGCTGAACCGACCAGGATTGCTACGCGCGTTCGAACTTTACGCCGTCAACTTGCCGAAGCTTGCCAGACGCGAATGGAACCGCGCGCTGCAGGGCGACGACCAGACCACGCAGCGACTGGCTGCCGATCTTGCCAACCAACGCGGCTGGTACGACCGCGCCGTATTCACGCTGACCAGCGGCGACGCACTGCGTATGTACGATCTGCGCTTCCCACTGGCCAATCAGGATGGTGTGGTCACACAGGCCCAACAGGCCGGGATCGAGCCCGCGTGGGCCTACGGCATCCTGCGCGCTGAAAGCGCATGGATGATCGACGCGCACTCGGGCGCCGACGCCCGCGGCCTGATGCAACTGGTGCCCGCCACTGCCGCTCTCGTGGCGCGCAGCAACGGGCTCAACTGGGATGGTGGCGACACGCTGTACGACCCCGCGGTCAACATCACACTGGGTACTCGCTATCTCGCTCAGCTCGCCAGCCGTTACAACGGTTCACCATGGCTTGGCAGTGCCGCTTACAACGCCGGACCCAACAAGGTCGACCAGTGGCTGGCCGCCCGCGGCACGTTGGCGCCGGATCTGTTTGTCGCCAGCATGCCGTACAAGGAAACACGCGAATACGTAGCACGCGTGATGGCTTTCAGCGTGATCTACGACTGGCGCCTCAACGGCAAGGCGGTGCCCCTGACCACACGCATGCGCCCGATTGGGCAAACCTACGAACTGCCGAACGCCATGACCGTGAAGCGCACGATCGACTGCCCTGCCAGCGCGGTGGTCAACAAGCCGGAAAGCATTCCAACCCCGATGCCTGCCATCACACCAGCGACGTCATCATCGACGCCCGGCTCGTCACCCTGAAGCGCCATACTCACCAGCCGTTGTACGAAGCAGGATTGATTACCATGGCCGCACAGAAAATCGTCATCCTTGGCGGCACCGGATTTGTAGGCAGTCATCTCGTGCCGCGGCTGGCCGCCGACGGCCATCACATCGTGATGCTCAGTCGCAACCGCGAACAGAACCGCGCGCTCGGTGTCCTGCCGCAGGTCACCATCCGCAGCGCCGATGTCTATAGCGACGACGTATTGCGCAAGGAATTCGCCGACGCCGACGCGGTGATCAATCTCATCGGCATCCTCAACGCCAGTGGCCCGCACAGCTTCCAGCGCGCACATGTGGAGCTGACCAAACGCGTGATCGCCGCTTGCCATGCCAGCGGCGTCAAACGCCTGCATCAGATGAGTTCGCTGAAGGCGGGCCAGGGGCTGTCGCAATACCTGAAGACGCGCGGCGAAGCCGAGTCGCTGGTCAAGGCCTCGTCGCTCGAATGGACGATCTACCAGCCCAGCGTAATCTTCGGCCCCGGCGATGGGTTGGTCAGCCGCTTCGCCGCGCTGCTGAAAAAGCTGCCCGTATTTCCGCTGGCGCGGGCCAAATCGCGGATGGCGCCGACCTATGTCGGTGATGTGGCCGAAGCCATCGCTCGCTGCGTGGCCAGCGACAAGCTGGGTAAACGCAGCAGCTTCGAACTCTACGGCCCCGAGGTACTCACGTTGGCCGAGATCGTGCGCAAGATCAGCGACGCGGCCGGCCTCAAGCGCACCATCATCGCGCTACCCGACAGCCTCGGCCGCCTGCAGGCCCAGGTCGCTGGCCTCCTGCCCGGCAAGCCCTTCTCGCTCGACAACTTCCTCTCGCTGCGCACCGACTCCGTCGGCAAGACCGACGGCTATGCGGCATTAGGCATCGTGCCGCAACCGTTCACGCCATGGCTGCCGCGGCTGATTCATGGCTCGCCACTGCAAAACCGGTTGAATGAGGCGCGTGCAGCACGGCGGTAGATTCAGCAAAATCATTCACGAGCATCTCGGATAAATGCATGCAGCGCTGCTCAAGACTGCTTCAATCAAACGAAACGGCCAAACTCGGCATTCGATTCATCAAGCTACGAATCATTTGCGCCCTGGGGCCATTACCTACGAAGCTTTAGATAGCCGTGTAGGTTGGGATGAGCGCCAGCGAATCCCAACGTTGTACCGGCCGGGATGTTGGGATTCGCTGGCGCTCATCCCAACCTACTTCTGTCTCTTCGGACAAGACACACACGCGTGGCAAATAATCTTTCATGCAAATCTATCTAGTGGGTGGCGCAGTCCGTGACGACCTGCTCGGACGGCCGGTGGTCGATCGCGATCACGTCGTCGTTGGAGCAATGCCGGATGAATTGCTGGCGCTGGGTTACAAACCGGTGGGCAAGGATTTTCCGGTGTTCCTGCACCCGCGCAGCGGTGAGGAATATGCGCTGGCGCGGACCGAGCGCAAGACCGGCCGTGGTTATCATGGCTTCGTGTTCCAAGCCGATGCGACGGTGACCCTGGAGCAGGATCTGGCCCGCCGCGACCTGACCATCAATGCCATTGCGCAGGACGAGCACGGCACGCTCACCGATCCATACCACGGCGTGCGCGATATCGAGGCACGCGTGCTGCGGCATGTTTCCGATGCTTTTGTCGAAGACCCGGTACGCGTGCTGCGCGTGGCGCGCTTTGCCGCGCGCTTCGCACCGCTGGGTTTCACCGTGGCTGACGAGACGATGGCACTGATGCAGCGGATGGTGCGCGATGGCGAGGTGGATCATCTGGTGCCGGAGCGTGTATGGGCGGAAACGCGCAAGGCACTGACCGAACCGCAGCCCTCCGCCTTCGTGCGCGTGCTGCGCGATTGTGGCGCGCTGGCCGTGCTGTTTCCTGAAATCGACGCGCTATATGGCGTGCCGCAGCGCGCTGAGTTCCATCCCGAAATCGATACCGGCGTGCATCTGGAAATGGTGCTGGATGCCGCAGCGCGGCTTGCACCAGGTAACGACATCGTCGGCTTCTGCGCGCTGGTGCACGATCTCGGCAAGGCGTTGACGCCGGTGGATGAGCTGCCGCGACATGTCGGCCATGAGCATCGCGGTGTAGCGCCACTGCGAGCGCTGGCCGAACGCTTGAAGGTACCCACCGAACACGCGGCGCTGGCCGAGCAGGTCTGCCGCGAGCATTTGAACGCGCATCGTGCGTTCGAGCTGAAGCCGGCCACGGTGCTGAAGCTGCTGAGCGCGCTGGATGCACTGCGTCGTCCTGTGCGGCTGGAGCTTTTTCTTGCGGCCTGCGAAGCGGACAAACGCGGCAGGCTAGGCCATGAAAGTGATGCCTATCCGCAAGCCGATTACCTGCGCGAAGCACGTGCTGCCGCCGCATCCGTCGATGCCGCGGCGTTTGTCGAACAGGGACTTGTCGGCCCGGCCATCGGCGAAGCGATGAATGCCGCTCGCGTCGAGGCGATCGCACTAGTGAAAACTAAACATTCGTAAAGCCCTCACGTTGTATAAAGTCCGGATAGATAGCGCCGTTAATCGAGCGTTGACCGACATATCCCCTGATATCCTTTCCCGGAGTTGCCCGTGTCGCGAGTTTTAACCACGGTCTCACCCATGCGGCAGCGTTTCCGCCCCCTGCTTTGGCTGGCGATCACCTTTATCGCGATTGCGCTGGTGACGCGTGTGGCGTTGCTGGTGATGTCGGGCGCAGATGTCTCGCACAGCCCACTCAACCTGCTTTACAGCTTCGGCGTCGGCCTGGGCTATGACCTGATCACGTTTATCTACGTGGCGTGGCCGATGGTGCTGTTCCTGTGGCTGGTGCCGGCCCGGCGCGCGCGAATTTCCGGTTTGGGGCAGTGGCTGCTGTATCTGCTCGGCATGGCGCTGCTGTATGCCGCCTGCCTAGGTCTGGTGTTCCTGTGCTGGCACGTGCACGTGCACGAGTCGTGGCCGCTGGTGATTCTGTTCCTGTTTTTCCTGCCGATGCCGGCGCTCGCTTACTCAGCACGCAGCGGCCAGTGGGCGATGTACCTGATGGGCCTGGTCCTGCTCTACGGGCTGTTTTTCGTGGCAGCGTGCGAGCTGGTGTTCTGGAACGAGTTCAGCGTCCGCTTCAATTTCATCGCGGTGGATTATCTGGTCTACACCACCGAAGTGATCGGCAATATCCGCGAGTCATATCCGATCTTCACCTGGCTCGGGCTGCTGGTGATCGGCACACTGGTGGTGTTTGCGCTGAGCCGCCGTGGCCTGCGCACCCGCGACGATGGCAGCCGCTTCTGGCAGCGCGGCAGTGTGGCGCTGCTGTGGCTGGTGCTTACCGTCGTGTCACTGTTCGCGGTCAACGGCAGCATGAAGGACCGCACCGCCAACAGCTACGTCAACGAGCTGGCCGGCAATGGCATCTACCAGTTCTTTGCAGCGTTTCGTAGCTCGCACCTGGATTACGCCAAGTTCTATCGCACCCTGCCCGATGACAAGGCCTTCAGCATCCTGCGTGAGCAGTTGAAGACGCCGGACGCCACCTACCTCAGTGACGATCCGCAGGACCTCACCCGCGCCATCAGCCATATTGGCGCGGAGAAGCATCTCAACGTGGTGCTGATCAGCGTGGAGAGCCTGTCCGGCGATTACCTGGGCACCTTCGGGAACAAGGAAAACCTCACGCCATACCTGGATTCGTTGGTTGGCCAAAGTGTTTTCTTCGATAACCTCTACGCCAATGGCACGCGCACCGTGCGCGGGCTGGAAGCGCTGGCGCTATCGGTGCCGCCGACGCCCGGCGATTCGTTGATCCGCGAGCACCACAACGAGAATCTCTTCTCGCTGGCCGACATCTTCAACGATCGCGGTTATCAGTCGGACTTTGTCTACGGTGGCTATGGCTACTTCGACAACATGAATTATTTCTTCAGCCACAACGGCTACCGCACGGTCGACCGCGGTGACATTCCGAAGGATGCGCCGATCCACAGCCAGAACGTGTGGGGCGTGTCGGATGAAGATCTCTATACGCTGGCGCTGCAGCAGATGGACGACATCCACAACGATGGCAAGCCGTTTTTCCTGCACATCATGACCACCTCCAACCACCGGCCTTACACCTACCCGGCCGGCCGGGTGAAGCAGATCGCACCGTCCCGCCCAGGTTCGGTGGCGTACACCGACTGGTCGATCAAGGACTTCATCGAGCGCGCGCGAAGCAAGCCGTACTTCGACAACACCGTGTTCGTGATCACCGCCGACCACTGCGCCTCCAGCGCCGGCAAGACCACGCTGCCGATCAACCACTATCACATCCCACTGTGGATCTATTCACCGAAAAATTTCCCGCCGCAGCGCGTGGAACAGGTGATGGGCCAGCTGGATATTCCGCCGACCCTGCTGGGCATGCTCAACTTCAGCTACCGCACACGCTTCTTCGGCCAGGACGTGTTCCAGTTGCCGCCGAAACAGGGCCACGCGCTACCGGGTACCTACGAAAAACTCGGCTATCTGCGTGACGATGCGCTCACCGTGCTGGAGCCGCAGCGCAAGCTGGAGCAGTTCAAGCCGGACTACGCCACCGGTGACGCCACGCCGATCAACCCGCAGAACCAGACGCTGATTGACCAAGCGGTGTCGTATTACCAGGTGGCCAGCGAACAGTTCCGCCGCGGCCAGCTGGTGCATCGTCCATCGGATTCGACACCGGTAACGCCGCTGCCGGTTCCGCCGCCCGTGCCCGCCAAACCGACTGATGCGCCAGCACCAGCGACCAGCGCCGGCAAGGTTTCGCCCGGCACGTAAACGCTACGAAGTACCCTGCGACAAGTGAACTGGATTCCCCGGGTGGGTGGCAGATGCCGACGGTGCGCCTCTGCCTATCCATTGCGTCAACGACATGTTCCGCGCCGTCTGCGTTCCGGCCGGCAATCATACGCTGCGTTTTGTCTTTCATCCCTGGATGATGGTCGCCGATGTCTGGCGACAACAGGCGTACTGAACAACACGCGTACTGAGATGAAACCGCAGCCTAGAGTCGCCCGCGCTGATCGGCAGTGAGCAAGTCATCGGGCAGCGATAGTGCGTCGATGCCACGGGCGAACAGCATCGCCTGAAAGCGTTCGCCCATCTGATCCGGCAGCATGAGTCGCTTTACCTGCTGCGCCAGTTGATAGCCGCCGTGCTCATCCATGACCTCGGCCTGCATGGACTGGAAGACATCCTGCAGACCGGCACCGATCAGGAACTGCGCCTGCGGCAGATAGACGGCCAGATCAAAACCCGCGCTTTTGCCGGCCTCGGCCAGCGCGGTAAAATCGACCGAGGCGGTGAGGTCGTTGAGGCCGGGCAAATGCAACGGATCGTTGTGCGCGCGATGGCGATAGTGAGCCATCAGCGTGCCATCGTCGCGCTCGGGCAGATAGAACTCGCGGCGCACGTAGCCGTAGTCGATGAAAAGCATCACGCCAGCGGTGAGCGAACCGGCAATCGCCTGAATCCAGTACGGCAGCTGCGGCAATAATTCCGAGCGATAACCATCGGCAAACGTCGTGCCCAGATCACGCTCGACGTGGCGCACGGCGCCGGAGACCAGCGCATCCGCCGGACGGTCGGTACGTTGCAGATGGCCGTTACCATCAAGCGTGATGTGCTCCTCGTAGATTTCACCACCCTGCACCGTGAATCGCGTGGTCGGCAGTGCGTCGATCACCTCATTGGCGAACAGCACGCCGCGCCAGTCGGCTTCGGGTGGCCCATCGAGCCACTGCACGCGCGCGTTGAGTTCGGCTGGGAGACTAGCGGCGAGATGGAGGCGCTGACGCTCACGCAGATCGGCACTGGGTTCGAGTATCAGGTAATAACGCGGCATGGTTCCACTCGCCGCCAATCCCTTCAGCGCCACCTCGGCGAATACGCCACTGCCCCCGCCCAGCTCCAGGAAATCGGCCTCGTCGCCCAGCGCAGCGAGGAGCGGCTGCACAGCATTCACCACGCAGCGTGCAAATAGCCCGCCCAGCTCCGGCGCCGTGACAAAATCACCCGCTGCACCGAACTTGGCCTTGCCCGCGCTGTAGTAGCCGAGCCCCGGCGTATACAGGCAGCGATGCATGTATTGCGAGAACGGCATCGGACCGTGCGCTGCAATCTCTTCACGCAGCCGAAGCAGCAACTGATCGGAATGCGCGCGTTCGTCCGCGTTGGGCTCGGGAAGTCGGGTATGCATGCGGAGTTGTGTCGTTGGCCAGGCGCAAGGATAGCCGATGCACCCGTGTCAGCCGTTCCCAAACAACCATCGATTCGGGTTCGTCATCCCTGACGGATGAAAAACCCGAACCGTGAACTCGCTCAGAAATTCTTCTGCAGGTTCAGGAACAGACCACGACGCGGACCGTACTGCGGTGCGCCCACGCCAACGCCGGTACCACTGCGCAATTCATACGTGCGATCCAGCGCATTGATCAGTGCCAGCTGCGTATGCAGTTTGCCAAAACCGGCGAAGTTGAAATCGTGCGACACATTGGCGTTTAGCTGAAAGTAGTACGGCAGCGAGAGACCGTTCGGCGTGAGGCCGTCCTCACGCAAGCCACTGCCGAAGAGGTAGTCGGCACCCACCTTGGTGGTATCGCTGATGGCGTAACTGATACCACCAGAGGACGTCTCTTTCTGGTCGTGATCGAGATGGATGTAGTTATCGGCGATATAGGCCAGATCGACCGGTGAGAAATTGTACTGGCTGGTGATCACGTCCTTGCCCATCGCACGGTTGTAGGCGAAGTTGAAGTACGCCGACACCGGCCCCTGGTTGTACGTGAGGCTGAATTCGGTGCCACGCACGCGACCCTGCGCGTAGTTGAAGGTGGAATAGATCAGCGCGGTACCGAACTGGCCTTCGTCCTGCAGCCGTTTGACCTTGCGGTCGTATGCATCCAGACCCACGGTCCAGGCTGAACCGATGGTCTGCGAGACACCTAGATCGAAGTAGTCTGAGCGCTCCGCCAGCGGAGTGTTATTGCCGTAGTTCTTGACCGCATTGGTGGTGTTGGCAAATGCATCAATATTCGAGGACGAGATCAGCTCGGTTTGCGGCGGCGTGAAATAACGGGAGTAGCCGGCATGCACGGTGGTGCTGCCGGTGGCCTGCCAGACCATACCCAGGCGCGGGCTCAATTGGCTCTCGGTGCGGAACGCCTCGTATTGGTCGCCGCGCAGACCGTAGTTCAGCGTCCAGTTGTCGCCGATACTCCATTCATCCTGCACATAGGCCGCCCAGGTTTTGGCGGTGATGTTGCTGCCGGTGAAGATGTTGAACGGTACCGTGCTGGCCTGTGAGCCATCCGGATTGGCCGGAAACACCAGCGAATTGGTATTGGTATAGGCCTGGTCGAACTCACCGTAGAGGCCGTAGCGCAGCGTGTGGTTATCGCCCCACGGCATGGCGAAATCGGCCTGCAGCGTCTTCGCATGATCGCCCTGGTTGATCTGTCCGGCAACGCCATTGAACATCAGATCGCCAATGTCATCCGGATAATATTGCAGACCGCTGTAACGCACACCCGCTGAGATCTGATAGGCGGTATCGCCCAACTTGCCCTGCAACGCCAGCACGCCGAAGCGGGTCTGTTCGTCCTGCTGTTCGTTCAAGTTGGCGGAGTTGAAATTGACCGTATCCAGATAGCCGAACTGCGGCGTCTGGCCCGGGTTGTTGGGAATCTGGAAGCGGTTGTTGGAGACGCCGAACAGGAAGCTCAGACGCGTATCGTTATTGATCAGATAGGTGACATCGCCAAACGCCTTCACCTGGTTGGTGTGATCGTGAATCGGTGTTTTGCTCGCCGTCGGGTTTTCGATGCCGACGTTGTTCTTGAGATAGTTGCCGGTGAAGAAATAGCTCCAGTTGCCGCTATTGCCCCACAGCGACGCGTTGGGATTGACCGTGCCATAGGAACCACCGGTGATACCCACACTGCCGCCGTTGCCGAGATCGCTACCGCTCTTGGTCGTGATATCCACGACGGCGGCAGTGCGTTCGCCGTACTGCGCCGGCAACGCACCATCGAGCAGCTTCACGCTCTGAACGGTCTGTGTGTCCAGAGTCTGGCCAAAACCGGAGATCGACTCGGGAATCATCACGCCATTGATGCGGTATTGCAGGTTGGCGTGGTCACCACGAACATGCAGCTGACCATAGGAATCCTGAACCACGCCGGGTGCCTGCAGCAGCACTTGGTTCATCGGCGTGGAATCACCCAGCGGCAACGCCTGGATCGTCTTCTGGTCGATCACATATTGGCTGCTGCCGGTATCCGGCGACAGCGAATTGCGCGCCTGATCCAGTGCGGCCGTCACGTCGATGGTGCCCAGATTTTTCGCGTCTTTCAGCTGCTTATTGCGGGTCACGCGGTCGGCTGCCGTACCGTCCGATGCCGTGGTGTCGCTAGTGGCGGCATCTGTCGTTGCGGAAGCGGTATCGGTTGCATGGACGGGCACGGTGCCCAGGGCAACGGCAAGGCTCAGAGCAAGCAGGGAGAGTTTCATCAGGACGTCCATCGGGGATGTGGGAAAGCAGCGTGCATGTAATGTTATAACATTACTACTTGCCCGTGCACGACGTATGCCCCATAAGTCATGCCCTCGAGAAATTCATCAGCACGCATTCGACACTGATGCACCCCATGCGGATGGTGCATGCTGGCCATTGAGTCGAGCTTCACTTCATTTGCCTAGACTGGTGTTGCATATCCGCAGATCGGCCGACGCATTCATTGCGTAAGCTGATAAATCAGTCGCTCGGGAGCCATGCATGACCAAGAGCAGCAAAAACGTCCCCGCCGTCATCGCACCGGTGGAACACAACAAGGTGACGCAGGCCATCCTCGACTTCGTCAGTCGGGTACCAAACAGCAAGGTCGACAGCAGTACGAATCCCGAAGCGGAGGCGCGTCGCATCGGCAATCGTGCGGCACAGCGGGCGGCGCTCACCGCCGGTTCGCTGGCACTGCCGCCCGGCCCGCTGGGCTGGCTGACGCTGCTGCCGGAGCTGACGCTGATCTGGAAAATCCAGGGTCAGATGGTCAGTGATATTGCCGCTGCCTACGGACGCCATGCCTCGCTCGGCCGCGAACAGATGCTGTGGTGCCTGTTCCGGCATACGGCCGCACAGGCATTTCGTGATCTCGTCGTGCGCATGGGCGATCGACTGGTATTTCGCCGCATGTCGCACAGCCTCGTGCAACGCGTCGCCAAACAAATCGGCGTCAAACTAACTCAACGCACGATCGGCGAAGGGATTTCGCGCTGGCTGCCGGTGGTAGGCGCGCTCGGCGTTGGCGCCTATGCGTATTACGACACCGGGCAAGTCGCCAGCACGGCCATCGCGCTGTTCAGCGGCGACATCGAGATCGCCGACGAGGCGGAAGTCGCCGCTGCCGTGGCTATCGACGCGGTTGCGCTGAAGCCCGAGGCGAAGACTGGGACCGTGACCAGCGCAGCGAAGACTGCCGTTAAAAAGGCCGTAAAAAAGGTGGCCAGGAAAGCGACGGACAAGGCGCTGGCTGGCGCCGCTCGCAAGATCGCGAAAGCTGCCGACAAAGTCAGCAAGGTCGCCAGCAAAAAAGCCGCGGGCAAGTCGCGCAAGCCGACGTCAGAATGAGCGCCAGAACCTTTCCAGCCAGCGTGGCGTTCAACAGATGACGACAGCACATCCTCGACCCGTCGCATTGATCACCGGCTCCAGCCGGCGTTTAGGCGCAGTGATAGCGCGAATGCTGCACGCAGCGGGCTACGACCTGGCTTTGCACTATCGCCATTCCAGCAACGAGGCGCAGGCACTGGCCAAAGAGCTGGAACAACAGCGAGCCGGCAGCACGCTGTTGCTGCCGGCTGAACTGGCGGATCTTAGCTCGCTGCCAACGCTGATCGAAAAACTGCTGGCGCATTTTGGCCGGCTCGATGCGCTGGTCAACAATGCCTCCGCGTTTTATGCCACGCCGCTCGACAACGCTACGCCGGCGCAATGGAACGAGCTGTTCGCCTCCAATGCGCAGGCACCGTTCTTCCTCACTCAGGCCGCGATACCGGCGCTGCGGGCAGCGAAAGGTGGCATCGTCAACCTGCTGGACATCTACGCGGAACGCCCGTTGGCGGGATATACCTTGTATTGCATGGCCAAAGCGTCGCTATCGGCGATGACGCGCTCACTGGCTCTGGAATTGGGGCCTGATATCCGCGTCAACGGTATTGCGCCGGGGGCGGTGATGTGGCCCGCCGAGGGCAAAAGCGATGAGGAACAGCAGACGCTGCTCGCCCGCACTCCGCTCAAGCGCACAGGCACGCCAGAGGATGTGGCGAATGCGGCTCTGTGGCTGCTACGCGATGCGCACTATGTGACCGGGCAGGTTATCCACGTGGATGGCGGACGCATGCTATCAATATGAACGAGCAGCTGCGCCTCACCATGATGCGTCAACAGTGACGGAAGAATGGAGCGAAAAAGATCCTCAAGCACCCGGCTCTGCAAGTAACAACGGATCTTCTTACCGCCAGGTAATCCAGCGATTTGCTCAACCCACCGTCATATCCATAAGGGAATCCACGCTCATCGGCTCGCGCTCGGCTGGAAACGCTTCCCACAAATCGGCCATGCGCTGGCCGCTGACCGGATGCCGAAAATCCGGCGCGATATCCGCGATCGGGCGCAGCACGAAGGCGAACTGCAGCTCGTTACGCGGTATCTGCAGGTGGCCAGGCCCCTCAATGACCAGGTCATCGTAGAAGACGATATCCAGATCAAGCGTGCGATCGGCGTAGCGCGGCACGTCGCGGCGGCGGCCATGACGATCTTCCAGCGCATGCAGCCATTCGTTCAAATCGGTGGGTGACAGATCGGTATCCAGCGCCACCGCCAGATTGACGAACTCCGGCCCGTTGAAACCCACTGCCTTGTTTCGATACGCCGGGGACACCGTTAAGCTACCGAAGCGCTGACGCAGTTCATTCACCGCTGCGCGCAGATAATGCTGCGGCTCCATGTTGGAGCCCAGGCTGAGATAGACCCGCGCCATCAGACCGGCCTGGCTCCGCGTTCGATACGCACGCCAACGGCTTTGGCGCCGCGCACAGCACCGGGTTTGGACAGTTTCAGGCGCACCCAGCTGACGCCGAATTCCTCGCGGACGATCGCCGCACAGCGTTCGGCCAGCGTCTCGACCAGGCCGAAGCTCGATTCGCCGACGTAACCGATCAGACGCTTGGAAACTTCCTTGTAATTCAACGTGTCGGCGATATTGTCACTGGCCGCCGGGCGCGTGTTGTCGAACGCCATCTCGATATCGAATGACAGCGTCTGGCGCACGCGGCGCTCCCAGTCGTAGATACCGATGACGGTATCGATGCGCAGGTCTTCGATGAACACGATATCCATGGGTTTCGTCGCATGTCAGTAGCCCTACAGGGTCGGCGAGCCAGCGTACGGATGCAAGCTGCCGATTGCCGCAGCGGCGGTCATGCGATCATGCGCGCATGACCACCTTCAGCACACTTGCCCTCAAACCCGCCCTGCTCGCCAGCATTGAGACACTGGGATACACCAGCATGACCCCGGTGCAGACGCAGAGCCTGCCGCCGATGCTCGAAGGCCGCGACGTGATCGCGCAGGCACAAACCGGCAGTGGCAAGACCGCCGCGTTCGGCCTCAGCCTGCTGCAGACGCTTGACGCCGACACGATCCGGCTGCAGGTGCTGGTGCTGTGCCCGACGCGTGAGCTGGCCGACCAGGTGAGCAAGGCGATCCGCAAGCTGGCCGCCAATATCGCCAACGTGAAGCTGCTGACCCTGTGCGGTGGCATGCCGCTGGGCCCGCAGCTGGCCTCGCTCACCCACGATCCGCACATCGTGGTCGGTACGCCCGGCCGCGTGCAGGAGCACCTCAAGCGGGGCAGCCTGCACGGCGGCGGCATCAAGGTGCTGGTGCTGGACGAGGCCGATCGCATGCTCGACATGGGTTTCAGCGATGCCATCGACGACATTGTCGGACGCATCGCCAAGCATCACCAAACGCTGCTGTTCTCCGCCACGTATCCACAGGAGATCCGCGCCGTCAGCCAGCGGCTGCAGAACGATCCCGTCGAGGTGACCGTGGATGCGCCGGCTGATGAGAAGCCCGCGATCGAGCAACGCTTCCACGAAGTCGAGCCGGCACAGAAGATGGACGCGTTGGCACAACTGCTCAGCGGCGAGCGTGCCGCGGAGGTTTCGGGCAATCAGGCGCTGGTGTTCTGCAATATGCGCCGCGAAGTCGACGCCGTGGCGCAGGAGCTCGATCGCCGCGGCTTCTCCGCGCTGGCCCTGCACGGCGACATGGAACAACGCGACCGCGACGAAGTGCTGGTGCGCTTCGTCAATCACAGCTGCAGTGTGCTGGTGGCTACCGACGTCGCCGCACGCGGACTGGACATCGCGGCGCTGCCTTTGGTGATCAGCTACGACATCGCACACGATCCGGAAACGCACACGCATCGCATCGGCCGCACTGGCCGCGCCGGGCAATCCGGCCTGGCTATTACGCTATGTGCGTCGCGCGAGCGGCCCAAGGCGAACAATATCGAAGAGTTGAACGGCATGCCGCTACCGTGGAAGCCACTGAAAGTCTCGCCACAGCGCAGCAAGACCCTGCATCTGGCACCGATGAAAACCCTGGTGATCGATGCCGGCAGGCAGGACAAGCTGCGTCCTGGCGACATCCTCGGCGCACTCACCGGCGACGCGGGCCTTGCCGCGAAAGACATCGGCAAGATCGACGTCTACGCCACCCGCGCCTACGTGGCGATCAGCCGCTCGCTGGCGACCAAGGCACTGGACCGGTTGCGCGCCGGCAAGATCAAAGGCCGCAATTTCCGCGTGCGCCCGCTGGCTTGAGCGCGGGCATACCCATCACCCAACCATCATCACCCAACCAAACGACGGAATGATTCCGATGATTCGACGGCTGACTTACCTTCTCGCCTTCGCCATGCTCGCCTGCTGCACACAAGCCGGGGCAGCGATACCGGTTTATGGCTACAAGGTCATGCACGTTTATCCACACGATATTTCTGCCTATACCGAGGGCCTGTTCTACAAGGATGGGTTTCTTTACGAGGCCACCGGTGAAGCCGGCGAATCCACCGTGCGCAAGGTCGAGCTGCAGACCGGCAAGGTACTGCAACGTTACGACGTGCCGCCGCAGTATTTCGGCGAGGGCATCGTGGACTGGAAGGGCAAGCTGATGCAGCTGACCTGGAAAAGCCAGATCGGCTTCGTCCATGACCTCAACACGTTCAAATTGGAGCGCACCTTTGCCTACCCTGGCGAGGGCTGGGCACTCACGCGCGACAGCAAGCAGCTCTACATGAGCGACGGCTCGTCCATCCTGCGCATCCTCAATCCAGACACCCTTGCGCAGACCGGCAGCATTGCCGTGACCGCCGACGGCGTGCCGGTAACCAACCTCAACGAACTGGAATGGGTGAAGGGCACCATCTACGCCAACATCTGGCTCACCAGCAAGATCGCGCTGATCGATCCGGCAACCGGCCATGTTACCGGCTGGCTCGACCTGGCCAGCCTGCTTGATATCAGCCAACTACCCGAACCGGTCAACGATGTGCTCAACGGTATCGCCTACGACGCGAAACACGATCGGCTTTTCGTCACTGGCAAGCGCTGGCCGAAGCTGTTCGAGATCAAGCTCGTGAAGCAGCCCGCGCCTTGAATGCACTGCAGATTACGGCGTTCCAGGCCGGCCACTTTTAATCCATTCGGCGGCTCCGCGACCGGCGATCAGCCCACTGGCGAAGCAGGCGGTCAGCAGATAGCCGCCCGTTGGCGCCTCCCAATCCAGCATTTCGCCAGCAAAGAACACGCCGGGCCGCGCACGAAGCATCAGTGCATCATCCAGCGACTCAAGCCGTATGCCGCCGGCCGTGCTGATGGTCTCGGCCATCGGGCGCGGTTTGCGCAGGTGAAGTGGAAGCGCCTTGAGTTGCGCGGCCAAAGCGACCGGATCGGCCAACGTTGCCTTGGCGGTCAATTCGAATACCAATGCGCTCTTGTAAGGATCCAACCCGGCCCGGCGGCGCAACCAGTCGCCGATGCTGTGCTTGCCGCGCGGCGCCGCAAGACGCTCAGCTAGTAGGGCCTGCGCGTAGCCCGGCACCAGATCCAGCATGAGCACGGCTTCTCCGCGTTCGGTAATCTGCTCGCGGAGCTCGGCGCCGATCGCGTAAATCAGGCTGCCCTCGATACCGTACTCGGTAAGCACGAATTCGCCCTGCCGCGCATGCGAGGTGCCCTGACGATCAGTCCAGTGCGCGACGACAGGCTTGAGTGGCGCGCCGGCGAATCGGCTGATCAGATGCTCACTCCAGGGAATTTCAAAGCCGCCGTTTGCCGGCTGCAGCGGAGCAATTCCGACACCTAGTTGCGACATCGAATCTACCCACGCACCGTCGGAGCCGAGCTGTGGCCAGCTGGCACCGCCCAGCGCGAATATCACCGTATTCGCTTTGACGATGTGCTCGCCTTGTGCGGTGGCGAAGCGTAGTGCGCCATCGTCCTGCCAGCCTAGCCAACGATGATGCATGTGAAACACGACACCGGATTCGCGCAACCGGCGCAACCATCGGCGCAAGAGCGGAGCTGCCTTGAGATCTGCAGGAAATACGCGCCCCGAACTACCGACGAACGTATCCACGCCCAAACCGCTCGCCCAGTTGCGCAAGGCCTGCGCATTGAATGCGTCCAGCCAGCGAGTGATCTCTGTCTTGCGCGTGCCAAAACGATCGACAAAGTCAGCAAAGGGCTCGACGTGGGTCAGGTTGAGGCCGCCCTTCCCTGCCAAGAGAAATTTGCGACCCACCGAACCCATAGCGTCGTAGAGATCAATGGCGAAGCCGGCAGCGCACGCGGCCTCGGCCGCCATCAGGCCAGCGGGGCCACCACCAATGATTGTCACTTGAGGAACAGCGGCTTTAGTCATTCGTGCATGGTTGCACGTTGCTTCCACAGATCGAAACCGCCGCTTCAGCGCTTATTGCTGCAGACCCCGGCAAAGCATCGCGTTGCTTTCACGTAAGGACCAAAATTTTTGGTATTAACTCATGCCAATTAATTATTCAGATGAACTCATCGTAGACACTAAATTGATTGTTATTCATCACCCTGGATAATTAAGACGCTATAGATAATCAGCATTGTCTTTTTATTATCCACGAAGATCTTCGTATATTCAGCCGCCAACCGTGATATCTGAAGCGATATGAATAATATCGATCTAAACGCATCTACTTGCGAAATATGCAAGTTATTGCTATTCCCGTCCGAAAATCTGCGCTCTCTTGAAGAATTTTCGCTGATCGCCGACTAGAAATTTAATATAAATTATTGTTTTTAATGATTTATCAATCAAATTTTCTTGGGTGTGTCGAGAATGAGATCAAGGAAAAGTAGTCAGCCAGAAAATCAGAGATAGCTTAATTTCCTGCGAAAACCTTTTCAGACGGAATAAAAATAAAACGATCCGACCGTTGTGTGATTGCAATCACCCAATACTTCAAAAAGTCCTATTGACGATACTCCAGACTTCGCCATAACGTCACAGAGTTCGCCAATCGGGAGTTTGGTAGACGGTCCTGTTACGACGTTTCTTTTTTGATTTTGACGTCGCCCTGTCAAAGCGTGCGTGTTGATCCTTGTAGAGATATTCAAAGAGGGCGTACGGAACGCAACAGGATTGCAAGGCAATCCAAGAAAGTCAGCCATGCCGTGTCTGTCCACGGCATTTATTTCATGAGGTCTTCGTGCCCCGTGCGGGCTCGTTTTGCCTCTTAAAACACTTCGGGAGTTCCAATGCAAAATCATTTCCGTCTCAAGCTGCTGGTCGCATCCATTGCCCTGGCCGCCACTGCGTCTGTCTGTGCCACCCCCGCAAGCAATGTCAGTAACGCGTTTGTCGCGCTGGCAACCCAACAAGTCAACGCGCTGCGTAACGGTGACGTATCGACCGGACCGCTGGCCGTCTCGCAGCCAATGCACATCGTGGTTTCGCTCAAGCTGCGCAATAAGGATCAATTGGACAGCTTTGTGGCCAAAGCCGAACAGCCGGGTACACCGGTCGCGCAGCGTTCGATGAGTCCGGCGCAATTCGCCGCGCAGTACTCGCCGACCCAGGCGCAGGCGCAGGCCGTGGCCGATTACTTGACCAAGGCTGGCTACAAGAACGTCACCATCGCCCCGAACCGTTTGCTGGTTGAAGGCGACGCGACCTCGGACACTGTGCGCGCTACGTTCAACACCACGTTCGAGAGTGTACGTACCCACGACGGCCGCAACGCTTATCACAATACAAGCGCCGTGATGATTCCCGCTGCGCTGCAGGACACCGTGCAGACCGTACTCGGTCTGGATAATGTACATCTGTCGCATACGTTCGCCGTCAGGGCCCACACGAACGCTGCACACCCGTTGGCTACTGGAACGGCCGCCGGTCACAACCCACTCGATTTTCCCAAGATCTACGGTGCCAGCAGCCTCCCTACCGCATCGACGGTCACGGTCGGTAACATCGTTTCGGGCCAGATGAGCGACGTGCTCAGCGACGTCAAGTCCTTTGAGAGCACCAACGGTCTGCCGTCTCTCGTGCCATCGATCGAGGGTACAGGCAACACCGGTAGCGTCTCGGCAAGCGGTGACGGCGAATGGGATCTGGACACCCAGGACATCCTCGCGATGACCGGTGGCGTGAAAAGCCTGATCCTCTACGATGCAGCAAGCCTTTCCGACGCGGCACTCACCACCGACTACAACCTGGCCGTGACCGACGACAAGGCTGTCGTGATCAACGTCTCGCTGGGCGAATGCGAAACCGACGCCAAATCAGCGGGTACGACCACGGCGGAAGATACGGTCTTCGAACAAGCTGTGGCGCAAGGCCAGACCTTCTCGGTGTCAGCCGGCGATTCCGGCGCCAACGAGTGCACCAGCGGCATAACCCCAAGCTGGCCAGCCAGTTCGCAATACGTGATCTCGGCGGGCGGTACCGAGGTGTATACCACCGGCACCACCTGGGACAGCGAGACGGTATGGAACAATCTCAGCGAGAGTGAAGGTGCAACCGGCGGCAGCCCCAGCACGTTCGAGCCGATTCCCAGCTGGCAGGTGGGCGTGGGTCAGAACGGTACGTCCAAGTTCCGCGGCGTGCCTGACATCGCCTATGACGCCAGCCCGGATTCCGGTGCGCTAGTCATCGTGGACGGCCAGGCAAACCAGCAGATCGGCGGCACCAGCCTGGCCTCACCGCTGTTCGTCGGCGCATGGGCACGTATCCAGGGCGCGAATGGCGGTGCCCTTGGCTTTGCCGCTCCGCTGGTCTACAAGGCAGCAGCTGCCAACTATGCGGCGGACTTCCACGACATCACCTCGGGCAACAACGATGGTGAGACGGCAGCAGTGGGCTGGGACTACACCACCGGCTTCGGCAGCATCATCGTCAGTTCCCTTTCGAGCAACATCAGCGGTGGTGGCGGCAGCACTGGCGGCACGCCAGTAGCCAACTTCAGCGACACCACCAGTGGCTTGACTGCTACGTTCACTGATTCGTCCACCGATTCGGGCGGTACCATCAGCACGCACGCGTGGACCTTCGGTGACGGTAGCACCTCGGCTGTCGCCAGCCCGAGCCACACCTATGCGGCCGCCGGCACCTACAGTGTGACTGAGACCGTGACCGACAGCGTCAGCGGTACTACCAGCTCCAAGACGGCATCGGTGACAGTCAGCAGCAGTGGCGGCGGCACCCCGACCCAGATCCTCGTCAACACTGGCTTCGAAACCGGTACTGCCTCGCCATGGACCTTGAGTTCGGGTGTGTTGTGCAGCACCAGCAGCTCGTCGTCCAGCTACTGCGGTAGCGGCGAGACCTCGCATGCGGGGACCTGGTTCGCATGGCTTGATGGATATGGTGCTTCGCACACCGACACGGCGTCGCAGTCGGTAGCGATTCCAAGCGGCAAGACGACGGCGACCTTGCAGTACTACCTGCATATCGACTCGACCAAGAGTACAGCGGCCGATACCTTGACCGTGCAGGTGCTGAATTCGTCCGGCACGGTGCTGAAGACCCTGTCGACCTTCACCAGCCTCAATACCAACACCGGTTATGCGGTGGAGACCGCCAATCTGGCCGCGTACATCGGTCAGACGGTCACCATCAAGTTCACCGGCAAGGAGACTTCGTCTTCGGGTAACACCGACTTCACGCTCGACGACGTCACCCTGACCGTGCAGTAAACCAAGCAAGCCGAACAGCCGCTGGAACAAGTGGCTGTTACGGTAATCCAACGTGAAGAGCCCAGTCGCAAGGCTGGGCTCTTCTTTTAGTGAACCTGGCAAAGCGGCTACCGCCGGAAGGCGAAAATCAGATCACCGATAGTCTTTAACGATATCCAGCAGCGGGCTCAGATGCGTCTCGAAGTGTTTCCAGCGCGCTATGGATGATCGGTAGATCGGTTTGCGTACCTGGGCGATGCTGGCGGTTTTGACGACGCGCTTGTTCCGGTGGAAGTCGAGGCAGCGCTCGTCCCACGGCAGGCCGAGGTGGTCAAGCAAACGTCGCGCCTGGCCCTCGGTATCCGTCACCATATCCTCGTAGCGGACGTCCAGTACCGTGCCCGTCGGCAGTACGCGGTGCCAATGTTGCATCAGCTGAATGTAACGCACGTAATAGCGTCCCACCGTGTCCAGACTGTAGGCGAAATCGAGATTGTTGTTTGCGAACAGGCGTGAGTAACACGAGAAGCACGAGTCCATCGGATCGCGCATGGCATGGATGATCCTGGCATGCGGCAGCATCAGGTGAATCATGCCCAAGTGCAGAAAATTGGCCGGCATCTTGTCGGTGATGCGTTCGGCTTCCGGCGCCAGCCGCCAAATGCGTTCGATGTAGGTTTCGCCCAGGCGATGGAACTCATCGGCCGACAATGTGGTGACGACTTCCGGATAGGCATCTACCTGTTCACCTGTTTTCGCGGCGATGGCATGCACTACATCGTCCAAGTCGCTCAGCTCGCCAGCGCCATAAACTCCTGGATAGGTAGACAGGATCTGCTCGATCAGTGAGGTACCCGAACGCGGCATGCCGACGATGAAGATCGGCGCCTTGTCCGCGTAAGCCGGCTTCGGCCGACTGGCAAAGAATGAGGCGCTGAATACGGATTGCAGACACTCCGTCAGCGCCACCTCGCGAGCTTCGTCGTGCGGAAATTGCTCGTGCTGCAAGCGATTTCCCTCCGCATAGGCGGCGAATGCATCCTCGTAGCGGCCAACATCTTCGCGCATCTTGCCCAAGGCAAACCAATAGCTGATGCGCCCTGTTCTCGGCAACGTGGGGAGTTGATGCTGCTGGCTTTCGAACAGTCTGAGATGGGGGTCGTCAGCGGTATAGGTTTTGAGTGGCGAGAGATTGCAGTGCGACTGAATGAAATCCGCTTTGATCGCGATGGCGGCCTCGAAACACTGACTGGCCTCTTCCAGGCGACCCTGCCGCTTGAGACACAGGCCCAGATTGTTGAGCGCCCGCAAATGATTGGGCGCGATCTTCAACGCGCACCGATAGCTTTGTTCCGCGTCGAGTTGCCGCTTCTGGTCACGCAGGATGTTGCCGAGATTGAAATGCGTCTCGGCATATCCATCGTTGAGCGCCAGCGCCTGACGATAGCTGGACTCCGCTTCAACCATGCGGCCCTGGTCGCCAAGCGCATTGCCTAGATTTGTGTGTGCCTCGACGTAGTTCGGGTCGATCGCCAATGCGCGACGATAGCAGGCCTCAGCGTCGGCCTTGCAGCCCTGGCTGCGATACACGATGCCCAGGCTGTTATGCACCGGCGCGTCGTCCGGGCGCGCTGCCAGAACGCGAAGCAGATGCACCTCTGCTTCGCCGGGTTGGCCGGTCGCGATGAGGGCATGGCCGAGCTTGGCATGGGCTTCGACGAAATCCGGCCGAATCACCAGCACGTGCCGATAGCTGCCCATCGCATCCTTCATCCGGTGTTGTGCGCTTAGCGCATTGCCGAGATTGAAATGTGCTTTGAAATGATCCGGCCTGATCGCAACGGCACGACGATAACTGTCGGCGGCATCACTCGGCTGCCCTAATGTCATCAAGCTGTTGCCGAGGTTGTAATGCACGTTGGCATCGTGCGGCAAAAGGACGGCGGCTTGTTGCTCGATGGCAACGGCTTCCACCATCTGCCCCTGTGATTTGAGCGACGCGCCAAGTACCTTCCAGGCAAAGCCGTATTCGGGAAAGCGGTCGATGAGCTTTCGTGCCAGCGCTTCGGCTTCAGTGTGCCGCTGCTGGTTAACCAGATTGGCAAGCGCGTCGATGTCCTGCTGGCCAGGCGAACCGGCTGCCAGCGGCGTCGAATCCGAAGAATGGTGCGCGCGATGCTCCATCGTCTCATTGTGCGACATGGTTGGCCCTGGCGGTAAGTGACGACGCAGACCTCACGAGATATTGCGAATACACGCGTGGAGCGATACATGTCTGGCCCATCGATCGCACCGACAACTATCCGCTTAGGCCAGCAATTATCTGCCTAAGCGTTGTATCGTGTTCACCCCTTGACGGTGAATACGTACGATGCATCGAAGCCTGCAAATTTTTGCCTTTTCCATGCTGGCAGCCGCGAGCATCGGCGCCCTGGCACAAACTTCCTCCATTGCGTCGTACGATCAACCTGCCCTGCAAACGCTGGCCAGCGCACCGAGTGAAGCCGAATTGCGTACCACCATCACCCAGCTGGTCAGCTTCGGTACGCGCCACACGATGTCGGACACCACGTCGAAGACACGCGGCATCGGTGCGGCTCGTCAATGGGTGAAATCGCGCTTTGAGACCATCTCGCAGGATTGCGGCGGCTGCATCGAAGTGGTTACACCATCGCAGACGTTCACCGGCAAACGATTGCCCACGCCAACCGAAGTGATGGACGTGGTCGCGATCAAGCGCGGCAAGGGCGATCCCAATCGGGTGATCGTGATGACCGGCCACCTCGATTCACGCGTCACCGACGTGATGAACAGCAAGAGCGATGCGCCGGGCGCCAATGACGACGCATCCGGTGTGGCAGCACTGATGGAGGCAGCTCGTCTGCTGTCCAAGCAGGACAATCAGGCCACGCTGGTATTCGCCGCCTTGTCCGGCGAGGAGCAAGGCCTCTACGGCGGCAAGGTGCTGGCCGACTACGCCGTGGCGCAAGGCTGGCAGGTAGAGGCCGACTTGAACAACGACATTATCGGCAATAGCCGCGGCCAGAACGGCGCGATCGACAACACCTCGGTGCGCGTGTTTTCCGAGGGCACCAAGAGCAACGAAACCGCTGCGCAGGCAACCTATCGCCGCTATCACGGCGGTGAGGTGGATTCGCCCTCACGCAATATGGCCCGCTACATGGCGAATCTGGCCGATACCTACCTGCCTGATCTGCACGTGCACATGATTTATCGCACCGACCGCTATGGCCGCGGCGGCGATCAAGTGCCATTTCTGGAGGCCGGCTTCCCCGCAGTGCGCGTGACCGAGTCGCACGAGGATTACACCCGGCAGCATCAGGATCTACGTATCGGAAATACCGACAAGGATCGGGGCGTGCGTTACGGCGACACCATCGATGGTATCGACTTCCGTTATCTGGCCCACGTTACCGCGCTCAATACGCTGACAATGGCCGCGCTGAGCCGTGCACCCGCACCGCCAACGGGCGTGGAGACCGAGGGCGCGCTGGCCACCGACACCACAGTGAAATGGAACAAGGTGTCCGGCGCCATCGGCTATCGCGTGCACTGGCGCGACACGACAGCGCCGCAGTGGCAGTACCAGCAAAGCGTCGGCGATGACGATCACACTGTACTGAAGGATGTGGTAATCGACGACTGGTTCTTTGGCGTCTCATCCGTATCGGCGGACGGCTATGAAAGCCCGGTCGTGTTTCCCGGCGACCCCGGCAGCTTTACGCGCTCACCGGAACCAGCCTCGAGCAGCACCGCTGCCAATCATTAAGCGCAAAAGCCGAGCGAAATAAACTCGGCTGAAATGATAAGGGCGCCTCAAGGCGCCCTTATCTAGATTTGCAAAAAACTTGCTCAACCGCCGCTGGAAGTTGCCGGCGCTGGCGCTGGCGAAGCCGAATCATCCGCCGCCTTTTTCATGTGGTGATGCTTTTTCATCGGCGCCGGCGAACTGCTCGCTTCGGCGGGTGTTGCGCTATCGGATGACGAACTGTCCGAAGAAGAACTGTCAGAGCTGGATCCTTCGCCACGCGTGTAGACAATTTTCTTGTCGCCTTCGCACTGGCCGACAACCTTGCCGTTAGCATCGGCCTGGTCTCCGGACACAACGTCCAGCTTGTAGTCGGATACACCCTTGGCCTTGATCTTGGCATCGATGCTGGACTTCACATCATCGCAGGATGCATGGGCCATCACTGGCAGGGCGAGCAACAGCAATGCCATCATTCCAAAACGCTTGTTCATGGGCTTTCTCCTCTGGGGTCAACAATCCTAAGATCAAACTATTCCGCTGATAAAACACCTGCCACGATGAATTTCAGGTGCAAGCTTCATTGTACGGAACAAATATTACCGGTAGCCACCGAGCGCAAGAAGGTCGTCATATCCTCCACCGTGCGCTCGCGCCATCAGGTGCCGCGAGGCTTCGCACGATGCGTTGGCACGGCGGTCCATGGATCATCCGGCCATGGATGGCGCGGATAACGACCTTTCAATTCCTTCTTCACTTCCGGGTAAGTGCGCTCCCAGAAGCCTTTCAGATCCTGCGTCACCTGAATTGGCCGCCCGGCCGGTGACAGCAGATGCAATGTCACCGGAATACGACCGCCGCCGATGCGCGGCGTATCGGCGAGACCGAACAGCTCCTGCAGTTTTACGGCGAGCACCGGCGGCTCGTCCGGCGCATAGTCGAGTCGGCGCAGTTGGCCACTGGGCACCATGAGGCTTTCAGGTGCCTGCGCGTCGAGCATGCGGCGCTGTTCGTAATCGAATAGCGAGGCCAGCGCCTGCGAGAGTTCGTCGGCGCCCAACGCATCAAGTCCGCGCTTGCCATTGAGATAGGGTGAAAGCCAGATGTCGATCGAATCGAGCAGTGCGGTATCGGACACGTCCGGCAGCCCGAGCTCCGGCATCCACGCGCGCAAGGCCTGCATGCGCGCACGCAGTCGTTTCGCCTGATCGCCCCACGGCAAGGTCTCGATGCCTCGCGCACGCACCACGGCCAACAGCGCCGGCAGTGCATCTTCTGGCCGCACCGGTACGCTGCGCCGCTCCAGCACGATGGCGCCGAAACGACGTTCGTCGAACGCTTCGATCACCGCGCGCTGCTCGTTCCAGCGCAGCGTGTGCTCGCGAGAAAACTGCGCCGGATAATCGCGCTCCAGCACCAAAGGATCCAGCGGTGCGGCGACAAGAATCAGGCTGTCGCGTGCCTCGTGACGCAGATCCAGCACGACCAGCCAGGGCTCACCGTGCAACGAGGTATTCTCATGCAGGCGCGCGCCACGACCGTTGGCCAGCGTGTAGCGCAGCAGATTGGACTCGTCGCGGCGCGCCACCCGATCGGGAAAGGCGTGCAGCAAAAGATCGCCGACCGCATGGCTATCCGGCACACCGCTGGCGGCCGTTCGGACGTCCAGACGTCTGCGCCATCCCTTGCTGATCTGTTCAATGGCTGCCAGCGCACCGCTGTCGACGTCATGGCGTGCTGAAGGCCCCCGACGATCGCGCCACGCATGCAAGGCGGCGACGCGGACACGGAAATCATCGCTGCGCGCTTGTTCGCCACGCATCGGCGAACGCACCTCCATCAAGGCAAGCAGATCGGCGATCAGTGGGCGCCATGCTGACGGCGCGCGCCATGCCGCAGCGCCCAGTCGCGAACTCGCACCCAACTCCAGCATGGCGCGACCCATGGCGGTGATACGCATGGTGGCATCCAGCGCACCGAGACTCATCAGCAACTCGCGCGCCTGCGCCAGTGCGCCAGCAGGTGGTGGATCGAGCCAGCGCAGCGTGTCTCTGCTGCTTGCGTTCAAACCCCAGGCCGCCAGTTCGAGCGCCAGCCCGGATAATTCGGCATGGCTGATTTCCGCGCGCCGCGCTGATTCCAGCCGTTTGCTTTGCGGCCACAGGCGATATGCCGTACCGGGCGCCACACGACCAGCGCGACCCGCGCGCTGATCGGCCGAGGCCTGTGAAATGCTTACGGTTTCCAGCCGTGTGAAGCCGGAGTTCGGATCGAAACGCGGCTCGCGCGCCAGCCCCACATCGATCACGGCACGGATGCCTGGCAGGGTCACACTGGATTCCGCCACATTGGTGGCCAGCACTACACGCCTCATACGATCTGGCCGCATGCCTGACTCGGCCGGTGCCAGCGCCGCCTGCTGCTCGACCTGCGACAGCTCGCCGTGCAACGTGATGACTTCTATACCTTCCGACGTGATCGTTTGCGCAAGTGCATTTTTGGCACGAACAATTTCCCGCTGTCCCGGCAGAAACGCGAGTACGTCACCCTCGTTCTCTTCCAGCGCCTGCCGTGCGATGCGCGCCAGATGATGCTCCACGGTTTCTTGCGTGCGCGCCGGTGGATGTTCGATGCGTATAGGGAAACTGCGGCCTGGACTGCTGATACGCGGCGCATCCAGCCATTGCGCGATGCGCTCACCATCCAGCGTCGCGGACATCACCAGCAATCGAAGATCCGGGCGCAAGGTGGCCTGTACATCCAGCGCGAGCGCCGCACCGAGATCACCGGCGAGGTGCCGTTCGTGGAATTCGTCGAACAGGATCGCTCCGATGCCGGTGAGTTCCGGATCGTCCTGGATCAATCGGGTGAGGATGCCTTCGGTGACCACCTCGATACGCGTTGCCGCGCTCACTTTTGATTCGAAGCGGATGCGGTAGCCGACGGTCTGGCCGACCGCTTCGCCGAGCTGCTGTGCCATGAACTGCGCAGCCGCCCGGGCGGCAATGCGTCGTGGCTCCAGAACGATGATCTTCTTGCCCGCAAGCCACTCGGCGTCACGCAAGGCCAGCGGCACCTGGGTAGTTTTACCGGCGCCGGGCGGCGCTTCCAGCACCAGTCGAGGATGATCCGCGAGCGACGCGCAGATATCCGGCAGCAGCGGCGTGATCGGAAAAATCGTAATCAGGGAAATGGGCAGCGGAACATTCATCGTCGCTGATAATGATAGCTGCTGGGGCGCCATGCGTTAGGCAGCGTCAGGACAAGCCATCCGTGGCTCGCCCGTCGACGCGGTACAAGGTCAAGGAGTTGCCAGGCAACTGTTCTCCTGCTTGCGCGCCGCATCGACGCTACCGAGTCGATTGCTGTGCTCACGCGCTTGCGCGATGACCTGCCAGTTGCGCTCGCACAGCGAACCATGATGCGAACCCTGTCGCCACGACTGCATCGCCAGATTCTGCGCGGTCGCATAGTCGGACTGGCGCAGCGCATCTTCCGCATGCTGCTGCAGTTGCTCAGGCCAGTTCGGTGCCGGAACACCCGTCGACGCAGCGCTTGCCGATGGGGTATTGGACGATACGGGCAGCGCCCCTGGCGCCGATGACTGCAGCGCGGTGGAAAGGGCCAGGGCCATCGGCGTGGTGGGGGCAGTTGATGCGCGCAACGGCTGCAACGATTCAAACTTGCTCTGATAATCGCTAGTCACCTGCTTGGCATCCTCACTGCTGCGGATCACTTTGGGCGTGATCAGCACGATCAGTTCTGTGCGCGTGCGGCTTTTGCTGGTGGTGCCAAACAGTCGACCCAGCACGGGAATGTCGCTGAGAAACGGAACGCCGGTGTTGCCCACCTCGTTGTCCTGGGTTATCAGACCTCCCAACAGCACAGTCTGGCCACTCTGTACTGCAACCTGGGTCGACACATCGCGCTGGGCGATGGTGGGGTTGCCCTGCGAATTGGTCGTCGTCGATGCCGTGCTTACCTGTTGATGCACATTCAGATACACCAGACCGCCTGGATTCACACGCGGCTGCACATCGAGGATGACGCCGGTAGGAATATACGTGACCGTACTGGCGGTGGTGTCGGTAGTAGTGGTGCCACCCAGGCCAATCAATGACGTCTGGTTGACCGGTATCTGGTTGCCGACCTGGATATGCGCCAGCTGGTTGTTCATCACCACCATGGAGGGCGCGGACAGCGTCTTGGAATTGGCGCTGGTTTCCATCGCACTGATCGCGACCTGGGTATTGCTGTTGATGAAGGAATAGAAGAGTGTGTCTGCGCTGGTGGGCACCGTGCCGCCGCCGCCTGCGCCGATATTGCGATGACGGTACGTCTGGCCCGGCGTGATCGTGGTGCCGGAAGTAGTGGAGCCGGTCAGCCCGTCAAGGTAGTACTGCACGCCGAACGCGAACTGGTTCGTGAGCGTCACCTCGAGGATGCGCGTTTCGATCTGTACCTGCAGCGGCACGTTGTCGAGCTTCTTGATGGCTTCCTGCATCTCCTTCCACTGCGACGGCCGGGCGCGGACCAGCAGCTGATTGTTGCTGTCGACCGAGCTGATGCGGACGCTGCCGTCGCTGGATGTGTACTGCTGATCGCTTGAAGCATCGCTGCCGTTGCCGCCCGCACCACTGGCGCTGCCACCGACGCCACTACCGAGGCTGGATGACGAGCCGCTTGAACTCCCAATGCCACCGCTCGTATTCAATCCACCGCTGCTGCTGCCCAGACCGCCCAGTCCGGACGTACCGCTTGAACTGCCCAACCCGCCGAGGCCACTGGTGCCGGACGAGGACGATCCGAAGCTGCCGGCGGTGCTGCCCAAGCTTTGCGAGCTGCTGTTGTTGCCGCTTCCCAGCGTACTGCCGGTCAGGCCCGGACCGACCTTGCCATTGGCATCGCTGCCGTTGCCGGAACCCGAACCGTTGGCATAAATCTGCCCCAGGTATTTGGCGAGATCGGATGCCTTGAGGTTGCGCACGTCGTAGACGAACAGCTGTGGCTCGTTGCCACCACCGGCGTCGATCTTGGCAATCCAGTCGCCGACTTCCTGCAGGTACTGCGGCTGTGTGCTGATCACCACCATCGCATTGGTGCGTTCAATCGGGATAAAGCGCAGCGTGCCAGCCAGCGGCGTATCACCATGTTCGCCGAACATGCCATCGAGTTTCGGCATCAGCTCATCAACCTTGGCGTACTGCAGGTTGAATACGCCGATCGACATGCCACGCAGCCAATCGACGTCGAAGGTTTTCACCATGCTGGAATAATTGGCCAGCTCTTCCGGCGTACCGGACATCACAATGAGATTGCGCGAAGGGTCTGCCAGCAGCACGGCATCCTGCCGGGCGAACGGCTTGATCAGCTTCTGCATCTCAGTAGCGGAAATGTAGCGCAACGGGAAAAGCCGCGACTGCAGACCACCTGATGGTGCGTTAGCGCCCAGGCTGGGCACCATATTGCCGGCCACGGCATCTTTTTCAGGCAGCACGACATAGCCGCCGGCACGCTTGACCAGCGCGTTATGGGTCCACGACAGCAGCGTCTCCAGTATCGGCAATGCCTGGCTGCTGTCCACCGGTTCGGAGGTAGAGAACGAGATATTGCCTTGCACGCCCGGCACGATGGTGTAGTTCTGTTTGAGCAGATCACCGAGGATCGCCTTGACTACCGCCTGCACCGGCTGATTCTCGAAATTGAAGGTCACTGCGCCGTCGCCGGTTGCCGCTGGACGCGGCGTGCTCAACGCAGTGGGATGGATGAAGTTGCCCGTACCCGGGCTGATCTCCGACTTCGGCGTGGCAGCGCCGCTGCCCCCGTTGAGATCGTTGTTGAGCGGCAGCGGTGCTGGCACCGGATTTTGCGTGCCGGCCATCGCTTCGCGCTGCAGCGCGCTGTCGTCGTGCACCTGCGAGCTGGCGCAACCGACCAGCCACACGGTCAAGGCGATGGTGCTGGTACGCAGAACATGTTGAGTGAGCTTGCGAAACATGAATCACCTACTCCTTAGTGAGATGCCGCGGCGCGTTCGGCGCGGCGTCTCTGATTTGCCTGTTTGATTCGATCGAGCAACGGTGACGCGGGTGGCGCATCCTGCGGTGGTTGTGCATTGCCGGGCGGTCCCGGTTGTCGTCCGACGCCATGCGGCCCGATGCGGATCATCGCGTCGGCGGGCACCTGTTGATTGTTGGCGTTGGCATCCCCGTTCGGCATTCCCGGTACAGCCGCCTTTGGATCATCGAACGGTGCCCCCGCCGGCAGCTTCAACTCGGTTCGACCACCGGATGCATCGAATAGTGCCGAGCGCGGACGAACTTCCACCAGCTTTACACTGCCATCGGGCATCGCCTCACCCTCGTGCAGGCGAATCTGGCGATCGCCGTTCTTGTCATGCAGCAAGGCCATGTGCAGGCCCGACGTGAGAATGATGCCGGTGAGCGTGAGATCACCCAACGACGTGCCGCCATTGGCAATGCGGGCTATCGGCTTGCGATCAGGAGTGAACAACGGCTTCTGCCAGACCAGCGCGAAGCTTTGTAAAGGCAGCGGTGTCGGCAGATTGGCCGCGTTGTTGCCCGGTGGCAGCATGGTTGGCGGTCGTGGCGTATTCCAGTGCACCTTGCGTCCCACGCCGCTCAGCAGTAGCAGCAACACGATCGCCAGCAGCGCGACGATCGCAGCAAGCATCGGCGTCAGACGTCGTTGATTGGCAGCATTCATGGCGCAGCTCCCTGTCCCGGTACACGCGAGCCTGCCGGAACAAGCGGCGAAGCCGCTGGCGTATCGTGTGCAGGACGCACGTAGCCGGACAGTGTGAACTGCACCTCGAGCGGTGCCGCGTTATTTTGCTGCGCCGCGACCGGATTGCGATAAATGCTCAGGTCATCAATGAATACGTAGGGCGTGCCCTGCTCCAGCGCCTGCAGCACTTGCGCCAGCGACTCGATATCACAGCTGAGGTTGATGCTCACGGCCGCCTTGCGATACGGCTCACCGGGCGTCGCTGGTGGGTTGGGTATCGGTACCTTCTGGCTCACCACACAGCTGCCGCCCTGGGTGCTGGTACCGACCACGTCGACCACGCGCTGCATCAAATCAGCCGCAGCCGTATTCGGATCATCCTCGGCCAGAAACGCGTTGCTGCTGGCCTGTCCCGCACCGAGCGTGGCAATGCGTTGCTGCAGCGCCGGCTTTTCGGCAATCGCCGCGGCGAAGCGGCCCTGCGTATCGCGCAGGTCGACCATGTCGCTGCTGATCTGCTTCAGCGGCGCCACGAACCACCAGTGCAACAGCACGAAATAGCCGATCACCAGTGCTACCAGCAGCAGGCCGATCGCGGCAAGGCGACTGTCACGCGGATTGAGGCTGAGCTTTTTCATGGCACGCCTCCACCAACCGCCGTGGCCGACGGCTTGCCTTTGCCGGCGGCCGGCTGACGCAGCTGCGCGGTCAGATAGAACCGTTCCTTGCCCGTGGTGGGATCCGGCTGAATGCTGCCCTGAAAACTGGCGTTCGTGATCAGGGTGGAATCCTTCAGCGCGTCGAGCAGCTTGGCCGCCTGCACGCTCTGACCCTGCAATCCGACCTGGCCGGTGTTGTCGACGCTGAAACGCTCCAGCCATGCCGTGTCGGGTAGGCGCGTCGTGATCTCCTGCATCAGGCTGAGCATGCTGACGGTGCTTTTCTTGCGCTGAGCCAGAAAGCCGGCGGCACCCGCATTGTCCTGCAACTGCTGCCGCAGCGAGGTGACCTGCTGCGCCTCGCTGCGCATGCTTTCCACCGTGTCCTGCATGTTCGCCAGCGCAGCCTGCCGGTTGTGCAACCAGGTGGCCAGCGTCAACAACAGCAGCACAACAGCACCAGCCGCCAATGCGAGATTCAAGCGCAGGCGCGGCCGCACGCGCCGCGTTGTCTGCTCAGGCGGCAGCAGATTGACGCCGAGCCGATCATTGCCGACCGCCAAATCGACGGCATCGATCGGAATGCTCAGCGTGCCCAGAAGTGCCAACAGCGGATCGAGCGTGCTGCGCGTCACCGCTACCAGCTCCGCATTGACGCGTCCGGCTGCGGCCGGCTGTGGCAGTTCGCGCACCGCGTAATACACCTGCGCCGCACTGAACGGCGTCTGCCGATCGATCTCGAACGCCATCACTTGCAGCAGGTTGTCGCGTGCCGCCAGCGGCAAGGCGAGCGTGCGGCGCAAGACGGCAGCTGTCGGCAGCAGCAACGCCAGCCGCAGATCTTCAGGGTCTATATTTTTCAGCGCGCTGGTCAACGTGGTCTGCTGGATCAGGCTGTCGTCGCTGTCGTTCCAGCGCGTCATCGGCAGACTGTTGCCCGCGCGGCGCAACGACCACTGCGTACCCTCATGCTGCAGCAGATACCAGTCCGCGCCACCGCTGAAAAAACTCTGCCAGCGCACCGGCAGCAGAGCGCGCAGCTCGCCGCCCCACCAGCAGAAAAAATCCGGCAGCGGTGAACCGCGCCAGGCGCGGCGCATGCGATCCACCAATGGCCGCAGCGACTGCGTAGCCGTACTCATTCTTCGTCCCCCTCCTGCCAGCGCAGCACCGCAAAGGGTTGCGCACCGGTTTGTCCCTGCTGTAAACGCATCGTCGCGCGCAGCACTGCACGCGTACCGTCGGCCAGTGTCGCCTCCGACCGAATACTATGCGTTACTCCGTTGTTGAGAACCATACCGGCATCGCTGGCGCCCTTCTGCCTTGCCGCGTAAATGACGGCTTCCTGCGCCGCAGTCATGCCGGGAATCGCTGCCAGTGCAAGCGGGGGCGCCGTGTTGGGATCGGGCGCCGCATTGCCGGACCAGATCGTGATGTCCGGGGCAATCACGCGATAGAGCGCTGGCGTCATCCCCAGCACCATCTGCAACTCCTCGATACTGACGAACGGACCATTGCGCGGACCGTAATCATGTCCGGCCGCCGCATAAGCCGCGCGACGCTTGTCAAGGTCACTCGCTATCAATGGAGCGCTGCGCCAGTCCACGACGTTGGCAGCCAGTGATTGGGCTGCCGCCTGCGGCGTGCCCGCCGCCTGAAACAGCGCCTGCAGGATTTGCGGCGTGGCCGCATTGAGATCCACCTTGCCGTTTTCGCCAATCGCAGAGACCTTGATCTCGGCGGCGTCGAATGCGAAAGAATAAATGCGTCCATCGCCGATCCAGCGATTCTTGTTGATCGGATCCTGCAGGCCGTAGAAAGCACGCATGATGCCGGCCTCGGCAGCGTAATGCGCCTGCGTCTGCGCAAACTGATAGCGTGCCTGCAGACCCTCGGTCCGGGCCAGCGCCGCGTAACCACCCAGCAAAATCGCCAGTAATGTGCAGGCCCATAGCACCAGCAGCAGCGCCACGCCGCGCTGACTTGACCTTGAGTGATGAACCAACGCCCGCGTCATCGCGCGCCCCCGCTCACCGCATTCAGCGGCTGCAGACCAGTGGCTGCACCGCTGGCCAGCGGATTGACCCGCAACGGAACCTCGATCAACGGCCACGCGTAATTGCCCTGCGGCTGCAGCTGCACGCGCACGAGCAGCGGCAGCAGCCGTCCATCCGGCCAGGCGGCAGACCATGGCACCTTCTGGCCCAACGCATCCAGCCCGCGATAGGCAAAGCCGCCGCTTCTGATGTGATCGAGCAAGACCTGCGGGTCGCCCAGTGCTTTCGGCGGCGATCCATCCGGCGGCAGCAAGGCGAGACTGAGCACCAGGCTGGCATCGCCGTGGCCATCATCGACTAGCTTCAGACTCTGCAGCTGCGGCCCAAGCTTGCCGAGATAGCCAGGCAGCGGCGCGACGTAACGCATTTCGTGCGCGTCGCCCTGGAAATAGATGTTCTCGCCGCGCTCGTTCTTGCTGATCGGCTGGGCCATGCTCTGCGCGAGCTCGCGCTGCAGAAACTGCTGCGCCGAGCGGATCTGGTCGATCCGCTCCACCGCCGCCGTGCCCGAACGCACGCTATGCGTGGCCGTGCGCAAGCCCGAATACACGCCGATCAGCAGCAGGGCAAGCAGCACCAGCGATGCCAGCACTTCGAGCAAGGTGAAACCGGCCATCGGCCTAGGAGACTTTGTAAAGGCTCTAAGCACGGCAGAATTCATGGTGCCGGCCGCATCATGTTGGCGGCATCCTGGCCGGCTAGCCGCAACGTGCGGAAGTGGGCCGAACGTGGATGCCCGATCGGCCCCCACAGCACATCCAGATCCAACTGATATAAATGCAGCGGGGCGGCCGGTGGCTGGATGCCGGCATCGTTCCACGGCGTCACAGCGAGCTGCCAGCGGAACTGGTTGTTGAACTGACCCGCACTGCTGCCCGTCTTGATCGGCTCTCCGATGAAAGCGCTATCGAGCAGGCCTCGCGCCCACAACGCCGCCTCGCTATAGCCGGCCGCATTCTGGGTGAGGCTGATCGAACCGCCGGCCACTTTCATCAACGCAGCAAAAGCGATGGCCAGCAGCATGATGGCGGCGATCACTTCGATCAGGCTGAAGCCGCGCTGCGCGCGCCTGGTCTGCATACCTGACAAACGGCAACTCATTGCATCGCCACCGTCGTATCGACTACGCGTACTTCGCCGGTCAGCCATGACACGTTGACGTGCCACTCGCGCTTGCCGCTGGTCAAGGTGATGCGGCCGCCGGTAGAGCTGCCATCGGGGAAAAAGCGGATGCGTCCGGTGTGATCGTTCGGCTGGTCGTCCTTCGCGCTGGTGACGCTGAGCTGCAAACCTTTTGGCAGTGGCACGTTTTGCTGCTTCAGGTTGCTATAGCTGTTGCTGCGCGTATCGATATCGAAATTCTGCTGCTGGCCCTTCACGATCGCCTGCGCCCGCGTGGCGCGCAGCGCGCCGGCCAATTCGCTGCTGGCTGCGTTTATCCGCACACTGGCCAAACCTTGCGTGACCGAAAACGATACCGCCGCGGCCGCTATCCCGATAAGCAGGATCACGGCGAGCATTTCGAGGAGGGTAAAGCCATGCGCGCGTTTGATGCGCGCAGAGAACAGGGAGCCACCCGAGGTGGCCTGGCGGGAAGCCACCCGAGGTGACCTAGCGTGGAACGCAAGAGCAGCGACATTCGCATGCTCTTGTTGCTCACTCGCCACTAGACCACCTCGGGCGGCTCCCCGTTCCCTGATGTTCATTGCCAGTTACCAACATCCTGACTGTAGCCATCACCACCGGGCTTGCCGTCCTGACCATAGAAGATCAGATCGAAGCTGCCGTGCTGGCCCGGATACTGGTAACCGAATTGATGGCCCCAGGGATCTTTCAACTCGGACTCTTTCGCGTACGGTCCCTGCCAGTTGGTGGCATTCGCCGGCTTGGTCATCAGATCGTCCAGCTGCTGCGGCGGCGAGCCGTTGTCGAGCGCATAGTTTTCGATCTTCTGGCTCAGCGTCATCAGTTGCGCCTTGCCCGCACCGTACTTGCCCTTGTCGACGTTCTTGCCAACCTGGGTCACCACCACCGCACCGATGATGCCGATCAATACGATCACCGCCAGCATTTCGAGCAGGGTGAAGCCTTTCGAGCGCGAAGTGTTGAGGGAGCCACCCAAGGTGGCCCGGCGGGAAATAGCAAGCGGGGAACGCGAACGCCTCAATGCAGCAACAGCTTCGACTTTGGCGCTTCCCTGATCCCTGAACCCGACTCTTGGTTCCCGCTTCATCAAATCATGCATCGTGTTCTCTCCGTTCAAATCTTCATTGAATATTGCTGGTCAAACTCAGCAGCGGCAGCAGAATTGCGGCCATGATGATCGCCACCATCACCGTCATCACGATGGTCAGTGCCGGCACCAATGCAGCAAGCAAGCGATCAATCGCACGCTTGGATTCAAGTTCAAAGGTATCAGCGACTTTCAGCAGCATGGTGTCCAGCTGGCCGGCCTCTTCGCCGACCTGGACCATCTGCATGGCCAGCCGTGGAAACAGTTTTGACTGGCCCAGCGCCAGACTCAGGCCCGAGCCACCCTTGACCTGTTCGTGTGCCTGGATCAGCGCGGCATCAAGCGCGCGATTACTGGTGACCTGGCGCGCGATAGTCAGCGCACTCAGCAGCGGCACGCCGTTTTTCAACAGCGTGCCGAGCGTGCGGGCGATGCGCGCGGTTTCCACTTTCAGCAGCAGCGGACCGACCAGCCGCATGCTCAGCATTTTCGTATTCCAGGCCAGCCGTGCCTGCGGGTCACGCAATCGCGCGCGCCAGAAAAACACGCCGCCACCGATCAGCAGGATGATCAGCCACCACCACGCCTGCAGCGTGTTGCCCACCACCAGCACGGCCTGGGTGATCCACGGAATCGGTACCTGCATGTCGGCGAAGATCGGCACGAACTGCGGCACCACGTAAGCCAACAACAGCACCAGCGAACCGAGTACACCAACCATCAGGAACGCTGGGTAGATCAGCGCATTGATGATGCTGCCGCGCATCGCCTGCGCGCGTTCCAGGTAATCGGCCAGGCGACGCAGCGTTTCTTCCAGCGAGCCGCCCGCTTCACCCGCGCGCACCAGACTGATGTAGAGCTTGGGAAACACGCCCAGTTCTTCATCCAGCGACTGCGACAGCGTGGTGCCGCCGCGCACCCGATCGCGCACGCGTTCGACCATCTTCTTGGCATGCTCGCCCTCGGGCAGATCGAGCAGGATGCTCAGCGCGCGATCGAGCGGCTGGCCGGCACCGAGCAGGGTCGCCAACTGATGAGTGAACTGCGCCAGCTGATCGCCGGTGAACGGGCCACGCTTGAACAGACCAGCCAGCCCGCTGCCACCGGCCGCGCCATCGGCGGGCTGCGCGGCCAGCAACGTATGACCCTGATCCTGCAGGCGACCGATCACGTCCTCGACGCTGGCCGCTTCCATCTGGCCTTGCAGCATCTCGCCGGCGTCGCTGACTGCCTTGTAGCTGAATTGCGCCACGTCAACCGTCCTGCGTAACGCGCATGACTTCTTCCAGCGTAGTGACGCCACTCACGGCCTTGGCGATGCCGTCCTCGTACATCGTGCGCATGCCTTCACTGCGCGCCTGACGTTCGATTTCGCCGGCATCGGCGCGCTGCATCACCAATCGGCGCAAGGGATCGCTCATGGTGAGAAATTCCATGATCGCGCGGCGGCCGCGGTATCCGGTTGGGTTGGCTGCGCTGCTGCCCGGCTTCCACAAACGAATCGGTCGCTCGTCGGTGTATTTTTCCAGCTCGAACTGCTCGATCACTTCGGGCAGCGCTTCGTAGGCAATCGCGGTTTCCGGATCGAGCCGGCGCACCAGTCGCTGTGCCAGGATGCCGTTGATGGTCGAGCCGAGCAGGTAATCTTCAACACCCATATCGAGCAGTCGCGTGATGCCACCGGCGGCACTGTTGGTGTGCAGCGTGGAGAGCACCAGATGGCCGGTGAGCGCGGACTGGATCGCGATGCGGCAGGTTTCCAGATCGCGCATTTCGCCAATCATGATCACGTCCGGATCCTGACGCATGATCGAGCGCAGCGCGCCGGAGAAATCGAGCCCGATCTGCGGCTTCACCTGGATCTGGTTGATGCCTTCGAGCTGATACTCGACCGGATCCTCGACCGTGATGATCTTGACGTCATTGGTATTGATCTGCGACAGCGCGGTGTACAGCGTGGTGGTCTTGCCGGAACCCGTGGGACCGGTCACCAGCAGAATGCCGTGCGGACGATTGAGCACGTCGACGAAGCGCTGCTGAAAGCTGTCGGTGAAACCCAGCGAGGCGAAGTCGAACACCACCGACTCGCGATCGAGGATACGCATCACCACCGACTCGCCGAAACTGGTCGGCACGGTCGATACGCGCAAGTCCAACTCCTTGCCCTGCACGCGCAACTGGATGCGGCCATCCTGCGGCAGGCGGCGCTCGGCGATATTCAGCCTCGCCATGATCTTGACGCGCGAAATCACCGCCGCGGTCGATGACGACGGCGGCGCCTCCACTTCATGCAGCACGCCGTCGATGCGATAGCGCACTTTCAGACGATTCTCGAACGGCTCGATATGCACGTCCGACGCGCGCTGCTCGACCGCGCGCTGCAGGATAAGGTTGACCAGCCGAATGACCGGCGCTTCCGAGGCGAGATCGCGCAGATGCTCGACGTCGTCCTCTTCGGCAGCACTGCCATCGAGGTTCTCCACGATGGTGCCCATGGCCGAACGACCGGTGCCGTAATAACGTTCGATCAGCCCGTCGATTTCCGAACGCAGGCCGACCCGCAGTGCGACCGGCCGACCAGCCGCCAGGGTCACCGCCTGCAGCGGATACGGATCGGCCGGATCAGAGACAATCAGGGCCAGCCCGTCTTTTTCATCCTGCACCGGCACCACGTGGTGCTGTTTCAGAAAGCGCAACGATATTTCCAGCTCGGCGGGCGGCAGCTCGGGCGCATCGCGCGCGGCCAGCAGCGGCACCTGCAGCAACTCGACCCAGGCCTCGGCCAGATCGCGCTCGGACACCAGCCCCAGCCGCGCCATCAGGGTGGTGAGCGTGCCTTCGGCCGACTCCTCGTGCAGACGGCGCGCACGGCCCAGATCGCTGTCTTTCAAACGACCACGCGCAACCAGCCATGCACAGACTTCCGCTTCGCGATCGTCTGCCGCCATGCCGGCCCCGCTTGCCGCCGGCTTGATGACTGCCGACATGATTCCACCCCGCTCAATGCTTTTGAGAAGCCGTCAACGCCGGTTGTCGCGAACCACCCGCTTTGACGAAATAACCACCATAACTATCACAACTTGATTATCCCAGCGTGGCGGCTGCTGAATTTTGCCAACCATCGCTCGATCATCTTGTTGTTGTCGGAGATGATGTCGACATCATGCCCCGGCCCACATCACACCCAGAACCGCCCGCCATTGTGCCGTCTCCACCCGTTCAGCGGCGTCTTCACATCTTAGGAAAATTTCCTGCATCCATTTTTGTGTCATGGGTGTATGTGGGTCTGACCCGGCTGCTGGCGGTTAGTTCGAACAGCTCATCTGGATAACGTCAACGCCATGCGGGTAACGGTATTGGCACCTCCGACGCCGCGTCGCAGGGCACCACCCTGGCTCGCTTGCTGCAAGATATTCCGCTGCCGCGTCCGGGCGAGGTGCTGGGGGCGATCCCGGGCATGGTGGTGACCCACCAGCATTCCGCCGATGGCAAGGCAAACAATACTTCTTGCGCGGCTACAACCTCGACAATGGCATCGATTTCGCCGCCATTGTCGGCGGTGTGCCGGTCAATATGCCTACCAACGTACACAATCAGGGGTATTCCGACCTCAACGCCTGATACCCGAGCTGGCGCAACAGATCGATCACCGCAAGTGCACCTGTGATTACGAAACCTTTCCTCTATCGTCGTTCCCACGTGCTGAGGCCGCTTGCGACGCCATCGATGTCTGGGACAATCCCGCTTTACCTGTCGCGGCCTAACCATGCAGTTGCTCGATATTGGCGTCAATCTCGGTCACGAATCGTTTCAGCACGATCTCGATGAAGTGCTGCAGCGCGCTGCAAGGCATGGTGTGAGCCGGATGATCCTGACTGGCGCTTCGCGCGAAGGCAGCGCGCATGCGCTGGCTTTGGCCAAAGCACATCCTGGCAAGCTGTTTGCCACGGCCGGCGTGCATCCGCATCATGCGATCGATTACGACGACGCGACGGATACCCAGCTGCGCGAGCTCGCGCACGATCCAGTCGTGCGCGCCATCGGCGAAACCGGATTGGACTACAACCGCAACTATTCGCCGCGCGAGGTGCAACTGCAGGTGTTTGAACGGCAGCTGCAAATTGCCGTCGACATGCAGAAACCACTGTTTCTGCACCAACGCGATGCGCACGAGGACTTTGTCGCGGTACTGCGGCGTTACCGCGACAGGGTACCGGCTGCCGTGGTGCACTGCTTTACCGATACCGATGAGGCGCTGCGCGACTATCTGGCGTTGGATTGCCATATCGGTATCACCGGCTGGATCTGCGACGAACGTCGCGGCACGCATCTACGGGCGCTTGTACGCGAGATTCCGGCCAACCGATTGATGATCGAAACCGATGCGCCGTATCTGCTGCCCCGCACGGTGCGACCGCAGCCGAAGCATCGACGCAACGAACCGATGTATCTGAAACATATCTGTGAGGAAATCGCGCGTGATCGCGGTGAGCCGGCTGAGGTGACGGCAGCGAACAGCACGGCGACAGCCGAGGCGTTTTTCGGCTTGTCCAGAGCCTGCTCATAGGCTCCCGTTACACGGTCGCCATGGCGCCGACCACGCTATCACAGCATGCGCGTCTCGCCCGACGCCAGACCGTCCAGCACGTAATCACCCACCCTTACACGGATCAATCGCAGCGTGGGGAACCCCACGGCAGCCGTCATACGCCGCACCTGCCGATTGCGACCTTCGCGAATCGACAGACTGAGCCAACTGGTGGGTAGGTGCTTGCGAAAGCGCACCGGCGGATCGCGCGGCCATAGCCAGCCTGGCTCGTCGATGCGTTCCGCGGTGGCTGGCAGGCTGGGTCCGTCGTTCAACAACACGCCGTTCCGCAGGGCCGACAGCGCCGTTTCGTTGATTTCGCCATCGACCTGCGCCACATAGGTTTTCGGCTGTTTATGGCGGGGATCGGTGAGCCGATGCGCCAGTGCGCCATCATCGGTCAGCAGCAGCAAACCCTCACTGTCCTGATCCAGCCGTCCGGCCGCATAGACGTCTTTTTGCCTGACGAAATCGGCCAGCGTGCGGCGGCCATTTTCATCGGTGAACTGGCACAGCACCCCGTAGGGTTTATTCAGTGCGATCAGCATGATGGCTTACCGCACACAACATTCCTCACCAACGCTGGCCTCAAGGTGTCGCGGTGGCCGGCGCCGGTTTGACGAAGCGCAAGGTCATCCGATCGGATTCGCCGATCGCCTGATACTTGGCCTTGTCGGTATCACCCAGCGCGAACGTGGGCGGCAAGGTCCAGACGCCTTTGGGATAATTTTTCGTGTCCTTCGGATTGGCGTTGATCTCGCTGCTGTCTTCCAGCGTGAAGCCGGCATCGGTCGCCATCTTCACCACATACTTGGTTGGCAGATAGCCGCTCTTTTTTACCGCATCCAGCATGGCGCTATCGTCGGCCCGATGGTCGACCACGCCAAGCACGCCGCCCGGCCGCAACACCGCATAAAACGCCTTGAACATGGCCGACGTGGTGTCGGCCCCATCTTTATTGGTGCTGGCCCAGTTGTGCACGTTGCGGAAAGTCAGCACCAGATCGGCAGAACCCGGCGCGCCGAACACCGGCGCCTTGGGGTCGAACTCGACTACCTTGGCTTTCCCGTAGTGCATGAGGTCGGAGGCAAACTTGCGATGCAGGGCATCATCGTCCTTGCTTGCCTCGTCACCGCTGGCCGGCTTCTCCACGGCAGCGATGTAATGACCGTCGTCATGCAGCAACGGCGCCAGGATCTCGCTGTACCAGCCGCCACCGGGCGTGATTTCGATCACTGTCTCATCGGGGCGGATGCCGAAAAACTGCAAGGTCGCCTTGGGATGACGATAGACGTCGCGGGCGCGGTTGTTCGGCGAACGCCAGTCGCCGGCCAGTGCGCTGTCCAGCTGCTGACCGGTGAAATCGCTGGCACTGGTGGGCGGCACTAGTGTGTCGGTCGGCTGATCCTGCGCCATCGAACTGGACGCTGTAGCCTGCGCTGCAGCCAACGTGGGCAAGCCGATGCATGCGGCAAGCAACCATGCTGCAAGCGTGCGTGAACGAATTATTTCCATGCTGCCAGCCCCTTACCTGTATTTCACTGTTGATCGACGTTGCGTTGCATCTCACCAACGCTGCACGACCATAGCTTGTGCAAACACGTTGTTGCGTGAAGACATTCTACGTCAGCCATCGCAAGCCATCGCTGTCGCTCAATTTCGATACTTGGCGGCTTGCCGGCTTCCCACGCGACCACGGCTCGTGACTTCATGGATCATCTCCTGACGATGCGCCTGCAACGACCCGCGATGGTGAGGACCCCTGCCGCTTTGTGAAACCCCATCAATCAACCGCCGCGTCGTCACGCCGCAACGCCGGCATATGCCGGCAGTAATCCTCGGCTTCGGCCAGCAGCCACTCACGGAAGACCTGCAAGCCGCGATGTTCCTGCGAGCGCGGTGGATACACCAGCCAGTACGCATCTTCTACTGGCAGGTAGTGATCGCCGAGTACCTGCAAGCGCCCAGCGTCGATCAGCGATTTCGACGTCACCATCCGCCCCAGCGCCACGCCGAGGCCTTCCAGCGCCGCATGCCGCAGCGCATCGACCGTGTCGAAATGCGCCACATAGCGCTTCGGCGGTGTACCACCGTACTGGGCAAACCAGTCGAGCCAGCGATTGGCCGGATGCGGATCACCCAGCAATGGCCACTGCGAGAGATCGTTTGGATCGGCATCGCCCATCTGCGCCACCAGTTCTGGCGCAGCGACCGGTGCGACCCATTCGCCGAACAACCGCTCACTACGCACACCCGGCCAGTTGCCACGACCGAAACGCAAGCCGACATCGACCGGCTCGCGCTCGAAATTCACCAACGTGGAGCTCGACTGCAGGCTGAGTTCCAGATCCGGATGCACGGCGACCAGCCGCGGCAGTCGCGGCACCAGCCAGCTCGTGATGATACCGGGACTGGCACTGAGCGTAAGCGCGTCGTGGCGGCGCTGGTGATAGCGCAGCAACGCATGCTCGATACCATCGAAATGTTCGCCCACCGCCTCAAGCAGGCTGCAGCCATCGACGGTCAACGTCACGCCGCGCGGCCCGCGCTCGAACAGGCGCCGCTCCAGTCGCTCTTCCAGTTGGCGCATCTGATGACTGAGCGCACTCACGGTGAGATTCGCCTGCGCCGCGGCGCGCGACAGATTGCCCAGCCGGGCGACCAGCACGAACTGTTGCAGCAGGCCCAACGGCAGCTTTCCCATCTTGAATTTCTCTCAAGTCTAGCTTGCGAATATATCGCTTTTTGGCGATCTGTCATGTCGCTATGTTGAGCCCCCAAACACCCTCCACCCTCCTTGAGGTGCCTCTGATGAACTCGATATGGACTAATCTGTTGTTTCTCCATGGGCATGTGGTCCCCGCGAAGCTGTTGTGGCGGTTGAACGATGGCGTCGATCCGCGCAAGACCAGCACCATGATCGAACCACCCAAGGCAGCACAGGTCACCACCGCGCCATCGTGCGAACTGCACGATGGCGCCAAACCGGCCTGCGCTTGATTCCCGCATGAAGTGCAACCACCTCGGATGAATGATGTGCTGCCGTTTGCACATAACGATCCCGCCCATCCGAGGTGTCCCATGAAACAGCGCCCACTTGGCAAATCAGCACTTTCTATTGCGCCGCTCGCCTTCGGCGGCAACGTGTTCGGCTGGAGCGCTGACGAAAAGCGCTCGTTCGAGCTGCTCGATGCCTTCGTCGATGCCGGCTTTAATCTGATCGATACAGCCGACGTCTATTCGGCATGGGTGCCGGGCAACCGTGGCGGCGAGTCGGAAACGATCATCGGCAAGTGGCTGAAGCAATCAGGCAAGCGCAACAGGGTGGTGATCGCCACCAAGGTGGGCAAGTGGACTGATCAGCCGGGTCTGTCGCCGGTGAATATTACGCAGGCTGTGGATAGCTCGTTGAAGCGACTGCAGACCGACCACATCGATCTTTACCAGGCGCATGAAGACGATGCCAGCACGCCTCTCGCGGAAACGCTGGAGGCATTCGCGCGATTGATCGAATCCGGCAAGGTGCGCGTGATCGGTGCATCCAACTACAGCGCTGACCGCCTCGCCGAGGCTTTGAAGGTATCGCGCGAGTACAACCTGCCGCGCTACGAAAGCCTGCAGCCGGACTACAACCTGATTGATCGCACGGGTTACGAAAAGGATCTCGAACCGCTGATCCGCAGCGAAAACATCGGCGTCATCAACTACTACTCGCTGGCCAGCGGCTTTCTCAGCGGCAAGTATCGCAGCGAGAGCGACCTGGCCAAGAGCAGCGTTCGCGGCGGTGCGGTGAAGAAGTATCTCAATCCGCGCGGCATGCAGATTCTGGCGGCACTGGATGAAGTGGCCTCAACGCATCATGCCAAACCGGCGCAGGTTGCCCTTGCATGGCTGATGGCGCGACCCGGCATCACCGCGCCGATTGCCAGTGCAACCAGCGTGGAACAGTTGCACGAGCTGGTCGGTGCCGCGGAGCTCAGCCTGAGTGACAACGAGATAGCGCGACTGAATTCCGCAAGTGAGTGAGCTTGTGGCAACGCTCTGCGGATAAAAGCGCGGGAAGTTCAGCGGGGCCGAGCGCCAGTGGTGCTCGCTGCCTTTGCCGGTAACGCGGTTGCAGCTGCCGACTCCGACGCCGCATCGGTCAAGCCTTCCGGCAATGTCACCGTATAACCCTGCGCCTGCAATGGGGCCAGATAATCATGCTTGCCAAGCAGTCGTTCCATAGGCAGCTGGGCAAAGGTCACACGGTTGTTGCCGAGTGCCTTGATGGCAGCTGCTGCCCAGGTCGATTCGATATTCGCTTCAATATCCGTCAAGCCCAACTCGTGTGAGATAGCCGACTGATTGAGTGCCGCAAGGCAGACCTGCAACTGATTGCTGAGTGGCAAGCGGCGCAACGCATCCACATCGCCGGTGGCCCATGCGTTGGCGCGTGCGCGCATCAGCGCCACATCGCTATCGAGATGATCGAGCGTTTTGGCGAAGCAATCCCCATCCTCCAGCGGACCTTTCTTGAAATCCTTCAAGATGGCTTTCGGTTGATCGACCACAACCGTGTAATTGATCGGGGTAGGTTTCAGATCGTGCTGCGCTGCCGCCTTCTTGATCAGCGGATCGATCATGTCGTCGGTCAGATCAGCCTGTTTGATCGCCGCGAGAAACAGCGCAAAGGCAGCGAAAATCGGTCGCTGTTTTTCGACACCGTTATCCCAGCCAAGATATTTCTTTTTCAGCACCAGCCAGTGCGCGTACTGATCCGGCGGCACCACATCGACCAGATGCTTGCCATCGGGATTGTTGCGCACACCGATCAGGCTGGGGAGGATGCCGAGCGTGCCGAAAAAGCCCAACTTGGCATCCACCTTGAACTGCGGTTTATCCAGCACCTGCTGCGAATCGGCGATCGCTGCCTGCACGTCGCGCGCCTGCCAGACCATGCCTTTGGGCAGCAGCTCCAGCGTACCCAACACCCACAGCACGTGATCACCCTTACTGACTTTCCACAGACCGGGCCCCGGCTGCACACCGCTGACGCTGACGCCTTGCAGCTCGGTAACCTGTCCCGGCGGCGGCAGCGCTGACGATGCGGGTGCGGGCGCATCAAAAGCCGCAGCCAGCGGAGCCGTGCCTGCAAGCAACAACAGAACGATCAATCGATGGGCGATACGTCGATGGATGAACATCCGCGTACTTTCTCCCAATGCCTCTGACTAACATTGCAAACGACGCATGGTCATTCGAAGTTATCGCAACAGCTACCTTAGTGAACCACGCTCGCTGCCGTGCCAGGGACGGACGTGCTTGGTGCAGATGTGGTCGCCGATGCCGGGCCGGCATCATCGCTATCGTCGGCATCCGGCGCCTCGACCTGATAACCCTCGGCCTTGAGCTTGGACAGGTAGCCATCGGCCGACAGTAGCTCCTTGATCGGCAGCATCGCAAAGGTTTGCGCATTCTTTGCCAGCGACGCACGGGCCGTGGCCAGCCAGTTGTCCTCCATTCGCGCAGGCACGTCTGACAGACCAAGCTTGCGCGCAAATTCTGCATCGGTAATCGCACTGACGCAGGTACCGCGGCGGTCACTGTCGGGCAGTTTGCGCAGCGCATCCAGATCGCCGGTGGCCCATGCATTGGCCCGCAAGGTCATCGTTGGCATGTCCTGCTCGATCGCATCCAGCGTGTGGCCAAAGCAGGCCATATCGTCCAGCCCGGATGCCTTGAACGCCTTGATCGCATCATGCGGGTGCTCGATCACCAGCGGGTAGTCGGTGGAGGTTTCCGGCACGTTGTACTTTTTGGCCAGCGCATCGATGTTCGACTGCACGCCACCGGATTTGCTCAACTGATTCGCCTTGATCGCTTTCTTGTACAGTTCCTGGGCGGCGAAGATCGGCTTCCACCGTTCGATGCCGGCATCTTTCCCAATGTACTTGGCCTTCAGCACCTCCCAACGCGCAAACATCGGCGCAGGGAGCACTTGCTGCAGGCTGGCGCCGTTGTCATTCTTGCGCGCGCTGTACGCCGACGGCAGCAGAAACAGTTTACCGAAGAAACTCACGTCCACTTTCAGCTTGACGTCGGGTAGCTGCAGCACCTGCTGCGAACTGGCGATAGCGGTTTCGACATCGGCCGACCGCCACTGCATCAGCTCCGGCAGCGGCGAGATCACGCCGAGCAGCAGCATCGTATGACCGCCCTTGCTGACCTTCCAAAGCCCGGGACCGGGCTGCACGCCACTGACGGCCACGGCAGCCAGGTCGGTCACGCTGGAGGGTGATGCCGGAGCAGCAGGCGCTGTCTGCGCCGACAGGCTGAGGGACAGGGCAGACAGGCAAAGTGCCAATACAACGCGCATGGTGGATTTCCCGAGTCGCTTGACCGTTTGGTCGCAGCTATTGACCGCAATTTTCGCTGAAGGTGCGCACATGCGCGAATAAAAGCATCCGGCGTTCATGATCCCTGTACGGACCCGTTTCACTGCGAGGCTTCTTCCCGCCCAGGCAGAGCGCACTGATGGGCGAGCCGCGTTTCGGCGGGGTACGGCGGCACATCGACGTAATCACCTGCGCGCAGGCGATCCTGCAGACTGCGCCACCACGCCGGATCGAAAATCTCGCCATGCGCTTCGATCAGCGCCGCACGCAACGGCGCGGGCACGCCAAGAAAGTTGACGAAAAGCTCGGGAAACACGTCCTCCGGTGCGGCGTAGACGGAATCCTGCAGCGATTGCATTTCATCGTCCTCGTGCTGCTTTGGTAACGCGCGGAAATGGCACTCGCCCAACATGCACAGTTCGTCGTAGTCGTAGAACACCGCGCGCCCGTTGCGCGAGATACCGAAGTTTTTCAGCAGCAGATCGCCGGGAAAGATATTGCTGCCGGCCAAATCCTTGATCGCCTGGCCGTAGTCGCGCATCGCACGCGCCGCCTCGATCGGATCGACCTCGCGCACGTACAGATCCATCGGGCGCAACCGATGCTCGACGTAGCAGTGCGCGATCACCAGTTCGTTGCCGTCCACGCGCACGCTTTCAGCACATTCGTCCAGCAACTCCTGCAGCAGCTTTTCGTCGAACTGATGCAGCGAAAAACGCAGCTGGCCAAATTCCTGGGCGTCAATCAACCGACCCACGCGATCGTGATGAAACACCAGCCGGTATTTCTCCTCCACCTGCTTGCGCACCGTGTCCTTGGGCCACGCGAAGCGGTCACGGATCAACTTGAATACCACCGGCAGATCACGCAGGGTGAACACCGCCATCACCATGCCGCGCTTGCCGTCAGCATGGACCAGGCGCTCCTGCGGATGGATGGCCAGATGGCTGAATACGCGCCGGTAACGCTCGGTTTTGCCCTGTTTGGCCCGACCCAACACGGCGTAAAGCTCTTCCAGCGGTTTGTGTGGCAGCAGCGCCCGCACAAAGGCAACGACCGCACCTACGTTGCCGATGTCGGCATGAAAATAACTGCGCGCATAGCCGAACAGGATCGAGATGTGCTCGCGCACAGTCAGCAGCGCATCCACCTGCACGCCATCGGCGGCATGCGTCAGCGCGATCACCAGCGGATGTCGCCGGTGTCCGACACGCAAGCGTCCGACCAGATACGCGCGGCGGTCGCGATAGAAAATCGCCTGCAGCAGATCGATCACTTCAACGGTCGGCAGACCTGCCGCGTGCAGTCGCGCCTCCAGCGTGCGTGCCAATGTTGCCGCACAGCCAGCGGGATCAGCGTAGGCAAACGCGGCATCCTTCAGCAGGCGTTCGCAGGCAGAAGGCAAGTCGCCTTGCACTTCGTAATGCCGATGTGGCGCCACATCGCTGCCTTCGGAGTCCGGCTCACGCTCCAGCGCCACGAATTCGATATCCGATGCCAGACCGCGGGTATGGAAGTGGCGGCGCGAAAGTGAGTTGAACCAGGTCTTGTAAAACTCGCGGTCGGGCAATCGGGCTATCTGTTTCTCGTAGGCATGGCGCATGGCGACCCAAAGCAGACGCGAGCGCACGCGGTCGTCGAGCAGCCCATCAAGCCGTCCCTGGGTTTCACGGATGCAGATGTCGTACAGATCGATGCGCTGGCGTGCATCCAGACTGCTGCCGTGCCAATCGCGCCGCTCGAAACGCCGACGCGCCCGGCGCGTGATGTCGGCGAAACGGGCGTTGTAGTCCGCAAACGCATCCACCAACAGCGCCGCCGCAGCATGCGCCTGCGAAACAGCAACCGACTGACCTTGCGTGTCTTGCGGTGGGTCCATCAGCTTAGTCTAGTGCCAGCCGCTGCATGAAATTCATTGTGCGCTTGAGTCAGGAAGACTGCTCGACGCGATTGCGCGCCTTGCGTTTTGCCTAGCCATCGGTCGGGTAACGGCGAATCGCGGATGCGAAACCCAACAGCGGCGTGGCGATCAAAAAAGCGTATGGCAACGCCATCGCATGCGCAGGCCACAAAGCGATGACCCATACCGGTATATGCTCATAAAAAGGGGCCGCACTCGCGGCCCCTTTTAAATCAAACTCCGAACGGAGTCGTCATAGTGCTGCGATCAGCGCGTCGCCGAACTCGGAGCACTTCACTTCCTTGGCGCCGTCCATCATGCGGGCAAAGTCGTAGGTCACTGTCTTGGCGGCGATCACCTTGTCCATCGCCTCGATGATCTTGTCGGCGGCCTCGTTCCAGCCGAGGTGACGCAGCAGCAGCTCACCGGACAGGATCACCGAACCTGGGTTGACCTTGTCCTGGCCGGCATACTTCGGTGCCGTGCCGTGAGTGGCCTCGAACACCGCATGGCCGGTGATGTAGTTGATATTGCCGCCCGGCGCGATACCGATACCGCCGACTTCAGCGGCCAGTGCGTCGGAGATGTAGTCACCGTTCAAGTTGAGCGTGGCGACCACGTCGTACTCCGCAGCGCGAGTCATGATCTGCTGCAGGAACGCATCGGCGATCACGTCCTTGACCACAATGTCCTTGCCGGTATTCGGGTTCTTGAAGCTCATCCACGGGCCGCCGTCCAGCTCGACCGCGCCGAACTCGTTCTTGGCCAGAGCGTAGCCCCAGTCGCGGAACGCGCCTTCGGTGTACTTCATGATGTTGCCCTTGTGCACCAAGGTCACCGACCTACGGTCGTTGTCGATGGCGTACTTGAACGCGGCGCGCACCAGGCGCTCGGTACCTTCCTTCGAAACCGGCTTGATGCCGATGCCGGACGTTTCCGGGAAACGGATCTTCTTGAAGCGGTCCGGGAAGTTGTCCTGCAGCAGCTTGATGAATTTCTTCGCGTCGTCGGTGCCTTCCTGGAATTCGATGCCGGCGTAGATGTCTTCGCAGTTCTCGCGGAAGATCACCATATCGACGTCTTCCGGCTTTTTCACCGGCGATGGCACGCCCTTGAACCAGCGCACCGGGCGCAGGCAGGTGTAAAGGTCCAGTTGCTGGCGCAGTGCCACGTTGAGCGAGCGGATGCCGCCACCGACCGGCGTGGTCAGCGGACCCTTGATCGAGACGAGGTAGTCGCGGCAGGCCTCGACGGTTTCCTCCGGCAGCCAGCTGCCGGTTTCGTTGAATGCCTTCTCGCCCGCCAGGATTTCCATCCAGTGGATCTTGCGCTGGCCGCCGTAGGCCTTGGCCACGGCGGCGTCAAGCACGCGCACGGAAGCCTTCCAGATGTCTGGACCGATACCATCGCCTTCGATGAAGGGCACGATCGGCTGGTTCGGCACGTGCAGCTCGCCGTCGGTAATGGTGATCTTGCTGCCACCGGTCGGCGGCGTGGGCTTGCTGTCAGACATAGAAATCTCCGGCTGGTAAATCAGGACCTGCAAAAATGTCAGGACGGACATGGCGCCGTCCCGGGCAAACACAAGACGCCCATTTTCGCCCGAATAGACCTCGCTGACCATGCCGGATTCACGCAGCGACGTTTTGAGGCACTGCGCAATGGTATGCGTACGCGGACGCCGGACGCTCAACTTCAGCTGGGCTCGCAACCGGTGATTCGTCCAACTAACGCCACCGTCACTTGGCCCAAATAAAAAGAGCGCGGATAACCGCGCTCTTTTTATTTTCGAGTACTGATTGGCTAACCTATATCGCCTACTTAACAATCAGCCTCTGAATACCGCTTGGGCAAATTAATGCCCAGCGGTCGAAGCGCTCGCCGGCGCTGCAGCGGTGCTGGCCGGAGCAGCGGCGGTGCTGGCCGGTGCCATGGCTGCAGTGGAAGCCGGTGCCGCAGCCGCGGTGGAAGCCGGAGTCGGCGTTGCTGCCGGTGCAGCGGTAGCAGCTGCCGGCGGGGTCGAGTCAGCCGGTGCCGAAGCGGAATCATCGCTCTTGCCGCAGGCGCTCAGGGACAGGACGGCGGCCAGCGAGGCAGCGCAGATCAGGGTGCGGGTCATCTTCATACAAACATCTCCAGATTTAGGGTTGGAAGGAAATTTTTACATCTGACCGGGTTTGATCCGATCGGGGTCCATAAGCTGATCACGACGGGCATCAAAAACGGCTTCCATGCATCGGCGCTGCCGTAAAACTGCCAGGCAACCACCTACAGGCTATCACTTGCCACCGCTGTTGTAGAAGATGGCCCGCTCCGGGGTCAATCGTCTACGTAAACCTTCAGAACAAAAACGGAATGGAATATCCAGGGATCGAGTTGCAACTGCAACCAATGGATATCGTCAAACCGGTTTCATAGCTCCTCGCTCCCTATAACCCGCGTCCGAGCGTCATCACTCATAACCCGTTGTTGGTTAACCATTTGTGAGCATCGATGAACGGAACTAATGGCGCCATCCGCCGACGTCAGCTGATACGTGGACGACATTCTCCCTCGACTCAGCCCCTGACGCTCACGAGGCGCCTTGACCGGGCGCGCTCACGCCGTCGCACCCGCCAGCTTTTCCAGTGCGCAGAGAGACAAGAGAAGATCACATATAGCGCTGGCGTGCTGAGCAGGGTCAGGCTCTGTGAAATCAACAGGCCGCCGATCATCGCGATACCCAGCGGACGACGCAGCTCGGAACCTTCGCCCAGGCCAATGGCGATCGGCAGCGCAGCGAGAATCGCCACCATCGTCGTCATCATGATCGGACGGAAGCGCACCAGGCAGGCCTCGCGCACGGCTTCCAGCGGCGGCTTGTGGTGCTCGCGCTCGGCCACCAGCGCGAAGTCGATCATCATGATCGCGTTTTTCTTGACGATACCGATCAACAGCACCAGGGCAATTTGCGCGATCACCGACAACTCGGTCTCGGTGATCCACAGCGCCAGCAGCGCACCAGCACCAGCTGCGGGCAGCGTCGAGAGGATCGTCACCGGGTGAATCAGGCTCTCGTAAAGCATGCCCAGCACGATATAGACCGTGATGATCGCCGCCGCGACCAGCCACAACATGCCGCTCTGCGACTGCTGGAAACGACGGAAATCGCTGCCGATGTTGAGCTTCATGTCACCGGGCATGCGCATATCGCTGGCGGTCGCCTGGATGATCTCCAGCGCCTCGCCTTGGCTGATGCCCGGTGCCAGGTTGAAGCTCAGATCCATCGTGGTCTGCTGGTTTTCGTGGGTCACCTGGGTCGGCGCCAAGCCCGCCTGCTGGTGCGCGAATGCGGTCAGCGGAATCATCTGGCCACTGGTCGACTTCACATAAGTCTTGTCCAGCGAAGCCGGTGATGCGGTCTGGTTCGGCAGCGCGTTGATCACCACCTTGTACTGGTTGAGATCGGAGTAGATCGTCGACACCTGGCGCTGGCCGAAGGCATCGTACAACGCACCATCGATCGTGCCGATCGACAGCCCCAGCCGCGAGGCCTTGTCGCGGTCGACGATGATGTCCTGCTCCAGCCCGGCGTCATCGATGTCGCTGCCAACGTCCCTGAGCTTGGGATTTTTCCGCAGCTCGGTCACCAGCTTTGGTAGCCAGGTCTGCAGCTCGGTCAAGTCGTCGCCCTGCAGCGACACCTGGTACTGCGCACCCTGATTGCTGCCCCCGCCACCAAAGCTGGGCAGATCCTGGATCGGGCGCAACCGCACATTGAGGTCGGGATAGCGCGCGGCCTTGGCGCTCAGCCGCGCGAGTGCTGCGAAGGTATCGTCCTTGCGACCCTCGGCGCGGGTCTTCAACTGGATGTCGAACAGGCCACTGGCACCCTGCCGGCTGCTGCCCAGCCGCGAGCCGACGGTGGCCACATCGCGATCCCTCAGCAACATGTCGATCAGGCGCTGCTGGCGACTGACCGAATCCTGAAACGACACGGTCGCACCGGAGGTGGCACGGCCGCGAATCAGCCCGGTGTCCTGCGGGGGAAACAGGCTGGCCTTGACCTGGGTGAACAGGAACAGAGTCACGCCCACCAGAATCAGCGGCGTCAGCGCCAGCATCAGCGCATGGCGCAGCGAGAAATCCAATGCGCGGGTGTAGACCGCAAGCATCTTGTCCTGCATCGATTCCAGCGCAAGATTCAGCCGCGAGGGCTTCTCCGGTTCGCTGTGACCTTTCAGGAACAGACCGCACAGCGACGGTGTCAGGGTCAGCGAGACCAGCGCCGAGATCACGATCGCCGCCACCAGCGTCATCGTGAACTCCTTGAAGAACATGCCCGTGATGCCACCCATGAACAGCAACGGGATGAACACCGCCACCAGCGAAGCGGTGATCGACACGATAGTGAAGCCGATCTCGCGTGCGCCGGCCAGCGCGGCTTCCATGCGCGTCATGCCCTGATCGATATGCCGCACGACGTTCTCGATCACCACAATCGCATCATCGACCACGAACCCGATCGCGATCACCAGCGCCAGCAAGGTGAGGTTGTTGAGCGTGTAGCCGAAGATGTACATCATCATGGCCGCGCCGGCCAGCGACAGCGGCACCGTCAGCGCGGCGATCATCGTGGGCGCAAGACGGCGCAGGAACATCGCCATCACCAACACCACCATGGCCAGGCTGATCAGCAGCGTGGCCTGCACCTCGTGCAGCGAAGCACGGATAGTCGGCGTGCCGTCGAAATAAGGCGTCAGCGTGGTGCCTGGTTGCAGGAAACCGCGCAACTCGGGAATCGCCGCCTTGACCCGATCCACCGTACCGATGATGTTGGCGTCGGACTGCTTGTAGACGTACATCAGCACCGCAGGCTTGCCCTGAAACCAGGCCGCCTGATACGCGTCCTGCTGGCCGTCGTAGACCTTGGCCACGTCGGACAGACGCACCACCACACCGTTCTGGTTGGAGATGATCAGGCTGGAAAAATCGTCAGCGACGTGCAGGGCGTCGTTGGCCGTTACCGCCATGGTGGTCTGACCGTCCGACAGGAAACCCTGCGGCGAGGTGACGTTGGCGGCAGTCAGCGAATTGCGCAGATCGTCGGGCGACAATCCCATGGCGTTCAGCGCGCGCAGGTTGACATCAACGCGCACCGCCGGTGTCGATGCACCAGCGATATCCACCGAAGCCACGCCTTCCAGCTGCCGCAACCGCTGCGCCAGCAGCGAATCAGCCACGTCATACAGGTCACGCGAGGACTGCGTATCCGAGGTCAGCGCGAAGGCAATGATCGGGTCGTCGTTGGGATTGGCCTTCTCGTAACTGGGTGGACTGTTGAGGCCGGAGGGAAGATCGGACTGCGCCGCGTTGATCGCTGCCTGCACGTCGCGCGCCGCGGCGTCGAGATTGCGGCCGCCGTCGAAGATCATGAACACCTGAGTGCTGCCCAGCGAACTGGAGGAGCGCAGCGTATCGACGCCAGTCACCTGGCCCAGATGGCGCTCCAGCGGTGCGGCGACGGTGGACGCCATGGTGCCTGCACTGGCACCGGCCTGGCTGGCCTGCACAAAGATTACCGGCACCTGGATATCCGGCAGTGCGGCCACGCCGAGCAACGCGTAGCAGATCACACCGACCACAAACACGCCGATGGCCAGGAGTGAGGTGCCGATCGGACGACGGATGAACGGTCCGGAGATATTCATGCCGTGAAATGATGCGCGACGGCGACGTGCGAAAGGTGAAGGCTCATGCAGCCATCAACGTCCGCAGGCTGAAAAGGTTGAGTCTGGAAAACAGTTCGCACAAAAATTTTTTAACTCGGAAGTGGGACAAAAATGTGCGGCGCAACGTGCTCATCAACCAGCATGCCAGCGCACCGCCATCAAGTCGAAAGGGGCGAACGGCTCGCGCCGCGCCCCTTTCGCTTAGCACCGCCCGCGCATCGCGGAACGGCCGCCATCGGACCGCTGAATTCAAGTCGTTCTCCGCACCCGGCTCGGTGCCTGCGCATTGGCCAGCGCACGCCGCTCGCGGCGCGCTTCCATCCAGTCGGAGAACCGTTCCATATGCAGGTAAATCACTGGCGTGGTGTATAGCGTGACCAGTTGCGACAACAGCAGACCGCCGACAATCGACACGCCCAGCGGACGACGCAGCTCCGAGCCGATGCCGTTGCCCAAAGCCAGCGGCAACGCGCCGAGCATGGCCGCGGCGGTAGTCATCATGATCGGACGAAAGCGCAACAGGCAGGCACGGCGAATCGCATCGCGCGCGCTGAGGCCAGTGCGCTTCGCCTCGATCGCGAAGTCGATCATCATGATTGCGTTTTTCTTGACGATACCGATCAGCAGCACGATGCCGACGATGCCATCCACCGACAGGCTCATGCCGCACAGGATCAGCGCCAGCAACGCACCCACACCCGCCGGCGGCAACGTGGAGATGATCGTCAGCGGATGGATGTAGCTCTCGTACAGCACGCCAAGCACGATGTAGATCACGATGATCGCGGCCAGCAGCAATAGCACTTCGTCACTGAGGCTGTTGGAGAACTCGGCAGCTTTGCCGATGAACTGTCCCCGTACCTGCGCCGGAAATTTCAGTTGCTGCTCGACCTCGTGAATCGCATCGACGCCCTGCGACAGCGAGTAACCTGGCGCCAGATTGAACGACAAGGTCACCGCCGGCAGCTGCTGCGAATGACTGACCACCAGCGGTGCCGTGGTGACAACCGATGAAGCCAGCGAGGCGATCGGGATAATGCTGCCGGTGCCAATGATCACGCCGGTATTGGCGACGCCGACACCGGTGATGGTCGACGAATTACTCGAAGCAGCCTGACCGAAGGACGTTGCGTTGCTGCCCGTCAGCGCGCCGTTGCCGTTGCTCTTCACCGCCAACTGGTTGAGCAGCGCCGTGCTGTTGCGGAACTGCGGCGCCACTTCGAGCACCACGCGATACTGGTTGAGTTGGGTGAAGATGGTCGAGATCTGCCGCTGGCCGAACGAGTCGTACAACGTGTCGTCGATGGTCTGCACCGGCACACCGAGACGGCTGGCCTTGTCGCGATCGATGGTCAGCTTAAGCGCCGTGCCCTGGTCGGCGAGATTGTTGTCGACGTCTGCGAGTTCAGGCCGCTGGCGCAGCGCCTGGGTCATCTGATTGGCATAGCCAGACAGCTCGGTCGAGCTCACCTCGGACAGCGAGTACTGGTATTCGGTGGCCGACACCTGGCTGTCTAGCGTCACGTCCTGCACCGGCTTCAGGTAAAGCGCGACGCCGGGAATATTAGCTGCGGCCTGCTGCAGGTTGGCAACCATGGTATCGAGATTGGCGCGATCACCGCGATCCTTCAGCACGATGCTGAGCTGGCCCTGGTTCAGGGTCGGATTGACCGAACCTGCGCCGATAAACGCCGCTACACCAGCCACGCCATCGATCTTGCGCAGCGCATTGGCGACCGCCTGCGTACGTTGCTCCATCTGCGGAAACGCCACGTTCTGATCGGCCTGCACCACGCCGGTGATCATACCGGTGTCCTGCTCCGGCAGCAGACCCTTGGGAATGATGATGTACAGAATGATGGTGATGAACACGGTGATACCAGCGACCACCATGGTCAGCCGCTGGTGGTCGAGAATCCAGTCGAGCGAACGCTCGTAGCCGCCGGCGATGCGCGTCCACACATTTTTTTTGCCCGCCGCGGCGTGACGCTCATGCACGTCATCACTCCAGCTTTCATCGGAGTGGGGCAAAGCGTCGGCCTTCAGCAGATATGCACACATCATCGGCGTCAGTGTCAGCGACACCAGCATCGAGATGACCACAGCGATAGTCAGCACCCAGGCAAACTCGTGGAACAGCCGGCCGGTAACGCCAGGCATCAGCAGCAGCGGCAGGAACACCGCGACCAGCGATACCGTCAACGACAGCACGGTGAAGCCGATTTCCTTGGCGCCGACCTCAGCCGCTTCCTTGCCGTCCATGCCTTGTTCGATATAGCGCACGATGTTCTCGATCATCACGATCGCATCGTCCACAACGAAGCCCGTGGCCACCGCCAGCGCCATCAGTGACAGGTTGTCCAGCGACATGCCGGTGAACGACATCACCGCAAACGTACCCAGCAGGGACAGCGGCACGGCCACCGATGGAATGACCGTGGCCCACAACCGACGCAGGAATACGAAGATCACCGCCACCACCAGGCCGATGGTGATCAGCAACGTCATTTCCACGTCGTGCACCGAGGCACGGATGGTCACCGTGCGGTCGGCGAACACATCCAGGTGCACATCGGCCGGCAACACCGCCTTCAGCTGCGGCAGGATCTGCCGGATCGACTGCACCGTCTGCACGATATTCGCGCCGGGCTGGCGGCGGATGTCCAGCAGCACGGCCGATTTGCCGTTGGCCCAGGCGGCCAGCTGGTCGTTCTCCACGCCATCGACCACGCTGGCCACGTCGGACAGGCGCACCGGCGCGTTATTGCTGTAGCTGATGATGCTGCTCTTGTATTCTTCGGCGGTCGCCAGCTGATCGTTGGTGCCGATGCTGTAGCTCTGCGTGGCACCGTTGAGTGTGCCCTTTGGCGCGTTGACGTTGGCTGCGATGAGCGCGCTGCGCACGTCTTCCATGGTCAGGCCGAGATTGGCCAGCTGCGCCGGATTCACCTGCACGCGCACCGCCGGGCGCACGTTGCCGGCGATCGACACCAGGCCCACGCCCTGCACCTGCGCCAGCTTCTGCGCCAGGATCGAGTCGGCGTAATTGTTGACGTCACGCAGGGGCAACGAGTCAGACGTGAGCTGCAGGGTGAGGATCGGCGCATCGGCCGGATTCACGCGGTTGTACACCGGCGGATACGGCAAAGTGCTGGGCAGCGTGCCACGCGCCTGGTTGAGCTCGGACTGCACGTCCTGCGCGGCAATATCGATGTCGCGATCCATGTTGAACTGCAGCACGATGGTCGACAGACCCGCCGACGAATCGGAGGTCATCATCGCCAGGCCGGAAATCTGGCCCAGGTTGCGTTCCAGCGGCGTGGTCACCAGTGACGCCATGGTCGCGGCGCTGGCACCGGGATACTGCGTGGTCACGACCAGGCTGGGCGCCTCGATTTCGGGCAGCGCCGATACCGGCAGCTCACGGTAGCCAAGGATGCCGAGCAGCAGTACCGCCACCATCAGTAGCGAGGTGGCGATCGGTCGGCGGATGAAGAGGGTCGAAAATCCCATGGCGTGTGGTAACCGTCAGCTGGCGTGGTCGTGGGCGACCGTCAATGAACCTTGCGCGATGGCGCTACGCAAAGGCAGGCTGTCGCGGGTGACCGGCGAATTCGCCGCGATCACCCGCCGGATGAAGCACAATTCGTCAGCCACCGCCACGACGGCCGCCACCACTCTTCTGCTTGGCCTTCAACTCGGCATCGCTGGGTGCAGGCGGCACTTCGCCGGGTTTCAGCGCCTGGACCTTGCTGCCGGGCTTGAGCCGGAACTGGCCTTCGGTCACCACCTGATCGCCGACCGCCAGACCCTTGCTGATCATCACGTTGCTGGCACCCACTTCGTTGGCCACGGTCACCGGCTGCATCTTGACCGTCTTGTCGTCCTGCAGCTGATAGACGTAGTCGCCGTCCGGACCACGTTGCACCGCCTGCGCCGGGATCACCAAACCACCGGCCGTGGTGCTCACCTTCAGCTGTGTGTTGATGAACTGACCCGGCCAGAGGTTGCTGTCCAGATTCGGGAACTGCGCGCGCAGCTTGAACGTGCCGGTGGTGGTATTGATCTGGTTGTCGATCACCTGCAGTACGCCGCCGCTCGCCAGCGGATGCGCGTCGGTCTTGTCCAGCGCCACCACCTCGAGCTGGGCGCCGCCCTTTATCGCATTGCGCACGGTTTCCAGATTCTGCTCGGGCAAATAGAAGATCACGTAGATCGGATGGATCTGGGTCAACGTGACGATCGCCGTGGTGGTGGTCACCACGTTGCCCGGGTCGACGCTGCGGATACCGGTGACGCAATCGCAGGGCGAGATGATCTTGGTGTAGTCGAGCTGCACCTTGGCCGACTTGACCGAGGCAGCGTCAGACGCGACGGTGGCCGTGTCCGACGCCACGGTGTTGCGGTAGGTGTCCATGTCCAGCGCGGCAACATAGCCTTGCGCCACCAGCGCCTGGTTTCGCTTGAGCGTGCTTTGCGCCGTGCCCAGCAGCGCTTCGTCCTGTTTCTGCTTGGCGAGGGCCTGGTCGTAATTGGCCTGGTAGGTGCGTGGATCGATCTGCGCCAGTACATCACCCTTCTTCACCGACTGACCCTCGGTGAAGTTCAGCGTCATCATTTCGCCGCCGACCTGTGGGTTGATGGTCACCGTATTGAGCGCCTGCACCGTCCCCAGGCCGGTGAGATAGATCGGCACGCTCTGGCTGACCACCGGCTGCACGGTGACCGGCACCGGCGCGGCATCCTTGTCGCCCTGCGCATCCTGGCCCTTGGCCGCTGCACTGCTATCGGCACCCGCGCCATGGCGATGATGGCCACCGGCCGTCTCTGCCGGCTTGTGCAGCAGTCGGAAGCCCACTAACGCCACCACGATCACGGCAATAACGATCAGGGTGATCTTCCAAAAACGCGACATGTAAAACTCCTGGACTTGAAACAGCGCGGCAAAGGGGTCCACAACGGGGTGCCATACACCAGTCCAGCATGCACGGCTTGTGTGTCTGAAGTTTGTCGGGTCTCACCCGGTCGACACAATGGCCGACAGACTCCTCTGGGGTGAAAGCATAGGTGCAGTGGAACGAACTTGAACAATGCCAGTTGACAGGGGTAGAGCATGACCGATGGCAGGGTTCGATATTTGCAGACCTCGTTTTTGCGACATCGTTCATGCGCCGCGCTCGCCCAGCTGTCGAAGCAGCACATCCGTGATGTTAGTCCGCGGAGGCCTGAAACTTGCCGCACGCTTCGTCTATAATCCGGCGCTGGTTGCCTTTGAGCGGGCATGGCAACCTCGCGCAACGGCCTGACCCGCGACTACGGCGGTTCTGGCCTCGCCATACCACCGGTGCAACAGAACAGCTAATCAGGTACGCCGGAACAGCCTCCCTGGCTCACCGCCCTGCCTACTGAAAGGAGTACGTGCGTGAGCGGTCCCATGAGCAATTCCGACAAGACCACCATCCGTCAGCTTGGCATCATGGTCGGCGGCCTTGCTGTGCTGACGGTCGTATTGATGTTCGCCGGCTACGAGATTTACGACCACGCGCCGAAGGAAACCGATCCGAACCAGTCGGCTGCGGTGGTCGATCGCATCACACCAGCTGGCGCCGTTTATGCCGGCAATACCGGCCGCGCCGCGATGCAGGCCGCTGCCGATGCCGCCGCCAAGGCCGCTGCCTCGCAGGTGGCCTATGGCGGCACCACCGACGGCAAGGTCATCTTCGACAACCTGTGCACCAGCTGCCATACCGCTGGCGTCGCTGGTGCGCCCAAGGTCGGCAACAAGGCGATGTGGGCGCCGCGTATCGCCGAAGGTCTCGACACGCTGATCAAGCACGCTACCGAGGGTTATCACGGGCCGGACGGCAACTTCATGCCGGCCAAGGGTGGCAACCCGGCGCTGACCGACGCACAGGTCAAGGCCGCGGTGACATGGATTGTTGACCAGGCAAAATAAGCACCGATTCCATCGCCGTTGATTCATTGCAACGCCGCCTTCGGGCGGCGTTGCTGTTTGCGCACTGGCCCACTTTTCCTGATCACGGGTAGTTCATCGCAAAAAAACGTCATTTCGATCTGCTAGCGTCAGCACCCTGTCGTCACGCTTCCAGCTTCTGCACGTATTCATCGGAACCCCTTTATGTCGTTACGTTTCGCGTCACTTGTCGCCTTGGCAACCGCCCTGCTCGCCGGCTGCGCCGGCCAACACGCGAAACTGCCGGATGGCATGCAGGCAAAAGTGGCGATTCTGGAAACCACCGACATCCACTCCAACGTCCTGAGTTATGACTACTACAAGCTCAAGCCGGACAGCACGCTGGGCTACGAACGCACCGCCACGCTGATCCGCCGCGCCCGCGCGGAGTTTCCCAACACCTTCCTGTTCGACAGCGGCGATACCATCCAGGGCAGCGTGCTGGCCGACTATCAGGCGCTGGTGAAACCCCTCGCCTGCGATCAGGAGCTGGCGATCTACCGCGCGATGGATGCGGTCGGCTACGACGGCGGCACCGCCGGCAATCACGAGTTCAACTACGGCCTGCGCTTTCTCTCGCAAGCCTCCGGTATGCCGATGAACGTCGACGGCGGCCACACTGATCATTGCGCCGGCCCGCATTTTCCGCTGGTGCTGGCCAACGTCGACAGCGTGCGCGACGGCAAGCCGATCTTCCAGCCGTGGACGGTGGTGACGAAAACCATCGAGGCCTACATGCCTGATGAAAGCCGAGCCGACCGCGGCAAGATCAGCGTGCCACTGAAGATCGGCATCATCGGTTTCACCCCGCCACCGATCATGCAGTGGGACAAGCAAAACCTCGCCGGCAAGGTCACCGTCACCGGCGTGGTCGAGGCCGCGCAGAAGTACCTGCCGCAGCTGCAAGCACAGCATCCCGACCTGATCGTGGCGATTCTGCACGGCGGCCTCGACACCGCGCCATACACGTCGGCGATGGAAAACGGCGGCTGGTACCTGGCCGGCGTGCCCGGCATCGACGTGCTGCTGCTCGGTCACGCACACACCGAGTTCCCCGGTCCACACTATGCCGGCATGAAAGATGTCGATGCCGAGCGCGGCTTCGTCCGCGGCGTGCCCGCGGTGATGGGCGGCTTCTTCGGCAAGGACCTGGGCGTAATCCAGCTGACACTCGACCGGCAGCAGGGCCGCTGGGTAATCGACCGCAGCCAGTCGCACAGCGAAGTGCGGCCGATCTGCGCGGCTGTCGCTGGCGCAAACAAGCTTGTTGCGAAACCCGACTGCGTACCTGCCGATCCGCAGATTGCGCCGCTGTTGGAAAAAACCCAGGTAGCGGCGATCGCCTACGTCAACACACCGATCGGCGAAAGCACCGTACGCATGAGCAGCTACTTTGCCGACGAGGGCAACATGACCGCGCTGGCCGCCGTCAACGCGGCGCAAGCCGACTATGTGCGCAACGAACTTCCGCGCACGCATCCCGAACTGCGCGACGTACCGGTGCTGTCCAGCGCCGCCGCCTTCCGCACTGGCTTCAGCGGCCCCGACGATTACACCGACGTCGCCACCGGCCCGCTCACTCTGCGCAGCGCCGCCGACCTGTACTTCTATCCCAACACGCTGGCCGCGGTGAAAACCGACGGTGCCGGCCTCAGGGCATGGCTGGAGAAATCCGCCGAGCGCTTCAACCAGATCGATCCGAACAAGACCGGCGAGCAGCAGCTCATCAACGACAAATACCCCGGTTTCAATTTCGACCAGATCCAGGGCGGCATCCACTACGTGGTCGACCTATCGAAGCCCGTCGGCCAGCGCATCACCACGCTCACCTATCACGACAAACCGGTGACGCCTGATCAACCCTTCGTCATCGTCACCAACAACTATCGTGCCAGCGGCGGTGGCCACTTTCCCGGCCTCGACGGCAGCAATATCGTCCTCACCGCTCCGGATGGCACCCGCGAAATTCTGGCCGACTGGTTGAAAGACAAAAAGCAGATCGGCGCGAAGGATCTTGAAACGACGTCATGGCAATTCGCGCCGTTGAAAACGCACGGCTCGGTGGTGTTCAGCGGCGCCAGCGACAAGCAGGATGTGGCGCACGCGACCGGACTCAGAGGTATCCGCCAACTGAAGGACCTTGGCGACGGCACGGCTATCTACGCAATCGACCTGTCCGAGTAATCACCCGCCAGATAGTTTGACTAGCCTATCTATGTCGACCGAGGCTGTGTGAGAACGCAGCCGTGCGTTTTTGGCTGATCAAGGTTTGCTCAGATTGACGTGGGTACGTTCGGCTCTGAACCACTGATGCTCGAACAAGTTGCCGAAAATCGCCTCGACCCGTAGCAGGCATCCCGTGTTCGTATGACGAATGGCACGGCAGTACTTCTGACACGCGTAGGTTAGATAGGTACAGCGCACATTCGTCATTCGCTTGAAGTTACGCAGAGCTTGGCATTAGTCCAGGTGCGGGGTGCGCCGCTCAACTTAGGTAGCGGTCAATACGATCACGCCTTCTGCGCGTCAGAATTTAAGGATGCCAGAACATGGATACGAGCCGCAGGACAGCATATGGCAATCGTCCTCGACCAGGAGATGGGCATATGAAATCCCGGATTCTGCTTACTTGCCTGGTCGCGCTGATGAGCATGGCCAGCGGCGTTTGTCTGGCGGGTAGTCATCCGGCGCCAAAGCCAAGCGCGGCGCCGGAGCGTTTGTACTCAGCTATGGAATTGCGCTCGGACTTCGAACAGATGTACCGCGAACTTAAAGCGGCGCACTTCGATCTCTATGCATTCACGCCAAAGCCAGAACTTGATCGACTGTACGCTCGGACGCTTGCAGGGTTGAGTCGGCCGCTAACTCTGCCGCAGGCAAAAAACCAATTCGAGTTGTTTGCTGCCGCCGTACACATGGGCCATACGCGCGTCGACTCGCCAGCATCGGATTGGGCGCGGTACAGAAAACATGGCGGCCGGGCTTTCCCACTGCAGATAAGAATTGCCGATGGTCGCGTTTACGTAGCGGAAAACCTCAGCGGTTTGGATACGATCCGACAAGGGGATGAAATAACCAGCCTCGACGGGGAAAGCCTATCGCGCTGGCTGGAGCGGACGGAACGGCATGTATCCGCGGAGACGCCATACATGGCCCATTCGCTGATGGAGTATGACTTTCCCACTTATGTCTGGGTCGAACTTGGCGCGGTTGACGGTTTCGATATCGTATTGAGCAGGGTCGGTTCCGCTTCTCAGCGTCTGCACATACCGGCTCGCACCAGCGCTGAAATGGACGCAGCTCGTAAACAGCAGCCGCCAGTTCTTGATCTGGAAAAGCCATTGCGCGATTCGAGGATGCTCAGCGATAGCGTCGCGTACCTTCGTCCGGGGCCGTTTTACAACGCGGAGGCAAAGACCGGAGCCGAAGAGTGGGACGTTTCCAGCTTTCGCCAATTCATCGATAGCGCATTCGAAAGTTTTTCCGAAGCGCACGCGGCAAGCGTGATCATCGATCTACGCGGTAACCCTGGCGGCGACAACCTCTTTAGCGATGTCCTGGTCTCCTGGATTGCCACTCGCCCATTCCGCTTTGCCTCGCAGTTCAAGATAAAAGTGAGTGAGGAATCCACGGCCGCGAACCAGGCCCGGATCGCGAATGATGCCGCAGCAGCCGGGCCCATTTCGCAAAAGTACGCAAACCTCTACGCACACGCGTCAAGCGGAGATATCGTTGATTTCGATATTCCATTGGCTTATCCGCGTCCGGGAAAGCGCTTTAACGGCAAGGTATTTGTTCTGATCGACCGCCAGTCCTACTCGGATGCCGTATCGGTAGCCGCTCTCGTTCAGGACTACAAATTCGGCGTCATTCTGGGAGAACCAACGTCCGACATGGCGACGACCTATGGCGCGATGGAGCAGTTCACCTTGAAAAACACCAAGCTCTTGGTCGGCTATCCCAAAGCAAGAATTGTCCGGCCGAATGGAGATCTGCGCGAGAAGAGAGGCGTTACACCGGATATACAAATACGGATCCCCATTGTGCAATCCGTAAACGACGAGGTACTGCGCCAGGCAGAGATCATCGCGCAGCATAATTGATGACCGTAGATAGATTACGGCAAGCAATCGTTTGAGACCGCCGTTGTGAACAGACACTGCGTGTGTCCGCTTCTCCGTCCGAGTCTTGAAAGTAGTGGCGCTGCCCCGTGTGTTGAGCCGTGTTCACTTGCAGGACATCTGGCACAAAGGAGACTGGGTGGTCTGAGCTCCGGGAGCAGTAGTGCAATACGGTATGGTTGTTGAACCTTTTCTTGCCCGTATAGGCGGGCGCCGGTACATGTTCTGGTGCGCTTTGTTGCTTACCGCGTGCCTCGGTCCGACATTTGAGACTCATGCTCGTGGCGTAGAGACGCATACGCTCAAAGGCTCGTCGCGCGGTCAGTCTGCAGATCAACTATCCATCCAGATCGATAGCGATCGGCTGACCCTATCTGTCACCGACGTTCCGCAGGTTTATCTTTATGGCGTTATCGACGCCGACGCGCCTCAACGTGTTGCCGCGTTGATGAAGTCGGGAAAGATCCCCAACGGCTCCGATATCTATCTGAATTCCTCGAGCGGAAACCTGAGCGCAGGCCTGGCGCTGGGGCGTCTGTTTAGGGCCGGTTCGATGGTCACGCACCTGGGCAAGCCAAGACGCAAGGGGGAGATCAACACGGCTGTCTGCGTGGGTGCATGCACCTATGCTTACTTCGGAGGGCTCTATCGGTGGGCGGCCACCGGTAGTGATCGCATCGGTCTGTCCTCGTACCACACGATGGACCCGGCAGTGAGCGGCATTGGCCAGGCGCAGCAGACCTCGGACGAAGTCGTTTCGTATCTGAAGGACATGGGCATCAATCCCAGTGCGCTTACGCCGATGCTGACCACATCACACGATGCGGTGGTATGGCTGACGGCAGATCAGATGATTTCATCGGGACTGGCCAACAACGGACGGCTGCCCCTCACGGCGAAATACCAGCCATCCGCCACTGGACTCTATCTGGTGCTCGATCAGGTCGACCGTCACGGCGAGCACCGAATGACGATCGAGTGCAAGCGCGGTCTCGTGACGCTTACCGCGATCAATCAGGTAGGCGCAGCCCGTGCAAAAGATATTGTGGCGCGTGGCGCACGATCGTATTTCGAGATCAACCGACAAGAGACGCTGACGCAACCGCGAGATGGTGCCAGTGTCGCCAGCGATTCGGTGACGATGACCCGGCCCTATCCGCCCGCTCGCCTGGAATACATCATTTTTGCGCAATCCGTCGGTGCATGGGTTGGCGACAGCAATAGCGCATTCCGCAACGGCTTTACCTTCTACCTCGAACCTGTCAGAAGTACCCTCAAGGACTATTACAACGCCTGTTGGCAGGCGGCGCCGTGGCCAACCAAACAAAATCCAAATCCCTGACAGCGGAAACAAACGCGTCAGTGACATTGTCCAACCGACTGACCGCTGATCGTTACACAGGCATTTAGCCGTCCGTTTTTCGCTCGATGCGGACGCGGCGGCTCCCATGTGCACTCTCTTAAAGAGCCGGTTCACGATTTCCTGAGCAGCAAAGCCAAGAAGGCCGGATGGCTTCATCTTGTTCGCTCCACTTGGGGAAGTCGCTCAGCAACGTTCGCGCCACTGGCAGCCCGTGCGCAGCAGGTACAACACCGCGCACTACACTTCGTATCAGATCCACGATCCGGAGCTTGGTCTTCCGGCGGGCCTGCTCTGGCAACGGTCGGACCTGATCGAACCGTTCGCGACTCATATCGCTGGGATAGCTCTTCTTACACATTCCCATTATCAGGAATGTCGGGGAGATCGTGAACAGGCCCTAAGACTATTTCTCATTGACACGGAGAGAGGCCGCAATGTAATAAAACTGGAGGGGTATGACGACGTTTACGGACTTTCGGCGCAGGCTGATGGAACGACGGGTACGTAACCCTTTCAACTCAGGGAGTGGAGACCATCATGCTCAAGAGGATAGGGCTTACGCCCTGGCCGCAACAGCTAGTCATCGTCGTGGCATTCTGCGGAGCGTACCTGCTGCTGCGCAGCGTTTCGTTGGTCTATTACGGTTACTGGATGCCCCAAGCCGGGATCTGGCTGGCTGGTGTGCTGCTGCTGCCGCGTCGGTTCTGGGCGGCCCTGCTGGTCACCAATCTCGTGGCTTTTATCCCCGTCGCTTATGCCTGTTTTGACCAATACGGTTGGAGTGGGTCGCTATTGCATCTGATTCCGACATCGGCTTTTGCCATGGTGGTGGCATGGCCGCTGCGTGCACATCTCCCTGGCACGGTATCCGGCAAGTGGGTACTCGAATCGATCACAGCCAAGCATATGGCGGCGCTGCTGGGCTGTACCTTCGCCTTCGCGCTGCTTTCAGCAGCCGATAGCACCTTGCAACTTATTCTGACGTTTCAGCCGGAAGATAACGGTCCCGCCTGGGTTTGGCTTTGGGCGCCGCGCTATCTATTGGGAACCTATCTGGGCTGTCTGACGGTGGGGCCGCTGGCGCTGGCCATCCACCAAGCCGTTCGTCGGGCGGACTCCTGGCGTGACCTGGGTCGGCAGATGGGCAGCAGCCGTCTATTGCTCGAAGGCGTGGTGCTCGGACTGGCGTGCGTCGGGCTGCTGACGGCGATGGGCGTGGGTGTCGCCGGCGACATATGGCGTCAGGCCGCGCGTATGGCCCTGTTTTTGCCAGTGGCTTGGATGGCCGTGCGCTATGGCTGGCAGGGCGCCGCGGTGGGCGGCACCGCCGCCAGCGTTGGCATCCTGCTGAGCATGCCCGCGCACTACGATCCGGGCGTCATCAGCGCGCAGAACTTTATGGCCATTTTTCTCACGGTGTTACTGCCGCTGGGAGCGAAGATCAACTGGCTCAATGAGCAGGAGCGGCAGCTGGCGAGCGATCATGTGCAGGTCCGGCAAGCGGCGCGCCATGAAATCTATCAGGGCGAGCTGCGGCTACGTCGTGGCATGGAGATGCAGGGACAGGCCCATGATTACATCAAGGAGGGTTATGGCCGCCTGCTCGAACGCGTCCGCGACGTGCTTCCTGAAAATGAGCTGCATTACTTCCGTACACTGCTGCTTCTGGTCCAGCGTTTCACGTCCTCGGTGCAAGAGAGTTTTCTTCCATCGCCGTGGCAGTGGCCACGCCTGGGCTTGCCTACGGCGCTCTGGGGCGGCGCGATCGCTGAAACCATGGAAGAATGTGGCATCATCTTCGATGGCCACGTCTCGGAGCGGGTAAATCTGCTGACGCCAGGCGCGCAGTGGACGCTCTACCGGCTGGCCTGCGAAGCGGTGGCATATACGCTGATGCAATCGCCAGCCACGCCATGTATCCGCCTCTACGTACGGGTGATGATGGTGGGACCGACGCGCAACATACCCTGGACAATGCTGGTCGTGGCCGGCGAACCCGAACCGCCCACGGCGCAGCCCCTGCTGATCGCGCTACCCAAGAGCAGCCACTTGCTACTGTCTCGACTCGGCGCCATGGGTTTGGATCTTGCCGGTATGCGGGATCGGGCCAGCCTTTACCAAGGCAGGCTGCGCTCCAACAAGCGTCGGCAACGTATTAGCGTGTCGTTGCTGGATACACCTGACGTAAAGCTCGACGCTGGATTCGCCGCAAATAAAGGTCGACGCGCAGTTAGCGTGGCGTGAGACTGGCGACAAGACGGTGATGCAATAGCGACGGCTGCATGGAATACGTTTGGTACTTAAACTGATGAATGTGAATTCGCGAACAGAGGGGACACCATGATTCGACACAATGTATTGCGTGCACCATTGTTGGCTGGGTTGATCGCCGGCATTGTGGCGCTGCCCGCCATGGCACAGCAGACTGGAACAAGTCAGCAACAGTCGGGGCTGGGACAGTCATGGCCGCAGGCGAAAAATGTCAGTGCGGCGCCCGGCTGGCGCGTCTACGTCTTCGTGCAGGACGAGGTCAAGTACATCCAGGTCAACGATCTCGTCGGCACGGTACGCGCGACGGTGGCGACGGCGAACGGCTATTTTCTCGTGCTGCCGCTAGGTGCCGATGCGCAACGCGTGTCCACGCCGGCGCGGCCGCTGGCGGCGGCCCTCAACAGCACGGCGCCGGCCATCATGGTCTATCAGGATAATGCCGTGCAGCTGACGGCCCGCTATCAAAGCGATGGCAGTACCGTATGGACGGCCACCGCCAAGACATCGCCAAAGACCACGACAACACCGGCGTTAGCTCCGGCAGACGCAGCCTGTCCTCCGTGCGCCGGCGTCACCCCGCTATAGCCATCGAAAACCTTTCCGTGGGAAGCCGGGTGCGCATCGCACCCGGCGTGCGCCACTACGCCGCCTGCCGTCCTTCGTTGCGCAATCGCTCCTCGGCCACCCCGAAATAACCATCCGACATTTTCACGCCTACAAATGGTGGCTGGCTAGCAGCGCGGCAATGCCCGTCGTGGCACTACTCATAAAAGGATCGAACACCGTCCTGTTCGGCTTCACGATCGCTACCGGCTTTTCCATCAGCGATTCGAGCTTACCGACCTGATGCAGCACATCGCGGCACAGAGGGCCCCCAGATGGCGCCGCGCTTGCGCTATGCCAGTCGCATGCTGCTCGGCTTCACCAAGGGCGATCGCTGCATGATCCGTGACCTATTGATTGATCATCTTCGTAATACATAGCAAGTCTGGGATCGGACTCTAAAACTTCGTGCCACTCAGAATCGGGAGCGTCGCCAACACCTGAGCGGCCGGAATCACCGGCCCGAATCCGGCCGTCCCCGTCGACCCCAAGCCGAGCACCTACGCCTGCCCAAACTCGTGCAAACGGTCATTGATCAGCACAAAGGTGAGGCCATGCCATGTCGATGCGACGCGCGCCTGCACGCCCCATAAGTCGTTTATAAGCCATCCCCGCGATACTCTGCGCCGTGGTCCATGCCGCTCCGACACACGCGGTGATGTGACATCCGTAGGAGCACACGTTGCACATCATCCTTGTGGAAGACGATACCCAACTCGGCGCGGCGATCCAGCGTGCGCTGGAGCGTCTTGCCTATACCGTGACCTGGCTGCACGACGGCCGCGCTGCGCTCATCGCTCTGCGCGATGAAACCGCCGACCTGGTACTGCTCGATCTCGGCCTGCCGGGCAAAGATGGCCTGGAAGTGTTGATCGAAGCACGCCGCAACAACATAAAGACGCCGGTGCTGGTGATGACGGCGCGCGACACGCTTGAGGCACGCGTGGCCGGACTGGATGCGGGTGCCGATGATTATCTGATCAAGCCGTTCCATCTCGACGAGCTGGGCGCACGCATTCGCTCGCTGACGCGCCGCATGCAGGGCCTCGCCGCCAACCGCATCGAAGTCGGCGCGCTGAGCCTCGACCTGGGTACGTCCGAGGTAAGCTTCCGCGGCGAGCGGGTTGAACTGACCCGTCGCGAATTTTCGCTGCTGCAGACGCTGATGGAACGGGCCGGCCGCTTGGTCCGCCGCGAAAGTCTGGAGAACTCTTTATACGGTCTGGACAATGCGGTCGGCAGCAGCGCTTTGGAAGTGCTGGTACACGCGCTGCGACGCAAGCTGAGCTTCGAGACGATCCAGAACGTGCGCGGCTTCGGCTACATGATTCCGCGGGAACCAAAGTGAAACCGACAAGCCTGCGTGCGCGGCTGCGCTGGCTGATCGTTATCGTGCTGGTCGCCGTGCTGGTGCCGCTGGGCGTACTGAGCTTTCAGCGCACAATCAAGGAAGTCGACGAACTGATGGATGGGCGGCTGGCGGAGTCGGCACGCACGCTCGAAGTCCTGATCCAGCACACCGGCATCAGCTCGCTGAGCGGACAGGATGGCCAAAGCAGCCTGGTACCGGTACCGAACGAAACCGCGATCAAGCTGGCACGCAGCAAGCACGCCTACACGTACGAGGCAGAGGTCGGCTTTCAGGTGTTCGATAGCCTGGGGCGCCCCATGCTGGCGACGGCCAATGTGATCGACCTGCCCGCGCCGCAACCCGGTGATGCGGATTTTCAGGACCTGCATACCGGGCAATACAACTGGCGCGTTTACACGCTGAGAGATGTCGCCGAAGGCGTGACGATTCGCACGGCGGAGCGTTACGACAGTCGCAACGGCATTCTGCATGCGCTGTGGCTCGATCATGGCGTGCCGCTGGTGATCGGGCTTCCGCTGCTGGCGCTGCTGGTCGGCTGGGCAGTAAAGCGTGGATTGCAACCGCTGGCATCTTTGGCGCAGGCGCTGTCGTCGCGCGAGCCAGGCAGTCGCAAGCCGATTCATCTGGGCCAGGCGCCGCTGGAACTGCAACCGGTGCTTGCGGCGCTCAACGGACAACTCGAACGTCAGGAAGATGCGCTCGAACGCGAGCGGCGCTTCAGTGCGGATGTCGCGCACGAACTACGCACGCCGCTGGCGTCGATCATGATCAATCTCGAAAGCGCCATCGCCACCAGCAACCTGACCGAAGCGCAGGACAGCCTAGCCGGCGCACAGCACAGTGTTGCTGCACTCGCCCGCCGTATCGAGCAGCTGCTCGCGCTGGCGCGACTGGAGGCTGGCGTGGCATCGGGACAGCGAACCGCGATCGATCTTGTCGAAGTCGCCAGCGACGTCATCGAAGAGCTGACCACGATCATCGCCGACAGCGGCGTGCAACTCGATTTCATGCAACAAAGTCCGCAGGTGATCGTGCAGGGCTACGAGGCAGCACTGGCGGCGCTGCTGCGCAACCTGATCGAAAACGCCTTGCGACATGTTCCGCAGGGCGGGCAAGTTCAGCTGATCATCGAGCGGGGCGCAAAGGAGGCCACGCTGGACGTGATCGATGATGGACCCGGCATTCCGACGGAGCAGCGCGCCGCCGTGTTTGCGCGCTTTCACCGGGAGAAGTCCAGCCGGGGCGATGGTTATGGCCTTGGCCTCTCGATAGTGCAGCGCGCTGCCGAACTGCACGGCGCATCGATCGAACTGCTCGACTCCCCTTTCGGCACAGGTCTGCGCGTGCGGGTGGCTATTCCGCTCGGCGAATGATCGGCGGCGATCGATATGCCACCCACCCTCTCAGGGCTTACCGACGACCAGGACCGCAAAGCTTCCGGCTACGATGGATGGATGTCCATTTGCCTGTTTGGTGTCGCCGAATTTCGCAGCGGACAGATACAGGCGATGTGACTGCGGATCGAGTGCCAGCGTACGCGCGCTGACCCGGGTGACAATCGTGCTTTTCACCGTGTAGTGATCCGGATCGTCCTCGTGGATGGCAGTGATCGTGCCGCTTTCACCGTTAGAGCTGTAGACCACCGATGCCGCGTCGTCGAATACCACCGCATCCGGGCCATTGCCGATCGGCAGCGTTGCCACCAGATGGCCGCTGCCCGCATCGAGTACCGTCATCTTCTGGTTATCGCAGACCGAGAACAGCCGGTGATGCTCGCGGTCGATGGCCAGGCCGCTGGGCGACTCGCACGGCGCCAGCGGCCACGTGTTGAGCACGGTGTTGCTGCGCGAGTCGAGCTGCACCAGCTCGGATTTGTCCTCGATATTGACGTAGACATGACCGGCGCCATCGGACACCGCAAACTCCGGCTTGCCGGGCAGCGCAATGGTGGCTACCACACTATTTTTTTGCGGATCGATCACGCTGACGTTGCCGCTCTTGCCATTGAAGGTCAACACGTGATGCGAGGCAGTGTCGTACACGATCGCGTCGGGTTTTTCGCCTGTGCCTGTGATCACCGCCACGGGTTTCAACGTATCCAGATCGAACGCGGTGACGGTGGCATTTTTGCCATTGCTGGTGAAACCGCGCTTGAGGTCCTGCGCCACGGCAATGCCGTGCACGCCCTTGGTATCGGCAATCGTTCCGATCTGCTTCGCGTGCTGCAGGTCGATTACCAGCACGCGATCACCGCGGCTGACAAACAGGTGATGGCGCTGCGCGTCAACGCTCAGATAATCCCAGCCGCCGTCACCGCCGAGATTCATTCGCGAGAGCACTTGATCGTTGTCCGCTGCCTGGCCAGCGCTCGCACCCAGCGGAACAGTCAACGCCAGCGCAAGCGCCGCAGGCAGAAGATGACGGAAAAGGGTTTGCATAGGGCTGCCTGCTCGGAGAGGGTGGATGCGTTATGCCGCCCAGCATGAAAGCGTCTGCTTATCGCAGGCTTAGTGAAGCCCTCCCGGGAAACGCTTTCGCGAGATTGTCATACCGAACAAAGTCACTACTAAGCCACATCCGCTAGCGTAACGAGACACATCAGGCAGACTCGGAGCGCGGCTTGTCGCGATCACTCACATGGCGAGCGTCAGGCGCACGACCAAATTCGACATCGTGGTCGCGTACGTCCGTTGCCGGTCTATTGCTGAGCTGCGCGACGTTGCTCGGTGGATGTGCCACCTATCGTCCTGCGCCGCTGCCGACGGCGGTCGAGCTGCCGGATGATGTAACCCATCTTCAGGGTGCACCGACCGACGGCCGTGCGCTCGACATGCTTGCGTTCCAACGCTTGGTATTGCTCAACAATCCCGACCTGCGCGCCGCACGCGCCCAGCACGACGTTGCACAGGCACAAATGCTTCAGGCCGGGCTGCTGCCGAATCCTTCCGTCAATGGCAGCATCGGCTATCTCATCTCCGGCGTAGGCGACGCCACCGCGTGGACCGCCGGCATCAGCGAGGACATCCGCTCACTGGTCACGCTGGCGCCGCGACGGCAGGCGGCAAAGGCCGCCGCTGCCGAGGTCGACGCCAGTTTGCTGTGGCAGGAATGGCAGACCCTCGGCAAGACGCAAATGCTGGTCGTTGATCTGGTTGAGGGTGAAAGACTGCGGGCATTGCAAAGTCACACGCTGACTCAGCTGGAACAACGCAACCAGCAGCTGCGCAAAAGCATCGCCGAAGGTAACACCGATCTGACCGCGGCCTCGCCGGATTTTGTGGCGGCGGCGGATGCCCGTACGTCCTACGATGATCTGCAACGTCGTCTGCTTGGCCAGCAGCATGAATTGGCGGCGTTGCTCGGTGTCGCAGCAGATGCGGCAATCCCGCTGCCAGCGACACTCAACCTGCCCGCACCCGATGCGGATAGCATCCGCAGCAGCGCAAAGAGTATCGAACGTCGCCGGCCCGATCTGGTCGCCCTGCAGCTTGGCTATCAGGCACAGGAAGCGACCTTGCGCGCGGCCGTGCTGGCCCAGTTCCCGATGCTGTCGATAGGCTACGCTGCCTCGCAGGACAACAGTCGTGTGCGCAACGGCGGTCCTGCGATTACCTTCGATCTGCCGATCTTCGATCGCAACCAGGGCAATATCGCCATCGCGAAAGCAACGCGGCAGCAGTTGCATGACGAATACTTTGCGCGGCTGACCGCGGCGCACAGTGAAGTCGATGCGCTGCTCACCGAACAATCGCAGGCGCGTGCCCAACTCGCCGAGCTGTTGCCGGCGTTGCCGGCAGCCATCCACGATGCCGACCAGGCAACCAGCGCGCAGCAGCTGGGACTGATCGATCTGCGCACCTACGTGGATCTGATCGTGGCCGCGCAGAGCCACCAGGCCGCGGCGATTACGCTGCAGCAGACCGTGCTGGAGCAGCAGGTCGCCATGGATACGCTGCTTGGCACTGGCATGCCCGATTCCCTTTCCCAGGATGTCATCGCGCCATGAACATGCGTCTTCGCCCGTTTGTCCTGCCAACTTTGGCGCTGACGCTTGCCGCTTGCGGCGGCGCCACGACAGACAGCGGCGACAGCGACAAGATCAGCGCGGCGGTAACCACCCAGGCGGTGCATCAGGGCAGTCTGCCGGACATCATCAGCGCTTATGGCACGGCCACGCCGACGATCGATGCAGCATCCACGCTAAACATCCAGGCCGAAGGCGCGGTGACCCAATTCGATGTCACCGCCGGCACCGCCGTGCACCGCGGTCAGCACCTGCTCACCTTCACGCTTTCACCGGCGGCGGTGGCGGCGTATCAGCAGGCGCGTACGGCGTTGAACGTTGCGCGCGCGCAGCGCGAGCACACCGCGCAGTTGCTGTCGCATCAACTCGCCATACGCGATCAATTGGCGCAGGCAGACAAGGCGGCCAGCGACGCGCGCTCCGCACTCGATGCGCTGCGCAGACAGCAGGGCGACGGCACCACGGTCGAGCTGCTCGCACCGGTCGACGGCATCGTCAGCAGCATCGCGGCCACGCGCGGCGATACCTTGCAGCCGGGCGCACCGCTGCTCTCGCTGGCGCGCGGCGGCGGCGTGGTAGTCAGCGTCGGCATCGAGCTGGATCCGCAGCATGCGCCCGTGCCCGGCGACAAAGTCATGCTGGTGCCATTGGGCGCGGGAGCTTCGGTCACCGGCGTGGTGAAACGCGTCGCCGGCATGCTCGACACGCGTACACATCTGCAGAACGCGGATATCACGCCCGACGGCACCGTGATCGCCGGCATGGGTTATCGCGCCGACATCACCGTCGGCCAATGGCGTGGCTGGCTGGTACCGCGCGATGCGCTGGTCGGTGATGGCAGCACGTGGCAGGTGTATCAGGTGGCCGACAGCAAGGCGGTCAAGATTCCAGTCACCCTTGTTGGCGAGTCGGATACGGTCTCGGTGGTCAGCGGCGCACTGGATGCACAGCGCCCGCTCGTCGTCGTAGGCAATACGCAAATCGATGACGGCATGGCAGTTCGCATGGCGGAGCCGTCGAAGTGAGCGAACCGGTATCGAGTGAGCCCAACTGGCTGGCGCGCCATGGGCGAACGCTCATCATCGTTGCACTGGCGTTGGCCCTCGCTGGTCTGGCGAGCGCACTGTCGCTGCCGGTCGGCCTGTTTCCGCAGGTGTCGTTTCCGCGCGTCGTGGTGGACCTCGATGCCGGTGATCGACCCGCCGGTCAGACCGCGCTGTTGGTCACCCGTCCGGTAGAGGAGGCCATCCGTACCGTGCCCGGCGTGGTCAACGTGCGCTCGGAAACCACGCGTGGTTCGGCGCAGGTGTCGATCGATTTCGGCTGGGGTCGCGACATGACCTCGTCGACCCTGTTGGTCGATGCGGCCATTGCGCGCGTGCTGCCGACGCTGCCGGCGGGTAGTACGTACGGCGTGCGCAGAATGGACCCGACGGTGTTCCCGATCATCTCGTACGCGCTGCACTCCGACATGATGTCGCCGGTCGCGCTGAGGGATCTGGCGCAGTACCAGATCGTGCCGCTGCTGGCCGCGGTGCCGGGACTCTCACACGTCGATGTGCAAGGTGGCGAGACAGCCGAAGTCCAGGTAGAAGCCGACCCGCAGAAGCTTGCCTTGCACGGTCTGGCATTGAGCGATCTGGTCACGGCGCTGTCCGGCGCCAACGCGCTGCAGGCGGTCGGCCACGTGCAGGACCACAACAAGCTCTATCTCGTCGTCGCCGATCATTCGCTGAAAGGCATCGACGCACTGCGCCATGTCGTATTGAAGAGTGACGCGACCGGCTGGATCAAGCTGTCGGATGTGGCGACGGTGCACGATGGCTACATACCGCAATGGATCAAGGTAGCCGAGGACGGCAAGCCGGCCGTGCTGTTCAACGTTTATGAGCAGCCCGATGGCAATGCCGTGCAGATCGCGCAGGCGGTGCGCGACAAGCTGGCTGATTTCGCGCTGCCACGCGGCGTTTCCATCCGCAACTGGTACGACCAGAGCGAGCTGGTCACCGAATCGGCCAGCAGCGTGCGTGATGCGGTGATCATCGGCCTGGTGCTGGCAGCCATCGTGATGCTGCTGTTTCTGCGCAATCTGCGCGTCACCCTGATCACGATTGTCGTCGTGCCGGCAACGCTGGCGATTACCGTTCTGCTGCTGAGCGTGCTGGGACTGAGTTTCAACATCATGACGCTGGGTGGCATTGCGGCGGCGGTCGGTCTGGTGATCGACGACGTGATCGTGATGATCGAACATATCGCGCGCCGCGCCGGCGCCGTGCACGAGGATGGCCAGGGTGCGATCGGTGCCGATGCGGTATTGCCGGCGGCACGCGAATTCATGGCGCCATTATCGGGTTCGAGTCTGGCCACGCTGATCGTCTTTATCCCGTTGGGCTTTCTCGACGGCGTAACCGGTGCGTTTTCAAAAGCGCTGTCGATCACCATGGCCAGCGCACTGATCGTATCCTGGCTGATGACAGCGCTGGTGGTGCCGCTGCTGGCGCGGCAGTTGATCAATTTCCGGCGCTGGCAGGACCCGGGCAGCAATCCTCGCGGATGGCTGCGACGCGCACACGGTCCGCTTTACGACGGCCTCGCCCGTCGCCCGTGGCTGCTCGCGCCAGTGCTGGTTCCGCTGCTGGTGCTTGGCTATGTCGCTTATACCCGTGTCTCCACCGGTTTCATGCCGACAGTCGACGAAAGCGGCTTCGTGATGGATTACTACACCGCGCCCGGCACCTCGTTGACGGAGACCTCGCGCCAGGTCGGCGAAATCGAAGCCATCCTCAAGGCGATGCCGGAAGTCGATACGTTTTCTCGCCGGCTCGGCACCGGCCTCGGTGGTGATCTCGGACAGTCGTATCACGGCGATTTCTTCGTCAAGCTCAAGCCCAATCATGCGCGTGCCACCGAAGACGTGATGAGCGCGGTGCGCGGAAACATCGAAAGCCATGTGCCCGGCGTGCAGATCGAGCTGGCACAGCTGATGGAAGATCTTATCGGCGATCTCACTGCCGTACCGGAGCCGATCGAGATCAAGCTTTACGGCACCGATCCGAGTGAACTGGACAATCAGGCCGACAAGGTGGCAAAGGCGATCGGCAAGATTGACGGCGTGGTCGAGATCAAGAGTGGCGTACAGCTGGCCGGCGATGCGCTCAACGTCAACATCGATGCCGCCAGGGCAGCGTTCGAAGGCATGACGGTCGATGCGATCACCCAGGTCGTGGATCAGGCCTTGTCCGGCACCGTTGCCACACAGCTACCGCAGCTGACCAAGAGCGTCGGCGTGCGCGTGTGGATTCCCGGCGCGATGGGATTGAAGATTCCCCAGCTTGCGCGCCTGCCAATCCGCGCGCCGGATGGCCACGTGTTTCCGCTGGGCCGTGTCGCTACGCTGCAACCGGTGAGCGGCCAGCCGCAGATTTCGCGCGAAGATCTGCAGCCCATGGTCGCCGTCACCGCGCGCATCGAAGGTCGCGGCATAGGCGCCGCGGTGGCCGATGTAAAAACGCTGCTGGCCAAGCCCAGCATGCTCGACGCTGGCGTTCGCTACGAATTGGGCGGCCTGTATCAGCAGCAGCAGATCGCCTTTGTCGGTTTGAGCAAGGTGTTTGCCGCAGCGTTGGTGGCCGAGTTCATCCTGCTGATGTTTCTATATCAGCGACTGTGGCTGGCGCTTATCGTACTGGGCTGCTCGCTGTTTTCGACCACCGCGGTGTTCATCGCACTGTGGCTGAGTGGCGTCGATTTCAACATCACCGCGATGATGGGCATGACGATGATCATCGGTATCGGCACCGAGATGGCGATCTTCTACGTATCTGAATACGTGAGCCTCGCTGAAACCGTGGAGCCGCGGCGCGCCCTGCGCCAGGCGAGCGAAGATCGCCTGCGGCCGATCACCATGACCACCCTGGCCGCGATTCTTACCTTGCTCCCATTGGCGCTTGCCATCGGTCAGGGCTCGGGTTTGCAACAACCCCTGGCCATCGCCATCATCGCCGGACTGATGCTGCAGTACCCGATGGTTTTGCTGGTGATGCCGATGCTTATCGGCTTCACGCTAAGACGCTCTGACGCATCAAAAAACGTCTAAACACATCAACGTGTTTTCGCGTTACGGCTGGACGGCATCCGCTCGGCAGCAGTCATCCCCTATCCGTTCGAAGTCGAATCGCGACAATTTAAGTGTTATTCGACCAATATGATGTCCATTGCCACATAAAATAACCGGAAAGACAACTTCTGTGCAGCTTCGATCCGACACAGCCATCATACGTTCAATAATCTATTTAATGATGCAACACTTGAATCACACGAGATAATCAACTCAAATGCACAAAAGCCGCTTTGGTCAAGGCATGAGTTCCGCTTCGCTAAAACTTCACGATCATTGAATTCCACGATGCATTGGTACAGATTGTGACTTAAACGGGCTGAAATTTGCAAAAAACAGGCAGCAATTTCACCGTAAAAATTTGCGCTTTGTTTCTTATGCATGCTTAGTTTCAGCTTAGTATTTAAGTATTATTTTGGTATTTTTAAAATAGTCTTCATAACGACAATTTGGTTATCAAATTGTCATGGTTTGAAACTAGAAATAGTGGTCGTTAGGTCATTAACCACTCTTTCTGGATAACCATGAAGCGGATAAGTCGCACTACCCTTTTCAAGAGCATTCACCTTGCCTTGTGTCTGGCTGCAGCATTGCCGCTGGCCAGTCGCGCCAGCGACGTGACTCCGGCCGTCTCTGCGCCAACGACGACCGGTGATGCCACAACGGATTCAACCAAGAAAGTGCAAAATCTGGATGCGGTAAAAGTCACCGGTGCCGCCGTCACCGTCGATCAGATTGCACCGACGCAGGGTTCGATGATTGCAGTACAGCCGCAGTCGATCATCGGCGAGCAGTACCTGCGCGAGAATGTGGCGACGACCGGCGACTACAGCGACGCGATTTCCATCGCACCGAGCGTCTCCACTGTCGCGCCAAACGGTCCGGGCCTGATGGAAGCCCAGAGCGTGACCATGCGCGGCTTCCAGGACGGCGAATACAACGTGACATTCGATGGCATTCCCTGGGGCGACTCGAACGACTTCACCCATCACTCGACCTCGTACTTCACCAACCAGGACACCGGCAGCATCGTCGTCGATCGCGGCCCGGGCACGGCCAGCACGTTGGGTAACGCCACCTTCGGCGGCACCATTGCGGTGGGTTCGCGCACGCCGTCCAACACCTTCGGCATCGAGCCCTATCTGACCTACGGTAGCTTTGGAACCTGGGTCGAAGGCGCTCAGCTCGATACCGGTGTGATCCAGCAGACCGGTGGTACCACGGCGCTGATCAATGTGGAGAACGCCAGTTCGGACGGCTATCTGACTTACTCCGGACAGCGCCGGCAGAATATTTTCGCCAAGGTCGTGCAACCGATCGGCGACAATACGACCCTGACCTTCGTCGGCATGTACAACAAGATCCACCAGGACGTTCCACTGGGTGCTACACGCGAACAGATCAACGCCTATGGCCCGAACTACGGCCTGACCAACAACCCCGACAGTCAGGATTACTACGGCTACAACTTCGACGACATCAGTACCTATATGGGTTACATCGGGCTGCACTCGGCGTTCGATGGCTGGACCATCGACAACAAGCTCTACACGTACTCCTACAACCACTTCGGCTACAACGGCGAAGATCCGAATGGCGAGACCCCCAACGGCACGGTCTACAGTCCGACCGATGTGCCGGGTCAGCGCATGCGCAATACCTATACGTCGTGGGGCGATATCTTTCGCCTGAGCAAGGACTTTGGACCCGGTGAAGTGCGCACCGGCTTCTGGTACGACCATCAGAACAACCTGCGCTGGCAGTACGAGGTGGACGACAGCCAGGACTTCGCGCTCAACGGCACGCCTTCCCAGGCTACCGATCGCTACATGACCGATACGCTGACCACTTTCCAGCCATTCCTCGAATACAACTGGAACATCACCGACCAGGTGTCACTGACCGGCGGCGTAAAGTACGCCGACTTCAAGCGCAACCTCGACGCAACCGTCAACCAGAAAACTGGCGATCCGCTGCAGTACTCCAAGGACTTCACCAAGCTGTTGCCATCGCTGGCACTGCACTGGCAGCTGAGTGACAACTGGACCGCCTATGCGCAGGTCGCCAAGGGCTTCCTGGCGCCCAACCTCAATACTTTCTATACCACCGCGCCGCAGGACAACACGCTCAAACCCGAGCAGACCATCAACAAACAACTCGGCACCACCTGGACCGATGGCCGTCTCACAGTCTCGGCTGACGGTTACTACATCAATTTCAACAACAAGATCGAAAGCCGTACCGTTGCCGGCACTACCACGTTCTACAACGCCGGCGGCGCCGTCTACAAAGGCCTGGAAGCCGAGGGCACCTATCTGCTCGGCAACGGCTTCAGCGTATACGCGAATGGCTCGCTCAACCGCGCTATCGACAACGCTACCAACCAGTGGTTGCCGAACGCGCCAAGCAAGACCGCCGCGCTGGGCGTGATCTACAGCAGCGGGCCGCTGTACGCCTCGCTGATCGACAAATTCGTCGGCCATCGCTATGGCGATACCGGCCTGCAACAGCCGTTCGGAGGCTATGCCATCACCAACTTTGCGGCGAGTTATACGTTTACCGAAGGCTTTGGCGCACTGAAGAGCATCAAGGTCGGCGTGCAGGTCAACAACGTCTTCGACAACAAGAGCATCTACTACCTGTCCGGCTACACCGCGGAAGACAGCACTCCACTGTATTTCACGATACCGGAGCGCAGCTATGAACTCACGTTTTCGGCGAAGCTTTGACGGATGGCAAAAAGCTCGCCTCGTTCGTTGCGGTAACGCAGCAAAATTACAGACGTAACCATGCTGGCCTGTCACCAGGCCAGCGCTTATGGCGCACGAGAAGCGTAGCCAATGCCACTTGCTGAGGTGAGACGGCCTTTCGTCAAATCAAAAGTGGTTCTCATCGAGCGGGCACAACGAACGCACCGCAATTTGCCAAGTGTTTTATTTAATTATCGAATTAGTTGAGCTACGCCCTGGCGCGCTGACAGACCGTTCGCGAAAAGACCATGATTGACTAAGATTCATCCTGCATTAGCTTTAACCCAAATGCGAAGAGAAACTGGATAGACTTGAAACAAGTCATAAGGGAGATCAGGGATGAATCGTTTAACGTCTTGGCTATTTCTCGCTGTTCTGTCTTGCACAGCGCTCACCGCAGCGGCTAGCTCACAAAAGCAGTTCCAGGCGAGCATGCTCGTTACAGGCTCCATTATCGTGGCGCCCGACGGGACCGTTCGCAGCTTTACCTTGGACCAAACCAGCAAGCTTCCCAGCGCTGTTGTGGATCTGATGAATAAGGGCGTTCCATCATGGCGATTTGCGCCGACAAAGCGTGACGGCCAGCCAGTCGCCGCAGCGGCAAAAATGAACGTCCGCGTTATTGCCCAGCCTCAAGACAACGGAAATTACGTTCTTCGGATGAGCGGAGCCCAATTCGATCAAAATACGAATGCCAAAGGCTCCCTATATGCAAACCGAATTCCTCCAACGTATCCTGCTTCGGCAATCCGGGATCGTGTTGCCGGCTCGGTGTATTTATTAGTTCGAGTGAATAAGCAGGGGCAGGCGGTCGATGCCTTTGCCGAACAAGTCAACCTGGATGCCCAACCAGGTGGTATGCCTTCCGAGTCGACTATGAAAAGGTGGAGGTCCCTCCTTGCCAATGCCTCTCTTGATGCTGTTCGCAAATGGACATTCCCTACCCCTGGATCAAACGATCATTCCATGGATGGCTACTGGTACGCACGAGTACCCATAAACTTCAGCATTGCGGACTCCCTTGAGCGTCCGACACCCGAGTACGGCAAGTGGGATATCTACGTGCCTGGCCCCGTAGAACAAAACCCTTGGGATAGCCAAAGCCGAATAGCGGATCGCGATATAGATGCACTTCCGGATGGAAGCATCTCCCTTGCCGATCAGGGGTTGCATCTGGTGACGCCACTTGGTGGCTCCTAAATAACATCCGTACCGGTCGACCCGAGCTTTTCCTCGCACCTCATTTTTAAGTCTTTTTCCAAAGTCCAAGTGGTTTATAGCGGGCTTTATCCGTGTAAAAAGTTTCAATTGCACCTATTGACGCCGTTGCTGCATCGCATCTATGTTCAGGCCATGTCATCGACCTTCCTGCCAGCACGCATGCATTTCGCACCGGTTAACGCCGGCGTCATGCCATCGTCGGTAGGCATAGCGCCGACCGGCATTTCCTCGTCCACCATTACGATTACCACCACGACCGGTACTGGTACGGGGTGGGAGTCGGTGCGCGAATAGGTTCTAACAAACGCGCAACGGCTCCGCCCTCCAAGAGGCGAGCCGGCACACACCGACCCGCCACAGAGATCGGGGCCTCATCCGGAGGCTACTGTGAACATCTGTGCACCCCAACTCGCCGAACAACCCCTCAAACGTCGCGCGGCCTTCCCGCTGGCGCCACCGTCGCTGCGTCAGCGGGTGCTGGCCGTTGGCCTGATCGGTCCCGGTCGGGTCGGCAGCGCCCTGCTGGATCAGCTGCGTGCAGCACAACCACGGCTGCTGCGGGACAGCGGACTGACCCTGCAACTGCGCGGCGTGGTCGCCAGCAAGCGCATGTGGCTGGACTGCGACGACGCCGAACTCAACGGCCGCCACGGCGGCGCGCAGACCTGGCGGCCGAATGACCTGGATGCTTTTGCCGAGCACGTGCGCAGCGGCGGCCGCCATGCACTGTTGATCGACTGCAGCGCCAATGACGACATCGTCTCGCGCTACCCGGCCTGGCTCAAATCCGGCCTGCATGTGGTGACCCCGAACAAGCTGGCCGGCAGCGGTCCGCTGGATCGCTGGCAGGCCATCCAGCGCGCGTGTGCCGACGGCTCGCGCTTTCGCTACGAAGCCACGGTGTGTGCCGGGCTGCCGGTAGTACAGACGCTGCGCGATCTGCTCGATACCGGCGACGAGCTGCTGGCCGCCGAGGGCATGTTTTCCGGCACGCTGGCGTGGCTGTGCAACCGCCACGACGGCGCGCAGCCATTTTCGGCACTGGTGCGCGAAGCGCATGCGCTGGGTTATACCGAGCCCGATCCGCGCGACGATCTCTCCGGTACCGACGTGGCGCGCAAGCTGGTGATCCTGGCACGCGAAGCGGGCTGGTCGCTGTCGCTGGATGATGTATCGGTGGAAAGCCTGGTACCGGCCGCACTGGACGAGCTGCCGCGTGAGGAATTCATGCAGCGACTGGACGAGCTGGACGCGCCGATGGCGGCCAAGCTGGCCGAGGCACGCGCCTGCAATGGTGTGCTGCGCCACGTCGCCCATCTGGACCATGCCGGCCACGCCAGCGTGCGGCTGATGGTGCTGCCGGCCTCGCACGCATTTGCCCATACGCGGCTGACCGATAACGTGGTGCAGTTTCGTACCCGCCGCTACTGCGATAATCCTATGTTGGTGCAAGGCCCGGGTGCCGGACCGGAAGTGACGGCTGCCGGCGTGTTTGCCGACTTGCTGCGCATCGCCGAATCGCTGCAGGTGCACGCATGAGCGCGCTACCGCAGAACAATGCTGCACAACCGAACAGTCAGCCGCAGGAAGTCATGAAGTCCGCTCCGCAACGTGCCCGCCGTGCTCTCGCCTTTGCCCCCGCCTGTGTGGGCAACGTGGGGGTAGGTTTCGACATCCTCGGCCACAGCATGGCTGGCGCCGGTGACCGCGCCGACGTGCGCCGCATCGAGGAACCCGTGGTGCGCATTTCGGCAATCCACGGCAGCGTGGTCGATCTGCCCACCGACGCGCAGGGCAATACGGCCGGCGCCGCGTTGATATCGCTGCGCAAGGCGCTCGGTCTGCGCCATGGTTTTGAAATCGTGCTGCACAAGGGCATCGCCCTGGGTTCCGGCATGGCCGGATCGGCCGCATCGTGCGTGGCCGCGCTGATCGCCGCCAACGCACTGCTGGAAAAGCCGCTGCCGCATGAATCACTGTATGGCTTTGCGCTCGATGGCGAAACGGTCGCCAGCGGCAGCCGGCACGGCGACAACTTGGGCCCGATGCTGCTTGGTGGCCTGGTTCTGGCAACCCATGATCGCCTGCTGCGCATTCCCGTCCCAGCCGCGTGGCACTGCGCGCTGGTGCATCCGCATTACGTGCTGGAAACGCGCAAGGCCCGCGCAGCGCTGGCCGGCGAGTATCCGCTGAGCGCGTTTGTGGCGCAGAGTGCCAACCTCGCCCTGGTACTGGCTGGCTGCTATCGCAGCGACGCTGCGCTGGTGCGCGAAGGCCTCAAGGACGTGCTGGTGGAACCGCGCCGCGCTTCGCTGGTACCGAACTTCGCCCGAGTGAAGCAGGCTGCGCTCGATCATCGCGCCATGGGCGCCAGCATCTCCGGTGCCGGCCCCAGCGTATTCGGCTGGTACGAGCAGCGGGCCGATGCCGAGGCCGCCGCTGCGTCCATGCGCGCCGCATTCGCCGACGCCGGACTTGATAGCGACACCTATGTCGCACCCGTTGATGGCCCAGCCGCGCGGCTGATCGATGCCATAGACGAAAATACCTGGATCAAGGCTCCGGCCGGCGAGGGCGCATGACGGCAGCCATATTGAAAGCCGCCGCGACGGCGGCCGCGATGCACTATGTCAGCACGCGTGGCGGCAGCCCGACCGTGTCGATCAGCGCCGCCATTGCCGCCGGCTTGGCGCCCGACGGTGGCCTATACGCGCCCGAGGCGCTTCCGCGACTCGATGCGTCCGCGTTCGATCCACACGGCACGCTCGCCGATACCGCCGCCACCCTTCTGGCGCCGTTCTTCGCCGGCGATGCGCTGGCGGATGAACTACCTGCGATTTGCGCCGAATCACTGAATCTAGACACGCCGATGCGCGCACTGCCGCGGGGCAACGCGCACGTGCTGGAACTCTTCCACGGCCCGACCGCCGCCTTCAAGGATATCGGCGCGCGCTTCCTCGCTGCCTGCATGCGAAGGCTGCCGCGTGCCGATGCGCGGCCGCTGACGATTCTCGTCGCTACCTCTGGCGATACGGGTGCTGCCGTGGGCGCGGCTTTCCACCACCAGTCCGGTTTGCGCGTGGTGATTTTGTATCCCGATGGCAAGGTGTCGCCACGCCAGGCGCATCAGCTGGGCTGCTTCGGCGACAACGTGCACGCATTGCGTATAGACGGCCGTTTCGACGACTGCCAGCGCATGGTCAAGGCGGCGCTCAGCGATACGAAGCTGCAGGCCACCGTGCCGCTGACCTCGGCCAACAGCATCAGCCTCGGGCGCCTGCTGCCGCAGATGAGCTACTACGCGCACGCCGCGCTGGGCTGGTGGCGCGAACACGGCGAACCGCTCAATGTCATCGTGCCCACCGGCAACCTCGGCAACGCGATGGCCTGCCTGTGGGTGCGCGAAATGGGCTTACCGATCGGCCAGGTGCAGCTCGCCTGCAACGCCAACACCACCCTATCCGACTATTTCGCCGGTGCCGACTACCAGCCGCGCGCGGCGATCACCACGCTTGCCAACGCGATGGACGTAGGCGCGCCGAGCAACGTCGAACGACTGCGTTGGACCTTTCCCGATGAGCACGTGATGCGCCAATTACTGCAAGCGCACAGCGTCAGCGACGAAGCGATTCAAGCAACCATCACCGCCCACGCCCGCGATCACGGCGAGGTGTTCTGCCCACATACCGCGACCGCCGTGCACCGGCTCGACCAGCTGCGCGCCGCCGGCGACACCACGTCATGGACCGTGGTTGCCACCGCCCATCCGGCCAAGTTCGACAGCGTGGTCGAGCCGTTGATCGGACACCCTGTCGATGTACCGGACGCACTCTCCGCCATGCTGGCTCGCCCGGCCATCGCCGAGCCGCTGACGGCGGATGACCAAGCGCTCAAGGCCTGGCTGCTCAGTCATTAGCATAGCCAACGCGTATCAAATGATGGATGCCTTCAAAAGCGTCTAGCCGTGCTAATGACAGATTCGATGCCACGGACCCAGATCTCAGGCCAAGATCCCGAGAATCTCAGCCGTCGATCGCACCCGACCCAGCCGCGGAAAGATGTTGTCGATCGCGAAGCGGTGCTGCTCGGCATTCGCTGCGCTCATCGCGTCTTCGGCAAAGATCACGGCATAGCCATGCTCCCACGCAGAACGCGCGGTCGACTCGACACCGATGTTGGTGGAGATGCCGCCCAGCACGATCTGCGTGATGCCGCGACGGCGCAGTTGCAGGTCGAGATCGGTGCCGTAAAAAGCACCCCACTGGCGTTTCATGACAAGAATATCGCCCGGTTCGGTCGCGAGTTCATCGGCAAGCTCGAGCCAGTTGGCCGGCAAACCATTCGGTGAAACAGGCGCCGGACGATCGACCGGCTGCTTGAGCGCATCGCCAAAATCAGCCGACCAGCCCACGCGCACCAGTACCACCGGCGCCTTCAAGGCGCGAAAGCGCGATGCCAGCGCGCCAGCCCGTGCAAACACGTCGGACGAGCTGTGCGGCCCGCCGGCAAAGGGTGCAATGCCCTTTTGCAGATCAATCAGAACAAGCGCGGTATTCTGCGGATTCAAGTTTTCCACAATAGCCTCCAAACCATAGTTCAAGCATATATGTGAGGATACGCTCACTTAGGATTTTATGAGGATGACCTCACAAAAAGCAAGCCAAGCCATGCGCGAACCCACCCGCAAACGGGGGCACGAGCGCGTCGCCGCGCTGTTGAACGCGGCCGCCAGCTGCTTTGTCGAGAAGGGTTACGATGCGGTCACACTGACCGAGATTGCTGCCCGCGCAGGCGCCTCGATCGGCTCGCTCTACCAGTTTTTCCCGAGCAGGGAAGCGCTGGTACAGGCGCTGCTGGCCGAATACACCGAAGCGTTGTATGCGAGGTTGGCAACACTCGTCGCACAAGCCGGAACATGGGACATCGATCAGCTCGGTACGCAGCTGATCGGCTTTCTGGTGCTCTTTCGTCGGCGCTATCCGGCCTTTGCCGTGCTTGCGGAATCGGCATCGCTTCCCGCAAGCCATGGCACCACCATCCGCAAGCGCTTGCGTGCCGAGCTTCAGGCAATCTTGCGACAGAAGTCACCCAGCATGCCCCTCGTCACATTGCAGGCGGCAACGATAGTCGTCCAGCAACTGATGAAGGCCGCGCTGGCAATAAATGCGGAGCCCGGCCTCCCCGATCGCAAGAACGCACTCGCCCAGCTGGAGCGCGCGCTGCAACTGTATCTGCGTTCGATCCTTTCATAGCCAGCGCAAACGCGTGGCAGAACATCTGGACGGCCAGCCGTCCAAATGCGGATTTGCCCGCAACAAAAAAGTTACCAAGGAAACTACTTCAGAAAAAGGTTGACAGGCTTTACCAAGGTGCCTTACGGTCAACCACATGTCGCAACGCACAAGCCACCGCAGCCGTACTCCGACCAGCCGCCTCGTCTCGGTCGATGCCCTGCTGCAGCTGCGCGGCAAGCTTCTCGTTACCCTTGTACTCGTACTCCTTATTACCAACGGAGGTGCGGGCTGAGGGCATGTGTCCAGGGTGATAGAAAAACCTGAAGACTCCCAAAGAACCCCGCACCGGCAACGGAGCGGGGTTTTTTAATGCCATCGGCAACGCACACACAGCGGAGCCATGATGAAAAACCAAGACCAGCAATCTGACGACGGCATCAGCGACGTAGCGGCCGATCACGTGCGTATTTTCGACACTACCTTGCGCGATGGCGAACAGGCGCCCGGCTTCTCGATGGACCGCCGCGCCAAGCTGCGCATGGCGCAGGCGCTAGAGGCACTTGGCGTCGACGTGCTCGAGGCCGGCTTTCCGCAAGCCTCGCCGGATGACTTTGCTGCCGTCGCCGACATCGCCCGGCTGCTGAAGACCACCACCGTTTGCGGCCTGGCGCGCTGCCAGACCGGCGACATCGACACCACCGGCCGAGCACTGGAAAAAGCCAACCATTCGCGCATTCATGTCTTTCTGTCGACCAGCCCGCTGCATCGCGAGCACAAGCTGCGCATGAGCAAGGCACAAGTGCTGGACACGACCGTGATGGCCGTCGAGCGCGCCCGCGGCCTGTGCCATGAAGTGGAGTTCTCCGCTGAGGACGCGTTACGGACGGAACCAGACTTTCTGGTCGAGGTGTTCAGCGCCGCCATTGCTGCGGGCGCCACCACCGTCAACGCGCCGGATACGGTCGGTTACACGACGCCATCGGAAATCTTCGAGCTGTTCACTTACCTGCGCAAGAACGTCAAAGGCGCCGACAAGGTGATCTTCTCCAGCCATTGCCACGACGATCTGGGCATGGCCGTGGCCAACAGCCTGGCCGCGATCAGCGCCGGCGCGCGTCAAGTCGAGTGCACCATCAACGGCATCGGCGAGCGTGCCGGCAACGCGTCGCTGGAAGAAATCGTCATGGCCCTGAAGGTGCGCGCGCCCTATTTCGACGTCGATACCCGCATCGACACACGCAAGCTGCATCCGACCTCACGCCTGCTGACCCAGATCACCGGCCAGGCCGTGCCGCGCAACAAGGCCATCGTCGGCGATAACGCGTTTGCGCACGAATCGGGCATCCACCAGCACGGCATGCTGAAACATCGTGGCACTTACGAAATCATGCGTTCGGAAGACGTCGGCATTCCCGAGGTACGCATGGTGCTGGGCAAGCATTCCGGCCGCGCCGCGCTGCGCCAGCGCCTGGAAAGTCTGGGCCAAAAGGTCGACGAGACCGCGATGGACGACATCTTTGCGCGCTTCAAAACACTGGCCGACAAAAAGCGAGAAATCCACGACGAGGATCTGGAAGCCATCGCGATGGGTCTGGATCCCGATGCCGCTGGCCCGTGGCGGATCGTGCAGCTCAACACCACCACGCACCTGGGCGGCAGCGCCTCGGCCTCGGTCAAGCTGGCGCACGACGACGGTCAGGAAGCCAGCGAAACCGCGATCGGCGACGGCCCGGTCGACGCCGTGTTGCGCGCAATCGAACGCGCTGCGGGCAACGAACTGAAGCTGACCGACTTCGCCGTGCGCTCGGTCAGCGAAGGCGGCGATGCGCAGGGTCAGGCCCAGCTCACCGTGCGCCACAACGAACGCGACTGGCGCGGCCACGGTGTCAGCACCGACATCGTCGAAGCCACCGCACTAGCAGCGCTGGACATCGTCAACCGCATCGAACGTCAGACGCCAGCCATGCAGCGCGTCGCCGTCGCCCATCTCTGACTACTACGCATTCGTTACTTCATTCGGAACTTGTCATGACCACACCTTTCATCTGGCACAACGGCAGTATCAAGCCCTGGGCCGAAGCCACCGTCCACGTCAGCGCCCACGCCTTGCATTACGGCTCCTCAGTGTTCGAGGGCGAGCGCGTCTATGCCACGCACCGCGGGCCGGCGTATTTCCGCCTGACCGATCACACGCACCGTTTGTTCGAATCGGCCAGCATGTACGAGATCGACGTCGGTTACACCGAAGACGAAATCAACGCCGCCTGCATCGAGCTGATCCGCGTCAACCAGATGGCCTCGGCCTATGTACGGCCGATTGTGTTTCGCGGCGCCGGCGCCCTGGGCGTGCTGCCGAAGGATGGCTCGCCGGTGGACGTGTCGATCATGGCGCTGGACTGGGGCGCGTATCTGGGTGATGCACTGGAGGTGGGCGCCGACGTCTGCGTGTCATCGTGGAACCGCGCTGCGCCCAATACTTTCCCGAGCTGGGCCAAGGCCGGCGGCAATTACCTGAACAGCCAGCTGATTGCGTTCGAAGCACGACGCGGCGGTTACGACGAAGGCATCGCGTTGGGCCACAACGGCCTGCTCAGCGAAGGCGCCGGCGAAAACCTGTTCCTGGTGCGCAAGGGCCGGCTGTTCACGCCACCCACCAGCGCCGGCATCCTGGCCGGCATCACCCGCGACACCATCATCACGTTGGCCGAGGACATGGGCCTGCGCGTGGAAGAACGCGACATGCCGCGCGAGGCGCTTTATTCGGCCGACGAGATTTTCATGACCGGCACCGCGGCCGAAGTCACACCGGTGCGCTCGGTCGACCGTAAACCCGTCGGCAAGGGCGAGCCCGGCCCAATCACCCGCGCGCTCCAGCAAGCCTTCTTTGGCCTGTTCGACGGCCGCACCGAAGACAGTCGCGGTTGGCTGAATTATGTGAGTGCGCCCATCGCTGACCGCGAAGATCAAGAAGCGGCCATCCATGGCCGCACTCCTCACATAGAGCCGTCAACCAAGGAGATCGCGGCGTGACTGCGAAGACACTATTCGAAAAAGTCTGGGACGCCCACGAGGTGGTGGCCGAAACCAACGACACCCCGGCAACCCTGTACGTTGATCTACACCTGATCCACGAAGTGACCACGCCGCAGGCCTTCACCGAACTGCGCCAGCGGGGGCTGCCCGTGCGCCGCCCGGACAAGGTGCTGGCAACGCTGGATCATTCAACACCAACGTCCCCGGCCGATGCGGCAGGCAACTATGCCTATGTCACGCCGGAAGCTGGGCAGCAGGTGGCGATGCTGGAAGCGAACTGCGCCGAATTCGGTATCGAGTTGAACGGCTGGGGGAGTGACCACCGTGGCATCGTCCACGTGATCGGCCCCGAGTACGGTGCTACGCAGCCGGGCATGACGATCGTCTGCGGCGACAGCCACACCGCCACGCATGGCGCGTTCGGCGCGCTGGCGTTCGGCATCGGCACCACCGAAGTCGGTCACGTACTGGCCACGCAGTGCCTGCTGCAGCGCAAGCCCAAAACGCTGGCCATCCACGTCAACGGCAAGCTCAAGCCTGGCGTCGGCGCGAAGGATCTGATCCTGCACGTGATCGGAAAAATCGGCGTGGGCGGCGGCACCGGCCAGGTGATCGAATACCGCGGTAGTGCCATCGAGGCCTTGTCGATGGAACAGCGCATGACGGTGTGCAACATGTCGATCGAGGCGGGCGCCCGCGCTGGCCTGATCGCCCCGGACGAGACTACCTTTGCCTGGCTCAAGGGCCGTCCGCGTGCACCGCAAGGTGCCGCGTGGGACGCCGCCGTGACGCACTGGAAATCGCTGGTCACCGACGACGGGGCGGCGTACGACAACGAGGTGTTTATCGACGCCACCGACATCGGCGCCACGATCACCTACGGCACCCATCCGGGCATGGTCACGCCTATCGGTGCGGCCATTCCCGCTGCCCGTGATGCCCAGGAAGAAAAGGCGTTGGCCTATATGCAGTTCAGCGGCGGCCAGCGCTTGACCGGAGAGAAGGTCGACGTGGTCTTCGTCGGCAGTTGCACCAATTCGCGCTTGTCCGATCTGCGCGAGGCAGCGGATGTCATGCGCGGCCGCAAGGTCGCGCCCGGCGTGCGCGCCCTGATCGTGCCCGGCTCGGTGCTGATCAAGCGCGAAGCCGAGGCGGAAGGCCTGGACGAAGTGTTCCGTGCCGCCGGCGCCGAATGGCGCGAAGCCGGCTGCTCGATGTGCATCGGCATGAACGGCGATATCGCCCAGCCGGGCCAGCTGGTGGTGTCCACCAGCAATCGCAACTTCGAAGGCCGTCAGGGCAAGGGCGCACGCACCGTGCTGGCCAGCCCGCTGGTAGCAGCGGTTGCTGCCGTCACCGGCCAGATCACCGACCCATCCACGTTTCTGGAGCAGGCCGCATGAAGCCGCTGACACAGATCCGCTCGCGCACCGCCGTGCTGCCGTTCGAGAACATCGACACTGACCGCATCATCCCGGCGCGCTTCCTCACCACCACCGAACGCTCCGGGCTGGGCAGATTCGCCTTCAACGACTGGCGCTACAGCGCCGACGGCAGCGACAACCCGGACTTCCCGCTCAATAAACCGGAAACGAAAGGCTGCGCCATCCTGGTGGCTGGCCACAACTTCGGCTGCGGCTCTTCGCGCGAACACGCACCTTGGGCGCTGCTGGATTTCGGCCTGCAGGCGGTGATCTCGTCGGAGATCGCGGACATCTTCCGCAGCAATTCGTTGAAGAACGGCCTGCTCACCATCGTGGTGCCAGCGGATGCGCATCGCCGCCTGCTGGAACAACCCGGTATCGAGCTGAGCATCGACGTACGCGAGCAGTTCGTGGCGGTGCCCGACGGCAGCCGCATCGGTTTCGAGCTTGAGCCGTTTGCCAAGCACTGTCTGCTCAACGGTGTCGACCAGCTTGGCTACCTGTTGCAGCAGAACGACGCGATCACCGCTTACGAACATCAGCACAAGGACCAGGCCGCATGAAGGCACATATCGTTACCCTCCCCGGCGACGGTGTCGGCCCGGAAGTCACCGCTGCCGCGGTGGCTGTACTCAACGCCATCGCGAAACATGGCGGCCATACTTTCGCTTTTGAAGAACAGGCGATCGGTGGTGCCGCCATCGACGCTTTTGGTGAGCCGTTGCCGGCCGCCTCGCTGGAGGCCTGCAAACGCGCCGATGCCGTGCTGCTGGGCGCGGTCGGTGGACCGAAGTGGTCTGATCCGAATGCCAAGGTTCGCCCCGAGCAGGGGCTGCTGGCGTTGCGCGCGGCGCTGGGCGTGTACGCGAACCTGCGCCCGTTGCAAGTGCATCCCGCACTGGCCAACCTGTCGCCGCTGAAAAACGAGAAGCTGAAAAACGTCGATGTGCTGTTCGTGCGCGAACTCACCGGCGGCACCTACTTCGGCGCCAAGACGCGCACCGAGGACACCGCCACCGACGAGTGCAAGTACACCGTGCACGAGATCGAACGCGTGGTGCGTCGTGCGTTTGATCTGGCACGCGGCCGCAAGAAACATCTCACCTCGGTGGACAAGGCCAACGTGCTGGAAACCTCGCGGCTGTGGCGCAGCACGGTGCAGCGCATCGCGCCGGAGTATCCGGATATTTCTGTCGAGCATCAGCTAGTCGATTCGATGGCGATGCTGCTGCTGACCCAGCCTTCGCATTACGACGTGGTGGTGACCGAGAACCTGTTCGGCGACATCCTGACCGACGAAGCCGCCGCGATTGCCGGTTCCCTCGGCCTGCTGCCATCGGCCTCGCTGGGCGATGGCAGCAAAGGACTGTACGAACCGATCCACGGCTCAGCACCGGACATCGCGGGCAAGGGCGTGGCCAACCCGATCGGCACGATCCTTTCCGCCGCGATGCTGCTGCGTCACTCGCTGCAGCTGGATGCCGAAGCCGCCGCGATCGAGGCGGCTGTCGACCAGGTGTTGCGCGAGGGCCCGCATACCCGCGACATCGGCGGCGACGCCGGCACCGATGCGGTGCGCGATGCGGTGCTGCGCGCGATCGACCGTCACGTCGAGGCCGCCGAAACCTCGTTCGCCGGCGCCAGCGCATGAAACCCGCTCCTCAACGTATTTGCAGTTCCCCGATTGGACACAGGGACGCGTCCAGTTTTTTTATATCGCCGCCTCAGCAGATGCCTTCCACACCGGTGCCATTCAAAACTACTGGAATCCCCCATGCGTAGTGATCAGATCAAGACCGGCCCCGATCGGGCCCCTGCTCGCGCGATGCTGCGTGCCACCGGGCTGGACGATGAAGCCATCGCCAAACCGCTGGTCGCCATCGTGCACACATGGTCCAACGTGAGCCCGTGCAACCTCAACCTGCGCGAACTGGCCGAGCATGCTGCCGCTGGCGTCCGCGCCGCCGGCGGCACGCCGATCGAGTTCAACACCATCGCCGTGACCGACGGCATCGCCATGGGCACCCCAGGCATGCGCGCCTCGCTGATCAGCCGTGAAGTGATCACCGACTCGATCGAGCTGGCCGTCGACGGCCACTGCCTCGATGCGATGGTGGTGCTGTGCGGCTGCGACAAGACCATTCCGGCCGCCGCGATGGCGATGGCACGATTGAATATCCCCGCCGTCGCGCTCTATGGCGGCAGCATCGCCCACGGCACGCATGACAATCACCCGATCACCATCCAGCAGGTGTTCGAGGCCGTCGGCGCGCACGGTGCGGGCAAGATCAGCGATGCCGAACTGACCTCAGTGGAAAAAGATGCTTGCCCCGGCGCTGGCGCCTGCGGCGGCCAGTTCACTGCCAACACGATGGCGATGGTGCTGACCACGCTGGGGCTGTCGCCAATGGGCTTCAATGACATTCCGGCCACGCATCCGGCCAAAGGTCAGGCCGCATTTCGCTGCGGCGAACTGGTGATGGAATGCTTCAAACAGGACCGCAAGCCGCTCGACCTGCTCAGCCGCACCTCGTTCCGCAATGCCGCGCGCATGGTCGCGGCAACCGCGGGCTCCACCAATGCCGTGTTGCACCTGCTGGCGATCGCCCGCGAAGCCGATATCGAATGGAACCTGGAAGATTTCGAGCCGGCCTCGGTGCATACCCCGGTGATTGCCGACCTGCTGCCGGCCGGCCGCTATACCGCGGTCGAGTTGTTCGGTGCGGGCGGTAGCGGCCGCGTAGCGCAGGAGCTGATTGCGGTCGACATGCTGGATGACGCACCCACCATTACCGGCCGCAGCCTGTTCGAGGAAGCTGCCGCCGCGCCGCGTGCCGACAAGCAGGACGTGGTGCATCCGGTCAGCCGCCCGCTCAAGCCCCGCGGCGGCTATTCCATCCTTTACGGCAACCTCGCGCCGGACGGCTGCATCCTCAAGCTGGCCGGCAAGGAAAGTGGTCAGTTCGAAGGCAAAGCCCGCGTGTTCGAGAGCGAGGAGCAAGCCTTCGCCGCCGTGCAGGGCGACCACATCCACGCCGGCGACGTCATCGTGATCCGTAACGAAGGCCCGGCGGGCGGCCCCGGCATGCGCGAAATGCTCGGCGTCACTGCGGCGCTGATCGGTCGCGGCCTGGGCAACGACGTGGCGCTGATCACCGACGGTCGCTTTTCCGGCGCTACCCACGGATTCATGGTCGGCCACATCGCACCAGAAGCCGCGCGCGGCGGTCCGATCGCCCTGCTGCGCGAAGGCGACAGCGTGATCATCGATGCGGAAAAGCGCGAGCTGCGCACCAGTGTCGACCTGACCAGCCGCCGTGCCGACTGGCATCCACCAGCACCCAAAGTCACCCACGGCGCGCTAGCCAAATACGCGCTGCTGGTCGGTTCCGCCTCCGATGGCGCCACCACTCAGCCAATCAATGCATCCGGTCGTCCAGCCATCCAGACGTCCAAAAACTCTTCCACCCAAGCGACTCAAACCCAATCGAACCCAGGAGCCACCGCATGAGCCACACCACCAACGACACTCTCGCCAAGGCGCGCATCGCCGTTCTCGGCTACGGCAGCCAGGGCCGCGCCCACGCCCTGAACCTGAAGGATTCCGGCCTCGACGTGGTGATCGGCCTGCGTCCCGGCGGCCCGACCTGGAAAAAGGCCGAGGCCGACGGCTTCGCCGTGGTCGAACCCGCGCACGCCGTGATCGGTGCCGATCTGGTCGCCGTGCTGACGCCGGACATGGTGCAGCCAACTCTGTACAAGGACGTGATCGAGCCGAACATCAAGCCCGGTGCTGCGCTGCTGTTCGCCCACGGCTTCAACATCCACTTCAAGCAGATCAGCCCGCGCGACGACATCGACGTGATCCTGGTCGCGCCGAAGGGCCCGGGTGCACTGGTGCGCAGCGAATACGAACGCGGCCGCGGCGTGCCGTGCATCTGGGCCGTGCACCAGGATGTCAGCGGTCACGCCGAAGCAACCACCAAGGCCTATGCCGACGGTATCGGTGGCGGTCGCGCGATGCTGATCCAGACCGACTTCAAGGAAGAAACCGAGACCGATCTGTTCGGCGAGCAAGCCGTGCTGTGCGGCGGCGCCAGCGAGCTGGTGATCAAGGGCTTCGAGACGCTGGTCGAAGCCGGCTACCAGCCCGAGATCGCCTACTACGAAGTGATGCACGAGCTGAAGCTGATCGTCGACCTGTTCTACGAAGGCGGCATCACCCGCATGCTGGAGTTCGTCTCCGAGACCGCGCAGTACGGCGATTACGTCAGCGGTCCGCGCATCGTCGATGCCGAGACCAAGAAGCGCATGAAGGCCGTGCTCACCGATATCCAGGATGGCACCTTCGCGAAGAACTGGACGGCGGAATACAAGGCCGGCCTGCCGAACTACAAAAAGTTCAAGCAGGCCGATCTCGATCATCCGATCGAGAAGGTCGGCAAGGAGCTGCGCGCGCGCATGCCATGGCTGCAGGCCGGCAAAGCCGCTGCAACGCCGGCAGCCGAACCGCTGAAGAAAGTGGGCTGAGCCCTGAACCAATGGCCGCCACGCGATTCCATCCGCGTGGCGGCCATTGACCCTAACCGATCCATCTCATCAAGTTAACTTCATCTGAGAATGCTCATGAAACGTTTTCATATCGCTCTGGCTGTGCGCAACCTCGATGACTCCATCGCCGACTACAGCGCGCGCCTTGGCCAGTCGCCGCAGCTCGTGGTTCAGGACAAGTACGCGTTGTGGCGCACCCGACAACTGAACTTCTCGATCAACGAACTCCCCGAGCAGGCCGGTCAGGTTCGCCATATCGGCTTCGAGGACGACGAGGCCAAGGGCTTCACTATCTCCAAGGATGCCAACGGCATCGAATGGGAGAATTTTTCCGCCACCGATCAGGAGGCGCTGATCGAGTCGATCTACGGCGAGCCTACCTACGCCATGGTGGGCATCAACATGGATGCGGTCGAATTAATCCGCAATTAGACGTCCAAATATGAATAGCGTGGTGCAACCTGCGGGCGCGCCAGCCATCACCAGACATTCCGTAAGCAGCCGACTCGCGGCAAACCCAGGACATCCATTGTGACTACGCAACTGCTGAAAGCACACAAGCCGACACCGTCCATTAGCATCAACGATGCACGGCATCCACTCACCGGTACACCGATGAGCGGTGCCGAAGTGGTGGTACAGGTGCTTGCCGACGAGTGCGTCAGCGTAATGTTCGGTTATTCCGGTGGCGCGATCCTGCCGGTGTACGACGCGCTGTTTCGCTACAACGCCGAACACGCGCGCTCCGACGGCACCGAACCGATGCCGCTGATCGTGCCGGCCAATGAGCAGGGTGCCGGCTTCATGGCGTCGGGCTATGCGCGCGCGTCAGGCAAGGTTGGCGTGGCGGTGGTCACATCGGGCCCTGGCGCCACCAACATGGTCACGCCGGTGCGCGACGCCATGGCCGACTCCACACCCATGGTGGTGATCTGCGGCCAGGTCGCCACCACCTCGCTGGGCAGCGATGCATTCCAGGAAGCACCGGTCAGCAACATCATGGGCGCCTGCGCCAAGCATGTGTTCCTGGTCACCGACGCCGAGATGCTGGAAGCCACGCTGCGCACGGCGTTCGAGATCGCACGCACTGGCCGCCCCGGTCCGGTGGTGGTGGATATTCCGAAGAACGTACAGAACACTGCGCTGCGGTTCGACGGCCAGTCACGTCTGCCCATTCCCGGCTATCGCGCGCGCCTGCGTGCGGTGAATGACGCACGACTGGATGACGCCGAATGCGCCGCGTTCTTCGCTGCCCTGGATGCCGCGCAGCGTCCGCTGATCTACGCCGGCGGCGGTGTGATCGCGGCCGAGGCGTCGCATGCCTTGCGTACCTTTGTCGATGCGTTCCGTCTGCCCGTCACCACCACACTGATGGGCCTGGGTGCGCTCGACACCAGCGATCCACTGGCGCTGCACATGCTCGGTATGCATGGTACGGCGTACGCCAATTACGCGGTAGAGGATTGCGATTTCATTCTTGCGCTCGGTGCGCGCTTCGATGACCGCGTGGCCGGCGTGCCGGACAAGTTTGCGCCGCGAGCCAAGTTCATTGCGCAGATCGATATCGACCCGGCCGAATTCGGCAAAGTCAAGGCCATCCAGTGGCATCACTGCGGTCCGATGGTGCGTACGCTGGAGCGACTGACCGAGTACGGCATCGCGCACGGCAAGCGACCGAAGCTCGACGCATGGCATACGCACATCGCCGAACTGAAGCGTGTACATGCGATGAACTACGACCGTGACAGCGAATTGATCCAGCCTTATGCGGTGATCGAGGAAATCAACAAGCACACCCAGGGCCGCGCGATCATCAGCACCGGCGTGGGCCAGCATCAGATGTGGGCGGCGCAATACTCGGCGTTCCGCGAGCCGCGGCAGTGGCTCACCTCCGGTTCGATGGGCACGATGGGCTTCGGCCTGCCGGCGGCGATCGGCGCGCAGTTCGCCCGGCCCGACGCGCTGGTGATCGACATCGACGGCGATGCCAGCATCCGCATGAACATCGGCGAGATGGAAGCCTGCACCACCTACAACCTGCCGGTGAAAGTGGTGGTGTTCAACAACCTCGGCGACGGCATGGTCCGGCAGTGGCAGAAGCTGTACTTCAAGGGTCGCTTCGCCGCGTCGGACAAGAGCCTGCACAGCAAGGATTTCGTCAAGGCGGCGCAGGCCGATGGTTTCAAGTTCGCCCAGCGGCTGGACCGCAAGGAAGCCATGGCGGCGACTATTGCCGATTTTCTCCGCTTCGACGGACCGGCTTTTCTCGAAGTGATGATCGACCCCGATGCCGGCGTCTATCCGATGGTCGGCCCCGGTGCCACCTACGCGCAGATGATCACCGGCGATCACATCGCCGCGCGCGATGCCAGCGCTGCGCCACCGGTGACCTCCACTCCCCTCGTCGACATGTTCTGAGTACCGACTTATGCGCCACACACTCTCCATTCTTCTGCAGAACGAATCCGGCGCGCTGCTGCGCGTGGCCGGGATGTTCGCCGCGCGCCACTGCAATATCGACACGCTGACCGTGGCCGCCACGCATGACCCGGCGATCTCGCAACTCACGCTGGTGTTGCATGGCGACGAAGCCACGCTGGAACAGATCGTGCGGCAGACGCGTAAGCTGATCGACGTGCTCGATGTTTCCACGCTGTCCCTGAGCGGCAGTGAATCGGGTCGACTCGTGGCGATGACTGCACCGCCGTGAATGCCGTCGTCGATGAGAAGCAGTCGCTGCTTGCGGAAAGCGCAGGCACGCCAAGCGATGCCGAGATCCTGACGCGCGCACAGTCTTCGCGCGTCTATGACGTGGCACGCGAGTCGCCGCTGGAATTCGCACCGCTGCTGTCGTCGAAGCTCGGCAGCGATATCTGGCTGAAACGCGAAGACCAGCAATCGGTGTTCTCATTCAAGCTGCGCGGTGCCTACAACCGCATGGTGAAACTCGATGCCGCACAGCGCGCGCGCGGCATTATCGCGGCGTCTGCCGGCAATCACGCGCAGGGCGTGGCACTGGCCGCGGCGAAGCTCGGTATCCAGACCACCATCGTGATGCCGGTAACCGCGCCGCAGGTGAAGATCGATGCCGTGCACCGCTTCGGCGGTGACTTTGTGCAGGTCGTGCTGACTGGCGATTCCTACAGCGATGCGCAGGTCGAAGCGGCACAGCTTCAACACACGCACGGCAGCGTGTTTGTGCATCCCTTCGACGATATCGATGTGATCGCAGGACAGGCCACCGTCGGCCTGGAAATCCTTCGTCAGCATCCGGAGGCACTGCATGCCGTCTTCGTGCCGGTGGGTGGCGGTGGCTTGCTGGCAGGCATCGCAACCTGCATCAAGGCGCTGCGACCCAACGTCAAGGTGATCGGTGTGCAGGCGGCGGACTCCGATGCCATGGCACAGTCGCTGGAAGCCGGCGAACGTGTCGCGCTCGACGAAGTGGGTCCGTTCGCCGACGGCACCACCGTAAAACAGGTTGGCGTGCACACCTTCGAACTGTGTCGCCGCCATGTCGACACCATGCTGCGCGTGGACACCGACGCGATCTGCGCAGCGATCCGCGACATTTATCAGGACACCCGCAGCGTGGCGGAGCCCTCTGGCGCGCTGGCCCTGGCTGGGCTCAAGCAGTATGTAGCAGTGCACGGTCCCTGCGAGGGCGCACTGGTGGCGGTGGTATCCGGCGCCAACATGAATTTTGATCGCCTCCGTTTCGTTGCCGAGCGCGCCAGCATCGGCGAACAGCGCGAAGCGGTATTTGCGGTCACCGTGCCCGAAGAACGCGGCAGCTTCAAACGCTTCTGCGCCGCGCTGGGCCAACACAGTGTCACCGAGTTCAACTACCGCATCGGCGATGCGTCGTCCGCACATATTTTCGTGGGCGTGCAGATCACCAAGCGCGAAGACCGCGACGCACTGCTCGCTGCGTTCAAGGAGCAAGGCTTCGGCGTGCTCGACCTCACCGACGACGAACTGGCCAAACTGCACCTGCGCCACATGATCGGCGGACGATCAACGCTGGCGCACGACGAACAGTTGTATCGCTTCGAATTTCCCGAGCGGCCCGGCGCGCTGCTGCGCTTTCTCGAACACATGCACCCGGACTGGAACATCAGCCTGTTCCACTACCGCAATCACGGCGCCGACTACGGCCGCATTCTGGTCGGCATCCAGGTGCCACCGCACGAGCGGGCGATATTCCAGCAGTTTCTCGGCACGTTGGGTTATCCACATTCCAACGAAAGCGATAATCCGGCCTACCGATTGCTGCTGTGCGATAGCGACTCCGCTTCGGTAGATGCATAGTTCGCCCATGTAGCGGTCATCACCGCCCTCACCTGGCTATCGCATGCCGTTAACGTCTGCGCCGCCACTCTCGATGCTCACCAGCAAACGTGGAGCATTCCAATGCCAACCAACCCCATGAACCCGCAACCGCCGTTTGCCGAACCCGGCAAAGGCCTGCCCGAACGCGAGATTGAAAGCCCGGGACACGCCCATCCCGCGCGTGATGCAGACCCCGAGCCGCTGCAACCCGATCGCGACGACGACCTGCTCTGAGACCTGATCGTTTACCAGCTTGATGTTTCGGCCCCCGGTCACAGCCAACGCGATCGACCACGCCGATCCACCGGAACGTGACGCGGCCAACGGCTTGATGTAATCGACAGGTCGAAGGCTCGCGTTAGACTGGTGGCATGTCGCCACCACCTCGCAAACGCCAGCCGCGCAAGACAGCACCTTCACCCTCGGGGCGCTCGCGTGCCGGTGCACCGAGGGTAGCCGAGCAAAAACCGCGACGGCCCGCCGACAGTTCCACCCGCGCAACCCGAGTCCTTGACTGGCTGCTGCAAAACCTGCCGCCACGCTATCGGGAAAAGGCGCTCGACTATCTCGTGCTGACTCGCATGGATCGCCCGATCGGCGCCCTGCTTCTGTTGTGGCCGACCTGGTGGGCGCTGTGGCTGGCTGCCGGTGATTTTCCGCCGTGGAAGCCGCTGATTATTTTCACTCTCGGCGTGTTCGCGATGCGTGCGGCCGGCTGCGCGATCAATGACTACGCCGATCGCAAGCTCGATCCGCAGGTTGCACGCACTGCCGGCCGGCCCATCGCCAGCGGACGGGTGACGCCACGTGAGGCGCTGATCGTCTTCGCCGTGCTGCTCGTATTCGCCTTCTTGCTGGTGCTGTTCACCAACGCACTGACCATCAAACTGTCGTTCATCGGCGCAGCGCTGGCAGCGGCATACCCGTTCAGCAAGCGCTACACGCACATGCCGCAGGTGGTGCTGGGTGCGGCATTTGGTTGGTCGATCCCGATGGCCTTCGCGGCCGTTGGGGGCAACGTGCCGCCGGTGGCGTGGCTGTTGTTTATCGGCAATATCCTGTGGTCGGTGATCTACGACACCGAGTACGCGATGGTCGATCGTGAGGACGACATCAAGGCCGGCGCCAAGTCCACCGCGATCCTGTTCGGTGATGCCGATCTGCCGATCCTCGGCGTGCTGATGGGCACCTTTCTGCTGACCATGCTGTTCGTTGGCCAACGTGCCACGCTGGGCTGGCCATACTGGATCGGGGTGCTGATAGCCGCCGCCCTGTTCGGCTATCAGCTATGGCTGATCCGCCATCGCGCCAAGGACGCCTGCCTCACCGCCTTCCGCCACAACAACTGGCTCGGCCTGACGCTCTGGATAGGCATCGTGCTGGCACTGGCAGTTCGCTAACCAGGTTTTATGGCGAATGCTGGCGTCGCGTCGCCCAGCTTGGCCGGCATTTCATAGGGCTGTCATAAAGGCTGACTACAGTCGGACGCGGATTCAAGAACTTTCCGTTGCTGCACGCCGCCCATGTGGACATGCTAGTGAAACCCGACCATGCCCACGGGCTGCTGCGCCTGTTTTCCGAGCAGCGTGCTCCGCTCAATAGCTATTTCCTGAAGCGGACCGCGCATGCCTGGGACGCGCAGGATCTGGTGCAGGAAACCTATCTGCGGCTGCTTGCCGCCGATCAGCACGGTGCGGATGACATCCGTAATCCGGAAGCTTACCTCTACACCATCGCCGCCAACCTGATGAAGAAGCACGCCGTGATGCGGCGCAATACACCTGTCGGAAGTGACGGTCTGGGGGAAATCATCGAGCGGCTCACCACGCCATGCGATGCGGCGGCGGGGGTTGATCGCGAGGTGCGCCGCCAGCGGCTGGGCCAGCTGATTGGCCGACTGTCGCCCAAGTGCCGCGCGGTGCTGGTGATGCATTACCGCGACGAGCTGAGCTATCGCGAGATCAGCGAGCAATTGCTCATTTCCGCCAGCATGGTGAAGAAGTACATCGTCAAGGCACTCACCGTCTGCCGCCAGGGAATGGGTCGCTATGACTGATCGACCGAACCGGGATTTTTCCAACGCCGACGCGCGCCGCGCGACCGAGCAGGCAGCCAGCTGGTATCTCGACCAGCGCGAAGGATTGTCGGCGACTGACCAGGAAGCGTTTCTGATCTGGCTAAAGCAGTCGCCGGTGCATGTGGGCGAGTACCTCGCCATCGCCCGGCTGCACGGTGATCTCAAAGCCGCGACCGCAATGGAGACGATGAGTGCCGAACAGCTACGCACCCTGGCGGCGAGCGAGCCCGCCGTCGTGGCGCTGCATGGCGAGCGTGAGGCACTGTTCGTTCCCACTGCGCGAAGGCAGCGCAACGAGGCACCTCGACGCGGTCGATCGCGGCTCTGGCTGGCGGCGGCCAGCGTCGCCGTAATCGGGCTTTTTGCGGCTGGCGCGCTGCTGTTCACGCCGGACCATCCGCGCTCTGACGTCTATGCCTCGACCATCACCGAGGGGCGCAGCCTCAACCTGCCCGACGGTAGCCTGGTCCAACTGGATCGCGACAGCGCGATTGCAGTGAACTTTGATGCACAATTCCGCCGCATCGAGCTACTGCACGGCAGCGCCCTGTTCGATGTCGGCAAGGATCCGGGCCGGCCGCTGCAGGTGCAGATTGGCGCAAGCATGTTGCGCGATATCGGCACGGTATTCGCGGTACGACGCGACAATGCCGGCGACGAGGTGACCGTGGTCAGCGGCCGGGTCAATGTGCTGTCGCCGACGCATCCGTGGCTGGATGTACTGACGCGCCGGCTGGGCCGTCCATCCACGCCCGACAACGTGGTAGCCGATCTTGGCGCCGGCGAGCAGGTGATAATCGGCGCGGACGGTGCAGTGACCGCATCAAGCAAGCATGCGGATATCGCCCAGGCCACTGTCTGGCTTCCTTCGATTATCCAGTTTCACAACACCACGGTGGGCGAGGTCGCGCGTCGCTTCAACGCGTACACCACCACACCACTGGCAATCGACGATCCACAGATCGCCGCCAAGCGGATCAACGGCCTGTTCCACGCGCACGACGTCGATGCGTTTGTGGCGTATCTGGGCAGTTTGCCCGGCGTGCAAATACAGCGTGGCAATGACCGCGTGCAAGTAATCGCCGCGACGACCGGATCGAAGCCCGCACACCATCGGCTGTAAGAAAAAATTCATCAAATGACCGGTACCCGGTTCGCTCGCCGGGCACTCGTAGATGGTCATGTGGCGGCAAACCGTGCGTACCGCACGGGTCTGTCGCCAGCCATGAATCCAACCATCACAGGTCATCGCCATGCGTAAACAACTCGCCATCCACATCGCGCTGCTGCTCGGCGGCGCCCTGCCCCTGATTGCCGCAGCGCAGACTGCGCCAGCGTCGCCGCAAGATTCCCGACAGGATCAGGCGATCGGCGCGATGCCATTGACCGAGGCGCTCGATGTACTGGCCCAACGCAGCGGTCTGCAGGTGGTCTATCAGTCCGACGTCGCGAACACCGTGCGCAGCTCAGGCGCGGCCGCCGGCCTGAGCCCGATGCGGCAGCTGCAGCAGTTGCTGCGCGGCACCGGACTGAACTACCGTTTTGTCACACCCACCACGGTGACGATTGTGCCGGACCAACATGCGGGAAACGCCCCCGCCAAGGACACACCGACTTCGCGCGGCATCCCGCCGATTGCAGCAGCGGCCAGTGTGCCGCACGACCTGGCCCCGGTCAGTGTCAGCGCCAATGTGGTGGACACTCTGGCGCCCAGTGCAGCACCGTTGGACGCAATCCAGCCAACCTCGGTGATCGATGAGCGTTTCATCCGCGATGGGCTGCGCTTCAACGCCAACTTCGACGACATCATCAAATACGCGCCCAGCGTGACAGTGACCTCGCCGGAAGGTCCGGGCCTGGGCAAGAACGAGGGCATCAGCATCCGTGGCTTTCAGGATGGCCAGTTCAACATCACCTTCGACGGCATTCCGTTCGGCGATGCCAGCGACCTGCACCACACCACTTCGGCGTACTTCAACAATCACGTGCTGGGGCAAGCCGAGATCGACCGCGGTCCGGGCGGCGGCAGCACCATCGGCAACGCCACTTTCGGCGGCACTGTGGGTCTGCGCTCGCGCGACCCAAGCAGTGTGCCGGGTGTCACCGCCTACCTCACGCTGGGTAGCTGGGGCACACGTGCCGGCGGCGTCAGCGCGGACGGCCAGCTCGGTGCGCATACCCAGGTATTCGCCGATGTCTCCAAGGAAGCCAGCGACACCTATCTCAAGGGCACCGACGATCAGCGCAATCACATCTTCCTGAAGACGATCACCGATCTCGACGCCGACACCACACTGACCTTTGTCACCAGCTACAACGAAGAACACCAGAACACCGTGCAGGGCGCGACAAAAAGCGAAATCGCGCAATTCGGCTGGCGCTATGGGCTGTCCGACAATCCCGCGCTGCAGAGCTACAGCGGCTATAACAACGCGGCGTACTACTCCAGCTTCAACTACCTCGGTCTCACCAGCCGCATCGGCGACTGGGATATCGACAACAAGGTCTACTACAACAGCTTCGACCACTGGGCGCGCAAGACCACCGATGCCAGTGACAACGACCCGGCCGACAACGGCGTGACGTTCTACAACGCAGCCGGCAAAAAGGTCGCCAAGGCCGCCGATGACGTGCCCGGTAAACTGGCCGATTCCGGCTTTCACGCGTTCGGTGACGTACTTCGGCTGAGCCGCGATCTCGGGCCCGGCACACTACAGACAGGTGCGTGGCTGGAACGCAACATCGACGCGCGCTACCAGTATCCGCTCGACCTCACCACCGACCAGCAGACCGGCACCAAGTACGGCTTTCTCGACAATTACCTGTTCAGTGACCGCACCGACACCGTGCAGCCCTATCTGCAGTACGACTGGAAAGTCAGCGACCAGATCACCGTAAGCCCTGGCATACGCTATTCGGAAGTGACGCGATCGATCGATGCACAGCTGAACAAGACATCGCCGGTGCCATTGAATGCCGAGGCAACTTACCATTCCACTCTGCCGTCGCTGAGCGTGCATGATCAGCTGAGCGATCAATGGGCGGCTTACGCGCAGGCAGCAAAAGGCTTTCTGGCTCCGCCGATCGACGTGATCGAGACCAACGCCTCCCGCGGCCTCAAGCCGGAGCAGACCACCAACTACCAGCTCGGCACCAGCTTCGCCTCGCGCAACCTTACTTTCGGTGCGGACGTTTACTACATCGACTTCACCAACTACCTCACCGAAACCGAGGTGGCCACGGCGGAAGGTAACGAGCTGACCTACATCAATGGCGGTGGCGCGATTTACCAGGGGGCCGAGGTGGAAGGCACCTATGCGTTGACGCATCAGTGGAGCCTCTACGGCAACGCCAGCTACAACGAAGCCACCTACAAGCACAGCAGCGTGCAGGTGGCCGCCACACCCAAGGTCACCGCGGCGCTTGGCTTGCTCTACAGCAGCGAGCGCGGCTACTACGGTTCGTTGATGGGCAAGTACATCGGCAAGCAATACGGGGTGGACAACACCACCGACGACAGCGGCAACACCGTCTTCGCCAACAGCGCGCGGCTCGGCGGCTATGTCGCGGTGGACGCGGCGCTGGGCTTCCGCTCCACGCACGGCGGCGTTTCGAACAAGGGCTATTCAATCAGCGTGGACGTCAATAACCTGTTCAACGTGCACAAGCTGACCGGCTATGCGGGCACGCAGTCGGTCAGTGGGGATGCGTTGTATTTCGGCCTGCCGGGACGCGGCGTGTTTCTCGACGTATCGATGAAACTTTAAGGTGCGACGTCATTCGACTTTTCGCATGCTGCTCGCAGCGCCACCCTGATCACCGCAGCTTTCCAAGGAATCATCGTGCCTCATTGCCATATCCGTTCAACTCGTCTGTACTGCGTGGCGCTGGCGTTGGTCGCCGTACTGTCCTCGTCGGCCATAGGCGCCAATCCAGCGCACGCTGCGCAGGACGAGCGGGTTGTACAGCAGATCGTGCTGATCCGTCACGGCATCCGCTCGCCCACCGCGGCGCCGGATGCTTTGGCCGTCTATGCATCCGAACTGTGGCCAGTGTGGCCGGTCGATCCCGGACAACTCACACCGCATGGTGCCGAGCTGATGCGTTCGCTCGGCGCGTGGTATCGCCAGTCGCTGGTGTCATCCGGTATCGTGCCTAGCACCTGCAGCTCAGCAACCAATATCAAACTGATCGCCGACAGCACACCGCGCAACCGCGACAGTGCCGCCGCATTCCAGTCTGGTCTGTCGCCGTCATGCCCTCGCCGCTATTTCGCTTTTGCGCCGAATCAGCCGGACCCACTGTTTCGCGGCAGCGATGACGAGGATGCCGACGCGCCCATCACCCATCCGCCTCCGATGCCTGCACTGACCGATCTGCAGCAGGTGCTGCTCAACTGTCATGACGCCGCGTGTCTGGCAAATGCGCAGGCCAACGGCAAGAAAGTGCTGCTCGGGATGGCGCCAGCCAAGGCGCTGAAAAGCGCCGGCACGCTGTCGGAAAACCTGATGCTGGAATATGCCCAGGGCCTGCCACTGGCACAGGTCGGCTGGGGCAGGCTCGATGCGGCCGGCGTCGGCCATGTCATCACGCTCCACAATCTGCAGTTCGCGCTGGCCAAAAAGACATCCGCCGCCGCCAACGCCCGTGGCGGCAACATGCTGGCCCATATCGCCGCCACCCTGACCGCCGCCGCCGGACAGTCCACGAAGCTGCCGCCGCTGGCACCGGCCAGCGACAAGGCCGTCATCCTGCTCGGTCACGACACCGACCTCGCCAGTCAGGCTGGTCTGCTCGGGCTGAACTGGCACAACACTGAGCAACCCGATGACTATCCGCCCGGTGGCGCATTGATCTACCAGCTGATCGAATCACACGGCCGTTACGCTGTGCGCCTGCAGATCGCCCTGCCCACACTAGCCGCGCTACGCGCCGGCGATGTCAGCACCATCGGTGCCATGCACGTTGCATCACTGCACCTGCCTGGCTGCCAGGGTGCAAACACCTGCCCGCTGGCAGCCTTTCAGGCGCTGGTGGCAAAGACCGTGCAAGCCAATGCTATCGTTTCCGGTACGGGTAACGAGCCGGCGGTGCAATAAGCCGATCACACTTTCATTGAGGTGCTATCGCCTTCCCGGCGAAGGCGCTCGCGCCAGTGCCCATACGTCCGCCCGCTGCACGCCGGCACGCTTCAGCACGCGGGTGCATTCGGCGAGCGTGGCACCGGTAGTCATCACGTCGTCGAGGATCGCCACGTGAACCGGCAGCGAGATGCCCGGGCGCAGGACGAAAGCGCCGCGCACGTTGCGGCGACGGGTAACGGCATCGAGTTCAGTTTGCGCTGGGGTCGCGCGCTGACGCTGCAGGAGATCGTGCTCCAACGGAACGTCGAAAGCGCGCGCCAGTGGCTTGGCAAGTTCCAGCGCCTGGTTGTAGCCGCGTTGGCGCAGGCGGCTGCGGTGCAGCGGCACGGGAAGAATAAGTTCAGGCAGGACTGCGGCGCGCGGCTCGGTCTGCCATAACGAACTCAGTACCCGCCCAGCAGCCAGATCACGACCGAACTTGTAACGTGACTCCAGCCGGTCCAGCGGCCACGCGTAACGAAACGGCGCCCAGGCGGCATCCCACGGCGGTGCTCGACGTTGGCATTCGCCGCACAGTGCCGCGGGCACTGCCAATGGAAGGGCGCAACGCGCGCAGCAGGAAAGATTGCGTGGCAACTCAGCCGCACAGTCCGCACACAGGTCCATGCCATCGGCACCTGATGCGCCGCAAAGCAAGCAACGCAACGGCAACAGCCACTGCTGTACTCGCGTGCCGAGATTGGAAAGCGCTTCCCTGCGCGTATTCATGATTACATTCGCCTAGATCAGGACCTGAGCTCGAACAGGGCCGCATCGATGATCGACCAGATGTGGATGCTCCAGCCCAGCAGATGGATGGATACGCGATGGTAGCGGCAGCGACCTGGCGAGGTCACGTCAACTGAAAATATACTCACCTGGTTGACTGCTGACCAAACTGCTCACACACTCGCCGGCTTACTGATGGGAGTTTTCCATGGCCGAAGCTGTGATCCGCCACGACTGGACCCGCGACGAAGTGAGTGCGCTGTTTGCGCTGCCGTTCAACGAGCTGATGTACCGCGCGCATAGCGTGCATCGTGAACATCACGATCCCAACGCGGTGCAGGTCTCCACCCTGCTGTCGATCAAGACCGGCGGCTGCCCCGAAGACTGCGCCTACTGCCCGCAAGCCGCGCGCTACGACACCGGTGTGCAGGCACAAAAGCTGATGAGCGTGGACGCCGTGCTGGAGCGCGCGAAAGCCGCCAAGGCCGCTGGCGCCAGCCGCTTCTGCATGGGTGCAGCGTGGCGCAGCCCGAAGGATCGCGACGTGGTCAAGGTCGCGGAAATCGTCAGCGCGGTGAAAGGCCTGGGCCTGGAAACCTGCGCCACGCTCGGCATGCTGAGCGACACCCAGGCGCAGTCGCTGAAGGCCGCCGGGCTGGACTACTACAACCACAACCTCGACACCGCGCCAGAGTTCTACGGCGAGGTGATCCACACACGCCAGTACCAGGATCGCCTCGATACGCTCGAACACGTGCGCGCCGCCGGCATGAAAACCTGCTGCGGCGGCATCGTCGGCATGGGTGAGTCGCGCGACCAGCGCGCTGGCCTGCTGCAGACGCTGGCGAATCTGCCCGAGCATCCGCAGTCGGTGCCGATCAACCAGCTGGTACAGGTGGAAGGCACGCCGTTGGCCGGTACCGAGGCGCTCGATCCGTTCGAATTCGTGCGCACGATTGCCGTGGCACGCCTGCTGATGCCTGCCTCGATGGTGCGGTTGTCGGCCGGCCGCCAGCAGATGGACGACGCGGTGCAAGCGCTATGCTTTTTTGCCGGCGCCAACTCGATCTTTTACGGCGAGAAGCTGCTGACCACCGGCAACCCGGATGTCGAGCAGGATCGCGCGCTGTTCCGCCGGCTCGACCTGCATCCGCTGGAGATCGTCGAAGCCGACAACACCGTGCACGCCGACATTCTCGAAAACGAAACCGCGTCAGCCAGCTGTGGACAAGGCTGTGGCTGCAGCGCCGCGGCCTGACCTGCAGGAACGATTGGCCGTCCAGACGGCCAATCGTGAACGGGAGAACCTGCTACGTCGTATTCGCACGATCGATCATGCCGATGGCCCATGGCTGGAGATCGGCGGCAAACGTCTGCTGTCGTTTTGCAGCAACGACTATCTGGGTCTGGCGCAACATCCGCAGCTGATATCCGCGCTGCGCAGCGCGGCATCGGAATGCGGTGTCGGCAGTACCTCGGCCCACCTGATCAGTGGTCACCGCACGGAACATGCGGAGCTGGAAGAAGCACTGGCCGTATGGACCGGGCGTGAGCGCGCCCTGTTGTTTTCCACCGGTTACATGGCCAACCTCGGCGTACTGCAGACACTGCTGGCGCGCGGCGACATCTGCGTGCAGGACAAGCTCAACCATGCCTGCCTGCTCGATGGTGCCAAGCTCTCTGGCGCAGAGCTGAAGCGCTACCCGCATGCCGATGTTGATGCCGCCGCGCGTCAACTGACGGCCAGTGAGAACGCCGGTCTGCTGTTGGCTACCGACGGCGTATTCAGCATGGACGGTGATGTCGCACCACTGCGCGAGCTGGCAGCGCTGTGCGCGCGCGAAAGCGCCATGCTGATGGTCGACGATGCGCACGGCCTGGGCGTGCTCGGCAGCCATGGCGCCGGTAGCGTCGAGGCCACCGGCTTGAATCAATACGATGTACCGGTACTGATGGCCACACTGGGCAAGGCACTCGGTTGCGCGGGCGCGTTCGTCGCTGGCTCGCATTCGCTGATCGAAGGGCTGGTCCAATTTGCACGACCGTACATCTACACCACAGCCATGCCACCGGCGCTGGCCGCTGCAGCGCTGGTCGGGGTGCAGCTGGCTCAGACCGACACCTGGCGACGTGAAAAATTGTCGGCACTGATCGCCCGATTCCGCCATGGCGCCGCGCAGCTCGGCCTCACGCTTTCATCATCGACCACGGCGATCCAGCCGATCGTGCTCGGCGATGCACAGGCAGCGCTGGACGCTGCCAACACACTGGAATGGCGTGGTCTGCTGGTGACGGCGATCCGTCCACCGACCGTGCCTGCAGGCAGTGCTCGCCTGCGTATCACGCTGTCGGCGGCGCATGAAGAAGCACACATCGACAAGCTGCTGAGCGCATTGGAAGCACTGCATCTGCCGCCTGCCAGCCGCTGAACGCCGAGCACCACCATCCCACCCCGTATAATTGTCCGCTGCTTTATCAACCATCCGCGCATGTCGACCGTCAATATTTCCGCCTACAAATTCATCAGCCTGGACGACTTGCCCATGCTGCGCGAGCGCGTGCTCGAACACTGCACGGCGCTGGCGCTGAAAGGCACGGTGCTGCTGGCGCCGGAAGGTATCAACCTGTTTCTGGCAGGTAGCCGTATGGCGATCGATGAATTCGTGGCATGGCTGCACGCCGACCATCGCTTCGCCGATATCGTGCCGAAAGAATCCTTGTCCGACGCACCACCGTTTGGCCGCATGCGTGTGCGGCTGAAAAAGGAAATCATCACCATGCGGCTGCCGACAGTGCGCCCTGAAGGCGGTCGTGCACCAGCCGTTGACGCGCTCACGCTGCAGCGCTGGCTGGCACAAGGCCACGATGACGACGGCCGCGAGCTTTTGATGCTCGACACCCGTAACGAATATGAAACCGCCATTGGCGCTTTCGACGATGCGGTCGATTACCGGCTCGCCAGCTTCACCGGATTTCCCGACGCGATTGCCGCCGATCGCGAGCGCTACGCGGGCAAGACCGTGGTGTCGTACTGCACGGGCGGCATTCGCTGCGAAAAAGCAGCCTTGCACATGCAGGACCTCGGCATGTCGCACGTCTACCAGCTCGACGGCGGCATCCTCAGATATCTCGAACAAACCGATGGCGCCCACTGGCATGGCGATTGTTTTGTGTTTGACGAGCGCGGCGCCGTCGATCCCACACTCGCGCCCGCGCCGAGATCCGATCCTTGACCGACCTGCATATCGATATTGTGGGGACTGGCCCGATTCCCCTGGTCGTCCTGCACGGCTGGGCCATGCATGGTGGCGTGATGTCGCCACTGGTCGATGCGCTGAAGGATCGCTGCACCATACACGTGGTCGATCTTCCCGGCCACGGCTATTCGCGCAATTGCCCGCTACCGCTGGAGCCAAGCACCAGCGCCGCCGCGATTGCTGCCGCCACACCGCCAGCGATGTGGCTGGGCTGGTCGATGGGCGGGTTGATCGCGCTCACCGCGGCGCTGGAAATCCCACAGCAGGTACTTGGTCTTGCGATGCTCTGCGCCACGCCGAAATTCGTGCGTGATGAAAGCTGGCCCTATGGCAGCGACGCAACACAGGTGCGCCATCTCGCCACCGATCTGGAAACCGACTACCACGCCACACTGGAGCGCTTCATGGCACTGGAAGCGATGGGCAGCCCCGATCCGCGCGCCGAACTCCGCCACCTGCGCACCCTGGTATTCGCGCGCGGCGAACCCGACCTGCGCGTGCTGCAGGAAGGCATCCGCATTCTGGAAGATGGCGACTGCCGCGCCGCGCTGCTTGACCTGGCCATGCCCAGCGCGTGGATCGCCGGCCGCCGCGATCGGCTGGTGCCCCCCATGGCAATGCAGTGGTCGGCTGGGCAATGCGGCGGCAGCTTCACCGAAATCGAGCATGCCGGCCACGCACCGTTCTTCGGTCATGTCGATGCACTGGCGGAAGCGCTGCAGCCCCTATTGGCTCAAACACAAGAACGCCTTGCACAGGATACGGCGCCATGAGCGATTTCCATCTCGACAAGCAGCAGGTACGCCACAACTTCGGCCGCGCCGCCACCAGCTACGAAAAGCACGACGTCCTGCAACAGGAAGTGCAGTCGGCGCTGATCGAGCGCCTGGACTTCTACACTTCCGAGCCCAACCGCATCATCGATGTCGGCGCCGGCACCGGCCGCGGCAGTGCGCTGCTGAAAAAACGCTACGCCAAGGCCGAGGTAATCGCCGTCGATCTGGCGCTGCCGATGCTGCGCGCGGCCAAGCAGCACTCCAGCTGGCTTAAGCCATTCCAGCGCGTCTGCGCTGAAGCCACTTCCCTGCCGCTGGCCGATCACAGCGTCGACGTGCTGCACTCCAACCTCTGCTTCCAGTGGATCGACGACCTGAAGGCGCTGTTCGGCGAATGCGTGCGCGTGCTGAAGCCCGGCGGTCTACTGGCGTTCTCCACCTTCGGCCCGGATACGCTGAAGGAGCTGCGCGCGTCATGGGCGCAGGCCGACGAGCAACCACACGTCAGCCGCTTTCTCGACATGCACGACGTGGGTGATGCCATGCTCGCGGCCGGGCTGCGCGACCCGGTATTGGATGTGCACCATTACACGCTGACCTACAGCGCACCACGCAAGCTGCTGGAGGAACTGCAGGGTTTGGGTGCTACCAATGCCGACCAGACCCGCGAACGCGGCCTCACCGGCAAGGCACGCTATCAGCGCATGCTCGCCGCCTACGAGACAATGCGTGTCGATGGCCGCATTCCCGCCACCTGGGAGGTCGTCACTGCACATGCCTGGGGGCCGCCACAAGGTCAGGGAAGACGCGGTACCGATGGCAGCGAAATCGCCAGCTTTTCGGTGGATAGTCTGCGCGGCACCCGGCGCTAGCCAACTGCGGTAGTGAGAGTCGGTCCAACAGCGTCACCTGATGTGTGCTGTAAGCAAATCATCAGTTTGTGAGAGCATTATCGTGGGAACACGGCATGTGGCGCAGCAATTCCGTTGGTGAATCGCTCAAGTTTCATCCGGGAACGCCTGGGTCGAGCTCGCACAGCGATCAGCGCAAGTCTTGCTGCGTGGGCTACTCGCCTGAAAGCCATCGTCAATCATCGGGTGCTGCTTAGTACTTTCGGCGCTGGTCACACACACTTTCTCGGGTCCTGATACGGATGGTCAGAAGGCGTTTCGAGGTCAAGGTCATCCCAGAGGGGCAGGTTTGCGTTCCCGGTGTGCCGCCATGTTGCGCAGGCTCTTTCGCCCGATCGATCGATGGCCTGACATTACATTAGCTGCGCATCCCAGAGATTTAAAACGTGAGCTTTTCTATTCCGCACAGCCACACGAACCACGCACGCGACCTTTCACGGCGTGACGAAGGCAGGGTTTTCACCATTCTTCTGGCGTTGTATTTTCTCATCCTGTATCCGATCCTGCGGGCGAATCGCTACTACAACGATGATCTGAAGCGCGCACTCATCGGTCACACCGGCTGGGATTCCAATGGTCGTCCGCTGACCACGCTGCTGATGAAGTTGCTGCAGTGTTACGACAGCGGGTTGGTCGACATCTCGCCGCTGACACAGATTGGCGCCATTGCGGTGCTGGCATGGACCGGTGTACTGATCGCGCGCCGCTACGCTCTGCGTTCACCGTGGATGGCCACACTGATCGCATTCCCGCTCGGTGCACAACCGTTCTATCTGGAAAATCTCTCGTACAAGTTCGATGCGCTGAGCATGAGCATCGCGATACTGCTGGCCTTGCTGCCGATTCTCACCATCGCAAATCACCGGCGCGGCTGGTGGCTGGGTGTGCTGTCACTGTTTGCCAGCCTCAATTTTTATCAGCCGGCGGTCAACGTCTATCTGATTTTCATGCTTCTGGAGGTTGTGCTGGCCCAGTTGCATGACGAGCCAATACCCAGCTGGATAAAGCAGTTCTTCTTGCGCGTGCTGCAAGTGGGTGTAGCAATGCTTTTGTATCAGCTGATCATAGGCATCCACATTCATGGCTGGGTCGAGCGAGAGAGCGGAAAGATCCACAACTTGAGCCAGCTGCCGTTGATCGCCACGAATATTGGTGGCTTCTACCGGCTTATCGGCAACAGCTTCGACCAGCAGTGGTGGACCTATTTTCTGCCGCTGCTGATCATGCTTGCCGTGTTTCCCGTTGCCATCGGTATCCAATACGCAACAACACGGCGCGCTTCGCATGCAGCATGGATCAACGCGGCATTGATCCTCATCAGCCTTGTATTGCCTCTGGCAGCATTGCTCTGTATCGCCGGTCCCATGTTGCTCTTGCTCACGCCAGAATTTGAGCCACGCGTGTTGATGGGTGTGGGTGCGCTGCTGGTTGCCGCACTGATCGTCATGCAGGCAACGCTGGCGCAGTGGCATAGGTCTCCACGCTGGACGCTTGCGGCGGGATGCATGCTGGCGGTTGGCATGTGCTCGCTGGCCAGCGCTTATGGCAACGCCTTGGGTGAACAAAAGAATTACGAGGACCACATCGCTGCCGGCATGGCCGACGATCTTGCCGATCTGAAAGCCGCCAAAGGCATCCACGGCTTCCTGCTCGATGGCAACATCGGGTTTTCGCCGATAACCGGTCACGTGGCGGAGGAGTTTCCGATGATCAATAAGCTGATCTCACCGTACATCGCCTCGGCGGACAGATTTCATACCAACGAATTTTTGATGTACTACGTCGACGGCATCACCAACGTGGGCCGGCAAACCGATGCCGCAAACCTGCACGCCCAATCCGACCTTCTGGCCAAGGCCCGTCAGTCTGCAGTCGTCCGCGCTACCAGCGGGTACAGTTTGCGAGTCGTCGACAATATTGCCGTGGTTACACTCCACTCAGCCCCTGCGCAGGCGTACGCGGCGGCCAATCGTCCGGCCATTGGCCGTTCTCACGCTACGAAGCAGCAATGATGCACGTGCCGACTACGCCGAGCATTTTCAAAGCAGCGTCGCTTCCAGACGAGGAGTGATTTGCAATTCTTCGCTGCCAAAGAACGACTCACGATACAGATCGACCGCTCGTTTTGCCGCTTGTTGCGGCGTCATGCCCTGAGTAACCAGATGGGCATTGTGTGATCCATACGGGCCATAAATCTTGGCGTCCGTGACGGAAAACATGCCGATGGTTGGCGTACCCGATGCCACCGCCAAATGCATGGCACCGCAATCTGCGCTGATCATCATGTCGACGCCAGCCATCGCAGATGCCATCCGTCGAATGCTGGTGGAGTAGTAGCCGGGCCACTTCGAATCCAGCATCGAACGGCCATGCACCGGGATGATTTCAACAATGCTGCAATCGGGGCTGGCGAGCCTGACGGCAGAAACAAAGTCGCTCCACCACTCCTGGCAGTAGCGCTTGTTCCCCGTGGCCTCGGCGAATAAACCGATCACGCCGCCCGTATTGAGCTGCTCCGACGTGACTACAATGTCACGTATCAGCCGCTCACCCAGTTGTCTCTCAACATCCGTCAAGCGGATATCGAGGACCGGGAAATTTTCGACGTCGTCCATGTGTGGCGATGAGTACCACCGTGCAAGCATCACGGATCGTTTCGCCATGTGATGCGGTGCCATGGAACTTGGCACCAGATGTGTCATTCCGCGACGACGGCCGGCATCGTCGAAACCCAACTTGCGACGACCCTTGAATACTCTCGTCAGCGCGCGACTGAAACCCGACCCAAGACAGGGATCGATTATCAAATCATAGTGCGTTTTTCGTATTTTCAATATTTTTGAAAGAAAAACGAAAGGGTGCTTGAACCCTCTACGCGGAAGACAGTAAATATTTCTGACGCTTGAGAATGTTTGAAATATATCAGCGGCGACATCGCCCTCCGCCACGATATCGATTTCAGCACCTTTGTAGAGCCGTCCGAGCTCGGCAATGAGTGGCGTGACAAGAATCATATTCCCGAGCCGATGATTCGGCCGGCAGACCAGGATGCGATAAATCTCGTTCCTGGGTATGGCGTTAACCCCGTGACAGGGAGAAAGTAAGTTCACACATAACCCCGAAGCTGCTGGCGCGCTAGCGCAAATTTCGATGAATATCGAAGTCTGATCATGACTTCTTTTCGGATTTCAGTGTGACACCTAAAACTTTGCTGATGATTAGTAGTTGTTATTTATTTGTTGATGCCCGTCCATTAATCACCGTAAATACAGTTAAGAATTGTTAACGGAATTTCCGTGTGGATATTTTTGACTTGAGGAACATTTATCGAAAATTGTTTTCTTATTGCTGCTAGCTTGGCTTGACACACTAGGACGGCCTCAGGTTTTGGCCGCCGTCCAATGAGTTGCAGGGGAACTCCACGCCACTTAGCTCTTTCGATTTTTGCCAGGTATGGCCAAGACGTAATTTTCTCCGATGACGCGCGACGCGCATCGCCATAACCAGCCTGGAGATTGATCGTGAACGTGCTCATTGTTGAAGACTCGGTGCGTCTTCGTGATTCGCTGGCTCGTGGACTCACTGCCGCCGGCTTCACTGTCGATCTGGCCGCCGACGGTGTGGCGGCTTGCCATCACCTGGACAGCTTCGGCTACGAACAGGTTGTTCTCGATCTCGGCTTACCGCGGAAAGATGGCCTCGCCGTGCTCCATCATCTACGCCATCGCAGCAAGCGCCCGCGCGTGCTGGTGCTCTCGGCACGCGACCAGGTATCAGACCGGATCGGTGCGCTGAACAAGGGCGCAGATGATTACCTGGTCAAGCCGTTTGCGTTCGACGAACTCGTGGCACGACTGCACGCCTTGGCCAGGCGCCCGCAGGAAGCGAGACTGCTTTCCTTTTCGGTCGGAACGCTCAACCTCAATCCGCAGGCTCGTCAGGTCGATGTTGGCGGGGTACCGCTACTGCTGACGCCTCGTCAATATTCACTGCTTGAGTTACTGCTGCGCCATCGCGGCCGGGTCTTTACACGTACCGAAATCCTGGATCGTTTGTCGGGCACGGAGTCCGATGCTTCCGACAAAAGTATCGAGGTTGTCGTGTTCGGACTGCGCCGGAAACTTGCTCAGGCCGGCCTCACCGACGTGATCGAAACGCGCCGTGGCTCGGGCTATCTCATTCCATGATTCGCGTCATGTCGATACGGCTGCGTATCACGCTATTTCTGGTAGTGACGATCGTGCTTACGTTGGGCGCAGCGACCTGGCTGCTTGATTCGCGTATCGACAACGAAGTGGCCTTGCAAGCCGACACGAATCTGCTCGAGCGCGCTCAGGCGCTCTCCGATATTTTCCGCATGCCGCCAAATGGCGATCAACCAACACTCGGCTTCGACCATGTGCCTGAGTTTCTGGCCGATGACAAAATTATCTATTTCAAAATCCAGTGCCAAGGCAAATACATACTCTCATCTCCTGCAGCGGCAGTGCTGACGTGGCCGACGCCAACGGCGGGAAAGCCTGCCTTTGCCAACATGTCGGATTCGCTCGGTACCAAACTGCGGGGAGTAGCCATGAGTTTTCTGCCTGCCTCGCGTGCAAGCGGAAACGACAATGCGCCAGCCTCATCTCAATCCAGCTGCAACCTCGGTCTGGCGGTTGATTTCAATGCGGTAAGAAGTTTCCAGAGATCAATGGACCGCATCGATTACTGGTGCATCCTGATCGCCATCCTTATCGTTGTACTGCTCACGCCGCTGCTGATCCGGCGTGGCTTGCAGCCCCTGTCCAGGCTCGCTGAAGCCGTACAACTCATCGGGCCTGAGTCACCCGAGCGGCGCCTGGATAGCCACAGTGCGGCCGAGTTGCGGCCATTGATCATGCGCTTCAACGAGGTGCTTTCGCGCATGGAAGAAGGCCTCATGCGCGAGCGCCAGTTCGCCAGCGGCGTCGCGCATGAATTGCGCACACCGCTGGCCGAATTGCGCACCATGATCGAAGTGGAATTGCGTTACCCCAGTGAGCGCAATCCACGAACCATGTTGGCCGATCTCGGTGTCATTGGCATCGAAATGGAGCGTTTGGTTACCGCGCTGCTGTTACTCACGCGTATCGAAGCGGGTATCGAGCAAGTGCAATATGAGTCGGTCGATATCGACGCGTTGACGCACAAGCTGCTGGACCGATATTGCGGTGACATTAAAAAACAGCACCTCGATTTAAGCATTTACACGCAGGGTACGCTGATCTGGCAAGCCGATCCCACGCTACTCGAAGTCATGCTGAGTAACCTTGTAAGCAACGCCGTGACATATGCCCCAGCCGGCAGCCGCCTGACACTCGGTTACCAATCAGGCACTTGGTGGCTGAAGAACGACGCCCCAGACCTGGACCGCAACGATGTGGCGCTGATGCATCGGCGGTTCTGGCGCAAAGGCCAGGATGCCGGCGTGCACACCGGACTCGGCCTGGCGCTGGTCACGGCAGCCGCCAGTGTCCAGTCGATGCGTTTGAATCTGACATTCGACAACGGCCAAATCCATGCGGCGGTGAGTACCGATAAAAGCACCTCGGCACCGACGCCGAGTGACCTGGAGGCTATTGGCAGCTCATCGTCGAAGAATCTCGCCATCGAGTCCTGAAAACCGGTTTCCAGTGCGTACTCATTTTTCTTGCTGCTTTCCCGCGTCATCGGAGCCCCCCACCGGGAGGTGGCGATCCGGAAACGATGCCGTTATCTGCGGGCATGGCAGTTCGTTGTCGATGTAACAACACCGACTTTCCGGCTGACACAGACAGCGGACTCGCCCCGTTACCTGGCTTTCAAGCGGCGGGCAGATCGATGCGTCGCACACGCGTCAACTTGACGCTCTGCCGCAATGGAAGAGCATGCGCATTACCTGTCTTGAATGGTATGCATTGGCGCAATAAATTGCGAATCTCCCATCAAATCCAAACTGAAACGAGACAACATCAGCATAATCCTGGCCGACCTTTCACCGTCATCGAAAAATAATGCGAAATGTCGGGGCGCGTCATTGATCGAACGCCGCCGTACTCACGCTACAACGCCACTTTGTGATTGCATTTGATAATGATTCGCATCACGATATTTCGGAATCAAGGCTGGTCACAGCGTGCTGCGATATGACGTCTGCACCATCAAATCGAATGAAGGGGATTTATGAGAATAGCAATACACCGGCTCTGGAATTACCGGCGCGGTATTTTGATGGTGCCTACATGCATTGCCGGTTTGATGGTGACCACTGCCGCGCTGGCTGCCCCGCCACCACTATCGGTACCGATCAGTTCGGAGCAATCGCCGAACGGTGAATCGACCGACCAGACCACCTTTCTCGGGGATCTCAAGCGCACCAATTTTCTGCTCGGCGACCTGTTCGGCTTACGCACATTTCTGAGCAAGTACGGCATTTCCCTCGCGGCACAGGAGACCAGCGAGATGCTGGGAAATCCCGTCGGCGGAATCCAGAAGGGTGCCCAGTACGACGGCTTGACCCAGCTCGTGTTGCAGGTCAATACGCAACGCGCCTTCGGCCTTTACGGCGGCCTGTTCAACGCCAGCGCGCTGCAGATCCACGGGCAGAATTTCAGTGCCAACAATCTGGGCACGATCCAGACGGCCAGCGGCATCGAGGCCGATCGCGCGACACGCCTGTGGGAGCTCTGGTACGACCAGAAATTTCTGGAGGAAGACCGGCTCGACATAAAAGTGGGACAGCAGAGCGTCGACCAGGAGTTCATGGTCAGCACCAATGCCCTTTACTTCGTCAACACGATGTTTGGCTGGCCGGCGCTGCCTTCGTACAATATGCCTGGCGGCGGACCGGCGTATCCCCTCTCGGCGCTCGGTGTGCGCCTGCGCTATCGACCCATCGACTCGATCAACGTGCTGCTCGGGGTGTTCAACGGCAGCCCGACCAGCAACAACACCGGCGACCCGCAAAAGCAGAATTCTTCGGGCACCAGCTTCCCGCTCGGTGGCGGTCGGCTGATCATGGCCGAAGTCCAATACGCCTATCCCGCGCTGGGCAGCATGGTCTACCCGGGTGAGTCGGCGCCGCTGGCACGCACCTATCGGCTCGGCGCCTGGTACGACACCGAAAGTTTTGCTGATCAACGCTACGACAGCAACGGCCTCTCGCTGGCCAATCCCGCAAGCAATGGCGTACCGGCGAATCACCGCGGTGATTTCTCGCTATATGCCGTGGCTGACCAGATGCTGTGGCGCAATCAGGATGATCCGAACAATACGCTAAGCGGCTTCCTACGCGTGATGGGCACACCGCAGAACGATCGCAACTTCATCCGCTTCAGCGCAAATGCGGGCTTCGTCTATCACGAGCCATTCCGCAATCGCGCCGACGACACCTTCGGCGTCGGCATGGGTTATGTAAAGGTCGGCAGCAACGTCTCCGGACTGGATCGCGATGCCGCAAACGTCGCGGCCATCGTGGACCCCGGCAGCCTCAACATCGTGCGCCACACCGAAACGTATGTGGAAACCACCTACCAGTATCAGCTGCGCCCATGGTGGCAGCTGCAACCTGACGTGCAGTACGTTTTTAATCCCGGCGGCGGCATCGTCAATCCGAATGAGCCCACACGACGCGTCGGCAACGAGCTGGTGCTCGGCCTGCGTACCAACATCCTTTTCTGATAGTGATTTACATGAGCCATGCCATGATGAAGACCCACCGCCAGCAGGCTGGAAGCCGCCAGCTAATTCGAGCGCTCATTGCTACAATCACCGTTCTCGGCACGAGCGCCGCCTTTGCCGACAAGGCACCGGCCGGCTTTCTCGAAACCGTGCATCGCCACGTGACGCTGACCTCCACCGTGACCGACAACGGTGATCTCAATCCCTACGCGATCGTCGTTGCACCCGTTTCGGCCGGCAAGATCGTCAAGGACGATGTGCTGGTCGACAACTTCAACAACCTTTCCAACCTGCAGGGCACCGGCACCACCATCGTGGATTACCGACCGTCCACCAAGCAGACGACGCTGTTTGCCAAGTTGCCGCAGAAACTGGCGCAATGCCCCGGTGGCGTGGGCCTGACCACGGCCATGACCATGCTGAAGTCCGGCTGGGTGATCGTCGGCAGCACGCCGAGCACCGACGGCACCACGGCTACCAAGGGCGATGGCTGCGTGCTGGTGCTGGATCCCAACGGCCAGATGGTCGCAGCGTGGTCCGGGCCGACCATCAACGATCCGTGGGGCAACATGGCGGTGATCGATAACGGCGACAGCGCGACGTTGTTCATCAGCATGGCAGGTTTTGGCTTGCAGAGCCCAGACGTGATCGATCCGGCGACCAAGTTCCCGGTGCGCATCAAGAAGGCCACCGTGTTGCGTCTGCAGCTGCAGATTCCACAGGGCAAGCCGCCCGTGCTGGTCAGCCAGACGGTCGTGGGCGATGGCTTTTCGCAGCGCGCCGACCGCGACAACTTCCTGCTCGGGCCGACGGGCCTGGCGCTTGGCCCGGACCACACGCTGTATGTAACCGACGGCCTGGACAACATCATTACCGCGATACCCGATGCGCTCGATCGCACCACCAGCGCAGGCACCGGCAAGGTGGTGACCCAAGGTGGCTTGCTCAACTGGCCGCTGGCGATGGTCTACACATCGGCCGGCCATTTGCTCGCCTGCAACGGCAAGGACGGCCAGCTGGTGGAGGTTGATACTGTCACCGGTAAGCAGATCTACAGTCAGTGGATCGACTCCGACCAGGCGCAGTCGCCCCCGGGTAACGGCGACCTGTTCGGTATCGCCATGACGCCCAATGGAGACGGCTTCTATTACGTCGAAGACGACATGAACACCTTGATGCGAGCCGGCAAATGAACGAGTCAGACGATCTGCGCTTGCGCGGCCGGCGTCGGTTCCTGGCGTCGGCGGCGACCGTTGCCGTCGTTGCTGCCACGGCGCCTGTAGCGGCGACGGCACATGCACGCGCATCGTCTGCATCCAGCGAGACCGGCAGCGACAGCGAACCGTTCTTCGGCACCCATCAAGCCGGCGTAGCCACCACGCCACAGACCAACGTCTATTTCGCCGCATTCGATCTCATCGCCGAAAAACGCGATGACGTCATTGCCCTGCTCCGTGCGTGGACGGCGGCCTCTGCGCGTTTGACGCAGGGTCAGACCGCGGATTTGCTGACCAACGATCCCGCTACGCCCGAACTCGATTCGTACGAAACGACAGGGCTGGCGACCGACCGACTCACGCTCACCTTCGGCTTCGGACCGGGGATGTTCACCAAGGACGGCAAGGATCGCTACGGCCTGGCCAAACACCGCCCCGACGCGCTGGCCGACCTGCCCCGCTTCAACGGCGACCAGCTGGTACCCGAGCGTACCGGCGGCGATCTTTGCATCCAGGCCTGCGCCGACAATCCGCAGGTGGCTTTTCATGCCGTGCGCCAACTCACGCGCATCGCCTATGGCGCTGCCAATATCCGCTGGGCGCAAAGTGGCTTCATGGCCGCACAGAAAGACAAAAGCACACCGCGCAACCTGATGGGCTTCAAGGACGGCAGCATGAACGTGCCGATTCGCGCCGAGGCCGCCATGAATCAATACATCTGGGCCGGCGATGAAGGCGGCTGGATGCAGCACGGCACCTATATGGTTGCACGGCCGATCCGCATCGCGCTCGAACACTGGGACCGCATGAAGCTCAGCTTCCAGCAACAGGTGATGGGCCGCGAAAAGCACTCCGGCGCACCGCTCGGCCAGAAGCACGAAAACGACAGCCTCGCTCTCGATGCGAACGACGCCAACGGCAACCCGATCATTCCGGAAAATGCCCACGTGCGCCTGGGCGCGCCGGAAAACAACGACGGCGCGCAGATACTGCGGCGTTCGTATTCCTACGACAACGGCCTGAGCTACATCGCCGAACGCTGGCCACCGTGGCATCAAGGCATGGAGTTCGATGCCGGCCTGCTATTCATCAGCTACCAGCGCGACCCACGCACCGGCTTCGTGAAAATCTTCGACAAGATGTCCAAGTTCGACATGATGAACCAGTTCGTCACCCACGTCGGCGGCGGCGTGTTCGCCTGCCCGCCGGGTGCGAAAGAGGGTGGCTTTATCGGGCAGCCGTTGTTTGATCTGGCCTAACAGCAGAAGCAGGCTAGTAAAAAACGATACTCGTTGGCGCAAGCGTTGGAAGCGGCGTATTCCCGGCGCTTATGTCTTTTTTGCCATGCACGCCTTGTGCCTAAAACATCCCAGCAGATGATCGTTGATCATCCCCGTCGCCTGCATCAACGAGTAGACGATGGTGCTTCCGACGAAGCGGAAGCCGCGCTTTTTCATCGCCTTGCTCATGCCATCGGACAAGGGCGTGCTTGCGGGTACGCTGCCACTTTCCGTCCAGCGATTGACCAGCGATTTGCCGTCGACGAAGGACCACAGGTAGTTGTCCAGACTGCCGAACTCTGCGATCACGCTCAGCGCCGTTATCGCGTTATCGCGTGTCGCAAAGACTTTCAGGCGGTTGCGGATGATGCCGGGGTCGAGCAGAAGCTTTTCCAGCTCACGATCTTTCATCGCGGCGACACGGGCGATATCGAAATCATGGAACACGCGGCGGTAGTGGTCGCGTTTGGCCAGCACGGTGCGCCACGACAAGCCGGCCTGCGCGCCCTCCAGGCAGAGAAACTCAAACAGTTGCTGGTCGTCGTGTAGCGGCGTACCCCACTCGGTGTCGTGGTAGTCCCGCAACAGCGGATCAGTCGCACCCCAGGGACAGCGTTGGCGTTCAGCAGCTTTCGTCATGGATTGGCCTCGATGGGCGTGGCATTGCGTTTGATGGGTGGGTGGCGGTCGGCCCGGAGTGGGTGAAACCGACCCGATCGGCAGGCATCTGCCGAGGCCGGTTATCATCGCAGGCATGAACCCCACCGTGCTCCCCGCCGATCCCGATCGTTTTCCGGACCAGGCCGCCAGTTTCATGCTGGATGGCCCAACCGGCAAGCTCGAAACCATCACCGATGTCGCCGAGCACGCCGGCGCACGCCGCGGCGTGGCGGTGATCTGCCACCCCAACCCGGTGCAGGGTGGCACCATGCACAACAAGGTGGTGACGATGGCCGAGCGCGCGCTGCGTGAATCCGGACTCGACACCGTGCGTTTCAATTTTCGCGGCACCGGCAATTCGCCCGGTGAGTACGACAACGGCAGAGGCGAAGGCGACGATCTGGCTGCCGTGGTTGCATGGGTGCGACGCATGCGTCCCGACGATGCACTGTGGCTGGCCGGCTTCTCGTTCGGCAGCTACGTGACCATTTCTCGCGCCGCCCAACTGCACGCCGATGCGCTGATCAGCATCGCACCACCGGTGGGCCGCTGGGCCTTTGGTGAGCTGACTGTGCCGACCTGTCCGTGGCTGGTCGTGCAGGGCGAGGCTGATGAAGTGGTGGAGCCGCAGGCGGTGTTCGACTGGATCGATGCACTGGAGAAAAAGCCCGAGCTGGTGCGCATGCCGGATACCAGCCATTTTTTCCATCGTCGATTGATGGATCTGCGCGGCGCGATCAAGCACACCATACGCGGCTGGCTCCCACTGGCGCGTTGAGCATCGCTTGTCCGTCTTTGCCTATCCGTCGCTCGGCCCTTATCCACCCACACCAAGACTTTCCGCTTCATGAGTGAATCTCCGCAACTTGCGCCTGGCGCGCGATACCAGGAAGGCATCGCCGCGCATCGCTGGGAATCCGATCCCACGCAGTTGGCGCTGCTGCCCGAGTTCGATCGCATGCATACGGCACTGTGTGTGCAACCGGACGCCAGCGGCGGATTGTTTGGACGGCTGAAGTCGCTGCTCGGCAATGAGCCCGCAGCGGCTGTGCCCGGACTTTATCTTTGGGGTAGCGTCGGGCGCGGCAAGACGTTCCTGATGGATCTATTTGTTTCCAGCTTGCCGCAAGGCACGGCGCTGCGTCGGCACTACCACCGCTTCATGGGCGAGGTGCACGAAAGTCTGCGCGCACTGGGCAACCGGCAGAATCCGTTGATCGAAGTAGCGGCTGGCCTGGCCGCTCGGTGTCGCGTGCTGTGCCTGGACGAGTTTCTGGTCAACGACATTGGCGATGCGATGATTCTCGCCGGCCTGCTCGACGCGTTGTTTGCGCGCGGAGTCACTCTGATCACCACCTCCAATACCGCACCGGCCGACCTGTACAGGAACGGCCTGCAGCGCGCGCGCTTTCTGCCCGCCATCGCCCTGATCGAAAAGTACTGCCACGTGGTGGAGATGGCCTCGTCACACGACTGGCGTTTGCGTGCGCTGGCGCAAGCACCGGTATATCTCACACCACCCGGTGCAGAGTCCCATCGCGCGCTGGAGCGCATCTTTGCCAGCCAGGCCAGCGGCACTATCGAGCAGGATGGCGCCATCGTTATCAACGGGCGCAACATTGCTTTCCACAAGCGCGCAGAAAAGGTTCTCTGGTTCGAATTCGAAGCGCTGTGCGAAGGCCCGCGTGCCGTGGCCGATTACATCGCGCTGGCCAAGGCCGGTCCCACCGTGATCGTCGCCAACGTGCCGCAGTTCAACATGTATAGCGACGACGCGGCCAAGCGCTTCGTGCAACTGGTCGACGAGTTCTACGACCGCCATGTGAAGCTGGTGCTTTCCGCTGCCGCACCGATCACCGAGCTCTACGACGGCGAACGCCTGCGCGCCGAATTCGGCCGCACCGAATCCCGCCTGATCGAAATGCAGAGCAAGGATTATCTGGCGCTTGAGCATCGGGCGGACTAAGCCCTTGTAGGTTGGTGGTGAGCGCAGCGAACTCCAACTTTTGATGCGCAATATGTTGGGGTTCGCTGCGCTCACCACCAACCTACACTGCACGCTGCTAGCATCCAGTGCCATGTGTCGAATCTCTATCCCCTTGCAGAAATCAGGCAACGTTCCGTGACTCATACCGAACCCCGCTCGCGCAGCGAAAGCGTCAAGGCCATCTTTCGCGTAGTCGGCGGCAATTTTCTGGAGATGTACGACTTCATGGTCTATGGCTATTACGCCTCGGCCATTGCACGCACGTATTTCCCCAGCCACAACGCGTATGCGTCGCTGCTGCTGACGCTGCTGACGTTTGCCGCAGGCTTTGTGATGCGGCCGATCGGTGCGATCGTGCTGGGCGCGTATATCGATCATCACGGCCGCCGCAAGGGTTTGATCGTCACGCTGGCGCTGATGGCGGTGGGCACGCTGCTGGTGGCCGCAGTGCCGGGCTACGCGACCATCGGTATTCTCGCACCGCTGCTGGTACTCGGCGGTCGGCTGCTGCAGGGCTTTTCGGCGGGCGTGGAGTTGGGCGGTGTATCGGTGTATCTGTCGGAAATTGCCACACCGGGGCATCGCGGTTTCTATTGTTCCTGGCAATCGGCCAGCCAGCAAGTGGCGGTGATGTTTGCGGCGCTGCTTGGCCTGCTGCTGCAGCGCTGGATGCCGGCGGAGGCGATGAACGACTGGGGCTGGCGCATCCCCTTCATCATCGGCTGTTTGATCGTGCCGTTCGTGTTCCTGATCCGCCGCTCGCTGCAGGAGACCGAGGCCTTTCTCGCGCGCAAGCATCGCCTGGCCGCCGGCGAAATCTATCGCTCGATGATCACCAACTGGCGCATCGTGTTACTCGGCATGGCGATGGTGTTGATGACGACGGTGTCGTTCTACCTGATCACCGCGTACACGCCCACCTTCGGCAAGGAAGTGCTGAAGCTGTCGTCGTCGGATGTGTTTGTCGTCACGCTATGTATCGGCCTATCCAACCTGATCTGGCTGCCGTTGATGGGCACCTTGTCCGATCGCATTGGCCGCTGGCCGTTGCTGCTCGCATGTACCGTGCTCGCGTTGCTCACCGCATATCCCGTACTGCACTGGCTGGTGGCCGACCCGGGTTTCAGTCGACTGTTGGGCGTAGAACTATGGTTGTCCTTCATCTACGCCAGCTACAACGGCGCATTGGTGGTCGCGCTTACCGAAATAATGCCTGCGGACGTGCGCACCGCCGGCTTCTCGCTCGCCTACAGTCTCGCCACCACGCTTGGCGGATCGAGCCTGGCGATTTCGCAGTGGCTGATCCACCTCACCGGCAACAACGCCGCGCCGGGACTGTGGCTGTCGTTTGCAGCACTATGCGGCCTAATGGCAACAGTGCTCGTGTATCGCGATCCAAAACGGCGGGAAATGCATCGGGCGTAGGTCGCTGCGATTCGTTTGCACTCACTAAGGTGTGTTCCCGATCAAAGCAGACATGCTTGACACCTCTGAGCAAACCTTATCGTGGACTTTGTCCGAACTGCAGTCATTCGCGTGAGGTACTGGAAGGCGATCCGGAGCCAGCCGGCAGCGGCTCCCCGTCACGCGGAAACGACAGGCAAGGGATACGCTCAAGTCCCCGAAAGTTGCGAGGCGCTTTATGAACCGGTTGGCATGCATGACTCTGGTCGCTGCAATGGGCGTTTGCTCCATGGCCGCCATACCCCGCGCCGAGGCACAAATCGTAGCTGGCTTCGGCGCGGCGCCTGAATGCCCGTATGGATACTACGATTACGCGCCCTATAGCTGCGCACCTTACGGCTATTACGGCCCGGAATGGTTTGAAGGTGACGTGTTTATCGGTGCCGGGCCGTGGTTTCATGGACGACGGGAGTTCAATGGCCACGTCGACAACCGTTTCGATCGCCGCAACGGATTTCATGGTCCATTTCCGAATCGTGGCGACAGGCGCGACCCGGCAAGACCTGTTGGTCGAGCGGCCAACTTTCATGGCAACGAAATGCGTGATGGTCGAGGCCATGTCGGCGGCGGCGGTGGTGACAGCGGAAGGCACTGAGTCGATGTTCGGTGCTTTCTGATCTTGGAGGGCGCTTCAAATTTGCGCTCCCTGCCGATAAAGCAGTGCAGGCTGCGCGGGGAGACATCCAGATCAACAAACTACGCCAAACCAGCGCAGGCAGTAGCCATCGTTCCATCCACGCTCCAGTCAGACCTGCGAAGAAAAATACCGCGATGGCGCGGTACCCAAGGCTCGTTGGAACATGCTGCTGAAGGCCGCGACTTCGGCATAGCCTAAGGTGCTGGCGACATGCGTCACCGGCGTGCCGATAGCCAGCAGTTCAAGCGCGCGCATCAATAGCGCCTGCTGTCGCCAGCGTCCGAATGGCATGCCGGTCTGTTCGCGGAACAGCCGTTCGAGCGTGCGCCGACTGGCGCCGGTCTGGTCAGCATGCTGGGCAAGGCCGTGGCTGATCGAGGGCTGGGCACGCACTTGCAGGGCGAGGCGCAGGGCACGCGAATCCTCCGGCATGGGCAAGGTCAACGCCGAAATCGGTTTGACCTCGATGCATTCCAGCAACAACGCCATGACCCGTGCATGGCGCGAATCCGGCGCATGCCGTGCAGGCAGGATCACCGCCTCGCCAATCAGGGCGCGCAATAAAGGTGTAACGGCTACCACCGCGCAACGTGCCGGGAAGCGCTGTGTCAGCGCGGGCTCGACGTAAACGTTATGCAGTTCGACGTTGCTGGCCGCACGCAAGCCATGCCGCATCATGGCAGGTATCCACACCGCACGTTCCGGTGGCACCACCCAAACACCGTCCTGTGCCTCGACGGATAACACGCCGCTGGCGGCGTAAATAAGCTGTGCACGTCGATGCCGATGCGGCGATGTCAGCTCGCCCTGTTGCAGCCTGCGCGCCATCGCCACCACCGGCCTGGCCGTGCGCTGATAGTCGGATCGGTGTTCGCTTTTACCGAACATGGCGTTGGCAAAATTTCACAAGAAGATGGCAAATTTGAGGATAACCCCAAGGCGCCGTAGGGCGCATCATGAACTACCCCGTCACTGGAAACAGCGATCATGCGCGATGTCATCGTAGCGATAACCATTGGCCTGGTTGTGGGCATTCTCTACGGCGTACTGCGCACGCGGTCGCCCGCACCGCCACCGATCGCCCTGCTCGGCCTGGCGGCCATGCTCGTCGGCGAGCGCCTCGTGGCGCTGATCCGGCCATGGTTATGACCTTTCATCAGGCTCCTTGAGGAAACTATCCATGAAAGCCTTGCGCATCCTGCATTTCGGCACACCCGATCAACTAGTTATCGATGATGTCGAAAAGCCATTGGCAAGTGACGGTCATGCGGTGGTTGAAGTGCGTGCCGCACCAATCAATCCCAGTGACGTCAAGAACGCGGCTGGACTGATGAGCCAGACGAGGCTGCCGCGAACGCCGGGGCGCGACTTTGCCGGTGTGGTGGTTGATGGTCCCGCCGAATGGCTGGCGAAGGAAGTCTGGGGCAGCGGTGGCCAGTTCGGGTTTACCCACGACGGATCGCACGCCGAATACCTGCAGGTGCCGCTGGACGCGCTGGCGCTGAAACCAGCCAGCCTCGATTTTGTCGCTGCGGCCAGCGTCGGCGTGCCTTTCACCATTGCCTGGCTCGGCCTGATCGACTACGCCAACGCCCAAAGCGGTGAGACCGTGGTCGTGATCGGTGCGGCAGGCAGCGTCGGCCAAGCCGTTTGCCAACTCGCTCGCTGGCGCGGGTGTCGCGTGATCGGCGTAGTACGCGATGCGCCTTCGGCGGCAGAGGCTGCGACCTTCGATGCGTGGACGTTATCCGACCATGATCTGCCCAGGCACGTGCGTGAACTCACCGCCGGTCGCGGCGCCGAGGTCGTCTATGACGCGGTCGGCGGCGTGATGTTTGCACCCGCGCTGCAGTGCGTGGCCCATCGCGGCCGGCTGGTAGAGATCAGCGCCGTCGGCGCCAGCGACGTGACCTTCAACCTGCGCGATTTCTATCACAACGAAACGCAGCTGTTCGGCGCGGATTCGCTCAAGCTCGGCGCCGGCGATACCGCCCACCTGCTCGATCGGCTGGGGCCGCTATTCGATGACGCCACCTTGCATCCGCCGACGGTGCAACGAACCGTACCGCTCGGCGAGGCCATCCGCGCCTATCAGCAGGTGGCGAACGGTGAAGGCGGCCGGCAGGTGATCGTGCCGGTTTCCGGGTAGGGCCGAAACAACGAAGACATGGAAGACACCACCGGTGACTTTTCGCTTCCCTGGAGCATTGCATCCGGTGTTGAATCCACTGACCGGATTTTCTCAGGGAAGCGATGTGCGCCGCGTAGCCATCATGGTGGGTCGTTTGTTCTGGCAATCCACGACGCCCGTGCTGCTTCGCCCTCTCGGCAACTGCTGACCACGGTTTACGAAGCCGGCCATACAGATAGCTTCTTCGCTTCAGCGATCATCGGCCTCGGTTATGGTCCACCAGCAAGTCAGTAGCGAAACGCCCGCTATCGCCAATAACAGCGTGATGGCCGATGCTGACAGCTCGCCACCCATCAAGTCGCTCCAACCAAGGTGCAGCAGCGGCATGGCCAGGAGACTTAGCCAGCACGCCCCCGCTCCTGCCAGGAGACCGACCCACAACGGCCAAGCGACGCGGTGGCGACGCGGTGGCAAACGCTGCATAAGGCGTTCGGAAAACCCGTCGTCGGGCACCGATCCTTTGAACTGCTTTTGCAGCAGTGCGTCGATAGGATCGTCGTGTTGATGACTCATGATGTTCGCTCCTCATCGGCGGTTTCACGCCAAGGTGCCAGCCATGTTTTCAGTTTTGCTTTGCCGCGTGTCGCATGAGTTTTTACCGTACCCAGCGGCATGACCAGTACATAGGCCGTCTCTTCCTGACTCAGGCCCAGTTGCACACAATGCAGTAACACGGTCTGCTCAGCGGTAGACAAGCGCTGCATGGCACGCTCGAGATCCAGCTGTAGATCGACCGCGTCTGGCAGTGCTGGCAGTTGATCAACCGCGTCGTCATCGATATGGCCAGAGGGCCAAGGCTTCTTACGGCATGCCTGCAGGAAGCACGAATAGGTGATGCGGTAAAGCCAGGTGGAGAATCGCGCTTCGCCACGGAACTGATCCAGTTTCCGCCACGCCAGCAAAAATGCTTCCTGCGCCAGATCGTCTGCCATGGCGTGATCGCCATGCAGCAGACGACGCAACTGCGCGCGCACCATGCCTTGATGACGGCGCAGTAACTGTTCGAACGCGCGGCGATCCCCATCCAGCAACGCTCGAGCTACCAGCGCTCGATCAATACGCGCTTCGACGGCGCTATCAGCCACGCCGGTTCAGCCACCAGCTGGCGAGATAACCCAAGCCGATCATCAGCGGCAACAGGCCCAGGCCCCACAAGCCGCCGATGCTCCGGCCGTTGTCGAGCTGTATGGGCAAGGCCAGCAGCATCGCCATCAGCCCAAGGCCGGTGCTGATCAGCACCAGTCCCCGGCGACGTTCGCTGTAGGCCACTTGCGGCTCGATAAGCAGCTGCGCGGGAAGATCCACACCCTTGTCGGCTAGCTGCAACAGCATTTGATAGCGCGCCTGCGTTTGCTGATAGCGATACCGCAGCGTGATCAGGACGATCAGCACGGGGGCCAGCATCACGATGAAGGGAATAAATAGCGCTGCAGGTTCCATTATCTTGCTCCAGAGTTGAGTTACACGGATGGTGGATGATTAGCCTGATGCCCGGTTGAGCCCTCAGGGTTTCGCGCCTTCGGCGGCAAGCAAGTCGGCAATCTCCTCGGCCAGCAACCAGTGTTGCGACGGCCCTTCGTTACTGGTCAGAGCCACGGCCGCGCCGGTTTCCCAAACCATCTCCAGGTCTGACGTCGTGCCCTCGATGCCGCCCTGATGGCCTCGAATATGGCGACCGTGTGAGAGCCGTTCGTCGATGCCGGCTCCAATGGCACCGGGGCCGTCGTTCGGCACTTCGTCGTCGAACATCTTCGCCAGCGTGGTGGACTTGACCAGTTTGCCCCCGTGCAAGGCATTGGCGAACCGCAGCAGATCGGCATTGGTGGAATAACCGCCACCTGCGGGACTGCCCTTGTAGATGCCCTGCACCCAGTTTGCCTTCCACGTATGGGAGAACACCCCATCGTCGTGGTAGTAGCCGACCGCAAGCCCGGGCACGATCTCGTCCTCGCTGTCGAAGCCGCTGGATGCCATCTGCACAGGTTCGAAAACGTGGTGCTGGATATAGTCGAAGTAACTTTCGCCGGAGACGTTCTCGATGATGCGACCGAGTAGTACGTAGCCGGCGTTGCTGTAGCTCAACCCGTTGCCCGGCTCGCCCACCTTGGGCTGGCGGGCGATCAGCGCCAGATAGTCCACCGGATTGACGTAGCGTTCGGAGTGCTCGAAATAGTCCGGCACCATGAAGTCGCCCAGGCCCGCGGTATGGTGCAGGAGTTCCCACACCGTGACCTTCTTCGCCATCGCCTGGTCGGGATATTCCGGAACCAGCTTCGCCAGCGTGTCGTTCCACGACAGCTTGCCGGCCTCGACCAGTTGCGCGATGGCGACCGCGGTGAACATCTTGCCGACCGAGCCGATGCGGAACTTCGTCTGCTGATCGACCGGCACATTGAAGCTACGTTCGGCAAGACCACGGCACTCGTCGAACACGGTCTCGCCGCCATCGAAAACGGTCACGCAACCGGAGAAGTCGGACACGCTTACCAGTCGGTCCAGTACGACGTGTATCTTTTTTCCCAGCTCCGCATGCGGCACCAGCCCCTTGGGCCAGTCGGCATAAAGCGGATTGTCCATCGGGACCAGGTGCGCCTGGGCGAGCAGCTCCGGATGCGTCGGGTCGGCGGTCAGCCAGAACAGGGCGGCCTGCGAGCTGTGACGTCCCTTGACGGCGACTTCGAGCAGTCCCGGCTGGTGCGGATCGGTGCGCACATCGAATACGTCCAGGCCGCCGCTATCACGAGCCGCCGAAACCAGGTCAGTTACGAAATCCGCCTTGTCGTCCGCATCGATGGCCAAGGAAAGAATGGTGGGTGCCCACTGCCTGATCTGTGCGGGAGTGTCGGTATTGATGCGGTGGATCAGCTCACTGCCGAGCTTGCCGACCGGCGTGTTCGGCAAGCTCGGTGCCGTGGACGCAGCCATTGTTGTGGAAGCCAAGAGGAGGGTGCCAAGTACAAGTATGGGTACGAGAAAGCATTTGCGGATTACGTATTTTTCGATCTGGATGGAATGGTTCATCGGCTGCGCTCCTGTGCCTATCCGCCCCTCTCGATAGCAGACGGACGACTCGTCGGTTCGGAAAGACCTTGCTGGACCGCGGTGCTCACGGTGTCTGAGGCTTGGATGCGCCGATGGACGTAAATGGATTCAACATGGGTCGGCAGCCAACAAGCGCGGCGTGGCTATCGACCCAATAGGCACTCGACGTCTGCTGGCGTGGCGTTGGCCGAACGTCCGCGAATCTGTCCGCGGACGGTGACACGTATCCACCGCCGGCCAGCAAACTCTTGAATTGACTTGCTTCAGCCGTGAATCTCCCGCTGGCACAGGGTTTGCTGTGTCCGAATACAACTGCCGCGTTCGCTTCCGTCCACAGACTGCAGCCTTTCGCACTTCGCTTGGCTCGTTGAGCACAGTGGATTACCAAATATCCGTATCAGGAGCTTTGCTGACTATGTTTCGCACAACCATTCTTTCTTTCATGTTGGCACTGGCCGTTGGAATGGCTGCGATCCATGTTTCCTCGGCGGCGACGCCGGCTGGCGCATCCAGCGCGGCAACCACTCCAGCGCAGGACAAATCACCACTGATGTCGCGTGACGAGATCACCCGGATCCTCGCGAGTAATCGCAAGATCGTCTCACCCGATGGCATCGACGAGATGGTCAAAGTACGTATCGGTGGCATCGACCAATGGCTGTCGATTCGCGGCAAGGATCGACGCAATCCTATCCTGCTGTTCCTGCATGGTGGCCCTGCCTCTCCGGCGATGCCTGAAGCCTATACATTCCAGACACCCTGGGAGGACTACTTCACCGTGGTGCAGTGGGATCAGCGTGGCGCTGGCAAAACCTATGCGGCCAACTCCGAGCAGGCGATGGTGTCGCGAATGACCATCGAAGGTATGACGGACGATGCCGCACAGGTGACTGAGTACCTGCGTCAGCACTATGGCAAGCAGAAAATATTCCTGCTGGGACATTCCTGGGGCACGGTGCTGGGCGTTCACTTGGCCCAGCTGCATCCGGACTGGTTCTACGCCTATATCTCGGTAGGCCAGGTCGTGAACGGGCGCCACAACGAAGAGGTCGGGTACGCCTTCGCCCTCCGCGAAGCGACAGCGCAAGGCAATGCTCAGGCCGTGCGCGAACTAAAAGCCATGGCACCCTACCCTGGCCCGAAACTGACCCTCGACAACATCGGCATGCGCAGCAAATGGGAGATGTATTACGGCGGTCTCGCCTATGGTCGCCAGGATTACCAGTTCGAAGACGATGCTGAATCGTTGTCGCCCGATTACAGCAAAGCGGACCTCGCCGCGATCAGCAAGGGCAGCCTGTTTTCGCTGAATCATCTGCTGCAGCCGCTGTTGGCGGTCGATTTCGACAACACCACACATTTCGATTGCCCGGTGATCGTGTTCATGGGGCAGCACGACTACACCACGGCGCACGAGCTGACGGAAAAGTGGTTCGGCGATATACAGGCACCTTCGAAGCGACTGGTGAGGTTTGCCGACTCGGCCCACATGATCATGCAGGAACAACCGGGCCGGTTCTTGATGCATCTGGTGACCGATGTCTTGCCGTTCGCACAGAATGTAGGGGACGCAGCGCCAACGGAAATCACCCGCGATCACTAACACAGCGCGGGCTGTGCTTGCACGTCCACGAACATCACGACTGCTGTATCCATCTTCGGCATGTGGAGTGCAGAAAAGTCCGTGCTTGCCAAGTTGTTTGGGCGATCAGTTCGCCAGGGCCCATGCGGGCACTCTTCTGTTCTTCCTGCGCTAATGCCCACTTCTTGCTGACAACAGGCATTGCATCGAGGACGGCCAAACGGCAATCTCGTAACGTGCGTTATCGTGGTATGGACACAACGAACACTTCGCAACGCATGCGACGAGCGACGCGTCGCTCATAGCTTGCTATATCGCCGTACGCAGTTCCGCCAGCAGCGCCGCATCCGTCCATGATCGTGGCGTTTCTTCTGCCTCGTGAATCAAGGCGCATAGCTTCGCGTTGACCGGCGCCTGTCGATTCTGTGCTTCGGCCAATTTCACGACTTCGCCATTGATGTAGTCGACCTCCGTGCGCTTGCCGGCTTTCAGGTCATCCCAGGTCGATGAGCGGGCCAGTGGATCGATCGCCAGCATGCGCGAGGCGATACGACTGAACAACGCGTCGGGCAATGCCAGCACACGTGGCATCCATGTCGGCGGTAGTGGCGTCAGCTTGGCGATCGGCAATCGGGCGATCCGAAAGACATCGAGCGCCTCGCGTTGTGCCAGTGCGAGACAATGGCGCCAGCCACGCTGTGACAACTCATCGCGCAACGGCAGATCGGACAGCGCGTTGATCGCGTTGTTGAGGTTGAGCAACAACTTGGCGCGCTGCACGGCGGCCATGTCCTGGTGCAGCTGCAGGGGCAGGCCGGCGTTGGCGAATGCGACCAGCCACGCGCCGAGCTTTGTATCGGACTGCACCATCAATTGACCGGACGAAGCCTGATGAAACGCGCCGGGTGAACGCCGTACCACGTTGAACGGCACCATGCCGGCCAGCACCGTACACAGCGGCAACGCTACGGCCAACGTTTCCGCATTGTGCAATCCGTTCTGCAGACTGATGACGAGCGTGCCAGGTTTGATGACATCAGCAAGTTGCTGCGCGGCTTCGGCCGTAGCCGCTGATTTGACACAGACCAGCACCAGGGAAGCATCCGCTGCAGCCGATGCTTCCGTATGCAGATCGAGTACAGCCGGCTCTATCCGCTGCTGGTGACCGCGATAGTCGCTCACCGTAAGTCCGTGCTTGCGCAAGCTATTCAGCATGCCTTCGCGGCCGATATAACGAACCGATGTTTGGCCGTCCAGACGTCCACCGATATAGCAGCCGATACTACCGGCGCCATAGATGACGGCGCGCCCTGTCGAAGCGATCATGCGCAGGCCTTTGCCGCGGCGCGACCAGCGATGCGCCCGGAGAACAGACAGCCGCCGAGGAAGCTGCCTTCCAGTGCACGATAACCGTGCAGTCCACCGCCACCGAAACCGGCGGCTTCGCCGGCAGCGTAGAGACCGGACAATGGCTGGCCATCCGGCGCCAGCACGCGTGCATCGAGGTCGGTTTCGAAACCACCGAGGCTCTTGCGGGTGAGGATGTTCAGTCGCACCGCGATCAACGGGCCGTTCGCTGGATCGAGCATGCGATGGGGCTTGGCTACACGCGTCAGCTTGTCGCCACGATAACGGCGCGCGTTGTGGATCGCCATGACCTGGCTGTCTTTGCTGAAGGGGTTATCGAATTGCAGGTCGCGTGCTTCGATCTCGCGGCGGATGTGCGCAAGATCGAGCAGGTTATTACCTGCCAACGCGTTCATGCCAGCGACCAGTTCTTCCAGGTTGTCGCGCACGATAAAATCGCGGCCGTGCTGCTTGAACGCTTCCACCGGCGCCGGTGCGCTTTTGCCGATCGCGCGTTTGGCCACCTGCCGCCAGCTCTTGCTGGTCAGATCAGGATTTTGCTCGGAGCCGGACAGCGCGAATTCGCGCTTGATGATCGCCTGGTCGAGGATGAACCAGCTGTAGTCGTAACCGGTACGGCGCAAGTGTTCCAGCGTGCCCAGGGTGTCGAAGCCAGGCCACAACGGACCGGGCAGGCGCTGGCCGGTGGCATCGAACCATAGCGAGGATGGGCCGGGCAGAATGCGGATCGCATGCATCGGCCAGATCGGGTTCCAGTTCTCGATGCCCTCGACGTAATGCCACATGCGGTCGCGATTGATCAGGCTGGCACCGGCGGCGGCGCCGATATCCAGCATGCGGCCGTCGACATGAGCCGGAACCCCGCAGATCATCTTCGCCGGCGGCGCCCCCATACGCTCGGGCCAATAGCGGCGCACCAATTCGTGATTGCCACCGATGCCACCGGAACAGATGATCACCGCCTGCGCCCGATGTTCGAACTGGCCGATCGTTTCGCGCGAGCTGGGCTTGCCGCGCTCCACGGTATCGGTGGCCAGCACGCTGCCGCGTGCGCCGACCACAGTGCCGTTGTCGACGATGAGTTCGTCAACGCGATGACGGAACGCGAAGCGCAGCAGTCCCTTCGCCTCGGCTTCGCGCGCGCGCCGCACGAACGGTTCGATCACGCCGTGGCCGGTGCCCCAGGTGACATGAAAGCGCGGCACCGAATTGCCGTGGCCGATCGCGCCGTAGCCACCGCGCTCTGCCCAGCCGACCACCGGAAACCAGCGCATGCCCATCGCATGCAGCCAGGCTCGTTTTTCGCCGCTGGCGAAATCCACATAAGCTTCGGCCCAGCGGCGTGGCCAGCGATCTTCGGCGCGATCGAAACCCGCGCTACCCATCCAGTCGGTCAGCGCCAGCGCGTGCGAGTCGCGCACGCCCATCCGCCGCTGCTCAGGCGAGTCGACGAAGAACAAGCCGCCGAACGACCAGAACGCCTGCCCGCCCAGACTCTGCTCGGGCTCCTGCTCCAGCACCAGTACGCGCTTGCCCGCGTCGGTCAACTCCGTGGCCGCCACGAGTCCGGCCAGCCCTGCGCCAATCACAATCACATCAGTGCTTTCGCTCATGCGTGCTCCGGTGTTGTTCCGAGCAATCAACTTAGCGCGGACCGACTGTCGTGGCTATGCGCAATGCGACAAAATGGCAGAGCTAAAACTGGCAAGTCTGCTCGCCAATGAAAGCCGTTGATCTTCACACCCTCGCCGACTTTTCATACGGATACAAACCCATGAATTCCAGCGCTAACCCGGGTAGCAGTCACGTCACAGTGAAAAATCTGGCATTTGCCTTAGTGACTTTTGTCTTTGTGCTTATCGCACATGCCGTGGCTTATCTGACTCACGAATACAGCCATTCACTGACGGCCTGGTCGCTAGGGTGGATGAAACAGCCATTCGGCATCGACTATGGACCTGCCACGGCCTACAACATCATCTTTCTGGGAGATGTTTCGGACAATGTGGATTATTCGCCCCTCCTCGCCAGTGGTAATGGGCACAGCGCCGCACTGATTGCGCTTGCGGGTCCTTTCATGGGAAATGGTTTGCTGTACTTCATCCTGTACGGGCTGACTTCGACCAGTTTCATCAAGTCGCGCCGATTCGTATTGGCCTTTTTCTATTGGCTATCCCTGATGTGCGCGGCCAATGTCTGGGGCTATGTCCCCATACGGGCGATTACCACGCACGCCGATATCGCCATCGCGGCGCAAGGCCTGGGTATCTCCACCTCGGGATTATTTCCATTTGTAATGCTCGTTTCGGGCTACATTACTTACCACTTCTTCTGCAGAATGTTTCCGAAGGTCTACCAAGCTGTTGCTGGTGACGTTGAAGGCAATCTTGCCCTGTTGATTGCCTTCACCTCATTCTGGTACTTCTCGTTCTACGGCGCCGATGGCATCTCGGGCTCCTATGGATTGATTTCGCAAATCCTCTCAATTACTTCGCGATACCTGCTTTTCCCGTTGTGTGTGGTGTACCTGTCATCGAGGTATGCCATTGGGAATTGGACACGACATCAGTTGCCGGCTCAGTAGCGCTGACGTTTGCAACGCGGCTACTGCTACCTTGAGAGGGTTGAGGTGACGCAGAACGCGTTGATCAACGTAAACCTGACGCATAGACGCTCGTTGAAAATCAACGGCGCTCAACCTTGCTACGTTTTTCGATACCGCGCTCCCACGGCGGATTTTTGCCAAAGCGCTCAGCCAGAAAATCGACGAAGGCGCGTACGCGTGGAGGCACCATGCGTCGTTGCGGCATGACGGCGTGGATGCCGGTGGTGGTGATCGGGTATTTCGGCATCACCACCTCCAGGCGACCGGTGCGTAGCTCGTCGCAAACATGCCAGAACGAATGAATGGCAATGCCCAGGCCAGCCACGGCCGCATCGCGCAGCAGTTCGCCGGTGTTGCTTTCGAAGCGGCTGTGCACGCGCTGCAAAATTTCGCCGCCCTTGCCATCACCGAAACGCCATAGGTCCTGCTGTCCCGACGTGCCCGTCAATAACAGGCAGGCATGCTCGGCCAAGTCCTTCGGTTTGCGCGGATGCCCGTGCCGCTGCAGATAGGCAGGCGAGGCGCACAGTACACGCCGGTTGGTGGCCAGTTGGCGCGCGACCAGACCGGAATCGCCAAGCGCGCCCACGCGGATACCGAGGTCGAAGCCCGCGCCGACCAAATCCAGCAGCTCGTCGCTGAGGTTCACGCTCAACTTGATGCGCGGATGACGGGTCAGAAATTCCGGCAGCAACGGCGACACGTACTGACGGCCGAAGGAGGCAGGCATGGTGACGCGCAACGTGCCTGACACTTCGTTTGCGGCTTGGCGCAGGCCGCTGGTCAGCGCTTCGAGATCTTCCACCAGCACGCGACCCTGTGCGGCGAGCGCCAGACCTTCCGGCGTGGCATGCAGCTGGCGTGTGGTCCGATGCAGCAGCACGACACCAAGCTCGCGCTCGAGTCGCTTCAGGCGCTGACTGGCCACGGCCACGGATAAACCGAGGCTTCGCGCCGCCGCGCTGATGGTGCCCAGATCGAGCACGCGCATGAACAGACTCAGGTCACCGATGCGGTCCATGACTATCAATCATTCATTGAAAATGATTCCACATTTTGTCTGTTTTATTGCTAAATGCAAAGCTCTACGCTGACGCCATTCCTGTTTTGGAGCGTCATCATGTTTGCCCCATCCCTCTCCAAACCCCGCACGCCGCTCGCGCTCTACGCGCTGACAGCTGGCGCGTTCGGCATCGGCACCACCGAATTCGTGATCATGGGCCTGCTGTTGCAGGTCGCTGCCGATCTACACGTCAGCATCGCCGCGGCCGGCTTGCTGATCACCGGCTACGCGTTGGGTGTGTTCGTCGGCGCGCCGTTACTGACCGCGGCGACCAGTCGACTGCACCGTAAGACAGCGCTGGTTGCACTGATGCTGATTTTCACCGTTGGCAACCTGGCCAGTGCGCTCGCACCAAATTACACGGTGCTGATGATCGCGCGCGTCATTACCTCGCTGGCCCACGGCACCTTCTTCGGTGTCGGCGCCGTGGTGGCGACCGGTTTGGTGGCCGAAGATCGCAAGGCTTCGGCCATATCGATCATGTTCACCGGCCTCACCGTAGCCACCTTGCTGGGCGTACCGGCCGGCGCATGGCTGGGGCACGCCTACGGCTGGCGCGCCACGTTCTGGGCAGTGACCGCGATCGGTGTGGTCGCCACCGCGATCATCGCGCTGCTGGTACCGTCAGATCGCAGCGACACTGCGCCGGCGCTGTTTCTTGAAGAGCTGCGGGGGATCGCCAAGCTGCAGGTGCTGCTCGGGTTGCTGATGACTGTGCTGGGCTTCGCCGGCGTGTTCACGGTATTTACTTACATCCAGGCGATCCTCACCGGCGTCACCGGCGTCACCGGTTTCGCCGACAGCTCGGTCTCACCGATCCTTCTGGTGTTCGGCGGTGGGCTGGTGGTCGGCAACCTGCTGGGTGGCCGCCTGGCCGATCGCAAGCTCACGCCGACGCTGCTCGGGTCGCTGATCGCACTGGCCATTGTGCTTGGCGCAATGACGTTCGCGCTGCACAGCAAGCCGGCGATGATCGTGTTTACCGGTCTGCTCGGCATCGCGGCCTTCGCCACCGTCGCACCGCTGCAATTGCGCGTGTTGCAAAAGGCCGCTGGCAGCGGACAGAGCCTGGCCTCGAGCTTCAACATCGCCGCATTCAATCTGGGCAACGCGATCGGCGCATGGCTGGGCGGTGTGGTGATCACGCACGGTCCCGGCATGACTGCTGTGACATGGGTTGCCGCGCTGGTGACGATATCGGGCCTGGTGGTGGCACTGGTGAGTGTGCGGCTGGATTCGGTCAGACGTGTTGAATCCCGAACATCCGCTGTTTGTGCGTCCGCTTAAATCCTGAATCAAATCAGGCAACACAAGTATCCACCCAGCCACTTCAGGAGATCGTCATGCGTCTCGGCACTCTACCGTCGGCAAAATCCTGCCTCCGCATAACTGGATCGAGTCATCGATTTACTACGCTGCTTTTACTTATCGTGGTGGGTTGCTTCGCCGCTTCAGCGCGTGCTGCAGCGCCTTCAGGATTCGACAAACCCCAATGGATCACGACCTGGATCGCCAGCCCGCAGCCACTGTGGAAGGGTGATTTTCCGTTACCCACCAATGTGCCTTTCAATTTCTGGAATCAGACGGTGAGACAGGCCGCGCGCGTCAGCGTGGGAGGGCACAGCGTGCGCATCCAGCTGTCGAATGACTACGGCTCGACACCCTTGGTTATCGGCTCGGCCCACATTGCATTGACCGGAAAGGATGCCGGTATTGTGGATGGAACGGATCGGTCGATAACGTTTGGCGGCCAAGGCTCGATCAGCATTCCGCCAGGCGCACCGGTGCTCAGCGATCCGATTGATCTGAAAGTGGCAGCACTACAGAACGTATCGGTCAGTCTCTATTTTCCAGAACCTGTCTCGCCTTCCACTTTTCACTGGGACGGGCGGCAAACGGCTTACATCGTCAGCGGCAACCAGACAGCCAAAGATTCCATCAAGCCCGATGCAACCATGACGACCCGCGTATTCCTCAGCGCGATTCAGGTTGATGCGCCATCGAAAACACGAACCGTCGTTGCGCTGGGTGATTCGATCACCGACGGCGCCGGTGCCAGCATGGATAGCAATGCGCGCTGGCCCGATTTTCTAGCTGCGCGACTTGTCGACAATCACGTTGCAGTGCTCAACGCCGGCATTTCCGGCGCACGCCTTTTGCAGGACAAGATGGGTGTCAATGCGCTGGCTCGCTTCGATCGCGATGTGCTGAGTCAGCCGAATATCGAATCAGTGATCGTGCTGCTGGGCATCAACGATATCAGCTGGAATCACATGGCGTTTGCTCCGAACGACATGCCCGCGACCGCCCAGCAGTTGATCGCCGGTTATCGACAGCTGATCGCCCGCGCGCATGCGCGAAACATGCGAATCATCGGGGCGACGCTGACGCCATTCGAGGGCGCGCTGAAAGACACACTCATGGCTGGCTATTACTCCGCCGAGAAAGAGCAGGTACGGCAAGCCGTCAATCGCTGGATACGCGAGAGCGGTGAATTCGATACCGTCGTCGACTTCGACAAATTATTGCGCGACCCCACGCATCCAACGCGCCTGCTGGCTGCCTATGATTCCGGCGACCACCTGCACCCTGGCGATGTCGGCAATAAGGCAATGGCGGCGGCGATCGACTCGGATACACTTTTCAATAATCGATAAGATCGTCGAGAAAAGCCAAGCATCGATTACACGCTGAATTCAACTTGACTGCAGCTGATTCAAGCCTATGCCAATGTGATGAGAAGTTTGCCTCATGAAGCAAATTCCAAGCGCCGATGCACACGTTCATTTGGAGGACTTGGAGCTGGACGAAGGGAATTTCAGAACGTTGGTGAGTGTGTTGCAAACCTTGATCGAGGAGCTGGAGCAGGATTGCTCGCTCGACGAACCGGGCCGGCTGCGTCAACGCCTCGAGGCGCTTGACTGCCTCGAGGCCCATCTCCCGAATGGACAGGCTCAAGTCCGCGATGCTGAATCCTCTCAGGAGGCGGAACTCCATCATCGAGCTGAGGCGATCTATGCCAGGCTGGAGGCAGTCAACTACACGATCTACCGCACCATCCGTCGCGACATCCAGCGGGGTGCCGGGACGGAATCGCTGTTGCAATGGGTGATCGCGTCCGCTGAAGATGGCCATCATGCCTCTCGGGCAAGCGGTGAACGCTATGACTATCTTGATGAACTGATCAGCGGAGTTTTAGAGTTCGAAGAGCCCTGCACCGGAGTAGCTGAGCTGCCGCCAGAGATGGTGTTTTATCAACCCACTCCGGCGCGCCATATCTTAGATCTGATCGAGCGCGCCGCACTCACCGAACGGGATGTACTGGTTGATCTTGGCTCGGGCATGGGGCATGTCCCGTTGCTCGCTTCCATCTGTTCAGGTACGCGCAGCATCGGGATTGAACTCGAGGCAGCCTATGTCAACTGCGCGCAACGGAGCGCCCGAGCGTTGAACCTGACGCAGGTGACCTTTATTCAGCAGGATGCACAGGTCGCGGATCTCTCCAGTGGCACGGTGTTTTATCTGTATACGCCTTTCACCGGCACGATCATGCGCGCTGTGCTCGATTCGCTGCGACAGGAAGCGATGGGCCGCGAGATTCGCATCTGCACTTTTGGCCCATGCACGCCGATTATCGCCAAGGAACGATGGCTGCAGGCCACCGGGACGGTGGAATCGAATCGGACCGTTATATTTCGCTCCCTCCTTTTCCCAACAGGCAGATAGGGTGCCAGTGTCTTCTTTGGCCGGTCGCGGCCCAAAGCGCTTAATGAGTCACCGCCCGACGCAAGCAGCTACATCACTTTCCGACGAATCACTCGCCAAAAAAGCGTCAACGCACCGCGCACACGCGCTAGCATCGATCATCCCTACCTTGGAGATGCCCATGCGCCGTACTGCTTTCGCCCTGACGCTTGCCGCCGCCATCACGTCCTTGCACGCCACCGATACCCCCAGCGTGCAGGCCATGGCGCAAATAGAGTTGCCGCAGGTTACGGCGTGGCGGCGCGATATCCATCAGCATCCCGAGCTGAGCAACCGCGAGGTGCGCACGTCGGCCCTGGTGGCGGCAGAGCTGAAAAAGCTGGGGCTGGAAGTACATACCGGTATCGCACACACCGGCGTGGTCGGTTTGCTCAAGGGCGACCTGCCCGGCCCGCGACTGGCAATTCGCGCCGATATGGATGCGCTGCCGGTGACCGAGCCGACAGGCTTGCCGTTCGCCTCGAAGGCGACGGGCGAATACCGCGGCAAGCCGACCGGTGTGATGCATGCCTGCGGCCACGACGCACACACCGCAATGCTGCTCGGCATGGCGCAGGCGCTCAGCGGCATGAAGAAGACTCTGCACGGTTCGGTGCTGTTCGTGTTCCAGCCCGCCGAGGAAGGCGCGCCGGTCGGCGAGGAAGGCGGCGCCGCGCTGATGCTGAAAGAGGGGCTGTTCCGCGATTTTAAACCCGATGCGATGTTCGGCATGCATGTGGTCTCTTCGCTCAACGTCGGCACGGTGTCGGTGCGGCCGGGGCCAACCATGGCCGGCTCGGACTGGTTCCGCATGGTGGTCCACGGTAAGCAGACGCACGGCGCGATGCCCTGGAATGGCATCGACCCGATTGTGACCTCGGCCGAGATCATCACTGCCGCACAAACCATCGTCAGCCGCCGCCTGGATATCAGCACGCTACCCGCGGTGCTCAGCTTCGGCATCGTCGAGGGCGGCTCGCGCTACAACATCGTGCCCGACCAGGTGGAACTGCAGGGCACGCTGCGTACCTTCGACGCCGGCATGCGGCAACAGGCGGTGGATGATCTGAAGAACACTGCCGAGCATATCGCCGCCGCCAACGGCGCGACAGTGGAAGAGCAGATCCCGGTCGGCGACAGCAACCCGATACTGGTCAATGACCCTGCCCTCGCCGCGCGCGTGCGGGTCAGCATCGGCAAGGCCATCGGCAGCGAACATGCGATCGAAGCCAAACCGTGGATGGCCTCGGAAGATTTCGCCTACTTCGCCGAGGCCGTGCCGAGCGTGTACTTCTTCGTCGGCGCCACGCCGAAAGGACAGGACGCCTCGAAGGCGCCGTCCAACCATTCGCCGAAATTCTTCCTCGACGAAGGTGCACTGACGATCGGGATGGAATCGATGCTGCAGGCGAGCCTGGATTATCTCAACGGACCAACCGCATAAGAGCATCTATCTCCTCATGGCTAAAATTCTTATCCCGCTGCCAAGCCGCGATGCCGATCCTTCCGAGGTCGCGGTGAGCTGGCAGATCCTGCGCAATGATGGGCATGAGATCGTGTTCGCCACACCTGATGGCCATCCGGCCAGCGCAGACGAAATGATGCTCAGCGGGGTCGGACTCGACCCGTGGGGTTGGCTGCCAGGGCTGCGGCAACTACGGGTGGTCGGGCTGATCCTGCGCGCGAATGGCGATGCACGAAAGGCCTATGCCGCGATGCTGAAAGACACCGCGTTTTGCGCGCCGCTGCGTTGGGACGAACTCGATGCGGCAGATTACGCCGGACTGCTGCTACCCGGCGGCCATCGCGCGCGTGGCATGCGCGAATACCTGGAAAGTCCGCTGTTACAGGGGATCGTCGCGGCGTTCTTTGATGCCGGCAAACCGGTCGCAGCGATCTGTCACGGCGTGCTGCTGGCCGCGCGTAGTCGCTCGAAGGTGAACGGCAAGTCGGTGCTGTTCGGCAAACGCACCACCACGCTGACTTGGGCGTTCGAGAAAAAGGCGTGGGCCACGGCGCGGGTCACCCGCTTCTGGGACCCATACTATTACCGCACCTATAACGAGAGCGCGGATCAACCGAGCGGCTACATGTCGGTGCAACAGGAAGTGACACGTGCGTTGGCCGATCCGGCCGATTTCAAGGACGTGCCGCGCGACGCCAAAGACTATGCCCGCAAGACCAGCGGCATCGCGCGCGACAGCGTCAAGGATGATTCACCGGCCTTCGTGGTGCGCGATGGCAATTACGTGTCGGCGCGCTGGCCCGGTGATGTGCATCGCTTTGCCAGGGAATTTTCGGCGATGCTAGGAGAAACGCGAGCGTAGGTTGGGGTGAGCGAAGCGAACCCCAACATCATCCATTCCGTTCACCGCCAATTTCCGCCGCATTCTCGCCACACGCCCAATCCGTGCCAATCGTTCCTTCGCGGATATATCGATGGATCGATGAAAATGGCCAATCGCTGGCTCTCGCAGCATGACCGTGTTTCACCGGATTGATATGCACGTAATCAATATGTCGAGCGAGATCATTGTCGTCCCTGATCTGATGTTCCCAGAAACGCCGCTGCCAGATGCCTCGCTCGCCCTTGCCCAAACGTGACGCACCGATGGTTTCGCCAAGCGGAATGGTTCGCGAGAAAGCGGCCTTGATAAGCATCCAGCGTGTGGAAAAGTCATGGTCATCGGGTGGCAGCGTCCATATCGCATGCATGTGTTCGGGCAAAACGACCCAAGCAACAATATCGAATGCGTGTCTCCGCTTGACGGTCCTTACCGCTTGGCGAAGCTTGTCGATATGCTCGACAAGCAGTGCTCTCGAGCGATCAGCCAGATTCACGGTGAAAAAGTAAGTACCGCCGCCGGCTTTGGCTCTTCTGTATTGCATGACGTCATCCTTGACGTTGAACGTTGGGGTTCGCTTCGCTCACCCGCAACCTACACGGCGAAGTTGCGATTTACGCGACCGTCGTGCTCGGGTGCGCCTGCTGAAAACGTCGATGATGAATCAGCAGGCCGGTGAAATAGACGATGTAGTAGCCGATCAGCAGGCCGATCACCAACATGGTGAGCGGGCTGGAGGTATAGCCGGACGACCAGGCCTGCGCACTCGCGTCAGGGGCGCCCTGCGCCGCGGCGTGTGCCTGCTGCACCTGCGGCAGCACCACGATGAAGCGGTAGGCCAGCCGGCCGAGCAGCAGCACGGTGAGAAACGCACCGATCCAAGGATTGGGCACATAGCAGTCGCCACGTACCGGGTCGACTTCGAAGCGGGTGAGGCGTACACCGAGGATGCCCAGTGCGGCGCCGAGAATCATGCCGCCGAGCAGGCCTTCGGCGAGTTCGATCTTGTGCAGGCCGCTCAGCGCCAGCAGCGCGCCAAGTACCGCAAAGATCGCGATGCGCGCAATCATCGTCTTGCGCTTGATTGGCTGACGTCCGAACGAGCGGCTGACGCGCCGCCATACCACCCACGCCAGCAGCGGCACCATGATGAAATATTGGGACAGATGGGGAGGCATCGTCATCGCAAGGTGGTGGATACAGGCACAGCTTAATCGAGCGGCGCGGCACTGGCGACTGACCGGACACAGTCATCGCATATGACTGCTGTCATCTCATCCGTTGTCACCTATCCAAGATGACGAACTATACGCTGCCGAGCTGCTCTGCCAGCGAGCGCGTCTTGTCGGTGACAACAGTGCCGGTATGCAGGGTCGATTTACGCTCGATCAGCAGGATGTGGCACTCGTCCGCAGCCACGGGGTTATGCCGCACGCCTTTCGGCACGACGAACATCTCGCCTTCGTCGAGTTCAACGGCTTCGGCGTTTTCCAGCTCGATACGCAGGTGACCCTTGAGGACAAGAAACAGCTCGTCCTCGTCGTCATGACTATGCCAGCACAGCGTGCCCAGCACCTTGGCAACCTTGATGAAGGCATCGTCCACTTCGCCGACGATGCGCGGCGACCAGTAGTCGGTCAGCGACGCTGCGACGGCTTTCGGTGAACTGACCTTGGTCACGGATGATCCTTATTTGGCTTTGCCCTGATTGGCCACGGCGGCCATCTTGGCCTCGATCTCGGCGGCATCGCCGAGGTAGTAATGGCGCAGCGGCTTGAGGTGTTCGTCGAACTCGTAGACCAGCGGAATACCGTTGGGGATATTCAACTCGACGATGGCCTCGTCGGAAATGTTGTCGAGGTACTTCACCAGCGCGCGCAGCGAATTGCCGTGAGCCACCACCAGCACGCGCTGACCGGCGCGGATCGCCGGCGCCAGCGTTTCGTGCCAGTACGGCAACACGCGGGCAACGGTGTCCTTGAGGCATTCGGTGTCGGGAATGTCTTTCGGATCGAGCGTGGCGTAACGCGGATCGTCAACGGATTCGTTGGCGCTGCGCTCCAGCGGCGGTGGCGGAATGTCGTAGCTGCGGCGCCAGATCTTGACCTGGTCTTCACCGTACTTGGCCGCCGTCTCCGCCTTGTTGAGGCCGGTGAGGCCGCCGTAGTGGCGTTCGTTGAGGCGCCAGTCGGTGAGTACCGGGATCCACATCTGCTCCAGCGCGTCCTGCACGCCCCACAGCGTGCGCACCGCACGCTTCAGCACCGAGGTGTGCGCCACGTCGAACGTATAGCCGGACGATTTCAGCAGCTCGCCAGCAGCGATCGCCTCGGCGTTGCCCTGCGGCGTGAGGTCGATGTCGGCCCAACCGCTGAAGCGGTTGTCGAGGTTCCACTGCGATTGGCCGTGGCGGATCAGTACGAGCTTGTGCATAAGGCGATCATCAACGTGGGACAAGGCCGGCATGGTGCGGCCACCGGCCGGCAGCGTCAAATACCGTCCCCTGCCACAGGTCATGGTAAACCCGCGGCGGCGCGGGTGCATCCTAGCTGCACCAACCACTCACGGAGACTGTCATGCGTCGAATTCCGACGATTTTCATCACCGCCGCGCTCACGCTGGTGCTGCCTCTTGCTGCCTTGCCCTCGTCGGCATGGGCCAGCGACAACGATGTCGACAAGGTCAACGGTTCGGTCAAGGTCGATGCCGGCCAGCAGGCGGGCAATGTCAGTTCGATCAACGGCTCGGTCCATGTCGGCGACGGCGCCACAGTGCAGAAGGCCAGCACGGTCAACGGCTCGGTCGATCTGGGCGACAAGGCACAGGCCAACGAGCTTGAAACCGTCAATGGCGCAGTGACAATGGGCACTAGCAGCCGTGTTGGCGGCGAAGTCACCGCCGTCAACGGCAGCCTGCGTCTTGCGCAGGGCGCCGAGGTTACCGGCAAGCTCAGCAACGTCAACGGTGCGATCGCGCTGGACGCTGCGCACGTGGCCGGCGGCATCGGCACAGTCAACGGCGACATCACCATCGGCGCCAACTCGCACGTCGAAGGCGGCATCCTGGTCGAGAAGCCCAATGATGGCTGGTTCCACTGGGGCAGCAGCCGCGATCCGCTGATCGTGATCGGCCCGCACGCGGTGGTGCAGGGCACGCTGGATTTTCGTCGTGAGGTGGTGCTGAAGGTCAGCGACAGCGCGCAGATCGGGCCGGTGAAAGGCGCCACGGTGGTGAGGTTCAGCGGGGCGACGCCGTAAAAGTCAGGGACAAGGCGCGGGGATTAGGGACGGCGGATAAAAGCATGTGAACTGCGGTTCGCCGCAGTGCCTTCGTTTTACGCCCTCGCTATTTATCCCCTTTTGGGGACTCGCCCCTCATCCCCTCAAACCCAATCGCGCGGCTTCAGATAAGCCGCCAGCTGTGCTTCGGCACTGCCGGCCTCGGGCTCGTAGGCATATTCAAAGCGAACCCGCGGCGGCAGGCTCATCAGGATCGATTCGGTCCGCCCACCCGACTGCAGACCAAACAGCGTGCCACGGTCGTAGACCAGGTTGAACTCTACATAGCGGCCACGCCGGTACAGCTGGAACTCACGCTCGCGCTCGCCGTACGGCATGGCTTTGCGGCGTTCGACGATCGGTAGGTAGGCGTTCAGAAATCCTTCGCCTACCGCCTGAGTGAAAGCGAAGCAGCGCTCGAAGCCGCCTTCATTCAGGTCATCGTAAAACAGGCCCCCGACACCCCGGGTCTCATCGCGATGCTTGAGATAGAAATATTCGTCGCACCATTTTTTATAGCGCGAATAGACGTCCGAACCGAACGGTGTGCACAAGTCGTTGGCGACCGTATGCCAATGGCGTACGTCTTCGTCATGCGGATAGAACGGCGTAAGGTCGAAGCCGCCACCAAACCACCACACCGGCTCCATGTCCGGCTTGTTCGCCTCGAAGTAGCGCACGTTGGCATGCGTGGTTGGTACATGCGGATTGCGCGGATGTAGCACCAGCGACACGCTGGCCGCCACATATGAGGCACCGGTGAGTTCGGGCTTGCGCGCCGTTGCAGCCGGCGGCAGCGACTTGCCCTGGGTGTAGGAGAAATTGACGCCAGCCTGCTCGAATACGTCACCATCGGTCAGCACCCGCGTGCGGCCACCACCGCCGCCTTCGCGCACCCAGGCGTCCTCGACGAAGCGGCCACGGCCGTCAATCTGCTCGACCCCAGCGCAGATGCGGTCCTGCAATCCACGCAGGAAGGTTTCGGCACGTTCGGCTTGCTCGCTCATCTCGCTACTCGATTCTTCAACAGCAGCGAGCTTAGCAAGGCAAATCACCGGCGGCGATGCGCCGTGATGCCGCGTACCTTGACTTGCGTCACCGCTGAATCGGAGCACACAGCACCGATAAGCTACTGACTGACATTCCCACGACCTTCATGCCGCGAGGCCCACCATTCTCGCCAACCCGTCTCCAAACCCATGACGGGCTAGGCAATCCCCGAACCGACCATTAGGCTCTCGCGATGTCCGATCCCATGACTCCTCTCGCGGTCACCGCGTATACCGCCACCTCGGCCATCGGACACGGCCTTGCCGCCCAGCTCGATGCGCTGCGTCACGCGCGCAGCGGCCTGCGTCCGAACGATTTCAGCAGTGCGCCGCTGCAGTGCTGGATCGGCCGCGTGGATGGCGTGGAAAACACACGGTTGCCAGCCGAGCATGCCGTATGGGAATGCCGCAACAACCGGCTGGCGTGGCTAGGCCTGAATCAGGACGGTTTCCTCGATCGCGTGCGCGAGGCGCGCGAGCGCTACGGCGCCAGGCGTATCGCACTGATGCTGGGCACCTCCACCGCCAGCATTGGTGAAACGGAAACGGCCTATCGCCGGCTCGATGCCGACGGCGGCTTCCCCGACGATATGCTGCGCCCGGCGATCCATGCGCCGCATTCGCTGGCGGCTTTCGTTACTGCCGTGCTGGCACTGGAAGGCCCGTGCCTGACCATTTCCACCGCCTGCTCGTCCAGCGCCAAGGTATTTGCCAGCGCCGAACGGATGATCCGTCTCGGACTGGTGGACGCAGCCGTCGTCGGTGGCGTGGATACCCTGTGCGACAGCGTGCTGTTCGGCTTCAACGCGCTGGAGCTGGTGTCGTCGCAGCCGTGTCGCCCGTTCGACGCCGCGCGCAACGGCATCTCGATCGGCGAAGCGGCCGGCTTCGCGCTGCTGGAGCGCGTCGATGCGGCGCCCGATGCGCCACGTCTGCTCGGCTATGGCGAAGCGAGCGATGCTCACCACATGTCCACACCCCACCCCGAAGGCCTCGGCGCTGAGCTGGCGTTGCGCGACACGCTGGCGCGCGCGGGGCTGGACGCATTGCAGGTCGATTACATCAACCTGCACGGCACCGCCAGCACGAAGAATGATGAGGTGGAAGCCGCGCTGGTCAGTCGCGCGTTTCACGCGCATACACGCAGCAGTTCCACCAAGGGTTTCACCGGTCACACGCTGGGCGCGGCAGGCATCATCGAGGCCACTATCGCGCTGCAGGCCATCAAGCATGGCCTGATCCCCGGCAACCTCGGCGGCAGCATGCCCGATCCGGGCTGCGGCCCGCAGTTCGCCTGGAAAAACGAGCATCAACGCGTTGATGTAGCGCTCAGCAACTCGTTCGGCTTTGGCGGCAACAATGCATGCCTCGCTTTCGCCCGCGCTGGATTCTCCGCATGAGCCCGCTGCGCATCCATATTGAAGGCATCGGCCTGTGGTCGAAGCATCTTGGCAACTACGCTGCGCTGCAGTCGCTGCTGGTCGGCGACACGCTCGAACCACCGCTGTCGAAGCCCGCTGCCACCACGCTGCCGCCGAACGAACGCCGGCGCGCGCCGGAAAGTGTGCTGCTGGCGGTCGAGGTGGCCGGCCAAGCGGTGGCGATGAGTGGTCGCGCACCGGCGTCACTGGCCTGCGTGTTTTCCTCGTCGCACGGCGATCAGGCGATCACCGATTACATGTGCGCCACGCTGGCAAGCGCGCCGACCGAGCTGTCACCGATCCGTTTCCACAACTCGGTGCACAACGCGCCGGCTGGCTACTGGACCATCGCTACCGGCTGCCATGAACCGTCAACCGCGGTGTGCGCGCATCGCATGAGTTTCGGTGCCGGCCTGCTGGAAGCGATAAGCCAGGCGCTGGCTGACCAATGCCCGGTGTTGCTCGTGTGCAGCGATATCGCCGGCGCGTATCCACTGGTGGAAGAAACCGGCTGCACGCAGTCGTTCGGCTGCGCGCTGGTTTTGGCACCCGCGGTCAGCGGGACGACGCTGGCCTCGCTGGACATCACGCTTGCGCCAAGCGGTTCGGTCGAAACTTTGCCCGAGCCGCTGGCCGGCTGGCGCGATGCCAATGCTTCGGCAGACGCGCTGCTGCTGCTGGCCCTGCTGGCGCGTGGTCATGGTCGTTGCCAGGTCGATGCCGCCGCTACGCTGGGACTGCATATTGAGCTGCAGCAGGTCGCCATGCCGGGCCTCGACGTGCATCACCGCAACGTGGAGCATGTCGCTTGACCGCCAACGCCACGCGCTGGTGCGTGCTGATCCCGTGCCTCAACGAGGAAGAGGCGATCCAATCGGTAATCGAATCCGTACTGGCGCTGGGTGCGGCCGTGATCGTGATCGACGACGGCTCGGATGACCGCACGCCCGAGATCGTCGCCAGCCTGCCGGTGACCCTGCTGCGCCATGCGCAGCGATGCGGCAAAGGCGAAGCGCTGCGCCACGGCTTTCGCGAGGCGCTGCGGCAGGGTTTCGACGCGGTGCTGACAATGGACGGCGACGGCCAGCACGTAGCCGAAGACATTCCACGCATCGTCGCAGCCGCCGCTGGTTATCCGGAGCACATCGTGATCGGCGCGCGCCTGCTCGATCGTGCGCAGCAACCCAAATCTCGCCGCCGTGCCAATGCAGTGGCTGACTGGGGCATTTCCTGGGCCTGCGCGCAACCGGTGGCCGACACGCAAAGTGGCCAGCGCTGGTATCCGCGTACAGCAATGGAGTTGGTGAATCTGTCGGCCGAACATTTCGTGTTCGAGGCGGCCATTTTGATTGCCGCCTCGCGCGAGAAAAAACTCGGCGTCGTCGCGGTACCCATCGCTTCCCGTTACCACGACACATTCCGACGCAGCCACTTCAGTCCGGTGCGCGATGTCACCCGCATCACCACCTACACCATCGGCTGCGTGTTCCATTACGGCAACATGATTGCCAGCTACCGCCGTTCGCGCGCGCGACCCCTGATTGTCCAGGACACCAACGCAAGCTGACGTTGCGGGATCACCGTCCGTTTCACCCCATGCTGTGCAGCGGAATGATGCATGGCACGATGCCTTCGCACTGACCGCCTCGTCACTCGCTACGTGCGAGTATCGAGGGATACACAATCAAGGCTTGGTTGGCGGCACGGAGTCTGCATGATAAACACGACGCATGATGCAGTGATTCTCGGTGGCGGCCTCGCCGGACTATGCCTGGCGCTGCAGCTGCGCAGCGAGTTTCCCGATATGGATATCGTGGTACTTGAGCGCCACGCGCATCCGCTGCCACTGGCCGCGCACAAAGTCGGCGAATCGACGGTGGAAATCGCCGCGCACTATCTGGCCGAGACACTCGGCCTGCGCGAGCACCTGGAAACCGAGCACATCCGCAAATTCGGCTTCCGTTTCTTTTTCTCCGATGGCCGCAGCGATCTGGAGAACGTGACCGAGCTGGGCGTGCGCAGGGTGTTGCCCACGTCGAGCTACCAGATCGATCGCGGCATCTTCGAGAATTTTCTCGGCGACGAAGCGCGCCGGCGCGGCATCGATTTTCGCGACGATGTCACCGTGCAGGGTTTTGATATGAGCAGCCACGGCGATGCACACAGCGTGCGTTATACCGATGCTGGTGCCGAGCAGTACGCGCTCACCACACGCTGGCTACTGGATGCTTCCGGTCGTGCCGGACTGATCCGCCGCAAGCTCGACCTCACCCGCGATAACGGCCACCACGCCAACGCCGTGTGGTTTCGCATCGACGACCGGCTGGCGATCGATGGCTGGTGCAGTGATGGCGACTGGCAGAGCCGCTGCACGCCGGCAGAACGCTGGCGCTCAACCAACCATCTGTGCGGCCCGGGCTACTGGACGTGGCTGATTCCGCTGGCATCGGGTGCGCATTCGGTCGGCATCGTCACCGATGCGGCGATGCATCCGATCGACACGATGAACACCTTCGCCCGCGCACAGGATTGGCTCGGCACCCATCAACCAGCCATCGCACGTGAAGTCGGCAAGCGCCACGACAAGCTGCTCGACTTCGCTTTTTTCCGTCACTACTCCTACGGCTGCGCGCGCATGTTCAGCGCGGACCGCTGGGCGCTGACCGGCGAGGCAGGGCCGTTTCTCGATCCGTTCTATTCGCCGGGCACCGACTTCATCGCGATCGCCAATACGTATATCTGCCGACTGGTGGCGCTGGACCGCGCCGGCCAGCCGCTGGCCCCGTATGCACGACTGTACGAGCGGCTGTTCTTCTCGTTTTACGAAAGCACACTCACCCTCTATCGCCATCAATACCCGCTATTCGGCAATGCCGAAGTGCTGCCGATCAAGGTGATCTGGGACTACGCTTATTACTGGGGTGTGCTGTGTCAGCTGGTGTTCCAACAGCGCCTCGGCGATGCCGCGCTGTTTGCGGACATGGCGCGTGAACTGGAAACGGCACAGGCACTCAACGAGCGCATGCAGCAGTTCTTCGGACGCTGGCATGTGCTGTCGCAGGGCCGCAATCCGCGCGGCATGCTCGATCAGGGCATGCTGCCATGGTTTGCCGAGATGAATGCCACGTTGCACGATCAGCTGAGTGATGCAGCCTTGCGCACGCGTCTGCGTGAAAACGTCGACCTGCTCGATGGCCTGGCCGCCAGCATCGTCGAGCGCGCCGTGGCCGACGGCGGCGATTCGCTGCGTGGCGATATGCGTGACCTGGCTCGTGCGCGCCTGCGGCCGACGCTGTTTGCAGCGGCGTGAACAACTATCCGTCGGAACTCAGGCCATGCCGCCGTTGACGCCGATCACCTGGCCGTTGATGTAGCCCGCCGCATCGCTGCACAGGAACGCCACCAGCGCGGCGACGTCCTCCGGCTTGCCGGCGCGCTGCGCGGGCACCATTTCGCGGATGCGCTCAGGCGGGAAGTCCTCGCCGATCATGCGGCCTTCGATGATGCCGGGCGCCACCACGTTGGCGGTGATGCCGCGCGAGGCCATCTCGCGAGCCAGCGATTTGGTGGCGCCGTGCAGGGCCGCCTTGGCCGCCGCGTAATTGGTCTGCCCGCGATTGCCGACCTGCGCCGCCACCGAGCTCACCGACACGATGCGACCGAAGCGCGCACGCGCCATCGGCAGCAGTAGCGGCTGGGTGACATGGAAAAACCCGTGCAGCGACACGTCGATCACCCGATGCCACTGCTCGTCGGACATGCCGGCCATCGGCGCGTCGTCGTGGATCCCGGCGTTGTTGATCACGGCGTGGATGGTGCCCTCGGCCAGCAGCGCATCCAATGCGGCGCGGGTCACGCCGGCATCGGTCACATCAAAGGCATCGGACTCCGCACTGCCGCCGGCTTCGATAATTTCCGCCGTCACCTCTTGCGCACGCTGCAGGCTCTGATGGCCGTGCACGATCACGTGATAGCCACCGGCAGCCAGCGCGTGGCAGATCGCGCTACCGAGCTCGCCGCTGCCACCGGTGACCAAGGCGCGACGCAAGGCAGGAGTTGTGGTCATGGCATGCGCTCTCGGGATTCGGGATGAATGACGGCCGCGCGACCGCTGGCCAGCAGCTGGCCGCGATGCTCGACACGGAAGAGGTATTGCGCACTGGCCTCGCTGGCCTGCAGGCATTCGGCATGGACGTCCAGATGGCCATCGTAGTGATCAACATATTCAACAAACAATTGCACGTCACGCAAGCTGACCAGTCGACCGGGCCGGGCCGTCTGCGCCCCACTAGCACGCGCCAGCAGCGCTCCGTGCACAGCCATCGCCTGCGCGCCGTACTCGGCCAGGTGCACCGCGTGCAAACCTTGCGCGCTGCGCAAAGGATTGTCTGCACGGGCTTGGCTTTCGCTAATCGCGTGGATGGTGCGCTCGTCCCACGCAAGCACGCTATCCAGCAGACACATGCTGCCAGCATGGGGGATCAGTGCAGCCCAGTCAGTCTTTGGAAGCATGCGGATTTTGAAAAGGCCTATGCGGCGCCATCAGGATGGACAGGCAGAAATGAAAGGCTACACCGAGACTCACCGTGAGTCCGATCGCGCGCAGCACCGGAATCGTCGCCCACGCCAGCATGCCGAACACCAGCAGCGCGGACAGCACGCAGACGAGAGTGGCATGCAGGGTACGCCGCTGTTCGGCCGGGTCGCCGGTATCGCGCTCGAAGAACAGCGCGTAATGCAGGCCCAGGCCGCCGGCGAGGATCAGCGCCACGAGATGAAACAGCGAGATCTCGATGCCGGCCACGCGCTCCACCGCCAGCACCAGCAAGGTGGCCAGCGTCATCGGCGCCAGCACGTGCCAGGCGCGTCGCAGACTGCGCAGGGCAAAGCTGATCGTGCAAATCAGCAGCACCGCTGCCGCCAACAGCGCCTGCAGGATCCAAGTGCGGTAGTCGACCACCAGTGATTCGGAGGCCGCCTTCAGGTCGAGCAGGCGTACCGTGCCGCCACTCTGATCACCCAGGGCCTGCACAGCGGCCACATCGTGCAAGCCGCTGATCGTGCCCAGGCCAAGCCAGTGGCCATCCCTTTGAACCAGCATGGAAGCCAGACGCTGGCCCAACGGGGACTGCGCGTACAGCGCGGGCGTCAGTGGCGGCAAACGGCGCACAGTGGCGACGTCATCGAGAAACGGCTGGAACAGGTTCGGCTGGAACGGCATGCCCTGCAGCGCATCCGTCAACGCTTTTTTCAGCGCATCATCGTCCGGCAGTTTCTGCTGCCGCGCGCGTTGCACGGCGACACTGGGCAGGTAGCGCGACGGCAGTTCCAGACCATCCACGGCATGCTTCGCGACTAGCGCATCGACCATCGGCTGCAGCGCTTCGGACAGCGCCAGTACGCCCTGCTCGGTCGGCGCCTGCAACACGAGCAAATAGCGCACGTCCGGCGCGCCCAGCGCCTCACGCAGGCGCGCGTCGTGCAGCAACATATCCTGTGGTAGCGGGGTCAGTGCCGCGAGATTGTTCTGCCAGAACGGTCCGGGGGCGAAGGCCAGCATCAGCACGATCGCCAACGCGACCACCAGGGGAATCCAGCGCGGTCGCGGCAGACGATCGACCACGTCGCGGGCCCGGACCAGCCAGGGCAGATCGGCCACGTCGCGCACCTTGCGCGGTAGCAGGTGCGGCAGCAGGTAGCGCGTACTGAAACCGGCGACCAGCAGGCCGACGATGGTAAACACCGCCAGCTGTTTTAGCCCGTTCACGCCGGAGGCGTAGAACGCCAGATATGCGATGCAGGCCGAGGCGATCGCGGTCAGCAGCAGCGGCCACAGCGCACGCACGCTCTGCACCGCATCCTCACCCGCGCGGCGGTGGCTGAGCACGCGGATCGGGTACTCCTGCGCCACGCCGAGCAGGGTAAAGCCGAACGCCAGCGTGATGCCGTGCACGTCGGGAAACGCGAGGGTCAGCGCGGCAATGCCGGCCAGTGCCGCGCTGGCGATCGGCAGCGCGCCAAGCAACAGCGAACTGATGCTGCGATACGCCAACAGCAGCAGCACAATGAAACCGACGGTGGAGATGCGTCCGATCCACTCCGCCTGATGTTGGGTCTGCGCGCCGATCACCATGCTGAAATAGCCGGGCCCGCTGAGATCCAGATGGGCACCAGCGCTGCCCGGCAACGCATGAAACGCCTGCTCGATGCCGCCGATGGTTCGCGCCTGCGCCTCGGGATCGAAACCAGCCGCGGCGGTCTGCACCACCAGCAGCGCCTCGTGCTGTGGCGAGAACCACACGCCTTCGCGCAACTCCGGCGATTTCGGCGGAGCCCAGCGTTCGGCCAGCTTCAGCACTTCCAGCGTGGGATCGCGCGGCAGCAGATTCTTTAGCAAGCTGGCGCCAGGCGAAGAGAGATCATCCAGTCGCTGCTGCAGCTGATCGGTGAGGTACGCCTCATCCAGCGGCTGGGTATCCAGCGTCGGCGACAGCAGGTAGCGATACGGCAACAACTTCGGATCGAGCGCGTCTAGATCAAAGCCGCCGTTGAGCACCTGGCTATAGCGTTTGTCCGCCTTCAGCGCCGCCACCAGTCCCTGACTGAGCGCCGCGAGTTGGGCATCGGAGCGGCCGGATATCGCCAGCAACAGCAGGCGCGAGCCCGGGCCCTCCCCGACCTGCTCCATCAACAGACGCTGATCGGGCGTGGTCGGCGCCGGCATGAAGCTGCGCAGGTCGGTGCTCACCTTCAGTCGCTGGCTGACCATCCAGCCCAGCCCGGCCAGCACCAGCAGCCAGAGCACCAGCAGCGTGACGCGACCGCGCAGCCCCATGTTCAGTGCGCGCCCTGGCACAGCGCCTGCAGCGATTCGCGGGTCGGCTGCGCGGGCATTTTCTCCACGAGCGAACCCAGCAGGTCGATGGCCAGATCGCCGTCGGCTTCCTGCATCTGCATGCAGCGCGACTGCTTGCCGTAGCCGTCGACCACGATGCTGGCGACAGCCTTGGCCACCTTCGCATCGCGCGGCAGCAACGTGAGCGTCCACGCGCCGCTGGCTTCGCCGGTCTGGCTAATGTTGAAGGCCTGCTGCAAGCGGCTACCGTCCCCACTGAGCAAGGCCACGAAACTGTCCAGCAACACCTGCAGCTGCGGTGCGTGCGACAGCGAAAACGTGCGCGCGGCCTTGCCAGCGCGCTGCAGGGTCACTTCGCCGTTGGCAATGCTGGCGGTTTCAGGATTGGGATGATCGACGCGTCGCTGCAACTGGTCACCACCCAACCAGGCCAGCTCGCCAGAGACCACCAGCGGCTTGTCCAGCACTTTCAGGAATCGCGCTTCGGCGAACGCCGTGCGCGCGGGTGCGGGCTGGCCCAGTGCAGCGATCAACGGTTCCGACGTGGCGGACGACGTGGCGACCGCCGCCGTGGTTTCACACCTGGACGCGTTCGCCCACGGCAGCAACATCATGCACAGCAGTAGCGCGAACATCTTGCTGCCAGAAATCATAGAAGTTGAACCAGTTGTAGGGAGCGACATGGACGTAATGTTCCAGGCGTTGGGCATAGCGGGAGATCAACGCGTCCAGGGCGGGGCCGCGCTCCTTGCGCGGAATCTCCACCCGGTCGGCCATCGCCTCGAACACTACACGGTAGCGGTTGCCGCCCAGATACAGGCCAAAGCACAGTACCACCGGCACCTGCAGGGTATGCGCCAGCAGCCAGGGGCTGATCGGAAACGGTGCTGGCGAGCCCAGAAAATCAGCGTACCGAAGTACCTCGTGGCCACGACCGCGATCGGCCAGCATCGCCACCATCGCGCCGCCCTGGCAGGCCTCTGCCATGGCCAGCGCGATGCTGGTGCCATCCTGCGAAGCGTCGATCACCTTAGCGCCAATGTCCGGCGCCAGGTCCTCAAGCAACTTGGTCATCGCCGGGGTTTTCTGCTTGTCCAGCACCACGCGTACCGACATGTCAGGACGTCGCACACCGACCGTACGCAAAGCCTCGAAGCTTCCCTGATGCGAGCCAAATAGCAGTACGCCTTGGCCGCGCGCGATGCTCTCGTCAAGCAGTTCCAGTCCCTGCGTTTCGATCTGGAATTGCTTCTCGCCACGCGCCAGCAGAAAGATCCGGTCCAAACTGGTCGCCGCGTAACTGTGCATGTGCCGGAACACCTGTCGCGCTGTGGCCGGCTTGCCGAATACGCGCTGCAGATATTGCTGCGAAGCGACCCGCTCGGGCTTGCGACGCAAATAGAAATACAGCGTGATCGGATAAAGGCACGCGCGCGCCAGTCCACGACCGCCGTGCAGTGCGATGGTGCGGACGACCCACATGCCGAAAAAGCTGCCGCCCTCGGGCCGGTTCTGCCAGTGTTCGTTCGTGCTCACGCCGCGCCCTCGACCGTGCCGCGCGCCAGTAGCGTGTCGTCACGAAAAAACTCGAAGCGGATGCGCGCAGCGGAAGCCTTTTCAGTCGCCCCGTTTGCGGCAACCACTGTCAGACGCACAAGCGCCTGTTCGGCCGGCAGCAGCGGTGCCATGAATTTCGCTTCCAGCACACGGATCAAGTGCTGCCCGCGCCATGCGCGCAAGGCGATCGCCACCTGCTCCAACAGGATCACGCCCGGTACCAGCGGATGACCAGGGAAGTGTCCGGGCAGCGAAGGGTGATCGGCACCGATACAGAAATCATGTTCGAACGCATCGTTGATGGCGCCCGTTTTTATTACGTCCGCCTTAATCACATCGGTACTCATCACGATATCGCACCTTTGCCACGCATCAGTTCCGGCCAGTGCAACACGAGCTTAAGCAGCATGTCGTGAAGGCCCGGATGGCTGAGATGCCGCAAACGCCAGCGCCGATAGCCATATTCCAGCACGAAGGCGACGGCCAGCACCAGATAACCGCCGACGTGCAGCCACATCGCGGCCCAGCGATCCGGCACCGCCAGTGGCGAAGTAAAACCCAGGCGCGCCAGCACGCCCGCGTGCTCGGCACACAACAACAGCACGGCCAGCAGCAGCGCCTGGGCCGCCAGCAACAGCGTCCAACTCCAGGTGATCTCCCTGGCATAGCGCGCCACCCCAGGTTGCGCCAGCCGCTCGGGGCCTTCCAGCACCACGATGAAACGCGCCACCAGCGGCTCTGGCGTGCCGAGCGTGCGCCCAAAACCGATCGCCAGCAGCGCACTGACCAGAATCGGCACACTTTCCAGCAGCAGGTCGGCGAATCCGAACAGCGACGACGACACCAGCGCCGCCAACACAGTCAGCCACAAAAGCCAGGCGCCGAGGCGCCGTGTCAGCAGCCACGGCAGCATGAATGCCGTCGCCAGCAACAACAGCGCGATCAGCGGAAAAATTTGTCGGTGCGTTACATCGCCGACAATCGCCAGCACCGGGTACGCCAGTAAAAGCGGCAGCAGGTAGCGCCGCATGACAACGGCGGACGAGGGCTGCTCACAGGGCGGAAGCGAATACGTCATGCCGGATACCGCGATGAATGGCCACGCAGGCAGACGCGCAACGGGTGTCGTTATGCTGCGATGCGATTCTGCTCGACATGCGCCGACAGTGTGCGCAGGCTGGTGAAGATCTGCCGGTTGTCGGGATTGTCCGAACGCAACTGGAATCCATAGCGCTTGGACACGGCCAGCGCGATTTCCAGCGCATCGATGGAATCCAGGCCGAGATCACCACCGAACAACGGCGCATCGGGGTCGATTTGATCCGGCGTGACGGTATCGAGATTCAGGCATTCCACGACCAATGTGGCCAATTCGTGTTCCGCCGCTGTCTGCTCTGCCATGCTCGATTCCGTCGTCGTGATTCATTGCCTCCCCCCGGTGGCAGTGGTCGCGGAGTGTAACATAGCGACCTTAATGCTCTCGGTTGCGCCACATGGTTCAGGGATGTGAAAAGCCTCAGTTTGGCCCGCTTATGCGCCGCGCGCCGCGCGTGTCGTATCGCGTTGGCGATATCGCCTCGACGCTGAAGGAAGCCGGCACGCTGGCCTTGCTCAGCTTTGGCGCCGGTAGTCAGACCGTAAATGATCCGCGCATGCTGCAAGTCGCCCTGGAGTGCTTTGATGCGCCCGCTCCGCTAGAGATCTGGCAGGTCGATGCACCGGTGAACTGCGGCACTGAAGGCGCCCTGCGCTGGTCAGCCGGCGGCGGCTGGCTGTTCGCCGCGATCGAGCTCGACGAACGCGAACACGGCGGCCCCGAAAGCGCTGCATCCAGCGCCTATGCGCAACTGCGCCAGTTCATCCAGCAGCGTAGCGAGCAGCACGTGTTGCGCATCTGGAATTACCTGGACGCGATCAATCAGGGCGCGGGCGATGCCGAGCGCTACAAGCAATTCTGCGACGGTCGCGCCGCCGGTATGGGCGCGTTTTTCGCCGAGGGTTTCCCTGCGGCCAGCGCGATCGGCCATCACGGTCCGGCACACCGACTGCAAGTCTATCTGCTGGCCTGCGATCAGCCCGGCGCACGCGTGGAAAATCCTCGTCAGGTCAGTGCCTGGCGCTATCCGCGTCAGTACGGCCGCACGCCACCGAGCTTCGCCCGCGCCATGAGTTTGCCCGCGCAGGATGTGCTGGCGATCTCCGGCACAGCGGCAGTGGTCGGCCACGCATCGGCGCATAACGACGATCTGGATGCGCAGCTCGACGAAACCCTGTTGAACCTCGAAGCCCTGCTCGCCAGCGCTGACATGCCCGCCGGCTTCGACACCCACTCGCCGCTCAAAGCCTACGTGCGCCACACCATCGACGCCCCACGCGTACGCGACTTCTTCCGCCGCCGTCTGCCCGGCGTACCGGTGCTGCTGCTGCACGGCGATATCTGCCGCCGCGAGCTGCTAGTGGAGATTGATGGATGGCGCTATTCCTGAACTGTGAGGCCATGATGGCCGGTGCCGCAAATGCCTTGGCGCGTTCGATAACCGCTCAGTAGAAAATTCGCCAACTTCGACTGACTGGCGGGAAGCGCCAGATCCAGCTCGCTGAAGTATGGGTCGTCATCGACCGCTTCGTCGAACACCACAAAGGCACGGATCGGCGGCGAGTGCGGCCAGCTGTAGCCGAGGTTCGCTGTGCAAGAGTCGGGACGGTTGAAAACATCGGGTTTGGGTATCAGCACGCGCTCGGGCGTTGTGTTGCTGATCAGCGCATCCAATTTTTTGTGTGCGTCCGGAAACAAGCCGTCCGCCGCGCCATACATGCAGCCCCGGCATGCCGGAATCTCGTACAACGTCATCCAGCCATTCGCGACACCATTCGCGGCGATGAAACTGAAAGCCAGCGTGCCATCCACGCCGACGGCAGCGCGACGTACCCGCCATCCCCGCGGAACCAGCAGCCAGCCGGTAGCATTGGCATGAAACAACTGCACTTGGCTGCGCAGGGCAGCGGGTATGGCCTGGTCGAAAATCAGCAAGGCCGCATCGGCGGTTTGTTCCCACTCGCCAAAGCCATCAAAAACGTCGATGCGCGTAGCGGGCAGGTCGGTCACACGTTTACCGGCGGCATCCTTCGGATGCGCAGGTGTCAGCCGGAAGTCTTTTCCCTCGACCGAATTGTAGTGGGTTGGTGGCCCGTTCAACGTGGGTGTGGCATCGGCAGCCAGCAAAATAGGCGTCATCAGCATCAGCCATACGGCGAGCGTCACCCATCGCATCGAATACGCAAGAGTCTTTATCGAGTACATCAAACGATCCTAGGGATAGGTTGCTCATTTCGATTTTTTCGTTGGCCGCTTCCAGCCACGCAGTGTGCTTTGCTTCCCGCGTGTCAGAGTTAGCTCGCCTTCGGGCGCATCGTGGGTGATAACAGAACCCGCGCCGATGGTGGCCTGGGCGCCGATGGTCACCGGCGCGACCAGTGCGCTGTTGGAGCCGATGAAGGCGCCATCTTCAATGCGGGTAATCGACTTGTTGATGCCGTCGTAGTTGCAGGTGATGGTGCCGGCACCGATGTTGACGCCACGACCGATGATGCTGTCGCCGAGATAGCTGAGGTGGTTGGCCTTGCTGTTTTCGCCGATCGTGGTTTTCTTGACCTCGACGAAATTGCCGACATGCACGCCGCTGGCCAGTTCGGTGCCGGGACGCAGGCGAGCGAACGGGCCGATGATGCACGGACCATGGGTGACTACACCCTCGATATCGCAATGCGGATGTACCACGGTACCGGCGGCGAGCTGCACGTCTTTCAGCCGGCTGAATGCACCGACGCGCACGTCATCACCTAGCACCACGTTGCCCTCAAGGATGACGTTGATATCAAGCTCGACGTCACAGCCAGCAGTAACCGTACCGCGCACATCAACGCGTGTCGGATCGGCCAGACGCACCCCATCGAGCGCCAAGGCGCGAGCCGCACGAAGACGGAAGTGCGTCTCGAGTTCGCTGAGTTGCCATGGATCGTTGGCACCGGCCGCCTCGACCGGATCGGCGCACTCGATGCTCTGTGCAGCACGGTTTTCATGCGCAGCCATACCAAAAATATCGGTGAGGTAGTACTCGCCCTGAGCGTTGTTGCGATCGAGCCGGGCGATCCAGCTACGCAGCGCCATCGACTCGGCGGCGAGAATGCCGGTATTGACCAGGTCAACCGCGCGCTGGCCATCGCTGGCATCTTTCTCTTCGATGACTTCGAGGACCTGTCCTGCAGCATCGCAAAGGACGCGACCGTAGCCATGCGGATTATCGAGACGCGTCGTGAGCAGGCGCAGCACACCGCTAGCTTGCACCAGTAGCTGCAGCGTTTGGGTGCGGATCAACGGTACATCGCCATAGAGCACCAGCACCTGCGAACCATCAGGAATCCGCTTCAGCGCCTGCTCGACCGCGTGGCCGGTGCCCAACCGCTCGGCCTGCAACACCCAGTGCAGGTCTGCCTGATCAGCGAATGCCGTCCGTACCTCTTCACCGGCATGCCCATAAACGACGTGAATAGCTACCGGCTGCAACGCGCGCGCAGCAACTAGCACATGCGCCAGTAGTGGCCGACCTGCCAGCGGCATCATTACTTTGGCATGCCTGGATTTCATCCGCTTGCCTTCGCCGGCAGCAAGGATGATTACGTGCAAGGTTTGCTCTGGCATAACAGCACCACGTTATTCAGGGTTATGGACCGCGAAGAATATAGTCGGTCTTCCGCGGCGCGTTGCTCTTGCTTTTGACCACCAGTATTGGCTGGATCAGCCGCGGCATTGATCAAGATCTGCTCTCACTACTCTTTCGGTGCATCGCTGGTCGGTTTCAGCTTTTCCAGCTGCGGCGTATACGCCTGGACGAACGCATTGTGCAGAATGCCCAGAATCGCCTGCGATGGCTCGGTGTGCTTGTCGCCAATGCGCCCGGAGATCGGCACGCGGGTGCCGAACTGGTCTTTCTCCTGATTCTTGAACACCGAAACCACACCTTGGGCGACAGCCTCGTAGGCGATCTTGAGCGGGCTTTTCTTTTCCTGCTCTACATCTTGCTTCCAGCTGAATATTTGCAGGTTATGGAACAGCGGCTTGGCGTAGCCGTCCAGACGCCCATCCTTGGCCTGCAGCTCCATCGTGAAATCTCCGGTGCCACCAGCAAAATCGAGGCCGGCATAAGCCCGCGCCAGATCATTGGCCTTCACCAGCTGGATATTGGTAGCGCGTAGTTCGTAGGAGAAATCGCCAAGTTGCTGCAACGGGTCGAACGTCGCCTGAGTTTCGAACGGCGCGCCGCCGAAGATCTTCGCGGTAGCGTGGAGCTCCGCGACGCGGTTGCCATTGCGGCGCTGAATATTGGTGAGGTTGGTAACCGTGCCGTTAACGTCGGTCATCTTCAGATCGACACGCGGGTTCGACACGAAGCTCTGAAAAGTGACCGCACCGTTGATGACACTGATCTCGTCCAGCCGCATCGGCGCCAGCAGCTTGAGCTGATCGCGCCAGTCGACGCCCTTGCCGGTCTGGCTGTCGCCCTGGCTGCCTCCATCGAAGAAATTGATTGTCGGCTGGGTAAAGGTCACCTTGCCGCGAAAGACGCCATGAGTGAGCGCACTCCAACTCAGCGAGATATCGGTGCGGGGGGCATCCAACAGCGGCGCTGGCAATTTGCCGGTGTCCTTGACAATGCTCAGCTGGTTGATCGTGTAACTGCCGCGCCAGAGGTGCAGATCGATATCGGCGATCTGGCCGTGGTAGTCGCCCATCTTGTCCATGCGGGTGTTGAGATAGTGACGCACCGCGTACGGCAGCACGGCCCGCACGACCAACAGCAGCACGATAACGATCAGCAGCACGGCCAGGTGGCGGCGGTAATGGAGCTTCATGGTGATCGGTCCGCAGTGCGAGTCACTGCATTCTAGTCGTGCGAATGTCCGTGTGCTGGCAAGGACCGATGGTGAAGAGACGCACGCATGGCAAAACGCCGGCACAAGGCCGGCGTTTCTTATTTCCACGAAACAGTCACGAACTCAGTGCTTGAGATTCTTGCGCAAACGCTCCAGCGCCTGCAGCTGCGCCATCGCCTCAGCCAGCTTGGCCTGGGCCTCGGCAATATCGACCGCTTCGGTGCGATGCGCGAGGGCGTCTTCGGCTTCCTTCTTGGCGCGCTGCGCTGCGGCTTCGTCCAGATCCGACGCGCGGGCCGCCGTATCGGCCAGCACGGTGATCACCTGCGGCTGCACTTCCAGAATGCCGCCAGAGACGTAGAACTGCTGACGCTCACCGCCGTCCAGCACCACGTCGACATGACCGGGCTTGAGGCGGGTGATCAGCGGCGCATGGCGGGGCGTAATGCCCAGCTCGCCCAGCTCGCCGGTGGCAATGACCATCGTCGCGTCGCCGGAGAAGATCTCGGCTTCGGCACTGACGATGTCGACGCGAATGGTATTGGTCATGACTCAGGTTCCGAATGCAAGAGCGGTGGGCGGCATGAAGCCGCCCCGCGAAATCAGGCCGCCTTCTTGGCGCCCATGTCTTCGGCTTTCTTGATTGCCTCGTCGATGCCACCGACCATGTAGAAGGCCTGCTCGGGCAGGTGATCCACGTCGCCGTCGACGATCATCTTGAAGCCGCGGATGGTTTCCTTCAGCGGCACGTACTTGCCCGGCGAACCGGTGAACACTTCAGCCACGTGGAACGGCTGCGAGAAGAAGCGTTCGATCTTGCGCGCACGCGTGACGGACTGTTTGTCTTCTTCGCTCAACTCGTCCATGCCGAGAATCGCGATGATGTCCTTCAGTTCCTTGTAGCGCTGCAACGTGCCCTGCACCTTGCGGGCCACTTCGTAGTGCTCGACGCCGATTACCAGCGGATCGAGCTGACGGCTGGTCGAAGCCAGCGGATCGACGGCCGGGTAGATACCCAGGCTGGCGATTTCGCGCGACAGCGCAACGGTCGAGTCCAGATGCACGAAGGTGGTAGCCGGCGACGGATCGGTGTAGTCATCCGCGGGCACGTACACGGCCTGGATCGAGGTGATCGAGCCGGTCTTGGTCGAAGTGATGCGCTCCTGCAGCACGCCCATTTCCTCGGCCAGTGTCGGCTGGTAACCCACGGCCGACGGCATACGGCCGAGCAGTGCGGACACTTCGGTACCGGCCAGCGTGTAGCGATAGATGTTGTCGACGAAGAACAGCACGTCACGGCCTTTGCCGTTGGCGTCCTTCTCGTCGCGGAAGTACTCGGCCATGGTGAGGCCGGTGAGCGCCACGCGCAGGCGGTTGCCCGGCGGCTCGTTCATCTGGCCGTAGACCATTGCGACCTTGTCGAGCACATTCGAGTCTTTCATTTCGTGGTAGAAGTCGTTGCCCTCGCGGGTACGCTCACCGACGCCAGCGAACACCGACAGGCCTTCGTGCGCCTTGGCGATGTTGTTGATCAGCTCCATCATGTTGACCGTCTTGCCCACGCCGGCGCCACCGAACAGGCCGACCTTACCGCCCTTGGCGAACGGGCAGATCAAGTCGATCACCTTGATACCGGTTTCCAGCAGGTCGTTGGCGGCCGCCTGGTCGTCGTAGCTCGGCGCCTCGCGGTGGATCACCCACTGATCCTGCTCGCCGATTGGGCCAGCTTCGTCGATCGGGTTGCCCAGCACGTCCATGATGCGACCGAGCGTGGCCTTGCCAACCGGCACCTTGATGCCTTCACCGGTGTTGCGCGCAACGAGGTTGCGGCGCAGGCCGTCGGTGGAACCGAGCGCGATGCAGCGCACGATGCCGTCGCCGAGCTGCTGCTGCACTTCCAGCGTGATCTCGGTACCGTCGATTTTCAGTGCGTCATAGACCTGCGGCACTTCGTGACGGGCAAACTCCACGTCGACAACCGCACCGATGATCTGAACTACTTTGCCTTGGCTCATGAACCTGCTCCGGATGGATCTTTCAAGTTTCTGTTGCGGCGCCGCTACGCGTCGCCAATTATTTAGTTATCGCGGCGGCTGGTTAAACCGCCGCTGCGCCGCCCACAATTTCCGAAATTTCCTGGGTGATCGCGGCCTGACGCGCCTTGTTGTAGATCAGCGTCAACTCGTCGATTACCTTGTTCGCGTTGTCCGATGCGCTCTTCATGGCAACCATGCGCGCCGCGTGTTCGCTGGCCAGATTCTCCAGCGCGGCCTGGTACACCAGCGACTCGACGTAACGAGCCAGCACATGCTCCAGCACAGTCTGTGCGTCGGGCTCGTAGATGTAGTCCCACTCGTTTGTCTGCTCGAGCTTCACGCCATCGGTGTTTTCCATCTCCGCCGCCACAGCCGGCAGTGGCAGCAACGCATCGATGGTGGGCTTCTGCGTCATGGTGTTGACGAAGTCGTTATAGGCGAGAAATACCCGATCCAGGCCATTGGACGTATAGACGTCCATCATCACCTTGATCACGCCGATCAACTGCTCGAGCTTGGGCTTTTCGCCGAGATGGCTGACGCTGCCGATCAGGTTGACACCCTTGATACGACGAAAGAACGAAATCGCTTTCTGGCCAACGGCAACCACGTCCACTTCCACGCCCTGCTTGTGCCATTCGGCAATCGCCGGCAGCAGTCGGCGGAACAGGTTGGAATTGAGGCCACCGCACAGGCCGCGATCGGTCGAAACCACGATGTATCCCACGCGCGCAATGTTCTCGCGCTGGGTCAGGAACGGATGGCTGAAATCGGTGCTGGCCTGGGCTACATGCGCAATCACCTTGCGCATCGAACGGGCATACGGGCGCGAGGCCTTCATCATGTCCTGCGCGCGGCGTATTTTCGCCGCCGAGACCATTTCGAGCGCGCGCGTGACCTTGCGCATGTTCTGCGTGCTCTTGATCTTGGTTTTGATTTCGCGTCCGCTTGCCATGCTCTATCCGCTCGTTCTGCTCGCTCGTGGGACCGGATGGCGACTCGGCGCCGCATCCTGTTTCCGATTTCTGCTTACCAGCTACCGGTCTTCTTGTATTCGTCCACCGACGACTTGAAGACGGCTTCGATCTCGTTGTTCCAGTCACCGGTGGCGACGATCTTGGTCATCAGCTCTTCGTGGTTCTGATGCATGAAAGCGTGCAGACCCTTCTCGAATGGGAGCACCTTGTTGACCGCCAGGTCATCGAGGTAGCCCTTCTCGGCCGCGTACACCGACAGCGCCAGCTCGGCGATCGACAGCGGCGAATACTGGCCCTGCTTCATCAGCTCGGTCACGCGCTGACCGCGATCCAGCTGCGCGCGCGTGGCCGGGTCCAGATCCGAGGCGAACTGCGCGAACGCGGCCAGCTCACGGTACTGTGCCAGTGCCAGCTTCACGCCGCCGGACAGCTTCTTGACGATCTTGGTCTGCGCGGCACCGCCGACGCGGGACACCGAGATACCGGCGTTCACGGCCGGACGGATGCCGGCGTTGAACAGGTCGGTTTCCAGGAAGATCTGGCCGTCGGTGATCGAGATCACATTGGTCGGCACGAACGCCGACACGTCGCCGCCCTGGGTCTCGATGATCGGCAGCGCGGTCAGCGAACCGGTCTTACCCTTCACTTCGCCGTTGGTGAACTTCTCGACGTACTCCTCGGACACGCGCGATGCGCGCTCGAGCAGACGCGAATGGAGATAGAACACGTCGCCCGGATACGCTTCGCGACCCGGTGGGCGCTTCAGCAGCAGCGAGATCTGGCGATAGGCCACGGCCTGCTTGGACAAATCGTCATACACGATCAGCGCGTCTTCGCCGCGATCGCGGAAATACTCACCCATCGCGCAGCCAGAATACGGTGCCACATACTGCAGCGCCGCCGACTCGGAGGCCGAAGCAACCACGACGATGGTGTAGGCCAGCGCGCCATGCGACTCCAGCTTGCGCACCACGTTGGCGATCGACGAACGCTTCTGGCCGATGGCGACGTAGATGCACTTAACGCCGGAATCCTTCTGCGCGATGATCGCGTCGATCGCCAGCGCGGTCTTGCCGGTCTGGCGGTCGCCGATGATCAGCTCACGCTGACCGCGGCCAACCGGAATCATCGCGTCGACCGATTTGTAGCCAGTCTGCAGCGGCTGGTCGACCGACTTGCGCCAGATCACGCCCGGCGCCACCTTTTCGATCGCCGCGTTGAGCTTGGCACCGAGCGGACCCTTGCCGTCGATCGGGTTACCCAGCGCGTCGACGACGCGGCCGAGCAGCTCCGGGCCGACCGGCACTTCGAGAATGCGCCCGGTGGTCTTGGCGGTGTCGCCCTCGCGCAGATGCTGGTATTCACCAAGCACCACGGCGCCGACGGAATCGCGCTCCAAGTTCAGCGCCAGCGCAAACGAATTGCCCGGCAGCTCGATCATTTCGCCCTGCATCACATCGGCCAGGCCGTGGATGCGCACGATGCCGTCGGACACGCTGATGATCGTGCCTTCGTTGCGTGCTTCGGCGCCGAGCTTGAACTGCTCGATGCGGGTCTTGATCAGCTCGCTGATTTCAGACGGATTCAAAGTGGTGCTGGACATGGTCGTTATCCTGAAATTTTGTTTTCTCAAGAGTCCGGCCACGGATGGCCGGCTTTTACTCTTCCGCGAAAAGGACTTCGCGTAAAACTTAAACTGCCAACGCGCTGGCCATACGGGCCAGACGTCCGCGGGCGGAACCGTCAATCACTTCACTACCGGTATCGATCACCACACCAGCCAGCAGCGACGCATCGACCTCGGTCTCGAGTTCAATCTCGCGCTTGAAGCGGCGCTTGAGCGACACCTTCAGCTGCTCGGACTGAGAGGCATCCAGCGCCATCGCGCTGGTCACCTTGACCAGCAACTGCGACTCGGATTCGCGCTTGTAGGCTTCAAACAGTCCGGCCACTTCAGGCAACAACGTGACCCGACGGTTTTCGACCAGCTCGGCCAGAAACTGTGCAAACGGCGCATCAGCAGAGGCGCCATTGGGCAAATGCAGTGCCACGATCTGCTCGGGCTTGACCCGGGGATCATTGTCGAGATCGACCACGCGGGCATCCGCCGAAACCGCCGCCGCGAACGCCAGCGACTGCGACCAGCTATCCAGCGACCCAGCCGCGTGCGCTACTTCAAAAGCAGCCCGAGCGTAGGGACGGGCAAGGGTGATTGCCTGGGTCATCGATCAGATCTCGGCCGCGAGCTGGTCGAGCAACGCCTTGTGCGTCGATGCATCGACCTCGCGCTGCACGATCTTGCTGGCGCCCTGCACGGCCAATGCACCCACCTGCTCACGCAGCTGATCACGCGCACGCTGCGCCATCGAGGCGATATCGTCCTGCGCGGAAGCCTTCAGCCGGTTGATTTCGACCACCGCTTCGGCGCGAGCCTTTTCGATGATCTGATTGGCCTGCTGCTGGGCCTTGTCGATGATCTCGGTCGCCTGCTGGCGGGCTACCTTGATTTCAGCGGCAACCTTGGTGTCAGCCTCACGCAATTCAGCATGCGCACGCTCAGCCGCATTGAGACCTTCGGCAATCTTGACCTGCCGATCCTCAATAGCCTTTGTGAGATGCGGCCAGATGAAGTGGACACAGAACCAGATCAAGATGGCGAACGAAAGCATTTCGCCAATCAAGGTCGCGTTGAAATCCATCGCTGCGTTACCTGTAGATACGGAATGAAACCGGTACGGATATCAATACACCCGCGCCGGATACACGGCGACACCGCAAACGCGGCGCGCCAGGAACATGAAACTTACTGGCCTGCGCCTGCAGCCGACAGAACCTTGCCCAGGAGCGGGTTCGCCACGGCGAAGTACATCGCCAGCGCCACGCCGATCAGGAACGCCGCGTCGATCAGACCAGCCAGCAGGAACATGCGACCCTGCAGCAGCGGAACCAGCTCCGGCTGACGTGCAGCAGCTTCGAGAAACTTCGAGCCCATGATGCCGATACCGATACAGGCGCCGAGCGCACCAAAACCGATGATCAGGCCGAGAGCAATGGCGGTGAAGCCCTGGATTTGTGCAAATTGAACGAGATGTTCCACGGTGGTCTCCTGGCAAATTGAAGCTGAAAAATTATTTGATTAAATGAGTGATGCGGAAACTGCAATCAATGGTGATCGTGCGCCATCGAGATGTACACGATCGTCAGCACCATGAAAATAAACGCCTGAATGCCGATGATCAGAATGTGGAAAATGCCCCACACGGTGTAACCAATGATGCCCATGCCATAAAGCACCCAGCTGCCGGCGCTGAACAATCCGGCGATCAGCATGAACACGAGCTCGCCCGCATACATGTTGCCAAACAGTCGCATCGCCAAGCTGACGGGCTTGGAAAGCAGTTCGACGACGTTGAGCAGAAAATTGGGGATCCACAGCAGCGGATTCGCGCCAAACGGCGCGGTAAACAGCTCGTGCATGTAGCCGCCAAAACCCTTGGCCTTGAAGCTGTAGAAGATGATCAGCACAAAGACGGTCAGCGACATCGCGAACGTCATGTTGATGTCAGCCGTCGGCACGGAGCGGAAGTGGCCGAGACCGAACTTTTCCGTGATCAGCGGCAACAGATCCACCGGCAGCAGATCCATCGCGTTCATCAGCAGTACCCAGACAAACACGGTCAGCGCGAGTGGCCCCAGTACGCGGCGATCTCCGTGGAAGACGTCCTTGACCTGACCGTCAACAAACTCGAGCACGATCTCGACGAACGCCTGCCCGCGGCCCGGCACACCAGCCGTCGCCTTGCGTGCCTTCAGCCAGAACAGCAGGCAGAACACCACACCAAGCGCCAGCGAGACACTGACCGAATCGATATGCACCGCCCAAAACGCACCCTTTTCGACATTCATCGGGATGAGATGCGTCAAGTGGTGCTGAATGTATTCGGTTAGTCCGCCCTGCGGCTCGCCTGCCATGTCTCAACCCTTGAATCTGAATGCAAATAAGTAAACCGCGAGGGCAGCCACCAACCCCGTAATGGCGGCGAGCGGTGGCAGCTTGAATTTAGCCAGGATCAAAAACAGCCCCCCGACGATCACGAACCATTTCAGAATCACGCCCGCGATCAACCGGCTGAAAGCCATACCCGCACCGTTCAATCCGCTAAAAAATCGCATCGAGAACAGCATGGTGCCGAGCGCCACGAATGTCGCACTCATAGCGGCTGACATCGCTTCACGACGCCCCAGCGTCAAAAAAACAAGGCCGGCCAACACGGCTACAGCAAGCTGCAGCAATACGGTGCGCAAGGCTAGACGTCGACCGGAGGCAAGACTATTTAGCAAGTAAGGTCCCCGCACGGTTTACACCAGGCGGCACCGCTACAGCTACGGGCCACGATCCCAATCCCGAAAAGTATATCAGCCGCTCCTGCTAGACGACAACCGCGCAACTCTCGCATCGAGACTTGTAACGTGAAGATTTTGCGCTGCAGTGCGGCACACTTCAGCTACTGCCGCGACTCAGTTCGGCACCATGAAGGTCATATTTTTACGTCAGGATGTCGACTCAAAAACTGGCCCGGCTGCAGGTCGCGCCCGAGGTGCAGGTTTCATGCACGACGACCTTGTCCAATCCCGCTAGACGCGGTTCCAGTCGCTGCCAGATCCAGCGGGCGAGCATTTCGCTGGTGGGATTCTCTAGCCCCTCGATGTCGTTGAGATAATGGTGATCCAACTGATCGTAAAGCGGAGCGAACGCCGTCTTGAGGTCGGCGAAATCCATGACCCATCCCATCGCAGGATCCGGCTCGCCCGCCACGTGAATTTCAATGCGAAACGAATGGCCATGCAGACGCGCGCACTTATGTCCTGCCGGCACATTCGGCAGCTTATGCGCTGCCTCCAGCTGAAATACCTTGAAGATCTGCATCGCAAACGCCCGCGTGCCGGAGTGGGTTGGCGGAGCAATACACGCCTGAAATGGTGGCTATAGGTGGAGGGGAAGCATAGCCACCATCCAACCATAGAACTGAGCATCCCCGCGGCTTCCCACGGTTCGGATTATTGAGATTGTAGCAGCCTCTGTAGCACTTGCTGTAGCACTTGTCGTGACTCGGGAGCGCCTCGGGGAAATTTGGCGGCACAAATTTCCGTTAGGGCATCAATCACGCCTGAACGCGCGGAATCCCCCTCCGCCCCTCTTAAGTTTCGAGAGTTAGCAGTGGACTCGAATACCTGGGCTGAGAGCGCTGCCGGCATCTAGGCGCGCGCCGGTCGCATATGGCTCGGCAGCACTTCCCAGCCACAGAGTTCATCGACGGTACCCAGGTGAAGACGTGTATGACGCACACTCGCTGGCGCTTCGTCAGCTAGCTCTACAAATGTCGCATCGCTCGCCAGCCGGTGCGGGAATACCGCTACGCATTCGCCGTCGCTCTTCGTTGACGGGTAGCGGATCGCCTCGTAGCCCGCGTCAATAATCAATCCCGCCAGAATCTGGCTAACTGCCGGATTTCCGAACTGGGCAGGCAAGACACGCCAGTTAACGACCAGAACCTCATGAATCAAGCGAGCCGCAGTTCGAATCATAGTGGCGGGAGGGCCGGGTATCTTGAGTCGCTTTTGCAGTTTGACGGCTTCCACGGGCAGGTTGATCTTGCGCAACACCTTGCAAACCGGCTCCAAGGCTCCCTCCTGAGCCAGATCGAACACCAACTCCAAGTGACCGTCAAGGCGGACGGCCGTGTAACTGCCGCCGGGCGTGAGCGTCAACTCCTCCGCGCTCAATCCGTCGATACGATCGTCCTTGGCCATGCCAAATTTTTCTCTGTAGGCGGTTTCTTGATTGGAGGCGATATACAGGGCTGGCCACGGCGAGCGAATCGCATTGTCGACGTCCGCACCGATATTGAACCGGCCACCAAAGCCTTTCAGGCTGCCAGCGGTCGAGAGCGGGCCGTCCGCGTAACGCAACGTCACCATGCGCACCCAGCCGGCGAAATCCATTGGGGTGTGCGGCACTGATTGGAGGGCTCCGATCAGGTCGGCGTGATACCTCTGTCGTTGGGGTTCGACACCTGAGTACAGGATAGCGTTGAGTTCATCGAGGTCTTTGGACAGAGTGTTCCATCGATCGAGATCTGCTTCGGAGAAGCGATCCAACTCCAGAAGGCCGGGAACCCGATCGGTAGTGGTGATGAGCCCCATCGGAGGGTGCAGAGGCGGCGCCTGAGGTCTGCGGTACTTAGACACTCAACGAGAGACCTCGGAAGAATAGAGCTCCTTTTGTTGCACCATCGACGTCCTGTCCATCATGGCTCCAATGATGAAGCGGCGCAGGCGATCGAAGCGGCGCAGGCGGATCATGTCCCGGGGCGAGACATCACCCAGCATCGGATTCTTGGTCCTGAACCACAGGGCGGTCTTATCCGCGTCGCCACCAAACGCTTCCGCGACCATGTTGCAGGTAACGGCGATTTCCTCGAAGTGCTCAAGGACGGCGGCTGGTATCGCGGCGTCGAATCGCACCGAATTGATCGACACATCAGCTAGGCGCGAAACCTCCTCCTTCTTGAGTTGGAGGAAATCTCTTACCTTTTCCGGATGGAACTGCGCGCCCATCCCGAAACCGAGGGGATCACCCTGAGGGAGATTGCTGAAAAGGGCTGCTGTGGACATCACATTGTTCTCCATGGGTCAGCGAGTCTATACCTACTTGGAGAGTTACACACAGATTTCAACCACACTTAAACCACGTTTTACACACGGTCGTTAGAACGTGTCAAATCATTTCTCGCTAGCCATCGCCCACCTTGGCCGGCCTGGATGCCAGGTTTTCGGACATCAAGGCATGGCATCCTCGGTTTATTCGACCGTTCGTTGATTGTCTATCCGATATAGTACAGAATGGCGTAACGAGCGTTAGACCATCTTGTACCCATCAGGCACTCCATGAAAATCGTCAGCTACCTGCGGGTATCCACACGGCAACAAGGCATCAGCGGGCTAGGACTAGAGGCTCAGCGCGCCGCCATCGAGGCCTATGCGGTCCAGCGGAGCGGCAAGGTCATCGAAACCTTCACCGAGGTCGAGAGCGGCAAGCTCAACAGTCGGCCTGAGTTGCTGAAAGCCCTGCATCTCGCGAAGGTGACCGGGGCGACGCTGGTGATCGCCAAGCTAGATCGACTCTCCCGCAATGCCGCCTTCCTGCTCACGCTCCGTGACAGCGGCGTGCGTTTCATTGCAGCCGACATGCCGGACGCGAATGACCTCACGGTGGGCATCATGGCCCTAGTGGCTCAGCAGGAACGTGAGGCGATCTCTCGTCGCACCACGGAGGCCCTAGCTGCCGCCAAGGCCCGTGGGGTGCGTCTGGGGAACCCTAATGGAGCCGCTGCGCTCAAGCGTGCGGACAAAGGCAATGCGGCAGGAGTGGCGGCTATTCGCGTCGCTGCGGATAGTCACGCCAAGAACCTTCAGCCAGTCATCAACTCTCTTGCGTCAGAAGGCATGACAAGTCTTGGCGCAGTGGCCGAAGCGCTCAACGAGCGCGGGATGCTGACCCCGCGAGGCGGCCGCTGGCACAAATCTTCTGTGAGGAACCTATTGAACCGTCTCGGTAACCCAACTGCGCACGAGTGATTCTATGGCCCTTCTCGTCGAATCTTTCCTGTATGCGTAAGTGAGCCGACGCGTGGCAATGACGCGACGCGATGATGTGCTCATCAATTTTCCTCCATGCACTATCAATCACTCGCTTCGACTTTCAGAATTTTGCTTATTTCGTTCTTTAAATTCGGATCGCGCTGCGATGTGCGATAAATAATATCCAGACCAAGCGCAACACCCTTCTTTCCTTGGGCTGACGCTGTATCAAATACTTTACGAAAAAAATGCATGGCCTCAGCGCGGCTATAGCATCGAGCGATAAGATCACATAGAACCCAACAAAATTCTACGAATTCGTACTCATGAAAATGAGAATACGCAGCATCTAATATTTCTTTTTTTTGCTCTTCTGTTAAACGATCCATATCAGAATATGTCTTCACCAAAAAAATCTCTATTCCTGGCTTAGAAAATAACTCTTTAACAGACACTATTTCGACAATTAATGCAACACATTCGTTTGGCACCAATGCGTGTGCTAGCGTCTCATCTTCATATAAAGACGCCTGCCTCTCGAGAAACTTCTTTGCGCCAGTAGTTTTATTTTCATACAAAGCAAGCCGGATATTATTCATTATCAACTTCCTAATACTTACGTTTGTGGGTTCGCAATCAGCCACGCGCCAGCGCCTAAGAGCAAAAGTAGCGCCTCGTCTAGCGGGGTGACTTTCGGCACATTGCTAGGCTCTGGCGATTCGTTGGGGCTTAAAGCAGGACACATCGTCGGCGGTGGAGGTGGTCCACACTCATCGTCGTATTTATCTTGAAGATCCCGTAAATTACGGTCGTATTTATTAATTAATGTCCTATGTCCTCTGCGGGTCGAAAAAAGAGATTCTCCAGGCCCCTTATATTCCTCTAAGGTATCCTTGTCTGAATCAAGTTCTTGCCACCTGTTGTCCAAGGCGCCCGAAACATTTTTGATTTTATTTGCCAAGTTCTGGCAATAAAGACTATCTGGCTTATGTCTGGCAAGACCGCTGGGATCGACAAAGCTAAACGGATTATTGCCGACATAGGCATACGTGCTGATACCGCCATTGAAGCCGGTCGGATCAGTCTGCGCATAGCGCCCCAGGTAAGACTCAAAGGTCCGATAGCCGTTGTCTGCCGTTCCCGTTTCGGCGTCATACCACTGTCCGGGGTAGCGTAGGTTGAGCGTGTATCCCGTCGATGTCGGCTGTTGCTCTCCGAAGGGGTTACCCGCATAGGCCCACGACCAGATCAGTGTGCCCGCGCTGTTGATCACCGCTCTGGGCGTATCGAGTTGGTCAGCAATGACGTAATTAACCGTGCTGCTCATCGCGCTTCCATTGATGGTGCTGTCCACGGTGGCCACCGGCAGATCATCCAGCCAGATGTAGTCGCGACTACTCGCACCATAGTTAGCGAGGACGTGTCCGGCTTGGTCGTAGTCGAAGCGCAGACTGGTGGCCGACGTGTACACCCGCTGTCCGAGGGCGTTGTAGAGGTAAGTTCCGACCGTGGCCCCGTTGGCCTGGGCGAGTGCGATGCGTTGACGTGAGTCGTAAGCAAAACCGTAGGTCTGGCCGCCTATCACGCTACCGGTCGTGTTGCCGTTGGCATCGTTGGCGCGGGGAGCGCTGCCGATGCTGGCCAGCTGATGCGTGCCGCTGGTGTAGCTGTACGTGCCGGTCGCTAGACCGGAAGCGGTCTTGCTCAGCCGGTCGCCGGTTGGATTGTAGGTATAGCTCTCCAGTACACCGCTGCTGTTGGTGACACTGATGAGGTGATACAGCGGGTCGTACTGATAACTCTCGGTGGCGGGATTGGCACCGGGGGCGTTGCCCAGGGCTGTGATATCGCCCATCGCATCCAGGCCAAAATGCAGCGCCAAGGCGGGACTCGTCAGATCGGTGAGTCGGTAGTTAGCATCGTAGGTGCGCGTCACAACCTGACCGTTGCCCAGCGTGTAGCCGCTGATCGGCCCGAACGGCAGCCAGGTGACACTGCTGACCACGGCGGGCGATGCGGACGTGCTGCCGCTGGGTGTGACCTGGACACCGCTGATGCGACCATTGCTGTTGAAGGCGTAGCTGATCACCGTGCCATCGGGTGTGATCTCGCCGCTGAGCCGATCCGCGGCGGTGTAGCTGTAGGAGGTGCTGTCGGTCGTCCCCGAGACCACCTGCGTCTTCTGGATGACATTGCCGCGCGCGTCGTAGCAGTAGGTGGTACTGACGGTGTTCTCCACCACGCGAGTTGGCCGACCGATCGGTGCAGAGACCGTACAACCCGTGACGCTATTGGCTTCGTCGTAGGTATAAGTGACGTTGGCCGTGGTATCCGTGTAACTGGTGCTGGTTTTACGGTCGAGGGCATCGTACGTGGATGTCGCCACCACGCCCTTAGCATCCGTATGGGTCAGTGCATTGCCGGCTGCGTCGAAGGTCGAGGTGCTACTGCCGCTGTCAGGACTTCGCAGCGCGGTGAGGTTGCTGAGTCCGTCATGGGTGTAGCTGGTGACCAGACTCGCGGGGTCGGTGACGTTGGTGATGCGGTCCAGCGCATCCTGGCTGGTCGTCGTTGTGGTGTTCGCCGTCGCGGTGTCGGTGCCGTTATAGTTGTCGAGAGTGGAGACCAGACGATTGAGCGCGTCGTAACTTTGCTGGCGCTGGATGCTTAGGCCATCGGCGCTGTGCGTCAGGTTGCCATTGGCGTCGTAGCTATCGCTGTAGCCCGCATTGAAGACGGTCTGGTTCAGGCCATCGATCACGGCGGTGAGCTGGCCCAGTGCGTTGTAGCTGCGCGACAGGCTGTGCACGACGGTGCCGGATGCCGTGCTGATCTGCTCCGCGGTTTTGTGGCCGGCCGCATCCAGCGTGTAGTGGATATCGTTGCCCTGCGCGTCGGTGATGTCGGTCAGACGATGCGCCGCGTCATAGCCAAACGTCGTCACGATGCCGTCGGGATCGGTGAGGGTTTTGACGTTGCCATACGGCATATACGTGAACGTGGTGGCCGAGCCGCCCACGCTGCGCGAGGCCAGCCAGCCGCGCGGTGTGTAGGTCATATCGGTGTTGACCCCGTTGGGGTCGGTGATGCGCGTGACGCGTCCCGCGCCGTCATAGGACGCGTAGGTGGTGACGTGACCGATGGCATCGGTGATCTGATATAGATCGCCCGCTTGGTAACAGGCACTACCGGGCGTACCGCAGTTCGTGGCACTGCTGGTCATGTAATAGCTGTAGCTGGTGGTCTGCGTTAGATCGGTGCGCGGACCGGTGGCGGTCAGCAATAGACCCACGATGGGGCACTGGGTGGTATCAACGGCAGTGCAGTAGGTGTAGGTGGAGCGGCGTACGCCCGCAGGGACGGTACCGGTGGCGGCACATGCATATCCCGATGCAGCGCTATTCGTCGGATCGATGTCGCAACTAGCCAGGGCTTGGCCGGTGGCGTTGTAGACCCACTGCGTATTGCTGACAACGGTAGCGCTGGCGTTGCTCACCGTGCGCGTGAGTGGCAAGCGTAGGGTAGTGTTCCAGGTGGTCGTGGTGGTGCGTTGGCTGCTGGTCCCGGAAGCATCGACCTGCTGATCGAGTAGACCGTTGCTGTCGTAGGTGGTGGCCGTGATATTGCCATTGAAGTCGGTGGCCGTCGCCGGATAGCCGTTGGCATCCAAAGTCTGTGACTGGTACTGCTGACTGCACTGCTCGCCACAGCGGGCGCTCATGGCGCTTACGACGGCGGTGCCTTGCGGCTCGATGAACGTGGCCGCGGCCTGCTGGCCGAGCGGATAGGTCACGGTGGCGGCGGTGCCGCTGCTGGCATAGCTAACCGAGTTCAGACTCGCGCCGTTGCCTTCCTGGGTGGAGATGGCGCGGCCGTCCGCCTGGTAGCCGAAGGTGGTATAGCGGCTGTTGCTCTCGTCGATGATGCCGGTGAGCTTGTTCTGATTACTACCCGCCGCACTGTAGGCGGCCTCGTCATAGAGATACTGATGCTGCGTGCCGCCTGGGTACGTCACGCTGATCAGGTCGTCAGCCGTGTTGTAGCCATACTGCAACTCGCCACCGTCAGGCTCTGTGACGAGCGTCAAGTTCTGCTGGCCGTCATAATTGAAGGTGAGGGTACGGCCATTTGCATCCGTGACGCTCCAAAGCAGGCCGACCGGCAAAGCGGAGCCTGTCGGCGACTGTTGCGTTCCATCGGTATATGTCAGGGTAAGCAGGACATGACTGGCATCTGCGACCGAGAGCAGCGCCCCCATGGACGAATACGTCTCGTATCTTCGTGTGGTGGCGTCAAACAAGGTCCAAGACAGCACGTAACCGTTGCTGTCATCCACCTCTGTCAGGACATCATTGATGTCGGCATCACTCTTCCACACTCCGTTGACCTTGTTGAACACCAATTCCTGCCCGTCCTGACGCTGCGCCATCACTTCAGCGGGTGACAGTGGGGTGTCAGTGGCTGTATTGGTAGTAGCCACAGAGAACAAGAGACTTCGATCGTACGTGTTCAGCCACTGCAACCCACTGTGTGCGGCGCGCACATTGGGGTCGCTGTTGTAATACCGACGCAGCGAAAGATCGCCTTGGGCGAAATCTTCTTGCTCTACATAGGTGTCGCCCGTGGCGACATTGATTGGCTCGCCAATGTAGGGATTGGTGGGCGATTTGGAGCAGCCGCAACCCAGATTCTTTACCGGGTTATAACTGACACAAGGACTACTCGTTGGGCGACTGGGGTTCGAGCAGTTGAATGTGACCCCGTAAACAACAGGAAATTGACCCGTTGGTAGGCTATACCCACTTCCTTGATCGGGGTTACGCGCGGGCTGAAACCAGATCATCGTGGGAAGCACTTCCATGAACATGGCATTGTCAGGCATGCCAAATTCAGTACACCATTCTCTAACAACCGTATCCGGAGGCGTATATGAGGTACTCATATATTCGATAGCAAACGGCATGTTCGCCCAACAGGCGTGCAGGGCCACTGCACGACTTGGATAGGTTCCAAAAGGATAGGGAGGCTGTGCGGATTGTGCTTCTGCGTAAGTAGATAGGCCGCTTCCAAAAAGACCTATGCACAGCATCAAGATTGCTGCGATTCCATGCTTCATCGAATTTCCCTTTTAGCGCCCTATGCAAACCAAATGTTCTTACCAGTGACTAAACCAAACGGGAGCAGGTTCACTTACGGCTGCTGATACGAAGCACCAGCCGCAGGCTTCGAACAAAGTCCATTGGGTTCCCCATGTACCGCAAACTGGTTGGTAAGATTCGCGCACCGCATGCCAAGGGTGCGAGAGCGACATTTGCAGACGATTTTATAGCCGGTCGCGTGTGTGATGACGGCTCGCTCAACCCTCTCCGACCCACGATCCCTCTGCGCTGCGCTGCCCCCTTCGTTGACTGTTGATAGTGCCATCGTGCGGCGACGAAGTCTTCAGGTATTTCCTAGACCTTCTCCCTCGCTTTTGAGCGAGTCGATCCGCAGCGCGGCGGCATGTGACGTGGGCGCCGCGACACATGAAGCCAGTCCAGACGCGTGCACGAACCACCCTAGCCGCACGAAGGCGTGACCGCCTAGCATTCGTAAGTTATTACGGTTACTGTGCGCACCCCATAGCCCGTCCGGGCAGTGATCCTTACGCACCTGTTAGCCCGTCCTTCCGCAAGGCTGTGAGGGGTGTCGAGTTTTGACATGACCCGTACGACCACGACCGAAACCGTACTGCCGAAGGACCGGCGATTTGATCCCTCGCGCACACCTGTCACCGAGGAGGCGCACCAGTTCATCGCCGAGGTCATGCAGAAGCTGAGCGCCGCGGAGAACCGCCGCAAGAAGCGCAAAGCCACCGACCAAGCCCTCCACGAGAGCGCCCTATCGGCCCTCATCTGCGACCTGGTTCACCGGTGCTCACTCGAACCCACGGGGTGGCTCACGGTGGAACTGTCGAAGGCCGCGCTGTCCAACGGCAAGCGACGCGCCCCCTTCATGACCGAGCAATTCGCCGTCCTCGTGAAGTCGCTGGCGCAGCCCGCGGTCGATGTCCTGGAGCTACGTGTGGGCGACCCACATCCCTACACGGGCGTGCGGTCCACCATCCGGGCCAGTGAGGCCTTTCAGGCTCGTGCGGATGAGCTGGGCTTGGACATCGAACACTTCAGTCGTGACCCCAAGCTTCTTGGTGATCCCCTGGAGCTGCGCTCGGTGAAGACCAAGCGGCTCGTGAATGGCAAGGTTGCCTTCATCGCCGACAAACTCCCTTTGCCTGACAGCGACCGCGTCACTCACATGCGTGACGAGATGACCGCGATCAATGCGTGGATCGCAGGGGCCTCCCTGTGGTGGCTGGGCGACTTCAAAGCCGACAAGATCGACGTCGGGCAACGCGCCCTCAAACGCATCTTCAACAACGGCTCACTGGACGCTGGCGGGCGACTTTACGGTGGCTTCTGGCAGTACGCCAAGAGCACGCTACGGATCGACAGCATCATCATTGATGATCAGGCGGTGGCCTCACTGGACTTCGCCCAATCCGCTCTACGCATGGCATATGCCCAAATCGGCGTCGAGCCGCCACGGGGCGACCTCTATGCCATATGGGGCCTGGAGGGCTACCGCAGCGAAACCAAGAAGATCGTCAACGCACTGCTCAGCGCCGACACGATGCCCCGTCGGTTTCCGAAGGGGACACGCGGGGAGATGCCCAGGAGCTGGAAGTTCGAGCGAGTGCTCGACGCCATCCAGCGCTATCACGCACCCATCGTCTCCTTGTTCGGCTCCGCGAGCGGTCTTCGCTTCATGAGAGATGAGAGCGAGATTCTTATCCGCACCCTGCGGAGGCTCCAGTCACTAGGCATCGTGGCCTTACCCATCCATGACTGTGTGCTGGTCGGATGGTCTCACCGGGAGACGGCCAAGCGGGTGATGGAGGAAAGCTTCCATGAAGTGCTTGGTGTCATCGGTGTGGTGGAGGTCGAAGGGAGAGACTGGAGGAGTGAGATGAAGGAGAGGGAGGAAGGTGATACCCAAGGGACTAGGGGGAAGGAAGAGGAGGGAGATAACCACTCTTCTCCTGCTCTACCCATGAATCACCTTGTGTTCCCCTTCAGTGGGGGCCATGAAGTCCCCATCGCTGGAATATCGGACTAATGCCCAGTGCACATAGCCGCCAACAACGACTGGCCGATCTGCGTCACCGCCTCACGAATCCCCAAGACGCCTACGAGCGCTGCCGAGTCTATCCGTGTACCAACGGCACCACGGCCGACCGTGGCGAGGGGCTGAATCGGCTCTACTGCCGCAAGCACATCGAGTTTTATCGACGCCACGGGAGCTACGTGAAGCGCAGCTACGGTGCGGGCGAGTTGCGACCGTATCGCGCGGGGGCGCTGGCTTGGCTCAGGGCGCATGGCGACGACCAGAGCGTGCGCTTGGCTATCGCGGGTGTGCGTCGTCTATATGGCGCCGCAGGGGCGCCCGTGGAGGCCTTTAGGTTGCCCGGCAAGTCTCCTGGGGAACGAGCGAGAGCGATCTGGGCACAGCTGCGGAAGCGAGAGGTCGATCCGCTGGAAGTGCTGGCCGCGTGGCTCGTGGTTGACCTACGGCTACGCGATGACCCGCAGCCGGATCGTCATGACGAATACCGGCGTGTGCAGGTGGCCAAGCTGATCCATCGAATGGCCGGTGGCACGCACAAACGGTGGGAGCGTGATCGCGTTGATGGGCGCACCGAGGTCACTGAGCTGCACAAGCATCCCGTGAGCCGCGGACGGGTGTTGCGGATCGTTGGCGAGGACACCGCATTCGCTTGCGAACACCTGCGTATTGATTAGAGGCGAACGACGCACGTCTGTTGAGCGGCATCAGATCGGTAGGACAAGCCGAGCCACAACCTCCCGCAACGTCGCTAGGTTGCTCCGCTTGCCGTAACGTCCCGTTGTTATGTTGTCGTTCTCGTGACCGACGATCTCGGCGATATGGTATTCCGGCACACCGAGTTCCTTCATCCGCGTCGTGAACGTCCCCCGAAAGCTTTGCACCTTCTTCCGAGGATCGGTCACACCAGCAGCGCGGAGCCACCGATTGAGCTGTTTGGACAAAAGGTCGGTATTAGACCGCTCCGGGTTCTTCGTATGGCGAACACGTTTAGGGAAGAGGAATCCATCCGGGCAGCCCGCGACGAACGCCATGATGCCAAGCCCAAGGAGACGCGGATGGATTGGGACTTGCCGCATGCTCCCATCTGTCTTCAAGTTCTTCTCATCCGCTTCTTCATTGAAATCGAAGATGGGCACTCCCTGCTCGATGCGGACGTCGCCTCTGCGCAGCTGAGCAGCCTCACCCATGCGGCATCCTGTGAACGCCATGATTCGGGGAACCCAAAGTCCATACGGCTCCTTGGCCTTCTTGGCGATCTCGCTGAACAGTGCGGTGATATCGGCATCTACAAAGGCCTTTCTGGCGTCCTGCGGGCGACCTTCTTCCACCTCTCGCAAGATCGCAGCGGGACTCTGGGCGATGTGATCGTGCTCGGCAGCCCAGGCGAACAGCGTCCGCACGTGATGGTAATTCTTGTTGACGCTGCGAGGCTCAAGCCGCACTACGGAGGCATCACCTTCGGTCTTGGCGAGAACATCCGCGACGGTCAGACCCGGATACCTCTTGACCATATTGCTTGGCAGCTTGGTGATGTCTAGACCGAGCTGACGAATGTGCCCCTTGGTGACTTCACCGATGGGTGGGTCTCCCAATAGATCAGCGATCAACTGGAAGATGGTTGCGCTCTGCTTGGCGGTCTTGGGCGACCAGCGACCTTGAGAGATTCGCTCCTCCGCATACATTGCCGCCATCTCCGAAACCTTCGGACTTGTCTCGGTCGCCACAGGACTTTCGGGTGCCCTCTGTGCTGCCTCTGGACGCCTCAGCGGCTCACCGGCAACGGCACGCAACTCTGCCATAGCAGCAGTTAGACGGACCTCAATGAGCCTTCGAGCGAGCTTCCTGTGAGAGAGGTCATCATCATCAGGCGCCATCTCACGAGCAAGACTTATCGTGGATGACGTATCGGCATGCGCAAGGGCGCCGGATATGTCATGGCAGAGTTCATTGAGCTGCGACGAGTACTCCTCAAGGCCAGCTGGCGTCCAATCGAGCGCCAAACGATCCTCAATCTCATCGAAGGACGCGGCGAGGTAACGCTGCGTCAACTGTTCTAGTTCGCCTTGCTTCATGGAGCTGCCGTGCTTTCGTAAACGGCTGAGAAGGGTGCCGATATGCGGCTCCCAAAGCAAGTTCTTGCGATTAGCCTCGCGCAGGTCGGTCGTCCGCAGACTTCTAGTGATCTCCACGCGGCCCAATAGGCCCTGAAGATCACGAGGGACAACGATGCGGGAGGTAAAGAAATTCCCTCGTCTCTGTAGCATGTCCTGTAGCACTCGCTGTAGCACTTCGGCTAAACGGTGCGGAGATGCTCGGAGCGCTAGGCGTATGAACGCTTGGCGGAACGGTGGTGGCTATAGGTGGACTCGAACCACCGACCCCAGCATTATGAGTGCTGTGCTCTAACCGGCTGAGCTACATAGCCATGGGATTGCCCACTATACCGGATCAGCATGACCTCGGCAGGGCGCGGAAGTGTAATGGCGTCTGCCGGTCGGTACAAGTGCGGCGCTTGCTGCATCTTGATGCGCTGTGGTTGAATCAGTCACAGAACCGGAGAGGTTGTGCCTGCGCACATTGCACGGCACGGCACCAGGAGGCCCGATGATCGACACTGATGGCTATCGCCCCAACGTAGGCATCGTTCTGCTGAATGCGGATGGTCAGCTGTTTTGGGCGCGCCGAATCAACCGCGACGGCTGGCAGTTCCCGCAGGGTGGCATGCGGACGGACGAGACACCGCTGGAAGCGATGTACCGCGAGCTGGAAGAAGAAACCGGGTTGGCACCGCAGCATGTCGAGGTGGTGGCGGCCACCCATGGCTGGCTTCGTTATCGGTTGCCCAATCGCTATGTACGACACCATCAGCGCCCTACCTGCATTGGCCAGAAACAGGTCTGGTTTCTGCTGAAGCTGGTGGGTGGTGAGGACGCACTCAAACTGGATGCCTGCGACAAGCCGGAGTTCGATCTCTGGCGATGGGTCGACTTTTGGTACCCCGCGGCGCATGTGGTCAATTTCAAGCGGGAAGTCTACGAGCGCGCATTGCGGCAATTTGCGCCATTGGTTGAAGGCCTGTGCAGCCTGCAACTCGGTACGCTGCCGCCACGAAACAATGACGACCCATCGTCTGGTGGCCCGCGCAAGGGGTGCGAAGCCGCATAGGGCATCCCGCAGTGACTGATTGTTGACAATCGTTCGCATTCGCGTTCTCATAGGCTCATGTATATCTGCCTGTGCAACGCCGTTACCGACCATGACATCCGCCGCGAGGCGGCCGATGGCGTGCAGTCTTTCAGCGAATTGCAGGCGCGTACGGGTTGCTCTGACTGTTGCGGATGCTGCGAGCAAATGGCTCGCGCCACGCTTGCCAAAGCTGTCGAACATCAGACTCTCGTTCAGTGGCCTGCCGTCGCGGCCTGATCGGCGCTTTTCGGTTACCCCGGCTCTGGATCGAACTCAGTCGCATCCCTGAAAGCTCACTTTCCTGCGTCCAACGCACAAGCAAACCATAGCCATTCCCATTCAACCACCTGGCGATCGGCGTTTGTATAGTGTCGGCATGTTTGAACGGCCAGTCGGAGACGCCCATGAAAGGTGATGCCAAGGTTATCGAGTACCTCAACAAGGTGCTCTACAACGAGTTGACCGCAATCAACCAGTATTTTCTGCATTACCGCATGTTCAAGGACTGGGGCTACACGGAGCTGGCCGAACACGAGTACAAGGAATCGATCGAGGAAATGAAGCACGCTGATCACATGATCGAACGCATTCTTTTCCTCGATGGGCTGCCTAATCTGCAACATCTGGGCAAGCTGCGGATCGGCGAGAACGTGCTGGAATGTATTCAGGGTGATCTCGATCTGGAGATCGATGCGGTGAAAGATCTGCGCGATGCAATCGGCTACAGCGAAGGTGTTGCCGATTATGTGAGCCGCGATATGTTCAAGGAAATCCTGCACGACGAGGAAGAACACATCGACTGGCTGGAGACCCAGTTCAGCCTGATCAAGGACATTGGCGCGGAACGCTATCTGCAGAACAAAGCCAAGAGCTGAGCCCGCATCGCGCGCAGGGATTTACCTTGCGCGCCTGAAGCGTCAAAGCGTGCATTCGTTCCTTGACGCTTTCATCACACCGGGGCTATACCTTGAGTTTTCCCCGGAACCACCTGCATGGCTTCACGACCACCGCCGCGTTTTGTGGTGCGGAAGCACGACGACGCCGGTCTCAGGCGGCGTCAGCTGTGGCTTGGCCTGATCTGGCTGGGTAGCCTGCTACTGACCGGACTGGTGGTCGGCTTGCTGAGCCGGCATGCGAACCCGGCGGCGATCGATCACCGGCAACAGCGCGCGATGAGCGCGCAAATCGAAGATTTGAAGCAGCAGGTTGCCAATGTCCAGCGCGATGCGCAGGTCAACGAGGTAGCCACCAAATCACTGCGCGTCACGCTGACCCAGCGTGAGGAAGAAATAAGTGGCTTGCGCGCCAATCTAGGCTTCTACGCCCGCCTGGTCGGTGGCGATACCCAGCATCAGGGATTGAAGTTGCAGGAAGTGAAGCTGGAGCCCATCTCCGGCTCGCACGGCTGGAACCTCATGCTCAGTCTCACCCAGAATGCCAAGCGTAGCGATGAAATCACCGGCAACGTGACCGTCAGCGTGGAAGGTCTGCGTGGCGACAAGGTGGTGCAACTGGACTGGGCCGCGCTGGGTGACGCCACACAGAAAGACGGCCTGCCGTTTCGCCTGATGTATTTCCAGCAGTTGCACGGCACCATCGTGCTACCTGCCAATTTTCGTCCGATGCGACTGCATATCGGCATCCAGTCCGCGGGCGACGCTCCAATAACGCGCACGGTTGCGTGGGAAGACGCGCTCAGTGGCAATATCATCACAGCTCAGGGGGATCACGATGCTCAACCGTAAACGCAACGAACGCAGTCAGGTCAGTCAGGACACCAGCCTGATCGCACATGGAACGGTGATACGCGGCGATCTGCGCTTCAGCGGCGCGCTGCACTTAGACGGACGTATTGAAGGAGCCGTGCTGGGCGAGGGAGACGATGCGATCTTCACCCTCAGCGAGCACGGCCAGGTGCAGGGCGAAATCCGCGTGCCGCAGGCCATCATCAATGGTCATGTGACCGGTGATGTACATGTCAGCGTTCGACTGGAGCTGGCCGCTCACGCGCGTATCGACGGCGACCTGCGCTATCACACGATGGAAATGGCCGCCGGTGCCCAGGTGAACGGACGTATTGCCCGTCAAGCCGACGACACACCGCGCGAGCTGCCGTCGCCAAATGCGCTGGATGAGGGTGTGATGGCCTAAGGCGCTATGCTTGTACCGTGTCCGACACGGCCCCATATTAGAGTCTGTCTTCATAATCCAAATGCGCCGCGCCGGGAGCTGTTTGCCCGCGGGGCAAGGAAGAAAGAGGGAATGTATGTCGATACATGACCGAGTGATGACGCCGCCCAGTGGGCAAACAGACCCGGCCCTGCGGATTGTCCTGCAGCGGCCGTCATGCGGCAGCCCGCGGCTTACTCATGCAACAAGCATGGGCTGCGCCACGGTCTATCACCTGCCAGCCGCTGCAGGACAACGCGACGTATTTAGATTATGAAGACAGACTCTTAGACCATGGAAACCCTGCTCACCATTCCCGACTATCGCAGCAGCGGCGAACCGCTGTTGTTCACCGCGGCCGCTGCGCACAAGGTGCACGAGCTGATTGCCGAAGAAGGCAATCCGGCGCTGAAGCTGCGTGTCTACATCACCGGCGGCGGTTGCTCGGGTTTCCAGTACGGCTTTACCTTTGACGAGGCACAGGCCGAAGACGATTTTGCGCTCGAGCGCGAAGGCGTGACGCTGCTGTGCGACCCGCTGTCGCTGCAATATCTTACCGGCGCGCAGATCGATTACGCCGAGAACCTGAGCGGCTCGCAGTTCGTGATCAGCAACCCGAACGCCAAGACCACCTGCGGGTGCGGCTCTTCGTTTTCGACTTGAGCGGAATGCTTTGATGGATCGGGCCATGCTTCCGCGTCAAAACACGTTTGCCGGACTCAGCCTGATACTCAACCGGGCAGCTGAGCGGCGTGACGAAACGACGTGGATCAACGAACAGGCAAGCGCGCCCAATGCGCGCTATCTGCTGCTGGATGCCGCCGGTGAAGCGTTCATGCTTCGCGATCGCGAAGCGTTGCGCTGGCTGGATATCCGCGAACGCGAACAGCTGATCCGCGAAGCGCCGGCCAGTTTTCTCGGCCTGATCAATGCGACCCCCCATTTCATGCTGGTGCTGGACGAATCCGCCCCCATCGGCTCGCTGGAACAAGCGCTCGACGCTCGACGCATGAGTCTTCGCTCCGCCGGCTTGCAACTAGCCGCCGAGGAAGCCGGTCTATTCGCCTATGCCAAGGGCCTGTCGCACTGGCAGCGCGAAATGCGCTACTGCAATCGCTGCGGCGCCTCGCTCGAACTGATCGCCGCCGGCCATCGTGCTCGTTGCACTAATCCAGACGGCGCCCATCTGCATTTTCCGCGTACCGATGCTGCCGTCATCATGCTGGTGGAATACAAGGGTGCCTGCTTGCTGGGCCGCCAAGCCGGCTGGCCGCCGGGGCGCTATTCCACGCTGGCCGGTTTCGTGGAGCCCGGCGAATCGCTGGAAGACGCCGTGCGACGCGAAGTAGCCGAGGAAGCCGGTGTGATCGTCGATGAGGTGCGCTATCACTCTTCTCAACCGTGGCCGATGCCCGCCTCGCTGATGGTGGGATTCATCGCCACCGCCTCATCGCCCGAGATAACCTTGTGCGACCGTGAACTTGAAGAAGCGCGCTGGTTCACGCCTCAGCAGATCATCGACGGCCTTGCCGACGGCAGCTTCCTTCCGTCGATGGCGCTGTCGGTCTCGTACCAGCTGCTTGCCGGCTGGCTGCAGCTGCGTGCAGGACTGGATCTGGATGCGCTGGTCGCTGACAGCCACCCACGTTGACGTCGACCGAACTCACCGTCGCCAAGCTGTGCTGAACCTGAGCCCTATCGGTCGGTCGTAGTACCACATCATCAAACGATGCCACGGAAGACGCGATCGCCCATCACGCGATCTTCAGCAACTGACGCGCGCCATCTCATCGACAGCGTACGGCACGCGCATCACCGTCCATCTGCGGTGGAATCGAACACTCGCATACAATGCGCACACTCTCCACGAGTCCGCATCTATGGCTATCCGCCTGCTCACTGCTCTTATTGCCCTCGGCCTGCTGCACGTCATGCCGCAACTGGCGCGCTGGCGTCGTGATGGCCTGTTCCAACGCTGGCTAGCGCAGTTGGCCGATACCAGCGGCAGCGGGCGCGTGGTACTGGCCTTGCTACCGCCGCTGGCCGTGTGCCTGCTGCTGTCGTGGCTGTTTGATCATCCGCCGCTCGGCGAATTGCTGGGGCTGCTGTTTTCGCTGATCGTGCTGCTGTACTGCTTCGGCCCACGCGAATTCGAAAGCGATCTGGAGGCGATTCTGAACGCGCCCGATGGCGCCAGTCGCGAGGCCGCAGCGCAGCAACTCATCGACGACGGCGGCAGCGTGGCATGGACCGCGCCCGCACTGGGCGAGGCTGTAGCGTACGCTGCGCTGCGCCGCCGGTTTGCCGTGCTACTGTGGTTTTTCTTGCTCGGCCCGTTCGGCGCCCTGCTTTATCGATTGGCGCAGACGCTGGCTCGCGACGAATCGCTGGCACTCGATGCGAGCAGCCGCAACGCGGCCCGTTATTTCGCCAACGCGCTGGACTGGCTGCCAGCGCAGCTGCTGACATTCACCCTGGCCGTGGTGGGCCACTGGGAAGCGGTGATCGGTGCGTGGCGGCGCTGGCACAGTCAGGCAGCTGCCACGAGTTGGTACAGCGCAGCGCCAGGTTTTCTCGGCGCGGCGGCACAGGCCGACATCATCAGCGATATTGAAGCCGGTGACGGTTACTTCGAGGAACGCAGCGAACCGCTCACCGAATTGCTGCGCCTGCGCGGCGCGCTGCTGCGCGCGTTACTGGCGTGGCTTAGCGCAGTCGCATTGATCGTAATTGGCGGTTGGCTCAGCTGACCTCACTCGGCTAGCAGTGCATTACGCCAGCGCGCCGCGCAATTCGCCAACACGTTTTTCCAATGACACGGCCGTAACCATCTCAGGCGCTACTGCAGCATCGATCACCAGCTCCACCCGAGCACGGAAACGCCGCGGCAATCGCGAGCGATGCAACATCGAATCGCGCCTGCTCCACACACTGCCCCACAAGCCGCGCAGTGCCATCGGCACCACCGGCACCGGCCGTCGCGCCAGGATTTTTTCTACACCTGTGCGGAATGTCGCGATCTGTCCATCGCGTGTCAGCGCTCCTTCGGGGAAAAGGCACACTAGTTCGCCATCGGCGAGCGCTTCGTCGATCGCGTCGTAGGCCTGCTGCAGCAACGCAGGGTCTTCTTTGTGCCCGGCGATCGGAATCGCCTTCGCCGTCCGGAATACGAACCGCAATAGCGGGATATTGAAGATCTTGTAGTACATGACAAAGCGCGCCGGGCGCCGCAGATTGGCCATCAGCAGCATCGCGTCCATGAAGCTGACATGGTTGCAAACCAGCAGCACGGCACCTTCGTCGGGAATGTTCTGCGTACCGTCGACACGCACCCGATAAAGCGTGTTGACCAGCACCCAGGTGATAAAGCGCATCACGAACTCAGGTACCAGCGTGAAAATGTACAGCGCCACAAGTGCATTCAGCGCCGCAATGGCCAGAAAGATCTGCGGTATGCCAAAGCCCAGCGCGGCCATGCCCAGTCCAAAACCGGCAGCGCAGACGATAAACAGCGCGTTGAGGATGTTGTTGCCCGCGATCACCCGCGACAGGCGGTCACGCGGCGTGCGGCTCTGAATGAAGGCGAACAGCGGAACCACATAGAAGCCGGCAAAAACGCCGATCAAGGTCAGGTCCAGCGCAATACGCCAGCTGCCATGGGCATGCAGAAACGCCAGCCAATCCAACCCGTGCGTCTGCGCCAGACCCGGTCGCGCGAAAAACAGGTCGATGCCGAAGGCGGTCAGCCCAAACGCACCGAGCGGCACCAGGCCAACCTCCACACGCCGGCCGGACATTTTTTCGCACAGCAACGAGCCAATACCGGTACCGATCGAGAACAGCGTCAACCCGAGAATATTGACCGAGCCATCGCCACCGAGATTGAGCTTGGTATAGCTCGGCAACTGCGCCACCAGCACGGTGCCGAAAAACCAGAACCAGGAAATGCCCAGCACGGCGTTGAACACGCCACGATCCTGCTTGGTAATACCCATCACACGGGACGTTTCAGTCAACGGATTCCAGTTGAACTTCAGCTCCGGCGCTGTGGGCGGCGCGATCGGAATGCTGCGGCTGGCGATGTAGCCAACAATCGCCACCGTGATCGTCACGGCCCCAGCCAGCGCGGTGCCGAGGTGCGGGATCTGCATCAAGGCACTACCGACGATCAGCCCGATCAGCACAGCCAGCTGCGTACCCATCTCGATCAGACCATTGCCGCCGACCAACTCGCCGGGCTTCAGGGCCTGCGGCAGGATCGCGTACTTGATTGGACCAAAAGTAGTCGAGTGCATACCCATCAGGAACAGCACCACCAGCAACAACGCCGTGTTATGGGTATAGAAACCGAACGCCGCCAGCACCATCGCAGCGATCTCGAACAGCTTGACGTAGCGGATGATGCGAGTCTTCTCGAACTTCTCCGCCAGCTGCCCGGCGGTGGCGGAAAACAGGAAAAACGGGATGATGAAAAGCGCCGGCGCCAAATTGGTGTAAAGCGATACGGTGTGGTCATCCAGCCCCATCTGGAAGGCCACCAGCATCACCAGTGCATTACGGAACACGTTGTCGTTGAATGCACCCAGTGCCTGGGTCCAGAAAAAGGGCGCGAAACGGCGTTTGCCCAGCAGCGCGAATTGACTCATGTCTTTCCTTGGGGTGGGCCCGCGTTGTCAACCGCACCCATGCTGGCGCGTTGCGAGAGATTAGCTTACGAAACTCCCAAGAAAGAAACTGCGCGTACGTTGAAATCTAGCATGCGCTACATGCTTTCAAGACAGCCGAGCAGCCTGTTTGACCAAGATCACTGCGCTGTTCGTGGATATTTTTCAATGACATGCAGTTAAGTAAAGATATGTAAATATTTGCGCCGAATACGTAATATCAGAACATATCCTGTTGAAAGCGGCACAAAATTAGAGCGACGGTAGCGTCTCTGTTCTAGATAACGCACCAAGAGTTTCAGCGGTTTCGCAACCTCTTACACCACCTTGTCACGGCCATTATCATGAATATGCAGCCATCCTATCCACCCGCGCCGGCAGGGACTTTTTCAGACCGCATCAAGCTGCTGATTCAGCGGGTTGGTAGCGCCACTGAAATTGCGCGTATGTGCGGCTTCTCGGAAGGCGTGGTGCGCAGCTGGCGCGATGGCAATACCGATCCCTCCCGCGCACGCTGCGTGACGTTGGCGCGCACGCTCGGCATCTCGCTGGTCTGGCTTGTTGCTGGTGAAGGCGCGATCCAGTCCGACCCCTCGACCAGCACGCCGGACGATCAATACAGCGCCGAAGTGATCTCAGCACGCCCCAAGCTCCGCCTGGGTAGCGCTTCGGTCAGCATCCTGCCTGCCCACGAAAACGGTGTGGATTCGCAGCGGCTGAATACCGCCATGAAAATTCTGCAGTCCGAACTCGAGTTGGCCGATAGCCCGCTGACGTTGGCCGACAACACCGACATGCTGGCAGATCTTTATGAAATTCTCGGCCCGGGCGGCATCAACGTGGACACAACGGCCATGGTGACGTTCAACCACCGGCTGGCCAAGCGCATCCGGCAGGGGCGCAATCCTGTGGTCTGAAGCCATTTTCGATGAGATATAAAAAGCAGCCTCACGGCTGCTTTTTTATTTGACGCTATCCACGGCTCAGAGCAGAGCAATATCGGCAACTCCGCCAAACTGGGCCTTCAACTGGCCAAGCAGGGCCAATCGATTGGCGCGCACGGCCAAGTTGTCCGCATTCACCAGCACGCTCTCGAAGAACACATCCACCGGAGCCTGCAATTGCGAGAGTCGATTCAGCACGGCGGTGTAGTTGCCCGCTTCCAGTGAATCCGCCGTGTCCCGCTGCGCAGAGGCGAGTGCTTCGGCCAGATCGCGCTCGGCATCCGATTCGAAATGCGCAGGGTCGACCGTGCGGGAAATGGCTGGCGCACCCGGCTCTTCGGCCTGTTTACGAAGAATATTGGCCACACGCTTGTTGGCCGCTGCAAGACTGGCTGCTTCCGCGCGCAGACCAAACTCCGCCACCGCGCGCAGCCGCCGATCGAAATCCGGCAAGCTACCCGGCTGTACCGCCAGCACCGCTTCGAACGACGCCGTAGCAAAACCCTTTTCGGCGTAGTAACCGCGCAGACGGTCCATTACGAAGTCGTACAGCTCCTCGGCCAGGGCCGCACGTCGCTGACCCGCGTTGAGTGCCGGTGCGTTGCCATCCTTGCCAGGCTTGAGGCCGGCCGCCAGCGCCGCATCGGGCAGCATCTCCAGTGCCTCGACAAAGCTGCTGCGCAGATCGATCTCCAGGCCGGCCTCGATCAGCGTGCGCGCCAATCCAAGCGCCGCGCGACGCAAGGCAAATGGATCCTTGTTGCCGCTGGGTTTCATGCCGACCGCAAAAATGCCGGCCAGCGTGTCGAGCCGCTCGGCCACCGCCAATACTTGGCCAACCTTGCCTGCCGCAATCGCGTCGCCGCCAAAGCGCGGCTGATAAAAACTGTCCAGCGCCTCGGCGACTTCGGGTGTTTCGCCATCATGCATGGCGTAGTAGCGACCCATCACGCCCTGCAGTTCAGGAAATTCACCGACCATCCGCGTCAACAGATCGCACTTGCTCAAAGCCGCCGCACGCGTCGCCTGACCGGCATCGACGCCCACCCGATTGGCAACGATCCGCGCCAGTTCGGCCACGCGCACGCTTTTGTCCCACAGACTGCCGAGCGACTGCTGATACGTGACGTTTTTCAGCTGCGCCATGTACGAGGCCAGTGGCGTTTTCAGATCCTCATCCCAGAAGAATTTGGCGTCGGCGAAGCGAGGACGTATGACGCGCTCATAGCCCTTGCGGATCTCGGCTGGGTCGCGGCTCTCGATGTTGGCGATGCCGATGAAATGCTCGGTCAACTTGCCTTCGGTATCAAACACCGGTACGAATTTCTGGTTGGTCTCCATCGTCATCACCAGCGCTTCCGACGGCACGGTGAGGAACTCGCGCTCGAAGGTGCAGCTGATGGCGACGGGCCACTCGGTAAGGTTGGCGATCTCGTTTAAGAGCCCGTCATTCACGCGTGGCACACCGCTGGTCTGCACGGTGACCCCGGCAATTTCATCGCGAATACGCTGACGGCGCTCGGCAGGATCCGCCAGCACCTTGGCGGCCCGCATCGCATCCAGCCAGCTATCGGCATCGGCGACGTGTACCGGCTTGGGATGCATGAAGCGGTGACCGTGCGATTTGCGGCCACTCGCCAAACCCAGCACTTCGCCGTCGAGGATCTCGGCGCCATGCAGCATCACCAGCCAGTGAGCAGGGCGCACGAAGCTGTAGTCGTGGCTGCCCCAGCGCATCGGTCGGGGGATTGGCAATGCCTTCAATGTCTCGTCAACGATTTCCGGCAACAATGCCGCCAGCGGCTGAGCCGCTCTGACGGAGCGCCAGACGTACCAGCCGCCCTTGTCGGTTTCGAGCTTTTCCAGCTGCGCGACGTCGACGCCGCACGATTGCGCAAAACCCAGCAACGCCTTGGATGGCTGACCTTCTTTATCGAGCGCGGCGTTGAGCGCCGGTCCGCGGCGTTCGACGACCTGCTCCGGCTGCGCCGCAGCTACGTTCGGAATGTGGACGGCCAGACGACGCGGTGACGCATACGCCTTGGCCTGATCGAAATCAGCAGCGATCCCGCGCTTCGCCAGTCCATCGTTGATACCACGCAAAAACGCCGCGGACAATTCATCCAGCGCCTTGGGTGGCAGCTCTTCGGTACCCAGCTCGATCAGCAGCGATTTGGCGGCACTCATGCGGCCTGCTCCCTGGACTGTTTCAGGCCGGGAAACCCGAGCTTCTCCCGCTGCGCCACATAGGTTTCGGCCACGCTGCGCGACAGCGTGCGTACACGCAGGATGTAGCGCTGGCGCTCGGTGACACTGATGGCGCGACGCGCATCGAGCAGGTTGAAGGTATGACTGGCTTTCATGACCTGCTCATATGCCGGCAGCGGCAGATTGGCGGCAATCAGCTGGTTGGCATTGGTCTCGCAGACGTCAAACCAATGCAACAGCTCGGGCACATTGGCCTGTTCGAAGTTATAGGTACTCTGCTCGACTTCGTTCTGATGAAACACGTCGCCATACGTCACGACCCCGTGTGGAGCTTGGGTCCAGACGATGTCGTAGATGCTGTCCACGTTCTGCAGGTACATCACCAGGCGTTCAAGCCCGTAGGTGATCTCGCCGGTCACCGGCCGACACTCCAGGCCGCCAGCCTGCTGAAAATAGGTGAACTGGGTCACTTCCATGCCATTGAGCCAGACCTCCCAACCCAGCCCCCAGGCGCCCAGCGTCGGTGATTCCCAGTTGTCCTCGACGAAGCGCAGATCGTGCACCAGCGGATCGATGCCCAGCTCTTTCAACGAACCGATATACAACTCGAGGATGTTCTCCGGGTTTGGCTTCAACATCACCTGATACTGGTAGTAATGTTGCAGGCGATTTGGATTGTCGCCATAACGGCCATCGGTAGGCCGGCGGCAGGGCTGCACATAAGCAGCTGCCCACGGCTCGGGACCGAGCGATCGCAGAAAGGTGGCTGGATGAAACGTACCGGCGCCGACTTCGAGATCAAGCGGCTGCAGCAGCACACAACCCTGTTCCGCCCAGTAGCGGTTGAGAGTCTGGATGACGTCCTGAAAGGTGCGCGCGGACATGGTTTTCCGTGACCGTGGATAAAGCGTATTAGTATAGCTGCAGCTTGCTTTTCTACCGGATGCTTCCGATAGGATGCCCGCAAGAAGCGACATTATCGGAGGCACGTCTGGATGGCTGTATCACCGCAAATCGCATCCCTGCTCGGCCGCCGTGGCCGCCTCGAGCTGGACGATATGCTGGCAGCGCTGGTGGTTGATGGTTACCTGCTCGCCGACGATGCCAAGCAGGTACGCATGGGCGCGCGCGCCGGCCGCGCCACGGTAGAGCTGCATCCGCTGGTATTGATCGCCAACGCCAAGATGGTCAACCAGCGCGATCCTGGCCGACCGCTGCGACTGGAAACGTTGACCGAATGGCTGGCCGGTCATGCAGGCCTGCCTTATCTGAAAATCGATCCGATGAAGATCAACGCGGGCTCGGTAACTCAGGTGGTCAGCCATGCCTATGCACAGCGTCACCGCATTCTGCCGGTGGCCGTCGCACCGGGCGAGGTGACGTTCGCCACCAGTGAACCGTTCGACGCTGCCTGGGCTACCGACCTGGCGCAGATGCTGCGCCGGGACGTGCAGCGCGTAGTCTCCAGCCCGATCGACATCAATCGCTACCTGCAGGAATTTTACGGCGTACAGCGTTCGATTCAGCTCGCGCACGATGCCAAGGGCACCAGCCAGACTTCCTCTGCCATCCTCAACTTCGAGCAGTTGGTCGAATTGGGCAAGACCGGTGAAGTCGGCGCCGATGATCGCCATGTCGTGCACATCGTCGACTGGCTGCTGCAGTACGCGTTCGAACAGCGTGCGTCGGATATCCATCTGGAGCCCCGTCGCGAAGTCGGGTTGATCCGCTTCCGCATCGATGGCCGCATGCACAAGGTCTTCGAGTTGCCGTCACCCGTGATGACGGCGGTCACCGCGCGCATCAAGATTCTGGCGCGCATGGATGTGGCGGAGAAACGCCGACCGCAGGATGGTCGCATCAAGACGCGTTCGGCATCCGGCCGCGAGGTGGAACTGCGTATCTCCAACATGCCCACTGCTTTCGGCGAAAAGGTGGTGATGCGTATCTTCGACCCGGATCTGGTCGTTAAGGATTTTGCCCAGCTCGGCTTTTCGCCCGGCGAAGGTACCCTCTGGCGCAGCATGGTCGAACGCCCGCACGGCATCGTGTTGGTGACGGGTCCCACTGGCTCGGGTAAGACCACGACGCTTTATTCCACATTGCGGCATCTGGCCACGCCGGAACTCAATGTATGCACAGTGGAAGATCCTATCGAAATGGTCTCGCCCGAATTCAACCAGATGCAGGTGCACGCGGCGATCGACCTGGATTTTGCCGCCGGCGTGCGCACGCTGCTGCGACAGGATCCGGACATCATCATGGTTGGCGAAATTCGCGATCTCGAAACCGCGCAGATGGCTGTGCAGGCTTCGCTGACGGGCCATCTGGTGCTGTCGACGTTGCACACCAACGACGCGCCCAGCGCAGTGACCCGAATGCTTGATCTTGGCGTACCACATTATCTGATCCAGTCCACCCTGACCGGCGTGGTCGCGCAGCGACTGGTGCGAACCCTGTGCCCACATTGCAAACAGCCGACGACACAGGATCCACAAGCATGGAATGTGCTTACCCATGGCTGGGATATCCCCGTTCCCGAAAGGGTCTTTGAGCCGCTCGGATGTCTCGAGTGTCGCAATACCGGCTTCCTGGGCCGCACCGGCATCTACGAAATGATGAAACTGTCGCCGCGGTTGCGCAGCCTCATCTCGGCTGATCTTGATCTTGGCAACTTTGGCAAGGCCGCGCTATTGGAAGGCATGCGACCGTTGCGCATTTCCGCCGCTGACCAGGTGGCGGTAGGCCTGACGACCGTGCAAGAAATACTTTCCGTTCTGCCACCCGTCGAGAATTTTGACGATACGCTACCCGAAGATGCACAGCCGTAAAGACGTCTAGAACGTCGCGCAATTTGGTACCGCATGAAACCTGTACTGATCATTCAAACTGGCCGAGCACCAGACCCCATTCGTGGGCGCCACGGCGACTTTCCGCACTGGTTCCGAATCGGCACGCGGGTCGAGCCTCATCGACTGCAGGTCGTTGAAGTAAGTGCCGGACAGTCGTTGCCCCCGCCGCGAGAAGTCGCCGGCGCCATGATTACCGGCTCCGCGGCCATGGTCACCGAGCGCGCTTCCTGGAGCGAACGCACCGCTGGCTGGATACGCGACGCGATGGATCTGGAGTTGCCGCTATTCGGCGTCTGTTATGGCCATCAGCTGATGGCACACGCTATGGGTGGGCGGGTCGATTACCTTCCCGGCGGGCGTGAGATCGGAACTCAGCCAATCGAACTCATCAACGATGCTTCGCACGATGTTTTGACGGCGGGCCTTCCGGCCGTCTTTCGAGCACATACGACCCACGAGCAGAGCGTGCTTGAGCCACCAAGGGGCTCGACCGTGTTGGCCCGATCAACGCGTGACCCGCATCAACTGCTCCGTTATGGGCCAAGCGCGATCAGTACGCAGTTCCATCCTGAGTTCAATGCCGAAGTAATGCGCGCCTACGTCAGACGCAAGCACGCCGATATGCGGCAGGAAGGTTCAGACCCAACAGGGGTTTTCAAAGCAGTCGCCGCCACGCCGATGGCTCGGCGGTTGCTTCGTCATTTTTCGCGTGTACATGGTTGGAGCCACGCCATTGACTCAGTCAGCTAATGACTCAGCCACGTAACCGGCGGCCTATCGAATCACGCGAAAAGAGCGCGAATACGACCCCGAACATGAATCCGCCGATATGTGCCCACCAGACGTAAGCACCATAACTCGGTCCGATATAGCTGAAGAGCAGCTGCAGCAGCGCCCACAGGCCGATCAGCAAAAAAGCCGGTACCCGCACGAACTCCAGATACAAACCCAATGGCAAGACCAGTCCAAGCTTGGCCCGGGGAAACAACGCGACATATGTGCCGACCACGGCGGATACCGCCCCACTGCAACCAATAATTGGTAGCCGTACGCCAGCCAGCGAAAGGGCGCCAATCAGATTGGCAACGATTCCGCCCAGGACGAATAACAGCAGAAATCGAAACGAGCCGAGCGCTCGCTCGCCGGGCAAGCCGAAGATAGCCAGAAAGAGCATATTGCTCAGCAGATGCAGCCACGTCACGTGGATAAACAGTGCCGTGAACAATCGCAGCAGCGCAGGATCGGCCAGCTGCGGAAGCAGCGGTTCGTGCGAATTGAATATATTGGCCGGTACTGTTCCCCATTCCAGCAACAACAGGCCGCGCTGGGGTTCCGGCGTCAGCGCCAACGCAAGAAAACACACCACGCAGACCGTGACGACCAGCAAGGTTGCCCAGTGCCAGCGCGGTCGACGGCGGGTTTCAACGTGGATAAACAAATTCAGTCCTTCGGCGCCTAACTCAAGACAAGGGTTCGACCATCATAAGGCCGCAGGGAAGCTCGCGAGCTTATGCAGCGAGGCAAATAAACATGTCGCGCAAAAAGAAAAACCCCCACCGTTTCCGGTGAGGGTTGTTCAGTGTAAGGCCCCTGGCGGTGACCTACTCTTGCATGGCAAAGCCACACTAC
>NZ_JACHCP010000008.1 GCF_014207185.1 Rhodanobacter sp. A1T4
AGCCCCATCTGCTCCGCCAGCAATTCCAGGCAGATCGCCACTTCGCCCACGCGAATCTCGGGGATCCATTCCTGCGCCACGTCCGCCGTGCGCGGCTGCGCTATATGCGAAAGGAACTCGGCGTACTCGCGCAGTTTCTGCAGCCGGAGCTGGCTGTCCTCCGGCAGAAAATAACCCATCGTGTCCCGATCATCCGCATCGAACGTCGACATGGCCGCCTCCTGATTCCATCGCAGTGTCCGTCCACGGCATGACGCCGGACGGGAAGTCGGGAGGTTCGAAACCGCTAACAGACGGCGGGCTTATTTCCCTTGCGGGTGTTGTATTAGCCGCCCTCCCGACGCAGGAATTACGTCGGCTTGCACCTGCAAACAGGTACAAAAAACCCACCAGTTTGTCGGAGGTGGGTACCGCTGTTAGGGGAGTTTCGACGCTCCTTGAAATCGAGTCTGCTATCGCAGGTCGGTGGTGTCAACCGCCGCGCGCGATCGACGCAACGGGTACTGACCTACTTACTGCTTACAACACCGACGGTACGGTGTCGCAAGTGGCTAGCTATGGACGTCCATCCACCGACTGGCAGCGCGCCGCCATCATGACGGTCAACTATCAGGACTGACCTTATCCCCGTATTTGTAGTGGCCTAAGTTACAGATAAGGTCAAAAAGTTTTCTGTCTTGACAGTGTGAAATTAATGGGATCAGCATTAGGCGCTCCAAGTCGACTGCCTTTGCGGCTCAGATGAGAGATCACCGTTTAGCCCGAGCAATCTGAGGAACGGACCGTGCGCCCAAGTAATGATCGCGATTCTCGATTTCGCACTCTGTCGAAGATCGGCCTGCTTTGCATGGCCCTTGCTCTAGGATGCTGGAGTATGGATATCGACTTTGGGCTCAAGCCCGTACCACTCCACTTTTTGCGCGGCGCACTTCTCGGCTTCGGCTTTGCCGCTCAAATGCCCGTCTTGTGGCGGCTTCGTCAGCGATCGTAATGCCCATGGGGGATGGTGTTGTAGGAAAAGTGCTACGGCTCAGAGTCAGCGGAAAACGGGACGGGGTAGTTAAGTTCGGAAAAGGGGAAGGAGATAGTTAATTAGTGGCGCAGACCGCAACCTCTCAGGTCGCCATCGCCACCGCCCCCAACATTCAGAGCTGCAGGTTCACTTAACGTCCTCCCGCTTTGAGTAGCAGTCTGCTTTAGAATCCGGCTGTTACTGCCACAAGGTGAATTACGGCCCGTTTCTATAATTGAATTGCGGACCAGTGTTCATGGTGAGAAATACTTGAAAAGCGTGGGTGTTCATGGTGCCCAGAGCGGGGATCGAACCCGCAAGACCGTGAGGTCGAGGGATTTTAAGTCCCTTGCGTCTACCAGTTTCGCCATCTGGGCGGATGTGTGCGAGGCGCTGCGCCGGAGGCCGCAGGCGGTGCGAATCGTAACACGCGTGAAGCGATTAGCCGCGCGTTACTCGATCAATACAAACCCTCAGAGCAGGCTTTTGAAGATATGGATGCCGGCGGTGTATTCGCCGATGATGGTGCCGAGGCTGACCAGAAAGAAATTCAGCAGGGTGCGGGCTACACGGTTTTTCCACCAGCCGCTCCAGTGGCCGATATCGTCGCGCAAGGTGTCGAAGTCGATCACGCGCGGGCGGCGTACCCAGGCCTCGGCCATGGCGCTGATACCGCCGGAAGGGATGCCGGGCCGAAACGGTTTGATCGGCCCGGCGATGAACGCGGCGAGGATGCTCAGCGGGTGACCACCGGCGATCAAGGCACCGAGCGCGGAGAAACCTGCGGTGTAGAGCACCCAGTCACGCAGTGCCTGCGCGCCCAGAGCGGTGTTGCGATGGAACGCATAGCCAATCGCGGCGAACACGGCCAACACCAGAATCAAGGCCACCCATTTCGGCCAGCGTGCCTTCGGTGGCGTGCTGGCGAGATTGGCGACGATGGTCGCGGGGTCGTCCTGCTGCTCGCGTAGCAATCCGGTCAAACCTTTGAGATGGCCTGCGCCGATGACGACCAGTACGCGACGTGGTTCTGCGGTGGCCGTGCGCGCAGCTTCTTCGCGCAGTCGTGCAGCCATGAAGGCATCGCGTTCGCCGATCAGGCTTTGATAAAGCGGCTTGGATTCGCTGGCGAATTCACTGAAGGCACTTTCCAGCAGGTCGCCCTGTTTCAGCTTTTCGATTTCTTCCTGCTCGATCGCCTCGCGCTCGAACACGCTGGCGAGCAGGCCGCCGAGCAAGCCGAAGCGTTGCCAGAAACCAACGCTGTGCCACGCGCGTTTCAGCGTGGTGCCGACTTCGCGATCGACCAGCCACAGCGGCAGTGCACGTTTATCGGCGCCGTCCATCGCGGCCTTCATTTCGGCGCCTGGCTGGATGCCGGACTGGTCGGCCAGACGCTTCTGGAAGGTGGACAGCACCAGGCTGGCGGCGACCATGCCGGCCTTGCCCTGGCGGATCACCTTGAACAGGTCCATCTGCTTGAACGCTTCCGGATCGCGCATGCTTTGCGCGCGGCTGTCGCATAGTTCGATGGCGACGGCGTCGAAGTGCTCGTTTGCCAGCAGCGCATCGACGGCGTCCACACTGACTTTTGATACGTGCGCGGTGCCCAGCACCACGTATTCCACACCGTCGCGCTGCACGCGTTCGATCGGCTGGCCTTGCAGCGCTGGCAATAGAGCGCTGCCGGTTTCGGGAGAGCTGGTTTCGGGAAAACTCATGCGATCAGCGTGCCAGTCGTGGGATTAGGGCAGTCATGGGGATGACGGCGGCAGGGAACAAGCGACGCTGGTGCGTCGCTTCAGTCACGGAAGCGCTTGAGCAGATCGTCATACGCATCGATACGGCGGTCGCGCAGGAACGGCCAGATGCGCCGCACGTGCTCGCTGCGGGCCAGGTCGATATCGGCGATCAGCAGCACGCGACCTTCGGTTTCGGCCTGTGCCAGGAACTCGCCCTGCGGGCCGGCGACAAAGCTGCTGCCCCAGAAGGTGATGCCGGCACCCACGCCCGAGGGGTCGGATTCGTGGCCGGTGCGATTGCACGCCAGCAGCGGCAGGCCATTGGCAACGGCGTGACCACGCTGCACGGTGATCCACGCGTCGCGCTGGCGATCCTTTTCGGCTTGGTCATCGTTGGGATCCCAGCCTATTGCCGTGGGATACAGCAGCAGGTCCGCACCGGCCAGCGCCATCAGGCGCGCGGCTTCGGGATACCACTGATCCCAGCACACCAGCACACCGAGCCGACCGACCGAGGTATTGATCGGCTCGAAGCCGAGATCGCCGGGCGTGAAATAGAATTTTTCGTAGAAGGCCGGATCGTCCGGAATATGCATCTTGCGGTACTTGCCTGCGATCGCCGCCGAGCGATCGAACACCACGGCCGTGTTGTGATACAGGCCGGTGGCGCGTCTCTCGAACAGCGAAGCTACGATCACCAGCTTCAGTTCCGCCGCCAGCTGACCGATCCGCTCGGTGCCGGGGCCGGGAATGCTCTCCGCCTGGTCGAATTCCTCCACCGATTCGCGCTGGCAGAAATACGGCCCGTTGTGCAGCTCCTGCAGCAACACCAGTTCGACGCCTACTGTCGCCGCCTCGCGCAGACCTGCTTCGATCGCATCGAGATTCGCATCGCGGCTGCCGCGATGGGTTTCCTGCAGCAGGGCGACCTTCAGGGTCTTGCGGGTCATGGGCTCAATCCTCGGGCTACAGCTTTTTGAGTGGCTAGCCGTCAAGTTTAGCCGATGCGGAAAATCCCAGGACCTGTTCACATTCTGCCTGCGGACTACGTGGAGAGCGTGAACAGGCTCTCAGGCCAAGCCGGAAGGCAACTGCATGGTGATGCAGTGCAGGCTGCCGTTCTGCCAGATCAGCGGGCGGCAGGGCACCTGCACGATCTCGCGACCGGGATGGGCTGAGCCGACGATGCGGGCGGCTTCATCATCGGCCGGATCGCCGTAGGCCGGTACCAGCACGGCACCGTTGACGATCAGGTAGTTGGCGTACGAGGCAGCGAGCCGGCGGCCTTCATCAAGAATCGGTTGCGCCCACGGCAGCGGATAGAGCTGATACGGACGACCATCGCTGGTGCGCAAGGCGGCCAGTTCGTCGGCCATGCGTTGAAGTTCGTCGTGATGAGGATCGCTGGCATCGTTGCAGGCCTGGAACACGATGCGCGCGCCTGGCGCGAAGCGGGCCAAGGTGTCGATGTGCGCGTCGGTGTCATCGCCTTCGAGGTAGCCGTAATCTAGCCATAGCACGCGCTCGGCGTGCAGGCCGTCGCTCAATATCGCGCTCATTTCCTCGCGCGACTGCTCGGGGTGGCGCTGCACCAGGCAGCGCCAGGTAGTGAGCACGGTACCTTCGCCATCGCTCTCGATCGCACCGCCTTCCAGCGCCCAGTCGATACGTCGATGCGTTGCTTTGCCAAACACGCCGGCCTCGACCAGCCCGGCGACGAGGGCGTCGTCCTGCGTCGAACTGAACTTGCCACCCCAGCCGGTAAAGCGGAAATCGGTGAGCTGATAGCTGTCGTCGCACGCACTCAGGGTGATCGGGCCGGAATCACGCAGCCAGGTGTCGTCGTAAGGCAGTTCGACAAAGCGCACAGGCTTCAGGTCAACGCCATGCTCGCGCAGCAGTGTTTCGACATGCGCGTGCAGGTCCGCATCGGGCACCACGATGATCAGCGGCTGGAAGCGGGTGACGGCTGCCGCCAGCGCGGTATAGGTCGTTTCAACGCTGTCCAGGCGTTCGGCCCAATCAGTGCCAGCGTGTGGCCAGGCGATCAGCACCGCGGACTGCGGCTCCCATTCCGCCGGCAGGCGCAAGGTGTGGTCGGTCATGCGAAGAGTTCTCAAGCGTAGATGGAGAGCAATAGCTTTCCATTGTACGACGGGGGTTTTACAGCCACATACATACGCGGCCTGTGTCGCCACAGGCCGCGTTCCTGGAGGGCCCAATCAATTGACGCTGTTCAGTTGACGGCAGCGGGGTTGGTGTTATTGCCCGCCGGCGTGTTCAGCACCGAGTGGATGACGTGGCTGCGCTCGAAATACACGATGAAGTTGGCGTAGTCCCAACGGTTGATCACCGGATGCTTGCTGCTATCACCGCCGCGTGGCGACAGCTTGCTCTGCGGCGCGCCGTAGGCCTTTTCAACCTGCGCCATGCTCATGCCGCGGCTAGGCAGGTTCATGCCGTTTTCCTGCTGCACGCGATGCACCAGCAGGTTGTCGCCGTGCGTCTGCGTCTGTGGAGCAGCGCTGACACCTGACGAGGCAGCGAAACTGCCGATAGCTGCCAGCACGACGATGACCGGCAAACGGCGGATGAACTTGACCATGGCTCCCCCTATCCCTAACTAAGGCTGTGTACGCACAAGATTTTATGCACGCAAGACTCTATGAAACCAAGACTCTATGAAACATGTTGTAGCAAAACCCGTGATGCCGCGCTACATAGTGGCGAGCACAGTATCGACGACGCCACTTGTGGCAAACATATTTGTAAGTTACGCCATGTCGATGTGGTGCGATTGCGACCGGATCGGCATTCCCTCTCACCTCGGCGCAGCACTCCGATTGGGCGAGAATACCTTGATCCCCGCTATCATGGGCGGCTGCGGGTCACAGCCTGCCCGATTCGGACACCAGCGACACCATGATTGCTTTTCGACACTTTGCCTTGCGCCGCGGCAGCCGTTTGCTGCTTTCCGATATCGATCTGGTGATCCAGACCGGCTGGCGCCTGGGCGTGATCGGCCGCAATGGCTGCGGCAAATCCAGCCTGTTCGCGGCTTTGCAGGGCAAGCTGGACGGCGATGCCGGCCAGTTGGATATCCCGGCCAAGCTGCGGCTGGCCTCGGTGGCGCAGGAAACCCCGGCGCTGCCCGACGCCGCCATCGACTATGTATTGGGCGGCGATGAAGAGCTTGCTGCCGTGCTGCAGGAAGAGAGTGACGCCGCCGAAAGCGGCGATACCGAGGCGATGGCGCGTGCGCATCAGCGTATCGAGGAACTGCATGGTTATGACGGCCGCGCTCGTGCCGGCAAGCTGTTGCACGGCCTGGGCTTTCCGCCGGAAACCCATGAGCGCGCGGTGCAGGAGTTCTCGGGTGGCTGGCGCGTGCGGCTCAATCTGGCGCGGGCACTGATGGCGCCGTCGGAGCTGCTGCTGCTCGACGAGCCCACCAACCATCTCGATCTGGATGCAGTGCTGTGGCTGGAGGAGTGGCTGCGCCGCTATCAGGGTACCTTGCTGATCATTTCGCACGATCGTGAATTTCTCGATGGCGTGATTACCCACACCATGCATCTGCATGACGGTAAGGCAAAGATGTACACCGGCAACTACAGCGCCTTCGAGCGTCTGCGTGCCGAGCAGTTGCGCCAGCAGCAGATCACCCACGAGCGCGAGCAGGCCGAGCGCGCGCACCTGCAATCCTTTGTCGATCGCTTCAAGGCCAAGGCCAGCAAGGCCAAGCAGGCGCAGTCGCGCATGAAACGGTTGGAGAAACTGGCGGGTACCGAGGCAGTACGTGCGGATCGCTCTTTCCATTTTCAGTTCGCCAAACCGGATCGTTTGCCGGACTCGATGCTGCAACTTGAAGAGATCGTCACCGGTTATGCCGACGAGAAGGGCGGCCCGGACAACATCATCCTGGACAACGTGCGCTTTAGCCTGGAAGCGGGTGACCGCATCGGTCTGCTCGGTCCGAACGGTGCGGGTAAATCGACCCTGGTGAAGACGTTGGTCGGCGAACTCGATCCGTTCAGCGGCGAGCGTAAGGCGCACAAGGACCTGAAGATCGGCTACTTCGCCCAGCACACCGTCGAGAGCCTGCGCGAAGGCGCCAGTCCGCTGGAACATCTGATGGACAAGGCGCCGGGCGTGGCGACCCAGGTGATGCGCGATTTCCTCGGCACCTGGAATTTTGCGGGTGATCGCGCGTTCGAGTCGGTGGACGGTTTCTCCGGTGGCGAGCGTGCGCGTTTAGCGCTCGCCCTGATCGCGTGGGACAAGCCCAATCTGCTGCTGCTCGACGAACCGACCAACCATCTCGATCTGGACATGCGCGAGGCACTGGCCGACGCGTTGTCCGACTTCGACGGCGCGCTGGTGCTGGTGTCGCACGATCGCCATTTGCTTGGTCTGGTCTGTGACAGCTTCTGGCGCGTAGCTGACGGTGTGGTGGAAGGCTTCGACGGCGACCTGGACGATTATGCGAAGTGGCTGCGCTCGCGCGGCTCAGCCAATAAGAAGGCGGCCAAGGCTGGCGCGGCAGCCAAGCCGGAAGCGCCGGTGATCAAGATCGAATCGTCGGAAGAGCGTAAGCGCAATCATGCGGCTCAGCGTGAGAACGAAAAAGTTTCGCGGCAGCGTGTGAAAAAGATCGAATCGCGCACCGCCTCTATCGACGCTGAACTGGCAACGCTGGAAACGACGTTGGCCGATCCGGCCACGTATAACGGCCCGACCGGCGAAATGATGCGTCTGGGCCAGCGACAGACCGAATTGCGCAAGGAAAAGGAAGCGCTGGAAACCGAGTGGCTGGAAATCCACGAGCAGTTGGAAGCTTAAGGTGCGGGCATGACAGCGAAGCCGGAGCCAACGGTACATGTGTGGTTACCGGCGCTGCCGCCGGTTAGCTCTGGCGCTGCGCTGCGTGATTTGCGTGATTTGCTGGTTCGCGCCGATCGACTCACCGATGGACGCGCCGGCTATCTGGCCGGCCTGGGCGATTACTTTGTCGGCGCCGATAGCGCGTTGGCCGCTGCTGCTACAACCCGTGATTACATTGCACACGATACTGGTGCATATACTTGGCTGTCCGCCGATCCGGCCTGGGTACAGCCCGAGATGAATGGCGTAAGGCTGCTTGCCTGTGGGCAGCTACAGCTGACAATGGACGAAGCGCTCGCGTTTGCTGAAGCGCTGCGCCCCGCATTTGATGACGCTGGCATTGAACTGAAAATCACCACGCCCGATCGCTGGCATGTGCGTCTGCCATCGAACACGCCGCTGCCAGATTTTGCCGCGCCAGAGCAGGCGCTGGGCGAAGATCTTTCGCAGCACTTGCCGCAGGGTGTTGAGGGTCGCCGCTGGCGCGTGCTGCTCAACGACATCCAGGTGCTGCTGCATCAGCATCCGTTGAACACCGATCGTCGCGCACGTGGGCTCGCACCAGTGAACAGCATTTGGCTATGGGGCGGTGGCTCTTTGCCATCGCCGCTGGCTAGCGAGTTGAATGGCGTGATCAGCGACGACTTACTGCTCACCGCACTGGCGGCACAAGCCGGCATCAAGGTTCTGGCACGAACACCACAAAACGTCGCTGCCGCATCGAATGGATGGCTGATTGATTTACAGGATTTGCCGATCAGAAAAATCGAGTCGGAGTGGCTGGTTATCCTTCAGCCGCTGCTGCGTCGACAATCGGTGCGATTGCATTTCGCCAGCGCCGAACGTTGGCAGAGCCAGCCATGGCATCGCTGGCGCGTGTGGCGGAGGGCAGGGCGTTGATCGTGCCGCAGCTGCGCCGTCGCACCGCCTTGGGAAAGCCCAGCGGTTGGCCTGATTCAGTGCACGCCGTACTGCAACAGGTTTATGCGGCGCGTGGCGTGCTGACACCGGATCAAGTGGAGCATCGACTGGCGCGCATGTTGTCGCCACAAACATTGGGCGGCATGGCGCAGGCGATCGAGATTCTGCTCGAGGCGATTCGTGACGACTGGACCATCGTGATTGCCGGTGACTACGACTGCGATGGCGCCACTGGTACTGCCGTTGCCGTGCGTGGGCTGCGGCTGCTGGGTGCGAAGCGGGTGAGTTATGCAGTGCCGCATCGTTTCATCCACGGCTACGGGCTCAGTGCGGCGCTGGTCGAATCGATGCAGCCGACACCGCAGCTGATCGTCACCGTCGACAACGGCGTGGCCAGCGTGGCTGGCGTGGCGGCGGCCAGAGCGCGCGGTATCAAGGTCATCATTACCGATCACCATCTACCGGGCGAACACTTGCCTGCCGCAGATGCGATGGTCAATCCGAATCTGGTTTACCTTGAAAAGTGCGGGCATGGAAGCCCACCTTGTGATGTTTGCGCGCACGACGCGTCCTTGAATAAAGCCTTCCCGAGCAAAGCATTGGCTGGCGTGGGTGTGATGTTTTACTTGTTGCTGGCTCTGCGTGCGCGGATGTATCCCAGCGATGGCGCTGATCACCAAAACGGTCAACGCCCCGATCTTTCGGTGCTGCTTGATCTGGTCGCCCTGGGTACGGTGGCTGATCTGGTGCCGCTGGATTTCAACAACCGCGTGCTGATCGAAGCGGGGCTCAAGCGTATTCGCAGCGGTCGTGGCTGTGCCGGCATCATTGCGCTAATCGAGTCGGGCAAGCGCAGCATCGCCACGCTTTGCGCCAGTGATCTGGGTTATGTCGTTGGCCCGCGCTTGAATGCAGCCGGTCGGCTGGAAGATATGCGCCTCGGCATCGAGTGCCTGCTTACCGACGATGTAGGGCAGGCGTATCGTTACGCGGAACAGCTGAGCGCGATCAATATGGAGCGCCGTGACCTGCAGGCATCGATGGTGGCTGAGGCCGAACTGATGGCGGCTGGCGCTGCACATACCGATGCGATCGGCGTAACGTTGTTCGAACCGTCCTGGCATGCTGGTGTGGTGGGGCTGGTGGCTTCCAAACTGAAGGATCGATTGCATCGTCCTGTCATCGCTTTTGCGCCTGCCAGCGAAGACAATACCGATGAGTTGCGTGGCTCGGCGCGCTCGATTTCCGGTTTTCATATCCGCGATGCGCTGGCCGCCATCGATGCACGTCACCCGGGTTTGATCGAACGCTTCGGTGGCCATGCGATGGCGGCGGGCCTGAGTCTCAAAACGAGCGACTACCCGCGTTTTGCTGAGGCGTTCGATGCGATTGCGCGCGAACTGATCGATGCCGATCAGCTGCAGGCCGTGCTGCATACCGACGGCGAACTGCCAGTTGGTGCGGCATCGCTGAACCTGGCCCGGCAGCTGCGGCAGGCCGGTCCCTGGGGCCAGGCGTTTCCCGAGCCACTGTTCGACAACGCCTTCGAATGCCAAAGCTGGAAGCTGATGGGCGAGCGTCATCTGCGCCTGCAGTTGCGCGATCCCCGAGATGGCGCCATGCATGACGCGGTGATGTTCAACGCGTATCACGGCACGCCACCGCCGACGCGGTTACGCGCCGTCTACGAACTCACCATCAACGACTGGCAGGGGCGCGAAACGCCGCGGCTGTTGTTGCGACATATCGAAGCGATCTGATCGAAGTGATTGGATCAGGCTGCGCCGTTCACGCCGATTGATCCCGGCTGCTGATAGATTCGTTGCAGGCATTTATACGAGGAGCACGCGATGATCGAACAAATGCAAGGACTGCCTGCCGGTACGCTGGGCTTTCGCGCCATTGGCCAGGTCACGGCCGCCGACTATGAACGCGTGATTGTTCCTGATGTCGAGGCGGCGTTCGCGTTGAATCGCAAATTGCGGCTGATTTATCACATTGGCGAGGACTTCACTGGTTTCGATCCCGGCGCCATGTGGGACGACGCCAAACTCGGCATGCGTCATCTCAGCGGCTGGGATCGCGTGGCGCTGGTCACTGACGTCCCGTGGTTGCGCATGACGGCGACGGCAATGGGCTTTGCCGTTCCGGCAGAATTCCGGCTGTTCGGCAATGCTCAACTCGCCGAGGCCAGAAGCTGGATCAGCGAGCTGCCACGGGGTGAGTAAGCAGGGCAACAACCCAATCAATGCATCGATGGACTTGCGCCGAAGCGCTGTATCTGTTTTAGTCAGGCTATGACTTCAATGACCGCCAGCTTCTTGACCACCGATGTGCTCCCCGCACAGACGGTTGTGCTTGCGGGCAACAACAATAATCGCGCGAATAATAACGCCAACCGTTGGCGGGCCCTCGCGTAGTTCGGATTCCACGAAAGACACGCGAAGAAGGCCCGCCCAGTGCGGGCCTTCTTCGTTATGGCCATGGATGGCCGGTATGCCGGAAATGCAGGAGCAATTTCCGGCCAGCACATGGATGGCCTTATGCCGAAACGCAGGAATAAATCGCCGGGTATCCCGGTTTGTAATTGGAAAGTCTATTCAGACAAACAAAGGGGAAGTGCGATGTGTTCGATTTTTGGAATGTTTGATCTGCAGCCGGGCGATGATCTGGCACAGTTGCGTCGCCAGGCTTTGGAACTCTCGCAACGGCAGCGCCATCGCGGGCCGGACTGGAGCGGCGTATTTGTCGACGCTGGCGCGATCCTGGTGCACGAGCGCCTCGCCATCGTTGACCCAGCCAGCGGTGCGCAACCGCTGCGCTCGCGCGACGGCGCGCTGGCGCTCGCGGTGAACGGCGAGATCTACAACCACCGCGAACTGCGTGCCGGTAGTGATTACGATTTCACCACCGGTTCCGATTGTGAAGTCATCAACGCGATGTACCGCGATGGTGACGAGGATTTCATCAACAAGCTCAACGGCATCTTCGCGTTCGCGCTATGGGACGGTGAAGCGCAGCGCTACCTGATTGCCCGCGACCCGATCGGTGTGTGCCCGCTGTATTGGGGTCACGATACGCATGGCCGTCTGTGCGTGGCCTCTGAGATGAAATCGCTGGTCGGGCTGTGCGCCGATGTCACAGCGTTTCCGCCCGGCCATATCTACGACAGTGTCAGTGGTGAGCTGCGCCAGTACTACGTCAAACCATGGCGCGACTATGCGCATACACAGGGAGAGTCAGTGGAACCGGCCGATCTGAAGCTCGCTTTTGAGCAGGCTGTACATCGCCAGCTGATGACTGATGTGCCCTATGGCGTGCTGCTATCCGGTGGCCTTGATTCGTCACTGGTCGCTGCGTGCGCGGCCCGTTTTGCCCGTGAGCGCATCGAGGACGAGGATCGCAGCGAGGCTTGGTGGCCGCGGCTGCATTCGTTCGCGATCGGCCTGGACGGCTCACCCGATCTGGCCGCGGCGCAGATCGCCGCCGATGCGTTGGGCACCGTGCATCACGGTTTCGTCTACACCTTCTGGGAAGGGTTGGACGCGTTGCCCGAGGTGATTCGTCATATCGAAACGTATGACGTCACTACCATCCGCGCTGCCACACCGATGTATCTGCTGGCGCGTCGCATCAAGGCGATGGGCGTGAAGATGGTGCTATCGGGCGAGGGCTCGGACGAGCTGTTCGGCGGTTACCTGTATTTCCATAAGGCACCGTCAGCTGAGGCGTTCCACGAGGAGACTGTGCGTAAGATCGACGCGCTGCACAGCTACGACTGCCTGCGTGCCAACAAGGCGATGATGGCCTGGGGTGTCGAGGCACGGGTGCCGTTTCTCGATCTGGAGTTCATCGATGTGGCGATGGGCATGGACGCGAAACACAAGATGGTCGATAAGACCGGCGACGGCAAACGCAAGATAGAGAAATCAGTGCTGCGCGAAGCGTTCGAAGGCGCGCTGCCGGAAAAAATTCTTTGGCGCCAGAAAGAGCAGTTCAGCGATGGCGTCGGCTACGGCTGGATCGACGGGCTAAAGGCTCAGGCCGAGCAGGCCGTCAGTGATCGCGAATTTGCCGCTGCAGCAGCGCGTTATCCATTCAATACGCCAGCGACCAAGGAGGCCTATTACTATCGCCGCATCTTCGAGCAGCACTTTCCTGGTGAAGCCTGCGCGGCCACGGTGCCCGGCGGCAAGTCGATCGCCTGTTCGTCACCGGCCGCGCTGGCATGGGACCCTGCCTTTGCCAATGCCGCCGACCCATCCGGGCGCGCCGTGCGCGGCGTGCACAGCGACGCGCTGGCCTGAGCGTTCTGGAGGAGTGCCGAGGCCTGCCTGAAGGCCTCGGCACTCCTCCGCTTGTTTGAGTGTGTCCGATGCGAGCCAACATCAACGGGGTCTGCGGGCTCGCGAACTCATTGGCCATGACTCACGTCAATGCGCCCGCAATCGTCTAATGACTATCCCGCGGCAGTCCCTTCGTCTGCGCGATCTGCTGATAGTTTTCAGCACCTTCGAGAATGGCTCCGGTTTCCATCTGACCGACGATCTTGCGCTGGATTTCCTGCCACGGCGTTTGGGAGGCAGGGTAGGGATAGCCGCCCGCTTCGGTCAGTGCGCGCCGCCGCTCGGCCAGCTCCTCATCACTGATCAGTACGTTGGCGGTGCCCTTGCCGAGGTCGATGCGGACGCGATCACCGGTGCGGATCAGCGCCAGGCCACCCATCACCGCAGCCTCCGGGCTTGCGTTGAGAATCGACGGCGATCCTGAAGTGCCTGACTGGCGGCCGTCGCCAATACACGGCAGGGCGTGCACACCTTCACGAATGAGATAGTTGGGCGGGCGCATGTTCACCACTTCGGCAGAGCCCGGGTATCCGACCGGTCCCGCTCCGCGCATGAAAAGCAGGGTGTCGGTGGTGATTCCAAGCGCGGGGTCGTCGATGCGGTGGTGGTAATCCTCTGGACCGTCGAATACGACGGCCGGGCCCTCGAAGGCTTCGGGGTCCGCCGGGTTATTGAGATAACGTTCGCGAAATTGCGGGCTGATGACGCTGGTCTTCATGATCGCGCTGTCAAACAGATTGCCGCGCAAGACGATGAAGCCGGCGTTTTCTTTCAGCGGGTCGGCAAACGGGCGGATGACGCGTTCGTCCTCGATCGTCGCGTCGCGGCAATTATCGCCGATCGACTTGCCGTTCGCCGTCATGGCGTCCTCGTGAATCAGACCCTGCTTTAGCAGCTCCGCCACGACCGCCGGTACGCCGCCGGCACGATAGAAGTCCTCACCAAGGTACTCGCCCGACGGCTGCAGATTGACCATCAGCGGCACCTTGTGGCCATACGTCTGCCAGTCGTCGATCGCCAGATCCACGCCGATGTGACGGGCGATTGCCGCCAGATGAATCGGCGCATTGGTCGATCCACCGATAGCGGAATTGACCACAATCGCATTCAGGAATGCCTCGCGGGTAAGGATGTCCGAGGGCTTCAAATCCTCGGCGACCATGGCGACGATACGTTTGCCGGTGTAATAGGCGATTTCCTGTCGGTCGCGGTACGGTGCCGGGATCGCCGCCGAGCCTGGCAGCTGCATGCCGAGCGCTTCGGCCAGGCTGTTCATTGTCGTTGCCGTGCCCATCGTGTTGCAGTAGCCGGTCGACGGAGCGGAGGATGCAACCAGTTTGATGAATCCATCCTCATCGATGGCGCCGGTCGCTAACAGCTCGCGTGCTTTCCAGACAATGGTGCCTGAGCCTGTGCGTTCGCCTTTGTGCCAGCCATTGAGCATGGGCCCGACCGAAAGAGCGATGGCAGGGATATTCACCGTGGCCGCCGCCATGAGGCAGGCTGGCGTGGTCTTGTCGCAGCCGATGGTCAGTACGACGCCATCGATGGGATAGCCGTACAGCACCTCAACCAGGGACAGATAGGCAAGGTTGCGGTCGAGGCCGGCGGTGGGACGCTTGCCGGTTTCCTGGATCGGGTGCACCGGGAATTCCAGCACAATCCCGCCCGCTTCGCGTATCCCTTCGCGCACGCGATCGGCAAGCACCAGATGATGGCGATTGCATGGCGAAAGGTCGCTGCCGGTCTGGGCGATGCCGATGATCGGCTTGCCCGAACGCAGTTCTTCCATCGACAGACCGAAGTTGAGGTATCGCTCCAGATAGAGCGCAGTCATGTCGATATTGTCGGGGTTGTCGAACCAGGCGCGCGAACGAAGCTTGGGTTGGGCGGTATTTGTCATGGGCGGGCTGCAGATCACTCAGGGAAGCGTGGAAAGACGGTAAATCATGACGTGCACGTAGGGCTTGCCGGGATCGACGCGTGCCGACACAAAGCTGGGCTCGTTTGGCGCGTCGGGAAATTTCTGCGGCTCCAGCGCGACGCCGTCACCCATCCGGTAGACATGGCTGTGCTTGCCAATGAACGTGCCGTCGAGAAAGTTGCCGGTATAAAACTGCACGCCGGGCTCGGTACTCAATACCTCCAATACGCGGCCGGAGGCGGGATCTTCCAGCCGCGCGGACAGCTCAGGCGTTTTGGTGACGCCCTTGTCAAGCGCAAAATTATGGTCATAGCCGCGACCGAAAATGATTTGTTCATCGCGACCATCGCGAAGGCCTTCAGCGATGACCCTAGGGGTGCGGAAGTCGAACACCGTACCGGCGACCGGACGCAACTTGCCGGTCGGTATCAGCGTTGTATTGACCGGCGTGATGGCGCTCGCCGGAATGGTGAGGCGCTGATTCATCGCGCCATCCGGAGAGCCCTCGCCGGCAAGATTGAAGATGCCATGGTTCGTCATGTTGACGATGGTCGGCTTATCCGTTTTCGCCTCGAATTTGATGCCGAGGTCGCCCTTCTCGTCGAGCGTATAGGTCACGGTGGCATCGAGATTGCCGGGATAGCCCGAATCGCCATCCGCGCTGCGATGCGCAAGAACGACGCTGGCCACGGGGCCGCTTTTTACCGAAACGATTTTCCATAAGGCTTTATCGAAGCCATTGCCACCGCCGTGCAGGCTGTTGGTCTTGTCGTTGAGCGGCAGCTGGTAGGTCTTGCCGTCCAGCATGAATCGACCACCGGCTATGCGGTTTGCATAACGCCCGACGGTCACACCAAAGAAATTGGGATGATCGACATACGAACTCAGATCGTCGTAGCCGAGGATGACATCGGCTGGCTTGCCATTCCGGTCGGGTGCGACAAGTGACTGCAGGGTGGCGCCGTACGCGAGAATCCTCGCCTTGATGCCGTGGGAATTACTCAGTGTAATAGCGTCAACGCTGGTGCCGTCCTTCAGCTTGCCTGCTGCAGCGCGACTTGCTTCGGCTGCTAAAACGTGTTCATTCGACAGAAACAACGCGGCGAAAACGACTAAAGAGGTGATCTTAAGCTGCATGTTCATATCTACTCCTATCGGTTCGAGAGGCGGCCGTTGACGCACGTTGGTTGCGTCGATAGTCTATTACTCAGACAAGATAAGCGATGATACGCGCTGCAGTAAAGAATTTTCCCCCGTCACCGACATCCACCGAGAGGCGATCTCAATCTCCACGTGCAACGCCCCACCACAGTAAGTAAGGTGCGACGTTGAAAAGCTGTAGGACCCGAGTCTGGACGAACGCATCAGCGTACTGCCGGCTTGCAGCCCGGATCCTAAGAGTTATCCAAAAACTGGCCGTTTGTGCCCAAGATGGCGGCAGGGAGTCCGTACCCGGACAATGCGGATTCATCAACACCACACAGATGAAGATGTCCAGAAATCAACTGAAAGGTAACCTACAGTGAAGGCACGCAAACTACTGATCGGCATCGCAACGATGGGACTCGCGTTCTCGCTCGCCGCCTGCTCCGGCGGACGTGGGGGCACGGATACAACGGCCGCATCATCCGATAACAAGGGAGCTCTTGTCGGAGTAGCCATGCCGACCAAGGTTTCCGAGCGTTGGATCAAGGATGGCAACGCCGTCAAGGACGACCTCGAAAAGCTCGGCTACAAGGTCGACCTCGAGTACGCCGACAACAAGATCCCGCAGCAGGTTCTTCAGGTGAGCAATATGATCACCAAGGGCGCGAAGATCCTGATCGTCGCGTCAATCGATGGTGGTTCGCTCAGCGACCAGCTCGATGCGGCAGCAAAGGCCGGTATCAAGGTCATCTCCTATGACCGCCTGCTCACCGGAAACAAGAACGTCGACTACTACGTCTCGTTCGACAACTACAAGGTCGGCGTCGACCAGGCGACCAGCCTGCTTACCGGCCTCGGGCTCGTCGATGCTGACGGAAAGAAGACCGACAAGAAAGGGCCGTTGAATGTCGAGCTCTTCGCCGGCAGCCCGGATGACAACAACGCAACGTTCTTCTTCAACGGAGCGATGGATACCCTCAAGCCGTACATCGCCGATGGGTCCATTGTCGTCAAGAGTGGCCAGACCGGCTTCACCCAGGTCGCCACGCTGCAGTGGGATCCGGCAACCGCCAAGGCTCGCATGCAGAACCTGATCGCGAAGTCCTACTCGGACGGGGCGACCCTCGACGGCGTTCTCTCGCCGTACGACGGCCTGTCGATCGGTATCATCTCGGCTCTGCAAGGTGCCGGTTACGGAACGTCCGCCAAGCCGCTGCCGGTCATCACCGGACAGGATGCCGAGGCTGCAACGGTCAAGTCGATCATCGCCGGCCAGCAGTACTCGACCATTTACAAGGACACGCGCCAACTCGCCGACCAGGCCTCTGTCATGGCCAACGACATCCTGACCGGCAAAAAGCCGGAAACGAACGACGACAAGACCTATAACAACAAGGTCATCACCGTTCCGACTTACCTGTTCCAGCCGACCGTGGTCACAAAGGCGAACTACCAGAAAGTACTCGTCGACAGCGGTTACTACACGGCGGCGCAACTCCAGTAGTTTCGCTTATCGACCAGCGCTGGCCGGCGGCTAACCCGCCGCCAGCGCTGTTTCGTTCATCCACTCTCTTCTATCTAAGGAAGAAGCAGAAAACGTGACGACCAACATTCTCGAGATGCAGAGCATCACGAAGACGTTTCCGGGCGTCAAGGCTTTGCAAAACGTCTCGCTCGGTGTCAAACGCGGCCATATTCATGCCATCTGTGGCGAGAATGGCGCAGGTAAATCAACCCTCATGAAGGTGCTCAGCGGCGTGTATCCCGCGGGCAGCTTCGACGGCCAGATCGTTTTCGAAGACGCGAGGGTCGATTTCAAGAACATCAACGATTCCGAGGCCGCTGGCGTCGTTATCATTCACCAGGAACTCGCGCTCAGTCCGTACCTCTCCATTGCTGAGAACATCTTTCTCGGCAATGAGCAACAGACGAATGGCTGGATCGACTGGAACAAGACCAACCTGGAGGCATCCAAACTGCTCGCGCGGGTGGGCCTCAAAGACAATCCGATCACCAAGATCACCGACATCGGCGTTGGCAAGCAGCAACTTGTCGAGATCGCAAAGGCGCTTTCCAAGCGAGTGAAGCTGCTTATTCTCGATGAGCCGACGGCCGCTCTCAACGACGAGGACTCGGCGCATTTGCTCGAGCTGATCAAACAGCTTCAGAGTCAAGGCATTACGTCGATCATCATTAGCCACAAATTGAATGAGATCAAGGCGATCGCCGACGAGGTGACGATCATCCGGGATGGACGCACGATCGAGACCCTCGACATGCACGCGGACGAAATCACCGAAGAGCGGATCATCAAGGGAATGGTCGGGCGCGAGCTCGAAAGTCGATACCCGGATCACACTCCGACGATTGGCGAGGAACTGTTGCGCGTCGAACACTGGAACGTGTTCCATCCGATCGATACGTCCCGCCAGATCGTCAAGGACGCCTCGATCTCCGTCCGTGCCGGCGAAATCGTCGGTATTGCTGGGCTTATGGGGGCAGGGCGCACCGAGCTTGCGATGAGCCTGTTCGGCAAGAGCTACGGCGTGAAGATCAGCGGAAAGGTCTTCAAGCGTGGCGTCGAAATCGATACGGGCACCGTGTCGAAGGCGATCCAGCATGGCATTGCCTATGCGACGGAAGACCGCAAACGCTACGGACTCAACCTCATCGACGACATCACCCGTAACGTGTCGGGATCGGCGCTCGGCAAGCTCGCGGGAATGTTTGGTTTCGTCGACGACCACAAGGAAGCAACCGTTGCCGGCAAGTACCTCAAGAGTTTGAACATCAAGGCGCCGAGTGTCGACTCGATCACCGGAAAACTGTCGGGTGGAAACCAGCAGAAAGTCGTGCTGTCGAAGTGGATGTACGCTGACCCCGAGGTGCTCATTCTCGATGAGCCGACGCGCGGTATCGACGTCGGCGCCAAGTACGAGATTTACACCATCATCAATCGGCTCGCCGATGAGGGCAAAGGCGTGATCATGATCTCGTCGGAGCTCCCAGAGCTCCTCGGCGTGTGCGACCGCATCTACACCCTCGCCGAGGGACGCATCACAGCAGATGTTCCGCGCTCGCAGGCGACCGCCGAATTCCTTATGCAGCACATGACAAGAGAGCGGGAGAAGTGCACCAGTGACAACGTCTAACGAATTGACGAAACCCGTCAGCGAGGCGAGGAGGGTACTGAACTATCTCACCGGCCAGCTTCGCCAGGTTGGCCTGTTCACCGCTCTGATCGTGATCGTGCTGTTTTTTCAGATCACGACCCACGGCATCACGCTACGCCCGATCAACGTTTCCAACCTCGTCATCCAGAACAGTTATATCCTGATCCTTGCGATCGGCATGGTGATGGTGATCATTGCCGGCCACATCGATCTCTCCGTTGGTTCGGTGGTGGCATTCGTCGGCGCCATGGCCGGGGTGATGATCACCGAGTGGCACATTGCGTGGCCGATCGCGATTGTGCTGTGCCTGATCCTCGGTGCGCTCGTGGGCGCCTGGCAGGGATTCTGGATCGCGTACTTCCGAATACCGGCCTTCATCGTCACTCTTGCCGGCATGCTGGTGTTTCGCGGGGCAGCGCAGATCGCGTTGCAAAATCAGCAGATATCGCCCTTCCCGGAGGCTTTTCGTCGGCTGGGATCCGGTTTTCTGCCAAGCTTCGGAACGAGTGGCTACGAGCCGCTTACGCTCGGTCTCGGTGTGCTCGCCTCGATCGTGCTGATCTTCGGCTCGCTTCGCCAGCGTTGGGCGCGCCACAAGTACGGGCTGGAGTCCGAGCCGCTCTGGTGGTTCATCCTCAAGCTGGCCTTTGGCGCATTCCTGATCATCTATATCGCCTTTTTGCTGGCGAGCTACAGCGGAACCCCGATCGTTCTGGTGATACTGGGCTTGCTCATCGTCGTCTATGCGGCGGTCATGGCGCGCTCCGTCTTCGGTCGTCACGTCTATGCCATCGGTGGAAACCTGCACGCGGCGGCCCTCTCCGGCGTGAAGACCAAGCGGGTCACCTTCCTGTTGTTCGTGAACATGGGCGTGATCTCGGCTCTCGCCGGGCTTGTCTTCACTGCCCAGCTGAACCTCGCGAGCCCGAGCGCCGGATCTGGTTTCGAGCTCGACTCGATCGCGGCTGTATTCATCGGAGGCGCCGCTGTCACCGGAGGCATCGGTACCGTCACGGGAGCCATCATCGGTGGACTCATTATCGGACTGCTCAACAACGGCATGTCGATTCTCGGCGTCGGCACGGAATACCAGTCCCTGATCAAGGGACTCGTCCTGCTGGCCGCCGTGGCATTCGACGTCTACAACAAGCGTCGCACCGGTGGTCGCTGAAAAGTAGGCGTGTAGCGAAGTAGCCTACGGCTGCATCGACTGGCGCGTATCTTCCAGCGCCAGTTCCACCAGCACCCGCATCGCCTCGCTGGCGGCGGCGGAGTCACTGGCGGCAATCGCATCAAGCACGCGGCGATGGTCAGGGATGGGATTGCGCGGCAGCGCTCGCTGGCGGTGTTTGAACTGCGTTGTCCAGCTCACTGCAGCGCATACGCTGGCGCTGAGTACGATGAGCGCATCGTTGCCGGTGGCAAGCAGAATGGCGTTATGAAAATCGCGATCGGCTAGTCGGCCTGCTTCGCTGGCGAGCGTGTGCCGGGTCATGCCGGCCAGTGCATCACGCATGCTTTTGAGGGCGGCCTTGTCACGTCGCTCCGCAGCAAGTGCTGCCGCGGCAGGTTCAACGATGGCACGAAGTTCGAACAGGCTGCGGACAAAGGCAATATCAGGTTGCCCCGCAAATGCCCAGCCCAGTACCTCCGGGTCGAGCAGATTCCAACGGTTTCTCGGTAGAACGCGGGTGCCAGCCTTGGGCCGACTTTCAACCAACCCTTTGGCGGCAAGAACCTGAATCGCCTCGCGGTACGCGCTTCGCGATACGTCCAGTAATTCGGAAAACACGATTTCTCCGGAGAGCACGTCACCCGGAAGATATTCGCCGGCCAGGATCGCGGCACCCAGCTTATGCGCAATCGCGCCGTACAGGCGTCGACCCGTCCCACGCGGCTCCCGGACAGGCTTGATGGGTTCTGTTGGCGCGGTCGTTTTGCTCAAGAGCTCATCCCTTCGTAACCATCAATGGCTTGCTTACCCGAGGGTCTCAGGAAAGCCGCCGGCATTGCAAAGCAAGCATACGCGACTTAATCTATTTGTCTGAGTAATTAATTGTGGTGAAACATAATGTTGAACGATGACAAGACCAAGCTGACCGGAGACACGAAAATTGAGTTTCGCTCGATAGATGCTGTAACCGGTCAGCCCTTTGGCTCAGTTTTCGAAACGGACGGAATCGCCGAGGTCAAAGCCGCTTGTTTGGCTGCGGAGGCCGCGTTCGACGCATACCGTGCGACTGATGCTGAAGCCCGGGCCGTTTTTCTCGAACGTATCGGTGCCGAAATTCTAGCATTGGGTGACGATCTGATAGTGACTGCGATACGGGAAAGTGGCCTTACACGTATGCGTCTTGAAGGAGAGCGCGGCCGCACCGTAGCGCAGCTGAAGCTGTTTGCCGGAGTGCTGAGGCGTGGCGACTGGATGGGTTTGCGCATTGACCCGGTTGCGAGTGGGCCAACACCCTCGGCACGAACCGATCTGCGGTTGCGGAGGATTCCGCTCGGGCCGGTCGCGGTGTTTGGTGCGTCGAATTTTCCGCTCGCTTTCTCCACGGCCGGTGGCGACACCGCTTCGGCGCTTGCGGCAGGTTGCACGGTCATCGTCAAGGGCCATCCCGCCCATCCTGCCACCGGCGCGATGGTCGCCGGTGCCATACATGACGCGGTGAAGGCCTGCGGCCTGCCGTCGGGTGTGTTTTCGCATCTCGTTGGCCCGGGCATCGAACTGGGCGCTGCGCTGGTCAAGGATCCCGCCATAGCCGCGGTGGGCTTTACCGGATCGCGTGCCGGTGGGCTGGCGCTGGTCAAACTGGCGCAATTGCGTGATGTCCCCATTCCCGTTTACGCGGAGATGTCGAGCATCAATCCCGTGCTGCTGTTGCCAAAAGCACTGCGCGCGCGCGGTGCTGAGCTTGGTGCGGCCTTTGTAGGATCGTTGACCATGGGCGCAGGGCAGTTTTGTACCAATCCAGGCCTGTTGCTGGCGATCGAGGGCGACGGACTTGAGGCTTTCGTATCGGCTGCCACTGAAGCTATTTCCGCAGTTGCTGCGCAGACGATGTTGACCGGTGCCATTCACTCCGCCTACGAACAATCCATCAATACGCTTCAGCACCATGACAAGGTACGGGCCATAGCCCAGGGACCCGCCGGGGGGGGCGTCAATGACGGTCGCGCCACGTTCTTTTCGACCAGCGGTCAGTCGTTTTTGTCCGACAAGGCGCTTGGGCAAGAGATATTCGGCGCGTCTTCATTGCTGGTTTGCTGCGCTGATGAAGCGGAACTGCGGTCGGTATTGGCGGCGGCGGAGGGACAGCTGACAACGACGCTGCAGATGGATGACGGCGATACCGAAATGGCCGCAGCGCTGATTCCGTTGCTGGAGAGAAAAAGCGGACGCATTGTGGTCAACGGCTGGCCAACCGGTGTGGAGGTTACCCATGCGATGGTGCACGGCGGACCGTATCCGGCGACCTCCGATGGACGTTCCACCTCAGTGGGCAGTCTCGCCATCGACCGCTTTCTGCGGCCGGTTTCCTATCAGAACTTCTCGCCCCGATTGCTGCCCAGCGTGCTACGCGATGACGCCGGCTCACCGCGACTGCTGGACGGGATCCCGACTCACTAGATTACCCGCTCCGTATCCCATGCCTTACCGCGCTCCGGAAACCTGCGAGTGCCGCAACCCTATGAAGAGAGAAACGACATGACCTTGCGCCTTTTGCAACATTGTGACGCAGGCGGCAATCGCTCTGTGATCGCCTCCACCGGCAACGGCGACGCTTTCGTGGTCGGCGTCGATAGCGTGAGATCGCTGGCGAACCTGGCGATCGCCATGGGCACCGATCTCGCTGGCGCGGTGGCGGATTGCGGTTTCGGGGAAACCGTGCACATCGCCGCCGAACTGGCCGGTGGCCGGCTGCTGGCGCCGATCGATCACCCGGACGCAGCGCATCTGTTCATGACCGGCACGGGCCTCACCCACCTGGGCTCCGCCGAAGGACGCGACAAGATGCACCGTGAGGCTGCTGCGGCTCAGACGCAAACGGATTCGATGCGGATATTTCTCGAAGGTGTCGAGGGCGGCAAGCCTGCTCCCGGCCAGCTCGGGTGCCAGCCGGAATGGTTCTACAAAGGCAACGGAACTGGCCTCGTCGGCCCGGGCGAGCCACTGACATCACCATCTTTCGCGAAAGATGGTGGTGAAGAGCCTGAATTGGCGGGTATTTACCTGATTGGCGAAGACGGGACGCCTTTTCGCCTCGGCGTTTGCCTCGCCAATGAGTTCAGTGATCATGTCACCGAACGCCACAATTACCTCTGGCTAGCGCACTCCAAGCTGAGGCAGGCGGCACTGGGACCCGAATTGCTTGTCGGTCCGCTGCCGGCGCAGATAAAAGGCACCAGCCGCATCCGTCGTGGCGGCGCGGTTCTTTGGGAAAAGCCGTTCCTGTCCGGCGAGGAAAACATGTCGCACAGTTTCGCCAACTTGGAGGCGCATCATTTCAAGTACGACGTGTTTAGACAGCCAGGCGATATCCATGTCCATTTTTTTGGTACCGCCACACTGTCGTTCTCCGAAGGAATAAAAACGCAAGTGGGCGATCAGTTCGAGATCGAGGCTGCACCTTTCACCCTGCCGCTATGCAATAGGCTGGCGCTCGCTTCTGCGCAAACTTTCATCATCAAGGCGCTCTGAGCATGGGCCCGATACGTGTTGCGGTGGTTGGCATGGGCAAGATCGCTTGCGATCAACACCTTCCTGCCATCGCAGGCAATGCGGCTTTTCGTCTTACGGCAGTGGTTAGCCCTGGCGCTCCGGGCATCGAAGGCGTCGCTTGTTGCGAGAGCCTTGAAGCATTATTCAGGGACGGCCCAGCGGTCGACGCCGTTGTCATTTGCACCCCGCCGCAAGTTCGTTACGAGCTGGCTCGGGAAGCACTGGTGCAGGGTGTTCACGTCTTTCTCGAAAAGCCTCCAGGCGCGACACTGGCCGAAGTTGCGGCACTGGAGGAACAGGCAAGCGCAAACGGCTTGACCCTGTTTGCCGGCTGGCATTCGCGTTATGCCGCCGGGGTGGAGCCGGCGCGTGCGTGGCTCGCCGATCGGCGTATCGACAACGTTTCGATTAGCTGGCGAGAGAACGTTCGTGTCTGGCATCCGGGACAGGCTTGGATCTGGGAACCGGGTGGTCTGGGAGTGTTCGATCCCGGCATCAATGCGTTGTCGATCGTCACGCGTATCCTGCCGCGAGCGTTCTTCCTTCGCTCCGCGGTCCTCTCGACGCCGGTCAATCGCGCTGCGCCGATCGCCGCCAAGATGAGGTTCAACGATACCGCCGGTGTCGAGATATCGATGGATCTCGACTGGCGTCAGACGGGTCCGCAGAGTTGGGATATCGTGGTCGAGACCGATGCGGGCAGGCTAAAACTCACCAAAGGTGGGGCCGTTTTGGAGCTGCCCAGTAGCATCGAGCATGGTGAGGATGGTGAATACCCGGGGTTGTATGCGCGCTTTGCGACGCTGATTCACAGCGGTTGCAGCGATGTTGATACGACTCCGCTGCGCCTGGTCGCCGACGCCTTCCTGCGTGGGCATCGCGAAACCGTCGAGGCGTTCGACGACTGACATTCGGGTCTTGCACATCTGCTACACGTAACTGGGCAAGCAGTATCCCGAAACACCACGGTAAGCTGTGCGCCAGACCATGGATGCAATTGCCGCGACCGACCGTTGATTTTCCTCTGCTATTATTGGCGGTCGTAAACCCGGTATGAGCCAACCCATGATCGAGACCAATCCTATCCTTGCGCAGATTGCGGACCTCAGCGGCCGCGTCGAGTCGCTTCGGGGGTATCTTTGACTACGCCACCAAGCGTGAGCGTCTCGAAGAAGTAACCCGCGAGCTGGAAAGCCCCACCGTGTGGGACGATCCGGCACGCGCACAGGAGCTTGGCCGCGAGCGTGCCCGGCTCGATACCATCGTCAGCGGCATCGACACCTTGACGGCCGGCCTCACTGACGGCAACGAACTGCTGCAGATGGCGATCGCCGACAACGACGAGGAAACCGCGCAGTCAGTGGTGACCGACGTCGCCAGGCTCGACGGACAGATCAGCAAGCTGGAATTCCAGCGCATGTTCTCCGGCAAGATGGATGCGACCAATGCATTCGTCGACATCCAGGCCGGTGCCGGCGGCACCGAGGCGCAGGACTGGGCCGAGATGCTGCTGCGCATGTACCTGCGCTGGTGCGAATCGCGCGGCTGGCAGACCGAATTGATGGAAGTTTCCGGTGGCGACGTCGCCGGCATCAAGTCCGCCACGTTTCGCGTGGAGGGCGATTACGCCTACGGCTGGCTGAAGACCGAAATCGGTGTCCACCGTCTGGTGCGCAAGTCGCCTTTCGATTCGGACAATCGCCGCCATACCAGTTTCACCTCGGTGTTCGTGTCGCCCGAAGTCGATGACGACATCGATATCGACATCAACCCAGCCGATCTGCGCACGGACGTTTATCGTTCATCCGGCGCTGGCGGCCAGCACGTCAACAAGACGGAGTCGGCCGTGCGTATCACGCATATCCCGACCAATACGGTAGTGGCCTGCCAGACCGGCCGCAGTCAGCACGCTAACCGCGCCACGGCGATGAAGATGTTGGCTGCCAAGTTGTACGAACTGGAAGTGCAGAAGCGCAACGTCGAACGCGATGCACTGGAAGCAACCAAGTCCGACATCGGCTGGGGCAGCCAGATTCGCAACTATGTGCTCGACCAGAGTCGCATCAAGGATCTGCGCACTGGCATCGAACGCACCGATACGCAGAAGGTACTGGACGGCGATCTGGACGAATTTATCGAGGCCAGCCTGAAATCCGGCCTTGAAGCGGGTTCGAAACGCAGCGATGCGTAAGTACTGACCCGTTGAATCGGCCCGATCACCATCAAGGAGCCCCAGCATGAACAGCAAGAAGATCTGCGGGATCCTTGTTGCCTGCACGGTGTTTGCGACATTCAGCCATGCGGTAAACGCACAGCAGGGTACCGCCGGCCAGGATATCAAGCATGATGCGAGGGCTACCGGGAAAGGCATTGGCAATGGCGCTCGTGACATCGGGCACGCGACCAAGCACGTGACCACATCGGTCGGGCATGGTGCGAAAGAAGCCGGAATCGGTATCGGTCATGGAGCGCGCGACGGCTGGAATGCGACCAGGCATGCGGTCAAGCACGTGTTTCACAAGGGCGATTGACGGGCGATGTCGTTCTGAAGAAAAAGCTCCCCATTTTTGTTTGCAACCCAACCATAAACAGAGAAATGTCCGCCGCTCGGCGTGCGCGCCGGCAGCAAGGGAATCCCCATGAGTGAACCGACTGACACCCCACCTATCGATGAAAACAAGCTGATCGCCGAGCGTCGCGAGAAACTGACCGCGCTGCGCGGGCAGGGCATCGCGTTTCCGAACGATTTCAAGATCGACAGCTTTACCGGTGACCTGCAGACCGAGTTTGCGGATAAGGACGTCCAGACGGCCGAAGTGATCGAGGCGGCAGCGCGGCGGGTGAAGGTGGCGGGCCGTATCGTGCTCAAGCGCGTGCAGGGCAAGGTCAGCTTCGTGCAGCTGCAGGATTATACTGGCCGCATCCAGCTGTTCATCCACCAGGGCACGGTGGGCGAGACTTACGAAGCGTTCAAGGGCTGGGACGTCGGCGACATCATCGGCGCCGAAGGTGTACTGATGCGCACCAAGACCGGCGAACTTTCCGTGCGTGCCGACAGCATCCGCCTGCTGACCAAGAGCTTGCGTCCGTTGCCGGACAAGTTTCATGGCCTGGCCGACGTGGAACAGCGCTATCGCCAGCGTTACGTCGATCTGATCGTCACCGAAGAAGCGCGACGCACCTTCGTGACGCGCTCGAAGATCATCGGTTTCATGCGCCAGTGGCTGGAGGCCGCGCCGCGTCGCTTCATGGAAGTCGAGACGCCGATGATGCACGTGATTCCCGGCGGCGCCACGGCGAAGCCATTCATCACGCATCACAACGCATTGGATATGGATCTGTATCTGCGCGTGGCGCCGGAGCTTTACCTGAAGCGGCTGGTGGTCGGTGGATTCGACCGCGTCTACGAGATCAATCGCAATTTCCGCAACGAGGGCGTGTCGACCCGGCACAATCCCGAGTTCACCATGCTGGAGCTGTACCAGGCGTACGCCACGTACCACGAGATCATGGATATCACCGAGTCGGTGATCCGCGATACCGCACGGAGCGTGCTCGGTACCACTCAGCTGACCTGGGATGGCGCCGAGATCGACGTCGGCCCGGCATTCCGCCGTTGGCGCATGGAAGACGCGGTGCTCGAGCACAACCCCGAGATCAGGCGTGAAGAGCTGCGCGATCGCGAAGCGATGGCAGCGCACGCGAAGCGGCTGCACGTGCAGGTGAAGCCCGGTTACGGCTGGGGCAAGCTGCTGCTGGAGATTTTCGAGAAGACCGTCGAACACACGCTGATCCAGCCGACCTTCATCACCGATCACCCGGTCGAGGTGTCGCCGCTGGCGCGCGAGAGCGACACCGACAAGGGCATCACCGACCGCTTCGAGTTGTTCGTCAACGGCAAGGAGCTGGCGAACGGTTTCTCCGAGTTGAACGATCCGGAAGATCAGGCCGCACGCTTCCAAGCGCAGGTCGACGCCAAGGATTCAGGCGACGATGAAGCCATGCACTTCGACGCCGACTACATTCGCGCGCTCGAAGTTGGCCTGCCGCCCACCGGCGGCCTGGGCATCGGCATCGACCGATTGGTGATGCTACTGACCGGATCCGCATCCATCCGCGATGTGCTGCTGTTCCCGTACATGCGCCCGGAGGCCTGAGCGCCATTCCCAGAGCCATCGCCGTGCGTCTCTGCGGGCACCGCGATGTGCGCCGGTTCGGAGATATGCTGCCGCACGGTGGCCATGCGGTGTGTTACATAGCGTCCTCGCGTACCTGGCCAATCCGCAGGAACCTGTTGCGCTTCAGTCGCAGGAACGGCTTCTCGACCAGTTGATAGGTCGTCGCCGAAACCAGCAACGTGGCGCCTGCCATGTAGATGAACAGCATGAAGTTGGGCAGATACTCAGCCAGCTGTGTATCGGACGGCTGAATGTTCAGTCGCAGCACGAGCATAACGATAAACACGGCGTGCCATAGATAGATCGAATACGACCACAGGCCGATCCGATGCAGCAGCGGATTGACTACCAACTTGCGGAAAGCCGGTTGCAGGTCGATCACCGCGATCAGGAATACCGCCCATAGGATCGACAGATACAGGTAATGCTTGTACCAGTGCACGAACTGCGATACGCCAAATAGGCGCAGGCCGCGAAGCGTGATCGCATCGAGCAGCACCAGTGCGCCAAGCGCAGCGAGCGTGCCCAGCCAGAGGCGCCTTTTCCCATCCATGCCGCGCAACGCGGCGCCATGACGGTGGTGCAACCAAGCCGCGGCGATGCCCACGGCAAACTGTGGCCAACGGCCTAGTAGGGAGTTGCGCTGGGCGGCCCAGAAGCCGGCTGCTGTCGGAGAGGCGATTTTCAGATAGCAGAAGCACAAGCATGCCAGTACGGCTACGATCACCATGCGCCCCCATCGCTGGCGGGCCAGCCAGACCAGGATTGGCAATGCCAGGTAGAACTGGACTTCGACGACCAGGCTCCACCAGACGATGCCGAACGAGCCCATGGCAGCGAGGCCGATGTTTTGGAACACGGCTGCATGCAGCGCTGTCTGCCAGCCCCCACCCCAGGCCGCGCCGACCAATACAACGAGGTAGTACATAGGCAGGATGCGCAGCGCGCGATTCCCGAAAAACTGCCCGAGCGCAAGCGGGCTTCCGCGAAAAAAAGGCAGCGACAACAGAAAGCCGCTCAGGACGAAAAACAGATCCACGCCGGTGCTGCCGCCGAACAGCAGGGCCGTGGCGAAATGAGCGTGTGGGTCAGGCGCATAACCGCGCAGTGAGCCGAGGAAGTGGTAGAAGAAAACCAGGGTGATGGCGATGCCGCGCAGCGATTCGCACTCGCTCAGCCGATCGTGCCGATCATCGGTCATGTTCAAGCAATTCCTTCATGCAAGGTCGGGCGATGGGCTTACGCTGGGGCGATTTCATCTAGAATCCGCAGATTCTACCTGCTACGCGAGTCTGTCCATCATGTGGTACGCGATCATCGCGGAAGATCATTCCGGCTCGCTGGAGCAGCGCTTGGCCGCACGCCCGGCGCATCTCGACCGCCTCAACGCCCTGCAGGACCAAGGCCGCATGCTGCTGGCAGGCCCGTTTCCGGCGATCGAATCGGAGAACCCCGGCCCGGCAGGCTTCACCGGCAGTCTGATCGTCGCCGAGTTCCCATCGCAGGACGAAGCAGAAGCTTGGGCAGGAGCCGATCCCTACGTGGCTGCCGGCGTCTACGCTCGTGTGACGGTCAAGCCATTCCGCAAGACGCTGCCGTGAGCGCGGCCGTGGTCGAAGAGATCCGTAGGCGGCTTGCGGAGGCATTGCTTCCCGTCGTGCTGGAGGTGTTCGACGAAGGCCACAAGCACGCCGGGCATGCGAACGCGGGCAAGGGTCACTACCACGTGCGCATAGTCAGTGCTGCGTTTGCCGGCATGCTACCGCTCAAGCGCCATCGCACGGTCTATGCAGCGCTCGATGGGTTGATGGACAACGGCATTCACGCGTTGTCGATCGATGCCTTTGCGCCATCGGAGTGAGCGCATGTCATGTCGCCCGTAGCTGGTCGCATGCAAGGTGACGGCTATCCAAGTATTGCGCACATGAATCCGCCGGCCGCACTTGCGCCGGCATGGTGGCAGCCATCCTCCAGGCAGGTTCGCTGGCTCGCGTGGCTGACGACGTGCTGCTTCATCGCTTTCTATGCCCGGTACGTCGTTGCCCACAGCGACTTCGACAACGAGGACCTCAACAATTTCCTGCTGATGCGGACGTCGGGTTTCTGGCAGTTCCTGCTGACGTCGACCAATGTGCATTTTGTGCCTGGACACCGGCTGCTGACCTGGTTGTCCTATTCGATCGCGCCGATGAACTTCGTGTTCGCCGTCGGCCTGCTGATGCTTTTTCAGCTGGGTTCGGCGACCTACCTGTACCGCATTCTCGGCTTCATGCGAATCGGCAGCGGCCAACCGTTGTGGCTGGCGATCTACTGCTGCTCCAACTTGGTGGCGTTCGGACTGATCTGGTGGGCGCATGCGCAGCATCGCGCCCCTTACGTGTTCCTGGATTTATGCGCGATCCATTACTACCTGGTCTGGTTGCGTCAGGGCGGCCGGTGCCAGCTGGTGTGGCTCGGGCTTGCCTATCTCGGCGCATTGTGTTTTTACGAGAAGGCCGTATTCATCCCACTGCATATGTTGGCTTTCGGCCTGCTGCTGCACGAGGGTGACTTCTTCAGGCCACTGTTGCGCAAGGTCTGGCCACCGCTGATTCTGCTGGCGCTGTCTGCCGTTTATGTCGTCGTCTATCTGGCCACTCACCAGCCGCATCTGCCGGAGGACTCTCGCAAGCTGATTGGGACACTACCCGAAGCCGCTGTGCGCGCACATCTCGCCAGCCTGGCTCCCGCGGGCAATCAGGCCGAACTGGCGCAGCGGGCCTTCAGCAGCGAATGCGGGTTTCTGAAGATGTTGGCCTCGTCGGTGACCGGGCTCAGCGTTGAAGGCGACTGGGACGTTCCCAGGCACGGCCTTTCGGTGCGGCTGGTCCTGATCTCCGCACTTTACCTGTCACTGGCCGGCTGGACTGCATGGCGGGTACGTGACGGCTGGAAGCTGATGCTGGGCATGTTGGTTGTTGCTGGTGCGGATTTCCTGCCGTTGGCGCTGTCCGATCGTGGCACGATCTGGGGCGGCGTGATCCTACATCAGTACCGCTACTACTATGAAGAGCTGCACCTGCTCGTGATCTTTGGCGGCCTGTGGACGATGCGCGTGCTGGCCAATTGCCCCTTGCCGCAGGAAAAGTCCCGGCTGCGGTTGCTCGCCAGTCTTGCGCTGCTGTGCTACGCGTCCTTGAATGTGATGAACCTGTGGCACGCGGGGCAGCGCTCGTCCGGTTCGATGCTGTCGTACTACCGGGCGACTCATTTGTACATGGCGCATTTGCGGCACGACCTGTCGCGCCTCCAAGAACCGGCTCCCGTCTTCGAGAACAGCGCGGTGCCTGGCCACCTGTCGGTGTTCGGCCTGATCCGCGATACCCGCGTGCTGGTGCCGCTGTTCGTTCCGGGCAGCCGCTTCGACGTGGATGCGCCGGTGCGCTATCGCGTTAGCGGCGACGGCCACGTGGAACGGCTTGAGCGGAATAAACCGTCACCGGGCAGTGGCTGAGTCGAGGGTCGCCGGGTTCCGGCAACCTGATCAGGGAGGTTCCCGCCTATCTATAGGCATGCCCTGCAAGCGGATGCCGGTCGGATCGTTGGCGGCCCCGAAATGTGGGAAATCCACCGTGCCTTATACTGTCGCAATCTGTTGACCGAAGCCTCGTATGCGCCTGAGCACCATCAAACTTGCCGGTTTCAAGTCCTTCGTGGACCCGACCACCCTGCACCTGCCGAGCAACATGATCGGTGTGGTTGGTCCGAACGGCTGCGGCAAATCCAATATCATCGACGCGATCCGCTGGGTGATGGGCGAGAGTGCAGCCAGCCGTCTACGTGGCGATTCGCTGACCGACGTGATCTTCTCCGGCTCCAACACGCGCAAGCCGGTCGGTCAGGCGACGGTCGAGCTGATCTTCGACAACAGCGATGGCTCGGTCCAGGGCGAGTACGGCCAGTACGCAGAGATCTCGGTAAAACGTCAGGTCACCCGCGATGGGCAGTCCGCTTACTACTTGAACGGCACACGCTGCCGCCGCCGCGATATCACGGATCTGTTCCTCGGCACGGGCCTCGGTCCGCGCAGCTACTCGATCATCGAGCAGGGCATGATCAGCCAGATCATCGAGGCGCATCCGGAAGAACTGCGTACGCATCTGGAAGAGGCCGCCGGCATCTCCAAGTACAAGGAGCGCCGGAAGGAAACCGAGAGCCGCATCAAGGCCACCCGCGAAAATCTCGATCGTGTGCGTGATGTGCGCGACGAGGTGGACAAGCAGCTCGATCACCTCAACCGCCAGGCCCGCGCGGCCGAGCGCTGGAAGGCGCTGAAGGAAGAGCAGACGCGCAAGGAAGCCGAGCTGCGTGCGCTGGAATACCGTGGCCTGAAAAGTCAGCACGACGGCGAAGGCGCCGACTTGTCGGCCGCCGAAACCGAAATCGAAAAGCAGCTCGCCGGCCAGCGCCAGATCGAAGCGCAGTTGGAAACCGTGCGCGAGCGCCACACTGGCGCCAGCGAACATTTGAACAGCGTCCAGGCCGAGGTCTACAAGGTCGGCGCCGAGATCGCGCGCGTCGAGCAGCAGGTTCGCTACAGTCGTGAAACCGCCGATCGTCTGCAGCGCGCGCATGTCGATGCCGAGCGCGAGCATGACGAGCTGGCCACACATATCAGCACCGATCGTGCACAGGTCGAAATCCTGCGCACCGCACTGGCCGAAGGCGAACCGAAACTCGAGGCGCTGCAGCAGCTGCAGGACGATACCGCCGAAGCCCAGCGTGATACAGAAACCAAGCTGGCCGACTGGCAGCAGCGCTGGGACAGCCACACGCGCCATGCCGGTGAGTCCAGTCGCGCAGCCGAAGTCGAACGGACCAAGCTCAATTATCTGGACCGGCAGGGGATCGATCTTTCCAAGCGTCGCGAAGCGCTGGAAGCCGAGCAGAAGGCGACCGATGTCGCTGCTCTCGATGTGGCCGGCGAGCAGTTGCATGCCGATCATGACACCCAGCGCGAACGCGTCGAAACGCTAGGCAGCCTGCTCGATCAGCACAAGCTTAGCCACGAAAAAGTGCTCGACGAAGAACGCCAGGTGCAGTCGAGCCTCAATGAAGCACGGCAGCAGCTGCAGTCGGCCCGCGGTCGCCACGCCTCGCTCGAAGCGCTACAGCATGCGGCGCTGGGGCAGGAAGAAAGTGCCGCCAGTGGATGGCTGGCTCGCTTGGGATTGAACAAGTCGCGTCGATTGGGCGAAGCGCTGCAGGTCGATGCGGGTTGGGAGTCCGCCGTCGAAACCGTGCTCGCTGGCTTGCTTGATGGTGTACTGGTCGAAAGCCCGCTCGGTCTGGTCTCGGAATTCGGCAGCCTCGGTGAGGCCGATATCGCGCTTCTTGCTTCTGCCGATGGCGGGCAGGGCGTAGCCGATACGTTGGCTGCCCGCGTACATGGTCCCGTGGCGGCGCTTCAGCTGCTTGCCAACGTACAGACAGCTGAAACGCTGGAAGAGGCCAGTCGGCTCGTTGCTACGCTGAGCCCACATCAATCCATCATCACCCGCGACGGCGACTGGTTGGCGCCGCACTGGGTGCGCGTGCGTCGTGCGCAAGGTAATCAGGTCGGCGTGCTGGCACGCGAGCGCGAATTGCGCCTGCTGACCGAACAGATTGCGACACTCGAAGCGCAGCTTGAGGAAGATGGCGAACGGCTGGAAACATTGCGCACCGGCAAATTCGAAGTCGAGCGCGCCCGTGACGATGCCCAGCGTGAGCTGTACAACGCGCATCGCAAGCAGTCGGAGCTGGCCGGTCAGCTGCAGAGCCATCGCGGCAAGCTGGAAACCGCCCGGGCTCGCGCTGCCAAGGTCAACGACGAACTGAACGACTTGGCGAACCAGATCGACGAATTGCAGGACCAGACACGCGAGGCACGCGCACGGCTGGATGAATCCGTCGGCCTGATGGGCGATCTGGAAGACCAGCGGCGTGAGCTGGAGAACGAGCGTCGCACGCTGCTTGAAGCACGCGAGGAAGCACGAATGAATGCGCGCGAGGCGGCGGACCAGTCGCACGCGCTTGCCCTGGGGCTGGAATCGCGTCGTTCGGCGCTGGCCTCGCTGGAACAATCGTTGGGCCGCATGGACACGCAGCTGGCACAGATCGCCTCGCGTCGTGCTGACATCATCGAACAGCTGGCGGCGGGTTCCGACCCGATCGCGGAGCTCGAAGCCGAGCGTCAGACCTACCTCGATCAGCGCCTGCTGGTCGACAAGCAACTGGTGGAAGCCCGCCGCGCGCTGGAAGATTGCGATAGCGAGTTTCGTCGTCTCGAACAGGAGCGCCAACGCGCCGAGCATGGGCTGAGCGCATTGCGCGAAGGCCTGTCGCAGAAGCGACTTGCTGCGCAGGCGTTGCAGATGCGCGCCGAGCAACTGGCCGAAGCGATCCGTGAATCCGGCCTTGAACTGGAAACGCTGCTGGCCGAACTGGCCGACGACATCGACGCGAATCAGTGGCGCCAGCAGCTCGGCGAACTGAGCCAGAAGATCGTGCGGCTGGAACCGGTCAACCTCGCCGCCATCCAGGAACATGCGGAACAGAGCGAGCGCAAGACCTATCTTGATAACCAGCTCGCCGACCTGGTCAGCGCGATGGAAACGCTGGAAGGCGCAATCAAGAAGATCGATCGCGAAACCCGCCAGCGCTTCAAGGAAACCTTCGACAAGGTCAATGCCGGCGTGCAAGAGCTGTTCCCGCGGCTGTTCGGCGGCGGGCACGCCTATCTGGAGCTGACCGGCGACGACCTGCTCAATACTGGCGTGGCGATCATGGCGCGGCCACCGGGCAAGCGCGTCTCCAATATCACCCTGCTGTCAGGTGGCGAGAAAGCACTGACAGCAGTTGCGCTGGTGTTTGCCATCTTCGGCCTCAACCCGGCACCGTTCTGCCTGCTGGACGAGGTCGACGCGCCGCTGGACGAAGCCAACGTGGGTCGCTTCTCCAGCCTGGTGCGCGAGATGAGCGAAAAAGTGCAGTTCATCTTCATCAGCCACAACAAGGCCACCATGGAAGCCGCCACCCAGCTCTGCGGCGTGACTATGCGCGAACCGGGCGTGTCGCGATTGGTGCAGGTGGATCTCGCGGAAGCAGCTAAACTCGCAGGCGCTGCCTGAGGACATTCTGATGACCATGCAACCCGTGCTCGCCTTTGCCTGGAACCCCGCTGTCGGCATTCCGCTGCTGATCGTCGGCATCATCGTACTGGTCCTGATCTGGCTGTTCGGTCAGCCGAAGAAGGAGCAGGGCAAGCGACGTGTGATGCCGACGCCGCACGCCGGAGAACGACGCGAACCCACGCTTGGCGATGACGCCGACGGTAACGAGCCCTCGTTCAGTGCGCGCGACTCGTCCTATGACGACGCCTTCAATACCCCGATCAAGCCGAAGCAGGGCGAGCTGGATGTCGGCATGCGCGAGGAACTGGAGCGTCTGGGCGCTACGTTGTCGGGCGAGCGCCCAAGCGCCAAGTCGGCATCGCGGCTGGTGGGGCACGCGGCCTCGATTGTCGATGCGCTGCGCGCGCCCAGCACTCCCGATGAAGCGAAGCATGCCGTGACGCAGCCTGAAGCGGCTGCGCCGGAACCGGTATCGGCACCACCCGTAGCAGCACCGACGCCGAAAATCCCGCCCCGCTCCGACCTTGGCCGACGTCCGGCGCAGCTGGCGGTCGAACGCATCGTTACCTTGTTCGTGGTGGCACGCGAAGGTGAGCATTTCAACGGGCCGAACATGGTTGTTGCTGCTGAAAAGGCCGGCCTCGAGTTCGGTGATATGGGCATCTACCATCGGCTGCTTGATGGCAAGCGTGAGCTTGGTCCGATCTTCAGCGTGGCCAATATGCTTAAGCCGGGCAATTTTGATCTGGGCCGACTCGATGCACTGCGTACGCCAGGCGTGAGTTTCTTTATGACCTTGCCGGGCCCGTTGTCCGCGCTGGATGCATGGGATGCGATGTTGCCGACCGCGCAGCGCCTGGCCGAGTTGCTCGATGGCCATGTGCTGGACGAGGAGCGCAACGCGCTCGGTCGTCAGCGGATAGCGCATATCCGCGATCAACTGCGTGGCTGGGACCGCGATCACGAAGGCAAGGAAATCATCTTCGGTCGCTGAGTTTCGCCAGGCACGGTGGGCCGCCAGCGGATCGACTAGCCAGATACTGACAAGGCGTCGATGGCACCAAGCAGCGCATCTGCTCCATAGGGCTTGAGTATGGATGCCGTGCGCGAATCTTTCTGGATGTCGCCGATATCCAGGCGTCCCGTAGCGAACAACACAGGCAGGTTGGGCGATAGCGCCCTCAGCCGATGTACCAGTTCGATACCCGAGGCATCCGGCAAGCCGATATCCGTCAGCAGCAAATCGATGCGCTGCTCGCCATGAATCCGAACAGCCTGGGCGGCATTATCGGCTTCCAGCACGCTATGGCCGCGGGATTCAAGCATCTCGGCAACGCTCATGCGAATCAATTCGTCATCCTCGCATAGCAGAATCTGTAGCGGCCGGGCGACCTGTGGCTGCAATCTGCGAGTGGCAGTATTTCCCGGGTGTGGCGAGCCAGGCGCCGCCGCCGCGTTGCGCTTCTGCTGGCTGTCCAGTACCTGGCGAAGCTTTCGCGCCAAAGCTTCGTGCGTGTAGGGCTTGCTCAGCAGCTCGACGCCCTCGTCCAGGCGGCCACCGTGCACGATGGAATTTTCCGCATAACCCGAGGTGAAAAGTATCGCCAGATGCGGCAGGCGGTGGCGTATCTGGCGCGCCAGCTCAGGGCTCTTCAGCTCACCCGGCATCACCACGTCGGTAAACAGCAGATCGATGGTGACGCCGCTATCGATGATGGTAAGCGCGCTTTCGGCATCCTTCGCCTTCAGCACGCGATAGCCAAGCTCATCCAGCAACGCAACCACGGTATTGCGTACTGCCTCATCGTCTTCGGCCACCAGAATCGTTTCCCTGCCACCAGTGATCGGGCCGGATTCCTGGTCGATGCCCCGATCCTCCGACTGCGTCGAACGCGGCAGATACATCTTGATCGTGGTGCCATGATCCGGTTCGCTGTATATCTTGACGTGGCCACCGGACTGCTTCACGAAGCCGTATACCATCGACAGGCCCAGACCGGTACCGCGGCCCTCCGGCTTGGTAGTGAAGAAAGGTTCGAAGACTTTTTCGACGATGTCAGATGTCATGCCGCAGCCGGTGTCGCTGACCGCAATCATCACGTACTGGCCGGGGCCGGCTTCAGAATGCTGGTACGAGTAGCCTTCATCGAGTGACGCGTTTCCCGCTTCGATAGTCAGACGTCCTTGGCCATCCATCGCATCGCGCGCGTTGAGTGCGAGATTCAGCAGTGCGTTTTCAACATTGCCCGGATCAATCAGCGTGTTCCAGAGTCCGTCCGCAATCAACGTTTCCAGCTCGATGCCTTCGCCCAATGATCGCCGTAGCAGATCGTCGAGATCGCGAATAAAGCGGGCGACGTTGACTACCTTCGGCGCCAATGGTTGGCGTCGTCCAAACGCCAGCAACTGCGAGGCGAGCTTCGAGCCGCGCGTCACGCCGGCCATCGCATTCTGTACGCAGCGCTCAGCCCGCTCGTTACCGGCTACATCGTTGCCGAGCAGCTGCAGATTGCCGCTGATGACCTGTAGAAGATTATTGAAGTCGTGCGCAATGCCACCGGTGAGGTTGCCGATCGATTCCATTTTCTGGCTCTGGCGCAGCGCGTCTTGGGTCTTGATCAATTCGGCCGTACGCTCGATGACGCGCTCTTCCAGCGTGGCGGCAAGATTGCCAAGCGCCGCTTCCGCCACCTTCTGATCATCGATGTCGGTGCTGCTGCCAATCCAGCGTTCGATTTCGCCATCGCGATTGGTGATGGGAACGGCGCGCGCGAGGTGCCAGCGATACATCCCATCGTGGCGACGCAGCCGAAGTTCAGTCTGGTAGTTCTCGCCCGTGGTGCGTGCCTTGAGCATGGCCTGCATCGTCGGATTGACGTCTTCCGGGTGAACGATGCGGAACCAATCTTCACCCTCCAGTGAACCCCACTCAACCCCTGCGTAGGCATAGACGCGATCGTTGAACCATTCAATCTTGCCATCGTCGGACGTGGTCCAGACGTGATTGGGCATCGACTGGGCGAGCGTGCGGAAGTGGGTTTCACTTTCACGCATGGCATCTTCGGCGGCTTTACGTTCGGAGATTTCCACAAACAGCACGGCGAAGCGCTGATCATCCACCTTGCGCGCACGCGCTTCAAACCAGCGATTTTCCAAAGTGGGTATATGGACTTCCATCTGCGTGGATTCGCCCGACTCAAGCACCAGCGCGTAGGCGTCGATCACCGATTCGGGAAGGTTGGGAACAAGTGCACGGATGGATTGACCCATGGAAGACCGGATATTCAGCCCGGACTGTTTTTCGAAGGCGGGGTTGAGTTCGGTGATGAGGAAATCGACCATACGTCCGGCAGCATCGCGCACAGCCTCGCCGACAAAAAAACCCTCCTGCATTTCCTCGAACAGGTTGCGCCAACGGACTTCGCTCTCGACCACCGCCTCTTCGGCTTTTTTGCGGTCGGTAATATCCATCGCGATACCGATGTAATGCAGTCGATCCGAGCCATCCAGCACCAGCGTTTCACCCCGACGCGCAATCCAGCGGATCTCGCCGGTTTTCGGATCGACGCGTCGGAATTCGGAATAGCTGAGTGGGTTGGGCAAATCCAGGCGGTTTGGGCCTATCGCATGACGGTCATCGGGATGCACCAGGCTGATCAATAACGTATCAGTGACATCTTCGTTCGGACTCAGGCCCCACACCCGCCGATACTGATCGGAAACCTCCAGACGACCGGCTTCCGGATACCACTCGAACGTACCCACACCGCCGGCTTCCTGCGCAATGCGAAGGCGCTGTTCAGCCTGAAACTGCTGGGTGGCATCCCTGATCAGCGCCAGCACGCCGGCTGGCACCCCATCGGCGCCGACCACTGGGCTGTAGAGAATGTCTAGCCACAGATCCGACGGTTCGTCGGGGTGCATCAGCACCATGTGCTGATTGCGGTAAGTAAGGTTGATGCCGGTCAGCACTTGCTCCATCGCATTCGCGGTGAAGTCAGCCACTTCCGGCCAGCCATCCCGCACGGTCTTGCCCAGTAACGCAGGATGCCGGGTGCTGACGATCTTGCTGTAGGCATCGTTGTAGAGCAGGTAACCCTGTTTACCCCACATGAGAGTCATCGGTAAATCACAGCGCAGGATCAGCGCCGTCGCCATCTTCAGCGACTCGGGCCAGTGTTCGATTTTGCCCAGCGCGGTTTTGCTCCAGTCGAACGTGCGAATCAAGCCAGCCGTTTCGGAGCCTTCGCCAAGAAACGGAAAATGATCGATAGCAGTGATATCAGTCATAAGGGCCAAATCACAAAATGATGATGCTGAAAGGAAACAAGTGATCGAATTTTAACGGGGTGGTCCGCACTAATGGCGCAATGGGCATTGCTCGCCCCCAAGTATCGCTTCTCATAGTTGCAGAGAAAGACGCCGCTGTGCCTGCCTTGCATTTGATCATGCGCCAATCCGACGCAAAAAAAGCCTTGGCGTTGAGCGTCACGTATTTGATGTGTCAGTCTTGTTTCATTAGCTTTTATTTCGCGCCGCATCAGTGAGCCATTACCGTGAAGACCTCGATCCAGGCACTTGTTCGCAAGCTCAGAGTCCACCGTGGTGCGGCGGTTTCGAACCCTAGGGAAACCATCGGCGTAGCGATGCTGCTGAGCGGGGCAGGCGGCTTTCTGGATGCATTTACCTGGCTCGGTCACGGCGGCGTATTCGCTAATGCGCAAAGCGGCAATGTAGTGCTTCTCGGTATTTACGCTGCGTCGGGTCAGTGGGATAAATCGCTGCGTCATGTGCCGCCGATCGTCGCGTTTTTTGTGGGTGTATTCGTGGCCTTTCGACTGCGCGCGCACGAGTCGCGCAGCGCCCGGCAGCGCTCGGCGCTATTAAGTCTTTCGATTGAAATCGTCTTTCTGCTGGTGGTGGCCGCGTTGCCACGCAATTTTCCGGATATTCCCATCGTGCTTGGCGTGGCCTTTGTGGCCGCACTGCAAAGTACCAGCTTCGCCAAGGTCGAAGGATCGCCATACAGTTCGGTGATGACGACAGGCAACCTGCGCCGAACCGCGGAATTATTGTTTGCCGGAATTTTTCCGCCGCGCGACGCGGTGGCACTGCATCAGTCGCGCATTTTCATGATGGTCTGCTCGAGCTTTGCCATTGGCGCCTGCGCAGGCGGGTTGGCCACTGCCAAACTCGGCAACCTTTCGGTATTGCTGCCGGCATTGGCGCTTTTGCTGGCACTTGTTCGCTGTATCGATAAACGTCGCGATGAATCGAGCGGCTGAAAGTTCCGATCGCTGTCGTCACCAGCGGTGGTTAAACCGCGTCCAACTGATATGCGGTGTGCTGGCGATACACGGTGCCTGGGCGCAGTACGGCACGTTCGGCAGTGGCGCTGTTGATCTGGTCGGGAAATGCCTGTGCCTCCAGACATAAACCGTCGAAAGCTTGGTAAAAGCCGCCGCTGCGCTTGGGTGACGCAGCCAGATATTGACCAGTGTAAAGCTGTAGGCCCGGCTGATCCGTGGTTACCGTAAGTCGGCGACCGCTGGCCGGATCGATTACCTGCGCGACCTTGCGTGGCTGGCCGTGCGATTCGCCCAAGCAGTAGCAGTGATCGAAACCACCGGCGACGGACAACTGCGGGTGCGGCCAGCTGAGGCGTGAACCCAGTGGCGCGGAATGACGAAAGTCGAAGGCACTCCCAGCCACGCTTTCCTGGCCTGCAGGAATCAGCCCGGCATCGACGGCCAGAAAATCTTCAGCATCGATCCACAGCAGATGATCGCGAATATTCCCACGCGCACCACCAAGGTTGAAGTAAGGATGTGCGGTGAGGTTGATCGGTGTGGGCTGATCACTGCGCGCCTGATAGTCGAGATTTAGCGTGCCGTCGTCGTGTAGTGTGTAACGAACCTGCACATCAAGATTGCCGGGGAAACCGCCTTCGCCATCAGCTGAGTGCAGGGTCAGCAGCAGGCTGTCGCCATCCGTATCGACTTGCCAGACGGCTTGATGAAACCCTTCGTGGCCACCGTGCAAGTGGTGACCGTTATTATTGCGGTCGAGTCGATACGTGACGCCGTCCAGTTCGAAGCTGCCGTTGCGGATGCGGTTGGCCCAACGACCGATCAGGGCGCCGAGATACCCAAGCCCTTCCGCGTAAGCGAGCGGATCGGCATGGCCAAGCACCACGCCTTCAATGCGGCCGTGACGATCCGGCGTGTGCCAGCTCAACAGGCTGCCGCCGAGGTCGCTGATATCGACGCGCATGTCCTGCGCGTTACGCAGCGTCCAGCGATGCACCTTGCGGCCATCGGCCAGCGTGCCCCAGCGCACGGCATGGGGAACGTGGGCCGCATTTGGATACGTCAGGGAGGTCATGCAGAGCTGCCGGTGGAGTCGGTGATTTCGGCGCCGCGGTGCTGCGCCTGAAACTGTTTGGGAGTGAGGTTGTATTCGCGGCGGAACACCGCGTACATGTATTGCAGCGAGGTGAAACCGCAACGCACGGCGATATCGGCCAGCGGCAGCGATGAACTGATCAGCAACTCGCCAGCGTGTTCCAGCTTGTGCTGCAGCAACGCCTGATGCACGGTCTGTTTCAGCTCGCGGCGAAAGTGTTCTTCGAGTGCGGTGCGCGATACGCCGACATAATCGGCTACCTGTTCGGTCTTGACACCGAGGCAGCCGTACTGGCGAATGTAGTGGCGAGCGCGCATCACCAGCGGACTGCGCAGTGGCTGATGCCGACTCGACGATTGCACGTTGATACCGACCGGCGGCACGATAATACGGGTCTGCGAATGGTCGGCGCCACGTAGCATCTGATGCAGCAGATGCGCCGCCGTGCGGCCCATTTCCTCGGTGCCTTGCATCACTGACGTCAGCGGTATGCGCGTCAGCATTTGGGTCAGCGGATCGTTGTCGATGCCGACGACTGCCACCTGTTCGGGCACGGAAATTTTCGCCAATTGGCAAGCCTGAACCAACTGGCGTGCGCGCGCATCGGTGACGCAGAGAATGCCGATCGGTTTGGGTAATTCCTGCAGCCATTCGACCAGTTGCTCGGACGCATTGTCCCAGCCACCGGCGCTGGTCGGTTGGCCGCGAAAAATCGTTATCGGCAGTTCGTCCGTCAGCAGTTGCTGGGCGTAGGCGGCTTCGCGTTCGGCGGCCCATGCATTGCCAGGAGCTGGTGGCAGGCCGTAGTACGCAAAGCTGGAAAGGCCTTGATCGATCAGATGGCGATAACCCAGCTGCACGAGTTTGGCGTTGTCGGTGGCGATATAGGGAATGTGTTCGGGATACCGCGCGGCATTTGCATACGAACCACCGACAGCCACCACGGGCAGAGCAGATTTGCTCAATGCCTCGACCACCTGCGGGTCATCAAAGTCGGCGATGATGCCGTCACCGTGCCAGCGTTCGATGCCCTGTACGCGGCTGCGGAAATCCTCTTCCAGATAGAGATCCCACTCGACCCGGGTCGAGTTGAGGTATTGGCCGATGCCCGCGATCACCTCACGGTCATAGCCTTTATTTGCGTTGAACAGCAGCGCGATGCGATGCGGTGGCGGGGAGAGTCCCATAGGCGTTTCGATAGTCCGGTACGGTATGGCGAATGGGTCAGAATTTCGCGCTGCCAGAAGCTCGCCGCGAAGCGTTGATCACTCGGCAAGTGTAGACGCTATCACGCGCCAAGCCCGCTAGCATGCCGCATTGCCACAGTGAAAATGATCATCGCCACAACAAATTTCGCAATTGCCTGCAAGGGTAAGGACTGTGCAGCATTCGAGGATTACTGGGATCTGCTGACTGGATCTCTGTCAACCCGATCTCAATGCAGCATTCAGTGGAGTTTCCCATGTCTTATTTCGACCCCATTGCACCGATCAGCTACGAAGGTGCCAATGGTGACAATCCACTGGCCTTTCATCACTACGATGCCAAGCGCCAGATTCTCGGCAAGAGCATGGCCGAGCACCTGCGTCTGGCCGCTTGCTACTGGCATACCTTTGTTTGGCCGGGCAGTGATGTATTCGGTGCCGGCACGTTTGATCGGCCGTGGCACAAGCCCGGCGATCCGATGCAGCAGGCAAAAGCGAAGGCTGATGCCGCCTTCGATTTTTTCAGTCGCCTAGGCATTCCGTTCTACACCTTCCACGACACCGACGTGGCGCCGGAAGGCAGCAACCTGACCGAGTACGCCAACAACTTTGCCGCGATGGTCGAGGTGCTGGAAGCCAAGCAGGCGCAGACCGGCATGAAGCTGTTGTGGGGCACGGCCAACGTGTTCAGCCATCCGCGCTATGCCGCGGGCGCGGCCAGTAATCCTCAGCCGGAAGTGTTTGCCTATGCCGCCACGCAGGTGTTCCACGCGATGGGCGCGACCAAGCGTCTCGGCGGTGCCAACTACGTGCTGTGGGGCGGTCGCGAAGGTTATGACACGCTGCTCAACACCGATCTGAAACGCGAGCGTGCGCAGCTGGGTCGTTTCTTCCAGATGGTGATCGAGCACAAACACAAGATCGGTTTCAACGGCACCATCCTGATCGAGCCCAAGCCGCAGGAGCCGACCAAGCACCAGTACGACTATGACACCGCCACGGTGTATGGCTTCCTCAAGGACTTCGGGTTGGAGCATGAGGTGAAGGTCAACCTCGAGGCCAACCACGCGACGCTGGCCGGCCATTCGTTCCAGCACGAGGTTGCCACGTCGATCGCATTGGGCGTGTTCGGCAGCATCGACGCCAATCGTGGCGACATGCAGAATGGCTGGGACACCGACCAGTTCCCCAACAGCGTCGAAGAGATGACCCTGGTGGTTTACGAGATTCTTCGCGCCGGTGGCTTCGTCAACGGTGGCTTCAACTTCGATACCAAGGTGCGCCGCCAGAGCAGCGATCCGGCCGATCTGTTCCATGGCCATATCGGTGCGATCGACGTACTGGCGCTGGCGCTGGAACGGGCTGCCAAGATGATCGAGCGCGACACCTTGGCGACGATGAAGGCTGCACGCTACGCGGGCTGGGATGGCGAGTTCGGTCAACAGGTGCTCACCGGCAACTTCACGCTGGAGGCTTTGGCCGCCGAAGCGGCCAAACGAAATCTGCAGCCGCAACATGTGTCAGGCCAGCAGGAAGCGCTGGAGAATCTGGTGAATCGCTATGTCTACGGTTGATCGTTTGCTGATGTCGGCAAGGTCGCCGGAGTAACGCGGCCCATGTTCATCGGTATCGATCTGGGCACGTCGTCAGTCAAGGCGGTGCTGCTCGACCGCAAGGGTGAGGTGCGTGCCAGCGCATCCACCGCGTTGATCTTGTCGCATCCGCAGCCGGGTTGGTCCGAGCAAGATCCCGCGGCATGGTGGCAGGCTACGCTGGCATCGGTGGATGCGCTGCTTGCCGATGCGAAAAAGCACGGCATCGCTGCCAATGAGATCGCCGGCATCGGCCTTTCCGGCCAGATGCACGGCGCCACATTGCTTGATGCAAACGATGAGGTGCTGCGACCGGCGATCCTGTGGAACGACGGCCGCTGCGATCTCGAATGCACGGAACTGGAGCAGGTACCGAACTTCCGCGCGATCACCGGCAATCTCGCGATGCCGGGTTTCACCGCGCCGAAATTGCTCTGGATACGCAAGCATGAGCCTCAAATTTTCGAGCGCATCGCCAAGGTGTTGCTGCCGAAGGATTATCTGCGGCTGAAACTCACCGGCGACTATGCCAGCGATATGTCTGATGCCGCTGGCACGCTGTGGCTCGACGTCGGCAAGCGTGCCTGGGACGATGAAATGCTGCGCGCTTGCGGGCTTGATCGTTCACAAATGCCATCGCTACATGAAGGGAATCAAGTCACCGGGCAACTTCGTGCGGAATTGGCCGAACGCTGGGGCGTTCCCCGCGTGCCGGTCGCAGCAGGTGGTGGCGACAACGCCGCCGGTGCGGTCGGCGTAGGTATTGTCAAGCCAGGGCAGGCGATGCTGTCGTTGGGAACCTCTGGCGTGTTCTTTGCTGTTTCCGATGGTTTTTTGTCGCGGCCCGGACAGGCCGTTCACAGCTTTTGCCACGCTTTACCGAATACATGGCATCTGATGAGCGTCATGCTCAACGCCGCCAGCTGTCTGGATTTCACCGCACGATTGGTCGCTTACGAGGGTGTACCGGGGTTGCTCGGTGATGCCGAGGCGTCGAACGGAATCCATGCCAAAAGCCCCTGGTTTCTGCCCTACCTCAGCGGTGAACGCACGCCGTACAATGACAGTCATGCGCGCGGCGCATTCGTGGGTTTGAGTAGTGATACACAGCGCGCCGATCTGGCTAATGCCACGCTGGAAGGCGTGGGTTTCGGTTTGCTCGATGGTTTGCTTGCCGTGGAGGCCGCCGGACTGAGATCCGACGACATTACGGTGATCGGCGGCGGTTCGCGCAGTGCCTACTGGATACAGATGCTCGCCGACATTCTCGGCAAGCCGCTGCAACAGCGTGTGGGCGGTGACGTGGGCCCTGCGCTGGGCGCTGCGCGGCTCGCCCATCTGGCGGCAGAGCAGGGCGCCGTTGTGGCCGACGTTTGCCCGTCACCACCCTTGATTTCGCGATTCGATCCTGTTGCGTCGCGTCATGCGTTTTATCGCGAACAAAGGTATCCGTTGTTTGGAAAGTTGTATTCGCAGTTGCAGCCACTTTTCACTGGTGCCGAAGCTGGCGCTGATTCTGTCCACTAAAGACGCACGTCACTTGCATGGGGAATTTCATGAAAAATAAAACGCTCCGCACTCTTACACTTTCCGCTGCCGTTGCTCTGGCCGGTGGCTTCGCGGCCATGCCTGCGCATGCCAGCAAGGAAAAACCGGTTATTGGCTTTTCAATCGATGATTTGCGCGTCGAGCGCTGGACGCGTGACCGTGACTATTTCACCGCCGCGGCTACCAAGCTGGGGGCGAAGGTCTACGTACAGTCCGCCGATGCCAGTGAAGAGCGCCAGATCGCGCAGATCGAGAACCTGATCTCGCGCAATGTCGACGTGCTGGTGATCGTGCCGTTCAACGGCAAAGTCCTCGGCAACGTCATTGCCGAAGCCAAGCGCGCTGGTATCAAAGTGGTGGCTTATGATCGCCTGATCCTGAATGCCGATGTCGATGCCTATATTTCGTTCGACAACGAGAGGGTGGGTGAGATGCAGGCACAGGCGTTGGTCAACGCGGTTCCCAAAGGCAATTATTTCCTGCTCGGCGGTTCGGCCACCGACAACAACGCCAAGGTTTTTCGTGATGGCCAGTTGAAGGTGCTGCAGCCGCTGGTGGCAAAGGGCGATATCAAGATCGTCGGTCAGCAATGGACGCCGGAATGGGATCCGACCAACGCACTGAAAATCACTGAGGATGCGCTGACCGCCAACCACAACAACATTCAGGCCATCGTGGCTTCCAACGACGGCACGGCCGGTGGTGCGATTCAGGCACTCGCTGCGCAGAAGCTGGCAGGTAAAGTGGCGGTATCCGGACAGGATGCGGATCTCGCCGGCGTGAAACGCGTTATCTCGGGCACCCAGACCATGACGGTATACAAGCCGCTGAACAACCTCGCCTCGCAGGCGGCACAGCTGTCAGTCGATCTGGTTCGGGGTGTTGCGCCCAAATTCACCGACAAGATGAATAACGGCACCAAGGACGTCAACACCGAGCTGCTGACGCCAACCCTGCTGACCAAGCAGAATGTCGACCTGGTGATCAAGGACGGTTTCTACACGCATGCGCAGGTGTACGGTAATTAATTGAAGTTCGGGCAGGAGGCGCATCGGTCATCGGTGCGCCTCCTGTGTTTCAATGCTTGATGTAGTGATCGACGCCGCGACTCTCGCGGCAGTTTGTGTGGAAGCAGTGGAGTGAGCGTGTGAGTGAATATCTGTTCGAGATGCGCAATATCGTCAAGGAATTCTCTGGCGTGCGGGCGCTCAACGGCGTGAGTCTGGCGGTGCGACCTGGCGAGTGTGTCGGCCTGTGTGGCGAGAACGGCGCCGGCAAATCTACCTTGATGAAGGTACTGTCCGGTGTGTATCCCTATGGCAGTTTCGAAGGCGAAATCCTGTGGGAAGGCCAGCCGCTGAAGGCCTATTCGGTACGCGACAGCGAGAAGGCTGGCATCGTCATCATCCATCAGGAGCTGATGCTGGTGCCGCAGCTGTCGGTTGCCGAGAATATTTTCCTGGGCAACGAAATCACCAAGCCCGGCGGGCGCATGGATTATGACGCCATGTATCGTCAGGCCGACGCGTTGTTGGCGCGTCTGAAACTGAAAGGCGTCAACGTCGCCGCGCCGGTGATGAACTACGGTGGCGGCTATCAGCAATTGTTCGAAATCGCCAAGGCACTGGCCAAGAACGCGCGCCTGCTGATTCTGGACGAGCCCTCCTCATCACTGACCTCCAGCGAGATCGACGTACTGCTGTCCATTATCGAGGACCTCAAGCGCGAGGGTGTGGCCTGCGTCTACATCTCACACAAGCTGGAAGAGGTCGCCAAGGTATGCGACACCGTCACCGTGATTCGCGACGGCGAGCACGTCGCAACCAAGCCGATGGCCGAACTGAATACCGATGGCATCATCGCCATGATGGTCGGTCGCGAGATCAAGAATCTCTATCCGCGCAGCGAACATGCCATCGGTGAAGTGATCTTCGAGGCGCGGCACGTCACCTGTTGGGATATCACCAATACCAGTCGCAAGCGCGTTGACGATGTGTCGTTCGAATTGCGCAAAGGCGAGATCCTCGGTGTTGCCGGACTGGTCGGCGCCGGTCGCACCGAGCTAGTGTCAGCGATCTTCGGAGCCTATGCCGGCAAGTCGACTGCCGAGCTCTTCATGGACGGCAAGCCGATCAAGGTGAAGACACCCGAGCAGGCGATTCGCGCCGGCCTGTCGCTGGTGCCGGAAGACCGCAAGCGTCAGGGCATCGTGCCGATGCTCGGCGTCGGCGACAACATCACGCTGGCAACGCTGCAGCATTATTCGCATGGCGGTCATATCGACAAGAATGCCGAGCTGGCCACGGTCGACCGCGAGATCAAGCGCTTGCGCGTAAAGACCGCCAGCCCCGCGCTGGCAATTGCGGGTCTATCCGGCGGCAACCAGCAGAAAGCGGTGCTGACCAAGATGCTGCTGCCGGCGCCTAAGGTGCTGATTCTCGACGAGCCCACGCGCGGTGTCGACGTCGGCTCCAAATACGACATCTACCAGCTGATGTTCGAGCTGGCCGCTAAGGGGGTGTCGATCATCATGGTGTCGTCCGAGCTGAGTGAAGTGTTGGGTGTCAGCGATCGTGTGCTGGTGATCGGCGAGGGTCATTTGCGCGGTGATTTCGTCAACAAGGATCTGACCCAGGAACGTGTGCTGGCCGCGGCGATCGACGCGAAGCCGCAAGCAGCCTGATTTACCGGGTTTCAATCTAGACCGGCTTTCGATCAAACTACTCCATCCGATTTTTGCAAGGCAGACCTTTCGGCCTCTTTGGGAACCAGATATGCAAGCTCAGCAAGTGCAGCAGTTTTTCGTACGCTACAAGATCATCGCGCTGCTGCTGGCGGTGGCCGCGATCTGGATTTTCTTCCACATCGGCACGGACGGCGACTTCATTACGCCGCGCAATGTCGCGAACCTGCTGCGGCAGATGTCGATCACCGGCATGCTCGCCTGCGGCATGGTCTTCATCATCATCTCCGGTGAAATCGATCTGTCGGTAGGCTCGCTGTCGGGACTGCTTGGCGGTGTGGTGGCGATACTCACCGTCAACATGCACTGGGGTACGCCAGCGGCCATCGCCGCCGCGCTGGTCGTGGGCCTTGGCATAGGCCTATTCAACGGTTTCTGGGTCACCAAGCTGCGCGTGCCTTCCTTCATCGTTGGTCTGGGCGGCATGCTGGCATTTCGCGGCATCCTGCTGGGCATTACCCACAGCGCCACGATTGCGCCGGTGCCGGATGACCTGATCTATCTGGGACAGGGCCTGGTACCGATTGGCCTGTCGCGCGTGCTGGGTGGCGTGATTTTTCTATTGCTGCTGGCCATCACGGTGATGCGCCGTCGCCGTCGCAACAAGCTCGAATTGAAGCAGATGCCGGTGTGGATGGATGTTGTCAAGCTGGTGGTCATCGGTGCGGTGATCATCGGTTCGTTGCGCATGCTCAACGATGCCGGCGGCGTGCCGGTGCCGGTGATGATCCTGTTGGGGTTGCTTGGCATTTTCTCGTATATCTCGACCCAGACCGTATTCGGCCGACACATCTATGCGGTCGGCGGCAATATGGAAGCGACGCGCTTGTCAGGCGTCAACGTGGCACGGGTCAAGCTGGCTGTGTTCGCCATGATGGGGGTGATGTGCGCCTTCGCTGGCGTCATCAATACCGCGCGCCTCGCCGCGGGCTCACCCTCGGCCGGTACCAGTGGCGAACTCGATGCCATCGCCGCCTGCTTCATCGGTGGTACCTCGATGCGCGGCGGCTCCGGAACCGTGCACGGCGCGTTGATCGGTGCGCTGGTCATGGCCAGCCTCGACAACGGCATGTCGATGATGGACGTCGACACCTTCTGGCAGATGATCGTCAAAGGCAGCATCCTGGTGCTGGCCGTTTGGGTCGACGTGCTGTCGGGCTCCAACCGCGGTTAATCCAATATCCGAGTGGGCAGGATCGCTGGAATCCATCATCGCGAGCTTTGGCCCATCCTTACGTAGACTGCCTTGGCACAGGCTCGCCAGCAGCGAGTTGGGGCGTTGACAGCGTGGCGCTAAGACCGGCTGGCGCTGGCTTCCGCGCCGGGGCAGTTGGGGTGGAGCGATACGCAGGTGCGCTGAAACGCCTGTGACTATCCAAGTACGCCATGACCGGTACATATCGCCGTCAAGCGGACGTTTCGGAAAGAAAGGATGCTCATCGAGTTGGATCACCATCGCCCACGGTTACGGAGAACGCGAATGAAGACATTAGGCTTGGTACTCGTACTGATGATTCTTTGCATGGGCGCGGCACAGGCTCAGCAAGCGACACCTACGCGTATGGCGTTCGCTCCCGGGGAGCTCAATGCGGTTTCCTTGTATGGCCGCGCGCAAGCCTTTCATGACATTGTTCAGGTACAGCATTGTGAACAAATCAACGCGCAAGCCGTGACTGCGATCAATCAGCGATTTGAGTACGTGCGTGCGCAATTGGCGGATCGCTTCGGCGAAAAAGCGGTGCCGGTAGATCACCCGCTGCCACCTCAAATCGCGGGTCAATCCTGCGATTCGTTGACGATCGATTCCTACAGCCGTCATGTGAAGGAGCTCGAACAGTATTTATCGAACTTGGGGGCCTCCGGGCAGGCGACACCCAGCACACCTTTGCCCGAAGCCTCGAGCCGTGCACCGGTCGACGATAGCGCTCTCGACCAGCTTTTGCAGCAGGCTGAGGCCCAAATCAAGGCAGGCAGGAATACAGATGCCATCAATGGTCCGCTGGCACAGGTTATTCATGCCTATGAAGCAGCCTATGCGCATAGCCAGAAGCGGCTCTATTGCGCCGAATCCTTGACGGAAAGTCTGCTCTATCTGGCTACTGCTGCCAACCATCATCAAGAGGCCCAAGTCTTGAGCAAGCCCGCTTGGGCATTGGCCTATTACCTTCGCGGATACGCTTACGGCGCACTCAGCGACACCACAAATGCCGAAGCTAGCCTTAAGCAAGCGTTAGAGCTTTCGCCGTCCAATGCACAATTTTTGTCTGAACTTGGGAATGTTTACGAAAATCAGAAGAACTGGTCGGCTGCGCTGAAAACATTTCAGAGTGCGGACGAAGCGGCCGACGTAGCTCGACCCGAGCAAAAGATTTCTCTCCGCTGTCGTGCCCTGCGTGGTCAAGGCTATGTGCTGGTGGAGCTTCACCAGCTAGAGGATGCGGCGCAAAAATATCAGAACTGCCTCAACATCCATCCCGGGGATCAGTCGTCCATCAATGAACTGAATTACGTCAGGGGACTACAGAGCAAAGCAGCTCAGTGATTATTGTTCACGACAAGGGCAGCGCAGCGGAAGCGCCCGCTGCCAAGCTCTAGCAGCAGGTGAGCAGGATCCAGTGCGAGTCGATGTTGGGTTGGCCTTACCAGAGGCCGTGTCACGCATAGGAATACGGCAGGCCGCAAGGCCTGCCGTATTCCTGTCGGAAAGAACGCGTGATGGTTTACTGGGCGTTGTCCTTGGTGACCAGCTTCAGTGGTACCGAGATTTTCGCTTCAACTGTCTGACCATCGATCACGCTCTTGGCGCTCTTGACGCCGAGCTGACCGATCAGCTGCGGCTGTTGCGCGACGATGGCGGCGATCTTGCCGTCCTTGACGGCCTGTATACCGTCAGGTGTGCCGTCGAAGCCGACAACGAGTACATTGGCGCGCTTGGCACCATCGAGCGCACGCACAGCGCCGAGTGCCATCTCGTCATTCTGCGCAAAGATCGCCTGTACATCGGGATGACCCTGCAGCAGGTTTTCAGTGACGCTTAGGCCCTGCGCACGATCGAAGTTGGCCGGCTGCTGGGCGATGATCTTCAGACCAGAGCCTTTGATCCCGTCGTCGAAGCCCTCGCCGCGGTCACGCGCGGCGGAGGTGCCGGGCACGCCTTGCAGTTCGATCACATTGCCCTTGTTGTCGAGTGCCTTGATCAGGAACTTGGCCGCATCGTCACCGCCCGCCACGTTGTCCGAGGCAATGTGGGTGACGACCTGGCCGCCGTCGACGGAGCGATCCAGCGTGATCACCGGGATGTGCGCGTTGTTGGCCTCTTTGACTGCACCGGCAAGGGCAGAGGAGTCGGTTGGGTTAAGCAGGATCACCGATACCTTTTTTTGGATCAGATCCTCGACGCTGGAGATCTGCTTGGCCGGATCGTCCTGCGCGTCGACGACGGTCAGGGTGTAGCCGTCTACTGCAGCTTCTTTCTGCGCGCCGTCTTTCAGCGCCACGAAGAACGGATTGTTCTGGGTCGAGAGGGCGAGGCCGATCGTCTTGCCAGCGGCGGCAGCCGGGGCGCTGCTGGAAGCCGCTGACGGAGCCGAGGAATCCGTCGGACCTTGCTGGCTGCAGGCAGCGGCGAGAAGGGTGAGGGCCGAGACAGCGAGTAATTCGAATTTACGCATGTGATGTGCTCCGATGGATGTTCGAGAAACGATCGATGGAAAAGCGGCGGCCGCGGGAAACGCTGGTCGTCATTGAAAATTTACTTGCGACGATCCAGCAATACGGCGATAAGAATCACCGCACCCTTGACCACCTGCTGGTAGAAGGACGACACGCCGAGCAGGTTGAGGCCGTTGTTCAAGAAGCCGATCAGCAGTGCGCCGACCAGCGTACCGAACAGCCATCCGCGTCCACCGGCCAGGCTTGTGCCGCCAAGCACCACGGCGGCGATTGCATCCAGTTCGTAACCGCTGCCGGCGGTGGCCTGTGCCGAGTAGAGGCGCGAGGTGAGCACGATGCCGGCGAATGCGGAAAGCAGGCCCGACAGGCCATACACACCCAGCTTCATCGCGTTGATACGTACGCCAGACAGCCGCGCAGCTTCTTCGTTACCGCCCAATGCAAACACGTGGCGGCCGAATACGGTGCCGCGCAGCAGGAACGCGCAGAGCAGAAACACGCCGAACATCCACACTACCGGGTTGGGAATCAGATGCGCGATATAGCCATCGCCGAGCAATGCAAAGCTGTTGTTGGACACGCCAATCGGCTGGCCCTGCGTATACGAAAGCGTCAGACCACGCAACAAGGTCATCGTGCCCAGCGTGGCGATGAAGGGCGCCACGCGTCCCCAAGAGACCAGCACGCCGTTGATCACGCCCAGCAGCAGACCAAGGCCCAGGCCGGCGCCAATAGCCAGTAACATGCCGTGGCCGGACGCCATCACACCGGCGGTGATCGCGCCGGTAAAGGCGAGGATCGCGCCGACCGACAAATCGATGCCGCCGGCCAGAATCACGAAGGTCATGCCGAAGGCGATCAACGCATTGATCGATACCTGGCGCAGCACGGTGAGCAGATTGCCGGCATTGAGAAAGTCAGGGCTAAGTACGCTGAGTGCGATCAGCAGCAATAGCAGGCCGATCACCGAACCCAGTCGTTGCAACAGCGCAGCGCCGTTGCCAAAAGAAAATCTGTTGGTCATTACATTCGTACTCATCATGTTCAATGGCCGCCGGTGGCGGCGAGCATTACGGTTTCCTGGGTGGCCGTGGCGGCATCAAGCAGGGCGGTGGCATGCCCCTCATGCATGACCAGGATGCGATCGCTCATCGCCAGTACCTCGGGCAGCTCGGAGGAGATCATCAGGATCGCCACGCCGTTCTTCACCAGCTGATTGATGATCTGGTAAATCTCGGCCTTGCCGCCGACATCCACGCCACGGGTCGGCTCGTCGAGAATCAGCACGCGTGGTTTCAGTGCCAGCCATTTGGCCAGCACCACTTTCTGCTGATTGCCGCCGGATAGCGCTCGCACCGGCAACTCCATATCGCGGGTGCGGATTTTCAGCTGTTCGATCAGGCCCTGGGTCTGTCGCTTTTCCGTCGCGCGATCAATGATGCCGGCACGCGATGGAACGCGCGGCAGGCTGATGTTTTCACGCAAGCTGAGATCCAGCACCAGTCCCTGGGCTTTGCGATCCTCGGTGACAAAACCGAGGCCGGCGTGAATCGCCTGTACTGGTGTGCGGGTATGAATCGGCTGGCCGTCCAGCAACACGCGGCCATGAGTCGCCTTGTCCAGACCGAACAGCAACCGGGCCAACTCGGTGCGACCCGCCCCCATCAATCCGGCAACTCCAAGCACCTCGCCGGCGCGCAGATCGAAGCTGATGTCATGCACATGCTTGTCGCCGAGTTGTTCGACCTTGAGCAGGATCTCGCCAGGCGTGACTTCACGGGTGGGAAATCGTGCCTCGAGGCTGCGGCCGACCATCATCTGCACGACCTCATCCAGGCTCAGGCCTGGGATTGGGCGACTGCCGACGAAATGACCATCGCGCAGCACCGAAATGCGATCGCACAGCACGAAGATCTCCTCCATGCGATGCGATACATAGACGATGCCGGTGCCCTTGCTGCGCAGCTCGCGGATCAAGGCGAACAGCGTATCGGTTTCGCGTTCGCTAAGCGCAGCGGTCGGCTCGTCCATGATCAGTACGCGCGCGTTCTGGCCCAGCGCCTTGGCGATCTCGATCATCTGCTGCTGACCGATCGAGAATCGCGCAACAGGAAGGTCGGGATCGATCGACTGCATGCCTACGTGAGCCAACCATTCGCGCGCACGCTGGCGCATCGCGCGCCGATGCAGCAAGCCTAGGGTGTTCAGCTCGCGACCCAGAAAAAGATTCTCGGTCACGCTCAGATGGGGAATCAGGTTGAGTTCCTGATGGATGATCGCGATACCGTGTTTCTCGGCATCCGTGGTCGAACCCATCGATACCGTTTGGCCATCTACTTCGATTTCGCCGGCGTCTGCCTTATGTACACCGGTGAGTACTTTCATCAGTGTGGATTTTCCAGCGCCATTCTCGCCCATCAGCGCATGCACTTCGCCAGGCAGCAGCTCGAAGTCAACGCCTTCCAGCACCTTGACCGGACCGAAGGCTTTGCGGATGCCGCGCATGGTGACGAGAGGCGTACTGATGGCAGTGCTGGGGACGGGTGAATTCAAAACGTGACACCCGCATGCAGGATGACATTGGCATATGGTGCGGTTTCGCCGGTACGCACTACCGCCCGCGCTTGCGCACAGCGCTGCTTGAACGATTCGTGGCTGGTTTCCTCCACCGTCGTGCCTTCGCTTTTCAGTTGATCACTCAAGCGCACCAGCGCCGGGTTGTGCTGATGGATTTCACTGGCAAACGTCACCGCTTCCACGGCAAGCTCTGCGTGGATGGCGTCGAACACCTGCGCAAAGCTTGGTATGCCCGGTAGCACGGCCAGATCGATGCAAGTTACGCCCGGTGGAACGGGCAGGCCGACATCGGCAATGACCAGGGTGTCGGTATGGCCCATCGCGGCAATCAGCCGGTTGAGTTCGGCGTGCAGAAGCCCCGATCGCCTCATGGCTGCTGTTCCAATAGTGCTTCGACCTCGGACAATCGCGGCATACCGCCTTGTGCACCAAGTCGTGACACGGACAGTGCAGCTGCGGCGCAAGCTTTTTTCACCGCGATGGCCAGACCTTCGTGCAGAAAAACTGCCAACGCGGCATTGAAGGTGTCGCCAGCGCCCGTGGTATCGACGACATCGACATGAAAACCGCGCTGACGCGTCGGTTCTCCGTCTTCGCGGTACCAGGCACCTTCAGCGCCCCGCGTCAGCACGATGGGGCAGGGCACGCGCCGCATCAGCGCTCGAAAGTCTTCGTTCGAATCGGCGTCTAACAGCGTCGCCAGCTCATGTTGGTTGGGTGTGACGTAGCGAACGAGCTTCAGCCACTCGGGCGACAATGGCTGGGCGGGAGCGGGATTGAGGATCACCGGCACGCCGAGCTGGTGACCGAGTCGTACGGTGGCTTCCACTGTCTCAACGGGAATCTCCATCTGCACCAGTACCGCATCAGCGCGTTCGATCAGCGCTTTCGCGCGCTCGACTTGCTCGGGTGTAACTCTGGCATTGGCGGCAGGTACCACGAGGATATGGTTGTCGCCCTGCGCCACGGTGATGGAGGCGGTACCACTGGCGCAGTTGTCGATCGAACAGACGTGTTCCAGATCGATGCCTTCATCCGTGAGTCCTAGCCGTAGTTGGCCACCGAACGCATCATCACCGAGTGCCCCGATGAGTGCCACCTGTGCCCCGAGTCGAGCGGCTGCCACGGCCTGATTGGCGCCTTTGCCGCCGTGTACGGTGAGAAAGTGATCAGCCGTCAAGGTTTCGCCTGGTGCCGGAAAGCGTGGTGCCAGCGTGACCAAATCCATATTGATGCTACCGACAACGACGATGCGTGTCATAAGGAGAAACCGTAGCGACGAAACGAAAGGGGAATAAGCATAAACGTAGGCATGTTATGTCGATGGAATCCAAGGCGATCTCTGTAGAGACGATATCAAAGGACGCGTGTGTCTGCCGTCGACAGCGCCGTACGTCAGTTGTGCGATAAATGATTGGCCGTAAAAAAGCATCCCGGCACGGGCCGGGATGCTTTTTGTCGGCGACACAACGACACCGTCGAACGATGAACTCAGAACGTGAAGCCCATCTTCAGGCCGAGCACGAACGCGTTGCTGTTCTCGCTGGTGCCACCCGGGTGCAGGATGTATTGCAGGTTGGGGCGCAGGTAGACCGATGGAATCGGCGACCAGCTGTAGAACAACTCGGTGACGTACTCATTGCCGTCGCCGACGATGACGTTTTCACCGGTGCGGATGTTGTTCTCCTGGACGTACTCGGCATAACGACTGTTGGCATTCGTGGCGCCCACCGCGAAGCCGATCATGTCATTGGCACGTGCAAACGGGCCCTTGTATTCCATGCCCAGCGAAATCTGGCGATCGGTAGCTGCCGTATTGCGATCCGCCTGCGATACGTTGAGGAAGATCGACGTGCCAGTGCCGCCCGCGTCACCGCTGACCTGCTGGATGAAGTTGATATAGGCGCCGTACTCGCCATCACGTTGCAGCGCCGGCAGGCCGGTTTCGCCAGCCGGATCGTGATTGATGTCGTAATAGAGGTCCGAGCCCTTCGACGTGTTGTACCAGACACCGAACTTGTAACTGCCCGGCAGGCCGCCGGCCGTCGGTGCCCAGCCGAATTCCAATGGAATCAGGGCGCCGGTGGTGCCGCCGGGGAAGTCCGGAATCAGGCCCTTGCTCTCGGCGTACTGGTTGTTCACGTAGTTCGGATTGACCTGATACGCACCCAACATCACATAGGTTTCTTTGGTGGTATTGAGCTTGATGTTGACGGCCCACTGGCTGGTCGGCCAGTTGACCCAGTAATTACCGACAATATTGCCCGGCTGTGCGCCGCAGAAGGTAAGGTTCTGGAAGTCGCAGGAGAAAGCGGCGAAATCTGAGCCGACTGGGAGACGACCGGCCTTCACTACCAGCGCGCCGTCGAAGAATTTCTGTTCCAGTGAGAATTCGGTCAGGTGCCAGGTCTGACCGCGACCATAGACTTCCTGGATCAGCTGGTTGTTGCCGATATCGGCGTCGGCGCCGAGATTGCGACCGTTACGATCGGTGATCATCATGCGGAAGGTGGCGCCGTGCCAGCCCCACAGCTTGTCCAGATCCAGCGCTACGCCACCCTTCCACTGGTCCGTGTAACGGGTCAGGTGGGCGTCGCCGCCGGTAAAGTTGTGTGCCGCTTCACCACCGTAGCCGAGATCGAAGGTAATACCTTCGTCGGCGAGACGAGTTCGCTCGCCATTCCAGTCACCGAAAAGATAAGGGCTGGTGGTGAGATCATCAGCCGCGCGCGCCTGCGGAGCGACGAGACCCATGGCCAGACCCAGGCCAGCGAATGCTACTGCCCAAGCGAGCGGTTTTTTGCGTAGTGTTGAAGCCATGATGCCATCTCTCCCAATGGTGATGTGCCGAATGGTGAAGCGATTTGTTGCGTTGTTGCGTTGTGAATTTTTCAACAGACAAAAGTGAAAATTCGTCTGTCACTTTTAATGTTTATTATTTTTTTGTTACCGGCATTTTCGAACGAATAATCACTGCGCTCAATGAGCAAGTACGTGATGCCTATTGTGTTTTTTCATGTTGCGTTGCAGGAAAAATAATCGCCACCATGCGCAGCAATCACGACTCAATGCGTCGGCATGGCAAATTCGGCGCCAACAATCTCTTTATCTGCCAACCAGCGCTGTGTCACCGCCTTCTGACGCGTGTAGAAGCGCACTGCCTCGGGGCCATGCGCATGGTGATCGCCCATCAGGCTCTTTTTCCAGCCACCGAAACTGTGAAACGCCATCGGTACAGGAATAGGTACGTTGATGCCAATCATGCCAACTTGCACTCGATGCGCAAATTCGCGTGCGACGTGGCCATCACGGGTGAAGATCGCTGTGCCGTTGCCGTATTCATGCTGATCAACCAGCGTCAGTGCGCTGGCGAAATCGGGCACGCGCACCACGCACAGCACGGGACCAAATATCTCTTCCTTGTAAATGCGCATCGATGACGTGACGTGATCGAACAGCGTTCCACCTAGAAAGAAACCCTGCTCGCAGCCGGCGACGCGATGGCCGCGACCATCAACCACCAATTCCGCACCAGCCGCTTCACCGTCATCGATATAACCGGTGATCTTGTCGCGGTGCTGGCTGGTCACGACGGGCCCCATCTCGATCGTCTCGTCCATGCCGTCGCCGATGCGCAATGCACGAACCTTGGGTGCCAATTTTTCAACCAGCGTATTGGCAGTCGTTTCACCAACGGCAACAGCCACAGAAATAGCCATGCAGCGTTCGCCGGCGGCGCCATAACCGGCGCCCATCAGTGCATCAACGGTTTTATCCATGTCCGCATCGGGCATTACGATCATGTGGTTCTTGGCGCCGCCGAGCGCCTGCACGCGCTTGCCGTTGGAAGTGCCACGTGCATAGATGTATTCGGCGATGGGCGTCGAGCCAACGAAACTGATGGCTCGAATATCCTTGTGATCAAGCAGCGCGTCGACGGCGCCCTTGTCACCCTGCACGACATTGAATACGCCATCGGGCAGACCGGCTTCGGTAAGCAGCGCCGCGAGCAACAGTGCCGTTGAAGGATCGCGCTCGGACGGCTTGAGCACGAAGGTGTTGCCGCAGGCGATGGCCATCGGGAACATCCACATCGGCACCATGGCAGGGAAGTTGAATGGTGTGATGCCAGCACATACGCCGAGCGCCTGGCGCATGGTCCAAGCGTCGATGCCGTTGGCGATCTGCTCGGTGTAGTCGCCCTTGAGCAGTTCGGGAATGCCGCAAGCGTATTCCACCACCTCCAAGCCGCGCACCAGCTCACCTTTGGCATCGGACATCACCTTGCCGTGTTCACGGGTGATCGCAGCGGCGAGTTTGTCCATGTCACGCTCGATCAGCTCTTTGAACCGGAACATCACGCGTGCGCGCTTCAGCGGCGGTGTTTGTGACCATGCGGGAAAGGCGGTCAGGGCGGATTGCACGGCGACATCCACTTCATGCGCATCGGCCAGCGCCACAGCACCGATCACTTCACCGCTGGCCGGGTTGTAGCTCGGGACGGTCGAACCTTTGCCGGCCTGATGACGGCCGCTGATGTAGTGGCCGATATGGATGGGAGCAGGGGAGGGGGAGAGTTGGGCAGACATAATGGGTGGTTCCATGAAAGGCGTTGTTGGATCAAGACGGTCTGGCTTGTTACAAAACAATCAGCGCGGCATCAGCCAGTCGTGCGCCGGATCATTCTTGAAATGCCACTCGCGATGCGGGCCAGCCATTACGTTGAGGTAATAGCCGCGGTAACCGTGCGGCATCACCACCGGGTGGTAGCCGCGTGGCACCATCACCACGTCGTGATCGCCTACGGCCATCGATTCATCGAGATCGCGTTCATCGGTATAGACGCGCTGAAAGGCAAAACCTTGCGGCGGATCGATCCGGTGGTAATAGGTTTCCTCCAGCGAGCTTTCCACCGGCAGGTTATCGGTATCGTGCTTGTGCGGTGGATAGCTGGATGAGTTGGCGGCCGGAGTGACTACCTCGACCACGAGCAATGATTCGGCTGCTTCGGTTTCGGGCAGCACGTCGCATACGTAACGGGTGTTGCTGCCCTGGCCGCGCACCATGCGTTTCATGCTTGCCGCAGGGATCAATCGTGCTGGATGTTTTCCCGTTGCCGGTGCGCTCGCAAGGGCAAGCTCGGCCGCGTCGTGCGCATGAATCACAAACGTCGAACCGGGCGGCGCGTAGACCGCATCGGTCGAGCGATCCTCGAATACGCTGGTGCGGCCGCCCAGATTCGTCCAGTTCTCTTCACCTACGGAAACGTCGATGCTGCCAGTAAGCACGACCAGGCAGCCTTCGCGGTCGGATGGCAAATCGAGATTCAGCGATTCGCCTGCAGCGAGTCGGACGCCTTCGAAGCCGACGTGCTTCCATCCAGCCGATTCCGGTGTGACCTTGACGATAGCGCGACCGTTAGGCGTCGATTTTACCAGCAGGCTCATGCGGCCTCCTTCGTGCGGATGCCGTCAACCAGTCCGCGCAGCGTGCGATAACCCAGACTGGCGTAGGCGTAGCTTGGGGCGACGGCAGGGTCTTGCTCGGCCTCGACGATCAGCCAACCCTTGTAATGATTTTTGCGCAGCAGTTCGATGATGCCGGCGAAATCGATGGCGCCATCACCCGGTACGGTGAATACGCCGTTCAACACGGAGTCCAGAAAGCTCCACTGACGATTGCGCGCATGACGGATGATCGCCGGGCGCACGTCCTTGCAGTGAACGTGGCATACGCGGCCGATGTGCTTGCCCAGAATGGTCAATGGATCACCACCGCCGAAATACGCATGGCCGGAATCGAACAGCAGGCCAACGTCCTCGCCGGTGTAAGCCATCACACGATCGATATCGTCCGGTGATTCAACATAGGCGCCCATGTGATGGTGATAGCCCAGTCGTACACCGCGCGTCAGCAAGTGTTTGCCGAACGCGGTGAGTCGCTCGCCGTAGCGCTTGAACGCGTCATCGTCAAAATGCGGACGCTTGTATAGCGGCACCTTGCGCTCGCCCTGGATCGCGTTGGCGACCTCGCCGTAGACCATCACCTTGCAGCCATTCTCAGCGAGCAGGTTGAGATGCGATTCCACGGCTGCGATTTCTTCCTCCACCGATTGCGTGGCCAGACGGCCGGAGTACCAGCCGGAGACCACGTCCAACTGATAGCCGGCCATCAGCTCGCGCAGCGCAGCGGGGTCCTTGGGAAACTTGTTGCCCAGTTCGAAGCCCTGGTAGCCGATCTCGCGGCCTTCGCTCAACGCAGTCGACAAGGGTATTTCACCGCCCAGCGAGGGCAGGTCGTCGTTGCTCCAGCTGATCGGATTGATGCCGATCTTTACTTCCAGAATCTCAGACATCGGATTTCACCTGCGTTGTTTTTTCTTGCACGGCATGGGGCCGCTGCTGTTGTTTGGCTAGTTCGTAATTGCGGCGCGCGTCAAGCACCACCGTGCGCGTGGATATTTCAGGTACCGCCACTTCCCACCAAGTGCCACCCTGTTCGGTGGTGCGGCGGTGATCGGTATTGATCGAGATCAGATAAGTCCGCTTGGCCGCACGGGCTCGCGTCAATGCCTGCTCAAGTTCGGCGATGCTGCCGACGTGCTCGGCCTCGGCACCCATCGCGCGCGCGTGAGCGGCAAAGTCGATGGCAGGTGCACCTTCTTCGCCTTGCAGGCAGTCGTCCCACATATTGTTGAACGGTGCTCCGCCACAGGCCTGCTGCAAACGATTGATGCAGCCGTAGCCACGATTGTCGAGCACCACGACGATCAGCTTCATGCCAAGCATCACCGAGGTGGCGATTTCGGCATTCAGCATCAGGTAGCTGCCATCGCCCAGCATCACGATGACCTCGTGGTCGGGTTTGGCCATCTTTACGCCCAGACCGCCGGCAATCTCATAGCCCATGCAGGAGTAGCCGTACTCCATGTGATAGCCGCCGGGAGTTGTCGTGCGCCAGAGTTTTTCAAGCTCCGCGGGCAGCGTGCCCGCCGCGCAGACCACGATGTCGTTCTGCATCGACTGCGGATGTGAGCGCTGCACGGCACCGATGATTTCACCGTCGTAGGGGAGAGTGCCATCCGGCAACTCGCGCTGTTCGGTGATGGTGCAGACGATATCGCGCCAGCCGTCGGCTTCATGCTTGGCGTTACCGTTCCACTGGCTGTCGGTACGCCAGCCGTTCAATGCGCTGGAAAGCGCGTCCAGGCCAAGCCGCGCATCGGCAAGGATTTCCAACCCACCGCCCTTGAGCGTGTCGTAGCCGTTGACGTTGAGCGTGATGATGTGGGCACCAGCAAACAGCGCGTTGGAGCCGGTAGTGAAATCCTGCAGCCGCGTGCCTACGGCGAGCACGACATCGGCATTGGCCAGTAAAGCATTGGCTGCGGTGGAGCCGCATACGCCGGCCGGCCCCAACTGCAGCGGATGATCCCAGGCCAGCGCGCCCTTGCCCGCCTGCGTCTCGGCGACCGGGACGCCGTGGCTTTCGGCGAAGCTCAGCAATGACGCGCTGGCCTTGCTATAGAGCACACCTCCGCCGGCGATGAGCACGGGACGCTTGGCTGCACGGAGGGCAGCTGTCGCAGCGGCAATTTCGTCAGGTGTTGCGGGCAACGCGCGGAATGCATGGATGCGCGGTGCGAAAAAACTTTCCGGCCAGTCGTAGGCTTCGGTCTGCACGTCCTGCGGCAGCGCCAGCGTCACCGGACCGCACAGAGCTGGATCGGTCAGTACGCGCAGGGCACGCGGCAACGCGGTGAGCAGTTGCTCGGGCTTCACGATGCGATCGAAATAGCGCGATACCGGACGCAGGCAGTCGTTGACGCTGACCGTGCCATCGGAGAAATCTTCCAGCTGCTGCAGAACCGGGTCGGGTGCGCGCGACACAAAGATGTCGCCGGGCAGCAATAAAACAGGGAGCCGATTGACGTGAGCCAACGCGGCCGACGTCACCAGATTGGTGGCGCCCGGTCCGATCGAGCTGGTGACCGCCATCATGCGGCGGCGCATGTGCGCCTTGGCAAAGGCGATGGCGGCATTGGCCATGCCTTGTTCGTTGTGCGCGCGATAAGTTGGCAGGACCTCGCGCTGCTGATGGAGTGCCTCGCCAAGCCCAGCGACGTTACCGTGGCCAAAGATCGCGAACACACCGCCGAACAACGATACGATCTGGCCATCGTCATCGCGTACCTGTTGCGCGGCGAGATAGCGTACGAGCGCCTGCGCCATGGTCAGTCGAACGGTGTCACTCATGCGGTGGCCTCCACCCCATGTGCCTTTTCAACCGAAGATGTGGATATCGCACGTTCTCCCCGAGACTGTCGCCACAACGCTGCCAGTTCGGCAAAGTTGTTGCTTGCCCGTTCGATCAGCGCAGCATCATCAATGTCACCGCGCAGCCAGGCACGTGCCGGCTCCACAAAAATGCTGCGGCCCACAGCAAAGCCACGGCAACTGTGGCTGTGTGCGGCGGCGGCAAAGCCGGCGGCAAGTTCGGCAAACGGCGCGTTGAGGCCAAGCAGCAATACGCCGCGGCAGTGTGGATCGCGTTCGGCGATCAGCGCATCGAGCGCCGCCCAGTCCTGCGCCGGCAGTGGCGCCAGCTTCCACCACTCGGGGCGGATACCAAGGTTGTAGATGCGCTTGAGCGAACGCAGCACACGCTCACCCTGGCTCACCTGCACAGCGGGATTGGCTGGCGGAATCACTTCCAGCAGCAGTTCATGGCCGCTGGCGCGGGTGGCCGCATAAAGCGCGTGCAGCTGGGTTTCCTGCTCCAACCGCTGTTCCGGCGTGCCATCGGGATCGAACGGCACCAGGCACTTGACCACCTGTTCGACCGGCCACTGGATCAGTTCACTGCCCAGCGCGCGGCCAGCCTCGAATTCAAGCGGCAGCGAACCAGGCAGTTCAACCGGGCGGCCAATCCACCAGCCGCGGCCGGTGGCGTCATTGAGTGCATCCTGGCCATAGCGGCCGTCGCACAGCAAACCGATGCGCTGGGTCAGTTCCAGACTTTTCTCGGTGCGCGCCACAGCCTGCACCAACAACTGTTTCAGTTTGGGGATGCGTGACTCGTCGGTGCTCGACTCGTTCGCCAGCTCAAACAGCTGGCTGCGGTGATCGAACGCAAAAATGTGCAAATCGTCCCAGTGCGGTCGTGCCACGCTGACGCGATGCAGGTGGGCGAGTTGTTCATCGCGATCCGGCTGCTGCAGGCGTTCGGCGTGAGCTAGAAAATAGTCGAGTTCAGCTCGGCTCGGCATCGCTGGCGCGCAACCGTGACGAGACACCACGATCGCACCGCAGGCATTGGCATAGGCGCAGCAGCGTTCGATCGACTCATCGCGCAACCAGCCCGAAAGAAAACCGGCGATAAAGGCATCCCCGGCTCCGAGTACGTTGAGTACGTCGACCTGCGCACCGCTGTAAGTCGGCGCGTCGTCAATAGCTACAGGAATGGCCGCCTCGATCACGCTGCAACCCTGCGAACCGCGTTTCACCACCAGCGTGGCATTGCTCACTGCTCGCACAGCTTTCAATGCCGTAATCAAATCCTTACTGCCGCCGGCGATGTGGAATTCTTCTTCGGTACCGACGATCAGGTCGAACTGACTGAGTTCACCCTGCAGGTGCGCGGTGACGCCGTCATCGGCAATGAAACGGGTTTCGCCATCGCCGCGACTGGTCAGCCCCCATAACACCGGGCGATAGTCGATATCCAGCACGGTACGCACGCCGTGCTTGCGTGCGAAGCTCAGCGCCTTGCGGCTGGCAGCCAGCGTGCCGGGTGTGGACAGGTGCGTGCCGGTAATTGCCAGTGCCTTGCTTGAGGCAATGAAGCTGTCGTCGATATCGTCTACCGACAACGCCATGTCGGCGCAGTTTTCGCGATAGAAAATCAACGGGAAGGTTTCGCGGTCCTTGATACCGAGCAGCACCATACCGGTCAGTCGGGCCGGGTCGACCACAACATGGCTGACGTCGCAGCCTTCCTTGCTCAAGGTCTCGGTGAGAAACCGCCCCATGTGGTCATTGCCCACGCGCGTCAGCATCGCCGAGCGAAGCCCGAGTCGCGCCGCACCGAAGGCGGCGTTGCCGGAAGAGCCGCCAAGATATTTGGCAAAGCTGGAGGCATCCTCCAGACGCGCGCCGTGCTGTTGGGCATAGAGATCGACAGCGAGTCGACCCAGGCAAATCAAATCGTAGCGGTGTTCAGTCATGGTGCAAAAACTCGACGTGGCAATGGGGGAAGGGCAGTGCTACTTGAACTACTCAGGCGGCCTGACGGCCCTCAAGCTCGTCGACCAGGCTCTGGATCTCGGTGCCGCCTGCCATCATGTCGAGCACTTCCTCCTTGCTGATGTCGCTCTTGGCGAAGGTGCCCATCGACTGTCCGCGATTGAGCAGGGTGAAGCTGTCACCGATCGGGTATGCGTGATGCACGTTATGGGTGATGAAGATCACCGAGATGCCTCGCTCGCGCGCCTTGTGCACCAGCTTGAGCACGTTGCAACTCTGCTTGACACCCAGCGCTGCGGTCGGCTCATCGAGAATCAAGACTTTCGCGCCAAAATGGATCGCCCGCGCGATCGCCAGACATTGCCGTTCGCCGCCTGACATCGTGCCCACCGGCTGATGCGGCGAGCGCACGTGGATGCCCATCTCGGCCAGCTTGTCGACGGCGGTACTGGCGGCGAGTTGCATGTCGAGCACAGGGATCATGCCGAACAACTTCTTGGTCGGTTCGCGACCGGCAAAAAAATTGCGAGCCACGCTCATCAGCGGCACCAGCGCCAGATCCTGGTACACCGTGGCGATGCCGCAATCCAGCGCCTCACGCGGCGACTTGAAACTGACCTCGTTGCCTTCGACCAGATAGCGGCCTTCGCTGGGTTTATGTACCCCGGCCAGCGTCTTGATCAGCGTCGACTTGCCTGCACCGTTGTCGCCGAGCAGGCAATGCACTTCGCCACGACGCAAACGCAGCGTCACGTTCTTGAGCGAGATCACCGTGCCGAAGAATTTGCTGACGCCTTCCATCTGCAGGATGTAGTCGTCGCTACCGCTGGGAGTTTTCACTTGAGTGTCCATCAGTCGATCCTCACTTGCCGGTCGTTGCGCGCGAACGGATGTAATGGTTGAACAGCACCGCGAGCAACAGCATCGCGCCGAGCACCACGCGGTACCAATCAGAGTTGACGTTGGTATAGGAGATGCCGATCTGCACCACGCCGAAGATCAATGCGCCGAAGCAGGCGCCGAGAATCGAACCGTAGCCGCCGGTAAGCAGGGCACCGCCGATGACTGCGGCGATGATTGCCTCGAACTCTTTCTGCAGGCCTCGATCCGACGCAGCGGAACCGACATCGGAAACCTGCAGTACCGCAAACAGACAGGCGCAGAAGGCGGTGAACACGAACAGGCTGATCTTGACCCGACGCACCGGCACGCCGACATTCTTGGCCGCGTTGGCATCACCACCGACGGTGAAGATCCAGTTGCCGAAACGTGTCTTGGACAATATGAAGCCAGCGGAGCAGGCCACCAGCGCCCACCAGAGCAGCACCTTGGGTAGGCCCGCGACGACGGGTTCCCCGCTAGGCAGTTTGTCGATCACACCAACCTGTGCCAGCCAGGCAAACAGCCCCTGCAGCGTGGTGCCCTGAAACAGCGCATGGGTCACCGGGTCCTGCGCGATCTTGTCGCCTACGCCGCTGACAATGGTGCTGCCGGCAAACTGGGTCGACAGCACGATGGTGAGTCCGCGCAAAATAAACATGAAGGCGAGCGTGACAATAAAGCTGGGCAGCTTGGTACGCATCACCAGGTAGCCGTTCAACCAGCCCAGCGCCATGCATCCACCGAAGGCAAAGAGCACGGCCAGCCACATGGGCCAGCCGAAAAACATCGATGGCACGGCCAGCATCATGCCGGCAAAGCCGATCATCGAGCCCAGCGACAGATCGAACTCGCCGGCAATCATCAGCAGGCAGGCACCGACAGCGATGATGCCCAGGTAAGCAGCCACCTGCGACCAGTTCATGATGCCGTCGAGGTTGAACATGCCCGAGTCGCCGGCGAACACACCGAAGAACACGAAGACGAGAATGGTGGCTGCGATCGATCCTAGCTCGGGACGATTCAGCAGTGCACGCCATGGTGAGATGCGCCGCACGCGCTCATCACTCGGCGTAGCGGGGTTTGCGCCGGGTGGGGTGGTGTTCGGCTGCTTCAACGTGGCGTTCGACGGAAGGGTTTTGGCGAGGGTCATGGCCATATCGGAAGTCGTGGTACTCATGAAATCTCCGGCGCTTGCGCGAGGGATGGTGTGTTGGCCGTTGACCGACCGATCGCTGCAAGACGATCAGTCGGTCAACGCGCTTTAGCGGTACTGGCCGGCGTATTTCTCGACCGTGGCCACGTTGTCCTTGGTGACAAAGGCCGGGCCTGAACTGACGCCGTCGGCGTTGTAGACCGGCACCAGGCCATATTCCTTCAGGCGCATCTGGAACTTCGGATTGGCCTTCAGCGTGGCGATGATCTTGTCTTTGTCCGTCGTCTTGTCTTCATGCGCGATCACCACGGCGGCGATCGACATATAGCCCTGCAGGTACGGCTGCTGATCGATGGCGAAATTGATCGTGCCATCCTTGATCGCGTTGATGATGCCGGGCGACAGATCGAACGTGCCAAAATAGATTTTGCCGTTCAGATGCATCTGCTTCAGCGCCTGCACGGTTGGCTCGGCAGCGTTCGGGCCCAATGCAAGAATGGCCTGGGTCTTCGGATGGTTGCGCAGGTAGGCGGTGACCTTGCTATTGACCACGGTGGGGTCCATGCCGCTGTCGATCATCGAGCTCTTGAAGTCGGCACCGATGGCGTCGGCAAAGCCCTTGCAGCGCTGGAACGAGGCCTGGTTGGTGGCGTAGTGGTTCACGCAGACGAAGGACTTGATGCCCAGCGCCTTGGCGCGATCGCCGGCGGCTTTGCCTGCCGCGTATTCCGGCTGACCGATATGCATGATCGCACCGAGCTTTTTGCTTTCTTCGATCGTGCCGGAGTTGAAGGTAACTGTCGGGATGCCCTTGGCAGTGATTTTTGCAGCGGGCTTGGACAGCACGTCATAGTCGGCGATGTCATACGCGACGCCGTCGTAATTGCGCGCGGCCGCCTGTTCCAGCAGACGCGCCATATCGGCCAGGTCGCCGTTGGGCGGATTGCGGTAATCGACCTGTACACCAAAGTCTTCACCAGCCTGTTTCACCGAGTTCTTGATGGTGTTCCACCAGGAATCGGAATCGGCGCCGTGGCTGACCATGACATAGCGTTCATTTGCGTGTGGACCGTCGGCGGCCAGCAGTGTTGGCGTCAAGGTCATACCGGCCAGCAGGGTTGCCAGGCAGAGGGAAATTTTCCGAAGTTGCATGCCACTCTCCAGTCGCTTGGGCCGGGTTTGCCGGCTCGGTTCAGATCGGGCCATGCCTGTTGACAGGCTGGGCGTTTCGAAGCTGGGACGAGGATGGACCCACTTTTTGCAATTTGCAATTTGCATTGCACAATAAAAAAAACTGGAATAAATATTCCATTCGATGCATAACATGCGCCTCTCCGTCACATTTGCAGTGACCAACGCCACCGTAACGAATGGACCCGAACGCATGACCAAGAGCAGCGGTGTCGAACAGCTGATGCAACGAATTGCCGAGCAGTTCGATGCTTTGCCGCGGCAGCAGCAGAACGTGGCGCGTTATGTCGAGGAACAGCGCGCCAACATCATGCTTCAGCGCGTCAACGAGGTCGCCGAAGGGGCCGGTGTGCATGCGTCGGCGGTGGTGCGTTTCGCGCAGCGCTTCGATTTTTCCGGTTACAGCGAGATGCAGGCCGTGTTCCGCAGCGAACACACGGCGCAAGTCGCACCGGCACGCAGCTACCAGCAGCGCATTCGCCGGGTGATCGAGGATGGGCCCGAACAGATGGAGCCGGCGCAGATGGCACTGCGTTTCATCGATGCCAGCCGGGCAGGGCTCGACGATCTGGCCGGCGAGTTCGACGCGAAAAGCTTCGAGGACGCGGTGGATCTGCTGGTCAAGGCCGACACCATTTACGTGGTTGCCGTGCGCCGTGCTTTTTCCATCGCCAGCTATATCGCTTATGCCTTGCAGCACACGCACAAGCGGGTGTTGCTGGTGAACGGTCTGGGTGGCATGTATCGCGAGCAGATGCGCAGCATTGGCAAGAACGATGTGCTGATCGCTATCAGCTTTCCTCCCTATGGAAAAGAAACGCTCTACTGCGCGCGCATAGCCAGCCAGCACAAGGCGAAGGTGTTGGCGATTACCGAAAGCGGTATGGGGCCACTGGCCCGCCACGCTAGCGTATTGCTCAAAGTTCGCGAGGGTAGTGCCTTCGCCTTTCGCGCGCTAACCAGCACCATTTGCCTGTGCCAGGCGCTGTTTGTCGCGCTGGCTTACAAGCTCGAATTGACTGTTGAAGAAACCACACCCCCTGGAGAATACGATGATTGAAGTAGCCGTTTTTGGTGCCGGCCGTATCGGCAAGATCCATGCCGCCAACGTGAAGCGTCACCCGCAGGCAAAACTGAAATACGTGGTCGACACGCATGCGCCATCGGCCGACGCGCTGGCCGCCGAACTGGGCGCCAAGGTGGTGTCGGTGGAAGAGGCGTTGAATGATCCAGCCATCGGCGCCGTGGTGATCGGTTCCAGCACCGACACGCATGCCGACCTGATCCTGCGCTCTGCGGCCGCAGGCAAGGCGATCTTCTGCGAGAAGCCGGTCGATCTCGACGTGCAGCGCGCGCGCGAGTGCGAAACTGCGGTAAAGAAAGCCGGCGTAGTCTGCATGGTCGGTTTCCAGCGCCGCTTCGATCCGACGTTTGCTGCGCTGAAAGCGCGCCTGGAAGCTGGCGAGATCGGCGATGCCGAGATGTTGGTGATCACCAGCCGCGATCCGGCGCCACCGCCGGTGTCCTACATCGAGCGCTCCGGTGGCGTGTTCAAGGACATGTTGATCCATGACTTCGACATCTTCCGCTGGATTCTCGGTGGTGAGGCGGTAAGCGTGTATGCCACTGGTGGAAGCTTGGGCTTTCCCGAAGTAGCTGCGGCCGGCGATATCACGCAGGCCACCGTCACCATCCGCACCAGAAGCGGCGGTCTGTGCCAGATCAACACGTCACGCCGGGCCGCCTACGGCTACGACCAGCGCTTCGAAGTACTGGGCAGCAAGGGCTTGCTGCAGGCCGGCAACGTGCGTCCGACCCAGGTGGTGGCATGGGGTGAGCAGTCGATCAGCACCGACAAGCCGGAGCACTTTTTTCTCGAGCGCTACCGCGATGCATATGCGCTGGAAATCGCGCATTTCTTCGATGCCCTGAGCAATGGCACACCGGTGCGCACCACGATTGCCGACGGCATCAAGTCGCTGGAACTGGCCGAGCTGGCGACGCGGTCATGGAAGGAAGGCAAGGTGCTGGACTGCTCCATATAAGCGTGTGAGCGGGCATCAGGAAGTGAGGAATCCCGGAAGGTGATTCCTCGCGGTCGCGCATCGAGCGTTCCCACGACGGGTGCCTTTGCATGACGATCAAAAATCGCGGGCGCGCTTGCCTGCTCTTCATCGACATATCTCATCGAGTTCCCGCATGAATCAGAAAATTCTTACCATTGGCCTGGCTGGGCTAGGACGGCTGGGTCGGCGCTACGCGGAAAACCTGGCGCGCAATGTCCCGCGTGCAAGGTTGGCTGCGGTATGCAGCCCGCTGGAAGAAGAAATCAACTGGGCACGTGACACGCTGGGCGTGGAAAGCAGCTACAGCGATTACGCCCAGATGCTTGCCGATCCCGCGTTGGATGCCGTGTTTCTGGTGACACCAACATCACTGCATGCCAATCAGATCGAGCAGGCGCTCGATGCCGGCAAGCACGTGTTCTGCGAGAAGCCGCTGTCGCTCGAGCTGGAAGCCTGCCAGCGCACGGTGGCACACGCGGCGCGTTATCCGCAGCTGCGTGCGATGGTCGGCTTCGTCCGGCATTTCGATGCGAGCTATCGCGATGCCAAGGCACAGATCGAGGCAGGTGTCATCGGCAAACCCTTTATGGTGTATTCGCAGACTGCCGACCTGCTCGATCCCAGCGGCGCTTTCGTCAAATTCGCACCGACCAGCGGCGGCCTGTTCCTGGACTGCAGCGTGCACGACGTCGATCTGGCGCGCTGGCTATTGGGCCGTCCTAAAGCCATTCGTGCGTATGCCAGCGGTACGGTTGCCGTATACGACGAGCTGAAGGCGCTGGGTGACATCGACAACGGTGTGGCGATCTGCGAATTTGAAAACGGCTGCATGGCAATGTTCCACGCCTCGCGCACGCAGGCCCACGGACACGATACGCATACCGATATCACCGGTACTGCCGGCAAGCTCAGCATTGGCCGCAACCCGCGTATGGATCGTGTCGAAATCGCCGATGCGCGTGGAGTGCGTTCGTTATCCACGCCCAGCTTCTTCGAGCGCTTCGGTGATGCCTTCCACGCGCAGTGCCTGCATTTCGTTGATGCGGTACTGGACAGCACACCGTTCGATCTCACCCTGGAAGACGCGGCCGAGGCGACCCGAATCGCTATCGCCTTGCGGCAATCGATGCAGACGCATCAGCCCGTAGCGTTGTAACAGCAAAGCTGTTGATCATCTCGCGACGCTCAACAGTAAGGCGAGAGGCTTTTTCAGTAACTTCCCACGGTCACCCGAAGCATCGTGGGCTGTGTGCCGAAATTGAGTCCGTAGTCGGTTTCGTCACCGTTCCAGAGGCGCTTTACCTGCCATTGGCCGTTGACGAAGCTGCCTTGCTCGACCCGAAGCAGTTGACCGTGACGATGATCGTCGTCATGCCGCTCGAACTCCACACGCGCATTGATGCCGGCCACCAGAAACTCGGTGGCACTTTGTCGAATGATCAGCAGGTGGCCATCGGCGGAGGGATTGCCGGGAAGCTCGGCAGGCGCGTCTCCCCACATAGGAGCGCCAAAAGAAACCCTGGCCTGCCAGCGGCCGAGATCCAACGTCTTTTGCGGTTGGCCGGGCTGTTCTACCGCTGCAAAGAGCTGGCCGACAAAGGCCGCCTGCGCCACCTGCCGTTGCATCGCCCCGACCAGTTGGAAGTTGCGAGCATGGGCGGCGGTTGCGGCCTGCCGTTTCGACGTGTCCTCATCGTTGTCGACGCCAAAGATCGAAAAGCCGATGCCACCTTTGGCGAGCACGTGAAAGAAATACGGCGCGTTGCCCGCCTCGTAACCTGTTTCTGAAATCCACACGGGGTTGTCGGATCGCGCGTATTGATCGACCACCTTGGTGAATTCGTTGTAATCGGTGCTGTAGAGATCCGTGCCGACAAAGTCGATATGCGACGCGCTGGCCTTCCACAGATCCAGCACGTTCCAGGTCGCGCCGCCGCTGGGATAATCGTAGCCAGGCAGGTGTTTGCCCTTGTAGCGCAGCCATGCATTCACATACATCGGCAGCGGATATTCCGCCTTGCCAGCGGCGGCCACTTGATCGATATAGCGCGCTACGCCATAGGCGTTGAACATCTCATCGGCATCGGCGCTGAAGACGTCACTCCACGTGCCGGTTGGCTTGTGCAGGCTCGCTGCGAGCTGTGCCGGCAACTTGTCATTGAACAGCGCATTGGCGGCTGCACCGTGATCGCGAATGCTGCCGATCATGCCAGGCTCGTTTTCTACCTGGACCAGGATGACCGTGTGCTGCTGGCCATCTTTCTGCTTGAGATGATGCATCAATGCCGCGAATGCGGTTTTATCTGCCTGCAAGTTGGCGTCGGCATAAGGCGAGAGATCCTCCACGGGTTCACCGTGTTCGTCCTGCGCACGCGGGTAATGGACTGGGTCGTTCTTGATCCAGGTGGGCACGTAATGCATCTGCCCGTTTTTCCAGCTGCCAAACCAGAGCAAGATCAGACGCACGCCATGTTGGCGCGACTGATCGATCAAGGCATCGATATTGGTGGTATCGAAATGCCCGGATTGGGGTTCGAACTGCTCCCAGTAAACGGGTGCTTCCAAAGTATTTGCATGCAGCGCTTCCACGCTGGGCCAGATGCTTGGAAGTATCTCGGGCCATGCGCTGGAGTTGTGCAGTTGGGCGGCCATGACGGTATAGGGTGCGCCATCGACAAAAAGCGCGAAGCGCCCCTGCTGTTGCACCAGCCTGGGTTGTTCTGTGGCCCAAGCCTGTGACGCAAGCAGGATGCTAAGGCACCCTGCCCATAGTCGTACTCGAAACATGGGAGCAAAAACCATCAATAGTCCTCGATGGCCGGCGCTTGCACCGGCCATCTGGTGCAGAGTTAAAACGTAACTTTAGAACGTAACTGTGGCACGCACCCAGTAGTAACGGCCGATCTGGTCGTAGGTATAGGCATCCGTATTGGAGTTGCTGCCCCATTGATAGAACAGCGGTGGCGTCTTGTTGGCAAGATTGTCGATGCCCGCCGACAGGGTGGTGTGATACTTGGTGAAGTCGTAGCTCGCCGAAACGTTGTTGTACGTATAGGCACCGATCTTGTGTTCGACACCCGGAATGCTTTCGTCGGCGGAATAGCCCTCGGAGAGATCGTCGCTGCCTACCCGGGTACGGCCGATATAACGCATCGTCCAGCTGGCGCCCCAGTTGCCGAGTTTCCAGTTGAGCGTACCCAGGCCGCGCCAGCGAGGGAACTCGCCGTACACCGAGCAATACGAACCGGCGCAGTGAGTGACTGCCACACTGGAATCGCCCGGCGCGGTATCGACGTCGTAGCGCGCCGTGTAGGTGCTGTTGAGGCTGACCGCAAACTTGCCATAAGTATCGGTGGCGAAGCTGTACTGGATCGTTGAGTCAATACCCTTGGCGGCCGTCTGCCCAAGGTTGACGGTCGGCAGATTGATGTAGGTGATCTGCCCGTTGCCGGCGCGATGGATCAGGCTGCAGAGTTTTTCGCTGTAGTAGCACTCGTTGAGAATCGTACTGGGATCGAGGCCATCGACGATGGTGTCGTTGAGGTTGATGCGCCAGACATCGGCACTGAACGACAGACCCGGAAGCCAATGAGGATCGTAGACAAGGCCGAAGTCGAACGACTTGCCGTACTCGGGCTTGAGATCGTAGCCGGCAGCGACCGACCCCGAACTCTTGACACCTAGCTGCGCGTTGTTCTGCTGGAAGCTGCCATCGGTAGGAACGTTGGCGCATGCGGCGGCATGACCACCGGTATAGCCATCGCAGATATCGGTTGCGGCATAGGCACCACCCGACGTTCCCGAATAGAGTTCGCTGATATTGGGCGCACGGAACACTTGCGAAACCGTGCCGCGTAGCAAGAGATCAGCGACTGGGCGCCACTCGAGCGCGACCTTGCTGTTGGTGGTCGACCCCGACACGCTGTAATCGGAGTAGCGCGAACCGATATCGACGTTCAGCGAATAGAAGAACGGCTTCTGCGACAACACCGGAATCAGTGTTTCGACGTAGGCCTCCTTGACGTTGTAGCTGCCGCTGAGCACTGTGCCGCAGTCTTCCACCACGCCGCACAGGCCAGCGTAGTCGCCGTCGCTGATGGCGGTGGCAATCGGCGTGTCGGTGGTATCAGACTGCGATTCCTTGCGATACGAGAAACCTGCGGCCAGACTTACCGGGCCGGCGGGAAGATTGAACAATTCGCCGTTGGCGCTGACCTCGGCTTGCTTCATCGTATAGCTGTATTCGGTGACCGGATTGACGATCAGTTTCTTCAGCGCAGCAATTGTCGTGGGATCGTTGATGTTGAAAATATTGATCGGCGTGCAGCCGGAAATCACGTTGCCGGCGGAGCCGCACTTGACTACACCATCGGTATCCTTGAACGAGGGTCCGATCGCCTCCTCAAGACCTGCGTAATCGATAAAGCCTTCGTTTTCGGTCTTCTGCTTGACCTTGGCGTAGTTGATATCGGCATTCCACTGCCAGCTACTATCGCCAAAGTTGCCCTTGATACCAGGCGTTACCTGCAGGTTATAGGTCTGGCTGGCGAAATCGCGATTGCCTAGTGAGGTCAGGCGCGTGTTGAGATCGTTATAGCTTTCTCCAGTGCTGCGGTCGGTACCGAAATTGACACCGAAGGGATTGTAGTAGCTGTTCTTGGAGACAAAGAAATCGTCGGAGTTCGCGAAGATCGGCACCGGCGCAATGATCGAGGACGACGAGGTCTTGTTGTAGAAGACGTTGGCGTAGGCATCGACATTTGGCGTGATCTTGAAGTCGCCGACCAACGAAAGGTTGGTGCGCTCCTGCGGAGTCTCGACCAGGTTGTAAGGCTGGTAGTTGTACGAATCGGCCGAGGTATACGTGTGGTAGTCGGCCAGTGTGGTGGCGCCAGTTACGCCGCTGTTGAGAGTCACATAGGTGCCGTTGGCGTTCTCGACCAGACCCGTGGGTGTGGCTGACGAACCCAAGTGAACTACGCTGCCGTTATTCAGAGCAAGCGCATACTTGGAAAAGCTGCGGTCGCTGGAAGAAATGCTGTTCTGGCTCTGTTGACTGGCGCCGACCAGCAGGTTCCAGCGGTCGCCGGAGATGCCGCCCATCGCGCTGAAGTTGCGCCGGTTGCCATCACCATGCGAGCTGATGCCGTAGTCGCTGGTCAGCTGCACGCCCTTGTAGTGATCCTTCAGGATGAAGTTGACCACACCACCGATGGCGTCGGAGCCATATACCGACGAGGCGCCATCGCTCAGCACCTCGATACGATCGATCATGTATGAGGGAATGATGTTGACATCGTCGTACGCCAGACGGTGACCGTTGACCAGAATCAGCGTGCGATTGGAACCGAGGCCTCGCAAAGACACTGTCGATGCGCCCGTGCCGCCCCCATTGTCGATGCCTGGGTTGGTGGCATTGCCGGCGATCGACGGCAGTTGCTGAATCAAATCGCCGACGGTTGGCTTGCCACTGGCAGCGATCTGCGCGCTGTCAATCGTCACGACGGGATTGGAGGTTTCGGTATCCACTCGACGGATCAGCGAACCGGTGACCGTCACGGCGTCAAGATTCTTGGTGCCGCTCTTGGCGGCATCGCTGTTGTCCTGCGTGGTACTTGTGTCCTGAGCGTGCAGGGCGACGCTGCCCATCAATCCAACAGCGAGAGCGGTCCGCACCGCACACGTGATTAGCGAAGGGCGTCGACATGGCGGATGGTCGTTCAGGATGGTAGATACATTGAGCATGATGTCCTCACTTGAATGGGTAAATGGGTGGCTGGCTTGGGGGACGCATGCCTGGATCGGTAGATTCGGCGACACGGTTTTGCATCCATGCATGCTCCGCCGTAACGCCCCGAATTTCGGAACGACGGGCATGAAGATTTCACGTTTGCGAGCAGGCGCAGCGAGTGATCGCCAGCGATGCTCTGTCATGACGTGGACGATGAGTTGCGCATGAGCGCAGAACCTCGCCGATTTTCATTTAGCCGTCTTTATGACGACCTAAAAGATTCTTCGATCGCTAGCCGTCAGCGGTCGATATATCCTGGAATTTCCAGTAAACCGCATAGCGCTCAGCATGAATTTCATTCAGCGGCGCAACGGTCAAAGTGCCTTGACGGGTTGTTGCTTCGAAACGCAGCTCACTCGTCGAGAGCGCGCGTAGCCAGTTGATATCCTGCGTCGCGCTGGCAAAAATCTCCGGCGCAGGCTGTGCCTTCGGTTCGGGATTCGGCGCAGCGTCATAGCCGCAGTACTGCATTGCGTGCGTCAGCCCTGAACTGCCTAGTCGCGCAGCGAGTACCAGCGGTCCGTAAAGCACCGCGCGCTGATCGTCATCACCGGGCAACGCTTCGCTATGAAGTTGCATCGGTAAATCGAGCTCGATGCGATCGCCGTTTCGCCATTCGCGGCGCAAAGTCAGATAGCTTCCCGCTGAGGCGAACACGCCAAGCGTTTCGCCGTTCACGCGCACGGCGGCATCCGGCCCGATCCATTCGGGGATACGCAAATGGATCGCGCGATGTGTCGGCGCTGTCAGGCCCAGCGTAAAGCGCGTCAATGGCTCGCGCGGAAATATCGTTTCCTGGCGCAGCGTCAGCTGCTCCTGCGGCCAGCTCAATTCGGAGGCGATGAACAGGTTGACGTAAAGATCCTGCCCCTCGTGAAAATAGATGCTGTCATTGAAGCGGGCAAACTCTTCGGCACCGGAACCGGTGCAACACCAAAAGGAATCGGTGGGCGAGTTGTAGAACTTGTTGGCGCCGGGCTGCAACGGGTAGTAGTAAAGCTTCATGCCATCGGCATCTTGTGTGCCAAGGCGCGCGTTGTAGAGCGTGCGCTCGTAGTAGTCGAAGGCGCGCGGGTCACCGTTCCAGGCGTAGACGTGACGAGTGAGTTTGAGCAGGTTGTAGGCCACACAGCACTCGGCGGCGTAGAGGCCAAGCTGGCCTTTCAGATCACCGGGGCCGGTTTTCCAGAACTCATCGTTGCTGGAGCCACCGGTGGCATAGCGGCGCTGGGTGGTTACCGTCTCCCAAAAGAATTCCACTATGCGTCGATAGCGTGGGTCGCCGGTCAATTCGTAGCGGCGCGCGGCGCCGATGATCTTGGGAATCTGGGTGTTGCTGTGCAGGCCCTGTAGCTCATCGCGATGTGCCGCCAGCGGATCAAAAAGCGAGGCTTGATCGAAACGATGCGCGGCATCCATGTAGCGGCCGTTGCCGGTAATCGCATACAACTCATACATCGAGTCGTTCATGCCGCCGTACTCGGTTTTCAGGATGTGCGCGAGTTCGGCATCGGAGAAGCCGTTGAGCCAGCGCACTGTCCAATTTCCGATGCCGGTGGCCACGGCCAGCGCCTGCTGATTGCCGGCGTGCCGGTACATATCGAGCATGCCGGCCTGAATCTTGTGAATGGTGTAGAACGGTGCCCAGACTTTCTGGCCGCTGCTGAGGCGATCGAAAAAGCTTTCCGGGAAGGCGCTCAAATAACCGTTGGGCTGTTGGCACGCTGCCAGCAGCGAAACCAGCTCGTCGCCCCGCGCCTTGAGTACTTTATCGCCCTGGCTGGCGTAGGCGAGCGCTACCGCGGACAGATAGTGGCCGCCGCTGAAGTGGCCGCGCAATTCACAATCGGGTTTTTCCCAGCCGCCCAGCGCTATCGCACTGGAGGGCCGTCCGGCTTGTAGCTGAAAGCTTCGGGCGAGCCTGTCGACGGGCAGACTGTGCAGATAGTGCAAATTGACTGCTGCTGCGGTGGCGAAATCCCCGTCAAGTAGCTGCACCTGGTTCAACGGAAAGTCGTACATGCTTTGCACGGGCTTTTCGCGTGATGCTACTGCTGTCGCTGCGACGGTGGTGTTGGGGTCGGCTACATCGGGAGTGAAGGCGCGCGTCGCGGGTACGACCACAGCAGAGGCAAGCATGGCTGCGGCGCCTTTGATAAACCTCCTGCGTTGGTCGATGTTGTCGTGCATGCCACTCCCCGAATCTGCGCTGCGCCATCTGGTCAAGATGTAGCGCGTTCATTGACTACCCTCGATAGTCAATTTCATCGTGCCGTCACACAGGCGTCGCGTCTTGTGTCATTTGGGGGAGTTGAATGCGGAATTCCGCATAGTTTTCGCGAGCGGCTGTAACGATACGCTGGAGATACGTATTTCTTGCTGGCAGAAATCGTGCGGGATATGGCCGTCTGCGATGATCGTGGCGTCTGTATGTTGTGGTCATCGAAACGAGTTATCGCCAACCCGATAGGCTTGGCGACGATCTTGCTGGGAGACACGCTGTGCGGTTTTCTGAAATCGCACAATGGGAGCCGCACACTGGTGCCGCATCAGGCATGGCGACCAGGCATGGAGAGGTGATGTGTCAGACGAAGCGGGCGCGCACCTCGATGCGCTGACCGGGCTTGCCGCGTATGCGAATGGCGGCATCTCGGTGTTCGGCGGCATCTGAGGCAACGCCATCCAGATGCACTTCGATCAGACGTTTGCCAGCGGGCACGCGCAAGCTCAGCCACGTGTCTTTGGGGCTGCTGCCATCAGGCAGGGTCAATTCGCCTTCGATGACATTGCTACCCGTGCTCTGTAACCGGAAGCTGACTTTGCCCCAGCGCGTTGGCGCGCGTTCAATGCCGACAGATTTGCCACTGGCCATCCACGTGCGGGGAATCGCTCGGCCCAGATAGAGTGTTTCTCCAGCGCTGTCGTCGAACACCATGGTCCAGCGCAGCAACAACGGAATGGTCATCTGCGCAGGTATGCAGAACAGCGGCATGCCGCCGCTGATGTCGGAGACTTCACCGGCGGTCCAGCTTCCCGGCGTATGCGCATGATGGCGATGGGCGTAGAGGAAAAGCAGGTATTCGTCGATACGCCCAAGCCGCAGCAGCTGCTGCGCGTAGCCGTAGGAAATGAAACCCAGGATATCGCGACTGTCCTTGTCGACTGGGCCAATATTTGCGACGACACCGATACTGGTGGCGCCGTGGCCGCGCATGCAGTCGATCACCAGATGAGCGAGATCATCGGGTAGCACGTCGGCTTGCAGCAACTCGGCGTAGGCCCGGTGCGGCCATTGCTGTTCACTGGGATTCTCCTTGGCCAGCGATTCGCGGAAGGTCAGTTTTACCCCGGGTAGCGGCCCAACATAGGGCGGCTTCAGATCATGGCGAATATTGGCGCGCAGCGTACGTACGGTCTGTTCGCGCAAGCTGTCGGCGCGCCGCTTCCATTCGTGCGCGTCCTTCGTCTCGCCAGCAACAAAGGTCGGCCACACGTTTGCCAGATCGTGCAGTCCACGCGCAGCCATGGCACTGTTGGCGTAGTACGGTTTCCACCAAAGCGTGGGATCCGGAAACAGGCAGGCATCGGATTCGTTCCAGCCGTGGATCAGGCCGTAGCCGGGATCATTGCTGGCAAGCTTCAGACTCTCGTCGTGAAGCTCCAGCAGAATCTGCGCAGTGGCTTCGATCTTCGCCCTGTGCTTCAGAATCAGTGCACGATCACCGGTGTAGTTGAAATAGCGCGCCAGCAGCGACAGCGTCAGGCCAAATTGCGCGGTTTCAGCGCCGCGCATGTTGATCATGCCGTCAGCCTGCACGAAATCGCTGAAATATTCGTCCAGTACGGCGGCAGCCTGTTCGAAGCGACCCCATTCGAGGTTGGCGTAGAGCGAGCTGGTGAAGGTGTCCTGGAAGCCGTCGTATTCGTTGCCGTAGTAGTCGCGATCCACCGCACCGTATTTCGGATACGTGCCGTCGGGGCGCACCACCAGTTCGCGGGCAAATGCGTAATGCGCCATATCGTTCCAGCCTGGCGTGGGTATGGAAGCGACGCTGGTTCCGCTCAGTTCGGCCTGCCAGTAATCGTGAAAACGCAGCAGGGCCGCATAGAACGTTGCCGGTTCCGGTGGCAGTCGCCGTGGTGGATAGCTGGGATAGCTGTGGCCATAGGAGACTTTGCTGATCGCACCGTGTTCGACCAATGCAGTGCGATGCCAGGTCTGCATCACGAATCGATCAGTAGCATCGACATCGGCAAACACCAATACGTCGTACCAGCGCCCCTCGTCGATCGGCACCACTTTATGCACGGCCGGCATCCAACCACCCAGCAGGCCTTCGCGGCGGCGGGCGACGCGTTTTGGATCGTGCAGTTCGGCGAATATCTGGTCGGAGTGATAAGTGCGGGTACTCCCGGAGGTATACACCGGCATCGTGTCCGCGCATTGTCGCGTGCCAATGAAGGTCGTCCAGGGCAGGCGCCCGTAATAGTTCTCGGGGTTGAGCAGCGAGGCGACCGGTGGTGCAGCCAGGCGTACCTGCGTCTCGTCGGGCTCGCCGTGCGCCAGCAGGTAATCGGCCAGCAAGTCGGCTTCGGCCACCGCAATGTCAGCCAGCTTCATGCCGAAGTAGGGCACGCCGTCGGCGGCAAAGGACGGTTCCGTGCGCTTGCCCAGGACGCAGGCCACATCACCACAGACCAGCGTCAGCTCGCCATCGGGATGACTGAGGTTCTCGAATACCTGCCAGTCAAGATTGGCCTGCTTGAATGAGCCCAATGCATGGTGGCCGCTCGTTGAGATACTGGCCAAAGGGATACGTATCGGTGACGGCACGGGTTTGCCAGCGGCTGCCGGCAGCGGCGATGCGTCGGCGATCTGGTCGCGCCCGGAAACGCAAAGTCCGACCGCTGCACCGGTCGCAGCGAGGCCCTGGAGAAAGCGTCGACGATCCATGGGTTCTCAATACTCCACCGAATGATGCGGAATCATTACGTTCTTCAAAAAAAGGGGCCCGCGCATAGGAGAGTTCGCGTCTCCAAGAGGGGAGGTTGGAGGTATGAAAATGCGCGGTCCCTAAATTAATGATGCAACGCGAATGAGCGTTGCATCTTGTCGAATTCATTCGCGGGGCATGCGGATTTGTGCATAGGCCATGGTCATGGCATGTTGCCATGGACGGCCAGATGCTGAGATCCGCGGCATCGCCAGTCGGTGGCTCCGGCAGCAAACGCAGAAAGCAGGTGTCTGGCGGATTTGCTAATCGTCGTCTTCATTGCCCAGATTCAGCTGGGAAGATGGCAGGCCGGTATAGGCACCCCAGTAATAAATGAGCAGGGCAATGAGGGTGACCATCAGGGAGTCCCATGGGTGTCCGATGATGCCTTTTCCACCAAACGTGCCGAGATAAGAGGCGACGATGATCAAGGCATAGAAAGCGATCAGCCACAGCGACGAATACACCTCTCTGGCAAGCAGCTTGCGGTCGGCGCGCGCGCCGAGCTTGCAAAGAATATAAATGACGAACATGCCGAGCTGCAGTCCGAGCAGCCATGACACGGTAGTCCATCCCGACCAGTAGACAATCAACGCCGCCACGATAAATGACAGCGGACCCAGTACGGCGAAACCATGCACGAGGAAAGGACGGGGCAGTCCGGGTGCGCTTCGACGCAGCGCGGCGACCGTGATTGGCGCGACCGCATAGCTCAGCACCAGCGCGGCGGAAACGACACTGATCAGCGCTTCCCATGAGGGGAACGGCAGCGTCCAGAAAATGGACAGTCCAAAGGTCAGCCATAGCGCCGGCCGCGGTATACCCGACTGGCTGTCAATCCGCGTAAACACCTTGAAAAATGAGCCGCTGCGCGCCCAGCCATAGATAACGCGCGGCGTGGCATTCATGTAGATATTGCCGGTACCACTGGGCGAGATCATGGCATCGGACACTACCAGCACAGCCAGCCAGCCGATGCCCAGCGCCAGAGCGATATCGTGATACGGCAACGAGAATTCCGTGCCGATGGCGTTCCAGCCGTGTGCGAGCATAGCGACGGGAATGCTGCCGAGAAAAGCGATCTGCAGCAGCACATAAATGACGGTAGAAAGCACTACCGAGAGAATCAGAGCGATGGGAATCGTGCGCTGCGGATCACGTACTTCGCTGGCCACCGAGATGATCGGCGTGAGTCCGAGGTAGGCGAAGATAATGCCGCCGGCGGAAACGGCGCCTTCCACACCGGCAAAGCCAAACGGTGCAAAGCCGTGCACCTGCATGTTGTGCGGCTGAAAGTGCGTCAGCAGCACAATGATCACCAGCAGCGGAACGATGAATTTGAAGATGCTGATGATGTTGTTCGCCTTGGCGAACGTCTTCACGCTGAAGTAGTTGAGCAGAAAGAACACTGTCAGCAGGACCAACTGCACGATCCAGCCAAACGGGGTTGGATCGCCGGTGCCGCTCTTGCTCAGCGAGGGAAACCAGGCGGCGGCATACTGGCGACAAGCCACAGTCTCGATCGCGATCAAGCTGGAAAACGCGATCAGCGTGATGAATCCCATCAACGAACCAAGCAAAGCCCCGTGCGAATATCCCGGATAACGCACCACGCCTCCGGCACGAGGTAACGCAGCGCCAAGCTCGCAATAGACCAGGCCGAGCAGCAGCACGGCAGCTCCACCGATCAGCCAGGAGACGATGCCTGCCGGTCCGGCGATGGCGGAAACATGACTGGCCGAAAACAGCCAGCCAGAACCGAAGATGGCGCCAAGGCCGATAAGGGTCAGGTCGATCAGGCTGAGTTGTTTCTGAAACTTTCCCTGGCGAGGCATTAGGTCATCCGAGTGATGCGTGAGTGTTGCCGGTCAGGGCGATGGCGTGGCGTAAGGCGACTTGCCACCGCTGGCGATGAACTGGTCAATGCGTTCATTGAGTACCGGTAGCGGCACCGAGCCTGTGGACAACACAGCGTCGTGAAACGCGCGAATGTCGAACTTCTGGCCCAGCGCCTTTTCGGCACGAGTGCGGTCGTCGCGTATTGCCATTTCACCCAGGTAATAGGACAGCGCCTGCGCCGGCCAGGCGATGTAGCGGTCCACTTCGGTTTCGATCTCGTGGTCGGCCAGTGCGGTGTTCTCGCGCAGATAATCCTGCGCCTGCTGGCGTGTCCAGTGCAGGTGATGCAAGCCGGTATCGACGACCAGACGCGCCGCGCGCCACGCCTGATAGCTGAGATAGCCGAATTGTTCGTACGGCGTGTGATAGATGCCCATCTCCTGACCGAGGTATTCACAGTAAAGCGCCCAGCCTTCGCCATAGGCCGAGATATAGCTGTAGCGGCGAAAGTCGGGAAGACCGGTCGTTTCTGCAGCGAGTGGCATCTGCAGGGCATGACCTGGCGAGGACTCGTGGAGGGTCAGGGCGGGCAGCGAATACAGTGGGCGCGAGGGCAGGTTGTAGGTATTGACCAGATAGATGCCCGGACCACCGCGACCACCCGTGTAAATCGGTGCCAGATCGGGCGGTACCGGTTCGATCGCAAAGCGACGTCGCGGCAGCCGGCCGATATAGTCGCCGACCTTGCCGTCCACCTGCTTGGCAATCCACGCCGCGTCCTTCAGCAGTTCGTCCGGGGTCTTGGCATAGAACTGCGGATCGGTACGCAGGAAATGCAGGAAGTCGGGGAAGCTGTCCTTGAAGCCGGTCTGCTTGATCGTATCGAGCATCTGCTGATGGATGATGGCCATCTGCTGCAGACCCAGCGCGTGAATAGCGTCGGGACTCATGTCCAGCGTGGTGTATTCGAGGATTTGCGCCCGATAGAACGCCTTGCCGTCAGGTAGATCCTCGGCTGCGATATCGGTGCGTGCGTGCGGGATGTACTCCTTTTGCATGAAAGTAAGCAGCTTGACGTAGGCAGGAATCACCTGACCGTTGATCGTTGCCAGTGCCTCGGCACGCAGCTTCGCCTGCTCGGCGGCGGGAATGGTCGCCGGCATCTGCTTGAAAGGAGTGTAGAAAAGATTCTTCTCGCCGGGTGCATCGACGATGTCGCTGATCGACTGGGTACGCCCCTGCAGAATGATTTTCGGCTGGCTGAATCCGCGTGCAAGGCCAAGTCGCATATTGGCGGTCTGCTCGCCGAAATAGCGCGGTATGTCACGCAGCTTGCCCAGATAATCCTCGTAGCTTTGCGCGTTGGTATAGGTGGCGCGCGCGGTAAAACCCAGATCGCTCCAGAAGCCGGAGTCGCTGTTGAAAGGCATTTGCCAGGTCTTGAAGCGCTGGTCGCTCAACAGCACCTGGATCTGCTGCTTGTAGACGGCGTAATTGACCTGATCCTCGTCGGACAGTTGGCTGCGGGGAATCGCGTCGAGCGTCTTGAGCACCGTGGCCCAGTAGTTTTCGCGCATCGCCTGCGTGGCGGCATCGACTTTGGGCAGGTGGCTTGCTGCCTGGGCCGGGCCGTCCTCGTCGTCGGCGCCGGCAAATTGCAGCTGACGCCATTGCCACTCGCTGGTATAGAGGTCATGGAAGCGCTTGCCTGCATTGTCTGCCTTGCTGCCCGCATGAGCGGCATCGGACGACGGGCCGATCGGTTGCACCGATGTTTCCACCATCGCCGCCATGGCCATGTTGCTGCCCAACAGGAGCTGCAGACCGAGGCCGCAGCAGATCAATTTCAATGGCATCAAGGTATCCGGGCGGTCATGGCATGGGTATTCGGCGATATGGTGTGGCTTCCATGCTCGCCGCCAGGTGGCGCGGCGTATAGAAAACATTGTTTCCGCACTATGCGGAATTGAGCATAGTTGTGATGCCGAAGATAGCTGAAGGCTAGCTGCGTCATCAGGGTGCTGCAAAGGGTTCGTCGATGGCGGGCGAAGGCGCGGTAAACCAGGACGCCCCGTTTTCGGTCACGTAAAAGTGATCCTCCAGCCGGATGCCGAACTCCCCGGGTACCACGATCATCGGCTCGTCGCTGCAACACATGCCAGGCGCGAGCGCGGTCTCGTTGCCACGCACCAGATACGGTGTTTCGTGGATGCTGAGCCCGCAGCCATGGCCGGTTCGATGAGGTAGGCCGGGCAGCCGATAATCCGGACCCAGACCCGCTGCCTCGAGTACTCGTCGTGCGGCGGCGTCCACATCGCCGCAAGCCACGCCCGGCCTTACCGCTTCGAAGGCAGCGCGCTGCGCCGCCTGTTCCAGTGACCAGATCTGCGCCTGCGCCACACTGGGTCGGCCGAAGATGTAGGTGCGCGTGATGTCCGATTGATACCCTTCCACACTGCAGCCGGTGTCGATCAACACCAGCTCGTTTTCTTTCAGCCGCTGCTCGCCGGGTATGCCGTGCGGATAAGCGGTTGCGTGACCGAATTGCACGATGCAAAAGGTCGAGCCGCCATCGGCGCCCAGCGCACGGTGGGCGTGGTCGATGAATCGCCGGATTTCATCGGTGCTGATGTCTTCATGCATCAGCCCGGCGGTCAGTCGATGTACTTGCAAGGTCATCGCCGTGGCCTGGCTCATCAGGGCCAGTTCGGCCGACGATTTTTGCATACGACAGCCATCCACGACCGGGCTGCCGTCAACCACCTCGCAACTGCCCACGACAGCACGCAACCGCTCGTAAATCAGAAACGATGCCGCGGGATCCAGCGCCAGACGGCGAATGCCATGCGCAGCGAGAAGGTCTGCCACACATTGCTGGGGATCGTCGTGCTCTTCCCATAGCCGTGTTTGTGCCGGGATCTTCAACGCGTGTCGCAGCGAGCCCTCCTCGAACGCGGGGCACAGTACAAACGGATCACCTTTCAGGGTCAGCAGCATGGCAACCAGGCGTTCGCTTGCACCCCACGATATGCCAGTGAAGTAACGCAGTGAATGACCGGCGGTAATCAGCAACGCCTCATCACCACGCAGGCGCATCAGTCGTCGCGCCTGCTCCAGGCGGTGCTGATATTCCTCTGCGCCAATGGGGGCCGCCCGCTGTGTCCAGGGGCTGAGTGTAGTCTCAGCCTCATCGAGGGTGAGGCCGCCAATCTGTCGACCTGCTGGCAGCACTGCGTTCATGCGTGGTCACCGATATCGCGCTCGGTCCAGCGACCATCGACCCGGCGCTGAACACTTGTCACGTTGCGATCGCGCAGTTCGATCGGCAGCAGCGTATCGGGGACGTTGTCGTAGCTGTGCAGGGCGGTGAAACGATGAATCGCCGCCGGCATGCCCACCGAGGTAAAGCCCGGGTGGCTGGTACTGGGGTACGGACCACCGTGATTCATCGCGGGACTGACCGCTACGCCGGTCGGCATCTTGTTGGCAATCAACCGACCGACCTTGCCTCGCAGAACAGGCGCGATGGCTGACCAGGCAAGGTCATCACTGCCGTTCGCGGCGCGGTAGAGCGTACCTGTGAGGTTACCTTCAAAAGCGCCGGCGACGCTCGCCATGACACTGCTGTCAGCAGCACGTACGAGCAGGCTGACCGGCCCAAAAGCCTCGGTCTGCAATACATCGGCGTGCGCGATAAATACGTTTGCATCAACACTGAGCAGAGTCGGTTGATGACGATAACCATCGCCATCGCCGATGTTTCCACCGGCCAGCAGTTCGGCGCCTGCCGTCAGCAGCACAGCAACCGTGCGACTGAGTGACTCTTGCACACCGCGGGAAAACAACGGCCTGGGCGTGGCGGTGGCGAAGTGCGTCGTTGCAGCGGCAACAAACGCATCGCCATTGCCCTGTGCCGGCACCACCACGACGCCGGGGTTGGTGCAGAACTGGCCGCTGCCCATCACGCATGAGGCGAAGAATTCCTGCGCCAGTGCTTCGCCGCGTTCGGCCAGCACGCCGGGTAGCAGGAACACCGGATTGATGCTGGAAAGCTCGGCATAGACCGGTATCCCGGCCTTGTCAGCCGCAGCTTTCAGCGCCAATCCACCAGCGCGGCTGCCGGTAAAGCCGATCGCGCCCAGTCGTGCATCGCCGGCCAGTGTCAATCCGAGTGCGTTGTCGAAGTGATAGAGCATTTGCACGGCTGCTGCAGGCAGACCGCTATCGATCAGCGCCTGGTACGCCAGCTGGGCCAGCCGCTGACTTGTTGCTGGATGGGACGGATGTGCCTTGGCGATTACCGGATTGCGTGCGGCGATGGCCGATGCGAAATCGCTGCCTGCGATGGCGTTGAAGGCGAACGGAAAATTGTTGGGGCCGAAAATCAGCACGGGTTTGCCGAGCGGCGCGCGGTGCGCACGCAGCCCGGCCTGGGTATCGATAACCGGATCTGTCCAACCGTAGTGATGTGCTGCGCTGGCCGCCTGACGAAGCTGGCCGCTGGTGCGCGGCAATTCCACCGAGCGCAGTCGTGGTTCGACCGGCAGGGCGGTTTCGGCATGTGCCAATGCGACCAGCGTGTCGGCGTCGGCGTCGATCGCTGCCGCGTACGCATCGAGAAAATTGGCAATGCGGTCAGCGGGCGACGCGGCCAGTTCATCCGCAACGGCCTGCGCTGATGCGATGGTCGATTCGATATCTTCCGCACCGCTGACGGGAAAGCTCGGCCCGATGGCCGTGGCGCGCGTCGGATCTTCGGCCCGGAAACTGCCCTGCGGATCGAGCGATGCGCGCCAGCAACCGCCGACCAGCACATTTTCCGATGCACTCATTTCAGAGGCTCGGCTTGGTGGCAATGGCGTGATCGATCACCTTGAGTGCCGCTTCGCGCTCGGCACCGGCGACGGGCAGGCGCGGTGCGCGCACCGTTTCGCTGCCGGTTCCGGTTTTCTCCTGCACCAGTTTGATCAGCTGTACAAAAGTCGGCACCGTGTCCAGACGCAGCAGCGGCAAAAACCACGCATATAGCGACTCGGCGGCCTTTGCACCGCCGCTTTGGGCCAGTTCGAACAGCTTCACCGACTCAAAGGGATACGCATTGACCAGGCCTGCGACCCAGCCGACCGCGCCCATGCTGACGCCTTCGACGATGGCGTCGTCCATACCGACCAGCAACTGTAGCCGATCGCCGAGCAGCGAACGGATCGCGGCAAAGCGGCGGACGTCGCCGGAGGATTCCTTCACTGCCTGCAGGTTCGGAAATTCAGCAGCCAGTTCGGCCATTTGCGCCGGCGTGAAGTCGGTCTTGTAGGCGACCGGATTGTTGTAAAGCATGCAGGGCAGATCGGTAGCGCCGATCACGGCTTTTACGTGCGCACCCATCTCGCGCCAATCGGTGGAGTACACGTACGGCGGCAGCACCATCAGTCCGCCGCAGCCGAGGGCCTTGGCTTCCTTGGCCAACTTGACGGCTTCGTCGGTGGACAGCGAAGCGATGCCGGGAATCACCGGCGCGCGGCCAGTGAGTACCTTGACCAGCGTTTTCAGGATAGCCAGCTTCTCTTCAAAGCTCAGCGTGGCTGCCTCGCCCAGCGAGCCCAGTGGCACAATGCCTTTACAGCCTGCGTCGATCAGCTGTCGGGCATGGCTGGCCAGGAACGCGTGGTCGATTGTGCCGTCAGCGTGGAAGGGGGTGGTGATGGCAGGCAGTACGCCGTGCCAGAGGGAATTGCTCATGGGTAAATCCTCAAGGTTTATTGATGGAAGAAAGATTTGTGCCGGCCAAGGTAGACAGCCGGGCAGGGAAAAGCGGCGGTCGTTGTCCGCTGCGTGGAAAACGTCCGAGCTCAGCCAGCGCACTGCCACAGATACGGCCTTGGCAGGCGCCCATGCCGCAGCGGGTGGCGAGCTTGGCGCTGCGCGCATCCATATAGCCATCCAAAGCAGAGAGTGAAACGTCCTCGCAACGACAGACAAGAGTGTCCGGTTGTGCCAGGGCATGCACTCTTGGATCGAGTGCAAAGCACTGGTTCAGGGCGTCGGCAAAATGGCGGGCGTGCTGTCGTGACTGAAGCAGGCGATCGGCATCGGCCGTCTTGCCAGCTGCCGCATGCCCGGCGATGGCGCCCTCGATGCGTGCCGTGTCGCGTCCACCGATGCCGCACAACTCACCGGCCGCATAAATGCCATCGACGCTGGTGCGTTGGTATCGATCGGTATCGACATAGGCATGGGCACCTTGCAGTTGCAGGGTGCAGCCGAGCGACTGAGCGAGTTCTACATTCGCCAGCAAGCCGTAGCCGACCGCGAGCTGATCGCAGGCAATATGTTCGATTCCGCGTGGGCCATCCACATCGACAGCATGCAGTTCGGTTTCGCCGTGAGCGCGACGTACGACGCTGCCACAGCGATAGGGCACACCGGCAAGCTGGGCTCGTAAACCCATGGCTTGAACTGCCTTGGCCGGCCAGCGCCACAGGCTTCGTGCAAAGCGCTGGATATTTTCAGTGGAGGATTGTTCGTAGATGCCGAGTACGTGGGCGCCATGCCGTTTTGCCGTCGCCGCGGCCGCCAGCAAAAGCGGGCCGCTGCCGGCGATTACGACGCGCCGTCCGGCCAGCGGCCAGCCTTGCTTGGCCAGCGCCTGCAATCCACCGGCACCGGTTATTCCAGGCAGCGTCCAGCCGGGAAACGGCAACAACAATTCACGTGCGCCAGTCGCCAAAACGAGAGTCTGGTAGTGCAATCGCCGCGCACGTCGGGGATCTTCCACCAGCAAACCGCCATCTTCGACGGTCACCACGCGCGTCTGCGCCAGCCAATCGATCGCAGGATGATCGAGCGTCCTGCCGATGCTTCGCCGAGCCAGCGCAGGCGAAGCATGCTGCACATCCTGACGCCAGACCTGGCCACCGGCGGTCATCTGTTCATCGATCAGGCCCACGCGTGCACCATGACTGGCAGCAGCATGCGCGGCAGCAAGACCCGCGGGTCCGGCACCGACGACCAGCACGTCATAGCGATCAGTCATCGCACGATACCTGCATGCCTTCGCGTACCGGCACCATGCATGCACGCCGCTGGCCAATGCCATCAATCGCGACGCGACATTCGAAGCACACGCCCATGCCGCAGAACGCAGCGCGCGGTTGTCCCGTCGTCGATCGGCGAAAAATCAACGAGTGTTGAGCGATGGCCGCGGCCACGCTGGTGCCAGCTCGTGCCTCGACCGTACAGCCGTTGATCTGGAGACGTATCAGCGGCGCATTCATGCAGCCACCCGCATCGGGTCATACGGACGTGGGTCGATCGCTGTGGCGCGTCCGAGCAGCTGATCGATCAGTATGCGCGCGCTTCCCAGCGAAGTGGTGACACCGAGGCCTTCGTGGCCGGCTGCCACCCATACGTTGGCGTGTTGCGGAGCTCTTCCCAGGTAAGGCAGGCCGTCCACACTGACTGGACGAAAACCGGTCCAGATGCGAATGGCATCAAGTTCGCTCAAACCGGGAAGGAACTGGAGAGTGCGCGCCAGCATGCGTCGCACCATCGTCATCGAGATATCCGCGGTCTCGCTGCCGTACTCACGGGATGATCCAATAAGAATCTGCCCGGTCGGCCGTGGTTGCACATTGAAGGCCACGCTGCTGTCGTCGCTGCCGTGCGCGCTGTCGGCATAACCCAGTTCAAGCAGCTGGTGATGCACGAGACCAGGATGGCGATCGGTGATCACCAAGTGACCCTTGCGGCTGCGCATCGGCAACTGCGGCAGTAGCTGCGGCAGTGCGCAGCCGGTGGCTATCAACACGTTGCCGCTGAGCTGTGTGTTATCGCTCAGACGCACGCCGCCGCTGTTCAATTGATGAGCGCGCTGGCGGTAAAGTTGGGCGCCGCGTGCCATCGCCTGACCGATGAGGTATTGCGCTACACCGGGTGGATACACCACCGCTTCGCCCGGCACCCGCATGCCGCCCGCGAGGCCCGCGGCGAGCGCAGGCTCCAGCCGATAGAGTTGCTCGGCGTCGACTTGTTCGGCGTGCACACCCGCAGCGGCCAGGCGTGCCAGTTTGTCCGGAATGCGCGCGTAGTCAGCCTGATTACTGGCAATCCACAACGTACCGCAGCGGCTGTACTCGGCCTGTGGCAGATCGACGAAGGCTTCCCATAAACCCAGTGAATAATGTGCCAGTGCCAGTTCGGCCGGGTCGTCGTCCATCGCGACCAGATGGCCCATGGCGGCGGCGGTTGCACCACCACCGATCGGACCCGGTTCAACGATCGCCACGCGCAGGCCTTCGGCGCTGGCGTAGTCGGCACAGGCAGCGCCGACGATACCTGCACCGACGATGATCAGGTCATGACTTTTCACGTAGCGCCGATGCCCCAGACCAGCGGATCGGCCTCGTCGAGCAGCAGCTGGCCTTGTGCGGTGACGTGCGCACTGCCGGTAATCCTTGGCAGCACCCCCTGTGAGCCTGGTGTGTACTGCGCTTCAAAGACACTGCCCAGGATGCCGGCTTGACGCCAGACGCGCCCCGGTTCCAGCTTGCCGTCGGCGGCCAGGCAAGCCACTTTGGCGCTGGTGCCGGTGCCGCATGGCGAACGGTCGTAAGCCATGCCCGGGCACAGCACAAAATTGCTTGCATCGGCATCGTCCTGTGTGGACGCCGCATTGATCTCGATGTGGTCGATCTCGGCGCCGAGCGCACCGGTGATACCGGCTTGCTCGAGTGCGTCGCGAACCGCTTCGGTATAGGTGGTCAATCCACGCTGATGGGTCAGCGTCAATGGCAGCGGCGTGTCATTGGTAATGAAAAACCAGTTACCGCCCCAGGCGACGTCGCCGCGGACAATGCCATAACCGGGTACGTCCAGTGCGACGTCCTTGGCATGACGATAGCTTTCGACATTGTCGACAGCCACGCGCCCATCCGGATACAGCTCAACGCCCACCATGCCTACCGGTGTTTCGAGAAGATGCTTTCCGGGAGTGATGCGCTCCAGATGACGAAGTGTCTGGATCAGACCGATCGTACCGTGGCCGCACATGCCCAAGTAGCCGACGTTATTGAAAAAGATGACGCCGGCACAGGCGCTGGAATCCTGGGGAGGCAGCAACAAGGCGCCCACCATGGTGTCCGAACCGCGGGGTTCGCAAGCGATCGCCTGGCGCCACAGATCATAGTTTTCGCGAAACAGGCTGCGTCGCTCGGCCAAAGTGCCGTTGCCAAGATCAGGAAAGCCGGCAATCACTACACGAGTGGGTTCGCCGCCGGTGTGCGAGTCAATGAATTCGATGGTTTGCATGTCGCCATGCTCGCCTTCGGGAGCATAGGGCGTCTAGAAAGCCTTGTTGGTATTGAGTGCGGAATTCAGCATAGTCTTGATGTCGCCAGCGTGGTCAGTGATAAGCGAAAAAGCTTGCGGTTTGTCGTGTAAAACCATCTATTATGGGGCGTGCCAGGATCCGGCCCCATGGCGTATCCCTTTTGGCCTGGTTGTGGAGCGCTCGAATCGTATGAAGATTTCAGCCGATGAAATAGAACCGCTTTTCGATGCGTTACCGGACGTTGTGTTTTTTGTAAAAGACGTCGCCGGTCGTTACACGCATGCCAACCTGACCCTGGTCAGGCGACTGGGTCTCAAGCGCCGTGATCAAGTGATCGGCAAGAGCGTGACCGAGCTTTTCCCTTCGACAATGGGCGGCTCATACGCAGCCCAGGACAAGCGCGTTCTCGGCGGCGAACTCATCGAAAATCAGCTGGAGGTTCATATTTTCAGCAACCGTGCGCCGGGCTGGTGTCTGACCTGCAAGCGTCCGCTCATCGTGCGCGACGAAGTGCGTGGCGTCATCGGCATTTCGCGAGATCTGGGACAGCCTGATGGCCGGCACCCGACTTACGATCGTCTGCGTCGCGTACTGAACTACATGAATGAACACTACGCGGAAAGTCTGCGAGTGCGGGCGTTGGCCGAACTGGCAGCGCTTTCGATTGCTCAGCTGGAGCGACACTTTCGGCGGGTATTTCAACTGACTCCGCAGCAGGTGCTCACCAAGATACGCATTGAGGCGGCGATGCGCTCTCTTCAGGGCAACGACAGTGTCGCTTCGATCGGCCTGTCTTGCGGATTTGTCGACCAAAGCGCTTTTGCCCGCCAGTTCAAGGCGACCGTGGGCATGACGCCGCGCGACTATCGCACCATGGCCTCGGCGCCTGTTGAGAAAGAGGATCGAACGACAACGGTATCCTCAGCCAAACCTTGAAGATTGATGGCTGATCTTTGCATCAGTCGCCTAAATGACATGCATTGCTCGACCCAACGCAGATAGTCTTACGCTTGTCGGAGCTGGCGCCGCTGCTTGGCGCTCAGGGCGTATAGACATCAACGTACTCGTGTACCGGCATTTTTTCGAGCGTGGCCCGGTCGAGTGAAACATTAAGAATGGTTTGCTGGTCGACCATCATCCAAAGGACATGCTGGCAACCTTGCCGGCAGCATCAAGTCCGATGGCGAATTTCAGCATGCTACCTGGGCCAAACTGGATGACGTAATCGAACCATTTGAGGTTTGCTGCCGACCTTTGGCCCTTGAAGACGAACTTGCTCGGATGGCCATATGGCGCAAATTCACCCGCCAATCGTTTCGCAAGACCCGCCTTCATTTTTCCATTCAACCTGGCGGTCAGATTCGCAGAGATTTCGACTCCCTTTTGCAGCTGTGCAAAGACTGCCTTTGCGCTAGCTGTCACTGCGGCATCTTCACCCGGGCTCGCAAGCGCTGCCGTTGCGGCTATATCGGGGTACAGATCGTTGAAGATTGCCGTGGTGATCATCTCGCCCGGCTCCGGATTATCGCCGTTGTTGGTGAATGCGATGATCTGAACTTGCTGCTTCAGAAAATATTCGTTCGCCGTCGTGAAACCGAACGATCCGCCGGTGTGTCCGACGCGTGGTTGCTCGTTGATGGAATCGACGAACAAGCCCAAGCCGTAGCCTGCGTCTCCTTGCTTAGTTGTTTGGACCGATGTGCTCATTAACGCGTAGTCGGCGGGCGTCACGATCCTGCCGTTCATCAGTGCGTCGTTCCATTTTTCGAGATCGCCCACGGTCGATACAAGAAACCCCGCCGACCATCCGAATGTTTCGCTGATCGTCGGTGCACGCCCGACCACCTCGTTCTCATGTCGGTAGCCGATCGCCATGTTCGGCAAATGTGCCTCGTCACTCGTGGTGAAGGTGTGCTTCATGCCGGCAGGTTTCAGCAGATGAGTTTGCACATAGTCGCGATAGGACTCATGCGAAATGATCTCAATGATGCGGCCCAGCAAAATGTAGCCCGTGTTGGAGTACGACCACCGGCTGCCCGGCGCGAAGTCGAGCGGCTTGCCCGCGATGCGCGCCATGAGCTGGTCGAACGTGGCCGGATTGCTGGCAACCTGCTCGATATTGGGACCATCGAGATACTCTGGCAGACCGCTGGTATGCGAGAGCATTTGCCGGAGCGTGACTTCATTGGCATGCGGCGCGTCAGGCAGGTAGGTCGCCAGTTTGTCGTCGATGTGCAGTTTGCCGGCCTCCTGCAACTGCAAGATAGCTGCAGCAGTGAATTGCTTGGTAATCGAACCGATTTCAAAATAGGTGTCTACCTTTACCGGCAGGCGCTGTTCGCGATCGCGCAAACCATAGGCTTTGCTGTAGATGATGCGACCGTGCTCAGCAATGGCTATCGAGGCGCCTGGTGTGCTGGTGCGTTGAAGTATGGTTTCGACATCGGCATTGATCCGCTTTGCTTGCTCAGGCCACACCGTATCGGTAGCGGCGATAGCCATGGAGGCGGAAAGAAAGGAAACAGCGAAAGCGATACGTATCATCTGACGGTTCCGGTTGGGAATGGAATGACTCGAGGGAGAAACGCGTTCGGCCTGTGGAGCAAGATGCGTACCAGTAAAGATCCATGGGTCATTCCTTTCACAGCGGCGATTTACCTCCAAGGCTTCGTCTACGAAAGATTGTCCGCGGACATAGGGCGCGGACGATCGGACAATAGCTTGGCGTCATCACTCGAGTGCCCCAAAGTATTCGCCTGCTAAGCGATGTTCCAAACTGAGAACTGGGAACGACAATGCATCGCCTCTACACATCACTGACCTTCACCTGCAACAATCCCGGAGTGAAATAGTTAATTGACTGCATCCGTCAGCCAACGATTTGGAACCTGATATGAGCGAGATCGACGACATCAAGCGCCGGCGCTTCCTGAAGATGACGGCAGGATCGGCTGGCGGGCTGGCGGCGTTATCGATCTGGCCAGGTCTTATCGAAAAGGCCCTCGCGATCGAGCCTAACAATCCCACCGGCAATGCCAGCCTGGCGGATATCGAACACGTCATCGTTTTCATGCAGGAAAATCGCTCGTTTGATCACTATTTCGGCATGCTCCCCGGTGTGCGTGGCTACGGTGATCCCCGGCCGACACCGATGCCGAGCGGAAACTATGTGTGGTATCAGCCGGAGGGACTGAATCCGAATTCAAGAGGATTCAGCGCGAGTGTCCCCTATGCCGACTGGACCACGCCGGCTGGTTGGTACAACACCGATCGAGCGGCGCAATCGTCTAGCTATGTTCTGCCGTTCCGGCTCAATCAGCCCGGGAATGTGCAGTTCCAGTACATGACGGATTTGAACCATAGCTGGAAGGCATCCCAGGATACGTGGCGCAACTGGGACACCTGGGTACCCTTGAAGAGCAGGCAATCGATGGGCTGCCTGAACTCGGATGACTTGCCGTTCTATTACCAGTTGGCAAATGCCTTCACCGTATGTGATGCCTACCATTGTTCGATCTTTTCGGCGACGGACCCCAACCGGTTCTGCCTCTGGTCGGGTACCGTCCCGCCGCCGATGAATTTCCCCGACAACTACGGCAGCTGCGGTTACGTCTCCGATATTCAGTGCGATATCAATACCGACATCACGCCAGCGATGTATGGACAATCGCCGCAGGCGAAGAGTGCCGCCGTTGCTGCCGGTATTGCCGACTGGAAGACCTATGCAGAAACGCTGACGGACAACAGCATCACCTGGAAGATCTATCAGGAATACGACAACTACGGCGACAACTATCTGCAGTACTTCAAGAACTTTCGGATCGACAACAGTGGCACGCCGATCGACAAGTCGAGTGATCCGTATTTCCAGTCGCTGTATCAGCGAGGACGCGTTTTTGCCGCCGCTTCGGGCAAGACGGGCGATGCCATCATCGCCGAATTCGCCAAGGACGTTGCCGCAGGCATGGAGCCGGACAACCCTGCACTTGGCACGGTCAAATCCGGACTTCCGCGTGTTTCATGGATCGTGGCCCCTTACCAATTCTGTGAACACCCGAGTGCATCACCGGGTGACGGCGAAGCCTTCACCGCTCGGCTGCTCAACGTACTGGTCAACGATCATCCGGAAGTTTTCCAGAAAACCGTCTTCCTGTTGATGTACGACGAGAACGACGGTTATTTCGATCATGTGCCGGCGCCTATTCCCGCCATCAGCGCACATTACGGAGCGATGACGCTGGCCGATGCCGGCGCAGCGGAGAACTATGCGTCGGTCCCGGTTGGGCTGGGTCCACGGGTGCCTATGTTGATCGTCTCTCCGTGGACAGTGGGCGGGAAGGTGTACTCACAACTTTGCGATCACACGTCCGTACTGCAGTTTCTGGAGCAGTGGTCGATCGCAAAAGGGCTCGGAACGGAAGACGCTGCACACGGAAGCACTCGCTGCCCAGGCATTTCGAACTGGCGCAGGTCGGTCTGCGGTGACCTGACCGAAGCGTTTGACTTCATGCGAACGCCCGCAAAGCCGATCAACACGGTCACGACGTTCAAGAACGGCACGACTCAAGCTGCCGTGCCCAATCCCCAAGTGTTTCCGATACAAACGCCGCTGACACGACTGGCGTGCCGGTTAGGCTATGCCTTTTCTGCCATTAGCCAGGTAGACAAAGAGAGTCTTACGCTTTTCTTCGCCAACACGGGAAATGTCGGCGTTGCCTTGGTCGCCTATTCGAAACCGATGTCGGGCAATCAGGAGCCATTCCATTACACGATCGAGGCGGGCAAGTCATTGCTGGCGAAGCCGCCGATGTCTATCGGGGACGATGGTTTGTACGACTGGGCCGTTTACGGTCCCAACGGTTTCTTGCGTGAGTTCCGCGGTGATGTGAATACGATCGTGCCGTCCGGGCGGGCACCGGAAGTCACCACATCGCATCATGCCTTGCACGGCAATATTCTTATCAAGCTGGACAATCGAGCCAGTTCGAGTGCCAGCGTCTTTCAGCTGACGGACAACGCGTACTACGAGAACGACCCGATCCAGCTTCGGGTTGATGCAAGGTGCGAGCGAACGATCGAATGGCGGGGGTGCTCTGGCTGGTATGACGTCAGTATTCGGCTGGCAGGCGACGCGGTCTATTTCAGACGTGCTGCCGGATGTGTACAGCAGTTGTTGCGCAGCCTGACGACCGACCCGGCGATCGGTAATAGCCAAATGTTCGGGGCGTTGTTCTCGATTCAAGGCGATGCCTACAGCACGCTACGGTTCGACTATGCCGTTCCACCTTGGCACCATCGGCCGAAGAACTGGCTCGGCGTATATCCGGCAGGCGCTGAACCTACGAAGGCGAACCTGTTGCAGTGGGTCTACGCGCCACGCGGGGTAGGTTCGGTGATGTTGTCTGCATCGGGTAGCGCGCCATTGCAGCCCGGTCGATACGATGTCTGGTATTTCTTTGATGATGGATACACGACTCTCGGGACAAAACCAGTATCGCTCAGGATTCGAGAGTCTGTTCACGATCTCGCGTAGATCTTCGACGATGGTTGGACGGGGCAGGGGTTCTGCCTCGATCGATCTCTTGGTAGATTTCAGAGCCTGTTTACGATCTCCAACGGGCTTTTAGGGAAGTCATCGCGGCGAAAATATGCTGCTCACGCTAAGACAACGACCTTGTACCGGGTGTTGAAGAATTCAAACTGGATTGGGGCTTGCAACATGCCTTTGCGAGTTCAGTGTCCGCCAAGTCCAACGCATCATCAATGCCGAAGTGCCGATATTGACAATGACTTCCCCTGGCCAGATATCTCCGTAAACGAAGTTCCCGAGGTTGCATAGCGCAGCGATCATGCCCAAGGCGTTAACGCTTCCGCCGGTGGCGATCAGGGCGCAGAAGATGCGGACCAAACGAGACATGCGTCGTCCGGTCAGTATCCACAATCCGCAGGCGGTCATGATCAAGCTGCAGCCGAGATTTACGATCATCAGTGTCATGGTTATTTCCTCTCTTCAGTGCCAGCGATACGGTCGATGATGCGGTTGGCCAGGGCTTCGCCGCGGCTATCGATGAGCTTCTGCGCTAGCTCGGCGAGCTTCAGTCCGAAACAGCCGATAAAAAACGAAATGCCGGCGTTGACCTCTGGTGGAGAGGTCGAAAAGAAGTGCCGTTCCAGGGCTGGTGCAAGGAACGTTGCCATCAGGGCGCCACAGCTCACTTGAGCAAGTGCTCGCCCTCGCGATGATGCCCCGTTGCTGAGTGCAACGGGCAGAAAAGCTCCGCCGACACCGGCGAGTAGAAGCCAAAATTGCGTGAGGAGGCTTGAGTCCATGACACATCTCCGATCAATGTGAAGCCTGGGTGGACGTCAAGTTGCCGGTCCATGCAGTCTTCTTGTTTTTTAGCGACAGGGAAAGGGTGATCGCCGATGGGGCACTCACGAGTAGTTCGCCGGGATAAAGCCCCTGACAGAATTGACCACCATTGACCGAGGGCTTGAACGTGTAGTGGCTGCCGTCTTTATCCGCCTCGAGAAAGCTGGCATCGATGGCGCAGTTGAATGGTTCATCGAAATGCAAGCTGGCGAGCTTCGGGTTGAAGCTCGCGTCGACATGCACGCGAGCTGTGTCGGAACGTATAACGCCATCCCACGTGCCGGCCGGCGCCGGTGCTTGTTGCGATAACACGTTGCCGCAGACGCAAAGCAGCAGAGCGGCGACGATGGCATGGGACTTTCGATTGAAACGGAACATGGGAATCTCCTGGTGTGTTGGCTAGTGGTGGATAAAGGCCATAAGCAAGGCAGTTAAGACGACGAGTACGACAATCAGGCTGACTAACAGAGCTACCTTTGACCAATGGAAGGAGGGCTTTTGCAACTGAAGCCCGGCACCAAGGCATTCGACCAAGGCAGCTTCAAACGCTGGGGAGAGACTCAAATGTTTGAGGCGTTGCATGGCTCAGTCTCCAGTGGCTCGTGCAATGGCCGACATTCTGAGAAACTGTCCATCGATTTCTACCCGCGGCTGCCATCCATTCGCAGACAGATACGAGATGCGCACATGATGCTGCGGCCTGCGCAACAGCCAGATAAAGCGAGGTCTGTCCAGCGACATGGTTAGCTCGCGTACCGTCTGGCCGCGTCGCTTGCGAAAATGTATGGTGCAGTCGAACTCGATCGACATCATCGCGATGCTCGGGATACGCCGGTCGCGGAAAAGGTTTAGCGGTATCGTGATAGGTGAGCAAGGCGCGTTGGCAGCGGGACTTTCGGGTATGTCTACACGTAAGACATGCTCGCTCGAGTCCGGCAGTTTTCCGGTCGCTGCAAAGAGCGCTTCGCGACGCCGGCGGATAGCTGCATTGGCGCCGATAACCGCGTCTTGCACGGCATAGAGCAGCGTGTCGAACGTACATGTCGTCATGGCGTGCCCTCAGTCTCTTGTAACCAGATGGGCTTGCGTGGAAAGCCGACGTGATAGCAGAGCCATTGCAAGACGACCTGGTGTTCGCCGATCTGCAGGATCGTGAAGCTCTTTTCGATACCGACAATGGTTCCCTTCGGCGTATCGGTGAAACAGCGGTTGAGTAGCGCACGTGCTTCCTCGACCTGGGCCTCGGAGCGCATCTGGTTCGGGTTGTCGCTGCCTACTACGACACGCTTGATGTATTTGACGTCGCTGAGATCGAACATGGGGTGATCCAGGTTAGGATGAATGCGCGGCGTCGTTTCGACGCCGCGCATCAAAGGCAGAGATCTCAGGCCACAGCAACTGGGGCACTGATGCGACGCGGTACGCATGCGGTCTGGAGAATGTCCATGACGCGAGCCAGGCCTTCCGGCATGCCCTTGTCCTCGGCATGCACGGCCACGTGATACTTGGCTGAGTTGTCCGAGGTGCGCGTGTTCTCCTTGTGCGTAGCCACCGAACCAGACACGTGCACCTTGGCGGAGAATATGCCCCAGCCAATCGACATGTCAGCCGAGAACTCACCCTTCTTGTCTTCCGACTCGACTTGCGAGAACGACGACTTCACATCCATATCGAAGGTGACATCGACAGTGGTGATGCTCAGGTTCGGCACCTTCACGATGGCCAGCAATGGCACTTCGAGTTCGACCTCTTCTTCGGCAATGCCACCGGCGCCAGGCGTTGGATTGTCGACAGGACGTTTGAACTTGAAAGTTGCCGTGCGGGTACCGCCGACAGCGTTCGGATCGGTACTGCCTGCCGCGGGTGGCAGAAAGCCGATGACCTTAATGAAGTCGGCGGTGGCCTGGGCCAGTTTGACTTGCGCTTCGCAGGCAGCACTCAACGGCCCTCCGATGAGATCACCCATCGGCAGACCCTTGAACTGACTGGACATGTTGACGAGTTCGTCAGCCATGATATTTACTCCCTATTACAAGTTGATATGGCGCGACGCACGAGAAAGGAGCGTCACGGTTCATCCATAAGACGATGTTCAATCGCCCGGTTTGAACGTCTGGAAGACCCCTTGGGTCTGCGCAAGGTGGTTCATCAAACGCGCAGCTCCATCAGTGGGCTCGCTGCCCTCGACGCGGAGTACCACGTGGACCGAGCCGCCTTTGCGATTCGGCGCACCGACTGCGGTATCGACCTGAAGAGCGCGCTTGCCTGGTTGTGGTTTGACACGCCAGTCGCGTGTTTCGGTATCTGAAGGCGTACCGGCTGTGCTGCCGGTGGCCGGTTCGTCATCGACGAGGTTGCCAAGGTCTGCATCGAAAGTGATCTCGACGTCCTTGATGCGTAGCACGTTGGTCGAGACCAGCGGCAGGATCGGCGCGCGGTAAAGATCTTCATCGCCTTCGTTGGCGTTCGGATGTAACGAAGGCATTCGGATGACAACGCTTTTGGGTCGGTTGTCTTCGTCGAAGAAGTCGCTCAGGTGCGAGATCTGATGCTGCTCGATACGATCCTGCGCATCGCTCACCGCACCGGCGATGGCTTCGATCAGGTCGTTGAGAGAGGTCTGGGTTGCCATGTGCCATTTGCTCCAAAATGCGAACGTCGATGTGGCGAGGTGTCAGGCGGCCAGATCAGGGAAAGAGTCGACCCGGTTAAGCCAGCCCTTGAGGAATTTCTGCAAGGCAGGACGCTGCGCGACCAGATTGCGGTAGTAGTCCGCCCGGTATTGCTTGAAGCGCGCATACACGGCCTTCTGGTCGATGGCTCGCAAAGCTGCCAGCGTGCCGTTGCCGATGGCCCCATCCACCTGGAGCGGCGGTGTCGTGCCAAGATCGTTCAGCACTTGCTGCAGCAGTTTCGCGGAGCGATTGCCGGCGTTGACCTGGAAGTCGAACACGATATTGGCGAGCGGCTGCAAGCTGATCTGATCGCCTTTGATCGGGTCCCAGTACAGCGCCTTGTAGATCACGCCGGCCTGGTCGTCGCTCAGTGCCTTCAGTGCGTCCAGCGTCGGCGCAATATTGAGCAGCCGTTGAGCGCATCCCTTGAACGTTCCAAGCGTGACGCCTTTATTGGTTGCGCCGCCCGGGTCGGCCGGATCGTTGACGAAGCCACCTTCATGCTGCAGCAGCGTTGGAAAAAAGAGTTTGAAGTCAGCCATGGCGTGTATCCCGGAGTGCGGATTCGGAACCGGAAGCGCTATGCATCCGGTGACGTCACTATCGCCATCACTCACGCCGCGCAGCATCGGGAAAATGCTGATTGCACCGTTCCATTTCCCTGATTGATCGTTCCCGATCCGCTCTATATCGAAATCGCCACCGACCTTCAGAAGAAATGCAGCACGGCTTTTCCCCAGGTGCACGCTGATCTCATTCTTGCGGCCAAAGAGGCGTTAGCCAGCCGCCAGGACGAGCGTCGTCGTTTGGCCGTACGTGATGCATTACTGCATTTTGTCGAGGTACTGGTGGACTGGGCAGCATTTGAAATCGGCAAGGGGCCAAGCCTGAAGGTTCTACTAAGAGGAAAGGGATTGAGGAAAGGGATTCGCGAAAACTCGATTCAGGATATCGAGCGCGGGACGGCCTTCAGCCATGCAGCAGTCGATAGGGCTTTTTACAAATCGTCCAACCTGATCGCGCTGCAAGCCTGCACGCCGGAAATCCTGCACTGAAGAAAAGTGACCATCGTCCCCGTACTGCGTGGACGATGGTCTGGCATGCTAGATATCGAGTGTGGTCAGGCCCTCGCGCAAGGCGTAGCGCGTTAGTTGCGCGATGCCATGCAGGCCGAGTTTAAGCATGATGTGTTCGCGATGCGTGCCCACAGTTTTTACGCTGACATGGAGGCGCTCGGCGATGTCGCGTGTGGAATAGCCTTCGGCAAAAAGTTGCGTGATCTCGCGTTCGCGTGTGCTGAGTTCGATGCCGTCCATGACTTTCGGTCGGACTCGTGTGCGGCAGGTATCCACAAGCACATGGGCAACGTCGCGACTGACGTAATAGCGCGAACTCAATACCGTCTCCATTGCTTCGATAAGATCTGCAAAGGCGCAGCGCTTCAGCACATAGCCATGGGCGCCGGCGTCGAAAGCCGAACGAACCCAATGTGGTTCTTCGTGCATGGATACGCAAATCAATTTTGTTTGTTCATCATGAGCTGCAATGCGTCGCGCGGCCTCGATGCCGCTGAGTCCGGGCATCGAACAGTCGAAAATGACCAGGTCAGGTTGTTCGCGCAAGGCCAGGCGCACGCAGTCGCTGCCATCGCCTGTGCAGCCGATGACTTTGAATGTCGGATGCTGGGCGATCAATGCCGCGATGCCTTCGCGCAGCAATACGTGGTCGTCAGCCAGAAGAACGCTTCGCGGCTTCATGACGGGCTATACGCGAGCGAGGTGTCGATATCATGCAACGGCAAGTCCAGCGCAACGCGGGTACCGCCACCGGGCCGCGTTCGAACATTCAGATTCCCTTTTTCTCGAGCTACCTGGTGACGCAGACTGCGCAATCCGAAATGCTGGCTGTCGCTCATCGTGGCTGCACCGATGCCGTTGTCGTCGACTTGAATATGCAACGTATCGTCATCACACCACACGCTCAGCTGGATATGCGTTGCAAAGGCATGCCTTTGGGCGTTACCCACCAACTCGCAGATAGCCCGCGGTGCGAGTGGCGCCGCATGGGTGGTGAATTCTGCAAGCTTCGGATGCAGGATGCGTTCCAGTGGATATGGCGCCCAAGGACTGACGGCCAACGCATGCACTATTGTCGCGAGCAAGGAGCTGGTGCCTTGCGCTGTTTCAAGCCCCTGTGTGATCTCCCGTATCGACTGCGCGGCGCGTTCCAGGCTAGTTCGCAGTTGACTGAGCAACTCATGTAGCTCGGGTGTTGTCGCACGAATACCGTCAATTTGAAGGATGCCCAAGGCCAGCCATTGACCAGCCTCATCATGCAAACGCAAGGCCACTGGATTCAATTCCGGGTCAACGAGGGATCGTCGGGCGAGCAGATACTTCGAACACGGGCGCAATGTGGATTTTTGGCGGGTCTTGGTAGATCTGAGGCCAGACGGTAGGTGGCGCATAGGTGGCATCCGCAATCAGGAGGCATGACCGTCGCGCTTGATGCGCACCCGCGTCCTTCCGAAAACCTTACGGTTGCACTTGGCCTTGCCGATCAAAGAGTTATTGCTGTTGAATGCGAATTGCAAAGTAGTATGGATTTTCGCGATTGACGGTTTGACTGTCTTGCCTCACCGCGTTATCACTGCGCGCCGGGGTCCAGGGGTGGAATCGCGATGTCGGTCAAGGGAGATGCAGCATTTTTCAGCTTTGGCGACTGGATCGCGCGTCCGGCCCAGCGATCGCTGGAAAGGGGGAAGGAGCGCGTCGTACTCGAACCCAAATTGATGGATGTACTGACCTACCTCGCCGGTACAGGCGGTGCGGTGGTCAGTGCCGAGCAACTGCTGATCGATTGCTGGCATGGGACCTTCTACGGTGACAACCCTGTCCACAAGACCATAGCTCTGCTGCGCAAGGCACTGAAGGACGACGCAAGAACGCCGCGTTATATCTCCACGGTGCGCAAACGTGGCTACCAGGTCATCGCCGAGGTCGCTTTTGCCGATGAGCGCCTGCGCGGTTCGCCGTCAATGCATACCTGGACCGAGGGTTCCCCCTTTCGAGGCCTGCTGCCGTTCGATGCTCAGCATGCCAAGTTGTTCTTCGGACGGGCCAGGGCCACCTCGGAACTCCTGGCTGCACTGCGCGCACAGTGGAATGGTGGATGTGCCTTTGTTCTGGTGACAGGGCCAAGTGGAAGCGGCAAATCATCGTTGGTGCATGCTGGCGTTATCCCGTCACTGCTTCGAGAAGCCGGCAGTGGTGGTATCCGGGCTCTTGCTTCGACCAGCTTTGCAGCCAGATCGCAAGGCCTGTCGCCGCACGACGCACTGGCCGCCGCCATGACGCGTTGGGAAGTCTCCGGTCGCCCGATTTTTCTCGACACGGAACGAAAAGCACTCGCCATAGCATTGCGGGAGGACATATCAAGTGTTCTCGACCGTATTGCCTATAGCCTCCACCATGGCGCGCAAAAGCGCGATGGAGATGCCGCGCTTCTTGTGGTCGAGACACTCGAAGCGTTGCTGACGTCTCCGGAAGTTACCTCTCCTGAGAGCTCGGCTTTTATCCATGTACTGGCAGAACTGGCCAAAAGTGGCCATGTCATGGTTTTGGCGTTATGCCGAAATGACTTCTATCCCCGACTGATGGAAATCCCCGAGCTGCTCGCGCTCAAGCGTGGTGGTGGCCTTTACGATGTCCCGATGCCGACCGAGGGCGAAATTGCGCAGATGATTCGCCTGCCCGCGCTTGCGGCAGGGTTGTCCTTCGAGCGCGATGCGGTGACCGAACGACAACTGGATGATGCGCTGCTGGAGAGTGCCTGTCGCAGACCTGGGGCGTTGCCTTTGCTTCAATACACGTTGCAGGCTCTCTACGAGCTGCGTAAAGCCAATGGTCTGCTGACGATTACGGCCTACCAGGAACTTGGCGGGTTGGAAGGCGCTCTTGCGCGGCAAGCGGAAAGTGCGTTTACGCGACTCGATGTCAGCGCCGTTGATGCCTTTACATCTGTCTTGCAGCGTCTGGTCGCGGTGAGCAGCGACAGCGATGAGGTTACGGCCTGCACGGTACGTTGGAGCGATCTAGCCGATCAAGCGCAACGTCAGGTGGTGCAGCATCTGGTCAATATGCACCTTCTCGTCAGCCTGCTTGAGGGAGAAGAGCCGTGTTTCACGGTTGCGCACGAGGCTCTGCTGCGGCACTGGCCCCGTGTGGCAGACTGGGTCGAATCACACCGCACGATGTTGCGCTCACGTGCGCGCATCGCGGAAATGGCGCGGCGCTGGCTTAACGAAGGGCGGCGCCAGGAGCACCTTCTGCCGCGTGGTCTGCTCTTGGCCGATGCGCGGGCTCTCTATCACTCTGTTTCACCGCCGCTCATCGGTGAGCAGCGTCTTTTCGTGCGCCGCAGCCTGCGTGGCGCGCGCATAAGAACCATGCTGCTCGTCGCTACGTGCACGGTGATTGGGATGCTGGCGGCGCTTTCTTCGTTGGCTACCATCGCGGCGCGACGCGCTGAAATAAGTGCGGAGCAGCGACGTGCCGATACCGAAGATCTGCTCGACTTCATGCTGGGTGACATGCATGAACGACTTGATGCCTTAGGCAGGCTGGATCTGCTCGATGCGGTGACCGAACGTGCCATGGTAGTTCTGAGTCATGGGTGGCAAACGGGCGAGCCGGATGATGTGCTGCGGCAGGCACGTGCTCTACGCGAAGTCGGAGAAATTCGTTTCACCCGAGGGGATCTTGAGTCCGCCCAAAAAGCCTTCGGTTCTGCAGACGCCAGTCTGCATTTGTTGTCAGCACAATACCCGAAGCTTCCAGCGATTTATGCTGAACTCGGAAAACTGGATTTCTGGCGCGGTCAGGTCGCGGCGCGGAGAAATCACCCGGACGAAGCTTATGTTGCGTGGATGGCTTACCTTGCCGATGCCGAACAACGTGCAGCATTGGAACCTGCAGCACCTGACGCTTGGCTGGAACTGTCCTATGCGAATAACTGCCTCGGTACCCACGCTCTTCAAGTCGATCGACTGGACGAAGCCGTCGCGCGTTTCAATCAATCGGTCGCATTGAAAAAGCGCATCCTTTCAATTCACGCGACGGATCACAAAGCATGGCTGGAACTTGCCGATACGCTGAGTTGGCTGGCATTGGCCGAACAACAGCAGGGCAACTTGCGTCTGACGCTCGCCACACTCAAAGCCGAGAGGCAAGCTGTGTTTGCGGGGCGGGAAGCCGGTCCTCCGACAAATTTATGGCGATATCGCAATGCTCTTGCAGACCTCCATGTCGCCAAGGCAGAAGGCGACCTGGGTTTTGCGGCCCAGGCCGCCATGGACTACTCGGACGCAACGGCGAGCTTTAGCGAGCTTGTTGATGAGATTCCAGACAACCAAAGTTGGCAGCGTGATCTCGCTTATGCATTATTGCAGCAAGGCTGGCTGGCTTACGGAATGAACAATCCGCGCCTAGCATTACGCAAACTATCAGAGGCCGAGGACATATTGCGGAGGCTGCTGGCGGTTGACCCCAAGGTCGCTGATTGGCATATCTTGCTGGCCCTGGATCACAATTACGAAAGCGTTGTCCTATTGGGGCAAGGTCAAACGACCAAGGCAAGCAGGCTGATAGCTGCTGCATGGAAAGACATGCCAGCGCAAGGTAATGCGAAGGCCACAGTTTCAGCACATGTGATGGGGGCGATACTCGATGTGACATCGAGTGAAACGGCGGCAGCGAGAGGGGATCATGTTGCCATGAGTGCCTACTTGTCTGACGTGATCAAGAGCCTGGAACCGCGTGTCCTGACCAGCTACGATCCACGGTTGCTCGACCCTTACGTGCGCGCTTCTATTCTCATGGGACATCGTAACGACGCAAGCGTTTATCTACAGCGACTGAACCACTCCGGGTACCAATTACCTATGTTCGAGTCGTATCTAAAAACCAGTCAGTCGAGGCATTGAACAACATGAATTCCAGTTCTTCTCAAATCGACGTAACGCTCACTGTCAAAGATAGCCTGCTCGGTGACGGCAATACCGGCGGTGGTCGTTACAACTATACGTTTGACCCGGATTTGATCCACGTGACGGAACACGATACCGAGATCGTTTATCGGTTGGCTAAGGAAGACCAACCGCGGTTCCGCATCGCTAATTTATATTCGACCGATACAAGAGACCAGTTAGATGAATTGGAAATTCGCAAGGATGGCGCCGAGTTGAAAATTGTCCATCGAAATACCTACCAACAACTCACTGTCGTTTCGTTGCTTGTACATGACACAAAACATGATCACCCCGTCAACTGTGATCCGCAGGTAACGAACGACCCGCCACCTGTGGGTCCTTGACGACGTCCCCCCCGGTATTGAGTAGCGTCCGATCCCATAACGCAAGGAGATCGGACGTGAAGAAGCGTTTTTCGGAAGAACAGATCATCGGCTTTCTGCGCGAAGCGGAAACCGGGATGACCGTGAAGGATATTTGTCGACGTCACGGCTTCTCCGAAGCCAGTTATTGCCTGTGGCGCAGCAAGTTCGGCGGCATGACGCTGGCCGAAGCCAAGCGACTCAAGGAACTGGAAACGGAGAACGCACGGTTGAAGGAGCTGCTGGCCGAGTCGCTGTTGGAGATCTAGGTGACCGGGGAAGTGCCCAGAAAAAGTGGTGACCACACCGTTACGGCGACTGTGACGGTGCGGCAGATGATAAGTACTGGATTGTGCATCTGGCGCTGGCGAGGTGTACCTACCCCGGCTTCGTACGCCGATGCTTCATCACAATGCAACAAAGCCTAACTACTTTGTTTGACTGCCGAGGACCTCTTTAAAGAGATGCCTGAGATGCAGTCAAATTTCATGTAGGTGTCATGTCTCATATCCTTGCTAGCGACCGCCGTAAGCGAATCATTCTCTTGTCCGGCGTTTTCGTTGCTGTCGTGCTGATAGCCGGCGCCCTATGGCATCTGCATGCATCCTCTAAAGCAAGCGAGGAAAGCACCGCAACCGACGAATCGAATGGCGTTGGCGTTCTACTCGGCCTTGCCGACAGCGCATTCCATGAGCACCGGCTGGTTGCGCCGGCGGGAAGCAATGTATACGAATTCTATCTAAGCGTCCTGGAGCTCGATCCTCACAATAAGCCGGCACTCGAACGCCTTCACACCGCCTTCGAACCAGCTTGCCAGGAGGTAGAGCAGACGATCGCCAAAGGGGACTTGGATGAAGCGGAGCGCGAGTTGCGCTTGTTGCGTGATTACGGCACGCAGGAGGGTGTTGAAAGCGACAATTACAAGGTCGCACTCCTGGGCTCATATCTCTATGCCCAACGCAATGTACTGACTCGCAAACACGAGGCAGAAGCGTTACAGATTCAGGAAGGTCATACGGCAGCCTCCGCGAATTAGTTCCTGGTTCTTTGCGCCTGGCACAATCCACTCGTTTCGACGGATTACGAGAATTTGCTCTGAAATGAATGGACACGTTCAGTCATTTCACTGCCTCAGAATGACAAGGAGGGTGTCATGGCTGATTTATACGCTGGTGCTCTCGAAATCTCGGAGCTCTATCGTGTTGACGCAATATGTCCATCCTTCGAAATCTGGATTGCTGCGGATTGTTGAACATGGGCATCGATGGCGAACACTGCTTGAAGAGTGCGAAGTCGGGCGGCATGAAACCGCCGAAATGGCGCTAACCACCCTCCGTCATTGGTGGCCAGAGGCACGCCTTCCCGCATCGCTTCTGGAGTGGAGGTATCTGCCAGGGTCGAATTGGAGCTACTCACAAAAATCACCAAACATCCGCAAAGGAAAATGCTTGGCGGGCTAGGGGTACGCATGCATTTTGCACCATGACGCTCTAGTGTCTGAATATCATCAATACGATCTCCAACATGATGAGCAGAACAATCGATACCTCGAGCAATTCGGCACGACGGCTCGATGCTTCTCCGTACAGCGCGGCATACGTATCGCGAATGATCGCAAGTTTCCGGTCGACCGATTCGCTCAGGGCTGGGACACGAAACAGTCCAAGCGCAGTGCTGTATACACGCGCGAGATAAACATCTTCAGTCACCTGTAGAGCGTTATCCACGCGCTCGGTGAGCTCAGTTACCTCAGCGACCAGCGTGTACAGGCGTCGCGCCAGATGAGCGAATCGACGTGAGGCGAGCAGGGACATTGCGCCACGTGCGTTTTCCACACGCTCGTACATTCGTGGAAGTTCATCATCGAGCAGCGTGTCGTAATACCGAAACTCAACCAGCTGGGCGTTTGCCACTTCGATAACGTCAGCCACATCGGAGTCAAGTCGCGGCTCATAAATGAACGCACGGTCCCAGGTAAGGATCACCATGTCGTCCGCATAGTAGGAAAAGCTGCGCGCGAGGAGTTCCCTTCTCGATGCTGCCGACAAGGCGCGCTTCTCACCAGAAAGAAGCGCGGCAATATCCACGCGATCGCGAAGCGCTGACGCATCCAGCGGCTCGCTAAAGGCTTGCACCGTCCCGATGAGGTAATCCTCCTCGATCGACGCATCGGCTGCGGGACGATCGAGTGCAGGAAGGACGACTTCGCGAACGTGAGCAAGCAGGGTCGTCCAGAACGCAAGGGATGTGGGGCCAACCGCACGGTCCAGTGCGTCGAAATCGGCTACGAATGTATCCCACGTTTGGTCAGCCACGGCGACCCGGGCAGCCAGCGCAGCGACTCCGAAGTCATACAGTCGTACCGACAGTTCGGCGGTTACTTCGCGATTGCCCAACAACAGACGGGTCGATCCCAACGACAGTTGCAAGGGTGCCACGCCAAAGGTGAGCGCCTTGGGCGGCGTGCTGGTTAGTTGGGCCCGGCTAACCTTGCCACCTTCACGCGTAGCCCAAAGGGACTCTGCCTTCATCAGATCAATGGTGTAGGCGATATCGAAGAGCCGCAACGCGGCCAATTCGCCTGACGTGACTGCTAAGCCTAGCGAGTCCACATGGATCAAGCCTGCGAGATGGGTATATCTAGAGTCTAGCCCAACGGTGTTACAGAAGACCGTGAATATCGGGAACCATCAAGTTGCGTGCGGAGAAACATTTCTTAGATCTACCGTGCTCATTGCCATGTGGCCCAGTGGCGTGATGCCTCTCATGGATCAGTCCGTTCATTCGACGAAGTCACCTAAAGCAAGTGCTCCGACATGCCGATACCACGGTACGACCGAGGAGTTATGTATGCGTATCACCGTCAAATCAAGAATTATTGCGACCATGGCTGCGGCATTTTTCATCGCTATTGCAGTAGGCACATTTGGTCTGTGGTCTCTTGAGCGGACTCAAGCGGATTTAAGCTCGATGTACCGCGACCAGTTGATGCCTATCGTTCATCTCGGCGAGGTCAGAAATCTCATTTTCTTGGACCGCACTGCTCTGAATCAGGCATTGCTGGCCGGCACGCCCGACGCGGCTGCAGCAGCTGATGATCGCATCAAGACCCATATGGCGGAAATGGGCAAACATTGGTCTGCCTACTATCCCGCATTGGTCAACAGCGATATCGAAATGTCACAGGACAAGACATTCATCGCCAAGCGGCTGCAGACTCGCGACCTAATCGCGCAAGAGCTGAAGCTGCTTAATTCCGACCAGCATGAAAAGGCCAGTGATTTCATGTTGCATTCGGTGGAGTCGAGCTTCGACGAAGAGACGTCGCTCATCGGAAAAATCGTCAATGAGAACGTACGGCAGGCGCAGCAGGCGTCCGCCGATTCCTCAGCTCGCGGACATCGGACCGTCATCATCACGCTTCTCGTATTGGTTGTTGCCGCCTTGCTCGTACTCTTTTCGGGCTTTGCCCTGACGCGTGCGGTGATGAAGCCCCTGTTGCAGGCGTGTGGTCTGGCCGAGCGCATCAGCAAAGGGGAGCTTAACCAAGCCTTGGTTGTCACCGGACACGACGAGTTGAGCGATACACTTCGCGCGCTTAGCCAAATGGATACTCAGCTCACGGCTATCGTAGCCAAGGTTCGCGACAACGCGTCGGATGTAATGCATTCGGCCAGGGATATTTCGGCAGGAAATGATGATCTTTCCAGCCGTACCCAGGAGCAGGCGTCTTCCTTGGAGGAGACAGCCGCATCCATGGAAGAGATGACGGCAACCGTCAAGCAAAACGCCGAAGGTGCCGGACAAGCGCAAAACATTGCAACATCGCTGCGCAGTGATGCAATCGCCGGCAGAAAGATCGCGGTCGATGCCAGCAGCGCCATGGAACTTATTACGGAAGCGAGCCGAAGCATCAGCGAAATTGCCGTGCTCATTGACGAAATTGCTTTTCAGACCAACTTGCTTGCCCTCAACGCAGCGGTCGAGGCAGCACGCGCTGGCGATCAGGGCAGAGGATTTGCGGTAGTCGCCACCGAGGTTCGGTCCCTCGCTCAACGCAGCGCGAGCGCGGCGAAGAGCATCAAGTCCTTGATCAACGACACCGTGGAGCGGGTCAGCGTTGGCGCAGAGCTGGTGCGAAAAGCTGGTCATTCACTGGAAACCATACAGACCGGCGCCACTAGAGTGTGCGATATCGTGAGTGAGATCGCCGCTGCCTCGGTGCAGCAGTCCTCCGGTATCGAACAAGTCAACGATGCCGTCACGGCTCTTGATCAGGTCACGCAACAAAACGCCGCCCTGGTCGAAGAGGCAAGCGCTGCGAGTCGGCAGGCGCTTGAACTGACGCAGGAACTCGTCCAGCAGATGGCGTTCTTCAAGATTGCCGGGATAGCCGAAGAGGCTGCATCCAGAATCAAAGTCCGTGCCGTAGAGAAAGTAGCGAGGACGAACACGAATGAACCAGCACACCGACTTCAACCAGTCAAACTGGTGCTGGATACGGCCAACGAATGGTGAGAATTTCAAGTGCCGCGTGCCCAGGACTCCCTGATTCAACAGGGAAGGGGGCATCGATGCCGATGCTCGACTAGCCTCAGCGGTTCGCGTCGTATCGCAAACGATTGTCGTGAATGCTTGCGAGATGCGCGCGCGCCCACTGCGCCAGCTGCCTCACCGGTTCGGACAGCGATCGTCCGAGTGCGGTCAGCGCATAGTCCACCTGCGGTTGCGTGCTGGCTCGGACCGTGCGCTCGACCATGCCATCGCGTTCGAGCGTCTTGAGGGTGCGCGTCAACATTTGCTGCGAAATACCACCAACTTGGCGCTTGATGTCGTTGAAGCGCCGCGGCTGGTCGCGAAGCGCCACCACTACCTGCATCGTCTATTTGTCCCCGACTCGACTAAGAACCTCACTGACCCTGCGGCAATCGGCCTGTGTGTCGAGCGGCGTGGGTACATTCATATGACTTGGCCCTAAAAATATGCGTTTTGACGCGCAGCATAAAGTCACACACTTGGTGCTGGTCAACAATCCAGACTCAGCACTAAGGAAAATATCATGATCCTCTACTACGCCCCCGGCGGCTGCAGCCAAGCTTCCCACATCGCTCTTATCTAGGTGGGGATGCCCTACAAACTCGTGAAAGTGGGCCGGGACAAGCAAACCGACGACGGACGAGACTTTAAGACAGGGTTACATCCCTGCGCTGGAACTTGATGATGGAACGATCCTGACCGAAAGCGTCGCCATTCTCACTTACATCGCTGACACGTCGGGCAAACTGCTGGCAAAGGATGGCCTTGATCGCTGGCGCGCGCTGGAAGCCACAGCCTTCATGACGACCGAGGTCCATGGTAACTTCAGGCCCTTCTTCTATCCCGACGCGACCGAGGCGGAGAAGGGTAAGGCCGGGAAGATGCTGGTCATGGGCTTCGCCACGATCGAAGAGCAGCTTGGCGACAAGAAGTTCCTGGTCGGCGAGCAGATGACGATCGCCGATGCCTACCTGTTCGTCATGCTGGCGTGGGCGGCCATGATGGGGATCGCGGTGTCGGAGCGGCTCGGTGCCTACTCAGCGCGCATGAAGAGCGTGCCTTCGACTAGCAAGGCGCTCGCTGAGGAAGGGCTTGCCTGAGCCTGAAAGTTAAACGGCTGACCACAGGAGCGGTGTTTCCAATGATCTAGGGAATACCGCTTCACTCTCGGCTTTTCTCACAGGCGGTGCTGCCCTGTCTCGATCATGGGAGGAGACCGGTTTCGTGTCCGCTTCCACGCACACGAGACCTAAAAGCCGACTGCCGCGAAGGTTTTGAGCATGGCCAAGTAAAGGGGCGACCGATCGTTTAGACCGGTCCGTTGGTAAGAGTCCGTTGGTAAGAAATGTCCGCAGTTGGAAGCAGTCTCTCCCAGCTTGCCGATGACGTTGCTGGGCAGCAATAGTGGTGCGTGAATCAGTGCTGGTTACAACCAGCGGCCTGTTCAGGCCTTCGTCGGAATCGGCGTTCAGCCCGATCGGAATCCGCAGTCTCATCGGAACACCCCGATGCTGAGAACTTGGCTTATCAGGCCCCATCCAATGATGACTGGTCGAACCGAGTCGCGCGGAAGTACGGAAGGAAACTTGTGTTGTTTACATATCCTGTTGATTTAAATGGTTGTCATACCAAAAGCATGATTGCCGCATGCAAACCACATGCGCTTCTGACTCGTTCCTTTGAACATCCGCGTCGCCATGAGGGCGCACGTCATTAACCTGTGACGGTAAGCAGCTCTCGGCTCTTGTACGGGGGCAAGAACATGAACGAATGGTACCGGGCCGACGTTTCGGCAGAATATGCCATGGGGCTGCTTCAGCTTCTGGAGCAGCGGAATATATCCATCGAGTTGGCGTTGGAGGATACGGGCATTAGCACCGCGCAACTTGATGGAGGCTTGCGTCTGACCACACAACAGGATGCTGCATTGCTGGCCAATGCGGTACGTCTGACCGGCGACCTTGGCATGGGATTCGAGCTTGGGCTGTGCTGCACGCTCACCTGGCATGGACTTCTTGGACTAGGACTCATGAGCAGCCGTACCCTGCGGGATGCACTGCGGTTATGGGCGGAATATCTTGATCTGCGCACCGCGGGATTCTGCATAGATCTGCATGAGCAAGATGGACTGGCGGAGTTGAACATACAGGATCTAGCCCCGGGAGCAACCATGCGAAACTGCGCCCTCGAGCGGCTTGCAACCATGACGGCATGTCTTGGCACGCAACTGACGGAACAAGCGCTTCCAGATATCGAAATGTGGTTCAGAGGAGGTCAGCCTTCTTACACATTTGCGTATCTTGATCGTCTGGCAAAAATGCGGTTCTCGACGGGGTTATGCCAAGTGCGTATGCCAAGCAACTATCTCGACCTTGTGTTGCCAAGTGCCCAAGCACTGGTGTCGCGCCAGGTAAGACAGCAATGCGAACGCGAACGTATCATGCATGGTCAAAACAATTGCCTGGTTGCGCGCATAAAGAATCGGCTACTACTTGAAGACGGAACCTATCTCGGTATGGAGGAAATGGCTCAGACACTATGCATGTCTAGTCGGACCTTGAAACGAAAGCTGCGCTATCTTGGGTTCAATTTCCGTCAGTTGGTGGATGAGGCGCGCAAGCAGGAAGTGTTGCGTGACGTGTTGAATACGATGATGACAGTCGATGAGATTGCCAATCGTCGAGGCTATTCCGATGCGGCAAATCTGACCCGTGCTTTCCGACGTTGGACGGGCGAATCCCCCAGCCAATACCGCGCCAAGCTGCCTTACATGCTGGAGCGTAACGGCACCATGGAGATAGCGCTCTAAAGCTAAAGCAACAACAAAGCTCGAACCAGTTGCCTTACTTGTGTTGGATCACGTGGGTCAATACTGAAAATCGGTACGAACAAGCTCATGCGTCGCGTAAGAGCGTGCATGGTTGCCATTGAGAACGTGGGCGTGATATCCGTTTTGCTGATACCGATGACGAATTTGAGGTTCGGGTCGATGTGCGCCAAACTTTCAACGACGGCACAGCAATCGTCGCTGAGCGATGAAGATGAGGCATCGAGCAGCAATACAGCTCCGAGTGCGCCGCGTCCGACAATCGGACCCATGAAATCAAGGTAATCCTGACCAGGCAGACCATAGACGTGCAAGGTCTCATTCGGGCTCAGCTGGATCGTGCTGTAGTCGAGGGCGACGGTCGTTGTGACTTTCCCCCCGGGCCTGGCATCCATCCATGGCCTCTCGGAAGAGACGGGTGCGGTATCGGAGATAGCGCGTATGGCTGTCGTTTTGCCGGAACCGACCGGGCCAACAAATAAGAGTTTGATCGTTTTTTCAGAATCAAACATGCGAATAACCGAGCTTCAACCCGAAATGCCTTGCAACGCGCTGAATGACGGAGGCAGTGGCGGGAGAGGGGTGAGATTGAGTGAGCGTTGTGGCGATATTGCCGTCGTCGCACACCAATGCGCCACTGGCCAGCGTCGCCCAAAGAAAAGCGTTGATGCGTTTTGCGGAGACATTGGTGTGTTGTTTCAACGCTTCAACAGGCCGGCCCGAACGATAGAGCAAGGAAGAAAGGCGCAACGAGTCCAGATCATCCGTAACATTGCCGAGATCGGGCCATCGAGTCAGCCGATACATGTTCCCCCCCAAGGTTGGCAAACTGGACTCATGCCGCAGGCAGGCGTTGACCAGAAAACTATCCAAGCTGCGGGAGACCAGCCATTCGTGTTCATGGGTATCCATGGCAGGTTTCGTACTGCATAACCACGTGTTGTCCAGCAGGCGTGCTTCTGCTGCGTGCAGATCGCTGACCGAGCGCGCATGAATACGGCTGGCCACATGCCGCAATACCAAAGCAATGCCGCTGCGTCTGACGAGCAGATCCTGGCCGCATTCAACCTCTCTCAGGCAGATGCCCAGCAACCCTTGAAAACTATCGGGCGAAGTCGTTGATGCTGGCAGCAGCCTCTCCTGCAACGTCCGGGCGAGAACTGCCGCTGGGGCTTGCCGGTCCAGTCGCGACTCGCTCGCATGTTCGGCGCCATCGCTGCGTGCAAAAACGAGTACAGGCAGCTTGCGCCGCGTTGCTATTTCGTGCGCGAGTCGTCCATAGCCGCTGTCCAGATCGACGATCAGGATGTCACTTTCCCGCCCCTTCCACTCTTGTACGTCGACATGAATATGGGAAGCCGCCAACAGTCCACAAGCCAGCGACAAGCGAAGCTCAAGCTCTTCCGGTAGACCTGCTACACCTATCTGGATATTCATGATTGCCTTCCTTACACCCGTATTACAGGGTGCTTATCTCAGGAGAAATCCAGCGCTTTCTCGAAAGCCTTGAGGTGGTGCCTGGCCATTGCCAGGTTCGACTTCTGACGGTCGATGATCACGTACAGGAAGACATTCTTGTTCGACACTAGCGGGCGAATAAGGTGATATTGACGCTCAAGACTGATGAGTATGTCTTCGATCGTGTCATTGAGCTTGAGGGATGCAGCCACCTTGCGCTTGGCACGTACGACTTCAGCATTGCCGGCCGCCGCCAGTTCCAGATCTATGCTGGACACACTGTCGCCAGCCATCAACATGCCACTGTCCTCGTCGACCAGGGCGCTGGCGACATACCCATCTATGCTTCGTAGCGACTCAAGGCTGAAATTTTTCATGTGATGCTTTCCATAGGGAATAGAACGAAGAGAGTACGTATCTGATCAGGCTCACGAGGAGCCATACATGCGCGAGGAAATACGTGTGGCCAGATCCAAGGCAACGCGGCGTGAAAGCGCGAGCATGATGCTATGGTCAACACCGATCGCTAGAACCAACGGATACTGAGGTCCTTCGATATGCACAATGATGCAGGTATAGTCGTCCATAGAGACAATGGTGGACCGGCAAGCGCCCGCCGACAGTTCCCTGGCCATGGATTCACACAGACCAAGTAATGCCCCGGTCATGGCTGCAAGGCGATTGCCATCTCTCGTTATTGCCGACTTGAAACTGATCAATCGAGCATCAGCACTCGCTACTACGGCCAAACTTATTTCAGGGTAGTTCTGAGAGAGTTCGGCCAGCTCTCTATCGCAGATAACACGAAGCTCCGCCATTTCTTTATTGGCGCTAGTGGTGGTGATGTTTGAATCATGCATGGGTGTAACCGAGCGATAGTTATCGCTGTGAGTGACGTCGACGAATGCGGTGACGCTTGGTTTATCCCCACCTCGTTATCCCGATGTCTTGGTAGGTCGGAATGATCGCGTTAGACCTTCAAGTTGACCATCGCATTTGAGGGTCGAATAGCTGTCAATTGAGGTCACCTTTATTCCGAAGCGTGAGATACGTCTAAATTGCACTGTGTCGTATGTCTCGCGATGGCATACATTGGGTTGCGCACCGGCATTGAGCGTTTCGCCAATGCAGGGATGTGGTATCCAAATGTAGAAAGCCGGGAGCCCGAGGACATCGATGGTCATATCGGAGAACTTCTTGCGTAGCTCACGGACGACCTCTACGCCTGGGCTGCCCTCGGCGAGTATTTCGAAATCGAAACGCACTCGGGTTGCAAACGACCAACCGACTCTGTGCAAGAGTCCGCTTTTTTATATTTCTGGCAATTTCATTAGTTGAGTATCTCGCGCCAGTTGACGCGCTTTATCTGATTTTGAACCGGACTGATACTGAGATTCTGCAGTCCGTTCTGCCCTGACGATGTACTCGATGAAAGAGTGGCGGCCGTCGAGCCGCTGCTGGTTGTCCCCTGCAGCAACTGCACACCGGTCACGGCGGATTGCGTCGTGAGATAGGGTACCGCCGCGCCGCTATTGCTGAGCAACAACGATTCGCCCGCGAAACTCGTAGCGTATACCGCACCTTGCAGCGAGCAGGGATTGCTGGACGGTATGATGGTGCCCCATGCAACGATATTCAGTCCGGCGGTGGCTGTCGGATTGACCACGATGCGTTCGGTACCGCCGCCGCTGCCGGCCGTGCCAGTCAAGTCGTAATACCAGCCGAGCGAGCTGTCGCTCAATGTGAGGCCGGTGGTTAGATTGGTATTGGCGACCAGGTTACTTCGCACCAGCGGCAAGCCGGTCGTCGACGGTGTGGTGCCGCTGCCATCGCGCAGTGCATACATGGTCTGCTGCTGTGTATTGGTGAGGTCGGTGATGTTGAGGAACTGGCCTGTGCCGACAAACACCCATCGGAGTGTGCTCAGTTGATTGGAGCTGAGACTCAGCTCGATGCGCGGCGCGGTAGTGATCGGCTGCGGATTGCCGGACGGATCGGCCAGCGTGGCGAGCAGTGTCGGCGAAGGATAGTTTCCTGTGCCCGCGCCTTCAGTCAGATCGAAACGCCAGACATTGCCCAGCAGATCGCCCGCATACACCTGATCGATGGTGCTGTCGGTGACATCTTGCGTATAGGCCGCGGCCTGGGCGAGGCCGGCCGGATTGCTGGTACCGCCTACACCTGTATCGATCTTTTGCAGCAGCGCACCGGTTTTGGCATTCAGTACGTACAGAATGCCGTGGCCTTGCAGCGCATCCGAGCCTGACGTGTTGTCGTAGCCCGACGTCATGATCACCACCCAGCCATACTTGCGAGTTTTCACCACCAGAGGCGCGCCGTAGCTGTAGCCCATGTCGGCATCGGTGAATTCCCACAGTACCTTGGCCGCCTGCGTGCTTTCCACGCTGTTGCTGCTGGTGGTGTCGAGCGCCTTCGGTACATTGGTGATATCCAACACGTAGATACCCTTGCCGCCCTTGCCAAGTCCGCCGACCAGGATCGTGTGCCAGTTGGCGCTAGCTGCCGTGCTAGTGGGCGCGGTACTGCCGCTACCGCTCAGGGTAAAGTCGACATCCGCGACTTGCGGCGTGGCGTCGACATAAAAATGGTGCGCGAAATTGTTGGTGGATACACCGTTGAGATTGGCCAGGGCAGGGAGGCCATCGACCAGCGGCGTGCTGTTGGGGCCGTTGTAAAGCAGGCTCGGCACGTAGGCAAACAATTCACTGCCGCCGCCGGTCACCGGATTGGTGCTGGTGGCGGACTGGAAGTCCGCTTCGAACGCATGCAGCATGCCGTCGTTGCCGCCGACGTACGCTACCGGCTCGCGGTTGGCGATGCTGGTGGTAAAGGCGGTGTATCCCGGATTCGTGGTTTCCGAGTAAGACGGTGACAGCGCGCTTTGCACCAGTACGGCAGACGAATTCACGATGTCGCCGAGAATATGGCTGCGTGCACGGAACAAGGTGCCTTCGTTACTCTTGTCGCCGCGCAGGTAATTGACCAGCGCAGCGCCGTTGCCGGTCGTGTTGACCGCCGATTGCTCGGACGCCGAAAGGCTGCTGTAACGGAACGGTACGCCCGCGGTTCCATTCCACGTGACGATGCGCCGGCCGGTATTCCAGCCGATGATCGTGGCGCCTGACGAAGACGTGCTCTGGGTCAGCGTGTCCAACTGAAGTTGCGCATGCCATGGCGTACTGCCGGTCGCTGCCGTCACGGTGCTGCCTACTGTGCTGGTTGCTACGAAACCGGACAGGTCACCCGTCCACACCACGGGCGTGTATTGCGTGGTGTACGCGGGAAAGCCCGCCACCGGAGCGTAGTAGGGCGCCGTGCCGGCCGTGATATTGGCAAGGCTGCGCGTCGAGTTGACGGTAAGGCCCGAACCGGTCTGCGAAGCCGTCGATGCAATATTGTTGAAAATCTGCTGCAGGCCAGACTGGATCAAGTTCGCCTGGTTGCCGGGCAGATAATTGTCCGGGCGCAGATTCTGGGCTGCTGCAGTCGTGCTATTGGTATGCCAGGTGAGGATATTGGCCGGAATACCGTTGTTATTGATGTCGTTGAAGCCGCCGTACTTGGCCGCCAGCCAGTACATGTTGGGTCCGGGACCGCTGCCCAGCGAACTAGGGTAATAGGTCCATTCGTTGGTTTGTCCGTCGTAGCTGCCGGGTTCCAGCACGTCGATCGTATACGTGGAGACTTTCTGGTTGCCGGAGACGTCGCCACGAATGTCGTTGATGTGTGCGTAATAGGCGAGGCCGGCCATGTTGTAGGTGGCCTGTCCGGTGTCGCTGACTTCGAAGGTGGTGCCCAGAGATGTCACGCCTAGATACTGCGCCATGGTTTTGGAAGCGGCCGTCGTGCCCTGCGCCTCGATCAAGGGCAGATTGCCGAGCTGCGTGGTATATGACGATGCATCCAGTCCTACGGCGACGGTGCCGCCGACACTGAGTGGCGTAAGCGGCGTTCCTGCCGCGCCGATCTGGCTGGCCGGCGCGCTGGTCGGTACGCGCGTGTCATACCAGGTGTGCGCATCGCCGATCGTAACGATGGCGTTGTTCTGGCAGGTGTACTGGATCGGATCGTTGACGGTCGGGTGCGCGGACGAGTTGGCCGGCGCGCCGGTAAAGACCGGGAAACTGGGATCGGCACTGTTGGTTGAGCTGAGGCCGGCGGTATAGGTCGAGTCGAGTGGCACCTGCATGTAGTAGGCCAGCGTTGCCCAGTAGAGATCGCTGACGGTATCGTATAGCTCGTAATTAACCTGATAGCCAAATTGGTTCAGATAGTTGATGGCACCGCTCTTGGGAAAGGCGCCACCGCCCGGTGCGGTGGCGTAGATGGAGTCGGCCGCATCTGGATTCGTATAGAAAATACCGGTTTTGCTGTCCCATTCCGCGTAGCTGTTGGTTTGGCGGGCGCCGTAGCCGTTGTAGGTGGTGGGACCGTTGTCGCGCAGCAGCGCACGCACGGCGCCATTCGGCTGGCTACTACCATTCAGGAAGGCATAGGCCGACGCGCCTACACGGATCTTGGTGTAGTTCTGCTGGATCAAGCCTTCGGGCTTGTTGTAGGCGCCGGCGCCTACGTAATCAGTGGACTTGTGCGCCGAGTTGCAGTTGCTCTCCAGCATGCTGGCTACGCAGACCGCCACCTCCGCATTGTAGGTGGTCGCAAGGTTGTTGATGCCGTTGGTCTGGCCGCTGTTGCGGAAGCTGCTGTTGTTGGAAATGATGAAAGTGATACCTTGCCCGGCCGACTCCAGATACACATTCGTCAGCGAGGAATAATTGCTGTCACCGATCACCGTCGAGGGCGACACGTTTACCGAACTGCCGATCTGCTTGTTGGGGAAATTGCTGGTACTGCTTTGTATCGCGTTGAGGTTGGAGCGCTCCAGCACCGTCGTCGATGACGTGTCGACGATGCGATTGCCACCCGTAAGCGCTTGGCGAAACTCGTCCAACGAGGTCATCAACGCCCAGTTGAGCATGTTTCCGCTCCAGTGCCCGCTGCAGGCTGGGCCAGAGGTGTTGATCGGCATGAAATAGCCCGCGCCGGTATTGTTGTTGTAGTCGTAGCACTTGGTCGGATCGAAATAGCCGAGATAAGTGGTACTCGGCGCGTAGCTGCTCGCATTCGTATAGGCGCCGACCGTGCCGGTTGGATATTCCACCGACAGGGCCAACATCAGGTTCGCCGGCACGTTGGAGGTGCTGTAGACCGGTGTATCGGAGAGCGTCGTCTGCGCGGCGGCTTGGCCGATGACCAGCGAGGTGGCCACACAGGCAAGCAGTGCGCGATCAAGATAAAGCCGATGTAGTGCGCGAAGTAACTTGGACATGGACGCTTCCGTAATGCCGATAGATAGTTGGTCGTGCTGGCGACGATGCCGCCGTTGGATCAGCGCAGAATGGTCTGCACGTAGGCGGTGGTTCCTTTTGGGCCATTGACGCGCACGGTCAGCCGAAAGGCCGCATAGGCGCCGTTGTCGAAGGGCGTCAGGTTGTCCGATGTCTGGTTGGACGAGGTGGCGCCAAGCAGCGAAGCGCCGGGCACGATGCAGGCCGTGACGGTGGCAGCACCGGATGTCGGGCACAGCCGCTCGACCACATAGGTCACGCTGTTGTCGGTGCTGTTGAGTGGCGTGACGCTACCGATGCTACCGCTGACTGCGTTCACCAACACGTTGGGCACGTCGCCGGCGGATCGCGCGGTGGCAGGTTGCGGCTCGGCGTAATAGCCGAGCGGGGCGTTATCCGCATCGCTGGTGGGTTGGGTAAAGGTGATCTTTTGCTGGGCGTCCACATAGGCGCGCTCCGCTTCCTGCAACACGCTCTGGCGGAAGGTGAGGCTGCCGGCGATGGTGTTGCTGGTGTCCACCGAGCGCATCAGCGCCATCGCGGCCAGCAACGACACCACCAGCACAATCAGTGCAATCAGGGTGGAGACCATGCCTTGTTGCCGATACCGGCGGCCATGGCGGATCGAATTCGTGATGGGAATATTCATGTCGTTTAGTAGTGCATGGTGACGAGTGCGTTGCGGATCGGAATCGTGGTGTCGTAAACCTTGTAGCGATACTGCGTCTGCGTGGTCACGGTGTATTGCAACGACGACGACAGATCGGGAAACAGCGTCAGCGACGTGCCGCCGACGTAATCCGTGGAACGTTCCGACAATCGGCTTTGTGCGACTACGGCAACGCGGATCGCCTGGATCTGCGACATAGCCGTTTGTGCCGCAGCCGTGCTCGCGGTGAGCGTGCCGATGTCCCAGGTGCCGGTGGGCTGTACCCATTGATCGATCTGGTTGGGATTGGTATCGCCAATATTGTGGATGCCGTACAGCGCCTTGAGCTGCACGATGCCATCGGCGATCGGCATGACGGTGGCGGCATTATTGTTGATCGGCCGCTGCAGCAGGTCGTACGACACCAATGAGTTGGTGCTGGGATCGACGCCGAACAGGGTGAAAGCGGGAGAGGGGCCCAGATCGAACAACTTGGTGGCCGTGATCAGGCCAGTCGGCGCACTGTTGGTCATATCCAGCGCGATGTTGGTACTGCTGACCTGCGCCGTCGGCGATGCGCTGGGGGTATGCACCAATGCACAGGTGCCATTGGACAGCGTGCCTATAAGATAGTCGCCCGTCAGGATGCCCAGAGCATTACTGACCACCACGCTGCTTGCCGAGGGTGTGCTGCTGACGGTGATCTGGAAAACCTGCAACGCCGAGTTGCCGCTGACCGTACCGATGACATCCGCATTGCTGCCGCCGGCCGCAATCAACACCGGTACCAATCGTGCAGTCAGCGGCCAGCTGGAGGTGCTGAATGGAGCGGGCAGGGACGTGGCCGGCAAGGTTGGCGTCGTGCTGCTGCCCGTATAGCTATACGCACTGACCGGGCAGCCCCATAGACTGTAGTTAAAGCCCTGCACGATGCCCGAACCGGCCGTACGCAATTGTCGCTCCATCGCATACAACGCATAGCTGCCGTTTTGCTGAGCATCGTTGCCGCTTGTCGTGGTGCGCTTATGGCCTTCGTAGACCGCGAAAGCCGACATGATCGCCAGGATGCAGATCATGCTCACCAACATGCCGACCAACAGTTCGATCAACGAGAAACCCTGCTGTCTTAAGCGACGTAGTCGTAAGCGAAGCATGGGATCAATAGCCAATGTCGGTAATGGATACATAGCTATGCGGGTTGCTTTCACCGGGAGCCTGCCAGTTGATCGTGATCGTGACTTGGTATTGGGCATTGCTTGAATTGGTGATGGCCTGTTGGCTTACCTGGATGCTGGGAGGATTGGCCGGGACGCCGGGCAGGCAGCCCGTCACGTGCAATGTCGACGTGCAATCGATGCTGCTGAGCCAGGTCATATATTTGGTATCGCCTTTGCCGCCGCTGCCGACGTAATCAGTCAGCAGCTGACTGGGATCGCCATTGGCCCACATCTGCGCGATAAGCTGATCGGTCAGCATGGCTGCGTCGATGCGATAGCCGGCGGCGCCGGTCATCTGCATCGCCGCCCCCTGCAATGCCACCAGTCCGACAATGCCGATCGAAAAGATCACGACCGCGACCAAGGCATCCAGCAGGACAAAGCCACGGCGTGTTGTGGCGGGCCGCGTGCGGCTCCATCGAGGGTCTACGTATTTCATGGGCACCCCTGCGGGCTGTTAGCGCTTAGCGTGAAAGCGGGGTCGCACATGTTCACCATCCCGCCCACCGAGATGGTGGTGACGAGACGTCGGCTGGTCGCTTGCATTGACGCTTCGGCCGCGGTGACATCAATGCGCAGAATCGATGTATTGCCGTAGTCGGACGGGCGGCCCAGGGAGGTGAACGTGATGCCAGCCGGAATGCCGCCGCTGATGATTCCGCTATAGGCACTGGTGGCTACCTTGCTGGTGGCCGTCGTGGCGCCGACCTGCACGTTGCTGGCGCTGCCGGGCGAATTGACCGTCTGCAGCACCGTGCTCGAGGCACTGCTGCAATCGGTGGCGGCAGCTGCGCTGGCTGCACTGGCAGGTAACGTGCAGACCTGCCAATTACTGCTGGAGATCAACTGAAAGCGCACGTCGGCGCCGCGCTGCGATGCTTCGTTGCGGGCGAGCCGCAGCCCGTTTTGGATCGATTCGGTGACGCTGCGGATGCGCGTGTTGAGCATCCACTGCTGGAAGCTGGGAATGCCAAGCATGACCAGGATGGCCGTGATCGTAATCACGATCATCAGCTCGATCAGGCTGACACCAGGCTGCCCGGATCGACTCATTGGCACACACCCGGAGCGGTAACCCAGCAAGTAGTAGTTGGGGTGGTGTACCAGCTGCCAGCGTAGGAGGTGCCGCGCGCATTGGCCTGGTTGATCGTGAACTGGAAATTGATGGTAGAGGGAGAAGATCCGCTGGCCGTGATGGTGTAGCCCGCCGAGGTCAAGGCACAGGTGTAGCTGAAATACTGCGATGTGGGCATGCTCGCGCCGCAGTTAGCCGAGTTACTCGTGCTCGGGTATTGCCGGTTGTCCTGGTAGTACTGTTCCATCAGGACACGCGTGGCACTCAGCCCGTTCTGCGCATCGGTAAGCTTGCTACGCGTGACGTAGTTGCTATAGATCGGCATGGCGATGGCGGCGAGGATCGCAATGATCGCCACCACGATCATCAGCTCGATCAACGTAAAACCTGCCGCATGCCTGCGATGCAAGCATCTGTCATTCATGGATTGCCCCTGTAACGATCGGGAGCCCGTGCGTGGCTCCAAAAGATTGCGTCATGTGCAATCCGCACCGAATTGACATCCATGTGGCCGTGTCTGCCTGTTATCAGACATTGCGATCAAATCATCGCGTTTTGCGGACAGGCCATCTATCGCCGCAAGGTGCCAGATGTTTGTCAATTTAGGACGCCGCCGCCGCATTGCGACCTATTGCACGTGACGAAGAACACGTTGGCCCCAATAGACAGGCATATATGGGGATCAGCCGGAAACCCACATTCGAATCTCGGAGCACGGAGGCCGCAACGAAAGTCGCTTCGGCCAAGTCATCAAGTCCCAACCGAAGCGACTCGCCCTAACTGGCAAGCTTGCGTTCGAGCGTGGCGTTCTGGATATTCAGCACCCAGGCTGAGCCTGTATCTTGCATCGCTGAAATGGCAAGCCCTTCAGGCCTATGATTCACCGCATGGAAGCCAAGATTTACAAGTTCGGCGATTTTTGCCTCAACCCTGTTGCCAGAGAGCTGAGCCGAGATGGCGAGCCGCTCTTTGTCCCTGCCAGTGCTTTCGATTGCCTGGTTTATCTCATCGAGCACCGCGAGCGTCCCATCGGAAAGGACGAATTGATTTCCGCCGTGTGGGGACGTACTGACGTAAGCGAGAATCTCCTGGCCCAGACCATCGTCCGCTTGAGGCGCACGCTGGGCGATGTCGGCAATGAGCAACAGCGCTGTATAAAGACCATCGCACGCGTTGGTTACCGCTGGATGCTCGATACTACGGTTACTTTCGGTGCGCCGGCTTCGGTGAAACATGATTCGGGCGTCGAACCATATGGCCTCGTTTCGGAAGCTGCGGGTGACGTGGATGACGGTGACGCGATCGGTATTTTGCCGCATGTGAGGCCAGTCCGTCGTTACCTCTTTGTTGCTTTGATTCTCGCGCTCGTTCTTGCTGCAGGCTACGCGGGAGAGCAGAGGCTTCGCCCAAAAAAGGCTCAAGCGGCTATTCATTTCAACAAAAGTGCGGCGATCGTGCTTCCCGTGGAGGTCAATGCACCCGAAGATTGGAAATGGCTGCATTTCGGCTTGATGGATCTGATATCGACAAGACTGCACGAGGCAAAGATTCCCACAGAAACCAGTCAAGCCGTATTGGAACTACTTAAAGAGCGCGCCGATGCTTCGGGTGAAGGGCTTTCTTCATTTGCTTTAGTGATACGTCCACATGTCGAATTGGCAGGTAACCGCTGGCGTGTTCATCTGGATGCGAGGAGCCAGGATGGACATACATGGCGAGCTGAGTCGTCATCCAGTGATGTATTGGAAGCGTCTCGTGCTGCCAGCGATTTGCTGCTTGCACAGCTTGGCTACGCTGCGGGAGCGAGCGGACCGCGTGTTGCCAGTGACTCGCAATTGGAATACATGCAGCGTATCGATGCGGCAAGGTTGGCCGGCCAACCATATGCCGCGCGCGAACTGATCGATATGGCACCGCCCGACCTGCGTAACAAGCCGGAACTTGCCTACACGGTGGCTTCGCTCGATTGCGATGAAGGGAAAAAGGACTCGTGCGAACAACGCCTGTCGACCTTGTTGAAGCAGTTAACCGATAAAAAACAAGAACCCGTCTTGCGTGGGGAAATCCTGACAAAGCTCGGAATGATTTACAGCGATAAAAACCAAGACGTCGAAGGCGAGGCCAAACTCACTGAAGCGCTGCATACGCTGCAGAAGCAGAAAGACACTGAGGCGCTGGCAAACGCTTATTTGGATCATTCCTATGTGGAACAGATGCTGTGGAGATTGGATGATGCGACCTCTGATCTCGGCTTGGCCCGCGTTAACTACGCGTTGTCGGGCGATGCCGTAGGTGCCGCCAAGGCGGATTTCGAGATGGGACTTCTCGCTGAGCGCCGGGCGCAGCCCGACGCGGCGGTATCTTTGCTGCAGAATGCTTATGATCAGTTCCATGGAATGGGCATGCGATCCATGTTGCCGTCTACATTGGATGGTTTGGCATACGCGCAGCAAATGCTGTTGAAGTTCACCGACGAGTTGGGCACGACGGATCGCTTCTGGCCCGTGAATGAGAGAGATTTTGGATTCATCGACGCTCCGATGCGCCGCGAATTAACCATGGTTCGTGCTATAGCGCTGGCCGATAACGGACGAACATCCGAAGCCGCTACATTTGGTGAGCTGATCGTCAACGAAGCAGATCCCAAGAACGATGCCGCACAGATTGCCGAGACAAACAAGTTGCTCGCCAGGGTGGCTCTGGACCAGGGAAATAACGAGCGCGCCGCGTCATTGGCTTCGAAAGCGCTGACGCCTGCACTGGCGGAAGGCGATCGGCGAGATTACGCAGAAACCTGGCTTATTCGGATATCTGCCCTTCAGCGTGCAGGTAAGGCCGATGAGGCCAAGCATGACGTCTCGGCCATGGTCGAGTGGGAAACCCACTTATCGGTGAAGGATGATTGGACCCACATCTATGTGATACGCGCGATTGCCGCTCAGTACTGGATCGAAGGGAATCATGACAAGGCTGTCGAGCAGTTCAAGCTGGCCATGGCATCTGCGGAGAAGCTGGGTGTACCAGAAGTTATTGTAAGTGTCGGTAAATCCTACGCGCTGATGCTCCTGGACATCGGGCATCTCGATCAGGCTATAGCAGTCAGTGGCAGTCTTTCCATGTGGAGTAATACGGATTGGCGCGCCGCCTGGGTTGAGGCACGTGTATACCAGGCGCTTGGCCAAACATCTTCCTGGGAGAAGTCTCGGAATAAGGCTGAACAGCTTGCGGGTGATCGATTACTGCATGTGGGTGCGTCTTCTGACTATGGGCCGTAGCTTAGCGCTGGGATGCACACAACACCGCTTGATTTTGGCAATGTGGAATGGACGAGACATCGACAACGAGAACAAGCACATAACGCTACGTATTGAGCAGGGTAAAAGCCACACGCTGATTCTCTAATGCCACGGCAAATGGACTGCTCAAGACAAGTATCTTGGCCTATGAGGCGATGCCGCTTTGAATCGCGTTGGGTTACCGTGACCGTGCAGAAGGCAGTCACCGAAAATTTCGAACTGTCTCATCGATGCCCCAAGCTCGTACCACATGACAGTTGTTTCATCGGCGACCTGTTTTCTGCGCTAGCTAGCTGGAATTGCCAATGAGGGGAGGGTGTTTCCGGCCTTGCCCTCCCCTCAGAGGTATTGCACGCATGTATTCGCACCGCCGCTGGAAGTCGTAACTCTTGTAGCAACGTCGTAGGTTGGAATATGCCTAACGACGTATCTGCCGATTGCCGTGTTGTCGGCCTGAAACATGCGACTTAGCCTGTCGCGTGTTCATCCACGTTACGCTTCGATGTTTGCGATCAGTGCAACTGAGTCGGTGTGAACAATGGCGTTGGCGAAGACGCGTTTCATAGTCGAGTCACGCGACTCGCCTCAGGCATCATAGTCGCCCTGGACGCGATAGAGCGCTGGAACCCGGAACGCGCTGTCGCGTACTGGAGGACTCCCGCCGTCCCTATTTTTGGCAACGTTCTGATTTTAGGATTCAGTGCGAGGCTGGACGTTGACCTGATAAGCCATCTTTCAAACGCTGACGTCTTGTCGCCTGTCTTGGCGCAGCGCCAGAAGCCCCAAAGTATCGTCACCCCACTGTCATATCGCACACTTAACCTGTCAGTTCCGCTCGGAGAGGGGATGTGGCGCGTCATCGCGTAAATAAGAGTGCAGCCAAACAATTTCAGCACAGACTGATGCTGTGTATTGTGGGGCTGATGCTCTCGGAAACGTGTTTGGCATACCAGGCATTGCCGTATCAGGTTCCTGGGGTGGACAAAAAAAACCAAATCGAAAAGGTGAGTTTCAACATCCCGCCACAGCCGCTTCTATCCGCGCTCAGGCAGTACAGCGAAGTCACCGGACAAGCGGTATTGTTTGATGATGCAATGACTGCTGGGGTACGTTCCAAAGGGGTGCTCGGAGACTTCAACAAAGTGGATGCATTGCTGAAAATACTGATAGGGACCGGTCTCACAGCAAGCTATTCTTCCGATCAGGCTTTCACTCTGAAGGTGGTTGATCCGGGTGCTCACGCCAGTCCAAACAGCACATTGGGTCAACTCGATGTTGTCGCAGAAGGCAGTGAAAGCAGCATCAGCCACTATGCGGCACGGATACAGAAACCGATCGAGTTGGCGCTCTGCCGGTCTCCGCAGACGCGCCCAGGAAATTACCGCCTCGCACTGCAGCTATGGATAGCCGCCGATGGCCGCGTGAAGAAGACACGCATATTGAGCGAGTCAACCCAGGCGCGTAACGCTCGGGTCGTGAGAGCATTGGAGCAACTGACACTCGACGCACCTCCCTCGACCATGCCAGAACCATTAACCGTGCTGTTGATACCGCGAAGCGCTGAGTCGGGCTTGGGTTGCGCGACAACCGACCACGCAGCGCAGTAGAAAAGAACTGCCATGGAGCCTTCGCCGTTTTCGTTGCTTCGCTTGTTCCTCGAACAGCGCTCCGAACTGCGGCGGCGCCTCAAGTATCGGCTCGGTTCCGATGATCTCGTCAACGATGCGTTGCAAGAAACCTATCTGCGCATTGAGCGAATGGGGGACAGTCGATCGGCACTCAGCAATCCGATTGGTTACCTTTTCCGAATGGCGCTTAACGTCGCCGCGGATCAGCGCCAGGTCGATGCGCGCTATTTGACGGGGAGCGAGGTGGAAGAATTGCTGAACGTTGGCGCCGAAACCTTGGATCCCGCGCGGATTGTGCACGCACAGTTTGAAGTGCACGCGCTGGAAAAGGCGTTGAGAGAGCTGAGTTCCCGTCAGCGGGAAATTCTGACCGCAGCGCGGCTGGACGACGTTCCGCTGAGTGAGCTCGCGCTGAGGTTTGGCATCTCCGTGCGCATGGTTGGGAAAGAGCTGAGAAAGGCACTTTTCCATTGCGGGCAGCGGCTTGATCGAAAAATCACCCAACGGTTCGGTCCCGGCGCTGGAAAAGAGTCTTAGAAGCATGAAACTGTTCGATAACGTCCCCAACCACGGAGCGGGCCTGCGTCGCGAAGCGCAGCGTTGGCTTTTGCATCTGAAGTCGGACATGGTCACCACAAAAGACGCGCGCGCATTTGAGCAGTGGTGCGCGCAAAGTCGCGCGCATGTGGAAGCATTCGCCCAGACCCGACGTCTTTGGGAAAACCTTGGGCCCGCTGCGCAAGCGGTGTCTCCAAGTGAGGCGGCGCAAATCGCTACCTCTGTCACTGCCATCTCGTCGGAGCCGCGCATGCAGCCTAGGCGAATGACGCGTCGGACCTTTCTCGGTGGCGCTGTAGCCGCCTCGGCGGCGCTCCTCCTGGTGCGACCGCCGTTGCAACTGTGGCCATCGTTATCGGACATGTCGGCGGACTACCGCACCGGCACGGGCGAGCAACGGCAGGTTGAACTGAGTCCGGGCCTGATCGTCGAGATGAACACGCAGACCACGATGAATTTGCGCAAGGCCGCAGGACATGCCGTTGGCCTCGACCTGATCAGCGGCGAGATCAATATCAAGACCTCTGGTGCAGCGCAAAGTCAATTCACGGTTTACGCCGGCGGAGGACGCGTGCAGGTATCTGGGCAAACACAATGCAATATTCGCTGCACGGGATCGCAAGTGCAAGTTACGGGTCTGGATGGCGTGACAACACTCGAGTATGGCGGCAAGCGCGCATCTCTGATGGCAGAACAGCGCGTGGATTACGGTCGCGGCGGAATGGACGCATTGAGTCACGCCGATACCGATCTGACCATGGCATGGCGACGACGCGTACTGATCTTCGATGGTCAGCCGCTCTCGGATGTCATCGTGGAAATCAATCGTTATCGCCCGGGAAAACTCATCCTGGCAAACGATCGCTTGGCTGCACGGAAGGTACAGGCCAGATTTTCGCTCAACCAACTCGGCGACGTCGCCGCCTTGATTCGTGACGCCTATGGCGCCCGCGTGATCGAACTGCCCGGCGGCATCGTCGTTCTCAGTTAAGTCGTATCTGGAAGGCCAAATCTTTCTAACTGTATGACGCTTTGATGTCTCAAGGCGTCGTTTTCGCGTGGATTGGTGTCGGCAAATTAAATTTTAATGACACGGTTCAGTCGCACACGCTGTCATCTGTCTATCCATGCAAGGACGATGACTGGAAGGCATGGACGCCTGGTACAGCCAGCAAATACACCGCGAGCGGTTCGACGACTGCGTGGGGATCCTCTATTTGATCGATGGACGGCATTTCGCCGGCCCTGAAGGGTAAATGTTGTGTGGCCAATCGAATCAGAAAAACCAGGCGCGTGAATGGATCACTTACCACATGCGGAAATAAAGCTGCGCGATCGTTATGGGTATCAACGCCGTTTGGTCGCCGGGTCTTTTTGCCGATCACTGAACACCCGTGCGAACGGAATGGCCGTGCAACGGTTCAGGCCTTGAGCGGCCATTACGGCGCATCGCGAACCCATCTGCGGGGTTTTCAGGGCACTGCTGCCAACACCGATTCATTTGATGTTTTGAGTCCGACACGTGCTTGTCGTGATTCGGTTATCTACCTTGCGCTAGCTTCACCAAGTCGCTTTGCACATGGAGCTGAATCAATGACTCAGGATCAGGGCGAGGCATGAGCATGCGGAAGGGAATTTGTGCATGGGGGGGCGTGCGTTGCCCGTTGGCGCTTGCCGTTGCATTTTTGTTGCCTGTTTACGCCACTGCGCAGGATGCAGCAAAAGGTGTGCCGACACCGGCACCGTCGACCTATCAGATCAACGAATATCTGGTGCGTGGCAATACGTTGCTCGGTGCCGTCGATATCGAAAAAACAGTAGAGCCTTTTCTTGGTCCGGGCCGCAGCATGACGGATGTGCACGCCGCGCGCGACGCGCTGCAAAAGCTGTATCAGTCGGCCGGGTATCAATCAGTCGTGGTGGAAATTCCGCCACAACAAGTGAAGGGTGGTGTCGTTTTGTTGAAGGTCTCGGAGAACGAGATCGGTCATGTGCGCGTCGTTGGCGCCAAATATCATTCGCCACAAGCCATTCGCGACGCGGTGCCTTCGCTCGCCGAAGGAACGGTGCCTAATTTCACCAACGTTCAACAACAATTGACCGATCTCAATCGACAGCCTGGGCGGCAAGTCGTTCCGGTACTCAGTCCCGGTAGCCTGCCCCAGACGATGGATGTGACACTGAAGGTCGATGACAGCAATCCGCTGCATGGCAGCGTCGAAGTCGATAACGATCACAGCGCCGATACGCCCGATTTGCGCACGATCGCCAACATCCGTTACGACAATCTCTGGCAGCTGGGCCATACCATTTCGGCGTCCTATATCGTAGCGCCGCAGGATCGAAGCGCGACGGAGGTCTATGCGCTCTCCTATTTGGCGCCACTCAGCAGCGACTGGAGTTTGCTCGGTTCGGGATATAAGTCCAACAGCAACGCCAACACATTGGGCGGTACCACCGTACTGGGCAAGGGCGAAGCGTTCAGTTTGCAGGCGACCCTGCAGTTGTCAGCACTGGGCCAATACACGCAGTCGGTGTCGTTTGGCGTTAGCCGCAAGCACTTTGACCAGAACATCACGCTCGGCGGCGAGACTGAAAAAGCGCCCCTGACTTACGTTCCGCTGACGCTTGCTTACACCGGTCAACATGTTGGCGAAAAATCGACAACCGGCTTCACCCTTGCCGGAAATTTCGGCCTGCGCGGGGCGGGAAGCGAAAACTCGGCCTTCGACAATCAACGTTTCAACGCGCGCGACAACTTCGCGTACCTGCATGCCGACTTCAATTACTCGCGCCTATTCACCGGCGACTACTCACTGGTCACGCGTTTCAGCGGTCAAGTGGCGGATGCGCCATTGGTATCGAGCGAACAATTTGCCGCCGGTGGCGAAACCACCGTGCGCGGTTACTTATCAGCCGAAGAGACCGCCGACACCGGTGGCGTCGGTTCCATTGAACTGCGCAGTCCATCCATCAATGCATGGTTGGGTAGCTTTGCCAACGATTGGCGCTTCCATGCCTTTTTCGATGGCGCGCACCTTCAGTTGATCGATCCGCTACCGGGACAGCGCGGGCGCTTCACGCTGCTGAGTACGGGCGTTGGTACGCGCTTCACCGTGTTTCATTACTTGGATGGCCAAGTCGAATACGCCTATCCGCTCAGAAATGGCGTGCAGACCAAGGCGCATGACGGGCAACTCCTTTTCAGCGTCAAGGCTGGGCTCTAAGAAGTCTCGACACCGTAAATACATCGCCACATTCGGACAGAGGTTCACTGACCATGCGTTACCTGATCTTTGCATGCGCGCTTCTTCTCGCGCTGATGCCGCGGCTGAGCACTGCAACCGACACGTCGTGGTGGAACGACGATTGGTCATACCGCAAACCAATCACGATTGATACCACGGCGAAGGGAGCGGACCTGGCCCAATCGGCGGGCCGTATGCCATTGCTCATTCGGCTGCATCCGGGCAACTTCCAATTTGACGGTGTGACAAAGACAGGAACTGATCTTCGCTTTGTCGCCAGTGACGGCAAGACGCCGCTCAACTATCAGATCGAAAGCTTCGACCCGGTCATGGGTGTGGCGCAAATCTGGCTGGATGTTCCCGAACTGCCGGCCAGTGGTCAGCAAACCGTATGGATGTATTACGGCAACGACAAGGCACCCGCGCTGAGCAGCGGAGCGGCGACGTTCGATGCCGACTACACGCTTGTGTACCACTTTGACGATAAGACTGGCACTGCGCCGAAAGACGCGACCGCCTATAGCAACAACGTCGTCGGCGGAACTCCTCGCATTGTTGATGGCGGCGTCATCGGAAGCGCTGCGCGTTTCGAGGGGTCAACTGTGCTGACACTTCCGGGTAGCGCGTCGCTGAACACGACGCAAGGTGGCAGCTTCACGTTCAGTGCCTGGATCAAGCTTGACGCGTTACCAACCACACAGACGTTGTTGTACGGCCATCGACAGGATGGTAAGGCACTCCTTATCGGCATCAACGCCGGCGCGCCTTTCGTTGAAGTGGACGGTGACCAGCCGCAGCGCAGTGTCGCGGGCACTCCACTGAAGCCTGCGGTGTGGACTCACCTTGCCGTCACTGCGAACGGCAACGATGTCGTGCTGTATGTCGACGGTAAGCGCTACGCCAATCTGTCCGCGACGTTGCCCGCATTGAATGCCGGCGCGACGATCGGCGGTGACCTTGCCAACCTCAGTACAACTGCAGTGCCTTACGCCTCGTTCGTGGGGCAGATGGACGAGGTCAGACTTTCGCGTGTCGCGCGTTCGCCGGTTCTCATCGCAGCCGATGCACTTTCCCAGGGCGCTGAATCAAAGCTGGTTGCTTATGGCGAAGACGAGAAGAAATCTGGATTCGGTTTTGGTTACTTCGGCATCATCGTCAAGTCAGTCACGGTCGATGCGTGGGTGGTCATCGGCGCACTGATGATCATGGCCCTGATCTCCTGGGTGGTGATGTGGCAGCGCGGGCGTTATGTGTCGCTGGTGTCTAACGCCAACGATCGTTTCCTGCGCCGTTTTAGAGAGCTCGGTGGCGATCTGCTGGGACTTGCTGACGGAAAGGTGACCCCGAGTGAGCAGCGGGGGCTCATGGGTTCCTCGCTTTACCGACTGTATGAAACCGGCGCCAAAGAAGTGTGGCGTCGCCGCGATAGCCATGGCCGACTCGTGATCGCAAGCGAGTCCATCGAGGCCATTCGGGCGGTGATGGATTCGACGCTGGTGCGCGAAAACCAGGCATTGTCGCGTTCGATGGTGATGTTGACGATTGCCATCTCCGGCGGTCCCTTCCTCGGCCTGCTCGGCACGGTCGTCGGCGTCATGATCACGTTCGCCGCCATCGCCGCCGCCGGTGACGTCAACATCAACGCGATCGCACCAGGTATCTCTGCCGCGTTGCTCGCGACGGTAGCCGGCTTGTTCGTCGCGATCCCTGCGCTGTTTGGCTACAACTACCTGTTGACGCGCAACAAGTCAGTGACCGCGAACATGCAGGTATTCGTGGACGAGTTTGTTACGCGCCTCGCGGAGCTTCACCGCGCCATCGATCAATCCACTGTTGATGGTTAGGAGAAACGCACATGCGAGCCCAGGAAGAAGACAAGCCCTACGACGATATCAACATCACGCCGATGCTCGATCTGGCCTATGTGCTGTTGGTGATCTTCATCATCATGACTACTGCGGCGGTGCAAGGCGTCAAAGTCAATCTGCCCAAGGCTAGCGCGTCCGTCAGCCTGGCCAAGGCACAGACCAAAGCGATCACGGTGTCGGAGAGTGGACAGATCTTTCTGGACGCCTTTCCGGTGACGATCGATGAGCTGGAGCAGCGGCTGCGCCAGCAGAAGGCGCTCACGCCGGATTTCCCCGTCATCGTCAAGGGTGACTCGAATGTCCAATACCAGAAAGTGGTGGACATCCTTGACCTGTTACGTCGCCTCGATCTCTCGCAGGTCGGGCTCGTGACTGGCAAAAAGTCCAACTGACCCCGGAGCGCTGTGATGCATGAGTCCGGGTATCCAGAGCAATCGCGTTGGCGCCAGTGGCGTGGGCGCATCATCGCGCTTGCGGCGGTGTTTATTGCTGCGTGGCTGATCTGGACGTTTGCCCGCCATCAAGTAGGCGTTCGCAAAGAAGCGCCGCGCATCGCAACGATTACGCCATTGCCGCCACCGCCTCCGCCAACCAAAGAAAAGCCGCCCGAACCCAAGAAGCTCGAAGAAGTCAAACAGGAGTTGCCCAAGCCAAACGAACCGGCCAAGCCGGTCGAGGCGCCGAAACAGGCACCCGATGTCGCCAAGCAAGTGAGCATCGATGCACCGGCACAGGCAGGCAACGACTCGTTCAACATCGCTGCCGGCGACGGTGGCGGCATGGTCGGCAGCAATGGCGGCAGTGGCGTGGGCGGTTCGTCCTACGAGCAATATTTGGGCTACGCGCTGCAAGAAGCGATTCAACGCGATGACCGCACGCGAAGGCTGATCTTTGACGTGCACGCGAGGCTATGGCTGTCCACCGATGGCAGTGTTACGCGTATCGAGCTGATCAATTCCAGCGGCATACAGGCCACCGATAACGCGCTACTCGACGTACTGCGTGGCCTGCACATCGACACGCCACCGCCGCCAAGCCTGAGCATGCCGGTGCGCGTTGCGATGCGCGGCCATCGACCGGGATGAATACAGCATTGCCACACTTTTCTCATTGAGCACGATCGCCGCGTAACCGTATTGGAGAATCTGATGAAGTCTAAAATTGCCGCCCGAGATCCCCGACGTCTACGCCGGGGATTGCTGTGTCTATCCATCGGCCTCCTGCTGAGTGGCGCAGCTGTTTCGGTCTTCGCCCAAGATGCCGCCGCGCCGTCGCCAAATGCAACGGTCAATCTCATTCGACTCATGGTGAAGCGAGGCTTGATCACCCAGGCCGATGCGGATGGCTTGCTTGCGCAGGCCAATACAGAAGCTGCACAGGCACGCAGCGCTGTTTCTGCAGCGCCCCCATCCGATGGCGCGCAGCCGGGTGATGTGCGTGTTGCATACGTGCCGGAAAGTGTGCGCAACGAAATACGCGATCAAGTCAAGCAAGAAGTGGTTGCGCAAGCCAAGACCGAACATTGGGCCACGCCTAACGCGATACCCGAATGGCTTGACCGTATCAGTTGGTATGGCGACGTGCATGTGCGCGACGAATCGTGGTTTTACAGCCGAAACAACTCCCCGTACTTCATCGATTACGGTGCGTTCAATCGCAATGGCCCGTTCGACATCAACAGCATCACGCAGGGCGCGAATCCGCCCATTCTCAATTCCCAGCAGGATCGCCTGAATATGCTGCGTCTGCAGGCTCACCTGGGCGTTGCAGTGAAACTGGGCGACACGGTAACCGCAGGTGTTCGCGTCGGCTCGGGTAGCGACGACAACCCGGTGTCCACCACACAGACGTTGGGCGGCGGCTTGACCAAGAAGGACCTTTGGTTGGATCAAGCCTGGATTCGCTGGCAGCCCACCGATTGGGGTTCGCTCACGGCTGGCCGTATGGCGCAGCCGTTTGTGGTGTCGGATCTTATTTATTCGACTGAGCTGAATTTCGATGGCGTTGCGGGCCACTTCGATCTGCCCTTTACGGATAGTCTCAACTCGTTCGCAACGGTTGGCGCATTTCCTATTGAATACACCTCCTCTGACTCACCGTCGGAGGCGTTTGGTTACGACAAGAACGTGAGCAATGAAAAGTGGATGACGGCCGCTCAAATAGGTGCAACATGGAAGATCGATAACGATACCCAATTTAAGTCGGCGCTGGCCTACTACTACTTCGACCACATGCGCGGCGAGCTCTCTTCACCGTGCGCCCTTTACACCGGGATCAACTATTGCAGTACGGATGACACAGCACCGCAGTACATGCAAAAGGGCAACACCGTATTCTTGATACGCGACATCATCCCGGACCCTTCATCGCCGAGCAATTACGCACAGCCGCAATTTGTCGGCCTCTCTTACAACTATCACGTTGCCGATTTCTACAACCAGCTCGACTTCAAGTTAGGTGAGACGTCGGTCCGTCTCCAGGCAGACTATGCACGCAATATGGCCTACCACGAAAGCGACGCTTTGAATCGGTATCCCGGTGGCTTGGGCCAACCTATCAACAACTATCAAAGCGGTGCAACGGCAACCACTCAGGGTCCCTACAAAAGCGGGCCGGTTGCGTGGTTGGTGCGCGGCATTGTCGGCACGCCGCATCCCATGGAAGCCAACGAATGGAACATCGCGCTCGGCTACAAGTACGTACAGCCCGATTCGATGCTCGATGGTCTGACAGACGCGAACTTCGACCTTGGCGGCACCAACAACAAAGGCTTCATTTTCACCGCCGACTACGGCATTGCACCGCGTACCTGGCTATCGGCTCGCTATTACGATGCCAAGCAGGTGTACGGCCCACCCTTGGCCATCGATGTGTTGCAGATTGAGCTCAGCACGAAATTCTGAGGATCGAATGATGAAGCGCTTCGTGATTTCATTAAGCATCCTATGCTTGCTGATGCTTACACATCCCGCCACGGCCCAAACCCTGGAGGAGCAGTTGCGCGGCCAACTCAGCGACACACGCAGCCAGCTACAGAATCTTCAGGACCAACAAGCGCAATGGCAGGCGCAGAAGGCTACATTGGAGCAGGAGCGCGATGAGGCACGCAAGGCGTTGGCGGCAGCGAAAAATGAGCTGGCAAGCAAGCAATCACTCGCCGGGCGCGACGCATCGGAACTGACTCGTGAACACGCCGCGCGAGCGGCAGACGACGCAACGTTGCAACAACAACACCAGACACTTGCTCAGTTGAAAGTGCAGATGCAAGCGCAGGATGCAAGTGAAGCCGATCTGACCAGCCAATTGAAAGTGGCGCAAGGCCAGGTAACCACATGTACTGCGAAAAACGTCCAGCTATACAAGGTGGGTAGCGAAATTCTCGATGCGTACAGTCATATAAATGTGCGCACGGTTTTATCCAGCCGCGAGCCGTTCGCTCAATCGTCGCGAGTCAAGCTGGAAAACGCGGCGCAAGGGTATGGCGATCAGCTGTACGAACAACGCTACGACCCCAATGCGGTGAGTACGAAGAAGCCGTGATGACGCCGTTGTAATGCAACGACTCAAAGCGCATTTTTGTTCACTATTCAAACCAGTGTTTCCACGAGGGTATGCCATGCGTTTCGATATCACTTTGTTGATGGTTGCCAGCGTAATTTTTGGCAGTACGTCGGTATCGCCTGCGCATGCCCAGAACAGCGCGAGCCAATCATCAAGCGGTCCGGCCGTCGCAGGGGTCTGTTTGCTGTCTCGCGAGGCGATATTCGCCAATGCCAAGATCGGCAAGGCAGCTTCCGCGCGATTGAAGCAACTTTCCGATCAGGCGCAGGCCGAGCTCGATGGAGAACGAAAGCCGATTGATGCCGACGTACAGGCTTTCCGTTCGCAAGCTGCGTCGCTAAGCCCCGATCAGCGTCAGGCGCGCGAGCAGGCCTTGTCGCAACGTGTACAGACGATGCAGGCCCATGCCGCCACAGTCACCAAGCAAGTGGAAGCGACGCGCGTGAAAGTACTTGCTCGCATCGCGCAGGACGCGCAGCCGGTTATCAATAGCGTTTATCAAAGCAAAGGTTGCGGCTTGTTGCTCGATCGTAATGTTGTGCTGGGCGGCAACATGTCGAACGATTTGACGGCAGTGGTCGTGCAGGGTGTGGATGCGAAAGTCACGACGATCTCGTTCGACCTGGAAGCACCTCCGGCAGGCAATAACACGCGTTCGTCACCCTGATTCGAACCGAGGTGGTATCGGCGATGCGGATTCACGTCCACATACTGTGCCTACTTTGTGCGGCAGCGGCACCGGCAGTCGGGCAGGTCGAGCCCAGTGTCGATGTGCCGCCAGGCGTCGCTGCGTCGTGCGTAGACGTGAGCGTCAATGGTCACCAAGCGCTGTCTTACGATTGCCTCAATCGTCAATTGATGTCGGCGGACAACAGATCGCCGACCCGTCAAGCGAGCGAACTCGACGCCGTGACACGCGAACCGAGTAATCGCCAGGTCGGGCAGTTTAATTTTTCCGCACTGAGCAACCGGATGGGAAATCATCTCGGCCATTCAGTGACACCACAGCGACCACCACCAGCGCCGCCGCCAACAACGTTGTTTGGTTTTCCGATTGGCGTTCACTAGACGTGAATGCTGACTTCCTATTGCCACAAATTCGCTCATGGCGCGACGTCATGCGAAACCGGTGTGAAACGAAAACGACAGTGCACATTAAATTTTGATGACATGGTTCAGTCGGTGTCGCAGACATCGGTCTAACCGCCGAAGGCTTGGCTTTGTGTTGTGCGACATACACCAGGGGATATGTTCTCGTGATTCAACCGATCGGTTCAGGCAAACGTCTACGTCCATCGTCGCGCACGATGAGCGCCAGACATCCCTTGGCGTCCGCGATCGCATCGGTCCTCTCGCTGGCAGCCATGCAGGCACATGCCAGCGGACCGCCGGTACTCAGTCAAGCATGGTTAGCGCAGCAGCAAGGGCAAACAACGGCGCAAACAGCGGTCAATACCGTACCCGGGTCGACCATTCAGGGGCTAGCGGCGCAGACACCAGCGCAACTGCTGCAGCAAAAGGCGGTGCAACAGTCGCTGGCTAACCTCAATAATGCCGCCCAGGCCGTCGCCGCTCAGATAGCGATCCAGCAAGCAGCACAACAGGCTGCGCAGAAACTGAGTTCGCCGGTGCCTAATGGATTGGTCAAGGGTGGCCTGCAGGTGGCCGCCGCCGCGGCCACGGATCCAACGCTATGGCAGAACGCCAACGCGCCGACGCAATCCACGGCCAATGGGCAGGTGACCGTACAGGTCAAGCAGACCGCGCAGAAAGCGATCCTGACCTGGGACAGCTTCAACGTCGGTCGCAATACCACGCTCTATTTCAATCAAAGCGGCGGCAACCAGACCAACGGCTCCAACAACAATTGGATCGTGCTGAACCGCATCGTCGATCCCAGCGGCGTGCCCAGTCAGATCTTCGGTCAGATCAAGGCCGAAGGCACGGTCTATCTGCTCAATCGCAACGGCATCCTGTTCGGTGCCGGCAGCCAGGTGAATACGCAGTCGCTGATCGCCAGTTCGCTGGATCTTTTCAGCAGCGACCTTGCCACCAGCAACAGCGAATTTCTCAGTGGAGGCATCAACGCCATTTCGAACGCTACACCTTTCCTGGTCAACGGCGTTTTCACCGACGGCAAGAACCACGATGTGGTGGTGCAGAATGGCGCCTCCATCACCGGCGGCACGCAAGGTTTTGTGCTGCTGGCCGCGCCCAACGTCTCCAATGCCGGCAGCATCGTCGACGACCAGGGGCAGGTGATCCTGGCGGCGGGCGCAGAATTCGTAAACTTGAATGCGACCAAGACCACGCTGCCGTTGTCCGTGGTGCCCTCGGGGCCTGGGAGCCTGGCAACGATCTCGAGCTACCCGGAAGGCACCGCCACGAATACCGGCCTGCTGCAATCACGCCGCGGCGAAGTGGAAATGGACGGCTATAACGTGACCCAGGATGGCGTTGCACTGGCCTCCACCAGCCTCAACTATCCGGGCAGCATCGTTCTGAACGCCCAGGATGATTACTATGGCCAAGAATATCCTCGTAGCGGCACGCTGTTACTCGGCCCCAACTCCATCACTGCGGTATTGCCGGAAGAAGATGGCGCGACCACCACGTCCACCGCCGCGGCTACCGCCGCCTTCACCCGCAGCAGCCTCACCCTCAGCGGCAATATCATTGACTTCCAGTCTGGCTCGCTGCTGGAAGCGCCTGATGCCATTCTCACCATCAATGCCAAGGACGATCTCACTAATGGCTACACCGATCCGCTGGGTGGCCGCGTCTATGTCGACAATGGCGCGGTCATCGATGTCTCGGGGCTGGCCAATGTCGAATTGCCGATCTCGGCGCTACTGGTCACCATTCCACTGGTGGGCCAGAACGAGCTGGCCAACTCGCCCCTGCTGCGCGATAGCTTCCTCTACCATACCGAAAACCTCACGGTAGACAGCACCCAAAGCGGTACCACGGTCAACGGCCTCGCCTGGATAGGCAGCTCTGTCCTCAATCTTTCCGGCTATGTCGACGATGTACCGCGCACCGTCAACCAGCTGATGACCAATGGCGGCACCATCAACTTCAACGGTACCCAGGTCATCGTGCGCAGCGGCGCCGAACTGAACCTGGATGGCGGTTACGTTGCCTATCAGCCCGGCTGGATCACCACGCCCAATCTGCTGGCCTCCGATGGTCGCGTCTACAATATCGCCGACGCCGATCCCAATCTGGACTATGTGGGTTTCGCCGGCGAATACGATGTTATCGACAACCGCTGGGGCGTCAGCACCAACTTCAGCAATCCTTTGTTGACGGGCGCCACGCGCTGGGACAACGGCTTTGCCCAAGGCGGCAACGCCGGCACGCTCAATATCACGACGGGCTATGCCCTGACGCTGGATGGACAGATCAGCGCGCAGGCGTTTGCTGGCCGCAATCAGGTAGTACAGGGCGCGCAGCCCAACGGCGGCATGCTGGATATCAGCGTGGTCAATGGGACGAACACGGCTGGTCAGGCACTTGGGCTCAACATCCTGCTGCAGCAATCGGTAGCGCCGATTGAGCAGATCGACCCAGGCTTCCAGGTCGATACGCCGTGGTCGGTCGTGCTTGGCAACGACGATCTCGCCGGCACCAACCCATATGACCTGTCGCGCTGGGTGCCGGTCTCGGCCAATCTGGTGCAGCAGGGGGGCTTCAGCACGCTAGACCTAAGTTCCACTTCGAACGCTACTAACACTAGCGGCCCCTCAGTGGGCATCGGTGGCGAGATTCTGGAGCAGGCTGGCACCGTGCTCAGCGTGCGGCCGGGGGGGGCGGTTCAGCTTGCGGCAAACGCCATCACCATCCTGGGTGAAATCAGCGCACCCTCGGGCGCGATCACCTTGACGGGATCGGGTCAAGGTTACTTTGTCGATCCGACCAGCCTTGCTGGCACGCTCGTGCCCGGCGACATCACCATTGCCAGCGGCGCGGTGCTGAGTACCGACGGGCTATGGATCAACGATGCGCACGCTTCGGCCGGCAATTACATCGGCGATAGCTACATCAACGGCGGCAGCATCAGTCTCATTCAGGACCAATCTGATATCGCGTTTCGGGACCAACCTAGCAGTCCTGCAGTTCAAACCGATGAAACCGGTGCGATCGTGCTGCAGTCCGGCAGCCTGCTCGACGCATCGAGCGGCGGCTATGTCAATAGCACCGGTCAGTTGCAGTTGACCAATGGTGTACCCGATGGCAGTGGCGGCAGTATCAGTCTCATCGACTACGCCGATCAGGGGGGGCGTAGCTTCAACGCCGGAGATTCGTTCCTGCCTGCATCCCTCGGGCGGAGCAGCAAGCTTGTGCTGGACGGCAGCTTGCGCGCCTACGGTTTCAGCGGCGGTGGCACGCTCAGCTTGCAGGCCATCGATGTCCAGATCGGTGGCAATGCCAACGATCTGGCGCTGAGCAATGGCCTGTATCTGTCGCCCTCTTTCTTTGCGGGCCAGGGTTTCGACAACTACGCGATTACGTCATTGACCGACGCCAATATCGCGCCCGGCGCGATGGTGCAGATCAGCCGTGACAATCTGCTGCCCAATGTCAGTGCGCTGCTGGCCGCGCCCACCGGCACAGACATCTATGGCGAGAGTGTGTCGACCGATAGCGCCTATGTCAGCGTAGGACAGTTGGCGCCCTATCTGCGTTATCTCTCCCGCGACGCCAACGGCTCTGGCTTCTCATTGAACGCGGGCCTGTATCTGAATTACGAAACAAGCGGTGGTGTGAGGGTCCCCGCGATGTATTCCGGTGTCACCGGCGCGCTGACGATGGGCAATGGGGCGGTGATTTCCGCCGATGCGGCAGCCAACATCATGCTGGCGGGGGCTGCGTCCACCACAGTGGACGGCACGATTGATGCGCCTGGCGGCACCATCAATATCACTACTACGCCAGTGTCCGAGGATCCCAACGTGCCGCAGGTGTGGCTGGGATCGAATGCGGTCCTGAATACTGCCGGGATATCCCTGATCGATCCCCTGGCGGCGGTCGTGCCCGGCGACAATCAGGGCCTCGGACTGGCGACGCGTTATATCCCTCGCACCGGTCTGGTGCTGGACGGCGGCAGTGTCAGCCTGACCTCTGCCCAGGGCTATGTGGTTACCCAGCAGGGCAGTCTGATCGATGTGTCGGGCGGCGCCGATGTCTATGACCTGCCTGTCGCCAATGGCGCGTTCAACGCCGAAACCAGCTATGTACCCACGCCGGTATGGAGCGATGCCGGTTCGATCGTGCTGGGCGCTGGAACAGGTTTGTACGCGGATGGCAGCCTCTTGGCGCAGGCGGGTAGTTCCAGGGCCGAAGGCGGAAGTTTGCAAATCGTTGGTATGGGGGGGGCGCCGACCGACTATCAACCGATTGCCGCCACGGCCATCGTGTTGCAGCAATCTGGTCTGCTACTGCCCGGCTCTGGCCTGCAGCCGAGTGGCGAGATAGCGGGGACTGCCAATGCCGGCGTGCTGTATTTCGCGCTGGATCACCTGGATGGTTCGGGCATTACCAGCCTCAGCCTTGGTCCCAATGTTTTGGCGGGAGCAGCCATCAACAATGGCAATTTCTATTCCGTTGTACCAATCGGCTTTGCCGGCAATATCGCTCTCTCGCTGGGTAAAGGCTTTGAAGCGTATGCGTCGACATTTACCGCGTTACCAGCGGGCAGCAAGAACCTGTCCAACGTCAGCACCAGTGCCTACAACTCGGGCGATGGCACGGTACAGATCAGCGCGCCCTATGTAGAAGTTACCGGCCTTATAGGCGTAACGGTGGCCGAACACAGCCCGGTGGCGGGTGACGGCACCTTGGACATCCACGCCGATTTCATGGATCTTGGCGGTCAGATCAATTTGCAGGGCTGGGCCAACAGCAACCTCGCCGCCAGCAACGCCATCCGCTTCTACGAACCCATCGACCTTGAATACGCCAACGCCAGCGTGTTTCCCGGTTCCCTCTTCAGCACCGGCAACATCACCTTGCAGGCGGCCGAGCTTTACCCGGTCACCAATTACGCCTTCGCAATCGACGCCAACCCTTCGGGCCTGACCAACGCCCAGGGCCAGGCGCTCAGCACCACGCTTACCATCCTCGGCAACGGCACCGCCAGCGCACCGCTGTCGGCGGGCGGCAGCCTGTTGCTGGATGCGAACAACATCGTCCAGAACGGTACGGTCTGGGTGCCTTCCGGCGACCTCATCATTGGGGTACAGAACCCCAGTGCCACGCAGGCCGCCTTCGGCCTTGTTATTGACGGTCGGACGCTGGTCGCCACGCAAAGTGTCACGCTCGGCGCCGGCAGCCTCACGTCGGTGTCGCTCGATGGCGAAACGGTACCCTATGGCAGCACCACCGATGGCCTGGACTGGAACTATGCCGGCGCTCCCGGCTTTGCGGTTTCGCCACTGACCGCGCCGCCGCCCAAGTCCATCACCATTGCCGGTAACAACGTGTCGCTGAACAACGGCGCTACCATCGATATCAGTGGTGGTGGCACCTTGCAGGCATCGGAATGGGTGCCGGGCACGGGTGGCAGCGTCAACGTACTGACCCAATACGAAACCAGCTATGCCAACAGCACCGCCGGCGTGCAGGTGCCGCAATACGCCGACGGGCGGGCGATCTATGCGATCGTGCCTGGCTATAACGCACCGGTCAGCGCGCAGGATGCGGCCACGACCAACGCCCCGGATACAGGCGCCGGCCCGGCCGTAGGCGAATCGGTTTACCTGTCCGGCATCGCCGGCCTGGCTGCCGGCTATTACACCCTGCTGCCGGCCGGCTATGCGACCTTGCCGGGCGCCTACCGCGTGGTGCAGAACACCAGTTCGCAGAACAGCGTGCTGGGCCAGAATGCTGTGCTGCCCGATGGCACGCTAAGCATCACGGGTTATTTCGCGGATGCCCTGGACGGTGCGCATCAATCCACCAATACCACCTTCCTGGTGCAGTCGGCGCCGGTTTGGCAGCAGTACTCGCAGTACACCTTTACCAGCGCGGACAGCTACTTCACCAAGCAGGCCGCCGGCAACGGTACGGTCACGCCATCGCTGCCTGCCGATGGCGGGCATCTGGTGCTGAGCGCGACTCAGCAATTACAGTTGAACGCCACCCTGGATAATGCGCCCGCCAACGGTGGGCGCCCTGGCATGGTGGACATCGCGGCGCAGGCGATCCAGGTGACAGGGGCCGATTCCACATCACTGGGCAGCAACTATCTGCAGATCTCCGCCGATCAGTTGACTGCGCTGGGCGCGGGCAGCCTGATACTGGGCGGCACCCGTCAGCTCACCAGCGACGGTTACCAGCTCACCAGTATCGCCGACAGTGTGGTGTTGTCCAACGACAGCGCCGATCCGTTGCAAGGGCAGGAGATCCTGCTGGTCGTCAACGGCAATGGCGATCCGGGAGCGCAAGGCATCGTGCTGCAGCCGGGCAGTTACCTCGCTGCGACAGGGGCCGGCATACCCAATACCACGCCTCTGTTATTCGGCAGCGATGCGGGCACGAACAGCAGCGGCGCCAGTATTGCCGCCGTCAGCGGCAACGGTGCGCTGCTGCGTGTCTCGCAGAACGGCGTAGCCCCCATCACCCGCGATGATGTTTCAGGAACCACCCTGGGCAATCTCACCATTGAGGCGGGCGCCACCGTGCAGGGCGGCGGTTCGCTGACCATGGATACCACCGGCGCGACGAGTGTCGATCCGAACGCGATATTCACCGCACAGAATATCCAGGCCACCGCCAACCAGATCAGCTTTATCGGCAGCGGCGCGACGGCCGCCACTGGCGGCCTGGTGATCGGCCCAGACACCTTGAGCCTGTTCAACGATGCCAGCCAGGTCACCCTGAACAGTCGCGGCGCCATCGACTTTCTGGGCAATGTCAGCATCGATCTGCCGCAGACCCTCGACCTCAACGCCGATGCCTATGTCAGCGACGGCGGCACGGTCAGCATCAAGGCGGGCACCCTGGGTTTAGGCAATGCCGTCGGCACGGGAACCGTTGTGTCTGCAGCGGGCTCGGGCCAGTTGACGCTCAGCGCGAACGAGCTGGATTTCACCGCTGGCAACAGTGTCATACAGGGCTTTGCCAGCGTAACCGCCAATGCCGGCCAGGGCATCACCGGCCAAGGCAACGGTGGCATGGATTTCGGCGCTGCCAATGTCAGCTTCAACACACCGATCCTGCTGGCCGAAAGTGGCGCCGATACCGCGCTGACCACGACGGGAAGCTTCGCCGTCAACAGCGCCAACGGTAGTGGTACTGCGCTGACCGACAATAATCTGGGCGGGACGCTGGCGCTCAGCGGCGGCACGCTTACCCTGGGCACGCACGTGGATGCACTGGCGGGGAGAGTTGGTCTCACTGCCACCAGCGGCGACCTCACGCTTACCGGCGGCGCCAACGTCGACGCTGCTGGCGTGAATAAAACCTTTTACGACGTCACGAGCTATGCGGCGGGTGGCAACCTTGCGCTCACCTCGAACCAGGGTTCTGTGATCGTGGATTCCGGTGCGGTGTTGAATTTCGCTGGCGCGCCGCTGGGCGGCACGGCCGGCAGCCTCAGCATTGCCGCGGATAATCTCGCGACGCTGAATGGTACCTTTGAGGGTGGCGCTGTCAGCGGCTATCGGGGCGGCGATTTCAGCTTGAGTAGCGGCGGCGCGCTGGATCTGGATCGACTGGCGCAATTAACGCGCAGCGCGGGCACCACCGGCGGCATCTCCATCACCAGCGGTGCCGGCAACTTGCTGCTCTCCGCCGGCCAAAGCCTGGTGGCGCAGGATGTATACCTGACCGCCAATGGCGGCAGCGGTGCCATCAACGCCAATGCCGGCGTGGTGGATATCGAAGGCACGGTCAACGTCTCCGGCAACGCCGCCGGTGAAATCGAGCTGTATGGTCGCAATGGCGTCACCGTCAACGGCAGTTTGCTCGCTACCAGCAGCGTGCCGGGGCAATTCGGTGGCATCGTGGAGATCGGCACGATCGGTACGCCGGATGGCACGCTCAACACCACGTATGGCTACGAAAACGTGCAGCCGGGCAGTGCAGGCTGCATTACGTTCGGACCCAATGCGATCGTCAATGTTGCCGGCAGCTCCGCCAATGTGGGCGGCATAGTGAGCCTGCGCGCGCCGCTGCTGGCCAATGGCGATGTGCCGGTCACCTTCGCCAACAATGCAACGATCACTGGCGCCGACAATGTGTCCATCGTGCCGTATGCGGCGTGGAGCACGGATGACACCAGCTCCAATGCCGCCCAACATTTCGATGGCCTGATCGATCCTGCCGGCTGGTACGCAAGCTTAGTTCCCGGCGCCCCGGTGCAAATGGTTGCAGGCACCTGGTACAACGCGGCGGGCGGTACGCTGACGGCGCCCACCACGGCCGCAATGCTGCAAACCTATCTGAGCAACGACTACTTCGTGCCGGATGCAGTCAACGCCGCGCATCAGGACTTCTACGGCTATGCCGGCGGCAACGCCGGCGATCCGGGCACGCTGATGAGTTATGTGGAGCAGCCGGGTTACAGTTTCGGCAATCGCTACGCAGGCATTGCCAATCTGCAGATCAGCCCTGGCATCGAGCTGATCAATCCCGATGCGACCATCAACGGTGGCGACATCTCGGTACTTACCAATTGGAACCTGGGCGCCGGTATTATCGCAGCCGATGGCACGATCCAGCTAGCGTATCGCTATGGCGCCAATCCTGCCGTTTCTGCTTCGGGCACCGCGCCCACGCTGACGGTGCTAGCTCTGCACAACGTGAATATCGATGCCAGCGTCAGCGATGGTTTCTATCAGCAGAATGATGGGGCATCGACTGCGCTCGCCGTTCCAGAACCAACGGCAGGCGGAAGTAATTCCTTGTATGCCACGGATTTGCATTTGTATGACGCCACGATCAACTATCTGGAAAACGACAGTCTCGAAGTTCAGGACGGATACGAAACTTCTTATTATCTGTGGAATGGCGGAGTGACCTTTTTCTATAACCCAGTTACCCTCGGTATAAATCTTAATCCAAGTGACATAACGAATCTCAGCAGTCCCAATTTCTACGAACCGGTAACTGCTCCGCAGCCAAACCAATCCACGGCCTACTACGAAAACTACGAGACCTATATCCAGACCGTCGGCGCAGGTCAACCCGGAACCTGGTCGAATGCCTTCAACCAGGCGGATGTGGCCGCTTTCCTACCTTATAATCTGCAGAACCTGTCCTGGCCGCAGATCGGTGCTTATGCGAGCTACGCCGCCTATGTGACGGCCTATCAGCAATGGTTGACCGGCAACTTCAACAGCAGTAATGACGATGCCACCCTCAACCTTCCGTTTGCACAGATTCAGACTCCGGCGCCTCTGCTCTCGCCTCTGAATTCGGAGGCGGCCAGCAGTTACGCGCAGTATTCGACGGATTACGGCACTTATATCAATGGATACGACGCCTATTACAACTATGTCGTCTCCAATCTGGGCAATGGTAGCGGTAGTTCACAGTTCTTCTATGCGCCCTTCTCGCCCATAAGTGGCGCAATTCTCATCCCCCAGGCGGCAAACAACTCGCCGTCCAATATGCCAAGCCTGGGCAATCCGGTTTCGCTGGCTTCGGCCACCTTGCTGGGCGGATCAAGCAGCACGTACCAATGGGTCGCCGGCGCCAATTTCTCCAGTGCGAACCCGCTTTCCGTCGTCGCGAACACCAGCGCGGGCAATGTCAATCTCAACGGCGACTTCGCCGTGCAATACACCGCTGCTGGCGGCAACGGGCAAACGCTGGAATTCCCGACCGTGGTGCGCACCGGTACCGGCTCCATCGATATCGTGGCGGCAGGCGATATCGACTGGCAGGATTCCATGGCGCCTGCTGCGGTCTACACGGCGGGCGCACCAGCGACGGGAACCGCGGCAGGCACCGGGGTGACGGCAGTCGTCCCCTCTAACGATGGAGTCGTACCCGATTGGCTGGTCACTGGCCAGGTCAATCCCGCCAATGCGGGCAATGTTGTGCTGAGTGCCGGTGCCAATATCAATGGCATCGAGCAGGTCTACGACACCACCGGCAGCATCACCGGCACGGCGGGCACGTTTATCGGCCAGTTCTGGTGGCCGTGGCTGGAAACCGGCAACAGCGCCACCAGCTCGTCGATCAATTTCGCCAATTTCGATCAGGGTGTGATGAGCGTGGGCGGCAATGTCACTGTTACCGCCGGCGGCAATATCAGTGATCTTTCGGTCTCGCTGCCCACGACCTGGTACGCCAACGCGGCTGATACTGCGATCACCACCGTGGGCGGCGGTAATCTGACTGTCAGCGCGGGCGGCAACATTCTTAGCGGTAGCTACTTCGTCGCCAATGGAACAGGCAGCCTGTCCGCTGGCGGCTCGATCGGATCCGATTTTTCTTATGTGCTACCGAGTGGTAGTACGAGTCCCGCCGGATTTTCGATCAGCGGCGCAACACCTGTTTCCACCTTGCTTGCGTTGCAGAATGCGCAGTGGACCGTGCAAGCCCGCGACGGTGTGGATATCGCGGATATTCTCGATCCGTCCTATGCCTCTCCCGAGAATCTAAGCCCGGATGAGCAAAGCTACAGCGCCAGTTCGGCGGTCAAGGCGATAACCGCCTCCGGCAACCTCACGCTGGGCAGCCTCGCCTGGGAAGCCCAGGTACTGGGTGACAATGTGAGCGACACTGACCTCGGCGTACTGCCCTCGACGCTCGATTTCGCCGCGCTGAACGGGAATATCAATGTGCTCACGGCGGGCGGTCTGTATCCCTCCACCACCGGTAATCTGAGCCTGCTGGCTGCCGATTCGATCCAATTCACCGGGCAGAACTACGATATTGAGAGCAGCAGCGGCGGCAACCCGCGGAGCTTTGGCCTGATCGATGCGAATGCCTCAGTATTGCCTTCGCCGTTGCAGCCGCAAGGTTCCTCTGCTAATTACGCAAATGTATCCGCGCAGAGCTATCTGGACCAGGGAGCTGCCAGTTATTTATCGAGCGAGTTGCATCAAGCCGGACTGCATGACGCCGACACGACGCCGGTACGCATCTATGCGCTCAATGGCAGCATCACTGACGGCACGGCGGCACCCAATGGCATCCAGATGGACGAAGTGCTTATCGAGCCGGACAAGCCGGCGCTGGTCTACGCGGGCCAGGATATCGTCGATCTTTCGTTTATCGGCCAGCAAACGCATGCATCGGATATCACTCGGATCGCGGCGGGCGGCAGTATCTACGATACCGAATACAACCCCAATGTGTTGAGTGTTTTCACTCCTGCGGGCCTGAATTACCAGTTGCTACCTGTGCTTGAACTGAGTGGCGTAGGCACGCTGGATGTGGAGGCGGGCCACAATATCGGGCCGCTGACCAGCCAGGCCGATATTCTCAACGCAGGTGCCTTCGAGGGTTCAACCGGTATCGAAACCATTGGCAACGCGCTCAACCCCTATCTGCCGCAGGATGGCGCCAGCATCGATGTGTTGTTCGGTGTGGGGCCTGGCATCGAAACCAGCAACTTCCTTACCCAGTATCTGAGTAACCCCAATGGCGTGGATGGTTTCGGCAGCCTGCTGCCGGACCTGCTCACATTCACCGAACAGCAGGAAGACGGCAAGGCGGTCGATACCGGTTTCGCCCAGGATCAGCTCAACGTGGTGTTGACCACGTCGCAGGCCGAGTCCGCCTTCCAGCAATTGCCTACCTATGTACAACAGCAATTCGTGCAGCAGGAGTTCTTCAAGCTGCTGGCCGACGTAGGTGTGGATTACAACGACCCCAGCAGTCCCTACTACCATCAATACGTGCGCGGCTATGCCGCCATCTCCAGCCTGTTTCCCGCTTCGCTCGGCTACACCGACAATGGTACGGGCGTGGGCGGCCTCAATGGCGAAGCGCAAACGGTGGATACGGGCGATCTGGATATTCGCAGTTCCACCATCCAGACCCAGCAGGGCGGCAACATCAACATTCTGGGTCCGGGCGGGCAGGCCTTGATCGGCAGTGTCGATGCGCCACCCGTTATTACCAACTCCAGCGGTACTGTCGTCGCTGGCCCCAACAGCATGGGCGTGCTCACCCTGGAGCAGGGTGATGTAAATATCTTCACCGACCGCAGCCTGCTGCTGGCGCAAAGCCGCATCTTCACCGAGCAGGGCGGCAACATGGTGATCTGGAGCTCCAACGGCGACATCAATGCGGGCCAGGGTGCGAAAACCGTAGCGGTAGTACCGCCGCCCACGTACCTGTGCGACCTGGATGCTTTCTGCCTGATCGATGCCCAGGGCGAAGTCAGCGGTGCCGGTATTGCCACCTTGCAAACCATTCCGGGTGCAGCAGCGGGCAATGTTTACCTGGTCGCGCCGCGTGGCACGGTCGATGCCGGCGATGCGGGCATTCGTGTCTCCGGCAACATTTACGTGGCCGCTGCGCAAGTGCTGAACGCCGTCAACATCCAGGTGCAAGGCAGCAAGATTGGCGTGCCGGTAGCGCAGACGGTGAACATCAGCGGGCTGACCGCCGCCAGCGCCGCTGCTGGCGCGGTGAGCAAGGTGGCGCAGGACATGGTGAATCAGCAGCAGAACGATGCGCTCAGCAAATTGCCATCGATCATCTCGGTCGAGGTGCTTGGTTTCGGCGACAGCAGCTCAAGCATCATGGGTGGCGGCAGCGACTACGACCCAAACAGTCCTGTGCAAGTGCTTGGCGCGGGACATCTCAGCGATGCGCGCAAGCAATCGCTGACCGAAAGCGAACGTAAACGGCTCGCCGAATAGTCGTAGCCGTCGCTTTCACGGAAATCGACATCGAGGGAGGCGATGTGCTCCCTTCGCAGTGAACCGGTTCACAGCAATGGATTGAGGTGACTCACATTGAACCAGAGTGCGCTCCTGGAAACGCTCATCCAGCTTTCCAATTTCCGACAGTACGACAGGGCCGAGTCGGTGCTTGCCACCTGTGAAATGGAGCAGCTTCGTCAATTGCTTATCGTCTCGGATCGGGCTTTCAGCGCACGCCTGACGTATTCGCTGGAAAAGCAATGGCAACGCAGTCAGGACGCTGCATACAAAGGGAGGAAATCTCCATTGAAAGCCCTTGTCATCATTTTGAACACCTGGTGCGCCGAGGGCAGACGTAGCGCTGTTCGCTGCGTGCTGAGCGAAATGCAGGAGAGTGATCTTGCCGTATTGATGCAGCAGGCCAGTCTTGATCGCGAGATCTACTCCATGCTGCGCGAGTACATCATTCCGCAGTAGGCAAATCGCCAAAGCAATGCAAAGCATGCGCGCACGCCTCATTGGACGTGAGACGAGATTTATTTGGATAGATGCCGATACATATAACTCCCCGAAGGATTATAAAACAATATTGATTGAAAAACGTGAAATTAGTCATAAAAATAAAGTTTAATTTGAATATTCGTGCGAATGGTGCACGTTAAATATATTACTGAAAATATGACATGTCAGATTTGTTCTATAAAAAATAGTGTAATTCAATTGGAATATTTGGCGACATTAATACTTAATGGCGTTGTCATTGCCGGGATGTACAAAGTGCTGGCCTCTAATTCGGAGGTATATGCGTAATTGGGGAAAGACCATGAGATTCGGACTTACTAAGTTCAGCACCCGCACCAAGCTGGTGGTTGGTGCTATCGCGTTGGTTCTAGCCGGACTTTCGCACGCTTCTGGCACGCTAGTCGGTGGTGGCGCGACGCTGCCGTCGGTCGGCTATGTGGGCAGCAATGCTGCCTCGGGCAATTTGCAATTTTTCGGTACCGGCACCGGCACCGGCATCGCTGCAGGTTCGCTCTTCGGCGTGTATGCGGCACAGACAGGCAACCCCGGTGTCTCCTACTGCCTGACCGGCAGTGGCGCGGGCAAGGATGTCCTGGCTGGGGGCACCATCGGAGCCAACACGTATGGCGTGCAGACTAACTGTGCGAAGAACACCAATGGTGTCGTGAACGGTTTCGGTGCTCCGGCAGTGAGCCGCACGGATCTGCTCCAGCCGAGCTTTGCGGCGGCCGATTCACCGCTGGCTGCGACGGATGTGGCCAATTACCAAACCGGTCATGGCTCCACTTCCGACTTTCCCACGCAGTTTCCGGTCATTGCGGGCGCAGTAGGCATTGGCTTCAATTTGACGGACAGCACGGGCGCCCAGGTCACAGCCTCGGAAGCGAACTTCAGCACTGTGCAGGTCTGCCAAATTCTCTCGGGCACGGTCACCTCCTGGAGTGACTCACGTTTGACCAGCGCCTTTACCTTGCCTTCGGGGCGCACGATTCCTGCCACCGCGATCAACGTGCAGTACCGCTCGGATGGCAGCGGCACCTCCTTCAGCCTCAGCAACTATCTGTCGAATAACTGCGGCAGCGCCGGGCTCAGCAACGTTTTTGAAACCAGCCAGAACTTCACCGGCACGGGTGGCGTAGTCTCCAATTTCACGTCGTTACCTTTGTCCAACTGGACCGGTTCCAGCGGTAACGCAAATGTCGCCAACGCTATTGCAAATACGGCCAGCAGTGTCGGTTACGTGGAAACAGCCAATGCCCTCGCACTGAACTTGGCGAAGCTGCAGCTTGCCGATGTGGCCGGCAAGAGCCCGACAGCCAACTTCGGCACCCCGCTTGCCATCGCCAGCACTGATGTGGTCTACAACGAAGTCATTAACCCCACCAATGCCACCAACGGTACCGCTCAAGTCGAGGCACTCACCAGCCCCCCCAGCACGGAGTGCATTGCGTTGGTGCCGCCGACGGATTATGCGATTCCCGGTAGCCGCGGTGGCATCGTGCCGTCGACCAGCTATCCGATCGTCGCCGTTTCGTATTTCCTGGGTAACGCCCAGGGCAATATATCGACGGACCTGACCAGCACGGCAAATCTGGTGGACGCACCGTACAACGCTACCATCACCGGTAGCGTAACCACCGTCGGAGCGGGTACGGGCCTGGCATTCCTGAACATCACCAATGCCGGTACCAATTTCACCGCGACCTCTCCGGGTGCTTGCCTGCACTAAGTTTCACGTTTCATAAAGCACGAGAGGAGAGAGCCATCGCTCTCTCCTCTTTTTGCCGGTTTAAAACGCGAAACGCGGCACGAGCAAAGATCATCAAACCGAAACCTTCATTAACGTCGTCGCAGCGATTGCTGCGTTATTAAAACGCCTTCTCGATCAGAGGACGTTATGTATTTCGAGTTCTCGTGATTCATTCGATCCGAATAAAAGTCGCAATGACAAAAATGTGGCAATTAACATAAATAGCTGTTTTTTTCGTCATGCCTTCTTCATGGCGTAAGCGCACAGTTTGCAAGTGCCGCAGTGTGATACGAGCGGGTCTCGCAAGCATCGGCACTTGTAGTGATCGTGAGCATTACCGCTGTAAACGTTGAGCGACAACACGTGCACCAATGAAATGTTTCGCGTTGCAGTCCTCGTCTGAGGCGTGCGCGACAGGGGGCAACAACAAACAAGCTTCCCGGTGAAGACATCTTCAACGGTACGAATACCGACGCAACGAGATGGTTTCTTGCCGGGCGCTGCGTAGCGCCCATAACTTTCAATTGAGGAGTTCCATGATGACTGATCAACTAAGATTCAAGACGCGTGCCTCAGGGCGCCGGTGGTCCGCCGGCGTGAGCCGCTGCGTGCTTCCTCTGCTGATGGCAAGTGTCGCGCTGCCTGCTGCAGCCAAAAACAACAATGCTTACGTGGCCAATCAAACTGACAACACGGTCTCGGTGATCGACACGGCCAGCAATGGCGTGATGGCCACCGTGCCGGTAGGGACCAATCCTGCGGGCGTAGCGCTCAGCCCCAATGGCAAGCAAGTCTACGTGGCCAATCTCAGTTCCGACAATGTGTCCGTGATCAACGTCGCTACCAACACCGTGACGGCTACCGTGGCGGTAGGCAGCTCTCCTGCAGCCATCGTGATCACTCCCAATGGGGCAGAGGCTTATGTGGCCAACGCGAATGCCGGCAATGTCTCCGTCATCGACACGGCCACCAATGCCGTGACCGCCACAGTAGCGGTGGGAGACAGCCCTTCCGGCATAGCGGTGAGCCATGATGGCGCACACGTCTACGTGACCAATGAACAAGACGGCACCGTCTCGGTGATCAATACGGCCACCAACACCGTGGCCGCCACGGTAGCGGTGGGGATTAATCCTTTTGGCGTAACGGTCGGACCCTTCGGCAAACAAGTGTATGTAGCCAATTTTGGTTCCAACGACGTCTCCGTGATCAACACAAGCAGCAACACCGTGACCGCCACGCTCGCGGCAGGCTCGGGTGCGAATGCCGTAGCGGTAGGGCCCTTGGGCGTTCGTCTGTATGTGGCCAATTTCAACGACAACACCGTCTCCGTGATCAACACCATCAATGGCAAGACGATTGCCACGGTGCCGGTAGGGACGGCTCCTCAGGCCGAAGCGTTAAGCCTTGATGGCAAGCGTCTCTACGTAGCCAATGTTAATTCCGCTAATTTATCCGTGATCGACACAAGGAATGACACGGTGACTACTACGGTAGCCGTTGGCAACTCTCCTGCATCCGTTGCAACCCAGCCGGATTGCCTCTGAGGATGAATGAAGCGTGTGGCGTTATTCGCTGACACGCTCTGACACATGCTGTTATTCCGGGAGAAGAAACAGACGGCCATCTCTGTCGAGATGGCCGTTTTTATAGCTGATTCGCTTTGGTAATCGCTCGGCAGTCGGCGATCTTGTCGATGAACGGTGTCGCCACATGGCGAACGTACAGCATTCGACGTTACGCCATCCCTCGTTTCACGCTGCAGAAAGCTGAAGTGGGTACATCTATGCGTCTTTTTGCGACCGTACACCCAACAGTATGGCCACTGTCGATCAAACCGCAACAGCGATGATCGGGTGATTATATTTTTTATGACATCGCATATGAAATTTGGACGAATTTTATTTGAAGTAATTAAAAGTACATATTTATGGACGCCAATATTTCAACGTATTGTCATTGCGCATGCCTATATATAGAACTCCTTCAGCTCGGAGGGATAAGCGCAATGGAGATATCTCATGATTAACGGACATGCTACGCAAATCGCTCGTGCCAGGATGGCATGGAGTGCTCTTGCATTATTGATCATCGCAGGCTCGGCTCACGCTGGCACGCTGGTGGGTGGCGGCGCGACGCTGCCATCGGTTGGCTATGTGGGCGGCAATGCTGCCTCGGCCAATTTGCAGTTTTATGGCACCACTGGAAACTACGCCATCGCTGCAGGTTCGCTCTTCGGCGTGTATGCGACACAGACGGGCAACCCCGGTGTCTCCTACTGCCTGACCGGCGATGGCGCGGGCAAGGATGTCCTAGCTGGAGGCACCATCAGAGACAACACCGAAGTCAACACGTATGGCGTGCAGACTAACTGTGCGAAGAACACCAATGGTGTCGTCAACGGTTTCGGCGCTCCGGCAGTGAGCCGCACCGATCTGCTCCAGCCGAGCTTTGCGGCGGCCGATTCACCGCTGACAGCTACGGATGTGTCCAACTACCAAACCGGCCATGGTTCCACCTCCGACTGGCCCACGCAGTTTCCGGTCATTGCGGGCGCAGTAGGCATTGGCTTCAATTTGACGGACAGCACGGGCGCCCAAGTCACGGCCTCGGAAGTGAACTTCAGCAGTGTGCAAGTCTGCCAGATTTTCTCAGGCACGGTCACAGAGTGGAGTGACTCACGTTTGACCAGCGCCTTTACCTTGCCTACAGGCCACGAAATTCCTGCCACTGAGATCAACGTGCAGTACCAGTCGGATGGCAGCGGCACATCCTTCAGCTTCAGCAACTATCTGTCGAATAACTGCGGCAGCGCGGAGCTCAGCAACGTTTTTGAAACCAGCCAGAACTTCACCGGCACGGGCGGCGTAGCCTCCAACTTCTTCACGACGCTGCCGGCCAACTGGACTGGTTCCGGAGGCGACGCGAATGTAGCCAAGGCTATTGCAAATACGGCCAGCAGTGTCGGTTACGTGGAAACAGCCAATGCCCTCGCACTGGCCTTGACGACCCTGCAGCTTGCCGATGTGGCCGGCAAGAGCCCGACAGCCAACTTCGGCACCCCGCTTGTCATCGGCAGCACTGATGTGGTCTACAACGAGGTCATCAACCCCACCAATGCCAGCAATGGTACCGCCCAGGTCGAGGCAATCACGTCCCCTCCCAGCACGCAATGCATCGCGTTGGTGCCGCCGGCGGATTATGCAATTGCCGGTAGCCGCGGTGGCATCGTGCCGTCGACCAGCTATCCGATCGTCGCCGTTTCGTATTTCCTGGGTAACGCCCAGGGCAATCTATCGACGGACTTGGCCAGCACGGCGAATCTGTTAGAAATTCCCTACAGCGGCGGAAGAGTGACGGTGAAAGTAACCACCGTCGGACCGGGCACAGGCCTGGCATTCCTGAACATCACCAATGCCGGTACCAATTTCACCGCAACCTCCCCGGGTGCCTGCCTGCACTAAGCTCCACATTTCATAAAGCTATAGGAGGGGAGAGCAAATGGCTCTCTCCTCTTTTTTCACTGGTTTGAAAACGCGAAATGCAGCGTGCGTTGCGCCGTGAGCATGTTCGTTCGCAGCCAATAATGGACTTTGAGAAGCGGAGAGGGAACAGTGCCTACGCGGATTTTTCGTGTAAGCGATGTTCGCCCACGTTAGGCTTCGACGTTTGCCATCAGTGCAACTCAGTCGTGTAGTTCACCGGAATCCACTGCCACGCTTTACCGTTCGCACTCACATGACCGAGGCCTGGGAAAGAGAGATGGGCGGCGCCGACAAGCGCACCGTCCTTGTAGGCGCGTGTAAACACTTTGGCTCGCGAGTCGGCGGCTTCCTTCGCATCGGTATCAAAAGCAATCGTGATCGACGGATTGTTGAACTGCACGGATCCGACGTGGATCGAGTCACCTACCAGCAGTAGATCCTGGCCCTTGCTCTCGACGAGGTAGGCGGTATGGCCCACCGTGTGGCCGGGGCTGGCCATCGATCTCACGCCGGGTACGATTTCTGCGTTGCCGTTGAACGACTGAAATTTCCCTGCGTCGATGTAGGGCTGTACCGAGGCCATGGCACCCTGGAAAAAGCCCTTGGAATCTACGGGAGCCTTGTCCATGTTGGCTTTGTTGAGCCAGTACGTTGCTTCATGCTGGTCGGCGTGAACAATGGCGTTGGGGAAGACGCGTTGTCCATTCGCGACGAGGCCACCTACATGATCAGGGTGCATATGCGTCAGCAGGATGTCGTCCACCTGCTCGGGTGCGTAACCTGCAGCGCGCAAGTTGGCGATGAGTTTGCCAAGGGTAGGGCCGAACAACGTGCCTGCACCGGTATCCACAAGCACCAGGCGTGAGCCCGTATTGATCAGGAAGGCGTTGTCGGACACTTCCAGTGGCGAGCCCAAGAACGATTTCTTGAGCGTCGCATCGGTCAGTGCCGCCGGTTCACTCAGAAGCTTGTCGACGGGCAGATCCACGGTGCCATCGCTGATGACGGTGATTTCGAAATCGCCCAGCATGGTGCGATAGAAACCCGGCGCTTGGGTTTTGACCATTGGTGCCGCTGCGCTCACCGGGCCGGCAGTGAAGGCAACGCCGAACGTGCCCAGTGCCAAAGCGAGCACCGTGTTGCGAAGGAAGCGGGTAGGTAAAGACTTGAGGTTCATTGCGCGAGCTCTCCGTTAGCCCGACAGGGTTGGGTTTGTCGGTCGGCGAGAGTTTGTATCGTTGCGATAATTGGAACAATAAGAAAATATGCAAATATCTATTGCGAAATACGCAATAATATTTGGATAGAATGGCAAGCCTTATGATCGATGCGCTCAATGATTTTCTGGCAGTCGCCGCCTGCGGAAGCTTTTCTCAGGTAGCGAAGAAGCAGGCTGTTGCCGTGTCATCGGTGACACGCAAAATTGACTGGCTTGAAGCGGAAGTCGGTTCTCGGCTGTTTCACCGCAGTTCGCGTCGGGTCGTGCTCACCGATGCGGGTGAGCAGTTCATGCCTCGCGCACGTAACATCCTCAACGAACTCGCGGAAGCGAAAGAAGCCATCTCGTCGGCCAACGACGATCCGCGTGGACTGTTGTCCATAACGGCGCCTACGATCTTTGGTCGCCTGCATTTGGCGCCGGCGATCGCGAATTTTTTGAGGCGCTATCCCGGTGTGGAGATCGAGCTCCATCTCAGCGATCAAGTCATTGACCTCGTAGAGCGTCGCCTTGATGTCGCGATTCGTATTGGCTTGCTTCCCGATAGTGATCTGCACGCAGTGACCTTGGCGCCACTACGCCAAATTACGTGTGTGAGTCCCAGCTACATCGAGCATGCGGGAAAGCCTGAAGAACCTGGCGACTTGTTGCACCACGACTGCATCACGGTGGCAACGATGCCGGCAGCGGCGGGAGCGTGGTGCTATGAAGGTGTCAACCGAAACCAGCCACTTCCGGTTAGTGGTTGCCTGCGTACCGACGACAAGGGAGGCATGCTCCAAGGGGCACTGGCCGGGTTGGGGATTGTGCAATTGCCCAGTTGGCTTGTCTTCGAGGATATTCAGGCCGGTCGGCTGATCCCTTTATTTGCCGATATACCCCAGCCTTCACAGCGTGCCCGGCCGGCCATCCATGCTGTCCGTCTTCCAGGGCGTTCTCATGAAGTGAAGTCAAAACTCTTTATTGCGCACCTTCAACAGGCCGTGGGAATCCCGGCGTACTGGGATGTGTTGAGAGGAGTTGGCTAATCACTCCAGCCCTTTCCGCCTTATCGTGGGCCATGTCGTGCTCTGGCTGCGGTGAATGTCTGTCCATAACGCGGTCCTACCGACATCCCCCGCTTTGAGTGACAGTCGACTTTAGAATACGGCCGTCACTGACCGCCTGCTAATTTCTGCGCAAAAAACCAGGAGCCCGCAGCGAGCGGACTCCTGGGCGTCGACTACTGCATTACTTAGGGATTGGTGGCCGTGATAAAGCCAGGGGTTGCGCCAATGAAAGTGCTTGCCGCCTGGATATCGAAACTACCCCAGCCGGTGGCGTTATCTCGTCCGGTGGTGGCCGAGTAATAGCCATTATTGCCAGTGGTGACATCGTGGAACGGGAAGCTGCTTGCATAGGCATAGAGCGCCGGCGCGGCGAAACCCAGACCGTTGTTATTCGCGGTCTCCAGGCGAGCCCAGGAACCGACGAACAACGGCGAGGCCAGGCTGGTGCCACCGTTTGTGTAATACCCCGACTGCGAGATACCTGAGGTCGAGCTCTTGGTGAAGTAGACGATGATCGGCGAATTCGTCCAGTCCGCGTCGAAAGCCACATCCGGCACTTCACGATGCGGATAGCTGCTCGACTGCCAGCTCGGCGTGGCTTCGGAACCGCTGATGCCGCCACCGCTGTAGGGCCAGGAGGCCTCCGAGGTGTAGACGTCGGACGTGCTGGTGCTCAGGGTCGTGCCGCCGGCCGCTACTACATAGGGCGAGCTCGCCGGGTAGTTCACCGAGAGCGTGGTCTTGCTGCCGTAAGCACCGTTTTCAGGAGCCGAACCGTTCAGAGGGCAAGGATAGGAGCCGTTATCGCCGGTCGCGGCTGAGAAGGTCTGTCCCTGCGTTACACCAAGCTGGAATGCCGAGTCCGCGAAGCCTGGCGCACCGTCGCACTCGGGTTCTCCCCAAGACATGTTGATCACCTTGGCGGTGTTGTCGCTCACTGCTTTGTTGATCACCTGCAGCAGGCCGCTGTTGCTGGCGCCACTGGAACCGTTGGTGCTGCTGTAGGTGCCACCATCGGTGTAGAAGATCAGCTTCTGCACGCCGCCGCTGACGCCGACGATGGCCTGCGCGTCCATGCCCCATTCGCCCTGACCGCTATCGTCGCTGCTGCTCTTGGTCGTGGTCGAGACGATCGAAGTCGGCACGGCAGTGACCTTCTGACCGCTTTCGAACTGGGTCAGGTCGTTCACTGCATTGGTCATGCTGCCCCAGCCGATGATCGCCACCGTTGTCTTGGTAGCTACCGCTGTGCTGCCCGCGTCGTAAACCGTGGCGAACTCCTGCGGATAATACGCGTGCGCCGACGAATTGCCGGTCACCGAAACAACGGTATAGGCAGGACGCAGCTGCGATGCCGGCAACGAGAATGTGTGCGCCTGATGCAGCGTTTGCAGGCCAAGTACTTGATCGACTTGCCCACTCAGAGTCGCCGGCACCTGGACATCGGATGTGTTGGCAATGCCGCTATGCCCGTTCCGGGTAAAGTGCCCGACTTCGGTGTGGAATGCGCTGCGCGCCGCACCCACCGTGCCGTCAGCCGTCACCAACAAACGGTTCGGTGCAATCTGTACATGGGTGAAGCCCTGCTGGGTGAGGTAATCCGCTACGGCTTGGGCCTGCTGCTGGGTCGGCGCGAAATTCGCCGCGCTCTCCTGGCTGGTCAGGAACTGGTGGTAGGACGGACCGGGATGGAACAGCTCTTGGGTATAGCTATCCAGCACATCCTTGTTACGCAGTTTCAACGCTACGGTAATGGACACCAGCTCCTGATCCGCCGCATAGCCGTTAAAGGCGGCATCGGCGGTATCAGGCACTTGCGTGCGGGTTGCCGCCCACGCCGCGGCATCAGCGCCGTGCGCAGCAGGGGCGACCATCAGGCCTTGCATACCGATCGCCAATGCCAACGCCACTGCTAGACGTCCACGTGTAAAAGTGCGCGACATACCGTTTGCAAAATTCGTCATATTGGAAATACTCCCAAAGTCAGTTGAACCAGCTTCTGTAAAATTCATCGCGGCTTTTACCCCGCGCCCCAACGAGCTCCCCACGGACGCCTTACCTTCGTGCAACCGCCTTGCAAAGCGTCCCATTCAATCTAGCAAATTCATTTGGCCATTTATACGGGCAATTGAATATGAGCGTACGGCGCGTGCGATAACTTCGCCTTATCGTTGGTTCTGATGAGGAAGTAGTCGCAATTAGTCAGGCGCCGCAAGACAGGTGATTAGGAAGCGTTATCGGGGGTAGGGCGCACGTTTGAATATCCGATGGCGTGATCAGATAGCCGCATTCATTGCTCGCTGCGGCTATTTGCACCAGAGCCAAAAAACTGGCCAGTCAGGGAGTACCAAAAATATCAGTTTTAGTTATTTATCGAAGAACCTCCCTTTTGCCGAGAGGCTCTCACAGGCAATGGTCGACGCGCATCCTTGCGCACTCTTCTCCTTGTGCACTCTTCACTATCAGAGCGATATGTTCCAGTTGTTCAACGTGCCGTGGTCACCGCTACCGTACAAGTCGAAGTCATACACCGTCAGCGTCCAGGTCCCGTTGGCAACCACATTCCCTGTAGTGGGAACTGTAAAGGTCGTGTTGAGACTACCAACGGTCGTGAAGTTAGGCTCTTGTATCCAAACGGTGTTGCCCGCCGGATCGGTGATCCCGACATACAGGTCGCCTGACATGTTATGGGTGATGTTGACGTGGACTTGTACCGTCGATTCGGTGTCGCCCGACACGCCGGAGACTGTGATGGGGCTGGTGACGTAAGCGTCATCACCGATAGTGACGGGCGAGGTACTGTAGAACACGCGGCCACCGCTTGCGGTAGCCGTCACCGAAGCCGTCTTCGAGCTGGTCTTGCCGCTCGTGCTGTCTGTCACCGTTTCGGTGACGTTATAGGTGCCAGCAGCGGCATAGGTGTGGCTCGGGCTGGCGACGGCCGACGTGCTTCCGTCGCCGAACGTCCACGCATGCGAGCCGATGGTGCCGCCCGAATCCGTGGAGCTATCGGTGAAGGTCGCCGTCAAACCGCTGACGGTGTCGGTGAAGTTAGCCGTCGGTGTGCCACCTGTGGCGCCACTGCTGACCGTCACCGACGCCGTCTTGGCGCTGGTCTTGCCGCTGACGCTGTCGGTCACCGTCTCGGTCACGCTGTAAGTACCCGCGGCCGTATAGGCGTGGCTTGGGCTGGTGGCCGTCGAAGTGCTGCCGTCGCCGAAGATCCACGCATGCGAGCTGATGGTGCCGCCCGAATCGGTGGAGCTATCGGTGAAGGTAGCGGTCAGGCCACTGATCGTGTCGGTGAAGTTGGCAGTCGGTGTACCACCCGTGCTGCCGCCCCCGGTAACGTTGGCCACGAAGTTCGCGATGTTGATCGAACCGAAGCCGCTGGCGTAATCCCAGCCCACGGCGGCGGTTTCACCCGGTGAACCATTCCACGCATTGTTGCCCGTGGTGACGTCGTGGAAGTCCGTCGCGTAGTTCTTCGCGGCATCCGCGTAGATCAGCGGAGCGGCGAAGCCAAGCGAGGACTTGGTAGCCAGCGTGCGTGCCCACACGCCCACAAACAGCGGCGAGGCAAGGCTGGTACCGCCGTACTGTGCGTTGCTACCGTGGAGGATTATGGTGCTGCCGGATTCCGGTGCGGCCTCCAACGCTATGTCGGGCATGCCACGATAGTTGCTGCCGTTGTTCGCACCGACATTCTTCTGCCAGCTCGGCTGCGCTTCGAAGGTGCTCACGCCGCCGCCACCGGCACCCTCAGCGGTGCTCCACACAGCTTCCGAGTCATACGTGGTGCCTGTGGTGTACAGGTTGGTGCCGCCCACCGCGACCACGTACTGCGAATTGCCTGGCCAGCCAACCGTGTTGGTGCCATTGGCGCACTCGTTGGAGCCCGTGTCGCCGGTGGCAACCGAGAACGTCTGGCCTTGCGCAACGGCCTGTTCGAAGATGTTGTCGCCGGTGTCGACATCATTCGTTTCCATGCCGCTCTCGCACTCGCCGAGTGAGACGTTGATGATCCGCACGGTGTTGTCGGTAACTGCCGTGTTGAAGGCATCGATGATCGGCTGGTCATTCATGCTCGAGGTGGCGTACAGGGTGAGCGACTTGACGCCGCCGGACATGCCGGCGATGTTCTGGGTGTCAATATCCCACTCGGCGTCGCCACTGACGTCGGTGCTACCACTATCCACCGGCACCACGTTCAGCGGGATATTGCCGAGACTGGGGTGCTGGCCCAGGAACGTGCTGAAATCGCTCTGCACGTTCGTCATGCTGCCTTCGGTGATGACGCCGACGTTGACGCTCGATCCGGTGACCGTGCTGCCAACGTTGTAGATCGCCGGGAAATCGGTCGGACTGTGCGCGCTCATGGTGCCGCTGGCGTTGGTGCTCACTCCACTTGTCGTAAGCGGCCGCGCATAGGTATGGAAGATATGTACGTTCTGCAGGCCCAGTACTCCCTGTACCGTCCCTTGCAGCGCGGCTGGAATCTTCACGTCGCTGGAGTTGGCGTAAGCGTCGCGGCCATCATGCGTCCTCACCCTCACGAATGACGTCTGGAACGCGGCGGCGGCGGTGTCGGCACGCCCCGTTGCGGTCACCAATTGCCGATTGGGGGCGATCGTGACATTCGAGAAGCCGGCTTTATTCAGATAGTCCGCCACGGCTTGTGCCTGCGCCTGGGTCGGTGCGTACGTCTCCGCGAACTGGGCCGACGTCAGATTGGAATGATGCGGATCGGCGATGAACGCATCCAACTGGGCCTTGTTGCGCAGCTTCAGCGAAACCGCTACTCGCATCGGTTGCGCCTGGCTCAGCAGGCCAGTGACCTGGTCACCTGTGTCCAACTGCGTTGCGTGACGTACGGTGGCGAACAGGGGGCTGGCCACCGCATTGCTTGCCGGTGCGGCAGACACCGACGCGGCCATGGTCATACTGATGGCCGCGGCCAGCAGCTTGAGGCGCGTAGGGTTGTGGCGTGTGTAGTTCGACATGAATGAACTCCGGTTGGTTTTTATAAGGACAAACGGGGCTGATGCGGCTACGTGAGCCCCATGCGCTAGTCTTTAATTCTTTGCCGCACGTCAGTGCGGCCCCTCCACTCAAGAATTGCCCGGCGACACGCAAAACCCAAAAACGCCGACGCTCCCAACTCTCCATGTACCTCGGCATCGCAATCGGTCAATTCAGTGCATTACTTTCTGACTGAAGCATCCATGCGTATGGCAAAGTTTCCCTAAGTAACACGCGATTAACCGCATCAAAGAATTCCCCAGCGCTAATCGCCTGCAAAGAAATAGCATGAAAACTTGGCGGGAATTGGCCATGGCTGATTTCCGCCTTTTATTGACGGATAATCGCCATGACGGATTACCGTCAGCGAGAAGACTTGAGTCCCTCGTTGACCTAACGAAGGCCGGAAGATCCGTTACCTCGATTTGCTTACCGCACGCATTGCTGCGTTCCAGCCAGCCTGAAAACGCGTGTTGGCTTTCAGTCGTTTTTGCAACAGAGAGATGCGACGCTCAAACGTGCGTTCGGATATTTTTAGACGATTCGCGATCACCTGGTCTTTCAGGCCATTCGCGAGAAATGCGACGAGTTGCTCCAACTCGGCGGACTCGAATTTACCCGCGTTGGTGTCGAGTGCACCATCCGCTCTGATTGGTACGGCGAGTTGCCACAACATGTCGAAATGCGCGCACAGCGTATCGAGCAACAGTGATGGTCGAAGCAGCAGACCAGAGTCACTAGCGCTTTTTAAATGCAATGGCACCAACGCCATGCGACGATCGATGATGGCGGCCTTGATCGGCACCCCTTCGTACAGCCGCTGCTCCTCGCCAGCGATGAGGCAGTCTTGAATATGTTGAGCACCCGCGGGCCAGTCCAACTTCGTGGTGTCACATATGGTCCGGCAAATCACTTTGCGGTCTTTCATGGACACATGCGTGGCCATGTGCGTTTCGAAAGGATTTACATATGGAGGGCGGTCAAATTCGAGTATTTCGTACTTTGCATTTTCGTAGAATTGACTGATGACGCGCGTCAAGGCATCGCGTCCGGTAATCAGTTCGACGGTCAACTCGTCACCCTTATCGGCGCTGCTCAATGGCCGTATCTTCGCTAAGCGTTCGCCCAGGCCCAAGGCGGCTTGCAACCCACTCTGACGTTGGGCGACCAGTGCACCAAAGGCCAGGTCAGGCGCAACCGCGTGGTACTTCGCTACGCGTTCAGGAGAGCGAGTGACGAAACCCTTGGATTCGAGGTCGCCAAGCAAGCGGCGAACGTGACCCGCAGAAAAATTGCTTGCGGCGACGACATCGACAGGCGTAGATCCAGGGCGTTCGAGCAAGCTTTCGTAAACTTTAAGCTCGTCCACCTTCATGTCGAGCGCCCGTAAAGCGTCCGTCTCGGTTCGGCTAGATTGATTTTGCAAGTCGACTCCCATTGTTAGCTCTGGTGCAAATTGAGATGAGCCAGTGATTTGCAAAGGACCTGGACTAATACTGCTGCGTGGTCACGCTCAAACACACGTGATATCGGATCGCGTGGCCGAGCGGATGCCGAGCAAGTGATCAGGGAGCGTTATCGGGGGTAGCTTTGTCACCCGCGATAACGATCATCTTGTGGACCTAGCGAACGATGCCACCAGGGGCTTTTCAAAGGCTATCAATCGTAGACATTGGTGATAAGTCGCGGTGTGGCTGCGGGTTGGGCCGCACGGAGATAGTCTCTGAAGTAGCTGAGTAAGCGTTCCTGCTCCGAGTCTGTGATTGGCTCTATGCGCGTTGTGTGTTGCACCGATGTCGTTGTGCCAGAGCTCGTGCACTGCATGTTCGTAGGCGCGGCTGGAATGCTTTCGGTCGCTGTTGTGGCCGACGTCGCCACGGCACAGGTGGGCACGGTAATGGCGCCACCGAAAGTAATCTTTCCATCGAATGTCGCATGAGCATTTGATGCGATGGCCATGGTTGTGACCCAAAGAGAGAAAACAGCGATTTCACGCATCAAACAATTCATAGTTACCTCCATCGATCAACTGCACGGCGCGCCTCGCGCACGGTCAGTGCCTCAGGATAGGTATGCGTAAATGTCCGGGTGTACACGACACCTTCAAGTAAAATGTTTGAGTACGCATCGCAGCGTCGTCGCCACTCTGCCGCACACTGCGATGGTTTATCGCTGGCAAGGCGCGTTGCGCTTGGGAAACAGTTACAGGCGGGCCAGCACGGTCGCGCCTGTCTTGCCCTCTACTGCCATCCTTTCGGCGTCCCCCGCGTTCTGCTTGGCGGTCGTCAGCACCGTTACCGTGCTGACTGTGCCGTCGCTCGCGCGAACCTTGAACTGGAAGGTCTGACGGGCCGGATCGGGACGGTTCACCAGGAACTGCGCGTACTTGGCGATGCAGGCGTTGAGTTCAATGTCACGAACGTCGCAAAACGCCACGTGCGGGGCGTGGACCCACTTCGGCTCGGTCGCGCCATGGCAGAAGAAACCTTGCTTCAAGAAGCTCGCGGCCTGGCCATTGTGCGGATCGAAAGTGCAGGCCTGGGGCTTGGCCTCGGATTGGATGTAGGCGCCGCAGGTATCCGCCTCGTCGGGCTTGGCAATGCACAGGCCGCGGATATCTTCCGGATCGCCCGGCTCCATGGCCAGTGCGGTCACGGCAGCGCTCGCCTTGATCGGCAGCTTGAACGATGACGGCAGCGGGACGGTCTTTTGGTCAGAATCGAGAATGGAACCGGCGATCCGCGAAACAGTCTGCGCAGTCTGAGTTGCTTTCGGCGCGACGGCCGCAACGGGCTGGGCGGCATGGGCCGCAAACGATGCCGTAAGGGCGACCCAAACGACGGCGGTAGTGATAAAGGTTTTCATGGTGTTGCTCCTGGTGAATGCGTTGTGTTGTGTGCGGGTTCCCGCAGGAACCCGATGATCTGTTCTTCTAAAAAAATGCCTCTCCGTATCCGATCGCCTCGATGCATGGGGTCGGGCTCTAAAGGCTTCGTGCTACTCAATTCCGTGGAAACGTCACGCTCATAAGGGCGGCGTGCGCAAAAATGCCGCACGTCCATGAACCTAGAGACGACGTTGGATACCCCACGGCCACGCTATGACTGGATGCATGTCGAACCACGCGGCGAGGTCATTCTTCAGTTCGTCGGCCGTCGCGTAGCGATCGGCTGGATCCGTCTTAAGACAGCGAGCGACAATCGCATCGAGGTCTCCCTTGAGGGAGCGAGCGAGCAGGCGTGAGGACGACCACCAAGTGGCGGCTTCTTCGCGACGCATTACCCTGGCTACTCGCGACATCTGCCCCGGGATGTAGCGCGGGGCCACATTGTCCATATAGCTGATGGCGAGAGTGACATGATCGAACGCGTGCTGGCCGCACAACAGGAGGTGGAGGATGAGCCCGAGGGCATAGATATCGATGCCTGTGGTGACAAATCCACCCTTGAGTTGCTCGGGTGCCGCGAAGCGCGGTTTCGCGCCGTGGTTGGCCAGTCTGCGCTCCGGTATCAGGCGCTCGGCGAGCAGAGCCGAGATACCGACGTCGAGAAGTTTCACATTTCCTTCGGCGGTGACCAGCAGATTCGAGGGTCTGATATCTCGATGCACAACCAGCCGGCTATGCGCGTAGCAAACCGCGTCTGCCACAGCCATCATCAACCGTACGCGCGATTTGATGGTGAGTTTTTTCCGCGTGCAGTAGACGTCGATCGGTTCGCCCTGAACCAGCTCCATGGCGAACCAATGGGTCGTTCCACCTTCCATACCGCTGCCCAGGAACGCTGCGATGTTTGGATGGGCAAGGCGTGCCAACTGTTTTGGCCCTACGCGGAAGCGATCGCGCGCATTGGTTTCATCCATCTCGATCTGGACAACCTTGAGCGCGCACGGATGTTCGAGAAGCCCGTCGACACGATGGGCTCGATAGACAGCGCCCACGCGCCCATGCCCGATGGCGCTCTCGATTTGCCATGGTCCCAGGCGGCTGCCCAGCATGCCGGTCATCGCGGTCGCACGCACGTTCGACAGGGTGAAGTCGGGTACGCCATGCTCCAGACGCCCGTCCGTGTCGCGGTCGGCGGCGACCAGGGCGTCTACGACGGCCGTGAGTTCCGGCGGCTCGTCGCACCGCAGACGGGCGAGCCAGTGGGTCCGCCGGAAATCCTTCAGATTCAGGTATTCGTCAAACAAGGCCATGGCGCGGAGACGAAGCGCTGCGCCGGATGCTGATGTCTTCATGGTGTGGCGGCCTATCCGCAGGCGAGAATTGACACGAGGTACGACCTACGACCTATACGCCGGCAGGAGGGCACGGAACCGAGGCCTTGGGCACTCACGAATAGATGCGCAAAGCCGCCGGCAAAACCGACAGGCTTTAACGTATGCGTCTTCATCGATTCAATGATTGGGGCGGCCGCCTGACGATCCGCACGCGGTCGCGGACACCTCCTGCAGTGCCAGCCACGAGAGCAACGGGCGCAGAGTGTGGCGGCCTATCCGCAGGCGAGAACTGACCCAAAGCACGACCTACGACCTATACGCCGGCAGGAGGGCATGGAACCGAGTGCGATTTAGCTGAGGCCTTGGGCACTCGCGAATAGATGCGCAAAGCCGCCGGCAAAACCGACAGGCTTTAATTCGTCTGCGTCGATTCAGTGATTGGGATGGGCACCTGACGATCCGCACACGGTCGCGGACGCCTCCTGGAGTGCCAGCCACGAGAGCACGGGGCGCTGATCCCAAATGGCACGGGTGATCGGGCTACACGTGCCATAGCGGGCCAGAGCAAGGGTCGCGGCGGCGTCAAGGCGCGCCTGGCCCGCGGGGGCAGTGTCCGCTCGTGCAAGCATCGCCACGGCAATGCTCCGTTGCAACAGCAGGTCGGCCGGCTGGCTGGCGGTTTGCGTTCCGCCATAGGTAGCCGCTTTGAATGTAGCCGCGGCAAGTTCGCCCTCGCGGATTGTGCAGGCAAAATCCGCATCGACGAGGCAGGACTCCGCCTTGATTTCGTGGAGTGTCCCTCTGACCATGACGACATCCTCCCTTGTTGTCGCCATGGCGGCGACGAGGGCATCTGCCTCATGAAGCAGGGCGGGTACCTCGGTCACGTCGCCGGTGTAAAGATCATTACGGGCTAACAGGGCCAGCGCAGAGGCAAGAACGACATCGTATCGAGGACCATCCGGCGCGCGCAGCTTTTCGAGGAAGGGCCGAAGAAGGATCGATGAATTGGTGAAGTCTCCGCTCATCTGAAGGGCCTGGGCGAGCGGTACTTCCGCGCACATGGGGCGACATAGGCCGGCCTCCGGATGGCTCTGCAGGAGTTTGTTTTGGATGCGCATGGCTTCACGTGATGCATCGACAGCGTGGCTGAACATCCCGGATCTCTCCAGGGCGTCTGCATACTGCGTAAAGGTGACGACAAGTCGTGGCGCGTCGGGGTAGGCTGCCTTCCAGTCTCGGATGGCTGCTTCGAAGTCAGTGCGGGCCATGTCGAGCTTGCCCATGCGCAGGTAAATCGAAGGGAGCAAGGTTTCCGCCGTAAGCGCCGCCGTCGAGCGCCTGAGGCCATGTCGTGTCGCCGCATCCAGGGTGGCGGTAAGTTGTTCAGATGCAAGTTCTAGCTTCTCAGAATAATGGATCAACAATTCGGCCACGGCAACGCGGGTTGCGATGACCTCGCCGACGAAGACGTCCGGATGTCTATCGATAAGATCCAGAGCCCTGTCGATATTCCTGATGTACACCGAAGGCGGAAAATTGCGCAGAATCACCTCCATCGCGGCTCTGCGAATGATGATCTTTGCACTGAGAATATCGTTCAGTGGGCTGGACGGAAGCGCGTCGACGAGGGCCGAGGCCTTCGTCAACATTTCGAGCGCCTCCCCTGGCTTGCCCTGGTTGTATGTATAGATCGCCAAGTCGAGGAGGGCGTTGGCCTGGTCCGTGCCGCCAGGTGGGGCAACCGCGACGGCTCGGCGGAGGGCCTCACATGCATTGTCGAGCAATCCTAGCCCATAGTAGATTCGACCCACGTTGAGCAACATGCGACTTCGTGACACGGCGTCAAGCGACGTATCGGACAAGATGCGTGCAAAGCTGCGGTCGGCAGCGTCTTTGACAGTGAATGTCCGGTTGCCATAGCCGAACGTGTCGGCCTGGCTGAATACATCGTTGAACACGTTGAGCATCTGATGGACTTGTTCGTTGTCCTTGCGCACCGTGGCCGCGTTATGCCATGCCGAGGTTAGGGCAACCACGCCAACGACAAGTACCAGCGTGAGTACAAGAATGGGCCACCGATTCCTCAACAGGAAGCGTTCGGTGAGATACAGGAAGGTACGGGGCCGCGCGCGAACCGGGCGGCGGTCCAGCCACGCGTAGAGATCGCGTTTCAGGGCGTCGACCGTGGTGTAGCGTCGCACCGGATCATGCTCAAGGCATCGCGCAACGATGGCATTGAGGTCGCCATGCAGCACGCGGGCCAGTGCGCGCGGACTGGACGACCAGGCGGCCGCTTCGGCTGCGCTCAGCCCGCGAGCGGCGCGTGACATGTGCCTTCCCACCGGTCCCGATGCGAGACTGTCGTTTGGGCTTCTCGTGTTGACGAAGGCGCCACTCGCGTGCCGTCCGCAAAGGAGCAAATGAAACAGCAGGCCGAGTGCGTAGATGTCGATGCCGATGCTGACCGGCCCCGGTTTCATCTGCTCGGGCGCGGCAAAGCGAGGTGTACCAAAGATGCGCCCTCGACCTTCATTATCGGGATGTTGGCTGGTGACGAGTGTCGAGACGCCAAAGTCGAGGAGCTTCACCTTTCCCTCGGCGGTGACGAGAAGGTTGGACGGCTTGATGTCCCGATGAATGACCAGTTGGCTGTGGGCATAGTGAACGGCGTCAAGCACGCCAAGCATCAGCTTGACGCGCGAACGGACATCGAGCTTTCGTTGCGCACACCACTGATCGATCGGCACGCCATCAATGAGCTCCATCGCGAACCAAGGCACCAGACCGTTCTCAATGCCGCCATCGATGAGAGAGGCGATGTTGGGATGACTCAGGTGAGCGAGGAACTGGCGTTCTTCGAGGAAACGTTCGCGTGCGCCGGGGTACGCCATGTCGACGCGAACGACCTTCAGGGCGCACTTTTGCTCGAAATGGCCGTCGGCACGTTGCGCCTGATACACAGCGCCCATGCCGCCGTGACCGAGGATGCTTTCGATGCGCCATGCGCCCATGCGCTGACCGAGTATGTTTTCGAGATCACGCCCTTCGGTAACCGACATGGTGAACTCGGGAAGACCGCGATCGAACCGATCGTCGCGCTGCTCATCGGCGGCAATCAAGCGTTCCAACTGCGCCGCCGTCTGAGGATCGCGCCTGCGCAAACGGATGAGGCGAAGCCGTCTAGCCACACCGCCGATCTCGAGGTATTCATCGAGCAGGCCCAGCGCTCGCAGGAGCGCCGAAGAGGGCTCTGGCTTGTCCATGTCAGGTTCGCCGAATGAGATGTCGTGGAAGACGAAGATCGATCGCCCTGTATAGCGATCATCCGCCCGACTCCGGGTGTCGTAAAGCGGCGTGACCTGTCGCTCCAAAGAGGTCAGGGCGCATCCAACCACGAAAAAAACGCTAACAGGGGCCACAGAAGGTAGGCCGCCAAAAGCACGATGGCTAAGGGCCGAAGATGGTAGGGCGGACGGTCAATAAGGCGAAACAGGAAATAGACGGCGACGCTTAGTACGCTCTGGACCAGCGTAACAGCGGATCCCAACAGGATGCCCCAGCCGGAAAGCGCCCCCATCGCCTCCCCCGCGCTCGGGTGGCAGCCGTTGCACAGGCCTCCGGTCGATTGCACCAGAACGATGGCGATGAAACAGCAGCCCACCTGGATGATTAACGCATGGGTGACAAGCGCTTTGATCAGCCAGCGATAGTTGGGATAGACGGTGAGACTGTCCGGGAACGGGGAAGGCCTGGGCGCGGTCATCGAGGGCTTCCATACATCTGACGGAGGCGGGGTCATAAGCTTCCATTCCGGATCCAACACGTTTCACGATCTGGCTGGCAGGTGCCAGCCAGGTGATCGCGGTCATCCGATCAGTGAAGGTCGTAGCCAAAGCCGGCGCCGACCGTGCTTTGGCCGTCAGAGAATCAAGCGCCGAAGGCTACGCTGGGGGCTGGTTGTTGCCGATCTCTGCAAGTTCGTGTCCGAAAAAAATTCCGGTCCAACATGGTGTCGCCATGCCAGACCGGATGCACGCTTCAGCGATTACAAATCAAGTCCAAAACCGGCGCCCACAGACGTCTGCGAGCCGCTGGCCGTGGCACCGAAGCTCACGTGTGCCTTGCTGCCGATGGACGTGGCGTAACCCACCGAAATGGCGCTGCGCGATGCCTGATAACCCACACCTGCGGCGATTCGACCATTCCCCGTCGCACCGGCCGCATTGATCGCCATCTGCGTCGATGCCGCGCTCATGGCACCCTGCTGTTCGATGCGCTTGTCCACCGTCTGGAACTGGTCGCTCACCTGGCTTTCGAAGTTGGTGAGATTGCCGTTGGCTCCCGTGATGGCCTGGTTGGTATAGGCATTGGCGGCCGAAAGCGTCTGCTGTGCGCTCGTATCGGTATAGGTTTTGGCCGTAGCCAGTGCCGCATTGACCTGGTTGACGTTGGCCGCGTCCGTCGCCTGCACACCGGCCGCCACGTTGGTGATCTGGCGCTGGTTGGTGGCCGTGCCGACCGATACCGTATTGGCCACGTTGGCCACCGAACCCTGGCCCAGTGCCACGGCATTGGCCGCCGTTACCGACGCGCCCTGGCCAATCGCCGTACCCGAAGCGACCGTCACCGATGCGCTCTCGCCGACGGCCACTGCATTTGTCGCTACCGCGGCGATGGTGGTGTTGGCGCCTACTGCCGTGCTGCCGTCCGCATTCACCTGGGCATTGCCACCCAATGCCGTGTCGTTCGGACCTGCGGCAAAGCTGTTGCCACCGATCGCCGTGCCGTTGGTGCCGCCGGCCTTTGCGCCGCTGCCCACCGCTACGCCACCCGAAGCGGTGGCGGTAGCGCTACCACTACCATCCACTGCAATCGTGCTGGGCGTGCCTGTACCTGCCGGAGTCTGTTGCAACGTGGTGATGTCACTTTGAGCGCCAGTCATCTCGCCGGTAAGCGTTGTGATCTGCCCGTTGACGGTCGTCATCTGGTTGTTGACGGTCGTCATCTGGCTATTGAGGTTGTTGATTGCCGTGACGTCCTGACTCTCCAGGTCGCTCAGCGTGTTGAGCTGGCTCATGTTCACCGCATCAGTGGCGGCGCTGCCCGCGGCGACGTTATGGATCACCGTGCCGTTGGCTCCCCCCAGCGTGAGGTTGCCCTTGTCGGTGGCGTCATAGCTCACCGCCAGCGCGGTCGCCTGACCAACCTCGGATGCGACGGCTGAATCGACCTGGCCAACATTGGCGGCATCGGTAGCCAGCGTACCGGCGGCAACGTTGTGGATCACCGTGCCATTGGCACCACCCAGCGTGAGGTTGCCCATGTCGGCAGCGTCATAGTTCACTGCCAGCGCGGTGGCCTGACCGATGCTCGAGGTGAGCTGGCCGAGATTGACGGCATCGGTAGCCAGCGTACCGGCGGCCACCCCGTTGAGCTGACGTGCGCCCGCGGTACCCGTGAAGTTGACGCTGGTGCCGCCCGTGCTGGAGCCCATCGTGATCGCACCGTTGCCCGGCGCGGCGCTTGCCTGCTGCACCAGGCCCAGGGTGCCGTTTGCGATGCTGCTCGACAAGTTCGCGATACTGGTGGTCGTGGTGGTCATGCCGGCGGTCAACTGCGACACGGTGGCCGCGTCTTGCGGCGCGGAGCCATCGGCCACGTTGGTGATCCGGCGCAACGCGGTGGAGCTGCCTACCGATACCTCGGAAAGCGGCGCCGCCGTGCCCGTCAGGTAGCCCTTGCCCGTGGGCGCAGCCGACCCGGTGACGCTGCCCGTGCCGAGCGCCACACTGTTAGCGTAGATGGCGTTACTGTTATTCCCAAGCGCGACTTGCCCAGATGAAACCTGACCGGGCAGGCCGGCGGTGGCTAGCGACCCCAGCGCGACAGAGGCCGTCCCATAAGCCACGGCATTTGACCCAAGAGCTGTTGAGTTGCCGGCTGCCGCGTTCGCCCCCGAGCCTATGGCCGTGGAGTTGACAAGACCGCCAGCGCTAGCTGACGTGCCAATCGCGATTCCATTGACTGCGGTTTTCACACTAGCGCCAGTTCCAATGGCCAAGGAAGAGCCGACGGTAACGATAGCGCCCGTACCAATCGCGATTGTGTTAGACCCATTCGTATTGGCCGAGGCTCCTATTGCGATAGCACCCGTGGCAGGAGTAGTAGTCGTGCCGACGGCGTTGGTAGCGCCCGTGCCAATCGCAATTGTATTTGCCGCCAGTGCTGAGGACGATGTTCCTATGGCAATAGCATTCGCGCCGGAGGCGGTACCTACGGGAATGGTGGTGGACTGCGCATACGCGGCGTGACTCTGCACTAAAGACATGGCTGCCAGCGCGACCGCACCAAGCACCTTCGCCTTGCCCGGTTTTCCTCGCGCGGAGGCCAATTCCGATACGGCAACCCACGTGCCTAAGCTCTGGTTCCAAATAGATCGATATGCTCTGTTCATACGTTTTTACCTAAATAATAATGAGATTTAAGACAGAAGAAAGAGAACATGCGGGACATGTCGGCCGAACAAGCGTCGCTGCACGCATTCAATGCCAACACCGGAACAAATAAACGCTCGATACCTGGATCCATTCGATCGATGGCATCGATCCGCAACTGCTTGATTCAGCGGAGTCAGTTCGCGTGACAGGGGCACGCAAAAAACCGCAGCCCTACTCAGGCAGGAATAAAACATCAGAGGTTTTTTTAGGAAGACTCTGACTTCCTTGGTAATGCGCAAAATCTCCAGCAAACCCGACACGACGGTGCATGCGTCGTTATTCCTTAAACGTGAGCACCGAAGAAAGTGGGCCGACCGCGCTGCCTTGATGGGAGCGGCCGATCGCGCGTCATGGCGGAGAACGATTCATCGCGCATGCGACGTCCGCCTCGACGCTGGTCGCTGCACAGGCCTGAGAGCCACGGAATCAGCGCGCCGATGGGCATGGCCTCGCCGAGAAGGTTTCCCTGTGCCAGGTCGGCGTTGAGGGCAAGGACGAAGTTCAGGTCATCCTCACGCGATACGCCTTCGACGGTCACCGCCGCACCGATACCGTGCACCATCGCGACGATGCCCTGCAGGAGCCGTGCGCCGCGTACGTCGTCACTGCATTTCTCGACCAACGAACGATCGATCTTGATGTAGTTCAGAGGCATATAGCGAAGGTGTTCGAGGGCGTTGTAGCCCGTGCCGAAGTCATCGAGCGCGAGAACAAATCCATGTGCCCGGAGGACGTTCAGGTTGCGCAGTGCGTGTGCGTTCCTGACCAGCGGGGCGCTCTCGACGATCTCCACGATCATGCGCGAGGGATGATGTCCGGCCTGTTCCGTGAGGCGAATCAGCTCGTCCACGTTCTTGCGGTCGACGATCCAGTCCCATGGGACATTCATGGCGACCGCGACGTCGCTGTGTCCGGCACGATCCAGGGTCGTAAGGCAGGCCAGGCACGCGGACATGACCTGCCGTGTAAGGGCTACGCCAAGGCCCTCGTCAACGATTTGTGTGAGAAAAGCGTCGGGACGCAGGATGCCCCGGGTGGGATGCCTCCAGCGTGCCAAGGCTTCGACGGCGACGACCTTGCCATCGGCAAGGCGGAACTCCGGCTGAAACCACAGTTCGATTTCTCCGCGTGCCAATGCGCCACGCGCGTCCACTTGTTCGACGGGAAGATGGTGCGGTGCGGACTGCGGTGCGGACGCGCCGCCCGGGCCCGCGGAGGGCACGGTGTGTGCGTGTGTGTTGGCCATGGGCGTTTCCAGGTGACTGCTTGACGTACTCACCTGGGAATGCGGCGATTTGCTGGGAAACCCGACAGCGGATGTAAAATATTTATGGACGGGACGGCCCTACGGTGGGACACATCGATGTAGATTGGCGATGGCGGGAACGGCAAGGGCGACGTATGAACGGAACGGACAGTGAGACGGATGGTTTCTCGGACTTGCTCGATCGGATCGCGAAGGGCGATTCGGCCGCCTTGGGCGAGGCATATTCAACCGTCTATGCGGAGATGAAGCGAAGCGCCCGTAGCCAGCTGCGCCGCGGCGGCGGCAGCTTCAACACGACCGCGCTCGTCAACGAGACCTATCTCCGTATCGTCAATTCCAGGATGGCGCCAAAGGATCGTGGTCACTTGCTGGGCATTGCGGCGAATGCCATGCGCCAGATACTGGTCGATCATGCGCGCCACGTGGGTGCGCAGAAGCGGGGAGGGGGGCTTATGCATCTCACCCTCGATGCATCCCAAATGCAGATCGCCGATCCGGCAGGCGAAGTCCTTTCGTTGGACGACGCGTTGTCGGAACTGGAGAAGATCGATCCCGTCCTGGCCAAGGTGGTCGAGTGGCGCTACTTCGGTGGTTACAGCGAACGAGAAATCGCCGAGAACCTCGAAGTCACTGAGCGTACCGTGCAACGCTATTGGCGTAAGGCACGTGCCTTTTTGCTCGTGCAATTGGCCGACAACCATGTCTAGCTGTCGTGTTTGGGTCCGATACCGCGCATTCATCCGGTAAGCGACATAGATCGTCTCTAAGTCGCTGCCTTGCCGGTTCCAAAGGCGCAACGACTGCCTCTGTCCCCCTAGCCCGAGGCAATCCCGTTGATCCGCACGGATGCGGACGGCTGCGACCGCCATGTCGTGAGGCACTGCATGAATTCAGCGGGGAGATATCCGGACTTTCTCCCCGCCATTTTTTGCGAACGCATTCGGGCGGTCATGTCGGGTTCTGCCGTGCGCTTGCGCATTAGGAGATACCTGAGGAGTTCTTTCGAGGCCGATTGCATGGCCGAAGCCCTCTTGTATGCCCATCCAAGGATGGGTCCGCATGAATTCGCGCCTGTATCGCATCGTCTTCAACCACGCGCTTGCCCTGTGCCAGGTGGTGTCGGGTCGGCGTCGGGGTGCTTCCCGGCGATCGATTGCGGTCGCTCCCCAAACATCGAGGACACGTTTGTCATGTTGGACGTAAGTCACCTCAAGCACTTCAGGCCGCTGATTGTCACGCCGACGCATAGCCACTCGGTATTCGTCAACTATTTTCAAAGCGTTCTGAATCTTATCAACGACGTCCGTCAGTTCGAGATGCCGGTCTGCGTTTATACGCTCGCTGGGGAGAGTCTCATTACGCGTGCGCGGAATCGTTGCGTGGCGACGTTCCTGGATGACCCTGCTTGGACACATCTGGTATGGGTCGACGCCGACATCGGGTTTCGTACGGAGGCCCTTTTGAGGCTCCTCTTATCCGATCGCGACATCGCCGCCGGCATCTATCCACTGAAAGTGGATCAGTGGCCGGCCGAGGGTCTCACGGTGGGCATGAACTATCGTGAGTTCGTCGACCGTTGCGCCCGTTACACCGTGAATACGGGACATTCCGATGACGCTGTAGTCCGCGTGGATGTCGACGAGGACGGGTTCGTCCAGGTGCGAGAAGCGCCGACGGGTTTCATGTGCATCAAGCGGGGCGTCTTCGACAGAATGAAAGTCGCCTACCCCGAGCTGAGCTACGTTCCGGATGGTATCGGGGAGATAGCGAGCCACAACTTCTTCAATTTCTTCGACACCTCAGTCGACCCCACGACGAAGCGCTTCCTTTCCGAGGACTATCATTTCTGCCGCCTGTGGGAGGCGATCGGCGGAACGATCCACGTCGACGCACTGTCCGATCTCACCCATCATGGGTACAAGACGTACACGGGAAACTTCGCCGAGAGTCTGAAGCATTCCGTGGCTCACGCCATCGGTGCGCCGACAGGTTTGCGTTACGAGATGAGTGGTCTTCATCATCTTGAACGCATTCCCGCGTAAGACACCCAAGCAGAACGCACCCCTGACAAAGCCGCGCAGTGCGCCCAGCGGAAGTCGTGACGATGACCGAGTCGCGGTGAGGTATCGCTGCTCGATGCGGCGGTCCATTTATCTGGATCTTCCGATTGATTCACCTTTGTCGTGTTGGCTGCGCCATCGATTCGGCTTCGACAAACTATCACTGCGTGTCGGGTTCTTGTATCCCAATCCGCATTCCTGATTGCTACAGCGTTGGCGGCGATCTGCCGTCGACGCGGGTGTGGCCTTTCCCTGGTTCCCCCCTTTGGGCCACGCCATCCTGCTAAGGATGTGCAGGACGTAACAGCACTGTCGTGAGACAACGCAAGCCGGCGGGGAGGAGTTTTTTTATCACTCCCCGCCACCCTTTTATACCCGCCTCAAACTGACCACTTGTGGGTGCTGAGTGTACGGCTCGCCGCAAGCCGGTTCGTCGTGTCCAGCCATGAGCTAAGCAGATCCAGGCAGATGGGAGGCGTTATGAAGGCGCCCTGGACGATGTCTGCTTGTGCTTGAGCGACGAACGCAGGTCGTCTCGGTCGTTGACACCGTCGACGGTCACTTTGATGTTCATCTGGCGGAGCATATCGATGAGTGATCGCACTATGACGGCATCGCGCAACGATCCATGCCTTGCCTCCACGAGGGAGGCGTCCAGCCGGATGCTTGCGACAGGAAGAGAACGAAGGTGATGGTGTGTATGGCGGGCCGAACCGAAGTTCGACAGACACACTTCGACCCCGTGCCAACTCAGCTCGGCGACGCCACCGATTGCCGATGGCATGTGCACAAGCGGTGTCTCGTCTGATATCTGCACAACCAGGTTGTACGGCACCACGTTGGCGTCGCACACGACCTGCAGCGCCAAACTGACTGCTCGGGCATCCTCGATCCAAGTCCAGGGCACCGTCACGCACACGCTAAGGTGGCGATGACCGTTGTCCGCCAGCGTCTTCAACACACGCGAAGCAGCCACGATGCCGTGATCCAGATGCTGGCGCCTCTCGTGAGCATGTATCTCTGGCATCCTCGGCATCCTCGGCATCCTCGGCATCCTCGGCATCCTCGGCATCCTCGGCAGCTTCGGCAGCTTCGGCAGCTTCGAAGCTGCGATCGGCAAACGCGAGAGGATTTCGATCGCAACGATTCGGCCCGTCGACACGCTTAGCTGCGGTTGGAAGCTGTCGAATGAGGAGATTCTTGATGTCCGGCTCTGGCGTTCGTCAGACCCGATTGGGAGAAGCCCTGGAGCTGGTATCGCCTTCCTATCCAGGATAAACCGGGTAAAGCGTGGATCGGACATCGCTGCTGTCGGCCATGGTCATGCTCGTAACGAAATCGGGAGCTCTCATAGTTGAGATGCGTGGAATGCGGCGGCAACCCGACAGGTTGTTCGGCCGACGGTAGTGCGTGCGGAAAACCTGTCGCCTTTCGCGGTCAGAGTTCGCATTACATGGATGAGACCTCCCGTCATTCGATTCGCTTTCATGAGGACGCGATCGAGTCGGGTTTGCTAGAGATTCTGCGCATTAGATTGAAATGGGATAAGCAATGGAGTCGAAGACATGAAAGCTGATCACATCGAATACCGCATCAGTGGCAGTCTTCAGAACACCTGGCAGATCTTCAGGCAGGACATGCAGATAGGCATCCGTCGCTCCATTTTAGATGCTGTAGGTTTTGCGACTCACCTCGCCGAGCGCGAGGCTACGTTGAGCTTCGCTTCGACGAAGGTCACCATCGATACGTCGCTTCGGGAACTCCGGGCTTTGCATTTCGCCTGAGTTAGCTTGGAATTCATTCATCGCTGCGCGGAGGTATTTGTCATGCCCAAAGGCATCACGCAAGAGCAGGTCATTGCCGCGGCTGACGCGTTAGTCGCCGCTGGCGAGCAAACGACGTTCAAGAAAATTCGTGCGCAGCTCGGCGCAGGCTCTCCCAACTATGGTTAGCCGCATGTTGGAAACATGGCGTGTTGCGCTCGCTAGGCGGCTGGGCCAGATGCTCTTATTGCCCGATGTGCCGGTGGAAGTAGGGCAGGCGTTTGCCGAGGCATGGCACCTCGCCATGGCCCATGCGGAGTCTGTTGCCCAAGCCTCATTCGATCAAGAGCGGAATGTCCTCTTTAACGCGATGGCCGATGCACGAATGCTGGCGCGGAGTGCGGATCAAGCCCGTGAGGTCGCCAATACGCGACTGGCGGAAGTCCAACGTCTCGTGGAGCAACAGGCCGGTCAACTCGCGGAGCTCTTGCAGCAACGCAATGAGCTGCAGCAACGTGCGGATCAGCTTGCCGAGGCCTTCGATGCATATAGAAGGCAGCATGACGACCGAACGCGAAGCCAAACCGGCGCATGTTCGGGTTGCGGAGAATCGAGCGCACACTGAAATCGATAGCCCGTTGGAGCGGTTGAGAACGGCGTTGCAGAAACAGGGCAGACATGCACGACGCAGACATGCACTACTTTGATTCCAGATATTGGCCAGGGGAGCAACCGATCATTTTCCGGAAGTCGTTATACAAATGCGCCTGATCGAAGTAGCCCATGTTCTGTGCGAGTGTCGCGCCCGCTACAGGCTCGCCTGCGGTGAGCTGAGTGAGTACGTCATACACGCGATAGCGCTTGATGACCCAGCGTGGGCTCGCGCCTATATATCGATGGAATAGTCGCTGGAGTTTGCGTTCTGGCAGGCCAAAACGGGTGGTGAGATGCTCCACGCGTGTCACTGCACAGTCGTTCGCTATGGCCTCAACGATGCGACACGCGATTCCCACGTTAGGGTCGCGCGCAGGCAAGTGGGTGATCAAGAATTTTGCAGCAGCCTCCACCATGGCGTGATCATCGCCGCACATCAGTACACGCTGCTCAGCGGATACAGCATCGGGGAAAACGTGTTCTGCGGTCACAGACGAATTGGCGATCGTGCTGATGGGTTTTCCGAAGAATGGATAGAACGCGCCCGGGCGAAATTTGATGCCAAGAATGCTGTCCTTATCTTTCAATTCACGGGTAAAGCGACGCAACTGCACACCGTAAATCTTCGAGCGACCCGGTGCGAATACGAGATGTACGCTCGGATGCGGAAGCACGATCCGCGTCTGTGGCGAGCACCCCCGAAGATCCCAGGTTTCCAACCAGAAATGCTCGACCCACTCGGTCAGTTCACTCGGTGGCGCATGGCGCCTGTGCTGATAAGTCCCTGGCGAAGGCGAATGGTGCAATACACCACAGCCCTGTCCAAATGCACTCCGATCAAGCGGGCTGTCTGGGGCGACCTGCTGCGTATTCGGATGTCGGCTTTTTCCAATCATCTTCGCGTGACTCGCGATGCAATAAGAGGGCAGATTTCCGGGGAGGGGGCGCAAGGATGAGGTTGTTCAGCGATGTGCAACCTCCCTGGCGCTCATCCTACTACCACACGAACCGAGAGCTCATGCTTATGAAAATAGCCACGATGATTCTTCTCTCTTGCTTTGCTTGCTTTGTATGTAACGTAACGAGGCCGGCGTCACTGGCCGTCGCAAGTCCGGTTACGTCAGGCTCCGGCACATCAGAGCTTGAGCCGATAAGGACGGTTGAGTTGAAATTTTCGGCATTCAATCGACACGATGCTGCCGCTATCGAAAACCTCTACGCCAGCGATGCAATCCTGCGTAGCCCAGACTATCCTGAGCTCCTTGGCAACTCGAAGATCGCCGATACATACCGTTGGATTTTCGACGCCATACCCGACGCGAAAGACAGCATCGTCACCATCGAAAGTGCGGCGAACCATGTCTACGTTCAGTTTGTCCTGTCCGGTCATCTGAAAGATGCAGGAAACAAACCCATCAGCGTTCGAATCATGTCGGTTTACACGATCAAGGATCACCTAGTTGTGAGCGACTCAACCTACTACGATCGAAAAGCGCCGTAGCTATGGCCGCTTGCTCTACTAGCCATGCCGGGTGCCTTTTTACTACCTTCCGGCGCATCTCTGAGCGCTCTATTTGGCCTTCCAGGCGGTGGCACTAATGAGAAGGCCGTTCACTGCAGTACAAAAAAGATGAGGTGACATGCGCTTCTATTGATTGCGTATCGACAACTCACGCAAGGACCGAGTTGTGCAGGCGCTGCAGGATCAGTTCGGCCAGGCGAGTCACGGCTGGTGACGGTTCCGCTTCGCTGCGATACAGCGCAAGGCCAAGGGTTGGCAATGAGGGAAGATGTGCGTTATGCGCATCTAGCGCACGCAGCTCCGACGGCAAACCTAGTGGTGTGCGCACGCTGATGCCCAGGCCAGCTTTCACCGCAGCCCAGGTTCCCGCCAGGCTCGCGCTGGTGAAAGCGATACGCCAGGAAATACCCGCGCGATCCAGCGCATCAATCGCCGCCGTTCGCATCAGACAAGGTGCATCGAGCACCACCAGCGGCAGCGGCTCGTCACTTTCGCGCAGCGTGGCAATTTGTTCGCTATCACCGATGATCCATCGCATCGGCAACGTGCATATGTGCTCGGCATGCGCCGTGCCAGGCTCGGTTTCCCAAGCCAAAGCCAAGTCGAGCTGGTCCGCGCCCAGCGACTGCAGCAATACCGCATTGCGCGCTATGTGCACTTCCACCCGCAATTTCGGATGCGCGCGCCTGAAGTGACCCAATATTTCCGGCAGCACGTTCTCGCCGAAATCCTCCTGCATGCCGAGGCGCACGGCACCATCGAGTTGAGTACCACGCATAGCGCTGACCGCTTCATCGTTGAGCTCTAGCAGACGTCGTGCATAAGCCAGCATGGTTTCGCCTGCTTCGGTCAGCGCCATACCACGACCTGCTTTGCGTAACAGCGGCGTACCGGCCTGATCTTCCAGCTTTTTCAGTTGCGCACTCACGGCAGAGGTCGATCGGGCGAGCCGCTCCGCAGCCTTGGCAAAGCTGCCCAGTTCGATGCCGGCAACGAAGCTGCGCATGACGTCCAGATCAAAGGTGATGCGTTGCATATAACCATCCTGCTTTACGGGATTATGAATTCATTAATTCCCGATTTTCAGCATCATGTTGGATCGCTAAGGTAGGTTCCGTCAAACCACTCAGAGCCACCCATGTCCCTCGATCCTCACTATGGCCAACAATCCCTGGGCGACCTGGCTCCCAAGCTGGCCGAACTCACCGACCAGACGCTGTTCGGCGACATCTGGCTGCGCCCCGGCTTGACGCCACGTGAGCGCAGCCTCGCCACGGTGTCGGCGCTGATCGCCCTCAACCGGGTCGAACAACTCCCGTTTCATTTGCGGCGTGCGCAGGACAACGGCATCGGTCGCGACACGCTGGCCGAGTTGATCACCCATCTTGCCTTCTATGCGGGATGGCCAAATGCGGCATCGGCAGTATCGGCACTGCGCACCGTGATGAATGAAGCGAAGACGCCATGATCACGATGCAGTACCGCATAGTTCTGCCTGCCGACTACGACATGGAGATCATTCGGCGGCGCATTGCGGAGCGGGGGCATCTCACGGACGATTTTCCGCAGTTGTCGTTCAAGGCTTACCTCTACGCTGATCGCAGCGCGGGCAATCGGGAAAACCTGTATGCACCGTTTTATCTGTGGCACGACACGCAAGGCATGAATACGTTTCTTGGTGGCACGGGGTTCGCCGGTGTCGTCGAATCGTTTGGTCGTCCCATCGTGCATACCTGGTCGGTGTGGTGTGCGGAAACGGCTCCCGATCTGTCCATCGCAACCCATGCGACGCGTGAAATACTGCCCATCGCCGCGCATGCCTCGCTGGGCGAGCTGCGCAATTCGGAAAGCATCGGTGCGCAGATGGATCTTGAGCGTGGTGCCATCGCAACGATTCGTGCCTATGACCCCACTACCTGGACGTTGCTGCGCTTTCGACTGTGGCAAAGCAACATCCATCCATCGGTGGAAGATGGTGTTGATGTTTACATGGTCGGTCATCTTTCCCAGCCTTCAGCAAAGCACTAACCATCAGGAGATTGCTCATGCCCCTCGTTCGCATCGCCATGCGCCGCGGCAAACCCTCGGCCTACATTGCTGCTGTACGTGACAGCATCTACACCGCCATGCGTGAAAGTTTCGATGTGCCAGAAAACGATCGTTTCATCTTGGTTAGCCAGCATGATGCCGATGAATTCGACTGCGATCCTCGTTATATGGATATCGTACGAAGCGATGATCTGGTCGTCATTCAGATTGCTTGCCGCGACTCTCGCTCGGTAACGCAGAAACAAGCATTCTTTCGATGCGTAGCAGAGAAACTCGCCATCGCTCCGGGACTTCGCCCCGAGGACGTGTTTATCAATCTGCTAGAGACGGCCAAGGAAAACTGGTCGTTTGGCAACGGCATCGCACAATACGCATGATCCGCTTGGACGAGTAGTTAGACGCCACTACTCGCTGCCTGAGGAGGCAATTGAAAAACCTATGGCTCGTGATGCAAAAGTAATAATCACCAGCACGAGTAGCGTCGAGAACGGATCCCAAAGACCCTTCAACATTGTTGCTAGTAGTGCCATTGGGATGACACCGCCGCCAAAAAATAGGAGGCCGATGATGACTGCGCCTAAGCCCCAGAGAGAATAGGTCAGGACGAACCCTAGCAACCACGTGACCAAGCCAAACACGTAGGAAGATATGAAAATTACAGAGCCCGTGAAGCCGCGAAGCCGTTTGAAAATGGAAAGCGGCATAAGTATCAAGATATCCAGCGCCACGGCCAGCCAACCAATAGCGATGAGAGGAGAGAGGAGATGATCTGAGGCCCATGTACTGCCAAGAATGAAAACAACTGGCAGGGCGAGGATACCGACGAACACTACGATGCCGAACAGGGCACCGTCTGTCTGCTTTAGTGTGTCAACCATTTCGTCTGTCCCTGTGCTGACGTGTAACTGCGCTATACATCCTTGATGCGCTTGGATGCCCCACTCAATGCGCTGATTCCATCGCAGCTTATCTCTGTCCAGTCCGGCTAACAACCGGATGGGTACTGACGGCGGGTCTCGATGTGGTAATTTCACTGCCGGTGTCGGCGCAAATCTGTTTCACACAGCCTGGACCCACAGCGAACATTAGCAATCCCGCGACGCAATGCTGAGAAAATTGCTGGCGCTAACCGACCGACAACAACGCTGTTGTCAAAGAAATTCCGATTGAAAACACGCCGCATGTTCAATCTGCTCGTTACCGATTCACATCGGAGCGACAGCCAACTTGCCCGCTTCGGTTAACTCGCCACAACGAAAAACGCTGTCCGCCGCAACGGATTTGGACCACGGGTCGGAATCCCAGGAAAAGTAGGTGAATCCAGCCAAACGCTTTTGTGCGACGACCGTTGTAAAGTTTGCGCGCATTTCCTTGACGAGCAGGGTGCGACTTTCATCATGGATCGGGCACGTTGCACTTGAATTGGGAAATCCCCATTCCGTGATCCAGCATGGCTTGCCGCCACCGGCGCCTCGCGGACGACATTCGGCCATTGCTACATTCATGAAATGAGCGGTGCGCTGCGCCGCCGCTGACGGATTTCCAGGTTGGCCAGGCGAAGGATACGTATGCACGCCATACGCATCGACAAGCGAATCGAGGCCGTGCTGTCGAAGAAAGGTGAGGGTGGCCGATAGACCCACCATGTCTTCCTTTTTGTTGTTGTAAAGCTTGGCGCCATCCACGGCGTCAACCATGCCCGCGGAAATGATCGGTGTATGTCGATTCAACTTTGAATGATCGCGAACATCTTTCAGTACGGTTACTACTTTCAGGTACTGCACAAACCCTTTGGCGATTTGCTTGCCTTCCGGATCATTCGAAAGATCGGAAAGCGTAAACGTTTTTCCTTCGCCAGGTAGCGGAAATTCCGGATTAAAAGCGGCCCAATTTATCTCATTGCCCAACTCCACGCCGGCCAACCCAATGCCGTTGGCATCCAGACTGTTGAACAAGGTCTGGAAAGCGGCCTTTGAAAGCGTCGGATCGGCAGAAGACAGCGGGTGGCCGCCCCACATCTGCGGGAATTCGTCGGGTTTGTAGGGCCGCACCGGCGCATTCGGTGAATATTCGGGGCTAACGATCAGCTGGATCTTGATCCCCTGCGCATACAGACGCTTTGCGAAATCGATACCTTTCGCATCGCTACTGATGCCACAGCGAATAATCCGCACGTGGGCAGTCTTAAGTTGCGCAATAAGTGCATTCTGATCGGCAACACTCGCGCGCAGAGGATTGACTGCATTCACGCCAATGACAACGGTTTGCGCGTGGGCTATGTCAAAAAGCGATAGAAGTGCCAGAGAAGCCGCGAGTAGGGTGACGGCGCGAACAATCCTTATTCCGCACATAGACGTTTTCCGATAGAAGATAGATGTCTAAATAAGAAGCATCCAGCGCGGACCACTACATCGGGCTCAATGCCAGCGTTCCTGTGCATCTGTAAGTGCGCCGCATCGGAAGATAGCAGAATGGATCGGGGACATTTGAAAGTGAAACTCAGGCTACCCTCCATTCGCCGGGCCAAGTGTTTGGCTTAGCTCACGATCCGTCTCAAATGGGTTGTAACGAAGCGGCGGCTTACTCAATGTTTAGGGCTTTTAAATGGATTTGAAAAGTCCTTTGAGTTCGGAAACAGATACAGTTCATCTGCGGCATAGTTGGTCATTAGATGAAAGCGGCTGAAAATCGGTATACCCAAATTGCCTTTAACCCGAAGCGAATTCTCTGTAGTTGCGGCTTCCGCGGTAAAGTTCGTGGGTACGTCATGGAAAGTGAAATTCGCGAGGGATACCGTCCGTAGCGTAGCGACAACGACTGGTTTCTTGCCTCCAGCTCCGCCGGTTTCCGAATCTGTATGAGGCCGGTTGCTCAGAAGATGTTGTGGCTTCCAATACGAAGGGAAGAGATCAAGCGGAGATCCGTTCCCGAGATCAAAGAAAACAGGAATCGGTGATTTTCCTTCCACAGAAATGTCGAGTACGCGATTGCCCGCGATCGGTTTCAGAACCACGCGTTGAGCGCCTATCGGCACTTTGAACGAGTCTGGGGCGAGAAAGGCAATTCTTCGCTTCTCAAAGTCAATGTCTACAACGAAGGCGTTGAAGGCTTCTTGTCCAAGAATCGCTGCGATCGGAACGCCTACGGTCCGACCGATGGCATCGAGGTCTAACTTTGTCGCTACAATCCCGTTTATCCTTGCATTGCCGAGTTGGATTGAGATACCTTTGCAAAGAGCGGCATTGTCCGATCCGCCAGCGCCCTCCATTCCAATCTCGCCAGAGCAACGGATGCCAGCGGCATCTGCAACCTCATGCCCAACAACTGTCGTTTCTGCTCCGCTATCCAGCAGAAGCATCGCCTCTCGTCCATTAACCCGTGCGGGTATGAAGATGCGTTTGGAATCGACGAATTTGAAGTCGATCCATCCACTCGAATTGGACGGAGATGAAAATGTCTTTGTGACGAGGTCCTTGGGCCGATTCAGAAGTTCGATTGGAAATGCGGCATTCAGAACGACATGGCTGGCATGCAAATCCGTCTGACTGGCCTCGTTTCCCGATTTGACTTTCTGCGCAAATGGCTGCTGCACGCCCTGGATCATCTTCCAATCGGAATAGACAACAATACGGGAACGTCCATCCTCGGTCATGCGGATCGCACCGAGTTGACCCGAGGACGGCTGAATGAAGAAGTCAAACGTATCTTCGTCACCAAACGAAACTCGAAAGATATGCCATAGCGTCTTGTCGTAAAACTCGTCGGGCCTTGCGCTGACGCCCGCGTGCATTTCGCCAACGAAAATTCCAGCAAACAGCAGCGCCGATTCACGCCGCATCGTGGTCAATTCACTGTTCGACAGCGTGATCGCCTGACCGCTCAGGTTCGTCTTCCACCCGCCACTTTCAGCGACAGCAACAGCGGTCTGAATTGAGTCGAGGTCCTCGCGCTCCCAGTACAAACCTCGACGAGTCGTCCAGACTTCCTTCGTTCCAGGAAGGCCTCCATCAACGATGCTGCCGGATATATGCGCAGAACTCATTTTCTTAAATGCAACGCCGCCCCGCCAAGTCAAGTACTGATCGACGGCTTCAATCTTCACCGGCCGAGCAACCGTCGTCGGTCCGGCTGTCACAACCAGTGCGATCGCGGGTGAAAAGGCCAGCCATCCTATAAGAATCAATAGGGCCGCCGATCTTGCAGATACGAGAGCTGCACGAACAGAGAACATGGCCATAGAAAATCTCACTTCGGGGATGCTCGAAGAGGATTTAAAGTTATCCCTTTGAGGATAACAAGCTAGACAAAGGGGGCTAGACAAAGGGCTCAGAGTCTGAAGCATCCTCACAATTCCCGGCGCCAGCCATCCACTCGTTGAGCTGCTGGAAGCGTGTCCGCAGCGGTTGCAGCTTGTTGACCGCGAATACTTGAGCGACCGGAATCACTGAGCCGAAACCGGTCGTACCCGTTGACGCCAGGCCGAGCAGCTGCGGCGGCACGCGATGCGCGGCCTCAACTTTTCCTCGAGGATGGTGAGGGCGTGGATGGATGGTCGCCACGCCAACTGTGCGAACGGTTACTACGCGTACCCAATGCCTCATGGCATGTTCTGGGATGCGTCCGACGTCCACGCCGGATCGATCCACCAAGTGCGATCAGGAACTGCTGATGATCCCGATCGTTGGGATAGCCATCGCATGCCAGGGCGGGCGAATGACATTCGATTCGTTGAGGAACTTGTTGCTGAAGAATCATCTCTGCGGCACGGTCCATCCAGCACGATGCCGCTGATATCGCGGGCGGGAATAAGACTTCGGACTTTTTGGAATCGACGAGTATGTCGTTAGCGCGCAGCGGTTGACACGGTGGAGCGGCGATAGCAGACTCAATGTCAAGGAGCGTAGAAACTCCTCTAACAGCGGTACCCACCTCCGACAAATCGGTGGGTTTTTTGTGCCTATGTGTCTTATGGGTACAACCGACGCGATGCCTGCGTCGGGAGGGCGGCTAATACAACACCCGCAAGGGGAATACGCCCGCCGTCTGTTAGCGGTTTCTAACCTCCCGACTTCCCGTCCGGCGTAACGCTGTGGATGGGCACTTCTACGGAATGAGGAGGCGGCCATGTCAACGTTCGATTCGGATGATCGGGAAACGGTGGGCTATTTTCTGCCGGAGGACAGCCAGCTCCGGCTGCAGAAGCTGCGCGAGTACGCCGAGTTCCTCTCGCATATCGCGCAACCGCGCACGCCGGACGTGCAGCAGGAATGGATCCCCGCGATCCATGTGGGGCAGGTGGCGATCTGCCTCGAATTGCTGGCGGAGCAGGTGGGTCTCGTGCTGGACGACCTTTCGTTTCCGGCCTACCGATCCGAAAGCGACGCGGCGGCGATGCCCGACGACGCACATGGACGCTACCTCTTCGGCATGACCCTGGAGCAGGTCGATACGCTCAACCAGCTGATCGACATGATTGTGGCCCATGGCGACGTGGTAACCGCCAGCCATGACGCCGAGCTGGCCGACCACACACTGTCGCTGCTGGGGCATGCCATCTTCAGTGACGCACGCGCCGTGCGCGAAATCATCCGCCAGCTGGAATCGCAGCGGCTCAACCCGCGCAATTCGCAACCCGGCGTAAGCGAAGAGCAGGGCGTCTACCACATCGCGCGAAAACGCTCTCGGGTTCACTGGCTGAAGAACGCAAGCACGGGTCAGATTCAGATGTTGCCAAGGAGAGCGACAGTGCATGTGTAATGTCAGGGAGAGCCTTGCAAATATTGGCGTCTGTCATTGCGCAGCTCGGCATGAAAACAGTCGAGCGAACATAACTATCTCTCACGTCCTGTTGACTGATCGAAGACTGATCGAAGCCCGAAAGATCAGGTCGAGGAAATAGCGAAGTCTCAGACTCGCGAAAGTTCGTCGCGTCAAACAGAAATCGCCGAGGGTATGCCGCCTGTCGATGATCAAAGACCACGCACATCTGCTGCTCAGCGTGGTCTGCATGTGAGCTACGTGGCCCATGTCGTGGGCAGCACCTTCCGTGGAAGATGACGGGCTCATCGCTGCTCTCAACAGCGCCGGTCATGCTCTTTTTGTTTCCGCCCTTACCGGCAGGCCCGCATCGCGCTATGGTCTGAGAGTGTGAGCCGTAATGCGGATTCCGATCGGTCTGAACACTGATTCCGGTGAAGGCTGAACACGCCGCAAGCACGAAGACGCTGGCCGTCATGACCGGAGCTTCGCCGCCTTTGAGGGTCACATTTTGAAGGTAAGTATCCCCCGGCAAAGCCGCGGGATACTTCTAGGACGGTGACCATTTGAAGGTGACAGCCGCGCCGGCAGGAAGCGTGTAGTCGAAGGTTTGGCTATTCCAGGCTACGGTGAAGATCGTCGACGAACTGCCGCCGTTGAATGCGACGAGTACCAATGTTCCGTCGGGATTGACGAAACCAACGTCCTGAATGCCAGTCGAATCTTGCGTTGTGGTGGAAATGACGTGGGCTCCAGGCGTAACAAATTTGCCGATGTGTCCCAACGCGTAATAAGTGGTGTTGTAGTAGATGGAAGCAGGGCTGGTGCTGGAATCCACAGTAACGATACCCACACAGTTGTAGCATCCACCATTGGTCGGCCCTTCGTTCTGGTTCAAAGCCAGGTTCCATCCCAGGATGCTTCTCCCGCTGTTCTGAGGAACGCCGATGGTGAGTTCTTGCATCTGGGTCTTGAACCCCGATGCAGAGAAGGTCGATCCGGTGAGCGTTGGGCAAGTCCCAGCTCCGCCGGGACAGCTTACGGTGCCACTTGCTTCAGTAAACCAAACCCCCTTGGTCGTATCCATGGCCTGCACAGTCTGCATCGACGAGACGCTTCCGTTGTACCAATGGAACGAGGTGCCGACGAGATAGCTGGAGGCACTGGAACCGAGCAATGTCTGCGCATAACTTGAATCGGCGAAGTTGTCTTCAAGGCCAAATATCTTTACGGAGCTGAGACTCGCATCTGCCAACGCGGGAGCAAGATTGTTGACGATGAAGCTGGCTTCGTCGTTTGCCGTAAGTATCGCGGAGGGATATCCGCCTTGCGTATTGAGCGGTTCATTCTGCGGTGACACCGCGGAGATCTGCAGCCCCTGGTTTGCATAGGCCTGGATGAATTTGACAAAGTAATTGGCGAGGTATGGAAAGTCCGCGGCGATGATCTGCGATGTGCTATTCGAGGCGCCGCTGACTCCATCCATGGAACTGTTCGTCTTCATCCACGCCGGAGGACTCCAGGGCTCCGCCAACAGTTTCATATTGGAGTTCAATGAGGAAATGTCCTGCAGGATAGGAACAATCGCATTGAGGTCATGTGCGATGGAGAAATTCGCAAGCTCCGGGTCTGTCGCCCCTGCGGGCATGTCGTCATAGCTGTAGCTGCCCGACGCGCTCATGTCGCTCGCTCCCATCGGTACGCGAACCATATTGAAGCCCACACCACTCTGCGTGTAGAGCTGTTGGAGCAGAGGACTTAGCTGTGAGGAAGGCAGCGCATCGAGAACTGTGGCGGCTGAGTCGGTAAGCGCCGCCCCTACGCCATCCCATGGCTGTAGCACGGAAGATGGCGTGACCTGAATCGTGTACGTGCCGCTGCCGCTGCCGCTACCAAAATAGACGAGCGGTTGAGAGGCCAGAAGGTTGGATTTATCGCCAGTCGTCATGGTGACGGAAACTGCAACTTGCGCAGAAGTGACGGAGGGCACGCATGCTCCGAAAATGAGAATCACAGCCATTGCGTGGGCGATTCGTTGAAATGTCATCGTTCTTTTTTTCCTTATACCCGTTTACATGGATGCCTTGCAGTGAACGATAGCGGTGCTGTTGATTGAGTACCTCTCGACGCTCCTCAAGATTGTGTGGCACGACGCTTAAGAGTCCAGCATTACTGTGACCTTATCCCCGTAGCTGTCTTCAGTGACGACTACCCAAACGCGATACTTTAATCGCGTGTTGCGGATACTCGAAGACCTTGGCCGGATCGAGGCGAATAATTTTAGTTCGGATTGGCGAAAGATCGTATCGCTCGACTTTGGCTTCGATCTTTCCTACGGATTGGGACCACGCTTGAAGCTCGTCAAAGACCCTGAGTTGAGTAGCGCTGAGTCGAGAGAGTTTGTAAGCGATCTTGATCAGGTCCTGCAGTCTCCCGCTAGGATTATGAGGAAACAGAACCGGCCAAAGCAGAGGCTCGGGTATGGCAATACTGACGCGGAGAACAGCCCATCTCCCGCTTGAAGGCAAAGCTGAACGCGCTGTCGGATTCGTAACCGAGAGAAAGCGCGATGACTGAGACAGTATCGTGCGAGTTCATGAGCCGATCGCCTGCGAGGAGCATCCGCCACCGAGTCAGGTACCCCATGACTGAGACTCCCACCTTCTCCTTAAAGCGCAGCGCGAAGGCTGACCGCGACATGCCGGCCCGCCCGGCGAGTTCGTGCAAGGTCCAGCGATAGCCAGGGCGCTCGTGCATTGCCGTCATGGCTATAAACAACTGCTGATCAGCGAGCGCAAAGAGCCAGCCGACTCTTTCCGTTTCTTTCTGTGTCACATGCAGCCGGAGCAACTCGATCAGCATCATCTGCGCGAGGTACTCGCCGAGGAGCACACCTCCCGGCTGCGGGTTCTGCAACACTGCAATCATGCGTTCCAAATACCACTGCATGACGGCACGGTCCGCATGACTCCGGATATGTAAAAGAGACGGAAGCAAACCCAGCAGGGTGCTCGCGTGTTCTGTGGCAAACGTAAAGAAAGCTGTGAGACCCAGGCATGCCCCACCGCCTTGCCACGAAACAATGCCCCCATTCAGTGGCTCAGTAACGACAGATCGGACGTCGACTGGGGTGACCGCGAGATCGCTTCCGAGGCGGAATGCCGGCCCGTGCGGTAACGCCACAAAATCTCCCGCTTCCAGCCGCACAGCCTCATCGACACCTTCGATTGAAAGCCAGCAGTGGCCTGAGACCAGCGCAAAGCACAAGAAGCAATTGCTTCGCTCGAGCTGGAAGGACCAATCTCCTCCCGCGTCGATTCCGCCGGACATGTAGCTGCGCGGCTTGAGGAGCGAGAGCACGTCAGAGAGAGGGTCAGCCCCGACGCTGGACGATCTCGATATATTTGAGGACTGCATCTCATAGATTGTATCGTCAGGTCCTCCTAATATGATGCGAAGAAGACCTGCGATATGCATGTCTTTGTGACCGGCGCTACAGGATTCTTTGGATTTGCGATCGTTAAAGAGCCTATTCCGGCCGCCCACCTGATGACTGGCTTAGCGCGCTCTGAGGCCCTGGGAAGTGACTCGGATGAGAGTTGGGTTCTGATTAGGGATGGGTCTTATGGAAACAAGAATAGTCACGGTGGTGGGAGCTTCGGGAACCCTGGGGTCGGAGATCGTTCGGGCCTTGCTTGAAAAAGGTGCCCGGGTCAGGGCCATGGTTCGGGCCACCAGCAACCGCACCAAACTCGAATCCCTCGGGGTGACGGAATTTGTGGTGGCCGACCTTATGGACGCCACTTCGCTACAGCGGGCTCTGACAGCCGAACCCCGGGCCGAGGCTGTGGTTACCAGCGCCGCGGGCTTCACCACCCATTCGGCCCGCACTAAGGGAGACAACTCACGGACGGACACCGAGGGGTATCGGAATCTGGTGGACGCGGCCAAGAATGCGGGCGTGCCTCGCGTAATCCTGATCTCGATTCTCGAATGCGACAAGGCTCCCGATGTGCCTCATTTCTCTCAAAAGTTCGTGACCGAGAAATACCTGGCCGAGAAACGCCAGCCGTACCTCGCCCTGCGCGCCGGGGCCTTCCTTGACCGAGCCCAGGACGTCGTGGCCCTAAAGGTTCGCAAAGGAGTCTTCCCTGACATTGTCCCTGGCGTCGCCCTCGACATGATCTACTCTCCGGATCTCGCTCGATACGCGGCCGAGGCCGCCCTCGACCTGCCAGCCTCGGCCCTGAACCAGAGCGTGGATATACGCTGTAATGTTCCCGCCACCGGACCAATGGTAGCTGCGGCCTTCACCCGGGTCTTGGGCCGACAGGTGGTCGCCAAACCCGTCTTTCCACCCCTCTTTGTCGGCATATTGCCGCTGGTGGCCTGGTTCGTCCCGCGCCTCCAGGACCAGGTCGCCGTGCTGGCGTGGATCCGAAGGGGAGGCTATGTAAGCCACGAGAGCCAAAAGCAGAAGGACCTCTTCGGCGAACTGCCGACCATCGAGGACTCGGTGGCCCGCTACTGCCGGGACAAGGGTCTAATCAAGCCAACAGCCTCCTGAATGTTTCAGTGCGTGCTGCACATTGAAGGTCATCGAGATCAACGGAAACGGGTGCCGTACTGCAGTACAAACTGTTGATGGATAACACGCCGCGAAAGAGACGTCGAGTTTTTGAAAGCACGGTTTAGCATTTTGAATGGCTCGTCACGCGATATTCCCTTGCGTCAGCCCAAAATCAAAACTGGTCATTTCGAAGTGACCTAAGGATGACGAAATAAGCGAGATCGAAACTTATTCCTGGAGTTACCAGGATTTAGTGGACGCGTGATCGGCCGCTTCGGTGTGCCGCTTCGAACTCAATTCGGACTAACGCCACCGAGATAGCTATGGCGGCGTGTCGGGTTGTAGAAGCCTTCGATGTATTCGGTTACGTCCAGAACAGCAGTCTCTCGGTCAGCATAGATGCGCTTCTTAATACGTTCCTTTTTCAGGCTGCTGAAGAAAGACTCTGCCACTGCGTTGTCCCAGCAGTTTCCTCGCCTGCTCATGCTTGGTTCGAGATGGTGACTCTTGCAGAAGCGCCGCCAAGCGTCGCTCCCGTACTGAGTTCCTTGATCCGAGTGTATGCGGCCGTCGGCTTCGAACGGCTTTCATAAGAGCTTCCAGAACCAGTTCCCGGTGGATCGTCGGCTTGGCTGCCCAGCCGACGATTTTGCGGGAAAAGAGATCGATGACCACTGCTAGATACAACCAGCCCTGCCAAAGCCAAGAAAAGCTGGTAACTCCAGATCCACAAAGTACATGTATTCGGAGAGGGGAGTTCGGCCACGCGAGTGTCAAAAAGTACATCCGCGTTCCTCGGCAGACATTCGAGGTCGCGCCGCTAATGGTTGGCAACGCCGCACTTATCCGGCGCCTAAAATTCAGCCTTGGCAAGGCAGCAACCATAGGCAGAACAGCACCTATGCCATCCATCATTGAAAGGAGCACCATTCATGATTGAGCAGAAACTACCGTCGTCCGCTTCGTCCCCCGCTAGAGTCGTCGACACGTTGCCGGTGTCCCTACCCGAAACGTCGCTAGCCGGCTTCGAACATCGTTACGAGACAGTTGGCGGAACGAGGCTTCACTACGTGGAGGGTGGGCAAAGCGATGGCGACATCGTGGTGCTCCTTGCCGGCTTCCCCGAAAGCTGGTTCGCCTGGCGCAAAGTAATCCCGCAGCTCGCTCCGAACTTCAAAGTTATCGCTATCGATTTGCCCGGACAAGGAGATTCCGATCGTCCACTAGACGGATACGATACCCAGACGTTAGCCATAAAAGTGCATGGTCTGCTTGAGCAGTTGAACATCAAGCGCTACTTCATGGCCGCTCACGACGTGGGCGCGTGGGTAGCTTATCCCTACGCGATGCTTTTTAGTGACGAGGTTGAACGACTGGCTTTGTTTGATGCAGGTATTCCAGGTGTCACCCTTCCCGATGCATTACCGATCGCGCCGGACCGTGCATGGCGTACCTGGCATTTCGCATTCCACGCAATTCCTGATCTTCCAGAGCTTTTGATAGCTGGCCATGAACGCGAATACTTAGATTGGTTTTTGCGCCGAAAGACAGCCAATCCAGCGACGTTCTCAGACGGCGACATCGAAGAATATCTACGCATCTTTAAAAAGGATGGCGGTCTGAGGGCGGGGCTTGCTTACTATCGATCGGCTGCCCAGTCCGCAATACAGAATAAGGCATTGTCCGGCAAAGGAAAATTAAAAGCTCCGCTTCTCGCTGTTGGTTCGGACCAAGGATCGATTGCGGACATGGCATCCCCATTACGGGCTTATGCGGATGATGTGCGTGGATTAATCATTGCCAACTGTGGCCATTTCTTGCCAGAAGAGCAGCCGAAAGCAGTCGCAGAAGAACTCATCGCCTTCTTTAGTGAGAAGCCGCACGACACCCGCGCAGTAGTTGACACCGTCGACCAGCGATAGCAGACTCGATGTCAAGGAGCGTAGAAACTCCTCTAAGAGCGGTACCCACCTCCGACAAACCGGTGGGTTTTTTGTGCCTGCGTGTGTTGTAGGCGCAACCGACGAGATGCCTGCGTCGGGAGGGCGGCTAATACAACACCCGCAAGGGGAATACGCCCGCCGACTCTTAGCGGTTTCTAACCTCCCGACTTCCCGTCCGGCGTAACGCTGTGGATGGGCACTTCTACGGAATGAGGAGGCGGCCATGTCAACGTTCGATTCGGATGATCGGGAAACGGTGGGCTATTTTCTGCCGGAGGACAGCCAGCTCCGGCTGCAGAAGCTGCGCGAGTACGCCAAGTTCCTCTCGCATATCGCGCAACCGCGCACGCCGGACGTGCAGCAGGAATGGATCCCCGCGATCCATGTGGGGCAGGTGGCGATCTGCCTCGAATTGCTGGCGGAGCAAGTGGGTCTCGTGCTGAACGACCTTTCGTTTCCGGCCTACTGGCGCGAAAGCGAGTCAGCGCCTGCGGCCGACGTCGCTGCGACGCGTGACGCCGCAGAGGTGATGCCCAACGACGCGAGTGCGTGCTACACCTTCGGCATGACCCTCGATCAGGTCGATATGCTCAACCAGCTGATCGCCATGATTACCGCTCATGGCGATGTAGTGAACGCCAGCCATGAAGCCGAGCTGGCCGACCACACGCTGTCGCTACTGGGGCATGCCATCTTCAACGACGCGCGCGCCGTGCGCGAAATCATCCGCCAGGTGGAATCGCAGCAGCTCAACCCGCGCAATTCGCAACCCGGCGTAAGCGAAGAGCAGGGCGTCTACCACGTCGCGCGAAAACGCTCTCGGGTTCACTGGGTAAAGAATGCAATCGCGAGTCAGATGCCGGTGTTGCCAAGGAGCGCGCCGTTCGGATCGAAGGCGTATAGTTTGGGGAGCTCGCTGCAACGGCGAGCTATGCGATGTACTCATTAACTTACGGGAAGAACGTTATGAAAATCGTTTCATCGTCTGCCGTGTTATCAGTGATCGTCGGTCTCGCTGCATTGGGCATGAGTGGATATAGCGGCGGAGCTCAAGCTCGAGCTCAAATACTGCCTCCACCCAGCGTGTGTGTCTTGTTATATCAAAGTTGTATTAAAGATGGTGGTACCCGGGCGGAGTGTGCACCGCTGCTCGTGGGCTGCAGTCCTTAGTACTCAGTACTTTGTTCGACAACCTTCGTAGAAACTCAATCCACAAATAGAGCACCAAGTCTCTCCGTGCCGAGCGCAGAGAGACGCTTGGAAATTTGCAGGAATTCGTGGATAAACGAAGGGAATTGAAAGATGGTGGAGCAGAGGGTATGAGGATCAAACTGACCGCCTCCTAAATCTTGAACCGGCCTACGGTAGAGAGTAGCCCCCTCAAATGTCCGCTTCCACTCAGAGCGGACACTAGTAGGTTTCAAGTAATGGCTCGAACTCGAAGAGCATGTGCTCTGGAATGTCCAGACGTCCGTCTTCGTAGGCGCAGGTGAAGATTGTTTTGTCCACCACATGGGCCAAGAACAAAACTGGCCCCGGTACGTTTTTCTACCTGTCGCCAAACCTGCAGCAGCTCATTGTGGGCGCGACATGGGAGCAAGAGACACGTTCCTGTCGTGTACCCTTGGAAGATCGTAGCAGCGGGGCGAGTCACGCCGCGTTTGCAGTAGTAGCTTGACTCGCGTCCGTTCCCTACGGATCGAACTTCTTCTCCACTCCTAGCAGGATCGACTGGTTGTCCTTGCTCGTGTTGTCCAGGTAGTTCTCATACTCGGCACGGAACGTCCAGCCTTGAACGGTCTGCAGGCCTATGCCGGCACCAAGCAACGTGTGGTTGCGTGACTGATTGAGCAAGGTCGCCTGATATAGCGGTCCGCTCAGCAGATCGGCATAGCGCATCGTGGCTTCACTCGATCCTTGCATGTCATGACCGAACTCCGCGCGCAGCTGTGGAGCCCATACACCGTAGTCGCTCTTGACCGACCACTGCGCCAGCACACCAAGAGTACCTGTGCTGGTCTTGACCGTCTGCCGCTGATACGCGAGCGAATAGGTCGCGTCGCCGTGCTCGGTGTAGGCGTCGAGATTCGCGTGGGCCAGGTCCAGCCGCCCATAAGGCGTGAACAGCAGGCCGTCGTCGGTATGGTGTTCGTAACCGACCGAAAACGATCCGAACCATTGCTTGCCATCGCGATTGCCGAACACGGTGTTGCTGTCATCGGTGACATAGCGACGCGCATCGAACGACAGCCACTGATAGCCGAGCAATGCATCGGTGTATAGCGCCTCCGTCGGACGGAAGCTGGCGTAGATCGCCCCGTTGTAGCTGTTGACGGTACTTCGGCTGTCGTGCTGACCGACGTCCGAATCGTCGTGGCCATAGCCGGCGCCTACGCCGACCGCCAGTCGTTCGGTCACCTGTTTATCCGCACCCACGCTCAAACCCTGCGTCGTGAAGTCGACGCCGTTGTCGCTGGTGCCCGGCTGGGTCTTACCGAAGTTCACGGCACCGCCGGTCCAGATCGAGAAACCACCCAGCGTGGTGCCGCCGCCGCTCGGTCCCATCAGCGGACTGGTCGACGTCGGCGCGTCCGGCGAGACCAGGAAACGGGTCGTTCCGTTCTGGGTATCGTTGTTCAGATCGCTCATCGCGTCGGGGCGGCGCATGCTGTCCGCCGAGCTCGCGGTGATGCCGTTGCTGAAGCCACCGCCACCACTGCCGCTGTGCAGTGCTTCCAGACGACGCTGGAAGTTGCTGATCTGCCCGATCGCCATGCGACGTGTGGCATCCGCCTGGGCATCGAGCACGCCGAGCACTTCAGCGTTCTTCGATGGATCACTGCGCAAGGTCACGTTGACGGTCACCGTACCCGGCGCAGAAGTGGCATACGCGTTGGCGAGCGTATAACGCAGCACCGCGGCACCACCGAACGTCGGTGCGGCCGTGTACGAGAGCATGTAGCCCGTGCCACTGGCTTTGATCGTTGCCGAACCGGCGTTAGCCGGCGAAATCGATACCAGCGTCGCCGCCGTAAACGGACCGCCGTGCGCGCTGGCGGTGAGATCAATCTGCACCGTCGAGCCGGCGGTCGTCGTGGCCCCGAGCGTGGGTGCGACCGGCACCGCATTGATCGTCACGGTGACATGCGCCGGCTTGGAGGCACCGAAAGGGTTAGACAGCGTGTAGTCGAAACCGACCGTGCCAGATGCATCGGCCGCTGCGATGTAGACCAGATCGGTGCCTTGGACGACCACCGTGCCGGAGGGCGGTTGTGTGGTGATCGCTGCGGCAGTGAAGGGTCCATTCGCGGCCCCTGTGGTGGCGTGCAACGTGACCGACTTGCCAGCGAGCACCGTGGCGGACTGCGCAGTAGCCACCGGCACGGCACCGGCAACGACCGTGATGCTTTCCGTCGCCGGCGCGGACGTGCCACCTGAGCCCGTCGCGGTGTACTTGAACGCATCGGCGCCGAAGTAGTTCGATGCCGGTGTGTAGACGATGCTCAGCCCGTTGACCGTCGCCGTGCCGTGCGCCGGTTGCTGTGTCACGGCGGCGCTGGTAATCGGCCCACCTGCGCTCGTCACCGGGATCGTCACGGCGGTGTTGGCGTTGGTGCTGGCGGCGCCGTTAGAAACAATCGGCACCTGCTGTCCGATCACAATGGTGTAAGCCTGAGCGCCCGCAAAGTTGAATTTGTCGGTGGCCGTTACGGTGACGTTGAACGAACCGGCGGTCGTCGGCGTACCGGACACCACGCCAGCTGGACTGAGTATTAACCCGGCAGGCATCGAACCCGAGGTGACTGCATAGGAGTATGGGGCTGATCCGCCGGAAGCCGACAAGGTGGCCTGTGTGTAAGCAACCGCCACTTTGCCTTGCGGCAAGGTCGTAGGCGTCAGCGTGAGGCTCGGCGCATTCACCGTAAGCGTGTAGTTGCGGCTTGCCGAGAACGGCGCACCGGTGCCGGTACTACTGTCGTGGGCGGTGACGCTGACGACGAAGGTACCGGCCACGGTTGGTGTGCCGGCGAACGCACCCGTTGCGGGATCCAGGCTCAGGCCGGCCGGCAGCGCGCCGCTGCTGATGGAATACGTGTACGGCGCGGTGCCGCCAGTGGCGCTGAGGCTTTGCGAATAAGCCACCTCGGCGGTCGCCACTGGCAATGTCGCCGGGTTCAACGTCACGGTCGGCACGGCGATGGTCACCGTATAGCTTTGCTGGCCGGAACTGCCATTCGCATCGGTGGCGCGCGCGGTTACGTTGAAGCTTCCGGCTGCCGTCGGCGTACCGCTGAGCGTGCCGCTGCCGCTCAGGTTCAGGCCAGCGGGTAATGTGCCGCTGATGATCGAGTAGGTGTACGGCGCAATGCCGCCACTGGCCGTGAGCTGGGTCGATGTGTAGGCCGTACCGACACCACCGGACGGAAGCGTCGCGGGAGCGAGCACGATGGTGGGTGCGGCGACTGTCACCGTGTAGTTGTTGGTCTTGGAGAACGGACCGCTACCGGTGCTGCTATCGGTCATCGTGATCGAGACGGGGAAACTGCCCGGCTGGGTCGGCGTGCCCGACAACGTCGCCGTGGCTGGATTCCAGCTCAGACCGTTCGGCAGCGTGCCGCTCAGCACGAACGTGTACGGTGCGGTGCCGCCGCTGCCGGCGAAACTCTGCGAGTAAGCGTTGCCATATGGCGCATTGAGCGTGCCGGCCGCCGGCGTGAAGTTCAGCGTCGGCGTATTCACCACCAGTGAATACGTGGCGCTGCCGATATTTGTGTTGGCATCCGTCGCGGTCACGGTGAAGTTGGCCGTACCGCCCGCCGTAGGCGTACCGGACAGTGCGCCGCTGCTATTAAGCTGCAATCCAGCCGGCAGATTGCCGCTGGTGACTGCAAACGTATAGGGCGCCGTGCCGCCGGTTGCACCGACGCTCTGACTGTAGGCCGTACCGATCGTAGCCGCGGCTACGTTGGCGGGTGTCAACGTGATGGTCGGCGCACTTACCGTCATCGCGTAACTGCGGGTGCCTTGGTAGGTACCGTTGCGGGTGGAGTCGGTGGCGGCGACCGTGAAATTGAAGGTGCCGCCAGCGCTCGGCGATCCGCTCAGGGTTCCATCGGTGCCCAGCTGCAGGCCGGGCGGCAGAGCGCCGCTGGCCACGCTGAAGGTATACGGTGCTGTGCCGCCTTGTGCGGCGAGCGGCTGCGAATACGTCACATGCAGGGTCGCCGTGGGCACGGTCGCCGGCGTGATGGTGATCGTCGGCGCGGCGACGTTCGGCGAATAGGTACGCGTCGCGGTCGTGCCGGCGGCGTCGGTGACCTGGACCGTGAAAGTCGCGACACCGGTGGCGGTGGGCGTACCCGAGAGCGTGTTGCCGAGCAACGAAATCCCCGGCGGCGGGTTGCCACTGCTGATCGCAAACGTATAGGGCGGGTTGCCGCCGCTGGCTGCCAGCGTCTGGCTGTAGGCCACGCCGGCGACCGGATTGGGCAAGCTGGCCGGAGTGATGGTCGGCACGCCCGGATTGATCGTCAGTGTGTAGCTGCGATTGCCCGAATAATGCGTGCCGCCGCTGCTGTCCGTGGCGGTGACGGTGAAGTTGAAATTGCCATAGACAGTCGGCGTGCCGCTGAGCGCGCCGGTGCTGTTATTTACGGTCACGCCGGTGGGAAGCGAGCCGGCGGACACCGCGTAAGTGTAAGGTAGGGTGCCGCCACTCGCGGTGATGGTTGCGCTATAGGCTGCTCCTTGCGTGCCGGCTGCGAGCGTGGTCGGCGTCAGCACGACAGTCGCCGGTTGCACTGTGCCGCTGTAGGCGAGCGAGCCGGTGCCGCCGCCGCCATCGTGCACGCCGATCGTGAAACTGTAGCTGCCGCCGGCCGTCGGCGTGCCGGACAGCACGCCGGTCGTGGTGGGCAGGCTCAGGCCGGCCGGCAAGGTACCCGCGCTGATGCTGAAGGTATAGGGCGATACGCCTGAGCCGCCGCTGGGTGTGATCGTCTGGTTCACGGGCACGCCAACGGTCAGCGTGCCCAGCGTGGACGGGCTCAGCGTGATCGGCGGCACCGCGTTGACGGTCAGCGATGCGGTCACCGTGCCGGAGAAAGTAGAGAGGCCGGTGGTGCTGTCTTGTACCGTGAATTTAAAGCTGGTCGTACCGACCGCAGTGGGCGTGCCGGTGATCAGGCCGCTGCTGGAGAGGCTGAGGCCGGCGGGCAGACCTGACACCAGCGCGTAATTCGAATAAGGTGGGGTGCCGCCACTGATCTGCAGTTGATAGCTATAGGGAATATTCACCGTTGCCGCAGGCGGCGGTGCTGCTGTCAACACCGGTTCGGCGATGGTGAACGAGTAGTTCTTGTTGCCAGTGAAAGCGGTCGGCGTGGTCGAATCGGTCACGACTACCGCGATCACGAACGAGCCGGTGCCGGTAGGCGTGCCGGAGATGGTGTTGGTATTGAAGGTCAGCCCGGGCGGCAACCCAGTGGCCGAAAAAGTGTAAGGTGCCTCGCCGCCGCTGGCGCTCAGGGTCTCACTGTAAGACTGGCCGATCACCGGCGTAGGCAGCGATGCCGGCGAAACCGTCAGCGGTGAGGTGGCCGGCAAGACGGTAACGTTGAAGACGATCTGACCGTTTTGGTCGTCGTATACGGTGAAGGTATCGCTAAGCGCACCACCACCATCGTTAGTGTAGTTGACTACGCTTTTGTTGCCGCTAATGGGCGACTTTGTGAAAGTCACTATTCCATGAGACGGACTTACGGCAATGCCATCCAATCCAAATACACTGCAACCGCCGAGGTCCGTCGAGGAAGTGCTGCCGGAGGCTACGGTTACGGTCTGTGGCGACGGACATTCCCCGGCGCGCGCCAAGCCCGGCCACAGCGGGCCACCGGCAAGCAGCAAGAGCAGCGCTAAACGCGTCAGCAAACCGGATAGATGATGTCCGCTCGTCTTCGAGCGAAGTTGGGAGAACCTGCCTGCACGCGCCATGGCGCGCTCAAACAAACGATTCAACATATTGGCCCCGGTTCCCTGTTTTCTACAGCGTTTGACATCATTGCAATGTCACTGCAGTAACGAGTCCGGGAGACCTTGGTAGTCGAGCGCTCCCTGCCTCGACCCGCGACAAGCCTTCCAGCTTTCGTTATTCCCCAGTCTATTGAAGCAGGGAATTGGCACAAATAACAGTGCCTGTAAATATTTACGAAACTTGCTTTTTACGCAAGAAAAAATGTCCTTGTAAGTGCGACAAGCCTGGAGCACATTTAGCGCCGCGCCGGGGAAGCGCATCCTACAGGGGGGAATATCAATGGCTCAGGTCTATCTCGGGCAAATTATGCTCGCGGGGTTCGGTTTAGTGCCTCGCGGCTTTGCGGCCTGCAACGGGCAACTATTGCCCATTAGTCAAAATCAGGCACTGTTCTCATTGCTGGGAACGCAATATGGCGGCGATGGCCGAACCACCTTCGCATTGCCCAATCTGCAGGGGCGAACGCCGGTAGGCGCGGGGAGTTCCGTCGATCCCGCCTGGCAGCCTACGCCGTATGTGCAGGGCGAGCTTGGCGGCGTCGAAACGGTCACGCTGCTGTCGCCAAATCTTCCGCCGCATACACATACAGCGCTCGGCTCGACCAATGCCGGCGCGGTCAAGAATCCAACGAACGCGTTGTACGCCGGTAGCGGATCGGAATCGATCTATGCGCCGTCCTCGGGACCGCAGGTACCGCTGAACGGCCAGACGATCGGGCTCACGGGTGGCAATACGCCACACGCGAACATGCAGCCTTATTGCGTACTTAATTTCAATATCGCGTTGAACGGCATTTTCCCGTCGCGTAATTGACACGTTTCCGCATCCAAGTTCGCACTGGAGCCAAACCATGAGCACGCCTTATCTCGGAGAAATCCGGCTGTTCGCTTTCCCACGTATTCCAAGCGGCTGGTTTGCCTGCGATGGCAGCCTCAAGCCCATTGCGGAATACGAGGCGCTTTACACCTTGCTGGGAACCACTTTTGGTGGTGACGGCATTAATACGTTCGCCGTTCCCGATCTGCGCGGGCGGCTTCCGATAGATATGGGAAGGGGGGCTGGTCTGACACCACGCGCTCTCGGCGAATCCAGCGGTACTGAGAACGTGACGCTGCTATCGCCTAATCTACCGTCACACAGTCATACCTTTATGGCGACGACCTCGCTGGGTACGACGAACGCGCTGTCGAGCAGCGTTGAGTTGGGTACGGTCAGCGGCGATCTCATGTATGCCAAAGACCTCACTGGCGCTCATGCATACGGCATGTCTCCCACGGCAATCAGCGCAACCGGTGGCAACCTGCCGCACGACAATACGATGCCGACGTTGACCGCATCGTTCTGTATTGCCTGGGCCGGCATTTACCCGTCGCAGGGTTGAATCGAACACATGGATCGAACCGCCGCGATGCTAAAATCTTGAGGAGAACGATGTGACCGAACCTTATTTGGGCGAAATCCAGTTGTTTGCATTCAACTTCGCGCCTGTGGGATGGGCGTTGTGCAACGGTGCGACCTTGCAGATCAGGCAGTTCAGTGCGCTGTTCTCGCTGATAGGAACCTACTACGGCGGCAACGGAACAACCACCTTCAATCTGCCCAATCTCATCGCGCGAGCGCCATGCAGCCAGGGCACGGGGCCGGGCTTGAGTCCGCGCACTGCCGGCGAGACTTTCGGGGAAAATGGGGTGACGCTCACCCAGACCACCATCCCTTCGCATATCCATAGCTTGAATGTATTCAATCAACCCGATACGACCAAGCGAAGTGCGTCGCCCGCTGCGAATTACGCACCGATACCGCCGGAAAATGTAAACCCGTTCGTAAGCGGCGTAACGCCCAATACCAGCTTTGCGCCGATAACGATCGGTGTGACCGGCGGCGGACAGCCACATGAAAATCGCCAGCCTTATCTCGCGTTGAACTACTGCATCGCTTTGCAGGGCGTATTCCCAAGCTTCGGTTGAACGGCGTGGCGCTACCTTCATTCCCAGACGCGCGTGGCGATAGGCTGCGCGCGTCGGCGGAACTTGGTGTGCGCGCTATCACCTTGCGCCCCATTGTGGATGCTGATATTCCATTCCTGCGCATGCTCTACGCGCAGACGCGCGCCGCCGAACTGGCGCCCGTGCCATGGCCGTCCGAGTTCAAGCAGAAGTTTCTGGACGACCAGTTCGACTTGCAGCATCGCCATTACGTCGGCTTTTTCGCTAACGCGGATTTTCTGCTGATCGAGCGTCAGGGCGAACCGATCGGACGGCTATACCTGCTGCGCGAACCGCCCGGATTCCTCATCATCGACATCGCGCTGGTCGAAGCGGCCCGGGGCCGGGGAATTGCCAGTGCGTTGATCACGCACGCTCAATCCACTGCCGCCTCGCTTGGGCTAGCCATGAGCTTGCATGTGGATCGGCGCAATGCCGGTGCACGTAGCCTCTACGAACGATTGGGTTTCGTGGTGGTCGACGACGAGGGCGAAAATTCTTCGCACCTAGCCATGCGCTGGTCAGCGGATTAGTTGAAGACCGCCTGATAGACCACTCCCTTCGCATTCCGGTCGATAGGCACGAGGAAGACTCCGAACTCGCCAATGCTGGAATGCCTTAGCTGGTAAATGCTTTGTGGCATAACTTCCGTTCCCTCACAAAAGAACAGGAGACTAAAGGGCTGACGGGAGGTTGATGACGTGCCTAGCGGCTTTGCTTCCACCAACACGAAGGACAGTGATTCACTATTACGGGTGGCCGCAAAGATCTCGTTGAGATGCGGCAAGAAGTGATGCAGCTCAAGATAATTCATAGGGCTTCCCCGTGTCAGGCCGCATAGTGGCTTGAGCAAGTTTAATGCGCAAGACGGCCAGTGCTTGATCACAGCCAGCTACTTATTGGAGAGGGGTTCTATCCCGATAACACGGACACTTTGCCCCCTAACGCTGGACATGTGCGCGACGTCCGATTCCAAGGGCGCAAGTTCGCTAGGGCAAGACGATTAGCCAGTGTTATCGGGGCTAGGGCGGGGTGGATCTTCGATCCTCAATGGAGTGAAACACTGATGTGTCACATTCCTTGCCAGTCAATCTCGTAGCTCGGTCGCGACAGTCTAGCGATGGTCATCAGTCTGTCGTGATGCGCTGGTTCTTGTCTCTGTCTGGCTGATCGTCGACCTTCATTTAATCGACGCATTCACGCTATTTTGCAAGTCGGTAAGCGTCGCTTGTGCCTTTTCGGTGGTGGCGCTCATGCGGCGCTCGTAATCACTCAAATCGAACCGCCAAAAGCCCAGTCCGCGCCGCACGTATTTCAGGACGGGGGCGGACAAGCGCGTCAATTCAGCCACTGATTGCACGGCGACGCCGATCCTGTTGTTTGCCGATATGTTCCCTTGCTGGATGTGATTTGAGGAAATCGACGAACGCGCGAAACGTGGCAGTCGGGAGATGTTGCCGCGGGTAGTACAGGCAGATGCCGGCAAACGGAGGTGTCCAGTCTGCGAGTAGTTGCACGAGTTTGCCTGCCTTGACCAGTGGCTCGGCATCGCGCGCCAAAACGTATGCGATACCTGCGCCCGCCACGGCTGCTTTGAGTGTGAGTTCGGCGGTGCCTAGAATGAGTCGACCACTGACATTCACCCAGCTTTGTTCACCAGCCTTCTGTACTTCCCATCGCATCATGCTTCCGCTAGGTAAACGCGCGCAGATACAGTCGTGCGCCAGCAAGTCAGCGGGCGCCTTCGGTTTACCGTGTTTCTTCAGATAAGCCGGTGCGGCAACGATGATCAGCGCCTCATCGCCACCCAACGGTAACGCGATCATGTCCTGCGGTACCGCTTCGGCCAGTCGTAGGCCGGCATCGAAGCCCTCGGCGACGATGTCGATCAATCGTCCGTCAGCCACCACATCCACTTTCACATCAGGATACTCGTGCATGAAGTCGAGAATGATCGGCAACACCCGGCCAGCCGCCCATGCCGACGAGTTGAGTCGTAGCTGCCCAGTGGGTTTATCGCGAAACTGATTCACGCTATCGATGGCATCAGTCATCTCGCGCAACGCCGGCCGCATGCGCGAAAGAAAAGCTTCGCCTGCTTCGGTAAGGGAAACGTTACGAGTATTTCGTTGAAATAGCCGAATGCCGAGTCGCCGCTCGACGCTGGCAACAATGTGGCTCAGCGAAGATGGGGATACTTCTAGGCTCGCGGCAGCGCTGCGGAAGCTGCGATGGATGGCGACAGCGTTCACTGCCGTGAACTCGTGCAGGCCGAAGGTGTTCACTGTACGGTAATTCTCATCATCTTGTATCACATTGTACGGGTTCTAATATCAACGCGCGGCGCGTAGCCTGAAGTTTGAATCTTATTTTCAGGAGCATGAGCATGACCCGCACCGTACTGATCACTGGTTGTTCCTCTGGCTTTGGCGAGGCGACAGCCCGTGTCTTTGCCGACCGCGGCTGGAATGTGATCGCCACCATGCGCCGGCCTAAGGCCGGCGCCGACCTAGCCAGACTCGAAAGAGTGCTGGTAACGCGCCTGGACGTGCAGGATCAATCCAGCATTTCAGCCGCGATCGAAGAAGGCATCGCGCGTTTCGGCCGCATCGACGTGGTGGTGAACAACGCAGGCTTTGGTATGAATGCCGTGTTCGAAGGTATCCCCCGCGCCAAGGTGCTGGAGCAGTTCGAGGTGAACGTGTTCGGCGCGATGGATGTTGTCCGCGCGATCCTGCCGCATTACCGTGCCAAACGTTCGGGTGTAATCCTCAATGTCAGCTCAGGCGTCGGGGTGTTCGGCTTGCCGATGGCCTCGCTCTACAACGCGTCGAAGTTCGCATTGGAAGGTTTTTCCGAGGCGCTCTCCTACGAACTGGCCGCGGTCAACGTGATGGTAAAGATCGTCGAACCCGGTGCGGCGCCAAGCACCGGATTCCCGTCACGCAGCGGCTCTGAAGCCCAGCACTCGACTACACCGGATGACTACGATGCCTTCCTCGTAGACATGGGCAGGATCTACAGCGGCTTCAGGAACGGTGCCGACGAGGACGCGGTGGAGAAGGTTGCCGCAGGCATTTTTAATGCCGCCACGGATGAATCCGATCAGTTGCGCTATGTACTGACCGATGACATCAAACCCTTCATCGCGGCGCGGCGTGAAACATCCGAAGCAGAGTACATGCGTTTTATGCGTGGCTTCTTTGCCCCTAGGTCGGAGCATGCTGCCGAGCTCCCTTAACCGTGTCAGTAGCCAAGACCCTCCCTATTGCCTCCAAAAGGCCTACCCTAAGTAAAATCACACAGTTACTCTCGGGGCGTTTCTCCTTGATGTGAGACGCACCATGTTCGAGATCAGATCATCGCCAGCAGGCTTCGTCGTTTCAACACGACAGAGCAGGAGACGTTTGATAGCAAGGCCGAGACTGTAGAGTTGTGTCGGCCTGCACCTGAATCACGTCCCAGCCGTTAGTTGACTAAATAACGATCGTTATTTATGATGAAATCACGATCGTTATGTATGCGCTCGTGAGGGTCACGCATTGTGTGTGTCCCTAACTACTATCGGGAGACTCCCATGCCGCTCACACTGACCCTCACCGAAGGCGTTCTGCCGAAAGGAACCGAAAAGGCAACGTTTTCCCGTCTCTCCGATTGCATGCTCAAGTGGCATGGACAGTCTGAAAATTTGGATCTGAAGCGCAATATCGTCGGTTCGATCCACGTGGTGCCCAAGGACCATACGTTCTCTGGGTCGATGGAAGGCCCGGTAGTGTTTATCGAATGGAAAGTTCCGGGGTTTGCCTTTGCGACCCGTGAAATCCAGCAGGGCTATATCGAAGAAGCCACCGATATCGTCCATGAGGCGTCCAAGGGTAAACAACCTAAGGATCGTATCTGGGTGAATGTCGTACATGCCGTGGATGGGGCGTGGGGCATTGCTGGTCACGCGTTGACCAATGCACAGCTGACGAGTGGCGCTCCGGCCGCCTAATAAGTTGCAAGCATCTAGCGAAAGGCCCCATGTATGAGGCCTTTCGCTAGTTAGCAAGTTGTTCCAATGCTCAATCCCTAGCTGAGGTGTGAATTTTTGTAGGGCTTCGTCTAATTATTTATCAGCTTTAAAGTCCAGCTAACCGTTGTAAAGCACTTTGGCGGAATGGATAGTAGCTAATACAAATATTCGATGCTAATAAAATACGGATTCGTCTCAGCGATTACACGGTTCCTTAGCCCAACACGACGGAAGTCGGTGTTCCTCCACAGCAGTGAGGGGGCGATGCTCTGGCAATAAGTGCCTGAGCTCCGACTAGCGGCAACACAAGCATCATCTTTTGCTGAGCCCGTGGCAACGCCAGTCACGGGCTTTTGGTTTGCGAAATCAGTTAGCCCGAAATCTTCGGCTAGGGCACTATGGTGTAAGGCTTATCAGCCTGGACGCTGGCCACGATCAGAAACCGTAGCACTTTGTTTTTGTCGGGGTTCATGAAAACAGTGTGCGGCACATCGGCCTGATCCAGGAACGTTTCGCCGGCATGATAGAGCTTGGGTGTTTCGTTGCCGTAACCCGATTCAGCCGTGCCTTCGATGACGTAGTTGAAGCCTGCATCGGTATGGTGATGCGGCGGCGCGATCACCCCCGGTTGAAAGGCGACGAGGATGACTTCCCGTTCCAGATTAGTGCCGAGTATCGGCCGTCGTTCAAGTATTGAGCGAGTGATCGGCTGGACCGCGGCTACTTCCGAAGCATGCGAAAATCTCGCATCAAAGAGTAATGTCACGCATAACATCGCGACGAGCAATAGCGTTTGTGCGGGCAGTCGGCGCGTCTTCAGTCCAGACATATTGCGAGTGAAGAGAGTTTGATGATTATAAGTAGTTCGCATGGATCCTCCTGTGGCTTCCTCTAATGGACTGCAATTTGATACTTTTTGTGCTTGAAAAACGATGGATACAGTCACGTCCACCTTATTGAAATGTTCCGTAATCTGTTTTTGAATGCCGCAAAATATGCGACAGGTGTAAATATTTCGTATACAAGCCATGTGATGCGCATCACAACATCCATCTGATCTACCAGATGTTGTTTTATTCGATGGCGTGAAGGCATATCCACATTACAGTGATATGGCCAAAAGCTCTCGAATCATCAATTGTCACGATCTAAACGTCGATTTTTTAATCTTGCGCGCCAATCCGATTTTTAATGCACATTTTCTATTGACTAGATGTAAATCGTTATCTATAGTCAAATAACTATCGTTATCTTCTAGAAAGATAACGCAAGTGGGGGCACATTGAAATGAGCGTTATGCGAGACATCAAGTCACGCATGGGCAACTGTTGCCTAACGTAGACAAGTACGGCCGAAAGCTGAAAGGGGCTGGCCCAGCGAGCTGATGCGTCGCAGCCGCTCTTGCGAAAAACAGACAAACTTTTTCCCACACAGGAGGTGATGTTTATGTTTTCCCGAGTTGCTTCACATGTTGAAGGATTTGTGGCCAGCCCCGGGCGGAAAGCCTTTTCGCTGTTGATAGCCACGGCTTTGCTGGGAGCTTGCATAGTTCCTCAAGCAGGCTATTGCAATGACTCCAATGACCCTTATGCGACCTATTTCATTAGCAGCTTTGGTAGCAACCAAGTCATGTCGTTCAATGAGGATACCGGCAAGTTTCTCGGCGTGATTGCCGCTGTATCCGGACCGGTCGCATCGCAGATCGGCTTTCGCGGCGACCTGTTCCTCTCTGCATCCGGATCGGGGCAGGTGCTGCGTTTTGATGGGTATAGCGGTGCGTATAAAGGTGTGTACATCGACAAGGGCAACGGTGGGCTGATCTCACCTTCGGCCCCGAATTTCGGACCAGATAACAAGGTGTACGTTGGCGACTCGACCTTAAATCAGATATTGCGCTACGACAGCGATGGCAAGTTCATCGATGTCTTCGCCACTCACGATCAAGCGGACGGTGGCCTAACCCAGCCCTTCATGCAAACGTTCGATCAGACATCCATGTATATGGCCAGCGGCGGCACCAACAGCGTCCTGCACTATGACCTGCAGACCAAGAAATTTCTCGGTGCGATCGCACCTCCGAATCCCAGCGATCTGGTTCAACCGATTGGATTGGAGTTCGGTCCCGACGGTAATCTATATGTAGGGAGCGCGGGGACCAACGCAGTACTGCGTTTCAATGGCAAGACCCTGGCCTTCATGGATATATTCGTTCCGCCTGGATACGGCGGCATTGTCGATCCGCACGCGATTCGCTTCGGTGGCCCCAACAGCAATTTGTATGTAGTCAGCACCGGTACTAACCAGGTCATGGAGTACGACCGTGTCACCGGTAAATTCCTGGGCATCATCGCGGACGGAAATCCGGATGGATTGTCGGAGGCTAGGGGACTGACCTTTACGCCGCGTCCGATCTTCAATGTGTTTTCCCACGTGGCGGGGAGCAGTTCACTTAGCGCTATGCACGACTTCAGGCACGTTTTCATCGAGCACCATCTCAAGGACTACAGCGATCCGTCGTCGCATGCCGAATTGATGTCCATTGTTTCTTCGGACAAGAATGTCGACATCAACAAGTCGGTGCGGAACGCGCATATCGGCGAAGCGGATTACAGCTTTGATCTTGATTTCTCGAATAAGAGCGGTACTGAGCAGTACTACACGATTACCTATATCGCTTCTAACAATCACGGTCTTACGACTATCGCTACGACCGAGGTTGATGTTCCTCCCCAACGTTGAGCGCAGCCGCTCGTGATGAGCCGGATGGATATTCCTATTTTGTGGGTTGTTCTTATCCACCGAAGCGGAATGCTCCGATAACTTTAGCTAGGAGGGTTATGCAAGCATCGATCGATGTATTGATGAGTGATCAACGAAAGTAGCTGAAGTTGTGCGTGTGTTTTGCAATGCTTCAGGCCCCGTGGGCGGAGCGCCGCCCACGGGCAGGGGGCTTAATTTGCGTGATCTAGGTCAAACAGTCGGCGTGATGGCGCAGGGCAGCGCGGACGTAATAGGCAAAGGTTGCCGCATAGCGTTTCTCAGTGGTCATCCAGGTCCTGGCTTCCAATGCGAGCTCCGGCGCAAGGTGTTTGATTTCTCCTGCGGCCATGGCGAGTAGCTGGGCTTTAGCGGCGCGCTCGATCAGAAGGGCAAGAATGCATGCTTCTTCGATGGTTCTTCCCGCAACCAGGTAACCATGATGGGCAAGCAGTACCGCGTGTTTGTTGTCGAGTGCGAGCGTGATGATTTCACCTTCTTCGTTTCCGACCGGCACACCAGGCCAGGACGACAGGAATGCGCAATCGTCGTAAAGCGGGCAGAAATCCATGTGCGACACCACCAGAGGAGTCTCCAACATCGATAGCGCCGAGACGTGTGGGGAATGCGTGTGGACGATGCAGTGTGTATCCGCTCGGTGCCGATAGATCCAGGCATGAAACCGGTTAGCTGGATTTGCCATGCCCCTGCCGTCGATCACTTCGAGGTCTTCGTTGACGTGAACAAGATTCGATTCACGTATCTCATCAAGTCCCAGGCCGAACTGCTGGGTATAGAACGTGCCGTTAGGCACGGCGCGGGCACTGACTTGTCCGGACAGTGACGAGCTGTGGCCGGCATCGAACAGAATGCGACAGGTCAAGGCCAATTTTTGACGCAGGGTCCATGTTTGATCGACAAACACTTGCTCCATCGACGCATGTGCTTTGTCGATAAGTTCGGATTTCTGCAGAGCGATGGTTGATGCCATGGTTTTCGCCAAGGTGACTGGTTAATGATGGATATGCCTTATATCAAAATATGCGGACAAGTTCGTTTATAGGTCAAAAATAATTCAATCTGATTGAAAGAGCGAAATTCAAGAAAACGAGGGCACGGATGGCTATTCCCAAGATCAAGCATTACGAGCTACCTACCGATGTTGCGCTTGCTCGTACGCCACTTCCATGGAAAGTGGACGCAAACAATGCAGCGTTGCTAGTCCATGATATGCAGAATTATTTTCTAAAGCCCTACGAGTCGACCGATTTCGTCAACCGGATCGTGATGAACATCGATGTCATTAGGCAGGCATGCCATCGGCTTGGAATTCCCACTTTCTATACCGCGCAGCCCGGCGGACAAGCCATGGAAAGCAGGGGACTGCTGTTGGATTTCTGGGGTGCTGGGATGCCGAGCGAAGGCGAGGCGCAGGCGATTGTGCGCGGGCTAGCGCCTGTTGAAGGGAAAGATCAGGTGCTGGTAAAGCATCGCTACAGCGCTTTTGCTCGGAGCGATTTACTGGATCGGTTACGGAAACACCAGCGCACCCAGCTCATCATTTGCGGCGTATATGCGCACATCGGTTGCCTGGTTACCGCGACGGATGCATTTATGGCGGATATCAAACCATTCTTCGTTTCGGACGCACTAGGCGATTTTTCGTTGAATCATCATGAGATGGCGTTGCGGCACGTTGCGCATTGCTCGGGACGTGTTTTGTCGTCGGCTGATGTGGTGTTCGAGTTGACTGCATAGCGATCGTTATGTAACATCCTGAAATATCATTTTTTTGATGGCGACGATTATTTGGCACATTTAATGTTCGTATTTAAAAACGGACATTGGTTATTTTTGCCGTCATCCCAAGTAATGAACATTGGCTTCGCTGGGAAGTTTTGTGAAAGCTAAACGAATCAGTTGCGGCGAAGCGTCGCCCAAAGGTGCGGGATAAAAATAGGGGTGGTCAATGCGACAACGATTCGCAGGGAAAACGATCGCCGTGACCGGCGCTGCGCAGGGTATTGGCGAAGCTGTGACCCGCCAGCTGATTGATGAGGGAGCGTTTGTTTACGCATTGGATATCCATCGAGAGCGACTGACACAGCTATCCATCGAGATGAATAAGGCCGGCCCCGTCATGGAGGCTGTTGCAGTTGATATCTCACAAAGGGATAGCGTCGATGCAGCTGTGGACCATATCGAAAGCAAGCGCCCGATTGATGGCCTAGTCAATGGCGCCGGCGTGCTGTTTACGCGTTCCTTCGAGGCCGTAACGGAAAAGGAATGGGCCGATACATTCAACATCAATGTGCATGGTACGTTTTTCGTATCGCATAGCGTCACCCGCCGGATGATTTTGCGAGGCGGCGGCGTAGTCGTCACCATTGCGTCCAATGCAGCTGCGACACCGCGTATAAACATGTCGGCGTACTGCGCATCGAAAGCTGCCGTCGCGATGCTTACTAAATGCATGGGTCTTGAACTTGGCAAGCACGGTATCCGCTGCAACGTTGTTTCTCCTGGCTCGACCAATACGGCCATGCTGGCAGCGATGGCTGGGCATCCGGATGAGCGGCACCGCAAGCTGATTGACGGCGACCAGAATTTGTATCGAACAGGTATCCCTTTGCGAAAGATTGCAGAACCTGAGGATATCGCCAAGGCTGTCGCGTTTCTGCTTTCCGACGAGGCGAATCACATCACCTTGCATGACCTCGTTGTCGACGGCGGCGCCACCTTCTGATCGATCCGACCTAACACGCGATCCACTCTTTACTCTTCTCCATACGGGCGAAAGGATATGAATAGTCATGAGTCGCAGGAACACGGCCGATGGCTTCCGAACGGGTGGCGTGACAAGGAACCGAAGCATATGCCCTCATACCCGCAGGAGGAGAACCTCGCCACGGTCGTGACGAGCTTGTCGCGCCTGCCGGGCCTAGTGGACGCGGCGGAAGTGCACGCGCTTAAGGTCGAGCTGCGAGCGGCGGCAGAGGGTCAGGTGTTTGTCCTTCAGCTTGGCAATGCCGAGGAGTGTTTCGAGGATGTCGGTTCCGGTCTCGTGCGCGAACAGGTGAAGAACCTTGAATCGGTGCACAAGTATCTGACCATCATGCTCGACATGCCGGTGCTGCCAATCGGTGTGCTTGCCGGCAATTATGCGCGATCTTGCGTGCACCCGACTGAAGTCATCGACGGCATCACGATGACGAGTTACTACGGGGACATGGTGAATGAAGTTTCGCCAGATCCGCGCGGACGCAGCCCGAACGCCAACCGCATGCTGATGGCCTACGAGGCTTCGCTGCACGCATTGAGGGCGATTCGCCACGGTAGATTCAAGCCGTACATCTCACACGAAGGTGCGAACCTGCACTTCGAGGAGGCGCTGGTCCGTCGTGGCAGCATCGCTGATGGATTTTACGCCTCCAGCGCGCATTTGCTGTGGCTCGAGAGCATCAATCTCTTTTCGGGTAGCAGCTATCTGGAATTTCTGCGGGGCGTGCTCAACCCGATAGGGATACGTGTTGGTCCGCAACTTTCGGCAGCACAGCTTCTCGACATCTACATGCAACTCAATCCTACCCGGGAACCGGGCAAGATCGTGCTGGTGACAAGCCTTGGGAGGCAATTGAGCGGGTTGAGACATCTAATACAGGTGCTGCGAGAAGCGGCGGCGCCGGCGGTATGGATGTGCGATCCATGGTGGGCAAATTCGGTGGACCGACATGACGAGACCTGCCCGCTGATAGACGATGTCATCGCGGAGGTCGAACATACTGGGCTGCTGCACGCCGACGAGGGCAGTGTGTTGGCTGGCCTGCGGCTGGAAATTGAACATGCCACGCAAATACAACATGAAAAAGGTGTTGCATCGCGTGCTTCGCGGCTCGATTTCCTCCAGGTACTTCATGTCTGTAGCGATCTGGCGCGTGCGTACAGGGGCATTCAGTGACTACGCTGCAGCACCAAACTTTCAACAATCCACATCCGGACCTGGCGACAGGTGTCGTCGGCGCAGCCATCGCGCAACGGTTTGAGATTCTGTACCCGGGCCTGTCAAACGAATTCCTTGGCTTATTCAGTTATGTATCGCCAGAAGAAACGCTCTCGATCATCGGGGTGGGCAGTGAGTTCCAGGTCGAGACGCACAAGGAGGGCAGCACGCTTCGCATGCGGCTCATGCATCGGGATGTCGTCGAGCGTGAATCTACCTATCGGCTCGACGGCGGCGATTTGCACGAGGAAGTGTTTCGCCATGCGGCGAGCTTTATCGACGAACTGCGTTCCTTTCTCTCAGGGCATCATCGATTGCCGCCTTCAACCGTTCTGCTTGGCGGATGGCGATGCGGCACTCACCCGGAAAACCTGGAGGAGCCGCTGATCTTCACCATACCGCGCATAACGTGCCGGGTGAGTGCCGAAGAGTGTCAATTCAGTTTTTTCGACAGCAAGGAATGTCCGTATCCCGGTGGAGCTATCGTCGACCTCCCGCGCGACATATCGCCCAGTAGCCAGCTTAGGGTGAGTCGTCGCAGGGACATACCCGAGTGCAGGGAGTACATCGATAACCTGGTAGATCTTATAGGCGAGCTCTCGCAGGAAGCGTTAGACAAGGTGGTGATCTGCCGCGAGGTGAGGCTGTTCCACCAATCCGAGCTTTCGCCTGTCGAGCTGTTGCAGATGGCTGCCTCAGGGAAGAAAACTGCTCATTACGAATACGTCTTTCGATGGTCCGGTGGCGATGCATGGGTCGGGGTTTCGCCCGAAATGCTGGTAAAGAAGCAGCGCGAAAAAGTTGTGGTGGAACCGTTGGCGGGTACGCGAAAAGGCTCTAACTTCAAGGACAAGAGCGAGCGCTATCGTAACGAGCTGCTTAGCGATGGTAAGGAAATCGAGGAGCACGAGACCGCGGCACGCATGTTCTACGATAATTTGAGTAGCGTATGCATTCCCGAGTCAATCGAGCAGCTTGAATCGCGAGGCGTCCTCGATCTTGGTTATGTGCAGCATCTCAAAAGCACCATAACTGGTCAGCTTAGACCTGACATCAACGTGTTTCATTTGCTGGCCGCGATTTATCCACCGGCGACGATCTGGGGGAAACCAGTGCTACTGAGTGGAGCGCGCATACGCAGTCACGAACAGATCGAGCGCGGTTTCTTTACCGGTGGCTTTGGCTTTTTCACTTTAGGTGATGACGCCAATTTTGCGCTGGCTATTCGCACAGCGAGAATGACCGGCGATGAAGTGCGCGTTTACGCGGGCAGCGGTATCGTCAAACGCAGCGATCCGTACCGGGAATGGCTTGAGACGTCGAACAAGATGCAGCCGTTCCTAAATAACGAGTTTGCGGTGTATTTGTAAACGGAGGCGGCGATGCAACTTTCAAACTATCTATTTTTTACGGTGCACTGCGAAGAAGCACTGCGGTTCTATACCGAGTGCGGTATGGGCAAGGTCGTCTCCATGGTCCGCCATGGCGAGAACGGCATGCCGGTGCGAACGGAAGCGATGCGCGGAAAAATCATGCATGCCCAATTTACGGGGCAGGGAGTCAATTTATTTGCCTCGGACAATGACGATGCGGAGCCTATGAGGGGCTCAGCCATGATCTTCATGCTCGAAAATCGGGCGCAAACGGAGCTTCTTTTCAATAGCTTGTCGGAAGGAGGCAATGTCACGACGCCGCTAGCGGTGCAGCCCTGGGGTGACTATTACGGAAAATTCACCGATAAATTTGGCGTGCAGTGGATGCTGAACTGCACAGCGAGGGCTTAGCTTGGGATGCTGGGTTACCCCAGATCAAGTCCGGGTAACCCAGCTTACGCAGGCGCAATACTTAAGGATAAAAGCAGCGAGTCGATTATTTCTTTTTCTTCTTCGCCGCCACTAATTTCTTCTTTGCCGATGTCGGCAGCAGTACGCGCAGAGCGCCTTGCGCGATCTTTTCGGCTAGATCCTCGCTGGCAACGGCGCGAGCCAGAGTGACGGCGCCGGTGAGCAAGGCCAGGGCCGCGCAAGCAGCATCTTCGTCTGCAGGTGTCATCGGTGACGAAGGGCCTTCCACGATGGTCTTGGCAATGCGGCGCAGGCCGGCTTCGAATTCTTCGCGCAGCGAGTCGTCTAGTCGGGCGACTTCCGGCGGCAAGCTTTGCAAGGCGCAGCTATCAGAAAGGTCGCAGGTGCGCTTGACGCTCAGGTAGTAGCGCACGAACTCGGGCCACCACGCGGCACCGTGCTCGGCTTGCAGATATTTCACGCCATCGTGCAACTCGGCGATCCCCAAGAGCATCGATTCCCGGAATGCCGCTTTCTTCGAATCGAAGTGTACGTAGAACGCACCGGAGGTCATGCCAGCTTCTTTCGCCAGCCCATCCACGCCGATGCCGCCGTAGCCGCCTCTGCGAAAACCGCGACCTGCGGCGTCCACAATGCGCTGACGCGTCAACTTCTTTTGTTCGTCTCTATAATCCATGGCTTGCAAATCGCTGTAGATTCAGTCGTAGATATTGTTGACAGCATAACTATCGTTATGTAAGATCGGATAACGATAGTTATGTTGCTATGGAAAATTAGTGGATGGCTTCAACGGCCATCGACGGGGATGGATTTGTTGGATTTTCCCATTCATTGGGATGGTGGTGCTTTTATTGCGTTCGAAAAATGGTTGCTGAAGAGCGGTAAGCCTCGTTCTATGCGCCATAGGCTGCACCTTAAGCACTCTGTAGGTGTGCTCTATTTGAAATAGTGAACTGATGCGTTTCATGTAATTCGATCGTAACATCGAGAATTATGTAATGCAATCCAAATCGTTTCTTTTTTTTATTAATCTGTAATGCTTTTTGAGTAGCATATTTATGTAAGTTGCCTAGCTGATCCGGCGGTAACATATTAGTAACCGGTGATGTTTGTGTCGTTTCATATGTAAATCTTAATAATACGGATCATGGCAGCATGATTCGCAGATGGCGCGCGGAATTTTTTGGTTATTCGAGGCAGGGATTGATAGTCATTCGGAATAATGACGACTTCGTCCGAAGCTGAGGGTTTGTGGGGGCTATATAAAAGCCGAACACCGCGGTGATGGTTGCGCAAGGCGCAGGCACGTATTGCCATGCATGGCGGGAGGGGCTCGCTGGATGATATGCAGGCATTTAAAACTTATTCGGCTTAAAGGGATTGGCCATATGTTTCACGCATATATGAGTGTTGTGCATAAAGTCAGCCGCTATGCGTTGCTGTTGTTAGGCGTTGCGTTGCATGCGATGGTGTTTTCGGCTTATGCACAGAGCTCCCGCTCAACTGACCTCGGTGGCTTGAAGTCGAGTTATTCGAGTCCGATAGCACTTAGTTCGGACGACTTGTTTCTGTGGTCGGTGAATTCGGACTTCGATAGCGTAACAGTCGTTCGTACCGACACCCAGCGAGTGATTGCAACAATTGCGGTAGGCAGGGACCCTAGGAGCGTAGCCGTATCGCCTGATGGACGATACGCCTATGTGGCCAACGCTGCCGATGGCACGATTTCCGTGATCAAAGTGATTAATGCCGACCCGAATCGATTTTTCGCTGCGTTGGATCGGAGCGCAGCTCAGGACGGCAGACTGACAACCGGGTCGGAACCGAGAAGCGTCGTGGTCTCGCCCGACGGCAAAAGAGTGTTGGTCGCAAACCGCAGCCAAGACACCATCACCTGGATCGATGCCAAAGACCAACGCATCCTGGGTACTTACGACCTGAGAAACAGTGCGTGCAATCAACCCAATCATGAAAGGCACTTTCAGCCGGGTGCGCTGGCCATCACAGGGGACAGCCGCTATCTGTTAGTTACGCGCTACCTATCGTTCACCTCCACCGGTGGCGTGCAGCGCGACGATATGGGGAAAGAGGGCGTCGTATGCCGACTAAGCATGGACACCTGGAGCACAGCGGCGACTGCGTTGGCAAATCCGGTGGTCGTCCGCATGGCGCCACAGAACAGCGGCTTTCTTGATACGAAAGGGAATGCTACCTACGCGTTCCCTAATCAGCTGCACAGCATCGTGATACGTGGACAGGCCGCATATCTTCCCAATATTGCGGCGTCTCCTTCAGGTCCTTTGTATTATAAGACCGACACGCAGGCTTTCGTTAACGCGATTGATAACGTTGAAGGCAAGCCTGGCGACGATGGCGACCTTAATCTTCACTTGGGTGGCAGGGTTCCCGAGTCCGGCAAGCAAGAGCTTTATTTCGCCAACCTGGATGCGATTGCCTTTACCACGCAGAGCGGTGGCGGCTATGCCTATGTGGCTTCCGGCGGCAGCGATCTGCTAGTGAAGCTGCGAGTGCTCGATAACGGTGCGCTTGGCTTTACCGTCAATGGCACAACCACCCGTTATGTCGATCTCAATGATCCAGATGTGCTGGCAACCAGCGGCGAGAATGCTGGCAAGAATCCGATCGGCCTGGTAATCAATAAAGCGGGCCGTCTTGCCTACGTGCTGAATTATGTCTCGCGCAATGTGTCGGTGGTCGATCTCGATGCCGACAAAGTCGTTAAGGTTATTCAAACAGAAAGCCTGCCGACGCCGGGTTCGGAAGCCGAGAAAATACTGGTCGGCGCGGAGTTGTTCTTTTCTTCGCGCGGCAACTTCGTCAATCCCTCAGGAATTGGATCAAGCAGGAATCGCATGTCCGAGAAAGGGCGGCAGAGCTGCGCGAGCTGCCATCCGGTAGGACTGACTGATGGAGTGATCTGGCAATTCAATACCGGCCCGCGAAAAACCCTGGCTCTCAATGGCACATTTAATCCAAGAAATCCGCTTGATCAGCGCATCATCGACGCTTCGGCAATCTTCGACGAAGTGCAGGACGCCGACTTCAATACGCGGAATGTCTCGGGTCCCGGTCCGTTGACCGAAGCTTTGCCTTGCGTGGTGACGCCGGGTTATCCGTCCGTTACCGAAAGCACGATCGATCCCGACCATGGATTAGTCATCGGCCAGTGGCACGACTTTGCCGAAGCTCCGTGCATCATGACGGCTTTCTCGGTGCCGAATGCGGGCCGACCCCAGCCGACGGTGGAGTTGCCGGGCAGCACGGTCGAAGTGCCGGGACTGGATGCAATGAAAGAATGGCAGCATTACGGCATTCGTACTCCCAACCGCCCGCTGACGAAGCAGGAGTTGTTGATGCGCGGCGGCGATCCGGCTGGCGGTGTCGACGAAGCGGATATCGCCGCGGGCCGGCAACTTTTTCAGCGCGCCAGATGCAGCAGTTGTCATTCCAGTGGTAAGTGGAGCGCAAGTTCCAAGGATTTCATCTCACCGCCGGCTGATAGCGATATCGAGACGGAGGCCGCGTCCACTGGCGCCAATCAATCGCAGTTCCTGTACCGATACTTGAAAAGTATCAATTCGTACAACTTGAACGTCACCGGTTCCGGCAATGCAATCGAAGGCTATCCAGCGATTGGCGGTGTCGAGACGGATTCGGGCGGGTTGAAGGCACTTGGCTTCGATTTCAACGGCGACGGCAAGGGATCGGGCTACAGCATCTCGTCCATCCTGGGGACTTACAACCTACAGCCGTATTACCACAACGGAGCCTGCGAAACGCTGAGATGTGTTGTTTCCGATGTCAATCATCGCAGTGCAGGATTGTCGGCACAAACGGATTCGCTATTCGATCCCAAAGCACAGGCTGTGTTGGTGAAATTTATCGAATCGATCGATGCAAGTACGGATCCGTTTTAAGCGCGTAGCGGTCTGTTCCATCGTCATGCTCTTCATAAGATGTCATTGCTCGTCAAATAAGCCGTTATTTTTTAGAGGTGGCAAATGAATCGATTGGTATGGTTGGCGGTAGCCCTATGCGCGCTCGGTGGCGAAGTACATGCACAGCAGCAATATGAGCTCCCGTTGAATCTTGCGTTACAAGCGGCGCAAGGGGCGGTTGAATATTGCGCAGCGCGCGGATATCACGTTGGTGCCGCTGTGGTCGATATGAGCGGTGAGATGCGCGTCCTGTTGAGGAGCGACGGCAGCACGGTTCACACCAAGGACACCGCGTTCCGCAAGGCTTATACGGTCGTGACGCTGGGGCCGGTGTTTAAATTTGACACCAGCTCCCAGGCTGCCGCCGCCTTCAACGGAAAGCCGAGCGAGCCGTCCTTTTTAACCATCCCCAACATCGCTTTATTGCCCGGAGCGGTCGCGATTAAGGCGAATGGCGCGATCGTCGCTGCGCTGGGTGTCGGCGGTGCTCCCGGTGGCGATAAGGATGAAGCATGCGCCGCGGAAGGCGTAAGGACGATCGCCGGAAAATTACCTAGATAGCACCGAATAATCGCTATTCGAAGAGTTTTTTCTATTTGATGGATCGAGAGGAAACGACGTGAAGAATACGCACTCCTTTGTGAATTTGACTCCGGTTACATTCCTGGAGCGATGCGGCCGTTATCTATCAGATAAGGTCGCAGTGACGTCCGGTAATGGCGATATCAGTTTTGGAGAACTGTTGCTGCGTGCCCGCCGCATGGCCGCGCTATTGCGAAGCCTGGGTATCGAATATGGTCACCGGGTGGGGCTTCTTACCCATAATTCCACGCGATCCATCGAAGCTCATTACGCCATTCCTGCGGTCGGCGGCATCATTGTCTCCTTCAATCCGTGGCTTCCCTCGCAGGACATCCGCAAGCAGATTCTCTACAGCGGAGCACGCGTGATCCTGGCGAGCGGTTCACTTGTTCGTCAGCATCGCGAGCTGTTTAAGGAATTGTCCAGTCACATCGTGGTGTTGCTTGACGCGTCGTCGGAACCAAATGATATCGACACCAAATCGCGGTGTTTCGACGTCGAGCAGCATAGGTACGATTCCGTTATCCCGCTCGATCGATACATTCGTTCGGAAAACGATCCGATCGCCATCAACTTCACGTCGGGAACAACGGGCGATCCGAAAGGGGTGATTTACAGCCACCGCGCGGCCTACCTGCATGCCTTGGGCGAAGTGATGATGATGAACCTGGTTTCGTCATCGGTGTACTACTGGTCGCTACCAATGTTCCACGTCAATGGCTGGGGACATATGTGGGCCGCGGTCGCTGTGGGTGCAAGGCAAATTGTTGACGAGCATGCGATCCAGCTGACGCCGGCTTCGCTGAAGCACGGCATTATGTCGAATCATGTTACGCATCTTGCAGGTTCGCCGCGGCTGGTACGCCATCTGACGGACGAGATGTTCAACGCGTCGATACTGCACGGGGTGACGGTCTTGACCGGCGGCGCCAGCCCGACACCGCACCTCATCAAAGCCATGAAGGGACTAGGCGTCGATCTAATTCACCAGTACGGCTTGAATGAAACCTGCGGACCTTTTGTCGTTTGCGAGGCGCGCGACGAATGGGATTACCTACCCCAGGAGCGTCAAATGAAGCTGCGTATACGCCAGGGTATCGCAGGGATTCATGCAGGCATCGGTCTTCGGGTTGTCGATCAGAACATGCGCGATGTGGCATGGGATGGCGAAACGCTGGGCGAGGTGCTGATGGCTGGCAACACCGTTGCGCAAGGTTATTTCGACAATCTGCGTGCAACGGAAAATGCCTTTAAGGATGGATGGTTCCATAGCGGCGACATGGCGGTGGTGCATCCGGATGGTTATCTGGAAATAAAGGATCGCATGAAGGATTTGATCTACGTAGAAACACCCTATGGATGGGAAAACATTTCATCAGTTGAAATCGAAAACGTAGCAAGCCAGCTCCCCGGCATCAAGGACGTGGCCGTCGTCGGCATGGACGGTGAGGGGCAAAAGCCAATAATAATTTTATTTTACGAGCGCGCTGTCCATGCGGAAGTCGATGAACAGGCGATCTTGGATCATTGCAGGAAGAATCTCCCCGATTTCAAGGTTCCCGGCCTTGTGCTGGAGGCTGTTATTCCGAAGACAGCGACGGGAAAAGTCATTAAAGGCGTATTGAAAGACGAAGTCATGAAGCGACAGACGGCCAAGCTGGGAGTGGTTTGACGTCAAATCGCTGCTTATCTCCCCCTATTTCATTTCTATTAAGGACTATATATGAAACAGTTGGCCAGCTATCCGCAAGCAAAATTCGACGTGATGCGATCGTTAGGATATATCGGCGAAGTCGACGGGATCGTTAGGGAGGCTCTCTCCAATAAAAGATCTCCCCTGTGGGGCGCGCTGCAGGAAACCTTATTCCATCTCAACATCAAGTTGATGTCGGAAGGTTTTGCCTTGGGCACCCCGCGAGGCGAGCTGGAATGGAAGATTCGCTCCCTAATTGAGAATGTCGAAAAAGAAATGGCCCCCAAGGCGCATATTCCGGCGCACATCGTCGACGCGGAAGAGTTCATCGAATGGCTCAAGGCTCGAATTCACGAGCATCGTGTCACCGATCACGAATTGTTTGTCTATTTCGACAAAAATGATTTAAGCGATGAGGAAATTCGCTACTTTTTGTCGAACTATCGAGTGAACATGCAGCGTTTCCATCTGCATGTTGCTGCATACAGTCTGTTTGTGCCATTCAAGATGCGCGAGGAACTGTACGAAAACCTGCACGACGAATTCGGCCAAGGCGATTTTGAGCAGGCGCATCCCAACCTGTTCGAGCCGCTGATGGAGCACTTCGGCGGTGCGCGAGAGGACGACTGGAATCCGGAGACCTATCATCTGCTCAATACCAAGATGAACCTTTGCTGGTTCGCGGATGGTCTGCAGTATGGCCTGGGCGGTATGGGGGCACTCGAGCTGACGATTCCCGCGCAGCAGAGGAGGATTCTGGCGAATCTTCGCAAGCGTGGATTGAGCGAGAAGCTGGTCAAGTTTTTCGTAGTGCATTGCGAATTGGATGAATCGCACGGTGATGGATGGTTCGCCGCGGGCCTTCCCTATATCCGCTCTCGTTCGGATTTCGAGAAGACTTACACCGCCGCCATGCGCATGCTGGATGCCCGCGCTGGCGTATACGACGGTATTTTGTCAGGAATTCTTCGGCGCAGGCTTGAGTCGCAGGGCCGGAAGATCGCTGCCGATCAATTGGAGCCGCAAGCGCAGACCGCGTAGCAGCCGACTCTCTATTTACGCGATCACGGAACTCCGCCGCAAAGCGGCGGAGACGGATCGGTGTAGCCAATCGTCACGAGGATCTTGGTCATGAAGAAATATGATGTCACGGTTATCGGCAGTGGAATGGGCGGCAGCGCGTGTGCTTTGGTGCTGGCAAAACTCGGCTACGAAGTACTGCTAATCGAGAGAGGGACCCATCGTCGATTTGCGTTGGGGGAATCCGGCACGCCGGCGCTGAGCAGGAAGATGCGGTACATCAGCCGTAAGTACGACATTCCCGAAATCGACCAGATGTCGACCTACGACAGCATCATCGCTACGCAGAAAGATGTCGTATGCGGTCCAAAAGAATTGTTCCAGTACTTTGTGCACAAGGAAGGTCAGACGACTCCCGATCAATACGGTCCGTTTCCGGAAGTGATCGTCCAGACGCCGGAAGTCGATGCGCAATACAACCGTGCCTATTCAGACGAGCGCATGGTCCATATCGCCATCAAGTATGGCGTTGAGTACTCGGACAAGACCTCGGTGGAAGACATCGTGTTCAAGAAGGAATGCGCGGAACTCGACTGCAAGAAGGGCGAGGAGAGCTATACCGTCGTGACAGACTTTGTGATCGACGCCACCGGCTTCAATTCCGTGATCGGCCGGAAATTCGATCTCAAGCTGGAAGGCGACGCTTTGGATACGCCGCTCAAGAGCCGGTGCATCTTTACCCATTTCAAGGATATCGGCGCCTTCGACGACACCATCAAAAAGCATCCTGCCTACGCGGATCGTTCGCCGGTGCCAAGATCACGGGCGACCCAGCATCATTGCTTCGATGGTGGCTGGATATGGTTCATTCCATTCGACAACGGGGTGACCAGTGTCGGCGTCAATCTGGACATTGATCTGTATCCGATGAACGATAAGGAAGCCAGCGCGGAATTCTGGGAAATCATCGACAAGTACCCCATGGTTTCGGAGCTGCTAAAAGGGCGCGAAACCCTGATGCCGTTTATCAAGACCAAGCGGCTGCAGTTTATCAACAAGGAACTGGCTGGAGACCGCTGGGCGATGTTGCCGGCATCCGCTTACGGGCTGGATGCGTGGTTCAGCACGGGTCTGGCGGCAACATTCATGTCCGTGCACCGGTTGGTCGACATCCTGCACACGCAGATGTTCCCCAAGAAGCATTTCGAACGAAAATTGCTGCTCGATTACGAAAAAGCCATCAAGACGGAATATTTCCATGTCGCCAAGATGGTGGACGGCATGTACAAGACCTTCAAGCACTTCGAGATCTTCAAGAACTACTGCTTCTTCTGCTTCATGGGTACCGAGAGCTATCTGGAGAAGGGCGGTGCGGGCAAGGCCATGGACCTCAACCATCTTCTGTTGAGCGCCGGCGATAAGGAATTCGTCAAGAAGTTCGAGGCGATCTACAACAAGGTCATCGAGTACTCGAAGCTCGACGTGGTGAGCCAGGATGATGCCGAGGCGCTCGCCAAGTTCATTCGCGAAGACATGAAGCCGTTTAACTTCCGCAAATACGGCGATCCCGATATGCACGGTGTGCATCCGAGAAGGGTCATGCACATGTATGAGTATGACGAAGAGCCGGCGGAACTTGCGGCGATCGGGTAATTCTGCCGAGCAAGGGTTGCATGCCGGAAGCGGCATGCAGACGTGCGAATACGATGATACGAAGGGTGGCGCTATGGACCTTGAGGAGAAGCAGTATCGCAATGCTTTGGGCCGTTTCACGACCGGGGTTTGCGTCGTGTCGGCTGTCAACGACGTGGGTGCACCGATCGGCATGACGATCAATTCCTTTTCGTCTCTGTCACTGGATCCTTCCCTGATTCAGTGGAGCATCAAGAAGCAATCGCTGTGCTATCCACTTTTCTCACATCTGGAAAGCTACTCGATAAGCGTGCTATCGGATCGTCAGGCACATATATCTCATCGGTATGCGAGGGCGGGAGACCATGTGATGAGCCCGGAGGATTATTCGAGCTCCGGGAACGGCGCGCCCTTTATCAAGGGAGCGCTGGCACATTTCGAATGCTGCAGTTGGGGAAGGATGGAGGCTGGCGATCACGACATCCTTATCGCCATCGTCGACAAATTTTCCAGCGATACGGAAGGCAAGCCGCTGGTGTTCTTTGGAGGCGCTTATCGGCCCTTGCTAATTGAATAGGTGCGGCGTGCCGATGAGAGGTGCGCCGTACCTGGGGGCTATAGCGTTTGGACTTCGGTGTCTGACAGGAGTTTGTTGTGACATTTCATATCACGCAGCCAGAAGCATTCTTGATCGCGATGCTGATCATATTCAGTATTCCGTTCCTGATCTGGCGTTATTTTCGAACCGACTATTTCGCCCCGATGGTAGTGGTGCAGATCGTTACCGGGATTGTGCTTGGGCCCGGCGCGTTGGGGGCGTATTTCAAAGACTATTACAGACAGGTTTTCAGTGAAGTCACGATTCAGAATTTGAACGGCATAGCGTCCTGGGCTGTCATGATTTTCGTATTCGTGGCCGGCTTGGAACTGGATCTTAGCAATGTGTGGCGCTACCGGCGCGAGAGCGGCATTACGGCAGGCCTCGCGCTTGGCGTCCCCCTTTCGCTAGGGTGCATTGTGGGATTTCTTCTTGCGCAGCATCCGGGCTGGATCGGAGTGCAGGCGCATACCTGGCAATTCACGCTCGCTATAGGCATGTCTTGCTCGATCACCGCCTTGCCGATTCTGATCGTTTTCTTGGAAAAGATGGAATTGCTCCGCCAGCCCATCGGTCAGCGCGTTCTGCGCTATGCCAGTTTGGACGATGTTCTGATCTGGACTGTGTTGGCGGTGGTCATGCTCGATCTCGAGCGACTCAAAACCCAGTTGCTGTTTCTGGTGAGCTTTGGGGTGGCGACTGTTCTTTTCCGCAAGCTCATGGCAGCCATATCGGAAGTTGATCGCTGGTTCGCGGCGATTATATGGCTGGCTACTGTTGCGTTCAGCGCGGAATGGGCGGGGCTACATTTCATGGTCGGCGCATTCATGGCAGGCGCCGTGATTGATCTGCGCTGGTTCGATGAAAAGAAGATGGATCTGCTGCGGCATTACGTGCTGTTGATGATGATGCCGGTGTTCTTTCTCATTACTGGCTTGAAAACCAATTGGTCGATCGGTGGTTTGACAGTGTTTGTGGTGGCCGGCTTGCTGCTGATAGCGGCGGTGCTGGGCAAATTGATCGGCGTGCATATTGCCGGCCGCATCTTGAAGTGGGGCGAGGGCGAAGCGTCGATCATCGGCTGGCTGCTACAAACCAAGTCGCTAATCACCATCGTGTTCGCGAATATCCTGCTCGACAAGGGGATCATTTCGAATGATGCCTTTACGGCGTTGTTGATCATGTCGCTAGTGAGCACGATGCTGACCGTTCCAGTCGTTTCTCCGAAGCTGGCGTTGGATCCGGATCTGGCGACCAAGACGAGTTGAACGAAATATAGCTCTGGTCGGGCAAGACTATCTTTATCAAAAAGGAAGAGGATCTTGCGCGGAAGTGCTGAAATTATTGCGGGGAGCGAAATGATGAAGACCGATACGTAGCTTGTTTATTTAAATTTACGCGCATGAACCGGGCCGATTGCGATTCTCGCGGACGAGCATGCGCACTTGAATAGGGAGCCTGGCTCGTGACGATTGCAGCGAATTTCCCTTATCCACGGGCGAATCCCATCAAAGACTGGGCTCCCGACTCATGGCAGCGGCGCGTCGCTTTGCAACAGCCGCAGTACGAAGATATGAACGAGCTTTCTCGGGTAACCACCAAGCTGAGTCAGCTTCCGCCGCTGGTGACCTCAAATGAAGTGCTAGCCTTAAAGCATGCGTTGGCCGAAGCGCAGGAAGGACGAAGTTTTCTGCTACAGGGTGGCGATTGCGCGGAAGCATTTGCCGATTGCGTCAGCCCGATCATTTCCAACCGGTTAAAGTTACTGCTGCAAATGAGTCTGGTGCTGGTGCACGGGCTCAAGATGCCCGTGTTGCGGGTAGGGCGTTTTGCCGGGCAATATGCCAAGCCGCGTTCGACCGATAGCGAGACACGCGACGGCGTGACGCTACCGAGCTTCCGCGGCGATATGGTCAACGGATTGGCTTTTACGCCCGAGGCGCGCCTCGCTGATCCACGACGATTGACGCAGGCGCATGCGCATTCGGCCCTGACCATGAACTTTGTGCGTGCTCTGGTCGATGGCGGCTTTGCTGATTTACGTCATCCGGAATACTGGGAGCTAGCCTGGGTCGAACATGCGCCGCTGGCGGCCGAGTATCGCCATATGGTCGTGAATATCGGCGACTCGCTGCGCTTCATGGAAACGCTGGCGGGACCCATTGATGGTTGTGCACGCGTGGATTTCTTCACGTCCCACGAGGCTTTGCTATTGCACTACGAGCAGACCATGACCCGCCAGGTGCCGCGTCACCACGGCTGGTTCAATCTGTCCACGCACTTTCCTTGGATCGGCATGCGTACGGCGGCCCTAGACGGTGCTCATACCGAATATTTTCGCGGCATACGCAACCCGATCGCTGTGAAGGTTGGACCTTCGATGGAGCCTGACGCGCTGCTGCGGCTGATTGACGTACTCAATCCGGGCGACGAACCAGGACGTCTGACCCTTATTCATCGCATGGGCTATGCGCAAATTGCCAGCGGGTTGCCACCTCTGCTGCGCGCCGTGCAGAGTGCAGGAAGGCGCGTTCTTTGGGTGGCCGATCCGATGCACGGCAACACCGAAAGCACGTCGAATGGCTACAAAACGCGTCGCTTCGACAATATTCGTGGCGAGCTGGAACAAGCGTTCGACATCCATGCCGCGGAAGGAACCCGATTGGGCGGTGTGCACCTGGAGCTTACTGGCGAAGCAGTCACCGAATGCATCGGCGGTGCGCGCGATCTCAATGAAACCGACCTTGCCCGAGCATATAAATCGATGGTCGATCCGCGGCTCAACTACGAGCAATCATTGGAACTCGCGATGTTGATCGTACGCAAGTCGGGCCATTTGGATGCAGGAAACCTGTCGATGTCGCAGGCAAGTCATTTTATGGAATCACGTTCACCGATGACGACGGCATGATGGTCGGAGCGGTAAGCGCCGACGTCGCCATAGTCAGCGAAGAGCTACGCTAGATGGAAACGGAATGCATAGAAACGGCATATGTCGAGCGGCTAGAGCCTGGAGTAACGACGGCATTATTGCCAAGGTGGATCACCTTGTTGTTGGCGACTGCCTGCGGAATGATCGTCGCCAGCCTCTATTATGTTCAACCGTTGATTGGCCCCATTAGCGCGGCCTTGGGTCTGTCCCCGCAGTCGGCGGGACTAATCGTCACGATGACCCAAGTGGGTTATGGGGTGAGCCTGATTCTTGTCGTGCCGCTGGCTGACATCGTTGAAAATCGACGCCTGATCGTCATGGCTTTGATCGCCAGCACGTTTGCCTTGTTCGTTGCCGGCATCTCGCAGCACGCACCGATCTTTATGTTGGCAATGTTCTTTATCGGGTTGAGCGCTGTCGCGGCGCAGATCGTCATGCCTTACGCCTCACATCTTGTCGCGCCGGCCGCGCGTGGTCACGCGCTCGGAAAAGTGGTGAGCGGCCTTATGCTGGGGATTATGCTGTCGCGTCCCGCGGCGAGCTTCCTGACCCATCTCGGCTCATGGCGCACAGTGTTCTACCTGGCAGCTATCGGCATGGCGGTTCTGGCTGGTGTGCTGATCCTTTTGCTGCCAGCACGGCGCCCCGAGCCCGGCCTGACGTACGGTGCATTGCTCAGGTCGATGCTACGGCTTTTTATCCAGACGCCGCTGTTGCGACGACGCGCTTTCTATCACGCGTGCCTGTTCGGCGCCTTCAGCTTATTCTGGACGACCGTTCCACTATTGTTGGCTGGGCCGGAATTTGGATTGTCGCAAGCTGGCATTGCGTGGTTTGCATTGGCAGGTGTTGCCGGTGCGATTGCAGCGCCGATTGCGGGAAAGTTTGCCGACAAGGGGCTGAGTCGACTGCTTACAGGTTTCGCGATCTTGCTTGTGGCGCTCTCATTCTTGATGACGTATGGAAAGGGCGATTTTTCGACCCGGCTAGCAATGTTCGTGGTGGCCGCCATCGTGCTCGATTTTGGGGTATCGATGAATTTTGTGGTTGGCCAGCGGGCAATCTTCGCTTTGGCCCCAGAATACCGAGGCCGGCTCAATGGCATATATATCGCCATTTTTTTTATGGGTGGCGCCACGGGCTCTGCCGTCGGCGCGTGGACTTTCACGAAGTCTGGTTGGCTGTTTACTTCATGGATCGGATTTGCGCTGCCAGTGCTGGCGTTACTTTATTACTTCACTGAACATCGGGTGCTCATCAGACCCCAGGTGTCGGACTCGACCAGCCGAAAGCAGTAGGTAACCTGTTCTTCGGTAAATCGTGACTTCTTCATCGCTCCTCCTTTGAGCCTTCTGGGTCTGGAATGAAGCGACCGTAACTCTACTTTTTAGTGGTGTCGAAAAAGCGAGTCAAAGTTAATCTCTAGTAGATGAAGAACTCCTACCTAGGTAGCCGATGTCCGCCGGCCGATGGGTATCAGCGAAGCGACGCTCTACGTTAGGAAGAAGAAGTACGCGAATATGGGTGCAGCTGAACTGCAGCAGCTGCAAGAGAGAATAGCCGTCTCAAACGATTGGTCGAAGACCTGACCTTGGGCAAGCAGATCCTGTATGAGGTGATTCAAAAAAATGTGAGGCCAGCCCACAAGCGCGTCGCGTGCTCACCTGAAACCGCTCATAGATCCATCGAGCGACATTTTGAAGGCGGACTGGCCAATACGCGTCCCGCAAATGAGTAGCACTCGTCCGTTCCCTGTGACAGAGTGTTGAACACCGAGCAATGGCAGTTGCTGCGGCGGATAGAGCAACGTAGCAAACCGTCCACGCCCCTCCATCGGCATGATGAGCGTGCTTGATCGTAGCCAACCTGGGTGGATAATCCCCATGCAGCTTGCTGCTGGGTATCAAGATTGCCATGAAACAAAGCCTGCGCCGAAAGCGGCAGGGAATATGACCCGAAGATATTTCCAACACTAAGCGCACGGGACGTCCATAATTGGACACTTTGTGGGCTCGACCGGGTACGACTGCATGAGTCGTATCAAATGCTTCCAAGCGTCGACTCGGAGATGCGATAAAGAGACAGGCCTTTGCCGAGGGGACATCTACTCATACGGACGTCCTTCAACGATCGATTCCCGACCGATATACGTCACACAAGTTAATGTAAAACCCGCTGCTTTGAATATACGCCGGTAATCTTCTTCGGTCCGCTCTCGTCCTGTAAGCATAACCAGCATATTTATATCCATCCAACGCGCGGGATCCGCTTGGCCAGACGGTTTCAATACGGACTCAATAACCAAAAGTCGTCCGTGGCGAACAATTGCTTTGCGACAGTTACTCAAAATTCGCACTGACTCATCGTCGTCCCAGTCGTGCAGAATGCGTTTATATATATACGCATCCCCACCTTTGGGAACTGATACGAACATATCGGAGCATACTACTTCAATCCTAGATGGTAGATCTTCTGACTTAACCCTCTCCACAACAGAAGGTAAGTCGCATAACACTCCCTTTGACCGCGTGTTATTTTCCAAGATGCCACGCAGAAACGCCCCCGACCCGCCGCCCACGTCCACTATCTTCTCGAAGATGGAGAAATCGTAGGTGTCGAGGGCCGACTGCAAGCTAATCTTGCTGCCACCTTCCATGGCGATATGGAAGATCGCAGCTGCAGATGGGTTTTTCTCAAGGTAGTCGAACAAGCCCTCGCCATAGATCTTGTCGAAGGCGGGCTTCCCAGTTTTGACCGTCTCTAGCAGGTTGCCCCAAGGTTCCCAGAAAAAAGATTGCCCATAGAGCAAAGCCATACCTCGTATAGATTGTGAATGGTCGGACCGTAGATAGTCGCCACGTTCAGTAAGAGAATAATGCCCACTGCTATTCTCGAATAACAAGTCTAACGAGGAGAGAAAGCTCAACAGCCTACCCAGTGCATCCGCGTTAACTTCACAATCTATGGCTAGTTCATTTGCACTCTTTTCACCATTTGATAAAAAATCAAATATTCCAAGGCAAGACGCAACATAAATAGCCTGGCTAGCCATAAATCCCCATATCATCTGAATCAACTCAGGAAGTGGGGATGTCTTCGATCCTACATCTGGCGACATCACATTTATTCCAGCAACTTATGAAAGTTAAGAATCGTCATTCCGCACGTGTTTAATCGAACAACGAAACTTTACAAATTGTAAAACTGAAACATTTTTCAATACTTCTTATTCGTGAAAAGATACTCCACAATGATATGACCACCACGTGCAACGAAGTCAGCTAGTGCCAACTAGTCGCTGATCTCCAGACCGGCAAAACGCTGGAGGGTGGCGCGATCCAACAGCGAATACTCTATGACGTCATCGGACATACAATACTAACGGCCCAATCATCAACTCAATCGAATACGCGTCTCGGATCACTCAGTCGATCAGGCTTAGCACTGTGTTCTTCTCTGTCAAACAGGCTGATCATCAGTTGGCCTCCGGCATACGCAGAACACTCACGTTATAAAGACGCTCGATTTAGAGATGCCTATAGGCTTCCAGTAAGAAATTGCTATCACGTGACGTGCGTTTATGAGTACTAATACTTAAATAACGATCGTTACGTTAGACTAGATGACGATCGTTACTTAGTCAACGGGCGACTAGGATTTATGATTGAGGTCGAAGGTCTATGCTAAACGCCAGCGAATACTAGCAATCGAGTGGCGGGGTTATCTGACACCGAGCCTGCCTGAAAATACCCCATCGCGCTGGCGACCGAGCGATGCTCGGTCATTTGCCTGATCGTCGGCTACGACACGAAACCGGTTGAGGCAGTAGAGGAGGAGAACAGTAAGCTCAAGCAACTGGTTGCGGACCTGAGTCTAGTTCTACGGTACCTGAGACGGCGGGCCATTTCCCGGTTTCGAGCTTTGTTTACTGCAGTGCATTCACCAGAAGAGGGATGTGAGCATGTCGAAGTTGAATAGGGCAATCAACGTGGCGCTGACCACATTGGCACTATCGGGCGCAGCGAACGGGCAGACTAAGAAGGAGGTGCGTTCCATCGACGATCTCCCGCAGTTTTCCTATCCGATAAAAGGCACGGTCGCGGACGTGCTTTCATCGCCGCCGGCTTCGTTCGAAGCCACCGTGTCACAGATGCGCGTCGACATCGATCGCGTGCTCAATGATTACGATATCCACGACAGCGCCACGCTGCGTGGTTTGCTGCAGGCAAAGCTTGGCGCACAGATCGCCTCGGGTAAGGAAGACAAGGCGGCATTGGCGACGATTGAGCAACTGCGATCACACCAAGACAAAGAAGAAGCTCGCCTTATCGCGGGCCTGGCGCCATGTGAGCCATTTGCGTAGGAATTCTGCCGTGGGCGCCGAGGTTTTACTGCCGAGAACACACAGCTGGTAGGGAAGTTGGCGGGAACGTCCACGAGACGGCGCCTTGGGTGCATCACCAATTTCGCATAATGTATATTATGTCCAATTGCGAAATGGGCACGCAAAACCGGCATGCACGATCTAGAGTTTACGGCTTTGCGCAACAGCGTCCGGGGTGACCGTTCCCTGCTTGTTCCCGAAGTGTGAGATGACATAGTTCGCCAAAGCCGCTACCTCCGTATCGGAGTAAGCATGGCCGAATGCCGGCATGAAGACATCGTGCCCATCGAGACGCATCCTGGAACCATGCAATATGACCTGGGTGACATTGCCACCGCTGATGTCATTCACCCCACGCGTACCCAGCAACGAGGCGTACGGTGTCTCCTGGCCTTGGCCGTTCCATTGGTGGCAGCTTGCGCAGGCGCTTTCGAAGAGTTTTAGTCCCGCGCTGTTTGCATCTGTGCTGTCTCCGCCTGGGGCTGTGTCGCTGGAGGCCAGCGCAGGTGCCGCTTTCACATCGATCGTGATCGGGTCCTTCCCTTCCCGTGCGGGAACGTTGCGCAGATAGGTCACCAGGGCAGCCGTGTCTTCGGGCTTCAGGTACTGAAGGCTGTTATCAACAGCCTCGCCCATCGGTCCGGAGGCGGATCCACGCCCATCCGCGTGTCCAGTGGATAGATAGCTAGCGATCTCGGCGTCAGTCCACGCGCCTATACCGTGTGTCGCATCCGATGTGATGTTGTAGGCATGCCAGCCCTGCAATAGCTCACCAGACAGTTCTTTGCCGTGCTCCAGACCGAAGCCCACGTTTCGTGGCGTGTGGCATTCCGCACAATGCCCCAGCGCGCCTGCAAGATAGGCACCGCTATTCCATTGCGGTGATTTCGCCGCATCGGCGACGAAGCGCTGGCTTTTGAAGAACGCTGCATTCCAGAAGCCCATGGCCCAGCGCTGGTTGAAGGGAAAACCGAGATCATTGGGTTTGTCCGACTGCGAAATCTTCGGCAGGCTGAAGAGGTAGGCCTTTATGGCGAGGACATCGCTGCGGCTCAGCTGCGTGTACGAGGTATAGGGGAACGCCGGGTACAGCCGTTTGCCATCCTTGCGCACGCCTTCGCGTACCGCGTGAACGAAATCATCATCGCTCCAGCTGCCGATGCCGGTTTGCGTGTCGGCTGTGATGTTTGACGAATAAATTGTGCCGAACGGCAGGCGGAACGCGACACCACCGGCAAACGGCTTGCCCGAATCAGGAACGGTGTGACAGGCGGTGCAGTCGGCAGCCTTGGCGAGATATTCGCCGCGCACTAGCACGTCGGCGGTGGCAGGAGCGCCGGCGATTGCCGGCGCCGTGCCGTCGGAGCTGTCAGTGCGATTCAGCGCAAAATACGCCACACTGCCGAGAACCAGCACGAGGACAACGATGATGAGGAAGCGTTTCACGCGTCGCTCCTCCCCTGGTCGGCGGCGGTTGCAGATACCACACGCTTGAGTGCGTTGGCATCCTGCACGAGAAGATTACGGTCCACCGGAAGTTTGTAGAGGCGCACGCCCGTTGCAGCGAAGATCGCGTTGGCCAGGGCGGGCGCCGCGATCGCGGTACCGACTTCGCCCAGGCCACCGGGCGCTTCGTTATTTTCGATGCGATGGACTTCGATCAATGGCGTTTCGTTGATCCGCAGGTTTCGATAGTCGTTGAAATTGCTCTGCTCGATGGCGCCATCCTTGATCGTGATCTCGCTGTAAAGCGCGGCACTGAGACCAAACAGAAGTCCCCCCTGGATCTGTGCCTCGATGGAGCTGGGATTGACCCCGATGCCACAGTCCAATGCGACCACGGCACGACGCAGACGTACTTCACCCTGCGGAGTGACCTCAGCCTCGACGATGGCACACACCCGGCTCCCAAACGGTTCACCTAACGCGATGCCGCGGGCAACTCGTGCAGGTAGTGGCTGAGCGCCCCACCCGATTTTCTCGGCGGCCAGGTTGAGTACGGCCAAGGTCCGCGGATTTTTCTGCAACAAGGCACGTCGATATTCCAGCGGATCCTTGCCGGCGTGATGTGCGAGCTCGTCCATGAAGCTTTCGACGACGAACAGGTTATGCGTTGATCCCACGCCCCGCCACCATCCGACGATCAGGCCAGGAGGCATGTCGTGGCGAATCCACTCGACCTTGAGGTTCGGGATTTCGTAAGGCACTTCCACGACGCATTCGACCGCATCGCTGTCGAGGCCATCCTTGCCCATGGCCATCGGCGCCCAACGCCCCAGCACGGTGCCGCCGCTGGTGCGATAGCCATACCAGGCTGGTCGGCCATTCGCGTCGAGTACGGCTGAGATGCGATCGTGGTACATCGGACGCACGCGATCGTGACGAATGTCCTCCTCACGCGTCCAGACGACCTTGAGCGGATACGACACCTGCTTGGCCAGGGCCAGTGCCTGCTCGACCGAATCCGTTTCCAGGCGTCGTCCGAAGCCACCGCCGAGATACTGGTTGTGCACGATGATCTTGTCTTTGGACAGGCCCGTGATCTTTGCCGCCGCGTCGAGAACGCGTGCAGGCACCTGGGTGCCCACCCAGATTTCGCACTTGTCGGAAGTCACGAAGATGGTGGCGTTGAGCGGCTCCATGGTGGCGTGGGCGAGCATGGGTAGTTGATAGACCGACTCGACCGTTTTCCCATCGGCTGGCCGGCTACCGACCTCGCGAGCAACGATCGACTTGCCATTGAGCGCACTCTCCGCGAGTGCGTCGCGAAGCTGCTGGGTGGTGAGGTTGGCGTTCTCGCCGCGGTCCCATTTGATCAGCAGTGCCTCGAGTCCCTGCTTTGCGGCCCAGAAATGGTCGCCGACCACGGCGACCGCATCGGCGATGCGGATCACGTCGACGACGCCTGGCATCGCACGGGCGGCCTTGTCGTCGACCGAAGCGAGCTTGCCGTCGAAGGTAGGGCACGCCTTGACGACGGCGATCTTCATGCCGGGCACACGCACGTCCAGGCCGAACTGGGTGGCACCCTTGATCTTGTCGGCGGAATCCACACGCCGCAGCGGTTTGCCGATCAGCTTGAAATCCTTGGGGTCAGTGAGCTGCACCTTGTCCGGCATCGGCAACTGGCCTGCCGCCGAGGCCACCGCGCCGAAGCCAACGCTGCGGCCGGATGGGATGTGGTGAACCATGCCCCGGTCCACCGTGCATGTCGACGGGTCGACATGCCACTGCGTCGCCGCGGCAGTCACCAGCAGTGTCCGTGCCACGGCACCGGCTTCGCGCAGCACCTGCCAGGTGCCGCGTGTGCTGGTGGAGCCGCCGGTAATCTGGCCACCCAGGAGCGGCATGCCATACAGGTCATCGCTGGGCGGTGAATGCTCGACGCTGATCTGATCCAGGCCCACGCCCAGTTCCTCGGCGAGCAACATGCTTGAACCGGTATAGATCGCCTGCCCCATTTCCACCGTCGGCATGACCAGCCGCACGGTGCCATCGGTGCCAATGCGGATGAAGGCATTCGGCGCGAAGGCCGGATTGCCGTCCGCCAGGGCGGCGGCGGCATCGCCCGGTTGCCGGCGCGCATTGATCGCAGCGGATGCTATGCCGCTGCCGCCCAGCCATAGAAAGGCGATCGCCAGACCACCCGACTGGATGGCATGCCGGCGATTCAGATCGATCTGGTCAGTTGTCTGAGGTCTGCCTGTTTTCAGCTTCATGACGCGGCTCCCTCGGGCGACGTGACGATCGTCTGCAGAATTTCGAGCTTGCCCGTTGCCGCCTGCTTGATGGCCGCCCGGATTCGCACGTAAGTACCGCAGCGGCAGATGTTGCCCGACATGGCTGCATCGATCTCCGCGTCGCTGGGGTTGGGTGATCGTTTGAGCAGGGCTGCCGCCGACATGATCTGCCCAGACTGGCAGTAGCCGCACTGCACGACATCCACATCCAGCCACGCCTGCTGGACCTTCTGCCCGCTGGGCGTATCGCCGATGGCCTCGATAGTGGTGATGGCCTTACTGCCTATCGACCCCACGGGGAGCACACATGCACGAACCGGCTGACCGTCCAGATGCACCGTGCATGCCCCGCATTGCGCGATGCCGCAGCCGAATTTGGTTCCCATCAGGCCGATGACGTCGCGCAGAACCCAGAGCAACGGCATATCCGCAGGAACATCGACCGAATGCGACTCGCCGTTAACGGACAAGGACAGCATAGGTACCTCCGCACTGCGTTGAGAATCCGGGAAACGAGGCTTGGGCGCCAAGTATCAAACAGCGGGTGGGATTCGCTCCCAGACGGGTGTTGAAAACGCCATTTCAGCAACACATTCGTGAGAATCTCGTATACCAGAAGACCCCTGCTCGCGATAGCGCGGTGGGCGCACTTACTGACGAATGTCGCGCTAGACTGAAATCCGCAAGCGGGCAGCCCGATAGCGGGTTGCGGACATATTATTCTGGTCCAGCCAGATTAACGGTCCGCAGCCTTCCGCAGGTTTTGCTGCTTACCCTTCCCAAGCTGGCGACATGATCGATGAATTCGGCGCACGAGCTGAACACCCTGATCGATGCACTACGCAAGCTGCGCTGCGATACGCTGCCCAGGGCGGCACTGGCAACACTGACCCGCACGCGCGGCTCCACCTTTCGCCGTCCCGGCACACGCATGCTTGTGTTGGGTGACGGAAACGTGGTCTGTGAACTGTCCGGCGGCTGCCCGCAACGCGATATCGTGGCGCGTGCGCAGGAAGTCATCGCCAGCACCCTTCCCCGCCTGATCCAATACAACGCGGATTCGGGCCTCGATGTACTGCTGGAGATGGGTTGCGGCGGTGAGCTTGAGGTATTGATCGAGCCGCTGGCGACAGCAAATGCGCTCGGTTTTATCGATGCCCTGGCGCAATGCCTCGGTGAGCGACGCTGCGCTTGGCTCGCCACCTTGTTCGCTGTCGACGGGATGGTGGCGATGCCCCAGCGGATGTTGTGGTGCGAACGCGATGTCTTGCATGACGATATCGCCGATCCGGCACTGACCCGTTCGATCATCGACGCCGTCACGCCGACGACAGGTAAACGCACCACCACGCTGCGCCTGCCATCAGCACGAGGCACGGTCGATGTACTGGTGGAACCGGTAGAACCACCGCACGCGCTGGTCGTCATCGGCAGCAGTGCCGCCGCACGCGCGCTGTTGCCCCTGGCCAGGGCCTTGGGTTGGCAGACAACCCTGGTCGATCACGATCCGGCGCGCCTGCAGGCGACGCAACTGCCGGCCGGATTGCATGCCGTTTGTGCAACGCCAGCCAGCTTGTGCAGTGCGTTGCCGCTCGACGCGCAAAGCTCGGTAGTGGTGATGACGCACAACCTAGAACAGGACATCGCCTATCTGGCTGCGTTACAGGGCGCGCCGGTGTCCTATCTCGGCGCACTCGGATCGCGTGAACGCGTGGGACGAATGCGCGACCACCCCGCGCTTGCCGGGCTGCACGTGCATGCGCCCGCGGGGCTGGACATCGGCTCGGAAACACCAGAGGAAATCGCATTGGCGATCGCCGCCGAAATCATGGCCGTCATCAACAAACGTGATGGTGGTCGGCTGCGCGACAACGAAGGCGCGATTCACGGATGAGCCACCGCGTAGAAAACCCGGCATCGCCCGTCATCCTGCTGCTTGCAGCAGGCGAAAGTCTGCGTTTTGGCGACATCAAGCAACTGGTCGAGATCCAGGGTGAACCGATGGTGCGCCGTGCCGCGCGGAGCGCGCTGGAGCAAGACATCCCTGTCGTCGTGGTGACGGGTGCCTATGCTGAACAAGTCGAGGCCGTACTCGACGACTTGCTGTTGCGGTTGATCCGATTCGACGGCTGGGTCGAGGGCATGGGCAGCTCGCTCGCCGCTGGCGTTCGTTACCTGGATGTCGAATATCCGCAAGCTTCTGCGCTACTCCTGTGTCTGGCCGATCAACCGCTCCTGGACCCGGCGTTGCTAGAGCATATGCTCCAGCGACATGCGCTGACACCGGAGCGCCTGCTCGTTAGCGAGCAGAACGGCATATCGGGTCCGCCGGTGCTGTTTCCTCGGGATTGCTTTGCGGCACTGATGTCATGCTCCGGCCCGCGCGGTGCACATGACTTGATCGAGCGGGAAGCCGTGCGCGTCGAGCGATTTGCCTCGCTCGGCAGCATCGACGTCGACACCCCGCTGGACCTGCAGCACGTGCGCGACCAGTTGACGAGAAACCGTTCTCGCTGACGTCAGCAACAGTCACTTCACGGGCACCATCGACGGCATCGTCAGCACCTCGGCGCTGGAATTGGGTGTGGACATCAGCAGCCTTGATATCACGTTTGCCGTTTGTAGGCGAAAATCGTATCGAGCGAAATTGGACGCTAACGCTCACGAAGCTCACCGCGCTTACCGTGGAAACAACACGAGCCAAGCTGTACCGATCTTCGCTTCTTAAAGTCTCAAAAACAATTTGTAATTGCGTCGGACCTGTATGGAACGCACAGATCTTCGTCGCTGTTCTCGGGGCATCAAATTATATCTATGCCGAAGCGCACCGGTCGCAGAGTCTCGCGGATTGGATCAATGCCCATATGGCGGAGACGTCGACTTCGACCTGCTCGTAGCGACTGTTGCCGGTCATCACGAGCACGACGTCCCTACCAATGAGATCGTTCTGCTCGACCTACGCGCATAAGTTATCTCAGCAGCATCCAGTTTGCGTTGACTGTGATTGTTCCAGTGCCCTGACTGAAGTCATTGGGCCGCCACTGACTCGTATACACGATGGGGCCCAAGTCGATGGCGGCGTTCTGTAACAGAATGTCGGATGTTCCATCCGCGTCGAAATCCCCCGCCACGATGACCTGGCCCGTGGACGGCAGCTGACGTCGTAGGAAGATCTGCCCCAGCTCAATACGGCCGGATAGCTCGTTCTGGAAGTCGGGCGAGAAAACCGTCATGCCCAGATCGCCGGTGATGGGTTTGTACCAGACGATATTCGCATAGCCCAATCCCCGCGAATCGCCGACACCCGCTATGACCCAGCTGGAATCAAAAGTACCGGAGACATGACCCCAGTGCTGGTCGTAATAGCTCGTCGAATTCGCAAAGAGCTCGGACGGCTTGAAGTCCGCGCTCCGCTGCATATCGCCGACTCCAAAACTGAGGATCTCCACATCGCCTTCAGGATTGCGCAGCAGGATGTCCGAATAACCATTTTGATCGAAGTCTCCGATCCACGCTGTGTTCCAGTCTGATGTCTTCCCCGGACGAACAGCTTCGACGTCGAGAATTCGATCGCCGTCCATCAGCAATACCGTTCCGGTTTGCGTCGTGAAGTTCCAGATGAGAATGTCGGAGCGGCCATCATTGTTGAAATCACCGACCCCAATGACTCGATCATCCGCTTTCAACGTATACCCAATGGGAGAGTAATACGCCCTTGAGGGCAACTCCTGCAGATGGACGGGATCCTTCCAGACTCCCAATTCCCCATCGTGGGAGAACAGAACGCTGGCGTAGCCGTCCCCATAAAAGTCACCGATGGCCTCCTCCTTGAACTCAGCTGTCAGTTCCGGTTGGTGCAGGGATACGGATTCATATTGAAGCGAGGGAGCAGCCGTCGGCTCAACGATTTCTGTCAGGAACTCCGTCGAGTTCTGGGTATTTCTCCACAACGGATCATAGGTGACGTTTCCATTCAGACTCATCGTGCGGTTGGCATTGAAGGTCACTGCCGGATGCTCGGGAAGTGCGGTGCCGGCAACGACAACGTTCTCGAAGCGTAGATGTGAAAGCTGATGTTGCTGATCGTAACTCTGCAGCAGGTTCGGGAGTTTTTGCGCGTCCACGACCTGAATGTTTCTGAATAGCAGATCATCGATTCCAGCGAGATCACCATTCTCTTTCGAAAAGGGGCCCGGCCGCACGGCCAAACTGAAGAGCCGGAAGTTGGCGTTTTCCACGCGCAGGTCATCGAACAGATAGTGCCGGAGCGTTCCCTTGCCACCCTGGTGAGCCGAGAAGATCGCCCCTTCCATGCTTTCATAAGCATATTCGGTGCGGATCACATCCGAATTCTCGACGAGTACGTCATGAACGTTGATGTTGAGGTTGCCGCCCATGGTATCGGAGATCTCGAATGGGGCCGAATATTTTAGCTGCCAGATCGTGCAGCCACTGATTAGCAGGTTCGAAGAGTTCAAATGGATGGCGCTGTCGCCTACTTTGAAGAAACTGTTGCGAAGGATGCTGCCGCGATCGTCCGAGCCGTAGGCAGCTGCCACGCCATCGGTGTTGCCGTGCCACGCGATGATCTTCACGTTGTCGATAACGTTGCGCGTGGCGGTATTGTCCTTGCCATCGCTAAAAGTCTTGTTATAGCCGCCGAGCGCGATGTTATAGATCGGGGACTGAATCAGCGTAATGCCCTCGACGTATCCTAAAGTTTCATTCGGAGCCGAGATCATGGCTGGACAGTTCGGAACGCACGCGCTCTTCTGAAGATTCTCCCCCGAGAGGATGCCTCTTCCGCGAATCGCCCAGTTAGATGCGCCATCTGCAACCTGGAAGAATCCTTTGACGTACGCACCGCCCGCCACATAGACCACCTCGCCAGACTGGATCACGTAAGGACTCGTTCCAAGGTCATGCACCCCGGGTCCGAAATAGTGGACGCCAGGTTTACTCGGTGGCGGCACATTCGCTTCAGGCGGGTTGGCGAAAATGAGAAGGGGGTTGGTCAAATCGACGTTTGACTCCGTGCAGGTTGAGCCGGAGGTACAAAAATCCACGGCGTATTGCCCTGGATGGTTAATCGTAAAGCGAATCGTTGATCCGTCGACGGTGACCGGGATCTGGTCATGGCTCGGAAGCACGCGAGCTGAGGTAAAGGGCTGCTGGTTCGTGATGGAGATGGTGACCGAATCGCCAAATGAGAAACTCGTCCAGGCAGTCGATTGCTCCTCCGTGGAAGAGGTTGGTTGACCGTTCAGTTGGCCATTCGTGAAGCCGGGATTCGGCGTCTGATATACGAACGAGTCGTATGAATGATCATTCTGAATGACCTGCACCGAGTACTGCGGCGAGGGGGAAATATCCGAAGGCCCCGGATAGACCGTTACGGATTCCACTTGAACCGGGACATTTGAATTCTGCCCCCAGGCAATCGTCACTGTTGCGAGGGACAATAAGCCGAGGAGACCGCAGAAACTTGTTCGTACCGAATTCCAAACCATAAAGCCTCCTCCAGTTCTCGCAACTGACTTTCCTACTTACATCTCGCCATTGATAATCAACGGGTCGGTGTCGGCTCGATCACTACTCGGCCACTTTCCGTTAGAGCACCACAACGATAGACATCGAACGGCGGATCACCGATCCAGGAATAATAGATAAGTGCCGTGAGACGCCTCTCATGGATCAGTTGACCAAAGTCCCCCATCATTTCCTGTACGAGTAAGTTGCGCGAATGCTCATCTGAAGGGCAGCCTTTATTTGCATTCGAAAATCCCCACTCCGTAATCCAGCAAGGCTTGCCATTCGGCGAACCGACGGGAGAGCAGACAGGCATAACCAACCCTTGCAAGCTTCGCAAACGATGGATTGCGGAGACCTTGTTACCAGGACCATCACCCCAAGGATAGGTGTGAAGGTTGTAGGCATCAACGAGCTTGTCCAACCCGTTTGCTCGGAAAAACGCTATCGTCGCGCCAACGCTGACCCCGTCATATTTCTTCGGCGTCGGCCACGGTCCTTCTTGCACGATATCGACAAGACTGGTCGGAAGCAGTGGCGTCTTTCGATTAAGTTTCGAACGATCCCGTGCCTGCTTTAGCGCAGCCAATGCTTTGAGATATTGCAGGTAACCCTTCGCGACTTGCTGTCCTTCCGGATCATGATAAAGATCGTTCAGGCCAAGGACTCTTCCCTCTCCCGGCAAGCTGAAGTCGGGGTTGTTGCCAGCCATATTGATCTCATTTTCAAATTCGATCCCGGCAAGAACGATTCCGTCGGCGTCGAGCTTATCCATCACCGTCTGGAAATACTGTCCGGATAGTTCGGGGCTCAAAGATGAAAATGGAGACCCCGCCCATATCCCCGGAAATTCACGTGGGCGGTAGGGGCGTATTGGAGCGTTGGGCGCGTATTTCCCATGCAGGATCAAGACAGTCGCAATGCCTTGAGCATCAGCTCTCCTGATGAAATCGATGCTTTTGTCGAGGTCCTGCTCATACATACCAAAGCGAATGACGTGGATGCCAGCGGTCTTCAGATTAACGAGGGCTGCATTTTGATCCGCTATGCCGAACTGCAACGGGTGAACGAAGTTGACACCGCGAATGACGTTCTGCGCATACACCGCTCCACCGAAGAGGGAAAGAACCAGAAGAAAGCCCAGAACTGTGAGCAAGCGACATTGCTTCGTTACGGACATGAATTTCTCCGGAAATAATCAGAGACCGTGTGTTTCAGGACGCATGTGACAGACCAAGCTCGCTGCCTGTCAGCGGTCGCTGGACTTGAGTGCGGTGATGCGCAGCGATTGGACAACCATGCCGTGACCTTCGGGATGGTTCGGCACGGGACCGTTTGCCCAGTCAGCGAGCGCGGCGGAGAACCAGACATTCGCCGGACCTTTGATAGTGCCGTTGGTTTTCAGGGCTGCAATAGGTTCTCCGTCGACTTCGAAGATTAGCTCTCTCGGCGTCCACAAAACGCCGTAATCATGGAAGCCATAAGAAAGGTTATCGGTGAACTTCGCGCCGAATCCAACGCCCGCATGTTTTTCACTCTTGCTCGTGGGCCAGTATTGCAGTCCGAGGTGGCTGCAATTGGGATATTCGACTTCACCCACATCAATCTCATAGTGATCTTGAGTGGTCAGCCAGAAAGCGTTGTTCATGCCCTTGATGTCAGCGATTTTCATCCTGGCCTCAAAGAAGCCGTAGGGATACTGCGCCTTGGTAAATATTGAACCGGTAGACCAGCGGGCACGACAATCGGTCGCGACCAAAGTTTTGAATCTCGCCCCGACGTTCGATGCCTCCACGTTACCGGGTCGGCGGCACGATTTGAGGGCCGCCAGATCGTCTGTTTGAGCCGTCCAATCCGACTGAAGCTCGTCAGGTTTTGAGAATGTCGTTGCAAAGATCGGCGACATAGAAAGATAGTCCGCTATGAGTGCGCGATCTGCCGCCGTAACCGGTCGCCTCGTACCGAACGTTTGGTCCGGGGACCCGAACGTAACGGGTCCGGCAAGACTTGTTGCCAGAGCAAACGAACTCATCAGGGTGCTAGCAACAGTCGCGAGAAGGACGCGAACCAACGTCTGCGTGAGAAGGTTGATTTTCGGCATTTTCCTTCCTTAGCTAATTTCAGTAGGCGCGTATCGGATGGCTAATCAGTTCAAGCCCGTTGCATATTTCGCAGAAATCTCAGATTAACTTATTCGGCATTGCACTTTTATGTCTGCCGATCGCGAGTAATAAATACGGCGCGATATAAAAACGCCGCCTAAACATGGCGGCGTCAGAACTGCAGGGTCGCTAAGATCAACAGATCAGCGAACGGCTAGATACTGGGGCGGCGCTTCATGCTGAGGGTGGGATACTTCCAAGCGGGGTGTCACCAACAACTCCACAGCTCGCCTTCTTGATCAGTAGCGTCATCGAGTCTCACACGAGCGAGCGTCCTTCTCGATAGCGGACGGCCTCGTTGAATTTCCGAGGCCGTCCGTCATCATCTGGTGCATATCAGATCGCTGAGGACATGCTACCAACCAATGCCGAATGACATGTGCTCTGGCTTTTGCGTTGTGATGGTCGTGCTTTGGTTGTTGTTGTCGTCATACGAGAAGCCGTATGCCAGCCCTCCGACCGAGTGTTGGTGCCAGAACTGCGAGTAGAAGTTCGCCGGCGAGGACGAGTAGTAGGCCGACGCGTTCGCCCAGTTCGCGGGTGCGAGCAACACGCCACGGTTTGTCGCCGCACAGATCTGGTTTTCCAACTGCAGCTGTATGGCGTTCTCGTCCTGGAGTTGCGGGGTATTTCCCGCAACGCCATTGGCCATGGTCCCGGCACATTCCAGGATGTCCTGCGTGGACGGCTGTTGGACAACAAACGTCTCGCCAGCGTTGGCCGCAGCCGGATTGACCTCCCTAAAGGTAATGGTCGTTCCGGAGGTCATGCCGGTGAATTGGCGGCCGTTGAGGGTCGCAGTCAGAGGCGTGGCGCTGTACTGAGCCCACGCGCTTGCGATGAAATTATCAAAATAGTTTCCGTTGGTGCCACCAGCATTGAAGGTGGTTTCTGCGGGCGAGAGAATGCGCAGGTTGGTCGGCGCAGGCGTGTTGAACGCTACCGGCGTTTGGCTGACGTATTCCTGATCGAGGTTGGCGATCGACTCGTTGATGCCTACCTGCATGTGGTACGTCTCGTTGGCCCCCCACACATCCAGCAACAGAGGCAAGCCGAACTGATTGACCTGGGTGGTATTGATAAAGATGCCGCCAGTCGCAGCGTAGTTAAACTCGTACCAATCGTAGTGGACGTTGATATTGGGATCGGTGGTATTGAGCGGGTTGGGTCCGGCGTATCCATTGTTGCCACCGTTTGCGCCGGCCACGATCGACATATAAAGCGGGCTACCCTCCGAAATATAGATACGTCCCGAAGTCAGCGGCGGCAGCGTGAGTTGATGGCTCTGGGCAAGCGTGAACGCGTAGTTGGGATATGTCTGTCCGTTCGGCGCGACAAGTGCGTTTGAAGCCGTGTTGTCCGATACGTTGGCTGGTGTGACAGTGCCGTTGTAGTTAACCCATGAGAGCGCACCGGTGACCGGATCATTACCGAGGATCTCGACATAGATCTGGCTGTCTGCCCATGCGCCGTTGGTGTTGTTATTGAGGTCGGTGACAATGAAGCCGGGATCGACCGTGTAGCTGGGCGAAACGTTGACGCTCAGCGTTGCCGCCGAAGATGTCGTAGACCCTGCGGCGTTGCTGACCGCGACCGTGAAACTGCTGGTGTTATCGGCGGCCGTGGTTCCCGGCGTGGTGTAGCTTGCGCTGGTTGCCCCTGTAATGGCCGCACCATTCTTGTACCACTGATAAGCCAGTGAGCCGCCGTTGGCGGCAACGGAGAAGGTAGCCGTCCGCCCGATCGTGACGGTTTGACTTGTTGGCGCCGTGGTAATGGCAGGTGCCGTTACCGTCGACGTCGCCGATGTCGTCGTGATGGCAGTGTTGGAAGCTGGCGACGTGCCGGCCGCGTCAACTGCCTCGACGGTGTAGGTGTACGAGGTCGAGGCCGTCAGGCCACTATCGACGTAAGTGGTCCCTGCCCCGCCATTCGCGATGGCGACACCATTGCGAGTGACCGTATACGTCACCCCTGGCGTCGCTGATGCTGTCCAGCTCAGATTGACCGCGCTCGAGGACGCCGCTGTTGCCGTCAGGTTCGAAGGCGCGAGTGGAATGGCGATCGTGGTAGCGCTGGCTTGCGCGGTTGGGGCCGACGTGCCTGAAGCATTGGACGCCTCGACCACATAGTAGTCGGTCACATTCGTCGCAAGGCCCGTATCCGAATAGTTGGTACCGGTTGCCGTAGCAATTTGATTTACGCTGGAAGGCGTAAAGCCGGACGTCGTGCTGCGGAAGACGTCGTAGACCACGCCAGGCGCTGACGAGGCCGTCCAGCTCAAGTTGATCTGACTGGCGGAAACGGATGTCGCGGTCAGGTTGCTCGGCGAGCCGATGGGGGCCGAGATCACTTCGACGCCGTTGACCACGGCATTATCGGTGATCGCGGTGAACTGAAGCACGATCTGCCCTTGCGCATTGGCAGTCGCCGTAAAGGGCTCGGCGATCGCTATGTCCTGTCCCCCAGCGGTCGCGAGGACGTCGAAGTTGCTCAACACCTGCGTGCCGTTGATGCTGACATCAAACACGCGCTGTCCCGGCTTGGTCCAGTAGAACTCGTCGAAGTGCAGACGTACTACGTAACTGGCGCCGGCGGTCAGGCCGGGAAGCGTATAGCTGAAGTTGTTGCCGACACGCTGGTTCTGGTAGACCGACTGCGGCGCAGGATTCGTCACCCCAGAGATATTGATCGTCGCGCCTGTACCGGATGCTGCTCCGCCGTTGAAGTCTTCATCGGCGACGTAAGTACCCGCTGCAGGACCGCCTGCGCTGATCGCAAGCACATCCGAGCCACACCCGGAAGCGCCGCAGTTGACATCGAACGTGGTTGCCGTGGCTGTGTTGGACGCCATCGAGGTACCCGCCGAATCGATCGCCTTGACCGTATAGGAGTACGTGGTGGTGGATGCAAGACTGCTATCGTTATAGGTCGTTGCGGTCAGGCCAGTGGCCACTGCGGTTCCGTTGCGGAACACCGTATACGTCACTCCCGAAGTCGTCGGGGCCGTCCAGCTCAGGTTGATCTGGCTGGAGGAAGCCACTGTTGCCGCCAGATTCGACGGTGCGTTGGGTGGCGTATTCGTCGCAGTTGGCGTTTCAACTTCGATGCCGTTGATCTCGGCATTGTCTTTGACCGAGACGAACTGAAGGACGACTTGCCCTTGCGCATTGGCCGTCGCGGCAAACTGCTCGACGATCGCAATGTCCTGCCCACCCGCGGCTGCGAAGATATCGAAGTTGGTCAGCACCTGTGTGCCATTGATGCTGACGTTGAAGACACGCTGCCCTGCTTGCGTCCAGTAGAACTCGTCAAAGTGCAGGCGCACCACGTAGTTGGTTCCTGGCGTCAGACCAGGAAGCGTATAGGTGAAGTTGCCGAAGCGTTGATTCTGGTAGACCGACTGCGGAGCGGGATTGGTCACCCCGTTGATGTTGATCGTCGCATTGGTGCCCGATGCCGTGCCGCCTACGAAATCTTCATCGGCGGCAAAGCTGCCTGCCGTAGGGCCACCCGCACTGATCGCAATGGCATCCGAACTGCTGCAGTTCGTCGTGCAGGTTGAGACGGGCGTCGTCACCGTGGCAGTGTTGGAGGCCGGTGAGGCACCTGCCCCATCAGTGGCTTCGACGATGTAGTAATAGGTAGCGGCAGCAGCCACGCCGGTATCTGAATAGGTGGTTCCGGACGTCGTAGCAATCTGGTTCGCGCTGGACGGTGTGAACCCGGCAGCGCTGCTGCGATAGACGGTGTAGCTGACAGTGCAACTACTTCCCGCCGTACTCGCGCCCCACGTCAGGCTCACCTGGCTGGAAGCGCTTGCGCCTGCAGCGAGTGTGCCCGGCGTGCTGGGAACAGCATTGCAGTTGTTCTGTTGTACGGCGAGTGTGGCCGCGCTACTCGCGGTTGTGCCAAACACGTCGCCGACAGCCACGCTGAAGACCGCGCCATTGTTGGCCGTCGTGGTAGCCGGTGTCGTGTAGCTGGATGACGTTGCCCCGGTAATGGCCGTTCCGTTTTCAGACCATTGGTAGGTCAAGCTGCCGAGGCCGGTCGCCGTCACGCTGAAGGTTGCCGGCTGTCCCACAGCTACGGCCACGCTAGCTGGTTGCGCCGTAATGACAGGCACTGTCCCGGCGTCGGTGCCGGAGACACACAGCGTTGCGCCAGGATAGTTATCGGTAACCTGGTAGGCCGACGTGCCGTCGAAGCTCACCACCGCGGTTTTCGTGGAATCATTCGGATCGACCGTTGACGTCCACGTACTCCAGGTTCCTGAAAAGGCCGTGGTGTTGTTATTGACGCCGCCGATGCTTAGCGCTTCCGATTGTGTGGGCAGACGCATATTGATGCCCGCGCAAGCGTTCTGCGCATTCACGCCGGTGAACTGCGAACCGGGCTCCGTATCTGTCATCACGGTGCGCGTCCAGGTCAAGCCCGTCAGATTATCCGTCACCAGGCCGGTGTTCGACGCGTTGACGGTATATCGATCCGTGGCGCTGCAACATTGCGGCACGTTGTAGACCTGGAACTCATAGACCGAGTAGCCATACTGCGTCGCGCGCTGTATCCCGTTCAAGCGGATATAACGCCCAGTGACCGTCGGGAAGTTGAGCGTTTCCGTTCCGCCCACGCCAGCGTTGTTGGTGTAGGCCACGTTCCAGGTCGGATTGGTCGCAGGGTCGGCGTTGGTATAGAGGATTTGATACTGGGTCGCATAGGCGTTTTCCCAATTGATGATTACCGTATTGAAGGACTGCGCCGAGCCAAGGTCGACCTGCAGCCACGAGGGATCGACGCCGGGAACCGCTGGCGTCGGTGGTGCGCCGGCGACCGCCGATCCCCATCGCGTGGAAAGATTGCCGTCGACGGCATTCTCCGGCCCCAGGCATCCCGTGCCTGTGTACGGTGGCGTTGTCGTTCCGTCGGTGCACGCGTTCTGCGTACTGCTTGAAGTCGCGGCCGCGTTCAAGGCCACGTTGACGCCGGGCGGCGCGAGCGTGATTTGTGCTGCGTTGCTGGTAGCAGGCGCGCCGGCCGCATTGTTCACCGTAACCGTATACGCGCCGACATTCGCAGCACTCACCGCCGGAATCGTATAAGTCAGCGTATTCGACTGTTGCGTTCCGCTGGTGAGAATGGTGGCGGTGCCTCCCGCAGGCGTGAACTGCCATTGATAAGCGAACGGCGCAGACCCGGCCACGACAGCCGTAAATTGAACGGGCTCGTTGACAGGCGCGATGGTGCTGGCCGGTTGCGTGGCAATGGACACCGGTGTTGCAGCATCGACCGTCACTACTGCGGTAGAGGATTGAACCGAGCCGAGTGCGTTCGTGACCACCGCATAGAAACTTGTGCTTCCAGCCGCTGTAAAGACAGGCGTGGTGTACGACGCTTGATTAGCGCCGGCAATGACGCCTGAGCCAACTTGATACCACTGATAGGTGAGTGTCGGCGAACCCGTCGCCGCCACTGTCAGGGTGGCCGATTCGCCATCCACCACAGACTGGGAAGCCGGCTGCGTGGTGATGACAACGTTGGCCGGCGCATCGACGCTCAGAGTGACTGGCGTTGATGTCACGGTACCGAAGCTGCTGGCAACCGTCACCGTAAAGGTGTCGCCGTTATTTGCGGCGGTCGTCGCAGGCGTGGTGTACGTGGCGCTGGTTGCGCCGGCGATCGGGCCGCTCGAGTCAGACCATTGATAGATCAGTGTGCCCGAGCCTGAAGCTACAACGCTGAAGGTGGCCGGAAAGCCCGACGTGGTTGCCTCGCTTACTGGAGGAACGATAATGGCCGGAAGCTGCGATTGCGAAAGAGCCGGCGGTGCTACCGAGGTCAATGTAACACTGCCGCTAACGAGACCAGGCGCACTCGCCGTCACGGTCACGGTTCCGGGCGCAAATGTGCTGCGCAGGGCGATCTTCTGCAATCCGCCTTCGAAGTTCAGTTCCGGATCGCCAGGCGAGTGGAAGAAGGCATAGGGCACGCCTTGAATCACATTGCTGTTCGCCTTGGAAAACGCGTCCTGGTAGTAATTGGTCCACGACGGATCGGCAACCAGCTGCTGCGTGCCGCCCATATAGGTGGCAGGTCCGGTAACGGAGAACGTGACGTTGTCCGCTGCCGTCGGCACAAGGTTGCCGGCGGCGTCCTCCACCTGTGCAACCACAAAGGCGGCATCCGAACCATTGGCGGTCCACTGAAAACTTGTGCCATCCGGTTTGGTCACTTCAGGAACAACGCTGAGAACAATCTGGTTCTCTGCTCCCGCTGTCGTACGCGTATCGCTCACGCCCGAAACCGGGTTGCCATTCGCATCCAGGCATTGCGCTGTGACCGTGCCAGGAGCCCAGTTCACCATCCAGTGAACCTGCCCTGGCATGACCGTGGTGTTCTGGGTCAGATTCGTGCTGGAATTGACGCTCCATGGATTGGGCGTCTGATCCTGAAGCAGCGTGCCCGTGACCGGATCGTTGGGAACGCCGTTGATGAGCAGGCGCACCGACGGACAGTTGCTGAAGGCATTCTCCTGGAGCGGAGTCCCTGCGGTGTACTCGTAGGCACGGTTCCAGTGGTGTGCGAGGTGAACGACTGGATTGACCGAATACGGCATCCAGTTGGCCTGATAGATGTAGTAGAGCAATCGGGGAAAACGATTCGCATCGGTCGATGAGTAACCCAACGAGCGCACGAAGCTCACCATGTTGGGCTGAGTCTGATATTCGGCCCAAAGGCTGTCCTCGCCAGGAGACTCGGCGAAATACCATTGCGCCATGCCAAAGGCATTGGCTGCCCTTCCCCGCCGCCAATCATCAAGATACGGCGCCGCAAACGCGAGTTCATAGTCATAGGCCAGGCCGCGACCGGTGCCCATGTTGTCCCAATACTCGGCGCCAAAGGCTGGATTGTTCGGGTTCTGCTGCTTGTTTCCGACCTCGCAACCGGCGCCGTCGCACTCATCGATGAAACCGTATGAGGAACTGTACGTGCGATCGGCGCTCATGCGCGGATTGACGCTATCCCATGTCGTCTCGATGGTCCCAAGCTCACCGGCAAGCACCGGATTCATGCCGCCGTTATCTCTCTCCCAATCGAGAATGGACGGATGGCTGCGATCGCGGATGATCATGTCACGATGCACTTCCTGCTTTAGCTGCAGGTCGTCAGCTGTCGGATTGGAACTGGCATTCCAGTAGCCCTCGCCATCGCCGCTAGGCTGGTCGATCATGATGCCGTAGGCATCCGCGGCTTCCACCATCTCTTCACTGCTGGTCGAGTGGCCGGGTCGCCAAATGTTGCCTCCTTGCGCTGCGATCTGCGCCATGTCACGCCACCACTGTTCGTCGGGAACCGAAGAGCCCAGCGCCGGATAGTCGTAACGGCTCGACCCTCCCCACAGATAGACAGCATGGCCATTGAAGTAAGGAAAGTTCGCATCCCACGTAATCGTGCGAATGCCCAGCGTGTCCTGAGTCGAATCGACCACGACTCCGTTCACGCTGACAATGTGATAGACCTTGTATAGGTATGGCGATCCGCACGATACCGGCGGCGTTCCACACGTCGCGTTGTTCGGATACCAAAGCGTTGGATTGGGCACTGTAATCGACTGATCGAACATCGGCGTCGCGCCGGAGGGAAACGTGCTTGGCGTCATCGCCGGCACGGCTTGCGTAATCGGTGGTGCAGTGACAACCACATTGCCCTTTGCGTCGACGATCTGTGTCGTTAGCGTGACTTGCTGTGTCGTAGTCGTCTCATTGAGTACATTGGTTTGTACCTCGACGACCGCCGAGGTGGCTGTGGCAGTGCCTTGCGCAGCCGGAACCTCCGATACTGTTCCGACGTAGGTACCCCAGGTCTTCTGATTCGAATAAACGTTTGGCGGAATATGCACCGGGTTGGTGACGTATAGCTTCACATTGCGGAACAATCCCGCCATGGCCTGGCCGAAACGGAACGCACCCGAAAAGTTCGGCGTCTCAAACCATGAAGCACCGCGTGAGACATCGATGGCAATGACATTGTCGGTACTGCCATCCGCTTTGATGTACGGCGTCAGGTCGACGACCACCGGGATGAAACCCAGCACATGGGTGGCCTGCGCATCGGCAGCTACCGCGCTGACACCGGGCAACAACGTACCGTTTATAAAGACCTGGATACCGGTGTGCGATCCTTCAATGTTCAACAGGAATTTCTGACCTGCATACTTCGGATCCACTTTGAAGTGCAGACGGTACCAGTTGTAGTTTCCCGTCAGGGACCCCTGACCGCCGCCAGAGTCCTGGTTGATGAAGGTACGCGAGATATTGGCATCGTAGGGCAAGCCCACTTGAGTCCAGGTGGCGCCGGTATCGGAACTCTCGTTAAAGCCAGACGTTGAGTATGACGTCGAATTATTGGTGTTCTCGAACCACCAGGAATTCTGCGGGGCATTCGATGTCGAGCTTGCGTCTCCAATGTACTGTGGAATGCCCGCGGCGAGATTGATCGTGTCGCGTTGCGAGCTTGGCAGTGTCGGTTCTACTTGTTGACCATCAGCGTGACGGGCACTCGCCAATGCCAGCAGCGCAAGAAGCATCACAGAGAGCGTCCGTAATCTGTCTGCCTTTATGAAGCCCTCGCAGATGGTTCCGACGCTATGGCATGCAAGACTGCATTTCGAAGCCAGGAATTCCCAACAAGCATGCAGTCTCACTAGTCTTCCCCCTGATACATCTATATAGAGTTTCGGAATTTAGAATTGCCATCAGCCAACCCATACCGACATACGGAATGAGTGGCATCCATCTCGTCACTGGGTACGCTAGCTGTTACTGCGTTTGTAAATGAGCTACTGAGATAGCCTCACGAAGGTCATCGACTAGATGGAGACCTTCGTCAGGTTGATTAATGCTCAAGCACCTTCAATTCAGAATCGCGTCAATGCCGGTCACACCTAAGCCGATCCTCAACGCGAGGATCGAGTGCTTTGGTTTCGTCGGGCATCCCCCTTTGCGTTGTCAAAGCTTGCGATTGCAACAGTCGCTACATGACATATGTCCACGACAGACTCGTGTCCCATAGACTGAAACCGATGCTGCCGGATGAGACGGCTTAATCATCCGTGCTGTTTACGATCACCGCAATACACAAAAGAAGGTTTTCCATCACACTTTCGTGTAAGCCTTCAAGTATCGCGATGCATTTCTCATTTAGACGTCTAAATTTGTTTCAATTTATCATCGATTTAACTATATCGACAACGCTAGCCATCGCGTGCTTTCTTACAGGAATCATGTTTATCCATCGCCAGCCCATGTCGGCCAAAGTGCGACCGCCTTATTTCGCTAGGTTTGCTTTCTGGAGCAGTGCAGCGAGATAAACAAGCGCCGTATAAGGTTCGATTGATGTGATTTTTTTACCGAGCGATATTTTTTAGTCATCCAATGTCCATCAAAAAATCTTCTTTGATGGCGAAATGTGCGTTGTAACAACATCGTTCGCACATTTCATGTGGATACTCGCGTCCATGCGGAAGGGAATCCCTATGAGCGTCCTCCTCGTCAGCGTTGACAGCAAATACGAGGCGCTCGGCATTCCTCCTTCAGTTAGCGGCAAATCCCATCGCACGCTGTGTGGAAGTCATCGCTTGAAGCGATGCCTTCCACACACAATTGCGCTTGCCCTTTGATGCCGGAAAGCAAACGCAAACCCGAGGAATAAGCAGTAAAACGCAGCACTTCCAGGACTGGAAAACGAATGAGCCCGCCCTACATGGCGGCTCATTGTCCGCGTCTGACATGTCCCCACACAGGAGATAAGCATGGGTATTTCACGTCGCTCTTTTTTGAAAGGTAGTGCGTTGGCAGCCTCGCTCGGCGCAGTCGGCTCGTTATCAGTCACACGCGCCGCAGCGCAAGCCTTGTCGGCATCAGCGGCACATCAGAGCAAGAAAAATGCAGTCAGCGGTCCCGGCGACGTCGTCGGCAAAGTCACCGTGGGTTATCAGGGTTGGTTTGCGTGTATTGGCGACGGCGCACCGATCGACTGCTGGTGGCATTGGTCGCAAAACGAGTCTGCCGAGCCCTCGCCTTCCAATTCGGGGATCAAGGCGTGGCCGGATATGAGCGCGTATGCAAAAAGCTACCCCACCGGGTTCGCCGCGCTCAACGGTGGTGGTTCCGCCAACCTTTACTCCAGCTACGACCAAAGCACGGTCAACCTGCATTTTCGGTGGATGCAGGAAAACAATATCGACACCGCCGCCTTGCAACGTTTCAATCCCTACTCTAGCGAGGGGCCCACGCGCGACGCTGTCGCTGCCAATGTACGCACGGCGGCGGAAGCCTACGACCGCAAGTTTTACATCATGTATGACGTGTCAGGCTGGACCGACATGCAAACGCAGATCAAGCAAGACTGGACATCGAAGATGTCGGCGCTGACGGCATCGTCGGCCTACGCGATGCAGAACGGCAAGCCTGTGGTTTGTATCTGGGGATTCGGCTTTGATGATGACAACCATCCCTTCGATGCGGCGACGTGCTCTGATGTCATCACTTGGTTCCAGAACCAAGGCGTCTATCTCATCGGCGGCGTACCGACGAGTTGGCGAACCGGCGGTTCCGTGCGTCCCGACTTCCTGCCGGTATTTCACTCGTTCAATATGCTTTCGCCATGGATGATCGGTGCCATCGGCACGATCGACCAAGCCAACGCGTTTGCCGTGGAGACCAGTGCCGCCGACAAGGCCGATTGCGATGCGAACGGCGTGGATTATCAACCGTGCATTTTACCGGGCGATGTGTCGGTACAGCAGCGTGCTCACGGCAACATGATGTGGGCTCAGTTCTACAATCTGGCCAGTATCGGCGTCGCGGGTTTCTACATCTCGATGTTCGACGAATTCAACGAAGGCAACCAGATCGTCAGTACGGCCGCAACGCAGGCGGATGTCCCCGCCAACTCAGGCTTCCAATCCCTGGATGAAGACGGCACGCCGTGCTCGTCCGACTACTACATGCGCCTTACGACGGACGGTGGCCGCATGCTGAAAGGTGATCTACCGCTGAGCTTTGTGCGCCATACAGCACCGGTGATCGGTAGCAACGTGGGTGTGGCGACGGTCGCAAGCCTGCTGGCACAGGTCAACAATCGTTACGTCACGGCGGAAGATGACGGTACGCAGTCACTCATTGCCAATCGTACGGCGATCGGACAGTGGGAACAGTTCGATCTGATCGATGTCGGTAACGGGAATGGCGACGTCGCCCTGCTCTCTCACGCCAACGGTAAATACGTCACAGCCGAAAACGCCGGCGCGGAACCCTTGATCGCCAATCGCACCGCCATCGGACAGTGGGAAACCTTCCATATCGTCGTACAACCAAACACAGGCGGTGCGGTCGCCCTGCTTGCGCGTGCCAATGGACTCTATGTGACCGCAACCCAGGCTGGACAGGGCCCGCTGATTGCAGGCGCAACTCAGGTTGGCGGATGGGAGTTGTTCAACCTGATCCTTTCATAGGTCGCTCGATACGCCACGAGGGAGCCGAATAACCCACATCCCAAGAAATTTTTCATCTCTTCCCCTTGTGTGAACATGAGAAGCCGTATGAGAAATACGCCCGTGTGGTGTTGGCCTATCCGATATAAGCGGTCAATGCAGCATGTTCTCGACCTGAAGTAGCATCCACGTACTCGTTCCTGGCAGGGTTTCGGGTAGATAGTGCGATGGCAACGACTGCCACGACTGGACGATGACATCCTCAGGCGCGGTCGCCGGGTTGGAAGCCAGCGTCCTGAGCTGATCAAGTCCAGCGCGTGTCCAGGAGACGTCGTCCGTGTAATCAGGATCGCCGCCGATGATGATGCCGAAGCGAATACCTCGCGCACGCATCCCTGCCTTCAACGGGGCGATGCCTGGCCGCCAGTTCTTTGAACGCCAGGCGATGTCGACGTGGAAAAAGGCAAGGTTGCTTCCGGTTGTGGAACGAAACAGGTCAGCGAAGGCGAGGTAGTCTTTTACGAGCTGCCTGGGGTCGAAGTTTTGGTTGCTGGTGATCGGCTCGATCTCGCCAATCTGAGCCTGCGCGAAATACCGATGAATCACGGTAACGCTCGCCGCGACCTCGTGCACCAGTTCCTCGACCGTGTCTTTGCACGCTTGGCCTTGCTTATCGGGCCAGTACCGCTCATGACCGAAGAACACCACTTCATCCATGGCGACGTAGTCGATCCGTCCGCCGAAACGCTGGATGCGCTTCATGGTGTTATTTAATAAGTCCTGTGGCATATAGCCCTCGCCCTTACCGCAGCCGCGATCATTCCGCAGCATCCCCATCTCGATCGCAAGTGTTATGCCTCGCCGATGGAGGTCCGTGATCAGCGTCTTGAGATCAGCATCGCTGGAACGCGACGCAAACTGCATAGAAATCTTGAAAGCGACGACCCGCGACGAGGCTAGCTGCCATGGCGCATCGGGTTTGAACAGCTCCATAAAATCCGTTGGCCCAGACTTGGGCCCAGACTTTTGCCAGTCAACCAGCACCACCGGATCTACGCCACCAAACCAAAACTTTGTGGAGGTGGTCTGAGCCATAACTGAAACGCTCAACATCAGCACCGCAATGTTGAAACAAGAAACCAGGATCTTTGCGCTCGATGTCATGAAAACTTCTTATGGGCTAAAAATAAGTGCGGCGGAGCATTCTCTGCGCTGTCTTAGGATTACTGCCCTGGTTCTAACCGGCGAGTTTGATACCAATGCAGGAATGAAGTCAGAGTATCTGGATCAGATTCAGGCAGATTTCGCGAGGGATGCGGCGTCCAATTGGCGATCTCTACGATGTCGAACGGCAACTTCGACTTCTGCACGGATAGTGCATTCTGCTTGCGTGCAGCGATCGAATCCTGATCTGAAGCGCCGGGTCCGGTGCCGTCGATGATGATGCCCGCGTGGACTTTGTTTCTATGGAGGACTGCCGTGCTCGGTGCAACCCAGCTCATCCATGGCAAGCGCCAGTCCGCATCGAACACGACGGCGTCGAGTGGTGTTCCGGTAGCCAGCCGATAAGCGTCAAGCCACTGCTGGAAATCGGCGTTCCATTGTTGCGGGCTGGTGATGTTGGGGGCTTCCACGTCGACCACTTTGACGTTGGGATAGAACTGCCGGATCTCCGCGATACTGGCAGCGACCCGGCGCGCCGTCTCTTCAATGGAATACCGGCAGGCATTCTTCTTGTCGTAGTAATGGGCAAAGGTCAGTGGCTCGTCCATCGAAACATAATGGACATCGATCCCAAGGCTCTTCAGTCTCTTGAAGGTGATGGCGTTGCGTTTGGGCCGGTTCATCCCCTCGACTCCAAAGCCGCATTCTCCAGGAACGGGATTCTCATTGTCGACCTGAGCTGCGCCAATGCCAACGGCAAAAGCCATGTGATGCCGAGTCGAGAATGCGTTGATGGTGCGAAGCGTTGCTTCCGGCCCGGCAACGGAGCCGAGAAATGGAGAGATGAGAAAAACATCCGCCTGGACGCCCCATGCCGGCGACGGGTCAAACAGATGTGGAAAATCCTGATTGATCGGAGGCTTCGTGCCACGTTGCAAATTGTCGGGTGGAGCAAACCAAACCTGTTGAGCAAGCGCCATGATTGGCGACAACGAGACGAATAACGAGAACATGGGTATGAAGCGACGCATCAAAATGACTCCTGGGAGCGGGGGATGGTTGAGCTGTCCGCACTACAAACAATGCGCAATTGACTTCGTTTTCTGCGACCTTTCATGCGGATCTTCACCGCCGAGCCAGATAGCGACAGGCTGGGCGTGAACTAGACCGACGGAAGTCAGCAACGCAGCAAGTGCAAAGGCGATCGAGCTTAGACGTCCATGAATGAGATTCTTCACTAGCTCACGTGACCTCTTTAAGCCGATTCAGACCTTGGTTAGTTAAATTATTTAGGGAAGGAGTAGGACCTTGTAAATAGATTTTGGGTGACCTGCTACTTTTTTGATTTGCTGGAATTTTGTGGAAGGCATGAACTTGATGGCAACTCGAATAATCCTCCGTAGCCATGCGCTTCACACCCTGCCCTTGCCGTAAGCAGCAGTCGAGGCACCCGGCATCGCATCAGCCCGAGTGATGATCCGACCGGTCGTGTCGCAGCCGTGCACGCCCTATCCGACTGAGCCCCAGGCTCTACCGTTGGCGTGGGAAATATGAAATGAGAACGTCCCCCGTGCCGGGACGGTAGAACACGAGATGATCCAGCTTTCCACTGTGATCGTAGTCGAAAGCAAAAGCTCGATCATGAGGGGACTTAAGATCGTATCCCTTCACTCCGATTCCCTCAGATATTGGGGTAAAGGTTCCGCCCGAGTTCTTGAGAATCGACAGCAGGCCGGTACCAGGGCGGTATAGAAGCAAATAATCCAACTTGCCGCTCTGACCATAATCGAAGGCGAAGGCCCGATCATTCGTGGACTTGAGGTCGTAGCCTCCGATGCCGCTGCTTGTATATACCGGGGTGAGCGCCTCGCCGGAGTTCTTCAAAATCGAGAAGGTCCCGGTGCCAGGCTGGTAGAGCACGAGATAATCCAACTTGCCGCTGTGGTCGTAGTCAAAAGCAAAAGCCTGATCGGTGAAAGGCTGAGGACCGTTGTCATCGATCTGGCCGCTTGCAACATGCTGCGTATATACCGGAGTCAAGCTTCCGCCGGAGTTCTTCAAGATCGTAATGATCTCCAAACCAGGCCGGTAGAGCACCAGATGATCCAGTTTGCCACTGTGATCGTAGTCAAAGGCAAAGACCTGGTCGGCGGTGGACAGTTGATCGTGAGCTCTACTCCAGAGAGCTGTATCGCTTTGCGCGTGCTTGTACACCGGCGTAAAGGTGCCTCTGCCGTTATTTTTCACAATCCACAGAATCTCGGTACCCGGCCGATAGATCACCAGATGATCCAACTTGCCGCTGTGATCGTAGTCGAAAGCAAAGACCCGATCATGCGGGGACTTGAGGTCGTAGCCCCCTATCCCATCGCCTTCGTATACCGGACCGAAGGTTCCACCCGAGTTCTCCACAATCCATATACGCCCGACACCAGGCCGGAAGAGCACAAGATGATCCAATTTGCCGTTGTGATCATAGTCAAAGGCAAAGACCTGATCGTTTGGGGACTTGAGGTCGTAACCTCCAATGCCTATAGCGGCTGATTCATTTGGCTTGGTCGTCGTCCTATAGACATAGGCACCTCTCTTTGGAAGGTTCTGGCCAGATGAGAGATGTCGTTTTTCGGTCTCCCCTTGTCCAACAAGGAAACCGGCGACTATCACGAGAACCAGAATAAGCACCCAGTAATACCCATACTTCTTCTGCCGACCGGGTCGAAGAGTCATTGCAGGCCGTACGAAGTCAGGGACCGACTCGTCCCCTACAGGCGCACTTTCCTTACTCTCCAGTTCCGACTGCTTGGCGTTCTGTTTGCTCGCCGAATGTTCATGCCGAACCACAACCGTTGGAGGCAGCAGGAGATCTTCTTCTACCGATGCAGTCTTGGGGATTCGACTGCCAGTCGTCGAAACTTGCGCTGTCACTTCGTCATGCAGTGGGCGCGATAGGGACTCCGACACAGTCGGCACAACGCTACCGACGTCTCGCTTGATCTCCTGTACAGGGGCAATGAAACGATAACCGCGTCTAGGCAGCGTTTCGACAAATCGTGGGTTCTCGGCTGAGTCTTCGAGAGCAGTACGGATCTTCTTAACGGCTGTGTTGAGCCCAAGGTCAAAATCCACCAAGGCATCTTCGGGCCAGAGTTGCTTTTGCAGTGCTTCTCGCGTCAGCAGTTGCCCCGGGTGTGCTATGAGTAGGGCCAGAACCTGGAACGGCTGCTCCTGCAAGCTGACTTTAACGCCTCTCTTGCGCAGCTCCCCTGCTTCAAGATCGACCTCATAGACGCCAAAGCGAATAGCTTGCGCCGTCCGCGCCTGACGAATCTTCTGCTCCACAATCGCGGCCTCTTGCTGCGTTCAAAACTTACGCCAGACGATTCAACATAGCATTTTTTTGCATCGGATCTGTAGTGAAAACCCAGCTAGTTCGTTCTCGATGCGCACCGTGGCTTTTTTCCTGGCCGCAAGCTTGATCTTCGCGTCCGCAGTCAGGCCATCCAATTTTGGCGCGCAACGCTGCTTCACGTTGGGTGGCCACCTGTAGGGTCTGGTCTGCTGAGCCACAAGCAGTGCGGCGGGAAGACCGTCCATCCGAGTAAGTTGCTGCTCCATGGTTTTAGCGCGCGCGCAGTGTTCGTTGGCCAAGTGCCCTGCTAAAACCACGGCCGTTTCCAACCACGTGAGCACGGTCGCAGTTTCCCGCTCCTGCCCTTCCAACCTCCTCGGAAAAAGCAATCACGCGAATCAGGAATTTCCCGATGTGAGCGTTGCCACGCTGCCGCGATAGTGCGCGCCATGGACGGACGCTTTGCGCAGGGACGTGGGCAAGCTTTGGAACTCTCACGAGGGGCTTTACTCAGCCTTGTTCAACCACGATGAATTACTAAAGGATACGTGCCATGACCACCAGGGTTAAAAGACTCATCATCTTCGGAGACAGTCTTTCTGATATCGGCGTCAAGCGGAAGACCGTTGCCGGGCAATTCGCTTCGCTCTTTGGATTGATGCGTACCAACCAGGTCAATCGATATAGCGACAACCGGAACTGGACCGACTTTATCTGGGAATGGGCTGGTGGCCAGCCACTGATCCGCGTCGACAAGACGACGTCCGAGGCCGCCGCGGCTTTTCATTTGAAATGGAGCCAAAGCAGCAACAACGAGGCATTGGACGATGATCCACTTTATTACGCGAATTACGCAGAAGGGGGCGCGATGGGAGGGTCGGATCGTTGGGGTGCTGGCCTGGGAACCTTCAAGGAACAATTCGAACGCTACAGCAACGACCTGAAGGCACACGACCCGACGCCTGGCGTTGGGCTCTATCTGATCTGGTTCGGCTTGAACGACCTGGTGACAAATGGGCGTGATCCGGCAGACATGAAAGCGGTCGCGCGCCAGCTGAGCGAGATCTGCCAGCAGATCGTCGCGATCGACAGTAACGCTGCGTTCCTGTTCGGTAACCTACCAAATCCTCAAACCGCGGTGCGCTACCTCGGGCAGGAAGCGACCGATAAAGTGCTTGGCTTTACGGAAGGGTCCTTGAATTTTGGCCATGAACTTGCCAAAGAGATCAATGCGAATTTCCCCAGAAATCCGGCAGCCATCGTCGACGTGTACACGCCGATGGATCACGTCTGTAGGAACCTGAGTTCCTACGGACTCACCCAGGAAAAACAGCCGACGGGGATCGAGGTCCGCTACGGTGCACCACCGAGGAACCAGTTGGCAGCGTTCTGCACAACGACCAGCGATGGCGCTCATCCTACCGAAGAGGTGTACAAGCTGATCGCGCAGATCTGGGCGGATGCGATAAAGCAGCATTTCGAGTTGGCAGCGCTTCGCCAAAATCAAGACGCGCACTTCGTGGTGAAAGGATCGCAGTGATCACGCAAACTCTGGGCTTGTAGAGTCATCGATGTAGTCGACGGATCGTCTTCGTGATCTTCAAGTCCATGTCGACGGGAATCTTTGTTTATTTCTGGCGCTCCGCTCAATCGCCAGGAATAAACAAAGAGGATCTCCCATGATCGAAATTGAATACGCTCATAGGCAAACAAGTTTTTGGTTAAACGCGTCCGTGTTTCCCGACGGCTGATGTCGCGTCTCCGATGGCCAAGGCAAGGTCCCTCTGCGAATAGGGCTTTTTGAGTCTTGGCAACTCTAATTCAAAATCGCTCGGCAATTCTGCGTAGCCGCTGGCAATGATGATTGGCAGCTCGGGACGAATCGTTCTAGCGTGTTTTGCAAACTGGGAGCCGGTCATCATGGGCATCGCATGATCGCTTATGACTAAGTCGAAATGTTGTCCTGACTGAAGTGTTTTAAGCGCTTGCTCAGCTGAATTTGATTGCGCGACGTGATGTCCGAGCTCTTCGAGCTGCGCACACATAGTCGCAAGTACGAGCGTGTCGTCATCGATGGCCAAGATGTCGAGTGATCTGGATATCGACGCATTTGTAGTAGGAGACGCCTGCTCTCCTTCAAGAATTTTCGTTGCAGAATTTAATGCCACCGGCAGCCATATTTCAATTTGCGTCCCCTCGCCTCTTTTGCTCTGGACAATCAAACGTCCTCCGGATTGCTCAGCAAGTCCATGGACCATGGATAAGCCGAGCCCCGTTCCTTTTCCAACACCCTTGGTGGTGAAGAAAGGTTCGGTCGCACGGGCTAACGTTGTCTCATCCATGCCCTCCCCCTTGTCGGCAACCATCAGTTTGATGAACTCGCCCCTGGGCAGCTTCGTGAAGTGGCTTAGATCGACCGTTTCCTGCAGGGCTGAGATCGTTATCGGGCCGCCGCCAGGCATAGCGTCACGCGCATTCACCAGCAGGTTCATCAAGGCGAGTTCTAGCTGGTTGTGATCCACGAAGACCGGCTTTAGGACCAAGGGGAAAGTAGTCGTGATGGTGATATGGGAACCCAGGGATCGTTGCAGCATGTCTGACATGCCGTGCACGAGTTCAATCAGGTTCACTGATACCGGGCGAAGCTCCTGTCTTCTGGCAAAAGAAAGCATGCGCTGGGTTAGTGCCGCACCACGAAGTGCGCCGGCCTTGGCATGCCCTATGAGGGTATGAATTTTAGGGTCATCTGGAACGCGGCTGCTAAGGAGTTCAAGACTCGCCGTAATCGCCATCAGGAGATTGTTGAAATCGTGGGCAACGCCGCCGGTCAATTGGCCTATGGACTCGAGCTTTTGGGACTGAAACAGGGCTTCACGAGCACGATCAAGTTCCTCTGCAGCCTTGCGCTGCTCGGTGACGTCGCGCGTAACCTTGGCAAAGCCGGCCAGCTTGCCTTGCTCGTCTAAAATACGGTCGACAAGGACGTGCGCCCAGAACCGGCTACCGTCCTTGCGCACTCGCCACCCCTCACTCTCGACTCGACCTTCAGACGAGGCAAGTCGGAGATTTTTTTGCGGCTCACCATTTCCACGGTCTTCTTCCGTGTAAAAGCACGAGAAATGCTCGCCTATGATTTCGTCCGGCGTGTAACCTTTGATTCGTTCAGCCCCCGTATTCCAGCTTGAGACATGACCCGTCGTATCCAGCATGTAAATCGCGTAATCCGTCACGCCTTGAATAAGCATCTTGAATTGCGCCTGATTGTCACGCAGGGTTTCCTCCGCTGACCTCCGCTCGGTCAGATCACGCGTGACTTTGGCGAATCCAAGGAGTTTTCCGGCATCGTCCTTAATAGGGTCGATCAGAACATGCGCCCAAAAACGGGATCCATCCTTGCGTACTCGCCATCCTTCGCTTTCAAATCGGCCATCCACTAACGCACGTTCGAGAGCCAAGGCCGGTACACCTGCGGCCCGGTCTTCTTCCGTGTAAAACCGTTCGAAGTGCTTACCAATGATCTCCGCTGCTTTGTAGCCTTTGAAACGTTCCGCCCCGAGATTCCAGCTGACCACATGTCCGCTCGCGTCGAGCATGTAGATGGCGTAATCGACGATGGACTCGACGAGCAGACGATAGTTACTTTCGAGCGTGATGGTCATAAGTCGACTCAATGCTTCGGGATGGAGCGTCCGCGCAATTCCGAGTCACTCTGATGTGGAACTGGCTGACGATCGGATATTTCTCATACGCGATAACTGCTCTGGCCACAGCCATCAGCACCGTCAGGCATAGCTGGCGGTGGTGACGGCTGTGCGTCTTGGCTACTCGTTCGCTTTCAGGATTTTCTCGATATCTTCCAAGGTCGAGTTGGTGAGTGTCTTTGCCAGTTCGCCAGTGATGCGTTTGGTTGTCTCGGCATGTAGCTGCGGCCGGACCTCGCCCAACGTCTTGGGGTCGGCAATCAAGAACAGATGCTCGAACTCTTGCTTTAATGCGGCGGCATTGAGGCGATGTACAAGCTGCTTGGCAAAGGTTGCCTCATCGTTCTGCTCGGGGCTTTCCTCGGGAGGGCGATGGCCCGAGGGACCTTGTCCTTGTTCGTCCGTGACTTCGAACTTCATGATGTCTTCCTGCATCAGGCGAAGCGCGTCTCCTTTGCCGACATTGTGAAACAAGCGGGCATGAGTGCCATCGGCGACGATGACCCACGTACCAGTGGGAATCTTGTGCATCAGCTTCTCCTTCATTGGCAACGCACCAAAAGCGTTGCACCGCTCTCGTGACCTTAGCTACCGTTGCGTGACAGCTTTGGTAACGAATCATTCCTTTGAACAGGTGTTGATCGCGAGCGATCTTTATCGCTGCTTCAATACCCCATGGAGGGTAAGACCAAATATCTCTTGGCCGCCCTTTCGCTATCCCTTGCACAAAAAGCGGTAAACCTCAGTCGCAGCCCCATCGACCATGATCAACTGCGTCTGTTCTCTTGCATGTTCAAGTCGATTTTTCGGTTGTCTGCGCCACCTTGGCTTGTGCTTCACTGACCGCTTGAGCGACCTTTTCGGCCACGCCGCGAGTGTCCCAGTAGACCTGCCCTTCGTAGGTCTTTCCGTCTCTCAACGAGATTCGATCGCCTCCAGGACGGGGCGCTTGCCAAGGTGGCATCCGCTGTGGCTGAAAGTGCGAACAGCGACATGCGCTTGGGGGTGGCTGCCGCCGCTTTCTTGGATGTCTGCGTCGAACCATCTTATCGCCGGCTTGTCATCGAGGACGCGCCAGCCGTATTGGGCGCAGCGCGTTGCCGAGAGATCGAAGACGCTACTGTCTTCGGTGCGATGGTTGCTGCTCTGATGGCCCGGCACAAGGCAGGTCGATTTGAGGTTCCCGATCCGAAATTAGCTGGCTGGATGATCGCCAGCATGCTTTGCGAAGCGGCCCTTCAATTACCTGAGGCTAAGAACCCCAAGCAAATGAGAGCACATACGCTCGCGATCGTTGCCACAGTGTTGTCTGCGTTCGATCCTGGTGCCAACGGCAAGTAATTGTGTCGGAGCTCGAGATGTTACAAATCATCTACTGACCTTCCCGTTGGCGATAAAGCCTGCTGAGCGCAGGGACATCCGGGTGCCACGCCTAACGACAATGAACCGGTCGGCGCGAGGCCATAGCTTTGTTCGCTGGCGTTGGCTCAGGGAGCGCAGTCGCCATAGAAAGAAACCTGCTTTGCCGGGTAGTCGAGCAAGAGCTTCACTTTCATTGCTGCGAACGTCATGTTGCCAATGTTCGCCATGCGCGAGTCGGTCGAACCCTTGGTCGACATGATCACAACGGTTTCGCCAGCCGGCAACTGGAAGGGTCCCAGGCCGACCGGGACGTTCAAGGTGGCGGTATCACTGGTGAAAGTGCCGCGCGCACCAGCACCTTGGGCCTTGCCCGTGACTTTCAGCGCGCTACGTACGCCTTTCACATTCAACGCCGCTTGATACAGCGCGATGCCTCGGTTGGAGCCGGTGTCCAGCGTAATCGGCACCTTTGCATCGCCAAGATGGAAGTCCGGAATCACCGGTATCTGCTCATCGGCAAATGAATGTAGTGGTGTGCCGTAATGCTTTTTGCACTGCCGGACGAATGTTTCGGCCTCCTTCGCGCCGGAGAAGACCGTGACGGTGCTCGCCGGATAGTCGATAAGCACAACCTTGTCCTTCAGGAAGCTGTAACCCAGGACTGCATCGACAGTGCGTCCATAGGTTTTCGAAAGCGTTCCCATGTCCGCAGCCAGCGTCTCCACGTCACCGAAGGCGTGACCACCGATCTCGAGGTCCTTGATCGTTGCCGGGAATACAGTCGTCTTGCCCGTACCCTCACCGTCAGCCTGCCCGCTTGTCTTGCGATCCACCGGCAGTGCGAGCGCATCGGCGCGTTTAATGTCGATGACTGAAGGGTCGACGCCGGTATCCAGTAGAACGTAGAGCGGCACTCCCTTGACCATCACGTTCAAGGCAATGGCGTGTTTCGAGAAGTCGAAGGGAATCGTGACGTTTGCCTGACTTGCGTTGGCAGCGAATAGCACAGTCGTCAAGGCAACAGCCAGCAACGGACGCGAAGGATAAATCATGTGGCCGTTTCCCAAAGATCGATCACCTAGCCTACGCTTGGAACAAGCATCTGCGACACCGCTATTTGTCACCCTGACTTCCGGCACACACCGGTTCGGCACCAAAATTTCCGACGGAACACCAGATGCTGCTGCAATTCTTCGTGCGATGTCGCCATGTCGTGCTTGTCTTATCGAATGGGCAAAGCGCCACGGTTCTGAGCAGCACTTGCTCGTGGGTGATGCCCTTGGTCATGAATCAGAATCTTGGATTCGCCTCCCGCAGGCCCCGTTGAATTACTCACGATAAAGAAGGGTTATCGTGAGTCTTCCGGATGGCGGGTTTCGCCAGAATAACAGCGTAGTGGCTCAATACGATTTCCCGATCGCGGCGGCATCCTTCGGCAAGGACGAGTCATCCACGCGTCCGCTCGCCATAGCCACACCTCGTGCCTCCGGACCGAATGCCATCAAGAGAATCAACGCCACGGCAACCGAGGTCACTACCACCAACAACGCGTAACCATAATCCTGCCCATGTCGCTGCGCGATCTCCGCCTGCAGCACGGGATTGATCGCCGCCAGGAAATTGCCGAGCTGATAAACGACGCCCGGGAACGTGCCGCGAATTTCCGCCGGCGACAGTTCATTGAGATGCGCCGGCACCACGCCCCATGCACCCTGCACGCCGAACTGCATGACGAACGCTGCCGCACACAGCATGTATACATCCCTGCTGTGTGACCACGGATACACTGCCAGCAACGCAATCACACAGGCCAGCATGATTGCGCGGCGCCGACCGATCTTCTGGCTCAGCATGCCGAAGAACAATCCGCCCAGGATCGCCGCGACGTTGTAGACCAAGACGATATTCGTGAGCGTCGCGTGCGGCAGGCCGAGCTGCTTGCCGAGAAAGAGCTTGGGGTAGATGTCCTGCGTGCCGTGCGAGAAGAAATTGAAGGCCGTCATCATGGCGATCGCATAGACCGTCAGCTTTGCGTTCGCCTTCACGATCTGCAACAACGAAACCTTGGGCCGCTGCTTCATGGCCTCGAACGCCGGACTTTCGTGGATCTTGGCGTTGATGAAGAACACCAGCAATGCCGGCGCTGCTCCTACAAAGAACATGCCGCGCCAGCCGAGGTGCGAATAGAAAAATCCGAACAACAGCGTGGCCAGGAAATAGCCGGTCGGATAACCCGCCTGCAGCAAGCCGGAGACCCAACCACGCCAGCGACTCGGGATCGTCTCCATCACCAGTGAGCTGCCCACGCCCCACTCGCCGCCCATCGCGATGCCGAACAACGTGCGGATCACCAGGAACGACACGTACGACCACGCCAGGCCACTGACGAACTCGAACAGCGAGTAGAGAACAATCACCAGCATCAAGGTCGGCTTGCGTCCGTAACGGTCCGCCATGCGGCCGAACACGAAGGCGCCCACCGCACGCGAGGCAAGCGTCAAAGTGATCGCCAGCGTAATGCTGGTGATGCTTACACCAAACGTCTTGGCGACTTCATCAAACGTAAAAATCAGAATGAAGAAGTCGAACGCGTCCAGTGTCCAGCCCAGGAACGCGGCGATGACGGTGTTGCGCGCTCGCGCGATATCGGTGTCTTGTACAGAAGCCATTGAACTACCTGCCTGATTTCAAACAAAATGTTGTTGAACAAAATGCTGCCGAATAAAACCATCACCACGGCAACGTTCGGCATTAGAAAATAATGCGCACACCAATCGACGGATCGAATGAACCCGTTTGCAAATAGCCGCTACCCATGCCGTCATAAACCCTGGACCATTGCACGCCGCCGTACACGTCGAAGTGCTTGCCAAAGTGTTGATCGAGTACCAGCGACAAGGCGTTGTAATGCCCACTGCACTGCGCTGAGCTGCTATCCGAACATGAGACTTTCGCGTAGCTGCTCTGCATGGCGCGGTAATACGCACCGAACAGATCGAGCGAAGGCGTCAGTGCGTAGCGCATGCCCACCCATGCGATCTTAAGTATTTTTTGGCGCGGAAACGCATCGTTATTGGTGACGATGAAATAGCCGCCGATCGTCTGACTGCCGATCGGTAGCGGCGTGGACGGATTGACATAGCGAATGTGCTCGTAGGCGCCGAAGAACTTCGCTCTGCCCGCATCGTATTCGCCCAGGAAGGTATAAGACGTATTGTCCGATACGGTACCTGGCACCGTCTGGTCGACTGGCAGACCATAAGTGGACGAACCCGGCGTGGTCAGCGCTTCAACCTGCGCAGCAGTCAATGGCGTGCTCACCGAAATGGCATCGTTCTTGTGCGCCAACACAGCATCGACTGACCAGGGCCCCTGCGCTAGCCCCAGATCCACCTGATAAGCGGTACCTCTGGAGCTGGACAACTCTCTGGCGTTGCCGAACTGATACATCGCGCCGCCGTGAAACATCCCTTCCGAGAGCGTGTATTTCAGCGTGCCGTCGAGCAAGCGGTCCTCAGTATCGCCAGTGCCGGCGGTGGCGCCGAAGAAACCGACGTACGAAAACGCCAGCGAACAGCTCAACGGATCGTATTTGCACACCTCATCGTTGAGCAGCGTACTCTGGCGACCGAAGGTGAGCGTGCCGTAGCCAGGCGACTCGACACCAAGGAACGCCCTGCCGTTGAGCGTCTGGCCCGCACGCGTCGAATCGCCCCATGACTTCTGCTGCGCCAGGGGGACGCCATTGTTTACGGCCAGCGAGCGCGGGCCGTCGATCAGCGTACCCGACGCAGGCAGAAAGCCGGTGTCCAATTGGAACACCCCCCACCATCCTGCCCCCAAAGGCTCGCGACCTTTGATGCCGATGGTGGAAATGCTCATGCCATTGGAAGCCAGCGACGTGTTGGGATTGTTGCTGGCCTTGATCAGGAAGTTGTTGACGTTAGTGGCGGCGGCATCGCTGAACGAACTGCCATGGCTCTGATAGGCCACTCCGATATCGATGGTGCCGTACAGCGTGATGCCGTCCATCGTCAGACTGTCCGGCGTGCCGGATTCGGTAGCGGCCCATACCGGCGCGCATGCCAGCATCAGGGCAAGCGCCAATGTATTGATTTTGTACCGTGCTCTTTGCATATCGAACTCTCCCCAGGCTACGACGGCTGCCGACGGTCACGAGTATCGGCGCGCTATTCATCAACGTGTTCTTGGTTGTCCCCGGGGCGCAGCATGCCGCTGACTGGCATCGCGATGAATAACACCATGGGACTAATACTTTCCGGCTAGCCGCCGCACGCGCGGGGTTTCTGCCTTAGCATGTGCTCATGCATGCGACCGGCGACGTTGAACTTCTATGCCTGGGCATCACCCCAAAGCACTCAAAATCGGACTGCTCGCCGCGCTAGTCGCCGCCATCGCTGCCACCACCTGGGTGGCGGCCTGGTACGCGAGGCAACGCGCGCTGGAGCAGCTTTCCGTGCAGGCCTTGGATCAGTTGCAGATCCGCGCACTCGCTCTGCAACGCCTGGTGGATCGCTATCGCGTGCTGCCTACGGTGCTGGCGCTCGATCCCGAATTGCGTCACGCCCTGTCATCTCCTGCTTCCACGGCAGACATCGCCGTGCTCAATCGAAAGCTGACGCAGGCTAACGGCGCCACGCACGTCTCCACACTGACGCTGATCGATCGCCGAGGCGTCGCCATTGCGGCAAGCAACTGGGATACACCTTCCAGCAACGTGGGCCTCGATTACACGTTTCGCCCCTATTTCCAGGAAGCGATGCAGCAAGGCCGGGGCACGTTCTATGGCATCGGTATCTCCACCAACCTGCCCGGGTATTTCATTGCCGAAGCCCTGAGCGACGACCGAGGGCAACGCGTCGGTGTCATCGTGATCAAGATTCCACTCGATACGCTGGAACAGGAATGGGTGAGCAGCGGCGACACTGTGCTGTTGAGCGATGTGCACGGCGTCGTCTTTCTCAGCAATCAGAGGGCATGGATATATCGTCCGCTGCAGCCACTCGATCCGAGCGCCAGAGCGACGCTCGCGCAAACCCGCCAATACGGCAACAACCTGTTGCCACCTACGGCGGTTCGTCTATCAAGCGAGCTCGGATCGAATGGGCGGTTAGTGCAGGTCGATCGTCCCGGTATGCCGCATGAAGTGGTCTGGCAGTCCATGCAGCTTCCGACACAACAATGGACGCTGCACCTGCTGCGCGATGCGCACCCTGCGACGACTGCTGCCTATCGCGCTGGATTTTTCACGCTGAGCATCTGGCTCTTGCTTATCCTGCTTGCTCTGTTTGTGCAGCAACGTGTACGCACGGCACAGTTGCATAAACGCAGTCGGCACGATCTGGAGCGGTTGATTTCGCATTACGCCAGCGCCTTGCGCTCAGAGGAAGACAGCCTGGTGCATGCCGCGCTGCAAGCCATGGCTGGCCATCCTGAAATGTTGGATCGCCTGCCGCAAGGCGTCAGCGTGATCGATGCGCAACTTCGCCTCGTTGCGTGGAATGCTCGGTACACCGAGTTGCTCGGTTATCCGGAGACGCTGCTGAAGCCCGGCCAGCCGGTGGAAGAACTGTTCCGTTACAACGCCAAACGCGGCCTGCTCGGGCCCGGCGACCTGGAAGAAACTATCCAGCGTCGCTTGAATTATTTACGTCGTGGCAGCCCGCATATGGTCGAACGCGAACGCCCCGATGGCAGCCTGCTGGAGATACGCGGCAGGCCGCTGCCCGGTGGCGGCTTCGTCACCAGCTATGCGGACATCGCGCTCTATAGAGAAGCCGCGCGGGAACTGCGTACGCTGACCAATACACTCGAACACCGCATTGAGGAAAGCACGCAGGATCTGCGCTCCGCCAAGGCGGAGGCCGAACGGGCCAACCGCAATAAGACCCGTTATGTCGCAGCTGCCGTACACGATCTGCTACAGCCGTTGAACGCCGCGAGACTGTTTGCCGGCTCGTTGAAAAAAACAGACACGGAGACGGCGATGGTGGAACGCATCGAGCGTTCGCTTCAGGCGCTGGACAGTCAGCTGACGAGCATGCTCGACCTTGCCCGGCTGGATGCGGGCGCCATCACGCCGGATCTCAAAACGTTCGCGTTATCGCCGCTGCTGCAGGAGCTGGCTGGCCAGTTCGGCATCCTGACGCAGGCCAAGGGATTGCGCCTGTCGTTCGTCAACACCTCGGCATGGGTACGCAGCAATCCCGTGCTGTTGCAACGGACCGTGCAAAATTTCCTCTCCAATGCGCTGCATTACACGCCGCATGGACGCATCCTGCTCGGCTGTCGTCGCAACGGAAGCACGCTTCGCATCGAAGTATGGGATACCGGCATCGGCATACCGGAAGATCGGCGTGACATCATTTTCCAGGAATTCCGGCGCCTCGATACGACCGTCGACGCGGATGAGCGCAGCGCAGGCTTGGGGCTTTCCATCGTCGAACGCATTGCGAATCTGCTCGGCCATACGCTGCAGGTCCGTTCATGGCCGGGCCAAGGCAGCATGTTCGGCATTTCGGTCGAACTTGCGCAGCCAGCGCTCGCAACGCCCACGGATCACGATGACGGCAGCGACGATTCGCTGCTGAAAAACCGCACTATCTGGCTTATCCAGGAAAATGCTCACTTGCGACAGAAAGCAGCGGCGCTATTGCAAAGCTGGGAATGCAAAGTGTCGGAATGGACAAAAGCCGACGAAGCCCTGGCAACGGCAGAATCCTTGGCTGCACCGGATCTGATCCTGGTGGATGGACAATGGGAACCCATCCTCGCGTTGCTGCAGCTTGAGCAAGACGGTCACAGGCCGCCGATTATCGCTTTTCTCGGCAAGGATGAAGCTGGGCTTCGGAATGCGCTACTGCAAGCCGGTGTGCACACCACGAATCTGCCGCTGTCGCCAGCACGCCTGCGCGCCATGATGACGCAGTTGCTGCTTACCGAACCGGCGCGCGCATCATGAGGCGGCGTCGCCCTCTTCCAGATCGAGCGACTTCACCAGCACTGCCGCCTGCGTACGTGAACGGCATTCGAGCTTGGATAGCACGGCCGTCACGTGAATCTTCACGGTGTTTTCGGCCAAGCCAAGCCGATCGGCGATCTGCTTGTTGAGCAGCCCTTCCGCCATCAGCATCAGTACACGGAATTGCTGCGGCGTAAGCTTGGCAAAGCGTGCTGCCAGCGCCGCATCCTGCTCGCTACGTTCCGCGCGCGTCGATTCGAACCACAGTCCGCCCTCAAGCACGCGCTGCACAGCCTTGTTCAGATCCACCACCGGCGCGGCCTTGGGCACGAAGCCCGCCGCGCCGAACTGCTGCGCACGACGTACGGTGCGCGGCCGGTCGTAGGAAGAAATCACGATCACCGGCAAATCCGATCGCTCGGCACGCAGCCACAGCAGCGATGAAAAGCCGATGGCGCCGGGCATCGTCAAATCCAGCAGCACGAGATCGATCTCCGGCGTTATGGCGAGGCAGGATTCAAGCGTGCTCTGACTCGAAGCCTCCAATACGCTGCATCCGTCCATGGCGGCGTGCAACGCGTGCACGACCGCCGAGCGAAACATCGGATGATCGTCGGCGACGAGGATAGTGGTAGGTGTGTCGCTCATGCGCTCACGTCATTGGCAATGCAGCGACACTAGCTGGCAGAGCAAGCAGCGGCAAGATGTCTGCTCCCTCCCCTGCTTCGTGCAAAGAGCAGGCTTCGTGGGCATCAAGACAATGACACGCTCACTTCACTGCGGCATTTATCGTCGATTATCGGCATCTGAGTCTGGACGCACCCGAGATCGCACAGTGCGATCTGACCGAACGGCATAGTGCAGCTGGAGCGCCTGGCATAGACCGATTCCACAAAGGGTGCGAGCGCCGTTTCAAAGCGCCGTCTTGACTGCCCAAGAGGCGGTATGCCATGTTCACCGCCACTCGCACTACTGGCGCCTCGAGACGGATTACCGTCGTGAAATGCGAGTCTACCTATGCCGCGCGCCTGGGCACTTCCGCCAACAAGAGGATGTGCCCATGCCTGTCTGGTCTAATGTGTTTGCTTTTGCTCTGGTCGCCTTTGGCTTGGCGCTGACGCCAGGGCCGAACATGCTCTATCTGATCTCTCGATCAATCTCCCAAGGTCCTACAGCAGGCCTGATTTCCCTCGGTGGTGTCGCTCTGGGTTTTGTGTTCTACATGCTATGCGCGGCGTTTGGCGTGACCGCCTTGCTGCTGACGGTGCCTTACGCTTATGACACACTGAGACTGGGTGGTGCCGCGTATCTTCTGTACCTTGCATGGCAAGCAGTCAGGCCCGGTGGGCACTCGCCCTTCCAGGTGCGTGACCTGCCGCTGGATCGTCCCAGCAAGCTGTTTGCCATGGGCTTTCTTACTAATCTGTTGAACCCCAAGATCGCGGTTCTGTATCTGTCGCTGCTACCCCAATTCATCAGCCCGGGCCAAGGCGGCGTTCTGACGCAATCGCTCACTCTCGGATTTGTGCAGATCGGGATCAGCGTAGCCACGAATGCCTTGATATCCCTGACAGCCGGTTCTATCGCCGCGTTCTTCGCGCACCGTTCTGGCTGGTTATTAGTGCAACGCTGGCTGATGGGTACCGTACTGGTCGGTCTAGCCGCACGCATGGCCACACAAGCCAGGCGCTGAGCATTTTCTGGGTGTGGACTTCGTGCCCTCGCCGAAAGCGAGGGCACTACTGACGTGCAGTAGGCTGGGAATCGGCCGGCCGATCCTCGATCAGAACGCCAACGCGACCTGGGCTTTTACGCCGCGATCGTTTTCGTGGCTGGCGTGAGCATAGGTACCGTCGAGGCTGGCCGTCCAACCATGACGGAGTTCGGCCGACAGGCCCCCACTGAC
>NZ_JACHCP010000009.1 GCF_014207185.1 Rhodanobacter sp. A1T4
GTTCGGCTGCTGTGCTCAACTATGCAGGCAAACAGTTCACCCATCAGGTGTCGCCAAGTGATTACGCGTTTCTCGTCTGCGCTGACAACCCCTAACCACTCATTCGAGCCGAACGGCTACGCCGCCGCTCAATTCAAGCGTTAGGCCTTTCATTGAGCATCGCAGAATTTCAATTCAAGTCAGCCTCGTCAAGCGAGCTCGTGCTGCCGCTTTCCGAGGCTCTCGAAGCGTTGCAACTTATGGCGCAATCGGGCGTCTCTGTTTTGGGCTGGGATGGTTGGCTCCGCTACCCCGATGGTAAGCTCGGCCATTCACAGCAACACCAAGGCACCGCGTCAGCTCCACAGCTAAGTCAGGCCGAGTTATATGCTTGGTTCCGCAGCACCATGCAAGACTCGCAAGTTGAGCATCACCACAATCCGGAGGTATCTGGCAGTGAGCTTCTTTTTTGCATCACGTACCAGGCCTAACAACTCGTTCAAGGCTTTGCCGCGGCTCAATTCTAGCGTTAGGCACCAAATGACAGATTCGGACGAAACCACCATTTTGTATCGCCCTGTTGGGCCGGAGGAGCTCGAACTTCTGCGAGCTTCCGGCTTCACTCGCTGGCCACCCAGGCTTCCCGGGCAACCTATTTTCTATCCAGTCACTAACGAGCAGTACGCTGCTGAGATTGCGGAGAAATGGAACGTCAAAGACAGTGGGTACGGTGCGGTCACACGTTTCTCGGTCCGCTCATCATTTATGTCCAACTACCCCATTCAAAAGGTCGGCGGGGCTCTTCATACAGAGTGGTGGGTTCCAGCCGGCGAGCTTGAGGCTCTCAATGACAACATTGTTGGCAAGATTGAGGTGCTGCGTGAGTTTGGTGCCTAACATTTCGTTCAAGGCGGACGGCTTCGCCGCCGCTTAACTCCAGCGTTAGACAACTATGGGAGGTGTCATGCGGACATGGATTGCAATCGTTCTCGTTGCATTGCCTTCCGGGCTTTGCATTGCACAAAGTGCTCCCGGCACAACCAATCTCGGGTGCCATGGCACGTACAGCAACTATGCGTCGGCCGACATACGAGAAACCCCTGTAAGCGGCATATATATTCAAGTCTCAAACGATAGTGTCAAAGTTCAGGGGGCGGCAGGTCTTGACGCAACCTACACCGTCATCAATCGGCAAGACAATGGCGTCGGTTTCCAACTGGACTCAAACAAAGCATTTAGCGGCTTTCTCAACCGCTTCAGTGGTCAACTTTCGCTCATGGAGAGAGCCGGCGCGGTCAACGCCGATGGCAGTTTTCAAACTCGCCAAATCCTCAATGCGGTCTGCACCAAAGCTAGCGCCATCTTTTAGCTCCCGGCGAAGTTGTCTAACATCTCGTTCAAGGCGGACGCCTCCGGCACCGCTTAACTCCAGCGTTAGGCGTTTGCTCTGCCAGTGTTTCGTTTCGTGTGTTTCGCCCAGCTTCGCGCTTGCTTGTTGTCTCTCGCCGCAGCAGCACTTAGCGCGGCGTTACGGCAAGTCATGCGCCTGCAGAGCTGGTAGTTTGTAAGGGGCGGTTGCTCGGCGTTCTTCGCTTGTCCTGGCCAACGGCCTCGCCCAACCGAACCTCGCCGCAATCGTCTAACATCTCATTCAAGCGGACGGCTGCGCCGCCGCTTAACTCCAGCGTTAGGCCCCCCAACAGCGCATGTACCGCCACAATCGGCGAAAACCCTTGACCAATTTCACTCCAAACACCATGAAACGAGTTTCCACCCTTGTCGCAAAAACCATTTGCATATTGTTGGCTGGCCTCGCGCTTGAAGGTTGCTTGCAGCTGGGCTTCAACAAAAACGGTCTCTATTGCACTGAAGGTCCGACTGATGTGGCACCTTCTTGCTTTGGACACTCTGCACCAAAATCGCCAGCCAGCGCTTCGCCAGCAACGGCAACCTCACTCAAAAAAGTTGATCCGAGTGAGCCCTAACCACTCGTTCGAGGCGGACGGCTACGCCGCCGCTCAACTCCAGCGTTATGCCTCAAAGGGAGCATCCTCGTGAGTTGGGACATAAGCATTCAACGCTTCAGTCGCGTCTACACTTCGATTCAGCAAATTCCCAACGATGAGCGTTGTGTCCCTCTTGGCTCGCAAGTCGAGGTGCGAGCTGCCATTTCTGAGGTTTTTCACGGCACCGATTGGAGCGATCCGACTTGGGGCAACTACGATTTCCCAGGCGGCTCGATCGAATTCAACATGGGCAAGCCCGAGTCAAACAACGGCTTCATGCTCCACGTCCGCGCATCGGAACAAGTCGTCCCTCTTATCGTTACTCTGTGTATTCAAAACGGCTGGCAAGCTTTGGACTGTGGCAGCGGTGAGTTTCTCGAGCAGTCCAATGAGCCGGCATCTGGTCAAGCTGCTTGGCTCGCTTATCGCAATCAAGTTCTCGGCAAGGCATAACAACTCGTTCAAGGCGGACGGCTTCGCCGCCGCTTAACTCCAGCGTTAGGCCTCATGAAGACACTCTTCCAAAAAGTAGCGTTGCTTGCGACCTTCATCATTTCCACCTCTGCATCTGCCACACAGGCGGAAGTTCGCTTCATAAAGTTTCCAAGCCGCGATGTCGAGCGGTTAGGGCAGATCGATAAATTGACCATAACGGTAGCGTGCAGTCGGATATCGCAGCTTGCGAACATTCCGGAGCTGTATAACATCCGTATGGGTTACGAAATGCCCACCCGAAATGATTTCGAGGCAACACCAAGACTGGGCGCTGCAGCAGTTGACTTGCGGCGATGGAACAACGTCATAGGGATCTTAATTCCGGCCGACGCAGATAGTGCGTCGTGCTTTTCTGTGACAGTTACAGCGGTAGGACGTGGCACAGGGGTTTCTGATGTCACACAGAAATGGACCGGCCATGAGCTTGGCTTCTAAAGTTTGCCTAACAGTTCGTTCAAGGCGGACGGCTACGCCGCCGCTTAACTCCAGCGTTAGGCCTTCAATGCTCATACCTTTCTGGTTCAACGTGACTAAGGGTCTCGGCTTCGGCGTCACGGCTTCCACCGAGGCGGAAGCTGAGCAGCTACTGCGTCAATTTGGTTATCCGCCAAAAGAAGTTCAATTCACCAATGTCGTGCAAAATATTACCTTTGCAGAGCTAGACCAAAAGCATGTCGTTCCAAATTCCGGGCCTATGGTTGTTCGGGGTGTTTGGTATCCTCGGCACAATGTGTAGCGTCCGGCCTAACCACTCGTTCAAGGTGGACAGCTACGCCGCCGCTCAACTCCAGCGTTAGGCCAAAAGAAGTGAAGTCATCTCTCACACGGCAGGAACGTCGGCATGCTCGCTTCGTCGAGGAGAGGCGGTCGCGCGCTGAGCAAAAGCGAAGCGCTATCGCATCTCAAAAGTTAGACCGGGCAAGTAAGCGCAGAGATCGAGTCAATCCAAGCGCTAGCGCCCCATCGTTACGCGAGGCCCTTTATCGTATATTTGGTGGGCCACTGGTTCGCCTCTACTATGTGTTCAAGCGGCTCTAGGGCGCTGGCATGCTTGGGCCTAACAACTCGTTCAAGGCGGACGGGCTACGCCGCCGCTTAACTCCAGCGTTAGGCATCTATGGCACAGACAACTACCATCCCGTTCAGCAAAACGAAAATTCTTCTGTTTTCATTAGCTGCCGCTGGTTTCGTAGCGCTGGGTTGCTTTCTGATACGAAAGCCTGACGGCTCTTTGCTGGAGCGTGGTTTCGGCGTTGTCAGCATAGTCTTCTTTGGCCTAGCTCTCCTCTTTGCTCTACGCAAGCTATTTGACTTCTCTCCGGGCCTCGTCCTAGATACCCGCGGATTGACTGACAACTCGAGCATATTTCCACGTGGCTTTATTCCTTGGTCAGACATATCCGGTCTGAGCGAGCAACAGATCAAAAACCAGCGTCTTCTTTATGTGCTACTCAAGAACCCAGACAAATATATTGCATCACGTGGACCAATAATGCGGGCCGCACTGAAAGCGATGGAAAACCGCATCCCTAGTCCGGTTGCCATTTCGTCAAACACTTTAGCCATTGGATTCGACGACATGGTCCAACTTATCAACAAGTATCTGTTGGCACAGTCGCTAGATGCGCCTAACAACTCATTCAAGGCGGACGCCTCCGGCGCCGCTTAATTCAAGCGTTAGGCCTTCCAGATGACTGACGATGTAGACCGATACATTGCTGGAGTTGACTTTTCTCGGCTCCCGGCACAAGCCGAGCCGGTGTTAGTTGCGCTTGGCCAGTTCAATGAGGGCAAGCCAGTTACGGCAACTTGTCCAACCTGTGGCCACGCAATCTCAGTTGAAGCTAGAGGCAACCCAACCTCTGCATGGCTACACTCATGCCCATGTGGGCTGTGCAGTGGTTCGTTCCGAGGCCTTTAGGGCGTGCCAACTCGTTCAAGGCGGACGGCTTCGCCGCCGCTTAACTCAAGCGTTAGGCGAGCTCGACAAGGGGACTTTGTGAACATTGAGGAGCAACGCGAAAGTATTGAGTCAGGCTATGCATCTATGCGTTTCTTTATTTGGTGCATTGCGCTGGCCTCCATGCTCTTCGCTCAATCTCGTGCGCATTCGTTGGGTAGACTCGGCACGGACTGGATTTTCGTTGGGGCGGGCGCCCTAATCATGCTTGCAACTTTATTGGATATTCGCAGCGGTGCATCTACGCTCGTCCTGTCCAAATTCAAACGTTCAGATGATTCGACAGGTTTCTGGACGTCAGTTGCAATCAGTGGACTATTAGGGGCAGTACTAGTTTTTGGTGCACTCGGTGATTTGTGTGGCCTATGGCAATTTTGACATTTCGCCTAACAAATCGTTCAAGGCAGACGGCTTCGCCGCCGCTTAACTCCAGCGTTAGAGCGCATATGCAACTTCCTGAATATCTTGCGGGATTCATTCAAGGCTTGAGCGCAGCCTCAAACTCGGTTTGGGATCAAGGTGGCCTCCAGCTAGAGATCGTCGCTGCCGACTCGGCAATCACATGGCAGCCGCAAGCTCAGTCGACACAAGAGTTGCTTCTTGAGTTCTTTGCATGTGTCTGCGGTAACCGCTTAGGCGAGAGGACACACGAAACTTTGCCTTGCCTCAAGAGCTTCACGTCAGCACTGGGGCAAGCGTTTCCCGGTGGTTCATGCCATCTGCAGGTTGAGGAGCTTGAGGGCTCCTGGGCTTACAGGCTTCACTGCTTTGTCAAGCTGCCAGCTTGCTCTTCTTTATATTTCCGTCTTGGCTGGAGTGTCGACTGATGCGCTCTAACATCTCGTTCAAGGCGGACGGCTTCGCCGCCGCTTAACTCCAGCGTTAACCAGCAACGAAAATGCAAACGAACACGCCCGTCAGTTTCGATGAACTCCTCGCAGGTCTCGAGTGGGCGAGCGCTGCAGGTTCCTTCGAAAACGAGGCTTACGTCAACAGGATCAGCGGTAAGGTTTTCTGCTCATCGAGTAGCGCCGATGTAGAAGAGGATCTCCCGGAAGATATCGAAGACAACAAGGTCTACCTGGCACTCCCGAGCAAGGGGGATCTTGGTCTCGGGCGGGAGCTCGCCTTGCACTTTGTCGAGGCCCATTTGCCGGAGTCCTACGAACTTACCTATGGGTACTTTCAAAGCCGAGGCGCGTATCAACGATTTAAGGCATTGCTCGATCGAAAGGACCGACTTGAAGATTGGTACGCGTTCGAGCAGACGGCCGTGGAAGAGGCCCTGCGAAGATGGAGTGCGGAGAACGACCTGCAGCTCAAGTCTTAGCCGCGCCAGAACCTTTACGCTCACGGCAATGGCTGCTTTGCGGCATGCATTTGTATCTGGCGACCCGCCGGTGTTGGCCGGATAGCGACCGCTCCCCGTGTCGCTGTCCGAGGCATTTTTGTCGTCGCGAGCATCCGCTTTGGGGCAGTTTTCTAAGAAGTGTCAGGACCATTGTGACCAAAGCATGGATAGCGCCGCTTTTATGATCCGATCTCGCGCCAAAAGGTACGTGGTTGGATGCGACCCGCCCGAAACCACGACAAGTCGTAGATTGTCAGGGACGCCAGCAACCCGCAGAAACGAGAGCGGGGTCTCGCTATCCGCCGTGCCCTGGAATACGACAGCCGGCACACCCCGCGTGTTGGAAAGTGCTTCAGCCAGTGAATAGTCGTGTGGGAGGAGTCTTGAAACAGGTAGCAGTGCCAGCGGCGCCAGATACCACCGAGCGCTTAGCCGAAGGCGAATCGCTGATGAGCGCGCGGGTGCCGCGCTCTCGAGGATAAGCCCCGTCAGCTGTGACCTTGCGGCGACGTAGGCGGCGACCATGGAACCCAACGAGCGGCCGTACACTACGACCCTCTGGCCTGGACATGTAGATTGGGCGGAAGCAACGACCCGAGCGCCTAGTGCCAAGATCTCATTCAGGTGAGACGTTCCGTGGGCACCATTTTGCCGCGGGTAGGCGACGGCCAAAACGGCGATTCCTTTAGCGGCGAATGCAGGGAATATGTCCTCCTCGTACGCCGAAAGAATGCCATGTTGGCCGGGAAAGAACACGACACATCCGACTGTCGGTTTTCCGTAGCGCCGCACCAACATGCTATTGCCGTCATCGCCGCTGATCGTTTGGAGCACTGGCGCGGTTGTATGCGCAGAGGGCGCAATGTGCGGAACACCATTGGCTCAAGCGCGAATCGCAACAAGTATGCCCCTGCGACGAAGTAAATCAGCACAAGTGCTGCAACCGTGAGAAGAAGTGTGCGGATCCTCATGATGTGGTCGACGTTCCTCAATAGCTGTCTGCCGCAGAGATGGCATATGCATCAACGCTTAAGCACAGCTGGCGAAAGCTGGCTGAGCAGAGTGACGATCGGCTGCAGGAAATCTGTTACGCAGTGGCGGACAACATCCGAGCGACCATCTGTGAACATACCTCTTCACTTGCAAGAAGCTGATGGCCCGCATCCGGTATGAAGTGGGTCTCACAACCAGGTATGAGGCCGGAAAACGCGCGGGCTGTTGATATGGGAACATTCGTATCCGCTGTGCCATGCCACATGAATACCGGAACCGTCAGCCTTTTGAGGTCGAGGTGCCAAGGGCGGCTCACAAGTAAAAGGTCGCGATACGCGCCGTCGCCGCCTTGGCGAAAAATTTCTCTCGCTTGCATCCTTGCGTGTTCAGGATCTTGCGCTTCAAAAACACGCCTGTCCCATTCTGGCAATCGTAACCTTGCAAGCCGTTTCGACTTCAAACGTTCCAATTTCTCTGAGTCCTTTGAACCGAGCTCCGGCCGTTGCTTCTTAATGGATTTGGCATTGATTGCGAACAGCACTCTCAAAATCAACGGCGCGTAGTTCGCCAGAAAAAAAGCAACTCTGTTTCCTGAATTCATCTCCTTCGATGAAGGCATTATCTCGGGCGGTCCCCCACTGCAAAGCAGCGTTGCAGACAATACTCGTTCTGGGGCATGAATCGCGCAAGCAATGGCATAGGGACCACCACCCGACCCACCTGCAACGTGGTACCACGCAAGGCCGAGATGGTCAGCCAGTTCCTCTACATCCGTGGCCCAATCCATGATTGTTCGTCTGGGGGCTGGATCGGAAATCCCATAGCCAGGTCGCTCGGGAACAATCACGCGTGCGTCGTTTTCCTTGATCCATGACGCGGTCTCCAACCGCGTCATGAAGCGGCAGCCGGGTGTGCCATGAAACAGCAGCAATGGAATGCCATCAGGTTTGCCATATTCGGCGAAGCCGAGCTTTCTCCCGTCCTTGAGCCTTATGACATTGTCTTGCATTGGCATTCCTTTGATTGATTGCTCACTGAATTAATGAACGATGGATTCAACGCGCTTTCGTGGGCTTTTCTGGGAGCGTGACGATAGATACCGTTCGCCGTATCCGATGCTGCGCAGGCTTGTGCTCAGCAAACTTTTTGACGAGTGCCGCCAACCCTTTCATGAAGCTGGCGAATTCCTCGGGTGTCGCAAGGATAGGAATCTGCAAATAGTGAACGTCATCGCCCACCACATCGATATCACCGGTCCGGGTATAGCGGCCAAAGTCCTCTAGCAACGAGGCGACAAAGATCGAGAAGTACTTCTGGTGAGTTTCTGGATCGATGGCTTTAATTTCTTCTTTGGTCAATCTGACGGTGCCGGGATCGATTCGATAGCTACGTTCCAAGGCACCACGCACGGGGGTTTCCGAAGCGACCGTCAAGACGCCCGCCTCGGTCAATCGGTTCAAATGCCTGTAAAGCGTGGCTTGCGGGATGTCGTGAAGATCTTTTGCCAAGTCCCGAACGGTAAGGTTCGCTCTTCCTGCAAAAGCCCGCACGATCCTCAGGCGGATCGGGTGGACCAACACATCCAGAACGGTTTTTTTGGCCAAAGGAAAATAATCGTTATCAATTGTGATAACGGTAGTCCGATCATATTGCCGATGTCAAACGGGTCATGCCCACAAGACTTTGGACATTGCAGGGATTAGCCGCATACCGTCGACTGGTGCGATCTGACAGGTACCGCAATGGCAGTTTTGCGGCCCGCATTTGAAGCACCTGACCGGCCGTTGTTGGCCGATTCTGTTGAAAAACTCCGACTTAACAAATAGACGTCCAAATTTTGAATCGCGACGGCAACGACAATTCGATTCTGTACAAATTTACACATTCAGGTCGACAGAAAGCGATTGTCGCGGCCGGATTTTCTCGCTGTTAAACGATCTCAAGTTTTCGAAGCGAGTTTTTCACACTATCGGCCGATCTGGGATCGGTCGCGCAGATCTTCGCGGTGGTCTCTTGTCAGATCTTCGCCGACCGGAAGGAATCACTGGAGCATGCCGTTCAATCGCCCGCGGGGTGGCAGGTTTGGTAGCATTTTGGCTGGTGGGTTTGACAGCATTTCCGGTGGCCGACTTGAGTGTGGAATCGACGGCGGCTTTGATCGAAATACGCAATCAGCTGACAGAAGAACCAAGTAGCGATCCCGGATCGCTCGTTGCCGTAAATCTAAGTACGTAGGATGGTGATGCCCAATGCAGCCAGCGGCGCCGTCAATGCTTCAGGCGTTTCGCGTTCAACCACAATGGTGCTGGCCGCAGTGACTTCTGCTATGACGTAGGCGGAGGCAGAGTTGATCTTCTCTGCCGAGGCAAGCACCACAACCTCGGCGGCACGCGCAGCCAGTGCACGCTTGATGTACGCCTCTTCCAGATCGCCCGTACTCAGTCCTGCCGTGGGATGCACGCCGGTGACGCCCATGAAGTACACGTCAGCACGAATATGTCCGATAGCCTCGATTGCCACGGCTCCTACCGTAACGACCGAATGCTTGAACAGGCGACCGCCGATCAGCACCACCTCGATGTGGGGATGACCAACCAGCTCAACGGCGATGCTGGGGCTGTGCGTGACAACCGTTGCCTGAAGCGTTGAAGGCAACTGCTTTGCCAACTGAACCGACGTGGTGCCGCCATCGAGGATGACGACCTGTCCGGGCAAGATCAGTTCTGCCGCTTTGCGCGCGATGGCCGACTTAGCCACCGTACTGATCTGCTGCCGCTGTACAAAATCGGCGGCAGCTGGAGATGAAGGCAATGCCCCACCATGCACGCGCTGCAGCAATCCATCGCTGGCCAACTCGCGCAAGTCTCGACGAATGGTGTCTTCGGACACGCCGAAGGATTCGCTAAGTGCCTTGGCAATAACCTGACCGTCACGTTTGAGCGCGGCAAGAATGGCTTTTTTGCGATGAGTCGTCAGCATGACATTTGCACGAAAATAATTGACATTGCATGATAATGCACGATAAGGTTTTTCGCGTGTCCTGTCCAGACAAGAGTCGTGCAATGACTGAAACCGCCGATCGGGTACGCGTCATCGAGAGCCATGTGCTGTCCGACGATTGGTATCTATTGAAGAAGACGGTATTCGATTTCCGCCGCGCTGATGGCCGCTGGCAGCGCCAGCAACGCGAGACCTATGACCGTGGCAACGGTGCCACGTTATTGCTCTATCAACTGACCTCGCGGCAGATTGTCCTGATCCGTCAGTTTCGTTTCCCTACCTACGTCAATGGCCACACCGGCATGATGATCGAAGCACCCGCTGGCCTGCTCGATCAAGCCACGCCAGAGCGGCGAATCCGCGCCGAGGTGGAAGAAGAAACAGGCTATCGCGTCGGTGAGGTGCGCAAAGTCTTCGAAGCGTTCATGAGCCCCGGATCAGTCACCGAAAAATTGTTTTTCTTTGTCGCTGAGTACGATGCGACATCGAAGGTTGGCACAGGCGGGGGCATTGAAGCCGAGGGCGAAGACATCGAAGTACTGGAGCTTCCATTCGATGAAGCGCTGGCGATGGTTCGTCACGGCGAGATCGTCGACGGCAAAACCATCATGCTGCTTCAATACGCGGCGCTGCATATTTTTGATGCGCCAGAGCACGTCCCTTGACGCCATGACAGCACCAGCAGCGAGCTAAAGTAACAGCTCAGCACCACCACAAACACTACAGTGCGTCGACGCAACTCATGCGCGTCGCTGAATTTCTCTCGCCCTACTCTCACCATTGGTATCGTTTGATTGCACCGCGCCGACGTGATGTCGAGCGTAGTCAGTTCCAATGCAAGGCGATGAGTTTGCCGGTGTGCCTGGGCCGTGCTTGCAGCATTAGATCGCACCTGCACCAAACCAACTTGCACCAGTGCACGAAGATGGTAATAGAGGCCATCTTCGCGGCGACCGAGTTGTGATGCGAGTTCCGCAACCATCGCTGCAACACCCAAGGCCTGAATCGCAGTAGCAAGTTCAGCACGAATTGGCGTGGTCAGCGCAGCGATCTTTTGCATCCTCAATGAGACTGTTCACGAGTTTTCTCTATGCCATCAGTTGGCTTGTCCATTTTGAAATTCAATGAAATTATTCAATTAAGCATTTTTTCGCACAAGCACCTGAATCGTCAAAACGGAGATGAACATGACGCACAGACTGCCCTTAAAGGCATTACTTGGCACAGTTGCTTTATTTCTTGCAGTGATGGCTCACGCCGACGATGCAAATACCGTATTTGAGCGCTTCAAGGCAGCAAGCGGTGGTGCAATATGGGATGGCGTACATTCACTGCAGAGCGTCGGCACAGTGAAAGCAGGCGGGCTTAACGGCGAATTCCATATGACTCAGGATCTTCTGACAGGCCGCTCCAGCGAAAGCTACAAGGCCGGCCCGATTGATGGTGCGCAAGGCTATGACGGGAAGCGATCGTGGGAACGCGAGCCCGGCAGCGAAGTCGCCGTGCATGATGCTCCTGAAGCGATCAGGCGCGCGCGAAGCTCAGCGTGGGTCGATGCGCATGGTTATTGGTATCCGCAACGTATTGCCGCAGTCTATGGAAAAGTGGAAATACGCGAGCTTGAGGGCAAGAGTTATAGCGTTATCGAAGCAACGCCTGATAAGGGGGATCCAATCACGTTATGGATCGCGGCTGACACCGGTCTCCTTGCACGCATCGTCCAACGTCAAGGTCAGGACATCTCAACGACGGTGCTTGACGATTATCGCGATGTCGATGGCGTGCGTTTGCCGTTTCGCTATCTTACCGACCTGACCGACGCCGCTGGTCGCACGGATCCGCGCAACCACGAAGAAATCCAAATCAACCACATCAATGCCAATATCGCGGTATCCAATAGCGACTTTGCCGTCCCTGCAATGGTCTCTACTGCGCATATCGGTGACGCCAGTGGCATCACCAGCATTTCGTTTGATCTGGTCAACAACCATATTTATGTCAACGGCGCAGTGGATGGCAAGCCAGCACGTTTCATGGTCGATACCGGCGGTCAAAACTTGCTCACGCCATCGGCGGCGAAGAAATTCGGATTGAACAGCGAAGGCAAAATGGCCGCAGGTGGAGTGGGAGAGAAAAACATCGATCTGGCGTTTGCTCGCGCGAAGCAAGTAAGCGTCGGTACGGCAACCCTCGCAAATCCGGTGTTCTTGGTAGTTGATCTAGGTGAACTGCCGAAGGTCGAAGGCGTTACGTTAGATGGTCTTGTTGGCTACGAGATGTTCCAGCGATTCGGCGTAAAAATAGATTACGCAAAAAGGCAGCTGACGCTTTCTGACCCGAAGAAGTTTTTACCGCCGCCGGGCTCTACTGCGCTGGCATTCGACTTCGATGGTCATATGCCGATCGTGTCCGGTGTATTGGACAACATACCGGTGCGACTCAGTGTCGACACGGGTTCGCGCGACTCACTAACCATGAGCGCACCGTTTGTACATGCGCACGGTCTGATCGAAAAATACCAGGCTGCGCCAGAAAGCGTAACTGGTTGGGGGGTCGGCGGAGCATCACGCGGACACCCGGCTCGGCTGGGCGAGCTGCGGCTCGGCAACCAGAGCATCAACAATATTGCGGGCGACTTGTTCACCGGCACCAAGGGTGGCTTCACGAATCCCGACCAGGCGGGCAATCTCGGTGGTGGCGTGTTATGGCATTTTGTCGTTGCATTCGATTATGCAAACAAGAAAATGTACCTCGCACCAAACGCCGACTTTGGCAAACCCGACGCTTTCGATCGTAGCGGCCTGTGGCTGCTCACGGACAATGACACGCTGAAAGTCGCCGATGTTGCCAAAGATAGCGCGGCTGAGCGTGCAGGTTTGCATGTCGATGACCGCATTCAATCAATCGATGGTGCGCCAATTTCCACAAAGTCACTCGCGGACTGGCGCCGTCAATTACGCGAACTGCCAGTTGGCACGAGAATGACTGTTGAATTTGAGCGCGGCAATAAAAGCAGTGACACAACACTGATCTTGGCCGATCGGATTCCAGCCACGATGAAATAATCCGCACAACGTCAAAACCAAACCGGCCGCCTTCTTCACATCGGATCGCGCCGCCTCAATCAACGGCACGGAATTCGTGATCGATAGCGGAACGGTACCGACGGACTGATACGGAATTTTGGGGCGCCGTCACGGGTTAACATAAGGCAAGTCTCAAACAGGTCCGACGGGCTGGTGTTTGAACCACGCTCCGACTCCAAGGATCTGCTGCCATGTCATCCTCTCCACCTGCTGAACCCGGCATTCGCGCCGTCGCGCCACACGGTGTCGGCATTGCCGAAATCTCGCTGGCGCTGGGAGGGTTGGCGATCGGTACGGCCGAATTCGCCGCCATGGGTGTGCTTCCCGAGATTTCCAGGGATCTTGGCGTTTCCGTGCCACAGGCAGGTCATCTGATCAGTGCCTATGCGCTGGGCGTGGTGGTCGGTGCGCCGGCGATCACGATCCTGATGGCGCGTACACCGCGCAAGGCGTTGCTCGTTGGCTTGATGCTGTTGTATGCCGTGGGCAATTTTGCGACAACGATTTTCCACAGCTACGGCGCGGTTCTCGTCTCGCGCTTCGTTGCCGGCCTTCCGCACGGTGCGTATTTCGGCGTGGCGTCGCTGGTGGCCGCTGCGATGGTGCCGCCATCCAAACGGGGCGAAGCCATCGGCAAGGTCATCATGGGGTTGAGCGTGGCCAATGTGCTTGGCGTGCCGGCGGCGACCTGGCTTGGCGAGACGTTTGGTTGGCGCTCGACATTCATGGCCGTGGCGGTTATCGCGTTTCTTACGGCCGCAATGATTTATGTTTTCGTGCCGAGCGTGACAGCAGATAAAAACGCCAGCCCGCTGACCGAGCTGGGTGCGTTGAAGCGGCCGCAGGTCTGGCTGACACTGCTCGCGGCGGCTATCGGCTTCGGCGGCATATTTGCGGTCTACAGTTACATCACACCCCTGCTAACCGAGGTAACCCATCTGCCGCTGACGCGTGTACCGCTGATGTTGAGCTTGATCGGGATTGGCATGGTGGTGGGAAGCATCGTCTGCGGAAAACTCGCTGACCGCTGGCTCAAGGGCACGATGATCGGTATGTACGCCTTTACCGCGCTCATACTGACCATCCTGGTCTTCGTGGCGCACTCGGCTTCGACCATGATTGCCGTACTGTTTCTGATCGGTGTCTGCACGATGGTGACAGTGAGTTTTCAAGCACGCCTGATGGATGTCGCGGGCCATGCCCAATCGCTGGCTGCTGCACTGAACCACAGCGCGTTCAATATCGCCAACGCCCTCGGCGCATGGCTGGGTGGCATAGCCATTGCCGCCGGCTATGGATGGACGTCGACCGGCTGGGTGGGTCTGGGCCTGTCGCTCATTGGTATCGGCGTGCTGATCTGGTCGTTCGCGCTCGACCGGAGAAAAATCTCCGCTTGAACCTCAATGCGCCCACGCCAGTTTCATCCTAGGGTCCGCGCAGACCCACACGTATCACCCTGGAAAAATCATCCGTGGGCAGACTGGCTCTGGCCCGATCGGTAACGCGCCCACGCCTGCGCAGCTCGTCAATCGATACGCTTTTATCGAGTGCGCCGATTTCATACAGGTACTCCGGCAGGTAGCCGGTAAGCAGCAGGCGGACGTCGTACGGCAAGCCTGGGTCTATTCGTCGGGCCATGCCATAGACGATGGTGGTGCAGTTGGAAGTGATGGTGTTGTAGAACGCGGGTGTGGTCACCAGTTGGTTCGCCGCTTTCACGTAGGATAGAAACAGCTCACGCATCGCCGTCTTGTCCATCCGCAGCGGATAAAGATAGTCATCCTCGCCACGAACATTTGTGCGCACACGAATGATATCGCGCTCGTCAGCCGCCGTAAGTACCATTTCGAACTGCTTGAAGAACCCGCCGATAGCCGAGTATTGCTGGCCGCGCTTCTTGCGAATCTCGACCGAAAAAACCACGTGGCGACCATCGCTGAAGCCGAACGAGATCATCGCGTGGGCAATGGCCTCGCTGCCCCAGTACGACAACACGGCATCGGCCGAGACAAGCTGATCGAGATCGTAGGTGCGGGTATACCAGCGAATATCGTGGTCGTCTTCGGTTCGCCAGGTGAAGTCGCGCACATTGGTCAGCGTGACGTGGCTGCCATCGACCGTGCCGCTCATCAGATGGGCCACGTCGTCTGCCCACACGCGATTATTGGAGGGTGCAATGGTCGACCACCACGCCATCAGCGCGCCAAAGACCAACACGTAGAAAGCCAGCGGCAACCAGCTGCGACGACTGATCGCGAAAGCGGCCAGCGAAATCACCACGATCGCCCAGACCAGGCTGCCGATGGTCCGCACCACGGCGCCGCCAGGTAATTGAAACCACAGCGCCATCGCCCCCCATACGCCGGAAACGAACGTGACCAAGCCGACAAAGACACTGAGCACGGTGCGGCCAATCATCCAGCGTCTCTTGGTCATTTCGCCACAACTCCCATCAATAGTTGCAAGCGTGCCGGTTTGGCGGCGCAATGACAATTCGCACAACGGTGCTGGCTGTCATTGTGGTGAGGCTTTGCGCCGCTAGAATGCAAGCATGTCGATCAACTATCGAATAGCCGCATGGACGCTGCGAGGCATCGCCCTTGCCGGCCTCCTGGGCCTGTGTGCCTGCGCGATGGTGGACATGAAACACGTCACCTCGCGCGACTACGTTACCGACCGCCGCGCTGATGTGCTGGGTGCCAAGCGCCTCAGCGACAATACGGTGCAGGCATTGAACGTGGTGGCGCTGACCACCGACGGCTGCGAGAAAGCGTTCGTCAGCTGTTCGGATACCATCCTGCAATCGACCGGCCTCAACGAAGAGCAGCGGCTCTCGGCGCTCTCCGAGCTTTGGCTGGCGAAAGCTATCAAGAACACGAAGTCGAATGCCGCTGCGATGGATGACGAAGCGCTTGATGCTTATCTGCAGTCCGCACGCTACGCCTACGCCTATCTCTTCTACACGGCACGCAAGCCGTCGGATCGCGCGTTCGAACTGCGCCAGGTGCAGGTAATCGACTTCTACAATTTCTCCGTGCAGCGCGCGGTAACGCGCTTTTTTGAAGAGCTGCCGAAGCTTGGTTCGGACTGGACGCAGGCCTCGGTCGCCGGCTGGACCATCACGCATCCGCAGACCGATGTGCGACTGTCGGGCGACGCGCAAGTGCCCGTAGAGCTGATCCCCGCCGCAGGCCTGCGCTTCAAGGGACTGCGCGATACCTACACCAGGGATGGCTTTGGCTCGGAATTCGTCGCCATGGCGCCGCCGGATAGCGACTCCGACGCCGTGCCGTGGCGCAATCCCGACTATGTCTCGATGACCGGTGCGCTGGTTTTCGACGGCGCGACGTTGGGCGACGCACTCGCGACCAGACAGGTTCGGCTACTGGCCAAGGATCCGTATCGCGACGACACCATCACGCTCGCTGGGCGCGACGTACCGTTGGCCGCCAACTTTACGGCCGCCTATGGCGTATGGCTGGCGCGCTCGGGATTTGCCAGCCAGTCGATCCGTTCACTACTGGGCCGCGAAGGCGGCATCACCACACCGCGCGTGTTGCTGATGCAGCCATACGATCCGAACAGGCTGACCGTGGTGATGCTGCACGGGCTGGCGAGCAGTCCCGAAGCGTGGATCAACGTCTCGAACGAAGTCATGGGCGACGAAGACCTGCGCCGCAACTACCAGGTGTGGGAGGTCTACTATCCGACGAATGCCCCGGTCGCGGTGAACCTGGCGAATATCCGCAAGGCACTCGATGCCACGCTGAAGCACTTCGACCCGACGGGCAAGGCACGCGCGTCAAACAACATGGTGTTGGTCGGCCACAGCATGGGTGGCGTGATCGCACGACTGCTGGTGTCGTCGAGCAACGAGCAGCTGTGGAACGTGATACCGGTGCGCGCCAACCTGTCGGAAGCCAAGCGTCAAAAGCTGCGCCAACGACTCGCACCCTATCTCCAGTTCACCCCGATGCCGCAAGTAACCCGGGCCGTATTCATGGCCTCGCCACATCGCGGTACTCCACTAGCGCAAGGTCGACTGGCGCTGCTGTTTCGCGGACTGATCCGGCTGCCAGCAAGCCTGTTGGCGGAGGTAACGAATTTGTCCGACGTACTGAAGGATGCCTCGGCGACCGGCAAGCCCTTCCGTCTGCCCAACAGCATCGACAACCTCAGCGACAAGGATCCTTTCATCATGGCGACCGAGAATCTGCCGATCTCGCCGCGCGTGCGCTATCACACCATCGTCGGCGTGTATAAATCCAACGGCGGCCCGCTGGCCACGAGCAGCGATGGGATTGTGCCCTACTCCAGCGCGCATCTGGCCGGCGCCGACTCCGAACTCGCCATACCGTCGTGGCACAGCGTGCAGGAAACGCCGGCGGCGATCCTCGAACTGCGTCGAATCCTTCGCCTGCAGGAAGCGACGACGAAACCATCGTCACCGGTGGCAACGATCAGCGCCGCGCGCTGAACTCACCGGGCTGCCCACGCGCTATGCGCCCGCGCACAACCAACCAGTAATACGCCGCGGCCAGCACAAACAAGCCGACAAAGATCGCGAACAGCACCGCGTTGTAAAACACCATCGTCAACAGGCAGATCAGCGCAGTCACCAGCGCGATAAAGGGAAACCACGGATAGCACGGCGCGCGAAACGGCCGCTCCAGCGATGGCTCGGTGCGCCGCAGCCGCAGCAGTGCCAGCATCGAGACCAGATAAAGCACGACGGCGCCGAATACCGACAGCGTGACGATATTCGCGGTCAACGGCTGGCCGCCGATCTGCACCCAGCGATCGGAATAGATCGCCGCCACGCCGACCACGCCACCCGCTAGAATCGCCCAGTGCGGCGTGCGTCGACGCGCACCCAGCTGCGCCAGGATGGTCGGTAAAAAGCCTGCGCGCGCCAGCGCAAAGATCTGCCGCGAGTAACCCATGATGATGCCGTGAAACGAGGCGATCAGTCCGAACAGACCAATCGCCACCAGCATGTGCAGCCAGCCGCTATGGTTGCCCACGACCACGCGCATTGCCTGCGGCAGTGGATCGTTGATATTGGCCAGCGTGCGCCAGTCGCCTACACCACCGGCGAACAACATGACGCCAAAAGCCAGCACGGCCAGCGTGCCGATACCGGCGATATAGGCGATCGGTACGGTGTGCCGCGGATCGCGCACTTCCTCGGCCGCCATAGCTGCGCCTTCGATCGCCAGATAAAACCAGATCGCAAACGGAATCGCCGCCACGATGCCGCCCAACGCCTTGGCATCGAGCATGGCATGACCGGCCCAACCGTTGGCGGTGAAATGCTGCCAGGCAAAGCCAGGGGCGACCACGCCCATAAACACCAGTAGCTCGATGATCGCCAGCAGCGTGACGATCAGCTCGAAGGTCGCCGCAATGGTCACGCCGGCGATGTTCAACGCCATGAAAACCACATACGCGCCGACTGCCACCAGCTTCGGCTCCAACGCGGGAAACTGCACGTTGAGATAGGCACCGATCGACAGCGCAATCGCTGGCGGCGCAAAGACAAACTCCACCACCGTAGCGAAGCCGGCGACCAGCCCACCCCAGGCGCCGAACGCGCGATAGCTGTAGGCAAACGGCCCGCCGGCGGACGGAATCATCGTCGTCAGTTCGGTGTAGCTGAAGATGAAAGTCACATACATCACCGTGATGAACACGGCAGTGACCAGAAATCCCAGTGTGCCCGCGCTGGCCCAGCCGTAGCTCCAGCCAAAGTATTCGCCCGAGATCACCAGCCCCACGGCAATGCCCCATAGGTGAAAACCGCTAAGTGTTTTCTTCAAGCCTGCTGCTGTGTTCATCCGAGATGCCCGCCTGTGATGAAAGATCAGGTTTGAGTGCCGTGCCCGTCAGCTTGCGCTGGCGTGCTTCATGGACCAGCCACGCCAGCAGCGTGGCGGCCCGTTCGTAGCTGAGTCCGTCCGTGTGGATATTGGAGATGCAGTTGCGCAGCGAATCCGCCTGCCCCGGCTGCGGTGCCCAGGTCAGATAGACACCGAGACTGTCGGCGACGCTGAGGCCCGGCCGTTCGCCGATCAGCACCGCGACCATGCGCGCTCCCAGCCGTTGCGCGATGGCGTCGCCAAGGCCGACGCGCGCCTGCGTCGCCAGTACGATCGGTGCCATCGACCAGTCGCTGAGTCGTGCAGTGCAGGCGTCGAGCATCGCGACCGAATGATTCATCGCCGCGCGCGCCGACAAACCATCGGCGATTACGAAGGCGAGGTCGTACTCGCCGCGGGCTGCGTCAAGGGCATCTTCGCCCGCGCCCAGTTCGCGTCCCCAATCGGGCCGCAGCAGATAACTCTGCCGGTTGGTGGCGCGACTGCCGACCTCGATGCACTTACGGGGCATCAGGGCCTTGCGCAGCACGTCGATGTCCAGCGCCGCATGCACCGCGTCGCGTGCCTGACTCGCGGCAGCCTGGAAATTCAGCAGCTCCTTCGTTGGCAAGGCATCGCCGGTTCTGCCGAGTCCAATGCGTGCGCGGGTGAACTGGCGCAACCGCGCAAACGGATCGCGCGCCTGCTCGTCAATGACATGCCCATCGACAGCACGCTCGTCACTCATCAGGTCGGCGCCCCCAGCAACCGTCGCAGCGGCGCCCCGCCCGTTTGCGGCGGCGGCAGCCGACCTTCACCATCGAGCATGCCCATCTGCGCCAGCCAGCGTTCGAATTCCGGTGCCGGCTTCAATCCGCGCGCATGGCGCAGGCCGAGCACGTCGTGGAACGACAGGCTCTGGTAGTTGAGCATCACGTCATCCGCGCCCGGCACCGCGATCAGGAAATTGACGCCGGCGTTGGCGAGCAGATGCATCAGCACGTCCATATCGTCCTGATCCGCTTCGGCGTGATTGGTGTAGCAGACGTCGACACCCATCGGCAGCCCGAGCAACTTGCCGCAACAGTGATCCTCCAGACCCGCACGGATAATCTGCTTGGCGTCGTAGAGATATTCCGGGCCGATAAAGCCAACCACGGTATTCACCAGCAGCGGATCGAACGCGCGTGCCACCGCATAGGCGCGCACTTCCAGCGTCTGCTGATCGACGCCATGATGCTGACCGGCCGACAACGCGCTGCCCTGCCCGGTTTCGAAATATATGGCGTGTTGGCCGACCGTGCCGCGTTTGAGCGAACGCACCGCATCGTGCGCCTCGCGCAGCAGCGACAGGTTGACGCCAAAGCCGGTATTCGCGCCCTCGGTACCCGCCACCGACTGGAACACCAGATCCAGCGGCGCGCCGCGCTCGATCGCCTGCACCGAGGTGGTGACATGCGACAGCACGCACGACTGCATCGGTATATCGAAGCGTTGGCGCAAATCGTCGAGCAGCTTCAGCAGCGTGATGCAGTCGGACAGGCTGTCGCCGGCCGGATTGATGCCGATGACCGCATCCCCCATGCCGAACAGCAGACCGTCCAGCACGGCCGCCGCGATGCCGGCCGGGTCGTCGGTCGGATGATTCGGCTGCAGTCGGCTGGCAAGTGTGCCCGGCAAACCGATCGTGCTGCGAAACGCCGTGACTACCCGACACTTGGCGGCCACGGCGATCAGGTCAGAGTTGCGCATCAGCTTGGACACCGCCGCGACCATCTCGGGCGTCAAACCAGGCGCCAACGCGCCGAGCGTGGCGGCATCCGCTTCGTACGAAAGCAGCCAGTCGCGAAACTCGCCGACGGTGAGGTGCGCAACGGCAGCAAAGGCAGTGGCGTCATGCGTGTCGACGATCAGCCGGGTCACCTCGTCTTCCTCGTAGGGAACCAAGGCCTGTTCGAGGAAAGTCTTCAGCGGCAGATCGGCCAACGCGAAGCGAGCGGCGACGCGCTCTTCTTCATTCGTTGCCGCCAGTCCCGCCAGCTCGTCACCGGAGCGACGCGGAGATGCGCACGCCATCAGCGCGCGCAGGTCCTCGAAACGATAATGGGTGGAACCCACGGCCGCGGTATAGGCCATCGACTTGCCCTCTCGCCGGTCGATTCGATACTAGCGGTCATTTTGTGCATTGCGCAACGACAGATCGCTCTACCCTGCATTTCCCTACTCAGGGTGGTGCCTGACCCACCGCCGGCAGGCTGATGAAACTGGCGTTGCTCACCTCGTGCTATACGCGTTGGGGTTGGACGGTACTTGATCCGGGTACACATCGATCAGCGTCATCACCCAGTCGCTATCGCTGCTACAACTCTATCGACAACTCCTGCCGCTTCCCAGCGATGGCTCGATGTTTATTGTCTCGGGCACAGCATCGCGATGATCGCAACAATCATGCTGTCGGCAAGCGATCCAGCCAGTCGCCCATCTGCTTCATGACCTGGATTCGCGCTGGCTCGGCCTCGTTCATCAGCTCGTGGTAGAGCGCGGCGAAATGGCGCGTGGTCAGCTGGTTGGTCGCCCATGCTCCGGCGGCGAAATCGGTGCTGCCAGAAGGATCCACCAGCTTGTCGGCACCGGCGACCAGCAAGAGCGTTGGCACTTTCAACAGGGCTGAATCGGCAATGCAGGCGGCGCCTGCGCGGAAAATGAAGTCGGCCAGGCGCGGCGTAATTTTGTTGAAGACCAGCGGATCGTTGAGGTAGCCCGCGATGACAGAGGCATCGTGCGAAAGGTCGTCGACCTTCAAACCGTTGCTCAGCGGCAAATTCGGCAGCACCGACGCCAGCACATGGGCCAGCTTGCGCATGCCCGCGCCTTCCCAACTGCGCAGCGCCGGGGATGTCAACAGCATTGCGCCGGGTTTGATACGGCCATCCAATACGGTACGTGCCGCAACCAGGCCTCCCATGCTGTGACCAAGCAACAGTGGTGGTCTCGAATGCCCGGCGGCGTAGTCGTTATAGACAGCCGTCAGATCGGTCAACAAATCGTCGTCGTGGCGCAATGCACCTCGCGGACCTTGTGTTTGCCCATGTCCGCGCTGGTCGTAGCTACGCACATCAAAGCCGCGCGCCTGGAACCAGGCGGCAACGTGCCGATAGCGCCCGCTGTGCTCGCCCAAACCGTGCACGAACAGCACGGCTCGCTTGGCATCCGGCAGTGGCCAGCTGCGACGGCGAAGTATCTGCCCGTCGGCCATGCGCTGATCGTCAAGCAGTCCGTCGTCTGCGCTGTTCATCGCACTGCACACGCCAGATTTTGCCGCTACGCCCATGGTCCAGCCCGGTCCTGAGTCAGAGATTGCGCATCATGCTACGAGCCGCACTGCTGTTGCCACTATCTGGTGTGAGCAACGACCGATATTTCACCTAGTCATGTATATTTTTTGAGCCATCGCGCTTGAAGAGACTTCCCATGGGCTGTCTACCCGTACCTCTGTTTTTTCTGATCGGCTTCGGTATCGGCTACTTCGTCGACGGCCAACACGGCGCGCTCTGGGGCGCCGGCATCGGGCTGGTTATCGGGTTGATTGGCATGGTTGTCATGATCAAGGCGATGCGTGGGAGCGACGGGCGCTGAAGGTGGCTGCAGGGAGATCGACGCTTGTGTCGCTCTCGAATGAGGTCGCCGAATGTCCCAACTGGATGTGATAGCTACCGCCCGGCCGGCGCCAGTTTTTCTCCGTGGCATCGAACTCGGCGAGGATGTGCGGATCAGCGATGATTTCCACATGTTGCGTCGCGCCCTTCTTCAACGTGATCCGACTCCAACCGGCCAGTCGACGCGTATGCTTTTCCCCAGGCAGCGTGAGGTAAATCTGCGGCACATCGATGCCATCACGAGTGCCTCGATTGGTGACATCAAACGCGACGGTCAGTTTTCCGTTTTCCCATTTCGCCTGCAGCTTGCTGTAACCGAAGTTTGTATACGTCAGCCCGTAGCCAAACGGAAACAGCGGCTCGATATTTTGCCGCTGAAACCAGCGATAGCCGACATCGGCACCCTCGATGCGGTAGTCGACCGTGTCGGCAGGCTGGCCTTGCGGAGGCACACCGATCGACGCCAAGCCAGCACCAGGAATCTGCGCTCGTGGCAACTGCGACTCATCCTTCGGCCAGGTCAACGGCAGACGGCCTGACGGAGCCACCTCACCGAACAACAGCCGCGTGATAGCTTCACCGCCGCGCGCACCCGGGTACCAGGCCTCCAACACCGCACTGGTTTGATCCAGCCACGGCATGTTTACCGGCCCGTTGTTTTCCAGCACCACGATGGTGTGCGGATTGGCCTTGGCAACGGCGGTGACCAGCGCATCCTGATTGTCGGGCAACACCATGTTCGGTCGATCGAACGACTCGGCATCCCACTGTTCGACGAACACCACGGCCACATCGGCGTGTGACGCCAGTTGGGTGGCTGCCGCGGTATCGTGACCGTCGTTGAACTGGACCTTACCCGGCAAGCGGCGGCTGATCGCTTCCAGCGGCGCGGAAGGCTGATAAACGCGTGGCCCTGGCCAGCCATCCGGCGACATGCCGGGTACTGCGTTGCCGGCAGGCGGATACACCACCGACGAACCGCCGCCGCTAAGCACACCCTTGTCAGCATGACCGCCAATCAGCGCGATCGATTTGAGCGATCCCGACAGTGGCAGCAGACCGTGCTCGTTGCGCAACAACACAGCGCCGGCTTCTTCCGCACGCAGAGCGACTTCGCCATCAGCGGCGAAGTCGATGGGCGCTGCCTTTGCCGGCTGATCGATCACCCCCACGGCAAACATGCTGCGCAGAATACGTCTGACCATATCGTCGACGCGTGACTGCGGCACCTCACCGGAAGCAATGGCCGCGCGCAGCGGCTGGTCGAAATACACCGCCGGGTCGAACACTTCGCCCGCCGATTCCTGATCGAGCCCGGCCAGTGCCGATTTGCCGGCGCTATGCACAGCGCCCCAGTCGGACATCACATAACCGGGATAACCCCAGTCGCGCTTCAGCACACTGTTGAGCAACCAGTCGTTTTCACAGGCGTACACCGCATTGAAGCGGTTGTAGGCGCACATCACCGAACCGGGATGGCCGATGCCGATGGCGATCTCGAACGCCAGCAGATCGGACTCGCGCGCGGCGGGCTCGTCGATCTGCGCGCTGAGCGTATTGCGCCCGGTTTCCAGTGCATTGAGCGCGTAGTGCTTTACGGTGGCGATGACTTTTTGATCCTGCACGCCACGCACCGCGTTACCCGCGATGGTGCCGGCCAGCAGCGGATCTTCGCCGGCGTATTCGAAATTGCGGCCATTGCGCGGATCGCGTTCAAGGTCGACACCACCGACCAGCATCACGTTGAAACCTTTTTTTCTTGCCTCACCGCCGATCATCGCGCCGCCAGCGTAGGCGATCTGCGGATCGAAGCTGGCAGCCGTCGCCAGACCGCTTGGCAGCGACGTCGCACCACCGCTCTTGTCTGCTTTTGCCACACCCAGTCCGGCGTCAGTCTCCTGCAATGCCGGCAGGCCGAGGCGGGCCAACGCCGGTAAGTAACCGGCCGAAGTAAGCGCGCCTGATGGCATCGCCCTGCCCTGGCTCGGTTGACCGAAGTCGGCGCGGATCAACCGGAACTTTTCATCCTGCGTCATCGCTTTTAGCACCAGCGCCGCGCGCTGATCCGGTGAGAGCGACATATTCATCCACGGTCGCGCCACTGGCGCGCTAGAGGCTGTGGCCCATGCCATGGCAGCCACGCTGCCGACGAAGAACAATCCAACTCCAAAATGGTTTGCGCGTGCCAAAGCGAACTCCTTTCTCGTTCAAGCCGATAACCAAGGATGCCACGCTCGGTCAGGCGATGTCCGTGAACATGGTTCAGCCCAGAGGCTGCTGACAGACCGCAAATGCCATTGCAGCATGACAAAAACAGGCAACAAAAAACCCGCTCGACGGCGGGTTTTCAGGGCTGCTTGCAGCCACAACGCAATGGAGGCCTAGGTCGGAATCGAACCGGCGTACGCGGCTTTGCAGGCCGCTGCATGACCACTCTGCCACCAGGCCATTGCGTGCTACTTCGCGATCATCCTTATCGAATCAGAATGATCGCAGGTTGCCTCTAAAAAACAAAACCCCGGTAGTCCGAGGCTTTGCTGAAAACTGGAGCGGGAAACGAGACTCGAACTCGCGACCCCGACCTTGGCAAGGTCGTGCTCTACCAACTGAGCTATTCCCGCAACTGAGCGGCGAATCATAGCAGAAGCAACTCGCCTGTGAATACCCGCCGCATCAAATGCCACTCTGATTTGCCGCTTTTTGAGCAACTACCTGCACGCAAGTCCCAAACAGCAAAGCCCCGAACAAGTCGGGGCTTTGCTTGAAAACTGGAGCGGGAAACGAGACTCGAACTCGCGACCCCGACCTTGGCAAGGTCGTGCTCTACCAACTGAGCTATTCCCGCATTGGAGCCGGGCATTCTAATACGTGAATGCGGATCGTCAACCCCGCATCTCCCGATTTCGCACGATGGACCTCACGCCTCGTGATCAGGCTTGCTGGCGCCTTGCGCCACAGGCACATCACCGCGAAGCATCGGCCATGCAGCGCGCAGGTAATAAACGCCTGACCAGATGGTAAGGATGCCGGCGATCACCAGCAGGCCTTCGCCGATGTGATACAGCCGCAAGGCAGTGGCCTCCTTCTCGTGCTGCACGATCAGCACCACCAGCGCCACCATCTGCATGATGGTCTTGAGCTTGCCGACCAGCGCCACCTTCACTGTGGCACTCATGCCAATTTCAGCCATCCATTCGCGCAATGCCGACACACTGATCTCGCGGCCGACGATGACAGCCGACGTCAGTGCCAGCAGGATGCTCGACCAGCCACTGGTCGGATCGGATTCGACCAGCAAAAACAGTGTCACCGCCACCATCAGCTTGTCGGCGACCGGATCGAGAAACGCACCAAACGCCGAGGTCAGGTTCATCCGGCGTGCCAGGTAACCGTCCAGCCAGTCGGTAATCGCCGCGAGCACGAACACGATGGCCGCCGTGATGTTGTGTCCCGGAAACGGCAGGTAAAACACCGCGACCATCACCGGCAGCAACGCGACGCGGAAGAGGGTCAGCCAGGTTGGCAGGTTGATGCGCATTTGAAGTCCAATGGTTTGTTGCAGTGTCGCATGGCATAGCTTCAACGGATGAACAAAAGCTGCAGGGATCAAGCCGAAAATACAAAATCCGGACCAGAAATTTCACGGATGCAGACTGGCATAGATTCGCTCTGCCAGACCACGATCAATACCCTTTATCTGCATCAACTCCTCGACGCCGGCGCTCTCGACGCCAGACAAACCGCCGAATGCCTTCAGCAGCGCCGAGCGACGGCGTGCACCGATGCCAGGTACGTCTTCCAACACGCTGCGCTCGCGGGCCTTTTCCCGTCGCTTGCGATGACCGCTGATGGCGAAACGGTGGGCCTCGTCGCGCACCGCCGCCACCAGATGCAGGGCCGGCGATGACGAACCGGGATGCAGCTCGCGACCGAGACTGCCGGCGGCCTTGCGCGCCAGTACCAGGGTCTCTTCGCCTGCACGCCGGCCTGGCCCTTTGGCGACGCCAACCACTTCGATGCCGGTGACGCCCAGTTCGCCCAGTACATCCAGCGCCTGCGCTACCTGGCCGTTACCGCCATCGATCAGGAGCACGTCGGGCTTCGCACCTTCGCCGTCAGCGACTTTGCGGAACCGCCGGGTCAGCGCCTGATGCATGGCAGCGTAATCGTCACCCGGCGTGATGCCCGCGATATTGAAGCGGCGGTAATGCGATTTCTCCGGCCCTTCAGGCCCGAATACCACGCACGAAGCGACAGTGGCCTCGCCCATCGTATGGCTGATGTCGAAGCACTCGATCCGTCTGGGCGAAAAATCCAGCTCAAGCACTTTCTGCAGGTCGTCAAAGCGCGTGCCCAGTGTCTGCCGGCTGGCCAGCCGAGCCGTCAGCGAGGCGCGCGCATTGCGCTGAGCCATCTGCAGGAATTGCGCGCGATCGCTGCGCACGCTGGATTTCAGCTCCACCACGTGACCGGACTGTTCGGCCAGCAGCTCGGCGAGCATGGCCTGGTCGGCAATCGGCTCACCGAGAATCAGCTCACGTGGCACCGGCCGGTCGAGGTAGTACTGCGCGATGAACTGCGCCAGCACGTCGGGCGATTCGGCATCCAGCGGCAACCGCGGAAAGAAATCGCGTGTGCCCAGGCTGATGCCGTTGCGGAAAAACAGCACGCTGACGCAAGCGATGCCCGATTCGATACTGCAGGCGATCACATCCATGTCGGCGCTGGCGCCCTGCACGTGATACTGCGCCTGCAGTTGGCGCAGGGCCGCGACCTGATCGCGCAGGATCGCCGCGCGCTCGAACTGCAACGCCTTGCTGGACTGCTCCATGGCCTCGCCCAGTTCGTCGAGCACGGCATTGCTGCGGCCTTCGAGAAACATCTGCGCATGGCGCACGTCGCTGGCGTAATCGTCTACGCTGATAAGCTGTACGCACGGCGCCGTGCAGCGGCCAATCTGGTGCTGCAGGCAGGGCCGCGAACGGTTGCGGAAATAGCTGTCCTCGCACTGGCGCACTTTGAACAGCTTCTGCATCAAGCTGAGGCTTTCACGGACCGCGTAAGTGCTCGGATAAGGTCCGAAAAACTTGCCCTTGAGGTTCTTTGCGCCTCGATGAAACGCCAGCCGCGGATAATCCTCACCGTTGGACAGGTAGATGTATGGATAGCTTTTGTCGTCGCGCAGCAGGATGTTGTAGCGCGGCTTGAGCGACTTGATCAGCTGCGATTCCAGCAGCAGCGCCTCGCCCTCGGTCCTCGTGACCGTGATCTCGACACGGGCGATCTGCGACACCATCGCCGCAATGCGCGGCTCCATCCGCGGCTTCAGGAAATAGCTGCCGACGCGCTTCTTGAGATTGCCCGCCTTGCCGACGTAAAGCAGCTCGCCCTCGTCATCGAAATAGCGATAGACGCCAGACGAGGTCGTCAGCGTCTGAACAAAGACTTTGCCGTCGAACGGCTGCGGTGGGGGAACCTGCATGCCGAGACTTTAGCGCGCCGCGCTGCGTGATGCTGCTGCCAACGACTCGCCGCGCCGAAGTCGAACGATCAAACCATCCACACCCTGCTCCGCCAGCTTCAATACATGCCGGAATGCATCCAGGTCCTCGTAGTAAGGATCGGGCACGATCGGTGGGACGTACGGGTCCAGGCCGGCCGCGTCGAGAAAGAGGCTCACACGATCTTTGTCATCGACGGGACTGTGTTCGCGCAGCAAGGCAAGGTTGTCATCGTCCATCGCCAAAATTGCGTCGAAGCGACTGAAATCATCGGCAGCCAGCTGCCGCACGCGATGATCGCGCAAGCTGTAGCCTGCTTCCTCGGCGACGCGTATCGAGCGGGGGTCCGCACCCTGCCCCACGTGCCAGCCTCCGGTACCGCAGGAATCTACCGCGACCGACAGCCCCGCGTCAGCAAACCGCTGGCGAGCGACCGCAGCCACCAGCGGCGAGCGACAGATATTGCCCAGGCAGACGAAGAGTATCGATGAGGTCATGGCGTGAAGATATTCGAAGAAACCGCTGTGCTTTTTAGATGGGGCCGTAGACCCCGCGAGCAAGGACTGCGGGACACGATTCCCCCGTGTTGCGCAATGCGGAACCACATCGGCATCGAGCAGGCTAAAATGGGGATCGGCCCACGTCAAAGGAAACACCGAGTGATCATTCATCCCAAGGTTCGAGGCTTTATCTGCATCACCGCGCATCCCGTGGGTTGCGCGAAGAATGTGCAGGAGCAGATCCAGATCACCGAGGCGCTGGACAAGCCATCGATCGGCCCCAAGCGTGTGCTGGTGATCGGCGCTTCGACCGGCTATGGCCTAGCCAGCCGCATCACCGCGGCGTTCGGCTATGGCGCGGCGACCCTAGGGGTTTTCTTTGAAAAGCCGGGTACGGAAAAGTGCGGCACAGCCGGCTGGTACAACGCCGGCGCGTTCGACAAACTGGCCAAGCAGGCCGGCCTTTTCAGCAAATCGATCAACGGTGACGCGTTTTCGAATGAAGCACGCCAGCACGCCATCAATATCATCCGCAATGAGATGGGTGGCCAGATCGATCTGGTGGTCTATTCGCTTGCCTCGCCCGTGCGCAAGCTGCCCGGCAGCGGTGAACTGAAGCGCTCGGCGCTCAAAACTATCGGCGAGGTTTATACCGCCACCACGGTCGACACCAACAAGAACGCCGTGGTCGAAGTCTCGGTGGAACCAGCGACGGAGCAGGAAGTGGAAGACACCGTCGCCGTGATGGGCGGCGAGGACTGGTCGCTCTGGATCGACGCGCTGAGCGAGGCCGGCGTGCTGGCGGACAACGCCAAAACCGTCGCCTACAGCTACATCGGCACCGAAATCACCTGGCCGATCTACTGGCATGGCGCGCTGGGCCGGGCCAAGCAGCATCTCGATCGCACCGCCAGCGAATTGCGCGAGCGGTACAAAGCGAAAGGTCTTGCCGCGAACGTGGCCATGATGAAGTCCGTCGTGACCCAGGCCAGCGCGGCGATTCCGGTGCTGCCGTTGTATATCGCGCTGGTGTTCAAAGTGATGAAGGAAAAAGGCCTGCATGAGGGCACCATCGAGCAGGCCAACCGCCTTTTTCGCGAGCATTTGTACCGTGCCGACGGTCAGGCGCCGGTGACCGACGAAGAGCACCGCCTGCGGCTGGACGACTGGGAGCTGCGCGAAGACGTGCAGGCGCGCTGCAAGGAGCTGTGGCCGCAAGTCACTACCGAGAACCTGTTCGAGATCAGCGACTACGCCAGCTACAAGCATGAGTTCCTCAAGCTGTTCGGCTTCGAACGCGCAGACGTCGACTATGAGGTGGATGTGCCGACCGTACTCGCCTTTGATTGCGACGAGCTTTGAGTGATCTGTTACGCCGTCGATTCAACGATACGACGGCGTACATCTCAATCTGCGGACAGCTTGATCAGCGCTGGTTGATCAGAGTTGCGCCTGCAGCCACTGCTCAGCACGCTGCAAGTCCTCGAGCGTGTCGATGCCTGGCGGAAACGGTTCGGGCGTCATGCGCACGGCAATGGCGTAGCCGTGCTCGAGCACACGCAGCTGCTCCAGCGACTCGGCCTGCTCCAGCACCGTGCGCGATAACGTGGTGTATTGCTTGAGAAAGCCCGCACGATAGGCGTAGATGCCGATATGCCGCAGAAACGGCAGCTCGACGGGCAGCGTGTCACGATCGATCGCGAAGGCGTCGCGTGCCCACGGCAGCGGCGCGCGGCTGAAGTACAACGCACGACCACTCTCGGCACGTACCAGCTTCACCACGTTGGAATCGAACAGCTCGTGCGCCTCGGCGATCGCGGTGGCCAGCGTGGCCATCGGTGCGTCATCCTCGGCCAGCGCGCGCGCCACTTCGCGAATACCCGCCGCCGGCGCAAACGGCTCGTCACCCTGCAGGTTCACTACAATGGCGTCGTCAGCCCAGCCGTAATAAGCGGCGCATTCGGCGAGCCGGTCGCTGCCGGAGGCGTGATCCGGACGCGTCATGCAGATATCGACACCCTGCCCGACCAGTGCATCGGCGATGCGTTGATCATCCACTGCCACTACCACCTGACTCGCGCCAGCCTGCAGCGCACGCTGGGCCACCCGCACCACCATCGGCACGCCGGCAATGCTTCGCAGCGGTTTGCCCGGCAAGCGGGTCGACGCGTAACGAGCCGGAATGGCGACAATGAAGTCGGGTACAGCGTCAGTCATGAGAGTCTCTCGGCATGGGAGCCAAGCCTAGGAGCCTGGGCAGCAGAAACACAAGCGGCTGCGGCTGCGCTCTTTTGGCCAGCTTTTCCGCTCCTTTTCGTTGAATAGCTACGGCTATTCGCCTCAAATGAGCGAAAAACCTTACTAAAAAGTGCTTTGCCTCGCTCGCTTGGTTTCTACCGTCCAGGCTCCTAGCCGCAACGACGGCGTGAGGCGAACCGGCGAACTTAATCGATCGCCCGCAGCGCGAAACCGCAGCCGTTAGCCAGTTCAAGAAAACCAGGAAATGACGTGGCCACGTGGCTGCAATCGTTGATCCGCACCGGCGCTTCGGCGACCAGACCGGCCACTGCAAAGCTCATCGCGATGCGGTGATCAAGATGGCTTTGCACCGAACCGCCACCAAGCTTGCCACCGTGGATGATCGCGCCGTCGGGCGTCTCTTCGATGCACGCGCCGAGCGCACGCAGCCCAGTAGCCATCGTCGCGATGCGATCGGATTCCTTTACCCGCAACTCGGCCGCGCCGCGGATCGTCGTGGTTCCCGTTGCCACCGCCGCCGCAATGAACAGCACGGGGAACTCGTCAATCATGTCAGGCACCAGCGACTCGGGCAGCTCGATGCCGTGCAGCGGTGCATAACGAACGACGAGGTCGCCTACCGGCTCACCACCGCTCTCGCGTGGCGACTCGATCGCAATATCGGCCCCCATCAGGCGCAGCGCATGCAGCAAGCCGGTGCGGCGCGGATTCAGGCCTACCGCCGGCAGGCGCAGGTGTGAACCCGGCACGATGCTGGCAGCGACCAGGAAAAATGCTGCCGAGGAAAAATCGGCTGGCACTTCGACGTCCGTGGCGCGCAGCGTGTGACCTCCCTCCAGGCTGGCATGACCTGGCGAAAAATCGATCGGCCAGTCGAAGGCAGCCAGCATGCGCTCGGTGTAATCGCGGGTCGGATGCGGTTCGATGATCTCGGTCACGCCTTCACTGTAAAGGCCAGCCAGCAGCAGGGCCGACTTCACCTGTGCGCTGGCAACCGGCAATTCGTAACGGATGCCGCGCATGGCCTGACCACCGTGCACGATCAACGGTGGCAGCCCGTCGCGGCTATCGATGCGCGCGCCCATCTGTATCAGCGGATCAGTCACTCGACGCATGGGTCGCTTCGACAGCGATGCATCGCCGACCAGTTCGCTGTCGAACGTCTGCCCAGCCAGCAAGCCGGTGAGCAGGCGCATGCCGGTTCCCGCGTTGCCGCAATCAAGTGGTTCGGAGGAACCGCGCAAACCGTGCAGGCCAACACCGTGGACCACTCGCTCGCCGCTCGATGGTGTCTCGATGCGCACGCCTAGCTTCGACAACACCGCCGCGGTGGCGCGGGTATCTTCGCCTTCCAGAAAACCGTGGATACGCGACGTACCCTCAGCGATCGCGGACAGCATCAGGGCACGGTGCGAGACGGACTTGTCGCCCGGCACACGGAGTTCGCCATGCAGGGACTGACCCGGCTGACTGCTCCAGTCAAGACTGCTTCGATCGGACATGGTCAAACGACTTTCTCCAGAACGATTTCTTCGACAACGATCCATGCTGTATTGCGCACATCGATCATCTCAGGGCAACGCCACTGGATAGGAACCCAGCACGCGAACGGTAGCCGCGGTTTCGCTGATTTCCCCAACCGCCGCCTGCAGCTTGGCTTCATCGATATGACCGGACACATCGATGAAAAACGCGTACTGCCACTTGCCGGTATGCGCCGGCCGCGATTCGATGCGGTTGAGGCTGACGTCGTGCTTGGCGAACGGGCTGAGTACGGCGTAGAGCGCGCCCGGCTGATCGTTCACCGTGACCAGCAGCGAGGTGCGGTCATTGCCTGATGGCGGAAACAGCGAGCGACCGATCACCAAGAACCGCGTGGTGTTGTCGGCGCGATCCTCAATGCCCGTGGCGAGCGTCTTCAGCCCATAGATCTTGCCAGCCGTCTCACCGGCAATGGCCGCGGCGTCATCTGCATGCCGCGCCATTCGCGCCGCTTCGGCGTTGCTGCCCACCGCAATGCATTCGACGCCCGGCAGGTTGATGCGCAGCCAGGTCTTGCACTGCTGCAGCGACTGCGCATGCGCGTAGACACGCTTGACGTCCTCAAGCTTACCCGCCAGCGAATGCAAGCATTGATGCACGCGCAGTTCCACTTCGCCGCAGATGGTGGCCTTGGAAGTGAGGAACATGTCCAGCGTGACCTGGATCATGCCCTGGCCGGAATTCTCCACCGGCACCACGCCGAAGTCGGCATGGCCAGCCGCGACTTCCTGAAACACTTCTTCGATGCTGCCCAAAGGCAAACCATAGGCGGCATGACCGAAATGCTTGCGCACGGCCTGTTCGCTGAAGGTGCCTTCCGGGCCGAGAAAACCGATCTTCAGCGGATCTTCCTGCGCCAGGCACGACGACATGATTTCGCGGAAAAGCCTCACCATCTCGGTGTCGGAAAGCGGGCCATCGTTGCGGTCCACCACCATGCGCAGCACATGGGCCTCGCGCTCGGGCCGGTAATAATCGATCGCCGACAGCCCCTCGCCCTTCACCTTCGCCACTTCCTGCGCGCGGTTGGCACGCTCGGAAATCAGCTGCTGGATCTGCCGATCGATGCTGTCGATGCGCTCGCGCATTTCGGACAGCGGAGTCTTGGGATCGGTCGTACCACGATCAGTCATTAGTGTTGCCGCCTGGAAGTAAAGAAGTCCAAATTACACATTGCATTTTGCCTGAAAAACGCCATCGCCGGCCAGTCAACCGTGCTGTTTGGCGAAGTCGCGCATGAATGCCGTCAGCACTTGCACTGCTTCGAGTGGCACCGCGTTGTACAGCGACGCGCGCATGCCGCCCACGGCCTTGTGCCCCTTCAGCGCCAGCAAACCGGCAGTTTCAGCTTCCTTGAGGAACGTGGCATCCAGTGCACTGTCGTGCAGGGTGAAAGGGACATTCATGCGTGACCGCGCCGGAACATCGATGGGATTGCGGTAATAGCCGCTGGATCCATCGATCGTGCCGTAAAGCAGCTCGGCCTTGGCGCGATTGCGCTCAGCCATCACCGACAGCCCACCCAATGCATGGAGCCACTGAAAAGTCAGCCCAGCCAAGTACCAGCCCCAGGTGTTGGGCGTGTTGAGCATCGAATCGTTGGCAGCCTGTTCGGCAAAACGGAAAATCTTCGCCATCGGCCGGCCGGCCCGCTGCAGCAGATCGCGGCGAATGATCATCACGACAAGGCCGGACGGACCGATGTTTTTCTGCGCGCCGGCATAGATCAGGCCAAAACGCGACACGTCCAATGGCTCGGACAGAATGCTCGATGACATGTCGGCCACCAATGGCACCGTACCGACATCGGGAACCTCATGAAACTCCACGCCATGAATCGTCTCGTTCGGCGTGTAGTGCACGTAAGCCGCGCCCGGGTCGAGCTGCCAGTTGTCGCGCGTGGGGATGCGGCGGTAGTCGTCAGCTTTGGCGCTGGCCGCCACATTGACGTGCAGATACGGCGCCGCCTCGCTGATGGCCTTGCTGCTCCAATGGCCGGTATCGATGTAATCGGCGCTGTCGCCTTCAGCTGCGAGGTTCATCGGAATCTGCGCAAACAGCTGGGTCGCCCCGCCCTGCAGGAACAACACGGCGTAATCGGCGGAAATGCCCATCAGCGTGCGCAGGTCGGCCTCGGTCTGCGCGGCCATCTCGACGAAGCGCTTGCCGCGGTGCGACTGCTCCATCACCGAGGAGCCGCTACCATTCCACTCCAGCATCTCGCGCTGGGCGCGATCGAGCACTTCTTGCGGCATGGCGGCCGGACCGGCGCTAAAATTCCAGACTCTGCTCACGTGCGGTTGCATCCATCGATTGACTGTCCACGCATTATGACGCGGTGCAGAACGCGATAGCTAACCAGGAGGCTGTTGGCGCCCGAGGAGTACAACTTAGAAATGGATCAGCAGTATCGACGCAATGCCTAACGCAATCAGGGCAGCCGTAGTGATCAGCCACCACACTTCACCCGTTGGGCCAGCGGTCTCTTCTGGCAGTTTCGCCGCCGGAGGCGGTTCGCGCATGACGATCTCAGGCTCAGGCTCCATGCCCGGCGCATCGACCACGAAACGGTGCATGGCCACAGCAATCTGATCGTCGGGTTGCAGCGCCAGACTTTTCGCGATGACCCCGTTGACCCGCAGCGGGAATCGCTCGGAGTCTTGCGTGACCTCCAGCAAAAGCCTGCCTTCCTCCCAATGAATACGCAGCGAGGCCATTTCGCCCTGCGGCAATTCCAGCGGATAACGGCCTTGTGCACCCAGTTCGAGGCTGGTCTCCAGCGGCAATACCCGCCCGGAAAGCGGACCGGATACTGCACGCAGCGCCACCGTGCAACGTATCTGTTTCGGTAGAATAGGCGAGGATCGCAGCGCAGGATCCTGATCGGCACGCAGCAGCATGCGGCAGTCACCCACGCTGATCACATCACCCGCACGCAACAGCGCCCGCTCGCGCACTGGCCGCGCATTCACATGGATACGGCTCGCCGCCGGCAATACCTGCAACACCAGGCCACGGCGATCCTGCTGAATGCGCAGGTGCTTCGCCGCCGCCTGCGATGTGGCCAACACGAGGTCATTGTCGGGCGCGCTACCAATGGTCAGCTGCGCCTGCGTCCAATGGAAATCCTCGCGGGCCACATTGGGAAATTCGATGCGCATGGATCAACCAGTAGAAAGACAACAAAACTTTACCATGCAGCCCATCACGTCCTGACGCATCGCCCTCATTAAGATTTTTGTGTTTAAGATCGGCATTCGTTCAAGGAGTCCGTTATGCCCCAAATCGATATACGTCGGCCACACCAGCTCTCGATACCCGAGGCCCGTACCGTGGTCGACAAAGTTGCCGTGAAGATGCGTGAAAAATTTGCCACCGAGAGCCAGTGGCAAGGCGATACGCTGAAATTCTCTCGATCCGGCGTGAACGGCACCATTGCCGTCGGCAGCGACGCGGTTGTGGTTCACGCGGAGCTGGGGCTGATGCTCTCGCCGATGAAGGGCATGATCGAACAGGAAATCCGGCGCAAACTGGATGAATATTTCGCCTGATCGATATTTACCGACTTTGTTGATGATTCTTTAACCAAACGCTTATCCATGGCATAATCGGCGGCTTAGCAGCCATGCCGGCTGTGCGTGACTACCGGAACACATGGCCAAAGACGACGTCATCGAAATGGAAGGCACGGTCCAGGAGACCCTGCCCAACACCATGTTTCGCGTGCAACTTGAGAATGGGCACGTCATCATCGCCCATATCTCCGGCCGCATGCGCAAGCACTACATCCGCATCCTTACCGGCGACAAGGTCAAGATCGAAATGACCCCGTACGACCTGAGCAAGGGACGCATCACGTATCGCATGAAGTAATCGGCATGCAGTAAAGCCGATCTCTCTGGACACGAAAAAGCCGCGCAATGCGCGGCTTTTTGCGTTGTTGCAAGAAAGCTGTCCGGAATCGGACGCCGATCCCGAACAGCTATAGGCTCAGGCTGCTGGCTCGGTAACTTCGGCCGGCTCGATGGTTTCGCAATCCACCTGCAACTCACCATCCCGAACGCTCAAGCGAACCAGGCCACCATCCGTCAACTTGCCGAACAGCAGCTCGTCGGCCAGCGCACGCTTCACCTTCTCCTGAATCACCCGCGCCATCGGACGCGCGCCCATTTGCGGATCGAAACCATGATCTGCCAGCCAGCGGCGGGCATCGGAATCGACATCCAGGCTGACATGCTTCTCGGTCAGCTGACTTTCCAGCTCGATCAGGAACTTGTCGACCACGCGCAGGATGTGCTCGAAATCGAGCGCACCGAACTGAATGATCGCATCCAGCCGGTTGCGGAACTCCGGCGTGAAGGTGCGGCGGATCACTTCCATCGCATCCGAATCATGCTTCTGCTCGACAAAGCCCATGCTGCGGCGTGAGGCCAGCGCAGCACCCGCATTGGTCGTCATGACCACCACCACGTTCTTGAAGTTGGCTTCGCGACCGTTGGTATCCGTCAGCACACCGCGATCCATGACCTGCAACAGAATGTTGAATACATCCGGATGCGCCTTCTCGATCTCGTCCAGCAGCAGCACCGCGTGCGGATGCTTGACCACCGCCTCGGTCAACAGGCCACCTTGGTCGAAACCGACATAACCCGGAGGCGCACCGACCAGCCGCGACACGGAATGACCTTCCATGTACTCCGACATGTCGAAACGGATCATCTCGATACCGAGCTGCATCGCCAGCTGCTTGGTGACTTCGGTCTTGCCAACGCCGGTGGGGCCTGCCAGCAAGAAGCAGCCGATCGGCTTGGATGGATCGGCCAGACCCGAACGGGCCATCTTGATCGAAGCAGCCAATGCCTCGATCGCCGGATCCTGACCGAACACCACCATCTTGAGATTTCGCTCGAGATTGCGCAGCACGTCGCGATCGGAGGCCGAGACCTGCTTGGCCGGAATACGCGCCATCTTGGCCACGATGTACTCGACCTCGGTCACATCGACCTTGCCGGTGCGCTGGTCTTCGGGCAGCAGCCTCTGACGTGCGCCAGCCTCGTCGATGACGTCGATGGCCTTGTCCGGCAGCAGACGATCGGGGATGTGTTTGACCGACAAATCCACCGCGGCCTTCAATGCCTCGTTGGTATACGAGACGTGGTGATGCTCTTCGAAACGCGAGCGCAGGCCTTTGAGAATCTCAAGACTGTCGGCCACGGTGGGCTCGACCACGTCGATCTTCTGGAAGCGACGGGCCAGCGCGCGATCTTTCTCGAACACGCCGCGATATTCCTGGAACGTGGTCGAACCGATGCAGCGCAACTCACCCGATGCCAGCATGGGCTTGATCAGGTTGGAGGCATCCATGGTGCCGCCCGACGCCGAACCCGCACCGATGATGGTGTGGATTTCGTCAATGAACAGGATCGCACCTGGCTGCTTTTTCAGCTGGCCGATCACCGCCTTCAGGCGCTTCTCGAAGTCGCCGCGATATTTGGTGCCGGCAACCAGAGCGCCGAGGTCCAGCGACCAGATCGTGGCGCTTTCCAGCACCTCGGGCACTTCACCATCGACGATGCGCTTGGCCAGACCTTCGGCCAGGGCCGTTTTGCCCACGCCAGCTTCGCCAACGTACAGCGGGTTGTTCTTGCGGCGGCGGCAGAGCACCTGGATCGTGCGCTCGATCTCGTCGGCGCGCCCGATCAATGGATCGATCTTGCCTTCCAGCGCCAGTTCGTTGAGATTGCTGGCAAACTCATGCAGCGGATTGCCCTTCGGCTCGCCGCTCTCTTCGCCTTCACGCTCGGTGCTCGGGCTGCTAGTCGCCGCGTCATCGCCAATCTTGGCAATACCGTGCGAAATGTAATTCACCACGTCGAGTCGGGTGATTTCCTGCTGATGCATGAAATACACCGCGTGCGAATCCTTTTCCCCGAAGATCGCCACCAGCACATTGGCGCCGGTAACTTCCTTTCGGCCTGAGGACTGCACGTGATACACGGCCCGCTGCAGCACCCGTTGAAAGCCCAGTGTCGGCTGCGTATCGCGCTCGTCGCCCTGCGGCAGCACCGGCACGGTTTCGAGGATGATGCGTTCGAGTTCTGACGACAGCCTAGGCAGATCCACGCCGCAGGCGCGCAGTGCGCCGAGCGCCGACTGGTTTTCGGTCAGCGCCAACAGCAGATGCTCCACTGTCATGAATTCGTGGCGCTGTTCGCGGGCCTGCTTGTAGCAATGGCCGATGGTGACTTCCAGATCCTTGCTGAACATTCGGATCGTCTCCGCTTGCAAAGTTGAGCGGCCAGTTGCGCCGCGATGATCACGAAGTGGGGTCGCTCAGAGCTTTTCCATAGTGCATAACAACGGGTGTTGATGTGAGCGTGAATATTCGTTGACGTGAGTCACTTTGGTCTCAGCGACCTCCCGTGTAAAGACGCCGCAAACTCCCTTACCGCGAGTATGCACGTGCAGCATCACCTGAACCGCCTGCTCCTGATCGAGATTGAAGAAGCTTCGCAATACCTCTACCACGAAATCCATCGGGGTAAAGTCATCATTCAACAAAAAGACCTGAAAAAGTGGTGGACGAGCCACTTCGGGCTTGGCGACTTCCACCGCCAGACCGCGACCGCCGCCTTGTTCGTGTTCGGATTCGTGGGCCATGGTTTCTTGGGTAGCTCATCTTTGATACGAAGTATACGCCGCAGCGGATGCTGCTTTTTCGAGCTGCAGCGGCTCGGGCACACCCCTAGGTGATGGCACAATGGCCACTTTTCCAGTGCTGTCACGCGTCCATGATCGAACCCGTTGCCAATGCCGATACCAATGCTGATATTTGGCGCCCCCACGTCACCGTGGCCTGTGTGATCGCCGATGGCGACCGTTACCTGATGGTCGAGGAAGAGGTGAAGGGTCAGCTCGCCTACAACCAGCCCGCCGGTCACCTCGATGATGGCGAAAGTCTGCTTGATGCTGCCGTACGCGAGACGCTGGAGGAAACCGGCTGGACCGTGGCTTTAGAACACCTTATCGGCATTCATCAATGGCGCAGCACCGAACACGGCGATGCAGTGATCCGTTTCAGCTTCGCCGCCAGGGCGCTGAGGCATGATGCCGCACGCCCGCTGGACACTGGCATTCAGCGCGCCTTGTGGCTGACCCGCAGCGAAATCGCCGCGCTGGGCGACCGACTGCGCAGCCCACTGGTACTGATGAGCATCGATGCGTGGCTTGCCGGCCAGCGGTTACCCTTGAACGCGCTCGGTTATCTCCCTGATCACGACGCTGCGCTGCCCGCGGGCAAGACCGTATGAAGGTGATGCTCGGCATCTCCGGCGGCGTCGACTCGTCGGTCGCGGCGTTGCTGCTGCAGCAGGCCGGGCATGAAGTCGATGGCCTGTTCATGCAGAACTGGGAGGAAGACGACCGCAGCGGCCCGTGCACCACCGATGCGGACCGCAAGGATGCCGTGGCCGTCTGCGGCCGACTGGGCATCCCATTCCATGCACGCAATTTCGCGGCCGAATATTGGGACGGCGTGTTCGAGCACTTTCTTGCCGAATATCGTGCCGGCCGCACGCCGAATCCCGATGTGCTGTGCAACCGTGAAATCAAATTCAAGACGTTTCTCGACGAAGCACGCTCGCTGGGAGCCGAAAAAATTGCTACCGGCCATTACGCGCGCGTCGACGGCAAGGACGGGGCCTATCGCCTGCTTCGCGCCGTGGATGCAGCCAAGGACCAGACCTATTTCCTGCACGCACTGGGGCAGCAGCAGCTGGCCGCAACGCTTTTCCCCGTCGGTGAGATCGAAAAGCCGCGCGTACGCGAAATGGCGCGAGAAGCCGCGCTGCCTACGCATGCGAAAAAAGACTCCACCGGCATCTGCTTTATCGGCGAACGCGATTTCCGCAGCTTTCTGGCGCAGTACATTCCTGCGCGCGCCGGCGAAATGCGCACGCCTGAGGGCGAGTTGATCGGCCAGCATCAGGGCGTGATGTATTACACGCTGGGCCAGCGCAACGGGCTGGGGATCGGCGGCCGGCACGGCGCCAGCGGTGAAGCCTGGTATGTGGTCGGCAAGGACGTGCCTGCCAACGTGCTGTACATCGCGCAGGGGGGCGAGAATCGCTGGCTGTATTCCGAGCGGCTGCAGACCGAGGCACCCACCTGGGTGGCTGGCACAACCCCAGGCACGCACTTTCGGTGCACCGCCAAAACCCGTTACCGCCAGATCGACCAGCCCTGCACTGTCGAAGTCCGGGAGGATGAGCTTGAAGTACGCTTTGACGACCCGCAGCGCGCTGTCACGCCGGGCCAATCCGTCGTCTTCTATGAAGGTGAGGTTTGCCTCGGCGGCGCGATCATCGCTGCCACCGACGCGCCGTACGGCGGCTTGCTGCCAGCATTCACGCCCTCACCTACATCAACGTTTGTTTCCGGAGAACCGCAAGCTCGTGTTTGAAACCTTTGCCATGAATGAAGAGCGCGTGCTCGCCCTTGCCGGCCTGTTCCAGGCCTGTGCGCTGGCACAGCAGCTCGCCAATGAAGGACGTTGCGATGAAGGCGTCATGGAAGCCAGTGTGGCCAGCATTTTCCGAATCGACGCGCCATCGGTCGTTGGCGTATACGGCAATATCTCCGGCGTGCGGCTGGGCCTGCGCAACCTGATTGCGCAGCTGGATGAAAGCGACCGCGACATGTCGGTCACGCGCATGGTGGTGACCGTCATGCGGCTGGAGCGCAGCCTGTCGCGGCGACCGGAGCTGCTCGAAAAGCTGCAGCAGGGCATCGTTGCCGCGCAGCGTCAGGTGGAGCACTTCGGTCAGGGCTCGACCCAGGTCTTCGGCCGGCTGGCCGAGCTGTACGCCTCCACCCTGTCCACACTGAAACCCCGGGTGATGGTCAGTGGCAACCCGCAGCAACTGGCACAACCGGCGGTGGTGGAGAAGGTTCGAAGCAATCTGCTGGCGGCAGTGCGCTCGGCGGTGCTGTGGCGGCAGGTCGGTGGTCGGCAGTGGCAGCTGATCCTCTATCGGCGCCAGTGCAGCATGCTGGCACGCGGCATGTTGACCGGAGCCACACTGGACAACCGCTGACGGCTGCGGTCCACTCGGCCGACCTTCCTGAAACGCCATGCAAAGACGGGCACGGTACATGAGGGTCGATCAGGAGTGCTCGTGCTGGATCTGCTTGGAACGGTCGGCGCCGTGCTTATCCTGGTGATCGTGGTTCGCCACAGGCACCTGAAACTGCCCTATAACGACTCGATCGATGGGCCGCACTTGAGCTGAACACGTCAGTTAACGATGTCCTCATCCAAAAGGTCTGCACAAGCATTCTCGTCCACCATGCATTGGAACCCTGCCCGCCTTAGTTGCAGCCACCGGTAGCCCGACGTGCACATTCTGCTTGTGGAAGACGACATCCAGCTCGGCGAAGCGATCCGGCACGCGCTGGAGCAACAGTCCTATGCCGTTACCTGGCTGCGTGACGGCAACGAGGCTGCTCGCGCGCTGCGCGACCCCACGGCCGACTTGGTGCTGCTAGATCTCGGCCTGCCCGGCAAGGACGGCATGGACGTATTGCTAGAGGCTCGACGCCAAGGAGTGAAAACGCCCATCCTGGTGCTGACTGCGCGCGACGCCATCGACACCCGCATCCGCGGGCTGGATCTGGGTGCAGACGATTTTCTGGTGAAACCTTTCCATCTCGGCGAACTGGCCGCGCGCATCCGCTCGCTGACCCGTCGCGCGCAGGGCCTGGCCGACAACCTGATCGAAGCGGGCGGCATGCGGCTCAACCTTTCGACCGCCGAAGTCGAATTCCGCGGTGAAAAGGTCAGCCTGACCCGGCGCGAATTCGCACTGCTGCAGGTGCTGATGGAGCGCGCCGGACGCATCGTGCGCCGTGATGCGCTCGAAAACTCCGTTTATGGGCTCGATACAGTGGTCGAACGCAATGCGATCGAGGTGCAAGTGCACTGGCTGCGGCGCAAGCTCAGTCCCGAGGTGATCACCACGGTGCGCGGTATTGGCTACATGGTGCCGCGCGAACCAAAATGAGATCGCTGCGATGAGTGCAGCTCCATGGAGAGCCGATCGATGAGAACACCCCTATCAGGGCAGCTCCATCATGGCGGCTCCATGAGCGCATCTGCATGAGCGCACCGATGAGAGCTGCCAGCCTGCGCACACGCCTGACCTGGCTGATCATCGCGGTGCAGGTCGGCGTGCTGATTCCGCTGGGCGTGCTGAGCTATCAGCGCGAGCTCAGCGAAATGGATCACCTGCTGGACGGACGCCTGGCACAGGCTGGTCGCACGCTGGGAACACTGATCGAACATGTCTCCTCTTTGCCGGGGCACAACGCGGGCAACGCCGTGCTGCCGGCTGATGCACTGCGCGGCGTGATGGTTCGGGTGCATGAGCGCAACTTCGAGCCCGAAGTCGGCTTTCAGGCCTACGCCGCCGATGGACGTCTGCTCGCCGCCACCGCCAATCTCGCCACGCTGTCGCCGCCTCCCGCCGACGAGCGCGGCTTTCGCGATTTGAGCCTGCAGGATCAGACGTGGCGTATCTTCACGCTGAAAAATCAGGCTGGACTGGTGATCCGCATCGGTGAGCGCTCCGACAACCGCCATGCCATCACCCGCACGCTGGTCATGGAACACAGCCTGCCGCTGATCATCGGGTTGCCGTTGCTGGCGTTGCTGGTGAGCTGGGCGGTCGGGCGCGGGCTGCGGCCGCTGGACCGTCTTACGGAGCAGCTAGCCAGTCGCTTGCCGGGCAGCCGGCAGCCCGTTGCCGTTGATGACACACCGCGCGAGATCACGCCGCTGGTACTGGAACTCAATCAGCAGATCGAGCGACTGGAAGACACCATCGAACGCGAACACCGCTTTGCCGGCGATGTGGCCCACGAGCTACGCACGCCGCTGGCCGCCACCATGATCCATCTGGAAAGCGCGCAGATTGCGGGCAGTGCGGAGGAAGTCGATGCCATGCTGCAAAGTGCCCAGATGGGTCTGGCACGAATGGCACGACGGATCGAGCAGATCCTCGCACTGGCACGACTGGAAGCTGGCGCCGCATCCGAGCAGCGCGCACGGATTGAACTGATCACGCTCACCACCGAAGTGATCGAAGAACTGGCGGCACTGATCGCCGAAAAGGACATCGCGCTCAGCCTCACACACGACATCGATGAAGTCTGGGTCAGTGGGCACGAAGTGGCGCTGACCGCGATGTTTCGCAACCTGATCGAAAACGCGCTGCGCTACTCGGGATCGGGAGGCCAGGTGGACGTGGCCATCCAGCGCGAAGGCGATGCAGTCATCATCGCCATCTCCGACGATGGTCCGGGCATTCCGGTCGAGAAGCGTGAAGCAGTCTTCGAACGCTTTCATCGCGAGGTGGAAAGCGAATCGCGCGGTTATGGTCTGGGCCTCAGTATCGTGCAGCGCGCGATCCAGCTGCATCAGGCAAACATCGAGCTATTGGCCTCGCCATTCGGTAGCGGGCTGCAGGTGCGCATCCGTATGGCCAGCGCGGACCGTTGATCACAGCCGATTGCCAGCTACCCGACAAACGGCCATTCAGCTGACAGCAGGCCGCGCGAAGCATCCAAAAAGGTTTAGCAAAGGCTGGCTTGCCATGATCCGTGGCAATCGCTGACCGTACCGTGGAGCTCTCCGTGGTGGTCATTGAACGCTGCTGCCATCTGGAAAACCTCCATGCTCGGTCTTGTTCGCTTAGCCCTGTCACGACCCTACACCTTTGTTGTGCTGGCGCTGGTCATCCTTATCGCTGGCCCGCTGGCCGCATTGCGTACGCCGACCGATATCTTCCCGAACATCGGCATCCCGGTGATCAGCGTGGTGTGGACTTATAACGGCCTGCCGCCCGACCAGATGTCCGGCCGCGTGATCTATTACTACGAACGTCAGCTGACCACCTCGGTCAACAATATCGAGCACATCGAATCACAGTCGCTGCCCGGTGCCGGCGTGGTGAAGATCTTCTTCCAACCCGGCACCGATATTCGTACAGCTACGGCACAAGTCACCTCGATCTCGCAGACGGTGGTCAAGCAGATGCCACCGGGCATTACGCCGCCACTGATCCTCAACTACAACGCCTCCACGGTTCCCGTGCTGCAGATGGCGCTGTCGAGCAAGACGCTGTCCGAATCCAAGATCCGCGACATTGCGCAAAACGAGGTTCGACCCACGCTTGTATCGGTCAACGGCGTGGCGATTCCGACGCCATACGGCGGCAAGCAGCGTCAGATCACCATGGATCTGGATCCGCAGGCACTCGATGCCAAAGGTCTGTCCGCACAGGACGTCGCCAACGCGCTGGCCTCGCAAAACCAGATCATTCCGGTCGGCACCGCCAAGATTGGCACGTACGAATATCACGTGCAGCTCAACAACAGTCCGAAAGCCTTCTCCGATCTGAACAACCTGCCAATCAAGACGATCAACGGCGCCACCATCACCATCGGCCAGGTCGCCCACGTACGCGACGGTTCTCCGCCGCAGAACAACGTGGTGCGCGTGGATGGCAAGCGCGCGGTGCTGATGCCGATCCTGAAAACCGGTAGCGCTTCGACGCTGGCCGTGGTCGCAGGCATCAAGAAGCTGATGCCACTGATCGAGGAGACGATGCCGCCCTCGCTGAAAATATCGATGCTCAACGATCAATCCGTGTTCGTGAAATCGGCGATCGCCTCGGTCGCGCGCGAAGGCATCATTGCGGCGTTGCTGACCTCGGTGATGATCCTGGTCTTTCTCGGCAGCTGGCGCTCCACCGTCATCATCGCGGTGTCGATCCCACTCTCGATCCTGTCGGCCATCGCGCTGCTGTCCGCCACCGGGCAGACGCTCAACGTGATGACCCTGGGCGGCCTGGCGCTGGCCGTCGGCATCCTCGTCGACGATGCCACGGTGACCATCGAGAACATCAACTGGCATCTCGAGCAGGGCAAGGATGTCAAGACAGCGATCCTCGACGGTGCGGCGCAGATCGTCACGCCCGCCTTCGTCTCGCTGCTGTGCATCTGCATCGTGTTCGTGCCGATGTTCATGCTCGACGGCATCGCCGGTTTCCTGTTCCGGCCGATGGCGCTGGCGGTGATTTTCGCGATGGCCTCCTCGTTCGTGCTCTCACGCACGCTGGTGCCGACCATGGCGATGTTTCTGCTGAAGCCCCACATCATCGAGGGCGGCAGCGGCGACCATCCGGAAGATGGCTATATCAACCACCACGATGGCGATCAACATCATGCCCACCGCAACGTGATCGTGCGCAAGGCGATTGCGTTCCAGCTCGCCTTCGAACATCGCTTCACCAGGATTCGTGACGGCTATTACGCGATGCTCGGTGCGGCGCTCGCCCATCGGCGTAACTTCATCCTCGGTTTTCTGGGCTTCGTGCTGATCTCGTTTGCGCTGGTGCCATTCCTCGGACGCGACTTTTTCCCGAATGTCGACGCCGGATCGATCGCACTGCATGTTCGCGCACCGATGGGTACTCGCGTGGAAGAAACCGCGGCAGAGTTCGATCACATCGAACAGACGATCCGCCAGATCATTCCCGCCGACCAACTCGACACCGTGATCGACAACATCGGCTTGCCGTTGAGCAGCGTCAACCTTGTCTACAGCAACACCGGCACCATCGGTCCGCAGGACGGCGATATCCAGATCTCGCTGAAGGAAGGCCATTCACCAACGGCAGACTTCGTCAAGAAGCTGCGCGAGCAGTTGCCCAAATCATTCCCGGGCACCGAGTTCGCGTTTCTACCAGCCGACATGACCAGCCAGATCCTCAACTTCGGCGCGCCGGCACCGCTCGATGTATCGATCACTGGCCGCAACAGCGATGAAAACGAAGCGTATGCAATGCAGATCATGAAGAAGCTGCGCGCCGTACCGGGCATCGCCGACGTGCGGTTGCAGCAGAGCACCAGCTATCCGCAATTGAACGTGCATGTGAATCGTACCCGCGCCGATGCCCTGGGTATCACCGAGCGTGACGTGACCAACAGCATGGTCGCCTCGCTCGCGGGTAGCGGTCAGGTCGCGCCGGCGTTCTGGCTCAATCCGAAGAACGGCGTGTCGTACGCCATCGTTGCCGCCACGCCGCAGTACAAGATGGATTCGATGGCTGACCTGGCGCGGCTGCCGGTGACGTCGTCTACCGACAAGTCCAGCCAGATGCTCGGCGGCATCGCCAGCTTCACGCGCGAACCCAGCGCCGCAGTCGTTTCGCACTACAACATCCTGCCCTCGTTCGACATCTATGCGTCAGTGCAGGATCGTGATCTCGGCGCGGTGAGTACCGATGTCAACAAGGTGCTGGCGCAGTTCGCCAAGAGCCGACCCAAGGGTACCCTGGTCACCTTGCGTGGACAGGTCGGCACTATGAACGAGGCCTTCAGCGGCTTGCTGTTCGGCCTGCTCGGCGCGGTAGTGATGATCTACCTGTTGATCGTGGTCAACTTCCAGTCGTGGCTCGATCCGTTCGTAATCATCACGGCGCTCCCCGCCGCGCTGGCCGGCATCGTATGGATGCTGTTTGTCAGCCACACGACGTTGTCGGTACCCGCACTGACCGGCGCGATTATGTGCATGGGCGTGGCCACCGCCAACTCGATTCTGGTGGTGAGCTTCTGTCGCGAGCGGCTGGCCATCCATGGCGACGCGGTAAAGGCTGCGATGGAAGCCGGCTTTACCCGCTTCCGTCCGGTCTGCATGACTGCGCTGGCGATGATCATGGGCATGCTGCCAATGGCACTGAGCCAGGAACAGAATTCACCGCTGGGCCGCGCCGTGATCGGCGGCCTGCTGTTTGCCACCTTTGCCACGCTGCTGTTCGTACCGGTGATTTTCAGCCTCGTGCACGCCGGCGAAAAGCACGCCGTTTCCGCCGACTCAAATTCACCCGATCCAAATTCACCTGATTCAATTTCACCCGTTCTGATGCCTGGAGAAAATCCTCATGTCGCCTAACCACGATGCTCCAGCGCAGCGCCCGCTGCGGCTGGGCCGTCCCATCGCCATCGTTCTCGTACTGGCGGTGCTGGCAACGGCGATAGGGCTGGCCGTGCGCGCGCACGACTACCACCAGTTGGTCAGCTGGACCAATGCGCAGGAACTGCCAACGGTGCAGCTGGCACCGATAGCGGGCAAAAGCGATAACCATGCGATGACCTTGCCCGGCCGCGTCGATGCGTGGATCAGCGCACCGATCCATGCCCGCGTCAGCGGCTACCTGAAAAGCTGGGACAAGGACATCGGCAGCACGGTGAACGCCGGCGATACGCTAGGCATCATCGATACGCCGGAGCTCGACCAACAGTTCGAACAGGCCAAGGCCGTGCTGGTGCGTGCCAAGGCCGATCAACGGCTGGCGCAGGTCACCAGCCAGCGCTGGCAGCATCTGCTCAGCTCCAACTCGGTATCCAAACAAGAAGCCGATGAAAAGAGTGGTGAGGCCGAAGTGGCCGCCGCCAACGTGCTCTCGGCGCAGGCCGATGTGGACCGACTTGCTGCGCTGGAGTCGTTCAAGCACATCACCGCACCTTTCAGCGGCACGGTGACCAGCCGCAATACCGACATTGGCGATCTGATTTCATCCACCAGTGAAAACAGCCCTGCCTTGTTCACGGTGGCCGACACCAGCAAGATGCGTCTGTACGTGCGCATTCCCCAAGGCTACGCGGCATCGATCAAGCCCGGCATGACAGTCAACCTCAGCGTGCTCGAACATCCGGGTGAAACCTACAAAGCCACGCTGATCGGCTCGTCGGGCTCGGTCAATCAGGAGTCCGGTTCGTTGCTTGCGCAGTTCGAAGCACCCAACCCGCATGGCGAACTGTTGCCTGGCGATTACGCGGAAGTGACGCTGCCGGTCGCGGTCAACACGCATCTGATCACCGTGCCGGCAACCGTGCTGATCTTCCGCGCCGCCGGTCCACAGGTCGCGGTGCTGGGTGCGGACAACCGCGTACAACTGCGTGATATCCACATTGGCATGGACTTGGGTGACGCGCTGGAAATCGATCACGGCCTGCAGCCAGGTGATCGCATCATCGATCATCCGCCGGATTCGCTGTCGCAGGGTGACGAGGTGCAGCTTGCGGCCGCGGCTTCGAGCGGGAACGCCACGCATGAACAGCCGAAGCAGGGTTGATACCATGCGCATCCTATCCACCATTCGCAAGCAGCGATCGCGTTGGCAGACTGGTGCTCGTCATGCATTGGCCGGTTGTCTGCTGACCGCACTGGCTGGTTGCTCATTGGCGCCGACGTACCATCGTCCCGATATCGCCATACCCGCCAATTACAAGGAGGCATCCGGACTGTGGGCGCCTGCTGCGCCCGCCGATACGCTCGCCCGGGGCGACTGGTGGCAGATCTTTGGTGATACGGCGCTGGATGGACTGGAGCACAAGCTGGACGCCAGCAATCCTTCCCTGGCGGTCGCACTATCGCGCTACGACATGGCGCATGCCTACGAGGGCGAGCTTCGTTCCGGTCTGTTTCCGCATCTGGGTGTGGACGGCGGACCGTCGAACAATCGCCAGTCGAACAATCGTCCGCTGCGCGGCAGCAACCAGCCGAACGAATACGACGCCAACACCGCGCAGTTTTCGGCGGACTACGAGTTCGATTTCTGGGGCCGCGTACGCAATGAAGTAGCCGCCGGCAAGGCGCAGGCACAAGCGGCTGATGCCGACCTGGCCTCGGCAAAACTGAGCCTGCAATCGCAGCTCGCCGATCTGTATATCCAGCTGCGCGGCTATGACATCCAGGCGCACATTCTCGCCGATTCGCTGGATGCCTATCGCAAGGGTCTCGTGCTCACGCAGAACCGTATGGAAGGCGGCATTGCCTCGGGTCTGTCGGTTGCACGCGCCAAGAACCAGCTATCCGACGCCATGGCACAGGCCGCCGAAGTAACCGCGCAGCGTGCGCTTACCGAGCACGCAATCGCCACGCTGGTGGGCGTATCAGCGTCTCAGTTCTCGCTGCCATCTTCGGATATTCAGATCGGCCTGCCGATGATCCCCTCCGAAATACCTTCCACCCTGCTGCAGCGCCGCCCTGATATCGCTGCCGCCGAGCGACGCACATTCGCCGCCAACGCCGATATCGGCGTGGCGCGCGCAGCGTTCTATCCAAGCTTCAGCCTGTCCGCTCTTTTCGGCTGGCAGAACACCGGCAACGGCAGCCTGCTCAGTGCTGGCAACCGCATGTGGGCGCTCGGCCCGATCGGTGCATTGAGTCTGTTCGACGGTGGCTTGCGGCGCAGTCGCGAGCGCGAGGCGAAAGCCGGATTTGATGAAGCTGCCGGGCAATACCGCGTCACCGTGTTGACGGCCTTTCAGCAAGTGGAAGACAACCTGTCGCTACTGACCAATCTCAGTCACGAAGCGCATGACGAGGATGATGCGGCAACGGCCGCGCAGGACGCGGCAACGATTGCAACGAACCGCTATAGCGAAGGTATCGTCAACTATCTCGACGTGGTAACGGCCCAGACCAGCTACCTGCAAGCCAAGCGCAACGCCGAGCAAGTTCGTACCCGTCGTCTACAGGCCAGCGTGAATCTCATTCGTGCCCTGGGCGGCGGCTGGAGCGACTCAGACATGAAAAAGCCGCCAACCGATCAACCGGTGGCGGCTGTTCCATGAGTCGCGCAAAAGCAAACGGCGGGCCGTGCCCGCCGTTTTCCGTCCTTGGGTCGAACTCCTTTCCGATAACTCGTTACAGCTAAAGCCTGACACGCACAGATGACACTACGACATCAGAGCGATGACAAATCTCTTGTCATCGCGCTTGCTCCGAGAACGACGATCAGAACTTGTAGCTGAGCATCACGCGGTTATACGTAAACGGCTGGTTTCCTGGATTCAGGTTGTTGAGGCCGCCCGAGGATTTTTCCCAGCGGTCGCGAATCTGAAAGCCCTTCATGAAACCATCAAAGTTATAGATGATGTCGAAGTAGGTATCGTGGAAGCTGCCGTTCAGATCGGTGGTGTACTTCGCATACGCAGCAACCAGCTGCACCTTCTTGTCGAAGAGGTCATAGGAGAACTTGGCCTTCGTTGCATGGCCCGGGCCGGCTTCCACCAGACCACGGATCATCGAGGTCGTGTACAGCGGATCAGTCGCGTAGCTGGCGGTGAACGGCGAGATGATCGAACCGTCACCGATGACCGAACCGGTCTCCTTCTCAACCTTGTTGTACATGAGGTCGAAGCGGCCATTCGGGATCACGACGCCGAGGTCGGCACCCCAGACACGGCTCTTCACGTTGGTGCCGGCAATGTTGTTGATCTTGAGCTTGTTTGCCACCAGCACGTTGTCCGAACCACCGCCGCTCTCGGTCAGCCCCTGCAAGCCAATGACGGGGTTGAAACCGGTACCGGTGTCGAAAACATAGCTGCCGTCGGCATAGCCCATGCGAGCGAAATCGAGGAAGTCGTAGTACCAACCCTGCGCCTTCAGGCCGCCGTTGACATACGTGCTACCCAACGCCCACGTGCCACTGGTTTGTTTCGCGGTCAACGGCAACCCCTGGTTACCACCGTAAAGCGTGTCGCCCTCATAGAGGGCAGCGTAGTAGTTGTTGTCGTTGAAGTAGTCATCGGACGTGCGGCTCTTGTAGCTAAGCTCGCGGATTCCGATAATGTTCCAGCCGGTGATCGGCGTGAAAACAGTGCTCAGTGCTTCGTACGAGTTAGGCAGCAAGCGGCCATCGCTGTTACCCATCCACGGCGTGTTCAAATACTGGTAACCGGCGCGCGCCATAACCCAGTCATTCTTGTACTGCAGGTAGGCCTGGCTCAGCGCCGTGAGCGAATCGTTGGCCCCCATCAGCGTGGTATCGACCCGCTTCGGATTGTCGGCCAGCGAACCCAACGAATTCGCACTGACCAGCGAGGCGCCGGCACTGAAACCATCCAGCGAGGCGGTCTGTGCATTGAGCAGAATCGAGCCGCCAAAGGCGCGGGCGCTCGGCTTCGCCGCAACGTCATAATCATAGGTGCGGTTGAAGTCGTAAAGACGAAGCTCACCATCCACATGACCCTGCGTGAACAGGTCACTGAAGGTATTGATATTGGCATCATCGGCGTGCGCGACTACGCTGAGTGTGCCGAGCACGGCAGCAATGGCTGCGGCGACGATTTTATTGCGCATGATGAGAAGCTCCGCATCGAGTTAGTAAAGACGTACGACGGAGGCGACACTCAAAAGTGTCTGTTAAATTCACTTAACGCCCCATCTCGAAGCGCAGCATGCCGCGCATACGTGACGCTTACGTATACAAATAATGACAGTTAGATGACAGCAAACACCACAAGCATTTAACGTGGGCATCCCATAAGCAACTGATGCCCCGCCACTTCCGCTTCGAGTCATTCTCGCTTCCTATCGAAGCATTTGGGAGCCATGACTAGATGTATACGTGATTGCATTGCGACACAAACAGCTATGCAAATCACGGGAAACGGGCAATCAACGATTGAGAACCTTCTTAAAAGGCATGCACCGATCAAGGCATTGAACGGTGAATGCTATGCTCATCGCATGTCATATACCCCCCTTACCTCCCCTGCCCGCATGGCGGAACGCTTCCGCGGTTTTCTTCCTGTTGTCGTCGATGTAGAGACGGGAGGGTTCGATGCCGAACACGATGCGCTGCTAGAGATTGCGGCTGTGACAGTAACCATGGATGCCGGTGGTTATCTGCGTCCTCACCAGACCATATCGACCCATGTCGAGCCATTCCCAGGCGCCAATATCGACCCGCGCTCGTTGGAAATCACCGGTATCGATCCTTATAACCCGCTACGTGGCGCGCTGACCGAACGCCTGGCGCTGGATCATATTTTTCAAGCGGTGCGACAGGCCGTACGCGAGGCCGATTGTCAGCGAGCGATCCTGGTCGGGCACAACGCGGCTTTCGATCTGGGTTTTCTCAATATGGCGGTGCGTCGTTGCGGCAATAAACGCAATCCGTTTCACCCCTTCAGCTGCTTTGACACCGTAAGTTTTGGTGGGCTCGCTTTTGGTCAGACCGTATTGAGCAAGGCTGTGCTGGCGGCAGGCCATACATTCGATGGTCGTGAAGCGCACTCGGCTGTCTATGATGCCGAACGGACGGCAGACCTGTTCTGCACGGTGGTCAATCGCTGGCGGCAACTGGAACTCCTGGAGCAGGAGCATGCTGCGATTGACGCTCCACAGGCAGGCTTGGGCTAGGTTTTTCGGCTGGCCGTGGTGCATTTATCGCAATTCCTGACAGCAATATCTTGCGTTGTCATCTTTTTGCAACATTCATCTCATCTCATTGCAACACGAAAGGCCTGAAATGGCGGGGTCCAATCCTCCGCCCCTCATAAGGAGCTACCGTGTTGATCACTCGCAAATCTTCGTTCCGATTCGCGGCCGTTGCCGCGATCGCCGTGTCTTCGACGTTTGCCGTCGCCGCCCAGGCAACCGATATCACCGGCGCTGGCTCCAGCTTCGTGTATCCGGTCATGTCCAAGTGGTCGGCTGCGTATGCCGAGAAGACCGGCAATCATCTTAACTACCAGTCCGTCGGTTCCGGCGCCGGTATTGCACAGATCAAGGAAGGCACCATCGATTTCGGTGCGTCCGATGCCCCGATGAAAGCCGAAGACCTGCAGCAGTTGGGCCTGGGGCAGTTCCCGGTCGTGGTCGGCGGCATTGTGCCGGTGATCCATATCGAAGGCATCGCGGAAGATCAGGTCAAGCTCGATGGCACCACTTTGGCCGACATCTTCCTCGGCAAAATCACCAACTGGAACGACCCGAAGATCGCCGCGTTGAATGCCGGCCTCAAACTGCCGGCCGGCAAAATCACCGTGGTCCATCGTTCGGATGGTTCGGGTACTTCGTTCAACTTCACCAACTTCCTCTCCAAGGTCAACGCGGACTGGGCCAGCAAAGTGAAGTTTGGTACTGCGGTGGAATGGCCGACGGGCGTGGGTGGCAAGGGCAACGAAGGCGTGTCGCAGTACGTGCGCCAGATTCCGGGTTCCATCGGTTACGTTGAGTATGCCTACGCGGTGAAGAACAAGCTGGCCTGGGTTGATCTGAAGAATGCCAGCGGCAATTTCATCAAGCCGAATGCCGCTGCTTTCGCCGCCGCTGCCGCAACTGCCGACTGGAAAAGTGCAAAAGATTTCAATCTGGTGATGACCAATGCACCGGGTGCTCAGGCATGGCCGATTACTGCCACCACCTGGGTAATCATGTACAAGACGCCAAAGAACGTCGCGAACAGCAAGGTAGCCTTCGACTTCTTCAAGTGGTCGCTGGAAAAAGGTCAGGAAGACGCTTCATCACTCGACTACGTGCCGCTGCCGGCAGCATTGGTCTCGCAGATCGAGGCTTACTGGGCATCTGATTACAAGCAGTGATATCGCAGGCGGTGATCAGCTTCCAGCCTTCATCGCCCGCTGCATAGCAATACTTGCTGCAACGCCGCCCTTTTCCGGAAGGGCGGCTTTTCGCTAGAAGCAGCTGTCACAGCTTCGCTACATCCGGTTTTCTGTTTGCTTGAGGATTGCATCGCACATGTCAGCGCAACCCGGCACCCTCGCACCTCCCCGTGTTGTGGAGCAACGCACTCACCGCGACGCCCGCCAGGAGCAATTATTCCGATGGCTGCTCAAAGGCTGTGCCCTGCTGGTGCTGGCCTCACTGCTCGGTGCCGCAGGAGCCACGTTGTGGGGCGGTCGCGAGGCCTTCGCCAAGTTTGGCTGGCACTTCCTGGTCAGCACCGCGTGGGATCCGGGCAACGACGTCTACGGTGCGCTCGTGCCGGTCTATGGCACCATCGTCACCTCACTTATTGCTTTGCTGATCGCCGTACCGGTGAGTTTCGGCATTGCGCTTTATCTGTCCGAAGTAGCACCCACCTGGCTGCGCACGCCAGTGTCGTCAGCCATTGAACTGCTGGCTGGTATCCCTTCGATTATCTACGGCATGTGGGGACTGTTTGTCTTCGCGCCGTTCTTTTCCGAGCACATTAAGCCGTGGCTGACCAGCAACCTCGGCAACAAGCCTGATGATGGCAAGCTGTCGTGGGTGGTCCAGCATGTGCCCTTTGTGGGCAAGCTCTTCGGTAGCGACTACCCCTTCGGCGCCAGCATCCTGGTTGCCGGCATCGTGCTGGCGATCATGATCATCCCGTTCATTTCCTCAGTGATGCGCGAGGTGTTTCAGACGGTACCGACGCGGCTGAAGGAGTCCGCCTATGCGCTGGGCTCCAGCACGTGGGAAGTATCCTGGGACATCGTGCTGCCGTACACGCGCTCGGCGGTGATCGGTGGCATTTTCCTCGGCCTCGGACGCGCGCTCGGCGAGACGATGGCGGTGGCCTTCATCATCGGCAACTCGATGACGTTTTCGGCATCGCTGCTCGATCCCGGTACCTCGATTGCTTCGACCATCGCCAACCAGTTCAGCGAAGCCTCGGGCCTGCAGAAATCGTCGCTGATGGCGCTGGCGTTTCTGCTCTTTGTGGTCACCTTTATCGTGCTGCTGATCGCTCGGTTGATGCTGCGCCAGTTGAAGCGCAAGGAGGGTAACTGATGAGCTCCATCTATCTGCGCCGCCGCATCACCAACTGGCTGGCGATGGGATTCAGTGCCTTGGCCACGCTGATCGGGCTCACCTTTCTGGCCTGGATTCTCTGGGAGACCCTGCGCCAGGGCATCAGCGCGCTGAATTTCAAGCTGTTCACTGGTATTACCGCCAACGGTGACGAGGGTGGCCTGGCCAATGCGATGGTCGGTAGCCTGATCATCAACTTCCTCGGCATCGCCATCGCCACACCGATCGGCGTACTGGCAGGCACTTGGCTGGCCGAATACGCCAACCGTACCAAGCTGGGTGAGACCATCCGGTTTCTCAACGACATTTTGCTGTCCGCACCGTCGATCGTGATGGGTCTGTTTGTCTACACCATCATCGTGCTGCCCAGTACGGTGCTGACCCATGGCTCGACGAGCTTTTCAGGTTTTGCCGGCGGCGTCGCGCTGGCGCTGATCGCCCTGCCAGTGATCGTGCGCACCACCGACGAGATGCTCCGATTGGTACCTTCCACGCTGCGCGAAGCGGCGCTGTCGCTGGGCGTGCCGCAGTGGAAGCTGACCATGCAGATTCTCATCCGCGCAGCGCGCTCGGGCATCATCACTGGCGTACTGCTGGCGCTGGCGCGCATCTCGGGCGAAACGGCACCTCTGCTGTTCACCGCGTTCGGCAACAACTACATGACGCTGAATCCCATCGACAAAATGTCCAGCCTGCCGCAGATCATCTATCAATACGCCAATGATCCGGGCGATACAGCCCATGCCATGGCCTGGGCTGGCGCGTTTGTGGTCACCATGTTCGTGCTGCTGTTGAGCCTCGGCTCCCGTCTGGTCTTCTCTCGCAACAAGGTGTCCCATGACTGATTCTGCCCTGGCCGTAAACACGGCTCAGACCATGGCCGCGCCGCTGGCTGACACCAAGATCACGGTGCGCAACCTGCACTTTTACTACAACGGTTTCCATGCGCTGAAAGGCATCAACATGGACATACCGGAGAAGAAAGTCACCGCGATCATCGGTCCTTCCGGCTGCGGCAAGTCAACGTTGCTGCGCATCTTCAACCGCATCTACGCGATCTATCCCAAGCTCGAGGCCAAGGGTGACATCGTGCTCGATGGCGAGAACATTCTCGATCCGGGCTATTCGATGAATCGCCTGCGCAGCAAGGTCGGCATGGTGTTTCAGAAGCCGGTGCCGTTTCCGATGACCATCTTCGAAAACGTGGCTTACGGCATCCGCCATCACGAAAAGCTGTCCAAGTCCGACATGGAAGGTCGAGTGGAGCAGGCGCTGCGCAGCGCTGCGCTCTGGGATGAGGTGAAGGACAAGCTCAAGCAGAATGCGCTCGGCCTCTCCGGCGGCCAGCAGCAGCGCTTGTGCATTGCCCGCGCGATCGCGCTGAAACCCGAAGTACTGCTGCTTGACGAGCCGACCTCGGCGCTCGATCCGATCGCCACCAGCCGCATCGAGCAACTGGTCGAAGAGCTGAAAAGCGAGTTCACCATCGTCATCGTGACGCACAATATGCAGCAGGCGGCACGCTGTTCCGATCTCACCGCTTTCATGTACATGGGTGAGCTGATCGAGTTCGACAACACCGAAAAAATCTTTACCAAGCCCGGCAAAAAGCAGACCGAAGATTACATCACCGGCAGATTTGGCTGAGTCGAAACAGTCCCTCTTCCTCGCGGGGAAATCCCTCACAGGAACAGGTTTGAGTGAGACGCTAGCCGGCTCGCACTCGATACTCGAAGCATGAGAGAACACCTATGAGCAGCACTGGCAAAGAACACATCATCAAGAGCTACGACGGCGAATTGACACGGCTCACTGGCGAAATCGTGCGCATGGGCGAGTTGTCGGTGAGCCAACTCGAAGCAGCCATCGACGTGATCGACCGTCGCGATGAGCGCGCCGCACAGCGCGTGGTCGGCAATGACGACGCGATCGACCAGCTCGAACAGGAAATAAGCCATGACGTGGTGCGCCTGCTGGCGCTGCGCGCGCCGATGGCCGGTGACCTGCGCAACGTGTTTGCAGCACTGCGTATCGCCGCGGATATCGAACGCATCGGCGACTACGCCGCCAATGTGGCCAAGCGCTCGATCCCGCTGTCGATGGTGGCGCCGGTGGCGCCCACGGCCGGCCTGGGCTACTTGGCCGAACTTGCCGCCACGGAAGTACGCGACGTGCTGCTTGCCTATCGCGACCAGAATGCCGAGAAGGCTTATCAGGTGTGGAAGGACGACGCCGAACTCGACGATGCCTATACCGGCTACTTCCGCCAGTTGCTCACCTACATGATGGAAGATCCGCGCAATATCACGCCATGCACGCATCTGCTGTTCATGGCCAAGAACATCGAAAGGATCGGCGATCACGCCACCAACATCGCCGAGAACGTGTGGTTCCAGGTCACCGGCGAGCCGCTGAACAAGCAGCGCACCAAGCGCGATTTCACCTCGAATCCCGAACTCGGCAAGCTTGGCGAGTAAAAAATAACGCACTGTGCGTTGCTTTGCCTGAATCCAAAAAGGAAGCGCCTGATGCGCTTCCTTTTTGTTTTAGCTGGCCGATAAAGGCCATCCATGTCACCAACGGAATATTGATCAGCTGAGTCGATGAACTACCACAGCGGCAAAGTGCGACCCTCTTCACGCGCACGCTTGCGCAGGCGCGTGCCGTGCACAATGCCGAATACGCCGATGATGATCCATGCCAGCTCCATCAGGAACGCCGGCCAGTTGACCGGACCCAGTCCAAACACCAGCGACAGAATCACCCCGAGCGCACCCAGCACATTCAATAACTGGTAGATAAGGCCGTTGCCGCGGATCTTGTGCACCTGCAACAGCAAGTAGGCAAGCAACACGAAAAAAACACCGATGTAACCGACCCAGTCATGCCAGAAAAGATTCATTTCACTGCACTCCGTTGACGCAAGGCCTCGAATAAAACCACACCGGTAGCGACAGATACGTTAAGACTTTCCATCGTGCCCGGCATCGGAATCTTCGCCACGAAATCGCACAGTTCACGGGTCAGGCGACGCATACCCTCGCCTTCGCTGCCAAGGACGATAGCCACCGGTCCCTTGAAATCAACCGCGTAAATCGATGTCTCCGTCTCGCCGTCCAGACCGGTGATCCAGACACCTGCGTCCTTCAGCTCGCGCAGCGTACGCGCGAGATTGGTCACCGCAATCAGCGGCACACGATCGGCGCCGCCGGCCGAGGCACGCCGCACCACGGGAGTAAGGCCGACAGCACGATCCTTCGGCACGATCACGGCCGTCACCTTGGCGGCGGCCGAGCTGCGCAGGCAGGCACCGAGATTGTGGGGATCGGTCACCCCATCGAGCACCAGCACCAGCGTATTGCTGCCGTCGCGCTCCATCAGTGCCGCCAGGTCATTCTCATGCGCCATTGGCGGCGCCTCATACAGGGCCGCCACGCCCTGGTGGCGAGCCTCCCCAGCCAGCTTGTCCAGTTGCTCGCGCGGACGATGGTTGACCGTAATCTTCAGCGCCTTGGCGCGCTCGGCCAGCTCCAGCACGCGCGCATTGCGCTGTCCCTGCTCGATGACCAGCTCGCGCACACGCTCCGCATCGTTACTCAGTGCACCTTCGACCGGGTTGATCCCGACGATCCAGCTCTCACTCATGGTTTACCTTTCGGTTTCGGTTTACGCGGGCCGCGCTTGCGGTTGCCGCTCGATGGGGTTGATGCAGGAGCAGGCGCGGCGTGGCTGGATCGGCTCTGCCCCTTGCCGCGACTCGGTCCGCTCGATCGATTCGACGCTGAATCGGCAGGAGCTGATCCACGGCGCGGGCGATTGCCGGACTCGGCAGGTCTGGTAGACGAGTAAGAACGCGTCGGCGGCAAGTTATCGCCATGTCCGCTGCGCACGGGCGCTTCCGGAACCTCGGATTCCTTGCGGCCGAAAGCGCGGCCGATGGCCTTGGCCGCACGGCCAAACATGCCCTGCGCTTTCGCTTCAGCTACAGGCTTCTTCGGCAAGGAATAACGCTCGCCACTCGCTGCGTAGTTGTACGCCTTGCCAGGTGCCTGGGCTGGAGCTGCAACAGCTCGCGTAGGTACCAATCTGAAATCGATCTTGCGATCTTCCAGACTCGCACGCAGCACCTGCACGCGCACATGATCGCCGAGACGGAACTGCGTGCCGGTGCGCTCGCCTTTCAGCAGTTTGCGGATCGCATCGAAGTGGTAGTAGTCGTTGGCAAGCTGGCTGATGTGCACCAGACCCGACACCTTTGACTCGTCCAGCTCCACGAACAGGCCGAACGAGGTCACGCCGGTCACCACACCTTCGAACTCGCTGCCAATGTGCTTTTCCATCCACGCGCACTTGAAACGCTCGTCAACATCGCGCTCGGCCTCTTCGGCACGGCGTTCGCGCTGCGAACAGTGAATTGCCATCGCCGCCATTTCGGCTGGACTATAGCTGTAATCGCTGGGTTTGCCGTTGGTCAGCGCGTAGCGAATGGCGCGGTGTACCAGCAGATCGGGATAGCGACGAATCGGCGAGGTGAAGTGTGCATAAGCCGTCAGCGCCAGACCAAAATGACCTCGGTTATCCGGCTGATACGCCGCCATGCTTTGCGAGCGCAACAGCACCGACTGGATCAATTCGCGCTCGGGGCGATCCTTCACCATGCGCAGCACTTCAGAGAAGTCCGCTGGTGTGACGCGATCGACCGACGGCATGCTGAGTTTGAACTCACGCAGGAACTGCTGCAGATCTTCGTATTTCTCTGCCGGCGGCGGCTCATGCGCACGGAACAACGCAGGGATTTTCTTCTTCTCCAGGAACAGCGCTGCCTGTACGTTGGCGGCGATCATGCATTCCTCGATCAGCTTGTGCGCGTCGTTGCGCTCGGTCGCGCCCATCGACTCCACGCTGCCGGTCTGGTCGAGACGGAACTTCACTTCCGGCGTTTCAAAGTCGATCGCGCCACGCCGCTTGCGTTGCGCCACCATCGCCTTGTACAGCGCGTGCAGATTTTCCAGCTGCGGCAGCACGTCGGCGACTTCCTGCAAAGCATCTTCTTCGCGCAATCCCACCGCCTGCCAAACCTTGTCGTAAGTCAGTCGTGCGTGCGAACGCATCACGGCGTCATAAAACTTCGACTTGACTACATTGCCTTCGGCATCGACCTGCATGTCGCAGACCATGCACAGCCGCTCGACCTTGGGGTTCAACGAACAGATGCCGTTGGACAGTGTCTCCGGCAGCATCGGCACCACGAACCCAGGGAAGTACGTCGAGGTGCTGCGCTCGTACGCTTCCTTGTCCAGTGCGCTGCCCAGGCGCACGTAGTGCGAAACATCGGCAATCGCCACGATCAGGCGGAAGCCACCGCCACGCTTGGGCTCGGCATACACCGCATCATCGAAGTCGCGCGCGTCGGCGCCATCGATCGTCACCAGCGGCAGCGAGCGGATATCCGTACGGCCCTCGCGCTCGGCAGCACTGACTTCGGGCTCGACCTGCGCGGCATCGCGCAGCACTTCTGGCGGCCATTCGTGCGGCAGGTCGTGGCTGGCAATAGCCATCTCCACCACCAGTGACGGCTGCAGACGTTCGCCCAGCACCGCACGGATCGCACCCTTCGGACCGCGTTGAGCGGTCGGCGGATCGGTGATTTCGACCACCACGATCTGACCCGTAGTAGCACCCTGCTCTTCGCCGGGCTTGATCATCACTTCCTGATGGATACGTCGGTCGTCCGGCGTCACTGAGGTCACGCCGTTCTCGACGATCACGCGGCCGACCAGCCGCGATGAGCGGCGCTGCAGCACTTCGGCAATCGCGCCCTGGCGACGACCGCGACGATCGATACCGACAACGCTGGCCAGCACGCGATCGCCGTGCATTACGGCGCGCATCTGCTGTGGCGAGAGATACAGGTCATCGCCACCCGCGTCGGGACGCAGAAAGCCGTAGCCCTCGGCATTGGCGATCACCACGCCGGCGATCAGGTCGAGCTTCTGCGTCGGCGCATAGCCGCCGCGACGCCCCAGCAGCAGCTGGCCGTCACGCACCATCGCGCCGAGCCGCTTGCGCAGCGCCTCGAGATCGGTCTCATCGAAGATTTCCAGCGCCTCGGCAATGCGCGCCTCAGTCAACAACTCACCGCGCTCCTCGAGCAACGCAAGAATCGCCTCGCGGCTGGGAATCGGGTGCTCGTACTTCTGTGCTTCGCGCGCCGCATGCGGATCACGCGCGGCAACGCCGGAAGCCTTGTTGCGCGGTTTCGATGGGCCGCTGGTGCGCGGGGCTCGTCCGGCAGGTTTCGCCCGGCCTTTGGTCGGGCCGGAGTCCTGTCCGTTTCCGGCCTGGCCCTTGCCGGACTGGGGGGGTGTTTTTCTGGTCACTAAAATACCTTGAGGTGTTCGCGCTGCGAAGGATGACACGACGCGATGAATAGGGTGAAAAAGAGTTGACAAGCCACCGGCAGGTGCCTACATTACGCGGCTCACGCAGCTTGTACAGCCGGGTGACACCCTGCCCGGGTGGCGGAATTGGTAGACGCACTAGCTTCAGGTGCTAGCGGGGGCAACTCCGTGGAGGTTCGAGTCCTCTCCCGGGCACCAATTGTAAACGAAGGCCGCCCCACAAAGGCGGCCTTCGTCTTTTGGGCGATCGGCTGGCGGGCCAATCAGCGATACGATAAGAACTTCTGCTCAACGGAGTTCGACCATGTCACGTCCGCCACTGCCACCTTTCACCGAAGCCACGGCGATCCAGAAAGTGCGCATGGCCGAAGACGCGTGGAACGGCCGCGACCCCGCCAAGGTTGCACTGGCATATACGCCCAACAGCCAGTGGCGCAACCGCGCGGAGTTTATCAACGGCCGCGAAGCCATCGAAGCGTTTCTGGCACGCAAATGGGCGAAGGAGCTCGACTACCGACTGACCAAGGAACTGTGGACCTTTGCTGACAACCGCATCGCCGTGCGCTTTGCCTACGAATACCACGACGACAGCGGCTACTGGTTTCGCGCTTATGGCAACGAGAACTGGGAATTCGACGAGGAGGGCTTGATGCAGCGTCGTCTGGCCAGCATTAACGAACATCCCATTGCCGAGGCAGATCGCAAGTTTCACTGGCCGCTGGGCCGTCGGCCGGATGACGCGCCCGAACTGAGCGCATTGGGCCTGTAAAAGCCCGTGACGTTCTAAATGGTCGCCGGACCTTTCAGTTCGATCATATTGCCCTGCGGATCGAACAGGTAGATCGACGGACCCTCACCTTCTGCACCGTATCGCGATCCCACCTCGCCGATGCGCACACCATGCGCCGCGAGATGCGCCAGGATCGATGCTTCGTCGTAATTCTGCACACGCAGGCAAACATGATCCACGTTGTGGGCTTGCTCTCCCAGCGCGGCGCCACCAAAGCGTCCAAGCTTGCCGTCAATGCTGATGAGATCAATGAGCGAAGCGCCAGCTCGCAGCTGAACCAGGCCGATCTCGTCCTGCCTGCGTTCTTCATGACAGCCGAGTACGTCGCAATAGAAACGTTGCATGGCTTCGATGTCGACGGCGCGAAAGACGATGTGGTCGATTTCACCGATGCGAATCACGGCGGCATGCTCCAGTGCGAACGAATGGGTGAGACGTAACGCGTGTGGCCGGCAGTGTATCGAGCTGTCCCAACAGCAACAATGTGGGATCGCAACATGCGGCCGCAGGGCCTGTATAATCAGCGGGGTAAACGTATGGTGGGAGAAGCGGTGGCCTGAAGCTGGGCCAATCCGCTGCCGAAGACGCAACGCCCGTAATCGCTCAGGCTCCTGTACCACCACGCGCAAACACTCTGGAGAGACCGGTTCAATCCGGCGCCGAAGGTGCACGAAACGCCGCGATCCTATCGATCGGTGGGCATTTCCAAACTCTCAGGCAAAAGGACAGAGGGGCGCCTACGTGCGGCACGGCACGTTGCCTTTGGATGCCTCCAGTCATGACCCAGTCCAACTCGTCTTTCTCTCGTACCCCTTCGTTGCGCGAGCTTGAGCATCATCACGCGTTTATCGAGCGCCATATCGGCCCCAACGATGCCGAGATCGCGCAGATGCTGCACGTCATCGGCCATGAGTCGCTGGAAACGATGACCGACGCTATCGTGCCGGCTGCGATCAAATCGTCCGCGCCACTGTCGCTGCCGCATGCCATCACCGAAGTCGAGGCGCTGGCCAAGATCCGCGTCATCGCCAACAAAAACCAGGTGTTCCGCAGCTTTATTGGCCAGGGTTACTACGGCACCCATACGCCGAACGTCATCCTGCGCAACATCCTCGAGAATCCGGCCTGGTATACCGCCTACACGCCGTACCAGGCGGAGATTTCGCAGGGCCGCATGGAGGCGCTGATCAACTTCCAGACGTTGTGCGCCGACCTTACCGGCATGGAGATCGCCAACGCATCCCTGCTGGATGAAGCCACCGCCGCGGCCGAGGCGATGACCCTGGCCAAGCGTTCGTGCAAGTCCAAGTCCAACGTCTTTTTCGTGTCGCGCGGCGTGCATCCGCAGACGCTCGAAGTGTTGAACACCCGCGCCGAGGCGATGGGCCTGGAGCTGCACATCGGTGAGGATACCGAAGCCGCCAGCGTCGATAGCTTCGGCGTGCTACTGCAGTACCCGAACACCTTCGGCCAGATCAACGACTACAAAGCGCTCGCGGATGCCACGCATGCGCGCGGCGGCCTGGTTGCCGTCGCCACCGACTTGCTTGCGCTGACCTTGATCGCCGCGCCGGGCGAATGGGGCGCGGATATCGTGGTCGGCAACTCGCAGCGCTTCGGCGTGCCGTTCGGCAACGGCGGCCCGCATGCGGCCTTCATGGCCTGTCGCGACGCGTATAAGCGTTCGATGCCCGGCCGTCTGATCGGCGTCTCCATCGATGCCGAAGGCAAGCCGGCGTACCGCCTGACCCTGCAGACACGCGAGCAGCACATCCGCCGCGAGAAGGCCACGTCCAATATCTGCACCGCGCAGGTGCTGCTGGCGGTCATGGCGAGCATGTATGCCGTGTATCACGGTCCGGAAGGGCTGACCCGCATCGCCCGCCGCGTGCATCGCCTCAGCGCCATCCTGGCCGGTGCGCTGGGCAAGGCCGGCATTGCCGTCGGTCCGGATTTCTTTGACACGTTGCATGTAGTGAACGTCGACGCCGATGCCATTCATGCGAAGGCCGAGTCTGCTCATCTCAATCTGCGCCGCATCGACAGCACGAGCCTGGGCATCAGCCTGGATGAAACCACGACGCGCGAGGACGTGATCGCATTGGCCAAACTGTTCGGCGCTGGCGTGGCTATCGATAACATCGACGCGCTCGACGACGCCACCGACGACGCCCTGCCAGCCGGTCTGCGCCGTACCAGTGCGTTCCTCACGCACCCGGTGTTCAACACGCATCACAGCGAGCATGAAATGCTGCGCTACATGCGCACACTGGCCGACAAGGATCTGGCGATGGATCGCACCATGATCCCGCTAGGCAGCTGCACCATGAAGCTCAACGCCACCGCCGAGATGATTCCGGTCACGTGGCCCGAGTTCGGCAATATCCATCCGCTGGCGCCATCCTCACAGACACAGGGCTACACGCAGCTGATCGACAGCCTCGAGGCGATGCTGGTCGAGTGCACCGGCTATGACGCGGTGAGCCTGCAGCCGAATTCCGGCGCACAGGGCGAATACGCCGGCCTGCTGGCGATCCGTGCGTACCACCGTTCGCGCAACGAGGGCCATCGTGACATCTGTCTGATTCCCGAATCCGCGCACGGCACCAACCCGGCGTCCGCGCAGATGTGCGGCATGACGGTGGTGGTGACCAAGTGCGATGCGAACGGCAACGTCGACATCGACGATATCCGCGCCAAGGCCGAAAAGTATTCCGATCGTCTGGCCGCGCTGATGATCACCTACCCGTCCACCCATGGCGTATTCGAAGAAGACATTGTGGCGATCTGCGAAACCATTCATCAGCACGGCGGCCAGGTCTATACCGACGGCGCCAACATGAATGCGCTGGTCGGCGTGGCCAAGCCCGGCAAGTGGGGCTCGGACGTGTCACATCTGAATCTGCACAAGACCTTCTGCATCCCGCATGGCGGCGGCGGCCCGGGCGTGGGACCGTGCGCGGTGAAATCACATCTTGCCCCCTTCTTGCCTAAAACGGTTATTGATGCCGACATCCGTGTTGGCGGCGATCAGGAAGATCGCAAAGCGCAAGTCGGCATGGTGTCCGCGGCGCCCTTCGGTTCGGCCTCGATCCTGCCGATCTCGTGGATGTACATCACCCTGATGGGCAGCGAAGGCCTGCGCAAGGCCACGCAGGTGGCGCTGCTCAACGCCAACTATGTGGCCAAACGACTGGCTCCGCATTACGAGACGTTGTACACCGGCCGCAACGGTCTTGTGGCGCACGAGTGCATCCTCGACCTGCGTCCGCTGAAGGAGACCACCGGGATCGGTGCGGAAGACGTCGCCAAGCGTCTGATCGACTTCGGCTTCCACGCGCCGACGCTGAGCTTCCCGGTGTCCGGCACGCTGATGGTCGAACCGACCGAGAGCGAATCGCAGCACGAGCTGGACCGCTTCATCGACGCGATGATCCAGATCCGCGAAGAAATCCGCGCCGTCGAGGAAGGCAAGCTCGATCGCGAAGACAACCCGCTGAAGAATGCCCCGCATACGGCGACGGCCGTGTCGGCCAGCGAATGGACGCACGCTTACCCGCGCGAACTGGCGGCCTTTCCGCTGCCCAGCCTGAAGCTGCAGAAGTACTGGTCGCCGGTAGCCCGCGTGGACAACGTCTACGGTGACAAGAACATCATGTGCGCCTGCATCCCGATCGATGCGTACAAGGAAGAAGTGGAAGCCTGACGCCCCTTCGATCTTTCCATTTGATAAGGCCTCGCCATGCGGGGCCTTTTTTTGCCGCCATCTTTGTCGATCCGTGCTTGCTCAGGTGCGCCCGACACGCCATGGATTTGTCCAGACGGAAACCACCACATTCAGCCGTCTGTGGCGCCCGCATGGCACACGCCAGTTTTTGTCTTCGGTGCTAGCTTTACCCGCATGATCGCGCGATGCCTGCTCATGCTTGGTGCCTTGTCGATGCCGCTGCACGCGGTCGCTAGCGACACGCCGACAGCAGCCGTCGGCCTGCTTCGCAATGTGGTGTTCACCGACTATTCGCCGCTCTCGCGCAGTGCCGAACTGGCACGGCGCCTGTTGAGTCCGTTGAACGCGTTGCACGTACATCGGGAATCGATGCGCTCGAATCAGGCCATGCGCGAACAGCCTGTCGATCTCGCACACGAAAGATTCGCCGTCTATGTACCCGCCAAGGTACCTCCACACGGTTATGCGCTGCTGGTATTCGTGCCGCCGTGGCAAGGCGCCATCGTTCCTGCACCATGGATCGCGGCGCTGGATCGCCACGGTGTGATCTTTGTCAGTGCGACGAATTCGGGTAATGACGCCAACCTAATCGACCGTCGCGAACCGCTGGCCCTGCTTGCAGCGCAGAACATCATCCGACGCTATCCGGTCGATCCGCAGCGGATTTACATCGGTGGATTTTCCGGCGGCTCACGGGTGGCCATGCGTGTTGCGCTTGGCTATCCGGATCTGTTTCACGGAGTGCTGCTGGATGCCGGCAGCGATCCTATCGGCGAACAGATCCCGTTACCTCCGGCGGAATTGTTCCGACAGTTCCAGGATTCGACACGATTGGTCTATGTGACCGGTCAGCATGACGATGCCAATCTCGCCATGGATGTGCTCAGCCGAAAATCGATGCAGACCTGGTGCGTTTCAAATGTGGATGTCGAGACAGCGCCATGGGCATGGCATGCAGTCGCCGATCCGGCAATTCTGGATCATGCATTGCATATGCTTGATAAAGATGCGCAACACAACCCGGACCAACTCGCCGATTGTCGCGCACACATCGAGAGGCAACTGACCGACCAACTGCAACAGGTTAGTACACTGCTTGCCAATGGCAGGCGTGATGACGCGCGGACCTTGCTCCAGAAGATCGACGCCCATTACGGCGGACTGGCGGCGCCACGCAGCATCGAACTCACGGGGCAAATCGACGCGCAGCCGCCTTGACCAGTGGCTGCTGTGTGGCCGATGCCGCAGGCTCGATTGATACGCCGCGTGATACGCGCGGCTCCGCAGAAACGTGTAACACCGCACCGGCCGCACAAGTTCAGAACACGTGGCGGAATGCCCAGAATAGACCGGCAGCCAGCGCAATGGAGACCGGCAGGGTCAACACCCAGGCCAGCAACAGGCTGCGCACGGTGCTCCACTGCAGGCCAGAACCGTTCGCCACCATGGCGCCGGCAACGCCTGACGACAGCACATGCGTGGTACTCACCGGCAGACCAAAGCGATCGGCTGCGCCAATGGTAATCGCTGCCACCAGTTCCGCTGAAGCGCCCTGCGCATAGGTCAAGTGTTGCTTGCCGATACGCTCGCCGACGGTGCGCACGATGCGCCGCCAGCCCACCATGGTGCCCAGGCCCAACGCGATCGCCACCGCCACCTTGACCCAGGTTGGGATGAACTTGGTCGAGCGGTCAAGCAAGGTGTGGTAGTTATCGAGCACCGCCTGATCCGCCGGCGCGAAGGCCGGCTGCCTGGTCTTGGCCATCAGGCGCAATGCCTCGGAGGTCAGATACATGTTGTTGCGCACGTTGTTGACCTGGGTCTGCGGAACGTCCGACAACGATGGACTTTGCCCGGCCTGACTGCCGATGGTATCGGTCAACTGACGCACTGCCACCAAGGTCGTTGGTGTCACCTGATGGCTATTGATGTAATGCTCGATCTCGTCGCGCGGCGACGCCACCGGCGTGGCACCGGTGGTGTAACGACCCAGCACTTCACTAGCGTGATGCGCCACCGAGATAAAGGTTTGTGTCTCGCTCGGCGTCACGGTGCGGTTCAGCGCATAGGCTGCGGGCACCGTGCCGATCAGAATCAGCATGATCAGGCCCATGCCTTTCTGGCCGTCGTTGGAACCGTGTGCGAACGACACGCCGGTGCAGGTAAGAATCAGGATGCTGCGGATCCAGAACGGTGGCGGCTGCTCGCCCTTCGGTTCGGCATACAGCGCCGGCACGCGCACCAGTAGTTTCAGCGCGTAGAGCAGCAGCGCCGCGAAGACGAAGCCAACCACCGGCGATACCAATAGCGATTTGCCCACGTTCCAGGCCTGGCTCCAGTCGACGCTGCTGCTGGCCGCGCCGCCGTGCATCAACTGGTTCATCAGGCCTACGCCGATGATCGAGCCGATCAGCGTGTGCGAACTGGACGACGGCAGGCCAAGCGACCACGTGCCCAGGTTCCAGATGATCGCGGCGATCAGCAGCGCAAACACCATCGCAAAGCCGACACCCGACCCCACGTTGAGCACGAGGTCGATCGGCAGCAACTGCAGAACCGCGAAGGCCACTGCACCGCTGGAGACCATCACACCGACGAAATTCCAGCCGCCCGACCAGACCACCGCAAAGCTCGCTGGCAGCGAGCGGGTATAGATCACCGTGGCCACTGCGTTGGCGGTGTCATGGAAGCCATTGACGAACTCGAAACCCAGCGCGATCAGCAGCGCGGTGGCCAGCAGGAAATAGCTCGTCGCCGTGCCGGACGGGATGATCGTCAGGTCGTGATTGAGCTGCACGCCCACGTAAATGGCGGCGATCAGCAGACACAGGCCAAAGATGCCGAACCCGAAAAGCCGTTGATTCGGTGATCCCTTCACGCTGTCGATCAGGTCGGAGCTGGTCGTGCTGTTCATGGTCGCGCACCGGTAGAGATGAGTCCCCGACTTAAGCAGCCGAATATGACCTGCATATGTCATCCGTTGGTTTATCGATGCTTACCTCCATAAAACTGTCATGGTTCGAGCGTTTGCAACGTACACTGGCGCTTCGTCAGCCAGGATCGTCCGATTCATGAATGCCGATACGCCACCCGTGACAGGCACTTTTCTGGCCGCCCTCGCCCGCAAGGAGTGCAAGGCTATCGCCAAGGCACTGGGCAACAGGAAGGATCGGCACCGCGGCATCCACGAGGCACGCAAGGCCATCCGCCGCCTGCGCAGCCTGCTCGCGCTGGTCAGCGATGCGGTTGGGCACGAAACGGCCAAGATCGACATCGCGCTACGAAATCAGGCCAAGCGCCTCTCGGCGCTGCGCGATTCGCAGGTCGTCGTGGCGATGGCCGAAAAGCTGGCGATTGGTGACGAGACGGGTGAATGGGCAATCGCGGCGCAAGTGCTGGCCGTGCAGCGAGACCTTCTCCTCGAAACCGAGCTGGACAAAGATCCTGCGTTCGCTCGGCGTACCGCCGCGATAGGTGACATCGCCATCGTGTTCGACAAGTTGCGCTGGAAACGCGTCAGTCAGAAATCGCTGCAGCTATCCATCAAGAAAAGCCATCGCCGGGTCAACAAGTCCGAACACGACGCCGCCGAACAGGGAACCCCCGCCAGCCTGCATCGCTGGCGACGACGCGTGCGACGTCTGCGACTGCAGTTGAATACGATTCATGCACTGAACCGACTAGCCGGCAGCAAGATCCAGACCAGCGACACGCACAAAAGCAAATCCGCCAAGGCACTGGCCCGCCTCGCCGATCAGCTGGGCTGGCGGCAGGACATCCTGGTACTGCGCGCCGCGCTCAAGACCTTTCCCGATCCGCGCATTCTCGCCAGCCTGCGCAAACGGCTGCGTCTGGAAACCAAACTCGCACGCTACTGACCAAGCTGCATGCAAGTCAGTAGTTCAGATGCACGTTGAGCAGGTGCAGACTGAAGGCAAACCAGATCGCGGCGAGACAAGCAATCAGCAATAACAGACTATTCGTCTTGCGCCACCAGCCGCTCGGCTGGCGCCACGCGCAAACGGCATTCATCACCACTGCGATCGTGCCGAGTATCGCCAGCACGCCAATCAGCTGGATCAAGCGCAGCGTGCCATCGAATGCGTTGTTGAAATGGGCGATGCCGATATTCAATTGCAGCAACGCGAGCAGCCAACCAGCGGCAAACAGCAGATGCAGAATCGCTACCACTCGGCTGAGCCGATACCAGCGCCGCGCCACGCCCATCAGCGCAAAGGCTTTGCCGCAGCGATAACGCACCAGCGCTGCGACAGGCCAGAGCAGCGCCGTCAGCAGAAACACCAGCAGTGACAAATACAGCAGTGGCAGATTCCATGCGGCTGACTGCCAAAACGATACCGGCATCCACACCGCCACCGGCGATGCCTCATCGAACGAAATCCAGCGCAGCTTGCCGTTCTGCATCAGCGCACCTAAATGGCTGCCGCTGGCATCGTCCAGCCATAGAAATGGTTTCACCTCGCGCCAGTGCCGGGGCTGCCCGGCCATATTCTTGAAGTCCGGCGTAATCAACGTGCCATCCGGTGTCATGAAAATTTTCGGCTGCGACAGCAGATTGCCAATCGACAGAAAATTGTCGAACGACCCGCGGCTGCCGATATAGCGACCGGCCAGCAACATGCCATGCGCCCGTGCCGTACCCAGCGTCGGCTGCGGCAGTTGCGGCAACGCGGGGAAATAGCGATCGGTAAAACCATCCAGTAATTGCTTACGCAGACCACCGTCCTTGTCGCCATCGATCGAGACGAAGATGCCGACGTTCTGCTGCAGAAAAAGCATCATCCCGCTGTGGAACAGTTCGGTATCGCCACCATGGCCGATGATGGTCTGGCCGTTACGATCCATGTGATAGAAGCCCAACGCCATCGGCATCAGCCCCGGCACCGAATAGTGCGTGAAATCGTGCATCGCCTTTGCCGTCTCCGGCCGCAGAATCTGCATGTTGTTGTAAGTACCGTTCTGCAGCTGCGCGATCATGAAGCGCGCCATGTCCTCGCCGCTCACCGACATGCCACCGGCCGGGTCGCTTACGACCATTTCGAACGACTTCGGCGGTGTGCTGGCCGATACATAACTCTTGGCCATGTCACCCTTGAGATTGGCCGGCAGCGGCTGGCGGAACGTGGCGTGTTGCATGCCCAGCGGCTGGTAGATGTGCTGTTCGATGTATTCGTCAAATGGCTGGCCGGAAACGCGCTGCACGATATAGCCGGCCAGCGCCGCACCATAGTTCGAATACGCCGATACTTCGCCTGGCGCAAACACGCGCTCGGGTACCCACTCCTTCAGCCACGCCTCGTTGCTCATCGGCAACTGGTCATCGTGCGAAAACAGATTCTTCAGCGTCTCCTCGAAGCCCGGCGTATGCGTCATCAGATCGCGCATCGTGATCGGCTTGCCGTCGCGCGGCGCAATGGTGAAATCCAGATACTGGTTCACGTCCGCATCGAGATTGAGCTTGCCCTGCTCGACCAGCTGCATCACTGCCGTCCACAGGAACGTCTTGGAGATCGAGCCCGGACGAAACAGTGTGGTTGCCGGATCGACCTTTTTATTCGCCGCAATGTCGGCGTAGCCATACCCTCTGGACACCAGAATCTGGCCGTCCTTCACCACCACAACGACCGCCGCCGCCAGATTGTTCTTGGCCAGTCCGTAGGGAAACAGGCCATCGAGCCATGCGCCTGCATCGTCCGCCGTCAGCGGATGGCTGCCGATCGTCACCGGAATATTCGGCTTCGCATCCTTCAGCGGTTTGATCTGGATCTGTGCGGCGCCAAGCGATGCGACCAGCAGAAGCCCCAACGCGACAAAGGTGCGGACGATGCGTTTCATCACAGTGCAACTCCAGCGGAAACGGGGACAGTGTGAGCATACGATGCCCGATAGCGTCAAAGCCTAGCATCGGCGAAGCGTCTACGATGCACCGCGATACCGCACACCGCATCAAACGCGCTCAGACCGCGTTTCGCCTGAGGAAAACTTCCGATACAACTCAACTCGTCAGGTTTATGAAGGCAGCCAATACGCTCTGGCAAGGCTCCTTCTCCCACGCGTTGAACATGCTCTACGCTGACTAGACCAAAGCCTTTGATGACGCCTCATGCATGCTCACGGTTTGAGTTCTATTGTTCGGCTTTTTCTTCGCACCGTTATCGGCATGGTAATGCTTGGTTTGCTGCCGATAGCGGCTCATGCGGCCTCAGTACCTTCCTGCCAGCAGCAGGCATCCGATGACTGCTACTTTTCGTTTCAACCCGCACCGGGTTCGGGGCAGCTGCACTACTACGCATCGCAATCAGCAGAAGCTGCAGCTGGGCCAACTGGACCCCGTTCGGCACTGATCGTGATCCATGGCCATCCGCACGATGCCAACATCACATTCAATGCAGCGCTGGCTGCATCAAGCTTGGCGGACACCAGGAAAAACACCGTCATTATCGCGCCGGTTTTCCAGGTATCGCCTGATGAAGCCAGCAAGTGTTCGACAGCCGGCGTTCCCACGGCGCAGACCGGCGATCTTCTATGGACCTGTGCCAGCTGGCTGGATGGTGGTGAAGCAGACAACGCACGCGGCATAACCTCGTTCACCGCATTGGATGCGCTAGTCGTTGAAGTCACGCGACGGTGGCCAACGGTAAGCGTGGTAACGATCGCTGGCTTCTCTGCCGGTGCGCAGATGGTGCAGCACTACATTGGCTTTGCGGCAGCGGATGTTTCCAGCAAGGTGGCCCTCCGCTACGTCGTCGCCGATCCAGGAACGTGGTTGTATTTCGACGGTGTACGGCCTGTCGCAGATGGGGACCCGACAAGCGAATCCACTTGTGCAGATGCGAGCTGCCGCTTCCATCTCGCTCCACCGATCAATGCCTGCCCCACCGTCAATCAATGGAAATACGGCACCGATGGATTACCTGCTTCACTGAAGCGCGCAGCATCAGTTGCACGCGCGCATTACGCCAGCGCTGACATCTTCTATCTGGAAGCCGCACAAGACAGCGGCACCGGTAGAGGTACGTACTCGCACATCCTCGACAAATCCTGCGCCGCTGAAGCACAGGGCAGCTTTCGACTGCAGCGCGGGCTGGCTTACGCTGCGTACGATCGCCAGCTTCTCGCGCCGAACAAGCATCGAGCCGTCGTGGTTATCCCCGACTGTGCGCATGATGTGACCTGCGTATTCACCTCGCCTACGGCACGTGCGGCGCTACTCAGTCCATCACACTGAAGCGTAGCATTAGTTGAATCGATGGTTTGTCGTGCCTATCGCGCAATTGATCTGCACACATGTCCCAAGACCCACTATTTGCTGCACTGCCGCGAGTCTGAACCGTAGCGATATTTGTAAAGAAGTGTAGTCAACGTGTTGCGGACACTTCACGTTCTCTACCCTGCACGCCCGCCCTCAGCCACACATCGAACGTAGCGGGCCAGCTCGATAGCGGCATGGGAGATGCCGCGCGCGGGGTAATTATTCCAAATCAGACACACATGAGATGGTGTTTCCTTGCAGGACGCCAATGTCCATAGCCTTACTCACTCTTGCTCACCCAAATAGGATGAAGTGATGAAAACCAATGCAACGTTTCGCCTCAGCGTGATCGGCCTGGTGGCTTTTTCGGCATTCGTCTCGGGCACCGTCATCGCACAGGACACCGCCGTTCCCGGCCATCCGCGTGTCAATGAAGTGAACCAGCGCCTGAGCAATCAACAAAATCGCATCCAGAACGGCGTTGCCGATGGCAAGATGAACGCCAAACAGGCGGCCCGCGATGAGAAGCAGGACTCCAATATTGCCCAGCGCGAGAGTGCTGACGAAGCCAAGCACAACGGCCATCTCACCAAGGGCGAAGACAAGCGCCTGAACAAGTCCGAGAATCAGGACAGCCGTCGCATCCGTCGTCAGAAGCACTGATCGATACCTTGATTCGATCCCGGGTGTCGATCGGGGCCGACACTGCCAACGCTGTATGCTGCTCAGCGTGCACCGCCGATCCTCATCGGTGGTGCACTTCTTGATCTGCCGATTCGAAGCAAGCCTGTACTCAGCGCCAATCGATTATTCATCAATACGGAAATCAGAAATGCCTCTTCGTGATGAGTGATCTCCATCACGCTTTATGCGTACGCAACACGCTTCAGCCATCTTGGCCCTCACGCCAGCAATGCATCGACTATCTCGATAATCGCACCGCACGTGGTGTTCGAGGATAGTGAGCCATGATTTTTTACGAGATTCCCTACGAACAGGGGAACATACAGACGTGGCATCTGGATGGATTGGCCGAAGGCCGCAAGGACTTCGATTCCCGTGTCGCCGCACTTGCGTTCGCGATGCAATCAGCCAACGCTGCCGTCAAAAAATGTGGTGACCAGGCGTGTATCGCCATTCAGGGTGCCGACGGCAATTGGCGCACGTTCGGCCCTGACATGCTTCCGTTCAAATAGTCTGCTCAGACTATTTGAATCGCCGGTTCATCGGATACATCAGGAGATGGCAACGCAGGAATGCGCAGTGTGAAATGCGTCCCCTGACTCGGGATGGACCGCACCTGCACCGTAATACCCAGCGCCTCGGCCGTCCGCTTGACGATCCATAGGCCCAAACCATGCCCTCCGGACCTCGCCTCCCCTTGCCGGAAAGCCTCGAACAGCGCATCGATGGCTTCGTTCGCCATGCCGATACCCGTATCGATGATATGCAGCGCGACGTGATCGGAGTGACGGCGGCAACCAATGACAACCCGTCCGCCCGCTTCGGTGTACTTCACCGCATTGGCCACTAGGTTGCCGACCAGCGTTTCGAGTTTGGCGGCGTCGCTGATCACCTTCAGGCGTGTACGCATCACGCGAAAGCGAATCTCCTTGTGTTCGGCGGCCGGCGCAAAATTGGCACTGATATATTCAAGAATATCGCCGAGGTTTGTATCGGCGAAATTGGCCAACGTAAAAGTCGCCCTGACACTAGCCGCAATAAGCATGCGATTAAGGCCATTTTTGATGGTTTCCATACCGCCATCGGCCAGCTTGAGGCGCTTGATCTGCTGCGGAGCCGCGTCCGGCAACAGGCTTTGCACCGAAAGCGATGCCACAAACAGCGGCTGACGCAGTTCGTGCGCTGCATTCGCCAGCAGGTGGGCACGGTAGTCACTGCTACGTTCGCTGTTCTTCAGCATCTTGCGTAACTCCAGCAGCAGCATTACCTGACGCGCCAGCATGCGCAGCGTGTCTATCTGCTCAGGTGTCAAGATGCGTGTGACCGTATCCACCACACAGACCGTACCCACTGAGACGCCGTCCGCCGTCGTGATCGGTGCGCCGGCATAAAACTTCAGACCGGGATCGTCGGTGAACAAGGGGTTGTTGGCAAAGCGTGCGTCGACACTGATATCGGGGATAATCAACACATCATGTTCCAGCATGACATGCACACAGATCGACGCATTGATCAGCGTCTCCGACCCACCCATTCCGATCTCTGATTTGAACCACTGCCGCTCGGCGTCAATCAGGGTAATCGACGCCCTCGGCGTGCCGCAGACCATCGACGCGATGCGAGCGATGTCGTCAAAGGCAGCCTCACGCGGCGTGTCCAGAATATCGTAGGAATGCAGTACCGATAGTCGCCGGGATTCAACCAACGGCGGCAAAGTTGGCGTGGAATATTGTTTCAACAAGCCCCCCAAAGGTCATCCGAGAAATTTTGACAGCTCGATCCATTTCGCCACAAGGCGATACGTCACTTTAGACGTCCACCTGTATTGTCTGTTTTCTGGAAGTGTTGTTGATGTGATGATGCCAGAAGCGAAGAACAGTCTGTAGCTCGCGCTGAAGATCAGCGCCGCCATCCGATCTTCAGCGAGCTCACCAACGGCAGTGGTACTTCGCCATTAGGGATCAGGGATCCGCCTTACTGCAGCGGCGGCCTGCGCTCACTCCACGGCTGCGCCTGCTCCAGTTGCGCGGCCAAGCGCAACAGCATCGCCTCATCACCAAAGCGCGCCACAAACTGCACGCCGTAGGGTAGTTCTGCGCCACCCGTTTCTGCCGGTGCCCAGTGCAGTGGTACCGACATGCTCGGCGTGCCGGTGAGGTTGGACAGCTGGGTAAACGGTACGCGCTGCAAACTCGTCGCCACCAATTTGTCGACCATGCCACTTTTGAAAAGCAGCTTGCCCGCGCCCAGCGCCAGCACGATTTTTGCCGCGACCTGCTGCAGCGGCGGCGTGGCTAGTTCACCGATGCGGTTGGGTGGCTGCGCCGCTGTCGGCGTCAGGTAAAGATCGTAGCTTTGATGAAAACGACCCAGCGCACGCGCATAGTCGTTCCAGCGCGCGCGCTGATCCACATAATCACCGGCACTAAGCGTGCGACCGAGCAACGCGAGCACGCGCGTCTCCAGTTCAAACGCCTCGTTACCTGCGCCGGTGAGACGCCTGGCCTGCGCGATACTCGCCGCCGCCTGGCCGAAATACATGGTGATGAAACTGCGTGCCAGCGCGTGGCCATCGACTTCGGGCTGGGCAGGCTCCACATCGTGGCCAAGATCCGTGAGCAGCTTTGCCGTGCGCATCACCGCCTGCACGTATTCGGGATGCACCGGCGTACCCAACGGCGATTGCACGCTGTAGCCAATGCGCAGCTTGCCCGCCGGCCGCTGTATCTCTTCCGCGTAAGAGCGCTCGGGCGGTGCGATCACGAACGGTGCGCCGACGTCGGCGCCAGCAATGGCATCGAGAATGCGCGCCGAGTCGCGCACGCTGCGCGTCAAAGCATGCTGGCTCGATGCGCCATCCCAGAACTCGCCATGCGCCTGCCCGCTGGGCACACGACCACGCGAAGGGCGCAACCCAAACAATCCGCAGTAAGACGCAGGAATTCGAATCGAGCCGCCACCATCCGACGCACCCGCTGCCGGCACGATCCCCGCCGCCACGGCCGCCGCCGCACCGCCGGATGAACCACCGGATGTACGGTCGAGATCCCACGGGTTGCGCGTGGGGCTGCCCCAGATCAGCGGCGCGGTCTCGCCCTTGAACGCAAACTCGGGCGTCGACGTCTTGCCGAAGATCACCAGCCCCGCATCGAGAAACCGCTGCACAATTTCTGCATGCCTGGTCGGCGTCCAGTGGCGCAGCGCCCTGCTCCCGGCAGTGGTCGGCACGCCAGCGTAATCCTGCGCAATGTCCTTGATCAGAAAAGGCACGCCGGCGAACGGACCGTGCAAAGACATCTTCACCCGCTCGCGCGCCATCGCATCCATCGGAATGCAGATCGCCGCAAGTTTTGGATTCACCTCGGCCGCTCTTGCCATCGCAGCCTCCAATACCTCCGTCGGCGAAACATCGCCGCGGGCGATCAGCTCGGCCAGACCGCTCGCGTCGTAGCGGGTGTATTCCTTGAACATGGGCGCCTCATGAAAACGGGATGGCGTGGATTGAACTCACGCAGATTACACAGGTTCCCTTTGAAGCGCCTTTGATCGTTCAAACAATCTTGTTCGTGCAGGATCTGTTGCACATCGATTGCACAGACCATGCGCCTGCATCAAGGTCAAAAGGCAAAACCGGGTCGCACCGAACTTTCATATTGCTTCACGCTGGTCGTTAATGAGGAACTCTGACCTCATGCGTCGGCACCGCATTTGCTAGCCATACGATTCCTTCCGCACGTCACGACGTCGCATCACCCGTCTTGCCGGGAATCGGTCGTTTGCTGATCGGTGTTTCCGGCACGCCGCCCGGCGTGATCACCGGCGCCTTGCGTGGGTCGCTTGGTTCGGGCCTGGTCGGTGGCGGAGAATACGGATGTGGAACCGGTGGCTCTTGCTGCGGTAATGGGGGCCGCGGGCCATTCGGATCAACCGGCGGATCAATCGGTTCGGGATGACGCGGTATCGGAATTTCACCGGGTTGCTGCTGTGTCACGTGGTTGCTCCTCGACAGAACATCGGTCGGGTCGTTCAGTCGGCTTTCTTGCGCGTGCGCGCAGCCTTTTTCGCGGCGGCGGATCGCCCTGCTGCACCCTTCGTCTTCACCGCCTTTTTCGCGGCAGCCGAACGCGATGCAGCCGTGCGTTTGGCACTGGCCTTTTTGGTTTGCGCAGACAGCGCCTTGGTGGACGCTGCGCTGTGGCCTTCCTTCTTCAGCGCCTTGGTGATCGCCTTCGATCGTGTGGCCGACGGCTTGTGCGGATGCTTACCCGCCGTCGTATCCTGCGCGGCCTTTTTCTTTACCGTCTTGCTGGCCGTTTTCGACACCGGCAACTTGACGCCGTCGCGCCGCGCCTCGGACAGACCAATCGCAATCGCCTGCTTGGCCGAACGCGCGCCGTGCTTGCCCTTGCGAATATTTTCGATCACCTCATGCACATACTCACCCGCCTGCGTGCTGGCGGACTTGCCCTCACGCTTATCCTTCTTCGCTGCAGCACGCGCTTTCTCAATAGCCATGGCGATGCTCCCGCATGTGGCGTCGACTGGCGACAGTGCCCCGATTTAGCGCGCGGCGCTGTGGATGTCGTGTCAATCAGGAGTTTGACAATGATTTGGCGACTGTTGCATTCACTACGATGGGACACAGATGCACGCAGTCGAACAGACGCAATACGGCTACCCTGCTATCCGATCTTCAGTGTTCGAAAATATAGCAATGCTCAAACTCCATAAACGCTACGCCCCGCGCCAGAATATGAGTCATAGATATGTGCAAAGGCTCGCGCGAATTTTTCTTGCTGAAGATCGCGCGTAAAAGGGGCCGGCAATTTTCTCAAACCAACTTTGAGTGTCTGCATCACACCAGCCTTGGCTTGCTGCTTCTCGCGCCAATCCAGCACGAGCTTTTCTCGCTTGAGCGTTTCAAGTAACTCGCGACAGCCGGCCTTGACCTCTGCCTCTTCTTTCTTTGTAAGCACTGGCTCGGGCTTGGTGAGAATGTCGAAGAGCGCCAGTTCTTCCTCGGTGAGGCCCTCAGCAACCGCTCGGCGATCTTCCTCACTCAACTCGCCGACAAAATCCACCATCTCTTTGAAAAAAGTCTCGATGTTCTTGCTGCCGGCGTTGTAGGCATCGATCAGCTTCTGGAATTTCTCGGCGAAATCCGCACGCGAATGATTGAGCTGCAGCATCTGCGCCAGCTTGCCTTCAATCAGACGGCGCAACTTCTCCGCCTCGGTGCGCTTTTTGCCTTGGGCAAATTTCTCCTGCAGCGCCGCGAAGTCGATTTCGGAGAGATTGACCAGTTGCGTGGGCTTGTCGGTCTGGCCGATGTGATAGCCCTCGGTGGCGATGGAGTCGTTCAACAACTCCTCCACGTCCGCCATCACCGCGGAGATATCCGGCTGTTCCGTCCCGGCGCGCAGCTTGGCGGCGAGATAGGCCACCAGCACCGCCAGCGGTGCCAGTTCGTTCGCCATCGGATCGGGCAGGATCGCCTTGAACAGGCGCGCCACACGATTGGCGATCTGCACGTAGTGTTTCTTGCTGGCGTCCGACTGCAGGATCGCCTCGATCGCATCATCGATAAAACCGATGCGCTCGAAGCCGCGCGAGCAGGCAATCGCATCCAGATCCACGCCAAGCACCTGACAGAACCCGCGGGCTTCGCCGATGGCTTCGCGCAACGCCGCCACCAGTGCGTCCTTGCTCAGGATCGGTGAACTGCCGCCCTTGCCGTCGACAGGCTGCGCATAAATCGCCAGCGCGTTCTGCAACGCACGGAAAATGCCGACGTAATCCACGATCAACCCGGACTCCTTGCCCGGCGCCACGCGGTTGGCACGCGCGATGGTCTGCATCAGCGTGTGCGCCTTCATCGGCTTATCGAGGTAGATAGTCGAGCAGGTCGGCACGTCGAAGCCGGTGATCCACATGGCGCAGACGAACACCAGCCGCAGCGGGTCTTTCTCGTCCTTGAACTTCTCGGCCAGTTCCTCCCGCACCATCCGTTCGCGGTGCGGCCGGATGTCCAGGCCCTTTGCCTGCAGATCCTCCACCTCGTTCTGGCCCTGCGATACCACCACCGCCATGTCGGTGTCTTCCATCAGGCGGATGCGTGCGATCAATGGCTCACGATCTTCGCCATGTGCCTTGGCTAGGTCTGCCTTGAGACGTTCGACCTCGGTGTGCCAGCGCGCGCGCACCTTGTCGAACATGCGCACGGCGGTCGCCTTGTCGATGCACACCATCATCGCTTTGCCACGATAGCCACGCCCGGTGAAATGGCTCACCACATCGGCGGCGATCGCTTCCAGCCGATCCTCGCGGGTGATGATGTGGTACTCGCGGGCAAACTCGCGCTCCAGCTTCTTCTGCTGCGCCTCGTCCAGCTCGGCGTCATCCAGCAGCCGCTCCATGTCGGTATTGAGCTGCTCGTTGGTCAGCTGCACCTCGGGGATGCGGTTCTCGTAGTACAGCGGCACCGTCGCGCCGTCTTCGATGGAGCGGGCGAAGTCGTACACGCTCACGTAGTCGCCGAACAACTCGCGGGTGCGTTCGTCCTCGCCCTTGATCAGCGGTGTGCCAGTGAAGCCGATGAAACCCGCGTTGGGCAAGGCATGGCGCATGTTCAGCGCAAAGATGTCGTACTGGCTGCGGTGTGCCTCATCGGTGATCACGATGATGTCGGAGCGCTCCGACAGCAACGGATACGGTAGGCCCGGTTCATTCCGGAACTTCTGGATCAGGGTGAAGATGTAACGCTCATGCCCGCGCAGCAGCTCCTTGAGATGCTCGCTGCTGCTGGCGCGCACATCCTCGCGCGTCGTCGCCCCGGTCGCCTTGAAGGTCTTGCTGATCTGCTCGTCCAGTTCTTCGCGATCGGTGACGATCACGAAGCTCCAGTTGCCCGACTGCTTGCGCAGCACCTTGTCGGCAAAGAACACCATCGACAGCGACTTGCCGGAACCCTGGGTATGCCAGAACACGCCCAGCCGTTTGCGCTCCGCGCCCTGCTCCGCTTTCAACTCCACCAGCCGCGCGATGGCCTTGTTGACGCCGAGAAATTGGTGGTTCTTCGCCACCTTCTTGATCAAGCCGCCCTTGCCTTCCTCGAACAGCGTGAAGTTCTCCACGTAGTCCAGCAGGCGCGCCGGCTCGCACAGGCCATGCAAGGCAACTTCCAGCGACACCTTCCGCGGCGGCTCCGGCTCGTCCTCGTCCAGTACGCGCTTCCAGTCGAAGAAATGCTCCCACGCGCTGGTGAGCGTGCCGACCCGCGTATCCGAGCCGTTGGACAGCAGGATGAAAGCGTTCGGATGGAACAGCTGCGGGATCGACTGGCCGCGATAGTCGCGCAGGTTGTCGTCGAACGCGCTCTTCAGCGGCACCGACGGCTTCTTCAATTCGATGAACACCAGTGGCAGGCCGTTGACGAAACCAAGCAGGTCGCAACGGCGGCGGTACATGTCGCCGGCCACCCACATCTGCGAGGTGAGAAAGAAGTCGTTATTGGTCGGTGTGATCCAGTCGATCACGCGCACGGTCTCGCTGACCTGTCCACCGTGCTCGTCCGTCACGGTGACCTGCACACCATCCTTGAGCAGTTGATAAAACTCGCGGTTGGCATTCACCGCGATCTGTCGGGAACGGTCGCGAGCCAATTGCTCGACCGCCTGATCCAGCGCCTCGGCGCGAATCGCCGTGGGCAGCTCAACATTCAGCCGCTCCAGCGCAGCGCGCAGGCGACGCAGCAAGATCACCTCATGTTCACTGCTGCGCCCCTCGGTGCCCGCCGCACCGAAGGTTTCTGCAAACAGGTTGGCATACGTCCAGCCCAGCGACTCCAGCAACGCAATCGACGGCTGCTCCACCAGCAGCAGTTCGCCGTAACTCGCGGCGACCTCGCGAATGCCGGAGACGGGCTTCATGCGGCGATGGACTCGGGCGCGGGCATGGCGGAGACGTCCAGTTCGCCGGAGATGAGTTTGGGGAGAAGGAGGTCGCGGGTTGTGCGGAGGTTGGTGTTCTTCAGCGCGAGAGCTTTTACAAGCTTGAACATCGGACGAACCACGCTCTCGAACTGCGAGAGCAGCTCGCGAGTGGGCTGCGCCAACAGGAACGAATCGAAACACGCCTCACGTACCCGCTGCCTTCCCGATGCGCCTGACATGCTCTTGATTGCGTTCTCGCGAAACGGTTCCGATCGCGCCAGCAAGTACACAAACTCTGGTGAGAGAGTTCGAGATCTGAGCACGATGAACTCTGTGGAGCCAAACGCCGTGGCCTCGTCGTCGGGCAGAAATTGGACGAATCCCGTCTTGCCATTTTCCAGGCAGGGTGTGATTCGCGCGAACAAAGTATCGCCGTTGCGAAACTTTGAGCCGCTGTTGCCTTCGCGCTCACCCGGACTGCCAATCAGCATGGAGCCGTCGGATAGACAGTTCATCGGCAAGAATGGCTTCTGGCCCACCTTGGAAACCTTGGTGGTCGGGTTGATCTCCATCACCTGCGTCGCGGCAACGATCCCCCATCCCTCTGGCACCAGTCCCAGTTCGGAATCAACCATTCGCACGACCTCGTGACCGGGGAAGCGGAAACGGACGAACCACTCCTCGTAGATGCGCCGCGCCATCTCCTCCAGAATCGCGATGCGCCGCGTGCTGTTCTCGATCAGGTCGTCGTAGGCGGAAAGGATGGAGGCGATACGACGCTGTTCCGGAAGCTCTCGATATTGGATTTTCAGCTGACGTTGAGCCGTAATCCCGACATAGGGTCGTGTTGACTGAGCCGAGATGCTGCCGAGCTGATCCTTGAAGTACGTAGACCGGAAGGCAAAAGCGAGATAGCGATTTGAGAGCTTTGATTCCTCCGTTCGGTAGTAAGTCACCTGCGGAGTGAGCATGAGGTAGTCCGGCACATCAGGTACTAAGGCTACTTCGCCCACAGTTCCCTTATGAGTGAGGAGCACGTCACCAGAAAGCGCAAAACCTATCCGTAAGCTATCTGCACGCGACTTGGGCAGATGCTCGCATGCGTCCAGCAACAATCGACCATCACGAATGTTGCTTGCCATCACAAACGGGATGCCGCTCTTCACATATTCAGCTGACTTTGGGTGAAGTTCGCCATGATTTCCATCTTGAATTTCGCGGATGGCCCCAAGTCGCTCCAACTCTCCGATAGATATCAGCTTCATTGGTGTGTGATTATCCCAGCAATGTTCTCGGCAATGCGCAGCTCAAGCGTTCGAGCTTCTCCAGCTAGCACCTCAAACTCTTCGTTCAACTCCCGCAGCCGCTCCTCGAAATCGAACTCATCCGCCGCCCGCTCCCCCACGCCCACATACCGCCCCGGATTCAAACTCCATCCCTGCGCCTCGATCTCCTCCAGCGTCGCGACCTTGCACAGCCCGGCCACATCGGCATAGCGCATCTTCGGGAACACGTCCTTGAGCAACGCCTTGCTGCCCGCATCCAGCTCCGGCTTCTCGACGCGATACAGCCGCACGATATTGGCGAGGTACTCGACCTGCTCGTCGGTGAAGTCGCGTACCGCCCGCGTCACCTGCCGGAAGACCGCCCGCGCGTCGAGAAACAGCACCTGATCGCGTCGCTTCTCATCACGCGCCTTGCCCATGTCGAGAAACCACAACGTGCAAGGAAGCGTGACGGTGTAGAAGAAGTTGGAACCGATACTGACGATCACATCCACCGCGCCGGACTGGATCAGCTTCTTGCGAATTTCCAGCTCACTGCCGCGCGCATCGCCGGCCGAGTTGGCCATGACGAAACCGGCGCGGCCTTTCGCATTGAGCGCGGAGGCGAAGTACTGAATCCACAGGTAGTTCGCGTTGTCGGTGCTGGGCAGGCCCAGTGGCAGGCGCGGATCGTCCTTCAGGCGATCCTTGTCCACGCCGGAGACATTGAACGGCGGATTAGCCATCACAAAATCAAAGCGCTCCACACTCTTGTGTGGGTCTTCGTAGAAGCTGTTGGCCTCGACAATCTTGCCGGACAGGCCATGCACGGCCAGATTCATCTTGGCCAGCTTGACGGTGTCGCTGGCCTTCTCGGTGCCGAACACGGTGAGCTCGCTGGTGGCGTTCTTGTGGTGACGCCGCACAAACTCGGCCGACTGCACGAACATGCCGCCGGAGCCGCAGGCGGGATCGAAGATGCGGCCGTGATACGGCTCGATGATTTCCACGATCAACCGCACGATGCTGGTGGGCGTGTAGAACACACCGCCCTTCTGGCCCTCCTTCATCGCGAAGTTGCCGAGGAAGTATTCGTACACCTTGCCGAACGCATCGCCCTCCAGCTCCAGCGGCGCTAGCAGGCGCAGCAGCTCGACCAGGGTGGGGTTGGGCAGCTTGTTGAAGCTGCGTGGCAGCACGCCCTTCAGATCCTCGTTGTGCGCCTCGACCAGCGCCATCGCATTGTTGATGGCCTTGCCCAGGTTGTCGCCTTCGGTGAGCGTGAGCAGATGCGAGAAGCGCGCTTCGTCTGGCAGATACATCACGCCTTCGGCCTGATACTCGAACGGCTCCAGATCGTCCGGCGTTAGCCCCTTGGCGGTGAGCACCGCCTGCACATCGGTAAAGCGCTTGTCCGCATAGCGCAGGAAGATCAGGCCCAACACCGGCGTGGAGAACTCGGAGGGCTTCAAACCCGTATTGGCCCAAAGCTGGTCTGCGGTGGCCCACAGACGGTTCTCGACGGCGACTAGATCGGCTGCCACGTTCCACGTACTCCTGAACATTCTCGAAGAGCCCAGCACCCTGCCGGACTCCAATCCAAACCGCAGTATCCCGAATGCCTGACGGTCTGTCAGCTTGGGCTTACAGCATCGGTGTGCGCATCAATGAAAAAGCCCCGCGTTGCGGGCTTTTGTTTGGCAATGGCTAGAACAGAACAATCAAAGTAGATGATCGGCTTCGTCGTTGAAGGGCGATTCCCGCCTTCGCGGGAATGACGGCTCACGGGGATAGATCTAGCCACTCCAATACGGGAGTCAGCCAAGCTCCCAATGACCGCCCTTGGCTGGCCCGACGCGCAGCAGCAGGCCTTGCTTCTGCAGCTTCTGCAGGTTCCGTTCGATCGTTCGCGAGCTGACTCTTGCCAGCTTGGCCAGTTCGGGGATCGTGATGTCCGGATTGCTGCGGACGGCGACCAGGATTTTCCCCGACACTTTGCCCGACATTTTCCCCGACACCTGATCAGGTGCTCCGGTCAAAACAGCTTCCGTCATGGCAGTATGCAGAGCCCGCAGCATGAATTCCACGAACGGCGTTGCGTCGGATGCCTTGTCCGATGCGGCCAGCGCCGCGTAGTAATCCTGCTGCTGCGAACGGATCACCGTTTCCACCGGCAGGTACGCCAGCAGCGGCTGCCAGCGGCTCAACATCAGTGTCTGCCACAGTCGGCCCATGCGCCCGTTGCCATCGGCGAAGGGATGGATGAACTCGAATTCGTAGTGGAATACGCAGCTGGCGATCAGCGGATGCGTGTCGGTGCGCTCCAGCCAGCCGAGCAGTTGATCAACGAGGGTGCCGACACGACTGGCGGGTGGCGCCATGTGCACCAGCTTGTCACCACGATAGATGCCGACATCGCCCCGGCGAATTAGACCCGGTGCATCCACCAGCCCCGCCATCAGCAGTCCGTGGGCGCTCAGCAGGTCGTTGCGTGAATCCGGCTGCCAATCCGCCATGTGTTCATAGGCGACAAAGGCATTGCGCACCTCCTGGATCTCGCGTGGCTGACCCAGCACGCGCTTGCCAGCGAGTACCGCCGTGACCTGTTCCAGGCTCAGACTGTTGTTCTCGATCGCCAACGATGCCTGGATGGTGCGAATGCGATTGTCGCGACGCAACTGCGGCGCCAGTGCAGCATGAGCCGACACCGACCAGCGCCCCAGCAATTCACTGATCTGCGCGACCAAGTTGAGTGCGGTCGTGGAAATCTGAAACGGCGGCTGATAACGGCGAGGCATTTCGCAATGGCACCGGATGATGTCTGGAATTCCACCATCGTAACAGCGACATCCTGCTCTATTGGATACGCCATCGGAAACAAAGAGGCCCCGCTGTGCGGGGCCTCTTTGCGTGAACCACTCTAGTGAAACAATCAGGCGAACGGATCATCCAGCACGATGGTGTCTTCGCGGTCGGCGCCGGTGGCGACGAGGGCGAGTTTGCAGCCGGAGAGTTCTTCCACGGCGCGCAAGTAGGCGCGGGCCGCGGGCGGCAGTTGGTTCCAGTCGCGGATACCGGCGGTGGATTCCTGCCAACCGGGGAATTCCAGGTAGACCGGCTTGCACTCGTCCCAGCCATCCGCATCGAGCGGGGCCAGCTCGCGACGCTTGCCGCGGTACTCGTATGCGATGCAGACCTTGATGGTGTCCAGGCCGTCGAGCACGTCGAGCTTGGTAATGGCCAGGCCGTTGATGCCGTTGATCTGGGTAGCGCGCTTGAGCGCGACCAGATCGATCCAGCCGCAGCGACGCGGACGGCCAGTGCTGGCGCCGAACTCGTTGCCGACCTTGCGCAGGCGTTCGCCCATTTCATCGTTCAACTCGGTCGGGAACGGACCGCTACCGACGCGCGTGGCGTAGGCCTTGCAGATGCCCAGCACATAGTCGATATCGCTGGCGCCGACGCCGGTACCGGCCAGCGCGCCACCGATGGTGGTGTTGCTGGAGGTGACGTACGGATAGGTGCCGTGATCGATATCGAGCAGTGCGCCCTGCGCGCCTTCGAACAGGATGTTGCCGCCGCTCTTGCGCACGTCATGCAGGATCGTGGCGACGTCGTCGACCATTGGGCGGATGTATTCGCCCCAGGCCAGCGCGTCTTTGAGCACGGTGTCGTAATCGACCGGCTCGGCCTTGAGCCACTGGGTGAGGATGAAGTTGTGATAATCGACGGCGGTTTTCAGCAGCGTCGGCAGTTCGTGCGGGTACATGAGGTCGGCCACGCGGATGCTGCGGCGGGCGACCTTGTCCTCGTACGCCGGCCCAATACCGCGACCGGTGGTGCCGATGGCCTTACCGCCGGCCGCGATCTCGCGCGCCTTATCCACGGCGATGTGGTACGGCATGATCAGCGGCGTGGCCGGGCTGATCTTGAGGCGCGAGCGCACTTCGACGCCATTGCCCTCGAGCTCGGCGATCTCTTCCATCAGTGCGGCGGGCGACAGCACCACGCCGTTACCGATCAGGCACAGCGCGTCGTCGCGCAGGATGCCCGAAGGGATGAGATGCAGCACGGTCTTTTTGCCCTTGATCACCAGCGTGTGGCCGGCGTTGTGGCCACCCTGAAAACGGGCGACGGCGCCGACGCGCTCGGTCAGCAGGTCGACGATCTTGCCCTTGCCTTCGTCGCCCCACTGGGCACCCAAGATAACTACTGACTTACCCATGATGTTTCTCGCTCATGTCTCAAGAATGATTTACCCCGCGGTGGGGCGACGTCGGTGACTAGATTCGCGATCCATCGCTCATCAAGTCACCCGGCCTACGGCATCCTGCCTCCGGCGCTCGCCGGAACGGAATGCCCTTCAAGGCATTCCGTTAAACCCCGGCTCGCCCCCACTGGGCACCAAGAATGACTACTGACTTACCCATGATTTTTTCGCTTGAGTCTCGAAATGTTTTACCCCGTTGAAGGGGCGAGTTCTTTGACACGGTTTACGATGCGGCTTGTGTTGCCGGGATCGCCGACGGCTCAGTGCTTCGGCGACGGATCGTCGAAGTAACGCAGGAATTCCGAATCGGGCTTGAGGATCAAGACGCCCTTGCCGTTCTTGAATGCGGTGCTGTACGCAATGAGACTGCGGTAGAAGTTGTAGAACTCCGGGTCCTGACCGTACGACTGTGCGTAGATGGCGGCGGCCTGGGCGTCACCGTCGCCGCGTACTTTTTCGGCGTCGCGTTCGGCATCGGCTTTCAGTACGACGATCTGGCGATCGGCATCGGCCTGGATTCTGGTTTTTTCTTCCTGTCCGGCCGAGCGCAGTTGGTTGGCGACCTGCACCTGCTCGGCGCGCATGCGCTTGTAGACGGCGGCGTTGACCTCGTCCGGCAGGTCGATGCCCTTGATGCGCACGTCGACCACTTCCATGCCGAGGCTCTTGCGCGCCGCGGCGTCGGCCACGGTGCGCGACTGCTCGGTAATCTGCTGGCTGCCACCGTCGATAATCTCGTCCAGCTTGTGCTCGCCGAACTGCGCACGCAGAGCGTCGTTGATCAGCGGCATCAAGCGCTGCGCTGCCTGCAACGGATCACCGCCAGTGGCACCGTAATAGGCGGTAGCATCGGCAATACGCCACTTCACATAGAAGTTGACGTTGACGCTTTTCTTTTCGGCAGTGATGTACTGCTGCGGCTGCGCATCGAGCGACAGAATGCGGTTATCGAATTCCACCACCTGCTGCATCAGCGGAATCTTGGCGTGCAGGCCCGGCTGGTAATCCGAACGCAGCACACGGCCAAACTGCAGCAACAGTGCGCTATGCCCCTGCTTGACCACGAACAGGCTGTTGAGTCCGAGGATGATCAGCAGCGCAATGACAGCAGCAATAATGATTCTGTTCATGGCTGCTTGCCCTTGTCGTCGGTTACCGGTGCATCGACGGATGCCGGCACAACCGCGTTGACGGTGGCCGACGTCGCTGGAACCGTGCTGGTGGTATCGCCACTGACCGCCGGCAGATTGATGATGTTGTGCCCACCGGAGCCGTCGACGACCTTGGTGTTGTTGGCCATCACCTGCTCCATGGTTTCCAGGTACAGACGGCGGCGGGTGACTTCGGGCGCGCCCTTGTATTCCTTCAGGATCAGGTTGAAGCGGGTGGTGTCACCCTCGGCGCGGGCGATGCGCTCGGCCTTGTAGCCTTCGGCGTCGGCCGCGATACGCGAGGCGTCGCCGCGGGCGATGGGCAGCACTTTGCTGGCGTAGGCCTGGGCGGCGTTTTCGCTGCTCTGCTTGTCTTCGCGGGCGTTGTTGACGTCGTCGAAAGCGTCTTTCACGTCCTTCGGCGGCGCCACGCTCTGGAAGCTGACGTCGCTGACCTGCATGCCTGCGCTATAGGCATCCAAGGTTTTCTGCACAGCCTGCTTGGCCTGCCCCACCAGCGGCGTGCCGCCGCCAGAAAGAATCTGATCCATGGTGCTGCCACCGATCACGCTGCGCACGGCGGCTTCGGCTGCCGCCTGCACGGTGCCGTCCGGATCGTTGAGCGAGAACAGATATTTCTGCGCATCGGTCACCTGGTATTGCACGGTGAAATCCACCGCGATGATGTTCTCGTCGCGTGTCAGCAGGGTGACCTTGTCATTGACCGAGCGCACGCGGGCGATGTCGACCTTTTCGACCGACTCGAATGGCTGCGGCAGCTTGAGATGGAAACCCGGGCCGAGCGTGCGCGAGTAACCGCCAAAACGCAGCACCACGCCAACTTGGCGGGCCTCGATGACGGTGTAGCTGCTCAGCAGCAGGCCCACAACCAGCAGCACGATGACGCCCGTGATCAGGTTGCGCGACATCTGCTTGGGCGAGCCGAGCAGCTTTTTGGCCTGCTTGAACAGATCGTCCAGTGGCGACTTGCCGTCCGGCTTGCGGTTGTTCTTGCCCCACGGATCACGCTTCTGCCCGTCGCCGGGTTCATTCCATGCCACTGTCAGTCTCCTTGGAGGCGGGAGGCCGGCAACCACGGCCGGAACACACGTTGAGGGGGATAGCGCATGTGAGGTAGCCAATACTGTCGAAACGGGGTGCTGCCCGAAAGGTTTTTGGCCGCACAAACACCGTGGATTCTACCAGAGTGTGTTGCCGTCGTCCGCGACCTTGGGGCTCAGTGGCTTACGGCGAGGGTGCCTCGGCCAGCAGTTCACGCAATAGCTGGGTCTCGGTGGCATCGCCGCCACTGAGCGGGGCGATAACGCTGCGCGGGGCATCGATGCGCAGCTGCCAGCCATGCTCGTCCACCGTTTCGCCGGTGATCGCACCGGCGGCCCTGAGCCGAGCGTGCAAGCGACCCGCGGAAAGCGGCAACTGCAGCCCAGACTGAATACGCTCGCCGCCGAGCAGCTCGCCCAGCGCCTGACGCAGCAGCTCGATGCCCTCACCAGTAGCGGCGGACAACCAGACCCGCGTCGGTTTACCGGCGGCGTCGCGATCGATGCGCGGTGTGATGCTTGACGGCAAAGTACGAGCCACCGCCTGATCATCACCCGCGGAGTCGCCAGGCTGACCTTGTACCAGGTCGATCTTGTTCATCACCTGCAGCTGCGGCAGGCCGCCGGCATCGATTTCTTCGAGCACGGTATCGACCACGTGATGCAGGCGGTCGCGCTCGTCATCCGAGGCGTCGCACACGTGCAGCAGCAGATCGGCATCGCGCGCCTCGGCCAGGGTGGCGCGGAAGGCGGCAACCAGATCGTGCGGCAGCTCACGGATAAAGCCGACCGTGTCGGCCAGCACAGCCGGGCCGCAGGTCAGGCCTTCCAGCTTTCGCACGGTGGGATCGAGTGTGGCAAACAGCTGATCGGCGGCGTAAACCTCGCCGGTGGTCAGCGCATTGAACAAGGTGGACTTGCCGGCGTTGGTATAACCGACCAGCGCGACCCGCGGCACGGTGTTGCGCAGACGCGCGCGGCGCTGCTGGGTGCGCTGGGTCTGCACTTTTTCCAGCCGCTTGGTGAGCATCTTGACGCGCTCGGCGAGCAGCCGGCGATCGAGCTCGAGCTGGGTTTCACCCGGGCCGCGGTTGCCGATAGCGCCGCCGCGCTGGGCATCAAGATGGGTCCAGCCGCGCACCAGCCGTGTAGCGATGTGCTTGAGCTGAGCCAGCTCCACTTCCAGCTTGCCTTCGTGCGAACGCGCCCGCTGGGCGAAAATGTCGAGGATCAGGCCGGCGCGATCGACCACGCGAATGCCCAGGTGCTCTTCAAGGTTGCGCTCCTGCACCGGCGTCAGCTCGTGATCGACCAGCACCAGATCGGCACCGACCGCCCGCGCAGCCTCGGCTACTTCGTCGGCCTTGCCGGTGCCGATGAAATAGCGCGGGTTGGGATTCTCGACACGGGCAGCGATGGTACCGAGCACCTCGGCACCCGCCGACTTCACCAGCTCGGCGAATTCTTCGCCGCGACGCACCGTATCGTGCTCGGCACGGGAGTGCGGCAGCACAAGCAAGGCGCGATCGCCTCTTTTCTGTCTATCAAACACGTCTGGGTGTGGCCTGATGGAAACCTACCCACTTCATGCGGGCTGACGCCCCGTCAATCAAGCGTCGGAGTCAGCCGAGGACGCATCGGCATGGCCGTCGTGACCATCCGGGCCATCATGGCCGTTGCCGATCTTGACGTTGCGACTGGGCACCACGGTAGAGATGGCGTGCTTGTAGACCATCTGGCTGACTTGGTTGCGCAGCAGCACCACAAACTGGTCGAACGACTCGACCGTGCCCTGCAGCTTGATGCCGTTGACCAGATAGATGGCTACGGGCACGCGCTCGCGACGCAACGCGTTCAAAAACGGATCCTGCAACGATTGTCCCTTGGACATTTCTTATTCTCCCCTTGGTGCGACCAGGTCCGAGAAAAAACGCCAAAGGCGCCTCGGCCCAACATGACCTCGATCTTAACCGCTTTTAAATGCCTGATGAAAGGGGCTTTTTGCGTAGGGCACCGCAGACTGGGGAACTGAGACGCCTGCGGATTTTCACGATGCTCCCGATTGAGCCAAATTACCTAGGGAAGCTGGCCCAGAAAAAGCTGCACGGCATCGGCCGCGCGGGCAAGCAGATGCGGTCGATCCGGATCGAATACGCGGGCACCCACATCGCTGCGCAGCCAGGTGATTTGTCGCTTGGCCAGCTGGCGGGTGGCGAAGATCGCACGGTCGCGGAACTCGGCAGCATCAATGGCCCCCTCCAGGTGCTCCCAAGCCTGCCGATAGCCGACGGCGCGGATGGCTGGCAGATCGGCGTGCAGGTCACCGCGGGCACGTAGTGTTTGCATCTCGTCGAGAAAGCCCTCAGCCAGCATCGTGTCGAACCGCTGTGCGATGCGCGCGTGCAGCACGCCGCGATCCTCCGGCAGCAGCGCCAGCTTGAGCACGCGCCAGGGAAAGCGCGTATGGCCGCGTTGCTGGAGTTCGGATAGCGGGTGGCCAGTGATTTCGATCACCTCCAGCGCCCGCTGCAAGCGTTGCGCATCGTTGGCGCCGATGCGCAACGCGGCCGCTGGATCGAGCGTGGCCAGACGCGCGTGCATCGCCGGCCAGCCGATCTGCTGCGCTTCGGCGAATAGTCGTGCACGCACAATCGGATCGGCATCGGGTAGATCGGAGAGCCCCTGCTGCAGGGCGCGGAAATACAGCCCCGTGCCACCGACCAGCAGCGGTACCCTGCCCCGCGCGCTTATCTGCTGCATCACCGGCGGCGCATCGGTGGAAAAGTCGGCGGCGGAATATGGCTGCGATGGATCGCGGATATCGATCAGCGCATGGGGATAGCGCGCCAGCGTGGCTGCATCCGGCTTCGCCGTGCCGATATCCATCCCGCGATAGACCAGTGCGGAATCCACGCTGATCAGATCAAGCGGAAAGCGTTCGCTCAGCTCGCACGCCAGCGCGGTTTTGCCTGAGGCGGTGGGACCCATCAGAAAGATGGCAAGCGGGCGCTGATCGATGGGCATCGACGCATTGTAAAGGTCTGTTACGCAATCGATGCACCGTCAACGGATGTCCCGGACCGGGCGTTTGCATGCTTTGCTATACGTTCGTACTTAATCGAGGCGCACGCCACGCCGGCATCAGGCGTGACGGGAACGATCCGACACCATCATCACGAAGCCGCCCATGTCATTGTCGAAGTCGCTATGCCTCTCTTTTTTGCTACTTGCCGGCACCATGCTTGCCGTGATGGAACGTGCGCGGGCTGCATCGCCGGCCCCGCCTGATTTCAGCGGCATCTGGCGATTGAATGATCAACAGAGCGATAGCCCGGAGGACATAGCCGCACGCCTGCGTGTCGAGCGAAAACGTGAAGAAGCCGCCGCCCAACTGCCGGCCAGCGCCTCGTCAAGCAGCACCCCCGCGGCAAGCACTGCTTCCAATTCGCAGGGCGGCCGTGGCGGCGGCGGACACGGCATGGGAGGTGGTGGTGGCATGGGCGGAGGTACGGGTGGTGGCGGCCACGGCCACGGCGGCAACCGCAACCAGAGCAAGGCAAGCAGCGACGGCACGTCGCCGATCGTCGATACACCACCGCCCCTGCTTGCCAACGACTCCATACTCAACGTGCAGCAGGACGCGAAGCACGTGCAGGTGGCGCTGAGTGACAGCGATCGACTGGAGGCGAGGCTCGATGGGGTCGCGCAGCAATCGCTCAATGGCGGTGCGGTGGTGCAAACGCGTAGTTACCCTGATGGTCTGCTGATTACCATGCAGTTCGATGGCGGCACGCATCTGGACCAGTACTGGGTGAAGTCGTCCGATGGCCATCATCTGACGGTGACCGAGCGATGGACCACGCCAACGGTGAAGCAACCCATCGTGTTCAAGCGCAGCTACGACCGCCTGGATATCTGAACCTTCGCAGGATTTGTTGACCAATGATGCGGCGCATCAGGGCGCCGGAAGGTCGAGGCGATCTATAATTCGAGATTGCCTTCACTCCCATCCCTGGATCTCCCATGCAGCAGCAGACAATGAAAGCCCTGGTCAAGCGCAAGCCCGAACAGGGTATCTGGATGGAAGAGGTGCCAATCCCCGAGATCGGCCCCAACGAAGTACTGATCAAGATGGAAAAGACCGCGATCTGCGGCACCGACCTGCACATCTATAAGTGGGATGAGTGGTCGCAGCGTACGATTACGCCAGGCCTGACCATCGGACATGAGTTTGTCGGTCGCATCGTCGAAATGGGTCCCGGCGTCACTGGCTACAAGATTGGTGACCGCGTTTCGGCCGAGGGACATATCGTTTGCGGCCATTGCCGCAATTGCCGCGGCGGGCGCACGCACCTTTGCCCAAACACTGTAGGCATTGGCGTGAATCGCAACGGCGCATTCGCCGAGTACATGGCCATGCCGGCCTCGAACTTGTGGCCGATTCCGGATCAAATTCCATCCGAGCTGGCCGCGTTTTTTGATCCCTATGGCAATGCCGCACACTGCGCGCTGGAATTCGACCTGATTGGTGAGGACGTGCTGATCACCGGCGCCGGCCCGATCGGCATCATCGCCGCCGGCATCGCCAAGCATGTCGGCGCACGCAACGTCGTCGTCACTGACGTCAACGACTATCGCCTGAAGCTGGCCGCCGATATGGGCGCCACGCGCGTGGTCAACGTCTCCAAGCAGTCGCTGAAGGAAGCGATCGCCGACCTGCATATCGAAGGTTTCGATGTCGGTATGGAAATGAGCGGCAACCCACGAGCCTTCGGCGACATGCTCGACTGCATGTACCACGGTGGCAAGATCGCTATGCTCGGCATCATGCCGCGCGGTGCGGGCATCGACTGGGACAAGGTGATCTTCAAGGGCCTTACGCTGCAGGGTATCTATGGCCGTCGCATGTACGAGACATGGTACAAGATGACCCAGATGGTGCTGACCGGCTTTCCGCTGCAGAAGGTGCTGACGCATCAGATCGCCATCGACGATTTCCAGAAGGGCTTTGACCTGATGGATGCTGGCGTATGCGGCAAGGTGGTTTGTTCCTGGCACTGAGTCCGGCGCTTTAGTCCTCAACACAACACCCCGCCTCGACGGGGTGTTGTCGTTTTGGCTGTGTGAAAAAGCGCACTGACAAACGGACGACCAACGCGCGGCGGGCGTAGACTTATCATCAGGAAGTCAGGGAGCCGTAGCGAAGGGACAGGTGCGCCGCCATGCCGGCCGCGCGCGACGACTCGCAAACAGCTGGAGCACGGTCAAATGCGGAAATGGAAGCTGCTCTCATGGTCACATCCCACCGCCTGGCGCGAGCCAGCCGGCAAACTCTATCGATCCCATCGGGCACGCAAGACAGTACGCATCATTGCCATCGTGCTGGTGGCGTTCGGCCTGCTCGGCTTTTTTGCGGCACCACCGCTGATTCGCAGCCAGCTGCAGAGTCGACTGAGCATTGCATTGCAACGACCGGTCACCGTGCAGCAGGTGCATCTGAATCCGTTCACGCTGCGGCTGGCGTTGGACGGTTTGCATATCGGCGATCGCGATGGTCACAGCCGTTTTGTCGATGTCGATCACCTGGTCATCAACGCCTCGTGGAGTTCGCTGTTTCGGCTTGCGCCGATTCTCGATCAGCTGCAGCTTGATCGACCGCGAATTCTGCTGTCACGGGATGCACCGCAGCACTTCAACTTCTCCGACCTGATCGACAGGTTTGCGGGCGGTCCCGCGAAACCGGACGCGTCGCCGGCGCGATTCGCTCTTTACAACATCAGCGTGCATCAGGGCGATATTGTTTTCGACGACGGTGTACTGAAGGCGCATCACGAAATCGCCCAGCTGGAGCTGGGCATTCCGTTTATCGCCAGCCTGCCCAGCGACACCGATATTTTTGTGCAGCCGCTGCTGGCCATGACGGTAGATGGCAGCGCAGTCAGGTTGGCCGGCCAGATCAAACCATTCGCCAGCACGCGCGAGTCGGTGATGCATTTCCATATCGATCATCTCGACCTGCCCAGCTACCTCGGTTATGTACCTACGCCGCTACCAGTGGCAGTGGCAAAGGGGCAGCTGTCGGGTGAACTGGATCTGCACTTCATCGCCGATCCGAAGACACCGCAACTCAGCCTCACCGGCACACTGCAGCTGGATCAACTGGCCGCGAACAGCAAAGACTCGACGCCCTTGCTCAGTCTGCAACAGGCGCAGGCGCAGCTGACCGACGTGCAACCGCTGTTATCGCGCTACACGCTTGGTACGTTGCGGCTCGATCAGCCGGAACTGCACTACGTCAGCCTCGCCGGTGGACACAGCAACTTCGATCCGTTGCTCGGCGGCGGCAAGCCAACGGATGGCAGCACAACCGCCGTACGCATTGCGCGGATGGACTTGACCGGTGGTCACCTGGTCTACGTCGATCGAACAGGCACGTCACCGACGCAGCTGAACGTGGAAAATCTGCACGGCAGCATCAGTGGATTGTCGACCGTAGCAGCACCGGCGGCCACTATCGATATGGCCGCGCAGCTCAATGGCGGCAGTCTGAAAGCGAAGGGCACGGTCGATATTGCAGCCAGCCAATTCCACGGTGCCGTAAGCCTGGATGGTGTGGATATTGCGCCGCTACAGGCCATTGGCGACCCTACGCTGGCCGCCAGCATTAGCGGCAAACTTGCTGCGCACGGCCAATTACAAGCGCAGTGGAGTGGCCCATTCGATGCACAACTGAGCACCACGCAGATCACGCTGAGCGATGTCGCGCTGATGCCGAAGAAGCACAAGGATTCGGAGGTTCACTGGAAAAACCTGCAACTGGGTCTCGACCAATTCGACTTGATCAAGCAGCAGGCAAAGCTCGGTACGGTGAGCATGCAGGGACTGACGGTTAACGCGCAGCGATTGGCCAATGGAAATATTGATCTGGCCGAACTCGCTTCCTCGACGGCGGGCTCCTCCACATCAGCGTCATCGACACGAGCCGCTGCTGGTCATAAAAAAGCACCCAAGGGAACCAACGATTCCGGTGTATGGCATTGGCATATCGATCATTTCACTCTTGATGACGGTGCGCTGGCGCTGACTGATCACAAGACACCAGGCAAGCCACAGACGCTGAAGGTCAGCAAGATCAGGCTGAAGGCCGACGGTCTGTCCGACGATATGCATCAGCTGCTGAAGCTCGACACATCGGGCACGATCGGCAAAAGCGGCAACTATCAAGTCAGCGGCACTGTGACGCCGCAGCCGCTGAATGCACAGTTGCAGATCAAGACCACACGGCTTGACCTGGCACCATTCGAGAATTACGGCAGCGTGCCACTCAATGTACTTGTCAGCAGCGCGTTGCTTAGCAGTGATGGGCGCGTGCGTTATATGGAACACGGCGACCAATCGCGAGTGAACTACCGCGGCCGCGTCACACTGGGACGCGTGCGCGTGCAGGACAAGGTTAGCGGCGACGATTTTCTGCGCTGGCAGGCGCTCACACTGAGTGGCCTGAACGTGCAACTTGGCGATGGTGCACCCAAGATTTCCATCGGTACGCTGGCGCTGGATCAGGTCTACGCACGACTGATCATCAACGCCAATGGACGGCTGAATACGCAGGATGTGATCACCAATCCCGCTGCCGCCGCGCCGGTGTCGGTGACCCGAGCCGAGACCGTGCCGGCGCCAGCAGCGAGCACACCCAGCCCGGCAATCGCGGCCAACATACCAGCGCCACAGGTTCATATCGGTGCCATCACCGTAGCCAACAGCCAGCTCAACTACACCGACAACTTCATCAAGCCCAACTACACCGCCAATATCACCCAGCTCACCGGCAAGATCGGTGGCTTTGGTACCGATGCCGGGCCGCCAGCTGACCTTAGCCTGCAAGGTCAGCTCGACGACAACTCGCCAGTGGATATCGAGGGTTCGATCAACCCGCTCGCGCCGGTGGCGTTTCTCGACATCAGCGGCAAGGCCGAGGGCATCGAGCTGACGAATCTCAGCGCCTATTCGGGTAAATACACCGGTTATCCCATCACCAAGGGCCGGCTCAATGCCGACGTCCACTATAAGCTGGACCAACGCAAGCTTTCGGCCGACAACCATATTTTCATCGATCAGCTGACCTTCGGTGATCGTATCGAGGGCAAGGGCATCAGCCACCTGCCCGTCAAGCTGGCGGTGGCACTGCTGAAGGATTCACAGGGTCGCATCGACGTACATCTGCCGGTATCCGGTTCGCTGGATGATCCGAAGTTCAGTATCGGCGGGCTGGTCTGGCACGCGTTCGTCAACTTGATCGGTCGGGCCGTGACTGCACCGTTCCGGCTGCTCGCTTCGGCATTCAGCGGCAGCTCCGGGCAGGATCTCGGTTATGTGGAATTTGCTCCGGGCAGCAGTGAACTAAGTGCAGACGCCCAGAAGAGGCTGACCCTTATCGTGAAAGCGCTGACAGACAAGCCCTCGTTGAACCTCGACATCATCGGCCGTACCGACCCGACTAAGGACGAAAGCGGCCTGCGCACCGTGACGGTCGACCAGTTGGTGAGAGCCGAACAGCGCGACGACGAAGGTGACAAGGATGATGCCAAGGCGCCCGCTGCCGAAGCGCCACTGAGCCCCGATGACTACAACAAGTATCTGGCGAAAGCGTACAAACACGCCAAATTCAAAAAGCCACGCGACTTGATCGGCCTGACCAAATCGCAGCCACCCGATACGATGAAAAGCATGCTGGAAGCCAATGTTCCGACGGATACGGATGCGATGCGTCATCTGGCCCAGCAGCGTGCAGATGCCGTGCGCAGCTGGCTTCGCGGCAAGGTTCCCGACAAGCGACTTTTCGTACTGGCACCGAAACTCGACGCAAAAGGCATTGACGACAAGGGGCTTACCACACGTGTGGATTTCGGCTTGCACTGAGGTTTGATAAGCGTTGCCGGACGATACGAACGCCTGAGGTTTTCCGATGGGCGCCGAGGGCTCACAATGGGCGCTTTCTCACCGTCGGAATTCCCCATGAGCTACCCCGGCCAGGCGCGCTACCAGAGCGAACTCGAATCCATCCGCGAACAGGGCTTGTTCAAGGCCGAGCGCATCATCACCTCACCGCAGTCGGCGGAAATCACTCTGGCCGATGGCCGCAAGGTGCTGAATTTTTGTGCCAATAATTATCTTGGCCTGGCGGATCATCCCGATGTGATCCAGGCTGCCAAGGATGCCTTGGACACGCACGGCTTCGGCATGGCGTCGGTACGTTTTATCTGCGGCACACAGGATCTGCACAAACAGCTGGAAGCGAAGATCGCCGAATTCTTTGGCACCGAGGACACCATCCTCTATGCCGCCTGCTTCGATGCCAACGGTGGCCTGTTCGAGCCACTGTTTGGCGAAGAAGATGCCATCATCTCCGACGCGCTCAACCACGCCTCGATCATCGACGGCATCCGCCTGTGCAAGGCCAAGCGCTTCCGCTATGGCAACTGCGACATGGCCGATCTGGAAGCACAGCTGCAGGCCGCTGACGCCGCTGGCGCGCGCACCAAGCTGATCACCAGTGACGGCGCGTTTTCGATGGACGGCTTTATCGCGCCGCTGGATCAAATCACCGCGCTGGCGAAGAAATACAACGCACTGGTGCATATCGACGAATGCCACTGCACTGGTTTTCTTGGTGAGCATGGCCGTGGTGCGGCGGAAGTACATGGTGTAATGGACAAGATCGACATCTTCACCGGTACCCTTGGCAAGGCATTGGGCGGTGCACTGGGCGGTTTCACTACCGGCCGCAAGGAAGTGATCGAGATGCTGCGCCAGCGTTCGCGCCCATACCTGTTCTCCAACTCGTTGCCACCCCATGTAGTCGCCGCTGGCATCAAGGTGTTCGAGATGCTGGCCTCCGCTGGCGATCTGCGCACCAGGGTGCAGGACAACACACGCTACTTTCGCGAGCAGATGAGCGCGGCGGGTTTCGATATTCGCCCTGGCGTGCATCCGATTGTGCCGGTGATGATTTACGACGCACCAAAGGCCCAGGCCATGGCATCGGCGCTACTCGAGGAAGGCATCTACGTCATCGGATTTTTCTTCCCGGTAGTGCCGCAGGGCAAGGCCCGCATCCGTACGCAGATGAGCGCAGCGCATACGCGCGAGCATCTGGACAAGGCGATTGCCGCATTCACCAAGGTTGGAAAGCAGCTGGGCGTGATCGGCGGATAACCTTTACCGCGGAACAACGTTTACTGTTATCGCCGTGTATCCAGCTCACGCACTTCCTGGGCAGTGAGCTGGCGCCACTGACTTTTGGCCAAGTCGCCCAGCACGAGTGGGCCGATAGCGACGCGGATCAATCGCAGCACGTCAAATCCCAGTGCGGAGAGTAGACGACGAATGTGGCGATTGCGGCCCTCGTCAAGCACGACTTCGAGCCAGGCGTTCTTTTCACCGACACGAAGCAAGACCGCGCGTTTTGCTTTCAGCAAATCGCCCGACTCGTTGACACCCGAGAGCATTTTGATAAGCACTGAATCATCCGGTTGCCCGGCCACCTGGACGTGATACGTCTTGTCCAGGTGGGTCACTGGATCGGTAATACCGGACGCCCATGTCGTGTCATTGCTGAGCAATAGCAAGCCTTCGCTAGCCTTGTCCAGTCGCCCGACCGGCCCAAGCCACGGCAAACCCGCCGCAGCCAGTGCGGTGTAGACGGTGTCCCGACCGCGTTCGTCAATGGCGCTGACGACCAACCCGCGCGGTTTGTTGAACATCACATAGACATGTGCGGCAGCTTTGACGTCGACCCCATCCACCGCAATCACGGATCGATCGATCAAGGTTGGAAACTGCGGGTCGCGCTCTACCCGACCGTCAAGGCTTACCCGACCTTCGCGTATCCACTGTTCGGCCTGACTGCGCGAAGAGACACCCATTTTGGACAGCACACGCGCCAAACCGTGTCGCGGTGATTTGGCGGGTACGGTTGTCTGCACGGAACGAGAAATGGGGCGAGGCATCCAGGTAGCGTATCGGCGTTGACTGCGGCACTACAAGGATTGATCAACGACACTCCCCAGACAGGGACCTCATAAACGAATTTTTGGCAATCGCGCATAAAAAAAACCCGGCCGAAGCCGGGTTTTTTTACTTACTTGCTGCGGTCTATTACTGCTTGACCTGCAGTTCGGTACGACGGTTCTGGGCGCGACCGGCATCCGTGGCGTTGTCGCCGATCGGATCGTTCTTGCCGTGACCAATCGGGCCGTCGAGGCGGCTAGCATCGATACCGTGGCTGGTCAGGTAGTCGTACACGATCTGCGAACGACGCTCCGACAGGCTCTGGTTGTACGCATCGGTACCCTTGCTGTCGGTATAGCCAGCAACGGTCACGTGCACCTGCGGGTAACGCTGCAGGGTATCCACAGCCTGGTTCAGCACTGCCAACGAGTCAGCAGTCGGAACGGCCAGTGCCTTGCCGATTTCGCTTGCCTTCACGTGGCCCTTCTTCGGGAAGTCGAACTTGAAGTTCACGCCGCGCAGGTCGATAACAACCTTCTGCGGGCAACCGTCAGGTCCAACGATCGTGCCTTCCGGCAGGTTCGGGCACTTGTTGTCGCACAGGTTCACGCCGTTGACGACGGTCTTCGAGCAGTCAGGTGCTGGCGGCGGCGGAGCAACGGCCGGAGCCGGAGCGGCCGGCGGAGCGCCAAAGCGCGAGACGATGCTCAGGCCCAGGAATGCGTCGCCATAACCGTTGCGGTTGCTGTTGTTGCCGGTATTGGCAAAAGCAGCGTTCTCGCTGGTCTTGTCATCCCAGTCATAACGGTAACCGGCTTCGACACGAATATCTGTGCTGTCGGTAACCGTCTTGGACACACCAACGCCGAGCTCAGCTGCCGGGGACCAGCCGCTGGCATATGTGCTGTTATGGTGGCTGCCGAGCACACCGGCCAGCAAGTACGGACGGAACGCGTTCCAGTCACCGACATAGTAACGAGCGGCAACGCCGACGTTGTTATTGGCCCACGAATTGCTGCTCTGACCACCACCGTTTGCCGGACCGTTGTCGATCTTGCGCTTGGTGCGGTCAACGAACAGGTCGATCGACAGGTTCGGGGTGAAGAATTTGCCAAAGCCCAGACCGTAGTAGAACTGACGGCTGTTGGTGTTGCGCTTGTCATCGTTGTAGTAACCGCCGACGGTCGGCGCGATGTACCAACGGTCATCAAAGCTCGAGACCGGAGCTGTCGAGGCGGAGCTGTCACCGGCTGGAGCGGCTGCGTCTTGCGCATGAACGGCACCTACGCCGCCCAGGGCCAGCGCGATCAGAAAATATAAGCCCTTACGATTCATCAGGTGTCTCCTCATTTTTAGGTTTTTTTTCGCGTCCGTTCAAATCAAACCGGAAATCGCGTATCGGAACTAAAGTACGTCATTCAGGGTTTCAAGCCCGTGCCTGGCGTTCATGCAACAAGCGGTGGAGAGTGTAGCAAATTCGTTAAGTGGTTGGCACGTTAACACATTGGCAACTTAATCACCCCGGTGAGACTTCATTCAGGAAACCTCGATGGCTTTGATATTGACAACCCACCGAGATAATCCCTCAAAACCACGCCAGCGCTAAACCAATTCATTCAACCCAGCGAATCAAGTCACTGATTCCCTTCGCACACGCTTAATATTCCAGTCACCTCGTCTTTACAATGTGAAGAGGCCGAGGAAATGATGTAACGGCATAGCGTCCAACGTTTCCGGGGTCTTGGTCGCCTCGAGAATGGCCTCGACACGATGCGCTGGTAAATGGTCACGCATGGCCGATTCGAATTTCCGGAGCAGCACCGGAATACCTTCCGCGCGACGTTTGCGGTGCCCAATAGGATAATCGATCGATACCTTGTCTGTGCTGGTGCCGTCCTTGAAGAACACCTGCACCGAATTGCCGATGTAGCGCTTATCCGGGTCGAAGTAGTCCTTGGTGAACTGCGGGTTCTCGCTGACCACCATCTTGTCGCGAAGCGCATCAATGCGCGGATCCGAGGCAATTTCGTCATTGTAGTCGCTAGCCACCAGGCGGCCGAAGATCAGCGGCACGGCGACCATGTACTGGATGCAGTGATCGCGGTCAGCGTAGTTCGCCAGCGGCCCGGTCTTGTCGATGATGCGGCAACCGGCTTCCTGGGTCTCAATGACAATCTTTTCGATCTGGTCGATTTTCCCGGCTACCTGTCCATGCAGCTCCATCGCACATTCCACTGCCGTCTGGGCATGGAACTCGGCCGGATAGCTGATCTTGAACAACACGTTTTCCATCACGTAACTGCCGAACGGACGCTCGAATTCGAACGCCTTGCCCTTGAAGGCCACGTCGTAGAAGCCCCAGGTCTTGGCTGACAGCGCCGAGGGATAGCCGGCAACTCCGCGATACACAGCATTAATAGCGTGAGTCACCGCGCGACGGCAGGCATCGCCAGCGGCCCAGCTCTTGCGGGGGCCGGTATTTGGTGCATGACGGTACGTGCGCAGTGCACCGTTGTCGATCCAGCTGTGCGAGACGGCGGTGACAATCTGCTCCTTGCCGCCGCCAAGCATCGCCGTGGCAACAGCCGTCGAGGCAAGGCGAACCAGAATCACATGGTCCTGCCCCACCCGGTTGAAGCTGTTCAACAGTGCGTAGCAGCCCTGGATTTCGTGTGCCTTGATCGCATAACCCAGGACGTCACGCACGGTAAGCGGCTGGCCACCCTCGCGCTCCGCTTTGCGGCTGAGGTAATCACCAACGGCCAGGATGCTGCCCAGATTGTCAGAAGGATGACCCCACTCCGCGGCAAGCCACGTGTCGTTGAAATCCAGCCAGCGGATCTGCGTGCCGATCGCGAACGCCGCCTGCACCGGGTCCAGCTCGTGGCTGGTACCCGGCACACGGGCGCCGCCGGGCAAGGTTGCGCCCGGTACGACCGGACCCAGATGTTTCACGCATTCGGGAAACTTCATCGCCAGCATCGCGGTGCCCAGCGAGTCGAGCAGCATATAGCGCGCCGTGTCGTATGCCTCTTTTGAATCGACCGCGTGATCAATCACGTAATCGGCGATGTCGACCAGTGGCTGGTCCGGATCGGGACGTACGGCAGAACGGATATCGTGCGCACTCATGAACTGTTCTCGCGGCAGGGAAAGCCGCCATTTTAGCCGACTGTCGCACGCCACAGCATTCTTGCCCGCCAGACGTCGAACGCTTGACCCTGACGGTATCCACACCGACAATCGAACCGCACATCCCAAAAGGGAGTAGTTCCCGACGCAGTCGTCATCGCGTCAGTGCAGTGATCGTCAACACGAGCAATGCCTTGCTCCGGTCACTGCGGCAGCCATGTTGCGAACGAGACTTTTGCGGTGAAAACGGGTCGCGCGCACTCGTTTTCGCCGCATTGTCTGACGCGCATGGAAACGCTCATGGAACTGACCGGCACCGACTTTCTCTCTGGCCTGATGGCCATCATTCTGCTCGATCTCGTGCTGGCCGGCGACAACGCCATTGTCATCGCGATGGCCGCACGCAGCTTGCCCAAAGCTCTGCAGAAACAGGCAGTGTTCTGGGGCAGCTTTGGGGCCATCGCCATACGCCTGCTGCTCACGGCGGTAGTGATTCATCTGCTCGAGCTACCGGGACTGATGCTCGCAGGCGGTCTGTTGCTGCTTCCCATTGCATGGAAACTGCTGCAGCAGAACGATGATGCCAAGCATGAAATCAGCGCGTCGAAGAGTTTCTGGGGCGCGCTGCGCACCATTATCGTTGCCGATGCACTCATGGGCATGGATAACGTACTCGCGATCGCTGGCGCCTCCAAGGGCCACCTCGGGCTGGTCGTGCTGGGACTGTTGATCAGTGTGCCCCTGATTGTATGGGGCTCGACGATGATCCTGAAACTGATCGAGCGCTTCCCCATCATCATCTACTTGGGCGCAGCAGCCATCGCGTGGACTGCCGCACATATGATCGCTGGCGACCATCTGATTTCCGGATGGTTTGATGCCCATGACTGGGCAGCATACGGCCTGCAGGTCTTGCTGGTGGTGAGCCTGTGCAGCGGTGGCTGGTTGATGCAGCGTTGTCGACGGCGCATCACTTCGTGCTGATTACTGCATGTTGATCACTTCAAGGCTGATCACTTCAGGCTGAGAAATCTTCGGCATTCAAGAAAGGTCACGGTCAGGAAACCGTGACCTTTCGAGGTCAATCATTCAGCGGTAGCCATCAGAAGCGGAATTTCACGAACGCCGACGGACCGTGCAGCTTCAAGTCCAGGTTCGCGTTGTAGCTATCCTGCTCGTCGTTGAGCTTGATGCGGGTATACGCGTATTCCGCACCAAATCCGAGATTTTTCCAGGGATACCATTCCAGGCCCAGGGCGGCATTATATATATGGCCGTTGAGATCGCCGCCGTTTTTCTTGACGCCCGACGCGTCGAAGTACATGCGTAAGCTGTCGTTGAAAGCATGGCGCCAGCCTAGCTGTAGCAGAGGCGCTCCAGCGGTTTCGCTATAGCTGGTCGAAGCCTGGGCGCTTTCGCCATCCAGCGTGGCAATGCCGCTAATGCCTGCGCGCACACGGTAATAAGCCGCACCGATGCCCAGGCCAAAGACATCGTTGCCACTGCCAAACCACCAGCGATACGCCGCGCTGCCGAAGTCGAAATCGAGTTTGCCGCGAACCGAAGCCGAGGCGTCGTAGTCGTTGCCGCCGTAGCTGATATCGTCGCTGAGCGTCTTGGTTCTCGAACGATTGATGCTGAAGTAGTCGAACGAAAACCCCTGATGATCACCGATGAGAAAATCGAGCTTCACACGCGGAACGGTTTTGTGGTCTTCGAAGCCAAGATCGTGCTCGAGATTCACATTGCCCTTGAACTGACCGCTCTTGTCGCCGGCACCGATCGTGGTGTCGGTGTTGGCGTAGTAGCCGCCGAGTGAAAGGTCGAAGCGATCGAGGGCTGGCGACACGTCGGCGAACGATGCGGAACTCGCCAAAAGAAGGGGCGCCATCAAAAGGTGATGGCGGCGCAAACGAGGCCGTGAAGGATTAAATTTAAATAGTGAACTCATTGGGCGTTTCCGTACTGAGCAGTGCAGGAAATGCCAATTTAAAGAGAGCCGTGTGCAGACTCTGTGGAGGAGCCGATTTCCTTTCGTTGCGCGCGATATCTGCACGCAGTTCTGCAGAATCGATGCCACTCGCGCACATGCAGAAATCCATTGCAGCACATGTAAAAGGGGAGCCGATGGGCTCCCCTTTTATACGTCTGCCGATCAATTCAGCGCTTGTCGATCGGCACGTAGGCCTGGTCTTCCGGTCCGATGTAATTCGCGCTGGGACGAATGATCTTGCCATCCTCGCGCTGCTCGATCACATGCGCACTCCAGCCCGAGGTACGGGCAATCACAAACAACGGCGTGAACATCGCCGTGGGCACGCCCATCATGTGGTAGGCGCTGGCAGAGAACCAATCGAGGTTGGGGAACATCTTCTTGATCTCACCCATCACTTTCTCGATGCGCTCGGACACCTCGAACAGCGTGGGATTGCCACCATCCGTGCACAGCTTGCGCGAGACTTCCTTGATGATCTCATTGCGCGGATCGGACACGGTATACACCGGATGGCCGAAACCGATCACGATCTCCTTGCGCTCGACGCGGGCGCGAATATCCGCCTCCGCTTCATTGGCATTGCGATAGCGCGCAATGATTTCCATCGCCACCTCGTTCGCGCCGCCATGCTTCGGTCCGCGCAGTGCGCCGATGGCACCGGTCAGTGCGGAATACATATCCGAACCAGTACCGGCAATGACGCGAGCCGCAAACGTCGAGGCATTGAACTCGTGCTCGGCGTACAGCACCAGCGACTTGTCGAGCGCATGCGCATGCAGATCGCTGGGCTTCTTGCCGTGCAGCAGGTGCAGAAAGTGCGCGGCAATCGAGTCATCGTCGGTCTGCGTTTCGATGCGTTTGCCGTTATGGCTGAAGTGATACCAGTACAGCAGCATCGAGCCGAAGCTTGCCATCAGGCGATCGGCAATCTCGCGAGCGCCCGTGACGTTGTGATCGTCCTTTTCCGGCAGCACCGTGCCGAGTACCGAGCAACCGGTGCGCATCACGTCCATCGGATGCGTAGCGGCCGGCAGCAGCTCCAGCGCACTCTTTACCGGCGCCGGCAGTCCACGCAGCCGCTTCAAGCGCGCGCGGTAGTGATTCAGTTCGGTCCAGTTCGGCAGCACACCGTGAACCAGCAAATAGGCCACTTCCTCGAAACAGCCTTTGGCCGCCAGATCATGGATGTCATAACCGCGGTAATGCAGGTCGTTACCGCTGCGGCCGACAGTGCACAGTGCCGTGTTGCCTGCCGGTACGCCGGAAAGCGCGACGGATTTCTTGGCCTTTGGCACGGTTTGCGTGGTTTCGCTCATGGATAAACCCTCGATCGATGAAACTGCGCCGGTAGGCCGGCGAAGCAAGAAGGAAAAGCGCGTTGTGCAATCAGTCGCCGGATTTGCCGTCGGCAAAAAGCTCGTCGAGCTTGCGCTCGTAAGCGTGATAGTCGAGATAGTCGTATAGCTCTTCGCGAGTCTGCATGGTCGTTACTGCAGCCTTCTGCGTGCCATCGCGACGCACCGTCTCGTAGAAATTCAGCGCCGCCTTGTTCATCGCCCGATAGGCGCCGCAGCAGTACAGGATGATGTCAACGTTCGCGCCGGCCAGTTCGTCGCGCGTAAACAGCGGAGTCTGTCCAAATTCGGTGATGTTGGCGAGAATGGGTACCTTCACAGCTGCCTTGAACTCGCGATATTGCTCGAGTGTGTAGATAGCTTCGGGGAAAATCATGTCTGCGCCCGCTTCGACGCAGGCCTGCGCGCGTTCGATCGCCGATGCCAGACCTTCGACTGCAATGGAGTCGGTACGCGCCATGATGACAAACTGATCGTCGGTGCGTGCATCTACTGCAGCCTTCACGCGATCAACCATTTCCTCTTTCGAGACGATGGCCTTGCCGGGACGGTGACCGCAGCGTTTGGCCGCAACCTGATCCTCGATATGCAACGCACCTGCACCGGCCTTGATCAGCGATCGAACGGTCCGCGCAATATTGAACGCCCCGCCCCACCCCGTATCCACGTCGACCAGCAGCGGCAGTTCGCAGACATCGGTGATGCGGCGGATATCGGTGAGCACATCTTCCATCGTGCTGATGCCGAGATCGGGCATACCCAATGAATTGGCAGCGACACCACCGCCGGACAGATAAATTGCCTTGAAGCCAGTGCGCTCGGCCATGCGTGCTGCATAGGCGGTAATCGCACCGACAACCTGCAGCGGCTGTTCTTCAGCGACTGCCGCGCGAAAACGGGCGCCGGGAGATGCGTTCTTCGTCATGGCTGCTTTATCCAAAATGCCATTTTAGCGCACCGGCAAATTACACGCTCCCGCACTGCGTCAGCGGCAATCGATGAGCTCTTCTCCGGGTCCCTTGTGACATGCAACAAAAAAGCGGGCCGACTGAAAAGCCGACCCGCCGTGCTTCAAACTAAACGCTGCGCTTACTTCTTGGCAAACAGATGCTCGACGCCGGCGCGCTCTTCGCGCAGTTCTTTTTCGGTGGCGTCGATGCGTGATTGCGAGAAGGCGTTGATCTTCAAGCCCTGCACGATTTCATATTTGCCGCCCTTCACCGTCACCGGGTAGCCGAAAATCACGCCCGGCGCGATACCGTACGAACCGTCCGAGGGGATGCCCATCGAAACCCAGTCACCGTCGACGGTGCCCAGTGCCCACGTGCGCATATGATCGATCGCAGCCGACGCAGCAGATGCAGCCGACGACGCACCACGCGCCTTGATGATGGCCGCGCCGCGCTGCTGCACGATCGGGATGAAATCGCTTTCGTACCAGGACTGGTCAATCTGCTCCAGCGCCGATTTGCCCTTCACGGTGGTCTCGTGCAGATCCGGATACTGGGTGGAGCTGTGATTGCCCCAGATGGTGACCTTCTTGATGTCGGTAGTGTGTGCACCGGTCTTCTCGGCCAGCTGGCTCAGGGCACGGTTGTGGTCCAGGCGCACCATCGCGGTGAAGCACTTCGGATCGAGATCCGGCGCGTTCTGCTGGGCAATCAGCGCATTGGTGTTGGCCGGGTTACCGACCACCAGCACACGCACGTCGCGCTTGGCGTGATCGTTCAGCGCCTTGCCCTGCGGACCGAAGATCGCGCCATTGGCTTCCAGCAGGTCTTTGCGCTCCATGCCAGGGCCGCGCGGACGGGCGCCGACCAGCAACGCGTAGTCGACATCCTTGAACGCGACGTTGGCGTCATCGGTAGCAACCACACCGGCCAGCGTCGGGAACGCGCAGTCGTTGAGCTCCATCACCACGCCCTGCAGGGTTGGCAGCGCAGGCGTGATCTCCAGCAGGTGCAGGATCACCGGCTGATCCGGGCCCAGCATGTCGCCAGCAGCGATACGGAACAGCAACGCATAACCGATCTGGCCAGCGGCGCCGGTGACGGCAACTCGAACGGGTGCTTTCATGGGGTTGGCTCCTTGAGTGAGCGATGAGTGATTACGGGGGGAAGACACATCTAGTAGGGACGCGCGCAGGTCACGCAGCAGGTATCGAGGCGCTCAGACCAGTTCTGCAAAGAACTGCTGAATGCGTTGCAGGCCGGGCTCGAGCTGGGCCGTCGGGCAGGTGTAGGAAATGCGCAGCGCCCGCGGCTCGCCAAACGCCGAACCCGGCACGCAGGCGACGCCCTTGGCTTCAAGCAGCGCAGCGCAGAATTCCACGTCGTTGCTGATCAGCGTTCCGTTGTGGCGCTTGCCGAACGCCACCGAAATGTCCGGGAACGCGTAGAAAGCCCCTTGCGGCCGCGGGCAAATGACACCGGGAATCGCGCGCAGCGCGTCGACCACCACATCACGCTTGCCGGCAAATTCGGCGCACTTGGCCTGCGGAATGTCTTGCGGTCCGCTAAAGGCGGCAATCGCGGCGGCGGTGATCACTTCCGGCAGGCTGGTGATGTGATTGGAGTTGAGCGTAGTGACCGCTTTTGCCACCGACTCTGGCCCGGCAATCAGTCCCACGCGCCAGCCTGGCATGCCATACGTCTTGGACACGGAGTCGATGAAGATCAACCGCTCGCGCAACTCGGGCTTTTCCAGCACAAAGTTGTGATAGCCGATACCGTCGAAGACCATCGAGTTGTAGATATCGTCGGTGACAATCCAGGTGTCCGGATACTTCGCCAGCACGTCAGCCAGCGCGGCGATTTCTTCGCGCGTGTAGACCATGCCGGTGGGGTTTGACGGGTTGTTGAACAGAAACATCTTCGGCTTGCGCTGCAATGCCGCTTCCAATTGTGCAGGCGCAAGCTTGTAGTTCTGCACCGAAGGGCATGGCAGCACGTTGACCTTGGCACCGACGATGTCGGCGATGTCGTGGTACGTGGTCCAGTAGGGCGCCGGAAAACAAATCTCGTCGCCTTCGTCGAGCAGTGTTTCAGCAAGGTTGTACAGCACTTGCTTGGCACCGATGCCAATCGAAACATTCGTGCGGCCATAACCACTGAAACCCAGCGCCTCGATGTGCTTGAGGAACGCATCCAGCAAGTCATCGGGACCGCGATTGCTGCCGTACTGTCCACTATCGTGCGATAAAGCGTCGCGCGCCGCGGCATACACATGCTCACCTGGCAAAAAGTTCGGCACGCCGATCGAGAAGCTGATGATGTCGCGGCCGGCAGCCTTGAGCTGTTTTGCCTTTTCCGCAATGACCATGATCGCGCTGGGTTTGGCACGACCGACACGTTGGGCAAGTTGGGGCATGACTTTCTCTGTTCCTTTTAAGGATATGAACGCAGAAAACCTGAGAATTTTAGCATGCGGCAGCGCGTCATCCATCGACTACAGAAAAGCCGGTGTACGCCAACCGGTGCATTCCTCGGGTAGCCCATGCATGATGCGCACGCCACCAGCGCTTCGACACATCCCAGCCCGGGGGCACCGGCCGGCGAAATGCAGGCCAACCAACCTCAGAAAGATCTACCCAACTCTCGCGGAGGACACACGGATATGTTTCATCTGATCTGGTCCATCATCGTTGGTTTTTTCATCGGTCTGATTGCCCGTGCGCTGATTCCCGGCGCGGAACACTTGGGATTCTGGATGACTGTGGTTGTCGGCATCGTGGGTTCGTTGATCGGTGGCGTGATCGGCAATCTGATAAGCCGACCGCCGCCGGGCAGCAAATTCCATCCCGCCGGTTTTCTGATGTCCATCGTTGGCGCCATCGTGCTGCTGTTGATTCTTCGCTACGCCTTCCACATGTAATTTATTGGAAGTTGCAGATAAGCACTTCGCTTGAAACAAAGCGGCGGGAATGATCCCGCCGCTTTGCAAGCCAACCGAGCAAGCCAACTAAGTCAGGCTGCCGAACCGCCGAACAGTTTGCCGGCCAAGCCTTCCAGTGCTCCCAGATTGAAACCACCGCCCTGCGAGGCGTCTGGCACTTGCCCATCGGGTGTCAGATGATCGACCGCATGCGGCAACACCTGTGAGAGTTTGCCGAGCAGTTCATTCGGATCCACACCCAGTTTGGCCGCCTGTTCCTGTACCACCGAGCCGAGGCCGCCGTTCTGCAACGCCTGACCGAGCTGGTCGCTCGAAATCGGCTGATTCGCGCCAGTACCCACCCACGACTGCACCGCACCGCCGAGTCCGTGTTGTTGCAGGGTGCTGACCAGGCCCTGCACGCCGCCGGCGCGATCGATCAGCTGACCAGCCGCCGAAATCAATGACCCTGCACCCGCCTGTTGTCCCTGACCACCGAGCAAATCGTTGAGGAATGACATGGTCGTTCTCCTTCAAGAGTGGATGATGTCTGTTGCCCGCCGATCATAGGCCGGCGCCGCGGTCGCCGCCATGACAAGCGCGCAAAAAAACCGCCGGCTGAACCGGCGGTCTGGGTGACTCGTTTGCTGCATGGCGGCTATCGCAAAGATCTAAATGTCACAGATCGGACAGCAACGGAATCAGGCGCGCTTGTCGAGCACTGCGTTCCATTCCTTCACGCGGTCGGCGTGCGCAGCCAACAAGGCATCGACGTCGCCTTCCACCGTCACTTTCTCCACCGTGTCGCCCTGCTGGACGGCATTGACCACCTTCTGGTCTTCCGCGCCGATCACTTCACCAAACACACTGTGCTTGCCATCCAGCCATGGCGTGGCGCCATGGGTAATGAAGAACTGGCTGCCATTGGTGCGCGGACCGGCGTTGGCCATCGACAGCACGCCGGGCTTGTCGTGACGCAGCGACGCGTTGAATTCGTCTTCGAACTTGTAGCCAGGGCCGCCGCGACCGCTGCCTTCGGGGCAACCGCCCTGCACCATGAAGTCCGCGATCACGCGATGGAACGACAGGCCGTCGTAGTAGCCGCGCTTGGCCAGATTGACGAAATTGGCCACCGTGAGCGGTGCCTTGTCATCGTGCAGACGCAAATGGATCGGGCCGCGGTTGGTGCTGAAAGTAACGTTGATGGTCATCGCAAATCCTCGGGGTTCCTTGACAACATCACCGTGTCCGGCACGGCGATGGGGCGGGAAGAATACCGCAGTCGCGTGAAGGGTCCCATAAATGCCCCGGAATGAGGTCGGGCAACGGTGGTGAGAGCTGACCAATCGACGGACCACTCCTGACCGGCCCAGTGACGCAGCGCGGCACCGCCAAAGCCACCGAATGAACGAATTGACGAAACCGCAGGCAAGCTGACACATAAGTCCGTATAATCGACAAGTTAATCCTTCTGTTAAACCATCAGGCGGCCCATCCGGCGCCGGCCGAGTCTTTTATGTCTATCGAAAAACTGCGCAATATCGCCATCGTCGCCCACGTCGATCACGGCAAGACCACCCTCGTCGATTGCCTGCTCAAGCAGTCCGGCACGTTCTCCGATCGCACGGTGCTGGCTGAACGCGTGATGGATTCGAACGACCAGGAAAAAGAGCGCGGCATCACCATCCTGGCGAAGAACACCGCGATCCAGTGGCGCGACAACCGCATCAACATCGTCGACACACCGGGACATGCTGACTTCGGCGGCGAAGTGGAACGCGTGCTGTCGATGGTCGACTCGGTGCTGATCCTGGTCGATGCGATGGACGGCCCGATGCCGCAGACACGCTTCGTGACGCAGAAAGCGTTCGACATGGGCTTCAAGCCGATCGTGGTGATCAACAAGATCGACCGCCCTGGCGCGCGCCCGGACTGGGTGCTGGACCAGACATTCGATCTGTTCGATCGCCTCGGCGCCACCGACGAGCAGCTCGACTTTCCGGTGGTCTATGCCTCGGCCCTGCACGGTTACGCCAGCCTCAGCAGCGAAGCGCGCGAAGGCGACATGACCCCGCTGTACGAAGCGATCATGCAGCACGTGAGTGCGCCGAACGTCGATCCGGACGGCCCGTTCCAGATGCGTATCAGCCAGCTCGACTACAACAGCTACGTCGGCCTGATCGGCATCGGCCGCATCCAGCGCGGCAAGATCAAGACCAACCAGCAGGTCTCGGTGGTCGATCGTCACGGCAAGAAGCGCACCGGCAAGGTGTTGCAGGTGCTGGGCTTCATGGGCCTGGAACGCCGCGAAGTGGCCGAGGCCGAAGCCGGCGACATCGTCGCGATCTCCGGCCTGGAAGGCCTGAGCATCTCCGACACGGTCTGCCAGCTTGATACACCCGAGGCGCTCGAAGCGCTGACCGTTGACGAGCCGACCATCAGCATGACCTTCCAGGTCAACAACTCGCCGTTCGCCGGCAACAAGGACAAGAGCGGCGGCAAGTTCATCACCAGCCGCCAGCTGCGCGAGCGCCTCGAGCGCGAAACGCTGCACAACGTGGCGCTGAAGGTCGAGGAAGGTTCGGACCCGGACAAGTTCCTGGTCTCCGGTCGCGGCGAGCTGCATCTGTCGGTGCTGATCGAGAACATGCGCCGCGAGGGCTACGAGTTGGCCGTGTCGCGTCCCGAAGTGATCATCAAGGAAATCGACGGCAAGATGATGGAGCCGATCGAACAGCTGGTGGTCGACGTCGAAGAGGTTCACCAGGGCGGCGTGATGGAGCGCTTGGGCATGCGCAAGGGCCAGCTGAAGAACATGGAATCGGACGGCCGCGGTCGCGTGCGTCTGGACTATGAAATCCCGGCGCGTGGCCTGATCGGCTTCCAGACCGAGTTCCGCACGCTGACCCAGGGTGGCGGCCTGCTGTTCCACGTATTCGACCATTACGGCCCGAAGGCCGACGGTGCAATCGCCAAGCGCCAGAACGGCGTGATGATCTCCAACGCCACCGGCTCCACGCCCGCCTATTCGCTCGGACCGCTGCAGGATCGCGGCAAGCTGTTCGCGGCCGAAGGCGACGAAGTTTACGAGGGCCAGCTGGTCGGTATCCATGCCAAGGACAACGACCTCACCGTCAACGTCATCAAGGGCAAGCCGCTGACCAATATGCGCGCGTCGGGCAAGGACGATGCGATCCAGTTGTCACCGGCGATCAAGTACTCGCTCGAACAGGCGCTGGAGTTCATCGAGGACGATGAGCTGGTGGAAATCACCCCGAAGGAAATCCGCCTGCGCAAGCGTCACCTCACCGAGAGCGATCGCAAGCGTTCTTCGCGCAGCTGAGTTGTCGCGCAATCCATAAAAAGGCCGCCGAAAGGCGGCTTTTTTATGTCGTGGACTTCATTACGCCACGTTCCAGCATTTCAACCAACGCATTGAAAAACTCCCCGCCGCCCGAAGGTCAGCGAGGACAAAGACAACGCCGCCAGCGGCCAATCAGAGTGCGCGGCTGAAACCAACCAGCACGGAGCTTCCGTGGCTGCCATCGATCAGCGGACTATTGCTGATCTTGTCCGGCAATACGCTGTATCTGGCACCGATCATCAGCGCCCACTTTGCGCCGATGGGCCGGGTCAAATTGACGCCCACTTGCGGAATCAACGCACCGCCCGGTTCATAGCCAGGCACACCGCGGCGTACTTCGTCCAGATGGATGCCGTAGTAATAGTCGGCAACCTTGGACGACAGGAAAGTGGCACCGACCGTCGGGGTAATCCGGAAGCCGCCCCACTGCAGCGGATAGCCATATTCCAGCGAATATTCCGCGCCTTCGCTGCTGCCCGATATATCGGTCTTGGCCACCGCCTTCAGCTGCCCGAGGCGACCGGTCCATGACGCGGCGAAACCGGCATCGATGCTGCGATCGCGATCCTCCAGGTCATTTCGGTTGATGCCACGGCGAGCCAGAGCGGCCCGGTCGAAATCGGATGCATCGATGTTGTTGAAACCGGTCGTGATGATGGCATCGACGACAAAGCCGTCGGACTTCAACAAATGGATACCACCGGTAATCCCGCGGAAGAAAAAGCGGTCACCCTCATAGTCGACCAGCGGAAACGGCGTCACCTTCGAGCCCTGCCCGATATAGGCATTGTCGGAAACAGCCACTCCCAAGCCAAGCCGCCAGCGCGAGGCTGTTGCCGCATCCGCCTGATCGTCCGACGCGGTCGTCGATTGAGCCCATACACTTGCCGGCATCAGCATGATCAAGAGGCAGGAACATAGTTTTTTCATCGGACAACTTTCCTTGAGTAATCGCTGTAAAGGTTGTTTCGCGAGCACGGAACGTCTCGCAATATCAGCGATCACGGTGACCGCTTCGAATCGTCACCAGCATGTCCAGCAGCCGTGCCGTGGCGCCCTCCTCGACCAGTTGCTGAGCTGTCTTGCCGCCCAGCTCGCAGATCACGTCACTGCTAAACCAGTGCATGACCTTGTCGGCATCCGGTTCGATGCCCCTGGCAACGGAAAGCACGACTGCTCGCTCCCACTCGACCCGGGTACGCGACGTCGTCATGCTGCTCTTCATGGGCGCGGGAGGCGGCACGTCGCCGAGCAGAATGGGCGAACGTCGCTGGAGCAAGTTGCGGAATGTCGCAGGCATCGGGAGTGCCATGGCGGCTGGGGAGGTAGCGCATACTGACAATGCGATATGTCCCGCGTTTGTCCCGAAAAATATCCTACCGCAACAATGTTTCATCACTGAAATATGTGCTTATCTGCTGGTGTTGCCGTATAACAGCGGGCATCAGATCCAGGGGAAGCAAGGTGATCGCCGTGCCCAACATCCTAGTCGTCGATGACGACGAAGAGCTTCTTGCATTAATCAAGAAATTCCTTGAGCGATACGATTATAAAGTCGAAGTCGCAGGCTCGGGCTCGCAGATGGATACAGCGATGGCCAGCAGGGATTTCGACGCGCTGATTCTCGATGTAATGCTGCCTGGCGAAGACGGCTTCAGCTTGTGCAAGCGGGTAAGAGCCGCATCGAGCAGCCTGCCCATCATCATGCTGACCGCAGTGACGGAAACCACCGACCGCATTGTCGGCCTTGAGCTGGGTGCGGATGATTATCTGGCCAAGCCCTTCGACGCGCGCGAGCTGCTGGCACGGATCCGTGCTTTGCTGCGCCGGGCTACGCTGCGCCAGACCAGTGCCGATCATCACCCCGGCCTGCTGTTCGGAAGCTGGCGACTCGACCTGGCCAAGCGCGAATTGCGTTCCAGCGACATGACTCTGGTGCCGCTGTCCAGCGGTGAGTTCGAGCTGCTGCTGGCCTTTCTCGAACATCCACAGCGCTTGCTGACGCGTGAGCAACTGATCGACTACGCGCGAGGCTCAGCCCACGAAGTGTTCGATCGCAGTATCGACGTCCAGATCAGCCGCATCCGGCGAAAGATTGAAACCGATACGCGCAATCCGGAAATGATACGCACGGTGCGCAACGCCGGTTACATCTTCACCATGCCGGTCGAACACGCTCAATGAAACGCCATCACGTATTCGACAGCATTGCCTGGTGGTTTGCGCTCAATGTAGCCGCCGCCATCCTGATCGCACTGTTGATGTGCATGATCATTGTGCAATTCGCCGGCGTCTGGGCGCAGCCCTCAGTCGAGAGCGCAGGGTTGATCGAACAGGTAGCAGGCATTGCCCGCACGATCGATAAAGTCCCCGCCACCGAGCGCTCGCAGCTGGCCCTGAAGCTCGCTTCAGCCGCCTACGATATGCATTGGTATCCACACCGCGACCAGGTTCCGATATCGACTGATCATGATAAGAAAGAACACGATGCCCGTTGGACCAAGCTCACCAGCATGCTGGGCCGACCCGATGCCGGCGTGCTGGCCTCCAGTCCCGATGACGTCGCTGCGAAAGCCGAACCCGTACTGCGCAAATATGCCATCGCCATCGAGCTGTCCGACCACAGCTGGATCATGTTCGATACGGCCCAGCGCAGTTGGGGTATCGCTCGCGGTTTACAGATATTGCTAACCATTCTGTTCCTTCTGCTTTCGAGCGGCATCATCGCCAGTGCAGCTGGCCGGCGGCTGGCACGGCCCGTGCAACGATTTGCCGATGCCGCCGAAACCTTCGGCGCCGGCTCGCGTGCCGAGCCATTGCAGCTAGTCGGCCCGCTGGAAATCCGCGAGGCAGCGGCAGCGTTCAACGCCATGCAGGAACGCATCCAGCAGTTGATGGACAGCCGCACCGAAATGCTCACGGCGATCTCGCATGATCTGCGCGCACCGCTTACACGCATGCGCTTGCGCGGCGAGTTCATCGAAGATAACGAGCAACAGCGAAAACTGTTTCGCGACGTCGACGAAATGCAGGCCATGGTCGAGGCCAGTCTGGCGTTCTTCCGACTTGATGGTCAGCAAGAGGAAATGACCCGTTTCGAGCTGGGCGAACTAATCCATACCGTGGTGGATGATTTCCGTGACATGGGCCAGCCGGTAGAGTCCGCTCATTTGATGCCGCTGGTTTACCTAGGTCGCCCGCTGGCACTCAAGCGGGTGCTGACCAATCTTATCGACAATGCAGTGAAGTACGGCAGCAGAGCCCGCATCACGTTGAGCGCGCAGAACAGCCAGGTCATCATTACCATCGACGATGACGGCCCCGGCGTCCCTCCCAGCCTGATACCCAAGCTTTTTCTGCCCTTTTTCCGGATCGAAGCCTCACGCAATCGCGCAACCGGCGGCTTTGGTCTGGGGCTGCCCTCGGCCCGTTCGATCATGCGTAACCACGGCGGCGAACTCACCCTGGAAAACCGCCAGCCGCATGGCCTGCGCGCCACCGTCTTTCTGCCCAATGCTTCAGGCGACGTGTAAACTCCGAGGAGACTCCTTAAAACGGTTTCTGCTTGATTCAAGACAACTGACGCTTACAGAACCACGCCCTCGCGAATCAACTCGATAAAGGCGCGCAACGCAGCAGGGACGTGACGATGCCCCGGGTAATACAGACGCATGCCGGGAAACGGTGGTGTCCAGTCGTCCAGCACCTGCACCAGTCGGCCCGCAGCAAGATCCTCCGCAACATACCACTCGGATATGAAAGCCAGGCCAATGCCAGTGCGAACGGCCTGCACGATCATCCGAGGCTCATCCAGAATCAGCGGCCCCTGCACGTCGACCGCTAACGATTCACCGTGACGTTCGAGCTCCCAGCGGTAAATGCCGCCGTGCGACATACGCAGACGAATACACGCATGCGCGGCCAGATCGCCTGGCACCTGCGGCGGCGGGTGATGCTCAAAATACGACGGCGCACCGACCACGACCAAGCGTTGGTCACCACCAATCGGTACGGCGATCATGTCGCGCGGCACCGATTCCTCCAGCCGGATGCCCGCGTCGAAGCCGGCCGCGACGATATCCACCAGGCGCGCCTCGGTAACAATGTCCACCGTCATGCCCGGATGGCGTTGCACGAAAGCGAGTACCAGCGGCGCGAAGATCATCTGCGCAGCACCGGTCGATGCATTGATGCGCAGCGTTCCGGTCAGTGACTGATCCTGCGGGTTGATTTCCTCGGACGCGCGGCGAATTTCGACCAGCGCCGGGGTGATCCGGTCGGTGAAACGTCGTCCCGCCTCGGTCAGCGACACGCTACGGGTGGTGCGATGGAATAGCCGCGAATCCAGCCGCGCTTCCAGTCCCGCAATGGCGTTGCTGACCGCCGAGGTTGACATGCCCATCTCAGCCGCCGCGCCGCGAAAGCTGCCGCGTCGCGCCACGGCCAGCACAGCCTCCAGTTCGACCAGTCCCGAGCGATGCATTGTCCCGATTTCCAGAATGACCTATCCAGTAAGACCTATCTTATCAAAACAATCGTCGACGCCCAGACTGTGCGCATGCCGGATCAACCGGCGTTCGCGGAGATCGGCCATGCAGAACATCGAGACCATTTACATCGGCGGCGCGTTCGTCACGCCTCATGGCGAAGAGCGCTTCAACCTGTTCAACCCGGCGAAGGGCGAAGTCATCGGCCAGGTACGGCTAGCGGACGAACAGGATGCCAACCAGGCTATCGCCGCTGCCAAACACGCATTCCGCGCGTTTGCCCGCACGTCCAGGGCCGAGCGGCTCGACTGGCTCAGCCGCATGCACACGGCAATCGAGGCACGCGAAGATGAGCTCAACGAGGCGATCATCGAGGAATACGGCGCACCGGTGTCGCGGGCACGATGGATGGCCAAACACGCCGCAAGCGTTTTTCTCGATATGTCGCTGGTGCTGGAAAACTATGACTTCAACCGCCGCGTCGGCAGCGCCGAGGTGGTGATGCAACCGGCCGGCGTGGTCGGCCTGATCACGCCATGGAACAGCAATGCCGGTTTTATCTGCGGCAAGCTCGCCACGGCCATTGCGGCCGGTTGCACCGCCGTGATCAAACCCAGCGAAATGAGCGCGATCCAGACCCGTATCGTCACCGAGGCATTGCATGAGGCTGGGTTGCCACCAGGCGTCTTCAATATTGTCACCGGCCGCGGCGAGACCGTGGGCGCGACGATCAGCGCCCATCCGGATGTCGCCAAGATTTCCTTTACGGGCTCAACAACGGTGGGTAAATCCATCCTGCGCGCCGGCGCCGAAACGCTGAAGCGCATCACCCTCGAACTGGGTGGTAAATCGCCGGTACTGGTGCTCGACGATGCCGACCTCGCGATCGCAATACCAATGGCCATCCAGGCGGGTTTCATGAACAGCGGTCAGGCCTGCATCGCCGGCACGCGCATCCTGGTGCCCGCCTCGCGCATGGCCGAGGCCGAGGCGATTGCAAAGGCGGCTGTGGAAGCTACCGTGGTGGGCGACCCGCGTCATTTCGGCACCGACATCGGCCCCATGGTCAGCCAGAAACAGTGGGACCGCGTGCAGCGCTATATCAACCTGGGCATAGAAGAAGGGGCTCGCCTCGTTGCGGGCGGCCCGGGATTGCCAGACGGCTTAGCTGCTGGCTGGTTCGTCCGGCCCACCTTGTTTGCCGACGTGCGCAACGACATGAGGATTGCCCGCGAAGAAATCTTCGGACCGGTGCTATGCCTCATTTCATATGAGGACGAAGAAGACGGTATCGCCATTGCCAATGACACTCCCTACGGCCTGCAGGGTTACGTGATGTCGACCGATATCGAACGAGCGAATCGAGTCGCCGGACGCATCGACGCGGGACGCGTGCTGATCAATACGTTGGCACACGAGCCAAAAGCACCATTCGGCGGTTTCAAGCAGTCCGGCCTGGGACGCGAGTACGGCACCTTTGGACTTGACGCATACCTGGAACCCAAGTCGTTGCTGGGCCTGCACGCGGCCTGATGCATGCAGCGCAACGCACAGAAACCTCGCACTGACTATCAAAAGCCGCCGCAGAAAGTCTTATCTGCGCCTTGATCAGCGTCCAGTCACCTTGGATTTCTCAGGTGCCACCCGCAAACCCGGCCGCTGTCGAGCCAACTTGCGCAGCAGTTCGGCAAAAGCCTGCAGGTCGACATGCCATGGCGACGCATCGCGCCAATGCAACGCAATCTCTCTGCCCGGCGCCTGCCCGGTGAGCTTGGCCAGCACAATGTTCGGCATCGAAGCCAGGCGCTCATGCGCCAACGCGGGTATCAGGGCATAGCCGCCGCGTAGACTGACCAAGGCGGCAAGGCTTTCCAGGCTGACGTCCTGCACATAGCCACGCGACGTCTGCGCACTCTCGCTACCCGTGCCGTTCAAGCCATCCGCGTGACCTTCGGCCATCAGTATCGCTTCGGCCGGATCGAGCTGCTCCAGCGACAGGCTGCGCTTGCCGGCCAGCGGGTGATCGGCGCGCAGCATCAATTCCCATGGCTCGAAAAACAGCGGCCGCACCGCGATACCGCTGATGGCCGGCCCTGCCGGCGCCAGCACCGCGTCGAGCTCACCTTCATGCAGACGACGCAGCAGGCCGCGCGGCTTGCCTTCGGAAATGCCCAGACGCGCACCGGGAAAGTGCTGCGGAAAGGGCTCGATCAAATGCGGTAGCAGATAGGGACCGAGTGACGCCGGCAAACCGAGCCTCAACTCGCCACCGAAGGCTACCGCGCCCGCGCGCGCCATTTGCTGGAGATGCTCGGCCGCAGTGAGCACGGCGGCAATTTGCGCAAGCAACTGATGACCACCAGCCGTCGGCACGATGCGCCGACCACCGCGCTCAAACAATGGCGAACCGAGCGCCTGCTCCACCTTCTGCACCTGATGCGAGAGTCCCGACGGGCTGATGTGCATCGCCCGCGCGGCACTGTTGAAACTGCCGTGCTGATGCACTGCCTGCACCAGCGCAAGATCGCGCAGCGAGACGGCGGATAAAGTCATCGAAATCATCGAACGCTGCATGTCATCAAAGGCGTTTGTGTGAGGTAGTCATCGGGTTCATGCTGGACCGTGAAGTTCAGCCACAAGCGTTGGCAAAGTCTACTCGTCGTACCCGTTTTCAGGCGCGCCGGGAACGACATGACCTGCGATCAAGGTCGCGACCATCCGGCGTTTGGGCGATAATTGCGTTTTTACCAAGCCGGCGAATTGCTCTCGCCACGCTTGCAGTCATCCCAGCCGCAGGATCAGCCAGGAACCTACCCATGAAAGACACTTTTTCCGTACGCGACACTCTCGAGGTCAATGGCCAGCACCACGTATTCGCCAGCCTGACCAAACTCGGCGAGCGTTTCGACCTGAAGCGGCTACCGTATTCGCTGAAGATCCTGCTGGAGAACCTGCTGCGCCACGAAGACGGCGTCAACGTGACCTCGAAGGAAATCGAGGCGATCGCGAAATGGGATGCCAAGGCCGAACCCGAGATCGAAATCGCCTTCATGCCCGCCCGCGTGGTGCTGCAGGATTTCACCGGCGTACCCTGCGTGGTTGACCTGGCCGCGATGCGTGATGCCGTGGTGAAGCTGGGCGGCGATGCAAATCAGATCAACCCGCTGGCACCAGCCGAGTTGGTCATCGACCACTCCGTGCAGGTCGACGTCTACGGCTCCGAGTCTGCGCTGGAAAAGAACGTCGAGATCGAGTTCGAGCGCAACCAGGAGCGTTACTCGTTCCTGCGCTGGGGGCAAAAAGCGTTCAACAATTTCAAGGTCGTGCCGCCACGCACGGGCATCGTGCATCAGGTCAATCTGGAGCATCTGGCTCGCGTGGTGTTTACCGCTGACAAGGACGGCGAGAGCTGGGCCTACCCGGACACCGTGTTCGGCACGGATTCGCACACCACCATGATCAATGGCATCGGTGTACTGGGCTGGGGCGTAGGCGGTATCGAGGCCGAGGCCGCCATGCTGGGCCAACCGTCCTCCATGCTGATTCCGCAGGTCGTCGGCTTCAAGCTGACCGGCAAGCTGCCCGAGGGCGTCACCGCCACCGATCTGGTGCTGACCGTGACGCAGATGCTGCGCAAGCTCGGCGTGGTGGGCAAGTTCGTCGAGTTCTTCGGTGATGGCCTCAAGCACCTGCCGCTGGCAGACCGCGCCACCATCGCGAACATGGCACCCGAATACGGCGCGACCTGTGGCATCTTCCCGATCGATCAGGAGGCGCTGAACTATCTGCACCTCTCCGGCCGCGCCGATGCACAGATCAAGCTGGTTGAAGCCTATGCCAAGGCGCAAGGTCTCTGGCACGACGAAAATACCCCGCACGCCGAGTTCACCACCACGCTGGAACTGAACCTCGCTGATGTGCGCCCGTCATTGGCTGGTCCGAAGCGTCCGCAGGACCGCGTACTGCTTGAAGACGTCAAGCAGAGCTACCTCGATGCCGTTGGTGGTCTCACCGCCAACCGCAAGCAGTCCAGTGAAGCGACTGCCGATTTCGCCAATGAAGGCGGAGCTACGGCGGTTGGCAATCTGGCCAATACGGTCAGCCATGGTGGCGTGCGCGTCGAGAAAGACGGCGAATCCTTCAGCCTGTACGACGGCTCGGTAGTCATCGCCGCAATCACTTCATGCACCAACACTTCCAACCCGGCCGTGATGCTCGGTGCCGGTCTGTTGGCCAAGAAAGCTGCTGCGCGTGGCCTCAAAGCCAAACCGTGGGTGAAGACCTCGATCGGACCCGGCTCGCTAGTGGTCACCGATTATCTGAAGAAGACCGGGCTGCTGGAGGAACTCGAGAAGATCGGCTTCTACATCGTCGGCTACGGCTGCACTACCTGCATCGGCAACTCCGGCCCGCTGCCCGAAGAAATCAGCAAAGGCATCAGCAAGGGAGACCTCGCTGTGGCATCGGTGCTCTCAGGTAACCGTAACTTCGAAGGCCGTGTGCATCCGGAAGTGAAGATGAACTACCTGGCTTCGCCGCCGCTGGTCGTCGCCTACGCATTGGCCGGCTCGCTGCATGTCGATCTGAGCAAGGACCCGATCGGCGAAGGCAGCGATGGCAAGCCGGTGTACCTGAAGGACATCTGGCCGTCCAACCAGGAAATCTCCGACGCGATCGCCAGCTCGATCAACCCGGCCATGTTCGAGAAGAACTACGCCGACGTGTTCAAGGGCGACAGCCGCTGGAACCAGATCGAATCGCCCGACGGTGCGACGTATGCATGGGATGATTCCACCTACATCAAGAATCCTCCCTACTTCGACGGCATGAGCAAGGAAGCCGGCACCATCGAGGACATTCATGGCGCGCGCGTGCTCGGCCTGTTCGGCGACTCGATCACCACCGATCACATCTCGCCGGCCGGTTCGATCAAAAAGGACAGCCCGGCGGGCCGTTTCCTGATCGAGAAAGGCGTCGAGCCGCACGACTTCAATTCCTACGGCTCGCGTCGCGGCAACGATGACGTGATGGTGCGCGGCACCTTTGCCAACATCCGCATCAAGAACCTGATGCTGGATGGCGTCGAAGGCGGCTATACCCGGCACGTGCCGAGCGGCGAACAGCTGGCGATCTACGACGCGGCCATGAAGTACAAGGCCGACAAGACGCCGCTGGTCGTGCTGGCAGGCAAAGAGTACGGCACCGGTTCATCGCGCGACTGGGCGGCCAAGGGCACACTGCTGCTGGGCGTCAAGGCTGTGATCACCGAGAGCTTCGAGCGCATCCATCGCTCCAACCTCGTCGGCATGGGTGTGCTGCCGTGCACGTTCAAGAACGGCGAGAATGCGCAGTCACTCGGCCTGACCGGCAAGGAAACTTTCGACATCACCGGTCTGGATGACGGCAAGTCGAAGGAAGCCAAGGTAGTCGCGACCCGCGAGGACGGCAGCAAGAAGGAGTTCACCGTGCAGGTGATGTTGCTGACTCCGAAAGAGCGCGAATTTTTCCGCCACGGCGGCATTCTGCAGTATGTGTTGCGTCAGCTGGCGAACAAGAAAGCCGCCTGAGTCGGTGTGGATGAGTAACCGCCGGAAATGAAAACAGCCCCGGAATCCCGGGGCTGTTTTTTAAGGACGTTAACCACGTCGCGCATGGCTCATCATTGCATCAGCTGCTTCCAACTCGCCGTATAGCAGTCCCACTTGCCGTCGTCCTTGCGCCATGCCGACTCGACTTGATAAACGCCCAGCTTGTCCGGAAGCACGTGACTGCCACGGGTCAAAGTAACCGTGAGAGTCGCCATCATCCGATCACCCCGATGCTCGATGGTGACTGGACCGGTGGTGACCCCGATATGATCGCCGCGCAGCGCGACCAGTCGCATCATGTTGGCCAGGGAGCGCTTGTCCAGGTCGCCAGCGTTACCGTCGAAATCATTACTAAGCGGCTTGACCGCGCCACTTGTGTCACCGGTTTCGGCAGCGTTTGCCACGGAAGCAATCGCCTGACGAACCTGCTCCTCATCCGGCGTGTGCCGGCAGCCCGACAGAAGCGCCGTCGACAGCGCAACGCAGAGCGTGAGACCCGCTATTTGAAGCCATCGAATCATCTGAAAATCTCGCTGCGGCGCGGCTTGCCGCTCTGCAGGGGCTATGCTCCAATGCGTGAGCGTATGGACCAATGCAACTTCTTCCACCATCGATCCATCGGCAACTTTGAGTTGCCATCGATGCCGAACTTAATCGATCCCGTTGTTACCGATCAAGAATTGAGAAACCAAGCATGAGCAATGAACGTCCGTGGCTGGATCACTACCCGGCCGGCGTGCCAGCGCAGATCAATATCGACGATTACGCTTCGGTCGCGGCGGTGATCGACGAGGCTTTCACGAACTTTGCTGATCGCCCTGCCTTCACCAATTTCGGCAAGACGCTCAGCTATCGCGAAATTGACGAGTCGAGTCGGCAGTTTGCCGGTTACCTCACCGGTGTGCTGAAGCTCGGCAAAGGTGATCGCATCGCGATCATGCTGCCCAATGTGCTGCAGTATCCGATCGCGCTCTTTGGCGCCTTGCGTGCCGGTCTGGTGGTAGTCAACACCAACCCGATGTATACCGCGCGTGAGCTGCGGCATCAACTGGAAGATTCCGGCGCCAAGGCCATTCTGGTACTCGACAATTTCGCCGCGACGCTGCAGGAAGTGCTCGCGCAGACCCACGTACAACATGTCGTTACGACCGGCCTTGGCGATCTGCTGGGCGCGAAGGGTGTGTTGATCAACTTCGCGCTCAAGCACATCAAGAAGATGGTGCCTGCGTTCAACATTCCGCACGCCGTGCGCTTCCGCGACGCTCTCGTACAAGGCAAGGCGCATCCGCTGAAACCAGTGCAGCTGAGTCACGACGATATCGCCTTCCTGCAATACACAGGCGGCACCACCGGCGTAGCCAAGGGCGCCATGCTGACGCACGGCAATATGGTCGCCAACATGCTGCAGGCCGGCGCGTGGTTTTCGGCCAAGATCCGGCCAGGCGAAGAGATCATCATCACTGCGTTGCCGCTGTATCACATCTTTGCGCTGACCTGTAATTGCTTCATCTTTCTGCGCTTTGGCGGACAGAGCATTCTCGTCACCAATCCACGCGATATGCCGGCTTTCGTGAAGGAACTGGCCAGCGTGAAATTCACCTCGATCACCGGCGTGAATACCTTGTTCAACGGCTTACTGAACACACCCGGTTTTGATCGAGTGGATTTCTCTCACCTGCGCATGAGCTTCGGTGGTGGCATGGCCGTGCAGCGTACGGTGGCCGAAAAATGGCAAAAGGTTACCGGCTGCGCCTTGGTTGAAGGCTACGGCATGACCGAGAGCTCGCCGGTCGCCACCATCAATCCGCTGGTCGATGGCGCCCGTTTCAGCGGTTCGATCGGGCTACCCATTCCCTCCACCGAAATCGGCATTCAAGACGACGATGGCAAACCGCTGGCGATGGGCGAAGTTGGCGAAATTTGCATCCGCGGACCGCAAGTCATGAAGGGGTACTGGGAGCAGCCTGCCGAAACCAGCAAAGTACTCAGCAGCGATGGCTGGCTGCGTACGGGTGACCTCGGCCGCATCGACGAGACCGGCCTCGTCTATATCGTGGATCGCAAGAAGGACATGATTCTGGTGTCCGGCTTCAACGTGTATCCCAACGAGATCGAAGATACCGTGATGCAGAATCCGGGCGTGGCCGAAGTAGCTGCCGTCGGTGTGCCGGACGAACACTCCGGCGAAGTCGTGAAGCTGTTCGTGGTGCGCAAGGACCCTAACCTCACGGTCGAGGCGCTCAAGGAGTTCTGTCGCGAAAACTTTACCGGTTACAAGCGACCAAAACTGATCGAATTCCGCGATGAGCTGCCGAAAAGCAACGTCGGCAAGATTCTTCGTCGCGAGCTGCGCGACGAAAAAAAGACGGCAGCCTGAGATTTATCAGTCGATCTTTATAAGAACGCCATGCCGCAGAAGCATGGCGTCACTCAACTGTCTTTCCAGTATTCGAGTATGTCGGCGTAACCACCCAGTAGATTCCACAACGGCACCTGCTTGTCTTCGGGAATGTGGCTGTAGGAAAAGCCGATGTGATGATCGGAAATCCGGGCAACCGACGCCTCGAGATGGATGTGCAGGTTGTGGCCGAATATCATATCGAGCACCCAGCGCTGCCCCAGCTCGCCGGCCCAGCCGAGCGGGCGTCGCAGTAGGGCTCCGGTTGCCGAGATATCCACCAGCTCGGTCGGGTGCGACTCGTCATGTCGGCTCATCAACACTGTTGTCTCGATTTGCATTCGAGCAGGACGCAGTTGATCCGGCTCTTTCCCACTATTTCCATTTTCATTGATCGTCATCGTCTACCGTCCATTTTGCGCTCACGCTTGCCAGCCTCGACAAACGCTTGACCCCATCTTCCTGAAAGCGGCCTCTGCGTCATTGGGTAACTCTCGTCCACTCCCAATCATCGCATCCGCCACAGTCATTTGCGTGAAACGCTGATGCCTGAATTTTGAAACCAAAAACCAATTTTGCTGTTATGGCGAATGGCTAAGCAATCGGCGTGCCACTCGACGAAATGCATCATTTATGCCCATTTGACAGTACAAAAACACAGCAACTTTCCCAGTGAATCGGAAATCGTGAAGCGTTATACCAACTCAAATCCCTTCGCTCCGAATGCAGGCTCGTATTTCGCCTCACCCAACGGCATCAGACGTCACGCCATGCCGTGGACAGACGCTTTAGGTCACATCCGGCCCATCCACTCGCGCTACTGCATAACGAGGTAACACGATATTTATCGATCAAGTAAAGGAAGGGCTGAAGCTGGCAGCCACCAAGTTGTAAGTGCAAATTAAGCGCATTGACTGGACTTGTCGCAAAGCAGCCGCTACTCTCTGGTTGCGCGCGGTTCCATGGGAACTAGGCATGTCGACAACACTCGATAGCCAATGGCAACTGCCGATGCTCTTAAATCGATCGATTGAACAGTCAGCGGCTTCCATTTAGCCTCACTGACCTGCGTACTTACCGCGGCTGACAACCCGGATCTGGCGCACAACGGTCGCCCGCGGCCCGCCTGACCGAACCACGACTGCGTGGATTCATCTTGCCCGTCGCGACGATGACGCTTGACGCGTGTCGACTGAACTGATTTTTGAAACAGGTGTAATCGGGGACGCCCCTCCGCCGTCTCGTTTCGAGTACGGATATTCCCCGGGTGGTATCGATCCCGGAATGATTCCGATCTGATGAATGCACTGCCAGCCGCTGAAGGCGGCCCAACGATATGTATTGATGAGCACTGAGCCAGTCGAGCCCGAGAGCCCGGTAGCCACACCAGCTGACGCATTCGCGTCGATACCGCAGCAGCAGGAAATGCCGCTGGCTATCGTTCGCGGGCAGCCGATGCTGCAGATGCCGCAGGATCTTTACATTCCGCCGGATGCGCTTGAAGTCATACTGGAAGCGTTCGAGGGACCGCTCGATCTGCTGCTGTACCTGATTCGCCGGCAGAACCTGGACATTCTCGACATACCGGTCGCCGAGATCACCCGGCAATACATGACCTACATCGAGCTGATGCGCGATGTGATGCGACTGGAATTGGCGGCCGAATACCTGCTGATGGCCGCGATTCTGGCCGAGATCAAATCGCGGCTGCTGCTACCGCGACCGCCGGCCGAAGAGGGGCTGGAGCTCGATCCACGGGCTGAATTGGTGCGACGTTTGCAGGAGTACGAACGGTTCAAGCGGGCAGCGGAAGATATCGAAACGCTGCCTCGGCTCGAACGCGACACTGTCGTGGCGCATGCGGAGGTGGGCGAGCGCAATGTCATCAAGTTGCCGCCGCCGCTGGAATTGACCGAGCTGCTGCTGGCATTGAAAGACGTGATGCATCGGGCGGAGTTGTTCGGGCATCACGCCATCAAGCGTGAGGCGCTCAGCGTGCGTCAGCGCATGGGCGAATTGTTGAGCCGGCTGGATGACGGCAATTTTCACCGTTTCGAAAATCTGTTCGACATCAGCGAAGGCCGCCTCGGCATCGTGGTGACCTTCCTGGCCATGCTGGAACTGGCCAAGGAATTGCTGGTGGATATTGTGCAGGAGGAGCCGCTGGCGCCGATTTACGTGAAGGCGAAAGTGAGTCAATCCGAGGAATACACGGAGACGGATACCGATGACGCGCGGCGAGATTCGGCATCGGTCGAGCCTTCGCTCATCGAATCGGGTTCCAAATAGCTGTACTCCAAATAATCGTGATCCAAATGAAGCGGCAATCAACCAGGCAACAACCATTGAATCGGCATCCGACCTAAGGCACATGCAGATCGAGCAACTCAAACCCATTATCGAGGCTGCCCTGCTGGCCTCCAGTCAGCCGATGACGGTTCATCAGCTGGGCGACATCTTCAACGAAACCGATGACGTCAGCCCCGAACTCATTGCCCGTGCACTCGAAGCGCTGGGCAGTGACTGCGACGGTCGTGGTGTCGAACTCAAGGAAGTAGCGTCCGGCTTTCGTTATCAGGTGCGTCAGGACGTACACGCCTGGATATCGCGGCTGTGGAGCGAAAAGCCCAGCCGCTATTCACGTGCCCTGCTGGAAACACTGGCGTTGATCGCCTATCGCCAACCGATCACGCGTCCCGAAATCGAACAGATTCGTGGTGTGGTGGTGTCGTCGAACATCATCAAGACAATGGAAGAGCGCGAATGGATCCGCGTGGTTGGCTACCGCGATGTGCCTGGCAAGCCTGCGCTGTTCGGCACGACCCGCGCCTTCCTCGACTACTTCAATCTGAAATCGCTGGACCAGCTGCCACCGTTGTCGGAAATCCGCGACATGGAAGATCCGCAGCTGCGCTTCGAGCAGGAGCCCCTGCCCGTGCGTATTGCGCGCGACCTGCCCATAGATCCAGATGGTGAAGACCTTACCGAAACGGACGTCGCGCAAACCTCCGAATCCGACGATACGAAGCACGACGAGACATTACACGTATCAACCGATGCTAGCCGTTATCACGAAAACACTGAACCCAAAGCCGACGCTGAGGCGACGGTCGACCCAATCGAATTAGACGAGCACCGCTCCGAAACGAGCGCGCGCACTGAGCTTCCCCCTTCCACTGCCGATGAGGCAGCGACCCCCGCGGACGTCGAACCCGACGACGCCGAACAAGATACCGAGGAGTACCGCGCATGAATGCGCCGCAAAAATCCGTTCTATCCCTGAAGCGCGAGCCACGCAACGAAGCCGAAGCCCAGTTGGAAGAGCGCCTGCACAAGGTGCTGGCCAACGCCGGACTCGGCTCGCGCCGCATGCTCGAGCTGCGCATTCAATCCGGCGAAGTCGAGTTGAATGGCAAGCCTGCCGAGATCGGCACCAGCGTACATGCCGGTGACCGCGTGGTCATCGATGGCAAACAGTTCGTCGTTGCCACCGATAACCGCGATGAGACCGAAGTGCTGGTGTATCACAAGCCCGAGGGCGTACTGACCACCCGCGATGATCCGGAAGGACGCCCGACCGTGTTCGAGCAGCTGCCGCGCCTCAAGGGTGCGCGCTGGGTCGCCGTCGGCCGACTCGACATCAACACCACCGGCTTGCTGCTGCTCACGACCGACGGCGAACTTGCCAATGCGTTGATGCACCCCAAGAGTGGCCTCGAGCGCGAGTATCTCTGCCGCGTGCATGGTGAAGTGCCTGACGAGATCATCGAAAAGCTGAAATCCGGCGTGGAACTGGATGACGGCCCCGCCCGTTTCGACGATATCGCCGTGATAAGCCGCGGTGGCAGTCACAGCTGGTTTCGGGTAGTTATCCGCGAAGGCCGCAATCGCGAAGTGCGCCGCCTGTGGGATTCCCAGGGTTTCCTGGTCAGCCGCCTCAAGCGCATCCGCTACGGCAGCATCGAACTGCCACGCGGCCTGCGCCGTGGCGATTGCGAAAACCTCGACGAGGCGGCCGTAAAGCAACTGCGCCAGACCACAGGCACCAGCATGCCGCAGCCCGTGTTGACGCTCAGCCCGGTACTGCACCAGCGCCGCGCCAACCGCAGCGTGACCGAATATCGCCCTGAGCGCGGTAGCAGCACTGCCTGGACAGCCAGCCAGGATGAAGGTCGCGAGCTGCGCGCCTACGACCGTATCCGCGAAGAACCGAGTCGCGGCCGCAAGCCGCCCAATCGCGGCGGCAAGGAAGTCAACGGCAACGTCGTTCGCCCTGAGCGCGGCGCCGGTGGCAAGGGGCGACGCGTAGCGCCAGGTCAGGAACTGCCATCGGTGCGCACCTGGTTTGCCGGTGAAAGCCGCGATGGTGCTGGTGGCGGCCGACCTGGCGGCACAGGTCCACGCGGTGGCGCAGCCGCTGGAAATCGTCGACCCGGCGGTGGCAAGCCGTTCGGCGCTCGACCGGGCGGCGAAAGTCGCGGTACCGGCGCCCCCTACAGCGGGTTCGGTGGCGATTCACGGGGTAACAGCGGCAACCGCAGCGCCGCAGGTCGCCCCGCTCAAGGAGCCCGTCCACAAGGTCAGGGTAATGGCAATCAGGCCAACGGAAATCAGGCATATGGCAATGGACGTCCAAGCGGCCAAGGCAGTGCTCGTCCGCAAGGATCAGGTCGTCCCCAAGGCCAAGGCGGAAACCGACCGCAGGGTGCTGGGCGGCCGCAGGGCCAGGGCGGCAATCGTCCACAGGGCGCAGGTCGACCGCAGGGCCAGGGTCAAGGTGGTCCTGGTGGTGGACGTCCGCAGGGACGTGGCGGCAACCGCGGCGGCAATCGCTGACCAGCTCGCGTAGTTCAGTTCAGCCGAAAACAAAAGCTGCCTGATGGCGGCTTTTGTTTTTCCATTAATAAACCCATCAGCTAGCTGATAGCCAGACGTTTCTTCACTGCTTCAGAGCGCCAATCGTCGCATCATCGAACTGGCGCGTAATCGGCAATCCGCGAATTTTCTGAAACTGGCTGATTGCGGTCGATGTACCAGGCCCGGAACCGCCGTCGACTTTGCTCTTGTACAAACCCGTGTCAGCGATAGAGAAATCGTCGGGCGACTTCGGCGCCCCATCTACCCCAAGCTTGCCGCCCGTCCCAAGGCCACCCTCAACGCTCTGCGGTGCGTAGGCGCGGACGGCCTGCGCCAGCTGGTTATAGGAATCCAGAAACGCAGCCGCAATGACCTTGCCTTCCGGCGTATCAACTCGGAATTGCACTGCAACGACATCAGAAAAAAACTACAAAGTAAGGCTGAACTCGTCGGCGTCCATCCAGGCTGGAAAGCGTTCGCGATGGGCGAGCAACGACACTGGATCGAGAGTGACTGTTACCACCTGCTCCTGCACACCCAATTCGAGCAGCGGGTCACCCAGCGGATCGATCACCGCGCTATCGCCAGCATAGGGAAGCTCGTTGCCGTCGACACCGACACGGTTCAGGCCAATCACGTAACTCAGATTCTCGATAGCCCGCGCGCGCAGCAACGTACGCCACGGCTGCCGACGTGGCGCCGGCCAGTTGGCCACAAAGATCGAGAGGTCGTAGTCCATGCCACCTGTTGCGGAGGCCAACCGCCGATTGCGCAGCCATACCGGAAAGCGTAGGTCGTAACAAACCTGCGGCAGGATGCGCCATCCCTTCAACTCGACAATCAAACGTTGATTGCCGCCGCCATAACGCGTGTGCTCGCCAGCCATGCGAAACAGATGACGTTTGTCGTACTGCAGGTAGCTGCCATCAGGCATCACCCACAAAAGCCGGTTGTAGACGGTATCGTTCTCGCGGATCGCCAGGCTGCCGCAGATCACCGCACCGACTTCAATCGCAAGCGAGCGCAGCCATGTCACACTCGCGCCGTCCATAGTCTCGGCGCTGGCGCGCGTGTCGTTGCTGAAGCCGGATAGAAAAGTCTCCGGCAGCACAATCAGGTCACTGCCTGCCGCCTGCCTGACGAGTGCGCCGTAATACTCGCGATTGGCCGGCGCGTCGTGCCAGCGTGTGGCGCCTTGCACCAGCGATACCTTCAGACTTTGCATCTCGGACGACATTATTTCCGGCACAGGCGTATTCATAGCTGGCACAGCCTTTCGGCGGCCGCATCCATGGTCGCGTCGCTTTTTGCAAAACACAGGCGAAGCAAACGTGTGCCTGGAGCGCTTTCGTAAAACGGCGTCAGCGGAATCGCGGCCACCCCACCCTGCAGCAACAGCCAACGACTGAAAGCCAGATCGTCCTCATCACGGATGGCTGAATAATCCACCAGCTGGAAATAACCACCCGGTACGTCAAGCAGCTTGAATCGCGATGGTCTCAGCAAGTCGCGAAAGCGATCGCGCTTGGTCTGGTAGAACGCAGGCAATTCCATATAGTGCTCAGGATGGTTCGCCATGAATTCCGCGAACGCGACCTGGGCCGGATGAAAGGTACAAAACGTGAGGTACTGATGCACCTTGCGGAACTCCGCCGAGAAAGCGGCCGGTGCAATCGCGTAGCCCAACTTCCAGCCAGTGCAATGATAGGTTTTGCCGAACGAGGAAATCACGAAGCTGCGATCGGCCAGCTCGGGATGCCGCAACACGCTCTCATGTTGGGCGCCGTCGTAAACGATGTGCTCGTAAACCTCATCGGACAAAACCACGATGTCGGTATCGCGAACGATGGAAGCGAGTTCTTCGAGATCGGCCGACGAAAGCACGGCACCGCTGGGATTGTGCGGGCTGTTGATCAGGATCATCCGGGTCTTGGGCGTGATCGCATCGCGTACACGCTGCCAGTCGATCGAAAAGGCAGGTACGGTCAGTGGAATGTGCACCGCCCGAGCGCCCTGCAGCTCGATCGCCGGTTCGTAACTGTCGTAGGCTGGATCGAACATGATTACTTCATCGCCCGCGCGCACCACGGCGGCGATGGCGGAAAACAGTGCCTCGGTAGCACCGGATGTCACCGTAATTTCCGTATCGACGTTGACCTTGCGACCGTAAAGCCGTTCCGTCTTCAGCGCGATCTGCTCACGCAACGGAGCGATGCCATGCATCGGTGCGTACTGGTTGCGGCCTTCGTTCATGGCCCGATTCAAACTATCGCGCAACGGCTGCGGCGGCTCGAAATCCGGAAAACCCTGACCTAGATTGACCGCCTTGTGTTCCATCGCCAGTTGGCTCATGACCGTGAAGATGGTGGTGCCGACCTTGGGAAGCTTGGTATCGATGATCATCATTCAGCCGTATGGATGTCTATAGATAGATTGGGTCATTTAGCGTAGCGCATGGATCGCTGCGCGCAAGTCAGGAAGCTGGCGTCGATGTCACAGGAAGATCCTCTAGCGGACGCTTCTTGCACTGCTGATGCTTGATCAATGTGGCTGCCGGTAGACGCTCGGCCAGAAAATCGACCAGCGCGCGCACACCCGGCAGCATGCCGCGCCGGCTGGGGTAGACAAAATGCATGATGCCCTGGGGCACACTCCACTCGGGCAACACAACTTCCAATTCGCCTCGGGTGATCGCTGGCGCGCAGACAAATTCCGGCAACAGCGCGATGCCCATGCCACGTCGTGCGGCCTCCAGCAACAAAGCGAAGTCACCGGTAATCAGGCGAGCCTGCATCTCCACGCTGACCTGCTTTCCATCGGCGCCAATCAGCTCCCATACCTGCGCGCCCTCATGCTCCCGCATGGACAACGCTGGCAGTTGAGCGAGTTCATCAGGCTTTGTCGGACGCCCCTGACTATCGAGAAGGATCGGACTGGCTACTAACAAAGTATTGCCCTGGCCAAAGCTGCGAACCACCAGATTGGCATCCGTATCAAGCTTTGAGCGGACCCGAATGGCCAGATCGAAGCCTTCGCCGATGACATCAACACGACGGTCACTCGATGTTACGCGGACCAGCATTTTCGGATACTGCGCAAGGAAATCCGGCAATACATGGGCAAGCACGGTCTGAACCAGCGAGACCGGACAGCTCAGCCGAACCACGCCACGCGGCTCGGCGCGCAGTTCATCGACGGCGTCCTGTGCGGCCTGGGCCTCTTCCAACACGGCGCGACAGTGTCCGTAAAACCGCTCACCCACTTCGGTGACGACAAAACGACGTGTGGTTCGCTGCAGCAGGCGCACACCCAACCTTTCCTCCAACTGGGCCACGCGCTTGCTGAGCCGCGACTTGGGTACGCCCAACGCCCTGCCCGCTGCAGAAAAACCACCGTGATCGACCACGGCGGCAAAAAAGTAGAGGTCGTTGAGGTCCTGCAAGGCACCCGCCAATACCGTCATGATCGTTTCCTTGAAAGAACGACTCGTTCGATTATCGCCATCTTATCGCCACATTGTTCTGAATGTATGGTGATTGTATTGCCGGGCAACCGGCGCACTGAGACACTCCAATGAAACTTCTTCATATTGATTCCAGCGCATTAGGCGGTTACTCGGTTTCGCGCCAGCTAAGCGCCGATATCGTAGCCGAGCTCAAGCGTCAGACTCCTGATGTTGAAATCAGCTACCTCGACCTTGCCGCTGAGCCGCTCGCGCATTGGACACCTGCCGTCGCAGACGCCAGCACCGCCGAAGCCACCTTGGGTAATGCGCTGGTGGAAGGGTTTTTAGCGGCGGACGTCGTCGTTATAGGCGCGCCGATGTACAACTTCGGTATTTCCAGCCAGTTGAAGGCATGGATTGATCGCGTCGCTGTGGCTGGCAAGACCTTTCGCTACACGGAAAACGGCGTTGAAGGCCTGGCCAAAGGCAAGCAGGTGATCATTGCATCCAGCCGCGGTGGAATGTACGTCGAGGGCCCGTTTGCAGCTTTTGACCATCAGGAAACCTACTTGCACGCGGTGTTCGGCTTCATCGGCGTCACCGACCTCACCTTCGTACGCGCCGAAGGGGTCGCCATCAGCCCTGAAAACAAAGAGCAAGCACTTAAATCGGCGCAAAGCTCGATACCTTCGATCGTTACAAAGCTGGCAAAAGCCGCCTGAGTTCAACAAATCGAGCACGAAACCAACGGCCCTGCGGGGCCGTTTTTCGTTTAGGCCTTTCTAAACATCAATAAAAACAGTGATGTGGATCTATAGGCCATCAGTCATGTTGCCAAAGTGCGTCTCTACTATTGACGACTATTGTTTTGGTGTTATAGTTAACTACAACACCGGTTAACGAGTTCACCAAGGAGAGTCGTCATGAAAGCACTGAATCAGAAACTGATCGCCACCGTCGCCGCCGTACTGCTGACTTCCGCCAGTCTGATGACCACGGCCACCTTGAGCATGGCTCCACAAAATGCCGCCGCCCAAGAGATCAATGCCAACGAAATCCATGGCCTCAAAGTCACCAATCTGCACGAGGTCATTGTTCATCCAAGCGCCAGCGACCTGCGTTCTGCCAGCCTTCTCACCGACATCGGCGCCGCTGGCTTCGCCTCGCTGTCATCACTCGGGCGAGTTGGCGAGGATGGCGGCACCACGCAGCTGAGCCTGCTCGGCTCGCAACTGGCCATGCCCTACTATTCGTTTGGCAACAAGTTCGGCCGTATCAGCAAGGAATAATTGAATGACCATTACCTGGAACGACAGCGTCCCGATCTACCGCCAACTGCACCAGCGTGTCGTGGCGATGATCCTGGACGGCGCCTTGAACGAAGGTGACCCGCTGCCGTCGGTACGCCAGGTGGCCGCGGATTTTCAGATCAATCCGTTGACCGTTTCAAAGGCGTACCAGGAGCTGGTCGACGAACAACTGGTTGAAAAACGGAGGGGCTTGGGCATGTTCGTTATTGAAGGCGCTCGTGAAGCGCTACTGAAATCGGAACGCGAGCGCTTTTTGCGCGAAGAGTGGCCCGTGCTGTTTGCACGACTGCAGCGGCTGGGCCTGGATCTCAAGACCCTGCTGCGCGAAGCCGGCACGCATGGCGACGCCAACGTCAACGACAAGGAACCATCATGAGCGCGGTGATTACGGCCACTGGCCTGAGCAAGCGCTACAAAAACTCGGTGGCGCTGGACAACGTGAGTTTCCAGATTCCCGCGGGACGGATCGTCGGCCTGATCGGACCCAACGGCGCCGGCAAGACCACGGCGCTGAAAGCCATTCTCGGCCTGACCGACTTCTCCGGCCAGCTCAACGTACTCGGCCTCGATCCGCGCAAGCAGCGCGACAAGCTGATGGAACAGGTCTGCTTCATCGCCGACGTGGCGGTGCTACCGCGCTGGCTGCGAGTAAGCGAGGCGGTTGATTTTGTCGCCAACGTGCATCCGCGGTTTGATCGCGCCAAGTGCGAAGCCTTTCTCGCCCGCACCAAGCTCACGCCTTCGATGCGTGTGCGACAGATGTCCAAGGGCATGATCGTGCAGCTGCATCTGGCGCTGGTGATGGCTATCGACGCCCGCCTGTTGATACTCGACGAGCCGACGCTGGGCCTAGACATCCTCTATCGCAAGCAGTTCTATCAAAACCTGCTGGAAGACTACTTCGACGAAAACAAGACCATCATCGTCACCACCCATCAGGTGGAAGAAGTCGAACATATCCTCACCGACCTCATGTTCATCCGCGACGGCAAGATCGTGCTGGATTCCGACATGGATGCGATTGGCGAGCGCTTTATCGAAGTGATGGTCAACGGCGATCGTGCCGAGGCAGCCCGCGCCCTGAAGCCGCTCGACGAGCGTCAGGTGTTCGGCAAAAGCATTTTTCTGTTCGACGGCGTCGAGCGGTCAACCCTGGAGGCAATGGGCGAAGTCCGTCGACCATCCGTCAGTGACTTGTTCGTCGCCACCATGAAGGGAACCTACGCATGAAAACCTTCTACTGGCTCGTTAAACGCGAATTCTGGGAACACCGCGGCGGTTTTTTCTGGGCGCCCCTGATTAGCGGCGGTGTCTTTCTAGTGCTGAACATCATGGCGCTGATCACCGGCGAAGTACTCGGTGGTCGTGGCAGCACGCACTTCAATATTGCCGGTGGCCTGAACCTCAACGGCCATCTGGATGCCGACATGCTGGGCAAGATCGGGGCGGGACTGGACATTGCGATGTACGTGGCCGCCGGACTGGTACTGATGATCATGGCGATCATCGTGTTTTTCTACTGCCTCGGCTCGCTATACGATGACCGCCGTGACCGCAGCATCCTGTTCTGGAAATCACTGCCGATTTCGAATCGCGATACCGTGTTGTCTAAAGTCGTCAGTGCCACGATCGTTGCGCCGGCCATTGCCTGCCTGTTTGGTACCTGCGCCGGCCTGCTACTGCTGCTGATCGCCGCATTCACCGCCTCGCTGCATGGCTTGAATATGTGGCAACTGTTGATGAATTCGCACCCGCTAATGGTCGCCATCAACCTGATCACGCTGATTCCGCTGTATGCGATCTGGGCATTGCCGACCGTGGGCTGGCTGATGTTCTGCTCGGCCTGGACGCGCAGCAAGCCGTTCCTTTGGGCTCTGCTGGCACCGCTGGCCGCCGGCGTGATCGTGAGCTGGTTTGGTCTGATGGGCCTGTTCAATCTCGGCTCGGGCTGGTTCTGGAAGAACATTGTCAGCCGCATGCTGTTGAGCCTGATACCGGGTGGCTGGATTCGTGACACCACACCGATCGACAACGAGCCGCACGATCCATCGGTGTTGCTCGATCACATCGGGCTGGCCCACAACTACGCCGCCCTCGCCTCGCCCGATCTGTGGATTGGCGCCGTCGCCGGCATCGCACTGATCACCACCGCGATCTGGTTCCGCCGCTGGCGCGACGACAGCTGATTTTTCTGATTTTCGATCGAATTCGAGACAAGGAGAACACTCGTGAAACCCATCACTTACAGCGCCCTCGCATTCATCCTGCTACTGCCCCTGACCGCTTGTGGCCAATCCGGCTCACAGCCTGGCGCTGCCGACAATGCAGCATCGGCAACAAAGGACGCCAGCGAACAAACCTCGTCGGTCATTTCCGGAGAGATCCAGAAGGCGATGCAGGAAGCCAAGCAGGAGCTGGCCACCAAGAATATCGATGTCGATAGCGTTCACATCAGCGGTAACCACCATAGCAACGACAACTCGCGTCCCAAGGCCGAGATCACACCTCAGGGCGATCTGTTGATCGCGAGCAAGAAGGTGGCGGCCACGCCGGCACAACAGACGCTGCTGCTGGACTACCGCAAGCAGATTGTCGGTATTGCCGAAACCGGCATGGACATCGGCACACAGGGCGCCGATCTGGGCGTCAACGCTGCCAAGCAAGCCGTGTGGGGCGCGCTAACCGGCAAAAGCGACAAGGACATCGAAGCAGCGATCAAGCCACAAACTGACAAGATCGAAGCCTCCGCCGCCAAGCTCTGCCTGCGCCTGCCCGACCTGCTATCCGCCCAACAGAAACTGGCCGCGGCGATGTCCGAGTTTCGGCCTTACGCAACCATGCAGCAGAAGGACGTCGACGATTGCGGCAAGGACATGAAGGACAGGGACGGCAAGAAAGGCGTCGCGGTGTTCTCCGACTGATCGGCACAAGCACTAGGCTCCGGTAGGTCGAAGTGAGCTCAGTCAATGCTAAGACAAGCCACGCGCCCCCACCGCTACTACCGCTGGAACGATGCAATAAAGATCACTTACGTTATCGGGCTCAAGACAACTCATTAAGGGCCAATCACTTTATGAAACCACGCACGCTTGCCAAACTGTTGATCTCTGGACTGCTGCTATCAACGACGCTTAGCGCACAAAGTCTTTATTCGTTTGTCGTCAGCCGAGCAACTTCTTCAGATCGCCATTGATACGCAGGTAAGCGCTGACCAACAAAAGACTGGCCTGGACTGCCAGAACCGCGTTCGACTATCGACCAATAAAGAAACTGGAGCAAATCCTCATGCCCGCCTTGCATAGCAAGTGCCTGATATTCGCACTCATCGCCCTGGTGTCGGGCTGCCAAGACCGCACAACAACAACGACCGTAGTCACCGAAAACTCCAGCATGATGAATGGCTATATTTCGCTGAAAGACAATACGGTCGTACTCAGACCCGACGGCGTTCCGCAAGCCATCATCAGCGCCGCTGGCGACTTCACCATCGACGGCGACGCAGTTGTAGTTTCGCCAGACCAACGCAGCCTGTTCAAAAACTACTACAGCGGCGTGCTGGCAATCCGTGATCACGGTATTGCCACCGGTGCGGCCGCCGCAGGAATAGCAGGAACCGCGTTGAGCAGCGTCGCCCAGGGTCTGGCCAATGGCGAGACCAAGAATATCGATGCAGAGGTGAGTGCCAGCAGGGCGAAGGTCGAAGCCCAGGCCGAAAATATCTGTCGCGACCTGGCGCAAGCTTATGCTGCTCAGGAAAGTCTGGCGACTCAACTCGATGCGTTCAAAGCTTACGCGGTAATCAAGGGCGACGAGGCAGATGACTGCCTGCACAACGTTAAAGGTAACCGGCACGATCAATAACGCGACATTGATGCAGCGACAGCATTGGTTTCCTTCACATCGATGCGACGATCACCTGTCGTGAATGCCGCCACGCGTCAAGCTCAGCGGATCAAGCAGCTTCTTCAACTCGTCCTTCGATAGCCCGGTAGTTTCCAGCGCCACGTCGATGATCGGGCGATGCTCCTTGTATGCCTGCTTGGCGGTCGCGGCGCCCTTTTCGTAGCCGATCACCGGGTTGAGCGCCGTCACCAGAATCGGATTCATAGCCAGCGCCTGATTCACCCGGTCGGTATTCACCTTGAAGCCTGCAATGGCCTTGTCGGCCAGCAGGCGGGACACGTTGGCCAGGATGCCGATCGACTGCAGCAGGTTATGCGCGACCAGCGGCAGCATCACGTTGAGCTGAAAATTACCGGACTGTCCCGCAATCGTGATCGATGCATCGTTGCCGATCACCTGCGCGGCAACCATCGCGGTCGCCTCGGGAATTACCGGATTGACCTTGCCCGGCATGATCGACGAACCCGGCTGCAGCGCTGGCAGCTCGATCTCGCCCAGACCAGCCAGGGGACCGGAATTCATCCAGCGCAGGTCGTTGGCAATCTTCATCAGCGCGACGGCCAGCGTCTTCAGCTGGCCGGACAACTCCACGGCAGCGTCCTGAGAAGCCATACCTTCGAAATAATTGCTGGCCGATTCAAACTTCACGCCGGTGAGCTTTTTCAACTGCACCGCCATCGCCGGCCCGAACTTCGGATCGGCGTTGATGCCGGTACCTACCGCGGTGCCACCCTGCGGCAGGCGACGCATACGCTTGAGGCTGTCCTCGATACGCTCGATCGTCGAGGCAATCTGTGCCGACCAGCCGGACAACTCCTGACCGAAGGTAATCGGCATCGCATCCATCAAATGCGTGCGGCCTGTCTTGGCGACTTTCTTGAGCTGGCGCGAACGACGGTCCAGCACGCGCTGCAAGTGTTTCAGTGCCGGCAACAGCTTTTCGCTGACGGTGAGCGTGGCGCTGACGTGGATCGCGGTGGGAATCACATCGTTGGAGCTTTGCCCATAATTGACGTGATCGTTGGCATGCACCTTGGTTCCAGCCTTCACCGCCAGATGCGCAATGACCTCGTTGGCATTCATGTTGGTGCTGGTGCCCGAGCCGGTCTGGAAGATATCGATCGGAAACTGTGCGTCGTATTCGCCATTGGCCACCGCCAGCGCGGCTTTTCCGATCGCGCTGGCCTGGTTTTTTTTCAGATAGCCCAACGATAGGTTGACGTCGGCGGCGGCGGCCTTGATCAAGCCGAGCGCACGAATAAATTCACGCGGCAAGTGCAAGCCGGAAATAGGAAAGTTATCGATCGCGCGCTGGGTTTGTGCACCATACAGCGCATCAATAGGCACCTGCAGCTCGCCCATGCTGTCGTGCTCGATCCGGAATTTGCTCATTGCTGCCGTCCTGTTTTTCGAAAAGGGTGTCTTGAAGAAAAATCGATGGAGCGTTCTTTCACGATAGGCCTGATCCTCGACAATTCAAGAGCCAGCCCCCGACGATACGAAACGGCGCAGCATCCGCACGTTGTAGAATGTGCGCTTTGCCGCCTAACGGAACCGTCGATGTCATCCCACGCCCTGACCGCCCTGTCCCCACTGGATGGCCGCTACGCCAGCAAGGTCGAGCCGCTGCGTCCGATCTTCAGCGAGTTCGGCCTGATGCATCGCCGGGTGCACGTTGAAATCGAATGGCTGCTGGCGCTGGCGGCCGATGCGCAAATTATCGAACTGCCAGCGTTCACCGCCACGCAGATCAAGACGCTCAAGGCCATCGCGACCGATTTCAGTGTCGATGATGGCGCACGTATCAAGGCGATCGAGGCCACCACCAATCACGACGTCAAAGCGGTCGAGTATTTCATCAAGGAAAAACTGGGCGCCGACGCCAGCCTGAAACAGGCACTGGAGTTCGTACACTTCGCCTGCACCAGCGAGGACATCAACAATCTGTCCTACGCACTGATGCTGCGCGACGCACGCGAACAGGTGCTGCTGCCAATGTTCGAGGGAGTCATTACGCAGCTGCGCGAGCTTTCGCACGCCAACGCCGCGCTGCCGATTCTGTCGCGCACGCACGGCCAGACCGCTTCGCCCAGCACGCTAGGCAAGGAAATCGCCAACGTGGTCGCGCGCCTGCAGCGTCAACGCAAGCAGCTCGCCGCGGTGGAAATTTCCGGCAAGATCAACGGTGCCGTCGGCAATTACAACGCGCACGCCATTACCTATCCGGAAGTGGACTGGCAGCAATTTTCGCAGCGCTTCATCGAAAGCCTCGGGCTCGAAGTGAACGCCTATACCACCCAGATCGAACCACACGATGGCGTGGCCGAATACTGCGATGCGGTGCGCCGAGCCAACATCATCCTGATCGATCTGGCACGCGATATCTGGGGTTACATCTCGCTGGGCTATTTCAAGCAGACGCTGAAAGCTGGCGAAGTGGGATCCTCCACGATGCCGCACAAGGTCAATCCGATCGACTTCGAGAATGCCGAGGGCAACTTCGGACTGGCCAACGCCCTGCTCGGCCACTTCGCGGAAAAACTGCCGATCAGCCGCTGGCAGCGCGATCTCACCGATTCGACCGTGCTGCGTGCGCTGGGCACCGCGTTCGGCCACACGCTGATCGCGCTCGAATCGTTGAAGAAGGGACTGGGCAAGCTGACCGTCAACGCCGATCGCCTCGCTGCCGATCTTGACGCAAGCTGGGAAGTGCTGGCCGAAGCCGTGCAAACCGTGATGCGCCGCTATGGCCTGCCCGAGCCGTACGAGCAGCTGAAGGCGTTGACCCGCGGTCAGGGTATTACCCGCGAGTCGATGCACACCTTTATCAGTGGCCTTGATCTACCGGCAGATGCAAAACAGCGGTTGCTGGCACTCACGCCGGGCAGTTATATCGGTCTGGCGGATGAACTGGCCAAAGCGATCTGATCTGCCGCCTTTGGACGCAGGCCGCCACAGGCATTAAACGAGTGATCTGCCCGGTCTGATCACGCACAGCTACAATCTGCGGATGGCCAACTCCAAACTACCCCCAAAGTCACTGCCGCTCGAAGTTCGCGGCAGCACGAAGCATCCGCTCGGCATGAGTCCGGCACACTTTCTGCGCGACTATTGGCAGAAGCGACCGTTACTCATCCGCAACGCGTTCCCCGATTTTGAGCCGCCGCTGCAACCGGACGATCTGGCCGGACTGGCCTGTGAACCCACCGTCCTGGCGCGACTGATCGTGCACGATGAAAAGCGCGATCGCTGGCACGTCAATCCCGGCCCCCTGAGCGAAGATGATTTCGCCAAAACGCCGAAAGACCATTGGACGCTACTCGTCCAGGACGTCGATAAATGGGACGCCGACGTGGCCACGTTGCTGGAGCCTTTCAGTTTCCTGCCGAGCTGGCGCGTCGACGACATCATGATTTCGTACGCTGAAGAAGGCGGTGGCGTCGGCGCGCATGTCGACCAGTACGATGTGTTCCTGTTGCAGGGTCTGGGCCAACGGCACTGGGCCATCAGCACCGATCCAGGCGCGCCGAAGGATTTTCGCCACGACGTGGAGCTGAAGCAGCTCGCCCATTTCGAATCGACCCACGAATGGATGCTTGATCCGGGCGACATGCTTTATCTGCCACCCGGCGTGCCACATGACGGCGTGGCGTTTGGCGGACCGTGCATGACGTTCTCGATAGGCATGCGTGCGCCGTCGCAAGCCGAACTTACTGGCGACCTCGCCGACCATATCGCTGAGCATCTGCCGGAAGAACTACGGTACGCCGACCCCGATCTGACGCCAGCCAAAGCAACCGGCGAGATCGACCGCGCGGCCATGGAACGCCTGAAAACCGCCCTGCCGTTCGCCGCCGCGCTGAACGATGCGATGCTGCGCGACTGGTTTGGTCGATTCATCACCCGCTACCGCAACGCTCAGGTTCCGGTGCCTTTGGACAAACCACTCGACGATGCCGCGCTCGGCAAACAGCTCGATGCCGGCGCCACCCTGCTGCGACATCCGTGGTCGCGCATGGCGTGGACACGCGCGAAGTCCAACGGCACGCTTTATGTGAGCGGTCACGCGTATCCGGCTACAACGGCACTTGCGCAACAACTGTGCGAACAACGCGAGTTTGTTGTCATACACAAACCCAATGTCGTCGAACGCACGCTGCTGCTGGCGCTGGTCAACGATGGCCACCTGCTGGTCAGGAAACCCCGTCGCCGGTGAAACTGCAGAACTTCCATGTCGATGTCGCCCACTGGTCGCGCGAGCGCGATCACGAAGCGTTACTCGGCATTCGCCAACAGGTTTTCGTGGTTGAGCAAGGCGTGCCTGAAGCGCGCGAACGCGATGGGCTAGATCCCGATTGCTGGCATGTGCTGGCCCGCAACGAAGCCGGCCAGCCTATCGGCTGCGCGCGACTGTCGCCCGAGCACAAGATCGGCCGCATGGCGGTGCTGAGCGAATGGCGTAGCCAAGGCGTCGGCATGGCGTTGCTGCGCGAACTCATAGCACGCGCCCGCACGCTGGGCTGGGGCGAAGTCACCCTCGCGGCGCAGGTCAGTGCGATGGGTTTCTATGAGCGCGAGGGTTTCATCGCCCATGGTGACGTGTTCGACGATGCCGGCCTGGCGCATCGTTCCATGTCGTTGAAGCTTGCGACCACCGCCAGCGATGAAGCAGAACCGGTTCGCGATATCGAGGCACTGCCAGTCACCAACCGCATCGAAACCGCAGCCGCACGCAAGCAAGTGTTGAGCGATGCGCGCTACCGGCTCTCCATCCACTTGCCTCTGCTCGGCAACGACATCTATGCCAGCGCAGATGAACTGGCCGAATTCCGGCGTATTGCAATCTCCGGTCGTCACGCGCAGATCCGCATCCTGCTGCACGATCCGGCTGCGGCGCTACGCAACGATCATCGCCTGATCGCCCTGGTGCAGCGCCTGCCCAGTACCATGCAGATCCGCATGCCAACCGAAGAGGCTGACCTCGGCGACATCTCGGCCTATCTGCTCAACGATGTTGGCGGCTATGTGTTCCTGCCCGAAGCCGACCGCCCACAAGGTCGCGCGGCGCGAAATGATCGCGCCTCCGCCGCGCCTCTGCAGAAGCACTTTGATGAGCTGTGGGAGCGATCGGAGCGCGCCGGCGTGCTGCAGACGCTCAATATCTAAGCCTCATCGAGTTATCGATAGGCAATCGGCTGAACATGAGCTGGCCCAAGGTTTTTGCTGGTATAACGTCGGCGGGAGTCACAAAGCGTGTAAAAACACTGGTTGCCGGGAACATGCCCCAGATACGCCAGCGCCGATACCTGCGTACTTGACACTTTCTAGCGTTTTTGGGTTGCCGCGCCGCAGCAGGCAAAGGGTATAATTGTTCGGCTTTCTCCCAGTCATCCGTTGGGGGAGTCCTGCCGGGCTTGCATTACTGGCAGACAACCGCGACTTCACAGTCACACGGATGGTTGCAAGCATTCCTTCCCTGCCGGTGGTGACGTGAGTACTAATCTGATCCGCGAGTTTTTCGACTCTTCGCAGCTCGCTGGCGGCAACGCCGATTACGTTGAATCCCTTTACGACTCCTGGCTCACCGACGCATCGTCGGTGTCGTCCGACTGGAGCCGCTACTTCGAAACGTTCAAGGGCCGTGAGTCGGGTGATGTTTCCCACGTGCCGGCGATTGCACGCATCGAGGCCGCCCAGAAGCAACGTCACAACGGCGCCACGCCGGTATCTGCCAGCGACGACGAGCATGCGCGCAAGCAGGCGGGTGTGCTGCGATTGCTCACGGCTTACCGCTCGCGTGGTCATCTCGCCGCCGAGCTGGACCCGTTGGGCCTGACCGAAAAAATGCCGGCACCGGACCTTGGGCTGGCATTTCATGGCCTCAGCGACGCCGACCTCAGCACCGAATTCGATACCGGCAACTATGCGGGCGATGGACAGCGACTGAAGCTGGGCGAGCTGCTGACGCGTTTGCAGAAAACCTACGCCAGCACGATCGGCGCCGAGTTCATGTACATCAGCAACCATGAGCAGCGTAACTGGATCTACAGCCGCCTCGAACAGAAGGCTGGCAAGAGCGGCCTGGACAAGGCTGGCAAGCAGCGCGTGCTGGACTGCCTCAACGGCGCTGAAGGTCTGGAGCGCTACCTGCACACCAAGTATGTCGGCCAGAAACGCTTTTCGCTGGAAGGCGGTGACAGCCTGATCCCGATGATCGACGACGTGGTACGTGCCGCCGGCGACAACGGCATCAAGGAGCTCGTGATCGGCATGGCGCATCGCGGCCGCCTCAACGTGCTGGTCAATATCCTCGGCAAGGCGCCCAAGACCCTGTTCGACGAGTTCGAGGGCCGCTTCGAGCACCCGGACGATCCGGCGCACTCGGGCGACGTGAAGTACCACATGGGCTTCTCCGCCGACATCAAGACGCCGAAGGGCGGTGTGCACGTGGCGCTGGCTTTCAATCCGTCGCATCTGGAAATCGTCAATCCGGTCGTCTCCGGTTCCGTGCACTCGCGCCAGACCCGTCGTCGCGACACGATGCACGAGAAGTCGATGGCCGTGATCATCCACGGCGATGCCGCGATGGCCGGTCAGGGCGTGAACATGGAGTTGTTCAACATGTCACAGGCCCGTGGTTTCAAGATCGGCGGCAGCCTGCACATCGTCATCAACAACCAGGTTGGCTTTACCACCTCGAACCCGCAAGACGCCCGCTCCACCCTGTACTGCACCGACCTGGCCAAGATGGTCAACGCGCCAGTGTTCCACGTTAACGGTGACGACCCGGAAGCGGTGATCGAAGTCACTCGGCTGGCCTATGAATTCCGCAAGACGTTCCGCAAGGACGTCGTCATCGATCTGGTCTGCTATCGCCGCCACGGCCATAACGAGGCCGACGAACCGGCGGCAACGCAACCCGTGATGTATCAGATCATCCGCAAGCGGCCAACGACGCGTGACCTCTATGCGCAGAAACTGGTGAAGGAAGGCCTGCTGGTTGACGGTGAGCCACAGAAGCAGCTCGAGGCTTATCGCGATCGGCTGGAAGCCGGTGCACCGATGGCTGACCTCGACCCGTCGCCGAACCGCGATGATCCGGTCGACTGGGCGCGCTTTGTCGGTGGCAAGCTGTCGACGCCAACCGATACGACGGTGCCGAAAAAGAAACTGCAGGAACTGGCCGACCAGATCCTGACCCTGCCTGCCGATATGACGCTACAGGCGCGTGTGGCCAAGATCTATGACGACCGCCGCAAGATGGCCGCCGGTGAACAGGCCGCTGATTGGGGCTTCGCCGAGAACCTGGCTTACGCCACGTTGATCGATGGCGGCCACGACCTGCGCATGGTCGGCCAGGATTCCGGCCGCGGCACGTTCTTCCATCGCCATGCCGTGTTGCATGACCAGAAGGATGGCCACACCTATCTGCCACTGGCTACGATTCGCGACGGCGCTGACGTCGAGGTGATCGACTCGTTGCTCAGCGAAGAAGCGGTGATGGCGTTTGAATACGGCCACTCCACCACCGATCCGGACACGCTCAACATCTGGGAAGCGCAATTCGGCGATTTCGCCAACGGCGCGCAGGTGGTGATCGATCAGTTCATCAGTTCCGGCGAAGCCAAGTGGAATCGCCTGAGCGGTCTGGTACTGCTATTGCCGCACGGCTACGAAGGCCAGGGCCCGGAGCATTCATCCGCGCGTCTGGAACGCTTTCTGCAGCTGTGTGCCATGGAGAACATGCAGGTCTGCGTGCCGACCACACCGGCGCAGGACTTCCACATGATCCGTCGCCAGATGCTGCGCCCGGTGCGCAAGCCGCTGATCGTGATGACGCCAAAATCCCTGCTGCGCCACAAGCTGGCCGTGTCGAGCATGGACGAGCTGGCCAACGGCAGCTTCCAGCTGGTGATCGGCGAGCATCGCGATCTGCCTGCGAAGAAAGTGAAGCGCGTCGTGCTCTGCTCCGGCAAGGTGTATTACGACCTGCTGGAAGAGTCCGAGAAGCGCGAACTGAAAGATGTCGCCATCGTCCGCGTGGAGCAGCTCTATCCGTTCCCGCGTGCCGAAGTCACCGCCGAACTCGATAAGTATCCGGGCGCCAAGGAAGTGTTCTGGTGCCAGGAAGAACCGATGAATCAGGGCGCGTGGTTCCAGATCCGTCATCACCTGCAGGCCTGCGTCAGCAGCAAGCACAGCCTCTCGTACGCAGGACGCGCCCGCTCGGCTGCACCGGCTGCCGGCCACCTCAACACTCACGTTGCCGAACAAGCAGCACTGGTCGAGCAGGCGCTTGTCGCGCCGGTCGGCACCGATCACTCAGTCGAATAAACGAATAAAACTTAGGATTACTAATGTCCATCGAAGTCAAAGTCCCCGTTCTGCCTGAGTCGGTCTCCGACGCGACCATCGCCACCTGGCACAAGAAAGCCGGCGACGCGGTGAAGCGCGACGAGAACCTGGTCGATCTCGAAACCGACAAGGTGGTGCTGGAAGTACCCTCCCCGGTTGACGGCGTACTGAAGGAAATCAGGCACGAAGTTGGCGACACGGTGAACAGCGAGCAGATCATCGCGATCATCGAGGAAGGCGCCGCCGCTGCGCCAGCCAAGGAAGAGCCGAAGGCCGAAAAGCCTGCCGCGGCCAAGGCCGAAGAGCCAAAAACCGAAAAGACGTCCAGCAAGGGTAACGACGATTTGTCACCCGCCGGCCTGCGTGTGGCCACCGAACAGAAGATCGACGCCTCCAAGGTCGAAGGCACCGGTCGCGATGGCCGCGTGACCAAGGAAGATCTGGTCAATTACAGCAAGGACGGCGGCGCTGCGAAGGCTGCTCCGGCCCCCGCCAAGCCCACCCCAGGCTCACGTCCGGAAGAACGCGTGCCGATGACGCGCATGCGCGCCAAGATCGCCGAACGCCTGATGCAGTCGAAGAACTCGATTGCCATGTTGACCTCGTTCAACGAAGTGAACCTGGCTGAGGTAGTGAAGATCCGCAAGGCACTGGGTGAATCGTTCCAGAAGACCCACGGCATCAAACTCGGTTTCATGAGCTTCTTCGTCAAGGCGGCAGCCGAAGCGCTGAAGCGCCACCCGGTAGTCAATGCCTCGGTTGATGGCAACGATGTGATCTATCACGGCTACCAGGACATCTCGATCGCCGTGTCCACTGAAAAGGGCCTGGTGACGCCGGTGCTGCGCGACGTGCAGAACATGGGCTTTGCCGAGATCGAACAAGGTATCGCCAACTACGCCAAGAAGGCGCGTGACGGCAAGCTGGGCCTGGACGATCTGCAGGGCGGCACATTCACCATCACCAATGGTGGAACCTTCGGCTCGCTGCTGTCGACCCCGATCGTGAACCCGCCACAGAGCGCCATCCTGGGCATGCATACGATCAAGGATCGCGCCATCGTCGAGAACGGCCAGGTCATCGTCGCACCAATGATGTACATCGCCATCTCCTACGACCACCGCATCATCGATGGCAAAGATGCCGTGCTGTTCCTGGTCGACATCAAGGATCAGCTTGAGAATCCGCAGCGGATGTTGCTAGGTCTCTAATCTCTAATCGCCGCCCCCGGCGATTAGAAAATAGATAACGAAGCTCTGGTGCCGAAATATCGCTGATGCAAGCGTTTTTCGAGTTGTTTTGACAGCGGCCGGAACACATATCTGCCTCACCAGCGAGCGCTGACTCGCCAGCAAGGAACCAAGTCATGAGCGACAAATTCGATGTCATCGTTATCGGCGGCGGCCCGGCCGGTTATCACGCCGCCATCCGCGCCGCACAGCTCGGCCTGAAGACGGCCGTGATTGATGCCTTTGTCGGCAAGGACGGCAAACAGGCGCTGGGTGGCACCTGCCTCAACGTCGGTTGCATTCCGTCGAAGGCGTTGCTGGATTCGTCCAAACAGTTCTACAACCTGGCGCACAACCTGCCCGCGCACGGCATCAGCGTGGAGAACGCCAAGGTCGACCTGAAGACCTTTATCGGCCGCAAGGAAAAGATCGTCAAGCAGTTCACCGGCGGCGTGGCGCAGCTGTTCAAGGCCAACAAGATCACCAGCTACTTCGGTACGGGCAAGCTGCTCGGCCGTGATAAAAGCGGGGGCAACGCGGTCGAGATCACCGGCAACGACGGTGAAAAGCAGACCATCAGCGCCACCAACGTCATCCTCGCTTCGGGTTCGGTGCCAATCGAGCTGCCGTTTGCCAAGTTCGACAACAAATTCATCATCGACAACGCCGGCGCGCTGGAACTCGACGCCGTGCCGAAGCGCCTGGGCGTGATCGGTGCCGGTGTGATCGGACTGGAACTGGGCAGCGTATGGCGCCGTCTGGGCGCTGAAGTCACCGTGCTGGAGGCATTGCCGGATTTCCTCGGTACCGCTGATGCGGATATCGCCAAGGTTGCGTCCAAGGAGTTCGGCAAGCTGGGCCTGAACATCAAGCTGGGCGCCAAGCTGACCAAGGCTGAAGTGAAAAAGAGTGAAGTGCAGCTGACCTACAACGACAAGGATGGCGATCACGATATCGTCGTCGACAAGTTGCTGGTTGCCGTAGGGCGGCGCGCCTATACGGACGGCCTGCTGGCTGAAGACAGCGGCGTCAAGCTCGACGAACGCGGTCGCATCATTGTCGACGAGCATTGCCACACAGGCGTCGATGGCGTCTGGGCCGTCGGCGACGCCGTGCGCGGACCGATGCTGGCGCACAAGGGTTTCGAGGAAGGCATGGCAGTTGCCGAGTGGATCGCCGGCAAGGCTGGCCACGTTAACTACGACACGATTCCGTGGGTAATCTATACCGAGCCGGAAATCGCCTGGGCCGGCAAGACCGAAAAGCAGCTCAAGGAAGAAGGCATCCCGTACAAGGTCGGCAGCTTCCCGTTTGCTGCGATCGGCCGCGCCGTGGCAATGAACGAGGCAATCGGTCAGGTAAAGATGATCGCGCATGCGGAAACCGATCGTATCCTCGGCGTACACATGGTTGGCCCCGGCGTGTCCGAGTTGATCGCCGAGTGTGTGGTGGCAATGGAGTTCAAGGGTTCCGCCGAGGATATGGCACGCATCATCCATGCGCATCCGACCCTGTCCGAAGCCGTGCACGAAGCGGCCTTGTCGGTCGACAAGCGCGCGATCCACAAAGGCAACTGATCGCACCAGTCACATCACACATCGAGCAGCACCTGCGACCCGTCCCTCAAGGACGGGTTTCGCACTTCAGGGAGTAGAGATGACCAAGATCACAGCACTGTGCATCTATTGCGGATCGAGCAGCGGCACTGATCCGGTATACGTCGAGCGCGCCCGGGCATTCGGTAGCTCGCTGGCCCAACGCGGCATCACGCTGATCTACGGTGGTGGCAAGGTCGGCTTGATGGGTACGGTGGCCGATGCGGTGCTGGCCGGCGGCGGCCGGGTTGTCGGTGTCATTCCACGTCAACTGGTGGAGCTGGAAGTGGCCCATCAAGGGTTGAGCGAAATTCAGGTCGTCGACACCATGCATCAACGAAAGACGCGCATGTTCGAGCTGGCCGACGCCTTCGTTGCCTTGCCTGGCGGCTTCGGCACGCTCGACGAAATGTTCGAGATGCTGACCTGGTCGCAACTGGGTCTGCATGAATACCCTTGTGCGTTTCTCGATGTACGCGGCTACTTCACGCCATTGCGCGGAATGATGGATCACATGGTCGGCGAAGGCTTCGTGCGCGCCGAACAACGTGCGCAGATCTGGTTCGGCGACGACCAGGACCAGTTATTCGAGTGGATGCAGGGTTACAAGGTTCATCACGTACCGAAATGGATCGATCGCCGCAGCGTCGACGCCTGAGCATCACGGAATGATCCGTTGAACGTCAACATCGATATCGCCGTTCATGTGGTCGCTCCCACCGCGGCGGAGTTCAAGGAAGGCGCTGCCGTGCATCGCACCGGCAGCGGCCTTTCCGAAACCGCGATGGCTGCAGTAAGCCATTCGCGACGAACTCTGGCATCGGCTGGGCAATGAGTGGAAACCACAGCATCGCCATGCGCGAGATCAGCCTCGCAGAACTACCAAAGGTATTTCCGCGTATGCTGACGGGGGACTCGTTTGGCCGCACCATTCTGTGTAGACAGTGCACCCTGATGAAGGCGCGCTTGGAACTACCGCAGCCAAAGCTTAGAATTCACGAAACTCGAAGGGAACCCACATCTAATGGCACGCATCTTGATCGTCGACGATTCTCCGTCCCAGTTGCTGGGCATCAAGCGAATCGTTGAAAAACTCGGGCACGAAGCCTTTTCCGCCGAAGACGGCGCTGCCGGCGTCGAGGTTGCCAAACAGGAACTGCCTGACCTGATCCTGATGGATGTGGTGATGCCGAACCTCAACGGATTCCAGGCTACCCGCACGATCAGCAAGAACCCGGAAACGGCGCATATTCCGATCATCCTGGTAACCACCAAGGATCAGGAAACCGACAAGGTCTGGGGCATGCGCCAAGGTGCAAAAGCCTATGTCACCAAGCCGATCAAGGAAGAGGATCTGGTCAAGACCTTGAATGAGTTTCTGCCCGGCGCGCATGCACCGTAATAGCGCGCGAATGGACGTATTCATGGAACAGAAAACGGCGCCTCACAGGCGCCGTTTTTACGTTCGTTATCCGCAATGGTCAGCCGCGCGGATCGTAACCGCCGAACTGATCACGCAATGCCTCGTAGGCCGCACGCTGGGTATCGCTTTCGGCCAAGGGAGCGCGTATCGACAGCTCCACCAGTTGATCGCCAGGATTCGCACCGGGCATACCGCGTCCTTTCAGACGCAATTTGCGGCCTGACTGTGAACCTGCAGGTATGCGCAAATCCACGGCTCCTGCCAAAGTTGGTACGGCTACGGTGGCACCTAACGCTGCTTCCCACGGTGCAATCGGCAACACATGCACTACGTTACGGCCATCCAGACGAAAACGCGGATCCTCGCGAAGACCGACCTCAAGCAACAGATCGCCGTTCGGCCCGCCGGCCATACCCGCCTGCCCCTGGCCCGATAGTCGAATCGTCTGCCCCGACTGGATGCCTGCCGGAATTTTTACTTCAAGCACACGCTCGCCGCCGGCAGGATCCTGCATCGAGAGGCGCGTACGGCCACCGTCGAATGCGGTCTGCAGATCAATTTGCACCTGCGCCTGCACGTCACGCCCGCGCCGTGGACGTACCTGGCCACGCTGGCCACCTGTGGCATTTCTGCCGAACAGACTTTCAAAAAAATCACTGAAATCGCCATCGCCAGCATCACCATGCTGTCCCTGCCAACCCGGCGGTGGACGGAACTGCTCGCCTTGTCGGTAACCGCCCGCGCGCAACTCATCGTAAGAGCGCCGCTTTTCGGCGTCCTTGAGCACTTCGTTGGCTTCATTGATCGACTTGAACTTGTCTTCGGCACCAGCCTCCTTGTTCTTGTCGGGATGATACTTGCGCGCAAGCTTGCGATACGCCGACTTGATGTCGGTCTCGCTCGCGTCCGGCTTCACGCCCAGAATGTCGTAATAATCTTTAAATTCCACTGCCACTCCCCAACTGACGCAAACCCGCGGCGGAATCTTTCACCGCCGCGGTAAGTGTTGCAACGTACCCGACTTAAATAACTGCCCGCTCAGTGGCCGCTGTTGATGGTAATGCGTCGCGGCGTCGGCAGCGCCTTTTTCGGTATGGTGATTTCCAGCACGCCATGGCTACCGGTAGCGGTGATGCCCTCGGCGTCGGCACTTTCCGGTAGCGAAAACCGGCGCTGGAATTTTCCCTGCACGCGCTCCACACGTGTAAATCTGGCTGCCTGGCCATCGCTGGCCGTGCCACCACTGCCGCTCTCACGGGCGCCATTGATGCTGAGCACCCCCTTGTCCATGCTCACCTCGATCAGCGACGGATCAATGCCCGGGATATCGGCAAGAATCACGAAACGCTGTTCGTCTTCGCGAATGTCCACCCGCGGCGACCACTGCTTTGGCGCTGCATTTGAAATGTCGTTGTCCTGTACCGGCAGAAAGCTGTCAAACGCCTGACGAATTGCAAAGGGCGCGGAATGGCCAGTATTGAATAGGGAGTGACGGGTCACGTACATACACTGTCTCCTTGAATGGGTTGCGGTGCGACCACCGCCTGTACTGGAAAATAGGTGCGGTCGCGGGTGATTCAAGTCGATGGACCGGCTCAGCGAGGACGACGACAGCCTGCGATTCAGCGCGACAGCGACGGGCAAGCGATCTAGCATGGAGTATCCCGTCCCTCCATCCGAGATCTGCATGACCATCCAGCCCGGCAAAATGATCCCAGATGCCTCCGTCCAGGTGATCGACGGCGAAGTGCGGAAGTGCCGAACCAGCGAGCTGTTCGCGGTGAGGAAGGTGGTTATGTTTGGTGTACCTGGAGCATTCACGCCGACCTGTTCCAACAAACACCTGCCAGGTTATGTGAATCATCTGGCCGACTTCCGCGAGCGCGATATCACGGTGATGTGCCTTGCGGTCAACGATGCACACGTGATGCAGGCCTGGGCTGCGTCGCTGCAGGTGCCGGCGGAGCTGTTGATGATCGCTGACGGAAATGCCGCTTTCACCCAGTCGATGGGCTTGGAACTGGACGGTACGGCTTTCGGCATGGGCGTGCGCGTCAAACGCTTTGCCCTGTTTGCGGAAGACGGCGTTGTGCGTCTGCTGCAGATCGAGGCACCCGGCGAGTTTCGGGTTTCAACAGCCGAGGCGATACTGACAGCGATCGATCATTGAGAGGGGCTAGCAGTGCATCTACCTTCGAAGCGTTTCGCTTATGGCCGTCCAAATATTCTGGAGAACACATGACCAAGCCGTCGATACATTTTTCTCTGGCAACGCTTCTTTCGGCTTGTCTGGCATTGAATGCAGTTCACGCTAACGAACAGGCCCAGTCGGCAACTACAGGCAAGCTCACAGCAACACCCGGCGGCAGCAACCGTGCCTCGATGGAGACGATGCAGATTCCGAGTCACGGATCGCTGATGAACGCCCTGGTTTACGTGGCGGCAGGAGCAGGACCGCATCCGGCCGTGATCCTGCTGCACGGCTTTCCAGGTAACGAACGCAATCTGGATCTGGCGCAGGATATGCGCCGCGCCGGTTGGGATGTTCTCTACTTCGACTACCGTGGGTCGTGGGGCACGCCGGGAAATTTCTCGTTCTCGCACGGTATTGAAGATACGGCCGACGCGCTGAATTACCTGCGGCAACCGGAAGTCGCCAAGAAGCTGCGGTTGGACCCGAGGCGCATCGTGTTGATCGGACACAGCATGGGCGGCTTCATGGCAGTCGAAGCCGCGGCGAAAGACCCAGCCATCAAGGCTTTTGCAACCATCTCGGCCGCAGATTTCGGAGGGCGCTTTCTGAAATCACTGGACAAGGATCAAAAATTGGCCGCCATTGAAAATTTGGGCATAGGCCTGGCACAGGAGGGCATGGCACCTCTTAGCGGATGCACGCCAAATGGGCTGGCACACGATGTCGCTGACCACGCAGCCAGCTGGAGCTTCCAGGCGAAAGTCGACGCATTGAAAGACCGCACGGCCCTGATCGTGACATCGGACGATGGCCTGGCAACAGAGAACGAGACATTTGCCGAGGCTCTTCATCAGGCCGGCGACACCAAGGTGACTGCGGTGCATTTGGCGACCGATCATGCCTATTCCGATCAGCGCACGGAATTATCCCAGGCCGTATTGCGTTGGTTGGCGTCGCTGCCCAAATAACGCAACCAAAAACTATGTGAATGTACATGACCCACTAGCAGCAGCAACAAAAAAGCCCCGGCATGACCGGGGCTTTTTTGTTCACGAGGAACTTTCTATCAGTCCTCGGCAGGCGTCGGCTCAACGTCAGCGGAGCCGCTTCCGTCGACAGGAGCGGTTCCATCGACTATCTCACCCTCCTCGCCGTTGCCCTCTTCCGCATCCAGCCGCATCACGCTGACCAGCTTTTCATCCGCCGGCAGCTTGATCAAGGTAACGCCCTGGGTATTGCGGCTGAGCTGCGACACTTCAGCGACGCGTGTACGGACCAGCGTGCCCTGATTCGAGATCAGCATCAGCTCGTGCGCTTCGGTGACCTGCGTCGCCGCGACCAGGGCACCATTACGCTCGGAGCACTGGATGCCGATCACGCCCTGAGTGCCGCGTCCTTTCTTTGGGAATTCGGCCAGTTGTGTGCGCTTGCCGTAGCCACGTTCGGTGGCGGTGAGGATATCTCCACCAGAAGCCGCGCCCTCGTCCGCCACGATCAGCGACACCACGTTCTCGTCCTTGGCCAGACGCATGCCGCGTACGCCACCCGCTGTGCGCCCCATCGAGCGCACAGTGTTCTCATCGAAACGATTGACCTTGCCATTGGAGGCAAAGAGCAAGATGTCGCTGTTGCCGTTGGTCAGTTCCACGTTGACCAGCGCATCGCCCTCATCGAGCTTGATCGCGATCTTGCCCTTCTGCAGCTGGAACGCGAATTCGGTCAGTGGTGTTTTCTTGACCGTGCCGTGGCGCGTGGCAAAGAACACGAAGCGATCCTCCGTGTACTCGCGCACCGGCAGTACGGCCTGTACCTTCTCGTTTTCGCCAAGCGGCAACAGGTTCACGATCGGCTTGCCACGCGCACCCGAGCCGGCTTCCGGCATCTGGTAGACCTTGAGCCAGTAGACGCGTCCGGTGCTGGTAAAGGTCAGCAGGGTGTCGTGCGTATTGACCACCCACAGCTGCTCGACGAAATCCTCGTCCTTCAGCGCGGATGCCGAACGCCCCTTGCCGCCGCGACGTTGCGAGCGATAGCTACTAGCCGGCTGACGCTTGATGTAACCGGTATGCGATAGCGTGACCACCACGTCTTCGGGCGTGATCAGGTCAAGTACGTTGAGATCTTCCTGAGAATGCTGAATCTCGGTGCGACGTGCATCGCCGAACTCTTCCTTGACCGCCTCGAGTTCGCCGCGAATCACTTCGAGCAAACGCTCGGGGTTTTCGAGGATTTCGATGAGGCCACGGATCGTTTCGAGAATCTGCTTGTACTCGTCGGAAAGCTTTTCCTGCTCCAGTCCCGTCAGGCGATGCAGACGCATGGCCAGAATTTCCAGCGCCTGTGCCTCTGACAACTGATAACCGTCATCCTTCAGGCCATCGCGCGGATCCATCTCTTCCGGCCGCGAGGCTTGCGCGCCGGTCGCCGACAGCAGCGAGCGCACCAGACCGGCATCCCAATGTCGCGCAACCATGCGCTCACGCGCTTCGGCCGGCGATGACGAGGTTTTGATCAGCTCGATCATCTCGTCGATGTTGGCCAGCGCGACGGTGAGGCCTTCGAGAATGTGCGCGCGTGCGCGCGCCTTCCGCAATTCGAAAATCGTGCGGCGTGTGACCACTTCGCGCCGATGGCGAATGAACGCCTCGAGGATGTCCTTGAGATTGAGCAGCTTGGGCTGGCCGTCCAGCAACGCCACCATGTTGATGCCGAACGTGACCTGCAGCTGGGTCTGCTGAAACAAGTTATTGAGCACCACGTCGCCCATCGAGTCACGACGGATTTCGATGACGACGCGCATGCCGTCCTTGTCGGATTCGTCGCGCAGTTCGCTGATGCCTTCGAGCTTCTTTTCTTTGACCAGCTCGGCGATCTTCTCGATCAGCCGCGCCTTGTTCACCTGATAAGGCAGCTCGTGGATGATGATCGTTTCACGACCGTTCGCCTCGGTTTCCACCTCGGCCTTGGCGCGAACGAGAATACGACCGCGGCCCGTGCGATAGGCCTCGATGATGCCGGAGGAACCGTTGATGATGCCGTAGGTCGGAAAGTCCGGCCCGGGAATGTGCTGCATCAAATCGTCGATACCGAGTGACGGATCTTCGATCAGTGCCAGAGTCGCCGCAATCACTTCATTGAGATTGTGCGGTGGAATGTTGGTGGCCATGCCGACCGCAATACCAGCCGAACCATTGATCAACAGGTTCGGCACACGTGCCGGCAGCACCAGCGGTTCGTGCTCGCTTTCATCGTAATTGGGACCGAAATCGACGGTTTCCTTGTCGATATCAGCCAACAACTCGTGCGTGAGGCGCGACATGCGCACCTCGGTGTATCGCATCGCCGCAGCATTGTCCCCATCGACCGAGCCGAAGTTGCCCTGGCCATCGACCAGCAGGTAGCGAAGCGAAAAAGGCTGCGCCATACGCACGATCGCGTCGTAGACCGACTGATCGCCATGCGGATGGTATTTACCGATGACGTCACCGACCACGCGGGCCGACTTCTTGTATGGCTTGTTCCACACGTTGCCCAGTTCATTCATCGCGAACAACACGCGGCGATGGACGGGCTTGAGACCATCGCGGACATCCGGGAGGGCGCGGCCCACAATCACGCTCATGGCGTAATCGAGATAGCTCTGACGCATCTCATCTTCGATGTTGACGCGAATGATTTCTTTGGCGAGCTCTGCCATGAATTAGCTTTCCTGGGGGACAAAAAAGGTCGGCGATGACGTGCCTCAAGCACGTCCGCAGATGACCCGAATTCAACCTTAAAAGTGTAACACGAACGGCATCAAAAAGATAAGATTTAGATCTTATTAATCAATGACTTATGTTGATGCCTTAGGGCTTTTGAAAAGCAGCTTGCGGGCGGCTACAAAATTGACAAATGCTGCAACCGCTGAACCTGCTGCTGCGCCGATTGCCGGCCAGCGGTACAGGATCGAAAAGTTCAGCAGCAGCAGCGCATATACCCCGTAATTGATCACCGCACCAATGCTCATCAGCCCCATCCAGTGCAGCCATTCGGCATGAGCAGAGCGATTACTTTGACGCGAAGCAAACGTGTAATGACGACTCCACCACCATGTAAATGTGGCTGCGGTGACAAACGAAAGCACGCGCGCCAGATAGGGATTCCAGCCCGCAAGACTCACCAGCAACTGCACGATGCCAGCGTCGATAATCAGGCCGCCGACACCGCCCACGGCGAACAGAAAAATTTCCCGCGACAGCTTTACCATCCGAACATCGCCTGCATGGCAATGCTGTTAGGCCGCTCGATGACGCCACGCTCGGTCACGATCGCATCGATCAGTTCGGCCGGGGTGACGTCGAATACCGGGTTCCAAGCCTGCGCGCCTTCCACCACGGTGCGCTGCCCTGCCGTACTGAGCAGCTCGGTTGCATCACGCAGCTCGATCTCGATTTCCTCACCGGTGCCCGTCGCCATATCAACGGTGGACGAGGGAGCTACCACCATGAATTTCACCCCGTGATATTTCGCTGCAATCGCCAATTGATAGGTGCCGATCTTGTTGGCGGTATCACCGTTGGCGGCGATACGATCGGCGCCGACGATCACCCACTGCACGGCGCCGGATTTCATCAGATGTGAGGCAGCCGAATCGGCGATCAATTTCGCGGGAATACCGTCGCGCACCAACTCCCACATGGTCAGCCGTGCGCCCTGCTGCCACGGCCGCGTTTCGCCAGCGTAGACGTGATCGATCTGGCCGCCCGCCACGCCGGCGCGTATCACGCCGAGCGCCGTGCCGTAACCGGCGGTGGCCAACGAACCGGTATTGCAGTGGGTCAACACGCCAGAATGCGCGGTAATCAACGAGGCACCGAGCTCACCCATCCGGCGATTGGCTGCCAGATCCTCATCCTGGATGGCTTGTGCTTCGCGCAGCAAGGCATCGGCATCCGCACCGGCGGCAATGCGCTTTTTCATCCGGTCGAGCGCCCACATCAGGTTGACTGCGGTTGGCCGCGCCGCCCGAAGCGTAGACAGCACGTCATCAAGATCGATTTTCTGCTGTGCGGCCATGGCCACGCCCCAGGCCGCGGCAATACCGATGGCCGGCGCACCGCGTACGGCCAGATCGCGGATTGCCTGTGTTACCTGTCCGGCATCGCGGCAATCGATCCAGCGCTCTTCCGATGGCAGCAACCGTTGATCAAGCAATCGCAGATGGTCGCCCTGCCACTGCACGGCACGGATGGAGTCGAGGTTTTTGTCGGATGTTGTCATTCCCACATTATCGCCGAAGCCACCGCCCGGCGACGACATCCAGCTCAACTTCAAAGCGAACTATTCCAACTGCACCTATCCGCCCGGCACGCAGCGAATGCGTGATTTTCAAGAGGCCTCGGGCACCACCAGCCAGAGGATCACGTAAATCAGAATGCCGGAGCCGCCAAGCAAGGTCAGGAGAATCCATGCAATGCGCACAAGCGTCGGATCCCATCCGAAATAATCAGCAATCCCCGCACAAACGCCAGCAAGAGTCCTGTTGGTACGCGACCGATACAACCGCTTTTCTGTATTCATCAAGCTCTCCCATCTTGAAAGTAGTCAGTCGCGCGCACGCAGCCACTGATGGATCGCCGGTGGCACCTCACGTTGCGCGCGGCCGGATACATAAATGCCGATGTGGCCACCTTTGAACGCCAGCTGGGTATAGTCCTTGGTGCCCAGGTGCCTGCCCATTGCGCGCGAAGCATCCGGGGGCACCAGATGATCCTGCTCCGCAAAAATATTTAACACAGGATGCTTAATCGCACCAAGATGCACACGCCGACCACCGATCTCCAGTGAGTCGTTGACGAGTCCATTGTCCTGGTAAAACTTCTTGATGAACTCACGGAACGCTTCGCCGGCCTGATCGGGTGAATCGAAGATCCAGCGCTCCATCCGCAGAAAGTTCTCCAGCTCGATCGGGCTGTCGAGAATATCGACCAACCCCACATACTTCTGCTGATTCAAGCGCACTGGTTTGAGCGAAAGATAAACGTAATTCATCAACGCGGCGGGGATATTGCCTACGGTATCGACAAACCGGTCGACGTCGAGCAGGCGCGCCCAGTGCGACAACATATTGTCCGGCGTTTGAAAGTCGACCGGCGTGACCATGGTGATCAGGTTCCGGATCTTGTGTGGATGTAGCGCCGTGTAGCACAACGAAAACACACCGCCCTGGCAGATACCCAGCAGATCAATCGCATCGAGCTTACAGCGCTGAAGCACCGCGTCGACGCAGCGATCGAGATAGCCGTTGATGTAGTCGTCCAGCGTCAGCCAACGGTCGACAGCGTCAGGATAACCCCAGTCGATCAGATAGACGTCCTCACCCTGCTCCAGCAGGTTGCGAACCATTGAGCGATCGGCCTGCAGATCAGTCATCCAGACGGTATTGACCAGCGCATAGGCGATCAGCAACGGCGTCTTCGAAGTAGGCTTTTTCTCGCCCTTGAAGTGCCAGACCTTCAATTTGTCTTCGCTATAAACGAGTTCGCGTGGCGTATTCGCGTATCCGGGCTGGCGCGCGCCCCGCAGCTGGCCCATGCCTGATGCCAGCTTGCGCTGGAAGGCGCTGACTTCGTCCATGATTTTGGCGGGGTCCATCCGAAACGGCGAGTGCGGCACCACTACCTCTCCTTACTTGCGCTTGCGTGTCTTGGCCAGCGCAGCGGGCTTTTCGCGCGATGTGGAAGCCGCCGTTTTCTTGGCAGCGGTCTTGGGTGATTTTGCCGATGACGCCTTGGTAACGGACTTCTTTACGGCCGAACGTGGAGCCTTGGCCACGGCTGCCTTGGCTGCGTGGCTTTTCCTGACGACGGATCGTGACGCCTTGCTGGCCAGCAACTGCTCTTTGAGCGCAGCAACATCACGACGCAAGGCTTCGATCTCTTCGGCATGGCTGGCAGCAGACGACGTCTTGCTATTGCGCACCTCGCGCCGCAGCGACTGCAGTCGTTCGCCAAGGCTCGACACATCGCTGCGCGTCGGTATGCCGAGCTGCTGACAGATATATTCGGTTTGTTCCTGCTGCAACTCGCGCACGCGTATCTGCGTATTGACCATCTCGCCATAAGCTTCTCGGAATTCCTCCGAAAGCGCGGTCTCGGCATACGCTTCTTCAGCACAGTCGACCCACAGGTCATACAAAACCTTCAGCGATTCGATCTGCTGACCCGGCTTGGCGAGCTTCGATAATTTTGCCTGCATCTTTTCGATGGCTTGGGCATTGGAACGCTGCATCAGTACCTGATAACGCTGTGAAGCCTCCAGATGCTGGGCGATCGCATCCGCGAGAGCCTGATGCTGTGCGTGCTGCTCATGGCCAAAGCCAAATCCAGTCGTTGATCCTTGCTCTTGCGGCTGCGCTCCGGAAGCACCCGTTTTTTGATTGGAATTCAGCCACGCCTGCCATTGTTCGACAAACGCCTTGGCGCCCGAACTGTCGGTACCTCCGAAGCCGTGAGAGAACGGCTGGCTGGCTCCTCCGAAAAGCTGCTGCATTTGCTGGCGCCAGTCGCTTTGCGGCGTTGAAACGCTCGCTGCGGCACCCTGCAACCAGTCCGCATAGCTCTTCAAACCGGCCAATGCATGGTCAACCGTGACATTGGCTGACGAGTTTTTTGCGGAGGACGATCTGGAAAAACCCTCCGCACCTGCCGTGCCGAACTGCTTTTGCATCTGGGCAGCAAAAGTTTCCCAGGACTGGCGAGCCAGCTCCTGATAATCCTTAATAAGATCGGCCTTCATGGCATCGGCTTTGAAAAAATCATCTGCTTGCTTGTTCACGCGCTATTTCTCGTCACTCATGTCGCTTCATCCTAGCAAAAGCGTCCCGCAGAAAAACGTCCATCGCAAAAGCAAGAGGCCCGGCATAAAAGCCGGGCCTCGCTATGTCACGCTGAACCTTGGACTCAGGCGCCGGCGGCGGCTTCGTCTTCGGTGACGGCTTTCATCGACAGGCGGATACGGCCCTGCTTGTCCACTTCGAGCACCTTCACCTTGACGATGTCGCCTTCCTTCAGCTTGTCGGAAACCTTCTCGACGCGCTCGCTGGAGATCTGCGACACATGCACCAGACCATCCTTGCCCGGCATGATCGTCACGAATGCACCGAAGTCCATCAGCTTGGCGACCTTGCCTTCGTAGATGCGGCCCGGCTCGACGTCGGAAACGATCTGCTCGATGCGCTTCTTCGCTGCATCGCCCGCTTCGCGGTTGACCGACGCGATGATGACGGTGCCGTCATCATTGATATCGATCGTGGCACCGGTCTCCTCGGTGATCGAACGGATGGTCGCGCCACCCTTGCCGATCACTTCGCGGATCTTGTCCGGGTGGATCTTGATGGTGATCAGGCGCGGCGCGTACTCGCTCATCTCGAGACGAGCCGTGGTGATGACCTTGGCCATTTCGCCGAGGATATGCAGACGACCACGCTTGGCCTGCTCCAGCGCCACCTTCATGATCTCTTCGGTGATGCCGTCGATCTTGATGTCCATCTGCAGCGCGGAGATACCGTTGGCGCTACCGGCCACCTTGAAATCCATGTCGCCGAGATGATCTTCGTCACCGAGGATGTCGGACAGCACGACAAAGTCGTTGCCTTCCTTCACCAGACCCATCGCGATACCAGCCACCGGCGCCTTCAACGGCACGCCAGCGTCCATCATCGCCAGTGAGGAACCGCACACCGACGCCATCGACGAGGAACCGTTCGACTCGGTAATTTCCGAGACCACGCGCACCACGTACGGGAATTCCTCGATGCTGGGCTTGACAGCCTGCACGCCGCGCTTGGCGAGACGGCCGTGGCCGATCTCACGACGCTTCGGCGCACCGAAGCGGCCGGCCTCGCCCACCGAGAACGGAGGGAAGTTGTAGTGAAACAGGAACGGGTCCTTCGACTCGCCTTCCGGCGCATCGATGATCTGTGCATCGCGGGTGGTGCCGAGCGTGGCAATCACCAGCGCCTGGGTTTCGCCGCGGGTGAACAGCGCCGAACCGTGCGTACGTGGCAACACGCCCACGCGGCAGGTAATCGGTCGCACGTCATCGAGCTGACGGCCGTCGATACGCACCTTGGTCTTGAGCACGCTGTCGCGCATGGTGTGGTACTCGAGCTCGGCGAATTCCTTCGACAGCTCGGCGGGATGCCATGCACTTTCTTCGGCCTGACCCTTGATCGACGCCAGAGCCTCGGCCTTGATCGCGGAGATCGCGTCGCGGCGCTGCAGCTTGTCACGCACCTGGAAAGCCTCTTCCAGCTTGCTGCCGACGGCGCCCTTGACGGCAGCGATCAGCGACTCGTTCTGTGCCGGTGCCTTCCAGTCCCAGGACGGCTTGGCGGCTTCAGAAGCCAGCTCGGCAATGGCACGGATAGCCACCTGCATCTGCTGGTGACCGAACATCACCGCACCCAGCATCACGTCTTCCGAAAGCAGCTTGGCCTCGGACTCCACCATCAGCACCGCACCGCTGGTGCCGGCAACGACGAGGTCGAGGTCGGACGTCTTCAACTCAGTGTGGGTCGGGTTGAGCAGGTACTGGCCGTTGGCATAACCCACGCGCGCAGCGCCGATCGGACCCTTGAACGGGATACCGGCCAGGCTCAATGCTGCAGAAGCACCGAGCAGCGCGGCGATGTCGCCGTCGACTTCCGGGTTCAGCGACACGACCTGCGCAATGACCTGCACTTCGTTCTTGAATTCTTCCGGGAACAGCGGACGCACCGGACGATCGATCAGACGCGAGGTCAGCGTCTCCTTCTCGGTCGGGCGACCTTCGCGCTTGAAGAAACCGCCGGGGATACGACCGGCGGAATAGAACTTCTCGACGTAATCCACCGTCAGCGGGAAGAAATCCTGACCTTCTTTCTGCTTGGTTGCGGCGACGGCAGTGACCAGCACCACCGTACCGCCCATGCTGACCATCACCGCGCCGGACGCCTGGCGGGCAATTTCGCCCGTCTCCAGAGTGACTTCGTGACTACCGTACTGGAATGACTTGGTTACTTTTGCCACGTTGATTTGTCCTGATCTGATTGAGAAGTGCGCTCATGGATGAGCGCCTCTTGATCTTTGCGTTCATGACGAACGCACGAATTACCTACGCAGGCCGAGGCGTTCGATCAGGGTCTGATAACGCGCAAGATCGCGATCTTTCAGATAGCTGAGCAGACGCTTGCGCTGGTTGACCAGCTTCAGCAGGCCACGGCGGGAATGGTGATCCTGCTTGTGCTCTTTGAAGTGGCTGGTGAGATGGTCGATACGAGCTGACAGCAGCGCAACCTGGACTTCCGACGAACCGGTGTCGTTGGGGACGCGGCCGAAATCAGCAATGATCTTGCCGGTTTGTTCTACGGTGAGAGACATGAGTATGTATTCCTTGAAAAGCGATGCGAAGCTTACGCAACGTCACCACGAATGACGTTGCGTAAGCTTCGCCTAATGAATGAAAGCGTTTAAATAACCTGTCTATTCTACTGACCGGAGTGGTGTTACAACAAGTGCGCAGCGGATTATCACGATAAATCCGCTAGCCCGGCGGCAGGTTGAAACCGCGCACGATACGGGTAAATCCGTCGATATCGACCTCAAGTAACGCAAGCAAGGCGCCATCGCTGGCATAAGCGGCACATTGACCGACCGGCGGAACGGGATTCAGCTGGATTTTCTGGCCACGTGAAATGGCCATGCTTTGCGCATCATCAAGGTGGGCGACAGGCAGGTCGGACAAGCCAGCCGACACCGGAAGCAGCCATTTCAGCAGTTCCTCGTCACCTTGTTCAGCAGCCAGCTGCAGCGCCTCGATCGTCACCATCTGTGGCTCGCGGAATGGTTCGACCCAAAGGCGCCGGAGCACGGTGACATGTGCACCGCAGCCCAAATCCTCGCCGATATCCACCGCCAGCGAGCGGACATAGGTACCCGAACCGCATTCGATGTGCAGAGTCAGCGTGTCGGCGGTCCGGGAGAGCAGATCGAGACGATAAACGTCGACCTCGCGCGGTGGCACATCGACGGCTTCGCCCCGACGCGCCTTGACGTACAGCCGCTCGCCGTCCTGCTTGAGCGCCGAATACACCGGCGGCACCTGCAGGATGCGACCACGCCGTTTGGCCAGTGCCTTTTCGATGACAGCCTCGTCCAGTGCGGGCACGGGGCGGCTCAGCAAAACCTCGCCCTCCTTGTCCGCCGTATCCGTGGTAACGCCGAGTTGGCATTCGGCAACATAGGCCTTGCGCGAACCCAGCAGGCTCCCGGCCAGTTTGGTTGCCTCGCCGAAACACAAAGGCAGCAGGCCAGTGGCCAGCGGATCGAGGGCGCCAGTGTGGCCGCCCTTGGCCGCGCACAACAGGCGGCGTACCGCTTGCAGCGCCTGGTTGGAACTCAGGCCCAGAGGTTTGTCGAGCAACAGGATGCCGTGCAGATCGCGGTTTTGAATCCGCGGTGGACGATTCAGACGACTCATCAATTCAGTGTCACCACGTTGATGTTTCAGTCTTTCTTGTCGCCAGCAGGCGGCAACAGATCACGCGCCTGATCGCGCAGCAATGACTCGATGCGCTCGCCCTTGTCGACCGAATCGTCATATTTGAACTTGAGCTCCGGCACCCGCCGCATGCGCATGCCGCTGTGCGCCAGCGAATGACGGATTTCGTGGCCGATCTCGTTCAGCGCCTTGACCGCCGGCAGACCCTGCTCAGGCATCAACGCAGTCACCCACACCGTGGCCCAATCCAGATCACGAGTGATCTCCACATCGGACACGCTGACCGACGGCAAGCCGTGATCGCGCACCGCCGCGTGCACCAGCAAACCCAGTTCGCGGCGCAGCTCGGCACCGATACGGTCGGTACGTTTGAAATCACGGGATGGCATAAGAGACTCCAATCAAATAAAGGTACAGCGCCGCATAGCGGCGATGACCTTGTCCCCTCTCCCTACTGGGGAGAGGTACGGGTGAGGGGCTGGCGTTGCGAAAAGCTCGAACAAAGGAAGCTTATGCCAGGCCTTGGCCCCTCACCTCAACCCTCTCCCCGCAGGGGAGAGGGAGTTCATAAGTCAAAGCGTCCGCGCGACTTCCGTACGCTCGAAGCACTCGATCTGGTCGCCCGGCTTGACGTCGTTGTACTGCTTGACGGCAATACCGCACTCCATGCCGTTACGCACTTCGTCGACCAGTTCCTTGAAGCGGCGCAGCGATTCGAGTTCACCTTCGAAAATCACCACGTTGTCGCGCAGCACGCGGATCGGTTTGCTGCGCTTCACCGAACCCTCAGTCACCATGCAGCCTGCGACGGCGCCGAACTTGGAACTGCGGAACACGTCGCGAACCTGAGCGATACCGATGACGTCCTCGCGCACTTCCATGCCGAGCAGGCCGGTTGCCGCCTGAGTGACCTGATCGATAACGTCGTAGATGATCGAGAAATAACGCACGTCCAGACCGGCGGTTTCGATGACTTTGCGCGCCGAGGCGTCCGCTCGAACGTTGAAGCCGATAACCAGGGCTTTGGACGCGACGGCTAGTGTGGCATCGGATTCGTTGATACCGCCAACGCCCGACGAAACCACATTGACGCGCACGCGCTCGTTGCCGATCTGCGTCAGTGACTCGCGCAATGCCTCGACCGAACCCTGCACATCGCCCTTGACCAGGATATTGAGCGTCTGCTGCTCCACGCCCTGCCCCATCTTCGCGATGATGTCCTCGAGACGATTGCTCTTGCTGACCATGCGCGTTTCACGGCGCTTGAGCTCGCGCTCCTGAGCCACTTCACGCGCCAGACGCTCGTCATCGACACAGACGAAGTCGTCGCCGGTCTCCGGCACACCGGACAAGCCAAGCACCTGCACCGGAATCGAGGGACCCGCTTCCTGCACCTGTTTGCCGGTTTCGTCGATCAGCGCGCGCATGCGGCCGTATTCAACGCCGCAGACAATGAAGTCGCCCTTCTTCAACGTGCCCTGCTGCACCAGCACGGTCGCGACCGGACCACGGCCACGATCGAGGCTGGATTCGATCACCACGCCGGAGGCGCGGCCATCGGCCACGGCCTTCAACTCCATCACTTCGGCCTGGATCGAGATCGCATCGAGCAGATCATCGACACCGGTACCGGTCTTGGCCGAAACCGGGATGAACTGGACGTCGCCGCCCCAGTCTTCCGGCACGACTTCGTACTGCACCAGACCCTGTTTGACGTTCTCCGGGTTGGCGCCGTCCTTATCCATCTTGTTGACCGCGACGATCAGCGGCACCTTGGCGGCGCGCGCGTGCTTCACCGCTTCGACAGTCTGTGGCATGACGCCGTCATCGGCTGCCACCACCAGCACCACGATATCGGTCGACTGCGCGCCACGAGCACGCATCGAGGTAAACGCAGCATGGCCGGGCGTGTCGAGAAAGGTGATGACGCCACGCGAGGTTTCGACGTGATACGCGCCGATATGCTGCGTGATGCCACCCGCTTCGCCCGAGGCCACCTTGGTGCGACGGATGTAGTCGAGCAGCGAGGTCTTGCCATGATCGACGTGACCCATGATGGTCACCACCGGCGGACGGGTGATCTTGTCGCCTTCCAGCTCGACGTTCTGGGTGTGCGCGGCCAACGTGTCTTCGGCGTTGCTCTGATTGTCAGCCACTACCGTATGACCCAGCTCTTCAACGACCAGTACGGCCGTGTCGTGATCGACGGTCTGGTTGATGGTCGCCATGACGCCCATCTTGAACAGTGCCTTGACCACCTCCGAACCCTTGACAGCCATTTTCTGGGCCAGATCGGTCACGCTATTGGTCTCGGCCACCACCACTTCACGTACCACTGGCGCGGTCGGGCGGGAGAAGCCGTGCGGACCAGTCGGCGCACTGCTGCTGCCGCGCGACATCTCGCGACCTGAAGTACGACCAGCCTTGCCGCCACGCTTGTTGCTGGACGACGAACGGCGGGCGCGATCGGCCTCGCTCAAATGCATCTGGCCACCGGCAAAGCGCTTGCTGCCATCGCGCTCTTCCTTTCCGCTGCCGGGATTCTCGTTGCGCTCGCGCGCATGCTTGGGCTTGCGGCTGGCATCACCGCCCGCAGGGGCAGCGGCTGGCGATGCGGGAGTGCCGGCAGGGCTCACCCGTGCGGCTGCCGGAGCAGCAGCTGGCGTTGGTGCTGGTGCTGGTGCCGGCGCAGGTGCGGGCACCGGCTTGACCAGCTTTTCGCGTTTGCGCGGTTCGTGGATACGCGGCAGGATCATGCCGAGTTCGCGCGTATCCATACGCTGGGTGACAAACGGTTCATCAGCGCTCGGCGTCGACGGCACCTCGACGACAGGCGATGATGCCTGCTCAGCCTCAGCCTGATCTTCGCTGGCGACCACCGGCTCGGCGGCGATAGCGGCGGCGTCAGCCTGACGCTGCGCATGCTCCTGCTGGCGCTGCTGCTCTTCCAGGGCGCGCTGCTGCGCTTCGTGCTGGCGGCGCTGTTCGGCGTCGGCACGCTCTTGTTCCTCGGCATCACGCTGCTGCTGGGATTCCTGCAGTTTGCGTACGGCATCTTCGCGCTCGCCGTCGACGCTGGCGTCTTCAGCAATCACGCTACGCTTGACGTAGGTACGCTTGGCGCGGACTTCGACGTTGACTGTCTTGGCTGTGCCCACCGTGCCGCGGGCGCCAGGCGTGGCGATCTTCAGTTCGCCAACGGTACGGCGCTTGAGAGTGATCTGGCGCGGTGCACTGTCATCGGCCTCGGCAGTCACTTCGTTCTTGCCGTGTGTGCGACGCAGGAATCCGAGCAGCTTCACCTTTTCGGTGCTGCTGATGGTCTGCTCCTGGTCGGAGAATTCCATGCCGGCTTCACCAAGCTGCTTGAGCAGCCGGTCGACGGGCATGCCCAGTGTATGGGCGAGTTGTTTGATCGTGTCCGACATCGTTTTGTTGCTCCGCCGTTTCCGCGCTTGGGCCTTCTTCGGCCCTCGGACCTCATCGGTCCTTATCGACTGTGCCGCGATAAGTTGCACCGCCACCGCCATCCATGGTGAAAGGCCCCGAAGGAAACCTTTCTCGGCGCGCCCATCCAGGGCGCAGCCTTGTCCGCGGGTTAGCCGCCTTTCTCCAGTCGCTCGATCATCGGCGCTCGTGCAGCCATGATCAGTGCGGCAGCCCGCGCTTCGTCCATGCCTTCGATATCGATCAGGTCATCAACAGCCAGATCCGCGAGGTCGTCAACCGTGCTGACTTCGCGCGCAGCCAGTGCATAGGCCGTCGCTTCGTCCATGCCCTTGAGCGCCAGCAGCTCGTCGGAAGGCTGATGGTCACCCACACCCTCCTCCGCTGCCAGTGCCTCGGTGAGCAGTGCGTCACGGGCACGGGCACGGAGTTCTTCGACGATGTCCTCGTCGAAGCCTTCGACCGCCAGCAGCTCGGCGCTAGGTACGTAGGCAATTTCCTCGACGCTGGAGAAGCCTTCCTGTACCAGGATAATGGCGATTTCCTGATCCACTTCAAGCTTGTCCATGAACAGCTGGCGCGCGGCCTCCTGCTCGGACTCACTCTTGGCGGTGACCTGATCCTGAGTCATCACATTGAGCTGCCAGCCGGTGAGCTTGCTGGCCAGACGTACGTTCTGGCCACCGCGACCGATCGCCTGGGACAGTTTGTCCTCGGCTACCGCGATATCCATCGAGTGCTTTTCCTCGTCCATGATGATGGACTGCACTTCGGCCGGCGCCATCGCATTGATGACAAACTGCGCCTGGTTTTCGTGCCACAGGATGATGTCGACGCGCTCGCCGTTGAGATCGTTCGACACCGCCTGCACGCGCGAACCACGCATGCCGATGCAGGCGCCGATCGGATCGGTGCGGCTGTCGTGGGCCAGCACGGCGATCTTGGCGCGATCGCCCGGATCGCGGGCGCAGCCCTTGATTTCGACCAGGCCCTGGCCGACTTCCGGCACCTCCAGCTTGAACAGCTCGATCATGAATTCCGGTGCGGCGCGCGAAACGAACAGCTGCGGACCACGCACTTCGGACTTCACTTCGTACAGATAGCCGCGAACGCGATCACCGACGCGGGCCGATTCGCGTGGAATCGTCTTGTCGCGCGGAATGAACGCCTCGGCGTTGCTGCCCAGATCGAGGTAGATATTGCCGCGCTCGACGCGCTTGACGATACCGGTGACCAGCTCGCCCACGCGATCGGCGAAGGCGTCGACGACCTGCTGGCGCTCGGCTTCGCGCACGCGCTGCACGATCACCTGCTTGGCAGCTTGTGCGGCGATGCGGCCAAACTCGGCGTTCTCGACCTGCTGCTCGATGAATTCGCCGACCTCGGCGCCTTCGCGCTCGTCGATCGCATCCATCAAACGCAGCTGGTAGGAGGGCGATTCCATCTCGCCATCGTCGGCAATGATTTCCCAGCGACGGAAGGTTTCGTATTCGCCGGTGTCATTGTTGATCGACACGCGAATGTCGGGTTCTTCGTCCGGGTAGCGTTTCTTCGCCGCCGAAGCCAGCGCGGCCTCCATGGCTTCGAAAATGACTTCGCGCGGCACGCCCTTTTCATTGGCGACGGCATCAACGACCAGCAAAAGTTCTTTGCTCATTGCAGCAACTCCATAGGCGCCCAGCGGCGTCCCATCGTTCTGATTGATTGTTTTGTGCTTTTTCAATACGTACTTGGTTTGTCGTGTTTAATCTTTGGGTGCCTTGGAGGCCGCCGGCTTGCCGCCACGCTTCGGCTGGGGCGCATATCCCAGTGCCACCCAGTCCGGCACGACGCGAGCGGTATCCACCAGCGAATGCTCGAACGCGAACGTCTTGCCTTCCGCTTCCAGCGTGATCTGCTCGTCCTGTACCGACACCAGCTTGCCGCGCAGGCGACGACGACCTTCCAGCGGCGCCTTCAACAACAGCTTTATTTCCTGACCAACGACCTTCGCAAACTGCACGGCGGTAAATAGCGGTCGATCCAGACCTGGCGAGGAAACTTCCAGCACGTAGTTACCGGGAATCGGATCCTCTACATCGAGCAGAGCCGACAACTCGCGGCTGGCCGTCTCGCAATCCTCGATACCGACCTCGCGACGATCACCGTCTGCGCCAGCCTCACCGGGTTCGCTCTTGTCGAGTAAGTCCAAGTAAACCCGAAGGGTACTCTGCCCGTGTGACGGGGTGAACTCCACGCCGATGCATTCCAGCCTCAGATCGGCCAGAACTTCGTTGAAACGTTGTGCCAGTGCCTGTGTATCCATGGGTTTGTCTCCCAGACCGCCTTTGATCAAATCACTAAATTCAGAACCGCAGAAACAAAAAATGGGCTCCAACGGCCCATTCCTTTACCTCGCCGATGTATCTGCTCTACAGCTCTTTCAGGCGCCGATGACCAACTTCATTCCGGCACGGCGCATCCTAGCGCCCAACAAAAAAGCCTCACGAGGAGGCTTTCTTTGCATCAAGAAAGATCTGGTAGCGGGGGCAGGATTCGAACCTGCGACCTTCGGGTTATGAGCCCGACGAGCTGCCAGACTGCTCCACCCCGCATCAGAGTCCGAGGAGTTTAACGGTCTGGCCGGTTTCTTGCAAGCGATCGCTGGTAAAAAAAGTCATAAACATGCACAGAACGAAATCAGAGTTACTGCGAATCTGAGGTATCAGAGCCCGAAGGCACTGCGACACCAACTCAGCAACGGCCCCCAGTAAAGTCCCAGAGCGAGCAGTGCCAGCGCATTCAGCGATAGCACCACCCGCAGCGAGATATCCGGCTTTGCTGCCAGCACGCTACCCTCAGCCGGCTTGTCGAAGTACACGACCTTGATCACATGCAAGTAGTAGTAAAGGCCGATGATCGCGAACACGACGCCGACGATAGCCAGCCACAGCATGTTGGCGTGGATCGCCGACTCCAGCACCAGTACCTTGGCCCAGAAACCAAACAACGGTGGCACACCGGCCAACGAGAACATCGCCAGCAGCATCAGGAAAGCCATCCACGGTGACTTCTGATTGAGTCCCTTCAGATCGGAGATTTCCTCGCATTCGAAGCCCGAGCGCGCCAACGCCAGAATCACACCGAAGGCAGCCACACTCATCAGCGCATAGCAGATCGCGTAGAACATCGCCGCGGCATAGCCTTCCGGGCTGGCCGCCGACAGACCCAGCAGCAGGTAACCCATGTGCGAAATGGTCGAATAGGCCAATAGACGCTTGAGGTTGGTCTGAACGATCGCGACCAGGTTACCGATCGCCAGCGACAACACAGCCAGCACGGCCAGCATCAGCTGCCATTGATGCGACAGATCACCCATACCCGCATCAAGCAGACGGTACGCCATGCCGAACGCAGCCAGCTTGGAACCCGACGCGATAAACGTGGTGACCGGGGTCGGCGCACCTTGATACACGTCAGGAATCCACATGTGGAACGGCGCGGCACCGAGCTTGAAACCGATGCCGACGATCATGAAGATCAGTCCGAACAGCAGCAGTTTCGGTGCCGTGGTGTACGACGACACGTGATGCAATTGCGCCAGATCCAGCGTTGGCGTACCGCCCATGCCCGAAGCGCCATAGACCATCGACATGCCGTACAAAAGCATGCCCGAGGCCAGCGCACCGAGTACGAAATACTTGATTGCCGCTTCGGACGGCAGCTTCGCATCGCGGTTCAACGCCACCAACGCATACGACGACAACGACAACAGCTCCAGTCCCAGATAAACCGTGATCAGACTGCCAGCCGAAACCAGCAGCATGATGCCGATCACGGCAAAGATCATCAGCGTATAGAACTCACCGGTCACCAGCTTGCGATCGATCAGATACGGACGTGCATAAACGAACACGATCGCCGTGGTGAGCAAGGCGAATACCTTGAGGATCTCCGACACGCCATCGCGCACGAACATGCCACCAAACGCCGTTACTGACTGCGCAGGCTGACCCACTATTACCAGATAAATCGCTACCAGCAGTACTGCGATCGAAATCCAGTGCAGCCATGGACGCTCTTTCAGCGCCATAAAAGCATCAAGCAGCAACAACAAGCACGCTGCCACTACCAGGTAGAGCTCCGGCAGCATGATCAGGATGTCATTCAAATTCGGCATGGTCGGTCCCGATCAGATCTTGTGGATGGCAAGCTGCTGCACCAGATGCGACACCGAAGTGTCCATCAAGTGGATCAGCGGCTGCGGCCAGACGCCGAGCGCCAGCACGGCGGCGGCAAAAGCAACCAGCACGAAGGTTTCGCGACCGTTGATCTCCTTCATCTCGCCCACGTGCGGATTCGTGATATCGCCCCACAACACCCGCTTGACCATCCACAGCGTGTAAGCCGCACCGATGATCAAGGTGAACGCGGCAAAGAGCGCAATCCACGGATTGGCACTGAAGCTGGCCAGGATCACCATGAACTCGCCGACGAAACCGCTGGTGCCCGGCAGGCCGCAGTTGGCCATGGCAAAAAAGACATAGAAGAAGCCGAACCACGGCATCACGTTGATCACGCCGCCGTAGTCCTTGATCTGGCGCGTGTGCATGCGGTCATACATCACGCCTATGCAGCTGAACATGGCGCCGGAAACGAAGCCGTGCGAAATCATCTGCACCATCGCACCCTGCATGCCCAGACGCGCCATGTCGACACTGGCTGGATCGCGCATCAGCAGAAACGCGATGAAGATGCCCAGCGTCACGAAGCCCATGTGCGCTACCGACGAATACGCTACCAGCTTCTTCATGTCCTCCTGCACCAGCGCGACATAGCCGATATACACGATCGCGATGAGGCTCAGCACGATCACCAGCCACGCGTAATGCGAGCCGGCGTCAGGTGTAATCGGCAGGATGAAGCGCAGGAAGCCGTAAGTACCGACCTTCAGCATCACCGCGGCCAGCACCACCGAGCCGCCGGTCGGCGCCTCGACGTGCGCATCAGGCAACCAGGTATGCACCGGCACCATCGGCACCTTGATCGCAAAGGCAATCAGGAACGCAAAGAAGATCCAGGTCTGCTCCTTCATCGTCAGCGGCAGCGCCGCCAGCGTGGCCATATCGAACGTACCAGCCTTCTGGTACAGATACAGCAGCGCGATCAGCATGAAGACCGAGCCGAAGAACGTGTAAATGAAGAACTTCAGCGTCGCATACACGCGGCGCGGACCACCCCAGATACCGATCAGGATGAACATCGGGATCAGGATCGCCTCGAACAGCGCATAGAACAGCAGCGCATCGGTGGCACAGAACACGCCGATCAGCAGCCCCTCGAGCACCAACATCGCGGCCATGTACTGGTGCGGCTTGTCCTGGATGACCTCCCACGCACCAGCAATCACAAGGATGCTGACGAACGTCGTCATCAGGATCAATGCGACCGAAATGCCATCCACCGCCAAGGCGTAATGGACGCCCCAGGAAGCGATCCAGAGGTAGTTTTCGGACAGCTGCATGCCGCCGGCATCGGGTTGGTACTGCACGAGCAGGAACAGGCTGACGACAAAGGTCAGCACGGCGACGATCAGCGACAGCCAGCGCGCAAGGTTGGGCCGGCGTGAGCCAGCCAGCAGCACCGGAATCGCACCGGCGACGGGTAGCCAGATCAGCAGGCTAAGCAAGTGATTGAACATGTGTGCCTGCTTCCCTTATTGCCCGGCCACGCCGGTGCCAATCAATAAATACCCGCCGAGCAGCACGATCAGGCCCAGAATCATCGCGAACGCGTAGTGATAGAGATAACCCGACTGCAGACGGCGCACCGTAGCCGCAATGCGGTGAACCACGCTCACCGAACCGTTGACCATCACGCCATCGATCAGCCCGGCATCGGCAACCTTCCAGAAACCCTGCCCCATCTTCACGCCGCCACGAGCGAATACCGCAAAGTAGACGTTGTCGACCCAGTACTTGTTGTCCAGCACGGTCCAGAGCGGCTTCAGTGCGCTCTTGATCTTGCCGGCCATCGCCGGGTTGAACAGGTAGATGTAGGTCTGGATGGCGAAAGCCAGCAGTACCAGGCCAAACGGGCCGAACGGCGAGAACCCGTGCAACGCCATGTCAAGCGCGCCGTGGAATTCCTTGCCGACTTCCGCCAACACGTTGTTGGCCTCGTCGATATGGATCGCGTTGCCGAACCAGTTGCCGAACAACATCGGGCCCACGGTGAAGAAACCAACGAACAATGAGGGAATTGCCAGCAGCATCAGCGGCAGGGTCACCACCCAGGGCGACTCGTGCGGCGCATGCTCCAGCACGCCCTGCTCGTGATGATCGTGGTGATCATCCAGATGCGCGTGACCGTGATGCTCGACCACGGTGAAGCGCTCCTTGCCATGGAAGGTTAGATACATCTGGCGGAAGGTGTACAAGCCCGTCACCATTGCGCCCGCCATCACGCAGAAGTAAGCGTAGCCCGCGCCCCAGCGATGCGATTGACCGACCGCCTCGATGATCGCGTCCTTTGAGTAGAAACCCGAGAAGAACGGCACGCCACACAACGCCAGCGAACCGATCCACATGGTGATCCAGGTAATCGGCATGTACTTGCGCAGGCCGCCCATGTAACGCATGTCCTGCTCATGGTGCATCGCGATGATGACCGAACCGGCGCCGAGGAACAGCAGCGCCTTGAAGAACGCATGAGTCATCAGGTGGTACACCGCACCGGTATAGGCAGATACGCCCAGCGCCACCGTCATGTAACCCAGCTGCGACAGCGTGGAATACGCGATCACCCGCTTGATGTCGTTCTGCACGATGCCGATCATGCCGGTGAACAGCGCCGTCGTCGCGCCTATCACCATGATGAAGCTGAGCGCCGTCTGCGACAGCTCGAACAGCGGCGACATGCGCGCCACCATGAAGATGCCGGCCGTCACCATCGTCGCCGCATGGATCAGCGCGGAGATCGGCGTCGGACCTTCCATCGAGTCAGGCAACCACACATGCAGCGGCACTTGAGCGGACTTGCCCATCGCGCCGATGAACAAGCAGATGCAGATCACCGTCGCCGCATCCCAGTGCGTATTGGCTGTGATTTGCAGCGTCTTGCCGACCAGGCTCGGTGCGGCGGCGAAGGCGGTGTTGTAGTCCATCGTACCGAGGAAATACAGCACGCCGGCAATGCCCAGCAAAAAGCCGAAATCGCCCACGCGGTTGACCAGGAAGGCCTTGAGATTGGCGAAGATCGCGGTCGGCTTCTTGTACCAGAAGCCGATCAGCAGGTACGACACGAGGCCCACCGCTTCCCAGCCGAAGAACAGCTGCATGAAGTTGTTGCTCATCACCAACATGAACATCGAGAAGGTGAACAGCGAGATGTAGGCAAAGAAGCGCTTGTAGCCTGGGTCGTCGCTCATGTAACCGATGGTGTACAGATGCACCAGCAGCGACACGAAGCTCACCACGACCAGCATCATCGCGGTCAAGCGGTCGACCATGAAGCCGACGCTGGCATTGAAGTGACCGATCTGGAACCAAGTGTAGAGGTTCTGGTTATAGACCGGCGCACCACCGAGCGTAAGCTGGTAAAGCACGTAGAACGCCAGCGCACACGAGATCGCCACGCCGAGGATCGTGACGGTATGCGAACCGGCGCGGCCGATGAACTTGCCGAGAAAACCGGCGAGCAGGCAGCCGACCAGCGGAGCTAGCGCGATCGTCAGCAGGAGGGATGTGGAGAGACCCATGTGTTCAACCCTTCATGCTGTCGATATCGGAAATATTGATCGTGCTGCGATTGCGGAACAGCAGCACCAATATCGCCAGACCGATGGCGGCTTCCGCCGCGGCCACGGTAAGAATGAAAAACACGAACACCTGACCAGACACATCGCCGAGAAAGCGCGAGAACGCCACGAAGTTGGTGTTCACCGCCAACAGCATCAGCTCGATCGACATCAACAACACGATGACGTTCTTGCGATTGATAAACAGGCCGGCAACGGCGATGCAGAACAGAATGGCGCCGAGCACGATGTAGTGCGATAGCGTAATCATGAACTTGGCTCCTGGGGCGGCACGGGCGTCGGCTGGGCGGGACGCACGGCGTCCATTTTCACGATGCGTATGCGATCACGCGGATTGACCCGCACCTGTTCGTTAGCCGACTCGTGACGTACACCGACACGCTGGCGCAAGGTCAGCGCCACAGCCGCCACCACACCGACGGTAAGAATCAGGGCAGCTACTTCGAAAGGCAGCAGATATTTCGTGTAGAGCGCCTGCCCCAGCCATGCAGTGTTGGATACGCCTGCCGCTGCGGCCGGATCGGGGCCCATCACCTGCGCGTGCATCGCCTTGACGCCAATCAACCCGAGCATCTCGACCAGCATCGCCACAGCCACGATCAAGCCGATCGGCAGGAATTTGACGAAGCCCTCGCGAATCTTTTCCTGGTCGATATCGAGCATCATCACCACGAACAGGAACAGCACCATCACCGCGCCGACGTAGACCACGATCAATGCCAGCGCCAGAAATTCGGCGTCGGCCAGCATCCAGAGACAGGCCATACTGAAGAATGTGAGCACGAGCGATAGCACGGCATGCACGGTGTTTTTCAGCGTAATCACTGACAGTGCAGCGACCACGGTGATGAAACCGAAACCGTAGAAACAGATGAGTTGGAACAATTGGGGGTTCATCGTCAGCCTCAGCGATATGCCGCGTCTTGCGTGCGGTCGGCGGCAATCTGCTTTTCGAAGCGATCGCCGATAGCGAGCAGCTGCAGCTTGTTCACCACGTTCTCGCCGCGATGCTCGAAGTGGTACTCGTGGATGCTGGTCTCGACGATCGAATCCACCGGGCAGCTCTCTTCGCAGAAGCCGCAGAAGATGCACTTGAACAGGTCGATGTCGTAGCGCGTGGTGCGGCGCTGGCCGTCCGATTCGCGCGGCGCCGAGTCGATCGTGATCGCCAGTGCCGGACACACCGCCTCGCACAGCTTGCAGGCGATGCAGCGCTCTTCGCCATTGGCGTAGCGGCGCAACGCATGCAGACCGCGGAAGCGGTTCGACTTGGGGATGTGCTCCATCGGGTAGCGCACGGTGTATTTCGGCTTGAACATGTAGCGAATGGTCAGCGCCATGCCGCGGAACAGCTCGATCAGCAGCAGACTTTTGAAATAGTGGGTAATGCGGGACATGGCTTTCTTCAGACCCCCGTGCCGATGGTGACCCAGCCGAAATATTTCAGGCAGCCGGCGACGAGGACCCACACAATGGCGATGGGAATGAATACCTTCCAACCCAGCCGCATGATCTGGTCATAGCGGTAGCGCGGGAAGCTGGCGCGAAACCAGAGGAACAGGAACGAGAACAGGAAAGCCTTTATAAGCAGCCACGGAAAACCGCCCTGCCCGATGAAACCCCACGACGATGGGAACGGCGACAACCAGCCACCCATAAACAGCACCGCGGCCAGGAAGCTGACCAGGATCATGTTGGCGTATTCGGCCAGGAAGAAGATCGCAAACGCCGAACCGGAATATTCCACATGGAAACCGGCCACGATTTCCGACTCGCCCTCGGCCACGTCGAATGGTGCTCGGTTGGTCTCGGCCACGCCAGAGATGAAATAGATCACGAAAACCGGCAGCAACGGCAGCCAGAACCAGTCGAGGATGCCCTTATGACCAGCCTGCGCATTGACGATGTCGGTGAGGTTGAGGCTACCGGCCAGCACAAGCACGCAGACCAGGCAAAGACCCATCGCCAGCTCGTACGAAATCACCTGCGCCGCCGAGCGCATGGCACCGAGCAATGCATAGCGCGAATTGGACGCCCAACCGGCGAGGATGATGCCGTAGACGCCCATCGAGGTCATCGCCAACAGATACAGCACGCCAGCATTGGCATTGGACAGCACCATCTTGCTGCTGAACGGAACGACAGCCCACGCCGCCAACGCGGGGACCAGGGTCAGCAACGGCGCGAGGTAATAGAGGAACCGATTCGCCGTAGTCGGCAGGATCACTTCCTTGATCAGCAGCTTCACCACGTCGGCAAACGCCTGCAGCAAGCCGAACGGGCCGATCTTGTTCGGCCCCATGCGAACGTGCATCCAGCCGATGACCTTGCGTTCCCAGTACACGAACATTGCCACGGCGAGGATCAATGGGATCGTGATGCACAGGATGTAGACGATCGGCCACACGAGATGATTGATGAGTTGATCAATCATGATGCTTATGCCTTGCTCAAGTTGATGGCTGCGCCGTAAGGCGGCAGTGTGGCGGTGACGTCCTGGCCAGCTTCGATCCATGCCGTGCCATCGGGTACGGATTTATCGATCACTAGCGGCAAGGTTGATTCGGCCAGGCGAACCTGACTGCCCTCGGTCAGACCCCGCCGCCCGGCTTCATCCGCATTCAGACGCACGGCAGGCGCACGATTGAGTGGGTGAGCCTGCAACGCCGTGGCTCGGCGCAATACCGCATCGCTGCGATAGATCGGCCAGGTTGCAAGACGCGTGAGGCCGGTGACTTCGGCACGCTTGGCAAAACCGCTAACCGATGTCGATGCACGCTCGCTGATGCCATCGCGCAGACCGGCAAGATCGTCAAATTCGAAACCTGCCAACTGCAACGAACCACCCAAGGCGCGCAACACCTTCCAGCCGGCGCGCGTCTGTCCAGTTGCCTTGGCACCGGCGCTGACACTCTGTGCCAAACCATCGACGTTGACCAGCGTGGCGTCGATTTCCGGCAGCAATGCGATCGGCAGGATCACATCGGCAACCTCGCGCAATGCAGCGCTGGCATAAGCGCTGAATGCAACGACCTGCTCGGCGGCATGCAGCGCTTTCAACGCAGCCCCGCCATCGGCGAAATCGTGCGGCGGCTCGACGCCATACAACACGTAACTTTTGCGTGCCTGTGCGAGCATCGCCTGCGCATCCAGACCGCCATTGCCCGGCGACACGCCGACCTTTGCCAGACCAAGTGCATTGGCGCCGATCGGCAGCTCGTTGTAACCCGCACCAGTGGCATCGGCAATGAAACGCGCAATAGCGCGGAGCCAGGATGCCTGCGGGTGTGTTACCGCGGCTTCGCCAAGAATCACCACGGCCTTACCAGACTTCAGTGCGCTGATAACGTCGTTGTCACCGTCGTCGCTCTGCGCACCGTTGATCGCTTCGCTCAATGCAGTCGGCGCAGATGCACCCGCACCGACGGCAGCCTTCGCTACAGATAGCAGCGTATCGACCATGGCCTGCGGCGCCACAATGGCCTGCCCTGCCAGCTGGTAATTGAATTCAAATAGCGCAGGATTGACGAGATAGACCTTGGCACCCTTCTTGGTCGCCTGGTGCAGACGATGGTTGACCAGCGGCATTTCGTGGCGCAGGTCGGAGCCGACCAGCAACGCTGCCCTCACTTTGTCGATCTCGGCAACCGGCAGTCCGAAGGGTTGCGCCGAGGCGTTGTCGGCAAAATCGAGCTGACGCAGACGGTGATCGATGTGCGCACTGCCCAGGCCACGAGCCAGACGCATCAGCAGATCACCCTCTTCGTTCGAGGTGGCTGGGTGAACCAGGATACCCAACTCACTGCCCTGCTCTTTCTTCAAGGCGTCGCCAGCGAACTTCAACGCGTCTTCCCACGTCGTCACCTGCCACTGACCATTGCGCTTCACTTCCGGCGCGCTGATGCGATCGGGCGCGTACATGCCCTGGTAGCTGTAGCGATCGCGATCGGACAGCCAGCATTCGTTCACCGCTTCGTTGTCGCGCGGCACGGTGCGCAGCACGTCACCGCGACGCGTGTGCAGCCACAGGTTGGAACCCAGCGCGTCGTGATAGCCGATGGAGGGCTTGGCAATCAGCTCCCAGGCGCGCGCCTGGAACTGGTAAGGCTTGTTGGTCAACGCACCGACCGGGCAGACGTCGATGATGTTGCCCGACAGCTCGGTCTCCAGCGTCTTGCCGATATACGTGCCGATCTGCAGGTTCTCGCCGCGGCTCATGCCACCCAACTCATAGGTGCCGGCAATTTCGCTGGTGAAGCGAACGCAGCGCGTGCACTGGATGCAGCGGGTCATTTCGGTGGCGACCAACGGTCCGAGATTCTCGTCGGTGATGGTGCGCTTGCGCTCGGTGTAGCGCGATACGCTGCGGCCGTAACCGAGTGCCACGTCCTGCAGCTCGCACTCACCGCCCTGATCGCAGATCGGGCAGTCAAGCGGATGATTGATCAGCAGAAATTCCATTACGTCTTTCTGGAATTTCAGCGCCTTATCCGAACGTGTGGTGACCTTCATGCCTTCGGCCACCGGGGTGGCGCAGGCCGGCTGCGGTTTGGGCATCATCTTGCCGCCCATCTCCACATCGACCAGACACATGCGGCAGTTGGCGGCGATCGGCAGTTTGCGGTGATAACAGAAACGTGGAATGGCAACACCAATGGCATCGGCGGCCTCGATGATCATCGCGCCCTTGCGGATCTGCGTAGGCTTGCCATCGACCTCGATATTCAGCAAATCGGGGGCGGCATTGTTGGCGGGTTGCGCGCTCATGCGGCAACTCCGCGGCTCGCTTCGGCCATCTGGTCTTCAGTCATGGAACGGCCATGCTCAACGTAGTATTCGAATTCATGCCAGAAGCGTCCGAGGAAACCCTGCACCGGCCACGCCGCGGCTTCACCAAACGCGCAGATCGTGTGTCCTTCGATCTGGCCAGCGACGGCCTTCAGACGATGCAGATCGTCCGGCACGCCCTTGCCGTCGACGATGCGCGACAGCACGCGATACATCCAGCCGGTACCTTCGCGGCACGGTGTGCACTGACCGCAAGACTCCGCGAAATAGAAGCGCGAAATGCGATGGCACATCTTGACCATACAGGTGGTGTCGTCCATCACGATGACCGCGCCCGAGCCTAGGCCGGAACCGGCCTTCTGCAGGGCATCGAAGTCCATCGTCATCTCCATCATGATGTCCGCGGGAAGCACCTTCATCGAGGCACCGCCGGGGATCACAGCTTTGAGCTTACGGCCCGGCCGCATGCCGCCGGCCATTTCGAGCAGATCCTTGAACGACGTGCCAAGGGCAATTTCGAAATTACCCGGCTTGGCGACGTGGCCCGATACCGAGAAAACTTTTGGCCCGCCGTTGTTCGGCTTGCCGATGTTGAGGAACCAGTCCGCCCCGTTGCGCATGATCGCCGGGATCGAGGCATATGTCTCGGTGTTGTTGATGGTCGTCGGCTTGCCGTACAGCCCAAAGTTGGCCGGAAACGGGGGCTTGAAGCGCGGCTGACCTTTCTTGCCCTCGAGCGATTCCATCAGCGCGGTTTCTTCACCGCAGATGTAGGCGCCGGCGCCGAGCGCGGCATAAATGTCTACATCCAGACCACTGCCTTGGATGTCCTTGCCTAGCAGGCCCGCGGCGTAGGCTTCTTTCAATGCTTCTTCAAAATGCTCGAACGGCTCGTGATGAAACTCGCCGCGCAGATAGTTGTATGCCACCGTGGAGCCGGTGCAGTAGCAGCCGATGGCCAGTCCTTCGATGACCGCGTGCGGGTTGTAACGCAGGATGTCACGATCGTGCGATGTGCCGGGTTCCGATTCGTCGGAGTTGCACAGCATGTATTTTTGCATCGTCCCTTTTGGCATGAACGACCATTTCAGACCCGTCGGAAAGCCGGCGCCACCGCGACCGCGAAGCGCACTCTTCTTTACCTCTTCGATCAGCGTCGCCGGGTCGGGCTTTTCGGCGAGGATCTTCCGCCACGCCTTGTAGCCGTCCATTTGCTCGTAGCTGTCCATCGCCCACGGTTTGTCGAAATGCAGCGTGGTCAAGACGACCTGATGTTCTTTGGGTGCGGGTCCGACTGCCATGATCTACTCCAACCCGTCCAGAATTTTGTCGAGCTTCTCGATGTCCAGATGCTCGTGATAGTGGCCGTTGACGGTCATCGCCGGTGCGCGCACGCAAGCAGCGATGCACTCTTCTTCGCTTTTCAGATAGACGCGGCCATCGGCGGTACTTTCACCGAGCTTGATGCCCAGCTTTTTCTCGCAGTGACGCACCAAGTCGTCCGCGCCGTTGAGCCAGCACGAGATATTGGTACAGATCGCCACATTGTTGCGGCCAACCGGCTTGGTCTCCAGCATCGAATAGAAGCTGGCCACCTCGTACGCCCATACCGTGGGCAGATCGAGATATTTCGCCACCGCAGCGATGAGATCATCGCTGAGAAAGCCCTGGTTCTGCTCCTGCGCCGCGAATAGCGACTGGATCAGCGCTGAGCGCTTTCGATCCGGCGGAAACTTTGCCACCCATGCGTCGATGTGATGGCGTGTGTGCTCAGTGAGAACGACGAGTGGATCGACGTTCCTGACCTGATCGAAATGTCCGGTAACTTTCATAGATTCTTTCCTTCGGACTCAGCGATCGACTTCGCCGAACACGAGATCGTAGGTGCCGATCATGGCAACCACGTCGGCGAGCATATGGCCGCGCACGATGGTGTCCATGGACGAGAGGTGGGCAAAGCCCGGCGCGCGCAGATGCACGCGGAACGGCTTGTTGGCGCCATCGGAAACCAGATAGCAACCGAACTCACCCTTGGGCGCTTCGACCGCACAATAGGTTTCGCCGGCCGGTACGCAATAGCCTTCGGTGAACAGCTTGAAGTGGTGGATCATGGCTTCCATGTCCTCCTTCATTTCAAAGCGCGTGGGCGGCGCGACCTTGAAGTTCTTCACCATCACCGGACCGGGATTCGCCTTCAACCACTTCACGCATTGCTGGATGATCCGATTGGACTGGCGCATCTCCTCCACGCGCACCAGGTAACGGTCGTAGCAATCGCCGTTGACGCCGACCGGGATATCGAAATCCACCTCGGCGTATTTCGCGTACGGCTGCTTCTTGCGCAGATCCCATTCCACGCCCGAGCCACGCAGCATCGCGCCGGTCATGCCCCATTGCTGGGCCAGTTCCGGGCTGATGACGCCGATACCGACGGTGCGCTGCTTCCAGATGCGATTGCCGGTGAGCAGCTCTTCGTACTCATCGACCTTGCTCGGGAAATCGTTGGTAAACGCTTCGAGGTAATCGAGCATCGAGCCTTCGCGCCAGCTGTTGATGCGCTTGAGGTCGTTACCCTTGTGCCACGGTGATTCGCGGTACTGCGGCATCTGCGAAGGCAGGTCGCGGTACACACCACCGGGACGGTAATAGGTGGCATGCATGCGCGCGCCGGAGACCGCCTCATAGCAGTCCATCAGCTCTTCGCGCTCGCGGAAGGCGTACAGAAACACCGCCATCGCACCCAGATCGAGCGCGTTCGAACCGACCCACATCAGATGATTGAGGATACGGGTGATCTCGTCGAACATGGTGCGGATGTACTGCGCACGCTCCGGCGCCTCGATGCCCAGCAGGGTTTCGATCGCTTTGACGTAAGCATGCTCGTTGCACATCATCGAGACGTAATCGAGCCGATCCATGTAGCCGATCGACTGATTGAACGGCTTGGACTCGGCCAGCTTCTCGGTACCACGATGCAGCAGCCCGATATGCGGATCAGCACGGACGATGGTTTCACCGTCCATCTCCATGATCAGGCGCAGCACGCCGTGAGCGGCCGGATGCTGCGGGCCGAAGTTCATCGTGTAATTGCGAATTTCCTGCATGCTCAATTCTCCCGCCAGTGATCGGCGGCTTCGGCTTCGGCCTGCATGAGGTCGGCGTCGTTGCGGATGGTGCGCGGTACCAGGATACGTGGCTCGATGGAGACCGGCTCGTAGATCACGCGCTTCTGCTCGGGGTCGTAACGTACTTCGACGTTGCCGATCAGCGGAAAATCCTTGCGGAACGGGTGACCCACAAAACCATAGTCGGTAAGAATGCGGCGCAGATCAGGATGGCCATCGAAGATGATGCCGTACAGATCGAATGCCTCGCGCTCGAACCAGTTCACACCGGGCCAGATCAAGGTCAGCGACGGCACCACCGGCAACGTGTCATCGTCGCAGAACACGCGCAGGCGCAGGCGGCGGTTGTGCGCGATCGACAGTAGATGGATCACCGCGGCAAAACGGCGTGGCTCATTATTGCCGCGCGGACGCTCAGCCCAGTTGAAGCGGCCCATCGCCTGCCCTTCCACGCCGCGCGAAAAGCCCGTGCTGGAAATGGATTCGGTATCCCACTCGGTTTGGCCATGACCGAGATAATCAATGCCGCAAAGATCGACCAGCTCGCTGAAGCGAAACTCGGGCTCGTCGCGCAGGGCAGTGGCCACGGCGATCAAGTCGGCAGCGGCCAGCTCGGCCGTGGTTTCGTTGCGAACCGTGCTGAGGGTCAATGTTTCGCCGAATCGCGCAGCGAGACTTTCGGCCAGCGCGCTCGAATGTTGGTCGGACATAAAGAGCCTCTTACGAACGCGCGATGGTGCTGGTGCGGCGGATTTTTTTCTGCAGCTGCAGGATGCCGTGGATCAACGCCTCGGCCGTCGGCGGACAGCCGGGCACGTAGATGTCGACCGGCACGATGCGATCGCAGCCGCGCACCACCGAATACGAATAGTGGTAATAGCCGCCGCCATTGGCGCAGCTACCCATCGAGATTACCCATTTCGGCTCGGGCATCTGGTCGTAGACCTTGCGCAGCGCCGGGGCCATCTTGTTGACCAGGGTGCCGGCCACGATCATCACGTCGGACTGGCGCGGGCTGGGGCGGAAGATCACGCCATAGCGATCCAGATCCAGACGGGCGGCGCCGGCGTGCATCATCTCCACTGCGCAGCAGGCCAGACCAAACGTCATCGGCCACATCGAACCGGTACGCGCCCAGTTCATCAACGCATCAACGCTGGTGGTGGCGAAGCCGCGCTGAACGATTGGATTATCGCCGGCCGGACGCAGGATATCGTCGACCAGATTCAGCGGCTCCGGGTTGTGCATTACCCGGCTGATGGAATTGCTCACTCCCATTCCAGTGCCCCTTTCTTCCAGACGTAGGCGAAACCGATAACCAGCAAGAGCAGGAACAAGGCCATCTCGATCAGCGCCGTGGCACCGATCTTCTGGAACACCACCGCCCACGGAAACAGGAAGGCTATTTCCAGATCGAAAATGATGAACAGGATAGCCAGCAGGTAGTAGCGCACGTCGAACTGCATGCGGGCATCTTCAAATGCCTCGAAGCCGCACTCGTAGGGCGCCAGCTTTTCGGCACCGGGACGGCTCGGACCCACCAGCAGGCCGATGGCGAGAAGCGCCAGACCCAGACCGATGGCAACACCGATGAACAACAAAACGGGCCAGTATTCGGCAATCACGATGCAATTTACCTCCGCGCCAAGCGGCGCATCAGTGACCGCGGGGAAACGGTCTGGCGACTTTTGGTTCGTCAGGCCGGCACAGCCGTAAGCTGCTTGGCCACACTTGCAGGCACTCAGCCCGAAGCATGCGACGTTTCGCGAAGAACGGGTCCGCGAACCCCGTTATTGTACCAGCGCGTACGGGTACTACGACAAGCTCTAATGATCCCAATGTGCGGATTGACCACACATCAAGACGATCTATGTGACGTCGCCATTACATGGTATGCGTCGCACGATCCGAACTCAGCGTGCCGGCGAGGATGTTCTCGATGCGGCTGCGGGCCGCTTCCGCGTCACCCGATTCGTTGAAGTGGACGCCGATGCCGGCAATGCGGTTGCCCTGTGCACCCAGCGGGCTGATCCATACCACTTTGCCAACGACCGACAAACGCTCGGTTTCCTCGGCCAACGTCACCAGCAAGACCACCTCGTCGCCCAGCGCATAATGTTGCGCCGTTGGCGCGAACAGCCCGCCATTCTTGAGGAACGGCATATAAGCGTTATAGAGCGAAGGCGCGTCCTTGATCTTCAACGAAATAATGCCCTGTCGGGCGGCTGCCACCACGGGTTTCATGCTTGACTCCTGCCGGACGAACGCATCGACCGATTATGGCCTGATCATAAAGGCTGCGCTGACACCGCACCACAATGGCGACGCCGACGATGACCGTATCGACCGTACGGGCCCTACCAATGAACGCCGATTCTCAAAACCGCCCTCATACATTCACTTGTCGCCCATCCACAAGTAACTGGCGCTCGCTGGCAAGATGACTCCACGAGGGTGGCGGTATCCAGCCGGTGACCCATTGCGGCACCGCCTCGCCAGTCATGGGTCGCGAAATGGAGAATCCCTGCAGCTGATGGCAACCAAGCGACGCCAGCACGTCACCCTCCTCCAGCGACTCGACGCCTTCGGCAATCACCGACTTGGCCAGCATGCGTGCCGTGGTGATCACGCCTGCCGCGATGGCCATGTTGCGATCATCGCTGAGAATGCCTCGCACAAAACTCTGATCGAGTTTGATGTGCTCGATATCGAGCCGCTGTATATGACTCAGTGATGCGCTGCCGGTACCGAAATCATCCAGGCCCACGCGAATGCCCCGACGGCGGCATTCCTCGATAACCAGGGTCGCCTGCGCGTGATCCATCGTTGGCCCGGTCTCGGTGATCTCAATGCCGAAACCCACATCCATCACCCGGGGATACGCGTCGAGCGCCACATCGATGTCGCTGAAGAAACCCGGATGCAGCAGATGCCGCGTGCTGATATTTACCGATACGGGGATGGAGACGCCATACTGCAGCCACTCCTGGCATTGCTTGAATGCCTCGTTCAACACGAAACGGCCGATCGGTCGTGCCAGCTGCGGGTCATCCAGTGCGTGGGTGAAATTGGCGGGCTCGATCAAGCCCAGCTCGTCATCATGCAGACGGATCAGCGCCTCCATACCCGCGACACCGTGCAGCCCCGGCAAACCGTCGATATAGACGATCGGCTGAAACAGCAGCCGCAGGCGCGACTGCACCAACGCCTGGGCGATGCGCTCACGCATCGCCTGCAGCCGCAGTTGCTCCAGTTCCATCGCAGGCTCGTACAAAGCCCCGCGGTCCTTGCCCTCCTGTTTTGCCGCATACATGGCGAGATCCGCGTGGCGCACCAGCCCCTCGGCATCGGACGGATCGAGTGGAAACACCGTCCAGCCGATGCTGGCCGACAGATGCAGTTGCTCTCCCATGTACTGGAACGGCACCCGCAACACCTGCAGGATGCAGCGGCTGATCACGTCGAGCTGCTCGTTGCTGTCCAGACCGGAAATAATCAGAGCAAATTCATCACCACCGAACCGGGCCAGCACGTCGGCCTTGCGCAAAATGCCGAGTATGCGAGAAGAGGCTTCGACCAATACCTGATCGCCGCCGCCGTGGCCGATCGTATCGTTGACGCTCTTGAACCGATCGAGGTCGAGCACACCAATCGCCAGCAGGGAGTGATCCTTCACCGCGCTGACGCGCGTTTTTTCGAGCAGATCGAACAGCAGGCGACGATTCGGCAATCCGGTGACCACGTCGTAAAACGCCAGCCGATGGACACTGGCCTCGTGCATCTTCTGAGAGGTGACATCGCGCTGATTCCAGATGCGTCCACAGCGGACTCCATCGATATAGATCGGCGTGAAATCGCGCAACAGAGTGCGCCCATCCCTCATCAGGACCTCCTCATCCCTGACCACCTCGCCTCTCAACAGAATTTCATTCAGCCGGAGAAACTCCTTGTCGGGATCCTTGTACGCATCGGTCAACCGGGAAAAAATCATGCTCGATGGCTGATTTTCCAGTTCGGCTGGCGTCATCTCGAAACCATACAATTTGCAAAAAGCCTCGTTGGCAAACTTCACCCGCCCTTCTTCGGATATCACCAAAATGCCTGAATGCTGGTGCGAGAGAATGGTGCGGAAATGCTGCAGATTAAAGCGCAGATCACGCTCGGCATTGAGCCGTGCAGCACGCGCACGCTGAATCTGTATGCTGAGCCCCAGCTCGATCGCCATTTCCGAAAAAACCTGAATTTCGATCGCGGTAAACGCCTCGATATCCACCGTGCCGATGACAAAAGCACCGATCACCATCTCGTCCGCCCGCAATGGCAGCGCCAGCAGCGCGCGCAGATGCATCGCCTCATCGCCAGACGAAAACTCATTCAGGTCGGTAAGCGATGGATACCAGACCTGCGGCTCGCCGGTCTGCATCGCGAGCAAAGCGACATCGTTGACGTAGCCGTCAACCACCGCAAGACTTTCACTAGCCACCTCGTCGCCATCGATGGAACCATCGCGCACCTGCCAGCGCAGGATCGGTTCGGCAGCACCCTGGATCAGTCCTATCCAGGCGAGGCTGTAGTCACCAATGTGTCTGGCCACATGGCAGGCTTCAATCAGCAAAAGAGGCTCTTCCCTGGCGTGCGAGACCACTTTAATCATCTCGCTGAGCAACCGCAGCGCGCGACGCTGGCGCGCTTCGTGTTGAACCGACTTCAGCAGCAGCATCCGCTGTTGGTGGGCCTCAAGCCCCAAACCGATATTTGCCGCAGCCTGCTGCAGCAACTCGATCATCGCCGGGGAAAAAAAATCGACGTCGGAAGACCGTATCACCAGACCTGCATGCACTTCGCCAAACGTCAGCACCGGTACCGCAATCGATGACGTGATGCCGTGGCGCATAAAAGCCTGACGAAACATTTCCATGCCAGACGTATGCGCAATATCGGCTTCCAGCTGCGGTGTGCCATGCCAGAACGACGGTTGTGCCACAGCAAACGGCAATTGCTCAGGATAGATATCTTCCATGCCCAGCGGGACGTGAGCCGGTGCGATGCGTCGAAACCAACCACTGGCGCGATCAACCTCGCCAATCATGACAAGACGTGCACCGATCCGTCGCTCAAGCACCTCGATCACGGCCTCGTAGAGAACGACAGGATCGAGCGAGTTCAATAACAACTGACTCAGATCGGAAAGCGCCGCGTAGAGGCTTTCGCCGGACACGGTCCGAGGCTTCAGCTCAGGGCTAACCAGTCGCGGATTCTGATCCGGGGTGCGCATGCATGTGGCCAGCCGGTAAACGGGATCCGCCCAATCGCAGCGCCCATAACGGCGTGCCATTCGACAGCGTTCTTGTCGGTATCGAAAACGCCGCCAGCGCCTCAGTGCGCCAATCCCCAAGTCGGCATAGTCATTCCCCTCCGCCGAAGCTAGCTCTCCCACGCAACCGATGCAAGGGCCAGCTGGCGGCGAAGGACCTGGGCTAGAGCTCGCACCAGCCCCAGTAATCGAATATCCACAAAGACGGAAGATCGCAAGTCAGCTTGGCAAAGCGCAGGCCCTCGTGGTTTTTGGCCGAGAGCGCAAGGTGATACGTACCATCACTATCACGCTGCAACGGTGCCTGTGACCAACGCCAGACCTGCGTCTCCGACCGATCGGCCACGCTAAGCCGCAACCGCGGCTGCAACCATGTCGGCGGTTGCCAGGGCAGCGCGGTCGCTGATGCCTGCCGCGTCGACGGCACCTCTGAATAACGCTCCGACCGACCAGCAAGTCGGTGCATGCGTCGTCCGCTCAAGGCCATCTGGCTGTGGTGTGCCGTCAATGCCTCCCGCTTGTTGATCGATTGCGCGGCTGTTCCCGCGACTTCAACGAAGCGGTCATGCGTCGCGTGACCATGAATCAGATAGGCCAGTTGCATTGGCGCACCGTTCTGCTCCGCCAATGCCAGACGCATGAGCACATGCGCGGCGCCGTGATCGGGATGACGATCATCGATCGACGGCATGGCAATGATGCTGGGGCGAAACGTGCCGATAGCCGCAGACAGTGTGGCTATCGCTTGACGGCCCGTTTGCAACAGAACGTCGGTAACCCCCATGTCCGGCCAACCCAGCTTTTGCAGCGACTGCGATGGCACATCGAGCCGCCGCAATGCCTGCTCCAATTCGGCATGGCGACGCTGTCCCCAGCGTGCGCGCTCGGCAGCGCCAATACGCACTCTTCGTTCGAGCCAGCGCTGCGGCCAGGGATTGTTGTCGCCTGCGGTCAGCAGCAGGATTTTTACCTCGCCACCTGCTGCACGCACCCGCTGGATCAGCAAACCCGTCGCAATGGTTTCGTCGTCTGGATGCGGTGCGATCACCAGCAGGCGCGTCTGCGCAGAAAACTCTGGCAGCTCCAACGGGGTGGGCGACGATGGGAGCGCGTTGACGGCGGTTGCCATCAACGCCATTGCGCCAGCAGTTCGAGCAGCAGCAGATCGGCACGCAGCGGTCCGCGCAGACTCTCCCTAGTGCGGTTGACCGCGTTGTACCAATGGTCCAATGCCTCGGCGTTCAATGCACTGGCGAGCGGCCCGGTTTTCTCGGTGACCTTTGATTTGATCTCATCGGCGGCAGCCTGAGCGGCAAACCACAAACACTGCGCCGGCTCGTTATCCAGCCAGCGCTTGACCACTTCCATCGGCTGACCGCGACCGGCAGCCAGTGCGGCGAGATCCTTCCTCACTTCCAGTCGACGATCAAGCGCGCCCTCTTTTGCCCACGCACTCGCCAGACCGGGATTGCCACCGGCAGCGGCAAGTGCCGCCGGCGCATCGCCAACACCCTCATCCTGCAGCCATGTCAAAGCAGCGGCAGCGTCGGGCAGATGAAATTCGATCCGCTGGCACCGGCTGCGAATGGTCTGCGGCAGGCGCCACGGCGCGTCGGCGAGCAAAATCAGCATGGTCTGCGCGGCGGGTTCCTCGAGTGTTTTCAGCAGCGCATTGCCGGCAGCCGCATTCATCGCGTCGGCCGGATCGATCAGTGCAACCTGCCAACCACCGAATTGGCTGCTCATCGCCAGCCGCACCGACAGATCGCGGATCTGATCAACCACAATCTCGCTGCGCTGCACGCCGTCCTTGCGCAGACCAAAGCTCAGCTCGATCAGATCTGGGTGCGTACCAGCCGCCAGCAACAGGCAACGACGGCAATGACCGCAGGCTTCGCCATCGACCGGCTGTTCGCAAAGCAAACCTTTGACGAAACGCTGCACGAATTCGCGCTTGCCCAAACCCGCGGCACCGCAAACGAGCAGCGCGTGCGGCAACGCATCGCGCTGACGGCGCGACTGCAGCCGCGACCAGTGTTCCACATGCCAGGACAATGCACTCATGCAGCCAGACCTTCGAATAATTCGGCGATCGCCTGAGTGGCCGCACTGAGTACATCCGCAGGTGACTGACTGGCATCAAGTACCCGAAAGCGGCTCGGCTCGGCAGCGGCACGGTCACGATAGGTGGATCGAATGCGTTCGAAAAAAGCGTCAGCTTCGATCTCGATACGATCCGCCTCGCCGCGACCGGCAGCACGGGCGCGCCCGGTCGCTACCGGCAAATCGAGCAGCAAGGTCAGGTCAGGTTTCAGCCCGGCGCAGGCCCAACGCTCCAGTTCCGCGATGCGCTCGACCGGCTGACCGCGGCCGCCGCCTTGATAGGCATAGCTGGCATCGGCAAAGCGATCGCAGAGTACCCACTGCCCGGCATCCAGTGCCGGTGCAATCACCTCGCGCACCAGTTGGGCACGCGAGGCAAACATCAGCAGCAGCTCAGCTTCCGCCGTCAGACCGCGCTGTGCGGGATCAAGCACGATACTGCGCGCGGCCTCACCCAGCTGCGTACCGCCGGGTTCGCGCGTCTGCACCAGCGTGATGCCACGCTGCTCGATGCTCGAACGCAGCCCGGCCAGCAAGGTGCTTTTGCCGGCACCCTCGCCGCCTTCGAGGCTGATGAATTTTCCTCGCCGTGGATGGATCGGTGACGCACTCACTGGCAATGCTTCCGTTGGTAACAATCGACGTTGCGATTGTGCTCCTCGAGCGTGCTGGCAAACACATGCCCGCCATCACCGCGGGCGACAAAATAAAGCTCGTTGCCGGCGGCGGGGTGCAGGGCAGCTTCCAGCGCGGGCTTGCCCGGCAGCGCGATCGGCGTGGGCGGCAGACCCGCCCGGGTATACGTGTTGTACGGCGTATCCGTGGTGAGATCGGTCTTGTGGATATTGCCGGTGTACTGCGCGCCCATGCCATAAATCACACTGGGATCGGTCTGCAGCAGCATGTGGGCCTCCAGGCGTCGCACAAACACACCGGCAATCCGCGCACGCTCGTCGGCACGCCCGGTTTCCTTTTCCACGATCGAGGCGAGAATCAGCGCATCGTACGGTGTAGCCAGCGGCAAATCTTTGTCACGCAGCGGCCATAGCGCATCGAGTGTCTTGGCCATCGCACTATGAGCGCGCTTGAGCACATCCAGATCGCTGTCGCCTTTCACATAAGCATAGGTTTCAGGCAGGAAGCGCCCTTCCGGCGTCTCTCCGCCAGCGCCGATTTTCTGCATAAGGGTCGCGTCGTCGAGACCGGCGCTTTCGTGCTTGAGCTTGTCGGCTGCGGCCAGAGCCTGGCGCAATCCGGTGAAAGTCCAGCCGTCCACGATCGTGAAATTGCGCTGCATCACTTTGCCGGCGGCCATGTTGGCCAGCAGCTGGCGCGGCGTCAGACCCATCTCGATCGCGTACTCACCAGCGTGCAGCTTGCCGGCCACACGCATCTGCTCGGCGAGCAAACGCCAATAGAGCCCGTTGGCCTCGCTCAAATCGCGCTGCTGCAGATCCGTCACGATGTTTCTGAAACTGGTTCCACGCGCAATATCGATGCTGTCGCCCTGTGCCGTGACATGCAGCGGTGTGCGGCTGAAGCGATTGAAGTCGTACACGCCGTAGGCCAGCCCGCCAACAATGATCAGCAGCACGATCATCACCAGCACGCGCACAAACACGCCGCCTTGCATCATCTTGCGGCTCATCCCGCCTGCTCCATCGAAAATCCCAGGTTGTGCCAGTGTTGTTGGAGTTTGCGGGTGATGGTACCCGGTGCATAGTTACGATCAACCAGTGACTGTACCGGCAGAATCCCGCGCACGCTTGAGGTGAGAAAGATTTCCTCCGCCTCCAGCAATGCTTTCATGCTGATCTGGCCAATCTGCGTTTGCGGACAAGCTGCCAGCACTTCGGCGCGGGCGACACCAGCGACGCCGCACCGATCGAGCACTGGGGTACGAAGCTCGCCATCGATGACGGCAAACAGGTTGGCCATGGTGGCCGAAATAACCGATCCGTCGACATCACGGAGCAGGCCTTCGGCGATCGCCGGATCGCTCCACTCACCGCGTGCCAACACCTGCTCCAGGCGATTGAGATGCTTGATGCCGGCGAGCAGCGGCTGCGCCGCCAGACGCAGTTCGCAGATACGCATGCGCACGCCGCGAGAATAGCTTTCCGTGTTCACAGACGGTGGCGCGAAAGCCGCAACGATCCGTGTCAACAAAGGCGATGCAGCCGGTGCATAACCGCGGTCACCCACACCACGGGTCAGCGTGATGCGCACCACCGATTGCGGCAAATCGTGGCTGGCTTCGCATGCCTCGTGCCACAGCTGTTCGTTGTCCGGTAGTGGCATCCGCAAACGCCGACAGCCCTCTTCGAGCCGCTGCATGTGCCTGGACCACAGCGGAGCCTCGGCCCCGACGAAACGGATGCTTTCGAACAGACCGTCGCCATACGCAAGTCCACGGTCCAATGGCGATACCACGCCTCGCGCCGATCCATTGATGAGCATCATGGGCGCCATCAATCCGGCACTCCCAGTGCACGCAGCAACCCGCGAGCCTTGGCGCGGGTCTCATCCAGTTCGAGTTCCGCCACCGAATCGGCAACGATGCCGGCACCCGCGCGCAGGCTCACTTCATTGCCGGTCAGCGTCAGGGTGCGGATCAAGATGTTCAAATCGAGGTCACCGTTGCGATCGAGATAGCCCAGCGCGCCGGTGTAGGCGCCGCGCGGTACGTCTTCCAGCTCGGCGATGATTTCCATGCAACGCACTTTCGGACAACCGGTGATCGTGCCGCCTGGAAACGTGGCAGCGATCACTTCACCAGGCGTCACGTCGCCGCGCAGCTGTCCTCGTACATTGGAGACGATATGGTGAACATGAGCATAACTCTCCACCACCATCAATTCGTCGACTTCGACCGTGCCGGGAATGCAAACGCGGCCAAGATCGTTGCGCTCCAGATCGATCAGCATTACATGTTCGGCGCGCTCTTTCGGATGCGCACTCAGTTCGCGGATGCGCGCCAGCTCATCATCGCCAGGCAGTCGTGCACGTGTACCGGCGATCGGCCGGGTCTGCGCCACGCCTCCACGTACTTCAACCAGGCGCTCTGGCGACGAACTCGCCACTGCCCAATCCGGTTGCTGCAGCAAACCGGCAAACGGCGCGGGATTGGCTTGGCGCAACGCACGGTAAAGCGACGCTGGCGGTGGCGCTTCAGCGTATTGCGCACGCCACGCACGCGAGAGGTTCACCTGAAAAATATCGCCCGCCTGGAGATGTTCGTGAACGCGTTCCACGCCGTCGAGAAAAGACTCGGCCGCATCTTCCTGCCAGTCTTTCAGCGATGGCAATGGCGGGATCCGCGGCACTGCAGCGAGATCTGCTTCCAGCTGATCGAGCAGGTTTTCATCGCCCTCTTCGGCAATCAGGATCGTGCAATCGTGCAGATGATCGACGATGACAGCGGCAGGACACCGCAACGCCAGCGCGACTGGCAATGTAGACGGCGGACGCAGCCGCAGCCGTGGTTCGATTTCGCCAGCGAGCTCGTAAGCCAGTAGCAGTACCCAGCCGCCATGAAACGGCAGGCCATCATCTTCGCCATGCGGCAGACTTTCGGCCTTCCACGCCAGATCCAGCGCATCGAGGAAACGGCCATTCAGGACCTGCCCCGTTCCGTCGCGCAAAATACCATCGGCATCCAGCGTCAGCGCATCCCGCGGAAACGCGAACAGAATGTCGTAGCGGGACTGCGCCGTGCCGCGCACCACACTTTCGAGCAGGCATGGATAACGTGCTGGAAACGCAGCGGCCGGCGCAAGTAGATCGCGCCGGCCGCTGAGAGTACGTCGATTAAGGGCCGGTCGATCGATGGCCGGCCGATCGAAAGCTGGCCGATTGAACGCCGATCGAGGGTCACTCACGCTCAGACGCGGCGAAATGCCAGTGTGCCATTGGTACCGCCGAAGCCGAACGAGTTGGAAATCGCCACGTCGATTTTTGCTTCGCGCGCGGTGTTTGGCACGAAATCCAGATCGCAGCCCTCGCTGGGTTCGTCGAGATTGATGGTCGGCGGCAGCACCTGGTCACGCAATGCGAGAATCGTGAAGATTGCCTCGACACCACCCGCGGCACCGAGCAGATGCCCGGTGGTCGACTTGGTCGAACTCATCGCCAGTTTGTAGGCGTGCTCGCCGAAGACCGACTTCGCCGCCATCACTTCGCTCAGGTCGCCCGGCGGTGTCGAGGTGCCGTGCGCATTCACGTACTGCACGTCGGACGGATTGAGGCTGGCATCGTTAAGCGCGGTCTGCATACAGCGTGCCGCACCTTCGCCGCCTTCGCTGGGTGCCGTCATGTGGAAAGCATCGCCACTCATGCCAAAGCCGACCAGCTCGGCGTAGATGCGTGCGCCGCGCGCCTTGGCGTGTTCGTATTCTTCCAGCATCAATACACCGGCGCCATCGGACAGCACGAAGCCATCACGATCCTTGTCCCATGGCCGACTGGCCTTTGTCGGCTCGTCGTTGCGGGTGGACATGGCCTTGGCCGAGCAGAAACCGGCCATCGCGGTACCCGTGGTCGCAAACTCGGTACCGCCGGCAATCATCGCGTCGGCATCACCGTACTGGATCATTCGCGCCGCCAAGCCAATGTTGTGCGCGCCGGTGGTGCAGGCGGTGACGCAGGCGATATTCGGTCCCTTCAGGCCGAACATGATCGACAGCTGGCCGGCCACCATATTGATGATCGAGCTGGGCACGTAGAACGGCGACACCCGGCGCGGCCCCTTTGCGGCCAGCTCTAGCGTGGTGGCCTCGATGGTGTACAGGCCGCCGATACCAGCACCGACAGCTACACCTATGCGCGGTGCGTTTTCTTCGGTAATTTCCAGCCCGGAATCACGCAGTGCCTGGGTACCCGCAGCAACACCGTAGTGAATGAACGGATCCATCTTCTTGATGTCTTTTGCCGCCATCCACTGCCCCGGATCGAAGTCGCTGACCTGGCCTGCAATACGGGTAGCGTAGGCCGATGCATCGAAGTGGGTCACCAGACCAACGCCGCTGACACCTTTGACGACGCGATCCCATGCACTGACGAGGTCGTTGCCAACCGGGGAAATAATGCCCATGCCAGTCACTACAACTCGACGCTTGCTCATGCTGTGTTCCTTAGTCAATCCGTCAATCTACGCAGGTCTACGGTTTACCGTGCAACGGTAGATACGTCTTCGGTCATCGCGCAGACGCACGGCGCACACCATACGGGATCGGACGTTACAAATTGCAGAAATGAAAACTGCGCCGGGAGGCGCAGTGTTCGATCTGGTCAGATCGGTGGCGAGGCAACATCAATGCCTGGTCCGAGTCTGCCCGATGTCGTATCGATCAATCCTTGGAGTGGGCCTTGATGTAGTCAACAGCCTGCTGCACGGTGGTGATCTTCTCGGCGTCTTCGTCAGGAATCTCGGTCTCGAACTCTTCCTCGAGTGCCATGACCAGTTCCACCGTATCGAGCGAATCGGCGCCCAGGTCGTCCACGAACGAAGCGTTCGCCGTGACTTCATCTTCCTTTACGCCGAGCTGTTCGATGACGATTTTCTTGACGCGCTCTTCGATGGTGCTCATGTTGCCCATACCTCTCAAGGAGTAATTGTTTGTCTGTGCAGGCGACTGCCTGCACAGGCCCGGCGGCATTGTAGTGGCTTCGTTGCAAAGCCGCCACGATACGCCGGTGATACCAAGCGAAGGCGACCAGCGCCCACGCGAAAGAGTAATTGTCGCCTAAAACGTGCCCGCTGGCGACAACTAGGCTCGCAGGCCTTATGGCATATACATGCCGCCGTTGACATGAAGGGTTTCGCCGGTGATGTAGGCCGCCGCGGGCGAGGCCAGAAAACCCACCGCCTTGGCGATATCGGCCACCTCTCCAAGGCGTGCCAGCGCGATTTGCCCCAGCAAAGCCTGTTTTGACTCCTCCGGTAGAGACTTGGTCATGTCGGTATCGATGAAACCGGGTGCCACCACGTTGACCGTGATGCCGCGCGAACCGATCTCGCGCGCCAGCGACTTGGAGAACGCAATGATGCCGGCCTTCGCGGCGGCATAGTTGGACTGGCCCGGGTTGCCGGTAAGTCCGATCACCGAGGCGATCGAGATGATGCGTCCCTTGCGCGCCTTCATCATGCCACGCATCACCGCCTTGGAAGTACGGTAGACCGAACTGAGATTGGTATCGAGGATGACATTCCAGTCTTCCTCGCGCATGCGCATCAGCAACTGGTCGCGGGTGATGCCGGCGTTATTGACCAGAATCGAGATCGCGCCGAACTCCTTGCCAATGCCATCGATCAACGCTTCAACCGCCGCGCCATCGGTGACATTCAGCAGACGGCCATGGCCGCCGTGCGCAGCCAGCCGCTCGCCGATGGCGGCGGCACCAGTTTCACTAGTCGCCGTGCCGACCACCATGGCGCCCATGGCGGCCAGTTCATCGGCAATCGCCGCGCCAATGCCGCGACTGGCGCCGGTAACCAGCGCGATTTCACCTTGCAGTGTCTTGCTCATCGAGAGGGATTCCTGGAGTTCAATGTTTGAAAAAAGATCACGCTGGCGGTCAGACCCATTCGGCAACCGCCGCATCGATATCCGCCGGCATACCGACAGCGCGCGCTTCGATCGTCTTGTCGATGCGCTTGATCAGACCCGTCAGCACCTTGCCTGGGCCGCATTCAACGATGCGCGAGGCGCCAGCACCGGCCAGCGCCTGCACGCACTCAGTCCAGCGCACGGGCAGGTAAAGCTGACGCTGCAGTGCGAAGCGAATATCGTCAATCACACCGTAAGAACGCGCCTCAGCGTTCTGCACGACCGGAATCGATGGCAACTGCCACGCTATGGAAGCCATGCGCTCACCCAGCCGATCGGCGGCATCCCGCATCAATGCACAATGCGAAGGCACGGAAACGGCAAGCTTGATCGCCTTCTTCACACCCAACTCGGCCAGCCGCGCCAGCGCTCGATCCACCGCTTCCGCGTTGCCTGCGATCACCAGCTGGCCGGGCGAGTTGAAATTGGCCGGTGCAACCACCTGGCCTTGCGCCACCTCCTCGCACACAGCCGCAATCTGCGCATCATCACCGCCAAGGATTGCCGCCATGGCGCCAACCCCAGCCGGCACCGCCGCCTGCATCAGGCGTCCGCGCTCGGCCACCAGCGACGCTGCGTCGTGTAGCGACAGCGCGCCCGCACAGACCAGGGCGCTGTATTCGCCAAGGCTGTGGCCAGACAATTGGGCGGGTTTCGCACCGCCGAGCTTCTGCCATACGCGCCACACCGCCACACTGGCTGCCAACAATGCCGGCTGGGTATTTTCGGTGCGATTGAGCTGCTCTTCGGGTCCCTGCGAGGCCAGGTTCCACAGATCAAGACCTGCTCCTTGCGACGCCTCTTCAAAGGTCGCCCGTACTTCGGGATGCACGGCGGCCAGCTCGGCCAGCATGCCAATCGATTGCGAACCTTGACCGGGGAAAACAAAAGCAAGCGACGCAGGTGTTGAACTCATGGATGCGCAGATTCCGTGCGGGAAAACCGCCATGGTGCCAGCATCACGAGCCATACGCAGCTGTATCCCACATTTCACGTGATAAAAAGCACGATGCCGCACTAGGCGGCATCGTTGGGCAACTATCGAGTTAGATCGAACAGGTATCAATAGCGCAGCAAGGCCGACGCCCAAGTAAAGCCGCCGCCAAACGCTTCCAGCAGAAGGTTCTGGCCACGCTGTACCTTGCCTGATCGCACGGCGTAATCGAGCGCCAGCGGTACCGATCCCGCCGAGGTATTGGCATGTTTGTCGACCGTCACTACCACACGATCCATCGACATCTTCAAGCGCTTGGCCGTGGCCTCGATGATGCGCAGATTGGCCTGGTGCGGAATCAGCCAGTCGATATCCGATTCCTCCATGCCAGCCGCCTGCAGGGTTTCACCCACCAGCGAGTCGAGCGTCTTGACGGCGACCTTGAACACTTCACGGCCAGCCATGCGGATACGCACGCCGTGGTTGGGCTCGTCGGTAAAACCGGCCGACACGCCAACCGGGTTGTACAGCAGATTCTTGTGCCCGCCATCGGCATGCAGGCAGGTAGCATATATACCTGGCTCGCTGGACGCTTCCAGCACCACCGCGCCCGCGCCATCGCCAAACAGCACGCAGGTTTCGCGCTCCGTCCAGTCGACCATGCGGGTCAATGTTTCGGCACCGATCACCAGCACTTTCTTGGATGCGCCGCTCTTGATGAATTTGTCGGCAACACCCAGCGCATAGACAAAGCCCGAGCAGGCTGCGTTGACGTCAAACGCGGCGCAACCGTTAGCGCCGAGACGATGCTGAACAAGGCACGCCGTGGACGGAAAAATGATGTCGGGCGTGGTGGTACCCAACACGATCAGATCCAGCTCGGACGCCTTGACGCCAGCCGCTTCCAGTGCGCGCTGCGCCGCTTCGAAAGCCAGGTCACCGGTGGTCTGGCCGTCCGCCGCTATATGACGCTGACGAATACCGGTGCGGGTGCGAATCCATTCGTCACTGGTGTCGACAATCTTTTCCAGATCAGCGTTGGTTACCACGCGCTCAGGCAGTGCGCTGCCGGTAGCGATGATGCGGGAGTAGATCTGGGTCATTACCTATCCATCAACGAAAACAGGGTGTCGAGTGGTATCGCCACGTCGATATAAACCACGCCACGTTACTTTCCACCGGACAGAAACGCAAAACGGCGCGTCACCGCGCCGTCTCGCATGATCCGATGATCAGCGGGGATCAGAGAAGATTCCCGCAAAACCCATCAATCTTCGACCGACACCGCGCCCTTGGTCTCGATCACTTTCTTGCCGCGGTAGTAGCCATCCTTGGTGACGTGATGGCGCAGATGCACTTCGCCACTGGTCGGATCGGTGGACAGCTGCACGGTCTTCAGCGCGTCGTGCGAACGACGCATGCCGCGGGTGGACGGGGTACGGCGGCTCTTGGCAACTGCCATGGTATTTCTCCAGCGAAAACTTTTAGTGGACTAAATCAACGTGACCTGGATCGGATGAATCAGGTCGGTGGCTACTTCTTCAGTTCGCGCAACACCGCAAACGGATTCTCGGAACGCCCCTCGCTGGAAAATTCCTCTTCCATCTCGTGGCCTGTTACGTCGTCGGGCAGGCTGCTATCCGGATTTACCGGCACCAGCGGCAGCGCCAACAGCAATTCATCTTCAATCACATCGGCCGGGTTCAACCGACCATCTTCAGCAACCAGCAGCGGTTCGCACTCAGGCGGCAAACCAGCCTCATCGCGCTCCTGCTTGATCAAACCCAGTCGCGTATTCACCACAACCGGCAGCGCAAACGGTTCAAGCGAGCGTTGACAGATAACGGTCAACAACGCCTGGGCACGCACATCAACATAGCTGATGCCAAGGCTGTCACGACCGAAATCCAGCGCGTATTCGACTACACCTTCGCTGGCTGCCAGCATGTCGCACAGGCGTGCCAGTGCGGCGATGGGTAGCATTCCCTCGAACGAACGCCGCGCCGAAACCATGCGCCAAGCGTCCACGGACTCTGGCAGTGTCACGGACATAATCTGTAAATGTTAGGTTTCTGGCGCACTTAAGTCAACCGATACCGTTAAAAGGCGGCGTTAATCGACTGAAACGGCCGCTTATTTTGCCCTACGAGGTTCCAATGCGGCAAACTGCATGCCATTGCAGCCCGAGCCGAGTTTCGTGAATGCCTAATTTGACGCTCGGCATAGCCGCACTCGCATTACTTGTTATCGCTGTTGCGACTTGGCTGATCCTGTTACGCCGACGCCAGGCCAAACGAACATCAAGCCTCCAGTATCTGCTCGACCTCGCCGATCGGCTCGAAATTGATCTGAAAACCTGCCGGGCTGGCTTGGAGCAGGCCCATGCCGTGATGTCACTCAATCCCGATCTGCCAGCCGCCAGCGAGCAGGATGCGCAAAACGCGATCGACGCCGGTTTGCGAGCCCTGCTCCAACAACGTCTATGGATCCGCGACCGCTCGCCGCAGGCCAGCCAGCGCGAGCTGGATGAAGCCGCACTGTCGATGCGCACCGCTCGTGATCGCCTGCAGCCGCTACTGCAAGCGTTGACCCAGGCACAGCGCGACCTCAACAGTGCCATGCGTGAGCACATTCGCCGCGAACCCGAAGCATGATGACTGCGCAGCACCGCGGTGACGTGCGCATCGTGCTCGGCTCCACCTCTCGCTATCGGGCAGAACTTCTGCGCCGACTGGTTGCGGATTTCGAACAACGTGCGCCAGGTACTGATGAAACGGCACTCACCAGTGAACCACCTGAAACGCGCGCGCTGCGACTGGCGATTGCCAAGGCCGAGGCTGTCGCCAGTGGATTGCACAACGTACTGGTGATCGGCTCGGATCAGGTCGCCGAACTCGACGGGCAGGTTCTCGACAAGCCCGGCACCGCTGAAAACGCACGCCATCAATTGGCGGCCAGCTCTGGCCGCACCGTGCAGTTTCATACGGCGCTGTGCCTGCTGGATACCCGAAATGGCCGTCAGCTAACGCATGTCGATCACACCCATGTGCACTTCCGCCAACTCGACACTGCCGCTATCGAGCGCTATGTCGAATGCGAAAAACCGCTCGATTGCGCGGGCAGTTTCAAATGCGAAGGCCTGGGTATCAGCCTGTTCGAGCGCATCGACAACCAGGACCCCACTGCATTGATCGGACTACCTCTGATTGCCCTCGCGCGGCTGCTGCGCGAATGCGGAATCGCGATTCCATAAGCAAGCGGCGAAAAGAGCGCGATCAACGCCTCTCCAACTGGCTGAAGATTGTCAGTTGCCGCGCATTTCGTCGCACCCGCAGACCGCTCATGGCGAACCATCGCCAACACGCGAAGGCGAACGCTACACTGGCTCAACTGCGCCACTGATGGCGTTCCGTCCACTTGTTACCTCCCCAGAAGAACCATGGCCGCCAACATTCAGCCGCGCGACGAGACTCTGCAGAAGCATCTTGAAGCCGCGATAGCCCAGGTCAACCATGTGTTGCTCGGCAAGCCAAGGCAGGTGAAGCTCGCCTTTACCTGCCTGATCGCCGGTGGACATCTCTTGCTGGAGGACGTGCCGGGCGTAGGCAAGACGACCCTCGCCCACGCACTGGCCGCAACCTTCGCGCTCGACTTTCAGCGTGTGCAGTTCACCAGTGACCTGCTGCCTTCGGACATCATCGGCGTCAGCATTTACGAGCGCGAAACCGCCACGTTCCGCTTCCATCCCGGCCCGATCTTCACCGGCCTTCTGCTGGCCGACGAAATCAATCGCGCCAGCCCGAAAACGCAAAGTGCATTGCTGGAAGCGATGGCCGAAAATCAGGTGACGGTGGACGGCCAGACGCATGTGCTGGCACAGCCGTTCTTCGTCGTCGCCACGCAGAACCCGCTCGATCTCAACGGTACGTTTCCACTACCTGACTCGCAGCTCGATCGTTTCATGCTGCGGCTGTCGCTGGATTATCCCGATGCAAACGCCGAGCGCGCGCTGCTTACCGGCAGTGATCGCCGTGACCTGCTGGCACAGCTGACACCGCAGCTCGATGGAGCGGGACTACTCGCGCTGCACCAGCAGTCGCTGGTGATTACCGCCAGTACCGCCCTGCTCGATTACCTGCAAGCCCTGCTCACCGCCAGCCGCCGGCACGCGGAAATTCGCGTAGGCCTGTCGCCACGTGCTGGCCTGGCCCTGCTTGGTGCTGCACGTGCATGGGCTTTGCTGAGCGGTCGTTCGCATGTGCTGCCAGAAGATATCCAGGCCCTGTTCGTCCCACTGGCTGCGCACCGCCTGCTGCCGGCACGCGGCGCCAATGGCGATCTACTGGCTCGCCAACTGCTGGCCGAGGTCGCGGTGGATTGATGCGCGACTTGCTGCAGCGACTGCAAACCTGGGCCGAGCACCGCCTGCCCGCGCTCACCCGTTACCGTCGTTCGGAAACCCTGCCGATCGAACTGCATCGCCGGCGCATCTACATCGTACCGACGATGTTCGGCCTCGGCTTCTCGATCCTGCTGCTGGTGATGATGGTCGGCGCGCTCAACTATTCCAACAACGCCGCACTGCTGCTGACCTGCCTGCTCGGCGCCGCCAGCTCTACCAGCATGCTGGTTGGGTTTCGCACCCTCGATGGCTTGCGCCTTAGTCACATTCGCGCAGGGCATGCCGTTGCGGGGCAGCCGATCGAACTGACGCTGGTTTTCGAAACCGTGCGGGCACGCAGTTCGATACGCGTCGATCTCGATGACGCGTTCACTGCGTTCGCGATCGAAGCAGACGGGACAACAACGGTGAAGATGATTCTAGCCACCACCTATCGGGGATGGCAGCCGCTACCGCGCATCAGATTGTGGACCACCTGGCCGCTGGGCCTGTTCCGTGCGTGGAGCTGGCTGTATCCGGATCAGTCCGTGCTGGTGTGGCCACGGCCTGAATCGGCGGGTCCACCGCCGCGCGCGCCGGCCGACGATGCGCGCCACATGCGCCTGTATCGGGGTGATGAGCTGGCCGCGCTGCGTGATTATCGTGCTGGCGATCCGCAGCGTCACATCGCCTGGAAGGCCAGCGCCCATCACGACAATTTGCTGGTGAAGGATTTCGAGCAGCCGCAAAGCCATCCGCAGTGGCAGCTGGACTGGCGCCAGTTGCGTAGCATGGACAACGAGTCACGCATCGCACGACTGGCACGCTGGGTTGGCGAAGCGCAGGCGCAGCGGCGCAGCTATAGCCTGTGGTTGCCCAATAGCGAGATCGCCGCGAGCAGCGGTCCACTGCATTACGCGCACTGCATGAACATGTTGGCACAGCTGCCGTGACATTCTGGGCACGCCGCAAAAAACCGGTAGAACCGGCCATCGACAACCGCGTATTCGACCTGCTCAGCATCACGGTGACGCTGGTTCTGCTGGTGCATGCGCCACATCTGCTCTGGTGGCTGAGCATCGCGCTGGCGTTGACGCTTGGCTGGCGCTGGTGGCAGCGGCGGCGGCACACAGGTCGCGTGCCGGCATGGCTGAAAATACCGCTGCTCGCCTTGTTGACGCTGGCCGTCGTCGTCAGCTACGGCAATATTTTTGGCCGTGAACCCGGCACAGCCCTGGCCGTTGGATTGCTGATACTGAAGCTGCTCGAGACTGAAACGGCTCGTGATGTGCGCGTCGGTGTCGGTTTTGCCTGCTTCGCCCTGATGAGCGCGCTGCTGATCGATCAAGGGCTGGTCGCTACGGTTGTTGTGGCACTTGGTCTGTTGCCGGCACTGGCAACCCTGCGCGCGCTGGAACCGGCGCAAGTGCCCATGAGCCTACCACGCACACTGCTACCCGGATTGGTATTGCTTGCCGCCGCGATACCGATGGCACTGCTGGCGTTCCTGCTGGTGCCTCGTCTCAGCGAGCCATTGTGGGGAGCGCCCACGCCCGACGAGGCACGTATCGGCCTCAGCGACAGCATGTCACCAGGCAACTTCACCGATCTGCTGATCGACGATAGCCCGGCGATGCGCGTCACGTTTGATGGTGCGCCACCGCCGCCAGACCAACGTTATTTCCGCGCCTATGTGATGTGGAATTACGATGGCCGTAGCTGGCGACGCGCGTTTGTCCGGCATGACGAGATGCAAGTGCCGGCACCGATCGAAGCCGGCACCACGATCAACTACAGCGTCAGCCTGGTGCCTACGCACCAGCGCGTGTTGCCTGCGCTCGACGTGCCGTTGAGCGTGCCCGCCGAGGCGCGGATGCAGCCGGATCACGAAATACTGGCCGACAAGCCGGTGAACGATCCACTCAACTACACGCTGCGTTCGGCACTGGGCTATCGACTGCAGCCCGACCTGGACGATCGCGCGCGGCGGCTTGGTCTGCAGCGGCCGATCGGTTTCAATCCACGTACGCTCACGTTGGCAACCCAGTGGCGGCAGCGCTTCGGCAACAACGACGCGGCGATCGTGCAGGCTGCCCTGTCACTGTTTCACGATGGCGGCTTTCGCTACACCCTGGCGCCGGCACCGCTGGGTCGCGATGCGGTCGATGATTTTCTGTTCTCGACTCATGAAGGTTTTTGCGAGCACTACTCGTCGGCTTTTACGCTGCTGATGCGTGACGCCGGCATCCCTGCGCGCGTAGTCACTGGCTATCAGGGCGGCTACTGGAACAAGTTCGGCAACTATCTGCTGGTGCGCAACTCCGACGCCCACGCGTGGAGCGAAGTGTGGTTGGCCGGGCGCGGCTGGATACGCGTCGATCCTACCGGCGCCGTTCGTCCCGAGCGGGTATCGCTCGGCGCATCGGCCGCAGCCGGCGACCAGCTGTCCTGGTATCGCACCGACTGGCTGCAAGGCATGCGCAATCGCTGGGACATCGTCAACCGCTGGTGGGCTCAAGGCGTTATCGGGTTTGACTCGTTGCGTCAGCGCGGCCTGCTTACACCGTTTGGGGTGCGCGATATCGATACAGCAACGCTAGGCGTGTTACTCGCCATAGGGAGCGTGCTGTTTATTGCCATCGGGCTGGGCTGGGCGCTATTGCGAAAGCAGCCGCGCGATGGTCTGAGAACAGCACTGCGTGAGCTTGAAAGGAAGTTGGCGCGCGCGGGAATCGTGCGACGATCCAGTGAAGGCCCGCAGCATTATTTGAGCCGCGCCGCACGTGCCTTGCCGAACCAACGTGATGAACTTGCGACGCTGATGAAGAGTTACCTGGAACTGCGCTATGCAAATAACATGCCGGCACCTGAACCGCTACGCACATTTCAACGTGCAGCAAGGGAATTCCGAGTCACCAGCGTGGTCAAATAACAGCAATCCGACGGCATGCGCCGTCGTACCTTCCGGAGATGCCGCCATGTCACTGTATCGCCCGCTCACCCTCGCTGCTGCCATCGCCTTGCTGGGTGGTTGCGTGACGGTACCGCAACCGCTTCAAGGCACCTACACCAATGTCACCACCGCCAGCGCCCAGCAAGGCGGCGCCGGCGGCACCCATGTGCGTTGGGGCGGCGAGATCATCAAGACAGAACCCGGTCAGCAGGGGACCTGCTTCTATGTACTTTCGCGGCCACTGGATAGCGAGGCGCGTCCGATTCGTGGCAGCGAAGGCGAAAACCAGGGGCGCTTTGTCGCCTGCCACACCGGTTTCTATGACCCGGAAGTCTTTACCCGCGGCCGCGAGCTGACCGTCACCGGTACGCTACACGGTACCGTGTCGCAGAAAGTTGGCGACTTTGACTATGCCTACCCACGCGTCGAAGCAAATGTTGTCTATCTGTGGCCCAAGCGCGTGGCCAATTACGGTTATCCCGGCTACTACGACCCCTACTGGGGCGGCCCTTGGGGACCGGGTTACTACGGCGGTTACTGGGGCGGCGGTTGGGGTGGCTATGGTTGGGGCGGGCCACGCGTGATCGTGGTGCAGCCAGTTCATCGCTAAGCGCATTGGCAGACAAAAACGCCGGCACTATGCCGGCGTTTTTTATGGCACTCATTTCAATCAGCCATATCAGCCTGGCGGCCAATTGAGATGACGCCCGGCCAGCAAATGCACGTGCAGATGAAACACCGTCTGCCCGCCATCCTTGTTGCAGTTGATCACCGTGCGATAACCCTGCTCGGCAAAGCCTTCCTGCTTCGCATAGGCCGCCGCAGCGAGCAGCAACTTGCCCAGCAAATCGGACTCCGATGCGGGCACGTCGCTTAGCGTGGCGAACGGCTTTTTGGGAATAAACAGCACGTGCACCGGCGCCTGCGGGTTCACGTCGCGGAAAGCCAGCAAGTCATCATCCTCGAAGACGATATCCGCGGGAATTTCGCGGCGAATGATTTTGCTGAAAATGGTGTCGCTCATGGCCAGGTTCCTTATGTGAATCAATCCAGTAACTGTCGGCTGCCGAAGGCATGCGCCAGCGTGCCGCGGTCGACGTATTCCAGCTCACCACCGAGCGGCACGCCATGGGCCAATCGGGTAGGCCGTACGCCGCCGGCGCGGGCCAGTTGAGCGAGGTAATGTGCGGTTGCCTCGCCTTCGACGGTGGGATTAGTGGCGATGATCATCTCTTCGATCTCGCCTTCGCCGAGGCGCTGTGTAAGCTGAGGCAGACCCAGCTCTTCCGGCCCTAGACCATCCAGCGGCGAAAGCCGCCCCATCAACACGAAATATTGGCCGCGATAGCCAGTAGCCTGCTCGATCGCGGCCAGATCGGTCGGCGATTCCACGATGCAGAGCACCTGACGATCACGACTAGTGCTGGCGCAGAGCGCACACAAAGGATCTTCACTGAAGTTGCGGCACTGCGTACAGCGGCCGATGCGCCGCATCGCCTGCTCCAACGTTGCCGCCAGCCTCAGCCCACGCTCGCGCTCGCGCTCGAGCAGATGGAAGGCCATCCGCTGCGCGCTTTTGTTGCCCACGCCCGGCAGGCAACGCAAGGCTTCGATCAGATCACTCAGCAGCTTGCTCATGAATCCGCGCGGTCAAGGGGATAAGTTGGGGCTCGGACGACCGGAGCCCGGTAGAAAATCAACGTGCCGAAAAGATCAAAACGGCATCTTGAAACCGGCCGGCAGATTCATGCCGGCGGTGACGCCGCCGAGCTTGTTCTTGCTTACTTCCGCTACTTTGTTCACCGCATCGTTGATCGCTGCAGCCACCAGATCCTCGGCCATCTCCGGATCATCGGCAAACGTCTGCCGATCGATCTGCACGCGGCGCACTTCATGCACCCCCGTCATCACGACGCTGACCAGGCCGCCACCGGCACTGCCGGTCACTTCGAGTTTGGCAATCTCGTCCTGCGCGCGTTTCATGTCTTCCTGCATGCGCTGCGCTTGTTGCATCAATTGACCGATCTGTCCTTTCATCGCATGACTCCGCTACTAAAGATTTTGGTTAAAGGGTTTGATGGATTGGGGTACCACGCGCGCGCCGAATTCACGCTTGAGGGATTGCACTAGCGGATCGCCCTCGATCGACTCCTCGGCGGCGGACTGCGCCGTATCGCGCGCCTGCGCCGCACGGGCTGCCGGCGTTTCCGCGACGGCGCTTGACGTGATGCTGACAAAGCGCAAACGGATGCGTTCGCCAAGCGCCTGGCCAATGCGTTCTTCCATCTGGCTGACCATCGGCTCGACGGCAAGACTCATATGCGCCGGCTGCAGAGCGAGTACCAGTGTATTGCCGTCGCGTTCGCGTAGCAGTGCGTTCTGCGCCAACAGGCCGAATGGGCCACGCAAGTTTGCACGTTCGATCAGGCTTTCCCAATGCGGCAGGCCTTTTTCGTCCAGAGCCAGAGCGGCGATAACCGGCGTCGGCGCCACAGCAACTGGCGCATCCACACGCGCCGCAGGCGCCTGCCTGGGCGGTACCACATCCATCGGCTGATGCATTGCCGCGGCAGCAGGAGCACGCTCAGGCGCAGCGGCATTGGTACGTGGCGCTGCCGCCGGTTGGCTGGTGCCAGCAGGTCGCTGGGCGGCACGTGCCGCCGGCGCGCCATCATCCGGCCGAAACGCCAACATGCGCAGCATCGCCATCTCGAAACCGGTGCGGGCGTCCGGTGCAATGGCCAGATCGCGTCGACCCGAGGTAGCAATCTGGTAATACAGCTGCACGTCTTCCGGCGTCATACGCTCGGCCAGCGTTACCAGTGTACTGTCGTCGTCACTGCCCTCTTCGGGCTTGTAACCCGGGATCAGCTGGATCAACTGCAGCCTATGCAGCACGCTGGCCAGATCATCCAGCACGCCGCCGAAATCCGGTGAGTACGAGGCGATCTGTGTGCACTCGGCCAGTAGCCTTTCGCCATCTCCGGCTGCCAGGGCCTCGAGTACGCCAAGCACCTGACCGCGCGCCACGCTACCCAGCATGGTACGCACATCGTCGGCATGCAGTGAGCCGCCGCCGTAGGCAATCGCCTGATCGAGCAGCGACAGGCCGTCGCGCAGCGAGCCGTCGGCCGCGCGCGCCAGCTCGCCGATTGCGCTGTCTTCGTACGCAATATTCTCAGCACCGAGGATGTGCCGCATCTGGCCGGAAATCTGCTCCGGCAGCAGCCGCTTCAGATTGAACTTCAGGCAGCGCGACAGCACCGTCACCGGCAACTTCTGCGGGTCGGTGGTGGCGAGCAGAAACTTCACGTGCGGCGGCGGCTCTTCCAGCGTCTTCAGCAGCGCGTTGAACGCGTTGCGCGAGAGCATGTGCACCTCGTCGACCAGGTACACCTTGAAGCGTCCGCGTGACGGTGCGTACTGCGCGTTCTCGATCACTTCGCGCACGTCGTCGACACCGGTATTGCTGGCCGCATCGATTTCCAGCAGGTCGACAAAGCGACCCTCATCCACCGAGGTGCAGACCGAACACTCACCACAGGGATCCGCCGACTGCCCGCGCTCGCAGTTCAGCGACTTGGCGAAAATTCGGGCGATGGTCGTCTTGCCGACGCCGCGCGTGCCAGTGAACAGATAGGCGTGGTGCATGCGCCCGGTGTCGAGCGCATTGGTGAGCGCGCGCACCACGTGCTCCTGCCCGACCAGCTCGGAAAACTTGCGTGGCCGCCATTTGCGTGCGAGTACCTGATAGGACATGGCTACCAACATGAGGGCAAAGAACGATTGTGCCAAGTCGGCGATGGCAAGTCAGTAGACGGCGCCGCGCGATACCGGCCATTTTGCGCCAGGACTGTCGCAAGGGTTGCGAGGCAGCACCCAAAAGGCGGCGGCCCCGCCAGCCACACCCCGGCACCCGAATCATTCGCTACCGTTGCTTCCTTCCGGACCTGGCGGAGTTTGCGAACTATCGTCGCGGGGGGACCGACGGGGCCACCATAGACGTCAAGCTGTTTTGTCCAGCTTGCTTGTTTCAATGCGCCAAGCCGGTTGGCTGTCGCACTTATTGCTCAAATTTGGCGGAGAGAGCGGGATTCGAACCCGCGATACGTTTGACCGTATACACACTTTCCAGGCGTGCTCCTTCAACCACTCGGACACCTCTCCATGCAACCTCTTCCGTCAGGCAATCCGGCCCGACAAAGAAGCGGAAGGATAGCGTCAGGGCGTTATACAGGCAAGCAAGCGTTGCTCAACTCAACCCGCATCAGCCCTTGGAGTGGCTGGCCTGGCCACCAGCACACGCTCATCGGTACCGATAATACGGAATCCGCGGGCCGCAAGCGCGGCGCCATCGGCGGCGCTGCCGTAGTGATACAGCAGACATTGCGCCCGCAGGGAATCGTCGTATTCGCGCTCGATATCGTCCACGCCAGTATGCGACGGGTTGCCCACCAGCCCGCAATCATGCGCAATCAGCTCCGGACCACCGGCATATCGGGCAAGAACCTCGGGGATCGGCCGCGTGTCGCCGGTATAGACAAAACTGCCGTCCAGCGCGAGACCGTAGGATGTGCCCGGCGCGTGATGGCGCGTAGCAAAAACGTCGAACCACAGCCCATCCAGCCAGAATCCTCGCGTACAAGGCACCAACCGAAACGCCTCCCAGTAATTGACACCGCCTTCGGCCAGTGCACCGGGATAATCTGCGACGCGTGCCTGCAACCAGGGCAACAGCGTCGCGTGCAAAAAAACCTTCGTATGGCCGCGCAGGTGCTCGTCGAACCATAAGCGAAAGAACAGCCGCTCCAGTCCCGCCACATGATCCATATGCGTATGCGTAATGAATAGCGCACGGGGCGGTGCACCGTAAGCGGCCTGATAGCGATCGAGCGTATCGGGGCCGCAGTCGATTAACAGCAGCGGCTCACCATCGCGTTCGAACACAGCGGCAGACGAACCCAATTCGACTGCGTGCGCTGCGCCCACGCCAAGAAAATGCAGATGCCAGTTCATGCGTCGAATGTACGCTGATAAGCATGAAGAAGGGGCTGCCAGACGGCTTGCTCGAATGCCGCATCACCGTACGCTGCCGCGCCGAGTTTCACCAGCGAACGACGCAGCCTCTGCAGGTTGGAAAGCCGCCACGCCTCTGCCGGCTGGCGCAACTCGCACCGGTCAAAGTCGATCACATAAAGTTGCCCTGGAGTCACCAGGATATTGTGTGCATTCAAGTCTGCATGCCAGATGCCAGCATGGTGGAATCGTGCGACCAGCATGCCTACGTCTTCGGCGAGCTTGGCATCGAATTGTCCGGCGGCCAGACGCTCGGCGAGCGTCGACGCATCGGGAATGCACCGAGTAATCAGGTCAGCGGTGTAGTAGACGCCATGCCGGCAATACCGCGCGGCAACGACCTGCGGACCCGGTAGCCCAAGGCGGGCGATTTCACCGAGCAGCCGAAACTCCGCAAAAGCGCGCGTTCGATCGGCACCGGTCCAGAGATAACGATCACCCATCAACGTCGCCACCATGCCGCCGCGGCGATAATGCCGCAGCACGCATTCGCCGGCAGGCGTGCTGATCACTGCTACACCGCCGCGACCGCCACTTTGCACACGCAAGGCGTCGCGCGAACGCCAGTAATCGAATGAGAACCAGTCATTGGCGACATCTGACGACGCATCCGCATCGAACAGGATCACATCGGTTGTATCTTTGTGCGTTCGTTCCTGCATCATCCTGCCTGGAGGCGCCTGATCTCGGCGCCCTTCACGTTCGCCGATTCAACACGACGATTCTAGCCCAAGCCTCATGACAGCCCCCGACTCGATCTGCCTGCTGCGCACTTCCGCCATTGGTGACGTGACCCACGTGGTGCCTTTGGTGCGCACGCTTCAACAGGCGTGGCCGCAAGCCTCTTTGACATGGATCGTCGGCAAGCTCGAGCGCAAGCTGGTCGGCGACCTACCCGGTGTCGAGTTCGTCACCTTCGACAAGAGTACCGGCTGGGCCGGCATGCGCGAAGTCCACAAGGCACTGCGTGCGCAGCGCTTCGATGCGCTGCTGCAAATGCAGGTGGCGATGCGCTCCAATCTGTTGAGCCTGGGCATCAAGGCCAGACAGCGGATCGGTTACGACGCGGCACGCTCGAAGGATCTGCATGGTCTGGTGATCAACCGGCGCATTCCAGCGCGCAGCGGCGAGCACGTACTTGATGCGCTGGGCAGTTTTATCGAACCGCTGGGTCTGAAACAGACACAGGTGCGCTGGGATATTCCCGTTCCCGATGAGGCCCTAGCTTGGGCTGCCGACACATTATCTGGCGATACACCGACCCTGCTGGTCAGTCCGACCTCCAGCCACGCGCTGCGCAACTGGCGGCCCGAGCGCTATGCCGCCGCCATGGATCATGCCGCTGCACGCGGCTGGCGTGTGGTGCTGATCGGCGGCCCATCGCCAGGCGAACGCGCGATGGCTGACGCCGTACTGACCGCCTGCAAACACGCACCGCTCGACCTTACCGGCAAGGACACGCTCAAACGCCTGATGGCCATGCTCGGTCGTGCACAGCTGGTGCTGACGCCGGATTCCGGCCCGATGCATATGGCCAACGCCGTCGGCACGAAAGTACTCGGCCTGCATGCGGCCAGCAATCCGGACCGCTCCGGCCCGTATTCGGACCGCCGCTGGTGCGTCAACAAGTACGACGAGGCGGCGCAAAAATACTTCGGTAAACCCGCGAGCGAACTCGCGTGGGGCAGCAAAATCGAGCGGCCTGGCGTGATGGATCTGATCAGCGTGGACGACGTGATCGAGCGCTTCGAAGCCGCCGCGCTCGATCTTGGCCTGGCCTGATCGCCCGAATCAAACCGCGCGGTAGTCCTGGTACGATTTTTCCTCGACCAGCTCCGAGCCAAGCTTGAGGTTGATCTCGCGCTTGAATGCGGCGCGCTCGTCATTGCGGAAATACACCGCACGCGCCAGCTCGATGAACTCCTGATCGAACGCCTGTGCGCGCTCCTTCACACGGATCGCATCTTCGATGTCCCACAGCGTTTCGTTGACGGCATGCAAACGCTCGCGCTCATCGGCGATGTCCGTGTGTGAGGCCGCGTCGTTGGCCCAGGTAGCGTTGAGCATGTCCAACTCGTTGCGTACGTTGGCAAGTTTGGCGTCATCAGTGATACGGCGTGACTTGATTTCGAGAATGGTGATCTTGTCGATCAATTCGCCGTAGGACACCGGGGTCTGAATAAGGCTCATGGGTAACTCCGCGAAAAAAGAAATCAGTGCGACCGACGAAACGTGCCCTGCTGGACCAGCTCACACACCGTGCGCACCTCGCCATCCATCGCGCGATCGCGATGCATGAAATCGATGTGCTGACGCAATACTGCATGGGCATCGCGCACACGCGTGCCCGCATGGAAATCACCGGTCTCGGCCAACGCCGCCGTAAGCTGCTTCACCTCGTTGACGAATTGCGCGTAATGCGGGTGATCCTCGCGCGGTGCGTTGGTGATCTTGTCGGCAATGGCCTGCCAGCCCGCGCGCGCTGCCAGCCGGCGTGCGGCGTTCAACATGGCCTGGCGGAAATCGAGCGCCTGCGCGGCAGTGTAGATTTCCAGCGCCAGCACATGACTGAGGTCTTCGGTCATCTCCAGCACGTGGCGCGCTTCGTTGGCGCCCATCGAGACATGATCTTCGGCGTTGGCACTGGTGGGTACCGAGTAAACGCTGGCTGGATGCGCACGCGTGGCCAGGTCGTTGACCAAGGCGGCAGCGGTGTACTGCACGATCATGAAACCGGAATCGGTGCCGTCCTCATTTCCCGTGAGAAATGCCGGCAAGCCGTCATTCGTCGCCGGGTCGACCAGCTTGTTGAGGCGCCGTTCGGAAATCGATGCCAATACCGGAATCGCCGCTTTGATGTAGCTCATTGCCAGCGCCAGCGGCATGCCGTGAAAGTGGCCGGCCGAGATCACCTGCTCCTCGATGAACTGCGCATCTTCGGCGTCGGGAAAGATCAGCGGATTGTCGGTGACCGAATTCAGCTCGATGTCGATCACGCGACACGCCTGTGCCCAGGCATCGCGCACGGCGCCGTGCACCTGCGGCATGCAACGCAGACTATAGGCATCCTGCGGTTGATGCTTCTTGCCGCCCTTGAACGGCAGGAAGCGGCTGTAGAACGCTTCGCGACCGTGCCGCTGATTCGCAGGCACCCACTCCCAGCCAATATCGAAGCTCAGCGCCTGGTCGTCCGGCTCACTCCACGCCTCGGCGCTCCACGACTTGAAGCGCGGCACCAGGTGATACGGAATATCGATCAAGGTCGAACCGACAAGCAGGTCGCGTACGTTCGTCGCGGTTTCCACCTGCCCCGGATGCGGACGCAGCGCATGCACTTCCGGTCGCAGCGCGCCGCTGCGACCGGCGAATGCATCGAGCGTCATCGATGCCGCGAGGTCGGCGGTATCCAGCAATTGTTCCAGCGTATCCAGCGCCAGCGCGGCGGTGGCCAGCATCTGTGCCGTACCGTTATTGAGCGCCAGACCTTCTTTGAACGACAAGCGAATCGGTTCGAGCCCCGCGCGCTTCAACGCCTCCGCACCGGAAACGCGCTCGCCCTGATAGAACGCCTCACCACCACCCAGCAAGACGATTGCCAGATGCGACAAAGGCGCAAGGTCGCCACTGGCGCCAACCGAACCTTTCTCCGGCACCACCGGTACCACACCGGCATTGAGCATCGCGGTCAGCGCTTCGAGCGTGCTGACACGTATGCCCGAATGGCCGCGCATCAACGTATTGATGCGGATCAGCAACATGGCTCGCACCACATCTTCGCCGAACGGTTTGCCCACACAGACCGCGTGCGTGATGATCAGGTTGTGCTGCAGCTCTTCCAGCAGCGTGCCTTCGGTTTCATGTGGACCGCGTTTGGTCAGAGCCGCTCCAGGCAATTCGTCGCGCAGACGATGCGCGCCAAGCAGCTTGTCCGCGTTGCTGCCGAAGCCGGTAGTCACGCCGTAGGTCGGCTCACCGCAGCTGACCTTCTCGGCCAGAAAATCCGCGGCGCGCTGCACGCGCTTCAGGCCTGCTGAATCAAGCGAAACCTTGTTGCCGGAACGCGCGACGGCAACCAGCTGTGCGCGGGTGAGATGGTTGCCATCGAGAAAAATGGTGTCGGACTGGACCACGAGTGCCTCGCAAAACGGATGATCGAACGGGGATGATCGGATGTAGCGGAAACCGGCATGATGCTGGCGGATTGCAGCGAAAGAAATACGACCGAATCAACCCATCGCCGCAGCCTGCTCCAACTCCACCCGCAACGTCTTGACCAGTTCGCTACGCGCCACTTCGAACTGATCCTCGCGACGCAGATCCTTGACCGTCACCACGCCCTTGGCAATTTCATCCTCGCCCAGCACGATGACGAAGCGGATACCGGCACGATCGGCGTACTTGAACTGCTTGCCGAGCTTGCCCCCCTCCAGCACCACCTCGGTGGCGACGCCAGCCGCGCGTAGCTCACCAGCTAGCGCGAGGTAGGCCGGCAGTTGCGCCTCGTCCATCTGCGTCACCAGCACGTCGACCGTACTCTTGGCCGTGCTGATCAAACCGGCGTCGCGAAGCTGCCAGTAAAGCCGCGTCAGGCCGATCGAGATGCCGACGCCCGGCAGATGCGACTTGGTGTACTGACCCGCCAGATTTTCATAACGACCGCCCGAGCAGATCGAACCAATCTGTGGATGATCGTTCAATGTAGTTTCGTAGACGGTACCGGTGTAGTAATCGAGGCCGCGGGCAATCGACAAGTTCAGCACGAAATGCGTTTCCGGCACGCCGAACGCGTGGATAAGGTTCAGCACTTCCTTCAGTTCGGCGCGGCCCTGCTCCATTGCTTCCGGCCCGGCGCCCAGCGCATCGAGATGGTCGAACGCATTCTTCAACGAGGTCGAGCGTATCTGCACGAAAGCCAGAATTTTCTGCGCGACATCGGCGCTGAGATTGAACGCCTCGCCGGTGAGCGTATCGCGCACATAATCCGCGCCGCGTTTGTCGAGCTTGTCCACTTCGCGGAGCACCAGCATCTGCTGCTCGCCATCGACAATGCCCAGGCTTTCGAAGTAGCCACGCATCAGCTTGCGGTTATTGAGCTGGATGGTAAACGCACCGATGTTCAGCTCGCGGAACACGCTGTAGATCACCGCCGGAATCTCGGCATCGTAGCGCACCGACAGCGCATCCTTGCCGATCACATCGATATCGCACTGATAGAACTCGCGGAAACGCCCGCGCTGCGCGCGCTCGCCGCGATAGACACGCTGCATCTGGTAGCGTCGAAACGGAAAGCTCAGCTCGCGCTCGTGCTCGGCCACATAACGCGCCAGCGGCACGGTGAGATCGAAGCGCAACGCCAGCTCGGGCATGCCTTCCTTCTCGACCGCATTCAGCGCGCCAGTGGACTGAACGAAATACACCTGCCGCTCGGTCTCGCCGCCGGTCTTGGTGAGCAGCACGTCGGAATATTCGATCACTGGCGTTTCGATCGGCAGAAAGCCGAAACGTTCGTAATTGCGACGGATCACGTCGAGCATGCGCTGAAACGCGATCTGGTCGAGCGGCAGCAGCTCGAGCACGCCGGGCATGGTGCGGGCCGGGGTAAGCGCCATGAAATCCTCTGCTGACTATGACAATGGGACCGCATGCCACGCGACTTCACGCGCAGCGGCAGCCGTAAAGATTAGCAGAAGGCCGGTCCGGTTCCGTAGCCGTTCGGTGCGACACGGCCATCACCGCTGTTGCCAAGCCTGCGGACGACGATTAAGATACGCGGCTTCCCACGGGGTGTAGCTCAGCCTGGTAGAGCGCTACGTTCGGGACGTAGAAGTCGCAGGTTCGAATCCTGTCTCCCCGACCAAATTCGATGATCAAGCCGGCCTAGCGCCGGCTTTTTTGTGGCTACGTAGGCTTCGCGGTTGATGATCTGCGGAACAGGGCAATTGCTTTAATCGTACAAAGAACACATCGGCGTCAAAACTGAACTTCCCGCCAGCAACCACATTTTGGTGGCAAGCTCGAACGCATTGATGAATACGGGCTTGAACAACAAGGTGACCGATTCGAATCACAGCGGCGTAGCTAGCCGCCATACATAGCCGAGTAGATTGATTCCGCACTCTGAGCGCAGGCAGAAGCGGTGCTCTATGTGCGTACAAAAGATCCTCACAGAAGATAAAGGAATGGCCAGTATCGATACGCTTTTGTCAGTCACGGCGCATTCGATACATGGCCCTTTTATTTCAATGCTAGCGGCGGTAAAGAGCTGCCGCTTCCGGTTTGATTAACCCTGTACGACCGGGCTGCTCGGCAATGAACCGCTGGAAATCGCGCAAACTCCCAGTGAGCCGCTGAGGGTGACGGCGCCACCGGGCTTGGTCACCGAGATGCTTGCGTTGCCCGAGCAATTGAAAACGCCAGCAGCCGTTACATTGACTCCCATCACCGTACCCGTCCATGGACCGCTTCCTACGGGGGCACTGATCTGCCATGGCAAATTGTTTGCCTTGATCGATGTACATACTGCGCTGCCGGTAAAACTGGCAGCGGTCACCTTCGCACTGCCTGCAGTGTCCACTACAGTGAACGTGCTCGTGCATGGAAAGGAAGCTCCTAGATAGGAGAGATTGGTAGGTCCGGCACCAATAATGCTAGTACCGCTCGAACTTCCTCCGACGGTCCATTGGGCGAACGCTGACGATGCGCCCAATGTGCCTGCCAAGACCAGCAAACCTAACAGCAAGGATTTAATCGTTTTCATGAATTTCTCCGTGATTAAGTAAGCAATCAACATGGGAATACGGCATAACCGATACAGACGTATATATGCCGCGGTCTTACGCGGCGGCAAGCCCACGCTCTTTTTGCGGGATGCCGTCAATCCTGACGCACACGATGTCACTGGTGTGAAAATCTTTGCCAGGAAAAGTGAATTTGTATTTAGCGCTATTCATGACCTATCCAACACCATCAATTTCAAATCATCTACGAATTAATAAAATCCCTTACGAATGGACAGTCCGATAATCCTTGGATCCAACGTAAATACATTGGTCGTCAACCCGCTATCGGAACTGTTTAGGAATGTTCCGGTAATGGGCGTTTTGTCGAACAGATTCTTGACATAGAACTGCACAGTCAGATCGTTCTCCGGATGCTCGTAGGTCAGTGAAATGTTGGCATTGCTCCATCCCCGCATATAGTCGATCGGGTCGTTATAGACACGTGCCCAGCTCGAGCTCTGGTGGTAATAATCAGCACGCAAGACCAGATCAGAATTACCCAGGAAAAAGGTGTACTGCGCACCAAGGTTGAAGGTACTGTGCGGCGCATTGGGCAACTCATTGCCACCAACATTCGTGGAAATGCCTGCACCGCCGTTGGGGGCGGTTCGCGGATCGTAGACGACGCCCGTTTGTTGCGAGTATTGGGAACCCGCCAGGTATCCGCCTTGAATGACTGGCGAGGTGGTGGTACACAATCCGGCCAAATAGCCATATATGCTATTGCCAGGTCCAATAAGCCCAGGCAGCACTTGTAGCAACTGCGCTACGTCGGCGGCTGGGGCAATGCAAGACTGCGCAGCCTGCACGAATGGCTTTACCGTCACCCAGTCGGGATTGCCATCGGTCAGGTTCATCTGGTCGATCGAATACTGGTGGCTGCTGATGCGTGTGCCGAGCAAACCCAGATTCATGTCGGCACGAAAATTCCGTGTCAGCTGCCAGGCCGCCTGAAACTCCGCGCCCCAGGTCTTGGCGTTGAAGTTTTCGTTGAGCGAGCCTCGGTTGTCGATTTGCGACACCTGGTAGTTGCGGTAGTCGTAATAGAAAACATCCGCATCCAGGCTGAACTTGCCGCCAGTCAACACGTTCTTGGTACCGAACTCGTAGGCATTGACGAATTCGGGTTTGAACGTGGTCGGATTTGGGGTGATGCTCAACAGCGTCGGATCATTGCCGATACCGGGTGAATTAGTGCCTCCGGCTACATAACCGCGCGAATATGAGGCATATAGCAAGGTGCTATCGGTGAACGACAAACGTGGTGTCCAGTCCAATACGACACGACCGGTGGGCTCGGTCCATTCCTGGTTGATATTTGACGACGCCGGGTAGCCGTAGTTCACATAGCCGGCCCCGATCATTTGCTCCGGGCCGTTTGGAGCCAACAAGAGCTGACTAGGAACGGGCGTAGTATTCTTGCGATCCTGCGTTAGACGCAAGCCTACGGTCAGTTTCAGGTCGTTGGCCAACTTCCAATAGGTCTCGCCAAATATGGCTGTGGACAGCGTGCTGGCAATATTGTCGCTACGAAAATAGTTGTGTCCTTGTCCATTGATATTGTTGAGCGAATTGGGATCAATATAAATACATCCAGTGGTCGAACCCTGAGCGCAAGGCTGCGGAGGTTGACCCGGAAACCCATTACCTAGGTTATATTGTCCCTCCGCGATTGCGGTGAACACGTTGTTGAAGACGTAGTAGTTTTCATTGATGTGAAAGTCGAGGAAATTAGCCCCGATATTGAAGTTGAACGGACCATCGAAATCGGATTGCAGGCGGAATTCCTGCGACCATTGGTGGCTATATGACTGGCTACGGTCCACTGCTAGCATCTGTGTCGAGGCCCCGAGCTGGGGATCGACGAACACACCGTTTGGCGTTAGCCCGGGATAGGTCGATTCGGACAGCGGATTACCAAAGGTATCGAAACCCCCAAGCGTATTGCTGAAAACCGACACGGATGGAAAGCGGTCGTAATCCTGCTCGGAGAAGTACGAGTCGCGCGTGAACAGTGTCTGCGAGACGAACTTCAGACCTGGACTGAGGTTGGCCTGAAAGTTGAACTGCACCACGTCATTCTTGGCGTTAAAGATGGGATCAAAGGTAGTGGCGATCGTGCGCAGGTTGGTTGACTGGGTAACGCCCGCATAGGGGTTACCGTTCAATAGCGACAAGAATCGACTGAAATCGGGAGCAATGCCCACCGCAGTGAGTGCATTGCCGGTAAGCACCTCCGGCAAGCTGAGGCCATTGGGCACGCCAAAGGCGCTCTGGCCGTACAACGAACCGTCCGTACAACCTTGGCTGAGCGTGGCCTGATCCAAAGGGTTTGTAACCGCAACCCCGTCCACCTCGGTAGGCCCGGGATCGGTGTGACAAAGCTGTTTGCCGGTGCGCGAGCGATCATCGTGTTCGCTGAAGTGTTCCCACACCAAGCTGGCACTGATGTCATCGTTGGGCTTCCAAGCTAGGCTGGCGCGCCCGCTCCACAAATTGCGTCCGTTGACGTTATTGTTGGTGACGCTGTTGTAATCGTAACCATCGCGATCCGTCCATGCGCCAGCAAGGCGAAAGGCCAGCGTGCTGGATACCGGCACGTTGAGCATGCCGCTGAAGCGCCGGCCATCGTAGTTACCCACTTCAGTCTTGACCCAGGATTCGAAGCCGTCGAAGCTTGGCAGGTTGGGAATCATGTTGACCACGCCTGCTGTGGCATTGCGCCCGTACAGTGTGCCTTGCGGCCCACGCAGTACTTCTACGTTGTCCACGTCAAAGTATTCCTGCTCGAACAGTCGATTGCGGATCAGCGGCGTGTCATTGAAACTCACCGCTACCGCCGGGTCAGTGGTAACCGATAAAGCCTGCGTGCCAATACCGCGAATCTGAAAGTTGTAGCTGGCGAAATTGGTCTTGGTAAAGCTCACATTGGGTGTGCTCGTAACCAGATCGGCACCGGTCTCGATCTTCTTGTCGTCCAGATCCTGGCCGCTGAACGCAGAGATCGCTATGGGCACTTTTTGAATGTTTTCAGTTTTCTTCTCGGCCGTTACAGTAACGGTGTCGAGTTGGGTGGCGTTACTGGCATCGGGTCCATTCGCCTGCGTTGAGGACTTGGGTTTAGCTGCTGTCGGCTTGCTCGCCCGTTTGATGACCACGGTTTGGCCATCAGTGAACTGATAGCTCAGGCCACTGCCTTTGAGGAGATCGTCAAGGGCAGCATGCGTGGAGACCGTGGCGTTGACGCCAGCGGATTTTCGGCCCGTTACAAGGGCGGGATCGAAAAGCACCTGCAAGCCACTTTGCGTATTGAATTGATGCAGCGCCTGATCCAGCGGACCTGCAGCGATATGGAAGGCGACGCCCCCGCTAGCGGCGGGCGGCGATTGCGCCATGGCGGTCGAGCCGCCGAAGATGGCGACACTCAATGCCGCAGCCAGCAATGACTGGCGCAAGCATCCGTGGCGATGTGCTCCACGACGAAGTACGTGCATGTGCTCCCCTTGTTTCCCCAATGCAGTCGGATGGCTGCCGGACTACAAGAACGTTGCAGTTCGGAGAAACCCCTAGAACTCTTTTCGCTCTTTCGGAGGGAGCCCAGCACGGCACGGGCAAACGCAGACCTGGCTAGGACGGCCTGGGCGGCTATAGGGTGTGCTTTCAGCGGCGGCTGAGCTGGATGTCGCCACTGACCTTATCGACACGGGCGCGAATCGGAAACGTGCTTTGCAGCGCGCGAACCAGCGATGCGGTTTGCCCAATGCGGAAGTCACCGCTGATGGGCAGATTCTCCAGCGATGGGTCGGTGATGACCAGATGGCCTGGACCATGGCTGTTGACCTGGGCAACCGCTTCGCCAAGCGGCGTCTCGCGGAACACCAGCTTCCCCTGCGTCCAGCCGATGGCGACCTCGGGGGCAATACGACGCTGGTGCCAGACGCCGCTGCCAGCGACGAGCCGATCGCCATGCGTAAGGGTGGCCGACTGATCTTGCCGCGTCACCTGCACGATGCCTTCCACCACAGTGATGTCGGTTTGCGAACCGGCGAGGTTAACGTCGAAGCGCGTGCCGATATCCTGAATAATGTTGCCTGCGGCATGGACGATGAAGGGCCGTTGCGGCTCATGGGCTACCTCGAAGACGGCCTCACCTTTGGTCAGTTGCACGGTGCGAGCATGCTGGCCGATGGTCACATCAAGCATGGTGTCCACATTCAAGGTAACGCTGGAACCATCCAGCAAAGCGACCTGACGGATTTCCCCATGCGCCGTCGCGTAGTGACGGGTAACAGCGGTATCTGGCGGGTTGCGCAGCACGCGGTAACCGACCAGAGCTGCGACGAGGAACAAGCATGCCGCGATGGCACTGCCCCATGCGAGTCTTCCCCATGCGCATCTCGGGTTGAACCGTGTGCCACCACGTGGAGCAGCAACAGCCTCGCGCCGCCACGTTGCAATTTCCTGATCGTCGGCCAGAGAGGACAGCCCGACCCATAATCTGCTGGTCTCGGCATACGCCGCGGCATGCGCGGGATCTGCAGCCTGCCATGCGTCAAATTCCTGGCGATCCGTCATGGAACAGTTCTGCGCGCGAAGCCGTACAAACCAGCGCTCAGCCTGGTCGAAAATCGACTCGATGTCTTCGATGTCTTCTTCGCGTTGCATGACTACTTGAACGTTCTTCCGCGATTTTCCCCTAGTGCGCAACGACATACAGCCAGCGCGTGGGCAATATGATTCTCGACTGTCCGCTCGGAAATGCTGAGTTGTCGAGCAATCTCACGATAGCTCAAATTCTCGAACCGATGCAGCAGGAAAACCTGGCGACAACGCGATGGCAAGCGACGAATCGCTTCCTTGATGCATGCCAGATTCTGCTGATCGGAGAGAATGCGGTCAGGCTGCGGCTCGGACGACGCCATCTGCGCATCGTCTATGCTGCAATGGCGATCCAGCTGCTTCGTGCGCGTCTGGCGACAATGGTCGGCCACGACACTGGCAGCGACCCGGAAAAACAACGCGCGCACCTCGCCGGCGTCGCTGCGCTGGCGATAGCGCAACATGCGCAGAAGCGTTTCCTGGACCGCATCGTCGGCCACATTCCGGTCGTGCAACTGTCGTCGCATGTAGCGACGCAGACCAGGCTCCAACTCTCGAAGCAGCCCGGCAAAGCATTCCTCGTCAGCCCCACACGCCTGGTCGGAAGCAACAGCTTCGGGTCGGTATCGGATACGGGTGGAGCCGATAAGCATGGACGCTCGCATGAGGATCGCGGATTGGCTGGGACGATCCCGCATGACGGCAGCCACTCGTGAAACATGGTCGCCTGACAAGCCCCAACCGATCATCCTTAATCTAATTAATGCCCGATTCTGTCGTCGAGTACATCTGCACCGCACCAAAGCGCGCCGGAAATCTGAACGTGCGCACGCGGAAGCCGCCGGGTCGTATCCGACCATGCCGGCCAGACTGACAACGGGGCCCCGTTGCCGGATGGCCTCTTCGTGGTCGGTCGCAACGATGCGGACTCGGCATCGATGCAAGCCACACGCGAACTCAGGCAAGCAACGCCATCGAAGCCAGTCGGTCCAGTTCTTCCTCGACAAACCCCGCCTCGATCCGCGCTGGCCGATTGAACGGGCCGCGAAGGCTCACGCCCATGTACTCGTGCAGCAATTCGAAGAAGGTATCGACCGGATCGAGTCCGTCGCGTTCGCAACAGTGGCGATACCAACGGGTGCCTGCGGCGACGTGGGCCACTTCTTCGCGCAGGATCACTTCGAGTATCGCCACTGTGCGCGTATCACCAAGATGGCGCAGCCGTTCGATCATACCGGGCGTGACATCCAGCCCGCGCGCTTCCAACACGCGCGGCACCAGCGCCATGCGAGCGGTGTCGTGATCGGCGGTTTTCTCGGCCATTGCCCACAGGCCATCGTGTGCATCGAAATCACCGTAGACGTGACCCATCTCGGTGAGGCGAGCAGAGAGCATGGCGAAGTGCCGCGCCTCGTCGTTCGCGCAGCTGGCCCAGTCACGGTAGTACTCGTCAGGCTTGCCGCGAAAGCGGTAGACCGCATCCCATGCCAGATTGATGGCGTTGAATTCGATATGCGCCACGGCATGCACCAGCGCCGCACGCCCCTCGGTGCTGCCGAGTCCACGTTGCGGCACCTGTCGTGCATTGACCAGCATCGGTTTAGCCGGGCGGCCGGGCGCACCGATGGGTTCCGGCGGCGGTGATGATGGCTCGGCGTGCAGCTCACCTGCCAGAAGCGACTCCCAGGTTTCACGCGTCAGCCGGAGCTTTTCGGCCGGATCGGACGCATCGAGGCAACGCTTGGCGGCGGCATGAAGATCGGTCATGGAGTTTCGCTAGCAGTCGCCTCATTCCTCCCCCTAAGAGGAAGCAGAATCAGGCGATGCGGCGAGCAGCCTTGGCGTCGTCCGAGCGCAGCATCTGAATCTGCTCCAGATAGCGATCGTCCAAACCGGTGACGTATTCGCCGGAGAAACAGGAGGTATCGAAGTGCTGGAGTTCTTCGTTGCCGTCCTGCACCGCCCAGATCAGATCCTCGAGACTCTGGTAGATCAGCCAGTCAGCACCGAGCGTCGCCTCCACTTCTTTCTCGGTACGGCCAGCAGCGACCAACTCGGAGACGGATGGCATGTCGATGCCATACACGTTGGGATAGCGCACCGGCGGCGCGGCCGAGGCGAAGTAGACGTTCTTGGCACCGGCGTCGCGGGCCATCTGGATGATCTGTTTGGAGGTAGTGCCGCGCACGATCGAGTCGTCGACCAGCAGCACGTTCTTCTTGCGGAACTCCAGATCGATCGCGTTGAGCTTGCGGCGCACCGATTTCACCCGCTCACCCTGCCCCGGCATGATGAAGGTGCGGCCGATGTAGCGGTTCTTGACGAAGCCCTCGCGGAACGGCACGCCCAATGCGCCAGCCAGTGCGCTGGCGGCAGTACGCGCGGTATCGGGGATCGGGATCACCGCGTCGATGCCATGATCGGGCCGCTCGCGCATGATCTTTTCGGCCAGCTTCTCGCCCATGCGCAGCCGCGCCTTGTAGACCGACACGTCTTCGATCATCGAATCGGGGCGGGCCAGATAGACGTACTCGAAAATGCACGGCGCGTGCACGGCACCTTCGGAGCAGCGGCGCGAATAAAGCTGACCAGCGTCGGTGATGATGATCGCCTCGCCCGGCAGGATGTCGCGAACGCGTTTGAAGCCCAGCACGTCGAACGCTACCGATTCGGAAGCCACCGCGTACTCGGTGCCTACCGCGGTCACACGCTCGCCCAGCACCAGCGGACGGATGCCGTGCGGGTCACGAAACGCCACCAGTCCGTAGCCCAGTACCAGCGCCACGCAGGCATAACCGCCGCTGGCGCGCGCGTGCACGCCGGCAACCGCCTTGAAGATGTGATCCGGCGTCAACTGCATCCGGTCCTGGATCTGCAGTTCGTGCGCCAGCACGTTCAGCAGCACTTCGGAATCCGAGTCGGTGTTGATGTGCCGGCGATCGTCTTCGAACATTTCGCGGCGTAGCGATTCGGTGTTGACCAGATTGCCGTTGTGCACGAAAGCAATGCCGTACGGTGAGTTGACGTAGAACGGCTGCGCCTCGGCCGAACCTTCGGAGCCGGCGGTCGGATAACGACAGTGGCCGATACCGATGCGGCCCCGCAGCTCGCTCATCGATGCCTGGCCGAACACATCGCGTACCAGCCCGTTGCCCTTGTGCAATCGCAAACGCGCGCCGTCCACGGTGGCGATGCCCGCCGCATCCTGACCGCGATGCTGCAGCACGGTCAGCCCGTCATACAGGGCCGACGCGACTTCGGTGGTACCGACAATACCGATGATTCCGCACATGGTCGTAGCCTGCTTCAGTTATTCGTAGAGGGTGTGGCCACGCTCGTCGCGGGGGCCGGTAACGCTGTGCGTGATGCCGCAGGTGCAAACGGCGAGCCGAACATGGGGACGTGCGGCAGTGTAGACAAGTTGGGCATATGGTTAAGCATGTCCGACGGATGGATCTTCTCGAGCAGGGCCTCTGGATGAACCTGATTGCGCAGGTTGGCCGGTATGCTTGTTGGAACCTCCTGCCCCAGCCAGGACGCCAGGCCCTGAAACTGCGGTGCCAGCGTCGATTCACGCCACCACGATTCCTTCGTGAAACCGGTAAGACCGACCAGAAACACCAACACCGCCACGATCAGCACACCGCGCACAAAGCCGAATACCGTGCCAAACATGCGGTCGACGCCCGACAAGCCGCTGCTCCAGATCAACCGCCTGATCGTGAAACGTATGACCGCTCCCAGTATCAGCACCAGAACAAAGCAGATGCCGTAACTGACGAAAGTTCGCAACGGCACCGACGTAATCGCATGCGCCAGCTGCGCGGATACAATCGGGCCGAACGCCCACGTCGCCCAGAACGCAACCACCCAGATCACCAACGACAGCACTTCGGCAACCAATCCACGGAACAGACCGATCAGAACCGATAGGGCCAGTACGCCAAGAATGATGCAGTCAGTCCAGTTCATCCGTTCACCCGCGCTGCTGACGCATTATTTGAATAGCACGACCTGACCGACACCGTGACACGTGCAGTTGTGACACACGTAATCAGGGCACCGGAACGATATTGCCGGCAACACCCAGCTTGGCCTTGATCTGATCGCGAATACGCTCCGCATCGGCACGTTGCGTCTGCGGACCGGCGCGGACGCGCCAGAGCTGCTTGCCGCCAGCCTGCACCGAATCCACGAAACCGTCGAAGCCGGCACCGCGCAATTTATCGCGCAACGCATTGGCATCACCTTGATTGCTCATCGCCGCCAGCTGCACGGCAAAACCGCCGGCCCTGGATTTGGTCGCCGCAGGAGTAGCTGCCGTAGCGGGAGCTGCAGACACCAGCGTCGAAGCACTCTCTTCACTAGCGTCCTGCTGCAGCCGCGCGGGCACACCGGGAATCGACTGGGTGATCTTCAGCCGCGCCGCTTCGGCGGCGGTGCGCGTTTCGAAGGGCCCAGCGACCACAACCGTACGCGGCTGACCGCCCTGGGTAATGGGATGGCTACTCACCGGATAACCCAGCGCCTGCACGTGTCGCTGCAAACTGGCAGCACCCGCTGCACTGGCATACGCACTGAGGTTGACCTTGTAGCTGCCGTGACCGCTTGCCGGCGCAGCATCGATCGCCGGCATCACTGCGGATGCCTTTGGCGTTCTCTGTGCGGCGCTGATCGCGGCAGATGGCTTTGCTGCCGGAACCTTGTTCTGCATCGGGATGACCGGTTCGGCCGAGGTCGCACCCGAACCGGTGGTAACCGTCGTCACTGCAGGCTTTTTGCCCGCTTGCGGATCGGTTTCCACATCACGCGGACGGTTCGAACCGATATCGACCGTGGCCAGCTGGCCACTCGTTCCCGGCATCACCATCGCGGCATTCGGCTGTGCTGAAGACGCCGCACCGACGGCAGCATCCGGATTCAGGCTCATCGTCTTGGTTTGCAGATCGCGATCGGGTGCTGGCGGGATCGCCAGACTCACGGTCTGGTCACCGCCTGGTGCCGGTGGCTTGCTCGAAAAAAACATCGGCACAAACAGAACCAGCAGTGCTAGCAGGACGGCGGCACCCAGCAGGCGTGTTTTCAAGACTTGGCTCCAAAGCGGCAAACGCGGTACGTAACGCGGTGATTATACCTGCCTGCGTCCCCCACCACGCTCAATCCGGTAACGCCGGTTTATTCGCCGCTTCAGCGATGACAGTGCTGGCCACAAAAAACGAGCCAAACGCGAGGATACGCTCGCCCGAATGAGCGGCAGCGCAGGCGGCAGCCAATGCGGTTGCCACGTCGGTATGCACATCGAACGACGCCTGCGGCAAGGTTTTACCGAGTCGTTCCGCCAGCCAAGCCGCCGTGAGGCCGCGCGGCGTGTCGCGATCCAGCCCAGCCAGATGCCAATGATCGATACGCGAACCGAGCGCGGCCATGACGCCGGCCACATCTTTGTCGCTTAGCGCACCATACACGGCATACACGCGGCTGCCGGGTTGCGCATCCAGCCATTCGGCCAGCGCACGGGCCGCCTGCGGGTTGTGGCCTACGTCCACGATCACTGCCGGATCGCCACCGAGCGACTGCAGCCGGGCGGGCACGCGAACGGATCGCAGACCAAGGCTCGCCGCAGCGAACAAATCTTTTGGCGTTATCGATGCATCATCGGCAAACAACGCGTGCAGCGCAGCGATAGCGGTCGCCGCATTTGCATACTGCACTGGCGCTGCCAGCGCAGGATCAGGCAACGCCATCGCCAAACCGTCGCGATGCTGCCAGCGCCAGCCGGGGCCTAGACGCTCCACGGTGAAATCGATTCCCGCGCGCCTTATTTCGGCGCCACTGGCGATCAATGCATCAAGCAATCCGACAGGTGGATCCAGTTCTCCAACGATGACCGGTCGCCCCGCCCGCGCGATACCTGCTTTCTCGCGACCGATGCTGTCGCGATCCGATCCCAGCCAGTCCATATGGTCGAGATCCACCGTCGTCACGACGGATACGTCGGCATCAATGATGTTCACTGCATCCAGCCGACCGCCCAATCCCACTTCAAGAATGGCCACATCCAGATCGGCGCGGGCAAACAGATCCAGCGCGGCCAGTGTGCCGAATTCGAAGTAGGTCAACCGGATCTCTTCGTGCGTTCCAGCACCGTTCGGTCCCGCACCACGTGCGGCCTCGATGCGCTCGAAGGATGCAACCAGCGATGCATCATCGGCATTGACGCCGTTGATCCGCACGCGCTCGTTGTACTCGGTCAGATGCGGCGACGTGAAACTACCGACGTGCAACCCAGCCGCCGTCAGCATCGCTTCCAGCAGCGCCACGGTGGAACCCTTGCCGTTGGTGCCGCCAACCGTGATCACCCTACGCGCGGTTGCTGGCGCCCCCATCCTCTCCCACACCGCTCGCACACGATCGAGCCCTAGCTCGATGCTGCGCACGTTGACTTGTTCCTGGTAAGACAACCATTCGGCGAGAGTGCGGGTCATGCAAAGACTTCGTGCGGGAGTATTCGACGGCGTTCGCGCTGCAACAGCGCATCGCTGATGGACGAATACGAAGTTTAAGGCATTCGCTCAACCAAGCGACTGCATTCCGGCCTTTGACAGCACGATATCAATGCGCCGATGCACTAACCCGAAACCCCCACATATCGCCAGCCAGTGGTCTGCACCAGGATGCTGGCCAGAGCACGCGCCTTATTCGCCACGCTCAACCAAACAGATGGATACCGCTGTAGTGCAAGGCCATGTACATGCCAAACGCGGTCCAGAACACTTTCTTCAGCGCCTTCCCGGCAAGAAATGCAATCAGCAGGCCAAACATCAGCGGCATGTATTTTTCCAATTTGCTGATGGTGTCGATGACGCGGCTGTCATTCATGTGGCCGTTATTGAATACGTTCATGTGTGTCCTCCTGCAACTCGTCCAGATGAGGGCGATGCCTTTTATAGATGACTGGAAAGGTCAGCAACTTGCACCTGGCACTTTAGGCCAGGATCAGGCCAGCATGAGCAGACTGGCATGGCACAGAGCAAAGGTGACTGACGCCGTAGCGAGCACCGCAAATACGATGGCCATGGCTTGATGGAAGATCGAGTAAGCGACGAAAGTTTTCATGGCAGTTCTCCGACACCACCGCGGTGCGTGGAGAGATAATCCATCGACTGCCTCAGTCAAAGCAGAGGCAGCCGTCAATCATCGTCAGTGACAATCGTCACCACGTCGTACACCCCGGCGACACGTGGAGTCGTGCAGCATGGCTGTTCTCCTGCAATACCGAGCTAACGCTATTGCAGCGTTGATATGCCACTTCGTTCGTTGCCCAGCGAGTCCAAGATTCGTGCTTTCCGAACAGGCATGAAACTCAGCCTGCTCCCGATATCCGCTTGGCTGGTGCAAACGACTGATCGCGCCAATTGGCCGTCTGAAAAAGCTACGGCCGCCGATCGGCGGCCGTAGCTTTTTCATGATCCGATAATCAGCGGATTCAGAAGCGATATTCAATCGAACTGGAAAACGCTGCCACGTTGACCTTGCTACGAAAGCCGCCGTCGTGACCGTATTGCAGGTGATAGTTGTCGTAGTTCACGCCTATGCTTACATTCTTGGTCAGGTCATAACCCACGCCCACGCCACCGTACCAACCATTGTTCCAGCTCTTGTGGGTAGCCAAAGTATTACCGCTGTCATACCCAAGGTCATCGAGACTGCGATGCGAGCGCAGATAACCAGCATGGCCTGTAAAGAACCAGTTCTGGCCGAAGTTGTATTTGCCGCTGATGCCGAGGGTGGCCGCGCGCGCATTGACCGAAGTCTTGTAACGAAACCCGCCCGACGAGTTGACGTCTCTGCGTCGACCGAGATAGGCGTAGCCGATTTCCGGCCCGAAAATGCCATTCCAGCGCCAGCCGAAGCGCAGGTTCTGGAATACGCTGTCGGCATGCTTGGCATCGGCGCGATATTGGCTCTGACCGAAGCTTCCAGCCACATAGAAGTTGTCCAGTGGATTGCTATCCGCAGCGCAAACTGCATGGCTCAGCAAGGAAGATGCAACCACCGCAGCCAATGCGGCAGAAAGAACGAACTTGTTCATGAAACCCCTTTTATTTTGTAGTAGATCCAGATCAGAAAAATTCACTGCTAACCGTATGGTCTACGCAGTGCCATGCTCATGCTCAGGTTGTCTTGCGGCGAACTTTCATGGCACGTCTGCAGTGTACGTGCAGCGCTAGATTACGCAGGCAATACTACTCACCAGACTAACTCAATCTGCACGACAGCCATCAAAGCCGCCGAGAATTAAGCTTTCACGCCAGCGCATCCTCAGCCGCCACAAACCCTCCGGTCTGTCGTTTCCATAATCGCGCGTATAGACCTTGATGCGCGATGAGTTCGGCATGCGTGCCGGTTTCGACGATATGGCCTTTGTCCAGCACCACCAGGCGGTCCATCCGCGCGATGGTGGAAAGTCGGTGCGCAATCGCGATCACCGTCTTGCCGCGCATCAGAATATCGAGACTGTCCTGGATTGCTGCTTCGGCTTCGGAATCGAGCGCCGAAGTGGCTTCATCGAGCACCAGGATCGGCGCGTCCTTCAGCAACACCCGGGCAATGGCGATGCGCTGGCGTTGGCCACCGCTGAGCTTGACGCCACGCTCGCCGACCAGAGCGTCATACCCAAAACGACCCTCGCCATCGACCAGCTGCGGAATGAATTCGTCGGCGCGCGCCTTGCGCACGGCGTCGAGAATTTGCGCTTCACTGGCATCCGGACGTCCATACAGCAGGTTGTCGCGAATCGAGCGATGCAATAACGAAGTGTCCTGTGTCACCACGCCAATCTGCGAGCGCAGACTCTCCTGCGTGACCTTTGCGATGTCCTGGCCATCGATCAGGATACGTCCATCCTCCAGGTCATAAAGCCGCAACAGCACATTGACCAAAGTGGATTTGCCGGCACCGGAAGGCCCGACCACACCGATCTTTTCGCCCGCACGCACAGCCAGATTGAGACCTGCGATCACACCGCCCTGCTTGCCGTAATGAAAATGAATGTCATCGAAGTGCACATCGCCGCGCGTCACTGTCAGCGGCTTCGCATCCTCACGATCCTGTACCGCACGCGGCTGGGCGATGGTGGTGATGCCGTCCTGCACCGTACCCACATTTTCAAAAACACCGTTGACCACCCACATGATCCAGCCGGACATGTTGTTGATGCGGATCACCAAGCCGGTGGATAGCGCAATCGCGCCCACGCTGACCTTGCCCTGGCTCCACAGCCAGATCGCCAACGCCGACGTGCCGACAATCAGGAACCCGTTGAGTATGGTGATGCTGGCATCCATCCCCGTGGTGAGGCGGGTCATGCGGCGCAGTTTGCTGGTTTGCTCGCCCATCGCGTCGGCGACATAGGCTTCCTCTCGCCGTGTATGCGCGAACAGTTTCAGCGTAAGCACATTGCTGTAACCATCAACAATGCGTCCCATCAGTTTTGAACGGGCCTCGGACGCATGCCATGAACGCTGCTTGATGCGCGGAATGAAATATCCCATCAATCCGACATAAAAGATCACCCACACCACCAACGGTACGGCCAACCACGCATCCGCCTTGGCGAACAGCACGATCGCGCTACCGGTATAAATGGTGACGTACCACAGCGCATCGACAATCTGCACCGCCGACTCACGCAAGCTCGCGCCGGTCTGCATGATGCGATTGGCGATACGTCCGGCGTAATCGTTCTGGAAAAAACCCAGGCTCTGGCGGATCACATAGCGATGGTTCTGCCAGCGAATGCGGTTGGTCAGGCTGGGTACGATCGCCTGGTTCACCAGCAGGTCATGCAAGCCAGCGAGCACCGGCCGCGCAATCAGCGCAACCAGACCCATACCGATCAACTCGCGCCCGTGCAGGTGGAAAAAATCCGGCCCCGGCATACCCTTGGTTAAATCGACAATGCTGCCGATGAAACCGAACAGCGACACCTCGACGATCGCCACGCCGAAACCCACCACGATTGCCGCCAGGAACACTGGCCATACCTGACGCAGATAAAATGCGTAGAAACGCCACACCGCCTGCGGCGGCATGCCGTCGGACGGTTCCTTGAACGCGTCGATGAGAGATTCGAACCAGCGGAAAATCATGAGCGCTCCAGAGCTGCAGGCCGTCATTGTGCTTGAAGCACCTCACTGCAGTCGCGATGACATGGGGTCGCGCACCTTCGAATTCACGGTGCGAACCGGCATTTAGCGAAGACAAATCGAGGCCGCCAGCGCCCTATACAACTTTCACAGACCCAATCCCGGCAGACGCCTGCAAGGCTGATAACGCCTTACCTCAGACCCAGATCCAGGCTTTGCTGCCCCGACCGGTCGCGGCGTGACGCGAGTCTGTCCGCGAGTCGGGTGGGCTCGGGCAACTTGTAGCGCGTGCAGCAGGCGAGTACGAGATCTGGCGCACTGACGTGGCTCACGCGATGCCCGGGCGAAACAATCAGCGGCTTGATGTGGTCCTTGCTGCGCAAGACCGTGCCGATCATCCTGCCGCGGTGGATCAGATCAGTGCGGTCGCCGCGGCATTGACCAAGCTCGCCATGGCTACCGACCAGGATCGATTTCGCCACCCCGATCGTCGGCAGACCGGTAATTACCCCAAGGTGCGCAGCGATGCCGAGTCCACGCGGATGCGCTACGCCCTGCCCATCGACGAAAATTAGATCGGGCTGCTGCGGCAGTTCGGCCAATGCCTGCAGCACCGCCGGCAACTCGCGGAACGACAGCAGCCCGGGCATATATGGCATCCGCGTAGGCAATCTCGCAACGACTTCGGCTATCGGCCGCAAAGTCCCTGCATCGATCAACACCGCTGCCGCGCGGGTGATCGCACCGCCCGCCTCGAAGCCCACATCGACGCCGGCCAGCAGGCGTAGCGGCGGGAATTCATCGTCCAGTCGCACCCGAAGCGCGAGTTCAGTCTGCAGTGCGCGAGCGCGAGTGACGTCACCATCCCACGCCAAGGCGTCCCCCATATCGAGGTCTAGCCAGCTGTCTATGCTTCGGCCATTCATGCCGTTAGCGTGGATTACGCTATCTGAACACTGCGTCAAAGCTGACGTGGCCCAACAGTCATTTCGGTTGACCGACTGCAACAAGGACCGGATCATCGGGAAATGCCTAACTTGCTTCGTTATTTATTCGTCCTTCTGCTGACCTTTTCCGGCGGCATCGCACTTGCACAGGACGCGCCAGCTGCAGCCAGCAGCTCGGCCATCGCCAAGCCTGCGTTGACGCCAGTGCAGACACTGACCCAGCTGCGCGCGCAACTGGACGACATCAAGAGTTCGGTGGACACCAAGAAGCCGGACGTCCCGTTGAACGATCTGCGCACCAGTGCACTGGCCGTGCAGCAGCAGGCCGAACAACTCGCCACCAGCCTGTCACCGCAATCGACCAGCCTGCAGACCCGGCTCGATGTGCTTGGCCCAGCACCGGTCAAAGGTGCACCGCCCGAATCGTCGGAACTCAGCACGCAGCGCCGGCAGCTGACAAAAACGAAAACTGATTTGGACGGCCAGATCAAGCAGGCCAATTCGCTCGGCACGGAAGCGGCGCAGTTGGCGGTGCACGTTTCGGAACTGCGCCGCGACCAGTTTCAGGCCTCGTTGGCCTCACGAACCGCAACGCCGTTCAGCCGCGCATTCTGGGTCGATCCAGCGCAGGCATTTCCCGACGATCTCACCCGCGAACAGCACTTGAACAGTTCGGTGGCCGACGCTGTATCGACAGCGTGGCAGCCGCCAAATCGTATATCGCTCATCCTGTGCCTGATCGTTGCCGTGCTCCTGCTGACGGTCGGTCGATGGCTGATTGAGCGCGCACTGGTGCAGGTAACCACCAATCGCATGCCGGCCGGCCATCTACGCCGCAGCGCACTGGCCGTCACGATCACACTCGCCTATACCCTAACGGTCGGCTTGTCGGCCCACTTCGTCTATCTGGCGTTGAACTGGAACGACATCCTCAGCGAAGACCTGGACGGCCTGGCACAAAGACTGGTGCGATTGGTGACCTTTGCGGCGTTCATGACCGGACTGGGTCGCGCCATGCTGTCGATCAAACGCCCGTCATGGCGACTTCCAGCGTTATCCGACGATGCCGCACAGCGGCTGCGCATGTTCCCGTGGCTGTTGGGCGGCGCGGCATTTCTGCTGGGCCTGCTGGAAAGCATCAACGACGCGATCGGCATCAGCTTGTCGGCTTCGGTTGCGACTCGCGGTTTTATCTCGGTGCTGATCGGCGTGCTGGTAGCCGATGCCTTGATCCGCCTGGGCAAATCCCGGCGCGCCATGCTGGCGGCGGGCGAGGAGCCGGGCCAGCGACCGATCTGGGTCGGTCTGGTGGTTGCCGCCGCGTTCATCTCCGTTGGCATCACCCTGCTCGGCGTCGCATCGGGCTATATCGCGTTCGCCTTCTTCATCGCGCGACAGATGCTGTGGGTCGGCGTGATCCTCACCGCGCTGTATCTGATGATGCATCTGGTCGACGATATCTTCGATACCGTCTTTGCGCCGAAGGGCCGCACCGGCAAGCGGATGCAGAACAGTTTTGGCCTGCCGGCCAGCGCGCTGGAACAGGTGGGGACTGTGCTGTCCGGCGTGACCCGCGCGATCCTGCTGATCATGGCGATAGCGTTTGTATTGGCGCCATTTGGTGCTGGACCCGAGGAACTGGCTGGACGTATCGGTACGCTGCTGTCGGGTGGCTCGCTGGGTTCGCTGAAGATCGTACCCAGCAATATCCTTGGTGCCTTGCTGGTATTCGGCATCGGCCTGGTCGTGCTTCGGGTAATCAAGCGTTGGCTAAGCGAGCAACTGCTACCGAAGACTTCATTCGATCTGGGCATGCAGAACTCGGTGCTGACTTTGCTGGGCTATGTTGGCGGCGTATTCGTGTTCGTGCTCGCACTGCTCGAGTTGAACGTCAACCTGACCAGCATCACCTGGATGGCCAGCGCGCTGTCTGTCGGTATCGGTTTCGGTCTGCAGGCGATCGTGCAGAATTTTATTTCCGGTCTGATCCTGCTGGCCGAGCGGCCAGTGAAGGTCGGCGACTGGGTCAGCATCGGCGGTGTCGAGGGTGATATCCGCCGCATCAACGTGCGCGCTACCGAAATCCAGATGGGCGACCGCTCGACCATGATCGTGCCAAACTCCCAGTTCATCACCCAGAACGTGCGCAACGTGACCCTGGCCAACGCGCAGGGACGTGTGCACATCACCCTGCCGATGCCACTGGATACCGATGCCAGCAAGGCGCGCGAAATCATTCTGGAGGTGCTTAACGCACATCCATCAACACTTGCCACGCCAGCGCCGGTCGTACGACTGGACAACCTCGACGCCGGCACCATGACGTTCGACTGCACCGCCTACGTCAACAGCCCGCGCGACGTCAGCGCTGTGAAAAGCGATCTGCTGTTCGAAACGCTGGACCGCCTGCGCGACGCGAAGCTGCCGATGACCAGCCCGCAAAGCATGATCGTGCACACCTTGCCCGCCCCACTGGTGAACGACGACAACCGCGACGACAAGGATTGACCGGCGACTGCTGAATCACCTCACCCCCAGCCAAGTCAGGGCTGGACTGATCGCCATCAGTCGGGAACCTGCCGATGGAACTCAACAAAGCCAGCCAGCCGCACCGCTGACGGTTTGATCGATGCGCAAGCTCGCACGCATTCGGTCGCTGCTGGTCGATTGAATGGGCGAAGTGAACATATCGCCTGCGAAAATCCACAAGACGCTGTACTTAATGTCGCGCTAGCCTGATCTTCAGATTCCAGCCAAGGAGTTTTTGCGATGTTCACGTCCAGACCGAACGGCAGCACCATCATCCCCGGCATGCGTTACCGCGATGCGCACGCCGCAATCGATTTTCTGTGTACGGCATTCGGCTTCACCAGGCATGCTGTTTATGAAAACGAGCGAGGCGGTGTGGAACACGCACAGCTGACCTACGGCAACGGCATGATCATGCTCGGCGAAGTGCGCGACGACGAATTCGGCAAACGCATTGCTCAACCCAGTGACATCGGCGGCAGAGAAACGCAATGCGCATGCGTCACCGTCATCAATTGCAAGTCTCACTATCAGCAGGCACTGGCGGCCGGCGCCACGATCGTCGATGACTATGCCGAAAAGGACTACGGCGGTGCCGGCTACAGTTGCCGCGATCCGGAAGGTCACCTGTGGTATTTCGGCAGCTACGATCCGTGGCATGCGTCGTGAAGCAGAACAACGGGCCGGCATGAGCCGGCCCGTTGTAAGTACCTAGCCGTCAAAACCGCGGATTACGAGCACTTCTCGTCTTTGGCCGCGTGATAACCCGCCGCCTGCGCGTCCGACGCGCTCATGTACTTGCCCTGCTTGGTGGTGCCATACCACTTGCTGCCCTGGCAGTGATACGCCTTGCTCTTGCTACCAGTATTGACCCAGACCTGGCCCGGACCACCGCCCGCGGCGGCGGTAGCAGCAGGTGCCGACGCACCCTTCTTCGAGGTTGCTGCCGCCGCAGCTGGGGTGACGGCGGCGGCTGGTGCCGCTGCTGCTGCGGGGGCTGCGGCCGGGGCCGCTGCTGCAGCTGCAGCTGGTGTGCCGGCTGCGGCATACCACTCCTTCACGCCCTTGTGCCCCTTGCAAGCACCCTTCTTGCTGGCCTGACTGGAATAGCTGCCGTCCTTGCACTGGCCGGTCGAACCGGCCGGTGCAGCGGACTGCTGCGCGTGAACCGCGGAACCGATAAACAGACAGAAAATGGCTGCCGCGATCAAGCCTGCTTTCGTCGAACGTGCTGCGATCAAACCTGATGATTTCATCTCGAATACTCCAACGTGCGTTGACGTAACCCCTTGGAATCGCCGCTTCATATGCGAAACGGCGCCCACCTTATTGGCCACACGCCGGACGCTCTGCGCATACGCTGAAGCGACGGATTGCGGCGGCCTCCCCAAGCACCGGGACTGCAGTGCCTGCTGCGCGACTATGCCGCAAATCCGTGACGATAAACATGACGATAAAACCGCATTCGTCGGCTGCGTTTATCTGGCAGACGGTCGCAGCACCTTATTCGGAATGCTGTGCCAAGCTGCTGACCGGCGCGACGATCTGCGCTTGTGCCGGCGGCCTCATCGTCGAATCCGGTCGCGCGACGGCATACATTTCCCAACTGATCTGCTTGAGCAAGGCGCGCGGATCATCGCCCTGGGTATACAGATCAGCGTGCGTCTTGCCCGCCAGATAGCGAAAATCGGATCTCGCGTGCAGGTTATCCAGCACTGCCTGCAGCTTGTGCACCGCACCATCCAAGTAATAGGTATCGGCAGTACCGACCATCACGTGAATCTTTCCATCCAGATCGGGCTTCAGCAGCGGCCAGTCGACCTGAAGGCGATGCGCAATGTCGTAATGCGCCCGCCAGTACGCCACCACCGCCGGATCAACTGCACCGGTATCGCGATCGAACAGCAGCGCCGGTCGTCCATCTTCTTTGCGCGGTGAAAACACCCATTCATACGACGACATCTGGCCGCCGTACAAACCGAGCACGCGTTCAAGTTTGGCTGAATCCTCAAACGTGCCCTGGACCTTCCCGTTCAATCGCTCCAGCGGCCACGGCTTACCGTCGGGCCGGTGATAGACGTTGGCATTTGGCGTATAGAGATTGATGCCGGAAAAATCGTGAAAATCGACCGGATCGGGTGACGTCGACCACGTACCACCAAACATCTTCGGATAGGTGATCTGCAGCCACAGCGTCGCCCAGCCACCCGACGAATGGCCGGTGAGAAAACGACCGGAAGCGCGCGCATCCATTCGATAGTGCGACTCCAACTGCGGAATCAGTTCCTCAGTCAGCGCCTTGCCCCAGGGGCCGTTATTGACCGAGTCGGCAAACTCCTGCGTACCGGTAGGGCCGGACTCGTCCAGAAACACCCAGATCATCGGCGGCATCTCACCCTTCATCATCGCCAGATGCACGCCCACCACGGTATTGATCAGGCGTTCGTCGTTGCCGCCATAGCCGTGGGTGTAATACACCGTAGGGAACCGCGTACTGCCGCTGGTTTCGTATCCTGGCGGAGTCAATACCCAGCCACGTATATGGATCGGCCTGCCCCAGAAAACGGAGAGCATCGGGCTGACCATGTCGATCGGCCTGGTATGTGCGCGCGCGTCCGGCGCTGCGGCCTGCAGATCTGGCGTCGAGGTCAGCTGCCACGGATAGGGCTCGGACTGTACGCGTACCAATCGCAGGGTTGAAGGCGTAATCGCCGGCAAGTGCACGCTGATTACCGGGCTGACCAGATCGCCGGCGCTTCGTCCGCTGTAGTTGTAGTTGTGATCCAGATCGAGCACCGCCTGCAGCAGGTAGTCGCCCGGCGGCAGCGCCGAAAAATTCATCGGAAAAGCCTGGCTATCCGTATCGATCGTCACGCTACCCTTCGGCACCAGCCGACTCACCTCGCGCGAGGCAACTGCCGTGCGCATCGGATAAAGCGGATCGGCGTCCACGCTCTCGACCTTGCCACCCTTGGCCGCCTTGCGCGCAGTCGTCGCTGCGGTAGCGAATAGCAGCAACCGTCCCGAAACGGGCTTGGTCGCCGCGCCATCCAGCTCTATCTTGAAGATCGGCGGCGTGCGCGCGGCATGCCAGCGCAGTGCCAGTACGGAAGCGAGGCCGGCCAGCACCAGTACCAGCGACAGTATCAAAGTAATCCGTACCGACTTGCGCATGCCAGCTGCTTTCCAATCCCTATATCCAGATCAACTCAACGCCGCATGGCCCTGCTTGGGATACGCGAACGGCCAATCTAGCCGAGATCGAGTCATCGTAGCGTCAGTTACCTCGTCACCTGTAAGTTATGCGGGGTCGATCTGCTAATGGCTCGACGATACCGCGCTGAGCCATCCATCGCCGGTCCTGTTTATTGCACCGGCTGCAGTGGCGCCTTCAGCGCCGAATCCGGCCGCGCCGCCACGTACATCTGCCAGCTGATCTGCTTGAGCAGGCCCTGGCGATCCTTAGCCTTGCACGTACAGATCGAAATGCGCGCGGTTTGGCAAAAAAGTGAAGCTCGATTTCGCATATAGTTGGCTGATCGCTTTTAACCGGTGGAGATGCCGTGCCTGAGCGGCGGCATCCCCATCCGTCGCCGGCCCAGGCATCTACGCCTTCGTCATTCTGACGTGGGCGGGATCACGCGGCGAAAACAGTTTCCCCCGCGTGCTCGCATCCGCACGGATAGTCTCAGCCGCGCTCCAAATTACCTCCCCTGATTTGAAAAGTGACGGCACATTCTTCATAAGACACACCGCACGCCCGGTGGAAGGCTTTGGCACAATCTTGCCAACTGTAGTATCTGGACAGTTCGTCACCCAACTCCCCCGCATCCTTGAAACGAATGGGAAGGTCTGTGGCCAGTTCCTTGATCGCCTTGGCCCATGCCGCGGGACGACCATCGAAGGCTGTCGTCGGCACCAAGCGAGGCTCAAGGAAATCGTCCGGTTCCGACGCCGAGACGCGCTTGTAGAAATCATGCACCACGCACTTCTCCAAGCACTCAGCCTGCGTCCTTGCCAAGCGCGCCAGGAACATTCCCGCGCCGCTGATCTCATTCACCAGCACGGGCACACCGGCACTCAATGCCTCCATCGGTACCAGCCCGAAATGCTCGATATACGATGGCATAAGCACGCCGTAGGACGCGCGCACTTCGTCCATGATGGTTGTTGTCGATGGGCCAACCAGCACTGTTACCTTGCCGGCATGACTACCCACGTTGACTATTTCGTCCGCGAATTTCTGCGCGGCTTGGTAATCGACCGTTCGCACTTCCGTACTAGGGTGTATCGGTCCACCAGGGTAAAAATTTCTATCCGCCCAGTAACGGACATGCAGTTCAAGCGGCGGGCAGTCCCCATCGTCGCGAAGTATCTGCGCGGCGAGCAGAATATCCTCGAGTCCCTTGATCGGCGCAGTGGCCCGACCATTGAAAAGCAACCTTATCGGTCCCCTGGGTTCTCTGAAACGCACCCTCTCCGTGGCCTCGACGCCGCCGATACATTCGTGGATGCGCACCTTGGCGCCATTTAGCAGCTTCAGCGCACCTGCGCGCAACAACGGCCCCACCGGCACGACCAGGTCGGCCCTTTTCATCCACTCGGCCTCCAGCGCGATCTTTCGCTCAGCCGATTCCGTGTCGATCGCCTCGCCATAGGCGTCGTAACCGGTCAGAACCGTACCTTCCACGGGATAGGAATGCAGAAAGTAGCTGGTCTTGGCATCGTGGAAATACCTGTTCTTGAGCAGGATCGCGGCGGCTCCGGAGAATCGCGAATGGCCGATGATGATTTCGGGATGCCATGGCGCACCCGAACCCAAGACCTTTGCTTGCACATCGTTCCTGGCAAGGTAATCCGGATCGTTGATTCGCTCGTACAACTCCTCGCGTTCCTTGTCGATCCCACCCGGGTTTTGCATCAGGATCGGCTCGTCATTGATGTACAGAATCGTCGCGCGGCCATGATCCTCGGCAGTGGGATTGATGGGCGCACGCCCTGAAGGAACCCTTACGTCGAGAGTGAGTAGCTTGACGCTATGCCCGTTAGCAACGAGAGCTTTGGTGAATTCCTGGTTGAAGACGGCGAGACCACCGCCGAAGCTCCTGCCGCTATACGGTAGAACGATGAGGATATTGCTCATGAGGATCTCCTTGGGTAATGGCGTTATCAGTTGACGACCGGCATCGACGCGTCCGGAAACGCGTCCGGAGGTGTCCGAAGGCGTTGTGCCCAAAGCCGTCACCCGCACAGTGAGGTTGCTCGGGCTTCGCGTCCGTCGGGAAAAAACTGATTTCGCGAGGATCTGATGCTGAATCGCATAAGCGTGCGGAGGCGGCGATCCATGGACGTCCGCAGCAGGCGAGACAGGTCAACCGTCAGATTCGGGCCTGAATGCGTTCGACTATCAGGGTTTTCCAAGCCTAGCCGATGGTCTCGGCATGGATATCCAGGCGGCCTACGCCAATGATGTTTTGAGGCGTGAGTTGAGCGAGTTCCGTCAGGCCATAGCGGCCACCTCCGAAACGGTTATCGACGATCGTTGCTCGCAGCGTTTGTCGTGAACGGGGTATCAATCACCCTGATGCTTGACTGGCGTGCATCATCGGTGCGAAGCGAGCCTGACGCAGGCGTAAAGCACGGCATGTGCAAAGCAGGTTGCCCAAAGGGATGTCCAACCCTAGCCGACCATGCATGCACTTTCGGCGCGAGAGTACAGATTGCCATGCGCCGCATGCTTTCGCCGTCATCCCAAAGGCCTCGCGGGCGAACGTTTCCGTACGCGGGAGGTTACTCAGCCTCAGCCTTCCGGATGGGCGTGAGACGCAGATCCTGAAAATCAAAGCTGAAATCGGTCAGCGGCGAGATCGGCTCCATCCGCGCTTCACGAATATGGCCGTCCATATCGAGACTGAAGCTGATGAATGCATCGGCGTTCAACGTGCGATCGTCCCAACGCACAGTGAAGGCATCGTGCTGCCACGGCGACAAGGTGCCGATCAACTGAGCGGTCTTGCTGAAGCGCAGGCGCAGCTTGCCACCCTCGCTGCTGATGACAACATCGCCGTACCACGGATCGCGATAGGTTCCCGCGTAGTTCGCCAGCGGCAGTGACGGCTTTCTGTTCTTGTCTCGCGCCTTCTCATGCGTGGCGAAGCTGTCGTCGGCTTTCGATTCCGCCTTCTTCACGGCCTTGTCGTAAACCGCGACCCAGTCGGTCTTCTGCGATGGATTGAGGTAAGCATCGAGTACGCGATAGGTCACCGCATTGAACGCCGCGCCAGACTCCTGGTTGGTCAGCACCACCACGCCCAGGTGCAGCTCTGGCACCAGCGTGATACGCGAAACCATGCCGGGCCAGCCGCCGGTATGCCAGACCAGCCGCTGGTTGCGGTAGTCGGACAGGAACCAGCTTTCGCCGTAGCCGAAAAAATGCGGTGTCAGTGGTGCCAGTTCCGGAATCGGTGGCTTGATGATGGTAATCGGCGTCAGCATCGACCACATCTGTTCCTGGCTATCCTCGGAGAACAGCCGCGCCGGCTTGCCGTCCTTTCCCGGACCCGGCAGCGCGCCGCCGGCCAGCTGCACGTTCATCCACTTGGCCAGATCGTGCACACTGGCGTAAATGCCGCCCGCGCCCGGATCGTTGAGCCAGGCCATCGGCGGAACCGGCTCCAGATTCTTGAAGTTGGCTTTGGCATGGCCGGTAGCCACATCCATGCCCGGCTTCAGATAGGTTTTGTCGATCAACGACTCGTCCATGCCGACCGGCTGGAATAGATGCGTGCGCACATAGTCGGCATAGCTCTGGCCAGAGGCCTGCTCAATCACCAGAGTGGCGACGGCAAACAGAATATTGTCGTAGGCATAACCGCTGCGAAAACCGTTCTTGATCGGCACATCACGCAGATGCTCGACCACTTCCTTGGTGGTGTACGAGGTCGGCGGCCAGTACAGCAGATCGCCCGCACCGAGGCTCAAGCCACTGCGATGCGCCAACAGGTCGCGGATGCGCATTTCGTGCGTCACATAGGGATCGGACATGCGAAACCACGGCAGGTGATCGATCACCCGATCGTCCATCTTCAGCTTGCCCTGCTCAGCCAGCTGCTGCAGCGCAGCTGCAGTGAACGCCTTGGTATTGGACGCGATGGCAAACAGCGTCTTTGCGTCGACGGTTTCGGATTTGCCTATCTCGCGCAGGCCAAAGCCCTGCTCCATCACCACCTTGCCATCCTTGACGATCGCTACCGCAATACCCGGCACGTCGAAGGTCTTGCGCGCGCTGTCAACATAGGCGCCAAAGTCCTGCAGCTGAGACGGCAAGGTGCTGGGAGCCTTGTTTGCCGCATCTAGCGCAGGCACCGAAGTAGCTGGTGTCTGGGCGCTTGCCGCCGCGGCAAACACCATCAACGCACAAAGGCTGGCCATCCCGGGGAAAAAGGAATAGTGGAAAGAGCGGCGCTTGAGCATGTCGATTCCTGCGGGTCAGTCGATCAACTATCGCGGCAAATCGGGTGCGAAGCCAGCGCTGAAAGTCATGCACCACATCGAGCCCAAGGCACAGATCCACCGGAAGTCGCTGCCGGCTAACATGGCACCGCATTCCTTCGACGCCACCACCAATGCCACTCATGACTGATGATCTGTTTGCCAAACCGGCGCCCGCAGTAAACGCCGCCTCGATTCGCGTCGGCATCGGCGGCTGGACGTTCGCGCCATGGCGCAAGAATTTCTATCCTGGTGGGCTGGTGCAGCGGCGTGAGCTGGAATACGCCAGCCGCCAGCTTCGCGCCATCGAAATCAACGGTACGTTCTATCGAGCGCAAACGCCGGCTGTCTATGCCAAATGGGCAGCCGAGACTCCGGAAGACTTCGTGTTTTCACTGAAGGCACCGAAAAGCATCACCGAAGGTCGGCGATTAGCGGACTCAACCGCCGCTGCAAAACATTTCATCACCGGCGGCCTGGCCGAATTCGGCGCACGGCTTGGACCGATTCTTTGGCAGCTGCCACCTTCTCGAGTCTTCGATCAGGACGACCTGGCCGCCTTTCTCGATACGCTGCCGCGCGAGCTGGACGGCCGTCGGCTGCGCCATGTTCTGGAAGTGCGGCACGACAGCTTTCTCTGCGAACCCTATCTGAAACTGGCTCGCGCGCAAGGCATAGCGACCGTCTTCACCGATTCAACGAATTACCCATCGATGGCCGACGTCACCGGAGCATTCGTCTATGCCCGCCTGATGCGCAGCCAGTCGGATATCGACACGGGTTACCCCCCTACTGCCCTCGATGGTTGGGCCAGGCAAGCCAAAGTCTGGGCTAATGGCAGCGACCCAGCCGATCTGCCGCACATAGCTGCGCCAGCTCCGCAAGCAGAATCGCGCGATGTATTCGTGTTCTTCATCAGCAGTGCCAAGGAACGCAATCCGGCTGCCGCGATGGCGATGCAGGCCCGCGTTGACGCTGGCTGAGTTCACAGCAACACACGGTATCCACTCCATGCGTAGCTGATCGGACTAAGCTTCCTTCCATCCATCACGCCGACAAACTCCGATGCGCCAGTTCAAGCCACTGATCCTGCTCCTAGTGTTGGTCGCTGCTGCAGCCATCTGGTCGGGGCATGGTGCGAGTCCTAACGGTGCAGTCAGTTCCGCGGCAACAACCGGCAGCAACAACGCATCAACCTCACTGCCGACTTTCCTGCCGGCAGAGGCGCGCGCCACGCTGGACCGCATCGCCAGCGGTGGTCCCTTCACGCACCGACAGGACGGTGTGGTTTTCGGCAATTACGAGAACCTGCTGCCCTCACAGCCACGCGGCTACTACCACGAGTACACCGTCGAAACACCGGGCGCTGATACCCGTGGCGCACGACGCATCATCACTGGCGGTACGCCACCGGATATCTACTACTACACCGACGATCACTACCGCAGCTTCCGCGCGTTCAAGGTCAGCCGATGAACATTTATGGTCCGCGCCGTCCGCGCGACTTCGACCCCAACCTCACGCAGCCGACGCAAAGCGGCATTTATTTCGTGGGCAGCGATGACCTCGCCCGACTGGCCAAGACGGCCGCGCGCGACGAACTGCGCGTATGCCGCACCGATCTGTCCGGTTGCCGGGGCAAGGACGAGCTGCTGCGACGGCTGACTGAGTCGCTCGAACTGCCCGCCACGACTGGTGATAACTGGGATGCGCTGGCCGACTGCCTGCGTGATCTACGCTGGATGCCGGCCTGGGGTTATGTGTTGCTGTTCGATCACGCCGACGATTTGCGGCGTGCGGCGGAAGCTGACTTCAACATCCTGCTTGGTATTCTCGACGACGCCGCCACCTTTGCCAGTGACAACGATATGCCGTGGTTCGCGTTTCTCGCCCTGCCCGAAACAGCCACTGGCACCACAAGCTGACATTCCCCATTCATCCCACACCGGAAAACCATGCGAACCCAGGATTTCGAACTCGAAGGCGACTACGTCGAACTCAACATGCTGCTCAAGCTCACCGGCCTGTGCGACAGCGGCGGCGCGGGCAAGGCCATCGTGGCCAGCGGTGCCGTGCTGGTGGACGGCACGATGGAACTGCGCAAAACCTGCAAGATCCGCGCAGGTCAGGTCGTCACCATCGACGACATGGAAATCCACGTGCTGGCGGACGCCCGCTGAGGCATTGCTCCGCCAGACCTCATCAGCTCCCATCGCGAGCCATGTAACCGACGCCAGTCGCCCAGCGAACAACAGGTATCCGAGGTCGTCGGATGCCGCTGGGACCCGTTGTCGGAGCAGCAGAAATTCCATGACTCAAACAACCTTCTGCTGCATCCGGCGCCGAAATCCCAACGTAACTGATGCCTATCGATCTGACGCATCATCACCGTTAGTGAGGCCCACCATGAATCGTCGTACCTTGTTCAAAGCCCTTCCCCTTGCCGCCGCATTGATGGTCGCCGGACTGAGCGCCTGCCAGCCCGTATCGGCCGCCAGCAACGCGGGCGCCGTGCCTGCGCCAAAAATGGATGCGCCGAAAGCGGCCGCCTCCAAAGACCAGATTGCGGTGCTTGCAGGTGGGTGCTTCTGGGGTATGGAGTCGGTGTTCGATCACGTCAAAGGCGTGCGCAAGGTCGAGGCTGGCTATTCCGGCGGTGCGGCGGCCACGGCGCATTACGACCAGGTCAGCGATGGCGACACTGGCCATGCCGAGTCGATCCGTGTGGAGTTCGATCCCAGCCAGATCAGTTACGGCCAGCTGTTGCAAATTTACTTCTCGGTGCCGGTCAATCCGACGGAATTAAATCGCCAAGGGCCGGATAGCGGCACACAGTATCGGTCGGCGATTTTCTACAATAGCCCCGAGCAGCAGAAAATTGCGAGCACTTACATTACGCAGTTGACCGCCGCCAAAACCTTCGACGCACCGATCGTGACGCAAGTCGTGCCGCTCAAGGCGTTCTACGAAGCCGAGGCCTATCACCAGAACTACGCACAACTGCATCCGGATAACCCATACATCGCCTACAACGACGCGCCAATGGTCTCCCATCTGAAGAAGCTGTTTCCGGCCATCTACAAGGACGAGCAGCAGGTGGTCGAGATTCAGCTGCACTGAGTCATCAACACCGCGCGATTCCCTCGACTTGCGTGAGGCGTCACGGCCCCCATCTCTGGACTTCGGCGCCTGATGCGCTGCTGGCCGGACCAAACTCCCCACGTGACGCCTCTCGCCTCTCCTTCCTCACCGGCTGAATCAGCGGAACTCACGCGCAGTTTTCTGGGCGTGTTTCGCTATAGCGGTCGCGCGCTGCAACTGGTCTGGAGTACAAGCCAGGCGCTGACCATTGCGCTGGCCTTGCTCACGCTGACTGCAGGTCTGCTACCAGCCGGCGTCGCCTACGTCGGTGCGCACATCGTCGATGCCGTGGTCGGTGCCAGCCGGCGGTGGGCATCGAGCGGCAGCGTGGCATGGTGGCCGGTGGTTCGCTGGGTGTTGCTCGAGGGCCTATTGGTGGCGCTGCTGGCCGGCGCACAGCGCGGGCTTTCGGTGTGCCAGTCGTTGTTGCGAGCGCAGCTGGGGCAGCGCGTCAACGTGATGATTCTGGAGAAGGCGCTGACGCTGGAGCTGACCCACTTCGAGGATTCGGAGTTCTACGACAAGCTCACCCGCGCGCGCCGCGAAGCCTCGACGCGACCACTATCGCTGGTCACACGCACCTTCGGGCTGGGTCAGAATGCAATTTCACTGATCAGCTACGGCACCTTGCTGTTCCACTTTTCGCCGTGGGCGGTGCTGGTGCTTTTGCTGGCCGGCCTGCCCTCGTTCATCTCTGAAACCAAATTCTCCGGCGACGCGTTCCGCTTGTTCCGCTGGCGCTCGCCCGAAACGCGCATGCAGCTGTATCTCGAGACGGTGCTGGCGCGCGAGGATCATGCGAAAGAAGTGAAGCTCTACGGCCTCGGTCCGCTGCTGCTCGATCGCTATCGCGAAATTTTCAACACGCTCTATCAAGACGACCGCGATCTGACCATCCGACGCGATAGCTGGGGCTTTGGCCTGGGCTTGCTCGGCACACTGACGCTTTATGCCGCCTACGTATGGATCGCCATGAGCACGGTGGTCGCCCGCATCACGCTGGGCCAGATGACCATGTATCTGATGCTGTTCCGGCAAGGCCAGTCGGCCGTGTCGGCGATGCTCTCGGCAATCGGTGGCATGTACGAAGACAACCTCTATCTATCGACGCTGTACGAGTACCTGGAAACACCGGTACCGCCGTCGGTCGGCACCGCACAGGTAGGTGCAATCCCCAAGGACGGTATCCGCTTCGAGCAGGTCAGCTTCACCTATCCGGGAGCGACCGAGCCGGCGCTGCACGATATCAACCTGCATATTCGTCCGGGCGAATCGCTGGCGCTGGTCGGCCAGAACGGCTCCGGCAAGACCACTCTGATCAAGCTGCTGACGCGCCTGTATTCCCCCGACAGCGGCCGCGTGCTGCTGGACGGTACCGACCTGCGCGACTGGGATGAAAGCATCCTGCTGCAGCGGGTCGGCGTAATCTTCCAGGATTTCGCGCGCTACCAGATGCGCGTCGGTGAGAACGTGGGTGCCGGCGACGTGACCGAATTCGAGAACGTCGAACGCTGGCGTGAAGCCAGCGACAAGGGCATGGCCAGTGAATTCATCGACACCTTGCCGGCCGGTTTCAATACCCAGCTGGGCAAATGGTTCCGCGATGGCCGCGAGCTGTCCGGGGGCCAGTGGCAGAAGATTGCATTGGCACGCGCCTTTATGCGTTCACGCGCGGATATCCTGGTGCTGGACGAACCCACCGCCGCGATGGACGCTGAGGCCGAAGCCACCATTTTCGAGCATTTCCGCGAGCTCGCTGGTGGCCGTATCGCGATCCTGATCTCGCACCGCTTCTCGACCGTGCGCATGGCCGACCAGATCATCGTGATTCAGGACGGCCGGATCAAGGAACACGGCAGCCACGAGCAGTTGATGGCGCTGGCGGGTCACTATGCACACCTGTTCTCATTGCAGGCACAAGGCTACCGCTAGATATTGCCGGCCCGGCTTGACCCTGCCTGCCCACGCGCCCCATGCTTCGCTGTCCGCTAGACGTCCCATCCTGGTTGAAACACACGCATGAGCAGTCGCTACAACGCCGCCGATATTGAAGTTCTCTCGGGTCTAGACCCGGTCAAACGCCGCCCCGGCATGTATACCGATACCACCCGCCCGAATCATCTGGTGCAGGAAGTGGTCGACAATTCGGTGGATGAAGCCCTTGCCGGCCATGCCCGCAGCATTGAAGTCGTGCTGCATGCGGATGGTTCCGTCGAGGTGAGTGACGACGGCCGCGGCATGCCGGTGGATATCCACCCGGAAGAAGGCGTGTCCGGCGTCGAGCTGATCATGACGCGGCTGCACGCCGGCGGAAAATTCAGCGGCAAGAATTACAACTTTTCCGGTGGCCTGCACGGCGTCGGCGTGTCTGTGGTGAATGCACTGTCGGATCGCGTCGAGGTGTCGATTCGCCGCGATGGCTCCGAATACCGCATGGCGTTCGAGCACGGCGACAAAGTCAGCCCGCTGGAAATCATCGGCACGGTGCCGAAGAAGCGCACCGGCACCACATTGCACTTCTGGCCCGAAGCGAAGTATTTCGACTCTCCGAAGATTTCGCTGGCGCGCCTGCGTCATCTGCTACGAGCCAAGGCCGTGCTGTGCGCGGGCCTCAGCGTCAAGCTGACCGATGTCGCCAGTGGCGAAATCAACGACTGGTATTACGAGGACGGCCTGCGCGATTACCTGCGCGGCGAACTCGATGGCGCGGACGCCTTGCCGAACGACTTGTTCGTGCACCACATGGCGCGCGATGTCGAAGGCATGGAGGTCGCCCTGGCCTGGCTGCCGGAAGGCGAGCTGGTGCAGGAAAGCTATGTCAACCTGATTCCCACCGCGCAAGGTGGCACCCACGTCAACGGCCTGCGCACCGGCCTGACCACCGCCATCCGCGAGTTCTGCGACATCCGCAACCTGCTGCCACGCGGCGTAAAACTGGCGCCGGAAGATGTGTGGGAGCGGCTCGCCTTCGTACTGTCGGCACGACTGCAGGATCCGCAATTTGCCGGCCAGACGAAAGAACGTCTTTCCTCGCGACAGACTGCCGGCATGATCGAAAATGTCATCCACGATGCTTTCAGCCTGTGGCTCAATCAGCACGTCGAGATGGGCGAGCGCATCGCACAGCTGGCGATCGAACGCGCCAGCGCGCGTCTGAAAGCGGCCAAGCAGATCATCCGCAAGAAGATCACCCAGGGACCGCAGCTGCCTGGCAAGCTGGCCGACTGCACCGCAACCGACCTCACCCGCACCGAACTGTTTCTGGTCGAAGGCGACTCCGCCGGCGGCAGCGCCAAGCAGGCGCGCGACAAGGAGTTCCAGGCGATCCTGCCGCTGCGCGGCAAGATCCTCAACACCTGGGAAGTCGAGTCCGGCTCGGTGCTGGCCTCGGAAGAAGTGCACAACCTCGCCATCGCCATCGGCTGCGATCCAGGCAAGAACGATCTCTCCGGACTGCGCTACGGCAAGGTGATCATTCTGGCCGATGCCGATTCGGACGGCCTGCATATCGCCACCCTGCTGACCGCACTGTTCCTGAAACATTTCCCCACCCTGGTCAGCGAAGGCCACGTGTTTGTGGCCATGCCGCCGCTGTTCCGCGTCGATGTCGGCAAGCAGGTTTTCTACTGCCTCGACGAGAGTGAGAAGGAAGCCATGCTGCAGCGGATCGAACGCGAGAAAATGAAGGGTGCTGTCAGCACGACCCGCTTCAAGGGTCTGGGCGAGATGAACCCGCCACAGCTGCGCGAATCGACCATCCATCCCGATACGCGCCGGCTGGTGCAGCTGACCATCGGCGATGACGACGGCACCTCGAAACTGATGGACATGCTGCTGGCGAAAAAACGTGCCGGCGATCGCAAGGCCTGGCTGGAAGAAAAAGGCGATCTGGCGACGCTGGAAGTTTGAACTAGCTGTTTCACGACAACCGCTGCAGCGCTTTGTAACTAAAGACCCGCACATCCCGGCAAACGCGTGTGCACGGCGTCGCCGAACGACATGCATTGACAACGTCACAGCACGCGACCCGGCATTCGGGCACTTGCTGTGACGTTGTCGTGATGACCAAGTCTTCACGAGTACTTACTGCATCCGATCTGCAATTCGCGCCGTATCTCCACACGCTTCCAATCCGCGAAGCGGAAATCTTTGGAGATCCCCATGAACAAGAATCAGCGCATGCGCAGCATCGCCCTTGGTCTCTCACTGGTGTTTGCCGCCATAGCCGTAGCGCCGATGGCAATGGCCGACTCGATGAGCTCGATGAGCAGCGGCAAAACCGTGATGGTCGGCGGCGCCGCCATGTATCCGTCGAAGAACATCATCCAGAATGCGGTGAACTCGAATGATCACACCACCCTGGTTGCCGCGGTAAAAGCTGCCGGCCTCGTCGACACACTGTCGGGCACCGGTCCCTTCACTGTCTTCGCACCAACCAATGAAGCGTTTGCTGCGCTCCCCGCCGGCACTGTCGATACGCTGCTGAAGCCGGAAAACAAGGCCGACCTGACCAAGATCCTGACCTACCACGTAGTCGCCGGCAAGATGACCTCGAAGGATCTGGAGAAAGCCGCAAAGGCCGGTAACGGCAACGCCGTGTTGAAGACCGTCGAAGGGGATTCGATCACCGTTGCCAAGATTGACGGCAAGTGGACCGTGACCGACGACAAGGGCAATGTGGCCAACATCACGATCCCCAACGTCATTCAGTCCAACGGCGTGATCTTCGTTATCGACAAGGTTCTGATGCCGTAATTGAGCTGCATATCCTGTTTCAGCGTGTGACTGAAAACCAGCGCCCCGATTCCCTCGTCGGGGCGGCTTTTTTTACGACGCCGGCAGGGCTAAGGTGTCGACTCATTCTTTGTGAGTAAGACTGCATGGCCCTGATGCCACCCATCGATCTGCAGCGCTGGATCGACGATAACCGCCATCTGCTCAAGCCACCGGTGGGCAACAAGTGCATTGTCGATGGCGACTTCATCATCATGATCGTCGGTGGTCCCAACGCACGCACCGACTATCACTACGACGAAGGTCCGGAGTTCTTCTACCAGCTCGAAGGCGAGATGGTGCTGAAGGTGCAGGACGACGGCCACGCCCGCGACATTCCTATTCGTGCCGGTGAGCTTTTCTATCTGCCACCACGCACGGCGCACTCACCGCAGCGTATGCCGGCATCCATCGGACTGGTGATCGAGCGCAAGCGCCTGTCGCATGAAAAAGATGGGCTGTTGTGGTTCTGCGAACGCTGCAACCACAAACTCTATGAAGAGTTTTTTGTGCTCGACGATATCGAACAGGATTTCCCGCCAGTGTTCGATCGCTTCTACGGTTCACGAGAGGCGCGCACATGCGGCCAGTGCGGGCATCTGAATCCGGCACCAGTCAAATACGGCTAGGACCAGGAATGCCGGGATGAATCTGGCTGATTTCGCTCCAGCCATTTGCGCGCCATTCGCTGGAGCGATGCATCAGCTGAGACGTCAACTGCGATATCCCGAATCGATTTCCAGGCCAGTGCCAGCGACTCCTCACTGGCCGCAAACACTTCGCTGCCGATCGCACGCACCACATGACGCACGTCGTAATGCCAGTGCTCTGGCTCCTCGCCGCGTGCGGGAATACGGTGGCGATCAAGGTCAAAAATGGGGTGCTCGACCACCAGATCGCTCAACCCCGACTCTTCCCCGGCCTCACGCAGCGCCACACGCGCCAGATCCACATCACCATCCGCATGCCCGCCCAGCTGCAGCCATCGACCCAACTTGCGATGATGCGTTAGCAGCACCCGCTCGCCGTCGGCACTAACCAGCCACGCCGAGCCGGTGAAATGGCCAGACGGATGGCTGCGCTCGAAAGCCGCTAGACCCAGCCGCGCAAACTGAATAAAAGCCTCCGCCAGCAAAACGTGCGCGGGATAGCTTTCCGCATAATTCCTGAAGGCGGTCGAAGCGTTGGGCGAGCTGGCGTGCATGGCAACAACGAACAGGGAATAATCCCAATCATAGCCGCAGCGCAGCTTGTACCCCTACGGTGGCTCGGCTATGGTTCCAGATTGACGCAAATAAACGGCGAAGCATGCACTGCGTGCGTACGATCGCCAAAGAAAAGCCGCCAATCTCTCAGGGGACAAATGCATGCTGAAACAACTTTTCGCGAAGCACCCGATCAGTGCCTCGCCGCATGTCGATGCGGGAGTTCTGCCCCACGACGGCCTGGATGGCGAGCCCACGCTGAAGCGTGTTTTGTCCGCACGACACCTGGTTACCCTCGGCATCGGTGCAGTAATCGGCGCAGGTATCTTCGTGATCACCGGTCAGGCGGCAGCGGAACACGCTGGTCCCGCGGTAATGATCAGCTTTATCGTCGCCGGTATCGCCTGCGCTTTTGCCGGCCTGTGTTATGCCGAGTTTGCTGCGATGATCCCGGTCTCCGGCAGCGCTTATGCCTATTCCTACGCAACGCTGGGCGAGATCGTCGCCTGGTTCATCGGCTGGAATCTGGTACTTGAATACATGTTTGCGGTGGCTACCGTCGCTGCGGGCTGGTCGGGCTACTTCAACGAATGCCTTTCCATCATTGGCCACTGGACCGGCATGTCGCTCGCACTGCCTGATGCCCTTGCCTCGGCGCCATTCAAATTCGCCGGGCATAACATCGTTGCCACCGGAACCCTGATCAACCTGCCGGCCGTGGCTATCGTTGCCGGGCTGACCTGCCTTTGCTACATCGGCATACGACAGTCGTCGTTCGTCAACGGGATCATCGTCTCGATCAAGCTTATCGTCATTTTCCTGTTCCTGATCTTTGCTTTCCGCTTCATCAATCCAGCCAACTGGCACCCGTTTATTCCGCCGGCAGAAGGTCCGGGGCAATTCGGCACCAGCGGCATTTTCCGCGCAGCCGTGCTGGTGTTCTTCTCCTATGTCGGCTTCGATGCCGTGTCTACCGCCGCTGGTGAGGCGAAGAATCCGCAGCGTGATATGCCGATCGGCATCCTTGGCTCGCTGGCGATCTGCACCGTGCTGTATATCGCCATGGCGTTGACGCTTACGGGTATCGCTCCGTATCGCTCGCTGGGCACACCCGAGCCGGTCGCCACGGCGCTGAGCTTTTACCCGCAACTGCTGTGGTTGAAGGCCATCGTTTCGTTCGGTGCACTGGCCGGCCTTTCCTCGGTGATTCTGGTGATGCTGCTTGGCACCTCGCGAATCTTTTTCAGCATGTCGAAAGACGGCCTGCTGCCGCTGGCGATGGGTCGGGTGCATCCAACCCGCCGCTCGCCGTCGGTGGCCACAGTTGTTTCGGGCGTGGTTGCCGCGGTCACCGCCGGTCTCTTTCCGGTCAGCATTCTTGGCGAACTGGTATCGATGGGGACGCTGCTGGCTTTCACCACGGTCTGCATCGGCGTGTTGACCTTGCGCTATACCCGCCCGGAACTGCCGCGTGCGTTCCGCGTGCCGGGTGGCATGGTTGGCGTATGGCTGGTCAGTGGCCTTGGCTCACTGATCTGCCTCTACCTGTTCTGGCAGTCGTTCCAGGTCAATTGGCCGCTAATCGTCGGCTGGACGACCATCGGCATGGCGATCTATTTCGGCTATGGCCACTGGCATAGCAAAATGCGCAATCCGGCCAGCCGGGGCTGAAGCTCGTACAAAAAGGCCGGCCATGTTGCCGGCCCTTTGTTTTTGAAGATCCAACTCGCTCCGCTTCATCCTATCGTTGCAAGGCCGTTCGATGCTCAAACAGTTACTCGCACGCAAGACTGATTTCTCCCAAGCCGATGACAGCCATGGCCCTGCCCTGAAACGAACGCTGGGGCCGTGGGGTCTTACGGCGCTGGGCATTGGCGCCGTGATTGGCGGCGGTATCTTCGTGATCACCGGACAGGCTGCGGCCGAACATGCAGGCCCTGCCATTATTCTAGCTTTCGTTATCGCCGCCATCTGCTGCAGCTTCACGGCGCTTTGCTACGCAGAATTCGCCACGCTGATCCCGATGTCGGGAAGTTCGTACTCCTACGCGTACGCCACGCTGGGCGAACTGGTCGCGTGGTTTATCGGCTGGAACATGGTGCTTGAGTACGGTGTTTCCGCATCGGCGGTCGCGGTGAGCTGGACGGGTTATTTCGTCAGCCTGCTGGATCACGTCGGCATCCATCTTCCGACCGTGCTGACGAACGCCCCGCTCGCTTATACCGACGGGCATCTCGTCACCACGGGCGCGCTTTTCAACCTGCCTGCCGTTGGCATCGTGATGGCACTGACATGGCTGTGCTACGTCGGCATCCGTGAGTCCAGCGGCGCGAATCTTGTGATGGTGATCTTCAAGGTGGCGTTGATCGTGCTGGTGATCGCTGCTGGTTGGCATTACGTGAATCCCGCCTTGTGGCACCCATTCATTCCTGCCAGTCAGGGACCGGAAAAGTACGGCTGGGCCGGCATCATGCGCGCGGCCACACTGGTGTTTTTTGCCTACATCGGTTTCGAGGCGACATCGACGGCGGCGCAGGAGGCAAAGAACCCGCAGCGCGATCTGCCGATAGCCACACTCGCTTCGCTGGCGATCTGCACGATCCTCTATATCGGCATTGCCGCCGTGATTACCGGCCTGTTGCGCTTCGACCAGCTCGATACCGCCGAGCCCGTGGTCACCGCGGTGCGTGCGCACCCGCAGTTGTTCATGCTGCGCTGGGCCGTGGAGATCGGCGCATTGATTGGATTGTCATCCGTAGTCCTGGTGATGATCATCGCGCAACCGCGCATTTTCATGATCATGGCTCGGGACGGTCTACTGCCACCCGTGTTCGCCAAGATCCATCCGCGTTATCACACGCCACATATCAACACGGTCATCACCGGCGTCGGCATCGCCGCGCTCGCTGCGGTATTTCCCCTCGATGTACTTGGCGATCTCGTGTCGATGGGAACCCTGATTGCCTTCGTGGCCGTCTGCGCTGGCGTGCTGATTTTGCGCAAGACGCGGCCTGATCTGCCGCGCACATTCCGCGTGCCGTGGGCACCGGTTACCTGCGTACTGGGCGTGCTGAGCTGCCTGGCGCTGCTGTACTGGGAAAACTGGTACCAGTGGCTGCTGTTGGGCATCTGGACAGTCGTCGGCATGGCGATCTACTTCGGCTATGGACGTCGGCATAGTCATCTACGCCGCGAGCAAAACTTGGCCGCCGAATCGTGAACTTCCTGGAATGTCTTTGAAAGCTCGATAAAGTCGTGAATAAACAGGTTTAAGGCAACTTTTGCGTTTAGCCAGGAAGGCCACCAGAAATCTCAGTGTCCGCTGAGAATTTCATCATAACTTATTGTTTTTACTGTATTTAACGAGAATTTTTCAAGAGAAATTTGGCGGACAGCCGCCCATTCGCGCCGCTCGGGAGTATCATCGCCAGTCCGCGGGTTGATCACTTGGCAGTGGGCCTCCGGATCGCCGCTCGGCGCACCAAGTGGGTCAGCTCCTTAGCTTGGTGCGTCGGGCGGCACTTTTCTTGCAGCGACAACGACTCATTCCGCCGAACCGGCTTGCCGTCATGCACTAACTGGACGATTGCAACCCGTAAAGCAAAAAGGCCGGCTTGATGCCGGCCTTCTCATTTGTTCGAAACTGAAGTTATTCGAGTCAGACTCAGGCTGGCTTCGGGTTATGCGACACACACCAGCCTTTCGCGTTGACCGATTTGCCCGGGAACAGCTGGCATGGTCCACGACCGGCAGGACCACCAGAGTAAAACTGGCAGTTGGTGCAGGTATCGCCAGCCTTATGCTTGGGATCGGCCGACTTGCTGCCGTCTTCCACGTAACCCAGCGCCTTGGCCGTTGGATCATCCGGGGTCACCGCCGGCAGGTCGGCAGCGCGCGCAAATCGCGGCAGGCCGCCCATGATCGCAACAGCTGACGCTGTACCGGCAGCCACCTTCAGAAATCGACGCCGTGATTCCGTGTTCTTCTCATGCGACATGGGCAAACCTCCGTCATTTATCCCACGCACTTTGCGCTGGATTTGCGGCGATGGTACGCCTGTTTCATCAATCGTTCGTGAGTGGCGAGAATGGCTCTCATTCAAGTCTGGCGGCACTTTCTCGCGTGGTATAGTAAGTCTCCATTTGGACGTCCAAACCATATGAGCCAGCAACTACCCTCCACCATACCGACCAGCCTGTTCGAGACGACGGCGGACGCGATCGCCGACACCGCGCGTGAACTGGCAGCGTCTGGCTGGACACCGGCAACCAGCAGTAATTTCTCGGCACGTATTGATGCTGACCACGCAGCCATCACCATCTCCGGCCGCGACAAGGGCAAGCTGGGTCGCGATGACATCATGTTGATCGACATGCAGGGCAAAGCCGTTGGCACGGATGCGAAACCCAGCGCAGAAACTGCACTGCACACCCAGATCTATCGGCGCTGGCCAGAAATGCACGCTGTTCTGCACACCCACTCACGCACGCAGAGTGTGGCTTCACGCCTTTACGCCAGCGACGGTGTGATTCGCCTGCAGGGCTGGGAACTGCAAAAAGCGATCACCGGCTACAGCACGCACGAGAGCCTGCTGGAGATCCCGGTCTTCCCCAACACCCAGCATATGCCCGAGCTGGTTGATCGGGTCGATGCCTGGCTGGATGCCGGCAAGCCGCTGCACGCTTATCTGATCGATGGCCATGGGATTTATACTTGGGGCCGCGACATGAAAGAAACGCACCGCCATCTGGAAGCACTCGAATTCCTGCTGGGCTGTGAACTGGATTTGAAGAGGTTGAGAGCATCATGAGCCAGCTACGTATCTATGACGAAGTTCACCCAGACGCCGAACTGTCGCTGCATCGCGAGCACACGGCGATCGCCCGCGAGTTGGACAAGGTCGGCATCCGTTTTGAACAATGGGAAGCCAGCCAGCCGATCGCCCCCGGTGCCAGCCAGGATGAAGTCATTGCGGCCTATAAAACCGATATCGATCGCCTGATGGGCGAAACGGGTTATCAGGCCGTGGATGTGATCAGCCTGACACCGGATCATCCCGATCGCGCCGTGCTGCGACAGAAGTTCCTCAACGAGCACACGCACAGCGAGGATGAGGTGCGCTTCTTCGTCGCCGGTGCTGGCCAGTTCACCCTGCATATCAATGACAAGATCTACGACGTGCTGTGCGAAACGGGCGACCTGATCGGCGTGCCTGACGGCACGCGCCACTGGTTCGACATGAGTGAATCACCCTACTTCGTCGCTATCCGCTTCTTCACCAACAAGGAAGGCTGGGTCGCGAATTTCACCGGCGACGACATCGCAAAGCGTTTCCCGCGCATGCAGCCTTATTCGCCGGCGCACGCCTGAACCTCACAGCACGCGGGTGCCCTCATATTGGCATACGTAGCCTAGTTGGCCTTGCAAAACCGCCCAGTCGTTTGTGCTGGCCGTCTTATTCAATCAGCGTCCAGCCATGACCGACATCCGCGCCATCGTCACCGATATCGAGGGCACCACCAGCTCGATCAGCTTTGTCCGCGACGTGCTGTTTCCCTATGCACGCCAGCGCCTACCGGCCTTTGTCGAAACCCACGGCGACAAGCCGGACGTACTGCATTGGCTGCATGAAGCCGCAAAGGAAGCTGGACTCGTCGAAGCCAGCCGACAGGAAATCATCGAGCTGCTGCTGCAGTGGATCGACGAGGATCGCAAATCCACCGCGCTGAAAGCGCTGCAGGGCATGATCTGGAAAGACGGCTACGAATCCGGTGACTACCGTTCGCATATGTACCCCGAAGTCGCTGCGCGCCTGCGCCAGTGGCATGCCAGCGGAGTACTCTTGTATGTGTACTCCTCCGGTTCCGTGCCGGCGCAACAGCTACTGTTCGGTTACAGCGAAGCGGGCGATCTCACACCACTGTTTTCCGGCTACTTCGATACGCAAACAGGCGCCAAACGCGAGGTCGATTCCTACCGACGCATCGCTGAGACTATCGATGCAAGTCCCGAACAGATTTTGTTTCTGTCCGATATTGTGGAAGAACTCGACGCTGCAAAAACCGCAGGCTTCCACACCGCCTGGCTGATACGTGAGCCACTGGAATGGCCGGATGCGCCGCGTCATGCTGCCTATCGTAATTTCGATGCCATCCAGCCCTGAACCTGCCGCGCGAGTCCCGTCATGCGAACTGCCCTGATCACCTTGCTGGCTTTCGCTGCAGGCGTCCTTGTGATGTTGTGGTTGGCGCATCATTCAACGCTGCCGTTCGTTGCCGCTGATTCCCAATCATCCGGCAGCGCAGCGGCTGATTCCAGGGGCAACGAACCGGCCACCTCGTCATCAGCAGATGCCGATGCTGACGACAACAACGACGCTGACTGGCCGAGTTCCGGCCCGTCACCCGAGCAGGTGATCTACGCACAGCCAAAGATGGTGGCTGACGCACTGGCAAAGCTCACCCCGCGTATCGCCGGCAAACCGAATCTCTATCTGGTGACTTTCGCTGGCGACGGCGGCGAAGACGTTTTCCGCAATGAAGCCGAATACGCATCGCAACTGTTCTCGCAGCGCTTCGGAGCTACCGCACACTCACTGGTGCTGGAAAACAACCCCGACACGCTGTCCGCGCATCCGCTAGCCAGCTGGAGCAACCTCGAATCAGCCCTCGATGGTGTGGCCAAGGTGATGAAGCCCGATCAGGACATCCTGATGCTCTACGTCACCAGCCACGGCGATGAGGACCACAACTTGCTGGTCGACATGGATCCGCTACCGCTGGATCAGATCGGCGCACCGGATCTCGCCGGCATCCTGGGCAAGCACCCATTCAAATGGAAAGTGCTGGTGATCAGCGCGTGCTACTCCGGTGGATTCGTTCCACCACTGCACAACCCGGGCACACTGATCATCACCGCTGCCCGCACCGACCGCAGCTCCTTCGGCTGCGGTAGCGATTCCGACGCCACTTATTTTGGCAAGGCCTGGCTAGTCGATGCGCTGAACCAAACCCCGGATTTCATCGCCGCCTTCAAACAGGCCAGTGGCGAGATAAGCCAGTGGGAACAGCGCGACAAGCTCACGCCGTCCGAACCGCAGATCAATATCGGCAGCGGCATCGCGGATCAGCTCGCGCTTTGGCGCAAGGGTTTTACTGCTGGCCCAGCCGTGCCATTCAATCCGGCAGTCCCGAGCTCTCCCAGCACGGCTGCAGCGAATCAATAATCGTTCGTCAGTTCAAAAAGGCCACGATTAGTGGCACCGAATTGTTGACCGACCACGAACGTCTTCCATCGGCCACTTCGAGGCAGCCGTGGCCTCAATCGGCCGTCCCAAAGCTGCCCTTCGACGTATAGGCGATAACGCGACGTCCCGCACGCCGACACGCCAGCCACTGGGTATCGCTCTGCTGGCCTCGACGGCCACATATAACTTCTCCAGCACAGCCGTTACACCGTTGGCCACCAACTATGACTTCTGATGCCAAACGGGTGTCTGGGTATAGCTGATCGTGATCAAGGCGCGGCGGACATCGCCCGCTTGACACTGGTCGCAAGCTTGAACTACCTTTATCGAAATTGATAAAGGTTGGATGCTCTTTGACAAAAAAGACCGCCATAGATGTCTTACTACACCCGATACGTTTGAGAATCGTGCGGGCGTTCTTAGGAGAGGCAGAACTTACCGCTCGGGACCTGGCAGAAAGGCTTGACGATGTCCCGCAAGCCACGCTTTACCGACATTTGAACCACCTGGCCGAAGCCGGCGTCTTGATCGTCACGGCAGAGACACCCGTGCGTGGTGCGATGGAACGTACCTATCGACTCGATCCCAACACGATCAAGATGCCTCCCGAAGACATCCCGGACATCGACCCCGACACGCATCTGAAATATTTCTCGGTCTTTCTCGCGTCGCTGCTTGAGGACTTTGGCCGCTACATGCGATCCGATGACGTCGATGTGGTGCGCGATGACGTCCACTATTTGCAGGCGACTTTCCTTGCGTCACCAGAGGAATTCGTTGGCTTCATGAAAGAGATGCAAGCGCTCATCAAACGGTTTGCGGGACTTGGGCCCGCCAAGAATCGCACACAGCGAACGGTATCGATGGTCACTCTTCCGGAGCGGCCAACCAAGGCAAGGCAGCGTCCACGCCCCACATCTTCACGAACCCGGAGACGGTAGAACCATGACGCCCCAAAAGCTTCCATTGAAAGACTTTTTTCGCAATCCGGAAAAACGGCATACAAAATATCGCCAAATGGGCGGCATTATTCATTCCTGGCGCCGTTTGATGGCCGCCTTAATATATTCGTGCAAGAGCTAGGGACAGCGGAAGCCCGACGCGTTACCCATGAGGTCGAGCGAGACATCGTTTCCTATTTATGGGCCAGCGACACTCGAATCCTCTACCTGCAGGACAAGGGTGGGGATGAAAATCACCAGTTGTTCGCCGTGGATATTGATGGCGAAAACTTCAAGCCGCTTACGGATTTCGATGGTGTAAAAACGGTCATCATCGACGACCTTGAGGACGAGGAAGACGCGGTCATTATCGGCCTGAACAAGCGAGACCCTCGCATATTCGATCCCTATCGCCTCAACGTCGAAACGGGCGAGCTAAAGCTGCTGGCAGAAAATCCAGGCAACATCATGGGCTGGAAAACGGATCATCGGGGTAAGCTCAGACTTGCTGTCACCTACGATGGGGTCAATACAAGCCTTTTGCACCGGCGCAGCGAAGAAGACGCATTCGAGACTGTCGTAACGGTTGGATTCAAAGAAAAGATACGGCCGCTGTTGTTTACGTTTGACAACGAACGTATTTACGCAGCATCGAATCTATCTCGGGATACGGCGGCACTGGTCGAATTCGACCTATCCAGTGGGACAGAAGTGCGTGAAATCTACTCGCATCAGGACTACGACATCTCGGGCTTGCTCTACTCGCGAAAGCGACAGTGCTTGACGGGTACGACCTTCACCTCGTGGAAGGTTGAAAACCACCTTTTCGATGACGAGGTTGCAGAGATGTTTGGCAAGCTCTCCGATGCTTTGCCCGGCTACGAGTTTTCGATCGCGGACCGGGACAGAAGCGAGCAAAAATTCATCGTGGGGACTTATAGTGATCGCTGCAGAGGGGCCTACTACCTGTATGACAAGACGACACACAGCGTAGAGAAGATTGCCGATCTCAGCCCATGGCTGCACGAGCAGGACATGGCGCCAGTGGAACCCATCGAGTTCACGTCACGCGATGGACTCGACATGCATGGCTATCTGACTGTGCCAATCGGCGCGTATAGGAAGAACCTTCCTGTCGTAGTCTTTCCGCATGGCGGACCGTGGCATCGCGATACGTGGCGATTCGATCCCAACGTACAGTTTCTGGCCAATCGGGGTTATGCGGTCCTGCAGATCAATTTTCGTGGGTCCACTGGTTACGGAAGAAAATTCTGGGAGGCATCGTTCAAGCAATGGGGATTAGCTATGCAGAACGACATCACCGATGGCGTTCATTGGCTTATCGAACAGGGGATCGCCGACCAGAGTTGCATCGCGATCTATGGCGGGAGCTACGGCGGCTATGCCACGTTGGCGGGACTTGCCTTTACACCCGATTTGTATGCGTGCGGCATTGACTATGTCGGCGTCTCCAACCTGTTTACCTTTGTCGAGACTATGCCGACTTACTGGGAACCGATGCGCGACATGATTTACGAGATGGTCGGTCACCCCGAGAAGGACAAGGAACAACTTACAGCCACATCGCCGGCACTTCACGCTGATCGCATAAAGGTACCGTTATTGATCGCCCAGGGCGCAAATGACCCGCGGGTAAAAAAAAGCGAATCCGATCAAATGGTGGAAGCCATGCGGGCCAGGGGCGTCGAGGTCGAATACATCGTATGCGACAACGAGGGACACGGCTTCTTGAACGAGGAAAACCGCTTCGCATTTTACGAGGCCATGGAACGCTTCCTGGCCGAGAATATTGGTCCCCCCAGCAGGCAAGCGGTTGTCGAGGGTGAATTCATATCTGCGTAGCAGCACTTGGTCGGCTGAAATAGCGCAGGCGCCGCTGCCTGCGCTGGTTCAAACAGCAGGAGCTTGCGCAGAGCTAACATCGCCGACCAATCAAACGTCGGGACCGCAGGTGAACAGCCCTCCTGAAAACGGACAGCCGTGGGTGACTCCTTCGGGTCGAGGCTGTGTAAAAACGCAAAACCCCGAGCTATGCGCAAATATATGTTTCTTTGCCGCACCTTGTCAGCGATGCGAGGAAAGTAAGGAGCCCTCA
>NZ_JACHCP010000010.1 GCF_014207185.1 Rhodanobacter sp. A1T4
AGATGAATCGCCGTCAGTGACGACGAGCACATCGTGTCCAGGGCCAGGCTTGGACCGTTGAAGTTGCAGTAGTACGAAATACGGTTCGCGATCGACGCCGCGCTATTGAGCATCGAAAGGTTGTTTCCCCTGGCTTGCTCTTGCGCGCCGTACAGCTGGTACTCCTCGTACATCACGCCGACGTAGACGCCGACGCTGCTGTCCTCGGCCACATTGTCCCGGGTGTAGCCCGCGTCTTCCAGCGTGGCATGCACGCATTCCAGGAACAGCCTTTCCTGCGGGTCCATCAACTCCGCTTCGCGCGGCGAGATATTGAAGAACAGCGGATCGAACAGATCGACACCCTCGATAAAGCCGCCCCACTTGCCATAGGTCTTGCCCGGCTTGGTGCGGTCCTTGTCGTAGTAGAGGCTGTAGTCCCAGCGTTCGGTGGGAATCTCGGTGATGCTGTCTTTGCCGCCACTCAGGTTGGCCCAGAATTGCTCAAGGTTGCCCGCCTGCGGATAACGACCCGACACGCCGATGATCGCGATTTCAACGACATCACTACTTATCATCCTCCGATTGAAGCGTTCGCCATCACCGGCTTGGCCGCTCATGTCCTGGAGACTGCGATGGCTCACACCAAAGCGAGGACGACGGCTCGTCATCACGGAAATGACAGATGATTCTTCATCACGTGATGGTGGTGCTTCCGGAACATCGCGCAGCGTTTCGCCCAACACCTCGCTCAAGTGGGCGCGGTGACTCTCCAGAAAATAATCAGCCAGCGCCGCAATGGTCTGGTACTCGAAAAGCAATGTCTTGGACAGTGGGCCGAACACTTGCTCCAAGGTTCGGGTCAAATCCATCACCAGGATCGAGTCGATGCCATAGGCCTCCATCTGCACCCGCGCATCGATGCTGTGAGCGGGACGTTTGAGCGTGCCCGACAACAATCGAACGAAATAGCGTATGGCTTTTTCTTGCAGCTCGTCAGACGGTGCATTCGATGCCGCATGCTCGAGTTTGGCCACTACGGCGATGGGCTTCGCCACAACAGACAAGCCGGACTTAAAACGATGTATCACGCCCTCGGCCACCAGCACCTGAGGTAGATCGCTCGCCACGGCCTGCACCAGAGCAGCACGACCACTGGCATCGCGTAGAGGAATCAATCCGCTCTGCTGCGTCATGCTTTGACGTGTAGCGGTATCAACCTGCATGCCGCCCTCTTCCCACAGCGGCCAGTTCACCGACAGCGTGCGCCCATGGCGTAGCCCTTGCGCCACCAATTCAGCACGGTGGTGTGCAAACGCATCCATGAAAGCATTGGCCGCCGCATAGTCGGCCTGACCTACGTTGCCAAGCGCGCCTGATGTGGACGAGAAGCAGATGAAACAATCCAGTGCCATGTCGCGACTGGCCTCATCCAGATTCAGTGTGCCGGCCACTTTGGCGCTGAGTACCTCATGCAGTTGCTGCCGTGTCTTCTTGATGATGAAGCTGTCGCGCAAGACACCAGCGCAGTGGATGATGCCGTCGAGGTTTTCAAACTCTTCCGGGATGCTTTGCACAAGATGCGTCATAGCAACCACATCGGTGACGTCGATCGCGTGGTAGCGCACCGCCGCGCCCAGTATTTCCAGTTGGCGCATGCCGGTCTGAATGTTTTCGTTCAGTGCTGTGCGCCCGGTCAGAATCAGGGTTGCACCCTTGACTTCGCGTGCGATCTCGTGAGCGAAGATCAGACCGAGGCCGCCCGCGCCGCCAGTAATCAGGTACACGCCTTGTGTTTTCCACGGCGACGCAACATCGAGCGACAATGGACGTTCGGCCCAAGCGCCCACCTTACGCACACCGGCGGCGTAACGGACGGACGCCGCCGGGCTGTCGCGGTTTTCCAATAGCGCCTGCACCACGTTCTGACCGGACTCGACGCTGATCACCTGACCAACGATGCGCGGATTTTCCAGTTGCGCCGTACGCAACATGCCGCCCAATCCCGCCATCGTCTGGTCGATGCCATGGCTTGGCACAACCAACTGGATCAGATGCCGTCCCGGTTGGCTGCTCAGTGATTGAATCTGCTCCAGCAAGGTGCCAGCGGCTGATTCATAGCGCTGCGCCAACGAGTCGCCCGTGTCGATATCAATGCATACGGCACTCAACAGCCCCGCCTGGACGTCGACTGACGTCGCACCGAGGTTTTCCGATCCACCGCATAGCAATACGAGATGTTGCGCATAGCCTGACGCGCCGCCAGCGACCGCCGGCTGTGCAGTCCAATTGAGGTGGAACAGTGCTGTGCGTACCGGCTCGCCGGATTCCGTCTGTGCAGCGGCGCGCGCGCAAAACTCGCCGAGGCGTACACAGACCAATCCGGTTTCGTTGCACAAGTCGATGTCGAATTTTTGCAGTGCATCCCCTGCCGCATTACCGGCGCTGCGCCGTATCACCGCCCACATGTTCTCGGTGCAGGGAACCAGTACCTCCAGCGATTTCAAGGCGAAGGGAAGCATCAATCCGGCTTCACCCAATCCGCCTGCATCCTCGGCTTGAAAAGCGATAGCCGCTTGCAACGCCGCATCGAGCATACTGGGATGAAGGACGTAGCCTTCTTGCAGCGATTTCAGCGAATCCGGCAGTGTGATCCGTGCCAGTGCCTGTCCCTCTCCGATGAACAGCTCACTCAAGCCACGATGGCCAGGACCATAGCTCAAGCCCATCCGGTCAAACGCGGCATAACATGCCTCCGCACTTAGCCGCGTTGGCGCATAGCGCAGACGCATCGCGGCAAGATCGTGCACCACCGCTACGTTCGACTGCGCATCCGCCACGGTAACTACCGAGCCTTGGCTATACACCGTGCCCTCGTCGCCACCCGCATCGTCATAAAGCTCGAAACTGAATTCGCCGTTGCCTTCCGGGAACAGCGCGATATGCATGTCCTTCGGTTCGGACGCGACCACGATAGGCCGCAGCCACACGATGTCTTTCAAACGGTGTTGACTCGTGCCGATGACAGCTTGCTCTGCCGCATAGCGCGCCATTTCCAGTTGTGCCGCACCCGGCAGGGTAGGCTCTCCTTGCACGACGTGGTCGGCGAGGAAAAATTCCTTCCCGGTAAAGCGACTACTGAACCGTAGCCCAGAGACGTTCGATGTATTGCGATGCACGAGCGGATGGATGGCTGCTTGCGATGAAGTCGATTCGGCTGATGGCTTCGCCTCTACCCAATGTTTTTCTTTGACGAATGGATAGGTCGGGAGTGCAAGCCGGCGGCGCTTGCCCGCCTCGTGCAAAGCGGTCCAATCAAAGGCGTGTCCTTCGACCCATTTTGCGGCGACTGCCTGGAGATCTCCGCTGACAAGCGGCGTGGTCAGCGAGCTATCACGCTCCGCCACATCGGCTGCCTGCGCCAACACCTCGGCCGAAAGCTGTCCGGTAAAAATGTCACTCGACGCGGATGATGAGGCCAGCCAGTTTTCAAGCCGTGCTTGCAGCGTTTCGAAGGAGTCGATCACCAGCGCCAGACGCGCTGCCATGGCCTGCCGTCCGACTTGCAGGGTGTAGGCCATATCCGCCAAATCGGCACGGCGAACATCAGGCGACGCAATAGCCGCAAGCAGTTGATGCACGCGTTCGCGCAGCACCGATGCCGTCTTGCCTGACAGCACAATCAGCACAGGCGACTGATCGGGTGAGGGCACAGCCGTTAGGCCGTTGCCCTCACGGGATGTCTCACCCTCAGCTTCGACATATTCCTCGACCACGACGTGGGAGTTCACGCCACCAAAGCCAAAGGAACTGACACCGGCGCGACGAGGGATGGCCTGTCCGCGTTCATCGACCAATGCCGGCCACGGCTGCGCCGTGTCGACAATAAAGAACGGGCTGTCATCCAGCGTAATGCGTGGGTTGAGCTTTTGGTAATGCACGAGCGGCGGAAAGGCCTGGTGCTGCATGCACAAAATCGTCTTGATCAAGCCCGCCACGCCAGCGACCGATTCCAAGTGACCGATATTGGTCTTGACGCTGCCGATACCGCAGGAATGTTCGTTCAATACCTCCCCACGATCGGCGGCAACGCGAGCGAACGCCATTTTCAGGCCTTCCACTTCGATCGGGTCACCCTTGGGCGTACCTGTCCCGTGCGCCTCAACATAACCGACGGTACTGACGGGCACATTCGCTTGACGCAGGGCCTCGGCGATCACGTTCGATTGTGCGGTAGATCCCGGATAGGTCACCGTGCGTGCGCGGCCACCGTGATTCACAGCCGTGCCGCGCAATACTGCGGCAATTCGGTCTTTGTCCCGAATCGCCTTATCGAGTGGTTTGATCAAGACCATGGCCGCGCCTTCACCTCTGACATAGCCGTTGGCGCGCTCGTCAAAGCTCTTGCAACTGCCGTCCGGCGACAACATGCCGGTCTTGGAAAATGAAATGAAATGGGTGGGGCTGCACAACACGCTCACCCCGCCCACCAGGGCGTAGTCGCACTCGCCGCGACGGACGGCATGGGCCGCTTTGTGCAGCGCGACCAACGAGCTCGAGCATGCGGTATCGATCGGCATGCTCGGGCCATGCAAATTAAAGAAATGCGAGATCCGGTTCGGAATGAGCGCTGTATGCGTCCCGGTGGAGACATGCCCCTCGATCGCATCGAGCGCATGTCTCAGATGATCTTCATAGTCGAAATTGAACACACCGATATAGACACCGGTGTTGGTACCGCTGAATGTCTTGGGGTCGTAGCCAGCGTCCTCCATGCATGCCCAGGCCTGCTCCAGCATGATCCGCTGCTGCGGGTCCATCACCTCCGCTTCGCGTGCCGAGACACCGAAGAAATCCGAATCGAAATGCTCTACGCCATGGATAAATCCGCCCCACTTGCTGATGGACTTGTTTTTATCCCGCACATCGGCCGAATAAAAAGCATCCTTGTCCCATCTGTTTTCTGGGATCTCGCCGATGCTGGACAGACCGTTGCACAGGTTTTCCCAGAACTGGCCATAGTTGTCGGCGCCGGGAAAACGGCAAGCCATCCCGATGATGGCCATATCCTCGCTGTCGCGATGATCGACAGCAATAGGATCATTCCCTCCTTCACCAACAGATTGCGATGGGCTTTCCTGGGGCAGAATCTGACCGGCATTCATGATCGTGCATATCCTGTGGTGTGTTCTTTCGGATGCTGCTTCAACCAACCTGATGAGCTTCTAATCTCACTACCTTGAGAATTTCTGGCCTGACGCAAACGTAGCGCCTGGAAAAACGGACGTGCCATGGTGGAATGGAGCAAACGCTGCAGCTTGAAGTGCCGCGTCTGCTTGAGTGCTTGATACGTGCCACCAACGCCTTGATCGTCCGGGATCACACCATGGACGATTGAGGTTCGACGCTAATCAGGCCAGCCCATTCCAAACTGCCTTTTCAGCCATCGAGGAAACGGGCAAAGGACCGTGTCAAATGCTCCGCCGTGGCATCCATGATCTTGATCGCAATGTGATCAACGTGCCGCTTGCTCCAATGCTCCAACTCCGTCCCTTTGACCCACTGATTGAACGAGCCCAATGCCGGGCCTGTCTGGATCTGATAATTCACACGATCGTCGCCTTTGCCTTCCATGGCAATACGAGTGCTGTAGGCAAAGTACCAGCGAAACACCAATGCCATCTTGTGCTTCGCATTTGCCTCGGCTTTCGCAATTTCGTGCTCAAGATTTACCGATCTGAAATAACTTGCTGTCTCGTGCCAGATCTCATCAAATGTCTTCTTGAAGAACGTGCCTTCCAACTGCTTCCGGGTACGCGTTGGTATATCGTCCAGACTGTCGTAATGGCGATAAAGCGAGAGCAATTTATTCGCCCGCGCAGGAAAGAAGACGGACTTCTTCAACACCTGAACCTGTGCCCCCAGTTCAAACATATCCCCCGCGGGTGCATATTCGGTGTCTTGGATATCCATTTCCTGCAACATCGATTTTCCGTCCGGGCTCATACCCGCTTCCACGGTGCATTGGTTGATCGAGCCGGTCAGGATGAAATCCGCGCCAAGCAGGAATGCCGCGGCCGCCGCTTCCGGCCCGCCGATGCCGCCGGCCAACCCCATGCAAATTGGCTCCGCATAACCATACGTCCGTTGTATCTCGTCACGAAGCCGAAGTAACGGCGGCAGCATCACCGCGGCGATGCCCCCATCGGTATGACCGCCGGAGTCGGCTTCGACGCAGATGTCGTGACTGAGGGGGACTTTTTGCGACCACTCGGCCTGCTGCGGTGTTATCAGCTGTCGCTCGAGCAACTTCTGCACCATGGCGACTGGCGGCGGACTCATAAACGCCTTTGCTACTTCAGGGCGCGATACCTTGGCTACGACGCGATGGTCGCAAACGATCTTATCGTGCGAAGTAATACGCAACCCCTGCAAGCGAAACCGGATCAGCCCCGGGGTCATTTGCATGAAGGCGGCGGCCTCGACGTTCTTGATCCCGTATTTGAGATACAGAGCCACCACCGCATCTTCTTGCGCGGGGTATTCATAGTTCGCCAACAAGTTCATGCCATAGGGCTGACCGGCCGTGAGCTCGCTTTGGATGCGAACGATGTTCGCCTCAATCTTGGCGAGCGACAGACCGCCCGCGCCGAAAAAACTCAAGAAGCCCGCCTTGCCCATCTTGATCACCAAGTCGGCGGAGGCCACGCCGCGATACATCCCTCCCGCCATATAGGCGTACTTCAAACCAAAGCGCCGTTGAAACACCGCGCTGCCCAGCGCCGTCGCCGCCACCCGAAGCGGCACCTCGCTACTCGCTATTGAATCTATCTCGTGAAACGCTTCTGCTGCATTCGCCACCAAGCCGCTCGCGTTCCGCATCGTCTCGCCTTCACCGTGTATGACCTTACTTGTATCTAAGTCATCCGCAGACTGAGTAATCGACGCATCGTCAACAATCGGTGTCTCCTTGGCTCGTATCTCCAACACCATTTTCGAAAGTACGTTCGCTCCCATTTCATGGAACTCAACCTCGCCTCTCCCCATCAAATAGCGAATCGAATCCACCCACTGCACCGGAGCTGCAATTTGCCTGGCTAGCGTCTCCGCTATACGCGATCGATCGTAAGGACGTGCCGTCACATTCGCGATCACCGTGACCTCGGGTGTCGCAAAGGAGAATTGCTGCAGGAATTGGCCAAACTCGGCTTGTGCCGATTGCATGTGGCGGGAATGGAATGCTGCACTGACATTCAACATCACACAGCGCAATTCCATTCGCGCAAATAGTTCAGCCGCCGCGGCGAGTGTGTCTTTCGTGCCAGCAATCACCGTTTGTGTGGGGGTATTGAAGTTCGCGATGTCGATCTGATCAAGGTCATTGTCATTCAGCACTGCCCTGACGTCGTTGGCCGAAATGCCCAGCACCGCGGCCATCCCGCCACCGCTGGCCGCCCCCATCAGCTCTCCCCGCTTCTTGACAAGGCGTAGCCCCGTTTCGAAGGAGAACACGCCCGCCGCGAGCAAGGCGTTGTATTCACCGACGCTATGCCCAGCGAGGAAATCTGGCTGCCAATCGGTTTCAGCAGCGATCTGCAGCTCTCGCTGCCGGTAGTAATGCAGAGCATTGACCACAAACAAGGCAGGCTGGGTGTATTGCGTCTGCGACAAATGCCCTTGCAAGTTGTTCAGGCATAAATCCTCCAGCGAATAGCCCAGGATGTCCGATGCGCTTTTGACCTTTTCCGGAAAGAGTGGAAAGAGATCTTTACCCATCCCCTTAAACTGGGAGCCCTGGCCTGGAAAGATGATGGCCTTCATGTTGCGTGACTCCATGCTGCGCTTGCTCCGTGCGTGGTTGTCTTGATGGCCCGATTTCGCCGAGCCCATGTCTCGATCTATTTGCCGCGCTGGCGGCTGAGACATCGCCGTTAATTTGGTCAACCGGTCCATGTCTCCACCGAACGGCGACATGATTGGATGAATCCGGGATGGTGAATCGACCGGTAACCCATATTTCAGGAAGGTCGCCATCGTTCCACCCGGACCGACATCGATATAGCGGTAACTGTCCTGTGATTCGATCAGGCCAATAGTTTGCAAAAAGAGGATCGGATCGCGCACGGCCAACCAGAAGTGACTGGTAGGCAAGGAGTGCCACAGCTTGCCGGTAGCGCAACAAGCGATGGGAACATTGCCATGCCGAAGTTGAAGCGTGCGCAGGGATCGCTGATGAGGCTGCTCAGCGGCGTCAATCCAGCGTGAATGAAAGGCGAACTTGACGGCGAGTCGCTGGAACGCCATGCCATGTTGGCGGAGATAGGATTCCACCACTGCCACGTTCGGTTCCGGTAACGAGATCACCAAATGGGTAGCAAAGTTGCGCACTCCAAGCTCACAGAGCGCGAGCAATTCAGGTGTGAGATAGCGCTCCGGTTCACCCATCACCGCGATCATGCATCCAGGTTCGCAATGCGCTTCCAGCGCAATCGCCTGCTCGATCACTGTGAGCAACGCGTCATCCGAATCGATGCAACCTGCCACGACAGCCGCTGCGAATGTACCCAGGCTCGCGCCAAGAACCATGTCGGGTTGCACGCCAGCGTCGATCAGCGACTTCGCCAGCGCATATTCCACCATGAAGATCGCGGGGTGACTGTGCAAAAGGCGAGTGAAAGGGATCTCTCTGTTGTTGCGTTCTGCAAACAGCGTGGTCAATACCGATTCGCCGCAACGTTCACGCAACACGCGATCCGCGTGTTGCATGGTGGCCCGAAAGCACGCATCGCGCTCAAATAGCTCCCGGCCCATTTGAAAATGGTGTGAGCCCTGTCCTGAAAAAAGAAATACGGTTTTCATTTGCGCATACGCGAAGAGATCCCATGGCTCGTGCGTGCCATGCAGCACACAGATGCCGGGCCATCATTCCGCCTTGAAATCACGCGACCCGCCCCTGCATAAATGAATTGGCGAATTGAAAATATATGACGGACCTTGCAAACAGCCGCCTGAGGCGTGCATGCAAACTGGCGCATGACGTGCAAAAACACGCGCAAAGGAACATCCGATGCTCATCTAGTAGCATGTCAATTACCCAGGATAAGATGCCGTTGTTTTATTTCATTTCGCCGCTCGCAACGCGGCTAATTGGACTGGCTGGACTCCATCCGCACACGCAGCGAAAGTGGGCGCATATCGGTCCATACGTCGCGAACGAATTCAAGACAGGATTCTTTTGAACCCTGCTTGCCTGCTTTCTCCCACCCTTGTGGCACGGCCTTATTCATTGGCCAAATCGAATATTGCCCATCTTGGTTTACAACCACTTCATACATCGCTTCTGACTGACTCGAGCTGATGGACATGAATGTTCCCCCGCAAAAAGAAAAGTGCGATCGTCGTTACATTTCGACTAACGATTAACGCTCACAGCATGAAAAAGATGACTCGTACAAAGCGTTGGTTGCGGACCGACCAACCCATGCGATTTGGGATTTAACTTAATTCACCCAGAGTTGTTCCTTACTCCATATGACGTCCACGATCTCGGTGCGTAAGTCGCGAAACTGACGCCGAGCGACGACAATACATATCGAGTGGCGGAGGGATCCTGGATATAGGGCGACTTGGAATGCCGGATACACTTCATTTCGCCGAGACGTTGACGCGTTCGAAGGAATGTCCCGTCTTGTTCGCTTGAGTCGCAGCTCACCCCGCCACGTGCCATTGCTGCGTGGCCCGACCCGGAGCACAACTTGCCATCCGTGCAACGCCGGAAACGAACTGACTGTCCGCGTTTCCGCTGCACCGAGCGTGACAATCCTGAAGCTGCCGACGAATTAACACCCACCTTCTCCATGTGTTGCTCCAACCCGAACCCCTGGCTCAGCAGCACTCATCGCCTCGTGAGCTAATGAGTGTGTTTATTCCTTCATCTTCCCCAACACATGTTGCTTCGACCGACGCTTGCATCCGTCCAATCCAATGCAATTTCGTCTATCGCCAAACCTTCTGACATGAGGCGATCATGCGTTGGGTTGTCGACCGAGTCTTGAATCTATCATAGGGAAGTGCAACTCGCTGAGACTGCTGGAAAGCATTTCCGATGCGATGAAGACTCAGAAAACGTGAGAACTCACGCTTCAAATTCTTCACCAGCTCAATCGGCTCGGTCAGAATTTCCTCGTTGCAACCATCAAACTCGACCGCACCTAAGTGAGTCACCAGTGGCACGACAAATTCTTGAACGGCACTTTACACGCGTCTGCCAACGTTTCGAGCAAGGAGCGGCTGTGATTCATCAGCGAGATACTGCATCGATCTTTGCGCTGATTGAAGTGCCGCGAGAAAATACTTGACGCAAGTAATTTCGCTAGCAAAGCGCAATTCCAACCGTTTCAGGCAACCTCGTGCGCATGCTTGGCAGCTATCGCAAAATCGCCGCGCACGTGGCGATACTTATGAGCACCGTCGTACCGAATAGTGGACGGAGCGATCGTGTTCCATCCGCATGTATCTTCTCCGCTTGCACGGCAATCCCCTAGCGTGACGGGAAGCCCAACCTGGCGTGCATGTCTACACGCAGCGCGTGGTGATCGCTGCCGAAAGGCTAGGTCATTGCCGAACATCCCGCACTTCGATCGCGAACACGCCAGCAGCTACACGATCTACGACTAACGGCATTACTTGTGTGCGGTGCAATGCAAGCCGGTTATCCTGCGCAACGCTGCACCGTTCGCCTCATTGCCCGAGAGCTTCAAAAGTCATCTTGCTCAAGCAGCCGGGCAGCAACCGTGAGATGGTCGAGATTCTTGTCTTGATGTTGCATCACGACGAGTCCGCCGTTGCTCACAGTAGAAGCATTACCACCACACCAGGCACCAAAGTATCCAGTGCCAGTGAGATCGTCACCCGATCATCGTCCACCAGCAGGTCAACCAAGCGCAGCGAAGCCGGGTAGCTCAGCACAGGTTCGCTTTCGGCCAAGCAAACGTCTATTGAGCCCAGATCGTCGCTCAGTCCCTGGCCAGTCGCCTTCAGTACGGCTTCCTTCCGCGTCCAGCACCGCTTGAACAATGCCAGCTGCCGGTCAGGGGCCGCCTGGTCGATGCTTTGGCGTTCGGCTGGGTGGGTCGTGATAGCCAGCAAATCGCGATAATCCTGCAGGTGCTCGAAGGTTTCAACGTCTATACCGATTAGTGCACTCCGACTGATGGCGCAGGCAACCCAACTACCCGAGTGGGACAAATTGTAGGACGGGCAACCGGGCAGGAATGGCTTGCCATGGCGACCAAGTGAGAAGGCTGACGGCAGCGAAACGCCCATCGGACGAACAAGATGGTGGATGATCGTACGGCCCAGGACGAAGTTGTGGCGATCACGGGCTCGTCGAAAGCGCTCAGCGCGCTGATGATCCTCATCCGCAAGCAGGCGTTCGTCGGCAAATACACTCGCCTCGTACAGGATCACCACGAACGCGAGCCCCTGCGCCAGCGCCTGGTCGCAGGCCCGTCGGGCGTCCTGCCACAACCCGACGCGCACGGTGTTGACAGTAGTGAATATCCTGAATGTCGTGTCGCTTGCCTGAGCGGTATCGAGTTTACTCATGATATGGATATCGTGAAGCCCGCTCACCGAAAGCAGGCAATGAATAGCATGAAGCGAAATCTGTAATCAGCCCTTGCCGTTGCATATCCCTCAGACGGAAATGTGCCATTGGACATCACGTTACTGATCCGACAGTCGAAAATTTGAGGCAGTCGTTTCGCACGCTGATGGAACTCGCTCAACTCGCAACATCGACGAATTCAAACTGCACTATTTGCGGCTTGATTTCCATAAGCGAGAAATTACGTCGCAACTCATTAATTCGAATGTCGAAATATATTGCAGAACAGTCAAACGACGCCGATTTGAAGTGCATCCTCTGCAAAATGCGGCTGCTGGAATAAAAGCGCAATGGACGATGCCGCCTCGCGACCGTCGTAAACCGCGCGAACCACCAGATCCGCGCCGCGCATATTGTCGCCACCGGCAAACACTTTCGGGTGGCTCGTCTGGAACGGCAGCCGGCCGTCGTGCCCTGCAAGAATGCGGCCACTGCGATCGCGTTCGATGCCGTATGCATCGCACCACGCCGGCGGGCTGGCGCGGAAGCCGAAAGCCTGAATCACCACGTCGGCGGGCAGCTCCTTCTCGCTGCCTTCGACGTTGCGCAACCGCACGCCACCCTTGCCATCGTCGACCAGCTCGGTAGTGACGACCTGCACCGCGCGCACTTTATTGTCGTCGCCTATAAGAGCTGTCGGCTGGCGATTGAACAGGAATTGCACACCTTCGTCACGGCTCGATCCGACCTCGCGACGCGAACCGGGCATGCTCATTTCATCGCGGCGATAAACGCAAGTCACTGAGGCTGCACCCAGACGTATCGCGGTGCGGTTGCAATCCATGCCGGTATCGCCACCGCCAAGCACCACGACATGCTTGCCATTGAGATCCAGTGCGGCTGGTACCGGCTGCTCATCGATCAGGCGGTCGACGTTGGCGATCAAGAACGGCAGTGCGTAGTGCACGCCATCGAGTTCCGCTCCCGGCAGCTGGCCATCCACGAAGGTGTAGGCACCGGTACCGACGAAAACCGCATCGTAGTCGGCGAGCAATTGCTCGAACGCGATATCGCGGCCGATCTCCACACCAAGATGGAATTGCACGCCCATGCCCTCGAGCACATCGCGACGCGTGCGCACCACGCCCTTGTCGAGCTTGAACGGAGGGATGCCGAACGTGAGCAGGCCGCCGATTTCGCGTTGACGATCGAACACGTCCGCGGCGATACCCGCGCGACGCAGGCGATCGGCGCAGGCCAGGCCCGCCGGGCCGGCACCGACCACCGCCACGCGTCGGCCGCTCTCGACCACGTGCGACATATCAGGCCGCCAGCCCTGGCGGAACGCCTCATCGGTGATCGAACGCTCAATGCTGCCGATGGTGACCGCACCGAAGTCGCCCTGCTCCAGGGTGCAGGCACCTTCGCATAGACGATCCTGCGGGCATACACGACCGCAGATTTCCGGCAGCGGATTGGTTTCGTGCATCAAGGTGGCCGCTTCGAACAGCCGACCTTCCTCAACGAGCTTGAGCCAGTTCGGAATGTAGTTGTGTACCGGGCAGGCGTTTTCGCAATACGGGTTGCCGCAGTCGATGCAGCGTCCGGCCTGCGTGCTGGCGTCGGTCGAGGCGAAGTCGCCGCTGATCTCGCCGTAGCCGAGCACACGGATGGCCACGGGTACGGTGCGCGGCGGCTGTCGCGGCAGATCCATGAAACGGAATAGCTTGTGGCTCACGCGGCTCTCCGCAGTTCGTCGGCCAGGGCAGCAAGACTGGCGGCTTTGGGTTTGACCAGCCAGAAACGCTGCAACACCCCGCGAAAATCAACCAGCAAATGTCTGGCCCAGGCACTGCCGGTATGTTCGGCATGCTGCGCAATCAGACCACGCAGATGCTGCATGTAATGCTCCATGCCCTCGGGCGAAATACGCACGATGTCGACCAGCTCGTGGTTGTAGCAATCGACGAAGGTACGCTGTAGATCGAGGACGTAGGCGAAGCCGCCAGTCATACCCGCGCCGAAATTCAGGCCACAGGCACCGAGCACAGCAACGACGCCGCCGGTCATGTATTCGCAGCAGTGGTCGCCAGCGCCTTCGATCACCGCCAGCGCACCGGAGTTGCGCACACCGAAGCGTTCGCCCGCACGTCCCGCCGCAAACAGTTCGCCGCCGGTGGCACCGTACAGGCAGGTGTTGCCGAGGATCGATGCATCCTGGCTGGCGAAGGGCGACTCCGGTGGCGGCCGCACGATGATGCGTCCACCGGTCATGCCCTTGCCGACGCCGTCGTTCGCTTCGCCCGTGAGTTCGATCTGCACGCCACCGGCATTCCACGCGCCGAGGCTCTGGCCCGCTGCGCCATCGAGCTTCAAGATGATCGGCGTCGCGTCCATGCCGTGATCGCCATACAGGCGAGCGATGTCGCCAGACAATCTCGCACCGATCGCGCGATCGGTATTGGCAATGGCGTAATTGAAGGTCGCGCTCTGTCCGCTGGTCACCGCCTCGTCCGCGTCGGCGCTGATGCGCGAGGCCAGTGCGGCCGGATCACGCATCGGATTGCGCGCCATCACGCAGGCGCTGTCGACATCGACGCCGAGTCCGTCATTGGAAATCAGCGGCGACAGATCGAGCTGGCGCTGCACCGCCGTGCTGCCTTCGGCCTGGGTCAGCAAATCGCTGCGGCCAACCAGCTCACCAAGGCTGCGCACGCCGAGCGCAGCCATGTGCAGGCGCACGTCTTCGGCGACGAAGCGGAAGTAGTTCATCACCATCTGCGGCAGGCCGATGAAGTGATCCTTACGCAGCCGCTCGTTCTGCGTGGCCACGCCGGTGGCGCAATTGTTGAGATGGCAGATGCGCAGATATTTGCAGCCCAGCGCGACCATCGGGCCGGTGCCGAAGCCGTAGCTCTCGGCGCCCAGCATCGCCGCCTTGATCACGTCGAGGCCGGTCTTCAGGCCGCCGTCGGTCTGCAAGCGCACGCGACCGCGTAGGCCGTTACGGCGCAGCGTCTGCTGCACTTCGGCCATGCCAAGCTCCCAAGGCGTCCCGGCGTACTTGATCGAGGTGAGCGGGCTGGCGCCGGTGCCGCCGTCGTGGCCGGAGATGGTGATCAAATCCGCGCCGGCTTTCACCACACCGGCGGCGACGGTACCAACACCCGCGTGCGACACCAGCTTTACCGAGATCAGCGCAGTCGGATTCACTTCCTTCAGATCGTGGATCAGCTGGGCCAGATCCTCGATCGAATAGATGTCGTGATGCGGCGGCGGCGAAATCAGGCCGATGCCCGGCTTGGCGAAACGCAGCCGCGCAATGGTCTCGTCGACCTTGTGGCCCGGCAGCTGACCGCCTTCGCCGGGCTTGGCGCCCTGCGCGATCTTGATCTGCAGCACTTCGGCATTGATCAGATAGGTCGGCGTGACGCCGAAACGACCCGACGCCACCTGCTTGATCTTCGACATGCGCTCGGTGCCATAGCGCGCGGGATCTTCACCACCTTCGCCGGAATTGCTGCGACCGCCGAGGCGATTCATCGCCGTGGCGAGCGCCTCGTGCGCTTCGGGCGACAGCGCGCCGAGTGACATGCCGGCGGAATCGAAACGTTTGAGTATCGCCTCGACCGGCTCGACCTCGTCCAGCGGAATCGGCTCACCAATACCGTGCGGCAATAACAGGTCACGCAACGCCGATGGCGGTCGTGAATCGACTTGCTGCGCGTAGCGGCGATAGTCGGCCATTTCGCCCGTGCGCACCGCGTGCTGCAAGGTATCGATCACGTCGGGGTTGTACATGTGGTACTCGCCGCCATAGACGAACTTGTACAGGCCGCCGGCGTGCAGCGGCTTGGCCTCGTTCCATGCTTCGGCCGCGAGCAGGCGCTGATCGTTCTGCAGTTCGGCAAAACCCGCGCCGCCGACGCGTGACGGCGTGCCGGGGAAGCACAGCGCCACCACTTCCGGCGCCAGCCCGATGATTTCGAACAGCTGCGCACCGCGATAACCGGCGACAGTGGAAATGCCCATCTTCGAAAGAATCTTCAGCAGGCCTTTGCGAATGCCGCGCCGATAGCTGCGACCGATCTCACGCTGGTTGCTGTCGCCGCGATGGATGTGCCCATCACGACCGAGCTCGAACAGACTCTGATACGCCAGCCATGGATAGATGGCGGTCGCGCCGAAACCGATCAGGCAGGCGAATTGATGCGCGTCGCGCGCCGTGGCCGTCTCCACCAGCAGATTGCATTGGCAGCGCAGGCCGCTCTCCGTCAGGTGCGCGTGGATCGCTCCCACCGCGAGCAGCGCATGCGCCGGGAGGGTCTTTTTGTTCGGGTAGCGATCGGTGATGAAGACCATGCCGGCGCCAGCGCGCACGCCCTCTTCGGCCTCACGACAAAACCGCCGCAGCGCCGCTTCGAGCCCTTCACTGACCGGATAGCAAAGGTCGACCTGTACGGTGCCTTTGACATACTGCGGCAACGCCAGAATCTGGCGCAGTTTGCGCTGCGAACAGATCGGCGAATTGAGCAAAATCTGCTTGGCGTTTTTTGCCGACAGCTCGAAGATGTTGCCCTCAGCGCCGATCTGCGTCATCAGCGACATCACCAGTAGCTCGCGCAGCGGATCGATCGGCGGATTGGTGACCTGCGCAAAGCCTTCGCGGAAGCGGTCGAATAGCGGCCGCACCTGACGCGACATCGCTGCCACCGGCGTGTCGTCACCCATCGAGCCGGTTGGCTCGGCCTCGGTTTCGGCCAGCACCTTGAGCACGGTTTCGCGTTCTTCGCGGCTGAGCCCGTAGAGCTTCTGCCAGCGATGCAGTTCGTTGGCTGGCAGCGGTTCGGCCGCCAGGCTGGGATCGATCAGATCGGATTCGAGATACGTGATGCCCTCGCGCAACCACTGCTGGAACGGCGCGCGTTTGCGGTTGATCGCGTCGATGTCGGCATCGAACAATAATTTGCCAGCGCGAAAATCAACCGCCAGCATCTGGCCGGGCCCGAGCCGACCCTTGCCGACGACTTTGGACGCGGACACATCCCAAAGGCCAGCCTCGGACGCGACGATCAGATGGTTGTCGTCCGACAACGCCCAGCGCGCTGGACGCAGGCCGTTGCGATCGAGCGCACAGGCAGCGTAATGGCTGCCGCACATCACCAGGCCGGCAGGGCCGTCCCATGGCTCCATGTGCAGCGCGTAGTACTCGTAGAAGGCGGCCAGATCCTCGTCCATATCCTCGCGCGCCGCGTAGGCGGGCGGCACCAGCACGCGCATCGCAGTGAGCATGTCGAGACCACCGGCCAGCAGCACTTCCAAGGCGTTGTCCAGGCTCTCGGAATCCGAGCCGGTCTGTCGCACCAGCGGGCCGATATCGCTCAGATCGACCAGCGGCGAATGCAGGATCGCTTCGCGCGCCTGCATCCAGCGGCGGTTGCCCCGAATCGTGTTGATCTCGCCGTTGTGCGCGAGCAAACGGAAGGGCTGCGCCAGCCGCCACTGTGGCGAGGTATTGGTGGAAAAGCGCTGGTGGAATACCACCGCGTCACTCACCAGTGCGGGGTGACGCAGATCGTCAAAGACGTCACGCAGGCGGCCAGGGGCAGCCATCGCCTTGTAACCAATGACATGCGAGGAGAGCGTCACCACATAAAACTGCGCATCTTCCGCCAAAGCGGTCTCGGCACGACGCCGGGCGCGGAACAGCGCGCGCTCGAACTTCTCATCGTCCATGCCATCGCCAACGTTGACGAAGACTTGGTGCATGCGCGGACAGCTCGAAAAAGCCATCGGGCCGCAGGCGTCAGCGTTCACTGTCAGCTCGCGCCAGCCAGCCACGCTCAGTCCTTCTTCCACGATGTATTGCTCAAGCACCGCCGTAGCGTTGCTACCCGCCGGATCGAGAAACACCAGGCCAGCGGCAAAACGTTCGGCAACGGGAATATCCGCTTCCTTCGCCAATGCGCGCAGCCACGGCGCGGGAGTGTGAATCAATACGCCGCAACCATCGCCGCTGATGCCATCGGCATTGACGCCACCACGATGCGAAAGCTTGGCCAGTGCTTCGAACGCCGTATCGACCACCCACGCACTGGCGTGGCCGTCGATCTGCGCGACCAAACCAAACCCGCAGCTGTCGTGTTCGAAAGCCGGGTCATACAACGTGGTAATAACTGACTGCGCCATCGGGCCTCCGCGGCAGATGGAATGACTGAGCGCACGAAGCCGGCGAGGTGGTAAGCGCCTTGGCTACGAACGGGGTTATCCCGACTAAAACACACTTGCTGCTAAGCGTCAAAGCATTTGGACGGCCATATGGCGCTGACATGGTGCGATTGAGAAGCAATTTGCCGTCGCGCGATCGGCTTATCTTGACGATCGGGAGCAGGCTACGCTTCTTTAACAACGGCACAGATCCTCTGCTGATGCGGCCTGCGTGGGCATACCAGTTTGGCGAAGCCGCTCCCCGGTAGCTCGCCACCCACGCCCGGCTCGGTGATAATCGCCAGATGCCGCCAATCACCCGCTTTGCCCGCCGCCTGTTCATCCAACGATCGTCCATCCCCGTGCTGCTTGTCGCCGCGGCGTTGGGCTGCACGCTCGCGGCACCTTCCGTGCAGGCACGGCAAGATGGCAAGACCGGTAGCGAGCAGGCTGACGCCAAGCAGAAACTGGCCGACATCCAGGCCAAGATGAACGCGCTGGCCAAGCAGCAGGCCGACACCGCCACCCGTCGCGACAGCGCCAATGCCGAACTGGCCAAACAGGCAACCGCACTGGCCACGGCAGCCCGCGCGGTTCACCAGACCGACACCGAACTGACCGCCAAGCAGAAACAGCTCGATGATCTGCAGCAGCAGCAGGCCACGCTGAAGCAGAGCCTGGATAGCCAGCACGCTGCCATCGGCGAACTGCTGCGTGCCACTTATGCGCTGGGTCAGGGTTCGGACCTGCGCCTGCTGCTGGGTGATGAAGACCTGGCACGCATCTCACGCGCGCTGATGTACTCGAAATATTTTCAGCAAGATCGGGTGCAGCGTGTTCAGCAACTGATGTCCGATCTGGCCAAGCTGCAGGAATTGCAAACCGCGATCAGTGCCGAACAACAGGCCTTGGAAGCTACCCGCGTGCAACGACAGCAGCAGGCCAAGACGCTGGCCCAGCAGCGGGCCGCGCAGCAGAAGCTGGCCGCCGAAACCGACGCGCAATACAAAGATCAAGCGCAGAAGCTGACCGTGCTGAAACAGAACGCACAGGCGCTGAACGAGCTGGTCGCCAAACTGCAGAAGGCAATCGACGATGCCGCGCGCGAAGCGCAGGCACAGGCGGCCGCCGCGCGTGAGGCGGCGCGTAAAAAGCATCCCGGGCAAAACCTGCCGCCACCGCCACTGGACGTCGGCAAGGCGACCGCCAATATCCGCGGCAATTTGCCATGGCCGGCCAGCGGCGTGGTCAACAGCTTCGGCAACGGCGTGCTGATCAAGGCGGCGGGCGGCAGCGAAATCCACGCGGTGGCACGCGGCCGGGTGATCTATGCCGGCTTTCTGCGTGGCTACGGGATGCTGCTTATCGTCAGCCACGGCAACGGCTGGCTCAGCATGTACGGTAATAACGAGACCCTGCTGCACGGGGTGGGTGACCAGGTCGAAGCCGGTTCAGCGATTGGCACCGCCAGCCCGACGACTGGCGTCAACACCGGCGTATATTTCGAATTGCGCCGGGACAACCAACCGGTGGACCCGCGTAGCTGGTTGAGCCAGCGCCGTTGACGCCAACAACATGCTATCGCAGGCTAGGATGCTGCCGTTGATGAATTTCACCGGGCTCGAGCTGTCTCAATCCGGGTTATCTCAGTTTCCACTCTCTTTCCGTCGGACTGCGGTACGACGTTTATTTGTTTCACGGAGCCATTCCATGCGTCGTTCTTTCCGCGGCCAGATCGCCCTGCTGACGTCACTACCCCTGCTGCTGGCTCTACCTTTTGCGCAAGCGCAGACAGCGCCTGCCGCCGATACCAGCGTGGCATCTCCGGCCGATATTCCCGCATCGACAGGCACCACCGCCGCGCCCGCGAGTACAAGCTCCAGCCCCGATCAGGTCGACCTCGACGATATCCGCAATTTCAGCCGCGTCTACGAAGTGGTGAAACAGGCCTATGTGGAAAAGGTCGATGACAAGACGCTGATGAAGGCCGCGATCACCGGCATGCTCAGCGGGCTAGATCCGCACAGCGAATACCTCGACAAGGACGGCCTGGCCCAGCTCAACGAGGACACGACTGGCCAATACAGCGGTCTGGGCATCGAAGTGTTGCAGGACGACGGCGCGCTGCGGATCGTTTCGCCAATCGATGACACCCCCGCATCGCGCGCCGGCATCCAGGCTGGTGACACCATCGTCAAGATCGATGGCACCGTGATCAACTCGGAAAATATCGACGACATGTACGCCAAGCTGCGCGGCAAGCCGGGCAGCAAGATCGATCTCACCATCGTGCATGCCAAGAGCGACAAGTTGATCGATCTGCATCTGGTGCGTGAAACCATTGCGGTCAGCAGCGTCAAGGTGCGTGAGCTCGAACCCGGCTATGCCTATATCCGGATCAGCCAGTTCCAGGACGATACCGCCGGAGATCTCGACAAAAAACTTGGCGAACTGATCAAGAAGAACGGCCCGCAAAAAGGCGCCGTGCTCGACCTGCGCAACAATCCCGGCGGCCTGCTGACGGCGGCCGTCGCGGTTAGCGACGACTTCCTCGATAGCGGTATCATCGTCAGCACGCGCGGCCGGCTGCAGGATTCCAATATGAGCTTCAACGCGCACCCCGGCGACCTGCTCAACGGCGCATCGATGGTGGTGCTCACCAACAACGGCACCGCATCGGCCGCCGAAATCGTCTCCGGCGCGCTGAAAGACAATCACCGCGCCCTGCTGATGGGCCAGCGCACATTCGGCAAGGGCGTGGTGCAGACCGTGCTGCCGCTGGACGCCGATCACGCCGTCAAGATCACCACCGCGCGCTATTACACGCCCAACGGCACCTCGATCCAGGCCGAAGGTATCAAGCCGGATATCGCACTAGCCGACCTCACGGTGAAAAAAGCCGACAGCCCTGCCTCGCTGATCAGCTCCGAATCCGACCTGCCCAATCACCTAGCCAACGAAAATGCCACCACCGGCGACGACATCAACAACGACGGCAGCGCCGATGACGCCAAACTGGCGACCGGTGACTACGCGTTATCGCAAGCACTTAATGTGCTGAAGGGCATTGCGTTGGGGCATGCGACCAGTTCGCGGCGCTGAGATAAAACTCCGCTATGCATTCTCATGATTTAGCCGTTCAAACGGCTAAATCATGAGCCACTCTCCATGAGAACTAGCGCTTGCCAGCCGGCAGTTCGGCGGTCGACCAGCCACCACCCAGCGCCTTGATCAATTGCACGCTGGCGCGTAGCTGGTTGGTGTTGAGCGTGAGCAGGCTACGCTGAGCGTCGAGTGCCGTGGTCTGGGCCTGCACCACGTCGAGATAACCCACAGCGCCTTCCTTGTAGCGTTCCATCGAGAGATCGACGGAGTGCTGGGCGGCATCGGCGGCGTCTTTCTGATCGGTTCTGGCCACACCGATGTGATCGATCTGGGCCAGATTGTCCTCGACCTGCGCGAATGCATTCAATGCCACACCGCGATAGCGCGCGCCTGCTTCATCGGTAGCAGCCTTGGCGGCGCGCACGCCGGCCTTGCGCTTGCCGCCGTCGAAGATCGTCTCGAACAGCGAGGGGCCGATCGCCCAGAAATGATTCGGCGCGGTGAGCAGGCTTGGGTATTGCGCGCTCTGGAAACCGCCCTGTGCACTCAGCGTCAACGACGGAAAATACGCGGCGCGGGCAATGCCGATACGCGCATTGGCCTCAGCAACACGGCGTTCGGCCGCTGCGATATCCGGGCGACGCTGCAGCAGGGTGGTCGGTACGCCGATCGGCACCTGCGGCAGAGCGATCGTATCAGTCTGCGCAGCCAGCTTGAACGTACTGGCCGAGTCACCGACCAGCACAGCGATTGCGTCCTGGACTAGCGCTCGCTGTGCCAGCGCCTGTGACCATAGCGACTTGGCCGAGGACAGCTGCGACTGCGCGCGCGCCACGTCCAGCCCTGACACGATGCCGCCGGTGTGCAGCGTCTGGGTCAGCTTCAACGCCTTTTGAAACGCGTCGATGCTTTGCTGGAACAATGCGATCTGCTGATCGAGTCCGCGCAGCTGAATGTAGTTGTCGGCCAGCTGAGCCTGCAGGCTCAGCTGCGCCGATGCCAGATCGGCGGCAGATGCCTGCGTCTCGGCCTTGCTAGCTTCTACCGTATTGCGTACGCGGCCCCACAGATCGACCTCGTAATCAACCTCGGCACCGACAGTAAACGAGTTGTAATCTGCTGGCGACGCATTGGGACCGGTCAGCGAGCCGCGCAATGGCTTGGTATCGGATTCACGATCGCGCTGACCATTGGCGTTGGTACTGACGGTCGGGAAAAGTGCCGAACGCGCCTGCAGATTGAACGCCTGCGCCTGCCGGTAATGCGCCAGCGCCGCGGCGATATCGGCATTATTGGCGAGCAGGCGCTGCTGCAATTGATCGAGCTGCGCGTCGTGATAGATCTGCCACCACTGATCGCGCGGCAGCTGATCGGACGGCTGCGCGGTCTGCCAGAGACTACGGCTGTTATCAGACGCGTCCTGGTAAGACGCAGCAACCGGTACGGTCGGCACCTTGTATACCGGCGCCAAAGAGCAGCCGGCGAGCGCAATGACGATTGCCAGCGGCATACTGCGCAAAAGCAAGGCCGACTGCGCTAGTCGACGCCGGCCCGGAATCTCAGGCTTTGTCATCGGGCTTGCTCTTGGCTTGCGGCTCGGAAATCTTGACTTGATCGCCGTTGACCAGACCATCCGGCGGGCTGTCGATCACGCGATCGTCCGCGGCGAGACCGGAACCGATCTCCACGGTCTTGCCGTAATCATGCAGGATCGTCACCGTCTTGAACGTCACCTTGTTGTCGCTGTCCACCGTCGCCAGATGCAGACCGCTAGCGTTGAAGATCAGCGCGCTAGCCGGTACGCGCAGCCCGGCGGCATTGGCGTCCAGCTTGAAGCGCACATTGGTGAAGCTGCCCGGCATCAGCTTGCCGTCGGCGTTGTCGACCGACAGCTGGATCAGCGTGCTGCCGGAGCTGGCATTGACCGCCTGCGACGAGGCGTCGACCCTGGCGTCAAATGTGCGACCCGGATATTCCGGCACGGTGAGCTGTGCGGTGGCACCCGCGGGAATCGACGGCACGAAAGTCTGCGGCACCTGCACGTAGACGCGCAGCTTGCTGACGTCGGACACCACGAACAGCGGCTGACCACCACCTGTGCTGCCCGCGTTGATCAGCGCACCGACATCGGTATTGCGCGCAGTCACCACACCATCGAACGGCGCGACGATGCGGGCGTAAGCCTTGGTTGCCTCGATGCGATCGACATTGGCCTTGGCCGCGTTGGCGAGCGCGCGCTTGGCGGTGAAGTCACCGGTTTTTTCGTCCACTTCCTGCTTGGCAACCGAATCGGAGCTCAGCATGGCCTGCCAGCGCTTGGCCGTGGTCGAGGCCAGTGCCTCATTGGCCTGCGCACTGGCCAGATCGGCCTTGGCCTGCAGCAGTTGCTGATCCAGATCCGGCGTGTCGATCTCGGCCAGCAGCTGGCCAGCCTTGACGCGCCCACCGATGTCGACCTTCCAGGACTTGAGATAGCCAGCCACGCGCGCATACATCGGCGCCTGCGTGTAGGCCTCAATGCGTCCGGGCAGCTCGAGCGGCGAGCCGGCGCCGTTCTTTTCGGGCGTGGCAACGTTGACGGTCGGCACCGTCTGTTCGTTGGTCCAGGTTTTCAGATTTTTGGATTCGACCACGCGGGTGGCGATGCCGATGATCACGACAACGATCACCACCACCAGAGCGATCAGCCCGGCCAGCCGAACTCCGCGATGCGAGGGTGGCGTGGGCTTGGGAAAAGTGGACTCAGACATGGGCAGGCTCTCCGGAGGCGGGCGCCGGATCAGGTTTGTGGACATAGCGCGCGTGGATGATGCTGAACACCACGGGCACGAAAAAGAGTGTTGCGGTTGTTGCGAAAATCAGGCCGCCGATCACGGCGCGACCCAGTGGCGCATTCTGCTCGCCGCCTTCGCCGAGACCCAGCGCCATCGGCGCCATACCGATGATCATCGCCAGCGCCGTCATCAGCACCGGGCGGAAACGGACGAAGCCGCCTTCCAGTGCCGCCTCCAGCGCATTGCCATGATCGTGCAGGCGCTCGCGGCAGAAGCTCACCACCAGAATCGAGTTGGCCGTGGCCACGCCCATGCACATGATCGCACCCGTGAGCGCCGGCACCGACAGCGCCGTGTGCGTGACGAACAGCATCCACACGATACCAGCCAGCGCGGCAGGCAAGGCGGTGATGATCACGAACGGATCGCTCCACGACTGGAAGTTCACCACGATCAACATATAGATCAGCACCATCGCGCCGAGCAGACCAAACAGCAGACCCGAGAACGCGCTATTCATCGTCTTGACCTGACCAAAGAGCTCGACGTGGGAACCTTTCGGTAACTCTTTGTCGTGTGCCGCAATCACTTTCTGGATATCGGCCGAGACGCCACCAAGATCACGATCCTGTGTGGTCGCGAAAATTTGCACCACCGGCTGGATGTTGTACTGATCGACCACCGCATTGGTCGTTTGCCGGCTGACTGTGGCCAATCCACCCAGCACCTGCGAGTTGCCGTTGCTGCCGGTGACCGACAGGTTGCGCAGCGAGGCGAGCGAATCCAGCGTGTACTGCGGTGTCTGCAACACGATCGGGTAGGAAATGTCATTCGCAGGATTGAGCCAGAAAGTCGGCGCCACCTGACTGGAGCCGGCGAGGTTCACTACCAGACTGTTGGTGACATCGCGCTCGGTGATGCCCAGCAACTGCGCCTGGGTACGATCAACGTTGATGTTGAATCCGGGGTTCGCCTGCGACTCCTGGATGCGTGCATCGGCAATGCCCGGGATGCGCTTGATCTCACGTAGCAGCGTGTCGGCATATTTGAAATTGGCCGGCAGCTTTGGGCCACGGATCTGCAGCGCGATCGGCGCGGGCGAACCGAAGTTCAGGATCTGGCTGACGATATCGGCCGGCGGAAAGGAGAACGTCACACCAGGGAATTCGTGCGGCAGTTTTTCGCGCATCTGCCGCACGTAGTCGGCGGTCGGGTGATGGCCCTCGTTCAGCGCGATCTGGATGTCGCCATCCTGCTCGCCGATCGTGCCGGTGTTGTTGTAGGTATTGTTGATGCCGGAGTTCGACAGGCCGATATTGTCGACCACGGTGCCAAGCTCGCTGGCGGGAATGATGCGTTTGACGCTCTGCTGGATCCGCGCAAATAGCTCAGCGCTCTGCTCCAGTCGGGTGCCCACCGGCGCCCGCACGTGCATCAGGATCTGACCCGCATCCACATCGGGGAAAAAGTTGCGGCCCAGCATCGGCACCAGCGCGAACGAGAGCACCACAAAGGTCATGAAGCCGATCACGAAAATGCGCCGGTGCTCCATCGCCAGTGCCAACAGGCCGTGATAGCTCGCCCGCACCTTTTCGAAGCGGGCTTCAAACGCACGCTGGAAGCGCACCAAGAGATTGCGCGTCGGCTTCACTTCCAAGTGCTGACCATGCTCATCGACATGCGGATGCAGCAGATACTTCGCCATCGTCGGCACCAGCGTGCGCGACAGGATGAACGAGGCAATCATCGCGAACATCACCGCTTCGGCCATCGGCACGAACAGGAAGCGCGCCACGCCTTCGAGGAAGAACATCGGCACGAACACGATGCAGATACACAACAGCGAAACGAATGCCGGCGTAACGATCTGTGCCGCACCATCGAGGATCGAGCGCTCGACCTGTTTGCCCTGCTCCAGATGCCAGTTGATGTTCTCAATGGTCACCGTGGCGTCGTCGACCAGGATACCGACCGCCAGCGCCAAACCACCCAGAGTCATGATGTTGAGCGTTTCGCCGATCGCCGACAGCGCCGCGATGGACGAGAGAATCGCCAGCGGGATCGACACCGCAATGATGACGGTGGAGCGCCAACTGCCGAGGAACAGCAAAATCATCAAACTGGTCAGCGCCGCCGCGATAATGCCTTCGCGCGCCACACCCGTGATCGCCGCACGCACGAAGATCGACTGGTCGCCGATCGGCGCAATCTTGAGGTTGTCAGGCAGGGTCGCCTTGGCATCTTCCATTCGCTGGCGGATACCGGCAACGATGGCCAGAGTCGAAGCAGAACCATTCTTCAACACACTCATCAGTACCGAACGGCCACCATCGACATGCACGATATTGGTTTGCGGCGGCGCACCGTCGAGCACGTGCGCGACATCGCGAATGTAGATGGTGGTGCCATTGACAGTTTTGACGGGCAGATCAGCCAGCCCCTGCAGCTCGCCGGGCGCATTGTTGAGCTGCAGCGTGTATTCGAAATTGCCGATCTTCTGCGTGCCGATCGGCGTGATCAGGTTCTGCGCCGCCAGCGCGTTGGCCACATCGTTGGCAGACAGTCCGCGCGACTGTAGTGCCGACGGGTCGATGTCGATCTGCACCTGACGGGTTTTGCCGCCATACGGGTAAGGCACCGCGGCGCCGGGCACCGACACCAGCTGCGGACGCAGGATATTCAACGCCAGATCGCCCAAATTTTGCTCGGTCAACCCTTTGCCCGATAGCGCCAGCTGCAGGATCGGCACGGTCGACGCGCTGTAGTTGAGGATCAGCGGCGGAGTGGTACCGGGCGGTAGCTGGCGCAGAAGCGTCTGCGATACAGCGGTCACCTGGGCGTTCGCGGTGGCGACGTTGACCGTTGGCTGGAAGAAAATCTTGACGATGCCGAAGCCGACGATGGATTTCGACTCGATGTGCTCGACGTCATTGACCGTGGTGGTCAGCACACGCTCGTATGGCGATGTGATGCGGCCTTCCATCTGATCGGGCGGCAGACCGGTGTACTGCCACACCACCGCGATCACCGGAATATTGATATCGGGAAAAATATCGGTCGGCGTGCGCATGGCCGACAGGGGGCCGATGATCAGGATCAGCAACGCCAGAACAACGAAAGTGTAGGGTCGCGATAGCGCGATCCGCACGAGGGCCTGCATGGAGTATCCCGCGATAATGTTGCGTAGCAGCGAATTTTGCCACGGCGCGCCATCGCACCACCGTTTTGGCGCATGAAGATATTTTCATGCGCCAAAACGGTGGTGTGTCAGACAGCCCCTGTGGCAACAAATAACCCAAACAATCAATACTGTAACAGCGACTTTGTATCGAACCTTTTCACGCGCCAGCGGCATCGAGGCAATGCAGACTCAGTCGGGCACCTCGCTCGCTACCTGCAATTTCCAGCGTGTAACCGTGCAGCCGCGCTATCGCACTCACAATGCTGAGCCCCAACCCTGAACCGGGCGTGCTGCGGCTGCTCTCGGTGCGGTAGAAACGACGCGTTACCGCGTCACGTTGATCCGGCGGAATGCCTGGCCCGCTGTCGCTCACGTCGACCCACGGACCATCGTCGGCCGTACGCGCCCGAATTTCCACCAGGCCTCCCGGCGGTGTGAACTTGATCGCATTGCCAACCAGGTTGCTCAGCGCCTCGAGCAGCAAGTGTCGATCGGCATGGATGAAGGGAAGCGCTGGCAGATCCAGCGCCAGCTGCTGGCCGCGATCTTCCGCCAGCGGCAGATACAGTGCATGCACTTCACGCAGGATCTCGGCGAGATCGACATTGTCGAAACCGACCCGGCGGCGCTGATTTTCCAGTTCGGAAATACGCAGCAGCGCCCGGAAGCGATCAAGCAGTGCATCGGTGTCGACCATGCATGCGTCGAGCGCTGCCGTCTCGTCGCTATCCTCGCCAAACTGCTGCTGCAGGCGATACAGCCGCGAGCGCAGCCGCGTCAGCGGCGTGCGCAGATCATGCGCGATATTGTCGCAGACGCCTTTCACTTCGCCGAGCAACCGCTCGATCTCGTCGAGCATCGCGTTGACGATGCCGGCCAGCATGTCGAGTTCATCGCCGTGGCGACTCACCGGCAAGCGGCGTGCCAGATCGCCCTGCATGATCGGCATGGTGGCCTGCCGGATCGCGTGCACGCGTCGCCAGGGTCCGCGACTGAGCAGCAGTCCGCCGAACAGGCCAGGAATCACGGTCAACGAAAGCCCCCACAACAGTGCCTGCAAAACAATCGTGCCAATGCGGTCGACGATGCTGGTATCGCGCGTAATCAGCAAAATGCGGCCGTCCTGCAGTCGCACCGCTGCGGCGCGCACGCGGCCGTGCTCATCACTACTGCTGTCGTTGCGCGCCACGCCCCGTTGCAACAACGCCACCGGGCCGTTGACCGGCACCATCGCCGGCAGCGTCGTGATCGTGCCCGATAGATACTTGCCCTGCGCATCGAACACGCCCCACGCGTTCAGGCGGCGCGTTTCCAGCCTGTCGTAGTCGTTCAGTGCATGCAGCCGCGTGCGCTCGTCGAGCATCGAAAAGTACGTGGCCTGACGACCGATCAGGTCATTGGAAACGCGGCCCAGATAGCTGGCCGCCTGCCAGTAGATCAGCCCTATCACGACGCCGCCCCACAGCGCGAAGAACGTACCGTAGATCAGGATCAGGCGCGCGGTGGTGGAACGCCAACTGTCAGTCAGTTTGCGCAAGGCTGTATCCCGAGCCACGCACCGTGTGGATCAGCGGCGCCAGTCCGGCCACATCGATTTTTCGACGCAGCCGGCCGATATGCACGTCGATCAGATTGGTTCCGGGATCGAAATGAAAACCCCATACGGTTTCGAAAATCATCGTGCGAGTGAGTACCTGCCCCGCATGGCGCATCAGAAATTCCAGCAGCTTGAACTCGGTCGGTAACAGCGACAGTTCCTTGTCGGCACGACGCGCCACATGCCGCACCAGATCCAGCTCCAGATCGGCAACGGACAACACCGTCTGCGGTACCTGCGGACGGTGTCGGCGCAGCAGCACCTCCACGCGGGCCAGCATTTCGTCGGGCGCAAAAGGTTTGGTCAGATAGTCGTCACCGCCTGCACGCAGGCCGCGCACGCGCTCGTCCACATCGCACAGCGCGCTGATCATCAGTACGGGCGTAACGACGCCCTGCGCTCGCAACTGGGTCACCACGCTGAGGCCGTCCATGCCGGGCAACATCATGTCCAGCGTGATGGCGTCGTAGCAGGGATCGGCTGCACGCAACAGGCCTTCGCTGCCATCGGCAATGCGATCGACGTCGATGCCGTGACTCGTCAGCTCCGCCGCGATTTCGCGGGCGGTGACGTCGTCATCTTCGATCACCAGAATGCGCGGCATCGGTGCGGATCTATCCAGTAGAAACAGCAACTAGCATAACGAAACGGCCTCCAATGGAGGCCGTTCGTGGTCAATCATGCGTCGGATGTTCAGGCGGCGAACAGGCCACGCATCTTCTTCATCGCATTAGCCTCGACCTGACGGATGCGCTCGGCAGACACACCGTACTCATCGGCCAGATCCTGCAGCGTGGCCTTGTCATCGTCGAGCCAGCGGCGTTGGACGATATGGCGCGAACGCTCGTCCAGATGAGCCAAGGCGTCGGTCAGATTCTGCATCTGGTTGTCGGCATAGTCGGCATCGGACACGTTCTCGTACGGGTCGGCGCTGTCGTCGATCAGGAACGCCGCCGGTGCCGGCTTGGCATCGTCGTCGGCATCTGCCGGCGCTTCGAAGCCGATATCACGACCGGACAAACGCGATTCCATCTCGCGCACGGTAGCCTCGGGCACACCCAAGTCCTGCGCCACGGTGCGCACCTCGGTGGCATTCATCCAGCCCAAGCGCTTCTTGCTCTTGCGCAGGTTGAAGAACAGCTTGCGCTGCGCCTTGGTGGTGGCGACCTTGACGATGCGCCAGTTCTTCAGGATGAATTCGTGCATTTCGGCACGGATCCAATGCACTGCAAAGCTGACCAGGCGAACGCCCTGATCCGGGTCGAAGCGCTTCACCGCCTTCATCAGGCCGATATTGCCTTCCTGAATCAGGTCAGCCAGTTGCAGGCCGTAGCCGCTGTAGCCACGCGCCACGTGCACCACGAAGCGCAGGTGCGACATCACCAGCTTCTTGGCCGAGGCCAGGTTGGCTTCTTCGAGGAAATCACGCGATAGCGCCTGCTCCTCTTCAACACTCAGCACCGGTATGCGATGAACGGCGGAAATATAAGCATCCAGACTGCCCACGACGCTGGGGAGTGGCAGGCTAGCGGTCACCAAAGACTGGGACATGAGTCGAACCTCCATAACAGGATGACAATTTAGCACTCGGTTACTATGAGTGCCAAAGACCGCACAAGTTCTCGGCCTTTAATGAACTAGATGGTACAACAAATACCAAGGGATATCCAGATGTCGAGGTCACTCAGTCAGGTCAGTAAACGGCCAGGCGGTATCAGTAACCTCTACTCATGACTTTAAGAGGGCGAAATATGGCTCCGCCCTGCTGCGTCTAGCGCACTGTTCAACTTATCTTGGCCGGTGCTCTGCTCAGCGATCGTGAATTGATGGCAGGCCGACGTCGCTTAATCAGAGAATGTTCAACAGAAATGCTTTTGCAACCGCTTGCGTTTTATTGGTTGCGTTCAGCTTGGCTAGACTACTCGTGATGTGAAACGTGACTGTGCGCATGGAAATGCCCAGTATTGTGCCAATTTCATCCGCCGTCTTTCCTCCTGCGCTCCATCGTAAAACTTCAATTTCACGGGCGGTTAATTGGTAATCCTCACCTGATCGGATGTCCCTGGTTTCTATGGCGCTGATCAGCCCATGGGTGACGTGCGATAGCCAAACCAGCTGTGGCTCCTTGTCCGCCAATTCCGAAGCCGTCACTTTATCGTGCGTCCGTGCAAGAGACAGCATTCCGGTCGTCATGTGCTTGCCGTGAGTGGCTAGTGCCCATCCGTGCCGAACGCCGTGGGCATTTGCCTCTTCCCAAAAAGCAGGCTGACTCTCGAAATGATCGCTCGCCCAGATAACGGGGGATAAATCTCGGGATGCTTGCCGAATCAGTGGGTCGCTATCGAGATAGTGATTCGTAAAATAGTGTTCGAGCCACTTGGCCGGATAGGTGCTGGACCAAGTGACGACTGGACTGGCGACCGGGAAAGGTACACGAAGAACGTACGAGCAGTATTCAAAGCCAAGCTGATCAACAATGACTGCAAGCGCTTTCAAAATTCCAGCCGAAGACCCTGCCGCTGAAGACAGTTGGTCCAAGCAATCTTCACGCCAAGCCTTCACTTTTATTCCCCTCCGTTACCGTGTGGAATCTAACAGTTTGCTGTCTAACAAACTGGGGCTACGGTGTAGACCTCGCATTGCCATGGAAGCACAATGAGCTCGCAGCCCCGTACAACCTCCCAAGCTGCACAGGTATCTCTGGACGGCTATATACGTATGACGTTTGAAGTTTTTTCAAGATTGAACTTTATTCGAAAGCTGTCTTGGGAGGACCATAACCTCATTGAGAACCTCATCCCAGAAGGTATTCAGGCTTCTTGTGCAGGCTATTGCGAATGGGCAACGAGCGGAACTCATCATGTGAGCATCGGCTGGGCTTGGTTTGCTCTTCCTGACGGACGACAATTCATGGCTCCGGGAGGAATAAGCAGTAACGTCATGCTCGTTACGCAAAACCGTTACGACCTCGGAATGGAAAGGACAAGCGAGTTACTGAGTACCTGGCTGTCCACCGAACAATGGCAATCTCAGCAACACCACTCGATATCTGAACTTGTACGTCCACCGCTTTCTTGAGGACTTGCGATACGTCTTTTCAGCATCACCAAGACAGATCCGCAGACCTAAATTACTCCTTTCGTCAACTGTACAAGCTTCCAGTTATCGATAGGTAAGGAATCTTCTCCAATGCCGTTATTCCCGATCCCCGGAGTCACGGCACATGCTGACAGTTGTGACTGGCACGGCAAGCCAACTGCCTCCCGGTCTTGAGACGGCACTTGCCGTCTACAGGTACGAGGTTTTTATAGACGCGCTGCAATGGCAGCTTCCTGTCGAAAATGGGTTAGAGCGCGATCAATTTGATCGGCCAGATACGCTGTATGCCATCGCAAGGGATGTGAACGGCAGCGTTTGCGGCTGCGCACGGCTGTTGCCGACCACCAAAGCGTACTTGCTCGACGAGGTTTTTCCGAGCCTCATGAATGGCGCACCCACGCCGCACGCCCCGGATGTCTGGGAGTTGTCACGATTTTCGACAATGGCCACGAACCAAACTTCCACACCATCGCGCGAAGAACTGAGAAGACGCTTCTGCTCGCTATTCGCGGCCGTAGTCGAGGTTGCCACCACGCAAGGTGCTGTGCGACTCATTACCTTCACAGCCCTTGGCGTCGAGAGAATACTCCGGAATATCGGCATGCACGCGCATCGGGTGGGGCCGCCTCAAATGATTGATGGCGAGCCCGTCCTGGCCTTGTGGATCGAATTGGATGACCACACGCGGAGAGCCCTGAATCTGCCGGCGACTGATGCTGTGAGATTGAAACATTAAAAAAGAAGGCCGCCAGACGGATGAAATCATCCGTCTGGCGGCCTTTCAAAGCTCAATCATTCCCGGACACGTCCTATGAATTCCTTGGCCACTTCCAGACGGCCACCGGGAATCACATAGATAGATGCTTTGCCCTCTGTGGGCTACTGTAGAAACCTACAGGTATGAATAATTTTCTATCGCTACGCCTGAGTCCACATAGCTGAAAACAGCTAATAAAGTGATCTGCCGTTCATCGCCTGAGGCTCGCAGCTACCGCATCAAGGCATCGCCCGCACCATTGGCAGCCAGCGCACGAAACTACGCTCAGCTGTGTGGAGCCCCTCAATCGAGTCAATGGCAATCACATTATCCGACCAACCTACGAAATTAATATCAATTAAATCAATATTTTATGAAATATACCGATTTCAGGATTCTCGTCAAGCGGGTTTGCAGGCGAGTCCGATAGCCTGAGAAACAAGTCGAGATCAGGATGCCGCCGGCAATGTGCTGATGGCGCCGTTGCCAAGAATGTATGGCCACGGCGCCATCCAGACCGATTTCGCAAATTCTTTTGATGAAATCATCCTGCCGGTGTCAACCGCATGGCCTGGAAGCCGTTGAAAACACTCTGCCGATGATGCTGACGACGGCACTGCCGTCCGGGATGATGCTGTTTTGATTAATGAAAGTACGGTAGTAATGAGTGACGAACCCCGAGCAGATTGTTTATGAGCACCGTCACTCCGAACGCAGCCGGTCATCACCCCCACAAAAGACGCGGATGGCTCATCACGATCGTGGTGATTGTCATTCTGGTGGTTCTTGTGGTGTTTCATCTCTTGAACGGCAAGAAAGAGAGAGTCGGCACGCCAGCACAGGTGGTCAGCGCCGCCACGGCGACCCTGGGCAGCATGCCGGAAACCTTGAGCGAACTCGGCACAGTCACTCCGATCGCCACTGTCAATGTGCTCCCGCAGTTGAGCGGTTACCTGACCGGGGTTGGTTATCAGGAAGGCCAGGACGTAACGAAGGGGCAATTTCTCGCCCAGATCGATCCGCGCCAGTACGAAATCAGCAAGCAGCAGGCGCAGGCGCAATTGGCCAAGGACCAGGCAACGCTGAACCAGGCCCGCGCCGATCTAGCCCGCTACACGCAGCTGCACGAGCAGAAGTCGATTGCCGAGCAGACCTACGCCGACCAGAGGTTCACGGTGCAGCAGGACGAGGCCGCCGTGCAGTCTGACCGTGCCAGCATCGCGCAATACGATCTCGATCTCACCTACTGCCATATCACCGCGCCGGTGGCCGGACGGGTTGGCCTGCGGCTGGTCGATCCCGGCAACTATGTCACGCAATCGACCTCACCGGGCATCGTGACCATCACTACGATGAAGCCGACCACGGTGCAGTTCACCGTGCCGCAAAACGCGCTGAGCAAGGTGCTGGCCCGCTTCAATACCGCCCGATTCAATAGCAACAGCAGCAAGCTGGCCGTCACGGCTTACAACAGCGACAACACCAAGCAGATCGCGACCGGTTCGCTGTATGCGCTGGGCAATCAGATGGCCACGGGTACCGGTACGGTTAGCCTGCGCGCCACCTTTGCCAACGATGATGAAGCGCTGTTCCCGAGCGAATTCGTCAACGTCAAACTGCTGGTCGATACCCTGCAGAACGCTGTACTGGTGCCAACGCCAGCGGTGCAGAGTGGCGCACCGGGGGATTACGTTTATCTGGTCAACGCCGACCAGACCGTCTCCGTGCACAAGGTGACGCAGGGCCCGAGCGACGGCAAGAATACCGTGATCCTGTCGGGCCTTTCGGCAGGCCAGCAAGTGGTCACCGATGGCATGGACCGCTTGAGCGACGGCGCCAAGATCAAGATCGCGTCCGCCAGGTCCGCCAAGCCGGCTGAAGCTGGCAGCACCGACGCGCCCGCATCGTCCGGTACCAGCGCGCAGCAGCCACGCGGAAAGCGGACACACGACACCGCCTCCGCCTCACACGCTTCGTAAGCGGCAGGCAGGCGATCCGATGAATATTTCCCGCCTGTTCATACTCAGGCCGGTGGCAACGTCACTGCTGATGATCGCCCTGGTGATGGTCGGTCTGGTGGCGGTGAAGTTCCTGCCGGTCTCGTCCCTGCCCGACGTCGATTACCCGACGATCCAGATTCAGACCTTTTACCCTGGGGCCAGCCCTACGGTGATGGCGACCACGGTGACCGCGCCGCTAGAAGTGCAGCTGGGCGAGATTCCAGGCCTGCAGCAGATGACCTCGAACAGCTCGGCCGGGGCTTCGGTCATCACCCTGCAGTTCGACCTCTCACTCAATCTCGACATCGCCGAGCAGAACGTGCAGGAGGCGATCAATGCCTCCAACAGTCTGCTGCCCACCGGCCTGCCGGCGCCACCGACTTACGCCAAGGTCAACCCGGCCGATCAGCCGATTCTCACCCTCGCTGTGACATCCACCTCGATGTCGCTGCCGCAGCTGCAGGACGTCGCCAACAACCGGCTCGGCGCGAAGATTTCCGAAGTGTCGGGTGTCGGCCTGGTCACGCCGGCCGGCGGCAATGTGCCAGCGGTCAGGGTCGAGGCCGACCCGCAGAAGCTTGCTGCGTACGGACTCAATATCGATGATCTGCGCTCGCTGATCGCCAACGTCAACGTCAGCCAGCCCAAGGGCAACTTCGACGGCCCGGAGCTGGATTACACGATCAATGGCAATGACCAGATCCAGGATCCGAAGGATTACCTGAGCACGGTCATCTCGTACCAGAACGGTGCGCCAGTTTTCCTGCGTGACGTCGCCCGCGTGACCCAGTCCGCGCAGAACACCGAGCAAGGCGCCTGGTACAACAAGACCCAGGCCATCGTGCTTAACGTCCAGCGCCAGCCCGGCGCTAACGTGATCGCCACGGTCAACCAGATCAAGCAGCAGCTGCCGCAGCTGGAGTCGACGCTGCCGGCGGGCATGAAGGTCGAGATCGTGTCGGACAGCACCGGCGTGATCCGTTCATCCGTCTCAGACGCGGCGTTCGAGCTGATCCTGGCCATTGCGCTGGTGGTGCTGGTGATCTTCGTGTTCCTGCGCAACATACCGGCCACGATCATTCCGAGTATTTCCGTGCCGGTCTCGTTGATCGGTACGCTGGCGGCGATGTACGAGCTGGGTTACTCGATCGACAACCTTTCGCTGATGGCGCTGATCATCGCTACCGGTTTCGTGGTCGATGACTCGATCGTGATGATCGAGAACATCGTGCGTTACCTGGAAGAAGGCCGGACGCCGCTGGAGGCCGCGCTCGAAGGCGCCGGGCAGATCGGCTTCACCATCCTTTCGTTGACCATCTCGCTGATCGCCGTGCTGATCCCGCTGCTGTTCATGGGCGGCGTGATTGGACGTCTATTCAGCGAATTCGCAGTCACTCTGGCGGTGACGATCGTGCTCTCCGGCATCGTCTCACTGACCCTGGTGCCGATGCTCTGCGCGCGCCTGCTCAGAGCGCAGGTGGATCGCCACCCCAGCCGCTTCGAGCGGATCAGCGAGGGCCTGTTCGACAAGACCCTGGCAGCCTACGAACGTGGGCTGCGCTTTGTCATGGCGCGCCAGACGCTGACGCTGATGGTGTTCCTTGGAACGCTGGCGCTGACCGTGATCCTCTACATCGTCATTCCCAAGGGCCTGTTCCCGACGCAAGACGTCGGTGTGATCCAGGGCATCAGCGTCGCCGACAATTCGGTGTCGTATACCGCGATGGTAGAACGCCAGTCAGCTTTGGCCGAGGCGATTTTGAAGGATCCGGATGTCGCCGGTCTCACCTCTTACGTCGGCATCGACGGCACCAACACCACGCTCAACAACGGCCGCTTCCTGATCAATTTGAAGGATCGCGGCGATCGTTCCTCGACCGCTGCCGAAATCGCCCGGCGCGTGCAGACCGAGGTGACGAATGTATCGGGCATCAAGCTGTTCCTGCAGCCCGAGCAGGATCTCACCCTCGACACCACCATCTCGCCGAACCAGTACCAGTTCGTGCTGCGCGGGCCGACCCAACAGGCCTTTACGCAGTACGTGCCCCAACTGGTCGCGCGCATGAAAAAGATTTCGTCGATCACCGACGTCACCAGCGATCTGAACAACAACGGCCTCAGCGTCAACGTCGAGGTCAATCGCCAACTCGCCGCACGCTACGGCATTACCCCGGCGACGATCGACAACGCGCTCTACGATGCACTCGGTCAGCGCATCGTCTCGACGATCTTCGATCAGTCCAGCCAGTACCGCGTGATCCTGGTGGCCAAACCGGAAAGCCTGCCGACGATCGAATCGCTCGGCAACATCTACCTGCCCAGCCAGACCGGCAGCAGTGGACAGGTGCAGCTGAAAGGCATCGCGGCGATTCAGGTCACCAAGTCGCCACTGGTGATCAGCCATCTGGCACAGTTTCCGGCCGTCACCATTTCGTTCAATCTGGCCAAGGACGCCTCGTTGAGCAAGGCGGTGGACGAAGTCAATCAGGCCGAGCTGGCGGTGCATCTGCCGTCGTCGATCACCTCGTCATTCCAGGGCGCCGCGCAGGCGTTTCAGGATTCGCTGTCGAGCGAGGTCTACCTGCTGATCGCCGCTCTGGTCGCTGTCTATATCGTACTTGGCGTGCTGTATGAGAGTTTCATCCACCCGGTGACGATTCTTTCGACGTTGCCATCGGCTGGCATTGGCGCGTTGGTAGCGCTGATGATTGCGGGCGAAGATCTGGACGTCATCGGCATTATCGGCATCGTGCTGTTGATCGGCATCGTCAAGAAGAACGCAATCATGATCGTCGACTTCGCACTCGAGGCCGAACGCGAACACGGCAAGTCGCCGGAAGAAGCGATCTTCGAGGCGTCGCTGCTGCGCTTCCGGCCGATCCTGATGACTACGCTGGCGGCGATGCTTGGCGCGTTGCCGATGCTGCTGGGTACCGGCACCGGTTCGGAGCTGCGCCGACCGCTGGGCCTAGCCATCATCGGCGGCCTGACCTTGAGCCAGGTGCTGACGCTGTTCACCACGCCGGTGATCTACCTGCTCTTCGATCGCATGGCGCTGCGCTTCCGGCGCAAGCGTTCGGAGCCGTCTTCAGGGTCGTCGTCTGATCAGGCGATAGAGCACACGCCGTGAGTATGTCGCCGTGAGCATTCCTGGCGTCTTCATCAAACGGCCGGTGGCGACGACCCTGCTCGGTGTTGCCATCCTGCTGTCCGGGCTGTTGGCATATTTTCGCCTGCCGGTGGCGCCGCTGCCGAACATTACCTTTCCGGTGATCGTGGTGCAGGCGAGCATGGCCGGCGCCAGTCCGGACATCATGGCCTCGACCGTCGCCGCACCGTTGGAGCGGCGCCTCGGCACGATTGCCGATGTCAGCGAACTGACGTCTACCAGTTCGGTCGGCTCGACACAGATCACCATCCAGTTTGGCCTCGGCCGCGATATCAACGGCGCCGCTCGCGACGTGCAGGCGGCACTTCAGGCCTCACGCGCCGACCTGCCTTCCACGCTGCGCAACAACCCAACCTATCGCGAATACAACCCTTCCGATTCACCGATCATGGTGCTGGCGCTGACCTCGGAAACGCTGACGCGCGCGCAGCTCTACGACTCGGCCGATTCGGTCATCCAGCAGCAGTTGTCGCAAGTCGATGGCGTGGGCCAGATCACATTGGGCGGTAGCGCACTGCCGTCGGTACGCGTAGAGCTGCAGCCGGATCAGCTCAGCAGCTATGGCATTGGCCTGGAGGACGTGCGCGCGGCGATCAGCGCGGCCAACGCGAATAGCGCCAAGGGCCATATCGATCAGGGCAACCAGCGTTTCGAGGTCCTGTCCAACGACCAGATCAACAAGGCCGCACCCTATCGTGATCTGGTCGTGGCCTATCGCAACAACGCCGCGGTGAAATTAAGCGATGTTGCCGATGTCGAGGATTCCGCCGAAAACATCCGCAACGCCGGCCTCTACAACGGCAAGGACGCCGTGCTGGTGATCGTCTTTCCATTGCCGGGCGGCAATATCGTCAAGACCGTCGCGCAGATCCGCAAAGTGCTGCCATCGATCGAAGCGACGCTGCCACACGATGTGCATGTCGGCATCGCTGTGGATCGCTCGCAGTCGGTGAACGCGGCGGTGGGCGATACCGAACGCACGCTGTTCATCGCCGTGCTGCTGGTCATCGGCGTGGTGTTTGTGTTCTTGCAGTCGCCGCGCGCGATTCTGGTGCCGGCGGTGGCGCTGCCGCTGTCGATCGTCGGCACCTTCGGGCCGATGTATCTGCTCGGCTACAGCATCGACAATCTATCGCTGATGGCGCTGACCATCGGCACCGGTTTCGTGGTCGATGACGCGGTGGTGGTGTTGGAGAACATCGTGCGCCACGTCGAGGCCGGCATGGATGTACAGGAGGCCGCGCTGGTCGGCAGCGCAGAGGTCAGCTTTACGGTGATCTCGATGAGCTTGTCGCTGATCGCAGTGTTTTTGCCGATCCTGCTGATGCCCGGCATTGTCGGCCTGCTATTCCACGAATTCGCGGTGACGCTGTCCATCGCGATTCTGATCTCGCTGGTGATTTCGCTCACCATCACGCCGACCATGGCGGCTTTCGTACTGAATCGCAAAACGCTGCATTCAAAGGCACGCTGGGCACTGTGGTACGAGCGGCAGTTCGAGCGCTTCCAGAACGCCTACTCGCGTACGCTGACCACGGTACTCGATCACGCGCTGCTGGTCGGCCTGACGCTGATCGGCCTGATCGTGCTCAACGTGTTCCTGATCAAGCTGCTGCCGTCCACGTTCTTTCCGGAACAGGACAACGGCATCCTGATAGGCCAGATCATCGCCGATCAGAGCATCTCGTTTCAGGCGATGGAGAAAAAGCTCGCACAGCTGCAGGCGATCGTGAAGAAGGATCCTGCGGTCGCCTCGGTAGCCGGTTTCACCGGCGGGCGCGCGCTGAACACTGCCAACGTCTTCATCGAGCTCAAGCCGCTGGCAGAGCGCAAGCTCTCAGCGACCGAAGTGGTCGATCGCCTGCGCCCGAAGCTCAATGGCGTGTCCGGCGCCAAGCTGTTTCTGCAAGCGGCGCAGGATCTGCATATCGGCGGCCGCTCATCGGCGGCCGAATATCAATACACGTTGACCAGCGATGACCCCAATGCGCTGTTCACCTGGGTGCCCAAACTGGTGACCGCGCTGGGTAAAGACCGCAGCCAGATGTCGGACGTTAACTCGGACCTGCAGCAAAACGGCCTGCAGATCTACGTCAACATGGATCGCGCCACGTCGGCCCGGTATGGTTTTGCACCAAATCAGCTGGACAGCGTGCTTTACGACGCCTTCGGCCAGCGTACCGTGTCGACCGTCTACAATCAGCTCAACCAGTATTACGTCGTCATGGAAGTTGCACCGAAATATTGGCAATACCCGCAAATGCTCGACCGTATCAAATTCAGCACCGCTGCGGGTAATGCAAGCGGTACAGCGCAGACACAGATGTCGAGCGCGCTAGTGACAGGCGTGACTGCCGAGTCGGCGGAAACATCGACGCAAAGTTCCTCGTCCACCAATGCGCTCAACGCCAACGCCGAGGCCAACCAGCTCACCAACGCCATCTCGAACGCCAAGGGCGGCAGCTCCAGCGGTAGCGCGGACAGCACTTCAACCGAGACGCTGGTGCCGTTTCCCGCGCTGGCCACCTACGTCAGCAATCACACCGCGACGCAGGTCAGCCATCAGGGCGGCCTGGTTGCCGCCACGATTTCGTTCAACCTGCCGCCCGGTGGTTCGCTGAGCAAGGCTACCGAAGAAATCGATCAAGTATCTCAGCAGCTGGGCCTGCCGGCATCGATCCACGGCAGCTTTGCCGGCGCCGCACAGGTGTACGCGCAATCCATGTCGACCATGCCGCTGCTGATTCTGGCGGCGCTGGGGGCGGTCTATATCGTGCTCGGCATCCTCTACGAAAACACCGTGCACCCGATCACCATTCTTTCCACCCTGCCATCGGCGGGCATCGGTGCCACGCTGGCACTGCTGATCTTCGGCACGCCGTTCTCGGTGATCGCGATGATCGGCATCATCCTGCTGATCGGCATCGTCAAGAAGAACGCGATCATGATGATCGACGTCGCCATTCACCTGCAGCGCGACGAAGGCTATGAACCGCAGAGGGCGATCCACGACGCTGCCGTCGTGCGCCTGCGGCCGATCATGATGACCACCGCCGCCGCCGTGCTTGGCGCCGTGCCGCTGGCCATCGGCATTGGTCAGGGCGCGTCGCTGCGCCAGCCGCTGGGCATTACCGTGATGGGCGGCCTGATTCTCAGCCAGGTCTTCACGCTTTACACCACGCCGGTGATCTACCTCTATCTCGACCGCCTGCGGGCCAGGCTCGCCAGGTGGTCGGAAACGCTGCCGTGGAACAGACGATCGGACGCAAGCGCATGAACATGAAGATATCCCTCACAGTCCTCGCTTCTTCGCTGGCCCTGTTGCTCGGCGGTTGCATGGTCGGCCCCGATTACCAGCGTCCGAAAGTTGCCGTACCCACCCAGTACAAGGAACTGCCCGGGTGGACGGTAGCCGAACCTTCCGCCGCCGCGCCGAAGGCTGACTGGTGGACTGGCTTTGACGATCCGCTGCTCAACCAACTCGAACCCATGGTGTCGGTATCCAACCAGACCGTGCGGCAGGATTACGCCAACTACCAGGAAGCGCTGGCCGAAGTGCAGCAGGCCCGCAGCGGGCTGTTCCCGACTATCGGCGTTACCGGCTCGGGCACGCGCGAACGCAGCGGCAGCTCAAGCACGAGCGCGGCCAGTGGCACACGCGGCAGCGTGATCAACTCCGGCTCGCTCGAAGGCAACGTCAGCTGGGCCCCGGACCTGTGGGGCAAGGTCCGCCGCACCATTGAAGAAAACAAAGCGACCGCGCAGGCCAGTGAAGCGACGTTGGCCAATGCCACCTTGTCCGAGCAGACCGCCCTGGCAACCGCCGTCATCGAATTGCGTGTGGCCGACGCCAATATCGACCTGCTGCAGAAAACCGTCGATGCGTACAAGGAGTCTCTGCGCGTGGTTGGTAATCAAGGCGCTGCTGGTACCACACCGCCCTCCGACGTCATCAGCGCGCGTACCCAGCTGGAGAATGCGCAGTCCAGTCTGCTCGCGCTGGGCGTGTCGCGTGCGCAGTACGCGCACGCCATTGCCGTCCTGGTCGGCAAAAATCCGGAAGAACTCGACATCCCGCACAGCACGACCTTGCCCACACTACCCTTGGTACCCGCTGGCGTGCCGTCGACCCTGTTGCAGCGTCGGCCGGACATCGCCGTGGCCGAGCGGCAGATGGCCGCGGAAAACGCGGCGATCGGCGTCGCCGTGTCAGCCTACTACCCAAGCCTCTCGCTGTCGGGCGCCGATGGCTTTTCGCAATCGCCGTTGGCCGGCCTGCTGCACGTCGCCAATCACATCTGGTCGCTCGGCGCCGACGTCAGCGAAACCGTGTTCGATGGCGGCGCACGGCATGCCGAGGTCGCTGCGGCCAAAGCAGCCTATGAGGCGTCGGTCGCCAACTATCGAGGCACCGTACTGACGGCATTCCAGAACGTGGAGGATGATCTTTCCGGGCTGCGCATCCTCGCCCAGCAGGGTGACGTGCTGGACTCGGCCGTGCGTGACGCCAGCCGCGGAGCCGACATTGCATTCAATGAATATCAGGCCGGCACGGTCGACTACACCACCGCCGCCACCGCGCAGGCAACCAAGTTGAGTACCCAGCAAAGTGCACTGAGCGTGCAGCAGCAGCGTCTGCTCGACACGGTGTCGCTCATCGGCGACATGGGCGGCGACTGGACGGCCAGCGCGCTAGGCGATCCGGGAAAATCCTCGACCAGGCATTGATGTCGAAGCCGCTACTCGAGCGATCAGTCGCATATAGCTACATCGAGAACTCAGCCATTCAGCGCTGACACCAGCGCGAGCAGGCCTTCGTGATAGTGCGCCTGCAGCGTCTTGCAAGCGCCGGCCTCACCATCGCCCAGTGGTTCGAACTCGCATGACCACATCACCGCACTCCCACCTTCGCTATCCCGCACATGCAACGTGGCCCGGCAATTGTTGACCGGCACCTTGCTATCAACCACGACGTAGACATAACGGCGCATCGCATCGCTGCGTGCTTCCAGCCGCTCCACCGCACGACTGCCATCGACGTAATGCACGGTGCGGATACGTCCCTCCCACGACAGATCCACCCTACTCACTTGCGGATGCCAGCGGTGCAGACCGCCAAAGTCGCCGATCATGGCCCACACGAGATCGGCCGGGTTGGCCAGGCGTTGCACGACCCGCACCTCCGTCATGTCCCTATCTCCTTCGAATCACCAGGCGCGTCATCGACATTTCCGATCTGTCGACTCCGTTTCAAAACAGACAGATTAGAAAACAGGCTACGGAAAAGTCAGGCAAGAGCCGAGCCAACGACGTCGGCCTGGCACAGCCTCAATGCCTAGCCAGCTGCAGCGATGGCGGTCCGATGCACTGTCGCTGTTCTGGCACAAAGGTCGGTGACAGTCCGTGCCAAATGTTGCGCTGCAGTTTGATTACCGCAGACACCGGGACCATTCTTAAATGACAACCATCTAAACGACCAACATCTGGGGACTGACGGCGTACCCACGGGACACGGCAGTCCATCGTCGAGAGAGCCAAGCATGAGCAGCAATCTGCAGATAACGCACGCGGTATCGCATGTCGATGGTCTGCTGCGGGAGCGGTTGGGCCGCGGCGAAGTGGCGCCACACGTCACCAAATCCTGGCAACGCTGCGTCGACGAATTTGGCACAGCACCGGACGCGGTACGCGATACGCCAGTGCTCAATGCTCAAGCCGTACGCGAACGGCAGCAGCAGTTCGGCGAACTGCTCAATGTGGCGCGCGCCGAGATGGAAAGTCTGTACGAGATGATCGCCGGTTCCGGCTACGCAGTCATTCTCAGCGATACCGAAAGCGTGATTCTCGGTGCCATTACCGACCCCAGCCTCACCCGCGAATTTCGCGACGCCGGCCTGCGCATCGGCGCTATATGGAGCGAACAGTACGAAGGCACCAACGGGCTGGGTACCTGCCTCGCCGAAGGTGTGCCGGTCACCGTATATCGGGACGAACATTTTCGCCGTTTCAATACCGGGCTGTCGTGCTCGGGCGCACCGGTGCTGGATGCGCAGGGCAAGGTGCTGGGCGTACTCGATGCCTCCACCGTCAACGCCGGCGATACGCGACTGATCCAGCGCCACACGATGGCGCTGGTGAACATGTCGGCCAATCTGATTTCGCGCTGCCGCTTCATGCGCGAATGCGCCACCACCTGGGTACTGCGATTCCACAGCCGCCCGGAGTTCGTCGGCCTGCTGCACGAAGCACTGCTCGCTGTTGGCAGCGATGGCATCGTGCGCGCGGTCAACGACAGCGCGATGGCGCAGCTGGGCATGTCGCGCGCGCAGCTGGTCGGCAAATCGCTGACTTCGATTTTCCCCTTCGACTTCGAAACAGTGGAACGTCGCGCCGCCACGGATGCATCGCTGCTGTGGCCGGTACGCGATCTTGCTTACGGACGTCGATTCTTCGCACGCGTGCGCACGCCCACCGCGCAGTCCACCACCACCTCCCGCACACCGAAGAAAGAAATCAGCGGCGTGCAGACGACCACTCGGCAGCACGTGGTCGCCGATGCGCGGATGCAGCACAACATCCACTGCGGCCGCCACCTGTTCGGGCGCAAGGTGCCACTGCTGCTGCAGGGCGCAACCGGCACCGGCAAGGAGGCGTTCGCCAAGTCGCTGCATCTGGCCAGTGCGTGGGCGGAGCGCCCGTTCGTGGCCGTGAACTGCGCGGCGATTCCCGAAGCACTGATCGAAAGCGAGCTGTTCGGCTATACCCGTGGCGCATTCACCGACGCTGCACGCGAAGGTCATCTGGGCAAGATCCGCCAATCCAGCGGCGGCACGCTGTTCCTCGATGAAATCGGTGACATGCCACTGCACATGCAGACGCGCTTGCTGCGCGTGCTGGAAGAACACGAAGTGGTGCCACTGGGTGGCGAACAGGCCGTGCCGGTGGATCTGCACATCATCAGCGCCACGCATCACGATCTGCTGCAAATGGTGCAGAACGGCGAATTTCGCGAGGATCTCTATTATCGCCTCAATGGCATCACCCTGCAGTTGCCGACGCTGCGCGAGCGCACCGACAAGCGCGAGCTGATCGAGGCCCTGCTGGCCGATGACGATAACGACGAGCCGATCCCGGTGATCCACGACGATGCCATGCAGCGGCTGCTGGACTATCACTGGCCAGGCAATATCCGCCAGCTGCGCAACACATTGCGTACCGCGGCCGCGCTGTGCAGCGACAGCATGATCCGTGTGGGCAACCTGCCGCATGAAATCACCGATGGCAGTGCATCTCAAATCACAAGTCATGCAATCAAGGATGCAGCGGCACCGCTGCAATCCGCCGAACGCGATGCGCTGCTGCGCGAACTCGAACGCCTGCACTGGAATATCAGTCGCGCCGCGAGTGCGCTGGGCGTCAGTCGCAATACGCTTTACCGCAAGATGCGCAAGCACAATATCGCCCTGCCCGGGTGATCAGAAGGTAACCCGCACACCACCGTAAACCGCCGTTGGTGCGGCCGGGCTGTAGAACCGATTGTCGACGCCCGGACCGTTGGTCACGCCGTCGCCCGGAACACCGGGGGCACCAATGCCGGTCGGGTCGCTGTAAATCCCGTATGTGGCGTATTTGGCATTGAAGATGTTGTCGATCGAACCGAATACCTCGACATTCCTGGCGACCTGATAACTGGTGTGCAGGTTCACGACGTGATAACCCGGCATCTGCGGATTCTGGTTGGACTCATCGCCAAAATAAAACTGGCTGCTGACCACAATCATCGACGCGCCGAGCTTCCATTGCGGTGTAAAAGCGTAATCCACACCGATTTTCACGCGATTCTTCGGTATGCCCGGCAAGCGGTCACCCGGTCGCACCTCGATATTGCCGTCCGCATCCTGGTAAGGGTTCGAGGGTGAGGGCAGTTGGATGGCCGATTGAAAGGTGGCGTAGATGTAGCTGTAGTTGACGTAAGCCGACCACCGATCGGTTTGATAATTGAAACCAGCCTCGAGACCTTCGCGCCGCGTCGAACCGATGTTCTGGTAGAAGCCACTGCTGACCGAGGTGGAAATGCCGTAGATGTCGTCGAACGAATTGGTTCGAAACGCGCCGAGGTTCCACGAAATACCGTCACCGGCCGAGGACCCATCGGGAATCTTTCCGCGCAAACCGAGTTCCGCCGTATGCGCAACCACCTGCCGCAGGTTCGGCGGATCGCCCGCCAGATTCGACGGTAATAGACACGGTTTCGTCGGATCGGAGCATTCGATTTCGCTTGCGGTCGGCGTACGTGTATTGGTAGAGATGCCTGCATACGCGGTGAGCGTCGGTGTCAGCTTGTACGTGCCGCCGATGGCGGGATTGAAGTGGCTGAAGCGACTGTTGCCGGTGAGACTGGTACCACGCTGATCCTGCAGATCGGTGTGCGCTACGTCGTAGCGCCCGCTCGCAGTCAGTGCAAGGTCCGGCGTCACGTTGAAAGTATCGGTGACGTAACCGCCGGCTTCCCTGTTATTCGCGCCAAGAATCACCGGCACCGCACCGAAAGGTGAACTCTCCGGCGTGTCGACAATCAGGTCGGATGGCAGCACCGAAAGCTGCGCATTGATGACACCGATCTGCGCGCCCGAATAGAAATTCGTATGTGCGTAGTCGAACGTGGCGCCAACGGCGAACTGATTGTCGTGCCCGAAAATCGACTGATCGTTATTCGCCTGCAAGGTCGCACCGCGACCATAGGAATTGATCGTCTCGAAATCATTTTCGCCGATCGGAACTGCTCCGCCATCGGAGATATCCGGCAGGTTTTGCCCAGCCGCATTAGTAACCGGCGTAAGTCCGTCGGACTGGCACAGGGAGCCCGAAGCAGCCGCACTGGTACAGGCGGTGTAATCCGTGGTGTTGCCATTGGCGACGCTCTGTGAGAACTGCCGGTAATACAGCACGCCCTGCACTGACCAGTTATCGGTCGCCTTGTAGGTACCGTTCAAGGCGACGAAATTCAGCTTGTTGTCGTTCGCCTGTGGGCCCGTGAAAACGAGTCTCCGACTGATCGCCAGTTCCTGCGCTGGCGCAGAGCCCTGACCGTCCAGTTGGTTCTCGGCATGCGTGTAACTGAGGTCGAGTGAGAGCCGGTCCGTGCGTGCGCTCAAGTCGGTATAGAACTGGCGCAGCGAGTCGGAGGAGAAGTCGCGCCAGCCGTCTTCGTCCAGCGTCTTGGCCGCAGCGTAGATGCCGAAGGTACCGTTGTTGGCGCCGTACTCCGCGGCCGCGGAACGCTGACCGAAGGAACCACCTGACAGCTCAAGCTCACCGCCGGTGTAGTTGAAGCCGTTTTTCATGTCGACCGAGATGGCCCCACCCAGCGCATTGAGCCCATAAACGGGGTTCGAGCTGACGACCTGTACGCGATTGATCGCCATGTCGGGAAACAGATCCCAGTTGACCGTGTCGCCGAACGCCTCGTTGATACGCACGCCATTCTGGTAGACCGCCAGACCCTGGGGCGTGCCGAGCACCGGCGAAGCTTCGAAGCCGCGATACAGAATATCGGGTTGAAACGGGTCATCGAGATTGTCGTTGATGCTGATACTGCCCAGCTGCGCATTCAGCGCTTGCGTCATGCTCGCAGAGCCATTCCGCGTGAGATCAGACGCCGACAGGCTTTGCACATTGCCCGGAACCTTGTCGGCATCCAGCACCGCTCCGCCCGGGACGGCGGTGGCTTGGACCACTACGGTCGCCAGCTGCTTGGCATTGACGGGCGTATTTTGCGTTGTTGCCTGTGGCGCTGGCGCAGCAGGAGAAACCTCGGCAGCGTTCGGGGCCTCCTGTGCATGCAGAAGCCCTGCACTGACGAGCGCAACGAACAGCAGTGCCCGAGGGAGAATGCACAAGCGACTCCATCCATCCATCTTGAAATGATCCATCGTGTCTGACACCCCGGCCGATCGATTTTCCCGGCAAATCCTTTCCGATAACGCGCAACGCAAAACCGCCATCATTCAAGCGCTAAAGCTAGAGCAGCGCAGTGTGCGCTGACTACGGGAAGAACTCCCGAATGCCGACCCGCTACCATGCGATGAGTCTCTGATCACGGGTGATCGCGGCATGCATCTTTCACGATTTCTGATGTGGCGTATCGCGGCTGTTTCCGTCGCCATCATGGCGTGCGCGCTGCTGCTGGCACTGTGGCAGGCACGACTCAACATTGCGCGCGAGGAACAGGGCGCCGCCGAAACGGCGCATCTGTTTGACCAGCTCGACGGCCTGGAAAGCGGGTCAGCCGGAGACATCCCCGCTCACCTTGACGCATTGCGCCAAATCAGCCGTGAGGGACGCCTGCGACATCTGCAACTGCGCCTGCAGGATATGCATGGCAACGACTTGCTGCCGGTCGTGCAACCAGTGCCAACCCTGCTGCACCGCGGCTTTGCATGGCTGCTACCACCAGCCTATGGCGGCGCAAAACCGAACACGCCGCAATGGAATCTGCAACGCGCTGATGGCCTGCGCTATCACGTGACCCTGCTACTCGATCCTGGCAGCGAACGCAGCGAATCGCTGACCGATATCGCCGGCCTGCTTGGCATCCTGCTCGGCTATGGCGCGCTGACGCTGCTGGCTGTTTACGTCGCGCTGCGACTCGCACTGCGGCCGATGCGCAAGATCATTTACGCCATCGGCCAGTACCAGCGCGATCGCTACGACTACCGGCTGCCGCCACTACGCCTGCTCGAGCTGCACACGATCGCACAGGCACTCAACCACATGGCGCAGACGTTGGCGACCTCGCAGGAAGCGCGCCGTCGGCTCGATCTGCAACTACGCAGCATGCGCGAGGACGAACGCAGCAAGCTGGCGCGCGAGCTGCATGATGAACTCGGCCAGCGACTCACCGCGATGCGCGCCGATACGGCATGGCTGATCCGCCGCAGTCTTGGCCAGCCGCCACTGCGCGATGTCGCCGAGGCGCTCGCTGACCACTGTGAGCAGGTACAACACGCGGTGCGCGACCTGCTGCAACGTCTGCACGCGCGCAAGCCGTATGAAGATGAGGATGAGCCACTGCCGTTGCATCGCCTGCTGCAGGAGCTTCTTGAAAGCTGGCGTGAACGACCCGATCAGCAGACGCGTTTCGTACTGGAAATCGACATCGACGAACATGCGATCGCGAGCGACGTTGCGTTGACCATTTACCGATTGACCCAGGAGGCTCTGACCAATATCGCGCGCCATGCCCAGGCGACGCGCGTCGATATCCGGCTGGCGTTGCTTGAGGACGGCCGGCTTGAGTGGTCGGTCTGCGATGACGGCAACGGTCTGACCGATCCGGGGCCAGCAGCCTATCGAGGCAGTGGATTGGTAGGCATGCGGGAACGGGTATGGGCACTGCATGGCGAAATCGAGATGTTTGCCACCCATCCGGACAACACTCGGCAAGGCTTGTCCATACGAGCGCGATTGCCACTGCATGACATGTCAGTGGCGACATCCACAGAAGATCGACACGCCGAACCGTGAACCACTTCCGCTCCTACCTTTACATTGGTAAACGGGCTGCATTTGCAAACGGAAGGCTTCAGGAAACCTGGGTAAGCAATCCACAGGTCTGCGCGTAACGATACATTTCAAGCGCGCTATTCAAGCCGAGTTTGTGGCGAACGATGGTCTGATAGTTGGCGGCTGTCTTGATGCTAAGGCAGCGTTGACTGGCAATCTGTTCCACCGCCATGCCTTGGGCAAGCAGCAGAAAGACATCGAACTCCCGCGGCGAAAGTTGCTGATGTGGAAGATCGCCTTCACCTTTACGCATCGCCGCTGCAATGTCGGCAGAGAGCACCTGCTCACCGGCCGCGACTTGATGCACTGCGTCGATCAATGACTCCGGCGGGCTGCTCTTGGTCAGGTATCCGCTCGCGCCGGCCTTGAGCAGCTGCGCTGCCAAGGCCGGGCTGTCGTGCATGGTGAAGATCAACACACGCAATCGCGGAAGTCGCTGGTGCAATCGCTGCAAGGTCGCCAGACCACCCTGGCCTGGCATCGACAGATCAAGGATCAGCACATCCGCCGGATGTTCCACGAGCCACAGGTAGGCGCTTTCGCCATCGGCAAATTCGGCGATAACCTGCAGCCCCGGTTCCAGCTCCAGCAATCGCCGGTATCCGGCGCGCACGACGGCATGGTCGTCAGCAATGACGACCCTCAACATTGGCTTGATGCTGCTACCCATTGGCACACCTCAGCCGGCGTAGGCTGTACCTTTGGATTTGGCCACATGTGCCGCGATGACGTCCATCAATACCGGCGACAGGCAGTCATACGGTGGCAGGCCCAATTCGTTCAGGCGACCGCGTACGGCATCCATTTTCTTCGGATCGAAACCCTGCTCGATGATCGATGAGACGAACGCAGCGAAGATCGGCGCCGACCAGCCCTCCTCGGACGACAGCTCGGTATGCACGAAGTCGAGGCCGTGGAATGGATGACCGGTGTCCTCGATGCGACCGATCATGTGCGTGCCACACACCTTGCAGGCGTGCCGCTGGATGGCGGCTTTCGGATCGACAATGGCGAGCTTGTCGCCATTCTCCTGCACGCTGACTTTGTCGCGCGCCACAACAGCAATCTGCGCAAAGGTGGCGCCCTTTGGCTTCCAGCATTTGCTGCAACCGCAGACGTGATTGTGCGCAGTCTGTGCGCCGACCGTGACCTTGACCGGTTTGTCGCTGCACTTGCAGGTGAGCGTGCCACCGGCAAAGTTGCTCTTGCCCTGCTTGACGCCCTGATCGACGGCGGGATGAATGTGCGTTGTCATGGTGTGTCTCCTCGAATGATGTCGCCAGATTTGAAGTGACCTGATTTATTTGAGCCAGCGGTGGTGCGGCTGACAGTTAATTGCCACCGGTGTATCCGATGCAAAAATCCTGCGGGCATTCCCGGCATCGATGCCATTGCGAATCGATTGCGTACAAATAAAAAGTTCATGACACCATCGCCACGCTGATGCGTGCGGCCCAGTATCTGGCTGGCGCCGGCTTGCCAGGTTTCAAACACGGGCGCGAAGCGTGGCATTGCTCAGTACTGAATCACGGAGCGAATGACCTTGCCGGCGTGCATCAACTCGAACGCGTCATTGATGCGCTCGAGCGGCAACACCTCGGTGATCATCTCGTCGATCTTGATCTCGCCCTTCAGATAACGGTCGACGTAACCCGGCAGCTGGCTGCGACCCTTCACGCCGCCAAACGCACTGCCACGCCATACGCGACCGGTCACCAACTGGAACGGACGCGTGCTGATCTCCTGCCCCGCGCCGGCCACGCCGATGATGATCGACTCGCCCCAGCCCTTGTGGCAGCACTCCAGCGCCGAGCGCATCACATGCACGTTGCCGATGCACTCGAAGGAATAGTCCACACCGCCATTGGTCAGGTCCACGATCACCTGCTGGATCGGCGTATCCGGATAATCCTTCGGATTGATGAAGTCGGTCGCGCCCAGCAGCTTGGCCATCTCGAACTTGTCGGGATTCATGTCGATGCAGACGATGCGCGATGCCTTGGCCATCACCGCGCCCTGCACCACCGACAGGCCAATACCGCCCATGCCGAACACGGCCACAGTGGCGCCAGCTTCGACCTTGGCCGTATTCAGCACCGCACCGATGCCCGTGGTGATGCCGCAACCGAGCAGGCAAACCTTCTCCAGCGGCGCGGCCGGGTTGATTCTTGCCAGCGAGATCTCCGGCAGCACGGTGTATTCGCTGAAGGTGCTGGTGCCCATGTAGTGCAGGATCGGCTTGCCATTGATCGAGAAGCGGCTGGTGCCGTCGGGCATCAGGCCCTTGCCCTGGGTCACGCGGATCTTCTGGCACAGGTTGGTCTTGCCGGAGAGGCAGTATTCGCATTCGCCACATTCGGGCGTGTACAGCGGAATGACGTGATCACCGACTTTCAGCGAGGTCACGCCTTCGCCCACTTCCTCGACAATGCCGCCGCCTTCATGACCCAGGATCACCGGGAACATCCCCTCGGGATCGGCACCGGACAGCGTAAACGCATCGGTGTGGCAGACGCCGGTGGCGACGATGCGGACCAACACCTCGCCGGCCTTCGGGCCAGCGACGTCCACCTCTTCGATGCTTAGCGGCTTGCCGGCTTCCCACGCGACCGCGGCTCGTGACTTCATGCGTACAGTTCCTTGCAAAATATTGAAAAGTGGTTCGTAAAATTTTTAGACGGCTAGACATCCATAATCATCCCGATGGTGGACGACCTTCGGGAATCAAATTGAGCTGGCGTGCCTTGATGTAATCATAAATTGCGTGAATGTCCTTCTCCTCGAAGAAGCCCGCCCATGACGGCATGCCTTTGTCCTGACGGCCCGCCATTGCGGTGCTCAGGAACTGCTCGTAAGTCATGCCGTTGGCCATCGACTTGCGTAAGTCCGGTGCGTACTCGCCGCCGACCGCGTCGCCACCGTGGCAGCGGAAGCAGTAGGAGTTGTATTGCTCGTAGCCATTGAAAACGGCGGGCGTTACGTTCTTCTGATCGGAACCGGTGAACACCGCCACATCGGTCTGCACGCTCTTGCCGAACGTGTCCCTGTAGGTGTGCATGGCAGCCGGAGCGGCTGCTTTTGTACCCCTACCAGTCGTGGCAGCAGCACTGCCGTTGAGCGACAGTATCCACTTCACCATCAGCGAGGCGTCTGCATCGCTGAGTTCCGGGTGCGCCGTCATCGGCACCTCACCCCAATTGCCGGCGCCGCCCATCTTTACCTTCTTCACCAGCGTGGCGACGATCGCATCACCCTGGCCTGCATAATGTTTGGCTACTTCGTCGTAGGCCGGGCCGACCAGTTTGTGATCGATGGCGTGACAGGAAAAGCAGTTGCTGGCACGAGCCTTGGTTTCGCCTTCCGACATCTTGGTATCGGCGGCTTGGCTTGCAGTAGCGTGCAATAAAAGCGGTGCGGCCACACCCAAAAAGAGGCCCAACATGGCCCGGGATGGCTTCAACAGATGGGACATTCGCGATTACTCCGTAAGAGGCTTTACGTCCAGGTAGCTGGCATCACAAACCGGCGGTATCGCCTGGCGTGCCGGTCGTGCCTTCGCCGAAGATTTCCACGCCGTGCCGTTTCAGAATGGCGTGCAATTGCGGGCCGTTGTTCTTGATCAATGCATCCAGACGTCCCTTAAGCGCCTGGTCGTCCTTGCGCACAGCCATCGACATCGGGAACGAATACATTTCCGGCGAACCGGTGGCGCGCGTGTTTGGCAGAGCGCTGACGGTGAGGTCCGGAAAATCCTTGAGATAGGCGCCGATCGCCGGCTGCCAGGTGATCATCACGTCGATGGTGCCGTTTTCGACATCCTCCAGCACGCTGCGCGGCGAGGTGCCGCTATCACCACCCACGTCATAGGATTTGGCTGTAGAGACCATGCCACGGATCTGCAAGCCGTCCTCGACCGGCGTATCCGCCTCGAAGCCGATCTTGAGCTTGCGCAGGTCCGGCGAGTTGAGGCTATCCAGATCGTAGCCCTTGGCCTTCTTGGAAATGAAGACGTACGAGGACACGTAGTACGGGTCGGTGGTCAGCTCTTCCTGATTGCCGTATGGCATGTTCATCACGACGTCGCAATGACCACTGTCGAGATTGCGCGACAGATATTCGTCGAAGCCGCCGTGGCCGCGGGAATCCGCCCAGGTGTAGTCCACCGTTGCACCGAGTTTTTGCGCAACGAACTCGGCCACATCGTTCTCGAAACCGCTGCCGTCACGATTCGAGTAGGGCAGGTAATTGGGGTCGGCACACACCTTGAGCTTGCCACCGCTCGGCGTATCCGCAGCATGCGCGGCTGGCGCCGCCGTGGTGCACATCAGTGCGCCCATGACAAACATCATCATGGGGGTCTTGATCATTACGTCGCTGATTTTCATGAAGCTCTCCGCGCACTGCCGCTATAAATAAAACCCTGAAAAGAAAAGTCATTGGCGCGATGCCCCTGTCGAGACATCGCGTCAACGTGACCTGTGATCAGTCGAGGGCAAACACCATCAACGTGCCACCGAGATTGGTGTAGTCGCTGAGGGTGGCGGTGGCGCCAACCGCGCCGAGACCTTCACTCGCCTTGCTGAGGTTGTTCGACAGACCAATCGCGGCCCAGCCGCCCACGCCGCTCAGGATAGCCACGTACTGCTTGCCGTCATGCGTGTAGGTCATCGGGTTGCCGATGATTCCCGATGGGCACTTGAACTGCCACAGCACCTTGCCGGTTTTCAGATCCACGGCACGGAACCAGCCGGTGAGTGTGCCGTAGAAGGCAATACCGCCCTTGGTAGTCAGTGCACCTGACCAGTCCTGGAAACGATCGTTGATCGCCCATTTGGTCTTGCCGGACATCGGGTCATAGGCGATGAAGCGGCCACCCACTTCGCCATGGTTGTAGGGATACATGCTCACCAGCGCACCGACGAACGGGAAGCCGGCCTTGTACTTCACGTTGAACGCCTGATAGTCCATGCAAACGTGGTTGGTCGGTACGATGAACAGGCCGCTGGCCGGATCATAGGCAGCCGGCTGCTGATCCTTCGATCCCTGCGAAGACGGGCAGACGTCCTTGGTGTTCTCGCCTTCCTTGGTCATCTTGTCGGCGTTGACGATCGGACGACCGGTTTTCATGTCGATGCCACTGGCCCAGTTGACGATGTCATCGAACTTCTTCGCCGAAAGCAGCTTGCCGTTGCGGCGATCCCACACATAAGCGAAACCGTTGCGATCGAAGTGGGTGAGCGTCGGAACCTTTTTGCCGTCAATCGTGGTGTCGGTGAGAATGTTTTCGTTGACGCCGTCGTAGTCCCAGCCGTCATGCGGCGTCATCTGGAACACCCACTTGGCTTCACCGGTATCCGGATCGCGGGCCATGATCGACATGGAATACTTGTTGTCGCCCGGGCGCTGTGTGGGATTCCAGGTACCCGGATTGCCGGTGCCGTAAAACAGCAGGTTGAGCTTGGGATCGTAGCTATACCAGCCCCAGGTCGTGCCGCCACCGAGCTTCCACTGATCACCCTGCCAGCTCTTCAGACTCGAGTCCTTGCCGACGACCTTCTGGGTGGCGCCGTCGATGGTCTTGTCTGGGTTGAACATGATCTGGTCATCGGGACCAGTGCTGTACGCGCGCCACAACTGCTTGCCGGTCTTGATATCGTCGGCCGTCACGTAACCGTGCACCCCGTACTCTGCGCCTGAGACACCCGTGATCACCTTGTTGCCGATTACGATGGGTGCCATCGTCTGCGTCTGGCCCATCATCGGGTCGGCGTTCTTGGCGGACCACACCACCTTGCCGGTCATCGCGTCGAGCGCGTAGAGGCCACCATCGAGCGCGTTGGCGAAAATCTTTCCGTCACCATAAGCCACACCGCGATTGACCACGTCGCAACACGCGACCGAGGGCGCAAACTTGTTCTGGTCCGGCGTGAAGTTCCAGACGATGTGGCCGGGGTCCTTCAGCGAAACCGCATAGACATGATTGGGATAGGAGCTTTCGACATACAGCATGTCGCCGACCACCAGCGGCTGTCCTTCGTGACCGCGCAGCGAGCCGGTCGACATGGTCCACGCCACGTGCAGGTTCTTCACGTTGTCGGCGGTGATCTGATCCAGCGCGCTGTAACGCTGGGCGGTGTAGTTGCCGGCGGGCATCACCCAGTGATTGGCATCCTGCGCCATCTGTTGCAACTCGTCGTCGGCAAGAATGCCGGATGATGCGGTGAGCCCGAAGCCTGCAACAAGCAGACAGAGCCCGGTACGTAGTGATTTGCTGGTCATGAATCGACTCCCTTGGTGGCGTAAATCCGGTTGAAAGCCGGTGCCGTTAAAGCCTTTGATGTCGGCCCCTGCTGGCGGTGATGCATGCTGTTTATGAGCAGGCGACGTGCCAACCGTGCGCGCTTAAAGGCGTCCCAAGTGAAAGCTCAATCCAATCAGTGAGATAAAGAATTTTTGCCGCGGACTAGCTGCAGCACGAAGCCGCAAAGTGTCCCTATTTCGCCACAGTGCGAGATACAGAATCGGCGCAGTTGCATGGCCGCTTCCGGTCTATTGCTCCGCTTGGAGCACCCGTAATCCCGGCGGCTTGCAACGAAGCGATTAAACCAATGCCGCTCTTGGCGGCAGCGACCAGTCGATCGGATCGGCTGCACGTTCTTCCAAGTAATGATTGGCCGCCGAGAAATGTCCGCAGCCGATGAAGCCACGATGGGCTGACAGCGGTGACGGATGCACCGACTTCAGCACGCAGTGCCGTCGAGTATCAATCAGCTGTCCTTTGCGCTGGGCGTACGAACCCCACAGCAGAAAGACTACGCCCTCGCGCTCGCGATTCAGTGCGTCGATGGCCTTGTCGGTGAAATCTTCCCAACCCTTCCCCTGATGTGCATTGGCATGACTATCTTCCACCGTCAGCACGCTGTTGAGCAGCAGCACGCCCTGATCTGCCCATGACGTCAGGCAACCATGATCGGGCCGCGCGATACCGAGATCGCGCTGGATTTCCTTGAAGATATTTTCGAGCGACGGCGGCACACGCACGCCGGGTCGCACCGAGAAGCACAAGCCGTGCGCCTGGCCCGGGCCGTGATAAGGATCCTGGCCCAGAATCACCACCCGCACCTTGTCGAAGGGCGTGTGCTCGAAAGCGGCGAAAATCTCCGGGCCGGGCGGATAGATCTTTTTGCCAGCCTGTTTTTCTGTGCGCAGAAAGGCCGCCAGCGACTGCATCGGCGGACTCAGCAACATCTCGCCGAGACGCATCTTCCACGACGGCTCCAATCTGACATGTTCCAGCTTGACCGGCTCCGCGCTCAAAGTGCCCCGCTCGCGCGACTGCGCAAGTGCTGGGCAACGCGCAGCTGAAACAGCAACTTGGTTATCAGCAGTTTTTCCTCGACCGGTTTTTCGACCAGGTCGTTGGCGCCGGCCTTGATCAGCGCGGCCTGATTGGCCGGGTTTTCATCGCCAGTCATCACCAGCACGGGCAGCCGGCCCTTGCCATAACCGAATTCGTTGCGGATGCGCTCGAGCAGATCGCCGCCGGTCAGCTCACCCTTCAGACTGACGTCGGTAAGCACCACATCGGCGCCAGTCCAGCCGAGTGCGCGATCGGTTTCCAGCATCGCCAGCGCATCTTCCACGCTGACCACGTGGCGCACGGTGAGGCCGATCTTCTCCAGCATGCGGCGAGTCGCCAACGCCACCACGCGACTGTCCTCGACGTAGAGCACGGTGCCTTCGGCGTGCATCTGCGGGCTGACGTAGCCGCGGATGAATTCGGCCAGCGCCTGCAAACCCAACGCCTTGTCGAAGTAATCGGTGACGTCTTCGCCCAATGAACGCCGGTGCAGACGATCGTCAACGTCGCCGGAAACCACCACGATCGGCACATAGGTCTGCGATGCGGTTTCGCGCACCGCACGTGCCAGCTCCAACCCGTCCATGTCCGGCAGGCGCAGCGCGATAGTGATGAAATCGAACGCACCGTTTTCCAGCAGCTGCAGTGCATCGGCACCGCTGCCGCTGCCGATCACCTCGACATCGGGCAATTCGGCCAGCAGTACGCGCGTCAGCAGTTGCCGCACCACGCGCGAGCCATCGACCACGAGCACGCGCGGTGCTGTCGTGATGAGACGATTGCTGATGGTCGCACTCATTGCGTTATTCAACTTGCCTTACTCGCCACTTCGTCGTTCAACCCTACTATCTCTGCATGTCCGCTAATAGCGCGCAATCATGCCCGGCCTAAACCACGGTTTGTTTGGAGATGGTGTACCGAATGCCGTGCGATGACCTGCGACGCGCGCCACCCTGCCAAACGCATGCGTTTCAAGCTGCCTTGCGTAATTGCCACGCGCTGACCAGCCGCGCACCAAACCAGCCCAACACGGCCGTTGCCAGCGGCACCGCGAGCAGCAGCCACAGCGGCAAACCGCCGACCTGCAGCTTGCCATCATAAGCCTGGCTCAGCTGTGCCACGGGATCGGCCAGGGCGAATTCGATCGCTATCGCCAGCAGGGCTGCGAGGATACCGCTGAACAGGCCATACCAGATACCCGCATAAAGATAGGGGCGGCGCACGAATGCGCCGCTGGCGCCAATCAGCAGCAGCACGCCGATTTCCTCGTGACGGCTGGCGATATCCACCCGTACCGTGTTGCCTACCACCAACAGCGCTGCCAGGATCAACAGCGACGCCAAAACCAGCACCGCACGATTGCCCACGGCGAGCAATGCATCGAGCCGTTGTCGCCAGGTGCCGCTGTCCTGCACCATGTCGACGCTATGCATCGTACGGATATCAGCGACCAGCTGGCCGATCGCCGCGGCACCCAACTCCTCGTGCGGTTGCAGCTGTAACACGTAAGGCAATGGGTTGCTGTCCAGCGTTTTCAGCGCGCCAGTGAAGCCCTGCATCTTGGCCAGTTCATCCATGCCTTGCTGCGGGGTTTTCACGATGACGTTGGCAACTTCGGGGCGTTCGCCGAGCTGTCTAGCCAGCAACTGCGCCTGCTGCGCATTCTGATCGGGCTGCATGAACACACTGATCGCCTGACTCTGGCCCAGCGTCTCGCCGAGCCTCTGCACATTGCCGAGCAGCAGATAGAACGCCAGCGGCAGCGCCAGCGCCAAACCCATCACGGCGATGGTCAAGAGGCTGCCAAGCGGTCGCGACGCGAGCCGGCGCAAACTGGCTGCAGCGCTCCAGCCATGATGCTCCTGCCAACTGGCAAATCGGCGTCCCTGGCTTTTTTCCGTGCGCGGGGATGTTTCGCGCATGGGTCCCTGCGGGTCGGAGTTGAAGCTGTTTTCCGGCGACATGGTCACAGCACCTCCTGTGCGGCCAGATCGGCCACCAAGCGGCCGTGGTCGAGCACGATCACGCGTTTCTTCATGCGTTTGATCAGCGGCAGATCATGGCTGGCAATCAGTACCGTCGTGCCGACCTGCTGGAACTCACCGAACAGACCCATGATTTCGAGCGCCAGCTGTGGGTCGAGATTGCCGGTCGGCTCATCGGCAATCAGCAGCGTCGGTCGCGCGACGATGGCGCGGGCGATGCCGACGCGCTGGCGCTCACCCGCAGACAAAGTGGCCGGCAGCTGGCGCTCATAGGCAAGCAAGCCGACTTTCTCCAGCGCGGCACGCACGCGGCGATTACGCTCGGGACGGGCGATGCCACCAATGGTCAGCGGCAGCTCGACGTTGGCGAACACCGTGCGCTCCATCAGCAGACGGTGATCCTGGAACACCATGCCGATACGCCGGCGCAACTTGGGAATGCCGCCGCCGCGGACCTTCGCGAGGTTCTGGCCATCCAGCATGATCACTCCATGCGAAGGACGTTCGATCAGCCCCAGCAGATTGAGCAGGGTGCTCTTGCCCGCACCGGAGTGGCCCGTGACAAAAGCCATTTCGCCGGCGGGCACTTCAAAGGAAAGCTGCGACAGCGCCTCGTGGCCGCCCTCGTAGCGTTTGCTGACTTGATCAAAATGGATCACCGAGTGTCCCCGAACCTGCAAGTCGTGTTATCGACGGCAAGGATAAGGGAAGCGGGCATCCAATAGCTGGCTCGGATATACCGCAGTCGCCGCGGCTTCAGCCGCGGCAACGCCGAGCCGGTCCACGCTCCGAGACTCAGCGGCCGGTAAACAACCGGGTCAGCCGACTGAACAGACCGGGCTTTTTCGGGCTTGCCATATCGCTGCTCGACTTGCCCGAAGTCACCGCGACCTGACGCGACGGACGGTTGCTGCTGGCAGAACCTTCCGTGCCGTTGCGCTCGCGTGGTGGGCGACGTTCACCGCGCGGTGCGCGGTTGCCTTCCTTCGCGACGGCGGGCGCCTGGCCGTTGCTTTGGCCATTCGTCTCGACAGTCTCCGCACCACCCTCCCGGCGACGGTTACGGCCGCCACGGCGACGACGCGGCTTGCGGGTCTCGCTGCCGGCAGCCGCCGGATTGGCCGATGCTGTTGAGGCCGGCACGACCACGCCTTCAGTGGCGTGGACGGCAACTTCAATCGGCGCCACAGCAACTTCAGGCTTGCGTTCGCGTGGCGGACGCGACGACGAAGAGGACGAGCGCGAACCGCCGCCGCTGCGGCCACCATCACGACTACCGCCGCCAGATGACCGCGAACGACGCGGCGCCTCGCCCGGACGCGGTGGCACCACGTCGCCGAACTCGGCGCTGTCGGCCGCGGCATTGGCGGCGAACTCCGCATCCATCGCCTTGGGCTTGGGCATGATCAGCAGGTCGGCATCCATGCTGGCGACCGGGATGCTCTGGCCGATATAGGTTTCGATATCCGGCAGCGACATCGCGTAGAGGTCGCAGGCGAAGCTGATCGCATCGCCCTCGGCACCCAGGCGCGCGGTGCGACCGATACGGTGCACGTAATCTTCGGCATCGTGCGGCAGGTCGTAGTTGAAAACGTGGCTGACGGCGGGGATGTGCAGGCCGCGCGCGGCGACGTCGGTGGCCACCAGGATATCCAGCTGACCGTCCTGGAAACGCTGCAGCAGTTTCTGCCGCTTCAGCTGCGGCACGTCGCCGGAGATCGCGCCGGCGCGGTAACCCTGCCGCTTCACGCGGTCGGTGATGCGTTCGGCGGCGGCCTTGGTGTTGACGAAAATGATGCTGCGCTCGGCGGCGGTACGCTCGAGCAGGTTCAGCAGCAGCGGCATCTTTTCTTCCTTGGCCGGGAAGTAGACCAGCTGACGCACCTTGTCGGCGGTGACGTTGTCGCTTTCCACCACCAGCTTTTCGGCGTTGTGCATGTGCTCGTAGGCCAGCTCCAGCACGCGATGACTGAGCGTGGCGGAAAACAGCAGCACCTGACGCTGCTCGCGCGCCGGCAGACGGCGGAAGATGAAGCGCACGTCGGCAATGAAGCCCAGATCGAACATGCGGTCGGCTTCGTCGATCACCATCACTTCGACGCCGTTGAGGCCGAACACGCTTTGCTTGTGATAATCCAGCAGGCGGCCGGGTGTGGCGATGATGATGTCGCAGCCATCCTTCAGCTGCTGGCGCTGCTTGTCGTAATCGACGCCGCCGTAGATCAGCGCGGTGCGCAGGCCGGTATGGCGGCCGATCGCCTTGGCGTCCTTGTCGATCTGGATGGCCAGCTCGCGGGTCGGCGCGATCACCAGCGCGCGCGGGTCGCTGTCCTTGCGCTCGGCCACGGCCGGGGTGGTCAACAGGCGATTCATCAGCGCGACCAGGAAGGCACAGGTCTTGCCGGTGCCGGTCTGCGCCTGGCCAGCGACGTCGCGCCCGGACAGGGCCAGCGGCAGGGTCATTTCCTGGATCGGCGTGCAGCGGGTGAAGCCGCTGTCATCGAGACCCTGCTGCAGCAGCGGATGAAGATCGAAGTTGGTGAAAAAAGTATCGGTGAGTACGGTCTGTGACATAAGAGGAATAAGGGCCTTGGCCGTAACGGCAGCTTGCCGTTTTGGCGACGTGATGCGCTGCACCCGCTTCAATCGCCGGATATCGGCGGATGGCGGTGCAGGACGGGTGCGCGAGGCGCAGCGAAGCGGTGGTTCACTGTCGGATAGTCGGCAAGGTCGCGCCGCGGCTGGCGACGCCGGGTTTGACGGCGGTCCGACGGACGGCTTGCAAGGCCGCCCTTGAATCGTGCCCGGAGTTGCGCTGGAATGAAGCCCTGCCCGTTCGGCGATGCTTCTGTTTCAGCCCCAACTCTAGCTTCATGGGCACGTGAGTGTAGCTGATGAAAGCCTGCAGCCGTCACTCCTTGCATTTATCCGCCCGCCACCCCATTTAATTCCTCTTGCGATTTTTCGCGCCCCAGCCTCGGAGATTCCCGTGAGCGACCTGATTACCCATGTAACTGACGACGCCTTCGAACAGCAGGTGCTCAAATCCGATACGCCCGTATTGCTCGATTTCTGGGCGGAATGGTGCGGCCCATGCAAGGCCATCGCGCCGATGCTGGACGAGCTGGCCAAGCAGTACGAAGGCAAGCTGCGGGTAGTCAAGGTCAATATCGACCAGAACCAGCAGACCCCGCGAACCTATGGCGTGCGCGGCATCCCGACCCTGATGGTGTTCAAGAACGGCAAGGTCGAAGCCACCCAGATCGGTGCCGTCAGCAAGGGGCAGCTGACCCAGATGATCGACAAGGCGATCTGATCTAGCCGCTGCAAATCTGCTTTACCGCGCCTGTCTGACTGGGTCAGGCAGGCGCATGAGGCTTTACGCCGGCACCTGACGGGTGCTAGATTCAGTCAGTCCGTCGGGACAGTCCTGTCCCCGAGCGCCTTCTGCGCGACGCACAAACACCCCTCCTGTAGTTCAACGGCGCCCCGCGAGGATAGCCCGTGTCTGATAACGAAAATAAAAACTCCAACGACGCCAAAAGCGCCGATACCAAGCCTGCAGCCGAAGGCAAGCCCGAGCCACGGCAGCGCGCACCGCGCCGCACGGCGGCCGAAATGGCCGCGGCCAACGCCAAGAAAGCCGCCGCCGCCGCTGAAAAATCAGCTGCACCGCACGCTGCACCAGCCCCACAACCGGCGGCAGAACGTTCCGCGCCACCTGCGGCAACCTCCGCTCCGGCAAGCACGGCGCCTGCGACAGCGTCTTACAACCAGGCTCCACCGCCTCGCGTATCGCATGAACCACGCGAGCCTTCGAGCGCCCAAAACGGCAACGGCCACGATTCCGCCCAGCCGGGGAATACAGCGCAGGCTCCAAGCCAGAACGCCACTCCTCGGGACGGCAATCAGGCGCAGCCGTACAACGCCAACCAGGGTTCGTCGAATCAGGGTTCGCCACAGCAGCCCTCTTCGAATCAGCCGTCGTCCAGCCAGCCTTCGTCGAACCCGCCACCATCGAACCAAGGCCAGCCGAATGGCGGTCAGGGGCAAAACCCGAATACGGGCTCGAACGGAGGCCAGAATTCGGGGCACAACCCGAACCAGGGCAATAATCCGAACAACCCCAACAACCCGCGCGATCGCGACACCCGCGGCCGCCGTCGCCGCAACGAGCGCAATCCGCAGCAGGGTTCGCAGCGTCCACAGGGCAACCATCCGCGGCCGAACCCGAACGGGCTGCCAGTGGATGACGACAACGCCGATCCGGGCAGCAATGACCGCGTCATCAACCTCACCGAGCTGAAGCGCAAGAACGCGATCCAGCTGCTGGAATTCGCCGAGTCGCTGGGCGTCTACGAAGGTGTGGCCCGCGCCCGCAAGCAGGACGTGATCTTCAACGTGCTCAAGGCGCATGCCCGCTCCGGCGGCGGCATCTGGGCCGAAGGCGTGCTGGAAATCCTGCAGGACGGCTTCGGCTTCCTGCGCTCGGCCGATGAGTCCTACCTGGCCGGCCCGGACGACATCTACGTGTCGCCGAGCCAGATCCGCCGCTTCAACCTGCGTACCGGCGACTACATCACCGGCCGCGTGCGCCATCCGAAGGAAGGCGAGCGCTACTTCGCCATGCTGCGCGTCGACGACATCAACGGCGATCCGCCGGAAGCGTCGAAGAACAAGATGTTGTTCGAGAACCTGACGCCGCTGTTTCCGCGCAAGGCGTTCAAGCTCGAGCGCGGCAACGGCTCCAGCGAAGACATCACCGGCCGCGTGCTCGATCTGATCGCGCCGATCGGCAAGGGCCAGCGCGGCCTGATCGTGTCGCAGCCGAAGTCCGGTAAAACGATGATGCTGCAGAACATCGCGCAGGCCATCCAGTACAACCATCCCGAAGCGCATCTGATCATGTTGTTGATCGACGAGCGTCCGGAAGAAGTCACCGAGATCGCCCGTACGGTGCGCGCCGAAGTCATCAGCTCGACCTTCGACGAACCGGCCGTGCGCCACGTACAGGTCGCCGAGATGGTGATCGAGCGGGCCAAGCGCCTGGTCGAGCACAAGAAGGACGTGATCATCCTGCTCGACTCGATCACCCGCCTGGCGCGCGCCTACAACACCGTGATCCCCAGCTCCGGCAAGGTGCTCACCGGTGGTGTCGACGCCAACGCGCTGCAGCGCCCGAAGCGGTTCTTCGGCGCCGCCCGTAACGTCGAGGAAGGCGGCAGCCTCACCATCATCGCCACCGCGCTGACCGAAACCGGCAGCAAGATGGACGAGGTGATCTACGAGGAGTTCAAGGGCACCGGCAACATGGAAGTGCACCTGAGCCGCCGCATTTCCGAGAAGCGCGTCTACCCGGCCATCGACATCAACCGCTCCGGCACCCGCCGCGAGGACCTGCTGATCGATCCGGACCTGCTCGCGAAGATCTGGATCCTGCGCAAGCTGCTGCACCCCATGGACGAACTCAGCGCCATCGAGTTCATGCTCGACAAGATGAAGAACACCAAGTCCAACGACGAGTTCTTCAATTCGATGAAGCGCTGACCGGCTTCATGCGTCATCAAGAAAGGCCGGCACATGCCGGCCTTTCTGTTTGTACGCACTTGCGGAACCACCCTGCTTCGGCTGGAATCGACAAGCGCTTCAGGGAGGAAAGATCTAATGCTTTCGCGTATCGCATTCCTTGCATTGGGGTTGTCGCTTGCCAGGCAAGCCATCGCCGATGATAGTCATCCCTTCCAGCCACCACTGGTTTGCCAAAATCAAACCGTCCTGATGCGCAAACTTGCACCGCAAGGCGCCTTCGACGTACCACCCGCGGTCAACACGCTGATGGTGAATGTGATCGACGGCAAGCTGCCGCAGGTGCGTCAACAGCTGAGCGCAATGCCAGCGGCTGATGCTGTGCGCTGGCGGCAATCAGCCCTCATCATCGCGGCCTATGCCAACAATCCCACGATCGTGGGTGCCCTGCTAGACGACGGCGCTGCAGTGGATGGCAGCGGATGGATGCCCAACCTCAAACAAAGCTTCCACGATCAAGCTATCGACGATATCAAGAAGGATCCGAATTGGCAGACGAATCCGAAACCCATCACGGATTTTGAGGAAGCGGCCGTGCTGTGGTTCCCAGTCAAAGCCGGCTCCGACGGCACAGCGCTGATTATCGCGGCCAGATGCAATGACGTGGCGACGCTCGATGTGCTGCTACAACACCATGCCGATGTTGGCGCGAATCCGTTCGCAAACGGAATGAACGCGCTGGAAGTGGCTGTATCTCTGGGGAATACAGCCAGCGTGCAGCGACTGCTCGATCACGGCGCCGATGCCTGTTCGGAGGACCGCCTGATCCACCGGCGCCAGCTGGAGCAAAAAATGAACCACTCTTCCACAATCGCTGACAGGGGACGCCGAGGAAAGCTTTCCGACAATGTGATTGCCCGATTGACTTGCACGGCATTCGACTCAGTCCACTGAAAAGCCATTGATGACTTCCGCTAAGCAGGCTGATTAGCGCGTTGCAGATCAAACGGCGGCGCCATCTGTACCGTCCCGTGCAATTATTTGTCCGCGCCCCCTTTTCGTTGTCATGCGACACCCCCATAGTTCCCCGCACATCCAGTGAGGCTTTGCCCGTGTCCATACCCAGTGCCGTCAAGAGCACCCCGATCCGGGACCGCCAGCAACTGACCGATTACCTTGCCGCCGGCGAAAAGCCGCGTGAGGCATGGCGCATCGGCACGGAGCACGAGAAGTTCGGCTTCCGCACCGACGACCTGCGCGCACCGACCTTCGAGGGCGAGCGCGGCATCAAGCATCTGCTGGAAACCATCGCCACCCGCTACGGCTGGGATGTAACGCGTGAGGGTGAGAACCCGGTCGCTCTTTCAAGGGATGCGGCCTCGATCACGCTGGAGCCAGCCGGCCAGCTGGAGCTGTCCGGCGCGCCGCTGGAAACCATCCACCAGACCTGCACCGAGGTGAACACGCATCTCGAAGAAGTGCGTTCGATTGCCGATGGCATGGGTCTGGGCTTTCTCGGCATGGGCTTTCAGCCGAAGTGGAAGCGCGACGAAATGCCGTGGATGCCCAAGGGCCGCTACAAGATCATGCGCGAATACATGCCCAAGGTCGGTTCGCTCGGCCTCGACATGATGACGCGCACCTGCACCGTGCAGGTGAATCTGGATTTCTCCAGCCAGGCGGACATGATCAAGAAGTTCCGCGTGAGCCTTGCATTGCAGCCGATCGCCACCGCGCTGTTTGCCGATTCGCCGTTTACGGAAGGACGTCCAAACGGCTATCTTTCGTATCGCTCGCACATCTGGACCGATACCGACAAGGATCGGACCGGCATGCTCGATTTCGTCTTCGACGACAGCTTCGGCTACGAGCGCTACGTCGACTACATCCTCGACGTGCCGATGTATTTCAGCTTTCAGGATGGCAAGTACATCGACCTGGCCGGGCAGGATTTCAAAAAATTCATGGCGGGTGAACTGACACAGCTGCCCGGCACCAAGGCCAGCATGAAGGACTTCGCCGACCACCTCACCACCGCGTTCCCCGAAGTGCGCCTCAAGCAGTACCTGGAAATGCGCGGCGCCGACGGCGGCCCATGGAACCGGCTGTGCGCCCTGCCCGCGCTGTGGGTCGGGCTGCTGTATGACGATGAGGCGCTGGATGCCGCGTGGGATCTGGTCAAGGACTTCACTCGGGAAGAACGCCATGCGTTACGCGATGGCGTGCCCAAGCACGGACTGAAACTACCGTTCCGCAACGGCACCGTGCGCGACCTGTCCGAAGAAGCCCTGAAGATCGCCAGTCACGGCCTCAAGCGCCGTGCCAAGCTCAATCAGCACGGTGCCGACGAAAGCATCTTCCTCGAACCGATGATCGAAATCGTGCAGTCCAACCAGACCCCCGCCGAACGCAAGCTGGAGCTCTTCCACGGTCCGTGGAACGGCAGCGTCGATCCGGTGTTCCGCGAATTTGCTTACTGAGCCAAAGCAGCGGCACAAATCAACGTAGGTTGGGCTGAGCGAAGCGATGCCCAACAGTACGCCGGGGTTGACTACGCGCCGACCCAAGTACGACGGCGATTGGAAATCGCTGTTGTCAAAAACCTAAACACCAACGTCGTCATTATCTGCACGCGTCAATGCATCCGCACTTGTTGATGCCCTCAAGGAACAAATATGCCCAAGGTTGAAGAGGTCCAGCGCTACGCCTTTGCTGATGTTCAAACGCTGGTTTTCGCCGGCGGCGGCAACCGCTGCTGGTGGCAAGCGGGCGCGCTGCGCCATTTGATGGAGCGTGGCATGCGTATGCCGACACAGTTGATCGGAACCAGTGCCGGTGCTGCCGTCGCCGCCTCATTCCTGACCGGCTCTTCCGATGCCGCACTGGCCACCTGTCTGCGACTTTACGCAGAGAATGCGCGAATCTTCAGCTGGTCCGGATTGTCATCGCTCAAGCTGAAGTTCGCTCACCAGCATGTCTACCCTGCATGGCTGGAGGCTTTCATCAACACAGCAACATTCGATGCCCTACGCGACTCATCGTCGCGACTGACCGTAGCCCTGACCCGCCCTGCGAAATTACTGGGCATGGGTGGATCGATCGCCGCGGGTACGCTGGCCTACCTCGTCGACAAATATTTGTGGAACAGCATTCATCCACGCCTGCCGAAGATGTTTGGGCTTCGCCAGGACTTCGTCGTGTTGAACGAGTGCGCAGGCGTTGAAGAAGCCCAGAGCCTGCTGATTGCCGCGGCATCCGCGCCACCCATCATGTCATCGCGCACCATCGGAAAAAGTCGTGCCATCGATGGCGGTTACACCGATAACGCACCGATTCCACAGCAATCCGTGGATGAAAAGTCGAAAACGCTGGTGCTGCTTACCCGTCACTATCCACAACTTCCCAGGTTATTTCTCTTCGCTGGGCGAACCTACTGGCAACCCAGCCAACGGGTACCCGTTTCCACTTGGGACTGCACCGCAAAGACAACGGTTCGCGAAGCATGCGATCTCGGCTTGCAGGACGCCGTTTACGCGCTGAGCACCGGACTCATCTGCTAGAAAGGTAGGCTGGGTTTCCAACCTAAGCGCTGCAGCAATGATCTAAAAGGAATGTGCACCTTCCCATCCATGCGCGGAAGGACTCCGCATCAGTCCGATCAGGAAGGCAGCGACTCCACCAGCGACCACGCCACAGACTCGCCAGCGCGCATGGGCTTGCAGGTGGATCCAGCCAGGGGATATTCGTCCGGCACGATCCACGACTTGCGTTCGAGCGCGATGCAATCCTGGTTGCGCGGTAAACGGTAGAAGTCCGGGCCATGGAAGCTGGCAAAGGCTTCGAGCCGATCCAGCTGCCCGGCCTGCTCGAACGCTTCGGCATAGAGCTCCAGGGCTGCATGGGCCGTATAGAGTCCAGCGCACCCGCAGTCCGACTCTTTCGCTTCACGCGGATGCGGCGCGCTGTCGGTGCCGAGAAAAAAATGCGTGTCACCGCTGGTCGCCGCCTGCAGCAGGGCTGCGCGATGCGTCTCCCGCTTGAGGATCGGCGCGCAGTAGTTGTGTGGGCGGATGCCGCCTTCGAACAGTGCGTTCCGATTCAGCAGCAGATGATGCGCGGTGATCGTGGCCGCCACATTCGCCGGGGCCCCTCGGACGAAATCGACCGCGTCGCGGGTCGTGATGTGTTCGAGCACCATGCGCAGCGCCGGAAACCTGGCCTGCAGCGGCAGCAGATGGCGCTCGATAAAAACCCGTTCGCGATCGAAGATGTCGATGTCTGGATCGGTGACCTCGCCATGCAGCAGCAAAGGCAGCTCGTGCCGCTCCATCGCTTCGAGCACGGGATACACGCGCGACAGCTCGCGCACACCGGACTGCGAATTGGTGGTGGCACCCGCCGGGTAATACTTGACCGCAAAGACGCTATCGCTGTCCTTGGCCCGGCTGATCTCTTCTACCGGCGTACTCTCAGTGAGGTACAGCGTCATCAGCGGCTCGAAGGGCATGCCCGCAGGCAGGCTTGCCAAAATCCGTCGACGATAGTCGTCGGCCAGAGCGACCGTCGTCACCGGCGGCTTCAGGTTGGGCATCACGATGGCGCGCGCAAACCGCTGTGCGGTATGGCCGATGACCGAGGCCAGCGCATCGCCATCACGAAGATGCAGATGCCAGTCATCGGGGCGGGTGATTTCAAGACGCGTGGGTGTCATGGGTTGGAGGCTCGATTTTGCAATGCGCGATATGGATGACTGCGTGAAATGCTATGCGAGGGTGAACCATGGACATGGTTCCACGCGATGCATATGAATGATGCATATGAATAATGCGACATGGTATCGCGTCAGAACGATCGGGGCGTCAACGCAGAGCAGAGCTTTCACCCTCCTGCGGAGGGCGGGTTACTTCTCGTTTGCTTGTCCAAACGAGAAGTAACCAAGAGGAAAGGACACCCCGCTTACGCGCCTTGCGGGCATCCATGCCCGCAAGGTCCGCGGCCGGGTTGCGGGGTTTGCCGACAGGGCATCCTGCCCTGACGGCAAACTGGCCGGTATCCATACCGGCCACCCTTCGGGCTTTTCCTCCACCCGGCCGCCGCTTCAGAGGGGCCCGGGTAGAGCAGCGCGCTTCAAGCGCGCACTTTTCAGAAGAGCCAGATCAACATCAAAGCAACGGCAGATCGATGCTTTGATGTTGCCTTTGCCTTTGGCTTTCCACCGAGTGTGGGCCACGATGGCCCGCTGCTCTACCCGGGGTCCCCTGTGCGGCGGTGAGCTGGAGTCGATAGGCCCGCAGGGGAATCGACAGGACGTCGATTCCTTTTCGTCAGGGCAGGAGCCCTGTCGAAAAGCCCGGCTCCAGCTCACGAACTTGCCGCCCAAGGATGGGCGGCAAGCGCCAAGCGGGGTGGCCTTTCTCTTTGGTTAGCTTTCTCTTTGGCCACGCAAAGAGAAAGTAACTCGGGCGCCAAAGGCGCGCGAAAGCTATTGCCTCTGAGACACGCGGCGGCTTCCTACAGGAACTGAACCGGACCCCAAATATCCCTAGGGTTTTGAAATTGTGTAGCTTCCTGGGACGCCGACTTGAACTACTACCGCAAGCGCCGAGTGGGAAGCCAAGCAATCGCTGATCTGTTGCGCGTAGCTCTCAAGGAAGTCGAGCGTGCAGTCGTCAAAATGCATCAGGATGTAAGTGAGACCAATGCCGCCGCGAGCGTCCATTTGCTTGGCCGCCATGTCCATCGCCTCACTCAATTTCTTGATACACGTCGGACCCAGTGTTCCGTAGAGACTTGTGCTACTGAAAATTTGCTTCGAAGAACGTCGCGCAATCTCGTTCTCCGAAATATTAATCGTCTTCACTTCACAAAAGCGTCGGTTACCAGCATTGTCTCTATAGGAAATGTCGGGACAGGGCAAACCATCTTCCGCAAGAATCGCAACATCTTGGCAACCGCTCGACACAAGATACCTATATGCGAAGGCGTCATTCAGCTGATTGAAGAAGCCTTGTTTCATCTGTCCTTTTCGATGGTCTAGAAAATGATTAACGGCCTTCACCATCAAAATTTTCCACGATTCATCATCAATTATTTCGAAGGTGTCTTCATACTCCGCATACTGCTTCGCCACACCTGGCGTCGATACTAAGCGATGATCCAACTGATCGAAAAATTGATCGTTCGGGTAGCGTAACCGAACCGCCTTAGCCAGCTCCAAAAAGCGATTCATAAGGCTCCCCAAATAACCTCTCCTACTCTCCCCGAATCCACCTAGCGACATCCATCGCAAAGTACGTAAGAATCGCATCCGCCCCCGCCCGCTTCATCGCGGTAAGCGACTCCAGCACGACGGCTTTTTCATCGAGCCAGCCGTTTTGCGCGGCGGCTTTCAGCATCGCGTATTCGCCGCTGACCTGGTAAACAAACGTCGGCACGCCGAAGCTGTCTTTTACGCGGCGCACGATGTCGAGATACGGCAAGCCGGGCTTGACCATCACCGCGTCGGCACCTTCCTGGATATCCAGTTCGACTTCGCGCAAGGCCTCGTCGCTGTTGGCAATGTCCATCTGGTAAGTGTGCTTGTTGCCCTTGCCTAAATTGGCCGATGAGCCGACGGCGTCGCGGAACGGGCCGTAGAAGGCCGAGGCGTATTTCGCGGAGTAGGCAAGGATGCGCGTGTGGATATGGCCGGCCTCTTCCAGCGCATCGCGGATGGCACCGATGCGGCCGTCCATCATGTCCGATGGCGCGACGAAATCCATGCCGGCTTCGGCCTGCGCCAGTGACATCTTGATCAGTGCTTCGACGGTGGCCTCGTTCACCACGTAACCGCTTTCGTCGATCAGGCCGTCCTGCCCGTGCGAGGTGTACGGATCGAGCGCCACATCGCCGATCAGACCGAGCTCGGGATATTTCGCCTTCAGCGCGCGGGTGGCGCGCTGCATCAGGCCATCCGGGTTCCACGCTTCGGCGGCGTCTTCAGTTTTCGGCGCGTCGGTGATGGGGAACAGCGCCAGCGCGGGAATGCCGAGCCGCACGCACTCGCCAGCCAGCTCCAGCAGCAGGTCGATCGACAATCGCTCGACGCCCGGCATCGACGGCACGGCCACGCGGCGATTTTCGCCCTCGATCACGAAGGCGACCATGATCAGGTCACTGGTATGCAAGGTGTGTTCGCGCATCAGCGCACGGGAGAACGCGTCGTGACGCATGCGGCGCATGCGGATGGCGGGAAAGCTCATCGCAGATCCTGACTTTTGAATACGAGAGTCATTTTATGCCAGATCGTCGCGTGAGGCCTCCGCGACCGCTGGCCGCATGGCAAGCCGCTGCACACGCGCCGTGCACAGACCTCACCCCGCGCTGAACGTCGGATCACGAACGTGTCGTGCATCTCGCCGCATGAGCGCAGTCTTGCGCATGCTCGACGCGTCCATCCATTGACCAGTAGTGCTACGAGGTAAGTCCATGAATGCTTCCACCCGCACCAGCCTGCCAGCCAGCGTCCGCTACATCGGGCCGCACGATTCGAACGCCACTGTCGACGTCACGCTGGTGTTCCGGCATCGCAACGCGCCGCCGACGGTAGCGTGGCCACAGGCCACGATGGCGCGTAAGGACTATGCCGAGCATCACGGCGCCGATCCGGCGGATGTCGAGCGGGTGCGCGCTTTCAGTCGAAAACACGGCATGCGCGAACTGGATTGCCACATGGACCGCCGGACGCTGCACCTGAGCGGTTCGGTACAGAGCATGAAGGATGCCTTTGGCGTGGAGTTGGGGCAGTACGCGATGGGCGCCGGCGGTGCCCACTTCATCGGCTGTGCGCAGGAACCCAAGCTGCCGGACCCCGCGATCATCGCGGTACTCGGCCTGGACAAGCGTCCGGTCGCTACCGCGCATTTTCGCAAACCGCTCACCCAGCCCATCAACAGCTTCACCCCGTTGCAGCTGGGCGAGCTGTACCAGTTTCCCGCGGGTACGGATGGCACGGGACAGACCATCGCGATTATCGAGCTGGGCGGCGGCTACCAACAGGCGGACCTCGATACGTATTTCGCCGGACTGGGCATCAAGGGGCCAACGGTGACCAGTGTGTCGGTCGACGGTGGCAGCAATACGCCGGGTGGCGATGCCGATGGCGAAGTCATGCTGGATATCGAAATCGCTGGCGCATTGGCGCCTGGCGCGAAGCTGGTCGTGTACTTCACCACCAACACCGATCAGGGTTTTTACAACGCCATTGCGCAGGCCGCGCATGACACCACCAACAAACCCACGGTGATGTCGATCAGCTGGGGCGGCCCGGAGGACAGCTGGGCGCCGCAAGGTCGCGATGCACTGGAGTCGGCACTGCAGGACGCCGTTGCGCTCGGCATTACCGTCACCGTGGCCGCTGGCGACGCCGGCTTCACCGATGGTGAGAGCGACGGCAAGCCTCATGTGGACTTCCCTTCATCCAGTCCCAGCGTACTGGCCTGCGGTGGCACCAAACTCACCGCAAGCAGCAGCACGATCAGCAGTGAAGTCGTGTGGAACGAGACAGCGACCGGCAACGGCGCGACCGGTGGTGGGGTCAGCGCGGTGTATGCCCTGCCCGCATGGCAGGCGTCGGCCAAGGTGCCTGTGGGCGCAGCCAGCTTCAAGGGACGCGGCGTACCGGATGTCTCGGGCGATGCCGATCCGCTGACCGGCTACCAGGTACGTGTGGACGGCAAGGATGACGTCTATGGCGGTACCAGCGCCGTCGCACCGCTGTGGGCTGCGCTGGTGGCACGGATCAACCAGTCGCTCGGCAGAACGCTGGGCGACGGCCATGCCGTGCTGTATCAGATCGGCAGCGCCGCTTTCCGCGATATCACGGAGGGCAATAATGGCGACTTCCAGGCGGGCGTCGGCTGGGACGCCTGCACCGGGCTAGGCAGCCCGAACGGCGAGGCCCTGCTGGCGGCCCTGCGCAGCGCCGCGGGTGGCACCGCATCGACGCCACCGCACCACGGCAAGCACAAGGCGACGAGCGCCGCGGGTGGGCATAAATAGGAGACTCTGCAGGGCGGCGTAACCGTTAAACGCCACCTCGCACACGGCGCGAATTACCGCAATGCTGGACGATGGCGAGCATTCCCGGCAGGCTTGGCGTTTCCCGCTGTACCGAACGGAGTTCTGATGCGTGTTTCTGCCCCGACCCTGCTCGCCGACCTTGGCGGCACCAATGTGCGATTTGCGCTATCCGACCCGAACGCGGTTACGCCGCTGCAGATGGATTCAGTACGGCGTTACCACGTCAACCACTTCGCTTCGCTGGCCGACGCGATTCGGCAATATTTCACCGACACCGGACTGCAGGCCAAACGCGCGCTGATCGCCGCAGCAGGTCGAATCAGCGACGGCGAGACGGTGCAGATCACCAATAATCCGTGGGCCATCTCAGCGCCAAAACTGCAGGCCGAGCTGGCGATGGAGTCGGTGCATCTGGTCAACGATTTTGCCGCACAAAGCATGGCAGTGATGCTGCTGCAACCGAAGGACCTCGTGCCGGTGGGCGCACTACCGCTGCCCAAACCGGGCACGCAAGACGAGCAGACGTTCGTGATCGTTGGCCCCGGCACCGGACTTGGCGTCGGCGGACTGCTGATTCGCCAGGGCAAGTGCAGCGTATTGCAGACCGAAGGCGGCCACGCCGGTTTTGCCGCGCACAGCCCCGAGGACATCGAGATTCTCAAGCGCCTGAACCAGCGCTATGGCCGCGTCTCCAATGAACGGCTGATCTGCGGCAACGGCCTGGTCAATCTTTACGACGTACTGTGCGAAATCGCCGGCAAGATACCCGAGCCGCTGAAGCCCGAAGACATCAGCGCACGCGCCAACGACAACAGCGATCCGCTGTGCGTGCAGGTGGTGGAAACGTTTGCCGGCATCTTCGGCAGCGTCGCCGGCGATCTGGTGCTGACGCTAGGTGCTTGGGACGGCGTATACCTCACCGGCGGCCTGGTGCCGATCCTGCTGCCGTGGATGGAGCGTGGTCGCTTCCGTGAGCGCTTCGAGGCCAAGGGCCGTTTCCGCGACACGATGGAACAGGTGCCGACACAGGCGATCATGAATCCCGAGCCGGGCCTGGTCGGCGCGGCGGCATTGGCCATCGTGGAGTCGGGCGGCTCGCTGCTGAATCGTCACGATTAGGATTTCTCCGTGCTCGCGGCGCGTAGCCGTCGCGATCCTCGGCACGCTCGTCACATCCGGCCTGACATAATCAACGAGTGATTTTCAGCGTCGCCGGAGTAGCCATGCCGCTCGATAAAACCGCCTTCCTGTTCGATCTCGACGGTACCCTCGTCGATAGCGTCTATCAGCATGTGCTGGCGTGGAAGGAGTCGCTGGATGCCGAAGGCGTGCCGATTTCGGTGTGGCGCATACACCGCCGCATCGGCATGAGCGGCGGCCTGTTTCTCAACATGCTGCTGCGCGAGACCGGCATCGCCATGAGCGAAGAGACGCTGTTACGCCTGCGTCACAACCACGCCGCCGCCTACGGACGTCTCGCCGCCGCTGATGCGGTGCGGCCGCTGCCTGGTGCACGCGAACTGCTGGATTTTCTTACGGCAAATAAATTTCCTTGGGCAATTGCCACCAGCGGACGCATGGAAACCGCACGCCACAATCTGACCGCGCTCGGCGTCGATCCATCGAAGATTCCGGTGGTCACGCGCGATCAGGTGCGTCACGCGAAACCCGACCCCGACTTGTTCATCGCCGCGGCCGATCGGCTGGGCGTGGACATCCGCAACGCGCTGGTGATCGGCGACAGTGTCTGGGACATGCTCGCGGCGCAGCGTGCCCGCGCACTGGGCGTCGGCCTGCTCTCCGGCGGCTACGGCGTCGCCGAACTGCAACAGGCCGGCGCGTTCCGCGTCTACGAAGACCCCGCCGACATGCTGCGCAATATCGACGAGATCGCTTCGCGGGATTGATTCCGTTTGATCAATTGATCAAACGGCTGCGCTCAGAAAATCAGCAGCTAACCCGGTGCCAGCAGCGCATCCAGATCGCCCTGATCGAAGCTGAGTTTCTCGCGGCTGCCGCCACCTTCCAGCACCGCGGCGGCGAGTTCAGCTTTGCGCGCCTTCAGTTCCTCGATGCGCTCTTCCACCGTGCCCGAAGTGATCAGGCGGAACACGAAGACCGGTTTGTCCTGGCCGATGCGATGCGCGCGGTCACTGGCCTGCGCTTCGGCCGCCGGGTTCCACCACGGGTCGTAGTGGATCACGGTATCGGCGGCAGTGAGGTTGAGGCCAACGCCACCGGCCTTCAGCGACAGCAGGAACAACGGCACCTCGCCGTTCTGGAAACGCTGCACCGGCTCGGCACGATCGCGCGTTTCGCCGGTAAGGGTGACGTAGCGAATGCGTCGGCGATCGAGCTCAGCCGCGATCAGTTTCAGCATGCCGGTGAACTGCGAGAACAGCAGCACCTTGCGGCCTTCGTCGAGCAGCGCTGGCAGCATCTCCATCAGCATCTCGAACTTGGCCGACTCGTGCACGCCACGCGCCACCTCGAGTTTCACCAGGCGCGGATCGCAGCAGACCTGACGCAGCTTGAGCAGCGCATCCAGCACCACGATGCCCGAGTGCGCGATGCCGCGCTGGGCGATGACCTCGCGCAGCTCTTCGGCCAGCGACAGCCGCAGGCCTTCGTAGAGATCCCGCTGGCGGCCTTCCAGCACCACCCGGCGGGTGATCTCGGTTTTCGGCGGCAGCTCCTGGGCCACCTGCGCCTTGGTGCGGCGAAGAATGAAAGGCGCGAGTCGCAGGTTCAGCCGCTGCTGGCATTCCTCGTCGTGCTGCTTTTCGATCGGCACGCGGTAGAAACGGCGGAACGCGCTCTCGTCACCGAGCAGGCCGGGCACGGCCAGATCGACCTGCGACCACAACTCGCCGAGATGATTCTCCAACGGTGTGCCGGTGAGGCAAACATAGCGGGACGTGCGCAGACTGAGCAGCGCACGGCGCGCCTGTGTGCGCGGATTTTTTACCTGCTGCGCCTCGTCCAGCACAATCAGTGCGAATGGCTGTTTGCGCAGGGGAATCACATCGCGCGGCAGCAGCGCATAGCTGGTCAACACAATGTCCTGCGAGCCGAGCTGGGCGAATTCCTCGGCACGCTGGGGCCCGTGCAGTGTCAGCACTTTCAACATCGGTGCGAAACGGGCGATCTCCGATTGCCAGTTCGGGATCAGGCTCGTCGGCACCACGATCAGCGCTGGCTGACTCAATGCACCGCCCTGCTTCAGCGACAGCAGATGCGTGATCAACTGCAGCGTCTTGCCCAGCCCCATGTCGTCAGCCAGCACACCGCCGACGCCGGCCTCAGCCAGCGCGTTCAACCAGCGCAGACCTTCGCGCTGATACGGCCGCAGCTCGACCGAGAGGCCATCGGGGACCACGTCGCTGGCACGGTCGGCGGCGTGACGCAGGCGCGCAGCGAACCCGCGCAGCGACTCGGAGGCCTCCAGTGCACTGCCGCCGGGCATGGCTTCGACAAGCTCTTCCAGCCGCCCCGCCTGCACACGCGGCAAGTGGAGTTTCTTGCGCGGCTTTTCGAGGTATTCGGCGAGCGGTGCCAGCAGGCCGCGCAACTCCTTCAGGCGCACCGGAACGCGCCGGCGTGCGTCGACCGGCGCGTACCACACTGCATCGTCCGGCTCGTTAGGCGCAGGGCGCAAGCTCAGCTGGTTTTCGGTCAACGCCTGCGCCACGGCAGGCAACAGGTTGTGCCGCTGGCCATCCAGCTCGATGCCGATTTCCAGATCGAAGGCGTGATCGTCGGTGTCTTCCACCGCGTGGCCATACCAGCGCACCGGACCTTCCAGCACCTCGAACGGAAAACTCGGCGCGTATTCGACCTGGAAGTTTTCCTGCTCGAGCTTGGGTCGCAAAGCCAGCCAACGTGCCGGCGTGTTGACCTCCAGCGCGCCAGCGTAACCGGTGCCGGGGAACAGCCATGCGTCGTCGGGCAAGGTATCGGCCACGTCCCACGGCAGGCCTTCGGTGTCCACGCCGGGGGTGAGTCCGGCATGTTCAAGCTGCTCCATCGCGGACAGTTCGTCGGCGCGTCGGCGGGTGATCTCGACCAGCTGACCGTTACGCACGCGCCGCACCAGCGGCTCGCCGCCGCGACCAGGCAGCCGCTCGCCAGCGTAGTCGAACGCCAGTCGCGCATAACCCAACGGCGGCGTGCCAGCGGCCAGCCGCGCGTGGCGTGTCAGTGCATGCAGGGTCAGCACCGGCTTGGGTGCCAGCTGCGAGCGGCGCAGTTCGCCAAACACCTGCGGCAGCGGCACGCGCGTAGCCAGCCGGCTGTTCGGTAGACGACTGCGCAAGTGCTTGCCGTGTTCATGCTTGAGCGGCGGCAGTTCCAGCCAATGGGTTTCTTCCGCGGCCGCATCGAGCAGGCCCAGCGTGGCGCGCTCGGCATCCAGATACCACAGGCTGTCGATGCGCAGCAGGCGCTGGCTATTCGACAATTGCGGCAGCAATCGCTGGCTGCCGTCGGCCTCCATCAGCCAGTGCCAGTTGAGCGGATGCGACTTGCCGCGCGACAGACGCAGCCCGGCCAGACCGCCGAGGAAACAGGGCGCCGTGTCGAGTACTTCGGCTAGCAGCGTATCGCCAACGTGGCCGCTGAGCCGCGCATAGCTGCGACTCTTGCGCAGGCTCTGCGGCAAGCCGAGCACGGTAGTGGCAAGCCGCTGCTCGTGCGGCTGCAGCGGCAATTGCGAAAGATGCTTGCTGTCCAACGGCACCGGCCGCGCATAGCGGCCGTGCTCGACCTGCGAGAGAAGTACCGGCGCTACGTCGATGCGCGCATAGATGGCCCCCTCCTCGGGCATCACCTCCAGAAAAAAACCGAGTACACCGTGATCCTCGGTCGCTGCCGACTTCGGCGCGGCCAATAGCCGCCGCCATGCCAGCGGCAGCGTTTCCTCATCGCCAACAGCAAGTGCGGCGGCCTGCTCTTTCTCGTCCGGTTGCTGCATGCGCATGCGGTCCGCGGCGATAACCAAAACACTGAGCTTAGCAGCGCCGGGACACTTGCAACCGTCGTCTTGTAGAGGTCTTCGTAAACTGACGTTGCAAAGCGTCAGTCCGGCTACTCAGTCTGTGCCGAACAAGCCTCGCGGGTATTCCGGCTTCTGTTCGCGCGCCATCAGCGACCGAAGCCCGTTGACCGGCGTGACTTCACCGTGCAATACGGCACGCACACCGGCACTGATCGGCAGATCCAGGCCATGCTTATCGGCCAGCCGGGCGACTTCGTCGGCGGTCAACACACTTTCCACCACCTGACCGATCTGCCGCACCGCTTCATCGATGGCAATGCCACGTCCCAGCGCCAGACCGAGCCGGCGGTTGCGCGAGAGATCACCTGTGCAGGTGAGCACAAGATCGCCGAGACCTGACAGCCCGATCAGCGTTTCCGGCCGCGCACCCAGTGCAACCCCGAGGCGCAGCATCTCATTCATGCCGCGGGTGATCAGCCCGGCACGTGCGTTCAAGCCCAACTCCATGCCGTCGGCAATACCGGTGGCAACAGCCAGCACGTTTTTCATCGCACCACCCAACTCGGCGCCCAGCAGGTCGCCGCCGGAATACGCACGCAGGTTGGGCGCATGCAGCAGATTGGCCACGGTTTGAGCGAATGCCGCGTTTTCCGAATGTACGGTGACGGCGCTGGGCAATCCTGCCGCCACTTCGCGCGCGAACGAGGGGCCCGTAACCACGGCCGCTGGCCGGCCCGGCAACTGTTGCGCTACGAGTTCATGCAGGAATCGCCCGGTACCCGGTTCAAAGCCCTTGGTCGCCCAGGCAATCGCTGTCTTGGGGTCGAGCAGCGGTGCCAGCTCGACCAGCATCGATGCAAATGCATGGCTGGGCACCACGATCAGCACAATGCTGGCGCCGCGCACAGCGGTCGCCAGATCGCTTTCGTAATGAAGCTGCGCGGGTAGTTCGATATCCGGCAGATAGCGCTGGTTGCATCGGCTTTCAGCCATTGCCGCCAGCGCCTGCGGATCGCGCCCCCATAGCGTTGTCGGCACACCGTTGCGTGCCGTCAGCGCGGCGAGCGCCGTACCCCAGGAACCGGCACCCAGCACCGCCAGAGTCGAACGTTCAACCATGTCGAGCACTCAGCTGTTGAGTGTGGCCGGAACCTCGTCACCGCCCATCATGCGACGCTGTTGTTCGGCGAACAACGCATCGAAATTGATCGGTTGCAGCAGGAACGGCGGGAAACCTCCCTCCAGCACCAGCGAGGAGATCGTCTGGCGGGCATACGGAAACAGCAGGTTCGGGCAGTAGCTGCCGATGATGCCCGCCTGGTCCATCTCGTTGAAGCCGGCAATGCCGAACAAGCCAGCCTGCTCCACTTCGGCCAGATACGCCGTGCGCTGGCCCACGGTGCAGGTCAGCGTGAGGCTGAGCACCACTTCGTACTGGTCGTTACCCATATCGGTGACTTTCTGACCGAGGTTGAGCTGCACCTGTGGCTGGTCGTTTTCATTGACGTCCTGAAAGATCTGCGGTGCGTTCGGCACTTCGAAGGAAACATCCTTCACATAGATCTTCTGCACCACCAGCTGCGGCTGGTCGGCCTGGCCATTGGCCTGGCCGTTGGTGATAATTGCTGCCATCGGAATTCCCTCGGTTCGGTATGGTGTCGCTTGACTAGGTAAGGCTTGATTGAATCAGGCCTGATTCAATCAAGATTTGATCAAAAAAGAGGTCGATTGTTCCATACATCCCTTCGCCGCGCACGCTGGAATACCGGCTGCAAAGCTCCGCACATTGCGCACACCCCTGTTTTTCTGCAAGAATACGCGGCTAGCCTATGTCGACCCGGAACATCGGGGAGTCCGCCACGCGGTGCGGACCTCACGATCATTGCGTTGGAAACACTCTCCAGCATCGCGTGGCGCTCAGCGCCGCTGGGCCGATATCGCCCTGGCTAACGGGTGGTAAACCAGTGGTTTTATCGAACCTTGGCAACACGCCTCGGCTTTGAAACCCAATCTTAGGAGGTCGTCATGGCCCGTGTATGTCAAGTCACCGGTAAAGGTGTGCAGACCGGCAACAATGTCTCGCATGCGAACAACCGTACCCGCCGTCGCTGGTTGCCCAACCTGCACGAACGCCGCTTCTGGGTTGCCAGCGAGAATCGCTGGATCAAGCTGCGCGTTTCCAACAATGCCCTGCGCACCATCGACAAGAACGGCATCGAAGCCGTGATTGCCGACATGCGCGCCCGCGGCGACAAGGTCTGAGGATTGAGCCATGGCTAACAAGACACAAGACAAGATCCGCATGATCTCTTCGGCCGGCACCGGCCACTTCTACACCACGCAGAAGAACAAGAAGAACACACCGGAAAAGTTCGAGTTCAAGAAATACGATCCCGTTGTGCGCAAGCACGTGATCTACAAGGAAGGCAAGATCAAGTAATTGATCGCGCGCAAGCGCTAGCCTCCCGGTAGCAGCGACTCAAACTCGCGACAGAAAACCCGCCCTCGTGGCGGGTTTTCTTTTTTGAGTGCTTGCTGGCGCATGACCCGTGCTTGCATCATGGTGCAATGACCTAGCCATCCGCCCTGTTCCCCGATCTGCTGGGTGATGATTGGCCACAACTGGCTCCGCCCCTGCAACGCATGCATGGCGACACCGGCCACGTGCTGGCGCGAGGAGTCGCCGATGTGGAAGGTTCGACGCACTTGGTCGCACGCTGCCTGCGCCGAAAGCTCGGCCTGCCCGAACCGGGCCTGCAGCAGCCACTCGAAGTGAACATCGAGCGCCACGCCGGCCGCGAGATCTGGACCCGCCGATTTGCCTCCGGCCAGATGCGTACGGTACTCGACCGAGTAGCGAATACCGCACTGTTCGGCGAACGATTCGGCGTGTTGACGCTCTATTTCGCGCTGCAGCGCCAGGGTGACGTAATCGCCTGGCAGCCGCGCAGCGCAAGCATCTTCGGCGTACCGCTGCCGCGCGTATTTTTCGGCGGCGTGCTGGCTTACTGCGGCGTGCAGGATGGCCGCTATGTATTTCATGTCGACACCCGCCTGCCCCTGGTCGGTCGGTTGGTGGCGTATCGCGGCTGGTTGGAGATTGTTGATGGTCGCTGAGGGTTCGCCGGTCATCGTGTTCGACGGCGTCTGCCTGCTGTGCAGCCGCTGGGTGAACTTCGTGCTGCGCCACGATCACGCCGGGCGTTACCGGCTCGCTGCGATGCAGGGTGAATACGGCCGTGCCCTGCTACAGGCGCATGGACTTTCGGCAGACGATCCATCGTCATTTCTGCTGGTGCAGGATGGACTCGGCCACACCGACACTGACGCGATCATTCGGGTGCTCACGGGATTTGGCCGCGGCTGGCGCTTCGTCGCGTGGCTGCTGCGAGCCGTACCGCGTCTTCTGCGCGACCCCGCGTATCGATGGATTGCGCGTCATCGATACCGGCTATTTGGCAGGCGTTCGCAGTGCCGCCTGCCGGATCCCATCTACGCGGGACGCTTCCTCGACTAACTCAGGGCCAGCGCATCCAGTCCGCAGCCATCAGCACAACTCGCAAAGTCATGTTTCCCCCATCGAAAAGACCGTGTCAGCACCGATGATTTCCTATTTCCTGCCGTCAGGCTTGCCCTCATCCTCACAATAAAAAACACCCGCCGATAGGCGGGTGTTTTTGGCACGAAATCACAGGATGCGATCAGTGTGCGGCGACCGCGTATCCCTTCAGGCGCTGCGCGAAGCTCTGCAATGTCTGTATGCCGCTTTCTTCGGCTTCGTGAATCCACTGCTGCAGCCCGTGCAAGGCCTGTTCGGCGCCACGCTGCTCCATCAATGCCGCGAGGCGATTGCGGAAGTCATAGACGGTGCTCAGCGTCGGGCGCTTGGCCAGCGCCGCCTGCAGATGATCGCGGCCTTCGTTGTCGAGCCAGCGCCCGCCATCCGCCAGTGCGCGGCGCAGGCGGCGCGGCACGGCCTTGAGGGTTTCACCGGCATGTTGCGCTTCTTCGCCGATGGTCGGGACGATCACACCGCGGTAAAAGTCGGTCATCGCCTGGAAACGGTGGGTCAGCACGGCTTTCAGCGTATCGGCATCGGGCAGCGGCACGTTGGGACGCACGTCCAACGACGGTGCCACGCGCAGCACCTTGGCCAGGCCGATCGCACGCAATCCGCAGATGGCCGCCCAGCCGATGTCGAACTCCCACTTGCGCAGGGCAAACTTGGCCGAGCTGGGGAACGCATGGTGGTTATTGTGCAGCTCTTCGCCGCCGATCCAGAACGCCCACGGGATCAGGTTGCGAGCCGTGTCAGCACTCTCGAAGTTGCGGTAACCCCACCAGTGGCCGATGCCGTTGACGAAACCGGCGGCCCAGAACGGGATCCAGATCATCTGAACGGCCCAGATGGCCGCACCAATGACACCAAACAACGCCAGATTGATCAGCAGCATCAGGGTCGGGCCCCAATACGGATGGGCGCCATAAACATGGTTCTCGACCCAGTCGTCCGGCGTGCCACGGCCATACTGCTCCATGTCGGCCTTGGACTCGCAGGCGTCGCGGTACAACGACACGCCATCCCAGAACACCTTCTTGATACCGTAGATCATCGGGCTGTGCGGATCGTCAACCGTCTCAACCTTGGCGTGGTGCTTGCGATGCACAGCCACCCACTCGCGGGTCACCATGCCGGTGCTGATCCAGCCCCAGAATCGGAAGAAATGCGCCAACGCCGGGTGAAAATCCACGCCACGGTGCGTCTGGCTGCGGTGCAGATACAGCGTCACCGTGAAAATGGTGATCTGGGTCGCGACCAGCAGATAAATCAGCATCGAGCCCCAGCTTGCGCTGGTGACACCGTTGTTGAGGAAATTGAGCACCGCGTCGAGCATAAAGAGACACCGAAGGTAGTGAGTCAGTTGAGTCTAGTTGGCGACTTCCGTACCCGCCAGCATGGTCACGACCATAATAGTAGCAGCTGGTCAAGCGGGAGCATGTGAAATTGGCAAGTCCCCCGCGCACCTGTATTCCCGGAGTTGTTTAACAATGGTGTCGCGATGACAATCAGGCAATGACAGCCCATACCGCGCCCTCAGCTACCGTTCTGAAACTGGAAAACATCACCCGCCGACGCGCCGGTCGCCGCGCCATCGAGGGCCTGAGCCTTGGCCTGCAACGTGGCCAGGTGCTGGGCCTGCTCGGCGTCAACGGCGCCGGTAAATCGACCACGTTGTCGATGATTGCCGGTGCGATGCGCCCGGATAGCGGCGGCATTCAGCTGAACGGCGAGGATTTTCTGGAATACCCCGAACTGGCACGCCGGCTGATTGGCTGGCTGCCGGAGCGTGCTCCGCTATGGGCCGAACTTACCGTCAGCGAACACCTGGATGCCCACGGCCGCCTGCGTGGATTGAAGGGCGCCGGGCTACGCGAGGCACGCAGCACGATCATCGAACGACTGGAGCTGCAGCCGCTGGCCCAACGTCTGGCTGGCGTGCTGTCCCAAGGCCAGCGCCAGCGTCTGGGCCTGGCCTGCGCCCTGCTGCACCGGCCGGCGCTGCTGGTTCTGGACGAACCGGCCAACGCACTCGACCCCGTGCAGGTGGCCGCATTGCGAGCAGTGATCCGCGAACAGGCAGCCAGCGGTACGGCGGTGATCCTCTCGACGCATCTTCTGACGGAAGTCACCGCCGTTTGCGATCGCGTGGTCATCCTGCATGAGGGTACGCTGCGCCACGATGGCTTGGTGTATGGCGACGATCACGCCGCCCTGGAACGAACCTTCTTCGACATTGCGATGCACGGCAACGCCAGCACGGCACGTGCCGCATGAGCCAAACCGTGATGAACACTTTTGCCGTGGCGCGGCTGGAATGGCGTCGCCTGATCGTACGCCCACTGGCCTGGGCGCTGGCAGCCATGACGCTGGCATGGCTGGCGTGGAACTTCACCCTGCTGATGGGCGCCTTCCTCGCCTCGCAGATTCAACGCGCGGCGCTGCCGGATGGCCCCGGCTTTACGGATTTAGTTGGTGTACCAGTACTTGGACAGCTAGCCCAGCTGGCGTTTCTGGTAGTACCACTGCTGACCATGTCGGTGATCGCTGGCGAGCGTCGCAACGGCACGCTGCCATTACTGTTCGCGGCAGGTGTGCCGGCCTCGCGCATTGTGCTGGGAAAATACCTGGCGATACTGGGCTGGCTACTGCTGTGGCTGCTGCTTACCCTGGCGATGCCGCTGGTACTCACACCGCTCATCCGTCTTGACTGGGGCAAGCTGGCCGCCGCCACGCTGGGCCTTGCATTGATGCTCTCCGCCCTGGCTGCGCTTGGCGTTGCATGCTCGACCTTCGCCTCGCATCCCGCGATCGCGGCCGCCGTGGCCTTGGTCATTACGTTGGCACTGTGGAGTGTGAACCTTGGCGCGCAGATGGCCGGCGTCAACGGTGGTGCGATCAATTGGCTGGCGATGAGTACGCACCTGCAACCGCTGCTGCGCGGACTGGTTTCGACGACCGACGTGGTGTGGTTCGTGCTGCTGATTGCTCTGTCGCTTAGCCTGGCAACGCGGCGACTGTCGTCCGAAAAGGAGCGCGGCTGATGCGCACTTTTTTCAGACGTCTGGACGGCTGGCTGTTTGCGCTGGTGCTGCTGCTTGTGGTCGGGGCCATCGGCTATCTGAGCACCCGTTATTTTCATGAGGCGGACTGGACCGCCAACGGCCGTAGCAGTTTGTCCGCCGAAAGCCGCGCCGTGCTGGCCACACTCGATGGTCCGGTGGAAATCGTCAGCTATGCCAATCCGCAGGGCGATCTGCGTCAGACCGTGGCCGGCTACCTGCAGCGCTATCAGCAGGTGAAACCCGATCTAACGCTGCGCTTTGTCGACCCGCAGCTGGACCCGGCCAAGATGCGCGAGCTGGGCATCACTGTCGATGGCGCGCTGATCATCCACTATCGCGACCGTGAGCAGCGGCTGGACGAATTATCCGAACGCAGCCTCACCAACGCACTGGAACGCCTCGTCCGCGGCAACGATCGCATCGTGGCCTTCGTCACCGGTGATGACGAGCGGCGCGCGGATGGCAAGGCCAACGCGGACCTCGGCACCTTTATGGCGCAACTGGAAGGACGCGGCATGCGCGCGGTACCGCTGAATTTCTCCCAGGTCGCTGCGGTACCGGAACATACCGATCTCGTGGTGCTGGCCAGTCCCACGCTGGCGCTGCCGCCGGGCGCTGTGCAGGCGCTGGTCACCTATGTGCAGAACGGCGGCAACCTGCTGTGGCTGACCGAACCGGGCAATGATGATCTCGGCCTCAAGCCACTAGCCGCCACGCTCAGCGTGCGCGTTTTGCCCGGTGTACTGGTTGATGGCTCAGGCGCCGCGCTGGGTCTGAAAGACCCTCGCATGATCGCGCTGGGCGACTACGTGCCCAACGCGATCACCCGCGGCTTTACCCTGACGACGCTGTTTCCGCAGGTCTCGGCGCTGGCGCAAGTCGCACAGGGCGATTGGGCCGTGCACGCATTTCTGCGTTCGAGCATCCAGAGCTGGACCGAATTCAAACCGATCGACAACAGCAAACCCTCCGATATCCGTTTCGACGCCGCCGCGGGCGAGCTCAAAGGCCCGCTCGATTTCGGCTTTGCGCTGAGCCGTCTTTCACCCAGCCCGGACAAGAGCGAGCAGCGCGTGGTGGTGATTGGCGACGGCGATTTTCTCTCCAACAGCTTTCTCGGCAATGGCGGCAACCGTGCACTGGGCGAGCGCATTTTCGACTGGTTGCTCGGTGACGACAAACTGGTTGACCTGCCGCCACGCGGGGCACCCGACCGTATCATGCAGATCTCGCAGGGTGAGTTGAGTGCGGTGAGCGTCGGCTTTCTTATTGTCCTGCCGCTGCTGCTGCTGCTGATCGGCGGACTGATCGTCTGGCGCCGGCGGCGGCGCTGAGACATGCGCCGTTCCGTTCGCCAGCGCGTCCTGCCGTTACTTGTCGCTGCCACCGTTCTGGCGTTTGCCGCGTGGCAATGGCGGCAGGAAAACCGGGAAGCCCCCGGTTCACTGCTGTCGCTGGAGCCTTCTACCATCTCGCATGTCGAGTTGCGCATCGGTAAAGCACCGATCGAGCACTACGCCAAACGCGACGGTCACTGGTATCGCATCGATGGCGTCACGGTTCGCACCGATGACGGGCGCCTGGACGAACTTACGGAAACGGCCGCAGCCCCGGTGCTGCGCTGGCGTGCGGCCAGCGATTTCGATCCAGCCCGCATCGGCCTGACGCCGCCCACCGCCACGCTGACCCTCGACGGCCACGTGCTCGACTTCGGCGAAATTTCGGTCACTGGCCCGCAGTGCTATGTGCGCGTTGACGGGCGGGTGGCACTAGTATCGATCCGCTATACGCCAAGAGCTCCGCGCGCAGAGGCAACCAAGCTACCTTAGCTTCACCTTGCGCAGCGCAGTCTCCGCCCCATCTTTCATGCATCGACAGCAGGAGTCCGACCCATGGCCACGCAAGTCAAACGCAAGCCGGCAGCGAGCAAAAAAGTCACTACCAAACCGGCAAAGAAAGTCGTCGCTCCAAAAAGACCAGCCAAGAAAGTCATCGCCAGGAAAAGCGCCACCAAGAAAAGCGCGGCGACGAACGGCAAGGGCGTGATTGGTGTAGTCGGCATGGCCGTGATGGGCCGCAACCTGGCGCTGAACATCGAAAGCCGTGGCCATGTGGTGTCGATCTTCAACCGCAGCCGTGAGAAGACCGATGAGGTCATTAAGGACAACCCCACCGCCAAGTTCGTACCCAGCTATACCATCGAAAAGTTTGTCGCCTCGCTGGAAAAGCCGCGACGTATCCTGCTGATGGTGCAAGCGGGCGCCGGTACCGATGCAGTGATCGCGGAACTCAAGCCGCTGCTGAGCAAGGGCGATGTGCTGATCGATGGCGGCAACACCAATTTCAAGGACACCATCCGGCGCAACCAGGAGCTGGCCAAGGCTGGCCTGCACTTCATCGGCACCGGCGTATCCGGTGGCGAGGAAGGTGCCCTGCATGGTCCGTCGATCATGCCCGGTGGCCCGCGCGATGCGTATGACCTGGTCGAACCGATCCTTACGGAGATCGCCGCGAAGGCGCCTGACGGCGAACCTTGCGTGGCCTATATGGGTGATGACGGTGCCGGTCACTACGTCAAGATGGTGCACAACGGTATCGAATACGGCGACATGCAGCTGATCGCCGAAAGCTACTCGGTACTCAAGCATGTTCTTGGCCTCACCAACAAGGAACTGACCAAGGTCTACCGCAAATGGAACGAAGGCGAACTCGACAGCTACCTGATCGAGATCACCACCACCATTTTCCAGAAAAAGGACGAGGAAACCGGCAAGGATCTGGTCGACGTGATTCTCGACCGCGCCGCGCAGAAGGGCACAGGCAAATGGACCAGTCAGAGTGCGCTCGATCTCGGTGTGCCGCTACCCCTCATCACTGAGGCAGTTTTCGCGCGTGTGCTGTCCTCGCTGAAAGACGAGCGTGTCGCCGCCAGCCACTATCTGCACGGACCGAAGATCAAGGCGTTCAAGGGCGATCGCAAGGCGTTCATCGAATCGGTGCGCCGCGCTTTGTACCTGAGCAAGATCGTCTCGTACGCGCAGGGCTTCGCGCAGCTGCGCGCTGCTGCCGAGGAGTACCAGTGGAAGCTGGACTACGGCACCATCGCCAAGATCTGGCGCGGCGGCTGCATCATTCGCGCACGTTTTCTGCAGGACATCACCGATGCCTACAAGCACGACGACAAGCTGGCCAACCTGCTGCTGGCACCGACCTTTGGCAAGGTCGCGCAGAAGTACCAGGAGGCGCTGCGCGAGGTGGTGGCCACGGCGGTGCGCCTCGGCGTGCCGGTACCCGGTTTCAGCTCCGCGATCGCCTATTACGATGGCTACCGTTCCGAACGTCTGCCGGCCAACCTGATCCAGGCGCAACGTGATCTGTTTGGTGCGCATACTTTCGAACGCATCGACAAGCTGGGCAGCTTCCACGCCAACTGGAACTGACGACACATGCCTGAACTGCCCGAAGTCGAAACCACCCGACGCGGTATCGAGCCGCATCTGGCCGGTCGACGCATCGCGACAGTGATCTTGCGCAGGGCCGACCTGCGCTGGCCAATTCCCCGGGAAGTCAGCGAGCTGCTTCCGGGGCAGGTGATCGATAGCGTCGAGCGTCGCGCCAAATATCTATTGATCCACACTGGGGTCGGCAGCGCGATGCTGCATCTGGGCATGTCGGGCATGCTGCGCGTGCTGCCTCCCGACGCGTTGATCGGCAAGCATGACCACGTCGACATCGTTCTCGAAAACACCAACGGGCAACGCGGCCGCGTGTTGCGCTTCACTGACCCGCGCCGCTTCGGCAGTTTGCTGTGGCAACCGTTCGGCGAAGTGCATCCATTGTTGGCTGCGCTCGGCCCCGAGCCACTAACCGATGCCTTCGCCGGGGACACGCTCTGGCACGCATCGCGCCGGCGCAGTGCCGCGGTGAAATTATTCCTGATGGATAACGCGAACGTCGTCGGCGTAGGCAACATCTACGCCAGCGAGGCACTCTTCGCCGCTGGCATCGATCCGCGACGCGCTGCTGGCAGCGTGTCGCGTGTGCGCTACGCGAAGCTCGCCGCGGAAGTAAAACGCATTCTGGCCTGGGCGATCGAACGCGGCGGTACCACCTTGCGCGACTTCCTCAACCCCGATGGTGCGCCGGGTTATTTTTTTCGCGAGCTCAATGTTTACGGGCGTGCGGGTGAACCTTGCAAAGTCTGCAGCACCCCGATCAAACAGGTGGTGCTGGGGCAACGGTCGACGTTCTGGTGCCCGAACTGTCAGAAGTGACGACGGCCAAGTGCGAGCTGCGTAGGTTGGCGGTGAGCGCAAGCGAACCCAGCAGCCGTCGCACACCCAGTTGGGGTTCGCATACGCTCACCGCCAACCTACGGCGCGGTGGGTGCGGATTGCTGGATCAATAGCTCTACGCTGCCACTACGCAGGCCAATGAAACTCGACAAACGTATTGTTGAAGTCCTCATCGTCCAGCCCACCGCCTAGATGCGCAACGATGCCGGCCCCCAGGCCGTCGATTTCCACCGGCTGGCCGTCGACGAAATGTGCGCCCAGTGCTTCGAGTTCCACCAGCCTTTCGCACAGGATGCCGGCGCGATCGCTGAGTGCATCGGGCACGCCGCGGATGCTGATATCGGGGCGGCCGAACTTGCGCATGCCGCGGGTGTGGATCCATGAATGATCCGGTTCCTGCTCGCTATCGCGCATGATCAAAATATGGTTGCGGATAGGCGCACCGTCGCGGACCAGGAAGCGGTGCCGCCATGCATCGGCGTCAAGCAGGCTCAGGGTTTGCGGATCGAGAATCGCCACACCACCGATGTCGAGCATGCCGGCCAGCACACCAAGCGTGTCGCGCAGGTAGCCGGTTGCCTCGCTGTCCTTGAGCGTGCCGCGCACGACGATGACCTCAGGCGCGTCCACCGCGATCTTGTAGGCTTCGGGCGCGTCGTCCTTGAACATGCGGCCCATACCGCCTTTCAGCGGATAGCCCTCCCACTGACGCAGGCTGGCATGGTTGTGGTTCACCGCCTCGATGCCGGGCGGCAGACCGGAGCTGCCGTAATCTGCCGAGGGCACACGCACCGCCTCGAACTTGCCGAACACGTAGAACTGCAGAAGGATCTCCTCGTCGCTGGCTTGCCAGTGCGGGCGCTGCCAGGCGGGGATGATGATCGGTTGGCTCATGCGGGTTTCCTGGTCATGTTTCGGAATACGACTTCACGTGTCGTGATCACACTATTTGTTCAACGGCAGCACCGTTTGCTGCAATTCGATACGACCGTTGCCCTCGCTGATTTTCTTGAATTCGGCGCGGCTGACCGAGACATAGCGTTCGTTGCCGCCGATCTCAACCTGTGGGCCGTCTTTCACTGCGCGACCGTGGTCGTCCACGCGCACCACCATGGTCGCCTTCCGGCCGGTATGGCAGATCGTCTTGATCTCTTCGAGATTGTCCGCCCAGGCCAGCAGGTACTGGCTGCCCTCGAACAGTTCGCCGCGGAAGTCGGTACGCAGGCCAAACGCCAGTACCGGAATATTCAGCCGGTCCACCACGTCGCTGATCTGCCACACCTGTGTGCGGGTGAGGAACTGCGCCTCATCGACGAACACACAGTGCAACGCGCCGTTGGCGGCGACATCCGCCTCGACCAGCGCGAACAGGTTTTCTTCGCCGCCGAAACGACGCGCCTGCGCCTTCAGGCCGATGCGCGAGGCGACCACGCCCTCGCCATAACGGTTGTCCAATGCGGGCGTGAGAATCAGCGTGCGCATGCCGCGCTCGTGATAGTTGTACGCGCTCTGCAGCAACGTGGTGGTCTTGCCGGCATTCATTGCCGAATAGTAGAAATAGAGCTTGGCCATGATCGATCCCGCGGCGGATCGGCCATGGTAGCCGGTCATCAAGCCGGGGGCGATTTGCTGGGAAGAGTGCACGACGTGCCACCGGCGGACGCGGGCGGCTCTGTTACCATTAAATGCCAGTAAACCCGTGTGTCATTCCATGCTCAATCCGCAACAACTGGCTGCCGTTGAACACTGCGACAGCCCTCTGCTGGTGCTGGCCGGCGCCGGTTCCGGCAAGACTTCGGTGATCACCCAGAAGATTGCCTGGCTGATTGCGCGCAAGAAGCTCAGTGCCTCGAAAATCGCCGCAATCACCTTCACCAACAAGGCTGCCCGCGAGATGCGCGAGCGCGTCGGCCAGCTGGTCAGCACCGAGGATGCGCAGGCGCTCACCGTCTGCACTTTCCATGCGCTGGGTTTGAAGTTTCTGCAGATTGAGCACGCGCGCGCCGGCCTGCGCCGCGGCTTTTCGGTGCTCGACGCGGACGACAGTGGCGCCATCGTCAAGGAGCTGGCGCCCAAGGGTGCCAAAAACGATGTGCTTTTCGGCATCCGCAATCTGCTGGGGCGCGCCAAGAACGGCGGCCTATCGCCCGAGGAAGCGCTAGCCGCAGCCCGCAGCCCGCGCGAGCTGGAGGCTGCGACTATTTACGACATGTACCAGCAGCGCCTGGCTGCCTTCAATGCGGTGGATTTCGACGATTTGATCCGGCTGCCGTTGCGCATTCTCGAAGCCGATGCCGAATGCCGCGACGTATGGCGCGAACGCCTACGTTATCTGCTGGTGGACGAATACCAGGACACCAACGACGCGCAGTACCGCCTGCTGAAAGCGCTCACCGGCGAGCGCGGCGGTATCACCTGTGTGGGCGACGACGACCAGTCCATCTATGCCTGGCGTGGCGCCAATCCCGAGAACATCGACCAACTCGGCCGCGACTGGCCGAACCTGCGCGTGATCAAACTGGAGCAGAACTACCGCTGCGGCAAGCGCATCCTGCGCGCGGCCAACCAACTGATCGCCAATAACCCGCATCTGCACGAAAAGAAGCTGTGGAGCGAGCATCCGGAAGGCCCGCCGATTCGCGTGCTCGAATGCAAGGAAGCCGAACACGAGGCCGAACGTGTCGCTGCGATCGCCACTACGCTCGCAGAGAAGCACAAAGCGCGCTGGCACGACATTGCCATTCTCTATCGCGGCAACTTCCAGGCGCGTCCGCTGGAAAAGGCCTTTCGGTTGGCACGCATTCCGTATCACCTCACCGGCGCGCTGAGTTTTCTCGACCGTGCCGAAGTGAAGGATCTGCTGTGCTACCTGCGCCTGCTGACCAACCCCAGCGATGACGCGGCATTCCTGCGCGTGGTCAACGTGCCCAAGCGCGAGATCGGCTCGACCACGCTGGAGAAGCTTGGCCAGCTCGCGCAAAGTCGCCAGACCTCCCTACTGGATGCCACCCGCAGCGACAGCGTGTTGCGCCAGCTCACGCCCCGCCCCGCGGCCGCGCTGGCCTCGTTCGCCAATCTGCTCGACGAACTGCGCAGCGCCTCGTTGCATCAGAACGCCGCCGATCTGGTCGAGCTGATCCTGGCGCGCACCGGCTATGCCGCGCAGATCGCCGCCAGCACACCCGACGCCAGCCTGCGCGAGCGCCGGCTTGGCAACCTGAAGGAGCTTTCCGACTGGTTCCGCGCAATGCAGAAAGGCAACAGTGCGGGCGATCTCGCCGCACAACTTGCCCTGCTCAGTCACGCTGATCGCGACGAGCCCGGCAATGCGGTGCGCATGATGACCCTGCATTCGGCCAAGGGCCTGGAGTTCCGCTTCGTCTTCATCATCGGCTGCGAAGACGGAACCCTGCCGCACGAAGGCGCCATCGACGAAGGCCGCATCGACGAGGAGCGGCGCCTGATGTACGTCGGCATCACCCGCGCCAAGGAGCTGCTCACCCTGTCGTGGTCGGCCAAGACCAAACGCTACGGCGACGTCCACAGCAACCAGCCCAGCCGCTTCCTGCAGGAGCTGCCGCAGGCCGACCTGCACTGGCAAGGCAAGGACCCCGAAGCTGACAAGGAAGTCACCCGCGAAACCGCGCAGTCGCACATGGCACGTATTGCGGCCTTGCTGGCAGCGAATTGATCGAGCCTAAAGAAAACCCCCGCTTTCGCGGGGGTTTTTTGCTACTGATGCTTGCCGAACTCAGTGAACTCAGCTAAATCACCCGGGTTTGGCGAACTTGTACGTCGCCTCCAGATACATCTGGCGCCCATAAACATCATAATTCGTACTGTTATAGGGACCAACTATATAACCAGGGTAGCTGTTATCAACCGGCGGCATCTTGTTGAATAAATTGTTCACCAGAAATGACAACGTCAAATTCTTCGTGGGACTGTATTGCACGCTGGCATTGTATGTGATCCAAGCCGACACGTAACCCGTATCTGGCGCCGTGTAATTATTGAGAACGGTCGCCAGGTAGTTGGGGGAACGGCCATCACGGTTGGCATAGAGCGTGGTGGCCCAATCGCCCTTGCTCCAGGTCACCGAGGCATTGACCTTGCTCTTGAAGTCCGTGCTGTACAGCGGGCTAGTCAAGTAGTTGATGAACGGATCGCCCGCAAGCGGCTGCTGGTCATGTTTCAATTCATCGCTGTAACTACCCGCGAACGACAAGCTTCCGTAGAGGCCGATATCCACCCCATAATTCAGATTGGCTGTGATGGCATTAACCTGCTCCCGCGCTATGTTCTGCTTCGGCGTATAGATATCCTGAATAGCGCCGAATTGATTGCGCGTAATCGCATTGATCGCATTCACGCAACTCGGCGTGGTGGGATCGAGAATTCCCTGCAGGCAGAGGGAATTTTCCTGCGAAATCGTGTCCGCAGGCAACGTCCCCACTTCGTTTTTAATATCGAAATGCAGATAATCGACGGACAACGAAAATTTGGGTATCGGTGCCCACACCACGCCGTAATTCCAGTTTTTCGCGGTAATCGGCTTCAGATTGACATTGCCCTGCGTGCTATTGAAGTAGCCTGCTTGCGAATAAACGGCCGGACAGCCGCCCAAATTTGACCCCGTGTACCCAAGCTTGGCGCAGGTGTAGTAATCGGTAACCGTGCTGTAGTAGCCGCTCGACCCTGAATACTCGTCGGCAAGGGTGGGCATCTTGAATGCCGTGCCATATTTGCCCCTGAGCAACAGGCTGTCGAACGGGCGATATTCCAGCGAAATCGTGTAGGTGTTGTGATTGATCCGGTTGCCGGATACGTCGTAGCTGTCCCGACGTCCGGATACATCGAGGGTCAGCTGCTGCAGCAAAGGAAAGCTCAGCTCGCTCGTGCCTGCGTAGCGGGAGCGATGTCCCGCACCTTGGGACGCCGTATAGCCGTAGATTTGATCATTGAAATAGCCGGGGTCCGGCACATAGGCCCACCCTTGGTTGCCACCTTCGAGCACGACGGCGAGGCCGGCATCACCGCCTGGCAGGGTGAATAGCGAGGCATTGGTCACCTGCCCGCGTACCATGTTGTCCCAAGTCTTGCCCTGCGTGGAAAAATAACCGCTGAAGCTACGATAATCCGCTGGCGTAATCGGCGTATAGAAAGCGGCGTAGTTTGGCTCGTAGACGGGTACTCCTAATCCCTGCGGATCCGGCCCCAGGGTGGATGTCAAATCCGGACCCAGTACACGGTTGGTATAGAAACTATTGATGGCGTTCGTGTAAGCGTGGTAATCACGCTCGTTGGTTTGGTCGTTGGAATGGGTGAAGCCCAGATCGTAGTCCCAGTCAGACTGACCGAACGTACCTTTTCCTCCCAGGCTGAACATGTAGGAGTTTTCGATCTGCTTGCTCATGCTGTTTTGGTACCCGCCAACTTCTTCCGGCGAGAACAAATGCTGCAGATCCGTATACTGTGCCCTGGTGGGATCGTAAAACGTCAGGCCCGAATTCGCAGTCGACCAGATGTCATTTCCATCCGGCTGCCATTTCTGCTCCTGATAGTTGTACAGCAGGTCGCTGTACAACTGTACGTTGTCGTTGACGTCAAAGGTGGCATGCGTATACAGGTTGGCGGTCTTGCTTTCATTGGCCAGCGTGGTGTACGGCGACGTCCCGACATTTGAGCCGCAGTAATAGCCGCTATTGGGCCGGTACTTCAGCCCTGTCGTTCCGCCAAAACCGGCCGTCGTATTGGCGCAATTGTTCGGGTCCGCCAAGGCATAACCGTTCGTTCCAAGCGTGGGATCAGAATCCAGATAATCGCGCTCCGCGATAGGCCCGCCAGCCGCATTAGTATTGGCCTGAGCGGTCAGAGGTCGATCGTAGCCCCAGATGGGTTGCGTGCTCTCGAATTGCACGCCAGCAATCATGTTGAACTTGCCTGCATTGAAGCTATTTGCCAGATAGACCCGGCGTGCAGCGCCGCCGCCATTGCTGTTCCAGCCATAGCGCACGTCAAGCACTGGCGCATCAAGTTTTTTCTTGAGCACGATGTTAATGACGCCAGCAATAGCATCCGATCCGTACAACGAGGACTGTCCTCCAGGCAAGATATCGATGTGATCGACCATCTCGATGGGGATGCTGCTCAGGTTGTTGAAAACATCGCTGCCGTTATACAAGGCTGGGAAATTACCCATCGGCCGACCATCGATCAGGTATTTGACGAAACCTGGTGGCAGGCCAAACAGGCTCAATGTCTGAGCCCCTTGCGTAAAGCCACCTGAAAACTGGGCTCCTTGTACGCTGCCTACTGAGAGGGATGATTGCTGAAGCGCTTGCGCCACCGTGGTAAATCCGCGCGCTTGCATTTGCTCGGCGGTAATGGTCACCGTAGGCGTGGCTGTTTCGATCTGTGACTGCGGAATCAGTGAACCGGTGACCATGACCGCTTCTAGCTTCTTGGCCTTGGCTGCATCTGGTGCCTGATCCGTGCTTTGCTGGGGTGCATCGGGTGTGGTCGTCTGCGCGTACGCAGAGGCATAGCTCATCGTGAGCGCCGTCACGATGGCGACGGCGATCTTTGACTTAATCATTTTGGAACTCCCCTCAGAGTTAGCAACTTATTGAAACAGCGACTACTTATCTATCGAACGATTGCCCGTAATCGACATCCGAAGATGCAAAGTCAACACTGCCCTTGCCGACCATCGATTCACAATGCGTTAATTATTAACATGGCGCAGGAAAGTACCGCAACAAATTTTTACAAAACTTTTGCAGTCCCGTGATAAAAAATTTACAGAACTGACAACTTCCTCAGACCAGCCCCTTTGCCTCCAGTTCGCTCTTCAAGTAGGCGTAATAAATTGGCGCCGCGATGACGCCGGCCAGACCAAACGCTGCTTCCATCACCAGCATCGCGATCAACAGCTCCCATGCGCGAGCGTGGATTTGCGTGCCGACGATGCGAGCATTGAGGAAGTACTCGAGCTTGTGGATAACGATGAGAAACGCGAGCGCCACAATGCCGACGCCCAGTGATACCGAGAGGGCGGCAATGGTGATGGCGGTGTTGGACAGAAGATTACCTATCACCGGCAGCAAGCCGATCACAAAGGTCAGCACGACCAGCGTCTTGGCCAGCGGCACATGGACACCCAGGATCGGCAGCACGCCGAGCAGGAATATCGCCGTGCATATGGTGTTGATCAGCGAGATCTTGACCTGCGCGAACACGATGTTGTGGAACGCTTCGGCCAGTCGCTGACAGCGTAAACCCAGCGCCGCGGCCAGTGCCCCGACTTGATGCGCCGGACGCGTGCGGCTGAGCGCAATGATCGCCCCCAGCACCAGCCCGATAAGGATATGCACGAACGCCCGCGCCGCCCCCTTGCCGGCGACCTGCAGCGTCGCTGCATGCTTGCGTGCCAGATCGACCGCGCCCACGCGCAGGTCATCGACGCTGTCGGGCAGGTGATCCACGATCATCGCAGGCAGTTGCTGACGTGCTTTCTCGACCAGCGGCATCAGCTGCTGCTGCCACAGCAGCTCGGGATTGCCGATTTCGTTGCGGAATAGACTGATCGCACCAAGGATCAGCAGGATCAGCAGCCCCACCACGATCACGCCAAGCGCCGCCACCACGATGACGCGCGCCCGCGCACTGGAGATACGCCGGCCGAATAGCGGCGCCATGGAATTCACCAGTTCGTAGACCAGCAGACCAGCGAGCAGGGCCGACAGCATGTGCAACCCGAGAATCACTCCCAAGGCCGCTGCAGCGAGCAGATAGCTGGCGTAAACCATCGCGGGCGACGGTTCGCGCAAATCGGGCGACGGAGTGTCCATGCCATTCCAACTGAAGATGATGCGGGTCTTCAGTCTGTCAGCACACCGTCAAGCCTGCCAGCGTTGCCACGATGCTGTCGTAAACTTTAGCGTTAGCTGATCGCTACTGTTTCAAGGACCCGTCCATGGCATTTCGACTTATCACCACTGCACTCGCCGTCGCCCTGCTGAGCGGTTGTGCCAAGGCTCCAGAAAAGCCTGTGCCATTTGCAGCCGCTGCGCCAAATACCGCATCGCCTGCCGCCGTCGCCACTCCTGCCATTGCAGCTGATGACAACCTCAACGCCGTGGCCTGGAGTCAGACCGCGATCGAGCACGACCTGATCTATCTGCAGACATATCGCGATGCTGAAGCACGCCTGTTGCCGGCGATGCACGACGCCAAATGGGATGCGCTGAGCAAGACCGATCGCGTGCAGGCGTTCAAGAATTTGCCGCCTGCCGTGATCCTGGATATCGACGAGACCGTGCTGGACAACTCGCCATATCAGGCCCGCGTCATCAAGAGCGGCGGCGAGTTCAATGAAGCTGACTGGGCAGCATGGTGCAAGGAGACGCAGGCGCGCGCGCTGCCCGGTGCCGTCGAATTCACCCGGTTCGCGGCCAGTCATGGCATCGCCGTTATCTACATTTCCAACCGCGCCAAGGACCTGGATCAGGTCACCTTGCTCAACCTGCGCAAGGCAGGCCTTCCAGTCAGCGGGCCGCAGGCGTTTCTTGGACTGGGCACGATTGTCGAAAACTGCGAACAGGCAGGTAGCGAGAAAGGCTGCCGTCGCCAGTTGGTCAGCCGCCACTACCGCGTGTTGATGCAGTTCGGCGACCAGCTCGGCGATTTTCTCGATATTCCTGCCAACACGATGGCTGCGCGGCGGCAAATCGTCGAGCCCTATCTCCCGTGGATCGGCACGCGTTGGTTTGTATTGCCGAACCCTACCTACGGATCATGGGAGCCGGCGCTGTTCAACAACGACTACAGCAGTGCGCGCGAGCTGAGGCGCAAACAGAAGCTTGACGCGCTTCGTTATCAATAGAATTTATCTTTCAAAATCAACATATTACTCAACTAAAGAAAAGTGTTGCCTTAACTTTGGTGAGGGACTAATATTCTTCCGCCAACACCTGCTGACCTCACTGGATTTGCAGGCAAGGCCATTTCCTTCCGGCTCTGCCGGATTTCCCTGCGAGGCTTCGGTCCGCGGGGTTTTCTTTTTGCGGGGTCGCAAAATCCTTCGCACCGCTCTTGTCTACGCACTACGGCGACCTCTACCCTGATCAGCCTTGGCGCCGCCACTGCGCCTAACTACGCCCGCGAGAAACTTGACCATGCGTCTTCATTCCCTTCACTACGCCCTGCTCCCACTGCTTGCCGCACTGGTTCTGAGCGCCTGCCACGACAAGGATGACCCGTCGCAGCCGGGCGGCAGCACGCCAGAAGCCGCCGTGCAAAGCTCGGTCGAACTGCTCAAGGCCGGCGATTTCAACGCCTTGTGGAAGCACGCGCTGCCGCCGGCGGACTACGCCACCTTGCGCAGCGATTGGGCCAAGCACCAGCAGAGCCAGCCGCCAGTCACTGACCAGGATCGCGCCCGCTTCAATGACGCCATGCAACAGCTCACCGGGCCGGATGCGGAGAACAAGATCTATGCCGAACTGCAGCCCAAGCTGGCTGCGATGGAATCAAAGTACAAGGATCAGATACCCGTGCTGATCAGTGTGGGCGAAGCGCTGGCAAAAAATGCCGTGGTGCAAAGCAAGAGCCTCAGCCCTGAGCAGAAAACCCAGGCCAATGCCGCACTCGACGTGCTGGGGCCGTGGGCGCAGCAGGCGCCGTGGTTCAACCCGACCAAGGCGAAGCAGACGGTCAACATTGCCGTCACCACCGCACGCAAACTGGATCTGAAAAGCGCGGACCAGCTGCACGCGATGGATTTCGACACCACGATGAGCAAGTACTCGATCGGATATGTCGGCCTGAAGCAGCTGTTGGTGAACTATGGGCTGTCGGTGGATGACACACTGGACTCGGTCAAGGTGACACCGATCGACAGCAGCAACGGCCACGCGCGCGTGAAGATCGACTACACCCTGCTCGGCAAGCCGTTGTCGAGTGAATCGAAACTCATCCAGGTGGACAACCGCTGGTACAGCGAGGACATGGTCAACAATGTGCGCGAAGCACACAAACAGCTCAGCGAACCAGCCAGCGCCGCACCGATTCCGGCTTCAACCAGCTCGTCGGCAGCAGTCCCGGCGACCAGCGGCAGCAGCGCTCCGGCGCCTGTTGTAGCCCACATCAGCAGCGCGCCAACAAAAGACTAAACGGCGCACCCGTTAGAATAGGCGGATGCAAACTATGTCCAGCGCGGATCATCCCGCTCGCCAACGTGCCCCCTGGTGGTTCAACCTGGCCGGGCAGCTGCTGCAGCCGTGGGTGCGTATCCGCCGTGATCCGGCCGAGCCCGCGGCACTGCTGCAGACCGGCGCACCGGTCTGTTATGTGATCGAGCGCGACAGCCTGTCTGATGCGCTGATCCTGCAGCGCGCCTGTCTTGAGGCTGGCCTGCCCAGCCCGATGCAGACGCTGGCCGGTACACGTCGCAAGCGCTCGGTGTTTGCGCTGACACGTCGCGAAGGCTGGATCTTCGGACGCCGCCACAAGCGCAGCCCGAACGAACCGCTGCGGCAATTGCTGCACTCGCTCGAAGGTGTGCCCGACCGCGATATCCAGATCGTTCCAGTATCGATCTACGTCGGTCGCGCACCGACCCGCGACTCCGGCTGGTTCCGCGTGCTGTTCTCCGAAAACTGGGTCATGGTCGGCCGTTTTCACCGTCTTCTGGCCCTGCTGCTCAATGGGCGCGACACGGTGGTGCACTTCTCGGCGCCCGTCTCGTTGCGTAGCGCGATGGACGAAGCCGGCGAGATCGCGCCGGAGCGCCTGACCCGCAAAATCGCCCGTGTGCTGCGTACACATTTCCACCGCATCCGTGCGGCGGTGATCGGGCCGGATCTCTCGCATCGACGCACGGTGGTCGACTCGGTGCTCAACGCCGAGCCAGTCCGTGCCGCGATTGCAGCAGCGGCGGCCAAGGAAAAAACCACGCATGCCAAGGCGTGGCAAAAAGCGCAGAAAATGGTGATGGAAGTCGCCGCCGACTATTCGCATCCGGTGGTGCGCTCCGCCTCATTCTTGTTGGCCAACTTCTGGAACAAGCTGTACGACGGCATTTCAATGCACCACTTCGACAAGGCCCGTGCCGCCGCGCCAGGCTTCGAAGTGATCTACGTACCCAGCCATCGCAGCCACGCCGACTATCTGCTGATGTCGTATCAGCTGCATGTATCCGGCGTGGTCGTGCCGCATATCGCGGCCGGCGTGAACCTGGACCTGCCGGTCGTCGGGCCGATCCTGCGCCGCGGCGGTGCGTTCTTCATGCGTCGCAGCTTTACCGGCAACCCGCTTTACTCGGTCGTGTTCAAGGAATACATGGCGCAGCTGATCGATCGCGGCGTGCCGATCGAATACTTCATCGAAGGCGGCCGCTCGCGCACCGGACGCCTGCTGACACCGCACGCTGGCCTGCTCTCGATGACGGTACGCGCCTTCTTGCGCGCACCGCGCCGACCGGTGCTGTTTCAACCGGTCTATATCGGCTACGAGAAGCTGATGGAGGGCAAGTCCTACGCCGGCGAACTCAGCGGAAAGAAAAAAGAAAAGGAATCGCTGATCGGACTGATCCGCGGACTCAAGGTGCTGCGCCAGCGCTATGGCCACGTGGCATTGAACTTCGGCGAACCGATCGAACTGAACCCGATGCTCGATGCCGCCAGTGCCGACTGGCGCCAGACCACACTTGACCCGGATGCGAAGCCGGACTGGCTACGCAAAGTCGTGGACGGGCTGGCCGAAAAAATCCAGGTGAACGTCAACCGCGCGGCCGACATCAATCCAATCAACCTGCTGGCGCTCGCATTGCTGGCCACGCCCAAACACGCCATGGCCGAAAGCGACCTGCTGGAACAGCTGGCGCTGAGCAAGGCATTGATGGAAGAGTTGCCGTATTCCGATCGCGTCACACTGACGCCAATGAATCCCGCCGGCATCATTGCCTACGGTGAACAAATGGGCTGGATAGCACGCGTGCAGCATCCGCTCGGTGACGTGCTCACGGTCAGCGCCGAACAGGCGCCGATGCTCAGCTATTTCCGCAACAACGTGTTGCACCTCAACGCCGCTGCCGCCTGGGTCGCCTGCTGCTTTCTCAACAATCGGCGCATGTCGCGCGCATCGGTACTGCGACTGGGGCGGATCATCTACCCCTTCATCCAGGGCGAGCTGTTCCTGCCGTGGGACGACGATGGCTTTGGCACGCAGTTGCAGGACACCATCGATTTCTTCGTACGCCGTGGCCTGCTCGAATCGAGCGGCGATGGCCGTGTGCTGGAGCGCAGCGCCGGTCAGGATGACGGCGCATTTCAGCTGAAGGTGATTGCACGCAGCCTGATCCAGGCCTTCGAGCGCTACTACATCACCATTGCCGCGCTGACCAAGAATGGTCCGCACACGCTGACCAGTTCCGAGCTCGAAAGCGCCTGCACGCTCACCGCACAACGGCTGAGCCTGCTGCAGGAATTGTCTTCGCCGGAATTCTTCGACAAGGCGCTGTTCCGCGGCTTCATCCAGAAGCTGCGCGAGCGCCGCGTGGTGTGGACCGACGACGCCGGCAAGCTCGACTACGACGTCGCGCTCGAAGGCATGGTTCGCGACGCGCGGGTGATCCTGTCACGCGAAGTACGCCATTCGATTCTCAAGATCACGCCCGGCGGCAATGAGAAAGAGGGTGCCAGCGGCACACAGTTGGATGACGAGGAAGAAGCCACCGTGCCGGTCTCGCCAAGCCTGCTGGCCGGAGCCAACGATGATAGCGCCGTGCCTGCAGCCGAACCCGTATTAACCAAGGCCTCCGGCGCCGACCTGCACGATCGCCACGTCGCTACCGAACATCATAAACACGAACATCAGCACGCCGTATCGACACCGGCAACGGACGACAGCGCGCCGCACAACAACTAGTCGCTGCGGCAACTGTTCCCGGACGAGCCCAGGTGTCGAACACTCCGTGACGATGCGTGCGAGTCTGTCTAAGATGACGAACCCATCTCTTGGAAGTTCACCATGACAGTACGCTGTGCGCTTGTACTCGCCACACTTATGTTCTCGCTTCCGATCGGCAGCATGGCCACCGACCTGCCGGCCAATCACGACGTCAGCGTTCTGCATTGCGTGCGCCTGCTGGATAGTGGGGCCGGCAAGATGCTCGGTGAAACCACAGTGATCGTCGATGGCGGCCGCATCAAGGAGCTACATGCCGGCACGGTGGATATTCAGCCGTATCAGCAGGCCGCCATGAAAGCCGGCGGCAGCTTCCATTATCTCAACATGGTCAAAGCCACCTGCCTGCCAGGCCTGATCGATGCGCACACGCATCTCACTGACGAGACCAGCCCCACCGCATATACCGACCAATTTCGTTTGAACATCGCCGACTACGCGATACGCTCCACCGTCTACGCCAAACGCACGTTGCTGGCCGGCTTCACAAGCGTGCGCAACGTGGGCGACAACCAGAACGATTCAATCGCCCTGCGCAACGCCATCAACGCCGGCATCGTGCCGGGACCGCGCATGTTTACCGCCGGCGTACCCATCGGCAGCACAGGTGGCCATGCCGATCCCACCGACGGCTACCGGCGGGATCTGGCCCGCGACGGCGGTCCCAGCGACGGCATCATCAACAGCCCCGAAGATGCCCTGAAGGCCGTGCGCCAGCACTACAAGGATGGTGTGGATCTGATCAAGATCATGCCCTCCGGTGGCGTACTCGACGAAAGCGCCAGCGCCGATAATTCGCAGATGACGCTGGAAGAAATCAAGGCCGTGGTCGCTGCTGCGCACGACTACGGCTTCACCGTGGCCGCCCATGCGCACGGTGCCGAGGCCATTCGTCGCGCGGTGCTGGGCGGCGTCGATTCGATCGAGCACGGCACGTTCATGAACGCCGAGGACATGCGGCTGATGAAGGAACATGGCACCTGGTACGTACCCACCATCATCGCCGGCAAATACGTGCAAGAAATGGCCGCCATACCCGGCTACTACCCGCCACAGGTCGCCGCCAAGGCCATGCAGGTCGGCCCGATCATCCAGGCCACCGCCGGTCGCGCGTACAAGGCCGGTGTCAAGATAGCCTTCGGCACCGATGCCGCGGTCTATCCGCATGGCCAGAACGCGAAGGAGTTCAAGTACATGGTCGACGCCGGCATGCCGCCGATGTTCGTGTTGCAGGCCGCCACCACCCATGCCGCCGAACTGCTGCACAAGCAAGACCAGCTCGGGCAAATTGCCGTCGGCCGCGGTGCCGACATCATCGCCGTACCGGGCAATCCGCTCGATGACATCACCACCATGCAGCACGTCAGCTTTGTAATGAAGGATGGTGTGATCTACAAGCAGGATGGCAAGCCGGTCGAGTTATGAATAGGGAATACCTTGCCGCCACAGGCAGTTTGGCGGTCAGCCACAGGCGAACACCGACATCGCACGGACATGATCTACTCGTTCGCTCCGACGCGACCTTGCGGCAACAAGTCCCGCCACGCCCCATTCCTGTAGCATTGTCGGCATGAACGAGCAGCCCAAACCCAGCAACGACTCGACCACCCATTTCGGTTTCCGCGACGTGCCGATCGGCGACAAGCAGAAACTGGTCGGTGAAGTGTTCACCTCCGTCGCGCGTAGCTACGACCTGATGAACGATCTGATGTCGTTCGGCATCCATCGGTTGTGGAAACGCCACTTCGTCGCCATCAGCGGCGTGCGTCGCGGCGACCGTGTGCTCGATCTGGCCGGCGGCACCGGCGACATCGCTGCGCTGCTCAAACCGGTGATCGGCGAGACGGGTGAAGTCGTCGTCGGCGACATCAACGCCGCCATGCTCGGTGTCGGCCGCGACCGCATGACCGATCGCGGCCTGGTCAGCGGCCTGCGCTGGGCCCAGCTCAACGCCGAAGTGCTGCCATTCCCCGACAACTCCTTCGACGCCGTGACCATGGCCTTCGGCTTGCGCAACGTCACCGACAAGGACAAGGCGCTGGCGGATATCTTCCGCGTACTCAAGCCGGGCGGTCGCTTGTTGGTGCTGGAATTTTCCAAGGTGCAGAGCGAACTGTTCGGCAAGCTCTATGACTTCCATTCGTTCAAGGTATTGCCCAAGCTCGGCCAGCTGTTTGCCGGCGATGCCAACAGCTACCAGTACCTCGCCGAATCGATCCGCAAACATCCCGACCAGCAGACTCTGAAAGGCATGATGGAGCGCGCCGGCTATGGCCGCGTGGAAGTACGCAACCTCAGTGGCGGCATCGTGGCGATCCATCGGGCTTACAAGCTCTGAATCCGCACACATGGCTAACCGCCACCGAGCTTTAGCCGCAATTGCCGCACTGCTCGGTTGGTTCGCACTGGTCCTGCAACTGAGCCTGACGATTCAATTAACGCTTGCCAGAAGTGGCAGCGTGGCGTCCGCGCTGTGGCTCTGGATCGGCTACTTCACGATCACCACCAATCTTCTGGTCGCGATGGCCCTGAGCGCGTGGGCGATTGGGCCGCTCGGCCCAATCAATCGATTCTTTGGACGTCCAGACGTCCAGTCGATGGTGGCGATGAGCATCGTCATCGTCAGCCTGGTCTACAACCTGCTGCTACGGGGGCTGTGGCAACCGCAGGGATGGCAATGGCTGGCCGACGTGACCCTGCACGATGTGATGCCGCTGCTGTTTGTTGTGCACTGGTGGCTGGCAGTGCCGAAAGCATCGCTGCATTGGTGGCAGATCGGTTTCTGGCAGATTTATCCCGCGGCGTATTTTGTCTACGTGCTGATCCGCGGTGAGGCGAACGGCTGGTATCCGTATCCCTTCATTGACGTGGCAACGCTGGGTTACCCGCGCGTACTGGTCAACGCATTGGCTGTGATGCTGGCCTTTGTCGTGGTGGCTGCACTGCTGATGGCGCTGGGCCGCTGGCAGGCGCGTCGATCTTCCTGATACCCGGTCACGCAGAATCCCCTACGATCGGAAGCTCGTTCTCAGCTACCACCATCCGGCGCACGTAGCACGTCGATGCGCACCACCTGGCGAATCCAGCGCGCCGGCCGCTTATCGGTTGGTGCCACCACGCGGAACGGGCCTTCCTTGGTATCCAGCGGCTTGCCATCGTGCTGGTCAGCGAGGATGACCGGCTCATCGCGGAACTGCGGATCGAGTTCGGCCAGCGCATAGACCACGCGATAACCGTCGGCGGCGATGATGCGCACATACAACGTCATGTTCTTGCCACGCAGCGCCTCACCTAACGGCACGCCAGCGGCGGTCAGAATCGTACTGAGCGACACGCCCGACCATGTGCCGCTGACACCATGCTCGCTGGCCTGCACGCTTACCCGCGGCAGCGTCGCCAACACGGCGGCATCGAGTGTCAGCGGATGGCCGAGTTCGCCGCTTACTGCGATGCTGGCGGCGGCTACGGATGACACTGCGGACAACGCAGATAGAGCGAACAGGCATCCGAACAGATTCAGGCAGACACGGCGCCGAAGGCGGCTCGTGAAGGCAGATTGGCGGCGCATGCAATGGTCCTGTTGGTTCGGGCCATCATCTCACCATGCATCGCAGACCGATGCACGCACTGCGATGCCATACCGCTACCCAAACATTGGCCGGAAGAAACTCCGCTCGTAACTCACGATGCATGCGGTGTCCCGCGCGTACTGGAAAGCAGCCTGACAAGCTGGGTCCGCGAGGGAACGAGTGCGGTAGTCCTCGTAATCTGCCAGCGAAGGAAAGCTGAAAAGCGCCAGCGCGATGTTGTTGGCGCCTTCCGATGGCATGAAATAACCATGATGCGTACCGCCAAAGCGAGCGACCAATGGAATCCACAGCGATGCATAGTGCTCGAACTCGGCGAGCCTAACGGGATCGATGACGTAGCGCAGGTAACAGGTGACCAACGACTTGCTCCGAGGGTGGATCGCCGCCAAGCGGCATGAAGGTTGATCAGATCGGGGCTGATCCGATGGGAATGATCAGATGGGAATGATCCTTGCGCTGCCGGACACCCGGATCGAACTGCCTGGCGTGGCACCGATCTCAGCGCGCAGGCGCGAACGCATGCCCATGTCCTCGCCCTGCACGATATCGATGGCGCCGTCGTGAGGCCATCCGAGATCGCGCAGGTAACCGGCCAGCGCGGCGGTCGCCGCACCGGTGGCAGGGTCCTCGTAGACGCCGCCGGAAGCGAACGGATTGCGGGTGTGGAAACGCTGTGGCGTCTCGGCGTAGGCCAGCAGAATGGTCACCAAGCCAGCGCGCTGCATCAACCGGCGACCGACATCGAGGTCGTATTTCATGGCAGCGAGCGCCTGACGATTGTTCAAGGCCAGGACCAGATGATTCGCCCCGCCATGAACCAGCGCAGGCGGAATGCGGGGATCAAGCTCATCCGGTGTATAGCCGAACAAGTGGAGTGCTTCCGACACCAGGTGAGCCGGCGCCGACTCACTGCGCGTGGGCGGAGACTGTAGAGCAGCAGTCATGCCTTCACCGACCTGCCGTCCCTCGACAGTGATCTCGGCTTGATTGAGGCTCAGGGCGAACACACCATCGCCGTGTTTGCGGGCAAGCGCGACGCCCAGCGCAATGGTCGCATGGCCACAGAATGGCACTTCGGATTCCGGCGAGAAATAACGCACACGCCAGCCTGTTCCTGTCGGAACTGCAAAAACGGTCTCGGAGTATCCGACCTCGGCAGCAATCCTTTGCATCTCGGATTCATGCGGAAAATCATCGTCAATCAGAACGCCGGCCGGATTGCCGCCATTGTCCCCATCCGAAAACGCGGCGATTCTCAGTACGCTCATCATCTCTCTCCGTTGCAGTCATCGCATGGATAGGGGCTTGCAGAAACTACCTTGCAGCGGGATGCCGCAACTACGATTCAACCGCACCGTTGACCAGCGTCGGTGGCACAGCCACTGCGACCACCTTGCGCTTCCAGTTGGTCAGCACGACGCCGGCCAGGGTGATCGCACCGCCCAGCAGGGTCAGCGCCGTGGGGCGCTCATCCAGCCACAACCAGCCGATCAGCACGGCGATCGGCGGCGATAGATAGATGAAACTGCTGACCTGCGACGCTGGCGCGCGCTTCAAAGCGGTATTCCATGCGATGTAGCCGACAAAGGTCGGTGCGATGCCCAGCCACAACAGCGCCATCCAGCGCTCCGCGCTCGCCGCCATGACATGCTGCTGTAGCCCCGGCAGACTGAAGGGCAGTGCGGCCAGGGTCGCCGCAAAAAAGGTTGCCGCTGTTACCCCCAGCATGCTGCTGCGGGCGAACAACGGCTTCTGCCGCACGAAAAATATCGCCGAGCAGACCACACAGACCAAGACCAGGGCCGCCATCGGCTGGAACGTCACCTGCTTGCCACTGGCCAACACCACCAGCACCACACCCGCCAGTGCGATCAGCAGGCCGACCAAGGCGCGCGGGCTGAAGCGCTCGCCCAGCCAGATCGCCGACAGCGCGGTGGTGGCGGCCGGTACCAGCGAGATCAGGATGGCGGCGGTGCCGCTGGCTATACGGGTCTCGGCGAGACACAGGCAGAGGTGGTACACGGTCATGCCAATCACCCCCAGCAACGCGACCAGCGGCCAGTCGCGTCGCGCCGGCATGGGCACCCGCTTCACCGCCAGCAACAGCCCGAAACAGATCGAGCCAATCAACAAGCGTCCAAACGCAACCTGGCCAGGGGTGAACGCCGGCAACGCATAGGCGATTGCTGCATAGGCGGACGACCAGGTCAGCAAGGTCACCGCAATCGCCCCCAGCGCGGGGCCATCCAGACGTTCGTGGGTATCCATGACCGAGACTTCCAGCAAGAATCGAGTCGAACATGCTAGCCATGCAACGAGCCATTCTGAATAATCAATCGAAGGCCGCTGGTCGACTTGACCTTTTATCTAACGAAAATTTGGAGGTACTTCGATGGAATCCAAAATCACCCTGGATACCAAGGACTGGCAGCTGATCGAGGCCTTGCAACGTGATGCGCGCAGCGGCTATGCCGAGCTGGGACGCATAGTGCGGCTATCGGCACCCGCAGTCGCCGAACGCGTCAAGCGGCTGGAGGAAGCCGGCGTCATCAGCGGCTATCGCGCCACCATCGATCCACGCCAGCTGGGCTTTGCGATCAGCGCGATGGTGCGTGGCCGTTGCGATGGCGCCGCCTGCGCCCGCATCGGCAGCATGGTGGAAGACATCCCGGAAGTGCTCGACTGCCGACGACTGGCCGGCGAGGATTCCGCCCTGCTACATGTCGTGGCGATGTCGGTGACCCATCTGGAAGCGGTGATCGACCGGCTGCTGAAGCTGGGCATCAGCACCATCACCATGATCGTGCTGCAGACCCCCCACGAACATCGCCCCTTGACCCGCGCGATGTGGAACGTGGCGCACGAGTTGTCGCGGTAGGGGCCGCAACACACTTGCACCCAGTACTTTTGTCACGGTCGCGATCGCGGCACGCCACGCATACTTCGAAGACGATTTGTTGAAACGGGGCTTCCATGCGTTACCTGACTTCCTTGCTGCTGGCCGGCGCTCTTGCGCTGGCACCGATCATCCCCAGCCACGCCGATGACACGCCGGCACCGGACAAGAACGACGCCAGCAAAAAACACGCGACAGACGACGCCACGGCACCGAGCACCGAAAACGCTACCCGCACACAGCACAGCGTCAGCATCGGCGGCCACACGATCAAGTACACAGCCACCGCCGGCACACTGATCATCCGCGACGACAAGGGCCAGCCACAGGCCAGCGTGTTCTACGTGGCTTACACCGTCGATGGCGGCGGGATCGATGGCGCCAAGGCCGAAAAACGGCCGGTAACGTTCCTCTACAACGGTGGCCCGGGCTCCTCGAGCGTGTGGTTGCACATGGGCTCGTTCGCTCCGGTGCGTATCGAAACCGCCAGCCCCGAAGCAACCGGAGCGGCGCCGTACCATCTGGTACCCAATAGCGACAGCCTGCTCGACAAAACCGACCTGGTGTTTATTGACGCCATCGGCACCGGCTATTCGCGCCCACTGGGCAAGGCCACCGGCAAGGATTTCTGGGGCGTCGATCAGGACATTTCCGCGTTCAGCCGCGCAATCCAGCGCTACGTCAGCATCAACAAGCGCTGGAACTCGCCAAAATTCCTGTATGGCGAAAGCTACGGCACCACGCGATCGGCGGCACTGGTCGATGCGCTGCAGGACCAGGGCATGAGTTTCAACGGCGTGATCATCATGTCGTCGATCCTCAACTACGGTATCCGCCTGCCCGGCTATGACGAGATCTACATCGGCTACCTGCCGAGCTACGCCGCCGCGGCCTGGTTCCACAACAAGATTTCGAACAAGCCGGCGGATCTCAAGGCATTCCTCGAGCAGGTACGCACGTTCGCACGCGGCCCATACGCCGCCGCGCTGGCGCAGGGACAGAACCTGCCGGACAACCAGCGCGACGCCGTGGCGCGTCAGCTCGCCGCCTATACTGGGCTATCGGTGCAATTCATCGAAGAGGCCAACCTGCGCATCGACCTCGGCCGCTTCCGCAAGGAGCTGCTGCGCGACCAGCGCCTGACGCTGGGCCGCTACGACAGCCGCTTCACCGGCATCGATCCTGACGCCGCTGGCGAGACCCCCGACTACGACGCCTCCGACAGTGGCATCAGCGGCGCCTTCGTCAGCGCGTTCCACGATTATCTGGACGGCCAGCTGAAATACCACAGCGACCTGGATTACCGCCCCACCTTTGGCGACATCAGCAAGGACTGGGACTGGAAGCACAAGGTCGCCGACCAGCACCGCCCCCTGCCAACGGCGTATGTGGCCGGTGATCTGGCGCATGCGATGCGTACCAACCCCGGCCTGAAAGTATTGTCGGTCAACGGTTATTACGATTTCGCCACACCGTTCTTCATCACTGAATACGATCTGGCGCACATGAACCTCGACCCGACGCTGCGCGGCAACCTGCAGTTTCTGTATTACCCGTCGGGTCACATGATCTATCTCAACACCGATGCCCTGAAGCAGCTGAAGACCGACTTGTCGGGCTTCTACGATCACGCCGCACCCGCGCGTTGATCCGCACCCTATCGAAACGGAATGATCGCCATGCGTAAACAGATTCTCGCCCCCTTCGCCCTTGCCCTGCTGTTGACGCTCGGCAGTGCCGTGCACGCCGACGACGACAAGCCAGCCGACGCCAAAGCGCAGAGCGACAAGGACAGCAAAAAAGATGTCCAGCCGATTCCGCCCGAACGCAGCGTGGTGACCAAGCACAGCGTGCGCATCGGCGGCCGCACCATCAACTACAAGGCCACCGCTGGCACGTTGCTGATCAAGGACGACAAGGACAAACCGACCGTCAGCTTTTTCTATGTTGCTTACACGGTCGACGACGGCAAGCCGGGCAAGCGGCCGGTGACCTTCATGTACAACGGCGGCCCGGGCTCCTCGAGCATGTGGTTGCACATGGGTTCGTTCGGCCCGGTGCGCGTGGCCAACAAGGGTGACCAACCGATTCCGCCACCGCCATACCAGACCGTAGCCAACGACGACAGCCTGCTCGACAAGACCGACCTGGTCTTCATCGACGCGCCGGGCACCGGCTACTCGCAACTGGTCGGCGGCGCCGAAGGCAAGAATTTCTACGGCATCGATCAGGATGCCGACGCATTCGCGAAATTCATCACGCGCTACGTCAGCACCAACCATCGCTGGAACTCGCCGAAGTTCCTGTTCGGCGAAAGCTACGGCACCACGCGCTCGGCCGTGCTGGTGAAGGTACTGCAGGAACAGGGCATGGAGTTCAATGGTGTGGTGCTGATGTCGTCGATCCTCGACTTCAACGTCTGGGCCAACACCGGCGACGACCACGCCTTTATCGTCAACCTGCCAACCGAGGCGGCGATTGCCTGGTATCACGACAAGGTTCCCAACAAGCCTGCGGACATCGCGAGCTTCCTCGCCGGCGTGCGCCAGTTCGCCAATACCGACTACACCCTGGCCCTGACCAAGGGCGACGCCATCACGCCGGCCGAGACCGATCGCGTCGCCAATCAACTGAGCCAGTACATTGGCCTGTCGCCGACCTACATCAAGGACGCCAATCTGCGCATCGATCCCAGCAGATTCCGCAAGGAGCTGCTACGCGATAAGCGCCGCACGGTTGGCCGTCTGGACGGCCGTTTCGAAGGCATCGATCCCGATGCGGCAGGTGAGACACCCGAGGGCGACGCCGCCAGCGATGCGGCCACCGGCGCCTACCTCGCCGCGTTCAACCAGTACGCCAGCGACCAGCTGAAGTTCAGCGAAGAGCGTCCGTACCTTCCCAATAACTATGGCGTAATCAACGTCGGCTGGGACTGGAAGCGCAGCGCAGGCCACGGCTTCACCCAGGCGCCGTATGTCGGCTCCGACCTGGCTGCAGCGATGCGACGCAACCCGCATTTGAAAGTGTTCTCGGCGAACGGCTATTACGATCTGGCGACGCCCTTTTACGCAACGCAATTCGATCTCGGCCACCTCGGCCTGGATCCGTCGATCAGCAAGAACATCGAATTCGGTTTTTATCCCTCCGGCCACATGATTTATTTCGACGTGGATGCACTGAAGCAGGTGAGGGCCGATCTGTCGCGCTTCTATGACGAGACCGTACCGAAGTCCTGAAACGCCACACCAGCGCGGTAATTGATCAAATGACTGACAAACCTTCCGACATACCACCCGTCGCCAACGACGAGCATCTGCCCAACCCACAGCGCCGCCGCCTGCTTGGCGGAATGGCCATCGCGGGAGTCGGCGTAGCGCTCGGTGGTACGGGTGCGGCAATCGCTGGCGGTCATGTGGCCAGCGTCTCTGCATCTGACTCAACGCATCCATTGCCCGATGGCGCGCTGGATGCGCTGCTGCGTGAGCACATCCATACCGTGGTGGTGCTCTACGCGGAAAATCGCAGCTTCAATAACCTGTTCGCCGATTTCCCCGGGCTGGAGAAACCGCTCAGCGCGCTGAAGCCTGACGACTATCTGCAGCGCGATCGCAACGGCGATCTACTACAGACGTTGCCGCCGATCTGGCAAGGTCTGGTGCCGCACAAGCAGGTGGTGAATCATCGTGCTTACCAGATTGGCGAAGCCGATATCACCGGCCTGCCCAACGCACCGTTCGCGTTGCACACGCCGGATGGCGAACCATTGCCACACGGCCTGGTAACCCGTGATCTGATTCACGCGTTCTATCAGAATCAGCTACAGATCAACGGTGGAAAAAACGATTGCTTCGTCGCCTGGGGCGACAGCGGCGCCATGCTGATGGGCCATTACGGTGACAGCTCGGTCAACCTGCGACTGTGGCGGCTGGCCGAGCAGTACACCCTGTGCGACAACTTCTTCATGGGTGCGTTTGGCGGCTCGTTCCTCAATCATCAATACCTGATCGCCGCGCAGCCGCCGTTCTATCCGAACGCGAAACAGAGCGTGGCCAAGGCGAGGATCGCGGTGACCGAGAGTGGTGAAGCCACCGACCATCGACTCAAACTGACCGATGATTCACCCGCCAGCGCGATGGATGGCAAAGCCAAGTTTGTCACCGCCAATATGCTCACGCCGGATTTCTGGGCCGTGAACACCATGGGGCCGCCGTACTCACCCAGTTTCAAGATCGATCCGCATAATCCGGCGTTCGCCGATACCAGCAATCCCGCCACCTGCCCGCCGCAGACGCACAAGCATCTCGGCGACATGCTGTCGGCCAAATCGGTGGATTGGGCCTGGTACGGCGGCGCGTGGCAGGCAGCGCTCGATGGACACGGTGATGGCCCGCTCGACAACTATCCGGACGAACCCAACTTTCAACCGCATCACCAGCCGTTCAATTATTACGTCAACCTTGCACCGGGCAGCGAGGCGCGACGCCAGCACCTGCGCGATGGTGGGCTGGGCGAAACCGCGCCGGGAAATCGTTTTCTGGTCGACGTCGCCGCCGGCAAATTGCCACCGGTGACGTTCTACAAACCGCAAGGCAATCTCAATATGCACGCCGGTTCGTCCGACATCGAAGCCGGCGATCGTCACCTCGCGCGGATGGTCGATGCGCTGCAGAAAAGTCCGCAGTGGCCGAACATGCTGGTGGTGATCACGGTCGACGAGAATGGTGGCTGGTGGGATCATGTCGCACCGCCCAAGGGCGATCGCTGGGGGCCCGGCACGCGCATCCCAGCCATCGTCGTGTCACCGTTTGCCAAACGCGGCCACGTGGATCACACCATCTACGACACCGGCTCGATCGCACGCTTCATCACGCGACGCTTCGGACTTGAGAAACTGCCAGGACTGAAAATGCGCGAGGACGCGATGGTTGCGGCCGGTGGCCCGGCGCCGGGCGATCTCATAGCCGCGCTGCATTTCCCGACCACCTGACAACCATTGACGGAAGCCGAACGTTGACCATGCGCGAGATGTATCCCGAGATCGAGCCGTACCGCACGCAACATATCGCCGTCGATGCCCTGCATACGCTGCGCGTGGAAGAGTGCGGCAATCCCGATGGACTGCCCGTGGTGTTTCTGCACGGCGGACCAGGTGCAGGTCTGGCCACCTATCACCGGCGCTTCTTCGATCCGGCACGCTACCGCATCGTATTGTTCGATCAGCGCGGTGCCGGGCAATCGACGCCGTTCGCCGATCTCACCGACAACACCACCTGGCATCTGGTCGCCGATATCGAAACCATCCGCGAACAACTAGGCATCGAACGCTGGGGGGTGTTCGGCGGCTCGTGGGGTTCCACACTGGCGCTGGCGTATGCGCAGACACATCCCGAGCGCGTGCTCGGACTCGTGCTACGCGGCATCTTCCTGTGCCGGCCCGCGGAGATTCGCTGGTTCTACGAGGAAGGCGGCGCGTCATGGATCCTGCCGGAAAAATGGCAGCGCTACGCCGACGCCATTCCTGCCGACGAACGCGGCCAGATGATGGAAGCCTACTGGCGCCGACTCACCTCGGACGATGAATCCGTTCGCCTCGCCGCCGCAAAAGCATGGGGCGCGTGGGAAGGTGGCGCGATCACGCTGGCCGAAAGCCCCGAAACCGAAGCCAGTTTTTCCGCGCCCGAAGTTGCCGTGAGTTTGGCGCGCATCGAAGCGCATTACTTCCGCAACCACTGCTGGCTTGAACCCGATCAGCTGCTGCGCGACGTCGACAAGATTCGCCACATCCCCACCACCATCATCCACGGCCGCTACGACATCATCTGCCCGGTGAAAAACGCCTGCGATCTTGCGGCAGTGTGGCCCGAAGCCGAACTGCATATCGTGCTGGCCGGACACGCCGCGTCGGAGCCGGCGATCGTCGATCAGTTGGTACAGGCCACGGAGCGGCTGGCGGATCGCTACGTCTAGATAACTTTCTGCACCGTTTTCAGACCATGGGTACCAACAGAAAAGCGGAACTACCGATACCAGCTGCTTCAAAGGTAAGAACCTGACGAGCCGAGAGGTATCCTCGCTCGCCAGAATGCTATCCGTCGCACGAGTTCCGCCCCGTAGTCGAAATCAGGTTCGGGGCGTTCCTGGATTTGTTCGACCACCTCGAACGCGAATCGTGCTTCCCCGTATTCACGCCAATCCGCCATCAATAACGAATTTCGGTGGACGCCCAATTGAAGCTCCATCCGATGGCGATTCAACGAACCTGTCAGGTTGGTGCTTTGATCCAGCAGCATCCTGCCAGTGATCGCGTTACTGATGGAGAAGATGCCCATTCGCGGCAAGGCCAGTTTGTAGGCCAATTTGAGATCTTTTCTTCGGGCCTTGTCCGTCACGACCCACTCTCCGCTTCAGTAACGCTTGCCCATACCGGCGCTGACAGGATGCTGATTTCCTCCCGGATAGCTGCAGGCCATAGGGCAATTTTCTCGTGGAACAGGGCAGCATTGGCTGCAAACAGGGCTCGAATCGCTTCTTCGAAATGAGGTCGATTACCGGCCATGTCGCGCATGAACTGATAGCACTTCTCTTTCGATTCCCGCACACGGTGCGCACCGTCTCGGTCGCGACGCGCGTCGTCGATCAACAGGCGCAGTGTCCCGCTTGCACTGCGTGACTGAAGAGCCAGCCATTCCCAATGACGAGGCAGCATCGTTACGTTGCGACTCACCTGCTGAAGTCTGGCTGGCGCGAGTGAGTCCGTGGTTTGGACGGCTGTTTTCTGAGAAGGATTCGTCATTTGGCGGCTGCCCTTTCATCCGGCTTTGATGGCGAGACTTGCGTACCCTCGCTGGAGGCAAGCCGGATGACATGGTCACGCACGTCTTGCGGCCAACTGGCAATGAGTCCATCCAGCCTGGGCCGATCGTCCGCAAACAGTGCTCGAGCAGCATCCTCAAAACCCGCGAGGTTTCCCGCCAGTGCAGACATGAAACTGTAGGCGCGCTCTTGTGCTTTGCGAGCTTTGTCTTTGTGACCATGAACGCGCCGTGCTTCCTCGACCAGTTTGCGCAAAGCCACGGACGTACCGCCGGGCTGTGCCGCCAGCCATTCCCAATGCCGTGGTAACAGCGTTACCTCTCGGGCCACAACGCCCAATTTCGGTCGCCCCCGTCCCCGGCGTTGGTCGGCCGGAAGCGACAATCCAGCCGAATGTTCCGTGGGAAGTGCAGAGAGACCATGCTGTGCCGTCCCTTCGCCTCCATCCATTGCCCCCGTGTTTGCAAACCGGGTGGCCACTTCTTCATCCGTCCCCCTCGTGTCGATATCGATCTGCTGGCCAGAGGTGTCGTCGAAGACGAGTACCGGACCAACAGCGCCCCTTTCGATGGCATGTTTCACCGCCATCGCGACCGCCTGAAGTGGACCAGATGCTATGCGGTCGTACCCGTCAAAACACGTCCAGGAAGGCAAAAGCGCGCTTGTCATCGGAATATCCCGGCTTAGAAGACACTAATTATATCCGGGTATAATTAAAAGTAAATAACACCCGGATAAATTTAAGTCGCCTGCGGCACGACTTCGACAAAACCGGCCGCGTCCTCACCCTCATCCACGATCACGACGACATCATCTGCCCGGTCAAGAATGCCTGCGATCTTGCCGATGTATGGCGAGAGGTGCTCTATATCGTGCTGACCGATGCCAGCTCAAACAGAACGAACATTAGCTCGCGGCAAGGTTTGAATATCCGGCACTTTGTCCGCACAAACGACTCATAAAGCTATTGCCATACGATTTGTCCCAACGATGCTAACCCTGTTCAGTTATCCACTCTCCCGCAATGCATGGAAGGTTCGCCTGCTGCTCCAGCACTTGGGTCAGTCGTACCGAGCGGTGTCGGTGGATATTTTCGAGGGCGAAGGCCAGCGTGCCGAATACCTTCGTATCAACCCCACCGGCAAGGTGCCCGCGATCCAGCTTGACGATGGGCGCACATTGGCCGAGTCGAACGCGATTCTGGTGTATCTCGCCGATGGCACACCCTATCTGCCGGACGATTCGTTCGAACGGGCGACGGTTTTGCAGTGGCTGAGCTTCGAGCAGGAACAGGTGGAATCCAGAATTGGCACGCTGCGCTACTGGATGCATGCCGGCGAATGGCAGAAACGTTCACCCGAGTTGATCGAAAACATGCGCACAGTGGCGCAGCGCGCGCTCACCATTCTGGATCATCAGCTGGCGACGAGGCCGTTCATCGCCAATTCGCATTACACCGTCGCCGATATGGCCCTGTTCGCCTACGCCACTTGCGCCGAGGATGTCGGCGTGCCGCTGGAACCCTACCCGCACTTTCGTGCCTGGATCACACGCGTTGAGGCTCAGCCAGGTTTTCTCGTCCCGCCCGGATGAGTCTGCGGCCTAGACAGGCCTTCCGTCACAGGCGGCCTTGAACCCGGCAGTGGCATACTCGGCGTTTACGTTTTGGCCGTTCCGGAGTTTGCATGCGCCTGCTTTCCCTTTTTGCCATTACCGCGTCGACGCTGCCAATAGCCGTTTACGCCGCCGAACCACACTCGTACGCACAGCCAGATCAAGTGCAGATCACGCATCTGGATCTTGATCTGACGATCGACTTTCCGCAGCAGCAGCTGGATGGCCAGGCGACGCTGAAGCTGAACTGGAAGAATCCCAAGGCGCCCTCGTTGGTGCTGGACACACGCGACCTGAAAATTGCCTCGATCGAATCGGTGTCTGCCGATGGCAAGACCGCGCCGCTGAAATACGCGCTGGCATCGCGCGACAAACAGCTTGGCAGCAAGCTGACCATCGCCACGCCGACACACCCGTCGCAGGTGCGCATCGTCTACACCACGGTACCCGAAGCGTCGGGCCTGCAGTGGCTGACGCCGTCACAGACGGCGGACAAGAAACTGCCCTTCATGTTCTCGCAGTCCGAATCGATCCATGCGCGCTCGTGGGTGCCGCTACAGGATTCGCCAGCGATCCGCTTTACCTACACTGCGCATGTGACCGCGCCGAAGGACGTACGTGTGGCGATGAGCGCGATCAACGACGCTCACCATCCGCTCGACGGCAAGTTCGACTTCGATCAGCCGCATCCGATTCCGTCCTACCTGCTGGCGATTGCCGCCGGCGACCTCGCGGTGAAGGAAACCGGACCGCGTTCGGCCGTGTACGCCGAACCCTCGGTGGTCGGCAAGGCCGCGCACGAGTTCGAGGACACCGAAAAGATGATTGCCACCGCGGAGGCTCTGTATGGCCCCTACCGCTGGGGCCGTTACGACATACTGGTGCTGCCGCCGTCGTTCCCCTACGGCGGCATGGAGAACCCCAACATGACGTTCGCCACACCGACTGTGCTGGTGGGCGACAAGAGCCTGGTGTCGCTGGTGTCGCACGAGCTGGCGCATTCGTGGTCGGGCAACCTGGTGACCGCCGCGAGCTGGCGCGACATCTGGTTGAATGAAGGCGTGACGACCTACGTGCAGGGCCGCATCACCGAGGCACTGTACGGCAAAGGTCTGGCCGATGAGGAGTCGCTGCTCTCCGCCCGTGCGCTGGAAAAAGACATTGGCGCGATGCCGGCCAACGCACAGAAGCTGGCACCCGATCCGCGCGGTGTCGGCGCCGACGATTCGCTCTCCGCCGTGGCCTACGACAAGGGCTCGTGGTTTCTGCGCACGCTGGAGCAGCGCTTCGGCCGCGACACGTTCGACACGTACCTCAAGAGCTACTTCAATCACTTCGCATTCCAGAGCATCACCACCGAACAGATGCTCGCCTACATGAAGCCCAACCTGATCGAAAAATACCCCGGCAAGATGAGTTGGTCCGAGGTGCAGGATTGGGTCTACGGCACCGGCATCCCGAAAGATGCACCGCTGCCCGACTCGCCGCACTTCGATGCGATCGACAAGGAGCGTAGCGCGTTTCTGGGCGACACGCTCACTGCCGACAAGCTCGATGCGAAGGGCTGGAACACACAGGAATGGATGTATTTCCTCGACCGCCTGCCCGACGTTGCACCGCTGCCCAAGATCAAGGAACTCGACGCCGCCTGGCACCTTACCGGTACGCCGAACGCGGAGATCGGCATGCGCTGGTACACCCACGCCATCGACTCCGGCGATAAGGACGTCTGGTCGGCTGCAGCCGAACACATGACCCGCATCGGGCGGCTGTATCTCACCCTGCCGCTCTACAAGGCCTTCGCCAAAACACCCGATGGCCTCGCTTATGCCGAGCAGGTTTACGCCAAGGCCAAGGCTGGCTATCACCCACTAACGCAGCAGGCCGTGGAGTCCATTTTTGCCTCGGCAAAAACGGCAGACAAATAAGCGCCCTGCTTTTCGCTCTGCACAAGAAACAGCTCGGCACTGACTGACGAATCCAAACAACCCCGAAGAATCCGACCATGGCTCTACCTGCATCAACCACGCCCACTACGCGCCCCCTCTGGAAACGGCTGCTTCTACGACGGCTGAAATTTCTCGCGTGGATCGCGGCGATTCTGATCATCGTTCTGGGCGGTAGCTATCTGTTCGCGCCGCAGTGGCTGATGCAGGCGAATTTCACGCGTCAGGCGATGGCGGCGAATCTGGACAAGCATTCAGTGCAGGCGGGCGATACCAAGTGGGTGTATTACGAGGGTGGTCAAGGTCAGACCATCGTGCTCCTGCACGGCCTGGGTGACAGCAAGGAGGTCTGGCTGGAAACGGCCAAGCTGCTGACGCCGCATTTCCACCTGATCATTCCCGATCTGCCTGGCTGGGGCGAGTCAACGCGCGTGGCCGATGCCAGCTACAACGTGGATGCCCAGGCCGCACGCCTGCAGACCTTTGTACAAACGTTGCAGCTGCAGCGCTTCATCCTGGTAGGGCATTCGATGGGCGGCGCGATTGCCGGCGTCTATGCCGCCGAGAATCCTGAACACGTCAGCGAGCTGGCGCTGATCGATTCGTTCGGCCTCAAGTACAAGGAAAACGCGTTTGCCCGCGACGCGATGGCCGGCAAAGATCCGTTTATCTTTGACGACCGCGCCGGCTTTGCCCGAATGACCGCCCTGGCGCTGGAGAAACCGATGGACCTGCCCGGTCGCTTCGTCGATGTGCTGATCAAGCGCAATCAAGACGATCGATCGTTCATCGCGCAGACCTTCAAGGAGCTGAGCGAGCCTTCGCAATATCTCGCCGTGCAGAGCCGGTTAGGTGATCTCACCATGCCGGTGCTTGGCCTGTGGTGCCGTGACGACAAGATCATCGATGTGTCTGCACTGGACAGCCTGCGTGATGGACTGACTCACTCCGCGGCAATCAGCAGCAGCACCGTCAGCGGCTGCAATCACATACCGATGCTGGAAAAACCCGAGGTTACCGCACAGATCCTTACGAGTTTTGCGCTGTCCCACTAGGCCAATAGTCGCGGCCGAGGCCTTTATACCGCCCTTCAGGCCGGGCTGGTTATCTTTGAGTCAGCCGCCAATCAGTCATCATTGTGATTTGCGCACAGCAACATGTGACAATGAAGTTATAGATCGGAGGCATGCGTGTGTATTTGCAAGAAAACGGAATGGTGCAGCAACCGATGACGCGAAGCCTGTGGCGCTCCTTCGTGGACGCGGTGATGCGAATGTCGTCCACCCGGGCCAACTATTGGGCCGAAGTGGCTGTGGACGCGACGCTGGCTCTGCTGCTGTTTTTCGAGGGCTGGCGGCATTTGGCCGGCGGCCTGATGGCCGGCATGCTGGCGATTCTGCTAGGCCTGTTCGCCTTCAGTTTCGTGGAGTACTTCTTCCACCGCTGGATGTTTCACACGCGCATACCGTTGTTCGCCCAGGGCCACCAGATGCATCACGAAAAGCCGCTGGGCTACGACTCACTGCCCTTTTTCCTGCCCGGTGCCGTGCTGTTCATTCTCACCGGGCTATTGGTGCTTGTCCTCCCGCTCGGGTTCGCCTTTTTGCTGATGGGCGCGGTCACACTGGGTTACATCGCCTACGGGCTCAGCCACTTCACCATCCACCACGTGCGCTTCAAGCACCCGCTGATGCGCCGCTGGGCAGGCTCGCACCATGTGCATCACTATCACCCCGACAGCAATTTCGGCGTCACCACGCCACTGTGGGATGTACTGCTGGGCACACGCTACGTGCGGCAGACACGCAAGCTCTGAATCGACCTGATGGTGACCACCGGATTTTTCGGTGGATCAGAAACCCCGGCACCAGTGCATGCAGCAATCGCATGCCATCAGGATAGGGGCGGTACTGGGGCTACCCAGGGGCTACCCGTTGACCAGACTCGGCCTCTCAGGTCGAAACCTTGTCCGACACCAGCTCGTTGGTGTATCGCTCACTACGGATGCCCTTGGAGCTGTAGTACTCCTCGACCGATTTGACGAAGCGCTTGACGCTGGGTACGTACCAGAATGCCGCGTAGGTACGACCCGAAACGGTATGCGGTGTCACACGGTTGCTCTGCAGCAGCATCGCGGAGCTGCCCGGCGTGTTCAGCGCCTGCGCCGCAACCTGGTTGGCCGGCGCCACTACAGCCGTCCAGTTACCCTCGACCTCGATCTTCAAGGCCTTGAACTTGCCGGCAGGTACCTCGATGTCCTCCCAGCCGACGACGGTGTATCCGTTCTGGAAGGTCTCGCTCAGATGTTGCCGATTGGGATTGGTCTCGGTGTACTTGAGTTCCCATTTCTTGCCTACCTCAAGCGGGAAAGCAAACGGGCGATTGACCACTTGCTGTTTGCCGTTGACGTCGCGCGAACGGCTCCAGTCCGAATCAACCAACTGTTCAATCGGCGCCTGCTGTGATCCGCTTTGTTTAACCGAGAGAAAAATCGTGGTCGCATCGGCATGCTCTACCGAGATATCTTGATCATTCTGGACCCAGCCTTGCGGCCCACGTTCAGTGGTTACCCGATAAACCCAGTTGTCTCCGGACTTCACCGTGGGCGCATCAATAGTTTCGGCCATGACGGAAATGGGTAGTAGCAAAAAACTTGCGACGATCAGCAGACGGAGCATCTGACTTTCCTTGCGATGGGACAGGGTAAGCACGGGGAGCACGCGCACTCAGACATCAGTTGCCGCAACGCATGCCCGATAGTATCAACGCTCATAGTATCCCAGGCACCAGCGCCTTAACCCGCTTCATGTACTCGCCGTAAGCCGGCCCGAAGTACTCGCTGAGCCAGGTTTCCTCCAGCCGCAGCTTGCGCCAGAACGATACGAACATGATCACGAAGCCCAGCACGGCGCGCCATTCGCCCAGCAACAGGGCGGTGCCGACGAGTGCCAGCAGCAGGCCGGTGTAGATCGGATGGCGCACATAGCGATACGGCCCACGCTCGATCAGCTCGTGATCCTGCTTCACCTGCACCACCGCGCTCCAGTTGCTGCCGAGAATGGCGCGCGCCCAGCAGGCGAATAACAGGCCGGCCACGGCCAGCAGCAGACCGAGCGAGGCCAGCCAGAGCACATCCGGTACAAAGCGCATGCCAAGCAGAGTCCCCTCGTACAGCGTCGTCGGCCACATCAGTGCTAGGTTCACGATGATCGGCAGCCAGTACTTGAAAAAGCGCGACCACGCCGGCTCGCCGCGGGACGAACTCTTGACCCGTCGAGCGCTCCACAACCAGTAGAAAAGAAACAGCAGCCAAGCCACCGCGGCCAATGTCGTGATCGAGATTTGCATGGTCAGCCCTTGATGCGATGCCGGTCATGCGGCATTAGGATCAGGATGGTGCGCGGAACGGGGGCCGAAGGCAACGCGAGCCTCTTGCCCACGCGCTGCGAGCACCGATTGAGATGATCAAGGAACCCGCTTGACCTGAGACATGATTGCGATGGGTCGACCATCCGGGTCTTTGAAGAATGCCATCCACTCCTCCGTTCCGTCGCTGTGTTGATGGATCATGTGCGGGGCGTTGATAAACTCGACATCGCGGGACTTGAGTAGTTCGTGTGCACCCACGATGTCGTCAACGCGGAAGTAGAGGATAGAGTCGGCTGCGGCGGCCGGGGCCTGCGTCAGGAGCAAGCGCGTGCCATCGCAATCGAAGAACGCAAGACTGCCGAAAGTGTAGAGATGCGGCAGTCCGAGTACTTCCCCATACCAGTGGGCCGCCTTCTGAATGTCGCTGACAGACCTCGATATCTGACCGATTTTCCCAAGCAATGGCGTTTCCACGGCAGTCCTCTCTTTGCTATCCAGTGCGCTCCCACCTGGCGGACGAAACCATCGTTGAAGCGCTTTGCGATTGGGCAGATCAAGCTTGGCCAATACGTTAGCCATGTGAAATTTGACGCCATCACGGCTAATGCTTTTACGCTCAGCTATCTCACGATTGGTGAGGCCATGTTGAGCTGCATGAGCAATGTGCCACTCGGCAGGAGTGAGCACATCGTCGTGCGCTGGTCGACCTCTTCGCCGCTTCTTGGCCATGGCCGGATCGTATTACCCCGAAGCACGATTTTCCCTACCCACCCCGCAACCGCGTGCCGGCAGAAACCCATTAACCTCGCCTCGATGGCAAAAACCGTCTTATCGCGCCGAGCTCAGTCGGCGACATCGGCCACAAGGCGGTCGAGTTCGGCCTTGAGCATGCCGCCATTGACCCGCAGCCAGTCACGCTGCTCCTGCCAGTCGGGGTAAAGGTTTGCCACCTGTGCCCAGAATCGCGGTGAATGATTGCGCACCTTGAGGTGGCACAGCTCGTGGACCAACACATAGCGCAGCGCAGCCGACGGCGCCAGAGCCAGCGCAAGGTCCAGGTTGATGCGATCGCGGGTGTCCAGGCTGCCCCACAGGCTTTTCATGGGACGAATTTTGAGCGCGGTCGGAGCCAACCCCAGCAAGGGCACGTAGGTGGCCAGCCAGCGCGATACGTCGCGACGCATCTGCCCTTCCAGATACGAGGCCAACAGGCCACGGGCAATCGGCAGCGCACGGGTATGCGGGCGCGGAATGACCAGGGTCAGGCCGGTCATGCTGGGCTCGATGCGCGGATAAGGGCCTTCGGCCCAGTCCAGCGTAGCCGTCTCACCGCGCAGCGGGAACTCGGTGGCATAACCGACCCGCAGCGGCGGGATCGGATCAACGATCAGGTTCAGCTCGTCGAGCTTCTTTTCCAGCCAGTCCGCGTGACTACGCAGGAAAGCGTTGACCTGGGCAGGATGCGTGCCGTGCGGGTAGGACACCCGCGCGCCCTTGGGCGTGACAGTGAGGCGCAGCCTGCGCGCGCGGGGATGGGCGGCCTTCAGCACCATGATGCTGTTGCCGCTGACCGTCGCCAGTTCCAGCCAATCGCCTTCGAGATGTTGCGTCATACGGCTGCCCGTTTGAACCTCGTCGTGCTTTCGTCGCAGAGATGTTTTCGCGAGTCGTGCGAGAACACCGGACAGGCAGTATGCCGCCTTGGCTGTCCAAATGGGGCGGATTTTTCGTCAGAGCCTATCCGCAATCTCCCCGGACACGCGCCGGTAGCGGTTTGCGCTCAGGACAAGGAAGAACGAGGGAGTGTACGTCGGTACACGACCGAGTGATGACGCCGGCCTGGGAGCAAAACGACCCGGCCCGAAGGGTTGAGCCGTGGCGACTGGCACGGCTCAACGCGGGCTACGGGGAGATTACGGACAGGCTCTCAAGCATCAGCCGGGCGCGGCAAGCCAAACCACTCCTCGAGTTTGCCCAGCAAACGTTCCAGTTCCAGCGTCAAAAGGGCAAAGCTGGCGTCCATTTCGGCGTGCGCGTCCTGTTGGCTGTCGCCCAGCTCGTCCATCACCACGTCGAGGAATTTCAGCTTGCGGATGATCAGGTCCTCGCCCAGCACGAAGCTGATGCGATCGTCGAAGGTCAGTCCCAGCAGAAAGACCTGCTTGCCGTTGCGCAGGTGCTCCTTCACTTCCTCGGCATCCAGATCCTGGCGGCGGCACTTGGCGATCGCACCGGTGGCGGTGGCCGGATCGCGCAGTTCGCATTCATCGCCCAGGGTCAGGCCAGCCGGCAGGTTGCCGTTGGCCAGCCAGTCGGTCATCAGCACGCGTGGGCCTTCCTCCGGCGCCAGCGGTACGGCAGGAAAGCTGCCCAGCGCCTCGCGGATCTGGGTCAGGGCGTTTTCGGCCGACTTGCGGCTCGAGGTATCCAGCACCAGCCAGCCGTTTTTCATGTCGACATAGGCGGACATGCGTGAGGTGCGCACGAAGGCGCGCGGCAGCAGCTCGTTCAGCAGATCCTCCTTGATGCGCTTGCGCTCGCGGCCGCCGACCTTGCGGCCCTCTTCCTCGGCAATCTTCTGCACCTTGCGTGACAGCTCCTCGTTGACCACCTGCGCGGGCAACAGCTTGTCTTCACCGCCGACGGTGACCAGGGTGCACTGCTTCACCGCGTGAGTGAGCGGCGCTTCCTCGCCGCGCCCGACCGGCGGCACAAAGCCCTTGGTGAACATTTCCAGCGGGCCACAGGGACGCAGGCGATGTTCGGCCAGCACGTCATCGAGGCGTTTCAGATCGGTGGCAACAGCGGGGGAAAAACGGAACAGCGTGAGATTGCGAAAAAACATGAGTATCCGAATGATGATCGCCCGAAGGCGGGAACGGCTGTGCCACCACCCGGGCGATCCCGGAGGACCACCGTCGGATGGTGACTTGCGATATTCAGCGGCTGACGGTGGCGACGGCCGCGGCGACGGTTTCCAGGTTGTCGCGATTGAGCGCGGCCACGCAAATGCGGCCGCTGTCCAGTGCGTAGATCGCGTATTCGTTACGCAGGCGGTGAACCTGAGCCTTGCTCAGGCCGGAATACGAGAACATGCCGGCCTGGCTCTGGATGAAGGCGAACTGCGTGGCACCGTGCGCGGCCAGCCGCTCGACCATGCCTGCACGCATCGCGTGGATGCGTGAGCGCATCTCGCCCAGCTCCTGCTCCCACTGCGCGCGCAGCTCGGTGCTGCCGAGCACGCCGGCCACCAGCGCGGCGCCGTGCGTGGACGGGCTGGAATAGTTGGCACGAATGGTCTGCTTGATCTTCGACAGTACGCGTGCCGCCTCGTCACGATTGGCCGCCACCATCGACAGCGCACCGACGCGCTCGCCATACAACGAGAACGACTTGGAATACGAGTTGGCCACCACGAACGCTTCGATACCGGAGGCCGCCAGCAGGCGCACCGCGGTCGCGTCCGCATCCAGACCCTGATCAAAACCCTGGTAGGCCAGATCGACGAACGGCAGCAGCTGGCGCTCCTTCAGCAGTTCGATCGTCTGCGCCCACTGCGCCGCATCGAGGTCGACGCCAGTCGGGTTGTGGCAGCACGCATGCAGCAACACGACCGTGCCCGGCTCCAGCTTGCCAAGATCTGCCAGCATGCCGGCGAAATCCAGGCCATGGCTGGCTTCGTCGTAATAGCGGTAGTCGAGCAGTTCGAAACCCGCGGTACGGAAAATCACATGGTGATTGCCCCAGCTCGGGCTGCTGATGGCAACCTTCCCGCTGCTGCCTTGCACCTGCTTGAGCAGGTCGGCCGCCACGCGCAACGCACCACTGCCGCCAACCGTTTGAGCGGTAGCCACGCGACCGGCCTCAAGCACCGACGATCCCAGGCCGAACAGCTGCTGCTGGGTGAGCTGATTGTAGGCCGGCATGCCATCGATCGGCAGATAGCCGCGCGGCTTCGCGGCTGAAGCCAGCGCCTTCTCCACTTCATAGACCGAGCGCAACAGCGGCACATGTCCCTGTTCGTCGACGTAAATGCCCACGCCCAGATTGATCTTGCCTGGACGGGTGTCGGCGACAAATGTTTCGGTCAAACCCAGGATCGGATCGCCCGGGGCCATTTCAACGGATGCAAAGAAGGACACAGTGGGTACTCGGTAAGAAAAATGAAGAAATCAGGAATGGGGAGTCAATCGGGAAAGTGGCAGCACTCAAGCTTACGAGACCGCCGTCTCATCCGCCGCGTTCACCTGCCATGCGGACGAATCCACAGCATGCATGCCCACGGCGGAAAAATCGAACAACTGGCGATCGGCGAGGTGCGAGGGTGACACATGGGCCAGTGCGCGAAAAATATTCTCGCTACGGCCGGGCTGCAGAGTTTCCCACTCGTCCAGCATCCGCTGCACGGCCTTGCGCTGCAGGTTTTCCTGCGAGCCACAGAGGTTGCACGGAATGATCGGAAACTGTTGCTGCCCAGCGTAATCGGCGATATCGCTTTCCCGGCAATACGCCAGCGGTCGGATCACCACGTGACGGCCGTCGTCCGAACGCAGCTTGGGCGGTATCGCCTTCAGCTGCGCCTGATAAAACATGTTCAGGAAAAACGTGGCGAGGATGTCATCGCGATGATGGCCCAGTGCAATCTTGCTGATGCCGTTTGCCGCCGCCCAGCTGTAGAGCGCGCCGCGGCGCAGGCGCGAGCACAGGCTGCACATGGTCTTGCCGGCTGGAATCACCCGCGTCACCGTGCCGTAGGTGTCCTGCTCGATGACATGGGACGGCACACCGCGTGCGCGCAGGTAGTCCGGCAGCACCTGTTCGGGGAAATCCGGCTGCTTCTGGTCCAGATTCACCGCGATCAGCTCGAAGCGCACAGGTGCCCTGGCCTGCAGCTGCAGCAGCATTTCCAGCAGAGTGTACGAATCCTTGCCGCCGGACAGGCAGACCATCACCTTGTCGCCGTCCTCGATCATGCCGAAATCGCTGATCGCCTGCCCGACCTGATGGCGCAGGCGCCTCGCCAGTTTGTCGGCCTCGGCAGCGGGCGGGCGGTGGATATGGGGTTGAGCGGACATGGCAGCCAGGAACACAAAGATTAACCTCATTGTAGCGGGCTGGCCGATCGGCTTTCGTCCTTACCAAACAGCACAAAGATCGGCGCTAGACTAGGAGGCTTCCTCCCCAGCCGATGCCAGTCGCCATGCAGGTCAAGGATCACGCCAACCTCGTTCACTTGCTGGCCGAACTGCGGGTGGAACATCGCGATCTCGATCTGGCGATTCACCAACTGGCCGCCGGACTCAGCCGGGACGAGCTGCAGCTGACCCGACTGAAGAAACGCAAGCTGCTGCTGAAAGACAGCATCGCCCGCCTCGAAAGCAAGCTGATCCCCGATCTGGACGCTTGATCGTTAGGGAATCGATCGTGCGTCCGCACTGCACGAGCACCATCAACTCTTACCGGAATACCGATGCCACCACTCGCACCCGTTACGCTGCAGGACGAGCACGTCGCCCTCGAACCCTTGAGCCTTGATCACGTGGCCGCACTCGAAACGGCAGCGGCGGATGGCGAACTGTGGAACCTGTGGTTTACCAGCGCGCCGGCGCCGGGACAGGCCGGCGCCTATGTCGAAACAGCCCTCAAGGGGCACGCTGGCGGCCTGATGCTGCCCTTCGCGATACGTGAGAAAACCAGCGGCGCCATCGTCGGCACCAGCCGTTATTACGACATCGTGCCGGAGCTGCCGCGGTTGGCGATCGGCTATACCTGGTATGCGAAAAGCTGGCAGAAAAGCCACCTCAACACCGCCTGCAAGCGCCTGCTGCTGCGCCATGCCTTCGAGTCACTGGATTGCGTTGCAGTGGAGTTCCACACCGACCATCGCAACCTCGATTCGCAGCGCGCGATCGAACGGCTTGGCGCACAGCGCGATGGCATCCTGCGCGCGCACAAGCGCAGGCCGGATGGCACGCTGCGCAACACCGTCTGCTATAGCATCCTCGCTGACGAATGGCCGGACGTGGATCGCTGGCTGGGAATGCGGCTGGATCGACTGCTCATCCCTCGGCCGCGATGACGGCAAGCACGATCGCTCACATGATCCGATTGACTAGCCGATCGAGCCGCGTGCGATTGAGCCGCTTCAAATTTTTGCGCACCTCCGCCGGATAGCTTCGCGGACTTTCCAGCGCGAAGTCGCTGGATAGCCGCACGGCGTGCTGCTTCAGCGCCGTCCATTCCGCTTCGTGCTTGGCCTTGAGCCGATGCGCGGGATCACGCAGCAGCAGGCCGTTTTCCAGATCCAGCGCCCACGCGCGTGGATTCAAATTGTTGCCCGTGATAACGGCCACATCGTCGTCGACGAACAAGCCCTTGAGGTGGTAGCTGTTGTCGCCATCGCGCCACAGGTAAACATTGAGTTGACCACTGGCGATCTGTTTTCGGTGCGCGCGTGCAAAGCGGCGCAGGTTGTTCTCGTACAGATACGGCAGCAGGCCGATGGTGCGGAACGGCTGCGGCGGAGGGATGTAGAAATCATTGGCGGTCTTGTCGCCGACCATGATGTGGATCTCGCAGCCGCGCCGCAGCAGCTGGCCGAGCACGAGGCGTACCGGTCGCGGCAGGTTGAAGTACGGCGTCAGCAAAATCACTCGTCGGCGCGCGCCGCGCAGCAGAGCCAGCAGCACATCGTTGAGTACGTTGTCGACGCGACCGAACCCCAGCAGCGGTGTCACTGCCACATCGGTGTCGCCCAGCACATCATGCGGCACGTCGTAGCGCGCCTGATCCAGATCCTGTCGAAACGTGCGAATGGCCGGGTACAGGCTGCGCGTAGTCGGTACTTCGGGCACATTCAATCGGCGCACCGCCTCGCCTTCGACAAAGTGACGCCGCAGGAACTCGGCCATCGCGTCCGCCAGTTCGCGATGCTGCAGTCGATGGTAACGATCGAGACGATAACGCCCCTGCTTGGCCAGGTAGACGTCGTTGAAGCTGGCGCCGCTGTAGAGCACGGTGTCGTCGATGATCACGCCCTTGAGATGCAACACGCCGAACAGCTCGCGGTTCTGCACCGGCACGCCGTAGATCAGCACGCCAGGGCCCAGACGCTTGTCGTATTCGCGATACATGCCGGCGTTGCCTTCACTTTTCTGCTTGCCGATCAGCCCGCGCTGCGCGCGATGCCAGTCGACGAATACCGAAATCTGCAACGCGGGATTCTTCGTCCGCGCCGCATACAGGGCATCGAGCACTTCACGGCCACCGTCATCGTCCTGCAGATACAGCGCCACGATCAGGATGCGTCGGGTCGCCTGAGCAATTGCCTGCAGCAACGCCTGTCGGAATGCCGCGGGGTCCGGCAGCACCTCGATCGCATCGGCCGGTATGGCGAAAAACGGTAGCGCATCCAGCAGCGCCTGCGCCACGCCCTTCTGCTGAAAAGGCAGCATGCGCTTGGCCAGGCGCTGCGGCGCCTTCATCAGATTATTCATGGATGCATGAGTCCTTCAGCATGCCTACGCCGCCAGCCGCGATGACGTGCTTCCGCGGCGAACATCTGGCAATGCATTCGCGATGCAGGAAACGCCTCAGCCGCTGTGCACCGGGAAGGTCTGCGCCTTACCCGCCGGCGCTGGCGAGTTCGAGTTGTTCGGCGCAACCGGTGGTCGGGCGGCTGGACCGACTGGTCGTGCCCCGCACTGATAAGCACCCCACGGCTGCGAGCCGTCGGTGGGATCCGCCAATGGCTTGATGGTATCGGCGTGCAACTCGGCCGCCTGGTTGCGCGCCAGCACTTCAAGTTCATCGCGCACGGTGATGTTGTTGCGATCGACCGGACCGATGTGATCCTGCACGGACACCGTGACCTTGCCCATGTCGCGGCAACCCGACACATCACCGCCCCACGCGGTACGCACGTTCTTGGCCGCATCATCCAGCGTGATGCCATAGGTGCAAGCACTCAACAGTACGGGAACGAGCAACAACAGGGTCTTGCGCATGGACGACTCCGTAGCGGTGACTTGAAAGAAAGTACCGGCTCCGCGCCGGCATTCCGACATCCTAACGCGAGGATGCGGCGGCGTCCGCAATCGGCCCCTGACGCACGTTACGTGGGCCCTGATCGCGGTCGTCGCCGGCCGCGCCGAATGCACCCGCGAAACGGATGCCCGCCGTGCCGACACTGTCTGCCGTGCCTCGTCGTTGTGAGTGTCCGCCTGTCCGTTGGCCGCAGGCGACCGTCCGCGGACAATTCGGACGCTAGCTCGTCGATTACAAAAATTCATATATATCAATTACCTAAATCGAATAAACGACTTGGCACAGCGATTGCAACTGGCTAACTGCAGAGGTAATTCCTACCTCACTGGAGAAACCGTCATGAAATTCGAAACCTTTATGTTGCACAGCCTGTTTGTCGCCTGCTTCGCGGTCTGCGCACTGATCATGGGCGCCATGCTGAATACCAACCCGCAGAACCTGCAGCACGGCATCGCCAATCCGGTTGCCAGCGCTCTGCTGACTGCTCCGACCAGCTGCGCGATGCGACCTGATGGCGTGGTCTGCCCGACGCTGCACGGCTGAGCCCGGCAAGTCTTTGCTTGATTGATCCAAGATTGATCGCGGCCACGCATACCTGCCGGGCTGCGCGATAATGGGCGGATGTTGCAGGTCATCCTCTTCCGTCCCGAGATTCCGCCGAACACCGGCAACGTGATTCGCTTGTGCGCGAACACCGGCGCCGCGCTGCATCTGATCCGACCCTTGGGCTTCGAACTGGACGACGCGCGCCTACGCCGTGCGGGACTGGACTACCACGAATACGCCAGCCTCAACGTGCACGACGATCTGGCCAGCTGCCTCGACGCGATCGGCAGGCCGCGCGTGTTTGCCTTCACCACCAAAGGCACGGTCGCTCACGTAGATGCGCGTTTTGCCGCAGGCGATGCCCTGCTGTTCGGCTGCGAAACCGCCGGCCTGCCGAACGACGTGCTGGAGACGATTCCAACCGCGCATCGATTGCGCCTGCCGATGCGCCCGGACAGCCGCAGCCTCAACCTTTCCAACACAGTGGCCATTGCCGTCTACGAAGCCTGGCGCCAGCTTGGCTTCGAGGGCGCCATGCAGGTCTGAGAAGCTGTTTAAAAACCTACTGCGCTCGGTTTTTAAGCAGCTTCTGAGGCAAGCTTGCCGGCTACAATCGCGGTATGACTGACGTTACCCCCAACTCCTGGTTACCGCAGCCGCTACGCCGACTCGCCGGCCGTGCGCTGGAAACCGCGCTGAACCACACGCTTTCGCTGGACCCTGACGCGCAGCAGCGACTTGTCGCGCTGAATGGTCGCCGCGTGCAACTGCACCTGCGCGGGCCGGAAATTGCACTGGCGATCACGGTGACCGATGGACACCTGAACGTCGGACCGCCTGAAGAGAACACAGCCACCTCCGGCAGCCAGCTGCGTGTCGCCGCCACACCGGGCAGTCTGCTGGCGATGCTGTTCAAGCGCGACGATGACGGCATTTCACCCGGCAAAGTGGACATTGCTGGCGACGCTGAACTGGCACGACGACTGGAAAAACTGGCCAGTACGTTCGCACCCGATTTCGAGGAGGCGTTCGCTCGTACCTTTGGCGACGTGCTGGGCGTCCCCCTGGCCAAAGCCGTGCGCAAGGCGCTGACTCATGCGCGCGAAACCGCGACACACCTGACCGAAGACGGCGCCGACTGGCTGCGTGAGGAATCGCGCATCGCCCTGGCGCCCGGCGAAGTCGAGGGCTTCCTCGATGGCGTTGATACTTTGCGCGAACGCAGCGAACGACTGGAGTCACGCATGCAACGACTCGCCCGCCGCCTGCAGGGCAACGCCGCATGACGCCTCTCCGAGTGTTGCCGGGCCTGCTGCGGGTCGGCTCGGTGTTGCTGGCTTATCGACTCGACGAACTGATCGGCGATGGCAGCCGCATCAACCCGATGAAATACCTTCGCCCGCTGGCGGCGAAACCACGCGTCGACGTGCGTCAGCTTTCTCGTGGCGAACGCCTGCGGCTGGCGATGACCGAGCTGGGACCGATCTTCGTCAAGGCCGGCCAGGTGCTGTCGACACGACGCGACCTGGTACCCGCGGATATCGCCGACGCGCTGTCGTTGCTGCAGGATCAGGTCGAGCCGTTTCCAGGCAGCGAGGCACGGGCAATCATCGAGCACGAGCTCAAATCACCAATTAGCCTTCTATACGGCCAATTCGATGAAATGCCACTGGCCTCTGCCTCGATCGCCCAGGTTCATGCAGCTGCTCTGCACGACGGTAGCAAGGTCGTCGTAAAGGTATTGCGCCCGGGCATCGATGCACGGATTGCCCGCGACGTGCGGCTGCTGAAGTCGCTGGCCGAGCTGGCCCAACGCTGGCATCCCAAGGCTGACAAGATTCGCCCGCTGGAAATCGTCGCCGAAGTCGAAAAGATGCTGGAGAACGAGCTCGATCTGCAGCGCGAAGGCGCCAGCGCCAGCCTGCTCAAGCGCAACTTCGCCAGTGGCGAGGATCTCTATGTGCCGGCCGTGCATTGGGATTTCACCACGCAGCGCGTGCTGACGCTCGAGCGCGTATACGGCATCAGCGCCGACGACATCGCCGCCATCACAGCGGCCGGGCTCGATCGCAAGAAACTGGCTGCCAAAGGCGTGCGCGTGTTCTACGAACAGGTGTTCCGCGACAATTTTTTCCACGCCGACGCGCATCCGGGCAATATCTGGGTCGACCCCTCGCGCCTGGACGAGCCGCGCTTCATCGCGCTCGATTTCGGCATCATGGGCTCGCTGCCGGAAACCGACCAGTATTTCCTGGCACAGAATTTCATCGCGCTGTTCGAACGCGACTACGCGCGGATTGCGCAACTGCACGTGGCCGCCGGCTGGATGCCGGCGAACATGCGGCTGGACGAACTCGAGGCCGCGATACGCACGGTGTGCGAGCCGTATTTCACTCGCCCGTTGTCGCAAATTTCGCTGGCCGAGCTGGTGGTGAAACTGTTCCGCACAGCGCAGCGCTTCGAGTTGACCCTGCAGCCGCAGCTGATCCTGTTGCAAAAGACGCTGCTGAATATCGAGGGCGTCGGCCGCATGCTCGATCCGGATATCGATATCTGGGCGGTGGCGCATCCGGTGCTCAAGCGCATCCTGCGCGAGCGCTATAGTCCGTTGCGCACGCTGCGTGATGTACGCAAGCGCCTGCCCGAGTGGCTGCACAGTGCACCACAGTTTCCGGAGCTGATGCGCGATGCGCTTCGTCAAATCGGCCGCGGCGAGCAGCGCACCGTGCCTGATCCGCAATGGCTGAAACTGCAGCATGACAGCGCCCGTCAGCAGCAACGACTGATCGCCTGCAGTCTGCTGGGCAGTTCGCTGATGATCAGTGCTGCACTGATGTGGACACTGGCCCCGCAGCACGGTCCGCTGCCACCGCTGTGCGAAAGCATCGCCGGCCTGCTGGCGTTCGCCGTCGGCTGGCCGCGCTCACGCTGATACACACACATGATCGAGATTCTCCATCAGGACGATGACCTGATCGCGGTCAACAAGCCCGCGGGTCTGGCCGTGCATCGATCGAAGATGGTCGGCAATGCCGAGGAATTCCTGATCGATCTGCTGCGCGAACAGCTTGGCGGCACCGTCTACCTGGCGCATAGGTTGGATCGCGCCACCAGCGGCGTGCTGCTGATCGCTCGTTCCAGTGAAATCGCCGCCGCGCTGGGCGAGCAATTCATGGGCCGCTCCGTGCGCAAGCAATACCTCGCGGTGGTGCGCGGCTGGCCCGAGCCGGAGGAAGGCGTGATCGACTACGCCCTGCCCGGCTCGCGCGAAACCGGCCCGCGTCGTGAGGCCAGCACGCGTTATCGGCGCTTGGCCACCATCGAGGTACCAATCGAGCTGGGCCGTTATCCGCAGCAGCGTTATGCGTTGGTGCTGGCCGAACCGGAAACGGGTCGTTTCAGGCAAATCCGCAAGCACCTGGCGCACATCCACCACCCGGTGATCGGCGACTGCCAGCATGGGCGCGGTGATCACAACCGTTTGTACAAGCAGTACTTCGGCTGTCATCGCATGTTGCTGCATGCGCAGCGGCTACGTTTTGCGCATCCGCTGGACAACCGGCCGATGTCGATCGATGCGCCACTGGATCGCGAGTACACGAACCTGTTGACGCGATTCGGCTGGTCGACGCCAATGCTCGACGATGCGGTCAGCGACATGACTGTCGCGTTGACCGACGGACCGGCCACGGATGAATCGCGCGCCAGCTAAACTGCGCGCATGTTGATCATCAGTCCTTCCATCACGTTGCCGGAATCCGAGCTGGTCGAGCGCTTTCTGCGCGCCGACGGTCCGGGCGGGCAACACGTCAATCGCACCGAGAGTGCGGTGGAGTTGCGCTTCGACGTGATCCACTCGCCGTCGCTGCCCGACGAGGTCCGGGAACGCCTGCTGGCGCGGCGCGATCGCCGGCTTACGAGCGAAGGAGTCCTGGTAATCCAGGCGCGGCGCTTCCGCGATCAGGCACGCAATCGTGATGATGTGCGCGAGCGGCTGATCGAGATCATTCGCAGCGTACTGATCCCGCCAAAGAAGCGCCTGGCGACCAAACCGACCAGAGCGTCGAAAGAGCGTCGCCTGGTCGGCAAGCAGCAGCGCGGCAAGACCAAGCAGAACCGTTCGCGCAAACCGGATCTCGAATGAAGAGATACCTTCCGGCACCAACGCGGTTGCCACCGCACATGCCGCATCTGAGCGACCAATGGCGACGTAAGACTTGCCGTGCCGTGCTGCGGCTGTGCGGCTGGAGCCTCGTTGGTGAATTTCCCGATGTACCCAGGGCAGTACTCATCGTCGCCCCCCATTCGTCGTGGTGGGATGGTGTCTGGGGCCTGCTCTTGAAGGTAGGTATCGGTGCCGACGTACGGTTCATGGGCAAGCAGGAATTGTTTCACGGCCCACTCGGCGGATTGCTGCGCCAGCTTGGCGGCATGCCCATCGATCGCGGTGCTGCCAAAGGCGTGGTCGAGCAGATGATCGATCAGTTCCATCAGCGTGATGCGTTATGGCTGGGCATTGCGCCGGAGGGTACGCGCAAAGCTGTGACACGCTGGAAGAGTGGTTTTTGGCATATCGCCCGCGGCGCTGGTGTACCGATCGTGACGGCCTACTTCAACTATCCCGACAAGACCATCGGCATCGGCCCGCTGTTTGAGACCAGCGACGACATGGACGCAGATATTGCCCGCCTACGCGCGTTCTACGTGCCGTTCAAAGGCAAACACCGTAACGTTTGAGCGGTCTTCAATGGCGCATCAGCGCTGCGAGTGTCCCGACTCGTCGTAGTCACGGGTCAGCAGGCCCGGTCGGATCAGATCAACAAACGCACGTGCCTCGGTGCTGAGAAATTTTCCCTTGCGGATCACCACGCCGTAGCTGCGCTGCGGGAAATACTGCTTCATGTTGCGCACAGCCAACCGGCTGGCATCCGCTTTGGTAATGCAGATGCCGGTGACGATGGAAATACCCAGACCCATCGCCACGTATTCCTTGATCACATCCCAGCCACCCACTTCGATCGCCACGTGATACGGCACCTGGCGCTGCTGGAATACCAGGTCGACCAGCCGATAAGTCGACAAGCGCTGCGGCGGCAGAATCAGCCCGTAAGCAGACAGATCCTCCAGCACGATTTTTTCCTTTGCCGCCAGCGGATGATCGAGCGGCATGATCAGCATCGGATCGTAGTGATGCACTGGCTCCCATGCGATGTCGTTGGGCACGTCGAGCATCGAGCCCACCGCGAAGTCGGCGTCGTCGGCACGCAGCATCGCCAGACCGTCCTTGCCGGTGACATTGGCCAGCTGCAGATGCACGGCGGGATAGCGGTCACGATAGCGGCGCACCAGCTCGGGCAGCAGGTACTGGATGGTCGAGGTGCCGGCAGCGATGGTCAGGCGACCGCCCTGCAGTCCTTTCACCCGCGCCTGGAAATCGCGATCCAGCGTCTCCCAGCCTTCAACCAAAGGTCGCGCCAGCTCATACAAGGCTTCGCCGGCGTCGGTGAGGTTGATGCGGCGGCGGCGACGCTCGACCAGGCTCGCACCGAGTTCACGTTCCAGCGCCTGTAATTGAAGCGTGATGGTTGGCTGTGAGAGGTAGAGCGACTCGGCTGCGCGGGTCAGCGAACCCAGTTTCACCATGGCGACAAAGGCTTTCAGCTGCTTGTGACGGTTGCCCTTGTAATAGAAGCGTTCTGCGCCTTGCTCCTTGATGGACTCGCCATGACTGGCTTTTTTAACCATCCGCTTGCGTACGGTTTTTGCTTCATTCATGGCTTTCTCGGTCCTTTTCATGACGCCCTTTCAATACGTTAGCTAATGTATTAATAAAATCAATACTTGTGATTGAAACATTCACTTTGTCAAACACTGATCTTTAGCCTAGCTTGAACTTCTCACGAAACGGAGTGCGGTCATGGCAGTACCCAAAGAAAAAGTCGATACCAGCGGCATCGAGATCCACGCCAATTGGGCCGGTTACGAAAGTGTATTGACCCCCGCCGCGCTGGCGTTCCTGACCCAGCTGCATCGTGGCTTCAACGCCCGCCGTCAGGCGCTCCTGCTATCCCGCCGCGAGCGCCAGGCTGGCTACGACGCCGGTGGTCTGCCGAATTTTCGCGAGGACACCAAGACGATCCGCGACAGCGACTGGCGCGTCGCGCCGATCCCTGCAGCACTGCAGGATCGCCGCGTCGAGATCACCGGTCCGGTCGAGCGCAAGATGATCATCAATGCGCTGAACTCGGGCGCCAAGGTGTTCATGGCCGACTTCGAGGATTCCTCGTCACCCACCTTCGCCAATCAGCTGGTCGGCCAGATCAATCTGCGCGACGCGATCAACGGCACGATCGAGTTCACCTCACCCGAAGGCAAGCAGTACAAGGTCAACGACAAGCCTGCCGTGCTGATTGTTCGCCCACGGGGCTGGCATCTGCCGGAGCGCCACGTCAGGGTCGACGGCGAAATCATGGCCGGCGCATTGGTCGATTTCGGCCTGTACGTTTTCCATAACGCCCACGCGCTGCACAAGCGCGATCTTGGCCCGTATTTCTACCTGCCCAAGCTCGAAGCCATGGAAGAGGCCGCGCTATGGGAGGACGTGATGGCCCTGGCCGAGGCCGAGTTGAACCTGCCGACCGGCACGATGAAAGCCACCGTGCTGATCGAGACGCTGCCGGCGGTGTTCCAGATGGACGAGATCCTGCACGCGCTGCGTGATCGCATCGTCGGCCTGAATTGCGGCCGCTGGGATTACATCTTTTCGTACCTGAAAACGCTGCGTGGCCATCGCGATCGGCTGCTGCCGGAGCGCGGCCAGGTGTTGATGACGGTGCCGTTCCTGAAAAATTATTCGGAGTCGCTGATCAAAACCTGCCACCGCCGCGGCGCGTTCGCGATGGGCGGCATGGCGGCGCAGATTCCGATCAAGGGTGACGATGCCGCCAACGAGGCCGCGATGACCAAGGTGCGCGCCGACAAGCTGCGCGAGGTGAAAGCTGGCCACGACGGCACCTGGGTCGCGCATCCGGCCCTGGTGGCTGTCGCCCAGGAAATTTTCGATGAGCATATGCCGTCGCCAAACCAGCTCGATGTGCTGCGCAGCGACGTCAACGTGGTCCGCGATCAGCTGATCGAGCCGTGCCTAGGCACCATCAGCCGTGACGGTTTCGAGAACAACATCGAAGTCTGCCTGCGCTACACCGCGGCCTGGATGGATGGCCTCGGCTGCGTACCGATCCACAATCTGATGGAAGACGCGGCAACCGCCGAAATCGCCCGCGCCCAGCTGTGGCAATGGCTGCATCACGGCGGCCTGGAGTTTCCCGACCACGCGCCGATCGACTTCGCGCTTTTCGATCAGATCCTTGCTGCCCATACGCATCGCGTCGGCGAAAGCGATTTGCCCGGCGCCTCCCATGCCGCCGCCGCCGCCGCACTGATTTCCACCCTGACGCATGCCGACCAACTCGGCGATTTCCTCACCCTGCCCGCCTACGAACAGCTCGCCTGAGCCATTTCGTCTTTATTTTTGTCTGGAGCATGTCATGAGCAACAAACTGCCAACCGCTGAACAGATCACGCAGGACTGGAAAACCAATCCCCGCTGGGCCGGCATCGAGCGCAACTATTCCGCTGACGACGTGGTGCGCCTGCGCGGCACCATCGGCGTCGAGCATACGCTGGCCCTCCGCGGCGCTGAGCGCCTGTGGACATCGCTGCACAAGGAAGATTTCGTCAACGCGCTCGGTGCGCTGACAGGCAATCAAGCCATGCAGCAGGTCAAGGCTGGCCTGAAGGCGATCTACCTCAGCGGCTGGCAGGTCGCTGCCGATGCCAACGTCGCCGGCGAGATGTATCCCGACCAATCGCTGTACCCGGCCAACTCGGTGCCGCTCGTGGTCAAGAAAATCAACAACACCCTGCTGCGCGCCGACCAGTTGCACCATGCCGAGGGCAATGACGACACCGACTGGCTGGTACCGATCGTGGCCGATGCCGAAGCCGGCTTCGGCGGTGTACTGAATGCGTTCGAGCTGATGAAGTCGATGATCGAAGCCGGCGCCGCCGGCGTGCACTTCGAAGACCAGCTGGCCTCGGTGAAGAAATGCGGCCACATGGGCGGCAAGGTGCTGGTGCCGACCCGCGAGGCCATCGACAAGCTCAATGCCGCGCGTCTGGCTGCCGACGTCTGCGGCGTGCCGACCCTTCTGGTCGCCCGTACCGATGCCGACGCCGCTGACTTGCTGACCTCCGACGTTGATGCCAACGACAAGGACTTCATCACCGGCGAGCGCACGGTTGAAGGTTTCTACCGCGTGCGTCCCGGCCTCGACCAGGCGATCAGCCGCGGTCTGGCTTATGCCCCTTACGCCGACTTGATCTGGTGCGAAACCAGCAAGCCGACGCTGGACGACGCGCGCAAGTTCGCCGAGGCAATCCACGCCAAATTCCCGGGCAAGATGCTGGCCTATAACTGTTCGCCAAGCTTCAACTGGAAGAAGAATCTGGATGACGTCACCATCGCCAATTTCCAGAAGGAACTAGGCAAGATGGGCTACAAGTTCCAGTTCATCACCCTGGCTGGCTTTCACAGCCTCAACTACGGCATGTTCGATCTGGCGCACGGCTACGCGCGCCGCCAGATGAGCGCCTTCGTCGAGCTGCAGGAGAAGGAATTCGCCGCCGCCGAGCGCGGCTTCACCGCCGTGAAGCATCAGCGCGAAGTCGGCACCGGCTACTTCGATCAGGTGACCCAGGCGATCCAGCAGGGCCAGTCGTCGACTACGGCACTGACCGGCTCGACCGAGGAGTCGCAGTTCCACCACGCCGCCTGATTGATTGCGCTGTGCGAAAACGCCCGCTGAGAAGCGGGCGTTTTCGTATGGCCATCCAACCCTCTCTTCGACTAAACGACTATTGGGCCGGCCGATCTAAAGAAAGGAATAGCTGAATCCGAGATCGAAGCGCACTGAATTGTCACGGATACCGGGCAACTGACTGGATATTGGCTGCGCCGCTGAAACATCAATGTTGTAATGCTTGCCATCGGAAAGCCGCAGCCCGAGCGCCACCGTGCCAAGGTGCCCCTCCGATGCGGTGTCACCGTTGGCAAACGCACGCGCGTATTGCGCCAACAGATACGGCGTCAGCGACGTGAGCCAATGCTGTGTCACGCCGAACCGGCGATTGATCTCGTAACCAGCACCCCAGCCATAATCACCGCTAAGAATGCCCGGATCGTAAGCCAGGCCATAGCGTGGGCCACCAAAGGCAATCTGTTCGCCCGAGGCGAGACGATCGCGACTGTACTGCCCCGAAAATGAAAGCACCGAGCCGAAGTGATCGGGCCATTGCGTACTCATCGTGGCATCGACATTGAATCGAGTGAAAGCGGTATCCGGCAGCTCGCCGGGAAATGCGCCCGGCACATTACTCGACACGTTCGCTGACGCACCGAACGCGTTGAATCCGTGCGCTATGCCGACGGTAACCGTGCGAACTGTCTGCGCGCTGCTCGCGCGCCAGTCCAGCCCCAGGGTAGCCACATGCAAATCACTGTCTGATGAAAGCTGCGCGCCGTTATCCAGATTGAGATAGTGATCGGATTGCCGGGCCGAGTAGATACCTGCGCTGGCCACCAAGGTTTGGCTGTTGTCCAGCAACACGGCATCACGCAACGATGCTCCCACCCGGTTCTGATCGACCCGGTGCTCCAGTCCCGCTGGCAGTTCCTGATCAGTGTCGGGGTTGCCGCGATAATTCGATCCATCCAGCCGCCAGCTCCAGCCACGACTGCCTAACGGCTGCGTCCACGAGCCTGCCAGATAATGTTCGGAACCTTGGCCATTGGGATAAAGCGTTGACAGCGTTACCTGCTCGCCGAGCGGCGTCAGCCCGTTGAGGGTGACATTGATCAGACCTCGCACACCGGGATGATTGACGTCGACGCCTCCGGTCACAGCGACGCGCCGACGCGTCACTTTCAACTGCAGCTCTGCCGCACCATCGGTGGTCGTAGGCGGCGGTACATTGGCTGTCACCACAACGCCGGGAAGCTGTCCCATCAACTGCGTATAACGCTCGAAGGTTGCCTGGCGTAACGGCCGATCGGCCTGGATATGCTTGGCCAGTCCGCGCAAGCGATGCTCCATATTGCCGGCATCGCCTGTCAGCTGGACACGGGCGACATAACCTTCGACGGCAATCACTTTCACCACACCATTGGCAAAATTTTGGGTAGGTATATAGCAAAACGAAAGCGCATAACCCGATTTACGGTAACGCGCTGTACACCGGTCGGCCTTGGCCAGCACATCGGCCACCGTAACCTCGTGGCCGATCAGCGTATGAAAGTCGTCAGCCACAACGCGAAACGGCAACGCATGCATGTCCGCCAATTCAATCCGGCGTGGCGTCAGCTTCACGCCAAGCAGGGCTTCAAGGGCGGGATTCCGATGCGTCGAGAAACTGGAACTCACCTTGGCGTGAGACGGTAACGGCGGCGTCATCGGCAAGACCTGCAATGGATTGGCCGATGGCAGCCGCGTCTGCGCCTGTGCACTTATCGACAGCATCATCAGCACGACAATCTGCGCGATCTTGTTCAAGCCAAACCCCTTTGCGAGGCACGTGGGAATAACGGAGCCCTTTTACGGACTCCGTCATGTTTCTAACGTGAGGTCATTCAATCAATCCAATCAATCGGACTTGTGACCGAGAATCCCCGTACCGAGCAATCCACCCGAAGTGCTGCTCGTCGTATTCCCAAGGTTGCCGCTGGTCAAATTGGCTACCCCGTTGACTACGTTGCTAAGTCCTTGCGTCAGTGGCTGCAATGGACCGTTATTCGCAGCGGTCACGCCGCTTCCGACCGCGGCCACACCACTGCCCACCTGGCCAACTATCGCTCCAACGGGTGTGGTAACCGACGACAACGGACCGGTACCCAGACTGGCAACCACTTGGCCAACACCGTTGACCGTGGCACCGAGACCCGTCACACCTCCTGCCACGCCACCGACCGTCACGCCAACCGGATTGGCGATGGCGCCGCTCTGCCCCAGGCCAGCCGTAACGCCGCCACCGATAGTCGCGAGCGAACCCCCGAGCGTCGTAACCGTAGCTCCGAGCGCGGATGTGGTGCCATTGCCAAGCCCGGGAACCGATTGCGAAGAAATCCCATTACCGATCCCGGCAACCAGAACACCGCCGCCGACAGTGGCATTGCCGGCCAAGGTCGATACACCGGCAACGAGGTTTCCGCCACCAATTTGACCACCCGATTGCTGACCCAGGCCGGCTACCGTGGTGAGTACACTGCTCAGCGGCTGGGTAAGCGCGTTGCCATACCCGGAGGCCAGCCCCGCACCGAGCACAGTGCCAAGATTGTCGACGCCTTGACCAACGACCGAGACACCATCGCCTACTGCGGAGGTGATTGGCTGGATCGGCGATCCCTGAAATGCGCCTACCGTGCCCACAGTCTGACCAAGCTCGTTCACCGCCTGACCAGCCGCATTGACGACATTGCCTGCGCTATCGAGCGTCACTCCCACGGGATTGGCGATATTGCCTGTCTGACCGATACCTGATGTGACCCCGTTGCCCAGGCTCGATACGGCCTGACCGACATCCGTCACCGCCTTGCTGAGATCCGCTGTGGTCGGAGTGTCGCCGCCCAGTAGCGTCTGGTTTGGCAATTGCGAAGCGATGGTTCCGACCGCACTGCCAACGTCACTGACCGTATTGCCTGCTGCGGTGCCGATCGCGCCGAGCAGATTGACAGGGACCACGGTGCCGTCACCGCCCGTTCCACCGCCGCCGGTACCGCCACCTCCGGTTCCACCGCCGCTGCTACCGCCGCCGCCCGTTCCACCGCCACTGGTACCTCCGCTTCCATCGCCGCCGCTACCGCTGCCTCCGGTTCCGCCGCCGCTGCTGCCGCTGCCGCTTCCTCCGGTTCCGGTTCCACTGCTACCTCCGGTTCCACTCCCATCTCCCGAACTCCCGCTAGCGGCACCACCCGGGCTGACTGTGCTCGAACTATTGGAGTGATGAGTCGAACCCGAACCGCTGCAGGCACTTAACGAGACTGCCACAGCCGCCATGCAGGTAACCAGAATGCTCGAACGCAATACACTGAGACGCAACGCCGTACGCATGTCCAACCTCCGGGAAGCACGCTGCTTCCATCATGAATCGTGGTGATTCAACCGATTTATTCCACTGATTCAAATGACTGTAAGGTTTGCAGTGAAATCTTCGGACTTCGTCGATTTTTCGCGCAACTTGTCCGTATCTTCTTCCAGTAACAAATTCGTAAAGTGTGACGTAGATCACATAATCAATAATCACAAAATCTACACATAATGCAGTTGGTTTAAGCGCAAATACTTGTTTTTACTTGTTTTAAGCATAAAAACCCATCGTAAAAATCCACTGCGCAGAATTTGCCCCGACTGAGGCGCCGGAATTTTGTTGCAGCAAGCTTTGAGATGCGCCGGATACCGGCTCTGATCAGGGCCATTCGGTTGGCTCAGCAAGCGGATCAAACCGCGAACTCTGTCCCCGACACGCTTCCATCCATGATTGATTTGGTGGTGGCAATGACGAGGATGTATTCCATCAGACCGTGCCCGGAGCGAGCCTGTTTCGGTCGTCGGCTAAGCGATAGCGGCGGCTGGGGTCGAGCAGACCAAGGCGATCACCGTCCAGCCAGCCTTCGGCTCAAGCACGCGTTTGGTCGAGGCAACCTGCAAGGCACCTCTCTCGTCCACGCCGAACATGAGCACGGTGTGTGAGCCGTACTGCTCGATGAAGTGTGGCCAATCGAACGTGGTGCTGAGCTTGGTCGACTTGACCCGCCAGCCTTGATCGAGCATCTCGGCGAAGCGGCTGTGCGTCATCTGCTCGTCGAACAATGGCGGTGCCAGCAAACTGCCGGGCAAGGCTGCACGGTCGGTGTTTTCCTGCGGACTCAGATTGCGCAGCCGGTAGATTTTCTGACGGCCGAACTCCTGCCGGTAATGCACGCAGGCCAGCGAGTTGCGTTCGCGATGGGTCGACATGGCCAGCAACCGGCCAATACCGGTGAGATCGAGATTGCGTTCCGCGTGGGTCGATGCCGGGTTGCCGTAGAAGGTTGTCAGCCCATCCATGCGCGCCTTGCGGATCTGGTTCCAGTCGTCGTCGGCCAGCACCACGCGAAAGCCGGCTTCGGCCAGCGCCGTGCCGATGGTTCGCGCCACGTGATCCGAGCCAAAAATCAGCACACCGCGCGGCTCCGGCTCGGCGACTTTCAGCCACAGCGCCAGCGGTCGTGCCGTGGCACTTTGCAACACCACGGTGCCGATGATCAGAGTGAACACCAGCGGCACCAGCGCATCGCCGCCTGCCACGCCCAGCGCATTCAGACGCAGCGCAAACAGCGCCGATACCGACGCCGCCACGATGCCACGCGGCGCGATCCAGCCTATCAGGGCGCGCTCGCGCCAGTTCAGTCCGCTACCTAAGCTCGACAAGGCGACCGATATCGGTCGCACAACCAGCTGTGCGATGACAAACAGCGCGAGGCCGGCACCGAGCATGCCCGGCGGCAACGGCCAGTGCAGCCGAGCGGCCAGCAAGATGAAAAGCACCGACACCAGCACCGTCGTCAGGTTTTCCTTGAAATCGAGAATGTCGTCGATATGCACGCCGCGCGCGTTGCCCAGCGCGATGCCCATGATGGTTACCGCCAGCAAGCCCGACTCGTGCGTGATTACATTGGACAGGCTGAAAGCCAGCAGCACGGATGCCAGCACGGCAAAGTTCTGCAGGTATTCGGGGATCATCTGCCTGCGCAGCAAAAACGCCATCACGAACGCGGCCAGCGCGCCGATGACGATGCCGCAACCGATCGTGGCGAGAAAAATGCCGATGGTATGGCCCTCCTGCCGCGACACGATCGCCTCGTAGATCAACACGGCGAACAACGCGCCCAGCGGATCGATCACGATGCCTTCCCACCGCAAGGTGTTGCCGATGCGTGCGTTCGGCCGCACCGTCCGCAACATCGGTGCAATCACCGTCGGCCCGGTCACGCAGGCCAGCGCGCCAAACAGCAGCGCGATCGACCAGCTCAGGCCGGCCACGATATGCGCCGCCAGTGCCAGCAGCAGCAATGCGGTCACCGCGCCGTAACTGACCAGTCCGCGCACCACATGGCCGATGCCGGGAAGCTCGTGGAAGCGCAGGCTCAGGCTGCCCTCGAACAGGATCAGCGCCACTGCCAGGGATACGACCGGGAACAGCAGGCTGCCCAACAGCTTGTCCGGATTTACCAGGCCCGTGACCGGCCCCAGCAGAATGCCGGCCAGCAGGAGAAACAGGATCGCCGGCAGCTTTACCCGCCACGCCAGCCACTGCGCCAGAAAGCCGATCATCAGCATGCCGGCAAGCATCAGGCCGAGCTCGATAGTCATTCAGGGTCCTTGAATAGGCAGCAAGGGCCTATCGGAGCATGCACCGATGGATGCGTCCAGTGAACGGCAACGGTAGACCGCATCAGGCGATGAAACTAGAACCGCCGGTACTGCAATGCCTCGGCCAGATGTTCGCGTTCGAGCAGAGCCACACCACCGTCAAGATCGGCGATGGTGCGCGCGACTCGCAGTACGCGGTGATAGGCGCGTGCCGACAGACCGAGTTTTTCCAGTGCCGCTTCAAACCAGCGCCGCTCCGCCGGACCCAGCGCGCAGTCGCGCTCCAACTCACGCGTGGTGATTTCCGCGTTCGGGCGACCCGCCCGCATCAATGACTGCCGTCGCGCCTTGAACACGCGCTCTCGCACGGTGGCGGAATCCTCGTCCTGCGGATTCCGCGGGCCACCAAGATCGGCCAGGGGAACTTGCGGTACCTCCACGCAGATATCGATACGATCGAGCAGGGGACCGGAAATGCGCGAGCGGTAGCGCAGGATCTGATCGGGTGTGCAGTGACAGCGCTGACGCGGATCGCCAATGTAACCGCAGGGGCATGGGTTCATCGCCGCAACCAGCTGGAACTGCGCGGGAAACGTCGACTGCCTTGCCGCGCGGGAGATCACGATATGACCAGACTCCATCGGCTCGCGCAGTACCTCCAGTACATGCCGACTGAACTCCGGCAGCTCGTCGAGAAACAGCACGCCGTTGTGCGCCAGCGAAATTTCGCCCGGCCGCGGATACGAGCCGCCGCCAACCAGGGCGACCGCCGAAGCCGTGTGATGCGGCGCCCGAAACGGGCGACGACGCCACTGCACCAGATCGGTCTGCTGCCCGGCCACGGACAGCACCGCGCAGGTTTCCAGCGCTTCGGATTCCGACAACGGCGGCAGGATGCCCGGCAGGCGTTCGGCCAACATGGTTTTGCCTGTGCCGGGCGGGCCGATCAGTAAAAGATGATGGCCGCCGACGGCGGTGATCTCCAACGCACGGCGCGCCTGTTGCTGGCCACGCACGTCAATCAGATCCGGACCATCGTAGGCGCCGCCATCGCTCGGCGTGCCGATCGGCGCCGACAACTCCAACGCGCCGCGCAGCCAGCCGCAAACTTCGGCCAGGGTGTCGGCAACCAGCACATCCACATCGGGCACCAGCGCTGCTTCGGGAGCGTTCTCTCGCGGTACCACCACGCGACGACCACGCGACCGCGCTCGCAACAGAGCCGGTAGCACGCCCGAAACGCTGCGCAATGCACCGGTCAGTGCCAGCTCGCCGAGAAACTCGCAGTCATCCAGCTTCTCGCGCGGCACCTGTCCACTGGCCGCCAGGATGCCCAGCGCAATGGCCAGATCGAAACGGCCACCGTCCTTGGGCAGTTCAGCCGGTGCGAGGTTTACTGTGACGCGACGATTGGGGTAGTCGAATGCCGTGTTCTGGATGGCCACTCGCACGCGATCACGCGCTTCGCGCACCGCCGCTTCAGGCAGGCCAACGATATTGGTGGATGGCAGACCGCCGGAGAGGTGCACTTCCACCATCACCTGCGGCGCAGAAATACCTTCCTGAGCACGGCTGAGCGTAACGGCAAGACTCATGCGACCAAGCTCATGCGACGAGGCGTCGTCGGCACCGTGGTGAGCCGCTCATGGTTACCGACATCGAGCGACTCCAGCAGCAGTACAAAAAACTAACCGCCCCCGATCGTTCTCGGGGTGAGGGTGACGGATCGGGGGCGGCTCCCGGGAGATTGGCTGTGGCTAATTCCCGCGGGCAGTAACGGCAGCCTCAAGCTCGGCCACACGTCGCTCCAATTCGTCGACCTTTGCGCGGGTGCGTGCCAGCACCTGACTCTGGACATCGAATTCTTCGCGGGTGACCAGATCGAGGCGGCGCAGTCCCTGCGCCAAAACATCTTGGAAGTTAGCCCGCAAATCCTGTTGCGCATCAGCCAATCCTGGCGGTACCAACGACACAAGTCGCGAGGCAATCTTGTCGATAACCTGCTTATCCATCATGGATAGCGCCTCAAGCTCGTCGGGATCAATCTTAGGTGAAGGGAAATCGGGTCTGCCATCGGGTTGCTCCGCCAGAAACTGTAAGGATTGTCCTACACGCATCGTTATCCACGCGACAATGCACGGCGCGGCAGGCAGAATGGATTGTCGCATCCAGCCCTCGCCGATGGTTTGGGCCGATTGTTTTTGCACTAATTGCACCTGACGGGAAAACACCATGAAACTGGTCGTGGCGATCATCAAGCCGTTCAAGCTGGACGACGTGCGCGAAGCGCTGGCCGAGGTCGGCGTACAGGGCGTGACGGTTTCGGAAGTCAAGGGCTTCGGCCGCCAGAAAGGCCACACCGAGCTCTATCGGGGTGCCGAGTACGTGGTCGACTTCCTGCCGAAGATCAAGATGGAGCTTGCGATTCCCGATGACCAGCTCGAGCGCGTGCTCGAAGCGATCCAGCATTCCGCCAGCACAGGCAAGGTCGGTGACGGCAAGATCTTCGTGACAGCACTGGAACAGGTTATCCGCATCCGCACCGGCGAAATGGATCTCGACGCGCTTTGAACCAGGGCGGTCCAGTCGACCCGACGAAAGCGCTCCGTCCGCAAGAAACTTCACCGTGCAAATAAATCCAGCCGCCGCGGCAGCCCGCGCCGGCTCTGGCCCCACGCGACTTATCCCCAGAACCATCCACAACTTGTTGGGTTGACCCTGCCTCCAGCACCCGATATGTTGTGTCCGTCGGTGCTCGACCAGACGTGATCGTCGGTCGGGCTTAAAAGGGAATCCGGTGTAAATCCGGAACTGCCCCGCAGCGGTAAAGCGGAAACGAACGCCTCCACATGCACTGGCCCTCCGCGGCTGGGAAGCGAAGGCAAGTAGGCGGATCGCAAGATCCACGTCCGCAAGTCCGAAGACCTGCCGGCACATCGGGGCGAACGTGCCCCGGTGCGTAGTGACGGCTTCCGTGGGGAGGCAACGTCCGCAGAGTGGGGCCGTGTGCGCCTGCCCTGTGAGCCGTCCACGTTACTGCCACTTCAGGCCCTGCCCGCGGGAGCAGGTGTTTGACTTTTCATGCTCGGAGCCACCGCCATGCAACCTCTCGAAAACGCTGTCAGCGAGCGCACCGTCGCTCGCGTCGATGCCTTTAACGTTCCTGTCGCCGAAGCATCGGTCGCCGAACCGGTCATCGTCGAACACGCTGCACCAGCAACCGGCGACGAAGCGTTCGCGCTGACGCCACCCCACAACCCCGGCCAGATGCGCGTCACCAAACGCAACGGCGGCCAGGAAATCGTCGACGTCAACAAGATCGTGCGCGCAGTGACCCGCAGCGCCGAAGGCCTGCACGGCGTCGATCCGCTGCGCGTGGCACTGAAAACCATTGGCGGCCTTTATGACGGCGCCACCACGCAGGAGCTCGACCAGCTGTCGATCCGCACGGCCGCCGCGCTGACGGCCGAGGAACCCGAATACGGCCAGCTCGCCGCACGTCTGCTCGGCGCCTACATCGATAAGGAAGTGAGCGGCCAGGAGATCCAGAGCTTTTCGCAGTCGATCGTGCGCGGTGCCGAACTGGGTATCCTCAACGAACGCCTGCGCGACTTTGTGGCGCTGAACGCGCGCAAGCTCAACGATGCGATCAATACGCTGGCGACGCGCCGCTTTGAATACTTCGGCCTGCGCACCGTGTACGACCGCTACCTGCTGCGCCATCCGCAGAAGCGCTTCGTGATCGAAACGCCGCAGCATTTCTTCATGCGTATCGCCTGCGCGCTGGGCGGCAACGAGATCGGCGAAACGCTGGAGTTGTATCGCCTGCTGTCCTCACTCGAATACATCGCCAGCTCGCCCACGCTGTTCAACGCCGGCACCTGCCATGAGCAGCTGAGTTCCTGCTATCTGCTCGACTCACCAACCGATTCGCTGGAGTCGATCTACGACAAGTATGCCGACGTCGCCAAGCTCAGCAAGTTCGCCGGCGGCATCGGCCTGGCCTACACGCGCGTGCGTTCGCGCGGCTCGCTGATCAAGGGCACCAACGGCCATTCCAACGGCCTGTTGCCGTGGCTGAAAACGCTGGATGCGTCGGTTGCCGCAGTGAATCAGGGTGGCAAGCGCAAGGGCGCGGCCTGCGTATATCTGGAATCGTGGCATGCCGATATCGAGGATTTCCTCGAGCTGCGCGACAACACCGGCGACGACGCACGACGTGCGCACAACCTCAACATCGCCAACTGGATTCCGGACGAATTCATGCGCCGGGTCGAGACCGATGGCGACTGGTCGCTATTCGATCCCAAGGTCACACCGCATCTGGTCGATAGCTGGGGTTCGGTGTTCGAACAGTCTTACACCAAGGCCGAGGCCGACGGTCTTGCGGTGAAAACCGTGAAGGCGCGAGAGCTCTACGCCCGCATGATGCGCACGCTGGCGCAGACCGGCAACGGCTGGATGACTTTCAAGGATCGCTGCAACGCCACCAGCAATCAGACGGCCAAAGCCGACAACGTGATCCATCTGTCCAACCTGTGCACCGAGATTCTGGAAGTCAGCTCGTCCACCGAGACGGCGGTGTGCAATCTCGGTTCGGTGAACCTGGCGCGGCACGTGGTACGCGCTGCGGATGGCAGCCACGCGTTCGATTTCGAACAGCTGGCCTCGACCGTGCGTACCGCCGTGCGCCAGCTCGATCGCGTGATCGATCTCAATTTCTATCCGATCGACACCGCGCGTACCGCCAACATCAAATGGCGGCCAGTTGGTCTCGGCGTGATGGGCCTGCAGGATGTGTTCTTCAAGCTGCGCCTGCCATTCGATTCGAGCGAAGCCTTGGCGCTTTCCACGCGCATCGCCGAGGAGATCTACTTCCACGCGCTGTCGATGTCGAACGAAGTGGCTGCACAGGTTGGCGCGCATCCCGGCTTTGAAGAAAGCCGAGCGGCCAACGGCGAGCTGCAGTTCGATTACTGGCCGCAGGCGCAAGCGCACGACAGCGAACGCTGGGATGCACTGCGCGAGCGCATCAAGCAGCACGGCCTACGCAACTCACTACTGATCGCCATTGCGCCCACCGCCACGATCGCCTCGATCGCTGGTTGCTACGAGTGCATCGAGCCGCAGGTCAGTAACCTGTTCAAACGCGAGACGCTTTCGGGCGATTTTCTGCAGGTGAATCGCTATCTCGCCGACGAGCTGAAGACGCTCGGCTTGTGGACGCCTGACGTGCGTGATGCGATCAAGCTGGCCGAAGGCTCGATCCAGGGCATTGCCGCGATTCCGGAACGCCTGCGCGCGATCTACCGCACCGTGTGGGAACTGCCGCAAAAAGCCCTGATCGAACTGGCCGCCGCGCGCGGCGCATTCATCGACCAAAGTCAGTCGCTGAACCTGTTCATGGAAAACCCGAACATCGGCCAGCTCAGCTCAATGTACATGTATGCGTGGAAGGCCGGCATCAAAACCACTTACTACCTGCGCTCACGGCCGGCGACCAAGATCACCAAGACTACGGTCACGGCCAACAGGGCGGCAGCGCCAGATCAAACAGCCATCGATCAAGACCAGGCGAATGCGGCTGTGTTCTGCTCGCTCGAGAATCCCGAGTACTGCGAAGCCTGTCAGTAAGTAGTGCAACAACGATCCGGCGCGAATGCGCCGGATCGCTTCAACATAGCGTGACCCATCAGCACCAAGGAATAGCCGTCCATGTCAGCTCAGCCCACCCGCCATGCGCAGATTCTCGATCCCGGTTTCGAACTGACGCTGCGACCGATGCGCTATCCGGCGTTCTACGAGATGTATCGCAATGCGATCAAGAACACCTGGACGGTCGAGGAAGTAGATTTCTCGATGGACACCTCCGATCTGCGCACGAAAATGTCGCCCGCCGATCGCCATCTGATCCAGCGGCTGGTGGCGTTTTTCGCGACCGGCGACACCATCGTCTCGAACAACCTGGTGCTGAACCTCTACCAGCACATCAATGCGCCCGAAGCGCGCATGTACCTGTCGCGCCAGCTGTATGAGGAATCGCTGCACGTGCAGTTCTACCTCACCCTGCTCGACACCTATATCCCCGATCCGGCCGAACGCAATGCCGCGTTCGCGGCGATCGAAACGATTCCATCGATTCGCCAGAAAGGCGAGTTCTGCTTCAAGTGGATCGATTCGATCCAGCACCTGCAGCGGCTGGAGACACGCGAACACCGCCGGCAGTTTCTGCTCAACCTGATCTGCTTTGCTGCCTGCATCGAAGGCCTGTTCTTCTACGCCGCCTTTGCCTACGTCTACTACCTGCGCTCGCGCGGTCTGCTGCATGGTCTGGCGGCAGGTACCAACTGGGTGTTCCGCGATGAAAGTGGCCACATGGCATTCGCCTTCGACGTCGTGCGCACAGTCCGTGACGAAGAGCCGGAACTGTTCGACGACGCGATGCGCGCGCAAGTCGAGGAGATGATGGAGGACGCCATCGCCTGCGAAACACAGTTTGCCGACGATGTGCTGTCCGGCGGCGTGGTCGGCCTCTCGGCCAAAGAGATGCGCCAGTACCTCGAATACTGCGCCGACCAGCGCTTCGCCCAGCTCGACATGCCGAAGAAATACGGCGCCAAGAACCCGTTCGACTTCATGGACCTGCAGGACGTGCAGGAAGTCACCAACTTCTTCGAACGCCGCGTCTCCGCCTATCAGGTCGGCGTGCAGGGCGAGGTGTCGTTCGACATGGCGTTCTGATCCAGAACACCGGCGGTAGCAATGGATCGAGGCGACTCCGTCCATCGGCCTATTGACTACACGTGTCGCCATGGCGTAGTTTGCCTACACCTGTAGTCAATCGGTGCCGCGACCATGTCAAAGCCATCCATCGGCGATCAGGAGCTTTCGCTCCTGCATTACCTCGCCGAAAGCAAGAATTCCTCTGTTGGCGAAGTCGCCACAGGATATGGCGAGCCCCGCGGACTGGCGCGCTCTACGGTGCTGACCATGATGGAGCGGCTGCGCAGCAAGGGTTACCTGCGTCGCAAGCAGGTGCAGGGCATGTTCCGCTACAGCGCCTCGACCGGACCGGCCGAAGCGATGCGCACGGCCGTGGGCAGTTTCGTGGAGAAGACACTGAGCGGTTCGGTATCACCGTTCGTGGCCTGGATGTCCGAACGCGGCGAGGTCAGCGATGACGAGCTCGCCGAACTGAAGGCTCTGGTGAATCAGCTGCAATCCCGGCGCAAGGAGTCGTGACATGGGTACTTTCCATGCATTCGCCGATACCTTGTTCAGCCGTCTTGTCTGGACCTCCGCGCAAGCAGTCCTGTTGGTCGGTGCCGTGTGGCTGGTGGGGAAGCTCATTCCAAAACTGCCGTCCACGACACGCAGCATGCTGTGGTGGTTATTGGGCGTGCAGCTGATCCTCGGGCTTGCCATAGCGGCGCCAGTGGAGCTGCCCTTGCTGCCGGCGGCACCGCGCACGACGGTCGCTGATATTTCGTCCAGTCAGCCTGTTCCCGTGGTCGCACCCGAGGCGTCCTCAACGCCCTTCGCGACCTTCATGCAACATCAGGGGTCGGTGAATACCACTGTGTCGACGCCGGAAGTATCGACTCCTGCGAACTGGCGTCTCGCGTTGATTTGCCTGTGGCTTGCCGGCGTGCTGTTACAACTTTTGCTGATGGCTCGTGACTGGCGAAAAGCCCATGCCATGCTGCGCGACTCCACGCCATTGCGCGATCCGGTGCTGCACGCGCTGTGTGCTGAACAGGCGCGTGCATTGGGCTTGCGACATCCACCGGCCTTGCGCACCTCACGCGCGATCGTCTCGCCGCAGGTCACCGGCCTCTGGCGACCGATCGTGTTGCTGCCCGCCGATCACAGCCTCACACCGGAGGAATCCGCTCTCGCGCTCGCCCATGAATTGATGCATTTGCATCGCGGTGATTTGTGGATGTGCTGGATACCGGCGATCGCGCAGCGGCTGTTTTTCTTCCATCCGCTAGTGATGTGGGCCGTCCGTGAGTACGCGCTCAGCCGCGAAGCAGCCTGCGATGCACAGGTAGTGCAGCAAACAGGTACGGAGCCACAGGCCTATGGCCAGCTATTGCTTCGCCTTGGTGTGGCGCACCCGATGTACTCCGGCCTGGCTGGGGCCTCCCCATCGTTCCAGAATCTGAAGAGGCGACTGATCATGTTGCAGCAAAACGAAAACCTGTCGCGCCACCGCGTGCGCGGCTGGCTACTGATCGCAGTGATCGCGCTGGCCGGCGTGATCCCGTATCGAGTCACGGCGAATACGGCAGACCATGCCGCTGGTGCATCGATCGCTGCCGATGATTCGGTGATGCTGCAAACGCCACCTGTACCGCCGACACCACCCGTTCCTCCAGCACCAATAGCACCGCTGCCTCCTCTGCCACCGCCACCACCGCGAAATACGGATGGATTTACTGCACGTCACATCGACATCGATACGACAGCCAATGCAGCGTATGGCTTCGCGCTGATGGATGGAGATTCGATCACCATCAACGGTTCGGAGAGCGACATCGATACGTTGAAAAGGCTGCGCAAGGGTAACGAACCGATCCTTTGGTTTCGTCGTGGCGGCACCTCGTATGTGGTCCGCGACAGTGCCTACATCCAGCGCGCCAGAGCCGTCTACGCCCCAGTCAGCGAGCTTGGCAAGCAGCAAGGTGCGCTGGGCGGCGAACAGGGACGTCTGGGCGGTCAGCAGGGAGGTCTCGGTGCGCGGCAGGGCGCGCTGGGTTTACGACAAGCGCAGCTAGCCGGCAAGCAGGCGCAATTGGCAAGTGAGCAGACGGCACTCGCTGGTCAGCCGGCCAGTGAGCAACGGGTAGCCGCACTCCAGGCGAAAGAAGATGCGCTGCAAGCCAGCGAGGACGAACTCGGCCGCCAGCAGGATCAACTCGGCAAGCAACAGGATGCCCTGGGCAAACAGCAGGATGCGCTCGGTGCGAAACAGGATGTACTAGGTAAGCAACAGGAACAGGCCGCCGCGAAAGCCAACCAGCAGATCGGCACATTGATTGATGAGGCGATCAGCAAGGGCATCGCGCAGAGCATCAGCTCGCGTTGACGTGACAGGGCCCGCCGGCTGGCGACGCCGGATCGGGCACTGTCCCAAGATGCACGAAGCGACGGCAGGACTCGATGCCTATCGATCCTGCCGTCGTCATGTATGCGGGTTGCGGTTGCCATGACTACCGCTTGCTGACTATCCGACCCTGAAAAAATCGGGAGTATCCGTCATTGCCACGGGTCTGGCCGGGCGTGACATCGAGCCGGCTGGCTATTAACGACGCGTGTGTTTTTGCGAAACCGCGAAATCGCGGCGTGAACATGTCATCAAAATTACGTAATATATTGCGATAGTTCAATGCTTGTCGCTCTCGCGGCAGGGATTTTCGATCATAAGGGAAAGTCTTCCAAGGCCAGCTTACCCAGGCATCAAGCCTGGACAGGCCCCTGCGCGAGCGACATTTCCCATCGCCCACGTAACCGAAAGGATTTTCGATGACCTTCGCCATTCGCAGAAACATGCTGTCGATCGCCATTTCGGCCTTGCTGGCCACGGCGCCTGTCGCAGCGCAGAACATCACCACCTCGGGCGTCAGTGGACGCGTGCTGGACGCCAAGGGCCAGCCCGTCGCCGGTGCCACGGTCGACATCGTTCACCAGCCCTCGGGCACCACCAAGCAAGTGACCACCGACGCCGATGGCCGCTACACCGCGCAGGGTTTGCGCGTGGGCGGTCCATTCGAAATCACCGCCAGCAAGGCTGGCATGGCAACGGCGGAACAGAACAATATCTATCTTCAGCTGGGCCAGCCTTCGTCGATCAATCTGGGCATGAGCTCGGGCGCGGAGACAGCCAGTAACCTGGCGGCCGTCACCGTCAACGCATCGGCGTTGGCGCAGACGTTCTCGTCCGACAACAAGGGCCTTTCGACGAATATCTCCCAACGCCAGTTGCAGGCCACGCCGCAGGGCAATCGTTCGATCGACGATGTGGCGCGCCTGGATCCGCGCATTACCGTCACGGATCAGGGTACCGGCGCGATCTCCGCCGCAGGCCAGAACAATCGCTACAACAATATCGCCGTGGACGGCGTGACCCAAGGCGACCCGTTCGGCCTCAATGCCAACGGTCTGCCTTACCAGAAGTCGCCGATCTCGCCGGAAACGATCGCCGAGTACAACATCTCCACTGCCAACTTCGATGTGATCTCCGACACTGTCGGCGCGGATGTCAACGCGGTGACCAAGACTGGCACCAACCAGTTTCACGGCTCGGTCTATGACGCCTATCGCAATGGCAACAAACTGGTCGGCAAGGCCGGCTGGTTGCCCAGCAATGATTCCAACTACGGCTACAACGGCTACGACAAGGACTCGACCTACGGCTTCACCCTCGGTGGCCCGATCGTCAAGGACAAGCTGTTCTTCTTCGTCTCGGCCGAGCACGAAAAAACCACTGGCATCGGCGCGGACTCCGCCAACGGTCTGGACGAATCGCTGGGCAACGGTGCGTCGACCAGCAACAAGGTATCGCCAGGCGACCTGCAGAAAGTGATCGACGCAGCCAAGCAACTCGGCCTCACGCCAGGTAGTTTTGGCGGCAGCACCGGACTGGCATACGACGACAAGCGCTACCTCGGAAAGATCGACTGGAACATCAGCAACAATCACCGCGCCAGCTTCACCTATCAGAAGACCGACGAGCAGCTGCCAGCCGTCGGCGGCAACAGCGGCAACAGCGTAGGTCTGACCAGCTACACCTACACCAAGGCGATCAGCACTGAAAACTACGTCGCCCATGTGTTCGACGACTGGACCGACAACTTCTCCACCGAGGTCAAGGTCGGCTACCAGAAGTTTGTGCAGGACACGACCGCACCGTTCCAACAGCCCGCGGTCAACGTCAACCTGTCGGCAGATGGCAAGGGCCCATCGGTGAACCTGGGCGAGGAGCAGTTCCGCCACTACAACCACATCGATACCAAGAAGCTCACCGTTTTCCTGGCCGGCACCTATTACGCCGACGATCACACTATCAAGGGTGGTATCGACGCTTCACGTACCAAGATCAACAACCTGTTCGGCCAGACCGAGTTCGGCCAGTACAACTTCTGGGGCATCGACAACTTCCTGGCCGGCAACTACAACAAGTACGTGCTCTATCATCCGGCGCCGGGCTATACGCTGGATGACATCGCCGGCAAGTGGACCTATAGCCAGTACAGCCCGTTCCTGCAGGACACCTGGCAAGTCACCCCGCAGCTGTCGCTGCAGTATGGCGTTCGTGTGGATATTCCCAACTCCAGCGGCCGACCGGAATACAACGCGTCGTTCGAAAAGGCCTTTGGCTATCCGAACAACTACACCGTCGGTTCGAGCAATCGTGTGGTCGAGCCGCGCCTGTCGTTCAACTATTCGTTTGAGAGCGATTACAAAACCCAGCTGCGCGGCGGCGTCGGCCTGTTCCAGACTGCGCCACCGACAGTCTGGATGACCAACCCGTTCCAGAACAACGGCGTGACCCTGCGTTCGTACACCACATTCAATCCTGCCCTCGCACCGTTCAGCCCGGATCCGTTCAACCAGAACATCCCCGCCGGTGGCGGTGCCGGCTCGATCGACACCGTCGCGAAGAACTTCAGTTTGCCGACAGTGTGGAAGATGAGCCTGGCGATGGATCGCGAGCTGCCGTGGTGGGGGCTGGTCGCATCGGCTGAATACGAACACATCAAGGTGCGTGACGGCATCCTGTATCAGGTCGTGAACTTCGGCGCACCCACCGGCGTGCTGCCGGACGGTCGTCAGCAGTTCTGGAAAAAACCGGGTGAGGCGCCAAACACGACAGACGCACTGGCCAACCAGAATCGCGCTTTCAGCACCGCATCCACCCTGCTCACCAATACCCACAAGGGCAAGTCCGACAGCCTCACGCTATCACTGAGCAAGCCGTTCTCGGATAGTGTTTTCGGCAACATCGGTATCACCTTCAATCACGCCACCGATGCTGACCCGGGTGCCGACACGATTGCCTATAGCGGCTATCAGCGTGTGGCCCGCCTGAACCCGAATGACAACGTAAGCGCCACCTCCAATTACAACGTCGCCAAGAGCCTGAAAGCCTCGCTGACCTGGCAGCACAATTTCTTCGGCGATTATCGCACTCAGGTGTCGATGTTTTATAGCGGCCGTACCGGCAATCCCTACACCTGGATCTTTGCCAATGACACCAACGGCGATGGCATCGCCGGGTGGGATCCGGTCTATATCCCGAATGCCAACGACCCCAAGGTGGCCTATACCGCCGGCACCAGCGCCAAGGCGATCCAGCAGTTCCAGGATTTTGTCGCCAACGACAAATACCTCAAGGATCACCGCGGCCAGGTGGCCAACCGCAACGGTGCACATTCGCCGTGGGTCAGCGAGCTGGATATGAGCTTCTCGCAGGAAGTGCCTGGTCTCTTCCCCGGCAACAAGGGAGAGCTCCGTTTGGACGTCTATAACTTCCTCAACCTGATCGACAAGAACTGGGGCCTGGTGAAATACACCGGCCTTTATCCTACCCGCACTCTCGCCAGCTACGGCGGCGTCAACGCGGCTGGCCAGTACGTGTATACCCTGCCCGTCGACAAGAGCGGCAACTATCAGCCACAACAGCTCAGCTATTACGACGGCGGCTTCTACGATCCAAGTCGCGTGGTATCACGCTGGTCGGCGATGGTGACCTTGCGTTACACGTTCTGATCGATCCATCCGCTTGATCGTTGAATAAAAACGGCGCCTGCAGGCGCCGTTTTTTATGGATGGTTCGGGCTATCGGGCAAACCTGATTTTTGACGAATACCTGGTGTCGGGATTCGCGGTGCTCATCACCAACCTACCGTTGCACGATTGAAGCCGTTTCATGGATTGGTGACGAGCGAAGCGAATCCCAATATCACCCGATCACATCCATGGCCACGGCTTCAAGGCGTATTCCTTCGGCGGCGCGTCACCGGCCAGGTAACGCACGAAATAATCCCAACGCCGACGGGTCGCGTAGGGCGTGGCGGCACCGTAACCGTGATGTACGTTCGGGATCAGCAACAAGTCGAAGTCCTTGTTCGCCTTGATCAGCGCATCGGTCACCAGCAGGCTTTCGTAAGGCGGCACATTGTCGTCCAGCGTGCCATGCACCAGCATCAGATGACCCTTGAGGTTGGCGGCGTGGTTCTCGTTGGCCTGATCGTCGTAATTGCCCTTGCCATCCTTGCCGACGATCAACTCGCCCTGGTACTTCTCGGCCCAGTCGTCCTCGTAGTTGCGGTTGTCGTGGTTGCCGCTTTCGGACCAGGCGACCTTGAAGAAATCCGGGTAGCGGAACATGGCGTCGGTGGAGGCATTGCCGCCGCCGGAATGACCCCAGATGCCCACGCGATCCAGGTCGATCCAGGGATAGCGCTTGCCCAGATCCTTGAGGCCGGCGACCTGATCGGGCAGCGTGTTGTCGCCCATGTTGGCGAACCAGGTATCGTGGAAGGACTTGGAACGCCACGGCGTACCCATACCGTCGATCGCCACCACGATGAAGCCCAGCTCCGCCAGCGACTGGTTGTCGCCGTGACTGGCAAGGAAGCTGCGCCCACGTACCGAACCGGTTTGCGGACCCGGGTAGATGTAGTCGATCACTGGGTACTTCTTCGACGGATCGAAGTGGGACGGTTTGAACATCATGCCGTACAGATCGGTCTTGCCATCACGCGCCTTGACGATGATCGGCACCGGCGGCACCCAGCCGGCGGCTTTCAGTCGCGAGATATCCGCCTTGGCGATGCTGGCGACGGTATGGCCGTCCTCCGCGCTGCGCAGTACCGTCACCGGAGGCTCGGTCGACGTGGACCAGGCGTCCACGAACAGCTTGTTATCAGACGACAGGTCGACCTTGTGGTCGGCCGCTTCCGGCGTCAGCAGGATTGGCTGGCCGCCGTCGAGGCTGACTTTCCATAACTGTTCGTAATACGGATCGACGCCCTGCGTGCGGCCCACACCGCGGAACCAGAGGGTGCGCGTGGCCGGGTCGACCTTGAGCATTTCGGTGACATTGCCTTCGCCCGTGGTGATGGCGTGCTTGAGTTTGCCGGTGTCCAGGTCGTACAGGTACAGTTGGCCCCAGTCGCTGCGCTCTGAGAACCACACTGCTTCGTGCGTGGCTGGCAAGTACGCCCAGTTGGCCTTGCCCATGCCGCTTTCGTAGTAAGTCTTGGCGGTTTCCTCGAACACCGTGCGTACTTTGCCGGTGGCCACATCGGCGATGCGGAACCATTCGTGCTGGTGGTAGCGCGAGGTGGAAACGAAGGCCAGGGTCTTGCCGTCTGGCGCCCACTTCACGTCGTCCCAGCCACCGTCCGGGCCGCAACTGACATCGTCGCAAAGAGTGGAACGATGTTGGTCCGGCGGCATTTGCAGGCGCACAACCTTCTTCCTGGACACGTCGATGATGACCCGCTCGATCATGGTGACGTTCTCGTCGCCGACCAGCGGGTACTTCCACGACAGCAGCTTCGGATGACCGACATTGGTGGTCACCAGATACATGTCGCCGGTCTTGCGCTGGTCCTGCTGGAACGTGGCGATCTGTTTCGAATCGGGTGACCACTCGAGGATCGCGTTGTCGGTGTGCTTCCAGCCAGCATTGTCGGTGGCGTAGCCGAAGTTTTCCACACCGTCGGTGGTGAGCTGGGTTTCCTTGCCGCTGGCGGTGTCGCGCAGCCACAGGTTCCAGTTGCGAATAAACGCCTCGCTCTTCTTGTCCGGCGACAGCACGCCCGGTTCGCTACCCGTATTCCTGCCTGACGCCACGTCGCCCTTGCCGGCCACACATTCGCCGGCATTTTTCAAATCACAAAAATAGTGCGTGTCCTGGACAGCGATATCAAGGCGGCCATCCGGCGCAACGCCGTATCCGCTGACCGGAAGCTTGCTGGCGTCGACCGGCTTGCCGGTGACCTTGCCCAGTGCCGCGGCCAGCTTCACCTGATCGAACAGCGGCGTGACCTTGCCGCTGACCGTGTCCATCTGCACGAAGTGATCGCCGTTGCTGTCGTGGTCGCGATACCAGAAGTGGCTGTCGTCCAACCAGCTGACCTTCTGCACCGCGTGATCGACCAGCGGCACCGTGTTGTAGCTCATGAAGCGCTCAGCCTGGGCGTAGTCTGCGGCGGTTAGCGTTCGGTTCTCTGCAGTGACCCCAGCCGATACAAACACCATCATTACTGCGCCAACTCGGCACGACCTGCGGACTATCGACAGCATGCAACCTCCACGGAAAATTTTGCGGCATGACAGCGGTTGATCGGCCGCCCACGGTTTAATCGTCCGATGCTAGCGCGATACCGCAGCGACTTCCCCTGCCAAAGGTCCATGCCGCGGTCAAGTGATTGCTTTTACGACCCACTACAATCACCGCATGCGGCTCGCGATGCGCCGTCCGCACCCCATCCAGACTTGAGATGTCATGACTACTGTTCCGAACGAAGCCCGTCTGATGGAAATGGTTTTCCCTGACCACACCAACCACCTTGGCACGCTGTTCGGCGGGCAGGCGCTGGCGTGGATGGACAAGGCCGCGTTTATCGTCGCCTCCCGCTATGCGCGGCGCACGGTGGTGACGGCGCGTTCGGAGGAAGTGAACTTTCGCGTGCCGGTGCGCAGCGGCCAGCTGGTCGAACTGATTTCCAAGGTGGTCAAGGTCGGCCGCAGCTCGATGACGGTGGAAGTGGAGATGACCGCCGAGGACCCGCTCAGTGGCGACCGCCGGGTCTGTACCACTGGCCGGTTCGTGATGATTGCGCTGGATTCCAACGGCTCGCCGACGGCCATCCCACCGCTGCCAACGGCCGGGTGAATAGCGCACGCTTGACGCCGCCAGTATTCGCCGCCCACGCTGTCGCTCCTTCTTTTCTCTGCGAAGTGCCGCCATGTCCGAGCCACTGACCCTCATCGGCAGCTATATCTCGCCCTACGTCCGCAAGGTGCTGGTGTTTCTGGAGCTGAAGGGCATCGACTACCGTATCGATCCGATCCCACCCTTTGTCGGCAATGACGCGTTCTCGCAGCTCAGCCCGCTGCGCCGTATCCCCGTGCTAAGCGACGGCGATCTGCTGCTCAACGATTCCAGCGTGATCTGTCAGTACCTGGAAGACCGCTATCCGCAGATACCGCTGTATCCGGCGGACATCACTGCCCGCGCACAGGCGCGCTGGCTGGAGGAGTATGCCGACGTGGCGTTGGGCGAAGCCATCACGACCAAGCTCTTTTTCCAGCTCGGCGTGAAGCCGCACATCTTCGGCGAGAAAACCGATGAGGTGCTGGTGCAACAGGCGCGCGAGATCGATATTCCCGCGGCGCTCGACTACCTTGAAAAGCAGCTGCCGGCGGAAGGTTTCGCGTTCGGCGAGTTGTCGATTGCCGACATCAGCATTGCCAGCTTTTTCCGCGTGGCCGGCTTCGTGCGCTACGTCATCGACGCCGAACGGTGGCCTCGTTGCGCCGGCCTGGTCGCACGCACGCTGGCCCTGCCGGTGTTTGCCAAGCTGGCGACGTTCGAGGACCGTGCACTACGCACGCCGGTGCCGGAGCAGCGCGCCGTGCTGGCAGATATGCATGCACCGCTCACTGCCACCACCTGCGGTGGCGCGCCACCGCGGCGCGGCGTGATCGCCATCGATTGAACGCCTTGTCTGCGTGGTGTTGAAGGATGCACTAGATAGATCCCGCGCACCCTTCAATGCAGATCGGCCATCAGCTCGACCAGCCAGTCCACGAACACACGCACGCGCGGCGACAGCTGTCGCTGCGCCGGATACATCACCGAAATCGGCATCGGCGGTGGCGGATACTGCGGCAGTACTTCCAACAAAAGGCCGGCAGCAAGATCCGCTGCTATGTTGTGGCGTGGCATCTGAATCATGCCGAACCCGGCACGGCAACTGGCCGCATAAATGTCACCGGAGTTCACGGTGATCACGCCGGACACGTCAATAATTTGCAGCTCGCCATCGACCATGAAATCCAGCGATTGCGTGCGTCCGTTGGTCGGTGAGCGCCAGACCACGGCCCGATGCGCCGCCAGATCGTCAATGCTTTGTGGCAGACCATGCTCTGCGGCGTAACCCGCACTGACGCATGTCACTTGCGAGAGCACCGCAAGACGCCGAGCGATCAAGCCCGAATCCGCCGGCTCGCCGCCACGCACCACGCAGTCGACGCCTTCGTGCACCAGATCGACATAACGATCGCTGGCACCGATGTCGAGCTCGAGCTGCGGGTAGCGCGCGCGAAAATCTGCCAGCGCCGGCACAATCACCGCACTGCCGAGCCGTCCGGGCAAATCAATCCGCAACGAGCCGCGCGGTTGCGTCGCAACGTGACTGAACACCGCCTCGGCTTCCTCCATATCCGCCAGCAGACGCACGCAGCGCGCGTAGTAGGCCTGACCATCCGGCGTGGGCTTCACGCAGCGCGTGGTGCGGATCAGCAGTTGCGTGCCCAGTCGCGCCTCCAGTTGGCGCAAGGCGTGACTCACTGTCGCGCGAGGAATTCCCAACGCGTCGCCAGCGCGGGAAAAACTGCGCAAATCCACAATGCGGGTGAACACGCGCATGGTGTCGAATCGATCCATCAGCGCCTCATTATTGATGTTTATTGGATAGACATACCAATTTAAGCATCTTTATCCAAGATACTCGACTAGAGACAATACATCTCTGCCGCCATTTCGGTCAGCTATCCGCTCTGGCGTGGCTCGCATCAACCCACTTCCCTCGCATAAAGGACACCCCATGCAGAATCGTACGCTTGGCAAAAATATCGGCGGCCAGCTAGCCCCCCAGGTTTCCGCCCTCGGCCTCGGCTGCATGGGTATGAGCGATTTCTATAGCGGTCGTGATGATGTCGAATCGATCGCCACCATCCAGCATGCGCTCGACCGCGGCCTGACCCTGCTCGACACCGCCGACGTGTATGGCCCGCATCTCAACGAGACGCTGGTCGGCAAAGCGATCAAGGGCCGTCGCGAAGACGCTTTCATCGCCACCAAGTTCGGCCTCCTGCGCGATCCGAACGACCCGAGCGTGCGCGGCATCAGCGGGCGGCCGGAGTACGTGCGCCAGTCCTGCGAAGACAGCCTCAAGCGGCTCGGCGTGGAAACCATCGATCTGTATTACCAGCACCGCGTGGACACCAGCGTGCCGATCGAGGACACCGTCGGCGCAATGGCCGAACTGGTCAGCGCCGGCAAAGTGCGTTACCTCGGCCTGTCCGAGGCCTCCGGCACGACCCTCGAACGGGCGCATGCAGTGCATCCGATTGCCGCGTTGCAAAGTGAGTTCTCGCTGTGGACGCGCGACCCGCAAACCAATGGCATGCTCGATGCGTGCCGCAAGCTGGGCGTCAGCCTGGTGGCCTACTCACCGCTAGGCCGTGGCTTTCTCACCGGCGCGTTCACCTCGCCGGACGACTTCGCCGCCGACGACTATCGGCGCAACAGCCCGCGCTTTCAGGGTGAAAACTTCGCACGCAACCTGCAGTTGGTCGATCAGGTACAGAAGATGGCCAAGGCGAAGGGCTGCACGCCAGCACAGCTCGCACTGGCCTGGGTACTGGCGCAGGGCGAGGATATCGTCGCCATTCCCGGCACCAAGCAGCGCCAGCGATTGGACGAGAACCTCGGCGCGCTGGACGTGCAGCTCGATGCGAATGAGCTCAAGGCTATCGATGCGATATTCCCGCTCGACGCCGCCGTCGGCAGTCGCTACGTCGAGTCGATGATGCATATGGTGAATGTATAAATCGCTAATCGATCACCTTGCCCGCGGCGCCATCAGGTGCCGCGGGCAAAGCCGTTAAACTGGGCGGCATGAGTACACCCGAACAGTCTCCGCTCGGCCAGAGCACCGTCTACGCCGACCGCTACGATCCCAGCCTGCTGTTTCCGATACCGCGCGCCGGCAAGCGCGCAGAGATCGGCGTCGGCGACACGCTGCCCTTCCACGGCGTCGATATCTGGAATGCCTACGAACTGTCGTGGCTCGACGCGCGCGGCAAGCCGGTAGTGGCGATGGCCGAGTTCCGCGTACCCGCCACCTCGCCCAGCATCATCGAGTCGAAGTCGTTCAAGCTGTACTTGAACGGTTTTGCGCAGGAGCGCATCAGCGACGTCGATGCACTGACCGCCACGCTGAAACGTGACCTATCTGAAGCTGCCGGGTCCGGCATCGAAGTACGGCTCAGCGACGTCAGCACCATGGCGCACACGCTCGCCGATCTGGACGGCCATCTGCTCGATGACCAGTCCATCAACATCGATCACTACGGGCCACCCGAGGCCGGCTTCTTGCAGATCGATGCTGACGCCACCACGATCGAGGAAGCCGTAGTCTCACACCTGCTGCGCTCCAACTGCCCGGTCACCGGCCAGCCGGACTGGGGCAGCGTGCAGATTGCCTACCGCGGCGCACCGATCGATCACGCCGGATTGCTGCGCTATCTGGTCTCATTCCGCAATCACAACGAATTTCACGAACAGTGCGTGGAGCGCATCTACGTCGACGTGATGGCACGCTGCAGCCCCGAACAGCTCAGCGTTTACGCCCGCTACACACGGCGCGGCGGCCTGGACATCAATCCGTTTCGCAGCAGCACGGCGCTGAACCCAGCCAATTCACGCAGTGCCCGCCAGTAGCGCCAAGGCCCTCCGGTAATCGGCGCTTCATATCGGCACCGCTAATCTCTTCAATTGGATCAAAGCATCTGGACTGGCAACGCTGAGCCCGTCACCATGGCCCGCTAGCCACCACGTTATCAACCCTGGAGCCACACCATGTCACTTTCACCGCGTTCCGCCGTGCTGTTCAGCGCCACATTCGCCAGCATGCTCCTGCTCAGCGCCTGCGGCAAAAGCGAAGCGCCCGCGCCAGCACCCGCAGCGGCGAGTACGATAGCACCCGCGCCGGCAGCTACGGCGGCTCCTGCTGCCGCCAGCACCGCCGTAAAGCCGGCAGCGACACCGGCTACCAGCAGCACCGCTGCCAGTGCGCCGGCCAACGCCGCGACCGTTGCGGCTGCACCCGCCACCACTCCGGCAGCGGCCAGCACGCCGCTGAGCTTTTCCAAGCTGACGCTGGGCGATGCCGTCAATAGCGAGCGCCAAGTGACCAAGGCCAGTACCAGTTTTGCGGTAACGGACAAGACCATCTACGCCAGCGTCGCCACCGAAGGCAGCAGCAACGGTGCCAAGCTCAACGCCAAGTGGAGCTACCTGGAAGGCCAGGGCATCGTGGTGAGTAACATCACCCAGTCAATCGCCACTGATGGCCCGGCCATCACCACCTTCAAGGTACAGAACCCGGACCTGTGGCCGGAAGGCAAGTACAAGGTCGAGATCTCGCTGGATGGCAAGACCGTCGCCGACCAGGATTTCCAAATCAGCAAACGCTGATTGGGCCACGATCTGTCGCGAGTGAAAAAGCGCCCATCAGGGCGCTTTTTTTTGCTCAAATTCCGCAGGACAAGCCGCCATCACGACTCACTCGCAGTTGCACGAAGGCGATGCCCAGACGCGATCGCTCTGGCAACGATGTAATGGCAAACTCGATACGACAAGCGTTGTCATCACGATCAAGACGTAATATGAAGCATGCCTCTCTGTTCGATGTCATTTGCAAAAGCGCCCATCGGCCATCAGTGCCACGACGCCTGTCAGCGGCTTGACCGACATTGCCACGATGGCGCGTTTGCCACCGTGGTGCTGAGCGGCGGTTACACGGAAGCCGGCGATGAGGGGCGCCGCACGGTGGTTGCGGGTGATGTACTGATCCATCGCGCTTACGAGTCCCATCTCGACTGTTTTTCACGACGCGGCGCCGAAGTACTGATCCTGCCGGTGGCGACCAACGACAGCATCGCCCTGTTTGGAAGTGCGGCTGATCCCGACCGACTGCTGCGCCTGGCCCGACGCTCACCGCAGGATGCATGGCTGTTGCTGGTCGAAACCCTGCAGCCGTCGGAACAACGACATCAGGACTGGCCCGACTTGCTCGCGGAGCAACTTCGGCAGGATGTCCATTTGTCGTTGCGGCGGTGGGCGGAAGACACCGGATTGCGGCCTGAATCGGTCAGCCGTGGCTTCCAGCGCGCGTACGGCAGCTCGCCAAAATCGTTCCGCGCCCGTTCGCGCACACGCGCTGCCGTGCAGCGCATCTGCGAGTCCCGGCAGCCGCTTTGCGACATCGCCGTATCACTAGGTTTTGCCGACCAGGCGCATATGAGCCGGGCCGTCGCGGCGCTTACGGGCTTCGCGCCGAGCCACTGGCGTCAGACGGGGTTGCCGTTACCCAACCCCATGCTCGGATAAGCCGCCGGAGAGCATCCGCTCAACCGGGTTGGGTCAACTGGATTCAAGACGGGACGGGACCACGCGTCTAGTCTTTCGGCATGGTCAGCAGGCGCCGACAGCCAGGTAGTGGCTGAGCGCACGCACCAGATCCTCCATTCGCCAGCTGCAGGTATCTCATGCGCCACATTTTCATCGCAAGCATTCTCAGTGTCGGCATCAGCATCGCGGGTATCGCGCCCGCCCGCGCCGCCAGTGACGTCAATACCATTCTTGCCGCCAACCGTGCGGCGATGGGCGGCGATGCCTGGAGCGGGAAAATCACCCTCGACAGCCACTTCGCTTACGTCGGTCAGGGCCTCACCGGCACAACGTCATCGCTGATCGACTTTCAGCATGGTGCTTTCGTCGACAGCTATCAGATCGGCCCGAGCAGCGGTGCCAACGGCTTTGACGGTACGCGGGCCTGGGAAAAAGAACCCTCTGGTATATCGACCGACCAGGCCGGCGGCGATGTGCTGCAACTGGCGATCAACGAGGCCTATCGCGACAGCAACCTGTGGTGGCGTAGCGACCGCGGCGGCACCCACATCAGCAGTGGTGGACGCACGACGACGAACCATGAAACGTTCGATGTGCTCACCGTGACGCCGCGAGATGGCAAATCCTTCGATGCATGGTTCGATGCCGACACCCACCGATTGGCGCGCACGGTGGAGTCACAGAGCCTCCAGACGATCACCACGTTCTATACCAACTATGCCGATGTCGACGGCGTTCCCATCGCACATACCCTCGTGATCGATGACGGTAGCGGCACGGCCAACCGCCAGACAATGACCTTGACGTCCGCTCGTTTTGAACCTGCGCGTGCCCTTGCCGCCTACGCCAGACCAGCGACGGCGCTGCACGATAGCTCGTTAGCCGGCAATGTCAGCGAAACCACGGTGCCGTTTCAACTGATCAACAACCACATCTATGTCCAAGCATCGATCAATGGCAGCAAACCGCTGACCTTTATTGTCGACACCGGTGGCCACGACATCCTGACGCCGGAAACCGCGAAGAAGCTGGGTGTGAAAACGCAAGGCAGCCAGACCGCTGGCGGCGCCGGCGACAAGGTGGCGCAGAGTGGCCTGGCAAGAGTCGAGTCGATCTCGGTCGGTGCCGCCACGCTCACTCGGCAAACCGTTACCGTTCTGCAGTTTTCCAACGCGGCCGAAGGCATCGATGAGCAAGGCATGATCGGCTATGAATTCTTTGCGCGTTTCATCACGCGCATTGACTATGGCAAACACCAGATCACCTTTATCGACAAACAACACTTCGATCCGAAAGATGCCGGTACACCGGTACGCTTTCGCTTTTACCATCAGTTCCCCGAGGTGCTGGGCTCATACGACGGTATTCCAGGCCGCTTCGGTATCGACACCGGCGCGCGAACCGCGCTGTCGCTGACCCGTCCGTTCGCCGAGAAAAATCATCTGCGCGAACGCGAGAAGGACGGTGTCGAGGCGCTGACCGGCTGGGGTGTCGGCGGCCCTACACGTGGCTTCGTGTTCCATGGCAACAACCTGAAGCTCGATGGTCTGACGATTGCTTCTCCGTTGACCGAATTCAGCCTGGACAAGGGTGGCGCGGGCGGTGTCGATGCGTTCCCCAATAACGTGGGTGGCGGCGTGCTCAAGCGCTTCGTGGTGACTTTCGACTACGACCACCAGCTGATGTATCTGAAACCGATTGAAGGCAAGATCGACGATCTGGACACGTTCGATCGCTCCGGCATGTGGATCAATCAGGTCGCGCAGGGTTTCGAGATCGTCGACGTGGGCAACGGGACGCCCGCGGCGGTCGCCGGCCTGCGCGTCGGTGACATCATCACCGCGGTCGATGGCAAGCCGGTCACCGCCATCAAGCTGTACGACCTGCGCAAGACGCTACGCAACAGTGCATCAGGCACAACACTGGACGTGATCTTCAGTCGGAAAGGGGCTGCACACGACACCCGACTTACACTGCGCGACCTGATTCGATGATGTCGCGATGGCACACCGCTGGTTCTGCGTCGTTGGAGCAGGCTTTGGTCTCCATGACAACCGGCGATGCATGAACTCGCTGCATCCATGACCAAAGGTCACATGAAGTCGCCGTCGGACATGAGTGCCAACGCACTTCGCTATACCCCGGCGACTGAACACAGCGCCTCACTGCGCAAACGCATCCTGGCCCCGGCGCATCGGCAGCGCCGCCACGGAACATTGATGATGATGTAAAGCGGAATGGATACCACGCATATCAAAGGTTTATTCGGTATTTAGGGGCTAGTTGCTGAGTGTTTCCGGTTGTATCGTGGGGACGGTGGAATACACACCGATAGCAGTCGTCAATGATATTTGGCTCGAAATTGCTCCCGGATCTGCAGAAACATGACCAACAACGCAACTGTTCTTGATACGCGAAGCCAGATCCTCGAACGTATTTTCCTGGCGCACTATCAGTGGCTTCGCCGTACGCTGCAGCGTCGCATGGGCGATGCCTTTGGTGCCGAGGATGTAACCGCCGAGACGTTTGCCCAGGTGGTTGCACTACCCCATCCTGAGACGATCATTGAACCTCGCGCGTTGCTCACCACGATTTCGCGGCGGGTGCTGTTCGGCATCTGGCGAAGAAGAGATCTTGAGCATGCCTGCCTGGAGGCGCTCGCACTCCGGGGACGAGACACTTGTCATTCGGCGGAAGAGCAGGCCCTTCTCGTGGAAGCGGTGATGTTGATCGACAAGGTTCTTGACGGGCTGTCATGTAAAGAACGACGTGTGTTTCTTCTTTATAAGCTGGACCGTCTTGGCTACGAGGAAATCGGCGATCTGATCGGGCTCTCACCCAGCCAGGTACGGCGCGTCGTTGCCAAAGGGCTGCGCCACTGTGTTGCTGCCGTCTCGACATGAACGCACACACTCGATCGTCATCGGACTTTATCCTCAATCAAGCCGTCGAATGGATGCTGCGACTGGAAGAAGGCGATTTGACCCATAGTGATCGGGCGCGGTACGACGCATGGCAACGTGCGGATCCTCGCCATGCCGAGGCGATATCGAAGTTGATGCAAGCAGCCAAATACTTCGACGTGCCACGGCAAATGGGTATCGAGACCGATACGCTTCTACAGAAACTCGAGAAATCCACGAGTCGACGCAAGCTGCTTCGCAATATGGCCGTGCTCGCCGGTATGACCGCCGGCGCCGGGTGGTTGGTGCATCGTGGAGCCTCGGGACTGAACCTCAGTGCCGACTTCCGCACAGCCACTGGGGAACGCCATTCTTATCGGTTACCCGATCAGTCACTCATTACCCTCAATGCACGCAGTGCGGCTGACATTGCCTTTGATAGTCACGAACGTCTTGTGCGGCTGCGGGCCGGTATGTTGATAGCCGACGTGGCGCATGACGGACAACGGCCCTTTGTCATCGACACTCTCTATGGCGGCGTTCGTGCGCTCGGTACCGAGTTCCAGGTTCGCCTGCTGCCAGACGGAGCGGAGGTCGCGGTGGCGAGTTCGAAGGTGGAGATTCGGACCCATTCAGGAGCTACCTGTCAGGTGCATGCGGGTGAGCGGGCGATGTTCACTTCGCACTCCATCGAGACGCCGAGCAAAACCCAGGATGGTGCAATGGCCTGGGTCAATGGTTACTACGTCGCGCTTGACGAACCACTGACCCATGTCATCGATGCGCTGCGCCCCTATCGTCGCGGCATTATCCGAGTGGACCCGGCAGTAGCCTCCATGCGCGTCAGCGCCGCGCTTCCTCTCGACGATACCGATCGGGCGCTCAACTCTCTGGCATCCATCATGCCGATTGAAATCCAGCGGTATACCCCTTACTGGGTCATCGTTTCCGCACGGTAGCTGCCACTGCCAAGCTCGGGCGATTTTTTTCGCAGCGGCCGTCATTTTTCCGTTCTCGTTGCACATAGCCAATAGAAGGGTGCATTGCGTGCCCTTTGGGGGTGTATCTGCAATCAAATGAATCGACCCATTGCTGGTGGGCCAGCGGTCGATTTCCAGAAAACGCTAAGGGGTGGGGCTATGAAGGGAAAACCTTTTCCGGCGGCGAGACCGTTACTGGTACTCGCGATCATGGGGGCCATGCTGCCGGCGATGTCCGTGTATGCACAATCGGACTCGACGGCTCAAGTCCAACAAAGCTACAACGTGGCTGCGGGGCCGCTGGCCGATGTGCTGGTGAAGCTCGCGCAAGCATCCGGTGCTGCGATCGTCTTTGATCCCCAGCTTGTCGCCAACAAGAGTTCGCGCGGGGTACAGGGCGTCTTTACGCGCGAGCAGGCGTTGCATGAAGCGCTCGTGGGCACTGGGCTTGAGCCCTCGATAAAAAGCAATGGAACGCTGAGCGTTCAGCCCGCAGCCATTCCGGCTGGCACGGCCGCCGCCGCGCCACAGGCTTCGACCCAAAACAGCCCGCTGCAAACCAAGAACCTGCAGGCCGTGCAAGTCACCGGCTCGTTGATCCGCAGCGTGGATGTGGAAATGGCACAACCGGTGGTCACCATCACGGCACAGGACATCCAGCGCCAGGGTTTCGCCACAGTCGGCCAGTTCCTGCAGAACCTCACGGCGGCCAATGTACCTGACATCAGCAAATCCGATCCTTTGGATGCCGGCGTGGATGCCGGCGGCACCTTCATCAATCTGCGCGGCTTGAGCGCGGTGCGCACGCTGATCCTGGTGGATGGCAAGCGCTGGGGTACGTCCTACGACGGTTTTACCAATCTGGATACCATTCCGAGCTCGATCATCGACCATATCGATGTGCTGGCCGACGGCGCTTCAGCGATCTACGGTTCGGACGCCATCGCGGGCGTGGTCAATATCATCACCAAGAAAAATTTCGACGGCATCCAGTTCGACAGTTACGACGGCCAGTACATGCCCCACCACGACGGTGACCAAGAGCAATACGGCATGACCTTCGGCAAGACCAGCGAGCGCGGCTCGATCCTGTTCTCCGCGCAATACCAGAATCAAGACGCCCTCAACGGTGACAGTCGCCCGTTCAGTGCCTATCCGTTGACCAATCTGCATCCGCTCAGCGGCTGGGCGACTGTTGGTCCGTACGGACAGATCCTCAACACGGCATCAGGGTCCCCGCTGATCCTCAATGCCGGTGGCAATCCACTGAACATCAACGACTACCATACGCAGGTGCTGCCGACCTCAGGCCCCAATGGCAACGTTACCAATCCGGGCGACACCTACAACCTGCAATCGCTGAGCAACCTGCAGAGTGCCACCAATATGAAGAACCTGTTTCTTCAGGGGCATTACGACCTGCTCAACAACCTCACCGCCAACTTCAACCTGGACTACAACGAACAGGGCAATACCGCCTTGCTGGGTGGGTATCCGTTGTCGACCTACAATGGTGACTACGCGCTTTCGCAGAACAGCTACTACAACCCTTATAACGCTCCCGGACAGACGCCCCAGGACATCGACTATCAGCGAGCTCTGGTCGAGTTGCCGCGCTATACCATCAACAAGGTCAAGAACTATCGCTACAGTTTTGGACTGGAAGGCAACTTCGCTATCGGCGACCATCTGTTCAACTGGGACGCCAGCTACTACGACACCAAATTCGAGGGCAATATCTACGCTACAGGCAATCTGTGGTTGGCAAACCTGCAGAATGCCCTCGGTCCGTCGTTCATGAATGCCAGCGGCAATGTGGTCTGCGGCACGCCGGGTAAGGTGATTGCCGGCTGCGTGCCGTTGAACGTGCTGGCCGGCCCCGGTGGCATCACGCCGGCGATGTTCAAGTATCTCGAGGCTGATACCGACGACCATTACGGCAGCCAGGAGAAAGGTCCGCAGGTCGACCTCAGCGGCGACCTCTACAAGCTGCCCGGCGGCGACCTGACCTTTGCGGTCGGCGCCTCGCATCGTACGGAGAGCGGTTACGACAACCCAGATCCCGTCGATGTACAGGGCTTGACGACCAATCTCGCCGGCCAGCCTACGCAGGGTTCGTACGGCGTCAACGAAGCCTATGCCGAGGTCAACGTGCCGCTGCTCAAGGATCTGCCATTCGCGCAGGCCCTGAGCCTGGACGTCGCAAGGCGCTTTTCCCATTACAGCAACTTCGGCAGCACCCGCAACAACTCGTTCAAGCTGACCTGGAAGCCGTTTGACGACCTGCTGTTCCGCGCGAGCTATGGCACTGGGTTCCGCGCTCCGACAGTAGGCGATCTCTACGGTGGTGTCTCGACCACCTATCCCGCCTATGACGATCCCTGCGACGCTACTTTCGGCCTGGCCAAGTACAACGCCGCCGTGGCGAAGAACTGCAGCAACGGCATTGGCGGGCAGCCGGCCTTGAGTCAGGCTGCACTGAATGCTGCCGGCCTAGGCGGCGAGTTTTCGAACGGATTCATGCAGGAGCAGTCGCCGGGCATTCCAGTGACCGCGCCGGGCGGCGCGCCGGTGTACGGGCCGTTTACTCTGGGCGGCAATCCCAACCTGAAACCGGAAACCTCGGACAGCGCGCAGATCGGCTTCGTCTACAGCCCGAGCTACCTGACCGGCTTCAACGCGACCGTGGACTGGTTCAATTACAAGGTGCGCAATGTTATTTCGTCGATCAGCCCGAACGAGGTGCTGGATAACTGTTATCAGCTAGGCATCGTCGCCGATTGCAACCTGTTTCAGCGCAACGCGGCAAACAACTATCAGGTAAGCAGTTTGTTCTCCGGCGAAGAGAACCAGGGTTACCTGGAGACCAGCGGTTATGACGTAACTCTTTCCTATGCCTTGCCCAAACTGTCCTTCGGGGAGTTCAAGCTGACCTCCAGCTCTACCTATTTGTCGAAGTTCAACACTCTGCAGTATCCCGGGGTGCCGGTGAGTTACGACGCCGGCACGGCAGGCAATTGGCGGGTACGCTCCAATTTTACCGTCGGCTGGACGTATGGTGACTTCGGCGCGTCGTGGAACCTGCGCTATTTCTCGCCACAAAAGGCGACTTGCTATAACCCCTCCTACAGCGCTTACCCCTGCACACTGCCCAACTACTATGCGGCGGGAACCGGCGTGACACCGCTGACGCAGGTGCCCTCGGTGACCTTCAACGATCTGCAGGTGTACTGGAATGCACCGTGGCACGCCACGATCTCGGTGGGCGCAAACAACATCTTCAATCGTCTGGGGCCATACATGTACAACGGCTCGGGTACGGATAGCTTGTATGCGTACAGCGCATCGTACGACTACGGACGTTTCGTCTACGTGCGTTACAGTCAGAAGCTCGACTGGTAAGCACTGGCGGCCTGGCAGGTCGACACTGCGTTCACTTCAACAGCGAACGCAGCATCCAGGCGGCGACTTCGTTGTTTCTGCAGGCAACCGGCAACCACCTCCACGCTCCCTTCGTCGCCGACGTCATCGGCGATCTCGATGTTCAATCACGGTAATCAAAGGAGGTTCAACAGATGCCAGAGTGACCATATCGTTTTGCAAATTCCACGACAGGGGGGCCTCGTTTATTTGCAATTAAATCATTTCAAGGAAACAGTCATGAATAACAGGCACCTGTTACTGTGCGCTTCGATCGCTGCAGCTCTGACAACCCTACCTACGATCGCACCGGCACAAACGGCAACTCCGCAAGACGCAGTGACTGCGGACATCTATACGGCCGAAATGCCGCGAGTAACCAAGACGATCGACAACAGGATCGTGTCGACGATTCAACAAAGCCATCTGACGCTTGTTGCCAAGTTGACGCCAGCAGGGAATGTGGCCGACTCGACCCCCATGAACCACATGCAACTCGTGCTCAAGCGCAGTGCGCTGCGTGAAGCGGCACTGGATTCATTGATCGCTGCCCAGCACGATCCCAAGTCACCCAAATTCCACCGCTGGCTGACGCCGCAGCAATACGGCAAGACGTTCGGCGTCGCCGATGCCGACATCGCCGCAGCGAAGTCATGGCTGGTATCACAGGGTTTCACCGTCAACGGTGTGTACCCGAATGACATGCAGATCGACTTCAGCGGCACGGCAGGCCTGGTAAAGAACGCGTTCCGCACCCAGGAAAGCCATTACACGATCAACAAGACCAACCACATCGCAAATGCCAGTGACATCAGCATCCCGACGGCTCTGCAGGACGTGGTCGTCGGTATCGCCGGCCTTAATGACCTGCATCCGCAGGCCATGCATATCGCCCCTAAGGTGGCGCAGTTCAGCACCGCCACGCAGAAGTTCAAGGTCAGGCAACCGGCCACTGCTGCTGCAACCTCGGCCACGAACCCCGAGGCGGTCTCGTTTACCAATGGCGCTCGCGGCCTGGTGCCTTATGACCTCGCCAAGATGTATGGTGTCGATCAACTGCATGCCAATGGCGTGACCGGTACCGGCATCACCATCGCAGTGGTTGAAGACAGCTCCATGGCGCCTGCGGACTGGACCAATTTCGTCAGTCAATTCAATCTCGGCAGCTACGGCGGCACGTTCACGCAGATCCAGCCACAAGCAACCGGCTTTACCAATTGCATCGATCCGACAATTGCCGTTCCCGGCGAGGATGACGGCGAAACTCTGCTCGATGCGGAGTGGTCCACCGCGATGGCGCCGGGCGCGCATATCCAGGTCGCCAGTTGCGATGATTCCAACAGCAGCAACTTCTTCGGCGGCGTATTCACCGCAGCGACGAATCTGATCAACGGTACCACTCGCCCAGACGTGATCAGTGCCAGTTACGGCTATGGCGAGGGCTTTACCGATACTGCCAGCAAGACAGCGATCGATCTGATGTGGGCGCAAGCCGATGCCGAAGGCATTTCGGTGTTCGTCTCCAGCGGCGACTCGGGCTCCAATCCGAGCTTCAACGGTGGAGTGATTTCCGGCGCAGGCATCGACGCCAATGCGTTCGGCACATCGCCCAACGACACGGTTGTCGGTGGCACGGATACCGCGGACGTTCTGGAAGGCACCACCAGCAAGTACTTCAGCAAGACGACAAACCCGGTGTACGGATCGGCACTTTCGTATGTGCCGGAGATCCCGTGGAACCAGTCCTGCGGCAACTCGGTGGCGGCCAAGTCCGTAGGCCTCGCCAGCGCGCTCGCCTTCTGCAAGCAGTATCTCAAGTACGACCCGTACGGTTACTACATTACGTCCGAGGCCGGCAGCGGCGGTCCCTCCTCGATTGATCGCAAGCCGGCATGGCAGCGACAGATCCACAATGCGGCGAAGGATCAGTCGCGCGACGTCCCGGATGTGGCCTTGTATGCCGGCTCCTATGGTGGCTACACCTATGTAATCACCTGCACCGCAGCCTATCCCTGCGTATCGGGATTTACCGCACCGGTTGAGCTCAGCGGTGGTACCTCATTGTCCTCGCCGATGTTCGCCGGCATCCAGGCGTTGATCGATCAAGGACTGGCCGCGCGCGGCCTGCCTGCTGACCAGGGCAACGCAGCACCTACGCTGTATGCGCTGGCAGCCGAGGAATACGGTGGGGCCACGGGTGGTGCGCCGGCCAGTCTGGAGGCATGCAGTGCCGATAACGGCACCAAGGGAACCACGAAATGCGTATTCCACAATGTGACGAGCAGCGGGAACTCCACCCAGTGCATCCAACAGCTTCCTGCACTGGTCAGCCCTGATTGCTACTTCTACGGGACCATTTCGAACTATGAGGGAGAGTTCGGATCCGTCCAGGTAGGACTGACTTCGACCAGCGCCACGCAATACACGCCGAAGACGGCAGCCTATGACACTCAGCAAGGCTGGAGCTTTGCTTCGGGTCTGGGTTCGGTGAATGCCACCAACCTCCTTGCTGCATGGAAGGCATTCGTCAACGCACCGTAATGCACCGTAACGCTTGAACCATGCCCCTGGCGGTAGACGCCACCAGGGGTTTTGCGATATTCAAGTACACCATATTTGCGTAGCCGCTCTCGCGACTACGCAAATATGCTCAGATGCTGGTAGCTAGTTGCGTCCAGGCTGACCAAGCGGCCGATGCAGCAGTGCTGGATTGCCAGCAGGTGTATAGATCAACGGCGTCGTTGGCGCGCGTATTGGCGGCGAGAATGAAAATCTGCAATCGCGTGTCGCTCAGCTTGCCGACCGCAACCGCGTAGACCGGCCCAACTCCCGCCGGCAGGGAGACCGGCTCCCAGGACGACACGTTCGCCGATGGCCATGACGACTGTATCGACGTGACCAGGCTACCGCCTTCAAGCAAGCACCACACTTCAACCCGGCCATCAGCACGCACGCCTCCCGCTGCACTCAAGACTTTTCCGGGCTGCACTGACGCCGCTGTCCATGTACTCCAGGGAACGTTTTCCTTGGTCGATTCTTTCCAGCAAGTAAACAACTGATTGGATGATGTGCAGCACCACAGCTGTAGCCGCTTGTCCGGCAGATTGTGGACCGCGACTGCACCAGTGGCGTTGCCCGGAGTGGGCGCGCCGGCCATGGCCGACCAGGTATTGAAAGACTGCTGGTTCGGCACCGACTGCCAGCAGGTGATGAGCTTGCCAGCATCATTGCTGCTACCGCCGATCTCAGGCTGATTGGCAAATAGCTGAACTCGGCCGGGCGCTGACAAACCTGCCGCCATCGCATTGCCAATAGGGGTCGCGGACAGCAACGCCGGCTGAGTCCAGGTCGTGCCGCCAAGTGCCCTGTAACGCGTGTATACCCAACCGTGTGTGCCCGCCGTGGGCGGTCCCCAGACCTGTGGAACGCCGTTCTCATTCTGGCAGGCCGCAATGCAATCGAAGTCGCTCGCGGATGTCCCCGACAGTGGGAACAATGACGCCGCAGTCCAGGAGCCTGGGCCGCTACCCGTCTGCGAGAGCGTGATGCTTCCGCTGGGATAACCGCCAACGAAGAGCTGAAGATTGTCAGAACCAGGAAGGTTTACAACAGCTAACGATGACATATCGATATCTCCTAAATTTTGTAAGGTCTCAGTGTCGCCAGTGCCAATCAGTGCAGCCGCCTAAATGGCTATTGAATGGGCGCTACTGAATTGGCGTTGTGGTCAATTGGCGAATCGGGGCCTGGGTGACTTTTGCATCCACGCTGATGGTTCGTTTGCTTACCGTCGCTGCGGCAGGCGTTTCAGCCGTGGAAAGCTCGAGCTCGTTGCCGGTGACTTGCGCCTTGACTGCCGTCTTGATGGTGATGTCGGAGCTTTGCTGCAGTGTCTCGGTCTTGGCCTGATCGTCGTAGAGGCCGTGGGTGAAGGTCACCTTCAAGACTTTGGCATCGGAGCTGTTCAAGGTGACTCCGCTCTTGGCGAGGTCGGCGAGACTGTGCACGGTCAGACTGGGATGAATGAGGTCGGAGCCTGAAGCCTCCGCGGATTTGACCTCGATGAACTGCCCGCCTTGATTGATGAGCGCCCGTACCGGCTTTCCCGTTTTCTTGGAGGAGAGCGTGAAAGTGAGGTCGGTCAGATTCTTGTCCGTGACCACATACACCAATCCGGATTTCTCGTAATCCTGGGCATAGTCCTTGTCGAATTGCGCCAGCAAAGCCTGCTGGGCAGCACTGCCCGCTTTCTCGGGGGCCACCTTCAACACCTTGCTCGGATCGCCGGAACGCGGACGCTTCGGGGTTTCCGTGGCGGCGTAGTTGGGCAACAGCACGACCTCACTGCCCAGCCCCTGATCCGTGACATCCACCTTGCCGTTGATGATGAGTTTGCGGCCCTTGCTGTCGCTGACCTGGTCAACCGACACGTCGCTTCCAAAGATCACTTCCGACAGCCCCGAAAGGCTGCTGATCTGGTCTGTCCAACCATCATCCGGACCGTGATAGGCGATATACCCCATGCCGTTGTCGACCAGCCCGAGGAGACCGCTGTTTGTGCCGGTCCAGACCCCGTCGCTGCCCATGTCATAGCTCCAGTTGTCGCCGACAATGTCGACCTTCGGAGCGTTGGCGGTGTTCGGAATGCTGGTGCAGGGCGTGTTGGGGTTATAAACCTCGATATAGGTATGAGCACCTGAATGGGTTACCGCCAGAGGTACCAGCACGTGACCTCCGCCACCATGCTTGAGCGTCAGCAGGCCGTAGTTGTAGTTGTATTCGCTGGAGGTGAGATCGTGCTCGATATTGGAAACAATGGTCGACGCGTGGCTCTCGATGCTGTCGAGCCAGTTGTGCACGAAGTAACCAGATAGCTGCTGCCAGTGGGCGACGTTGATATCGAACTGGATATTTGCGGGCGTCTGGGAGAATAAGGCGTATCGGTAGTTGTGCCAGAAGCTTTCCTTGATATCCCCGACCACGAATTGATCTTCTCCAGCCACGGACAAAAGAGCCATGCCCTCGCAATTGCCGCTTGAGGCAAGACCTTTCCCGCTCTGATAAAGAATTTCATTGAAGGGATTAAGGTATTTTCCGGCCCAGGTGATCTGGAAGGCCGTTTGAAAAGTGGCATAGCTCAACTCGGGCGTGCCCTGGTTGACGAAAGCCCAGCCCGCCTGACATTCGAAGTCGTCAGGCTTGATGCCTATATAAAGCCGCGGATCGGGGGGAATCGCGCCGTGATGGCCGATGGTGATAATCACATAGGACGGCGGAACGTTGACGCACTGATCGTTGTTGCCAGGGTCGCGCGCATAATATCCATTATCACTATAGCCATCGTCCTCAAACCCAAGGCTGAGGTAAAGCGGGTTTATCTTTAAGTTGCGACCGTCCGGCAGCGGGTCCGGAATATAGTGTTCCACCGGCACGCCGCCGCCCAGTCCATCACCGACGCCAAAGTCGCCGAGCCGGGAAAACAAGTTATAGAGCGATTTGGCCAGACCTGGATCATGAGGGGCAGCGGGCAAGGCCTCAGGGACAAGGATCAAACCGTGGTAGAGAACGTTGGTGTTGTCCCCCTGTGGATAGACGTAGCGTTTCCAGGTGTGGCCCATGCCGCCGGTCTGGTCGCATCCCCCGGCCAGTACCTTGAATCTGTCGCCCGGCTGGAACTGGATCTGCGGGTAGTTGGTTGCCAACTGTGCGATATTCGGCTGGTCGATGCGCCACACGGTGACCTGAGACGTGTTTGTGTTCGGTGGTGTACTGACCACATCGATCAGATCACCGTGGCTGTCGAGGAAGGATGCCTCGGCGCATTGGCTGGTTACCAGGGCGAGGGATCCGATGACCAAGGCCAATCGTGCTCCCAAGAGTGAACCGGACGCGTGCCGGCCGTGCGTTGTTGCTCGCATGGAATTCTCCTTAAGTTCGGCAGATTCAAAGATGTCTCTTGCAGACCCTTACGGATCGGCATGCAGTCCGGACATTCCCCTTGATTGCGCAAAGCGCATGCAGCGCAGAAGCATCAACCTTGTACGAGAACAAGTAGTTCACGATTAGTAGTGTCCGTACCCCATTAAGCGGAATGTGGTGCCAGCAGAGATCATGGCTCCGAAAAATTTGTTCTACACTGCAAAAAGAGCGGCTTGCCAGGCAACACGGGGGGCGTAGCAACTTGAACAAAAACATCGAGTCTTCGTTTCGCGATCACTACGCCGAACTGCTCGCCTTGGCTCGATCGCGGCTGTCCCGGGAAAAGGCTCCCATCTCTACTGGCACACTTGCACACGAGCTGTACCTGAATCTGCAGGGCCGTAACGGACTTCGCTTCGAGACCATGGAGCAATTCCTGGCCTATGCCAGTCGCGCGATGCGATCGCTCCTGGTCGATATGGCGCGCGAGCGAATTGCACAGAAGCGTTCGGCTGAATTGCTGCCCTTGACCTTGTGCGCCGAGGTCGCCGATCGCAGCGGCACGCCAGAGCAGATACTGCTACTCGATCAAGCATTCGAACGGCTCGGCCAAGTCGAACCGCGCTTGTTGCAAGTCGCGGAGATGCGCGCGGTGATGGGTATGGAAGTGCCTGCGATTGCTGCCGCACTGTCGCTGTCCGAGCCAACGATCAAACGTGATTGGCAACGCGGCAAAGCTTTCCTGTATGAAGCGCTTGGGGTGCCGCTTGGATGAACTCACCCGGTCAAGCCGAGTCTCTGGACGCTCTGGCCATGACCTGGCTGGATCGATTGCTCGATGCTCCCTCGAGTACACGCGACGTTGAATTAGCCAAGTTAGCCACCGAGCAGCCGGCGCTGCACGAACGGCTTCTCCGACTGCTGAAGGCAGCAGAAGCGACCGATAATTCATTACTGTTGCAGCTTCCGGCGGCTTTTGACCTGCCGTCCTTGCAGCATCAGCCAGAAGCAACGATCGGCCTCAACGCCGGCATGTGCCTGGGTGGCTACCGGCTGTTACGCGAGCTGGGCCGGGGTGGCATGTCGGCAGTCTGGCTGGCCGAGCGGATCGATGGCGTGGTGAAGCGTCAGGTAGCGCTGAAGATACCGCTATTCACCTTCAACTCTGCCGTTGCCGTCGAACGATTCACGCGCGAGCGGGACATACTGGCCGCGCTGAGTCATCCGCATATCGGCCAGATCTACGACGCCAGCGTCTCGGCGACAGGTCAACCCTTCATCGTGCTGGAATTCATCGACGGGGTTTCCATTACCGAAGCCTGCGACATCCGACACTTGAGTATCCGCGAGCGCTTGATGTTGTTTCTGCAGGTGCTGGATGCGGTCAACTTTGCCCATCGGCATCTGATCGTGCATCGCGACCTGAAGCCCTCGAACATTCTGGTCGATACCAGCGGCCAGGTTAAGTTGCTCGATTTCGGGATCGCCAAGTTGCTTGGCGATCCGGCGCTGCAGATGGAGTCCACCGCGTTGACGCGCGATGGCGACAGTGTGATGACACCGCGCTATGCCGCCCCCGAACAACTGAACAACGGACAGATCTCGACGGCAACCGACGTTTACGCACTCGGCGTCATTCTGTTCGAATTGCTTACCGGTGCCACGCCTTTCTTGTCGGAGTCGGCATCGTTGGCGGATTGGATGCATGCGGTTCTATATGTCGAGCCAGGGCGCGCCGGGCGGGCGACCATCGATCTTGCGGCAGCGCAGTCGCGCAATCTACCCGACGCCGGGCGCCTTCGCGCAGCACTCAAGGGCGATCTGGAAACCATTATCGGCAAAGCCTTGCGCAAGACCAGTGTGGAACGGTATGGCTCGGTCGAACGCTTCGCCGATGATATCCAGGCCTATCTTGCCAGCCGTCCGATCAGCGCGCGGCCACCGTCGCTCGCGCATATCTCGCGCCTGTTCATACGGCGCAATCGCGCCGCCTGTATCGCCGCGGCCATCGGCTTGGCCGTTGCCGTGGGGTTTGCAAGCACCGCATGGCAACAACATGTAGAGAGCGAGGCGCAACGCGTACGCGGCGATGCCGTACGGAATTTCATGTTTGAATTAGTCAGTGATGCCGAACCGGATGAAAAGCATCCGAACGCAGAGCCCACCGGCAGCCAGATGGTCGACGGCGCTGTCAAGCGTGCGCGCGCGGAATTCAAGGATCAGGACCGCCTTCGTGGCGAATTGCTCGCCGAACTCGGGCATATGTACAACCGATTGGGAAATTCCGAGGAGTCGGCACAAGTACTCACTGAAGCGCTCGGCCTGCTTGAGGCCACCGCCCCGGCGAATGACCCGGCATTGAACCGGACGCGAAGCTGGGTTGCGTTCGCAATCATCCATGATGATCCCGCCCGTGCCGCGGCGCTTGCCCAGGCGGCGCTCAGCGCCTGCGATCGTGGGACTGAATGCGCCAAGGCTCGCTACTATGCCAATACGGTGCTGAGTACGCTTGACCTGCGCCGGGGAAACGCGACGGCAGCGCTCGATCAAATGCGCCAAGGCGTAGACAACAGCGAAATCGGCTCGGGACCGAAGTCCCCGGAGACAGTGGTCGCATTGATGGATTTTGCGGTAGTAGCACGCAACGTGGGACATCTCACCGAGGCTGTCGAGGCGTTGAATCGCGCGCTGGCGCTGAGTCAGCAGACCACGCTGCGGCAGGCCGATCGCATCGTGTTGGAACGCAACCGAGGAATACTCAGCCTTGATCTGGGCAACTATGCCGCGGCTGCCAGTCGCTTTGAAAGCTTGTTGAACCAGATCCACGAACAGGTCGATCAGACACACGGCCAACAAGGTTTTCTATGGCGGCTGTTGGCGACTGCCCGGCTGGGACTCGGCGAGCCGGTCGCTGCGAGTGATGCCGCGGCCGCGGCAATACGCCTGGACGGCACATCGGCACATGATTCCGAACACTTGTTTGCACGCCAGACGGAAGCAAGAGCGTTCGCGATGATGGGCAAGTACGACGACGCCACTATACAAATGCAGGATGTCATCAAAGGCTTGCAGATAGCGGGCTATTCGGCCAATGCCATGGAAGTGTTGCGTGCGCGCCGGTATTTGTCGGAAGTGCGGTTGCGTAGTGGTGATTATGCGACTGGTCTCAGTGAACTGCTTGAGTTGGCAGCGCAGCAGTCGCAGGTTGCAGCCGGCCAGGAGGTCGAGTTGGCACAGGTATTCGAACTGATCGGCTGTGCGTTGCGCGAAACCGGGCGCGCCAATGACGCACTGGCCTGGCATCTCAAGGCGCGCGCACTATTCGAAAAAAATTTGCCGGCCGATCATCCTTTTCTGGATCGAAATACGCTTTACACCATAGCGGCGCAATTCAGTGCCAAGGCTGCCGCAGCCACAGGCGAGAACCTCAAACGCCAAGCTCAGTTGTATAGCGACAGGTTTCCAGCCGACTCGCTATGGCGTCGGATGCTCGATGAGGCCATTCTGCCAGGGCACTGCCCAGACCAACGGTCAGCAATGTGTGCGCTGATCTTGTAAGCAAGATCCACTCAAGGGGAACATCATGCAATCGAAGACTTCACAGCGAATCCGCCCTCTGATCCTGCTCGGCCTGCTATGCACGCTCAACCTGGTGCGCGCAGGTGAAACACCGCCGGTAGCTCAACCTGCGCAGACGAAAACACCTGCACAGATAGCTCATCCGTTGCCGAAGAAGACGCCGGCGCAGATCAAAGCTGAGTTACGTGCGGTACTTTTGCGTATCAACGAACTTTCCTACTACATCGCATCCACTAACGACGCATCCGCTGACTCCAAAGGCGCCATAACCGTGAGCACTTTCGAATGCAATGGGCCGGTGGACCCCAACTCGCACAAACCTTGGCCTCCAAAAATAGGAGATGCCATGGATGCGGAATCGTTTGCTCGCGTATTGACCGCTCTGAAAGTCACCAATACCAATTCTGCCAAGGGCCGTGAACTCACGATAATGGACGTCTGCCACCCGCAATAGGATTGAGGTTCGCGCGCGCACCGATCGATCGAGTGCCGACCACGAGTTTTCTAGATACAACGGGCAGGTGGCTGAGTCCGCATAGGCGTTCGATCTGATCGGCTGCGCGTTGCGCGAAACCAGGGGTGCCGATGAAGTGCTGACTTGGCACCTCAAGACGCGCCCGTTATTCGGAAAAATTACCGACCGATGATCCATTTCTGGATCGAGATACGTTTTACACCATGGCGGCGGATATTCGATGAGCCTATTCTGCCGAGGCGCTGCCCTGACCGTCGGTCAATGGCATGTGCATTGATCTTGCAAGCACGATTCATTCAAGGAGAACATCATGAAATCGACGATTTTGCAACGAATCCGCCCCTGGTGCTGATCGGTCTGCTATGCACGCTCGGCTTGGCACAAGCGGACGAAGCACAGCCTAAACCTTTACCGCCGGCGACGCCTGCACAAATCCAGGCGGAGTTACGCGCGGTACTTTTGCGTATCAACGTGCTTTCCTATTACCTCGCACCCATCAATCAAGCATCCACGGATACCAAAGCTGCAATAACCGTGAAGCCTTTCGAATGCGGTGGATCGGTGCCGCCCAACTCAAGCAAGCCATGGCCTCCAAAGGAAGGCGATGCCGTGGATACGGAATCGCTTACTCGCGTATTGAAGGTTCTGATAGTCACCAACAACAATCTTGCCAATGGCCAGGGGCCAACAGCACAGGACCTCTGCGTGCAGTAGGATGAAATTCACGCTCGTGATCGGTCGAGTGCCCATCACGAGCGTGTTCCAGGACCAGTGCGTCCCCTGACTCGGAACCCCACTTCACCGATCGTCTGCTGAACGATCTGCGCAAAGGGGAACGAAGCCCCATCTGCAAAGGTCCGTCAGCGTGGCCTCACCAGATTCGTACCCGATCTGCCGTTGCGACATAGAGCTTGTCGCCTGGCTTGACCCCGTAAGCGTCGTACCATGCGTCGATATTGTGCACCACGCCGTTGACGCGGAACGCGCGCGGCGAGTGCGGATCGCTGGTGACCTGGCGACGGATCGCATCGTCGGTCAGCTTGCCGCGCCATGCCTGCGCCCAGCCGATAAAGACGCGCTGATCGCCAGTCATGCCGTCGATCACCGGCACAGGCTTGCCATGCAGAGAGGCGTGATAAGCGTCCAGCGCCAGGGTAAGTCCACCCAGATCGGCGATGTTCTCGCCCATGGTCAGGTCGCCGTTGATGTGCACGCCGGGCAACGGCTCGAACGCGGAATATTGCGCACCGAGTTTCTTTGCACGCGCCTCGAACGCCTTCGCGTCGGCAGCCGTCCACCAGTCACGCAGTGCGCCGTCGGCATCGATCTTGCGACCTTCATCGTCGAAACCGTGAGTGAGTTCGTGTCCGATCACGGCACCGATCGCGCCGTAGTTGATCGCCGGGTCGGCGTTCGGATCGAAGATCGGCGGCTGCAGGATGCCGGCCGGGAACACGATGTCGCGCAACGAGCCGTTATAGGCATCGTTGGTTTGCGGTGTCATCGACCAGTCGCTGCGATCCACCGGGCCGTTGAGGCGATCCACATAGAACGCCCAGTCCGCTGCGGCCGCGCGCGTCACGTTGCCGATCAGGTCATCGTTGTGTACCACGACCTGCGAATAGTCACGCTGGTGATCGGGATAACCGACCTTGATCGTGTAGGTGTCCAGCTTGCGCAGTGCCTCCTGCTTCGTTGGCGGGCTCATCCAGTCGAGTTTCTCGATGCGCGCGTGGTAGGCGGTCTTGAGGTTGGCCACCAGTTGCTCGATCTTCGCCTTGGAGGCAGGCGGAAAATACTTGTCCGTATACAGCTGGCCGACGGCCCAGCTCAGGTTGCCGAAGCAGTCCAGCCGTTCGCCGACGCCGCAGTCACCGCCCGAGACGGCATGCACGCCGCGCTTCCAGCGCACGGCCTGTACTTGCTGGCCGGATAGCGTCTTGTCGTGCATGTCGAAATACGCGTTCTGGAACGGCTGGGACAGGTAGAACGCAGCGTTGTCGGCAATGCGTGCCGCCTGCCATGCCTGGATCGTCGCTACCGGCGTATGCGCATACAGCGCAGCGAGTTTCGGGAATGCGGTTTTCTCGCCAATCACGATGCGCTGCAGATCACCTAGCCGCTGCGCTTTCAGGAACGCAGACCACGCAAAACCAGGCGCGAGCTGCTGCAGCTCGGTCACGCTCATCGGGTTGTAGGTCGCCACCGGATCGCGCTGCTCAACCTTGCTCCAGCTTACCTGGGCGATCGCCGTCTCGAACGCGACCACGTCTGTCGCGACCGCATCGGGGTGGCTCCAACCGGACAGCGTCAACAAGATGGCGACATAGGCCTGGTAGGCAGCCTTCTGTTTCGCAAACGCGGGTTTGAGGTAGTAGTCGCGATCGGGCAGGCCGAGGCCGCCCTGACCGAGGTAGACCGCGTAGCGCTTCGGATCCTTCAGGTCGACATCGATGCCGACGTTGAACAGCGAGCCGTCGAAGTCGGTGTTGGTGCGACCCATCAGTGCAGCCAGCGCATCGCGCGTGGTCGCATGGCGCACGGCATCGAGCTCCGGCGCGATCGGCTTGGCGCCAAGCGCCTCGATATGCGCGTCATCCATGAACGACTGGTAGAACGCGCCAACCTTGCCCTGCAACGTGGTCGTTTGGTCCGTTGCGTGTGCTGTCGCCGAGTCCATGATCGCGTGCAGACGCTGCTCGGTAAGATCGGTCATGGCCAGGCGCAGGCTGACGGCAGGTTTGTCGGCCGGAATCGGTGTGCGGTCCAGCCAGGTGCCGTTGGCATAGCGGAAAAAATTGTCGCCGGGCTTGATCGTCATGTCGGCACCGGCCTTGTCGAAGCCCCAATTTCCATATTGTGGCCTGGTGCTCGCCGGGTCAGCAGCTTGCGCTGCACCCGCGATCAATACACCAAGGCAAATCATCACAAGAATTCTGCTGCTCATAACGCCTCCTGACATGATTGAATGTCCCGATCTGCCTGCTTGATTCGGAATATCGCATTACCGGGCTGCCACAAACTGTTTGCCATAGTACGTGCGGATGATCTGCGGCAACCCGCGAGTGAGATGAAGGTGATCGATGGCGCGTGTGAGCGAATGGCCACCGATGGCGCGCGCTCGCTCAAGCTCTCGTATTACATCAGAAGAAGCCGAGGGCCGTGCATTGCGATCAGCAAGTTTCACGTCTCAAACCGCTCACCCTCGCAGCTCTCATGAGTCTTGGGTTGCAAGCCACGGACCGGCAAGAAGATGCCCGATACGATCGCGAAGCGATGGGGCGTTGCGGTGCATATGGCGAGACAGCGTATGGTTAAGTTGTTCTCTTCAAGAGTCGAAATCCTGAACGACTGATTCGAGCACTATGAGCAAAAGAACACCGGAGTGGCGCGGCCACTCATGATTATACGCAAAGGAGGAAACATTGGGGAAAATGGTGCGCTCGGCGGGATTCGAACCCACGACCACCGCCTTCGGAGGGCGGTACTCTATCCAGCTGAGCTACGAGCGCATTGGTGACCGGCGCGACAGTGGTCTTGAAGGCCCGTGCCGCGGGGACGCAGTATAGCCGAGTTGCCGATGGGGTTGGATGGCCGGCAACGCATCGGGCGGCCGGGACAACGAGCGGGCACTGGATGTCTGCAACTAACCGCGCATCCATGATTTTTAAAGCGGTTTCACAGGTATTGCTGAATACCGTCTGCTCCCGATCCCTGAGAGCAGACGTCGACAGCTCTGCAATATTCGTGACTCAACGAGGCGCCGAAGCAACTTGGCCTCGGCGCATCCGCCTTACTTTTTTGCCTTGAGCAACTCAGTCAGGTGATCTGGTTTGCCGCTGTCGCGCTCCAGGTGCGGGTACATCAGGCCACCGTGATAGTCGATGCGCACCGTCTTGTACTCGTCGAAGTTTTTCACCAGCAGTTCGACTGGCTGGCTCTTGTCCTTGAAGGAAGCGGTGACGGCATCCTTCAGCTCATCGGGATTGTAGTCATGACTATTGACGGCGATTACGGTCATGCTGGGAGAGATGCCAGCAGCGAACGCCGGGCCGTCCCACAGCACGTCGCTGATGTCGCCGCCCTTGCCCACGGAAAGGCCAAGCGAATACATCAGATCGGCGGAGTGGCGACGCTCCTCCATCGCCTTGACCGCAGCGGACGGCTTGTCGGTATAGACCAGCTTCCAGCCATGCGAAGCGAGGCCGCCGGTCAGCGAACCGTGGCCGTCCAGTCGATCGCGCAAATACTTGGCCCAGTCATAAGGCGCCACCTCGTTGAGCGTCTTGACCACGTCGTCGAAGGTGTAGGTATCGACATCCCAGGCACCGGGATTGATGCCGAAGAATGCCTTGGCGAAATCGTCGATGCTGCGCTTGTTACCGGTGAGCTCACGCAGCTGGCCGTCGACGTCAAGCCAGATCATCTCGCCGGCCACGTAGTAGTCCTCGCTGCCCTGGTAGTTGCGGTACGGCAGCGGCGCGCGCATCGACATGGTCGGGTCGTTGGTGGTGTCTTGCACGTTGCGCCAGCTGGTCAGGCCCGGGCGGCCCTTGTCGTACGTGGCCGCCATGTAGGCGAGCATGTCTTGGCCCTGGTCCATGGTCCACAGGCCGGAGCGCGTCGCCATGATCTGGCCCCAGAACTCGGTCTGGCCCTCATAGACCCAGAGCAGGCTGTCACCCATCGGAACATTGAAATTCGGCGTAGCCAGATCGGCGCCCCGACGGTACTTGCCATCCCACGAGTGGTTGAACTCGTGCGAGAGCAGATCGCGCTCAGCCCAGGTTTTATCCCATTCGGTGAAATAGCCGGTGCCGACGCCATCCTCGCTGGAACGGTGATGTTCAAGACCTTCGCCACCCATCTTGTCGCTCAGCGAAAGCAGAAAGTCGTAGTGGTTGTAGTGATGCGCGCCATAGAGCTTGTACATCTGCTGCACCAGCGCCAGATGCGCCTTCAGCTGCTCGGGCTTGATCTCCAGATACTTGGCCTCGTCAGCCACGATATCGACATGCACCGGCGTGGGGGCACCCGGATCGAGGTCGACGCGCTTGAAATACTTGCCCGCATACACCGGTGAATCGACCAGATCGTCGTAATTGATCGGTTTGAAATGCAGGGTATCGCCATCTTTGGAGGCGACCTCGAGCGCAGTACCCGCCTGCCAGCCGGTCGGCAGCTTGAGGCTGGCTCCGGTGTTGATCTGCCGTGCGAAATAGCCGGCCGGATACAGCGTACTGGCGCTCCACTGCGTATCGAGCATTTCCGGCGTCATTACCACACGACCCTCGCGCGAACTCTGCGGAGTCAAGTATTCGAAGCTCACATCGACTGCGCTCGTACCCTGCGGCACATCCATGTGGAAGGCGTAGACGTTGTACTGGTCGCGCGTCCATGGCAGCGTCTGACCGTTCGCCTTCACGACCAGCCCAGCGATCTTGTCGATCGGCCCGGTCGGCGAGTGGTTGCCCGGAATCCACTGCGGATACAGCAAGGTCAGCGGACCGGCCGCCACCGGAATGGTTTCATGCACGCGGAAGATGCGATGCGCGATGTCGGTGGCATCCACATCGATTTTCATCGTGCCTGGGTAAGCCACGTTCTGCGGCGCAGGTATCGGCGGCGGATTCGCCATGTCGGCCACTGCGGCAAACGAAATCAGCCCAAGGGTGGCGGCGGCAACAGCGGAAGCGAGGCGGGTAACTTTCAATACATTCTCCTGAGCGAACATTCTATTTATCGCGTCAAATCTGCCGCGACGTGTATGGTTAAAAAGTACAGATGCTAAACCTGCAGCGTGGGAGTTCCTCCCTGCCATTGGTCATGCTCATCAGGCCACTTATTTCGCTTTTCATTGAATTTCCATTGAATGAAAGCCCTGTGTAAGGCCAGCTCATCATCCTCGAGCGAATATTTTGCTCGAATCGCGTCCCAGCGCGATTTATCGCAAATTTTCACGTTCCGGAGCGCAACAATAAAAATGGAGTTTCGTATGAAAAAACTACTGCTCGTAGCCGTTGCCGTTGCTGTCGCCACTCCTGCAGCCAGTATGGCTAGTCAGCCCGATTCGTCAGTCGGCAATAATGTCAATTCCAATCAGCTCGACAACTTCTTCGTGGCTGGCAACCTCGGTACCTCCCAATATCGTGACGCAACAGCAAGCAATCATCCCGGATACCGTGACGATCTCACCCACGACAACAGCGTATTTCAGAACCTGCGTTTTGGTTGGCGCTGGGATGGCATCGTCGGCCCTGAAATTGGCTATGCCTACTTGGGCCAGGGCAAAAGAAATTACTTGTATCCAGAGCGGATTTACTCCGTCGAGCCCAAGGCATTTACATTGGGCGTAAACAGCAGGTATGACTTCCATGACAATTGGTTTGTTACGGCACACGCAGGTTGGTTACGTTCACATACCAACGTCGCCTGTACAACGTCGTTCATACCTTGTGACCCCGATCATGTCTTTGGTCTGCCTGGTGGTCCATCCGTTTCCAACACAAGTTCCCGCAATGGCTGGTACGGCGGCTTGGGCGCCGGCTATGACGTAACGAGCAACGTGAGCATCGGCTTGAACTATGACGATTACAACATCAAATACAATGCCGTCGACAACCCAAACAGCGGTGTCGATACAAAGGCGAAAAGAAATATCGCCGCTTTCTCCACGTCGCTCGAATACCGCTTCTGATTGATACAGATGCGAATCGCACAAAAGCAAAGGCTGCATTCGATCAGCCTTTGCTTTTTCTGTTGTCGTGTAACGAGATCGCACATTATCCGTGTGCAATCACTTGCTGTCGGATTCCAGCTTGCTGTGTCGTATGCCGTAGGCGAAATAAATGACACAGCCCAGCGCCATCCAGATCACGAAACGCTCGTAGGTGATCCACGGCAGGCCGTAGATCAGCACCGCGGAGAATAGGATGCCCAGCGGTGCGGTGAACCACACCGCCGGCGTGCGGAAGTTGCGTTGCAGTCCCGGCCTGCGCACGCGCAGCACCATGATCGAGGCGCAGATGATGATGAAGGCGCTGAGCGTGCCGATGTTCACCAGCTCGGCCACTTCGCCGATTGGCAGCAACCCGGCAACCAACGCGGTAAACAGGCCCAAGATGATGGTCGGCCGCGCTGGCGTGCCGAAGCGAGGACTCACTTTCGCAAACCACGCCGGCAGCAAGCCGTCGCGCGCCAGCGCAAACCAGATGCGCGCTGCGCCCAGCATGAAGGCAAACAGCACGCTGGTCACGCCGATCACCGCAGCAACCGCGATCGTGATGCTGAGCCAGTGCAGGCCGATCGACTCGAACGCATCGGATACCGACGCATCGCCACCAAGGTGGCTATACGGCGTGATGCCGGTCAACACTAGCGATACGGCGATGTACAGCACCATCGCAATCGCCAACGACAGTAGCACCGCCCGTGGCAAGTCGCGCTGCGGATGTTTCGCCTCTTCCGCTGCCGTGGTCAACGTGTCGTAGCCGAAGACCGCGAAGAACACCACGCTGGCACCGGTCAGCACGCCCTGCCAGCCGAAGTGGCCCAGCCCCGTTTTGACATCGACGACGCGTGCGGGAATGAATGGATGCCAGTTCGCGGTATTGATATAGAACACGCCCACGCCCACCACCAGCAGCACGCCGATCACCTTGATCGCCACCACAAAAGTGTTGAAGCGCGCGCCCCACTCGGTGCGCAGGGTCAACAATATCGCAACACCAATCGACACGCCTGCTGCGATCACGTTGAAGCGGTGGCCATCGCTCGGCGCGGCGATCGCTTGCGCGCCATGCGTGCCGAACATCTGCTGCAAGTAATACTGCATGGTCTGCGCGCTCATGCTCTGCTGCGCCCATTCCGGCAGATGCACGCCCGCCGAAGCCAGCAGCACCTGCACATAGCCGGACCAGCCGATGGCTACCACGGCCACTACGAGCGCGTATTCCAGCAGCAGATCCCAGCCAATGATCCAGGCGACAAACTCGCCGAGCACCGCATAACCGTAGGTATAGGCACTGCCGGTCACCGGAATCAGTCCCGCGAATTCCGCGTAGCACAGCGCTGCACAGGCACTGCCCAAGCCCGCAATGATGAAGCTCAGCGCCACCGCCGGACCGGCATTCACCGCTGCCTGCTGGCCCGCCAGCACGAAGATGCCCACACCGATGATGCCGCCAATGCCGATCGCGGTGAGCTGCCACAACCCCAGCACGCGTCGGAAATCGCCGCGTTGACCCACCTCGGCCTGCAGCTGTTCGACCGACTTGTGGCGCAGCAGCTTGCTAAGAAAACTCATGTGTTGATCCCCGGAAACGAACGGCGATCATAGCGAATCGTGCCGCTGTTGCCCGCATGGCTTCCGACACGGGCGCGAATGGGGACATCAAACCGGCGCTGCGCCATCATGCAATGACAAAGCCCTCTGTCCACCATGCAACCACGGCAAGGCCAGGGCGCTGAGGCCAAAAATCACTGCAATCGCCAGCATCATATAGCCGTCCAGATGAGCGATGCCGAACCACTTCCCGCTCAGCACAGATACCAGCGCCGTTGCCACCACTCGAACGCCTTCGAGCCATGTGGCCGAGCGACGACCTTCCATCAGTACGCCCAGCACGCACAGGCTGGCCACCAGATAGCCCGCATAGAGCAGCAGCGTCGGCAGCGGAGCGACGGGCACCAGGGCCAGAAAATGTATCGACATCCCCAACAGCAGCGCGAACTGCAGCAGCAGGTAGACGGTGAAGCCACGCGACATCGGCGGGTCATAGCGCGGATGATCGATGTCGAACGCCGGCTTGGGAAAGCGCGCCGTGACGTCGGCCGGCCGCCAGCCCGGCGGACGAAACCACAGCTGCAGTTTGTCGCGCCAGCGTTCGGCATGCCATGCGTCCTGCGCCATGGCCCAATACACCTCAGCGTTCGCCCACAGCGGGTTCCAGCTCTGCAGCGGCGAACGCGTGCCAAACACCGGCGGCTCGCTATCATTCTCTTCAGTGAAGGTACCGAACAGTCGGTCCCACAGGATCAGGATGCCGCCATAGTTCTTGTCGAGGTAGCGATCGTTCACCGCATGATGCGCACGGTGATTCGACGGCGAGCAGAACACCCGATCAAACCAGCCCAACTTATCGATTTCGCCCGTATGCACCCAGAACTGGTACAGCAAGTCGATCAGCGCCACGACCACGAACACTTCCACCGGATAACCCAACAGCGCCATCGGCAAATAGAACAACCAGCCCAGCAGCACGCCGCTGCCGGTCTGGCGCAGCGCGGTGGTGAGGTTGTAATCCTCGCTCTGATGATGCACTACGTGAGCCGCCCACAGCACGTTGACCTCGTGCCCCATGCGATGCAGCCAGTAATAGAGAAAGTCGTACAGCAGCAGCGCACTGAACCAGACCCACACGCTGTTGGCCGCTAAATGGAACACCCCTAGGTGCTGCACGCACCACGCATAGATGCCCACACTGAGCAGCTTGCTGAACACGCCAACAATCTGCGAGATCACGCCCAGCCCGAGGCTGTTGATCGCATCGTTGCTGCGATAGGCCTTGTGCCCGCGCCAGCGCGCCACTGCGAACTCAATGGCGATAAGCACAAAGAAACCCGGGATGGCCCAGGCCATGATGCGTTCGGGCGTCATCGTTGTATCCCTCCCATCATCGCGGGCGTGGCTCGCGCATCGACAGAACGCGCGATCAGCCACAGCGCCACATAGTAAGCCCCCAGCACGGCGGCTGCCGACCACCGCAGCGGCACCAGAAAGCGATTCCACGCCAGCAGGCTGTCGCTGAGCATGAACACCAGCGCGCCGGTGGCCGCAAAGCCGGCTGCCAGCGCGTGCGGATCACGTCGCGCACGCAGCCACAGCACGCGCCCCACCGCCTGCCCGGCCATGGTCGCCAGCACCGCGATATACAGCGGCACGGCGATGCGCAACGGCAGTTCCAGCGTCGGCCACAGCAACCACACCGCAAGCGCGCCGTAAGCCAGGCACAGCAGCCACGCCAGCGGTCGCACAACCAGCGGCTTGTCGCTGAGAAACGCCGCAATGAACCAACCGTGCGCCAGCAGAAATCCCAGCAGTCCGGCAACAAACCAGCGCGGCGAGAGCATCAGGAACACATCGCCGACCAGCGAGAAAGCGATGCCGTTGAGGATACGACGTCGGTAGACCTGCGATACCGGCGAGCGCACGCACCACACCATCGTAAAAATCAGCGCCGTCGCCAGCGGCTTACACAGCCAGTGCAACCAGCGCCATCCATCGACCACCTCGCCACTGCCGACGCTCGCGCCCACGATGGCGCCCATGGCTGCCACGACCAGCGCGGGTTTCAACCACGCCGGTGGCGCGCCAGGGGCAATTGGGGTGGAAAGCGTCGACATGCATCACTTGAATACGGGCGTGGATCGCGATGATAGCCACGCACCGCCGAAACCACGTGCTGCAGCGCCACAGCTTTCACGGCACGCGATTGCCACCAAACTGCAACACGCAGTCCGCAGCATGTCGGGTTGTCTTGTTGATTCACGTCGAGGTCTTGCATGTCCCGTTTCGCCCTGCCTTCGCTGCGCCTGCTGGTCAGCTCCCTGTTGCTGGCCGGCCTGCCGCTGGCGCCTACCTTCGCCGCCGCGCCCACCCACCGTGTCATCGTGTTCGTGTGGGATGGCATGCGCCCGGACGCGATCAGCGCGGACGATACGCCCAACCTGCTGGCACTGGGCGCCCGCGGCAGCGTATTCGAGGACAACCATTCCACCTATCCCACCTTCACCATGGCCAACGCGTCGAGCTTCGCCACCGGCGCGTTTCCCGGCACGATCGGTTTCTACGGCAACCACTTCTGGGCACCGGGCGCCAAAGGTTCGGATGCGAAAGGACAGGTAGTGGACTTCCAGTCGCCGATCTTCACCGAGGACTACGCGATTCTGCGTGACCTCAATGTGCACTACGCACACGAACTGCTGGAACTGCCCACGCTGTTCGCCACCGCGCGCAAGGCCGGCCTGAAAACAGCACTGATCGGCAAGTCCGGCCCGGCCTTCCTGCAGGACTACAAACTCGCCAACGGCGACACTTCGAACAACGGCTTGCTGCTCGACGAGAACACCGCGCTGCCACTGACCTTCGCCAAGGAACTGCAGAAAGCGGGCGTCGCGCTGCCGAAAAACACCATCAACACTTACGACTCCAGCCAGCTCAACCTCAGCGAAGAAAACGACTCACCCACCGAACAGGGCAAGATGCTCACCTTGAAGGATGGCGCCAGCTCGGACGCCACCGCCGGCGTCGACACCACGCCCGCCGCCGCGAACGCGTGGATGATGAAGGTGTATCTGGAAGAGGTGCTGGCACAGCATCGCCCCGACCTCAGCATCGTGTGGCTGCGCAACCCGGATACCACCGAGCATCAGTATGGCGTCGGCTCGCCGGAATTCCATCTGGCGCTGAAGGCGCAGGACGCGCTGCTCGGTCAGCTCGAAGACAAGCTCAAAGCGCTGGGCATGGACCAGAGCACCGACATCGTCGTCGTCTCCGACCACGCACACAGCAATATCGCCGGCCCGCGCGATCTATTCCCGCTGCGCCAGATCAACGATGGTCGCGTCACCACCATCGACAACGAGTGGGGCTATTCCGTCTCCGGCGGCGTGCGCCTGGCCGATGAGCTGACCCGCGGCGGTTTCACCGCTTTCGACGGCACCGGCTGCATCTACGCACCGGTGATGAGCGGTATCAAGACCGATGGTTCGCAACTTCATCCGACCCGCTTCGACGACGACGGCCGCCTCTGCGGCAAGCCTGGTCCATACACCACGCCCAGCTACAAGCTGCCCGATGCACTACCCAAGAGTGCGCTGGTGATCGCCTCCAACGGCGGTACCGAATACCTCTACCAGCCCGAGCACGATGCGGCGCTGGTGAAGCGCACCGTACGTTTCCTGCAATCGCGCGAATACGTCGCCGCCGTATTCGTGGCCAAACGTTACGGCAACATCCCCGGCACGCTGCCCGCCGAGAACGTGCATCTGGAGAATGCTGCGCGCGGGCCGGACATCATCATCAGCTACGCATGGGATGCCAACGCCAAGATCCAGGGTTTCCCCGGCACCGAATACGCCAGCCAGTCCAACGAACGCGGTGAACACGGAAGCTTCAGCCGTATAGACGTCCACAACACCCTGCTCGCTGCCGGCCCTGATTTTCGCGGCGACTTTCAGGACACGCTGCCCAGCGGCAACGTCGATCTCGCGCCGACCATCGCTGCATTGATGGGGCTGGCGTTACCCAAGGCGCAGGGCCGCGTGCTGCACGAATCCCTGACTGGGCCACTCGCTCAGCCAGTCGACGCCTACAAAGTGACGCCGACCACATTGCAACCGGCACAGCCAGCCATCGGGCTAAGCGTTAAACGCGTCGATGGCTCGCCAGTCCCGGCCACCCAATTCAACTTCGTGCTGCAGATGAAGCAATTGCAAAGCGGCGGCAAAACCTGGACCTATTTCGACCAGGCTAGCCCCGTAAGGCAGTGAATGGATGTGCTGGATATAATCCACTTTCCATATCCTGCGTGAGCTCCGAACTAAGATCGCGGTAGACATTTACTAGCGTGATCTTTCAGCACACGACCAAGACATCGCTCGCAATGCGGCCCGTGCCGCTGGTCTGCGTTGGGATGGGGGCTTCCATCGGTACGATCCCATGCGCTTCTGCGCGAACCCTCGTGTTGGCGGGGCGCGGCCATCACTGATGCCACGCCGCTTCGATTACTTTGTCGCAGCGGTTAGTGAAGGCAGCGCACGCCCCTGCGCCTGCGGCAGACTGGCCCCCATCAGCTTGGCCAATGTCGGCGCGATATCACGCATGTCGATCGAGCCCAGATTCTTGCCGGCCGGAATACCCGGACCTTCGATCAGGAAGGTGGAGCGCATCTCTGGCGTCGCCGGGTCGTAACCGTGCATGCCGAGGAAATGGCCAGACGCTGGCAGCGGTGCGTCGGACGTCACGCCCAGCTCGTAGCCGATCTTCAGCAGTACAAACCAGCTGGCCAGGCCCGTGCCGCCCTGGGCGACGAGCTGATCATGGTCGAGCACGTGGTCGATCTCGTATCGTGGATCATCCTGCAGTTTCTTCAGCAGTGCAGCGACCTTGGCTTTTACCGCGGTATCGTTCGGATCTTTCAATACGATCGCGGCACTGCCGCCGTCGTTCCAAACAGCCGCCTGCCAGTCGGTGATGGCGCCATCCTTGACGGTGACCAGGCCGGCCTTGATGAAGGGTGAATAGAAATTGATGTCCTGCTTCACCGGCGCAAAGCCGTGATCGGAAACGATCGCCACGATGCCATCGGGATGCACGCGCTGCGCGGCCGCCACCAGATCGCCAATCAACACATCGATACCTTCCAGCGTCTTGCGCGAGGTCGGCGTATCCGGGCCGGTCGCATGCTGTTCGGTATCCAGCGCGGTCACGTAAGCCGTCATGAACTGCGGTTTGCGGGTTTCAAGCAGGTGGATCGCAAAGCGGGTGCGGTTCTGATCGCCAGCCAGGCTTTCGTCAATACCGTCAGCGTAAGGACCGAGGTCCTTTTCCAGTGAGGGCAGCAGGCCTGGCGTAGACAGCGCCGCCAGCAGCTTGCGGTCATCCGGCAGACCGGTGCGCCAGATCTGTGGCAGGTTCCAGTCCACCTGCGCGCCCACGCTCACCGGCCAGTGCACATTGGCCGTGCTAAGTCCGGCCGCATGTGCAGCGTCCCACAGAGTCGGTACATGAATGTCGCTGGCGTACCAGTCCCAGCCCTGCTGGTTCTTGTTGGTGGGATCGAATGTGAGGTTGCTGCCGATGCCGTGGAGGTTCGGCGACACACCGGTGATCAGTGTGGTGTGGCTGGGATACGTCAGTGTCGGCAGCACGCCGCGCACATCATGCGCATAGCTGCCCTGTTTGAGAAAAGCCTGGAGGTTCGGCAGATGCAGGCCGCGCTGCTGCGCGTCGAGCACATCGGCCGGACGCAGGCCGTCGATCGAAATCAGCAGTACCGGTTGCCCCGCGGAGGCTTGCGTCGATGCAGACTGCGCGAATGATGACTGGGTCACGGCAAGCGACAGAACACCCGGCAACAGGCAAGACCGCAGAAAACGCATTGGAACCATCCGCACGATGACAAAGAGGCTGCACATGCTGGGCTGGGACTGCTGCAGTTCCGTTACAGCCATCCTTCGCTAGTTCGTTTGTTCATGACAACTCAGCGACCGTCAAGCGCCTGTCGACCGAGCGCGGGATCATCGGTAAAGAACGCATCGATACCGGCATCGAGATACGCCCGGATCTCGGCCACCGAGCCCTTCGCGTTGAAGGTTTTTGGATCGCTGCCCTGCCAGAAATTTTTCGCCTGAAAGTTGTTTTCGGGACGAAACGTATACGGATGCAGCTCAAGTCCGGCCGCGTGCGCGTCATGTACCAGTGCGGTGGGATGACCCAGCGTGCCATCGGGCGCCAGTGGAATGATCGCCCGGATGTTCGGGCCAATGGCGTCAGCATAGGCAGCAATATCGCGCAGGCCAGCGGGCTTCATCATGTCGGCAAAAGTCAGTCTGCCGCCGGCAACCGTGACATCGTACGTCTGCTCTTTCGGATCCCCCAGCAGCTGCAGCAGGCGGATGTTCGGGCGGCCATTTTTCGAGCCCATGCCACCCAACTTGCCGCGCAGATAGCGCAGGTTGGCGATTTCGAACGACTGGATTTCCACCGGCGCGGTTTGCGTATACGAGTGTGCTGCGAGAATCGCCAGCACCTTGTCTTCCATTGGCAGGCCGAGCTTCTGAAAATACGTACCGTGCTTGATTTCGGGAATGATGCCGACCGGATGCCCGATCACGGCGGACTCGGCAGCGACGAAGTCGATGATCTCATCCAGCGTGGGAATCTGGAACTCGCCGTCGTACTTCGTGCTGCGCAGTTCCGGCAGACGCTCGCGGGCACGCAGGGTTTTCAGCTCGGCCAGCGTGAAGTCTTCGGTGAACCAACCAGTGATCTTCTCTCCATCCACCGTCTTGGTTGTCTTGCGTGCAGCGAACTCCGGATGCGCGGCCACGTCCGTGGTGCCGCTGATCTCGTTTTCGTGCCGCGCCACCGGCACGCCGTCCTTGGTCATGACCAGATCGGGTTCGACGAAGTCCGCGCCATCGGCGATCGCCTTGCCATAGGAAGCCAGCGTGTGTTCCGGCCGCAGCGCACTGGCGCCGCGATGACCGATCACCAGCACCCTGGCAGCAATGGGCTTTTCATCGGCCTGTTTTTCATGGGCTTGGGCGGTAATAGACATGGCCAGCATTCCAGCGACAAGGAAGGTAATCAAGCATAGGCGACTCATGGCTGCACTCCGATAGCTGTCACGGAATTCGACAACGCCGCTCAGGTTGGCAGGCATTCATGGAAATTTTTTGACAACCTGGATAAACCAGCAATCCGCTGGTTGTCAGCACCGGCTCAGCCAACCTTGATCGGTAATATCCATGTGACAAACCCAGAGTACCAAGGCTTTTGCGTCGACCCAAAGATGCAAATACACTGTTCTATGGAAAGGCTATCCGCCACTCAACTTCCCTGTGCCTGCTCCATGTTGCGCAAGGCTTCGCGTTCCGTCAGTCGCCTTTACGATGCAGCGCTGGCCGATGCCGGTGTCAGTGCGGCCCAACTGCCTGTTCTTCGCACCACTTCCAGGCATGAATGGTTGACCTTGAGCCAACTCGCCAAGATCTTGTTCATGGAACGCACGTCGCTATATCGCACTCTCACGCCAGTGATCCAGTCAGGCTGGGTTGCAATAAAAGGTGGTCGGATTGGCGAAGGCCATGCGAAGCAGGTTTCGCTGACTCGCAAAGGCCGCGCCCTGACTTTGGCCGCAAATGCGCATTGGGAAGGCGTCCAGACACGTATGGTGGAGTCGTTCGGCACGGAGCGCTGGGAATCGCTGCACAAAGATATTGCTGAACTTGCTGCATTGGGTGTAGAGCTAATGACATAATTTTTCAGAAATATTTTAATCCTGACGGACGATAACGGCATCGGCAGGAATTGGGGATGAGCTGGCTAGCCGATGTTGTCATCATCGGCTGTTCGCAAAATCCATGATTGAAGGCCAGCACGTAATTACTTGTTATTTTTTGGACGAATGCCATGCTTAACTACTTGGATGACATCAAGGCGGATGATGGGATCAGCAATCAGCTGACCGTGCATTCACTGGCGCTGGATATTGCCGACCACGCCGCCCGCTCGGAGATCGAGCTTTATTCCATGCAGACCCGTGACGTCAACGGCAGACGCGTCTTCGACACGAAGAAGCCCAGGGAAGATTCCGTCGATCAGGAAAGCGTGTCGATCGTCGCCAAGGCGGTGCGATACATCGAACTGCGCGGCAAGGCATTGCCCTATCGGCTGCAGCGGTCCGGCTCACTGGTCTGGTTTGAAGAGCCAGAACCAGCCATTTCATTTGCCGGCTAGCTGACAGCCGACATGGAGATTGTCAGCCGCACGGCATGGCAACTTCCAAAATCGTTCACTGATAGACGTGCAGACGTCCAAACGTCCATGCGTGGTAAGAGTCAATCAGTCCCGGTATCTTGCAGTCGTCGTAAAGTCCGTTGCAACGCGTGCGCAGTTCATGCAGCGCGGAGAAATAGGGATCTTTCGGTAGACCGGCGGCCTGCAGCACCATGCTTGGCAGAAACGCGATATCCATCATCGGATAGCTCGGCAGTGGCTCGCCCGCAAAATTGCTTTTGAGCATGTAATAGGTGAGGTAATCGCGGTAAGGCTGCAGCGCCAGCGGTAGTGTGCGTGCCATTGGCCGGATCATGCCCTCGAACGACGGCTGATGATCGCCGAAATGCACCAGCAGGGTTGGCTGCGCACGGTCAAGGAAATCATGCTCAAGCCCACGCATGGCCACATCGGAATCGTGCAGGCGCGACAGGTAGGCACTGAAGTTGATCGTTGCCGCCGGCGACAGCCCGGTCAACAGGCCCCGATTGAACGGCGCCGGCAGCTGGGCCAACGGCAGATCGTCGTGCGGACCGTGCTGGTTGATGGTGAGGATCATGATAAAGACCGGCTGGCCCGGCTTCTTGACCTGATCGTAGACGCGCTTGGCCGCATCGAACATCTGCTTGTCGGTTTCTTCCCACTCGTCCAGCTTCAGCTCGTTGACGTCGTAGAGATGATCGAAGCCATACGACTTGTAGGCGTTGCGGCCGTTGATGAAGCTGCCTTCGGTCGGATAGATCGCGATGGTCAGGTAACCCAGTCTCCGCAACTGCATTGCCAGCGCGTCGCGCACGTGCGGCGCCAGCACGTATGGCGCGTACATTCCGCCGGGACCGAAAATATCCTGCGGCATGCCAGTCAGCGTGGCGAATTCGCTCACCCAAGTACCACCGCCGAAGGTATGCGTGCGCAGCACGCCGGTGCCGCGGGTGCGCGCATCGGCCTGAAACAGTTGCAGACGACATTCCGGCACGCCGCAGGCGGCGAAGATCGACGGATCGAAAGTGCTTTCTTCCAGCACCTGCACAATGTCGGGATACGGTGGATGCGCGCTGCCTGGCTCACCCTGCGCAGTCGATCCCCACTGCTGCTCGGCAATCGCGTCGCTGGACATTGCCGGCAGGTGCACGCGGGCATCGTCGAAGTTGATGAAGAAGTTGGTCAGCTGCGCATCGTCGGATAATTTCTCCCACACGCCGCGGTTATGCACCTGCGCGAACGGCCCGTTGGGCAGCATGCAGATCAGGAATGCCAAGACGCTGAGCAAAATGCCACCCATGCGCAGACCAAGCGCTGACAACCATCGGCGTCCGACAAACAGGTGCAAGTCCCAGCGCCATACCAGCCACAACAGCGGCGGCACCACGACGCAAATGCCGATGCTCAGCAGGTACAGGTGCGGATAGTGCCGCAGCGTATCGAGCAAGCTGGTGCCGGCGTAGTAGATGAAGTCCGACGGCATCAGCGATTCTTCGAGATACTTGATCTTCAGCACCGACAGAAACTTGATCACGGCAAACAGCGCGCTGCAAACCACCAACGCGGTCGCAAAGCGCGCAGTCACAAACAACAGCGCGCCGAAAGTGCACAGCATCAACGCCAGCACGAAAACCTGTTGCAGTACCTTCGGCTCCTGCATCGCAGTCGCAAAGACACAGCCGGCAAATAGCAGCAGCGCACCGAGCGATACCGCACCGGTTCGCGTGAAATGTAACGGCAGTCGTCGCATGAATGGAAAGTCCCCGGGACTCGATTGTCACCGGGGCGCCATCTTACGGACTTGTGACGGTCGCGGCAGGCCATGCCTCAACGGCCGTTCCACTGGCGTTGGGCTGCCGCGCACCGGCATCCGCTCGGACGACCCGCAGGATCCAGGCGCTAAACTGCAAATCCGTGCGCCAGCGATGTTTTCATGCCTGCTTCCTCGCCATCACAATGCGGCGCCGTGTTCGCCATGCTCGTCATCATTCTCATCTGGGCCTAGCTGAGAAAACGCATGTTCGTGCGACACAAACCTTCGGTACTCAATCTCACCGCGTGGCAGATGCTGACGGGTGGCATCGCGCTAGGCATCGTTGCGCTGGCTGTGCCACAGCGGCCGATCGCCTGGACCGCTGCCTTTATCAGCGGGCTTCCCCACAGTGTGGTGATAGCGTCCAGCATCGCTGGATGGCTGTGGTCGATCGTGCGGCTGCGGCTGCCGACCGCTGTTGCCAGCCGGTCGAGCATGGGTGTACCCATCGTCAGCGTGCTGCTGGCGTGGAGCATCCTGCACGAGCAACCATAGCTAATGGAACAGCTAGGTATCGCCTTCGTCGTGGCAGGACTCGTCGCCGTAAGCGGATTGGGCATATGTCACCGCGGTGAATCGTCTCACTGACGCCTGGACACAAACCTTCGCCCTCATTCAGCATCGAAGCGTGGCGTCGGCGATATCATTGGCATCAAGCACTTCCGAAAAAATACCGATGCCCGATTTCTCCCAATTCTGGTCCCACGCGGTTGCCTGGCTGAGCAGTCATGCAGTCACGCCATTCCTTACGCTGATCCACATCAACGGCCTGGCCGGCAATCCCGACGAGATTGCCGGCGCGCTGATGATTGCGGCACTGCAGGTGGCGATCATCGGGCTGATTTTTCGTCCGCTGGAAACCTGGTTCCCCGCCGAACAATGGACCCACCGCAAGCTCACCCTGGTCGATCGCAATTACACGATTCTGATGCTGCTCGGCATCTTTCCACTGTTCACCTATCTGGTGCTCACCCCGTTCAGCCATCTGTTCGGTGGCAGCGATTCTGACGCCAGCGACAGCACCGGCTCGCCGTTGGCGATTTCGCACCTGATCCCGTGGTTCGATCATCATCCGCTGCTGCTGTTTCTTTTCTATTACGCCATTTACGACTTCGTTTATTACTGGATGCACCGCACACAGCATGCGATTCCGTGGTGGTGGGCGCTGCACAGCATGCATCACAGCCAGCGTCAGATGAGCTGCTGGACCAACGACCGCGGCAACCTGATCGACGGCTTCATCCAGTCGATGGTGCTGGCCGTGGTCGGCCTGCTGATCGGCGTACAGCCGGACGAATTCGCCTGGCTGATGCTGCTCGGTGAGCTGGCGCAGAACTTTTCGCACACCAACGTACGGCTCGGTTTTGGACGGCTATTTGAAAAGGTGTTCGTCGATCCGAAGTTCCATCGCCTGCATCACATGCTGGTCGATCCGGATCGCCCGAACCTGCACAACTGCAACTACGGTCAGGTGTTCTCGATCTGGGATGTGGTGTTTCGCACAGCGCTCTACGGCGAACCGACACGACCGACCGGTGTCGGCGACCCGATCATCGATGCCGACAACAACTACACCCTGCTCGGCCTGCACTGGGTGTCGACCAAGCGTTTTCTGGGCGCCGTGCGCCGCAAGGCAGGCTGGAAGCCCGGTGAAGTGTCCTTCGCCGAGGATTACACGCCCATTCCACTCAAAACGCTGAGCCCGATGGATTTGCATGCCCTGCACGCGGCCCACGTAAAGCCAACCTCTGCATCCAGCACGACGACAGCCACGAGCACCAGCAGCCACACTGAGGCCGAGGCAGCTTAGCGCACGCGTCGGTACTCGGCAGGCATGGCGTCAGCCCGCGTTCCAGGGCAGCGACTGCAAATCCACATTGCCGCCGGTGAGCACCACGCCGACGCGTCGGCCGGCAAAGCGCGCGGGCTGCTTCAGGATCGCCGCCAGCACGGTGGCACTGGATACTTCCACCACCAGCTTCAGCTCCGACCACAGCAGCTGCATGGCGGCAATCGACTCTTCGTCGCTGACTGCGATCACATCGACGTGGTGCGTGCGTAGCGCATCGAGATTGGTTTCGCCGATCAGTGCGCGCAGGCCATCGCACAGGGTGTCCGGCACCAGCGTCGTCACACGCCGGCCTTGTGACAGCGACCGCACCGCATCGTCGGCACCAAGCGGTTCGGCGCCGAACAAAGTCATGGAAGGATCGATTGCATGTGCGGCAATTGCCGTACCGCTGGCCATGCCGCCGCCGCCCACCGGCGTGATTAGCGCATCCAACCCAATCACTTGCTTCAGCAGCTCCAGCGCTGCCGTGCCCTGCCCGGCCATCACTTGCGTATCGGCGTATGGATGCACCAGCACTGCGCCGCTGGTGCGCTGCACCTCGGCCGACATCGCCTCGCGCGCCGCTTGTGTTGCCGCGCAGCGATGCAGGATTGCACCGGCACGTGCGATCGCATCGACCTTCGCCTGCACCGCACCTTGCGGCACAATGACATGCGCAGCAATGCCGCGCGTGGCGGCGGCTAGTGCCAGCGCGTTGCCGTGATTACCGGACGAATGCGTCACCACGCCGGCCGCTGCCTGCGACTCCGTCAGCGCCCATACCGCGTTACAGGCACCGCGAAATTTGAACGCACCACCGCGCTGCAGGTTCTCGCATTTGAAATGCAGCTCGGAGCCGCTCAACGCATCCAGTGCCGCGCTGCGCAGCACCGGCGTCACCCGCGCGTACGGCGCGATGCGCGCGGCAGCGTCGAGAATCTGCGCGTAGCTTGGCAGCACGTCGCTCGACAAAGTCTGCTTTATCACTGCAGCGTTCATGGCAGCAGCACCTCCACACCGCACCGAAAACGCCGCTCGGCACCCGGCAGCAAACGGATGGCGTCTAGCCATTCAGGCCGGTTGAACGCATCGGCCATGCATTCCATCGGCTCCAGCGCCACGGCACGTCGCGCGTCGCGTGCCGCCGTGTCGGCGGTGAATGCGTGCATCACGCCACGCTCCTGCCAGACCGCAATCGCCAGCCCGCTGACCGGGTCACGCAGGCGCGTGCGGATATAGCCATCGGCCTCGACCTGCAGATCGGTGTACTCGTGATCGAGGATCGTGCTACCGATCAGTCGCGCTTCGCGGAAATCGAAGGCCGGTGCGTCGTCCAGAGGCACGTAAGCCTCGGCACCCGGCAGCGCGATGAGATCGGCGTCGGTGCGAATCAACGTCTCACCCGGAATCTGCAGCTGCCAGCCATCAGCGGCGCTGCCCGCAAGCGCACTGTTGCCTACACGGAAATAGGGGTGCCAGCCAAAGAAGCACGGCGCCTCAGTGTCGCCAACATTGTGCATGCTGACGTCGAGCGCGATGCCGCCGGCGTCCAGCGTAAACGCCACCGCCAGATCAATCGAATGCGGATAACCCGGCTGCGGGCGGATCGCCGATGTCGACAGAGTGACGCGTGCCCCCGCGGCGTCGGCCGTCAGCTCTGCAATCTCGAAATCGGTATTGCGCACGAAACCGTGGCGACTCGCGCGATCGGCTCCGATGACGCCCGGCTGCAGATCTTCTGCCTGCCCATCGAAGGTGTAGCGCGCATCGCCAATACGGCCGGCGAACGGCACCATGATCGCAAAGCGTGAGCCTGGCCGGGTGGCCACCTCATTCGCATCGCGATAGCCATCGGCGATGTCATGCAACTCGCCGTTGAGCGGCACCTGGAAGCTGAGCAGCGCCGCGCCATGACAAGCCACGCGCAGTTTTCTCTGATCGTCGTGATCGGTCAGCACGATGATTGGTTGGTCGCCCAGCAGGGCTTTTTCGGCGGTATATCGTGTCATGGGGTTTTCCGGAATTTTCGGCCATCAATAGACTGCATGGTAACCTGCGTACTCCCCGCGCCCTGCTATTTACATGAATACGACCCCCGAGAAAAAGTCTGCGCTGATTCGTCTCAGCGACTATCGAGTACCCGCCTGGCAGGTCGAAACGGTTGAACTCGATTTCGACCTCGGCATCGACACCACCGAACTGTGCTCGCGCCTGCTGTTGCGCAGCGATGCCGCGCCATCCTCGACGCTGCGGCTGGATGGCGAAAACCTCGAACTGCTGTCGATCGCACTGGATGGCAAACCACTGCCCGAATCCGCCTACCTTTACGCCGATGGCGTGCTCGAGGTCTACGGCGCCAAGGATGGCAGCGTGCTGGAGACCCGCGTGCGCCTGCGACCGGCAGCGAATACCACGATGGAGGGCCTGTTTTTTTCCGGCAAGCACGAGAGTGGTTTTCTGCTCACTCAATGCGAAGCCGAAGGCTTTCGCCACATTACGTTTTTCCCCGATCGCCCGGACGTGCAGTCGCTTTACACAGTTACCCTGCGTGCGGACAAGGTGCGCTTCCCGGTACTGCTCGCCGGGGGCAATGCCGATGGCACCGGCGAGCTGGACAATGGCCGGCATTGGGCGCGCTTCGTCGATCCGTATCGCAAGCCGAGTTATCTGTTCGCCCTGGTCGCCGGCAAGCTGGAAAAGATTTCGCGCGATTACGTGACTGCTGACCAGCGCGCGGTGACGCTGAATATCTGGGCCGAATCCGACGCGATTCATCAATGCGATTACGCCATGGATTCGCTCGAGCGCGCGATGCGCTGGGACGAGCAGACCTACGGCCGCAACTATGATCTGGCCGTGTTCCACATCGTCGCCACCCACGATTTCAACATGGGGGCGATGGAGAACAAGGGCCTCAATATCTTCAACGCGAAGTACCTGCTGGCCGACCCGGACAGCTCGACCGACGATGAGTACCGGCACGTCGAGGCGGTGGTCGCGCATGAGTATTTCCACAACTGGAGCGGCAATCGGGTGACCTGCCGCGACTGGTTTCAGCTGTCACTGAAGGAAGGTCTGACGGTATTTCGCGAACAGAGTTTTTCGGCCGACATGAACTCCGCGCCACTGAAGCGCATCGAAGACGTCGCGCTGCTACGTCGCGCCCAATTCCCCGAGGACGCCGGCCCGTTGGCGCATCCAGTGCGTCCGTCGCAGTACAACGAAATCAACAACTTCTACACCGCGACCGTTTACGAAAAAGGCTCCGAGTTGGTGCGCATGCTCTCTTCGCGACTGGGCAAGGATGGCTTTCGGCGGGGCATGGATCTTTACTTCACACGTAACGACGGCAAAGCAGCCACGCTGGAGGATTTCCTTTCGGCGCTCGGTGATGCCAACGGTATCGACCTGATGGCAAACCTGGTCTGGTATGCCAAGGCCGGCACGCCGCGACTCAAGGCGCGCGGCGATTACGATGCTGTGCAGCGAACCTACGCACTCACGCTTTCCCAGCATGCATCCAACGACGGTGATTTGAAGCCACACGAATCGCTACCGATTCCGGTGAAACTGGCGCTGTTTGCTGACAGCGGCGAAATGCTGCCGCTACATCTGGAAGGCCAGACGTCCGAGATCACCGGCGAGTCGACAGGGACTGAAAGCGTGGTTGTTTTGGCGCAATCCGAACAGACTTTCGTGTTCAAGAACGTCGACGCAACACCAGTACCTTCGCTGCTGCGCGGATTTTCCGCACCGGTGATTCTGGAATGCGACTACACGCCCACCCAACTGGCGCTGCTACTGGGCCACGATGTCGACGGCTTCAATCGCTGGGAAGCGGGGCAACAGCTTGCCGCCCGCGCCTATGAAAACCTGCGCGACGGCAACACCAGCGATGCCGTGCAGACGTGGTGCGATACGCTCGCGACACTGTTTACCAATGACGGTATCGACGATGCACTGCTCGCCGACCTGCTGACACCGCCGGGCGAAGTCGAACTGGCCGAACGCGAGAGCGTGGTCGATCCGCAGCGCATCCACGAGCTGCGCCTGAGCCTGCAACAACAGCTAGCCGAGCGGATCGGCGCAAAAGTTCTGGAGCAGCGTTATCGCGATCTGGCAAGACATGCCAGTGCACAGCTCGACCCGATCAGCCAGGCGAGACGACGGCTCAAGCGCCACGTGTTGGAACTGCTGGAATTAGTCGATGGTGCCAGCGCCTACCTGCTGGCTCAGAACCAGTACAACAGCGCACCGGCGATGACCGACCGACTTGCCGCACTCGCCGTGCTACTTCGTGATCAGCCAGCGCAGGCTGCGCCAGCGCTGCAGCACTATCGCCGACGCTATGCCGACAACGCATTGGCGATGGACAAGTGGTTTGCCATCCAGGCGCAGTCCACGGCAACCGACGCGCTGGACCGGGTGCGGGCGCTAGAGCGCGACCCCGCATTTACGCTGAAGAATCCGAATCGCGTCCATGCGCTGCTGGGTACGTTTGTGCGTGGCAACCCCAGCGGATTTCATCGTACCGATGGTGCGGGCTATCAGTTGCTGGCCGACCGGCTTATCCAGCTTGATGCATTGAACCCACAGCTCGCCGCGCGAATCGCCACCGCGTTCAATGGTTGGCAGCGTCTTGAGCCACGCCGACGTGAAGCCGCCCATGCGGTGATTGCGGCATTGGCGCGTCAGGAAGATCTATCGCGCAATCTGACGGAAATCGTCGATAGCATCTTCAAGCACTGAACCAGCCGGTTGTCGATATGGCCTCGCAAGGTGCGAGGCCGGCATCACCATCAGTGCGCTTGGCGCGTTTGCCTTGCGCACGGTGCATCAATCAAACAGCAAGGTCACGCAGTGCTTCAAGCAGGGCACTCATACGTGACTCAAGGCGCGGCTGCAGCGATCCGCGCTCGCTGTCATCGCGCTCACCCAAGCTATCTATGGCCATTTCAACCCGGCCGAGCTCGATCAGCAAATCGTGATGCGGATACAACGGCTCGAAATTCATGTCCATGGTGAGTCTCCTCATTTGGTCATTTCAATGATGCAACACTCATGCCAATACGTGATTGACGTCACACTTATCGCGAGAGACCTATCACATGGCTGACGCAGCGCGTCAGCTGCTGCCCCGAGCCGACACAAACTCCCGTTACAGTCACTTCGGGTTCACGCGATAAAGTCAAAAATCAAGTCTCCAAGTGGCGCAAGTTATTGCCTACCTGGAACCAAGTTTCCGCTTTCTGGCGCCTGGCAATACGGTCTTCCTGGATTCCCCCTGTTCCTGAGACCGCCTGGCGCCAGATTTATTCAAAGACAAAGCCCCGCCGCACAAACGGCGGGGCTTTGTCTTTGAGGCCCCACAAAAGGCGACGGCACCCCGAAGGGTGCCGTCTTGCTTCCTTTCCCGGTACACAATCGAACCCCTGTCCGTTCGATCTCGGCGCGCGAATCGCGCAGCGTCTGCCCGTGAAAGTGCTGATTGGCTATAAGCAGAAACCGTGCCATCAAGCATGATCGAGCTGCCATCGGCCGGATGGCGCTAAAATAGCAGCTTGTTTGGTCACCATGTGCATCCTCGGGGCAGTCTGATGCGTCATCCCATCCACTACGACGTGATCGTGATCGGCGGCGGACACGCCGGTACTGAGGCGGCGCTGGCTTCTGCGCGTACCGGCGCGCGCACGCTATTGCTGAGTCACAACATCGAAACCATCGGCCAAATGAGCTGCAACCCGGCCATCGGCGGCATCGGCAAGGGACATCTGGTCAAAGAGATCGACGCGCTCGGTGGCGCAATGGCACATGCAGCCGATCGCGCCGGCATCCAGTGGCGCACACTGAACGCATCAAAGGGTCCGGCCGTACGCGCTACCCGCTGCCAGGCCGACCGCTCGCTGTACAAGGCCGCGATCCGCCGCATCGTGGAGACTCAATCGAACCTCGAACTGTTCCAGCAGGCGGTGGACGACCTGATCATCGAGAACGGCCGCGTTACCGGGGTCGTCACGCAGATGGGCCTGTCGTTCGGTGCGAAGAGCGTGGTGCTGACGGCTGGCACCTTTCTCGCCGGCAAGATTCATATCGGTCCCGCACAGTACGCTGGCGGCCGTGCCGGCGATCCGCCAGCCAGCGCCCTGGCGCAAAAACTGCGCGAACTGCCGGTCGCCGCCGATCGCCTGAAAACCGGTACGCCGCCACGCATCGATTTGCGCAGCATCGATTTCAGCGAACTGGAAGAGCAGCCCGGCGACAATCCAACGCCGATGTTTTCCTACCTCGGCACGCGCGACGAGCATCCGCGCCAGATCAGCTGCTGGATCACCCACACTTCCGAGCGCACGCATGAGTTGATCCGCGGCGCGCTGGACCGTTCGCCGCTGTACACCGGACAGATCGAAGGCGTCGGCCCGCGCTACTGCCCGTCAATCGAAGACAAGGTGGTCCGCTTCGCCGAGAAATCCTCGCACCAGATCTTTATCGAGCCGGAAGGGCTGGACACGTTCGAGATCTATCCGAATGGCATCTCCACCTCGCTGCCGTACGACGTGCAGCTGGCGCTGGTGCAGTCGATCAAGGGTTTCGAACGCGCGCACATCACGCGACCCGGCTACGCGATCGAATACGACTACTTCGACCCGCGCGGGCTCAACCCGTGGCTGGAAACCAAGGCCATCGGCGGCCTGTATTTCGCCGGCCAGATCAACGGCACCACCGGCTATGAGGAAGCCGCCGCGCAGGGCCTGATCGCCGGGCTCAATGCTGCGCGCGCCATACAGGACAAGGCGCCGTGGTATCCGCGCCGCGACGAGGCCTATATCGGCGTACTGATCGACGATCTCACCAGCAACGGCACCATCGAGCCCTACCGCATGTTCACCTCGCGCGCCGAATATCGGCTGCATCTGCGCGAGGACAACGCCGACCTGCGGCTCACCGAAACCGGCCATGCGCTCGGCGTTGTGCCGCAGGCGCGCTTCGATGCGCTGCGCACCAAGCGCGATGCCGTCGATGCCGAAATACGGCGCCTGCAGGGACTGTGGGCCACGCCAGCGAATGCGCTGGGCGCAGCGATCGAGCGACAGCTTGGCATCGCTGTCAGTCGCGAAACCAACGCGCTGGATTTGCTGCGCCGGCCGGAGCTGGATTACGCCAAGCTCGCTACGGTCAACGAGCTCGGCCCCGCCGTCGAACGCGATGATGTTGCGGCACAAGTCGAGGTACAGGTGAAGTACGCCGGCTACCTGCAGCGCCAGCGTGAGGAGATCGAGCGCCAGCACCGCAACGAGCACACCGCGATCCCTGCCAGCTTCGACTACGACAAGGTCCGTGGCCTCTCTGCCGAAGTGCTGTTGAAACTCAAGCGCACGCTGCCGGCCACCGTGGGTCAGGCTGCGCGCGTGAGCGGCGTCACACCGGCGGCCATTTCGCTGCTACTGGTGCATCTGAAGCGACGTGCCGCGGCCTGAGCGTCTCGTCATGCTCGGCCGCCGTGCATGCGTGGCATCATGCGGCATTGATCATCAGGAGGTACAGCGATGGAAGTGTGGATCGGACGCGATGGCGAGCGACATGGCCCCTATACCGATGGAGATATCCGCCAATGGCTGCGCAGCGGCCAGGTGAGCAGGGACGACCTCGGTTGGTACGAAGGGCTCGCCGACTGGCAACCGCTGTCCGTATTGTTTCCGGAAGAAGTGCGCAGCACCCCACCACCCGCGTTTACGGCATCAAGCGCACCTGGCGCGCTCCCGCAAACCACGACCGCCACACTGGAAGACTATGCCGGTTTCTGGAAGCGTGTTGCCGCCTACATACTCGACGCCATCATTCTTTACATCCCCAGCCTGCTGATTCAAAAAATCATGGGTGGCGACGCAGCGGAAGCTGCCATGAAACAGGCACAGCTTTCCGCGCCGGACGACCCTCATCTGATGCTGACGGCGTTCAGCCAGTACTACGACACGATGCTGCCAGCCGTGCTTATCATCACCGTGATGACCTGGTTGTATTTTGCGTTCTGCGAAAGCTCTGCATGGCAGGCAACCATAGGCAAGCTGGCGCTGGGCATTCGCGTTACCGACATGCAGGGCGCGCGCATCAGTCTTCCACGCGCGCTCGGTCGCTACCCCGCCAAATATCTCAGCGCTTTTATCTTGTGTATCGGTTTTCTGATGGTGACGTGGACACAGCGCAAGCAGGGCCTGCACGACATGGTCGTCGGCACGCTGGTGCTCAACGGACGCGCTAGCGAGTTCAAGCCAACCCAGGCAACACCAGGTAGCAGTAATAATTCGTTTACAGCCTGATTGTTCTCTATCGAACAACGGCGCCGGAGTTCTGCTTCGGCGCCGCTTTCATTTATTGCCGACGCACTTTCTCGGCAACTAGGGCGTGTCATCAATGACCAAGTGGCTCGCGTTGTTTCGCTGCGGCCGTCAGGTGGTGGTGCGTGGCGCAGCGCCTGACTGGCGGTCAGGCCAAGCCGCGCGCTGCCGCATGGCGGCCACAGCGAAGCAACCCTACGGGCCGGGTCTGTTTGCCCACAGGCCTGCGTCATCGCTCAGTCGTGTACGGACGTACACTTCTTCGCTCTTCCTTGGCCTGCGCGCAAACAGTTCCCGGCGCGGGCCGCTTGGTCATTGATGACACGCCCAATCACCGCCATGGAGCGGCTTGCTATCATTCGCAGTCCCCTCTGGCATCGCCGGATTTTTCAGAGAACACCCCAGCCCCATGCTCAGCATCGAACATCGCATTGCCCAGGATATTGCCGCCAAGCCCGACCAGGTGCGTGCGGCCGTGGATCTTCTCGACGGCGGCGCGACCGTGCCGTTTATCGCGCGCTACCGCAAGGAAGTGACCGGCGGGCTCGATGACACCCAGCTACGTTTGCTGGAAGAGCGCCTGCGCTATCTGCGCGAGCTGGAAGAACGTCGCGCGGCAATCCTGGCCAGCGTCGAGGAACAGGGCAAGCTCAGCGATGCGCTGAAAAATGATCTGCTCGCTGCCGATACCAAGGCGCGACTGGAAGATCTCTACCTGCCGTACAAGCCCAAGCGCCGCACCAAGGCGCAGATCGCGCGCGAAGCCGGCCTCGAACCGCTGGCGACCGGCCTGCGCGATGATCCGACACAAACGCCAGAAGCCTTTGCCGAAGCCTTCGTCGATGCAGAAAAAGGCATCGCCGACGTGCGCGCAGCGCTCGATGGCGCCCGTGCGATCCTGATGGAATCGATCGCCGAAGATGCCTATCTGGTCGGCGAACTGCGCGACTGGATGTGGGCCAAAGGCCAGATCCGCGCCAAGGTCGTCGCGGGCAAGGAAGACGAAGGCGCGAAATTCCGCGACTACTTCGACCACATCGAACCGATCGGCAAGATTCCCTCGCACCGCCTGCTGGCACTGATGCGCGCGCGCAACGAGGGCGTGATCGAGCTGGAACTCAGCCCTACCGTCGACAGCGAGCAAGGCCACGCCGAAGGCGAAGGCCGCGTGGCGGCGCGCGCTGATATCCAGCATCGCAACCGCGCCGCCGATGCATGGCTGCGTGAAACGGTGCGGCTGACCTGGCGCGTAAAGCTTCATCTGCATCTCACACTGGACCTGTTCGGCCGCGTACGCGAAGGCGCCGAGGACGAGGCAATCCGCGTGTTCGGCGACAACCTCAAAGACCTGATGCTGGCCGCGCCGGCCGGCGCCCGCACAGTGATGGGCCTGGACCCCGGCATCCGCACCGGTGTGAAAGTCGCCGTGGTCGATGCCACCGGCAAGCTGCTGGCTACTGACGTGATTTATCCGCATGAGCCACGCAAGCAGTGGAATGAATCCATTGCGCAGCTGGCGAAATTGGGCAAACAGCACGGCGTCGACCTGATCGCGATCGGCAATGGCACCGCCTCGCGCGAAACCGACAAACTGGCCGGCGAGCTGATGAAAAAGCACGCCGATCTGAAAATGTCGAAAATCGTGGTGAGCGAAGCGGGTGCATCGGTGTACTCCGCCTCTGAGCTGGCGGCGAAGGAATTTCCCGAACTCGACGTGAGCCTGCGCGGCGCCGTGTCGATCGCGCGCCGCCTGCAGGATCCGCTGGCCGAACTGGTGAAGATCGAGCCGAAGGCGATCGGCGTAGGTCAGTACCAGCATGACGTCAACCAGATCAAGCTGGCGCGTGCGCTGGAAGCCCGCGTCGAGGATTGCGTCAATGCCGTCGGCGTGGATGTGAACACCGCATCCGCCGTGCTGCTGTCACGCGTAGCCGGCCTGTCCGCCGCCGTCGCCGAGAACGTGGTGAAACATCGTGATGCCAACGGCCCGTTCGCCAACCGCAAGGCGCTGCTGAAAGTGCCGCGACTGGGCGACAAGGCGTTCGAGCAATGCGCCGGATTCCTGCGCGTATCGCACGGCGACAATCCGCTGGATGCCAGCGCAGTGCATCCTGAGGCGTATCCCGTGGTTGAGCGGATCATCGCCCAATGCGGCCGTGAGGTGAAAAGCGTGCTGGGCGACAGTGCGTTCCTGCGGGGCCTGGCGCCCGAGCAGTTCACCGATGAACGCTTCGGCCTGCCGACCGTGCGCGACATCCTGAAAGAGCTGGAAAAACCCGGCCGCGATCCACGTCCCGAATTCGTCGCACCGAGTTTTGCCGAGGGCGTCGAAGACGTGAAGGACCTCAAGCCCGGCATGATTCTCGAAGGCCGTGTCACCAATGTTGCCGCCTTCGGCGCATTCGTCGACATCGGCGTGCATCAGGACGGGCTCGTCCACGTGTCGGCGCTGTCGCATACCTTCGTCAAGGATCCACGCGATGCGGTCAAGGCCGGTGACATCGTCAAGGTCAAGGTGATGGAAGTGGACCTGCCACGTCAGCGCATCGGCCTCTCGATGCGGCTGGACGACGAACCCGGCCAGAGTCGCAGCCGCCCCGTCGCGGGCAGCGATGCACGTACTCCGCGTGACACGAAAAACGGCGACGCTCGGCCGGCATCACGTGGTGGCAGCACAGCGCCAAAACAGGCCGCTGCACCAGCCAGCGGGGCCTTTGCCGATGCGTTTGCCAAGGCCCGCAAAAACTAGCGGAACGCAGGTTTTTTATGCTGCACCTGCGCATGCGTATGGATACCGTTTCCGATAGTGTGACGCCCTCGTTACGGCCCTCATCCGGGCCCTGGTACTGAAGGGGAGTCACACCATGCTTCGCACCCGCTATCTGGTCACGGCGATCACCGCCGCCATGCTGTTTGCCGTCAATGCACAGGCGGCCGACAATCCGCCATTCGACAACATCGTAGTTTTCGGCGACAGCCTGAGTGACGCCGGCCAGTTTTTTTCCACTTCGCTCAACAGCTACTCCAAGTTCACCACCAACCCGGGCGATGTGGCGGTTCAGTACATCGCTGCTGGCTACGGTTTCAACCTGCAGCCTTCGCGCGTAGGCGGGAGCGACTACGCTTTCGGCGGCGCCGGCGTAGTGACGGATGACGATGGCCCCGATCCATCGATTCCCACGCTGACCCAGCAGGTCAATGGCTATTTGGCGAACGGCACCAAAGCCGATCCACGCAGCCTGTACATGGTGTGGGGTGGTGCGAACGATATTTTCTATCACGCGACCCAATACGGTATCGGCACCATCTTTCCTGGCGCTGGCGAAACAGCCGCACAGGCAACGACCAACATCAACGCCGCTGCCACGCAGGAGCTGTCGCTGATCACCCAGTTGAAGCAGGCGGGTGCGAATTACGTGGTGGTATTCAATCTGCCGGACATCGGCAAGACGCCGTCCGCAGCATCCGATGCGGCGCTCGTGCCGGGCATCCAGACTTTCCTCAGCAATGTATCGACGTCGTATAACCAGACGCTCAATGCTGGTCTGGCCGCCACCGGTGCCAATATTCTTTCGGTCAACACGTACGCATTATTCAACGAAGTACTGGCCAATCCGACTGCCTTTGGCTTCGTAAACACCACCGTTCCGGCTTGCACCACGTCAAGTTCGCACGATTGCAATAGCAGCACGCTGGTAACGCCGAATGCTGCTCAGGACTACCTGTTCGCCGACGGCGTACATCCCACCACGGCTGCCCATGAAATTTTCAGCCAGTACGTGCTGTCCGAACTGCATGCGCCGGGTCAGATCTCCCTGCTGGGCGAAGCACCGTTGGCGGTGAGCACCGCCCAGACCAAGGCCGTGCGTACACAGATGCAGTCCGACGATACCGGCGCCGACAGCCGCGTGTTCGCGACGGTCAATTTCGGGCTGCAGCGTTTTGACGGTACCTACAATTCGCCACGCACGACCAGCGACAACACGAACCTGACCATCGGTGCCGATCTGCGCAGCAATGACAATCTGTCGATGGGCGTGGCCCTGGGCCTGGGGCGCAACACCGCGAACTTCAACGGCGGTGGTGGCTATGATCTCAACGATACCTCCGCGCTGGCCTACGCCACCTATCACGTGGGTGGCGGCTATGTGGGAGCTTACGGTGAGGCTGGCCATTCCAATTTCACTGACGTGAATCGCATCATCCAGCTGGGACCGCTCGACCGCACCGAAACCGGCAACCCCAACGGTTCGCATGCCGGCGCAGGCCTCACCGGCGGCTGGTGGTTCGGCCAGGGCACGCTGAAAAATGGACCATTTGCCAACATCGAGTATCAGAGCATCCGCGTCGACGGCTATCACGAAAACGGCGACGACAGCACGGCGATGTGGTTTGGCAGCCAGCACCGCAAGGCGCTGATCAGCACCCTCGGCTGGCGCTTGCAGGGCCAGTGGCAAACAGCCAGCACCACCTTCGTCCCCTACGCCGAACTGGCTTTCAACCGCGACAGCAAGGCTGATGCGCGCGATGTCACGACAGGTCTCAACTCGTTGAACGGCCAGTTTACGATCGCCGGCTATATCCCCGACAAGACCTGGGGTAGCGCTGACTTGGGCCTGACGGCGCAGTTCAGCCCTCAGCTCAGCGGCACGATGTCGTACAACGCGCATTTCAGCGACAGCAGCCAGCGGTACAACGGTTTCAACCTCGGGCTGAGATACCGCTTCTGATCAGAAGACCGCTGGTCTGAGGACCCAATAAAAAAAGCCGCCCTTGACTCGGGCGGCTTTTTTATTTTCGGATGCCCATGAAAATGGACGTCCAGATGGCTGATTGATTCAGCCTCTCGGCATTGACTTGCAGCGACTTACTTGTCCTTGCCCCCGGTTGCCAGATTCAACACATCCAGGCCCTGCTTCTGCAGACCGGCGGCAGCCGAATCGTCCAGCACCTGCACGTTGCCGTTAACCTCGTGCTGCTTCAGCACCAGGCTGCCGTTGTCGTCCCAACCGGCGCGGTCGATCGCAGTGGGCTTGGCACCCTGGTTTGGCTTGGTCTGCTGCACGACGACCCACGGCTTGCCGTTCTTGTAGGCGTAGTCGGTGCTGGTGAAGCCCTTGGCGCCGTAATCGACCAGTTCACGGATGAACTTCAACTCATTGTCCTGGCGAAATACCTGCCAGCTGCGCGAAACGTCCTTGTCCAGCTTGGTACCGCTCTTGACCTTCATCGCACCGAGCTGCTTCTGCACGTCAGTGAACGCGGCCAGAGCCTTTTCACCTGCCGTCTGCTCTGCCGACAGTTCAATGGCAATACCGTCGCTCTTGTTGCCATTGGTGAGCACTAGCGCCTGGATCTTCATCGTGTAGTGACGGTCACCGTCGCTCAGCTCCGCCTGCACGACGTAAATATCATTTTGCTTCACTTTCGCGGGATCGAAGCTCATCGCAAACGGCTGCGGGAACTGGGTAGCCGGCGTGATCAACTTGAGAGCCAGCGGCGGTGCGCTGGCGTCGGCGGTAGAAGAGACGTCGACCAACTTGATGCTGAGCGATGCCTTCGGCGACAGTGCCTGAGCCTGCGAGTGCAGCGTAACCGTACCGCTCACCTCATTCGCAACCTTGGCAGCGCCGGCCGTACTCGCCGAGGCGGGTGCGCTGTCGGACGAAGACGAAGACGAATTGCAGCCGGCCAAAGCCAGTACAGCAAAGGGAATAAGCGACAAAACCATCTTGCGCATGGGAAAACCTCATCAACGTGAAAACGAGCGCGAATAAGAGCGTCAGACGCCGTGCGCCATCGGTTTTTCGCGGGGGAAGCTCCGAGCATAGCCTAAAAAGACGGCCATATGAAAATAGGGCCGGCTGGCATTGCATCCATTCGCTAGCGTATGCAGCTGCCTGCACCAGCCACTTGCATCACAGTTTCAGTAATCCACAACGCTCAAACCATGTCGCATTCACTGCGAAGAAACCATCAAAGGCGCCGCAGAGCGCGATAGGCAATATCGCGGCGGTAAAAGGCGCCATCATAGTGAATTTCGTCGACTGCGGTATACGCCCGTTCGCGGGCAGCAGCAATGTCGCTGCCCAGCGCGCACACCGTCAGCACGCGGCCGCCGGCCGTTACGGCACGCCCTTCGGCATTCGACTTGGTGCCAGCATGGAAGACTTTGACGTCAGCCTGGGTCGGTGCGTCGAGACCCTCGATCAAGGCGCCGCTGCGAACTTGACCGGGATAGCCACCGGCTGCCATCACGACGCCAATCGCGGGGCGAATATCCCAGCGTGCCTTGATGGTTTCCAGGCGGCCGTCCAGTGCGGCGTCGATCAGCTCGACCAGATCGGATTTCAGGCGCAGCATGATCGGCTGCGTTTCCGGATCGCCGAAGCGCACGTTGAACTCGATCACTTTCGGCGCGCCACTCTTGTCGATCATCAGGCCCGCATACAGGAAACCAATGAAGGGCGCGCCCTCGCTGGCCATGCCGTGCAGCGTCGGCTCGATGACTTCCCGCAGAATGCGCTGTTCGATTTCCGGTGTGACCACGGGCGCTGGCGAATACGCGCCCATACCGCCGGTGTTTGGGCCGAGATCGTTGTCATCGCGGCGTTTGTGATCCTGGCTGCTGGCCATCGGCAGCGCGTGGCTGCCGTCGCTCATCACGATATAGCTGGCTTCCTCGCCGTCGAGAAACTCCTCGATCACGACCCGCGCCGAGGCGTCGCCGAAGCTGTGCGCACCGAGCATGTCATGCAGGGCCAGTTCGGCGTCCGCCAGCGTCAATGCCACCACCACGCCCTTGCCGGCGGCCAAGCCATCGGCCTTGATCACGATCGGCGCGCCATGCTGGCGCACATAGGCCAGTGCTGGGTTGAGATCGGTAAATACGGCGTAGCGCGAGGTGGGAATGTTGTGGCGGAGCAGAAAGTCCTTGGCAAACGCCTTGGAGCCTTCCAGCTGCGCGGCGATAGCACGCGGGCCAAAGATGCGCAGACCAGCGTCGCGAAAGCGGTCAACCACGCCGGCGACCAGCGGCACCTCGGGACCAACCACCGTAAGGCCGACTTTTTCGCTCCTGGCCAACTTCAGCAGGCCATCGATATCGCTGGCCGCCACATCGACATTGCGCACACCGTGTTCATGGGCGGTGCCGGCATTGCCCGGCGCCACGATCACTTCGCTGACGCGCGGCGACTGCTTGAGCTTCCACGCCAGCGCGTGCTCGCGACCGCCGTTGCCGATGACGAGAACTTTCATGCCTGATTCCGATGCTCGAGTAGATGCGCGACGATTGCTGATCGCGCATTGTAGGGCACGCCACGGCTGGCGATAATCCCGCAGGGTTTATCGCCAGCCGCCGCATACGGCCCTGGCTTCGCCCCCATGGCGACCGAGCACATCCCACAGGTTTTCAACCGTGATGGTGGCCAAGCAATGCCAGTAGATCGGCTCGCGGCAGCTTGCCAGTTTCATTGCGTGGCAGGGCGTCAACCAACCGCAGTGGCCGCGGCAAAAATACCGGGTCAATGGCGGTGCGCAACGCATCGAGAATAGTGTGCTCGTCCAGCCCCGGCGCCACGGCAAGCGCGGCAATGCGATGCACACCCAGCGTATCGCCATCGGCGAGCTGGATCACCACGCCATCGAGCACACCGGGGATGGCCAGCAGGCGACGCGTTAGATCGGCAAGCGACGCACGCTTGCCGGCGATTTCCAGCATGTCCGCATGGCGCCCACGCAGGCGGAAGCGACGCCCGCCGTCGGAAAGGCTGACGATATCGGCAAGGCCGATCGGTGCGCTCAACTGTGGCGCGTCCACCATCGTGCCGTCCGGCTGCGGATGCAGGGTGACGCCGTCGTAGAGCAGCCAGTCTTCGTCCACGGTGGGGCGACGGCTGGCGAACACGCAGGTTTCTGTTGAGCCGAACACCTCCTGCAGTGGCGCACCGAAACGCTGCTCGGCAGCAGTGGCCAACTCCACCGGCATCGGTGCCGTCGCCGAAACCATCGCCGCAATCGGCGGCAGCGCGATGCCGGAGTCGACCAGCGCACGCAGGTGCACGGGCGTGGTCACCAGCACGCGCGGCGCAGGCACGGACGCAAGCGCGGCAGCCACATCGGCGGGGAAGAACGGCCGCCCGGCATGTACGCCAACGTCGCCGAGCAGCGGCAGCACCACCGACAATTCCATGCCATACATGTGCTGCGGCGGCACCGTGGCCACCACGTCAAAGCGCTCGCCAACGACGGCATGCAGCATCGCCAGATTGCCTGCGTTGCTGGCGTGGAAACTGCCCCATGTTTTCCGATTGGCGCTCGGAGTGCCGGTGGAGCCGGAGGTGTAACCGATCGCCACGACGTGATCGGCCGAAATCAGCGGCCACGCGTCGTGCGCTTCCATCGCTTCGATGGAAAGCGTATCCAGCGGCGGCAATTGCCGGTAACCCGGCGGCGCGACACTCAGATTCAGATCACCCAGTGCGTAGCAGCCCGGATACGCTGACATCACTTCGTCTACCGCCTGCGGCGCGCGCGAAGATGGCAGCAGATTGGTCTGGCCACGCAGCACGATGGCGCAGAACGCGACCAGAAAGGCGTAGCGGTCCTCGCACAAGTTAACCGCAGCCGCCGCCGCGGGCAGCCTGGCTGCCACTGCACGCACCTGCGCCAGAAACTGCGCCGCACTGACGGCCTTGCCGCCGCGCCATGCCAGGACGCGATCCGCATCAGCCACGTTCAACAGAGGCAGTCGTGCCGGTGCTTCGCGCTGGTAAGTGTCGTAAACGATGGCCACGCCGCAGTCTCTCCGATGTTTCAATAGGTCACTCGGGGGCAGCATTACAGCAGCAGCCAGACGCCGAGGTGAACGTGGCGACGTGAAGATCCTGCGTTTCCCATGCCGCTTGCCTGCCATGTCACGGCAACCGGCAACGCGCCCCCAACGCGCTCAACTGCGAACGATAGTGCCCGAAAGCGCGTCCCGGATCACCGTAGGGCTGACCTGCCCGCCCAGCGGTGCGTCCAGCAAACCATCCAGTGCGTCTTCGAAAAAAATCTCCACGGCGTGCGCTGTGCGGGCAGGCGGCTCGCCGTGGGGATTCGCGCTGGTCGATACCAGCGCGCCTCCAAAGGCCCGGCACAGCGCCACAGCCGGCGGATGGGCGGTAATACGCAGCGCGATGCCGGCATGCGCGCCAACGACCCACTCCGGCACTTCTGGCGAACGAGGAAAAATCCAGGTATTTGGCCCAGGCCAGCTCACCTGCACCTGTTGCATGATCGCGGCCGGCACCGCATCGAGCGCGATGTAGCGTTCGACTTGCGCGAAGTCCGCCGCGATCAGCAGCACGCCCTGAGTCGGCGGACGCTGCTTCAGCGCAAACAGCCGCTCGAAGGCCTCGTGGTTATGGGGATCGCAGCCGAGACCGAAGACGGCCTCGGTCGGATACGCCAGCACGCCGCCTTCGTGCAGAAGCGCGGCGGCGGCATCTATTTCCCCAAGAGTGAAGTGCCGCAGCACTCAGGCCTCGATGGACTTTTCGGCTGATTTCTTCGTTGCCACCTTCTTCGCGGCGACCTTCTTTGCCGCTGTTTTTTTCGTTGCCGATTTTTTGGCCGCGGTCTTTTTTGCAGGAGCCTTTTTTGTGGCCACTTTCTTGGTCACCGGTGCTTTCTCTGCCGCGGCTTTCTTGGTCGCCGTCTTTTTCGTGGCGGTCTTCTTGCCAAAGCGACCCTTGCGGACCGGTGCGGCGGCGAGCAGCTCGAGACACTGCGCTTCAGTCAGCTCCTTCGGCTCCTGCTCCTTGGGAATGCGCGCGTTCTTTTCGCCATCGGTGATGTACGCGCCGTAGCGACCGTTGAGCACCTGCACGCCGTTGCCGAAGTCGAGGATGAGACGATTGGCCAACATCTCCAGCCGCTCCTGCACGATCTGCAGGGCGCGCGGCAGTTCGATCGTGTACGGGTCATCTTCCGGCTTGAGCGACGCGTACGTGGCGCCCTGCTTCACGAACGGGCCGAAACGACCGATCGCCACGCTGACTTCGTCGCCGTTCTCTGCCTGACCGAGCTTGCGCGGCAGCTTGAACAATTCCAGCGCGTCGGGCAACGAGATGGTGTGCATGCTCTGACCGGTGCGCAGGCTGGCGAAGGTCGGCTTGTCCTCGTCCTCCTTGGTCCCGATCTGCGCGAACGGCCCGTAGCGGCCCAGCCTCACGGAAACGGGTTTGCCGCTTTTCGGATCGATGCCCAGTTCGCGCGCACCGGTTGCTTCGTTACGATCAACCGATTCGGTTTTTTCGTCAACCTGTTGCTTGAACGGCAGCCAGAAGCGCTCCATCAGCGGCACCCAGGCTTCTTCGCCACGGCTTACCGCATCGAGCTCGTCTTCGAGCTTGGCGGTGAAGTCGTAGTCGACATAACGGGTGAAATGCGAGGTGAGAAAATTGCTGACCGCGCGGCCGACGTCGCTGGGCTTGAAGCGGCGGCTGTCGAGAAAAACGTACTCGCGGTTCTGCAACACCTGGATGATGCTGGCATAGGTCGACGGACGACCGATGCCGTGCTCTTCCAGCGCCTTGACCAGGCTGGCTTCGGAATAACGCGGCGGCGGCTCGGTGAAATGCTGGTCGGCGGCGATATCGTGCAGCGGTACCTGTTCGCCCGTTTCCATACGCGGCAGGCGGCGGCCTTCGTCGTCGTCCTCGGCGGTTTTCTGGTCGCGGCCTTCTTCGTAGACGGCGAGAAAGCCCGGATCGATCACCGTGGTGCCACTGGCGCGGAACGAGGCATCGCCGCCAGGCACATCGCGCAGCGCAAATTCCACCGAGACGGTGTTGAGCGTGGCGTGGATCATCTGGCAGGCCACCGTGCGCTTCCAGATCAGCTCGTACAGCTTGCGCTGGTCGTCGTTGAGGAATGCGGCAACGTCGCGCGGCGTGTACATCGCCGAGGTCGGACGGATGGCTTCATGCGCTTCCTGCGCGTTCTTCGACTTGGTCTTGTAGACCTGGGGCGCATCCGGCAACGCCTTGGCGCCGAAGTCGCGGGTGATCAGTTGCCGCAGCTCGGCCAGCGCGTCGTCGCCGAGCATGGTGGAGTCGGTACGCATGTAGGTGATCAGGCCGACATTGCCCTCCTCACCGAGCGCCACGCCTTCGTACAGGCCCTGCGCCACCTTCATGGTGCGGCTGGTGGTGAAGCCGAGCTTGCGCGCGGCCTCCTGTTGCAGCGTGGAGGTGGTGAACGGTGCCGCCGGGCGGCGCTTGCGTTCCTTCGAGCTGACATCGCTGACCGTGAGTCGGCCTCGGGCGGCCTGCTTCAGCGCATCGCGGGCAGCCAGCGTTTCGGCCTCATTGGTGAGATCGAACTGCTCGAACTTCTTGCCGTTGAGCTTGCTCAGGCGTGCGGTGAAATCGCCGTCCGCATGTTTGAGCTGGGCTTCGATGGTCCAGTATTCGCGGGCGTTGAATGCTTCGATCTCTTCTTCACGCTCGACGATCATGCGCAGCGCCGGCGACTGCACGCGACCGGCGGAAAGGCCACGCTGCACCTTGCGCCACAGCACCGGCGAGAGATTGAAGCCGACCAGATAGTCCAGCGCGCGGCGCGCCTGCTGCGCGTCGACGAGATCGTGCGACAGCTGCCGCGGGTTGGCCACGGCGGCCTTGATCGCCTTCGGCGTGATCTCGGAAAACACCACCCGATGCATCCGCTTGCCTTCGACCAGGCCGCGCTCTTTCAGAATCTCGCTGATGTGCCAGGAAATGGCTTCGCCTTCGCGATCCAAGTCGGTCGCCAGATAGATGTCGTCGGCCAGCTTGGCCGCCTTGGCAATCGCATCGACGTGTTTCTCGTTGCGCTCGATGACCTCGTAGGCCATGGCAAACCCGTTCTCCGGATCGACCGCGCCTTCCTTGGGCCGCAGATCGCGCACGTGACCGTAGGACGCCAACACGTGGAAGTCCTTGCCAAGGTATTTGTTGATCGTCTTGGCTTTGGCCGGCGATTCAACGATGAGCAGATTTTTTGCCATGAAGCTTGAGTTTCCACGAACCGAAAAGCGGCGCTTGTGGCGCCGCACACATATATAGTTGAAAACACGCCAGAGCCGCAGCTGTCAAGCCCGAGCAGTCCGGATGCCGCTTCCGACATTGATGAAACCCTTCCAGATGGCCGCTTCAGGAGCCGGAAAGGCGCTGATAGCGATTGCCCGGCAACGTCTCGACCTTGGCTTCCAGTTCCAGCATCAGCAACAGGGAAGACACCGCCGCCGCCGACTGCCCGGTTCGTTGCACAAGTTCGTCCAACGTCGCCGGTTCATGACCAAGTTCACCCAAAAGGCGGCAATATTCAGGATCTTTGCTCAAGCCGGAATGCGCGCTCGAGTGCGTTCCGTGGTTAATTCCAACCGGCTGCTCGCCTACATTTCCATCGTCATTCGCCACCAGCCGAGCTGCGAGTTCGCCACCAAGCATGCGCGCTGCGGGCGCCAATGTCTCGATAATCTCGGCGGCAGTCTCCACCAGCCGCGCGCCATCGCGGATCAGACGATGGCAGCCACGGGCCAGAGGATTGTGGATTGAGCCGGGTAACGCAAACACTTCCCGACCCTGTTCGGCGGCCAGGCGCGCCGTGATCAGCGAGCCGGATTGCAGTCCTGCCTCAACCACCAGCGTACCGAGCGACAGACCGGCAATGAGGCGATTGCGTCGCGGAAAATGATCAGCACGTGCTGCCGTGCCTGGCGGAAATTCGCTGATCAGCGCGCCTCGTTCCGCGATCCGCTTGGCCAGCAGATGGTGTTTGCGTGGATAGACGCGATCCGGTCCAGTGCCGATCACGGCTAGCGTAGGCACGCCATTATCCAGCGCCGCAAGATGGGCCGCGCCATCGATACCATCAGCCATGCCACTGGTGATCGCGAATCCGGCCTGCGCCAGCGCAACTGCGAACGCGCGGGCATGCGCCAAGCCTCCTGTACTGGCATTGCGCGCACCGACAATCGCCACCTGCGGATACAAAAGCAGGCTGGCATCGCCAACAACAAATAGCGCCGCGGGAGGCTGCGGAATATTGTCCAGTTGCGGCGGGAAGTCGGCTTCGGTGCAACGCAGGAGCCGATGCGCGGGTTGGGCAAGCCATTCGATGTCACTGGCCAGCATCGTCTCGTCAGGCTGCTGCAGCCACGCACGGGCCGGCTCGCCGAGCGATGTCAGCTGCTGCAACCGTGCCAGCACCTGAGCGACGTCGTTGTTAGCTGCAGTGAGTCGCTCGCGCAGGCCTCCCGGACCGAAGCCGGGCGTGCGCAGCAAGATCATCCATGCGCGGAGTTCATCCATGTCGTTCATGCATTGCAGTTTACGAACAGAGCACAAATAAAAACGGCGCGGTGATGGCCGCGCCGTTGTGTAGGAAAAACCCGCTGAGCTGCGCTTATTCCGGCATGCGCAGCTGATTTCCTATCTGTATCGGCCGCAGGCCGTCCATGATCAGGCCGTAACTGACCCGATCAAACGTACGAAATACCATGACGTGACCGACATACTCAGCCGGCAGAGTGACTTCCTTACCGACGCCACGGTCCCAGCTATTGCTCGCCACGTCGTCGCTGATGGTCTGCCCTGGTTGGTAGATCGAGTAAGTCTGGCCATTGTCGACGCCGTCCCGCTTGCCGATCGAGAGTGCCACCACTTGATGGGGACCCACCGCATCCATCGCGTCAGCGAACCCGATCACGCGCGCATCCTTGGCTACCGACGTCGGCGCATGAGGGTAGAAGTACGGATCGTAGGGCGCGTCATCGAGTGGCATGACTCGATCGCCGCTACGGATGTCAATGGTGGAGTCAAGCAGCAGAAGGGTCGATGGATCGCCCATACGCAGCGTTTCGGCTCTGCCGACCACGCTGACTTCGACGCCCATGTCCTGGCCTTTTCCGTAGTGGCCATCATTGCGGGTGTCCTCATCCCACGGGGTCTTGAACACCGCAACGTTGCTGTCCAGATCGTGAGCGACCAGATCGGCTTTATCGGGGTTCCGCTGGTCGAAACCGCGGAAAAAGTGCGTTGGTCGCACGATCGCCCAGCGCTGACCCGGCGCGCCCTGCAGACCTCGCACGTAGATGTTCTGCCCTGCCGTACTGCGTAGCCGTCCCTCTTCCAGCCCAACGACATAAGGCGCGGATTTGACGGTGCTGGAATCCACCACGCGCAAGTCCTTGAGGAACGTCTGCAGTTCGGCCAGTGGAATCGCCGGCACAGCGTCACCCTCGGCATGCACGCTGGGTTCAAGTCGCAGACTCGGTCCACCACCACCGCCGTTGATGAAAGACAGATTGAGCACGTCGCCCGGATAGATCAAATGCGGATTGCGCACCTGCGGGTTGGCCTGCCAGATCTCCGGCCACAGCCAGGGCTTGGTCAGAAACTTCGCGGAAATGGCCCAGAGCGTATCGCCCCGCCGAACGGTGTAGCTGTCCGGGTGGTTGGCTCGTAACTGTGCGCCTGCCGCGTAGGCAGCCACAGTGACCAGCATGCCGGCCAGCAACACGGTAATTTTTCGGATCATTGGTGGGAATCCCCCTTCCCCAGATGCTCGGTCGAGTGTAACCGAACCGTTAAGACGCGCAACAGGCGCTAATTGGCAAAAATCGTCTGCGCCCGGACGCTTGCCGACGTACAATGAGAAACATTCTAGATCGTGCCGGGGTGGTTTTTTACCAAGCCGCCCGCATTTTTGGCGCCGAGGTGAAACCCATGTCCCTACTTACCATCATCGAATTCCCCGATCCACGCCTGCGCACGCGCGCTGAGCCGGTCACCGTGTTTGACGCCGAGCTGAAACAGTTCGTCGCCGACCTGTTCGAAACCATGTACGACGCTAACGGCGTTGGACTGGCTGCGACCCAGGTCAACGTACACAAGCGCGTGCTGGTCACCGACATGAGTGATGACCGCAACGAGCCGCTGGCATTGATCAATCCGCAGATTCTCGAAAAGGCCGGCTCGCAGGTCTACCAGGAAGGCTGCCTGTCGTTTCCCGGCCTGTATGCCGACGTCACTCGCGCGCTGACGGTCAAGGTAAAAGCTCAGAACGTCCGTGGTGAAGAGATCATCGTCGAGGTCGAGGGCCCACTGGCCGTATGCATCCAGCATGAAATGGACCATCTGGAAGGCAAGGTGTTCGTCGACTATCTCTCGTCGCTGAAACGCAACCTGCTGCTCAAACGACTGGAAAAGGCGCGCAAGCAGGCGGCCACCGCTTGAGTGAGCGCCCCTTGCGGCTGATTTTTGCCGGTACGCCAGAGTTTGCCGTTCCCTGCCTCGAAGCCTGTATCGCCAGCGATGCCATCGTCGTTGCCGTTTATACCCAGCCGGATCGTCCCGCGGGCCGCGGCCGCAAGCTGACACCCAGCCCGGTCAAACAGGCCGCGCTGGCCGCAGGTATCGCCATCGAACAACCCGAGTCACTGAAATCGACTGAGGCACGCCAGACGCTGGCGAGCTATCAGCCGGATCTGCTGGTGGTGGTGGCTTACGGCCTGATTCTTTCACGCAAGGTCTTGGCCACACCACGCTTGGGCTGCTGGAACGTTCACGCCAGCCTGTTGCCACGCTGGCGCGGGGCTGCACCGATCCAGCGCGCCATTCTTGCCGGCGATACGGAAAGCGGCGTCGATCTGATGCAAATGGAAGCAGGGCTGGATACCGGTCCGGTGATGTTGCAGCGACGCACGCCGATCGCCGCCGATGAAACCGGCGGCAGCCTGCACGATCGGCTATCCGCCCTCGGCGCCGAAGTACTGACCGAAGGGCTGCGCCGCACGGTGGCCGGTGAGGCATTGACCGCTATGCCACAGCATGAAGATGGTGTGACCTACGCGCACAAGCTCGACAAGGCCGAAGCCAGGCTCGATCTGAGCCAAACAGCGGTGGCGCTTGAGCGCAAAGTGCGCGCATTCGACCCCTGGCCCGTCGCCGAAGCGGATGTGGCCGGCGAACCGCTGCGGATCTGGGCAGCGCACGCGATGGAGGGCGATCACCATGTCACCGTTGGGAGCGTGCTGGGCGCCAGTCGCGCCGGCATCGACCTGGCCTGCGGCGATGGCGTACTGCGCATCACCGCGCTGCAGCGCGCTGGTGGCAAGCGTATTACCGCCGCCGATTACCTCAACGCGCGCCCCGAACTGCGCGGCCCGCGATGACGGTCGACACCCGCGCACTGGCGGCCCGATCCCTTGCCGAAATCACCATGCGCGGCGCCTCCCTGCGCGAAGTCATGGAGCGCAACGCACCGAAGCTTCGCGATCCACGCGACCGTGCGCTACTGATGGCCTTGCTCAGCGAGGGCGCACGCTGGTGGCTGCGCTTCGACGCTGCCATCGATCACCTGCTGGAAAAATCGCTGCGACATAAGGACCCGGCGATCCACGCGCTGCTGGTGCTGGGTCTGGTGCAGCTGGAAATCCTGCAACTGCAGGATTACGCGGCCGTGGCGGCCACCGTAGAAGCCACCCGCACCCTTAAGCGTCCGCAGCTGGCCGGACTGGTCAACGCCGTACTGCGCCGCTGGCAGCGCGAGCGCGAAAACCTGATCGCCCGGCTTGATGCCAAGCCACAAACGCGCCATGCACACCCCGAATGGCTGGCCAAGGCGCTCGCCAGCGACTGGCCGGCACAAGCCGATGCGGTGATGGCTGCCGACAACCGCGAGCCGCCGCTGATGCTGCGGGTCAATCGCCAGCATATCGAGCGCGCTGCGCTGCTCGCGCAGTTCCAGGCGGCGGGCTACGAAGCATCCCTCCATCCATGGTTGACCGATGCGCTGGTGCTGCCGCATAGCGCCGACATCACCCGCATGCCTGGCTTCGAGGATGGCGCATTCGCCGTGCAGGATGGCGCTGCACAAGTCGCCGCCGATCTTGCCGACCTGAAGCATGGTATGCGCGTGCTCGACGCCTGCGCCGCGCCCGGTGGCAAGGCTTGCCATCTGCTCGAACGCGCGCGCATCGACCTGACCGCATTGGAAGTCGATGCCAAACGCGGCGAACGCATCCGCCAGAACCTGATGCGCCTGCGGCTCGATGCCAAGATCGTGATCGGCGATGCCGGCGCACCCGCCGGCTGGTGGAAACGCCAACCCTTCGACCGCATCCTGATCGACGCACCCTGCTCAGCCACTGGCGTGCTGCGACGCCGGCCGGACGTGCGACTACACCGGCGCGAAAGCGACATCGCTGCGATGCACGAGCAGCAGCGCCGAATACTCTCGGCGCTATGGCCGCTGCTCGCGCCGGGTGGACGGCTGATCTACATCACGTGCTCGGTATTGCGCGCGGAAAACGAGGTCATCGTGAGCGATCTGCTCGCTCAACAGGGCGATGCGCGCGTGGTGCCGTTCACTTTGCCGGTAGGGCATGCCGCCAAAGTCGGCTGGCAGATTCTGCCGGGTGATGGCGATCTCGATGGCATGTATTACGCCGTGCTGGAAAAGCAGGCCGTGCCCCAGGACTGACCATGACGACGCGCGGCGCGGCAAACGCGTCGAGTTTCAAACCCTCGCATCGGCCCGGCTATGCTTGCGCCCTTACCTGCCCAACGGAACCTGCTTCGCCGTGAAGTCCTTGTCCCACGCCCGCTCACTGTGGCTGCGCAGCGCCAGCTGGGAATTGCTGTTGTTCGGTGTTTTCGCCTTGCTGCTGCTCGGTGCTGGCATCGGCCTGCGTGATCCGTGGCCCTCGGACGAACCGCGTTTTGCGCTGGTCGCGCGGCTGATGGTGGAGCATGGCCAGTGGCTGTTCCCGCATCGCGGCGCGGAACTGTATCCGGACAAGCCGCCAGTATTCATGTGGCTGCAGGCGCTGGGTTATTTCATCACCGGCAGCTGGCGCGTGGCCTTCATGCTGCCGTCGCTGGCCGCTGGCCTGGGCGCTCTTGCCCTGACCTACGATCTGGCGCGTCGCCTGTGGAACCACCGCAGCGCCCTGCTGGCCGCAGCCACCCTGTTGGTCACCATCCACTTCACCTATCAAATGCGCAACGCGCAGATCGACCCGCTGCTGCTGGGCTGGGTCACGCTGGCCAACTACGGCCTGCTGCGTCACCTGCTGCTGGGACCATCGTGGCGCTGGTTTGCGGCGGGCTGCTTTTTTGCGGGAGTCGGCGTGGCGACCAAGGGCGTCGGCGTCATCGCACTGCTGATGCTGATTCCCTATGCCGTCGCACGCCGCGGCCGCTGGCAGCACATCGCGTGGTCCAGCGGCGGCTGGCGTTGGGCCGGCGGACTGGCGATGTTCCTCGTACCGATCCTAGCGTGGCTGTTGCCCATGCTACTGGTCGCACACGCCGACGGCGATCCGCAGCACGCCGAGTATGTGCAGAACATCCTGTTCGGCCAGACCGTGCATCGTTATGCCGCGCCGAGCGGGCACTTCCATTCGCCGTTTTATTTCATCGGCATCATTTTGATCGACTGGCTGCCGCTATCGCTGCTGCTGCCATGGGCGCTGCCGGCATGGTGGCGACGGCTGAAACGTCGCGACGCGCGATTGCTGCTGCCGCTGGGCTGGGTGGTGCTGATCCTCCTGTTTTTCTCCATCAGCCCGGGCAAGCGCGATGTGTACATCCTACCGGCCTTGCCGATGACCGCACTGGCGCTGGCGCCGCTGCTGCCGGGCCTGCTGCGCAAGCGGGGCATCCGCGTGCTGATCTTCGCGCTGACCGGGCTGATGAGTGCCGGCCTGACCGCCGCGGCGGCGCTAGCGCTAACTCGGCATCCATCCTGGGCCGCGCAGTTCGAGCAAAGCCTGGATCCGCGGATCTGGTGGCTGCTGCTCAGCATCGGCCTGGTTGGCCTGGTCATCGTCGCGCTCACGCGCGTACGTCGCGCCGCAATGGGCTGGCTGACGTTTGCGGGCGTACTGTGGGGCCTCTACGGCCTGTGGGGTTATCCGATGCTCAACGGCGATCGCTCGGCTCGCGATGTCATGCAGCACGCGCGTGTCATCGCCGGGCCTCAGGCAACCATCGGCCTGCTCGCCTGGAAGGAGCAGAACCTGCTGATGACGCAGGGGCCGACTGTCGAATTCGGTTTCCTGAAGCCATGGCCGCAGCAATATGCCGACGCCATCGCATGGCAAGGTGCCGAGCCGTCGCAACGCTGGATCTTCAGTCTCGACGTGGCAATGGGCCAGTGCGTGGATCGCCGCAAGGCCACCTACGTCGGCCACGCCAATCGTCGCGAGTGGTGGATGTTCAAGGCCGATGCAGTGCTGCCCGGCTGCGTGCCACACGGTGATGACAACGACAGTGATGCCGCCGACTGAGCGTGCTCAGCGACTCGCCGCCAGCAAATCGGTGTAGGCCGTCTCGGTACGTTCGACGAACAGGTCCAGTCCAAAGGCCTGCTCCGCGTGTGCGCGGGCCACGACGCCCATCGATGGCAGATCAGCGCGTTGCTGCAGAAGTTGCCGCAGTCGTTCGGCCATGGCCTGGTGATCGCGCGGTGGCACCAGCCAGCCATCGACATCAGGACGAATATTCTCCGGCAGGCCAGCGTATTCGCTGACCAATACCGGTTTGCCCATCGCCATCATTTCGCGGCAGGCAAACGAGATGGTTTCGACATCCCACGACAGCACAAAACCCGCATCGATGGCCGCCAGTGCCGGCCGCACATCTTCGAGCAGGCCAGGAAAATGCACCTGCTCACTCAAGCCCAGGTCGCCAATGCGCTGCTGCCGGGCGGCATCCGGCGTTCGGCCAGCGACCAGTAGATGTATTTGGGCACGCACGTCTAGCGGTAGCAACGCCAATGCTTCGACCAGATCCATCCAGCCCTTGTAGGCCGCCGTGCCTGCGTTGCTTCCGAGCAACAGCACCGACGGATCGCCTATGCAATGCTGCCGCTCCACGGCCGCCAGCGAACGAGTCCACGGTGCGAAATGGGCAATGTCGACTCCGTTGTGTACCGTGGTCAGTCGGCAACCTCGATACGGTGAGATCGCTAGCGCCCGATACGTGTAGTCGCAGACCGCAATGACCATGTCGGTACCACGCCTTGCGCGCCACCAGTGACCAAGACCAGTCATCGGCTTGGAGTTGTGCTTGGTCAGCACAATGCGTGGTCGGCGTGGCAACCCACGCACGGCCGCCATCACCAATCGATGGTCGGCCGAGCCGTTGACATGTACCAGATCGAAATCCTGCTCTCGCAACAAGGTTGCGAGCCGCCGTCGCGCCTGCCGGCGAGCCGCCAGCCTCTTCAGTCCATTGGGAAACGGTTGTGACCAGGCATGCAGAGACGGTTCCGCGCTCGCCTCAAGGTACAACCGGCTTGTCGGCGGCACCGCTACATGCACCTCATGTCGAGTGGCCAAGGCCTTGGCCAGCGTCATTACGTAGGTCGTATGGCCACCGCCGTCACCGTCATGGAAGTTGGTGAACAGAAGCTTCAAGGCATCGACCTATGCATCCGAGCGAAGAACTTCGCGGGGGAAGTGGCTAGTAATAGACAACAAAGTGGGTAGCAATAGATAACATGAACGCGGCTGTTATGGCCTGATAATGCTTTGCCGTCGAGGGGCTTACCTAAAGTACCATGCGTAAACTCAAAGCTAGTGCTGAAGACCTCAAACCCTTCGTGCAGCACAGGGAGATGATTTGACTGATAGGAGAAGGCGTGGACGCAAGATCGAACGCATGGGGGTTGGGCGCATTGTCTCTGCTGGTTGCCCTGATGCCACTGTCGTTTTCCGTCTCCTGGCATGTCAAAGCTCTACCCGCGCTAATGTTGCTGATCGCTGGCTTGGGCCTGCTTTTCAGAAGCGCCGCCACGCGGAACAGCTATCGCAAGGCCTGGCCCGTGATGGTTGTTTGTGGCCTGGGCGTACTCTATACGGCGCTCAATATTCTTGGTCACGGGCTTGGCTGGAACGCTTTCGATCTGCCGTCCCATATTCTGCTTTACATGGCAACGGCAGCCGTCTTCAGCCTGCCACTACGCATGCGCTGGGTATGGCTCGGTTTCAGCCTTACCGCGATTGTTCTCGGCATCGTCTGCCTCATACAGCACTTTTTCCTTGGCATTGACCGAGCTTTCGGTCTCAACGGCGGCGATTGGGGCGCTATTGAATTCGCCATGACCCTACTGGTGTTGTCATTGAGCGGGTGGCTGCAAGTATTTTATTCGAGCAATCCTTTGCTTGAAAAAATCTTGCATGGCACTGGCGCCGTATTTGGCATGTATGGCGCTCTGCTGACCCAGAGCCGTGGACCACTGCTGGCTTTCGTACCCATCTTGCTGCTTTTAATCGTGATCTACGCCCGCCGCACCCATCGCTGGGGCAAGGGATTGCTGATGCTTGTCGCGATTGTGGGTGGCGGTGTTCTTGCCGCAGGAAGCGTGCATAACGTCAATATGCCAGCCACTGTCGAGGCAAACGGCCCGGGGACGGCAAATGTGAATGTGGCAACCACGGTGGCCAGCTCCACGACGACGCCCCTCAACAGTCAGCCCGTGTTTGTGAAGCGATTTGCAGAGGTGGGTTCGGAGATTACAAGCTACGACTCCAAGACCGATGCCAGAGGTGCCGTACGCGAGCGGCTGGAGATGTGGCACACGGCAGGCCACGCTTTCATGGATCATCCACTGGCGGGCGTGGGTATCGATCAATTTGGTGTGTATGCACGCCAGCAGGTCGCCGAGGGTCACACCAACCCGGCTATCGCAAAATATGAACACCCCCATAACGAATACCTGGAAGCTGCCGCTACCGGCGGCGCACCAGGCTTGCTGGTCATCTTGCTGATCTTCGCTGTGCCATTGGGCTATTTTCTTCGTCACGCGCTGCATGCTCATGACAGCGAGATCATCACTGCCTCTGTCGGTGTCGCCATTGTCAGCATGTATGCGTTGTGTGCATTGACTGACAACGTCTTCTATCGGGCCATGCCGCATTCGCTGTACTTTTTCCTGGTGCTTGGATTGGCGGTTTTACTCGGTCGGCGGAAATCATCAGAAGAGGTCGCGCTGCGTGTCTGATCGGATGCCAACAACGCGTATCAACCTGATCGGCTGGGATAACGGTCGAGGGCTGAGTCACGACCTGCGTCTGTTGCGGGAAACGCTCGAGTCGCTGGGTAACGAAGTGCATGTGACGTCTGTCGGCCCAAAGCGGCGGCGCTGGACGCCGCGCGCGCTGTGGATCCGCTTCCGACTCATGTGGCAATCTTTGAAAAGTGGCGACGGCGTGCGCTGGAAGTTCGATGCCAACATCATGCTGGAGCATGTGCAACCAGCCTACTTCGGCACGGCAAGGCGCAACTTTTTCATACCGAATCCGGAATGGCTGTCCCGGCGAGACGAGCGGCATTTGCACCGGTTCGACGCACTGCTTGCCAAGACTCGAGTCGCTGCAACCATATTTCAGGCACGCGGCATACCCACGCGCTATATCGGCTTTCGCAGCACGGATTGCCTGATTCCAAAAATGCCGAGGGAGCCACATTTCCTCCATCTGGCCGGTGCCAGCCGGATGAAGGGTACCGGACGCCTGCTCGCGCTGTGGCGACGCCATCCCGAGTGGCCACCGCTACTGGTGCTGCAATCGCCACAGACGGCACCAGGCATGCCCATGACACCGGAGCGCGACAATGTGCAGCACCGTATTGCCACATTGTGCGATATCGAGGACATCCGCCACCTGCAGAATAGCCACGTCTTCCATTTATGCCTGTCCGAAGCCGAAGGCTGGGGTCATTACATCGCCGAAGCGATGAGCTGCGGTGCTGTGACTATTACCTGTGACGCGCCACCGATGAATGAATTGGTGCGTCCCGAACGAGGCCTTCTGGTTGCCGCCAAGGCAGTAGGACGCTTGAATGCGTCAACGCGTTACCATTTCGACGAAGCCGCGCTGGAAGCCACGATCGAACGCGCGCGCAACATGAGTGCCCGCGAATATGAAGCTCTTGGCGCGGCAGCACGCGGTTGGTTCGAGACCAATCAGCAGCGTTTCGCAGGACTTCTGCAGGATGCATTGCAACCGCTCCTACAAGATCAAACCGCCGATGTGGAATGGGCAGGACAAGGCGTCAAGTCATCGGGCAAGTAGTCGCTGAGGCAATGATTTTGGCGAACGATCAACTGCTTTTAGGCAGTCCCGTTGCTTTTGATCCCAGCAGAATGGCCAGCATGTGCTCGACACGTTTCCACAACGGCGCGCGTCCACGCATTGCCAGCGCTGCATAACGCTTGGTTTCTGCCCACTGCGGATCGGGCTTGGTCTTGTATTCGAGCTTGGATAGCTCGATACATGACTCGTCCAGCCCCGCTACGCGCGCGTAGTAGCCAATCAAGCCTCGCGAGCGCAGCCGGTTGGTGTATGCCACCGACGCACTGCGATTGGACCACCAGCCGTTCTTGCCGTGGATGCGATACCAGACGCTGCCTGTGGGCAGATAGTATTTTCGTGCACCGAGCACACTTGCACCGAATACCAGACAGTTGTCCGCCGAGAGGCGCCAGGTTTCGCGAAAGCTGTCCGGTACCTCAAGCACTTTTCTGGCCCACGGGGCACGCATGGATAACGCCGAAGTGGGCGCGCCGTACCAGCGTGTGAGGGCATACGTGATCACCGCGGTATAACCCAGGTCGACGGCGCTGCGATGAAAACCCACGACCTTGTTCTCTTCGCCGAAGTGCTGCATATCGGTGAAGACGAAATCGACATCACGACGAGCATCGTAGAGTTCGCCCAAGCGCGCCAGATAATCCGGCGCCCAGCGGTCATCAGAATCCAGATAGCACACGACATCCGCTTCGACACGCGCCACGCCACGCTGGAACCCCTCCAACTGGCCGCCATTGTTCCCACAAAGCAGAACTACACGATCGTCGGCGCCGTAACGCTCGCGCAGCAAGTCGACCGAACCATCAGTGGAGCCGTCATCGACGACAATGACCTGCGCCGCCTTGCGACTCTGTGCCAGCGCACTCTCCACCGCTTCCAGAACATACTCGCGATAGTTGTAGCTGGTGATGACCACCGCGAAACTTGTCGTTTGTTGGCTCATGAAGAGACGTTCGACGACAGGTGTGCAGGGGAAAGTTTCCCGCCCGAAAATACGGCGCATGCGTAAATAACAACCTCGCTGGCGATCTTGCTCATTAGCAGGCATTTTCCCATGATCGCTGCCGAAGCTTGGCAGGGCTGGTGCGTGGCGCAGGTAAAGTTTTGTCAATGCGGACGCTTATCCAATACCTATCATACCCAACTCGGCAGCTGGCATCTGCCATGACTAACAAGATAAGCGAGACTGATGAGTGCCCGCGATACGACAGGGTAATCGGCAAGCGGGCGGCGACGGTTTGGCTGAATTCGATGAGGCCATGGGTCAATCGGCTAGAATCCGCCGCATGCCCACCCTCCCGCTCACCCTCGTCGTCATCACTCACAACGAGGCCGACACCATCGGGCGCTGCCTGGACAGCGTACCGTTCGCGGCCGAGAAACTGGTGATCGACAGTGGCAGCGACGATGATACGGTAGCGATTGCGCAGGCCCACGGCGCACGCGTCGTCCAGCAGGACTGGCTTGGCTTCGGCGCGCAGCGTAACTTCGCCACCACGCAATGCAGCCACACGTGGATTCTCGCGCTCGATGCCGATGAAACCCTGACGCCTGAACTCGCCATCGAGCTGGAGCATCGATTGCCGGAACTGATGGCCAGCGATGCACCGGCCGCCTATTTGCGCCGCAGCACGATCTACATGGGCGCGCCGATGCACTGGTATCGCCCGGCCGTCGGTGAAAAATTGGCACGCCTTTATCATCGCGGTCGCGCCCGTTGGACGGATGCGCGAGTACACGAATCGCTGCGTTTCGACGGCGATGCCCCCACGCTGCGCGCACCGGTCAACCACATCAACAATCCCACCCTGCCGCACAAGCAGCTGAAGGTGCTGCGCTATGCCGAGCTGAAATGTCGCGACTGGCTGGAGAAGGGCAAACCGGTGCGCATGTGGCAGGCGCCGTTCGTCTTCGCCCTGGCCTTCATCAAGGACTACCTTTTCCGGCTCGCTTTCATGGACGGCTGGCGCGGCTTCATGATCGCGCACACCGCGGCCAGCTATGCCATCTACAAGCGCATGCGTTATTACGAAATGCGACATAACCCCGAGTCGGTGGATCGCGCGGCCAAACTTCTCACTCGCCATGGCATCGATCGCTGATGAGCAACGCACCCGCACCCATTCAACCAGCACCGGCCTTGGTCAAGCACTACCTGCTCTACGGCTCCGAGCGCTACGCGCTGGCCATCCTGCGACCATTGCAGGAGGCTATCCGGGCGCGCGGTCACGAAGCGGCATGGTTCTTTGACGGCCCCGGCGCTGAGGATCTGATCGACGGTGAGCGCTTGTTGACTGTCGCCGAAGTGCGTGCGTGGAACCCGATCGCCGTGATCACATCCAGCAATCATCTGCCGCACTTCTTCCCTGGTGTGAAGGTGGAAACCTTCCACGGCTTCGACGCCGGCAAGCCGCGTCATGTCTACGTGCGCGGCTTTTTCGATTTGTACTGCACCACCGGCCCGCGCGACACCAAGGCGTTTGGTGAGGTGGCCACCAAGCTCGGCCATTTCACGGTCATCGAAACCGGCTGGCCCAAGCTCGACCCCTTCATGCGCGAAATCGCCGGCGCCTTGCCGCCGGTACGCCAGCCGCCGGTCATTCTCTATCACTCGACGTTCTCACCATCGTGGAGCGCCGCCGACACCTTGTACGAGGAAATCAAGCGGCTATCGCGCAATGGCCGCTGGCGCTGGATCGTCACCTTTCATCCGAAGATGAATCCGGAAATCACGGCGCGCTACAAGGCGCTGCAGAATGAGTTTCTCCGCTTCGCCGAAAACGACAACATCCTCGAACTGTTTCCCCAGGTCGATATGATGTGCTCGGATACCTCCTCGGCATTGAGCGAATTTCTGCTCACTGGCAAGCCCGTGGTGACGTTCAAGAATCGCCGGCCAGGGCCGCAGCTGATCGATATTGATGATCCCGCGCAGTTCGAACCGGCGATCGAACGCGCGCTGGCCAGACCACCGGAGCTGATGCAGGCGATCCGCGAATTCGCCGACGCCATCCATCCTTATCGCGACGGCCGATCGAGCGAGCGTGTACTCGATGCAGTGGATACCTTTATCGCTGCGGGCGCACGCAATCGCCGCCGCAAGCCGTGGAATCCGTGGCGTAAACTTAAGCTGCGCCGCCGCATTGGCTACTGGGGCCCGGCCTGAATCACGATCGCTACAATCACGTCGTAACCGTGCTATGTCCCACGCAGACTAGAATCCACCACTAAATCCACACGAGTGCGCCTGTGTCCGTCAGTGCCTATAGCCGTTCCGAAACCCTGCGGGCTCTGTGGCCGTGGCTTCCGCTGTGGACATTGGTAGCGCTGCTGGCGATTTTCTCGCACGGCCCAATGCCGCTGTACTCCACGCGAACGCTGGCGGTGGCGTGGGAAATGTGGAGCCACGGCCATTGGCTGGTGCCGTACATCAACGGCGAACCCTACAGTGAAAAAGCACCGCTGTTGTTCTGGCTGATACACGCTGGCTGGTTCGTGTTTGGTGCCAGTGATGTCTGGCCACGCGCGCTTGAAGTGCTGATCGGCGGCACGCAGCTAGTGCTTGTCTCAGTGCTCGCGCGGCGGCTTTTCCCTAACCGGCCGTGGATCGCCAAGGGCGCGCCGTGGATGTTGCTGGCGCTGAGCTATGCCTTCTTGTTCGGCCAGCAGATCATGTACGACGTGCTGCTTGCAACGTGGACGTTGGCGGCACTGCTTTGCCTGACACCGAAACTCGATCGTGCCGAGCCGCGCTGGCTGCTGTTCGGTTTATGTATCGGTGCCGGCCTTCTGACCAAGGGGCCGGTGATGTTGCTGCATATCCTGTTCCCGTGGTTGCTCGGTCCGTTATGGAACGAATGGGCGCGTGAGCATCGCGCGCGCTGGTACGGTCGTGGCGTGCTTTCCGTATTGCTTGGTGGCGCGATTTTGCTCGCCTGGGCACTCCCTGCGGGCTTTTCCGGTGGCGACGCCTATCGGCAACGGCTGTTCTTCACCCAGACCGCCGGTCGTGTGGTGAAGGGGATGCAGCATGCCGAGCCGTTGCAGAGCCATGCGCATCCTTCGTGGTGGTATCTGATTTATCTGCCGGTGTTGATGTTTCCCTTCAGCGCGTGGCCGCGCGCCAGCGTTGCCCTCGCTATCGCGCTTTTCCAAAAGCCATGGCGCGCCGGTATGCGGGTGGGCCTGAGTTTGATGGCAGTGGCGGCGCTTGGTTTGCTGTCGCTGCTGGTTTTTCACTGGCATGCCTCGCAGCTGGAACACCTGTTGATCCTTCTGTTGCTGGTGCCGCTGCTGATCGTGCTGCTGCGCCAACCGCTGGAGCCGGGTCTGCATTTTCTGCTTTGCTGGCTACTGCCGAATTTTCTGGTGTTCTCGCTGATCAGTGGCAAACAGGCGTACTACCCATTGCCGGAATTCGGTGGTGGCGTGATGCTGATCGCCGCGGCCGTTGCCGTGCTGCGCGAGCGTCGACCGATACTGGCCGACAATGCATGGCTGGGCACATGGCCGCTAGGGATAGGCGGTATCATTTTCGCCGTTTTTCTGTTCGCGCTGCCGGCGCTGGTCGCAGGGAATCATTTGCACGGTGAGTGGTTTGATGGCCCCGCCGCGTACAGTCGCTTTTTCGGCGTGATCTTCCTTCTGCTGGGTGCGCTACTACTCGTACGCGGCCGCGGCGAGATGCGTCGTCTGGCGGTCGCTGGCCTGGTTGCCACGCTCGCGCTCAATACCCTGTTCACGCTCGCGCTATGGCCCAAGTACAATCTTGACCCATCCGCACATATGCTGGGTGCAGCGGACATTGCGCAGCGTCCGATCGCCTATCTTGGAAACTATGACGGCCAGTTTCATTTCGAGGGTCGCCTGTTGCATCCGATCACCGAGCTTTGGGGCGAACAAGCGGTGAAAGAGTTTGCCCAGGCGCATCCCGATGGCCTGATCGTCGATCACCCCGAAAAACTCGATGCCAGCGATCTACGCTACGCGTTGCTGGTGCAACCGTTCCGCTCATCGTGGATGGTGATCTGGCCAGCCGCCTCGCTGGCTGATATCTATTCTGGACGCACACCGCCCGAACCCACTCAGCCGACGCACATCTATCCCATCCCGGATGGGCGCTATCGCTCGCAGCCATGAACGATGAGCGGATCGCCAGTCTTCGCCTGCAGCGCGATGGACCACGCGATGGCGCACTACTGAGATTCTCGCTGGGAAGTGCGTTGCTATCGGACGGCAATGGCAGCGACGCTATCGACGAGCTGCGCCGCGCAGTGGTGTTTGATCCTGGCTATTCAGCAGCATGGAAACTATTGGGTAAGGCTTGCCTGGACACAGGCCAGAAAGAGGCCGCTGCCGAAGCCTGGCGCAGCGGCATTGCCGCCGCCGCAAAGCGCGGCGACAAGCAGGCCGAAAAGGAAATGGGCGTGTTTTTGCGCAGGCTGGAAAAGCCAAACCTGTAGAAACAGCGCAAGAAATTGGCATGCTGGCAAGACGGTCTTACGCAACTTCCATAGAGTCATCGCGACTCGATAACCCTCAGCCGTTCTCTTTGTCATAAGGGCTTGGCCGATCATCCGCCGAGTAGCGCTTGTATTGCCACTGGTACTGCGCGAACGCCAGCTCGACACAGGATTGAACGCCCTGATTGAGTGCCGTGCAGGCAATGGCCAAATCGGCATCGACGATGCTCTCGGGTGCCGGCAACAAATGGACGCGATAGCCCGCGCCCGCCGGCAAGCGTTCCGCAAATCCGAACAGCACCGTCGCTCCGGTACGGGCCGCCAACCGTGGCAACAGCACCATGGTCAGCGCGTCGCGACCGAAGAACGGCGCGAATTCGCCCTCACCGGCGCGCGGCTTCTGATCTGGCAGGATGCCTACCGTGCCACCCGCCGCCAGTCGCTTGTACAGCGTACGCACGCCGGCGCCATCGGCACGTACCTGCTCTGGCGCCAGCGCGCCGCGAACCTTGCGCAGCAGGGCTTCCACTGCTGCGACGCGAGGTGGCCGATACAGAATCGACATCGGCGTCTTGCGGCACAGCCAGTAGTTGAGCAATTCCCAGCAGCCCAGATGCGGTGCGGCGATGATCACGCCTTTGCCCCTGGCCAGCGCGGCATTGAGCAAGCCTTCGCCGCGCACTTCACGGATCAGTTCCAACGCATGCTCCGCGCCGCCGCCCCAGATTTTGGCGAGCTCGACCACCGACTTGCCGCTCTCGATCATCACCTCGCGCAACAGCGTCGCCTGTGCTGCATCATCCAACTGCGGTTGCACGATGCGTAGGTTCACCGCGGTGTTCTGCACCGTGCGGTTGTTTCGCCACAGCACCAACCGGCCCAGCACGCTGCCGATGCCATGCAGCGCACGCAGAGGCAATTGGCCGAGCAGGCGCAGGAAGAGATAAACGAAGGTCATGTCGGCACGCATCCGCACAGTTTACGGGAGCGCGTCCGACGTGACCGCAGGGATCACGTCTACAGGCCTGTGCTTTCACCCATCGGCGGGTCGCTTTAAGCTGAAACTCCAGCCACCCAGATGCCAGCATGATTGCCCTGATCCAACGTGTACTGTCCGCCCGCGTCGATGTGGGCGATGAACTTGTCGGCCGCATCGGCCCAGGCCTGCTGGCTCTGGTAGCGGTGCAGCCAGACGATGGCGAAGCACAGTCCAGACGCATGCTCGAGCGTTTGCTTGGCTATCGCGTGTTTGCCGACGACACCGGCCGCATGAATCGCTCGCTCGCGGAGACCCACGGCGGCCTGCTGCTGGTCAGCCAGTTCACCCTCGCGGCCGATACGCGTTCGGGCATGCGGCCGGGCTTTTCGACGGCAGCAACACCGGAACAGGGCCGGATATGGTTCGATCGATTGGTCGAACTCGCGTGTGATGCACACCCCGGGGTGGAAACCGGCCGCTTTGGTGCCCATATGATGATCCAGCTGGTGAACGACGGGCCGGTAACTTTCTGGCTCGACACCGGGCGAGCGGAGCCCACATAAAGCGCATTTCGCAGAGCACGCTAAAGGCCCGATCTGGCGCGATTTTTGCGTACCCCAATCGAAACTTTTTCACTTGAAATCTGGTCAAAAAAGCAGCATATCGCTATAATGTCCGGTTCTTGAACCCCGCGGCGGTCGGTTAATGAATAGCAAAGCTCCCCACGAGCAACAGTCTGAAATCAAAGCGCTCATCTCCAAAGGTCTGGAGCAGGGCTATTTGACGTACGCGGAAATCAACGATCACCTCCCCGACGACATCGTCGATCCGGAGCAGATCGAAGACATCATGGCGGTGCTCAAGGGCGTCGGCATCGAAGTGCATGACGCCGCGCCGGATGCTGATCCGTTGGCCGACAAGGCCGGCAGCAGCACCGACGACGAAGCCGCCGCCGAAGAAGCCGTGGCACTCCTATCCGCCGTCGACGCCGAAGTCGGCCGCACCACCGATCCGGTACGCATGTACATGCGTGAGATGGGAACGGTCGAGCTGCTGACGCGCGAGGGCGAAATCGCCATCGCCAAACGCATCGAGGAAGGCCTCGGCCAGGTACAGACCGCGCTGGCCAGCTTCCCGCTGACCATCGAACTGCTGCTTGAAGAATACGACCAGCACCTGGATGGCAAGCGCCGTCTCAGCGAAATCCTGGCCGGCTTCCTCGATCTGGAAGAAGCCGCCGACCTCGCCCGCAAGGAAAAGGAAGCCGCCGCGCTGCTATTGCCGGAGCCCGATCCGACCGACGAAGCTGAAGTCGAAGACGACGAAACAGCAACCGAGGACGAAGAGGAAGCCGGCCCGACTGGTCCCGATCCGGAAGAAGTGAAGCGCCGCATGGAACTGTTGCGCGACTACTACGGCAAGTTCCAGAAGGCCGCGCCGAAAGCCGCCAGCATCACCGACAAGAAGATCGTCAAGCTGCGCGACCAGATGGCCGAGGAGTTCCTCAAGCTCAAGCTGCCGTCCGCGCTGATCGACGGCTTCGTGCGCAAGCTGCGCGAAGTGGTCAACGACATCCGCCATCACGAGCGCGTGCTGATGGACATCTTCGTCAAGCAGGTGAAGATGCCCAAGGCCGAGTTCATCAAGACCTTCCCCAGCAACGAGGGAAACCTCGAGTGGGCGGCCGAGCTGGGCCGCAAGCGCCAGAAATGGTCGCCGAACATCAAGAACCACCGCGAGACCATCGACGCCGAGCAGGAGAAGCTGGCCACCATCGAGCGCAAGCTGTTCCTGCCGTTGATCGACATCAAGGACATCAACCGCGCCATGGCCAGCGGTGAGGCGAAGGCCCGCCGCGCCAAGAAGGAAATGGTCGAGGCCAACCTGCGCCTGGTGATCTCGATCGCCAAGAAGTACACCAACCGCGGCCTGCAGTTCCTCGACCTGATCCAGGAAGGCAACATCGGCCTGATGAAGGCGGTGGACAAGTTCGAATACCGTCGCGGTTACAAGTTCTCGACCTACGCCACGTGGTGGATCCGCCAGGCGATCACCCGTTCGATCGCCGATCAGGCGCGCACGATCCGTATCCCGGTGCACATGATCGAGACGATCAACAAGCTCAATCGCATTTCCCGCCAGATGCTCCAGCAGTTCGGCCGCGAGGCCACGCCGGAAGAACTGGCCAAGGAAATGGAGATGCCCGAGGACAAGATCCGCAAGGTGCTGAAGATCGCCAAGGAACCGATCTCGATGGAAACCCCGATCGGCGACGACGAGGATTCGCATCTGGGCGACTTCATCGAAGACAGCAACGCCAGCTCACCGATCGATTCGGCTACCGAAACCGGCCTGATGGAAACCGTGCGCGACGTGCTGGCCGGCCTGACTCCGCGCGAAGCGAAGGTGCTGCGCATGCGCTTCGGCATCGACATGAACACCGATCACACGCTGGAAGAGGTCGGCAAGCAGTTCGACGTCACCCGCGAGCGCATCCGCCAGATCGAAGCCAAGGCGCTGCGTAAACTGCGTCACCCAAGCCGTTCGGAACAGCTGCGCTCGTTCCTCGACGTCGAATAAGTTTCAGCACATAGCCAAACAAAACGCCCGCCTACGCGGGCGTTTTGTTTTTTACTGGTGACGACTTGATCAGTGCTGGATCGGGTGATGCACCACAGGACGGTGGCGCGGCAGCGGGCGGCGGTGGACGACGCGATGATGAACCGGTGCGCGATGCACGACATGATGAGCGGCCGGGTGGTGAACCACCTGCTGCGCCATTGCCGGCACGGCAACCATGGCGCCCAAAGCAATCAAACCAGCGATCAATAAACGCTTCATAAGATTCTCAAACTCCGTTCGTTGAGGATGGATGCGAACTACGCGTATCCGGCCTGATGGCCGACGCCCGATAATACGCACACGCCACGTGCAGACAATGTAGCCAACTCAGTAACAGCAACACCTCAGCCCATCGTCGTTTCCATCCGCATTGGTTACACTTGCCAGTCCGCAAGGGCCTATAGCTCAATGGTTAGAGCAGAGGACTCATAATCCTTTGGTTCGAGGTTCGAGTCCTCGTGGGCCCACCAAATACCAGTTCGACGGGGTTCGTGTGTGGCTGAAAGCATAAGTTGGCCACTATGGCCAATTTATGATTACAAAATAAGCATAAGTTGGCCGGAACCGCGCTGTCGGGAGCCTGTTAAGCGGTCGTAGGTAAGCCCTGCCGAGTTTCGCGCCACCCTACGCCTCACGCGTGTACGAGCGCCAGAAGGCGGGCTCTCGCCGAGCGAGGCAGCCACAGCACGTATGTAGGTAGCCCATTCCAGGCTCGTGAGTGTGGGATGAAAGGCGCCCAGGGCATATCTTGCTCAGGCCTGCTAGGCAGCCAAAAAGATCGTTAAGAAAGCGGCGACCAAAAAGGTCGCAAAACCCACTGCGAACAAGGTCGCCGCGAAATCGCCGAAGCCGGCAACCAAGCGGCCGGCGAAGGCCGGTCGAACCCGCGCCACAGTCACAACGCGAAAGCGCTAGTGCACGAACTTTCTGCAGCCGCACCGGCACGCGCAACGCAGTACCTGGAAGAACGCACGCGGACGACGCAGGTATGGACGGACGTATGCGCCGGGTGTCCCATCATAAGTCGGTCAAGGAGCTAAGAAGGCATTGTGCCAATGATGTTCGAGGCGGCCTGTTCAAAATTGGGCTGCCCCGAGGCTGACACTTGCCGACCTAACACGGAGGTCTTTTCAGTGTCCTGGACAGATGCCGCCAAGCCGCTGCCAGACGGCCTCGCGGATCATGATGCCGGCGTCCGCATCGGACACTCATTACTTATACTTCGGGACTCAGCTGGGCCGATAGACTTGCTCTCATCACTGTGAGAGACGAAAGATGAGGCGCTTTTTCGATGGCGAACAATGTGACACTCACCGCCCTCCAGAAGGAAAACGCCCGGCTTATCGCACTGCTGGAAGCACACGGCGTTGAATGGCGCTTGCCAGCACTAAAGCCTTCGCCTGCAACCCTCGAAGAAACCGAGTCTTCGAAGCTCAGCACCATCGAGAAAGTGGCCCTCTTCCGCCGCCTGTTTCAGGGACGCACCGATATCTATCCCGTCCGCTGGGCGAGCAAATCTACAGGCAAGGCGGGATACTCGCCTGCTTGTGCGAACGAATGGCGCCCCGGCGTTTGCGAAAAGCCGCGCATCAAGTGCTCGGAATGCAGCAATCGCCTGTTCATTCCACTATCGGATGCTGTGATCTACGACCACCTTGCAGGAAAGCACACGGTAGGTGTCTATCCGTTGATGCCAGACGACACCTGCCATTTTTTGGCAGCCGATTTCGACGAAGCAGAGTGGGAAGAGGATGCCGTGGCCTTCGTCCAGTCTTGCCACGACTTGGGCGTTCCTGTCGCACTCGAAATCTCCCGCTCAGGTAACGGTGCACACGCCTGGGTGTTTTTCACCGGCCGCGCATCAGTCCGTGATGCACGTCGGCTTGGCTCAGCCCTCATTAGCCACACTTGCGCCCGTACCCGACAGCTCAAACTGACCTCCTATGATCGCCTTTTTCCAAACCAGGACACGATGCCCAAGGGAGGGTTCGGTAACCTCATCGCACTCCCATTGCAAAAGGGGCCCCGCGAAAACGGCTACAGCGTGTTCGTGGATGACGCGCTACAGCCGCACCCGGACCAGTGGGCTTTCTTGGCCTCATTGCTGCAAATGCCGGTACACGACATTGAGCCCACCATCCTTCGCGCCACCGGGGGTGTGCATCCACTGGATGTAACTTTCATCGATGAGGAAGATCACAAGGAGCCATGGAAGCAATCCCCGATATTGACCAGCAAGTTGCCCGGGCCGATGCCGAAGTCGCTCAAAGTGACGTTGGCCAATCTCATCTACTTCGAGAAGGCAGAACTTCCGCAACCTCTCGCTAACCGCCTCATCCGTCTAGCTGCCTTCCAGAACCCTGAATTTTACAAGGCGCAGGCCATGCGCTTCGCCGTCTGGGATAAACCCCGCGTGATTGGCTGCGCTGAGAACTACCCCAACCACATTGCGCTGCCACGGGGTTGCCTGGATGCCGCCCAGGAACTGCTGAAGATCAACCGTATCGGTTGCGACGTGCGGGATGAACGCAACGAAGGGCAGCCGATCGAGGTAGAGTTTGCCGGCACGCTACGCATCGACCAGGAGGCAGCTGCAGCAGCAATGCTGCATCACGACACAGGCGTGCTATGTGCGCCGACGGCCTTCGGGAAGACGGTGACGGCGGCCGCCCTGATCGCCCGTCGGGGTGTCAATACGCTGGTACTGGTCCATCGCACTGAGCTACTCAAGCAATGGCAGGAACGCCTTCAATCCTTTCTCGCTGTCAGCAAGGGAGGGATTGGCACCATCGGTGGCGGCAAGGCCAAGCCAACGGGCAAGATTGACATTGCCGTGATTCAATCGTTATCGCGACAAGGCGAGGTCAACTCACTGGTCGAGAACTACGGACACGTCATCATTGATGAATGTCACCACGTCGGCGCAGTATCGTTCGACGCCATCCTGAAGCGAGTTAAGGCGAAATTTGTGCTTGGTCTGACCGCCACGCCAATCCGCCGTGATGGCCAGCAACCGATAGTCTTCATGCAGTGTGGGCCGACCCGCTACACCGCTGCGCAACCTTCAAGCGCACCACATGATCTGGAAGTCATACCGCATTCGTTCAGCGCTCCAATCGATCTTCCCCAGGAAGCAGGTATTCAAGACGTCTTCCGCCATCTTGCCAATGACCCTGCGCGGACGATCGCAATCGCCGACGCAATCCAGGATGCATTCAACCAAGGTCGCAAGGTTCTCGTGCTGACCGAACGTACTGAACACCTCGATGCCGTCGCCACCGCACTACTTGGGAAAATACCCAGCCTCTTCATCCTTCACGGCCGGATGTCAAAGAAGCAACGTGCCAAGTCGATCAAGGAGCTCGATGACCTTCCACCGGATGCGGCGAGGGCTCTTCTCGCCACGGGAAAGCTGGTTGGCGAAGGTTTCGACCACCCACCGCTTGATACGCTGGTGCTGGCAATGCCGATATCGTGGAAGGGCACGCTTCAGCAGTACGCCGGCCGCCTGCATCGTGAGCACGCCACCAAGACCGATGTGCGCATCATCGACTTCGTGGACTTAGGCCATCCGGCGTTACTCCGAATGTGGGACAAGCGTCAACGCGGCTATCGGGCCATGGGTTATAGGGTGTCTGAACTTCTCCCGGTGTTGTAGGGATAGAGGGTAAGTCAGGACTGCGGCCAAATTATGCTTTCCAGTGGCGGCCAATTTATGGTTTCCGCCACACGTGTGTGGTGATCCCAGCAATAACTGACAGTTTTGACACTTTCCGCTGGGAATCGCACTGTCACTTTCCGCTGGGAATTTAGTGTCTTCCAGCCAAAAAGCATAAGGCCCTGAGAAATCAGGGCCCTATGCTTTTTGAGGTTTTATGTGCGTGAAACAATAGTTTGGCACCCCCAAACCGTTGACTTGGCAGTGTAAATTTCGAAACTATTGTTTTTGAAAGCATAGTTTGGCCGCCCCAGGAGGCCGACTATGAGAGGATCGGCTGAGTCAATTCCCAAACCCTGAGGCAGGCCTTGTCGTGAACCTGGCAAGTTACGCCGCACAATCTGACCAGCATCGCCAACCAGTTGACCATACGACGGAAGGTCGCTAGTCGACATAAAAGTGGACCGCCGATGGCTGCTCCGTGTGGTCGAAAGGGAGTGAGATTACGCGATAGCGCCGGCCCACGTAGGTCCGGCTATGCGCCCGATTGTTAGCCGGATCCAGCATGGATACGACGCCTCCGGTTCTGAGTGGCACAAAGCTTTAGAGTCCGATCCCATAACGCAAGGAGATCGGACGTGAAGAAGCGTTTTTCAAAACGTTTCATACGAGCAACTCGAAGCATGGAAGCTTCCGACAGCGCGGCTCTAGTTCTATCAAATGTGAAGTGTCCTCGTTCATTTGAGCCATGTGGAAGTTGAGTTTCTGTGGGCAATGAACGCGGCTCTACTTTCAGGTGCCCCCAAAAGTCGAATATAGGCTCACGGAATGGGGGCAGGCGTTATGCCCAGCACTCGATGCGCTACTCACATGGGCGTCCCAACGTGAGACAGAGCATACTGAAGCAGATCAGGTGGCTCTTCAGGAGGAGACTGGCAGTCCAGATTGATCAGACTACGGGCATTTGCTGCAGACTCCCGGTTTCGCTGCGAGAGTGCATCAGAAGGAATCGCGATATCTTTGACACTAGGGAACAATGACCCTAGGGATCGCGGACGTCGAAAGCGGACATCGTCGAGCACGGCCGATTGACCCCGTGGATTCTATTTGGACTCAAATGCTGTCCTTGGAGCAGTAACTTGGACAAGTTCTACGTCCAAAATACGGAAAGGAATTTCGAGTTATGAGCATTTCGACAACTCCGCTGGGCCGCCTATGGAAACGGTTTAGAAATGCCTCGGCACCGGCTGCACCGCGTTCCGACGGGGCGGTTACCCGGACGTCAGATGGTAACTTTCGAGCACAGTTCATATCCGTAAATCATCGAAATTGCATAGAAGTTGCTGATAGCGCGCATCAGGCTTTTGACGTACGAGCGGCGCGCATAAAGGGTTCGGTCACCGTCAGAGGACAGAGCCGAGAGGTCGCTTGCTCCGCAGGTTGCAGTCACTGTTGCAATCTATACGTCAGCGCAACTGCGTCCGAGTTACTTCTGATAGAAGGTTATATCCGAGCTCTTCCCACAGCGGAGCAGGATACGATCAGAATGCGGGTGCAAATAGCGGCTCGTCATGCTCAGGGAAAAAGCATCGCGCAACGGGATTCGCGGCGTGTCCGATGTCCATTCCTGAGCGCTCAGGGTATGTGCGATATCTATCCCATCCGGCCGCTCACATGTCGCGCATATATCTCGTTTGATCTACCAGCGTGCGCTTACGACTTTCAACATCCAGGAAAGGGAACAGTTGTCACCAGGTCGGGATCACTGGAAAGCATCAGGAACGATATGCTCACGCAGCTACACACCAAAGAGCGGGCAAGCGGAGGAGTGGGGGGAAATTTTGAACTCATCCAAGCGATGCATATTTTATTGAACTCCGATGCACATGTAGCGGATCTCGCGGATGGAAAGAACGTAATTTACCAAGCGATGTGCCACTAATTTTTCCTAGGGCGATGTACGAGATCTGACCTCCTCCCTATCAGTTGTAGCGTTTTGAAGTAGAGTTTTTCGGCGAACGCGCCGATGAACGATTTGGATCGCAACACGTTCTTTGGCGGCGCTACGCGGGTGTACATCGACTGCACCCTGAGCCTGTGGGCGAATGGCGGCCTTGCGCTACAGTCACCCTCAGATCGCATATGGCTTGGTGACATCCAAGTAGTGAGCGCTGTTCCGAGGAAAAGGGCGCAATAACGATAATGCCGAATATTGACGAAGACATTGGTACCACCCGCGCATCTCGCGCAGGCCACACCTTTCACGAGAGGTGGGCTGCCAGGCGGTCACTGCAGCTAGTCTTTCCGAACGATGATCTATTTGCGATCGCTGTAGAGGGGATTTCATCGACCGAGACTGCGAGCCCCGGCGCGCGGGCTGAAGAGGTAGCTGACCTTGTTCTCTACTATGGCCGCGGAGACACTTTTCAGACCTGCGAGCGGCTTTCTTCATATCGCCGAGACCAGAACAGCATAGTTTCTATGCTCCGTTTTAGTTTAGCTTCACTACAACTACCGACTAAGCCCCCTAAAAATGCCACAACCTTATCTTGGCCAAAAACTTTGCACCAATACCAAGGTAGCTCTTCGACACTTAGGTTCCAGTATTGAGCCGATGCATATATAGAAGCATCCAGTGCTAGGACGGATGGGGTAGCCAACGATAGTAATGTAGCCCCTGCCAACTTCTGCCGTTCATAGTGATTTGCCTGTAACTGCTCATCGTAAAAGAACGATAAAAGACCAAAATAAACCTCTCTTTCAGGCGCATCGGTACAGCTAAAGATGAGCTGCTTCTGTTGCTGAGGGTTCGAAGCGCCGTGCTTATCAGCTGCGAGACTGACCTTTTCAATAACCTTCAAACGATCCCATGAGTTCACAGCAGTACCTAACGCTTGAATTGAGCGGCGGCGTAGCCGTTCGGCTCGAATGAGTGTTTAGGGGTTGTCAGCGCAGACGAGAAACGCGTAATCACTTGGCGACACCTGATGGGTGAACTGTTTGCCTGCATAGTTGAGCACAGCAGCCGAAC
>NZ_JACHCP010000011.1 GCF_014207185.1 Rhodanobacter sp. A1T4
GGGCAACTGCTGGTCGACGACGTCCAGCAGATCAGGATCGGTCAGCGCGTTGAAGAAGTCGTAGGCGTGGATGGCCCGCGAGCGTTGCCGGATCCGGCAACGTTGCGGCCGACGCGATCGGCAATTAGTGTGCATGGCGGCTGGCGGCCTTTGTGGGCCGTCTGTTTGGGTCGGACCAACAGTTGGCAGCAAAGGGGACGGAGATAGTTAATCTGGGCGATTATCGCCTTTATTTGGCAATGGGAAAGTTGACCACCATTCGATACCCGGTTCTTCGCGCATACCAAGATGAGGCTCCGATGACTCGTACAGTTGCTGACAAACGCACCATCTTTCGCGCCCTGCACCAGCAAGGTTGTTTCGTGCTGCCCAATCCCTGGGATGTGGGCAGTGCACGGATGTTGCAGCACCTAGGCTTTGCAGCGCTGGCCTCGACTAGTTCGGGTTATGCCTGGTCAACAGGTCGCCCCGACTATGCGGTGACGCTTACGGATGTACTACAGCATCTGGCTTCTCTGTGCGAAGCGGTTGATCTGCCGGTGAACGCCGATTTCGAGTCCGGTTTTGCATCCGATCCCGAAGGGGTAGCGGTCAATGTCGGGCTCGCCGTGCAGGCGGGTGTGGCGGGCCTCTCGATTGAGGATCGTGATATCGAGGCCCCATTCGGCCTCTACGACAGCGCCTTTGCGGTGGAACGCATCCGTGCTGCCCGTGCAGCGATCGATCGGTCAGGCGAGGACGTCATACTGGTGGCTCGTACCGAGGGCCTGCTGCACGATGCCGATGCCATCACGCCGGCCATCGACAAGCTGGTTGCTTTTGCCATGGCGGGGGCCGACTGCCTGTATGCGCCGGGCGTACGCGACAAGGCCCATATCGCGACGATGGTCCGTGCGGTGGCACCCAAGCCGCTCAATGTTCTGGTCATGGACACCGGATGGAGCGTCGCCGAACTGGCCGATCTCGGCGTGCGACGCATCAGTATCGGCGGTGCGTTGGCACGGGCTGCCTGGGGCGCGGCATTGGTGGCTGCCGAACAGATCAGGACCGGTTCGTTTAAGGGTCTGGCCAATGGAACGCCAGGCAGGCAACTGAACGATATCTTCGCCGGCTTCGCTTGAATCTCTGCCGCGATTCTTTTAGGTCTTCAAACTCTAACGGGTTGCCGCTGGCCTTCTAACGGTAGTCCCCCGGTCGATGGAAGAACATGCGCGATGGCTGATCTCCGTCGGCTGCTCGGAAGAAATAGCCAGTGAAATTCGCCATCAGCTCTCGCGAATAAAATCGACAAAGGCTCGCAGCCGTAAAAGCAGGTTACAGAGGTTAGGCTAAAGAGGAAACGGCCGTCGCCGAGCCTAGTCGCTGCGGTGACCCCGTATGGTCAGGCTACTGAGTATCTTTAGTGTTGCTCGTTTCCGCCGGCTGCGGTGTTGGTGTATAGCCATCATCCAGCGTATGCACGAAGGCGATGATGTCCTGGATGTCGAGATCGGACATTGCTGGTGCGTCGCCGACTTTTCGGTCGAAGGGAGCATCTTTGATGTCGACGTTGCCTTGCAGTGCTTTGGGGATGTCGTTGTAGAGCGCGAGTTTGCCGCTGGCGTCGCGGGGATAGATTTTTTCGGGCTGGACGCTGCGCAGGTTGTAGAAGTCCATCACCTGTTTCAGCGTGTTGTACGCGCCGTTGTGGAAAAACACGGAGCGGCGGTCGACGTTGCGCAGGGTCGGGGTGAGGAACATGCCGCAGTATTGTTTCTGGCTGGCCAGATCCTTGCGGATGGGGCCGCATAGCCCGAGGTCGAAGTGCTCGGCATTCTTGTTGAGTTGCAGGTGCGGGTTGCGCGGTACGCCGAGGGCTTCGTACTGGGTGTCGGTGAAAAGCGGTGGCAGGCCATCGCGGCTCACCTGACTCAGGTGGCAGGCGGCGCAGTTGCCTTTTTGTGGATCGTTGAAGGCCTGCAGGCCGCGCATTTCGGCGGGGTTGAGCCGGGCCTTGCCTTGCAGCCACGCGTCGTATTTGCTGGTGAAGGCGTGGAAGGACGGGTCTTCGATCTGGTAGCGCACGATGGCAAACATCGCTTCGGACACGAGCCGATCCGGATCGTTGAAGATGGTCGGGCCGAACAGTTGGATAAATCGCTGGCGGTAATCGGCGGTGGTCAATTTCCCGGCGATCGCGACCACGCTGACGTTGGCCATTTCGGCCGGATCAAGTGCGGGGAAAAAAGCCTGCCGCTGCAGCGAGTCGGCACGACCGTCCCAGAACAATCCGCCTTGCGGCACCATGGCTATCGGTTGCGTGGTACCGGCTGATTTCTGTGCCCTGGGGTCACCGCTGGCCGAGGCTGCCACGGCGTTGAGATTGATGGTTACATCGTCCGGACTGGTATCCGGGCCGATGCCGAACGGTTGTTGCCGGTACAGATAGGCCAGCGAGGGCGGCGGCCGGTAGCCGAAGCTTTTCAGATCCGCGCCACCCGGCTGGACGGTGAGTTTGTTCGGCGGATTGTAGGCGTACTTGGGGCTGTGGCAGGACGCGCAGGATTGCTGCCCCGAGCCTGATAGCGATGCATCAAAAAACAGCAGCTTGCCCAGTTGCGCGACCGCACTCAGCGGCTGCACTGGCGGGAGATTCAATTGCACAGGATGCGGGTTGACGCCATCCGAACCAACCGTTCCTTTACCTGTTTGCGCATCGGCACGATTGGCCAGTCCATAGGCGAGCAGGCAACTGGAAACGAGAGCCAGACAGCAAGCGGCTTTCAGCCGATGGGCGTGGTTGCGAGATGCAGGGCGTTGGGATGATCGGGCGTCGGACGGCAAAGCGGGAATCCGGTAGCTTCAATGGGATTGGCGAGAATAAATCATCGTGGATCCCCTCATTACAGCGGGATCGCGACATGCAGGTGAGGCCATACGTAGAGAAATCACCCGTGCCCAGTGGAACGTCTGGGCACGGGTGAGTCCGTTAGGGCTTACACGGCGTTGCCTGAAGGTGGTGCTTTACGGCCAGCGGGGATCGGTGTGCTTGGCGATTACAGTGCCCTGGTTAGGGTCCAGGAAGAGCGGTCGTGCCAGATCGAACGGGTTACGGCGGAAGTCGAACATGCCCATGATGCTACCGGCTGTCGCGTCGTTCGAACCCTGGCCGATACGCTGACCGCCGAGCCAGTTGTCTTCGATAAAGCGCACCACCGAGGATTGCGTGATGCGGGTATCGTCGACGTAATTGACGCGTGCATAGGGCGAGATAACCAGGAACGGAACGCGCGTGCCGGGGCCGCAGCGGCCATTGACGACGCCACCATGCACGCCGATGCCCGGCTTGGCATTGGGACCGGTGCATTTGCCTGAGCCATTGAGCTGATCGGCGCCCGTGACTGAACCTTCCGGCGTGGTTGAATCGAACGAGGCCGTGGTGGGTGACGCATAACGATGGTCGTACCAGCCATCGGAATCGTCGTAAGTGATGATGACCGCCGTATCCTTCCAGTCGGGCTGGTGCTCCAGGAAGTTGATGACCTTGACGACGAATTCCTGTTCATCCAGAGGATCCGAATTGCCTGGATGCGCATCATCCACTGCGGGCGCTTTCAGATAGCTCACCGAGGGGAAGTTTCCGGCGGACACGGCGCTGAAGAAATCGTTCACGTCGTATTCGTGGTGAACTGGCGTTGCGCTGCTGTCTTTCGGGTCGGTATAGCCAATCTTGCTGATTGAGCTCGGGCGTGCGTGAGATGCGTTCGCCGTGGATGCGTAGTACTGGAACCAGTTGTGATGGGGGGTGTAGTCGGTCTTGGTCGCAGCCAGCACGCTGGAATAGGTGCTACGTGCGCAGCCCGTCGTTCCGTTGCTGTTGGTGGCGGTCAGGTCGAAGCCGCCCATGAAGCCGCCCCAGGTCAAATTGTTGGCGTTCAACAGATCGCCAATGTTCTTCGAGGTCATCCGGGCCGTGCTGGACGTCGAGGAACAGCTGTCGTAGGCCGGGTCGGTGTCGCCGATCAGGGTCAAGCCGCCCTGGGTATCGGGAACGGTCGACGCCGAGCCGACGATGGCCTGGGCGCCGTTGGTAGTGCCAGATACCACTTCGAGCGCGCCTGGTGTCGAGGGTCCAAAGGTGTCGGTATAGGCATTGTCGTTAAGCGCAAAGTGCTGGGCGTAGTTCCACATCGCGGTCACGGTGTTGCCATCGAAGTAGGCCATGACTAGACCGTTGGTGCCAAAGGTACCGGTGCTGCTGACCGTGTTGTTGCCGGTGTAGGCGGGGAACCGATCGGCTGCACCGTTATCGTAGGCCAGCTGTTCCGGCGTATAGGAATGGTTCTGGCCTTCGGTGTTGGCCTGCGTGCGATCCAGCCGGAACGGATTGACTGCGTTGACGCCGTTGACCGGATTGAGTGCGTTCGGGTTATGCGTCAACAGGGCAGGTGTCAGGCCCTCGACGGCAGGCGTCGACCGCTTTGCGGTGAACACCGGCTCACCAGGCGGATTCTGGGCTACCGGGTAGGTGCCGAAATAATGATCGAAGGAACGGTTCTCGCCAAAGATGACCACCAAGTGCTTGATCGGTGTGGCGGTCCGTACGGCGTCCTGGGGAGTCGTACGCCCAGGCCATGGCCAGTTAATCCCGTGGTCTGGGGAAAGCGTTTGATCCGCAGGCGAAGTCACCTGCGCCGAGACTGCGAATGCCAACCCCACTGAGGCGATCGAAGCGCACAGCAGCGTCTTGCGGAATAGTTGAGGGCGGAACATAGGAGAACTCCTGTTGATAGGTGCAACGAGACAGGGCTAGCCGGACAGGGCGGCCGCAGCGAAATTCAGTGAATCTCCTCCGTGGTTACGGCAAGCCACGTCGGGAGCGCGCACGGCTCGGGGGCCATTCAATCATCCGGATATGAACATTCCGAGACAGGTCAGCACTGCTTCGCTCGCAGCAAGAAGATGCGATGCGCCGTGGCGTATTGCTGCTGAACCCTGCACGGGGAATGCCGCTGCCGCTCAGCGCATGGCGCAACCCACGCAAGGGTGATCGACTGTGATGCCGCTATCACGCAGCATCGGGCCTCATTGGTGTCTAGCTGGCCATACCGATACGGTGGTGCAACACTGCGGACGCATAGGCGTTCAAGCCGTATTCCTGCCATCGTCAAGTTCGAACATAGGTGCCTGCTCGGCATGTCCGCAACACGCAAGGCTGCATCCGATACGGTTTCCCCTGGTGTGCCGCTGTCGGCAGTGGGTGCTTCATCCGGCGATCAGCGCCTGATCAGCACGCATTCGGCCTTCTGGGTGATGACTCGCCGCGTGACGATACTGGCAGCCTGCGTTGATGTGGCTTTCCTGGTGTTTTTTCTGGCTGTGGATTCGCCACTCTTGGCGTGGCTCAACGTGGTCAGTATTGGCATGTATGCCGCGGCCTACGGGCTGCTGGTGCGACGCCGAAATTCCCCCGCGCTGTTGCTGATATGGACGGAGGTAGTCGCACATGCCGCGATCGGCACCATGCTGGTGGGTTGGGACAGCGGTTTTCACTACTACTTGCTTATGTTCATTCCCGCCATCGTGGTCAGCGGCGGCTGGCGCAGGGTGATGGCGCCGTTGATCGTTCTGTTCTTTTCCTATCTCGGCCTGCATGCCGCTGCTCATGCTGTCGGTGCGCTGGCCCCACTGGGCGAGTCGGCGCTGCAGATTCTCAACGTGTTCAACGTTTCCATTTTCTTCGCGATGGCCAGTTATACGGCGCGCTTCTACTACGGCCTGGTGCGCAAGAGCGAGCGCAAGCTGCGCGAACTGGCGACCCGTGACGCGCTGACTGGATTGTCCAACCGGCGACATCTGATGGACCTGGCCTTGCCGGAAATCGCGCGGGCGCGACATGCCAGCGAGACGCTGTCACTGGTGCTCGCCGATATTGACGATTTCAAGCAGATCAACGATGGCCACGGTCACGAGGCGGGTGATCTGGTCCTGACGCGGGCTAGTCGACTGTTCCGCGAAGCATGCCGGACGCAGGACATCATCGCGCGCTGGGGCGGTGAGGAGTTTCTTTTCCTGCTACCGAACACCGAGCCCGACGATGCGGTGGATTTCGCCGAGCGTGTACGTGCGGGTATCGCCGATATGCTGATCGATCACGCGGGCGAAACGATTGCCTTCACCCTCTCGATGGGTGTCGCCATACTGGCCACGGGGGAAGATCTGGACGATGCGATCGGCCGCGCCGACAACGCGTTGTACCGAAGCAAGACCGATGGCCGTAACCGTGTGACGCTGGCGCCATTGACGCGCGCCGATACATCGCCATTGACGGATACGGGAGCGTGTCCGGTCTGATTCGCTCGCTTTGGAAGCCGGGAATTTCACTTTGCGGGTTCTGATCAACAATCGATTTTTCAGTGGTTCGTAATAGTGAATCCGCCGTTCTTGTCGTTGCCATCGATACAGCAAGTCGCCGGTATCGAGCGTCATATTCCACAGGCACCAAGCCGACATGTGGGATCATTCGTTGCCGCTGTTTTTATTCACCCGTTTGAAGTTCGACGATGCTTTGTAGCGACTGCCAGTCCGGTTATCACGCACCCTACGATCGCTTTGATCGGCTGGCGACGAATCCCGCCGGCCCAACCTATCTCATGCGATGCAAGCAGTGCGGTGCCTTATGGAACGAGACGTCCGGTATGCCGGTACTGCTCACCAGAATAGAGGCCAGGTGGCTGTATTCGCTGGCACGTATCTAAATGTGATGGTGTCTTTGCAGCGCCATTTTTGCCGCCTGTCGATTCTCTGTAGACACGATCCAGGCATAACCATGGCATAACCATAAGGTCCCAGGGTGAGTGATGTCGCGCCGATTTTCGGTGTTCTCCCCACACTGCACGGTCTGCATAACGACTGATTCTGCAAGTTGACAACATCGCAGGCGCAGGCATCCTTGTTCGGCGCGGCGGCCTGGACCCGACGCTATTCTGCGAATGACACTCACGACGGATTCGATGGAGATCGTTATGTCCCAGCAAACAGCCACCTTCCGCCGGTTGCATGGCGGCCCCGAACCGCTGCGGCTCCCCAATGCCTGGGATGCCGGTAGCGCCAGACTGTTCGAAAGCCTCGGTGCATTGGCCATCGCCACCACCAGCGCGGGCGTGGCGTGGGCGCTAGGCTATCCCGATGGTGGCAAGATGCTTGCCGACGTAGCGATCAGCGCCGCCACCAGCATGGCGCGAGTGCTGAGCGTGCCGTTGTCGGTCGACATGGAGAACGGCTACTCGGACGATGCAAACGTCGTGGGCGAAACCATCAGGCGGTTGCTCGATGCGGGCGTCGCCGGCATCAACATCGAGGACGGGCGGGACGCGCCAGGCAAACTCGCGGCGAAGATCGAAGCGATCAAGAATGCCGCGTCGAAGTCGGGTTTGGATATTTTCGTCAATGCCCGCACGGATGTTTTCCTGGCGAACCTGGTCGAGGCATCGAAGCGCGTCGACGAAGTGCTGTCGCGAGGCGCGACTTATCGTGCGGCGGGTGCCGATGGCCTGTTCGTTCCGGGGCTACGCGATGCGCCCGAGATCATCGCCATCGTGGAAGGCGTCGGCCTGCCGATCAATCTCATGGCGTACCCTGGTCTGGCATCGGCGGATGAGCTGGGCAAGCTGGGCGTGCGACGCCTGAGCGCAGGCTCGGGCATATCACAGATGCTCTGGGGGCAGGCGGAGAGATTGGCAAGGGATTTCCTCGACACAGGTCGCTCGGAATCGTTGGCCGAAGGCTCGATGCCTTATCCGCAGCTGCAGGCGTTGTTCGCTGGCAAGTGATGCGTCGTTGCTGGTGGGATTCGCGTTTCAGTAGTTCTGCGTTGCCGGGAGCAGCCCTTTTGCGCATCCGGAACAACATGGAGAGAAAAGACATGACGATCAGCAGACGCTCGACCCAGGCCATTGTCGGCCTGGCCACGATCCTGGCCACGATCCTGGCCACGTTGTGCACGTCGTTGGCGATGGCGGCTCGACCCGACGATGCCGCTCTGATTGCGCGCGTCGATCATGTGCTTGCGAAGACGCCATTGATCGACGGCCACAACGATCTGGCGTGGGAAATTCGCGATCGTTTCGCCAATGCTGCTGGCGTGGACCTCAGCGTCAGTACGGCGAACCTTCCGCTGAAGCCGGAAGACGGTGAAATGCAGACGCCGTTGATGACGGACATCCCGCGCCTGCACAAAGGTCATCTCGGTGCGCAGTTCTGGTCGGTGTGGATTCCGCCGACGGTCACCGGCCCTGCGGCGGTGAAGATGACGCTCGAGCAGATCGATATCGTGCACACCATGGTGGGCCGCTATCCGAAGGATCTGCAGATGGCCTATTCGGCGGACGACATCATGCAGGCGTTCAAGGCCGGCCGCGTGGCATCGCTGATCGGCATCGAGGGCGGTCACCAGATCGACGATTCGCTGCCGATGCTGCGCCAGATGTACGCCGTCGGTGCGCGCTACATGACGCTGACCCACACGCTGGACAACGATTGGGCCGATTCCGCGACGGATGCGCCGAAGCATCATGGGCTGACGCCGTTCGGACGCGCGGTAGTGCATGAGATGAACCGCCTCGGCATGCTGGTCGATCTTAGCCATGTATCCCCGGATACGATGCGCGCTGCCCTGACTACCTCGGTCGCGCCCGTGATGTTTTCGCACTCCGGTGCACGTGCACTGGACGATCACCCACGCGACGTGCCGGACGATGTGTTGAAGATGGTGGCGCGCAACCATGGCATCGTCATGGTGACCTTTGCGCCGTCCTATGTGTCGACTGCTCGCAATCGCTGGGAAGCTGATCGCGCTGCCGAGCAGACCCGCTTCAACGCACCACCTTACGCCGGCCTCTACATCGGTCAGCCCGAGCGAGCGAAGGCGGCGCTGGCCGAATGGGACCGCCAGCATCCCAAACCCGTCGTCACGCTGGCGATGGTTGCCGATCACATCGAACACCTACGCCAGGTGGCCGGGATCGACTGCGTCGGGATCGGTTCCGATTTCGACGGCATTCCCGACACGCCGCAGGGCCTGGAAGGCGTCGACAAGTACCCGGCTCTGCTCGTGGAGCTGGCACGACGCGGCTGGACCGACGAGGAACTCGGCAAGCTGGCCGGCGGGAACATGCTGCGGGTGCTGCGCGAAGCCGCCGCCGTGGCCACGCAGCTGCAGGCAAGCGAGCCGCCATCATCGGCAACGATCGAGCAGTTGGATGCTGCCGTCGCGAAGAAACCTTCGTGAAGTAATCCTCATGAAGCGGCAGGCGGATGACATGCAGGAATCCGCGATGCAGGGCGCCGCGCACCGCCCACAAGGCCTTGCGCGTTGTGCTTTCTGTTAGCCGAAAGCGCCGGGCCGGATGGCACCCTGCATGACCTTCGGCATATCCGACATTGCGCCACACGGTCTACCCTCGGTTATCCACCGGGGAGTTATATCCATGTTGAAACCATTGATTGCAGGTATCGCGTTGGCCATCAGTGGCGCTGTCGCCGCACAGGCTGCGCCCGTCAGTTCGTCCACTTCCGCCGCTCAAGCCACACCGGCCTGGGTGGCCAGGAGCGATGCCGACGCCCAGCCGTTGCTGAAAGTACTGGCCGACTTCAATCCCGAGTTTGCCTCGCAGTTCGGTTTTCCAGGCTACGACGACAAAGCGATCGATCTCAAGCCGAACGTGGGCGAACGCTCGCGTGCCGCGATGACGGCAGCGCGTGACGAACTGCAGAAAAATCTGGCGACGGAAACCGATGCGGATGTGCGTCAGGATCTGCAGATCATGATCAAGGCGGCCGATCGCAACATCGAGGACAGCAAGCTCAACGAGCAGTATCTGCTGCCTTACACCGACGTCGGCCAGACCGTTTTCCAAGGCGAGTTCACCCTGCTGCAGGATCAGGTCGCCGCCGCGCGCCGACCATCCGCGCTCAAGCGCCTGCAGTGCTATGTCGGCATGACCGCCGGCTGCACACCGGTAACCAAGGAAGCTCAGGCGCTGTTCCAGGCGAAGCTGGACAATCCGAAGCTGATTGGCCCGTACAAGGTCGAGGTCGAACAGAATCTGGCCAATACCACACGCTATGTCGACGGTATCCGCAAGCTGTACGCCAAGTACAAGATCGACGGCGCCGGTCCCGCACTGGATGCCATGCAGAAGCAGCTGAACGACTACGACGCATGGGTCAAGTCCACCGTGTTACCGCATGCTCGTACCGACTTCCGCCTGCCGCCGGCGGTGTACGCCAACAATCTCAAGCAGGTCGGCCTCGACATCAGTCCGCAGGACTTGATCAAGAAGGCCGAACTGGAGTTCATGGAAACCCAGGCGCAGATGCAGATGATGGCGCCGGACGTGGCGAAGGCCGAGAACATCAATGCCACCGACTACCGCGACGTGATCAAGGGCCTGAAGAAGCAGCAGCTCGATCGCGATTCGATCGAGCCGTATTACCACCAGGTGATCGGCAAGATCCAGGACATCATCCGCCAGCAGGGCATCGTCTCATTGCCCAACCGCGAGATGATCATGCGCGTGGCTTCGGAAGCAGAGAGTGCGGCGGAGCCGGCGCCGCACATGGACCCGCCGCCGCTGATCAACAACCACGGCGAACGTGGCGCCTTCGTGTTGCCGCTCGGCAATCCGCCGAACGGCAAGGGCGACAACCAGGCTTACGACGACTTCACCTGCAAGGCTTGCGCATGGACGCTCACCGCGCACGAAGGGCGGCCGGGGCACGAGCTGCAGTTCTCGGCGATGGTGGAGCATGGTGTTTCGCTCGCGCGATCGCTGTTCGCCTTCAACAGCGTCAACGTCGAGGGTTGGGCGCTGTATTCCGAATACATGATGATGCCGTACGAACCAAAGGGCGGGCAGATGATCGCGCTGCAACTGCGCCTGCTGCGTGCGGCGCGTGCGTTCCTCGATCCGATGCTCAATCTCGGCCTGATCACACATGATCGTGCGCACGACATTCTGGTCAACGACGTGGGTCTGTCCGAGGCGTTTGCCCGCGAAGAACTCGACCGCTTCACCTTCCGCTCGCCGGGTCAGGCCACCGCTTACTTCTACGGCTACTCGCGCTTGCTGGAACTGCGTGCACACACGCAGATCGAACTCGGCAACAACTTCAACCTGAAACAGTTCAACGACTTTCTCATTGCCCAGGGCCTGCTGCCACCAGACCAGCTTGCCGAAGCCGTCGACACGCAATTCATTCCCGCTCACGGAGGCAAGCGCTTCCAATAATCCGGTTGGCACGTCAGCCCAGCAGATTTCTGCTGGGCTGACGTCACTGGGTGATTGCTGACTTTTTCGTTGTCGATGCGCCGGCACCAAAACGTACCTGCGATTGCGCTAGCATCAACTCCGGAATGCCGCCGGGGGGAAGCGTTCCGGCATGCTGCGTCAGCCCAGGATCCCCTCAATGGAGGAGCGGATGGAAGAGGCATGGTATGTGGGCGTGGACGGTCAACCCAGAGGCCCATACGACCGCGACGCGGTTGAGCGCATGTTCGCCAACGGTATGTTCGATGCCGAGGCACTGGTATGGCGAGAAGGCATGCCGGCTTGGGCGTCGTTCACCGAGGCGGGCCTCAGGTGCTCCACTCCTCCACCGCTGCCCGAGTACGCCAGCGTTGACTGGCGCGCACCTAATGGATCCATTGACGTGCCCGCCGGTGTGCGCCCGCCAGATCTCGCAGTCGAAGACGATGGCTGGCAGGATCTTGGTCCCTCGCCGTGGAGTCGATATTTCGCCCGCTATGTCGATACGCTGGTTGTCGGCCTTGCTCTGTGGATGATCGTCGGCTTCGTGCTCGAAGCCATCGATCCAGCGACCTTGCACCGCGTGACCGGCGTCGATGGACTGATGCGTAACCCGCTGTTCTCGAGCATCATGACGTTCGTGATAGTGATTCCTGTGCAGGCGTTGTTGCTAGGCCTGACGGGTACCACGGCCGGTAAATGGCTGTTCGGTGTGCGCATCACACGACACGATGGCAAGCCCATCGGTGTCATGCATGCGTTGACGCGCGAGCTCGAAGTATTTCTTAAAGGCGTAGGTCTGGGGATTCCGATCGTCGCGCTGATTACCCAGATCGTTGGCTACCGCACCCTGGTCAACGAACGTCAGGCAAGCTGGGATGTTCATCGTGCATGGGTGGTGACGCATCGGCCGCCCGGTGGCGTGGCTACAGCACTCTTTGCCATAGGCCTGATCATCTGGGCAGGCGCCATCATCTATATCAAGGTGCGGTGATGAGTATCGCCAGTCAGATGATGCATCTGCGCCAGCACGGCCAGACGCTGGGTCCTTTCGAGGAGGCGGAGGTTCGCCGTCGCTATGACACCGGCGAACTCGGTGCCGATGTCGTGTCATGGTGCTCGGGCGAGTCGCGCTGGCAGTCGCTGGGACGACGTTGGCCGGGCCATCGTCGGGCCTCCCGACAGTGGCCGGCTATCCTCGCCGGACTGTTACTGGTCGGCTCGGCTGTGATCATCGCCGTGCCTGCCTGGAGTTTTCGCATATTGCCGTTGGGAGCGCAGCAACCACACGTACTGTGGATGTTGGAATGCACGCTGATCGCGCTGGCACTGGCCATCATCAGCATTGGCAGCTGGCGAATTCGTCGTCGTGCCCAATCGCCCGGACTCATGTTTGTCCTCGGCAGCCTCGTGATTGTGCTGGCTGCCGTGATCGGCGTCAGCTTGGCGAAAGTGAGCGCGTCGTTGCTTGCCTATCGGTTACGGCAGGACAACGCGCTGGTTTCCTTCAATGAAAATTCCCACGACATTGTCATCAAGGGCGCCATTGGCCCACACCTCACCAACGATCTGGATATGGTGATCAAGGCCCATCCTGATGCATTGAAGATCCTTATTCGAAGCCAGGGTGGCCTGGTCAACGATGCGTTCCGCACGGCTGAGGTGATCACCGCCGCGCATCTTCCGCTGGAGGTCGTCAATTACTGCGCCAGCGCCTGTGTGCTGCTTTGGGCCACCGTGCCCCAGCGCGAGATGGCGCCGGGTTCACACCTCGGCCTGCACCAGAACAGCCTGTCCCATGAATTCGATCCTGCACTCAATGAGGTAGCCAAGCAGAAGCTTGAGGTCCGCAGCGTCGCCGCGCTGGATCATGCCGGCTTCTCGCCCCACCTGCAGTGGGAGCGGCGCTCGACACCGCCGGAAAAAATTTTCTGGGTCAGCGTGACAGAGGCGAAGGCCGAAGGTGTGGCATTCAATCTCGTTACGGCGCCGGGGCCACACGTTCAGTTTTGAGTGACAAGAGAGGTCAGCGTGCGCTTTACACCAAAAGGCACGCAGCCCCATTTCGTGCGTTGTGAAACCTGCCATTAACGGGCTCTGTCCCAGTTACCCGATTATTTATCCGGCCTGCTTTGCCAGTGCCCATGCAACGGTTTCTTTCATCGGTGTGGTGGGACGTCCGATGAGCTTGCTCAACTGTTTGCTGTCGTCGAAGAGGCCGCCAGCGCTGGCGCCGATGCCCGAATCGGCGAGCACTCCGGCCATGTGTTCCGGCATGCCAGCGGCAACCAGCGCAGCCTTGTAATCGAGCTCCGGCATGTTCACGTACGACACGAGCTTTTTCGACTGTTTGCTGATCTCGGCGGCGAACTCCGCCAGCGTATAGCTGGCGTCTCCGGCCAGCTCATAAATGTGGTTGCCTTGAAGGTTGCTCGTGAGAACGGCGGCAGCAGCGGCGGCGTAGTCGTCCCGCGATGCGGACGAGATACGGCCTTCGCCGGAAGATCCGATCAGCGCGTTGTGGGCGAGCGCTGCCGGAATGGCGAGGGCGTAGTTCTCCGTATACCAACCGTTGCGCAGCAATGCGTAGGGTAGGCCAGAAGCGAGAATGCTGACTTCGGTCTGGCGATGCTCGTCAGCCAGTGCCAAGGGCGATGAATCGGCGTGCAGGAGGCTGGTATAGGCAATGAGCTGTACCTTCGCGCGTTTGGCGGCATCCACCACGGCTTGATGCTGGGTTATCCGCTTGCCGAGATCGTTGGAGGAGATCAGCAATACCTTGGTTGCTCCGTGGAAAGCGCTATCCAGAGTGGACGGCTCATCGTAATCGGCTTTGCGAACCTGCAGGCCCGACGCAGCAAGATCAGCCGCCTTGTCGGGGTTGCGTACGGCGGCAACGATTTGGGCCACGGGCACGGATTTGAGCAGGTTGTCGATAACGAGTCGGCCAAGTTGGCCGGTGGCGCCGGTGATGACGATCATGGGGATGTCTCTCTGTTTGAATGTGAGAGCACGTTAACCTTTATACTTACGTTCAGTAAGTACTGACATAAAGGTAAGTATTCATGAGCGCACGAGAGAAACTTTCCGAGAACGTGAAGCCGCTGGCGTCACGACTGCGGCAAGGCGAACTGCTTTCAACGGATTGCCCGTCTCGCAAGGTGCTGATGCATGTCACCAGTCGATGGGGCGTGCTGGTGCTGCTGGTGTTGCTCGACGGCATGCATCGCTTCAGCGAACTACGACGAAAAGTCGGCGGAGTCAGCGAGAAGATGCTGTCGCAGACTCTGCAATTGCTCGAAGGGGACGGATTTCTTCAGCGCAAGTCATTGCCGGTGATGCCGCCCCACGTCGAGTACACGCTGACGCCGTTAGGTCGAGAGGTTGCCGAGCATGTCAGTGGGCTGGGCGAGTGGATCGAGGTCAATCTACCGCGCATCATGCTGGCTCGCCGCCAGGGCACCAGCAAATCAGCAAGCAGGATGCATGCTTCCAAATAAGCACTTTGCAGTCGTCGCTGACTCAAGCCCGTCGCGAATCACCCATCCATAGGACGCCCGTAGCTGATGACGATCAGCATGCGGGCCTCCTATGCGCGGCGATATCCGCGGCAGGTCAGTTCGACAACTTGTAGGCGATAACATAGTCGCCAAGCTTGGTGCCGAAGGAGCCGTGACCACCCGCGGCAGTAATCACGTATTGCTGACCATCGACGGCATAGCTCATCGGCGTCGACTGGCCGCCGGCGGGAAGACGATCCTGCCACAGCTGTTCGCCGGTGCTGACGTCATACGCACGAATGTAATAGTCCAGCGTCGAGGTGAGGAAGGCGACGCCACCGGCCGTGGTCATCGGGCCGCCCAGGGTCGGTACGCCCAGCTTGAACGGAATCGGGATGGGCGAGCTGTCGCGGATGGTGCCGTTCTTGTGCATCCAGACGATCTTCTTGGTCTTCAGGTCAATGCCGGCCATGTAGCCCCATGGTGGCCGCATGCAAGGAATGCCGATCGGTGAGAGCAAGGCATGCAGATCGACGCCATACGGTGTGCCGTACATCGGCTGGACGCCGTTTTCGGTGCCGGACGGATGCGCGTTGTTTGGTGCGGCCGGATTGTTCGGGCCGCGCGGTATCAGTGTCGATACGAAGGGAACCGCCATCGGATTGGCGATGGCAATCTGCCTGACCGGATCCACCGCAATGCCGCCCCATTCGAACATGCCGAGGTTGCCGGGGAAGACCAGCGTGCCCTGCAGCGAGGGTGGAGTGAAGGTGCCTTCATAGCGCAGCCGGTGGAAGGTTATACGGCACGCCAGCTGGTCGAAGATCGTGGCGCCCCACATATCGGCACCGGTCAGCTTTGCTTCGGGCCGGAAGGTCAATTCGGAGAACGGCTGGGTCGGCGATGTACGATCGCCGGGAGCAGCCCCTTGGGGTACTGGGCGCTCGGGGGCCGGCACGATGGGTTGGCCGGTGCGGCGATCCAGCACGAACAGATTGCCGGTCTTGGCCGGTTGCATCACGGCGGGAACTACACCGTTGGCTGTCGGCAGGTCGACCAGGGTCGGCTGGGAGGGTAGATCCATGTCCCACAGATCGTGGTGCACGGTCTGGTACGACCAGACGCGCTTGCCGGTGTTGATGTCCAGCGCAACCAGCGCGCTCGAATAACGTTCGGCCAGCGGCGTGCGGTTGCCGGCCCAGATATCCGGCGTCTGCACACCCATCGGCATGTAGACCAGGCCGAGCTTGGGATCGTAGGACGCCGTCATCCAGGAATTGGGCGAGTTGTTGGTATAGGTGTGTGTCGCCGAAGGCAGGGCATTTTCGTCCTGAGCACCGGAATCCCAGGCCCAGACCAGCTTGCCGGTATGGATGTCGAAACCACGAATGACGCCGGACGGCTCGCGTGTGGAATAGTTGTCGATGACCGCGCCCGCGACGACCAGGATCTTGTCACTGACGATCGGCGGCGAGGTCGGCTCGTAGAAGCCCGGTGTGTGCTCGCCCATGCCTTCTTCCAGGCTCAGCGTGCCGTGGTCCCCGAAGCTGTCGCACAGTTTGCCGCTATCGGCGTTGAGCGCAATCATCCGGCCATCGTTGACCGGCAGGAAGATGGTGCGCGGGCAGTCCGTCGGCGCCGGCGTGCCATCGGCGTTGAGCGCGCCGGCCACGGTTTCGTGATACGACACGCCGCGACAGGTCAGATGCTGAAAGGTCGGGTTGTCCTGCACCTTGGGGTCGTAGGACCAGCGCAGCGTGCCGGTCTTCGCATCGAGCGCGAACAGGCGCTGATGTTGCGAGCAAAGGTAGAGCGTGTCGTGCACCTTGATCGGGGTGACCTCGAACGTGGTTTCCACCGGGTCGTTCTTGCCAGGCAGGTCGCCGGTGCGGAAGGTCCACGCCACTTTCAGATGCTTGACGTTGGCCGGAGTGATCTGGGCCAGCGGCGAATAGCGTTGACCGAATTGGGTCCGGCCGTAATCGCGCCAGTCTTCGTCCGGCTGAGCGTCGTCATTCGGCGAAAGCGATCCTGCAACGGCGCCCGCAACGGATGCCGCGATGTTGCCGTTGATATCGTGATAGTTCGAGCCCAGACCAATGGCCAATACGACGACGCTGAGGATGGCCGCAATCCACAACGGCCACGTCGGAGTTCTGGTGGTCGGACTATCATCGCGACCCAGATTGCGGGTGATCCAGGGCGTCAGCAGCCACAGGCCCAGCGGAAAGATGATGTCGACGCGAGCTGCCAGTGGCCACCAGTCGAAGCCGATGTCGCTGATCGACCAGGCCAGGGTGCCGATCACGACGATGGCGTAGACCCACAATGCCGACCGTCGCCCCGCCAGCAGCAGGATGCCGGTGAGCAGGATGCCGAGACCGGCAATGGCATAGAAAGGCGAACCGCCCAGGGCAATGAGCCAGGCGCCACCGCCGCCGAGCGCCAAACCTATCAGGATAAAAACGATGCCAGTAATGCTTGGAATGGTTCGCGATCTGCGTGGAGATTGCATGGCGGCCTCGTGCTTGGCGTTCACTGGAAGTGATCAAAGATCGCTATGGCACTGACTTTCAGGCGTTGCCGCCAGGTTCCGGTCAGCATCGAACTGACGATACATTTATTCGATCAAATAATCAGCATGGCGTTATCGGTTGTCATGTTTTCAGTGGTAGCCGAATCGCCTGGGCTATAAATGCGCAAGCCAGTTTCGCGCCAGCTGCAATCGAACCAGTGGCAATCGAATTTCCGTAAAGGGTGATGGGAGTCAGCTACCAGCCCTCAACACTTCACTGTGCCGCCCGCAATTGGCACGCACGGGTGGAAGACGGGCGGTGGTGCTGGCGTGGGCGGGCCAACTGGGCCGGGGCCGTGACCACCACCGTAAGGCGGGCCGCCGCCCCAGTAGCCAGGGCCAGCGTTGTAGTACGGCCCCCCATTGTTGTTGACCGGCTGGGACAGTTGATCAAGGTACTCGGCGTTTTGCTGGCGCAGCGCATCGTTCTCACCTTGCAGCCGGCTGCGGCTGGCTGCGGCATCGATCAGTGCCTGCTGTCGGTCGGCTTCTTCGCGCTGTCTTTCCAGGGCGGCTTCGTCAGCCTGCTGCTGGGCCTTGGCTTCCATCCGCTGCTTGCGAGCTTCGAGGCGCTGTTTATAGAGCGAATCGATATTGTGCGAAACCGCATAGCGTTTGGCGACATCGTCCTGACCCAGGTCGAGATACTGGTCAATGATTTCGCTGTCGTCGGCCTGGTGGAGCAACTCGCCTTTACCGCCAGGGCAGGGTCGGTCGGTGTAAGCGACCTGCCCATTCTTGGTGCACTTGTAGATGTCTTGCGCGCCAGCAGATCCCGCAGCGCCCAGCAGCAGAATGAGGACGCACAGAAGGCGATTTTCCCGGGTCAGAATTTCCATAGTCACGTGCATTGTGCGCCAACGCCACGTAATGAAAACGTTGAGGTGGAAAATACCGCATTACGGTTGCTTTTGAATCACCCCATAGCTTTCCCTGGCGGCGCCACGATGACTGGCTCGTGTTCGTGCTGTTCTGGTTTCGAGCATGCCGAAGTCAGATTTCGGCGCCTCTACCTGCTCCGTTTCAGATGGCCATTTATTAGCGCAAAGTAGCCATGTTGGGCACGGTTTGCGCGTGGAGATTGGCGTCGCCAGGTTGTATTGTCATCCACGCCGTCATCGCCGACGGTCCATGCCGATGGACTCAGGAGATTTCCATGCAAGGTTCCACTGATCTGGGCAAGTTGGTGCTTCGCGTTGTGCTGGGTGTCTTGATCTTGTTTCATGGTGTTTCAAAATTGATCCTCGGTCCGGGCTATGTGCTTGGCGTCGTGGCCCAGGCTGGCCTGCCATCGTTCATCGCCTACGGCGTCTATATCGGCGAGGTTGTTGCGCCGGTGCTGCTCATCCTGGGTCTGCTGGCGCGATTGGGTGCGGTGATCATCGCCATCAACATGGTTGTCGCGCTCGCACTGGTGCATGTGAGTCAGTTGATCTCGCTGGCTAATACAGGCGGCTGGGCGCTGGAATTGCAGGGCATGTACTTGGGCACCGCCATTGCCATCGCGCTGCTTGGCGCTGGACGTTTCAGTGTGGGTGGCAGTAACGGCCGCTGGAACTGACAAGTGTCCGTTTTGCTGCTCATGAACCGAACGAACGCCAGTTATTGAAGCATGGCGTTCGTTCGATCTCTAAACTTGATGATGGTTCGATCACCATCGAGAGCCATTGCAAAAATTGCTGCTAACTGAATCAGACGGCTATTTCGTTTTCCTTGGAAACGCAGTAGTGGCGCGATGTCCGGACGTCCAAAAAAGCCAAGCTGAAGATCGATAATCATTTTGCACTGCACCACTTGTCAGCGTGATTCAATTTGCGTAGTTTTAGATGCATGCTTTCTGCCTTCATCCATAGCCGTCCTTTGCTCCGCGCGTTGATCGCGTTGGTGCTGTTTGCCGGACTGTTGGGTACGGCGGCAGCGACGCATGCGAGTCTCACCTTTGTGCACTCGGTAGCTGCGGTTGTCGATACCGTCAATGGCGATCTCGATACCTCCGCGCTTGATGACACCGTGTCGGCGGAGGATAACGGCCCCAATGACACGCTTGATGTCCCGGATGCTTTGACGGTGCCGCAGGCACTACCTCCAAAGTCCCGTCCGACGACGGCACATGCAGCCCCGCTGCAGTGGCACGCCACGTCCGAGCTGCGGCCACCGATCGTCTAGGCGCCATGCCTGCCGCCATCTGTCCGGACGCGGCCTTTCTCTTCCTTTCAGCCCTTCGAAGCGCCATCGGCGCAGACGGGCATCTGTTTTCGCTTCGCCGCTTTCGCGGCGCGGCCACCTATTTCCGGAGATATCCCATGGAACGCATGATTGATGGTTTTGCCCGTTTCCGCCGTGAAGTTTTTCCCGAGCAGCGCGAGGTATTCGAGCGCCTGGCCAACGGCCAGAGTCCACACACGATGTTCATTACCTGCGCCGATTCGCGGGTGATGCCCGAGATGATGTTTTCGGCGCAGCCGGGTGAGCTGTTCGTCTATCGCAACATCGGCAACATCGTGCCGCCGTATGCGCAGCACGTCAGCGGCGTGGTCGCTGCGGTGGAGTACGCCGTGAAGGTGCTCAAGGTGCAGCACATCGTGATCTGTGGACACTCGGATTGCGGCGCGATGAAAGCCTTGCAACATCCTGAAAAACTCGAAGGCATGCCATCGGTGGAAACCTGGCTCAAGCATGCGGATGTGGCGCAGCATGTCACTGCCGAGAAATGTGCGCATTTGCACGGGGAGGATTACTTGCGTTGCCTCACCGAGGAGAACGTGGTCGCTCAGCTTGAGCATTTGCGCACGTTGCCAGCGGTGGCCGTCGGCATGGCCAAAGGCAGTTTGACTATCCACGGCTGGATCTTCGAAATTCCTGACGCCAAGCTGCGCGTGTTCGATGGTACCAAGGGCAAGTTTGTCGATGTGCCGCTATCGGGCTCTGCCATGCCCGAGGCGTCGCCGAGGACTCGCTTTGCCTCGCTTGTTGCCACGGCCGCGTAAGGTGCCCCGATGAAAAACTACTTTTCGCAAGGTCTGTTTGGCCGCGACCTGTTGGGATCGGTCGTGGTGTTCCTGGTGGCGTTGCCGCTGTGCATGGGCATCGCCATTGCCTCGGGTATGCCGCCCGCCGCCGGTCTGATTACCGGCATTGTTGGAGGTCTGGTGGTTGGCTTTATCTCCGGTTCGCCATTGCAGGTCAGTGGCCCGGCAGCAGGTCTGGCGGTGCTGGTGTTCGAACTGGTGCGCACGCATGGTGTTGCGGCGTTGGGTCCGGTGATTTTGTTGGCGGGCTTGATCCAGGTGGCGGCAGGACTGTGCCGCGTCGGCATCTGGTTTCGCATGACTTCGCCTGCGGTGGTCGCTGGCATGTTGTCGGGTATCGGCATTCTTATCATCGCTTCCCAGGCGCACGTGATACTCGATGCCAGCCCGGCGGCGAAGGGTCTGCAGAACTTTGCCGCGTTGCCGGGTGCACTGATGGATGCCTTCGCTGGTGGTACCGGTAAGGCAGCGCTGGCCGTTGGCGTGGCGACCATCGTGATCATGCTGGCGTGGGAAAAGCTGCGGCCGACCAAGCTGAAGTTTGTCCCGGGCGCCTTGCTGGCCGTGGTTGCCGTGACAGGTGTTGTACAGATGGCGGGCATTGCCGTGAAAAAGGTCGACGTGCCGTCGAATTTGTTCTCGGCGATTACGTTTCCGACGTGGACGGGCTTGGCGGATGTGTTCGATCCCACCCTGCTGATTGCCGCGGTCACGTTCGCGTTTATTGCGAGCGCGGAAACGCTGCTGTCGGCTGCAGCGGTTGATCGCATGCATAACGGCGAACGCACCCGCTACGACCGCGAGCTTACGGCGCAGGGCATCGGCAACATGCTGTGTGGTTTTTTCGGCGCGCTGCCAATGACCGGCGTGATCGTGCGCAGTGCCGCGAACGTACAGGCCGGTTCCGCCACGCGTGGCGCGACGATTATGCACGGTGCCTGGTTGCTGGTGCTGGCGATGCTGCTGCCGTGGCTGCTGCGCATGACGCCGGTGTCGTGTCTGGCCGGCATTCTGGTGTATACCGGTGTGAAAATGGTGAATCTGGGGCAAGTGAAGGACCTCGCTACTTACGGCAAGGGCACCGCGGCAATCTACCTGGCTACCACGATCGCGATTGTCGCCACCGACTTGCTGGCAGGCGTGATCATAGGCTTCGGTCTGTCGCTGTTCCGCCTGGCGCTGCTGTCGTCCAAGCTGAAAATCGGCCTGCAGGACCATGCCACGCCAGGTGAGGCATCGCTGCATCTGGAAGGCTCGGCGACGTTTCTCAAGGTGCCAAGCATGGCCCGTACCTTGGAGCGTGTGCCCAACAACACGCGGCTGACACTGGTGCTCGATCGCCTTTTGCATGTCGATCAGGCGTGTTTGGAAATGTTGCGCGAATGGTCGCGGAACGCGTCGACGCGCGGCTGTGAGCTGGTGGTCGACTGGAAGGCACTGGATGCGCGTGTCGAGGGACGGCGCGTGGCGGCGTAACCAGGGAAGGCAGGAGCGATTCTTGATTGCGAACAAATGACTCTTAAAGTCCGATGTTCATGGTCGAGGATCGTTCTTGCCGTGACCTTTGATACTTCGATGGTGGCGAGACCTTGACGAATATCAGGGTCATTGCCATCGATTCATGGCTTCAGATTTGATTAGATAGCTTTATGCCCGTGCCAATGTTTGGTGCGGGATATATTCTGATACGTGCTTTCAGCTTGCTCATATCAGAACGGGTTGTACGGCAGGAACTTGCCGTCGAGAGTAATGACTGCGCGTGAGCCACCATCGGGGTCTTCGACTTTCTTGATATCTATCTTGAAGTTGATGGCGCTGATGATGCCGTCGCCAAATTGCTCGTGCACCAAAGCGCGCAAGGTGGTGCCGTATACCTGCACCATTTCATAGAAACGATAAATGGTCGGGTCCGTAGGAATGCCGCCTGGAATGCTGCCGCGCATGGGTATTGTTTGTAGCAGCGTGATGTCGTCTTGATCGAGATCGAGCCGTTGCGCGACCAGTTTCGCTGCATCGCTCGGTAACGGATGCTGTCCGAGCAGGGCGGCAGTGACGTAAGCGAGACTCAGGCCGGTGCCTTCAGCCAGTTGCTGCCAGGTAAGATTTTTACGCGTCTTGGCGTCGATGATTGTGTCGGTGAGATCGAGGCGTAGATCCTGGCTGACTTGCGAATGCGGCGTGATTTTTCTCCTATGCGGGAATGGCAGATTGGTCAGATCGTCGTTGCGATTTCAACGGGGTTCCTTCGCACGCCGCATGCGGCGGCCGCAATGCATTTGAAAAACTTATGACAGAAGATGTGACTGTGGCCCGCACTTTTGACGATCTACCGCAGCAGAAGCGCCTGCCATCAGCTACCTTGTAGTATCAAGATAAGCCGAATTATCGGCATTGATATTGTGTCATCAGCTTCAGGGCCCTAGGATCAAAACCGGTCGATAAAAAGAACGGGTGTCGGTGGAAACGGCTCGACCAATTGATCCATATCCTCGCCTTTGCTGGTTTTTCCCCTATCCACGACAGGATGCCGAGCCGCCATGACTATCCCCTCTACAGACGCCGACACCACGCACGAGTTGATGTCCAGCGCATCTTCTCTGCGATTCAATGTGCATGACTTTGAGGTGTATTGCTACAACACGATTCGCTGCAGAGTGATTTACGACGAGTCAAACCTCAGCCCCTCGAACGCAGAGGATCATCCGTCGCCGCCCCCTCCCTCCGCTGATTACAAAGACCGCTGGGGTGAAGCTTCCTATATGAGCGTTCGTAATTTTCCTGCTCCTGCAGAAGTGAGCTGGGCGTCGCTTGACGGCGTTGAGCACGAAGCCAAGGTGGATATTGGCGCGATCTTCCAGGGCGAACGAGTCCTTTATAGCGTGCCCGATTCGGAAGTCCTGCAAAACTCTTTGGAGAACGATCCAGGGGTGTTTCTGGAGGTGAACGATCACACCATCAATGTTTATATGAAGGCTTTCATTCCCACCAAAACCGAGCGCGTGCCGGGAAATGAATACAGCAAATTCCGCAATGATCTGATTCTGGCCTGGAGCCACACTTTCTAATCAGGAGCAAAGAATATGGGCGGTATGCGCAGAGGGAACGGAAGCGAAGGCGAGAGCGGGGGCGGAAACCCGAGCGAAGAACTGCGGACGATGAGTGAAGGTAATCGCGTCTATCAGCTTACCGATAAAGATATGCATCTTTATACGCAGGCTCGAACGACGCTATCAGATTTTCAAACGCCAAAGTTGGTGTCACTGGTTGAACCAACTGCCGAGCGGCCGGGCAGCAGGTTGTTTGTTGCGGCTTTTGATGGAACGGGTAACGATGCCGACAACGACCCTGTGAAGAATCAGACCAATGTTGCGCACATCCGCAAGGAGATTGAGGCTAGCCGCACCAGCGGAGCGACAAACGGCAATGTGGCGGTTGGTTACCTCCGCGGCCCGGGGACTCAAGGCAATGCATTGCCGCTCGGACACGAAGATCGCGCCGTTGGGGCATCGGTTTCTGCGACTAGGGACAGCATGAGAGGCTCGACGACGCAAGAGCGAGCAGAGAGGATGTATGACAAGTTTTGCACGCAGGCGACAGTGTGGAAAAGTGAACATCCAAAGTGTGAAATCGCGGTCTCCAGTGTAGGGTTCAGTCGTGGTGCAGAAGAGGCCGCGCTATTTACCCGCTTGGTACATGAGCGCGGTATCAGGAACATGAATGTTACTGATGTAAAAGCCGACGGCGCGTACCTAGTGCCTCCCAAACCGTATGGTCAAACGGCTCAGACAGTTGTGCTTTTCGATCCTGTAGCCACCGGTACAACAGAGAGGCTGGATCGCCATCTACCGTCTTCGGTCATTTCGGGTATCCAGCTTTATGCGGGCGACGAAAAGCGTAACTTGTTCAAAGGCGATCCCATCATTCCAGCGGTTAAGCCAGGTGACCCCGCGCCTAAAGAACATGTAGAGGGAACAGGGCCACAGAGTCGTTTAGTCGGCTTGATGATGCCCGGTTCACATTCGGACGTCGGCGGCAGTTATGCCCTCAACGGTGCTTCGGCTCGTGCGGGAAATTTCGGCGTCGACTATCTGAACAGCCTGAGCGACAAACCGTTTATTAGTAACATCAAGGAGCCTGCGCGAGAGGATACGTACAGGCATAACTCGATGGACGCCGGTGGTTCTTCGATGGTCTGGACGTTGTACAAGGCAAACAACACCGGGAGTATGTATCGGCACTGGACTGGGCCAATCGATCGGAAAGATACTACTCCGGGCTCGCGAGCCTACGTCAACCAAGAACGTCCCGATCCGGTGAATCCGGCTTTGAGTAGTAAGTATGCGTTTACTGGGTCAATAACGCACAATTCCAAGCCGCCACAGGAAATGGGCAATGCATCGAGGCCCGAGGCAACCAACGCTCGCAATGATCAGGCGCCACGTCAAGGTACCTCCAGAGAGTCAACCGATTCCGTTCTTAATACTTTGTCTAGAGCAGCCAGCAGCAATGACATGAACATGGCGCAAGCCGTGCTCAGCAATTCCTCCAATCCGGCTTTGGCTGCTCGGGAACAAGGTGCGCAAGCGCAAGCTTCGCAACGGCAGCAGGCTCAACAATCTGCTGAGCCCCAGCCACAGCGGGAGCCGACGCCGCCTACCCAAAATGCGGGGCAACCAAGACGTTGACGATGAATCATGTCAGGCGAGGCGCTAGGCCAGAACGTGAGGCCGGATTTTTAGACTTTCTCAAGAGTGGACCATGGAAGCCATAGATATTGACGAGCTAAAGCAGCAACTGCTGCAAATGGCGACCATCACCAGCTGGCTGGATGACAGAAGCGAACAAGCGGTGCAACGGGTCGAGGCCAGTACCGAGGCCCTGGACGAAGGGTTGCGTCGACTGGACGGCAATAGCGAACAATTTGTCGAAGAGGTCACGCGGCTTATCGGAGAGCACGTCCATCAGGCCGTTCTGCAAGGTGCCTCGAAAGCCGTCGGCGAATTCGACAAGCAGCTGCAGTCGAGCACGCGGGCGGCACAGTGGGCGGCGCAGGCGATGGACGAGCAGCGCAAAGGCTTGTCTATCGTGCAGCATGCACTGGTGTGGAAGGGCTTGCTCGCGCTGTTTATCGGTGCGCTGTTCGCCGTCGGTGGCGCAGGTTTCGTCGTGTGGGACAGCATGCGCGAGATCAAGATTGCCCAGTTCGATCAGGATGTCTTGCATGCCACGCAGACCGGTGCGCTGACCCGCTGCGGTGAGGCGCTTTGCGCCAAGGTCGGTAAACAGATCAAGCGTTACGGCAATGACGGTGACTACGTGCTGCTGTCGGAATAAATAATTCTCGGCAGCACATTTCTCGATCACATGATGAAAGCCGATCGCCTCACCATTGATCCATCTGACAAATCAGTTTCACAGATGACTCGTGGTTGCCACGATGTCAGGCCGCCGCTGCTTTTGAATTCAACGCATGCGCCCGACCGGCTTGCCGCCAGCTGCGCAAGCCGATCGCCGCCAGCACGATAAATCCCGCGTACAGCACCGAGGTAATCAGCAGGTGCTTGTAGACGTATTCGCCCACGTAGATCACATCCACCACGATCCATAGCCACCATGCGGCGATATGACGGCGCGCCTGCCACCACTGTGCGACGAGGCTGAATGCGGTGAGTGCCGAGTCGAGCCACGGCAAGGCAGCGTCGGTCCAGCGATGCATGGCGAAGCCGAGCATCAGTGATCCGATGACGCCGAGTGCGATATGCGCGGCGGCCTCGCTGGTTGGCAGCGGAGCGACCTGCACACGGCCGTCGTCATCGAGATTGCGTAGCCAGCGCAGCCAGCCGTAGACGATCAGCACGGCGAAGGCGACCTGCAGCAGCGCGTCGGAGTACAGTTTCGCCTCGGCGAAGATCCCGACGTAAACCGCGACCGAAAGCAAGCCGATCGGCCAGCACCACGGTCGGCGCTGCGCAGTAAGCCACACAGCCCACGCGCTGAGCAGTGCGCCAAAGAGTTCGATCCAGGATATTTCCATCAAGGCAGCCTCAAAACGCCAGGGTCGCGGAGAGCCGTGCCAGTCGCGGCGCACCCGGAAACAGGAAGCTGTCGCCGCCAGAGGTGCCGGTATCGCGCCAGTAGAAATGGTTGAACAGGTTGTCGATATTCAGCCGCCAGGTCAGCGCATGGCCGTCCAGTGCAGTGGTATAGCGCAGGCCGGCATCGAACACGTTATACGCCGGCACGCTGACCAGGCCGTTGGGTGTGGCGGGATTGGCGCTGGCGTAGCGCCAGCCACCGAGCACGCTGAGGTTGTTGGCGAACGGCAAGCGGTAGTCCAGATAGACGGCCGAACGCGCGCGTGGCACGTTGACCACCTGATGGCCTTCGTACGCAGGCGTGCCGGTGTCATGCGCCTCAGCCTTGATAAAGTTGAAGCTGGCCGTGAGGCGCAGATTGTCGGTGAGGCGACCGTCAGCGTTGAGCTCCAGCCCGGTGTGCTCTTCGATGCCCTCCTGCACGAAGGTGAAGCCGGCGGTGGTATCGCTGGGTTGCGCGAACTGGTACGGCTGGCGGATGCGGTAGAGCGCGGCGGTGAGATCCAAGGCATCACTCCAGGCGTACTTCACGCCGGCTTCGACCTGCCGCGACAGCAGCGGCGGCAGCACGGCGTTGCCGTTGGAAGTCCAGTACGGCGCCTGTGCGCCGAGTGAAAGATTTTCGCTATAGCTCACGTAGAACGTCAGCGGCGCCGTCGGCTGCCACATCACGGCGGCCTGCGGCAGTACCTTGCTCAAGCGCGTATCGCGCTGAAGCACGCCGTACGGATCGTAGGCGCGCTCCTGCAGGTGCACGAAGCGGCCGCCCAGAAGAACCTGCCACTGCTCGCCAAAGTGCATGCGATCGAGCCCGAACACCGAATGCTGCCAGCTGGTCAGCGTGCGCGCGGACGGACCGGGCTCGTCGGGCGACATCGCGTAGTAGGGCGGGTTGAACTCGCTGATATTGGCCGTGCCGACATAGTCGTAAACATACGGGCGCTGATCGAGCGTACGACGGAAGGCGCTGGTGCCCAGACTGACCTCGTTGCTTACGCTGCCGATGTCGAAACTGCCCTTGAGCACGGCGCGCGCTTCGTCGTTCTCACGCGTGTCGTCGGGGCTGCGGTAGTCGTAGATGTCGTAGTCACCGTTGGGCGCGAAGAAATAGCCGGGGGGGGCGCCGCTCGCGCAGGCAGCGGCATAAAAACAGCCGTACGCGTAAGCCACGTTGTCATCGATCACGCTGTGACTGTGGCTGCCGGAAAGCTGTGCGCTCCAGTTGTCGCTGAAGCGGTAATTGAAGCGCAGCGTGGTGTTGCTGGCGTGGATGCCCACCGGCTGCTGCCACGGTTCGTAACCCAGCAGCTGCGTGCTGCTCGGATGCGGCGGCAGTGTGGTACCGCCGAGTAGCTGGTAACCGGAAACCGAACGTTGGCTGCTGGTCTGGTAGTCGGTATCCAGTTGCAAGGTGGCGTTGGAACTGATCTTCCAATCCGCCGCCAGCGAGATGAAACTGCGCCGGCCGTTGGTATGGTCGACATAAGAGTGCATGTCTTCGTGCGCCGCATTCACTCGCACGCCGAACGTTGGCGTGAGCCAGCCGCCGACATCCACCGCGGTGTAGCGCGAACCATGCGAATCGGTACCGACGGTGACGGTGTGCACGTCGGCAGGCCGCTTGCTGACGTAGTTGACCAGGCCGCCGGGCGCCACCACGCCAGCTTCAAGACCGGCCAGTCCCTTCAGGATTTCCACCTGCTGCTTGTCTTCCAGTGGGGTCAGCTGCTCGGCGGTAATCGTCATGTCATTGAGGCGAAAGCCGGTGGCCAGGTCCAGCGGAAAGCCGCGGATGGAAATGTCCTGGTAGTAACCGACCGGCGCGTAGTTGTCGCCGAGTGCCGCATCGGAGTGGGCGATCTCGCTGAGCGTGCGCGGCTGGCGGTCGTCGAGCTGGTCGCGGGTAATCACCGTGACCGCGGCCGGCGTATCGTGCAGCGGCGCGTTACCGAAGCTACCAAAGGTGTCGACTTGCGAGCTCTCGGCACGGTACCCCTTGTCAGCTTTGGCCTTGACCTTGATCGTCGCCAGCGGCGTGGCTTGCGATTCGTTCGGCACGGTGTCATCGCCCAATGCGATGGACGCGTTGGCGAGCGTCAGGACTGACAGCAGAGCGAACATAAGAGGGGTACGGATAAGCGTCATTGATCATCGTCTCGTGGGTATACACACGAAGCGACGGCCAGCTATGCGCCCGGATGGACGCCAACGACTCAGCAAGCTCCCTACGCCGGTACTAACCGGATCAGGTTCCAAGGGACTCTCTCAGCCCGGCAAACGCCGGGCACCCCCGCTTCAAGACAGCTATTGAATCACGAAATGTGAGTCATGCGTCAGGCCTGGTCGCGAATGGCCTGCAATAACGCCTGTCCCGGCGGCGTACCGAACCATGCGGTGTGGCCGAGCAGAAAAGTGTCGTAGGCGATGTCCGCATTGGCGCGCGAGCCGGTGACGGCGTGAAAATATTCCACTTCGGACAACGCGAAATCGAGGTGCACCAGCGGTAAAAGATCGGCCAGCAGATGGATATCGTCGGCGGTCAGTCGGCGCACTTGACGGTAACCGTCGATCAGCGCCAGCGCCATGTCCGCGTGCACGGCGTCGCCTCCGCCTTCAAGCGCCAGCCAAGCGATCGCATTGCGCTCGATCGCGGTGGCTAGGTCGAACAGGGCGAACGTGCGCGAGGCCAGCCCGAAGTCGAGCACCGCAGTGACACAGGCGTTGTGGCCAGCCCCACTCCAGCACAGGTTGGACGCATGCCAGTCGTTGTGCGTCCATAGCGAGGGTTGCCGCACCAGTCGCGTCGACAGCGTCGGATGCCACGGCGCCAGCATGCGCTGCAGCTCGGCCGGCCAGTCACGTTGGCGAAGGTAGTCGGCGAGGCCCTGCCGATTGGGCAATTGCAGTCGCAGCGTGGTGATGGGATCGGTAGCGGCAATCAGTTCACTGCGGGCGACCAGAATGTGCGTGTGGCGCTGGTCCGCGTCGTATCCGGCGGCGGCATCGTGCAGGATGGCCAGCATGCGACCGGCGGCCAGCGCGTGCCCGCGTTCACTCAACGGTGACCACGATACGGCATCGCGATAAAGGTCGATGCCGTCGGCGGTGGCGTGTACTTCGTAGACCCAGTCGCCTATTGCTGCGGCCGTTTGGCCGTCCAAACCCACAAACACCTCAGGTAACGGCATGTCGCCGGTGCGCAGATGCGCGATGAAGCGATGTTCCTCGGTCAGCGTGACGACCGAGCGCACGCGCCGATGGTGGCGTTTGACGAAGATCGTGCCTGCCGTGGTGTCGACCAGTGCCGCTGCCGACAGCGGACGCGGGCTATGCCAGCGAATGTGCAGGGGCGTACCCAGTGACGGATAGCGCTGCAGCAGCTCGATGATCTCGTCCGTGCACAGCGCTGGCCAGTCGGGCATCACGCTGTCATCGGCCAGGCCGTGCACGCGGTGGGTCGTATCAGGCATTGGCAGTGAGCGCGGGTCGCGCGAATCGTGGTTGGCTGGGGGATTATCCCCGAACGTTGCGGAGGATGCTTCCGGCTGGCTGCGGCATCGCGTCTAATGGCCGCTATTGTCGCTGCCAAGCGAGATCCTAATGAGTGCCTTGCTGCTGCTGTTCGTCTGCCTTGTGCTTGGCGTACTTGTCGCGCGCTTCGCAAAGCCGCCCGCCGGCATCGTGCCGGGCATCAACTGGTGGGTGATCAACGTAGCGCTGCCGGCGCTGGTGCTGGAGCTGATACCCAAAGTCACATTCGACCCGCAGCTGTGGTTTCTGGTCGCGACCATGTGGATCACGTTTTTCGGTGTGTGGCTGGTATTTGGCTTGCTGGGGCCTCGACTGGGCTGGTCGAGGGGACGCATCGGTGCGCTGATCCTGGTCTGCGGGCTGGGCAATACCTCGTTCATGGGCTACCCGCTGATGCAGGCGCTGCACGGCAGGGAGGGTTTGACGCTGGCCGTGGTGGCTGATCAGCTGGGCTGCTTTCCGCTGCTGGCATCGGCAGGCGTGATAGTCGCGTCGATCTACGCCGGACGCACGCCGCAGCCGGGGACGATCGTCAAGCGCATCCTGACCTTTCCCGCTTTCGTCTCGCTGGTGATCGGTATCGTGGTCGGTCGCCTGGGCGGCTGGCCTGCGGGCTTGGACAGCGTGCTCGTTCCGCTGGGTGCCACGTTGACGCCGCTGGCGCTGTTTTCCGTCGGCTTGCAGTTCAAGTTTCGTCTGGGTAAGCACGAGCTCGGCGCGGTGAGCGCAGGTTTGGGCTGGAAGCTTTTGCTGGCGCCATTGCTGTGTCTGGCAATCGGCCGGCTGGCTGGCGTGCACGGGCTGGTGCTGACGATCGGCGTGTTGCAGGCGGCAATGGCACCAATGATTTCCGCGGCGATTCTTGCCGACGAATATGATCTCGATCCGGCGCTGGCCAATACCATCCTCAGCGTCGGGATCGTGTTGTCGCTGGCCACCATACCGCTGGGCAACTGGATGCTGGGCAGCTAGACGCGTTGGCGACGCTTGCGTGTTGGCACGGCTGCGCCGAGACTGACCGGATACTCAGGGGAGTGTCGTTTCATGGCCACGTTCGAACGGATCAAGCGGATCTTTGCCAGCGGCCAGACCGAGCGACGCGCGGAGCCTCGAAGCGGTGTGCCGAAAGGTGTACATGTGTTGGTGGTCGACGACTCGCCCACGATTTGCGCGGTACTGGACAAGATGCTCAGCCAGGATGGACACGTGGTTATCCGGGCGACCTCTGGCGAGGAGGCTATCGCGCTGGCCAGCAGCGAATTGCCGGACCTGATCTTTCTCGACATTGTGATGCCGGGCATGAACGGCTTTGCCGTGTTGCGGGCGCTGCGCCGTGAGCCGATGACACACGATATTCCGATCGTGATGATCAGCGGCAATCTGCAGGCGACCGAGCAGTTTTACGTGCAGCGTTTCGGCGCTGACGATTTCATGAAGAAGCCGTTTGGCCGTGGCGAGGTGTTTGCGCGGCTTCAGGAGTTGTCGAAGAGCGGACGACTGATCGTGCGTGAACGCGTCGGCGAAACGATGGTGACGGAGCCGGTAGATCAGGCGATGCATGACGCCATCCCTGATATCGCCATGCCTGATGAGAACGACCTGCTGAAATAGGAGCGGAATTCCGACATGCTGCCTGCGGGCAGCACGCCTCAGAGTCGGATATTGATCCGCTGCGCCAGCGTTTCGATGGCCTGCTTGGCTTCTTTCAGGTCGGCACCGGTACGCTGGCGGTAGAGCTTGATGGCTTCGACTTTCTTCCTGGCGCGAACGGCTGCTTCGATATCGGCATCGTCGATGGTGAGGTCAGGCGTCCATCGGAGACGCGAATCGCGCATCGTTTCGAAAGTCTTGCTCATACGGCCGAGCACGTAGCCACCGATAAAGAGCAGTCCGCCGATGAAAATACCGGGGGTATTCCAATCCATGGTTTTCTTCCATCCATGACGTCGATGAGATAACACTATCCGCCATGAGTGACCGAGAGAGCAACTGCATGGGTGAAATGCGTGCCGATATCTGGCTGTGGGCCGCCCGCTTTTTCAAGACGCGCAGCCTCGCCAAGCAGGCGATCGAGGGCGGCAAGATCGACGTGAATGATCTCGGCTGCAAACCGGCCAAGGCCCTGCACGTTGGGGATCTGGTGAAGATTGTCCGCGGTGACGAGCGGATGGAAGTGCAAGTGCTGGCGCTGTCCGACAAGCGTGGCCCGGCGAGCATGGCGCAGACGCTTTATCGGGAAACCGACGCCAGCCGCACCACGCGCGAGGCGCTCAAGGAACAGCGGCGATTGAGCGGTGCAGCCTTTGACCATCCGCCATCGCGCCCCGACAAGCATGCGCGCCGCGATCTGCGCAGGATGAAGGACTCACGCTGAGCAGTGCATCGCATTCTGCCAGCGAAATTTGCGGAACTATCCCAATACATCCACTGCCACGGTGCTACGCCGTTTCTTCATGAGTGGATTTGCATGTAAAGGGATGAACCCATGAGCGCGGCCGGCTTTGCCAAAGTGAGCTTTCTCCAGCGCCTGCTCAACAGCGTAGGCTCCGGTGCGCGTCCGCAGGCCGCGATCGGTGCACGTATTCTGGTGGTCGACGATTCGCCGACGATCTGCGCGGTACTCGGCAAGATGTTGGTGCAGGACGATTACGAAGTGCTGAAGGCGACCGATGGCCATAGCGCGATCATCATGGCCATCAGGGAGCAGCCCGCGCTGATTTTTCTCGACGTGGTGATGCCTGGACTCAACGGTTTCGACGTGCTGCGCGCCCTCCGGCATGACCCGCGTACACAGCACATTCCCATCGTGATGATCAGCGGCAATGCGCAGGCGACCGAGCAATTTTATCTGCAACGCTTCGGTGCCGACGACTTCATGAAAAAGCCGTTCGGTCGTGACGAGGTCTATCACCGCATCGGCCAGCTGGTGCTGTCCGCTCGACTCGCTCCGCGTTCGGCTGCGTTGCCGCCACCGGTCAGCCTGCGCAAGCCCCCCTCGGTCGCCGCGGCGCTGGCCGCGATTCCGGATGTTGCGCTGCCGGACGCCGACTATGCCAAGGTATCCACTCAACCCATGTTGGGCAGACTTGCCGTGCCGCATAACGTGGACTGAAGCGCAGAACCTGCGATCCATAAACCTGAACAAGGTTGCGATGCAAACAATGCGTTCGATGGAAAGAAAAACGGCGACTCTCGCGAGCCGCCGTTTTGCATTTAGACGTTTTCAGCAGGTATTCGATCGAGATGCCCTCGATCGAATACCTTTCTGCCCAAGATCAGGCAAGCTCGAAGCGATCAAGGTTCATCACCTTGTTCCAGGCTGCGACGAAGTCTTTGACAAACTTCTCCTTTGCGTCGGAGCTCCCATAGACTTCAGACAAGGCACGCAGCTGAGCGTGTGAGCCGAAGACGAGATCGACACGGGTGCCGGTCCATTTGACTTCACCGGTCTTGCGATCGCGACCTTCAAACTCATCTGTGCCGCCCGATACTGCCTTCCACTCGGTGCCCATGTCGAGCAGGTTCAAGAAGAAGTCGTTGGTCAGTGCTTCAGGCTGCTTGGTAAAGACGCCATGCTTGGTCTGTCCGACGTTGGTGTTCAGCACGCGCAAGCCGCCAACGAGCACGGTCATTTCGGGTGCTGTCAGGTTCAACAGCTGAGCCTTGTCGACCAGCAACGCCTCGGCCGATACGCTGTACTTGCCCTTGAGATAGTTGCGGAAACCATCAGCGATCGGCTCGAGAAAGCCGAAGGAGTGCACATCAGTCTGCTCCTGCGAGGCATCTGTGCGTCCCGGCGTGAACGGAACCGTCGTGGAGTGACCGGCATTCTTCGCCGCCTGCTCGACGCCCGCGCAACCGGCCAGCACAACCAGGTCGGCGAACGAGACCTTCTTGCCGCCCGACTGTGCGCCATTGAACTCGCTCTGGATACCTTCGAGCGTTTTCAGCACTTTCGCCAGTTGCTCCGGCTGGTTGGACTTCCAGTCTTTCTGCGGTGCCAGGCGGATACGGCCACCATTCGCGCCGCCGCGCTTGTCGGAGCCGCGGAAGGTGGATGCGGACTCCCATGCGGTCGATACCAGTTGCGATACAGACAGGCCTGAAGCAAGGACCTTGCTCTTGAGTGCAGCGATATCCTTTTCGTCGATCACTGGATGGTCGAGCGCGGGAATCGGGTCTTGCCAGAGCAGCTCTTCGGAAGGAACTTCCGGGCCGAGGTAGCGTGCGAGCGGTCCCATGTCGCGGTGCGTCAGCTTGAACCAGGCGCGGGCGAACGCGTCGGCCAACTGGTCCGGATTCTCGAGGAAGCGGCGCGAAATCTTTTCATAGATCGGGTCGAAGCGCAGGGCGAGATCCGAGGTCAGCATGGTTGGCGCGCGACGCTTCGACGAGTCGAAAGCATCCGGAATGGTGCCGGCACCGCCGCCGTTCTTCGGTGTCCACTGATTCGCACCGGCCGGGCTCTTGGTCAGCTCCCAGTCGTAACGGAACATGTTCTCGAAATACTCGTTGCTCCACTTCGTCGGCGTGCTGGTCCAGGTGACTTCCAGACCGCTGGTAATCGCATCAGCGCCTTTGCCCGTGCCATAGCTGTTCTTCCATCCGAAACCTTGCTGCTCAATGGGTGCAGCTTCGGGCTCGGGCCCTACGTTATCGGCAGGACCGGCACCGTGGGTCTTGCCGAAGGCGTGGCCGCCCGCGATGAGCGCGACGGTTTCTTCGTCATCCATTGCCATGCGACCGAAGGTCTCGCGGATGTCCTTTGCCGACGCGACCGGGTCCGGATTGCCATCCGGGCCTTCCGGATTCACGTAGATCAGGCCCATCTGTACTGCAGCGAGCGGATTCTCCAGGTTGCGCCCATTGTCGGTACGGCTCTTTTCGCTGCCATGCAGCTCCGCCTCGGCGACGATCACACCGTCACCCGGCTTTTCCGTGCCATAACGCGAGTCGCCGCCCAGCCATTTCTTTTCCGAGCCCCAATAAACGTCTTCTTCCGGCTCCCACACGTCCTCACGGCCACCCGCGAAGCCGAAGGTCTTGAAGTTCATCGATTCCAGCGCGACGTTGCCAGTGAGGATGATCAGGTCGGCCCAGGAAATCTTGCGGCCATACTTCTGCTTGACCGGCCAGATCAGGCGCCGCGCCTTGTCGAGGCTCACGTTGTCCGGCCAACTGTTCAGTGGCGCGAAGCGTTGTTGGCCTGCACCTGCACCTCCGCGACCGTCGCCGGTGCGGTACGTGCCGGCGCTATGCCACGCCATGCGAATGAAGAAAGGACCGTAGTGACCGAAGTCCGCCGGCCACCAATCCTGCGAATTGGTCATCACCGCCAGCAGATCCTTCTTCACGGCTGCGAGGTCGAGGCTCTTGAATTCTTTGGCGTAGTCGAAGCTCTCGCCCATGGGATCGGACAGGGACGATTGCTGGTGCAGGATCTTAAGGTTCAGCTGGTTCGGCCACCAGTCGCGGTTGGATGTGCCACTACCTGCGGCGTGATTGAACGGGCATTTCGCTTCGGTTGACATGTGTTCTCCACCTTTGGTCGTTTGAATCTGGCTACCCGGTCCGGTTTGGAGCCCGGGCACCGATAAATGAAATGGTTTTTGCTAATGGCATCGAGTGATGCGCCAGCTTCTTGAGGGGCTGTTAGTGCTCAACCAGTAAAGGACCGCGGGGGATGGCGGTGAGGGGCTGTTCTGGTTGTCGGATACCGAAACACAGGCATCGCTGCTCAGACGTTTTTCGATCGTTGCTCATGGTGCGGGCTCCTTGCGAGTTGCGGACAAGAGTGGCTGGCGGATGACGCGTGGTTCTTTGAATCTACGCGCTGCTTATCATCAATAGAATTTGATTATTCTTATGCAAACGATAGTGCTGGCCTATGACAGTTTTGTTGTTCTACGTCATGGGACGGCAGTGAGGCCGATCAGTTCCGCTCGGGGCGGTCTTGTTCCAGAGCGGCTGGTGGCCAATCGCCATAAATGGAAGTCTGGCGAGCATCAGCTGCTGCGTTGGCGTTGGTGCGTCAATCGACCGGATCGCGCGCTATCAGGGCAGTAGCAGGCCCTGCGTTTCGATAAAGCGGATGACCTGATCAAGACCGTCTTGTCGGCGCAGGTCGGTCATCGCGAACGGCTTGTCACCGCGCATGCGCAAAGTGTCTTCACGCATAACCTCCAGCGACGCGCCGACATAAGGGGCGAGATCGGTCTTGTTGATCACCAGGAGGTCGGAGCGGGTGATGCCGGGGCCGCCCTTGCGCGGAATTTTCTCGCCGCCAGCCACGTCGATCACATAGATGGTGAGGTCGGATAGCTCCGGCGAAAACGTGGCCGCCAGATTGTCGCCACCGGATTCGATGAACACGATATCGGCATCGGGATACACGTCGAGCATGCGTTCGATCGCCTCGAGATTGATCGAGGCATCCTCGCGGATCGCGGTATGCGGGCAGCCGCCGGTTTCCACGCCCATGATGCGTTCCGGTTCCAGTGCGCCGGCTACGGTGAGCAGGCGCTGGTCTTCCTTGGTGTAAATGTCGTTGGTGATCACCACCAGGTCGTAACGATCGCGCATCGCCTTGCACAGCATTTCCAGCAAGGTGGTCTTGCCTGAACCGACCGGGCCACCAATGCCCACGCGCAGTGGCGGCAGCGTGCGCGTGCGGGGCTGGCGAGAAGGTGCGTGCGTGTGTGCGGCAGATGCGATGCTCATGAGCGGAACAGCCTCGTGTATTGAGTTTCGTGATGCGCGGAAAGAATGCCCAGCATCGGCGTGAAGTTGCAGGCCTGTGCCGGTGTCCGGGCAAGCGTTTCTTCGACCCAGGCCGGCAGGTGGTTGGCGAGGCGGCGCAGGATCGCCTGTCCCACAATCTGCCCCAGCGGCACCAGTTTCACCGCGGCCGTGGTGAGGTTTTCCGCGAGGCTCCATCCCATCGCATACAGGGCGTCGCGCTCATCGGCCAGACCCAGCACCACGGCCGCGCAAGCATGCACGCTGGCGTAGGCTGGCGGGTGTAGCGAACCCAGCACGGCGCGATGGGCGTCGGTCAAGGTATGCAACTGCGGTAGCGCCTGCAGCCATAGGGCCAGCGAACGCCCGGTCTGCTCGCTTTCCATGCGCAGCTCGGCGGTTTCGCGCATGGCGATCAGCTGGGCGTTGAGTGTCGCGATCGCCTGCTCATCAAGTTCGGTCCAGGCGGCATATTGCGCGCGCCACAGCGGCGCCTCGCCTTCGGCCCAGGCCAGCGCAAGGTAATCGGCGATCCACTGCTCGGCGCTGGCCGCATCGAACACTACGCGAGCTTCCAGCGCGGCCTCCAGCCCCAGCGAATGGCTGAAGGCGCCGACCGGTAGTGCTGCTGATGCCAGCTGCAACAGCGCTGGCAGGTTTGACGGATCAGCGCGCATGCGGATCGCGCAGCGGCGAAAGGTCCGGTTCGTGCCGCCGGAATACCGCTTGCGCCAGCGCGTAGTCTTCGGCAAACGTCGCATCGTGGCCATGCTTGTGACCGCCGCCGTAGGCACCGGTCTCCGGCTGGAACAGTGCCTCGATCGCATCGATCTGCACGCCAAGTTGGTCGAGCATGTCGCGCAGCACGGGATCAGGCGTGATCGCCAGATAGCCGTCGCCGACTTCCACTGGGATATGCCGGTTGCCCAGGTGATAAGCCGCGCGCGTCAAAGCCAGCGGCGTAGCAGCGGTGACGCGCAGCACGGGCTCGGCCGCGGCTACCACGATAAACACCGAATCGTCGTCGGCCTCTAGCCGGTCACCCGGACGCAGCATGAGGCCGGGCATCAGCGCCCAGGCCAGCTCGCGGCCGTCAGGCAGGGTGAGCCGGTGCCGGCTGCGCTTGCGCTGGTCGAAGCTCAGCTCTAGGGTTTGAACCGGCACGGCGGTGTCAGCATCGGTTGCAGTCATATGACGCAGCATGATCAGCACGAGATCCTCCCATTCATTCGCGGCATGCGCTGAAAGCAGGTGTGGATTTATTCTGCGGCGCGACGATCGATCGGTAGTAGAAGCGACTGTCTACGCTCATGATTGGGAATGTAGCGGGCAAGTCATCACGATCGATGACTTGGAAACCCTGTTTTTCATAGAAGCGTTGCGCAGCCAGAAACTGGGTGGTGGTGCCTAGAAACACCGTATGTATGCCGTGCGTACGGCTCCACTCGTACAAGGTGTCGAGCAATTGTTGGGCAACGCCATGCTGGGCCCCGCGAAAGGGTTTGGCCACGAACATCTTGCGCAACGCCGCCTGACCATGACCCATATCAAGCAAGGCGATGCTGCCGATTACTGCGTCGTCGGCTACTGCCAACCAGAACTGGCCGCTGCCACGTTGATAAAAACCGGTGATATCGAGCAGATCTGGCTGCGCCTCCAGAGTGATTGGAATCCCGAATTCAGCCTGTTGAATCGGCAGGATCAATTCGGTCAGGGCGGCTTGGTACTTTTCATGAAAGGGAACGATCTCGATCATGCATACCTCCAATAAGGCAGAGCAGACGCCAGCGATGCAAAGCGGGAAATATCAAAGAAATATCAAAAAAGAAAATAGCGTTGCGCCATCGGCAACACCTCGGCCGGTTCGCACCACAGGCGTTCGCCATCGGCGGTCACCACGTAAGTTTGCGGATCGACCTGGATATCCGGTGTCGCGGCGTTGTGGATCATGTCGGCCTTGCCGATCGTGCGGCAGTGGCGCACGGCGACCAAATTTTTCTGCAGCCCCAGACGCTCGCCCAAACCATCGTCAATAGCGGCCTGCGAAACGAAGGTCAGCGAACTCTGCGTCAGGCTGCGCCCGAACGCACCGAACATCGGCCGGTAATGCACCGGCTGCGGCGTCGGGATCGAGGCATTCGGATCGCCCATCGGCGCCGCGGCAATGCTGCCGCCCTTGAGGATCAGCGCGGGTTTTACGCCGAAGAAAGCGGGCTTCCACAGCACCAGGTCGGCCCACTTGCCGACTTCGACCGATCCGACCTCGTGGCTGATGCCATGGGTGATCGCCGGATTGATGGTGACCTTGGCCAGGTAGCGTTTCACCCGGCCGTTGTCGTGTCGCGCCGGATCGCCAGCGAGCGAACCGCGTTGCACTTTCATTTTGTGCGCGGTCTGGAAGGTTCGCAGGATGACTTCGCCGACACGGCCCATCGCCTGGGAGTCGGAGCTGATCATCGAGAACGCACCCAGATCGTGCAGGATGTCTTCCGCCGCAATCGTTTCGCGGCGAATGCGGCTCTCGGCGAATGCCACGTCCTCGACAATGCCTGGGTCGAGGTGATGGCAGACCATCAGCATGTCCAGGTGTTCGTCCAGCGTGTTGACGGTGAACGGCCGGGTGGGATTGGTCGAGCTGGGCAGCACGTTGGGCAGCGAGGCCGCCTTGATGATGTCCGGCGCATGCCCGCCGCCGGCGCCCTCGGTGTGATACGTGTGGATGGTGCGACCCTTGAACGCGGCCAGCGTCACTTCGACAAAGCCCGATTCATTGAGCGTGTCGGTATGGATGGCCACCTGTGTGTCGGTGGCATCGGCCACGCGCAGCGCGCAGTCGATCGCCGCAGGCGTGGTGCCCCAGTCCTCATGCAGCTTCAGGCCGATCGCGCCGGCGACGATTTGTTCGTGCAGTGCTTCGGGCAGGCTGGCGTTGCCCTTGCCGAGAAAGCCGAGATTCATCGGAAACGCCTCGGCCGCTTCGAGCATCCGCTGCATGTGCCACGGTCCGGGCGTGCAGGTGGTGGCATTCGTTCCCGTCGCGGGTCCGGTGCCGCCGCCGAGCATGGTGGTGACGCCGGACATCAGCGCCTCCTCGATCTGCTGTGGGGCGATGAAATGGATATGGCTGTCGATCGCGCCGGCAGTAAGGATCAGGCCTTCGCCGGCGATGATCTCGGTGCCTGGTCCAATCACGATGGTCACGCCGGGCTGGATGTCGGGATTGCCGGCCTTGCCGATGCCGCTGATGCGCCCATGCTTGAGGCCGACATCCGCTTTTACGATGCCCCAGTGATCGACGATCAGCGCATTGGTGATCACCGTGTCGGCGCAGTCCGCGGTCTGCCGCTGGCTCTGGCCCATGCCGTCGCGGATCACCTTGCCGCCGCCGAACTTCACTTCTTCGCCGTAGGTCGTGAAATCCTTTTCCACCTCGATGATCAGGTCGGTGTCGGCCAGCCGCACGCGGTCGCCGGTGGTGGGACCGAACATTTCGGCGTAGGCGCGGCGACTGAGCGTGGTCATTCGAGCGGTCCCATGACATCACCATTGAAACCGTAGACCAGGCGATCGCCAGTCAGTGCGACCAGGATGACCTCACGTGACTGCCCGGGTTCGAAACGCACCGCGGTACCGGCGGCGATATCGAGCCGGAAACCACGCGCGGCGGTGCGGTCGAAATGCAGCGCGGTATTGGTTTCGGCGAAGTGGTAGTGCGAGCCGATCTGGATCGGCCGGTCGCCGGTGTTGGCCACGGTGAGGGTGAGCGTTTCGCGGCCGACGTTGAGCGCGATCTCGCCCTCGTCGATCAGGTATTCGCCGGGGATCTTTAGGCCTTGAGTCATGGCGCTGGGGTTCATGTGGTCTCCCGCGTCGGCGGCAGCGAATGGATGTTGACAGCAAAGGTAGGATGACGGGAGAACGTGCGGCGCATGACGATCCTCGAAGTTTGCGGTTAGCTCAGCTGATCGGGTCGTGCACGGTCACCAGCTTGGTGCCATCGGGAAAGGTGGCTTCGACCTGGATGTCCGGGATCAGCTCGGCAATGCCGTCCATCACGTCGTCGCGAGCGAGCAGGGTGGTGCCGTAGTGCATCAACTCGGCGACGCTGCGGCCGTCGCGCGCGCCTTCCATGATCGCTGCGCTGATAAACGCCACCGCCTCGGGATAGTTGAGCTTGAGCCCGCGCGCCTTGCGCCGTTCGGCCAGCAGGCCGGCGGTGAAGATCAGCAGCTTGTCCTTTTCGCGGGGTGTCAGTTCCATACGGCTCTCATGTCCAATCGCTTTCGTGATGTCAAATCAGGTGAACGATGTCAGGTAGACCAGATGCGCGGTCGCTGCGATGGCATGGCCGCTGTCCATGGTCTCAAGGTATGCCACAACGCTTCGAATAATTCACGCACCGTGTGACCGCTGGCGCCGAGTGCGCGAATCACGAGTAACTCCGCGGGAGCGGCAAGCCAGGTGATGCCACAGGGCAGGTCGAATCGGGTCGCCGTGGCGCGCGCGGCGGCCAGCGCCTCGACGTGGTTGGCCGATAGCCGTGGCGAACACGCCCAGGCCGTGGCAAAGACGTTGTGGCCCGCTAGCCGCAGTAATGAATCGCGCAGCGGATCATCGGCCGCCAGATGGGCCTGTTCCAACCACACCGGATGATCGTCACGAAGCAGCGCGAGACGCTGTTGCCAGAAGCCGTGCTTCCATCGTTCACCCGCAGCCAACCTCCCGAGTTGCACGATGTCCCAGCCGAACATCGCCGCCCGCGGTGCCAGGTCGATCTCGCACTGCTGAATAACCTGTGCGCCGTCGAACAGGATCGACTCCTGTGGCAACCACTCAAGGCAGGCGTCGTCAGCGACGGTCAGGTGTAGCGACTGTTGCGCCGGTGCGGCGTGGCCTGCGCGATACCATTTGGCTGCGCCCGGCGTGGTGAGCAGGGCATGCGCACCACGTTCCATCTGGACGTCTATTTCAAGCTTGTCGCCACCGGCGATACCGCCGGGTGGGTGCAGCAGCAGTGCGTGGCAGCAGCCAGGGCCTTCCGGGTACAGCATGCGTTGCACGCGCAGCGGTCCGCGATGGCTGCGATGCACGGCCTGAGTACAGGTATCGCGACGGGCAAAGCGCAGTTCCAGTCGCGCCGACCACGCGCCCGCTGACGAAGCCCGCAGACTGGCTTCGATGTCGGGTACGTGATCTGGCATCGAGCGGTAGGACAACGAAGAAATCCCTGCACGAAAGTGGTGAAACGGTCAGCCCGACGTTAGCAGACCTTTCAGTCGGTATAGCGCCTCCAATGCTTCGCGCGGCGTCAGCGCATCGGGATCGATATCGGCCATGGCGCGGTCGAGCGCCGAGGGCTCTGGCACGGCTGGTGTAGATGCACCGAAAAGACCTAACTGTGGTGAATGGGCGGAGCCACGCTTCTTGCGTGACGGATCGTGATCGGCGCCACCACGCTCCAGCTCTGCCAGCGTACGCCGCGCGTCGGCAATCACTGATTTCGGCAGGCCGGCCAGTGCGGCCACCTGCAGGCCAAAGCTGCGGTTGGCAGGGCCGTCCTTCACCGCGTGCATGAAGACCAGTTGCTCGCCCAGCTTTTTATCGTGAAATTCGACGGCGTCCAGATGCACATTGGCGATGGACGGGTATTCGCCGGCCAGCTCGGTCAGCTCGAAATAATGGGTGGCGAACAGCGTGTAGGCGCGGCTGCTAGCAGCCAGGTGTACGGCTGCTGCGCGCGCCAACGACAGGCCGTCGTAGGTGCTGGTGCCCCGACCGACTTCGTCCATCAGCACCAGACTGTGCTCGGTGGCGTTGTGCAGGATGTTGGCCGTTTCGCTCATTTCCACCATGAAGGTGGATTGTCCGCGCGACAGGTCGTCGCCCGCGCCGATGCGGGTGAAGATGCGGTCGATCGGGCCGATCACCGCCTGCTTGGCCGGCACATAGCTGCCGATGTGGGCGAGCAGCACGATCAGCGCGTTCTGGCGCATATAGGTGGACTTACCGCCCATGTTCGGTCCGGTGATCACCAGCATGCGGCGACCGCCGCGACCTGCCACGTCATCAAGAATCAGGTCGTTCGGCTCGAACGGCTCGTCGCGGACCTTTTCCACCACCGGATGACGGCCACGCTCGATCGCGATGCCGGGTTCGTCGGTCAGTTCGGGTGCGCTCCAGTCCAGCGCTTCGGCGCGTTCGGCCAACGTGGCCAGTACGTCGAGTTCAGCCATCGCGCTGGCGGCGGATTTCAGCGGTTCGAGCTGTCCGGTGAGTGTGTCGAGCAGCGCTTCGTACAGGGCACGCTCACGCATCAGTGAGCGCTCTTTCGCGGAGAGCACCTTGTCCTCGAAATTTTTCAGCTCTTCGGTGATGTAGCGCTCGGCGTTCTTGGTGGTCTGCCGACGCGTGTAATGCGTCGGCGCCTTGTCGGCCTGCGCCTTGGTGATCTCGATGTAGTAGCCATGCACGCGGTTGTAACCGACCTTCAGCGTGGTGATACCACTGGCGGCTTTTTCGCGCTCCTCGAGTTCAACCAGGTACTGATCGGCATGCGTCGACAGCCGGCGAAGTTCGTCCAGTTCCCCGTCGTAGCCGTCGGCAATGACGCCGCCGTCGCGCTGCAATACGGGTGGCTGCGCGACCACGGCGCGCGCCAGCAAGTCGGCGATGTCGGCATGGTCGCCGATGCGCTCCGCGAGGGAACCCAGCAAGGGCGACGCTTCTCGAGGAGTGCGGCCATGGATGGCCGCTTCTTGATCTTCGCGCTCATGAATGAGCGCACTAATACTAGGCGCGGCCGCCAGCCCGTCGCGCAACGTGGACAGGTCGCGTGGCCGCGCCGAGCGCAGCGCCACGCGGGCGAGAATGCGTTCCAGATCGCCGATGCCACGCAGCTGTTCGCGCAGCGATTCGTAGCGGCGGGCGTCGATCAAGGTGCCGATGGCCTGGTGGCGAAGGCGTAGTACGTCGCGCGAGCGCAGCGGTCGGTTGAGCCAGCGGCGCAGCAGACGCGCGCCCATCGGCGTCACCGTTTCATCGAGCACACCCAGCAGCGTGTGCTCGGTGCGGCCGCTGGGGTGCGTATCGATTTCCAGATTGCGTCGCGTGGCCGCATCCATCGCAATCGTCTCGCTGGCGCTTTCCACCGCCATGCCCGAAAGATGCGGCAACGCACTTTTCTGGGTTTCTTCGACATAGCTGAGCAGGCAGCCGGCAGCGGCGATGGCCAAGGGCAAATCGCGTGCGCCGAAGCCGCCGAGGTCGCGCGTGCCGAAAAAGCGGTTGAGTTCGCGCGTAGCCGTGTCGATATCGAAATGCCATGGCGGCCGCTTGCGCAAGCCGGGCAGGCCGCTGACGAATTTCGGCCAGGCGATGTTTTCGTCGACCAATGTTTCGGCAGGTTGCAGTCGCGCCAGTTCGGCCGCCAGCGCTTCGGCGTTGGGTACTTCGCTGAGCAGAAAGCGGCCGCTGGTCAGATCGACCCAGGCCAGCCCGTAGTTGTCGCGTGTGCCGCCAGCGATCGCCAGCAGCAGATTGTCCCGACGTTCCTCCAGCAGCGCGGCGTCGGTTACCGTGCCGGGTGTGACGATGCGCACCACCTTGCGCTCGACGATGCCCTTGGCCAGCGCCGGATCGCCGATCTGCTCGCAGATCGCCACCGATTCGCCCAACCGCACCAGTCGCGCCAGATAATTTTCCGCCGCGTGGTAGGGCACGCCAGCCATCGGAATCGGCGCGCCGCCCGACTGTCCACGCTGAGTCAGGGTGATATCCAGCAGCCGCGCCGCCTTGCGCGCATCGTCGAAAAAAAGCTCGTAGAAATCGCCCATTCGGAAAAACAGCAGCACGTCCGGATGCGCCGCCTTGGCACCCAGATACTGGCGCATGAACGGGGTGTGCTGTGAAAGATCGTCTTGGGTCATGCGGTGCAGGTCTTGGCGTGGTCGTGTCGAACGGAGCGGGCGGCGGTTTTGCGCGTGAAGCAAAACGGATTCAAGTCCATCAGTCTCGCATGGAGCTGTTCTTCGTTCCTACCCATGCTGGCGTTGGCGTCTATTGCCAATCACGGACTTTCAAGGGCTGAAAACCAGCACCAGGAAGACCGCGAAGAGCGACAGGTGAACCGCACCTTCCAGCATCGTGGTGCGCGAGCCTGAAAAAGTCAGTCCGCTCAGAATCAGGGTGGCCGCCAGCAGCACGATGCTCGCGGGAGGTAGGCCCAGAACGACTTTCTGCCCGGTAATCAGCCCGATGATGAGTACCGCGGGAACCGTCAGCCCGACCGTCGAAGTCGCCCCACCCAGGCAAAGATTGATCGCTCGTGTCAGCTGGTTTCTGCGGATGGCGATCAGCGCGGAAATACCTTCCGGTGTGAACACCAGCATGGCAATCACCACGCCACCCAGGGCTGGGGGCGCACCCATCGCGGCGATGCCGTGATCCAGCACTTTGGCCAGGCTTTTGGAGAGAATGACGATAGGCAGAATATTGACCAGCAGCATGACCACGTGTCCGATCAGCTTGCGCCTGGAAAGCGGTGGCGATACAGCCTGAGCCTCGATGACGACGGGCTCGTCGCTATTGGCAGGCTCCACAAAAAACCCCTTGTGTCGGCCGGTCTGCAGCCATAAAAAGATGCCGTAGAGACCAATCGTCAACACCGAAAAAGCTGTCGCTTGCAGCGAGGTAAGCGTGCTGTCGGACGTGGATGCAGTGAACTTCGGCAGCACCAGCGCAATCGTCGACAGCGGTATGACCACCGCCAGGTAAGCCGACGCGCCCTGCAGGTTGTAGGACTGTTCGTGATGGCGTGCGCCGCCGATCAGCAGCCCCAGCCCGACCACACCGTTCAGCACGATCATCAGCACGGCGAACATGGTGTCGCGCGCCAGCGTGGAGGCATCCTGCGCGCTGATCATCACGGCGGAGATCAGCGCCACCTCGATCAGCACGATCGACAAGGTGAGGATCAGGGTGCCGAACGGCTCGCCCAACATCTCGGCCAGTTCCTCAGCCTCGTGCACAACGCCAAAGGCGACCCAGATGATCACCAGGAACAGCCATGCGAACAGGCCTATGCTCACGGCTGGACTGGCCAGTGCGCTCATCCAGCTTGCGCCGAACACCAGAAACAGGACGACGGAAAGCCAGGCGATGGTCGGGCGAATGAAAACTTTCATGGTGTTGCTCCGGACGACGATGGGAATCCATGCCCAAGGGGCGGCGGAATGATGCCGTCGAGTTTATGCGATAGATGCGCTGCGAGCTCTCGCCTTGCGCGATATTCCATTGCACGGGTCAAACACGATGTGCCGAAGGGCGCTGTGAGACGCCATGGCATAATTCGCGCCTCTGTGCAGATCGAGTTCAACGATGGCGAGTTCAGCGATGGATTTTTCCGATAGGCATCTGAATGAGCTGGCCCAGGACGTGGCAGCCATCGTGATGGCGCACAAGCTGATGTTGGTAACCGCCGAGTCGTGCACCGGCGGCTGGATCGCCAAGACGCTGACCGATCTGCCGGGCAGCTCGACCTGGTTTGACACGGGTGTGGTGACCTATAGCTACCAAGCCAAGGAATCCCTGTTGGGGGTCAATCCGCGCACGTTGGAGCGAACCGGCGCGGTCAGCGAGGAAACTGCACTGGAAATGGTCTCCGGCGCGCTGGCCCGCTTCGGCGCAGGCGTGGCGGTGGCGGTGACCGGTATCGCCGGGCCATCCGGGGGCACGGTGGAAAAACCGGTCGGCACGGTCTGGATCAGCTGGAAGCGGCGTGGTGGCTACGGTCGCGCGCAGTTGTTCCACTTTCCAGGCGACCGCGAGGCCGTGCGACGGCAGACCGTGGCCGCCGCGCTCATCGGTTTGCGCAAAACCCTGACGGATTAAAGCGACGCAGCCCGCCTGATCAGCTTGACCGGTATGGGATACTTCGACGGTAGCGAATCGATATTCGCGTGATCGCAGCCCGTGAGACCCGCTCCGGGCATGATGCTACCCAGTTCTCAGACAACCTTTCAGCCCAACCGGAATTCAAGACGATGGATGACAACAAGCGCAAGGCACTGACCTCCGCCCTAGGCCAGATCGAAAAGCAGTTCGGCAAGGGCGCGATCATGCGCATGGGCGATCGCGTCAATGAAGCCATTGAAACCGTCTCCACCGGCTCGCTGGGCCTGGATATTGCCCTCGGCGTCGGCGGCCTGCCGCGTGGCCGCGTGGTCGAAATCTACGGACCGGAGTCGTCTGGCAAAACCACCATGACCCTGCAGGCCATCGCCAGCTGCCAGCGCGCCGGCGGCACCGCGGCGTTCATCGATGCCGAGCATGCGCTCGACCCCACCTACGCCGAAAAGCTGGGCGTCAAGGTCGACGATCTGCTGGTGTCGCAGCCGGATACCGGTGAGCAGGCGCTGGAAATCGCCGACATGCTGGTGCGCTCAGGCGCAGTCGACATGGTGGTGGTCGACTCGGTCGCCGCACTGACGCCCAAGGCGGAAATCGAGGGCGAGATGGGCGACTCCCACGTCGGCCTGCATGCTCGCCTGATGAGCCAGGCGCTGCGCAAGCTGACCGCCAACATCAAGAAATCCGGCACGCTGGTGATTTTCATCAACCAGATCCGGATGAAGATCGGCGTGATGTTTGGTAGCCCGGAAACCACCACCGGCGGTAACGCGCTGAAGTTCTATGCCTCGGTGCGCCTGGATATCCGCCGCATCGGCGCGGTGAAGCGCGGTGACGAGATCATCGGTTCGGAAACCCGCGTCAAGGTCGTCAAGAACAAGGTGGCGCCGCCGTTCCGTCAGGCCGAGTTCGAAATCCTCTACGGCGAAGGCACCTCGCGCGAAGGCGAGATCATCGAGCTGGGCGTGGCTCAGAACCTGATCGACAAGTCCGGCGCCTGGTACAGCTACAAGGGCGACCGCATCGGCCAGGGCAAGGAAAACGTGCGCCAGTTCCTGCGCGACAATCCCGCCATGACCAACGAGATCGATACCTTGCTGCGCGAGCGACTGCTGGTACCAGTCGGCAAGCCGGCACCGATTTCCGCAGAGGAAGTTGAAGAGGCCTAAGCCTTAAGCGGGGGGAAGAGAAATGCCGAGCTTGAAATGGACTTTTTTGTTGGCGGTGTTGCTTGGCTTGGTGGTGGTTGTGTCTGTTGCAGCCATCAACCGGCCTGAAACGCAACACCATGTTTTGGCGAGACCACTCGCAGGTTCGGTATGGGTGACGGAGCAGATCGATGCCAGCCAACTGGCAGGCATCAAGTCGCAAGGGTTTCGCTCTATTGTCGACTTACGCCCTGATGGCGAAGTTTCCAATCAGCCAGCCTCGACGGATGTAGCGCGTGCAGCGCAGGGCGTAGGGCTAACGTTCGGTTATGTTCCAGTTCAGCATGGAGACATTCCTGCCGCGTCCGTCGATGCACTTGGGCAGTTGCTCGCCCAGTCAAGCAGGCCGATTCTTCTTTACTGCCGCAGCGGGCATCGCGCCGCACGTACATGGGCGCTAGCAGAGGCTTCCCGTCCGGGAGGCCTGGGCGTTTTGGAGATTGAGTCTGCGGTTCGCCAGGTCGGGCAATCCGCCGATGATCTACATGGACAAATCGCGGCGCGTATTGCGTCGAGATCAGTGGTTCATTAGGAGCGTCACGCATGGCGACAATCGATCCACTTCAATACAGTGGCCGCACAGAAGTCGATATGACGGTGCGCGGACGCTTTTCGAGGATATTTTCTTACGGTGCTGTTATTGCTCTCGGGTTGGTTATAGGAGCATTTATCGGGATGATAGTGGCGTTTTTCCTCGACTTTATAAGCATCAGTTGCTGATGCATGAAACGCCGTCCCGGCTCCGATGATCCCGCCAAGCCCAAGCGCAGTGCCTATGACAAGGCGCTGGGCCTACTGGCGCGGCGCGAGCATTCGAAGCGCGAGCTGAAAACCAAGCTGCGCCAGGGCGGCTACGAAGGCGAGGAAACCACCGAGGCGATCGATCGCCTTGGTGAGCAGCAATACCAAGACGATGACCGCTTCGGCGAAGTGCTGCTGCGCAGCCGTATTGCCCAGGGTTATGGTCCGATGCGGCTGCGCGTGGAGCTCAAGAGTCACGGGCTCAGCGATGCCCGGATCCGTGAATTGTTGAACGACGCCGAGGTCGACTGGGTCGCTTCGGCATCATCCCAATTGCGCCGCCGCTACGGCAATGTGGGCGTATCCGATCCTGCTGAACGCGCCAAACGGGCGCAGTTCCTCTTGCGCCGGGGCTTTGACGGCTCCACAGTACGGAGTGTTACCCACGCCGACGTGGACGAAGCCGCCGACGACAGCCCCTGAGATCCATCATCCACCGATGATGCAGGGGTTCATCGCGTGGTTCGACCGGGGCGTGGCCTCCTGACCGATGGCCATTACGATCCGCATGAAAACCTCCGAAATCCGCTCGACCTTTCTCGACTACTTTCGCTCCAAGGGTCATACCATCGTGCCGTCCAGCTCGCTGGTGCCAGCCAGTGACCCGACGCTGCTGTTCACCAACTCGGGCATGGTGCAGTTCAAGAACGTGTTTCTCGGCAGCGAAAAACCTGGTTACGTCCGGGCAGCGGACGTGCAGCGCTGCCTGCGTGCCGGCGGCAAGCACAACGATCTGGATGCTGTGGGCTATACCGCGCGCCACCACACATTCTTCGAGATGCTGGGCAACTGGTCGTTCGGCGACTATTTCAAGCGCGACGCGATCCATTACGCGTGGGAGCTACTGACCGGCGTGTTCAAACTGCCGGCCAACAAGCTGTGGGTCACTGTCTATCAAACCGACGACGAGGCCTTCGATATCTGGAACACGCAGATCGGCGTACCGGCCGAGCGCATCGTGCGCATTGGTGACAACAAGGGCGCACCGTTCGCGTCGGACAACTTCTGGCAGATGGCCGACACCGGCCCGTGTGGTCCGTGCACGGAGATCTTTTTCGATCACGGCGCCGATATCGCCGGTGGCCCGCCCGGTTCGCCGGATGAAGACGGTGACCGCTACATCGAAATCTGGAACCTGGTGTTCATGCAATTCGATCGCGCGCCTGACGGCACGCTGAGCCCGCTGCCAGCGCCTTGTGTGGATACCGGCATGGGCCTGGAGCGTCTGGCCGCCGTGCTGCAGCACGTGCACTCCAACTACGAGATCGACCTGTTTGCGCATCTGATCGCTGAAGCCGGCAAATTCACCGGCACCAGCGACCTGGGCAACAAGTCGTTGCGCGTGATCGCTGATCACATCCGTGCCTGTTCGTTCCTCATCGTCGATGGTGTGCTGCCGTCCAACGAAGGCCGTGGCTACGTGCTGCGCCGGATCATCCGTCGCGCGCTTCGCCATGGCTGGATGCTTGGCGTGCGTGGCGATTTCTTCTGGAAGATGGTGCAGCCGCTGGTCGAGGAAATGGGCGAGGCGTATCCCGAGCTTGCCGCGAAGCAGGCATTTGTCGAGGACGCCTTGCGTACCGAGGAACAGCGCTTTGGCGAAACGCTGGAACATGGCATGCGCGTGTTCGACGATGTGGCGGGTAAATCGGGCATAACCATCCCTGGCGCCGACGCGTTTCGTCTCTATGACACTTACGGTTTTCCCGTCGACCTCACCGCCGACATCGCGCGTGAGCGCGGCCTGGAAGTGGACATGGAGGGCTTCGACAAGGCCATGAACGAGCAGCGCGAGCGAGCCCGCGCTGCCGGTCGTTTCGAGGCCAAGGGGCTCATGCCGGCAGATCTGGCGAGTCTGCTGAAGCCCACGATCTTTCTCGGCTATGACGCTCTGTACAGTGAGGCCAGCAAGGTCGTCGGCATCGTCCGTGACGGCAAGCAGGTCAGCGAGCTTGGCGAGGGTGAGGAGGGCTTGCTGATTCTCGATCGCACACCGTTCTATGCCGAATCGGGCGGGCAGGTGGGGGATACCGGCGAGTTGATCAATGCCGCCGGCCGGCTCGATGTGCGCGATACGCTGAAGATGGGCGGCGTGTTCTTTGGTCACGCTGGCCGCTGGCACGGCGCGCAGCCGCTGCGTACCGGTGATGTGGTCGAGGCCAGCGTAAATGCGGCACGTCGTCAATCGATCGTGCTCAATCATTCGGCCACCCATCTGCTGCACGCGGCCTTGCGCAAGGTGCTGGGCGATCACGTCACCCAGAAAGGCTCGCTGGTCGCGGCTGAGCGGCTGCGTTTCGACTTCTCGCACTTCAAGCCGATGAGCCGCGAGGAGCTGGCTACGGTCGAGGCGATGGTGAATGCCGAAGTGCGCCGTAACGCCGCCGCCGAAATCCATAACATGGCTTACGATGAGGCAATCGAGTTTGGCGCCATGGCCCTGTTCGGCGAGAAATACGGCGCCGAAGTGCGCGTGTTGAAGATGGGCGATTTTTCCACCGAATTATGCGGCGGTACGCATGTCAGCCGCACCGGTGACATTGGCCTGTTCAAGATCGTCAGCGAGGCCGGCGTGGCTTCTGGCGTGCGTCGTATCGAAGCGGTGACTGGCGATGGCGCCTTGGCCTACGTGACGGATGAAGAGCGTCGCCTCGGTGAACTGTCGCACCTGCTTTCGAGCAGCGGTGACGATGCGATCGAAAAATTGCGGCAGATCTTCGAGCGCCAGAAAAAGCTCGAGCGCGAGCTGGAGTCGTTGCGCAGCAAGTCGGCCGGCTCGGCCATCGCCGATCTTGCCGGTACGGCCCAGGACGTTGATGGCATCAAGGTCGTTGCGGCACGGCTGGAAGGTCTCGACGCCAAGTCGTTGCGCGATGGTGTCGATCAACTCAAGCAGCAACTCGGCGACTGCGTGGTGCTGCTGGCGGGCGCGGCCGATGGGCGCGTATCGCTGATCGCTGGTGTGCATGGCAAGGCGCTGGGCAGGATCAAGGCTGGTAGTGTCGTTGCCCATATCGCTGCACAGATTGATGGTAAGGGCGGTGGTCGGCCGGACATGGCGCAAGGCGGCGGTTCGGATACACCCCAGTTGCCTGCACTCCTGGCCGCCTTGCCGGCGTGGATTTCGAGCCAGTAAGTCGGCGCTGAGTTGCGGCGTGCCGCGCCCCTTGTCATCGTTCGGACGCATTGCGCGGGGGGGCGGCGCTCGGCTAGTATCAACGTAATGTGTACGCTGCCGGGGCAACGGTGGAGTCACCAGTCATGACAGCTAACCAGTGTCAGGGCTGTGAGCCGGGAAGGCGGAAGGGCCTTCGATGGATCAATCGTCGAACTGTGGATGGATGGAGGCTCAGGGGTGAGGCGCCCTCAATCCACAGGCCCATGACCAAACATTTATGGAGTTACAACCATGTTGATTCTGACCCGCAGGGTCGGCGAAACCCTGATGATCGGCGACGAGGTGACCGTCACCGTTCTGGGCGTCAAGGGCAATCAGGTGCGCATAGGCATCAATGCCCCCAAGACCGTCGCAGTGCATCGCGAAGAAATCTATCAGCGCATCAAAGGCGAAAACGGTACAGATAGCGCATCTGACGAAGCCGCCGAGAGCTGATTGACGATCAAGGCTTTACCTTGATCGCACCGATCGGTATCCTTGCCGGCTCTGCAGCAATGCGGAGAAATTTGGAGAGATGCCCGAGTGGCCGAAGGGGCTCCCCTGCTAAGGGAGTATAGGGTCAAAAGCCTTATCGAGGGTTCGAATCCCTCTCTCTCCGCCAGATATGCAACTAAGCCCCTGAAATATGGGGCTTTTTTGTGGGAGAAATTTATCTACCCATGAATCTACCCACAATGAACATGACCCTTGGGGTGTGTCGTAGCTGGGTTGGTGAAGCCTCCAGTCGGGCGAGTAAAAGGAGATGAAGCCGCTGCGGGAGGTATGGCGCTCAGCGGCTACCTGGTCGAGTGACGTCGTCGAGGTTGCGCGCCTGAGACGCGGTATCTCTTCCCGGGGCAGTTCGATGAACAGGCGATCCGTCTCGAAGTTGTAAAACCCCGGGGAATCCAGCGACTCAAAGCGAGCCAGCTGGATCCCGACCTCGTCACAGTAGGACTGCGCGAGCTCTTTTGCATAGGCTAGGTGGACGGCGTGCCAGTGGCAGGTATCTCTGACCCGATCGGTGAGACCGGGATTCATATCCCCTTGGTCGTTGGAGATGGCATGCTCTCGCACATCGACTTGCCGGCCCTTGGCACGACCTTTCCCATGCCGGTCTTCATCATCCAAGGCAAAGAAGACCTCCTCACCATGCCGACCGTGACCAAGGCATACTTCGACCGCATCAAAGCGCCGACCAAGAAATACATTCTGCTCGACAAGGTCGGCCACGACCCCAATCCGCTCATGGTCGATGCACAGTTCCAGGTGCTGAAGACGCAGATCGCGCCGCTGGTTCACGATTAGAGCGAACGAGTTCAGAGCCATAGCTAGAGCTGGCGCTGGATACTCCCTTGCTTAAGCGGACAGCCGAGTCTTCTTTGGGTCGACATGCGACCTTCAGTCGGATGGTCCGTTGGTTGGCGATGCCGGTCAAGTTGTGTTGCGCGCTTGGTCAGTTGTGCCTGCAATGATTGGTTAACAAGCTGGCAATCTGCGGTCTGGGAGTTGCTAGTTATCTCGTTCAGCCCATGGCTTAGCCAGCACGTTCTTTTACTCAGAGCACAAAGTTGTTGATGTGCCCAAAGTAACGCGGGTTGCAGAGGATCTCAACGGATTTCCCGTCTCGGACAATCCAGATTTTGTCTTGATTCTTCAGGCGTCGAAGCGCTGCATCCACACGGCCAGGGGATTTTCGCTCGGGGTATGGACCGCATCGCTGAAGTTCGGAGAGATTGTATTTTGCAACATCTTCGCGCTCCAGGTCCGTACGCTTACCGATGCGATCCCTAAACCAATGATCAAAGCGGGTCGCATCTGCTTGGTCTTGGGGCACCGGCACCGGTGGCGGCCTACAGAAAATGAGTTGATACTCGGCAATAAAATATTCGAGTACCTGATCAGCATTTTCAGCGTCTTCCAACGAAATTTCTAGTGTGTCTTCTCTGAGATAAGCGAATAGCGCAGCCAATCTAGCCATGTTGTCGGCAAGCTTTGACGCAACAGCTTTCATGTCACTAAATTCACCCAAGTCGCTGCAACCCGCCTCGATGTTGTTGAAGTAAATGATCCAGTACTTTTCGGCGTCGGGGCTAAATTTCAGAGTTTTACGCTCGAATCCGCCGTCGGTCACGGCTTTCCAGTTTTCAATCAAAACATGCAAGAGACGCTCATCGAACTCTTTCATGCCGTTGAAGTAGGGGAAACCCATATCAATGTAGCGGGTGCCCTGTGTCGAAGGGGGGTTACAAAATAACGGTCGTGCAAAGAGGCCCAACCCCAAGGCCTGCTCGCCCTTTTTGCGCATGAATTTCTCAAACGCACTAGCCTGAAGCATGACCATGATCGTCATGCTTGTTTGACTGATCGGTTCATCCCCGTAATCGGCTTCGTCGTCGACGCGGTCTGCTTTCAAAGGAGCTCCATCCCAGGCCTCAGTGAGTAGCGACAAATCTTGGAATGCTCGGCCATTTACCGGCTTCTCTCCTTCGCCAGCAATGATTCCTACAGATGGCCACTCTTTCACTGCTTTTGCCAGCCTCTCCGGGCTAACATCTTTGAATCGCATTTCGGGGACGAAAGGTCTGGGGATCTGCTTCTTAAAGTGCTCTTCGAGCTTCTCCTGCAATGATTCGGTCGGCGCCCCTTTTTTTGCGGCGACCTTTATTTCGTCGGTAATGGATTTTAGTTTAATTTTCCATACAACTTCGGCTGCCTTGCCGGCCTCCTTTTGCTCGGATGTTTTTTTGCGAACAAAACGGATAAATGTCTCGTGAACCGCAAAAGCCCCATCGATAAGTGCCGACTTACGCTCGCCTGATTCAGCGATCGCAAATATGAACAAGCCAACGGAGGATGGCTTGCATTTATACCGCTGCACGTTGATGTGTCCCGCAAAGGCCAGCGATAAAGAACCAAGAAGGGCAGCAAAACACAATTCGATAGGCACTTTAGTCTTTTCTTGCAAATCGAGTAAGGCGTCTCTCAGGATCAGTGGCAACGCATTGATCGGAAATTGTCGTGCGGAGCGGTACATGAATATCTCTAAGATGGATTATTTTAATTATTTATAAATTTGCTTCAAACAGGTTGGTAAACTTTCAATCCATGGATTGAAGGTCTCATTCGAACGTTGCAAATGTATTATTTCATCAAATTTAATGGTCTGCCAGATTTTATTATTTTAAAAATCGTACGATAAGGTTATTAATCGGTCGTTATCAGACATCTAAAGACGAAATGGGACAATGAAAATAATTAGCGAACTGGCACATTTTGGCCCGCTGCCAATGAGCAACGCGCAGCACGTGTTGGCGTCCGAAGTGGCATGGGGAGAGAACGCGCGTCAGACAAGCAAGATGACTCAAATCGTAGCGATGGTGGGGTGCCCGCTGTTTGGGTACCCGCAGTTTAGGCAGCGGGCAGAGGCGAACATGGAGGAATGTGGCGTGCGCCAACTTATCCCGCACGGTCGCCTTCACTGCGGGAATGCGCATAACGCGGCCGAGGGCCATCGGCAATTGATGCACGCCTTGCCAGTGTTGCGACGATTGCGAAGTTGCGACGATTAGCAAGTTCGCAATCGTCGCAAACGCTTCCACCGACGGTATTTGTCGAATCTCGTGGAATTCGAGATTGCGCTTTTGATCGTCAAGGGCTGTGGGCTGGCCTCTCGGGGTCTTGGGCCTGCCCGTTATCTCGTGCTGCCAAAGCCTGCTTCACACCTTTAGACGATCATGGGCACGCGACTGACAGCGCGTGCCGTGGGCTCAACAATTGCTCGATGAACACTCGAGCCATGCGCAGTCTTCGATGAAGGTATGGAGCGCTTTAGGTGTCGTAGAACCTAGCGGCTGTTGACCGCGCTGGTGGCACGTACACGATGATTTGGTGGCCAGACCCGGTCGTCCTCAAAGGGCCGGGAAACGCGGCGAGGCATGCGTTGCAGCCTGAACATTGGTTTAGAGCTGCGGCCGCTGAGCTCTGTTCTTTTTAATCATTTCCCTAGGAAATGAAATCCAATTCCTAGGGAACGCAATTCTCAACGATTGCGGCGTCGCCTAGATTCGGTCGCACCCCAACCAGAAGGACCGCGCCAATGTGCGATTGCAACTGTTGCAAGAAAGGCAAAGATAAGTACTACACCGTGGAACGCTTGGCTGACTATCTCGACATTGGTGTTTCGACGATCCATGACTATGTCAACCAGGCAGGCCCTCACCACCTGCCGGATTTTCCGAAGAAGGTTCTAGTGGGTATCAAAGCAGTGCGCTTCGACCCGGTTGACGTCGAAGAATACCTGCGTAAGCAGAAGGAAAAAGGGTTGCCGAAAGGGCGTCTTTGATCCGCCGTCTCCGCGATGAACCAAGAATGTGGAAAGCGCTAACCCGACAGGTGTCGGAACTGACGATACCGCCGTTCTACCGGAGGATTAATCGGTAACAGCATGGCTTTCAGGGTCTGCCTTTCAGGTTTAACCATGGTTACAGGCATTTGAGACAGCGGTAGTGGCGTAAATGTTATGGGGAGAGGGACTGTCCCTACGCGATACACGTGTAAATAATTTATTGATTGACATCATGTTGTGTCGAGGCGCCTCGATCGCATGCTTCAAAGCAATCAGTGCAACCAATGATGCGCAACCCACCATGACCCATGGCTCAACGTTCGTCTACGTCAGTAGATCGAGCGCTTGGTGCATCTTCGCGTTCGCGCAACGAACGCTTTAACCGGCAAGCAGAGAGGGGGAGAGTCGTGTAGCCCTAGCGCCGCGGCAACGGAAAGTTCGCCTCCAGAGCCTCAGAACTTCTTTTTGACCACCTAGGCCACCTACGGCACAGAGGTAATGATCATGTACGACAGTATTGAAGAGACTGACTACGCCTTAAGGAATTCAGCGGGTGGACCGGTGATCGTGTCACCGGATAGGCGTAATCAAACATCGTGGCAAGGATTCACGGACGAGTTCGACGTAGTAGGGGCCGGAACCCTGATCGATACCTGTATGGAAGATGTCATCTACTCAAAGGGAGATTTGTATTACGTAAAGCCCCATCCGGCGCACGGGTCGCTCTGGGCGTTCGCCAAACCGCTGGGTAAGCAACTCTTACGTCGCGTCAGCGACATACAGCGTGCGCATGCGCATTACCCATTGCACACCTTCAATCCGTACTTCCAGATGCTTGACCGAAATACGTCGGAGATCGGCCAGTGGGAGCTGCCGGAAGAGGGCAACCTGTTGAATCGCGTAGACCGCTATAACGAGGCCGTCCGGCGGATCCGCCAAGAAGGCAATGCCAAGGATTTCAGGTATTGGCTGCGGAGCCACAAACGGCGCTCAGCAGATAACCTAGTCAGTGTCTGTGAATACTTTCGGGAGGTGTTCGCCGTGTATTCAAAAATCCTAGTTCTTCGTATTGAGTTGAACTTTCTGGAGCAGTGGCGACTCCCGGGTACCGAGGACTGCGTGACCTATGCTGAGGTGAAGGAATACCGGGAGCGGTTCCTACGTGACCTGCGTAGAACATTGCCGGTTCACTACGTCGGGTATGTGTGGAAGCTGGAGTACTCCGTGCTCTCAGGCTTCCATGTGCACGTCATGATCCTGTTGGACGGACAGAAGGCCCGTCAGGATGTTGTCTACGCTGGAATCATAGGCGACCACTGGAGCAACGTCGTCACGGCAGGGAAGGGCTTCAGCTTTAACTGCAATCGCGATAAGCGGGCTTACAAGCGGCTTGGCATCGGTCTGGTTTGCCATGACGACTGGTTCATGCGCGGCAACATGGAGTACGCCGCGAGCTATTTAATAAAACCTGATATGTATATTGAACTGGTGATGCCAGACGGTGACAGGACGTTCGGAAAGGGTAACGCACCGGTTCAACTGGCTAATCGGCTCGGCAGGCCTAGGAACGAGGTCTTATTGAGCAAGAATGATCGAGCGAAGCCATAGATCCGATCAGATTTAATTTGGGTTGCATTGAAGGGAAGTATTTGTATTTTACAGCCATAGACGACTAGATCGGCTTGGTTCCCTTTACGTCATTAGCGATCTTGTTGATTTCTCCAGACGTAAACCATTTATCGATTGTAACCCTCAATTTCTCTGCATCGCGATTAATGCCCTTTTGGCTTGTTCCAATGTATTTTCTAAGGGACTCACTTTCGCAGTATGAATATAATTCGTCTTTAATCGCATCTAGCACGATGAATTTACTATTGCGCGGGTTATTAGAAAAGTAGCTAAAGATTAACTTCTTCGCATGTACCTTGGCACGGTTGGCCTGATTTTTGTTTTCCTGCATGGCTCCCTGAGTACGATGGTAGATGGTCGGAATATGCAGGCGCATCGCGATTCCCGTAGCAATGCCGCGGTACCGTTCCGCTTCTCCCCAGGCGAGCCAGGCATCGTCGTAGTTTGCTGTCTTTAACCCATTTTTCTTGGCTTGTAGGCAATACGCTATGGAAATCGCAATCGGCTTAGAGATATCTCCGCTGTTCATTTGTGCAGGGTCGGATGCCTTCCAGTCGTTGGCAAGGTCCTTGGCTGTATTGCCCGTTTCCAGGTACTTCTGGACACTATCTTCAATACTCTTAAATTCCTTCTCGGCGTCTGGACGCAAAGTGTCAGGGTACGAGCCAAATAAATTCGAGCCAGGGACTTTTGCTAGCGTGTTGCCGCGCATTTTGTTCTGACGTAGACCTAGATCCAGCGTGTTGATCAACATTTTCTGCGTCAGTTGGATGGCGTCTCGAAGTTTTGGAGAGCCAGTGAACTGGATGAATGGTGCATCAGTTGGCATCACAGAAAGAGTTCCTTGTGGTTTGAGCTCGTGTACCTCGAATTGCATCGTCTTTAAAGATCATGAGGTGGCTGAGGCAAGTAGACGTGCATTCTGGGAACGCGTCGCTGCGAAATGCAAGCGAGCTACGCGAAGAGTCTGGAAACCTGGCCATAAACTTTGGTCGTATGCACGGATGCGGAGAAAATTGACAGTGTTTCTTCTTACGTACGAGCTTGTAGGCTCGAAGTGGGTTGCGGCGGCGAAGGCTGACTAGCCAAGAGTCATCTGTCCGTATTCAATTTGGAGCCCACATGGGGCCTGATGACGCCCATAGAAAATTCACTGTGGGGGACGACGCTAGCGCTTCGCGCGCAAAATCCAGATGGAGGATTGGCCGCAGTGGACGCAGTGATGATCCAGATTCGACATCGGCATTCTACGCACGTGCGCTTTCCGTCGGAGCCAATAATTAATACATCGATCTGACGCCGGTCGCTTGGACTTTCTAGATCCGGAATGTACGCCTCCCATTTCCGCGTTCGCGTCCGCGCTCTGGAGCATCTGGGCGACGCGCTGATTTAGTTGTTCCAACGCACCGGGTTCAGTGGGCACGATATATTCCTTTCTGGACTGTCCTCTGGATCTTAAGCACCTTCCGCCTATGACTCAAAGTACTTGGTGGAACCGACGCAGAGCACCGCAACAATAAAAATCAAGAAGGCCATTACGTGAAAAGCGTGCACCCATGAGGGTGCACGCTCTTCTTTACGGCTACTTGAATTGTTCCATGGTGCTGCCTGGGGTGTTTTAGCGAGGTAAGGACCTACGCTGGCGCAACTGCGCCGACCATGTCCTCTCGAGGACCTCTGTCCGTCAATAAATCTACATAAGTTATTGATTTAACTAAATACATCTGTGAGGCAGAGCGGCTGGTATGCCATTGGGTATGCCGGCCGTTGTTGTTTCTGGTTCTATCTTGTTGAGCTTTGTTGGGCAGGCTTTCGTACCTGTTTCGCAAATGATGACGCCCGGCCAGCGAATTCTGTTTGGAGGACGTACTTGGCTCATTGAAGTCATCGACGAAGAACATAAGGCGATCCATGTCGCGCCCGCCAAGGGCGGCGCTCCCCCGCTGTTCAATGGAGGCGGCGGGCGCGTGCATACCCGAGTGCGGGAGCGCATGCGCGATATTTATCTTGCACAAGACACGCTTCCGTTCCTAGACCCTACGGCACAACGCTTCTTGGGAGAAGGCCGCGAGACGTTCACCACGCTGGCGCTGGCCGATCGCTTGCTGCTTGATCAGGGAAGCCACGCGATCCTGTTGACTTGGCTGGGCGACGCGGCCAACGAGGCAATCGCTTGCCTGCTCATGTCGCGCGGCCTGCGGGCATTCACAGGCAGGTTGGGAGTTGAGATCCAGCGCGCCAACCATAGTCTCGAAGAGATCGAACACTTGCTTGGTGGGGACATCGGTTCGGAGCCCGCGGCACCTGTGGACGAATTGCTCGCGAAAGCAAGCAATCTTGCCCGCGAAAAATGGGACGGATTGCTTTCGCCGCATCTATTGCGGCAAAGCTACGCCAGCTCCAACTTGGATCTTAATGAGGCTATGGCATGGCTTCGCATGACGTTTAAATCGCGGTCATATCAAGTCGGTAGCGACACTAAACTCTCCTGCGTGCCAAGTTCCTGCAACCGCTAAGAAAGGTCTGGACCACGGCCGAGATCGCCCCATACCAAGCCTCATCTGACGTCATTAACCACTCAGTGACCGGCCGCTTCAGCCCTCCAACTCCCCACGGTAGTTGGTCGCACCGGCCGGTGACTCGGCTACGAGCATTACGTGCTCGACAGATGGTTTGAACGCAAAGCGCACTTAGGCTTGCCGGAGTGGAGCTGCAGGTCGGCACCTACATGTCTACGATCCATTGCCCGATTCACGTAGTGCGTCTGAACCGGCAATCTTAGATTGCCACGTGAGTCTGGCCCGAGCCGACTAGGTGTCAAGGCATGCGCCGACCCAGAGTGTCTGGTGGAACCGACGAGCGAGGCACTGCAACAAAAAATAAAGAGCGCCATTACAAGAAGAGCGTGCGCCCCGAGGGGCGCACGCTCTTCACTATTTGCTTCAATTTTTCATGGTGCCGCACTGTGTGTTTTAGCGAGGTAAGGACGCATCGCTGGCGCAACTGAGCCGACCACGTTGCCCTGAAAATCAATACAGACCGAATCCGGGCAGCTATAACGCAACGCGTCAGTATTACGTACCGGAGTGATGGTATCGGCGACCTGCGCAGTACTACCAATCGACTGGCCGGTCTCACCGACACATTGATGGGACCCAACATTGCATTCGATCAGATAGATCGGATAGCCGTCCTTGGACTTGGCCCCTGAACTCGTGGCAAAGGGAAAGGTGTCGAGATTGACAGCCCCACCATCGGGATCTGCTGCTCCCGCATTCTGAAGCGCCCAGAGGGCCTTGGGATCATCAGGCGGCAGAGCATTGGGTAGTGCCGCAGAAGCCACTGTGGTTTGGCTGGAAGTGTCTTGAGTGACGTCGCTCGAAGATGGGGCAGCAGCTTGTACCGGTGCTTGTGCGGTTGGAGAGAGCTGAGCTGATGGTGACGACGCGGTACCGCCACCAAGGGCTTGTGACACGACTTGCGCAGCCGCATCGCCCTCAGGATCGGGCTGAGTCATCTCATGAGCAACGATGTGAAAATAAACGGCAAGCACGGCGCATATAACGGATATGCAGCCAAGTGCAATTTGTCCACGCCTGATGTTCTGCGCTCTCTTCTTGGCCTTGGCTTCGTCTTCCGGTGGCAACGGTACGTTAGGCGAGATTCCGATCGTCGCTGACGATGCGCTTATCGTGGTGGCGGCCGAAGGTACGGGAATCGAGCTATCCACGGATACCGTGTTCCAGCCAATGCGAAGGCCTTGCAGGAGGGAGAGGCCCATAATCGCGACTTCCACCACAAAGAAAATTATCATTTCCACGGTCGTCAGATCATCGCTCGTGTTACCTACGATGACGGTGGTAATGGCTGACACTAAGAGCGAGACGGCAGCAGCGCTGCCGTACCATTTCGCCATAGGGACTTTACGCGCAGTAGGTAAGGCAGATGTCCCGGTGCCTACCTCGTAATGATAGCGTTGACCACGCTTGAAACCGAGCCAAAGCATGAAGCATGTTTCCAACGCGTAGATAACAAACATCGAAATGGAATTGGCCGTGTCGCTTTCAAAACGCGCTCTCGTTGCTAGAAAAAACGCAGACACGTTTATGACAATGAACACGCGAAGGAACACCAGCTTTTGTGCCGTTCGAAGTTTGCTGAAGATGCTGAAGCTTTCAGTAAAGATGTCCATAGTGAATTTCAATTTCCCTGCTCAATGATCAATGGCACATATACGCCGTCGTCCGACCGGATCGGGGCGAACGACGGCGTCTGGAGTTGCGCTCTCTTAGTGCAGAGTCACTGACTACTGAGTGACTTAAAGCGATGTCGCGTTTGGATCAAGAACAGTCCTAACTGTCGAAGTCTGCGCACCATTTTGGAAGGTCAAAAGAACCTTGCCATATACCGGAGATATGTACTCAAACGGACCGTCAAGTAGGCCATTCTTCACGTGACAGGAAAAGACTAAGTGGTCATTTCCGTCATAGCCTCGGACAGCGCCATCAACACGCCCATTAATCCAGTTGCTAACGAGATGAGACACTTTTGCCAAGAATTCATCGCCGGGGCCCGCAAGTGCTGGCTCGAAAGTCAGAGAGGCAATGCCACTAGGTCCTACGGTGTTCCCAATCGATTGCCCCCAGTCATCCCAAGTCCCAACCCTTTGACCCGCTGAATAAGAGCCCTTGGCGAACATTGCTTGGCTGTTAGGAAGAGTCCACGTAGCCGGACCGTCAAGCTGTCCATCCTTGTACTCGGCTACCCCGGTGTTCTGGGCATATTTACCCGACACAATTTTGCCGTTACTCCAGATTGAGTCAGAAATCGGTGTTCCATTGACATCCCACGTTCGGACTCGTCCGTTTTGGGCTCCATCTTTCCAAGAAACCTCCTGCAGTAGTTGCTTACCATCGTCGGTATAAATCTTTGCTGTCCCGTTAAGCCGTCCGGCCGACCAATGGAATTCGCGTATCAGCACGCCACTATTAGGGTTGTAAAGCTTCGAGTCTCCCTCGTAGGCTTCATGTTGATAGGTAAGCTCGAAAGCTTTTTGCCCGCTTGATGTGGAGCATGTTGCCAGCCCATCCATGACGCCATTTTTGTACTGTGTCTTGCAAGTTGCGAGGTTGTTACTGAGCGTCTGGCCTACTGCATTTGTCCAATATTGCTGTAGCGCATCTGGAATCTGATTTGCCCATTCAACAGTTCCCGTAAAAGGGGTGGTGCTCCCGTGCTTGTACGCCAGCCCACTGTTTTCATCGAGCTGGCGAGAGTCCAGTGTCTCTTGACCACATGCTGTGAGAAACGCGCAGGCGAGCGCGATTGAGGCAAATGCTGTAACTGTTTTACGCATGAGAAATTCCCCTGTAGTCCTAAATATTGTTCACCAACACCCTACGGCGTCACGCTTGCTTGTCGGCTGCCCGCACTAAGCAAGCCCGCTAACGGCGGGGTTTGGCACGAGACTGCGCTGGTTGTAATGCCATCGATGGCGTATGGCATCCCTGCGAAAGTGAGGCCGTATGTTGGGACAAGAATACCTATTAAACAGGTATAAATCCTGAATTATATATAACGATTAGGCAGGTATAGCTTGATTGACCGACCCCCCAGGCCCGGTCATGAAGCGAACATCCCTCTACAGCGAAAGGCACGCCGTGCTTGTTGACTATCTGCGCGAGCTGAGGGTGCTTCGCCACCTCACGCAGGCTGAAGTGGCCGAAGCTATTGGCAGGCCGCAGACCTACGTGTCCGATATTGAGAAAGGCAAGCGAGGTCTGGATTTGCTTCAGGTGCTGGATCTCTGCGAAGCCTACGACGTGTCGCTTCCTGCGTTTTCGGTCGAGTTAGATAAACGGCTGAAGAAGCTTGTAAAGCCTTCGCGCCGCGCAAACCGATAACGCATTGCTCGGGTATGTCAGATCCGAGGGACTTCCGTACAGGGTTGTCTGGCAGGTTTGTGGCGCTTATTAAGAGGAACGATGGCCAAGCCCATGGCTGCGCTATTTGCGGACTCATCCAACTCAAATAAGGCCTCGACCAGCCATACTCACGCACTCAGCGCCCACGATGATGTGGTCCAGAATTCGCACGCCGACGAGACTCAACGCCTCACGAAGTTCTTTTGTGATGGCCCTGTCTGCAGCACTGGGTTCCGCAACCCCGCTGGGATGGTTGTGCGCCAAGATGGCGGCACAGGCATTGATGCTCAACGCCGCCCGCACGACCTCCCTTGGATAGACACTGGCGCCGTCGATAGTGCCGGTGAAGAGTTTCTGACAACCAAGAATGCGGTGGCGGTTGTCTAACCACAGCACGTGAAACTCTTCGTGCAACAGCGCACCTAAACGCATCCGCAGGAAGTCGGCGGCATCGGTCGGACGGCTGATGCTGCCCTGTCGTTCAAGCTTCCCTCTTAGGATGCCTTCGGCAGCGGCGAGTACGTCTCGCTCCGTCGTCTCGCCGGCGAGTTTGTAGCGGGTATAGGCCATAGATTGCATGAGCTGCATAAAAACTCCTTGATTGGACGGCATAAACGCACAAGGCCCGGCGAAAGCCGGGCCTTGTGCGCGTGTGCGGGTGGCTAGAAAAAAGGCTAAGGAAAAAGCGAATGACTAAGTGGGCTTATCGCTGAAGGTGTGACCGCACGCACGGCAGTGATGGTTGTGCAGAATGTTCCCATCGATGGCACTGCCCAGACGCGAACCTGCGGCACAGCCTGTCGCACCGCCGACGATGCCATCGATGACTATCACTGAAACTCCTTTGAATAAGGCATCCGTCGGTTAGCGGCACGGATGGAGCGGCCTAAATAGCTAATCAGCGGGGGTGATGTGGATCTGGCGCTTTTTCGATTCGGAACGAACCGCTATAGCGAAATGTTTCCGTAATGAAGATTCGTTACTGCTTCGGAACATACGGGGTGCAAAGTGTTGCCTTGCAATCAGTTGAACTAAGTCGACAAGACTTTTGGAAATGACTCAAATATGTTCGGAGACCGCGGGGCATGCCTACCTCCTTGCGACCTTCAAGCCAGTTATGGCAGGAAGGGGTATGCACGGGATATGACATCGCTATGTAGCATCTATGGGAGCCACCTGCGTCCACAGTTCCGGTTACACAAAATTCTGTGTATGCCCCAACGTCATCGGACGCAATCCGTCGATGCCGTGGGGCACCGTGTGGAGAGATAAGCATGAAAGTACGCGTGGCGGGATGCGATCTGATCGCAGCGCGTGATCCTTTGAACTGCATCGGTCATACCGGTGATGTGTCAGCCACGACTCGAATCGGTATTTAACCCAGCTGGCATCCACCCTCGGCGTCTGACTTGGACCGCGGCACAGCGTGCCCGGCAAGGATTCAACCTAGTCTCCGGTTGACCTTGGCGCCTTCCCATCCAAGCTTGCGAAGTTAGTGCTCCAGCGTACCCGAAGGCTGGTTCAGCCCATGCTGTCGCCAACGCCCCGGAGGCTGTCCATGGTGCCGGCGGAATGCCGTAGCGAATGCATAGAGGGATGAGTATCCCGCCCGTTCGGCGACGTCGGCCAGTGGTACCTCCTGCGCCCGCAACAGATCGCGTGCGACCGTCATTCGCCATTCCGTGAGGTACTTCATGGGTGTTTGACCGAGAAGCACCTGGAATACGCGTGCAAACGTAGCGCGGGACATGTTGCTGAGCCTTGCAAGCTCATCAACCGTCCATGGTTTGCTTGCGTCTTCATGCATCGCCTGCAAGGCACGCGATAGACGCGGATCCGAGGCCGCCCGGAACCATGCGGGGGCATTCGCACTACTGGCGAGGCCGGCGCGGAGGCCTAGAACCACGAGGACATCTAGCAATCGATCGAGTACTGTCTGGCGACCCGGCTCGCAATTCGCAAGTTCTCTGGAAAGCAGGGCGACCACTCCGTGGATCGGATTGTCGATGCTTGAGGGCAGCGAGAGCACGGGCGGCAGCGCGCTGACCAGGCCCGCCCCAATATCTCCGGCGAAGCGATAGGCTCCGCAGAGGAATACGGCTGCGCGCGGATCAAGTTTTGCCTCGTCTGAGGCATGCAGAGAGCGGAAGTCTTCCGGCAAGACGCAGCGTGCGCCCAGCTCGTGGGCGACGAAGTGGTCGGGGCCGCCTCGTACGAGCGCGAGGTCACCGGGCTTGAGTTCTAGTCGATGACCATCGCCCTCTGTCCACAACCAGGCATGCCCTTGCACCATCGCGTGGACGGCCAGCTGGATCGTTCCCGGCAATCGCAGGCCCCACGGCGCGACGGCAATAGACCGCGCGAACACGCCTCCAGAAGCACGGGCCCTGACCAGATGCTCTTGCAGTACGTCCATGTCTTGAGCGTACTACACAAAAATTTGAGTCAATTAATCATTTTCGCGCTCACTGGATGATCCTAAAGTGGCTCACCAGCGAAACAGCCAAGGAATAGCGTGATGAACGAAGCCCCCCAAAACCGCATCCTCGTCCTCGGTGCCACCGGCAAAACGGGATCCCGGGTCGCCAAGAAGTTGGCTAACCAAGGCATCGCCGTCCGCGGGGCCGCTCGCACCGGTGCGGATATCCACTTTGACTGGAATGAACCAGCGACGTTTGAGTCCGCGTTACGTGGTGTCTCAGGCGTGTACCTCGTCTCCCCAGTGATGCGCGTAGACTTCGCGGGCGTGGTTTCGCGCTTTCTCGACGAGGCTGAGCGGGCCGGTGTACGAAACATCACCTATCTCAGTGCTTACGGTGTAGAACACGCGCCGGCCGAGATGGCGCTGCGCGCCGTGGAACTGGATCTTGCCGCGCGTACGTCACTCTCCCACTCGATCCTGCGCCCTGCATGGTTCATGCAGAACTTCAGCGAGACGTTCGTCAAACCCGTAAACGACGAGATCGTCGTGCCTTGCGGAACCGGAGCCGAAGCATTCGTGAACGCCGAGGACATCGCATCGGTCGCCGTGGCGACACTGAGTGATCCTGTGCGACACGCAGGCCGTGCGTATGCCCCGACAGGACCGGAAGCACTGAGCTTTGACGATGCGGCAAGGCTCATCTCCGTCGCCGTTGGCCGGAAGATCCGATACCGGGACGTGGATCGTAATGCGTGGATCGACGCAATGGTCCGGGCCGGCGTGCCAGCCGAGTACGGCGAGGTACTTCGCTCCCTGACCGAGACGATCGCCAGCGGCCACGGCTCTCGACCGAACGACGATGTGCTTCTAGCCACTGGCGAAGCGCCGATCCGCTTCGAGCAGTTCGTCGCCAAGGCCGCTCCTGCATGCAGATAGGTGACCCGCCGCCAGCGGCAAATGTTCATTCCGCCGTCGTCCCAAACATCCCCACGCCATGAGGTCCGACATGTCGAACGAGAAATATGCCATCTACGAGCCTGTGAGGCCCTACTTCGACCTGGTGCGCGGTGCACTGGGGGACCTCGTCGATGGGGAGCACTTCTTCGATGTCGTCGCCGGCGACATCGCCTACGAGGTTCTCTACGACTTTCCCGGGTGGCCTCGGATCATCCGGGGTCGAACGGACCTGATGGAAAGCTTCCGCGGGTATGGCGATCACATCGAGCTCCAGGCGGCGGATCATTTGCTTAAGCACGCGGCAGACGATGGACAGGTCGTGGTGATCGAGTATGAAGTCCACGGGACGATCCTTGCGACCGGTGTCAAATACAACAACCGGTTCTGCTCGATCATCAGGGTCGAAAATCGAAAAGTTGCGCACTGGAGGGATTACATGGACTCCCTCGCGGCCTGGAACGCGTTGAGCGCCGACACCCGTTGACAGGGCGTGCGATCCACGGGGATTGCGCGCCATTCAAACGTCAACTTCGGTAAAAGAATGAAGATGGCGAAGGGTGATGGAGCACGCATGCATAACTGGAGGTGTTGTCATGAGTAGCAAAGATGAAGTCGACGTCGTCAGCCAGTCGCGTCGCAAGGTAGTCATCGGAGTCGGCGCCATAGTTGCTGCCTCAGTGACGATGCCTCTGCTCGCTTCAAAAGCAACGGCGAGTGCCGCCGCATCCGGGAAGTCAGCCCACCCAACCATTGGAGATCAACAGATGAGCAGCAAGATTGTCACGAAAGATGGCGTCGAGATCTTCTACAAGGACTTGGGCCCGAAGGACGCTCAGCCCATCGTGTTTCATCACGGTTGGCCCCTGTCGTCGGACGACTGGGATGCGCAGCTGCTGTTCTTCCTAGCCAACGGTTACCGTGTCGTCGCGCATGACCGACGGGGCCACGGCCGCTCCTCGCAGGTGGGCACCGGTCACGACATGGATCATTATGCGGCCGACGCCGCGGCGGTGTTCGAACATCTCAACTTGAAGAACGCTGTCCACATCGGCCATTCGACGGGCGGTGGCGAGGTGGCGCGCTACGTCGCGAAGTACGGTGAGTCTCAGGGACGCGTCGCCAAGGCGGTGCTTATCGCTGCCGTTCCTCCACTCATGCTCAAGACAGGTAGCAACCCGGACGGCACTCCGATCGAAGTGTTCGACGGCTTTCGCAAGGCATTGGCCGCCAATCGCGCACAGTTCTTCCTCGATGTTCCTGAGGGGCCGTTCTATGGCTTCAACCGGCCCGGTGCGAAGGTCTCGCAGGGGATCATCCAGAACTGGTGGCGCCAGGGAATGATGGGTAGTGCGCTCGCCCATTACGAAGGCATCAAGGCCTTTTCCGAGACGGACCAGACGGATGACCTGAAAGCGATCACGGTGCCAACCCTCGTGATGCAGGGTGACGATGACCAGGTCGTACCTTACAAGGATGCCTCGCTGCTGCAGGCCAAGTTGCTCAGGAATGCCACGCTCAAGATTTACCCGGGCTACCCACACGGGTTGATGACCACGCATGCGGATGTCATCAATGCCGACATTCTGAAGTTCATCAAGAGTTAGCGGCGAGAGCGACCTCCCCGGCATGGGGAGGTCGCAGCCACGTGTGCGGCGCCTCATCCTCATGCCGACTACCTTCAGCAGCGGCGAGCACATCTTGCTCGGTAGTTTTGCCGGTGAGTTTGTAGCGGGTATAGGCCATAGATCGCATGAGATGCATAAAGACTCCTTGATTGGACGGCATAAACGCATAAGGCCCGGCGAAAGCCGGGCCTTATGCTTGCGTACAGAGGTTGAAAAGAAAGATTGAGAGAGCAGCGATGGCCTACGAGGGCTTGTCGCTGAAGGTATAACCGCACGAACGGCAGTGATGGTTGTGCAGGATGTTCTGGTCAATGGCAGCGCCCAGACGCGAACCTGCGGCACAGCCTGTCGCACCACCGATGATGCCGTCGATGACCACGCCCGCGGCTGCACCGAACATGGCCCCGACCGGACCTGCCAATAAGCCGATTTCAGCGCCCGTCAGTGCCAACGCCACACCACTGGTGGTGCCAGCGATGGCTCCAATGGCACCCCCGAACCGTCGGGCCAGATTGCGTGTCTCGATGCTGGCTGATCGACACTTAGGGCAATGTGGCGTCACATCCATGACGTCGTTGTCGTCGTGCCACTCACTCCCGAATTGCAGTTCATTCATGGGCGTTCGCCTTCATTCGGTACCCGATATAGCAACGGACACCGGACGCCCAGAGGGTCCCGATCAGAAAGAGAATGCCGAACACGATCAGACATTCGAACAGCGAGGGGCAGGGGCAACCAATCCACGATCTATCAAGCATCACCAGTACTCCTTGGACAGGGGCATCCGTTGCGCAGGCGAACGGAAGGAACAAGGAAATCCTTGTCCGTTGTGGTGATATGGATGTGGAGATACTTTGGATCCACCGAAGTGATCTCCTGTACCTACTCGAGCTGCTCGGAGGGTTGGATGCGCGGTCGCGATATTTTCATTTAGACGATGCGGTCACAAGTATGTGCACCGCCGCATGCGGACCAGGTGCTAACCGAACTTGACCAGCTTGCGGTGATCTACTTGTCATTGAAGCCAACAGCAAATTGGGCGAACACCTACGAAAGCTCGCGGTGCTTGCTGGTGTTGTCCTTGAGATCAAGCGGGCAATTTGAAGATGCCCGCGAGGACGCTGCAACGTCTGGTGGAACCGACGAGCGGGGCACTTCCATCGCCTAATTTTGGCGAGGTCTTAGTGGCAACAAAAAGTCCGCACTGCGCGGGCTTCGTGTCGGGTGGGAAGTAGTTCGCCCTAGACGTAGCAGGCTTCAGCTCCCTAAGGGAGGATGGGAGCTCCGGGGAGGACACCGACGCGTCTAGGGCGATGGGTACAGGATTATGGATGTGCCGCATGCCCGCAAAGGACGATTGTTTATAACAATATGCTGCAGCGGCATGTCGGGCAGCGGCCTAAGACAAGGATCTGTGATGCCTTCTATGCGCGTAAACGCAAAAAGGCGCTGTCGATGTGCTGCGTGATCGCGTCGCGCCCGAATGGCTTTTGCAGGAAGCTATATCGATCGGTAAGGCCCTTAATTTCATCCATCGGGTCGGCGGACAGCAACACCACCGCGATATCCGAATGCGTGTTTACGGCAGCCTCCGCCACATCAATGCCGTCCATAGCGCCAGGCAGTAGGACATCGCATAGAAGTAGGTCGATACGCTTCGTGGCATTGATCCACACGGCGGCCGAGACGAAGCTGTCGGCAGACAGGATTTGAACATTTGGAAAAGACTCAACAAAGAATTTGAGCGAATCCAGCACAACTGGATGGTCCTCGACGATGAGGACAACAAGCTGGCTATTCATTCGAACCTCCGGCGGTGGCATGGAGCTCACCTCGCCAGAGACTAGCCTTTATTGGACGGCACGGGGTGGTTTAGTGCTGTGAGGTCGGCCTATGCAGTCTTGAGCGCATTCTGTGGCTGACGTCGATGCTTCCACCTACAACGCCTCAGTAGACGCCTACACAGTCACGGGTTACTGCCCGCTAGGCGTCCTATTGCCACGGCAGCAATCTGTCCCTGCACGGGAAGTCCGGTTCCTCACAGATGCACCGAGCACCATGAACCGTTAGCGATCCCCCTTGCGCGGTTCACTGGCCTCCGAAAGGGGGCCTTTCTCTTTTTAAACCGACACAGCGGGTCAGGTGAAGCAGGATGTGGGACGCACATGCTTGAGATCCGACCAACGCCCGAAGGCTTCATCTTGTTCGACACCGACGAGCAAGAGGCGATCATGCGGTTTGATAGCAGGGAAGAGGCCGCCGAACTTGTGGCCGAGCTGGTGATAGCCGAGTCGTCGCATGGCCTCGGTCCGGTTATACGTCCGGTTGTTAGCCGGACCGAGCGCAGATAAGCTCCAAGCGAATCACGGTGTTGTGCGTGGATTGACTTAAAGCCACCGCGCCACGCCACAATGGCGGGAACACGTCCCCCGGTGATTCATGCTGAAGCTGTAGCTAGCGTCGCGGCATTGAGCCGAAGCGCCTGTAGGCGCAGCACCGGAAACCGTATGCGCCGTGCGGCGCACTGAATAACCATCGTGGTTGATATAGCTGCCCTGCTCGATAAGCGTGGTCAAGGCATTCGTGACGTTCTGCGCGCTCTGCTGAGTCTGCTGCTGCGCGTCGCTCGATGTCACCAGAAGGTTGTTGAGCCCCATCGCCAGTAGGCATAGCGATAAAGACAAGCCGATGTGCTTCAACATGTGGACCCCTTTCGTTTTTGGCAAAGGGATCGACGTCCCCCCGCTTTGAGCAGCGGTCGGATCTAAATTTGGCCTTTTTGAAACGGGAAAATCCCGACCCAGTTACCTTCCGGGCTGAAGTCGTCAGTTATGCGGATAAACTGTTGGAAAGCGTCGATTCTGACGATCAAGCGTGGGCGTTTCAGCGGATCAACAACATGCTTTCTTTGCGCGGCCTGCCGCTGTTGGACGATGAGCTACGGAAACGTTGATGGCCGACAGCAAACCATGGGCATTTTCGCTGATCTAAGCTCGCCGGGCTAACACCGGCGGCACCGACCGCGCTGCGGACATCGATGCCTCTGACTCAACTTTAGTCAGGACCACGCAATCAAAGTCTTTCGCCATATAGGCCGCATGCTTGCGTGCTTGCCGCTCGCTACTGAAGCAGGCAGATCGCAGTTTTTGCCCTTTTTTAGAGCAGCTAACCATAAATGAGGTTTGTCCCATCGGATGCTCCAAGGCGCCAGATTTGGGGTTTCCGAAGATTGCCGCGCTCACCATTAAAAACGTGTCAAGACTCGATGACCGTTCAATGATTAATGCAGTGGGCGCTCAAGTCATATACGGGACGTTACAGTGCCTCCGTAAGGTACGGCGTTAATCCATGTTGCAGTCGAAAGAAAGCCATCAGCGGAAAGAATCTCGACGTCTGGAAACGACGTGATAAACAGCTTGAGCGAATCCAATGCCGCGGGATCGTCCTCGACGATAAGGACAATAAGTCGGTTATCGTGCAGGCGGGAGCCTGGACAGTGGCTTACGGTAGCGATGCGTTGGCGAGAAAAGTGCAGCAGGTCTTGGAGACGCAACAAAAGCGCAACGCAACTGCGGCAGCGCACATCCCTCAGCCGTCGGCCATTGTTGTCGACAAAAAGCGGGTTTCAGATCCGGCGCCTGCTGGATTGCATGTTTTGCTTTGCGAGGATGACGACCTCATTCGGTCTACCGTGAAGGACATGTTGGAGTTCCGGAGCTACGCGGTAACCGATGCCGGGTCTGCCGTCGAAGCTCTTCGCCTTTGGACTATCCACGAAGCCGACATCCTCATTACTTATATTGGATTGCTGGACATCTCAGGCGTCGAACATGCACGGATGATTCGGGAAAAAGCACCCGATTTGCTATTCATCTTTGCGATCAGTCGCTTCGATGATCCGCCGGTCGCGCTCAGTGGCCAGAGCAAAACACTTATCAAACCTTACGGCATAGAGAAGTTAATCGAAGCGATTAGAACCCTGACTGGGCAGAAGAAGTGGTGAAGACCATGGCAGGGCGGATAGGATTAAAAGTACAGCATCCATTTAACAAAACTGGCGTGTGCGGGCGCTAGGAGAGTCGAAGCATGTACCCTTCAGAACAAAGAATCCTCCTCGCCGCATCGAAAAGTTCGGATTCGCTTCCAAAAACCGAATCCAGGTTCACGTCGATAAAATCTTCGCCGACGTAGAGGGCGCTTAGGCCGCATCGTCCATCGCCGTATTCACGGACATGAAGCACATAAGGTGTGCCGCTCTTCGTTTTCCCACCCAATATTTCTCGCTTAATCATCAGACACCTCGTTCCTTGAATCGACAGCAAAGGTTCGGATTGCCCTATTTGATCAATTAAGGCGAAAAGATTGGTACGAGGCCCGTGATGAAAATCACAATATGGGAAGATTTTATATCTCTCCGCGCCTGGCCGAGAGAACGTGCGCTATCAAGGCGCAATCGCAAGGAGATTCCTCTTCTGTCTATCGGGTCGAGTTCCGGCGTCGAAAAATGCGAATGAAACGCGCCACTTGAGTAGTTGTGTGCAGATCCGGATTTCGTCCATTCCTAATGTGTCTCCCGACACCGCGCAGCACATGAGCAAGCAATCTTCTGGGATCCGCAATAGCAGCCTACGTATAAAACCAGTCAAGAAATTTGAGATGAATAGATGGGTGATGCATGGCCAAGTGGCCTAGCGTCACGCTGCACAATTCAGTGACGCCAATTGGACGCGCTCTTTACACGATTGGGTCGAACCTGAGCTCCGGTCACTTCTAAAAGTGCTGTTATGACTCAGATCGTAAAACGAGTATTCACCGAGCGGACTGATATTGACCGATTGGACCAATGGATAACAGAGCTGGCGGTCAACGCACAGGTACGAATAACGATACACGAAGGCGAGGTTGTGGAAGGTTTAGTGATGGTGACGCCGACCGTCCAAGTATTCCGAGATCACGACGATGTCGAAGGGCTTAACGGTGTCGTTAAGCTCGAAAACATGGAGTTGCCCAATCACGATCGCGTGGTTTGGCTCGGTGACATCCGTGAGCTTACGCACCTAGATTCGGTGAGAAAGGGTGTGAGCAGAGCTTAGGGCTGCTTACTTCCCATCGCCATTCCGCTTGAGCTATTGCGTGCGCCATCGATAACCCGAAGAAAATTAGCGATGCCATCTACAAACAGATCCCCCTCAGAATTTGCATTTGAAATAAATGATGCCGAATACACCGCGATTTTGAGCGACGCTGATCCTGATGGTGTTCTGGTTTCTCTCAGGTTACCCAGCGGTAAGATTGTCACGATCACCGAGCCGTACGAAGTGTTTTACTCGACAGCTGAGGCGGTGAATGCTGCACGCTTGTTCGCGGCAGATTTAGGTCGCGAGGCATGAGCAAGCTGAAGGATAGGTCGTTCTGCGCCTGATGACTCGAAACGCTTGAGTTTCTATTTGGAACTTCTATTGGATACTTCTCTTGCTCCATTGGTCTGGAAACCTAGCAAAGATTTGGTCGCCATGATGCAAGCGGAAACGTGGAAGCGGGAGGTCATTGCAGAGAGTAGGAAAGTTGTACGTTGCATCGGTTGCATCGCTATATAGATAGTAAGAGGTGATGAAACACGAATGAGCAAGGTCCGTATTGGCATTTCTGGTTGGCGTTACGCGCCCTGGCGCGGACGGTTTTACCCCAAAGCGCTGGTACACAAGCAAGAGCTCAGTTATGCGTCGCGCAAGGTGAACACCATTGAGGTCAACGGGTCCTTCTATGCGCTGCAGCGTCCAGAAAGCTATGTTCGTTGGTACGATGACTCACCTAAGTCGTTCGTCTTTTCCGTCAAGGGTCCTCGATTCATCACACACGTGCGCAGGTTGCGCCATATCAAGCAACCTTTGGCCAATTTCTTTGCTTCTGGCGTGTTGAATCTCAAAGAGAAACTTGGCCCTTTGTTGTGGCAGTTTCCCCCAAGTTTCGCTTTTGATGCTGAAACATTCGATGCATTCTTGGCACTTCTACCAAAGACGACGAAGCAGGCTATCAAGCTTGCTCAACACAGCGATTCTCATCTGAAGCACCCTAGTCGGACGTTTCCCGAGAGAAACCACCGTATACGGCATGCAGTTGAGATTCGGCATGAAAGCTTCATCGACGATCAATTCATCACAATGCTTCGCAAACATCATATCGCCCTGGTGGTGGCCGACACAGCAGGTAAGTGGCCACTTCTGGAGGACGTCACTGCTGGATTCATGTATCTGCGATTACACGGGGACAAGAAGATCTACGCCAGCGGCTACAGCGATGAGGCATTGGCATCGTGGACGCGTCGCATTCGGGCCTGGGCACGGGGCTCGCAGCCGAGAGACGCGGAGCGAGTGAGCAAAAAGGCGCCGCGCCCATGTGCTTCTCGCGATATCTACTGCTACTTCGACAACGACGTCAAAGTCAAAGCGCCGCGGGACGCAATGAGTTTGTCGGCTCGGCTTGGTGTCTAGCCAGTACGAGCGCAGGCTCGCATTCTTGACTGCACTTCGAGGGCGAGTGAGATCACCAAAAGTTGTTCGATGTTCGCAAAGTAATGTACGTAATTGCAGTTGCTCGCAAGCGAACATAGCGGAATGAATAAGGGTGATATCTCTACAAATTTTGCACACAGTTTTCTCTAAGGTCACACGCCCTATCAACGTCGAGTGCGGAAGGCCAAATGAATTCCCTAAACCCTAAGCAACCTGTCGTGCGCCGCCGCTATTTCTTGATCGCGCCCCTTCTTTTAGCCAGCTCGGCATCCTTTGCTGACGTGTCGCCCGCGTTAGATCGTTTTGATCTGTCGCTCGGCGGCTACTACGCCAACACAGACACCACGATCGGTGCAGGTGCCAGAAGTGGTCAGTTCAGCGCCAAGGGCAATGTCAATCTCGAGCGTGATCTCGGCTTTGAAGATCACAAGACGGTGCCGCGTGTGAAACTCGATTTTCTCATCGGTGATCATCAGGGTTTTTCCTTCGACTACTTCAGCATTAATCGTTCGAGAACCAAAACGCTCAGTGACGATATCAGCTACGGCGGCAATGACTACGACGCATCGGCTTCAGTACGCGGTAAGCTCGATTTCGATTTCGGCAGTGCGGCGTATCGGTGGTGGTTTGGTAGCGGCAACGATGTCTTCGGTCTGGGCGTTGGTGCGGCTTACTACCGCGTGCGTGCTGGTATCAGTGGCATTGCCACGCTGGATGGCGAAAGCGCCCAAGCTTCGACCAGCTATAGCGAAACCGCTGGCGCACCCCTGCTGCAGCTAGGCTGGCGTCACGCCTTCAACGATAGCTTGCGCGTGTACTTCGATGCGTCGGGCGTCAAGAAGAACGGTGGTGATCTGAACGGTCATATCTACAACGCTGCGCTGGGCCTTGAATGGTATCCCTGGAAAAATCTTGGATTTGGCGCGGAGTACGCCTATACCCGCATCAAACTTAATGACGTGCAGAGTGACTACAACGCCAATCTGGATCTGAAGCTTCATGGTCCCTCGGCGTTTGTAAAGTTCCGCTTCTGATCCTTTGGCTTTGAGTGGCATCAACGTCCAGAATTTGATCAAGTTCAAGTCTTGGGCGTTGGTAACCATTTTCGGAAGCGGGAGTGCTCCTGCGGAATGATCGATGTTGCCTGCTTAAAAGCCCATACGCCGCTTAAGCGGAAGATACATGCACGTGTACGTGTACGTGTGAGCGTTCTCCGCTTGCGAGCACACTTGAAACGTATCTAGGCACAAGCGTTCGTCAGAAAAGTGGATGCATGAAGCAATTAAAGCGCCCCGACAAAAGCCAGGGCCGTTTTCACGGCCCTGGCTTCGTCAGCCTTGTCTGACCCTTTTGGTCTCTGATATCCAATTGTTGTTTCTTATCTCTCGCTCAACATCTACAACCATGACACCTACTTTGGATACGGCATCCTGCAGGTGCTGTTCCGAAATATTGAGTCGTGCGGTCCAATGCGCAATTTCATATTTGTCGTTGACGTTGATGCGGGTACGCACAAATTCCTGAGATTCAAAGGACTCTGGCATGGACATTCTCTGGTATGGATCTGGTGGAAGGAGGGGCTGAAGTGAGTGGTCCGTTAGGCGCCAGGCTTTAACACAATCTTCGTCCATCCTTCTTCACGCGCGTCGAAGTGTTTGTAACCATCTGGGGCTTCGTCCAGAGGTAACTCATGCGACACAATGAAAGAAGGCGAGGCTTTGTCCGCCTCAATTAATTTGCAGAGCTGGCGGTTGTAGGCTTTCACATTGGCTTGACCGGTGCCGATGCGCTGGCCCTTGGTGAAGAACTCGCCAAGGTCGAAAGCAATCTGTCCCTTTTTCGCGAGTTCGTCGGCGCTTTTCGGATCCTTCGCCACAAACACGCCCACCACACCGATACTGCCTGTCGCCTTCACTGCCTTGACCAGATTGTTCATGGTGAGATTCGGCACCTCGTGGCCTTTGCAATTCAAGCATTGGAAGCCTACGCACTCGCATCCCCGGTCCGCACCCTTGCCGTTGGTTAATTCCAATACCTGTTCGGCGCCGCTGTCTTCCACGTCGTAGATCGGGATGGCACCAATCTGCTCGGCCAGCGCCAAACGATCTTTTTGGCTGTCGACCACCATCACTTTGCTCGCCCCTTTTAAAATTGCCGAACAGGCTGCCATTAAGCCCACGGGCCCCGCGCCATAGACGACTACAGTCTCGCCGGGCAACACGCCGGCGAGTTCGGTGGCGTGATAGCCGGTTGGAAAAATGTCTGAGAGCATGACGTAGTCGTTTTCTTTTTCCCTGGCGTTTTCCGGAAGGACCAGGCAATTGAAATCACCGTAAGGCACTCGAAGAAGTTCAGCTTGGCCACCTCGGTACGGTCCCATACCGGAGTAGCCGTAAGCACCTCCCGCCTTGCCCGGATTGACCGTCAGACAAAATCCCGTCAAGCCGCGCTCGCAGTTTTCACAGAAACCGCAAGCTACGTTAAACGGCAGGCAGACCATGTCACCCACTTTGATGCGGTCGACAGCTTTGCCGACCTCAATGACCTCTCCCATGTTTTCGTGGCCAAGGACCTGGCCTGACTCCACGTCCGTGCGACCGTCATACATGTGTAAGTCAGAGCCACAAATATTGGTGGTAGTGATTCGAACCAGAACGTCCGTGTGTTTCTCAATTCGGGCATCTGGGACCTCAACGACACTCACATCGCGTGGTCCGTTGTAAACAAGGGCTTTCATGATCTCTCCTGGGTGGTATCTGGGGATGGAGCGCAAAGAACTTCAAAAAAGAACGCCCGTGAATCGATGCGCGAATCTGCACGGGGCAATGCTAGAAAGATCAAGCTACCCATGAGAGCGTGCTCAACGCGGCAACTTCCCGTCTTTGAGAGGTGAACAGGGGCGAAGACTTGCGCCCGCGGTTTGAAGCGCATGTTTCCTGCCGCCGTTGGAATCGAAAGCGGAGCTCAACGGGGCGAAACCAATTTTCACAATGCCGTGGCAGGACATCGACGAGATTACACAACGGCTGGGTATGAGTATTCGGCGCGCTGCCCAACTCGAACAATGAGGTCTGTATGTCTACTGACGTTCCAACAGCAGAAGAGCGCTTGATCCTAAGCCAACTTCGGTGGGGAGTACTTACACCACCAGGCCCAGATGATGAAAAAATCTGTCGCCGCCTTGAAGCCCAAGGCCTCATCACCAAAATTGCCAATGGACGCTGGGCACTTACTTTATCGGGCGGACTCACGGCCGCTTTTGGTCGCTAACTGCGAATATTCAATTTTTTCATGCAGGCTTCGACATCGGATGGCATCTAGCATGTACCAGATTTGGATCTTTGATCTGGCACCACGGGCTGTCTAACTGTTTTTCGGCGGGTAAAACTAGGTTCCCATGTTCATCCCAGACCGCATGGTCGTCGTTGTAGACGAGCCATGCCAACCAGCATGCTTCGCAGCCACAGGACCCTTTACAGTCGGGTTCCAAGCATGCAAATCCACATGTGCAAGGTAGTTTCTCTGGGTCGCCAGGTGCATGCGGGATGACCGGAAGATATCCATTAGAATTGGGCCATCGCGCTTTTCCGTGATCGGTCGGCTGTTTCATAGAAGTCCCTCAGATACACAACGATGCTTAAAAAGAGCAAGCGTGTGTATGCCAAGCTAAAGCGTGTCGTGTCGGATCTCAGTGAAACCTCGATAGGCACGGCAATGCGGTATGTCACAGCCGGTTCACGCCGTTGCTTCTTAACTCTGGCGATACCTTACGGAGATTGGCCATGGCGCGCCCCATTTGGACAGGCACCTTATCGTTCGGATTGCTGAATGTGCCGGTCTCTCTTATGACTGGATCTCGGAGTGTTGACCTGCATTTTCGGATGCTTGATAGCCGCAGCAAGACGCCTATCCGCTATGAGCGAGTCAATGCCGAGACGGGGGACGAGGTGCCTTGGAAGGACATCGTCAAAGCCTTCGAATACAAGAAGGGCAGCTATGTCGTGTTAGAAAAGGAGGATCTTAAATCTGCTGCTTCTGAAGGCCGAGAAGCCGTGGAGGTCGAAGCCTTCGTGGACGCCGCTTCGATTGGTCCGGAGTATTACGAGAAGCCTTACATTCTGGTGCCGGGCAAGAAGGCCGAGAAAGGCTATGTTTTGCTGCGTGAAACACTGAAGCGAACCGGAAAAATAGGCATCGCTCGTGTTGTCATTCGCACGCGAGAATATCTATCTGCTGTCATGCCCAAAGATAAGGCACTTATCCTGATGATCTTGCGCTTTCCACAAGAGCTGGTCGATGTGTCGGAATACAAGATTCCCGAAGGTGCGATATCCCACTATCGGATCGCGCCCAAAGAACTCGACATGGCCGAAAAGTTGATTGAGTCCATGTCGGGTGAATGGAAGCCAGGTGACTTCCGCGACGAATTTCGTGAGCGACTGCAGAAGGTGATTGAGAAACGCATGAAATCGAAGGGCCTGGTCACACCGGCTAAGGACGACGAGAGCGACGATGCCCCGGTGGGCACCTCCACCAATGTGGTGGATTTCATGGCGCTCCTGGAAAAGAGCCTGGCGTCGAATAAACGAACGCCAGCGAAGAAAGCAGCGACAGGCGGCGCCAAATCCACCGCAAAGAAGACCGCTAAAAAAGCCGCGCCGTCTAAAAAGGCGGCAAAAAAGTCAGTCAGAAAGGTGGTGAGAAAAGCAGGATAGAGCGACGTTTCAAGCTTTGCGCGAACGTCCCAGCTTTTTCATCACCGCGGGCAAGTCCTGCTTGAGCGTGGTCAGCTCTTTCCACGGATCGGCGCGCAGTTTAGCCAGACGCGCGGCAAGATTTTTGATCGTGAAGGCGTCACCGCTTTTCACTTTGCCCAGTTCCGCCCACCGCAACGGCGTCGCTACGGGCGCGCGCGAGCGCGCACGAAGCGAATACGAGGCGACACTCGTGGCCCCTCGGCCGTTGCGCAGGTAATCCACATAGATTTTTCCGCCACGTTTGGCTTTGGTGGCGGTGGCCACAAATTCCAGTGGATGAGCGTTCGCGAGCGTGTTGGCAAATGCCTCCGCAAAAGCGCGCACGATGTCCCAAGCACAGCTGGGTTTCAATGGGACCACGACGTGCAGGCCTTTGCCGCCGGTGGTGCGGACCAGCGATTCCAAACCCATTTGAGCGAGGAGCTTGCGCACCAGTCGCGCGGCGGCGACCACGCGCGTCCATGACACATGGGGTCCAGGATCGAGGTCGAACACGATGCGGTCGGCGTGGTCGGCGTCGGCCACAAGGCTTCCCCATGGATGAAACTCCAAAGCACCAAATTGGACCAGCTCGATCACGGATGTGGCGCTTTCCGGATAAATGTAAACCGCCTGTGTGCCGCTTTCTTCTTTGAGTTTGGCGGTGCCCACGTGGTGTAAGCCTTGAATCAGATGTTTCTGAAAAAAGCACGCCTTGGCCGTGCCCTCGGGACAGCGAATGACCGAGGTGGGCCGATTGATCACACCGGGCAAAAACCAATCCATGACGTTGGTGTAGTAGTCGGCGACGTCCTGCTTCGTGATGCCTTCATCGGCGTAGACCACTCGATCAGGATGGGTAATCGTGATGACATCCGACGCTGCGGCTTTCGCGCTTTTTGAGGAGCGGCTTGGCGATTTCTTGGCCGGTGCACTGCGATCGGAGTTGCTTAGATCAGAAGGGGTTTTGTCGGTGCGCAGCGTTTTGAGGCTTGGCTGTCGAAGCAGGTGGTGATTGCCCAAGCCACGGTAGAACACTTCGGCCACCGCGGTCGGCTTGATCCACAGCGCGCCCCTCAGTAGCGGGTCGATGGTGCTGAGCGGCATGGGTGGTTTCTTGGAACCCTTCGCGGCGAGTGTCTTGGCCAGATCCCCCAACTGAGCTTGCGTGAAGCCAGTGCCAACACGGCCTACATACACCCACGCGTTTTTTGCTTTTGGATCAGGTTTCGCTAAGAGGAGCGACCCGAAGCCTGTGCGGCTGCCTTTCGGTGGGGTGTAACCGACAACGGCGAATTCATCACTTTCCAGTCGTTTGATTTTTAACCAATCGTCGCCTCGACCAGTGTGATAACCCGCATCTGCGCGCTTAGAGATGATGCCCTCCAGTTTCTGCTCGTTGGCCATCTCAAAGGCCGCCTCGCCATTGCCCACGCTATGGCTGCTGAAGGCCAGTGGGTGCGGCGCGCGTGTCAGCATGCGTTTCAGCAATCCCTTTCGATCGATCAAGGGCACATTTGCCAAATCAAAACCTTCAAAGGCGGGCAGGTCGAAGATCATGTAAGCCAATGGCCGTTGCGCATCGCCTGAAAGCGTTTTTTGTAATCCGTTAAAATCGCTATGACCTTTACTATCCAGCGCGATCAGCTCACCGTCCAGCCGCGCTGAAGACAAGCCTAGCCCCTCGATGGCCTGGACAACGTCAGGAAGCTTGTCATTCCAAGGTAGGCCATTGCGTGACCAAAGATAGACTTTCCCGTCGGCAATGGTGGTGAGGATGCGGTAACCATCCCATTTGACTTCGTGGATCCATTCTTTTCCGGTGGGGGGATGCTCGCGCAGCTTTGCTAGCTGGGGTTTGAAGAAGTCTGACGTGGGCCGCCTCTTGGCGGCCCCTTCGAGCCCAGCCGCTAACTTGGCAAGCATGGAACGTCCCACTGCCTTCGGCTTCGGCGTCGTCTTTTTTTGGGAGATCACTTTCTTCGCCGCGGCCTTCGTCGCCGGCGTTTTTGCCGCCTTGCGGGTGCTCGCTTTCATGGTCGCATCCAAAAGGTCGTTAGCTTCGACGTCTCCGGCAAAGGCATCTTTCGCTTTGATCAGGAACCACGCGGGCTGACGTTCTTTGCGTCCACTGCGGACCAAGTGCCAGCGTCCTTTGAGGCGTTTGCCGAACAGTTCGAATTCAAGGTGGCCTTTTTGCAGCTGGGCCTCTGGATCACCCTGCGTTGCCCATACCCCTTTGTCGAACTGATCGACATGGCCCTTGCCGTAGCCTTCGTCAATATCACCTCGAAAATCCGCATACGACACGGGGTGATCTTCCACCTGGACGGCAAGACGCTTGACGGCCGGATCGAAGCTCGGGCCTTTTGGCACAGCCCAACTCTTCAACGTGTTGCCCACTTGCAGCCGAAAGTCAAAATGACGACTACGGGCGTGATGGAGTTGGACAACAAAGATGGCACGACTTGTTATTCCCTTGGATCCGTCAGCGTTGGGCTCCGAGGTTTTCGTGAAATCGCGCTTGCGTTGGTAGTCGTGAAGATTCACGTGTTGTCCGCTGTTTCCACAGCGCGCGGCCTCATCGGTATGCGTTCGGTCACCGCCGGCGCAACGGGGAGCGTGGGATGGGTTCGACCCAAGGTGATGTTTTTGGACGCGCGCACATAGCGATTGGCATACGTCCAGATTTCACCGGTTTCCGTGATCAGCACGACCCAGTAAAGGTCAGATTCGGGGCCGTAATCGAGCATCACATGGGCAAACCCTTCGCCCTTGGGGGTGTTCATCGGAATGGGTGGGTTGAGTTGAATCATGGGTGGCCTCCGGCGGCGATGGATAAAGTGCAGCCGTCGCTGTGAAGAGGTTGAGAACCTTCAGGTGTAGCGTGCCCCGAGCATTTCCCCACGCCCCGTATTTCGTCGGATGCGTGACGCTTCACGCCCTTGTCTCACAGGGGCTACGTGGCTTTCATTTCTGCTAGTCGACTATTCCTCAGTGCTTGTCGCGCATGCTTGGGCAAAGTACTTGGATTCCCATATCTCGTTTGACATGTCCGGCTCTTAAGCAGGTGCTCAGGTCAGAAATTCGTGGATCGCACGGCCCGAACTTTGATCTATTTTTTGCAACCGAACTCGTTAACGTCATTCGTTAGCGTCATGTGGAGAAGTCCATGAACCAACCTGAAAATTCAAAATCCGACGATGATAAGAAAAAAGAATCGGCCGACAAATCCCGCATCCCATCCAAACCGGAAGATACCGATGCCAGTGGCGATGCGCTCAACGGAACAGGTGAAGACAATCACCACGGAAAGTAGTCCCCATTCAACGGCTCGAATCAAATGCAATCTTTTTTGGCGGTATGTCAGGGATGCCAACGGTTGAACAACGATGAGTGACGAAGGGGGAGCCCATGCCTTCAGACGCGTTGTCTGGGTGGTTACTACCTGAAATGAATCCATCGATACAACTCTCGTATTACGACGAGACATCGAAGGCACCCGTATCCAAGGGAGTACTAGTCCGGATCTTTCAAACGGTAAATGCGTAGCTATATCAAACAGGACTCATTACGAGTTCATTGCAAAACTTCGGAGATGATCATGGCACCGGTAAAAAAGACTGGCTCACCTGCGGCTCGCCTACAACGTCGTATTCAGAGCGCAACTGATGCAAAAGATGCGGCTAAAAGCACCCGAAAAAAGGCGCGCAAGCCGGCGCAAGCTGGTGCAAAAAAGTATCCGACCAATCCGCTACCCAAGAATCACCTGCGGAAACCTGGACTGGAAGCTGATCTTGTTCTCGCGCCTCAGTTTGAGGCGTCCACCTATCACGGCAGCGGTAAGCTGGACGGACGTGTCGCCATTATTACTGGCGGTGATTCCGGGATTGGACGCGCCGTTGCCGTGCTGTTCGCGCGGGAAGGGGCTGATGTCGCTATCGTGTATTTGAACGAGCATAAGGATGCCCGTGAGACGCGTGATCACATCGAAGCGGAAGGTCGCCGATGCCTATTGATCGACGGTGACGTGCGAGATTTCAGTTTTTGCAAGAAGGCGGTCGCAAAGACGATCAAGAAGCTCGGCAAATTATCCATTCTGGTCAATAACGCGGCTTTTCAGGAACACGCAGCCCAACTGGAAGACATCACCGAAAAGCATTTCGAGCTCACGTTGCGAACAAACCTGTTCGGCTACTTCCATATGGCCAAGGCATCGCTTCCCCATCTGACCAGCGGCGACTGTATTATCAACACCGGCTCCGAGACGGGGCTTTTCGGTAATGAAAACTTACTCGACTACTCGATGACGAAAGGTGGCATCCACGCTTTTACCAAAGCGCTTGCACGAAATCTCGTCGCCAAAGGCATTCGCGTGAATGCGGTGGCACCAGGGCCCGTGTGGACACCGCTCAACCCCGCTGATCAATCCGCCAAGAAGATCAAGGATTTTGGCAAATCGAGTCCTATGGGCCGCCCGGCACAGCCCGAGGAAATTGCGCCGGCGTATGTTTTTCTCGCTGCGCCATCCTGCTCCAGCTACATTTCTGGAGCCATACTTCCCGTGATGGGCGGCCCCTCCAACTAAGTGCTGCTTTAAGTTCTACTTACACGGAACGCCAAGCTAATTCGTGGCCCAACTGTGTCGCGTTCCTTGGGTATGCCATGGTCGTAATGCAACTGGCTTGTCCATGACATCACAAGAAGACTTCCGGCTTCAAGATCGACGTTTAGGCGCTGACGAGGTGCTTTCTTTTGGCGGATAATCATTCGACGTGTAGCGCCCAGTGAAAGAAGCGCGATAGGAGGGCCCGCTCGGAGGAATTCGAGTTTGTCGTTATGCGGAGCCACACTGTCGTGCTTATCTCGATACAGATTCAATCCGACACTATTGAATGGGGTGCGGAGATAGTGGGTTACCAGGCTGAAGGCCTCACGTAGCGGCGGAGCCACGTTGTCGTCCAGCGAAAAATGGATATGGAGCCTTGGGACGTCAATCTCTCGGTCATACATTTGGCGACGCTCGGCCTGCCAGGTAGTGCGTTCGTGGAAATAAGCAAACCAGCGAGCTGCCTTTTCCGGCGATATGACGTTTGGATAGTAGCTAACTTCTCCCTCGTCACCGCTCAATAGAGATGCGGAATTTGCTCCGAAGAGAGAGGTCTGGACCATGGATTTAGTTTGCGCATTGTTCATATCAAGACTTAAAGCCGAGTCTACGTGGCGTCATGGAACTAAACGGTGCGCCAGATACCATTGATAAACAGATTCGGGCACCAGAGCTTCGCTATCTATGCCAACTGCTTCGATAGCATCAAGCGCTTCGCAGAGCCTGTTGGCATAGCTTGTATCTCGCATCAGTGCATGCTGATTTTGCAGTTGCCAGTCGATGATCTGATACATGCGGTCGGACCATGCAAAGAGCAAATCGGTTCGCTCTAGCATTCGATCACGAATCCAGCCATTCAATGGTGAATACATGCGATGCCCGTAACGATCGGTCAGCCGTTCCGCAACCACAGTGATGAAGTCGCCAACACCGCGGAACCACTCAGTGTGTCCACCGGCCTTAGGATTAATCGTCAGTGGCGCCGGTGCGCGATGCTCAGGCCAACGCTCGATAAAGAGTCGCTCAAGCCGGCGAGCTTCCTTAATTCGATCGGTTTCGATCAACAAGCTTTCGTTGAGGTCGAAGAATGTGTAGAACTTTGGATGCAGTGTATAAAATCGACTTATTGGATCATGGGAAAAACCGACCTTGAGTAAATCTTCCCCCTTGCATTGAAGCACGTACACGAATGTGCGCCCCTGATGCGCTCGGCGGGGAAGGGTAAAGAAAGTCTCTTGCGCAGGCTCTGACATCGTCTCCTTCTATTCGCAGTAGCGGCCTCTCACATCTGCTTGATGATCGGCATGAGGTCAGACGTAAATAGCCGCCATTTTCTTGTCACCACCCTCCACGCAAAGGCAGTTGCTTTCGCGCTTGGTAGTTACTTTCGCGCTTGATAGAACTCTCCTCCTGAGCAAGCTTGCGGGCAAAGGCGGGCGCGTCCAAGCGATTGGAAAACTCCTTTTCACCGTCCCGCGGTATGGGAATCGTCCATCCATGCTTCGCTTCGGCGTTTAACGGAATATAGAAAATTTCCAAAGGACAATTCTCCTATTAACCGCGATATCTAAACCTAAGGAGGTAATTTCGAGGTGTTCAGGGTGCCGGATAAGGTGACTTTTTCAAAAGCTTCGCGAGGTGTGCGGCATTGCTTGCCAACGTCTTCGTGGCCTCCGCGACTTTCTTTGGCGTGCTCTTGAGATCTTTGTAATTTTGACTGCCCATGGCTTCGCCCACCCAATAGGTGCTGCTCCCTCCCGGTATCGTAAATCCGACGTCAGCGAGCGCTTGATAAATCTCGGCGGTGACATGGTGAGCGCCATCTTCATTGCCGACCACGGCGACAATGCCGACCTTGCCGAACGTTGGATAGCGACCCTGCTCATCAATGTCATCGAGCACGGCGTCCAGGCGCTCCATCACGCGTTTGCTCACGCTGGAGGGCTGGCCCATCCATATCGGTGTAGCTACAACGAAAATGTCCGCATCCATAATCTTTTTGAGCATCGCCGGCCACGCATCGCCGCTACCTTCATCCTTGCTGACACCGGGTTTGATGTCGTGATCCACAACCCGGTCATACGAGCATTTGACTCCGTGCTCTTCCAGAGAGCTCAGCAACTGGTCCAATAGTTTTTGCGTGGACGATGTTTTGGGTCCTGCTTTGAGGGTGCAGTTCAAACCGTAAGCTTTTAGCGCCATCGTGATGCCTCCTAATCGTCAATGAAAATCCAGACTGCTCCGCCGTCCGTGGAGCGGATGTCATTGGGACAAACTTTACGAGCCTGCACCTTTCTGACGGCCATCGCTAATGGCATCGCGAGAATTAGCCATCTACGTTTGAGACATTGTTGCCAAGTGGAGCAAAATCCCCGCGAGGCTTTTTAGATCTTGCGCGTTGTGCTGGGCGACCCGGCGCAGGTTGGCAGCAGAGCCCCCTCGCAGATACGTCAGCCATGCGGCGGGTGCTTCAGACCCTGGTAAATCATCCTCTCTCACCACGCCCAACAGCTGCCGCTCAGCTGTGGCCAACTTGCAGTTGTTCCATTCTCCTTTCCAACGCCGGCGAACAGGATGAAGCAGGTCCAGGTGACCTAGGCCTTGTAGGGGATTTTGCAGTCGTGCGAGGCGATAACGGGTAGACAACAACGGTGCGTCATAGCTCTTGCCGTTGTAGCTCACCAGCACTGTGTCTTCGTTGAGCCATCCGGCGAACACCCGCAGCATGGCAACTTCCGCCGCCATCGAAGTGATGGTGAGTTGTCTCAACCGAAATCGCCCATCGACCCAATCGGCCGCACCGATCATAAAGGCACGTGTACCCGTACCACCGGCCAAGCCCGTGGTTTCCGTATCGAAGTGTAAAAGTCTGCCGTGATGAACGGGATCGATCCATCGAGCAAAGGTCGTGTCGATCCATGGGGGAGGTTGTAACCAATCCATGAACACTTCGGTGTAGCGCAGGCCCGGGGCGATTTCATCGCCAGCCATGTCACGGTCGCGCGATGACAATGTCGCGACCCCCGATCCATGCTTAATCTGAGCATGCCGCTGGAGCAGCAAGCGCACATTGGCCGGCATTGTCGGCTTGACGATTTTCTTTATTGTTACCTGGCCGGCTTGTGCACGAAGCAAGCGCAGCCTGTCGACCGCGACGCTCATAAGGCCACCAGCAACGCCAGCACGCGCAGCGCCAAGGCCTTCGGTGTCGTGGCTGCATCCTCATCGGCAGCCAGCACCGGCCCCACGCAACCCGGACAACCACCACGACAATCGCAGCGTTCGATGAGGCTCACCGATTGCGCCACCAGATCCTCGCGCCGGTTGAACAACGGTTCGCTCTGGCCGATACCGCCGGGGAACGCATCGTAGAGATAGACCGTCGGCGTGAACGGGGCATCCGGCGCCAGTGTGGCTGGTTGACCATCGGTGCCGCGGATCTGTCCGCGACCGGTGACGTCGGCACTGACGAACCACGCGCCATCGCCGCTGCCCACGGACTTCTGCAGGTCGCGCGCTTCCGCCATTACGGCCACGGTCGCCACGATGTGGAGTGCGTAAGCGGCGCCGAGAAAACCGTCGAGCGCTTGCTGGCGATTCTCGAAGGCGGCATTAAGCACAACTTGCGCGAGCTGCCACCACACGGCCGTCGTGTGTAATTCCTGATCGGGCAGGTTGACCGGGCCGTAGCCGATGTTCTCGTGTGAGTAGAACCGGATCTTCTTGTAGCCCGGCACACGGCGCACGACATGCACTTCGCCATGATGGGCCTGCCCACATCCGGCGTTGGACGTGTCGAAGCAATCGAGCACCTTGAGTTTCGTATAGTCGATGGCATCGGTGTAGTAGTCCACGTGGGTGCGCGTGACGTAAGCCTTGCGACCTTCCCAGTCGAGCCGTTCCACCTGATAGGGCACGGACTGGATCATGTGGATGGCGCCCTCGTAGAGCGTCACCGGTGCGGCGGTGTAATCCACTTCGGCGATGATCGTCTGGCGCCCGCTGGTGCGATCGACCACCACGAAATTACCGTCGGCTACCGAGCGCAGAGACACGGCAATCGCCGGGTAGCTGTCCGCGATCCATTCCCAGCGATCGCCTTCGCGATGCAGCACACCTTCCTCGCCCAGCACGTCGAGCCACGGCGCCGCAATTTCGGTGCCGAACATCTCGTCACCGATGAAGGGCAGTTCGAACGCAGCACAGCGAATGTGGTCGAGCAGGATCAGCGGTTGATCGGGTTGGATACGGGCGTGCTCCGGCGGCGCGCCCTGGAAAAACTCCGGGTGCCGCACGAGATATTGATCGAGCGGATCGGAGCTGGCCACCAGCACCCCCAACGCCGACTGCTGCCGACGGCCGGCGCGCCCGAACCGTTGCCAGGTGGCGGCGACGGAGCCGGGGTAGCCATTGAGCACGACGACATCGAGGCTGCCGATGTCCACACCCAGTTCCAAGGCCGAGGTGCTCACGATGCCGTCGATGGTGCCGGCGCGCATTTCGCGTTCCGCCGCACGTCGTTCCTTTGGCAGGTAACCGCCGCGGTAAGCACGGATCCGCGCGGGTTTGCGCGGATCGCTGTCGAACACGTCTTTCAGATACTTGGTCAGCACTTCGACCATCGTGCGGCTCTGTGCGAACACCAACGTCTTCATCCCCGACTTGATCGCGAGGCGTGCGATGCGGTTGGTCTGCGACCGCGCCGAGGCGCGCAGGCCAAGATCCGGATTCACCACCGGCGGGTTCCACAGCAGCACGTGCTTGTCCCCGGTGGGTGCACCGCTTTCCGTGATCGCAGTGACCGCATCTTCGATCAGCGCTTCGGCGTGTTCCTTCGGATTGCCGATCGTGGCGGAGCAAAGGATGAACTGCGGCGTCACCCCATAGAACGCACATACACGCTTGAGCCGTCGGATGACATTGGCGACGTGCGAGCCGAACACGCCGCGGTAGGTATGCACCTCGTCAATCACGACATAGCGCAGGTTCTCAAAGAACTGCGCCCACTTCGTGTGATGCGGCAGGATCGCCTGATGCAGCATGTCCGGATTGCTGACCACGATGTCGCCATGCAGCCGGATGGCTTGGCGCGCGTCACCGGGCGTGTCGCCATCGAAGGTAAACGCTTTGACGCCCAACGCGCCGGCCTGGTTGAGTTCGAGCAGCTCAGCCACTTGATCCTGGGCCAGCGCTTTTGTCGGAAAGAGATACAGCGCCTTGGCATGCTGCGTCATGGCGGCGGTAATGACAGGCAGCGTGTAGCAGAGCGACTTGCCGGAAGCGGTCGGCGTGACGATGGCGACATGCGCACCGGATTGTGTCGCCGACCACGCCTCCGCTTGGTGGCTATACAACTGGTCGATGCCACGCGATCGCAAGGCGTGCGTAAGCGTCGGCGGCAGGTCGTCCGGCAACGGGGCAAATGACCCTTCCCGTCCGGGCACCACGAAGGCACAGGTGATCCTCGCCGCATATCGCTTCGACAGGCGTTGGGCGAGCGTACGGCCATCGCTTGGGTCACGCAGGACCAATTCATCGGAAGCGTAGCGATCAGGAAGGGCGTTCATGTGTTGGCCTTGGCGGGTGAGGGGAGCAGTGAATCGCGGAGCCATCTCATCCCGTGAGATGGCTCCGGGTGACGCTGGCGCTGAAGTCGCCATCGAAGCCACAGGCGATCACCGCGAGCTAAGCCCTTGATCTGTCTCAGTGATCTGGCGCAGCTTTTTTTACCTCTTTCATTTTCACCTATTTAGGTGAAACTATGCGAACTATGACCATCCAGATCACGCACCGTCAATCGAACGTCCTCGCCTTCATCCGCGCCCGGATGGAGCGGGACGGGCAATCGCCCACCCTTGAAGAAATCGGCGAGGCCATGGGGATCGGCAACGTCAGTGCGGTGCTCAAGCACGTCCGGTCATTGGAAGCGAAAGGCCGGCTGACGATCGAACCCAACCACGCCCGCAGCATTCGGCTGGTGCGCGAAGCTGATCCGATGGATGCCGACACGTTGGAGCTGCCGCTGATCGGTCGCATCGCGGCCGGTGAGCCGTTGTTTTCAGAGTCACGGGTCGATCGCAGCCTGCGCGTCTCCCGTTCGCTGTTCCGGTTACGACCGGATTACCTGGTGAAGGTGGTCGGCGATTCGATGCGTGACGAAGGAATTCTGGACGGTGATCTGGTGGCTATCCATGCCACGCCGGTGGCGAGGCACGGGCAGGTGGTCGCCGCGCGCCTGGATGGCGACCGTTTCACGATCAAGCGGCTGCACTGGAAGGGCGATGTGATTCGGTTGATGCCGAACAGTCCGGGCTTCAAACCCATCGACGTGGACCCCACGGAAGACTTCGCGATTGAAGGTCTGTTTGCAGGCTTGTTGAGGACCGGGTGATGGCCGCCATCCTGGCCCTGTCCAGTCTGATCGAAGCCCGTCAGATCTGGCGGGGAAGGGAGGCGCCAGCGCGGGTCGGCGATCAACCGACCGGATGGAAAGCATTGGATGCGATCTTGCCGGCGGGCGGCTGGCCGGATGCATCGTTGTCGGAAATCCTGTTGCCAGTGGATGGTGTGGGTGAACTCCAACTGGTGCTGCCGACGCTGGCGCGTTTGACCAAGCACAAGCGCAGCGTGGTGATCGTGGCGCCGCCGTATGTGCCGTGCGTGGCCGGTTGGCGCCAGCACGGCGTGGATATGCGCCGCGTCGAGATCGTGAGCGCCATAGAAAAAGAGGGGCTCTGGACCACGGAGCAGTGTCTGCGTTCGGGCAGCTGTTCGGCGGTGCTGGCGTGGCCGCATCAAGCGGACGATCGCGCGCTGCGCCGACTTCAGGTGGCGGCGGATACCGGTAAGGCCTTGGCCTTTGTCTTTCGCGACCGTCGCCATCTGTCCAATGCGTCGCCCGCCGCCCTGCGGTTGGAACTGGAAGCAATGCCATGTGCTCAGATCTGGGTGCGAAAATGTCGCGGCGCCAACGTGCCTAGCCAGCCCATTCCCCTCACGCGCTACGTGCATTGATGGCGGCCGGTGATGTGGGCGTGCCTCTTACTGCCGCATCTTGCGCTGGATGGAATTCTCCGACGTCGATCCACCAACGGACCGTTGGTGTTGGTGGATGGGGCCGCCAATGCGCGTACCGTCGTTGCGGCTAATGACTCGGCGCGTGCGGCGGGGTTGCGCGTCGGCCAGCGGCTGACCGCTGCGCAGGCATTACTGGCCCAGTTTGATGCGGTGCCCTATGATCCGCAAGGCGTCGAGAAGTGGCATCGGTTTCTCGCAGCCATCGCTTACCGTTACAGCTCCGAGGTTTGCTTGCTGCCTCATGCCATCGTGCTCGAGGTCAGCAAAAGTATGGGGCTGTTTGGCCCATGGCCCCGACTCGAATCGCTGCTACGTGCGGACCTCACGGATTTAGGTTTTCGCCACCGCATTGCCGCTGCACCGACACCGCATACGGCCTATGTCCTGGCCGGTGTGAGCGATGGGCAAGCGGTGTTGACGGCCGACGTTATGCGGCGTGCGCTTCGCCACGTGCCCATCCTCAAAAGTCGTCTCCCCGCATCCGCCGCCAGCTTGCCGGGGATGGGGATTCGAACCCTTGGCCAACTCATGGCGCTTCCGCGTGATGGCCTTCGCCGACGTTTCGGTGCCGAACTCTTAGCGACGCTGGATCGTCTGACCGGTGACATCCCGTCGGGACTGGAAAACTTCCGACCGCCGGATGTGTTTGATCTGCGCGTCGAGTTACTTCATGACGTGGAAAACCAGGCGATGCTGGTCTTTCCTGTGCGCCGTATGACGGCTGACCTGGCGGCGTATTTGGCCGGTCGCGATGGCGGCGTCCAGCGGTTTCTGTTGCGGCTTGAACACCGTGATGGACGCTACACCGATGTGCCGGTCGGCTTACTCGCCGCCGAGCGCGATGCCGGCCTGTTGTTTGAATTTGCGCGAGGTCGACTGGAACACGTGGTGCTACCGGAGCCGGTGATCGCGTTGCGTTTGATCGCACGTGATTTGCCCGCGTTCGTCCCGACCGGCCGAGACCTGTTTGACGAACGTCCCGCGAACGCGCTGCCCATGGCGCAATTGCGTGAGAGGCTACGTGCTCGCCTGGGAGACTCGGCGGTCTACCAACTGGGGAGCACGACCGACCCACGACCGGAGCGAGCACAGCAGGTCGCCGCGACGGCGAATGTGGCCCTTGAAGCGCATCCGCGCCCCACCTGGTTGCTTGATCGACCCATTCCGCTGCGTGGCATGGCTCCCCTGATTTTATCGGGACCCGAACGGCTCGAAACGGGGTGGTGGGACGACGGTGAGGTGTGCCGCGATTACTACGTGGTCGAGACCGCACAGGGCCAACAGGCGTGGGCATTTTGCCCGCCGGGGGAGCAAGTCGGCTGGATGATCCACGGCTGGTTTGCGTGAGCACGTATGCGGAACTGCACTGCCTGTCCGACTTTTCGTTCGGACGTGGCGCGTCGAGTGCGCGCGAGTTGTTTGAGCGTGCCAAGGCGTGTGGCTACAGCGCGTTGGCCATCACCGACGAGTGTTCACTGGCGGGCATCGTGCGAGCATTCGAGGCGTCACGCGATACCGGGATACCGCTCATCGTCGGGAGCGAAATCCAGTTGCTCGATGGCCCCAAGATTGTTGTGTTATGCGAGACCAAGCAGGGCTATACCTCGCTGTGTCAGCTCATCACTACGGGACGGCGTGCTTCTGAAAAAGGCACGTATCGATTGCATTGCGCGGATCTCGACAACGGACTGCCCGGCACGTTGATCGTGTGGGTGCCCGATGCCGAGCTAGTGGTGGAGCAGGGGCGTTGGGTACGCGATCGATTTGGGGATCGCGCATGGCTGGCGGTTGAACTCCATCATGGCCCCGATGATGCCAAGCGGCTGCGCGAGCTCGAACGCCTCAGTCATGTGCTGAACCTGCCTATGGTGGCGACGGGCGATGTTCACATGCATATCCGCAAGCGCTTGGCGCTGCAACATACCCTCACCGCGATTCGCCACCGCCTGCCGATTGCCGAAGCGGGCGCCGTGCTGGCGCGCAACGGTGAACGGCACCTGCGTGCTTTGCCGAAGCTGGCGTCGATCTACCCCGAAGCGCTGTTAGCGGAGAGCGCGATCATCGCCGCGCGCTGCACCTTTACGCTCGCCGAGTTGCGCTACCGCTACCCCGCCGAACTGGTTCCTGAGGGACACACAGGCATCAGCTGGTTGCGTCAGTTAACCGAGGCAGGCACGCACTGGCGATGGCCTGAGGGTGCGACTGAAAAGGTGCGCCTGCAGATTGAACACGAGCTCGCCCTTATCGAGGACCTTCATTACGAATCGTATTTCCTGACCGTTCAAGACATCGTGCGCTTCGCACGAAGCGTCGGCATTCTGTGTCAGGGCAGGGGATCGGCGGCCAATTCCGTGATCTGCTTTGTGCTGGGTGTGACCGAAGTGGACCCAGCGCGCATGAACCTGCTGGTCGAACGCTTCATCAGCAAAGAGCGCAACGAACCGCCGGACATCGATATCGACTTCGAGCACGAACGGCGCGAAGAAGTCATTCAATACATCTATGCCAAATACGGCCGTGACCGGGCAGCGCTGGCCGCCACCGTCATTTGCTATCGCGGCAAGAGTGCGGTGCGCGATGTGGCCAAGACTTTGGGGCTGCCGTTGGATCAGGTGAACCAGCTCAGCTGCGTGTTTGCTTGGTGGGATGGTGAGGCGGATATCGACGACCTTCTTCGCGAGCGTGGCTTTGATCCCGGCAGTGCCGTGATCCGTCGGGTCCTTCGGCTTACCGGCGAATTGTTGAACAAACCGCGGCATCTGTCGCAGCATGTGGGCGGTTTTGTGATCGCCGATGCGCCATTGAGCGAATTGGTGCCGATAGAAAACGCGGCGATGCCTGATCGCACGATCCTTCAGTGGGACAAGGACGATCTGGACACCATGAAGCTGCTCAAGGTCGATTGCCTGGCCTTGGGCATGCTGACCTGCGTTCGTAAATGTCTGAACCTGTTGCGCAGCCATCGCGGGCAGGACTACACGATGGCAACGCTGCCGCCGGAAGATCCCCAGACGTATGAAATGATCCAGCGCGCTGACACCCTGGGCGTTTTTCAGATCGAGAGCCGGGCGCAGATGGCGATGTTGCCACGGCATCGCCCCGAGAGGTTCTACGATCTGGTGATCCAGGTGGCCATTGTGCGACCCGGCCCTATTCAAGGCGATATGGTGCATCCGTATCTGCGGCGGAGGCGCGGCGAAGAACCTGTGACGTATCCCTCCGACGACCTGAAAGAAGTTTTCGAGCGCACGTTAGGTGTACCGCTGTTCCAGGAACAGGTGATGAAGCTGGCGATCGTGGCGGCCGGCTATACGCCTGGCGAAGCCGATCAGTTGCGACGCGCGATGGCCGCGTGGAAGCGTCACGGTGGCATGGAAAAACACCGCGAACGCATCATGACCGGCATGGTCGAACGCGGCTATACGGCCGAATTTGCGGCGCAGCTGTTCGAGCAGATCAAGGGCTTCGGTTCCTACGGTTTTCCCGAGTCGCACTCCGCCAGTTTTGCCGGCATCGTGTATGCCTCGTGCTGGCTCAAAGCACATGAACCCGCCGCATTCGCCTGTGCACTGTTGAACAGCCAACCGATGGGTTTTTACTCGGCGAGTCAGATCGTCCAGGATGCGCAGCGACATCGTATTCGTGTTCATCCCGTGGATGTGCGTTACAGCGACTGGGATTGCACGTTGGAAAAGGATCCTCGGCAGACCGATGGCTCGCCGCTTATTCGACTGGGCTTCCGGCAGGTGCGCGGCTTTCGCGAAGACGTCGCGCGGCGCATTGAAGCGGCCCGACAACAGCGAGCGTTCGATGACATTCCCGACCTGTGCGCACGTGCTCAGTTGGACAAGCCCCATCAGGAGCGATTGGCCGACGCCTCCGCGCTGCGCGGGTTGGCCGGTCATCGTCATCGTGCGCGATGGGCGACCACCGGGGTGGAGGCGCAGTTGCCGTTATTTGGTAACGCCAGTCCTGAGGAGCGGGTGATTGTGTTGCCCGCACCAAGCCAAGCGGAAAACACTTTGGCGGACTATGCGCGTACCGGACTGAGCTTGGGACCACACCCGCTGCACCAAATTCGTGCGCGATTGAAGGCAGCACGTTGCACCGATTCGAAGGCACTGCGCATGCGTCCGGATAAAAGCCATGTGCGTATCGCTGGTATGGTGACCATGCGCCAACGTCCCCAAACGGCCAGCGGAATCACCTTCGTGACCATTGAGGATGAGCACGGCATGGTCAACGTCGTGGTGTGGCGCACGATTGCTGAACGGCAGCGACGCGTCCTGCTGGAATCCCAACTGCTGGCGATCGACGGGCAGTGGGAAGTCCAGGATGGCGTCTGCCACTTGATCGCCCATTACTTGCGCGATCTGTCCCACTTGCTCGGATCGCTCGACACACGATCGAGAGATTTTCATTGAATGCGCAGCAATGATGCGAACGCGTAGATGATTCATGCGGCTCGGTTTCTAGTCTTTAATAAATATTTTCAGAGCGATGAAGAACGAAGCGCTTAGTCTTACCAACATATCTCTTTTGATGAAGGCGTCGGCTTGACGGTTCGTAGACAAGCGTGCGAGCTAAATCCGAGCGCCACTCAACGAGGAGAACAACATGCCGGAGAAACGCACACAAGCAGCCGCAAGCAAAGATAAGAAGCAGGGAAAAGCAGCGAGCACACAAGCCAGTGAATATGTACATGAAGAAATTGAACACGTAAAAAAAGGCAAGCACGGGGCGCGGTCGGCCAAGCAAGCTATCGCCATAGGCTTGTCCAAAGCGAGACGCGCTGGAATTAAAGCCCCGGTAAAAAAATCGGCGAGTAAGGCGACGAAAAAAAAGGCCGCAACAGACGAAAAAGCAGCAGATCACACTCATAAGACCTCTTCGAAGCGATCCAAAGCGTCGAGCGCCGCGCTCAAGAACGAGGGAGGGCATGCAGCGACCAAGAAGGCGTTGAGTTCGCAAAGCAAAAAGGCTAGCGCCAAACGATCCGCCGCGTCGCGCTCTACGGCAGCGAAAAAGGCGGCACATACAAAAGGCGCGGCAGGCCGATCAGCCGCAGCAAAAAAGGCTGCTCATTCGAGAAAAAAGTAAGTGCTCATAGCGAAAAAGATGCTTCGACTCTACGTTTTTTGCAGCGGCGCGGATTGGGCTTCCGCTCTGAGTAGTGACCGGCTAACAAAGTGTCGTCGATTTGGATAGCCGCAGGAATATACCCATTCGATACGAGTGGGTGGCGCAAGCGCCGACCGCGCGCGGTAGAAAGATGAGATGGGTGTGAGGCATCAGTTCTCAAACAGTCAGGATTCAATCAGGTTAAGTGTGTGGAATGCAATGCGCTCGTTTTCCTGAGAAGGGAGCACCATTTGGCTTGGCGAGCCCAGTGACGACTCGATCATTTGAACGATGCGCTCCCGCACGGCGGTAGCGTGCTCGCCCACACCACCGGTGAACACCAACAGGTCGATACCACCGAGCACGACGCACATCCCTGCAATCTGCTTGGCGATAGAACGTACAAACATGTCCAGTGCGAGCTTTGCATAGGCATCGCCACGATCAGACGCGTTTTGAAGGTCGCGCATATCACCGTTGGTTTGCGATACGCCGGCAACTCCCGCCTGATGCTCTAGCAGGTCTTCCAGCGCATCCAGGTCGTAATACTTTTCGCGTAGTAGATAAAAAAGTATGCCTGGATCGAGATCGCCGGGTCGGTGACTCATAATGGCTCCGCCCATCGGCGTAAGGCTCATGGACGTGTCCACCGAATGTCCGTTCGTGATTGCTGTGACGCTAGAGCCTCCGCCTAGATGCGCTACCACTAATCTTCTCACCGGTTGCTTTTCAAGTTGTTTCAGGACCGACTCACAAGACAGACCGTGAAAACCAAAGCGACGCAGGCCGATATCTCGAATCTGCTTCGGGAGCGGAAGGGTCGCCGCGAGAGGAGGTAGGTCCTTATGAAAGGTCGTGTCAAGGCAGCCGACTTGTGGGATTCCGGGAAAGCTATCTAAGCATTCATCGATCAGGTCAAGCGATGGAGGCAGGTGCAGTGGCGCAAACGGCGTCGCGCGCCTAAGTGCTGCAATGACGTCCGGTGATAACTTGAGGTGATCGCGGATCGTCAGACCCCCATGCACAAGGCGATGCCCAACAGCGATGATCTGATCTTCAGACGCAGCGAGTTCTCGAAGTGCGGCAACTGCAGAACCGGATACGGACCTTTGCTTGATCGACGGTTTCCGTCCTTGAAAATAGTCGAAGGACAGTCGAGCCGGCCCTGTTTCGTCACTGTCGACCGTACCCGACCCAATTTCGCCCAATGCCCCTGAATCCGATCGATAAATGGAAAACTTTAGGGAACTGGAGCCGACATTGAGGCAAATAATGATCCCGTTTTTTTCCCTATGCGGTTTCATCAGTGGTTTGCCTTTGATGGCTCCCACTGCCAGTTCACAATTTCGGGAAGGTCGATTCCGTTTTCGCTGACATAGAGATGGTGTCGTTCGATATCGGCCCAATAGCGTTGTTGCGCGGCCTCGATATGTCCTTTCAGCCGTGGGACTCGTTCAACCGCGTCGAGCGCCAGCTGGAAGCGGTCCATGTGATTTTTCACCATCATGTCCAACGCGGTCGTCGTTGTGCCCTCATCGCGATAACCACGAACATGGATGTTTTCGTGGTTGTCTCGGCGATAGGTCAATCGATGCACGATACCGGGATAACCATGGAAGGCAAAAATGACCGGCTTGTCTTTGGTAAAAAGGCGGTCGAACTGGTCATCATCCAGCCCGTGGGGCTGATCGCTTGTGGGTTGAAGAATCAGTAGATCAACCACGTTGACTACGCGGATACGTAGATCAGGTTCGTAAGTGCGCAACAGCATTACCGCAGCGAGTACCTCGACCGTAGGGGCATCGCCAGCGCAGGCCATGACGAGCTCAGGATCTTCTGAGTCCGTGCTTGCCCAACGCCAGACGCCAGCGCCGGCCGCGCAATGCGCTGAAGCGTCCTCGATGTTCAACCACTGCCAGTCGGGTTGCTTGCCCGCAACTATCACATTGATGAGGTGACGGCTGCGCAGGCAGTGGTCTGCAACGTAAAGAAGGCAGTTAGCATCCGGGGGAAGATAGATTCGGACCACAGCGGAGGTCTTGTTGGCGGCATGATCAATGAAGCCGGGATCCTGATGCGAAAAGCCATTGTGATCCTGATGCCAAACGTGGGATGACAGCAAATAATTAAGCGATGCCAGATGCGGTCGCCACGGCATGGAACGCGTCACCTTCAACCATTTTGCGTGCTGGTTGAACATCGAGTCGATGATATGGATGAAGGCTTCATAGCAATTGAAAAGTCCATGTCGCCCCGTCAGCAGGTACCCTTCGAGCCAGCCTTGGCACTGGTGCTCACTCAGAACTTCCATGACACGGCCTGTTGTTGCTAAATCCGTATCTGTTTCGACGGTTTCAGCCATCCATGTCTTTTGAGTCGCCTCATACACCGCGTCGAGCCGATTCGACGCGGTTTCGTCCGGACCGAATAGACGAAAGTTCGCTGTGGCCTCATTCAATCGCATCACGTCGCGCAGCCAGGTACCTAGGATCTTCGTCGCTTCGGCCTTCTGGTCCCCTGGATTTTCAACCGGCACGGCGTGGGACCGGAAGTCCGCCAGTACCAATGGCGTCATCAGATAGCCGCCGTTCGCATGAGGATTCATTCCCATGCGACGATGCCCCTTGGGCGCGAGCTCTTGAAGCTCTGCCGACAATCGACCATCTGCATCAAAAAGTGTTTTGGGTGAATAGCTACGCATCCACTTTTCCAACGCTTTGAGATGCGATTTCTTCTCCAGATGTGCGATAGGAACTTGGTGTGATCGCCAACTGCCTTCTACGGGTAATCCATCGACACGCTTTGGACCGGTCCACCCTTTGGGGGAGCGCAAAATAATCAACGGCCAGAAGGGGCGTGTCGCGGGATCATCGGTATTTCTAGCGTCACGCTGAATATGTCGAATCTTCGTTATTGCCTTGTCCAGGGCTTCGGCGAAGGCGTCGTGCATTTTCATCGGGTCGTCGCCTGCCACGACGATAGGTTCATAGCCATAGCCTTGGAAGAGCTGCAATAACTCTGTTTCACTGATGCGAGCGAGCAAGGTGGGATTGGCGATTTTGTAACCGTTGAGATGAAGAATTGGAAGCACGGCTCCATCGCGCTTCGGGTTGAGAAATTTATTGGAATGCCAACTTGTGGCTAACGGACCTGTCTCCGCTTCGCCGTCGCCAACAACGCAAGCAACAATCAGATCGGGATTGTCGAACGCAGCGCCATACGCATGGGAGAGCGAATAACCAAGCTCGCCGCCTTCATGAATCGATCCAGGAGTGTCGGGGGCGGCATGGCTCGGAATACCGTAAGGCCAGGAAAATTGGCGAAACAACTGCCTCATCCCCGCCGCGTTGCGTTCGACTCGCGGATAAATTTCACTGTATGAGCCTTCCAGATAAGTGTGCGCTACTAAACCTGGGCCGCCATGCCCCGGGCCAGCAATGAAAACCACGTTTAAATCGAACTGGCAGATGGCGCGATTCAAATGGGTGTAAATGAAATTCAGGCCGACTGTCGTGCCCCAGTGCCCCAGCAATCGCGGCTTGATGTGCTCAAGCGTCAGCGGCTTCGCCAGTAGGGGATTGTCCTTAAGATAGATCTGGCCAACGGTCAGATAGTTGGCAGCGCACCAGTACCGGTGCATACGAGTTCGTAGAGACGAATTTATCGCTTTCATCGTTGAGTTCCGTTGCGAGCTCATTGAAGGAGAGCTGTTGCTTTAACACCCTGTCACTGCCTGTTTGTTTAATCCATTGACACCGATCGCTCGTCAACTGTTAAGAAGCTTTTTCAGCGAGCTCATGTCGATGGCGTAGCGAAAGTGAACGTCGCTATCGATCACCTTTTGGTAAGCATCGTTGTCTTCTTTAGTCACCAGGACATTTGACTTGAATAGCCTTGGTGCGGACATCGCCTACATCATTGAGTAGCGCGCATGAAGGGGATGTCGCATGGGAGCGAGCGCGGCGTGAACGTGTACATGATCAGACGAAGCGATAACGACAATTAGGAAGTCCACTAAGAGCCCAAACTTTGGAATCGATGACGCTTAATTTCGGCGTGTTATCGCGCTGGCGATTTAAGTTAGCGAATCGTTCCTACGATTAGCCGCCCGGGCCACCGGAATTGAACGGTGGCTTGGCAAACCAGATTACAATCATCGCGACACCGAAGATCAACCCAAACACCCAGAAAACATCATTGACGGCTAGAGTGGCGGCCTGCATGTTGACCACTTGATTCATGGCAGCGGCGGCGGTTTGACCCTGCAGCCCGAGCGGCTTGAGCTTATCCAAGTATTCCATCGTCGTTCGACTGCCAGCGTCGATGTTCGCTGTCAGGATTGAGTGGTGATACGTGCTGCGCTGGGTATACATCGTGGTGCTGACAGCAGTGGCAACGCTGCTGGCGATTGTGCGGAAAAAATTTGCCATGCCCGAGGCACTCGCAACTTCGCTATCGGGCAAGCCAGAGAGAATGATTTGATTGACTGGTACAAAAAACAGCGCGATGCCTGCGCCCATGACCAGTCGAGGCATTGCCAGATGCCAATAAGAGGCGTTCGTGTCGAAGCCCGCCATCCAGAACGAACATGCACAGAAGATCGCAAAGCCGACTGAATTGAGTATTCGCAGATCAACTTTGTTCTGGAAAACGCCAACTAGCGGTGACAGAAAGATGGCCAGAAGACCAACCGGGGCCACGGCAAAACCTGCCCAAGTCGCTGTGTAATTCATGACCTCTTGGACCCAGGTCGGCAACACGACGGTACCCCCAAAAAAGGCGAACATGCCTAATGACAGACAAGTCACGCCCACAGTGAAGTTACGTTGTTTGAATAATTTGAGATTGATCACGGGATTGTCATGCATCAATTCCCACGCAATCAGAAACGTCAAACAAACCGCCGCGACGATGCCAAGCGTCAATATCATGTTTGACGAAAACCAGTCGTAATCGTTGCCGTTGTCGAGCATGAATTGAAGGCACCCGATGCCGACGGCGAGCAGAAAGAGTCCCAACCCATCGATAGGGATGCGGGATGTCTTGCTTTCCCGACCACGTAATAAGAAAAATGTAACTGTGACGGCAAATAGGCCTACGGGAACGTTGATAAAAAAGATCCACGACCAACTGTAGTTGTCCGTAATCCATCCGCCGAGAATGGGCCCGAAGACGGGTGCGACCACGACAGTCATCGCCCACAGTGCCATGGCTATCGAACGTCTGGCGACCGGATAGTTGTTCAGCAAAAGCGTTTGTGAAAGCGGAACCATGGGACCGGAAACGGCGCCCTGCAAAAGGCGAAACACTATCAGCATGGGCATGCTCACGGACAAGCCGCACATGATCGAAAAGACCGCAAAAAGTAAAATGGAAATACAGAACGTCCGCACCTCGCCAAATCGTTTCGCTATCCATCCCGTCAACGGCTGCATGACAGCACTGGCCATGGAGTAGGCGCTGATGGCAATCGTACCCTCGGTACGACTTACGCCAAGGTTTCCGGAAATCGTGTACACAGACACATTGACGATAGAGATGTCCAGCACCTCCATGAAGGTAGCCAGCGCGACCGCCGCGGTTAGTAAAACAAGCGCACCTCCGGCCAGAGGCTTTGCGTTGCTTGTTTGAGAGGATGGCTTGGCCACGGTTCAGCGATTACGGTCGGAACGATCTGCTGCGGTGCTGGACGGCGGTGTCGGAATCATGTTTGCCCGAATGATGGCTTCGGCGTGGGAGTCGGCATTCTTTACCTCACGCTCGTATACGTCCGTGCTGGCAAGCGGTTTTTCACGGGTTTGAGTAACCAGTACGCTGCCATCTCGGTCATGGGTATCGACATTCACGTCGGCGGATAAGCCGATCCGCAACGGATGGCGTCTAAGATCATCTGGATTCAGCGCAATTCGCACGGGCAATCGCTGTACCACTTTGATCCAGTTACCCGTCGCGTTTTCGGCGGGCAGCAACGAAAACGCGCTACCCGTGCCAGCGTTTAACCCCACCACCTTGCCGTGGTAGGTCATGTCCGAATAGATATCCGTGGTGATCTTTACTGGCTGGCCGATGCGGATATGTTCAAGTTGGGTCTCCTTGAAATTGGCGTCTACCCAAAGATCGGAAAGCGGGACGATCGTCAGAAGATCTTGCCCAGCCTGCACACGCTGACCCACTTGCACTTGGCGACGTGCCGCATAACCGTCGATGGGTGACACGATGGCGTTACGACCGCTGTTGATCCAGGCGTTGCGGAATGATGATCGTGCTTGAACAACCGCAGGTACATCACGGACTTCGACGCCGTCGACCTGCGCATGCGCACCGGCCGCCTGGCTCTGTGCCTGCTGCAGGGCCGCGAGAGCGGCTTCGGTCTGCTTGCGACTGTTGTCAACGTCTTCTTTGGCCACGGCGTGCAGATCGAGGAGAGGATGTCGCCGCGCGTAGTCGTCGCGCTGGTTCTGGTATTGCGCTCGGCGCTGAGCGACGGCGGCATCGGCCTCTTTGGCCTTTTGAATGTTTGTCTCGGCTTCCCGAACGGCCTGCGCAAGCTGACCTTGCGCATTCATCAAAGCCACCTCGGCATCGGCCGGATCGAGCCGAACAAGCACCTGACCGGCGTGCACGCGATCGGTCTCCTCAGCCGTGAATTCCACGACGGTACCGGCGACGCGCGAAGAGATCGTCACCATGTCGCCTTTGACGTAGGAATCGTCGGTCGTTTCACGCTGACTGAAAACGAAGATATAGAGCAGCAGCCATGTCAGCGCGGCCAGCACGAAAACTGCCGCAATGATCGACATCACCAAGATCTTCTTTTTCTTCTCCTTGCGCTTTTCTTCCGGGCTTTTTTTCTTGTCGCCGTCACCATCTTTATTTTTGTCGTCGTCCTTCTTGTCGTCGGCTTCCTTACCGTCTCCCACATCGTTCTCGTTCGAATCGCCTTTGGCCGGATCGTCTTCTGGCTGCTGGGCGTCAGTTTCACCGTGGCCATCAGAACCCGGCGCTGCGTCGCCGTATTTGTGCAAATACTTGAAGCGATATCGATATTGCTGCGGCGGCGCGTCGCTGTCAGGTCCGCCCTTTGTGTCGTCGTCGTCGGCCATTGTCATCGTGAATTGTCCTTCGCGACAGCAGTTACGGGAGGCACATAGTCGGCGCGATAGCCGCCGCCCAAGGCATGAATCAGGGAGAGATCAGTCGCCAGCTGTTGACCTTGCAGCTGAAGTTGCGCGTCGATTTTCTGGTCTCGTTGCATTTGTGCGTTCAGATAGGTGCGATCATCTTCAATGCCTTCTTTGCGCCGCTGGCCGGTACGACGAAGTTGTGATGAGCTGTCTAGCAATTCACGATCTTGTTGGACGCGCTCCGCGTCGAGTTGCTGGAGCGTGAGAATTTGCTGGGCTACGTCGTGCGCGGCTTGCACAACGGCTCGGTTGTAGTTGGCCACCGCGGTATCGAGTTGCACCTGACTCGTTTCAAATTCGGCTTTCAATCGGCCACCCGAAAAGATGGGCAATGAGATAGACGGCCCGATGCTGCCCAATGTCAAATCGGTTCGCGTGCCCGAACCCAAGTTGGGATAGGCTCGCAGATAGCCTCCCAGACCCATCAGGCTGACATCGGGATAATAGGCAGCACGAGCTTCGTCGATGCCGTGCGCAGCGGCTTCGATTTGCCATCGCGCCGAAACAATGTCCGGACGTCGCGCAATGAGTCCGAGCCGCGCACCGCCCGGCAGTTGGCTGCTTACTGCAGGTAAGGGCAGGGCGCGAAGATGGCCTATTTCCTGAGGCGAAACGCCTGCAATGGCGGCCATCTGAGCAATGTCGAGTTCGCTCGACCCGGAAAGCATCGCAACATTGCCCCTTTGTTGTGCGAGTTGAGAATCCGCCGTGTCGAGCAGTTGCGGATCGTCTAGGCCGGCGTGTACACGCGCTTCTACCAGTGTTCTATAGGTAGTTGCCGATCTTTCCGATTCGCCCGCGACCGCAAGTCTTGCCTGCGTCGCCTGCCAATTGAAGTAAGTGGAGACCAGGTTGTACTGCAAGGAATTTTCCGCCGTGGCTCGATCTGCTCTAGCGGCATTGGCCTGACCTACCGCTGCAGCGACTGCGGCCTTTTGCTTGCCCCAAAGGTCCAGATCCCAGGTTAGCAATGCGGCGGCAACGCCCGTGTTGCTATAGCTGCTGCCGGGCTTCAGTTGAATGCCTTGGTTCGTCCCTGATCCGCCTGGGCTTGGAACCTGTCCTTGCAAACCGGCGTCACTATATCCATGAGCCGCGTCAACATATCCTTTTGCTTGCGGATTTAGCTGGGCTCTCTGTACGTCAATGGCGCGTTCGGCGCTTCGATAACGTGCTTCAGCCACCTCAAGATCGGGCGCTCCTCTCATGGCCAGATCGACTAACCGGTCCAGTTGGTGGTCGTTGTATATTTTCCACCAAGAGGACTGGGGCCAACCTCGCAGACCGGTGGGCAGACCAGCCAGAGGAACCTCGTCGCGTGGCGTGAAGGCCGCTGGCCTCACCGCAGGCGCGCATCCCGTCACGAGAAATACTGTTGCTGCTATAAACGCTCCAAAACTTCTCAAGCGATTTACAGATACCTCGAGAGAGCGGGCCATTTAAATTCCGGCATGAGAGCGGGGGATTCGATGGCGCCGCAGTAGCAGGCCGAAGTGCGAAACTAAATCGAAAAATGTCGGCAAAGCGTGATGGCAGCCTGCGCTGCGGTGGCCTCATCGAGATAGACGTCATCAAATAGATTGGAATCAACGTCTGAAAAAGCATTCGCCGAATCCGAATCCGAATCAGCGAGGCCCAAACAAACTCTATAAACAACTTGTTGTATTCGCACGATCTTCGCGGCAAAGGGTGTGTAGTGCCGTAACATCGATGTGGTAGCTACCAAATTCACTATCGAATAAACCGCGCAGTCAATCCCTAAGGACTTCATGTCTATATCGACCCCATCGATCAGTTCCGCCACCGTGGTCGTTGGAATTGGTGCCTCTGCCGGTGGCGTCGAGGCATTGAGTGGCTTTTTCGATCACGGGCGTTTTGATGCGGCGCTACTCGATGTCAATGTTGCCTTCGTAATCGCCATGCATCTTTCCGCGCACCGTGAAAGCCAACTGCCAGAGATCCTTTCACGACGAACGACGCTGCGTGTTCTGCGCGCCGAACAGGATATGCCGATTGAAACGGGCACGATCTACGTCATAACCCCAGGGCAGGTGCTTTCGGTCAAGGACAAAAAGTTGCAGCTTTCACCGATCAATGTCATTGAGCGGCTCCCTTCAGCAGTGGATCGATTGTTCAATTCGTTGGCGGAAGACTATGCGGAAAACGCCATCGGCGTGGTGTTATCGGGCACCGGGGCCGATGGTGCGCTGGGACTGAAAGCGATCAAGGAGCGAGGCGGTTTGACGATTGCGCAGGGCGAGGATGGGTCAGTGCCGATGTTTTCCGGTATGCCGCGAAGCGCAATGGCAACAGGAGTCGTCGATCTACAACTGCCGGTGGAAGATATCGCGACACGGCTGTCGAGCTTGATCGCTTCGATGGAAAACGCATCGGGAAGCGGACTGACTAAGTCGGACGCGCTGAACGATGGTATTCGTCAGGAAATATGCGCGTTGCTGCAGATACAGGTCGGTCACGATTTCAGTGGTTACAAATCAAATACGTTTTTCCGTCGTGTGCAGCGTCGTATGCAGGTGCTACAGATCGAGTCGCTGGACAGCTATCTTGATTGCCTGAAGCACACGCCGACGGAGGTGACACTGTTATTCCACGACCTGTTGATCAGCGTGACCAGTTTCTTTCGTGACTCTGCGGCGTTCGCCATGCTCGAACAGCAGATTGTTCCACTGCTTTTCGAAGGCAAGAGTGAAAACGACGAAGTACGGGTCTGGGTGCCAGGCTGTGCCACCGGTGAAGAGGCCTACTCGCTTGGCATGCTGTTGCTGGAACATGCCCAGCGCTTAGGGCGCAAGTCGCCAGACATTCGCGTGTTTGCTTCGGATATTGACGGGCGGGCGCTTGCCATCGCACGCAAGGGCCGCTACCCGTCGGTATTGCTAGAGGGTGTCACCGCAGAGCGTCGTGGAAACTTCTTCGTCGAGGATCGCCGCTACTTTACGGTTCAGAAGTCGTTGCGCGAGATAGTCACTTTTTCTGATCACAACGCACTGCGTGACCCGCCGTTTTCGCGCATTGACCTAGTCTCTTGTCGCAACCTGCTTATATATCTCGCCGCTGAATTTCAGGATCGCATCCTGCCGATTCTGCATTATGCCTTGCGGCCCGAGGGATTTTTATTCGTCGGCGTGGCTGAAGGCGCAACCCGGCACAGCACTTTGTTTACGCCGATCAGTCGCGAGCACCGCGTTTTTCGCCGGTTGCCTAGCGCAACGCCGCATGCGCCGGCGCCATTGTTGGCGAAGGGCTTGGGTCCCACAATTCCTCGACATTTCGAAACAGGCTGGAATGACATGTCGAGTAAGTCGCTGCGTACGCAAATCGAGGCGCGCATTCTGACGGCACATGCACCGCCGTATGTGCTGGTCAACGGACAAGGGGACGCACTGTTCTATTCCGGACGTACCGGCAACTTTCTCGAGTTTGCACCTGGTGCGCCGAGCAAGAATCTGTTGAACAATGCGCGCAAAGAGCTTCGGCTGCTGCTTCGACGTGGTCTACACGAAGCGGTGGAAACCCAATTACTGGTCCATCTGCCGGAAGCTGCGGTGCATTCCGATGAGGGCCAGCGCCGTATTCAGATAAGTATTGAACCGTTTGATCAGGACAATGCGCCTCTATACCTAGTGCTATTCCATGATCATGGCGCGGTTACCACTCCGCCTGATCTGCCATTCCGTGGCGACTCGCAGAACACCGAACAGCTACAGCACGAACTACACGACGCGCGCGAACAACTGCAGTCGACCTACGAGGAGTTCGAAACGGCGATCGAAGAACTACGCGTATCCAACGAAGAGTTGATGTCGGTCAACGAGGAACTGCAGTCGTCGAACGAAGAGTTAGAAACCTCGAAGGAAGAACTGCAGTCTGTGAACGAGGAAATGCAGACCATCAACACCGAGATGTCCCATCACGTAGCGGCGCTGGACCAATCTAATGCCGATCTGCGCGGTTTGCTGGAGAGCACGCGCATTGCTACTGTTTTTTTAGATAAGGATTTAGCGATTCGCAGCTTCACTCCGGCGGCGACCGAAATATTTACGCTTATTCCCACGGATCGCGGTCGGCTGATTACGGATCTGTCACATCAGCTGAGCGACGTCAACATGCTGGAGAGCCTTCAAACTGCATTGATGAAAGGAAAACCCGCCGAAATATCCGTCAGTCGCAAGGACAGTCAAAGGCATTATCTGATGTCGCTGCTTCCTTATGGCGCAGCTGATGAGCGTGGCGGAGTGGTAATGACGTTTGTCGACATCACTCCGCTTGCCGAGGCCGACGCGCGTCACAAGACGATGATTGGCGAGCTTAATCATCGCGTGCGCAACATGCTGGCCGTGGTGAGTGCTATGGCGACCCAGACATTGCAATCGGCCAACACAGACGGATCGCTCGACCATTTTCTCGATCGATTGCATTCGATGGCGCGCACGTACAAGTTGCTCACCGAAACCGATTGGTCTTACATGTCGCTCAGCGAGCTATTTCGCGAGGAACTCAGTGTAATCGGCAGTCCGAACCGTTATGTGCTGACTGGGCCACCGGTGAAACTTCTACCTCGCGAGGCGCTGGCGCTGGGTATGGTGGTACACGAGTTGGCGACCAATGCACTGAAGCACGGTGCGCTCTCCAACGATGAAGGCATGGTCGCGGTGAGCTGGAAACTTATGGAATCGCCGAATGCAGCCATCGCCGTTCGCTGGCAGGAAAAGGGTGGACCTACGGTGGTACCGGCCACGCGGCGCGGATTCGGTTCGATCCTCATTGAACGCCAGCTTGCCTATGAACTCGACGGCAAAAGCGTGTTGGACTTCACCCCGGACGGTCTGATAGTTTCGCTAGACATCCCCCGTCTGGCCCAAGCTGCTTTGAATAAAGGTAGCACCCCGTGAACCATGACCAGCAGCTACTGGTCATGGTGGTGGAAGATGAGCTGATGATCGCCACTACCCTCGAGTTTGCTCTCGAATCGAAGGGCTATCGGGTACTTGGCCCAGTGGCGACGGTGAGCGAGGCATTGGCGCTGCTGGAAACCGCGACGCCCAATATCGCATTGATCGATTATCGGCTTGCGACCACGACTACTGAGGCGCTGCTTCCGTCGTTGGACTCTTTGCAGGTCTCCGTATGTGTGCTGACCGGGTATAACCCTGACCAATTGCCGCCAGCCTATTCTGAGTACACCAAGCTCGAAAAACCTTTTCGACTGAATACGTTGATGCAGGCGCTGGAAAAGCTGATAAGTGTTTAACGTTCTCGATTCTGAGATGCAAAAAAATATTGACTAAAACCTCGATATTGAAGATAGACTGAATTTATGAAGTCACCGGTGTCGATGTGAGCATACGTAGTCCAAAGGTTTTCATCTGCGAAGATGACTTTCTGCTTGCCGGCGCGTTGAGCGATGCGGTCATGCAACTTGGCTTCGTTGTCGAAGCCTGCGTAGGTAATATCGATAGCGCATTACGGGCCGCTATTAGCTCGGACAGCGACGTGGCGATCGTTGACCTAGATCTTCGTGGCGCGATGGCATACGAGGTAATCGACACTCTGACGCAACGCGGCATTCCTTACATTGTGGCAACCGGCGCGGCCGAAAGGAATATTCCCGCGCGCTATCAGCACGCGCCGCGCGTGATTAAGCCGTATGCGCTCGAGTCATTACGGCAGGCGATGACGAAAATTGGCGCGATAAGCTGACGATTCTCGTTTATCTCGACGTGTGCCAGCTATATATGCACCTTTGAGCTTCTGAAAATCGCTGAGCGTGGTTCGGTTTATGAGCTCTCATGGCAAAGCATGACCGCGTGTATTGCCGGCGGCCATGCGTCGACGTTCCCAAACGGCCAGCGAGATTACCTTCGTGACCCATCGAGGACGAGCACGGCATGGTCAATGTCGTGGTGTGGCGCACGATTGCCAAACGGCAGCGTCGCGTCTTGCTGAAATCCCAACTGCTGGCCATCGACGGGCAGTGGGAAGTGCAGGAGGGCGTTTGCCACTTGATCGCTCATCACTTGCACGATCTGACCCATTTACTCGGATCGCTCGACACACGGTCGAGAGATTTTCACTAGCGATGATCTGTTACCAAAGCTGTCACGCATCGATCGCTAAGGTCGGGAAAGTAGCGCAACGCTTTTGCTGCGCCGCCAATCATAAGGAGATATCGATGCGCAGGATTCCCGCTGGTACTTGGGTCGTCGTGGCCGATGGCACGCATGCCCGCTTATTCAAAAACGTTGGCAAACAAGACGCACTTCGCTTGATGCAGGAAGACATCATGAAGTTCGAAGCTATTGACGAGCAGGGGCAAGGACCCTCGGGTCATCGGCCGCCTGAGGAAAGCCCTGAGCAGAACGATGAAGCGACCTTTGCTAAGCAACTTGTCCATCGCCTCAATGCGGATGCACTAAAGCAAGAGTTCGAGCATCTGTTCTTGATTGCGGACCCGAAGACGTTGGGCGAGATTCGGCCACAGCTCCATGTCGAAACAACCAAGCGCATCATCGGCGAATTTGCTAAGACGCTTACCAACTCGACCTTGGAGGATATCGAGAAAATCCTGAAAGCAAACGATTAACCAAGACACCACATTCTTTAGCTCTTTTCCTCAATGCTGGCGAAATGTTTTCATGCCGCATCCTAGGTCTGCTACTCATGCTTCAAAGCTTAGTGGCGAAGTAGCTGGTTGAGTGAGTCTGCCATTGCCAAACGGGCGAGTAGCGAAACGATCAGGTCATTGCCGTAGGTGTACTGAAAGGCAGTGCCACCGCATCCGTGCTGACGATCGCTGAGGTGGCCGCGTCTAGTGGAACCTGCTCGCCATCAAGTACCACCAGGATGCGTCCGGAAGCGATTTCGTCCTCAAACTTGCGGCTGATGGAGTCGGGTACATTCATTCCTACCAGTGCACCGGTCCAGGCGCCCATGGCCGCACCGACCACAGCCATCGCGCCGACAACCGCGATAGTCAATCCCAGCGGCGGCACGGCTATGGCTATCAAACCCAGCAGCAAGCCGCTGCCTACGCCCAGCGTCACACCACGCAAGGCACCGGGACTAGAATCGTGGTGGTCGGTCAATCGGTGGTCGGGAATCTTTTCCAGCTCGATGTCGTCGCGGGCCACGAGCGAAATATCCTTGTCGGGTATATTTGCCCCACGCGCCGCATTCATCGCAGCTCTTGCTGTTTTTAGATCGGGTGTACTGAATACGCAACGGGTTTCATGATGTGCTCCTGTGGCTGCCATCTCACCGCATGCCTGATTTAAGCAGCTCACTCAAGTTCATAGGATTGTTTCGGCGCCAGTCCGGAGATAGTCGTCTGTAACCTCCGCATCTGCCCTCGACCGAATAGCTGCGTCGGGCTTTTTGCGCCAACTCAGCACTGCCGACTATTCCTGCGTACGCTGATGCAGAAACCTGTAAACACTTCAGACAACTGATGGTCCCGACAAGCGTGCGTTGAGACAATCGTTTTGACGACAATGAAGATCACTGAATCGGCTTGGGCGTCAATAAATGAAAATTTGGCGCTGCGACTGCGCGCCGAGATTTCCTGCAAATAGAAAGGCGCCCGAGAGCGCCTTTTGCTTCGATGCACAGTACCTGCGCACCTTAATCACTCAATGTGTGGAGCTGCTTGAAGTGGGATTGCCCATGGAATCCTTGCTCTTCATTGAATCATCGGATTTCATGGAATCGCCACTTTTCATGGAACCGTTGCTCATGGAACCCTGGTTCGTTGATTTTTTGTGTTTCATCGGCTTCGCGCTATCTTTTTTCATGCTATCGCTGGACATCGAATTACCGCTCTTCATTGAGTCCTGCTGCATGCTGCCATTGGTTGTTGATGGGGGTGTTTGTGGCGATGTGGGTGGCGTCGATTGCGCAAACGCCGCTCCCGAAATAAGAGCGCAACAGATAGCCATCGATTGAAGTACTGGTTTGATTGAATGCATGGTTCATCCTCCGAGAAAGCGCCTTCAGTGAGGCGGTACGGAGGCGCATCCGCATCGCTTTATCCTGCGCTTAAATCTCTTTTATCAACAAGCGCCGATGCATTACGCGACTTAAGCAATGAACGCCCTGTGAGGGGTCAGTGATGAGTGTTCTAACGCTTCGCTAGATCGATATAGACAAGCTAAGCGATAGGCGGGGACGGACGTTAGATATTCGATGCCCAAAGTCTTGGCGGTTTGCCAGGCGGTGTTTTTAATCGACCACCCACACTGAGCCATCACGGTCTCGCGCTCACGATGCAATCTCAAATAATGCTGGAGACATGCTAATGCAAATTAAAAATAAGCTAGTGGGAACCTTGGCGACGGTTGGCGCTTTGGTGCTCAGCCCCTTAGTAATGGCGCAGACAGGTGCAGCCGCTTCGTCGAAGCAGGACACCATGTTTGTCGCCAAAGCATCGGCGGGAGGCATGACAGAAATCCAGGCAAGCCAGTTGGCTGATTCCCACGCACAGTCCGCCGCCATTAAGAGCTTCGCCTCGACCATGGTGACTGACCACACCAAAGCTGGCGACATGCTTTCCTCCATCGCTCAGAAGGATGGATTCACGCCATCCACCGCGCCTATGCCGATGCAACAAAAGGAGTTGGCGCAGCTTGAGACGCTGAATGGCCCAGCCTTCGATAAAACATATAGCGCCATGATGTTGAAAGATCACCGCGAGACGATTGCGCTTTTCAAGAAAGAGGCCACGGCGGGCAAGAACGACGATTTAAAGGCGTTTGCTTCGCAGACATTGCCCACACTCCAGCAACATATGACGATGGCGAAAAAACTCTGATCGCAGCAAGCCATGATTGCGACGTTTGATTGGATCTAGAGGAAACAAAGCGCCTAGCGTGCTGAGTTTTTTATCCAGAAAATTTCTGTAGCACTTTCCGCCCTTCATAGAGAGCAACAGCCCATGAGCTCCCACCCCGCACCGCGTCGCTCTGTCGTCGTGAGAGCCCTCTACGGACTTCTCAATCCGATCCCGTTCGGATTTTTTGTCGCCGCGTTAGTCTTCGACATCATCTATGCACGTACGGCCGTGGTGCTGTGGGGAAAAAGTGCCGCCTGGCTCATCGCGATCGGCCTGCTGTTTGCGGTCATCCCGCGTCTAATCAATCTAGTGCAGGTTTGGATGACCCCTCGCGGTTTTGCCACGCGCTCCGACAAGCTCGACTTCTGGCTCAACCTGTTGGGCATTGTCGCGGCGATCTTCAATGCATTCGTGCATAGCCGCGATGCTTACGGCGTGATTCCCGAGGGCGTCTGGCTCTCGGCCTGCACCGTCATCCTGCTAGCCATCGGCCACATCGTCATCGCTTTGCAGCGCGACGCACCGAGAGATTTCATCCGTGAATAAGATCATCTACCGCAGCGTGCTCACGTTGGCACTCGTGTCTATTCTGGCTGGGTGCGACGAAAAGGCGTCACTGAATCAGGCGCAGCAGTCGGGCAGTGATCCCTCACTACCCAAGGCTCAGAACTTCCTGAAGCCACCCATGCAAGTTCCCGACGGCGTAGGTTGGAAACAAGGGCAGGCGCCTAAGGTGGCGGCTGGATTGAAGATCGAAGAGATCGCCAGCGGTTTGAAACACCCCCGCCAGCTCTACGTGCTCCCCAACGACGACATACTCGTGGTGGAATCCAATAGCCCTGGCACGGAACCGGTAACGACGCCTAAGCAATGGATTGCCGGCCTAATCAAGAATCGCTCAGGTAAAGGTGCCAAGGGCGGCAACAGAATCACGCTTCTACGCAAAAGCGGCGCAACTGGCGAATGGGAGAAACATATCTTTCTCGAGAATCTGAACTCGCCCTTCGGTGTACAGCTGATTGGTGATTCTCTCTATGTCGCCAACACCGACGGCATTGTGAAGTTTCCCTACATGACGGGGGAAACGCAGATAACGACACCCGCCGAGGCGTTCACGGACCTGCCGAACACGATCAATCACCATTGGACTAAGCCACTGCTGGCGAGTCCCGATGGCAAGAAGTTGTATGTCGGTATCGGCTCCAACAGCAACATCACTGAGAACGGGCTGGAGGTGGAATATCGACGTGCTGATGTGCTTGAGGTTGATGTCGTTACCGGCGCCAGTCGTATCTATGCCTCAGGTCTACGCAATCCGACAGGGCTCCAGTGGGAGCCGCAGACCGGCAAGCTCTGGGCGATCGCCAACGAACGCGATGAGATCGGTGCCGACTTGGTGCCGGACTATCTAACCGCCATCCAGGAAGGCGGCTTCTATGGCTGGCCCTACGGTTATTACGGCCAGCACGTTGATACCCGTGTGATGCCGCAGAGGCCGGACCTCGTCAAAAAGGCGATCAAGCCGGATTACGCGATCGGCTCGCATGTCGCCCCACTGGGTCTGCTGATGTCTAGCAACAACGCCTTGCCGGGTAAGTATCACAACGGTGCGTTTATTAGTGAACATGGCAGCTGGGATCGCTCACCACTGAGCGGTTACGCCGTCGTCTTTGTGGCCTTCCAGCAGGGTAAGCCGGTTGGCATTCCTCAGCCTGTGGTTACGGGCTTCTACTCGGACGACGAATCAAAGCTCTACGGCGCGCCGGTCGGGCTGGTACAGGATAAAGAAGGTGCCTTACTGATCGCGGACGATGTCGGCAACACCGTATGGCGCGTGACCACAGACAAGCGCTAAGGCCGACTGGGGTCCGGCAATGGTCCACGTTGCATCATCCGGTTAAAAGTGCATTGGAAGAGAAGATATTAGCCTCGATTATTTTGTCATGCCGAGTCACTGGATTAGTACCAAATTGTGATCGATTGGATGTTATTGAGATCGCCGACGAACGGATCAAACGAACCAAGAGCGATCTGAAGCGAAACGTCGGCGTAGAAGCTTCTCGAGATCCGGGTTAAGCGGGACCTCACATTGCGACGGAAACATCGTCCGTAACAGCGATGCGGATCGACCATTGAACAATGACGTGCATAGCGACGCATGATGGAGAGCGGCGCTGCAATCGTTACACAGTAAGCCGGTGATTTGCCGCTTCCAGAAATCGACATTTTTTGGCCTAAAGTTCACGTCAGCACGACTGTCGCGTGCCTATAACAAGTTGCCGCAACGTTGCGGCAACTCCTAGGATCCGCACGATGGACAAGAATAGAACCGAAGGCACGAAGCACGAAGTCAAAGGTGCCGTTAAAGAAGGGATTGGCAAGGTGACTGGCAATAAAACCAAAGAAGCGGCCGGCAACATCGAGAAGAACGCCGGCAAGGTTCAGAACGCCGCTGGTAAAGCCGCAGACAAAGAGCGTGATGCAGCCAAAAAGCACTGATTTCATGCGAAGCATCCAAAGAAAGGCCGATCATTACGACCGGCCTTTTCTTTTCTACGCTCCACCCCTAGCCCATTAGCGCAAGCGACGCGCCGGATACTTACGTAGGTGGTAAACGCGATGGATTTGCCCAGCGCCAAGCCAACCGCCGACGGCAGCGGCCAACAAGGACAGGAAGCCGCTGAGGAAAGCAATCCAAAGGGTCAGCGAGAGATAATGGGCTGCTTTTTCGGCCGCCATTTTTGATTCTGATCGTGCGGCATCAATTTGGGGCGTCAGTTTTTGAAGGGAGGCAGCCGCCGCCCCGGTGCTGGTGCCGGTATCTGCCGCCATCAACGCGGAGGCGACATCATCTTGGCCGGCGAGAAGGGCGGCGATGATCGGCGATGAATTACCGTGCTCGCGTCCGGTCAGTTGATATGAAATATTTGCGTCGAGCACACTGACCGCGGGGGTCATTGCAGGTCCGCCATGTCCCTCGGGTCCGGGCCCAGGTGCATCTCCATGGTGTCCGGACATCGCATGACCCAGGCCCATGGCAAGCCACAGCGCAGTCGCCGTCAAGGATAGGCCCCAAACCGTCACGCCATGCAACGCGCCGCTGGTGTCGTCATTGCGTCCATCGAACCACGCGGCAAACATACCGCCCAGGAAGAGTGCAGCGACCCACGTAACAATCATCCAGATTGCCGTGCCAATGCCAAAGCCTTTTGCACTGTTGGCCGCGTTCCAGGCGTCGAAGCTCGCGAAGCCCAAGGCTAGACCGGCGACATACAGCAAGCCCGCTGCTGCCGTGGCAACGAGCCAGCCGGCGATTACTGCTCGGAACCGCATAGCAGGGTGTTTCAACGCGACCGCGTCGCCGCTGGGTGAGTAAGACATATCCTTCTCCCGATAACTGATGATTTGGCTTGTGTGGGGCGATTGAAGCGATGTGCTTTCAGCTCACGCGCAGCCCTTGAGCAGCGCAAATAAGATCAGCAACGGAATGGGAACGCCCATAAGCCACAAGAGAACGTAGCCAATGCCTCCCTTTTCTTTGGACGAAGGCGGTGGTGTCGAATGTGTCTCGTTCATGATGTCTCCCTCTTGCGCGAACGGTTGACCGCTTGGCGCTCGTCGTCCCCAGAGCCGCCGCGGTGTGGCACTCTCGCCCGAGAGAGGTCGAGAGATCGTGATAGTGCGGCGTAATCGCTCGGCAAAAGAAAAGCGGCCTTCAAGCCGCTTTTAATCGTGCGCAGCGATCGGGAAGAGAGCGCCCTTGAGTCACGGCTCGCCTTGCTAGCGCAGCATCACCACACACTCACGGTGTAGCGACGTGCTGTACATGTTTCGTTGATCAAACTGCTGGCTCTACTCGACGGAGAACACCATGAGCACATCAGATACGAAACGGCCGGTAGCGAAGTCGGCCGCAAGAGAGAAAGCTTCTGACAAATCGGGCAGCGATGCATTCCGACTGAGTGGCCGCCATATTGCCATTCTCGCGACCGACGGCTTCGAGCAATCGGAGCTGACTGAACCGAAGCGATTGCTTGAAGAGGCTGGAGCCGAGGTCAGTGTGATCGCGCCGGGTGGTGCCAGTCAGATCAAGGGCTGGGACAAGAAAGATTGGGGCAAGTCGGTCGAAGTTGACGTGGCGTTATCTGAGGCAGACGAGTCGGACTACGATGCGCTAGTGCTTCCCGGTGGTGTAATGAATCCCGACAAGCTTCGACTTGAGCCGTCAGCGATAGAACTGATCAAGGCTTTCGATAAGTCCGGCAAGCCGATCGCGGCGATCTGCCATGGCCCGTGGACGCTGATCGACGCGGAGCTGGTGAAGGGTTCTACGATGACTTCATGGCCTTCGCTGCGCACGGATTTAGAAAACGCCGGTGCCACCTGGCAGGACCGTGAAGTCGTTCAAGATAGGCAGTTGATTACCAGTCGCAAGCCCGATGACATTCCCGCTTTCGTAGGGGCGCTCATCGATCAGTTGGCTGCATGAGTTTGATCTGGAACTGACCCAAAAAATCCTAACTTCCGTCGACCGATCACGAAATCATCTAGGCCGATAAAACGGCAACGTAGACATCGTTTGATTCAGCGTGCGACGCCGCACGGTCTTAGATGGGGTGGGGGCGGCTGTGCCGTTGCGCATATCAATCAGACTTATAATGCGGTCGCCATATGCGGCCTCCGTCAGACCGCCTTTACTTCACCGCCATCCATTCGTAGCGCGCTGCCAGTGAGCCACTTAGCACCTGGCGAAACAAGGAAAGCCATCAATTCGGGTATTTCTTCCGGTTTGCCGTAGCGAGCGATGTTCGCCTTTTGCGGAAATCGTGCGAAGCAAGCCGCCCACCGAAAACGCATGCAAGAAATGTAACAGTCGCTCGTCACACACAGCGAGAGAAGTTCACCATTGACCGACAGTTGACGAGTGCTCTTCGCAGCATTTGACGATGCTTTACACCATCGCGCGTCGGTGATGCCGTGTGGATATGCCGCGAGGTCCCGTTCTGAGGCGGATCACTGACACGTCGCGATACGCACCTCGATTTCGCTTAGCGGTCCGGCGTGAAGCGGCGAAACTCCCCCGACCAGCGCATCCGCGGCGACCTAAAATCGGCCATCACATCATTCGACGAATGCGGACGAATCACGATTTCCCCGTCGACCAGTTCATCGCAAAAGCGTCCACCCTGAGGTGGCTCGATGGCATAACGGCTGATGTGCGGATCACCGTGTACAAGGTGGGCATGCAAGACACAGATATGAGGTCCATGCACCTGTGCAACCAAGCGATGTGGCTCGAACCGGATTTCGGTGTAAACCCCATGGGGACTTCGGGCGTGGAGGACTCCATCAAAGAAAGGGGCCGGAGCAGTCGGCGCGCAAAGTACGCTGGCACTGATGCTCAAAAGCATGATGGAGACCCACGTTCTTGGCCGCTTCCATTTGGCAAGCGCACGGCCAGTGGGCCGGGTATATGCCGGGTCAGCGCGGACGACGGTGGAATCAGGCAGGGCATTCATCGGGGCATCTCGAAAAACGGCTGGCAATTAGACCATTTGGCGGTCGCACGCGCTGAGATCTGGCCTGCATTGTCGGGCGAGAACACCAAGCCGGAGAGGGAACTAACGAAGTCTACTGAACGGCGTTGAGATCATCGATGAGTGCCGGTGCCGCACCCACGAACGGATCGAACGGATGATCATGGCAATACTTGTCAACATATCGAGCTAGCGCAGCCAAGTTTGGAAATTGAGCGCCGTAGAGCTGCCGCTTCGGGTTGCGGGCGTTATAGCCAGAAACGTAGCCTCTGATCCAGAAGAGGTAGGCCGCACGTAGGTCTATGTCCGTCGCCGAAGCCGCCCATGCACTGCACGAACTGTCTTCGAAGGCGAGCATGTGAGTGGGTGCATCTTGGGCGCACGCAGCGCCCGAAACGCAAATCAATAAGGCCGTCCCAAAAGTTTTGATCGACACCTTCATTTACGCTGCCCTCAAAGTAAGAGCAGCCTATCAAATCATCCGCGCCAATCGCTTCCCTCAATTTGTCCGCCGCTCGCCTGGTCTACTCCAGCGCATTCGAAAATACTCCGCGAACGCCAATGGGGCCGTCGCCGATTTTTGGCGACGGGAAGCGATGGGCAGTGTGGCGCTACCGCGGCTAACCGCTCGCACTGTGAAGCGCGCGTGGTGGCCACGCGGAATTGGCTGCACGTCGCCCGCACGCGCATAACGAAATACTGGGCGCCACCTCGATGTGGAGCGCGTCATGAATAAGCAAATCCAGCCCGATGAAAACGGCAAAGACCGGCCGCCAGCGGGCGATGGAATTCCCGATGGCGAGGAGGCGCCTAGCAGGCCTGCAGGCGCACAGAGAGGCATCCCAGCACGAGACATCGACAAGAAAAACGCCGACCATGAGAATAAGGACGGCGGAGTTAAGGAGGATGGACGCGGGCGGTTGACGCGCGACAAAGAATGAAGCGTTAATGGTTAATCCATACGCATAGGCAATTCGATTAACCCGTCTGGCGTGATGGCCACGACCTTCTCGCCGGGTTCGACGGGGACCTGATGCAAACCGGTCAGCGCACCGAAGGCGGGCAGAAGACCACAGCCGCGTCCGAATCGGAAAGCCGGCAGTCGATGACGTCGCCAACCATCCTTTATCGCGACACCCGGGTGCACGTGTCCGGCCAGCACGTAGCTGTCAGCAATACTGCACGGTGCGTGACGCAGGGTGAACGACTCGAGCTTTAACTGATGCTCAATGACGTCGAAGCCCAGTTCACACGCATTGAAATGGCGGTCATGATTACCGGCGATCAAACTCATCTCAACCATTGCATGGCGTTGCCGCCATACATTGACCTGCCCGATCCACGCGGTATCCGCGGGTGTCACGCCATGAACCAAATCGCCGAGCACGATGAGGCGCGTTGGCTGGTAATGCGCGATTAGGGCATCCAGTCGTATCAGATCTGCCAATGTCTGACCGGTCGGCACTGCCATACCTGCGCGCCGCAGCACGGCGCCTTTACCGAAGTGTGTGTCGGCGACGAATAGAATTCGCTTGCGCGACCAAAATAATGCACGTTGGCTGTGCAGTGTCAGCATTTCGCCGGCGATACGGATGCGTAGTTCATTCATCGGCCAGCCGCCGCTTCGAGTGTAGTAGTCATGCGTTCAACGCGGCTTTTCCAGTCGTCCGCGTGCACGCCGCCGCGCAGGCGTTCCACCCACAGCGGAAACGACAGCGGCGTGAGTCGCGGCGGCTCGACGTAGAGAATCTTGCCGCGCGCGATACGGATCAGGCAGTCGCGCAGGCGCGGATAGTCAAGCTGCTGGTCGAGCACTTCGCGCTCGGCCTGCCAAAGCAGCGGATGCTCGGGATCGTGCTGGCGCAGCACGTCGAACAGCAGGCCGCTGGACACCTGCAGCTGGCGCAGCGTCTTGTCCTGGCCGGGGTAGCCGTTGAACACGAGTCCAGCCACGCGCGCCACTTCGCGAAACTGCCGCCGGGCCAGTTCGGTGAGGTTGATGCTGGCGCGGATATCACGGCGCAGGCCCCAAGGGTGCAGCAGCTGACGCATGGTCTCGGCATCGAGCGCCGGCAGCTTGCGCGCGGTGATGGCGAGGCCGTAGTCGTTGACCGCGTAGCCGTAGTCCGCCTTGGCGATCTGCGCCAGCCGATAGCCGAGTACGGCGGCGAGGCCTTCGTGTGCCAAGCGGCCGGCGAAGGGGTAGACGAAGAGATGCTCGCCGTCGCGCGTATGCGTGCGTTCGATCAGCACCTCGTCGACGTCCGGCAGGCGCGACTGCGCACGCTGGATTGCCAGCAGCGGATGCAATGCGCGCATTTCGGCTTCGGGCGCGTCGGCGTCGGCCAAGGTGCGGCGCAGTTCGGTCGACAGTTCGTTGGACAATGGCATGCGCCCACCCATCCAGCGCGGCACCCCGCCCTGGCGATTCGAGGCCTGGCGCACGTAGGCAGTCATGTCGCGCACGCGCACCAGCTCCAAATGCTTGCCGGCAAACAGAAAGCGGTCGCCGGGGCGCAGCCGCGACACAAAGCTTTCCTCGACGGCACCGAGCCGCGCCCCTTTCATATAGCGCACCTGCAGGCTGCCGTCGGCGGTGATGGTGCCGATGGACAGCCGATGCAGCCGCGCCACTCGCTTGCTCTCGACGTAAAAATGGCCGTCCAAATCACACTGCAGCTTGTGATACTCGGGGTAACCGGCTAGCGCCGTGCCGCCGTGCTGCAGGTAAGCCAGCACGGCATCGAACTGCGCGCGCGGCAGTTGAGCATAGGCGCGCGTGGAGCGCACTTCGGTATACGCCTGGTCGGCGTGGAACCCGCCGCCCAGCGCGCGCGTCAGCATGTGCTGAGCGAGTACGTCGAGACAGCCGCGCAGCGGATGCCGCGGCTCCAGATGGTGGGCCGCCAGCGCACGCCGCGCGGCCGCGATCTCGGCCAGCTCCAGCAAGTGTGTGGGTACGCAGAGAATTTTCGACGACAGTCCCGGCGAATGGCCGCTGCGGCCGGCGCGCTGCAGCAGCCGCGCTACGCCTTTGGGGCTGCCGATCTGAATCACCCGATCGACGCTGGAAAAATCCACGCCGAGGTCGAGGCTCGACGTCGCCACCACGCAGCGCAGCGTGCCCTGGCGCAAACCTTCCTCCACCGCAAAGCGCAGCTTGGGGTCGATCGAGCCGTGGTGCACGGCCAGCGTTTCCGGCGCTTCGGGCCACACCGCGGCCAGCGCTTCGTGCCACAGCTCGGCCTGCGATCGGGTGTTGGCAAACACCAGCGCCGAGCGAACGTCGAGCACGGCGCGCAGCACACATGCCAGCTGCTTCAGTCCGAGATGGCCTGCCCATGGAAAGCGTTCGCCGGCATCGGGCAGGGCGGTCTGAATCTGGATTTTCTTGTTGTCACTGCCGCCGATCAGCACACCGTCGCCGGCCAGCGTCTGCATCGCTTCGTCGAGATTGCCTAGCGTCGCCGACAGGCCCCACACGCGCAGCTCGGGTTTCAGCCCGCGCAGGCGCGACAGGCCCAGCTGCAGCAGCGTGCCGCGCTTGTTGCCGATCAGCTCGTGCCATTCGTCCACCACCACGCCGCGAAGATGGCGAAAGCGCTCGGCGACATCGGGGTAGCTCAGCAGCAGGGCTAGACTTTCCGGGGTGGTCACCAGCAGCTCGCAGTCGCCGCGGCGCAGTCGCGCGCGCTCGGCGCTGCTGCTGTCGCCGGTGCGGCGAAGCACGCGCCACGGCAGCTCCATCGCTTCGACCGCGGTGGTCAGATGCTGTGCCGTATCCGTCGCAAGCGAGCGTAGCGGCGTGATCCACAGCAGCTGCAGGCCGCGTGCCGGATTCAGCACCGCGTCGATCAGTGGGCCGCCGACCGCAGCCAGCGTCTTGCCGGTGCCGGTGGGGGCGTGGATCAAACCGTTGCGGCCTTCCGCCCACGCCTTCCACGCCGCGCGCTGAAACGCCGCGGGCTTGCGATCGAGCGTGGCGAACCACGCGCGCAGGCGGGCTTCAGCCCGACGCCAGGCGGCGGAGGTCGTCGAGCTTGTCGGCATCAGCTATGCCCTTGTCGGTGCGCCAGCGCAGGATGCGTGGAAAGCGCGTGGCCACGCCGGATTTGTGCCGGCTGGAAAGCTGCACGGCTTCGAACGCGAGCTCGAACACGTGGGTGGCTTCCACCGCGCGCACCGGACCGAAACGATCGGTGGTGTGCGCGCGAATCCAGCGGTCGAGCTGGCCGATCTCCTTGTCGTCGAGGCCCGAATAGGCCTTGGCCACCGGCACCAGCGTGTCGCCGTCCCATACGCCGAAGGTGTAATCGGTAAACAGGCCGGAGCGGCGGCCGTGGCCCGGCTGCGCGTACAGCAGCACGGCGTCGAGCGTGTACGGATCGACTTTCCACTTCCACCAGTCGCCGCGCTTGCGGCCCACGCGATACGGTGAGTCGAGCCGCTTCAGCATCAGGCCTTCGGTCTGGCGTTCGCGCGACTGCTGGCGCTCGACGGTAAGCGCGCTCCATGAGTCGGCGACCACGGGCGGCGACAGCATCAGCGCCTGATCGAGGCCTTCGATCAGTGCGGCGAGCATGTCGCGGCGTTCGCGCAGCGGCCGTTCGCGCAGATCGCTGCCGTTGTACTCAAGCAGGTCATAGGCCATAAAACACACGGGTGCACTGGTGAGCAGCTTGGCGCCCGGTTTCAATTTGCCGATGCGTTTCTGCAGCGCGGTGAACGGGCGCGGCAAATTTTCTTCCGCATCCCAGGCAAGGATTTCGCCGTCGATGACTCCGTCGGACTTCAGCGTTGCGACCGCCAGTTCGATTTCCGGGAAACGGCCGTCCAGACGCTCCTCGCCGCGCGACCACAGGCCGACGTGGCCATCACGGCGCATCAGCTGCGCGCGGATGCCGTCCCACTTCCATTCGGCCATCCATTCGGCCATGTCGCCGAGCGTTTCGACTTCGTGCTCCAGCGGCGAGGCGAGAAAGAACGGGTAGGGGCGATCGGCCAGATGTTCGTCATCGCCGGCGGCGTGCGTCAACGCGGTCAGCGCATCGGCGGTGGGTTTCCACTGACCGCTCATGCGATGGGCAATCAGGTCGGTCGGCTGGCCCGACCACTGCGCAATCGACTGCACCACGAGACGATGCGATACGCCCACGCGCAGCGAGCCGGTGATCAGCTTGTTGAGCAGAAATACCTGCGCGGGACGCAGCGCGCGCCACCAGGCCTGCAGCTGCGCGACGCGATCGGCGCTCTCCAGTTTCGCCAGCGCTGGCAGCTGTTGTTCCATCCATGTCTGCAAGGGCTCATCAGCCAGCGAGCCGTCGCCTTCGGGCAGCATCAGCGCGATGGTCTCGGCGAGATCGCCGACCTGCTCATAGCTTTCGTCGATCAGCCAGTCGGCGTAGCCGGTGCTGGCGGCCAGCGCCTGACGCAGTTCGGTTGACGTGGCCAGCCGGCGCAGCTTGCCGCCGCCGAGCACGTACACCGCCCAGGCGGCGTCGCCCGCGGGGGCGTCGCGGAGGTAGCTGGCGATGGCCTCGCGCTTGGCCAGAGTGGAGGCGGTGCGATCAAGTTCGGCGTACAGCGCGGCGAAGCGGTGCATCAGCCGCCGCTCTCGTTATCCGTGCCGCGCAATACGCGCAGCGACTGCGCGTCGTGGCCGAGATCGCGCAGGTGGCGAATCAGCGTGTCGCCATCGCCGTGCGTGACGTAGATGCGGCTGGCGCGGCTGTCTTCAACGCTGCGGATCAGGCCGGGCCAGTCGGCGTGATCGGACACCACAAAGCCGCGATCGTAGCCGCGGCGCCGGCGGTTGCCGCGTATCTGCATCCACCCCGAGGCGAAGCCGGTGGAGGCTTTGCTGAAGCGCTTCATCCACGGTGAGCCGGCGGCCGAGGGCGGCGCCAGAATCAACTCACCGGCAAAGTCGCGGCCGCGTGCCGACTCGCTCGCCGGTTCGGTCGGCACCATCCGCACGCCGGCCTCACGATAACTTTCGACCAGCCGAAGCATCGCGCCGTGCAGATGCACCGTGTGCTCGGTGCGCAGGGCGAGCTCGGCCAGAATGCGCTGCGCTTTGCCCAGCGCGTAGCAGAACAGCACAGCTGGAATTTGTTTCTGCGCGCAGTCGTCCCACCACGCCAGTAGGTCGTCAATCACCTGCGTCATCGGCGGCCAGCGGTACACCGGCAAACCAAACGTGGACTCGGTGACAAAGACATCGCATGGCACCGATTCGAACGGCACGCAGGTAGGATCAGGATCGCGCTTGTAGTCGCCCGACACCACGACCACGCGCCCGCCGTAGGCCATGCGCACCTGCGCCGAACCCAGCACGTGCCCGGCCGGATGTAGTGAGACCTCGACCTCGCCCATGCGAAACGTTTCGCCATAGTCGTGCGCATCGATCAGCGCGTCCTGAACCAGCCGCTCGCGCATCAGGCCAATACCCGCCGACGCAACCTGATACCGACCGCTGCCCGAACGCGCATGATCCCCATGCGCGTGTGTCACTACGGCCTGCACCACCGGCAGCATCGGATCTATGAAGAAATCGCCCGCCGGACAGTAAAGCCCTTCGGGTCGCGGCTGGAGCAAGGGATCGAACATCTACCCAAATTTTGGGTTGGCGCAGGTGAATAGGACGTGCGGATTATTCTTGTCTGAGGCTCTAAGGCTTCAGAGAACGTTTTTCGCCTTCGAGAAAATGTCCAAGTGCCGCCAGCGGTCGAATGCGATCACACACAATTTTGGTGACGGCCAGCATCGGCACCGCCAAAATTGCCCCGGGCACGCCCCACATCCAATCCCAGAAAAGCAGCGCGACGATAACTAATACCGGGTTAAGCGTGAATCGCCGCGCCAGGAGCATTGGTGTAATCGTTTCCCCTTCGATCAAGTGGATCCCGACATACAGAGCCATCGGCATGAAGGCTTTCCAGAGAGGATCCAAGCTCAGCATGCCAGCGCCCAAAAAGATGACCATGCCCGTCAACGGCCCGAGGATGGGCACATAATTCAGAAGAAAAGCCACCGCTCCCCAAAGGAGTGGGTTTTCGAGACCCAAGGCCCACATGACCAAGCCTGTGGTGATGCCTACCAAGGCATTCATTACAGTGACAGTGACCAGATACGAGGAGATGTCCATCTCTACTTGCTGAGAGATGTCGATGACTTGCCGCTTGTCACCGAACCTTGGCATCACTTCGACGAGGCGTCGTAGGAAGGTATCGCCAGAATTGAGGAAAAAGAAAAGCACAAGAAACGTTGTAAGGAACTCGGACGCAAACGTATGCAAACCATCCAGAATCACGGCTTCCACCCCATTCGCCGCGTCAGGAGTTGGAGCTGCGCCAGGCATTGTCGAAGCGGAAGCGACGGCGGCCCCTGATGCCCCTGCCCCTGATGCGGGGCCCGTCGCAACCATGCTCGTAGCGTGGCTCAACATCTTATTTAACGCGCTTAACGGTGAACTGATCACTTGCACGCGCTGCTCTAGCCGCGGGAGACCATCAGGAAGGCGTTTGGCCCAATCTGACGCCGGCCCGCTGAGCATTTCGCCAAAACCAGCAATCAATGCGAAAAGCAAAATAATCACTGTCAACGATGCGATGACGCGAGGAATGCGCACCCGTTCAAAGGCTCGCATGATGGGTTGCAGTAGAAGTTTCAGGATGAATGCCAAGACGATCGGTAAAACCACTTCTTTCGCTACGTATGCCGCGGCCAGCAACGCGAGCAAAAACAGGCCACCTTGAAAAACCACTTTGGGGTCTTGCGGCAAAGGCATCTCCCTACCGTCAGCCTCTGATGTGATTTCAGTCGCAGGCGGCTCCTCTTCGCCCAGCCCATCCGCCCCTTCAATCGTCTGCATGCGGTATCCCCTGATTGAAATCAACTCGGCGAGCGAATCGCCGGTTGAGCGTCAACGCCTCTGTGCACCGGCAGGATTTGACTCGTCCGTGAGTGAACCGCGCGTCACTAGTTAGTATGGCGGGGAGCTATCGTGTGTCCGCTGACAAGTGTTCAAGCATCCAAGGCTTGCCGGGACACCACGCCTTCATTCAGAAACCCTTTGGCATTGGAGTGCTGTTGGAACATTTCGATAACGCATTTGTTCGACTGCACGAAAGCCAGACATAGAGACGACGGGTTCTCTTCATCGAGCGTTGATCTATCAGGCGACTATGCTTCGCTCCCGTCGATGGAGCACATATGCCATGGCTGCAACACACGAAGAATTACAAAAACTATTGACGGGTCTGGAAGCCGATGTGCCATGGCTGATGAAAGCCTATCCGGATCCGTGCGATTTCGTTGACGCCTTTGCAGATCAAGCTGACCTCATCACGGATAACCTTGTGGGCGCCGAGGAGAACGTATGGGTATTGACCGAAATAAGCCGGATTTTGACGAAGTTTGGCTATGTCGATGACTTAGCGGCCTGAACAGGATGCCCAGCTGCCCCAGCTCTAAAGTCAAAGTACAAATGATCGGACAAGTTTTGAGCTTGCCCAATTTGGGACTATTAAGGACCAGGTGAACAAAATGCAAAAGATCACAGCATTAGTATTACTCGCACTTTGCACAGCCGGCTGCGTCACCACCGGCACAAAGGCAGACCCGAACGCAGTTGCTGGTTTTCAGCCTGGTGTGACAACTCTCGATCAGGTCGAAGCGCGTCTAGGCCGGCCATACAGCGTCTCAAGAACCGCCGATGCGTCGACTATCGTTGCCTACAGCTTCGCAAACGACCAAGCCGGCGGTTCAAACCACAGAACGTTCATTAGTGCGTTTGCGGACGACACTGGTGGGAATAAGGATATGGTTGTTCTGAATTTTGACAAGGGATCGAAGTTCGTCAGCTCTACCTTGACGCAATCGACAGCGTCAGCTGGATTGTTCAGCCAGAAATAAAGCAATGCGTAAGCGCACAGCCAAGGCGGCCTTGCGAGCCGACAAACTGATCGGGTGGGTCGAGAACACCGAGTCTTAAATTGAAAATGCCATCGCAAAGCCGTTGATCCACGGAACTTCGTCAATATTCAAGATGGATACGTGCTCCAAGGAAGCGCGCGGGTCCTCTGTCGCGGTTGTAACCGGGGTTGTGGATCAACTGGAAATCGGCCGAAATGGTGGCGAATGAAGTGACTTTCGCCGCGTAATAGGCTTCGGCGATTTGCTCGCTGCCATAGTTCAACGCACCATCGCCCAAGATAAAGCCGCTGCCCCCAGCCGCCAGGTAGGCACGGTGCGATTGCGAAAGGCCGTTGACCGCCAGAGCGATTCCCAGCCGATCGTCTGAGCGCGACCAATGAATGCCGGAGAGTTGACCTCCGATACTTCCGGTGCGGTCGGCCTCGGTGAACGCGAAGGATTCGGTTTGGCCATTGTTCCAGGCACCACGTGCGAACAGCCCGGTGTCGCCATGGTCGGCAAGAGGCACGTCGGTTCCGACCGCAAAGCCATACTTATGCCGTCCGTCCCGATCATCTGCCTGAATGTCGGGTGTCGTCTGCGTGAGTTCGCCGATGCGCAATGCGTCGTCGTAAATACCCATGTCTGCGCGATTTTGATATGCCAGGAGCCAGATTGTTGTGCTGTCGGGTGAACGTTGCCAAGTCAGCTGCACATCCTGCTCATTGGCACGATTGATCGGCCCTTCCAAGCGCGACCCATTGGCTTTTGACGGCATCTGATAGACGCCATATCGCCAGATCCATGAACCCTTCGCATAAGTGACGAGACCACCGACGGTATAGCCGCGGGTGTCGGCCGCATAGTCCCAAGCCGGACTATTGAGAAGGCTCCAATTCATGAATTGCGTGCGTGCCGAATTGGCGTAGCGGCTTTGGTCGAAGTCGTCATTCACTCCCAAGAGACCGAATTTAAACTCCAGGCGATCATTAGGTTGGTCACCCGGGAGCTGATCCATCTTTCGTTTCAATTTGGTCGTTGTGTCGCCGAGCGGAATGTCATAGGTCAGGAACCCTCGGGCCACATAGGCATAGCGACTTAGCGTGCCGCCGCCTCGAATCGCATCACCGTTGGTCAGGCCGGCCAGTCCTTTACTGCCGCCAACGCCCTCGCCTCGGAACATTTCCACATCGAAAAATGCCGCCAAGCGGGCGGTCATGGGCATGCCGAAGTAGGCACCAAACGTGTGAGTGCGTTCGTGGTTGCCCGTGGCCTCCAGGCTTTTGGGCCCGGCGTAGGGCGAATGGATGCTGTCTTGCCACTGCTCGATCAACGTATATTGCGCACCGAGCAGTTGCGGAACGAAGTAATCCGAGTCGGCCGCCTGCACGGTCGGCACACCCGCGCATGATGCGAGGAGAACGGAGATCAACCACCGCCGGTGCGGGTAATGCCGTCGCGCGGCCGGCATGGTCAGGATTTACCAAAGGTCGCAAACATCACGACGGCGGCCACGCCCATGACGGCCGTTGCGGCCCATCCCCACACTTTCAACGACGTGTTAAGCGTGAACTTCCCCATCACTTTGGAATTCATGGCCATGATCATGATCATGACCATCATAGGGACGGCCGCAACACCGTTGACCACCGCGCTCCAGTAGAGCGCTTTTATCGGATCGATGGGACTGAAATTGAGCGCGATCCCCACAAGCGTCACTCCAATCAGCACGCTGTAGAACGCCTTGGCTTCTTTGGGTTTATGAGCCAATCCGTATCGCAGCCCCAGTGCACCGCAGATGGCATATCCGCTGGAGCCTGCCAGAATAGGCACGCAGAGCAGACCGGTCCCGATCATGCCTGCAGAGAACAATGCGAACGCAAATTTGCCAGCGACAGGACGCAGCGCTTCGGCGGCCTGTGCGGACGTTTGAATATCCGTCTTCCCATGGGCGTGAAGCACGACAGCGGCCGTCAGAATGATGAAACCGGCCACGATATTCGAAAAAACCATACCCGAGACGGTGTCGATGCCGATACGTTTGATCGCGTCGGGCCCTTGACCTGGTTTCTGCTTCAACGGTTTGCGAGGATTGTCGGTCTCACGTATTTCCTCGACCTCCTGAGCCGCTTGCCAGATGAAAAGGAAGGGACTGATGGTGGTGCCTAGAACGGCAACGATGGCGACCGCGTATTTCGCATCGAACGTCGCCTTAGGTAACAAAATCCCCTTGGCTACCTCGCCCCACGGGACGTGGACGATGAAAACGGTTGCCACGTAGGCGAACAGGCTCAGACACAGCACTTTGAGAATGGGCGAATACTTCGAAAATGGCACGAACATTTGTAGCAATAGGGATCCAATCGCAAACAGCGTTGCATAGGCTAGCGCCGGCCCGCCAATGAGAAGTTTAAGCGCCGCGCCCATCGCGCCGACGTCTGCTGCAAGGTTGATGACGTTGGCAATGACCACGGCGGCGACCAGGATGTAAGCCCAACCGTGCCAGTAATGCGTGCGCATGTTGTCGGCAATTCCTTTGCCCGACGCACGGCCGATGCGCGCGCTGATCGCCTGGATGGCGATCATCAACGGCATTACCAAGAAAAGGCTCCACATGGTGGCGTAGCCGTAGGCGGCGCCGACCTGGGAATAGGTGGCGATACCACTGGGGTCGTCGTCCGCCGCCCCTGTGATCACGCCCGCACTCAGGCGGCGGATGAAGGCAAACTTCCCCTGTGGTGCGGCGTCCGTCATGCTCAGTCCCCGGCTGTTGGAAATAGCACTAAGCATCCGACTCGCCTTGTCTGCGAGCCGTGAGGTCATAGCAGCAGTGCTGGGTGACTCGCCCCCACCCTGTGGCGGGTCGAAGGCTTAACTCAGGGCGTGAACACGATCTTTCTGCAATCTTCGGTTTGCTCGTTGAAGATCTTGTAGCCTTCAACCGCATCTGCGAACTTCATCCGATGCGAAATAATGGCGTCGGGTTTGAGGTCGCCGTTCTCAATTTGGTTCAACAGTTCCGGCAGGTATTTCTGCACATGCTTTTGACCTATCTGGAATGAGAGGTCCTTGTCGAACGCGTCGCCCATCAGAAACGCATGCACAACCCCGCATAGACACCCGGCACACCGACAATTCCGCCGCGACGAGTGGCGGCGATGCATTGACGCAGCGATGCACCGGAACTGGTCTCTGCTTCTTTCGTAGTAAGAATCTGATCGCCCGTGCTGACCTTCGCTTCGAAACTAACGGCATCAATACTCGCGTCCACGCCGCGATTATGGGTCATTGACAGGATTTGTTCGGACGGATCGATATCATCAAAATTGAGAGGATTGATCCCGTAAGTCGCTTTGGCAAATTCCAAGCGGTAGCTCGCGTTATTGATCATGAAAATCTGATCAGCGCCCAACATCCGGGCACATTCCGCACTTATCAGACCGATTGGGCCTGCGCCGAAGATCGCGAACGTGGATCCCTTGGTGATCTCAGCATTTAGCGCCGCCTGATAGCCGGTGGGCAAAATGTCGCTTAGGAACAGCACCTGCGCGGCTGGGAGGCTGCAAGCCAGCGGACGAGGCGCGCAAGACTATGACGCCGAACGACAATAGCGCGCCCAGTCGTTCATCAACTTGGCACGTCGAGTTAGAAGGTCGCCACGTTGATATGCAGCCTCTGACTTGTCCTTGAGCCGGTGCGCCATCGCTGCCTCGATCACTTCACGCGGGTGCTTGGTGGTTTCCGCGGCCCAGTCGCGGAATGTCGATCGAAAACCATGCGCTGTGATGTCAGGCTGCAATTCCTTGAGCAAATTCATCGCTGCGGCAGTGGTCAGAGGACGATCCTTCACACCCGGAAACACGTGGCCGACGATGTGCAACGGCTTACCCTTCGGCGTGATGGGAATGAGCGACTGCAGCAGCGCTAGCACGGTCGGCGATAGCGGTATGCGATGCTCTTTACCGGCTTTCATGCGATCGGCCGGAATTATCCACATCGCCGCGGATACGTCGAATTCATCCCTCTGCGCGCCAGCCGCTTCACCTGGCCGTGTCGCGGTGAGTATCTGCAGTTCAAGCGCGCGCGCAGATAGACCTTGGCGTAGGCGTAGCTTCGTCATGAACTCCGGTATATCGGCGTAGGGGAGTGCCGCACGGTGTTCCACTTTCTGAACCTTGCTGCGTTTGGGCAAGAGTTGATCGAGATGATTGCGCCACGCCGCGGGATTATCGCCAGTACGGAACTTGTGGACCGAAGCCCAAGCCAGTACCGACTCGATGCGACCGCGTACGCGGCTCGCGGTTTCAGTCTTCGCTTTCCAGATCGGTTCCAGGCACTTCATTACCAGGACGGTATCGATTGTGGCGACGTCCAGAGGCCACAGCAGTGTGCAGTAATTACGCAGGGTGGCATCCCACTGTCCAGCATGTTTGACGTTTTTCCAGCCGCTGCGATGCGCCTCTATGTACTTCTCGCAGCATTTGCCAAATGTCATCGCCCGCGCATCGGTGAGCCGCTTCTCTTGCTGAGCAGCGTTTCGTTGCTCGATCGGGTCGATTCCGTCTGCCAAAAGCTTTCTACAGCTGGTCGCACGGTCGCGCGCATCGCGTAGCCCGAAGGTATTTAAGCTGCCTAGGCCCATCTCTCGGGTGCGACCATTGACCTGGTAGCGAAACACCCATGATTTGGAGAGGGAAGGGGAGACCTGAAGGTAGAGCCCGCCACCATCACCCAAATAGCCGGGGCTTTTGACCTTGCGTACCTTGAGATCAGACAGTTTTTCGAATGCGCGTGCCATAAGCTACCCATGATCCTACCCATGAGGATACGCTGGATTTGTCTGAATGACTATGGACAGGTTTGGACACGTATGCGCCTTAGATGGCGTGGTTAAGCCATTTTGTTGGACATGTTTGGACACAACTGGACACTAGGTGGACGGACTCTCTCTCCGCCAGATACGCAAAAAAGCCCCTGTTTCCAGGGGCTTTTTTGTGCTCGAAGTTTGGTGGAACCTACTTTGTTCGCTACTTGTTTCTAACCACAATCAGCCGCCCGATTGTGAGTGACCGCTATCTTTGCAGTTCTTTACCTTCACCGTTTTCGTGCCGTGGCGATAGCCAATTTTCCTGAGATGTGCGGCCGCAGGCGCGTCATTTGGACTTCTTGAAACGATTCAACAAACAGCGTTCAGAGTCCCCCCTAAACTTTTGAGCGCGAACCCGGATAAGTGCTAATAGGAGGGGATGCCATGTCGGCGCTGCCCCCCGGCATGGCGGGAGCGGGACAATGGTTGCAGTGATTTCGGGGAACGGGCTCGGTCTTGGCAATACCTCGCTGACCCAGTTGGGCCAGACACAAGGCGGCCAGGCGGCCTTGGGCCAAGGCCAGGTCAATCAATACCTCAATGCCGCAACCGGCAACCTTGTTCTGCAAAACGCCGACGAGGGGCTGATCTTTGATGGTCTCTCACTCAACGTATTGCGTACCTACAACAGTCTCGGCCAGCTTAGTGCCAGCGATGGCTGGAGCTTTGGCTTCACCCGCTCGGTTGGCGGGTTAACGGGTGCACTCGATAGCGCCGGCAGCACCATGACGCGCAACGCCGACGACGGCTCGTCCGTGGTCTATGTCTATAACGCGACGACCGGGATCTACGTCAGCAGCGACCAAAGTGGCGCCATCGACACGCTGAATTACAACGCCACCAGCTCTACCTGGACATGGACCGACGCTGCCGACCAGCAGCAGGAAACCTATAACGCCAGCGGCCAGCTCACTACCTTAGCAAGCCTCGATACAGGGGCTAGTTACAGCTTCAGCTATAGCAACGGGCAGCTCAGCCAGATCACTGCCGGCGATGGCGATAAGTTGTTGCTCGATTACAACACCAGTGGACAACTGACCGGCTTGTCGATTCAAGAGATTCCGCCGGGGCAAACCACGGCGGTAACTCGTCAGGCTGTCAGCTACGGCTACGACACGCAGGGACGCCTCAGCAGCGTCACCACGCTTCTTGCTTCAGACACCGATGCAAGTAGCACCGCCAGCTACGCCGTCACCTATACGTACGACGGCAATAGCGACCGTATCGCTTCGGTTGCCCAAAGCGATGGCACTGCGGTTAGTTACACCTATACCGAAAACGCACAGGGCGTCTATCAGGTTGCGAGTGTCACAACAGGCGTTGGGGCTGCTGCACAAACGCTAAGTCTGAGCTACGGCGTCGATAGCACTACGGTCACCAATGCGACTGGATACACCACGACGTACAATTACAACGCCGCCAGCGAGCTCACATCGGTCGTTGGGTCGATGGTCAATGGCGTTGCTCCCAGCACTTCATACACCTACGATGCTAACGGTAATGTTCTAACCGCAACCGATGCTGACGGCGCGGTTACCAGCTATCAATACGATGCAAGTGGTAACTTGTCCAGCGTGGAAGATGGTGCCGGTAACAGCGTCAGTTACACCTACGACGCGCAAGACCAACTTACGAGCAAGACTACGTATAGCGTCGCTGCACAGGGTGCAGTAGGCGAAGAAGGCTACGTTCCGCCGAGTGGTGCACAAACCACCTATTACGTCTATACCGCAAGCGAGCAGCTTGCGTATGTTGTTGATCCTCTTGGTAACGTCACGGCCAATTCGTACACAACGGCCAATGGCTTAAGTCTTCTAACCAGTACGCAGCTCTATCTAGGCGCGACCTATGGCTTGGGTTCTGTTTCCACGACAGCGCCGCCAACGGAGGCTGATCTTCAAGCTTGGATATCTAGCGCGGAAGTTCAGAGCACGCTCGGTCAAAGTACGCGAACAGACTATAGCTATGACATTCGTGGTCAGTTGTCGCAGCAGACTCAGTGGGCCGCGGTAAGTGCAGACGGCGTGGGTATATCCGACGCAGAGGCCATTGTTACTTCCACGACATACAGTGCCCAAGGTCAGTTATTACAGAAAGCCACTTATCAAGGAGGCAGCAGTACAGATCCGGCTGTATCGAGTTACGCTTATGACGGCCTCGGGCGATTGATCGGAAGCACCGATCCGAACGGCAACTCGACGAGCTATCTCTACGATGACAGCGGCAGCACTCTTGTCATCAGTCAGGCCAATGGAACAACAACGACCCAAGTCCGCAATAGCGCGGGCCAGTTAGTCAGTAGTACGCAACTGTCCGCTACGGGGACCACCCAGGCTAGCCAGACGCTCTACAACGCCGATGGTCAGGCCGTTGTAACGATTGATCCTGCAGGCAACCCCACGTATGCATTTTACGACGCGGAAGGTCGATTGGTTGGGACCGTCGATGGAACGGGCGCGGTCGTTGCCTATCAGTACGACGCCGATGGCAACCTCACCCAGACAACAAATTACACAGCGACCCTAAGTACTGCTGGCTGGCTGGCCGCCGGTGCGCTGACAAGTAATTTCCCTGCAGCGTTGCCGGTGCCAGGCATTGCAGATATTACGACGACTTCCGTCTACGACGCCGCTGGTAATGTGGTGGCAACCATCAACGGCGCGGGCTACGTCACGATTACCGGTTATGACGGGGACGGCAACCCAACCGCCGTTACGCAATACGCAACGCCGCTAACGAGTGATCAAATGCTGGTGCTCGGCGCATCACCCTCGCTAGCTGCTGTTGAAGCCGATTTATCCCCTAGTACAAGCGATCGAATCACGCTCACTATCTACGACGCCAATGAGCAGGCTGTAGCGACAGTTGATCCAGCCGGCACGGTACGTGTCGCTAGCTATGATGGTGCCAGCAACGTCATTAGCACCAGCGTCTACACGACGGCACTGACGCAGGCGCAGATTCAGGGTTTGCGCGGAACGCCCACCCTCACCGCTTTGCAGGTGCTGCTCAGGCCCACGGCGCAGACCATTTACAACAGCAGCAACCAGCCCGTGGCAACCATCAGCGCGACAGGGCAGGTGAGTGCCACCACGTATGACGCCTCAGGTGATCCCGTAGCTGTTATGCATTACGCGACCCCACTTACGGACACGCAATTAATTGCTCTGGGTACGGCCCCATCATTCGTCCAGCTCATGGCTGACGTGACGCCTGGTGCCGGCGATCAGGCAACGCTGTCCATCTACAACAGCAGCCATCAGGTAGTGGCGGTTATCAATCCGACAGGCGTCGTAACTGAGACGGTCTACGATGCAGCCGGTAACGTTGCCTCGCAGACTGTATACGCGACCCCGTTAACAGCGGCCCAGTTGAGCGGACTTGGCGATCAGCCGACGTTGAATGCATTACAGGCAGTCATCACCCCCAGTGCGAGTGATCAGACCGCTTACACGATTTACGATCAAAACGAGCAGGCTGTCGCGACGGTGGATGCCAGCGGAAATGTCGCGACAACGACATACGATCCGTCGGGCAATCCCACGTCGAAGACTCAATATGCCACGCCGCTGACACAAAGCCAGCTGTCGACACTCGCCGGTTCGCAGAGCTTGCAGACCGTGCTTGAACTGGTTACGTCCAGTCCTGGCGATCAGACGACACTGACGATTTACGAAAATGGCAAGGTCGCGGCAACCGTCAATTCGAGTGGCCACGTCACATTTACCAGCTACGACGCCTCAGGTAATGCCGCGACGGTAGGAATGACCACGCCGCTCAACGCGACCGAGCTAGCGCTGGTTGATGCAACTCCAACGCTCGCCGTACTCCAAGGCTTGCTCGCCGAGAACGCTGGCGCATATACCGAATCGGTAACCATCTACGACTCAGAGAATCGAATTATCGCGATCGTCAACTACGGTTCCGTCCAAACGATGACTTACGATGCCAACGGCAATCAGACATCTTCTATTCAATACAACACACAACTTACCGAGCAGCAAATCAATCAGCTGGCCGCTGACCCGACGATTCAGAACCTGAATTCACTAATTACGCTGAGCCAATACGACAATTCCAGCACCACCATTTACGACTCCAGCAATCATGTTGTTGCTACATTGCGGTCAACCGAGGTTTACATCTCGGGCACCGGTTATCAATTTGAATATCTGGCGACGACCTATGCCTATGACGCATCGGGGAACCAGGTCGCAAGCACGAGCTATGCGCAACCGCTGACCACCTTACAGGCGGATGCCCTTGCAGAAAGTCCTACGCTCGCAACTTTACAAAGCCTGATCGTCCCCAGTTCGAATGATGTGATCACGGTAACGATCTATGACGCCGAAAATCGCGTAGTTGCAACGGCAACGCCGCAGGAATCGTATAACTATTCAACCGGTGAATATGTAAGCACCGGTTCTGTCGTTACAACTACTACTTACAACAGCTTTGGCAATGTCACGGCTACGACCAATTATGCAACGCAGCTTACGCAAGCTCAGGCTGAAGCCTTGGCGAGTTCCCCAACACTTGCCACGTTGGCGTCGCTCGTCACGCTTGGTAGCGCAGATCGGACGTCGATAAGCATCTACGACGCGAATGACCGCCTGGTCGCCTCAATTGCTCCGCAAGAGACCTACGACTCTTCAACAGAGGCATATGTCTGGCAGGACACCGTAACGCAAACGGGTTACGACCAGTCCGGCAACGTGGTATCCACGGTTAGATACGCGAATGTCCTAACGGCGGTTCAAGCCGACGCTCTGGCTGATAGCCCTACGCTTGCCACACTCGCATCGCTGGTTGCGCCCAGTCCAGCCGATGCAACAACGATAAATCTGTACGACAGCAATAATCGGGTGATTGCTTCGGTCGCGGCATCAAGCATCTACGATGCAACAACCAGTTCGTACATCTACGCTGGCGATATCACAACCAAAGCGTACGATGCGGCAGGTAATATTGTCTCGTCAACGCAATACGGTGACACGATAACCGCGCAACAAGCTGCCACATTGGTCGCGGATACGTCTCTTGCAACGTTGCAAGGCATGATCACCCCGGGAGAGGGGGATCAGACGACGCTCGCGATTTACGATGCTAATGAACGCGAAGTAGCGATCGTTACGCCGGTCTACGAGTCCTACGACAGCACGGCCGGCAGCAATGTCTACGGCGGTCAGGTCGCGGTCACGGTATATGACGGGACTGGAAAGGTCGTTGCAACGACAAGTTATGCAACAGCGCTGACACAGCCCCAGCTGGAGGCGCTCGGAAGCGCGCCGACATTGGCGGATTTGGAAGCGCAGATCATCTCAAGTCCAGACGACCAGACATCACTCACCATCTATAACGCGAACGAGCAACCCATCGCGACGATTACACCTAGCTACACCTACGACCCGGTTACCGGTGTCGACGGCTATGGTGGAGCGGTGACAACTCAGACGTACGATGAGGCAGGAAATTTCATCGCGACGGCTCAGTACACACTAGCACTGACAGCATCGCAGCTGAGCGCCCTCGGTACATCGCCGACGCTCTCGGATGTCCTTAACGACCTTGGTTCCAGTGGGTCGAACATCGCTGGATTAACCATCTACGACGGCAACGAAAGACCGGTAGCGACCGTTAGCGTGAACGGCAATGTCGTGACGACGAGCTATGACCTCGCGGGCAATGCCACCGTCGTTGATACATACGCGACTGTGTTGACGCAAGACCAGATGAACGCATTAGGTGCTAACCCGAGCCTGTCGGCGCTTCAAGCGCAGACAACGCCAAGTGCCAGCGATCTGGTGTCGGTAAAGATATACGACGCCAAAAATCATGTGGTCGGGACGGTCACTCCGGTTTACAGCTATAACTCGAATACGGGGGGCTATGGATATCAGGAGCAGGTACAAACTGATGCGTACGACTCCTATGGAAATCTGGTGGCGACAGTCCAATACGCCAATCCGCTCACTATGGCGCAGGTGCAGAGTCTGGGCTCGAGTCCGACGGTCGATGCGCTTCAAGCGCTGATTACGCCGAGCGCTAGCGACGTTGTCAATATCACCCTCTATGACGCACAAAATCATGTCGTTGCATCGACCAACCTAGGTTACACATACGATCCTTCCACAGGCACGGACGTTTATGTCTTTTACGTGAACACGACGTCGTACAGCGCCGCGGGCACAGTGGAAGGAAGGACTAGCTACGTTACGCCACTTACCGTGGCGCAAGCAGAAGCGGTCGCGGCAAATCCGACCATGGACACGTTACTCGCTACCGTAACGCCCAGCTCAACCGACTATACGACTGTCAGCATCTACAACGCTAACGGTCAGGTTGTCGGATATATCAGCGATCAATACCAGTACAACTATTCCACCGGCGAATACGGATACGTTAGATACGCTACAACACATTCATACGATGCCGAAGGAAGGCTTGTTGCTACGACAAACTATGGGCTGCCGTTAACAGCAGCGCAAGCTGATATGGTCTCCAGTGACCCGACGCTAGCCACGTTGCAATCGGTCTTGACCCCCAGCAGTGGTGATATCACCACTGTTGACATCTACGACGCCAACAACAATGTTATTGCGAGCCTTGGCCTTGGCGAGGACTATATAAATGGGTCATTCGCTGGATACGTGGGTGTCGTTAATACGTCTACCTACGATGCGGCCGGAAATGTCATACAAAGTACGTTTTACAGCAACACCCTTACGTATACGCAGTGTGAGGCGCTAGCCCAGAATCCGACGCTTGCGACGCTTCAATCGCTGCTGACGCCGAGCGATGACGACAGGACGGATCTCACGGTCTACAACGCCAACGAGCAACCCGTCGCGACGATTGAGGCAGAGAACTACACCGATCCCACGACCGGCGACGAAGCAACAGGCGGCTCCGTAACGCTCACGACGTACAATGAGTCCGGCAACGTTATTGCGCAAACAGGATATGCAACGTATTTGACGGCGGCGCAGGTCGCCAGCCTCGGTAGCTCGCCGACGCTGGCTGATATCCAAGCCTTGGTTACGCCCAGCGCGAACGATACGACGTCGCTCACTATTTACAATTCCAGCGAGCAGCCCATCGCTGAGGTGGCGTACGAATACGACTATTCCACTTTTGAATATGGTGAATACGTCACTACCACGACCTACGATGCCGCCGGCAACGTCGCATCGACCCGGTTGTATCAAACGCCGCTTACAGAAAGTCAATTATTGACACTTGGCGCCACACCGACCTTGGCACAGCTGGAGGCGGTGGTCACCGCGTCGGCGAACGACAGCCTCGGCTTTTCGCTGTACGACAGCGACAATCGAGTAATTGCCTATGACAACGGCAACGGCACCGTGTTTACCACGGCCTACGATGCAGCCGGAAAACCGACGACGACAATCGAGTACGACAATACGCTTACCCTGGCGCAGGCCGAAGAGGTCGTCAGCGATCCGACGATGTCCATGCTCCTGTCGTTGGTGGTTCCGAGCAGTAACGACAGCATAAGCGTCAACATCTATGACGCGAACGAGAATCTGATCGCTGAAGTCCGTTCCTACGACGACGTCACCATGATGACGTACAACGGGAATGGCGATCTCGTCACCACGCAAGAATATCCAACGACGTTGACCACATCCCAGCTTGCGGCACTCGCGGCGGCGCCGTCTCTCGCCATGCTGCAGACATTTATCGACATTAATGAGGGCGCTACGCTCGCGCAAACGTTTTATAACGCTTCAGGCCGCGTGATCGCGTCCGTTAGCAGTACAGGCGATGTCACCACCACCACCTATGACGCGAACGGAAATATTACCGACGTTACAAACTATGCGACACCGCTGAGTTCCACGGTCGGTTACATCGCCAGTTATGCACAGCTCATGACGCTCGTGACGCCCAGCGCATCCGACACAACGACACGCACCATTTACGATTCGAACAACCGTCCCATCGTGACCATCGATTCGTCAGGCTACGTCACGGTAACCGGCTATAACGCAGCCGGTGATGCCGTGTCCCTGGTACATTACGCGACACCGCTTACCATCGCTCAACTTGCAAGCCTGGGCACTGTGCCCACGATGGCCTCACTGCAGGCGCTGATAGCACCAACCGCGCGGACCATTTACAACTCGGCGAACGAGGCCATTGTCGCTATCGATGCGCAGGGCAATGCAACATATAACTTCTACAACAGTGCAGGAGAGCTTTCCGGCGTGGTCGATCCGGATGGCGCTGTCACCACATATGCCTACGATGCCGATGGGCACATCATCCAGGCGACGCAATATGCGACGTTGATCGATACGTCCAGCTGGCTCAGCAGCAGCGGAGGGGTTACTGCGAGTTATCCGGGGTCGCTGTCGGTGCCAGCAGCAAGCGCTGCTGACCGCACCACCACCACAATCTATAACGCCATGGGTGAGGCCGTTGCTTCCATTGATCCGGCAGGCAACGTCACCACGGCGACGTTCGATGGTCTGGGTCATGCGGTCTCGACGACGCAGTACGCCACTTCTCTTACGCAAGCACAGATTGCGGCGCTGGGCAGCACATCGTCGCTGGCCATGTTGCAGGCTGATCTGGTTGTCTCGCCAAACGATAGAACGACCACGACGATCTACGATGCGGACGGTCGCGCTGTCGCCAGCATCGATCCTGCAGGGTACGTGACCACCAAAATTTACGATGCCGACGGCGATGTGCTCCAACAGACCTCGTATGCCACGGCGTTATCGTCTGGCCAGTTGGCGGCTCTTGGTAACGAACCCACGCTTTCGGCGCTGCGATCCGATCTAGTGACGAGCACTCAGGATCAGACCACACGAAGCTATTACGACGCACTCGGTGACTTGGTGGGTCAGGTCGATGCGGATGGCTATTTGACCATCTTCGCTTATCTTCAGTCCGAGACGGTGACGAGGCGCTATACAACAGCATTGACCACCGCTCAGATCAACTCGCTGACCAGCGACGAGAACGCGCATAGCCTGTTGATACTGCACGGCGGCGACTCCAACTTTGAACAGACCCAAGTCCACTATGGCCTTGACGGCCAGGTTGTCAGCAGCCTCGCCGCCGGCAGCCTCGCCACTGACGGTACGGTGACGAACTACAGCTACAACACGGCGGGCCAGCTGCTGAGCACGACCGTCACGCCGGCGGCCGGACAGGGCGGGGCGCGGACAACCAGCGAGACGTACGACGTTTACGGTAATCCTGCCACGAGCACGGATGCCGATGGGAACGTCACGACCTATGTCTATAACGCCATTGGCGAGAAGACCGAGCAGACGGATGCCGCCGGAAACACGACTTGGTACTACTACGATCTCGCGGGCAACATGGTTTGCTCTGTGCAAGGGCAACCGGACGCGGGGATAGCAAACGCACTTGGCGATGTGACGGTCTATGCCTACGACGCGTTCGGCGGTGTCACCAGATCAACGTCTTACGCAGATCCACTGGCACTTAAAGCCGTGGCGGGCAGTGTTGCCGATATTTCAACACTGGCGGGTGTAACCGCTGCCTTGGCGGCTTTGCCGACGCTTCCGGAAGACGTCAATAACACGCTTTCAACCACCTATACGGCCAACGGTCAGGTAGCGAGCGTTACCGACGGTGATGGGTATGAAACGATCTACACCTACGACGCCTTTGGTGATCGTGCCCAGGTCGTACAGCAGGTTGGTGATCCGGGTGAGCCACTAACCGCCGCCAATAGCACGACCACGGACTACACCTACGATAGCCGTGGCGAGCTCACCTCAGAAACGGATGCCGCGGGCACTGCCGTCGCGAGTACATCGTCCAAGACGTATGACGCCTTTGGGCGTGTTACCAGCGATACCGACGGCAACGGCAATACGACCCATTATGCGTACGACAATCTCGGCAATCAGTTTGGCAGCAGCGAAGTCGTGCAGGGCGTTACACGCACAACCCAGGCGACTTACGACGCGTTCGGCAACGTTCTTACGCGAACAGATGCGCTCGGTGACACCACTCAGTATGCCTATGATCTGGCGACTCATACGACCACGGTGACATCTCCGGATGGCGTCACCACCGTAACGGTGGCGGATGCCTTTGGCGATGTGTTGCGCGTGACGGATGGCGCAGGTAATGGCAAAACGTATACGTATGACGCTGACGGCAATCTGCTGACTACAACGGATGGGCTCGGCAACACCAGTACCAATAGTTACGACGCCGACGGCAACGTCATCCAGACTACCGACGCGACCGGCGATGTTGTTGCGTACACGTACGATGCCAACGGCAGCGTATTGACCAAGACGGTCGATCCCAATGGGCTCGACGAAGTGACGTCCTATGTCTACGACGGACAAGGCCGGTTGATCCAGACAACCGATCCTGTCGGGACCATTACAACCTCTTCCTATGATGCTGACGGCAACACGTTGGAGACCCAGGTTGCGGGCAGCAATGGCCAGATCGTCGAGGATACGACGTATACCTATGACGGTAACGGTAACGTACTCACCGTAACCCGGGGTGCCGGTTCATCCGTGGCAACGACGACACAGTATGTCTACGACAGCCTTGAGCGCGTGATCGAGGTCATTGTCGATCCGACCGGACTCGACCTCACAACAAGCTATACGTACGACGCGAACAACAATGTTCTTTCGACGACAGATCCGGATGGCAACACAACGTATACCCTCTACAACCAGGCAAACGAGGCCGTCTACACCGTAACACCTGCCGGTACACCGGGGGCAGGGCAGGGCATCATCACGCAGAACTGGTACAACGCCAATGGGCAGGTCGTGTCCACGCGGACTTATTCGACGCTAATCAACGCAAGCGGGTTGGCGTCGAGCAGCGGTAACGTCGAGGCCGATCTTGCCATCGGACAGTCGTTGGCAACGAGTGCTGCCACAACCCATGACGTGGTGAGCTACAACGTATACAACAACGATGGTCAGTTGATCTTTCAGATTGACCCCATGGGTAACGTCACCGAGACGCGTTACAACGCCTTGGGTCAGGTGTCGGAAACACTTGCGTACGCTGAACCCGTGTTGGTTGGTACGGCGCTGGCGGCGGAACTGCAGGCCGGCACGGTGCAGCCGTCGGCGATCCAGGGCGCGCTGGCTACCGTGGGGGATGATGACAGTACCGCGCGTGTAAGCTTCGCGTACTACGACGCTGATGGCCGCATCGCATATACCGTTACGCCTAACCTCGTGGACGGCGTGCTCGGTGCTGTGGTTAGTGCAGTTCAATACGACGCTGCGGGGCGCGTCATCGCCAACATCGTCTATGGCGTGCCGCTTTCAATGTCTGACGTAGGTGATACTGCGACGACCGCGTCGATCGCCGCGGCCATTGCGAGCACGAATACGTCTGCCACAACGAGTATCACGCAATACATCTACAACTCCGCCGGTGAGCAAGTCGCGCAGATCGACCCCAATGGCAACGTCAGCTATACGTTCTACGATGCCGATGGGCGGGTGATCCTGACCGTCGATGCGATGGGCGATGCGACCCAGTACACACGCGACGCACTCGGACGAGTCATTCAGCAAACGTCGTTCGCAAACACCATCAGTACGTATGGGTGGCTGGTTGATGGCGTTGTCCAGGTCAATGAAAGTCAGGCACTGCCTACGGCCTATCCATATGGTGATCGAGTCACACAGACCACCTACGACTCGGTTGGTCGGGTATCCAGCGTCTCGAAGTATTCTGAAGTGGGATACGAATACACCTATAACTCTTCAACAGATGAGTGGACGTATGGGCCGACGTACACGGATGGCGACAAACTCACCTACACCTATGATAATGACTCTCGGGTTATTCAGACCGCTAATGTCGATCTGAGTGGCGCTTCCCAGACACGCAATAATTACTACTTCTACGATGCTGACGGAAATACCACCGGCATACTCAATGCTGACGGCTACCTGACCACCAATAGCTACGATGCAGCCGGTCAGCTTGTCCAGACCACGGCCTATGCAACGTTCGTAGGTACCAACCTGGAGGGCGACAGTCCGTTGTCGAGTCTGATTCCCTTGCCAAGTGCGCAAGATCAGACGACCACAAACTTCTTCGATGTCCAGGGCAATCTCGTCGGTAGCGTCGATGCCGACGGCTATTTTACGCAGTACACCTATGACCTCGATGGCAACCAGCTAAGCACGACACGCTACGCGACGGCCGTGCCTTCGAACGAATTAGGCAGTCTGGATTCCATCGAGGCATTCCTGGCAGGTTCCTCCTCGCATCAAACCGTGAACACGTACGACGCTTACGGTGATCTGCTGACCTCGCGTAACTACGAGGGCGCCACCACCCAGTACGTCTACGATGATTTGGGCAATGTTATCCAGACGACCGAGGACGCTGGAACGAGTGAGGCACGTACCACCACTAGTACTTACGATGCGTTCGGCAATGTCATCAGCACGACAGACGGTACCGGTGATATCACCACCTATACCTACGACCTCGACAACAACAAAACGTCCACCACCAATGCGCTAGGTAACACTACGTGGTACGTCTACGATGCCAACAACCAGTTGGTTTTCACCATTCGCGGCCTTGCGGACGACACCGGCGCACAAAATGCGTTGGGCGAGGTATCCGAAACGGACTACGACGCGTTGGGCGACGTCGTTCAAACCGTCGTCTATTCAGATCGCATCACGTTGGGAGCTGATTTCTCACCAACGTTGTCCAGTGTGGGTAACGCTGTGAACGCTATAGCCAATAATGGTGTCGACTGGGACAGCTACGTTGACTATACCTATGACCTGGAAGGCAATGTCGTAGGGAAAAATGACGGAAACGGTAATCAGACGAATTACACATACGATGGCTTCGACGAACTGACCTCCAAGGTCGATCCGGATACCAACGGATTGACCAGCCTCTACACCTACGACGCGATGGGTCAAATGACCAGCGAGGTCGACGAAATATATGTCTCGTCTTCCGAGTACGGCGGTAGTGGCGGCAGCAGCGAATTCGCCGTAAGCGAAATCGCCGTTGGGAGCGGCGGGAGCGGTGGCTATAGCGGCGGCTACCAGGTCCTGCGTGAGTTGCAATGGACCTACGATGCCTTCGGCAATGTAGCGACGTATACCGACGGCAACGGCAACACCACTAGCTATAGCTACGACGATCTCGATCAGCAGACCACGCAAGGTCTGATGGTATCTGGTGCGCTGCGTGAAACGTCGAGCAGTTATGACGCTTACGGTCGCGTTCTCACGACGACGGACGCGATGGGTCTGACGACGACATACGCGTATAACGATGCGAGCCACAGCATGGTGATTACAACACCAGGCGGTGTGGTGACTACAACGTCCTACAATGCCGAGGGTCAAACGGTCGCCGTTACGGATGCCGCTGGCGATACCACCAGCTACCAATATGACGCCGATGGTCGTTTGATACAGACCACCAATCCCGACGGCAGCACCGTCACCGATCAATATGATGCCGTAGGTGACCTGATTCAGAGCGAGGATGCCGATGGTAACGTCACTGCCTATACGTATGATGCAGCCGGCCGTTTGCTGACCCAGACTATTGACCCAGCCGGACTGGACCTCGTTACCACGTATGCCTACGATGGCCGCGGTCTGCAGGTTGCCGTCACCGATCCAACGGGTGCGGTTACCACCTATGTGTATGACGGCAACGGCAACGTTATCGAAATGGAACAGGGAAGCGGTAGCGGGCTCAATGACATAGGCATCGAGACCGACTACGCCTATAACGACCTCAATGAGGTTACTGCAAAGCGAACCTACAGCTCCGGAGCCGATGGTGACTATGCGCACAGCGATATTTACCAATATGACGCGCTAGGTCGACTGACCAGCGAAAGCCTGGACAACAGTTCGGTATCTTCCACCAGCTATACCTACGATGCGGATGGCAACATTACGTCCAAGACCGTGGGTGAATATACCTACGACATTTACGGAAATATTCAATCCCAAACCATCGCCAATAGCACGGCCTACTATTTCTATAACGAAGCCGACCAGCAGGTGTACGCCATCACCCCATCGGGCGGCGACGCTGGTGTTTTTGCCTATGGAACCGGATTGCCAGAACCTACCGGCACCATCACGCAGACCTCGTATAACGCCGACGGCCAAGTGGTCGCGACCACGCAATACGCCAATGCGTTGCGGCAATTCGTCATGGGGTTCGCCGCTGACGGTGACTTGCAGACCAGCACCGTAAGCAATTTCATCACGCCATCGGCGGACGACCGTACGACCTACCAAATTTACAACGCCGATGGCCAGCTGGAATACAGCATCGACCCTACCGGTGCGGTAACCGAGACGCGTTACAACGCGCTGGGTCAGGTATCGGAAACGCTGGCGTATGCAACACCGGTTTCGGTGAGTTCGGACTTGAGCGTCGCGATCCTCGCCGGCACGGCCTCGACCAGCGATATGCAGACGGCCCTGTCGGCGGCAGGAGACAATGACGCGAACGCGCGCGTCACCTTCAACTTCTACGATGACCGCGGTCGTGTTCGTCTGACCGTCTCACCGACAACAATCGGTAACGTCAGCGGCGGCATCGTGACCAGTTACGAGTACGATCCAAACGGCAACCTTGAATCGACCACGCGGTATGGTTCGCTGGTGCCAACCGCACAGTTCACTGGAAATGCCACAACCGCGTCGCTCAACAGCTACCTGGTCGGCGCTGCCGATACGCAAGTCAGTCACGACATTTACGATGCCGACGGTCGACTTGTCTACACCATCGACGCACTCGGCAATGTCACTCAGACGGAATACGACGGCGACGGTCGTGTGACATGGACCTTGCAATACGCGAACCCCATCAGTGCGCCTTACAGTTGGACAGAGGCGGACGTGGCAGCGGCGGTGCAGGCAGCCAATCCCGACAGCTCGTCGGTGCGCGGCACCGGCAATGTCTATGACAGCGTCGGCAACGTGGCCGAGACGCTTGATACATTGAGTTCAACGCCGACGGCGACTTATATCTACGATGATCGTGGCCTGAAAGTCAGTTCCACCGATCGTGACGGCAACACCACGACATATAGCTACGACAGCTACGGCAATCTCGTCGAAGAGACCAGCCCGCCGGTCGCCGTTGCCTCCTATGACAGCAATGGCAACTACCTGGGAACGGTCGAGGAAAGCATTGTCACGTCGTACCAGTACAACACCGAAGGACAGCGGACTTCCAAGACAGACGCCAGCAATACGGCGCAAGCGAGCACTACGCAGTACGTCTATGACGCTGCGGGTAACCTCATTCAGACCATCAAGCCAGATCCCGGCGCCATCGATCCGCAGACCGGTCTGCTGGTACCGACCGGAACCACACCGACCATAACGATCAGCTACGACGCCTTTGGCGATGCCGTCGTCAGTCAGGATCAGAACGGCAACTACGCGTACAACGTCTACGATCAGGACGGCCGCCTTGCGTATGCCGTCGATGGCGATGGTTACGTCACCGGCTACCAATACAACGCCTACGGTCAGCAGACGGCCGTTACGCGCTACGCCGATGCCATCGATACATCGAGTCTCGTCGCCAACGGTACCTGGGCTGCCGGTCAGCCGCTCAGCATGGCGCAGATGTCATCGGTGCTGGTGACATCGGCATCGGATCGCATGATCACCACGACGTACGATAGCCAGGGCAACAAGTTGTCCGTGACCGAGCCGCCGGTGACCTACACCAACGCCGATGGCACCGCGTCTGTGGGCTCTCCGGTTACGCAATACACCTATGACGCGTTCGGCAACATGACCAGCGAAGCGGTGCTGGTGCAAGGCGACCCAGGTCAGTCCAATGCGGTCTGGGCGACCACTTACAGTTACTACGATGCCCTCGGCAACAAGACCATGACGGTCGACCCGATGGGCTACGTGACAACCAACACGTACGACGCCTTCGGTGATGTGCTCAGCACAACCCAGTGGGCAACCGCCATCTCCACGCAGGGACTCACCGCCGGTGGTCCGCCGCCGGCCGATCCGCCGTCGGGCAATGCGGCGACCACGGGCCTGGATCGCGTCACCAACTACACCTACGACAACGACGGCAACAAGACCAGCGAGTCGGTCCTGCGTACCTACGTCGATGCCAGTGGTGCCACCGTCGAGGGCTATGTCACCACCACCTTTGGCTACGATGGCGAAAATCGCGCCACCAGCGTCACCGAAGACGGCGAGACCGTCACCACCCAATACGACGCGCTTGGTCAGGTCACCAGTATCACGGGACCGCAGCAGCAAGTGCTGGTGAGCAACTGGCAGGCGCTGCTGCAAGCCGATCCGTCACTCGATCTGACCAGCGCCTCGTTGTATACGACGGGCTCGCAGGTGGTCAGTTATACCTATGACGCCCTCGGCAACAAGCTCACGCAGTCGCAGAGCTCGACCGCGTCGAGCCAGTCGGTCACCTCGTATTATCAGTACGATAATGCGGGCCAGGTGGTCGCCAGCGTCACACCACTGGATGGTGGCGCGCCGAACTGGACGTCCGATCAAGTCAGCTACATGACCTACGACGGCAACGGCAACCTGCTCACGACGGTCTCCACGCTCACCGGTGACGATGCCTCGACCGTCGTGGTCACGACCAGCAATACCTACGATGCGGACAATCAACAGATCGCCAGCGTCACCATGCGTACGGGCGTTTTTGTTCCCGATAAGAGTGTCGTGACGCAATACGATGCGTTTGGCGAGGTAGTCGCCAGCGGTGACGGTATCGTCGTCAATTCGGCAACGACGTATGACAACGCAGGCAACCGCAGTACGGCGATCGATCCCAAGACGGGCGAGTTGCACACGTATGGCTACAACCTCGCGGGCCAGTTGATTACCGATACCGTGCCGCTGACCGGTTCGAGCGGCACGGCGCAAACCATCTACACCGTCGACCTCGACGGCAGGGATATCGCCGAGCAGGCACCGAGCAGTACCGCGGCATCGGGTGAGAGCGCTGGCATTCTGCAGGCAACGTACGACGCCTGGGGTAACGTGCTCAGCTCCACCGACGCGCTCGGCAACACGATCACGTATGCCTACAACGAGCGCAATGATGTCGTTACCACGACCGAGGCGGCGGTAACCGTTGTCAGCGCCAGCGGCGTCGCGACCACCACGACGCCGGTCAAGACAACGTCGTACGATGATCAGGGCAGCGTCGTCTCCAGTACCGACGAAGATGGCAACGTCACGCAGAACGTCTACAACGCGTTAGGCCAGGTGACCGAAACCATCGACGGCACCGGCGCGGTAACACTTACGGGCTATGACGCGCTGGGCAACAAGGTCGCCAGCCAGGACGGTAACGGCAATATCTCCTTTACCAATGTCGATGCCCTCGGTCGCACGGTGCAGTCGGGTGACTTCGTGCTTTCCGCCGACGACAGCTCGCGTCAGGCGGTCTGGCAGCAGGCCTATGTGCTTGACCAGAACGGCGACCGCGTCATCAGTTATGACGGTATCGGCAGCGCCTATCTGCAAAGCGGCGACACCACGGATGCGGCACTGCACGCCAACTACGATGGCTATGACAGCCAGGGTCGCGTTATCTGGAGCCAGGATGCGGCGCAGCGCGCGGCCAGCGTGTCCTCTCAGCACACCGCGCAGGCAGGCAGCTGGACACAGGCACCGACGAATGCCGACTTCTCGCAAGTCAATGTCGGCTGGGACTCGGATCCGGGTTGGGTCATCGGTAACGGGCAGGCCGCCTACGAAGGTAGCTACGGTGGCAACACGATCAACCAGGATCGCGTACCGGTGGTGCCGGGCCAGATCATTTCCGCGACATCGCCACCCATCCTGATTGAGGGGCCGCACGGTGGCGGCGTCATTTTGATCAACTGGTACGACGCCAACGGCAATTTCCTGAGCACCAGCTCAGGCAATATCGTCGCCAAGGACGATTCCGGCGATCAGTCCTATGTCACCGGCACTGCACCGGCCGGTGCGGCGTTTGCATCAGTAGGCTTGAACGCCACCAACTACGGCGAATCCACCATTGCGTTCGCGGGCACGGTGACGTGGGATTACGTGCCACCCGCCGGCGCCACCAGTACCGGTGCGAACGGTTCCCTCATCGTATGGCTACCCAACGGCAGCTATACCCAGCAGCCGGCCAATCCGGATTTCGAGGACGGCGACACGGGTTGGGACAAGGGCGCGGGCTGGTCGATCGTGCAGGGCACGAATACGTCCAACGGTTCGTGGGTCGCCGGTTTCAACGGCGATGCGTCGGGTTACATCGTCAACCAGGACCAGGTGCCGGTGACGCCAGGCCAGACCATCAGCGCATCGATCCAGGTGTCGCTGTATCTGGCGCCCGATGGGGCCGAGGCGGCCGGTGCGGTGGCCATCCAGTGGTTCGACGCCTCCGGCAACCTCATCGGTACCAGTGTAGGCAACGTCATCGATTCGGATCATGAGGGCCAATACCACACGTCCAGCATCACGGCAAACGCCCCACCGGGGGCGGCTTACGCCGCGCTGGCGGCCTACGGCAGCGCCAACGGTATCGGCGGCGTCGCCGTCGATGCGGCGGTATGGAACTACCAGTACATTCCCACCACGCCCACCGGCGTGGTGCAGGACACCTACGTCTACGATAGGGATGGCAACCTGGTCGGCCAGACCACCGCCGATCGCGATTCGGAAACCTGGCAGTACAACGCCTACGGGCAGGTAACCAACCACATCGATCTGAGCGGCGCCAATTACAGTTACACCTATGACGCCAACACGGGCCTGCTGACCGGTGAGAGCGACAACTGGTCACCGACGGCACAGGGACAAACCACACCGGCGTACGTCACCGCGCCGATCACCACGCCCAACAGCTCCACCGACACCTACTACGCTGACTGCCAGCTGGCCACGCAGACCTACTCGGACGGATCGAGCTACAGCTACAGCTACGATGCGAACGGCAACCAGATCCGGCAGGAGTCAACCACGGTCGATGGCAACGACCAGGCGGTACACACCGTCACCACAACCACCTACGACAGCCATAACCGCATCAGCAACGTGGTGGAAACCAACGAACTGACCGGTGCCGTCACGCTGAACGAAACCACCAGCTACGACGCCGCCGGCAACCGTCGCGAGGTGAGCGCCACCTCGGGCGGTACCGCAGTGAATGCGTGGTACACCTACGATGGCGCCAACCGCGTAGCGGTGTCGGCCGGGTCGTTGGTGAACGGCCAGATCGTGGTGACCGACACCGCCGATTCGTACGCGCAGACCTACGATGCCGACGGCAACGTGACCAGCCAGCTGACGGTGAACACCGCCGGTGACACACTCGTGCAACGCAGCTATTACGACGAGCGCGACGAGCTGGTTCGCGCGGACTACGCGGTGGATCTCACCACCGGTGGCGCCTCAAAGGGCGTGGAAGAAACGATCAGCTACGACGCCGATGGCCACGCCCTGATCACCGATACGTATTACGCCCTGGGCACCATGCTCGGCGCACTGCCGGCGCATGATGTCGATCCGGATGATCCGGACAGTGGCGAGGAGGGCGGCAGCACCGGCACCGATGTGGGCGGCGAGCTGGACACGGCGACGATCGACTACTACGACGTCGTCGGCCGGCTGGCCGACGAGCAGGACTTCGGTAACGCCACCAGCTGGGACGGCACCGATGGCGGCGCGGCACCGACCACGGCACCGGGTGAGGACGCGACCACCTTCGGCTCGCTGGCCCTGCAGACCTCGGTGGTCTACCAGGGGGCCGACGGCAGCGCCGGCTACGACGCTGATGGCGACGTGTTGGCGTACCAGTACCGCAACGCGGTCACCGGCGAGGTGGATCAGTACGCGGTGACCTACCTGCGCAAGGACGGTTACCTGCAATCCACCACCAGCGGCGAGAACGTATCGGACACGCCGAACGTGCGTCCGTCCACCGACGAGAGCGTGTATGACGACCGTGGCAACCTGGTCGCGCTGACCCAGCACACGCAATACGCCGGCGGCACGGTGGCCGACACCGTGCGGGTGTTTGCCTACGACGGCAACGGCGAGATCATCGAACGGCAGGACGGCACCGCGGATGGCGCGACGCTGGACCAGGGCACCAACCCGGCACTGGAGAACCAGCACTACGTCTACGTCAACGGCCAGCAGGTGGCGCACTACGACGATGCCGGCACGGTCGACGTGCTGTCCGAGGTCACCGCCTTCAGCAGCAGCACCAACGGACCGAACGGTTACGTGGTGCAGGCCGGCGACACGCTGCAGAGCATCGCGCAAGCGGAGTACGGCGACGCGAGCCTGTGGTACGTGGTGGCGCAGGCCAACGCGCTGAGCAGCGACAGCGATCTGTCGATCGGTCAGCGGCTGACCATCCCGCAGGTCACCACCAACAGCAATACCGCCACGACCTACAAGCCGTACGACCCCAGCAGCGTCGTGGGTAGCACCACGCCCAGTCTGCCGACGATTGCACCACCGCCACCGCCGCCGAGTTCGCATTGCAATGCGTTGGCGGACATCGTGGTGCTTGCCGTGGTCATCGTTGCTAGCGTCTTCACTGCAGGCGTCGCAGCTGAAGCCTTCGGCGCCGCATCGGGCTCCCTCTTTGCGGCGGGCACGGCGGCACTCAGCGGTAGTTTGGGTGCTGTGGGTGTGGGCGCGGCGGCGATTGGCGGTTTCGTGGGAAATGCCTTGGGCCAGCTGACTGGCGAGGCCGAGGGCATCCAGCAGGGTTTCTCGTTGGAGGGGGCACTCGAGGGTGGGTTGACGGCTGGACTCACAGCCGGCATCGGTTACGGTCTGTCGGAAACCAATACCTTCGGCGATGCTGTGGGGAATATCCCTGGTGACGCAGCCAGCACAGGGCGCGGCTTGAATGCCTTAGGCCAATACGTGATGGGCGCGGGCTCCTACGCGGCGGGCGTGACGAGCGCGGAAGTGACGCAACAGCCCGAGCATTTCAGCTGGGACGGATTGGTTGCTTCCGCGTTGGCTCAAGGCATCACGGCACAAACCGGGTTGCCCAGTGAAGCCGACGAATCCAAGGGCATCACCACCGGTAGCGTGGCCGCTGATTTGGCTGGTGCAGTCCTTTCCGGCACGGTCAACCGCGAGGTCAATGTGGCGCTGGGCGACAACCATGTGTTGAGCTGGGCACAGCTGGGTGAGAGCGTCGCTGGCAATGTGCTGGGCACGACCGCTATCGCTGGTATCCGGTCGTATCAGCAGCAATCAAATAACCAGACGAGTCAGCAGAACCAACAAACGGAATCACTTAGCAACACCTACGATCCGAACAACTTGCTCGCAAAGTACAACGAGGCGGGTGCGGGCAGCCTGATGGGGGCAGGGTTGTATGGAGCGAGCTCATCGAATGATGGCCAGTCGATGTTGGGTATGGCTTGGCAACAAATGCAGACTACGGGTGCAGGTATTGTCGGATCGACTACGGGTCCTGAAGAGGATCAACCGATTGACTTGAGTCATGTTGACCCACAGGCGGCGCTGGAATTGCAAGAAGAATTAGCCGCGGAGGACATGGCTGGCATAGGTACCCAGACAACGAGTGAAGGCAACGTTTTCGACGCGACAAAATCGCAGGTGACGTTAGGAACGACGGAATTAAGCGACGGAACCGCTGGTAGATTGGCGAGTACGACCAATTACAGCGGAACCTATGTCGATCCATATCTGATTGCGCGGAATGACGGTCAAGCCGACTGGTCCAATACCGTGCAGACCTTCCAGGCAACGGACGAAACAGCATATGCATCTCAACCCATCACCCCGGACCCCGTCCAGCCTATCGGTATTGCACCTCCTATCGATGATGGAACACTGGCGGCGGCGAGAATATTGGGTTCGGTCTACGGGATAGGGCGTGCTAGCGTAAAAGCTATAGGAGGAGGTGTGTTGTTAGCCGGAGAATTTACGGGTTCAGCATTCAATGATGTTTTGGGACAAGGGGGGCTTGGCGTTACAGATTATTTTGAAGCCGATGGTGACATGTTGGGTGAAACTGTCGCGAGAGGAGTGAATGCACTAGAGAATCATCCTATCGACAATGCAATCAATTCTATCCAGTCGACGATCAACCATGCGGCTGCGCTTAGTGGTGATGGCACCATTGCCGGCAATTTCGAATCCGGTGCTGAAATTGGTGAGATCACTACCAATGTTGGTTTGGCAGTGGATGGGGCGGTAGGCCTGGGTCGCCTTGGCGTGGCAAGCGTCGGTGCGCTCAGTGATGGGGTAGCCAATCTAGCCGGCGCACTCAGCGATGTGCGGTTTGTGGGATCGAGTGATGGCTATGCCGCACTCGCATCAGAGAGCCAGTTGGGTGCCGTCGGAGATGATCTCTCAGGCTTCCGACCATCCGTGATTAGCAGTGATATTGGTACCACCGCTGACATTGCAACAGCAGAGGGTAGCGATGCGAGCACCGTTGGCTCAACGGCACGCGATGTTGTACAGCAGGCAGTGCTTGGTGACGTAGCTGATAGCTCAACGCTGGACCAGTTCAATACTGCTTATGACTTCTATTCGGATGCAGGTTACGAAGGCGAGAGGCTAGTTGGTCATCTACAAGGCATCGATTACAGTCAGCCGGTGGGCTTGACGCAGTTGGAGCCTGGGGTTAACTACGTTCAACAAGTTCTCAACGACACCAAGGGGAACTACTTCGCGGACTTGGATACGCCTGCTGATACGTTAGGTATCAACCTTGAAGGGCGTGTGCCGACTTTATACACACCTTCGGAAAGTGTGGCGGCTCTGCAAAGCACTGCTGCTAAAATTATCGATACTTGGACGGTACCGGGAGAGTCTTTCGAAGCGATAGGTGGTGGAAAGCAACTGTTTGTTCCCAACAAGCAGTTGATGATTGAGGTTTCAAATCCAGCAGTCAGCAGCGGAGTTAGGATTGCCACTGAGCAACCCGCAGTGGCAGGCCAAGGAGCTAGCGATCTTCTTAATAATATTCGTGAAGCCGGTGGTACGTTGCCAGTCGTAAGAGGACAGGTCACAGTTCAGGACATTGCTGCAGCATCGAAAGCCGGTGGAAATGAAGTTGCTTACTTCAGAGATCGCGCAACAGGTCAGCTATATGTACGCGAGCTGGGTCCTCAGATGGGTGAAATCCCTACGAATTCCCGACTAATCCTGCATACGCAACCTGGCGAAGGCTTCTTGGCGGTTCAACCCAGCTCCGCAGACCGAGCCGCACTCACTTTGCTAAACCAACGGTCATCAGTAATCGTGAACAGTGAGGGGACGTTTGCTATCCGGTTTAGACCCTTGAATACTGGGGACGGGAACATTCAGGCTATAGGTGATTGGTAATATGGCAATCGAGAACTTCAATCTAACAATGCGCGGACAAGTCTTTGTCTTTGTCGTTGCAAAAAGCACGGAACGACTAAGTGCTCTGGAAAGCGTTTTGCGCGATCTTGGGGCCAAAGTTGTTGGTCCCCAGATGTTCGCGCTACGCAAAGAGAAGACCGCCCAAGAAAAAATCAAAGAGTCAATTGGAAACCTCGGAGAAGGTGAGAGCGTCTACATCCTTGATGCTGAGGAGGGACCACTCGAAGTTCAGATGCTAGTTCCACCGAAACTCGAAGGAGGATTGACCGTCAAGTAGATCCCTCACTAGAAAGATGCCGCCGAAAGGCGGCTTCTTTTTATGTTCCAGACAATACAGGCTTATCTGGGACAGAGACCGCTGGTTCGGTTAGCGCAGAAGGATCGAATCGAAAATAAATTGGACGTACTCATAGCAATAGTTTCTCGTTGATAACGAGAAAATCGTTTAAATGAAAAACATCCGCCTTTGCGAGTTTTTGCCCTAAACTTATGGTTAGATTGCCGCAGTAGCATCTCTATAATTTGAAACGCAGAGGATAGTTGGCGTCTTATGAACGATCTACGCAATTCGGGCGAAGGTAAAAATATGTCATCCAGAATTCAGTTGTTTGAGATGGCTGTGAAGCAATGCGATAGCTTGCTAATACGTTTTCCGGATCGTCAGCCGATCCTTTCCATCCAGCACCAACTTGACTATTTGCTTGCCGTCACACGAGGTGAGCAGGATAGTTCGCGGCTCGGTGAAATTGTCATCGGTGCTTTGACTGCACGCGAAGTCGAGCCCTTGAGTCCGGAGGCTGCCGGGGTGTTTTATAAAGTAGCGGCAGAAGCGCGGTTGATGCAGGGCGAGTAATCACCGACACCTACGCTGCCGGCAACCGCCGCGAAGTGAGCGCCACCTCGGGTGGTACGACGGTGAATGCGTGGTACACCTACGATGGCGCCAATCGCGTAGCGGTGTCGGCCGGGTCGCTGGTCAACGGTCAGATCGTGGTGACCGACACCGCCGATTCGTACGCGCAGACCTACGATGTCGACGGCAACGTGACCAGCCAGCTGACGGTGAGCACGGCCGGTGACACACTGGTACAGCGCAGCTACTACGACGGGCGCGACGAGCTGATCCGCGCCGACTACGCGGTGGATCTCACCACCGGCGGCGCCTCAAAGGGCGTGGAAGAAACGATCAGCTACGACGCCGATGGCCATGCCCTGATTACCGATACGTATTACGCCCTGGGCACGATGCTCGGCGCACTGCCGGCGCATGATGTCGATCCGGATGATCCGGACAGTGGCGAGGAAGGCGGCAGCACCGGCACCGATGTGGTAATCCCCCATCCCTCCTTTCTCCCGCTCACCTATCCAGCAACGTTTCGCAAGCAATTGACACAGTAGATCGCGCATCCCTCATCACATCTCTCCGGCAGCATCAAGGAAACAGCCGGTCCTCCCTGTGAATGATCTGACCCTTATACAGATCAAGAAGTTCTGTATTATTATAAAAATGTCTCTTATAGTTGTTATTTATACCCATATAATTTGTAGCCGTCAACTCCTTCTACATGGATGCTTGCGCCATGAGCAAAGCATCCGTCCATGCCACGCCGCGCCTCGTATTCGCGCGCAACCTTCGTCAGGCCAGACGTCTTAAAGATTTATCGCAGGAAGCGCTTGCGCTGCAGGCGGGCCTGAGTCGCACCTATGTTTCCGAAGTCGAACGTGGAATGCGGAACGTTTCCATCGACAACATGGGGCTGCTCGCCGACGCTCTCGGAATCGCCTTGGGTGACCTGCTGGATACCGACATGCTAAAGCGCCTTGCGACGAGCTAGAGCCTTGCAACACGGGGCGAAAGCGTAAAAAGATCTCGGGATCTGACTCACTTTCCGACGAATCGCTGAATTGCACAAACCAGTAAGCGCCTGGAAATTGTCCCGGAAATTAGGAAATTAAAGGGGGCGGAGGTAGTTAAATCACGGCTAAAGGGGACGGAGTGGACTACCACAGATTGCTACATCGAGACCCGACACACGTACATGTAGCCAATGCCCTTTTAATCATTGTTTCAAAGAGAACGGGGAGTTTAGGGTCATCGGATATAGTAGATGTCGATCACGCATCACGGGAGAGCAGTTGTCGCCCGCGCGTATGCATCAGAGTTTCAACCATCGTCGTTAGCTGAGCGTCGCTGAACTTCTCGCGATGGGGCGCAATCTCTTCCCCTTCGCTCAGCATCGAGTGGCAGAGGTTCGCGGCGTAGAACGGTTGCCCAAATTGGGTCGCGTGTTCGGTCAACCACTCAGTGTTAGTGCCATGAACCAGTGCCGAAACGAGCATGGGGCTAAGGCACGCGACATTCGGCATAAGCCGGATTGGCAATAGCGTGCCGAGCTTTGTTAGAAAGGTTGTGCCGATCGCCGTCGGAGGCATGGTTGCCGAATCATAGTGACCGTACAATTGGACGGCTGAGTAGTGCAAGAACGCGAGTAATGGGTGGCCGCGCCTGAACATCATGAAAGCATTATTGATGCCTTTACGATGAACTAGTCGCTGCTGTGCGTCTTGTGAAGACCAGATCTGATGGCACAGCATTGCACCGCCATCGTCGGCAACGAGCAACTGCTCGGGCCGGAAGATCACGACGTCCGCGTCTATCCATAGGGCACGTTCGTAATCGGACGCGAGGCGCGCACGAAGTAACCCGAGTCGCGCGACATCTGTAAGCGGTAATATGGAATTGCGAGGTAGTGCGCGCAGCTGGGGCGACGCATAGTCGAACAGCGCATCGTCAACGAATTCGTAAGTGAAGCCACGAAGCGCAGCCCATTCCCGGACGGTTTGCATACAGCACGTCATCCAGGGTGCAACGTTGGTAGTGCGATAGGACTGTAGTACGACCGTGCTCATGGCATGCCATCTGGGATAGATTATTTGGGTAGGCCTATCGAGGTATCGGGCTACCTACCTGATGACTCCAAGGATACGTGGTGCTGCGCTTCCGTGTACCGAAGGGGCAGTTGGGTGTGGCTGTTCGTTCGGGGACAATTTTGCTGAGCGATATTGAAATTTGCTACGGACAGATCGCGGGTATAAGTCCTGTGTCGCCGACTGGCATGTCTGCGGAAGTCTTTGCGCGGAGCTTGCAGACATCATTGTCAGGCGAGGCTATCGACGTTTTCGCGTTGAACGAATTGGGGCGGAAGCTATTCCTGATGGGAGCTACTGAGCATGCTCGCGCGTGTTATGCACTTGCGTCGGAGGATTCGCGCGCGCTTGGGGCGAAGGTGAACCTTGGTCGATGTGAGTTGCGTCTGGGGCGGCCAGATATTGCGGAGGGGCTTGCTCGAGATGTGCTTCTCGGACGTGCGGACTTTGGTCCCGCACTACTGTTGCTCAGCGATGTGCTTGCTGCTCAGACTCGACTCGACGAAGCGATTGACGCGATGCGCAGAGCGATCCTGCACAGTCCGTCGCAATTTTCCCTGCATCTTCAGTTGGGTGAGATGTATGAGAGGAGTAAGGACATTGAATTGGCGGCCATTGAGTATGCGCAAGCGCATCTGCTGAATCCGAATGATATGCGCAGTCTGTATTTGCTGATTTTTTCGAAGCGCAGTGTTTGCGATTGGCAAGAGCTTGATGCGCTTTCCCGCGAAATGGCCGACAGTGTCACAAGCGGTTCTACGGATATCTCGCCATTCGAGTTTCTTGCCGAAGATGCCTCGGCTGAACAGCAGTTGCTGGTAGCGCGTTCGCGCGCGCGCGCTATCTCTGCCGCGACGCCGTCTGCTGTGGTGAGTGCCAATCCCCGGACGGTAGTCGACAGCGGCCGCCTGAGGGTCGGTTTCGTGTCATACGGTTTTGGCGCACATCCCACCACATTGCTGACGACATCCTTGTTTGAACAATTGAGGTCGTCTGCGCTGGAGATACACCTATTTTCTACCCGGTCGCCGGCTGATAGCCCGCAACGTCGCCGCATCGCTGCCGCCGCTCATATATTTCACGATGTTTCGACGATGTCCACGCAAGCCATCGCTACCCAAGTGCGTGAGATGGGTATCGACATTCTGGTGGATTTGGACGGCTATTCACGTTCGCGTTCGCCAGGTGTCTTTGCCCATCGATCCGCGCCTATTCAAGTCAGTTGGCTGGCTTATCCGGGGACTACGGGTGCTGACTATATGGATTATGTCATTGCGGATCGGTTCGTATTACCGGAGTCGCTACAGCCGTTTTTCAGCGAAAAGGCTGCTTATTTGCCGCGTTGCTATCAATGCAGCGATACATCGCGGGTTCTGCCGGAGCCGCCGTCGCGAGAGGCGTGTGGGCTGCCGCCAGAGGGCATCGTTTACGTTTGCTTCAACGCGAGCTTCAAGATCAACCATCGCAGTTTCGACCGCATGATGCGTGTACTTGCCCAGGTGCCAGGTGGCGTGTTGTGGTTGTTGAAAGGGCCAGGGCATGCGGATGAACGACTGATACAAGCAGCGGCAAGCAGGGATATCGATCGATCGCGTCTGGTATTCATGGACAGGCTCTCGCATCTCGCCTATCTGTCGCGCTATCGGCATGCCGATCTCTTCCTGGATACCGAGTATTACAACGCGCACACCGTGGCGAGCGATGCGTTATGGGCAGGCTGCCCGCTATTGACGCGGCCGGGGGAGACGTTTGCGTCGCGGGTGGCGGGCAGCCTTAATCACCACTCGGGGATGGATGAGTTGAATGTCGATAACGACGAGGCCTTCGTTGCGCTGGGAGTTCGTTACGGACTCGACACGTCTTATCGCGCAAACATGCGCCAACGGCTCGCGCGACAGATCAAGGAGTCCGGTCATTTCGACACGGCAGCTTATGCACGGGACTTTGCCTCCTTGCTTACACGCATGGCTGCGCATCGACGCAACGGTGGAACGCCGGGGACATTCCCGAACGACGCGGTTGGTTAGACAGTAGGTTTTCCGCCGGGAAAGCGAAGACTCATCTTCCTGCTGCCTCCCTCTGTGCCGACCTCGATCGTAACGTCTTTGGTATCTGCCGAGAGATGCACGATACCGATCGGTTGGCCTGGTATAGCCGGCTCGCACAAGCGCTGCGTGCTTGCGTCGAAGCGAGGCAAGGCCAGATGACAGAGCCAGTTGCACAGTGCAGTCAATGGCTGGAAGGGCAGCTGATGTGTCCACATTGCGTAGTTGAGCGCAGTCTGATCACAGCACAGCATGCCGTTGCTTGCCTTCAGTCCCGCGTTGAAGTGCTTGGCCCATATCGTCCAATGCGGAGCTCCGGCGGGCAGCGCGAAGACGCCGGCGTTGACATAGGTCTCCCACATCAATCGCTGCGCCGCTTCCTTGCCGAAATAGGTGTGCATGCGCTGCATCCGCCAGTTAAGGCCTGTTACCGTCTGGCGATAGGCGTGGTGCACTTGTGGTGTCGCTGCCAACGCACCCCGCGAGGCGCCTTCGATGTACCACTCCAGTGCAAAGCGCTCCTGTACCCAGGTGTCGGTATCGATCCACAGGTACACGTCGTAGCCGGGGAAATACCGGGGAAGAAAGGGGCGTACGGTCAGCGCTCGCAGCTCGGGCTGTTTTTCTCGAAGTTGTGCGGCAACCGGCAGATCCCAGTCGGGAGTCACAACGTGTGCCGCGTAGTGTTCAATCCATGCACGACTGCTTGCGCTGAGTCCGAGGTCAAAGCAGGCCAGTGCGGTGTATGGGAGCGGGTTCAACTGCTGCAATGACCCGACAAGCCCCCTCAGCAAAGGGACATATGCCTCGTTGGCCGTGGTGACTAAAAGCGTGCGCATGAGTGATCGTGCATATTCAAACGGTTTCCTTGAGCGACGTCGCTGACCATCGTTCGCATCGATTGCAACAAGGATCGATTACAGCAAAGGTGTAGCAACGATTCACTTTACCGCACACTATAACGACGTTTGGCGAGCTGCCGATGGTCGCGCGCAAGCGATCTTGGACGAACAGGGATCACGGGGACTATGACGGCTGAAGGCTTTCGTGCGCTACGCGACGCCGTCGTGGGTCAGGCCGGTATCTCGGTCGAGCAGATGCTTCCGGCGTTGTTTGACGAGCGCCTCGGCGTTGCCATGTCCTCTGTATCTGCCGATACGGATGCGCTATTCGATCTCGGTCGTCACTTGTTTCTGGCGGCGCGTTATGAACAGGCCTTTCGCTGCTTCCAGCTGGCAGCCAGAAATCCCCTGGCAATCGGTGCTGATGCCGAAGCGGGGCGTTGTGAAGTTCGGCTCGGTCGCTTTGAGGAAGCCGAACGGCGAGCCAGATCGCTCATTGTTACTGCGCCCCAGACCCTGCCAGGTTGGCGATTGCTGGGCGAGGCGCTGCGACATCAGGGAAAACATGGCGAGGCGATCGACGCATTTGTACAAGCGTCCCGCATAGCGCCAAGAGATGGCTCATTGCAGCTACAACTTGCACATTTGTATGAAAGCACGAATGCGTATGAAGCGGCGCGTGATGCCTGCGAGCGCGCATTTCAGAGCATGCCAAGTGATATGAGCTTGCTCGTGGCACTGGTGTCGTTGAAGCGACGGCTATGTGACTGGGATGGCCTGGGTGTACTAAGCGAGCAATTGAAGGCGCAGGTCGCGGCCTCACGTGTAAGCATGTCTCCCATCGACTTTCTATCCGAGGGCGCTACCGCGGCTCTGGAGCTTGCCTGTGCGAAGACCAGGGTATCAAAGCTTGCAGCCGTCGGAGCGCGGCGCTTCGATTTGTCGCCGGGTCCTGTTCGCACGGAGCGATTGCGCGTCGGCTTTGTATCGCACGGTTTCGGTCCGCATCCCACGGCGGTACTTACCTCCGCGTTATTTGAGCGTTTGCGTTCGTCCGCTGTCGAGGCACATCTGTTCTCCACCAGCAATGAGCCGGTCAGCGTGGAAAAGCGACGATTCGCCGCCGCGGCACATCAATTCCACGATATTTCAGGCGTTTCAGCGGCAGATGCCGCGAGCCTGATACATGCCGAAGGCATCGAGATTCTCATCGACTTGGATGGCTACAGTCGTGCGCGCCAACCAGAAATCCTTGCACATCGACCCGCGCCGATTCAGGTGAACTGGTTGGGATACCCGGGCACGACGGGCGCTTCTTTCTTCGACTACATCATCGCTGACCGCTTCGTGTTGCCCGAGAGTTTGCAGCCGTATTTCTCGGAGACCGTGGCTTATCTGCCGCGGTGCTATCAGTGCAGCGATAGCACGCGGGCCGTCGTCGAGCCGCCTTCACGCGAAGCATGTGGTCTACCACCCGAAGGGGATGCGGTGTACGTATGCTTCAACGCGAGTTACAAAATCAATCCGCGCAGCTTCTTGAGGATGATGTGCGTGTTGCGCGAGGTACCGCGTAGTGTGCTTTGGCTTTTGAAGGGACCGGGGCAGGCGGATGAACGCTTGCGAATCGCAGCGAGGAGGATGGGGGTTGATCCATCCCGATTGATCTTTATGGCAAAACTGCCGCACGCGAGTTATTTGTCGCGCTACCGTCATGCCGATCTGTTCCTTGATACCGAGCACTACAACGCACACACCACGGCCTCGGATGCGTTGTGGGCTGACTGCCCCGTGCTTACGCGACCCGGCGAAACATTTGCGACGCGTGTGGCTGGCAGCCTGAACCATCATTTGGGCATGGACGAAATGAACGTGCGTACAGATGACGATTTCGTGGTTCAAGCGATCAGGCATGGGCGTGATGCAGCGTATCGGACGGCTGTGCGCGAAAAGTTGATTCGCCAGAAGCAACGGTCGGGGCTTTTCGACGTCGCAGGCTATGCAAGAGACTTTGTTGCGTTGTTGATGCGGGTGTCCGTCCACCATCGGGCGGGGGGCGTGCCAGCTGACTTTCCAAGTGAAGGTGAGGGTTCCCCCTCAGGTCCCTAAAATCTTCACTCTGCCCTGTGTGGTGGATGGCGTGGCATTGTAAAACCAGTCTCTCCAGTTCGCCCCCCCCCTAAACTTTTCCGCGCCAGACCAGATAAGACTTAGATGAGGCCTGTCATGACGACCGGCCACCGCCAATGTGCAAGCAAGGGTAAGTCGATGGTCGCTGTCGTATCGGGTAATGGTCTGGGTCTGGACAACAGTTCACTGCGTCAGTTGGGCCAGGGGTTGGGAGGGCAGGCAGCGATCGGCCAGGGCAATGTGGCCCCGGTCGTCAATACCGCCACCGGCAACCTGGTGCTGGAGAGCCAGGACGAAGGTCTGATCTTCGACGGCCTGTCACTGGATGTCCTGCGCACCTATAACAGCCAGGGCCAGTTGAGCGGGAGTGCGGGCTGGCAGTTCGGCTTCAGCCGATCGATCGGTGGCCTGACCGGAACACTGGACACCGCCGGCAGCACGGTCACGCGCACCGACGATGACGGCTCGGCGGTTACCTACAGCTATAACGCGACCTCGGGTCAGTACGTCAGCACCGGCCAGAGCGGTGCCCAGGACACCCTGAGCTGGAGTACGGCGGCTTCCACCTGGACCTGGACCGACAGTGCCAACCGCCAGCAGGAGACGTATAACGCCAGCGGCCAGTTGACCGTACTGAGCGATGCGCAGACGGGGGCCAGCTACCGCTTCAGCTACAACGGTAGCCAGCTCAGCCAGATCACGGCCGGCGATGGCGATGCGCTGACCTTCACCTATAACACCAGCGGCCAGCTGACCGGCCTGTCGATCCAGGCCATCCCGCCGGGCCAGAGCACCGCGGTGACCCGTCAGCAGGTG
>NZ_JACHCP010000012.1 GCF_014207185.1 Rhodanobacter sp. A1T4
CGACGAATCGCTTCATGCCCGAATCCACTCACCAAGTCAGGTTAGGATAGCGACACCATGTGGCTAGTTGTTTTCACACAGCCTCGGTCGAAAGCCGCCGTTCAATGTCCCGTTCCGACGTCGCTACCCGCCGTGTCGATTATGTCGTTCGGCCAACAACGCCACGACATCAGTCAGCGATAGACCGCGTGCGCGCAACACCACGATAAGGTGAAAAATGAGATCGGCTGACTCACCGAGCAATTCGGCATCGCCTTGGGCCACGGCGGCGAGCGCCGTCTCAACTCCCTCTTCGCCAACTTTCTGCGCCATCCGGCGGATGCCGTCGTCAAACAGCTGGGTGGTGTAACTGCCTGCGGGTCGTTCGGCGTGACGCTGCGCAACCAGGGCGTCGAGTTCGGCGAGAAATCCTGGTGGCGGCCGTACGTCGGCGCGTTCGCCAAAGCAGCTTGAGGTGCCTTCGTGGCAGGTTGGGCCGTTGGGTTCCGCCTGTATCAGCAAGGTATCGGCGTCGCAATCGATGCGGATGGATTTGAGTGTCAGCACGTTGCCGGAGCTTTCGCCCTTGGTCCACAGGCGCTGCTTGCTGCGGCTATAGAAGGTCACATGTCCGCTGCTCTGTGTCTGCGTCAACGCCTCGGCATTCATGTAGCCGAGCATCAGCACTTCGCCGCTTTGCCAGTGCTGCACGATAGCTGGCAGCAAACCATCGCCCTTGGCCCAGTCAAGTCGCCTGAGATCGGTATTGGAATCGCTCATCGCTTGTTTTCCTTGAGACTCATAACCGCACCGCCACGCCTTGGGCGCGCAAATACTTTTTGAGTTCGGGTATGGCGATGGCGCCGGAGTGGAACACACTGGCGGCGAGTGCACCGTCCACATCGGCTTCGACGAAGGCATCGCGAAAGTGTTCGGGCACACCGGCACCACCGGAAGCAACCAGCGGCACATGGCAAACGGCACGCGCCACGGAAAGTTGTTCGAGATCGTAGCCTTTGCGCACGCCATCGCTGCCCATGCAATTGAGCACGATCTCGCCCGCACCGCGCTGCTGCGCTTCAAGCATCCAGTCCAGCGTCTTGCGGGCCAGCGCCTGCGTCTTGTCAGGATCCCCGGTGTACTGGCGCACGCGCCATTCGCCGTCGGTATCACGCAGCGAATCGATGCCGACGACGACACACTGCACACCAAAGGCGGCAGCCAGTTCGTCGATCAATGCGGGCCGCTCTAGTGCAGGCGAGTTCACCGAGATCTTGTCGGCGCCGGCATGCAGCACCGCACGCGCTTCGTCGACTGAGCGAATACCGCCAGCGACACAGAAGGGAATGTCGATGACTCGCGCCACACGCTCGACCCAGTCGCGATCCACGCTACGCCCCTCTGGGCTGGCAGTGATGTCGTAGAAAACCAGCTCGTCCGCGCCCTCGTCGCGATAACGCAGTGCCAGGTCGACGATTTCGCCCATCACCACATGGTCGCGAAACTGCACACCCTTCACTACTTTGCCATCGCGCACATCGAGGCAAGGGATAAGTCGGCGACTCAGCATGCCAATGCCTCCTCGATGGTAAACCGTCCTTCCAGCAGAGCGCGGCCGAGAATCACGCCTTTCGCCCCGACCTCTCGAGCGGCGCGGATATCATCCAGCGAACGAACGCCGCCAGACGCCTGCACCGCCAACGCCGGGACGGTTTGCGCAAGGTGTCGATACAGATCGAGATTGAAGCCGGCCAGCATGCCGTCACGGTCGATGTCCGTACACAACAAATGACGCGCCCCCTTCTCCGCATACCACGGCGCCAGTTCGTCCAGCGTGCGCGATTCCATTTCGGTCCAGCCGGCGCTTGGCAGCACCCAATGACCGTCGATCCTGCGTGTATCAAGCGCGATCGTCAGCTGCTCGGCGCCGTATCGCGTCAGCCAGCCCGCCACGAGTTCGGGATCGCGAATCGCCACGCTGCCGAGCACTACGCGGCTCACGCCGGCGCTGAACAGTCGGCTGAGATCGTTTTCGCCGCGTACGCCACCACCGGCCTGAATTCGCATGCCGTCCGCGGCGATCGACTCGATAACGGCGAGATTGTCGAGGTTGCCGGAACGGGCACCATCCAGATCGACCAGATGTAACCAGGTCGCTCCGGCTGCGGCATAACGCTGCGCCAGCTCGCATGGATCGGCTTCGTATGTAGTCTGCTGCGCATAGTCGCCCTGCTTCAATCGCACCACCTTTCCGCCGCGCAGATCGATGGCGGGGATGACATTCAAGCTCACGGCATCCGTACTCACAGGCTGAGGAAATTCTTGAGCAATCTGGCGCCGACAGCAGCCGAGCGCTCGGGATGAAACTGCATGCCGTGGAAATTGTCGCGCGCGATCACCGCGGAAAAATCTCCACCGAAGTCCGCCGTGGCGAGACTGTATTCGCCGGCCGGTACGGCATAGCTGTGCACGAAGTACGCGCTGTCGTCGTAGCCTAAACCCGCGATCAGCGGATGCGATTGCCGGGCCACCAGCTGATTCCAGCCCATATGCGGCACGCGTATACCCGGGGCTTCAGTGAAGCGTCGCACCGAGCCGGGAATCACGCCAAGACATTCGGTGTGGCCCTCTTCCGAATCCGTGCACAGCAGCTGCATGCCAAGGCACACGCCGAGCACCGGCTGGGTCAGTGCACGCATCACGTCGACAAGGCCCAGCTCGCACAACCGTGCCATACCCGGGCCGGCGGCGCCGACACCAGGGAGAATCACTTTGTCCGCCGCGCGAATCGTCTCGGCATCGGCGGTCAACTCAGCATCGACGCCAAGCCGCTGCAATGCATAACGCACGGAACCGATATTGGTACCGCCCGCATCGACCAGCACCACGCTCATTACAACGTGCCCTTGGTGCTGGGCAGCTCGCTACCTTCGCGACAAATCGCCTGTCGCAGGGTGCGTGCGAAAACCTTGAAGCAGCCTTCGACCATGTGGTGTGCGTTCTCGCCGTGTACGGTGAGATGCAGATTCGCGCCCAGCGTTTCGCAGACCGAACGGAAAAAATGCGGCACCAGTTCGGTCGGCACATCGCCCACGTGTTCGCGTGGAAAGCTGCCTTCGAACACCAAGTACGGCCGACCGGAAAGATCCAATGCCGCACTCGCTTGCGATTCGTCCATCGGTAACGTGAAACCGTAGCGCCCGATACCGCGCTTGTCACCGAGCGCCTGCTTCAGCGCCTGACCCAGCGCGAGCGCGGAATCCTCGATGGTGTGGTGCTCATCGATATGCGTATCGCCATCGCACTGAAGTTCGAGTGCAAAGCCGCCGTGCTTGCCGATCTGTTCCAGCATGTGATCGAAAAAGCCCAGACCAGTGTGCACCTTCGGATCGGCGACGCGATCAAGGTCTACATTGACGGTGATGCGGGTTTCCTTGGTGTTACGGACGACCGTGGCCATGCGTGGCGCATCGAGCAGTTGATGCGCAATGGCATCCCAGGTCATGCCTTGCGGTCCGACCCGGCAGCCCCGCACGCCCAGGTTCGCCGCGAACTGCAGATCGGTTTCACGATCACCTACCATCGCCGATGCCGCGCGACTCCAGTCATCACTGGCGAGATAGTGACGCACCATGCCGATACCCGGCTTGCGCGTATCGAGGTGCTCATACGGAAAACTGCGGTCGATCAGGATTTCATGGAAGCCGATACCTTGCGAGGCCAGTATGCGTAGCAGCAGCTCCTGCGGGCCGATAAAGTCGGCTTCCGGAAAGCTGGGCGTACCCAGACCGTCCTGGTTCGTCACCATGACCAGCTGATAGCCCGCACCCACGAAGCGCTGCAGCGCCGCCACCACGCCGGGCAGCAAGGCCAGCTTTTCAAAGCGATCGATCTGCTCGTCCGCGGGTTCTTCGATCAGGCAGCCATCGCGATCGACAAACAGAATCTTGCGGCTCATGCGCGTGCCTCCTGAAGTGCACTCGCCTTCAGTACATCAAGCACGCGCGCATTCTCCTGTGGTGTGCCGATGGTGATACGCAGCGCATCATCCAGATTCGGATAGCGGCGTACATCGCGCACTACGATGCCTGCCGCCAGCAGACGCTGATATGCCGCACCGGGATCGTCGAAACGTACGGCAACAAAATTTGCATGGGACGGCAACACTTCGCGCACACCAGCGAGCCTGACTAACGCTTTCTGCATGACGTCGCGCTGCTCGCGAATAACGGCAAGATGTTCACGAGCACTTTGTTGGCCCACCGTCGATAACGCGGATAGCGCAGCAGCCACGCAAGGCAAAGGCAACGGATATGGCGCCATGATCCGACGCAGCAGGGCAATCACTTCAGCTGATGCGAGCAGACTGCCAATGCGCGCACCAGCCAGTGCCCACGCCTTGGACAACGTGCGCAGTACGGCGAGATTTTCGTGGCGATCGATCAACTCGATAGCGCTATCGGCATCGGAGAATTCGATATACGCCTCGTCCACGATCAACAGCGCGCGACCCGACAGCGTCTGCGCCAGACGCTCAATGTCGGCACGCGGCACGATCTGGCCGGTAGGGTTGTTGGGCGTGCAAATGAAGACCAGTTTCACCGCAGGCGTCACCGCCGCCAGCAGCGCATCGACATCCAGCGTGAAATCAGATTTCAACGCCACTTCGACAACGTGCGCATTCTGGATGCGAGCACAAACGGAATACATGCCGAAGGTCGGCGGCTGGATCAAGATCGCATCCTGGCCCGCGCGACAGAATGCCCGCACCAGCAGATCGATCGCCTCATCGCTGCCGCGACCGACCAGCAGCTGTTCGCGATGCACACCGTAGAGCTCGGCCAGTGTATCGATCAATGCCGATGGTTGCGGCTCAGGGTAGCGGTTGCAGCCAACCCCGGCATCGCCCTCCGGCAACCACGACGACTCGTTGGCGTTGAGCCATATCTGTCCATCGCTAGCCTCCATGCGCGCCGACGAATACGGCTGCATGGCGCGGATTTCCGGGCGTGCGAGATCGAGCACGCTCATGATTTTCCCTCGGAAGATTCGCCATTCAGCGCGGCCAGACGCATCGTTACCGCGCGCCGGTGCGCTTCCAACTGCTCGGCCGCCGCGAGCGTTGCCGCGCAGGGACCGATCGCGCGCAGACCTTCCGGCGTCACTTCCTGCACGGTGATCTGCTTCTGGAAACTCGCCACCGACACGCCGCTGTAGCTACGCGCGTAGCCATAGGTTGGCAGCACGTGATTACTGCCGCTGCAGTAATCACCCAACGACTCCGGTGTCCACGCGCCAAGAAAGATTGAGCCCGCGCTGTCGATGCTCTCGAGCAAGTTCCGCGGCTTAGCCACCTGCAGGATCAAATGCTCCGGCGCATAACGATTACTGACCTCGATCGCCTGCGCCAACGAATCGACCTTGATCAGGCGGCTCTGCGCCAGCGCCTGCGCGGCAATCGCATTGCGCGGCAACGCGGCGCACTGGCGATCGACTTCACCGGTAACTCTGTCGAGCATCTCGGCTGAAGGACTGAGCAGGATCACTTGTGAATCCGGCCCATGCTCGGCTTGCGACAGCAGATCAGCCGCGACGAAGGCCGGATTGGCGTCGGCATCGGCAATCACCAGCACCTCGGACGGACCTGCCGGCATATCGATCGCCGCGCCATCGGGATCACCAGACACCTGCAGCTTGGCTTCGGTGACCCAGGAGTTGCCCGGGCCAAACAGCTTGTCACACTTGGGCACGCTGGCGGTGCCGTAAGCCATCGCCGCAATCGCCTGCGCGCCGCCGAGTTTGAATACCTTGTGCACGCCGGTGATGCGCGCCACGTAAAGCACCGCCTCGTCGCAGCGACCGTCCGCTCGCGCAGGCGAGCACATCACCACTTCGCGACAGCCAGCAATACTTGCTGGCACGCCCAGCATCAGCGCGGTCGAAGGCAGCGGTGCGCTGCCCGCCGGCACATACAAACCGACTCGACTAATGGGACGCAGCACGCGTTCCACCCGCACGCCGGGCGCAGTATCTACGCCTACTGGCTGCGGTGCGGCAGCGCGATGAAAGATCTCGATGCGTTCGGCTGCTTCGTGGATCGCCGCCTTCAGCTCTGGAGCGAGTGCGGTCTCGGCTTCATCGAATTCTGCCTCGCTGACTTCGATCGCATCCAGCGTGCAGTGGTCATACTTCTTGCTCAGCTCCAGCAGCGCCGTATCGCCGCCCGTGCGCACGCTGGCGATGATCTGCTCGACGCCACGGCGCAGATCGTCCACCCGCGATTGCGCCGGGCGAGCCAGCGCATCGCGGCGACTGGCTTCGTCCAGCGCATTCCAGTCCAGACGCTTCATGTCGGTACGATTGATGCCGATCGGATTTGCAAAAGCCTTGTTCATGACAACCTTGCTGGTTACGACTCAGGAATGACTTGTGATTGAATGACTTTTGATTGAAGCAGGCTGACGCTAGGCCAGCATCTTTTCGACCGGCAGCACATACATCTCGCGCGCTCCGGCCTTCTTGATTTCTTCCAGCTGCCGCCAGCTCACTTCGCCGGCGCACAGCGCCTGCAGCATCAGCTGATCCGGCTGCCCGGCAACGGCCAGCAACGTTGGCTGCGGCCCACCCGGCAACAACCGGGTGATCGCCTCCAGCGAACTGCGCGAAGTCTGCAGTAGAAGCAGTCGCGACTCGCGCACCTGGATCACGCCGTCCAACCGCTTCAGCAGCAGCTCCAACATGTCACCACGCTCGTCAATCGGCAAAGCCAGGGGACCAGCCAGCACGGCTTCACTCTCCAGCAGCACTTCGGCTTCGCGCAACTGATTGGCGACCAGTGTTCCACCGCTCTGCACCAGATCGCAGATCGCATCGGCGGTGCCCAGTTTCGGCGCAATTTCGACCGAACCGGATAACGTGACCACGCCAGCATTTACCGCATGGGTGCGAAGCCACTCGCCAAGCAGGCCTGGATAGGAGGTGGCAATGCGTTCGCCTTCCAACGTCTGCGGACCCTGATAATCCAGCTCCTGCGGCACAGCGATCGACAACCGGCAACGACCGAAGCCGAGCGGGCGCAGTTCGACCAGTGGCGCGGCTTCACGACCAGTGGTGAGTCGAAACTCGTCGAGCACGTTGCGACCGACGATGCCCAGATCGCATACACCCTGCGCGATCAGTCCCGGAATATCGTCATCGCGCACCAGCAACAGATCGACCGGCTCACCTTCGCCGAAGCAGAACAGTTTGTCGCGACTTTGCCGAAAACTCAGACCACAGCGATTGAGCAGCTCCAGCGCCGGCTCAGTCAACCGTCCTGATTTCTGCATCGCTATGCGTAGTCGATCACGCTGTTTCATGCCCTGGCCTTTTTTGCTGTCTGCGATTGACGTCGCGCTGCCCGCGCTGCCGCCGCCAGGTAACCGCCGTTGCCTTGATTGAGATAGCGCGCCACGCGTCCGATGGTAGTGATGCTGACGGCGGTACGCTCGTGAATTTCGCGATACGAAAGACTTTCCAGCAGATACGGAACCACACGCCAGCGATCCACCAGCACTTCGAGTTCCGCCGGCGTGCACAGATCACCGAGGAACGCGCTCATCTCGTCAGCACTTTTCAACGAGAGCAACGCCTCGCAAAGACTCAACTTGGCGGACGCATCGGGCGTCTCCGGATCCAGTGATCGTCGCTTCATAACGTACTAACGCATTAATACAATAGTTCAATGGTACATGACACTTCCCAAGCTCGCAAACGACTGGAATAGCTATGCCAGGCAACGTTCAGCCATGCTTTCTGCTTCGCACTCCCGCATGGCGAGAAACCCGTGCCAGGCCGCAACAACGCGCGCCCCGATGGACGTCGGCAGAAACTATTGAGAACTCTCGATCGCGCGACCAGCAAGGCCTTCAGGCCCAGGCCACCCTCAAAATTCAACGCCAAGTACCCACGAGCAACTTGGAAGCCTTGGTGAAAGCCAACTGCCACACAGTGTTGGCAGTAGCCAGTACCCTTATGATTGGCCCGACATTCAAAAGCCCTGCACGCGTGCCGCCTGAATACCTTCAACCAAGAGTCCCATCGCATGCGGTGTCTGCTTATCGAAGATGACAAAGCTGCCGCGCAGCTTGTCCAGGACGGACTTCAACGCGCCGGGTTCGCGGTGACCGTTAGCCACGACGGCTCGCGCGGCCTTGCCCTTGCCAACGAAACACAGTGGGATGTGATCGTGCTTGATCGGATGCTGCCTGGCGAACTCGATGGGCTCGACATTCTGTCGGCCATGCGTGTGCGAGGCGATGCCACGCCGGTATTGATTCTCAGCGCGCTCGGCAGCTTGAACGAACGCGTGCGCGGGCTACGCGGCGGTTGTGACGACTACCTGACCAAACCGTTCGCGTTCGACGAGTTGCTGGCCCGTATCGAGGCGCTGATCCGCCGAGCCGGCCAGCGCGGTGATCCAGGCATGCTTCTGGTAGGGGATCTACGGGTCGATACGCGCACGCGTCGCGTATATCGCGATCAACAGCCGATCACCCTGCAGCCACGCGAATATCAGTTACTGGAGTATCTGGTTCGGCATCAGGGCGAGGTGGTCACCCGAAAGATGTTGCTCTCTGCAGTGTGGGGCTATCACTTCGACCCGGAGACCAATGTCATCGATGTGCAGATGAGCCGACTGCGCACCAAGATAGACAAGGATGCTGCAATCCCCCTGATTCAGACTGTACGCGGTGTCGGCTATACCGTCGGCGTGCCCGGCGAAACCACAGACCATGGCTAGTTTTCGGCACTCCGTGGTGTTTCGCATGGCTGTCGGCTACGGCCTGCTGCTCTTGGTCTCGGTCGCACTCATCTCGACCGTGTTCTACATCGGTACTGCCGGCTTGATATCCCGCAATATTGATGCGCAGCTGACCGCGACTTCCCGGCGCCTTATCAAGATATACAACCAGGCGGGACAGGCTGCACTTGAGCACGAGATCCATCTCCTGCTCACCGACGATCGCGATGTCGACACCGAGGTCTATCTGCTGGTCGATCCGCAGGGGCACAAGATCATCGGCAACCTCACCGCATGGTCGGGTCTCAATGGCCACAGTAACGAGCTGGTCAAACAGCAGGTGAAACGACTCGGGCGCGACTCGATCAGCCGGCTACTGATCTATCGCTTTCCGGATGGCACCAACCTAGTCGTCGGGCGCGACGTGCAGGATCAGCACGAACTCGAGCGCATGAGCATCACGGCACTGTCGCTGGGCGGTCTGTTGGCGCTAGTGCTGGCAACGCTCGGCGCATGGCTGTTTCGCCGACAGCTGAAAAGGCAGCTCAACGCGATTCACCGCACCACCACCGAAATTTCCGCGGGCAATCTCGACCGGCGCATCGCCGTCGGTCGGTCGCAGGACGAGTTCGCCATCGTGGCGCACGACGTCAACTCCATGCTCGATGAGATCGAACGCCTGATGGAAACCGCGCGCGATGTATCCAACGCCATTGCACACGATCTGCGAACGCCGCTGAGCCGCATCCGTAGCAGCCTCGAGGATGCGCTGCATCGGCATTCGACGACAGACAGACTATCCGCCAGCGCACAATACGCCATTGATGAAATCGATGCCGTCACGATCGTGCTCGACAAGCTGCTGCAGATTGCCGAAGCCGAATCCGGCGTTCGTCGCCAGCACTTTGAATCGATGCCTCTGGGCGGGGTGATCGCCGACATCGTCGAGCTGTACCAGCCGGCGGCCGAGAACGAGGGCATGCAATTGAGTCTGAAGATCGAAGGGGAGCCACAGGTTTTCGTGGACCGCGATCTGATCGCCGGTGTCACCGCCAACTTGCTGGACAATGCCCTGAAATACGCTGGTCGTGGCGCACGTATCCAGGTGTGTATCCTGCGCGATAACAGGAACGTGCTCCTCGTAGTGCAGGACGATGGCCCTGGCATCCCAGCCAAGGCCATTGGGCGAGTGACCGAGCGTTTCTTCCGGGTCGATGCCAGTCGCCATTTGCGCGGCAACGGCCTTGGTCTGTCGATCGTGGCTGCGGTAGTTACCCTGCATCGCGGCACACTCACGCTGGAAGACGCCCTTCCCGGCCTCAAGGTGAGCATCTCGCTACCGCAGGGCTGAGAGCGCGCTCTTCACGACTCAGGCGATGGCATGAGTTAACCTTGATCGACGCCAAGCTGTTCTTTCAACCCTGCCCAACCCTTCGGCGTGACCTGGACAGCACGAGACGTTTTCGAGCGTCGCAGCCAACCATTCGCGCATAACAGGCTCATCCATCTCACCCCGAGCGGACCGGCAAGATGGTACTCCCGCTCCGTCCAATCGAGACATTGTCGGGCCATTCCATGCCGGCTCGACGGCAACTCGCCCAGATCGAGGCCCATGCGGTCGAACCATACGACACCCGCTGGCGTCACATCGAATCGCTTATCCGCCGCAGCGACAATCCATCCGCGCTCCTGCAAGCCTCGCGTCATTGCCACTCCCACCCGCCCGGCTAGGTGGTCGTAGCAGCAACGAGCCAGACGCAGATGACGCGCCTCCGGATCAGGCAACCGTCGTCGTACAGGTTCTGTGGTGCCAATCAAGGCGAGATGCTCGAGCGCCAGCGCGACGTGCGAGCCCGCCAACCGATAGTAGCGATGCCGCCCTTCGGTCTTGACTGTCAGCAAGCCACCGGCGAGAAGTTTGGCAAGGTGCGCGCTGGCCGTTTGCGCCGTCACACCCGCTGCATGGGCCAGTTCACCGGCCGGCCATGCCCGTCCGTCGACCAGCGTCATCAACATGGTCGCGCGCGTCGGATCAGCGATCAGATAAGCGACAGAAGCGAGATTAGGTTGTGCGCGCATGCTCGATCCCCGATAAACCTGTCGCCAGCGTAACCCCATGCCGGATCGAATGCTTCGTCAAGTATCGAAGCATCAAGCAGCAAGATCGGTGCACACTCGACGTCATGGATAAGGTGACCGTGTCTGCCACAAGCATGCTGCAACGTCGAGTGTTGGCGGCGACCAGCATCAGCTACGCCGTGGTGTTGCTGGATGCATCGATCGTCAACGTCGCGCTGGAACGCATCTCCAAGGCCCTGGCAACCGATATCGCTGGCCTGCAATGGATCGTAAGCGCCTATACCCTGGCTTTTGCAAGCCTGCTGCTGACCGGCGGCATTTCAGGCGATCGCTGGGGCGCCCGGAATATGTACCTCGCCGGCCTGATCGTGTTCATCCTCGCCTCGGCGCTCTGTGGACTGGCGCCCGACCTGATGATTCTGATCGCCGCTCGCACCTTGCAAGGTGTCGGAGCGGCCATGCTGGTACCGTGCTCGCTGACCCTGATCAGCCATGCCTATCCGCATCCTCAGCAACGTGCCTCGGCGATCGGCGTATGGGTCGGCTGCGGTGGAGTCGCCATGGCGGCCGGCCCCCTGGTCGGCGGCATCCTGATTCACTTGTTCGACTGGCGCAGCATCTTTCTGGTCAACGCACCGATCGGCGTGGTCGGAATCTGGCTGACTTGCCGCATCCCTCGTGACAAGAGGTCACTGCACGCACGGCCGTTCGACCCCGCCGGACAAATCACCGCGATGCTTGCACTGGGCGCATTGATCGCCGTGCTGATCGAAGGCTCACGGCTCGGCTGGCGATCGCCAACGATCCTGGCCGGGATGACCATCGACGGCATGGCATGGGTGGCTTTTCTGTTGATCGAGGCTCGCCGGTCACATCCCATGTTGCCGCTGCACCTGTTCAAGAACGCCATCTTTTCGGGCTCAACCCTCATTTCGATGGTGTCGGCCTTTGTGTTCTATGGCCTGACCTTCTTGCTCGGCCTGTATTTCCAGCGCGTGCACGGCTATTCGCCGTTGTGGACCGGGCTGTCCTTTCTGCCGCTGACCGCGGTAATGGTGGTCGGGAGCATGCTCTCGGGCCCTCTCGTCGCCAGATACGGCCAACGCTGGCCCATGTGCGCGGCATTCGGTCTTTACATGCTTGGCTTCCTGGGACTGACCCTGCTCACTCCAGCGTCGCCTTACTGGCTCGCCGCGCTGTCCATGCCGGCGATCGGCATCGCCGCCGGTTTCATCTCCCCGGCTGCTACGGCGCCCGCCATGGGAACGGTCGAGAAAAGCCAGGCCGGCATCGCCGCCGGCGTACTCAACTCAGCCAGACAAACCGGTGCCGCGTTGGGTATTGCCGTGTTCGGCACGCTGATCGCGACATCTCCTTCGTTCGAGAACGGCATGCACGCTGCGTTGTGGATCGCTGCCGCCGTTTCTCTTGCCGCCGCGGTGATCTGGCGATTGACCATCACTGGCATACCCACCGCATGATCGGACATATCCACTCTGACGATTGCCGAGAGCATCGCCATATTCATCGCGGCGACAACCTTTCCAAACCGTAACTATTCCCTGGATTGTGTGGCCACTAAGGTGCTGGTCGCAGTACGCGCCGACCAGCGAGCTGTGTGTTCTCGCCCGTCGTCATGCGACACGCAGCGGAGATCCGCTGCCCGGAGGTTGATCCGGCACGCCTGCCGAGTGCAGGCCGTGGCGGTTTTGCTGTCGGCGTTTTGCTACAGCATCGAATCTGGAGTGAGCATGCAGACAACCCGCACGTTGAAGATCGGCGCAGCCGCTCTCCCGGTCATCCTGATCCTGTTTCTCGCCTACACATGGCTTGCCCCGCGCAGCAATGTGCCGATGCCGGCCACGGCCGATACGTTAGCCGCGAAGGATGCGGTGGCGATCACCGATCTGCAGGCCAGGCATATCAACGTGGTTCCGGCAAGCACGCACGGCTTCGATACACAACTCGATGCGACCGGCTATGTCGACTTCAACCAGAACCGCCTGACCCAGGTGTTCTCGCCCTATCAGGGACGCGTGCTGCAGGTGCAGGCCGAGGCAGGCGACGATGTCAGGAAAGGCCAGACGCTGTTCACTGTGGAAAGCCCCGACCTGGTGCAGGCCGAGTCCAATCTGATTTCGACAGCGGGTCTGCTCGCGCTGTCGAACAAGACGCTGGAGCGAGCCCGCAAAATGCTCGAAGTCCAGGCCAACGCACAGAAGGACATCGAGCAGGCTGTCTCCGATCAGCAGACTGCCGAAGGCAATTACCAGGCTGCCCGCAATGCAGTGCGTATCTTCGGCAAGTCGGATGCAGCGATGGATCGCATCGTCGTCAACCGCAAAGTCGACGATGCCCTGGCGATCGTCAGCCCGTTTGCCGGCCAGGTAACCGCGCGCAGCATCGCACCCGGCACGCTGGTTCAACCCGGCTCGGCTACCGCTCCCATCACGGTAGCCGACCTGTCCAGCGTATGGGTGGTGGCCAATGTGGCCGAGGACGCTATCTCGAGTCTGCGCATCGGTCAGCCGGTAACCGTGACGATAACCGCTCTGCCGAACCGAACGCTGCAGGGCAAGATCAGCTACATCGGCAGTGCAGTCGATCCCAATACCCATCGGATCATCGTGCACGCGCAAATCGATAACGCCCAACATCAGCTGCATCCGCAGATGCTTGCCACCTTCACCGTGCAGACCGGTGCACCAATGCCGTCGATCGCCGTGCCGGTCAATGCCGTGGTGCGCGAAGGCGACGGCACCATGACCGTATTCACTACGCAGGACGGCCGTCACTTCGTGCGACGCGAGGTCAAGCTCGGCCTGCAGCAGGATGGCCTGGATCAAGTCCTTAACGGCCTCACGGCCAATGAACGGGTAGCTGGCGATGGCGCCCTGTTCCTCAGCAATGCGCTGGCGCTGCAGTCGCAATAACAACCCCTCGTCGCGAATAGCCACGCACTCCCATTAGAAGAAAGAAGGCAGGACCGTGTTCAGAGCCCTCATCGCATTTGCCCTGACCCGACGATCCATCGTGCTCATGGCATTGGCGGCCTTCGTCGTCGCCGGCCTGGCGGCGTACTCCAAACTCAATATCGAGGCCTACCCGAATCCGGCACCGGTGATCCTCGAGATCACCGCCCAGGCGCCCGGCCTTTCGGCGGAGGAAATGGAGCGGACCTATACACGACCGATGGAAATCGGCCTGGCCACCACGCCCGGCGTCGACAACATTCGCTCGACCTCGTTCTACGGCCTGTCCTTCGTCCGCATCACTTTCAAGTACGGCATCGACTATTACTTCGCCTATACGCAGGCGGCGCTGAACCTGCAGCAGAACGTCAATCTTCCGAGCAATCAGCAGCCGCAGATCCAGGCTTCCAGCCTGGTCGGCGAAATCTTCCGCTATCAAGTAGTCGGGCCGCCGCACTACGGCCTGACCAACCTGCGCACTCTGCAGGACTGGGTCATCATACGCCGGCTGTTGTCGGTACCGGGCATCGCCCAGGTGGTGACGTGGGGCGGCACGACCAAGGAATACGCTGTCGACGCCGACCTGCGCAAGTTGGAGGGCTACAACATCACCGTGCCGCAGCTGATCAGCGCGATCGGCAATGCGAACATCAACGTCGGTGGTCGCACCATCAACCTTGGCCAGCAATCGGTAAATATCCGCGGCGTGGGACTGATCAAGGACGTCGGTGATATCGGCAATATCGTGCTGACACAGTCGAACGGTACGCCGGTGCTGGTCAAGGATGTCGCGAAGGTATCGGTCGGCTCGGTGCCCCGTCTCGGCAAAGCCGGGCGCGATGATCAGGATGACGTGGTCACCGGCATCGTAGTGATGAACCGCACCGAGAAGACCAATGACGTGGTCGCCCGCGTCAAGGCGGCAGTGAACAAACTGAACCATGACGGCACTCTGCCGCCGGGTGTCCAGGTGGTGCCGTTCTACGACCGCTCCACCCTGGTCGATGTCACGACTCATACCGTGTTGCACAACCTGCTGTTCGGCTGTCTGCTGGTGTTCCTGATCCAGTGGCTGTTCCTGGGCGATCTGCGCAGCGCGATCATCGTCAGCGCCAATATCCCGATCGCGCTGTTCTTCAGCATCATCATCCTGGTGCTGCTGGGCGACTCGGCCAACCTGCTGTCCGTGGGTGCGGTGGATTTCGGCATCATCGTCGATTCGGCGGTGATCCTGATCGAGAACATCTTCCGCAACTTTCAGAAGAATCACGAGGAAAAGCAGCAGTTGCTGCACGACCAGGCGCAAAGCGATTTCGCGATGTATGCGCGTGGCCATGCGGCGCATGGCTGGACCGAACGGCTTCGCCTGCTGTTCATCAGTGCGGTGCAGGTGGATCGCGCGGTGCTGTTTTCCTCCGCGATCACCGTCGCCGCCTTCATCCCGCTGTTCACCATGCAAGGTGTGGAGGGGCAGATCTTCAACCCGATGGCACGCACCTATGCCTATGCCTTGTCCGGTGCGCTCCTCGCGACCTTCACGGTGACTCCGGTGCTGGCCTCATTGCTACTGCCCAGGCACGTCAGCGAAGCGGAAACTATCTTTGTACGCGGCATCCGCCGGATCTATTCGCCAGTGCTGCGCTGGGCGCTCGATAAGCGCAAGGCGACCGTCGCCATCGGTGTGGCGTTTCTGCTGTTGGCAGCCATGCTGCTGCCGCGCATCGGCAGCGAATTTCTGCCAGCGCTGGAAGAAGGCAACCTTTGGATCCGCGCCACCATGCCGACCACGATCTCGCTCGAAGCCGGCATGGACAAGGTCAACCGCATGCGGCAGATCGTCAAGGCGCATCCGGAAGTGATCACGGTGGTGTCCCAGCATGGACGACCCGATGACGGCAGCGACGCCTCCGGCTTCTACAACGTCGAGCTGTTTGTGCCGCTCAAACCCGAAGGCGACTGGCTCAGCGGCCACACCAAGGAGCAGCTGGTCAATGATTTGCAAAAGGAGTTCACCGACGAATTCCCTGGCGTCGAATTCAATTTCTCGCAGTACATTCAGGACAACATCGAAGAGGGCCTGTCGGGCGTAAAAGGGGCCAATTCGGTCAAGGTGATCGGCCCCGACCTTGCAGTGCTGGAGAAGCTGGCCGATCAAGTTCGTCACGAGATGAGTCAGGTCAAGGGGATTGAGGACCTCGGCGTATTCCATGTGCTGGGCCAGCCCAATCTCAACATCACCATCGACCGCGCCAAGGCCGCACGCTACGGCCTCAACACTGGCGATATCAACACCGTAGTGCAGGCCGCCGCCGGAGGCACGCAAGCAACCACCGTGCTGGAAGACGACAGGCAGTTTTCGCTGGTGGTGCGTCTGGCACCGCAGTACCGATCGGACATACAGGCGATCGGCGATATCAAGGTGGGCTACACCGCACCCAGCGGCGCCACCGCCTATGTTCCGCTGCGCGAGGTAGCGACGATCTCGCTGGATACTGGCGCCTCCTACATCTACCACGAGAGCAACGAGCGCTTCATCCCGGTGAAGTTCAGCGTACGTGGCCGCGATCTGGGCAGCACGGTGGAGGATGCGCAGGCTCGCATTGCCAAGTATGTGGCACTGCCCAGCGGCTATCACATCTTCTGGGCCGGCGAATTCGAAGATCTGCAGCAGGCCAAACATCGGCTGGCGATCGTGCTGCCGATTGCGGTCGGGTTGATCCTTGCCCTGCTCTACACGCTGTTCAATTCGCTGCGCGACAGCCTGCTTACCCTGGCCGCGATCCCGTTCTCGATCGCTGGCGGCATCATCGCGCTATACCTATCCGGCTTGAACATGAGCGTGTCGGCAGCGATCGGTTTTGTGTCGCTGTTCGGCGTTTCGGTGATGAACGGCATCCTGGTCATCTCCTACTTCAATCACCTTGTATTCGAGGGAAACCCGCCACTCGAAGCGATGTACCTCGCGGCCGAGCAACGCATGAGACCCATGCTGATGACGGCATTGTCCGCATGCATCGGCCTGCTGCCGGCGGCGATTTCCACCGGCATCGGCAGCCAGGTACAGCGGCCACTGGCCACCGTCGTGGTGGGCGGCATGCTGCTCGGGCCCGTCATGCTGCTGATCGTCGCGCCGGCGCTGCAGGTGCTGGTGGTGGAGTGGTCGAATCGCCGCAAAGCACGCAAAACACTCGCCAGCCCGGAAAAGGGAGGCCTGTGATGAACTTCACATCGACGATCACGTGTCCGGGGTCAGCTTTCATGAAGCCGGCTTTCATGAAGCCTGTTCTCATAAAGCCCGCTCTCATGACCTTGCTCACGACACTCTGCGCTGGCTGCGTCGTGGGCCCTGATTACCATCGGCCAAGCCTGTCCACCGAGACCCGTTTTACCCGTTCGTCGCTGGCGAACCCTGTCGGCAACAACGCGTCGAGCAACGAAACAGAACATCCGCAGCCCGGTGCAACCATCGGGCAAGCATGGTGGAACCTCTTCGCTTCGCCCAAGCTCGATGCACTGGTAGAACGGGCGCTTGCCCACAATCCGGATATCGAGAGCGCGCAGGCAACGCTGCGGCAAGCACAGGAAAACGTCGCTGCACAACGGGGCGCTTACTTCCCCACCGCGCAATTGAGCTACTCGCCCAGCCGGCAAAAAAACGCGGTCGGCACGATCGCGCCGACGCTCAACTCGGGTCAGGCGATTTATACGCTGCATACGGCACAGTTGAACGTAGCCTACTCGCCGGATGTGTTCGGCCTGAATCGCCGTACCGTCGAATCCTTGCAGGCGCAGGCAGACGTACAGCGCTTTCAAATGCAAGCCACCTATATCACCCTGGCCTCAAACGTCGTGTTGGCAGCGATCGAGGAGGCGTCGGAGCGCGCGCAGATCCAGGCTGCAAAGGAAGCGCTGAGCGCCAACGAAAAATCACTGACACTGCTGCAACAGCAGGCGACGCTCGGTGAAGCATCCGGCCTCGATGTCGCCACGCAGGAAACGGCACTGGCACAGGCACAACAGCTACTGCCGCCACTGGAGAAACAACTCGAGCAGACGCGCGACCTGCTGGCTGTGCTAGCCGGCGACCCGCCAGCACAAGGCGGCAAGGATGATTTCGATCTGTCGGCGTTGCGACTACCGGCGTCATTGCCCAGCATCTTGCCCTCGCAGCTTGTCGATCAACGGCCCGACGTGCGTGCCGCCGAGGCTGAGGTGCAATCTGCCAATGCGCAGATCGGGGTCGCCATCGCCAACCGATTGCCGCAGCTATCGCTTTCAGTCCAGTACGGCGGCAGCGCAACTAGCTTCAGTCGGATGTTTGCCGACAACAATACCTTCTGGGGACTTACCGGCAGCCTTTCGCAGACGCTACTCGACTTCGGCACGCTCAAGCATCGTCAGCGCGCCGCCGACGCGGCCTGGCAGCAATCACAGGCCCAGTATCGCTCGGTCGTGCTATCGGCTTTTCAGAACGTCGCCGATTCACTCTACGCGCTGGACGCCGACTCACGCGCGCTGACGGCAGCAACTTATGCCGAAACGGCAGCGGCAAAGACGCTGGACCTGACCCACAAACAGCAAGCGTTTGGCTACGTCAGCACCTTGATCGTGCTGAACGCCGAGCAGGCTTATCAGCAAACACATATCACACAAATCCAGGCACAGGCGGCTCGCCTCAGTGATATGGCCGCATTGTTTCAGGCACTTGGCGGCGGCTGGCAGGCAGCAGCTGTTGCCAGCACCCCCGATGGCGCGCCGCCCAATGCCGAGCAAGCCGGCAACACGACAACCCCCAACTGACGAGCTATCGCCAAGTGAGTCATCGCATGCATCCAAGATTTCGCATTATTTGCCTTTCGACATTTTTTGCCGCGTTGGCTTGCGCCGGCTGTACTCCGCTATTCAGCAAAAAACCCAATCAATGGAGGGATGGTCGCATAGCCAGCATCGTGTCCCGCGCAACCATTCCAGCCGGCGCCGACGACCACTGCCTGGGCACAACCAGCAGCAGCGATGCAGGCAATGGGATGGTCGCGATCGTTACGATCCGACTGGGCCGTCGTAGAGCTGGCTACAAGCTCGCGCTGCCGATATTGGACGGGCAGCAGATCCATGTCGGCGACGATGTCATCGTGCAGCCGCAACCCTGCAAGCTGGAGCTGGGCGGCGTACGAACTGGCTGAGCGTCACTCCGATCGCTATCGAGCATGCTTTGAAAGCGTAGCAGTGCTCCAACCAGGATCTATCGCACCACACTCTCCGGGTCGTACCCACCAACAAAAACCCCCGCAAAGGCGGGGGCTTTCGTCAAAGCTAGCCGAAAAACTCAGGCCGACTTTTTCTTCGGCGCGGCTTTCTTGGCAGCAACCGGCTTGGTCACCGTCGGCTTGGCACCGACGACAGCCGGGGCCGCGGTGTGCGCACGGGTATTGCCGTAGCTGCCGCGGTAGGTCTTGCCGCGACGGGTCTTGCGATCGCCCTTACCCATGGGAACTCCTTACGAATGATTGAATGATTGACCTTGCATCATAGCAGCGCCAGCGCAAAGCACCAAAATCAGGGATGTCCGTGCCCCACGCAGCCAGGCGTCTGATCAAAACACTCGCCATCCGGATCAATCTGCACGGTCACATGCTGGATATTGAAACGCTCCAGCAGCAGCTGGTTGATTGCCAGCAGCGCCGACGCACTGGCGGCCGGCTCGTACAACTCGGCATGCAGCGTGGCCATGCGTGAGCCGGAGGCCAGTTGCCAGACGTGCAGATGGTGGATATTGCGGATCGACGGGTGCGCACTGCGCAAGGACTTTTCCACTTCCGCGCAGTCCATGCCATCAGGTACACCTTCGAGCAGGATATGCGCCGACAGGCGCAACAGCCGCCATGCGCTATTGAGGATCAGCAGCGACACCAGAAGCGACAAAACCGGGTCGGCCCATAGCCACCCCATCCAGCGAATGGCCAGTGCCGCCAATACGGCCGCCACGGAGCCCAGCAGATCACCGAGCACATGCAGACTCGCACCGGCCAGATTGACGTCATCGTGCGCATGCCCATGCAACATGCGCAGCACCACCATGTTCACGAACAAACCAAGAATCGCCACCACAAACATCACGCCGGATAGAATCTCGCCGGGATGCATCAGCCGGGTAACCGCCTCGTAAATGATCCAGCCAACCAGCACGAACTGGCTCAATGCATTGACGAAGCCAATCAGTACTTCCATTCGTCCGTAGCCATAGCTGCGCCGGGCGTCGGCCGGCTTGGTGGCCATCCACGCACCGACGAAGGCCAGCAGCAAGGCCAGCGAATCGACCATCATATGGCCCGCATCGGCAAGCAACGCCAATGACCCCGACCATATGCCGCCAAAAACCTCGGCGATCATCATCACCGTGGTCAGCGCAAAGGCAAACAGCAGCTTGCCGCGGCGACGGCTGCCGGGATCGCCGATATTGTCGATCCCATGGTCATGGTGCGCATGGCCGGAGGACGCGTCATGCGCGTGATCGTGGGAGTGGTCTTGGGCGATGCTCATGCGCACATGCTAGAAATGACGGCCGCCGTTACACAATCACTAAGAGCAAGAATCACTAAGAACAAGAATCACCGCATAGCCCCTACATTCAGATCAATGCACGCATTGCGGCCCGTGCACGTGGCCGTCGTGCCCACGGCGACGATCGCTGCGAAGATTGACGAAGTGCGAACTGGCCACCAGCAGGCCGCCAATGGTCACCAGCACGCTGTGCACGATGATCGAGATACCTTCGCCATAGGTCACGCCAAGAACCAACAGCAGCAACCCTGGTATCGCGAGCATCAGCGGCAGCGGGCGCTGATGACGCCGGTAACCGGTAATCAGCGCGAACAATGCGAGCGTGCAGGCAAAAAACACGAAGCCACGCTCGAATCGATGATCGGCCAGAAACTGCAGCCCGATGAAGGGAAGCAGTGCCAGAACAAAAGGCAGTGCAGCGCAGTGAATGGCGCAGAGAAAAGAAGCTGTCGCGCCGACACGGTCGGCCACGTGCCACCAACGGGATTTGCTTGCCTGATCGGACTTCATAGGCTTGTCCTGGGCGTCGCCCGGCAGGGCGGCTTGTGCACAGTCCAGTAATGTTACTTTATAACATTACTGAAAGCCATAGCTAACGGATGGCGCCCGAATTGTTGCTTCAGGCTTTGCGGCAAGCCTTGCAAGTCCCGTGGACTTCCAGCGTCTGCGCCTGTGGTTTGAAGCCAAGCGCTTTGGCCTGCGCCTCGATCAGATCGGCCACGCGCTCGTCGCAGACCTCCTGCGCGCTCGAACAACTATCGCAGATCAAAAACGGCACCTGATGCGCTTCGGCCGGGTGATGGCAGGAAACGAACGCATTGATCGATTCAAGCTTGTGGATGAAGCCATTTTCGAGCAAGAAATCCAGTGCGCGGTATACCGTTGGGGGAGCCGCGTTGCCGTGCTGCTCACGCAGCTGGTCGAGCAGATCGTAGGCCTTGATTGGCTTGTTGGCCGCCGCCACCAGTTCCAGCACTTCCTTGCGCAAGGGCGTCAGACGCAACCCGCGTTCCTCACTGGCATGCTCCACCGCGCGCACGAAGTTCTTTGCATCGTGTGGATGCGGATGATGTGCGTGCAGATTGTCGGTAGCGTTATGGCTCATCTGGCTTGCCTCGTTTTTTGATCATACAGCGCCGGCTGTGATGCCTCCGCGATGCTTATTTCATTTCAGCGGTGGTGGCCCGGCACGTGGTCGCCGCACCGGCTTCATCAATATCACAATCCAGCCGATCGGCCCCAGCGTGGCGGACCAGACGATGCCTTCCACCACGCGGCCACGGAACCAACCCACCGCTGCGCCAACCACGACAAATGCCACGCTCCACCAGAACATGGCTGCCCATGGCATCAGATTCAACAGGTTGAGATAGATATGTAAAAACGCGTCTGGCGAATCCGGATCGACGCCTTGAGAGGCCTTGGCGAGCAGCTCGTCCATGCCGATATCAGCGAATCATCGACATGGCAGGCATCATTTAACCCTGCGCCTTGCTGACCGCCACATCGATGCGCTTCAGCGCCTCGGCACGACCGGTCAGATAAAGCGTGTGATCGATCGACGGCGACACCTGCGTGCCAGTCAGCGCCACGCGCAGAGGCTGCGCGATCTTGCCCATACCGAGTTCGAGCGTGACTGCAATCTGTTCGATCACCTGATGGATCGGCTCCGGCTTCCACACGCAATCGGTGAGCAACGCCTTGGCCTGCTCAAGCACTGCCACGGCCGTATCGTTTTTCAGATGCTTGGCAACCGCCTTGTCGTCCCACTCGACGATGGGGCCGTACCAGATTTTCGCCTTCTCGACCATTTCCTTGAAGGTATGCACGCGATCGCGCAGGGCCACGATCACGTCGGCCGGTGCTGGTCCGCCCGAGGTATCGATACCCGCCCGTGCCAGATGCCATTCAAATTCCGATGCCAGCGTCTGCGGATCGTCCGTCTTCAGATAATGCTGATTGAGCCAGGCCAGCTTCTCGGTATCGAAGCGCGAGGCCGCCTTGTTGACGTCGGCGATGTCGAAAAGCGCGATCATTTCGTCGGTGGAAAAAATTTCCTGATCGCCGTGCGACCAGCCCAGGCGCACCAGGTAATTGAGCAACGCGTGCGGCAGAAAGCCGTCGTCGCGGTACTCCATCACGCTGACCGCGCTGGTGCGCTTAGACAGCTTCTTCCCCTCTTTGTCGAGAATCATCGGCAGATGCGCAAATTCAGGCACGGCGGCGCCGAGCGCGTGATAGATATTGATCTGCCGCGGCGTGTTGTTGACGTGATCGTCGCCGCGGATAACCTCGGTGATGCCCATGTCGATATCGTCGACCACCACGGCAAAGTTGTAGGTCGGCCAACCATCGGAGCGGAAGATCACCAGATCGTCCAACTCCGCATTCGCCCACTCGATACGACCTTTGACCTTGTCATCGAACACCACCGAGCCTTCGATCGGATTCTTGAAACGGATCACGCGATTTGGATCGTCACGCAGCGGCTCCTGACGATCACGGTAGTAGCCGTTGTAGCGAGGCTTCTGACCCTTGGCCATCGCTGCCTCGCGCATCGCCTCGATCTCATCCTTGCTCTCGTAGGCGTAGTAGGCCTTGCCGGCTTTCACGAGTTCGTCAGCAACCTGTCGGTATCTCTCAAGCCGCTGGGTCTGGTAAAACGGACCTTCATCGTGATTCAGACCCAGCCACTGCATCGCATCGAGGATCGCTTTTACCGCGGCATCGGTTGAACGCTCGCGGTCGGTATCCTCGATACGCAGCACGAACTCGCCGCCGCGACGACGTGATTCCAGCCAGCAATAGAGTGCGGTGCGCGCACCGCCGATATGCAGAAATCCGGTGGGGCTGGGAGCGAAGCGGGTGCGTACGGTCATCGTATTCAAATATTGGGGACTTAAAGCGTGGATTTTAGCCGATACCGGGGCACTAACCGGCGAAGAGTAAGCAGAACACATGGCGCGCGTTATCGGAGCTGTGCGTTATTCGCGTCGCTGCTGATGCCGGGATGGTTGGGCATGGCTGCACCGGCACTGGCCGACAATCCTGGCTACGACCGCCCTGGCTATGGCTTTACACCGGTAGTGCTGGGTGCGGGCGACGTCACCATTGAGCAGGGATTTCCGGACTGGAGTCGTGATCATCAGGATGGCGTCAGCAGCTCGATGTACTCCACCGACAGCCTGATCCGGCTTGGCGTGGGTGGCCCGTTCGAGCTTCAGCTGGGTGGTTCGGCCTACGACTATCTGCATTCATCCCTTTCACGGGATCAGACCGGGCTCGGGATCAACGACAGCAGTCATGGTCATGGCCACGGCGACACCAACTTCGCTGTGAAGTTTGCGCCACCCACATCGAACAAGATTTTCAGCTGGGGTCTTCTTGCCAGTGTCGAATTCACCAACGGTTCGAAGAACTTCCGCAACGACCAGAACCAGTATCTGCTTGGTGCGCAGTTCAATCTGCAGGCTGACGAGCGAAACTCGCTCGGCGCTTATCTTCAAGACGTGCGCGCTGGTGGCCAGGACAGCACCACGGTAGCGCTCAGCGACAATTACAGCGTCAGCAAGAATTTTACGCTTTATGCGGAAACCGCTTTCCTGCACACGCCTGATCAAGGCACCGGCACGGTAGCCGGCGCCGGCTTGGCATGGCTGGTCAGCCCGCGCGTGCAGATCGACGCGGGCTTCGACCATCGGGTATCGGGCAACGCGCCCGAGTGGCAGACCAATCTGGGCGTATCGATCTACCTGGGTCGCTGATAAAGCGCGGCGAATGCGTCAACATCATTTGACATGGATGGTGATCTTCTTCGACACCAGCGCAGGATCGAATGGAATGTGGTTCTGATCGGCCATTTCAAGTTGCAAAGTGTGGGTGCCGGGTGTCAGCTTCAGCGTGGTTTCGGTCTGGCCACCGCCGAAGTGCAAATGCGTTTCGTCTTTGGGAATCGGCTGACCGGCAGGCGGCAGATCTTTCACGTCGACCAGCAAGTGGTGGTGACCGGTTTTCTCCTTGTCGACGCCAGCCGGAGCCACGCCCATGCCCTTGAGACCAAACAGCACGGTGACGTTCTCACCGACTGTGGCGCCGTCCTTCGGCGAGATGATGTAGACCTCGGCGCCGCTGGGTGCCTTGGTGACTGGCAAGCCAGGAGCATCGGCGGCAATTGTGACGCCGACAAATCCGGCGAGAGAGAAAGCTAGAGCAAGCAATACACGTTTCATCGATGCACTCCACGGCAGCTAGGGTTTCCAGTGTAAGCGTGACTCGTACCGAAAAACATCGCTGTTGCCCTGCACTACAGTCACCACAGCGTCATCAACCCGCCACGCTGTCGCAACGCGATCCAACGATGCTGGGTCAACACAGTAGGGGTACGCTCATGCGCATCGGCATCGTCAGCGAAACCTATCCACCGGAAATCAATGGCGTCGCGCTGACCGTGCACAGCCTCGCCGCCGGTCTCGCCGCCCGCGGTCATAGCGTCGACTTGGTCCGCCCGCGCCAACAGCAGCCGCATACCGACGAAGCCGGCATCGACGTACTGAGTGTGCGTGGCGGTGCCCTACCCCGATACCCTGGCCTGCGTTTCGGCCTGCCTGCTGGTCGCACCTTGCGCCAGCATTGGTCGGAGCAGCGACCCGATGCCATCTATGTCGCCACCGAAGGTCCGCTCGGCTGGTCGGCGATGCGCACAGCGAGGCAGATGGGCATTCCCCTGAGCAGTGGATTCCATACGCGTTTCGACAGCTACGCCGACCACTACGGCGTAGGCTTGCTGACCCCGCTGGTACGCGGCTATCTGCGACGTTTTCATCGTCGCGCTGGCGCCACACTGGTGCCGACCGAAGCACTGGCTGACGAACTGCATGCGATGGGCGTCGATAATGCGCGCTTGCTGCGACGTGCTGTCGATACGCAGCTGTTCCATCCGTGCTACCGCGACGAAGCATTGCGCGCCAGCTGGGGTGTCGATGCGTCCACGCCGGCAGTTCTTTACGTCGGTCGTATCGCCGCAGAGAAAAATCTCGCCCTGATGGTGCAGGCCTTTCGCGCTATCCAGCAGCAGGTGCCGCAGGCGCGGTATGTCTGGGTAGGTGACGGCCCAGAGCGCGCGGCGCTGCAATCGGCCAATCCGGATTTCATCTTCGCCGGCGTGCAGCGCGGTGATGCGCTGGCCCGACACTACGCCAGCGCGGATCTGTTTCCGTTTTCAAGCCTTAGCGAAACCTTTGGCAATGTGATTCTGGAAGCACTGGCTGCCGGCCTACCCGTGGTCGCCTATGCCGAAGGTGCCGCACGTGAACATCTGATCGATGGCGTCAACGGATATCGCATCGAGTCGGGCAACGCCCAGGCTTTCATCGATGCAGCGACCAAGCTGGGCAGCAATCCCGCCCTGATCCGGCATATGGGACGCGCTGCACATGCGGGCATGTCCGGCCTCTCGCCGGATGCCGTGATCCGGGACTTCGAAAACCTGTTGCGTGATCTGGCCGAGGAGAGAACTCATGAATCTGCTGCCGTCGTTTCGCACGCCTGAACTCAGCCCTGAACTCAACATGGGTCCGCGCTTTGCGCTGGATGGTCGAGTGTGTATCGCCGCCAATCGTTGGGGTGCAAGGCGGGCAGTAGGTCTTTTTTTCGGCGCTATCAGCCGACTGGGCGATGGCCTGTTCTGGTATGCGCTGATGGCCATGCTGGCTGTCATCGGCGGCGAGCGAGGACGTCTCGCTGCGCTGCACATGGCGCTTACCGGGCTCACCGCATTGCTGCTGTATCGATTGCTGAAACGCTGGACGCGTCGACCGCGTCCATACCGGGTGTGTCCTGGGGTGATCGCGCATGTCCCACCGCTGGACGAATTCAGCTTCCCATCCGGCCACACGCTGCAAGCGGTGAGTTTCAGTATCGTGGCGATCAGCTGGTTTCCATCGCTGGCACCGCTGCTGGTCAGTTTCACCGTGCTGATCGCCGCTTCGCGAGTTATCCTCGGTCTGCATTACCCCAGCGACGTGCTGGCGGCCATCGGCATCGGTTGCGGTCTTGGCACCGCTTCGTTGTATCTGATGCCGTGGTTAACCATGGTGGTGGCTTGAGTGTTCGTTGTGCCGGTCAACGCCGCTCTGATCAATACTTCCGCACGCCGTCATAAGTCTCTTTGAAGTCAGACAGATAGCATGGTTGTCCACAGGCTTTAAGCATCGTGCTCCACAATCGCTGTGGAAAACTTCTTCAAAGCACGCTGCGCGAACCTGGACAAAACTTGCGCATCGCGTAGCAAGTGCTTGATGGATAAACCACAAAGTCGGCTTGTCCACAGGCTTTACCGCAAGCCTTCCACAATCGCTGTGGAAAACTCGCGGCTATCGACGATCAAGCCGCGCGAGGCATGCTGGAAAGAATGCCAAGCAGACCGGCCAGCTTGTCGCGCATCTCGCGACGGTCGACGATCATGTCGATGGCGCCATGGTCGACCAGGAACTCCGAACGCTGAAAACCTTCCGGCAGCGTTTCACGCACCGTCTGCTCGATCACACGTGGACCGGCGAAGCCGATCAACGCCTTCGGCTCACCGATATTGATGTCGCCCAACATGCCGAAGCTGGCGGATACGCCGCCGGTGGTCGGATCAGTCAGTACCGAGATAAACGGCACGCCGGCATCGCGCAAACGCGCTAGCACAGCGGCAGCCTTGGCCATCTGCATCAGCGAGAACAGTCCTTCCTGCATGCGCATGCCGCCGCTGGCGGCAAAACACACCAAAGGCGCGCGCTCTTTCAGTGCAAGCTCGCCTGCACGCGCAAATTTTTCGCCACCGACCGAACCCATCGAGCCGCCGATAAACGCGTATTCGAAAGCGCAGGCGACCGTTGGCCGGGCCTTCAACATGCCACGCATGACGAGCAGCGAATCTTTTTCGCCAGTTTTTTTCTGCATGGCGACGATGCGATCACGATACTTTTTGGTATCGCGAAATTTCAGCGGGTCGGTGGGCTCCATGCTCGCCCAGAGTTCTTCGCCAGAACCTTCATCGAATAGAGCCTGCAAGCGCGTGCGGGCCTCGATATAACCATGGTGACCGCACTTGGGGCAGACCATCAGGTTCAGCTCGAGCTCGGGCCGATACAGCACGCTGCCGCAACCGCCACATTTTTCCCACACGCCTTCAGGCACCGAACCCTTGCCGGCATTCGGCTGCGACTTGCGGGTTCGCGGGTTCATGATTTTTTGCAGCCAGTTCATCGCAACACCTCAAACGTTCCTGACCCGAAACGGCCAGGAAACCGTTTCAGTGTGTATCGAGCGCGGCGCGAATCGGTTGCAGGAAACCATGCACACGGTGGGCGATGTCATCCGCTTCCGTGGCCCCCGCCAACCGCTCGACCAGCGCGCTGCCTATCACTACCGCATCGGCAAACGCGGCGATGGCCTTGGCGCTTTGCGCATCGCGCACCCCGAAGCCTACCGCCACCGGCGCCTCGGCACGAGCCCGGATATCCGCCACGCGGGCGGCAATATCCCCGGTACTCAAGTGACCCGCACCAGTGATGCCAGCAAACGACACATAGTACAGGAAACCCTCGGCCATCCCGCATAACCGCGCCATACGCTCGGGTGCGGTGGTCGGCGCCGCCAACAGGATCTGCTGCAAGCCCGCCGCCTTGAGCGGTGCCAACACGGCGGACTCTTCGAGCGGGCAATCGACCAGCAGAACGCCGTCCACACCGGCGGCAACGGCCTCCTGCGCGAAGCGCGAATAGCCGTGAATCTCCACCGGATTGAGATATCCCATCAGCACCACCGGCGTATCGGCATCGCGCTGGCGGAAGGCGGCGACCCAGGCCAGCACGTCCGCCAGTCCCACACCCTTGGCAATGGCTCGCTCGCTGGCGTGTTGGATCACCGGGCCATCGGCCATTGGATCGGAAAACGGCACGCCCAACTCGATCAGATCGGCACCGACATCGACCAGGGCGTGCATCAACGCTACCGTGTGCTGGGGAGCAGGATCACCGGCGGTGACGAAGGGAATCAGGCCAGTACGGCCAGCGGCTTTCAGCGCAGCGAAACGACGATCGATCCGGCTCATACCTGCACTCCTTCGCGGGCAGCGATCGTATGCACATCCTTGTCACCGCGACCGGACAAGTTGCACAGCACCAGCCGATCCTTCGGCATCTCGCGGGCCAGCTTCACCGCCTGCGCCACGGCGTGGCTGGACTCCAATGCGGCGAGGATGCCCTCGGTGCGCGCCAGCAGATGGAACGCCTCCAGCGCCTCGTCATCGGTCACGCCGACGTACTCGGCGCGGCCGGCATCCTTGAGAAAGGCGTGCTCGGGACCGACCCCGGGATAGTCGAGCCCGGCAGAGACCGAATGCGTCTCGGTGATCTGGCCGTTGTCGTCGCACAGTACATAAGTACGGTTACCGTGTAACACGCCCGGGCGGCCCGCGGCCAGCGAGGCGGCGTGGTGTCCCGTCTCGATACCCTCGCCTGCCGCCTCCGCCCCCACGATGCGCACATCGGCGTCGTTGAGGAAGGCGTGGAACAGGCCAATTGCGTTAGAACCGCCACCGACGCAAGCGGTCAGCACATCAGGCAGACGGCCGTACTGCTCTAGCATCTGCTCGCGCGCCTCACGGCCCACGATCGCGTTGAAGTCGCGCACCATCATCGGATACGGATGCGGACCAGCCACGGTGCCGATGATGTAGAAGGTGTCGGCCACATTGGTGACCCAGTCGCGCATCGCTTCATTCAGCGCGTCCTTCAAGGTCTTCGAGCCGGACGTCACCGGCACCACCTCAGCACCGAGCAGTTTCATGCGGTAGACGTTGATCTTCTGTCGCTCGATATCCACTGCGCCCATGTACACCACGCACTTCAAGCCGAAGCGCGCCGCCACGGTGGCGCTGGCCACGCCGTGCTGGCCGGCGCCGGTCTCGGCGATGATGCGCGGCTTGCCCATGCGCTTGGCGACCAGGGCTTGGCCGATGGTGTTGTTGATCTTGTGCGCGCCGGTGTGATTGAGATCTTCGCGCTTGAGCAGGATCTGCGCGCCACCGACGTGTTTCGACAACCGTTCGGCGTGGTAGATAGGACTGGGACGGCCCACGTAGTACTTGAGGTCGCGGTCCAACTCGGCGATGAAGTCCGGATCTTCGCGCAGGCGCAGGTAGGCCTCAGTCAACTCAGCCAGCGGTGCCATCAGGGTCTCGGCGACATAGCTGCCGCCGTAATTGCCAAAGCGCCCGTGCTCATCAGGCCAGCGGTGGTAGTCCTGGGGAATCGTCATGCGGGTTTCCTGTGCGAAAAGCTGTTATCGAGCTGATGCCATCAATGAGGCGGGCGAGCCCTAAGTTATCGCGAACGAAGCATCCGGAAAAGCGATAAGATCGCTACTACATGTCAGGAAAACTCACATGAAGACCATCCGCGACCTGCCACCACTGAATGCCTTGCGGGCCTTCGAGGCCACCGCCAGGCTGGAAAGCGTGAGCCGCGCTGCGCAGGAGCTGCATGTCACGCACGGCGCGGTCAGCCGACAGCTTCACGCCCTGGAGGACGCTGTTGGCCAGCCCTTGTTCGTCCGCCAGGGTCGTGGACTCGGCCTGACCTCGGCCGGTGAGCAACTGCGCGACAACGCCACCGATGCCTTCGAGCGCTTGCGGGAAGGCTGGGCCAGCCTGCGCCGTGGAAGCGAACAGGCACCCTTTGTGCTGGCCTGCCCTGGCAGCCTGCTGGCCCGTTGGGTGATACCCCGCCTCGATCAGCTCGGTCGCGACCTGCCTGAGTTGAAACTGCATCTGGCCGCCCAGGAAGAACCCTTCTCGCCCGCTTTGAACAGTTTGGGCGCCGCACTGATGCTGGCCAGCCCCCCGTTCCCTGTTGCCTGGCAGGTGTACGAACTGGCGCCAGAGTGGATCGGTCCGGTGGTCAGCCCCCGCTATGCCGGCATGGTACCTCTACAGACGCAGCCTTCAAGCGTGCTGCAACAGGAACTGCTGTTACACACCACCTCACGCCCCCAGGCTTGGCCGGACTGGGCTCAAGCCGAAGGCATCGCGTTCGATTCGCTGCATTACGGCCAGGGCTTCGCCCATCTTTACTATCTGCTGGAAGCCGCAGTAGCTGGGCTCGGCGTCGCCATCGCACCACGGCAACTGGTCGCCGACGATCTCGTCGCCGGTCGTCTGCTCGCGCCCTGGGGTTTTCAGCAGACCACAGCATCGTGGATTCTCGCCGTGCCACGGCGGGGCAATGACAAGCGCCTCGACGCTCTGGCTGGCTGGTTACGCCAGGCCCTGGCCAGCGACCGGCCTAGCTTGCCGTAGAAGTCCCTTGGCGTATGGCCTGAATAAAGGCCCGGAGCTTGATGGCGTCCTTGATGCCCGGTGCCGATTCGACACCGCTGGCGACATCCACCGCCCACGGCCGCGCGATACGCACAGCCTCCGCCACATTGTCCGGAGTGAGACCGCCCGCGAGAATCAGCGGCTGTGCCAGATCCTTCGGCATCAGCATCCAATCGAAGAGCTTGCCGCTGCCCCCAGCCTCGCCAAGCCCATGGCCATCCAGCAACAAGCCGGCAGCGCCGGGATAGTCACGCAGACGCGGCAGCGCTGCCGCACCCGCACCCATCGCAATAGCCTTCAGGTAACGGCGCCCGAATTGCCCACACCAGGCATCGTGCTCGTCACCGTGGAACTGCAACAGCTCGGGCTGCACCGCGGCAATGACGTCTTCCACATAGGCCGCCTCGTCATCCATGAACAAGGCCACGGCATCGACGAACGGCGGCAACGCCTGACGTATCGCTTTCGCCTGGGCGATCGACGACACGCAGCGTTTGCTGCGCGAGGTAAACACCAGGCCGATCGCGTCTGCCCCGAGAGCCGCGGCAAGTAGCGCATCTTCTACGCGGGTCATGCCGCAGCATTTGATGCGCGTCATGAGGCAACCTCGATCAAGCGTGGTTCGGGCAAACAGACTTCGGCCGGCAAACCCCAGTGGACGGGATAACGCGGCCCCAGAAAGGTAAGACCGGATGCCGGTGCCGTTGGGCCGGCCAGGTGACGATCGCAGCCAGCCAGCAGCTCGGCCATCCATGCCACCGGCTTTTCGCCACGGCCAATGAGCAGCAATGAACCCACAATATTCCGCACCATGTGATGCAGAAATGCATTCGCCTCGATATCGACAAACAACTGTTCGCCTTCACGTCGCACGCTCACCTCCAGCACCGTGCGGCGCGGATGCGCGGCCTGGCACGACAGTGCGCGAAACGCGCTGAAGTCGTGCTCGCCGCACAATCCCTGCGCGGCCTTGTGCATCAATTCGGCATCGAGTGGCAGACGCTCCCAGGTCACATAGCGTGCATCCAGCGCCGCGCGCACCGGTCGATTGAGGATGTGATAACGGTAACGCCGGCTGCGCGCGGCATAGCGTGCGTGGAACTCTTCCGCCACCGGTTGCGCCCAAAGCACCGCCACGCTGCCAGGCAAATTGGAAGACACGCCTAGCATCCAGCCACGCATATCACGCCGCGCCTCGGTATCGAAGTGCACGACCTGGCAGCGACCGTGCACGCCGGCATCCGTGCGCCCCGCGCAGCTGATCTCGACCGGATGGGCGGCGACCTTTGATAGCGCCCGCTCCACACTTGCCTGGACACTGGCATCGGTTTTCAGCCGCTGCCAGCCGCAGAAGTCGGTGCCGTCGTATTCGATGCCAAGGGCGATGCGCATGACGTTCGGTACAAGCTCGATATAATGACGGACAAGATTAGCAGGTCGCTCCTGCGCATCCTGCGCTCGCGACACTGGACCATCCCTGGTCGGCGGCCACCAATAAAGTCGGGCCGGCAAAGGCCGGCCCGACAGTGAGTGCCTTGCCTATCGCGAAAGATCAGCCCAGCGTTTCCAGCAAGCGCTTGGCGACATCCTGCTGAATCTGCGTACCTTCCTTGATCACTTCATCGAGCATGGCGCGAGCACCGTCGGCATCGCCCATGTCGACATAGGCACGCGCCAGATCGAGTTTGGTATCGACCGGATCATCGTTGAAATCATCCAGGCCATCATGACTGCTGCCGGCGTGCGCGCTGTCCCTGTGAGCCGCAACCGGCTCCTCGAACTGCCAGCTTGAGCCTGGTTTGACCGGAGCCACTGAAGAAAGCTCGGCATGCGAATCCGACGCACTGGGCGGAACAACCGGCTTGCCGGTTTCCGGCTCGCCACCAGGCGGGTTCACGCGATCCGGCGTAGTCAAATCGAAATTGAAATGGTACTCACTGACCGTCTTGGAAGATGGCAATGGTGGCATCGCCGGCGGGACTTTGGCCGCAGGCGCCTCAACTTCAGGCAGTGCTGCATCAGACGCATAGTGATCGAGATCGAACGCACGACGCGCTTCATTCATTTCGTGCGGCGGCAACTCGACGTGGTGATCGAACAACGGATGGCCCGGCGCGAGATCCTCGCCCATGTGCAGAACGTCCTGCCATTCATCCTGATCGGTATCGGTGATATGCGCATGCATCGCTTCGGCAGCCGCTTCGAAATGATCGACATCGCGACGCGAGTAATACAGCGTGACCAGCTCCAGATGCAGGCCGATATCGTCAGGATGTTCGGCCAACTGGTCCAGCAGCTCGTTCTGATCGATGTCACTCGGGTCGTGTCCGATCGACTCCGAGCCGAAACGGTCAGCGAGCGAGGACGATGATTGCCCGATCGGGGAGGATGCCTTGCGCCGGCGACCCAGCAAGGCCAGCAGGATCAACAGCACAATCGCACCAGCGCCTGCAGCCCACGCCCAAGTCTGGGTATACCAAGGCTCGTCGTTTACTACGGGCGCAGGGCTCGGCTTGATCACCGGTACGGGCTTGACTGCCACGGGAGCGCTGGCTGCAACCACTGGCGTCGCGGTCGATTTCACGGAGCTTGATGCGACCGGGGCAGCAGCAGGAGTGGACGCCGCCGAGACCGGTGCCGCAGCCGTGCCGGCAGCAGCCACCGTCGTCGTGGCTACCGGCTTCGTCGCCGGAGTTGCCGCTACGGCCGGAGCACTCGCGGCAGCCGCGATAACGGGCGCTGACTGTGCCGGCAAACCCGCCGCCTTGCGCGCGGCGGCAAGCTTGTTCTGCAGATCGGCTATCTCGCTGTCCTTGAGGGACAACAGATGCTCGTTCTTGCTGTTGATATCGTTCAAATCCTGCAGGCGCGTTTTCAGATCCGTGCTCTGCTGCTGGGCGCTGGCCAGGCTTTCTTGCGTGCGTTGCAGATCCTGACGCAAGCCGGACGTCGATTTATCGCCCTTGCCACCCGCCTTGCCACCCTGGTCGGCCGAACCCTGCTGATCACTGGCGGATACGAGTGCCAGACGATCGGCTGTACTGTTTGCCGTCGAGGTCGGTGCACTGGACGAACGCGTTGCCGCATCTGCCACGGCAGTGGATTTGCCGACCCTGCCGGCACGCCAGTCGCTGTTCTGCCGCTGCACTTCGGCAATGGCGGCGGCAGCAGCTAGCGTCTGTGCCTCGGAAGTGGTGGGAATACGCAAAATGGCGCCGCGCTTTAGCGCATTGATATTGTCGCGATAGAACGCATCCGGATTGGCCTGTTTCAGCGCGATCAGCATCTGGTTCATGCTCACGCCGGAGCCCGGCGCCGTGCTGCGCGCAATCGCCGACAACGTTTGCCCGCTCTCGACCGGGCCATACTTGCCCTTGTCGGCGGTGGCTGAGGCCGACTGTGTTTTCGGTTCGGCTGCAGGGCGCCTCGGTCGGGGGGCTGCAGTTTCAGTTGTCGAAGATGTCGCGGCAGTGCTGCGCGCCGGATGGCTTGACGCCAAATGCGTTGATGGCTGGGATGCTGCAGCCACCGTACTGCCGGGCTGTGAATTGGGTGGATCAAGCAGAATGGCAAACTCGCGAACGCTTTTGCCCGCGTGGCCATCCACTTCGATCAACAGATCGAGATAGGGGTCGTTCACCGCCACCGTGCTGGTAATGCGGATGACCGATCGGCCGCCGTTGGTGACGACGCTGAAACTCAGCGGCACGGTAGGTCGCCCACCCACGATGCCAGCCCGGGCAAAGTCCTCATTCGAGGCCAGTTGCGCAGTCAGCCCCTTCAAATCCGCCGGAGTGGCAGCATTGATCGGGATTTCAGCCAGCAGTGGCTGCCACAACGCCGATTTGACCTGGATCTGACCCATGTCCAGCGCCAGCACCTGGCTACTACCCAGCGCCAGCGCCACCAGCATCGACAACTTCAACGAACGATTCATTGCGTGTTCCCCCGAACGACTCTTAACGCCACTAGATTAAAGTCGCCATCGCGGCGGCGAACGCTCCAGACGCGGAGCCACTTTAGTTACATGCATGCCAATCAACAATAGCTGAAACGACCACTTGCAGTACATTCCTGTAGTTCGTTCTCGCTCTACAGCACACTTCAGCGATGTCCAACCGCCGGTTTTGTGTGCAACGCCTGCAACTCCTGCTGCATTTTGGCAATGGTTTGATCCTGCTGCTGCAGGCGTTGACTGGCTTGCTTGCTGTCCGATTCCTGCTTCGCCACCGTGTCCTGCAACTGCCTGACCTGGGCCTGCTGCTGCTCAAGCTGCTGTTTGGCCTGTGCCAACGACGCCTGCGTTGCTGCGGCAGAATGGGTCTGGTGCGCCTGCCCCTGACCGCCGCCAGCCCAGGCGGCGGACGAAACCATCAGCAAAACCAGACCAGCGACTTTCCAATCGCGCACTCCGACCACACCTGCCATCACAGGTAATCCTCGATCAACTTTTCGGCAATCTGCACGGCGTTGAGTGCCGCACCCTTGCGGATATTGTCCGAGACAATCCATAGATCCAGGCCGCGTTCGTGCGAAATATCCTCGCGGATACGCCCGACGTATACGGCGTCGTTGCCGGCGGCCTCCCCCACCGGCGTCGGATAACCGCCCGGCTTGCGCTCGTCCATCAACACCACACCTTCGGCCTGTTGCAACAGTTCACGCGCCTGCTCGGCGGTGATCTTGTCGGTCGTCTCGATATGCACCGCCTCGGAGTGACCGTAGAACACCGGCACGCGAACCGCGGTCGGATTGACCTGGATCGACTCATCTTCCAGAATTTTACGGGTCTCCCAGACCAGCTTCATTTCTTCCTTGGTGTAACCATTCGGCTGAAACTCGTCGATCTGCGGGATGACATTGAACGCGATCTGTGCCGGGAATTTCTTGCCCGGGTCGACGCTTTGGAAATTCAGCAGCGCAGCGGTCTGCCGGCCAAGCTCCTCCATGCCCTGACGACCGGCACCTGACACCGACTGGTACGTCGCCACGTTGATCCGCTCGATCTGCACCGCACGATGAATCGGTGCCAGCGCCACCAGCATCTGCATGGTCGAGCAGTTGGGGTTAGCTATGATGCCGCGGCGCGTGTAGTCAGCAATGGCATGCGGATTGACCTCGCTGATCACCAGCGGCACGTCATCGTCGTAGCGAAACTCCGAAGTATTGTCGATCACCACGGCACCGGCCGCTGCCGCACGTGGCGCGTGCTCGCGGCTGACCGAACCGCCGGCCGAGAAGAACGCGATATCGACCCCCGCGAAATCGTAGGTATCGAGCAGCTGAACCGTCACCTCTTGGCCTGCATACGTGACTTTGCCACCGGCAGATCGCTCACTCGCCAAGGGCACCAGCTCGCTGACCGGAAAATCACGGCTGGCCAGAATCGCCAGCAACGTTTCACCGACGGCGCCCGTCGCACCGACCATTGCCACTTTGTAACTGCTCTTTTTACTCACTGATCTTTTACCTGCGATTCCAGTTCACGAGAGGTTCGATATAAAAATTGATGGCCGACAAAACGCAGATCCATCCAAACCGTCGTCGCAGAATATACGAGTGGGCGTTTGGACGGCTACGTGTCCCATCACTTTCCCAGCACTTCGGCATTGATCGGGCTTGGTGGATGTCCTGCCTGCAGTCCGTGGCCTAGCGCCGCGATCAGATTGTCGGCTGCCAGTGTGGCCATTGCGTGGCGCGTTTCTTCGGTCGCGCTGCCAAGATGCGGGCTGAGCACGGCATTCTCGAGCGCCAGTAAATCGGGGTGCACCGCCGGCTCACCTTCGAATACGTCCAGCCCCGCAGCCGCCAGTCGGCCCTCACGCAGCGCTGCGGCCAGCGCCACATCATCGACGATGCCACCGCGCGCGATGTTTACCAGCACGGCTTGCGGTTTCATCAGCGCCAGCTCCAGGGCACCGATAACGTGCCGGTTTTCCGAAGTGAATGGCAGCACCAGGATCAGATGATCGGACTCACGCAACAGCGTGGACTTTTCAACATATCGCGCCTTGCAGGCTTCCTCGATATCGGCCGGCAGGCGATGACGGTTGTGATAAATCACCGGCATACCAAAGCCCCCCGCACGTCGCGCAATCGCTTGACCGATCCGGCCCATGCCGAGGATGCCCAACGTCTTGCCGTGTACGTCGACACCAAGCCAATCGTCAAAGCGCATGCCATTCCACTGCCCCGCGCGCAGCCAGCGTTCGGCTGCACCGACGCGACGCGAGGCGGCCAGCATCAATGCCCAGGCGTAATCGGCCACGCTCTCGTCGAGCACCCCGGGTGTATTGCACGCAAGCACGCCAGACTGAGTCAGCGCGGGAATATCCAGATTGTTGTAACCAACGCCCAGGTTGGCGATGGCCTTCAATCGCCGATTGCCGTCGAGCACCGAGGCATCCACGCGATCGCTACCACCCACTATGGCACCATCGAAATCGGCAAGCGTGCCTTTCAGCTGTTCGGCCGAGCGTTTCTGGTCGACCGTCTCTGCCACGACGTCGAAATATTGTTCGAGCCTGGTCACGATATCGGGGAAAAGTGGCCGAGATATCCACACGCGTTGCCGCTTGCTCATCCAGCAAATGCCTCCTCAATAGCCCTTCGACCCATAAAAATTCCCGACCGCATCAGGGAATCCTGGGCTCGACCGTACCGACATCTCCGCACTGCGCGCGATGACGCAGCGCATGATCGATCAGCACCAGTGCCATCATCGCCTCGGCGATCGGCGTGGCACGGATGCCGACACAGGGATCATGGCGACCCTTGGTCACGACCTCGGTTGCTTCACCTGCTGTGTTCACGCTGTGACCGGGAATCAGGATGCTTGAGGTCGGCTTCAGAACGATCGATGCTGTCACCGGCTGCCCGCTGCTGATGCCGCCGAGAATGCCACCCGCGTGATTGGACGTAAAGCCGTCCATACGCATCTCATCGCGATGCTCGCTGCCGCGCTGATTCACGGCGGCGAAGCCGTCACCAATCTCTACTCCCTTAACCGCGTTGATCGACATCAGCGCGCTGGCCAGATCGCTGTCGAGCTTGCCGTAGATCGGCTCGCCCCAGCCCGGGGGCACGCCATCGGCCACCACGTTCACACGCGCGCCGACCGAGTCACCGGACTTGCGCAGCGCGTTGATAAACATCTCCAGCTCGGCAACCTGCGCGGCATCGGGCCAGAAGAAGGGATTCTGCTCCACCGCGTCCCAATCGAAAGCCCTCGGCGTGATCTCGCCGATCTGGGCCAGATAGCCGCGCACGCGCACGCCATAACGCTCGGCCAGCCATTTCTTGGCGATCACGCCCGCAGCTACCCGCATTGTGGTCTCGCGCGCGGAAGAACGACCGCCGCCGCGCGGATCACGGATACCGTACTTCTGCCAATAGGTGTAGTCGGCGTGACCTGGACGAAACGTCTGCGCGATATCGCCGTAATCCTTGCTGCGCTGATCGGTATTGCGAATCAGCAGCCCAATCGGCGTGCCGGTAGTCTTGCCCTCGTAGACGCCGGACAGGATTTCCACGTCGTCCGCCTCGTGTCGCTGCGAGGTATAGCGGCTCTTGCCAGTGGCGCGCCGATCCAGATCGCGGCGAAACTCTTCCACCCCGATCGGCAGCCCAGGGGGGCAGCCGTCGATTACACAGCCTATCGCCGGCCCGTGACTTTCGCCAAAGGTGGTGACAGTAAAAATCTTGCCGAAGGAGTTGCTGGACATGGCGCCTGGATGCCGTTGAAAACCGTGACAGCTTAACCGCGATGAGGTTTTGCTGTGCAGCAGGCCTGCCACTCCCGATCGAGCATGGCGTAGATCACATCATCGGCCCACTCGCCATCCATGCGCAGGCTTTCACGAAAATGCGCTTCCTTGCGCATGCCGACACCCTCGAGCAGCTTGATACTGGCGTGATTGCGCGGGTCAACCGAACCAAACACGCGATGCTTGTGCAAACCGTCGAAGACGAAGCCCAACACGGCATTCAGTGCCTCGGTCGCAATGCCTCGCTTCTGATAAGCAGGCGACAGGCTGATACCCAGTTCGACAGCTGCCTCGGCATCAGCCACGAAATGCAAGCCAACATCACCAATCAGCTCGTCGGTACGGCTCCATCGGATAGCCCGCTGGAACCAGGTTCCCGGTGTATCCGGCGCAACCGCGTGACAGGCCTCGATAAAGCGACGCGCGTCGTCCACGAATGCTGGCCGCCAGCCCTGGTAACGACTGACCTCGGGATCGGCGCGATAGCGAAACAGCACCTCGGCATCTTCGCGGCGCAGCCCGTCGAGCCGCAGTCGTGTCGTAGTCAGCTGCATTGCCGTCGCCTGCCAGTTGCCGGCAGATCAACCAGGACGTCGATCCGCCGCCGCACGAATCGCACCGGCGTGCTCGAGCAGATCGCGCCGTTCGATCGCAAATACGCCCATCGCGCCAACCTTGAACTCGATCCACACAAAGGGAACTTCCGGCAGCAAAGCGGATAACGCGTGCTCACTCTCGCCCACCTCAACGATCAGCAAGCCATCGTCGGTGAGGTAGTCAGCCGCCTCATTGAGCATGCGCAAACAGAGGTCGAGACCGTCTTCGCCGGAGGTCAAGCCGAGCTTCGGCTCATGCCGGTACTCGCCCGGCAACGCGGTGTATTCGTCCTCGGTGACATACGGTGGATTGGAGACGATCAGGCTATAGCGTTGGCCTTTGATGCCGGCAAAGAGATCGGACTGGATCGCATTGACGCGGCCTTCCAGGTGCTGGAACACGATATTTTCCCGCGCCAGCGACAGCGCGTCCTCGCTGATGTCGACGATGTCGACCTGCCACTCCGGGTTGTACTCTGCCATCGCGATGCCAATGCAGCCCGAGCCGGTGCACAGATCCAGCGCGCGCTCGATGTGGCGATCGTCCAGCCACGGCGCAAAGCGCGACTCGATCAGCTCGGCGATCGGTGAACGTGGCACCAGCGCCCGGCGATCGCTCTTGAACTTCAGTCCCGCAAACCAGGTTTCGCCAACCAGATAAGCCACCGGCAAACGCTCATTGATGCGGCGGTCGATCAACGCCAATACGTTTTCGCGCTCGTCCCTGGTCAGGCGGCCGGCCCCGTAAGCCGGGGGAATGTCCGGCGGCAGATGCAGACTGGCCAGCACCAGGTGCGTGGCTTCGTCAATCGGGTTGTCATGGCTGTGCCCGAAGGTAAGCCCGGCGGCCGAGAAGCGACTTGCGCCATAGCGGATGAAGTCGATGATCGAGGCAAGTTCGGCAGTCACGGAGAATCCTGGGCATACGCGGTCAAGGGCGGGCAGTATAAAGCCAGCGACCCGGATCGCCCGGCTTGCTTATACTGGAGGGATGACCTTCAAAATCGTCCTCCAGTATGTGCTGCCCCACCGCGCGCTGTCGCGAGTGGTTTATTGGGCTACGCGCTGGACGTTTGCGCCGTGGAAGAACTGGCTGATCAGCACCATCGTGCGCAATTACCAGGTCAACATGACCGAGGCGGTGCAGTCCGATCCGTCGGCGTACCAACACTTCAATGCCTTCTTTACCCGCAAGCTGCGCGCCGACGCGCGGCTTGCGGATGCCGACCCAGCCACCCTGCTCTGCCCAGCCGACGGCCGCATCAGCCAGTCCGGCGACATCGTCGAAGGACGGATCTTTCAGGCCAAGGGCCACGACTACACCGCCGCCGAGCTGCTGGGTGACGAAGCCGCCGCCGCGCCTTATCGCAACGGTCGCTTCGTCAACGTCTACCTCTCACCGCGCGACTACCATCGCGTGCACATGCCGCTGGCCGGGCGCCTGAAGGAGACCGTACACGTGCCGGGTCGCATTTTCAGCGTGGCGCCATTCGCGGTGGAAGCGATCCCCCGGCTATTTGCGCGCAACGAGCGGCTGGTTTGCCATTTCGAAGGTGAGCATGGTCCGTTCGTGTTGGTGATGGTCGGTGCGATTCTGGTGTCATCGGTGGCCACAGTGTGGGATGGCCTAGTGATTCCGCCCTATGCGTCATCGATCCGCCGCAAGTCGTTCGAGGGCCAGGACATCACGCTGGAACGTTTCGCCGAGATGGCCCGTTTCAATATGGGCTCCACGGTGATCCTGTTGATGCCGGAAGGCATGGCGACACTGGATACCCTGCAACACCAGCAACCGGTGCAGGTTGGCCAGCGGATCGGCTCCTGCTGAAATCGTCCACGCGCGTATGCAAGATCCTGCTGCCAAATCCAGCCACTCATCGCGTGATGACGCAATACGTCATTTTGTGACGTTCTAGGCGCAATCGCGTATAGTCCTCTACTACGATCACCGCCAGCCGCGCAGCGACGCTGCCTTGCCGTTGATCATCAAGGGGAACTCATGCGATTACTCACACCCGTCATCGTGATGATGCGCGCGCGCCAGCTGGCCCGCCAGTTTCGCGGCATCGAGCGCAGCGTCCGCGCATTGCCGGAACGTAGTCGGCCCCGCATGAGCATGTTGGCTTTGCGTGAGATCGGTCAGGCATCACGCACCGAGTTTCCACACTTGTATGGCACCGCGCCGGAAGCGCGCTATCTGCCATGGGGTCAAGGCACCGAGGCGGGTTTTGAGCGCGCATGCTCGAATAATCCGGAGGTCGCCATGCGTGGCATCGCCTTATGGCTGGCCGTGGCGTATCACGAAACCAAGAATTCGCCGCACGCCCGCCTGCAGCCGCAGTTCCGCCAGCTGATGCAACTGCTGCGGGAAATAAAAGAAGTTCGCACCAGCGGGGATACCGTCGACAGCTGGATGCAGTCAAGTCAGGCGGCCTGACGGAACGACTGCCTTCGATAATTTGTCAGCTCTCCGCCAAACCCGCTGGCTCAACGGCAATCCGGCAGTTTGAGGGTTTGTCCGACACTGATCGAGTGGTGCTTCAGTCCATTGATGTCCGCGACTTCCTGCACACTGGAACACTGCAGTTTGCGCACCACGCTGGCGAGCGAATCCCCACGACGGACCTTGTAAACCTTGTAGCGGCGTTCGGCTTTCGCCACCGGCGCAGGCGCTGCCGGGATGTACGCCACCGTCGGTATGACCGCCGTATGCAGATCATTGGCGAGGATCGGCCACGGGCCATTGACGCAGCGCGAGGCATAGACTTTTTCCAGTGGCTTGGGTACTTGCAGCTGGCTGCCGGCGGGTTGTTCGACCTGCGGATCAAGCCGGGGATTGAGATTGCGCAGCGTGCGGAACCAGCCATCGCTCATGCCATAGGACGAACCCAGGCATACGGTGAGCTCGGACAGGGAAGCCGTGCGCTGCAGGATGATCTTGCCCGGTGCGCCATCCACTTTCGGAAATTTCAGGTTGTAGCTGTCCGGGTGCAGAAACAGCCATGCCGCCGCGAGCACCGACGGCACGTAATCGCGGGTTTCCTGCGACAACTGATTGTAAACACGCGGGTCGTAGAAGCTCACCGACGTATCGTCACCCACCAGTCGTCGCATACGGCCCTCGCCACCGTTGTAGGCCGCGATGGTCAGCTCGAGATTGTTGTTGAACTGGCCCAGTTGCTCATTGATGTACTCGGCGTTGGCCCGGGCAGACTCCGCTGGATCGTAGCGCAGGTCGAATCCGTCGTCGCTGGTCAGTCCGAAACGCGTGCCGGTGGCGTACATGAACTGCAGCGGCCCGGCGGCACCCGATCGCGACACCGCATGCACCTTGCCGCCAGACTCCTTGGCCATGATGCCGAACAGCAGCGCCTCGGGCAGATCAGCGCTCTCATACTGCGGCCACATCTCAAAACGCATGTACTGATAATTGACGTAGGCATCCATCAAAGCCGGGCGCCACTGGGTGAGCCACATCTCCAGCGCCGCCTTGACCGGCCCGTTCATCGCGATCAGTTCGGACAGTTTCTGTCCATGCAGCAGGGTCACACTGCGCTGCGCCTCGGGCAGGCTGGCTGCGCCGGTCTTGCCGGTAGGCAGCGCGGCCTGGGACGGATCGACATCGCTATCCAGATCCTGATCACCGCCAAAGTCACCATCTTTCAGCCGCAGCAAGCGATCGAACACCGAAAAGAACCGCTGTGAATCGCATCCCGGCGTCGTGCCGCAGTGTGCAGCCGCCACTTTCAACTGATCCAATGACTGCGTCAGTGTCAGCTGCGATGCCTGCTGGTTGCCCTCGCGCGACTGCTGCAGCGCGACCTCGTAACCCTTGCTCGCCTGGTCGAGCTGCGCGTAAAGCGCATTGACCGAGGCACTGGGCTTGCCTGCCGCTGACGGTGTGCTTGCGCAGGCGCCGAGCAGGGTCATGGCAGCGGCGAGAAGCGCGATACGGAGGTAGTTGGAGAGTACCGACATGGGGGATTTCGCAAGCTGCAAAGCGTCCACCATAGCCGGCGCTGCGATCCGACTCAACGACCACGGATACGCGACAGCATGAGTATGGCCGCTACAATCGGTTGGCCACCCACGGATGCAAAACGCATGATGGAAGTCTTGATCGGCCGCAATGACCGCATCTACGCGAGCATGGACCCTCCATGCAACATGGGACCAACCCTGCTCGGACGCGCACTTGAATTGAGCGATTCCGGGAAGTGTGTTCTCCAGGTCATTTCCGTCGAACGCCGCATTGACAGCCAACTGAGCCGGCAAATTCTGCACGGCGTATTGAATAACATCGTCGACGACAAGCGCTGAGTCAGGCATGCCACGCATCGAAGTTGCCTCCGCCGACACACCGTTCCCCGAACGCCTGCGCAGTGGCATCGGCTATCCGTTGCGCGGCTCCGGATTGGCCACCTGTGTCGCACTGGCACTTATCCATTACGTGGGGCTGCTGCCGTCGTACATCGGCGCGCTGGCCAGCGTATTCGTGTGGGCTGCTACCTGGCGCTACGCCGCCACTTGCCTACTGCACACGGCCAACGGCTATGCCGATCCGCCGGACGTCGGCGTCGACAGCAGCGATACCAGCGCCTGGGGTCTAGTCGCGATCCATTTGCTGGTAGTCGCCTTTTGCGTGGTCGCCATCGTGTTCTATCCGCACTTGCTGGTGCCTTTTCTTATCCTGTTTGCGCTGGTGCTGCCGGCCATCGACATGTCACTGGCATTCGACGGCAATATGGCACTGGCGATCAACCCGTTGAATTGGGCTCGCGTGATCGGTGCCTTTGGCAGCGCGTACCTGATACCCGTAGCGATCAATCTGCTGCTGGGCATCACGATTGTAATCGCCTCGGTCACCACGGCCTTCCTGCCGCAATTATTGGCGTTGCCGCTGTTCGCATTCGCCAGCACCTATCTCGCAGTGCTGGCCTTTCACCTGATGGGCGCGATGATTCATCAGCGCCACGAGCGCTTCGGGCTGGAGCCGGAAGCGCCAAAGCTGGCGAAGGTCGGCGGACAGGACGCCGACGAGGATCTGCTGGCCGAAGTCGACGCACTGGCGCCGCATGAACCAGTAGCGGCCACTTCCTTGCTGGTCGCACGAATGCAGAATCGCGTGGCGCCGACCTCGCTTCACCTGGCGTATCGAAGGCTGTTGCAACAACAGGGCTTTCGCGACGGACTGCTGGTCCACGGCCAGATCTGGATGGCCTCGCTGATCGCCCAGGGCGAAGCCAAGCGCGCACTGGGGGTGCTGCAGGAGTGTTGCGGCATCGATGCGGACTTCATTCCCGACGACCCGCGCACTTGCGCCGAGCTTGCCGATCTGTCGGCAAGACTGAGCATGCGCCGTATCGCACTGCACCTTTGCCGCGGGTTTCTCAACGCGTGGCCGCGGGATACGCAAGCACCCCATATCGGCATGCTCGCCGCACGCCTTCTGGCTGAAGATCCGGAGCACAAAAGCGAAGCAGCCCGACTGCTGGATACGCTGGAATCAGCGTGGCCGGACCACCCGCTGCATGCCGAGATCGGGCTGCAGCGATCGCGATTGGCGCGCAGTCCATGAGTCGCTGGCGTCCGCCCTCACCGAGCTCTACCGCGATCATCACCCGCGAAGGTTTCGAGCGACTGAAGGCCGAACTCGACCACTTGTGGCACGTGCTGCGACCGCAAGTGGTGAAGGCGCTGGCTGCTGCCGCGGCCGAAGGCGACCGCTCGGAAAATGCCGAGTACATCTACCGCAAAAAACAGCTGGGCGAGATCGATCGGCGCGCCCGCTACCTGAGCAAGCGCATTCCTGATCTCAAGGTGGCCGAAGGATCCCCAGGTGATCGAGGTCTCGTATTTTTCGGCGCCCGTATCGAACTGGAAAACGTCGATACCGGCGAGATCCTGCACTACCGCATTGTCGGCCCCGACGAGACCGACGCAAAACTCGGATGGATCAGCATTGACTCACCGCTGGCGCGCGCGGCACTGAAGCGACGTACCGACGACGAGATCAATGTGGAATTGCCGGGTGGTCCGGCGGCGTTCGCCATCATCGACATCAGCTATAACGCCAACTGATGTGGAAGTATGGCTCGCCCCAGACCCGCCTCAGACCCTACTTGTTGCTGCCGTCATCAAACTGCTGCTGTAATGCTGCGATCTGCGCTTCATGCGCTTCGTAAAAGCTCACGTTGGCCGGGTTGATCCGACTCTTGTCCATGTACTGCGCTGCCTCGGGATTGTTTTTCGCCTGCACCGCAATGCCCGCATTCATCAGTGCGAGATTGGCCAGCAGATATTCGCGCGGAGTGAATCCGTACTTCTGCAGCAGTGGCGCGACTCTTTTATCCTGGGCTACTGGCAGATTGGCCAAATCATCCAGGCTGTGCACATTCGAAAAATCCTTCGGCTGCGGTGGGCTGATGCCCTCCTCGTGCACTTCCTTGACGACAGCAGCGAGCCGCTTGAAGTTATCCTCGTTCAAGTTGTAACTCGCGATCGCCTGCTTGTCGGCAGCCGACAACACGGGCACCTGTTGAGCCTGCGCCCACAGCGGCGCCAGCAACAGCATGCCGCCCAGCAATGCCAGCAACGAATGCATCAGGCGCTTGCGCAAAATCGTATGTGTTTTCATCAAACGCTCCTCGGTAGCTTCAGGTAAACGCAGAGCCTAGCATCGCCACCTTTTGCGAGTATGAGTTTGCGACAACTTTCGATTCAGCGGCTGCAGTACACACCTCACACGTGGGAGATATCAGCCCAGGCAAGATCAAACCAGGCGCATGGCTTCGGGGTATTGACGGTCCAGTCGCCGTGGCTGATAGCAGACAGTGGTGCGGTGAAACGCCTCTTCGTCGTTCTCGGCACGCCACCCCGGGATGCCCGAGAGCGGCAATGGCCGCAACTCCAGCGGATCGCAAAGAAGTTGCCCTGCAGCAATCGCCTCGATGCACGCACGACGGACATCGAACATGTCCACCTCGCATGCCGCATGGAACGCCAACGCCTTGCCCACCAGAAGCTTGTTCGGGCTCAGTGCATGCTCCAGCAGTGCGTGGCCAAATACTTCCACTTGGATCGCCCCGTCCAGCCACGCCTGCCGCTGCCGCCAGAACAGGCCGTACCAGTCGTGCGCATCCCACAACGCCAGTAGCGTGGGATCGCGCACGACAACAATCACGCCAGCTTCGTCAAAATGGGTCATCGCGTACTGCGCACGCGAGCGCAGCTTTGGCCCCATCTGCGCAATTTCCGCCATCTGGCGCTGATTCAAGGATTGCTTGAGTTCCGGGTAGCGTAACCAGATCAACGCATTGAGCAGATCGTGCCAGTTGCCTTCGCGGGTCGCGACCTCGCCGCGTGCGGCGATACGCTGTTCGTAGTGCATGCCATCCGCCAGCAGGGCCGGTGTTTGCGCCACGAAGCGGATGGTCGCTTCATTCAGTAACGCGTCGTTGAGTCCATCGATAGACGGCCATTTATCGCCTTCGAGCAACGCGGCATATTCATGCCACGCGGCCAGCGGCTGTCGCGCAAACATCGCCGGATCGACAGCTTCGCGCGGCGGCGCGTGGTAACGCATGGATCAGCCGACGAGACGCGCGTGCAGATCATGCTCGTCGGCTGACTCGACCAGCACCTCGACAAACTGACCGGGCCGCAACTTCTGGCCGTCAGCGAAGTTTTCGTATGAGATCAGGACCGTACCGTCGATCTCCGGTGCATCGGCCGCCGAACGGGCAATCGCGCCATCCTTGCCGACTTCATCGATCAGCACCTTGATCGTGCGACCAATCTTCTGCTGTAGCTTGGCCGCGGAAATTTCGGCTTGCACCATCATGAACTGCTCGAGGCGATCTTCCTTCAGCTCTTCGGAAACCGGATCGGGCAAGTCGTTGGCCTTGGCACCGTCCACCGGTGAATAGGCGAATGCACCCACGCGATCGAGCTTCGCTTCACGCAGGAAATCGAGCAGTTCCTCGAACTCCGCATCGGTTTCGCCGGGAAAGCCGACGATGAAGGTGCTACGAATGGTGAGGTCCGGCACGACCTTGCGCCAGTTGTTGATGCGCTCCAGCGTGCGATCGATATTGCCAGGACGCTTCATCAGTTTCAGGATGCGCGGACTGGCGTGCTGGAACGGAATATCCAGGTACGGCAGCAACTTGGGCATGCCGTTATGAGTCTGGGCCATCAGCGGCATGATTTCGTCGACGTGCGGATACGGATAGACGTAATGCAGCCGCGACCACACGCCCAGCTCGGACAGTCCTTCGCACAGCTCGGTCATGCGCGTGCGATAGCTCTTGTCACGCCACTGGCGCTCGACGTATTTCAGATCCACACCGTACGCGCTGGTGTCTTGCGAAATGACAAGCAGCTCTTTGACGCCACCTTTCACCAGCCGCTCAGCCTCCAGCAATACCTCATCGACCGGGCGGGACACCAGGTTGCCGCGCATCGACGGAATGATGCAGAAGCTGCAGCGGTGATTGCAGCCTTCGGAAATCTTCAGATAGGCATAGTGCTTCGGCGTGAGCTTGACGCCCGTATCCGGCACGATGTCGAGAAACTTGTTGCGCATCGGCGGCAGCGCCTTGTGCACCGCCGTCATCACGCTGGCGTAGTCCTGCGGCCCGCTGATCGACAGCACGTCGGGGTACGCTTCACGGATCAGGCTCTCACGCTTGCCGAGGCAGCCGGTAACGATCACCTTGCCGTTCTCGTGCAGTGCTTCGCCGATTGCGTCCAGCGATTCCTGCACGGCCGAATCGATAAAGCCGCAGGTGTTCACCACCACCGCATCGGCCGCGTTGTAACTGGGTACGATCTCGTAGCCCTCGACCTTCAGCTGGGTGAGGATACGCTCGGAATCGACCAATGCTTTGGGGCAACCAAGGCTGACGAAACCGATTTTTTGCGTGCTGGCGGAAGGGCTGGCAGAAGTGGACATAAGCTGGAAACGTTGATGACAAGACTGCCCATTGTACCCCGTGCACCGCGTCCATCGACCGCAGCACTTTGCGACGACGAATGCCTAACATGCCAGGGGGATACTTCGGGCTAGACTTTGCACGCACGAATCACCTCTCGACTGGCACGTTATCCCCGCTGTTCGGCGTGCCTGCCACCTCTCCCGCAACCACTATCCGAGGACACTCATGGGTCAGTTCATCAAGCTTGAAAGCGGCAACACCACCATCGACGCCTATCTCGCCGAACCCACCGGCCCGTCCAAGGGCGGCGTGGTGGTGATCCAGGAAATCTTTGGCGTAAACAGCCATATCCGCGACGTCACCGATCGTTTCGCGCAGGCCGGCTACACCGCGATCGCACCGGCGTTGTTCGATCATGAGAAGAAAAACGTCGAGCTGAATTACGACGAAGTCGGCATGAAAACGGGCATCGAACTGGTCAGCAAGCTCGGCTTCGACAAACCGATCCAGGACGTGGAAGCAGCAGCCAAGCGCATTGCCATTGCCGGAAAAGTCGGTACGGTGGGTTTCTGCTGGGGCGGCAGCGTCGCCTACCTGTCAGCGATCAAGCTTGGCCTGCCGAGCGTCAGCTACTACGGTGGCCGCAACATCATGTTCGTCGACCAGAAGGCCAAGGCGCCCTTGCTGTTCCATTACGGCGAGCGCGATGCGCATATCAGCGCAGACGACCGCGCAAAGGTGCAGGCCGCCAATCCCGACGCCGGGTTCTACGTTTACGATGCCGATCACGGCTTCAATTGCGACCAGCGCGGCAGCTACGACGCTCCCAGTGCCAAGTTGGCCATGGAGCGCACGCTGGCCTTCTTCGGGAAGAACCTGGCCTAAGAGCCTGTTTACGGTCTCCATGCATGATCGATCAACCCTTCGCACTCGACCCACGACTGGCAGCCGACACGGTTGCCGTGGCATCGTTGCCGCTGTGCGAAGTGCTGTTGATGAACGATGTCCGTTATGCGTGGCTGGTTCTGGTGCCACGTCGCGGCGGCCTGTCCGAAATCACCGACCTGGCTGCCGACGAGCAAGCCTTGCTTTGGCAGGAAGTAAATCGCGCCACCGCTGCACTGCGAGCAGTGGCGCCTTGCGACAAGCTCAATCTTGGCGCACTCGGCAACATCGTGCGCCAGCTCCATGTTCACCTCGTCGCTCGCATTGAAGGCGATGTCGCGTGGCCGGGACCGGTATGGGGCAACGGCAAAGCCGAAGCCTACGAAGCACAAACATTGGCCGCACGTGTTGAGGCGCTGCGACACGTTCTGACCAACGCGGCGGATTAAGCAGGCATGCCCCCTGCCATCCAGTGTGAGGCGATGGCGGAAGACGCCCTGCTGCTGCGATTCGGTGACACCATCGACCTTGCCATCAACGCTCGCGTGCATACAGCCGCCAGCCATCTGCGACAGCGATGGCCTGAGCTGGAATGCGTGCCGGCTTACGCCAGCCTGCTGCTGCGTTTTGATCCGAATGAGTGGTCGAGCACCAGTGGACGCACGCCGCATCAGCGACTTGGCGATGTGGTGCAGGATGCGTTGAATAACCTATCCACCGAGTCGGTGGACACGCGACTGGTAGACATTCCGGTGCACTACGGCGATACCGATGGCCCTGATCTCGTCGAAGTAGCGGCGATCACCGAGCTTTCGATCGACGAAGTCATCACGCGTCATTGCGCCACCGAATATCGTGTGGCGATGCTTGGCTTTGCGCCGGGCTTTCCTTATTTGCTGGGGCTGGATCCCGCGCTGGCAGTACGTCGCCGCACCGATCCGCGTCAACGCGTACCGGCTGGCAGCGTGGCGATCGGTGGCAGCCAGACTGGCATTTATCCCGACGAACTGCCCGGCGGCTGGCAACTGATTGGACGCACGCCGCAGCGGTTGTTTGATATCACCGCCGATACTCCATCGTTGCTGGCTGCCGGCGACCGCGTGCGATTTCACGCCATCGATGAAGCCACCTTCCAGCAGCTTGCCGCGACAAAGTCACGATGAGCGTCACCGTCATCAAACCGGGGCTATCCAGCACGCTGCAGGACGCAGGACGCCCAGGATTTGCCGCGCTTGGCGTGGGACGTGCAGGTGCAATGGATGGACCTGCTTGGCAATTGGCGAATGCGCTGGCAGGAAATCACCACGGCGAGGCAGCGATCGAATGCACCTTGGTCGGCCCGACGCTACACTTTACTCAACCCGCCGTGATCGCGCTGACGGGCGCAGCGATAAGTGCATATATAGACGGTCGATCGATCCCGATGTGGACACGCTGCCAGCTTCCCGCCGACAGCGTGCTGCAGCTTGGCGGCATGGCGGTTGGCTGCCGCAGCTATCTGGCCGTGCGTGGTGGCTTCGACGTCAGGCCAATACTCGGCAGCCGCAGCAGCGATCTGCATGCAAAGCTCGGCTATGCACACGGCCGCGCCCTGCGCGCCGGCGACGAGCTGCCGTTAGGCATCGCAACACCGTTGAGATGGTCGCACGACATGGAAGATGCACACTGCCTGCCGTGGAGCATCGATCCGCATCCCTGGTTCGATTTCGCATTCCAGCCGCTGGCACTGTTGCCCGGCAGCCACTCGAAGCTGCTGGACGACAACTCGCAGCAGCTATTGAATAACGGAAAGTTCATCCTGAGCAAGGACAGCAACCGCACGGCCAGCCGTCTGGACGGCCATACACTGAGCCTACGCCGGTCGCTGGAACTGATCTCCGAGGCGACGCTGCCTGGCACACTGCAATTGCCGCCGTCCGGGCAGCCCATAGCATTATTGGCCGAAGCTCCGGTGACCGGCGGCTATCCGCGCATTGGCCAGATCGCGGCTGTCGATTTGCCGCGCTTGGCGCAACGCCGCCCCGGCGATACCGTATGCTTTCGTCAGACCACGCTGGATGAGGCCAGCTTGCGCCAAGCCGGGCAGCAGCAGCGCCTGACACGCCTGCTCCGCACACTGACTGAAAGGCTGGAACATTCTCGATGGAAACGGTTGCCATGAAACGCATCGATCTGAACTGCGATCTCGGCGAATCCTTCGGCGCCTGGCGCATGGGCGACGATGATGCTCTGCTGGCGCTGATCAGCTCGGCCAGCATCGCCTGCGGCTTCCATGCCGGCGACCCCGACATCATGCAATACACGGTGGCCCAGGCCATGGCCCGCGGTGTGGCGATCGGCGCGCACGTTTCGCTGCCTGATCTACAGGGTTTCGGACGCCGCGAGATGCGCGTCACGCCGGCCGAAGTGCACGCGATGACGCTATACCAAATCGGCGCCCTGCACGCCTTTACCCAGGCCGCCGGCACACGGTTGGCGCACGTAAAACCTCACGGTGCACTCTACAACATGGCTGCACGTGATACGGCGCTGGCCGAAGCGATCGCCCGCGCCGTGCAGCAGTTCGATCCAGAGCTTCGCCTGTTCGGCCTGGCCAATTCCGCATTGATTGATTCAGCCAGGGCCATCGGTTTGCCAGTGGCGGCCGAGGCCTTCGCCGACCGACGTTACTGCGCCAATGGTTCGCTGCAACCACGCGGCGAAAGTGGCGCCGTCATCGAGGATGTTGCACAGGCGACCACGCAAGCCATCGGTATCGCCCAGGACAACAGCGTCGCTGCCACCGATGGCAGCCGCCTATCGCTGCACGCCGACACCTTGTGCCTGCACGGCGACGGCGCGCATGCGCTGACTTTTGCAAGCCAGTTGCGTGAAGCACTACAGGCAGCAGGTTTGCGTATCGCCGCGCCCGGTGCTGTCTGATGTCGTTCGCATCCATCACCGGCACATCTATCATCGAAGCAGACCCATGAACTACTGGCCACTACTCGGTATCGCGGTAATCGTGATCGGGTTTCTGTTGCGCTTCAATCCGGTGCCGGTGGTGGTTTGCGCGGCGCTGACCAGTGGCCTGCTGGCAGGTTTGACGCCGCTGGCATTGCTGGCACTGCTGGGCAAGAGTTTCGTTTCCAGCCGCTTGTTGCTGCTCTATGTGTTGACGCTGCCGGTGATCGGCCTGCTCGAGCGCGCGGGGCTACGCGAACACGCGCAACGCTGGATCGGTCGGCTGCACGGATTGAGCCTGGCACGCCTGTTGACGGGTTACCTGTTACTGCGGCAGGTGCTTGCGATGTTCGGCCTGACCGGTGTCGCCGGCGCGGCACAAACCGTACGCCCGCTGCTCGCACCGATGAGCGAAGCGGCAGCGGAAAAGATTTTGCCCGAGCTGGACAGTGCAGACCGCGATGAAGTGCGCGCGATAGCTGCCGCCACCGATAACATCGGCCGCTTTTTCGGTGAGGACGTCTTCATTGCCTTGGGTGCGGTGCTGCTGATCCAGGCGTTCTACACCCAACACGGGATCGAGTTGACGCCACTATCGATTGCCTTGTGGGCCATGCCGACAGCCATTGCCGCCTTTGTGATTCAGTCGGTGCGCGTCTGGCTGTATCAACGCCAGCTGCAACGTCGTGCTGCCAATATGCGCAGCGAAAGGACGAACTGAGCATGTTGCGTGTCGAATACGCCTACTGGTTGATCGCTGCCTTTCTGCTTTATGCGGGGTTGCGCAACCTGCTGGAACGCCAAGGGTGGCGCGCGCTGTTCTGGTTGGTGCTGGGCACACTCTTCGCCGGCGGCGATGAGGTGCTGTCACAACAGGCGGCGGGCAATGCGCTGCCGGCACAACTCGCCGGCGGCGGGGTAATCCTGCTCGCCCTGCTCGCACCGCAGATACGACGTAGCACACACACAGAAAACGCTAGCCGCGAGCATCGCATGCAATCGGCGATACGGCTGGGTCATCGACTGTTCGTACCAGCCCTGCTGATTCCTGTCGTGACTCTGCTGGTCGCATTGTTTGGTTCTCATCTATCGATTGCTGGCTACGCCGTGTTCGCCAAACCACAGATGACGCTGACCGGATTGGCCTTGGCATGCGTAATCGCACTGTTTGCTGCATCACGCGTCACCCGTTCATCGATGCCAGAAGGATTGATCGAAGGCCGACGCCTGCTCGACGCCATTGGCTGGGCTGTCCTTTTGCCGCTACTGCTCGCCGCGCTCGGCGAAGTGTTTACCCAGAGTGGCGTTGGCGCTGCTATTGCCGGGCTGGCTGGCACCATATTGCCGACCGGTAGCGCACTGGCCTGCCTGTTGGCGTTCGCACTGGGCATGGTGATGTTCACCGTGATCATGGGCAACGCGTTCGCAGCGTTTCCGGTGATGATGGCCGGTATCGGGCTACCCTTGTTGATCCAGCAGCACGGCGCCAACCCGGCGATTCTCGGTTCGATGGGCATGCTGTGCGGCTACTGCGGCACGCTGATGACGCCAATGGCAGCCGATTACAATCTGGTACCCGCCGCGCTGCTGGAACTGCGCAGCCCGTATGGTGTCATTCGCGCACAGCTCGGTAGCGCACTGGCGATTCTTGCTGCCACCATTGTGCTGATGTATCTGTTCGTGTTTCGCTGATTTCATCACTGCACATTACTCACGATACCGAAAACCATGAGCCAGAATTTGCCGCACATCTTGTTGACCGGCTTCGATCCCTTCGGTGGCGAAAGCATCAATCCATCATGGGAAGCTGTGCGCTTTTTTGATGGGCGTCGCATTGGCGGGCATCGGATCATCGCGCGTCAGCTGCCGACGGAATTTGCCGGCTCACTGCGTGCGCTCAAAGCCGCTGTGCGCGAAATTACGCCTGTGATGTTGCTTGGCGTCGGGCAGGCTGGTGGACGTGCGCAGCTATCGATCGAACGCGTGGCGATCAACGTGCAGGATGCGCGTATCCCTGATAACGCCGGTGTGCAGCCGGTCGATGAACCCGTCATCGCTGACGGCCCAGCCGCCTATTTCAGTACCTTGCCGATCAAGGCGATGCTGGCCGCGCTTCAGGCACAGGGCCTGCCATCCGAGATCTCGCAGACAGCCGGCACTTACGTCTGCAATCACATCGCCTACGCCATGCTGCATCTGGCGTCGAAGCGACGTGGCGTGCGCGCCGGCTTTATTCATATTCCGTATTTGCCGGAGCAAGCCGCTCACCAGCGCGGCGCGGCGAGCATGGCCAAGGCCGATGTGGTGCTGGCGCTGGAGATTGCGCTGCGCACCGCGATCGCCACCACGGTTGATCGCAAGCTGGCTGCCGGGGCGATCGACTGACGGATGAATGTGCGGTTTGACAGAGCTGCACGGCCAAAACGATCAGAAAGGAATGATCAAAAAAGAAAAAGCCCGCGAATCGCTCCGCGGGCTTTTTCTCACGCTCTCAGATTACCGACTCAGTATCAACCACCGCCACCGGTATGATCCTGCTGCGGCGAGTCAGAACTCTGCACTGGAGCCTTCTCGTGGTGATCCTCGAGAATGCGCGCCTTTGTATCGACAGGATTTATCTCCTTCAACGTGCCCTTGTCGTCGTAGTACACCCGAAAACCATAGTCGAGTTGCATGCGGGCCATATACTCCAGATGCAGCTTGCGGATCTTCGAATCATCACTGGCAGTCAGAAGAATCGTCTTTGGCAGCTTGCCCTGGTCCTTGAGATACGCGAAATGACTACCGGTATCGATGGCCGAGAGCACAGCCCCATCAACCAGGAACTGACCCTCCTTGTAGGCCTTGATCGTGGTGTCGAACTGGCCTTGCATCGATGCTGTAGTGACTTCCTTGGTACCCCCGAAGTGGCAACCGGCAAGCAACAACAGGCTGCCAAGCATGATCGCGGTCGTGGCGCGCTTCAGCAGTGTGGAAAAACGGATCATGCAAGTCTCCCGTGCGGTGAATCGATTTAATGAGTTGAAGTGTAACGCCCGGCCACAGCAATGGCAGCGGCCTTTACATAGGCCATTCAGGCGCAGATAGCCAAAGAATGCGATGACTCAGGTACGCGGCAAGGTCACGCCCTGCTGGCCCTGATACTTGCCGCCGCGGTCCTTGTAGCTGGTTTCGCATTCCTCGTCGGACTCGAGAAACAGCATTTGCGCCACACCCTCGTTGGCGTAGATGCGGGCGGGCAGCGGCGTGGTGTTGGAAAACTCCAGCGTCACATGGCCCTCCCACTCCGGCTCCAGCGGCGTGACGTTGACGATGATGCCGCAACGCGCATAGGTGCTCTTGCCCAGGCAGATGGTCAGTACTTTACGTGGGATACGGAAGTATTCGACTGTCCGCGCCAACGCAAAGGAGTTGGGCGGAATGATGCACACGTCTGCCGTCACATCGACGAAGCTGCCCGCGTCGAAATGCTTGGGGTCGACGATGGTCGAATTGATATTGGTGAAGATCTTGAATTCGTTGGCACAACGCACGTCATAGCCGTAGCTCGACGTGCCGTACGAGACCAGTTTCTGGCCGTCACGCAGCTTGACCTGACCGGCCTCGAACGGCTCGATCATGCCGTGCTGCTCGGCCATGCGGCGAATCCACTTGTCGGGTTTGATGCTCACACACGCTCCAGTCGTCGTAACGGATGCGACGCAGGCCTCGGCCTGGTCTTAAGTTGCCCAAAATACCATGTCGCGCGCCACAGCTGGCGCGCTCATTCCCGCAGCAGTGCCCGGCACAAGGCGTTCAGTGCGTCACGCAAGCCCTTGCAGAACGAGTCGTTGGCCAGGATGCTTTCGACCTCGCAACCTACGCCCGGCAAGGGAATCGTCACGCAAGACGAATCCAGCAACCGCGCGGACATGGTCTGCAAAACTTCCCGCAGCGCAGCCGACGCGTGGTGCGAGCGCGCAGAGGTATTCAGCAGCAGCACCGGTTTGCCGGGAAACTCCAGACTGCCCACCAGCCAGTCCAGCAGGTTCTTGAACGCACCAGGGATGCCATGCGCGTATTCGGGACAAGCGATCAACAACGCATCACTGCTACCAACGGCAGCGCGCAATGCCTGCACCGAGGCAGGCAAGGGATCGACTTCGTCATCGGGATTGAATAGCGGCAACTGAGCCAGGCCGTCATACATATCCAGCGCCAGTGTGTTGGGTGCAAGCTGCCGTGCTGCCAGCAGCAACGAGGTATTGCCGGATCTTCGCCGCAAACTGCCCGACAGGCACAGTACGCGCCACTCTGCCACGCTCAGGGAGCCCCCTGCACGACGATCTTGCCTAATCCCAACGACTTGTTGCGCGGTTGGCGCGACAGTCGGCCGGTCGCATTGCGGGCAATCTCGCGGTAGCGGGCGGTTAATTCGGAATCCGGTATCGCCACCACAGTCGGCGTGCCGCCATCGGACTGTTCGCGAATGCGGATATCCAGCGGCAGCGAGCCCAGATAAGGCACGGCATACTGCGCCGCCATACGTTCGCCACCGCCCTCGCCGAAGATGTGTTCCTCGTGGCCGCAATTCGAGCACACATGTGTCGCCATGTTCTCGACGATACCCAATACCGGCACGTCGACCTTCTCGAACATCTTCAGCGCCTTGCGCGCATCCAGCAGCGCGATGTCCTGTGGCGTAGTGACGATTACCGCGCCGGCCACCGGCACCTTCTGCGACAGCGTGAGCTGAATGTCACCCGTGCCAGGCGGCAGATCGACGATCAGGTAATCCAACTGCTCCCAGCGCGTGTCGGTGAGCAGCTGCATCATCGCCTGGGTCACCATCGGGCCACGCCAGATCATCGGTGTGTCCTCCTCGACCAGGAAGCCGATCGACATCACCGACAGGCCGTGTGCCTGCATCGGAATGATGGTCTTGCCATCCGGCGATTCCGGCTTGCCGCTGACACCGAGCATGCGAGGCTGGCTGGGGCCGTAAATATCGGCATCCAGCACGCCGACCTTCGCACCCTCGGCCTGCAGCGCCAGCGCCAGATTGGCCGAAACCGTGGACTTGCCCACGCCGCCCTTGCCCGATGCGACAACGATGATGTTTTTCACGTTCGGCAGCGGCGCCAGCGTGCCCTGCACCTTGTGTACATGGACGCGGTTGGTGACCGAGACAGTTGCCGACTCGATCGCCGAGTCGGCTTCCAGTGCCTGCCGTACTCGTACCGTCAGTTTCTCGATCGCTCCGGCAGCGGGATAACCCAACTGCAGGTCGACCGAAACGCGCCCGCCATCGACACCGATGGCCCTCACGGCGTCGACCAGCGGACCGCCAGTATGGGCATCAATCAGCTCAGCGAGAATGCGGCGAACTAGGGCTTCGCTGGGAAAATTCATTGAATATATGCAATTGGAAAGAGAGACAGCCAATTATGCCAGCCGGCGCTGCACAACCGTCACGGATGTGAACGATGGGTCTTTGCGCAGTGCAACTTGACCACCTCGTGGAGGCTGGTCAGTCTTGATCCATACGCTTTCGTACGGGAGGAAATACCATGAAGCAATTGTTCCGCATCGCATTCGCTACTGGCCTGTTACTAGCCGCCGGTGCGGCACTGGCCGCCAACGACTCACCAGTTGGCAAGTGGAAACAGATCGATGATGTTTCGGGCAAGCAAAAATCGGTCATCGAAATCACCGACAACGGCGGCGAACTGCAGGGCAAGGTCTTGCAGGTGATGAACCTGTCACCGGAAGAAATCAGCAAGGGCGGCGAACATCCGAAATGCGTGCTGTGCGAAGGCTCCCGCAAGGATCAGCCGGTCGAAGGCATGACCATCATGTATGGCGTCAAGAAAGATAGCGATGTATGGGACGGCGGCAAGATCATCGATCCGAAAACCGGCAAGGTCTACAAGGTCAAGCTCACGCTCGACAGCGGTGGCCAGAAGCTCGACGTGCGTGGCTATATCGGCTTCTCGCTGCTCGGCCGCTCGCAGACCTGGTTCCGTCTAGCGGAATGATCGTCTGGGCCTCCGGGTCCGTGTAAACAACCGGCTTCACGATAAACCCCATGCGAATTGTCGTATGGGGTTTTTATTGGTTCCTCTCGCGACATGCTATCGGTTCTTAGCTGCTGACAGCATCCGCCCTGTGCACCGCGACCCCGCGCGCGCTGAATACCAATCGGCTTGCGCGATCCACAGCATGTTCGATCACCAGATGTTGTATCTCCTCGATGTTGGCTATCTGGTGCGTTGCGGCCGAACCCAGTTTTTCCTGCGTGACTACCACTACCGTTTCGCCGCTGGCTTCGATCATTGCGCGCTTCAGCAACGCCTCTTCGCTGTCGAAGCTCCACAGCCCATGTAACGAATCGATGGCGCATGCACCGGGGAAACACAGGTCGGCGCGCACACGGCCAATTTCCTGAATCGCCTGTGCACCAACGGCAGCCCCGATGCTTGTATCGATGCGTCCACCAATCAGCAAGATCTCGAAGCCTTCGCGATCGATCAGTATCCGCGCGACATCGGGCGCATTAGTCACCACGGTCAGATCAAAACGCTCAGGCAAGGCAGCGGCAATCGCTGCATTCGTCGAGCCTGCATCAATCAACAACACCTGACCCTGTCGGACCAAGGTCACCGCCTTGCGCGCCAGTGCCAGTTTGCGGTTGCCGTGTTCGCTGCGGCGCTGCTTCAGTGGCGTCGATGCAGCCGATAGCGGCAACGCACCGCCGTAAACACGCTTGCACAGACCCTGCGCCGCCAGTTCACGCAGGTCGCGGCGGACTGAGTCCTCCGACACCTGAAACGTTTCTGCCAGTTCCACCGCGACCACGCGACCATGACTGCGCAGGCGATCCAGAATCCACTGCTGACGCTCCTGCGGCAGTGCTTCGTTCGGCATGGTTTTTATCATGACGTTTCCCCGGTCGTTATCGGTTCGAGCAAACCGAGCGACGAAAGCTCGCGGCGCAGCGTTGCAGCATCCCGGAACAGCAAAGCACGCATGCCGAGCGCTTTCGCCGCATCGACGTGGCGTGCAGTATCGTCGATGTAGACCGCGCGGGCCGGATCGATCCCGCCACGCGTCAACAACAGCTGAAAAATTGCCGGGTCGGGCTTGATCATGCCCTCGGCACCCGAAACCACGATGTCCTTGAACCAGTCCAGGAAGGCGTAACGCTGGCGGGCGATAGCAAAGGTATCGTGCGACCAGTTGGTCAGCGCGAATAGCCGTACACCACGTACACGGAGCGCATCGAGAACGGCCACGGTATCGTCCAATGGGCCGCCGAGCATTTCCTCCCAGCGCTCACGATAGGCGTGAATCAATGACGCCTGCGCGGGGAACTGCGCACATAACAGTGCGATCGCCTCATCCCATTCGCGGCCTGCGTCCTGCTGCTCGTTCCACTGCGGGCTGCAGATGTCAGTGAGGAACCGCTCCATCGCCGCCTCATCGGCGAACAACGGGCGGTAAAGATGGCGCGGATTCCAGTCGATCAACACGCCGCCGATATCGAAAATCACCGTATCCGGCATCGGCCGTTCTCGTCCGTTGGCAAATGAGTCATTCATGGCAATACCTCGAACAGGATAATTGGCGGTCAACGACGCACGACGGGGGCGGATGCCGCAACCAGCATCAGCAACGCCGCCACGGCGGCCAGCGCGACAGGGAGACTGGTGGCATGGGCGACAAATCCGATCAACGCAGGACCCAGCAGCAGACCGGCGTAACCCAAGGCGGTGACTACCGCAATCGACACCGCCGGCGCCACATCCGGCAAACGACCGGCCGCGCTGAACATCACCGGCACCACATTGGCCGCGCCCAAACCCACCAGCACAAAACCAAGCAAAGCGGTCGCGTGCCACGGCATCAACGCCGACATCAGGAACCCGGCAGCAGCGAGCATGGCGCCGGCACGTACCGTCCAAACCGGACCCAGCCACGCAATCAGGCGATCCCCGGTGAGCCGGCCCATCGCCATCGCCACTGAAAAACAGGCATAACCAATGCCGGCAGAGGCCGCGCTGTAGCCGCGAAAATCTCGCAGCAGCAACGCACTCCAATCCAGCATCGATCCCTCCGCAAGAAAGCTGACGAAGCAAAGCGCCCCCACCAGCAACAGCAATCCACGCGGCATCCGAAGGGCGAACGATTGCCTGACCGCACGGTTTGCCGTGCGCAACAGACTTGTCTGCTGGCTGATGACGATCAGCGCGAGCACGGCCGATACCGACAGCGCACAAGCAAATAAAGGCAAACCGCTGGCTAGCATCACGCTCATCCCCGCCGCACCTGCCAGACCACCCAGACTGAAAAGCCCGTGGAAGCCGGACATTACCGCGCGCCCCTCCAGCCGCTCCACCTCAACCGCATGCGCATTCATGGCAACGTCCACCGCACCGAGCATCGCGCCAAAATAAAACAGGCCGATGGCAAGCATCGCGATCGTCTGGACCAGAGCCAGTGCCGGCAGCGCCAGACACATCAAGGCACCAGCGATGCCAATCACCTTGTCATTGCCATAGCGACTGGCGAGCCAGCCAATCACTGGCATGGACAACATCGAGCCGCCGCCGAAGGCCAGCAGCACCAGGCCCAGACTCGCATCATCCAGACTCAGTCGTGCCTTCGCGTACGGCACCATCGGCGCCCAGCTGGCCATGGCCAATCCCGACATCAGAAAGATCATCCGCGTCGCCCGCGTCGCCTTTTGCAGGGTCGTACGGCCTTCCATCTTCAGCACTTTTATCTCCAATGTTTTCGCTTCAGTATGCGTAAACGTATATAAACACGCATAAACATGCATTGCAACTACTGTCCATTTATTCGGGCGCGCATCGCTCTTCACTCACACGCGCCGCCTGCAGCAGGAGTAGCACCTGCATGCCATAATTCAGGGCTATCCCGCTATCGAATCGCCATCATCAAAGCCGCCATGTCCCGTCGCCTGCTTGTTACCCATGCCCTGCCCTACGCCAACGGCCCGCTGCACCTGGGCCATATGCTGGGCTATATCCAGACCGACATCTGGGTGCGCGCGCAGCGCATGATGGGCAATGAAGTGCATTTCGTGGCGGCGGACGATGCACACGGCACGCCGATCATGCTGGCCGCCGAGAAAGCCGGCGTGTCGCCAGAGGTTTTCATCGCCGAGATTCGTGCGGGCCATGAAGCGGATTTTTCGGACTTCCATTTCAGCTTCGACCACTACCACACGACTCACTCGGAAGAGAATCGCGAGCTGGCTTCGCTGATCTACACCCGGCTGCGCGCGGGCGGCTTCATTGCCAATCGCACCATCCAGCAGCTGTTCGATCCGGAAAAGGACATGTTCCTGCCGGACCGTTACATCAAGGGCGTCTGCCCCAACTGCGGCACACCCGACCAGTACGGCGACAACTGCGAAAACTGTGGTGCCACCTACGCGCCCACCGATCTGATCAACCCGTATTCGGTGATGTCTGGTGCCACGCCGGTGCTGCGCGATTCGGAACATTACTTCTTCGAGCTGAGCAAGTTCGAGCCACTGCTGCGCGACTGGTTCGGCGGCAAGTTCACTGCCGGCAAGCCGGTAGCCAATAGCGGCGTGGTAGCCAAGTTGATGGAATGGCTGGACGGCGGCCTGAAGGACTGGGACATCTCACGCGACGCGCCCTATTTCGGCTTTCCGATACCCGATGCGCCGGGCAAGTTCTTTTACGTATGGCTGGACGCACCAGTCGGTTATCTCGCCAGTTTCAAGGCGCTGTGCCACCAGACCGGGCTGAAGTTCGACGATTTCCTCTCGCCCGACAGCACTGCCGAGATGCACCACTTCATCGGCAAGGACATCATCAATTTCCACGGCCTGTTCTGGCCAGCGATGCTGCACGGCGCGCAGTTGCGCACACCCACCGCGTTGCACGTCAACGGGTATCTCTCCATCAACGGCGCGAAAATGTCAAAGTCGCGCGGCACCTTCATCAAGGCGCGCACTTACCTCGATGCCGGCCTGCATCCGGAATTTCTGCGCTACTACTTCGCGACCATGCTCAGCGATGCGCCGGTCGATGTTGATCTCGACCTGAAAGCGTTCGAGGAGCGCGTCAATTCGCACCTGATCGGCAAATGGGTCAACATCGCCAGCCGTACTGCGGGCTTCGTACAAAAATATTTCGACGGCAGGCTGGCTGACCACTTTGACGCAGAGGAAGCCGAAATCTGGCGTTTCATAGAGTCACATTACGATGATGTCTCTAAGCTTTATGAAGACGGGGAGTTCGCTGAAGTCACTCGAAAGTTTGTTCTTATTGCTGACGTCATCAACGGTTACATCGCCGCCAAGGCACCGTGGCTGATGGCGAAGGACGATAGCCGCCGCGACGAACTGCAACAGGTCTGCACGCTGGCACTCAACGGCTTCCGTTTGCTTGCTGGCCTGCTCAAGCCGGTGCTGCCCGCCACGGTGGCTGCCGCTGAGCAGTTTCTCGCTGCGCCGATCAGCAACTTCGACGATGCGCGACGTACTCTTTTTGGCCAGACCATCCAGCCGTTCGAATCGCTGCTCAGCCGTATTGATCCCAAGCACGTCGAGGCGATGGTCGAGGCATCAAAGGAGTCGCTCGGCACATCCAGCGAACCTGTCGTCGCGCCAGTAAAGGCAGCGTCCGTCAAAAAGCCCAAGGAATCCAGCAAGCCCATGAGCGATAGCAAGCCAGCCATCAGCGATACCGCCGATGCGACGTCAACTATTTCCATCGATGACTTCGCCAAACTCGATCTGCGCATCGGCAAGGTCACCGCCTGCGAATTCGTGGACGGGTCAGACAAGCTGCTGCGCTTCGAACTGGACGCCGGCACGTTGGGGAAGCGGCAGATCTTCTCCGGCATTCGTGCCGCGTATGCCGAACCGGAAAAGCTGGTTGGCCGCAATGTGGTGTTCATCGCCAATCTTGCACCGCGCAAGATGCGCTTCGGCCTCTCGGAAGGGATGATTCTTTCGGCGGGTGATGGCGGCAGCGATCTGTTTTTGCTCGATGCCGACCAGGGCGCGGCGCCTGGTGCTGCCGTTCGCTGATCGCCTATTGACCTGAAAACCCGGCAGCTTCGGAAGCCGCCGGGTTTTTAGAGCCCGTACGAAATCAGGCTGGGGCAGCAAACGTACCCGGGCTTTTCTCGGTACCTGTCCACTGCGCCGTGCGCTGCCGACTGGCTTCCGCCAATGCCTTGTGGACACCATTGGCGTCGTAATCCTTGCAGTAGACGGGAGTGCCGGGCTGCTGGCGCCACGACTCGTCGAGCCCACCTGCATCGATGGCATCAAAACCCAATTGCTCAACCAGCTTCAGCGCGGTGGCCTTGCCAGCGGCTTGGTCACCAGCGACGGGCAGAGCGACTCGTCCAAGTGTGCCAGCCGGCGAACCTTTTTCAGCCAGACTCTTCGCATAAATATTGTTGAACGCCTTGATCACCGGGCGACCAAGCTGCTGCTCGACCCAGCGACTTTCCAGCAATCCACCCTCGATACCCTCGATGCGGCCATCGCGTTCCCGCGGATAGTAATTACCGGTATCTATCACCACGACATTGTCAGGTACACCTGCAAAAAGATCCTTCGGCAATTCCGGGATTCTGGCTTGCTGAATGGTCACCACTACAACGTCGCCCGCACGCGCTGCTTCGTGCGCAGTCACGGCGGTAGCGCCGGTCTTTGCTACCACGTCTGCCAGCGACTGGGGCCCGCGGGAGTTGGCAATAAATACCTGATGACCCAGCTCAGTAAAACGACGAGCCAGCGTTCCGCCGATTTGTCCCGCACCAATAATGCCTATTTTCATCATCATTCCTCGTATTGCGAAGGGTCTATGCAATACATGCGGCGATCGCTGTGCAATTCAACCGGCATCGAAGCAGAGCACACATCGCTACAATGCGACAGTGAACATCGATCCCTCTTCCAGTCCGCTCGCCGGCCGCATCGACGCGATCCTGCCGCAGACGCAATGCGAACAATGCGGGTATCACGGCTGCCGACCGTATGCCGAGGCGATAGCGCGTGGCGTGGCGCCAATCAATCAGTGCCCTCCCGGCGGGTCTGCCGGTATCGAAAAGCTTGCGGCGCTATTGAATCGACCGGTGTTACCGCTTAACCACGATCATGGTGTTGAAAAGCCGCGTACGCTGGCGCACATCGTCGAAGCCGACTGCATTGGCTGCACCAAGTGCATCCAGGTCTGCCCGGTCGATGCGATTGTGGGCGCGTCGAAACTGATGCATACCGTGATTGCCGACGACTGCACCGGCTGCGAGCTGTGCGTACCGGCCTGCCCTGTCGACTGCATCGTGCTGCTGCCGATGCCAGCTGCACAGATCGATACCCCCCATGCAGATGCGGCACGCGAACACTTCAACCGGCGTGAGGCTCGGTTGGAGCATCAGCGTCTGCAGCGTGATGCCGAACTTGCTGCGCATAAGGCTGCAGTGGCCGAGAATGCCGTGCAACGCAATCCCGTGCTGGAAGCGCTCGCCCGCGCCAAGGCCAAACAGCAGACACCCAAATCGTGAAATTCCCATCATGAAGCGTGCCGACGTCATCGAGCTGTTCACGCGCCTGCGCGAACTCAATCCACATCCAACCACCGAACTTGTATACACCACGCCATTCGAACTGCTGGTCGCCGTGGTGTTGTCGGCGCAAGCAACCGATGTGGGCGTCAACAAGGCCACGAAGAAACTCTACCCAGTGGCCAACACGCCGCAGGCGATTCTTGATTTAGGCGAAGACGGCCTCAAGCGATACATCAGCAGCATCGGCCTGTTCAATGCGAAAGCCAAAAACGTTATCGCGCTCTGCAGGCTGTTGATCGAACACCATGCTGGCGAAGTGCCACACAACCGTGAGGCGTTGGAAGCGCTGCCCGGCGTCGGCCGCAAGACGGCCAACGTCGTGCTCAACACGGCCTTCGGCGAACCGACCATGGCGGTCGATACGCATATCTTCCGCGTCTCCAACCGCACCGGATTGGCACCCGGCAAGGACGTGCGCGCAGTCGAGGACAAGCTGGTCAAGGTGATTCCTGACGAGTTCAAGATGGACGCTCACCACTGGCTGATCCTGCATGGCCGCTATGTGTGCAAGGCGCGCAAGCCGGACTGTCCGCAGTGCGCGATTCGGGATCTATGCCATTACAAGGACAAGACTACCGCTTGATGGCATCAGGCCGGCAGTTGCGCCCGTTCCAGCGCCGCAATATGGCGTTCCAGTCGCGGTCCCAGATAGCAATGCGAGCCGCACGCCAAGAGGCCAGCTTCGCCGAAATGACGCAGGTACCATGCCGGTGCGCGTGAGACGAAGCCATGATGATCGCCAGCCACATCGTCGCGATTGGTAAACACTTCCAGAAAAGCGATGCCTTCGAGCATCTCGCTGATGCCATGGAGGCCTGCCCGGATTTCCGCCGGCTTCAGATAATGCAACACGTCGGTGCAGACGATCAGATCGAAGCGTGTATCGAAGCGCAATTGTTCAAGCTGACCGAAGCGCGCGAGGCCGATATTGCGGCTACGGCCGTATCGCGCAACGGCATACTCGCTGGCATCGAGCCCGCGATATGCAATGCCGGGCCGCAATGCCCGTAGCGGCGCGCGCCAAGTCCCTTCGCCACAACCGACATCAAGCACGTTGCGCAGCGTTCGCCCAAGGTAGTACTCGGCATGTGCGACCACCATCGCGACCTTGCGCTTCAATTCGGCCGGTGAGCCCACTGCGTGTTTCGGATCGCGATACCACTTGTCGAAATAATCGCGGTCATAGGTCTTCGGCATAGCCAGCTCTTGAATAATGAAGGGCAAATAGCAGGGTTTGATTCAATCCCCATACTAGCGAATAGCGACGGCGTCACCTCGCGTATGCGCCTTGCTTGGGAGTATCGGCGTGAATAGTACTTGAGGAGTTTGTCATGCTCATGGTCCGTTTTCGTCTGATCGGCAACCGTGCCGACGCTGACTCGATCATTGCCGCACTGCACGGCATCAACAACGTCGAACACATTGAAGAAGTGGATGACTTGATGCCGATGATGCGCGACGACTCCAGCTCCAGCGAGTCGGTAAGCGACAGCGAAGGTCAGATCTATTGCATCGAAGTGGATACGCCAAATGACCAGGTCGCCGATACCGTACGCGGCAGCGCGGAAGCGGTTGCCTACGAATTGGAAGCCGGTATCGAGTTCGTCGACGAGTTCTGACACGCAGCCGACCCGCACGCAAGTTCTCACGAAAAGAGACCGCATCATTTCGCAGCTAGCTTCCAGGGATGAGCCGCGCCAAGGCGTTAGGTGAATCAAACCCAACGCGCCGCCCCCATGATTGATTCCCGCGTCAGCCTATCGCGACACCCATACGTTGATAACTGGACAAGTCGCCACCGGGCGGCTTCCCGAACGGCGCGTGGGAATCCAGCAATGCTCGCAAAAACTGTCATTCAACTGCAAAAATCGGCGCCCGCACTGATCATCGCTGTAACTTGCGCTTTGGCTGCAACGCCTGCGCTCGCAACCGATAAGCCACTTAGCCGTGACGATATCGCCTGGCTGCAGCGGGTAGGGTTTGGTATCGACTCCGTCGAATTGTCAGATTATCGAAAGCTTGGCCGCCTACGGTTTCTCGATGAGCAACTCGCTGACCATGCTGGCGACACGCTGCCGCCCGATATCGCCGCGATGATCAAGAGCTACGAGGCCATCAATATGCCGCTCACCGAGCTGGCCGCGCAGTTCCGCGACAGCCGGCAAAGCATTCAGGCGATGCCCGACGGTGACGCCAAGATCGCGGCAAAAAAAGCACTACGCGTGCATGGCCGTGAGTTGGCCATGGAGGCGCAGCAGACCGAATTGCTGCGTGCCATTTATGGAGCCGACCAGCTGAAGGAACAAATGGTATGGTTCTGGCTCAACCATTTCAGCGTGTATGCGGCCAAGGGTGGCGTGCACGTCGGCGCGGCGGATTACGAGGAAAATGTGATTCGCCCGCACGCGCTGGGCAAGTTCCGCGACCTTCTCCTGGCCACCCTGGAAAGCCCGGCCATGCTGCAGTTTCTCGACAACGCGAAAAACGTCAAAGGCAAGACCAACGAAAATTACGCACGCGAACTGATGGAACTGCACACACTGGGCGTCGGCTCGGGCTATTCGCAGCAGGACGTGCAGCAGCTGGCGCTGATCCTCACCGGTGCGGGATTGGCACTCGGCAAGGGGAATGGCATGGACGGAGGATTCTTTCACCACCAGCCGCCCGGCATGGTTCGCAACGGTCTGTTCGTCTTCAATCCCAACAAACACGATTTCAGCGACAAGGTTTTTCTTGGCCATAGCATCAAGGGCAGCGGCGCTGACGAAATCGCGCAGGCAGTCGACCTTATCGTGCAGCAACCCGCTTGCGCCACGTTCGTCTCGCAGCAGATCGCGCAGTACTTTGTCGCTGACAAGCCGCCCGCAGCCCTGGTGGATGCGATGGCAAAGACTTTCCGCCGCACCGATGGCGATATCGCCTCCGTGCTGCGCACGATGTTTCTATCCAACGAACTCACTGCCCGCGTCAGTTATTCGAACGAGCCGAAAAAGTTCAAGGACCCGACCCAGTTCCTGGTTTCCGCGATGCGATTTGCCTACGATGGTCAGCCGATTACCAATGCGCAGCCGCTAGTAAACTGGCTCAACCAGATGGGCGAGCCGGTATTCGGCCGCATCACACCCGATGGCTGGCCGCTGGACGGCAGTAGCTGGTCGAGCTCCGGCCAGATGGCCAAACGCTTTGATGTGGCGCGCATGATTGGTAGCGGCAAAAACAGGTTGTTTGCCAGCGGCGACGGGCCGCCGCTGCACGTCGATCCGCCGACGATGAACAATGCCATCTACCAGCAGACCATCGAACCTGACTTGTCATCGGCTGCTCGTACCGCGCTGAGCAAGGCAGCCTCACCGGCAGAATGGAATACGTTTTTGCTGTCGTCGCCGGACTTTAACTACCGATGACTCACATCCAATGAATCACATCAATAACTCTGCTTTCATCAGCAAAGACCAACTCAGTTGAGGTGTCTATGAACCGTCGCGAATTCCTGCTTGCCGCCGCCAGTGCTGCCGTGGCCGTCCCGACGCTGTCTTTTTCCGGCAAGCTGTTTGCCGCGCCAGCCAGCTCGCAGCGCTTTCTATTCGTTTTTCTGCGCGGCGGCTACGACTGCAACAATCTGCTGGTGCCTTACAGCAGCGATTTCTACTACGAGTCACGCCCGACCCTGGCAATCGCCCGCCCCGACGCCAACAACCCAAACAGCGCCATTGCGCTGGACTCGAACTGGGGCCTCAATCCCGTGTTGCGCGATTCGATCTACCCGCTGTGGCAACGCAAGCAGATTGCGTTCGTACCGTTTGCCGGCACCGATGATTTGTCGCGCAGCCATTTCGAGACACAGGACAACATCGAACGCGGTCAGGCCATGGGAGCGACCGGCAACTATCGTTCCGGCTTTCTCGCGCGTCTGTCCGGTCAGCTGCATAGCGTACCCACCATCGCCTTTACCAACGATCTACCGCTGAGCCTGCAGGGTTCGGACAAGGACGTGCCGAATATCTCGCTGCGGGGCAATACCAACTCGTCATTTGACGCGCGGCAGTCGGCGATTCTCACCGACATGTATCGCGGCACGCCGCTGGCATCTGCCACAGCCGATGGCCTGGAACTGCGCAAGACAGTATCAAAAGATCTGCAAGATGAAATGGCCAAGGCCAGCCGCGGCGCACCAAACGCGAGCAATTTCGCCAACGAGACACGGCGTATCGCCACCTTGATGCGTGATCAATACCGGCTTGGCTTCGTCGATGTTGGTGGCTGGGATACCCACGTCAATCAAGGCAGCGTCACCGGCGGACTGGCCAACAATCTGAAGAATCTTGGCGAGGGCCTGGCCGCTTACGCCGACGCCCTGGGCGACGAATGGAACAACACCACGGTGGTGGTCGTGTCTGAATTCGGCCGTACCTTCCGCGAGAACGGCGACAAGGGCACCGACCACGGCCACGGTACCGTGCACTGGGTGCTCGGCGGCAAGGTCAAAGGTGGCCGCATTGCCGGTGAACAAATCGCGGTGAACCAGCAGAACCTGCTGCAGAATCGCGACTACCAAGTGCTGAACAACTATCGTGACGTGCTGGCCGGCCTGCTGGGTCGCGTCTGGGGGCTGCAAGGCAATCGCATGCAAGCGGTATTTCCTCAGGCAAAGCCGCGCGATCTGCAGCTAGTCTGAGCGCATGATGGGGCAGCACATCGATATTGCCGGCTCGAGCTTAGTGGATTTCAAGGAAACGCCCTGCATGCGCCCTGTTCAATTTACTGTTTCGAAGAATCACCTACTGCGCGGCCTGCATCTCTTCGCTTGCGCCTCGCTGTTGATGACACCGCTATTGGTCAACGCACGAAGCAGCGCTCCGCTGAAACCCGATGACATCAACTGGCTGCGCCGCGATGGGTTCGGACTCGACACGGCTAGCGTGATGCGTTATCGCGAACTCGGTCGCGGCGGTCTGCTCGACGCACAACTCTCCGATCGCATCAACGATCCGCTACCGCCTGCCATCGCGTCGCTGATCAACGGTTATCAGGCGATCGCCACGCCGCCACAGCAGTTGCTGATGGAACTGGATGCGGCGCAGCAGCACATCAAGACGATACCGGATGGCCCCGATCAGGTTGCCGCGAAAAAAAGCCTGCAGGACCTGGTCAACCAGCTGCAACAGCAGGCCGAGCAAGCTGAAATGCTGCAAGCGGTGTACGGCCCGAATCAACTGAAAGAGCAGCTGGTGTGGTTCTGGCTGAATCACTTCAGCGTCTACGCGCCGAAGGGTCGTGTCCGCTGGGAGCTGGGCGACTATATGCAGAACGCGATTCGTCCACACGCGCTGGGCAAATTCCGTGATCTGGTGATGGCCACGCTGGAAAGTCCAGCCATGCTGGAATTTCTGGACAACAATCAAAATGCCAAAGGACACGTCAACGAGAACTATGCACGCGAGTTGATGGAGCTGCATACGCTAGGCGTGGGCTCGGGCTATTCGCAACAGGACGTGCAACAACTGGCGCTGATCCTCTCCGGCGTCGGCATTGCACCAACAAATGGCAAACCGGAAAAATTCAATCCGCAGTTCGCACCGCTGGTCGTGCGCAATGGCTTGTTCGAGTTCAATCCACAGCGCCACGATTTCAGCGACAAGGTTTTCCTCGGCCACACGATCAAGGGCAGCGGCTTTGACGAAGTCACTCAGGCAGTCGACATCATCGTGCAGCAGCCAGCCTGCGCCGAATTCATCTCACGCCAGCTGGCCGAATATTTCGTGGCCGACAACCCGCCACCGGCGCTGGTGAAGAAGATGGCGCATACCTTTCAGCGCAGCGGCGGTGATATCGCCAAGGTGATGCGCACGATGATCGAATCACGCGAATGGCTGGCCGGCAATCATCAGAAATTCGACAATCCGAAGTTCGATGACCCGATGCGTTTCGTCGTGTCATCAGTGCGGCTGGCCTTCGATGGCAAGCCTGTCGCCAACGCGTTGCCGCTGGTCAACTGGCTCAACCAGCTGGACGAACCACTATTCGGCCGCATCACGCCCGATGGCTGGCCACTCGATGGTGCCAGTTGGTCGAGCTCCGGCCAGATGGCCAAACGTTTCGACATCGCCCGTGCTATCGGCAACGGCAACAATCAGCTGTTCACCCCCATCGGCAGCACCACACGCAGCGGCGGCTTTCCGATGCTGACCACGCGCCTCTACTACGACACCATCGAGCCCTACCTGTCTCCAGCCACACACGACGCGCTCGCCAAGGCCACCTCGCAACAGGAGTGGAACAGCTTTCTTCTGGCATCGCCGGATTTGAACTACCGCTGATTCACCCTAGTCGCCTCGGACGAGGCGATCAGCTCAGTCGAAGGAACTCTGCACCAGCAGGTGTTTGGCGATCTGTCCGTGCAACTTGCCGAGCCCGCGCACCAGGTGCAGCGTGATGAATAGCAAGGCGATGCCGATCACGCATATGACGATCGCTTCGCTCCAGCCGGGTACGTGCTGGCCAAAGCCCCAGTCGACAGTCACTCGGTTGCCGATGAAAACGCTGTCCCCCCAGAGATACTGGAACGGCAGCGCCAACGGCACTAAGACGAAGGCGATCGACACGCTCAGCAGGGTCACCGAAAGGGTGAAATAAACAATACCCAGCGGCAACATCAAAAACATGTATAGCAGCGTAGTCCAGGTCCGCGCGTCAGTGAACATCGAGCCGATGCGCTTGAACAACGGCTGCCCCGGCTGCGCGGTATACGCCGGTCGCCGTGGCATGCGCACGCCCAGCATGGTTTCGACGATGCGCCCTTCCAGCAACGACAACCCACGCACGCTGCCGAAAAAAAGCACAACGAAGGGAATACCGATGATCAGTACCGAGAGACCGGCCGACATCGACACGCCGGTTACCGCCCAGGTGAAATAGAAGATGCCGGTGGCCAGCGACAGCAGCATGTAAAACAGTGCACCGTAGGTACGAGCATCAGCTGCGACACCGAAGAACCGGCCCATCAGCGAACGCCGCTGCGGCGCAGGTGGTGGCCGGATTGCACGCTGGATTTTTATTTCCTGATCGCGATAGATCTCGGCCACTTCATCCGGCGCGCCATAGCTGCCAACCACCTGTTCCAGCATGGCGGCCTCATCGCGACCGGGCTGATCCGCCAGCTCAGCGCGCAGATGCTCCTCGGCATCGTAGAGCGCATCCTGGATCAAGGCGGGGTCGGCACCGCGCAGCGCGGCACGAAGCTGATTGAGATATTCGACGATCGTGCGTGGCGTCGTTGGCGACGATGGTTTCATCACACCCCTCCTTGCAAAACGTTATCGACGGAATCGCGGGTGGCGTTCCACGCTGCTATCCATTCGCGCAGCGTGTCTCGCCCTGATTTGGTGATGCGGTAATAACGGCGTGGTGGCCCGCTAACCGACGGCTCGACCTCGCTCGACAGCAGGCTGGCCAATTCCAGATTGCGCAGCACCGGGTACAACGCGCTCTGTTTGCCGGCCAGCACGCCCTCACCGGTTTCCTCCAGTCGTTTGGCGATCTGGTAGCCGTACATCGGCTGGCGCGACTGGCTAAGCACAGCCAGCAGCACCAACGAGACAGTTCCGCTGGAAAGCTCCTTCTGGAATTTCTTCAACTGGCTGGCGGTGTCTTCCACAGGCTTACCTGCACGGCTACATAGTCGTGAGTAAACAGTAGTACTTACTTAGTAGTAGTACATGGGCCTGAAGTCATGCTCATCGCGAATCTTCTGGTGGGCATGACACCAATGTTTGTACAACGCGTACATACATTGGTGTCATGCGATATGTACGAACAATGGTGTCAGCCAGTTACGGGTAAAGCCCGAGCTAAGTGCGGGTAGTCGTAGTGACCGCACGCCGTTCCGGTCAAGCATGTACATGGCGCGAGTGCTGACCGCCTGCAGATTGCGTATTCCGGTCGAACCCGGCTATCCCAATGATCAAACTGGCCACCAGGAATGCTCCGAATCCGGCCGCCCCTAACGATCTGAAACCGCCCCCCGCCCCCCCGAGACCGCCTGAAAAACGCCGCCAAGATGAGGCACGCTTACCGATGACCACTTAACCAGGGAGAGCTGCGCACACCGAAACGCGTGCAACATGCGGCCGACCCGCGCTGACCAGGTCGTCGATCAGTATGATCAGCCACGGGCCGTTCGCAACCTGCGGAAACCCACCCAAAGCTGCCGACCAACTTGCTGAAGGACGATGACAAAAATGAAGCTTGATGTGGGACGATCCCGGTCGGGGATTGCATTCTGAAGCGGTCTTGGAAGGCGAACACAAGGAAGAAAAATGCCAAACATATCGAAGTTGGTGCGCATTGGTTTACGCAATATTGGCTGCATCGGAGCAGATGGTCTCACGATCGATTTGGACAACGTCGTTTGTCTTGTGGGCAAAAACAATTCTGGAAAATCGACGGTCCTGAGAGCCTATGCCTTAGCCCTTGGGGCTGAGACTTTTTCGTCAGAGCGCGATAGGTGTCAGCTTTCACCTGCTGAGGAAGCGTCGGAAGTTGAACTTGAAGTACACATCCCGGCAGGCATTGGAAATGTCGACGAGAAGTGGAAGCGTGCAGAAGGTGAGCTTCTCATTGTTAGGAGCAGATGGCAGTGGGCTGCACCAGATTTCAAGCCTGTGAGGTCAACTTGGGATCCGGAGGCTGGTGACTGGGCTGCCGATGGTAAGGCTGGCGGTGCAGACAATGTTTTTAAATCGCGGCTGCCGAAACCACTTAGGGTTGGTTCTCTCCAAGATGCTGAAGGGACGGAGAAGTCGCTGGTAACCCTCGCCCTGTCTCCGTTGATGACCGCCCTTGAGAACGAACGCCAGAAAACTGGATCTGCTTTAGCTGGCGCACTTGAAGAGGTCATCAAACAAGTGAATGCTCTTGGCACAGCTCACGAAAAGCATTTCAACCAGATAGCGGCCAAGGTCACCGAAGGTTTCAAGAGCGTTTTCCCGCGCCTCGATGTGCGTTTGAATGTCACGACTGGACCTTGGGCTCCAAAAATTGACAGTCTCGTCAGGGATGGGTCGGGATTGCGGGTAAAGGATGGCAAGTCAGACACTGCGCTCGTTCAGCAAGGTACCGGGGCAAGACGGGCGCTCTTCTGGGCCATGCTGCAGGTTCATAACGAACTGACCCGCGATAAAGATGCGCGAGAGAACTATCGAAAGTCAGTTGCGGCAGAGCTTAAAAAGGAACAGGCAGCGAAGAAAGCTGTGGACGCAGGCAAGGTAGATGAGCTCAAGACGCGTCTGGCTGCGATAGATGAAGGTGGGGCAATTCCTCTCGACGCGGACGACCCGGCTTTCCCAGGCTATCTCCTGCTGATTGATGAGCCTGAAAATGCCTTGCATCCAATGGCTGCGCGGGCCGCACAGCGTCACCTCTACAAGTTGGCAGAGAGTGCGGACTGGCAGGTGATGATGACCACGCATTCCCCATATTTCATCAACCCCCTCGAAGATCACACTACGATTGTTCGACTTGAACGAGGGGATGACGATGATGTCCCGATCTCTCCGAAGACCTATCGCTCGGACGACATCGTTTTTGAGGGAGACGACAAACTCAGGCTCCAGGCTCTTCAGCATGTGGATCCGAGCTTGGCAGAGATCTTTTTTGGTTCCTATCCAGTGTTGGTTGAAGGTGATACAGAGCACGCGGCTTTCATCGCATCGATCATTGAGAAGCAACATGATTTGATGGAAAAGGTAACTGTCGTCCGAGCTCGTGGAAAAGCAATACTTCCATCGCTCATTGCAATCATGGAACATTTCAAAATTGACTTCGGCATCGTTCATGATTGCGATCCGCCTTTTACCAAAGACGGCAACAACAATGGAATGTGGACGCAGAACAGCCGTATCCGGGATGCTGTATTGAAGGCGCGACAAGCTGGCATAACGGTCCGACACCGTGTCAGCATTCCTGATTTCGAGCGCTACCTTGGATATGATGATGAGTCGAAGGACAAGCCTTTGACTGCGTATCTGAGCATTACGAATGACGATGCACTGAGTGAAAAAGTACAAGGCCTCTTGACCGCACTTGTTTCGAGCGACCAGCATGAGCCTTTCCCCGATGTAGCGCTGAATGCTGGCCAAGATTACCTAAGCGTGTTGCGCGCGCCGCTAATGATTTGGGCGGCCGAAAAACAATTACAGGATAAGCCGCGTTTCAAGGGGAAAACTTGATACTGTCTTAGCTGCAAGCACTGGACGGATGTCACTCCTTTGGCAACGCGGTGATTTAGTGTTGGCCGAAACCGCATCCGTCCGAGCCGAACCGACATTGCGGTGCAAGGCAGCGTGATAGGCTTTCTCCAGGCCTGACAGTTTCCGATGGAGATGGGTAGATGTGCCCTGTTATCCAGTTCGACTTCGGTTCCGCGCACTCTCCCTCCACACTGAACTAGGTGCCATGGATCCAAGAAGTCTTGAAGAGCATGAGTTCGGTGCACGAATCCACCAAGTCCTCTTTCCTGCGACTCCTATTCAGTCGTCCGAGTTTTTGTTTGGTCGGGAAGCGCAACTCGACCGGATACGTCGTTCTCTTATGGCGCCAGGGCGACAAATCTTCATCTACGGCGAACGTGGTGTAGGAAAATCGTCTCTCGCGAACGCTGCCGCTGCGGAGTATCAGTCTAGCGACGCTCCACCTATCCATGTATCTTGCTCGAGCGATGGTACGTTCAACAGTGTTGTGTGGGCCCTCATTAAGGCAACGAACGCTGAGCCTAATGGGTCAGTCAGTGTTCGTACTGAAGGCCACGTTCAAGCGAAGTTTTTGGGGGCCTCACGTCAGCACGAGGAAACGACTCCGGTCTCCACTCAGCCGCTCAACATTGAGGAGGCCGCTGCTCGGTTGGATTCCGCCTTCGAGCGTTATTCGAAACAAAGCATCGCGGTGATTGACGAATTCGACCGCATCCCCGATTCCAAAGAGCGAAATCGCTTCGCAGAGCTACTCAAGGCGCTCGGTGATCGAAACTCAAGGGTCAAGCTCATCTTCACGGGCGTGGCCTCTGCGCTAAATGAACTTCTCGAGTCCCATGCGTCAGCCCATCGCCAACTCGATACGATTGAATTGGCGCGCCTGAATTTTCAGCCTCGAATCGATATCGTCAAGAAAGCACTGGCAGCCTTCGACACCGATGCCGATATGAGCGTAATTTATCGCATCGGCAATGTCAGTAATGGCTTTCCATATTATGTCCATTTGATGGCCGAGCAGTTGTTGTGGGTTTGGTACGAAGATCGAACAGCTGACACGATTGAGCTCAAGCACCTGCATAACGCATTCGCACGGGCAGCAGATGTCGTACATGCAGATTTACGTAGGCCTTACGATCAGGCGGCTCGGGGGCGTGATCATGCCGCCTACGTGTTATGGGCGGTGGCCGATGCCTACGACCTTGAGCGAGGCAACGATGCGATCTGGAGGTCCTATCAGCTGATCTGTGAAGCGCTTCCAACAGAGCCGCTTGAGCGAAGGAAGGTTACGGAACAACTTCGAAAACTACGAGATCAGTCACATGCTTCCATCTTGGCTGTAGATCCTGCCAGAAGACTCCATCGCTTCAATGAAGCGATGGTGCGTGGCTATGTCCGCATGGTCGCCGCGAGCCAGGGTATTGAGCTCGACGATCAAAATTTCGACGTACCGCCTCAGATCATGCATATCCCGCGCGCGTCCAACAGAAAACGTTGGTTCGATACGGACAAGTTTTTACCTCCGGTTGGAATGGGGAAAGCAAGGCGGTAGAAACAATGATCTCGGTTTGGCCGAAAGTAAGGCGCGAGCCACCATCCGGGGCTAGATAGAGGATTGGCCTGTGGATCGGAAGCAACGCGCGCCTAAAGGTTGCCAACGGCCGGAAATAGACGGCGAGTTCCAGCAGGCTTACGGGCTCCCGTTCAGCACCAGCGTCGTGTTCAGGTATGACCAAAATCGAGGGTCAGCCGAACCTGAATCCGCCGCTAAAAGCAAAGGTAGAGCGTAAGCAGTGGTAAAGCCGGCAACACACTGCATCTCACAGCGAAATGCATGCCGTGGACACGATGCCCCAATGAGTAACGTTTGCCACCCACCTGCCGGCTTAGCTCGATAGGTTAAACCTATTGATTTATCGACCACCGTGTCCAAATCCACTCGAGCACGAATCGATCGGGTAGACGAGCCTTATTTCCATGTTTAGGATTTGGCCGATGAAAGTGTCGAGCAAAAAAAGATGCGTCAAATACCTTACAGAGGTCGTTCAAACTGACATTGAAGTCATTGCCTATCTCCGCCAAGTCATCAGGCTCAAGCTCTCTAGCCCTCGCGCTATTTAGATCCATCGCCCATCGGTAAGCTTTCCCAAGTGAGTTAAGACGCTCTAAGGAATCCTGGGCGTAGTACAGAGATTGGTATTTGTCGTAAAGACCAGCACTTGCATCTCGCACTGCGATCTTAGCCACCAAGAACGGCTTCAACAAAAGCTCAACTGGATGCAGATGGCTGATATTTTCGCGAACAATAAATCGCTCAATTTGACAAACAGCCAGGTAGATTCGCTCTGCTTGTACGACCGGCGGAAGCGGCATGTACTCCGGACTCGACCACTCACTAAACAGAACTGGACTCGATGCCTGTCGCGGAGAATCTAAAAGCTCTCCGATTGAAATGCTTTGTATCGCACACAGGTTGAGCAACGTACGCAGCGACGGGCACCGAGATGTTTTCCGCGCCCTATAGTCGGCCTGGGCCAAAAGCATCCGCATCGGTCGTACCAGCGTTCCGCACCTCCCCGCGTTTCTCCTCAACTCAACTACAAAGCTAACGTAGTCGTCCCAGGAAAAGAAGTTCGCCCGGGGCGTACCACAGTACTCAGTCAGTTGACCGACTTGCTCATCTATCCAAGTGGTAATTTTTGGTCCTCCAACCCATCTTGGGTGAGCAGCTAGCGACATTCCACACCGGCCGCACATTCGGCGAATATTTAGATCGCTGACATTACGCTGATGACTGCCGCAACCGTGACACGCATGCTCCATGAGACAACTATGCTTCGGGCAATTGCGGAGGAGATCAATATTCCAAATGAGCGGCTCCCAGGATGAATCTTCATCCCATTCCTCATAGCATTTCGGACACCACCGTCTCTTGTAATCTCTATAGAGATTGAAATTGCGAGACACCACATCTGAAACGGCCCAAAGCGTCCCACATCGAAGATTTCCTTCACCAGTTAGACGCTGCAACACATCCAGGCGACGAATAGCCGCCTGATTCAAAATCGATGACTTTTCGAATGAATAGCAATACTTCTCTTTGACACCGGACTCCAATCCAACGTAGGCCCGAGTTTTCACCGCCGGAAGACCGGTGGTCCAAATCAGGCGACGAAAAAAATGCTGAACGGACTCAACGTCCGCCGTGCCAACGCCTCGCAGCCTGAGTGGGGGGAACTCGGTCCAACTCGAAGAGCGATCCCGCGCATGCGGTTCCACATTCAGTGTCATCGTGGTCAATCAACGAAGCATCTGACCAATAAATTTTGAGCTCGCCGGCTTTCTAAGCTCATCGAAGATCGCTGCCTCACGATGCAGGGTGTTTAAGACCTGCTCGGTGCTTACAGCCTTTTCCAAATGCGCTTTCGTAATAGCAAATTCGCCTTCGCTCGCTCGGATGTCATCGGCCCGTCTGTAGTACGCCAGCACTTCACCAAATACCCCTGCACTGCAGGCATATGCTAAGTCTAAAGCTCTCCCCACAAGCGCTTTATTCGCGAATCGATACTGACTAGCTGCGCTAACGGCTAAGCGCTCAAAATTTCTTCTGTCCTCTGAGATATCCAATCGATAACGATCCACCCACACAAACCGAGACCGTCTAAGAATCTCCGCGTTACCTTCCCACAGCGCAGCCATCTTCGGTACACCGAACAAAGCCAGCGATATCTTAATTTCTTCCGCCATGACCATATAGCTAACCATATGATCACAGGCGCTTTTACGTTCGAAGTTGTACGTTAGAGAGGCCGATTCTTCGACAAAAATCGAGCGAAGGTGTCTAGCGATAGCCGTTCGTTCGACAAAAGTCCGTATCTGGTGTTCGGGCTTTTTCATGTAAGCCGCCATCCAAAGCTGGCTTCTCAATCGCTCCTCGGCGAATGCATGCCCCCGATCAGGATCATCAACAGTGGATCTATCGCGGAGCCAATCGAGATTGGGCTCCGCCAACTCCAGATACATCCGTGAAATGAACTCTTTGGTATTGAAGTAGGAACGGTTCACGGGTGCGGCGCGTACGCTTATTACAGGAAGCTCGCCTGCCCCCCACATGGTTGGATCTCCCGCAAACGACCGCATATTCGCGTACCTGATTTCCGACTTGCCCGAGCCCGACAGACCGCAGATATAGATCAGCTGGCCATCGATCTGTGTTTGAAGTGCGCGCGCAAGGTCGTCGCGCGCGCGCACAAAAGCCGGATGAAGAACAATTTTTGATCTGTTAGCGGCCATCATTTTTCTTCCTCAGTCAGAAAGGGAGAAATACGTTCCTCTCGTGTGCTCCACCTAGCTACATTTTTTGATTTCTTAGGCTCGCTGCCTTTTTCGATCATATGGACGAGATGCTGAGTCGCCTTTGCCGCCAGGTTCGCTTCATCGGTCCTAAGCGCTCGTTCGATGCGTTTTTCACTCTTAATGCGGGCGTTTTCGGATCGAAACGTTGCGTCGGTCATCGACTCAAATAACTTGACGAAGTCTGATCGACCAGCCGACTTCAAGTTGTCTGCCGTTGTTGCCAAGACCCACTTACTCTTGAATCTCACATACATCCTGTACGGATCCACACAGTCCCTACGCTTATCAGTGGGCTTCTCCATTCGAATGCAGTGAAGAAGTTCAGCACTAACGTAGGTTCGTCCCAGATACCGCACGCCACGCCTTGGATCGATCTGAATGTCACGCTCGATAGGGACAGATGTCGCAATTAGAAAGTCATCCATATTCTGGATATTGACGACACCCGCGTTGCCGAAAAGTCCGGTAAGCCACTCCTCCTTTTCAGCGGCAGAGCTGCGCTGTAACCCGTGAGGAGTCGTAGGCATGTCTTCAAAGAGATATCGATCTAGGTGCTCGACGATGGTGGAGTAATGGTGGCAGGCCGTCGTATAACTCTTCTGCCGGCTGGTTACTGAGCGGCCCTGCTTATCAGGCTCGGTGCTCCCAAGGAAGCGATGGGCCAACTCCGAGTTCACGCGGCCCAACGCGTTTTCAGCATGTGAGTTCTTCCTAGGATTACGGGGGGCGGCTGTATTCGTGTGGCCCCTATCAAGGTACAAAAAGATTCAAACCACTCACCGGTATATTCAGAACCTCCGTCCACGATCCAGTAGCGTGGAAGCGATCCCTGACGATGTAGAACGTCCCGAATGAGTACTGCAAGCGAGTTACGACACGACGTACCGAAAAGGATGGCACGCCCCAGCGGCTTCCCGGTCGCCGAGTCAATTGCCAAATAGAGCGTTGGACAATCGAAGCCGAGCGTCGCCAAAAAATCCGGACTGCAACGTTCGTCGAATTTTGTCGAATCAACGTGAACCATGATGCCGGGCAAAAAGCATCGCAACGTTCGCGCGCCCGGGTCGGTGGCAAGCTCCACGGCATGAAATCCCCTGTGGCCACCTTCCGTATATGCGCGCTTCTCCAAAGAGAATTTTTTTAATCGTGCGTTGAAAGTTGCCCTACACGGTGTTCGTACACCTGCATTTCTGCAGAGAAGCGTGAGGTGGTCATGCGCCTGAACCTTTCCTCGTATCGTGGCATCCCGACGATATCGAAGGATACTTAGGTGCATTAATTCTTCTTGCGCTGAAGTCAATTGGGAAACGCGGCGCCCCGATTTATAGTATTCGGTGAGGCAGACTTCGAGCTCATTGCCGCCCCCGTCCCTGGCGTCGAGAACTTTCTTAACTAAATCTAGGTATCGGCGGGACCCAGAGTCTTCGCCAGCCAAAATGCGTTTTACCCTTTCTAACCGTTTTATTCCGTGCTCGTAATCAACCACGCTCGCAAGCAAGATAGGACTGCCGACTGTAGGCTGTAGCATTCCGCCTTGGAGCGCCGTGAAGGAAAGAGCATCGTTCGCCTCTGCTTGAGCTGAACTGGCGTACAGAGGGAAGCGGTCAACCTCGTCTAGCGGTATAGATTTTAACGGGCCAAATATTTGCTTCGAAGCGAGAGCCTTCAGGAGGTGGGTTCCGGAGAGGCTGGATATAGACGTCAACGCTTCAGCTACTACCAGAGGTTTTTCTTCTACCGTTTTTATCAATCGAGATATGCATGCCTCGATGGCCGGTGCGCCCCCGTCTACACATTGCTGGGCGTAGAGAATGAGCAAATTGGCTTGATAGATCCCATGTGGCTCGGGCGGGCACCAAATCATGTAGCGGAGCCCACGTTCGTTCGCCCACGCCTCCACTGGTGGCCTCGTCCATACGCCATCACGACAGACCCACTCGTCCGGCCTCTTTGCAGCCAAATGTTCGAGAGCAACCGTCGGCTTGCACTCCACCAGACATACACCCTCAGGCTCGAATACCATGAAGTCAGCGGTCGTCGAACTTACACGTCCGCTTCGGTCAATATTCTTCGGTCTCACCTGCACGTAGTACTCGTGACAGGGGCTAAATAACTCAAGCCACAAGCTATATAGGAACTCGACGGTATAACTCTCGAGCTTTCTTCGCTGACCGTTTTTCTGCGAATAGAAATCTACGAGGATATTCTTAAGGCCCTTTTGACTCAGCGGTCTAGCTGGACTCTCCGCTCGCATTTCTTCAATCTCGCGAATAACCACGGGATCCAAGCCAAGTCCCTGTAGATAAAAACTGCGCTGAACATCGTTAAACATTGTCCGCCTCCTTATTGGCGCGCACGGGGTCTTGGCGGGCACGTGGGCCACTGCCAGACATCGAACACAACGGGTCGTCTTCAATCGCGGAGCGATGAAAATGCTTGACGTAGCCGTGGAATAGGCGCTAAAACTGGAGACGAAGCACGTTCAATCGGAAAAAAGCTTCGCGTTTACATCAAACCCCACGTCTGAACACGTGGGGTTTGAACGTTATAGCGCCAATGAATGCGCTATCCGCTCATGGTTGATCCTCCTTTGACGATGTACTGATTACCGTGTCCCGAAACATAACTTTCTGAAGCCACGCGCGAACCGTCGGCGTCGCCGCGAACCATCCTCGCCGGCCGGGAACTTGAAACATCTCGATAGGGAGTCGCCCCGCCTGTCTAGCTTTCGCGAGCGCTCCAGTGGAGGGAAAGCCAAGTAGGCGCGCCGTATCTGCGGCTGATAGCAGGGGGACCCTGGGCAGGTAGCTGTCGATGTCAGCCTGAATGGTCAGTTTGCTTGTCATCGGATGCCTTTTGTCTACGAATTTCCCGCTTAATCGCGCTGTATCGTGCTCTGTCTTGCACAGCATTCCCTACGCCAAAATGCCGAGCGCAAAATAGAAAGAATGATGTGATTCGGGCATGTCATGGCCAGAACGTGCCACGATCAGAGCTTGGCTGCAAGTGCCATAAATTGACGTAAGTTACTGTTTGATATAAATATATCGCACTTAAAGCGACGCATTACATCTCGAAAGATGCTATGTTTTCTGATAAGGGATCGGCGCAAAAATGCTGATCCTCCGACCGATGACCGTCGAGGTGAGGCATGCACCCATACATAGAGTGGCTCAGCAAAGCCACGGTCAAGGAACTTGAAGAACCAGCAACGCGTGCGGTGCAGCGAGCGATTAGGGAAGCCCATGCTGCCGGCATTTCCACAGTTGGTAGCTCTAGTTCTGGGGAGCTGATCGAGACGCTTCCAGACGGCTCACAGCGGCCATTCGAGGCTGTGAGAAAGCAGCAATAACTAAGAAGATAAGTTCAAAGAGGAACCGCCCGAGGATTTTTCAAAGATTGGATCTGGTCGAATCTCAAACTTAATATCTTCGATATGACTTGATAGAACCAAGACGATTTATCGCTAGTCAATCGCTGCAAGAAAATTAACTTGCAACAGCCGCCTTGCGTTTCTCTGAAGCACGGCGTCCAAGAATAAATTGCACCATCCCCACAGACACAAATAGAACAATGCAACTTCCTAGGAAAGGTGCAATTTGCCACCAACATACAAAAACATCCGCAACAAAAATACCTAAACTTAGGTGTAAAGCCACTACCTTCGTTGCAACCGAAGCCTGCACGATGAGTGATCCAAAGCCACTTAGACTGAGTGCCGTGCGCGCGAGAGCATCCTGCGAATTTTCCATTTTTTCGGCCTCGTTTGGCACCTTCCCAAGCCGAAGCATGCTCCCCATTTTCCCCAGCGCCGCACCTAATTCAAGCAATAAGTAAACAGCAGCGGCGATGAGTAGCGAAGCGCTGCCGGTTCCAGCAGCAACTAAAAATAAGTGAGCTAAGTCTACGAACTGAAAATCCCCAGGATTCACTAAATATGAAACTACGACCGTTGGGCTGAACACGCTAACGGCGATCGACAGATACACAAGCCCTCGCGTTCCGTGCAGCGAGGGAAGCAAACTTATCAGCTTTTCGAACATGATCGTTTTCCATCCCTAGAAAATTGCAAACGCATTTACGACGCGATTCTACTTCTTTGGTCAATGGACTAGCCAAGACAGAAGTCAATCACCCCACGTCGACCAACAACGATATGGTCGACAAGGTGGTGCGACTTGCGGAAAAGATCAGACAGCCAATAGTTGAGTACAGCCACGTCTCCTAATTATGGGCGGAAGTGCTTACGCTCCGGAGGGCAATCCAGCATGCAACAGAGTACATGCGCCGAGAACGAACCGTCTCAGTGCATGAGACCTTATACGGGTATGGTGGTCTTGAGTGATTGAGGACCAGGCGATGTTGCATATAGATCGGAACGCGCTTCCCGGGCTGCCACGCCCCGTTTTTGAGATCAATGCGGAGAAGGTGGACAACGCGATCCGGCTGACCGTCATGGTATCGACTGGTCACGACATAACCTATATGGACATTGAGGCCATTGATGCAGATACGTTCGAGCGATCTGCAAAAAGTTGGCTCCTTGACCGACCATATTTCGACGGTGACGATCTGCCTTGGGCGATCGCGGTGGCCGACGCGACCAAACGTATTAGCATCTGGCTTAAAAAAACCTCTATGTATACTGCCACTACTCCCGCGTAGACCCCATGGACCCACTTATTGGCAAAGCGCTAGATGCTTTGAGTACCGTCTGTAACCTCACGACTGGGCTCGCTCATCCTCTCGATGAGTCCCGTGCCAAAGAATTATTTGTTGCACTGCATGCGCGCGGCATCCCCCTTCCACGCGATGACATCCAGGCTCATGCAGAGGCACGTGGTTGGACGAACCGTCATGCCAAGCAGCTTGCTGAGCTGGCCACACGTATCGGCGCAGGTCGTACGGTCCGTATCTGTCACTCCCGAGGATGGGGTCACTACAGATACCTCGCAGCCTGAAGGACCGCGTGCAGTTCATCGTGATCGAAAACTCGACGCCGGCTGTGGCGATCCGCGATCTTGCGAAGATTACGACGTCTACCCACACCGAGGGCAACGGGCGCTTCTACTTGCTCACGAGAAGCCCTGCATCCCAACTATCAACTTATTACTGGCGCCATCGGGAGGGTTAAAATTATGAAGGCTGTACTTCTTGGCGCTGGCGCATCTTACGAATGTGGCATGCCGCTTGTATGGGAATTCACAAACGTACTCAGAGCGAATGTGCTCAAGCGGTTAGATTCAAAATTGTTTGACTTCCGAGAAAGGCCGGAATTTCGGGTCCAATTCGAATCCATTTTGAAATGCTCCAATCTCCACTATGAACAAATGATTGGAGAGCTTGAATCAATATATTTGGCTCGCGGACCAAATTCAGCGGTGGCGTATAACGCAGCACTTCAGCTACTGGATTGTGTGCAAATTCTCTTGTTCGAGGATGAGCTAAGGACGGCTCCTATGCTGGCTGCCGCGATACCTGACTATAGGGGACTACAGAATCTGGTCGCAAGACATCCAGGCCTAGACATCTTTTCTTTAAATCATGACCAAATAATTGAAGAGGTCTGCGGGCACTTCGAAGTTCCATTCCGAGACGGATTCTATGAAGGCCAAGGAAGCAGATACGAACACATTACTAACTTCAAGACTCTAACTGAAGATCAAATCAATCATGCCAACTTCAATTTCTTTGGTCGCAAAGATTATGGCGTAAATCTAATTAAGCTCCATGGATCACTAGACTTGTTTGCGGTCGAGGACAAGCGACTGTATTTGAAATGTGCGCCGATCAGTGAAGAGGGCTTCGGTGGATGTTTACGCAGCCTTTTTCGAGTTGAATCTCATAGCGTAAGCGTATGCCATGAGCTTGGGACGAGATCCGTCCGCGAGTTGATTGTGCGCGACCGGGATGGGGAAATACAGTTCTTCAGGCGCTCTCTACTTTCGGGCGCACACAAATTCAAAGGCCATTTTGAGCAAGTTGCGCCGGTGGCGCTCTTCGAAGAATTCAAGAGAAGGTTGTCAGGAATAGTCGACCTTGACGTAATTGGTTATGGGTTTGGAGATGCCCACATAAATGACGTCTTGGCTAGTTGGCTCCAGAGACCTGAGTCGAGGATCAATATTTATGATCCGCATCGTGACCGCACCCCTGCGCCCTTGGAACCTTGGTCTGAACGTGTGGGAATTTTCAAATTCGGCCTAACGGGGTATCTAGAACCATATTCGGATCCATTGACGCGCGTGATCGACAGAGGTCGCAGGAAAGCTCTCAGGCACTCCAGGGACAAACTACGGGCAACTAGGCTGGCCCAATGGCCGACGACTTAGTGATTGGGTCGCACTGCTCGTTCACCACGCCTGCTTCAGCAAGTACGGCCTCACGAACCGCCAGAAAGACGTTGTGTAAAAAGTTACAGATCCAAATCGCAGAACGCTCTACACAGGACTCGAAAAACCAATGATCAAGCTAAATGAGGCAGAGAAGCTAGCTTTACATAAAAAATCCTTGGACGAAAAACTAGATATTATTTCGGGGCTTCCGGTTCTTCAAAGGCGAATAAAGTTGCGAACTGGCGCACAACCTTTGCCGCTCCATCTGTATAAGTACCGCAGCGTTCCACCGTTCATCGAGGCCTCGGCTATCAGCTGCAAAGCAGAAGAGGACCAATCGCGCGTAAGAGGCTTGTTTGAAAAGTTGATGCTGGGCAACGAGCTCTGGTTTGCAAATAGCAAGTCTTTTAATGATCCATTTGATTGCCGTATGCGCTTCGACACGAGTTCTTATTCTTCTGATCTAGCTGATAAATACATCCAATTTTTGGTTAAAAAGACAAATATCACCAAAATAGAAGCAACGATCCTTGTATCTAATGCCCAGAAAAAAGGCTCTTTTACGGCGCAGCATCTCGCGGATCTGCTTAATGAGCACAATCTAAATTTGCGGGACAAGTTTGGAATATTTTCCGCTAGCCTGGACCCTAGAAACCCTTTGATGTGGGCACATTATGCTCAAGAACATCATGGTGTTTGCCTACAGTTTGAGGCGGCTATGGATAAATTGTTTTGGCGCGGCATGCAAGTTAGCTACGAGGACAAATTTCCCATTCAAAGCGACCCCTTGGGGCATGACGATGAACTAGATAAAGAGTTCGCTTTGAGAATGATCTCACAAAAGTCTACAGATTGGCGTTATGAAAAGGAGCGGCGTTTGCTCCATTTTGGATCCTCTAATCTTCTCCTTCCCTATACCCCTAAGGCCCTCACGGGGGTGATTCTTGGATATCGCTGCGAAGATACAGTGCGTTCCGATGTGCTCAATTTGATTGAGAAGCGCGAGGAGAAATTTGGTTACAAGGTTCGCATATATCGAGCAACTATGTCAGATAGTCGTTACCATTTTTCCATCAGCCGAGAACGATAAGTTTCAGCACCTCCATTATTGGCCGATTACCGTTCGCGTGCGGGCATCCCTGCTTATGGCCAAGCTAACTGTCTGTGCCGATGGCTGGAAGGCTTTAAAGCCTCGTCGCACCAAAGCACTCAGAGAAGGAGGTTGCGGATGTTTCAGCTGCAGCGATCAGAAGCTGATTGAAGCAGTACGGGCCACGGATAGCGATGAAGTCGGTGTGGTTGGGCTGTACCTCGCCACCAAGTTCACACTGGAATCGTTCGAAACACCAGAACAACGCGCTTAACCCTTATTCTAGCCTTGCTGGGGCGGCGCACCTTTGCGGATCGTATCGAGCATCTGGTCAACTGACTTTTGGCCTGATCGGCCAACCAATCGCAGATGCTAGCTCGCCGTACCGGCGGTCATGTATTCACAAGGTGATAGTTTTGAAACTCGTCGACACTCAGCCGCTCGAAATGTACTTGGACACAGCTGATCGCCTACAAGCAGAGGTCAAGATTCGCCAGCCAGAATGGTTTGGCGTGCTCATAGAGCTCGATGCGATCTGGCGAACCGAACTTTTCGGTGAGGCGACGCACCTTGCTCCTGTACCGGCAAGCATCGTTGTTCAGAGCTTCTATTTTTGGCTTGCTGCCGTGCGAGTGGCGTTGTCCGGACATGCCACTGCGGTATATCCACTTCTCAGAACTGGGCTGGAGGCCGCTTGTTACGCCTACAAGCTGGTGAAAGATCCGACACTCACGTCGGTCTGGCTCGCGCGTGATAGAAATGCCGAGAGCCGCAAGAAGTGCAGGCAAGCATTCACCTCGGCCGTATCTGAAGTAGCTAAGTTGCCAGAAATTGATCCTCTTCTAGGTACCGCCATCCGCGAGATGTACGACGCGTGCATAGACTTTGGAGGGCATCCTAATCCACGCGCATTATTTGATCACCTCAACATGTCGGACAACACCGGCAGTGACGCGGTCATGATGAGTATCGTTGGCTTGAATGGTCCAACATCGGTGAATACTGTGCGTGCGCTGGCTGCTGCCGCTGAACACGGATTCTTCGCCATTATCATCTGCGCCAATGCAACTGGAGACCACCCTCGCGCGGACACCCTTCAGCAACGCCTGGATGCTGTGATAGTGAGGGTTCAAGCGCTGACCAAACCGTATCTCAACGAGACCCGCAAGACACCGTAGACGCTGCCAGGTCGGTTAGATTATTTGCTTAATTAAGTAGGGACACCTCGATGCAGCAGCTGCGCAAGGACAACCACTACGTACCGAGGCTTTACTTGAAGCAGTGGGCACGCAGCGGAAAGATACCGACTTACCGGCTACTCGTGCCCAGTGGCAACTGCCCTCTGTGGAAGGATCACTCCATCAAAGGCATCGCCTTTCACCAACACTTGTACACGTACGTTGCCGGCCAAGGAGAAACTGACGAGTTCGAACGCTGGCTAGACCGAGAATTCGAAAATCCAGCCGAGGAAGCAATCGACCGAGTTATCAATGATCAGCGACTTACCCCTCAACACTGGAGTCAACTGATCAGATTCCTCGCAGCCCAAGATGTGAGAACACCGGTGCGACTGAAGGAATTTCTTGCTCGTCAAAGCAAAACACTGCTACCTCTTATAAATGAAACTCTGACCAGTTCAGTCGCAGAGCTTGAAAAGGCTGCTCGAATTGGAGTCCATTTCTCCGCGCCCAAGAGAGATGTGAACGATCTATTTCCTTTTAAAGTCACCATCGCATCCGATGTTGACGGAGGAGGCATCATTCGAGCCGAAGCTGTTGCCGGCCGGCAACTCTGGCTCGCCTGTTCCCGACATATGCTGACAAGGACCATCTCGCATTTGATAGCACACCGATGGACCATCCTTCATGCCCCGGATGGCATCACTTGGCCAACTAGCGACAACCCAGTCATCCGCCTCAATTTCGCGGATGCTTACAACTACGATTTCTTGGGCGGCTGGGGGCGCCACAATGGCGAGATACTCCTTCCCCTGAGCTCCAAGCATCTCCTCTACACCAAAATCGGCAACAGCCGGCCTCTCCCTCGTGGCACTACCTTAAATGAGGATACGGCGAGCCTGGTGCGACGAATGATCATAGAGAACGCCGATCGCTTTGTTTTCGCCCAAGAGGAAGGTGACATTCACCGGATTCGCCCGCGCACAGTCTGTTCTGAGACCTTCAAGCGCGAAAAGCTCGCCTGGCAGAACTGGCATCAAGAGCAGAGCAAGGTAGAAGCCGACTTCTTACGTTGATTACCTCCCTGCCATTACCCCGCCACTGAGACAGCTACCTGAGGAGTCCGCGTCGATGGCTATCTCCGTTTCTAACTTGTGGAAACCAACGCCGCGAGACTTGCGTGAGATCGCCGAGAACATCAAGGCGGCATCAGCCATCTTGGCCATGCCACTTCTCAAGCGCCGAGCGCGCATGGTCGAGCTCGGCTATCGAAGGCATCTATATAAGTTCCGCGATATTCCGGACGACCGAGGGAAGCGCCAGCGACTAGAGCAGATGCTGTTGAATAACGAGCTGTTTGCCGCTACGTCGGATACTTTTAATGACCCGTTTGATGCCCAAGCGGATTACCGTATCGAGCAGCAACGGGATGCTCTGCGTGAGCTGGTTTATCGCTATTTGAGGTCCCAAGGTGCCCCCGACCACCTTGCTCGGAGCCTGGTAGCTGACGCATTGTTGGACGATTCCGCGGCACTCACTGCGTCCATAAAAGCGAGCCACCAACAACTCTTGCAGCAGCTAGGTGTGTGCTGCCTGTCGGAGACCGCTACCGATCCGCTGCTTTGGGCACACTACGCGCAAGATCATTGTGGCATTGCTGTTCAGTACCGACCGAGCCTAGACCCGATGAGCCTCCAGCCGCATCTGGTCCATTACAATGCTGTGTACCCCATCATCGAAAACTTCTTTGACCGGGAGAAGCGCGACATCTTCTCGCCTTTGCTTCGAAAATCTCCGTCTTGGGCGTATGAGCGAGAATGGCGCATCCTTCGCCCCAACGCGCCGAATCGCGCCTTTCAGGTACGTCCCGAAGCGCTGACCGCAGTGCTGCTTGGCATGCGTATTTCCGACGGCGACCGCGAATACATCCGAGGGTTAGTGGGCGAGCGGAACAAGCGCTACGAGCTTAAGACCCTAGTCTTCCAGGCAGAAGCTGCTGTGGGCGAATATCGAGTACGCATGCGGCGGCTCCGTTGAAGTCATGAGTCCGCCGGATTAGCGGCTTTCGGCCTGTTGATACACGCCTGAATTTGACAACGCTGCCAAAAAAGAGTCGCCAAGGTTGGCGCCATTCCACCGACTCCAAGCCGACGCGTCACTCAAAACCGGAGGTGCGTCGGGCAGTGAATACGTAAAGCGATTGCGTCAGCGCGAACGAGACGGAGCCAAGCAGATTCTTTGACATGGCCACCCGGCTTAATGAATTGGTCGAGCAAGCCGATATAGCTGTCAAGTATTGGTCGGCAGTCAGCTCAGACACATGAACCAGACCGACGAAAATTTACCTACATTCGCCGCCCCCTCGATCATTATCTTCCATGACTCAGCCACCCGTCGTTGACATCCTGTTTCGCGCCATCCTCAGCGGTGATCAAGCTGCACTCCGTGATCTTGAAACTTATCGAGCGGCGGAATGCGTCGGCCTTCGTTCCGTGATTAGCACCGATCATGCTGGTGCCGTAGCGTTAGATCTCGGACTCGGTGCGACCTCTAGCATCTATGTCACACCATTGTTTGAGGGGCCACGGGCATTTTTTATTTCACGTCATATTAGCGTGCAAGCGCGACTCACCAGCGGGAAAACAACGGTCCCGCTCGACTACTCCCTCAGCTTCGATTCCAACTTTGCGGAAAAAATGCGCGCCACGCTAAACGGGGAGAAAATTCAACAAGCCGACCACGATCGCGTGATCGAAGTCTTAATGCTCAAGGCAAAGAACTCTCGGGTGCAGTTCGATGTAGTGCCATTCCTCTACGAGAACGTTCGCTTGGTTCGGGACAATGAAAACAATATGAGGCCTTTGAATACCCTGATCGCCTTTCGCATGCTCGATCATCTGAACTGGGAGGCTTTCCGCAACGATCCAAGTAGGTTCGATTTCGGTGTTCCTGCAGACACTCTGAAAGCGTCACTTCGACCAGACGCGGAAGCCTTTCTTACAGACTTGTTTGCCAACCAGTCGATCGTACATCACGAAGCCAAGAGCCTCGGAATTCAAGCGTTACTGCTCCGATTTGCCACGCTGTGGCGAAATCAAAGCAAGCGCGACATCGGCCGTATCCTGCACGAACTACTCCAATTCTGCGTATCAGAACTTGGTTTCATTCCCACAACCGAATTGAGCCTGATCTGGAGTGGCATTCGCAACAAAGAAGTCGCCCCTTTTTTTGGACCGGTTATCAATCCTTCGGCCAAACTGTTCAAGGCAGCTCGCGGCATGGCTTGGGATATGACGCATCTCCGACTCATGGAACAAACCGCCCGCCTTACACAATTCGGTTCATTTTTCATTCCGCACTTCGTGTCTATTGACGAGCGCTGGCGAACGTTGCTGCGCTTGAACCCCGTGCGTTTCATGGTGGTGGACGATGCAAGGAACAGCATGCTACTGGCGCGAACCCACGAATTGACGTTTCAAGAGGCACTTCACGAGTGTGCTGGAGAAACCTTTCTTGGAGAGGTTAACGCTGAAAAAATCGAAGCCCGCCGCATGGCAGCACAAAGCATCGATGTAGCCACCATGCAGCAAAGGGTCGCCAAGGAGGAACAAGCCTGGCGCTAAGCGGTGGTTATGCAAAAGCGTCAATCGAGCAATCCGCTTCCAACAGTGCACAACATTGGCGGCAGCTAGCTCAGGCCAGAATGGGGGACCGGGTCCACGAATACCCGCTCAACACATGCCCAATAGGCGTGATGTAGCTTACTGCCAGAGTCAGTCTTGTCACGCAGATCCTTCAACGGCGGCGCCATCCGGATCAACGCTATGGCTTGCTCTAGCCACCCCCCTTTATCCGTCACTCCAGCGATTTGACTGATCGCGATATGCATGGCGACAAAAAGTCGGCCTGGCGGTGCGCCACGCTTCATAACGAATGCTCGCTCCATTCGCAGTCGCACGACCTCAAGCGCTGCAACGCGAAGCGCCTGAAACGATGGCTTTTGTCCAAATTCAGAAACAGCCCCAAGCAGCATGGAACCTATATCTCGGGTTTCAAGTTGCTCAAGCCAGTCCAGCAACTCCTTTGATGACAGTGAATTGATGTACGCATCGACAAGCTTGGCACTTGAAGCGTCGGCCATACAAACCATCACGAAGAACTCGTTCCCGGTCAGCGGCTCTTGGTTCTTGGCCATTTTTATTGCCGTAATCCTGTTTTTTATCAAACCCTGCGCCAGAGATTCGAATTCGCATCGCTTGATCTCCGGATCGGTCAGCAACAAATGAAGCACCGCGATACTCCGGCGACTAAGCCATTCAGCGCTCAAGAGAGGGGCACCTTCATCGGCAAGAAGCCGAAGCAACAGAGGCCGCCGCATCCAGGCTCGAATGTCAGATCGTTTGAAGGCATCCGCCATCGCAGTCCTGAAGGAGTCAAGTGCCGGTCCATTCCTGAGCAAGCGAATCAGCCGACCGTAAAGTTTGGGAACCAGCACATTGAGGTCGCGTAATACCTCCTCTGCCAGATCCGCCTTCAGTTTGCCAAACTTGTTCGCCATTGATGCAGCGATGCCCTCCGTGCTTATGGAATCAACAAGCCACGCCAGCTCCTTCGGACCCTGCTTGCTAGCCATCCGTATCAGATTGTGAAGCGTACCGACCGGCGCCAGGCGCGCAGCCATTTCCATACGCCCGGCTTTCGCAGCCTTCTGAAGCGCGACCCAAACTTGCGTCACTTCCTCTGTAAAGCCTTCTCGCTCAGCGAACGCCAGGAATGAAGGAAGCCCGATGAGAAAGCGCTCTTGGTTGGCGACGTAAGTAGAAATCTGCGAATTGAGCCTGACCCTGAAGTTCTTCTCCAGCCCGACCCTTCGAAAGAGACTGGCAATCGCGCCCGAGTAGCCTGGAGAAAAGCGATCCGAGAACGTCCATGCATCAACGCTCACGCGTTCCAACACGGAGCGTGCGCGGCTCAAGACCTCATCGGATACAACGCCCTCGCTGGAGTTGGGCAGCAACTGCTGAACGAGGTAGCAAGCTTGGAAGAAATCCTCTTTGATCGCACTCTCCCACGCGTCGTCCTCCTGCTTTTCTAAGGCTTTCAGGACGAGCGCGCCAATCATGGGATGGGCCAGCCCGTAGCGTAGCTCCTGGTTCTTAGCGCGTTGCTCGAAGACCCATCCAAGCTTCAGTGAAACTTTAGGAATACGGCCCTGGAGGCTCAATCTCGAAGCCGGAAACTCGAAGCGAGCGCAGTGAGCAATCACGGCGAGGACTTCACGCTCGTCCTGCGGTAGCTCATCAGTGTAGTGCGTGCGCAAATAGTCAATGGCATCGCGCTCACGCAGCTTGGGTACGACCCCCGACCGGAGGCTATCCTCTGCACCGGCCAGTGCGAGCGAAAAGCTCACCAGGTCTGCATACAGTCCAAGCCACGCCTTAAAATCGGCCGCTGAAGGCTCTGGCGCACCGTTAGGAAAATTGCGCCGCACCATCAACAGGTAGACAGCACGCAAGTCCTCAGCGCGCAGGCGGAGGAGCATCCGGGCCACGTTCAAATCCCAGCATAGGGTCGCGATGTCCGCATCATTCTGCTTCCGCGCCACTGCGAGAATGGCCGGGCGATTGTTTGCATCGACGTGTGCATTCAAGACTTGCTTGAGAAGCTCTGGCTTTATTCGATGGCAGTTGTCCAAGATGAACAGATGCTGGGCGTCTCCAAATATCTTGATCAGTTGGATCAGTTGAGGACAGATTGCCGCCGGATCTGGGTAGTCGCTCATGTCCATGTAGTAAGCGCCGCATCCAGGCTGCCTCTGCCACTGAAATCCGAATGCCGTTGCCAACGTCGTCTTGCCCAAACCGCTTCCACCTTCGATCAGCATCAACGGGCTAGACTTGAGGCATTCTTGTATTCGCTGAAGGAGATCCTCCGCAACGACAGTGCAGGAATTGAACTCCTCCTTGATAGGCCCTCTCGCATCGGAAAGAACGCGGAGATCTATGGAGTAAAAGGGAGTGATGTCGATGGGCAACCCGATATCGAACAGCACGCGAAGGTACGCAGGCTGTTGCAATTCCGCGACCAATTGGTCGAGGAAGATGAACCTAATTCTTGCCGACGGCACCCCAAGCGCCTCAATGTCTGACCTGTATTCTTCAATCGTCTTCTTCGGCTTGGCTACCCTCTTCCGATTCTGCCTGACCAGTATTTCCTTCTCAGTCATCGTGAAGAGTGTGAATTCTGCAACTCTATTTCCGTCTTTGATGATCTTATGGATGCCCAGAAGGTCCTCGGAGTCAAGATGAGTGCGCCAGTTACCAGTTGTCGTTTCGATCAAGTACAAGCCCTGCGCGTCGTCCTGCCCGTATGCGTCTGGATAGCCGATCGTGGTCTGGCTGCGAGTGTTGCGTCCCTGCGGCACGAGGTTTCTGTATGCGTCGCCACGCTGGATCCGCATGAAACTCTCGGCAAGCTCCTGGAACTTCCCAGGCGCTGGCTTGAGTCGCAAGATAGCTTCCTTGATGGCGGCCTCAGTCGGCATACCTGACATCGTCGGTCTCCAGTTTCTCGATAGATATTGTGTTAACAGGCATCGTAGCGTCGCGCGCGAGCGTCTTTCCTAGCGCTACGGCATTTCAGATTGCGAAGCCGCATTGCACTAGCACGTTACCCCTCACTTCGGCGCACCTCCCTGGATACTTTCAGCACATACTTTGGTTGTCAAAAGGCGCGCTGCGGCCTGCGCCACTGCAACCTAAGTGATTGTTTCAATTAGACGCACACCTACTTTGGTTGTCGTTGGACAGCAAAGTATGTGCACGGCAAACCCAAACTACACACACTTTGGTTTCCATAAGTGCTCACACATGGGTGTCATGCCCACTGGTTGGGCATGACAGCAATGTATGTGCCTAGTTGTACAAACAATTGGTACCCTATCTATCCGTTCCCGCTCATCGACCATTATCTCGTGCAAGGGCGATCCCGAGCTCGCGACAAGCTATGGACCGAGGTCGAGTCCCGTCAGGGAGCCCGCGACGATAGACTGGTTTGGCACATTCATGCTGCGCCCCGGTTTTCAAAAGCAGTACGGCGTACACAACAGCCAGTTATGCGTGATGCTGTCAGAAGGTCTTGGTCATTAATAAGAAGTGACCTCGAAGGGTCAGCTACTGATCTTCGCCCCGGCAACGGCCATACGACCCTTCAGATCAGCGGCCGCGTGGTGAGTCAATACCTCTGAGGATGAGATCGATCCCGGCGAGAAAATCCATGCGGTCGTCGTGAGCGCGCAACTGTCCGGCTACGCTGCGAGTGAACGGATACTCATTCGGATCGAGCTGAGACCACACGGTCGACACCTCGTCTAGAAAGTTGGATCTGTCGAGGCCTTGCTCCCGAGCGAAGTGCGTGTTCGCCGCGTTCTGTCCACCGACGCCAAGGATGTAGCTCAGCAACGCGGACACCGTCGCCCACTGTTCTTCGTCCGGCACGCCAAGAGCGCGCAACTGCTGGCCGATGCGTTCGAGGACGCGCACCAGCGGCAACTGCCCGGGAGCGCGTGTCAGCGCTGAACCAACCCATGGATGCGCGTCGATCGTGTCGAACATGGCCAGCGCGAGCGCGCGAATGGTTGCTTTCGGCGTCGCATCGGCCACAGGCGCGTTCATCGTGCAAGCGACGATGGCGTCACAGGCGGCGGTCAGCAATTCGCTCTTGTTGGCAATGTGCCAATAAATAGCACCAGGACCGGTGGCGAGCCGTTCGGACAAGGCGCGGAATGTCAGCCCGCTTTCTCCGCTGCTGTCCAGGAGCGCGATCGACGCCTCAATGATGCGATCCCGTGAGAGCGATTCTTCACGTCGTTGGCTGCTTCGTGCTTTTTTGACCATGCCTCATCTTGACATAGATGGAATGCCGTTCCAATATAATGGAATGATGTTCCATAGCTGCCTGCTGAGTTTGCGGCGGCGACCTCAAACAACGAAGGAATCAGGATGAATATTCCAATCGCGATCATCGGCGCCGGGCTCGGCGGCCTGACTCTTGCCCGAGTCCTCCACGTCCACGGCATTGCCGCGACGATCTACGAAGCGGAAGCCTCGGCGAACGCACGAGCGCAGGGGGGCATGCTCGATATCCACGAAAACAACGGGCAGCTCGCGCTTAAGGCAGCGGGACTCTTCGATCAATTCCTCGAGATCATCCACGCCGGCGGCCAGGCAACGCGAGTACTCGACAAGGACGGCAATGTCCTGTTTGAAGATTCCGACGACGGCATAGGCGGTCGACCTGAGGTACCCCGAGGAGAGCTTCGTCGGATTCTGCTTGAATCGCTTCCTGCCGACACGGTCCGCTGGGGACACAAGGTCACAGCGGTGTCTCCGCTCGGCAGCGGACGGCACATGTTGGCCTTTGCTGACGGCTCAACAGTGACTACCGGCCTTCTTGTGGGTGCCGATGGCGCTTGGTCGAGAGTTCGTCCCCTTCTTTCCGAGGCAATACCGGCTTACGTGGGCACGTCATTCATCGAGACGTACCTGTTTGACAGCGACGCCCGCCACAAGGCAAGCGCGGAAGCGGTTGGCGGTGGCGCACTGTTTGCGCTGACGCCGGGGAAAGGCATCGCCGCGCACCGTGAACCCAATGGCGTACTGCACACCTATGTGCAGTTGAGCAAGCCAAAGGACTGGATTGACGGCATCGACTTCTCCGACACGGAGGCTGCCTTGGCCAAGGTTGCCAAGGAGTTCGAGGGCTGGGCTCCGGAGCTGACAGCGCTCATCACCGACGGTGAGACTGATCCTGTGCCTCGCCCTATCTATGCGCTCCCGGTCGAGCACCGATGGGCCCGCGTGCCCGGGGTGACGTTGCTCGGTGATGCTGCGCACCTGATGATCCCGTCTGGCGAAGGGGCCAATCTCGCCATGTTCGACGGCGCTGAACTCGGGAAGGCCATCGCCACCAACCCCGGTGATGTTGAAGTCGCGCTCGTCACGTATGAAAAGGACCTCTTTCCCCGCAGCGCGTCCGAGGCGGCGGAGGCGGAAGTGATCCTCAAGCTGTGTCTCGGCTCCAACGCGCCTCATAGCCTGGTCGACATGTTCAGCAGCCACCAGCCCACAAAGTAATCGACTCATACACCAGCAGATCGTGCCTCTTGGCGAGCCGGAGGGCAACTCCCACACCGGCCATTTCGGAGGTAACATCCTATGACGTCAGAACCCCTTGGAGTTGGCATTATCGGCCTGCAGCCTGGCTGGAGCTGGGCAGCCGAAGCCCCTGCGCCTGGTGTTTGCCGGGGAAGGAAGTGAGACCGCTCGCGCGTGGCGATCTTTGTCGGCTTGAGCGCCCGGCCTGCATCCGTCGCCATCTAGATCTATCTGAACATCCAAAAGACATTCCCCCTCCTTCTTGGCTCCCAGACGATTGTCTTCGGCTGAGTCGATGGCGATTGGTAGGCGTTCGTTGGCGAAGTGCTGATGCAATAGCTGTTGAAGCTTCGCAGGAATTCTGTCGATACAGGGATCAGCCAGAACGATATTCGGTGCGGCAAAAAACGATATCGCATGGAGCAAAAATTTTATGCCTCACCCTTCTTGAGATGCCGACTTCGAAACAGTTCGCTGCGAGCTTTCATGTCTGCCGCCATCGATAGCAGTCATTGCCAGCTTGTCGAGCTGTCATCGCGTTCGCATGGACTCGAATCTACCGATCATGTGCTTTAGCTTCCGATCATTTAACGTTGTCATCCGCATCTGATTGGCGCCATTGCATGGGTGACATGCCGTGCTGGCTCTTGAACGCGCGACTGAACGCAGCTTGCGATGTATAGCCGACGCGGGCTCCAATGTCCGAGATCGACGCTCGACCATAGCGCATCAATTCGGCCGCGCGAGCCATCCGCCACCCGGTCAAATAGGCCAGCGGCGTCTGACCAACAACTCGTTGGAAACGCTCCGCGAAAGCCGAGCGGGACAGATGGGTAAGCTCGGCCAGCTCGGTGACACTCCAGGCATGGCCAGGCTCAGCATGCATGGCAACGATGGCGCCGCTTATACGCGAATCGATCGCGCCTGAAAGCCAGCCGTAACCCACCTCGCCACCGGCCGCCCACGTGCGTAGCAATTGCACGAAGATCACATCAAGCAGTCTGGAGATCATCGCTGCTGCGCCAGCGCGAGGATTGAGCGCTTCGTCAAGAATAAAGTGGCAACTTAGCTCCAGCCATTCAAACGGACGATCTCGCAGTCCCTTCAGAATAATCACCGGCGGAAGTATCGACAGTAGGCGCCGCGACAGCATGCCGTCGAAGCCAAAGTCACCGCATAGCCAGACCGTCTCCCCGCTGCCAAGCGCCAGCCGCGTTTCATCATAGTCCCGCTTCGCCAGATCATACAAACCGTCTGCCTCACGACCAGGCTGATCCGAGATCACGTGGCCGTGGCCATGCGTGAACAGGACCAAGTCACCTTGGGCCGCCCGATAGGTCTGTTCGATGCCCTCTGCAGCAATCGCGATACTTCCGCTACGCACGATGTGCAGTCGATGCTTTCCGGATGGATAACGGATGCCGAAAGGTGCCGAAGCTGCGCATGTAAACACCGTGTTGCCACGCACGCGCATCAATTCAAGTACGTCGGATAGGGCATCGCGTTTGAACGCAAACGGATCGTTTACCTGATCGTCCTGTCCAACCGGTGTTTGAGCATAAAATTCCGGCTTCTTCGTCATGCGTCAGCGTCCGTCCAACCCCTAGGATGAACATATCGTTTGCATGGAGGGGCTGCAATGTCAAAGACCATTATGCTGATCCACGGCGCGTGGGTGACCACCGCGAGCTGGACCCATTTTCGGTGTCTGTACGAAGAACAAGGTTATCGCGTGGTGGTGCCAGCATGGCCATACCTTGACCAATCGGTCGAATATCTTCGTCAACAACCGGATCCGCGCCTGGCCGATATCACCATTCGCGATCTGGTCGATTACTTCGAGCAGCAGATTCGTGCCCTGCCCGAACCGCCGATCCTGATGGGCCATTCGTTTGGTGGACTGATCGTGCAAATGCTGCTCGATCGAGGATTGGGTGCTGTGGGTGTGGCGATCGATGCCGGCCCGCCGCGTGGTGTGTTGCCTAGCTTCACGGCGATCAAGGCGGCGTTGCCTGTTTTGCTGGCGTGGTGCGGCTGGAGCCGCATCCTGACGATGTCATTCGACAGCTTCGCGAATACTTTCGCCAATACCTTGGCAACGGACGAGCAGCGTCGGACCTACGACAAGCAGATCGTCCCGGCGCCAGGGCGCATCTACTTTCAGGCAGCACTGGGTATCGGTAATGCCGTCCATTTCAATAACCCCAAGCGCCCCCCACTCCTGCTGATCGCAGCTGAGAAGGATCGCACCAGCACACCATCAATGGTGCGAGCCATGTATAGCAAGCACAGCCTTGCCCCCAGTCGCACGGACATCATGGAATTCCCGAATCGCAGCCATTGGTTGATCGCCGAGTCGGGTTGGGAAGAAGTTGCCAGCAAAACGCTCGCTTGGGCACAGACCAACGCGAAAAAGTAAATTCTCCATACTCCATCTAAAAACAGACTCTAGCGTGATTTGGCATATGCGCGCTTTGCCAAAGCGCGCATTACACAACGACACTACGTCGTCACGGTCTCACGCCCACGATCCTATCTCCCTTGAAGTTGGAGAGATGCTGGTGCAGATGACCAACAAGATATTTGGAACCCTTGCGACGGTCGGCGCTCTGGTGCTCAGCCCCTTGGCGATGGCGCAGACAGGTACAGATGCAGCCGCTCCGTCGAAGCAAGACACCATGTTTGTCGCCAAAGCATCGGCAGGCGGCATGACGGAAATCCAGGCAAGCAAATTGGCTGACTCCCATACGCAGTCCACCACAATCAAGAGCTTCGCCTCGACGATGGTGACCGATCACACAAAAGCTGGCGACATGCTGTCCTCCATCGCTCAGAAGGACGGATTCACGCCATCCGCTGCCCCGATGCCGATGCAACAAAAGGAGCTGTCGCAGCTCGGAAAGCTGAATGGCGCGGCGTTCGATAAAGCCTATACGGCGATGATGTTGAAGGATCATCGCGAGGCAATTGCGCTCTTCAAGAAAGAGTCCATGGCGGGTAAGAACCACGACCTGAAGTCATTTGCATCGCAGACATTGCCCGCACTCCAGCAGCATATGACAATGGCAAAAGAGCTCTGACTGCCCCAAGCCGTGATTGCGACAAGTGATTGGATCTGAGGGTAACAAGGCACCAAGCAGAAGTGCTTGGTGCTTTTCTATCGAGAAAATTCCTGTGGCGTTTCCCGTCTGTTACTGCATGGAGATAGCGCAATAGAGGAACCTCGGATGCTCTATTTGGCGGACGTCATCGTGCCCACGGCCGGCATCGCGCCAGTGACGTGTGCACGTCGCTTGCATGCCTGACAAGTAACCATCCGTCGACCTGGATAGGATCGCCAAAATGCTGCCAAAAATAGAGATCTACGAAGCGATCGAGATTCGATATGGTTACTCGATCCAGGATGACCTCTATCACGCTCACTTTGATCTTCCGGCTGATAGACACGTCCAGAAAAGTTTGCAGAGCGAAAGCCACTCCACGATGCCAGTGGCAAGTTCGATGCCTGGAAAATTTCATATACATGGGCCGGTCGAAGGTGAACTACTCGATCGCGCGCGAACACAGATCGATACTTTTCTTGGAAAATAGCCAGGCACGCATCAAACGCTAGATCGTCAGCGCCCCCACCTACTGGAGAATCTTTGTGACCTATCAAGCAGCACCGAATCGCTACGATGACCTTATGCCCTATCGCCGTTGCGGCAGGAGTGGCATCGACCTTCCGGCCATTTCGCTAGGACTGTGGCAGAACTTCGGCGGCGCGGACGTTTTCGAGACGGGTCGTGCCATCCTGCGACGCGCTTTCGATCGCGGCGTCACCCACTTTGATCTCGCGAACAACTACGGCCCGCCATACGGCTCGGCCGAGGAAAACTTCGGTCGCGTGATGGCCAGCGACTTCGCGGCGTATCGCGACGAGTTGATCATCTCCAGCAAGGCCGGCTGGGACATGTGGCCGGGTCCTTATGGTGGCATCGGCGGCAGCCGGAAGTACCTGATCGCGAGTCTCGACCAATCGCTCAAGCGCATGGGTCTTGACTACGTCGACATCTTCTATTCGCATCGCGTCGATCCGACCACGCCACTGGAAGAAACCATGGGCGCGCTCGCGCATCTGCATCGCCAGGGCAAAGCCCTTTACATCGGCATCTCCAGCTATTCACCCGAACTCACCCGCAAGGCGGCGGCGATCCTTGCCGAAGAACGCGTACCGCTCTTCATCCACCAGCCCAACTACTCCATGTTCAACCGCTGGATCGAAGACGGTCTGCTCGATACGCTCGAGGACCTTGGCACCGGCTGCATCGCATTTTCACCGCTCGCCCAGGGCCTGCTCACGTCGAAGTACCTCAAAGGGATCCCCGCTGATGCGCGCGCAACGCGCGAAGGCTCGTTAGGCAAGGACCAGCTGAGCGAGAAGAATCTTGAGCGTATCCGCGCACTCAACGCAATCGCCGAACGACGAGGCCAGACGCTGGCGCAGATGGCCATCGCGTGGGCGCTGCGTGATCCACGCGTAACTTCGGCACTTATAGGCGCGCGTACCATCGAGCAACTGGACAATTCACTGGACGCGGTCCATGCGCTCGACTTCACTGCTGAAGAACTGGCCGAAATTGAAAAGTACGCAACCGATGGCGGCACGGATCTTTGGAAAAAGTCGGCGGAACTTTGATATCCATGCCGCCCTTTGCCGCGCGCAGCAGCTCGGCAAAGGGCGGCCAGTCGGCCAGCAGATCAAAGAAAACGCATGTCGCTCGCCTTGCGCAATCGACGCAAGATCAGCAGATGGAAGGCTGCGGGGAGAACGAGCATGGATAGCAATGGCGCAGTGAGCATGCCGCCGATCATCGGGGCGGCAATGCGCTGCATCACTTCAGAGCCCGCGCCGTGGCCCAGAAGAATGGGAAAGAGGCCCGCGAGAATCACGGCGACGGTCATCGCCTTGGGCCGCACGCGCTGTACTGCGCCTTCGCGGATCGCTTCGTCGAGTGCAGCGGGTCCTGCCTGTGGATCGAGTGTCAGTTGTCGCTGCCATGCGTGGTCGAGATAGAGCAACATCACGACACCAAACTCGGCGGCAACACCGGCCAAGGCGATAAAGCCGATCATCGTGGCGACCGACACGGCGTGCCCTAGCAACCAGATCAACCACAATCCGCCCACGAGAGCGAGCGGCACACTCGCCATGATCAGGGCCGCTTCACTGGCACGGCGAAACACCGCATAGATCAGCCCAAAGATGATGACCAAGGCAATCGGCACGACAAGTTTGAGCCGCGCCATTGCACTGGCCAGATACTCGAATTGACCCGACCAAGCGACCGTGACACCGGGCGGCAACATCACCTGTTTTGCCACCGCTCGTTGCAGATCCGTCACAACAGTGCCGAGGTCACGTCCACTCGTGTCGATATAGACGTAAGTGGCTAACTGGCCGTTTTCGCTTTTCAGCATCGGAGGACCCATCGTCAACGTGACGTCGGCAATCTGGCCGAGAGTCAGTTGCGCACCGCTCGCCGCGAGGATCGGTAGCTGCCGTAACGCCGCGACCGAATCACGATCAACCCGTGGATAACGGACGACGATCGGATAGCGTTCTCTGCCCTCGACCGCTTGCCCGATCGGATCGCCACCCACAACCGTCGCGATCAGCTCCTGGACCTTCTGTTGCGTCAATCCATAGCGCGCTGCGTCTTCGCGACGAAGATGCACATCGACGTAGCGAGCGCCCTCGGCTCGCTCGGCAATGGCCGAACTCACTCCGGGTACGGTCTTGGCGACCGCTTCGACTTTGTCGGCCACTGTTTGCAACGTGGATGGATCGGGCCCAAGCACTTTGATGCCGATAGGACTCTTGATACCGGTTGCCAACATGTCGATGCGATTGCGAATCGGTGGCACGAAGAGGTTCGTCAGTCCGGGCACGTGCACCGCCTTGTCCAGTTCGACTTTGAGCTTCGCCATGGTCATACCGGGACGCCATTGGTCCTTTGGCTTGAAGGTGATGGTCGTTTCGAACATTTCCAACGGCGCCGGATCAGTGGCGCTTTCCGCACGTCCAGCCTTTCCGAAGACGTGATCGACCTCCGGCACCGTCTTGATCATGCGGTCAGTCAGCTGCAAGATCTGCGACGCTTTGCCAGCGGATAAACCCGGTAGCGCAGTCGGCATGTACAGCAACGTGCCCTCGTCCATGGGCGGCATAAACTCGCTGCCTAACTGGGTCAACGGAATGGCCGCACTGAGCAAAATAATCCCGGCCATGAGCAAGGTCATCTTGGGAAAGCGCAGCACGGCATTCAGAATCGGTCGATACAGAGCGATCAGGCCACGATTGAGCGGATTATGGTTTTCAGCGCGAATCCGTCCACGCACCAGATACCCCATCAGCACCGGCACCAGAGTGACCGCCAAACCAGCCGCGGCAGCCATGGCGTAGGTCTTGGTGAACGCGAGTGGCTTGAACAGCTTGCCTTCCTGGCCTTCGAGCGCGAATACGGGCACGAATGACAACGCGATGATCAGCAGGCTGACAAAGAGTGCTGGCCCGACCTCAGCCGCTGACTCGGCGATCATCGCCCAACGCGAGGCACCTTGGGGTTCTTTCCCATCGTTTGCATCGCGCCAATGTTCCAGATGCTTGTGCGTATTTTCGATCATCACCACGGCGGCATCGATCATGGCGCCTATGGCAATCGCGATACCGCCCAGAGACATCAGATTGGCCGACACACCTTGCAGATGCATCACCATGAAAGCGGTCAGCACACCCAACGGCAAGGTGATCACCGCGACCAGTGCCGAGCGCAAATGGCCAAGGAACAGCACGCACACCAACGCAACGACGAGAAATTCCTCCAGCAATTTGCCCCACAGGTTTTCAACGGCGGCATCAATCAGCTGTGAGCGATCGTAGGTGGGCACTATCTCAACGCCAGGGGGCAAGCTGCGTTTCAGCTCGTCGAGCTTGGCCTTCACGGCGGCGATCGCGGCTTTGGCGTTCTTGCCTGTGCGCAACACAATCACGCCACCGGCAACTTCGCCTTGGCCATCCAGTTCGGTGATGCCACGCCGAAAACTGGGGCCTCGCCTTACTGTCGCAACGTCGCGCAATAGCACCGGCACGCCGCTGGCGTTGATGGTGATTGGCACACGCTCAAAGTCCTCGCTGCTGCGAAGATAGCCTTCGCTGCGCACCATCAGTTCGGCTTCACCTTGTTCGATCACCGAGCCACCATTCGCACCGTTGGCCTCGCGGACTGCCTCGACCAATTGCGAAATGGTGACGTTGCGGGCGGCTAACTGATTCGGATCAGGCACGATCTGCCAGGCGCGTTCCATGCCGCCGAGACTTGCCACTTCGGCGACATCCGGAACGGTCTTGAGCTGAAAGCGCAAGAACCAATCCTGCAGTGCGCGAAGCTGGCCAATGTCATGTTTGCCCGTACGATCGACCAAGGCGTACTCGTAGATCCAACCCAGACCGGTTGCGTCCGGGCCCAGCGTCGGGGAGACGCCTGCCGGCAAACGATCGCGTACCTGACTGAGGTATTCGAGTACCCGTGAGCGGGCCCAATAGAGATCCGTGCTGTCATCGAACAGCACGTAGACATACGAATCCCCGAAGAATGAATATCCGCGTACCGTCTTGGCTCCCGGTACGGAGAGCATGGTGGTGACCAGCGGATAGGTAACCTGATCCTCGACTATCTGGGGTGATTGACCGGGCCAGTTCGTACGTACGATCACCTGGGTGTCGGACAGATCCGGCAGCGCATCAACCGGCGTGTGCAGGGCGGCGAACACGCCAGCAAGCGCCAACGCCAATGCGGCGAGCAGGACAAATACGCGATGCGCGATCGCTGCGCGAATAAGGGCGGCGATCATGGGTTTGTCCCCATCGTCATGCCCGGCATGGCAACGCTGGACGCGGGTGCCGGTGGGTCATCCAGGCGTTCCAATGCGCCGGACAAGCTGGCTTCCGAATCGATGAGGAATTGGCCGGACACCACTACCTTTTCGCCGCCAGCGAGCCCCTCGAGAATTTCGGTATAGCCCCCTGCCGCGCGTCCTGTGCGAACGGCAATGGCACGGAAATGGCCGCCGTCTTCGGCAACGATCACGCGCGTGTCGGCGCCCGACGCAATCAGTGCATCGTCGGGCACGACCGGCACAGCCTTGCCGGACGCCGGATCAAGCTGCACCGTCGCGAACATGCCCGGACTCAACACCCCGTCGGGATTGGCGAGGACGATGCGCATGTGCTGCGTTCGGGTTGTCATGTCGATGTCGGGTAGCAACGATTCGACGTGGCCATGAAATACCTGTCCTGGCAGCGCGTCGATACTCACGGTGACCGGTGTGTCGGCGCGCATCGTGCCGGCCACCGACTGCGGCAAAGCGGCGTCTACCCATACAGTGGAAATGCCGTTGATCGTCATCAACGTTTGACCCGCGTTGACACGTTGACCTTCACGCACGTCCAGTGTGCTGAGAACGCCGGCCTGCGGGGCTCGCAACGTAATCTGACCGTTGCTTCCCATCGAACGACTATCCGCCGGAGATAGACCGAGCACCCTCAGGCGTTGTTGCGCCGCGCCGCGCAAGGCCTTGGCCTCTGTTGATTGCACGTGCTGCAACGCTTGGGCTTCAGCCACGGCGCTGCTCCATTGAGGAGCCAACACGTCGGCGAGAGGCGCACCTGCCTTGACGCTCGCGTAAGGAGTGCGCACGTAGAGCTTGTTCACCACCGCGTCGACGCGAGCACTGACGACCACAGCCTGACTCAGGTCCCAACCGATTGTGCCGGGCACTTGTACCGTTGCCGACAGCATGCGGCGCTCAACCGGAGCGGTACGCACGCCGAGGTTTTGTACGGTCGCGGCATCAATGCTTACGGTGTTCGGGTCAGCGTCGGCGTTGGCGTATTTGGGCACCATCTGCATGCCCATCGACGATAGCCCCGGCTTGTCCGAATGCTGCGCGGGCACCATCGGGTCATACCAGTACAGCACTTTCGCGGTTGCGGTCTGCGCGGGCGATCCTGTGCCGACAGAATGATCGGCGGACGTTCCATCTTGAGCACCGTCGTGGTGGCGATCTATCAAATACGCGCCGACCGCAGTAACCAACAGCCCTGCGAGGATGGAAGAAATCAACAGTGCGCGTTTCATGGAGAATCCCCTTCAGGCAGTAAATAGGTCAGGGCTGCCCAGGCACGGCCGTAGTCGGTCAACATGCGGGCGTAGTCGGTGTGATGAGTAATTTCGGCACGACGCGCTTCGAGGAGAGGCTCGATGTCGCCGCCACCCCGATAGGTCGCCAAGGCCAGCGCGGCACGATCGTTGGCTTGCGGTAGAAGCTCGTTGACATGCCGACGCGTCTGTCGTCCCAGCGCATCCCATTGCGCCCAACCCGTCTGCACGGCTTCTGCTTGCTGACGCTTCGCGTCGTCGTGCTCTGCACGAACCGCATCCAGATCGGCCGAGCGGGCACTGATGCCGCGATCCTGTCGATTGCGCGTAAACAGCGGCAACGACACGCCCACCTGGAGCGACACCATGTCGGATAACCCTCGAACACGAGAGCCGTAAGTCAAACCAACGCTCCACTCCGGATGCTTCTCGGCCTCAGCCTCGGCCAGCGCAGCTTCGGCTTCCTGCTCGCGTGCAGGCCAGTCCAGGAGATTGCCTTGCCGATCAACACTGGTCAGCAACGAGGGCTCGTCATGGGGCAGCACAGAAAAATCGGGCGGATCAGCAAGCGGTTCGGTGACGGGATGGCCCAACCAGCGGCCTAAAGCTGCGCGAGCCTGGGTCTCGCGTGAGGTCACATCATCGATGCGATTCTCCAAGTCGAGGGCCTCCATCCGCATCGCGAGAACGTCAGCTGCTGATCCGGCACCCCCTCGCAATCTCGCTTGAGCGACCTCAACATCCACGGCCCACTCGCGTCGCATGGACTGCAGCATCTTCAATTCATGGTGGGCGCCCCAGGCATTTACCCAGGCATCCGCCACTTGTTGCTCGATCCCTAACCGAGTCATCACCGTGGTCGATGTGGCCTGCTCGACGTTGGCGTCGGCGAGGTCACGCTGGGCTTGGCGTTTAGCCCTTGATGGCAGCACCTGTGTAAGCCCCACCGTGCGCATCGTCATCGTGTCCCCACCGGCTGTAAATGCACCCGCTCCCTGGATAGCGAGATTGTCGATACCGACGGAAAGCTGCGGATCCGGCAAGGCGCCGGCACGCGCGGCCTCCTCATGGGCCGATTGCTGTTGGGCGTAGCGTGCCTCCAGCAATGGCGCTTGCGAGGCTGCTTGCCGTGTCGCGGTTTCCAGCGTTAGAGGTGACGCCGGATCGTCAGCCCAAGCAGGCGACACGAAGAAAATAGCGGCGGCCATCAATAGGCAACGCCGAACACGGACCGACAAGGTCCGCGTCAAGATTTGTTGGCAAAACATGGATAGCTCCGATGACAAGACCGTACGGGCCATGCACGCAGGCATGACCACCGAATGGCTAGCAATCGAGGGCTAAATCAGAAGGGTGCAGAACCGCAACATGGGCGGTGGATCAGAGCGATACTTCGAAATGCTTGGCAATGCTCTCAGCGCAGGCGCGCTGGCGCCCAGTAGAGCGGGCGACTGCGAAGGTAACAAGACAGGGGGCACCGTCAGGGCATGCGCGTCCTGAGAAGAAGTCACGTTGTTACTGCAGTGCTCAACGCACCGAAGATCCGACGTGACATGAACGTGAGCGAACGATACCTTCGAGCCTGTCCGCATCGCGGCACATTCACCCGTCAAGGCAGCATGCGCTGGTACCGTCGGGAGTGTGCAGACATAGCTAGCCATGGCCAGCTGCTGAAAAAACAGACAAAACAATACCGCCCATACCCAAAGGGCACGGCGACGGCGACTGAGGTAGTAAGGCCTGTTCATGCTCCCTAAAACGATAACACACGTTACAGCAGCGGCTAGCGCGCGCGGCTCCGCCTTCAGTAGTACCTGGCTTTAGAGGCTCGGCGGCATAATCGCCGGTTGTTTTGCATTGGCGGCGGTTGTCAGGCTGCCGGGGCTTTATATTCGCGTCGCCATGCTTCGACCGGGTGGCCTAGGGCCATGACGACTCTCGCACGTACTTTAGGCAGTCGAATCTATCTACGCTTTAGTGTCATGCCCACGCTGGCCTGCTAAGTTGTGCATTGTGCCGATTGTCAATTAAGGGGACTGCCATGATTCGCCGCTATCGCCTCGCCGCTGTGCTGGCATGTCTTGTGTTTGCGCTACCGGCGCTGGCTGAAAAGGAAAAGGCCAAGCCAACGCCAACCACGGCAGAGTTATTGGCGAAGTCCACACCGGCCGAGTGGCGCAGGCCCGACCCAGAGAATCTGCTGGTGATGCAACTGGCCAACGGTCGCGTGCTGATCGAGCTGGCGCCGGATTTCACACCACTGCATGCGGCCAACATCCGCACGCTGGTGCGCCAGCACTATTTCGACGGCCTGGCAATCGTGCGGGTGCAGGACAACTTCGTAGCCCAATGGGACGACCCCGCCGGCGATGACAACGGCGACAAATCCAGGATCCGATCGCTGGGCAAGGCCAAGGCTACCGTGCCGCCGGAATTCACTCGCCCGATCGACGCCAAGCTGCCGTGGACCAAACTGCCCGATGGCGATGTCTATGCACCGGAAGTCGGTTTCTCCGAAGGCTTTCCGGTAGCGCGAGATCCAGCCAGCGGACAGGAATGGCTTACACACTGCTATGGCATGGTCGGCGTAGGCCGCGACAACGGACCGGAAACCGGTAACGGTAGCGCCCTGTACGCGGTGATCGGTCAGTCGCCACGCCGGCTGGATCGCAACCTGGCAGTGATCGGCCGCGTGCTTGACGGCATGCCGCTGCTGTCCAGCCTGCCACGCGGTGCAGGGCCGATGGGCTTTTACGACAAGCCATCGCAGCAGATCAGCATCCAATCCGTGCAGTTGGCGGCCGATCTACCCGCCGCACAGCAGCCAGCGATTGAAGTGCTGCGTACCGACAGCAAAACCTTTTCGGCGTTGATCGACGCCAAGCGCAACCGCCGCGATGCGTTCTATACCGTACCAGCCGGAAAGGTCGATATCTGCAGTATCGATGTACCGATGCGCGAAGTCACTACCACGATAACCGGCAAGTATTGATCAGCGCCACAACATTATATTCAGCGTCATCAGCTAGTTTTGTGGACTTGCAGATTTGCGCGTATGCGTTACACCACGTACTGATCGGGAAACCGGATGTTGTTGAGCGATACCTTTAGCTTCTGGCGAGCATGGTTGCGGGCACCACGCAGCGTCGGTGCCGTGGTCCCGTCAGGGCCATCGCTGGCGCGACTGATGACGCGCCACGTGAATCATCGTCACGGTCCGGTGATCGAACTGGGACCGGGCACTGGCGTATTCACCCGCGCACTGTTGGCTGGCGGACTGCCAACCCATCGATTGGCGCTGGTGGAAGCCGATCCGGTCTTTGCCGATGCCTTGACCCAACGTTATCCCGAGGCACGCGTGCTACGCATGGATGCCGCACAGCTGGGAGAGACGCTTCCGCTGTTTGGTGACGAGCGTGCCAGTGCGGTGATCAGCGGGCTGCCGTTGCTGTCGATGCCGCCGGAACAGGTCGCCGCGATCATACGCGGTGTTTTCGAACAGCAGCTGCATGCCGATGGCGCGCTTTACCAGTTCACCTACGGAACGCGCTGCCCACTGCCGCGCCAGCTGCTCGATCAACTGGATCTCGAAGCCGTTCGCATCGGCAGTGTGCTGTTCAATCTGCCGCCAGCCACGGTCTATCGGATCGGTCGGCGCCAATGCAAACGCGTCGCGGCTTGAGCGTCAATCCATCGCACGATTGAGTCTGCACCAGGGATGAGCGGGCTCATTCATGGGCTTTCGCGTACTGCACACATAATCTTTCCATCTATTGCGCTATCAAACCCAACAAAGCCCGTGCTTGCAGAGCGGAAAAAGGGATCAGTGGATGAAACGCAGCCGCAAGGTGTTGAACTGGATCGCGGGACTATTCTTGGCGCTGATCATCGTATTGGTGATCGTGATTGCCACCTTCGACTGGAACCGCCTCAAGCCTTTCATCAACGATAACGTCAGCCAGGCCATTGGCCGTCCATTTGCCATCCAGGGTGACCTGAGTGTGGATTGGCGGCGCGAGCCGACCGAAAGCGGCTGGCGCGCATTGATGCCCTGGCCGGAATTCACCGCACGCGATATCCACATCGGCAATCCAGCATGGGCAGCGAAGCCGCAGTTCGCTCAACTGGAGGCGCTGCGCTTTCGGCTGTCGCCACTGCCGCTGATCGCTCACCAGATCGACGTGCCATCGCTGCAGCTGGTGCATCCCACTGTCGATCTGCAGCGCGACAAGCAAGGCCGCGCCACTTGGGATTTCACGCTACCGAAAGATAATGGCCCACCGTCGACATGGAATCTTCAGCTCGGTTCGATTGGCTTCGATCGCGGCGACGTATCGCTGGATGACGCGGCCAGCAAGATCAAGCTGCAGGTCGCCATCACGCCGCTGCAGCAGGCGATTCCGTACGACCAGCTGGTAGCACAGCAATCCGCTACAACCAACGCACAAACCGGCACCCATTCCAGAACCGAGAAAAAGGCTGCAGCAACCGACGCAGCAGATGGCCAGGCCGCAGCCGCGGCATCGAAAACCAGTTACCAGTTTGCCTGGCAAGTCGATGGCAGTTACCAGGGCGCGACCGTCAAAGGCAGCGGTAAAACCGGCGCCGTGCTGGCGCTGCAGGAGGCCAACCAGCCCTTCCCCGTGCAGGCCGATGTGCATATCGGCGATAACCATATCGCGCTGGTCGGCACGTTGACCGATCCCGTACATCTGGCGGCGCTGGATCTGAAATTATGGTTCTCCGGCTCCAGCATGGCCAAGCTGTATGCGATTACCGGCGTGACCTTGCCAAACACGCCGCCCTACGCCACCGAAGGTCGTTTGAAGGCCGAACTGCATCGCAACAACAGCCGCTTCAGCTACGAAAATTTCCATGGTCATATTGGTGGCACGGATACCGGCGGCAGCCTGCTCTATACCACCGGTGGCGAACGGCCAAAGCTGAGCGGCAACCTGTCTTCGCAGCTGCTGCAATTCGCCGACCTCGCGCCGCTGATCGGCGGCGGCTCCGATGCGGAAAAGAAACAGCGCGGTGATAAAACCGTGCAGCCGGCGGACAAGTTATTGCCGGTCGAGCCGTTCAGCACCGATCGCTGGAAAGCCATGGATGCCGACGTCACCTTCAACGCTGTACGCATCGTGCAGAACGACAAGCTGCCGATCAATTCGCTCAACACCCATCTGGTGATGGACAACGGCGTGCTGCAACTGGCACCCCTGAACTTCGGCCTTGCCGGCGGCACCATAGAAAGCACGATCCGGCTCGACGGCAGCAAGGCGCCGCTAGAGGGCACGATAAAAATCAGCGCACGACATCTCAAGCTCAAGCAACTGTTCCCAACCTTTACGCCAATGCAAACCGCGTTCGGCGAAATCAATGGCGACGTCAACCTCACCGCACATGGCAATTCTGTGGCGGCACTGCTGGGCAGCTCGAACGGTGAAATGAAGCTACTGATGAACGACGGTGCGATCAGCAAAACACTGCTGGAGACTGCTGGACTCAACGTCGGCAACATCATCATCGGCAAGTTGTTTGGCGATCGTACCGTGCAGATCAACTGCGCCGCCTCGGACATGACCGCCAAGGACGGCCTGTTCAACATGAACCTGTTCGTCTTCGATACTGACGATGCAGTGATCAAGGTCGATGGCGCGGTGAATTTTGCCAACGAGAAGCTGGATCTCAACATCCGCCCGCAGACCAAGGGATTTCGCATCTTCTCGCTGCGCACACCGCTGTATGCGCGCGGCACACTGAAGAATCCGGATGTCGGCGTGCAGAAAGTTCCGCTGATCATTCGTGGTGCCGGCGCCGTGACGCTAGGCGTGGTGGCAGCACCGGCAGCAGCGCTGCTTGCCCTGGTTTCGCCCAATCATGGTGACGACAGCAGCAACACCTGCCGCGACGTACTGCAGCAGCTGCGCAACTCCGGCAAGGCGATGCCGGCAACGGAAGCAGCAACGAAGAGCAAGCCTGCTAACAAGCCGAACTGACACGCTCACGTTGAACCGGGCTGGGCGCGTGCGCCTCATGCACCGCGCGCCCGGCTAGAATGTCAGCTCTCCGGCCGCCAGTTTCTTCACCAGGTTTAGTCCAGCATGCAAGCTGTCAGCAAGGCGCGCCTGCAGATCCACTTCTGCGTGGTGCTATGGGGATTCACTGCCATCCTCGGCAAACTGATCACCCTGCCCGCGCTGCCGCTGGTGTGGTGGCGGATGCTGCTGGTTTCCGGTGCGCTGCTGCTGATACCCAGGGTATGGCGTGGCCTGATCGCGATGCCGATACGACTGCGCTGGGCCTATGCCGGTATCGGTGTACTGGTATCGCTGCACTGGCTGAGTTTCTATGCGTCGATCAAACTTTCCAATGCGTCGGTCGGTGCTACCTGCATCGCGCTGGGACCAGTCTTCCTCGCCTTCATCGAGCCGTGGATTGCGCGACGCAAATTCGACCCGCGCGAATTGCTGATCGGCATTGCGGTGGTTCCCGGCGTTGCCATGGTAGTTGGCGGCGTGCCGCACGGCATGCGCCTGGGCATCTTGATCGGTGTGTTGTCCGCCTTGTTCGTGGCACTGTTCGGCTCGCTCAACAAGCGACTGGTGGAACACGGTGATCCGCTGACAGTGACCTGCATCGAACTAGGCACAGGCACACTTTTTCTCACCATGATGGCACCATTGTTCCCGCATACCGGCGCTGCTTTTGTATTGCCCAGCATGCACGACGCGTTGATGCTGGTGGCGCTTTCCTTCGGCTGCACGTTACTGCCCTTCGCGCTCGCACTGGTGGCCTTGCGCCACATCAGTGCCTTCGGCACGCAGATGATCACCAACCTCGAACCGGTCTACGCCATCGTGCTGGCTGTCGTGCTTCTGCACGAGCAACGCGAGCTGGACGGCTGGTTCTACACGGGCGTGGCGGTGATCCTCGCCGCCGTTTTCGTACACCCACTACTGAACCGCAAGCAGCTCGCAACAGAGCAGCCGGAGCTGCTGGGTACAGCTGAAAGCCACAGCATGGTGGAGTGACTCAAGCGAACCATTCGCGGTCTTCAGGTCGGGTGAGGGCCTCTATCGCACAGTGTCCTGGATGGCTATTCACCCAGGACCCATGTGGTCCCGAAAACTCAGCCGCCACGATGCTTCGGCTCATTCGCAGGTGGCGCGGCGCTCGTAGCCTTGGCCGGCATCGTCATACCAGGCATATCGTCAGCGTCCTTGGAATGATCGTCGCCGTTGTCCATGTCCATATCGTCATCCGGCGGTGCTTTGGCGACGATGTCCTTGTATTGCCTTGACGACAAGTCCGGCAGCTTTTGCAAAAAGGCGACCATGCTCCAGATCGTGGCGTCGTCATGACTGCTTCCCCATGCCGGCATCGCGCTCATCTTGATGCCGTGCTTGATTACCCAGAAAGCCTCTTTGGGATCCACCCGCAGCTTTGCCAGGTTGGGTGGTTGCGGATAAAGGCCCGGGCGAATCTCGGAATTTTTCATGCCCGGCGTGAGGTGGCACTGCGTGCACATTGCCGCGTACTGGCCAGCGCCCTTGAGGATCAAGGTGGCATCTTCGAGGTCAGGCACCTGGAGATTACGCGAATGCTCGGCAATCGAACGTTCGCGCAAAGTCTGCAGCAACGAGAACACCGGCCGGCTGTGGTGATCATCTGCACCGATGTTGTAAATGCCGGAATACACGAATGCCCCGGTGCCGGCGGCTGCGATCACCAAAAGGATGACCAAGGTAATGACGAATTGCGTGATGGTTTGCTTCATGAGAGTTTCCCACTGGATGTCTGTTGAGAGAAATTGTCAAAACCAGAAATGGATGCCCGCGACCCACTGTCGATCCGTCCGCGCTTGATTGAAACCGGCCTGCTGATCGTCTCGCGAAAAATCAGCCGTTCCACCGAATCGGTTCGTCCAGACCACACCGACGTATGGCGCAAACTGTCGGTTGATCTCGTAACGCAAACGCAGGCCCAGTTGGGCATCTGATAGCCCGCTGCCGATGCGATGCGCCGGATCGGACTGTCCATACAGGTTGACCTCGAATTCCGGTTGCAAGATCAGCCGCTGGGTAAACAGCACTTCGTACTCCGCCCGAAAACGTGCGGCTGTGCGGCCACCGTCACCGACATAGCCAGTGGCTTCCAGCTCAAACCAGTAAGGCGACAAACCCTGTACACCGAACGCGGCCCAGTGACGGTTCGGCCCCTCACCCAGATCCTGCCGCACGCCGAGCTGGCTGCTCCAATAGGTGGCGATGGTGTGATTCCACAACGCTTCAACATCGCCGTCATCGAGTCTTCCTTGACTACGCTCGCCCTCAGTGCGCAACCAGAGCTTGTTGTCATCGTTGCCATACCAACCCTCGACTTCCCACGTTTGTCCGTTGACATTCTTGCCGCTGAACGCTTCGAACTGATCGATCAGCAGCATGCTTTGCGGTGCGTTGTCCTGCATGTCCATGCCGCGCATGGCACCGTAGCCAATGCCGTCCGAATAATCGGCACTGCGCGCATTCGGCGGTGCGCTGCCGCCCTGCATCGGACCCATGCTCATGCCGGACATGTCAGCACTTTTGGCTGGAGCCATCGAACCATGATCCATGTCGGACATGGCATCAGGAGTGGCGGATTTCTTCGATGCCGGATTCGTCGCGGGCTCGGCCGCATGATCCATTCCCTGCATACCTTCCATACCGTCCATGTTCGGCATGTCGTCCTTGGACTTTGCCGGCTTCGCATCCATCGCCTTGCCATCGACTTTTTTGACCGTCGAAGGTTTTGCCGGAGCCGCAACACTCGTCGATGCCGACGGCTTGTCCATGCCTGGCATGCTGCCGTGATCCATTCCGGACATATCCATACCCGACATATCCGGCGACACCGCGCTGCTGGACGAGGCCGGCGCGCTCTGCGCCACCGCAGCCGATATGCCGGCAAACAGCAGCGCAGGCAGCAGCGAACGGCATAGCGTGGTCGAGGTGATGCCATGACGCGCAGTCATGACACCACCACTTCGCGGAACATGCCTGCTTCCATGTGATAAAGCATGTGGCAGTGGTAAGCCCAGCGCCCGGCGGCGTCGGCAGTGACGGCATAGGTGATGCGCTGCGCCGGCTGCACGTTGATGGTGTGCTTGCGTACCTGAAAATGGCCATCCGGATTTTCAAGCTCGCTCCACATGCCGTGCAAGTGGATCGGGTGATTCATCATGGTGTCGTTGACCAGCACGATACGCAGCCGTTCGCCTTGACGAAAATGCACCGGCGCGGCGTCGGAAAACTTTACGCCGTCGAACGACCACATATAGCGCTCCATGTTGCCGGTGAGGTGCAGCTCGATTTCCCGACCGGGTTCGCGTGCGTCGATCGAGCCACCGACAGTGTGCAGGTCGGCATAGGTGAGCACGCGTCGACCGTTGTTGCGCAGACCGTTGCCGGGATCATCGAGATTGCTGCGTGGCATATCGACATGCATATCGACGCCGGGGCCGTACTCGGTGTGCGCATGATGCACCGCCGGCACGTTACCCATGGCCATGCCATCGTGATCGCCGGAACCTGACATTGCCATCGCGCCCATCATGTCCGCCATGCCGAGCTGGACGATGCGATCGACTTTCGGCACCTCGGCCTGCATGCTCAGTCGTGGCGCCAACGTGCCACGAGCGTAACCAGTACGGTCGATCGACTGGGCGAACAGCGTGTACGCGCGATCCTCCTGCGGCTCGACGATAACGTCGTAGGTTTCCGCCACGGCAATGCGAAACTCGTCGATCGATACTGGCTCCACATCCTGGCCATCAGCAGCGACCACGGTCATTTTCAAACCGGGAATGCGCACGTCGAAGATGCTCATCGACGAACCATTGATAAAGCGCAGACGGATTTTTTCGCCGGGACGAAACAGGCCGGTCCAGTTGCCGGCCGGCGACGCGCCATTCATCAGATAGGTATAGGTGTAACCCGAGACGTCGCTGAGATCGGTCGGGTTCATGCGCATCTCGTTCCACATCCTGCGCGCGGCCAGTGCGTTGCTCAGGCCCTGCTCGCGCACGTCGCGTGCAAAGCCCGGCGCGGTCGGCATAGCGCGGTTGTAGTAGTCGCTCCGTTTCTTGAGCTTGGCGTAAATGTGCTCGGGATCTTCATCGGTCCAGTCGTTGAGCAACACCACATGATCACGATCAGACGCGTACCGATCCGGGCCTGCGGGATCAACGATCAGCGCACCGAATAAACCGGTCTGCTCCTGAAAACGCGAATGCGAGTGGTACCAGTACGTGCCTGACTGTCTAAGCGGAAACCGATAGACGAACGTCTCGCCCGGAGCGATGCCGTCAAAGCTGATGCCCGGCACGCCATCCATGCCGGACGGCAGCACAATGCCATGCCAGTGGATCGAGGTTGGAACGCGCAAGCGGTTGGTCACGCGCAAGGTCACCGTGCTGCCTTGTTTGCAGCGAAGGACAGGACCGGGCATCGCGCCATTGACGGTAGTCGCCAATCGCACCGCGCCGGTGATGTTGACCGGCGTCTCGGCAATATTCAGCGCGAAATCGGTGCCGCTGAATACGGTGGACTGACCGGGATTGGTCAACGCCCAGGCGTTGGAAGAACGCAGCAGGCCGAAACCGGCAGCAACACTGCCCATGGCGAGACCCTGGACGAAGCGCCGCCGCGACAAATCGGTCGCGGAAAGGGGAAAACGGTTTTTCATGAAACTCTCCGGGTAGGCATTCTGACGATGCCGGTCGTAGACGTCAGTCGCGCACGCGCTCATCGGCGCACGCGAAGCAAGCTCAACGTAACGAGAGAGAGAGTTAGACCGCTGGCGGCCGCAGCGGCGGACCGTGGGCAATATCCGGCGCGGTGGTTATGCGAAGCGTGGGATGCATATCACCGGGCAACACCGGCAGCAGCTCAATCATGCTTATGGCAGCCATGGCACTTCCGGCCGTCGCCGCACAATGGCAGCTGGCCGCCATTCCATGATTGCCATCGCCACCACGGCAGCAGTCCTCGACGTGCACTTGCACTTTGGCTTGCACAGCGTGCTGGCAATCATTGGATCTGGCGGCCTTAGCCATGGGCATGGACGACATCGCGCCCATGGCACGGCCGATCGCATGCATGCCGCTGTTCATGGCCAGCGACTCAGCGTGAACCGGAAGAGCCACCAGCAACAGCCACGCGAAACATGCCATAACCCGAAGGAACGGCGAGCGTTTGACATGGCGAAGTGATCGGTTCACCGCTACAGCTTAGGCGTTGCGCCGCCCGCGCTCAACTGCTTGAACGGGGATGCAGTGCCCAGCCATCTATACTGGAGCATCCCGCATGCCGTGATCGCCATGAATTATCGCCACGCCTATCACGCCGGCAACTTCGCCGATGTCCTGAAACACACCGTGCTGCTTGCCTTGATCGAGGCGATGCGCAGCAAGCCAACGCCGTTCTGCGTGATCGAGACGCATGCCGGTAGCGGCTGCTATGCGCTGGACAGTCGGGAGGCCGCCAAGACCGGCGAGTTCAAGGACGGCATTTCACGGCTGCTCTACCCCGATCTGCACGGTGGCAAGGCCGATGCCGCCAGCCTGCCACCGCTGCTGCGCCGCTGGTTGGACAGCGTGCTGGCCATTCCGGGCAACGAGGACGGCCTCAAGCTCTATCCTGGCTCGCCACTGCAGATCGCCCAGGCGATACGCGCCGAGGACAGCGCCCAGCTGTGCGAGCTGCACCCTGAAGAAGCCACCCGCCTAGCCGAGCTGTTCCATCGCGACGCGCGTATCCACACGCACCAGCGCAATGGCTACGAGGCGCTGAAGGCGTTGCTGCCGCCGAAGGAAAAGCGCGGCCTGGTGTTGATCGATCCGCCGTATGAAGCGCAGGAGGCCGAGTACAAGCAGCTCGAACAAGCAATCAAGTCCTGCATGCAGCGCTGGCCGACCGGCGTGTATGCCATCTGGTATCCGATCAAGCTGCGCAGCCAGGTGCAGCCGTTCCTGCGTTGGCTGCCGCGCAGCGGTGCCAAGCGCGTGCTGCGCGCCGAACTGATGGTACATCCGGACGATTCCCCGCTGCGCTTGAATGGCTCCGGCATGGTGATTCTGAACGCGCCGTGGAAACTCGACGATGTGCTGCGCGATTCACTACGGGCCATGGCGCGACTGCTATCCAAGGATCATCCCGCTGATTGGAAGCTGGATTGGCTGTTGCAGGAGGGCGATGAGCCGCCCGTCGCCAGTCCACTGCCCCGCTCCCGGCTTGCACCCGAGCCGCGAACGCGTCGGCCGCGCTAATCCGGCCGACGCGATAACGCTCGTTGACGATACACGCTGTTCCAACGCCACTTGTTGTAGCTTCAGCACCAGACTGGCTGATCCAGCCGGAACAGTCGGGTCTCTTCGCCATGTTTATTGGAGCTCGGTCATGCATAGCACTGCTCATTACGTCTGCCGGTTGTTCGGCCCGCTGGCCGCCGTGGTCCTTGTCGCCTGCGCGCCCGCACCAATTTACAAGGCCGCGCCCAGCGCCGTGATCGTCACGCCCATGCAGGTGTCGCAAACGCCAGAGCGCTATACCAGCGGCGACGTGATCTGGGGTGGACGCATCGTGCAGGTCACCAACCTGTCCGATCACAGCGAAGTCGAGGTGTTGGCCTATCCGCTGGACAACTCGCAGCGGCCGAAAGCAAATGACAGCGGCAACGGTCGCTTCATCGTGGTGATGCATGGCTATGTGGAGCCACTCGATTATCCGAGTGGCTCGCTGATCACAGTCAGCGGCAAGCTCAACGGCAGCCGTGCCGGCAAGGTCGGTGAAGCCGATTACGTGTTCCCGCTGGTCAACGTCGCTCAGTCGCATGTGTGGACGCAGAAAGAAATGCAGCAGGGCCGCAGCAATGTCAGCTTCGGCCTGGGTGTCGGCGTCGGCATTCATTGATCGCACCGCAGCCATCGACAGCGGTGCGCGCTGCCATGCGTCGCCGCTTGAACCACGTAGAACCCATCAGTCCAAGGGAATCGCATGTCCGGTAACGCCAACTCGCTAAGGGCCATCCTGCTCGCGCTCGGCGCGAACTTCGCGATCTTCGTAACCAAGCTGGCGGCAGCCTTCATCACCGGCTCTGGCGCCATGATGGCCGAGGCGGTGCACTCGCTCGCCGACTGCGGCAACCAGGGTTTGCTGCTGCTCGGCATGCGTCAGGCGAAACGGCCGGCGTCATCGGAATATCCGCTTGGCTGGGGCCGCGCGCTGTACTTCTGGTCGTTCCTGGTGGCGATCCTGCTGTTCTCGGTCGGCGGCATGTTTTCGGTGTATGAGGGCGTGCACAAGCTCACGAATCCGGAACCACTGAAGTGGCCTTGGCTGGCGCTGGGCGTGCTCGTATTCGGCATCGTTGCGGAAAGCATTTCAATGCGCGGCTGCCTGGTCGAAGTCAACAAGGCACGTGGCAGCCGCAGCCTGTGGCGTTGGTTTCGTGAGACGCGCTCCAGCGAACTGCTGGTGATCTTCGGAGAAGATCTGGCAGCCCTGCTCGGCCTGTGCTTCGCCGCCATCGCCATCGGCACGACCATGGCGACCGGCAACATCATTTACGACGCGGTAGGCACCATTGCCATCGGTGTGCTGCTGGTCGTCGTCGCCGTTCTGTTGGCCATCGAGGTAAAAGCCTTGCTTATCGGCCAGGGCGTCGAACCGCAGCGTCGCGCCGAACTGCTCACCTTCCTCGAAGCGCGCCCTGAGATATCCAAAGTACTCAACCTGATCACCCTGCAGATGGGTCCCGATGTAATGGTCGCCGTCAAGGCACTGATGGCGCCCACCACCGACTCGCGCGGCCTGATCGAAGCCATCAACACCGTCGAACGGGCGATGAAAACCGAGTTCGACGACGTGCGCTGGAGTTTCTTCGAACCCGATTTTACCGATTGAATTGCAACCGATGGACCTATTCGCCATGAGAAAACACATCACGATTCTCGCCGCAGTTTTTTATAGCGGATTGGCGATGGCGCAAGCCCCTGCACCGTCACCGCAAGCGATCGCAGAGAAAATTCAGGCCGATGAAAAATTGCTGGCCGACTGGCCGCAGCTTGCGCGCTACCGCAACGAAAACGCGGCACTGCCAAAACCCACAAAGGGCGAGCCGCGCGTGGTTTTTATGGGTGACTCCATTACCGATATCTGGGGCCGCCTGCAGGGTGTCTTTTTTCCGGGCAAGCCTTATGTAAACCGGGGTATTGGTGGTCAGGTTACCGCGCAGATGCTGGTTCGCTTTCGCCCCGACGTCATCGCGTTGGAGCCTCGCGTCGTCGTAATTCTGGGCGGCACCAACGATATTGCGAATAATGCCGGTCCGACCACACTCAAAATGGTCGAAGACAATCTCACATCCATGGCCGAACTCGCACGCGCCAACGGCATCAAGGTCGTGTTGGCATCGCTCACGCCAGTAAGTGATTACATTCAACCCAACCAGACGAAAGCTCGCCCACCCGAGGAAATCCTGGCGCTCAACGCATGGATAAAGTCCTACGCAGCGCGTGAACGCTTTATCTACCTCGACTACTACCCGGCCCTGCTCGATGCCAACAAGGCGCTGAAGAAAGATTTCACGATCGATGGCTTGCATCCGAATACCGCCGGTTACGCCGTCATGACACCGCTGGCGCAACAAGCGATCGATCAGGCGCTGGCGCACTAATCGAGACGATAAACACTAATGACGCATTCCGGAATAGCGCTTTCACCAGCCATCCCGCATAACGATCGGGTATAAACACATGGTGTTTGGCCATTTCGCGACGGGCCGCTCGTTGGTTACGCTGGCGAGTCGAGCTGCCAAAGGGAAACGACGATGAAAAAGTTCGGAACAATGCTAGCCCTGCTGGCGACACTGACAATAACATCGCTGCATGCGAAGGACGCGACGCTGCTCAACGTGTCCTACGATCCCACTCGCGAGTTGTACCGCGATATCAATGCCGCGTTCGCCACGCAGTGGAAAGCGCAGCATGGCGACAACGTAACGATCCAGATGTCGCATGGTGGCTCCGGCAAACAGGCGCGTTCGGTAGTTGAAGGCCTGTCGGCCGATATCGTGACACTGGCGCTGGCCTATGACATCGACGCGATATCCGATCGCGGGCTGCTCGCCAAGGATTGGCAGAAGCGTTTGCCCGACAACTCCTCGCCGTACACCTCGACCATCGTATTCCTGGTGCGCAAGGGCAATCCGAAGGGCATCAAGGATTGGGCAGATCTGATCAAGCCCGGCGTCCAGGTGATTACGCCGAATCCGAAAACCTCCGGCGGCGCGCGCTGGAATTTTCTCGCCGCATGGGGCTATGCGCTGAAGCAGCCTGGCGGCAACGAGGCCAAGGCCAAGGCCTATGTGCAGGCGCTGTACCAACACGTGCCAGTACTCGACACCGGTGCGCGCGGTTCCACCAATACGTTCGCGCAGCGCGGTGTGGGCGATGTGCTGGTCGCATGGGAAAGCGAGGCGTTGCTGGCACAACAGGAGATGGGCAAAGGCACCTTCGATATCGTGGTGCCGTCCATCAGCATCCTGGCCGAACCGCCGGTAGCAGTGGTTGATAGCAATGTCGACAAGCACGGCACGCGCGCCGTCGCCGAGGCGTACGTGAAGTTTCTCTATTCGTCCGAAGGCCAGACGATCGAGGCCAAGAGCTTCTACCGTCCGCGCCTGCCGGCGGTGTCCGCACAGTTCGCCGCGCAGTTCCCGAAGGTCAATACTTTCACTATCGACGACGAGTTCGGTGGCTGGCGTCAGGCCCAGACGAAGTTCTTTGCCGATGGTGCCATCTTCGACCAGATCGGCCCCGGGCACTGAGACGCATGCGTCGGCGCATCCTGCCCGGCTTCGGGCTCAGTCTGGGCTATGCGCTGGCGTATCTGGGCCTGATCGTGCTGCTGCCGCTGGCAGCGCTGGCATGGAAAGCATCGGGCATCGGTTTGCACGGTTTGATCCGCCTGTTGAGTTCGCCACGCACGTTTGCAGCGCTCAAGCTGAGCTTTGTCGGCGCCACCTTTGCGGCGGTCGTCAACGCTGTCGTCGGCCTGCTGGTCGCCTGGGTGTTGGTGCGCTACCGCTTCCCCGGACGGCGCTTTCTTGATGCGTTGGTCGACCTGCCTTTCGCGTTGCCAACAGCGGTTGCCGGTATCGCGCTGACGGCACTCTATGCGCCCAACGGCTGGCTCGGGCAATGGCTGGTACCGCACGGCATCCAGATTGCCTACGCGCCACCGGGCGTGATCCTGGCGATGGTCTTCGTCGGTTTTCCGTTCGTGGTGCGCACGCTGCAGCCGGTACTGGAATCACTGGATCGTGATGTGGAAGAAGCGGCCGAGAGTCTGGGTGCATCGCATCTGCAAACCTTCTTTCGGGTGATCCTGCCAATGCTGTTCCCGACCCTGCTGACCGGCTTTGCGCTGGCACTGGCCAGGGCCGTGGGCGAATACGGCTCGGTGATCTTTATCGCCGGCAATATCCCGATGCGCTCGGAAATTGCGCCATTGCTGATCGTGGAGAAGCTGGAGGAATTCAATTACGCCGGTGCTGCGGCCCTGGGTATGGTGATGCTGATTGCCTCGTTCGTGCTGCTGATCATCATTTCACTGCTGCAGCGATGGAGCCGGCGCTGGGCGGAGCAGACGCGATGACTGCATCTTTGACAACTGCAGCTTCGACAACTGCAGCGGCAACCAGCCTGCAAAAGCGCCAGCCGCACTGGCCGAGAAAGATCGGACGGGCGCTACTGATCCTCGTCGCCGTGAGCTTTCTCGCCGTGTTTCTGGTGCTGCCTCTGAGCGTGGTTTTCGTCGAAGCGTTTCGTCAGGGTATGCATGCCTATCTTTCGAGCATCAAGCAGCCGGAAGCGCTCTCCGCGATTCGCCTGACCTTGCTGGTGGCGGTGATCGCGGTGCCGTTGAATGTCGTTTTCGGCGTCGCGGCAGCCTGGGCTATGGCGCGTTTCGAGTTTCGCGGCAAGGCGCTGCTGGGCGCCTTCATCGATCTGCCGTTTTCGATATCACCGGTCATTTCCGGCCTGGTCTACGTGCTGCTGTTCGGCGCGCAGGGCTGGTTCGGACCGTGGTTGGATGCGCACAACGTCAAAATCATTTTTGCGGTACCTGGTCTGGTATTGGCGACCATCTTCATCACCCTGCCCTTTGTCGCGCGGGAACTGATTCCGCTGATGCAGGCGCAGGGCAGCGACGAGGAAGAAGCCGCGCGCGTGCTCGGCGCCGGCGGCTGGCAGATGTTTTTCCGGGTCACCCTACCCAACATCCGCTGGGCACTCCTCTATGGTGTGCTGTTGAGCAACGCCCGTGCAATGGGCGAGTTCGGCGCGGTATCGGTCGTCTCCGGGCATATCCGCGGACTCACCACCACCATGCCGCTGGAGGTGGAGATGCGCTACAACGAGTACGACTACGTCGGCGCTTTCGCTATTGCCTCGTTGCTGGCGCTGCTCGCACTGCTGACGCTCGCGATCAAGACGCTGCTGGAATGGCACTACGGCGATGAGATCGCTGCACATGCACCCGGCGGCCACTGAGACCATCGATGACCCTCGAACTTTCCCATCTGAGCCGCCGCTTCACCGACTTCGCCGCCCTGGACGATGTCAGCCTGTCGATTGCTCCAGGCGAATTCCTAGCCCTGCTCGGCCCCTCCGGCTCGGGCAAGACCACCCTGCTGCGCATACTTGCCGGGCTGGATTATCCCGACGCCGGCAGTGTGCATCTGGACGGCCATAACTTTCTGGTCGCGCAGGCACGCGAGCGCAAGATCGGGCTGGTGTTTCAGCACTACGCGCTGTTCCGCCACCTCACCGTGGCCGAGAACGTCGCCTTTGGCCTGCGCGTGCGCAAGCGCAAGCTTCGGCCGTCCAAAGCCGCCATTACCGAACGCGTAAATCAGCTGCTCAAGCGCGTGCAGCTGGATGGCTATGGCCATCGCTACCCCACCCAGCTGTCCGGCGGCCAGCGCCAACGCGTAGCCCTGGCGCGCGCGCTGGCAGTCGAGCCCGACCTGCTGCTACTCGACGAGCCCTTTGGCGCACTCGATGCCCAGGTCCGCCTGACCCTGCGCCGCTGGCTACGCGAACTGCACGAAGACCTGAAACTCACCACCATCTTCGTCACCCATGATCAGGAAGAAGCACTGGAACTCGCCGACCGTATTGCCGTGATGAATCGTGGCCGCATCGAACAAGTCGGCACGCCCGAGGCGATCTATCAGCAGCCAGCCACGCCATTCGTCTGCGAATTCATCGGCAAGGTCAACAAGCTGCCCGTAACCTGCACTGATGGCAAACTCGCTGCGGGTGAATGGGTGCTCGATAGCGACCCGTGGCACGGCCGACACGCACACGCCACCGCCTACGTGCGTCCCGAACATCTTGCGCTAGGCGTACCCGCAAACCAGCCCGCCTGGATCGCCCACCTGCGCCACATCTACCTGGCCGGCAGCGTGGTGCATCTGGAACTCTACGTTCCAGCAATCGACCAGACCCTGGAAGCTGACATCGCCGGCGAAGACGTTGCCAGGCTCGGTCTGCAAACCGGAGTCGATCTGCGCGTCGCACCGCGCAGCGCCGTAGTGTTCGCCATCGACAAACCCGGCGATGACGCAACCGTGCAAGATCGCTGGATGTGGCAAGCGCAAAGCACGATTTTCGCCTAGACCACAGAGCAGCGAACCGATCGCCCTACTTCTTCAGCTCCAGCAAATCCCAGCCATTGCCGTATAGATCATCGAATACCGCGACGGTGCCGTACGCCTCATGGCGCGGTTCTTCGCGAAAGTGCACGCCTTCGGCGCGCATGCGCTGCCAGTCACGTTCGAAGTCGTCGGTGTTCAGCAGCAGGAATACGCGGCCACCAGTCTGATTGCCGACGCGAGAGGCTTGTTCGTCACCCTTGGCCTTGGCCAGCAACAGGCGGGTTTCCTTCGAGCCCGGCGGGGCGAGCAGGACCCAGCGTTTGCCTTGGCCCATGTCGGTGTCTTCGATCAGCTCGAAACCCAGTGCACGGGTGTACCAGGCGATCGCCTCGTCATAGTCGGCGACCAGTAGCGCGAGTGCGCCAAGATGTTGCGTCATTTCTTGTTTACCTTGATGGTCGGCAGCGGACCGAGCTCCGCCTGCAATTTTTTGGTCAGCTTGGCCCGCACCAACGCATACGCGTCGCGGATAAAGCCCTCAAGCTCGGCACTGGCGAAGCGCCGTGGCTCGGTTATCGATATCCAGTGGGCACGCGCCAGATACGGGGCGGGCATGATACCCGGCTGATCCGTCAGTTCCAAAAACCGCGCGTCTTCCACCTTGCACCATAGCCGGCCGCCATCGCTACCGTCAGATGGCGTCATCGCAAACATCTTGCCACCCACGCTTAGCACCAGATTCGTCTCCCATTTGATATCGCGCGTCACGCCGGGCCAATGGCCACAAAACGCTTCCAGCTGCTGCGCCGTCATGCCCATGGTCTTGCCCATGCTTGCTCCCGCGCAAAGATTCGTCGAAGAGCCCATTGTGGCTGGCAAAGCCGTGGCCGCCCAGCGGTTTGAGACCGATTCAACTACCCGGCAAGCAGCCTGCACACGGCGCGCCTTAGCGGCTAACCCCCTTGTTTGAAAGGCTTTCATTCATGTTGCGTCGCACCAAATACGCTAGAGTATGGAAATGCTTTCCTTACCCGCCATCGATTTCTCCACGCCGCCGGATGAGGCCTCGCTGCGCCCGCCGGCGCGTGAGCGTTTTGCGCCGCGCCTGGTTCGAGCCATCTCGGGCGAGCTCGTCTCCATCCAGGACGGTCGCAAGCTGCACCTGCGCAGCATCGCGCCAAACGACATTGAATCCTTGCAGCGCTGTTTTCTGCGGCTTTCGCCGGAGGACGTCCGTCGCCGCTTTCTGCATGCCATGTCCGAACTGCCCACGCCAATGGCGCAGCGGTTATGCCAGATCGACTCAACCATCGAGACCGCGCTGGTGCTGGTGGACGAAACGGTGGTTCCGGGCGAGATCCGCGGCGTCGGCCGTATCTATGTGGACGAGGCCGCCGACAGCGCCGAGTTTTCGGTACTGGTGGAAAAGAACTGGACCCGCCTCGGCCTCGGCGCCTTGCTGATGCAGCGCCTGGTCGACGACTGCCGCCGCCGCGGCTTGGCGGAAATCTGGGGCTACGTGCTGCTGGAAAACCGGCCAATGCTGGATCTGTGCAAGACACTGGGTTTTGTCCGTCGCCGCATGGACAACGAACCGGGTGTCGCGCAGATCACGCTGCGCCTCGTCTAGAGAACCTGCTCTTCCGGCCATCCTGGCCTCGTAGCCCACTTCGCGCTGCTGAGCTGCGGCTTTTGCCCGCGCGATCTCCCTGCATGGTCAGCCGATTGCCATCGGCAAGCTACACTTGTCCGCTTACCCAGACGCGACCTGCCGGTCGCGTCCCGAAATAAGCGTTCTCTATGTCAGCCTTGATCCCGCATCCTCCCCTGCCCACCACGCCCAAACAGCGCCGTTACTGGACGCCGCCGCACGGCTCGGCGCGCGCGCTGCTGATCGCCGAATCGGCACGTTCGCATCAAGGCCTGCTGGTCGCCGTCACACGCGATACCCAGCGCGCACATGCGCTGGAAGCCGAATTGAAACTCTTTGCGGGCGGCCTGCCCGTGCTGCATTTTCCCGATTGGGAAACGCTGCCTTACGACGTCTTCAGCCCGCACCCCGAAGTGGTCTCGCAGCGCATCGCCACGCTCTACCAGCTGCCCAGCGTAAAGCGCGGCGTGCTGGTGGTACCGGTGGCCACGCTCATGCAGCGCATCGCGCCGCGCGCGCATATCACCGGCTCCGGGCTGGTACTGAGCAAAGGGCAGAAGCTCGACATCATCGCCGAGCAACGCCGGCTGGAAGCCTCGGGCTACCGCAACGTGCCACAGGTGGCCGAGCCCGGCGACTTTGCCGTGCGCGGTGCGCTGATCGACATCTTTCCGATGGGCACCAGCGAGCCGTACCGCATCGAGCTGTTCGACGATGAAGTGGAGTCGATCCGCAGCTTCGACCCGGAGACGCAGCGCTCGCAACAGCAGGTCGAAAAAATCGAACTGCTGCCCGCACGCGAGTTCCCATTGACCGAGGCCGCGGCCAAGGATTTCCGCGGCAACCTGCGCGAGCGTTTTCCAATCGACGTCCGCCGCTGCCCGCTCTACCAGGACATGAAGGAAGGCGTGACGCCCGGCGGCATCGAGTACTACCTGCCGCTGTTCTTCAAGCAGACCGCTACGTTGTTCGACTACCTCGCCGACGATGCGCTGTTCGTGCTGGGCGAAGGCGTGGCCGAAGCCTCCGAACAATTCTGGACACAGACCTCCGAACGCTACGACCAGCGCGCGCATGACATCGAGCGCCCGGTACTGCCGCCGGCGGAAATCTATCTGCCACCGGAAGCCCTGCGCGAACAGCTCAACAAGCGCTTGCGCGTGGAAGTGGTCGCAGGCGATCACGAGCATGCCATCAACACCGGCACGCAGCCGGCGCCAGACGTGCCACTCAACCGCAAGGGTGAGGAGCCCGGCACGTCACTGCAGCACTTCATGCAGAGCTACAAGGGCCGCGTGCTGATCGCTGCCGATTCAGCGGGCCGTCGCGAGGCGCTGATCGAGACGCTGGCGACGGCCGGCATGAAGCCCGCGAACACCGACAGCTGGTCGGCTTTCTTGAATGACGCGTCCGATGCACGTTTCGGCATCGTCATCGCCGGCATGGAACAGGGCTTTGCGCTGACCAAGCCGGCTATCACCGTGCTCACCGAGCGCGAGCTGTACGGCGAGCGCGTGCGCAGCGAACGCGATCGCAAACGCCGACGCGGCACCGCGCGCGATCCGGAAAGCATCATCCGCGATCTCACCGAGCTCACGATCGGCGCGCCGATCGTGCATGTCGATCACGGCGTCGGTCGCTACCAGGGCCTGGTGTCGATGGATGTCGGCGGCATGGATGGCGAGTTCCTCACCATCGAATACGCCAAGGGCGACAAGCTCTACGTGCCGGTGGCGCAGCTCGGCCTGGTCAGCCGCTACTCTGGCACCGCGCCAGAACTGGCACCACTGCATTCGCTGGGCGGCGATGCCTGGGAACGCGCACGCCGTAAGGCAGCCGAGAAAGTACGCGACGTCGCCGCCGAGCTGCTGGCGATCTACGCGCAGCGGCAGGCCCGCGGTGGCGAGTCGTTACCGATCGACCGGCAGATGGTCGAAGAATTCGGTAGCACCTTCCCGTTCGAGGAAACGCCCGATCAGGAAACCGCGATCGAGGCCGTGCTCAACGATCTGGCAGCGCCACGTGCGATGGATCGGGTGATCTGCGGCGACGTCGGCTTCGGCAAGACCGAGGTCGCGTTGCGCGCCGCGTTTGCGACAGCCACGGCCGGCAAACAGGTCGCCGTGCTGGTGCCAACCACCTTGCTGGCGCAACAGCATTACCGCAACTTTGCCGACCGCTTCGCCGACTGGCCGGTGCGCGTGGATGTGTTGTCGCGCTTCCGCTCGACCAAGGAAGTCAACGAGGCGCTGAAGCGTCTCGCCGATGGCCAGATCGACGTGATTGTCGGCACGCATAAGCTGCTGCAGCCAGACATCAAGTTCAAGAATCTCGGACTGGTGATCGTCGACGAAGAGCAGCGTTTTGGCGTGCGCCAGAAAGAGCAGCTGAAAAAGCTGCGTGCCGAAGTCGACCTACTCACCATGACCGCCACGCCGATACCGCGCACGCTCAACATGGCGATGGCTGGCCTGCGCGATCTCTCGCTGATTGCCACACCGCCAGCGCACCGCACAGCCGTGCGCACCTTCATTGCTGCGTGGGATCCCGCCACCATCCGCGAGGCGCTGCAGCGCGAGCTGTCGCGCGGCGGCCAGGTGTATTTTCTGCACAACGAAGTCGAGAGCATCGAGCGCACCGTGCGTGAACTCGAAGAACTTGTGCCCGAAGCGCGCATTCGCATCGCTCACGGCCAGATGCCCGAGCGCGAGCTGGAAGGCGTGATGGCGGATTTTCACCGCCAGCGTTTCAACGTGCTGGTGTGTACCACCATCATCGAAACCGGCATCGACATCCCGACCGCCAACACCATCATCATCAATCGCGCGGATCGCTTCGGACTGGCACAGCTGCACCAACTGCGCGGTCGCGTCGGCCGCTCACATCATCGTGCGTATGCCTATCTCGTGGTGCCCGACCGCAAGTCGATCACTGCCGATGCGCAGAAGCGCCTCGAAGCGCTGGCCTCGCTGGAAGAACTCGGCGCCGGCTTCACCCTGGCCACGCACGATCTGGAAATCCGCGGTGCGGGCGAACTACTCGGCGACGAGCAGTCCGGCCAGATCCAGGAAATCGGCTTCGGCCTCTATACCGAACTATTGGACCGCGCGGTGCGCGCGCTGAAGTCCGGCAAGATCCCGGACTTCGACCTCAGCAGCGAGCACGAAACCGAGGTCGAACTGCACCTGCCCGCACTGATCCCCGACGATTACCTGCCCGACGTGCACGCACGCCTGACCTTGTACAAGCGCATCGCCAGCGCACGCAGCGAAGACGAATTGCGCGACCTTCAGGTGGAGATGATCGACCGGTTCGGCCTGCTGCCCGATCCGACCAAGCAACTGTTCGCGGTCGCCACACTGAAACTGATGGCCACGCCGCTAGGCATCCGCAAACTCGACTTCGGCGCCAACGGCGGCCGCATCGTATTCCGCGAGAATCCCGAGATCGATCCGATGACCATCATCAAACTGATCCAGCGCCTGCCACGCGTCTACAAACTCGACGGCCAAGACAAACTGAAGATCACGCTGGATCTGCCCGGTGCCACCGAACGCATCCGCAGCGCACAGGAAGTACTGGTCGTGCTGGGTGCACGACGGCCGGGCTGAACTTCAACGATCCAGCGGACTCAGCACGCCCTGCCCGCCGCGGTTAAGTACATGCGTGTAGATCTGCGTGGTCGCGACGTCCTTGTGGCCAAGCAGTTCCTGCACAGTGCGAATGTCATACCCGATTTCCAGCAGATGCGTGGCGAACGAATGGCGCAGGGTATGCGCGCTCACTGATTTGGCAACGTCAGCAGCGCGACACGCCGTCTTCAATGCACGCGAGAGGATGGCGTCGTCGAAATGATGCCTGCGTTCGGTACCATCATGCGGATCACGGGACCGTTGCGCCGCGGGGAACACATACTGCCAGCCGATTTCGCGCGGGGCGTTCGGATATTTGCGCGCCAGCGCATGTGGCAGCCATGCCGCGCCGAACCCCGCAGCCAGATCGGCTTCATGCAGCAGGCGGGCGCGTTCGATTTCGCGGAGCAACGCTTCAGCCAATGACCGCGGCAGCATGGTGCGTCGGTCCTTGCCCCCTTTTCCATCGCGTATGGTGATTTCATTGCGACCGAAATCCACGTCCTTGATCCGCAGCCGCAGCGCTTCCATCAGGCGCATACCGGTGCCATACAGCAGGCTCGCCAGCAGCCAGGGGCGTCCGTCCATCCTTGCCAGCACGCGCGTGATCTCGTCACGTGAAAGCACGGTCGGCACACGCTGTGACCGCTTGGCCCGCACCACTCCCTCCATCCATGGCAGTTCGATACCCAGCACCTGCTTGTAGAGGAACAGCAGCGCCGCCAAGGCCTGATTTTGCGTGGTCGCCGCTACCTTGCCCTGAACCGCCAGTCCCGACAGGAACCCCTCGACCTCGGCTTCGCCCATGTCGCGCGGGTGCCGCTTGCCATTGGCCAGGATGAAGCGACGCACCCAGGCCACATAAACCGTCTCGGTGCGAATGCTGTAATGCTTCAACCGCAAGACACGCCGCACCTCATCCAGCAAACGCGGCGCAGATGGTCCACCGACCATACGGTTTATTCGTGCGTTTCCGGGGTCATAAGACATAGCGCCTCGATCCGTGAGATATGCGAAGGCCATCCTCGCTCCACCGTGCCGCAGCCGTCATCCGACAAACCCTTGTCTATCTGTAGGATTTTTCCGCTTGACGAGCAACGACCTAAAGCTGAACATCCAAATTCATATGCCCCGATGTGGGGTCTAATAAGCGTTAGAGCTCATGAATTTTCTCCGTCATATTTTCGGCAAACAAAAGCGCACCACCCCAGCCACGGCCGTACCTCGGGAAGCGTTCAACACTGTTACCTTCGACGACGAGCGCGTCACTCGCATTCTTGCGGATGGGAAAAGTGAGGTTGTTACATGGGCAGATCTGAAAACGATCACTATCGTAACGACCGACCAAGGGCCTTTCGTAGATGATGTTTTTTGGGTTCTTGCTGGCAGCGTAAGTGGCTGCGTACTCCCGAGTGAGGCGCAAGGCATGAAAGAACTATTATCAAGGCTGCAGGTGCTTCCCGGCTTCGACAACAAGGCGGTAATTTCTGCTATGTCTAGCGCACAAAATGCAAAATTTGTCTGTTGGAGTCGCGGCGGTGAGCTCTAACATCTCGTTCAAGGCGGACGGCTACGCCGCCGCTTAACTCCAGCGTTAGGCTGCATGAACAATCGTCGCGAACAACTTGAAACATTGCATGCTCATCTCGGCGAGTTAGTAGTGGTACTCGCGCAAGATCCGCTATGCCAATGGCGCAAGCACTTCATGGCATGCCAACAGCGAGCTGCGTCGCTACTCAGTATCGGCTTTACTCAAGGCGAGCTAAACGAGCTTTCTGGTTCGATTAACCACGTTTACGGCGGTGCTGGTAGCTTCAGCGACTATGCTCCAGCCCGCGCAAAAGCTGATGGCACTTTCGGCGCCATCGCAGGCATGGATCGCGAGCTCTCTGGCAACGTCTACACATCTGCTCTTGCACTCAGGGTTGTCGGCAATGCACCCTAACTACTCATTCGAGGCGGACGGCTTCGCCGCCGCTCAATTCCAGCGTTATGCCCCATCCATCCGACCGAATCAAATCAACAATTCGCGCAAATTCAGAAGAAGTCTCGCGACTTCACGCGCGGATCCACGAGACTTTCGCTGTTCGGGATCGCAACCCCGAAAAGCGACAGGAGTGGCAGCGTGCCTGTGAAATATTCCATTCCAGATACGATGAGCTTGCCTTTCCAGGAGGCTACAGCCGAGCGCTTGAGCGCATGCTTGCCGGTGATCCAGAAGCTATGGAAGCTGCAATCTGTTTCTTGGAACTGCGACCTTATTTCTTTCGCTCTGGCTACATGTTTGAGTCCATACTTCGCAAGGCGAAACGTGCCCCTTTGAGTTCAGAGCAAGCAGCTAGGTTGCAATATGTTATTGCAGCAGTGGCCGCTTGGCGTGCACACAAGGCTGCGGCAAATGGGCATAACAAATCGTTCAAGGCGGACGGCTCCGCCGCCGCTTAACTCAAGCGTTAGGGCCTATGAAAACTCCGTTGCTCTTCGTTCTCTCCGCTATGTTGTTGCCGTCCTGGTGCTTTGCCGCGCAACCCGCTCTTAGTTGCAAGCTCTCGATCTACGCTCTTGGCGCTAACCAATCTTCCCTCGGCAAGCAGATAGTAGGACCAGACCAGGTAGTTTCAGCTAGTTATGGCACATCCAAAATCGTTACTGGAGGCACCGTACTGCAGGTGCATTTGACTACCTCCGGCGCCGCAGCAAACAGAGAATTCTCTGCAAATAATATTGGCAAAAAGATTGCTATTCTGTGTAACGGCAAAGTTCTTGTGCAGCCCACCATTGCAGGCCAAAGTGGGGCAACGTTTGTGATCGAGGGCGTTAGGCGGCCCTAACCAGTCATCCAAGCGGACGGCTTCGCCGCCGCTTAACTCCAGCGTTAGGCGACACATGAAAGACTTTGTCCGAATCGACGTTGTGTCTGAACTTGGTCAAGACGCTATCTTCCAAATTCTGAAAGAGGCGCTGCCTTCTTTCCAATGGCGGCAGGGAGACAGTGATGCGCAAGGTCCTTATGTCAGTGGCATGCACAAAGACGGCGTAAAGATACAGGCATGGCTTGGAGAGCAGCCGGTAGCTGTATCCGCATCCTTCCGCGCCGCATGGCGTGAGGATCCAGCGCGAGAAGAAAAGAAAAACGCAGTGCTCGTGCCATTGCTAGAGCTGGCGTGCCCAGCGTTAGGCGCAGTTCAACTGATCCGCAGCGTCCCATGACTGCCAATCAGCTTGCGCGTGGTGGTGCCTAACAATTCATTCGAGGCGGACGGCTCCGCCGCCGCTCAATTCCAGCGTTAGGTGTCAAGGAAGAATGACGCGCATGCATGTCTCGATAAAGATCGGCGCATCGATATTCATCTTCTGCGGCGTTGGCATCATGGCCATCTTCGCCATAGCTGCGTTCCAAGGACACAAAGCAGAAAAGGTCATGGTCTGCGGTATAAGTCACCAATGGAGTTGCCCCACTCAAGGAATTTCGGCGCACTCTTTGGGTGCGGCCACATATAGCTTTAGTGGTTGTGGCCGTAGCGCAACCTATTATTGCAAGATGCCCGCAGAAGGTTGTCAGCTTGAGCGCAGCAAGGAAGTTCTCAATACGTCTATGTGTCGCCCATGAACCGTCTGACATCTAAACGCATTCAACGCCTTATTGAGTTGATCCGACATGGCACCTAACATCTCGTTCAAGGCGGACGCCTCCGGCGCCGCTTAACTACAGCGTTAGGCGGCATAAAGACCATGAACGCTGATCTCCGCTACGAAAGCAGATCGTCTATCGAGGCGAGGGTCAACAACTTCCCAGCTGCCCACATCAAATCAACATCGCGTGTCACTAGCGCGTCGGCTTGTAGCTTGGTCAATGCGAGGTATTCGGCCGCGAATGTATCTTTCCAGCCGAGTTCCTCAGCAAGCTTCCAGGCAACCTGTTGCAACGATCGGTCGCCCAGCAAGCGAATCTGCAAACCCCTCAGGTAGTCGAGGCGCTGGTTCGCCTCCTTGCGAGTCACCAAGCCATGCTGAACGTCCGCGAATAGTTGGGCGAGCACCTGCGAACGCAGTAGCGTCGGTGCGAGGAGACGGTGGTGCCCCGGAATCTTGGTCCTCTGCTCAGCCAGCACGAGAGCCACATCTAGCCCAATCACATATCGTGTCACGCCTTATCTCCACCGCGTTCATTGCTCAGGAGTACGCGCATGCTAGCAATGCCTAACTATTCGCTCAAGCGGACCGGAGACTTCCTCCGCTTTAGTGGACACCCTGAACTATCACTTCAGGAGTCCACACCATGCCTAAACCAGGCCCTCGCACCACCTACAAATACACCCAAGAATTCAAGGCAACCGCCGTGCGTTTGAGCAAGTTGCCTGGTGTTGCGGTGGGTGACGTTGCTCAGTCGCTTTACATCCATCCGTTCATGCTGTCTCGTTGGCGCAAACAAGCGCGCGAGGGTGTGATCGTGACTAAAGGTGTAGCTGTCGATAAAGAGGTTGCCGCAGAGCTCAAGGAGCTGCGTCGCGTGAAGAAGGCTTACGAGCAGTTGAAGATCGAACATGACCTTTTAAAAAAAGCGATCGCGTTCACTTCCAGTCCAAGGCCGATATCTTCGCCTTCATCCACCAGCAAACGCACCAGCCGGTGAGGCTGCTGTGCCGGCTCTACGCTGTCAGTGCCAGCGGTTATTACGCTTGGCGTGATCGTCCAGCGAGCGCGCGAGCGCAGGAGGATATGCGCTTGGTTGAGCGCATTCGCCAGGTGCACGACGAAGGTCGACAAACGTACGGCAGCCCACGAGTTCACGCCGGCCTGAAACGCGACGGCGAACCTGTCGGGCGGCGTCGGGTAGAGCGCCTGATGCGGGATAACGGCATCCGCGGCAGCTCCGCGGATTTGTATCGCCGTTGTCCCGGCGTCGATCGATTCTTCGCCAGCGTCGACAATCAGGTACACGAATTGACCGTGGATCGGACCAATCAGGTCTGGGTGACCGATGTGACATATCTGAAAGTCTCGGGAACGTGGAGGTATCTCGCCACGGTCATGGACCGCTACTCGCGACGGTTGCTGGGGTGGTCGCTGGGCGCAGATCGGACAGCCAGACTGACACGTCGAGCACTGGCGGCAGCACTGCGCGAGCGAAAGCCGCCGCCCGGTACGCTGCTGCACAGTGATCGCGGCATTGAGTTCCTCGCCGGCGACTTCAAGCGCGTGTTAGCCGGCGCGGGACTGGTGCAAAGCGTCAACCGCCCGCATCGCATGACCGACAACGCGCACATGGAATCGTGGAACAAGTCGATGAAATCGGACATGTACCACCGGCGGGATTTCGCCACCGAAGGCGCTATAAGAAGCGCCGTGCGCAGCTATATTGAGTTCTACAACACCAAGCGCTTGCACTCCGCGTTGGGGTATCGTTCTCCCATCGAGTTCGAGGCACAATGCGGCTAACCAGTCGGTGTCCACTTTTGCGTAGGAACTCTCCCGCTACGGAGTGGCTGCGGTAACATGCCATACATCGCGGCAGCGGCCGCTTAGCTTAAGCGTTAGATGTTCCGTGGCATGAGGCTAGAGAACTATGACGGCAACTCCAAAACTAAAACGGGCACTTTCCCTTACCTTGCAAGCGTTGTTGTTGGCTTTTGCAGCAGTCTGCATCTTCTATGGGCAACACAACTTTGCAATTCGATCAGTGGGCCTTCTGGCGATATTCGGGGTCCTTGTGCTAGTCCGAAATTCGCGTCGACCAAGTTCAGCTATTCGTATTTACGACCGGACCAAATTCTCCGTCAAGCGTCGGCAGTGGCTAGTTGGGCTTGCTCTTGTTGTAGCCTTGGCGGGTGCGCTCGCTTGGCTTTTCTACGATGCCGCAACTGGCTACAGGAGTGGCAACGCGCCAATTTATGTGTTCATCACCGCAGGGCTTTTCTGCAGCTTATGGTGGGGCACGATATTCATGCGTTGGTTTAATTGTTGGTTCCAATGAAGCTTTACTCACCATCTAACAATTCGTTCAAGGCGGACGGCTTCGCCGCCGCTTAACTCCAGCGTTAGACGTCTTTGGAGACTATCGGTGTTTGGACCGTTCAAGAAAAAAGAACCGCCGCAAGAGCCGCCGAAGAAGTTTCCACCAGTCCCGGCTTGGCGCCCCGCTATAACTCAGTCTCTTGATCAAATCATCGATCGGCTTAGCTTCTACACCAACGGTCAACGTGACATTGTTGCACTTACGCATGGTACGTGCGTCATGCTGCCAGATGGCCTATCCGACAACGACGCGGAAAGATTTGCTTTCGATGTTTTGTCAGAAATCTTCAACCATCACCCAGACATGAACCCCATGCCCATGAAAGACGGAAACGTTCTGGTGCAATACAACCACCCAGCGGTCAACCTGGTACTAGACAGTGTTGCAGCCGAGCATTGGGCAGAAATCAGCAGCAATCACCAGAGAGCTCTTGCAACTGATGAGGTTCTTATTACACCTCTCGGATCAAATGTGTTCAACGACGTTGGTAAGAAAGCACTTTTTGGCCGGTGTTTTATGTTCATGGACGCTCAAGATCCTCGCGTAATCCGTATTGCACGGAAAGTCGTCTAACTATTCGTTCAAGGCGGACAGCTTCGCTGCCGCTTAACTCCAGCGTTAGGGACAACGGGCATCTACGCAAGAATTACAAGCAAAGAGGTTGAAATGGAAATTCCAGAAAACATCGCTAGAGAACTCTGCGGCCAAATACTTCACTCTTCCGACCTTCTTTGCAGCACCGCTAACTTGGTGAGAGCAAACTGTAGTGCTGAGGTTTTTAATATATTTCAGCGTGAAGTAGCCAACATAGTTTCAGAAATCGGTGACCGCCTTTTGTCGCCAATATACATAGAGCATCAGCATTTGTGTCCGTGGCAAATCGAGAGTAAGTAGCATACGGTCAGTCCCTAACAACTCGTTCAAGGCGGACACCTTCGGTGCCGCTTAACTCCAGCGTTAGGTCTCAAGGGGAGAGCTATGTGATATTGGACATCACATGCAAAACCGACAAATTCAATCTGTCGGTGGTCGGCGAAGATTTCATAAACGACTGCTGCTTTGGTCAAGACTTTTCCAACTGGCTCGTCTCCAAGTTACGAGACGCCGGCATAGCCGCTGACGTACTTTGCATGGAGGACTTCGGTTGGGCAAATACAGCAAATTTCAGCGGTCTTTCCTATCTAATTTGTATAGGCGGCACGTCCGATCAGCTTCCAGACCAGCCCAACTTTGGTACTTGGCATATCATGATCGAGCCGCGTCGTACGCATATGCAAAGGTTGCGTGGTAAAGGCACAGTGTCTGCATCAGATCCAGTCATTTCAAAAATCGTCCAAATTATTACAGCAGCTGGGTTCTCTAGCGTCGCAGTTGAGCCCTAACATCTCGTTCAAGGCGGACGGCTTCGCCGCCGCTTAACTCAAGCGTTAGGGCTCATGAAGACCACCCTCGCATTCCTTGCAGCAATCCTGGTGCCGGTCGGTCTCATGACCGGCTGGTATCTGTGGGACCAATTCGCTACCTTCAAACCCAACGATCCATACATCTGGGTTCGTACCAGAAACTTTTTTTGTCTCTGTGCATTAATTTCGGCAGCCTATGTGCTTGTGCTTGGGATTCCGACCTACGTTTTGCTTCGTTGGCGCAACGCAGTTCGCTGGTGGTCAACTATCGCAAGTGGTTTCGCATTGGGTGCGTTCCCGGTTGCCGTGGTTTCTTGGCCGCTGCGTTTTTCACGGGGCGCATCTGCAACCATTGACGGTATCCCCACTTTGGTCAACGGCATACCTACTTTCGCGGGCGGGCTGCAATACCTAGAATTGGTAGCATTCATGGGTGCTTGCGGTGTCGCCTCGGCTGCGGCGTTTTGGCTTATCGCACGGCGCCCTAACAGTTCGTCCAAGCGCGACGGAGACTTCCTCCGCTTTAGTGGACACCCTGAACTATCACTTCAGGAGTGTTCTCATGCCCAGACCTGGTCCGCGCACGACGTACCGATATACCCAGGAATTCAAGGCGACAGCCGTCCGTTTAAGTGAGTTGCCTGGCGTGGCCGTGCAAGACGTGGCCGCATCGCTTTACATCCATCCGTTCATGCTGTCTCGTTGGCGCAAACAAGCGCGCGAGGGTGTGATCGTGACTAAAGGTGTAGCTATCGATAAAGAGGTTGCCGCAGAGCTCAAGGAGCTGCGTCGCGTGAAGAAGGCTTACGAGCAGTTGAAGATTGAACATGACCTTTTAAAAAAAGCGATCGCGTTCACTTCCAGTCCAAGGCCGATATCTTCGCCTTCATCCACCAGCAAACGCACCAGCCGGTGAGG
>NZ_JACHCP010000013.1 GCF_014207185.1 Rhodanobacter sp. A1T4
GCTCCTTACTTTCCTCGCATCGCTGACAAGGTGCGGCAAAGAAACATATATTTGCGCATAGCTCGGGGTTTTGCGTTTTTACACAGCCTCGACCCAGGCTGTGTGAAAACTATTTGCGTTGCTCGCGAGAGTCGCATTCTGAGCAATGAGCAGATGTCCAGACACTCAGATTTCGCCACAGACGGCAAAAAACAGTCGAGATTTGCGTTCGTCAGAGCCGACCTTGAGTTTTCACACAGCCTGGACCCGAAGCTGCCGGTCACGAAGACACGATGAGGCTTGTTGTGGGACGATCTCAATCGGAGTTTGCGTTGGATGTATAACCCGACTTAGGGTGAGCATCGTCAAGCGAATCAACTGGGTAGGATCTTCAGGGCCTGCGTGATGCGAGATGCATAACCCGACGCAGGTCGGTCTATTAGGTAGTTATGCGGGAAGAGATGTTCGTAATCAAATCATCCTCATCAGATCGAGAGCTCAGGTTTCTTGCCCGTCATGGCGATGAGTTTCAGGTCGAGTTGTCGGGATACGGCCTGACATTAGCTCTCAAGGTATCTGCTTACACAGATAGCACTGGCTTACTTCGGCTGTTTGAAAAAATCGCTAGCCATGCGACTCCTTGGCGAGGCAAGGAGTCGTGGCGCTCGCTCGAAGGAGAGTTCATTCTTTCAGCTAGCTGCTCTACTAGCGGGCAAGTATATTTTTTTATTGAGGCGTGGGGCTCGCCAGGAGCAGCCGAGGAATGGCGTGCATCAGCGGGAATCACATCGGAGCTAGGTCAGCTACCCTCCATTGCATCCGCCGCCCATAGATTCTTCTGTGGTTCGGATGCATAACAAATCGTTCAAGGCGGACGGCTTTGCCGCCGCTTAACTCCAGCGTTAGGTACCAAAAAAAGGGGAAGTCACATGTTGGCAGAGTACAAACGCACCACAAACATCGGAGTGGGCTTGGGCATCATTGGGGAAATCGTTGGCCGCGCGCTAGCTCAGTCAGGTAGCGTAGTTATTGGTGGAATCATCCTTTTGGCCGGCTTCGCGGTTTTTATTTGGGGCTGCTCCCAATATGCAAAAGCAAAAGGACACTCACCGTGGTTTGGGGCTTTCGGAATCTTGAGCCTGATCGGACTTCTGGTGCTTTTTTTCCTCACGGATCGATACAAAGAGGCGCGTGCCTAACCACTCGTTCAAGGCGAACGGCTTCGCCGCCGCTCAATTCCAGCGTTGAACGTCTGCTTCTGGCCGATAGTGTTGAAAAACTCGCTTCGAAAACTCGAGATCGTTTAAAGCGAGAAAATTCGGCCGCGACAATCGCTTTCTGTCGGCCTGATGTGTAAATTTGTACAGAATCGAATTGTCGTTGCCGTCGCGATTCAAAATTTGGACGTCTATTTTTTAAGTTGGAGTTTTTCAACAGAATCGGCCGATTCCGGCCGGTGGCCTTGCGTTGGACAGGACGCCAGCGTGCTGATCATGATCGATGGGTTCTACTGATCGAATACATCGGTGTGCGCCATGTGATTGTTGGCGTGCGTCTATGGCATCTACCGCCGTTAGCTGTTCGCATGGTGGGCCGGATTCGCGGTGCTGCTGTTGGGACAAGCCTACTCCGTGGTCGACCTCTTCACTCGCGAGGATCTGGGCAATGCACGCATGCCCGGTATCCTTCTCGGCATGGGATCGCTCTTCGTCGCCACTCTCTTCGGTCGCTGGTGGTACGCGCAGTGCGTTCACTCCCGGAGGTGGAAAAGCTGAGCTGAGTGAATCGGGTCGAAGCCCCTTGCTGACCAAGAGGCCAGCTTGGATGCACTTCTTCGACGACTAGAAAGTGAACCTGGACTACCCCCGTTTTTGGAAGGAAACTGCAAACATCGGTGCCGAGCACTGGGTAGATAGCGATGGCCCGAAACGCTTTCGGGACATGAATAGGCATGTCAAATACATTCTTATCATCGGTATCTTGCTGATTCGGGCCGCCGCGATTGCTGCGTGGCTCAACAGGGACGGTTAAAGGGTTGCCTCTTTGCGAATCCCTGTCTGCTTTCGAAGCAGACACCGCAGAGACGCGTCCTGCGCGATGACATGTGGCGAGGTGGCCAAATCTGACAGGCGGGTGATCCGTCTTGAGCGGCTAGAAAGCGAAGATGGCAAAAAGCACCCCGTTTCTGGATTCTGTTCGTGGGGTAAGGGGGCCAAGGACACGTTCCGCTCCGGGGGAACCGTCCCCGGCCTTTATTTTTCAACTTGCGGTACAAGGATTGAGGATGAAAAACCCAGCGTCGGTTCCAACCTTGCTAAGTGTGGTTGCCATGGCGTTGGTGGCCAGCTTTCCGGCAGTTGCAGGTTCGCAACTTGGCGATACGGCACAGCCGATCGATCGATCCTTCACTGCGTTCTGGCAGGCAGCCAAAGACAAGCCATTTACCGAGCAGGAAGCACTCTGGGACAAGTTCATTGAAGAACCTCGTGAGGCGCTTTACCAATCGGTGGTCTGGGAGGTTCGCAATAATCCGAACTGGAAGAAGCTGAAAGATGGCGCATTAAAGGTCCGATTTGACCAGTACCGGAACATGGGCGGAGACATACCGAAAGGGGTCCGTGCAATCAACACGGCGCTGAATGTGCAGGCGAAACGATTTGCTCAGTATTTCGGCGCATCCGGGCAGCCACGGGCCGTTGTGGTGCTCGCTCCCCAGTTCGATGCCAAGAGCGGCGTTCTGCCAAACGGCACCCCGGTGCTTGCGCTGGCGGTCGACTCCCTGATCCTCGAAAAAGCCCAGTTGGATGTGATACTGCCGCACGAACTCTTCCATCTGTGGGATGCCGAGCATTCCGGCATCACCAACGATGGTGTGATGCCAGACACGCATCTGCTGCTGCCGCTGTATGAAGAGGGACTGGCGACTTACGTCAGCACCATCGTGTCGCCAGGTCATACCGATGGCGAGTACCTCCTGCAGAACGACCTTGGCGCCCTACCGGATGCGAGGTTGCCTGAAGTGGCCAAGCGCTTTCTGCAGAACGCCGACGTTCTGACCATTGATCCGGTGAGGCACGAGGCATCGAAAGCTTTCGCGCGCTGGTTTGAGTCGGGGCAAACCGCGTTTCAAGCCGACCTACCCAATCGTTCGGGTTACTGGTTGGGACTTCACGTCGTGCGCGTCCTGGCCCGCAATCACACATTGAATGAAATCGCCTCATGGTCGCCGCGGAAGGCAGAGACGGAGACCCGCGCCGCACTAACTGTGCTGGCAGACAGTCAGCAGGTCTCGAGCCGTTGACTGGCCCCTTTCGCCGGCTCACGCCCTGCTGGTCACGAGCCGCGACTCATTCTGGACAATTGCGACCGTCAGCGGTGGAGCTGCCTGTTCACGATGCGACACCGCTACGGATGCGCCCCTACGCTCCGCATGATGTCTTCCACAGGCGTCGCGTCATCTTGAACTCGATCTCTGACAGCTGCTCCGGCCCGATGGCGCGCTATTAATGGCCAACCTCTCGAAAAGTACAAGTTAGCTTGCACTTATGGGCGATGTCGGTTCTTTGCCACTGTGAAATCGCCGGGTTTCTTGTCCGGTACGATCGACCATTCCGGTGCGAGTTCGAGCGTCCAGCCGCTGCCGGAAAGTGTGGTCGCGTTCGCGGGGGCGGCCACGGTCACGCTCATCCAATTGTCATCGATCAAAGCGGCGCCATCCACTTTAAGCTTTCCCCAATCGGTGACGACCTGCAGCCTCGGATAGACGGTGCCATAAGGCGGTAGCGGGAAAAGAATGCTCGGATTGAACTCCGCTTTCATATGATGGGAGGGCAGGTGCAACACTGCACCGCTGACAAGTTGTGCGATCCAGATCGTGGCCTGTTTGTCGTGCGCCAGCGCTATGGTCTTTTCTTCCGCTTCCACGCCCACGAGATTGTAGCGACGCCCCGCCTTGCGCGCCGCCGCCGCAATGTTGGTGGGAAGCGAAATATCAGCCAAGTGCGCGAGCATGTCGCCAAGGTCGGACTGCGCCGAAAGATGTTTGCGCCAATCCTTGCTGTAGTCGTCCAGCAGGAAGCCATAGGCCGGGCCGGACGCGAAAGCGAAGAGTCGCGCGTAGGCGTTGCCTTTCTCCGCGTCGCCGAGCGCGGCGGCGACCGTCGCGTCGTTCTGCCCGCTTAGCCGACGGCCGGTATATTCCGCGAGGCCTTCGTTCAACAGGAGCTGGTTTTCCTGATCGGCCGCGTCTTTGGCCCGCGCGCGGCGCCAGGCGCGGAAGATCAGCGCATCGCGGATGGCGGTCTTGCGGCCCGCCGTATCGGTCGCGGTCAGCGCGGCGGCCAATGCACGCCATTCCAGTCGCATAGTCGTGCGTCCGAACGCAGACCCGAGTTGCGCCTCCACGGGAGAGTTTGTGGGAAAGCCGAGGCTTTCCTGAATGACATGCCACGCTTCATGCGCCAGTTCGGTATTGCGCGTAGCGGCGTCGGCCGGCAGCGGCCACAGGATCATCGACCAGCGCAGGCCTTTCCATTCCACCGTCGTGCTGGAAATCAGAACTTCGCTGCCAAGCTTGCCCGTGAACACATCACCGGTTTTCGTGAGCGCGTCATCGGGTGTGTTTTCGTTGGCAACGATTTCACGCGTATCGGGATCGATGAACATGAGTGGTCCGCAGACACTCTTGCCCCACAAAGCGCCGCCGTCGCGGTCGCACATCGCCTGCCGTTCGGCAAAGGCCGCGTGCGCGGCTTTGGGATCGATCGCTGTGGCGTGCGCTGACGCGAGCGTCAAGAACGCGGTCCCCGCCAGCGCGAGACCAGCAATGGTCTTCAACATCGGAATTCTCCTCGATCGCGCATGTGGGATACAGGACGGCATCCATTGCTCTACACGAGTACATCCGAACGAGCCCGTGACGACGACGACGACGACGTCGTCGTCGTTGCCCGACTTCACATCACATCGGAGTGCGCGTGAAGGCTGGCACTGTATTCGTCGTGAGTCCGGACCAACGGCAGGGCGAACATCAGAACCAGATAGATCAGCACCGGTATGCCGCCGGAAAATACGGACGTAATGACGAAAATCGACCGTACCCACTCGACTCGAATGCTGGAGTAGGCCGCCAGTCCCTGACAAACACCGAAGAACCACTTGCCCTCCTCGATTCGGCACAGCCGACGAGGGCGGCCGGGTTGCGCTACAGCTGCATCGCTGTTGCCAGCGTCGACGACACCCACCTGCTCAAAGACCAATTCGACTTCTTTGCGGCTGAGAACGCGATTCTCTGGCGAGAGTTTCTCACCAATGGATTGTTCAAGATCGCGAAGAATCTCCTCGCAATCTGGATCGCGTTTGAGCCGCGTCCGAGCGTGCTCGAAATATGTCTGCAAGGCCTGATAAGCGTCTTCGTCCAACAGGAATGTTGTCGAGTGCCCGCTAAGTCTGATTTGAATGACTATTTGCATGATGGCTTACCCAACTCGTCGATGAGGCTTGTCAAAGACTTCCAGTACTCTCGAAACTCCGCCAGCTGTTTGCGGCCTGCTGCCGCAAGCTTGTAGTACTTGCGAGGAGGGCCCGTCTCGGATTCCTGCCACTCATAGTCCAACAGCTGCTCCCGTCGCATCTTGCTCAAGAGCGGATACAGGGTGCCTTCCTGGGTGGCGAAATCGGTCTTGCTGAGGCGTTGCATCATTTCCGCAACGTACACCCTGCCAGAAGACACGATCCCCAGGATCAGGAATTCCAGCAGACCCTTGCGCAACGTGTTGTACTTGTCCGGGTCCATATCTCACCAGCTACCTTTATACAAAAAGGTAGCTGGAGTCAGTCTTCTTGTCAAACCCGATTCTTTTCCGCTGACCGGCAGCTTCTGGCCGATTCTGTTGAAAAACTCCGACTTAACAAATAGACGTCCAAATTTTGAATCGCGACGGCAACGACAATTCGATTCTGTACAAATTTACACATTCAGGCCGACAGAAAGCGATTGTCGCGGCCGAATTTTCTCGCTTTAAACGATCTCGAGTTTTCGAAGCGAGTTTTTCAACACTATCGACCGATTCCGGCCAGTGGCCTCGTGTAGATTAGGATGCCGGTGCGCTGACCAACGATCGATGGTTCTACTGATCAACTTCATCGGTGCGCGCGAGGCCTAGCAGGCCTGAGCAAGATATGCCCTGGGCGCCTTCATCCCACACTCACGAGCCTGGAATGGGCTCCCCTACATACGTCGCGGTGGCTGCCACATCCAGCCAGGCAAGCCTCAACAGAACGCCTACGTCTAGCGCTACAACCGAACCGTGCGCTACGCCTGGCTTGCACGAACCTTGTTCGACTCGATCGAGCAGATGCAGGACATGGCCACTCGCTGGCTACGGACTTACAACCACGAGCGCCCGAACATGGGACTCGGCGGCATCACCCCGATACAGAAACTGGCCCTTGCTGCTTAACTCCACTTTTGGTGTCTGTTAAAAATCGGGGATTGCCGTCGACGCTTTCACCGATGCATGGCTGCATGTCGGTGAGTGTCGTCTCAAAAGGCCGTGTCGTAGATTAAGGGAGCAGTACCGTTGGGCTGCCGAGACCGCGCCAAAAATCGCATCGATGGCGGCCGCTGAAATTCGAGGAAATATCAATCGGGCTTCTTAGCTCGATCACCGCGGCGCTTCCCGCGGTATTACCTGGACCTGGGAAAACCCCCGGCGCCTGACCGTACCGGGCATACATGCCAAGCCCATCCATCATGCTTTCCGAGAGCCATCGATTCGTGCCGCTCAGCGCATTGCCCGCGCCATCGTGACCAAAGAAATACGCTAGCTCGGTCGTATGTGCATCACCGTCAACAATGCTCGATACCTGTGGTACGGGGTAATCGTAGACGGGATCGGGTTGGCTGAACTCGTATTCGATGACGGGCACCTGATACTGCAGCGTCTCGCGCAGGTTATAAGCGGGGCAGCTGAAGAATTCGTCCGTTAAGATGGAAGACAAGGTCTGACCGGGCGTGGCGTTTTGGCCTAACGCGTACTCGGTGGCGATCGCATTGGCATTCGTTTTGCCAAAAGCGTTAACGAGTATGGCGTTCGCGTTGTTTAAAGTGACGTCATGACCAATCGTGCTGGTGAACTGCGCGATGAAGTAAGTGCCCTCGTCGAGATTGCTGCCCTCAATCACGGGCACGTGGCTGAAGGCGCCACTCGCCAAAGCATCTTGGGGTTCAGTCGGCAGGACAAACCCATCGACGTTCGGACCGATGGCGCCGCCGGCGGCGGTCAGAAAAGTGCTGACGGGGACTTGACGTAGGCACGCAGCGACGTCGTCGGCGTTGGCGCATCCGACCTCATCGACAATACTTTCATCCTGTTTCTCGGCGCTTGCCAACTTGGCGGTTGCAAGGCTTCCGACGCTTTGCAATTGGACTCTTTCAAACAAGCCAGCGGCACCCGGCGAGACCATTTGATCAACGATAGAGAGCGCGCCTGCCGACTGGCCGAAGACGGTGACGTTCTTCGGATCGCCACCGAAGGCCCTGGCGTTCGAAGCAACCCAGCGCAACGCGGCCTGTTGGTCGAGAAGACCGTAATTGCCCGAGACGTGATGCGCGTTTTCGTTGTCCAATGCCGGCGCCGCAAGAAATCCCAGGGCACCCAATCGATAGTTTACCGTCACGACAATCGCACCGATGCGACGCGCGATATCGTTACCGGTGTAGTCGGGGCCGTTGCCTCCGGGTGCGACGCCCGCATCGCCATAGCGAAAGCTGCCGCCATAAAAAAATACCAGCACGGGTCGACCTTGCGTCGAAACACTGGGTCGGTAGACATTCAGCGTCAGACAGTCTTCGTTCGTGCTGGGTGTCCCCAGGGTCGATGTCTGGGGGCAGGCTGCGCCAAAATGGTCGGCTGGTCGCGGTTGCTGCCAACGGGTTGCTGGAGTCGGTGGTTGGAAGCGCAATGCCCCCACGGGCGGCGCAGCATACGGGATGCCAAGAAATGTATCGACGCCCCTTTGGCTCTGCCCGATCACCGCACCACTGCCCGTCGTAACCATCACGGATTGCGCGCGAGCCTCTACAGAGAGAACGCATGTTCCGAGGGCAAGAAAAGTCGTGCAGGCGAATACGGAAAGACGTTGCATAAAATGTCTCAGGAAGAACCAAGGATGGTGATGCGAAGATGGCTGAATGCGCCAAGGCGGACCGGCATCGAAGTAAGGCGCCTCACGTCGGTCAAGACGGAGCGCCGCGCCTAGAACACGATCTGCGTGCGAACGCCTACCGCGTTGCCCCAGTCTGGCCCGGTATAGCTGCCCACTTTATTGTCGGTGTACCAACGAATGTAGTTGAACATCAGGCGTGACCAATCGTTGAGATACCAGTTCAAACCGACCGTGTAGGCATCGCCATCACCGCCATGTGGCGCCCCGGTGAAGTCGTAGTGATCCACGCGTGCCGCCAGTTCCCAGCCCCCCAAGCCGCCGGACGTGACCGGATGAATAACGTTGGTGCCGTGCCAGCTGCCATCGCGACTGGAAAAGCCGGGCGTTTCGCCAGTCATGAGCCAGCCGGCCGAGAGCGCCGAGCCATGTCGCGAGACTGCGTCGCTCGTGCTGGAGTCGATCGTGCGTTTGGCGTATTCGCTCATCAGCCAGAAGCTTTTGTAGACGCCGCCCAACTCAAAGCCAGAACCATGATCCTGCGTGGGGTTGGCAATCGAACTGGCCGACACATCCAGGTTTTGGTTGAAGGAAAATGCAATCGATGGCGTGTTGTTGATGCTGGCGACACCGCGACTGATGTTCTCGTAGTAATACCAGGCGCCGACGTGGATAAATCCGTCGTCGCCCTTGAGCGGATTCCAGTGCGCACGGGTGAGATAGGTAATGGAGTCGTCGGTAGTGCCGGTTGTGGAGGATGAGGGTGCGTCCCCGCTGACCGACACGCTGTAGTGCCAATTGGTGCCATACACAAACAGCTGCGTGCCCAAACCGAAGGAATCGTTCAGTGGCTCACCGACTTCGCTGGCCGCGCTGCGCTGCATGAACGGCACGCGCGCCAACTCGGACGAACCCTCCGTGCCTAGATCCTTGAGGAAATTACCGACATAGAGCTTGCTTTGTTCACCGAATATCTTCATTTGATACGTCAGATACGTCTGCCGTAGGGAGACCTTGTCACCGGCGAGTTCGGCTTCTACGTGGTAACCCAGAGGACCGATCGTGCCTTCCCCGCCGAGGCGGGCGCTTTCCAGATCCGCGCCGCTGATATTGCGCCCCGCGTATTTCGAGTCGTTCGTTCCGGTGAAATCGAGCAGGAGACGTCCATCCGGCTTAAAGGTAAAAAAGCCATCATCGCTGCTGAAGCGCGGACCGGCCTCGTTATGCTGGCCCCACGTGATGTTGTCATTGCCACCTTGGGGGCCATTGGCGGCGGTTTGTGCTTGCGCCACCGCTATGTCGTTATCGCGCACGTCACTGATCGCCGCCTGCACCTGTGCTGGCGTCTGCACGGCCGGTGTGGAGGCGATGGCGGTTGGAGGCGTTACGGGGCTTGCCGGGCGAGCGAGCACTTGGGCCACTTGGCCATCCGTTTGACGTTCGTGTTTTTCAACAACAGTGAGGCGTTGTTTAAGCGCTTTGATCTCCGCCGCCTGTTGCTTGACCAAGCGCACCAGATCGGCGTTTGAGATTTGGTCCTGCGCATGCAACGGAAGGGAGACTCCTACGATGGCGCCCATCACCATCGTGGGAAGGACGCGTGCTAATAAAGGCATAGTGCGATTCCGGCAGTGTGTCGAAGGGGACATCGCTGTGATTAGCGATTGTCGTCGGTCGTAGAGGGATTAGGCGTTGTCCCGGCACGTGGGAACAGCGGGTAAGGCGTAACACCGCTACCGCCAGGAAAGAAACCGTGCACGCGCGCCCAGGTTGCGAATAAACCAGGCCATGCGGACACCAGGGTGCCCGGTTGGCCGAGTCCCCAGCCGTGACCGCCTTTTTCAAAGACATGCAATTCGGCCGGCACCTGCGCCTGTCGCAACAGATCGAACAGCGCCAGGCTCGCGCCGACATTGGCGATCGGATCGTCCACGGCATGCGCAATAAAGGTCGGCGGCATAGTGTGCGATACATGTAGTTGCACCGTGTACGCCGTGGCGGCATCTGCTTGCGTAGACAACTCGCGGACGGAGCGCGTGGTGGCATAGGGCGGTTGCAGCGAGGTCACCGGATAAATCAGTCCAGCAAAATCGGGGCGAGACGACTGCTGGTCGACCGCATCGGTAGGCGTGTAGAAATTCGTCTCCGAACGCGTTGCCAGAATGCCGGCCAGATTGCCGCCGGCCGAGAAGCCAATCACACCAATGCGATGTGGATCGATGCCCAGCTGGCTGGCCTGCGCGCGCAGGACGCGGATCGCACGCTGTCCGTCTTGAAAGGGTGCGACGGCCTTCCAGTGATCGGCTGGCAAACGGTAATAAAGCACCACGGGCGTCACACCAATGGCCGCCAACCATTGCGCGGTCGGATTGGCCTCATTGCCTACTTCAATACGAAAATAGCCGCCACCACCCATCAGCAGCACCGCTGCGCCGTTTGGATGTAGCGGGCGATAGATGACGATGCGGGGCTGGCTGATGTGGGAAACCGCGCCGACGCCGCTACCCGTCTGCCCGATGCGCTCGGCACCACGCGGGCCATCGCCACTGTCCGCAGGTACGCCGGCAGGCCATAGGTCGATGGATTGAGGTGATAGCACCGCTGACGCCGGTGGCGAGTTCTGGCCGTAGGCGTCGGTCACAGTGGCGCAGACAAGCTGCAGTGCAAGCACAGCGAGTAGACGATTCATGGCACATCTCCATGCGTAATAGGAATGTGGGGGATCGGGCGGCGCAGCCGCGACGCATCGCCACGCCGCGCGGTGCCTAGCTGGTCCTGATCGAGCGCGTTTTCCCAACGCGCCACGACCATGGACAGTACGAATAATGTGGATGCCGCATAGAAGGTCAGCACGAGCCCCGCTAGATTCAGCAATACACCGAGCCCGAATCGTCCAATGGTGAACGTAATTGCACCAAACGCACCTAAAGGCGCCAGTTTCATCAAGATGTGTGCCCGCTTGATAAACCCGTCCCTTAAAGGTTTGAAGCGTTGGGCCAGCTCCGGCGCAAGATGACCGAGCAAGGCGCCCAGGGCGATTGCGACCAGCACCTGCACATAGGGCTGACGATGAAGTGGAGGGCTCGCCGACTTCACCGCCAATCCGGCATCGATATACATCATGTTCCCTTGTATTAGCTGGCTCGCCAAAACCGCAAACCTATCGGCACTTTTGTACTCCTGCGACGACGCCAGCCGAAATAGCCTATTCCGGCTAACCGCTTCCGGCTAACCGCTCCGATCGTGTGCGACCATCGACCCGAACCCTACCCCGTGGCGCCGGGTTGACAAGACCTACGAACTCGCAGGCGATACGGCGTTTACGATGGAGGACTTGGCGGTCGCTGCTTCCACGCAGCTCAATCGAAAGATCGCCTATCGCAATCTTTCGCCTTCTGAGTACGAATCTGCCCTGCTCGGGATGGGTCTACCCAAGATGATCGTCGACGTAGTCGTCGACGCTGACGCGGTGGCTTTGAAAGGCGGTCTGGACAGTTCTTCACGTGAGCTTTCAACACTGATCGGAAGGCCGACCACAGCGCTTGCCGAGGCCGTTCAGTCAGCCCTCGCTGCGTAGTGACTGAAACGAAACGACAGATGCAGACGCTGTGAATGCGTGACTTCTTCTGCCGTTGTTCGCTGAACTCGTCGCTGTTGGAAACCGTCCCACCCCCATTCTTTTGCCCTATGATTCTGGAGCGTGTCGCTTCGCTTATCGAAGTTGCAACTCCTCAAGGAGATCTGCATGAAGACAATGCTTACAATCGTTGCGGGCTTATTGATATCCGCCTCCGCAGCCGCTCAGAGGCCAGCGGACAAGCCGCAGGCCTGTTGGGTCGAAACCTCAGCGGCCACGATGGATGGCGCCATGGGTGGCGCAGGACTTCGCGATACAAAAATCTGGCACAGCACCATTTCCGGCGTACTTGTTCGGGACGCCAAGGGCGATGTTTTAATCGACACCGGCTTTGGCCCGAACGCCGAGGCACAAATGAACGAATTGCCCGCGCCCGCCCGAGCTTTTGGATCGCAGGTCGTTTCGGGAGCAAAGGACCGCAAATCAATCGTCGATGCACTCGCGAGCGTAGATGAGCAGCCTTCTCAGGTTACCCGCATCCTCATCACGCACGCCCACTATGATCACCTTGGCGGCGCAACACAATTAGCAGCCCCCATCTACGTCTCGCCCGCCGAGGTGACATGGATGGCCGTTCAAACGACGCATCCGACCATTACGCCGCCGTCGCTCATCGCGGCAGTGAAGCCTCGGCTGAAGGTGGTGAGCTACGACTCGGGCCCATATCTGGGCTTCAAGAAGAGCAAGGACATCTATGGCGATGGGACGATCGTCGTCGTGCCCCTACCCGGCCACACCCCAGGCTCGCAGGGATTGTTCGTAAAGCTCGGCCGACGTAGCGTGTTTCTCATAGGCGACGCCGCCGACACCCTGGAAGCGGCAGAACGCGGCTTACCCAAGAGCCCGGCCATTCGCAGCAACACTGACTCCGAGCCTGAGCTAGCCGATACGACGACGAAACAAATAGCAGACTTCCATCGCGCGCATCCTGACATTGCAATAGTCCCTGCGCACGACCGCGTTGCGTACACCAACGTCTTCGGTAACCCATCCACCTGTGTAGCCGATTTCCATTAGCGACAACGATTCCATGGGATAGAAGCAGACCGTCATGCCAAGTAAGGTACTCGACGAACTGTTCCCATCCAGAATGCCGCACCACATCGGTGAGATGAGAGGGTGTTATACGCCTCCGACTCCATGCGGACATTTGCTCACGCGCTTGCCAACATCAAGGTGATGCTTAGATGCGAATTTTTGCACTCGTTTTATTGATTGCCGGCATGGTCGGCCTGTGTGGCGCGATAGGTATCCGACCCGCCGTTACGCCCAATCTCGCGACTGATGGTTGAAGGTGCACGCTGCAAGGACGCGGCGATAGAACGAATGGATTGGCCTGCCACCAATCCCCGCGAAATGACCTCGCGCTCGTGTAGTGTCAATGCCCGCGGCGAGCGTTTGCGCAACGCTGGACGGATGCCACCGGACGCCGCAAGAATGCTGCGAACCGAGGAATGGTGCCGATCGAAGAGTTGGGCGATCTGATGCAGCGATCCACCCCACCGCCAACGATCCCACATCTGGGACTTCTGATTTTCCGTGTACTGGATTCGGGTTCGATGCTGCATATGCAACACTCCCGCAACCTGAGCAGTCGTCAGTGTGTTGCATCGACCGGTTGAGACCGCCACCCATTGCTGACATTACTTCATCTCGTGACATTCAAATCTAGAGGCTTTTTCAATATAGGTGGCTGACAGATGAATCACGATTCGCACGTTTTGGCTCTGGTAGCCTTAGGTGCCCCGCACTGGACATGGGTCGACTATGGCATCGGTGCAGTTGCCAGTGCCGTAGGCGCTGTGGAGCTTTTAAGACGCACACTGCGTGATAAGCAGAACGCGAAAAGGAAGGCCACGTTCCACGCATCGACTGAAGATCATCGGCCGCGCCGTCGACACTTTAGAAAACGAAATCGCTAGAAATGCCCAAATTTCAAGATCAATGACCTTGAGCGCCAACTTGATTCATAGGCAGATCCGCTGACGACCCGTTTCCGTCAGTCGCGAGCGTCCGCTTTGAGGAAGGCTGATAACCCGTGAGTGTTGGCTTCGTTACGAGATTCTGCGAAGTCAGCTCGCGAAGCGGGTGTGGGCATGAATGACTTGTCACATCTCAGCGAGCGCGCTGATCCTGACGTAATGCCCGTCAGGATCACGAAGCGCCAACTCTCTGATACCCGTGTTGGGATTCACATTGGGCTCCTCTTCGAGTCTGGTGATGAGCGCGTGGGCCCTGCCTGCCCTTGCGGGCAAACTATGCCCGTGCAAGCCAGAGACAGGTAGAGACCGCCAACGTCACCATCTTCGCAACGATAGTCTGGCGGAAAGCCTCGGCACCGTATTCGGTCAACGTCGGCGCGCAGCGGCAATCAATCAGCGGCGGTTGTGTGGTGGCCGGCGCGCGGCTTGTATCAGCAACGCCAGCAGGGCCGCCAGATCCATCCAGGCGAACCAGTTGCCCCAGCGTCCGTACAGCGTATGCGTCACGCGTAGCGGCAGGTCGCCCACCAGTTCGGCATCGTGTTTTTCGCTGGACGCCTCGACCAGCACGCGGCCACGGTCGTCGCTCAGCGTGAGGCGGCCGGAACGTGCCGCACGCGCCACGGCGAAGCCGCTTTCCACACCGCGCATGATCGCCATGCGGCTGTGCAGCCAGCCATCCACGCTGAAGTCCCATGCGGGCACCAGCAACAGCTGTGCGTCCCGTGCGGCATACGCCTGGCCAATGTCGTGGAAGTCCATGTCCTTGCATATAGCCAGGCCTACGCGGGATGCGCCCTCGAGCATCCGGTAGCTGTCGCCCGGCGTGTATTGGCTCTCGAATCCGGGAATAAGGTGGTGCTTGCTGTAAGTGCTCGGTACGGCCGCGCCCGGCTGAAACAGCATCACCATGTTGCGCTCCGCCCGCGGGTCACCCTTGAAGTCGATGCCAGCGTCCAGAGTCAGGTCGTGCTGCTGCGCTAGGGCAGCGAACGTGGGGACGGTGGCGTCGGCGGTGGCAAACGAAGTCTCCGGGATTACCACGGTGCGGGCGCCCTGGCCGGCGAGGCGATCGATCGCCGCCACATAGCGCGCTTGCAGCGCCTGGCCGTCCGGGGTGTGCAGTGCCGGCCGGATCGGCTTTTCCAGCGACACCAGACCGATCCGCATCGTGGCGGTCGCCGGTGCCTGCAAGCGCCAGCCGCCATAGGCGGCAGAGCCACCGAGCAGTAGCACGGTGATCGCGGCGACGGCCGCGCGGGCGCGCCTCGAAACCGCCGGTGACATCTGCATCGCGAGCGCAGCCGGCACCAGCAACAGCAGAAAGCCGATGCCCCAGAGACCAGTGACAGCGGCGATCTGAATCACCGGCAGCGCATCCATCTGGGTATAGGCGATACAGCCGAATGTGCCGTGCGGCGAAAACTGCGTGTTGAGGTATTCGATCGCGACCCATAGAGTCGGCACCGCCAGCGCCGCCGCGATCGCGCGGCCACGCCGCAGCAGCCGCCGGAACAGCAGCGTGCACAGGGTCAGCATCAGGGCGGGTTCGCCGATCACGAGAAGGATCGTCGCCAGCGGCAGGCCGATGTAACCGTGCAGGTAATCCCACTGGTTCAGCCCGCCGATGGCATACGCCGCGAACGCCGCCAGTGCGGCCCAGCGGGCGCGAATACGCGCTGCCAGCAGCAGCACCGGCAGCGGTGCCAGCCAGCTCAGCCACCACAGCGGATGCAGGCCGCTGCCATACCACCAAAGCAGCGCCGACAACGCCGTGGCGCTCAGCCCGAGCGCCAGCCACTTGCGATCAACATTTGATGCCATCGATCAGTCTCCCCAGCGATTGCAGATAAAAGTGGCGGAACTGCGCTTCGTCGTAGCTGAAGCGACCCGCGCGATACAACGCGATCAGCCCATGCGAGTGCGCCCACAGGGTCATCGCCACATCCCACGGATCGTCCTTGCGCAGTACACCGCGACGCATGCCTTCGACGATGGCGTCAGCGATGACGGTGAGCGTCGGCGACTGGCGCTCGCGGAAGTCCTCGGGAAAGCGTCGCGCATCGTCACGACGCAGCGAGAACGCGTGATCGAACAGGTGCGGATGGGTCAATGCGTAGTCCAGGTACGGTTCCAGCAGGGCGACCAGGCGCTTGAGCACGTTCGGGTGTTGCGCGCGCGCCTGCCATTCCTGCGCCACTGCGTTGAAGCTGTCGTCGGACAGTCGCTTGAGCAAGGCTTCGCGATTCGGGAAATGTCGATAGATGGCCATCGGCGTGATGCCGACCGCCTCAGCTACGCGGCGCATGCTGACGGCATCGGCGCCGCCGTTGTCAAACAGCCGGTGCGCGGCGCGTAGGATTTTTTCGGCGGTGCTTAGGCGAGGCATGTATACAGTGTATACATTCAATTACCGGTGCATCAAGTGACGCGCGGCGGGGACTTCCCGAAACGCGCACATGACTGCTTTGCGGCATGCATTTTCGGCAGCCGACTGGCCGGTGTTGGCCGATTCCACCCCCGGCCAACGCCAATCAGGATGCCGACGCGCCGATCACCACCGGCGCATTCACGTGTTCGCCTTTATCGGCGTGCGCCCGCGCTTTCATCTGCCGCCAACGGGCGTATGGCGCGGCCTTGGCCGGGTCGGGATCTTCGTAGCCCTGCAGCCAGAAGCGGAACCAGTCCAGATTTCTTTCGTACACGGCCAGCTTGTGCTTGGGTTCGAATTTCTGATGCGGCTCGTTCGGAAACACGTAGAGGTCGGCGCGGTGCGCGCGGATCAGCGGAATCTCGTAGTCCAGCGCATACAGGTACTCCTGTTCGGAGTGCTGAAAGAGAATCGGCGCGTCGATCCGATCCAGCTGGAACACCGGTGACAGCGCTTTCCAGCGCGCCGGTGTGTCGCTCGGCGAGCCCAGCCCCCACAGGCTGCGCAAGCCCTTGGCGAAGGCGTCGCCTTTCATGCTGCCCATCAGGTCGTACAGCGGCGACAGTACCGGATTGGCGACCGACGCGGCGGCGAGCAGGTGCGAGTGGGCGAGCGTCCACATCGTCACCTCGCCGCCGAAACTCAATCCGCCCATGCCCACGCGCGCACGGTCGATCTCGCCCTGGCGGGACAGCAGATCGATCGCGCTCTCCACCGCGGCCAGCCCTTCGCTATAGCGCGCCACCGCGTCCATCGTGAAGCCGGGGCGTCGGTCGATGCACAGCGCAGCGATGCCGGCCTGCGCCAGCGAAACCAACGGCCACTCGTCGCCTACGCCACCGCGCAGAAAGCCGGCGCAGCTGTAGTAGGTGATGAATAACGGCGTCGGGGCATCACCGCCACGTCGCGCTGAAAAGAACCAGCCCGCGAACCGTTGCCCGCTTTTGTCCTGCCATCGCAGCAGGCGCGCGGGTGGCGCCTTGAGCATGTCCATGGCGAGCGCCGCATTGGGGTCGAACAGCACGCGACGCTGTCCGCTGTCCACGTCGATGCGCTCCAGCCGCGGCGGACGATCGGCCTGCGCCGTCACGCACACCAGCGTCGCCGCCGACACGCCGCAGTTCGATGCGGTATCGCGCCCGCCGTTGGCCAGCCCATCGGTTGCTGCCACCACATGCACATCGCCGCTCGAAACATCCCATCGAAAAATCGACTGCGCCATGCCCATGTACGGGTCGGTGACGGTGAACAGCACCTCGTCATGCGCCGGCCGCCACTGCATCGCGCTGATGGCCTTGCCCGTGCACAGCGCCGACGCGCAGCGCACGGCGCGGCTCGCCTGCGCGTGCGGCAGCGCGGACAGCAAAACATCCGGTCGCACCTGCTGCCCCGTACCGTCGCCGATACGTGTGAGCCACGCCACCCGTTCGCCCTGCGCATCGGCCACGGACTTCCACGCATCGCCATCGACGCCGGCCGTCTTCTTCGGCGGTGATGGCGCGGCCAGCACCTCCGCATCGGCAAGCGCCCTGCGCGCGCCAGTCGCCAGGTCGATCTGCGCCCAGCGATCCGGCCGGTCGGCCAGCAACGGCAGGTGGTCGAACCACACCGTGCTGAAGCGCTGCGTCGCCATGCGTCCGCCGACGAAGCCGGAGCGGAACAGGCCCTGGCCGATCGGTACGCTCGCATCGATGAGGATGCCGTCGTCGTACTCGCCCTGCTCCGCCGCGCGCACTTCGTCTCGCGTCGCACCGACGCTGTAGCGCAGCACCCGTCCGCCCTCGCCCAGGTTGAAATCGCGTACGTCCGCCGCGTCGTGCGTCAGCGCTTGCGCGCTCGAACCGTTGGCCGCCGCGCGCCACACGTCGATCGCTCCGTCGATCAGGGCGAGGTAATAAATCCAGCGACCGTCGGGGGACCACACCAGCTTCGGCGACAGCGAGCCGCCCGCCGAATCGCGCAGCGGCACGCCGCCATCGCCGACGCGTCGCGGCCACAGCTCGTCCAGGCCCTGCACATACCACTCGGCGTCGTAGGTGTTGCGCGCCACCGACGCGCGCTCGACCCGAAACGCCACCCGCCTGCCGTCCGGCGACACTGTTGGGCTGGCGATATCCGCCACCTCCAGCAGCCGACGCGGCGACACCTCATCCGCATGGCACACGCACATGCCGGCAACGAACAACGCGCCGGCCACCCACAGCCGCCGCACAAGGCACTTCAACAAAGACATCGTCGTTCTCTCCCGCCAATGCGGGGTGCCGGCCGCGCCGGCACCCCGCCGGCATCACCAGTGCTTGGATACGGAAACGCTCACAAAGCGGCCGATCGGCGAATAGTTGGTCGAGTCGTACGCCGCCACATACAGCGGCGACGTCACCCGGTATAACGGCGGATCGCGATCGAGCAGGTTCTCCAGCGTCAAGGCGAATTCCAGCCCCGACAGCGCATCGTCGCGGGGGCCGATGGCATAGCGCAGCGCGGCATCGAACGTGGTGAACGAGGCGGATTTGATCCCGTCGATCCGGTTGGTCACGCCGCTGCGATAGTTCGCGAACAACGAGGCGGTAAACCCCTCCCGCTTCCAGTCCGCACCGACGCGGCTGCTGATCTTCGGCGGATTGAACAGCGTGCCCGACAGCGCGTACGCCGGCCCGCCGGCCACGGTCTGCTGCGAGCTGTCCAGCCAGCTGGTCGCGCCGCGCAGCGTCAACGCGCCCTGCCCCAGCTGGAATCGGTACGACCCCGACAGGTCGACCCCTTGAATGCGCTGCTGCGCGGTGTTGGCGTACTGCGTGTAGATAATCGCCGCCACCTTGCTCGGGTCGTACGGCGCGCCGACATAGTTGTAGAGCGTTTCCGCATTCGCCAGCACGTCTGCCTGTACCTGCGCGGTCGGCGCCGTGTCGACAAACGGCGCGTAGATCGGGTTGTTCAACGCCTGGCTTGAATTGGCGATCGGCTGAATCACCCGATCGCGATAGTCGATGCGAAACCAGCTCAGCTCCGCCTCCAGCTCGCGCAGCGCCTCGGGATGAAACGCCAGCGACACCGAGCGGGTGTCGGCGCGCTCCGGCGTCAGCTGCTTGTTGCCGCCGTCGAGCACCAGCACGGTGGCACCGGCCGGGTAGCCCACGCCGCCGAAACTGCTCGGCGAAAACAGATACGCGTTCTGCGCATAGTTCTGCTCGAACAGCGTGGGCGCCTTGAACGACTTGCCCCACGAGGCCTTCAACGTAAAGTCCATGTTCGGGTCGTACAGCAGGCCCAGCTTCGGCGTCGTTACGCCGCCGAAGGTGCTGTAGTCCTCGCCGCGCACCGCGGCGGTCACGTCCAGACGCTGCACCCCGCGCACCGGCTGGTCCGCGCCGATCAGCGGCAGATTGAATTCCGCATACGCAAACCGCGTGCCCTCGCTGCCGCGGAACGTATCGGCCGCGGTCACGTGGTCGACATCGCGAAACCCGTTGTCCCGATAACCGATGCCGGCCGCCAGCCGCGCATCGCCGCCGGGCAACGCAAACAGCGGGCCTTCGGCGCCCAGCTCGTAACTGTGGCTGGTATTGCAGTAGCAGGCATCCGTCAGAGCCGCCGCGCCGCTGGCCGTTATCGTCTGCACCAGATACTCGTGGTGCTCGCTTTGGCCGGAAGTCGCACTGAGGGTCAGCGACCAGTCGCCCGGCAGCCAGAATTCGAGACTCGGCGAGATCAGCGTCGTCGTGGTGTGCGGCGTCGCACGGCTGACGACGCCTTTGTAGTTGTACGAAAACAGCTGGTCGCGCGTGGTGCTCAGCGCATCCAGACGCAGTTCGGCAAAGTCACCCAGCGATTGGTGCACGCTGAGCAGGCCGCTGCGCAAATCGCTGCCGGGATACAGCGTGGCGGGGTCGACCAGCTGCGAGGTGTAACTGCGCTGGCTGCTGTAGATCGGGTCGACCGACGCGTCCTTGTACGTGGCGATCAGCCCGCCCGTGCTCCACGTGGTGCCGGCCGTGGCGTTGTACTCGCGCGTAGTCATGCCGCCCTGCGTCGCCGTGCCGAAGCGCGAGCCCACGGTCACGCCGTCGTAGTCGCGCTTCAAGATCACATTGCCGACACCGCCCACCGCATCGGAGCCGTAGATCGCCGACGCGCCGTCGGCGACGATCTCGATGCGATCCACCGCCTCCACCGGTATCGCGCTGATATCCACCGCCTGGGTAAAGCCGCCGTACGTCATGCGGCGCCCGTTGAGCAGGGTCAACGTGGCATCGGCACCCAGGCCACGCAGGTTCAGGCTCGATCCGCCGGTGAGGTTCTGGTTCGCGTTGCCTGCGCCGGCTAGGTTGCCGCTGAGCACACCGGGATTCTGTCCGCCGGAAAAATTCTGCGGCACGCTGCGTATCACCTCGCCGAGGTCGGAGAAACCCTCCTGCTGTATCTGCTCGCTGCCGATCGACACCACCGGCGACGGCGTGCTGCCGCCGCGGATGCGCGTGCCGGTCACGGTGACCGTGGCTAGTTGCGCAGCCGCCGGTGTCGCAGTCGATGCGGTCGTTGCCGCGTCATTGGCCGCCGAACGCGGGGCGGAGGCGGCGCTATCCGGCACGCGCACGATCACGATGCGGGTGTCGCCGGCCTGCCGATAAACGAGCCCACTGCCCTGCAGCAAACGGCCGAGCGCGTCGCGCCAGCTCATGCGGCCATGCACCGCCCTCGATTGCTTGCCCTCCACCAGCGCGGGCGGATAGTCCATTCGCAGCTCGCTCTGTTTGCCGAGCGCATCGAGCGCCGCGGCTAGCGTGCCTGCAGGTAGATCGATATCGGTGTCGATCGGCGAACCGGTCACCGCGGCCCGTGGCGCCGGGCTCGTATCCGCTGCGGCTTTCTGCGCCCGCGTCGGCTCGGCCGTACCGGTGGCAGCGACCAGCATGGCGATGGAAACGGCGTGTCGTAACGTATTTGTTTTCATAGTTGCGTCCTTTGCTTTCCCCTGGGGTTGGCCCTGTTGGCCTGCCGATCCGGTCGTGTCCCGGCCTTGGCAAGGTCGTCGGGCAAGAGCTGTTTTGTGTGTGGCTTGCGGAGGCGGCAGGTCTGGCATCGCCTGTCAAAAAACTCTCAATCGACTAATCCGATTGCCGCAGCATCGCCACAATGTTACTTATACGGTAACAGACAAGACAAAGGCAAGACTGCATGCTGGCTTCACGATTCACATCTTTATGGCAGTGCTTTGGACGACGCCCGCCTCATCTTTGCCAACCGCTTGCGCGCGGCCCGACTAGCATCAGGCCTAACCCAGGAAGCGCTTGGCGTCGCCACAGGGATCGCGGCTGAAGTGGCTCGCACGCGAATTAACCGTTACGAACACGGCGTCAACGAGTGCGACCTTCGCACCGCGAAGAGACTTGCCGACGCACTCGGAATGCCGCTCGCGGCGCTGTACGCGGATACAGACGAGATCGCGGAGGTGATCGTCGCGTTTGCGACGCTATCTCGCACTGAGCAACGGGCGGTGGTAAACGAGCTAAAAGCACGAGCTAAAAAACGTTAGACCTCATGCAACCAACGCACAAACAACACAATGCCTTTCTTGCTCACGAACCATTGCCAGGCGTCGCCTTTGAGCACAACGCATATGTCACGGTAGTTGGTGGCGAACACGTTGGCGACTCGGGATCTTTAGTAAGTGTTGAGGAGCTAGGAGATGACCCCGCCTATCTGATCGAACTGGAGTCCAACAAGGATGCTTACATTCCTCAATCGTGTTTGCGCATGGTTGATATCAAACTAGCCGTTCAAAGCGCAGAGCTTTGATAACCGCGTGCTATCCACCCAGTATTTGTTTAATCACGACTCCAGTGAGCGCCTTAATTGTGTCAAACGTCAGCTCAATGCCCTTTTTGCTCGCCGTCGATTTGATCTTTTCCCAGACCGTCGCAGATCGCATCGTGTCCAGCAAATCGTGCCCCGCCATCGTCAGGCGTGGCGCATGAATTCCAAACGAAATGTAATTATCCGCACCACGTGAAACCGTCAATCCATCTACGTAGCCGCTGTCAATGAGCAATTCCAAGTGGCCTGCAATGCGCTCTTCGAGCACCTTGTATTCCTTCACAACGCGTTCGTAACCCTGCTGGGTCAAGTCATCCGTCCACTTCGGCTCGTCGGGTATTTCCGCGAGAACGTCGTTACCCTCTTCTATATTAGTAAGCTGCTTGCGCAGAAGGTCCCAATCTCTTTTCATTACTTTCCCTGTCAATCTAGCTGTTTAGATGGTTCGACTGTACCGGCCCAGCGGCGCGACATGCTACGCATATTCCATTTACTCCAAGCGTCGCGTGATGCCGTGCAGTTCGTTAACCAGGTGCTTATTCCGATCAAACCCGCCGCCGATTCCACACTTAGGTCGGCAACCGGAAATGCTGTCAACCTACCAGCCAAAATGCCACTAAACCGGCCACCTGGAATGCTCCAAACCCGCCACCCCGCAGGCGATTGAACGGCATGCTCCAGTGATTCCTTCCGGTCGGCGAAGATCTGGCAAGGGACCACCGCGAAGATCTACGCGACCGTCCCAGATCGGCCAAAAATTGACGTTCGTAGCCGCTTCAGGAGAAAGCCCTGGACGGACGGCTTCGCACCTGAAAGCAGCCGTCCGCAGATCCGCATCTCTTACGGTCACCAATAAGAACGGTTCGGCGATGAAGCCACGGACGAATCGAGCAGTAATGGCTTTTGCTGGCGCAAAGTTGGTCGCGAGTGACTGACCATTTGAAGCTCAGTCGACTTCCCGATATGTAATCGCATGCATTTAAGCCGCTTTGGGCGGCTGCCAGCCCAAGACAGGTCCGACGTGGACCGAAATTCCATGGGCAAATGAATCCTGCTGATAAGGAGCACCGCAATAGAGGATAGCCGCGCATGTGTTAGCGAGAATTTTGTAAATACCATTTTCAGTTCCGCAGCTGTACAACAATGCGAAACTGAAACTTCTTTCACCGTGGAAAGCATCGACGGTCATATAGAGCGCCTCATCGTCGGGCTCATTGACCTTCACACTCCAGCCAGCATCGCGTAAAGGTCGAACCAAATCCGTCATACATTGCTGGGAAAGGAGCGCCTTGCGGAGGAGTACGCCATTGTCTGCTGGCAATGGCGGAACCAAGCGCCCATATTTTCGGAAATGATCCTGTTCGGCGAGCTTCAGCTTCATCTGAACATCGCCCCGAAGCAGCGCCTGTTGCCATAGCAAGGTGCTGTCGTCATTCATGGCAGGGAGAAAAAACGAGACGCTATGAGAGGCGTCGTACCAGGATTCGATGGCTGCGAGTGTCGCAAGCGCGACCACCATTCGAGCGAAATTCGCCGGTTGCTGCCATGACGCCGCGGTGCCGTGCGCGAACATGTGTCGATTCAGCCAGGTCACCCCCTGATATTCGTGGGTATTGCAGAAAAAATGATTCTTGAGCCACCTTCGAAATGTTTCAAAGGCGAAAACACGCTCGTCTTGCCCGAATAGATAGTCACAAGTCTTATACTCTGGCGGCACCCACATACGGTCAAAATGTAGTTGTGCAGCAGTCTCTATTGCGCGGTTCACAGCATGATCAATCTTGTCCGGTGCGGTAGCCTTTGTACTGAGATCAGAAACAATTCTTGTGAGACTGCCTTCGATCGCCGGTATCAATGCTCCGACACTGGTAGCCCAATAGCCGCTATATGCGCCTAGATAAGCTTCCCGCGCTAATGGCACGATTTCTTTAAGGCTGCGAGCGAGGGGCAAGATCTGTTCGATGCAAACCGCCTGGAAGGCCAATGTATAAAGGGTTGACGTGTGATATTTGAAAAGATCGAGCGCCCGCTCTCTCGTCACATGCCTGACGGAAGCAAGTAGCTTAGAAATTTCACCCATCGGTAGCCATAGCGGCATAAACCACTCGACTTTGTCCCAAAGATCGGCTTGGTCGTCGTGTTGTTTTCGCCTTATTTGCCAGTTCTCATCGCCGGAAACCGGAATGGTCGGGAAGCATGCTTTGCCACCTTCGACGATCAGAACAATGCACGGCGTCGGATGGAAAACCCCGACATCTGCAAGCTTCGCGACCGGATTGATAAGCCGCTTTTCGCTAGCCCATTTTTCAATGAGTTCTGGCGTCAAAGCGTTCAGTGACGTCTGATTAAGCGACCGACACCAAATTCCACTGAATTCGTCCTCCAGATTGGAGAAAGACATTGAACCCATCCAAAGTGCAATCGTCGTTAATTTTGCTCAGCAATTTACCACTGTTCTCCGGACACTGGTGCCGCCGAGCATAGGAGTAAATGAACGTCTGTTCCAACTTGAAAGCGGTCGGATATGTCGCGCCGAGTCGACTGCCCGCAATTGGTGGATAGTGTTGAAAAACTCCGACTTAACAAATAGACGTCCAAATTCTTAATCGCGATGGCAACGACAATTCAATTCTGTACAAATTTGCACATTCAGGCCGACAGAAAGCGATTGTCACGGCCAGATTTTTCCGCTTTAAACGATCTCGAGTTTTCGAAGCGAGTTTTTCAACACTATCGGTGGAAAGCAGACATTCGCCTAGCTAGCTCATCCAGCCGGAGAGGCAACGACACCGCTTGTGACCGCGGCCTTGCCGGCGCGACACTCAAAGCGAAACGCATAGTTGCGACTGAAAGACTTAACTTCGCCGATATCCTGAAGACCCTTGCCGTCTGGAGCAGCACTCCAACGATCGATTTTGAGTGGAGAGAAATTCCACTGCAGAGCGGCCGTGCGCACTGCATGTATGAACTCGTGTCTGCTCGGAACAGCCTTCGCCTCGTCTGCGACGCGCACTTCATTTACTTTGCCCGTCTTGTCCACTATGAGCAGCGCTTCAACTTCCTGTGCTGGCGGGCACGTCGGCAGCTGGTCCGCTGGGTAGACAGGTGTTGCCTGTTTGACAAGCGCCCCACCACTCAAGGTATCGCCCGGTTCCATTGTGTAGTGGGAGCCATCCGACGGAGTGTCTTCTCGCCATGACGCATTACCGGCTGCCGTGGGCGACGGAGGTTTCGTCTGGGGCGTGGTGCAGCCGGCAACCAGTAGACATGCAGAAATCACCACCCATATCGAACTTTCGCGTCTCATCTATTTTCCACTATCGGGTTCAGCACCAGCACTGCCGCCATTATCGTTTCCATCATTTCTGTCCTGAGTCATGTCCGCTTTGGGTGGCGGACCTTAGCTCCGGCCATCTTGCGAGATACATTTGCCGCGAACTAGTAAAAACGTAAGCGCCGCAACCATACCCGTGGCGAACCCTTCGGGATGCTCCCACAAGCGTCCTTCGTCAGAAAAACTGATCAATAGCCAGCCAATGAGCGTTCCGGCGAAGAGGATTGGCAAGCGTTCCAAGAAGCTCCAACGCCTAAGAAGAAGGTAGGCCGGTAACGCAAGCAGTACGGTGCCAACAAAGGTGAAAACCAAGATGAGTCCAAGGAAACCTAAGCTCTGGCTAGGCATAACTCCAGTACGGCGCAAGTGTTCAACAGTTACGAACCACCAATAGAGCAAGCTTGCCGTCATCAGTATTGAAGGTACGAGAGATTTCACGGTGTGAAGCCTAACGCTGGAGTTAAACGGCGCCGAAGGCGTCCGCCTTGAACGAGTTGTTAGGCCAACCGATCACTTGGCAGAAAGAAAATACGAGCCGATGAGAACAACTAAGCAGGCCAGCGACAACAGAGCAAAACCCACGACCCAGCGCCAGTAGCTTTCAGGATCTTCAGAGCGAAGCACGCGGCCTTGATTGGTTGGGAATACACCCGTAACAAGCACGATTGGAACAAGCAACAGTAGCCCAAGCGCAATAGCAGCCAGCGGCCAATTGTGCTGCAAATGAAGAAGGAAGTTAGCCTGCACAAATTTTCCGATTGAGGCCTAACGCCTGAATTAAGCCGAGCCGCAAAGCGGCTTCGGCTTGAACGAACTGTTAAACGGCATCATAGCGCCGCAGTCTCCGATCTACGATGTAACCAATTGCCCCGCCTACCGCAATTGGTACAAGCGCGTAGATTGGAATAAAAATTAGCGCGATAGCAGCTTGCGCGTCTGCTCTTAGGTCTAGAGCAGTATGCGCCCAAGTAAGGAAGCCGAAGCCAAGTAGGCATGGTGCAACTAGTGAAGTTGGCCGCCGGTACATGAAGCTAATTGCAAGGATTGCACCCCATGCGATGGCATTGAAAGCCGCGAAAAATAGCCAACCACCAAGACTCTCGTCGGTGTACTGCTGAAGCCATTCGATACCATGTGGCAAGCGTGCTGCATAAGGCAGCAAGACTCCAACCAGCACCAGTATGAAACGAGCATTGCGCATAGTCATATATGCCGCCTAACGCTTGAATTGAGCGGAGGCGTAGCCGTCCGCTTGGATGAAATGTTAGGCAATGCGCCTGAAATCTGTTTTTGACTGAACCAAGCTTGTTGCAAGTTCTGGCGACGAATCAAGAAGTGCGGAATCGGGGAGCCAACGAATTGCTCTTGCCCGAAGTAGCAATATCCCGTCTGGATAACGTACGGAACGAGGATAAGCGCTCCATTCGATTTTACTCTGCACGCGAGAATTAAATGTGGTTAGGCCTTCAACGGAGATAGTAATGGTTGTATCCAGGCCAAAATCTTTAGACTTTAGAAGCCGTTTTAGAATAAGCGCCTTGGTTAGATACACAGAACCAGCACAGACAGCCACAAGCAAGACGGCGCTAACTAGCGCGCCGGATGTCCAGGGGGCGCGAGTTATAAACGCGTAGGCTAAGACAAGCAGGGGCAACGCAGCTAGAAGCCCGAATTGAACATGAAGATGCAGCAGAAACGGCTTTTGCTGATAGTAGCGGTCAACCACCTTGCGGAAGTAGTTCGAGTCGGGCTTCAGCTTGTAAGTAATATCCATAAGGCCTAACGCTGAAGTTAAGCGGCGCCGAAGCCGTCCGCCTTGAAAGAGATGTTAGGCACCTTTGCGGCGACGTTGTAAAAATGCTCCTGCAAACGCGCTAACCCAGCCGAACAAGAATACATATGATGCAGCAGAAAGGACGGTGGAGCGCATCGTGGGGTCAATGGCGACGAAGTTTGCGTAGCGCAGGCCTCTAACCACTTTTGTATTGGCTGCGATCCATGCCGCCTGCTGCGCTAACGGCACACCGCTTAGATTGGCCGACGCAGCGGTAGGGATGTAGGTGTAACTGCCGAGGAAAAAGATAAGCAAAACCAGCACGACCAAGGTCGCGACGAGAGATACCGCAGCACTCGTAAAGAAAATTCGCATCGTGCTAAGAGTCCTTTCTGATGCCTAATGCCGAACGATTGCGACGCAGAGCAAGTCCGACACGTGCGAGCAACATTACAGCAAATGCAACCGCAGCCACTTGGACAAGCACGGGATGACTGGTTGGCAAGTTAGGTTGAAATGCGAGCCAAAGCATACCGAGCGCAAGAGCAAGCAGGGCAACAGCAAGCAACAACTCCGCGATTCGGTTGGAAAGGGGAAATGTCAGAAGTGGTGCTGCAACAAGCAGGAATCCCACACCGGCAACATAGCCAGCGATAGGGCCGGTTTTGACCGCGCCCGATGCCGCCACGAAGAGCCAAGTCACTCCGAGCAAGGCGGCTAACGCGCCCCAAAGGAAGCTGAAAATCTTTATCAAATTGCGGAGCTTCAACTTGGTCACCTAACGCTGGAGTTAAGCGGCGGCGTAGCCACCCGCCTTGAACGAATTGTTAGCGCAGCCTTGGAGCTACGACAGCGCCAGCGTAGCCATGAAAGCCAAGGCCAGAACTGCTGTGATTGCCAAGGAGTGCTTGATGAAGATGTTGTACCACCGTGAGCTCTCCTGTGGCGTCAGAAGCCGTAGATATTTTGGCACGTAGTTCAGTGGCCCAAAGTTGAAAAACGCGTCGCTCCTAACTTTGCCACCAGCATCATTTACCCGCAAAAGGACGACGCAGAAGTACAGGACGTTGAACAGTACGATGTCAGCGGCCAGAGCGATCCAACTGCATGTAAGTAGTGTCGACATGAGCGCTAACGCTGGAGTTAAGCGGCGGCGAAGCCGTCCGCCTTGAACGAGTAGTTAGCCCGCATGGTGCGATACACGTCGGGCTCGGCGCAACAACAAAAGAGACGCGAGTGCCAACAAAAGAGCAGCTGGAATTAAGCAGACTGGCCAAGGAGCACCAAGACCTAGCTGCATTAAGAATGCAACACAGACCGCGGCGCCACCACTAGATAACTTGCCCCAGTACTCAGCTGTTTCCCAATCCGGCTTCGCCATTCCGTCCGGATTGCTAAAGCCACCAACAAAGTCATCGTCACTCGTGATGGCTGTACCAATGAGGGGCCAGCCGATGAAAGCGATGAGTGCTGATAAGCCCAGAGGTACACCGACGAACAAGTGCAGCAATGCTGTTATTGCTGTGGCTGCCAAGGGATAGAGAAACCATTGTTTCATGCTCGCTAACGCAAGAGTTAAGCGGCGTCCGCCTTGAATGAGTTGTTAGGCAAGCTTGGCTTAGCTACGAGCGACAACAACCAAGTAGCAACAGGTAGAGCAAATAGCGCAGGCAGCCAGCCAAGAGCGAACTGGCCAAAAAAGTGACCCAAATACATATTGCCGATCAACATACGATTGAGCCAGACAAACGGTGGAAGCACCGCCCATAGCAAATACAAGGAGATTCTTGCTGGACGCAGCTTCACGAGTACGAATGCTGCAGGAAGGGAAAGAACCACGTTGATGAAAAGATCAATTGGCAACAAGGTGGCGTGCAATGCAGTGCTACGCAGTCCCAGGTCGATAAGCCAACCGAGCAAAGGGCTGTGTACGTTTAGATAAGCCCAACACATAGGCAGAAAGTACGTCTGCACAAGCCCCAGTAGAAACGCCATTGCTGCTGATACCGAAATTGTTTGCAGCTTCATGCCTGAGTCTCCTTGTGTGCCTAACGCTTAAGCTGAGAGGCCGCTGCCGCGAAGAATTGGATTTACTGCAGCCTATCTGCAGCGGCTTGAATGAATTGTTAGGCCTGCATGGTGCGTCCAGGTAGCCCGACCCACAAGCCAAGTGCATCTATCGCAAAGCAGCCCGGAGAGTGGCTGCCAATTCAATGCGCTCCTCGGGGGTGTAGAGCACTTTCTGCCCCGCATACAGTCCGTCATCTGAATAGCGAGGAAATACATGAAGATGGTAGTGCCACACATCTTGATTGCCGACTGGCCCGTTGTGTTGGCGAGTGGAGATTCCTTCACAACCGAAGGCATTTTGCATAGCGTGCGCTAGGCGACGCGTGGCACGAAAGAAGTCGTTGCCAAGGTGGTCCGGGATATCCAACACGTTCTCATAGTGGCCCCGAGGTGCCACCAAGCAGTTGCCTTTTATTCCGGCGTAGTGGTGAGTCGGAACCAAAGCGAACACATTGGCATCCACCAAGATAACGGCTGATTCTGGAGCAGGCGATGGAAGCGTCTCAGCAATACCGCAGAACGGACACTTGTATCCGGGTGGAGCATTCTTCATAAGGGCTAACGCTGGAATTAAGCGGCGCCGGAAGCATCCGCCTTGAATGAATTGTACAGGCGGAGCGGCACGAGTCGGTCAGCAACCTAGACATCTTCATGCCACTCCAGTTTTGGCTCGGCGTACACATTTACTTGGTATTTGAGTAGAAGAGTATTGATGACTTTCTGGACGTTCTGTCCAGCCCTGTCTGATTTAACTTGGTGCTTCATTAATGAGAACGTGTCGATTGCTACTTTCTGTTCGCCATCAAAAATCCAAAACCAAGAGTCGCCCTGGACGCCCGATTCGAGACGCGAAAATGACCGTGCAGAAACTCCTTCAATTCTTCATGGAAGCCCCAGTGATCCTCCAAATATTCCATTTCGGCAAAGATCATTGAAACCTCGACATGCGCAGGAATTGAACAGCCTAACGCTTGAGCTAAGCGGCCGCTGCCGCGATGTATGGCATGTTACCGCAGCCACTCCGTAGCAACCTCTGAGTTTTCAACGCTTACGTTCCGTGGGATTCTCTCGTGAAGTCTGCTGCCCGAGCTGTTGGGCGAGCCCGATGAGAATTCCTTCGGGACCCCGGATGTAGCAGAGCCGGTAGATATCTTCGTAATTGACGACTTCATCGACCACCGTCGCACCGAGCTTGCTAAGCCTGGCGAGGGTGTCGTCGATGTTCTCGACAGCGAACATGACGCGCAGGTATCCCAACGAGTTCACGGGGGCTGTGCGGTGATCAGATGCGATGGCGGGAGCGTCGAAGCGCGAGAGCTCGATGCGGCTGTGGCCGTCGGGGGTGCGCATCATGGCGATCTCAACGCGCTGGCCGCGCACTCCGGTGACACGGCCTGCCCATTCGCTTTCGATGGGCATGCGGCCTTCGAGGGTAAGGCCGAGTTCGGTGAAGAACTCAACGGCAACATCGATGTCTTCCACCACGATGCCGACGTTGTCCATACGCTTCACTGTCATGATGTCTCCTCGGCGTCTAACGCTGGAGTTAAGCGCCGGCGTAGCCGTTCGCCTTGAACGAAATGTTAGGTTACTTAGTGTTGATGGCAGCAACTACTGCTCGACCTTTAACAGATGCGCGATACTGGACGACTGAAACACCCAGCATCTTTGCATCGCCGTCTGGCAGCGTATGCGACTCGTGGATTTCCACGAATCCTTTGACCTCAAGATCTTTGAGCAAAGACCAAGAACCGTCCTGCTCTAAAGTCTCCTTTCGAGCAAATACATGCGGGTCGGCTTGTAGTAATAGGGATATTTCACGAAGGGTTATGCCAAGAGTCGCCTGTGATTGCGATTCCTGCGCTTGCGCATGTGCAGCAAGTTGCAGGTTTGCATCGCGCTCGGCGCTCCATACATCTTGGGAGAGCGAAAGCGCTGCGAGAATGACTAAGAAAGCACGCATATGGAAGACCTAACGCTAATTAGCCGAGCCGCGAATCGGCTTCGGTTCGAATGAATTCTTAGCGCTCAATCGGACAACGGCCGCGGAGCGCTCTTGAATGGAGCGGAAGTAGCCAAAGTAGCGCATGGCGTATTTGCTGCCATGTGGAGGGTTGGCTTGGATACGTGGCCAGAACTCGTCGAACCCCACTTTTCGCAGGAGCTTCGCATACTCCCTGAACTCGCGAGGTGTGTCACCAGCTAGGAGCATGTCGGTAATTCGGCGCTGAATACGCACAATAAGCGCACGGGATAACTGAGTTTGTCGCAATGCTCGCGCAGTGGTGCTCTTAAGCCTCCGGCCAAAAGGAAACCTGCAGTCCTCCTCGATGAATTCGACGCCAATGGCTGAGCAAGCGGGGTCGCCTGCCTTAATACCATCGATCACAGCATCCATGATCGGATACGTCCACTGGACTTCGCCCTGTATATGAACCTTTGGAGAGAGTGTCTGCGGATCAGTTACTCCGAAACGAGCAGCATATTCGGCATGCCGCGCCTTGACAGCGGCGACAGTCCATTTTCCCGTTCCGTTGTAGTCCCGATGGATCATGATGTGAACGCTAACGTAGAGTTAAACGGCGGCGTCGCCGTCCGCCTGGGACGAATAGTGGGGCAGCAACTGCGAATGCCTGAATCAGGGTAACTGAGGATAGTGTGGAATGGCCTGACTAAGGCAAACCTACGGTTGCGCACTGGCCGTCCAAATGTCCAGCGTCGGCTGAAACGCCGAAGCGTCATCTAGCGTTGGAAAGCGAACGGACATGAATCCTGGGTTGGCATCGCCGCGCGTAAACAATGGCGAGCCACATTGCGGGCAGAAGCCGCGAGTCGCGAGAGCGCCACTGCCCGAGCGTACCGAATACGCTTCAGACGTGCCCGTGATCTCCATGTCCGCGTTATTCCCATTTCGCCAGCAAGTGGCTCTGGCCGCAGGCAGTACTCGTGGTCGTCAATCCAAGCTCTTTCTGTCGTGATCGATTGCGTCTCTGCGCCCTGTTCCCTTCCTTACGGTGGTCTCGGCATCTTCTCGTAGTCATTTTCATTGCATAAAAAAGGCGGCTCGCACGTAGCGAGCCGCCCGTTCCCCCCCCCCAAGATCATCGGGGTAGTCGTGTTGCTATCGCAGCAGCCACCACGGCTAAGCCCGATCGATCCCGCGGAGTGGCGATCTTACGCGGCGCGGTTTTCCACCAGCTTCGGCTGGCTCGCTTCGCGCGTTGCGCCGATGGCGATCTTGCGGGGCTTCATCGCCTCGGGCACTTCTCGCTTTAGCTCGATCGTAAGCAGGCCGTTGATCAGCTGAGCCTGGGTCACGTGCACGTGATCGGCAAGCTCAAAGCGACGAGTGAACGCCCGATTGGCAATGCCACGATGCAGATACTCGACGTTCTCGTCGTTTGACTTGCGTTCGCCGCTGACGATCAGCAGGTTCGGCTGCATCGAGATGTCCAGCTCGCCTTCGGCGAAGCCGGCCACGGCCATGGTGATCTGATAGGCGTCGTCGTTGAGCTTGACCGTGTCGAACGGCGGCCAGTTGTCGGCAGCCTGCGCGCGTGAGGCGTTTTCAAGCAGGGCAAACACGCGGTCGAAACCCACGCTGGAACGGTACAGGGGAGCAAAATCGAGATTGGTACGCATGACATATCCTCCTAGGAGCAATATGGAATCTGCCACCTCACGATGAAGTTGCAGTGCCGTCTGGATAGCCGGCGCGCAAAAATATATTTTTCCTTCGGCGTGTTTTCAAGACCCGGGTTTCAGCTTTTATTTAATTTTCTATGCACACGGGTGCGCCGGTCGTAAGCGTGTGGGACTAAAAAATTTCACAGACATTATCGGACGCAACGGCGAGGTTTTTGCTGGTGCTCTTCCGCCTTAGAAGCAGCGAAAATGGCCCTAGCTATCGGCGTATAACGGATCGCATCGGGTCTGCTCGCACGGCCACTATTTTGCCGCTACTCCCGGAAAATTAGACGCCCCAAAGCGGACGCTCGCGACCGGCAGCAACGGGTCGACTTCTTCCCTTCGCAGCTTGTCGGCCCTTCAGCGAAACTGCAAGTACATCTATCCGCCGTCCGTGCTCCGTCACTTGCGCGTCCCGTTCGCCCTGGTAACGCGATAGTCGGCGAACCAGCCTCATCTTGGTAGCGCTTTCAGGCCATTTCGGGTGGCGGGTTTGAGAGCATTCCAGATGGCGGGCTTGCATCGTTAGGGGTGGCCGGTTTCGAATGGAATATGCATGCACGAACAGGATATGGGCTGTCTGGCAGCGTTGTCGGTCGAACTGGGGCACCCGAAATCTGAGCACTCGTCTTGATATCAGTAACGGCCTGGATTTGCCGGTGCGCGAATTTTTAGGCGATAGCTTTGCGCTGATTGAGGCGTGACGTCGCCTTCGTTTTCTTGATTTTGCTTGATTCGCACGAGGCACTGACCGCATCGTAGTTGGCGCCAGATTGGCTGCAAAAATGATCGGTTAGGTGGCCGATGAGATCATTCATTGCTTCGATCGCAGGAGAGTAGTACACGAACCGGTCACTCTGCCGACTCACGACCAAGCCAGCGTGAGACAGCTCTTTGAGGTGAAATGACAGAGTGGCATTGGGCACACCAAGCTTCTCCGCGATAGCGCTCGCCGCTACTAGCAACTTAAGGGATCAGTGCTAGCGCCTTTTAGGTGTCCCCACACGAACTGTTTACACGGGGATCTTCAACCCCCTGCCTCACCCGCACTTCGAATACCCACAATTCAAACACGTCTGACACCCGTCCATCAGCACCAGCGCCTGCGTGTTGCACTTGGCGCAGAGCGTGGCACCTGGCGGGAAGCCGGCGGCGTTGAGCTTGGGTTTGTTGTCGCTGGTGCTGGCTGACGTTGCGGCAGTTGCTACTGGCGCTGCGTTTACATCAGAGTTTTTTTTTGCACTGGCGGCCTCGTAGGCGGCGCGCTTGTCGGCAATGAGCTGGCGGGTGGACTCGTCCATCTCGGGGTCGTGGATCATGCCGATGTTTTTCATGTGCTGCTCCACCACCGAGCCGATCTCGGCAACGATGCTGGGCATGTAGACGCCGCCGGATTTGAAGTAGCCGCCGCGCGGGTCGAACACGGCTTTCAGCTCTTCGACGATAAAGGTGACGTCGCCGCCCTTGCGGAACACGGCGGACATGATGCGGGTGAGCGCCACGATCCACTGGAAGTGGTCCATGTTTTTCGAGTTGATGAAGATCTCGAATGGACGGCGCTGCTCGTGCGCAGTGCCCGCATTGAGCACGATATCGTTGATGGTGACGTACAGCGCATGCTCGAACAGCGGCGACTTGACCTTGAAGGTGGAGCCGACCAGCGTCTCGGGACGCTCCACGCTTTCGTGCATCTGGATCACTTCGGCCATCGGCGGCTCTTTGGCCGTGGCGGGCACAGCGACCGCAGCGACCTTGTCTTCGGGTTTGACCACGTTGTAGCCGGTGATCTTTTTGTCGATTTTGGTCGCCATGATGTTCTTCTGTGTTGGGGCGTTATAGAGATAGATATGGTGCTTGCGGGCAGCGAATGAAAGGTGCCTGGCGGTGCGACTGGCTCACGCGGCGCAGTTGGCGCGGAGGGTAACGCGGTGAAAAACACCCGGCCCGGCGCGTGGCCGGACCGGATGCGGTACGGCTTACTTCTTTTTTGCAGTAGCTTTCTTGGCGGCAGATTTCTTTGCCGTCTTTACGGCCACTTTCTTGTTTACACCTTTTACGGTGCTGGCAGTGGACCTTTTCACCGTCTTGGCGACGGCTTTCTTGCTTGCACCTTTCTTGCTTGCACCTTTCTTGCTTGCACCTTTGGTGCTTGCACCTTTCTTGGTGCTGGCGGATTTCTTGACGACCGCCTTCTTGGGCGCGGCTTTCTTTGTAGCCGACTTTTTGCTGCTGACCTTCTTTACGACCTTAGCGACAACTTTCTTGACGGCCTTTTTGGCGGAGGCGGCTTTCTTGGCCACCTTGCCGGCCACTTTCTTGACGGCCTTGGTCACGGTCTTTTTGGTGCTGGATTTTTTCACGGCGACTTTCTTGTTTACACCTTTTACGGTGCTTGCACCTTTTTTGGTGGCAGCGGCTTTTTGGGCGGGCTTGGCTTTCTTGGCCGGCGCCTTTTTAACGGCCACTTTCTTGGCGACTTTCTTCACTGCTTTCTTTACGGCTTTTTTGGCAGCGACTTTCTTGGCAGCCGCTTTCTTCGGTGCAGCCTTTTTAGCGGCGGCCTTCTTGGGCGCTGCTTTCTTGGCAGCGGCCTTTTCCGGCGCAGCCTTTTTCACGGCGGCCGGCTTGGCGACGGCTTTCTTGGCCGGGGCTTTTTTGGCAGCCGGCTTCTCGGCAACAACAACGGCTGGTGCGGCGACCGGTGCTGGAGCCGGTGATGGTGGCGTCTCGACGACAACCGGTGCTTCCGTGACGGGTGGTACGACTGTGGTGTTTTCTACTTCGGTGTCGATGGACATGGTGGGTTCCCCTCCGATGAGCGATTTTGATTTCGCCGCACGCAGAACGCGTGCGACGTGTCAGAACTTGCCGTAATAACCTTCCTTCAAGGCATCGAAGAGGTTGGCGGCGGAATGCATCTCTCCGTCGTACTCCACTTGCTCGTTGCCTTTCAGTTCGACAACGCTACCGTCTTCCAGTTCGAAGCGGTAGAGGGTGTTTTCAAGATCGGCTTCTTTCACCAGCACGCCCTGGAAAGCGGCGGGGTTGAAGCGGAAGGTAGTGCATCCTTTCAGGCCTTGTTTGTAGGCGTAGAAATAGATGTCCTTGAAATCTTCGTACGGATAATCGGTGGGCACGTTGGCGGTTTTGGAGATCGACGAGTCGATCCACTTTTGCGACGCGGCCTGGATGTCGACGTGCTCTTTCGGGCTGATGTCGTCGGCGGAGACGAAGTACTCTGGCAGCTTGTTGGCCACCACGTCGGTGAACGGCAGCGCCTCGGCGTTGATCAGCGCGCGATAGGCGAGCAGCTCGTAGCTGTAGACCTCGACCTTCTCTTTCGACTTTTTGCCTTCGCGGATTACGTTGCGCGAGTAGTGGTGCGCAAAGCTCGGCTCGATGCCGTTGCTGGCGTTGTTGGCCAGCGACAGCGAGATGGTGCCGGTGGGCGCGATGGAGCTGTGATGGGTGAAGCGCGCGCCGGTCTCGGCCAGCTCGGCAACCAGGTTGGGCGCCACCTCGGCGATGCGCTGCATGTAGCGGCTGTACTTGGCGTGCAGCACGCGGCCGGGGATGCTGTCGCCGACCTTGTAACCGTCGGCAATCATTTCGGGGCGCTTGCGCAGCATGTCGCCGGTGACGGTGAAGTCCTTGGCGAGAATCGGTGCAGGGCCTTTTTCCTTGGCCAGCTCGAGCGCGACTTCCCAACCGGCGACGGCCATCTCACGCGAGACGTCTTCGGTGAAGGCGACCGCTTCGGCGGTGCCGTAGCGATGCTTGAGCATGGTGATGGTGGAACCCAGGCCGAGGAAACCCATGCCGTGACGGCGCTTGGATTCGATCTCGTTGCGCTGCTGCGGCAGCGGCAGGCCGTTGATCTCGACCACGTTGTCGAGCATGCGGGTGAACACCTTCACCACCTCGCGATACTCGTCCCAATCGAAGCGCGCCTTGGGGCCGAACGGGTCACGCACGAAGGTGGTGAGATTGATCGAGCCGAGCAGGCAGGAGCCGTAGGGAGGAAGTGGCTGTTCTCCGCAAGGATTGGTCGCGCGGATATGCTCGCACCACCAGTTGTTGTTCATCTCGTTGACCTTGTCGATCAGGATGAAGCCCGGCTCGGCGAAGTCATAGGTGGACACCATGATCATGTCCCACAGGTGCCGCGCGCGCATGGTGCTGTAGATCTTGCAGGCGACCAGGCCGTCTTCGCGATCGATGTAGTTTTCGTGCGTGGGCCACTCACGCCAGACGACCTTGCTGGCATCGGCGAGATCGATCTCGTGCTTTTCCTTCACGTGCACGGGATAGACCAGCGGCCAGTCCTGATCGTTTTCCACCGCGTCCATGAAACCGTCGGTGATCAGCAGCGACAGGTTGAACTGACGCAGGCGACCGTCCTCGCGCTTGGCGCGGATAAACTCTTTCGCGTCGGGATGGCTGATGTCGAACGTGCCCATCTGCGCGCCGCGGCGACCACCGGCGGACGACACGGTAAAGCACATCTTGTCGTAGATATCCATGAACGACAGCGGGCCGCTGGTGTAGGCACCAGCGCCCGAGACGTACGCGCCGCGCGGACGCAACGTGGAAAATTCATAGCCAATGCCGCAGCCGGCTTTCAGCGTGAGGCCGGCTTCGTGGACTTTCTCCAGGATGTCGTCCATCGAATCGCGGATGGTGCCGGAGACCGTGCAGTTGATCGTGCTGGTCGCGGGCTTGTGCGCCAGCGCGCCAGCGTTCGAGGTGATGCGGCCAGCGGGGATCGCACCGCGGCGCAGCGCCCACAGAAATCTTTCGTACCAATGGCCACGCAGCTCGTCGCTGGCTTCGACATCGGACAGTGCGCGCGCGACGCGCTGATAGGTTTCGTCGATGCTGCCATCGACTGGTTCGCCCGACTTGGCCTTGAGACGATACTTTTTGTCCCAGATGTCGTATGAGGCAGGTTGCAGCGGAATTTCCACGGCGGCATCGCGACTCATGGGGTTGGTGGTTGGCGCACGCAATGTGCTCATCGGCTTCCTTACTCCCGTTACGGCCTTGCGGCCCGGTTACTTATTATTCGAATTGTTTTTGGTTGGTGCGACTGCGTTAGTGCCGTGCTTCTGCGTGACCGAATCTGCGGCGATATCTTGCTGTTTTGTGACGATAGTCAGGCCATGAGGATTGCCCTCCAACCCATGTGTCGCCTACTTATCAACGACAACGGCTCCCCTGAGATCGTTAGACGTTCGACACCAGAGCTAGTTTGAATTTCAGCAACCAGACACAAGATGTTGTGGTCGCCATCGATTAGTGACGTTACCCCTGACGTCCGCCGATGTAAAGTAGTTATGCATGCAATTTCACAAATCCGCCGTCGCAAGGAACCGCCGCAGGCAGCGCAGGTCGAAACTGCGCTACCTGGTCATGTCGTGTACTGAATTCATTATCGTTAAGGAGGAACCATGCCGTTACGCCCTTTCCGCTTTCTGCCCTGGCTGACCGCCGTGTTGGCGGCGCTTGCCATAGGCGGCGTACCGACGATCAGCCGTGCCGCCATGCCCCCGGCGATCGACGGCCAGCCGATGCCGTCGCTGGCGCCGATGCTGCAACGAGTGACGCCGGCGGTGGTGAATATCTCGTCCAAGAAGCACGTGCAGGTGCAGAACCCTTACTTCAACGATCCCGTGGTGCGCCAGCTTTTTGGTCTGCCGGGCGGTTCGCGCGAACGCGTGGAACAAAGCCTGGGCTCAGGCGTGATCGTGGATGCGGCCAAGGGTTACGTGCTGACGAATAATCATGTGGTTGGCGGTGCCGACGACATCAGTGTGACCTTGCAGGATGGGCGCACGTTCAAAGGCAAGCGCATCGGCACCGATCCGGATACCGACGTGGCGGTGGTACAGATTCCCGCCGATCACCTGCAGGCGCTGCCGCTGGCCGATTCGAACCAGCTGCGCGTGGGCGATTACGTGGTGGCCGTGGGCAACCCGTTCGGACTGGGGCAGACGGTGACCTCAGGCATCGTTTCGGCACTCGGGCGTTCAGGCCTGGGCAGCGCGAGTTCGGGCAGCACAGGATTCCAGAATTTCATCCAGACCGATGCATCGATCAACCCGGGCAACTCCGGCGGCGCACTGGTGAACCTGCGCGGTGAACTGGTCGGCATCAACACGATGATTTTTTCGCCCTCGGGCGGCAATGTCGGTATCGGCTTCGCGGTACCCACCGCAATTACCAGCGAGGTGATGGAACAGCTGCTGGCGCATGGCAAAGTCGAGCGCGGCAACCTGGGGCTGCAGACGCAGGCCATCACGCCGCGCATTGCCAAGCTGCTGGCACTCAATGACACCAACGGCGTGGTGGTCACTGGCGTCAGCGCGGGTTCAGCTGCTGAACAGGCCGGCCTGCAGCCGGGCGATGTGCTAACCACGCTGAACGGCAAGCCGCTGCACAGCGTGGAAGAACTGCGCAACACCGAAGGTCTGCTGCCGCTGGGCAGCAATGTGCAACTCGGCGTGGTGCGCGATGGCAAGAGCAGCATCGTCAACGTCACGCTGAGCGCGGAAAAACTCAGCAGCGTCGACGGCGGCAAGCTGGATGCGCGACTGGCCGGCGTCATCTTTAGCGACCTGAGCGACGACCAGCGCGGCCAGGGCATGTTCGGTGCCGTCGTGAGCTCGGTGAAACCGAACAGTCGCGCCGCGCTGGCCGGCCTGACGACCGACGACATCGTGGTCGGCATCGGCAACCAGCGCATCCCGAGCGTCAGCGTATTGCGTGGGCTGGCCAACGTGCACCTGCGCCAGCTGGTGCTGATCGTGGCGCATGCCGACGGCAACAACCGCTATGTAGTCATCAATTAAGAGGTCTCACAAGGTCAGCGAAGCCTGTGCGGTCGCACCAAAGAAAGCAGCCATGGATGGCCACTCCATCGACATCGGCGGCCATGTCTTCACACACATGGACCCGTGCACGGTCGCGTTGTCTGAACATAAATACATGAAAGCGCTTGATGTTTTACGTTCAGGCCGATGAAATACCCTGTCAGCCTTCATATATGCGCATCGGCAACGCGCCATACTTACGCCACTCACTTTCTATCGGGGTTCTCCATCACATGTCTCTTCGTCTTGCCCGCTTGCTGTCGGTCACCCTGATTGGGGCCTGCCTCGCCACCTCCGCATTTGCCGCCAAGACCACGCATACGAAGTCGCATGCGAAAACCACCGTCGCGAAAGGTCCGAGCCTGATCTGGCGTGGTGACGTGGCCACGGCGCAGGGCGTTGTCGACGAAGTGGCGCTGGCCTGGGAGAAAGCCGGCCACGGTTCGATCGAACTGCAGCCATTCAACACCGCATCCGGCATTGATGCCGTGGCGACTGGCACAGCGGATCTCGCCGGCAGTGCACGTCCGAGCGACGGTAGCTCGCAGAACACCGATCTGACCTTTACCCCGGTCGCATGGGACGCGCTGGTGATGGTGACCAATCCGGCCAACCCGGTCAGCAACCTCACGCTGAAGCAGCTGCACGACATCTACTTCGGCAAGATCACCAACTGGAGTGAAGTGGGCGGCGGCAGCGCACCGATCGACCTGTACGCGGTGGCGAGCCCGGGTGACGGCGTGGAATACAGCCTGCGCACGCTGCTTTTCGGTCACGGCAACCAGCCGGTGGCCGCGCCGCGCCTGTACGTCAACACACACAAGCTTGAGGAGGGCGTGAGCCTCAACCCCAACGGTCTCGGCGTTGCCACCATGGCGGACGCGGCATCGAACCCCAAGCTCAAGATGATTCCGATCAACGGCATCACGCCGACGGTGTCCACGGTCGGCAACGGCAGCTATGTGCTGTTCACCCCGCTGTACCTGGTGACGAACCCGCGTAACCCGAAGGCCGCCGACGTCAGCGCGTTCATCGACTTCCTGCAGACCGATGCCGCCAAGGCTGCGATGCGCCGGCATGGCGTGGTGCCCTTCAGTGACGGTGCCGCGCTGGCGTCGATCGACGTCAGCCGTCGCAACAGTATCCTGGCAGAGACCGGTGGCCACGCCAGCCACATCGCACCGGTGACCGTGCCGAGCTCGGCGCCTGTCGCCAGCGAAGCGTCGCGCGTCGCTGTGGCTTCTGCCGTCTCCGGCACACTTGCAGCAGGCGCTCACGGTGCCAACACTGCAGCGGTCAGCGACAAGACCCAGATCACCGGCGTCAAGGGCAGCGTCGCCGCGGTGGCTGTCACCAGCTTTGCGCACGTGAAGGGTTCGGTGCTGGCATCGAAAAAATCCAAGGCCGACAAGCATGCCGCCAAAACCGCCGACGAAGACGCACCGGCCAAAGCGACCAAGAAAGTCAGCGCTGCCGAAACCAAGAGCACGGCCAGCGCAAGCGGCAAGAGCTACACCGTAACCAAGGGCGACACGCTGTTCTCGATCGCCAGGAAGCACTCGGTCGACGTGGCCCAACTGCGCGACTGGAATCACCTGAAGGACAACAACGTCAAACTGGGTCAGTCGCTGCGCGTCAGCAATCGCTGATCGCTTCAATTCAGCGACGTGCGAATACTTGCCCTAACGCTGGATCTCGACGACACGCTGTGGCCGGTACTGCCGGCTTTGGAACGCGCCGATCACGCCGTTGACGCGTGGCTGCAGCTGCACCATCCCGATGTTGCTCGCGCATGGCCGGTCACGGCGATGCGCGAGCTGCGCATGAAGGTCGCCATCGAGCGGCCCGACCTGGCCCACGATTTCAGCACGCAGCGGCAGCTCACCCTGCAACACGCCTTTGCCAGCTGCGGTATCGCCACCGCACCGGTGGATGCACTGTGGGAAATCTACTTCGCTGCACGCAACAGCGTGGAGCTATACCCGGACAGCCTGCCGGCACTCATGCGCCTCACCGCGCGCTGGCCGCTGGCGAGCCTGACCAACGGCAATGCCGACCTCGAACGCGTTGGTATCCACAGGCACTTCCAACATCACATCAGCGCTCGTAACACCGGTACCGCCAAGCCCGACCCGCGCATTTTTCTGGCTGCTGCGGAATGCCTCGGTGTCGCGCCGGAAAACATTCTGCATATCGGCGACGATACGGAACTGGACGTCGTCGGTGCACGTGATGCCGGCATGCGCACCGCGTGGATCAATCGACACGGCGCAACCTGGCCAGCCGATCTGGGCAATGCACCCGATCTGGATGTGCCGGACATGACTGCCCTGGTCGAATGGCTTGAACGGCAACCACCGACAACATAGTCAGCCGTTGGCAAAGCGGGCATCATGCGCGGTGGAATATTTTGGAATCGGCACCGCCCGTTCCAACAAGAGCTAAAAGGAAAGCCGCATGTCTGCCCTGATCGAACGCACCGCTGGTGCACGCCAAAGCATTGCCATTGAAGCCGTCGACACGGCGCATCTTGCCGCTGCACGCAAGCGCCTGACTGCCCCACAGCGCCGCGCGCTGGACGAAGGCGGATTCGTTGCCAATCCCGGCACCTTCGCCCTGATCAACGACACCACCGGCAAACTGGTGCGCGTGCTGGCTGGCGTGCATGCGGGCGATTCGCTGGGCGCCCTCAGCGGGCTTCCGGCAACGCTGCCCGAGGCAACCTATCACCTGGCCGACGAAAGCACGATCACCGATCCGATGCAGGTCGCCCTGGGCTGGGCTTTAGGCGCCTATCAGTTCAACCGCTACCGCAAAGCCAAACGCGCACCGGCCACGCTCGCCGTTGCAGCGAATGATTTGAAAAAACTGCAGCCGCTGATCGATGCCACCGCGCAGGTGCGCGATCTGGTCAATACGCCGACTGAGGACATGGGTCCACAGCATCTCGCCGCAGCGATCAAACAACTCGGCAAAACCTACAAGGCAAAGGTGCGCGAGTGGGTCGGTGACGAACTGCTCAAGGCCAACTTTCCCACCCTGCATGCTGCCGGCCGAGCGAGCCATCGCGAGCCGCGGTTGATCGAATTGTCCTGGGGCAAGGCCTCACACCCCAAGCTGGTGGTCATCGGCAAGGGCGTGTGCTTCGACACCGGCGGCCTCAACATCAAGACCGGCGACGGCATGCGCTGGATGAAAAAGGATATGGGCGGCGCGGCCCATGCGATCGCCCTGGCCGGGCTGATCATGCAGGCAAAGTTGCCGGTGCGTTTGACCTTGCTGGTATCGGCGATAGAGAACGCGGTGTCTGGCAACTCCATCCGCCCGGGCGACATCATCACGACCCGCTCCGGCATCACGGTGGAGATCGACAACACCGATGCGGAAGGCCGGCTGGTGCTGTGTGATGCGCTGACCTACGGCGGCGAACAGAAGCCGGACCTGATGCTGAATTTCGCCACGCTGACCGGCGCGGCGCGCGTCGCGCTGGGTCCGGATCTGCCGGCACTGTTTGCCAACAACCACGCACTGGCCAGCGCGATGCTGGCAGCCAGTCGTGCCGTGAACGATCCGGTCTGGCCGATGCCGCTGTGGCAACCGTATCGGAAGATGCTCGATTCGCACGTGGCCGATCTGGTCAACTCCGCACCTTCGCGGCACGCCGGCGCGATCACCGCGGCGCTGTATCTGGAACGCTTCGTGCCTAGCGAGATTCCCTGGATGCATCTGGATACCTACGCCTGGAACGACGCCGACCGTCCCGGTCGACCGCGCGGTGGCGAGGCGATGGGCCTGCGCGCCACATTCGAGCTTTTGCAACAGCGTTACGGCCACTGAAGCGTTTCCACTGCGATGAAGAACGGCGCCTTGGCGCCGTTTTTTTTGGCCCTATGATCCTGCGATATCGCGGACCTTCGCTGAAGGCGAGAAGCCCGCGTAATCACTAATCCAAAAATTGACGCGCCGCCCCAAGCCAGAAATCCCGAGTGCGGTGATCGGATCGCGAGTCATCCCCCAGATACAACTGATCTTGCCTTGTTGGCAAGCCAGCGTGATGGCCGCAGGACAGCGTTTTGGCCGGCAGCGGAGCAGCCACGCGTAATGCTTTTCTGTCCCGCGGCAAGGCCACTTGTCCAAGTTGGTTTTCGGGGTTGCATGTTGCGTTGCAAAATTAAATTCATTTGAAGTCTTTTCTTACGATCATGTTTCTGTAACAGTCGGTAAGGGGACAGGGTTTTGCGACGCGACGATTTTCGGTTCTTGCAACGTCGTGTTCGCTGCGGATATTGGGAAGTGGTCCCCGGTGACAGAGTAAATAACGACGGCAGCCAGATGAGCACGGGGGGTGCTCTATTTGGCGTAACCGGGTGTGGTTCTGCACTCAACGCTGCGCATCGATCACGTACCGCGCATCGCTCTACTTCAACGGGGAAAGCACATGAAATACGACTTGAATCACCTATCCATGGCGGTACGTCTGGCTTTGACCATAGGTGTTTTCTCGGTGGCTGGCGCGGTCCAGGCACAAGACTCGACCACCACCACCACCGATGCCGCCGCGAGCAGCCAGGCCAAGCCGGACCAGCCATCGAAAGACAAGGCAAAAACCCTGCAGGCAGTATCCGTCACCGGCTCGCTGATCCGCCGCGTGGATAGCGAAACGGCCAGCCCGGTGGTAACCCTGGATCGCGCCAATATCGAGGCCTCGGGCAAATTGACTCTGGGCGATACGCTCCAGCAACTTCCCAGCGTCCAAGGTAACGCCACCAACACCCAGAACAACACCAACGGCGGTGGTGTCGCAAGCCCCAATCTGGAAGGCGGCGATGGCGCAGCGCGCATTTCACTGCGCGGACTGGGCGAAGACCGCACCTTGATGCTGGTTGATGGCCAGCGCCTGGCCAATCAAGACCTCAACATGATTCCACAAAGCATGATCGAGCGGGTCGACGTCCTGGCCGAAGGTGCCTCCACGGTGTACGGCTCAGACGCCATCGGCGGCGTGGTCAACTTCATCCTGCGCAAGGATTTCAAGGGTGCCGAGCTCAGCATCAACGATGGCATTTCCAGTCACGGCGATGGCCAGCGGCACGGATTCGACCTTACGCTCGGCGAAAGCGGCGAACGCGGCAGTATCGTCGTGGGCTTGGACTACAACAAATACGACCCCGTGCTCGCCACCCGACGCGACTTCTCCGCGCATCAGCTCTACCTGTCGAGCGGCGTCATCACGCCATCCGGCTCCAGCAACATCCCGACCGGCAAGATTCAGGTACCTGCCCTCGTTAGCCAGCTCGGCTGCAGCTCAGGCTACGTCACGCGGGCACAGGGCAGCGGATCGAGCCAGGGCGATTATCGCTGCTACCGCGGAGCCTCCGACACCTTCAACTACAACGCATACAACTATATCGAGACCGAGCAGGAGCGTACCAACGCCTTCGCGCTCGGCACCTACAAATTCACGGACGATATCACCGGCTATGCGAACGTGTTCTACGACCACACCCATTCCAGCGGCCAGGACGCCCCCGAGGGGACTTCGGCGAACAGCGACGGTTGGTACGTGCTCGCCAGCAACCCAAACAATCCGTTCGGCATCACCTTCGGCACGCCTCCGGGCGGCGGCACGAACAGCGGTTATGGATTCAACACCCGACTTACCGGACTTGGCACCCGCCTGCATACCTTCACCACCGACAACCTGCAGCTGAATACTGGCCTGCGCGGCAATTTCGGCCAGAGCAGCTGGACCTGGGATGCCTCGCTCAATTACGGCTATTCGAAGCGCCAGCAGAACGACTTCAACGAGCTCAACATTGACGATCTGCAGACCGCCATCAACAACGGGGCGAATATCTTCGATCAGTCCAGCCCGGCGGTCACTTCAGCATTGCGCTCTGCCGTGGATACGCCAGTCTATGTCAAGACCGATAGCCAGAAGCAGGTTCAATTCCAAGCCAGTGGCGAGCTGTGGGATCTGCCGGCAGGCCCGATCATGCTGTCCGTGGGCGCCCTGTATCGCCACGAGTCGATGAACTACACCGTAAGCGACGACGCCATCCTCGATGTCGACTCGCTCAGCTGCCAGCTGGTGCAGGAAGCCTGCGGCGGCCCAGGCCGGGGAGCAGACAGTGTCAAGGAGTTGTATGCCGAATCATTGATTCCGCTGCTCTCCCAACAGCCATGGGCCGAGTCGTTGAACCTCGACCTGGGCATCCGCACTTCGGACTACAGCACTACCGCCGTCGACACCAACAAAAAGATCGCGCTCGAATGGAAGCCGATCGCCGATCTGCTGGTGCGGGGCACCATTTCCCAGGTATTCCGCGCCCCAAATCTTGACGAACTCTACGATGGCTACAACATCACCAACCCGAATCTGAACGATCCGTGCACCAATCTCAGTTCCGCGCAGCTCGCGCAACACGCCAACGCGTGCCAATACGTGTCGGTCGGTTACACACCCCAGGGCCAGCAGATAGACGGCTTGACCTCCGGTAGCAAGGTCCTCGGCGGATCGTTGAAGCCCGAACAAGGCAAGTCCGTCGATATTGGCCTGGTCTACGACCCCAGCTGGTTGCCCGGCGTGTCTACCACGCTCGACTTCTGGCACGTCTATCTGACGGACACGCTGACCACGCTGACCGCGCAAACTGCGGTGAGCTCCTGCTTCAACAATGAAAACAGCCCATATTGTTCCTACATTCACCGCTACGATGACAGCACGCAAGAAGCCGGCCAGATAGATTACGTCAGCACGCCTGCGGTCAATCTGGGCAACCTGAGCACGACTGGCATCGACTTCACATTGAACTACCAGATCCCGCATTTCGATCTGGGCAATTTTGACCCGGGGCGGTTCAAGGTCGGCCTCAATACCACCTACACCTCCACCTACAAGAACGATGCAACTCCCGGCCAAGCTAGCGCATCGACGATCGACTACGCCGGCACCTATAGCGCGCAGTTTGGCAACATCGCTCGCTGGCGTGGCACCTTGTCGCTCAACTGGACGAAGGGCAACTGGAGCGCCCAGTGGCAGACCCGATACGTCAACAAGGTGACCAACCTCAATGCCGATGCCGACATCCCCAATGTAAATATACCGATGGCTTCGGTGCTTTATCACTCGATCCAGGTCGGCTATGAGGTGCCGGCGATCCACACTCGGTTCGACATCGGCGTGGATAACCTCAGCAACAAGATTCCGCCGCTGTCCTACCAGAACGCTACGAACTACAACGTGGATACCTCCACCTATGACACCCTTGGACGCTATTTCTGGGCCCGCGCCACGATCAAATTCTGATTTGCAAGCGCAAAGGAAGTCCTCGTGAGACAACCGCTGGCCGTGGCGCCGCCAGCGGATACCGAATCGACCCCGCATGACCCTCTCAAGCACCCATCTCGCCGATGCCATGGCGTCCGCCTATCGTGCCGGCGAGATGGAACGGGTCATCGCTCTGGCCGAGCCCATCGCGCAGTCCGGTAAAGCCGACGAAGCGGTCACGCTGCTGCTCGGCCTGGCGCAGCAGGCGACACATCGCTATGCCGAGGCCACCGCGTCTTTCCGCCAGCTCACGCAGATGCGACCCGACGTTTCCGCCTACTGGAACAATCTGGCGCTCGCCTGCCGGCAAACGGGCGATACGCCCGAATCGGAGCGGGCTCTCCTGATAGCCCGATCACTGGCCCCAGGCGACGCGGAGGTGCACTACAACCTGGGTCTGCTTTACGTGCAAGAGCGGCGCTGGCTGCTGGCCCGCCAGGCACTGATGGATGCGGTGCATCTGGCCCCCCACTTCATCGAAGCTCGGTTGCAGGCCGCGCATACCTGCTATGTCTGCGGCGACAACACGGGGCAGGAAGCCATGCTGGCCGGCGCGGCCGACTGGCCACCGCAACCCGCCGAACAAGCGTTGACCTTGGCCGCCATGCTGGCCGTGCAGGGGGATCTGCACGCCGCCTTTGATACGCTGGCGCGAGCCGAACTGCCAGGGGAACCCGACGCGGGCAGCATGCGATTGCGCATCACCGCACGGCGGATCGCACTTCACGAGCGAAGCAATCAGATCGAGCGCGCGAAAACCGAGTTGATCCAGCTGCCACTGAGTGCACTGGATCAACTACCTACGAAAGCACAACACGCCCGCGCGGAAGGCTGGGCGGCACACGCCGCCATGGCCATGCGTGAAACCGCCTATGCCAATGCCGCCGAACTCTATCAACGGATGCTTGCACTCGCGGTCGACAACGAAAGCCAGGCTGCTGCGAACTTTGGCCTGGCATCTGCTTGCGACAAGCAGGGTAAGTATCGTGAGGCATGGCAGGCTGCTTCCGCTGCGCATGCAGCACAGCTGCATATGGCGCACGACGTGCTGCCGGAACTGCTGGCAGCCGATAGCCAACCCTTGCAGATGACGAGCCGCGTTGTCAGCCGCATCGGGCACAACGCCTGGACGACGCTGAGCTCGCCATCGCGCGAGCAGAGTCCGGTCTTCGTTGTCGGTTTTCCGCGCTCGGGCACGACCCTGCTGGAACAGATGCTCGATGCCCACCCGGATTTCCGGTCAATGGACGAACGTGCCTTTATCCATGAACTGACCGAGCGCATGGAGCAGGTCGGACAGCATTATCCCAACGATCTGGCAAATCTAACCCAGACTGAAGCCGACCATTTGCGCGCCGTCTACTTCAAGATGGTTGGCAATGTACTGCCCGACCTTGGCGGACACCGCTTGGTCGACAAGAATCCGCTCAACATGCTGTGCCTGCCGATGATCATGCGCTTGTTTCCAAACGCATGCATCATTCTGTGCGTGCGCCATCCATGCGATGTTTTATTGAGCTGTTACATGCAGCCGTTCCGCTCGCCAGCGTTCATGGTGCTTTGCTCATCGCTGCAGCGTCTGGCGCGCAGTTACGTACAGGCGTTCGAACACTGGCACAAGCAAGTCGACGTCTTTGCGCCGCGCGTGCTGGAGTGGCGCTATGAATCCGTGGTCAGTCATTTTGACGATCATGTCGCGCAGCTGGGGCAGTTTCTCGACGTCGCCGATGCTGCGCCGATGGCACGCTTCGCCGAACATGCGCAGGACAAGCATTACATCAGCACACCGAGTTATGCCCAGGTCACCCAGGGTATCCATCGCAAGGCGGTGAACCGCTGGCATGCTTATCGGGAACCATTCCAAGCCGTGCTGCCGATATTGCGGCCGTTGATGGACCGTTTCGGCTACGGCGAATAGACGCCGCTTTGGACGTCCAAAAAACAGCGCCGAAGCGCTGTTTTTTTATCTCATATTGCAGGCATGAATGACGCCGCCTTACTGACCTGCGGGAGGTGAGGCCGAGGTGGGCGCTGCCGGCGCGGCAACAGTCGCTGCACCGGACACCAGCACGGAATCCGTACCCTTGCCAGCGTACGGCAGTACCTGGGCAGCCAGTTTGGAATCGCCTTTGATCAGACCGACCGCGTCGGAAATGATGTGCGCGGTCTCGTTGAGCTGCACGTCCTTGGCCTTCTTGGCGTCTTTCTCTTCTTTCAGTTCGCTGCTGAGGCTGCGCTCGTTGGCATCGAGGCCGTCATCCAGCGCACTGTCGTCGTCACTCAGCAATGCATCGGAACCGTCGATCGCCTTGTGCCGCGTGCGGAAGCCGGCCTGAATCGCATCCTGCTGCTTGCGTTCGGCTTCACGCGTGGCAAGGTTCATCGACACCGAAGTCTTTGCGCGCATCATCTTGTACTGCGCCAGTTCGTCCAGCATCAGCTGCCATGCCGGCGACTTTGCCGTGCGTGCGTCGTGCATCTGCTGCAGCTGTGGCAGATAGGCGTGCAGGTCAGCCACCGGCTGGTAACCGGCCGGCGAGATCTGCGTCCACTTCAGCGCGTTGTCGTAGGTCGACTCGCCGTAATCCTTGTCATCCCCGTTGTTCGGGAACGCGAGGTCCGGCGTTACGCCCTTGAGCTGGGTGGAGCCGCCGTTGATCCGGAAGAACTCGGCGATGGTCATCTTCAGCTCGCCGTACTGCGGCTTGCCGTCAGGGTTCTGGCTGAAATGGTCAAGGTCGACCAAGTTCTGCACGGTACCCTTGCCGAAGGTCGGATTGCCGATGATCAGACCACGGTGATAATCCTGGATTGCCGCCGCAAAGATTTCCGAGGCCGATGCCGAACCACGGTTGACCAGCACGGCCAGCGGGCCCTTCCAGACCATGCCGGGGTCCTCATCGCCCTGTACCTCGACCTGACCCTTGGCATCGCGCACCTGCACGACCGGGCCCTTGTCGATAAACAGGCCAGTGAGCGAATCGGCTTCGGCCAGCGAGCCGCCACCATCGTTGCGCAAATCGACGACCACGCCTTCCACACCCTCGGCCTTCAGCTCGTTGAGCAACTTGGTCACGTCGCGGGTGGCGCTCTTGAAATCCTTGTCACCCTCGCTGCGAGCACCGAAATCGGAGTAGAAGCTCGGCAGATCGATCACGCCGATCTTGCGCGTCACGCCAGCATCGGTAATCTCGATGACCTTTTTCTTGGCCGCCGACTCCTCGATGCTGACCTTTTTACGCACCAGCGTGACGGTTTCAGGCTTGCCATCAAGGCCGGCATCCGCCGGCAGAATCTCGATCCGCACGGTGGTGTCTTTCTTGCCGCGGATGCGGTTGACCACGTCGTCCAGACGCCAGCCGATCACATCGGTGACCGGGCCAGTCGCGCCTTCGCCGATGCCGACGATGCGATCGCCCACATGGATCTTCTCGGACTTGGCCGCCGGACCGGCAGGCACCAGTTCGTGGATTTCGGTGTAGTCATCACGCGCCTGCAGCACCGCGCCGATGCCTTCCAGCGACAGTCGCATCGCAATATCGAAATTCTCGGCGTCGCGCGGGCTGAGGTAATCGGTATGTGGATCGGTCGAGTGGGCGTACGCCGTCATGAAAGTCTGGAATGCATCCTCACCATCGAGCTGCTTGACGCGATCGATGTAGCCGGCGTAACGCTTGTCCAGCGTCTTGCGGATATCGTCATCGTTCTTGCCGGCCAGCTTCAGGCGCAGCCAGTCGTTCATTGTGCGCATGCGCCAGATGCTGTCCAGCTCGGTCTGGTCCTTCGGCCAGGCCGCATCCTTGCGATCGAAGGTGTAGTTGTCGTTGGTCGTGAAATCGAAGCCCTGCTTGAGCAAGCCGCGCGCGTAGGTCATCTGCTTGACGGCGCTTTGCAGGTAGTCGTTGAACACTTCGAACGGCGCCGACAGATCCTGGTTCCAGATCGCATCGTCGAATTTGGTTTTCATCGGCGCAAACTTGTCCATGTCCGCCTGCGTGAAGAAGACCTTTTCGCTATCGAGCAACTTGAAGTACGCGTCGTAGATGCGCGCCGACATGGCGTCATCGAGTGGCTTGGCGTCGTAGTGGAAACGCGTCAGGAAGCGCGCGGAGAGCTGCGCGGCCTGGGTTTCATTGGTGGTGGCCTTGAGCGGCCATACAGACGCTTTGCGGTTCTGCGTGCCGGCACCGAGGTCGGCCGCGGATTGGGCCGCGACGCAGGTGACGGTGAGTGCAAGCAGCAGGACCAGCAGGGGACGAAATTTCATGAATTCTCTCAGGCTGACTCGGTAACACCGGCTGCATGGGCCTGCAGGTCGGCGTGATAGGACGAACGTACCAACGGACCGGACGCGACATGATGGAAGCCCATCGCCTCGCCGGCTTCACGCAAAGCCTCGAATTCTTCGGGAGTCCAGTAGCGCACCACCGGATGATGGTGCGGCGTCGGCTGCAGATACTGCCCGATGGTGATCATCTCGACGTCATGGGCGCGTAAATCTCCCATGGTCTCGATCACCTGGTCCCAGGTTTCACCCAGGCCAAGCATGATGCCGGACTTGGTCGGCACGTCCGGATGCTGCGCCTTGAAGCGCTTGAGCAGGTCCAGCGACCACTGGTAGTCGGCGCCAGGGCGCACTTCGCGATACAGGTGCGGCACGGTTTCCAGGTTGTGGTTGAACACGTCCGGCGGAAAATCCTTGAGTACTTCCAGCGCACGCTCCATACGACCCTTGCCGCGGAAGTCGGGCGTGAGGATTTCGATTCTGATGTTCGGACTGGCGTGACGAACCGCGCGGATGCAGCTGGCGAAGTGCTCGGCGCCGCCATCGCGCAGATCGTCGCGATCGACCGAGGTAATCACCACATAGCGCAGGCGCATGTCGGCAATGGTCTCGGCCAGTCGCGCCGGTTCCAGCGGATCGGGTGCCACCGGGCGGCCATGCGCCACGTCGCAGAACGAGCAACGCCGTGTGCAGACTTCGCCAAGAATCATGAAAGTGGCCGTGCCCTTGCTGAAGCACTCGTGGATGTTCGGACACGAGGCTTCTTCACACACGGTGACCAGCGAGTTTTCGCGCAGACGCGCCTTCAGCTGCTGCACCGCATTGCCTTGCGGCAATCGGACGCGAATCCAGCTGGGCTTGCGCAGCATCGGCACCGCGGTATCGAAGCCCGCACGGTTCAGCGCGATCTTGTCGTTGCCCAGCTTTTTTTCAGGCACGCGCATATCCGCAGTGCCGGTAACGACGCTGATCGGAATGCTGCGGATTGGTGTGGCGGAAGTGTCGCTCATCGGCAGTACCTAGACCGCCACACGGGCGGGGAGTTCAGGCAGGACAGGAGCGGCCGGCTCGGCATCGAAACCGAACTGGCGGCAAAATTCACCGATCAGCACTTCTTCGACGTCCGCCAGACGCGATGGACCGCCGCAGTCTACCATCTGCGTCACTTCCAGGCCCTTGTAACCGCAGGGGTTGATGCGCTGGAACGGCTCCAGATCCATGTTCACGTCCAGGGCCAGACCGTGGAAGCTGCAGCCGCGACGCACGCGCAATCCCAGCGCAGCGATCTTGGCGGCACCCACATAGACACCGGGCGCGCCATCGAGCCGGGCGGCTTCAATCTGCCAGTGCGCCAGGCTGTCGATGATCGACTGTTCGATCTTGTTGACCAGTTCGCGCACGCTGACGCCGACGCGGCGCAGGTCGATCAGCGGATAGGCCACGATCTGGCCAGGCCCGTGATAGGTCACCTGGCCACCGCGGTCGACCGGCACCACCGGAATATCGCCCGGGATCAGCACGTGCTCCATCTTGCCGGCCTGGCCAAGGGTGAACACCGGGTCATGCTCCAGCACCCAGAGCTCGTCGACGGTATCGGCCACGCGGTTGTCGGTGAACGCACTCATCGCTCGCCACACCGGCTCATACGGCTGGCGGCCAAGGCGACGAACTTTCAGCGGCAACGACATGGATGGCCTGGGGCAAGGGGGCGCAGAACGAGCAACATCAGGGGCAAAAGCCACGAATCAAGGCGCCGCGCCCAAAAAAGACGATCGCATTTCGGCGGGAAAAGCGAGAAATCGGCAATAGCGCAGGGCAAACGATCCCTGTTCCATATTGCCCGCCCCGCTTTTCACAGCGTGTACCGAATATCCGCATTCTCGCGCAGCGCCGCGTGTGCCGCTTCGTACTGCTCGCGGCTTTCACAGCGAACGGTGACGGTGACCGAGACGAAGTTGCCTTCGCCCGATTGCCGGTGTCGCACGGTTTCGTGGAAAACGTGCAGGCCGGCGCGATCAAGGATCTGCGGCACGTGGGTGGGCAGGTTGGCACTGGCCTTGCCGACCGCGGTGATCTCGAACTCACCGGGAAACTGGAAGCCCTTGCCGTCCTGCTTGGCCTTGCTGAAGTCGATCGGTTCCATCACTTGCTACCTGGGGCGGGTTCGCTGGTGGTCTTGCTGCTGTGGAACCAGAGCAGGATGCTGTCCCACAGACGGCCGAAGAAGCCGCACTGCGGCGCATCGTTCAAGGCAATCAGCGGAATCGTCTGCACCGGCTGGTCGGCCAGCGTGATGCGCAGCGTACCGACCTGCTGGCCTTTCTTGAACGGCGCGATCAGTGTGGACGGAATATCCATCGTCGCCTTGAGCTGGTCGTACTGGCCGCGCTTGACGGTGACCTGGACGTCGTCGGCAACGCCGATCGGCAGCTGGTTTTGCTCACCCTTCCACAACTTCGGCGTAACCAATGGCTTGCTGGCGTCGTAGAGCTTGTGTGTTTCGTAGAAACGGAAGCCGTAGCTGAGCAGGGCCATCGCCGAATCGGCGCGCGCCTTCTCGCTGCTGGCACCCATCACGATGGCGATCATGCGCGACTCGCCCTGCTTGGCCGACGCCGCAAGGCAGAATCCAGCCGCCGCGGTGTGGCCGGTCTTGATGCCGTCCACGCTCGGATCGCGCCACAGCAACGTGTTGCGGTTGCCCTGCTTGATGCCGTTCCACTCGAACTGCTTGATCGCGGAGATCGCGTAGTCGTCGGGGAAATCATGGATCAGCGCGCGCGACAGGATCGCGATGTCGTGCGCGGTGGTGTAGTGGTTGGCGATCGGGTAGCCGGACGCGTTCTCGAAGTTCGAGTTGACCATGCCCAGCTGCTTGCCGTACGCGTTCATCAGGCCGGCGAACGCATCTTCGGAGCCGGCAGTGTGCTCGGCCAGCGCGATCGCCGCATCGTTGCCGGACTGGATGATCAGGCCGTACAGCAGATCCTTCAGCGGCACCTGGCTATTGAGCTTGAGGAAGCTCGTGGAACCGTCGGTACCCGCACCGCCGCCACGCCAGGCACGCTCGCTGATGGTGACCGGATCGGTCATGTGGATCTTGCCGTTGGCCACTTCGGCCGATACCACGTAGTCGGTCATGATCTTGGTGATTGAGGCCGGCTCCACGCGCAGGTCGGGATCCTTCGAGGCGAGAATCTGGCCCGTGGCGTAATCCATCAGCACCCAGCTTTTGCCATCCACGTCCGGCGGCGGCGGCACCGGTGCATCGGGCACCACGGGTCGCGGTACCGGCGAGGGACGCGGTGGTGGCGTTTGCGCGACGGCAACGCCGAGCAGCAAGGTCAGGGCAGCAAACGGAACCAGGGTGCGGCGCAAAAAATTCATCGTTGTGTGTCGTCCAGTCTTTGAAATGGCGTCACCGCATGGGCGTCGGCATCGAGTAACAAGAGGTTGAAAAGTTCCGCTCAGTCTACCGCGACGCGCGGCCTGGGCAGACCCATGTCGGTGATCTGGTCACTGACTTTGTCAGCGCTATCAGCATCTGCCAGCGGTCCGAGGCGCACACGATGCACGGTGTGACCGTTGATTTCAGCATCCATTACCTGCACCGGAGCAAAATTGGCCGCACGCAATCGCTGTGCCACCTGCTCCGCATTGGCCGAATCGGAAAACGCGCCGACCTGCAAATAGATGCCCGGTAGCTTTCCAGGCGGCGCGGCCGGGGGCGGTGGTGGCAGATCGCGTATCGGTTCGCCTGGATCGATGCCGCGCACTTCCACCAGGCCGGTGCCCTTGGGCCAGACGCCAATCTTCACCGCGGCCACGTAGGACAGATCGATTACCCGATCCTCGTGAAACGGGCCGCGGTCGTTGATCCGCACGATCACGCTTTTGCCGTTGGCCAGATTGGTGACGCGCGCATAGCTGGGCAGCGGCAACGTCTTGCTGGCAGCGGTGAAGCTGTACATATCGTAATTTTCGAGGCTGGACGTCTTGTAGCCGTGGAACTTGTTCCCGTAGAACGACGCGATGCCACGCTCCACATAGCCGCTTGCCGAAGGCAGCACGTTGTAGGTGCGACCGAGCACGGAATACGGCGATTTGTTGCCATAGAGCGCGCGCGGCTCGACCTTCGGCACGGGTTCGACCAGGTTGCTGATATCCGGCGGAGGCCCGTCCGGCACGCTGTCGTCACTGTCGCGATAGCGGCTACTCTGGGATTTGCTGGTGTCATCGGTAAAGCCGCCGCTGCTGCCGGCGTAGCCCGCGGAAGGTGCCGACGACGATGGCGATGCCCGACCATAAGCACGCGGCGTGCTTTGGGTCGGCTTGGCTTTGGAGCCACTGCAACCGGTCAACAGCAGCAGGATCAGAAGCAGCATGGCGGCCATCAGCACCGCCGCTGCCGACCTCGCCGGGCCGCCGCCGATTTTTCTCATTGCGCGGAGTCCGCCTGCACGCCGGCCGCAATCGCCTTGGCCAGTTGATCGACCGCCATCGCGTAGAGTGGGCTGCGGTTGTAACGCGTGATCACGTAGAAATTCGGGAAGGTGAACCAGTACTCCCGACCGTTTTCACCTTGCAGCGTCTGCAGGCTGCTGAGCTGTCCCGGATTCACCGACTGCAGCGGCGCATAGCCCCACGCTTCCAGCTGTTCCAGCGGCCACTGTGGCTGGGCATCCTTCACCGTGATCGGCTTTGACGCAGCGTCCGGCTGCGCGCGCATGGCCACCTCGCCACCACTGACCCAACCGTGCTTGGCGAAATAATTGGCCACACTGGCAAGGATATCGGGCAGCGAGTTTTTCAGATCGATATGGCCATCGCCATCTTCGTCCACCGCAAAATCGCGGATGCTTGACGGCATGAACTGACCCCAGCCCTCGGCACCGGCGTAAGAGCCGGTCAGCGTATCGATGGGCCCGCCAAGATGGCTGTCGGGCAGCTCCAGCAAGGTTTTCAGCTCGCTGCGGAAAAACGCGGCGCGCGGTGGGTAGTACAGCCCTAGCGTAACCAGCGCATCGAGCACCTTGTATTTGCCGGTGACGCGTCCGTAGAACGTTTCCACGCCCACGATCGCCACGATGTACTGCGGCGCCACGCCGTACTGCTGACCGATCTGTTCCAGCAAGGCGCGGTGTTCGCGATAGAACGCGATGCCGTCATCGATGCGCTTGTCGGTCAGGAAGATGGGGCGGTACTCGCTCCACGGCTTCGCCTCGGCCGGACGACCCATCGCATCGAGAATGCTCTGCTTGCGCTGCGCGCCATCGAGCAGCGCATTCAGAGCCGCGGGATCTTTGCCAGTATCCCGCGTAACTTCTCGCACTAGCGCGTCCTGACCGGGATGCGTTTCGGCCAGCGCGGGTGAAAGCGCTGCCATCGACAAAAGCATCGAGGCGACGACCACTCGGATCGGGGCGACGTTGAAGCGCGATACGGAAGTAGCAGTCATGCGGGATTTTCGTTGGCGTTGAAACAGCATCGTCGAGAGCCTAACACGTGGTTCGCAGCACACCCGATGCGTTGAATGCGGCGATCAAAACACATTCACTCATGCATCTTGCGATTGGCATGGATCGACATAAGCACACCAAACCCGACCAGCAGCGACACCGCCGAGGTGCCGCCATAACTCACCATCGGCATCGGCACACCGACGACGGGCAGCATGCCGGCAACCATACCGCCGTTGACGAATACGTAGACGAAAAAGCTCATACCCAGCGCGCCAGCCAGCAGACGCGAATAGGTATCGCGCGCTTCCATCGCGATCCACAGGCAGCGGCCGATGATGAAGGCATAAAGCACAATCAGCCCGATCACGCCGACCAGGCCAAACTCTTCGGAAAACACCGCAAAAATAAAGTCGGTCGTGTGCTCGGGCAGAAAATCCAGTCGCGACTGCGTGCTCTGCTGGAAACCCTTGCCATACATGCCACCCGAACCCACGGCGATCTGTGACTGGATGATGTGCCAGCCGTTGCCCAGCGGATCGGATTCGGGATTGAGCAGGGTCAGGACGCGATCGCGCTGGTATTGATGCAGGAAATGCCAGGCCACCGGAATCATGCCGCCCACCGCCGCCACGATCAGGCCCATGCGCCACCACGCCATGCCCGAAAGAAACAGCGCGAACGCACCGGCCGCGGCCACCAGCAGGGCCGTACCGAGGTCTGGCTGCTTGACGATCAGGGCCACGGGAACAGCGATCAGCAAGCCGACCACCGCGATGTCTTTCCAGCGCGGCGGCAGTTGGCGCGGATGCAGATACCAGGCGACCATCATCGGCATGGTCAGCTTGAGCAGTTCGGACGGCTGAAAGCGCATCACGCCCAGGTTGAGCCAGCGGTTGGCACCGCGGCCCTCGCCTAGCACCGCGACAATCACCAGAAAGGCAGTGCTGGCCAGATACAGCCACGGCGTCCAGTTACGTAGCACCGATGGCGGAATACGCGAAATCAGCAGCAGCAGCGCAGCGCCCAGTACAAAGCGCGCCGCCTGTCCGCTGACCATGGAAAGGCTGCTGTCGCTGGCGCTGTACAGCGTCACCAATCCGACCATGGCCAGCAGGATCAGCGCCATTGCGAGCGGCAGATCGATGCGTGGCCGGGTGAGGATGCGCCGCAGGAAACGCTGCAGACGTATCGTCATCGTGTCGATCATGGGCCGCCCTCGCTGCTTGAGCTTTCTACCGGCTGATCTTCCACCGACACACTACCGGCAGGTGCTGGCAGCGACTGATACGGCAGTGGCGTGTCTGACGGCGCCGTGCTGCCCTGCATCAGCAGCCACGTATCGAAAATCTTGCGCACGATCGGGCCAGCATCCTTGGCGCCCCACGCGCCAGCTTCGAGCACCGCAGCGGCGGCAATCTTCGGATCATCGGCCGGCGTGTATGCCTCGAACCACGCGCGATGGCGCGCGGCCAGATGGGCTGAATTCTTATTCGTGTCGTAAGCGTCGGAAGTGCGCGAGAAACGCTCGGCCGTGCCGCTCTTGCCGGCGATCGGGTAAGGAAACCCATCGTTGAGTCCCTTGCCGGTGCCGCCGGTAATCACCGCGCGCATGCCTTCGTTGATCACGTTCCAATCGGATGGCTTCTGGATCAGCGACGGACCGCTGGGCGGATTCGCCAGCATCTGTGGCCGTGCATCGCCGCTGGCCCGGGTAGCCATGACGAGTCGCGGCAAATAGGGCATGCCGTGACCCGCCAATGTCGCCATCGCATGACCCAACTGCAGCGGCGTCACCGCCCAGTAACCCTGACCGATGCCGGCGATCACCGTCTCGCCAGGAAACCAGCCCTGCTTGCTGCGTTTGGCCTTCCATTCACGTGAGGGAAGAATGCCATCGGCCTCGCCCGTCAGATCGATACCGGTCTTGCCGCCAAAGCTGAAACGACTCATCCAGCTGCTCAGCCGATCGATACCCATGTCCAACGCCAGTCGGTAGAAATAGGTGTTGGTCGATTTCTCGATCGCCCGCACCATATTGACCGTGCCGTCACCACCGCGCGTATCGTCGCGATAACAGCGCGTCTGCCCCGGCAGACAAAACTGACCGGTCGACAACACGGTGTCCTCCGGTCGTCGAATGCCGTATTCAAGACCGCCAAGCGCCAGAAATGGCTTCACCGTCGAACCCGGTGGATACGCCCCTTTCAGCGCGCGATCCAGCAGCGGCTTGTCAACGTCGGTGGTCAGCGCGGTGTAGTCGGCGCGGCCAATACCATTAACGAACAGGTTGGGATCGAAGCTTGGCACGCTGACCATCGCCAGCACCTGACCGTTGCGCGGATCGATCGCCACCGCCGCGCCCGGGCGGCCTTCGAACGCGGCCACAGCCGCCTTCTGCATGCGCACGTCGATGCTCAGATAGAGGTTGGTGCCTGGCGTCGGTGGAATGGTTTTCAACACTTGCTGGATGCGGCCATCGGCGTTCACCTCGTCCAGCTCATAACCCGGTTTGCCGTGCAGTACATCTTCGTAATAGCGCTCCAGACCGGTGCGGCCGACGTGGCTGGTGCCTTTGTATTCATCAGGGTCGAGCCGGTCCAGATCATCGGTATCGATGCGGCTGACGTAGCCGACCACGTGCGCAAACAGCGGCCCCAGGGGATAGTGGCGTGTCAGATACGGCACCACATCCACGCCGGGAAAGCGCCAGCGGTTCACCGCGAAACGATCGATCTCGTCTTCGGTCAGATGCAGTTTCAACGGTACGCTATCAAAGCGACGACTCTGTGCCTGCTGCTTCTTGAACGCATCCAGATCGTCCTGGCCGAGTGGCACCACTTTGCCGAGCTCGGTCAGCAGTGCCTGCATATCCGGTACCTTGTCGGGTACTACCTCGAGGCGGAACGCCGGTACATTGTCGGCAAGCAGCACGCCGTTGCGATCGTAGATCAACCCTCGCGCCGGCGGAATCGCCCGTGGCTTGACGCTGTTGTTGGTCGAACGGGTGGCGAACTCGTCGTGATGCGTGACCTGCAAGAAATGGAAGCGGCTCACCAGCAGACCGAAGCTCAGCAGAATCAGCAAAAATCCCACCACGGCACGACGCTGGAACAACGCACTTTCACCGCGGGTATCCTTGAACGATCGCCGGATCTTCATTGGCATGGCATCACGGCGGCGGTCATCATTGAATCCGCAAACGCGCGCGCAGATCGTCCAGCAGCAGAAACAGGAACGGCCACAGCGCCGCACCCACGAACGGTGAAATCCACCAAGCTGCTGGCGGCAGCGACGCACCGGCCAGCACCCGCACAACGAGCAGCAGGATGCGATCGTTCAACAGCAGCGCCAGCACGGCAAGCGTCTGTTGCCACATCGGAAAAAAGCGCAGGCGCGAGCGAAAGCGCAGCGCGATAAAGACCAGGGCACACAAACGCATCGCCTGCTCGCCCAACACCACGCCATTGAGAAGATCTGCAGCCAGGCCCAGCGTAAAAGCCATGCCCAGCGTGACGCGATCCTCCGACTCCAGGCACCAGTAGAGAAGGATCAGCGCCGGCCAGTAGGGCTTGAACGGTTCCAGCACCCCAGGCAGCGGCACCAGCATCGACAGCAGCGCGAATACCAACGTGCCGATAAACCACCAGCGGCTCAATCGCTGCCGGCTCATGGCGGTCCCCCGCTGCTATCGGCCGACGCCGGCGCGGATGGCTTCTTGACGAAAGCACCCGCCTGACTGGATGACGCGGCAGGCACCGTCTCGACTGGTGGCGCCAGATCAGCCGGCGGCCCCATCGGGGTTATGGGCGCGGGCGGGCCATCCGGCTCGGCCTGATCGTGCAGCAGCAGTACGTCCTCGCTGCGATCGATGTCTGCCGCGGGATCGGCCTGCGCCGCCTGGAACATACCTGTGGAAGACGGTGCCACCGAGCGCACATCGCCGACCGGAAACCCGGGTGGAAAACGCCCACCCAGTCCGGAAGTCAGCAAGTGATCACCCACGCGCACATCGGCCGCCAGCGGAATATTCGGCAGACTCAACTGACCGCTTTCGCGCGAACCGTAAGCCACCGTGCGCAGGCCGGAGCGCGCGATCACCACGGGAATGGCATGCGAGGGATCGGTTATCAGCATCACCACCGACGTGGTCGGCAATACCTCCTTGATCTGCCCCATCACGCCATGCGCGTCGATCACTGGCTGGCCGGGCTTGACGCCATCGCGCGCGCCGACGTTCAAGGTCAGCTGATAGCGATAGGCACCCAGATCCACGCCGATGACGTGCGCGAGCTGTACGTTGAGTTCGAGGCTATGCTGGGTATCGAGCAACTGTTTCAGGCGCTCGTTCTGCACGGCGACGGCGCCCATGCGATTCAACTTGGCATTGGCCAGCAGCAGGTCTTCGCGCAAGCGCTGGTTTTGCTCGGTCAACCGCTGGCGATCGGCGAAAGCCACACTTGCGGTGCGAATGCCGACCGCCGGCAAGCCGGCAAGGCGATAGACCGGCTCCACTACCATCGACGCGGTGTAGCGCATACGCCACAGCCAGTTATTGCGATGATCGAGCACCATCAGCACCATGGCCAGCGCGAGATAGAAAATCAGCCGCAGCGTGCCAGCCGCATTGCCAGCAAACAGAGGCGAGGATTCGTCGCGCGCGCGCGCCATGGCCGCCCCTGACTACCGCGTGTTATTCGGGTGCGAAGAAATCGCTGCCGTGCTGATCGATCAGCTCCAGCGCCTTGCCGCCGCCGCGTGCCACGCAAGTCAGCGGATCATCCGCCACCTGCACGTGCAGCCCGGTCTCTTCCGAAATCAGCCGATCCAGATCGCGCAGCAACGCACCACCGCCGGTGAGCACGATGCCGCGCTCTGCCACGTCCGAGCAGAGCTCCGGCGGGGTCTGTTCCAGGGCGGATTTCACTGCAGCCACGATACCGGCCAGTGGTTCGTGCAGCGCTTCCAGAATCTCGTTGGAGTTGATGGTGAACATCCGCGGCACGCCCTCGGCGAGGTTGCGACCGGAGATCTGGATCTCCTTGACGTCAGCCTGCGGGAACGCACAACCGATTTCCATCTTGATCCGCTCGGCGGTGGATTCGCCGATCAGCGTGCCGTGGTTGCGTCGTACGTAGTTGATGATCGCCTCGTCGAAGCGATCGCCGCCGACGCGTACCGACTGCGAGTACACAATGCCGTTGAGCGAGATCACCGCCACTTCGGAGGTACCGCCACCAATATCCAGCACCATCGCGCCACGCGCCTCGTGCACCGGAATACCGGCACCGATCGCGGCCGCCATGGGCTCCTCGATCAAAAACACATCGCGCGCACCCGCGCCTTCGGCCGATTCTTTGATCGCGCGACGCTCGACCTGGGTCGAACCGCAGGGTACGCATACCAGCACGCGCGGGCTCGGACGCAAAAGGCGCGACTTATGCACCTGCTTGATGAAATGCTGCAGCATCGCCTCGGTCATGGTGAAGTCGGCGATGACACCGTCCTTCATCGGACGCACGGTGGCAATGTTGCCTGGCGTACGGCCCAGCATGCGCTTGGCCTCGGTACCGACCGCTGCGATGGTGCGGGGGCCACCCGGGCCGCGGTCCTGACGGATCGCCACCACCGACGGTTCGTTCAGCACGATGCCCTGACCACGCACATAAATCAGCGTGTTGGCCGTGCCGAGATCGATGGAGATGTCGTTGGAAAAGATCCCGCGAAACTTCTTGAACATGGGTCCGCCGTGGGTCGGCTTGGCTAAAAAGTAAGCTCACCAGTCTAGTCAGCGCGGCCACCTTGCGCAAGAACATTAACGTTAAGAAATCCTTGTACAACACGGCGATAAGTGCGATTCCTGCGCCTTGAAGTGAGTTGTTCACGCACCTGAAGTGTCGCCATTGCAGGCAGATGGCGGTACGATTCCGACCTTTGCCTGCCGAAGCCTAATGGCTCGGTTCCCGTCGTCCGCAGCTGCGGCGTCGTTTCTACGAGCAACACCCACGCTGAGGGGCACCCGCACATCATGTCTGCTGTTATCTGCGGATCGCTGGCCTACGACACCATCATGGTGTTCCAGGATCAGTTCAAGAACCACATCCTGCCCGATCAGGTGCATATCCTTAATGTGTCGTTCCTGGTGCCACGGATGCGGCGGGAATTCGGCGGCTGCGCGGGCAATATTGCCTATAACCTGAAACTGCTCGGCGGCAATCCGCTACCGGTAGCCGCAGTGGGGCAGGACTTTGCACCCTACCGCGAGCATATGCAGCAGAAGGGTATCTGTCTCGATGGCGTGCGTGTTTTCGACGATCAGTTCACACCGCAGTGCTTCATCACCACGGATCTGGACAACAACCAGATCACCGCCTTTCATCCCGGCGCGATGTCCAGCGCGCAGGAAAACCACGTGCGGGACATCAAGGACATCGACTTCGGCATCGTCGCTCCCGATGGCCGTGAGGCGATGCTGCAGCACGTGGACGAATTCGCAACGCGCGGCGTGCCCTTTATCTTCGATCCTGGCCAGGCGATGCCCTTGTTCAACGGCGAAGAATTTCGCGCGATGATCGAAAAGGCGACCTACGTGATCGTCAACGATTACGAATCGCAGCTCCTGCAGACGCGCACTGGCTGGAGTGCCGCCGAGATCGCGTCACACGTGACAGCCTACATCGTGACCCACGGCCCACGCGGCTCGGTCATCCATGTAGGCGGTGAGTCGCATCAGATTCCACCGGCGCGCGAGCGCAAGATCGTTGATCCGACGGGTTGCGGCGACGCGTATCGCGCGGGGCTGATCTTCGGCATCATGCGCGGCCTGGACTGGCCGACCGTTGGCCGTATGGCTTCGCTGATGGGTGCGCTCAAGGTTGAACATCCCGGCACACAGAATCAGAGCTTCACCTACGAAGAATTCGCCGCCGAGTTTGAAGATCAATTCGGTTACGCGTTCGCCTAACGGCGCGTGGCAGGAACACTGACATGAAAGGCGGTGTATTTGTACACCGCCTTTTCTTTTTCTAACCGTTATTTTTTGTATCGCAACGGGTTCGATCCGCTTTATGCCTTTACCTTGAAGCCCATCGTCGCCTCGACAGCCTGCTTCCAGCCGGCGTAAAGCTTTTCACGTTCCGGCTCCTGCATGGTCGGTTCAAAGCGTTTATCCACCGCCCACATCCGCGCGATTTCCTCGCGGCTGCTCCAGAAACCCGTGGCCAGACCGGCAAGAAAGGCGGCACCCTGGGCTGTGGTTTCCTGCACTTCGGGACGCAACACGGGAATGTTGAGGATATCCGCCTGGAACTGCGCCATGAAGTCGTTGGCAATCGCGCCACCGTCGGCGCGCAGCTCCTTCAACGATATACCGGAGTCTGTTTCCATCGCCGCCAGTACGTCGCGTGTCTGATACGCCATCGACTCCAGCGCCGCGCGAATGAACTGCTCCTTCGTCGTACCGCGTGACAATCCGAATACCGCACCGCGCACATCGCTGCGCCAGTAAGGCGCGCCAAGACCCACGAACGCCGGCACGAAATAAACGCCATCGTTGTCATGCGCACGCTCGGCGTAGGACTGCGAATCGCTGGCCTTGCCGAGCATGCGCAGGCCATCGCGCAGCCACTGGATCACCGAACCGGCCACGAAGACACTACCCTCCAGCGCGTATTCGACTTTGCCATCAATGCCCCAGGCGATTGTCGTGAGCAGTCCATTCTTCGAGGTGACCGCCTTCTCGCCGGTGTTCATCAGCATGAAGCAGCCGGTGCCATAGGTATTCTTGGCCAGTCCGGGCTCGAAGCAGGCCTGGCCGAACAACGCCGCCTGCTGATCACCCGCGACACCGGCAATCGGCACTTCACGACCGAGCAGGTACTGCGGCAAGGTGGTCCCGTACACTTCGCTGGACGAACGCACTTCGGGCAGCACGGCGCGCGGAACATCGAGCATCTTCAACAGCTCGTCATCCCATTCCTTGGTATGAATGTTGAACATCAACGTGCGCGAGGCGTTGGTGTAATCGGTAACGTGCGCCTTGCCGCCAGTGAGGTTCCAGATCAGCCACGTGTCGATGGTGCCGAACAGCAACTCGCCTTTTTCCGCCTTCTCGCGCGCACCGTCGACGTGATCGAGTATCCACTTCACCTTGGTGCCCGAAAAATAGGCGTCGATCAGCAGGCCGGTTTTCGCGCGGACCATGTCTTCGTAGCCGTCGGCCTGAAGCTGGTCGCATATTTCGCGCGTCTGGCGCGACTGCCACACGATCGCGTTGTAGATCGGCTGCCCCGTCGCCTTGTCCCACACCACCGCGGTCTCTCGCTGGTTGGTAATGCCGATGCCGACGATGGATTCGGCGTCGACCTGGGCGTTGTTGATCACCTCGGTCAAGGTCACCAATACACTGGTCAGGATCTCGCGAGGGTTGTGTTCGACCCAACCCGGCTGCGGAAAGATCTGGGTGAATTCACGTTGCGCCATGCCAACGACACGGCCATCGTGATCGAAAAGCATCGAACGCGAGCTGGTGGTGCCTTGGTCAATAGCCAGGATGTATTGCTTGCTCATGGAACTCGCCTCACATGGTCAGAATGATGAAAACGCCCTATTGAACTTCTCGACAATTCAAATCGGAGAAAGCTCAGTGGAATATTCAGCCGGGCTTATTTCGGAAGCGCACCGTCGCCTGAGGCCAAGCCGAGGCGCTCAGCCTCGGCAGCACGCACGCGCGCTGGCAAGAACGGACGGATCAGGCACTGATAGGCACCACCACCCACCACGCCACCGATTAATGGCCCGACGATCGGAATCCACCAGTAGTTTTCAGGCGACGGAAGGGCTGATGAATTCCAGCCAGCCAGGTAAGCGAACAGGCGCGGCCCAAAGTCACGTGCGGGATTGATCGCCCATGCTTCCAGGTAACCCATCGACGCGCCGATTGTCGCTACCAGCAAACCGATCATCAGCGCACCGGAATTGGCCATCGGCGCCATCTCGTTGTACTGCTCGGTGATCGCGAAGATGCCAAACAGCAGAAAGGCGGTGAGTATTATCTGATCAAGCAATGCGTGCATCGGCGTGATCGCCAGACCCGGGTGGGTGAAAAATACGCCAGCTGCTCCGCCCGCAACGCGAGTGAGCTGGTGCGTTTCGTTGTAGTGATCGATCACCGGGCCAAACAACACATAGACGATGGCGGCGCCGGCGAAGGCACCCACCACCTGGGCCAGCCAGTAAGGCACCACCTTCTTCCACTCAAAATTGCGGAATATGGCCAAACTCAAAGTTACGGCAGGATTCGCATGCGTGCCGGATACCGAGCCGGTAACGTAGATCGCCAGCGTTACGGCCAAGCCCCATGCGATACAGACGCCCCAATAAGCATTTTGGTAAGGGCTGGGATCGTAGAGTATGTACATCGCTGCGACTGAATCGCCAAAGGCGATGATGATGAACATTGCTATTGCTTCAGAAATAAGCTCGCCTGTTAGTTTGCGCATCTCGCTTCACCTTTGATGATTTTCGCGGTCCATGGTTGTTGGCACTCTAGGCGCTTGCCTGCATTTGCTCAGGCAAACGTCCACCCTTATCGAGCTGGAACTTTGGCGAGGTACGCGGTCAGACGCGCAACATCATCGGGACTGACCCGCAAGCCGAGCTTGCTACGCCGCCAGAGAATGTCTTCAGCCTGAGTCGCCCACTCATGCCTTATCAGGTAATCGACCTCGGCTTGATAGAGGTCGCTGCCGAAGTGCTCTCCAAGTGCCTCCAGCCCATCAGCCTCGCCAAGCAAATCGCGTGTGCGTGTGCCGTAGTTGTGCACCAGTCGCCAGGCCATGACTTCCGACAGCCACGGGCGGCTTGCGCGAACATCATCGAGCAACGCGTCGATGTTGAATTCGCCACCACCTGGCAGCGGAGGCCCCTTGGCCGTCCACGCCGGCTTGGTATTGCCCAGTGCTTCGCCGAGCAAATCGAGTGCTTCCTCGGACAGCTTTCGATAAGTCGTGAGCTTGCCGCCGAAGACGTTCAACAGTGGCGGACCGCTGCTATCGAGTTCGATGTGGTAATCGCGCGTTACTTCGGAGGCGTTGCCGCTCTTGTCCTCAAGCAGCGGACGCACACCGCTGTAGCTCCACACCACGTCAGCCGGCGTGAGATTGCGCTTGAAATAGCGATTGGTGGCTTCGCAGAGATAAGCCGTTTCTTCACCATCGATTGTCGGGTGCGACGGATCGGCCTGATATTCGATATCGGTGGTGCCGATGAGGGTAAAGTCGCGTTCATACGGAATGGCAAAAACAATGCGGCGATCAGGCTGCTGGAAGATGTACGCATAGCGATGGTCATACAGCTTGGGCACGACAATGTGACTGCCCTTGATCAATCGCAGCGAGTGGCTGTGTTCGATATGGGCTATATCATCGAGAAATTTAGCTGCCCATGGTCCGGCCGCATTTACCAGTGCGCGAGCGCGAACAGTGCGGCGAACGCCACTATCCGACTCGAGCTCGGCGATCCAATCCGTACCCTCTTTCTTTGCGCTGATGCATCGCGTGTGAGTGAGTATCTCAGCACCGCGTTGCGCCGCATCCATCGCGTTGAGTACCACCAACCGCGCGTCCTGGACCCAGGCATCGGAGTAGACAAAGCCCACATGAAACTCGTCGCGCAACGGGGTACCGACTACATGTTTGCTGAAACGAATGCGCCGTGAACCGGGGAGCGTACGGCGACCACGACCAAGATGGTCATACAGAAACAAACCGATGCGAATCATCCAGGCCGGCCGCAGGTGCGGCTGGTGCGGCAACACGAAACGCAGCGGCCAGATGATGTGCGGCGCGGCGCGGAGCAGCACCTCGCGTTCGGCAAGTGCCTTGCCCACCAGCGCAAACTCGAACTGCTCGAGATAGCGCAGCCCGCCGTGAATCAGTTTGGTGCTGGCACTGGACGTATGCGATGCAAGATCGTCTCGCTCGCACAGCACAACCGACAGGCCGCGACCAACGGCGTCACGCGCGATGCCGGTACCGTTGATACCACCACCGACCACCAGTAAGTCGACCCGCTCCGACATGCACCACTCCGATGACAACAGTTCACGAAGTCGCATGAGCCAGTAACCGGCAGCATCTGCGAAACGGAATACTGTTTATGAAAATAGAAAATGAATTTATGCTTTTCGAAACTAGATAAGCTTGATAAAGCCAACTATCGAGCTCTATCGATCATATTCGAACATTTACAAACAGCGCACGCTGCAGCGCAACGTAGCCATCCTGGCTTTGTCGTCAGTAGCCAGGGAATACGAACCCGCCGGGATGAATATGACCGCAGCTAATCAGCAACGTGCAGATGCGTTCCCGCACTCTCGAGCACGGCCAGTAGTGGTTCGGGCGGATCGCGGTCGGTAAACCAGGCACCGATACGTGAAAGCGAACCGAGGCGAACCAGTGCATTGCGTCCGATCTTGCTGTGATCCGCGGCCAGATAGACCTGGCGCGAGTGCTCGATGATGGCCTGCGCCACACGCACCTCCTGGAAATCGAAATCCAGCAACGTGCCATCCAGATCGATTCCGGAAATACCGACAATGCCAAAATCCACTTTGAACTGACGAATCAATTCGATCGTCGCTTCGCCGGTCACGCCGTGATCGCGCCCACGCACCAAACCGCCCGCCACAATGACTTCGAACGACGGGTTGTTGCTCAACATGAGCGCCACATTGAGATTGTTGGTGATGATGCGAAGACCTTTGTGGGTCATCAACGCACGCGCGACATCCTCGTTCGTGGTGCCGAGATTGATGAAGAGCGAAGCTTCATCCGGGATGTGTTCGGCAACCAGAGCCGCTATGCGCTGCTTTTCTGCCTGCAAAAGACCTTTGCGAGCGTTGTAGGCCAGATTCTCCACGCTCGATGGCAGGCTTACGCCACCGTGATAACGCCGCAACAAGCCGGCGTCGCACAGTGTCGAAAGATCTCTGCGTATCGTCTGCGGCGTCACGTCGAAATGTGAAGCCGCCTGCTCGACGGCAACAAAGCCTTCGCGCTGCACGAGAATGATCAATTCTTCCTGACGTCGATTGAGTCGTGGATCCATCGTTTCAGAAGCACCTGCCGGTCGTGCGTGCATGATGACTCGTGAAGTGCGTCATGTCATTCCAACACAAGCCGGCCTGTTCAAAAAGGCAGAGATCCGCGTGTCAGAGCACTTGCAGGAACAGAAGCGATGTCGTCTGAGCCGACGCACAGCTCGTAATTTTCGAGCGTATCAAAAAGAATCGCAGCAGCGCTGCTACGCGATGGCGAATGCGATATATCCGCAGGCGTTTAAGCGGGCACATTAAACGCGCGCGCAAAAAGAAAAACCCCCACCGTTTCCGGTGAGGGTTGTTCAGTGTAAGGCCCCTGGCGGTGACCTACTCTTGCATGGCAAAGCCACACTAC
>NZ_JACHCP010000014.1 GCF_014207185.1 Rhodanobacter sp. A1T4
TGAGGGCTCCTTACTTTCCTCGCATCGCTGACAAGGTGCGGCAAAGAAACATATATTTGCGCATAGCTCGGGGTTTTGCGTTTTTACACAGCCTCAGCCCAAAGCAGACCTCGGGTAATGGCCGAAAGCGGACTCAGCGTAGCTGCATAGTCAACCGATAACGTCAGGCTACAGCGGCGTCAGATTCGCATACGCCGCTACCAGCCACTTGCTGCCGGCGCCTTCGAAATTCACTTGCAATCGTGCATGGCCGCCGCTGCCTTCGGCGCTGAGTACCACGCCTTCGCCGAAGCTGGGGTGGCTTACACGTTGGCCGAGTTTGACTGGGAGTTCTTCCTGCAGCGATGACGATGGCTGGTTGAAGCGGCCCGCGTAGATCGGGCGGCTGACCTGCACGCGGGGGCGTACTTCGTCGATCAATTCGGCGGGCATTTCGCCGAGGAAACGCGAGGGGCGCGCCAGCATTTCGGTGCCGTGCATACGACGCGATTCGGCGTGCGTCACAAACAGTTTTTCGCGGGCGCGGGTGATGCCGACGTAAGCGAGGCGCCGCTCTTCCTCAAGCCGGCCTTCGTCGTCGACCGAGCGCTGGCTGGGAAACAGGCCTTCTTCCATGCCGACCAGAAACACGATCGGAAACTCCAGGCCCTTGGCCGAGTGCAGGGTCATCAGCTGCACACAGTCGTCCCATTTTTCGCCCTGATTTTCGCCGGATTCCAGCGTGGCGTGCGACAGGAAGGCGGACAATTCGCTGAGCCCGGCCTCGATATCTTCCTGCGTCGGCTCGAAGCGGCTGGCGACATTGACCAGTTCGTCGAGATTTTCCACTCGCGCCTCACCGTTGCCGCGGCTGTCCTTTTCGTAGTGATCGCGCAGACCGGTGTGGGTGATGGCATGGTCGATCTGTTCGGCAAGGGTGAACGACGCGTCGCCGTCATGCCCTGCGAAGGTCTTGGCCATCGCGTCGATCATTGCCAGAAACGCCTTCACTGCATTCTTGGCGCGACCGGCCAGCTCGCTGCCGCTGGCCAGCTCGATCAGTGCAGTTTCCCACATCGAGGTGTTGTCGCTGCGTGCGCGCTTGCGCAATGCATCGAGTGTGCGGTCACCGATGCCGCGCGGCGGCGTGTTGACCGCGCGCTCAAATGCCGCGTCGTCGTGCCGGTTAGCGGTAAGGCGTAGATACGCCAGGGCATCCTTGACCTCGGCACGCTCGAAAAAGCGCTGACCGCCGTAGACGCGATAGGGAATGTCGCGCTGGATCAGCTGCTCTTCGAAATTGCGCGACTGCGCGTTGGAGCGGTAGAGGATCGCGCAGTCCTTCGCATTGCCATGCTCAGCCACGTATTCGCGGATGCGCTCGATCACGAAACGCGCCTCGTCCTGCTCGTTGTACGCGGCATATAGCGCGATGCGCTCGCCGTCATCGCCTGCCGTCCACAGCTGCTTGCCGAGGCGGCCACCGTTGCGCGCGATCACGCTGTTGGCGGCCTTGAGAATGTTGGAGGTGGAGCGGTAGTTCTGCTCCAGCTTGATCGTGCGTGCGCCGGGGAAGTCCTTCAGGAACTGCTGTACGTTCTCGACCTTGGCGCCGCGCCAGCCGTAGATGGCCTGGTCATCATCACCGACGACAAAAACTTGCCCGGCGCTGCCGGCGAGCACTCGGATCCACGCATACTGCAGCGTGTTGGTGTCCTGAAATTCGTCGATCAGCAGATAGCGCCAGCGCTGCTGGTAGTGCTCCAGCACGGCAGGATTTTTCAACCATAGCTCGTGTGCGCGCAATAGCAGCTCGGCGAAGTCGACCAGGCCGGCGCGGCGGCAGGCGTCTTCATAGGCCTGGTAGATCTGCACAAAGGTGCGGGTGACCGGGTGGTTGCCGTGCTCGATACTTTCCGGGCGCTTGCCCTCGTCCTTCCAGTTGCTGATCTGCCAGCTGGCCTGACGCGGCGGGAAGCGCGCATCGTCCAGGCCCAGCCCGGCGACGACGCGTTTGACCAGCCGCAGCTGGTCGTCCGAATCGAGAATCTGGAAGGTTTCGGTCAGGCCGGCTTCGCGCCAGTGCCGGCGCAGCAGGCGATGGGCAATGCCGTGAAAGGTGCCTACGGTCAGTCCCTGCGTGCCGCCCGGGATCAGCGCATCCAGCCGCGAGCGCATTTCGCCGGCGGCCTTGTTGGTGAAGGTGACCGCGAGAATCGCCCAGGGCGGCACGCGCTCGACCTGGGTCAGCCAGCCGATACGGTGGGTGAGCACGCGGGTCTTGCCGGAGCCAGCGCCGGCCAGCACCAGATAGTGGCCAGGTGGTGCGCAGACGGCTTCGCGCTGCGCATCGTTGAGCGGGTCGATCAGGTGGGAGACATCCATCCGCCCTATTGTAACGGTCCGCGTCGCTGCGGGCCGTCATTACGCATACGCTGCAAAGGCAACATCCTAGGAAAAACTGCTGCATGGGCGGGAGTTTTCTGAGAGTCGAGCGTTCGCGGATTCAACGTTTTTTGCTGACGAACCCACCCACCACCAGCAAGCCACCGACCACGATGCCTGCAATGCCCGCCCATTGCGGCACGGCCTTGGTGTGGGTCGCCTCGATCTTGGCGGACCCGAGCTGCACCAGCGTGTCAGTCTGCTTGTAACTGCCGTTGCCCAGCGTGACCCAGATGCCGGCGACCAGCAGAATGATGCCGACGATGATCAGACCTGCGCGCATGAAGCTCTCCCGATGGATTGAGCCACGAGTATGCCGGACGCCCCCGTGCACAAAAAGTCCATGGCACTTACCAAGTGACCGATAAAAAAAGGCCCCGAAGGCTAGGGGGAACCTTCGGGGCCGGCCGTCACGAAACCCAGGGGAGAGGTTCGTACCGGGTGGCGGCCCAGGGAGGTAGGCACGCCGGGGATGCCGTTGCGTGCATCCGATAGATTTGAACGCGACTTGTGGGGAAAGTTTCAGAGATCGTAGAAAAAATTTATTGACGGTTCATCTGATGAGAACTGGGGTGTTTGGGTCGTTATTGTGGATAACTTCGAATTCCCGGCGTGTCCCAAAGTGAACGGATCAGTGCGCCTCGTCCCAGTTGTCGCCCACGCCAACATCGACCAGTAAAGGCACCGCCAGTTCCGCGGCGCCGGACATCCGCTCGATCACGGCGGCGCGCAACACATCCACTGCGTCCGCACGCACCTCGAACACCAGTTCATCGTGTACCTGCATCAGCATATGGGCGTCGTCGCGGCCTTTCAGCCATCCGGCCACGGCGATCATCGCGCGCTTGATGATGTCGGCGGCGCTGCCCTGCATCGGCGCGTTGACCGCAGCACGCTCGGCGCCTTGACGTAGTCCCTGATTGCGCGAGGTGAGGTTTTCCAGATACAGCCGTCGGCCGTAGATGGTTTCCACGTAGCCATCGCGGTGTGCCTGCTCGCGCGTGGAATCCATGTAGGCGCGCACACCGGGATAACGCGAAAAATAGCGTGCCATATAGTCGCTGGCTTCGCCCCGATCGACGCCGAGCTGGCGCGCCAGGCCGAACGCGCTCATGCCGTACATCAGGCCGAAGTTGATCGCCTTGGCCGCGCGGCGCTGGTTGGTGGTGACATCATCCGGCGTGACGCCGAACACTTCCGCTGCGGTGGCGCGGTGCACGTCGCCGCCTTCGTGGAACGCACGCAGCAGACCTTCGTCGCCGGACAGGTGCGCCATGATGCGCAATTCGATCTGCGAATAGTCGGCGGCCATCACCTTCCAGCCCGGCAGCGCGATGAACGCCTGGCGGATACGCCGGCCTTCCTCGGTACGCACCGGGATGTTCTGCAGATTCGGCTCGGAAGAGGAAATGCGCCCGGTCGCCACCGATCCCTGGTGGTAGCTGGTATGCACGCGGCCGGTGCGCGGGTTGACGATGCCGGACAGCTTGTCGGTATAGGTGGAGCGCAGCTTGGCCAGGCCGCGATAGTCCAGGATCAGTCGCGGCAGCTCGTGCGTATCGGCAATGGCCTCCAGCGCTTCCTCGTTGGTGGATGGCTGGCCAGTCGGCGTTTTCAGTTTCGCCTGCAGGCCGAGTTCATCGAACAGCACAGCCTGCAACTGCTTGGGCGAATCGAGGTTGAATTCATGCCCGGCCAGCTTGTACGACTGCTGCTGCAGTTCCAGCATGCGCTTGCCCAGCTGCTGGCTCTGCCTGCGCAGCTCGTCGCCGTCGATCAGCACGCCGCGACGCTCCATCTCGGCCAGCACCGGCACCAGCGGGATTTCGATGTCCTGATACACCGCGCGCAGCTTGGGTTCGCTTTCCAGCTTCGGCCATAGCGCGTGATGCAGGCGCAGGGTGACATCGGCATCTTCGGCGGCATAGCGGCAGGCGGTATCCAGATCCACCTGCGAAAATGAGATCTGCTTGGCGCCCTTGCCTGCGACCTGCTCGTACTTGATGGTTTCGTAACCAAGGTACAGCCGCGCCAGTGAATCCATGTCATGTCGCGTGGCGGTGGCATTCCACACATAGGATTCGAGCATCGAGTCGTGCTTCAGGCCTTGCACGGCAATGCCGTAATGGCTCAGCACGTTGATGTCGTATTTGGCGTGCTGGCCGAGCTTGGGCTTGTCCGCATCCTCAAAGATGGGTTTGAGCGCCGCGAGCACGGCATCGCGTGGTAACTGCGTCGGTGTGCCCGGGTAATCGTGACCGAGCGGGATATAGCAGGCCTTGCCCAGTTCCACCGCCAGGCTGACGCCGACGATTTCCGCGCGCATCGCGTCGATGCTGGTGGTCTCGGTATCGAAGGCGATCAGCTCGGCGGCCTGCAGTTTTTTCAGCCATGCATCGAACTGATCTTGCGTGGTGACCAGTTCGTATTCGCCCGGTGCCGATAGCGAAGCGTCGATGATTTCATTGGTAACAGTCGTGCCTGGAGCCACCGCGGCGCCACTTGCCGCGCTGTCCGCTGCTCGTTGCCCGTCGGGCCCGGTCGGATAGGTTGGCGATGCCTGCTCAGCCGCATCCAGATCCTTCAGCGCGGCCTTGAATCCATACCGCGTATAAAGCTCCCGCAATTGCGACGTATCCGCCTCACGTTGGGCCAGATCGGTCGGGCCAACATCCAGCGGCACGTCCAGCTTGATCGTCACCAGTTCGCGTGATAACGGCAGCTGTGGGAGCGCAGCGCGCAGGCTCTCGCCGATCTTGCCGCCGATCTTGTCGGCGTTGGCGATTACGCCATCCAGTGTGTTGTATTCGGCCAGCCACTTGGCTGCGGTCTTCGGGCCGCACTTGGGCACGCCTGGCACGTTGTCGACGGTGTCGCCGGTGAGCGTCAGAAAGTCGATGATCTGCTCCGGCCGCACGCCGAATTTTTCCATCACGCCGTCGATGTCGGTGACGGTATTGCTCATGGTGTTGATCAGGGTGACGTGCGAGCTGACCAGCTGGGCCAGATCCTTGTCACCGGTGGAGATCAGCACCTCGATGCCGAGCGCCTGGGCCTGCGTGGCCAGCGTGCCGATCACGTCGTCGGCCTCCACGCCAGGCTCGCGCAGGATCGGGAAGCCCAGCGCCCCCACGATGGCCAGCATCGGCTCGATCTGCGCGCGCAAGTCGTCAGGCATGGGCGGACGATTGGCCTTGTACTGGTCGTAAAGCGCATCGCGGAACGTAGGGCCGGATGCATCGCTGACGAAGGCCAGATAGTCGGGCTTGGCCTTCAGCGTGGCGCGCAGCATGTTGACCACGCCGAACAGCGCGCCGGTGGGCTCGCCGTGGTCGTTGGTCAGCGGCGGCAGCGCATGAAACGCACGGTAAAGGTAGGACGAACCGTCGATAAGAATGAGTTTGGCCATATCCCATTCTCGCATGCGTGCGTGATCCATCGTGTTTCACAGTCGGTCAGCAGAGGCACTGCTATTCTCTGACACCCAACCTGAGGTTGCCGCCATGAAATCCGCCACTCTGCTTGTTGCCGCAAGCTTTCTCCTTGCTTCAGGTCTCGCTGCTTCCGGCGCATATGCCCAGTCGGCGGCACCGGCAACCAGCGTGCTGCCGCCGCCCGGCATGAATGATCCCGGTGTCAATCAGTTGCCGCCACCTCCGAAGGTTCCTTCCGCGCCTGCACCGAAATCAGCCGGTGGCCAGAATCTGCCTGCGATGCAGGACTCTGGAACGGCCAGCGACGGCAAGCACATGACCTTGCCGGATGTCAGCTCGCATCAGGAAGGCGAAAATGAAGTCGAGGAATACCGCCGCAGCGGCATGCTCTACATGGTGGTAGTGACGCCAAAGAATGGTATTCCGCAGAGCTATACGGTCGATCCGGACGGCACCCGGCATATGCAGACCGGCGAAGCGCCAGTGCATCCGGCGATGTACAAGGTGCTGGAGTGGGGCAAGAGTAAGCCAGCTGAAGCAAGTTCTTCTGACTCGGCGACCGATGGCGGCTGAGGCGAATCGCTGAAGCAATCATTGATGGGGCAGCAACGTGGTGCAATGGCTGACCGCTTGCTTTGAGCTCGGCGGTGTTCGCCGCCGTGGCGGCAATATTGATTGTTGCGCGTGATGCGGTGATTGCGCTGTCCTGAAATGAACTCAACGCGTCGAGTCGAGTTCGGCGTAGTGGCGAAAGATGCCATCTTCATTGAAGGCCACTCGCCGCGGCGATGCCAGATAGAGCGCCATTTTCGGTCGCTCCGCCACCCGCTCGGCGAGTGAGTGCAAATGCGGCAGCTTGCGCCGCAGCTTTCGCATCGCGTGCGGGAATGCGTAGTGCAGTCCGCTCATGATCTGGAACAGCGACAGGTCGACATAGGAGTGTGCGGCCAGGGCTTGCCGACCGTTACCGCGCGCCAGCACGTCCTCGAAATAGCCGAGGAATTTTGGTAAACGATTCTCGCGAAAATCATCGGCGCGGCGCTTGGCTTCGGCGCGTTGATCCTTGTAGTAAAGGCCGCTGGCGATCGGGTGATGCGTGTCGTGCACTTCGGTAACCAGGTCTGCAATGGTTAGCTGCAGCTGATTCGCATAGTGCTGCGCTGCCGCTCCCGCCGGCGCCAGTTTCAGTTTTGGGCCGAGATAGAAAAGAATTGCCGCCGTCTGCGCGATCACTGTGCGGCCAACTTTCAGAAATGGCGGTGCAAACGGCAGTGCGCCGGGATGTTCGCCCTGCAGAAACGGCATGATCACGCCGTCGCCTTTCTCACGGGCGACATCGACATAGTCGGCGCCAGCGTCCTCCAATGCCAGTCGTATGAACTCGCCGCGTCCCTGGATATCGGTCCAGTAGTAAAGCTGATAGCGCATGACGATCTCCAATGGGTTGGTATCGAGGCTAGACGCGCGCGACTCAACGAAGCGTGAGCAGGGTCATGCCGGTTTCTTCGACGATGCGCGCCGCGTCTGCGTGAGTTGAGTCGCTATCGAACGAATCTGTGCCCAGACCAGTTCGGCCACCGGCGACAGCGAGCGGTGGCGTCGACGAATCAGGGTGATCGCGCGGCTGGCGATTGGCGTCAGCGGACGAACCACCAACTGCTCGGACGTGGGTAGCGAAAGCTGCGGAGCAATGCTGATACCGAGCCCGGCTTCGACCATTCGGAAAGCGGTATGCGTATGCCCGGTCTGCTGCACGACATTGGCCTCGATGCCGTGCATGGTCAGCTGCTGGTCGATCAGTCGCCGGCTGCCCGATGTGTGATCGAGCAGAATCAGTGGTTCGCCCTGCAGTTTCCCCCACGGCACGGTGGCAAGTTTGCCGAAGGGGTGCGTGCGATGGCAGATCAGCACAAACGGATCGTGCAGGATCGTTTCGCATTCGAAGCTCTCACGCTCGGCCGGTTCGATTGCAAGGCCAAAATCCACTTCGCCGCCGCGCACGCTGTCCAGCACCATCACCTGTGCCTGATCGTGCAGTTGAACTGTCAGTTCGGGATAGTCGCGCGCGCAGACGGCGATGCACTGTGGCATCAGTCCGGCCGAAAGCGTCGGGACGGCGGCAACGCGCACCTTGCCGTGACGCCGCTCGCTTTCGGAGTGAACGTGGGCCAATACGCCATCGAGTTCTTCGAGTACCCGTTCCAGTGCTACCTGCAGGTAGCGACCCGCTTCGGTCAACACCACTTCGCGCGTGTTGCGGTCGAACAGGCGTACGTCGAGTTCGCTTTCCAGATCGGTGATCTGACGGCTGATCGCTGGCTGGGTCAGGTGCAGGCTTTCGGCCGCACGGCGAAAGTGCCGCAGTTTGGCGACGGCCAGAAAAGCGCGCAGCTGGCGCAGACTGATATTCATACCAAAAGAGTATCAAAAGATCAGATAAAACGATTTGATTTATCAATCTCGTCGCGTTGCAATAGCCGCCTGGACTCTTCAGGTCACCTGCGCCATGGCACTTACTCGTTTTCTCCCTGATCGCTTTACGTGCGCGCTGGTGGGCACGGTACTGCTGGCCAGCGTGTTGCCTTGCCAGGGCGAGACAGCCAGCGTATTCAACCTGCTGACCGATGCAGCGATCGCGCTGCTGTTCTTTTTGCACGGCGCCAAGCTGTCGCGTGCGGCGGTCGTTGCCGGCATGACGCACTGGCGTCTGCATCTGATCGTACTGGGCAGTACTTTCGTGATGTTTCCGCTGCTTGGGCTGCTGCTGAAGCCGGTGCTGTCTTGGTTGGTGACGCCGGATCTTTATCTGGGCGTGCTGTTTCTTTGCACGCTGCCATCGACGGTACAGTCATCGATTGCGTTCACCTCGATTGCGCGCGGCAACATCCCGTCCGCGATTTGCGCGGCTTCGGCATCGAGCCTGTTGGGTATTTTTATCACGCCGCTGCTGGTCGGTTTGATGATGGAGTCGCACGGGCAGGGTGGCATGTCGTGGGATGCGATCGGCAAGATCGTGCTGCAGCTGCTGGTGCCGTTCGTGGCTGGACAGGTGGCACAGCGCTGGATTGGTCAATGGGTCGAGCGCAACCGTGGCCTGCTCAGCTACGTCGACCAGGGTTCGATCCTGCTGGTGGTCTATACGGCTTTCAGTGCCGCCGTGTTGCAAGGTCTGTGGAAACAGATGCCGCTGCCGGTGCTGGGCGGCCTGCTGGTGGTCAATGCGATTCTGCTGGCGGTGGCGCTGATCGTTACGCGCTACGGTTCACGCGCGCTCGGCTTCGGCACTGCGGACGAGATCACCATCGTGTTCTGCGGTTCCAAGAAAAGTCTGGCCAGCGGTGTGCCGATGGCCAAGGTGCTGTTTGCCGGGCATCCGCTGGGCGCGATCGTTCTGCCGATCATGTTGTTCCATCAGATCCAGCTGATGACCTGTGCAGTACTGGCGCGGCGCTATGCACAGGCGCAGGAAAAACGCGCGGAGCTTGCCGATGGACTGGCTGCGGGACCATCGAAAGGCTAGGCTGCCACGAATGATCTGAGAGGGCGTGGCTGCGATGGATACACCGAGCTGGATTCCCGAACCTTCCAGTGGCATCGAGATCCGCACGGTGATGGCCAATGGCCAGCAGTTCGAAGTGGCGATGGCAGGTCAGGGCCCCCATCTCGCCCTGTGCTTGCATGGATTTCCCGAGTTCAACTATTCATGGCGCGCGCAGATCACGCTGCTGGTTCGACTCGGTTATCGCGTGTGGGCGCCGAATCTTCGCGGTTATGGGCAGTCGTCGAGACCACGGGGCGTGGCTGCCTATGCCCTGCCCGAGCTGCTGGCCGATGTGGCTGGACTGATCGATGCGGCACAAGCCACTGACACGGTGCTCATTGGTCACGACTGGGGCGGTGCACTGGCCTGGGCTTTCGCGATCCGACGTCAGCGTCCACTGGCGCGATTGGTGGTGATGAATGCACCACATCCGGCCATATTCGCGCGAGAGCTGAAAACCTGGAGTCAGCGTCGACGCAGTTGGTACATCTACTTTTTCCAATTGCCGTGGTTGCCTGAAGTCTTGCTGGCGGCCAACGGCGCGCGCCGTATCCGTGGCGCCTTCCGCAGCAAGGTCCGTGATTCCAGCCGACTTTCCAGGCAGGATTTGCAGGTGTATGCGACTCATGCACTGCAGCCCGGAGCGCTGACCGCGATGATCAACTGGTACCGCGCCGCATTTCGCCAGCTCATTGCCGGTGGTCACGGCAAGGGCAAGACTTTACCGCGCATCGAAGTGCCTACCTTGCTGATCTGGGGCGAGCAGGACCTCGCACTGGGCATCGGCAATACGCATGGACTCGACGCTTATATCGATCAGCTCACCCTGAAACGTTTGCCGGGCGTATCGCACTGGGTGCAGCAAGATGCTCCCGAACAAGTGAATGCCTTGCTCGAAACATGGCTGGAAACGCACCCCGCCTAGAAATCCGCCGGGTTAGGGCGATAACTCATTGGATTTCCGCCGCTAGTGGCGGAAATGGCGCATGCCGGTGAACACCATGGCCATGTCGTGCTCATCGGCGGCGGCGATCACCTCGCTGTCGCGCATCGAACCGCCGGGTTGGATCACCGCGCGGATGCCAGCTTCGGCGGCCGCATCGATACCGTCGCGAAACGGGAAAAAAGCGTCGGAAGCCATCACCGAGCCACGCACTTCCAGCTTCTCGTCGGCCGCCTTGATGCCGGCAATACGCGCGCTGTAGATGCGGCTCATCTGACCCGCGCCGATGCCGATCGTCTGGCGGTCGCGTGCATAAACGATGGCATTGCTCTTGACGAACTTGGCCACTTTCCAGGCAAAGATCAGGTCGTGTATTTCAGCTTCGGTCGGCGCGCGGCGCGTGACGATTTTCAGATCGTCCGCACCGATCATGCCCAGATCGGCGGTCTGGATCAGCAGGCCCGAACCAACGCGCTTGGAGTGGTTGCCCGGATGGGCTTCGGATAGTCCACCGTCCGCCGGCAGCGGAATGATCAGCACGCGCACGTTGGCTTTCTTGCCGAATACTTTCAGCGCGTCTTTCGCGTAGGCGGGAGCCAGCACCACTTCGACGAACTGGCGATCGACAATCGCACGCGCCGTATCGGCGTCCACCTCGCGATTGAATGCGATGATGCCGCCGAAGGCTGAGGTCGGATCGGTCTGGTAGGCCAGATCGTACGCGCGGCCGATACCGTCCAGACTGACTGCCACGCCGCAGGGGTTGGCGTGCTTTACGATGACGCAGGCTGGCTTGGTGAAGCTGCGCACGCACTCCCACGCGGCGTCGGCATCGGCGATGTTGTTGAACGACAACTCCTTGCCCTGCACCTGCTGGAACGTCGCCAACGTGCCCGGCGCCGGATACAGATCGCGATAGAACGCCGCCTGCTGATGCGGGTTTTCGCCATAGCGAAGATCCATCAGCTTCACGAAGCGACTGTTGACCTGAGCGGGGAACGCCTCATGTCCGGTGATGGATTGTTGCGTGTCGTCGAGCTGCAGCGCCGACAGATAATCGCTGATCGCGCCGTCGTAGTTGGCGACGTTGTTGAATGCGGCAACGGCGAGCTTGAAGCGCGTCGCGCGGGTCAGACCGCCGCTCACTTCGATCTCGGTGATCGCTTCGGCGTACTGATCAGGCGAGGTGAGCACGCTGACATCGTTCCAGTTTTTTGCCGCGGAACGAAGCATCGCCGGACCACCAATGTCGATGTTCTCGATGGCCTGTTCCAGCGTGCAACCGGGCTTGGCCACGGTGGCTTCGAACGGATACAGATTCAGTACCAGCAAGTCGATCGGCGCGATGTCGAGTTCAGCCATTACCGCATCGTCGGTACCACGACGGCCGAGCAGGCCACCGTGCACTTTCGGATGCAGTGTCTTCACGCGGCCGTCCATGATTTCGGGGAAGCCGGTGATGTCGCTGACGTCAATCACTGCGATGCCTGCGTCGCGCAGGGCTTTGGCGCTGCCGCCGGTGGAAAGTAGTTCGACGCCATGGGCAACCAGTCGCTGACCCAATTCGATCAGGCCGGTCTTGTCCGACACGCTGAGCAGGGCGCGGCGAATGGGCACGAGGGAGGGCGCGGACATGAGGCGTTTCCAGGCAGGGAAAGCCGCTTAGTATAGCCGCCGAGTCGGGGTTGCAGTTTCGGCGTGATCGACGATCAGGCGGTGAAAAGCGTGAGTGGCTTACAGCAAGCCGTGTGTGGCCAGCTTCTTGCGCAGCGTGGCGCGGTTGATGCCCAACGCGCAGGCAGCGCGGCTCTGGTTGCCATCATGGAACGCCAGTACTTCGCGCAGCAGTGGGATCTCAACCTCGCGCAGCACCAAGGCGTGCAGACCTTCGGCACATTCGGTATCGCCGATGTCGGCCAAATAGCGACGCACAGTGCGGCTAACGCACTCGCTCAACGCACTGGCGCTTTGGACGCTGCCGCTGTGATTGCCAGTTTCGTGCACGCTAACGCCCTGCGAACCGATGCCAGGTGACGAGGTCTGTTTCGCGGCCTCGATGGCAGGCAGTCTGACGGCATTCACGGATCGATTCCCTCACATAGCGACGGCTGCGTTGGCCGCTGCATTGATTATTTGTTGGCGTAGTTCGCGGCATGTGTCGAGCATGACTGCCCTTTTTGCGCGAGGGACCGAGTCTACCCGTGCCGGCGAAGAATTTTAAGTGCTATTCGAAACCAAATTCGAAAGCCACCGCCTTGTCACCCGGATCTTCCACTTCGAGCAACAGCGCAGCGCTCGCTCCCGGAGCCAGGCCGCGTTGCAGAATCGCGGTGTCATCGAGATATTCGCGCGGCTGCAACCGGCGCATGGCAATGCGCTGGCCCTGTGCGTCCGACAATGTGACAGTGAGCACGGGAAACGGCTGCGCGAAGATCGCGTCGTTGCGCACGCTGGCGCTGATCATCAATGCGCCCGACACGCTAGGATGGGCCTGTACGTTGCTGGCCAACAGGCGCAACTGATCTGGAGCGGCGATCAGCGGAAGCTGGCAGCCGAGCGTGTCGCACGCGGTGCGTAGCCAGCCGCCCACCAGCGGATCGCGGATCAGAAAATCGCGCTTGGCCCAGGCCAGCTGTGTGCCGAGCACAAACATCAACAGTAGCCCGGCGATCACCCAGGGCCAGTGTCGATCGCCGCTATTGCGCCTGTGTTGCTTGCTCGCATGTCGTTGCGATCGTCGCGATTCCTTGCCGGCTTTCTGGCGGACGAAATGTGGCGCAAAGACGAGCTGGGAAAAATCCTCTGCTTCCGGAACCTTTTCGGGAGTGTCATCTTCGCCAATCACGGCGCTGTCGTTGACCGCAGGAGCCAGCGGTTTGGGTCGATAGACCACCAGATCGATGCGCGGCGGTTCAAGCGCCTGATCGTTCAGCGGCAGCTCGCGGAAGGGCTCCGGCGGCAGCTGTCCGGCAAGCGTGGCAATGCTGTCGAAGCTGGTGCCGCAATGCCCGCAAATCACGTGACCGTGAGCCTGCGCCAGCGTGTGCGCATCGAGCGAAAACACGGACAGGCATTCAGGACATTGGGTATACATGCAGGCCGCTATGAACTGTGTCGCGCGAGTTTAGCAGGTGGCCCGGATCGTCCCGTTACATTGACAAACCCGAATGGTGAAACGCGGCATGGATCACGCGCAGTGGCACGATGCGCCGTGTTCAGACGCGCCGCCGCCCGCTGATGCGCACCCAGTCTTCGCGCGTATCCACCTGCAGCTCATCGAACCACTCCGCGTAACGCTGCAGCAGTTCCTCCTGCTGGCCGGCGAGGATGCCGGAGATCGCGAACGGCGCGCCGGGTTTTGCCAGGGCGGCAAACGTCGGCGCCAGTGCGCCCAGTGGACCGGCGAGAATATTGGCGATGAAGATATCGGCCGAAGCCATGTTTCCCGCGCCGGGTTCAAAGACAGCGAGCTTGTTCGCCACGCCGTTGCGCTGCGCGTTGTCGGCCGAGGCGATCAGCGCCTGTGGATCGTTGTCGATGCCGACGGCGCTGGCTGCGCCGAGTTTCAGCGCAGCGATCGCGAGAATGCCTGAGCCGCAGCCGTAGTCGATAACCGTCTTGCCGCCGAGCGACAAACCATCGAGCCACTCCAGGCAAAGCGCGGTGGTCGGATGCGTGCCGCTGCCAAATGCAAGGCCCGGATCGAGCCGCACCACGACCAGATCATTATCTTCCGGTGGCTCGATATTCCAGGGATAGATCCACAGCCGACGGCCGAACGACATCGGCTTGAACTGGTCCATCCACGCGCGCTCCCAGTCCTGATCGGCGACGTCGCGAAACACAACCTGTTCAGGCTCAAGCCACGACAACAGCTCACTCAATGTCTCGATCAGGCCGCGACGATCGGTGCCGGCATCGAACAGGGCGTTGAGCGTAATCGTCGGCCACAGCGGCAGTTCACCGACGCCCGGCTCAAAGATCGCCTGCTCGTCCGGCGTTTCCGCATCGGCATCCTGCAGCGTGATCGACAGCGCGCCAAGTTCGTCCAGCGCTTCTTCTGCGCTGGGTTGTTGATCGGTACGTACCACGAGGGAGAGTTCTAGCCAGGGCATGTGATATCCATGGATGGGCGACGACATTGCGCAGCCGTTGCATCGCCGATCTCCGGCGGCGCAACGAATGTCACGTGCGGAACGATCAGTGATCGGCTGGCGGGTGTCCCTTCTGCTCAGCCATGCGCTTTTCCAGGTAATGGATGTTCTGGCCACCGTGCTGGAAGCCGGCATCCGCCATGATGCGCTGCTGCAGCGGGATATTGCACTTGACGCCTTCGATCACGGTTTCGGCCAGTGCCAGGCGCATGCGTGCGATCGCCGTTTCGCGGTCGGGGCCGTGCACGATCAATTTGCCGATCATCGAGTCGTAGTTCGGTGGAATCTTGTAGCCGTCGTAAAGATGCGTGTCGACACGTACTCCTGGCCCGCCCGGTGCCTCGAAACGTTTCACCGTGCCGGGTGACGGCATGAAGGTGTCGGGATCTTCGGCGTTGATGCGGCATTCGATGGCGTGGCCGTGGATCACCACGTCTTCCTGGCGGATCGACAGCTTCTCGCCACCGGCTATCAGCAGCTGTTCGCGCACCAGATCGATGCCGGTGATCAGCTCGGTCACCGGATGCTCGACCTGGATACGGGTGTTCATTTCGATGAAGTAGAACTGGCCGTTCTCGAACAGGAATTCAAACGTGCCGGCACCGCGATAGCCGATGCGCAGGCAGGCATCCACGCAGACTTTGCCGATCGCGGCACGCTGCTCGGGTGTGATGCCTGGCGCGGGCGCTTCCTCGACCACTTTCTGATGGCGGCGCTGCATCGAGCAGTCGCGTTCACCCAGGTGGATCGCGTTGCCCTGGCCGTCGGCCATGACCTGGATCTCCACGTGCCGTGGATTCTCCAGAAACTTTTCCATGTAGACCTGTTCGTTGCCGAACGCGGCCTTCGCTTCGGCTTTGGTCAGCGTGACTGCGTTGCCGAGATGCGCTTCGGTGCGCACCACGCGCATGCCGCGGCCGCCGCCGCCGCCGGAAGCCTTGATGATGACGGGGTAACCGATCTCGCGGGCGATGCGCAGATTCTCATCGACATCTTCGCCAAGTGGGCCGCCGGAGCCGGGTACGCAGGGCACGCCGGCGGCTTTCATCGCGCGAATCGCTTCGACCTTGTCGCCCATCAGGCGAATCACTGCCGCCGGCGGGCCGATGAAGACGAAGCCGGATTGTTCGACCTGCTCGGCGAAATCCGCGCGCTCGGAGAGAAAACCGTAACCGGGGTGGATCGCGCCAGCGTCGGTGATCTCCGCTGCGGCGATGATGCGCGGAATATTGAGATAACTGTCGGTCGACGGGCCGGGACCGATGCACACCGACTCGTCGGCGAGGCCGACGTGCTTCAGGTTGCGGTCCACGGTGGAGTGCACCGCCACGGTCTTGATGCCCAGACTATGGCAGGCGCGCAGAATGCGCAGCGCGATTTCGCCGCGATTGGCGATGACAACTTTTTCAAGCTTGGGCATGGTCGATTGCTCAGGCGATCACGAACATCGGCTCGTCGAATTCCACCGGCTGACCGTTTTCGATCAGGATGGCCTTGACGGTGCCGGCCACGTCGGCCTCGATCTGGTTGAACATCTTCATCGCCTCGATGATGCCGAGCGTCTCGCCAGCGGCGACCTGCTGGCCCACCTTGACGAAGGCCGGCGTGCCCGGTGTAGCAGAGGCGTAGAACGTGCCGACCATCGGTGCCTTGACGACATGTCCGGCAGGCAGGGCATCCGCGGCCGGCGCTTCGGCGACAGCCGCGGCAACGGGTGCTGGCGCAGCAGCTACGGGTGCCGGTGCTGGTACCGTGTGAGCCGCAACGGGCGCGGCGTTCTTGGGTACGCGCGACAGCCGGACCACTTCCTCGCCTTCCTTGATTTCGAGTTCGGCGAGATTGGACTCTTCAAGCAGGTCAATCAGCTTCTTGATTTTGCGCAAATCCATCGGATCAGCCTTTTGTCGGTCACGCCAATGCGGGTGGCGGGAGGGGAAGGGTAACGATCAGCCTTATGGCCGAACGTCTTGTTATTGGAAACTTGTCATCGATACGGGTTTTATTTGGGTACATCCGGCGCACTGGCCGCCGATGCGTGCAAGCGGTTGATGGCTGCTTCCAGCGCCAGCCGATAGCTGTCGCCGCCAAAGCCGCAGATCACACCCACCGCGATATCCGACAGATACGACTGGTGCCTAAACGGCTCGCGTGCGTGCACGTTGGACAGGTGCACTTCGATAAACGGAATCGCCACCGCCATCAGCGCGTCGCGCAGGGCAATGCTGGTATGCGTGAAAGCGGCGGGGTTGAACAGGATCAGCGCGGTGTGGTCATCGCGACCCTGCTGGATGCGCCCGATCAGCTCATGCTCGGCGTTGGACTGAAACCAGGCCAGCTCATGGCCGGCTTCCTGGGCGCGCTCGGCTAGCTGCTGATTGATGTGGGCCAGCGTCTGACTGCCGTAAATTTCCGGCTCGCGGGCGCCCAGCAAATTGAGGTTGGGTCCGTGCAGGACCAGAATCTTCGCCACGATGCGCCCAGTCCGTGCCCGGATATCCGGAATGGGTGCAGTCTGCCCGCAGTCGTCGGTGTTGTCCAGTTCGCTGTAGATCGACGATGTTTGCCGGAGAAGTGCTAGGTTCCCGTGCGCCAGCGTATGCCGCCTAGGGTTTCAGGGCTGGCTGTCCGGGTCCAGCCATGTTGCCATTTCGTCTGCGGATAGCGCACCGGTGTGCGTGGCCAGCACGCGTCCATCTGGCCCCACAAGCACGCTGTAAGGCAGCACGGTGGTCGTGTCGCCCAATTGCAGCGTCGTGCTGGGCTCGGTGAGGTCACCGAGCAGGATCGGGTAATTCAGCGGATGCGCAGCAACAAAGGCGCGTGCCAGCGAAGGATCATCCATCGCGATGCCGACGACGATAGCGCCACGTTCGCCGAACTTGGCTTGCGCATGGTTCAGTGCAGGCATTTCAGCCAAGCATGGACCACACCAGCTGGCCCAGAAATTCAGCAGCACGCGCTGGCCGTGATAATCGCTCAGCGCGTGGGTCTTGCCGCTTAGGTCAGGCAGGCTGATGGGGGGCAGTGGCCGGCTGACGATGGATGCGTCCGGCTGGCGGTGGCGATGCTCGACGTAGCCGCCTAGGCTGGCAGCCAGGACGGCCATGCCGAGAATGAACCAGTTGGTGCGCGTCATCGGCTTACTGAGCCGCCGCTGTCAGTGCCTGATCCACCATCGAGGGCGTCAGCACGGTTGAGAGTTGTTGGCCCGGCCCGTTGTGTTTCGGGAATACCACATACAAGGGTACGCCGGGCGAGTGGTATTCCTGCAGAAACGCGCTGATGGTCGGATTGACGTCAGTCCAGTCGCCTTTCATGTAGATCGCGCCAGTGCGCTTGAGCAGGTCATGGAAAGTCTGCGTATCCAGCACGGTGTGCTCGTTCGCCTTGCAGGTGACGCACCAGTCGGCCGTCATGTCGACGAACACTGGCGTATCGGATGCGCGCAGGGCGGCGAGCTTTTCCGGCGTATAGGCAACCACGCCTTCCTCCGTGGCAACCACGGTCGACGGTGGCGGAACATGCGCCAGCAGATACAGCGGCACGAGGGCAGCTAGCGCCAGCAAGGCAACAAATACCTTGCTCAGTGCCCGCCCGTGGCGGCTGCGTTCGAACCACCACAGCGCCATTGCCAGCAGCACCATCGTTACCAGCACCAGGCCAACCGCATCCGCGCCACGCTGATGCGCCAGCACCCAGACCAGCCATGCGGCGGTGAGATACATCGGGAAGGCCAGCACTTCCTTCAGCGTTTCCATCCAGCGGCCCGGTCGTGGCAGCAAGCGGGCCAGCGCCGGAACAAAACCGATCAACAGAAACGGCAGCGCCAGCCCGACGCCGAGCATCAGGAACACCAGCAGCGCCGACAGCATCGGCGCGGCGAAAGCGTAGGCCAGCGCACTGCCCATGAACGGTGCGGTGCACGGGCTAGCTACCACCACCGCCAGCACGCCGGTAAAGAAATCGCCGGCGTGGCCGGAACGCGACGCCAGCGAGGCACCGGTATTGCCCAGCGAGGCGCCGAACTGCACCACGCCCGACATCGATAGTCCGACCGCCAGCATCACGCAGGCCAGCACGCCAACCAGCAGCGGCTGCTGCAGCTGCGAACCCCAGCCCAGCGCGTGGCCGGCCGAACGTAACGCGATGATGCCGAGGCCTAGCGCGGCAAAACTGCACAGCACGCCGGCGCTGTAGTACAGCGCATGACGGCGAGCGCTGCCGGTGCTTTCGCCACTTTCCAGGATACTCACCGCCTTGATCGACAGCACCGGCAGCACGCACGGCATCAGGTTCAGTACCAGGCCTCCGCCCAACGCCAGCAACAACGCGCTTAGCAGGCTGACCTGCAGCGGCGTACCGGTGATGCCGGCGGGCGGCATTTCCGGAGCTACGGCTGTGCTGTCGGTCACGTTGCTGCCGCTGGCCAGATCAATGGTCAGCGTGCGGTGCATCAATGGATAGCACAAACCGCCGTCCTGGCAGCCCTGAAAACTGGCGTCGAGATCAAGCGAGTGACGGCCGGCAGGATTCCCATCGATCGTCACCGGCAGTTCCAGCTGATCGAAATAGACGGTGACGCTGCCGTACTTAGCATCCTGATGCATCACACCGGCGGGCCATGCCGGCTTCAGACTCAAACCTGCCGTATCGCGCAGCTGCAGCGTGGTCTGGTCGCGATAGAGGTAATAGCCCTTGGGCATGGTCCAGCGCAGCAGCAGATGGCCTGGCGAGCTGGCCAGGGCCTCAAAACGAAACGCTTGTTCGGGAGGCAGGGCGCCCATGCCGGCTGCGCCTGATGACTTGCTGCCCAGCGAATGCAGGGCAGCGCCGAGTGAATTAGCTGCTGCATTGCCATCGCCGGATGTCGCGCCATCCGCTTTCACAGCGCCTGCTGGCACGGGCAGATCGATCTGCTCGGTATGTGGCGGATAGCAGATTTTTGGATCCACTTCGTGGCAACCCTGGTACTGCACGCTCAGTGCCAGCCGTGCCGTGCCGGCGGCCAGCGTGTAGGGCACGGTCGCGTCGATGCTGTGGTGATAGATTTCCACGTCACCAAGGTATTCGTCGTGATGCTTTTCGCCATCCGGGAACTGCGGATCGCCCAGCGTGACGCCGGCACCCGCCTTGAATTTCATGCGGCCGCGATAGAGGTAGTAATCCTGAGCGAGCGTCCAGTGCAGCTTCAGCACGCCAGGTGTGGATGCGCCGGCAGTGAGCTTGTAGGCCTCGGTGACCGGCAGCAGGTCTGCCGTGCTTTGCGAAAAGGCCGGTACGGCAGCGAACAGCAGGCCCAGATATAACAGTGCACAGATCAGCGCACGGCCGGCAAGCAACGGTCTCATCACGACTCCAGCAATCGGGGCCTGCGGGGACAGGCGACTTGGCATTATGGCTTAGTACGACCGGCGTGATAGCCGGCAACCCACAGTTCGGCGAGATTAGAAGTGACGCCGTAGGTAAGCGTTGAATGGTCGAATGTCAGCCAAATGCACGGCAGTTGGTGTCTTACATGGCTATAAGTGGCTATTCGTTCATCGGACCTTGAAAGTTACGTCAAGGTGCCCAATCTGCTGTCGAGTAACCGGTTCGAGACGCTTGCAGTGGGAATCTGCACTGCTAAAATTGGCACTCATTACCAGTGAGTGCTAACAAGTCGCCGATTCGGGTCTTCGAAGCCTCAGTTCATCTCACTCGTTCCGTCTCAATAGCCAAGCTGGAGTCATCCATGAGCACACTGCGTCCGTTGCATGATCGCGTCATCGTCAAGCGTCTCGAAGAAGAGCGCGTCTCGGCCGGCGGCATCGTCATCCCTGACAGCGCCACCGAAAAGCCGACCCGCGGCAAGGTCACCGCCGCCGGTACCGGCCTGATCCAGAAGGACGGCAGCGTGCGTCCGATGTCGGTCAAGACGGGCGACACCGTGCTGTTCGGCAAGTACGCCGGCCAGGAAATCAAGATCGACGGCGAAGATCTGGTGTTCCTGAAAGAAGACGACATCGTGGCTGTCATTGAAGGTTGATTGAATGGGGCCTTGTTGGGAGAGCGCGACATCGAGAGCGCGCACCTCAGTCGCCTTTGGCTCCTTTCTGTTGGACTTTCGCAAGCGACAAACCTTTCCTTATTTAATTTTTTTGAGGCAAAAAAATCATGGCAGCTAAAGAAGTCCGTTTTGGCGAAGACGCCCGCGCCCGCATGCTGAAGGGTGTGAATACCCTGGCCAATGCGGTCAAGGTCACCCTCGGTCCCAAGGGCCGCAATGTCGTGCTCGAGAAGAGCTTCGGCGCGCCGACGATCACCAAGGACGGCGTGTCCGTCGCGAAAGAGATCGAGTTGGCCGACAAGTACGAAAACCTCGGTGCGCAGATCGTCAAGGAAGCCGCTTCCAAGACCTCCGACGTCGCCGGTGACGGCACCACCACCGCGACCGTGCTGGCCCAGGCGTTCATCCAGGAAGGCCTCAAGGCGGTTGCCGCCGGCATCAACCCGATGGACCTGAAGCGCGGCATCGACAAGGCGGTGATCGCCGCTGTCGGCGAGCTCAAGAAGCTCTCGAACCCGACCGCGAACGACAAGGAAATTGCCCAGGTCGGTACGATCTCGGCCAACTCCGACACCAACATTGGCGACATCATTGCCACCGCGATGAAGAAAGTCGGCAAGGAAGGCGTGATCACGGTTGAAGAAGGTTCGGGCCTCGAGAACGAACTGGACGTCGTCGAGGGCATGCAGTTCGATCGCGGCTATCTGTCGCCGTACTTCATCAACAACCAGGCTTCGCAGCAGGTTGAGCTGGACGACCCGTACATCCTGATCCACGACAAGAAAGTGTCCAACGTCCGCGAGCTGCTGCCCGTGCTCGAAGCCGTCGCCAAGGCCGGCAAGCCGCTGCTGATCGTCGCCGAGGAAGTCGAAGGCGAGGCGCTGGCCACCCTGGTCGTCAACACGATCCGCGGCATCGTCAAGGTTGCGGCCGTCAAGGCGCCGGGCTTCGGCGATCGTCGCAAGGCGATCCTGGAAGACATCGCGGTGCTGACCAACGGTCAGGTCGTGTCCGAGGAAGTGGGCCTGTCGCTGGAAAAGACCACGATCGCCGATCTGGGTCGCGCCAAGCGCATCGTCATCACCAAGGAAAACACCACGATCATCGACGGTGCCGGTGAAGCCGAGAAGATTCAGTCGCGCATCGGCCAGATCAAGGCGCAGATCGAAGAGACCTCGTCCGACTATGACCGCGAGAAGCTGCAAGAGCGCGTGGCCAAGCTGGCCGGCGGTGTTGCCGTGATCAAGGTCGGTGCCGGCACCGAGATCGAAATGAAGGAAAAGAAAGCACGCGTTGAAGACGCCCTGCACGCCACGCGCGCAGCCGTCGAAGAAGGCGTGGTTCCCGGCGGTGGCGTTGCACTGATCCGCGCACTGAAGGCTGTCGAAGGCCTGAAGGGCGACAACCCGGACCAGGACCTGGGCATTGCGATCACCCGTCGTGCGCTGGAATCCCCGCTGCGCGCCATCGTTGCCAACGCCGGTGAAGAGCCGTCGGTTGTCGTACAGCGCGTCAAGGAAGGCAAGGGTAACTTCGGTTACAACGCTGCCACTGGCGAGTACGGCGACATGGTCGAGATGGGCATCCTGGATCCGACCAAGGTGACTCGTTCGGCTCTGCAGCACGCTGCATCGGTTGCCGGTCTGGCGATCACCACCGAGGCGATCGTTGCCGAAGTGCCGAAGAAAGACGACGGCCACGGTCATGGCGGTGGTCAGGGCGGCGGCATGGGCGGCATGGGTGGTATGGACTTCTAAGTCTGTCGTCCCTGCGTCAAATCAGAAAACCCCGCTTCGGCGGGGTTTTCTTTTGGTAGTGACGTGAGTGTGCTTCATTACCTTTGGTTGGCAGCAAAGCGTGCCGCTGTCCCCTATCATTCCGAGATGATTTTAGGGATACATTCGTGGATCAAGCCCAACTCAACACCCTCACCAATTTTCTCTGGAATATTGCCGATGACGTGCTGCGCGACATCTATGTGCGCGGCAAGTATCGCGATGTAATCCTGCCGATGACGGTGCTGCGTCGGCTCGACGCCGTGCTAGAGCCGACCAAACAGGCCGTGCTGGACATGAAGGCCGCGCTCGATCGCGAGAACATCACCAATCAGGACGATGCTCTGCGCGCCGCCGCCAACCAGGCGTTCTACAACACGTCGCCGTTCCGCTTGCGCGATCTCAAGTCGCGCGCCACCCGGCAAAAGCTGAAGGACGACTTCGAGGTCTACCTAGACGGCTTTTCGCCGAACGTGCAGGACATCCTCAACAACTTCGAGTTTCGCCACCAGCTTCCACGCCTGTCCAAGGCTGACGCGCTCGGTCCGCTGATCGAGAAGTTCCTCGACAAGGACATCAACTTAGGTCCGCAGGCGCAGGGCGACCTGCCTGCGCTCGACAACCATTCGATGGGTACCTTGTTCGAGGAACTCGTGCGTCGCTTCAACGAGGACAACAACGAAGAGGCCGGCGAACACTGGACCCCACGCGATGCCGTACGGCTGATGGCCAACCTGATGTTCCTGCCGGTGGCCGGGCAGATCGAATCGGGTACCTACTTACTGTACGACTGCGCTTGTGGTACTGGCGGCATGCTGACCGTGGCGGAAGAAACCCTGCAGCAGATTGCCCGCGAACACGGCAAGCAGGTGGCAACCCATCTCTATGGCCAGGAGATCAACGGCGAAACCTACGCGATCTGCAAGGCCGATCTACTGATCAAGGGCGATGGCGATGCTGCCGACAACATCGTCGGCGGACCGGAGCATTCCACGCTTTCCAACGACGCGTTCCGCGCGCAGAGCTTCGATTTCATGCTCGCCAATCCGCCGTATGGCAAGAGTTGGAAGAGTGACCTTGAGCGTATGGGCGGCAAGAAGGATCTGCGTGATCCGCGCTTCGTTATCCAGCATGGCGATGAACCGGAATACTCGTTGATCACCCGCTCCAGTGACGGCCAGATGATGTTTCTGGCCAACATGCTGAGCAAGATGAAGCACGACACCCCGCTTGGCAGCCGCATTGCTGAGGTACACAACGGTTCATCGCTGTTCACCGGCGACGCGGGGCAGGGCGAAAGCAACATCCGTCGCTGGATCATCGAGAGCGACTGGCTTGAAGCCATCGTCGCCCTGCCGTTGAACATGTTCTACAACACCGGCATCGCCACCTACGTCTGGGTGCTCAGCAACCGCAAACCCGTGCACCGGCAGGGCCGGGTGCAGCTGATCGATGCCAGCCAGTGGTTTCACCCGCTGCGCAAGAATATGGGCAAGAAGAACTGCGAGCTGTCGGCCGAGGATATCCGCCGCATTTGCGATACGTTCGTTGCGTTTGAGGAAAGCGAGCAATCCAAGATCTTTCCCACCGCCGCCTTCGGTTACTGGAAGGTCAAGGTCGAGCGCCCGCTGCGTCTGCACAGCCAACTCAGTCGCGCGCGCATCGAAACCCTGCGCTTTGCCTCTGGCGACGAGGACATTCGCGCCGCTCTCTATGACGATCTCGGCGAGACGCTGTTCGACGCTCCCGCCTCGGTGCGCAAGGAGTTGGAACAACGCCTCAACGACTGGGGCAAATCCGACGCCGAGGATGAGAGCGACGGCGAGGAAGTACCTGTTGCGCGCAGCCTGTCCGACAAAAAGAAGAAGAAATTGCTCAACGTGGACACCTGGAAGCGCGACGCGATGCTGGTCGACACCGCGCTGCGCCTGCGCGAAGAACTGGGCGATGGTTTGTTCGAGGACCACAACGACTTTGTCGATCAACTCGAAACTGTGCTCGCGCGCCTGGATATCAAGTTGAGCGCGACCGACAGGAGGGTGATCGTCAATGCGGTGAGCTGGCGGGTGGAGGATGCGCCGCCGGTCATCCGCAAGCACCACAAACCAGGCAAAGTTCAGCCTGACCCGTTGCGCGGCCTGTACGCGGTGCAAATGGACGGCAAGCCCTGGGTCGTAGAGTACGAGCCTGACAGCGAGCTGCGCGACCACGAACAGATTCCGCTGCTCGAAGCGGGCGGTATCGAGGCCTTCATTCGCCGCGAGGTGCTGCCGTACACGCCGGATGCCTGGATCGTCGAGGCTGACACCAAGGTCGGTTACGAGATCAGCTTTACCCGGCACTTCTACAAACCACCGGTGCTGCGCAGTCTGGCTGAGATCAGCGCGGACATTCTGGCACTGGAGCAGGAGACTGAAGGCCTGTTGTCGGAAATCGTCAGCGATGTGACGGCATGAGGCGCTGGTTCGCGTATCGCAGGCTGCCTTGCACACAGCGCCAAATCAACTTTATATTGCAGGCTGTGTTTAATATGCACGGAAATTTGGGCCATATGCAAGCCAGCCTCGCATGAGCACGCCCGATCCTCGCGCCAGCGATGGGATGAAGCCTCACCGCGCCGGGCGATATATCGCCCAGCCTACCGGCTATCGCGCATTCTTCCCCACTCCTTTGCCTCCGCAGCCGTCCGTGCGGCTGGAAGGCGAATTGCAGACTCTGCTTTCACTGGCTGATCGTGCGCTCGGTCGCCTCGATGGCTCGATTCAGACGCTGCCCAATCCCGATCTGTTCGTTTTCATGTATGTCCGCAAGGAGGCGGTGCTGTCCAGTCAGATAGAAGGCACGCAAAGTTCGCTGCAGGACCTGCTCGCTGCGGAGGCACATATCCTTGCGCCGGATCGTCCGCGCGATGTCGACGAAGTAGTCAACTACGTTGCAGCCATGAACTATGGATTGTCCCGGCTGCAGGAACTGCCGGTGTCGGTGCGCCTGATCCGCGAAATTCACGAGCGGCTGTTGCAGGGCGTACGCGGCATGCGGTTGACGCCGGGCGAGCTGCGCGTCTCGCAGAACTGGATCGGCCCTGCCGGTTGCACGTTGAATGAAGCGAGCTACGTACCGCCGCCGCCGCACGAAGTGCCGCTCGCACTCGGCGCACTGGAAACCTTCTTGCACGCTGACAGCGAACTGCCCCAACTTATCCAGATCGGCTTGGCGCATGCGCAATTCGAAACCATTCACCCCTTTCTCGATGGCAACGGTCGCGTAGGCCGCCTGTTGATCACCTTTCTGCTTTGTCAGCGCGAAATTTTGCTCAAGCCAGTACTCTATCTGTCGCACTTCTTCAAGCAACATCGCACGGAGTACTACGAGCGGCTGCAGGCAGTCCGGGATGGTGGCGATTGGGAAGGGTGGCTGGGGTTTTTCCTGCGCGGCGTTGCCAGCGTCAGTCGCGAGGCCACTGAAACCGCTCGGCGCATTCTGGCCCTGCGCGAGGATCACCGTGCCAGGGTCACCGCCGGCCTCGGTCGCGCAGCCGGTAATGGCCACAAGGTGCTTGAACAGCTTTACCAGCGACCGATTGTTTCGGTGGCTGACGTGCAGGCGCTGACCACCACCACCTTCACCGCTGCCAACAACCTGGTCTCGCGGCTGGTGGAACTGGGCGTACTGGTGGAAGCCACCGGTTACCGGCGCAATCGGCTGTTCCGCTATCAGGCGTATATCGAATTGTTCGGCGAGCCGGGTGACGCGGCGGAAGGGGCGCCGGCATGATCGATGGGTTGAAGCCGTATGCGGCGTACAAGGATTCGGAGCTGCCTTGGCTTGGAAGCTATCCGGAGCAATGGTCGCTGCGCCGAACGAAAGTGCTATTTCAGGAGCGTGTCCAAAAGGGCTTCCCACGCGAGCCATTGCTCGCCGCTACCCAATCAAAAGGCGTGGTCAAGAAGGAGGATTACGAGAATCGAACTGTCACGGCACAGAAGGACCTCCACCTCTTGAAGCTGGTCGAAAAGGGAGATTTCGTAATAAGTCTCCGGTCGTTCCAAGGAGGGATTGAGGTGGCGCACTGCCGCGGAATAATTAGCCCGGCTTACACGGTGCTACGTCCGAGGGCATTAGTAGCGAGTAGATATTTCTTTCATTTCTTCAAGTCCCGTCAGTTCATCGAAAGCCTTGGGCTTTTTGTCACGGGCATCCGCGAAGGACAAAACATTGACTACGGGCGGTTGAGCAGAGTTGAGCTGCCTTTGCCGCCGCCCGACGAACAAACCGCCATCGTGCGCTTTCTGGATCACGCCAACCGCAAGATCGACGGCTTTATCCGCGCCAAGCGCAAGTTGATCGCGCTGTTGAACGAGCAGAAACAGGCTATCACCCATCGTGCGGTGACGCGCGGGCTGGATCCCGATGTGCTGCTCAAGCCTTCAGGTATCGAGTGGCTGGGTGATATTCCGGCACATTGGGAGCTTCGTCGAGCAAAGCAACTCTGCAGCCGTATCGTCGATTGCAAGAACCGTACGCCAGATCAAGTGGATGGCGGCGAGTATGTGGTGGTACGTACCACGAATATTCGAAACGGTCGCTTCTCGCTGCGCGGCTCATACCCCACTGATCGCGAGAACTTCGAGATATGGACTCAACGCGGTGCGCCACGTTCGGGCGATGTTTTTTTTACGCGGGAAGCGCCCATGGGCGAAGCATGCCTGGTTCCCGAATTACAGAACCTCTGCATGGGTCAGCGCATGATGTACATGCGCCCTAATCCAAGTGAGCTCAATCCGGAGTTTCTGCTTCATTCGGTCTATGGGCCAGTCGTGCGCGCCTACATTCAACACGTTTCAAATGGCAGCACAGTTGGTCATCTTCGACTCGGTCAAATTGGTGCAATTCCGCTGCTCTGGTGCCCCATTGAAGAACAGCGTGAAATCGTGGCGCGGATACGCGCCGAGTCCACCCCGCTGGAAGAAGCCATCACCCGTACCGAACGCGAAATCGCCCTGATGCAGGAATATCGCACCCGTCTGACCACCGATGTCGTTACCGGCAAGCTGGATGTGCGGGTGGCAGCAGCGAGCTTGCCCGAGATCGTCGACGCGGCAGCCGATGAAGCCGCCATCGACGAGACCACGGACGAACTGGAATTCGAGGACACCGAATGAGCGACCGGCCCGCCATACCACTGGGCGTCCAGCGAGAAGTGCTGCACGCCTCCTGCCATCGCTGTGCGGTTTGTGGCTTCGGCTTGTCGATCGAGCTGGCACACATCATTCCGTGGCGGACAACCAAGGATCACAACGCCGTTAATCTGATCGCGCTCTGTGCCAACTGCCACACGATGGCCGACAAGCAAGGCTGGAAGTCCAAGGACTTCGAGTCCTACAAGTTGCAGCCGTGGGCCTTGCGCACTAATGGCAGTCAGCCGATGAGCGTGGCGCAGAAGGCGATGGTCGACCTGATCCTGGCCCGCGATGCCGCCGACATGGGCGATTTCCAGCGCGTGCAATTGGTGCGAATGATAGCGGCTTATGCGGGCGTGATGGTCGCCGATGTCAAGCTGGTCGCGGTCGCGCCCAGCAATAGCTCACTTGTCCGTATTGAATTGCCAGTTGATGCCGCCGAACGCCTGATCCTCGCCTTCCAGGCGCAGGATCCACGGCTGATCGCCTTCCTGGATGAGTTTGCATTGCCGGCAGGCTCCGAACTCGAGCTGGCGCTGCCCGTTCCCGGTTCACGAGCGGCCTTCGGTCTCGACGGTGGCATCAAGCTGATCGAAACTGCACGGCCGACACCGGTGGACAAACCACCGATAACCAAGATAACGAATATAAAGGAGGAGGGGCTGGAATCGCTGATCGTCAGCGCCATGACTGCCTTCGACTGGATCGCGGGCCGCAACGCCGACTACGAGCGTGAATACGCGGTCGATCTGGAACAACTTGTGTCATTCCTTGAAAAGACGCAGGAAGAGATCGCCGCCGCGCTCGACCTGCGCCATGACGGCCCCAGCCGGCGCAAGTTTCTTGCCCAGTTGCAGGGCGAGATCACTCGGCGCGGCACCATCGATCTGCTGCGCAAAGGCTTCGGCCACGGCAAGCATCAGATCGACCTGTTCTATGGCACGCCCTCGCCGGAGAATGCCAAGGCCGTCGCGCGACATGCCGCCAATCGCTTCAGCGTCACCCGACAACTGCATTACAGCCGCGAGCAGAGCAAACGCTCGCTGGATCTTGCGCTGTTTATCAACGGCTTGCCGGTGGCTACCTTTGAGCTGAAGAACAGCTTGACCAAGCAGACTGCCGAAGATGCTGAAGAGCAGTACAAGCGCGATCGAGATCCGCGCGAGACGCTGTTTCAGTTCGGCCGCTGCGTGGTGCACTTCGCGCTCGACGACCACGAAGTGCGCATGTGTACCGAGCTCAAGGGCAGCAAGGGTACGGCCAGGGAGTCTTGGTTCCTGCCGTTCAACCAGGGCTGGAATCAGGGTGCTGGCAACCCGCCCAACCCTTACGGGATCAAGACCGACTATCTGTGGCGGCGCATCCTCACGCCGGGTGGCCTGACCGACATCCTGGAAAACTACGCGCAGATCGTCGAAGAGAAGAACGAAAAGACCGGCAAGAAGAAACGCGTGCAGGTATTTCCGCGCTACCACCAGCTCGATGTGGTGCGCAAACTGCTCGCCGATGCGGCTTGGTTCGGTGTCGGCAAGCGTTACCTGATCCAGCATTCGGCCGGCAGCGGCAAGTCCAACTCCATCGCATGGTTGGCCCACCAGTTGATCGGCCTGCGCAAGGATGGGCACGAGCTGTTCGATTCGATCATCGTGATCACCGACCGGCGCCTGCTCGATCGGCAGATCCGCGAAACCATCCGCGGCTTCGCCCAGGTCTCGACCCTGATCGGCGCGGTGAAGGAAGGCGCGGGCAGTTCGAAGACCGAGCAGCTCACTAGATTCCTGCGCGATGGCAAGAAGATCATCATCTCGACCGTGCAGACGTTTCCGTTCGTGCTCGACCGCATCGGCGACGCACATCGCAGCGGCGCGTTCGCGATCATCATCGACGAGGCGCACTCCAGCCAGGGCGGGCGCACCGCCAGCAAGCTCAACATGGCGCTGGCCGAAGAACCCGCGGACTACGACAGCGAGGAGGATCTCGAAGATCGCATCAATGCGATCATCGCGTCGCGCAAGATGCTCAACAATGCGAGTTATTTCGCTTTTACCGCCACACCGAAAAACAAAACGCTCGAGATGTTTGGTGCGCCGTATCGGGTGGGCGAAGAGACCAAGTACCGGCCTTTCCATACCTACACGATGAAACAGGCGATCGAGGAGGGTTTTATCCTCGATGTGCTCAAGTACTACACGCCGGTGGAAAGCTATTACCGGTTGGCTAAGACCATCACCGGCGACCCCGAGTTCGACGTCAAGAAGGCACGCAAAAAACTGCGCGTCTACGTGGAGAGCCACAGCAAGGCGATCCGCGACAAAGCCGAGATCATGATCGATCACTTCCACGAGCAGGTGATCGGCCAGCACAAGATTGGCGGGCAGGCGCGGGCGATGGTGGTGACCGCCAGCATTGAGCGTGCGATCCAGTATTTCTTCGCCTTCCGCGACTATCTGGCGGAAATCAAGAGCCCGTACCGCGCCATTGTCGCCTTCTCCGGCGAGCCGGAATACAAAGGCGAGAAGGTAACCGAGGCGAGGTTGAACGGCTTCCCCGGCGGCGAGATTGCCGAGCGCATCCAAGAGGACCCGTATCGCTTCCTGATCTGCGCCGACAAGTTCCAAACTGGCTACGACGAGCCGCTATTGCACACAATGTATGTGGACAAGGCGCTGTCGAGCATCAAGGCGGTGCAGACGCTGTCGCGCTTGAACCGTGCGCACCCGAAGAAGCACGACGTATTTGTGCTGGACTTCCACAACGACGTTGACACCATCGAAAAGGCGTTCGCCGCTTACTACCGCACTACCATCCTCTGCCGCGAGACGGACGCCGATAAGCTGCACACGCTGAAATACGAGCTGGACAGCTACCAGGTCTATGCGCCGGAACAGATCGATACGTTAGTGCAACTGTACCTGGACGGTGCGGACCGCGACCGGCTCGATCCGATCCTCGATGCCTGCGTCGCTGTCTATGTACAAGACCTCGATGAAGAGGGGCAGGTCGCGTTCAAGGGCAGGGCCAAGGCCTTCACGCGCACCTACGACTTCCTCGCCACCATTCTCCCCTACGGCGTGCAAGCCTGGGAGAAGCTGTCAATCTTCCTGAATTTCCTGATCGCCAAGCTGCCCGCACCGGTGGAGGAAGACCTGGCCAAGGGCATCCTCGATGCCATCGACATGGACAGCTACCGCGCCGAGAAAAAGGCCACCCTCGCGATTGCATTACCCGACGCCGACGCCGAGATCGAGCCCGTTCCTACCTCCAGCGGCGGCCGCAAACCGGAGCCGGAACTGGATACGCTATCCAACATTGTGAAGGCCTTCAACGAGCAATTCGTTGGCTTGTTTGCCGATCCGCAGCGCATGGAGCAGCGCCTCATCGGTGAAATACCTACCCGAGTGTCGGCCGATCAGGCCTATCAGAATGCCAGACAGAACTCGGACCGACAGAACGCTCGTATCGAGCACGACAAGGCATTAAAACGAGTGCTCACCGCGCTGTTCTCGGATGACGCCCAGTTGTTCAAGCAGTTCCAGGATAATGAATCGTTCCGCCATTGGTTGACCGAGACGGTGTTCAGTTTGACCTATGACGAGCCCTGAGGTGCGGCTTTTGCAAACCGCGCACTTTCGTCGAAAGCCATCTGCCAGAAGCCAGTCGCGCTTCGGTTCGGTTAAGGCACAGATGGAGAGGATTTTGCTACACGCACGGCATTGCGGTTGGTGGTATGGACTTCTAAGTCCCGCTTCTCAGCTTCAAATAAGAAAACCCCGTCAAGGCGGGGTTTTCTTTTGGGTGCCTTCGGCATCGTGATTCGGGTTGATCGTCAGGCCAGAGCGCAAACCAACGGCGAGCTGCGCTCTTACGTTTAGTGAAACAGCGCCGCGGGAGCCGATGGTGGTGCCGATCCTGTGTCGTCACGCACGATGCCACTGGTTTGGCTCGTATCGACTTTGGGCAGCAGGCCGTCCAGCTTGCCGCTCATGCGCAGTTGCTCGACGCTGGACATCGCCTGATCAATCCGCTGCTCGTCACTGCCTTCTGCCGGCAGCACGGCACCGGGAGCTTTGGTCAGCGCTGCCAGCTGCGGACCGACCAGTGTGGTCAGCGCGAAGTACGGGTCATCATGGATGCCGGCCTGTTCCAGCAGTTTGCCGGGCAGCAGCCATGCAGCCGTTTCCATCGTCGTCGGCTTGCCGAGTAGATTGTGCGGGTCGACCATCAACCACGTACCGGCCTCGCTCAGCATGTCCTGGCCATCGACAAAGCCGGTGGTGCGGTAGCTGTCGGTCAAGCCGGGCAAATGATCGCCGTAGAACAGCACGAGACTCGGGCGATTGCGCTTGGCGAGCCAGGCCACCAGCCGGCCCAGCTCGGCATCGGCGTGGCGCATGTGATAGATGTAATTCTGCAGCTCACGCTTGTCGGTATCGCCGAGGCCGTTGGGCACGGCGATGGCGTCGCGTTCGTCGCCATGCACCGGCTCGACGTCGTAAGGGCCGTGTGCTTCGATGCTGATCGCGAAGACGAATTGCGGCGGTCCGCTGTCCTTCATCTGCGCCATGATCTCGTCGGTCATTGCACTGTCGGCCATGTACTTGCCGTCGATCGCCGCGTTGGCAGGAAACGACGATTGCGACACAAAGCGATTGAAGCCCAGCGCCTTGAAGGCGGTGCTGCGATTCCAGAACGTGGGATCGTTGCCGTGCAGCGCCATGGTGTCGTAGCCGTGGTTGTTGAGCGTGCGCACCAGACTCGGCACCGTCTTGCTGTTCATCTGCAGATACGGAAACTGCAGGTTGTCAAAGTAACGCAACGACAGTCCGGTCAACATCTCGAACTCGGTGCGGATGGTGCCGCCGCCGAACGTCGGTACATGCAGCGGACCGCTGCTGCCGTGCGCTGCCAGCCGCTTCAGGTTCGGGGTGAACTGGCTCTGCTCATAGCCGCGCATGATGGTTGGATCGAAAAACGATTCGCTTTGAATCACCACGATATCGGGTAGTTCGTGTCCGGCAGGTGGCATTTGCATGTACTGCTTCATGGCCGCAGCTGACTGGTCGATCAGCTGGCTCGCCGCGGCATGGTCTGGCTTCTGCTGTTTGCGGCTGTTCTGCAGCTGAAACATCACCAACGAGCTGATCATTCCCGAGTGCACGCTGGTGGACGATGCCGACCAGGGTTCCATCCACAGCACCCGGCCGTTATAGATTTTCCCCCACGCCGACATGCCCATCAGCACAGTCACCAGCAGCGCAGCCATCGCACTACCGGCCAGTAGCCGTTTGCCACCGGTGCGACGGGCGAATAGCGGTGGCTCGAAGCGCCACATCGCAACGACCAGCGTCACCGCGAGCAGTAGTCCGAGATACGGCCAAGGACTATGCGGCAGATAGCCAAACAGCAGATGTGCGCCGCCTTTGCGCAATTGCCCCACCATCCGGAAGTCGGCGGGCAACAGCGGCGTGCCAAGGTTTTCCACCTTCAAGGCATTCACCGCATAAAACACGCCCTGCAGCAGAAAGGCCAGTCCGAACGACAACAGGAGTCGGCGTGTAAGCACCAGCAGTACGCCAGCCAACAGCAGGCCTGGCCATGCATTGGCCAGCGGAAAGCGTGGTTGCTGCAAGATTTGCAGCGGCGCTACACCTGGACCACCATCGAGCAGGCTGGTCAGCAGGACGAACGCGAGCACCATGAAAAGCAGCAGCGCCGCACGTACCGCAAGCGTGCGCGGTTGAAGAACCGACTGGGAGGAATGCAACGGCATGACAGTCCTGCGCTTGCTGACATGGTTTGGACACGGAAATGTAATCGAGCCCAGATGAACCCAGTGTGGGTGGCGAAAAGGCAAACCTCGCCTGCACATGGCTGTAAAACGTCCACGTACGGAGGCGGTTTACGGTGCAACCGTTAAGTTGCCGTCGGCCATTCAGGGCGGCAACCTTGCTCCGTGCGGCACAATATCCCGATGCCAGTTCATGAATCTGCCGCACTTCGCGCACTGATCGACGATCGTTACGGTGATCTGATCGCCCGCTGTCGCGCTGCCAGCGTGCCTTTGCAGCACGATGACGGCGCCGCCGAACGCATCCGGCGCACGCTGATGGCCAGCGACTTTGCCTTCGACGTATGGTCACGTCAGCCAGAGCTGCTGTCGCCGCAGGGGCTGGAGCGCCTGCATTCCGTCAGCGCGGCGGACGCCCGCGTCGAGGATTTGAAACTGCCGGAGGATGAAGCCACCTGCCTCAAGGTATTACGCCGTTTTCGCCAAGCCGAGGCGCTGCGGCTGGTCTTTCGCGACGTCAATGGGCTGGATGAACTGCCCGAGACCCTGTCGGCGACCAGCGTTCTCTACGAAGTTCTGCTCGGCGTAGCGCTGGCTTGGTCCGAACGTGCACTGGCCTCGCGTTACGGCTACAGCCGTGATCAGGACGGCGAACTGCAGCGCATGGTGGTGGTGGGGTTTGGCAAGCTCGGCGGCAGTGAGCTGAATTTTTCCTCTGACATTGACCTGGTACTGGCCTATCCGCAGGGTGGCCAGAGCGACGGCGCCCGTACGCTCGATAACAGCGAGTATTTCGTGCGGCTTGGACGCCAGCTGGTGCGCTTGCTGAATGAGCCGACCATGGACGGCATCTGCGCGCGGGTCGATCTGCGCCTGAGGCCGTTCGGCAATGCTGGCCGGCTGGCGCTCTCGTTCGGTGCGATGGAGCAGTACTACCAGAGCGAAGGCCGCGACTGGGAGCGTTATGCCTGGATCAAGGCGCGTCCGGTAGCCGGTGATCGACTGGCCGGCAAACAGCTGGAGGAACTGTTGCGGCCGTTTGTCTATCGCAAATATCTTGATTACACCGCGTTTGCCGGCCTGCGCGAGATGAAGGCGCTGATCGATGCCGAGGTGGTGCGCAAGGATCTGGTCGATAACCTCAAGCTAGGCCCTGGCGGCATCCGCGAGATCGAGTTCATCGTGCAGTTGACCCAGCTGATCCGCGCTGGCCGCGAACCGAGCCTGCGCGTGCGCGGCCTGTTGCCTGCATTGGCCGAATGCGAGGCGCGTGGGCATATCGGCACGGCCCGCGCCCACCTGTTGCGCGATGCCTATATCCTGCTGCGCAAGGTTGAAAACCACGTGCAGATGCTGCGCGATGCGCAGACCCACGATATCCCCGAAGATGCACTCAGTCGCGAGCGTATCGCGCTGAGCCTCGACTATCCCGACTGGGAGGCGCTCGATGCTGCGCTGGCTGTGCACCGCAGCAACGTCAGCGAAGAATTCGCTGCCGTGCTTATGCCTAAGGGTGGTCGTGCTGCCATCGTGCCGGTGGCGGACCTGGTGTTGTGGCAAAAGGCGTGCGACGAGTCGCTCGACGCCAGCGCGCTTGAAGCCTCCGGCTTCTTGCCCGGTGGCGAACTGGCCGATGCCCTGCTGAAACTGCCGCAGGCCGCCGCCGTGCGCGCGATGTCTATGCGTTCACGCGAGCAGCTCGATCACCTGATGCCACAGTTGCTCGACGCCGCGCGACTCAGTGTCGCGCCGGTACCGTGCCTGTTGCGCCTGTGCCGATTGATGCAGGCGGTGGCGCGGCGCTCGTCCTATCTGGCCTTGCTGGAAGAGCAGCCCGGTGCGCGCAAGCGACTGGTGCAGCTGTTTGCCGACAGCGCGTTTCTGGCGGAGCGCGTGATCGCGCAGCCGCTGCTGCTGGATGACGTGCTCGATCCGCGCATCGATCAATTGCCGTTCAAGCGCGTCGACATCGTGGCCGAAATCACCCGCGTGCTGGCCACGCTGGACGAGCGTGAAGCCGAGGCCGAGCTCGAACGCATCAACGAATTCAAGGCATCCACGGCGTTCCGGCTAGGGCTGGCTTTCAACGATGGCCGCGTCGATGCTGTCGCTACGGCGCGACGGCTGGCTACGCTCGCCGAATCGGTGGTCATTGCCGTCACCGCACTGTCCGAGCGCGAACTTATCGCACAGCATGGTCGTCTGCCGGGCACAGGCTCGGGTTTTGCCGTACTCGGCTACGGCAGTATGGGCGGCAAGGAGCTGGGCTTTGCGTCGGATCTGGATCTGGTGTTCGTCTACGACAGCCACCGCGCGCGGGTGATGAGCGATGGTGACCGCCCGCTGGAGGGTGTGCGTTGGTATCAGCGGCTGGCTCAGCGCGTGCTGAACTGGCTCACTGTGTTGACCCGCGCCGGTCGTCTTTACGAAGTCGATGCGCGGCTGCGCCCGGATGGTTCCAAGGGTTTGCTGGTCAGCAGTCTGGATACGTTCACCGCGTACCAAAAAAGTCGCGCATGGACGTGGGAGCATCAGGCGCTCCTGCGTGCGCGGCCGGTAGCCGGCGATGCGGCACTCAACACGGATCTGGCCGAGGTACGTTGCGACATTCTCTCGGCGCCACGCGACCGCGCGACGGTGCTCACCGAAGTCAGCAGCATGCGCCAGCGCTGGCGCGCCGAGCGTGATCGCTCGGATAAGCGCCAGCTTGATCTAAAACAGGGATACGGTGGTTTGCTCGACATCGAATTTCTGCTGCAGGGGCTGGTGCTGGCGAATGCTTCGCAGCATCCTGAGCTGCTGGATGTCACCGCCAATGCCGGCATGATCGAGGCCTGCCGTGCCGCAGGACTGCTTGATGCCAATCAGGCTGCGATCCTGATCGTTGCCCACGCCGACCTGCTGCAGCGTTCGCTTACCTGCACGATGGATCTGCGCCCGCGGCTTGCGCCGCGCGATGCCGACTTGCAGCAAGTGTGTGCCGGTGTGCGGGAAGTAGCGGACATGTTGGGTTTCAAGTTCGACTGAAGTGAGCTTCGTCGAGATAGTCGCTTCGCGTGAAAAACATTGACTGCCGAGACGTCATGACAACGCCTGTCGTGCTCGGATACGCCTGCACAGTTCGTCGGCCAAAGCAGAAGTCTCGCGCAACGGCAGCTGTAACGCAGGTGCATCGGCATCGATATCGTGTAGCAGGCCGGCATCGCGCAAGCCTGCATGAAAACGTTCGATCCGTGCCGGTAACGCGGCAAGGGTGAAGGTGTGCACGGGACAGCCCACCGCGCATGCCTCGCTGAGCATGTTTACCGAGTCGGGTGTGACCACCAGACGGTCGGCCCAGCCGAGCACTCCAGGATAGGGATTGGTGCCGTCGTCAGGCCCGGCCCAAATCAGGCCGGGCACGGCTCGAAACGCCTGGCTGAAGATGTCGATCAGTGCCGGCGGGGTGCGTCGCGAGGCCAGTACCAAGAGGCTGCCGCCATCCCGCTGATGTCGGTCGAGCAGATGACGGGCCAGTTGGCGGGCGTAGTCAGCATCCAGGGTAATGCCTTTGCGCGGACCGCCCAGCAGCGCGCCAACGCGCGGTTGAGGCAATTCGGCCAGTGCGGGGCAGGAGTCGCGGCCGTCTGCCAGCCAACTGTCATCGATGGTGTTGAGCGAGCCCAGCGGCGTCAATACGTTGGTGGCGCTGAGCTGATCATGCAGTGGCGCAATCACGGTATCCCAATGGGAAGGACCGATCCGCGGATCGAGGATCTGCACGGTGTAGCACCGGCTGCGCGAAAGGCTGCGCAGTTGCCGGGTGAACAGTGCTGCGGCGCGACCACAGCCGATCGCCACGCTGGGCCACGGCGGCTCAAACAGCCTGCGCTGGTCTGGATGCAGCGCCAGAGGGCCACCGATGGAAAGCCTCGGCGCCAACCACGACCAGGGCGCCCGAGGTTCCAGTACCAGATGCCGCACCGGCAGGCCAAGTCGCTCGGCCAGCGCCAAGGCCTGACGCTGGTTGCCAGCCGCGTTGTCGGTAATTGCCCAGCATTCGCCGCGCAGTTTCAGCATGGTCGGTGGCGCGGCATTGTTTCCCCTGAGAGCACAGTACGTTCCTCAAGCCCATGATCTGTTGGTAACAGCACACATATACACTGAACATCTACCGCGCCGCGACGGTGCGCTATTACCGCAGAGGATACCGATGAGCCAGACGCTTTCCGAGGCCGCCCTCGACCAGTTGTTCCGCGAGGCCCGCACATTCAACGCATGGCTGCCCAAGAGTGTCAGCGACGAACAACTGCATCAGCTGTATGACTTGACCAAATTTGCCCCGACCAGCGCCAATTCTTCGCCCATGCGCGTAGTGTTCGTGAAGTCGAAAGAAGCCAAGGAAAAGCTGGCACCGTTCCTGTCCGAAGCCAATCGGGCCAAGACGCTGGAAGCGCCGGTGACGGCCATTATCGGCAGCGACCAGACGTTCTATGAAAAACTGCCGAAGCTCTTCCCGCACGCTGATGCGCGCAGCTGGTTCGTCGGCAACCAGGCGATGATCGACGCCACGGCATTCCGCAATTCCAGTTTGCAGGGCGCGTATCTGCTGCTGGCAGCGCGCTCGCTGGGTCTGGACTGTGGCGCGATGTCGGGTTACGACCAGGCCGGCGTCGACGCGGCCTTTTTTGCCGGTACGCCGATCAAATCGAACTTCCTGATCAATATCGGTTACGGCGACGCCAGCCGTAACCTGTTTGCCCGCAGCCCTCGACTCACGTTTGATGAAGCGTGCACGATCGCCTGATTGGGTAGTTTCACTCGATTGCCGCAAGGGATCGTCAGTTCCTGTCGTTGAACATATCGTTTTAACCTCGCTCGTCCTCACATCACTCCCACGGAGATTCACCATGCGCGCACTTCGTTTTCTCGCCATTGCCGGTTTGCTCGGCGCTGCTGTGTCGTCGGTGCAGGCCGCGCCGGTTACCTATCAGCTCGATCCTGGCCATACGATGGTGCTGTTTACCTGGAACCATTTCGGGTTTTCCAACCCGACCGCTAACCTGTCGCTGGGCAGTGGCACCTTGGTGTTCGATGACAAGCAGCCGTCCAAGTCCACGGTCGAAGTGACCCTGCCGCTGGCCAATCTCGACACGCATGTCAGCGCTCTCGACACGCACCTGAAGGAGCCGGATTTCTTCGACGCCAGCAAGTACCCGACCGTGACGTTCAAGAGCACCAAGGTGCAGCCGCTGGGCGGCGACAAGTTCAAGGTCACCGGTGATCTGACGGTACACGGCGTGACCAAGTCCGTGGTGCTGGACGCCAAGCTCAACAAGAGCGGCGTACACCCGATGACCAAGGCGCAGTCGATCGGTTTCGATGCCACCGGCAGCCTGAAGCGTTCGGACTTCGGCGTGGGCGCGTATGTGCCGAACGTCAGCGACGAGATCAAGATCCGCATCACGACCGAGGGCTCGGTGCCAAAAACCGACGCTGCCGCCGCCAAGTAAGCAGAGCCGCTGACCCGAAAACCCGCGCTGGCGACAGTGCGGGTTTTTCATGCCTGCTGTGCGGCCGCCTCCGGCAGGAGCGTTGCAGCCTGTTACCATGCGCCCATTGCCTTATTGCTCGGAGCCCTTCCATGTCGCGCCCTGTTTCTGCCGTGCCGCTGGTGCCGGCAAATGCCGAAAATCGTTACGAAGTGACGCGCGCGGACCTGCCGCTGTCCTGTCCCATGCCTGGCATGGAATTGTGGAATTCGCATCCGAAGGTCTATCTGCCTATCGTCGGTGACGACGGAGAGTCTGTCTGCGCCTACTGTGGCGCTAGATACGTGCTGCGCGACTGATCCGCCTGCATTACTCGGCGGCACCTGACGGCACTGTTTTTGCTTCACATAACGGATGAAAGCCATCAGCCCAGAGTTCATGTCCAGCGCTGCCGCACCCACAAAACTGTTGACCGTCGTTCAACTGATTCCCCGGTTGCAAGCGGGTGGGGCGGAGCGTTCGACCCTGGAAATCGCACGTGCGCTGGTGCAGGCTGGTCACCGCTCGGTCGTGGTCTCGGCCGGTGGCCGCATGGTCGAACAGCTGCAGGCTGAGGGCAGCGAGCACATCACACTGGATGTCGCGCGCAAGTCACTGAGTACGCTGGGCCGCTTGGGGACCTTGCGAAAGTTGCTCCGCGAGATCAAGCCCGACATCGTGCATGCCCGCTCGCGGCTGCCGGCGTGGCTGGGTTGGTGGGCCATCAAGAGCCTGATGCCACGGCCTCATTTCGTCACTACCGTGCATGGCCTCAACTCGCCCGGTCGCTACAGCGCGATTCTGCTGCGCGGCGAAAAAGTGATTGCGGTCTCCCAAACGCTGCGTGATTACGTGCTGAGTCATTATCGCTGGCTGGAGTCGAGCAGGGTGCGGGTGATTCCGCGTGGAATCGATCCAGCGGCGTTTCCCTACGGTCATCGACCGGATGATGCGTGGACGAAAGCGTTTTTTGCTGAGTACCCGGCGTTGGCCGGAGCACCGCTATTGACGCTTCCCGCCCGCGGTACGCGCTTGAAAGGCCATCATGATGCGATCGAGCTGATCGCCGATCTCAAGCGCCGTGGTATCGAGGCACGCCTGCTGTTGCTTGGTGTGGTTGAGCCGGGTCGGGAAGCCTATCTGGCGGAGTTGCAGGAGCTGATCCGCGTGCGCGGTATCACCTCGCAAGTCGTACTTACACCGTCGCGTAGTGACGTTCGTGACATTTATGCCGTATCTACCCTGGTGCTGCAGCTGTCAAACAAACCCGAGTCGTTCGGTCGCACGGTCATCGAGGCGTTGTCGTTGTGCCGGCCTGTGCTGGGCTACGCACACGGCGGCGTCGGTGAATTGCTGGCGGAACTCTATCCGGCTGGTCGCGTGCCACCCGGTGATCGCGAGCGACTGGTGGATCGTGCGGCGGAACTGCTTCGGGTGGCGCCTCCGATTCCACCGCTGCAAAGCTACCGCCTGGTTGATATGCAAGAGGCCACACTGGCGCTATACGCACAAGTCACCAGTAGCTGACGCGAACCTTCGCTCGCCTACAATGCGGGATCGTATTCGTTGCGGCGGCTGCATGATTTCCATTGGTTCCTCGCTCAAGGCTGTATTGCGTTCGCCGCTATTGCCGTTCTGGCTGGTGGTCGCTCTATTGCCGTTTGGTCGCAGTTCGGAGCTGGGGACGGTTCTATGCCTGCTCGGCGTGATCCTGCTGTTCGCGCGGTATCCTCGGGCGTTGCAGGAACATGCCGGCGCACAATTGCTGCTGTGGCTGCTGGCCGCCTATGTGGGAGCAGCATTGCTGTCCACCTTTGATTCTATCGTTCCCGGTAAAAGCTGGGGTACCGTAGCGGCGATTTTGCGTTACGTACCGTTGGGGCTGTATGCCTGCTTTGCGATTCGGCGAGAAGACAAGTTGCAGGCGCTCTACGACGGCATCGCGCTGGTACTGGCTGTTTGGGCGGTCGACGCCTGGGTTCAGGCGCTGACTGGGTGGAGCCTGGGCGGGCACGCCCAGGTCGAGCGCATCTCCGGCATTTTTGGCGCCACCAATCTCAAGCTGGGCCCAACGCTGGCGGTGCTCTCCCCCTTCGCACTTTGGGCTGCGTCGCGCCGATGGGGTTTGCCAGGCTTGCTGTTGGCTTTCGGCTTTCTGCTGGGTCCGGTGCTATTGGCGGGTTCACGCGCGGCGTGGCTTTGCTACGTCCTGGTGGCGTTGGCGTTTGTCTGGCGCGAGGCAAGAACACCGGGGCGATTTATCGGATTCTGCGCGATCGGCGTCATCGTGTTGGCGCTCGCGGCCGGCCTCGCATGGAAAACTTCCGGACGCTTCCACGACCGCATGGATCTGACCATGCTTGCATTGCGCGGAAACAGCCAGTCCGCGGATACCGCGCTCAGCGGTCGGCTGGATATCTGGCACGCCAGTACTGAGATGATTGCAGCGCATCCGATCAACGGTGTGGGTGTGCGCGGCTTCCGTTATGCCTATCCGCACTACGCGCCGGCTAACGACCATTTTGTCGTCGCTGAAGCATGCGGTGACGGTGAAGGTGCCTGTCATCCACACCAGCTGATACTGGAAATACTCACCGAAACTGGCGCTATCGGTTTGCTGCTTTGGCTGGCCGCAACTTTTCTTGCTTTCCGTGCCTGGCGGCGAGTCGGATCCGGCGCGCGCTCGCGCGCGTTCCCTGCAACGGTAGCCTTGGGCGTGATGCTGTTTCCATTGAATACCCATTTGGCCTTCTATTCGGCATGGTGGGGTTTACTGTTCGGATGGCTTTTAGGTCTGTGGTGCGCAGCGATGTTTGTCGAACCGACCATCGTCGAGAGCCATGCAGATATGGAGAATGTCCGTGCTGCGTGAGCCTCTGTCGGTTGTCGTTATCACGTTCAACAATGCCGATACGCTGGATGCCTGTCTGCGCGAGGTTGATTGGGCAGAGGAGATCGTGGTTTTCGACTCGGGCTCCACCGACGCCACCATCAGCATCGCCAAAAGCCACGGTGCGCGTGTAGCAGAGCATGCGTTCGATGACTACGGTCCGCAGAAACAGCGGGCATACGACATGGCCAGCCATGACTGGATTCTCAATCTGGACGCCGACGAGATTCTCTCGCCTGGCACGCGCGAGGTGATCGAGGCGGCCCTGGTCGCCCCACGCCATGCCGGCTTTCGCCTGCCGCGTCGGGAACGCATGTTCTGGACTGTGCAACACCGCTTGAGTTGGCGTAACGGCCATCTGCGTTTATTCGATCGCCGCCGAGGCGGCATGAATGATGTCGAGGTCCATTCAGCGGTTGAAGTCAGGGGCCCGGTAAAAACCTTGTACAAGGCAGACTTCGTCAATAATGGCGATGGCGACATTGCCACTCGCGTCGAAAAAATCAACCGCTACACCACCGGCATGGTGGCGTACAAACTGCGCAAACGGCAGCGGTTTACGGGGATTCGCATGGTGGCTTATCCGCCGTTGTTTTTCCTGCGCCAGTACGTGGGTAAACGTTATTTTCTCAATGGTTGGGCTGGTTTCATCGCCAGTGTCACGGGTGCGTTCTATGCGTTCTTGAAGTACGCAAAACTTCATGAGGCTCGGCAAAGCGCTCGATCGCGCATGCCGAAACATTGATTTGTACAAATCAATTCAGAGCGGCGCGGCTGCGCTGTTTTCACGCGCGCCGGATCTCACTACCTCGGCAGCCAGTAGTTTTGAGAACGCCTCGGCAATCACTGGCGCACCGAAATTATCAGCGATGAAATCACGCGAAGCAGAGCTCATTTTCAGCTGACCTTCCGGATTGCTCAATCGCAAGATGGAATCTTTCCACGCCTGTACGTCAGTCGGCGGCAGCAGCCATCCAGTAGTGCCATGCGACATGGTCTCGGGCACGCCGCCAATATTGCTTCCCAATACCGGCACGCCGCTGGCCTGCGCTTCTACAGCCACGCGCCCAAAGGTTTCTGGCAGTTTTGATGGGAAGGCCAGCATGGAAATGGCGTTGTAGTAGGTATGCACGTCCTGCCTCCAGCCGGTGAAGTGGTGCCGATCAGCCGTGCCGGGATTGAGCGCGATGCGCTCACGCAGAAGCGTCGAATCAGGGCCTTCACCGACCCAAAGACAATGTAGTTTTGGCTCGTCGCGCATCGCCGAACTGGCGGCCTCAAGCAGGGTGAAGATGCCTTTGCCATCGCTCATCCGGCCAAAGTAGCCAACCACGATCGCTTCATCCGGAATGCCGAGTTCACGCCGGGTACGGGTGCGTTGATCAGCATCTGGTTTGTACACGTCCATGTTGACCGGGTTGTACAGAATCTGCACCAGCTGGGCGGGAACGCCGCTGTCGAGGTAAGCCTGCCTCGCATATTTCGAAACGGCGAAAAACCGATCCGCCAGTCGCGGCAGAAAATAGCCCGAGACACGGCTCATCGCCGGTGTGCGATGTCGAAACAGCGCCACTTTCACCCCGAGCAGCCAGCCGCACAGGATCAGCGGCCAGTATTCCTTGCCGAAATTGCCGACGAGCCAGTCCGGTCGCTGCTGCTTTGCCGCGGCAAACACGGCGCGATAACCGCGCAGATCGAAGATGTTGCGGAACTTGGCGTGGTGCAGGCGTACATTGGATTGCGCGAGACCGTGCGAAATCAGCCCGTCCGGATAGACGATGGCGCTGACGTCGTGGCCGGCTCCCGCCATGGCCTGTGCCAGAGCCACGAAATGGGTAGCCGCTCCGGTGTGTTCCGGATTGGTGCCGACGAACAGGAATTTCATCGCCGCCTATCCTCGTAGCCGGAAAATACCTTCATGGCGAATTGCGGCAGCAGATGGTGCCGGGCGATCTGCATGCGCGGCAGCCGCCAGAGGTCGTCGCCGGCAACGGCGCGGCCGCGGTGCGTGGTGGTCGCCGCGCTGAAGCCGGCTTCGCGTGTAGCGGCGACCACGCGTTCGTTCTCGTCGCCATAGGGATAGCAGAATTGGGTTACCTCGTTGCCGAGGCTGTCCTCCAGTTCATCCTTGCAGCCTTGGATTTCACTGCGCAGCTGGGCTTCATCGCACTGGGTAAGTCGCGGATGCGAGCGTGTATGCGCCCCGACTTCCATGCCGCCGCCCTGCCACTCACGCAGTTGCTTGGTGGTCATCAGGCGCTTCTGGATACCCAGGCGCTGATCGTCCCAGCTGTTGTATCGACCGATCTGGCCGCTGACGACGTAGCACGTGGCGCTGAAACCGTACTTCTGAAGCACGGGCATGGCCGATTGCACGTTGTCCGCATAACCATCGTCCAGCGTGATCACGGCTATTCGCCCGCTTTTTTCGCCGCGCAGATAGGGTTCGGCCGCTGTTACTGACAGCCCGGTATATCCCCATCGACGCAATAGCCACATTTGCCGCGCGAACGCCCCCGGACTGACGTACAGACTGCGGTAGACCTTCAGGTCGCGTGGCGCCGACGCGATGTTGTGATACATCAGGATCGGGATGGCCGCGGTGCGTGGCGTAGCTGTTTGAGTCATGGGCAGGCGGTCTTCCTTGAGCAGCCTGGCTATGCGTTTGCCGTTAGTTGGCGGGGTTGTTCCAGGCGATGCGCGATTCTCTAGCGGCTTCCTGTCGCCAATCTGTCGCGAATCAATAGATCGTTGGCTGCCCTTCAGGTCGACTCTTGAAGCGTTTGTGTGCCCACAGATACTGCTCGGGTGCCTCGCGCACCATCTGCTCGATGCAGCCATTCACCCGTGCCGTGTCGGACAGGGCATCGGTACTCGGGAAGTTATCCAGCGCGGCTCCAAGACGCAGAACATAGCCCCCGTTATTCGGTAGCCGCCGATGAAAGAAGGGAATCACCACGGCACCGGACATGCGTGCCAGATGATGGGTTGCGGTAATGGTGGCCGCAGGTATGCCGAAGAACGGCACAAACACGCTGTCCTTGCTGCGCATGTCCTGATCGGGTGCGTACCAGACCGTGCCACCGCTGCGCAGGTATTTCACTGTGCCGCGCAAATCATCCTTGTCGAACATCGTGGTGGCGTAATCCAGTCGGGCACGCAGTACCGCCCATTCGAAGATAGCCGAATCCATTTTTCGGTACATGCCAGAAATGCGTATGCGCTGGGAGACCAGTCGCGCGCACAGTTCCAGATGCGAAAAGTGACCACCGACCAGCAATACTCCCTGACCGTTGGTGCGAGCCTGTTCCAGATGTTCCAATCCTTCGATGACGATGGGGATGCTTGCGATCTTTTTCTCGCTACCCATCCAGCCAAGCGCAAACTCAACCAGCATCAGACCAAGGTCGCGCAGGTTGCTGTCGACTAGTTTGCGGCGCGCGGCCTTATCCAGCTCCGGAAAACAGAGCGCGATATTGGTTTCGGCGATGTCTCGTCGTGCCGAAGGTACCCGCAATATCAGCCCGCCAAGACGTCGACCCAGCCAAAGCAGCGCGGCATACGGCAACTGCGCGATCAACCAGACCACACCAAGGCCAAGCCAGGCGGCCCAGTGGCGCGGTGCAAGTAATGAGCGGGTAAAAACGGGTCGGGGCATGCCGGGCATCGTTCGCATTGTAGCGGGCGGCCCTCGATCCGGCTTGGTTGGTTTGCTGTCGTTATACTCGAACGTTGATTTATCGGCCGATGGGTGAAATACCTTGCTGCGCTTTCTGTACACCATCGCGATGTACCTGGCTACGCCACTTCTGGTGCTGCGGCTTCTGGCACGTGGTGTGCGTTCGCGTCCCTATCACCGGCGTTGGCCGGAGCGCTTTGGCTTCTTCGAGGCGCCGGGGGGCAGCGGCAGCCTTTGGATCCATGCCGTATCGGTGGGTGAGGTCAACGCAGCCGAACCTTTGATCAAGGCGTTGCAAAGAGATTATCCAAACGCACCGTTGGTGATTACGACGGTGACTCCCACGGGTACTGCCCGAGTCCATCAGCTGTTTGGCGATAGCGTGTTCCATGTCTATCTGCCGTATGACCTGCCGTTTTCGGTGAACCGTTTCATGCAGCGCGTACGGCCACAGCTTGCACTGATCGTGGAAACCGAAATTTGGCCGAACCTTTACTTTGCGTGTCGCAAACGCGGCATACCGCTGATGATCGTCAACGCGCGGTTGTCGGAGCGCTCACTGCGTGGCTACAAGCCGATGCGCAGTCTGGTGCGTTCATCATTGCGCTGCGTTCGGCAGATTGCTGCGCAGTCACGCACCGATGCCGCTCGCTATCGACTGCTGGGCGCGGATCCGCGGCAGATGGTGGTCACAGGCAATATGAAGTTCGACATGCCGATACCCTGCGGTGCCGTGAGTGACGGCGCGGCGATGCGCGAACACTGGGGTGCGCGGCGGCCGGTGTGGATGGCGGCCAGTACCCATGAAGGCGAGGAGCTGGCCATCCTGCAGGCGCATCTTGAGGTACTCAAGCGTTTGCCCGATGCGCTGCTGTTGCTGGCGCCGCGCCATCCGGAGCGATTCCGCATGGTCGAGCAGTCCGTGCGGAGCCTGGGTTTCACGGTGGCCAGTTACAGCGTCGACGGTTTGCCGTTGCCAATGCATCAGGTATTCGTGATCGATGCGATGGGGCGGTTGATGCCATTCTTTGCGGCGTCGGAGGTCGCCTTTGTTGGCGGTAGTCTGGTACCGATCGGTGGACACAATGTGCTGGAGCCTGCGGCACTGTCGATACCGGTGCTGGTAGGGCCGCATACGTTCAATTTTGAAGAGATCACGCTCAGCCTGATGCAACAGGGCGGTGCGGAGCGCGTGGCAAGCAATGAAGCGCTCGGGCCAGACGTACTCGCATTGCTTCTGGATCCGGCCAAACGTGAACGGATGGGACAAGCGGCGCAAAAGGTTTTTGATCGCGAGCGCGGTGCGGTGCACCGAATCATGCAGATGATCGACACGTTGTTGCAGGAATAGTTGCCAGAAAGTAGTTGCAGTCACAGGCAAAAAAAACGGGCCGCATGGCCCGTTTTTTACAGCTGACGTAGCAGCTTTTACTGTAAGAGCACGTTGGCCGCCTCGATGTCCTTGTACTCGACCCTGCCAGTGGAGTACCTCAGATTCAGTTTGTCCAAAACAAACTGATGCCGCGCCTGCGAATAGTTATTTTGTGCCGAAGTCAGTGTCTGGATGGCATTCAATACGTCGATGATGGTTTGCGTGCCGACGTTGAATCCGGCGCGGGTGGCGTCCAACGCCTTTTGCCCGGATTCCACGGCGGACTTGCCCGATCGAACTTCTTCGATGTCGGCCAGTACGGAGCGGTAGTAGTTCAGCGTAGTCCGAACCACCAGCCGGCGCTCTGACTCCAGTGAATCCTGCGCGGCGTCACGCTCGTAGATGGACTGGCGAACGCGGGATTGCACGGCACCGCCGGAGAAAATCGGTACTGATAATGTCACTCCGATCGTGTTGCCGAAGCGACCGTTGCCGGAAATTGCCGCCGCGCTTCCATTTTGCAGCCAGTCGGTTGTCTTCGATCGGCTCGCAGTGGCATTGATGGTCGGTAGGTGGCCGGCCCGTGCAGCAGTGATGTCGTGTTCGGCAGCCGTAACGCTGTACTGCTGTGACAATATGCTTGGGTTGTATTTAATCGCGTCCTGCACCCATGCGTTGGGATCAGCGGGTACGGGCGGATCCAGCGGCAGATCATCGCGCAGTTTCTTCAGATCGCCGACCGGCTGGCCGGTGATCTGGGTCAGCGCCTCGCGTGCATCGCTGAGGGTGTTCTGGGCGGTAATGGTTTGCGCCTTGGCGGCTTCATAGGCGGCTTTCGCCTGGTAAGCGCCGGTGATCGCCGCGATACCTGCTTTGTACTGCGCGTCTGCCTGATCGTATTGCTTTTTAAAGGCGTCTTCGTTGGCCTTTGCGAAGGTCAGCGCGTCCTCGTCAGTCAATATGCCGAAATAAGCCGTGGAGACGCGCACATACAAGTCTTGTACAGCGGACTGGTAAGTCTGCTCCCCGGCGTCTGCGGTGGAGTGGGCAGCCTTCAGGTCGGCAATCTTGCTGAAATCGAATATGACCTGATCGATTTGGCCCGACAGACTGCGCGCGCGCTCGTGACCACTGTTGGAGGTGCCGCCAACACTGCTGTCTGAGAATGGGCCGGTGCAGGTATACGTTCCGGTTCCCGCAGCGATGCCATTGCAGAGATAGTCAGTATCCGATGCACTACTGCTCGAGCTACTGCTGCTTCCACCGCTCGACTGGGTAAGTCCAAGACTGGCCGATATCTGCGGCAGCAATAAAGCCCGAGCCTGGGGTACACCTTCACGAGTCGATAGGTTAGTCGCGTCAGCCTGTTGCAGCACAGGATCGTTGGCACGTGCTTGACGATAGGCGTCGAGCAGATCCTCGCCGTGACTAGGCAGCGAAATGGCGGCGAGAGCCAACGCCAAGGTGAGCAGCTTCAAACGCATGGAGTGCCTCGTGGGGAATCGGTCGGGAGCAGGATCAAAAGACGAAACGCTTCAGCGGTTCGGCATGGGTCAGATAAGGCAGATCGGTTTCAAAAAGCGTTTCTTCACGGTAGCGGCCTGCGCCTTCGTGTGTCAGCAAAGTGGCGTGTTGCACGGGCGATTGGCCGCGCACAATCAGCGCGCGTGCATCGGTCTTCAACCAGGTCAGCCAGCGTGCCGGGATCGATGACACGGCGCCGGTCACCACAAGCACATCGAACAGCTCGTTCGGCTGCCAGCCGTTAACCGCTTCGCCCGTAACAAGACTAGTGTTGGTGAAGCCTGCGTCTTGCAATCGCTTGGTCGCGGCCACGGTGAAGTCGGCATGGATGTCCACGCTGGTGACCTTGGCTGATAAGCTGGCGAGGCAGGCGGTAAGAAAGCCGGAACCAGTGCCAATCTCAAGCACGTGGTCGGTCGGCTGTAAATCCAGCGCCTGCAGCACGCGACCTTCGACCACCGGTTTCATCATCACTTCGCCGTGTCCCAGCGGCAGACACAAGTCGGCGAATGCCAGCTGGCGGTGCGCTGCAGCAACAAAATCTTCGCGATGCACGTTGCCGATCACGTCAAGCACGCGGCCATCCAGCACTTCCCAGGGACGTACCTGGTTTTCCACCATGTTCAAGCGCGCTTGATCGAAATTCATTGCCATCTTGCTTACGTCCCGTGCCGATCAAATGAGGTGGAATAGGATAAATGTTCGAACGCGAGTCCGACAATGCAGGCAAGACACAGGTCACAGCCTGCCGGTTGTGTCACAGCCTTCGAAGTGCCGGAAGTCACCGCAAGCTACTGACTCCCGTCACATGGCGCGTGGCTCGAAGGCTGAACGAATCCTTCAACAGCTTCATGAACGCTTTCACTCAGGTCATTTGGAAAATAATTGAACCGCTGCGTATAATAAAGCTCGAATCATCATTTGTGAAGGTGCGGGCATGAGCATCAGCGCGCAAATCAGACCTCAGGGGCCGGGCCGCCCGAAGGACATGGAGAAGCGTGCGGCGATTCTTGCCGCCGCGAAGGCGTTGTTCATTAGCAATGCCTTTGCCGGAACCAGCATGGATGCGATCGCCGCGGATGCTGGCGTGTCCAAACTCACCGTGTACAGCCATTTCGGTGACAAGGACAACCTTTTTCGCGAAGTGATTCGCTCCCGCGTGCAGGATTGGCTGCCGGAAGAGATTTATGCATACGACCCGCGCATCGATATCAGCGAAACCCTGAAAAAAATTTCCCACGCGCACATGCAAATTGACTGCGAAAAGGAAAGCGTCGGTACCTTCCGCGCCATCCTCAGCGACTGCCGGCAAGGCAATCCTCGCTACGGCAAGCTGCTGTGGGAAGAAGGCCCGGCGCGCACTCACCGCCTGATGGAGCAACTGCTGCAGCACGCGGTTGACGATGGTGTCCTGGATATCCCGTGCGTCAAGACGGCGAGCATTCAATTCATTTCGCTGATCAAGGGCGACCTGCTGCTTCGCCGGCTGTGCGCTTGCGATGAATGCCCGGACACTGCGGCGGCGGAAATCGAAACCATGGCGCGTGCGGGTGTGGTTACTTTCCTGCGTGCCTATCGCGTTCGCTGAGATTACGCACTTGCCAGCACTTTGTGACAGTTGCTTTGGAGCAAGGTGTTGCTGGTCATCCTGACCTAAGTTGTAAAACCGCCATCATCCCGGCGACAGAAGGGCGCTGCCGCCTTAGCGGCTACCTGGTCCAAACTGGATGCGCCCCGGCAAATTGTTGGCAGAACCCGCTGAGCCAAAGCCCAGCTGCCCGAGCCCTCGGGCGAATCTTGTCTTGCTCCAGGATCGCTGGATGCGCAGATACATGTTGCGATTACGTCAGCCATACGCAGCCGCCTTCACTTGGCTTTTCCATGCGCGTTCTTAGGCTGTGGCGACTCGGTGGTATCGACGATTGTTCAAGTCGGTACTTTCCACGTATCGCAAATCACGCACTTCAGGAGAGCAAGCCATGGCCAAGGCCAAGCCGTTCGTCACCGACATTGAAAACATTCGCAAGCGCGCGCGAAAGGACATTGAGCAAGGTGCGATGACTGCAGGTTACAGCGCAGATCGCGCTACTGTGGTGAAGCTGCTCAACCATGCGCTGGCGACCGAACTGGTTTGCGTGTTGCGTTACAAGTACCACTACTACATGGCGTCGGGCATCAATTCGCAGAGCGTGAAGTCCGAGTTTCTTGAGCACGCGAACGAGGAACAAGGTCATGCTGACCTGATCGCCGAACGTATCACCCAGCTCGACGGCAAGCCGAACCTTTCCCCCGAGGGCATGCTCAGCCGCAGCCATGCGGATTATGTTGAAGGAGTCGATCTGGTCGACATGATCAAGGAAGACCTGGTTGCCGAACGCATCGCGATCGACAGCTACCGTGAAATCATCGACTACGTCGGCACGGATGATCCGACCACACGCCGTATGCTGGAAGGCATCCTGGCGATGGAGGAGGAGCACGCCGAGGACATGAACACGCTGCTGGAGCAACTGGGCAAAAAGGGCGAGCCGGCCAAGCCGGCGCCAGGCAAAAGGCCTGTTGCCAAGGCCAGCTAGCTGGAGAAATAAAAAAGCGACGAATTCGTCGCTTTTTTATTTAGTCGGTTTTCTATTTAACTCAATTTCTATCTAGCTGAATCGGCTACCAGCCGGCCAGCACCAATTTACCGATCGTTTTACCGGACTCCAGTTGTCGATGTGCTTCACGCAGCGTGCTCGCTGAAATAGGCGCAAGCGTTTCGGTGCGCGTGCCGCGAAGTTCGCCAGCATCGATCAATACCGCCACACGCTCAAGAATGCGCCCCTGTTCGCTCTGGTCCGCTGTCTTGTAGCGCGCGCGCGCGAACATCATCTCCCAGTGGATGCCGATGCATTTGGATTTATAGGGATCGCCAATGTGCAATGCACCGCTCGGTTCGACGATCAGTCCGACATGGCCCTGCGGTGCCAGAATCTCGCCGATCGTTGTCCAGTAATGATCGGTGTTGGCGAAGTTCAATACGGCATCCACTTCCGCAAAGTCCAGTGCCTGCAACTGCGCTGGCAGCGGCTGACGATGGTCGATCACGTGATGGGCGCCCATGGAGCGACACCAGTCGGATGTATCCGCGCGTGACGCGGTGGCGATAACCGTAAAGCCCGCTCGACGCGCCAGCTGGATGGCTATCGAGCCTACGCCACCGGCGCCGGCAATGATCAGCAGCGACTTGCCTTCGCCGCCGCGTTCACTGTCAAACGGCATGCGCTGAAACAGCAGCTCCCACACAGTGATTGTCGTCAGCGGCATTGCGGCGGCATCAGCCATGTCCATGGATTTTGGCGCGTGTCCCACGATGCGGGCATCGACCAGCTGGTACTGGGCATTGCTGCCGGACCGAGTAATGTCACCAGCGTAGTAGACGCGCTCGCCGACGTTGAAGCCGGTGACCGACTCGCCAATGGCATCGACGATGCCGGCGGCGTCGTAACCCAAGACACGCGGTTCGCTTTCCACCTGCGATTTGGGTGAGCGCACCTTGGTATCGACAGGATTGACTGAAACGGCTTCCACGCGTACGAGCAAATCGTGACCGCCAGCGACCGGCTTGGGAAGCTCGACGTCGATCAGTGAACGCGGATCGTCGATTGGTAGATAGTGGGTGAGGGCGACGGCTTTCATGGCGGGCTCCGTAGGCGGATGGCGGGAAAGCATAGCGGCGACAAAGTGAGCATACGGTCGCTTGTCGGGTATAAAAAAGCGCGACGCTTCTCTCGAAAACGCCGCGCCGATGCATCAATGCGGGATGATGCTAACCGCGATCAGTGCTTGTCCTGCAGGTAACGCTGCACGCCGGCCAGGATTTCGGCCTTGGCTTCGTCAGCACTGACCCAGCCTTCAACCTTGACCCATTTACCTTTTTCCAGATCCTTGTAGTGCTCGAAAAAGTGGCCGATGCGCTCCAGCCAATGCCCCGACACACCGCTCATGTCGGTGATGTGTGCATAACCGGGGAATACCTTGGCAGTCGGAATCACTACCAGCTTTTCGTCACTGCCGGCCTCGTCGGTCATCTTGAGCATGCCGACGGGATGGCAACGGATCACCGCACCCGGAATCAGCGGTAGCGGCAGGATCACCAGCGCGTCCAGCGGATCACCGTCACCACCCAGCGTGCCTGGCACGTAACCGTAATTGCACGGGTAACGCATCGGCGTCGAGAGGATACGGTCGACAAATATCGCGCCGCTTTCCTTCTCAACTTCGTATTTGACCGGCTCGGCATCCTTGGGAATTTCGATGATGACGTTGATTTCGTTCGGCACGTCGCGGCCGGCGGAGACGAGATGCAGTCCCATGGATTTGTCCTTGGTTTTTTGAAAAAGTTGGCCGTTGAGGATACGCGAAACGCTGTTGCGACGCAGCAGCGCGGCCATCGCCGCCCACTCATCAGGTCTTTTTATAAGGCCTTTCACGCAGCCATTTGGTCGCGATCCATTTTTCGCCCCTGGTTACCGGCAGGCCTGCATGCAGCGAACTCTGGTCTCCGCTGTCGTAGGCGAAATAGACCGCTGAGCCGCGCCGTGCGGTCACTGTGAGGCCAATTTCCGGAAACGCGGTGCCACCGCCGCCCTCGGGCGTGTTCAGGTAGATCACGATACTGGCGATACGCTGCCCGCCCACCGCGGTGATGGTGCCGAAGCCGGGTAGCTGGGGATCGAACCAGTCGAAGTGCGGCTCGTACTCCTGACCGGGCAGGTAATGCAGGATCTGCAAGCCTTCGCCGTGGCTGACGGGCATATCGAGCAGGGTGGCGAGGCGCCGTTCGATCTTGCCGATCAGCGGCAGTTCGTTGAGGGTGAAAAACATGCCCTCGCTGGTGCGACGGTGATCGACCTGGTTTTTGCCGTCGGTATCGACGGTCATCGCGCGCTTCAGCCGCGGTCGCGCCAGCTCGATGAGCTCGGCGCACTCATTTTCCGAGAGAATGCCATCCAGAACCCGCAGGGCTGGCTTATTCACGCTGAGCGATATGTCGACACGATGGCCGTCGACGCTGACGCTGGGTGCTTCGGGATGCCTGGTTCGCCTGGCCTGCTGCGTGCTTGTTGAAGTCGGCACGGTCGTCGAATTCAGCGTCGCCACAGGGATTTTCAGCACGTCAGCCACGATGCTGCGGCTCTGGCGCGGGTCGTAGCCGCTTTGTTTCATCAGCTGCAGCACTTCCGGCACGCTATGACCGGCACGCGTCGTGGAGAGAATCCATTCGCGCAGTTCGGGGCGGATCGATGGGCGTGAGTTCATGGCGGCTTGAGCTGATCGATAACGTTGAGAGCTTACTTTAGCCGTGGCTGCGAGTGAAATTCGTGAGGACAAGCCAAAATTTGCGGCTGCCTCCATACCAACGAGCCGGCAAATGCCGGCTCGTTGACGTTGTCGGCTGGCGCATGCCTTACTTCAGCTGATCCCACAGGAAGTCATAGGCCAGTGCATGCATCAGTGCCGCCTGCTTGTTGTCGGCGCCAGCACCGTGGCCGCCTTCCAGGTTCTCGTAGAACCAGACGTCCGGATGACCCATCGCCTGCATCTTTGCGGCCATCTTGCGTGCCTGCACCGGTCCGACGCGGTCGTCGCTGGTGGTGGTGTAGAAAAGTACCGGCGGGTAATGGCCGTCCTTCTTCACGTTCTGGTACGGCGAGAACGTTTTGATGAAGTTCCAGTCCGCGGTATCCGGATTGCCATATTCAGCCATCCACGACGCGCCGGCCGACAGGTGTGTGTAGCGCTTCATGTCGAGCAGCGGCACTTCGCAGGCGATCGCGCCGAACAGCTGCGGATACAGCGTCAGCATGTTGCCCATCAGCAGGCCGCCATTGCTGCCGCCTTCAGCACCAAGGTGTTTGGCGGAGGTGACGCCGCGTTTGACCAGGTCCTCGGCGACGGCCGCGAAATCCTCGTAGGCACGGGGACGATTCGCCTTCAGCGCCGCCTGATGCCATTGCGGGCCGTATTCGCCGCCGCCGCGGATATTGGCCAGCACATAGACGCCGCCGCGATCCAGCCATGCGCGACCGATGCTGCCGCTGTAATGCGGCGACAGCGATACTTCGAAACCGCCGTAACCATAGAGCAGGGTACGGTTGGAGCCGTCGAGCTTGATGCCTTTCGGCGCGATCTCGAAATACGGCACACGGGTGCCGTCCTTCGATTTGACGAAGTGCTGGCTCACCTCGAATGTCGAGGCGTCGAAAAATGCCGGATCCTGCTTGATCGTTTCGGCGGGTACGCTGCCCAGCACGCCGCGCTGCAGCGATGATGGGGTGAGGAAGCCGGTGACGTCGAGCCAGTATTCGTCGCTGTTGTCGGGGTCGGTATCAGCCACGCTGATCGAGCTCAGCGCTGGCGCACCCGGCACGGCCTCGCGCTTCCAGTCGCCGGCAGTGATGGCCTTTTCTGGCGGCGTGAGTACTTCCAATCGACTCTTGACATCATCGAGTACGTCGAGGATCAGGTGATGCTGGGTCCATGCATACGATTCCAGCGAGGTATGCGCATCGGGCTTGAACAACACGGTGAACGCGGGCTTGCCGGCCATGAATGCGTCGAAGTTTGCCGCCAGCAGTGCACCGGATGGATACGTCTTGCCACCGATGGTCCATTCGGAGCGCGTCTGCACGAGCAGCCATTCGCGATGCGTGTCGGCGCTGGCGTCGGTTGGTACATCGACGCGGGTGAGTTTGTCGTTCTTTCGCTGGTAGAGCTCGCTGTGGAAGAAGTCCTTTGCGACCGAGACAAAGTCGCGTTCGAAGCCGGGAGTGCGATCGTGCATCGCGCCTACCGCCAGGTCAGTCGTCTTGCCTTCGTACACCGTCTTCGCATCTGAGATCGGCGTGCCACGCTTCCACTCCTTGACGATGCGTGGGTAGCTCGATGCGGTCATCGTGCCGGGGCCGAAATCGGTGCCGACGTAGAGAGTGTCCTCGTCGATCCAGCTGGCCTGGGTCTTGGCCACCGGCAGCTCGAATCCGCCTTTGACGAACGATTTGCTCGGGATATCGAATTCACGCACGGTCACCGCATCGCCGCCATCGGGCGATAGCGACAGCAGACAGCGGGTATAGGCCGGCTTCAGGCAATCCGAACCCTTGAACACCCAGCGTTTGTTCTCGGCCTTGTTCAGCGCATCGATGTCCAGCAGGACCTCCCACTGCGGAGTGGGCTTGCGGTACTCGGTCAGCGTGGTGCGACGCCAGATGCCGCGCGGGTTGGCCTTGTCGCGCCAGAAGTTGTACAGATAATCGCCCATACGGCTGACCGCGGGGATGCGTGCGTCCGAGTCGAGCACTTCGAGAATGCTGTCGCGAGTCTTGTCGAACTCGGCATTGCCGACGAACTGTTTGGTGGTCTTGGCGTTCTCGGTCTTCACCCAATCCATCGCGCGGGCGCCATGGATGTCTTCCAGCCACAGGAACGGATCGTCGGTTACCTGGTTGTCGGCTGCTGCGGGATTGGGTTTGCTGTTGTCGGCGTGCGTTGTATTCATGCCTACCAGTGTGACGCCGAGTGCCAGCATCATCCAGACCGATTTCATCGTGTGCGCCTCGTATGCGAGTTGTCGGGTGTAAAACGGTGTGCGGCGCCGGCCGCTATCAATCGAGCCTAACTGCGACCGGCCATCCTCGCCTGTGACTAAAGTCAGGGTGAGCCATTCGATGCGCGCATAGAAAAATCCCGCCGAAGCGGGATTTTTCTAGCAGCTGAAGCCCTTACAGCAAAGGAATCAGTAGCAAGGCCACGATGTTGATGATCTTGATCAGTGGATTCACGGCGGGGCCGGCGGTGTCCTTGTAGGGGTCGCCGACCGTATCGCCGGTCACGGCCGCCTTGTGGGCTTCAGAACCCTTGCCACCATGATGGCCGTCCTCAATGTACTTCTTTGCGTTGTCCCACGCACCACCGCCGGTAGTCATCGAGATCGCCACGAACAGGCCGGTGACGATGGTGCCGATCAGCACGCCGCCCAGCGCCTTGGGGCCGAGCAACAGACCGACCACGATCGGTACGGCGACCGGGAGCAGCGAGGGCACGATCATTTCGCGGATCGCCGACTTGGTCAGCATGTCGACCGCGCGCGAGTACTCCGGCTTGGCCGTGCCCAGCATGATGCCGGGGATGTCGCGGAACTGGCGGCGTACTTCCTCGACCACCGCGCCGGCCGCACGCCCCACTGCTTCCATCGCCATCGCGCCGAACAGGTAGGGAATCAGGCCACCGATCAACAGTCCGATAATCACCATGTGATCGGACAGGTCGAACGTCATCGGCACGGCTGTGGCGCCGGTGAGGGCTGCCTTGGCCTGCGCGGCGACATCGAGGTTGTGCGTGTAGTCGGCAAACAGCACCAACGCTGCCAGTGCAGCGGAGCCGATGGCGTAACCCTTGGTGACTGCCTTGGTGGTGTTGCCGACCGCGTCGAGCGGATCGGTGACGCCACGCACTTCCGGCGGCAGGTCGGCCATCTCGGCAATGCCACCGGCGTTGTCGGTGATCGGACCGTAGGCGTCCAGCGCCACGATCATGCCCGCCATCGAAAGCATGGCCGTTGCGGCAATCGCAATGCCGTACAGGCCGCCCAGCGCGAAGGCACCCCAGATCGCAAAGCACACGGCAATAACCGGCAGCGCGGTCGATTTCATCGACACGCCCAACCCGGCGATGATGTTGGTGCCGTGACCGGTCGTCGATGCTGCCGCGATGTGCTGTACCGGCTTGTACTGCGTGCCGGTGTAGTACTCGGTGACCCATACGATGACGCCGGTGAGCAGCAGGCCAATCAGCGAGCATCCCCACAGGTTGATCGAGCCATGGCTGAAGCCGGTCATCAGCTGGGTGGTAATCGGGTAGAACGCCGCCGCGGCCAGCACTGCCGAGACGATCACACCTTTGTACAACGCGCCCATGATCGAGCCGCCCTGTTTCACCTTGACGAACAGCGTACCGATGATCGACGCGATGATCGACACCGCTCCCAATAACAGCGGATAGAGCACGGCGTTCGGGCCGACTTCTTCGCTCATCAGTCCGCCCAGCAACATGGTGGCGATTACCGTCACCGCATAGGTCTCGAACAGGTCCGCCGCCATGCCGGCGCAGTCGCCGACGTTGTCGCCGACGTTATCGGCGATCACCGCGGGGTTGCGCGGGTCATCCTCGGGAATGCCGGCTTCGACCTTGCCGACGAGGTCGGCGCCGACGTCCGCGCCTTTGGTGAAAATGCCGCCGCCGAGTCGCGCAAAGATCGAGATCAGCGAGCTGCCGAATGCCAGTCCGACCAGTGCATGCAGCGCCACTTCGCCATGCATGCCGATCTTGTTGAGCACGATCCAGTAACCGGCGACACCGAGCAGGGCGAGTCCCACCACCAGCATGCCGGTGATGGCGCCGCCGCGAAATGCCACGTCCATCGCTGGACTGAGACCGCGTCGCGCCGCTTCAGCGGTGCGCACGTTGGCGCGTACCGACACGTTCATGCCGATATAGCCGGCCGCACCGGAAAGGATCGCGCCCAGTAGAAAGCCGATCGCCGTCGGCCAGTTCAAAAAGAAGCCGATTAATAGCAGCAGCACCACGCCGACAATGCCGATGGTGCGGTACTGGCGGTTGAGGTAAGCGCTGGCGCCTTCCTGGATTGCCGCTGCGATTTCCTGCATTCGCGCATTACCTGGCGATTGCGCCAGGATCCAACGCGCGGAAACCGCGCCATAAATGATTGCTATCACCGCACACGTCAGAACGACAATCCACCAGCCATATTGCTGCAGCATCGGAGCCTCCCTACGAGTAGTCACACCCTAAGTGCCGGGTCTTCCTTCGGTAAACCCGGAGATAGCCGTCCAGTACGGGCGGGTGCTAGGAGTATAGGCAGACGACGCTGTGCATCCTGTTGTGCGGCGCAACGCACAGACACAAGGTCGACACGGAGAAATGCAGGCATGTGTCGATGCATGCCGTCGATGGATTTTTGATGATCAACATCGAATGGCTGCAGCGAGGTCGAAGGATGCGGTGTGAGGTGAGGCCTGAGGCAATCGATATCAGGCAACCGATATCACCCGAGAGCCCTGAGGCAGCGTTCGCCCGATTGAACAAGGCGAATCGCTGTCATCCCGCCAACTGCTCGCTTACTGCGCAAAGTCCGCCAGCTTTTTTGCCACCGCCAGGTTTTTCAATTTGACGTAGCGGGGTAGGCCATCTTTGCCATAGGGCAGCGGTGCTTCGCCACCGATCAACGGTGCCAGGTAGCGGCGTGCTGCCCCGGTGATGCCGAATCCATCGCGGGTGATGAAGCTTTTCGGCATCTTCTTTTCGTGGTTGGCAACTTTGCTCAACGGCGCGGGTTCGATGGTCCAGCGGTATGGCGCATCGCTGGTGCGTACGATCACCGGCATTACGGCGTTCAGGCCCTTCAGCGCGTAGTCGACGGCGGCTTTGCCGACGGCGTAAGCCTGCTCGGCATCGACCTTTGACGCGGCGTGTCTTGCGGAGCGCTGTAGATAATCAGGCAACGCCCAGTGGTATTTGTAACCCAGCTTTTCTTTCACCAGCGCAGCCAGCACCGGCGCCACGCCGCCCAGTTGCGCATGGCCAAACGCATCGCGGCCGCCGGCCTCCGCAAGAAATTGGCCTGCCGCGTTGCGCACGCCTTCGGACGCGACCACGGTGCACCAGCCGACGCGCTCCACGGTCGCTTTGACCTTGGCCAGAAACGCGGCCTCGTCGAACACATTCTCCGGAAACAGGATGATGTGCGGCGCCGCATCGGTGCCATCGCCGGCCAGCCCCGCTGCCGCGGCGATCCAGCCCGCATGCCGGCCCATCACTTCGAGGATGAACACCTTGGTCGAAGTCTCGGCCATCGACGCGACGTCGAGGCTGGCTTCGCGGGTGGAGATGGCGATGTATTTGGCGACCGAACCGAAGCCAGGGCAGCAGTCGGTCACGGCTAGATCGTTATCCACCGTCTTGGGTACGCCGATGCAGCGGATGTCGTAGTTCATCGACTTGCCGAGCTGCGAGATCTTCAGTGCGGTGTCAGCCGAGTCGTTGCCGCCGTTGTAGAGGAACCAGCGAATGTCGTGCGCGCGGAACACCTCGATCAACCGCTCGTACTCGGCACGGTTCGCTTCCAGCGATTTCAGCTTGTAGCGGCACGAGCCGAATGCGCCGCCGGGGGTATGGCGGAGCGCGGTGATCGATGCTTTCGACTCTTTCGAGGTGTCGATCAACTCCTCGCGCAGCGCGCCGAGAATGCCATTGCGCGCGGCATACACCTTCACGCCCTTGGTTCGCGCCGCCTCGATCACACCGGCGGCGGTGGCGTTGATCACCGAGGTCACGCCACCGGACTGGGCGTACAGGAGATTGCCGGTGACGGCGGGCTGGCGGCGGGTCGGGCTCATGGGCATCCTCGATAGGTGAATCAGATGGGCAACGGATTGATCGCGAGAGCGTATCAAGCATGAATGGCAAATCTTTTCACAACAGGCACTTGGATGATGACAAAGGGCGCCTGTGTTTGACGGCACCCGATGCAAACGCTAATTTGACGGCTTAATCTGAGAATGAAGCGGGCTGCGGCAGTGTGCAGCAGCCTGCCAAACGTGTGGAGCATTATGCGACTGGTCCTACTTGGTGCGCCCGGCTCGGGCAAAGGTACGCAGGCCACCTGTCTGAAGACGGAACTGGGGGTGCCGCATATCTCCACCGGCGACATGCTGCGTGCCGCCGTCGCGGCGGGCACCGCCATGGGACTGAAGGCCAAGGCGGTAATGGACGCCGGCCAGCTGGTTTCCGATGACATCCTGTTGGGCATGCTCGGCGAGCGTTTGACTCACGACGACGCGAAAGCTGGTTTCATCCTTGATGGTTATCCGCGCAACCTGGCTCAGGCTGATGCGCTCGATCATCTGCTGGCCAAAATCGACCAGCCGCTGGACGCAGTCGTAAAGCTCGATGTGCCAAACGAGGTCATCATCAGCCGCTGCGAAATTCGCTTCAAGGCCGAAGGTCGTGCTGACGACAATCCGGATACGGTGCGCAAGCGTCTGGCCATCTACGCCGAGCAGACCGCACCGGTTGCCGACTTCTACGCACGCCGCGGCAAGTTGCAGGTTGTCGATGGCGTGGGCGAATTGAGCGAAGTCACGGCACGCGTCAAGCGCGCGTTGCAGGACAGGTCAGCAGCCGTCCACGGCTGATTTTTGAGGTCGCCGCGAGGCGACCTGCGTCAGCGACACTTCTTCTGGTTGCGTGCCATCAGCATGCACCGCGATTCATCCATCAAGGCCAGCCATGCGTCTGCACATCCTCGGCATCTGCGGCACCTTCATGGGCGGCGTTGCTGCATTGGCGCGCGAGCTTGGGCTGGAAGTGGAAGGGTCGGATGCCAACGTCTATCCGCCGATGAGCACCCAGCTGGAAGCGCTAGGCATCGAACTCATGCAGGGCTATAAAGCGGAACATCTGCAGCCGGCGCGGGATCACGTCGCGCCCGATCTTGTCGTCGTCGGCAACGCGATGACTCGCGGCAACCCCGCCGTCGAATACATGCTCGATCAGTCATTGCGCTATGTCTCTGGTCCGCAGTGGCTGGGCGAGACGTTGCTGGTCGACCGTGAAGTGTTGGCCGTAGCCGGCACGCATGGCAAGACCACCACCACCAGCCTGTTGGCACATCTGCTGGAACAGGCTTCATTGGGACAGGCTTCAAGAGAGCAGGCCGATCTCTCGCCGGGTTTCCTGATCGGCGGCGTGCCGGGTAATTTCGGCGTATCAGCACGGCTGGGCAGCGGCAAGCCATTCGTGATCGAAGCCGACGAATACGACACTGCGTTTTTCGACAAGCGCTCGAAGTTCGTGCATTACCGGCCGCGCATCGCGATCCTCAACAACCTCGAATATGACCACGCGGATATTTTTCCGGACGTGGCAGCGATCCAACGCCAGTTTCATCATCTGGTGCGCACGGTCCCCGGAAATGGACGGCTGATCGTCAATGCCCACGATGATCGCCTCGCCGAGGTGTTGGCGATGGGCTGCTGGACACCGGTGGAAACCTTTGGCATCGGCCGGGGCGACTGGCAGGCCAGTCTGATCGAGGCAGACGGCTCAGCCTTTGCCGTGCATCGCGCGGGCGAACTCATTGGTCAAGTACGCTGGCCACTGCTTGGCCATCACAGTGTGATGAATGCGCTGGCAGCATTGGCTGCGGCGACGGCCGCCGGTGCCGATCCACGTAAGCTGCTGACAGCTTTCGCTACATTCCAGAGCGTCAAACGCCGCATGGAACTGGTTGGTGAAGTCAACGGTGTACGCGTCTACGACGACTTTGCCCATCACCCCACCGCCATCGCCACCACCCTGGCCGGTCTGCGTGCCAGGGTGGGTGACGCACGCATTCTGGTGGCGCTGGAACCACGCTCCAATTCGATGCGTCAGGGCGCTCATGCCGATGCGCTGGCGCCGTCATTGGCCGACGCCGACGCGGTGATCTTTCTGCATCGCGCGGAACTGGCATGGGATGCCAGCCAGGTCACGAACGCGCTGAATGGCCGTGGCAGCATAGTGCCGACGGTAGATGCCCTGATCGACGCGCTGCGTGAGCAGGTCAAAGCCGGCGACCAGGTCATCTTCATGTCCAACGGTGGCTTCGAAGCGGCACCACGGCGTTTCGTCGAGCGCCTGCGCGATCAGTGATACGCGTTCGCCGTGATGCAAATCCAGCTAGCGCAAAGTCCTGCACAGTAATGCGAAGCAGCGGTCACGCGCAGCGTGGTTCGCCGGGTGTGCACTCGCTACACTTGCCGTATGGCTGCCCAATCTCCACTGATCGAGATGCCCCTGTTTCCGCTCAACACGGTGTTGTTTCCCGGTGGTCAGCTGCAGCTGCGTATCTTCGAACCGCGTTACCTCGACATGGTGCGCGAATGCACGCGCCATGACACGGGCTTCGGTGTGTGCCTGATCCTGCAAGGTTACGAGGTCGGTGATCCCAGCGTACCCGCGGCCGTTGGCACGATCGCGCATATCCACGATTTCGATCGTGACGATGATGGCTTGCTCGGTATCGTTGCCAAAGGTGGCTCGCGTTTCCGGGTGGGTCGAAGCCGCGTGCGCACCGATGGTCTTTTACGCGGCGATATCGAAATCTGGCCGGCCGAACCAGAGATTGTGGTGCCGGTGGAATTTGCCCTGCTGCAGAGCATTCTCGAGCGATTGATCGAGACCATGGCACCACACTGGCGCGATGCGCCACGCAGTGCCTATGAGGACGCCAGCTGGGTCGGCTATCGCCTGGCCGAACTGCTGCCGCTGGATAATACAGAACAGCAGCACATGCTCGAGCTGACCGATCCGCTGCTGCGGCTGGCTGAACTGCGCGATATTCTGCCGCGCTTTCAGAAAGCCTGAGCCGCCAACCTTTAGACTGGCACGCTCCAAACCACTATTCACGACGGACTTCACGCGCATGGGTACTCTAGCCGGCAAAACCCTGTTCATTACCGGTGCATCGCGCGGCATCGGCCTCGCGATTGCCCTGCGTGCGGCACGCGATGGCGCCAATATCGTGATCGCCGCGAAGAGTTCGGTGGCCAATCCTAAATTGCCTGGGACGATTCACAGTGCTGCCGCGGCGATCGAAGAAGCGGGTGGCCATGCGCTGCCGCTCAAAGTGGATATCCGCGAAGAGGAGCAGGTTCGCGCCGCCGCCGCGCAGGCAGCCGAGCATTTCGGCGGCATCGACATCGTGGTCAACAACGCCAGTGCGATCTGGCTGGCTGGCACCGCCGAGACGCCGATGAAGCGCTTCGACTTGATGCAGCAGGTCAACGCGCGCGGCACTTTTCTGGTCACACAGAGCTGTCTGCCTTATCTGAAGCAGGCTGCCAACCCGCACGTGCTGATGCTGTCGCCGCCGCTCAACCTGGACCCGAAATGGTTTGCGCAACACACCGCGTATACGATCGCCAAGTACGGCATGAGCCTGTGCGTGCTGGGCATGAGCGCGGAGTTCGCGTCACTTGGTATCGCGGTCAATGCGCTGTGGCCGCGCACGGTGGTCGCCACAGCAGCCATCGGCATGATCGACGGCGTCAAGCCCGAGCAGTGCCGCACGCCGGACATCGTGGCCGACGCCGCGTACGCGATACTGACGCGGCCGTCGCGTGACTACACCGGTCATTTCGCCATCGATGACGAGGTGTTGCGCGATGAGGGCATCACTGATTTTGATCGTTATGCTGTGAAGCCGGGTACCCCTTTATTGCCGGATTTTTTTCTGGATTGATCGAGGCCGCAACAAGCTGGCCGCACTGAAAGTTTTATTGATGTGGCCTCGTTCGCAGCGAGGCTGGAGAACACCATGCAGGCACCCAACGACCCCATTCCCCACGACAGCGCCTTTCAAAGCGATGTGCTGCATGAGCGCGCGCACGATGAAAACCCATTGCGCGGCGGCGACACGACGGCATCATTGCTCGATTTGGGCAAGCGCTACTGGTTGCCGGTCTACAAGCCGCGTGACCTGCTGCTCGATCACGGCAAGGGATCGCGCGTGTGGGACAACGAAGGACGCGACTACATCGACTTCGGTGCAGGCATCGCGGTGAACGCGCTGGGCCATCAGGATCCGGACTTGCTCGCCGCGCTTACCACGCAGGCACAGAAGCTCTGGCACAGCAGCAACGTGTTTTATACCGAGCCGCCGCTGCATCTGGCGCAGGAGCTGGTGAGTGCCTCGGGCTTTGCCGAACGCGTGTTCCTGTGCAACTCCGGCGCAGAGGCCAACGAAGCGGCGATCAAGCTGGTGCGCAAGTGGGCGGCTGCACAGGGCCGACCGCCGGAGCGGCGCGTTATTCTCACTTTTCAGGGATCGTTCCACGGTCGCACATTGGCTACGGTCACGGCGACCGCGCAGCCTAAATATCAGGAAGGCTACGAACCGCTGCCGGCTGGCTTCCGCTATCTCGCCTTCAATGACGCCGAGGCGCTTGAGGCGGCGTTCGCCGCTGGTGACGTGGCTGCCGTGATGCTCGAACCAGTGCAGGGTGAAGGCGGCGTGCTGCCGGCGGCGCCAGGCTTTCTGAAACGCGTGCGCGAGTTGTGCGACCAGCACGATGCGCTGCTGGTACTGGACGAGATCCAATGCGGCATGGGTCGCACTGGCACGCTGTTCGCGCATGTGCAGGATCAGGTAACACCCGACATCGTGACGCTGGCCAAGGCACTCGGCTGCGGCTTCCCGATCGGCGCCATGCTGGCCGGCGCCAAGGTGGCGCAGGTGATGCAATACGGTACCCACGGCACCACGTTCGGTGGCAATCCGATGGCCGCGGCAGTGGCGCGCGTAGCGCTGGCCAAGCTGTCCTCGCCCGTGGTGCTGGCTAACGTGCGACGGCAGGCAAGTGCGTTGCGCGAAGGTCTGGCGCGAATCAACAACGAGCTGCAGCTGTTCGCCGAATTGCGTGGTCGTGGGTTGATGATCGGCGCGGTGCTGGCGGATGCGTACAAAGGTAGAGCGGGCGATGTACTCGATCACGCCGCTGCGCATGGCCTGCTGTTGTTGCAGGCGGGGCCGGACGTGCTGCGTTTTGTGCCGCCGCTGATCATCTCCGATACCGACCTAACCGATGGTCTCTCGCGTCTGCACGCGGCGCTCCGGGATTTCGTGGCACGCTGAGCGCAAGAGATCTCTGCTTATTTTGATGGAGCACTTCCCATGAAATACCTGCACAGCATGGTGCGCGTACACGACCTCGATGCCTCCCTGCGCTTTTACTGCGAGGGTCTGGGTCTGCAGGAGGTCCGGCGCAAGGAGGTTCCCGAAGGCAAGTACACCCTGGTGTTTCTCGCCGCGGAAGAAAGTCCTGAAGCTGAAATCGAGCTGACCTATAACTGGGGCTCCGAGGAGGACCACGGCTCGTCACGCAATTTCGGCCACCTTGCGTTTCGCGTGGATGACATCTATGCCACCTGCGCACGACTGCAGAAGATGGGTTACACCATCCATCGCCCACCGCGCGATGGCCACATGGCTTTCGTGCGTTCGCCTGACCTGATCTCGGTAGAGCTACTTCAGGACGGCCACTTGCCGCCGCAGGAGCCGTGGGCGTCGATGGCGAATAGCGGCGTCTGGTAATGCAGGTGGCATGACTGCCACCTGCCGCACGAACTCAAAGTCGTGCGGCAGTTTGAATCATAGGCGCGCATCGCGCATCGCTTCACGAGCCGTTTGCAGTGTGTCGGCAATGTCCTGTTCGTTGTGTGCGCTGGAGATGAATCCTGCCTCGAAAGCCGATGGCGCCAGATACACGCCGCGTTTCAGCATGCCGTGGAAGAAGCGGTTGAACAGCGCGCTGTCGGCGGTCGTGGCCTGAACATAGCCAGTCACTTTTTCGGTGGTGAAAAACAGGCCAAACATGCCGCCGAGGCGATTGGTGCTGAAAGGGATGCCTTCCTCATCCGCAATCGACTGCAGTCCATCGGTAAGCAACTGCGTTTTTGCGGAAAGCGCGTCGTGGAAGCCGGGTACCTGGATCAGTTCGAGTACTGCCAGTCCCGCCGCCATCGCGACCGGATTGCCACTGAGCGTGCCTGCCTGATAAATCGGGCCCGACGGAGCGATCTGTTCCATCAGGTCACGTCGGCCGCCATAGGCACCTACCGGCATGCCGCCGCCGATGATCTTGCCGAAGCAGGTAAGGTCTGGCGTAACGCCGTAATGCGCTTGTGCCCCGCCCAGTGCTACGCGGAAGCCGGTCATCACTTCGTCGAAAATCAAGAGTACGCCGTGTTGAGTGCACAGTTCGCGCAGTACCAGCAAATAGCCGTCCAAAGGCAGAATGCAGTTCATGTTGCCAGCAACCGGCTCGATGATCAGTCCTGCAATCTGGCCACCGTGTTCCGCAAACAATGTCTTGGCGGCATCGAGATCGTTGTACGGCAGCGTCAGTGTGAGATCGGCGTTCGCCTTCGGCACACCTGGCGAAGTCGGTACACCAAACGTCAGTGCGCCGGAACCGGCCTTGACCAGAAAGCTGTCGCCGTGGCCGTGGTAGCAACCTTCGAACTTCACGATCTTGCTGCGCCCGGTGGCGCCGCGTGCCAGTCGGATCGCCGACATCGTCGCCTCGGTGCCGGAGTTGACCATGCGCACCATTTCGATCGACGGAATCAGCCGAGTGATCGTTTCGGCCATGGTGACTTCGGCCGGGCAGGGCGTGCCGAACGACAGCCCGTTCTTCACTGCCTGCTCCACGGCCTCTCGCACTGCCGGATGGTTATGGCCCACGATCATCGGGCCCCACGAGCCGATGTAGTCGATATAGCGTTTGCCCTCGACATCCCACAGATAGGCACCGTCGGCGCGTGCGGTAAAGAACGGCTCGCCGCCGACCGATTTGAATGCGCGCACCGGCGAGTTGACGCCGCCGGGCATCAGGCCTTGTGCGCGCTGGAAGAGTTCGTGATTGGTCGTCATGCAGGTGTTCCGTGATCGCGATCGGATGAATACAGGTCGGTGAAACGTTGCGCGGCAGCGCGCACATCGGTAGCGCCGAAGACCGCCGAGACGGCAGCCAGAAAATTCGCACCGGCATCGACGAGTAGCCGGCCATTGTCCGGCGTGATGCCGCCGATCGCTACCCGCGCCACGCCAAGCGCGTCGGTTTGCCTCAGCAAGTCGACCGATGCCCGCCCTGCCAGAGGTTTGGTGGGCGAATCAAAGAACGCGCCGAACGACACGTAACTTGCACCGGCATGCATGGCCGCTTCGGCGCGCTGCAAGGAAGCAAGGCAGGAGGCGCCGATGATTGCGTGATCGCCCAGTAACGCACGCGCGTTGGCAAGGTCACCGTCTTCCGGGCCTAGATGCACGCCATCGGCGCCAATAGCCAGTGCAAGAGCGACATCGGCGTTGACGATGAATGGCACGCCATGAGAATGGCAAAGCAGCTTCAACGCGCTGGCCTCGGCGTGACGCCGTGTGGCGTCGACCGTCTTGTCGCGGTATTGCATTACTCGTGCCCCGCCAGCCAGCGCTTGTGCGGCAACTTCTAATAAGTCGGGTCGTGGACCGTCGGTAATGACATACAGGCCGCGACCTGCCAATGGTGCGAACGATTTCAAATCGTCTCCTTACGGGGTAAGTCCGGGTGGTGTGCTGTCACGAATGCTTTCGCAATCCTGGGCGAGTTGCGAGAATGCACCATTATCTCGTGATCAAAGAAGCCCAGACGATGAGCCAGAGTTCCTCCGAAGCCGCGAACCGCAAATGGATGTGTGTTGTCTGCGGCTATATCTACGACGAAACCATCGGCGTGCCCGATGAAGGCATTCCTGCTGGCACGCGCTGGGAGGACGTACCCGAAACTTGGACCTGCCCGGATTGCGGTACCACCAAGGATGATTTCGAGATGATCGAAATCGACTAAAGCTTCTATAGCGCCCCTGAATGGCCCGATCTCGCCACGATATTGGCCGGGCCATCTGCTGTGATGTCGGTGCGCACTATCGCGCGACACATCATTCAGGGAGCAGCTCATGCAGCAGTTCATTCCTTTCGAAGATGACTGGGACGCGCTGGCGCATCTACGCCTCGAAGACTTGGTTCCTTACCGCGTTGGTATGTTGCGTAGTGGTCGGTGCGATGCTCCAGCAGTGCTTTCGAGCGTCGCACCGGCGCTGATCTGCGAATCCTTGCCGGTTGAGAGCCAGTCTGTTTCGTAAAGCGTATGCAGTGCTCGCATACCTAAGTAGGCATCCGCTTCGCTCGTTGAGTTTTTATCGCAGGGGTACCTTCCTCACGCGGACAGTCGACTGCATGACTTAGTCACGTGTGCAGAAATATGCACACGCCCTCTTCACAGATTCCTGCCGTGGCGCTATGATTCATCCCCCTTCGACGAAACGTGTTTCTTCGAAGGTTCCGACAAACGCAGCGATGAAAAATATCTTCATCAACGGTGTTGACGGCCACAAAAAACGATATAGAATGGGCGGCTCACCTCGGACGAAACGTTCGGGACGCAACACGAGGAATCGGTTGCAAGTGGTTGA
>NZ_JACHCP010000015.1 GCF_014207185.1 Rhodanobacter sp. A1T4
GGCTCCTTACTTTCCTCGCATCGCTGACAAGGTGCGGCAAAGAAACATATATTTGCGCATAGCTCGGGGTTTTGCGTTTTTACACAGCCTCGACCTAAAGCAGACGTCTCGGAAAACAGGGGTAAGAGAAGAATGCGATACGTTCTAGCTGGTCTGTCAGCCTTGCTCATTGGTCTGACGCCACTATGCGCAAAGGCGCAGGCCGAGAGCTGCGATGTTAATCGTGATGAGATAAGTCTCATGCACGGGGCGCCAGGGAAGGTAAGGCGGCTTCCCAGCGAACACACACTTGTTGTCAATTACAAAGGCGGCGTGAAACGCTTCGTTGACGCGCCACCATATGACGAAGAATTGAGCGGGCTTCATTGGCGCTACTGCACTTTCGTCCAGGCTCTCAACGCGTATTTGATCGGCATGTCAAAGGACGGCCTGTTTTCCGGCAAGCTACTACTGGATGAGAACGGCCGCTTGCTGGACGCCGGCCATACTGTGTACCCGTCGCCCGATGGAACGAAATTCCTTGCCGTTGAACAGGAAGATGGCATGGATGGAGAGCTTTGGACTGTTTCCGATATGACGGGAAGAAAGTTGTGGTCCGGGTACGCGGGAACAAAGATCCCACAACAGCCAAGGGGAAAGCCAGATATGAAGCCTTATGAAGCCATTGAATCAAACTATGAATTGCCTCGTTGGACTGGCCAAGGACAGCTTCAGGCGAATCAGGTCTGCGCGGCCGGGAAGCTCAAGAGGGTAATCACCCTCAAGCTAAAGGACGGAGCGTGGAGCTGGAAGCCGAGCATCCATTGTGCAAATTGACGCATATGGAAATAACTGCTTTCGACCGATTCTGTTGAAAAACTCCAACTTAACAAATAGACGTCCAAATTTTGAATCGCGACGGCAACGACAATTCGATTCTGTACAAATTTACACATTCAGGCCGACAGGAAGCGATTGTCGCGGTCGGATTTTCTCGCTTTAAACGATCTCGAGTTTTCGAAGCGAGTTTTTCAACACTATCGACCCGTAGCAGCCATTTGGATTTGTTCGGCGTCGTGAAAATTAAGTGGCGTGACTAGGTTTTCAAAGCTGCCCGATCACCCGCTGAACCAGCAGGCTGCTGACCGCCACAGCGACCCAAACACCTAAACCGAGCAAGATGGGCCGCACGCCGCTGGCAGCCATGCGGCGCAGATTGGCGGATAGCCCAATGGCGGTGAGCGCGACGATGATCAGAAATTCCGCTGCCACGTGAATGGCCGGCTGGATAACAACGGGAATCAGACCGGCGGTGCGTACGGCCGAGGCTGCCAGAAACCAAAGGATGAACCAGGGGAAGATTTTGGCGAGGCTGAAGTTGCCCGCGCTGCCGTCTTTCGCGGCCTTGCGCTTTTCGCGAGCGGCAACGGCGAAGGCCAGCACCAGGCAGACGGGGATGATCAGCGTGGCGCGGGTCAGTTTGACGATGGTGGCGAAGTCACCGGCGGTCTTGCTGTAACTGTAACCGGCAGCGACCACGGACGAGGTGTCGTTGATCGCGGTACCGGCCCAGAGACCGAAGCCGAGGTCTGACAGGTGCATCAAGTGACCAAGCAACGGGAACAGCAGCACGGCGACGAGATTGAACAGGAAGATGGTCGATATCGCGAAGGCGGTGTCGTGATCTTCGGGGCGAATGATCGGCGTGATGGCGGCAATCGCCGAGCCGCCACAGATCGCCGTACCCACGCCGATCAAGATCTTCAGCTTGTCGTGTACGCCGAGCCAGCGGCCGAGCAGCCACGCCGAGAGAAAAGCCACAGTCATCGTCACGACGGTGACCGATAGCGACTGCAGCCCGGTCCTGGCGACCTGGCTCAGGCTCAGGCCGAAACCCAGGGCGATGATCGACCACTGCAGCACGTACTTGCCGGCGAAAGCTATGCCTGGCCGGAAGCGTTCGCCGGGCGATGCGAGGTTGCCGACGATAATGCCCAGTACAATGCCGATGACTGGGCCGCCGACAAGCGGCAGCAGATGGCCCAGCCAGCGCGCCACCAGTGCAATGCCGACAGCCAAGGCAAGGCCGGAGACAAGCGACCGGTGTTGCGTGGGTTGCGCGTGGATGACGTGGGCGTTCATGGTTCGGCTCCGTAGGTGCGCCATTGTCCGCGTCATTTTCCATCAATAAAATTTGGAATATCTGATAGAAGCAATAAGATTCACTGATGATAAATATCAGTCCACGCCAGCTCGATGTGTTTGTGCAGATCGCCTTGCACGGCAGCGTGCGTGCGGCGGCCGAGCGCTTGCACCTGACCCAGCCGGCCGCGAGCATGGCGTTGGCGGAAATGGAGCGGCAGCTGGATGCGCCGCTGTTTGCGCGCGAGCGTGGTCGCCTTCGCCTGAATGCGCGTGGTCGAGAACTTCTGCCGCTCGCACAGGAGCTGCTGGAGCGTCACGCGGAGTTTGGCCGTCGCGGTAGCGAAGGTGCGGCGACGCTGACGGGCGAGCTGCGCATCGGCGCCAGCAACACCGTTGGTAATTACCGTGTCGGTGAATTGCTCGGTGCCTTCGTGCGCAGCCACGCGCATGTCGTGATACGCCTGCGTGTGGCCAACACCGAAACCATCGCGGCCGGCGTACTCGATCACAGCCTCGATATCGGCTGTGTCGAAGGGCCGGTGACGCATCCGTTATTGGAAGTGCGGCCGTGGCGTGATGACTTGCTGGTGGTGTGTGCGCCGCCGGATCATCCGCTGGCGCGCAAGCGCAATTTGAAGCCGGCGGATTTTCTCGGCGCGCGCTGGGTGATGCGCGAACCGGGTTCGGCCACGCGCACGATCAGCGAGCGCGTGATGGCGCAACTGCCGCCCGGCGAAACCGTGTTGGAGCTCGACCAGATCGAGGCGATCAAGCAGAGCGTGGTGGCCGGGTTGGGCATTGCGTTTCTCCCCGCCGTGGCGGTGACCGATGCACTGGCCGCAGGGCGATTGAAGGCGTTGAAAACGCCGTTCCTCGATCTGCGGCGCAAGCTTTCCCTGCTGCTGCATCGGCAGAAATACCGCGGTATGCTGCTGGATGCGTTCCTGGAAAGCGCCGATCAGTAGAGTTTGGCTTCCTGGCGCGGGAACTTGTCGTGCTGACTTGTCGAGGCCGCATGGGGCGCGTAATGCCAACAGCGACGCGACGCGTCATGACGCGATGCAGGCACCGAGAATTTCGTTCATTAGTGTCTCGGCCTGCTCATGCGTGTGGGCACGAAGCAGTCGCGAGGCCTGGCGACGTAAATGGGCGTGGTCGAGCGTGGCGAGTCGGTCGCGCACCAGCAGAATCTGCGTCGGATGCATGCTGAATTCGCACAAGCCCAGCACCAGCAGCAGCGCAGTGAAGTTCACATCGCCGGCGATTTCGCCGCACAGGCTTACTGGTTTTTTCGCGCGACGGCCGGCGCTGATGACGTGCGACAAGAGTCGCAGCAGCGCAGGCTGCAGTGGGTTGTAGATGTTTTCCAGCGCGTCGTTGCCGCGATCGGCGGCCAGTACGTACTGCGCGAGATCGTTGGTGCCGATGGCGAGAAAATCGGAATATTCCAGCAGCGCGCGCACGTTGATTGCCGCGGCCGGTACTTCGATCATCGCGCCCAGCGGCAGTTTCTCCGGCAGGTCGACGTTTTCGCGTTTCAGATCCTGTCGCGCCAGCCGGAACAGAGTGCGCACCGCGATCAATTCGTCCGGTTGCGTGACCATCGGCACCAGTACGCGGACCGGGCCGTAGCAGGCGGCGCGAAGGATCGCGCGGATCTGTGTGGTGAACACCGCCGGATAGCGCAGCGACAGGCGCACACCGCGTACGCCGAGCGCCGGATTTTCCTCGCCGCGCACCACCAGCCCAGCGGCGTCGGCCTTGTCGGCGCCGAGGTCGAGTGTGCGAATGGTCACCGGCAGCCCGCCCATGCCCATGACCAGGTCACGATAAGCGATGAACTGCTCGTCTTCCGATGGCAAGCCCTTGTGCCGCAGGAACAGGAATTCAGTGCGATAGAGCCCCACGCCATCCGCACCGCGCGCGCGCGCGGCAGCGACGTCGTTGGCACTTTCGGCATTCGCGAGCAGGCAGATTTCGATGCCGTCGCGGGTACGTGTGGGCGCGTTGGCGAGCATGGCCAGGCGCCGGCCCTCGATCGCGGCATCGCGCTGCCAGGCACGATAGCGCGACAGGTCCTGCGCATTCGGATGGACCACCGCTTCGCCGCGTTCGGCATCCAGCAAAATCAGATCGTCGTCGTGGATGTTCGACAGCGCATCGCGGGTGCCCACCAGCATCGGCAGGCCGAGGCTGCGGGCAAGAATTGCGCTGTGCGAATACGGGCTACCGGAACTGCCGACGACGCCGAGCAAGCCGTTGCCGGCCAGCTGCGCCATATCGCCTGGCGCGATGCTGTCGGCGATCAGGATTTCGCCCACACGCGCGGCCAGCTTGCGTTCTTCGGGGCTGGTCTGCCGTTGCAGTGCGGAGATCACCCGGTTGATCACCTGCTCGATGTCTTCCTTGCGGCTGCGCAGATAGGGATCGTCCATCGCCTCGAACACGGCGGACAAACGATCCCGTTGTTTTTTCAGCGCGGCGCCAGGGCGGTAGTGGCCGATGCGCACCATGTCGTCCAGCCCGCGCAGCAGCTCGCCATCGTCCAGCAGCAGGCTGTGCGCGTCGATAAATTCGTTGACTTCGCGCGCCAGCGCGCCATGCAGCTTGCCACGCAGTTCACGCAGCTCCTGCCGGGCGGTGTCGAGCGCGCGATGCATCAGCTCGATCTGCTCTTCGACTTCATCCTCGGCCAGCGGGCGGGTGTCGACACTGTAGCGGCTGGGCTGCACGAGACGCGCGCGCCCCAAGGCCATGCCGTGAGCGGCGATCGTGCCGCTGAGCACATGCCTCATGCGATGGCTCCGACGGTGCGGGGAAGGTGGAATAGAGAACGAGAGATGGAAAAAGCAGGCAAGTGCTGGCACAGCTTTCGCTGCGTTTCCTGATTCCTGTTTTCCATGCCCAGCTTCATCCTTAAGCTCCTTCGTCGAACTTGCGCGCAAATAAATCCGCGATCGCGGTTACCGCTGCCTGCTCATCCGCGCCATCCGCGCGAATGGTCAACGGCGTGCCGATGCCGGCGGCCAGCATCATCACGCCCATGATGCTCTGGGCATTGACCTCGCGGCCACGGCTGACCAGCCATACAGTAGCTTTGAATCCCTGAACGAGCTGCACCAGCTTGGCCGATGCGCGGGCATGCAGGCCGAGCTTGTTGGAAACGACAATCTCTTGTTCAAGCATAAATAGGGTCAGGCATGATCGATGAAGATTCCTCCGCGGCCACCGCTGGCCGCAATTTCGGCTAGTTCGTCCAGCGGTTTGTCGGCGTAATTGAGTACACGTAAAAGCATAGGCAGATTGAGTCCGGAAACGCAGCGCAAACGTACGCCGAGCGCACCGAGCGATAGGCCGATGTTGCACGGTGTGGCTCCATACAAATCGGCCAGCACTAGGACACCATCGCCGTGATCGAGTTCGCGAGCATGACGCGCGGTAAGCGTGCGCATCACGTCCGGGTCAGCTTGCGGCGGGATCTCTACCGCAGCAACTTGCAATGGCAGCTTGGGCATCACGTGATGCGCGGCAGCAATCAACGCATTGCCGACGGCTTCGTGGGTCATCAACAGCACGCTGACATTCATGCCCGTGACTCTATGGTGGTGTGGCGAGGCATGGTTGTCACTCGAGTTCGCGATGAAAGGTGAGTACGCCGTCGCGTTGTGCACGGAAATGGGTGGCAAGTTTTTCGACCAGATAGACCGAGCGATGCCGGCCGCCGGTGCAACCGATGGCGATGGTCATGTAGCTGCGATCATCTTGCTCAAAGCGCGGCAGCCATGCATCCAGCCAGCGCGCGGTGTCGGTAAAGTATTCGCCGACCAGCGGTTCGATATCGAGAAAATCACGCACCGGCGCATCCTTGCCCGACAGCGGCCGCAGATGCGGATGCCAGTGCGGGTTCGGCAGGCAGCGTGCGTCGAACACAAAGTCCGCATCCAGCGGCAGCCCGCGACGGAAAGCGAACGACTGGAACATCAGGGTCAGCCCTTCGATAGCCCGCGCGTAACCGGTCGCGATAAGGCGGCGCAGCTGGTGAACGTTGAGCTCGCTGGAGTCGATCACCTTTTCGGCGATCGCCATCAGCGGGCGCAGCAGCCGGCGCTCTTCAGCGATCGCATCAGCCAGCGACACGCCACGCATGGCTAGCGGATGGCGCCGACGGCTTTCCGAATAGCGCTTGATCAGGACCTCGTCACGGCAGTCGAGAAAAACCAGCTGAACCTGTACGCCGGCCGCCGCCAGATCGGAAAGCACCTTCGGCATTTGTGCGAAATCCGTGCCGCGATTGCGCACGTCCACGCCAACGGCAATGCGCCGGTGCATGCCACCGTTACCCTGGATCACGGCATTGACCAGCTCGGGTAGCAGGGCCGAAGGCAGGTTGTCTACGCAGTAGAACTCGAGATCTTCCAGCGCGCGCAACGCCACCGTCTTGCCGCCGCCGGACAGGCCGGTAAGCACGATGAGGTGGATCTCGCGCGCGTCGACGAGTGGCGTTATCAGGGGCTTGCTGTCGTCAGTCATGGCATTACCACGGCGGTAGCCGGTTCAGTTGATGCGCCTGGCGATCGATAAAGGTTTGTGCCGGGTCGATGCCCTTGCTCTTCAGCGCATGACTGCGCACGGCAGCCTCCACCAGCACGGAAAGGTTGCGTCCCGAGGCAACCGGAATGGTGATCATCGGTACGGCCACGTCGAAGATTTCACGATGGCCGATATCGCCGGTGAGCCGGGTCAGCGCATCGGTTTCCTCACCATCGCGCATAGGCTTCAGATGGATGACGAGGCGCAGGTATTTGGATGGCTTGACCGACATGTGGCCAAACATTTCACGGATATTGAGTACACCCAGTCCGCGCACTTCGAGCAGATCCTGCAGCAGCTCGGGGCAGTTGCCGTCGATCACGTCCGGTGCAATGAGGGTGAATTCGGTGGCATCGTCGGCAACCAGCCGATGGCCGCGGCTGATCAGCTCCAGCGCCAGCTCGCTCTTGCCTGAGCCTGCCTCGCCGGTGATCAGCACGCCGATCGAAAACACTTCCAGAAACACGCCGTGCAAGGTGGTTTTGGCCGCCAGCAGCCGCGCCAGGTGATATTGCAGGTAGGTCAGCAGCTCGTGCCCACGTTTGGGGCTGATCCATAGCGGCGTGTTGGTTTCTTCGGCGACTTCGCGAAGGTCAGAAGGAATGGTCTGATCCTTGCTGACGATCAGCGCCACCGGCTGATAGGCCGCGACCTTGTGGATGACTTCCCAACGCTGGCGCGAATCCAGCCCGTCGAGAAAATTCAGCTCCTCGGTACCGACGATCTGGATCTTGTTCGGATAAATGACGTTGAGATAGCCGATCAGCGACGGGCGACGGGATTGTGCAGCGCCGGGATCGAGCGCGCGCGCCTCACCCCGCATGCCGGAAATCCAGCGCAGGCCCATGCGTTCGTGAACGCCATCGTAAAGTTGTCGCGCGCTGATCCGATCCAAGTGCTGGTCCTTTGTGCCGCAATATCAGCCCGGTGGGCTTGTGCGGCAACGTGACCATTGTGCCAGCTTGGGCGTGGAAGCGCTTTCTACGCTGGCGCCGTTGACCGGCGCCTTTGAGACGGATCGGCCCACCGCGCCATCAATCGTCGATCAATGGCAGGGTGGGCCGTAGGATCAGGCGTTATTTATCCGTACAGGCGCTCTTGGCGCGCCTCGCGCTGATGTTTATCGGAGATTTTCTCGCGGTGCTTGCGTAGCTGGCAGAGAAGTTTGTCGAACATGACATCGATGGATACGTACATATCGGTTTCAGCGGCTTCAGCATGCAGGGTGGCGCCGGTAGCTGCCAAGGTACCTTCAACAAACTGTTGCAGCTTGTCGACGGAAAGGACGACCGAGAGACTGATCAGCCTGTCGTCAAGTCGCGTGAGTTTGTCGAGCTTGGCAGTAACGTGGTCCCGTAAGGCCTGAGTGACTTCAATATGCTGACCGCTGAGTTGGAATTGCATGGGGCGCCTCCTCTGTTGGTGCATTGCCGCGTTTCGCGGCGGGTGCGATATGAAGCTGTCATGCGGCAGTCGACATATCGATGTATCACTCTCTACAGGTATAGGGACGCTTTGGGCATGGACAAGTTCCCGTGTGACATGCGTAACCGCTCAGTTGACACGCTGGCGTTCGCTGGAACTGGGGATGCGCAGACCTTCGCGATATTTGGCGACGGTACGGCGGGCAACCTGGATACCTTTGCGATGAAGTTCCTCGGCAATAGCCTGGTCGGATAGGGGTTTGCGGGTGTCTTCGGCATCGATCAGCTTGCGCAGCATGGCCTGGATCGCAGTGGCCGATGCGCTGCCGCCGTCTTCGGTCGATACGCCGCTGGAGAAAAAATATTTCAGCTCGAACGTGCCGCGCGGTGTATGCAGATATTTGCGCGTGGTTACGCGCGAAATGGTCGATTCGTGCATGCCGACTTCTTCGGCCACTTCGCGCAGCACCAGCGGATGCATGGCCTCCGGTCCGTAGTCGAGAAAGGCGCTTTGCCGGCGCACGATCACCTCAGCCACCTTGAGCAAGGTTTCGGCGCGTGATTCCAGGCTCTTGATCAGCCAGCGTGCCTCCTGCAGCTGGCCACGCATCCAGCTGGCGTCTTCGCCGCGGGCACGGGCGATCAGGCCGCAATAGTGCTGGTTCAGCCCCAGCTTGGGCTGGCAATCGGCGTTGAGGCTGACACGCCAGCGGGTACCGTCACGCAAGGCGTAAGCATCAGGTGCAACATATTCCACCGGCGTGGCGTCGAGAGCGGCGCCAGGACGAGGGTCAAGGCTGCGGATCAGTACGGCAGCGGAGATCACATCGTCCTCGGTGACGCGCAGGCGACGTGCCAGGCGCGCACTGTCGTTGCGCGCCAGCAGTTCCAGTTCGGTATCGACGATGCGCAGGGCCAGCTCGCGATGTGGTGTGTCAGGGGCAAACTGCTCCAGTTGCACGCGCAAGCAGTCACGCAGGTCCAAACTGCCCACGCCAGCGGGGTCGAAGCCTTGCAGCCGCCGACGTACGGTGTCCAATTCTTCAACACTGGCTTTGAAGCCATCAGGCAAAGCCGTCAGCAGGATTTCAAGGCCTTCCGTGAGATAGCCGTCGGCATTCATCGCATCGATCAACACGGTGGCAATCACATGTTGGCGTGGATTGAACGACGCCATGTTGAGCTGCCACAGCAGATGCTGCTGCAGCGTTTCCGGTGCGGCGTTCTGCGGTTCGAAATCGCCGTCACCGCGCGTGGCGGTACTGCTGTTCTTGCTGCCCAGGCTGCTGCTGGAAAAATCAATCGGCGATTCGGCGGTGCCTCCGCCATCAGCCCATTCGCTGGTGTCGTCGTTACTGTTGTCGTTTTCGGTGCCGGCAGCGGCGCTGGTGCGCTCGGTATAGTCGGTGTCAGCTTCTTCGCCATCGGCCGGCTCGACGTCATCGCTTTCTTCGGCGAACTCGAGCAGTGGGTTGCTCTCGGCGATCTGACGCAGCTCCGCTTCCAGCTCCAGCTGCGACAGCTGCAAAAGGCGGATCGCCTGCTGCAGTTGCGGCGTCAGGGTCAGCTGTTGATGGAGACGAAACTGAAGAGCAGGTTTCATGCCAGCCCGATCGAAGGAACTCGCTGACATCCTAACGCTTGGCTGCCGATGCAGCCATAGGCGTGTGCGATCCGTGAAAGCGCGAACTGTGACCGCGGCATCAAAGGCGGAATTCGCGCCCCAGATACACCTCGCGGACCTTCTCGTCGGCCAGGATATGCGCCGGCGTGCCGCGCGACAGCACCTCGCCGTCGTTCAGGATATAGGCCCGATCGCAGATGCCCAGCGTCTCACGTACGTTGTGATCGGTGATCAGTACGCCGATGCCGCGTTCCTTAAGATGCCGCACGATGCGCTGGATTTCACCAACCGAAATCGGATCGACGCCGGCGAACGGCTCGTCCAGCAGCATGTAGCGCGGCTGCGCGGCCAGTGCGCGGGCAATTTCCACCCGTCGGCGCTCGCCACCGGACAGACTGATGCCTTTTTGATCGGCGATGTGGCCGATCTTCAGTTCGTCGAGCAGGCTTTCCAGCTCGCTGGCACGCTGCTGCTGGCTCAGGCCATCGCGCAGTTCCAGCACGGCGAGGATGTTGTCCGACACACTGAGTCGACGGAATACCGACGCCTCCTGCGGCAGATAGCCAATGCCCAGCTTGGCACGCGAGTGCATCGGCAGGCCGGTGATGTCCTGCTTGTCCAGCTTGATGCTGCCAGCGTCGGCCTCGATCAATCCGACCACCATGTAAAAGCAGGTGGTCTTGCCAGCCCCATTGGGGCCGAGCAGGCCGACCACTTCGCCCTCACGGATCGAGAAAGCGAAATCGCGCACGACCTTGCGTGCCTTGAAACTCTTTTGCAGACCTTCGGCAGAAAGCATCAGTTATGGCTGCTTCGGTGAGGGGGCGGTGCTGGCGGGTGCCGGTGCTTTTGGCGCCTCAGCGGGTGCTGCGGGCTTGGCGGCGGGCTTGATGATCGGCAGTTTGCCTGCAACAGCCTCGCCATCCGGCACCGGTTGCGCCGTAGGGGATTGGGCGCAGATGGCTGGTACGACGCCTGGCAAGGCCTTGGGCAGGATGACGCCATGTACCTGGCCATTGCTACCGGACTCGCCCACGACCAGTTCGGTAATGGTGTTGTAGGTCAGCTTGTCGCCATGGAACTCGCCGCGACATTGTTGATGCATGACACCCTGAGTGGTCAGTACGGCGATCTGGCTCACATTGTCGTAGTCGATCTGGAGAGCATCGCCGGTCACCATGTTGTTGTTCTCGTCCAGCTCCTGGATGTGCGCAGGTTTGCCGGTGACAACGACGTGCGACATCTGCGAATCTCCATCCAGATATATCTTGGCCAGGTCACCCGTGAGCAGCAAGGTGCCCTGAGTGATCCTCACAGCACCCGTAAGCGTCGTGACCGAGTTCGGCACGTTGTACGCGTTGCTGGAGTTCGAGGTGTAGTTCATGATCTGCTGGCGATCCGCTTTCTTGGCGATCGCATGCAGCGGCAGCAGCGCAATCGAAAGAAGTGCGAGCAACCGCAGCCCGGCGACTATGCGCCTAGGACTTGGGCTTGCGCGGCGGGAATGTGCCGTGGCTTTCATCGAGCAGCTCCAGATGGTTGTCGTTGAGGTTGGCACGCATGCCGACTCCGCTTATTGTACGTTGACCCTGCACGATATTTGCCGCTTCGGCGGTTTCCATGCGTTGCTCTTTCGGCCATGCCGTCACTTCCGACGTGTGCATGATCGTTTCCGCTTGCGCCACACCCTTAGGATCAGTGTATGCCGGGCGATGCACGTAAACGGGTCCTTGCAGCTTGATCAGGGTGCCTTCCTTGTTGACCCAGCCATAAAGCGAGTTGCCGTCCCAGTCGGGTAACCCAGGTACCTTGGGAGGCAGTTGGAAGGTCGGCGTATTGAGGTAGAGCGATTCGTCGTCCTCGCGCCGTTCGATGTGCGGTGATTGCAGACGCATGCTCTGCTTGCCGAGCACATCGTATTCGGTGACGTGACTGTTGATCAGCGTGTAGCCCGAGCGCGGCGGACCCACAAAGTCATTGGGTGCCACGGAAGGCCCGATCCACCACAGTAGCAGCTGGCCGAGGCCGGCCAGCAGCGCTATCGCAAGAGTGGCGGCAAGCAGGCCGCGGTCGCGCAGGTAACGGTTTACGCTCACTGCGCGGGCACCGCGGCGGCGTCTTTGCCCTGGGCGTGCAGGATCAGATCGCATGCTTCACGGGCTGCGCCGAAGCCGCCGCTCTTGCTGGTCTGCCAATGCGCCTGCTCAGCCACCACGGGATGTGCATTGGCCACGGCCACAGCGAGCCCGGCAAGCTGCATGGGCGGCAGATCCGGCAGGTCGTCGCCAATGAAGGCAGCCTGTTCCGTCGAGAGGTTGAGTGCGTCCAGCAACTCGAGCAGACAGCTGGCCTTGTTGTCCTGCGCCTGATAGACGTGAGCGATGCCAAGTTCTTCGGCGCGCAACGCCACCGGGTGGCTGATTCGGGCACTGATGATCGCCACCACCACGCCGTTTTGCTGCAGCCGTTTCAGGCCGAGCCCGTCATGCACGTGGAACACCTTGGTTTCCCGGCCATCTTCGCCGTACCAGAGGCGGCCGTCAGTCAGCGTGCCGTCCACATCGAATACCGCAACGCGGATCTTGGCGGCGCGGGCGAGGATGTCGGCGGGGATGTCGGCGAGATAGTTTGAATTCACGGTGGCGACTGCATGGAATAAGGGGGCAAGGGATTAGTAGCGAAGGGCGAGGAAAGGAGTAAGGCGGAGCCGGATTTACCGCCCTCGTTACTCGTCCCTATCGATGGCATCACACCACGCGGGCACGGAGCAGATCATGAATATTGAGCGCGCCCACCACATGTTGTTCATCATCGACGACCAGCAGAGCGTTGATCTTGAGCTTTTCCATCAGTTGCGCGGCTTCGGCTGCCAGCTTGCCGGCGCCAATGGTCTTTGGGGCCCGGGTCATCAACTCACCCACCTTGGCGCTGCGCAGATCGATGTCGACATCATCGAGCGCGCGGCGCAGGTCACCGTCTGTAAATACGCCTAACAGACGTTGCTCGGCATCCACCACCGCGGTCATGCCCAGGTGTTTGCGGGTCATTTCCACCAGCGCGGTGGTGATGCTTGCATCGGGCGGTACGCGGGGCACGTCGGCACCGCTGTGCATCACGTCGCTGATGTGTAGCAGCAGACGCCGGCCAAGGCTGCCGGCCGGATGCGAACGGGCGAAGTCGTCCGAGGTAAAACCCCGTGCCTCGAGCAAGGCGATAGCCAGCGCATCGCCCATGACAAGAGCCACCGTGGTGCTGGTAGTCGGCGCCAGGCCAAGTGGGCATGCCTCGCTGGTTATGCTGCCATCCAGGACGACATCGGCTTCGGTGGCCAGCGATGACTTGGACTTGCCCGTGATCACGATCAGCGGGATGCCCTGGCGCTTGATCATCGGTAGGATGAACAGCAGTTCGTCGGTTTCGCCCGAATAGGACAGCGCCAGCACAACGTCCTCGGGCAGGATCATGCCCAGATCGCCATGGCTGGCCTCACCCGGGTGCACGAAAAAGGCCGGCGTGCCGGTGGATGCAAGCGTGGCAGCGATTTTGCGTGCCACATGCCCTGACTTGCCCATGCCGCTGACCACGACGCGGCCCTTGCAGGCCAGGATAATGCGGCAGGCTTCGACAAATTCCGGCCCGATCCGTGGTTCTAGCGCCTGGATAGCCGACGCTTCGAGGCCGATGACCGACCGTGCGCTGCGCACGATGAGGTCCGGATCCATTGCGATGGCGACAGGCGGGGCGATGCGTGCGTTCATGAGGGCTCGGGTGGAAAGGGAATATCTGCGACCTGCGGTTCTAACCCCCTGGAATGATGACACCGAACTCCATTGGGCCAAGCCGATTGCTGCAGCCGTCATTTCTGCGCCAGCGTATTTCCATTACCATGGCACATTCGCATTTTAACGTCATAAGTCGGCGCATTGGATTCCAACGCCGGCAAAATCGACACATCGGCTGACGCCAGTTCATCCGCCCTTTTCCGAGGAAATCCCCATTCATGGACCCAGCCAGCATCCAGGCAATGATCGAAAACGGCTTGGCCGGCGCGCAGGTTGACGTCAGCGGGGCAGACGGTGTGCATTTCGAGGCGACCGTGGTGTCCAGCCAGTTTGCCGGCAAGCTGCCGCTGGCACGGCATCGTCTGGTCTACGCCACCCTGGGCGACTTGATGGGTGGTGCGATCCACGCGCTGGCACTAAAAACCCTTACCCCCGAGGAAGCTGCGGCGCTTGCACCTTCTTCGGTGCGCTAATGATGTTTTTGCATTGAATTGAAGAGTCCGGCATGGATGCCGGTTTGTTCTTTGCGCTCATGGAGGAGCGCACAAACTTAGGAACATGATGGCCAAGATTTTGATCAGTGGCGGCACGCCGCTCAATGGCGAGGTGGGCATTTCCGGCGCGAAGAACGCCGTGTTGCCGATTCTCGCGGGCTGCCTGCTGGCTGATGAGCCGGTCAGCATCGGCAACGTGCCGCATTTGCATGACGTCACTACGTTTATCGAACTGCTGGGTCAGATGGGCGTGCAGCTCGTGCTGGACGACCGCATGAAGATGCATGTCGACCCGCGCACCACCAGCACTTGCATAGCGCCGTACGACCTGGTGCGCACGATGCGCGCCTCGATCCTGGTGCTGGGTCCGCTGGTCGCGCGCTTCGGCCAGGCCGAAGTGTCGCTGCCGGGCGGTTGCGCCATCGGTTCCCGTCCGGTCGATCAGCACATTCGCGGTCTGCAGGCACTGGGTGCGGAGATCACCGTCGAGAACGGCTATATCAAGGCACGCGCGAAACGTCTGAAAGGCACGCGCATTCTGATGGATATGGTTACCGTCACCGGTACCGAAAACATCATGATGGCGGCCACGCTGGCGCAGGGCACCACGGTGATCGAGAACGCCGCACAGGAACCTGAGGTGGTGGATCTGGCCAATTGCCTGATCGCCATGGGCGCGCAGATCGAAGGCGCGGGCACCTCCACCATGGTGATCCATGGTGTGGAGCGTCTGCACGGCGCCGAATACGAAGTGCTGCCCGATCGCATCGAGACTGGCACGTTCCTGGTCGGCGCCGCCATGACCGGCGGCAAGGTGCGTACACGTCATGCCCGTGCCGATACGCTGGATGCCGTGCTGTCCAAGCTGGAAGACGCAGGAGCACATATTTCCACCGGGCCGGACTGGATCGAGCTGGATATGCAGGGTCGCCGTCCGAAGGCAGTCAATATCAGTACGGCTCCTTACCCCGCGTTTCCGACCGACATGCAGGCGCAATTCACTGCGCTCAATTGTGTGGCCGAAGGCACCGGCGTGATCACCGAAACGGTGTTCGAGAACCGCTTCATGCATGCGCACGAACTGCAGCGGTTGGGCGCCGATATCCATCTCGAGGGCAATACCGCCGTGGTCAAGGGCGTGAGCGAGATGAGCGGCGCGCCAATCATGGCCACTGACCTGCGCGCTTCGGCGTGTCTAGTGCTAGCCGGTCTCGTGGCCAAGGGCGATACCGTGGTTGATCGCGTGTACCACATCGATCGCGGCTACGAAAATATCGAAGAGAAGCTGGGCGTGCTGGGTGCCAAGATTCGTCGTCTGCCAAACTGATCACGTACCCAATACGGGCAATTCAACGCAACAGAAAGGCCGCACAAGCGGCCTTTCTTTTTGACATGAACTAACGAGCTTTACGAACAACCGGCTTTACGAACAGCCGGCTTTACGGTCGGCTGAAGCTGACCAGCTGCAGCGTGAGATCACCGCCGTCGGCCTGGGTGATCTTTACCGGCACTGGATACTTCTGTGGCACGTACCAGGCATCGAAGCGGTTGCTGCCGTCATCACTGCGCGCCACCTTTTCGGCGTTGAACTTGCCTGCCGGTACCTGCACCGATTCGGAGCCGGTGACCTTGTATTGCTGCTGCTCCACGCCCTGGCGCACGCCTACGGGCACGGTCACTGCCTGCTTGCCGCTGGCCAGTGCCAGACCGATCGCCAGCGGCAGGCTGTTGCGGTCGGCCATGCCCGGTACGCCAGCGTAGCTGCCGGGGCCTTTGCCTTCGTCGACTGTGACCTTGCCGGATGCCGGGTCGACGCTCATGTGGCGCTGCTTGCTCTTGAACGAGCTCTGCATCTTGTAGTCGTAGCTCAGCGTCGCAGGCATGTCGTTCTGCCAGCGGAAACGCGTGGTTTCCTTCGAGCTGGCAGCAATGATGGCGGCCATGCCGCCGGTGCCGTTGCTGCTGCTGCTATAGGAGTACTCGCCGTTGCCGATAGCACTGAGTTTGATGGTCGCGTCGCCGAGCGGCTGGCCATCGCTGAGTACTTGATAGTGCGCGGTAAACGGCTGTGGTGCAGCGGCAAGCGCGGTACCGGTAGCTAGGGCCAGTGCAAGACCGGCGGCGAGAGCGGGGACGCGGGTGAGTTTTTTCATGCCTGCCAGTTTTGCGCAGCGATCCTGAACGCGCCATGCAGATCAGTGATTTTTTACCAGCCGGCCATCGATCAGTTGCAGCGGCTGGGCGAGTGCTTCACCGTTGAATTGCACACGATCCGTGTAGAGAGCAATCCGTCCGCCCGCGATGCCTGCGACCACGGCGGTAAGCAGCCCATGTTCCAGCGGCAGCAGCCGCTGCGCCAACCGATGTTCGTCCTCGCCGGACTCCACGGCGAGGCGTACCTGCGCAATGACCGGCCCGCCATCCAGCTCGGCGGTGACGTAATGAACACTTGCCCCGTGTTCACTATCGCCGGCCTCGAGCGCGCGACGATGCGTATGCAAGCCGCGATATTTCGGCAGCAGCGAGGGATGGATATTGATCATCCGGCCGATCCAAGGCGTCAGCGCATCGCTGTCAATAATTCGCATAAAGCCGGCCAGCACGAGTAGTTCGGCACCGCTGGCGGCGAGACGAGCAAACAGGTCGATGTCGAAGGCGCGGCGGTCCGGGTAATGGCCTGGATCAAGTACCAGTGTCGGAACGCCGGCAGCTTCGGCCAGCTGCAAGGCGCCAGCGGCGGCTTTGTCGCTCGCGACCAGGACGAACTCGACCGGCAAGTCGCCGCAGTCGCGCGCCACCAACAGCGCAGCGAGATTACTGCCGCGTCCGGAGGCCAGCACAGCGATGCGTAAGGGATTATTCAAAGCGGACACAACGTAGCGAGGGTTAGCCGATCCGCACGCGCTCGTCGCCCTGCGCCGGCACGACTTCGCCAATCAACGAGCTGGCCAGGCCGTGCTTCTGCAGCAGCGCGCTTGCCGCGGTCACCGCGTCGCGCGGCAGGATCACCGTGAAGCCGATGCCGCAGTTGAACGTGCGCCACATTTCTTCGCGCGCCACGTTGCCCTCGCGCATCAGCCAGTCGAACACCGGCGGCAGCACGATGGTGCTGGCATCCAGCGCAATGCCGAGATCATCGGGCACGACGCGGATGATATTTTCCTTCAGGCCGCCACCGGTGATGTGGGCCATGCCGTGGACCGTTCCACCCTTCAACAAATCCAGGATGGCTTTGACGTAGATCGTCGTCGGTGCCATCAGCGCATCGGCCAGCTTCACGCCGCTTACGTCCAGGTCGAGTCTGCCGTTATCTGGCGTGCAACCGGCACGCTCGAGGATCTTGCGGATCAGCGAATAGCCATTCGAGTGTGGGCCGGACGAGGCGACGCCAAGGATCACGTCGCCGGCGACGATGCCTTCGCCGCTGAGCATCTGCGATTTCTCGACCGCACCAACGGTGAAGCCGGCAAGGTCGTATTCACCCGGCGGGTACATGTCGGGCATTTCGGCCGTTTCACCGCCGATCAGCGCGCATCCGGCCAGCTCGCAGCCTTTGGCGATGCCGCCGACGACGGCCACGGTGGTTTCCACATCGAGCTTGCCGGTAGCAAAGTAGTCGAGGAAAAACAGCGGCTCGGCGCCTTGTACCAGCACGTCGTTGACGCACATGCCGACCAGGTCGATGCCGATGGTGTCGTGGCGGCCGAGGATCTGCGCCAGTTTCAGCTTGGTGCCGACGCCGTCGGTACCTGACACCAGCACCGGTTCCTTGTACTTGCCGGAGAGGTCGAAAAGCCCGCCAAAGCCGCCCAGCCCGCCCATCACTTCAGGGCGGAAGGTACGCTTGACCAGCGGCTTGATGCGTTCGACCACGGCATTGCCGGCGTCGATATCAACGCCGGCGGCGCGGTAGGTGAGGGCGTCAGACATGGCGGAAACCGGCGTGGATTAAGCTCGTCAGTTTAGCAGTAGTGCGGCAATGCTGGCCGGCATGCTGCGATCCGGTGTGGCGCCGATGGACGCTGGCGGCGCGATTGGGCAGACTTCCCCGGGGATTTCCCTGTTTGAAGATATCCATATGCGCCTGTCACGCCTGTCATTCGTCGCCCTGCTGTTTGGTCTCGCCGTGCTCTCGCCATGGCGCGTGCAGGCTCAGGGCTCGCCGTATTCGGTCATCGTTCCGGTTAACGATGTCAGCGATGCTCAGCGTGACGCGGCCTTCGTCACCGCGCTGGGGCAGGTGCTGACGCGAGTAGCTGGCGGTCAGGATTTGCGCAGCAACGCCGGTTACGGCGACGCGATGAAAAATGCAGCTTCGCTGGTGCGCAAATACCAGTACCAGCGAGCCGCCACTGGCCTGAGTCTGGAGGTGGATTTCGAGCCGGGCACCGTGCGCCGGTTGATATCGACGTTGGGTGTCGCCAGCGCAGGGGTCAAGCCGCCGGTACTGCTGCTGGTGCAGGGGGCGGACGGCAAGCTGTTCGATCAATCCTCGTTGGGCAGTCTGGCTGCGACGGCCAGCGCACGTGGCACCAATGTGACGTATCCCGATGCGGCCAATCCGCCGGATGCGACCCAGGCTGCTGCTGCCGATGCAGCCACACTGGCGGCGATCGATCAGCAATACCACACCGGTCTGGTGCTGGTCGGCAGCCTGCACAACGGCAGCGCCTCATGGACGCTGATTTCCGGTGGCCAGGCGCAAAAATGGACCAACAAGGGCACGACCGAAGACTCGCTGCTGAGCGATGCCGGCAACGGCATGGTCGATCGCATCGGCAAGCAGCTCAACGTCATCGGCGCTGGCGTCAGCGAAGGCAAGGTATGGGTGGGCGGGCTGAAATCCGCGATGGATTACGCCGACTTGCTGTCCGCGCTGCGGGCTGATCCGTCGATCAGTGATGTCAGCACCATCGGTGCGCAGAACGACGGCGTGCTGCTGGACGTCAAGGCTTCGGTCCCGCTGAGCGCGCTTGCCGCCAACCTCGCGGCCGGCGGTCGCCTGCTGCTGGACAAGGACGCGCACGATGGCGCCGATGCAACGTTGAGCTGGTTGCACTGAACGCGCGACAAGCGCCTTGGCTTGTGGATGGGCTACACGGTCTGCTCACGACGGTTCTTGAACGCTTCGATTTCATAAATCCCATCGGCGTCCGTCGATTCGGTCCGAGGTATCTGCAATGAGGTATCAGCCATGAATATGCCCGTGACGCATGACACCTCCCGTCGTTGGCAGATGTTGGCCATCGCCGCCGTCCTCATCTACCTGCTCTGGTTGCTCGCACCGGTATTGATGCCTTTTGCCGTAGCCGGCATGCTGGCCTATCTGGGGGATCCGCTCGCTGACCGATTGGAGCGGCTGGGTCTGAGTCGGGCCTTGGCGGCGACTATCGTGTTTCTGGTACTGGTCATACTTTTTGTCGTGGTGCTGCTGTTGCTGATTCCACTGGTGTCCCGCCAGATCGAAAACCTGATCGCCAATTTGCCGCGCTATGCCGACTGGGGACAGAACACCGCGTGGCCATGGATACAGGCCAAGCTGCATCTGGATCCGAAGATGTTCCAGAGCGATCAGTTGATGGCCGATATCAAGGCGCATATCGGCTCGATCGGCAGTATCGCGACGGAGGTGCTGGGCAAGGTGTCGCGTTCGGGCCTCGGCATCGTTCTGTGGCTGACCAACCTGGTGCTGATTCCGGTAGTGGCGTTCTACCTGTTGCGTGACTGGGACCGCATGGTGGCCGCGATCGATCGCATGCTGCCTCGCTCGATCGAGCCGACGATCGCGTATCTCGCGCGGGAGTCGGACAAGGTGCTGGGGGCTTTCGTGCGTGGCCAGTTGTTGGTGATGCTGGCGCTGGGCGTCTTCTATGGCGGTGCGTTGTCGCTGGTCGGCCTGTCGGTGGGTCTGCTGATCGGCATCATGGCCGGTCTGCTGAGCTTCGTGCCTTACCTCGGCTTTATCGTTGGCTTCGGCGGCGCGGTGATTGCAGTGCTGGTGCAGTACGGCGACGTGACACATCTGCTGCTCGTCTGTGGCGTGTTTGTGGTCGGCCAGTTGCTGGAAGGTTACGTGCTGGTGCCGAAGCTGGTCGGCGACAAGATCGGCCTGCATCCGGTAGCGGTGATCTTTGCTGTGCTGGCCGGCGGCGAGTTGTTTGGTTTTCTTGGCGTGCTGCTGGCGCTGCCGGCGGCGTCGGTGATCATGGTGCTGCTGCGCTACCTCGTCGAACGTTACCGCCAGAGCGAGCTGTACACCGACGAAGGTGACGAGGATCCGGTCATCGCCGAGGTTGATATCGTCGTGCACAACGCCGATGGCAGTACGGTGGAAACGGACACCACCGTGCCGTTGAAACCCGGTCAGGCTCGCACCGAGCAGCCATGACGCAGCAACTGCCGCTTGCGCTGCGCTGGCCACGCCGCCAGCGCTTCGAACATTTCCATCCTGGCGCAAATGCTGCTGCGTTCGCAGCGGTGCAGGCGTTGGCCGATGATGCAGGTGCGCCGTGGGTTTATCTGCACGGTTCTCCGGGCAGTGGTCGCAGCCATCTATTGATGGCCGCGTGTCAGGCAGCAAATGCAGCAGGACGAGCTGTGCAATATCTGCCGTTGGCGACCTTGGACGATAGGGCGGCGGCACTGCGAGGCGTTGCCGGCAGCGGTCTGTTGGCGCTGGATGATCTGGGTGCCATCGCCGGCAATCGCGATGCGGAACATGCTCTTTTCGATCTCTACAATCAGGCGAAGGCCGAAGGTAGTGCGCTGCTCTTCGCTGCCGGCGCAACGACGGCACAACTGGGTCTGGTACTGCCGGATCTGCGCTCGCGCCTCGGTGCCTGTACCCAGTTCGCCATCAAACCTCTCGACGACGAAGAGCGCCGTTCGGTGCTGAAAGCCCAGGCAACTTCGCGCGGCATCGAACTCGATGAGAGCGTGCTCGATTGGCTGTTCGCCCGGTATGCGCGCGATCTGGGTGCCTTGCTTGAACTGCTGGACAAACTCGATCGGGCATCGCTGGCGGCGCAGCGCAAAATTACAGTGCCGTTCTTGCGTGGTTTTTTACGAGGGGCTGGGGACTCGGCATCGTGACTGAAAACACATGCCGGAGCGGTGAGCAATCCAGCCGTATAGGCGCGGTACTCTTGATTTAACTCAGCATCGAGCAACACAAAAGAACAAGGGCGCCTACGGGCGCTTTTATTTTTCAGCGACTCCAGTATAGATCGGCGACACCCGTTGCCGGTTTCATGATCATCGTCTTGGCAGCCATGAGATTGCTGGCGACGACGCAGCGGTCGGTGCCAGGTCGATAGCCGGTGCCGTGGCTGCCGGCTCCACGCATTAGCGAACACCAATCGCCATTTCCGATGTTTCTCACGCCGACCTCGAATGGCTTTCGTAGCGGTAGAAGGCGACGAGGGTTGTTTGGAGCGTGGTTACAAAACGGGTTATGTCACTAGCAGGCTCCAGCGCGGCCAGTGTTGCCCAAAAAGAGCACTGCAAACGGTGTGAAAACATGCCGATTTTGTGCATCGCCATTCAGGAAATTAGCAGAAAGTAAAACTCGAGAGGCGTGCAGGTAGGAGAAAAGCCAACGCAGTTCACAGAAAAAGGTGTGTGAAGGCAAGGAAGGCTATGTCAGGCACGCACGATGCATTATTCATTATGTGGTGGATTAATAGATTTTTTAAATGTGATCTGTAAATAGTGTCTTTCGTTCTTGATTTTAAATTATGGTGCTTGATCTTTCGCTTAAATTCATTGGCGTTGAATGCGAATAATTCCTGCGACTGAGTAAGTGATTCGATAAATCACCAGATGAAAAGTCCGGGGTGAGCCACCCTGCGGTAATCGCCGCAGGTTTACCGAACGGCGACAAAAAAGTTATCCGTTCACAACTGTAATAACTGAAGGAGACTTGGGCTCCGGAGGAATCGACATGAATGCCTCAATCAACAAATTTCTTCGCGAAGAAGACGGCATAACGGCGCTGGAGTACGGAATTTTGGCCGCCTTGGTGGCAGCAGCTTTGGCTGCTACTTTCTCTCCCTTACTGACTACGCTCTATACGAATCTATTTACTGCCATGGAGACAGCTGTAGCCAATGCCGCCAAGTAGTTAATTTACATTGATGATCGGGTTGTCTTGATGATTGGCTTCTAGCTGATGCCAGGTTCGATGCGTACTACTTGATTAAGTTGATTACGAGACGCACCGGTTACGTACAGTGATTTGATGTCGCCATCAGGGACGCTGGATGCCTAACTTCTTGCAAGTTGTGGTTATTGTGCTGTGCCTATTGATCATTGCTGATGATTTATACGAGCGTCGTGTGCGCAACGCGTGGTTGCTGGCAGCATTGCTCTTCGGTGCCGGGTGGCTGATGTGGGCATGGATGCAACAAGTGGCAGCGCCACTGGTTTTAGCCGTAATCGGACTGTTGATCGGTCTTCTGATATTGCTGCCCTTTTATGTCATGCGTTGGATGGGTGCGGGTGACGTAAAGTTTTTTGCCACGCTCGGTTTTTTACTGGGTGGCAAGGCACTACTGCCGATATGGATTATCGCCAGCCTGCTTGGGGGAGTACATGCCGTCATTATCTTGGTGTTCCGCTTTCTGATGCGCTATTCCGGTTCGGGATTGGCTGCTCTGCAGGCGCAGGTCATCGAGTGGCATTTATGGCAGCGCGTGCTGATCGCCAGAAAGGGGCGCAAGGGTTTGCCTTATGCCGCTTATATGGCTATCGGAGCACTTATCACGATGAAATTTACGACCTTGACGCACTGGTGACGCTGATGAAGATCGCGATCTCTCCGGTATCTGCCACACCTACCTCAAGCGCTAATCCCGCCGGAGCGAAATGGGTGATGGCTGGCATCGGGCGATCCAGGCAGCGGGGCGTGGTCGCCATCGAATTCGCCTTGATCTTTCTATTCGGGTTGCTGCCATTGCTGCTGTTGATGATGTCCGGCGTGCTGATTTTTGCGGCCAAGCAATCCCTCACGCTGGCTGCCGACAATGGCGCTCGGGCGGCGCTGCAATACAGTGCGAATCGTGAAGTAACAGCGTGTCAGGTCGCCGCACAGTCCATGCAGTGGCTGCTCACTTTTTCCGGTGTCACGGCGCCTGATTGCACCGATGGCCCGATTGTCGTTACGACCATCGCCTGTCCTGCAAATGCCAGCCTGAGCTGCGTGCAGGTGGTGACCTCCTTCGATTACAAGACATACCCCTTTATTCCGGGTACCCAGACCGTTTACGGATGGGTGCTGGGCCCCATCAGCAGCACCGCCATTGTTCAACTCTAAGGGTTGCACCTGCGATCCGGAGACTTACCGATGCCGAAATTCACCCACATAGCGGCTTTGTTACTGGTGGCGGTCGCCATCGTGCTGGCGATTATGGCTTTCAGTATCGGCCGGCGTGCCGTGAGGCCTGTCGCCGACGAAGTGGCGACGGCACACGCCGTGAACTTGTCGTCGGAGTCAGCGACGGTCCCTGTGGTGGTGGCGGCTACAGCGCTACCGGCAGGTATGCCACTCGCCGCATCGTCGCTGCAAGTGGTCAACTGGGCTCAGCGTCCGGCGGCTGGTTATGGCGACGTGGATGCCGTGGCCGGAGGCGTGCCACTGATCGATATTCCGGCGGGCACGCCGGTGACCGCGAACGTACTCGCCCGTGGTGTGGCGATGGCGCTGAAGCCGGGTGAGCGGGCGGTGGCCGTGCCGGTGGATGAGCAGGCCGGCGCGGGTAACCGCGTGTTGCCCGGCGACTATGTCGATGTCTTCGTGAGCCTGAAGGCTCCGCAGGCGACGATCTCTAACCCGGCTTCGCATGCGGATACGCGGGATGCTTCGCAGACACGCCTTCTGCTGTCGCGCCTGCGGGTGCTGGCTTATGGCAGTGACGATTTGCCGTCATCGCCCGAAAAAAAATCGCCAGCGGTAGTCGCTGATGGCGGCAAGGCCAAGCCGGTCACCGACGGTGATTCCCGGCAGGTGTCGAACAACCCGCAGAGCCAGCCGACGACCCAGTCGGTACCGCATACCGCGGTGCTCGCCGTGCCGGTTGACGATGCGAATCAGCTGCTGCTGGCCGTGCAAAACGGCAAATTGTCTCTGGGTGTGCGGCCGCCGAATGACGAGGGCCAGCCCGACGATGCGCTGTTTGGCCAGCCGCGGCCGGTGCTCCTGGCGCGCGCCGATCTGAGCGCGGACCAGAAGCAGCAACTGCTGCAACCGGAAAACCAGGCCTATGCCGGCATCGATGGCACGGGTCTGGCGGGTCACGATCAGGGGGCTGGGAAACCGGTCCGCTCCGATCGTGCCCGGACTTACCAAGGCATCCAGATCATTCGCGGCTCATCAGACGAAAGCGCGCGCCCCGCCCGGACCTACCCATGATGCGATGGATCTCTCCATGACCATGTTTTCGCGCTATGCCTCTGCATCCCGTCGGCAAGTCATCGCATGCGCTTGTTTCGTCGCGCTGCTGATGACGCTGCCTGCACTGACCATGGCAGCGTCTGCGGCAAGTCTCGATCTGCAGGCACATGAACAACGTCCACTGCGGTTGCCGAGTGATCTTGAACGAGTGGCCATTGCCGATCCGGCCGTGGCCGATCTGATCATGCTGAAGAGCCGGTCCGAGGCATTGCTGGTCGGCAAGAAGCCCGGGCAGACCACCTTGCTTCTTTGGCGCCGCGGAGCCGCTTCTCCCGAGCGGCTGGTGGTGAGCGTGCATAGTGCGCTGCAGGCGCAACTGCAAGATGGCGTCGGAACGGATCTGTCGGTACAGGACGATGGCGCGCTTCTGCAGGGCAGTGCCCCGACGATGCTCGACCATGAGCAGGCGCACGAGGCCGCATCGGCAGCGGTCGGAAGCAAGGGCACGATTGTCGATACGTCTACCGTGGCCAGCGGCGGCGTGGTGCAGGTCGATGTGAAAGTGGTGGAGTTCGACAAGACGGCGTTGAACCAGCTCGGGCTGAATTTCACCAACGCCAATGGCGGTTTCAGCTACGGCGTCACCAGTCCGACCGCTTCCGCCAACACCACCAGTACCAGCAGCACGCTCTCCTCGGCCTTCAATCTGGTAGCGGCCTCGACAACCGGGAAATGGAATGCCAGCCTCAATCTGCTCAAGAGCGATGGGCTGGCACGCGTACTGGCCGAGCCAAGCCTGGTGGCGCTTTCTGGTCAGAGTGCGAGTTTTCTGGCCGGTGGCGAGTTGCCGATTCCGGTGCCTCAGGGGCTGGGCACCACCACGATCACCTACAAGTCGTTCGGCATCGGGCTGACCGTGACACCGACGGTGCTCTCCAGTGATCGCATTGCGCTGAAGGTGGCGCCAGAGGCGAGCGACCTGGATTACTCCAATGCCATCATCCTCAGCGGCGTCTCGGTGCCCGCACTTACCACTCGCCGTGCCGATACCACGGTGGAGCTGGGTGACGGCGAAACCTTCGTCATTGGTGGACTGGTGAGCCAGTCGATCATGAGCAAGGTCAACAAGATTCCGCTGCTTGGCGATCTTCCGATCATCGGCGTGTTTTTCCGCGATCTCACTTACAGCCGCGAGGACAAGGAGCTGGTGATCATCGTTACGCCGCATCTGATCAAGCCGTTTGCCCGCGGCACCACCTTGCCCTTGCCGGGCGAACGCGAAGCAAATCCGAATCTGCCCGTATGGGGATCGTTCCTACTCAATCCGGCCGGTTCGGATCAGCTGCCGGGGTTCTCGCGTTGAGGCGGGGGAGTATCGATCATGCACACACGACCTACGCTGTATTCGATCACCAAGCCGGAACCCAAGGTGGATCTGCAATTCTATTCTTCTGATGAAAGGCAGGCGCAGCGTCTTACTGCCCGGTTGAAGCACGTTGCGGTCGTGCATTGGGTCGACACGCGCGACATCAGTGGCACGCGGGAGCCGATCTATCTGGCCGGATTGCCACTCATCCTGCTGGATTATTCGCCAACGGAAGCCGAGCGCTCCTCCATGCTGGCGCGCCGACTGATGATGGGGGCGCCAGGTATTTCACTGGTGGGAGTCGGTTCGATTGGCGCTGATAAAGCGGGTGGTGTGCTGGCGGCCCTGCGTGCGGGCGTGAGTGAATTCCTCGACATCGATGCGAAGGACGAAGACATCAGCGAACTGCTGATGCGCGTGCATGGCGATGCGCGGCCTGCGCCCGCTGCTTTGACGCCGGTGCCGCATTCGCATGGCCGGCTCGTGCTGTTGCTCGGGGTCAGGCCCGGTGTCGGCACCAGCACTCTGGCGGCACATTTGGGCGCACTGGTCAGCCCCGGCAAAACCTCGACGGGTGCGGATGAGGGGCCAAAAGAGGCGCAGGTGATCTTGCTGGACCTTGGGCGGCCAGCGGGCGACGCCACGCTTTACCTCAGCGTGCCGAATGAATTTCATTATGAAAACGCATTGCTGGGCGCACGGCGGATCGACGCCACTTTGATTCGTACGGCATTTACCAATCACGACAGTCGGCTGACCGTGTTGTCGCAGGCACCCGGAACCTTGGGAAAGCCTGCAGACACGGCCGATTTGCCCGTGTTGCTGGATCGTCTGCGCCATCATTTCGATCTGCTGCTGACCGACCTTGGTGGCCTGCCAGTCTCGGAAGTGCCGCTGCCGCTGTTACGCGAAGCCGATGAAATCTGGTTGATTGCCGACCAGAGCATCGGTTCGATGGTGTCGCTTGACGCCTGCCTGCGGCAGCTGGATGAGCTTGGATTCCGTGATGGACGGTTATTTCTGGTGATCAACCGGCATGACCCAGATGACGGTGTCAGCGCCGGGAAGATTGCCAAACGTTTCAATCTGCGACTGGCGGGCCTGCTGCCGGATCGCTTCAGGGCACTGCGTGCCAGCGCGAATCAAGGCCTGTTGCTGCACCAGGTGGCACCGCGCGACCCTTATCTGCGCGCCCTGAAATTGCTGCTGGAAAAGTTGCGCCGGAATCTGCACGTCGAAGAGAGTCCGGTGATCGTGCGCTCCTGGTGGAAACAGCTGCTCGACAGGGTGAGGAGGGGATGATGGACATAGATCTGATCCCCTTCGAGCACACCCAGCAGTTTCACGACACAGTGTCGGCGGCACACGAATTTCTGTTGAACCGTATTGAGGATCAGCGCCTCGATATCGCGTCGTGGTCTCATAGCACCGCGGTCACGTACGTCGGTATCGAAACCGCCACCTTTGTGCAGGAGTGGCGCATTCCGATTAACGAGAGCGAAGTGCAGAAGGTGGCTACGGCACTGCTCAAGGAGTTGACCGGATATGGCCCGCTGGATGACCTGCTTTCTGACCCGGAAGTGGAGGACATTCTGGTCAATGGCTATCAGGACGTCTACGTGTCGCGACGTGGCGTACTGAAACGTGAGCCAGTCCGTTTCAGTGATAACCGCCATGTGCTGCGCACCGTGCGTCGTATCCTCGCACCGCTGGGGCGGCGGCTGGACGAAGCCAATCCGATGGTCGATGCACGGATGGCGAATGGCGGACGCCTCAACGCGATTATCGAACCGCTGGCGGTCAGCGGTCCAAGCGTATCGATTCGAAAATTCCGCCAGGATCCATTCACGCCAGATGAGCTGATGGCCAACGGCGCGTTCGATCATTGCATGCGCGCGCTGCTGCAGGCCGCCGTCGAGAGTCGCTGCAATATTCTGATCTCGGGGGGCACCAGTTCGGGCAAGACCTCGTTGCTGAACGCACTGGCCAGCTACATTCCGCTGAATGAGCGAGTCATTACCATCGAGGATACCGCCGAGCTGTCGCTCAACCATCCGCATGTGGTGAGGTTGGAAAGCCGCGTCGGCGGTTTTGATGGTAGTGGCGCCGTGAGCACGCGCGATCTTTTGCGCAACAGCCTGCGGATGCGTCCCGATCGGATCGTCGTGGGTGAGGTGCGCGGCGCGGAAGTGCTGGAAATGCTGCAGGCGATGAACACCGGACACGATGGCTCCATGTCCACCATCCACGCCAATTCGCCTCGTGATGCTTTGAGCCGGCTGGAGATGCTGGCTGGCTTTGCGGGCTTCAAAGGCACCGAGGACAGCCTGCGGCGGCAGGTCGCCAGCGCGATTGATTTCGTTATCCAGATCGCCCGGCTGAGTAATGGTCATCGGGTCATCTCCTCAGTGACGGAAATAACCGGGCTGACTGACAAGATCATCACCACGCAGGAAATGTTCCGGCACGAAACGTTTATCGACGTCAACGGCAGTGAACGTAACCGTTGGCCGGCGCTGGGCTTTCATCCGCATACGCGCAAGCTGGAGCCGTTTCGCGAATTTCTGCAGCGTGCCTCGCTGGAGGCGATAGGATGATTCTCGCCCTTGCCCTGTTCAGCGTGGTCGCGTTTTTGATGGCCGGTGCCATCGAGTTGTGGTGGGGCAGCCCGGCGCGACAGCAGCGGCGTCGCAGCCTGGAATACATCGACAGGAGTCTGGCCAGTCAGGCGCACGGCATGCCACCGCCGTTACTGGGTAGAGGGAAGGAAACGCCGCGCAGTTCCGGCGGTCTTGTCACTGACACGCTATGCCTGCGCGCGGGTCTGCCGACGGGATGGCGACTGCCGATTCAGTTGGCTGTGTTGGGCCTGGTGTTGGCGGAGCTCGGTGCATGGCGTATCGGCACGCCCTGGGCGCTGCCGGTGTTGTTGGTCGCGTATGCGGTACTGGTATGGCTGTGGCTGCGCGCGCGGATCGAGAAGCAGCGCCAGCAGCTGATTCGCCAGACGCCCGACTTTCTGGACTCCGTGGTGCGCCAGGCCGCCATCGGCAACAGTTTGCCGATGGCCTTCCTGGCGGCATCGACAACGGTGTCGATGCCGCTGCGCCAGCTGCTTGATCGGACCATGGTGTCGGTTCGTAGCGGCATGGAGCTCGACCAGGCGCTGCAGATGGCCTCGCAACCCTATCGGCTTGAAGCATTCGAGTTACTGCATGTAGTGCTGGGTACTGCGGTGCGCATGGGCGGTCGCGCCGATCACATCCTGCAGCGCATGAGCGATTTCATGCGTGATCTCGATCAGGCTCAGCACGAGCTGCGCGCAATCACCGCGGAGACACGATTGTCGGCCTGGGTACTGGGTTTTCTGCCGGTGGTTGTGGCCATCATCATGTCGCTGCTCAACCCGACTTTTTTCCATCCGATGTTTACCGAGGCGCTGGGCCAGAAAATTCTGTTGATTGCCTTGGTGATGGAGTTGTTCGGTGGCTTTTTGCTGTATCGCCTGGCGAAGTCGCTATGACGTCGTTCGCCATCACGTCGTTCGCCATTACTTCAGGGGAGTGTGCCCCGTGATCGCCGGACTGCTTCTTGCATTAGCGGCACTCGTCCTGGCACTCGGTCTGGTGCTGCTGGCCTGGAGCCTGTTGTATCAGGTACGGCAGAGTGATCAGCGCGAGCAGGTAATCAATGAAGCCCTGGCGCGCGTGCTTCGTCAGGGCCCGGATGGCAGGCCGGTTACTGGCGGTGCGGCAAACCTTTGGCGTGCTTGTCGGCATTGGTTGGAGTCGATCGGGGCTCACTTTGAAGATGGACGTCTTGGCAAGGCTCTGCTGGCAAAGGAAGACCTGCTATTGCTGGATCAGACCAACCACAACACCACCTCGGGTCGCGCGCTTTTTCTCGGTCTGCGGTTGGTGATGGCGTTGCTGCTGCCGATCATGGTGATGGCGCTGCTGCGGCCTACCGGTGCGAGGGCCTTCGCCGAGTTGCTGGCTGCACTGGCGGCTGGTGTGCTGTTGCCAAAAATTTTTCTGAGTTCGTGGGCCGCCCGTTTGCGCAAGCGGGTCGAGGGCGAACTGCCGCTATTGGTCGACTTGTTGCGACTGCTGCAAGGTATCGGTTTCAGCATGGACCAAAGCCTGCAGACGATCGCCGAGTGCTTCCATATTGTGATACCGGTATTGGGGCGGGAGATTCATGAGGCCAACATTTCCTACATGCATGGTCGTCCGCGGGATCAATCCTTGCGGCGTCTGGCCGAATCGTTCGACAACCAGGATCTGAAAAGCCTGGTGCAGATGATCTTGCAGGTTCATCTGCACGGCGGTGCGGTGCAGGAGCCGTTACGTGAATTCGCCGAGCGGCTACGCGAGCAGCGCAAGCTGCGCATGAAAGAAAAGACCGGCAAGCTCTCGGTAAAAATGACTCTGGTGATGATGCTGACCCTGCTACCCGCGCTGATGGCGGTGCTTGCCGGTCCTGCCATCGTCTCGCTGATCAGCACCATGGCCAAGCTGAAAGGACATTGATCATGACCCTATCGCCATCTCGACGTTCAACGTTTGCCCGCACTCTTCTCCGCCGGCCCTTTATCAGGGCATGCTCGATTACGTTGTTGGGTAGCTCGCTGTTGCTGAGCGCATGCGCCAATCATGGCGGATACCTCAACCACGTTCAGCCCGAGCTTGTATCCGAGCCGTCACAGCAGAGCGACAAGAACAGCAAGCCGATGTATCTGGATTTGATCCGCCAGATGCAGCAGCAGGGTGCCTATTACGCTTCTCTGGCGAATATCGAAGCTTTCCGTCAGCGCTACGGCAGCCCGCCAGAATTGAGTCGCCTGCAGGCTGACGCACTGCGTGAAACCGGACAGATCGATGCGGCGAAAAAACTCTATGCAGACCTTCTGCATACCGATCAGGCGGGCGCCGCATGGCATGGCCTCGGCCTGATCGCAGCGGCGCAGAAGCAGAACATGCAGGCCGAACAGGCGCTCTCAAAAGCCGTGCAGATGGACCCTGTCAACGTCGATTATCTGGGTGATCTGGGCTATCAGCGATTGCGCGCTGGCCAGATAACCGCCGCGCATGAGCCCCTGGCCAAGGCGGCTGAACTGGCGCCGGCCAACGTCAGGGCGATTTCCAATCTGGTGCTGTGGATGTTGCTCAACAACGACTATGCGCAAGCCGACGCAGCCATGCAGCGGGCCAACCTGCCAACAGCCGCCCGGCAGCAGATACATACGCTGGCGGTGCAGTTGCAGCTCGCACAACAGGTCGAGCGCCCCACCGCGATGGCCTTGCTGCCGTCCCAATCGACGCCAGGTGCGACGGCATCATCCGACGATTCGCAAATGACTCAGCCACCGGTTTCCCAGAGTGGTGGCGTTCCTGAATCCATGCTTGAACGTTTCGGTGCATCGTCCAAGACCAGTGAGGTCCATCCATGAAGATTCATTTCGCGACGGCGGCATCTTCCGTGATTCTGCCTCTGGTTCTTGCCCTGCTTCCGGCAGGTGCTGCGGCGCAGCAGGTGCCGGTGACCGGACAGATGTTGGGTGACGGCGGCACCGCTGCTGCTGCACAGGCGCAAGCAACCGCGGTGCCGGCTGCAGCACAGACATCAACCGCAGTCACCGTGCCGTTGAACAGCGGCTACGCGGCGGCTCCGCCAGCGGTGGCATCCGTTTATGTGGCGCCAGCTGCTGCCGCGCCTTCCCCTGTCGGGCAACACCGCTCACCTGGTACGTCGGTGGGTGAAACCACCCGGAACCTTCTTCAGATGCAGGTTGATGGCAGTCAGGCGGGAAAGCCGTTACCTATGCTTGGTGTGGAAGCCAGTGCCAGCTACAGCCGCTACCTGAAGAGTTTCAATCACGATATTCCGGAGTTCTACAAAACCACCGTCGGAAATAGCAGCAATAGCGGCGGCAATAGCAGCGGTTATGGCCAGTAGAGGTAGGCTGTCATGAGCGCGATCGGACAGGTCACCGGCCCAGCATTGCCGTCTTGCGTGCGTGGATGCACAAACCTGTTCGTGCGCATGCCCCGTGCACGCCAGCGTGGCTCGATGGCGGTCACCATGATGCTGATGCTGGTGGGTCTGGTCGCCATGCTGGGGCTGGTTGAAATCGGCTACCTGTATTGGGCCAAACGCGAGACGCAGAAAGTGGTGGATCTTGCTGCGCTGGCGGGCGCGCAACAGTTGACGGCCTGCTCTACCGACAACAGCAGCAACAGCGCGGCACTGGGCAATGCAAGGATCGATAACGGTTTTAGCGATACCTTGGTGATTACCTGCGGTCATTGGGATCCAACCCAGGCGGGCGCTCAGCACTTTGTGAGCGTGACTTCCTCACTGCCCTTGAATGCCGTGCGGGTGGAGGCAACGCTGCCGGTGACCCCGTTCTTCGGATTCGCCCGTTTTGACGGTATCAATGCCACCGCCATTGCGGCAAGTCAGGGTCAACCCATCGCGGCATTCTCGGTGGGTTCCAGCCTGCTCAACATCGACCCGAGCAGCCCTCTGGGCACACTACTGGGTACGGCCCTCGGCTCGTCGTTGGGATTGCAATTGCTGAGCTACAACGGCATTGCCAATGCCAACATTTCCCTGCTGGGACTGGTCAAAGCACTGCCTGTCGACATTGGTACCGTCAACAGTGTTTTGACGACCCAGGTGACGGTCACTGATCTTCTCACCGCATACGTGAATGCACTGTCGCAGAGTAGTAGCGCCTCAACGATTGACCTTGCCTTTGTCAATCAACAGGTCGCTGCCATTGAGCTGCAGCTCGGAAATATTCCCATCAACCTGGGCCAGATCCTCAACGTCGACGCAACTACTGAGGATCCCAATGTCGCCCTCAATGTCGACGTCAACGCGCTCGATATCCTCAGTGCCGTCGTGCTGGCAGCCGATGGCGCCAACGCTGTTGCGCTGCCGGCAACGAGCATCAGCATACCGGGCGTGGCGACGATCAGTCTGGCCTTGAGTATCGTTGAACCGCCTCAGATTGGCGTCGGCGGCGTGGGCACCGTTGCACACACCGCGGAAATTCGACTCGACCTGGACGTAACAGCGCTGAGTACACCTATTAACGGCCAGCAGTTGCTGGATCTGCCGCTCTACCTCGAGGTAGCGCCTACCGACGGCACCATAACCGCCATCGAATGCAATGTGCCGGGCAGTGGTGGAGCAAACTCAGACAGTGTGACGATCACAGCAGCTCCGGGAGTATTGAATGCGTTTCTTGGCAAGCTGCCGTCGGCCGCGTTCAACAATACGAGCCAGTCCTGGTCCTCACTGATCTCAAGTGGAAGCCTTGCTCAACTCGTCAACGTTCTTAACCTGGCCACGATATCTGCGTCCGCCAACGTGCAATTGGCAGCCAATCCGGCCACGGCACTTACGTTCAGCGTCGACCCGACAATTCCGGTTTCGCAACAGTCGGGCATGACCCAAACGGCGGGTACGTCGTCGGCCGTGCTTGGAAACCTCATCGGCAGCCTGCTCGGCTCAACGTCGCTGAATGTCACCATCAACCTTTTGGGTCTTCCGATCAATTTGGCGCCGGTCGCGTCGTTGCTCGCCACCTTGTCGACTGCGCTGGCACCGGTTTTGTCGTCCCTGGATAGCCTGTTGGTTGGTCCGCTTCTGCAGGCGCTAGGGATTAATATCGGCACTGCCCAGGTGAGCCTGCTGTCGGTTAACTGCAATACCACTCCCCAGCTGGTGTACTGAGAAACCTATGGTGCTGAAGTAGCCACTTGACCCTCGATACGGCGGCTTTAGACTCCACGGGATAAGGAAATGTTCGGCACATCTTCTGGTGGCCGTTATTCCAGAGCCATCCAAAGTACAATCGCCGGGAACGCAGGGGATGAATGCAATGACTAGCAACGCGGCCAAACGATGCGTCCGGGGGTTGATGCTCGGGCTGACTTTTGTGGGCTTTTCGGCGTTTGCCGCGACAGACGGTGGGTCGCCATCACCGGCAGGCCAGGTTGCAGCCGCCGGTAAGGCGGAGGCGTCTGGTGGTTCGGTGGCTTACCTGCAGCATCTGGTCGACACGCATCAGCTGACCGAGATGCGCACCACCTACAACGGTACATACGGTGCCAGCGAGTTGTTTCAGCCTGAAAAACTCACCTACTTCGTCGCGCTGTTCCACGACAAGGTGTTCTGGCGGGTGATCAGCACCGATTCGATGAAGAATGCCGACAGCATCTATCGCACCTTCGTCGCACAGACCGAGCAGCTGGCTCAGGTGGATATCGATGCACTGCGCCTCCAGGCCGGCAACAAATACGCCGAACATATGATGGCGTTGAACCAGCAGCGATTGCAGAACCTGCAACAGGATGCGGCGCAGCAGCAACACGAGTCCCAACAGGTGGCGGTGCAACTGCAGCAGGCCCAGCAGCAGGCGGTTTCGCTGAGCAAAGACCTGAGCACGACCAGCACTCAGCTCGATTCGGTCAAGCAGCAGATCCACGCGCTGGAAGCGCAGCAGAACAACCCCGACCTGGCGCTACCTCCGGCGCCGTCGGCAAGCGCACCGGCTTCCACTGGTACGCCAGCCAGCAGTGCGCCGGCGTCTTCGGGTTCGTCCCCCTGATTATTTGAGTGGCGTGCTTTTCAGCGGCGCTGCTCTCCAGGTGTATTCGCAGCGAAGTGCTGTGGCGATTCCGTGCAATCTTTTCGGATCGAGCAAGGTCGAACACTTCAACGCCAATGTGCTGAAGTGTCGGGTATGAGCCTCAAGCCTTCAGCAGCGCCGGCGTCGCCTGTTGCCCGATCGCATCGACCATGGCCTTGGCCACATTGAGATTGCCGGCGACGATATTGCCGCTGGCGGGGATGCCATCGCGGCCAGCAAAGTCGCAGTAGCGGCCACCGGCTTCGTGGACCAGCAGCACGCCGGCCGCCAAATCCCACGGCTTCAGGCCAATCTCGAAATAGCCGTCGTAACGGCCGGCAGCGACATAAGCCAGATCGAGCGCAGCGGAGCCGGAGCGGCGGATGTCTTCGGCCTGGCCGAGGATCGCGCGGGTAATGTCCAGCTGCGCGGTGAGGTGTTCGCGCTGACGAAACGGGAAACCCGTGCCGATCATTGCGCCGCCAAGATTTTCGCGCTTGGACACGCGCATGCGGCGATCGTTGATGTAGGCGCCGTCGCCCTTGCTGGCGGTGTACAGCTCGTCGCGTAGCGGGTCGAACACCACCGCATGAATCGGCACGCCCTTTTCCAGCAGCGCGATGGATACGCTGAAGTGCGGGATGCCGCGCAGGTAGTTATGCGTGCCGTCCAGCGGATCAATGACCCACTGCAGCGGGCCCTTGCCGGTGGCGCCGCTTTCCTCGGCCAGGATCGAATGATCTGGGTAAGCGCGGCGAAGTTCCTTGATGATTTCCGCCTCGGCCAGCTTGTCGACTTCGGAGACGAAATCCAGCTGCTGCTTCTCGACGATGTTGAGGCCGTCGATGCGGTTCATGTAGCGCAGGATGATGTTGCCTGCAGAACGCGCGGCGCGCGCCGCGATCGTGACGTGGGGTCTTGGCATGGCCTTGGACTTTGCAAAAGAGCGGAATCGCGATGCACAAGTCTAGCAGAGGCGCGGCGTTCGGGCCTTCCGGGGTGATTTGCGTGGCTTCGGTGGGCGCCGCATCCGTTATCCTTGCTCGCTGATCCACACACCGGCAACCCCGCCATGTCTGCACCCAACAACCTCACCGCCCGTATCCGCTATGTATTGGTGCGCACCTCGCATCCGGGCAATATCGGCAGTGCGGCGCGGGCGATCCGCACGATGGGCTTTACGCGGCTGGAGCTGGTGTCCCCAGCACGCTTTCCCGACGCAGAGGCCAATGCGCTGGCTGCCGGCGCCGATGATGTGCTCGGCAACGCCGGTATCCACGATGGGCTGGTGGAAAGTTTGACCGGCAGCCGGCTCGTGCTGGGCTTGTCCGCCCGCCGTCGCGGCGTGAATCTGCCGGAAATTTCGCCACGCGAAGCGGCTACCCAGGCGCTGGCCGCCGCCGCGCGCGGGGAAGACGTGGCGCTGGTGTTCGGCAACGAGCGCACCGGTCTGGAGAACGATGAGTTGGCGCGCTGCCACGCGATGGTGCGCATTCCCAGTGTGGATGATTTCAGTTCGCTCAATCTGGCGCAGGCGGTGCAGGTGATGGCGTACGAACTGCGCGTGGCGATGCTGGGCGACGTGCCGACGTTCGAGCCCGTGCAGGACGAGCCGCCGGCCGATGCGGCGCAGATGGAGCAGTTCTACACGCACCTGCTGCAGACGCTGGACGACATCGATTTCCACAAAGGCCGCGCACCGACCACGGTGATGCTGCGCCTGCGCAAGATCTATCAGCGGATTCAGATGGACGAGCGCGAGTTGCGGCTGCTGCACGGCATCCTGGCGGATACGCAGCGCATGGCGCGACTCGCTGGAATTAAAGGTGTCGATGACTGCGATGCGGGAAACAGCGCGGATCAGTCATAGCGGGCCTGAAAGGATCGATTGTAGGGATAGCCGCACGCAGGCAGTGCCAGGCATTCGCCAGCCGCGCTAGCCGGTCTTCTCGTCCGCTTCATACTCGGCAATCCGCGTCACCAGCAACTTATCGATGCGTGCACCGTCGAGGTCGACGACCTCAAAACGGATGCCGCGCCATTCGAACACTTCGCCGGTCTGCGGGATGCGGCCCAGCGCGGTCATCACCATGCCGGCAATGGTGCGGAAGTCGTGCTCTTTTTCACCGGGTAGATGATCCAGATGCAGCAGCTCGCGCAGGTCGTCAGTGGAAAGGCTGCCGTCGATCAGCCAGCTGCCGTCGGCACGCTGCACGATCGGTCCGGTTTCGGCATCGCTGCCGTGGGCGATCTGGCTGACGCCGACGACCGCGGCCAGCAGGTCGTTGACCGTCACCACGCCTTCGATATCGCCGTATTCGTCCACCACCAGGGCCAGCGGCGTCTCCGCGTCGCGGAACTCTTCCAGCAAATCGAGCGCGCGCGCGGTGGCCGGTACGAACAGCGGCTTGGACAGGTGCTGGAACAGCTCCAGCTGACCATCGGCAAAGCTGTGCAGCAGGCGCTTTACCTCGACCACACCGACCACTTCGCTCTCGTCGCCGCGATAGACCGGATAGCGTGAATAAGGCGTCTGCCGCAGTACCTCGACGTTTTCCTCGCGTGGTGCGGCGATGTCCAGCCAGGCGATGCGCATGCGTGGCGTCATCACGCTGTCCACCGTGCGATCGCCCAGGCGCAGCACGCGGTTGACCATGTTGTGTTCGTCCGGATCAAGCACGCCTTGTTCGGCGCTCTCGGCCACCAGCATGCGGATCTCTTCTTCGGACACCACGCCACGGCCGTGCTGGTTGATCCGCATCAGCCGCAGCAGCGCGTTGCTCGACACGTTCAGCAGCCACACGAACGGCGCGGTGATCCGTGACAGCACCAGCATCGGAAAAGCCATGTAGCCGGAAAATTTTTCCGGCGACGACAGCGCCAGCCGCTTCGGTACCAGCTCGCCGATCACGATCTGGATAAAGGAAATCAGCACGAAGCCGAGCACGATGCCCAGTACCCGCGCATAGGGCTCCAGCCATGCCGCGTGACCACCATCGTGCAGGATCTCGCCGATCTGGCCGCCCAGCGCGTCGCCGGCGATCGAGCCGGTAATCAGCATCACCAGCGTGATGCCAACCTGCACGGTGGAAAGAAAGTGCTCCGGCGCTTCGGCATGACGCAGCGCCATCGCGGCACGGCGGCTAGTTTTCGCCATCTGCTTGAGGCGGCTTTTGCGCGAGGCGACCAGCGCCATCTCGGACAAAGCGAAAAAACCGTTGCACAGCGCCAGCACGAAGACGAGCGCAATTTCAATCAGCATCGCGTTGAGAATACCTTCCGGGACATGGCTCCAGTGTAAGGGCATGCGGGCCGTAGTTCACGTGGGGAGTGCTGCGGGGCGCGGCGGGCGTCCTGTAACATGCCCGTCATCTCGCTTCCTCAGGCATGGCCCGCATGTTTTCACTGCAGACGATTTTCGGCAAAGGCGACAAGTTCTATGGCCTGCTTGAACAGAGCGCCGCCACCGTCTGCGAGAGCGCCAAAGCCTTGCACGAGTTGCTCAGCAAGCCCGGTCAGGGTTCGGTCATGGCGGCCTTCACGGCCACCCGCGCCCGCGAAAAGGCGTTGGCCGGACAGATCAGCGAAGGCCTGGTCAATACCTTCGTCACCGCGCTGGACCGCGAGGATATCGAGGCGCTGAACTCGGCGCTGTACAAGATTCCCAAGACCATCGAGAAATTTGCCGAGCGTTACGAGATTGTTTCCAATCGCCTGGTTGGTGTGAACTTTGCCCAGCGCGCGCTGGTGTTGGAGCGTTCCAGCCAGGTGGTCGAGGAGATGATCGGCGAGCTGCGCCGCGGCCTGCGCATCGACCCGGTCAAGAAACTGCAGGACCGCCTGCAGGCGCTGGAGTCCGAGGGCGACCGCATGCTGCTCGATCCCTATCGCACCTTGTACGTTGAAGGTGGTGATGCCATGCGTGCGATGCTGGCGAAGGATCTGTTCGAGCTGATCGAGAAGGCGATCGACAAATGCCGCGATGTCGGCAACATCGTCTACTCGATTGTGCTCAAGAATTCCTGAGGACGGCGCGGTGATCCTCAGCATCTTTAGAAGAGCGCGCCATTCGATCGTGATCTCGTCGCTCAGTCGCAAGCGACGTATTGCCGGAGATCAGGAATGAGTCTCGGCCTGGTCGTCGCCGAGGTGCTGATCGCCCTGGCTTTCACCTATATCAATGGTTTTCACGACACCGCCAATTCCATCGCCACCGTGGTTGCCACCAAGGTGCTCTCGCCGGGTCAGGCTGTGCTGCTGGCGGCCGTCACCAACCTGCTTGGCGCGATGCTCGGTACCGCCGTGGCGGCCACCATCGCGTCGGGGTTGATCAATGCCGGTGTGGTCGACGTCGGCCCGCAACTGGTGATCTGTGCACTATTGGCGGCCATCGTCTGGAACTTGATCACCTGGTGGCTTGGCCTGCCGTCCAGCTCCAGTCATGCGCTGGTCGGTGCGCTGGTCGGCGCCGCACTGGCCGCGTCGGACAACGACTTCGGCTCGGTGATCTGGGCACAGGGCAACCTGATTACCGGGCACGGCGTGATTCCCAAGGTGATCATTCCAATGGTGCTGTCGCCACTGGCTGGTTTCATCGTCGCGTTCGTTCTGATGGGCGCGCTGTACGCGCTGCTGGCCTGGTTCGCCAACCGGCACAACTGGCTGCACCGATTCGGCCGCACGCCCTTCGTCAACAGTTTTTTCGGCAAGGCGCAGATCGTGTCAGCGACCGCGATGGGCGTGGCACACGGCATGAACGACGCGCAGAAAAGCATGGGTATCATCGCGCTGGCACTGGCCGGCGGCACCGCGGCACATCAGTTCGATCAGCTGCCGCAATGGCTGGGTTTTCTGAAAATTGCCGAGAACACCGCGGGCGGTTTCGCTATCCCGATCTGGGTGAAAGTGGTCTGCGCGCTGACCATGGCTGCGGGCACTGCTGGTGGTGGCTGGCGCATCATCAAGACGCTGGGTCACAAGATGGTCAAGCTGCATCCGATCAATGGTTTCGCCGCCGAAACCAGTTCGGCGGCGGTGATCCTCACCGCATCGATGTTCGGCATTCCGGTGTCGACCACGCACAACGTATCGGCATCGATCATGGGTGTCGGTGCGGCCAAGCGCTTCAGTGCGATCCGCTGGTCGGTGGTCGAGCGCATGGTCTGGGCATGGATACTCACCTTGCCGGTGACCGCGCTGCTCGCCTACGGTTTTGTCAAAGCCGTGAAGATGTTCTTGTAGAAGACAATCGGCCAAGCAGCGTTACAGCGCGTTTTCGGTCGCGTTGATGATCTGCTCCAGCTGATCACCGAGCGTACCCAGTTCGCCAATCAACCGCTGCAGTTCGTTGCGGTCGAGAAATTCATATGGCCGGTTTTCGCACAGGTGCAGGTACGGTGCGCCATCCAGGTCGGCTACGGCCAGAAAACCGGTGCGCTGCTGCCAGTTGAAGCGCAGGCAGCGGCTCGGATCCGTACCGGCCAGCGGGCCGATCGGTGTCGATATGCGCAAATAGCGCCGCTCGGCTTCGTCTTCGAGTTCCGCCAGATAAATGCCCTGATGGCGATCCTCCGACAGCTCCAGATCGAAACTGATCAGATACGGATCGTTGTGGCGCAGCGCGTGCTGGCTGCCGATATGTGATCTCACGGCTTCGAAGTGGCGCATGGTGCGACTTCCTTCGCTTGCGTTGGGCGCTCTACTTTGCCACGACCATGCGTTAACGTCGCGTTGGCAGCGGTCCGTGCTGTCGCGTAGTGTGTCGTGCGGCGCACCTTGGCTGAGAGCAGGGCTGATGAATTCGATCATCGACGAAAAGCATGCACGCGTTTACGCGGCGATCGCAGCGATTCCCTATGGACGCGTTGCGAGCTATGGGGCGATTGCGGCACGCGCCGGGTTGCCGGGCAGGGCGCGTCTGGTCGGGAGGCTGTTGGGTGAGGTTCCTGAGGGGATGGTGTTGCCCTGGTACCGGGTGCTACGGGCCAGTGGGCATATCGCGATGCCGGTGGGGAGCCGTGGGTTCCGCGAACAATCCCGGCTATTGCGGGCTGAAGGCGTTGAGGTGAAGAACGGGCGTGTGGCGCTGGCGGTGTTTGGGTTGGATGGGGATTTGGATCGGGAGTTGTGGGGGATGCCGTAGGCTTCAGCCTCCTCTCCCCTGCGGGGAGAGGATTGAGGTGAGAGGTTGGGTGCTCGCGGGATTGCTGTTTTTTTGTCGCTTGAAGTGATGGACGCCCGTGATCTTCGGCGATAACCGCAACGACTTCGGTAACGTGCTCGCCTGCCGCGGGCTTTCGTTCGCCACCGGCGGCCGAGTCACTTTTCTCTTGCGTGCCCGAAAGCAAGTCTATGTATACAAAGTTTTGGTAAATAGCGCCGCCGGAAAGCGTCTTTCCGGATGTTTTAGTTAGAACCCAAGAGACATAACAGCTGATCAGCGCGGGCCTTGGATCGCTGGCGATCATGTCGAGCAAGTGATATGTCGCCTCCGGTTGGCTCGAAAAAGGATTGCATATAGTTACGCCCAACAAGCAGGCGGGTAGCGACACGTTGGCGACCCTTTCACTTCCGGTGAAGCGGAGAAGATCACGCACTTCCTGCTGGTCCCGTATTTCCGGGCCTACACACGCCTTTCACTGCTTACCGCAAGGAGCTCATGGGTACACACCATCTGATTAGGATGACTTGGAACCAAAGGGGCATGAGGACGAGCGACAAGTTGGCAATTCGCGAGGTGTATTACTCAGCCAGAACCACGTCCAATCGCTTCGCGGGAGTGCCACATTAGATCTTGCTCTATGCGTTCTGTAATTTACCCTTGTCCATCTGCAGCTTTCAATCGAAGCGCTTCGGCGCGATCCCCAGCCCGTCAATGACAGGAGCAAATTTACAGCCAAGCGAGTGCGGTGCTGGGGAGGAGCATGTCACAGAGCGCACGGGGCGGCACCTATCTGGCATTTCCGGACAGGGCGCGAGCACGCGTCACGGTTCATCAGCCTGTCTGAGACAGGGACTCCGAGCACGTGTCACCCGGCGCGCTAGCGCTTATGGCGCATTCGCCAACGAGGCGACATCGTCCACGCTGAGGGCGCCGTGATAAATGCGGAAGTCATCGATCTTGCCGTTGAAGTAAGGGTCACTGCTGTATTGGGAACGCCCGATCCAGTTTTGGTTCGAATCCCAAATCCGGAACGGAGCGAGGAACATGTCGGTATTTGAGCCCACCGCGAGGCCATTCACGTACAGCGTGCCGACGCTGCCGGACAGCGTCACCGCGACATGGACCCAGGTCCCGATTGGCAGTGCAGCGTTGCCGTTGATGCTCCGCTCACCACTGACTCCGGTAATGGTCATGGAAAAGCAGGTCACGCCACTGCTCGCGCATGGCGTGAGCATCAGGTAGCGATCGGTGCCCGCGCCAAAATCGAATACGCGCTCCGAATTTCTGGAGGCGTTCCAGAACACCCACACGGAAACCGTGAAGTCCGCGACATCGTCCATGAGCTGGTTGGGTAGGGCGACATATCCGTTGCTGCCATTCAACGAAAGCGCGTTGCCTTGTTTGCCAGCGACCCAGGTAGCGCCGCCATTGAGCGTGCCCGCGTGGCCGTTGCTGCTGGCATCTGCCGCGCTCGTGCCAATCGTGTTGTTGAATGGCAGATGCGTATGCAAGTGTGTGCCCGTCAGCACGGCTGTCTCGTTGGACGGCGCACTTTCACCGTGAGGGGTGTTGGCCGTGACGATGTAATACCAGGTGCCAGGGGCTGGTGGGGTATCGGTATAGGTGAGCAAATCCGTGATGCCGCTTGCGACTGTTGTATATGGCCCGCCCGCCTGCGCGGAGCGCTTGACGGTGTAGTCGATGGCATAGACACCGCCCCACCAGGACAACACGACAGCGCCCGCGCTGATGTAACCAGAAAGTCCGCTCGGTGCTGCGCCGGTGGGAATCGCGTCCAGCGTGTAGGCCAGGGTGCCGTAACCAATAAAGTCCCAGTCGCCCCCTTCAGGTTGAATGGCGAGTGCCTTCTTGGTGGAGTACGGCGCGGCAAGCCCCTTGCGGTTGACGTAATGGTTGTAGATAAGAGCCCAGCATGGCGTCGCGTCGCCTTGCTTCAGGATTGAGAATGTGTTCCAGGTGTAGACACCGTTCTGGTAGGGCACATACGGAACGGTGTAGTAAGTGGTCCCCGATGCAATAACGTTTGCCTTGGCGGAATACTCTGTCCCGGCCAGGAAACGGTTGTTGTCGTAGCCGTAAAGGTCCACGCCCTGATGCCAGGCCATTTCGCACACTACGGCCATAGCCGCTATGCCGTCCATGGTGTGGGGTTGGTCGCGGCCGGATTCCTGCCACTGGCACAGATAACCTGGATGCATGTAGTACGCGGCACGCATGACACAGCCATTGCCATTGCCCGTCTTGAAATAGCCAACAGCTTCGTCAAACAGTACCCGGTCGTCGCACAGGATGCCGATGGCCATGATGGCGGCCATGTTGAAGAGATACCAGTTGGCATTGATCTGCAGTGGGCTGCGACCACCGTGATTGCTCAGCAAGTCATGCGAAATCGGATAGAAGATGGTGCGTAACATGTTCTTGACTGAGGCTAAATTGCCGTCAGTGAAGCCGCTATAGTCGCGCAGCATTTCCGCGATATTGGCAAGCTCGAAGCCTTGGGGGCCGGAGACCAGCGCGCGGTCTCTGCCTTGGATCGAGGTCAGGGTGGAGGCCCAGCCGTTGAGCATGCTCGTGGCTTTGGCGGCATATGTCGCGTCGCCCGTAATCTTCCACCGCAACGCCATACCGTACATCGCAGCGCACTCGTTATAGAGCCTCGAAAAATTCTGCGTCACATCGCGACCACGATAAATTGTGGACACAGGGGCGGAGCTATACGAAAGCGTTGCCTTGGGGCTGGCGACTAGCAAATCCCAACTACCGACCCAGGGTGACCTGATGTGTTTCTGCGCCATCCGAACAAAATCGGCCTGCGTATGCATCAGACCGGGATGCGCAAATGCGCTGGGAACGTTGCTGCTTATCGTCCCGAGCTGCGAAGCGAATGTGCGGCCAGTGCAGGCCATGAGTGCCAGGGAGCCCAAGCCAAACAGAAAGCCACGACGCGACAAGTCGGCGTCGATCAAGCCATGGTCCAATGCTGGTTCGTGTTCGGAGGCTGTGGGTGGGAATTGCTCAACGCGTGTGCACGCTTTGTGCGATTTCAATTTTTTCACCAGGGACTCCATCCAGAAGTGACTACCATTAAAAGAAGGCTCCTATCATTTAGTGATAGGAGCCGAGTTGGATCAGGTTGTATGCGGAGAACGTCTACGTGACTGTTAGTGCTTTATTGATTAGTGGTAAACGACGTGATCATTATCGGACTCCAATAGCCGTTATAGGCCTGTAGCGATAACCAGTACGTAGTGTTGGGCTGCAAGTTGGTTACGGTCCAACTGCTGGTGGTGAACCCTTGGTTGGTACCGGCGATCGCATTGCCGGCATAGGCATCGGCCTGGCTCGCATACAGCGCGCCATAGACGCCAGCATGAGCAACCGTACCGCCGAATACGGGCTGGATGCCTTGGTCCTTGATGCTGAAATTCACTGTCGCCGAGTTGGAAGTTGGCGTTACCTGGACGTCGGTTGGTGCGCTCGGATCGTGGGATACCGGTGTCACTGAACTCGAAATCGACGGGCCGCTACTGCCCTGCGCGTTGAACTCCATCACCGTAATTTTCGCCGGTACGCCGTTAGCCAGACCATCGATATAGCTGGTGGAAGCGGAGGGTGGCAGGCTGACCGGCCCGAACGTGTTGCCGTCCTGCGTGGCGGTGAGCGTGTAGCCCTGCTCGACCGGGTTGGCGGGCTGACCGGCCCAGGTCACCTGGATATTGCCGTTGCCGCCGGTGGTGGCCGTGATGATCGGGGCGTTGGGTACGCCGACGGCGGGCGTGGGAACGGGCAGTGTCTGGTTGGTATTGCCGCCGTAAGTGACGGAGGTCGGTGTCCAGCTATCGCTACCGGCCAGATAGACGTTGGGCGCCAGTGCCGCGGCTTGCGACGAAGTGAGCGGCACATTGCTCTGCGGCGAGGTGCTTTCGCGTTGGCTGAGATCGAAGGTCGTCCAGGTGCTGTTGGCGCCGGGGTAATACGAGTCGTACTCGCGATACGTCGAGGTGGGCAGGTTGTTGGTACCGCCTTGCGAAACCGGTAGCGGAATGAATTCGATCCAGCCTTGCTTTACAACTTCCGGACCCATCTTGGTATTGAGGAAGTAAGTGGTGGCGTAGGCTCCCCATGGACGACCCAACCAGACATTGGTCATGTACGGGCTGTCGAACAGCAGTTGCGAGTTGGTGAACACGAAACCACTGTCTTCGCTCGCGCTCGCACGGTTCTGCGCAGTGATGGTCGCTTCGCCGTTAAGGTCGCCATGCACCTTGGTCTTGATCAGGCAGTTGTCGAACACCACCTTGCCATTACCGAAGATGTAGTCGACGTAGCCTTCGATATAGCTGTTATTGAAGTAGGCGCGGCTGTCGTTACCGAGATAGAGCGTGTCCTGGCCACCCAGCAGCAGCACCGCGCGGAACACGGCGCGATCGCCCAGCGAGAACAAGGCTACGGCCTGTCCATTGTTCTGGAAATTGGGTGACTCGTAGTCGGCGGTGTTCTGGATGGTCAGGTTACTGGCGTAGAAATTGGCGCCGCTGGCTTTGACGGTGTAGCTGGTGCTGGTGGTCAGTGTATTGCCAAGGGCATCGACCTTGCCTGAGTAGTCGTCGTTGGTGATCACCACCTGGGAAGCATCGCTGCCTGTACCTACCAGCTCCACGTTGGGTTGGGTAATGTTGACCTTTTCGTGATACGTACCGGGACGGATCTGGATCATGCCGCCAGCGGCAGGCATGGCAGCCAGCGCGGCATTGATGGTGGTATAGCTGCCACTGCCGTCGGCGGCGACCACCAGCGCAGGCTGCTGGAGGTGGATGACCTCGTTGCAAGAGCCAGTGGTGGAGCCTGTGCAGCTTGTATTTGCGTTACTGGGACGCTGGCCAGGAAACCCCGAGAGGTACTGCACCGCTGCTTCCGCACGGTCAGTGATGATGAAACCGAAGTTGGCGTAATCGTGCCAGAACTCGGTGAACGGACGATGGTCAGTGCAACCAATACCCCCGCGGTTGAACTCCGTCGTACTGGCATTGCCGCATTCGTTGGCGTTCATCGGAGGTACGACAGGACCGCAGAAGCCGCCCTCCCAATAGGTGCCCTCGCTACCGCTGAGGTTGGCGTTGCTCGCGCTCGGTTGGGCCACCGTGCATAGCGATTCGGGAATGTAGGCACCGATATTCCGACCAGCCTGCCATAGGATCGTAAACATATCGTCTTGACCATAGTTAAGGCTGCTGCCGATGGCTTTGAGGCTGGCTTCTGGCGACAACACGTTGTTGTTGCCCTCATTCCAATTGATCCAGTTGCTGTAATCGTTTATGGCCCAATCGTTGGCACCGCCGCCGTCCTGGTTCGCCGCTACATTGGATGTATAGACCGGCATCACATACAACTGGGCAAGGCTCGATTCCGTCAGCGTGCCGCCATAACTTGTCTGGTAGTAATTAGCGGTCTTTTGATAGAAGTCTTCCGGCCCGTTGAACAGCACCGTCTGGAACTTGAGTACGACATGCCTGGCCACCCATAAACCGTATTGATTGCCAGCGGCCACATCACGGGCGACTTGTGCCGCCACATCCCTCACGTTTTGGTATTCGCGTAGATCAAGGAATACCAGGCCCTCGTAGCTGTCGTTGTACAGTGCCTGGAAAGCGTCCTCGAGCGAGTCGGGAAACATGGCAGCCGTGCTGCTGTCGTAACAGAAGGGATGAGCGTCGGTCTTGCCGTAGCCGTCCGCGCCGGTACACATCCGCGAGGTGGTAATGTCGGACCATGAGGGCGTTTCCAAGTCAGCGGCGCCGCCTTCCCGTGCCCAGCGATAAATGTCCGAGTATTCCGGACGATTGACCATGCGCTGCAGAGTTTTATCGTGCATCAGGTAGGGCACATGGTCGCTGCTTTCGTAAACGTCCAGTTCGAGACTTTCAATGCCGTAGTTCATGGTATTGACTGCGGACTCGACGGTATTTTCCGGATGATTCTCGTCCACCACGCCCCGATGCGCGGCCACAATCACCGGAGCTTTGTCGTAGGCCGAGAGGTTGTTTGCACCGCCTGGCAAACGAAATTGCAGAAGGCCGATGAGGGTCGTCCGGGTATTGCTGTCAATCACGTTGTAATACTGGGCATGCGCGGGAATCGCCAGGCTCGCTGCCATAACGGCTAGAGTCTGCGCTATCAATAGCGAACTGCGTTTACGTTTGAACAAGTGCTTCACGGTAAAGACTCCAGTCAGTAGTGGGGTACTTGGGTGGGATTGCTATCAGGCATGGATGAAAAAAAGCATGCAGAAACCTGCATCGGCGCAAAGCGTCGAAGTTCAATAACGTCGGAAATCCCTGTCTTAGTGTTCTTGGGCGGCCCGTCTGCCCCAATGGCAGACGTAGTTCGAGTACGTGCTTGTGCTTAGTGCGGGAAAAACGTGGTTTGGTTTATTCGAACAATCGCTCCTTCAGAGGTAGAAGAGCGGCGCCGATGGCCGAGGTATCGCCATTGGTTTCAGTCAATACCAGCTTGGGCCGATCCGGGCCCACGCCGTAGCGATGGATATCGACGAATCGCACGCGCTCGATCAACATGCGCCCCAGCGGCAGCGGTAATTGCCCGCCGAACACGATGGCTTCCGGATCGAACAAGCCGGTCATGGCGTTGACAGTGCGATTCAGCGCCGGCAGTGTGCGTTGAATCCAGCTTTCCACACCCGGCCATGTCGGATCGAAACGCTGGCGCAAATCTTCCACTGAGTCGATCGCGATACCGTTGGCGCGCAATTCGGTCATCAGCGAACTCAGCGTGGGTCGATGCGCGGCTTCCTCCGGTGTGAACAAGGTGAGTTCACCCGCATTGCCATGCGTGCCGAACAGCGGCTTGCCGCCGACGACCATGCCGGCACCGAAGCCATAGTTGAAAGAGAGATAGGCGAAGTTCTGCGCCCACAGTCCGGCGCCGAGCAGGCTCTCGCCAATCGCTGCCGTGGTCGCATTGTTTTCGAGCCAAACTGGCAAATGCAACGCCTCCTCCAGGATCGGCACCAGATCGATCAGCGACCAATCCTGCAAGGGCTCGGGCGCGTTCATCTGACGTCGCCCGGCGACGAAAAATCCACCGATCGCCACGCCGACACCGACCAGTTTTTCGCGCGATACGCCATTGCGCGCGAGGATGCGCTCCAGTGCGTCGCCGATGGCCGTCAGCGATGCGTTACGGTGCGTGGGCGGGGTCCGGATATGTACTTCTTCCAGGATGTGGCAGCTCAGGTCAGCCAGGCACAGCGTGATGGAATCGGTGTTGATGGAGATGCCGGCGGTATATGCCGCTTCACGCACCAGCTCGATGCGCGGACTAGGCTGGCCACGACCATTGCGGATGGTGGCACCTGCGCGCAGCAGCCCGCGCGCTATCAACTGCTCGACCAGGCGATGCACCGATTGCTGCACCATATCGGTTTCGGCGGCGATGGCTGCTCGCGCCATCGTGCCATGGCGGCGGACGATATTGAGGATCAATCGCTCGCTAGGAGATAGCAAAAGACCGTCGTTTTTTTTCGGCACGGCAGGCTTTGATAGTGAGGCCGTCTTTCCCCCCCTTTTCGCGTTCATGGATTTGCTTCACTCTTGGACATATAGGCGTGACCATCGCAACATTCGCCGCTCAATTTCGACCACAGAGGTCCGGCTACACGCATTAGCGGCTCGGTACCCACAGCAATACGCACACCGCGACGGCGGGTGGTGTAGTCCGCATCGACAATAAGACCTGCCTCGCGACACAACACCATGCCTGCCGCAACGTCCCAGAGATTGGTGTAGTCCTCGAAATAACCATCGACATGCCCTAGTGCCGCAAACCCCATACCAATAGTGGCGCAGCGATAGCCTGTGACGGACCAGCGACGGCGTTTGAGTTCGGCCTCAAGCGCCGCGGATTGTGTGGTTGCCCACATTGGATTGGTACCGATGGCGGCGATGCGGACATCGGGAAACGGAACCTTGCGCTCTATCTGCACGCCATTGAGGAAAAAGCCCAGGCCTGCGCCGGCGGCGACGGTCATGTCCAAAGCCGGATAACGAATCGCTCCGATCACCGGAATGGTGTCGGCTATGTAGGCCACTGCGACGCCCCATAGCGGTGAGCCGCGGAGAAAATTACCGGTGCCATCGATCGGATCGACAACCCAGGCATGCGCACACAGTTCACCGCCCAGTTCCTCGCCGACCACTGCCTCACCTGGAAAGTGCGTGTCAATTTCATCGCGCACAAATCGCTCGACAGTAGTGTCAGCGTCGCTTGCGAAGTCCATCAATCCTTTGTACGTGGTTGTCAGTTGTTCACGTTCGGAAAAATAGCGGCGAGCAATATCGCCGCCTTTCTCGACAAGGGTAATGGCAGCCTGCAGACGCGCATATAAATCAATCAAGGTTGACATCCTTCTGCCAAAAAAGAAGCGGGTCGGGTGCTGTATGGTTCGATGCGTTCGCCACTGATAGCGTCGAAACAGCAGATGGCCTGTGATGAAAAGCTCAGGCGGAGTGTTTCACCCCGGACATAAGTGCGCGTACCGCTGTAGGTAACCAGGACACGCTGCTGTCCGATACGAGCATAGATGACCCGATGACTCCCCAAGTCTTCGGCTGCCTCTACGACGGCCGCCATGCCGCGTGGATCATCGAGATCGATGGCTTCCGGTCGGATACCGATCATCACGGCGGCCGATGAATTCGCCTTGATGGCGGCAGGGAAACAGCCGCCGCCGTCGACGACTATGTCGTGGCCTTCATGGCGCGCGGTCAGCAGATTCATCGGGGGCGTTCCAATGAAACCAGCGACAAAGGTCGTGCGTGGCTGGTGGTAAAGCGCCATCGGTGTGCCCGCTTGTTCGACGAGTCCGTTATTCAGCAGCACGATATGGTCGGCCAATGTCATCGCCTCGGTCTGGTCGTGGGTAACGAAGATGGTCGTCGCACCAATCTCATCATGCAGGCGGCGTAGCTCGATGCGCATCTCTTGACGCAATTTGGCATCGAGGTTCGATAACGGCTCGTCAAACAGCAGCACACGCTGTCGTCGCGCGATGGCACGGCCGATAGCTACCCGCTGGCGTTGGCCGCCAGAGAGCTGAGCGGGGCGACGATCCAGAAGCGCGCCAAGCCCCAATAATTCGGCGGCCTCACCGATTCGGCGTTCACGTTCTTTACGGTCCAATCCGGCCAGTTTGAGGGCATAGCCGATGTTGTCGCTCACGCTCATGTGCGGATACAGCGCGTAGTTCTGAAACACCATCGCGCAACCACGGTGCTGGGGCGGGGTGCGGGTGACGTCAGCGCCGCCGATATGCACCGTGCCGCGATCGGCCTCTTCCAGGCCAGCAATCGACCGTAGCAGCGTGGATTTGCCGCAACCGGAAGGCCCCAGCACAACGGTGAATTGTCCCGCCGCAAAATCGATGTCGAGGTCGTTCATGACCACACGGCTGCCAAAGCGCTTCGATAGCCCTTGGACGCGAATCGCTGCAGCGCTCATTTGCCTATCCCCGTCACGCCGCGTACAAACCAGCGTTGCGTCAGCCCCATCACGAACAGCGGCGGCGCAAGTGCAATCAACGCCGCCGCCATGACCAGATTCCATTCCGGAGGCTGGCCGGTCTCAGTCGGCAGAAACGTGGCAATACCCAGCGAAATGGTGCGCATGTCAGGTCGGCTGGTAGCGACGAGAGGCCACATATAATCCTTCCAGGTGCCAAGAAAAACGATGGTGCCAAGGGCTGCGAAATTGGCCTTGGACAGCGGTAACAGGATGTCGATGAAGAAGCGAATCGGGCCCGCGCCGTCCATCCGCGCAGCCTCCGAAAGTTCGGTCGGCACGGTGAGGTAGAACTGGCGGAACAAGAAGGTGCCCGTAGCTGAGGCCATCAAAGGCAAGGACAGGCCGGCGTAACTGTCGAGCAGATTTATCGACACCGACAGATGTAGTCCGGTAACGGCAGCGATCAGCCTGCGAAGCGGCTCGAACAGATCGGATGCCACCGCGTAAGTCGGCACGATGCGCACTTCCAACGGCAACAACAGTGTGACGAATGTGCCCCAGAACACCACATGCCGGATGCGTGAGCGGAAATACACCACGGCGAAAGCACTGGTAGAGGCCAATGCCAATTTGCCGGTTACGACGATCAGCGACACCACGCAGCTGTTGAAAAGCATAGTTCCGATGCGTGCATCGCGCATAACGATACGCAGGTTTTCCCAGAGATGGCTGCCTGGCAGCAAAGCCAATCCATGAACAAGAATCTGCCGGCTCGTTACCGAAGCCGAACACAACGCGAGATAGATGGGTCCCAGTGCAAAGACCAAACCCACAACCAGCAAGATCAAGGTGGTGGTTTTCAATAGCGGGTGACGTTCGACCATGCTCAGCCCTCCTGCCGTGCGCGGCGTTCGAAAACAAAGAACTGGACGAAGCATGCCGCGAACACCAGCAGCATAAGCATCATCGACAAGGCGGAAGAGCCCGAGAGATCGAGGCCAATGAAGCCATCCGTATAAATCTTATAGGCCAAGATGTTCGTCGCGCGCCCGGGACCGCCTTGCGTCATCGTGTCGACGATCGCGAAACTGTTGGTGAAGGATTCGATCAGGTTGATGGTGGCCACAAAGAACAGTTGTGGCTTGAGCATCGGCAATTGGATATCGATAAAGCGGCGTACAGGATCCGCGCCATCGATCGCGGCGGCAGCCAGATACTCCGCAGGAATTGCTCGCAGCGCCGCCACGAAAACGATGAAGTTGAACGGTATCTGCGTCCAGGCAAAAGCGAACACGACCATCAGCATGGACTGCGTTCCGTTGAGATAGGGCTGCCAGAAGCCAGGCCATAACGTATTGAGATAGCCCAGTGGTCCGATGCTGGGACTGGCGGCGACTTTCAGAATGACGCCTAGTACAGAGCCAGCTACTGCATAGGGCCAGATAAGTAGGTAGCGGAACAATCCGCCGGTGCGACGGTGTAACTCCACCATGGCGGCCAAGAACAGTGCAACGGCTATGGACAGGCTGACGCCAAACGCGGCGAAGAGGGCTGTGGTACGTAGTGCCGCATAGAAACTGCTGTCCGTGAGTTCGCGGGTGTAGTTGCCCAGGCCGACGAACGTCGAGCAGTTGCCGAATGGGCACACGAGGTGCAAAGACCACCAGAACGCTTTGAGCGTTGGCCAATAGAAGAACAGGGCGATCAGCACGAGTTGTGGTAAACCCAGTGCCAAGGGGATCCAATGGCCATGGAAGCGTGCACTGGACTTCATGGCCCGTCCTCTGCGCGCGGCGCGTCTATGTAGGTCGTCTGGAAACGCTCAAGCAGACGATTGCCGCGTACCTGGGCATGCTCCAGCGCAGTATCCATGGTTTCTTTGCCGCCTAGTGCACGCTGCACTTCGTCCTGCCAGATCAGTCGGAACAAGGGCGTGAAACCCAATCGCGTGCCGGCGTTATAATCGTTGTTCGGTAGTTCCAAGGAAGCGAGTCCCTCGCGGATCGCATCGGGCTCTGCGTCCGGTGCGGTGGTAAGGATTTCTTCTGCTTCGTGGGTCAGCGGCAGATAACCCGTGCGCCGTGCGAACATGAGTTGCTGTCGAGGGTCATGTAAATAAGCGAGGAACCTGGCTACAGCCGGATAGACAGAAGCACTCTGTCCTTTGAGTACCCACAGCGATGAGCCGCCGATCGTGGTGCCGTAACGCTTGGTACCTGCGTAGACAGGAAGCAGGCCAACTTCGGCATCGACTAGTCCCGCTTTTTTCACGATGGCATAGGCACCCGTCGCATCGACCGACATCGCACATTCGCCGTCGGCAAACGCCAAGGTCTGGTCGTTGGCGCGCGTCATGATCGCGGGTACGAGCAGCCCTCGTGAGTACCAGCGGGCTACGTCATTCATGAAACGCCGATGCACGCCGTCGGCAAACTCATAACGTGCTTGAAGCCCTTCATGACCGTTATTGGCGCTTGCGATGGGCGCTCCCTGCACGGCATTGATTTGTTCAAGCATCTTCCATGGCGTGTAGTCGGACACAGCAGGACAACTTTTTCCGTGCGCGTGTAGTGCTTCCATCGCCGCTTCGAAAGCTTCCCAAGTTTGCGGGAGGTGGTCCACACCGACTGCCGTCAATTTTTGCCGATTGGCATAAAGCACTAGCGTCGATGCACTGAACGGCTGCGAGAGCAGACGTCCATTCTCTGTTGCATAAAACCGCCGAATACCCTTGAGGTAATCCGATGCATCAATGGGGTGACCCATGGCTTGCATCAGCGTGTCGACCGGATAAACGGCGCCACTCAGCAGCATGTCGGCGCTACCGATATCGTAGATTTCAACGAGCGCTGGCTGGCGACCGGCCCGATAGGCAGCCACCGTCTTGCGCAAGGTCTGTTCGTAGGTGCCTTGCGGGAAACAGTGAACATGATCCTGCAGTGATGCCGCATTGAAGTTCGCGCACATCGATTCGATGGCTTGCGCGTAAATCCCGCCGTGCGCATACCAGAAGTCAAAATCCGCTGCAGCACACGTCGCCGCCGGGGCTGCGGCTACTAAAGCCGACAGCACCCAAGCGAGGATGCGTGCGCCAGCGCTGGACTTCATGCGGGGTGCTCCTGACGCAGCAGCAAAAACTGATTGTCGAAGCAGTGCATATCGTTGAACGTACAGAACTCCGGCGCGCCCAGCGTGATGGTGCCGACGTGTTCTGCTAGCTCGCTATAAAGCGTGCTGTTGAAATCCAGAGCCTGCTTCACCGCCTCCAGGCTCATCGGTTTGATGAGATAGGAAAGCGTTATATGAAACACATAATGATCATGGTTAGGACTGTGGATACCCAAGCACTTCGACAGGCGATCGCGTAAGTCACGAATCTTGCGTACCTCCTCGGCATCAGTTGGGACCAGCGTCACCATGCCGATACCTCTCTGCTCGGCAGCCTCGGCGATCCGCATGCGAAAAAATGGCTCGCCGCCAAGGTCAAAGGCGCGCAATCGCCTCGCCATGAAGCGCGTACATTCGGCCAGAGTGGTATTCAGCGGCAACTCGATTGGCCATTGCTCCCTCGATCGAGGCTGATCCACCACGCCTTCGAACACCGTCATGTGATAGCTCTCCGGCGGCAGCATGGTCACACAATCGGCGAACGGGCCGGCCTTGATCCGATCGCGCACCTCGACCAAGCCATCCGATAACGGTGTGAACAACGGGACGTGGCAAATAAGCGTATTGCCTGGATGGCGCAGCACGTTGCCATGCGCATCGAACTTGAGATTGAGGTGGCTAAGCGGCTGATGGAGCTTGTCAAGCATTCTCAGAAAACCTCAAAGCGAATGCGGCGCGTACGTCAAAATGCGGCCGATGGAGAAGGCGTCCTTCGGCCGATCATGCGCGAGCTGTTTCGCGCGGCCGCCGGTGTAGAAATCGATGCCGCAGAGATTATCACTCATTGTGTGTCATATTTTTTACAATCTCTCGCTCAAGCTAATAGTCTCAATTTGACGTCGTTCTGTCTCCAAAAAGACCTGTATAAATGGGAAAATTTGCCGTAGGTAAGGAATCGTCCGCGTGCGAAGGCATGTTATCGAGATCTAAATAAGTCAGTTTGCGTGCAATTAACTAACTTTATGAGTAGTATTTTTCGGCGCAACCGGCGCTGACTTCTTGCGAGCGAACGACATGGCTTTCCGTCTGGAGGACCGTTGGGTTTGGGATTTCTGGATGGTCCAGGAGGGCGCACGGACACACCTTTTTTTCCTGCAGGCGCCCAAGTCGCTAGACGATCCCAATCAACGCCATTGGCATGTGTCGATCGGTCATGCCGTGGCGGAGGATTTGCTGCATTGGACCGAGGTCGGCACGGCGCTACGTCCCGCGCTGATGTCGGCCTGGGATGACTACACCACGTGGACCGGTTCGGTCGTGCGCTCGCCGCAGGGCAAGTGGCTGATGTTCTATACCGGTACCAGTCGTGCGGAAGAGGGGGTGATTCAACGGATTGGTGTGGCGGCTTCGGATGATCTGCATCAATGGGAACGCTTGCACGACAATCCCGTGCTCGAAGCCGATGGCACGCTTTACGAAACGTTGGACCGTGAACTTTGGTATGAGGAGGCTTGCCGCGATCCCTGGGTCTTCGAAGATCCGGACGGTGATGGCTGGCATATGGTGTTCACCGCTCGCGAAGCCGTTGGGCCGGGCAGCGGCCGCGGTGTTATCGCTCATGCCGTATCGAAGGATTTGCAGCACTGGTCGCTGCGTCCGCCGTTGTTTCGATCCGGCCTATTCGGACATATGGAAGTACCGCAAATCTTCGAGCTGGAAGGGCGCTGGTATTGCCTGTTCTGCACAGGAACAACCGCAAGTGCCGATACGCAAACACCTGACTCGGCATCGACGCCCGTGATCGGCACGCATTACCTGATCGCCGATCATCCGCTCGGTGAATGGCGTCTCGCAGCGGGCGATTTTTTGGTGGGCGATGCGCTGGGACGGCTGTATGCCGGCCGCGTGATGTGTGCTCAAGACGGCTCGCTGCAATTCATGGCGTTTCTCAAAAACGATCAGGATGGCCGTTTCGTTGGCGATCTCACCGATCCCATGCCCGTCGTCGTGGATGGCGATGGATTCTTGCAGGTTGACGCCAGCGCTTATGGCATCGTGAAAAAATGATCTGTATGCGTGTTGATTTCAATGCGCGATGCAGATGATCGTTTTGATCATCCCTTTTGGGGCTCCGAGTACGACGTAATGGAAGTCATGAAGTGCAAGGGAAGACTTGATGCGCCAAGCTCAAGGCCCGACTTGGCATTTTGCGACACGATAATCTCCGGCACACTCAAGCCTTCAGGGATCGCACGCGGCAACTGCTCACGCAACATACGCGCGATATGTGTGAAGACAGAGATTGGCAGCAGGCCATTCAATACGATCGCCTCGATATCGAGGATGACGCTCAATTGGCGCGAAAGGTCGAGCAGATAAGGTCCCACTCGCTCAATCCATTCCATGATCAAACCATCGGGGATATGCGACTGGGCAAGATCACGCATGAGTTGTGGTGGTTTTGTCATCCGGTCGGCGAGGAAAAGCAATAAGTCGCGGCCAGAGGGTCTTGGTTCTCCATACGGATATAGCCCGCCAAATTCGGCAGCACGTCCTAACGTACCTCGATAAGGACGGCGCTCCAGGATCAGTCCGCCACCGATACCGTAGGCGATGTGGATAGCCGCGAAATTGCGCAGCCGCTGGCCTGCACCAAAATACATATCGGCCAAAGCGGCGGCTTTGGAACTGTTTTCCAGCCAGCAAGGAAACCCCAGCGCCTGTTGGAAGTGGGTGGGAATATCGAGTTGCTTCCATGCGCTGTACTCCTCCGGAAAGGAATGCATGCCCGTAAGCTTCAAGCCCGTACCGTATTCACCCATGGTGGTGCCTGGCATGCAGATACCGGCACCAAGCACACGATCGCGTGGAACATTGGCCTCGATAAGCAACCGATCGAGCATGGTTGCCGAAAGATTCGCCACAACGGTCGGGTCGGCTTCTGCGAGATTGTGCGCAGCGCTCGCACGCAGATTGCCTTCGAAATCGGTGATGCAGGCCGACAGGTATTCCGATTGCACCGCGATGCCGACAGCGAAGGCGCCATCCGGATTGAGCTTGATCAGCTGTGCCGGTTTGCCACGTTGGCCATCGCGCACCTTGTGCAGCTCCAGCAACAGCTGATTGTCCGAGAGCACCTGAGTCAAGCGGGTCAGGCTTGGCGTGGTCAAGGCGGTCATACGTGCCAGGCCCGCACGTGACATCGGCCCGTTGCTGCGCAACAGGTCCAGGATCCGCCGTTCGTTGTAACCCAGGTTACTGTCCATCGTCATCCTGATATTTATCTACATAATGTATTTAAATCTTCCTACTTTTGCCATGGAAGCGCTGAGATGACAAGATTTTGGCACGAAATGACTGTCATCAAGTCGAAAAATTACGAAGATAAGCTAGTTAAAGTAACTAAATAGCACACCGTTGCTTTGGCTTCTGACTTTTGGGGATAACCATGACCAGGCTTGCTACCCGTACGCTGCTTCGACGAACCCTGTTTGCAGCGGCCATCTTGAGCGCTCTTAGCCCCGCTTGGGCGCAAGAGGCAGCTCCTGAAAACACCAACTCACCGAGCAATACGGCGAAGGATAAGAACCCGTCGACTTCGACAGCAAACCAGAGCAATGCCAAGAGTCTGGAACAGGTCGTCGTTACCGGCAACGCGGCGCTGAGTGGCGTCAAGAAACTCGATGCCAGTTACTCGATCACGACACTCACCGCAGACCAGATCAGTCAGGCCAATGTGACCAGTGCCAACGATCTGCTCAAAGCTTCGCCTGGCGTGCACGTGGAATCATCGGGTGGCCAGACTGGTGCCAATATCGAGGTGGCCGGTTTTCCGGGCAGCGGTGGTTCGCCATACGTCACCATCGGGCTTCAGGGTGTACCGTTCTACCCCATGTCCGGACTGGGCGATCTGGAGCAAGGCTCGCTGCTTCGCCTGGATGACACCGTTGAGCGCGCAGAGCTTGTCCAAGGCGGCCCGGCCGTGTTGTACGGCAGCGCCCAGCCGGGCCTGTTTGCCAATTTCATCCTGAAGCAAGGCACCGATGTACCGCGTGGCGATGTTGGTCTCACCGTGGGTTCGGAAGGGATGGAACGCATCGATGGCTTTGTGGGATTTCCGCTCGCCAAGGACAGTGATTGGTATGGCAGCGCCGGTGGATTCTTCCGGCAATCCGATGGCGTGCGTGATCCGCAATTCACCGCTGACAAAGGTGGTCAGTTGACGGCCACACTGACGCGTGACTGGGATAACGGCTCATTGATGTTCTTTGCTCGCTATCTCAACGACAAAAACCAGTTCGTCACCGATACGCCGATTCTCAATCCGAGTCGCGGTCAGTTCGACGCCTACCCGGGGTTTAGTCCGCTAACGGGCACGATGGGTAGCAGGGCAGATCAATATGAATTTCTGCAGACCACGCCTTGCTACACATCGGGCTGCACACCGGGCGGCAAGTCAGTAAATCTGGCCAACGGCCGTGGTCCAGACGTGTTCTTTACCGGCGCCAATTTTGATTGGGATTTTGGCAATGGCTGGTCGATTTCCGACAAGTTGGGTTTCAACGGTGGCACGATGAGCGTGCTTGCATTCTTTAGCACCGGCAACAACCCGATGCCGTTATCCACTTACATTGCGCATGCCGAAACCGCCGACCACCTGCCGGCCAGCTTGTTGGCTACCGCAACGTATACGACGGGCGGTGCAGCTAACATGAATCAGAATGTGGTGACGCAGGAACTTCGCGACATATCACAGCAGTTCCATGTGGTCAGCAATGAGTTCCACGTCAGCAAGGAACTTTTTGAAGGCAACACCCTGACGCTCGGCAATTACACCACTACCTACACCTCCAATGAACTGGCCATTCAAGGCAGCGATATGCTGCTGCAGGCCAAAAGCAATCCAACGCCTATTGCCGTCAACCTGAGCAACGGCGCGCAAACGTGGCAGCTTGCTAGTCCGCAAGGTTTCACCAGCGGCCCTACGACAGCCATCCATTTGCTTGGTACCGGCTTCAACACGGCGTTCTTTCTAAGTGATAGCTGGAAGGCTGGAAACTGGCTCTTTGACGCCGGCGTTCGCGACGAATATCAGTATGTAAAAGTCAATCAGGCCAACACCGCCACGGGCGACCTGGATGATGATCCGTACACGCTGTACAACAACAACTCGCGCTATCAGGCAGCCGGAAGCCATAACCTTTACGAAGGCAAGATAGCGCCCTCATGGACGATCGGCGCCAACTACGAGTTCAACAGCAACATGAGCGCCTATGTGCGCTTGAATGATGGCGTGCACTTCCCAGCTTTTACCGACTTTATAAGCTTCTCCAGCATGCCGGTGGAAAAAGTCCACAACATGGAGGCAGGCTTCAAGTTCCAGGATTCCTGGATTTATGCCGACGTGTCGGTTTATCGCCGGTTGTTCGATGACGTACCCAACAGCCTTTTGGTCGCCGTAGGCGACACGACAGAAACGGTCTCATACCTCTACGGTTCCGAGGCAAAGGGCATCAATTTCGATACGACCATCAAGCCGTTTGAGCATTTCTCGATCGCGTTGTCAGGTGACTATCAGGATTCGCATTACACCGGTAGCAACGGCTGTTATACCTATCAAGGCGCGACGACCCAGGTGGTGTGTAGTCCCAAGAATGATTTCGATGGCTATCAGTTGGCACGGCAGCCAACGTTCCAAGCTCGCCTGACTCCAGCCTACACATTACCTACCAGTTGGGGTTCGCTATCTGCATGGCTCACCTATGAATATATCGGTAGCCATTACAGCGATCAGCAGGAACTGCAGCCACTCGGTCACTACTACGATCTCGCGTTTGGCGTGGTGGCTGATGTGGGCGATCGGTGGGAATACCGGCTGCAGGGAACTAACGTCACCAACCAGATTGGCCTGACGGAAGGCAATGCCCGCATCCTCGGCACGGCCAGCACGGGTGGGGTCATTCTGGCTCGCTCCATCGAGGGGCGAGAAGTCAATTTTCAAGTGAAGTACAAATTCTGACAGGCTGGCTATTCCCACAGTTTGTTATAGGTCCTGCGCACCTATCCAAGCGAATGTTTTGGGGTGCGTTGGATTCGGGGAGTGCCAAAAGTAGCGAGGATATGGTGGATATGGTGGATATGGTGGATATGGTGGATATGGTGGATCGAGCACGACGCAACTTTCTTGTTAGAAATTCGGTTGGATATGCGGGTGTGGTGACGGCCGGGTTATGGAGTCGTGTAGGGGCTGCGCAAAACCGTCAAAGTGCGATGAACTGTTTGGCCTCTCCGCCAGCTGTGCCGCGGGATGTCGGGCCGGGCGAAAAATTCAGTGTCGATGGAGCGGCGCAGCCTTATCCGGGAAATACCATCATTTGCCCGATTGCCGAATCCAATCCGGCGCTCGACGAACTATGCGCGGCCTATGAAGAATTACGGACTAACACACGTGCCGGAAATCTGGCATGGCTTCCACCCAGTTCATACCATTCGACCATTTTCGATGGGGCAACAAACGCGAACCGCAGACCCGGCGACTGGCCGCAGATGCTGCCGTTGAATGCAAGCATGGACGAATGCAATCGCGACGTGGCTGACCGCTTGCAGCATATGAGCGCAGGCATCGCTGCGCCCATTCGCATGGTGGTGGATATGGATGAAGTAGAGAATATCCCGGCCGGCGTGTTGCTGAAACCAGTCGATGCAGCGGAAAACCGCCGACTGCGGAAATTACGCGACGCAATTTCCCTGGCAACGGGCATCCGGCATGCCAATCATGATGACTACCGATTCCACACAAGCTTCGCGTATTACGTGCGTTTGTTTTCGCCGGCTGCGGAGGCGAGCTATCGATCCTCCTACGTGAAGATGTTGCATAGACTCAACAAAAAGCTGCCTGTCATTGAATTAGGTTCGCCGGAGTATTGCGTGTTCCAGGACATGCTTGCCTATCAAACACAGTTTGCTCTGAAGAACGTCTAAAGCGGCCGACGTCATTGCAGGAGAAACCCGACTTTAGCTGGCTGGAATTGACGAGAGCATCGCAAATTTGGAAAACATGAATCGTCGTACGCGATTTCATAATTGTTGCTGATCTTTTGACATCGCAGGATGCGCCAGATCGATGCTGGGGGCATCGCAAACAATCGCTGGATAAAGGCAGGCTCAGAGCTCTTCGGACCGAGGCCGTGCTTCTTGATGCATTGGCTTGTCGCGTGAAGCCCCTAGACATCTTCATTTGAGAAATCTAGGTAGGGGACAAGCAGATGAAGCACGTTGTCGGTCTCGGCAATAACGGTCGTTGGCTGAGAGAAAAGCCTGGCCAGGGCGAGCCCGCTAGAAAGCGACTCGTGGTGATCCTTGGCATCGCGCTGGCTGCTACCAGCGTCGACGCATTCGCACAGGTCACGGCACCCAGCGCCGGTGGTGACATCACCAACCTGGTCACAGCAAATGACGACATTTCGTTGCAGGGCGGCAACTACACCATCAACCTGCCGACCGGCGTCACTACCTACAGCGGCGTCATCTCGGGTACGGGAACGCTAACGGTCGATTCGCCCAATGGGGCCTCGACGCTCGTCCTTACCCAGACACCGACCTATACGCTGCCCGCCGCGCAAAAGACGCAGACCACCAGCTACGACTACGTCAATTCTCTCCCCGTCACTTACGACGGCCTGACCAGCCCGAACGTCTTCCATGGCGGCGTCACCGTCGTCAACAATCCCGACCCTGTCTCGCTGACGATCGGCAACAACACCACGCTGCAGCTGGGCAATGCCACCGCCAATGCCGTGACGTTGAACAACAATATTCTCGACAACGGCACGTTACTGATGGAGGAGGGTAGCCTCACCAACGAGAGCCAGGTCATTTCGCTGGGCGGAACGGTGAGCGGTAGCGGCGGCATTACGGTGCTCAGTCCAGGCACCAACGGCGGCCTACGCCTGTTTGGCGTGAACACTTTTACGGGACCTTCGCTCTACCTGCTGGACGGCGCCAACATCGGCTCCGACCATATGTATGGAAGCACCCCAGATACGAGTTTTATTGTCATCAAGACTTCGTATCTGCCGGCCACACCCGTGCCGGTAATGGGCCTGCCGGGCCAGGTCGATATTACGCAGAATATCTGGGAAGTCGGTTACGAAAACGACATCAATCTCAATGGCTCCCCCGGTCTCATCATGTTTCGCGGGGTCTACAGCTACAGCGACTCCGGCGACGATAACCACCCGAGCCTATCCAATGCCAAGCTGAATTTCACAACGCTGAAAGGTAATGCCTCCGAACGCGGGGTAAACATCGGAGGAACGATCGTGCAGTTCGGCGACGGTACCACCAGCACGATGTTCATCTCCGGCAATGCGTATAACAGCTACATCAACCTAGACAACAACGGCATTCTCGGGTTCGACTACAACGGCACGACCACGCTCAATACCGCGATTGGTGGCGGCCCCTACTCGAATTCGCTCAGCACGACCGGCCTCGGCTACGTTGTCATCACGGGCAACGCGTCCAACGCCAACCACGTGATTTTTACCCAGGGCGAGTATTACAACGGCCTCACCCAAATCGATGCCGGCACCGTCTTGCAACTTGGCGACGGTACGCAAGGCGATGCCAGCGGCACGCCGGGTCAGGTCGGCTATTACAACAGTTCCGGCGGCAACAGCAGCTTGCTCACTGCCGACAGCGCCAACGGTTTGAGCACCGATCGCATCACGGACAACGGCACACTGATTGTCGACAACACGGCTGGTGCCGTGGATGGCATCACCGCCGTCTCGCTCTCCAATATCAGCGGTAGCGGTTCGCTGCAACAGATCGGCAACCTGCCGCTCACCCTGCTTGCCAACACCACATACACCGGCGCCACGACGATCGGTGCCGGCAGCACGCTGTATCTCGGCACTAACAGCAGTGGCGTTGCCGGCAGTATCGCCTCCAGCAGCGGTGTCGCTCTGACCGGTACCGGTGCCACGCTGGATATCTCCCAGGCGACCGCGGAGACATTGCAGGATCTCAGCGGTGCAGCTGGAAGTATCGTTGCTCTCGGCAGTCATGCCTTGACCGTCGGCACCGCGGACTCCACGGTGTTTGCTGGCGCCATCACGGATGGCGGCATCGGCGGTGGCAG
>NZ_JACHCP010000016.1 GCF_014207185.1 Rhodanobacter sp. A1T4
AATTGACTGGCTGCAGGCGCCGAGAGCAAGTGTGGATGCCACAAGTAAGCCCGTCAGTTTCATGCGACCCCTAACGCTTGAGTTAAGCGGCGGCGAAGCCGTCTGCCTTGAACGAGATGTTATGCCTCGACCGAGGGTGGGGTTGGAATGCCATCCACAAGGTCGCCTCTGCCAATAAATGCAGTGAAGCTAGTGCACATGAAATACATAAGATATTGAAGCAACTCGATCCCTTTAGCATGTCCGTCCGCCTGAACGGAGCCGCCAACGTGACTTAGTCCAGCTGCGTTATGAGTATTTGGCTTTGTTTGAGGTGTGATGTGGGTTGCCAACTCACAAAGTTGCGCGTAAAGATCGGTATTTACAATGAGAACCCCGTTGGCAGCAACAATGAGTTTGCGAACCTGTGAAGGGCCAAACCGCCGAATACGCTCATCATGACCGGCACTGACCCATTCATTGAATGTGTCATTGTCAAATGCGCATAGTGAAGCAAGATTTGCTAGCTCGCCCAAGCTGCGAAGCTGATTGAGCGCCTCGTCGTATAGGCCGATTTGAAGAAGTTCGTACGCAGCGTAACTGAGATTGAAAGCTCGACCGCTAAGATACTCGAACATATGGTCGCCACCGCGGCAACCGTCGGCGCAGGTGGAAATGTTATAGAGAATGCTTAGGTACTTGCCGACGCGATCGCGGTCGTCTGCATTAGAAAGAGCGTCATGCTTTGCCCGTATTGCGGTATGGGTTCGATCTAGACGATCCAACATGGCAATTCCATCGTTCATCGTCAGTCTGTCCTAGAGGCATAACGCTTGAGTTAAGCGGCGGCGGAGCCGTCCGCCTTGAACGAGATGTTAGGCGACTCACCGATCATCCGGTGTTGCCGCCGCGCGGAGCGTAGTGCGGATACTGATGCCTTGCTCGTGTAATTTGTTGGCAACTAGCGCCATGAGAAGTATTTTGTCCTTACCCCACCAAAACTCGAATGATGGAGCAACAACTCGCCCGTTCTTTGTCTTAAAGACTAGATTGCCACCGCCAATCTCGGATGCAGTGATTTCGCTCCAACTAACTTCGGACGTTTTGTGAGGTCGTCGGACTGTCAATCCATGAAGGTTGCCGGTCACATGCGCAGACATCAAAAGCAATGCGGCCCCAGAACTGCCAAATAAGGCGGTAAGGACGAAGACCACCATCCAGTTGCCCCATGCGGAAATCGCAATACCGAGAGATACGGCGAGAGCGAAAGCGCCGAACCAAAATAGAAATGGCGTCCTAACGGTGTACGTCATCAATCTGCCTAACGCTTAAGCTAAGCGGCCGCTGCCGCGATGTATGGCATGTTACCGCAGCCACTCCGTAGCGGTCCGCTTGAGCGAATAGTTAGGCATTGCTAGCATGCGCGTACTCCTGAGCAATGAACGCGGTGGAGATAAGACGTGACACGATATGTGATTGGGCTAGATGTGGCTCTCGTGCTGGCTGAGCAGAGGGCCAAGATTCCGGGGCACCACCGTCTCCTCGCACCGACGCTACTGCGTTCGCAGGTGCTCGCCCAACTATTCGCGGACGTTCAGCATGGCTTGGTGACTCGCAAGGAGGCGAACCAGCGCCTCGACTACCTGAGGGGTTTGCAGATTCGCTTGCTGGGCGACCGATCGTTGCAACAGGTTGCCTGGAAGCTTGCTGAGGAACTCGGCTGGAAAGATACATTCGCGGCCGAATACCTCGCATTGACCAAGCTACAAGCCGACGCGCTAGTGACACGCGATGTTGATTTGATGTGGGCAGCTGGGAAGTTGTTGACCCTCGCCTCGATAGACGATCTGCTTTCGTAGCTGAGATCAGCGTTCATGGTCTTTATGCCGCCTAACGCCTAAGCTAAGCGGCCGTGCGGGCCGCAATGCATGATTGCACCGGAAACTGCATCCCGCACGGTCCGCTTGAGCGCATAGTTAGACCCGCGTTGCCGAGCACTATTGTTGTTGATTCTTCGGTCAATTTGACGCGGCAAGATCGTTCTTTTGAACTGGCCGCATCCAATGCTTGTCAGCGTATTTTGCATGAACGTTCGGATGCTTCTTAATACAATATGCTTCGTCGAAGATTGCCAGAAAAAGTTGAACGATGTTTGCATCCGATACGTTTGCCATGCTGTCTCCAGCATCTCTCCGCTCTTGAGCCAACTCGGCAACAACCCCTCGAGAAAGAGAGAGCAGATTGTGCAGCGAGCGAATATTTGTGTGGCCCACGTCGAGAGCGTCGGCCACCAATATTGAAGTGGTGTCTTTTCCGCAGTGGACTAGACAGCCATACATGAATCTTAGATAGGCCTTAACAGAAACGTCTGTGATCGGCTCATTCAATAGTTCGGATGGCGCGGAGGCATCCGTAGCTTCCGATACGTCGGTTACAGCACTCGGGTCTATCGTGGCGGAAACGCGCGATATCATTTGCTCCATATCTGTTTTTGTTGGTAAGAGTTGAAGCATCTGATGAATCGTATCTATGCGACCAGCGTCTGCCGCGTACCGCGTTGCACATATCTCGAACCAAAAGTCACGAGCCTCACGAATGAACTTTCTTTTTGTGGGATTGGCTCCATACGTTTCGTGACAGCTTGGGCACAGTGGCGCGGCATTGTCTTCTGTGTCAGGGCCGCCATCTGCCTGAGGAATAATGTGGTGGATCTCAACGCCCACGCCTCTACACAGGCAGCAAGCAAAATGCGCCTTGCGCTTGATCGCCAATTTGGTGATTTCGAGGAAGGCCATAGAGTCTAACGCCTGAGTTAAGCGGCGCGCGGCACGCGTCCGCTTGGACGAGTAGTTAGACAGCCTCGCGGCTGCCGACTTTAGCCAACCTACTTGCACGGAAGGCAAGGAAGCCGAAGAGCGCGGAACAAGCAAATGCAACACACATGATCGTGCCCCAAAAGTTCAGGTTACGCAGAGCGCGCTCGCCAGTGAACAGGCTAGCAGCTTGTAAGACGCCAAGAGCAGAGTAAATCGCGGTAAGAATCATGAGAACGGATAATGCTGCGAATATTCTTTTCTTTGCCTGATAGCTCATTGGCTGCCTAACGCCTGAATTATGCCGAGCCGCGAAGCGGCTTCGGCTTGAATGAGTAGTTAGGCATGTTGCTCACCGTATGGGGCTGGCTGCAACTACCCACGTTTTGCCTTTTGCAAAGTAGTTGCTCCAATTGCAATGAAGGCCACGCCAATGCCACAAAAGGCCAACTGTTTGCCAAAAATGGCGGCGGCGAAAAACATGCAGCCACTCGCCAAAAATAGGTAGCCACTACGCTTAGCATTTTGACTATTAGACATGTTCTTCCTCGGTCGCTGTTACAGGCCTAACGCTGGAATTAAGCGGCGGCGGAGCCGTCCGCTTGGATGACTGGTTAGAGCACGCGCCACACGGCGTACACCCCGTAAGCTACGGACATGATGATGACAACACGTGCGAGCGCGCCCCAAGCAGGCTGAGATGCATTTGGCGCACAACGCCAGATGCTGACAGCCGAAAAAATTGACCACCCAACAATAATGACAGCACCAACCAAATTGAACCAAAGGCTGTCTTGGGGGTTATGCCAAAAGATCGTGCCGACGAGCGCAACCAGCAACATAGCGCAAAGCTGCCCAAGGCCCCCTATAAGCCAATACGCCTGCCATAACCGAGCGTGACCACTCCAACAGCGAAGAAAAAAGCTTCGATTCTTATCGGTTGCCATGAACTTCCCTGTGCGCTCTAACGCTGGAGTTAAGCGGCGGCGTAGCCGTCCGCCTTGAACGAATTGTTAGGCTGAAGGCGCCGCGTGCTCGTAGCGAAACGCATCAGGTTGTGTGGTTGCTGACGTGTCGACTAACGCACCAGCGTATTGGTTGTTGAAGTCAATATGGCCTGCACAAACAATCTTTGCATGCTCGGCGGTAGCGTTGACTAGAAGAACTTGAAACGCTGTTTGATGATGCGTATCGAAGCAAGCGAATGAGTCGCCAACCGCCAACTCGCCTGAGCGGACCTGCACAGTGAAATCGGAGCGATCCGCACTAGCCGACGAGCAGGACAAGATCTTAAAGACTGTCATGGATAAGGCCTAACTACTTAATAGACGGACCCGTGGGTCCGGTTATACATCTCTGATTACGTTCGGAAGTCCCGACGCAACGCCCTGATTCTTCTAGAGCTTATCCATGCTGGGTCCGGCTAACAACCGGACGCATAACAGGATCCACGTGGGTTGGCGCTATCACGTAATCTCACTCCCTTTCGGCCACACGGAGCAACCGATGACGGTCCACTTTTGATCGACTAGCGACCGCCTTGAACGAGTTGTTAGGCGCCACCCGAACTGCTCGGTGGGTGAGGCCCACCTGTTTCAAGCTTACTACTGCAATGCAGGCATCGATTGAAATAAGGCCAGGCAATGCCAAAAAACGAATCAGTGCCAGATAACTTGAGGCTATAGAAGCCACGGCACCGCGGACAACGCCAGAACAGCAAGTAGAGCGTGAGTAAGGCCTCGATTGCGGCAAGGAAATTTAGAAGAAGTGGCCGAATCGATGTATTGAGTAGAAGCATGATCAAGGCAAATAGAAGCGGCCACGCAATGCGAGCTATACGGAAATTTCTTGACTCTGTTCGCGTGATTGGTGGGGCCACTGCTATTGACGCCTAACGCTAGAGTTAAGCGGCGCCGGAGGCGTCCGCCTTGAACGAATTGTTAGGCAGCGGCTGCACGTGCCGCGAGCCAATTTGAGAAAGTGTTGAGACGGACCAAGAGTCCGGTTGTATTTTCGCAAGCTCCGGCTTCCGAGAACACGAATTGATTCGACGACTTCTCCATAACCTGTATGTCTAGGCAGCACGCACGATCCCAAACGGAGATGTCAACGAGAAATTCCGGAGACTCGTACCATGCTGATAGTTTGAAAACGGGCGACTCCGTAGTTTCTAGCTTGAGCTGCTTGAGACCGAGCTGGATATGCTTGGTGGCAAGCCATGCCGATACATAGTTTCTTGCACTAACGGAACTCGACGATTCAGTCATGCTGATTCCGATGCCTAACGCTTGAGTTAAGCGGCGGCGCAGCCGTCAGCCTTGAACGAATAGTTAGCAGCTCACGCGACACTATATTTGGCGAAATGAAATGCGAAAATTTGGACTTGTGACGCCAAGGATACGCAGAGCTTCAAGCATGTTTTTTCTGTGATGGTCAGCATCGTACTTGGTATCGATGTAGTACGCGCCAACTCTTTCCCAGTTGGCGTCAAGGTCTGGATACTCATGGCGCTTCTCACTATTGATGAGGTATTTGCCGCGCCCAGCATGATTTGCCACTGGAACTTTGTGCATGCACAAATGACCGTTCTCAAGTAGCCAGCGAAGAAACGCGATGGAAAGCTCCACCCAGCTTGAGACAGGAACCACATTCTCCTCGTCGCGGAACTCGCGGGGGTAAATGTGCTTGTCGAAGGTCAAACCATTCAGTTCTTTTGCGGTGTACGTGACCATGTTGGCTCCCCCCTTCGAAGCACGAACGATGCACTACTGCTAACGCTTATTAGACCCCATATCGGGGCATATGCACTGGATATTCAGCTTTAGTTCTTGCCCCGTCAAGGGGAAAAATCCCGGAGATAAACATTCGTTTACTCGATGAGGAAAGCGATCTTCGGAACAAGGATAGCCTTTGCTTATCTCGCTGATCGGAGCGATAAGTTTTATGACTCCGAGAACGAAGTAATAAACCGTATGGTTAGTGGTGGGTATCACGCAAGGCCTACGAGCACAACGCGGCCAGTAAGACACAGCTGGGCATAGAACCTGCCGCAAAGCGGCCGTTGGTGACCGGCTCAAATGGGTCGTTCCCGGACATTGGGCCAGATTCGGAATCCTGAGATTCATTGCTGGCGGGTGAATGGAAACTCTGCATTTGGACGGCCATGCGTTTGGACGGCTAACTGTAACGCGACAGAGCGGGCTTGTTCAGAGTTTTCCTGGCGCCTATTTGCTGCGATTTTGCAGAGCCAGAAAGTCCTGCAGCGACTTGCCTCGCTGTTCTAGGCGTTCGCTCATATGGCGTTGGGCGATGTCGAAGGCGTCGCTGTGGGCCTTGGTTGCGAGGTCGATCATGGTGCGGTTATTGGTTAGCCCGGTTTCCAGCGCCGTCTTGAACCGGTTCACCGCGTCCGGGCACTGGGGCGGCGGCAGGCTTGCTACTTGGCCGTTGGTCTGTGCGACCGTGTCAATGAGGGCGCGCTGCAATAGCTCGTGCTGACGCTGGAACACGCTGGCGGCCCCGTCGGTCAGGGCTTGGGTTGCCTGGGTAAGCGTGGCGAAGTTCTGTTGGTAGGCTTCTTTCAAGGTGTTCCCAGCGGCGGTGCTCAAGGTGTCGCTACCCGTTTGAGTAGCAGTCGCTGCAGGTTTGTCAGTTTTTTTCGTCGCCATGATGATGCTCCAATGGAGTTGCTAACAGATGGCCGGAATGACGACCAACGGCGACGTCCGCAAGATGCGGACATGGCCGAGGTCGCCGCCCAAGGGGTCTTCCAACTCGCCCAGATCCGGCAGGGTTTCCACCACGACCAGACTCAGCGGCGAGGTCGGCGGCAAGGCGAGCGATACCAGAATCGTCTCGATCAACGCGCGTTGCCAAGTCACCGCGGCCAGTCCGTTGGCGGTCACCGGGGCCAAGTCGCTGAGCTTGTCTTGCCGCCTGAGCCGGAGGCGATCGAGCAACACATTGCGCTGGGCTTGGCCGTCTGCCTGGGTTACCTGGGCGTAGAGCAAGGCCCACAGCTGGCTGCGCGGTGGGCTGGGCAACAGATTGCGACCGGTGAAAACAGGGGTTGCGAACGGTGCACTTACGGCCACGGTGGCCGGTTGGCTATTGACTACAGGCAACAGCACGGGCGCGGGATGCTGCACCCCGGCCACCCGCAGCGGTGGGCCGAAGCGGCCTTGGGCGGTTGACCAATTTTTGCTGTGCCCGGCGCGTAATTCGTAGACGAACATGCCGAACAGTTCCGGTGCATCGAGCGCCAGGCCAGTGGGAATCGGCAACATGTAATGCAGCGGCGAGCTGGACGGGATCAACGGCTGCATGGCGCCCAGTCCCGCGTGGTCGTCCGATTGACCGGGGACGATCAGGCGGGTTAGCTCCGGGTCGATGGGCAGTGCGGGCTCAGGCGGTGGCTCGACCCCGCCGGGATCGATGAAAGGGGCGCCGGTTAGCAGCTGATCGGGCGCATAGGCGAGCACGCGGGCAAAGTAGATGTCGTCTGGGTCCGCCACCGGTTCGGTGAACTCCAGCCACAGTGCGCGCTGACGTGGTGCGGTGGCGGAATAGTCCGGTTGGGCGTCGTAGGGCGACAGGGCGAGGCCGGCCGAAGCCAGTTGCGGCGTCTGGGTTGGCGGCGCAGCAATCGGCAGGGTCAACGGCAGCGATAGCGGCGCATCGAGCAAGGCCGGTGTCACCGCGAACACCGGCTCGATCTGGTAAGTCAGGTTTAGTTCTGCGGGGAAACTGCCTGCTGCCGGCTTGTAGTCGACCGCATCGAAGAACACCAGCGAAGCGTTGCTGCGATCCGGATTGGCCAGCGCGCTTATACCAACGGCGTCGGTCATATTGATGCTGCCGACCACCGTATTTGAGCTATCACGTATATCGAAGCGGATCGGGTTAAGCACGCCCCAGGTCCAGTCGCGTGCCAATTGCACGGTGATCACGATCAGCCAGTGCTGGGTCAGTTCACTCTTGGCACCGAAGGTAAGCGCGCCGTGTTCAGGCGAGAGCGAATGACGCAAGGCGGACGAGCAGCCAAATACCACGCGCTGGCCGGGCTGGCCCGAATAGGTAAGGCCGGTGAAGTTAAGGCCCAGCGCTTGGGCCAGGCGCTGGCTCAGGTCATAAGCAGTGGTTCCGCCTTGACCGGCGACGGCTAGCGCAGCGGTCACATTGCTGGTCTGCACCGGGTCGGGCTGCAACAAGATGCCGCGAATGAGATTGGCCTCGATGTCGGGGGCGAACAGGCTCCGTTCGTCGGTTGGGTTGGCGCCAGTCAGAATTTCCACCGCCTGGCCGAACATGGCGTCCGTCGAGCCCCAGTAAAGCAACTGCGGGTCCGCCGTCGCGGCTGCACGCAGTACCAAGCGGATGTTGCGAAAACGCGGCAGCAGCAGCGGCCCGGTATCTGGCTGCGGTGGCAGCGAGGTGATGTCCGGGATGTCCTGGAAAGCGATGTCCAACTCCAGCGACGCGGTGGGGTCGGTTGGGAACGCGCGGGTGGTGGTGTAGAGCAGCGCAAAGGGCGATGGGTCTTGGTCGGAAACCAGTTGGGCCGCATCGCCGGCCAGCTGCATCACTTGGACTTCGATCGACAGCAACGCAGCATCCGGATCGGGCAGGCCTGCTTCACGGCCTTGCGCTTGCGCGTTTGGCAAATCCGCCACCAGGGCCGCGGCCACGTTAGCCACGCCGGCATAGGCCACCGCCGGATAGTTCAATAGTGGACGTCCAATTTGATAGCTGGTCTGCGGGTTCGACGGCGTAGTGGTCAGGTCGAGATCGGGCGTGAGCACGTTTTTGAACGGCACATAGCGGCGAAACGGCAAGGTGGCGATGGGCGCCGGGCCGGGGTTGATCGCCTCGTCGGTAACGGCAGGGCCGCCGCGCGAAAGGTCGGTCAGGCGTACGCGCACGTCGTAACTGCGGCCATACAGCAACGGCACGGCGTCGGCAGCGACGGCGGTATATTGCTGCGGGACCGCTGGCGTGCCGTGCAGTTGTGCGGCGAGCGGATCGGGCAACACGATGGAGCCGCCGCGCCAGTGGCTGAAGTATGGCGGCAACCACCAGTCTTGCGGTTGGCTTGGATCAAGCCGCACCGGCATCGATTCCACGCTCAGCTCGCCCTGGAATGTGCCAAGTTCGGTGGACCCCAGCGCCAGGCTTGCGGTCACTTGGCACATGGAATTCCAGGCCGTGTTGCCATGGGCGCGCACATCGATCCGGTAGCCGGCGACCGCGAACGGCGCATCGACTGCGGTGGAATCCATCTGCTGGTTGTACCAAATGGTGATCTGCTCGTCGTCCCAGCCCAGTTGCATGCCGAAATCACCTGAAGGTGGCAGGCCGTTGGATGACGAGTCGTACATGGCGGCACGATCGGGCTGGGCACCGTGCACGATCTTTACGAAGCCATCGTCGTAGTCTTCGGCCTCGGTGAAGGCGCCGTCATACGAGCCGGTCGGCGGCATCGAAGAAACCGGGAACAGCACCGCCGCAAATAGCGGTCTAGGTGTCGATGTCAACGGCGGTATGCGCGCGGCGTAAAGCTGCAACAGGCTGGGATTAACCGCCAGCTGAGGCTGGAAGTCGCTGCTTGGGGCCAGGCCTACATAAAGCCAGCCACCGTTGGCGAACGTGGTGGGGTCGGGCAGAACCACCGTGGTTTCGTAGAGCAGGCCCAGCGCCTTGGCCAGCAACGGCTGGCGCATCGTAAAACCAATCACCCGGCCCCAACTGACGGTGCTGGGCGGAGGCGGCTGCGGAGTGTTAATCGGCAAGGTTTTGAGCAGGCAGCTGTAGCTGTCGTTGGTCAGCGCGAACGGGGTGCGTGGGCGGTCGAAATCAAATGCGTTGCGATAACTCTCAGGCAGAAACTTTTGCACGCTGTAGCCCACCCGCCGGGGCGGCTTGCCCGGTGGATCGGGTGCGATATTGAACTGCGCGGCCAACTGCTGGAACAGGCCGCGCGCACCGGTCGGTGGCGTGATGGTCAGCGGAATTTGCGCGGTTACCGCCGCAGGCGCGGGCAGGGCGTCCAGTGAGGGAATCAGCGCAGCGACGAAACTGAGGTTGGCGTCGGCAAAAGCTGGAGAGTCGGGTGCGGGTGCGACGCCGGTCAGCAAGGCGGACGTTGGATCACCCTGCGGCATTACCAGGATGCGCAGCGTGATCTGCGTGCCATCCCAGCTTTGAGGAAAGGCTTGCAGGCTGAGACGGTAGTTGGGGTTGGTCGTCATGGCCGATCTCAGATGGACTGGGTGTATTGGAAGGTGAGGTCGAACGCGATATCGAGGAACCAGCAGATCGTGATATCGACGGATACATCGAAAGTCGCTTGCACCGATTTGGGGTTGGTGACCGCCACCAAGCCAGTGGCCGTCGCGGAGAATGTGAGCGCCAGCAGCCCGTTGAGAATCGAGCCGGTTACCGAAATGGTCAGCCCGCAGCCGATCGCCACGCTGGTCGACGCGCCCATGCCGATCACCAGCATGAAGGAGAACGACACCGAGCCTTCCACCTTCAGCACGTTGGGCACGATGTTGCCGCCGATGGAGGCGATCACCCCGATCTGGAAGCTCAACGTTTCGCTCTGCGGTGCGGTGCCCGCCGGGAAATACACCTGGATGCCGAAGCCGAGCAGCCCGCCGGCGAAGATCGGCGGGAACACCGCCCATTGCATGTTGCCGTTGATGGTGAACGAGAACATCCAGCGCGAAGTAGATGAAAACAGGTTGCCCGCCGAGCTGGCGGTGTTGCCAAAGCCGACCTTCAAGCCGACTGACATTTTCCAGGTCGGCGTCTGCATCAGCGGCGTTAGCGCGGGGATCAGCGGCGACGGCAGGCTGAAGCCCAGGTTCGCATTCATCTTGTAGATGGTGGAACTGGTCGAACCGCCGTTGGCGAACGACATCGCCAGAGGATTGGGCAGGCCGAGCATGGTCAGGAATTCGATCAGCAACTCAAGCGGCTCCAACACCGAACCGAGTACCAGCTGGCCATTCTGTAGCGCGACGCCGTTGGTGCTGGAGGCTTTGAAATCCCCGACGCTGCGAATCAGGCCGTCGAAGGCACCCATGTCCAGCCGCACGTTGACGCCGGTAAGGCCCACCGACCACTCGCTGGAGTCGATGGCGACGGAAATCGCCGCTGGCGTGCCGTGCTGATCGGCATATTCCAGCGCGACGGTGCCGACGCTGGCGGTAGATAACGTGCGATCGGCGCGGCTCGGCGCAAAGGGTGTCGGCACATTGGCGAGAGTGAACGCGCCAGCGCCGTCGATCTGTAGGGCATAACTGTTGTTCGGAAAGGTGAGGCAACTGTCCTGACGCGGACAGATCGACGTGGCGCCCATCAGGGCGAAGCCATCAGCCAGCAACGGTATTTGATCGCTGCTGAACGCGCTGGTGCCGTGGGCGATTACCGGGCGGGGAAATAGCATGCGAGTGGAATCGGTCGCATGCATCAAGCAGTAATCCATCGACGGCGAGGTCGGTGTCCATAAATCGACCGGCTCGGCCAGCCGCAACGGTTCGGTGGTCGGCGAACCGCCGGCAGCACCTTGCTGGATCAGCGGCACGCCCAGGTCCGGATCAATTGGCGTGGGCTCGGAGACACTATCCGTGCGCGCCAACACACTCCAACTACCCGGTTGTGGCAGTACCACCGAGCCGCGCGCGGTGGCGGCGAATTCGTGGGTTTCGGCGGCGCCGGCGTGTGGCGCGTTGTCTACTTCCACGCGCGAAACGCGCATGGTCTGCGCGGTTCCTGCCAGGGCAATCACGCAGTCCACCGGCCCGCCCAAGGGGCCGCGCGCCGAGATCAGTTTGGCCAGCTGCGCGGGCGTGATCGGCGTATGCGCCGGTGCGGTCTGGATATAGCCGAACTGGCCGGTGCTGGGCACACGCCCGCCCGAGCCGCCACTGACCAAGCCCGTCATGGCGATATCGGCATCGAAATAGACACCGACCAGTTCCACCCCGCCGCCCGGCGAGTAGGTTTGCGAGGTGTCGCGAATTTCGCGGATGTTGTACGCACCGGTCACCACGCCTGGATGGGTTGTGCCGGGCCCACCGAACAAGCCCGGCGTTGCCGCCACCCAGCCGCTGTCGCTGCGGGAAATTTCGGCGTCGTCCTGGCGGTCGATGGTGATCGTACGCACCACGATCGCCCACCACGGCAGCAAGATGCTTTTGACCTGTACCACTTCGTGGTTGGTGCGCCCGACCATGATGTTGAACCGTGCTTGCACCACCGCTGGTGGCACCGCGTTCGGATCGGTCCAGGCGCTGAAGCTCGATGCGCCGTAACCGGAAAAGTCGATTCGCGTCACCGGCACGGCGGGGTCTACGCCGTCTGGTGCGAACTGGGAATTGAAAATCTCATCAACATCCGGCCCAAGCACGCTCAACTGCAGGCCGCCCGGCGCCGGTGGCGCGCGTGGATCGAGTAGCGGGTTGCCATCTTGATCGACCAGGTTGCGCAACTGCACGGCCGCGCCAGGTAGCGTGGGGCTGGCGAGCGTATTGAACACGTTGGACGGCGCGGTCAATGCGAGTTGGCGACCGCCAAGCATGTCGTTGGCGGCGAAGTTGGGACGCACCGGCTTCAGCCCCGGGTGTGGCAACGGGTAATGGCCGGTCTGTTGGGCTTGCAGCGTCGCCAGGGCGGTCATGCCGAATGGCAGCGTGAATCGCGCTGCTCCGGTTTTTCCGTGGGCGTAGGACAGCAGCACTTCGTCCAGCAACGGCGCCGGGGCGACAGGCACCAAGGTGACGTTGTTGATGCCAATCAACGTCGGGCCGCCGTCGTTGAGGAACCCGGCCGGTGATGGGAACGGGTTCGGCTCGACATTGGGGTTCTGCACGGTAACCAGCGGTTCCCATTGCACGGCTGGCGTGGTGAACACGCGCATGGTGCTGGCGGGGGCCACCAGGTCGAGGCCGGCGATGGAGATCTGGGTGGCCTCCGCCGTTGCGACCGCGCCAGCTGCGGTGGCCAAGGTTGTCGGATCATTATCTCGATACGAACCGACCACCGAGACGGCGACGCCGAGCTGATCCACATTGCTGGATACGTCCAGCATGAACAGCTGCGGATCACCGCCGCCTACCGCCGCGTTGAACTGCCGGTCCAGCGCGTTGAGCCATGCGGCATCCTGCTCGGCGGCATCCCCGCTGATGACAGGTGCAGGTGATGGCTCCAGCCCAGTGACGCGAAAGCTCGCCAGGCTGAGCGAGGCATCGCTGAAGCTCAGTACGGCGTGGGTGGTCGCCGTCCACAGCACTCTGGCCAACAGCATCGATGAGGCCGCATCACCGGCGCGACCGAGCGGCAGGAAATTGGCGGCATAGGGGTCCGGCAAAATCGGGAACAGCGTTTCCAGGCCGAAGGCCAGCAGCAGGCCGCCTGCCGTGATTTCCGCCGACGTAGCGCCGAAGGTGCCGGCGACCAACAGCAGCCCCGGTGGCGTGGTCACCATCAAGGCGTTCTTCAGCGCCAGCGCGATGGGCGTTTGGAGCGAGTCTGGCGCGGGTTCACCGAGCAGAATCACGCCGTTTCTGCTGGCCGTGGCGTAGAGGATAAGCAGCCCCGGCATATCCGGGCCTAGCCGACTTCCATCCGCCGCCACTGGCCGGTCGATATGCGCGGACAGTTCACCGCCGCACAGCACCATTTCGGTCTGCGTGACGCTGTCGTAGCTGTCGATGCTGGTGAAGTAGACGAGGGTGCTGTTGGGCAGGGCGAAGTCGATCGTGCTGCTGGCGGTGGAAGGCGAGGGTGCATTGGCCCAAAGCTTGAAGGTTCCGCACGCTCCACGTGGCCCCGTGGTGGCGCCAAGCACCGCCAGCACACCTGCGGCACCTTGCAGCGCAACGGCTGACAACGCGGTGGCCCCGTTCATGCCATCCCATTGCGCTTTGAGCCCGGTGCCAAGTAACAAGATAAGGAAGCCGCAGCCAGAAGCGGCGCCCAACTGTGCTGGTGTGGTGACAGCCACGGGCAAAGCCCAGGCGGCTTCTGCGGTCGGGGCGCTTCCTGCAAGGCTGAACATTGTTGACAGGCTGCTACCCACGGTAAAGCTGGCAACGCTGGGAAGGTACGGAATCAGCAGCTGGCTCAGTCCCGCCTCATAGGTGCAAGACCCGGCTTGCCATTGCAGCGGCGTGGTCGTGCCATAAGCGGTGAAATTTGCGTCCCCCGCTGCGGTGACCTGTGCGCTCGTTTCGGTGAAGACGAACGTCACCTCATTGGGCAGCTCGGCAACCACCGCGCCGCCGTCTGCGCCAACACCCGTTCCGCCGGTCGGGCCGTTCGTGGCGGCAGGTTGGACGGTAAGCGTCAGCGTAACCGTTTGCCCCACAGACACCGCGCCCGTAGTCGCAGTGCCAGCAGCCGAAAGCGTAAGCGTGCCGCCGTCGATCGCGAGGCCGACAAAACTGCTCGCTGGCGCGGTAGGCACCAGTAGCTGCGCGTTGATCCACAGGCTGCCTGCCGCCACCGTCAGTGAGGTTGGTGTGGGGCCGTTGGCCAGCGCGAGCGGCAGCGACATGACAGCCACTGAATTTCGCGAGACTAGCGTTTGCGCCACCGGCGGCACGATATCGAACCAATGCAGCGCGCCCAGCAAATCGGCGAAGGGGCCAATGACGTGGGCCTTCATGCCGTTGGTAGCGGCCGGCGTGAAGGCCGGGTTGCCGATCGGCGAAGCCGGCAGGCTGCGGCGCAACACCAGTGGCGAGGCGCCTACCAAAGGGTTGGCCTGGACCTGTGCCACGGCATCAGCGATCGCCGTAAGTTCGACAGGAGACGGAGCCGGCGTTGGCGCGGCGGGCAAGCCGGCAGCGGCCTGCGCACCATTGGCACCGTGTTGAGCAATGGCGTGGGCCAACGCTTCACGAACGGTTTGCAGGTCAAAGGCAGTGGTTTGGCCGGTGGGTGAAAGTCCGGAGGTCAGCCAGGCGATCTGGGCCAAGGTGGATGATGTATTCATGGCGTGCGCCTCACCGCGCCCGAACCGGCGCTAGCCGGTCTGCGTCGTCTGTGCTGGACATGGGGGCGGTCATCGCACGGCTCCTCATAAGAAGATCACCAGAATCAGAAGGTCGGCAGCCTCAAACTCCACGCCCACTTCCGCGGCCACCACGCCGCCTTCCACCAGCTCGGTTCCGGTAACAACCGCCTCGGTGCCTTCCACTACCTCTGCCGTGTCGACCGCGGCAGTGGCGTCTCCAGCCAGCGACGTACCATCGGCGGCATAACCGTTCTCGGCGAGGAAGTCGGTACCAGCTTGGCTGTTTGCCCCAATCGGGTTGGTTTCCAGCTGCGAGGCGACCCCATCATTTTGGATAAACGAACCTTCACCGAATTCGGCGTCCATCTCCGCATTCACATCGGCATTGGGGTTGGCGTAATCGCCGGGATCGTTGCTGTAATCGCTAAGGTGATCGTTCTCAAAATGCGAAGCCGGATCGTTGAGATAGGAGTTTTCCGGGTTGATCGGGTCGTTCTGAATCGACGGCACATCGGAAGAATCAACCGGGCTGATCGCGCCGGGCTCGCCGGTGAACTTGGCATAGCTCTGGCCTGATTCCCATGCATCAGAAATCTCCGTCGCGGTATCCGGCGTGATGTTGTCCATCGTGGCCGTGGCTCTTGGCGAATACGTGCCGGACTGAACCGATTCGCTGAAGTCCTCAAACGCGTTGACCTTGGCGTCGTATCGCGCCGATGCAATGGCCTCGTCGGACGCCTCGAAATCGTAAGTGGATACGTCGGATTTCAAATACTCGTTCCACTCCGCCAGTTCTTCCGGCGACATGGTGGAAGGGTCGACGGCGCCGCCCATGGCCGCGCCCGCACCCAGGCCAGTGGCGTCCGAACCGCCGCTGGAAGCTGTATCCACGGCACTGCTCTCGAACGGAGTGCCGCTGGGTTCGCCGGTAAAGCTGGCGTTTGGTTCGGTTGGTGTGCTGTCCGGCGGCGCAACGCTCACCTGTCCGGTGTAGGGGTTCGCACTTTGCCCGCCGGTATAGGGATCAACCGCGGCCGCTCCGGTATAAGGGTCGACGGTGCTGACATCGGCGCTGCTTGAGGTGGGGCCAGCCGCCGATGCCTCGGGATCAAGCTGCTCACACACCAGCTGATCCGAGGTGGGATCGCTGACGGGCGGCTCACTGTTGGAGGGGTCGACCTGCGAGGTATTTGACGCGGGTGGCGCTACCGAAACCGGCGCCGTATCCGTAGCAACCGATGTCGCCGGTGGCGGTGCGGCAGACACCGGTGCAGGCGCGACGCTGACATTGGGCGTGCCTGGGCTGACCTGCGGTGGCGAGGTGCTTACCGGAGGGCCGGTGCTAACCGGCGGCGTCGGTGGTGGTGGCGTCGGCGCTGGCGGTGGTGTTGGAGCAGGTGGTGGTGTCGGGGCAGGCGGCGGCGTCGGTGCGGGCGGCGGAGTTGGGGCCGGCGGCGCAGGCGTAGGAGACGGCGGTGGTACCGGAGGCGGGGCGCCCATAACAGGTTTTCGCTCCCGGCCTTAAGCGATGGTTGCTGAAGTGCTGTCGTAGTCGAAGCTGTAGTGCAACGGCAAAATTGGATTTCCCCCGCCGTCGAGATTGTTGCACTTGACGACTACTTCCCAGCGGTCATCGTTGCCCTGATTTCCGCGTGCAGCAACCACCTGTCCTGAAATAACCGTCGGTGGCGTGCCGGTTGCACTGAAGAGCGTGGTGGTTACCGTGACGGTGTTGCTCAGCGTGATCATGCCGCGATACACCAGGATGCCGACGAGATAAATCTCCTGGTTGTTCTCGACCCGCACCACCGCCTCGCCCGCGCTCACGCGATCGCCCGGATTTTTGTAGCGGCCGGTAACCACGCCGGGGATCGGCGACAGCAGCAGAGTGCTCAAGTAGGACACTTGCAGGCGTTTGACGTCCAGGTCGATTGAGCTCAATTCGTTCTGGAACACCTTCTCCAGGTTCGGCAGGTTCTGCGCGTACATGTACTGCGAAAACTGTTCGTCCATCAGGCTGATCTGCGCGCGATGGTTCTGCGCCGAATTTTCCAGATTCGGCACGCGGTAGCCGTAGTCGGTGTTCACGCCCGACTGCAACTGCTTGGCCTCGCCCTTGCTGTCGGCGCGCCCGATGCTGACGCCGTACTGGGCTTGAAAGCCGCTGCCAAATGAAGATGCCAACGAGGACGCGGTAGCAACCCCAAACGAAACGTCGTCCGAAATGGTGTTGGTCACGCCACCCGATGCAATATCAACGGCGATATCGGTCGCAATATTGTCGGTGAACGTATTGGAGGTACCGTTCTGCGAACCGGTGTTGGTGGATTGGTTGAAGCCATCGTTGACGGTGGTCGAACAGGTTTCGCTGACGCTGTCGGTGGTGGAGCGAATTTCCGCCGTGGTCGACTTGACCACCGCCAGTCGCCCATCGGCGAAGTAGGCCGCATAGAGCAGATCGGTCTGGTTCTGCGAAATAGTGCTGAGCGCCGTCAACCGTTGCGGTTTGGAATTGAGCGTGCCCGGATCGTAGTAGGCCCGGGTCTGGGCGATTACGGCGGTCTGATTGGCGTACTTGCCGTAGAAACTGTTCTCCCGTGCGGCCACCGCCTTGTCGAGCACCGCTTTGGCCGGTTCGGCGCGCAACGCGCAGAGCGTGGAAGCGGTAACACCGGGGTCGGCCCCGATACCTGCGGAGTCAAACTTGAGCCGCGCCGGCATGCCGAGCACGGTCGTACCAAGGTTGCCGTAGAAGGTCGGGAAATCGAAGGGCGTTACCGTGTCGCCAAGTTCGACTGAACTGCTGCCCATCACACCGCCAACCTCAAAGCACAGGTTCGCCCATTGCGACGGCTTGACTCTCAGGTTCTGAATTTTTGCTGCAGCCATGACTATCTCCGCGGCGTATCGTCGACATACAGATATTTTTCAACCGAAGCTGACCGGCGCGGTTAGCGCACCGTGCAACTCACCATGGATTCCAGCGTGCAACTGGCAAACACCGCACAGATGTCCTGAATCGGGATGGTCAGGCACTGCCCGGCGTTAAGCGTGCCAAACGTGTTGCGCGTGCCGTTGGCCAGTTGGGTGCCGATCGTGATCTGCTCGCCAAACAGATCGTTGTGGATATGCAGCAGCAGCGGCTTATCAAAACTGAGATTCTGGGTGATGCCGTCAGAGCCCCACAAAAACACCGTTGCGCGCACTCGCAGCCGATATTCGCGGCGATCATGGACATGTACGCGGTGCTCGACCTGAGAGGTTCTGGGCGAAGCTGATGTCTGAACTGGCATGGTCTATTTCCTACCAATCGAAAGTGTTGGGGAAGACAAAGTTGGTGAAGGAGACCATCGCGCTGGTCTCAAGCGAGCGGACCTGATGCCACCAGCCGACAGGCATAAACAGCACCTCGCCGGGCTCAAGCACCACCTCTTGCACGTTCGCGTGGCGAAACAGCGGCCAGTGATAGAAGTCCGGATGTTCGCAATCTACTTCGCTGAAATAGGTGGCGTAGTGATAGACAAACGACCACTGCTTCGCCGGCACGATCTTGAAGCGCTTGCGTCCGAACACCTGCGCCATAAACACATTGCAGGGATCGTGGTGCAATGGCGTCATTGACCCGGCCGGCCCAAACCACAGGAAGGTATGGCCGAGCCGCTTTGCCAGGTCCAGGTATTCGGTAAAGGGGGGCGCCTCGCCAAGCAAGGCTTCGGTGCCGGGATGACGGAAGAAATCGTTATTGGCAGTCAGGTAATAGTCATTGCTCGCTCCGCCATCGAACACCTGATCGACGTAGTCAGCGAAGCGAATCTCGCGACGGTGGCGATGGATGTTGGTTTCATAGCTCGGGTCGGTGGCGCGACCAGCCATGATTTCCACTTGCGCGTCGCCGGCGCATCGCTTGAAATGCTCGCGCGACCATAGCCGTATAGCCGGCCAATCGTCGGTAAGCCCGCGCATGATCACCGGTCGATTGGCCGCGTAATACCGCTCCAGAAATTCGTTGCGTGATAGCGCCGATCGCCGTTCCACGGTCGAGGTGGCCGGGGCGAGCGCAGCCAGCTGTTGTAGCGCGCTTTGCAGGCGGTCGGCCTTGCCCGAAGTGGTGGATCGCACTTGCGTGCGGTTCGCTTCGGCCTCACGAGATTGCTCGTACAGCGGGCTGGAAAGCACAGGTGTAACAGCGGTGTCGGCGTCAGCACTATCGTCGGGAAAAGCCAGTTTGAAAGCCTGGTATTGAGCTAGCCACGCTTCGGTTTGCGGGTTCGACTGTTGTTTCAGGCGAGGTGTGCCAACCGCCGTAGCGTCAGCGCCCGGAATGCGTAGCCATTGCAGCACTCGCGCGATCTGCCCTGCATAATCCGCTGCCAAATCCTCGTAAACGACCACCAGCGGTTCGATGTCATGGCGCTGGAAATAATCCTGCCAACTTCGCTCGTTAGCTTCCAGCACCCGTTCCAGCTTCCAAATGGCTGGGCCATCGAACGGTGGGTCCTCAAGCGCAGCCGCCGGCCGCGCCACGCCATCAATCCGCCACCATTCACCCGACTGGCACGCGCGAAAATAGGAAAGCGCCTGGCGGGCTTTGTCGCGTCGCGTGAGCCAAATATGGCGTGGATGCCTCAACACCGTCGATATCAATTCAAACGCGGATAGCCCACGGTATTCCTCAAGCCGCCCCAGCTTCTCGGGCAACTCGGCGAATTGATAGTAGTGAAGCTTGGCGCCGAACACGCCATTGGGCGTAGTGGCGGCAGCCCGCACGTGCTGCAGATAGATGCGGTAGGCCGCTTCGGGTGTGGTGCTCAGTTGCTCAGCAGGGATGCGCGCGTCTTCTTCCAGTACGTTGAACCACTCGCGCGGATTTCCTGCCAGACCGCTCGCCGTCAAACCCTCGCTCAACAGCCAGCTGCCAGAGCGGGGATTGGTGCAGATAATGTAGGACGAGATCGGGCTATTCGATCGCAGCGGACTCGACATATCAATGCCGCGCTGTGCGAGCCGTTCCGCCAGGTCGAGCGATGGTCGAGATGACATAAGAACAACAACCTTTTCAGTTATTGCACATGGCCGATCACGCCGACGACTCTGCGAAGAGTCGGGTTCTTTCACTCTATTAATGTCTTGCAACACGCCCTTGCAGATCGTTCACCGCACGAATTACGATCCGCCCATACCCCAACCGAGTCAGTTGCGAAATTTAAGCAACCTATCTCCGAGCGGCGGAATCTATACCCTCGAGAGTTATATGGCGATGAATTTTTAGTGAATATCGCCTAGATAACGGAGAGGGAAGGTTGCTCTGGCGTATATGTGATCGCCGTGTCGTGCCGCGGTTTTCGGCTTGATGGATCAGCGCCATAGGATGCTCCTTCTGGGTGCGACGCGGTTTCAGGCTTCGTGCAGTTCTTGGCGCAACACCTCACGCAGCTTACGCACCGTGAGCGGGCGTCCTCGGTGTTCATGGCAGCGCGCAACGTGTCGTTGATGAACGTCTGATAGTTGCCGCCACCCTGCACCTGCGCACGAAACCATGCCAACACGTCCGCATCAAGCCCGATCGTGATGCGTTCCTTACCCTTGTTCTCCGCCATCAAGGCGTGCGGCTGGTTTGCTGCAGACGAAGTCGTGGCACTCTCGTAGTTGGGCCGTCGCCTCGCGTCTCGATCTGCGTGTCCGCTTTGGGTGGCGGTCTCAACCGGTCAATGCAACACATTGATAAAGCCGTTCGGCCGGTATTTCGAAGTTAAGTGCTTGCCGCCATGAAACAGCAGGGGCTGATCGACAGCCAACATCCTGTCATGGCCCAACACGTTCTCCCAGCAGGATGCGGTCATGCTTGTGCTGAGCCATCCACGAAATGCTCTCGGCGGCAAGAAGAGGTCGATTGAGGGATGGCAACTTCAATCGTCGCGCAATGGATCCAGGATTTGGCCATTCGCCGCAAATTCTGGACTATGGCTGCCATCAGAAACTCATCATGCGCACCCTGCAGACCTCGCAGGCGCAATCGGTCCAGCCGCAAGATGCGTTTGAGGTGAGCAAACAAGATCTCGACCTTTTTGCGTTCGCAGCGTGACCGCAGATATTGCGGCGTCGTGGCAATCTTGCGTGCGACCTCGCGTGCATGCTCATGGATGCTGCGCGCGATCTTGCGCATCGGGGTGTTCGGACAGCATTGCTCTTTCAGTGAGCAGTCTGGGCAGTCATGCTCGCTGGCGCGATAGATGATCGTGTCGGCCTTGGTCACCCCGGTGCGCGGCACCTTGAAGGCGCGCCAGTTCGAGCGAAGCTCCTTGCCGCCAGGGCAGTCATAGGAGTTGTCCTGCTCGTTCCATGCAAACTCAGTCCGGGAGAACGTACCATCGGAGCGCTCTGATTTATCCCACACCGGCACGTGCGGTTCGATTCCTTTCTGTTCGACCAACCATTCCAGCATGGTGGCAGAGCCATAGGCCGTATCGCCAATCAGCCGCTCGGGCTTCATGCCCATGCGCACTTCAGTGCGCTCCAGCATGGTACGTGTGGCGTTTACTTCCGCCGTGCGATGCGCGGGACTCGCTTCCACATCCACGATCACACCTGCCTTGGTGTCGATCAGGTAATTGGTGGAGTAGGCGAAAAATGCCGGGCCGCCTGGCGCGGCGGTCCACTGCGAGGCCGGATCGCTCAGCGACACATTCTTCGGTGGGGTGCGTTCCTCCGCCGCCGCGTCCAACGCTTCAAGGTACTCGCGCACAGGTCGGGTGAGCGGCGGCGTCTTATTCCAGTGCGCCTCCGCGCCCGGCACCCCACGCTGACGGCTGGCGTCAGCCTTGATCACGCTGGCGTCCGTCGCGAATCCCTCGCAGCCGACCAGTCCCTCGCTCACACAACGTGAAAGCACCTGTTCGAACACGAACCGCAGTGTGTCGTTGTCGCGAAACCGGCCGTGCCGATTCTTCGAAAACGTCGAGTGATCCGGGATCGGATCTTCCAGGCCCAGCCGGCAAAACCAACGATACGCAAGGTTGAGGTGTACTTCCTCGCACAACCAGGGTTCCGAGCGAATCCCGAAGCAATAGCCCACGATCAGCATTCGGATCAACAGCGCAGGGTCGATCGATGGACGGCCGGTATGGCTGTAGTGCGCGGACAAATGCGCATGCAATTCGCTCAGATCGAGGAACTGATCAATACCGCGAAGCAGATGGTCAACGGGAACGTGATCGTCAAGGTTGAAGGCGTAAAACCAAGGACGCTTGTGCAGCCAGCTGACGTCCCATCATCGCGAAAATTCCGCTCGGTCGATGGATGATCAGTCCATCACTTTCATCACACCGCAGCAAGAGTGTTTTTCAACAGAATCGGTCGCTTTCTGCCGGTCGACGTCGGCCTGCAGTTGATCATGCAGGTCTACGGCCTAGTCATCGCCGATCGGTCGCTTGTAGTACGTGTTGCGGTGGACGCAGGTTTCCTTGGCAACGTGATTTTCGGTGAAACTGGCTCACCCTCGCGGCGCTTTTCAGGCCGTTTTGCGTGGCGGGCTTCACATCGTTACAGGTGGCCGGTTTCGACTGGGATATGCAGCTGATTTCTCTTTGGACGCCTACTGGACGTCTATCTGAAGGATGCGGACTACCGCGAACTTGTCGAGGGGAAACCGTGCACCTCTAGAGATCGCCTCGATCGAGGAGGTTCGCATCGATGCGTTGGACAGCGCTACGCGCCTTGCTCGCCCGGGTCGACCATCGCCCGATCCATGATCCGATCAGCAGGGCTGGCAGAAACAGCAGAGCCTCGCGTCCACTGCCGGGAAGCGCCGCGAGAAGAGCTACCGCTGGTCCCGGGCAATAACCGCTGATTCCCCAGCCCAAGCCGAACAGGAGTGCTCCGAAGATCAGCCGACGATCGATGCGCGTAGCACTCGGCAGATCGAAATCCGCCATCAAAAGCGGCGTCTTGCGTCGAAGGATCAATGGAAACGCGATGCCGGCGATACCCGTCGCGCCGCCAAGCACCAGCAGGAGGCTCGGATCCCAGTGTCCACTCAGGTCGAGGAAGCCGAGTACTTTCTCGGGATGGGTCATCGCCGACAACGCGAGCCCGGCACCGAATACCAAGCCGGCACCAAAGGCCGCCAACAGGGCACGTTCCAGCGGCGATGCTTCGTCGGGGTTCATGGCCAGTTTTCCAGCCAGTGTCGCAGCACGCTCGCCGTCGCTATGCCCGTGAGCAGAAAGATCACGGTTGCCACCAGAGAGCGCGGCGAACGGCGCGCCAGGCCGCACACGCCATGTCCGCTGGTGCAACCGCTTCCCAGTGCTGTGCCGTAGCCCACCAGGAGTCCGGAGACGATCAATTCCCAGGCAGGAAAATCGATACGGCTGAGCGGTGCCTGCACGCCGAACGTGCTGCCATATCGGTACAGCAGCCCCGCGCCGGTCACCAATCCCAGCAGGAACAGGGCACGCCAGGCAAACTCCATCCGCCGAGAAAACGGCAGTGCGCCAACCACGCCACTGATACCAGCGATGCGTCCGAGCGAAAGTAGTAGCCAACTGGCACCAGCGCCGATCAGCAAGCCGCCGATTAGGGCGCTGACAGGTGTGAACGAAGACATGGGAAACGGCCTATCCGGTCAGTGGGCTAGATTTTCCACGCATAAGCAAAGCCCAGCGAGTTCTCGCTCAACGCGATGTCTGCTTCACCACCGCCAAACGGTGCGGGAATCGAACTTGATCCGTAAACGGTCTTCTCGAAGGCGTGGCTGTAGTAAAAACTTATCTCACCACGCTGACTGGCCTGCCAGGTGGCACCGACGCTGGCCTGATTCTGCACCACGCCTGGCGCGATAATGTTGAAGAACGTCTGGCTGGAAGGAATGGGTTGCTGTGCGTGACTGAAACCGAAGCGCAGTGTCAACGTGGGCGAGTAGGCGTAGCTTGCCGCGACCTTGTAGATATTGATGTCGCGCCAGCCAAAGCCAGGGCCGTCCGACGAGCCCAGCGCATGGCCCTGCAGCAGGTTGGCCAGCGGATTACCGACGGAGTGTGTCTCCGCATAGAGGATGCGCTGAACATCAGCAAGCAAGGTCAACCCGGATGTCACACGGTATGCCGCACCGATACCGAAATTTGCAGGAATGTCGAAGCTGCCGGATTGGGCAAACAGACCTTGGTAGCCGTTGAACGAGCCGGGGATCTTCGAGGCCCATGTCGCCCCCAACGTCAGGTTGTCGCCGAAGTGGCCGTTCCAGCCAACTCTGGCGCCCACACCTACCGAGCTGGAGTAACCAGTATTGCTGACGCTGCCCGGCGCCTGGGAGAACGCGGCAAAGGGTGTCAGCCCATCAGCATAGAAGCGCTGCCAGGCGATATTCGCGCCGATGCCGATGGATTGCGTTGGCGTGATCTTGTACGCCAGGGCAGGGGTCAGCACGATCTGCTGCAGGTTCACGCCGGCTTCGCCCTGGCCACCGAATGCGCCATAGGGATTGTTGTGGTAACCGGTGTTCATGCCGCCGTTGGCCGTCAGCGAGAGGCCAACGTAGAGATCATCGGCAACCTGATGCGTATAACCTGCTTCAGGTAACAGGAAGTACTTCACGCCGTTGCCGGAGTAAGAGCCATCGGCACCGTATTGGTTGCCCGTAATCGTCGCGGATCGATCCGGATTGAACAGGGTCAATCCCACGTCGACACGATTGCCGACGAATGCGATACCGGCAGGATTGATATAGCCGGCCAAGGCATCCACGGGGAACGCAATACCTGCGCCACCCAGTCCATTCGATTGAATACTGGATCCATTGGTGAAGTAGCCATTCGTCGCGAAGACGCTGGTGGGCAGCACGGCAGCCGCAAAAGCAAGAGCACCAAGGCGATGGCTTGCGGTTGTCCGGCGAGGTCGAGCTGCTGGCATACACCATTCCTGAAGCCTTGAGGGTGCATGAGTTATAGGCAGCAGCTAGCGGAGGCGTCAAATAGTCACTGGGAATAACGTCAGTACTAAATCTTATGTGCAAGCGCCGTTGGAGCCCGCACGCTATCGAAGGGCATCACAAACCATGCGGCTGTTAAAAGTGCAGGGGCGACGAGTTTGATAGAAGGTTATTCGAGGCGTCTCTTAATGACAAAAGCCCCAGTGATCAGCTGAGGCTTTTGTTCTCCTGGTTAGAGAAGTACGAGCGCCAGTCAGCTCAGTTTGTAGGAGCTGGCACCGGTTCCGGCGAGATTGCCGCCATCAACGATGAGATACTCCGGCCTGATTGGCTTTTTCTCGAAAAAGTTCTGCAGAATCTCGAGCGTGCCGGCGGCGTATCTGGCCTGGGCAGACAGCGAGGTCCCTGAGACATGCGGCGTCATGCCCTGATTTGGCATGCGGCGCCATGGATGATCGATCGGGGCAGGCTGCGGATCCCAGACATCGCCGGCGTAGCCAGCCAGTTTGCCGGATTCGAGTGCGCGTACCACGGCATCGCGATCGCACAGTGCTCCACGTGCGGTGTTGATCAGGTAAGCGCCACGTTTGACGTGTTCGAACATCTTGTCGTCGAACATGCCTCGGGTCGATGGGTAAAGCGGAGTCTGCAGATTGATCACATCGCAGGCCTTGACCAGGGATTCCGGTGTCTCGTGAAAAATCGCGTTCAGTTCTTTCTCGATCTCCGGCGACAGGCGATGCGGATCGTAATAGTGCAGGTGCACGTCGAACGGCTTCAGGCGGCGCAGCACGGCAAGACCGATGCGGCCCGCGGCAATCGTGCCGAAGTGCATGCCTTCGAGATCGTAGCTGCGGCTGACGCAATCAGCGATGTTCCAGCCGCCGTTATTGGCGATCTGGTGCGATGGAAGATAGTTGCGTACCAGTGAAAGCACCATCATCACCACGTGCTCCGCCACGCTGATGCTGTTGGAGAAGGTCACTTCGGCAACGGTTACGCCGTGCTCGGACGCTGCTTTCAGATCCACGTGATCCGAACCGATGCCGGCGGTGAGCGCGAGCTTGAGGTTTTTGGCCTTGCCGATGCGTTCGGCGGTGAGATAGGCGGGCCAGAACGGCTGTGAGATAACCACATCGGCAGTCGGCAGATGCTTGTCCAATACGGAGTCGGCGCCTTCCTTGTCGCTGGTGACGATCAATTCGTGCCCATTGGCTTCGAGATATTTGCGTAGGCCCAGCTCGCCGGAAACGCAGCCGATCAGTTCGCCTGGTTTGAAACCTAGCTCACCGCTGGGCGACGGCACAGTCTGCCCGTTCGGGTAGCCTTTGATTGTGGGGATAGCGTCACGTGCGTAGGTCGGGGGGTAGCCGGTTACCGGATCGGGATAGAGGACGCAAAGAACCTTGGCCATGAAGCACTCCAGTCGTGGGAATGTGACTCGTCGTCACGTTGTCTGCGCAGTCTGGACTGCAGGCTCCTGTGCCATCCAATCGTTTATGGATATCCGTTGATAAGCACGGCTTATATAGGGCGTGTCATGACTTACCAAGTGGCTCGCGTTGTTTCGTTGCGGCTGTCAGGTGGTGGGGCGTGGTTTACACCTTTCTCGGTGTGCAGCGCCTGACTGGCGGTCAGGGCCAAGCCGCGCACCGAGAAAGGTGCAAGCGCTGCCGCATGGCGGCCACAACGAAACAACCCTACGGGCCGGGTCTGTTTGCCCACAGGCCGGCGTCATCGCTCAGGCGTGTACGGACGTACACTTCTTCGCTCTTCCTTGGCCTGCACGCAAACAGCTCCCGGCGCGGGCCGCTTGGTAAGTGATGACACGCCCTAGTCCGGCCGCGGTGTCGCTGCGGCAAGGACGCTGTCGAGCTTGCGTTGCAGATCAAGTTTCGGCGTCAGATCCCATGCGGCACAGACGACGGCAGGCGGCGTTTCCTGACGCAGACGCAACAAGCTCATCTCGGAAAACTGCTGCGGTTCGATCGGACGAATACTGATGCCGCTGGCGAGAAAATATTCCGGTAGTGCACTGACTGGCGCGATACTGCATACCTCGCCATTGCGTACCTCTTCATAGAGCACGCTCAAGGTGTTGGTCTCGACGACGACGTTTGGCGTGACGCCTGCAAGCTGGAATGCCGAGTCGACAATCTTGCGGTTCTGCATTTCATGGTTGAACAGGCACAGCGGCATGCGTGCTGCCTCGGCCCAGCTGTAAGACGATTTTGTCGGCAGACCGGCATGGTCGCTGGACAACAGCACGAAGCGCTCGGAATACAGCACCATGTTTTCGAACGTGCTCTCGTCGCAGCCGTCCGCGTAGGCGAGACCCAGGTGCAGTTCCTTGCTTTTGACCCGATGAAGAATATCGCGTGTGCTCAGCGAAAAGACTTCGAGCGTGAGCTTGGGTATGGCACGACGATATTCACCGGCCAGCATCGACACCGCACGCAATGCGGAGGGAACCGTGCCGATAGCCAGATGACCGCCGGCAATCGATTGAGCCAGCGCGGCCTCCTGGCGCAGGCCTTCCAGCGACGCGATGGTTTGTTTGGCCCATACCAGCACGCGCTCGCCTTCGGGTGTAAAGCCCTGGAACCGTCGATCCCTGAGAATGATTGTAATCCCCAGTTCTCGCTCTAGCTGGCGAATGCCTGCCGACAGCGCGGGCTGCGACACCCAGCAACTTTCGGCGGCATGTGCAAAATGTTTATGCTCGGCAAGCGCCACGAGGTAGTGCAGTTGCCTGACAAACATGTCTGTCCTCGTCATTCGATTTGGATGTTGTATCCAGTCGCCTATCTTAGATGTTTTGTGATGTCGCTCCGAATGCCAACGCATTGCAACGCGATATACAGCAGAATTTGTGACTGGGCCGAGCCGATGTATCGGTGCGACCAGGCTGCAAGCAGGTTTCCATGGATGATCTATCTAGGTCTGGAGAGAGCCAAAGTTGAACTTCACTCGCCATTCGCTTGACCGCCTCCGGCAACATTCTTTGCACATTGTGCTTTAGTGTTGACGGCATCCTGCAACCAAACCAATCATGTATCGCATGCCAGGATATGTTGGTCAGGGTAGCTACAGCGCACCGGCATAGGCGCTGTTTCCCCCACGGCAACTCCTGACATGCTTTTTGGCGAACGGCCTAGTGCTGTAGCGATCGAACAAAGGAAACGCTGCATGCCAACGCCAGGTGACCTGCTGTTTGTTCCGCTGCCTTCGCGGCAGCAGGCGAGGGTATCCACACACCGTATCTTCAGTCGACGCCAGTGGCTGCAATTGGTTGGCCTGTACGGCTTCATTGTCGTACTCCATCTACTGGGATGGGGGCTGTATCTGCACTATTCAGTGCATTTTCCGGCTCTGGTTGGCCTCGGTTTCGTTGCTTATATGTTGGGGTTGCGGCATGCCTTCGACGCCGACCATATTGCCGCCATCGACGATACCGTGCGTTACATGTTGCAGAAGGGTAAGCAGCCGCTCGGCATCGGGTTCTTTTTTTCGCTGGGTCATTCGACCATTGTGCTGTCGCTGGCGGTAGCGATCATATTTGCCGCATCGACGATCAAGCACGGGCTACCCCAGTTGCAACATGTCGGTGGCGTACTGGGTGCGGGGGTTTCCGGAGTGTTCTTGTGGATCATCGGCATCCTCAACCTGTTCGTCCTGCTCGACATCCTCAAGCTCTGGCAAAAGGCCAAAGCAAGGATGCATAGTCATGTGCATCTGGATGAGTTGTTGATGCAGCGGGGGTTGATCAACCGGCTGTTCGGTGGGCGTCTGCAGAAACTCATACAGCACAGCTGGCAGATGTATCCACTCGGATTGCTGTTCGGCTTGGGTTTCGATACTGCCTCAGAGGTTGGGCTGCTGGCCATGACGGCAGGTGCCTCTGCCGGCAATCTGCCGATCGCCGGTGTGCTGTCGCTGCCGATCCTGTTTGCTGCCGGTATGACGGCGATGGATACCACCGACGGTGTATTGATGGTCAAAGCCTATCACTGGGCATTCGTGAATCCGATGCGAAAAATTTTCTACAACATCACAACGACTTCGCTGTCGATTGCGGTGGCCCTGATCATCGGCACGATCGAGCTGCTACAGGTGCTGGCGACAATGCTGCATCTGGACAATCCTGTTTTCAACTTCATCGGCACACTGGACTTCGGTATGTTTGGTTATGTGATCGTCGCGATCTTTCTGCTCACCTGGATGATTTCATTCGGCGTATGGAAGTTCAGCCGCATGGATCAGCGCTGTGTCGGACAAGACTCTGTCCACGTGCATCAGCATACCCATGCCAGTGGCACTACTCATACGCACCAGCATCTGCATTGAAGCAATCCGAGTCAGTCATGTTGCAGTGGTAATGACCCTTAGCGGAGCTTTTTCCTGGGCCTGCGCTGCCATGCGACGCGAACATGTACAGGAGCTGGCCTCGTTCATGGCTTTGATCAACAGCTCGCCGCGAGAGCGGCTACGATGGCGCCTGTATTCTAAAACTGAGTGTTATTGAAGGCAAACTGACGTCAGTCTCCAAAATCTTGGCCAAGAGGTCGACGGCGGAAGATTTTCAAAACCAGTGTCACACGTCCAACGATTACGAAAGAGTCAGTTATGCCATTCGAAGAGTTGAGTGAAATGCTTTCATGCGCACCGGTCGTTCATGCCCTGTCAAGCCCGCAATTAGATATCTACCATGATCAATTGCTGAAGGGCCATGTTCCGACCTATAACATAGGCGGGTATCTGGATATCTCCGGCAGGCTGGACATTGATGGCTTTGGCAGAGCATTGAATTTTGTCATTAAGAAGCACGATTCACTTAGAATCATGCTCGTAGAGAGTGAGGGTGGCATCCCCAGGCAATACATAGTCGAAGAAATATCGGTCAATTCGGAGCTGCTGGACTTATCGCAATGCGTCGCACCGCATGATGAGGCCAGGGAGTGGATAAATAAAAATATCAACATTCCATTTAATCTGATCGGGCATGAACTTTTTCGATTTAGATTGATAAAACTGGCCGAGGATCGTTTTTATTGGTTTATATGTGTGCATCATTTGATTGCGGATGGCTGGTCCATTGATACGATTTTCCATTCGTTGGCGGACATCTATAGCGCGCTGGAAAGAAAAGAAGCGCCGAATCTTGTCTCACCTTCATATATCCAATTTCTGGAGTCGGATAAAAATTATATAGAATCCATACAATTCGACAAGGATAGGAGTTACTGGATTGATAAATATAGTGAAATTATCGATCCCCTATTGTCTTCGCGGCATCAAGAGCAGTTCATAAATCAGGCGACAGCCAGTGGCGAATATAAATGGATTCTTTCGCGGGATTTAGACGAAAAAATAGATGCGCTGGCAGTCGATCATCAATCGACAAGATTTCAAGTTATCCTGAGTATTCTCTATGCATTTTTTCTGAGACTGGAACGGCGCGACGAATTGACGGTCGGGCTATCCGTATTGAATCGAAAAAATTCGGAGTCCAGAGGAATCTCTGGAATGTTTACGAATGTAATATCGATGCGGTTAAGATTCGATCTTAAAGAAACTTTGGTTGATTTGATCAAAGAAATTTCTTCCATGCTGAGACGAGATTATCGTCACCAGAGATTTCCAATTGGAGAATTAAATAAGGGTTTAGAATTATTTAAAAGGCACCGATCTCAGCTCTACGATTTGTCTATGTCATACGAGCCCGGCGGCGGCATGTTGTTCTTTGGGAGCAGCTCCGCCGTCGCAGTGAAGTGCACGAATGATCATGAGAGCACTCCATTAAGGTTGTGCGTCAGGGATAATCTTCATACAAAAGATACCACGATGCATTTCATATTTAGTCGATCGTATTTCAATGATAATGAGATCGAGGCGCTTGAGGGTCGGTTTAGTTGTTTTATGCGTGAGTTGTTATCGAGCCCGGAAAGCCCTATTGGATCGCTACCTATTATTACTGCCGGGGAGGTGCAAAATTTTGCGTCCTGGAATTCAACCGGCGTTGCTTTCCCTGACGACAAGTGCATCCAAGAATTATTTCAACTACAGGTCGAGCAAAGGCTGGATGCGCTAGCGGTTGTACACGGTGGCGCATCGCTCACATACGCCGAGCTCAATGCCCAGGCCAATCGCCTGGCCCATCACCTGATTGCCCTCGGCGTGCGTCCCGACGACCGTGTTGCTCTCTGCCTCGAGCGTAGCCCGGCCATGATCGTCAGCCTGCTGGCCATCCTCAAGGCTGGGGCAGCCTATGTACCGCTTGATCCTGCTTATCCATCCGAGCGCCTGACCTATGCGTTGAAAGACGCGCAACCGCTGCTCCTGTTGATCGATGCGTCCGGCCGCATCGCCTTGGGCGCGCGGACCGAGACACCGATTATCCTCGACCTCGATGCCGCCGCCGCGGACTGGGCTGCCTTGTCGACCCATAACCCACATGTCCCCGGCCTGACCTCGCGTCATCTTGCCTACGTCATTTACACCTCTGGCTCTACCGGACAGCCCAAGGGGGTCATGGTCGAGCACCGAAACGTCTGCCACCAAGTCGCCGCATTGCAGAGCGCTTATCGCCTGGATGCCCAGGATCGCTTGCTGCAGTTTGCGTCGATCGCATTCGATATGTCGGTAGAAGAGATTTTCCCGGCGTTGCTCAGCGGCGCCATGCTTGTGCTGCGGACGGATGAATGTCTGAGTTCTCCTGCCGCTTTCGCCGAGTTCTGCACTACGCACCAGCTTACGTCGCTCAATCTACCGAGCACGTTCTGGGCGCAACTGGCCACAACGCAACCCGAGCCCGAATTTCCTTCCACGCTGCGCCAAGTCAGTACAGGTGGCGATGCGATGAGCCTGCCGGCGGTGTCCGCCTGGTTTTGCCGTAGCGGTCATCGACCCCAGCTCTTCAATGCGTATGGCCCCACCGAAGCAACTGTCAACGCCACCTTGCTGCGCGTGGAGCAAGCTCTTGATGTCGCCTCGATTGGTCGTCCCATATCGAACACACAGGTCTACCTGCTCGACGAAGGCTGCCAGCCGGTTCCGCTCGGGGCAGTTGGCGAGTTATATATCGGCGGTGCCGGGGTGGCCCGTGGCTACTTCAACCGCCCCGAGTTGACCGCCGAGTGTTTCCTGATTGATCCATTCTCTTCCATCCCCGGCGCGCGCATGTACCGCACCGGCGACCTCGCCCGTTACCTGGTCGACGGTAATCTCGAGTTCCTTGGCCGCAACGACCACCAAGTCAAGATCCGTGGTTTTCGTATCGAGCTCGGCGAGATCGAGGCTCACCTGACCAATCATCCCGCTGTTCGCGAGGCCGTCGTCCTCGCCCTGGGTGAGGGACACAACAAACGCCTGGTCGCCTATCTGGTTGCCGAGACTGAGGCTGCCGACGAATCCTCGCTCGTGGGCGTTTGGCGTGCGCATCTGGCTGCAAGACTACCTGACTATATGGTTCCGGCGGCCTTCGTCCGTCTCGACGTCTTTCCACTCACTCCCAACGGCAAGCTCGATCGCAAGGCTCTCCCTCATCCCGGCGAGCAGGCTTTTGCTCGTCGTGCCTACGAGCCGCCTTGCGGCGAGGTTGAAATCGCGCTGGCCGTGTTGTGGCAGGAACTGCTCGATGTCGAGAGGATCGGTCGCCACGATCATTTCTTCGAGCTCGGCGGCCATTCGTTGATAGCCATGCGCCTGCTCGGCAGGGTAGGGCAAGAATTCGATAGTGCGATACCGCTGGTTAGCCTGTTCAATCATCCGACTCTTGCAGGGCTGGCTGCGGCAATCGATGCAGGCCGTACGGCCGGTGGGCGTACTCCAAAGCTGCCGCCGATCCTGCCAGTCGTTCGTACGCAAACCATGCCGCTCTCGTACGCGCAACAACGGCTGTGGTTTCTGGCCCAGCTTGATAGCGCTGGCGCGACTTACCATATCTCGTTGGTGCTGCGTCTGGACGGCGAATTGAATAATCGCGCGCTCGGCCGTAGCCTCGACCGTCTGCTCGCGCGCCACGAAGCCTTGCGCACCATCTTCTTCTCGAGCGACGGAAATCCGCATGCAGCCCTTCTGCCGGTTAGTACACCATTACCTTTGACCGAATACGACTTGCGCGGAGCGCTCGATGCCGACGCGCGGTTGGCTCGCCACACCGACGAATATGCCCGGGCGCCATTCGATCTCGCCCGTGGGCCCTTGATTCGCGCTGGCCTGATCCGCCTGGCCGATCAGCGGCATACGCTATTGCTGAGCCTGCACCATATCGTTGCCGATGGCTGGTCGATCAACCTGCTGGCGCGAGAAATCAGCGCTCTGTATGCGGCTTTCTCACAGCAACGCCCGGATCCCTTGCCGCCGCTACCGGTGCAATATCCCGACTATGCCAGCTGGCAGCGCTCGACGCTGACCCGCGAGCAGCTGCAAGGGCAGGCTGATTATTGGCGACAGGCGCTGGATGGCGCGCCCGAGCTGCTGAACCTGCCGACCGATAGGCCGCGTCCGCCGCGCCAGTCGTTTGCCGGCGCCATGCTGCCGTTGCGGGTTGACCCGTCATTGACCGAAAGCCTCAGGCATTTGTGCAAGCAGCACGGCGTGAGTTTGTTCATGCTCTTCACCGCCGCCTGGGCGAGCGTGCTGGCGCGTTTGTCTGGCCAGGACGATGTACTGATCGGCACGCTGTCGGCCAATCGCGGACAACGCGAAATCGAGTCGCTGATCGGCTTTTTCGTCAGCACGCTGACCTTGCGCGTCGATGTATCGGGAGAGCCGGATGCCACCGAACTGTTGATGCGGGTGCGCCAGACTGCACTGGCCGCGCAGGAAAATCAGGATCTGCCTTTCGAGCAGGTGGTGGAGATCGCGCACCTGTCAAGGCGGCTGGATCATTCGCCGCTGTTTCAAGTCCTGTTCGCCTGGCAAAGCAACGACAAGAGCGCCTTCGATCTGCCTGGCATCGAGGTCAGGCAGGCCGATATGTCGTTCGATTCGATCCGTTACGACCTCGAGCTGCACTTGTATGAAAAGGACGATGCCGTGGTCGGCGCTCTCGGCTACTCCACGGCCTTGTTCGACGAGGCGTCGATCGCGCGGCATGGCAGTTACCTGATCGCCATGTTGCGGGCGATGGCTGCCAGCCCGGGACTGGCGCTGAATCGGGTACCTCTGCTGGGGCCGAACGAGCAGGCCTTGCTGGATGGCTGGAACGATACTAGCGCGGCCTATCCACAGAGCCATTGTGTCCATCAGTTGTTCGAACGACAGGCGTCGCGCTCACCGCTGACCATCGCTCTGATCCATGGCGAACAGCAGTTGCCCTATGCCGAATTGAATGCCCAGGCCAATCAGTGGGCACGCCATCTGCGTGCCAGCGGCGTTGGCATCGATCAGCGCGTCGCGATATGCGTGGAGCGGAGCTTCGGGATGATTACCGCTCTGCTGGCTATCCTCAAGGCAGGCGCGGCCTATGTGCCACTGGACCCGACCTATCCTAGCGAACGGTTACGGCAGATTCTCGACGAGGCCGGCGTCCTGCTTATACTCAGCGATGCCGCCGGACGCGATGCTCTAGGCACGCAGGCCATCGAGCAACATCAGGTGGTCGATCTGGATACGCTTGCGGCATGCTGCGGGGTGCTTCCGGCAGACGATCTCGGCGCATCGCCGCACGATCCGAGCCCGGATCATCTGGCTTACGTGATCTATACCTCTGGATCTACCGGGACGCCCAAGGGCGTGGCGATGCCGCACCGGCCACTGGTCAACCTGGTCCACTGGCAGCAGCAGGAGGCCGAGCGTGCTGGTCTGCCGGCGCCGCGTACCTTGCAGTTTGCCGCGCTGGGATTCGACGTGGCTTTTCAGGAAATTTTCAGCAGCCTGTGCGCGGGAGCGTCACTGGTGCTGGTCGACGCGCAGACCCGATTGCAGTCCGACAAATTGATCGAGCTCCTGCGCCGGCAGCGCGTCCAGCGGGTTTTTCTGCCCTACATCGCGCTGCAGACCCTGGCCGAAGTGGTCGACGAGGCATCCAGCGGCGAGCATGGCTTACTGCTCGAGCTGCGCGATGTCATCGTGGCCGGCGAGCAGCTGCGGCTGACGGCGGCTATCCGGCAATTTTTCAAACGGCTGCCGTCCTGTCGCTTGCACAACCACTACGGCCCGACCGAGACCCATGTGGTCACCTCGCTGACGCTGATCGGCGAAGCGATCGCCGCGTCGCCAAGTCACGTGCCGATTGGCCGTCCGATCGCTAATGCCCGCACCTATCTGCTTGACCGGCATGACTTGCCGGTGCCGCTGGGTGCCGTGGGTCAATTACATATCGGTGGCCTCGGTATCGCCCGCGACTACCTCGGTCGCGCCGAGCTCACGGCCGAGCGCTTCCTCGCCGATCCGTTTAATCCGAGTCCCGGCGCACGCATGTACCGTACCGGTGATTTGGCACGCTATCTCGCGGACGGTCGGCTAGTGTTCCTGGGGCGCAACGACCAGCAGGTCAAGCTGCGGGGCTTTCGTATCGAGCTGGGGGAAATCGAGGCACGCCTTGCCGAACATCCGGCTGTGCGCGAATGCGTGGTTATCGCGCACGACGGTGTGCGAGGTGAGGCGCAGCTGGTTGCCTATGTCGTGCCGCTGGGTCACTCGGATGACTTGGCCACTGCGCTGCACGTGCATCTTGGCAGTCTGCTGCCGGCTTACATGGTTCCGGCGGCATTCGTGACGCTGGAAGCGATTCCCTTGACTGCTCACGGCAAGCTGGATCGCAAGGCCCTGCCTGCACCGGATGAGCAGGCCCTAGTCCATGCCATCTACGAACCGCCTCGGGGTGAGATAGAGCTGGGGCTGGCCAAGTTATGGCAGACCCTGCTCGGAGTGACGCAAGTCGGCCGACACGATCAATTTTTCGAACTCGGCGGGCATTCCCTCATTGCTGTGCGTTTGCTCAGCCGCATCGCCCAGGTCTTCGGCGTGGAGCTGCCGTTGGCCACGTTGTTCGCCCAGCCTGTATTGCACGGTCTCGCCCAAGCGCTAGCCGATCGGTTGACCGAAGCCGGCGAGAATGTTCATGCGGCGATCGTACCTTCGCCGCGCGAGCAGCGACTGCCGCTTTCCTACGCCCAGCAGCGTCTGTGGTTCCTGGCCCAGCTCGATGGCGCCAGTGCCGCCTACCATATTCCGCTCGCGCTGAGCCTGGACGGCGCGCTGGATGTTGCCGCACTGCGCCAGGCGCTGGATAGTGTGTTCGCGCGCCATGAAAGCGTGCGCACGGTGTTCGTCGCCGAACATGGCCAGCCACATGCCGAGCTGTTATCCGCAGATTCCGGTCTGCTGCTGCGCGAACATGATCTGAGCCAGCAGCCCGATGTCGAGGCTGCCCGGGCGCGCCTTCTCGTCGAGGAGCGGAACCGGCCGTTCGACCTGGCGGCCGGGCCATTGATCCGGGCCAGCCTGATACGGCTGGACGAGCACAGACATGTGCTTGCGCTGACGCTGCATCATATCGTCGCCGACGGTTGGTCGCTCGGCATCCTGGTCCGCGAACTCGGTGCCTGCTATGCGGCTGCGGGTCAGTCGCGCGAGGACCCGCTGCCGCCATTGCCGATTCAATACGCCGACTACGTCACCTGGGAACGCAAGTGGCTCACCGCAGAACATCTGGCGGAGCAGGTGGCGTACTGGCGTAGCCATCTGGCTGGCGCACCGACCTTGCTGGAATTGCCGACTGATCGTCCGCGTCCCGCGCGGCAGATTTTCGCCGGAGCCTTTTTGCCGTTAACCCTGGACCGCGAATTGACGCGCGACCTCAAGCGGCTCGCCCGGCAACACGGCGTTACCTTGTTCATGCTCGTGCTCGCCGCATGGGCGGTGGTGTTGTCGCGTCTGGCCGGCCAGCAGGAGGTGCTGATAGGCACGCCGACGGCGGGCCGGGGCAGGCAGGAGCTGGAATCCTTGATCGGATTCTTCATCAATACGCTTGTCTTGCGCATCGACCTTTCTGCGCAGCCCGACATCGCCTCGTTATTGGCTCAGGTGCGGCAGGTTGCGCTGGATGCCCAAGCCCATCAGGAGTTGCCGTTCGAGCAGGTGGTGGACGTCGCGCAAGTGCCACGGCGCATGGACCAGACGCCGCTGGTGCAGGTGCTATTCGCCTGGCAAAGTCACGATGAGGGCAGGCTCGAACTTCCCGGTATCCGGGTCGAACCTATCTTGGAATTTGACTGGGTCAAGTTCGATCTTGAGCTGGTTCTCAGTGAGGTCGACGGCGGTGTCCACGGCGGCATCAACTACGCCAGCGCCTTGTTCGATCCCGAAACGATCGCTCGGCATGCGGGCTATCTTCAGCACGTGCTCGAAGCGATGGCAACTGGGGATTCCCGACCGATAAGCCAGATGCCCATGTTGTCCACAGCCGAGCAGCAGCTGTTGCTGCAGAGCTGGAACCGAACCGAAACACCTTATCCGGATCAGCTGTGCATGCACCAGCTGGTGGGGCGCTGGGCGCACGAATCACCACAGGCGACCGCGCTGGTATGCGAAGAACGCCTGCTTTCCTATGCCGAACTGAACGCGCAGGCCAACCGGCTGGCGCATTATCTGATCGAGCTGGGCGTTCGGCCGGATCAGCGCGTCGCGCTCTGTGTAGAGAAGGGGGCGGCCATGTTCATCGCCCTGCTTGGCATTCTGAAAGCGGGCGGCGCCTATGTGCCGCTGGATCCGACCCATGCCTCGGCCCGCCTTGATCAAATCCTCTGCGACGCGGCACCGCACCTGCTGCTTTGCGATGATGCCGGCCGTGTCGCGCTCGGTGCGGCTGCGCTGGCATCGCCGGACATGCTCGATCTCGATGACGACAGTCCCTGGGCCGACGGCCGGGCTGATGATCCCAAGGTTACTGGTCTTGGTTCTCACCATCTGGCTTATATTATCTATACCTCCGGCTCTACCGGTACGCCCAAGGGCGTGATGGTCGAGCACCATGGCGTGATCAACCTCGCCCAATCGCTGAGTGACCGGCTCGGTGTGACGGCATACAGCCGCGTCAGCCAGTTCGCCTCGCTTGGTTTCGACGCCAGCATTTTCGAAAGTGCCATGACGTTGGCCTCGGGTGCGGCGCTATATCTGCCTTCGGGAGCAGAACGCCAAAGCCCAGCAGCCTTTATCGCGTTTATCGGCCGCCACCGGATCACTCATGCCACCTTGCCGCCGGCTTTTCTGCAAGGTCATGTCGAGCCGCCGCAGTGGACGCATCGCCCCACGCTGATTCTCGCCGGCGAAGCGCCGAGCCCCAGCCTGCTGAAACACTGGATGCGCCATGCCAAACTCGCCAATGCCTACGGTCCTACCGAGATCACTGTTTGCGCCAGCGTATGGGTCTGTCCCGATGTTCTCGGCGATCTTCTGGCGGTGCCGATCGGGCGGCCGCTCGCCAACACGCGAATGTATTTGCTGGATGAGCATGGCCTGCCGGTACCCCAGGGAAGCATCGGCGAGCTTTACATCGGCGGCGTCGGCGTCACTCGCGGTTACCTCAATCGTCCCGAGCTGACCACCGAGCGATTCCTTCCCGATCCATTCGACAGCCGCCCAGGCGCGCGCATGTACCGCAGCGGCGACCTAGTGCGCTATTTGCCGGACGGTAATCTGGTCTTTCTCGGCCGCGACGATCATCAGGTCAAGCTGCGCGGATTCCGTATCGAGCTGGGCGAAATCGAAGCCCACTTGGCCATGCATCCGGCAGTGCGCGAAAACGCCGTGCTTGCGCGCGAGGACCGTCCGGGCGAGTCCAGGCTGGTCGCTTATGTGGTTGCCGACTACGCCGGCGACGATCTGGTTGCCACGTTACGCGACTACCTGGGCACGCGCCTGCCTGAGTATATGATCCCGTCCGCCTTCGTCGCGCTGCAGCGCTTGCCGTTGACCGCCAACGGTAAGCTGGATCGTAAAGTTTTACCCGCGCCGGACGATCAGGCATTCGCCCGCCGTGCCTATGAGCCGCCGCACGGTAAGACTGAAATCGCCTTGGCAGCGCTATGGCGGGAATTGCTTGGCGTCGAGCGGATCGGTCGCCACGATCATTTCTTCGAGCTCGGCGGCCATTCGTTGATCGTCGCGCAACTGGCGGCGCGCATGGGCGAGATCTTCGAGGCGGCGGTGGCGGTACGTGACCTGTTCCTCCATCCGGTGTTGAAAGACATGGCGAGGCTCGCGCTTTCGACTATCGATCCAGCACGGTCGTCCATGCTCGATCTCGGCACGGAGCTCGTGCTCGACGAAACCATTCGTGCCGGTGCATCAGCTTCGCATGGCACTCGGCCGGCGCATATTCTGCTGACCGGCGCCTCGGGTTTTCTCGGCGCTTTCTTGCTGTCGTCCTTGCTGAAGCGGACGCAGGCGACCGTTCATTGCCTGATCCGCTGCCACGATGTGGCAGAGGGTATGTCCAAGCTCGATGCGAATATGCGCCTGCTTGGCCTGAGGGACTATGAGCGTGGGCGCGTGGCAGTGATTTCGGGCGATCTCGCGCAGCCGCGCCTCGGTTTGAGCCAGCGCCGGTTTGATGATCTCGCCGGACTGATCGAGGTGATTTATCACAACGGCGCCTGGGTGAATTCGCTGCACACGTACCAAAGCCTGAAGGCCGCCAATGTGCTCGGCACCCAGGAAATTCTGCGCCTGGCCGGCCAGGGTATGCCCAAACACATTCACTATATTTCCACCCTGAGCACCATTCCACCGATCGAATCAGCCGGCCCCGATGTCACCACCGAGGCACAACTGGCCGAGCATTGGCCGGGTCTGGCCTCGGGCTATGCGCAAAGCAAATGGGTGGCCGAGCGACTACTGCGCATCGGTGGCGAGCGAGGCATTCCTTTCACCATCTACCGGCCGACCCATATCGCCGGCTCGAGCAGAACCGGCGCGAGCAATGCCAGCGATACCTGGAGTCTGTTCGTGGATGCCTGCCTGATTCTGGAACGGATACCGGAGATCGACACCAGCATCAACTCGTTACCGGTCGACTACATGGGCGACTGTATCGTCGAACTGTCATTGCGCGAGGGTATGCATGGCAAAAGCCTTAATCTGACCAGCCCGCAGTCGTTCATGCTGAGCGAGCTGACCCGACAGATAACAGCGGTTGAAGGATTGGCCATCGAACGCGTCGACTACCGGCACTGGCGGCGGCTTTGTAGCGAGCATCCGGCCGTCAGCCGATTGGCCTCGGTCATGCCGGCCGAACTTTCGACGCAGGCGACTGGCCAAACCGTGTCTGCACCGATTGAACTAAGCAATGCCGTGGCCGAGCTTTCCCGCGAAGGCATGCCCTATCCGCCGATGACTGCCGATTTGCTGCGGAAATACGTTGCCTGGCGTCATCGACTGAGTTGTTTAGGGGCGACGACTGCTTAAGTGCTCACTTTCCCATGGTATTGCGTCCCGTTTTCGCCGCCGTTTTGGCACCCATCCGACGTAGCGTCACTTTGTCGTCCTCGTCGATCTCGGGCTGTAAATCGATGTCCGGAGGAGGGTTCGGATAGCTCTTTCGTCCACCGATCACTTTGATCCATTTGCTGCAAAACTTATCGTAGACGTCCCACGGCAAGCCATCGGATTCCACCAGTGCGCGTTCTGCGCGTAGTGCGATCTGGTGAGCATCGCGATACGGAAATCCCAGCGTATGTTCAAACAACATCTCGACGACTTCGTGCATCACGATGAACCGGTCGATGCCGTAGATCTTGCCTCGATGTTTCAGTTGAGGCGGTAGCTCGTGGTCAATGTAGATCGTGTCGCCTTTTTTGTTGCATGAGCCCACATAGGGCACGTCATAAAGGCGCACCACTTTGACGCGGCTAAGCATGGTTTCGGCGGCTTCGTCGAGGATACGGCTATTGACCAGCCACTCTCCAGGTTGTGGTCGATGTCCCCAGCTCATGCGATGCACTCCACGAGGGCCACTGGCGTGGCGTTGGACACGATATAGCAGATATCAGCACTGGGCGTCGTGAGGTCGAGCCAGTGGGAGCAAGAGCGTGACTGCCGCCCCGGTCGCGCGGCCGACGCGGGCCATTTTTGTGGCGACGCCATTTCGCTATAGATGGATAGGCTGTTCAAGACGCATCGGCGCGATTGAGCTACACATTTTGCCTAACAAGATGAAGTCGCAGCATCCGTAGTCCGCCATAAAAGAGGTATCGTTGGTCGCGCTCTCGCAATGAGCGCAGCGATCTCCAAGCCACCCACAAAAGAAAACAATGAGCTCAGCGAAAAGCTTCGTCGACGCGCGTGATCTGCTCTTGCGTCACCGCACCGACTACGACCGGGCCTATGCCGAATTCCGCTGGCCGATGCTTGGCGATTTCAACTGGGCGCTTGATTACTTCGACGTCATTGCAGTCGGTAATGAAAACACGGCGCTGTGGATCGTCGATCTCCCGGAGCACGAGGGGCGGCGTTTTTCGTACGCGCAGATGTCCGAACGATCGGCGCGCATGGCCAACTTTCTGCGAGGGTTAGGCGTCAGGCGCGGTAACCGTCTTTTGCTGATGCTGGGTAACCAGGTCGAGCTCTGGGATGTGATGCTGGCAGCGATGAAGCTTGGTGCCATCGTGTTGCCGGCTTCCACGCAGCTTTCCACGGATGACGTGCGCGATCGCGTGAGTGTCGGAGCGGTGGATTTTGTCGTGGTGAGCAGTGCTGAGACGCAAAAGTTCGAAGCGCTCGATCCGAAGCTGACGCGGATATCGGTCGGCGAGCCGTGTCATGGCTGGATCGATTTGAGCGATGGCTACGTATCGTCGCCCGACTTCATTCCCGATGCACCGACTCGTGCCACAGATCCGATGCTGCTGTACTTCACCTCGGGCACCACGTCCAAGCCGAAGCTGGTCGAACATACGCATCAGAGTTATCCCGTCGGACATCTCTCGACGATGTACTGGATCGGATTGCAACCGGGCGATATCCATTGGAACATCAGTTCTCCCGGCTGGGCAAAGCACGCTTGGAGCTGTTTCTTTGCGCCATGGAACGCGCTGGCCTGCGTCTTCGTGTTCAACTTTCCACGCTTCGTGCCGAAGGATGTACTGGAGGTCCTGGTGAGCTGCAAGGTCTCCACTTTGTGCGCGCCGCCGACAGTCTGGCGCATGCTCGTGCAAGAGCCGCTGGTGGCGTATCAAGTCACGCTTCGCGAAATCGTCGGTGCCGGAGAGCCACTGAATGCGGAGATCATCGAGCGGGTTCGGCACGCGTGGGGAATCACCATACGCGACGGCTTCGGCCAAACCGAAACCACCTGCGTGATCGGCAATTCGCCGGGGCAACCGCTCGTACCCGGATCCATGGGGCGCCCGTTGCCGGGTTATCGCGTCGCACTGGTCGATGCTGACGAGCAGCCAGGCGAAGAGGGTGAAATCGCACTACCACTGGAAGCGCGTGCGCTCGGCCTGATGACCGGTTACGCCAACGACGTCGACGCTACTGCGTATGCCATGCGCCATGGCTACTATCACACGTCCGATATCGCGACGCGTTGCAACGACGGCCACTACGTTTACGTCGGGCGCGCCGACGACGTGTTCAAGTCATCCGATTACCGACTCAGCCCGTTCGAACTCGAAAGCATTCTGATCGAACATGAAGCCATCGCCGAAGCAGCCGTTGTGCCGAGCGCTGATGCGCTGCGGCTCTCGGTACCGAAAGCCTACGTCACCCTGCGACTGGGCTTCGAAGCCGGGCCGGAACTGGCGCGCAGCGTCTTTCGTTTTTCGCGCGAAAAACTCGCACCCTACAAACGCATCCGCCGACTGCAATTCAGCGAATTGCCCAAAACGATTTCCGGAAAAATCCGACGCGTCGAACTACGTCAGCAAGAGTTGACGCGCACTGCCGATCCCACGCGACTTCCCGGCGAATACTGGGAAGAGGATTTTCCCGACTTGCGTTGAGGCTACCCAAACCGCTATCCACCGATCGCGCATTTGCCTGGCGTAAAACTAAACGACTCGCATCGTTGCTATGCCGCTCTCCTGGCAGGAATCGAACCCGCACGCCATTGCTGGGAAGCCATAGGGCGCATTTGCAAATCATGTTCCCCCCGAACTTTCTTGCCGGCTCGCTATTCTCGTTTTTCGGGTTGAATCATGACGCCAACAACAGAGCCCGAAACTCGGTTGATTGCCAGCAAACGGATGTGAACCTTGTCGCCCAGTACGGGGCCTTTCGAGCCATAAGGGCGCGGAACCACGACGTCGACATGGCAATCAAGCCGAGCGAGCCATCCATTTTGAGTTGCCGAAGCTAGAACACCCATGTGGATCTGGCCTGACGCCAACTCTTTCGGCAGTTCCTGTTTGATGACTTACACCGTTTAGTTTGACCTGTTGATGGCCCAGTATGACGAGAATTCGGCCTTACAACGGCTTTGCGCGAATAATTTGCACGAATAGAAGCGCTGGCCAATATAAACGCCACCTGGAAGATGGCGTTGCTTTGATCATCAGGTATCTCTTCAGTCGCGATGAGCCCGTAGCTTCCCAAGCGGTTTCATTTCTACATATGCGCTATGCGCCTAGGCCATCCGCTACCAGTTCATTTTGTTATTGCTGGCCGATCGGTTGCGCTGAGTCCTCTTCATCGGGTCTTGATGTGCCCGACGCCTATGCTGTCGACCAAGAGTTTCACTGAGGACGACGCCATGAGCGATAAAGACGATCCGAGCAAGGTCAACCAAAGCAATCCCAAGCGAGGCGATAAGGGCGCCGCAGGTGTCGATGGTGAAGTTGGCGGGGAAGGGAACGATCCCGGCGCGGGCTCCGGTGGCAGCGGCGGCGACGACAGTACGCGGACCGCGGGACGTGACACGGATGGCAAGCCGAAACGCCCTTAACGCGATTACCCATTGGTCCAACGCTGGCAGGATTGCCATCCTGATCACGCTTCGCGCGTAGGGATTGCTGATTGTCGTTGCTTGGTTTAAGCCAACGGGAGATGGGATTACACTCGTGTCAACCGACGCAAGGAGCACGGTGATGAACTCCAACATCACTTCGAGCATAGTCAAAGCGCTGAACGCAGACGCGCAGAACGTCAGAGCAAATGATGCTTGGTGCAGGGCTAAGCCCAACTTTCTTGAACCCGAACCGTGCTCACTGACCGCAGGTTCCGATGGCGGGTGTGTGACAGAGAACCCACTGATATGACGAAACGCCTTTGCTCTTTCGCGTTTTTCTCTTTTGCCTTGATCACTTCCGCATGTGGTGCAGCCATGAAAAATCCCGACATCAAATCGAATCCGCATCCGAAGATGCGCTACGAAATCACGATGACCATCGAAGGTGCACCGGGACCGTTCGATTCGATCGACAGCTATGTGAAGTATCAGGTGATGAACCCGAGCTGCGTTCCGATGCGACCGGGTAGTGGCGCTACGCCGACATTGGAAAAAAGCGTCTCTATCGAACTTACGCGTGTTGGGGATCACGCCTACAAGGGCACGTTCTACACAGATTTTCTGCAAGACGAAGATTATTACGGCATGGGTGTATGTCAGTGGGCGGTGGTGGGTACTGGCGCGCAATTGAAAGTCAAGTCCGTGGTTTTTAGCCCTGATATTCCCAAGTCAGATCTCGCAGCGCAGAGATCTGAAAAAACCTATTTCTCAAAAGACTCATATTCAGGGGCAACATCTCAGCAGGATGTTGAAATCGGTTCGCAAGCCACACCTTTCATCACTCAGAACCCAGATAAATTCTTTTCGGTGACATTGGCTGCCACGGAGAGTAGCAAATGACTCTACGCTCAACGGACTATGCGTTGCTGTCCCAAAATTCGTATCAGCAGCCACAACTAGGCACGACCGTTACGCTTGATCGTGTTGACTACAAACCCATCGACTATGCCAATGATCCGCGCACAGGTTTCCAAGCTACGGCATACGATCATCGCAACGCCGATGGCTCACACAATGTGGTCATTGCTTACCGAGGCACAGAGTTCGACAGGGAGCCTGTGCATGATGGTGGCGTTGATGCCGGTATGGTTCTGACTGGCCTGAATGCCCAAGGCCCCGACTCTACGGCCTTTACCCAGCGTGTTATGGATAAAGTCAAAAGTGATGCCGCGAAATTTCATTATTCCTATGACATCACCGTTACGGGACATTCGCTCGGCGGCACCCTCGCTGAAATCAACGCACATAAATTCGGGCTGCACGGCGAAACCTTCAACGCCTATGGTGCTGCTGGTCTTGGTCTCGGTATTCCAGCGGGAGGGCATCAAGTCATTGATCATGTGCGTGCAACCGATGTGGTCAGTGCCGGTGCGGCTCATTTTGGCGAGGTGCGTACCTATGCCACACAACAAGACATCGACGCTCTGAGCAAGTCCGGTTATAGCGATAACGCATTCATCAACGCTCTTCCCGCGCACGCGCCGATCTTGGGCAAGATTCAAGGCAGTGCGCATGCGATCGATAACTTTGTGCCCCAGAGCAAATTGCTTGGACAGTCGATCATTAGCCCAGCGAACGAAGAGCGCTACCAAGCTCATCACGGTATAGTGGATCGCTACCGCACAACGATATCCAAGATGCCCGCATCGCGGTGTCGGCCGGCTGGGAAATTCCCAACGCTGTGGCTCGCAACACCTTGGCTCTTGATCGCGCCATTTTAGAGAAAGAAAATCAAGGAGCTCATGCCATTGGACGGACGACCCAGCAGGCAGCGCAATATGCTGACCATGAAATCGTTAAGGCTTACGACGCGACACGCGAAACGGTGGTGCGTGAGGCGCACGTCGTCCACGACAAGGCAGTTGAAGGGTTACATGCAACCGGGCACGCAGCGCAATACGTCGGGCATGAAACGGTCAAGGGCTACAACGCCACCATCGATGCCACCTCGCGCGGCATTGAGGCGACCGCACATGCCGGACACCAAGCCTACGACGCCACCGTCAACGCGACGTCGCATGGGATTGAGGCGACCGTTGATGGCGCCAAGGCGGTGGGGCATTTTGGTGAGCGTGTCTACGATGCCACGGTCGATGCAACTGCCCGCGGGATGGAAGACGTTACGAATTTCGCCAAGGCGCATCCGATCCATCTCGATCATCCCTCGCATCCTGACCATGCGATGTATCAGCAGTCGCTGAGTGCGGTGCATCGCCTGGATGCCCAGAATGGTCGAACGCCGGATCAGCACAGTGCCAATCTGGCCGCAGGGGTCGCAGTGGGTGCGCGTGCTTATGGTCTAAACAAAGTGGACCATGTGGTGCTTAGCGACGACGGTTCGCGCGCGTTTGCCGTGCAAGGCGATCTGCGCTCACCCGCGAAGCAAGTGGCCAATGGCGTGGACACCGCTCAGGCCGTGAACACGCCGATCCAGCAGCACAGCACGACGTGGCAACACAACGCACAGCAGGCTCATGTGCATCAGCAAACTCCACAAATGAACCCGCAAACACAGCAACAACAAGCCAATCCCGTGATAACGCGCTGAGCGTGGCTTCCTCAGTTCCAGATTGGAGTGATGTCAGTAGACAAATGGATCGGCGGCATTTCCGATCGCTTCCCGCGTCGGTAGCCCAAAAACAGCTCCTGGGCGCGTCGTTTTGTGTCACATAATTACGCGCGCCTGACCCGCTGCGAGTGCCACACGGTGCCGCGTGGTGCGTGTGGACACCCCGTCAAAATCGATCTCTATTCATAGATAGGCCATGCGGGTGCGGTGCGGCGCGTGCTGGGTAGCACTGCTCGAACCGTTACGGCATCGCATCACAGGGGGACTCGATCAGTGCCAATAGGGGCCACGTTGGTGCACTGGCTGATCGAGCGGATGTAGGCGATTTGTTCTTCGAGAGCCGAGCCGCCGGTTCTGGCCAATCGTCGCCCCCTAAACTTTTCCGCGCCAGACCAGATAAGACTTGGATGAGGCCTGTCATGACGACCGGCCACCGCCAAATGTTTAAGCAAGGGTAAGTCGATGGTCGCTGTCGTATCGGGTAATGGTCTGGGTCTGGACAACAGTTCACTGCGTCAGCTGGGCCAGGGGTTGGGAGGGCAGGCAGCGATCGGCCAGGGCAATGTGGCCCCGGTCGTCAATACCGCCACCGGCAACCTGGTGTTGGAGAGCCAGGACGAAGGTCTGATCTTCGACGGCCTGTCACTGGATGTCCTGCGCACCTATAACAGCCAGGGCCAGTTGAGCGGGAGTGCGGGC
>NZ_JACHCP010000017.1 GCF_014207185.1 Rhodanobacter sp. A1T4
ATCCTGCAATTGAACCCGGGCGACGATCTGACCACGGCCGCGTTGTATACCGCGGTCAGTCCGGTCACGACCTATGTTTACGATGCGCTGGGTCACACGCTGAGCAGCACGGTCAGTGCCGGTGGTCTGTCGGAACAGACCGTGTCGACGTACAACGCCTTAGGGCAGCAGGTGACGTCGGTCGATGCCAATGGCAACGTCACCACCTACACCTACGACAACAACGGCAATGTGCTCACCCAGGTCAGCACATTGACCGGCAACATCACGACGGGCGGGACGACCACGGTGGGTGCTGTAAGCACGGTCACCAGCACCTACACCTACGACGCCGACAACCAGCAGCTGACTACTGCCGTGCAGCGCAGCGGCCAGAGCGGTTACGACAGCTACACGCAGGTGAAGTACAACGCGTTCGGCGAAGTGGTGGCCAAGGGCGACAACAACGGGTATGAGGCGACCTACACGTACAACAATGTGGGGCTGCTGACCACGGCACCGGATAGCAAGACCGGGGCCATCCACAGCTATATCTACGATCTGGCCGGTAGTCAGGTGGTGGATCTGTCCACCGCCACGGGCGGCGGTAACGGGGTATGGACGGGCAATACGCTGGATCTGGCGGGACACGCCATCGCCCGGGTGGTCCCGGTCGCCAACGCGATAGCCGGTGAAAGCAGTCCGAGCACCTTCACTTACGACCGCTGGGGCAACGTGCTGTCCAGCACGGATGCGGCCGGCAATGTCACGCAATACCAGTACGACAGCCAGAACCAGTTGATCCGTGAGATCGAGCCGAACGTGCTGGTGGTGTCCGCGACGGGCGTGCGTACTTTTCAGACGCCGACCAAGAGCTGGTACTACAACGTCCAGGGCCAGTTGATCGGGGTCACCGATGAGGACGGCAATACCTCGCTGAATACCTACGATGCGGCCGGCAACCTCACGATCGCGCAGGATGCGACCGGTGCCAATACCACTACCGCTTACGACGCGCTGGGCCGCGCCGTGGCGCAGGAGACGCCACCGGCCAATACGCTGAGCGGGCCGCTCACCCATATCACCTATACCAGCTACAACAGCCTCAACCAGGTGACGGCGCAGGGTGACTTCCTGATCAACAGCGCGGGTAACGGGCGCACCCAGCAGGCGCAGGAAACCTACGTCCTCAACAGCAACGGCGACCGCCTCCAGGTGACCGATGCGCTGGGCAATACCTCGTACTACAGCTACGACAGCCAGCATCGCGTGCTGAGCAGCCAGACCCCAGTCCAGCATGCCAGTGGTTGGGCCGAAACCTTCACTTACGACGTCAACGGCAACCAGACCGGCGAGACCACGGCCGATGGTGATCAGGAGTCGTGGGCGTATGACTATTTTGGTCGAGTGCAGTCGCACATCGACCTGAGCGGCGCCACGACCACATATACCTATGACGCCAGCTCCGGCCTGCTGACCAGCGAGAGCAGCAACTGGGCGCCGGCGGGACAGACCAATCCGGGGTACCTGCCGAGTGCGCTCACCGGCACCGGCAGCAGCGAGCAATACCAGTACGACGCCGATGGGCAAGTCGCGAAGTTCACCCAGCTCACGGGGGGGACGGTGGCCGAATGGGACACCTACCAGTACGACGTCAATGGCAACCAGACCGTGGACGCCACCTACACCACCGACGGTGCCGGGCTGGTGGTGCACACCGAAACGGTGTCCAGCTACGACAGCCACAACCGACTCAGTGTGGAGACCACCGAGAATCCGGACAACAGCGTCGCCAACTCACGCCTGGTCTACAACTACGATGCTGCCGGCAATCGGCGGGCGGTGTTCGCGCAAAGCGCCTACGGCACCAACGCCTCGCCAGTCGGTGGCAATGGCGGCCCACCCACCGGCACGGTGAGCGCGCAGACGGCAGCGCCGGGTGCGGCGTGGAACTTCAGTGTGGCCGGCAGCTTCACCGACAACGTCGGCTTCGGGCTCACGTTTTCGGCCACCCAGTCCAACGGCAGCGCACTGCCGAGCTGGATGACTCTCAACAGCAGCGGCAACTTCGGCGGTACGCCGAGCACGGCCGGCACCTGGTCGATCACCGTGACGGCCACCGACGTCAATGGCCAGAGCGTCAGCAGCACGTTCACGGTGACCGTGCCCCTGGTCACGCCAGTGTTTACCGCCGGAGCGACCAACCAGGTCGGTAGCGTGAATACCGCCTTTAGCTTCACCGTGCCCGGCGCCACCGATGCCAACGGACTGGCGATCAGTTATGCACCGGCATGGGTCACCAGCAACGGTGATGTGCCCCTGCCTTCATGGCTGAGTTTTAACGCCAGCACGCTGACCTTCAGCGGCACGCCACCGGGCGGGAGTGCCGGTACCTACACCATTGCTTACGGTGCATCGGCCGGAGGGTTCAACCCGATCCAGACCTTCACTTACACCGTGCTCTCCACCCCGCCGGTCGCCAACGGTTCGATCGGTAGTCAGACCGTATACGGCACGCATGCTTTCGCTTTCAGCTTCCCTTCCAGCATTTTCAACGAAAGCGATGGCGATGCACTGACGTATTCGGCCGGCAGCTACGCGTTCCAGTCCATCCCGGGCGAGCCCACCGTGGAAAACGACTCCACGCTGCCGTCCTGGATGACGTTTTATCCGTCCAGCCTCACGTTTGCGGGCACGCCTCCGGCCAGTGCGGTAGGCCAGACGTTCAAGCTGTATGTGATGGCGACCAATCCGCAAGGGCAAAAAGCTGAAACGTACTTCTCCGTCAGTGTGTCGCAATACGTGCAGCCGGCACCGGTCTACAACGGCAACCTGGCCAACCAGACCGGTGTGATCGGTGGTGCCTCGCTCAACCTCACACTGCCAGCCAATGCCTTCGTTGAGCCGGATGGCGGCGCGCTGACCTATACCGGCATGGTGTTGATTCCCGCGCATACGTTGACGGTGAATAAAGCGGGTGAGCCCACCGATACCAGCGTGGCGGCCGTATGGACGTCTATCAGCGATGTTGGCCTCAGCGTCAACGCCACCACCGGTGCGATCACGGGCGTGCCAACCGCGCTCACCTTTGAGACGTCCAATTTTTCCACCGCGGTCTATGAGCACGACAGTACCTATCAGCTCGAAATCATCGCCACCAACGCCCAGGGCGGAACGGCCTCCGGTGCGCTGACGCTGACCAACAGCTACGCGCCACCGGCCGTGACCGGCGCCATCCCGGCGCAGACCCTGACCCCTAACGGGTCCGCGCAGGTCTACAGCATCCCGGCCGTGTTTAGCGACCCTTACGGCCACGGGCTGACCTATACCAGTAACGCGCCCGCGTGGGCCGGTTTTGCCAGCAATGGCACGTTTACGTTCAACGGCACGACGGAATCGGCGGGCACGTACAACTGGACGATTACCGCCACCGATGGCCTGGGGCATACGGGCAGCACCACGATCTCGGTGACGGTGAACAACGTGGCGCCAGTCTTCAACAGTGCGGCCGCCAACGAAACGGTCAATCCGGGAGCCGCCTTCAGTTTCACGGTACCTGGAGCGACGAGCTATAACGGTTCGGCGATCTCCTACGTCCCGGCATGGGTAACCAGCACAGCCTGGGTGCCATTGCCCTCGTGGCTGAATTTTAATGGGACGACGCGTACTTTCAGCGGCACGCCGCCGTCCGGCAGTGCGGGTACCTACACGATTGTTTACGGCGCCGCCGCCAACGGATTCAACCCGGTTCAGAGCTTTACTATCACCGTCATCAGTACTGTGCCACCAGGAGCACCGCCGACGTACAACGGCATGAATACGATCATTCAATGGCTGGCAGGCAAAAGCAAAACCTGGACCGTTCCCACCACCGCCTTCACCAACCCCTCAGGGCAGCCCATCACTTATACGATGACGAATCAGGGTGGGGGTCCGCTGGATTCCGAATTTGTCTTTGGTGCGGTTACTCCCAGTACGCTGAGCGGTACGGCCAGGGACACGACGTCTGATCGCACGATCGACATTACGTTGACTGCCACCGACCCTGCCAGCGGCAAGTCCGTCAGCGTGAACATGGAAATCGATATCGCTGGCGATGAAAGCGCCAAGGGGAAAAACAACGCGATCGCTCAGGTAGCCACGACCCAGGCCGCCGTCGCCACCACGCCCAACATCCAGGCGGAGTGGTTCACCTACGACGCCGACAACCGGGTGGAGGTAAACGACGGCAGCCTGGTGAACGGCCAGATCGTGCTGACGCCGGCGACCTACGAAAACACCACCTATGCCAATGAGTACGATGCGGCCGGCAATGTGGCGGTGCTCGTGACGGACGTCAGTGGCGTCACGATGATTCAGGGCATGGAGTACGACCAGCGCAACGAGCTGGTGGAAACGGATTACGCGCTCAGCGCCGGCCAGGCCAGTCTGGGCGCCCAGCAGCGTCAGAGTTACGACGCCGACGGTCATCTGCTGAGTACATACCAATACCTCAACAACAAGGCGACCGAGTCCGTTTACGGCACCGTCGACATGCCCGAGGGCACGATCAATTTGCGGATCGGCGGCTGGGTGGATCAGGGAGAAACCAGCACCTACAACGCGGATGGTCAGGTCACGGCGCAGGTCAGTTTAGTTAGCCCGTATACCAATTGGTTGCAGGTGGCCAACACGTTCGAACAGGACGGAACGATGCCCGACGGCACGAATACCAGTCGGCTGGCGGTGGGCTCGACCACCACCTACACCGCGTTCGACGCCGCCGACAATGTCACCGCCTACAGCTACGTGCAGAACGCACCCCAAGGCACGACGACCGGCGCGTTTGGTGCCAACTACACGGTGAGCTACCTCAAGAAGGACGGCTACCTGCAGCAGAGTACCGCCGGTACGCCGACCGTGTCCGGCTACGTGCCGGCCACCGACACGACGTACTACGACGCGTTCGGGCGCACCATCGCGGTGGCGCAGACCAGTCAGAGCAACAGCGGGGCGGCGCAGAACACCACCCGTGCCTACGCCTACGACACCGCCGGGCAGATCCTGGAAGAGCGTAGCGGCACGATCAGCGGCACGACCCTGACCCCCACCAACGGTTACTTCGCCAATCACTACACCTACGTCAATGGCCAGCAGGTCAGCGACATGGACGAGGAAGGCGAGATCGGGGTAGCGACCACCTTGACCGGCTTCAGCACCAGCACGCAGGGCTATGTGGTGCAGGTCGGCGACACGCTGGCGAGCATTGCGCAGACGGAGTACGGCAACAGCGACTACGGTTACATCATCGGCGAGGCCAACGGCCTGAGCAGCACCAGCACCTTGGTGCCGGGGCAGAGCATCACGATCCCGTCGGTGACCACCAGCAGCAATACGGCAACCACGTTCAAGCCGTATAACGCGGGCAGCATTATTGGCAGTACCACGCCGAACCTGCCGACAGCACCGCCGCCGCCGCCGCCGAGTAGTTCGGGGTGTTCGGGGCTGGCGGAAATGCTGGTGGTAGCCGTGGCGATCGTCGTGACGATCTATACCGCGGGCGCAGCGGCTGAAGCCTTTGGCGCAGCGGAGGTAGGAGGCTCGACGCTGGCCACAGGTGCTGCTGCGTTGGGGGGTACCTTGACGGCAACCGGTGCTGGCATCGCAGGCGCGGTGGTCGGTGGCATAGCCGGCAGCGTGGCCGGTCAGTTGACCGGCGATGCCTTAGGGGTGAGCCAGGGGTTCTCCTTGGAGCAAGCGTTGACTTCGGGTCTGGCGGCAGGTCTTACGGCGGGTATTGGCGGAGAGATCAGTTCGAGTGGTGAGGCTGTCCTCGCCAACGCCAAAGGGGTCTTGACGCCGACTGGCGCAGCCTTGTTTGGTGCGGGCGCGTACGCGAGTGGGGTGGCTGCCGACAAAGTTACCGGGGAAGCCACGCATTTCAGCTGGGCTGGTCTGGCAGCATCGGCGGTGGCATCCGGCATAACTGCTGCAGCCGGTCTGAAGGGCGAACCATTACAGCAAGTGGGTGATAGTGCCGGCAGCTTCACGCAAGACGTGGCCGGTGGCTTGCTGTCCGGTGGATTGACCCGCGAAACCTCGCAGCTGCTCGGTGACAACCACGTATCGAGCTGGCAGCAGATCGGTGAGGATGCGTTTGGCAATGCGCTCGGTAATGCGGCGGCAGGCGCCATCAACGCTGCGCAAGTGAGCAGTGCGGAACAAACGGCATCGTTCAGTCGTCAAGCGAGCAGTCAATGGAGCCAGGACCAGGCGTCCATCAACACCTATGCCAACGGTTGGAACCAGGGTCTTGGCGAACTGGCGTTTGAGCAAGAGGCCCAAACGCTGATGGCGAATAGTCCGCAGCTGGTATCGGCGGATGCGTATTCGACCTATACGGGCGTGCACGGATTGGTTGATCCGGATGAGGATGCCGGTTCATCAGAACCGTCCTACACATTGCAGTCGCCGAACGGTGATGTTTATGCGCCGATAACGTTGCCGGGTTACGCATCGTTTCTGGAAACCAATGCAGATGGGACGCCGTACCTTTTTCAAAACAAGAACGTGACAGACCTCTCGCAGGTAACGGTTTCCGCGACAGCAAACTATCTATCGCTCAATAACCCTTACGCGGTCGGCGATGATTTAGATCAACAGCTGGCCGATGTGCTGCCGGGAAGTGCCAAATGGGCACAGCTACAGGGACAAGCGGCGGTGCAAGGTTTGGGGAGCGCCGATCCCGTGGCGCAATCTCAGGGAGCGCTTGCGGCCTTGCAGCTAAATATCCGTCAGACTGAGCAAGAGATGGCATACAACGGCGGCATACCGATGTCGCAGGCGGGAGCCATACAGGACAATTCCGCGCAGCAGCTAGCCTTGGTGAAGGCGATGGCGGCAGCAGGCGGACCTTTGGATATGGCGGCTGCGGGTTATTCGCTGCGGGCCAACCCGAATAACGTGCAAGGCGCGATGAACTCGGTCGCTTTTGCAGAGAGCATCAACGCGGGAATGATGGCGGGCTTTGCTTACCGAAGCGCCGTCTCGACCGGGCTGGAAAGTGGTCAGCCGATCGAGTATCAACCGTTGCCTGTTCCGGCGCTTGTGGAAGGCCAGTCGGATGTTAGCCTTGTGGAGCCGGGGGTTCCAAACGCGGGAGCCGTTGATACAGCGGCGGGTGCATCGGGTTCTCCGTCACAGCTGGTTAGTGGCCAAGCAGCCGAGCCTCAGCAGCTAGCGGCACTGAATTCCACAGGGAAGGTTCCCTTTACTCCATCGCCAGATCAGGTAAATAGCGCGGCGTTTCAGGTGATCGTCGGAAAACCTCAGTACACGGCCAGCGGCGATCTCGTAGGCACGATTTACGATGGTTTGAACGAGGATGGCCTCGCCGAGATCAAAACAGGTTCCAGTACGTTGGATTCTTCCTACCAGCTCAGGCTGCAGACGTATGGAGCGCTTGTTAATGACCCACCGACCCCGCTGACTATCTATACGAGCCGTCCGGTGAATCCTACTTTCCAGAACTACCTCACCAGGTGGGGTGTGTCTGTTCAGCCATTGCCGTATTGAGGTGCGTTATGGAATTTAAGGCTACAAAGCATCAGGTTGCTCGGAGTGCGATGCCCGATGCAGAGGCATTCAACAGGATGTATCTGGTCAAAAATGTTTCGAGGCTTAGAGCGACGTATCAGATACGACTACTTGCATTTAAGGCAGTGGATAAAGGGATACAGCTTGTTTTGCGCGTTCCAGAGACGTGTGTGTTCGATGATTCATTGATTGATCTCATGAAGAAGTGTGGCAAGTCCGTGGCCAGGGAGAACTACTGATGGGCCTCTACCTATGCGCGTTTGATGGTGCTGAAGAAATAGATGGCGTCGAGGTTGGCGCTTACGCGGACTTCAACTTCTTCAGGGACGCAGTTGTTGCTGCCGTAGAAAATGGCCAGCGCGGAAGCCAGTGCCCGGTGTTGGTGGAGCATCACGACAGCGACGGCGAGTGGTCTTCCGATGAATCCTTGCGGCTTATCGTCGAGCTCGACTTGATAGGAAAGGCCTTGCGTGAGCTGCCACCTGTGGAGTTCAACTCCGCGTGGAAGAAGAAGGTTGCGACGGCGCTTGGCTTGAAGCCAAGGAACCTGCTCGACTGCTTCTTTGATGTGGATGGAGAACCCTTGGTGGATCGGCTGCGAGGGTTGGCTGAAAAAAGTGTTCAGCGAGGCGCCCCCATCCTGTTCCAGTAGGCCCGGAAGGCGATCATGCCGACGCCCGCCTAGCGCGGGCGTTTTGCTGTCTGTCATCGGCAGCGCAGGCAGATCGAAAGAGTAGAAAACAGTCTGTAGTGGAACATAAAGGGCTGTAGTCGTTTCGCACTGTTTTTGCCCGCTAGCCTTTATGCCATAAGGCTTTGCGCTGTATCCATGTTTCTGCTTGGTTGTATCGGTTTTGTAGTCGTTTTTTTGCGCGCAGTGACTATCCCGTTTGCCTGGTGCAAAGGGGTTGGCAACCACCTCAATGACTAAAGAAATCAGCTTCGCCCCGAAATGATCTCGAAGGGCGTGCGACGAACGGGGAAATTTGCGTTGTGCGCAAATAACTATCCGTCAGAGCTCAAGCGGGCTCCTCATCCTGCGCACAGGACGATTCCCAGTCTGGCGTGTAGGGCACTGAACGACCGTCGGGAAAGAACAGCATCAAATGGCCCTCGGCATCACTGCCAACGGTCGGCCTTCCGGTAGCGTGAGTGCGCGCAATAGCTTTTTGCACCGCGCGCTGCACTGGCGCGACCAACTCCTCGCGGGAGGCGGTTGCCAGATGCTGGATGAACTTGTTCATGACATGCCTCCGCGTATGCGATCGGTGTCGACCGTTATCGTTGGTGGTGATGCGTCGCCGTCGGTGTTTATTTATACCAAGAAAAACCCACCTCACAGGCCGCTGTCGCGGCCCGTGAGGCAGGTGCTATGCGATCGACGGCAACGCCGAATCGTTATCTTTTAGTCGCCTAGCGACTGGCCTGCTGCAATACCGTGTCGAGCATCTGGCTCACAAACTTCTGCTGTGCACGGGGCAACTGACTGACCTGATCGAGCTGTTGTTGCAGCTTGGAAGCCGGGCCGCGTTTGCCGCTACGCCTGCTGTCCTCACCGATCAGCCCTTCCATGCTTGTGGCGAGTACCCGGGCTAGTGTGGGTAGCAGAGAGATCGGCACACGCCGACGTCCCACCTCGTAAGAGGCCACCATCTGCTGCGACACGCCGAGCAACTCGGCGAGTTGCTGCTGCGTCAGCTCAAGATCCTTGCGCAGTCCTGCAATGCGTAGGCCGAGTGCCTGGAAAAAGATCTTCTCGTCAGTCGTCATGGGGCCGATGGATGTGAAACGGATCGTGCCCATACGCTAGCCCTCTCTCTGCGGAATGGAGTTGACGTTACGCCAAAATGGCGTAATGTTCCAGCATGGTTATTTTTTGCTTTATCCCCTTGACAGGTTTTTGGCCGGAGACCGTTTTATGGCACGCATCCCGGAACACGACATCGAGCAGCTCAAGCAACAGGTGTCCCTGGTGCGGCTGGTCGAAGCCGACGGGATCGCGCTGACCAAACAGGGCAGGGACTATGCGGGGCGTTGTCCCTTCCACGAGGATGCGACGCCCTCGCTGATCGTGACGCCGGCGAAGAACCTGTATCACTGCTTCGGCTGCAACGCGGCCGGCGGTCCGATCGACTGGGTGATGCACCGTCGGGGCGTGAGCTTCCGGCATGCGGTGGAAACCTTGCGCACGGAACTGGGCCTGATCGATGCGCCGGTGGTGACAGCGGTGCGCACACCGGCGTCTTTTACCTTAGCTGCCGAAGCGGATCGACAGGCGTTGCTGCGCCAGGTGCTCGGGTATTACCGGGAGACGCTGACACAAAGCCCGGACGCAATGGCGTACCTGGCCAAGCGCGGCCTGCAGCATCCCGAGCTGATCGCCCGCTTCCAGCTGGGCTATGCCAATCGCTCGCTGGGCTATCGGTTGCCCGATAAACAACTCAAGGCCGGCGCCGAGCAACGCGGCCGGTTGCAGACGATCGGTCTGTTGCGCGACTCCGGCCACGAACACTTTAATGGCAGTCTTGTCGTGCCGGTGATCGGTGCCGACGGCACGATCCACGAAGTGTATGGACGCAAGATCCGCGATGACCTGCGCGCGGGCACGGCGTATCACCTGTATCTGCCCGGTCCGCATGCCGGGGTGTGGAACGAAGAAGGCCTCGCCGCCTGCGGCGGCGAGGTGATCCTGTGCGAAGCGTTGATCGACGCGATGACCTTCTGGGTGCACGGTCTGAAAAACGTCACCGCCAGTTACGGTGTGCACGGTTTTACCGACGATCATCGCGCTGCGTTTGCGCGCTACGGCATCCGTCGTGTGCTGATCGCGTATGACCGCGATGACGCCGGCAACACCGCTGCCGAGGCGCTGGCCAAGACGCTGATGGCCAGCGGCATCGACTGCTACCGCGTGCTGTTCCCCAAAGGCATGGACGCCAATGCGTACGCCTTGGCGATGAGTCCGCCGGCCAAGGCCTTGGCGCTGATGATCCGCAAAGCCCAGTGGTTAGGGAACGGTGAGGCGCCGGCACTGACCAGCGCGCGTGATGCACGCGAGATGATCGATCCTCCCTTAGTCGCTGCTCCGATCCCACCGGCGGCTAAGGAAAAAGCGGTCGCCGTGGAGGTGCCCGAACCCACGATCACCTCGCCGTTGCCGCCGGCGCCGGTAGAGGATGTGGCGACGCCACAGGGCGATCACGATCTGATGTTGACGCTGGGCGATCGGCACTATCGGGTGCGTGGCTGGAAGAAACCGCTCAACCCGGAAGCGCTGAAGGTGAACCTGCTGGTCAGTCGCGGTGAGCGCTTCCACGTCGATACGCTGGATCTGTATCAGGCCAAAGCACGGGCGGCGTTTACCAAGCAGGCCGGCATGGAGCTGGGCGAAGCCGAGGATGTGCTCAAGCACGACCTCGGTCGTGTGCTGTTGAAACTGGAAGCGGTGCAGACCGAACAGCTGACGGCCGCACTCACGAAAGAAGACAAGATCCCGAAGCTCAGCGACAGCGAACACAGCGAGGCATTAGCGCTGCTGAAATCGCCCGATCTGCTCGATCGCATCGTGGCGGATTTTACGGCGTGTGGCGTGGTGGGTGAGCGCACGAACACGCTGGTCGGGTATGTGGCGGCGGTGTCGCGCCAGCTCGATCGGCCCTTGGCCGTGATCATCCAAAGCTCCAGTGCGGCCGGCAAGAGTGCGCTGATGGATGCCGTGCTCGCCCTGATGCCGGACGAGGACCAGGTGCGCTACTCGGCGATGACCGGGCAGAGCCTGTTTTACATGGGCAAGACGAACCTCAAGCACAAGATCCTGGCCATCGCCGAGGAAGAGGGCGCGTCGAATGCGAGCTATGCCTTGAAGCTGTTGCAATCGGAAGGTGAAGTGACGATCGCCAGCACCGGCAAAGATCCGACCACCGGCTTGCTGGTCACGCACGAGTATCGGGTCGAAGGCCCGGTGATGCTGTTTTTAACCACCACGGCGATCGACATCGACGAGGAACTGCTCAATCGCTGCCTGGTGTTGACGGTGAACGAGAGCCGCGAACAGACGCGGGCGATCCATGCGCTGCAGCGTCGCCGGCAAACGCTCGATGGTCTGCTCGCCACCACCGATCGCGATGCGATCCTTGCGGTGCATCGTAATGCGCAGCGCTTGCTGCAACCCCTCGCGGTGGTCAATCCGCATGCCGATCGGCTGACCTTCCTGGATGACCAGACCCGCACGCGCCGGGATCACATGAAATACCTCACGCTGATCCGGGCGATCGCGCTGCTGCATCAGTACCAGCGCCCGGTGCACACGGTGCAGCATCGCGGCAAGGAGCTGCGCTACATCGAGGTGGTGCCGACCGATATCGCGGTGGCCAATCAGCTCGCGCACGAAGTGCTGGGCCGCACGCTCGATGAGTTGCCACCACAGACCCGCTTGCTGCTGAAGCACGTGCACACCTGGGTCACCGACGAATGCGAGCGCCTCGCCGTGTCACGCACGGATCTGCGCTTCACCCGTCGTCAGGTGCGTGCGCTGACCGGCTGGGGCGATACGCAACTGAAGATCCACCTGGGCCGTCTGGCCGAACTGGAATACGTGCTGATCCATCGGGCCGATCGTGGCCAGCGCTTCGACTACGAGCTGCTGTATGACGGCGAAGGCGAACACGGTGGTCGCTTCCTGATGGGACTGACGGAAGCCAACGGTGTGGCCATGACCGCCTATGACGACGACCGGTCGGGGGTGAGTGCAGCACGGTCGGTGCCCGGTCGGGCCACGGTCGGCCCCGTGTCGGGGCGTGGTCGTCGGGTCGCCGAGGCCGTGCACACCCTGCACGACAACGTCTCGACGCTGATCGACGCGAAGACGTTACCGAAAAGCACGGCACCGGTGGTCTCGCGCTCAGGGTCGTACGCCGCAGCTTCTCACTTAGCCGCTGGCAAGTAAGCGATGCCGCGCAAGGGCCAGCACACGCCGAGGGTGCCGATCGGTGACGTGCGCGATCCGGACAGCCTGTATCACACGGTGTTGCGCTTCGGTGCGTGGCAGCGTGAGAAGAACTACTCCGAGAAGACCATCGAGGCGCGCGAGATTTACCTGCGCTACTTTGTGACCTGGTGCGATGCCCGCGGCTTGCGTCGTCCGCAGGAGATCACCAAGCCGATCCTGGAACGCTACCAGCGGTATCTCTTCCTGCATCGCAAGAAGGATGGCCAGCCGCTCTCCACGCGCAGCCAGCACACGCGCATCGTGCCGGTGCGTGCGCTGTTTAAGTGGCTCGCTCGCTACAACCACATCCTCTACAACCCGGCGTCCGATCTGGAGCTGCCGCGACTGGAACATCGGTTGCCCAAGCATGTGCTGACGGTGGGTGAGGCCGAAGCGGTGATGGCGGTGCCGGATCTGGCCACGCCGACCGGCCTGCGTGATCGGGCGATGCTGGAGACGCTGTACTCCACCGGCATCCGGCGCATGGAGCTGATCGGCATCCACGTGCATGATCTGGACACGGAACGCGGCACGCTGATGGTGCGCCAGGGGAAGGGCCGCAAGGATCGCATGGTGCCGATCGGCGAACGCGCCTTGGCGTGGATCGGCAAGTATCGGGACGATGTGCGGCCGCAGCTGGCCAGCGGCGGTGATGACGGCACGCTGTTCCTGACGCACTTGAGCGAAGCGTTCACGCCGAACCGTCTGACCCAACTGGTGCGCGAACACGTGGATGCGGCGAAGCTCATCAAACGCGGGAGCTGCCATCTGTTTAGGCACACGATGGCCACACTGATGCTGGAAAACGGGGCCGACATCCGCTTTATCCAGGCGATGCTCGGCCATGTCTCGCTCAACACCACGCAGATCTACACGCAGGTCAGCATCCGGCAGCTGAAAGCGATCCACACGGCAACGCATCCGGGGCGCATGCCGGTGGGTCGGGCGGTGCACGAGGATGCCCCCGACACCGATCGCGACACGCTGTTGGCCACGCTCGATGCCGAAGCGCTGGAAGAAACGCTCGACTGATCGGCCGCTGTTGCCGGAAAACGTGCGTCCGGGGGTCTGGCCGTTTACCATCAGCGATGTGTCGGGGTGAAACGCTCGGGAGGCCGCAACCACACTAGGGGGTCAGGCAAAAAGTACGACAGGATGCGGTGGCGTGCTCTGATGTTCCAAGCAATACAACTCCTCTTACGTACGACATATCCAATTGGGGTGAAAGCGGGTTGCCCTCTGATGGTTATTTCGCGCGAACTCTGACTCCTCAGCAGTATCGAGATTTTGTTGCCGGTAGAGATTTCTCATTTGGCGGAAAGCCCGTGGATGGGTACCCGGAAGGAATGGGATTCATCGGATCTGCTGAGGAAGTTAGCGGAATAACTACTGCACAAGGCTACAAGGACGCTTTGAAATTAGACTACGAACCGAACTATTTGCTTGAATTCCAGCTCAAGGATCCGGCGGGGTTGCAAAATGTTTTAGACGCCCCGTATGAAGAATTTGTTCCGGGTGGTAAAACGGGCGCCGGATTTCTAGAATTCAATTATCCGGGCATCAATACGAATAGCATCGTCAATCCACGCGTGAGGGTTCTGCAGTGACTCCTTTGAAGTACATTGATCTGAAGGGCGAGAACCGAGTCACAGATATCGATTCCTTAGTCGATGTTGTGCGTGGACCTAGTGGAAAACAGCAAGGATGGCGAGCGCTAATAACATATGCGCCGAGCGAGGGGGTGTTCTTGGAGCTAAGGGATGCGCCACCGGATGTGCGAGGTGACTCTCGTAGCGAGACTGAGGAAGTCTCTCCCAGCTATGTGCAGATGACGTTTGGCCTTACGCCGGCGCAAATTGCTCAATTGCGAAATGAGCCGCATGATTGGGTGCTTGTTGAACGGTAGTCTGATGTAACTAACAAAACGCCCGCCTCATGCGGGCGTTTTGTTGTTCCAAACGCGGGAGCCGTTGATACAGCGGCGGGTGCATCGGGTTCTCCGTCACAGCTGGTTAGTGGCCAAGCAGCCGAGCCTCAGCAGCTAGCGGCACTGAATTCCACAGGGAAGGTTCCCTTTACTCCATCGCCAGATCAGGTAAATAGCGCGGCGTTTCAGGTGATCGTCGGAAAACCTCAGTACACGGCCAGCGGCGATCTCGTAGGCACGATTTACGATGGTTTGAACGAGGATGGCCTCGCCGAGATCAAAACAGGTTCCAGTACGTTGGATTCTTCCTACCAGCTCAGGCTGCAGACGTATGGAGCGCTTGTTAATGACCCACCGACCCCGCTGACTATCTATACGAGCCGTCCGGTGAATCCTACTTTCCAGAACTACCTCACCAGGTGGGGTGTGTCTGTTCAGCCATTGCCGTATTGAGGTGCGTTATGGAATTTAAGGCTACAAAGCATCAGGTTGCTCGGAGTGCGATGCCCGATGCAGAGGCATTCAACAGGATGTATCTGGTCAAAAATGTTTCGAGGCTTAGAGCGACGTATCAGATACGACTACTTGCATTTAAGGCAGTGGATAAAGGGATACAGCTTGTTTTGCGCGTTCCAGAGACGTGTGTGTTCGATGATTCATTGATTGATCTCATGAAGAAGTGTGGCAAGTCCGTGGCCAGGGAGAACTACTGATGGGCCTCTACCTATGCGCGTTTGATGGTGCTGAAGAAATAGATGGCGTCGAGGTTGGCGCTTACGCGGACTTCAACTTCTTCAGGGACGCAGTTGTTGCTGCCGTAGAAAATGGCCAGCGCGGAAGCCAGTGCCCGGTGTTGGTGGAGCATCACGACAGCGACGGCGAGTGGTCTTCCGATGAATCCTTGCGGCTTATCGTCGAGCTCGACTTGATAGGAAAGGCCTTGCGTGAGCTGCCACCTGTGGAGTTCAACTCCGCGTGGAAGAAGAAGGTTGCGACGGCGCTTGGCTTGAAGCCAAGGAACCTGCTCGACTGCTTCTTTGATGTGGATGGAGAACCCTTGGTGGATCGGCTGCGAGGGTTGGCTGAAAAAAGTGTTCAGCGAGGCGCCCCCATCCTGTTCCAGTAGGCCCGGAAGGCGATCATGCCGACGCCCGCCTAGCGCGGGCGTTTTGCTGTCTGTCATCGGCAGCGCAGGCAGATCGAAAGAGTAGAAAACAGTCTGTAGTGGAACATAAAGGGCTGTAGTCGTTTCGCACTGTTTTTGCCCGCTAGCCTTTATGCCATAAGGCTTTGCGCTGTATCCATGTTTCTGCTTGGTTGTATCGGTTTTGTAGTCGTTTTTTTGCGCGCAGTGACTATCCCGTTTGCCTGGTGCAAAGGGGTTGGCAACCACCTCAATGACTAAAGAAATCAGCTTCGCCCCGAAATGATCTCGAAGGGCGTGCGACGAACGGGGAAATTTGCGTTGTGCGCAAATAACTATCCGTCAGAGCTCAAGCGGGCTCCTCATCCTGCGCACAGGACGATTCCCAGTCTGGCGTGTAGGGCACTGAACGACCGTCGGGAAAGAACAGCATCAAATGGCCCTCGGCATCACTGCCAACGGTCGGCCTTCCGGTAGCGTGAGTGCGCGCAATAGCTTTTTGCACCGCGCGCTGCACTGGCGCGACCAACTCCTCGCGGGAGGCGGTTGCCAGATGCTGGATGAACTTGTTCATGACATGCCTCCGCGTATGCGATCGGTGTCGACCGTTATCGTTGGTGGTGATGCGTCGCCGTCGGTGTTTATTTATACCAAGAAAAACCCACCTCACAGGCCGCTGTCGCGGCCCGTGAGGCAGGTGCTATGCGATCGACGGCAACGCCGAATCGTTATCTTTTAGTCGCCTAGCGACTGGCCTGCTGCAATACCGTGTCGAGCATCTGGCTCACAAACTTCTGCTGTGCACGGGGCAACTGACTGACCTGATCGAGCTGTTGTTGCAGCTTGGAAGCCGGGCCGCGTTTGCCGCTACGCCTGCTGTCCTCACCGATCAGCCCTTCCATGCTTGTGGCGAGTACCCGGGCTAGTGTGGGTAGCAGAGAGATCGGCACACGCCGACGTCCCACCTCGTAAGAGGCCACCATCTGCTGCGACACGCCGAGCAACTCGGCGAGTTGCTGCTGCGTCAGCTCAAGATCCTTGCGCAGTCCTGCAATGCGTAGGCCGAGTGCCTGGAAAAAGATCTTCTCGTCAGTCGTCATGGGGCCGATGGATGTGAAACGGATCGTGCCCATACGCTAGCCCTCTCTCTGCGGAATGGAGTTGACGTTACGCCAAAATGGCGTAATGTTCCAGCATGGTTATTTTTTGCTTTATCCCCTTGACAGGTTTTTGGCCGGAGACCGTTTTATGGCACGCATCCCGGAACACGACATCGAGCAGCTCAAGCAACAGGTGTCCCTGGTGCGGCTGGTCGAAGCCGACGGGATCGCGCTGACCAAACAGGGCAGGGACTATGCGGGGCGTTGTCCCTTCCACGAGGATGCGACGCCCTCGCTGATCGTGACGCCGGCGAAGAACCTGTATCACTGCTTCGGCTGCAACGCGGCCGGCGGTCCGATCGACTGGGTGATGCACCGTCGGGGCGTGAGCTTCCGGCATGCGGTGGAAACCTTGCGCACGGAACTGGGCCTGATCGATGCGCCGGTGGTGACAGCGGTGCGCACACCGGCGTCTTTTACCTTAGCTGCCGAAGCGGATCGACAGGCGTTGCTGCGCCAGGTGCTCGGGTATTACCGGGAGACGCTGACACAAAGCCCGGACGCAATGGCGTACCTGGCCAAGCGCGGCCTGCAGCATCCCGAGCTGATCGCCCGCTTCCAGCTGGGCTATGCCAATCGCTCGCTGGGCTATCGGTTGCCCGATAAACAACTCAAGGCCGGCGCCGAGCAACGCGGCCGGTTGCAGACGATCGGTCTGTTGCGCGACTCCGGTGTGCTGTCCACTGTCCAAATAGCCCTTCTGCGTATTGAACGATGCGATTTTTTGCGGCTGCGCCGATCAACAAAGGCCGGTGAAACGGCATCCGGTTCCTCCGTACGAATCAAATCCGATGTTTTGGCGCGACCGACAGGCATTCTTTGACAACTCATGCAGCGACTGGCCTTCCGTCATGCGGACAGGCGTGTGATTTATTGCAGGTGGTCTTAGCGTTGCAAGTATTCACCTTGCAGCAATCCGTCCCACG
>NZ_JACHCP010000018.1 GCF_014207185.1 Rhodanobacter sp. A1T4
CGAGCAAGTGCGTGAGATGGTCGGCCAGGCGCGCAATCGTGCTCGCGTCGAACAGGTCCGTGCTGTATTCGAAGCAACCCTGCAGGCCGTTCTTGTTCTCTGTCAACGTCAGCGTGAGATCGAACTTGGCGGTGACGTTTTCGCTGTCGATTGCTTGGATCGATAGACCGGGCAACACCAGGGCATCCATCGGCGTGTTCTGCAACACCAACATCACCTGGAACAATGGCGTATAGCTGGCATGCCGCTCCGGCTGCACGGCTTCCACCAGTTGCTCGAACGGCACATCCTGGTGCGCATACGCATCCAGTGCGCACTGCCGTACTTGCTGCTGCAAGGTATTGAAATCCTGCGTCTGGTCCACCTGGGTGCGCAGCACCAACGTATTGACGAAGAAACCCACCAGCTCTTCGACTTCGCTGCGGTTGCGATTGGCGATCGGCGTGCCGATGCAGATATCGCTCTGGCCCGAATAACGGGCCAGCAGCACATTGAACGCCGCGTACAGCGTCATGAACAGCGTGCTTTGCGTCTCGTTGCCCAGGCCCCGCAGTGCCGACACCAGCGTTGCCGGTAGCATGAACGACAGCATCGCTCCCCTATGACTCAGCCGCGCGGGCCGCGGTCGGTCGGTGGGCAGCGTCAACAGGCTCGGGCAATCAGCGAGCTGCTGTTTCCAGTAGCTCAGCTGCTGCTCCAACACCTTTCCGCTCAGCCATTGCCGCTGCCATTGCGCAAAGTCCGCGTATTGAATCGGCAAGTCGGACAACGGCGCTTCGGGGCTGGCAGGCTGTATCGCCAACGGAATCGGCTGTTCATTCGGCGCATTCGATGCCATGTCAAGTGAATTACCGAGCGACTGGATGCTTGCGACGAGCGACTTCACGGTCGACGATTCGAAGATCACTCCTACCGATATCTCGACGCCGAACTCGGCACGAATTTTCGACACCAGCTGGATACCCAGCAAAGAGTCTCCACCTAGCTCGAAGAAGTCGTCGTCGATCTCCACCGGTACGCGTCCGAACAATTCTTGCCAGATCGCGACCATCGTCTGCTGATGGTTGATCATCGACGTCGAATCGCGCGTGGCAGACGATATCGCCGATGAAATCGGCTGCTCATTCGGCGCTCTCGATAACGTATCGAGTGAATTACCGAGCGACTGGATGCTTGCGACGAGCGACCTCACGGTCGACGATTCGAAAATCACTCCTATCGTTATCTCGACCCCGAATTCGGCAAGAATTCTCGACACCAGCTGGGTCCCCAGCAAGGAGTCTCCACCAAGCTCGAAGAAGTCGTCGTCGATCTCCACCGGTACGCGTCCGAACAATTCTTGCCAGATCGCGACCATCGTCTGCTGATGGTTGATCATCGACGTCGAATCGCGCGTGGCAGACGATATCGCCGATGAAATCGGCTGCTCATTCGGCGCTCTCGATAACGTATCGAGTGAATTACCGAGCGACTGGATGCTTGCGACGAGCGACCTCACGGTCGACGATTCGAAAATCACTCCTATCGTTATCTCGACCCCGAATTCGGCAAGAATTCTCGACACCAGCTGGGTCCCCAGCAAGGAGTCTCCACCAAGCTCGAAGAAGTCGTCGTCGATCTCCACCGACGCGCGTCCGAACAATTCTTGCCAGATCGCGACCATCGCCTGCTGATGGTTGATCGTCAACGTCGAAACATCCACGCTCGACGAAGTAGCCATGATCGGTGCGGGCGCGACGACGGCTGCAGGTCGGACTAACGGGTGTGATGTGTCTATCGCATCGAAGGTGTCCGACAAGTTCGGGGAGTGCAAGGCGACCACCGTCTCACGGCTTATCGTCGGCGTCGCCTTATCCGATGAAGCTGCAACTGACTGCTTGGAAGCGAGCACAGCTCCGTAGCCAGCGAATGACTGTGATTGACCTGTAGCGCCCCCTGCGTTCGGCAAGTCTGGATAGGGAACATCCGTCCAGTAGTACTCTCGCGCAAATGGATACGTAGGCAGACTGATACGGCGTGGACGAGCGGCTCCGGCACGTATGCCGTCGTCGGTGCTGTACAAAGCATTCCAGTCGAAAGTGAAGCCCTTCACCCAAAGGCCGAGCAACTTGCCGAATTGGCCCTTGGCAGCCCATGCCTGGACCGTAAGTGCCATATCCTCATCGCCTGAGAGCATCGATAAGGCGCTACGTTTGGCCTGACCCTGGTAGACGCCATCGATATCGCCTTGACCGGTAGCAAAGGCGATCAACTTGAGTCGCAAATCATCGAGCGAATCCACCAGCAGCCCCAGCCGCTCCTCCATCGCCTCACGGCCAACCTGCAGGGTATAAGCAACATTGGCCAGTGTCAGATCGGCCTCGGCACGCGTCGGCGCGATCGCTGCCAACAGGCGTTGTGTTTGCTCGATCAGCCGCTCCTGATTGCGGGCAGACAGCACCACCATTGCCGGGCCATGATTCGCCTGCGCAGGAGCCTGATTGGTGTTGAGTGGCGCAATGTATTCCTCGATCACCACATGAGCATTCGCGCCGCCGGCACCGAACGAGGAAATTCCCGCGATCCTTGGAAATTCTCGCCGGTTTCCATCAAGCTCCAGCACCGGGCGCGGCCAGGGAGCCAGCTGCTGCTGTACCATGAAGGGCGTGTCGGCGAATTTGATGTTCGGATTGGGCATGCTCGCATGCAGACTCGGCGCGAGCATGTGGTGCTTCATCTGCATCAATACCTTGCTGATGCCTGTGAAGCCGCTTGCGCTCTCGCTGTGACCGATGTTCGACTTGACGGAACCAATGGCACAGAACTGCTTGTCTTGCGTCCAGTTCCGAAAAGCCTTCGACAGTCCCGCGATCTCGATCGGATCGCCCAGACTGGTCCCCGTACCATGTGCTTCCAGATAGCTGACATGGCGCGCATCGACACCTGCCTTTTGCAGCGCGTCACTCACCACCTGCGCCTGCAAGTTCGGGCTTGGCACCATATAACCACGGGTCTTGCCGGAGGAATTGACCGCGCTACCCTTGATAACGCCATAGATATGGTCGCCATCGGCAACTGCACGATGCAGTGGTTTGAGTACGATGGCGCCAACCGCTTCGCTATCCACGAACCCGTCGCCGTCAACACCAAACGAACTGCATTTGTCACCGCTGGATAGCATGGTCGCGGCAGATAAATTGATTATATGTGTTGGCGCGACGATCAGATTCACGCCGCCGGCAACGGCGACTTCACTGTCGCCGTTACGCAGGCTTTCGATGGCGAGATGCAGCGCGGTCAGCGAGGATGAGCACGCGGTGTCGACCGCCATACTCGGTCCCTGGAAATCGCATAGATAGGAGATCCGATTAGCGATCGACCAGAAGCGCGCGCCTGTCGCATAGTGCTCATTCGCAACGCCCACAAACAAGCCGATCTTCCTGCTTTGACTCAGGCTTGCCGGTGTGTAGCCCGCGTCTTCGACGCTCGCATATACCTCTTGCATGAAAAGCCGCTCTTGCGGGCTAATCCACTGTGCTTCACGCGGCGTGATATTGAAAAACAGACGATCAAAGCAATACACGTCGTCCAGCAAACCTGCCCACTTGGTGTAGGTCTTTCCAGGTTGATGCTTTTGCTCGTCGAAAAACCTGCTGTTGTCCCAGCGTTCTGGCGGTATTTCTGAAATACAGTTGCGTCCGGCGGCAAGGTTGTCCCAGAACTGATTGACGTCCGCGGCACCGGGGTAACGCCCGGAGAGACCGACAATCGCCACTTCGAACCGTTGCGTGACCAGCATTGTCACCTTCGTAGGCGCCGCTCCGCGGAAGCCGTCACTCATCTGAAAGCGGCTTGACCGCCCCAACTTGCTGCGCAGCGCCGATAATGAGTTCAACGTGGGCGTCGGAGCAATTTGTGAGCGCGTTGCGCTGACGGTGGCATTCGCCGATTCATCACTCTCGGGCGTAGATAACAGCGAAACAGCGCTATCCAACCCCGTCCAACGCATCAGCGCTTCGGTTTCAGTCTGCATGAAATGATCGACCAGGCTATCGATGCTCTGGTGTTCGAAGAACAATGTCGTACTGACGCTGTCGGCAGCGAACACCTCGCGCAAGACGTTGGTCAATTCCATGATAACGACCGAGTCGATACCGTATTCGCTAAAGCTGACATCCGCCTCGACGGCGTCAACAGGCAGCTTGATCCCCTTGCTTATTATCTTCTTGAACTGCTGGATGCTCTTTTCACGCAACAGCTTATTCACACCCACATCGGCCTGCGCAGTGACAGCTGGCGCCTCGTTGTTCTCTCGTGCAAGGAAGAATTCCTCGCCATTGGGTCGGCTACTGGATTGTTGGACAGGCTGGTCCGATGTGCCGCGATGAAACACTGTTTGCGGAATCTGTAGCGGATCAACAACCGCGAGCGCGTTCGACTGCGCAGCCATAAGCAGCGCTGCCTTCATCCTATTCATCACGCCTTCGGCCACCAGTACCTGAGGCAGACCGCTCGACAATGCCTGTGCCAGTGCGGCACAGCCACTGGCATTGCGCAGCGGAATCAATCCGGTCTGCTGCGTCATGTTCTGGCGCGTAGCGGCATCGACCCGCATGCCGCCCTCTTCCCATAACGGCCAGTTAATTGACAAGCTACGCCCATGGCGCAGGCCCTGAGTAACCAGGGCACCGCGATAGTGCGAGAAGGCATCCATGAAGGCATTTGCTGCCGCATAGTCAGCCTGACCTATGTTGCCGAATGCCCCAGCCAAGGACGAGAAGCAGATGAAACAATCCAGTGGCATGTCACGGCTAGCCTCGTCGAGATGCAGCGTGCCAGCCACTTTGGCACTGAGCACTTCGTTGAGCTGCTTCCGAGTCTTCTTGACGATGAAGCTATCGCGCAACACGCCTGCGCTATGGATGATGCCGTCGAGGCTTTCAAATTCTTCCGGAATGCTGCGTACCAAGCGCGTCAACGCGACGCCATCGGTGACATCGACTGCGTGGTAGCGCACCACAGCGCCCAGGGTTTCAAGGGAGAGGATGTTGGCATGGATACTTTCGTTCAATGCCGAGCGGCCGGTCAGAATTAACACGACATTCCGCACTTGACGCGCAATCTCGCGCGCAAAGATCAAGCCCAAACCACCCGCGCCGCCGGTAATCAAGTACACGCCCTGCGCTTTCCATGGCTGACCTACATCGATCGCGACTGGCAATTCAGCCCAACTGCTGACCCGACGCTCGCCGTGGACGTAACACACTTGTTGCGCATCGAGGACGCGGTTTTCCAGCAGTGCCTGACATACATCCTGGCCTGGTTCGATACCGATTACCTGGCCAACGATGTGCGGGTTTTCCAACTTGGCCGTGCGCAACATACCGCCCAAGCCTGCCATGGTCTGGCCAACACCCTCGCTCGGCACTACCACTTGGATCAGATGTTTTCCACGTTGACGGCCCAGCTCCTGAATCTGTTCCAACAACACACCGGCAGCCGCTTCAAAGCGTTGGGCGATATCACCGCCGCTTGCTGGCGCCAGGCAAACAACGCCGGGCAGTTGGCGTTGCAAGTTGATGACGTCCACCTTGTCCACGCCACAGAGCAGCACGACGTGTTGCGCATACGTATCGCTGACGTCCATCGCCGCCGCCGGCGCTGTCCATATTTGGCGTAGCAGCAGAGTTTGAATTGGCCCACTACTAGATAGCTCAGCCGGCCGCGCCTCCGATTCCGTCAGCCTTGGTACCAGTGCCGATTCGCTGCGTACTACACCCTGGCTGTGCACGAGGACTTCGCCGGCTTCGCCTTCGCTGTACATCTCGAAACCGATCTCGCCACCCTCTTCAGGGTAGAGCGCGATATGCAGCGTCAGTCCGTCGGTACTCACCACAACCGGCTGCGCCCATATCATCTCGTTCAAGGCTATATGCCCCTCTTCACCGATCGCCTCGCTAACCGCGCTGCGCACTATTTCCAGATGCGTTACGTCTGGCAGCACACGGCCAACCTGTGCCACGTGATCTGCCAGGAAGAGTTCTTTGCCGCTCAGGCGAGTACTGAAGCGCTGCCGTCCCGCGTCCGAGGCGTTCCAATGCAACACCGGATGCAATACCTCGCTCGTCGCAATTTCCGGCTGGGGATCGGACATCTCGATCCAATAGCGTTCGCGTGCAAACGGATAAGTCGGCAGACTGATGCGTCGCGGTCTATGGGCTCCATACAGACGCTGCCAGTCGAACGCCAAGCCCTTCACCCACAGATCGAGCAACTTGCCGTATTTGCCCTTGGCCATCCATGTTTCGGCAATCGTGGCTGTGATGTCGTCGCCCGCCAGGGAAGAGAACGAATCTTTATGGCGCTTCACCTGGCCGCGATACAGCTCGTCTATCGCCGTCTCGCCTGCCAAATAGGCAGTCAGCTTCTCGCGCAGCTCGTCCAGCGAATCCACCACCAAGGCCAGCCGCTCATCCATGGGCTCACGGCCAATCTGAAGGGTATAAGCCAGATCCGCGAGCGCCATATCCGGATCGGCCATGATCGCTGCCAGCAATCGCTGAATCTGTTCCTTCAGCCGGTCTTCGTGACGTGCCGATAGCACGATCAGCGCCGTACCTCGTGCAGCTTGTGGCGTGACCGGCGTGACGTATTCCTCGATCACTATGTGCGCATTGGCGCCGCCTGCACCGAACGAGGAAATACCAGCAATTCGCGGACCTTCCCGCTTCAAGCCATTGACCTCCCACACAGGCCGTGGCCAAGCTGCGAGTTCCTGCTGCACCACAAACGGCGTTCCGTCAAAGTCGATGTTCGGGTTCAGCACGCTCGAATGCAGGCTCGGTGCCAGTTGCTGATGCTTCATCTGCAGCAACACTTTGGTCACACCAGCGATGCCCGCCGCGCTCTCGGCATGCCCGATGTTCGATTTGGCCGACCCAATGGCGCAAAACTGCGTGTCTTGTGTCCAGCTCCGAAACGCCTTTGACAACCCTGCGATCTCGATCGGGTCGCCCAGGCTAGTACCGGTACCATGCGCTTCGATATAGCTCACCGCACGCGCGTCGACCCCACCCTCGCGCAACGCCCGCTCGATCAGCTTGGCCTGTGCATTGGGGTTAGGCACCGTATAGCCGTTGGTCTTGCCGCCGTGGTTGATCGCGGAGGCTTTGATTACCCCATAAATGTGGTCACCGTCGGCTTGCGCCTGTGCCAGTGGTTTGAGCAATACTGCGCCCACACCTTCGCCTGGCACATAGCCTTCGCCGCCTTCGCCGAAACTTTCGCAGCGCCCTTTGCCGGAAACGAATTTGCCTTGCGCAAGCATCAGATATTTGTTCGGGTGTACCGACAGATTTACCCCGCCGGCCACTGCCACTGCACAGCTGCCTTGCCGCAAGCTCTGGCAAGCCAGATGAATCGCCGTCAGTGACGACGAACACATCGTGTCCAGTGCCAGGCTCGGACCGTTGAAGTTGCAGTAGTACGAAATTCGATTGGCGATCGACGCCGCGCTGCCCGGCACGGCAATGGGCCGTCCTCGCGACTGTTCCTGGGCACCGTATAACTGGTATTCCTCGTACATCACACCGACAAAGACGCCGACATTGCTGTCCTCGGCCACGCTTTCCCTGGTGTATCCGGCGTCTTCCAGCGTGGCATATACGCATTCCAGAAACAGACGCTCCTGCGGATCCAGCAACTCCGCTTCGCGCGGTGAGATGTTGAAGAACAGCGGATCAAACAGATCGATGCCGTCAATGAAACCGCCCCATTTGCTATAAGTTTTTCCGGGCTTGCTGCGGTCTTCGTCGAAATACAGCGTGTGATCCCAACGCTCGGCAGGAATCTCGGTGATGCTGTCCTTGCCTCGGCTCAAGTTGTTCCAGAATTGCTCCAGATTGTCGGCCTGCGGGTAGCGTCCAGCTAAGCCCACGATCGCAATTTCACCGATCTCACGGCTGGCATCCTTGTTGATGCGGCTGTGCGTCTCATAGCGTGAGCGGACGCGTATCTGCCCAAAATCAAGCTTATCCATTCCGGTCGCCAGCGACTCAGTTGCCGGCGCTGCGACCGTGGTTGCGTGGCTCACACCCACCAAGCCCATCACCGCAGCATGGTGATGTCGCACAAAATATTCGCTCAGCGCGGCTAAGGTCTGATATTCAAAGAACAGCGTTTTTGATAACGGACCAAAAGGCTTTTCCAAGGCGCGCGTCAAATCCAACACCAAGAGGGAATCAATGCCATAAGCTTCCATCTGAGCCTGCGGGTCGATCTTGTGTACCGGCAGCTTTAGTGCATTTGACAAGAAGCGGACAAAATAACGATCCGCTCTCGCTTGGATGTCTGCCTGGATGTCGTCAGCCGAGTCGTTTACCGGTGTCATGCCCCCTATCTCCAATTCCAACCGTGCCGGTTGCCGAACAGAAGAATTCACCTGCTGGATATTCGGATGAATTATCACGTCTCCGGAGATCGGTTCTTGGGCAAGATCATCAGTCGGAGTGGTTTTCAAAACCTTAAAACCAAGCCGCTTGAATTGCAGGCACACCACACCGTTTTCGTCGCACACATCAATATCAAGCTTTTGAATTACATCACTTGGGGCACCGCCACTGCTGCGCCGAACGACCACCCACATACTGGTCGTGCAGGAGGCACGCACGTTCAAGGATTCCAGCACAAACGGCAGCATCGGCTTCAAATCGCCACTGCTCGTACCCAATTGCAAACCGATTGATGCTTGTAGCGCTGCATCGAGCAAGCTTGGATGCAGCACGTAGCGCCCCTTAGACTCCTGCACCGCAGTCGGCAGCGTTATCCGTGCCAAGGCGAGCTGCTCTCCGACGAACAGTTCGCTCAAGCCTTGAAAACCGGGTCCATAGTGGATGCCCAGATCTTCGTACATCGCATAGCATTGCGCGGCATCTAAGCGCTTTAGGGCGCACTGTTGACGCAACTTTTTCAGATCATGAGGCGCCGGCGTGACATCTTCCATGACACCTGTCACCACACCGTAGCCATAGACGACGTCGCCATCCACGGATTCGGTGTAAATCTCGTAACGGATCTCGCCGCTATCCTCCGGATACAGTGATACCCGCACCTCCAGGCCCTCACTGCCGACGACTATTGGGCGCGCCCACGCGACATCCCGCATATGTAGTACGCCGGCGCCGTCCTTCGCTTCGCTCGCCGCGAAGCGAGCCATTTCCAGTTGGGCCACACCTGGCAATACTTGGCTATCGAGCACCTTATGGTCTGCAAGGAAAATTTCACTCCCGCTAAAGCGGCTGCTGAAACGAGGCCCTAACAAGTTTGATGAGTTGCGCTGCACCAACGGATGTAGAACTTGCAGTAGGTCACCGGCAATCTGCACACTTGATCGCGCAGCCAAACCGCTGGACATCCCATACCGCTCCCGCGCAAAGGGATACGTCGGCAAGCTGATGCGACGTGGTTTATGCGTGCCGTAGAGAACACCCCAATCGAGACCGTATCCCTTAATCCACACGTCGAGCAGTTTGTCCAAATTGCCCTTCTCGACCCAGTTGCGGACGGTATGGGCCATGTTTTCATCGGTCGAAAGTGCAGTCACTGCTTCCTTATTACGCCTGACCTGGCCTCGGTGCAGGTCTTCGATGGCCGTGTCGCCCGCGACATAGGCGCTCAGTTTTTTGCGCAGTTCGGTGAACGAACCAACCACGAGACCCAGCCGCTCCTCCATCGCCTCACGTCCGACCTGCAGCGTATAGGCCAGATCAGCCAGCTCGATCTGCGAAGCCTCAGGCTGCGAAGAAAGAAACGCCAGTAGCGATTGCGCCTGTTGCCGCAGCTGCTCTTCATTGCGTGCTGACACGACGACGACGACGGGACCATATGCAACCGGCGCGCTCAACGTCGAAGGGATGTACTCCTCCAGCACCACGTGTGCATTCACGCCACCGAAGCCGAACGAGCTCACGCCGGCGCGGCGCGGCAAGGCCTGACCCTGCGCATCGCGCATCGCCGTCCATTCACGTGCCTCTTGCATCACGTAGAAGGGACTGCCATTCAAATCGATATATGGATTTAGGCTCTCGCTGTGCAGACTTTTCACCAGCGTCTTGTGCTTCATCTGCAGCAAGACCTTGATCACGCCCGCCACACCAGCCGCCAGTTCCAGATGGCCGATATTGGTCTTAACCGAACCCAGTCCGCAGTGCCGTTCGGTTACTCCGCTCTCGCCCGTGGCCGCGTACAGCTCCTTGAACGCGGCCTTCAGACCATTGATCTCCACCGGATCGCCCAGCGGGGTGCCGGTGCCGTGCGCTTCGATATAGCTCACGGTGCGTGGATCGATGCCCGCCTGCAGGTGAGCCTTCCTGACCACCGCCGCTTGTGCCTTCTGATTGGGCGCCGTCAACGAATTGGCACGGCCACCGTGGTTCTCCGCAGTACCACGTACCAGACCATAGATGTGGTCACCGTCGCGCTCGGCATCCGACAGTTTCTTCAATACCAGCATCGCGACACCTTCGCCGCGCACGTAGCCATTGGCCTCGCTGGAGAAAGTCTTGCAGCGGCCGTCCTCGCACAACATGCCCGACTTGTTCAGGCTGATGTGAGCCTCGGGCGTCAAGATGGTATTCACCGCGCCAACGATGGCGATCGACGATTCGCCGTTTTGAATGGCCGCCACACCACGCCGCAGCGCTACCAACGAGCTTGAGCAAGCCGTTTCCACTGGCTCGCTCGGACCATGCCAATTGAGCAGATAGCTGATGCGGTTCGGACCGACTGAAGGTACCCCGCCGGTCGATGAATAGGCTTCACCCCAGAGGTTGGCACGATTGAGCAGCGCGCCATATCCGGGCGCACCGGTGCCGACATAGATGGCCGTATCGCTGCCTGAAAGCGCATGACCGGCGTAACCGGCATCTTCCAGCGCCTTCCAGACATGGATCATCATCAGCCGCTGCTGCGGGTCCATCATCTCGGCTTCTTTGGGCGAGATGCTGAAGAACATCGGATCGAATTCGTCGACCCCATCAATGAAGCCGCCCCAGGTGATATTGGTCTTATTATTTTCCCGTCCGGGGTCGCCATACCAAGTCCGCCAATCCCAGCGCTCGGGTGGAATCTCGCTGATGCAATCCTTGCCGTCGCGCAGGTTGCTCCAAAAGGCATCAATGTCCCTTGCCTGCGGGAACTGACCGCTCATGCCAATGATCGCGATCGGTTCGTTGATCGCCTGGCTTCGGCTCGCGATGGATGCCGCCAGCGATGCGCTGGAACGGCTACGACTGCGCGAGCAGATACGTTCGAATGCTGGTGTTGAAGTCGCCACAGCCGCAGCGACCGGTGCCGACACCACACTATTTGTCGCAGCAAGCCGTGGCGCTATCGCTACATGATGTTCACGTACCAGATAGTCGGCCAGACCATCGAGCGTCGGGTACTCGAAGAAGATCATCGGCTTCAGTTCGAGCCGATACTGTTCGTTTATGGCGTTGCAGAATTCCGTCAGCGTGACCGAATCGAAACCGTATTCGCTCAAGACTGTTTCGCCGTCGACGTCCTCCGCATTGACTTTGATAAGCGAGGACACCAAACCCGCGAGTGTCCGCTTCACCTTCTGGTGCAAGGCCTGTTCGGGTAACGTCTGCTCGTCCTGACTCGCCTTCGCACCGCCATCGCGGGTCATCGCCGATGGCATCACTACGGAAGCTTCCTGTGGCTTGCCCAGTAGCACCTGGCGGATGCGCGCGGCATCGCCCGCCACCACCAGCATCTGATTCAAACCACTCGCCAACGCCTGTCGCAAGGCCTGCACGCCGTTTTTTGTAGCCAGGGCATGCACCCCCGCTTGCTGGATCAGCATCGCGCGTGTCGCCGCATCCACATGCATGCCGCCTTCGTCCCATAGTGGCCAGTTGACCGACAGCGTGCGTCCGTGACGTTGCCCTCGCGCCACGAGTTCAGCACGATGATGAGCAAAGACGTCCATGAATGCATTGGCCGCCGCATAGTCGGCCTGACCCACGTTCCCCACCGCTCCGGCAAGGGACGAGAAGCAGATAAAGCAGTCGAGCGCCATGTCACGGCTCGCCTGATCGAGGTTCAGCGTACCGGCGACTTTGGCGCTCAGCACCTCATGCAGTTGCTGGCGCGTCTTCTTGATGACGAAGCTGTCACGCAGCACACCAGCACTGTGGATGATGCCATCGAGGCTTTCAAACTCTTCCGGAATGCTGCGCACCAGCTGCGTCAAGGCGGCGGCATCGGTGACATCCACCGCGTGGTATCGCACCACCGCGCCAAGTGTTTCCAATTGGCGGATGTTCTCCTGGATGCCTTCATTCAACGGCGAACGGCCGGTCAGGATAAGCACCACATTCCGGGCCTGACTTGCAATCTCGCGCGCGAAGATCAAGCCCAAACCGCCTGCGCCGCCGGTAATCAGGTACACGCCTTGTGCCTTCCACGGCGACGCGACCTCGGACGGGGGTTGCCATTCGACCCAGCTGCCGATCTGGCGTTCGCCATCGACGTAACGCACGAGCTGCGCATCACGGCCGCGGTTTTCCAGCAGCGCCTGCCCGGCGTCCTGACCCGCTTCGACGCTGATCACCTGCCCGACAATGCGCGGATTTTCCAGTTGCGCCGTGCGCAGCATCCCGCTCAGCCCTGCCAGGGTCCGGCCGATGCCCTCGCTTGGCACTGCCACCTGGATCAGGTATTCACCGCGCTGGCCACCTAGCGACTGCAGCTGTTCCAACAAGGCAGCCGTAGCTGTTTCATAGCACCGCGCCAGATCCATATCAGCAGCCGGTACCAGACAGACCGCGTCCGGCATCTGCGCTTGCACGCTATCGGCATCTACTGCATCGAGGCCACACAACATCACCCGGTGCTGCGCGAACACAGAAGCCTCGGCGCCATCGGTTGTGGCGGACTGCGGGGTCCAGGCTGGTTGTAGCAGCAGTGTGTGGATTTGCTCGACGGATACGCCCGGACGCAGCGTCGCCAGATCGTGCATCAGGGAGGCGTCCGGTGTCTCCTTGGTGTCAGTCGAGACCATGCCCTGGCTGTAGACCAAGGCTTCACCATCGTCACCTTCGCTATAGATCTCGAAGCCGATGTCGCCGGCCTCTTCGGGATAAAGCGCAATATGCACCGTCAACCCGTCAGCGCCTACGACCATCGGCCGTACCCACACCGCGTCGTTCAACACGATACGACCCGCTTCGCCGGTCACTTCGCCGATCGCGCTGCGCGCCATTTCCAGTTGCGCGACATCGGACAATACGCGATTGGTCAGGAAGAATTCGTCGCCGCTCAAGTACGTGCTGAAGCGCAGCCCGGCCACGTCCGAGGTATTCCGGTGCAGCAGCGGGTGCAAGACCGTGCCAAGGCCGGACGCGATAGCCGGCTGCGCCGAACTCGTCTGCACCCAGTAACGCTCGCGCGCGAACGGGTATGTGGGCAGGCTGATACGCCGCGGTCGATGGGCGCCATACAGGCGCTGCCAGTCGAAGGCCAGCCCCTTCACCCA
>NZ_JACHCP010000019.1 GCF_014207185.1 Rhodanobacter sp. A1T4
ACTCTGACCCTCGTTTCGGCAGCTGATGGCTACGATCGACGAGCGGTGCCGATCGAAGCAGGCCCCTACAGAATGGCTACCTGCTGGGGATCCTCAGCGGCATATTTGATCTTTACCTTATCACCGACCCGTGGCACGGCAATCCGGGAGACCATGGTCTTGATGTTCACATCGTAGGGTGTGCCGTTCGCAGGGCTGACAGTCATGTGGATGACGACTATGGGACTGTTGTTGACTGTGGCCCCGGTGTCCTGCACGGAAAGGATATCGGCAGTGCCATCCAGTCCGGTTTGAATCAGTTTCAGTCGCTCCTGCTGTCCCGCCAGAGCGTTCTGTCCCATGTCCATGACGCCGTTCATTTTGTCGACAAATCCTTTGCCCATAAAAGTTTTTGTCACGAAGCCTGTCAATCCAGAGTTCAAAGACTTCTTGTGATCCTCCATCGCACCGACGGGGTCTGTTTCCGCCTTCTTTATTGCGTCTTGGATTTTCTTACCGATGCCAAACATGTTGTGCTCCTCTTCCAGTGATCATTGATAGAGTGCAGGCTCCGACCGTATTACAGCTTCGTCGAACACATGGCCGGTAAGCAGAATTACATTGCGAGCGGATAATCTCGAAACTGATTCTATACGCCAAAAATTATCACGTCGAATCTGTCGATGACGGATATAACCCACACTTCCACTACCTGCCCCGCCGACAGCCATCAGAGCGGCGCCCTTTATGAACCGCATACCATCTCCAGCTCATTCCGCAGGTCGGTGACTTCCCATTCATCGTCGTCTGATCGAAAGCGAGTGGGCCGATTTTTCATGCAGTAACCAGACGTAGCTGCCGGGTTCTGGCTCCGGCCACAAGCAGCCTCGGCTCACGCTCACGCAGCGCACATTGCCGGCTGATCTTGCTCTGTGCAATGTGGCCCAGGCGGTTGCGATGCTTTCGCCCGCGAGGTGGCTTGCGGTAGACCACGACGCGGCAAGCTATCTGCGCCGGAATGGATGGAGCCTCAATCAACCGCGTGACCACGTCACGCTTCTGATCGAGTCTCAAAACTTTTTTGACAGAACGATTTCCATCGAATGAGCATGCAAACTCAGATCGGCATACATCTGTTTCAGGCGCCGATTTCCTCTTCCAGATCGCGTAGCCGTGAGAGCTCGGAAGCATCCAGCCCCGTACTTGGCTTTCCACTTGTGAAAGGTGGCAGGGCTGACGCCCACCTGACGACAAAGGCCATTGACCGGCACACCCGACTCGAACTGCTTGAGGGCGGCCATGATCTGGCTTTCAGTGAACCGTCCGCGAAAACGGGATAGAACCACTTATGTTTTTCTTAAGTAAGAGTAAGATTGTTTTTTTTGAAAACTCCACCTATGGTTAACGTAGTGCTTCGAAGACCGTCTGAGTATGAGTAGGGCGATAAAGTTTAGAGAGCGTTTTGACATCGGGAGGGCGTGAAGCATGGAGGGGTTGTTTCGCAACGAAGTTCTGCAGGCGCAGCGCGGCCAGTGGCTAGGCGCAATAAATCTTGCCACGCCACTGTCGTTCGTGTGGTGGGCTGTGCTGGCGGTGGCGCTGGCCGTGGTAATTTTGCTACTACTGGCGTTTGGCGAATACAGTCCTCGCGAAACCGTGTCTGGACAGTTGTTGCCCAGTGCAGGCCTGCTGACGCTCTCGGCACAGACCACCGGCACAGTGACCCACACCTTTGTGCATGAAGGCGAACGCGTCGCCGCGGGACAACTGTTAGCCGAAGTCTCTAGCGATCTTGCCACTAATATGGGCGATACCCACGCCTTGGTCGGCGCACGGTTGCGTATGCAGGAAGTACAACTGCGCGACACCCTCGCCAACCTCCAACCGCAGGCCATCGCTCAAACCAAGGACTTGCGCAGCCGAATCGACATGCTGCAAGCACAGATCGCTCAGTTCGGCGGACAATTGATGCTACAGCGCCAGCAGGCGGACGCCGCTGCAGATTTATTCAAAAAAGTCCAACCATTGCATCAACTGGGCATCATCTCGATAGTCGCCTTGAACCAGTATCAGGCGACGGCATTGTCGCAGCAAGCCGAAGTCAAAACACTCAATCGCCAACGCCTCGATACGGAGCAACAGCTTAGTACCCTGCAGGCACAACTGACTCAACTCCCTTTGGACACCACCGCGAAAGCCAATCAGCTGCGCGGTCAGCTTGCTCAACTGGACGCCCAACTGGTCGAGAACGAAGCCGCCCGCGCCACCATGCTGCGCGCGTCGTGCGCCGGCCTTGTGTCGACCCTATTGGTGCAGCCCGGACAGAACGTCGCAGCCGGCCAGCCGTTGCTGTCAATCCTGCCGCAGGACTCGAAGCTGGAAGCACAATTGTTGTTAACCAGCGACGCGATTGGCTTCATCGAGCCCGGTAATCGGGTGATGCTGCGCTATCGAGGATACCCGTACCAGAAGTTCGGACAACAGTATGGCCGGGTGCAGCAGATCTCGCGTAGCGCACTCAGTAACGCCGAGTCCGCATCGTTGCTGGGCAAGAGTGTGGCCGAACCGCTATACCGCGTGTTGGTCAAACTGGATCGCCAAACCATTAACGCCTACGGCAAGGTTGAAGCACTCAAGCCTGGCATGGCTCTGGACGCCGACGTCCTGCTCCATCACCGCAGCCTGTGGCAATGGATATTCGAACCGCTGAGTGGCATGCGTCAGAAGCTCGTGGTGCACGAATGAGCGAAAGAGTCGCCAAAGATCGCAGTGGACTGTTCGATGGGCTGCAATGGGGCTGGCACCGCAAACTGCCAGTGATCCTGCAAACCGAAGCCGCCGAGTGCGGACTGGCATGCTTGGCGATGATCGCCCGCTATCACGGTCACGACGTGGATCTGCCCTCACTGCGGCGCAAGCATTCAACCTCGCTCAAGGGCGCGAATCTGGCGCGGGTGATGGAACTCGCCGCGAAGTTCCGTTTCGAGACGCGCCCGCTGCGACTGGAACTGGAGGATCTGGTCAAACTCAGGACGCCCTGCATTTTACATTGGGATATGAACCATTTCGTGGTTCTAAAGCAGGCCACCACGCGTGGCGCGACGCTCCACGATCCTTCGAGCGGCTTGCGCAAGCTCACCAACGCGCAACTTTCGAAACACTTTACAGGTGTCGCACTGGAATGCTCGCCGAGTGCCGATTTCAAGCCAGTCAAAGCGCGCCAGTCGATCTCGCTGCGTAGTCTCACAGGCAAAGTCAAGGGCTTATTCGGAACGTTGGTGCAGATATTCGTGCTGGCGTTTGCGCTGGAAGTATTCGCGCTGATCGGCCCGTTTTATCTCCAATGGGTACTGGATCAAGTGCTGGTGTCAGCGGACAAAAGTCTATTGATGTTGCTTGGCATGGGCTTCCTGGCGGTAGCGGTGTTCCAAGCCGCAATCTCGACGGTTCGTGAGTGGACCATCACTTGGCTGGGCGCAATGCTTAACGCACAGTGGATCACCAACGTATTCGCACACTTGCTGCGGCTACCGCTGGACTGGTACGAGAAGCGCCACGTGGGTGACGTAATATCACGCTTCGGCTCGATGCAGACCATCCAGAAGACGCTTACGACCAGTTTTGTTGCCGCGATCCTGGACGGGATCATGGCCAGCCTGACGCTAGTGGTACTCGCGCTGTACAGCATCAAGCTGACCTTGATCGTGATGGCAGCGTTTGCGCTGTATGCTCTCCTCCGCTGGCTCACCTACCAGCCACTCAGGCGCGCGCAAGAAGAACAGATTGTGTATTCCGCGCGCCAGCAAACGGAACTGCTGGAAGCCATCCGCGGCGCACAGACCCTGAAGCTCGCCAACCAGCAGCAGGCACGCACGGCGCGTTATGCCAATGCGGTAGTTGAGACCATAAATCGCAATATCGCGATGCAGCGACTCAATATCGTGTTTTCTACCGGCAACCAGCTCATCTTCGGAATAGAGAAGGTAGCTCTGATCTGGCTGGCGGCATTGCTGGTGCTCAACGGCACCTTCACCGCCGGCATGCTGGTGGCGTTCGTGGCCTACACGGACCAGTTCGTGACCCGTGCAGCCAGCCTGATCGACAAAGGCATCGAGTTTCGGATGCTGCGGCTGCATGCCGAGCGGGTAGCGGATATCGCCCTCTCCGAACCCGAGCGACACCTCGAATCGGATTGGGACGGACCGCTGCCGGAGGCCTCGATTGAACTGCGCAATGTCAGCTTCCGTTATGCCGACGGCGAGCCATGGATCCTCAAAAACTGCTCATGCACCATTGCAGCAGGTGAGTCCGTGGCCTTGATCGGCCCCTCGGGTTGCGGCAAGACCACACTGGCCAAGGTCATCTTGGGCCTTCTCCGTCCCGACGAGGGCGAAGTGCTGTTCGGCGGCATCGACATCCAAAAGCTGGGCCTTGGTCGGTACCGGCGCCACATCGGCGCGGTGATGCAGGACGATCAACTGTTTGCCGGCTCAATCGCGGACAACATCGCCTGCTTCGACACGGAGTCGAGTCCTCTGCGCATCGAAGCCGCGGCGCGCCTCGCCATGATCCATGATGACGTGGAGGCCATGCCCATGGGCTACGAATCGCTGGTTGGCGATATGGGCTCGGCCCTGTCGGGGGGGCAGAGGCAACGTATCATCTTAGCCCGCGCAATTCACCGCAAACCTGCGCTGTTGGTGCTGGATGAGGCCACTAGTCATCTCGATATTGAACGCGAGCGTCAGGTGAACGCCGCAGTTAACCGCATGCGGATCACCCGTATCGTAATCGCGCATCGCCCCGAAACCATTGCGAGCGCACAACGCGCGCTCCTCGTAAACGGGGGCGCGGTGCAACCCATATCCCAACCTCCGCGCGAAGTGGAGGTGGGGGGGTAGCCGAGAATTGGGACGGCGTCCCGGCGAGTGAACCGTCCCTCTTAGAGCCTCAGGGCGGTCACATCCACAATAGAGGCTCACAACACTTCACATAAAATGTGAAGCAACCTGAAGGAGTAGATATGAAGCCGATCAAGAAATTGACTCTGAGCAAGGAAACCCTCGCCATCCTGACAGATGAGGAAACCAAAATGGTGGGAGGAGCAGTAGCAACGACACCAAACACCAACGGTAACAATTGCTCAATACCGTGTGGCACAGATGATTGTGGTCATCAGGCTACAGCATTAGGTTGCGGCGGGGCCGCAACGGGCCTATGCGGCGTAAGCGTGGGACAAAACTGTGCCAGCAACGCTCAGGCTTGTGCCGGAAGCATCACTGTTTGTACGGCCTGATAGTCGCACGTTATCAGTGAGGATAAGTGTCAGGCTCAGTGCGACTCTATCGAACAACGGGTCTGGCGTTTGAGCGCCGCTCGTTATGCGATGAGCCAACTCTACTCAGCATGGAAAGTCTGACGATGGCGTTGACCTTGCAGCCGTTCGCTCGTACCACGCGGCGCATTCGTGCGGAGCTGAAGGCCGAAGGTTCCCAATGGAGTGACAGCATACTGGCGCGTCGCTACGGTGCCGCCGCACCCGTGGCGCGCCAGTGGCGCGAACGTGATTCTACGGGCGGCCACTCGCCCTACCCGCACAGACTGCGCTGCCTGCTCACCGAGGCACAGGAAGCGCTGGCGATGGAGATTCGGCGAACGCTATGGCTCCCGCTACACGACCTGCGGATCGCCGTGTGTGAGTTCTTCAATCCCGCGAGGCTGGCGCACCATGACCTGGACAAGCGACCGGTGCGCCACTGTCGTCCGCAAGACCTTCAAGAGCTATGCGCCCAGCTTCATCCAGGTCGACATCAAATATCTGCCGATGAGACCACGCGACACTATCTGCTTGTGGCCAGGCTCAAGGCCGCCCGATCGACCGCCCCCCGCACTAGGTCCATTTACGCATCTACAGCGGTCAGAGCGCCGCCAACAGCACCGATTTTTGCGTCACTCGCATGCGGCCGCGCCGATGAAAATCGCGAAACTGTTGACCGACAACGGTAATCTGTTCACTGATCGTTTTACCCTTAAGGCGAAAGAACTGACCTGCAAGCGCTCGTTTGAGAGGAGATGTGCATTGCTGGATATCTAGCACTATCTGATCAAGCCGCGTCATCCCCAATCAACAGCATGGCCGAGCCTTTCAACGAACGGATCAGCGATATCCTGGTCACCACACACTTCTGCTCACGCAACGATCTGCAGACCATGATTGAGCGCTACGCAAAGCTCTACAACAGCCATCTGCCGCAGGAAGCACTCGGTTACATGACACCACGACAGGCCATACTCGCGTGGCAGACAAAAAACCCGATTTGTTCGTCAAGAAACTGAAGGGCGAAGCGGCACTGAACAACATGCGGCCATTACCACTAAATACAAAATACGCAATTGACCGACGGAGCTGACTTCTAAAGTTCGCTTTGCCAGATCTTGGCTAAAGTCTTTGCTCGTACCTTCCTTGCGGCATTAGAGTCAATCAGATGAACGATAGTTGGACAACCATCCTGAAAGGCAACGAACGTGAGAACGGCCTCCGTCTCGTCAAACAGGTAGCCGAGTCAATCGGGAGCATCCTTGACGACACCGACACAACAAAACCTCAGGATCAATCAAGTCCATGGCGGCATGATTCAACGGTTTCGGGTGGCTATGCTGGTTATGCTCTGTTCTATTGCTACATGTATTTGTTGACTCAGGAAAAAAGCGCGCTGCAGAAATGTAACGTTGCCCTGATTCACGCCGCACATGCCCTAACCGAAGGCCGATGGTCTCAGTCCCTCTATGGTGGCCTAACTGGCGTGGGATTGGCTATTGATCACATAGGCTCAGTCCTGGGCGGAAAAAAACTTCAATCATTTGACGAACTGACCTCACTTAATCAGGAAATTGATGATTTTTTGTTTGCATGGTTGCAAAAAGACCAAGAAATCTTCGACTACGATTTAATCAATGGTCTGGTGGGGATAGGTGTTTATTTTCTCGGACGTCTGCCACGGAGTGGGGCGGCGGATGGCATAACGCAGATAATTCGCAAACTCGCAAGTCATTCAACATCCAACGGAGAGGGCATCTGCTGGTTCACGCCGCCTGCAGGGCTTCCTCATAATCAATTAGCAACGTTTCCGCATGGTTACTACAATCTCGGCCTGGCGCACGGAATTCCGGGAATCATTGCCTTTCTGAGTCGAGCTCACGCAGCAGGAATAATGCAAGCTGAAACCGAAAGGTTACTTCGCGGCTCAGTCGCATGGCTAATGTGTCACAAGCTACCGGATGGCGAGATATCGACATTTTCCACGGTGATAGCACCGACTAGCAGCCCTACTTCTGCCCGCTTGGCATGGTGCTATGGTGACGTTGGCATCGCCGCCAGTTTGATGGCGGCAGGGTCTAGCCTAAAGGATAATGCTATACGCAAGGCAGCCCTACAAATCGCTAGCAAGGCTGCAACCCGGACTTTGAAAAATTCCGGCGTTATAGACGCGTCTTTTTGCCATGGCGCCTTCGGCCTTGCACACATATTCAACCGTTTTTATCATTTCACTCATGAACAGCTTTTCTTAGACAAAGCCCTGTATTGGCATGGATGTGGAATTGGGATGCAAAATCCGAGTGATGCAATGTGTGGGTTTCTTTTTCACGATGCCAACATTAATGGCGAAATGTCTTGGAGTCACTCGCCTGGGTTGCTTATGGGTATTACAGGTATTGGGCTAGTGACCTTGGCCGGGCTTTCGAGCAGCGTTCCCGTTTGGGATCGTTTGTTTCTTCTGGATCTCTAGAATTGAACAACTCTGTACGGATGCCTATGCAATACCACGATTGCGGTTTCTTCGCCTTACGCTCGCCAATGCTTCCCCGAAACCAACTCACAGCTGCGTTTCACAAATTCTCTGTTGAAAAAACTGAAGCCGACTCGGAGAAAAACGAGAAAGAGTACATTGAAAATAAAGAGGGCTTCACTCGCTTTCTTTGTAATCTAATAAATGATCCAGTGATCAATGAGGCATTGTGGGTTGCTTCTCCCGGATTAGTCAAACGCTTGGGCGGCAAAAATTCTTCACGAGACATGTCAAAAGACGAGGAAATGGTGGCAACGCTGTACAAGTATTTTATTAGAATGACCTCGCGTTGCACACCATTTGGACTCTTTGCCAGCTGCACTTATGGCCATAATTCAAAGGTCACTCAATTTGAATCAGTAGAGACGCCGAAGGTGAATCGAGTTACTCGACTAGATACTGAGTATATATATAGATTGGTTTCCACAATTAACGGTGACCAAAATATGCGAGGATTCTTGAAATACCGTACAAATACCAGTCTTTATCAAGTAGGAACGCGCCTGCATTATATAGAAACCTGGACGCGCCCGGATAGACCTGGAATATTTTACAAGCTCTCGGCAATAGATACCAATGAATATCTACTTGAAGTATTAAAAAAAGCTGAAATTCCGGAAACTTTGGATACGCTGACTGAATCCCTGTGCAAGAATGACCCTGAAATCGACAAGCAGGAGGCCTTACGATACGTTAATGATTTGATTGAAAATCAATTACTAGTGCCGGAGATCACTCCTTCAGTGACAGGACATTCACCTCTTCGAAAGATTATTCATGGACTAAGGGAAGCCCCACCCGCTCAAGACTTATTAAATGTTCTTGATAGCGTGGATATGTCTCTGGCAGCCATTGATTCGGACGGTCTCGGTGTAGACACTAACCGTTATGAATCCATTATTTCTGCACTACGGGAACTTTCGCCAGAAGTTGATGAGCAACGACTTTTCCAAGTCGATGTAAACGCTCAATTCGACGTTTCTCTTGGAAAAGAGCTAGTAAGTGACATACTTTCTGGAGTTGAGCTGTTGCACATGATCTCCCCGCCTCGTTCCGAGGATCGATTGGATGCATTCAAACGGGAATTTTGTGACCGCTATGAAGACCTGGAAGTTCCTCTATGTGAGGCGCTGGACGACGATGTGGGTATAGGTTTCGACGGCTCAGGCAGTAATGCATCTAGTTTGGAGCCTCTACTCACAAATATTCGAATTTTTGGCTCTACTGGTGACAGCAGCTCACTTGGTCTTTCGGCTCGGGATTTTATACTGGCTGAAAAAGTTCAAGAGCTGGTACGGAATGAAAGTATCGAGTTGGAGCTTGACGCGAAACTAATCGCTCTGCTTGAGAACAAATATAGAAGGCCGCTTCCTGACGCCTGGGGTGCATTTGCGACGATATTGGGAACTAATCATTCTGACAGTAATAAATCCAAAGTTCTTTTGAATTCAGCGAGTGGCCCAGGTGCTGCGAACCTGATCGGTCGCTTTTGTCACCTCAATACTGAACTTGAAGCAGCGGTAAAACGCTGTCTGAAGTTGGAAGAGGAACTGGACCCCGGCGCTGTATATGCAGAGGTCGCACATATGCCTGAAGGGCGAATGGGTAATGTGTTGCGACGTCCCGTGCTCAGAGATCACGAAATTGTTTATCTCTGCGAATCACCTATTCCAGAAGAAAATAGGATAAGCGTCCAGGATCTTCTGGTCTCAGTTAGAGAGGGGCAGATAGTCATTAAGTCGCGACGGACTGGCAAGCGGATCGTTCCTCGTCTTGCATCGGCGCATAATTTCCTAAACCATCAAAATTTGAACATTTACCGCTTTCTTTGCTTGCTACAGCAACAGGGATTACAGCGAGCTGTGTTTTGGGATTGGGGCGCTCTGGATATTCTTGACTTCCTGCCACGCGTTACTCATCGACGCCTTATTTTATCTCCAGCAAGCTGGAAAATTCATTCTGAAGATATAAAATCACTAATTAAATTAAACGGCTTGCCACAATTTGATGCTGTGCAGAAAGTTCGCGAACGGTTAGCACTGCCACAGACGATACTTATAGCGGAAGGTGACAACAGCGTAGAATTTGACTTAAGTTGTCCATTGAGCGTAGATATTTTTTGCAGACATCTTCGTAACTACAAAATGGGCATCAGGATACGCGAGGTTCTCTCATCTCACTTTGGTGAGCCACTTAAAAGCAAAGGTGAAACGTACGCTAATGAAGTAATTATTCCGTTTGTGCGGTCAGCAAATTGATCGCCTGATTTGCGTGAACTTTCAGCCAGCCTACAGGAGATGCGAGATTTTTTGCTCGCATTGGTGCAATCGAATCGAATGATTATGCGGCGATGATGATGATGCATCGGGTTCGCCGCTCTAGCAACGGATCGGGCTGGCCTCGATGATGAAGGTTAGTGTAGTTGTCAGGTTTCGTGCGATTCTAACGAACAAAGGGCCTGGCGTTCGAGCGCCGCTCGTTATGCGATGAGCCAACTCTACCCAGCATGGAAAGTCTGACGATGGCGTTGACCTTGCAGCCATCAGCTCGTACCACGCCGCGCATTCGTACGGAGCTGAAGGCCGAAGATTCCCTTTGGAGTGATAGCACACAGGCGCATCGCTACGGCGTCACCGCACCCGCGGCGCGCCACTGGCGCGAACGTGATTCGACGGGCGGCCGTTCGCCCTGCCCGCACACACTGCGCTGCACGCTCACCGAGGTGCAGGAAGCGGTGGCGATGCCGCCAATGGCCGATGAGACCAAGCGACGCTATCTGTTTGTGGCCACGCCCGAGGCCATCCGCAGGGCCTACCCGTCAATCTACGTTACAGAACATCGTCACGCAGCGATGCCTGCGTCGCGCACTCCGTTCGACAACGCTGATTCGGCACACCGTCGAGTATTCCGCACAGGCGCGTGCCTACGTCGCATAGTGGTCCAGCACACGCCAGAGCCGACATCGGAAACACCCAGCAATGACGCGACAGCCAGCACCGGCATCTGCCCGCGTGGTGCCATGATGAACGCCTCCAGCGTCCGCGTGAATCCCGAGCCCGCCCATGCGCACGACACGCTGGATCTGGCGGATCCTCTTGCAACACCGTGCCCGCGCTGACAAACCGCAGCACACCAGTCTGCAACACGGCTTGATACTGGAAGAAGTTCAGATGCCACCACGTACGCTGATATGCAAGAATCGGGAAAAAATCTACCACGGCAAACCAGAAAGAGCCATATTGAGGCTGATCGGGAATTAGCATGGATGTTAAATTGATGAGTAACCTTTGCGAGGCTGAACCGCGAACGCTATTGCCAGGTTCTGAATGTCTCTATTTAAGATTTTACTGTACGGCAAACAATTGCGATTATCTGTTGCGCCAAGTGATTAGCCCCTTTGTCACATCTCACAGGAATCGGGGGGCATTTACAAAATGGTTCTTTATTCGTTATGGAGATCCGAATTGGCATCTAAGATTGCGCTTTTTTGGTGCGCCAGATCGTCTATTAGGTGAAGTACTCCCATATTTCACATCAGTGAGCAAGACTGCATTTGAAGCTAAGCGCCTATACAAAATTGATATCGGAACTTATAATCGCGAACTTGAACGTTACGGCGGAAAAAAAGCGATTGTCGCAGCAGAGTCGCTATTTGAGATCGACAGCGAAGCCGTGCTTAAGATGCTCAGTATATTTATAAGTAACGAGTTCCTTAATGACCGCTGGAAAATCGCGCTTGTTGGTGTTGATAGTCTTCTCGACGACTTTGGTTTAAACGTCGCTGACAAGATGAAAATGATGACAATGCTGTGCGCGGGGTTTGAAACCGAATTTAAGGTGGGAAATGCATTTAAGGAAAGCCTGTCAAGGCGATTTCGCATCGAGAGACCGGAACTGACCCGGCTGCTTATGAAAGATGGCAAGAGGACTGCGCTGCAATCGCAGGGACAAAAGATTCTTGAATGGCGTAGTGAGAAAAATAAAGACGCAATTGAGATGCTTAAAATCACGTATGATGAGGAAATTCAAGGACAAACTTTTAATGGAATTATAGGAAGTATGGTGCACATGCATCTCAATCGCTTATTGCGATCAGCGCATCGCGCTCAAGAGCTAGTAATTTACAATTTTCTCTTGAGGCTATACCGCTCAATGAATGCTCAAGGGGCGAATTCAACTACGGTCCTTACCGGTCAAGTCCTTACTCCCTAGCAGGCTGTTGAGAAGCACTGTCCCGCATCGATCTTCATAGCTTTGGTCTATGCATCCGTTGTCTGTCGACTTCCCTTAAATCAGTGCCATGCTAAACCAGAGGTGGCCGGGTCGTTCTGGATTCGGAACTCGGCAGACGTCAACCCGCCAAGGCTGTTATGGGGAATCTCGCGATTGTAGTCGGCTGGCTTGCGACCGGAGCCCGCAAACGAGAGCTCGCCCGAACGAACCTGCTCTGGAGTTACCAGGATTTAGTGGACGCGTGATCGGCCGCTCCGGTGTGCCGCTTCGAACTCAATCGGACTAACGCCACCGAGATAGCTCATGACGGTTACCTCCAGCCACGAACTCAAATCCTAGCTTTTGTCCAAGAAAAGCTGGTAACTCTACTCTGCCC
>NZ_JACHCP010000020.1 GCF_014207185.1 Rhodanobacter sp. A1T4
TGGCACGGTCTTGCACCCGCTGCTGCACCGGAATACCTCGGACGTGGCCGGGCTGCGCTTCAGCACGTACTTGAGCGGCGACGAATTCTTCCTGAGCGATCATGTGGTGCAGGGTGCCGGCGTCTTGCCGGGCGTGGCGCAACTGGAAATGGCGCGCCGCGCCGCTAGCGAGGTGCTCGGTGAAGCGGGTCGTATTGCATTGAACGACGTGGCGTGGGTACGACCGATGGTCGTAGGCGCTGACGGGTTGACGGTGCATATTGCGCTTTATCCCGAAGAAACCGGCGAGATCGGCTTCGAGATCTATAGCGAAGGTGACGATGGTGAAGCCTTGGTCTACAGCCAGGGCGTGGCCTTGGTTGACCGCGAGGAAACGCTGGGAGCCTCCGCGACGTACGATCTGGCGGCGTTGCGCGAGCAATGCGCGCAGGCGCGCTGGGATGCTCCAGCGTGTTACGCCCAGTTCGAAAAGATGGGCTTGCACTATGGCCCGGGATTCCAGGGCCTGAGCGAACTATTCGTCGGGCACGAGCAAGTCCTGGCGCGGATCACACTTCCCGCTTCGGTAGAGATGGATGGCTATGTACTGCATCCCAGCTTGCTGGACGCAGCCTTGCAAGCAACGCTGGGTCTGCAAATGGGCGCGGCAGCGCAAGCCGGTGGCATGACGCTGATGATGCCTTTTGCCTTGGGTGCGTTGGAAACGCGGGCGCCATGCACGATCGCGATGTGGGCCATCGTGCGCTATAGCGCTGGTAGCCAAGCAGGCGATGCGGTGCTACGGCTCGATATCGACCTGTGTGATGAGCAGGGTGTGGTGTGCGTGCGATTCACGCAGTTCAGCACGCGTGCCTTGCATGACAAGAGCGTGCGGCTGGAAGCGCGAGAGTCGGCTGCATCTGAAACGGAACTGCTCTTGACGCCGGTCTGGGACGTGGTGAATTCCCCGAAACCAGTGCGTCAGTCCGTGTCGACCGAACGAGTATTGATCTTGGGTGGCACACCTGCGCAGCGAGAAGCGATTTTCGCCCAGTTTCCGGAATCGGCTGTGCTTGTGTTGCCACAGGTTGCGCAAATCGCCGATATCGAAGAACGACTCCGCACGCATGGCGAGATTGACCACCTCGTATGGATTGTCGGTGTCGGGGAGATCGAAGCACAGACTCATGACGATGAGGCCCTTATCCTGGCGCAGCAACAAGGTATCGTGCTGGGCTTTCGTCTCGTAAAAGCCCTGCTGGCGCTCGGATTCAACCAGCGCTCGTTGAACTGGACCGTATTGACGTGTCAGACGCAGGCCGTCCATGGGCAGGACGCGGTGGCACCAGCGCATGCTGGTGTGCATGGTTTCGTAGGGTCGATGGCGAAGGAATTCCGGCGTTGGCAAATTCGTTTGCTGGACCTGCCGAGTGCAGAACCGTGGCCGATCGAGCATATTTTTCATCTGCCCTACGATGCTCAAGGCGACGCGCTTGCATGGCGTTCGGGTCAGTGGTTCCGGCAGACATTGCTGCCCGTTGAAATTAAATCCGTCGATCAACGCGCGCCTTTGTATCGTCAAGGCGGTGTCTATGTGGTCATCGGTGGCGCTGGTGGTATCGGCCAGGCCTGGAGTGAGTACATGGTGCGCGAGTACCAGGCGAATATCGTCTGGATTGGGCGGCGTGTCAGTGATGAAACCATCGAGCACGCCCAGGCGCGTTTGGCTGCTTTCGGTCCGATGCCGTTGTATATCGCTGCTGATGCGACCGATCGGCTTGCGTTGGAGCGAGCCCGTGAGCAGGTTCTGGCGTGCTTCCCGGCGATTCATGGCGTCATGCATGCAGCCATTGCATTGCTTGACAAGAGCCTGGTGCAGATGGACGAAGCCCGTTTGCGGGCGGGATTGGCAGCCAAGGTGGATGTCAGTGTCAGGATGTGCCAGGTGTTTGGCGGGCTCTCTCTGGACTTCATGCTGTTTTGTTCGTCGCTGCTCAGCTTCATCAAGGCACCCGGGCAAAGCAATTATGCGGCCGGCTGCACGTTCAAGGATGCCTATGCACTGCAACTGGTCAAGCGACTGCCATACCCGGTAAAAATAATGAACTGGGGCTACTGGGGCAGTGTCGGCGTGGTTGCCTCGCAGGTTTACCGCGAGCGCATGGCGCAACAAGGCTTCGGCTCTATCGAAGTGCACGAGGGCATACGGGCGATCGAAACCCTGCTGGCAGTGCCGATACCACAATTGGGCTTCCTGAAAGTCATAAAAGCCGGCGCCAAGGGCGGCATTTTCGACTTGATCGGCGACGCGCACGTGAGCACGGATGTGGCTCGGTTCGGTTCCACAGCGGCAGCACTCGCCGCACAGTCGGTCAGTACGATATTTCCGGTCGATGCAGCGCAACTGGCACAACGCAAGCGGGAAATCGACCGCATGTCGCTGGCGATTTTGCGCGGCGAATTGCAGGCACTGAAACTGACTGGTGCGACGACCATGCCGGAATTGCGCGCCGGTCATGCGCGCTGGCTTACCTACAGCTTGCAGTGGCTGGCCGAAGACAGCGCTGTCGAAGCCACTTCGCTCGAGCAAGCCTGGGCCGGATGGAATGAGCACAAAACGGCATGGCTGGATGCTCCCGATTTGCGTGCACAAGTAACGCTGGTCGACACCATGCTTCGTGCGCTGCCAGCCATCTTGCAAGGTCGCACTGCGGCTACCAGCGTGATGTTCCCGGACTCGTCCATGCATTTGGTCGAGGGTATCTACCGGGGCAATGCCGTGGCGGATTATTTCAATGACATATTGTGCGATAGCGTTCTTGCTTTCGTCCGTGCACGCCTGCAACAGGATCCCGACGCGCGCATCCGCATTCTCGAGATCGGGGCCGGAACCGGAGGCACCAGCGCCCGCGTGTTGGCGCGACTTGCGCCATACGCGGCGCATATCGAGCAATATTGTTATACCGATTTATCGCGCGCCTTCCTGCTTCATGCGGAAAGGAACTACGGGCCGCACTACCCGTATCTGGATTACCGCTTGTTCGATGTCGGCAGCCCCCTGGAAGGGCAAGGCATCGAAGCTGCGAGCTACGATGTGGCGATCGCCACGAATGTCATGCACGCTACCAAGGATATCCGCGAGAGCCTGCGCAACGCGAAGGCGGTGCTGAGCACCAATGGTGTGCTCTTGCTCAATGAATTGAGCAGCTGTGAGTTATGGGCCCATCTTACCTTCGGCCTCTTGAACGGCTGGTGGCTGTATGAGGATGAGGCGCTGCGCATACCGGGCTGCCCCAGCCTAGCGCCAGCAAGCTGGGAGACGGTGTTGCGCGCGGAAGGTTATCGCGAAGTCTTCTTCCCGGCCGCATCTGCACATGCGCTGGGACAACAGGTAATCGTTGCGGAAAGCGATGGTGTGGCGTTGCAGAGACGGGTCGCATCCGTTGCGACGTCCAAAGCGGTAGCTGTGTCATCCGTTACGCCTGTCGTTTCCGTTTCGCGGAGTCGTGAACCGGTTGCGGACTTCACGCCCGTCGCCGCGGTGGCACCGGCATCGCTGCGTGAAAAGTGCCTGCTGCAAATCAAGAAGCTGGTCGGGCAGATTTTGAAAATGCCGCTGGACAAAATCGACACCGGCACCAGCCTCGACCAGTACGGCATCGACTCGATCCTGGTCATGGAGCTAAGCAACGGTTTGCGCGCTGCGTTCAACGATATCGGCATCGAAAGCGCCGTCAGCCCCACCTTGTTTTTCGAATACCAGACCATCGACGCGCTGGCAGATCATTTCATCGCAACCGAAGCACTGGCGATGATGCGCTGGGTCGGATTGGATGCCACTACTGCGCCGCAGGCGCTGGAGCAGCTCATACGCGTCGTGAGAGAAGCCACGCGAAGTCCGGCGCGCGGCTTCCGCCGTATCGGCAGCAGGACGTCGCTCGCATCGCCAGCACCATCGGTGGTGATGCAGGATGTGGCCATCGTCGGCCTTTCCGGACGTTACCCGGAGGCGGCCGACGTAGCGCAATTCTGGGAGCACTTGAAGAGCGGGCGCAATTGTATCCGTGAAGTGCCAGCGGAGCGTTGGGATCACAGCCGGTATTTCGACGAACGCAGAAACCAGCCAGGCAAGGCTTACACCAAGTGGGCCGGGTTCATCGACGGTGTGGATTGCTTTGATCCGCTGTTCTTCAACATCTCGCCGCGCGAGGCAGAGTCCATGAGTCCGCAGGAACGGCTGTTCCTGCAGGAAGCCTATGCCAGTATCGAGGACGCCGGCTACTCACCGGCTAGTCTATGCGCAAGCCGAAAAATCGGCATGTTCGTCGGCGTGATGAACGAACGCTATGCATCGGGGGCACGCTTCTGGTCGATTGCCAACCGGATTTCCTACCTGTTCGATTTTCAGGGACCGAGCATGGCGGTCGACACCGCCTGCTCGTCTTCACTAACGGCGATTCATCTGGCCATCGAGAGCTTGCGCAACGGTAGCAGCGAGGTGGCGATCGCTGGCGGCGTCAATCTGATCGTCGATCCGGATCACTTGCTGACCTTGTCGGCGATGACCATGCTCTCGGCCGGTGACAAGTGCAAATCGTTCGCCGCCGATGGCGACGGCTTCGTCGATGGCGAGGCCGTCGGTGCTGTCGTGCTCAAGCCGCTTCAGCGGGCTGTGACCGATGGCGATCACATCTATGGCGTGATCAAGGGCAGCGCCGTCAATTCCGGCGGCAAGACCAGTGGCTACATGGTGCCCAATCCCGCCGCGCATGCCCAAGTTGTGCGTGAAGCGCTGGAGTCCGCCGGCGTCGATGCGCGCAACGTCAGTTATATCGAAGCACAAGGTACCGGCAGCAGTCTGGGCGATCCGATCGAGATCGCGGGTCTCTCCAAAGCCTTCCAGAACTGGACCGCGGACAGGCAGTTCTGTGCCATCGGCTCGGTCAAATCGAATGTCGGGCATTGCGAGAGCGCGGCTGGCATCGTGGCGATCAGCAAGGTGTTGATGCAGATGAAGCATCAGACGCTGGTGCCTAGCCTGCATGCGGCTGAAATCAACCCGAACATCGACTTTGCGCGTTCGCCGTTCGCGCTGCAGAGGGAATTGGCGCCCTGGCCGCGTCCCGTTCGGGAAATCGGTGGCCGGATGCAGGAAGTCCCGAGGGTCGCGGGAGTCTCGTCGTTCGGCGCCGGAGGCGCGAACGCTCACGTGGTGGTGGAAGAATACGTCGCACCTCTGGCGCAGGATCGAGCTGATCAGGGCCCGGCGATGGTCGTGCTGTCGGCGCGCAACCCGGAACGGCTTGAAGAACAGGTGCGGCGCCTGCTTGCCGCCATAGCGCCGGAAACGGATAACTCCGACCTGACGTTGGGTAATCTCGCCTATACGCTACAAGTCGGACGCGAGGCCATGGAAGAGCGGCTCGCTCTGGTAGTTGGTTCGCTCGATGAACTGCGGCACAAGCTGGCGGCCTATGCCGCCGGCGAAACCGAAATCGACGATCTGTATCGTGGACAGGCCAGGCGCAACAGGGACGTGATGGTCATGCTTGCCGGTGACGAAGACGTCGACATGGCAGCGATCGCGACAACATGGATTGCCAAGGGAAAATTCGACAAGCTGCTCGGCTTGTGGGTCAAGGGCCTGGCATTCGATTGGGACACTTTGCATCAAGCGGATCGCCGGCGCGGCGTGGCACGGCCGCAACGTATCAGTCTGCCGACTTACCCATTCGCAAAGGAGCGGTACTGGATTGAAAATCGCAGGGAAGCAGAGTCTTTGCATCCACTGCTGCAGCGTAATACGTCAGACCTTTCGGGTTTGCGCTTCAGTACGGTATTCCATCTCGGAGACGCGTCGCTTGCGCATGACGTGGAAAGTGGTCACTGGGTTTTGGCGCAGGCCGCGCAGTTGGAAATGGCGCATTGCGCCGTGCGTGAGGTCAACGGCATCGTGGCCGACATACACGCGCAAAGCGTGGAATGGGGTCATCAGCCGGAGGTTGGTGCTGGCGGCCTGGAAGTGCATATCGCACTCGAATTGCAGCAGACGGGTGCAGTCCGTTACGAAATCTACAGCGAGCTAGAAGAGGGTACGGTGACTGTACATAGCTGCGGCATGCTGGTGGCCGCGGATTCCAGTCACGCGACGATGCAAGCTGCGGCGGCGCCTTTGGCAGGTGCTTTCCATATCGATGGCGATGTCATCGCCATCGACGAAAGAACGCTGCAGCAAAAGATCAAGCGAATGCTATTCGTCATGGTGTCGGCCACGCTCAAGGTGAAGCAGCAAGATATCGACGGCGAGACGCCGTTAAGCGAATACGGCTTCGATTCGATCAGCCTGACTGGATTCGGTAACGCCTTGAACGATCAGTATCAGGCTGATCTGACGCCGACGATTTTCTTTGAGTTCCCCACGCTCGATGATCTTGCGGGCTTTCTGGCGTGCGAACGCACAGAGATAATGCAGCGCCACTTTGCGCTGCAGAACGATACGGCGGATGCCAAACCAGCCATTCCCGACAAGGTTCAAGGCCTCCAGCATGAACGGCATTCCCGTTACGCCGCCACCGCAAGAGGTCAGGCCAACCGCGACGGCAAGACGGGCGAGGAACCGATCGCGATTATCGGGATGAGCGGACAGTTCCCGCAGGCAAGAGACATTGATGCCTTTTGGCACAACCTGCACGAGGGCAAGGATTGCATCAGCGAGATTCCACGCGAGCGTCAGGATTGGCGTGCCTGGCATGGCGACCGCGCCCACGAAGAGGATCAGGCCAAGATCACCTGGGGCGGCTTTATCGATGGAGTCGATGAATTCGATCCGATGTTCTTCGGCATCTCGCCCAAAGAAGCCGAGCTGATGGACCCGCAACAGCGCTTGATGATGCTGCACGTCTGGAAAGCGTTGGAAGATGCCGGTTACGCCGGGTCCGAGCTGTCGGGCAGCGATACGGCTATTTATGTCGGCACTATAGCCAGTGGTTATAGCGCGCTGATCAGTCGTGCCCGGATGGCGATCGAAGGCTATTCCTCGACCGGAGCTGTCGCTTCGGTGGGGCCCAACCGGATGAGTTATTTCCTCAATTTCCACGGCCCAAGCGAGCCGGTGGAAACCGCGTGTTCCAGTTCGTTGGTGGCGTTGCGGCGAGCGATACTCGCGATCGAGCGGGGCGACTGCGCCATGGCGATTGCCGGCGGTGTGAACACCATCGTCAATCCGGAGCTGCATATCAGCTTCAGCAAGGCTGGCATGCTGAGTGAGGACGGTCGTTGCAAGACCTTCTCCAGTGAGGCCAATGGCTACGTGCGCGGCGAAGGCGTCGCGATGCTGGTATTGAAGAAGCTGTCCGATGCCGAGCGCGATGGCGACCATATTTATGGCCTGGTACGCGGCATCGCAGAGAACCACGGCGGACGTGCCAATTCGCTGACCGCGCCCAATCCGAAAGCACAGGCAGCGGTGATCCGACAGGCTCACCAGCACGCCGGTATCGATCCGCGCAGCGTGACCTATATCGAAGCGCACGGTACCGGTACGCCGCTGGGCGATCCGGTCGAGATCAATGGCCTCAAGGCAGCGTTCAAGGAGTTGTACGCCACCACCGGCGACAGCGATGTGGTCGATCAGCACTGTGGTTTGGGCTCGGTCAAGACCAATATCGGTCATCTCGAACTGGCCGCTGGTGTCGCGGGCGTGATCAAGGTCTTGCTGCAGATGAAGCACAAGACGCTGGTGAAAAGCCTGCACAGCGATAGCCTAAATCCGTATATCGACTTGAACGGCAGCCCGTTCTACGTCGTGCAGGAAGCACGCGAATGGGCGGCGATACGCGATGCACGCGGTCAGCTCTTGCCACGTCGTGCCGGTGTGAGCTCTTTTGGTTTTGGTGGTGTGAACGCTCACGTAGTGCTAGAGGAATACATCCCTGCGACGGTGAAGGCCCCGGCTGCGCACGGCCCGGCCGTGGTGGTGTTGTCGGCGCGCAATGAAGAGCGTTTGCGTGAGCAGGTTCAGCAATTGCTGGCCTTTATCGGCATGCCAGAAGCGGAGTCGGAGATCAGCTTGGCCGATCTGGCTTATACGCTGCAGGTCGGGCGTGAAGCGATGGAAGAGCGGCTGGGTCTGGTGGCCAGTTCGTTCGCCGATCTACGTGGCAAGCTGGCGTATTTCCTCGCAGGCAACGGTGGCATGGAGGATCTTTATCGCGGGCAGGTCAGGCGCAACAAGGATGCCATGGCCGCATTCTCAGCCGATGAAGACATGGCACACACCGTTCGAAGCTGGGTTGAAAAAGGCAAGTTCGGCAAGCTGCTTGATCTGTGGGTGAAGGGCTACGGGCTTGACTGGAGCGGTCTCTACAGCGATCGCAAACCACGCCGCATCAGTTTGCCGACTTATTCCTTTGCCAGGGAGCGTTATTGGGTTCAGGCCGGCAATACCGGCACGGTAGTGGCGCCTGCTGTCGGTGCCATGTTGCATCCGCTGATGCAGCGCAACTCCTCCAACTTGTCAGGGCTGCGCTTTAGCAGCCGCTTTGACGGAAATGAGTTTTTCCTTGCTGATCACGTGGTGCGGGATAAGCCCGTGCTGCCGGGCGTGGTCCAACTGGAAATGGCACGTTTTGCGGCGAGTGAAGCGATGGACGGTGCAGGCAAGCTGCATTTGAAAGACATCGTATGGGTGCATCCCGCGATTGTCGGCAGTGAGGGTCTAGAGCTGCATGTCTCGCTGCATCCGCAAGAAAGCGGTGACATCAACTACGAGGTTCACGCTGACGTTGCAGATGGTGGGACCGTCTATAGCCGCGGCGTGGTCACGGATGTCATCGAAGATGCCGCTCCGGAGATACACGATCTGCCGGCCCTGCGTCAGCGATGCACGCAGGCATACCTGAATGCCGCTCAATGCTATGCCTTGTTCAACCAGCTTGGTTTGCACTATGGAGACAGCTTCCAGGGCTTGAGCGAACTGTTTGTCGGTACACAACTGGCGTTGGCGCGAATAACGCTGCCAGCCGCGGTACAGGCATCGATGGATCACTACGTATTGCATCCAAGCTTGCTTGACGCCGCAATGCAGGCATCGATCGCCTTACAGATGAGCGCAAGCGCGGAGGACTTGACCCTGATGCTGCCGTTTGCATTGGGATCCCTAGACGTACTTGCTCCTTGCACGACCAGTATGTGGGCAGTCGTTCGGCATAGCATCGACCGCGCAAGCAGTGATGCTGTGCACACGGTCGATATCGATGTGTGTGACGACAATGGAATGCCATGCCTGCGATTCAGGCAGCTAGGCCTGCGGATGTTCACAACCCCGCCAACGGATGGCCGTGTCCGCGAGGTGAGCCTGGACGATCTGATAAGCCATGTAGAGGGCGATCAAGCGACTGGTTTAATACCGCAGCCCGCGTTACTGAAGTTAGGGAAAGTGGCAGCCGTGGCAAGCACCCACGACACATCCGACGATATCCAGGAAAGGGCTGCCCGCTATTTTGTGCGCTTTCTGTCGACAACGTTGAAGCTGCCGACTCACAAAATCGATCCTCTTGCGCAGATGGAGACCTATGGCATCGACTCCCTCTTGGTACTGGACTTGACACGTGCTCTGGAAAAGCAATTTGGCTCGCTACCGAAAACGCTGTTCTTCGAATATCAAACCATTGCTGCGTTGAGCGGATATTTTGTACAACATCATCGCTCGGCGATGACTACGCTGTTGGGAGAAAATCGCGCTTCCGCCGCTGCTGTGTCAGTGCCCTTGGCGACCAAGATCCATAAGCCTTCCATATCGATGAGCAGTCGCTCGCGTTATCAAACACGCACTCGAATCGGTAAGGACGCGGGCGACGATGTCGTTGAAATCGCGATCATCGGCGTGTCGGGTCGTTATCCGCAGGCGGGCAACCTTGAGCAATTCTGGGCCAACCTGAGTGGCGGCAAAGA
>NZ_JACHCP010000021.1 GCF_014207185.1 Rhodanobacter sp. A1T4
ACCGGATGCCGTTTCACCGGCCTTTGTTGATCGGCGCAGCCGCAAAAAATCGCATCGTTCAATACGCAGAAGGGCTATTTGGACAGTGGACAGCATACCGTGATGGCTGCTTGCACGTCGTGTGATCCATAGGACGAAGCTATGCCGGCAGCGCCGAAAGGGGCATTCTCAACAGCCTGCTAGTTGTGCCATCGCTACCGGTCTTAACAATGAAGTCATCGGTGAGGTCGACATTTGGGACTGGCGGATTGACGGTGTCGGGTACTGTGTCTGGAACATCACAATTGACAGTAAACGTCAGAATTTAGTTTCGACGCTTCAACCATTAGGTTCTCTAACCCTGATATCTCTTCAATAAGCGTCTTTCTGCTTAAGACGCAATAAAGGCTTTCTTTTTTCTCATTCCATCCATAACGAAATCTCACCTCAGCCTCGACTTCATCATCCAGCTCAGAAATTAATAGTTGAAGCGACTCAGCAACGATGTTGGTAAGATTATGATCAAGAGTATCCTCTTCATATTGACTAAAAATTGTCTGATACTTTTGATTGAGGCCACCCCAAAAATGTTTTGAAAAAAGCCATTCGGAGGCTTCTCGCGACAATGAAAGCTCTCTTTTTAAGTTGCTCTCTTGCGCACCTAAAATCAAAAAGTGAGAGGGATGCATAATTAGTCCGTATTCGTGAAATGTGTGAGGGCGTTTCTAACGGACGTCGGGACGCCAGTTTGTATCGTGTTCGACTGCTGAATTAGCGGGACGTTGTTGGGAATCGGGTTACCGAATTGATCTGTGTAACTTAAGACACCATTAACATTTGTGTTTTGGACCCTGAAATAGTTACCCGCATTATCATAAACAACTTGCATTCCATTCGTCGGGTTCGCGTAAATAGTCTTCCCCGACTCCGTATAAGTAATTGTTGGATTGTCCCCCGCAATGCTTGCGATTGTATCGCTCAAGGACACGCCCTGCTGATAATCAATGTATTGAGCCGCTCTCGCCGCTCCAGCAGGGTTGAAAATTGGCGCCAATGGTCCTGTTTGTGTCCCTGTCGCCGCACTCACTCCGTCATTTGGAACTTATGCCTTGTAGCCCTCAAACTCCCACACTCCAATCTTTGATATCTGCACGACGATCTCGGTCCAACTATTACCAACGCAGCCGTCCAGATACTTTGTTAATGCCTCCATTATTGAAGGCATATCATATTCTCCATCCAATACAACGTATCTTTCCAGATTTTTCGTTTGCAATTTTTTTTCGCGTTCTAACCACTCACGATTGCATACGAGTATTTGAAAATCGTCAGCACCTTCCGTCTCATCAGAACCAATTGATGCATTCAGCCAAAATCCAAAGCATCCAGGGTCCTCTGGCTGGAACTTCTCTAGCGGCACTGCCGAATTCGTATCAATTCTTTTTAGTTTTGCCTTCATGGAAGAATGTTCAAATGACCGTTACTGATCAATTGTCCGTTTGAGAATTGTTGAAAATTAGACTGAACCCCGGTAAGTGCAAAGGGAGAGTTTTTCGATGTTGGGGGACGATACGTCATAGTTTCGTCCGCACTCACCCAACCGCCTTCGACACCACCCATGGGTTGAGCACCATCACCCACCCAAATTTGACCTAGCGCATCCGATTCCGCAGCAGTACCTGTCCCCATCGAGAAATTCATATTCCCAGAACCGTCGCCGTACACTGCCGTCGCAAGTCTAGGATCTTGAGACGCAATATTTGCCAAATTCTCCGCTTGGAGCTGTTGTGCCAACTGTGGACCAGTCGCGGCGTTTGCTGTCCCCTCTGACGTTATAGTTGTTTCGTTTGGAACGGCCTCAAGAATACTAGATGGTGTAGCCGATGAAGCGACCGGATCGGAGAACATGTTCTTTACAGAACTAACAAGTCCATCGAGACCGTCTTCGGCTGCAGCCAGCTCCCCAACGACGACAGTCGAGACAGAGTTAAACCGTGTATTCCACGCATCAACCCCATCCACAGACAGGTTGTTGAATGGATTTACGCTCTGACCATTGTTCCCCAGCGCTTCCCAAGCAGCAACATTATTGCCTACAAAGTTCAAAGTACCCACATCGAAACGAGCTATAGCCGCGCCGATTGGTCCGTCGTACTTTTCTGCAGAGGCCGCATTCCTTTCCGCAACGCCATAGAGCGTAGTCCACAGAGTAGACGGAATCGGTTGCGCCGTAGATACGGAGGAATTTGTGTACTCATTTGCACCCCCACTGAAATCATAGGTGAGCAATCCCGGCGATTCCGAAGGATCGGCGTACATCATGGAGAGATACCCCGCCGCCGCCGAAGCGTTCACGGAGTTCCCTGCCAGTGAGGCCACGGCTGGCGGCAGGTAAGGCGGCTCTATCGCCGGACCCGCGGAGCCGGTATCCAGCGCAAAGTTGTACCGAGGTATCAGGCTTCCGCCGTTTTCCATCGCCAGCGTATCGGCATAGTCATCAAACCCGTCCAGCTGATCGGCGAACGACGATGGATTGATGTCCAGTGCTTGGCCCTGCCCGGGCATCGCGCTGCTCGCTCCATTGTCGTTGTCTGCCGGCAGGCCATAGATACCCGTATAGGTCGAATATGCATCCGCCGAGGCGACCTGCGGACTATTCGCCATCAGCGTTTGGGCCTCTTGCTCAAACGCTGACTCCCCAGAACCCTGGTTTCCGCCATTGGCGTAGGCGTTGAGGGATGCCTGGTCCTGACTCCATTCACTGCCGGCTTGCTGACTGAACGATGCCGTTTGTTCCGCACTGCGCGCTTGCGCGGCGTTGATAGCGCTTACCGCTGCATTACCCAGCGCATTGCCAAACACATCCTCACCGATCTGTTGCCAGCTCTGCACATGGTTGTCGCCCAAGGCTTGACTGGTTTCGCGAGTGGTGACGTCCTGCACGATATTGGCCTCGACCCTGTTCCAGGAAAAGCCGCCTTGTTCACCAGCCGCCGCTTGGGCATTGCTTGGGCCAAGCTCACCACCCGCCGCTGAGCCAGCCGCACTCGCAATCAAGCCGGCCCAACTGAAGTTCGCCGCCTGACCGGTAACCTTGTCCGCTTCGTAAGTACCCGCATAACTGGCAGCGCCGATAAGAGCATTGCCGGCCTCATTGATACCGTTACCGGTGCTACTGGCAAAGGTACTGGCGAAGGCGCCTCCTTGGCTGAACTCCGAACTCAAGCCCCCACCAATCGCGCCACCTACAGCACCCACCAGCACCTGTCCAAAGCTGAAGCCATCTTGTACGCCCAATGCATCACCGGTGACTTGGCTGGCGGTACTGCCTGCTGCCCCTGCTATTGCGCCGGCAGCCCATTCGCTCATTAAGGGTGATAAAGTCTCATAGCTCGCGACCGAAACTATCACCGCCACAGCAATGATGACGATCTCCGCCAACACATTGCACCCCGAACTACTCGGCGGCGGCGGTGGCGCTGTCGGCAGATTCGGCGTGGTACTCCCAACAATCTGCCCCGCGTTATACGGCTTGAACGTCGTGGCGCTGTTGCTGCTCGTGATGATCGACGGCAGCGTGATGCTCTGACCCACCACCAAGGTGTCGCTGGCACCGATACCGTTGGCCTGGCCGATGATGTAGCCGTAGTTGCTGTTGCCGTATACCGCCTGCGCGATGCTCGCCAGCGTGTCGCCGGCCTGGATCACGTAGCTCTGGGTGCTGGCGCTGTCGCTGAAGCCGGTCAGCGTGTCCAGCGCGCTGATGTTGCCGGCCTCGTCCAGCACGTTGAGCTGCTGGCCGTCGACGTACGTGTAGTGATCGGTCGCGCCGCCGCCCGAGGGCGTGAACGTGCTGCCGCTCGTCGCGCCGCTGCGCTTCAGCACGATCTCGCCGCTGCTGTCGTAGCCGAACACCCGCGTGGTGTTCAGTGCCGAACCGCTGTTGCCCTGGCTGGTTTGCGACACCGCGAGGCGCCGTCCAAAGGCATCGTAGTAGCTGGTGTCCGTGGCGGGCACATAGCCGGCCACGGTGGCGGTGCCGGTCGTGCTCTGTTCCAGATAGCCGTCTTTCTTCAGATAGTTGACGTTGTAATTGGCGGCAAAGACGTTCGGTTGGGTATAGGTGTACGCCGTGACGTTACCGACGTGGTCGTAAGCGGTGTAGGTCGTCGCGGAGTTCATGCCGAGCACGCCACTGCCGTCCAGACCGATGTCCACTTCGTCCGGGAGTGTCTTGTCCTGATAATTGACCGCCATGATGGCGGCTCGCTGCCAGTCGGTGGATGGACGGCCATAGGCAGCGACTTGCGACACCGTACCGTCGCTGTTGTAACTGGTGATCTGGGCCTGCTGCAGCCAGCCACCCGCTTCCATGTACTCCGTGCCATCGGGAAAGTCGGGCGTGTCCGTGGCCGATACGAAGAAGTCATTGCGGAAGTACGTCGCGTCGAGTACCTGATGGCCGTCGGCGTCGTAGGTCACCCGCTGGTAGGCACCCAGGCTGCCCTCGCTCTGGGTCTGATCGATCGCATAGTCGGTTTCGACCAGCTCATTGCGCTGGTCGTACACCAGCCGCTGGAGCATCACGTCACCGGCGCCGTAGGTCTTTATTTTAGACCCGCTGATGACGCTGTAGGCGCCACTGTTGACGGTGGTGCGTACCACCACGTTACCGGCGGCATCGTATTGATTGCCGACCGAGGGCGCGTCGTAGGTACCGGCTGTGATTTCGATCTGGCCGTTGACCAGCGCACCGTTGCTCACCAGCACGCGGTTGTCTGCGTCGTAGGTGAACCAGGAGCTCTGGATGTTGGGCGTGGTGGCCACGGCGGCCTGGCTAGTGACGGCCTGCGGACTGGCGACTGTGGCGGTTGCCGGGAGTGCTTTTACCACTTCCCCCCCTGCCAGGTTGGCAATAACATCGATATCAATCACGACGCTGACCGATTTGCCGTCGACGGAATCCGTTGCCGTTAAAACATAGTTGCCATAGTCGTGGTCGACTTTGTTACTGGGTGGCGTGCCGGATAACGTGCCGGTGGTGGCATTGAACGTCCAGATGCCAGCGATGGCGGCTCCCGTCGACTGGTTTGTCAGGGAGTAAGTCAGTGCACGACCGGTAGGGTTGCTAAATGCGGTGCTCGGTACCGTCCACGAATTCGCGCGGCCCGCATTAAAAATGAGTCCGCTCGGAACGCCTCCGTTATAGACCGGCGGATTGTTGATCGGTGCGTTGACCGTGAGGGTAAATCCCTCGCCACTGATGGCCCCGTGGGTATCGAAGGCCCAGCAGCCGAAGATGAACGATCCGGTGGTGGGCGGCGTGCCACTGAACGTCAGCGTGCTGGCGTTGAAGCTGACCCAGGAGGGAAGCGCGACGTACGCCGAGCCGTTCCACATGATGCCGGAATAAGTCAACGCGTCGCCGTTGTTATCATGCGCACCCGGCACCTGGTAGCTGAAGGGCATGCCTTGCACGGCGGTAATATTGCTTACGGCACTGTTGAACACCGGCGCCGCATTATTGACGGTGACGGCGATGGTCGTGCTGACCGTACGTCCCAAGCCATCGGTGGCGGTAATCGTCCAGTTGTAGCTACCCACCGGTTCCGACGTGCCGTTGAACACAAACTCACCACCGCTGAAACCGGCCCAGGACGGCGCGTTACTGGTATAGGTCAGCCCGTGGCCGTAAGGGTCGTTAAAAAAAGTCGCGATACTGTAGCTCTGTGGGCCTCCGTTAGGTGTCAGGGTCTGCGCCGGGATGGCGCCGGTCACCGCCGGTGGTGCGTAGCTGTTGGTCAGCGTCAGCGCGCCGGAAGCCGTTCCACCTTGAGCATTCGTCGCGATGATTTCGAGCTGATAGGTGGTATCGCTCTCGTACATCGGGGTGGACCATGTGGACGTCTCGTAGACGAGCGCCGCGGGCACACCGGTGATGGCGCCCGTCGTGGCATTCACGCTGAGGTTAACCTGGCTGATGGGTACCCATACGGCCGCCACCTTGGTATCGACGGGCTCGCCGCCCTTGTTCACCGTCAACGTATGCGCAGGAATCAACACCATGCCGGTATAGGTCAGCGCGCCCCCATCGGATTCGTTGAACGCGTTGGCCGGGAGGGGGATGTTGAGCGAGGCACCACCGATGGCGCCGGTCTGGTTGGCCAGGTTGCCGTTGTAGAGCGGTGCCGGCTGCACGTACTGCACGACCGTGACGGTGAAATACCCCTCGGCCTCCTGCCCCTGGGGATTGGTGGCCATCACATACAGCTTGAACGTCTGGCCTACCGCGCTGGCCGGAGGCGTGCCCGCAAACGTGAGGCTGGACGGATAAAACGTCATCCAGGACGGCAACGGGGAGTCGATTTCCGTGGTGGGCTCACCGGTGATGGACTGGATCTTATAGGTACCCGCCGAATACGTCAGTGCATCGCCATCGCTTTCGTTGAAGCTGCTGGCGGCAAAGCTGAACGCAAAACTGCGCGTACCGGACACCGTCTGGTTGGTGAAGCTGCCGTTGAGCACCGGCGGGGTGGAGAGCACGGTGTAGGTGAAGGTCTGGATCGGGTTGAACCCTCCGGCTCCCGCACCGTAAGCAATGGTGTAGGTACCGGCACTCCCGGCCGGTGGCGTGCCGCTGAAGGTCAGCGTGCCGGCGTTGAAACTCAGCCATGAAGGCAACGGTACATAACCGTTGCTGGTGACCCATGCCGGTGCATAACTGATCGCCAGTCCGTTGGCATCGGTGGCGCCGGGCACAGTGAAGCTAAAGGCGGTATTCACGCTACCGACCTGGTTGGTCGCTCCGGCGGTAAACACTGGAGTGACCAGGGGCACGGTCACCGTGAACGTGCTGCTGACGCTCTGGCCATTGACGTCGGTGGCTGTGACGGTGATCGACCAGCTGCCGGCCGTGCTCGGCGTGCCGCCAAAGTTGCCGCTGCTGTTGAGGGTCATCCAGCTGGGCATGCCCGTCGCCGCATACGTCAATCCGAAGCCGACGTTATCGGTAAAACCGCTGGACACATTGAGATTCCACGCCACACCCGGCGTGGCCGTCTGCGCACCCACACCACCGGTCGGCGTACCGCCACTGCCACTGATGGCGGAGGCGGTCGGGCCGTACGCACTCTGCACGAACACCGCGCGCCGGTTGCCGACAGCGTCATAGTTGATGACCTCGCGTGAGTTAGCGACGCCGTTGTCCGGGTTCTCGGTGGTCTCCACACTGAGACGATTGTGGCTGTCATAGCTGGACACTGTTTCGGTGTGCACCACCAGTCCGGCACCGTCGGTGGTGTAGGTGGCGTCCACGGTCTGGTTGCCGTTGACGTCGTACTGGTAGGTGTCCCATTCGGCCACCGACCCACCGGTGAGCTGGGTGAGCTTCGCGACTTGCCCATCGGCGTCGTACTGGTATTGCTCGCTGCTGCCGGTGCCGGTGAGCGCACTCGGCAGGTACCCCGGATTGGTCTGTCCCG
>NZ_JACHCP010000022.1:0-1521 GCF_014207185.1 Rhodanobacter sp. A1T4
TGACCTTCACCTATAACACCAGCGGCCAGCTGACCGGCCTGTCGATCCAGGCCATCCCGCCGGGCCAGAGCACCGCGGTGACCCGTCAGCAGGTGAGCTACACCTACGACACACAGGGCCGTCTGAGCACGGTGGCCACGCTGCTGGGCTCGGACACCGACAGCAGCACGGCCAGCTACACCACCACCTACGGTTACGACGGCAGCAGCGACCGGGTGGCCTCGGTCAGCCAGAGCGACGGCACCACGGTGAGCTACACGTACACCGAAGACGCCCAAGGCGCCTACCAGGTGACCGGGATCACCACCGGCACGGGTGCCGCGGCACAGACCGTGACCCTGAGCTACGCCAGCGGTAGCACCACCGTGACCAACGCGCTGGGCCAGGCCACGACCTATACCTCTAACGCCGCCGGCGAACTGACCCAGATAGTCGCACCGACCGTCAACGGCGTGACACCGACCACCCAGTACAGCTATGACGCCAACGGCAACCTGCTGACCGCGACCGATGCCGACGGCGGCGTCACCCGCTACAGCTACGACACCAGCGGCAACCTGCTCAGCGTCGAGGATGCGACGGGTCACACGATCAGTTACACCTACAACGCCGACGATCAGGTGCTGAGTCAGACCACCTATACCGTCGCCGCGCAGGGCGTGGTCGGGCAGAGCGGTTATGTCGCCCCCAGCGGTGCGCAGACGACGTATGACGTGTACGACGCCAGCGACCGCCTCAACTACGTCGTCGATCCGCTGGGCAACGTCACCGAGCACGACTACACCACGACCAGCGGACTGACGGTGCTCAGCAGCACCAAGCAGTACGTGGGTGCCAGCTACAGCCTCACCGGGCTGTCCCCGAGCACGCCGCCGACCCTGGCCACCCTGCAGAGCTGGGTGGCGAGCACCCCGGTGCAGGCCACACTGGCTCGACTGATGCGCACGGACTACACCTACGATGTCCGTGGTCAGCTGACCACGCAGACGCAATGGGACACCCTCAACAGCAGTGGTGTAGGTACCCTGACCGGCGACGTCGGTGCCACCGTCACCACCTACACCTACGATGCCCAGGGCAAGCTGCTGCAGAGCGCGACCGAGCGCGGTGCCAACCGCACGACGCTGGAGACAACCAGCTATGCCTACGATGGCCTGAACCGGTTGATCAGCCGCACCGATCCCTTAGGTCATGTCACCAGCTACGTCTACACCGACAGCAGCAACACCCTGGCGATCACTCAGGCCAACGGCCTGATCACGACCCAGGTGCGCAACAGCGCGGGGCTGCTGATCAGCAGCACGCAGTCGGCCAGCGGGCAGACCAGCCGCGTGACCAGCTACCTCTACAACGCGGCTGGTGAACAAGTCGCGCAGATCGATCCGGCGGGCAACGTCAGCACGACCTTCTACGATGCCGATGGGCGCGTGGCCGGGACGGTGGATGCGACCGGGGCGGTGACGGCCTACACCTACGATGCGGACGGCCACGTCCTCGGCACCACGCAATACGCCACGCTAA
>NZ_JACHCP010000022.1:1615-6172 GCF_014207185.1 Rhodanobacter sp. A1T4
GACAGTCGACGGCGAAGGCAACGCCATCAGTAACACCGCGTATGCGACCGCGCTGACGTCGGCGCAGCTCACCGCGCTGGGCAGTACACCGACATGGGCCGCCCTGCAGGCGGACCTGACCAGCAGCACCAACGATCGCACCACCCACACGCTTTACGATGCCGACGGCCACGCCGTGGCGAGCATCGATGCCGCCGGCTTCGTCACGGTCACCACGGTCGACAGCGCCGGTCGGCCGATCAAGACGACGGCCTATGCCACGGCACTGACCGCGGCACAGCTCACCGCGCTGGGCAGCACCCCGAGCGTGACCGCCCTGCAGGCCGATCTGACCACGAGCGCCAACGACCAAACTACGCGCACGTACGATGACGGTGAAGGGCGCCTCGTTGCGCAGGTGGATGCGGACGGTTACCTCACCACGATGGCGTATGACGAGACGACGCACACCACGACCACGACGCGCTATGTCGCGGCGTTGACGTCCACCCAGTTGACGGCGCTGACCGGCAGCGAGAGTGTGGCGACGCTGGTGGGTTTGCTGGGCAGCAACACCGCTCACCAGCAAAGCAGCACGAGCGACAACGCGGACGGCCAGCTCGCGAGCGCGACGGCCGTCGACGGCACGGTGACGACCTACAGCTACACCACCGTGGGTCAGCTGCTGAGCACGACCGTCACGCCGACGGCCGGGCAGGGTGCCGCACGTAGCACGAGCGCGACCTACGATGCCTTCGGCGACACGCTGACCCGCGTCGATGGCAACCAGGCGACGATCACCTATACCTATAACGGGCTGGGCCAGCGCATCACCGCGACCGATGCCCTGGGCAATCTCACCTATACCTATTACGACGCCGATGGCCGGGTCGCCTATACCGTGCAGGGCCAGCTCAGCGGCAGCACGCGCAATGCGCTGGGTAACGTCACCGCCTACCAGTACAACGCGTGGGGTCAGGTCACGACCACGCGCACGTATGCCAGTCAGTTGACCCTCACCAGCGGCACCAGCAGCGGCACCACGCTCAATCCAGTGACCGCCACGCTGGCCCAGGTAGCCACGGCGGTGGCCGCGTTACCGGTGTCTGCGAGTGACGCTAATGGCCTGACCCGCTACACCTATACCTTGGATGGTCAGGTCGCCAGCGTGACGGATGGCCTGGGTTATCAGACCACCTCCACCTACGATGCCTTCGGCGATCGCCTCCAGGCGCAGCAGCAGCTCAGCCAGCCGGGCAGTGCGCTCAGTGCGGCCAACAGCACGATCAGCAGCTTCGCCTACGATGTCCGTGGTGAGCAGACCAGCGAGACCGATGCGGTGGGCACCGCTGTGGCCCGCAGTACCACTCAAACGTACGACGCCTACGGCCGGGTGACCAGCCGCACCGACGGCAACGGCAACGTCGTCAGCTACGCTTATGACAACCTGGGTCGTCAGGTCAGCACCAGCCAGACGGTCAGCGGCGTGGCGCGTACCACGCAGACCACGTATGACGCCTTCGGCCGCACGGTCACGCAAACCGATGCGCTGGGCAACGTCATCACCTATCAGTACAACCTGGCCGCGCACACGACGATCGTGACCACGCCCGACGGCGTGACGATGACGACGGCGACGGACGCCTTCGGCGATACGGTCAGTGTCACCGACGGTGCCGGTGATATCACCACGTATACCTACGATGCCGACGGGCGGTTGCTCACCACCAAGGACGCGCTGGGCAATACCCGCACGAATCAATATGACCTCGACGGTGAGCTGACGCAGACCACCGATGCGACGGGTCATATCGTTACCTACAGCTATGACGCCAACGGCCGGGTGCTGAGCCAGACGGTCGATCCGACGGGACTGGCCCTCACCACCACGTACCGTTATGACGGCGAAGGTCGTGCGCTGAGCGTGACCGATCCGACCGGTGTGGTGAGCACGTATACCTATGACGCGGACGGCGACACGCTGACCCAGGTGCAGGATGCGGGCAGCGGCAAGCTCAACCTCACCACCACCTCGACCTATGACGGGGCCGGCAAGACGCTGACCGTCACGGTGGGTGCCGGCACCAGCGCGGCGCGCACCACGCAATACGTCTACGACAACCTCGAACGCCTGAGCCAGCAGATCGTCGATCCGAATGGTCTGCATTTGACGACGAGTTATGCCTACGACGCCAACAGCAACCTGACCCGCGTCACCGATGCCAACGGCCACGTCACGCGTAACGTGTATGACGCCGCCAATGAGCCGGTTTACACCATCAATGCGGCCGGGGCCGTTACCCAGACGACGTTCGATGCCGACGGCCGAGTCACGGCGGTACGTGCCTATGCCACCGCGTTGACCACCGCGCAGCTCACTGCCCTGGGTGCCACGCCGAGCGTGGCCGCGGTGGCGGCGGATGTGGTGGTCAGCGCCAGCGACACGGCGTCTTACACCGCCTACAACGCCGAAGGGCAGGTGCGTTACACCGTCGACCCCATGGGCAACGTCACCGAAACCCGCTATGACGCCGCCGGACGCGTCAGCGAGACGCTGAGCTATGCGCACGCCGTGAGCGTGACGCCAAGTGAGGCGACGGTGCTGCAGGCCTCGTCGTCGACCGCGTTGTCGTCGCTGGCCAGTCTGGTCAGCGGTGCCGGCAATACCGACGCCAACGCCGAGGCGACGCTGCACCTTTATGATGCCGATGGACACACCCGTTTTGTGGTGCAGCAGAACACCGTCAACGGGCAACTGGTCGGACAGGTCAGCGAGCAGCGCTATGACGCCGCCGGACGCGTCATCGCCAGTATTGCTTATGGCAGCACGCTGCCCCTGTCGACCACGTCTGCGCTCACGGCACAGTTGACGACCAGCAGCGTGACCCAGTCGCTGGCCAGTGCACCGAAGCAGATCACCCAGAGCGTGTACGACAACGCCGGGCGTCTGCGCTACAGCATCGACACCACCAACCACGTCACCGAGACGCAAGTCGACAAGGATGGCCGCGTCACGGCGCAGCTGACCTACGTCAATGCGATCACCGTACCGGGCACGCTGACCGTCGCGACGGTCGGGGCGGCCGTCACGACCGCCGGCACCACCGGCGCACGCACCCGTACCACGACCTACGACGATGCCGGCCGGGTACTGACCACCGGCGATGCGCTGGGCGTCAACGCCACCTACACCTACGATGCCACCGGTCTGCAGCTCACGGCCGCCAATCGCGACGGTGCCGTCACCGTCACCACGTACGACCTGGCCGGACGCAAGACGGTGGTGCAGTCGCCATCGGTCACGGTGGGTAGCACCAACGCGAGCGGCGTGCTGCAGACGGCCGTCAACCAATACCTCTACACCACCACGACCTACGACGGCGTGGGCAACGTCACCTCGATCAGTCAGGGCTCCGGGCCCAGCGCCAGCGCGATCACCACGCTGAGCACGACCACCTACGCCTACGACGCCGTCAACCACCAGACCACGACCACCTATCCCGGCGGCACCGTCACCACGGTGGTGACCTACAACGCGTTGGGTCAGGCGGTAGTGGACAAGGATGCGGATGGTCATTATCAGTACAACGTGTACAACGCCGATGGTGAGCTGGCGTATGCCATCGATGCCGATGGTTACATCACGAATACCAGCGACGACGCCTACGGTAACGTCACGGCGACAACGCGGTACGCCACGGCGCTCAACACCGCGGCGATCACCGGCTGGAGTGTGGGGCAACCGCTGACCCTGGCGCAGGTACAGCAAGGTCTGGTGACCTCGGGCAGCGATCGCACCATCACTACCACCTACAACGCGCTCAACCAGAAGACGCAGGTGGTGCAGTCGGCGGTCGGGTATGACCTGGCGATGGGACCCAAGACGGCCACCGCGATGAGTGGGTCGCCCACGACCACTTATACCTACGATAGCTATGGCAACGTCACCAGCACCTCGACCCTGGTCCAGGGCGCCAATGCCACCGGCGATGCCAATGCCACGCCAGCGATCTGGGCGACCACGTATACCTACTACGATGCGCTCAATCGTGTCGTGATGACGGTGACACCGACCGGTGCCTACACCAGCCCGCAAGGCTACGTCACGACCACGACCTATGACGGGCTGGGCGATGTGCTCAGCACCACCCAGTACGCCACGGCGATCGCCGCCAGCGGTCTGACCACCACCACGCCACCGGCGGCACCGGCCGCCAGTGCGACCGATCGCACCAGCAGCTACGGCTACGACGCGATCGGCCGCAAGACCAGCGAGACCGACAGCGGCATCTACAGTGACGTCAACGGCACGACCGGTATCGCCGCCGGCAGCAGCGTCACCACGCTCACCTATGACGGCGAAAATCACGTCACGAGCCTCACCGTCAACGGCATGACCACGACCACGGCCTACGACGGCGCCGGTCGGGTGATCAGCGTGACCGCACCGGCGCGCCTGGCGTTGGTGAGCAACTGGCAATCGATCCTGCAATTGAACCCGGGCGACGATCTGACCACGGCCGCGTTGTATACCGCGGTCAGTCCGGTCACGACCTATGTTTACGATGCGCTGGGTCA
>NZ_JACHCP010000023.1 GCF_014207185.1 Rhodanobacter sp. A1T4
GGTGTTGACGGCCACAAAAAACGATATAGAATGGGCGGCTCACCTCGGACGAAACGTTCGGGACGCAACACGAGGAATCGGTTGCAAGTGGTTGATCTTTGACAGTGTGCGCAGGTGAATTGTGTGGACGTCTTGCGATGGAGGGTTACGACCTGTCCAACAAATGCAAGCGTCCAATGAAAGAAAAAGTCAGTAATGAGTTTTGATTTTGTTGGGACTAACGCTTCAGAAAGATAGATTGTCTTCGGACAGTCGAAAACTTAAGTGAAGAGTTTGATCCTGGCTCAGATTGAACGCTGGCGGCATGCCTAACACATGCAAGTCGAACGGCAGCACAGCAGAGCTTGCTCTGTGGGTGGCGAGTGGCGGACGGGTGAGTAATGCATCGGGACCTACCTGAACGTGGGGGATAACGTAGGGAAACTTACGCTAATACCGCATACGTCCTACGGGAGAAAGCGGGGGATCTTCGGACCTCGCGCGGTCAGACGGACCGATGTTCGATTAGCTAGTTGGTGAGGTAATGGCTCACCAAGGCGACGATCGATAGCTGGTCTGAGAGGATGATCAGCCACACTGGAACTGAGACACGGTCCAGACTCCTACGGGAGGCAGCAGTGGGGAATATTGGACAATGGGCGCAAGCCTGATCCAGCAATGCCGCGTGTGTGAAGAAGGCCTTCGGGTTGTAAAGCACTTTTATCGGGAGCGAAATACTATCGGTTAATAACCGGTGGGGCTGACGGTACCCGAGGAATAAGCACCGGCTAACTTCGTGCCAGCAGCCGCGGTAATACGAAGGGTGCAAGCGTTAATCGGAATTACTGGGCGTAAAGGGTGCGTAGGCGGTTAGTTAAGTCTGTCGTGAAATCCCCGGGCTCAACCTGGGAATGGCGATGGATACTGGCTGGCTAGAGTGTGTCAGAGGATGGTGGAATTTCCGGTGTAGCGGTGAAATGCGTAGAGATCGGAAGGAACATCAGTGGCGAAGGCGGCCATCTGGGACAACACTGACGCTGAAGCACGAAAGCGTGGGGAGCAAACAGGATTAGATACCCTGGTAGTCCACGCCCTAAACGATGCGAACTGGATGTTGGTCTCAACTCGGAGATCAGTGTCGAAGCTAACGCGTTAAGTTCGCCGCCTGGGGAGTACGGTCGCAAGACTGAAACTCAAAGGAATTGACGGGGGCCCGCACAAGCGGTGGAGTATGTGGTTTAATTCGATGCAACGCGAAGAACCTTACCTGGCCTTGACATGTCTGGAATCCTGCAGAGATGCGGGAGTGCCTTCGGGAATCAGAACACAGGTGCTGCATGGCTGTCGTCAGCTCGTGTCGTGAGATGTTGGGTTAAGTCCCGCAACGAGCGCAACCCTTGTCCTTAGTTGCCAGCGAGTAATGTCGGGAACTCTAAGGAGACTGCCGGTGACAAACCGGAGGAAGGTGGGGATGACGTCAAGTCATCATGGCCCTTACGGCCAGGGCTACACACGTACTACAATGGTCGGTACAGAGGGTTGCGATACCGCGAGGTGGAGCCAATCCCAGAAAGCCGATCCCAGTCCGGATCGAAGTCTGCAACTCGACTTCGTGAAGTCGGAATCGCTAGTAATCGCGGATCAGCTATGCCGCGGTGAATACGTTCCCGGGCCTTGTACACACCGCCCGTCACACCATGGGAGTGAGTTGCTCCAGAAGCCGTTAGTCTAACCGCAAGGGGGACGACGACCACGGAGTGGTTCATGACTGGGGTGAAGTCGTAACAAGGTAGCCGTATCGGAAGGTGCGGCTGGATCACCTCCTTTCAAGAAATGACGGTCGCGAGCTCTCTCGCGCAAGACGTCCACACAAGGCACCTGTATTTTACGTAGTTGTTCCAGGTCGCCTGGTCTAGGTTCTGGGGTTCAGTCTCACCGGGTCTGTAGCTCAGGTGGTTAGAGCGCACCCCTGATAAGGGTGAGGCCGGTGGTTCGAGTCCACCCAGACCCACCATATTCCAAGGATTCCTTGGGGCCTTAGCTCAGCTGGGAGAGCACCTGCTTTGCAAGCAGGGGGTCGTCGGTTCGATCCCGACAGGCTCCACCATGGAATGACCAACGCGTAAAATATAAGCACACCTCAAGATTTTGAAGTCATTCGGCGTTGAGGCCGGACTGACGTTCTTTGAAAAACTGTAAACGAGTGACAAGCGTCTTGGTTCGAAACCGAACCGAGATAAGTGTTAAGGCAACGAAAACGAAGTACTTGGCTGCACCTGAAGAGGGTGTATGCCCCGAGGCGACTTGGGGTTATATGGTCAAGCGACTAAGCGTATACGGTGGATGCCTTGGCAGTCAGAGGCGATGAAGGACGTGGCAGCCTGCGAAAAGTGTCGGGGAGCTGGCAACAAGCTTTGATCCGGCAATGTCCGAATGGGGAAACCCACTCCGCAAGGAGTACTGCATGGTGAATACATAGCCATGCAGGGCGAACCCGGGGAACTGAAATATCTAAGTACCCGGAGGAAAAGAAATCAACCGAGATTCCCTGAGTAGCGACGAGCGAACGGGGACTAGCCCAAAAGCACATTATGTTTTAGTCAAACGGGATGGAAAGCCCGGCCATAGATGGTGATAGCCCAGTCGACGAAAAGACATTTTGTGTGAAATTGAGTAAGGCGGGGCACGTGAAACCTTGTCTGAACATGGGGGGACCATCCTCCAAGGCTAAATACTACTGACTGACCGATAGCGAACTAGTACCGTGAGGGAAAGGCGAAAAGAACCCCGGAGAGGGGAGTGAAATAGACCCTGAAACCGTATACGTACAAGCAGTGGAAGCCCGCAAGGGTGACTGCGTACCTTTTGTATAATGGGTCAGCGACTTACTGTCTGTGGCAAGCTTAACCGTATAGGGGAGGCGAAGAGAAATCGAGTCTGAATAGGGCGCATAGTCTCAGGCAGTAGACCCGAAACCGAGTGATCTATCCTTGGCCAGGTTGAAGGTGCGGTAACACGCACTGGAGGACCGAACCCACATCTGTTGCAATAGATGGGGATGAGCTGAGGATAGGAGTGAAAGGCTAAACAAACTCGGAGATAGCTGGTTCTCCTCGAAAGCTATTTAGGTAGCGCCTCGTGCGAATACTGTTGGGGGTAGAGCACTGTTATGGCTAGGGGGTCATCGCGACTTACCAAACCATGGCAAACTCCGAATACCAACACGTACTACACGGGAGACACACGGCGGGTGCTAACGTCCGTCGTGAAAAGGGAAACAACCCAGACCCGCAGCTAAGGTCCCAAAGTCATGGCTAAGTGGAAAACGATGTGGAAAGGCATAGACAGCCAGGAGGTTGGCTTAGAAGCAGCCATCCTTTAAAGAAAGCGTAATAGCTCACTGGTCGAGTCGGTCTGCGCGGAAGATTTAACGGGGCTAAGCCATGCACCGAAGCTCGGGGTGTGCACATTTATGTGTACGCGGTAGAGGAGCGTTCCGTAAGCCTGTGAAGGTGGATTGTAAAGTCTGCTGGAGGTATCGGAAGTGCGAATGCTGACATGAGTAACGATAATGGGGGTGAAAAGCCCCCACGCCGAAAGCCCAAGGTTTCCTCGCGCAACGTTCATCGGCGCAGGGTGAGTCGGCCCCTAAGGCGAGGCAGAAATGCGTAGTCGATGGGAAGCAGGTTAATATTCCTGCACTTTTCTATAGTGCGATGTGGGGACGGAGAAGGTTAGGTCTACCGGGCGTTGGTTGTCCCGGGGAAAGGCGGTAGGCATGGGTCTTAGGCAAATCCGGGACCCTTTATGCCGAGCACCGAGACGAGCCCTATTGGGCGAAGTGACTGACACCACGCTTCCAGGAAAAGCCACTAAGCTTCAGCTATAGAAGAACCGTACCGCAAACCGACACTGGTAGGCAGGGTGAGAATCCCAAGGCGCTTGAGAGAACTCGGGTGAAGGAACTAGGCAAAATGGCACCGTAACTTCGGGAGAAGGTGCGCCCTTTAGCGTGGTCACATGCGTGACTGAGCGTTGAAGGGTCGCAGTAACCTGGCCGCTGCGACTGTTTATCAAAAACACAGCACTCTGCAAACACGAAAGTGGACGTATAGGGTGTGACGCCTGCCCGGTGCTGGAAGGTTAATTGATGGGGTCAGCCGCAAGGCGAAGCTCTTGATCGAAGCCCCAGTAAACGGCGGCCGTAACTATAACGGTCCTAAGGTAGCGAAATTCCTTGTCGGGTAAGTTCCGACCTGCACGAATGGCGTAACGACAGCGGCGCTGTCTCCACCCGAGACTCAGTGAAATTGAATTCGCTGTGAAGATGCAGCGTTCCCGCGGCAAGACGGAAAGACCCCGTGAACCTTTACTATAGCTTTACACTGAACGTTGAGTTCTTCTGTGTAGGATAGGTGGGAGGCTTTGAAGCGCAGACGCCAGTTTGCGTGGAGCCAACCTTGAAATACCACCCTGAAGTGCTTGACGTTCTAACCTAGGCCCGTAATCCGGGTCAGGGACCGTGTATGGTGGGTAGTTTGACTGGGGCGGTCTCCTCCCAAAGAGTAACGGAGGAGCACGAAGGTACGCTCAGCGCGGTCGGACATCGCGCACTGTGTGCAATGGCATAAGCGTGCTTGACTGCGAGATCGACGGATCAAGCAGGTACGAAAGTAGGTCATAGTGATCCGGTGGTTCTGTATGGAAGGGCCATCGCTCAACGGATAAAAGGTACTCCGGGGATAACAGGCTGATACCGCCCAAGAGTTCATATCGACGGCGGTGTTTGGCACCTCGATGTCGGCTCATCACATCCTGGGGCTGTAGCCGGTCCCAAGGGTATGGCTGTTCGCCATTTAAAGTGGTACGCGAGCTGGGTTCAGAACGTCGTGAGACAGTTCGGTCCCTATCTGTCGTGGGCGTTGGAGATTTGAGGGGGGCTGCTCCTAGTACGAGAGGACCGGAGTGGACGTTCCGCTGGTGTTCGGGTTGTCATGCCAATGGCATTGCCCGGTAGCTATGAACGGAAGTGATAACCGCTGAAAGCATCTAAGCGGGAAGCACGCCCCAAGATGAGATCTCCCGAGAGCTTGACTCTCCTTAAGGCACCATCAAGACCAGGTGGTTGATAGGTCAGGTGTGGAAGTGCAGCAATGCATGGAGCTAACTGATACTAATGAGCCGTGAGGCTTGGCCATATAACCCCAAGACGCTTCTATCGTTCCTTGAAGCTTGTCTGATCCGATTTCACCTCGACGCTTGTCACTCGTTTACACCCTTATCCCACGTGAGATCCGTCTCACGAGAGAGCAAAAACCGGCCATCCAGGGCCGGACTCTCAAAAACGCGGAGCTGGCGCTTAAAAAGCGCTGCTCCCACCCCTTCCCTGGCGGCCATAGCGGCGTGGTACCACCTGATCCCATCCCGAACTCAGAAGTGAAACGCGCATGCGCCGATGGTAGTGTGGCTTTGCCATGCAAGAGTAGGTCACCGCCAGGGGCCTTACACTGAACAACCCTCACCGGAAACGGTGGGGGTTTTTCTTTTTGCGCG
>NZ_JACHCP010000024.1 GCF_014207185.1 Rhodanobacter sp. A1T4
CGACCGAAGAAATCATGGCTGGCCTTTGGGCGGAGCTGCTGAAGCTGGACAAGGTCGGTATCCACGATGACTTCTTCGCGTTGGGCGGCCATTCCTTGCTGGCGACGCAACTGATCTCGCGCATACGGCGTGCGTTACAAGTTGAATTGTCTTTGCGTGCACTGTTCGAAGCGCCGACGATTTCAGCCTTGATGCTCAAGGTGGCTGCAGCCGATACCGATATGAATGCCCCATCGATGTTGCCCGTCAACCGGGATGCGCCGCTGCCGTTGTCGTTTGCCCAGGCGCGCTTGTGGTTCCTGGATCAGTTGGAACGCCACACGGCGATCTACAACATCCCATCGGCCATTCGGTTGGACGGCCAAATTAACGTGGACGCGCTGGAGCGCGCACTCAACGACATCGTGCGCCGCCATGAATCGCTGCGTACTTCGTTCGTTATGGTCGATGACGAGCCAATTCAAATCATCGCGCCGACATTAATATTGCCGTTGACGATCATCGATCTGAGCAACTTGTCAGCCGTGGAGCGTGAGGTACAACTACGTCTGCGCCTGCAGGATGACTTGAGCAAACCTTTCGGCCTTGAGGTAGGTCCCTTGATTCGCTTCAGCCTGATCCGGCTTGCGGACGAGGAGCACGTCCTGCTCTTGACGATGCACCACATTGTTTCCGATGGCTGGTCGGTCGGAGTCGTGATGCGAGAGTTGGCCACCTTGTACGGGTCCTTCACGCAAGGCTTGCCATCACCGTTATCGGATTTGCCGATTCAATACGCGGACTTTGCGCAATGGCAGCGGCAGTGGTTGAGCGTAGACGTGCTGGAACCGCAGCTGAGTTACTGGAAACAGCAACTCGCCGACAGCCCGAGCTTGTTGACACTGCCCACGGACCGGCCGCGGCCTTCGCGGCCGAGCAATGAGGGTGCGATGCTTTCATTCATGGTTCCGACGACGCTGGTGTCGGACCTGCAGAAGTTAGGCCGCCGGACGCAAAGTACGTTGTTTATGACGCTATGCGCGGCGTTCAATGTGTTGCTGGCCCGTTATTCGGGTCAGAGCGATATCTGCATCGGCACACCGATTGCCAATCGCAACCGCAGCGAAATCGAAGACCTGGTCGGCTTCTTCGTCAACACGTTGGTGCTGCGCAACCAGGTCGACCTGACGCTCGATTTCAAGACGCTGTTGCAGCAAGTACGGCAGTGCGCGCTGGATGCGTATGCCCATCAGGATGTGCCGTTCGAGCAATTGGTGGAAGTCGTGCAGCCGGAGCGGCATACCAGCTATACACCATTGTTCCAGGTAATGCTGGTACTCCAGAACACGCCGATGGACGAATTAGCGCTACCCGGCCTATCGATCAAAGCACTGGACAATGAAAGTGTCACCGCCAAGTTCGACCTCACGCTGATTTTGACCGAAAGCAAGGACGGCCTGCAGGGATGCTTTGAATACAGCACGGACTTGTTCGACGCGAGCACGATTGCGCGCCTGGCCGACCATCTCACGCACTTGCTCGAGGTGATCGTGACCGATCCGACCGGCCCGGTCGGCGAGCTGGCGATGCTGGGTGACGCCGAAAGGTACCAGTTGCTCCATGTATTCAACGATACGGCTGCCGTTTACCTTTCTCCGATGCTCCGATTGGATGCGCTGTGCATTCATCAGCGTTTCGAACAAATAGCGCAGCAAACGCCCGATGCCTTGGCTGTCATCGATGGTGCGAAGCGCTATAGCTACGAACAGCTCAATCAGCGCGCCAATCGCCTGGCGCATCTGCTGCGCACGTGCGGTGTTCGGGATGGCGATACTGTCGCGATCGCCTTGCCGCGTAGCGTTGATCTCATCGTTGCCGAACTGGCCGTTGTCAAAGCTGGTGCTGCCTACGTGCCGTTGGACGCGATTCTTCCTATCGATCGCCAGACGCAAATGCTCAAGGACTGTGGCGCACGATGCGTGATCACTCATAGCAGCATTGATGCGCCGGATATTGTCCGACGTGTGGAGCTCGATCGGGCCGATATCCGGACCGAGCTGACCCAACAGCCCGACTACAATCTGGCGACCGCCATCGACGGCGCGGCCTGTGCGTACATCATGTACACCTCAGGTTCGACCGGGCAATCCAAGGGTGTGCAAGTCCCGCATCGCGCGATCGAACGCCTGGCGATCAAAAACGGTTACCTCGATTTGCAGGCCGGTGATCGGTTCGCCTGCGCCGCCAACCCGGCCTTCGATGCCAGCACGCTGGAAATCTGGGTTCCGCTGCAAACCGGTGCGGCCATCGTTATCGTGAGTCAGGACGACCTGATGACACCAGCCAAGCTGGCCACGCTCATCCGCGAGCAGCACGTCACGGGCATGTGGATGACGGTGGGACTGTTCAACCAATACGCGCAGGCCCTGGGCAGCGCGATTTCCCAACTGCATGCCTTGATCGTGGGCGGCGATGTGCTCGACCCGCACATCATTGGACAGGTCTTGCAGAACTACCCACCGAAACGGCTGATCAATGGTTATGGACCGACCGAAACCACGACATTCGCGGCCACGTTCGACATCACGCAGGTCGTTGCAAGCCGCAGCATTCCCATTGGTCGTCCCATCGGCAACACCTGCATTTATCTGCTCGACCGCTATCTGCAGCCTGTTCCTATCGGTGTCGCAGGAGAGATCTACATCGGTGGTGCGGGTGTTGCGCTTGGCTATATCAATCTTCCCAGTCTGACGCGAGAACGATTTATCGCTGATCCGTTTGCACCGGCAGGCCATATCGATGCTCATCTGTACAAAACCGGCGACCTGGGACGCTATCTACCCGATGGCAACATCGAATTTTTGGGCCGCAACGACTTCCAGGTGAAGATTCGCGGGTTCCGCATCGAGTTGGGAGAGGTCGAGGCGAAATTGAAGCTGCTGCCGCAAATTCGCGAAACCGTGGTGCTGGCGCGGGAAGACAACGTAGGCGACAAGCGGCTGGTGGCTTATCTGGTGGCGCATGAACGGCAGGGACTGCCCGAGGCGGCGCAGTTGCGCACGGTCTTGTCGCAGACGCTGCCGGAGTACATGGTGCCGAGTTACTTCGTCACGCTCGATCGCATACCACTGACGCCGAACGGCAAGGTGGATCGCAAGGCGTTGCCGGCGCCTGACATGACGCGCAGCGACGTGGGCTATGTCGCATCGCGTACGCCCAGCGAAGAAATCATGGCCGGCCTTTGGGCGGAGTTGCTGAAGCTGGACAAGGTTGGCATCCACGATGACTTCTTTGCGCTGGGCGGTCATTCCTTGCTGGCGACGCAACTGATCTCGCGCATACGACGGAGCGAACTGAAGGTCGAATTGCCCCTGCGTGCCCTGTTCGAGGCGCCGACGATTGCCGCCTTGATGCTGAAAGTGGCTGCAGCTGATACAGGTGTGAATGCTCCACCGCTCTTGCCGGTAGACCGGGTTGCGCCGCTACCGCTGTCGTTTGCCCAAGCACGCCTGTGGTTCCTCGATCAGCTGGAGCGCCATACCGCGACCTACAACATCCCGTCGGCTGTTCGTTTGACCGGCCAGCTCAAGGTGGAGGCTCTGGCCCGCACGCTGAACGAAATCGTGCGCCGTCATGAAGCGTTACGCACCACCTTTGTGATGGTCGATGACGCGCCCGTGCAAGTCATTGCGCCGGTGTTGACGTTGCCGCTGGACATCGTCGATCTGAGCCGTTTGCCGGTGGTCGAACGCGAGGAGCAGGTGCGTTTGCGCCTGCAAGAGGAAGTGGCCAAGCCGTTCGACCTGGCGGTCGGTCCTTTGGTCCGCTTCGGTTTGCTCCGGCTTGCCGACGAAGAGCACATCCTGTACTTGACGATGCACCATATCGTCTCCGACGGCTGGTCCGTGGGGGTTGTGATGCATGAGCTGGCCGCTTTGTATCGGTCTTTCACGCAAGGCCAGCCCTCGCCGTTGTCCGACCTGCCGATTCAATACGCGGACTTTGCGCAATGGCAGCGGCAATGGCTGAGTATGGAAGTGTTGGCGCCGCAGCTGAGTTACTGGAAACAGCAACTGGCCAACAGCCCGAGCTTGTTGACACTGCCCACGGACCGACCACGGCCCGCGCGGCTGAGTCATAGGGGAGCGATGCTGTCGTTCATGCTACCGGCAACGCTGGTGTCGGCACTGCGGGGCCTGGGCAACGAGACACAAGGCACGCTGTTCATGACGCTGTACGCGGCGTTCAATGTGCTGCTGGCCCGTTATTCGGGCCAGAGCGATATCTGCATCGGCACGCCGATCGCCAAT
>NZ_JACHCP010000025.1 GCF_014207185.1 Rhodanobacter sp. A1T4
GCAACGTGTTGATTGAGTAAGGAGATTCGTGGGGAAACCTCAGGAGCAGAGTGCACTTTCTTTGAGGCCAATGCCCTGGAAAGTCGACTCTGCCCTCGGTTTCGAACAGCATTCGACAGAAATCGGCCAAGAAGAGACGGTCGTCGCTTTATTCATGTCGCCCGATAGCGGCCGTTGGAAGCTTGCTGTGGCGCTGAACTTGCGGCCAAGTCAACCGCCCTCACAAGGGGCCGATGACGACCGCCGCGACCGTGGCTGAGGAAACAGTGATCACGAACCCTAGGCAGTGGTCCGCTTGACTTTCTCCGTCCCGATTTCCGTGCAGTGGGGACTCGCTTATGGAGAAGCATTTTTGCAAATACCAAAGATGGTATCGCGAAGCCAGCGGTGGGCAGGATCCGCATGTAGGCGGGGATGCCAAATCGCCGACACGCTAATAGCTGGCGTTCGCACGGGAAGTTCAAAGTGCTCAATGCCCTCGCTTTCTGCATGATGGCCCGGTGACGCGCTGCCAAGGGATGAATGCGGGACGAGTCCGACAAGATCCGAATAGCGCACGATCTGCATCGCGTTGGCGAAGGTCGGCACGACCATTGAAATGATTCTCGATTGGCCCAGCAGGGCCAATGCATCATCCACCGGTCCGGTGAATTGCGGTTTGCGCGACACCACCACGTGCGAACAGCTGGCATAGCGTTTCGCGCTCACCCTGGTCAAAAGGGGGTGGCCAGTTCGACAGATGCCCACAAAGCGATCACGAATCAACAGCCGTGTCCTGAGCTCCGGCGCAGCGGTTCCGAGCACGCCGACCTCCAGATCGATCATGCCTTCCCGCAGTGCCCGTGCATCCTTGTCAGGCTTCGATACAAACCGAATACGAACGTGGCGCGCGGTTTGAGCGATCGCCGCCATGAGCGATGCGCCTACCAGATCGACGAATCCGTCATTTGCACGAATCGTGAAAGTTCGCTCCAGCGTGGCCAGGTCCACGGTGCTGTTGGCGGGTTGGAGCACGGCCCTGGCGTTGCGGGCAAGTTCATGCGCGCGTTCGCCGAGTTGCTCAGCATACGGGGTGGGAACCAGCGTCCGCCCCGCCAAGACGAGCAGTTGATCCCCTGTCGCTGTCCGCAGTCTCGAAAGCGTCCTGCTCATTGCCGAGGGACTCACGCCGAGTCTTTGCGCAGCCTTGGTCACGCTGCATTCGGCAAGTAGTACGTCCAACGCCGTGAGGAGATTCAAGTCCACGTATGGCATGCCATGTCGTCTCCCGGATTGGCCAGCATTGAGTTTCATGCAATCGATTATTGCATCCAGTGTGTCTGGTGCAATCCATCTTCGTCGACGAAACTCGGGGCTTTCCCGCTCAGGCATAATCATGACCCACTCAAGTAGCAGCAAAGCCCCCACCATTCTGATCATCGGCGCCTCGCAAGGCCTGGGGCACGCCATGGCCGCGGAATGCGTAAAAAGAGGATGGAACGTCGTCGGTACGGTGCGCGAAGCCACCCGGACCGAACTGCACGAGCTGGCGGACGAACACGCAGCTTATGTCGAGATCGAACACCTCGACGTGACCGCACTCGAGCAGATCGCGGCGCTACGCGACCGACTATCTGGACGCCGCTTCGATATTCTTTTCGTCAACGCAGGCACCGCAAACAAGAACGAGGGCGAGACCATCGCGGACGTTTCCACGGAGGAGTTCGTGCATGTGATGGTCACCAACGCGCTCAGTCCGTTGCGGGTCATTGAAGCGTTGCAGCACCTCGTGCCGGCCGACGGCCTAATTGGCGTCATGTCGTCGGGGCAGGGCAGCATCACCGGCAATGAAAAAGGTGGACACGAGATTTATCGCGGCAGCAAGTCGGCGCTGAATCAATACATGCGCAGCTACGCCGCGCGCCAGTCCACCGTGCCGCGGGCATTGCTGTTGCTGGCGCCGGGCTGGATTCGTACCGCGTTGGGCGGGCCGAACGCGCCGTCAGGCCTTGAGGAAACCATTCCAGACATCGTGAACACGCTGCTCTCGAAACGGGGTAGACCGGGGCTGGAGTTTCTTGACCGCATGGGACGCACGGTCCCGTGGTGACCGGAGAGAAACCGGGGTCGAGTTGGACCCCGTTCGAGCTTCAAAACGGGATGGAATGAGAGATGTCCTTCGTGCCCATGTAGAGCACGAAGGACAGGTCACTCGTAGTCACGCAAGTGCGTGCAATCGGTTAGTCAGCAACATTTCGAAATCAAAGTGCAGCGAGAGGAAGTTGCGATCATGCATAATCTAAATCAAGTCCGAGTCCTAGTTTGACTCAGTGAAAGTCATGGATGGGTTGGAACTAGGCGATCCAGCTAAAGTGCTGCAGCTTCCCAACGTTAGGTTATTCGTTTCACCCGTTGTCCCTGCATTCTGAACACAAGTGGGTGCATAATAAACACTGCCTTGTTCGCCGAGCTGATTAAATACAGTGATGGATGATCCTTGATTAAAGGTTGCTGCTGAACCGCCACCATCGCCAAAAATATTGAATTCTGATTCTTTCCAGTCGCTTGAAAGATCAACGACGCTGTCTGGCTCGCGAATCGCATAAAAGTCGACTCCAGACGTTATATAGTCATCTCCTGTGCCAAGCCCGACTTGATCAACGCCACCTGGGATGGCATTAGCCCAAATCGAAAGCTGATTTAGCTCAGAGATGGCTATCTTCGGCACCGATACGGCGGCACTGTTCTTATAACAACTATCGCCATCAGTATTCCATCCGCTCGGACAGGTGCCATAGTCAATTAACCAATATTGCATAAAAACCGCTTGTTCGCCGGACGAATAGATAAATTGTTGCCACGCAAGGCAACCTGAATGCCCATTACATGCTGCCGTGCTCATGAAGTTTGAATTAAGCTGGAGCGAATAATCATTTGCTCCTAAAGATCCAGTTTCACTCGTTACGCCAGAGACCGTTGGAAAATCCCCGACTGAATAAGTCAGCAATCCTGGAACTTCCGCTACATAGTCCGTACCATCCCCAACCGTTTGCGCCTGAAACTTCGCAAAAGCTGCCGCGCCTAGAAAATTGCTGCTGCTCTTAGGCCACTTTGCAAACGGTCGATTAGGCGCCGCGGTGCAGCCCACTTGCGCCCATTCCGTCTGCGGGTAGGAGATATGAAAACATCCTGTTTTATTTGGCGGCGAAGCATGCATAACTGTATTCCGCCAAGATTGTCGCGCCTGCGCCTCGATGTTGTCGTGGGTATATCCTTGTGAAAAGCCAACTGAGCAAAACGAGAACATTGACGCAGCCATAATGGCCGCACTAACTACATTGAGTTTTGACATGTCATCTCCGTATAGTGGGTTTAAATGTTATCGATGGTTCAACTACAGTCGCGAATTATCCTAACGCCTTCGACTCGCTTGATAATAAGGCGCAGGGCATGGTGCCCGTTGGTTACGAGCTTACAAACGTGGGCATGGGGTTCGATGGTGTTATCCGATGCAGCAACTTACATTTGTCGCCTGGTTCTACCTTTAGCTCCTGCTGAAAGCATGGTAATTGCCATATGACTTCCTTTTCTTTTGGTAGGCGATAAGAATGTAATTAAGAAAAGAGACTGCGGAGGCGAGTGTCAATGTTCTTAGTCTCGGAGACATATACACGTATTTTTTTTTAGTGTCTAGTCCGGAATGGTTATTTCTTGATGCAGTAAATAGTTACGGCTGCCAAGTCCGTATTGTCAGAGCGCGCGGCGGCAGATTGTAGTTATATGCCTAGCAGGTTGTTGAGAAACTCCCGGTGCCGTCGCGGTAATAGCTTGCCTCAATCGCAGCGCGGTCAGTCTTATCGCCGTCTCGACGTCCAGCAGCCTGGCATGTTCTTCTACGTATCCATGAGAAAAGGTGTCACGGACAATTTGTTCCGGCTACCGGAGTGTTTAAATTGTCCCTGACACGAATGGTACTTACTTAAGCCTCTTCGGGTGGCCAAATCGCCGTATTTTGTCGCGAGCGATGGGACGTGGTTGAGTGAGGAGCGGCAAC
>NZ_JACHCP010000026.1 GCF_014207185.1 Rhodanobacter sp. A1T4
TGGGTGAAGGGGCTGGCCTTCGACTGGCAGCGCCTGTATGGCGCCCATCGACCGCGGCGTATCAGCCTGCCCACATACCCGTTCGCGCGCGAGCGCTATTGGATCGAGACTTCCGCCCTGCAACTGATCGATGTGACGGCAGCGGGTGGGATATTGCATCCGCTATTGCATCGAAACACATCCAGTTTCTCGGTGCAGCGTTTCAGTTCCCATTTCAGCGGCGAAGAATTCTTCCTCACCGATCATGTCGTGCAAGACACGCGGATACTGCCAGGCGTCGCGCAGCTGGAAATGGCGCACTGGGCAGCCAGCAAAGCGATCGAAGAGGACTGCACGCTGCAGTTGAAAAACATCGTCTGGATGCGGCCTGTCACGGTCGGCGAGGATGGGATCGATCTGCATATTGCAATGATTCCGCAACAGGATGGCGACATCAGCTTCGAGATCTACCGCGATGCCGAAGACGGCGAAACCGTCACGTATAGCCATGGCTCGATAATGGCTGTCGCAAGCGTGGAAGGTGATGCGCCGCTGGCACAGGATCTTGCCGCCTTGCGTCATCAGTGCAGCGATGCTCACTTGAGTGCAGCGCAGTGCTACGCCCTGTTCGGGCAGATGGGCTTGCACTACGGTCCAGGCTTTCATGGCCTGAGCGAATTGTTCGTTGGGCCGCAGCAAGTCCTGGCGCGAATTGCACTGCCCGTTTCGATGCAAATGGGCAACTATGTGCTGCATCCAAGCCTGCTGGACGCGGCGCTGCAAGCGGCTATTGGTTTGGTGCGCGCGGCTGCGGAAGTGGATAAGCCGGCGCTGCTATTGCCTATCGCACTGGAATCGCTGGATGTGCTGGCCCCCTGTGCCGCCACCATGTGGGCGGTAGTGCGCCACAGTGCTGGCGGTGCGGCAGGCGATGCGGTGCAGATGATGGATGTCGATCTATGCGACGAGACAGGGGCCGTATGCGTTCGCTTCAGCCAACTACAGTTGCGGGAATCGACGATCATCGCGGAGCCGAGCTTGGCTTTGCAAACCTTGTTGACGATCCCTGTATGGGAAGTTCAGCCTGCCGCAACCGATCGCGCTGCAGACCGCGTGTTCGCGCAGCATCGGGTGATGTTGTGTGACGTCGATGCGGCAGATGCCGATCGCGTGCAGGCACATATGCCGGGAGTGGTCTGCTCAGCTTTCGCCGCGGACGAGGATTTGGCGCAGCGCTATGAATCGGCCGCTGGTGAGTTGCTGGAACAGATCCAGTCGCTAAGCAGCCAGCCAGGAGAACATCTGATCCAGGTCGTGGTACCGAGCCATGGCATCGGTCAGACGATGGCGGGATTGGGCGGGATGCTGCGCACCGCACAGTTGGAAAATCCGCGTATTGTCGGCCAGGTGATCAGCGTCGAGTCCGGACAGGACGTCGTGCAGGCGCTGCTGGAAAACCATGGCGGTGAAGCGCAGCATGTGCGTTACGTCAAGGGTGTGCGCCAAGTGGGCGCTTGGGCTGAACGTCCATCGTCGCCGGATGTTGCGTCGCCGTGGAAAGCACAAGGCGTGTACCTGATTACCGGTGGAGCCGGTGGATTGGGCCTGATCTTTGCGCACGAGATCGCGCGTGAAGCGAAGGACGCAACGCTGATCCTGACCGGACGCTCGTCGCTGACGGAAGCGACGCAGGCCAAGCTGATCGAACTCGAAGCGCTGGGCGCGACGGTGCAGTACCGCTCGCTCGATGTGGGTGATCGCGACGCCGTGATGCAATTGGTGCGCGGCGTAGTCGACGATTTCGGCGACCTGCACGGCATCATTCACAGTGCCGGTGTCTTGCGCGACAGCTTCATCATCAAGAAGACCCGCGAGCAATTGAACGAGGTGTTGCGCGCCAAAGTGGCTGGCACACTGAATCTGGATGAGGCCAGCTGCGACATGCCGCTGGATTGTTTCATCTGCTTCTCTTCTATTTCAGGTGCGCTCGGCAACCTGGGGCAGGCCGACTACGCGGCGGCGAATGCGTTCATGGATGCGTTCGCGCACTACCGCAGCGAACTCACGGCCCAAGGCCTGCGCCATAGGCGCACGCTGTCGGTGAACTGGCCGCTATGGGAAGAGGGCGGCATGCAGGTCGATGCGGCCACGCGTCAATATCTGCTGCAGCAAACAGGCATTACGCCCCTGCGTAGTGTCAGCGGTTGCGCGGCATTGGCACAGGCCTTGTCGAGCGGCCTGCCGCAGATGCTGGTGGCCGAAGGCAAGGTGGAGCGACTGAAGGTCGCCCTGTTGAAAGATACGTTGGTGCAGCCATCGGCCGTGGTAGTGGTAGATCGTGCAGCACCGGCAGCTGAAGACTTGCGCGAAAAAACGATAGGCCATTTGACACGTCTGCTATCTACCACGCTCAAATTGCCACCGCACAAAATCGATGCGAACACACAACTGGAGGCTTATGGCATCGACTCCGTCATGGTGTTGGATTTGACCCTCAAGCTGGAAAAATCCTTCAGATCGCTGCCAAAGACGCTGTTCTTCGAATACCAGACGATGACGGCGCTTGCCGATTATTTCGTGCAACACCATCGTGCCCATCTGATTGAGCTGTTCGGTGAAAAGCTACCCGTTTCCGTACCGACGCTTGTGGCAAGACCGCGTGGTGACCTGATGGCGATGCCGGCTATGCGCCATCGTTCGCGCTTTGATTTGCGCAACAACGCGCCTGAGATCAGTGAGATCGCGATCATCGGCGTGTCGGGTCGTTATCCGCAGGCGGGCAACCTTGAGCAATTCTGGGCCAACCTGAGTGGCGGCAAAGACAGCATCACCGA
>NZ_JACHCP010000027.1 GCF_014207185.1 Rhodanobacter sp. A1T4
CAAGAACGGCCTGCAGGGTTGCTTCGAATACAGCACGGACCTGTTCGACGCGAGCACGATTGCGCGCCTGGCCGACCATCTCACGCACTTGCTCGAGGTGATCGTGACCGATCCGACCGGCCCGGTCGGCGAGCTGCCGATGCTGGGCGAGGCCGAGCGTCATCAGCTGATTCACACGTTCAACGATACCGCGACGGTCTATCCGGCGATTCAACCGGACACGCAGACGCTGCATCAGTTGTTCGAAGTGCAGGTTGCCCGGACGCCGGACCGCGTGGCGGTGGTCTTCGAGGGCGTGTCGCTGAGCTACGCGCAACTCAATGCGCAAGCCAACCGGTTAGCGCGTCATCTGCGCCGGCTGGGCGTCGGGCCGGATGCGTTGGTCGGTCTGTGCATGGAACGTTCGGCGGCGATGATCGTGGGGTTGTACGGCATTCTCAAGGCCGGCGGTGCCTACGTGCCGCTGGACCCGGCTTATCCGGCGGAGCGCCTGGCGACCATCGTGGAAGACGCGAAGCTCGCTGTGGTACTGACTCAACAGCATGTGAGCGGGCAGGTGCCGGATGTGCCCGGCGTGCGGGTATTCGCACTGGATAGCGAAGCATCGGTGCTGGAGCAGTACGCAACGACGGATCTCGCACACCACACGCAGCCGACGAACCTAGCCTATGTGATCTACACCTCCGGCTCGACCGGCAAGCCGAAGGGCGTGGGGATCGAACACCAGGGCATCGTCAACCGATTGCAGTGGATGCAAGAGGCCTATCCGCTGACGGCGAGCGACCGGGTCTTGCAGAAGACGCCCTTCAGCTTCGACGTCTCGGTGTGGGAATTCTTCTGGCCCCTGCTCGAAGGCGCGACCCTGGTGGTGGCCAAGCCTGGTGGCCATCAGGACGTGACGTACCTGGCCGAACTGATCGATACGCAAGGCATCACGACGCTACATTTCGTGCCGCCGATGCTGGAGGTGTTCCTCAACGAATCGCCAGCCGGTTGCGGCGGCTCGCTACGGCAGGTGATGTGCAGCGGTCAGGCACTGCCACTGGAACTGCAGCAGCGCTTCTTCGCGCAGTGGGATCACGTGGCGCTGCATAACTTGTACGGCCCGACCGAGGCCTCGGTGGACGTCACGTATTGGGAATGCCGCAAAGACAGCCCGCTGAGCTGCGTGCCGATTGGGCGGCCGATTGCGAATATCCAGATCCATATTCTGGACGATGCGCTCAACCCGGTGCCGGTGGGTGTGGTCGGTCATTTGTATATCGCCGGCATCGGCTTGGCCCGCGGCTATATCAACCGCTCCGAGTTGACGGCGCAGACCTTCATCCCCAATCCGTTCAGTGCTGTACCCGGTGCGCGGATGTATCTGTCAGGCGATCTGGCGCGGTATCTGCCGGATGGCACGATCGAATATCTGGGCCGTAGCGATCATCAGGTGAAGATCCGCGGCTTGCGCATCGAGCTGGGCGAAATCGAATCGACGCTGACGTCGCAGGATGCGGTGCGCGACGTGGTGGTGTTGGCGCGGGAGGACAGTGCGGGCGACCAGCGGCTGGTGGCGTATGTGGTGGCGCATGAAGGGCAGGAGGTGCCGGAGGCGGCGCAGCTGCGCACGATCCTGTTGCAGACGCTGCCGGAGTACATGGTACCGAGCTACTTTGTGATGCTCGATCAGCTGCCGCTGACGTCGAACGGCAAGGTCGATCGCAAGGCGCTGCCGGCACCGGACCTCACTCCAAGCGACGTGGTCTATGTGGCGCCGCGTACGCCGACCGAAGAAATCATGGCTGGCCTTTGGGCGGAGCTGCTGAAGCTGGACAAGGTCGGTATCCACGATGACTTCTTCGCGTTGGGCGGCCATTCC
>NZ_JACHCP010000028.1 GCF_014207185.1 Rhodanobacter sp. A1T4
GCAGCGACTGGCCTTCCGTCATGCGGACAGGCGTGTGATTTATTGCAGGTGGTCTTAGCGTTGCAAGTATTCACCTTGCAGCAATCCGTCCCACGCCTCGAACCATGCCCGGCGGATCGGCCGGCGTCGGATATCGCATCGGTTCCACGCCTCTATCGGCGTGCGCCCTTGCAGATGCTGGTGCGGTCGCACGTGGTTGTACCAGATACGAAACACCGACAGTGAGGCGTTCAGTGCAACCCGGTCGGCGACGGCCCAGCGATCGAGTTTGGCCTTGAGCGTGCCGAAGAAACGTTCGATGCGGCCATTTTGCCAAGGGCAGTGCGGCTCGGTGGTCTGGTGGCGGATGCCCAGCAGTGCCAGGCTGGTACGGCATAGCCTGCTCTGAAAGATCGGCTCGTTATCGGTGCGGATCGCGCTGGGTTTGCCGTGCCGTTCAACGGCATCGCACAAAGCCCGCACGATAGAGATCGCGGATTTATCCCTGAGTGCATCAAGCGTCAAGCAGCGTCGAGTGCCGTGATCGACGATGCCGAGCAAGAAATGCAGCGTGCCTTTTTCGTCGGTTTTGCCGGTGCCATCCATGCCCCACACACGATTGGGTTGACCGGACTGGTAGGTGCGCCGCTTGAGTTCCCGTCGACGCTGCAGAATATCGGCGCGATGTCGCTTGAGCAATGTGGCGACAAAGCTCTTGCCGATGGTCCGACTATCGCTCATGTGGCGGCGATTGAAGATATCGGCCAGCCGACGGCAGCTCATCGCCGGATCGCGTGCTGCCAGCGCCAGGAGTTCCTCACGTACCCAGCTGGGCTTGGCACGTGCGTGCACCGGCGACACGATCGGGAAAGCCCGATGGCAAGAGCGCCGTAACGATACGGCGGATACTGCGCGTGACGGACCCAGCCAGAGCAAGCACCGGTTGATCAAGCATCGCCACTGGGTCAGCCAGAAGCACAGCCAAGGGAAGCAGGGCATGAGGGCGTTTCGCGGAGAAAGTCAAAGACTCATCCGTGATGGCCGCTTTTTGTTTAGCTCTCCGCTTCGGTTTTTTTAGGCCTATCTACACCAGCGTTGACGCCAAGGGTGACTTACAACTGCAGCGGAGAGATTGTGCTGAAGCACGATGACGCGGCGGAAAAGGGGACTGGGGTAGTTAAGTTGGTGGCGAATTCTTTTCACCCCATGGTGGCGGACGCCGAGAAGGCGTGCCGCCCCATACTTTTTGCCTCCCTGTCGGCAACGTTGCTGATCACGGGGAAGCCATCATGCCATCCGTCATATGGCGCCAGTCGTCATGGCCTGAGTGTCGTGAGTAGCTATATTTGCCCCCGATCTTTTTCCGGTCAGCCGCCACGCGGAATGCGGCAGGGTGTCCGCAGGCAAACACGCTCGCCCCGCATGGTAGACGCACCGCTCTTCGCCCACGCCAGTTTGCGAACCGCGTGCCGCCTTGAGCCTCTGCGATTCCACCTGGCGGATGATCTCGCGCACAGCCCGCGCGTCGTTGAAGATGGCATGCCCCAGCAGCGACAGCGTGTGATCGGCCAGCTCGGCGTCGTTGCTGGCGGTCACCACGTCGCCATGGGCCGCAATCATGTCGATCAGCTGGTTGAGCGTATCGACCTGATCCAGGGTCATGCCGAAGAGGTAGCGCCCACCCGCATCGCCGGGCATCACCTCCGCGGCTTC
>NZ_JACHCP010000029.1 GCF_014207185.1 Rhodanobacter sp. A1T4
GAGGCTGTGTAAAAACGCAAAACCCCGAGCTATGCGCAAATATATGTTTCTTTGCCGCACCTTGTCAGCGATGCGAGGAAAGTAAGGAGCCCTCAGACCATGATGGCCTGCATCAGCGGCTTGATGCCCATGATCTTCATGACCCGCTTCATGTTGTAAGCCAACACATGCAAACTCATTTCGGTCGCGACCTTGGGTAGCGTTCGCATCAGAAAGTGCGTCGATCCCATCCAGGCCTTGAGCGTTCCAAAGATGTGCTCTACCGTCTGACGACGCACACGCATGGCGTCGGGCCGCTCATCGAGTCGACACTGCAGCGTCTCCAGCACGGATTCGTGTTCCCAACGCCGAATGCGCCGATAGCGCGCTGTGGTGCACTGATCGCGTAGCGGGCAGTTGGGGCATGCAGACGACCAGTAGACGTCTATATTCATGCTGCCTTCGATCGTGCGCATGCGCCAGTTCGCCTGCTCACCTGCAGGGCATTGATAAGCGTCTCGATCGGTCAGATAGTAAAAATCACGTTTGTCGAAGCGCCCGTTCGCCCTGCTGTTGGACGTCAAAGGCTTGGGCACCAGCGGCGTGATGCCTACCTGTTCGCAAGCCAGGAGTTCTTCACCTTTGTAGTACCCGCGATCGGCCACAGCGACCAACGTGTCTTGATCCATCGCTTCGCGGGCACGCAAGGCCATGGCGGTTAATTGATGACGATCATGCCCTTCGTTGGTGACCTCGTGTGCCACGATAAGGTGATGCGTGGCCTCCACCGCCGCCTGCACGTTATAGCCGACGATGCCGGAGCCACGACCATGCGTGGCCATCGCACGTGCATCCGGATCGGTCTGGGACACCTGCTTATCAGGCGTTTCCTGCATGACCTTGCCCAGTGCGTTGAGTTGCTTCACCTGTTCGCGCACCGCGGTGATTTTCTGCGTCAGATGTTTCACACGAATGGCGGGCACCCGACCGTGTGCTCGATCGGCACGGTCCAGTTCGGCCAGATAACGGGCCACGCTGGCTTCGAGCTGTTCCAGTCGCGCCTTGAGCTTGGCTTGCGTGAGGTTCTTGTCTCGGCTGTTGACGGCCTTGAACTTACTGCCGTCGATGGCCACGACGGTGTCCGTGAAAAGTTTCATCTGTCGGCACAGCACGATGAAGTGACTGCACACGCGTCTGATGGCAACGCCGTTGTTCTTGCGGAAATCGGCGATTGTTTTGAAGTCTGGTATGCACCGACCGGTCAGCCAGATCAACTCGATGTTGCGTTGCGCCTCACGCTCCAGCCGACGACTCGACTGCACGCGATTGAGGTAGCCGTAAATATAGACTTTGAGCAGCGTAGCTGGATGGTAGGCTGGCCTTCCCGTGCTAGCGGGTTCTACACCAGCAAACCCCAGCCCGCGAAGATCGAGTTCGTCCACGAAAACATCGATCACTCGAACCGGATGATCTTCCTCAATGTAGTCATCCAGTCGCGCAGGAAACAACACGTTCTGGGATCGATCAACACCTTCGACGAATCGCTTCATGCCCGAATCCACTCACCAAGTCAGGTTAGGATAGCGACACCATGTGGCTAGTTGTTTTCACACAGCCTCGG
>NZ_JACHCP010000030.1 GCF_014207185.1 Rhodanobacter sp. A1T4
CTGCTGAAGCTGGACAAGGTCGGTATCCACGATGACTTCTTCGCGTTGGGCGGCCATTCCTTGCTGGCGACGCAACTGATCTCGCGCATACGGCGGAGCAAGTTGCAGGTCGAATTGCCGCTGCGCGACGTGTTCGAAGCACCAACGATCGCCGCGTTGATGTTGAAGGTGGCCGAAACCGCTACTCGCGCCACCGCTTCGCGAATCGTGCCCGTAAACCGCAATGGGCGGTTGCTGTTGTCGTTTGCCCAAGCGCGCTTGTGGTTCCTGGATCAGTTGGAGCTCAACGAAACCTTCTACAACATGCCGTCGGCCACTCGTCTGACCGGTCACCTTGAGGTGGAGGCTCTGGCCCGCACGCTGAACGAAATCGTGCGCCGTCATGAAGCGTTACGCACCACCTTTGTGATGGTCGATGACGCGCCTGTGCAAGTCATTGCACCGGTATTGACGTTGCCGCTGGACATCGTCGATCTGAGCGGCTTGCCTGTCACGGAACGCGAGGCGCAGCTGCGTGTACGCCTGCAAGAGGAAGTGGCCAAGCCGTTCGACCTGGCGGTCGGCCCGTTGATTCGCCTCAACTTGCTCCGGCTTGCCGACCAGGAGCACGTCCTGCTCATGACGATGCACCATATCGTCTCCGATGGCTGGTCCATGGGGATCGTTGCGAGAGAGATGGCGATCCTGTACCGCTCCTTCACGCAAGGCCAGCCCTCGCCGTTAGCCGACCTGCCGATTCAATACGCAGACTTTGCGCAATGGCAGCGGCAATGGCTGAGCGGAAAGGTGTTGGAGCAGCAGCTGAGCTACTGGAAACAGCAGCTCGCTGATTGCCCGAGCCTGTTGACGCTGCCCACCGACCGACCGCGGCCGCCTGTGCAGACTCAATGCGGCACTGCATTGCAATACAGCCTTCCCGCATCGCTGGTGTCAGAGCTGCATGCATTGAGTCGTCGGACGCAAAGCACGCTGTTCATGACGCTGTACGCGGCGTTCAATGTGCTGCTGGCCCGTTATTCGGGTCAGAGCGATATCTGCATCGGCACGCCGATCGCCAATCGCAACCGCAGCGAAGTCGAAGGCTTGGTGGGTATCTTCATCAATACGTTGGTGCTGCGCACGCAGGTGGACCTGACGCAGGATTTCAAGACGCTGCTGCAGCGGGTACGCCAGCATACGCTGGACGCGTATGCTCACCAGGATGTGCCGTTCGAGCAACTGGTGGAAGTCCTGCAGCCGGAGCGGCATACCAGCTATACGCCACTGTTCCAGGTACTGCTGGTGTTGCAGAACACGCCGGTGAACAATCTGTCGTTGCCTGGCCTGCAATTGGAACTTGTCCCAGCTGAAAGCGTTACGACTCATTTCGATCTTGGACTGAGCTTGACCGAAAGCAAGAACGGCCTGCAGGGTTGCTTCGAATACAGCACGGACCTGTTCGACGCGAGCACGATTGCGCGCCTGGCCGACCATCTCACGCACTTGCTCG
>NZ_JACHCP010000031.1 GCF_014207185.1 Rhodanobacter sp. A1T4
CGCTCGCGCGCGAACGGGTATGTGGGCAGGCTGATACGCCGCGGTCGATGGGCGCCATACAGGCGCTGCCAGTCGAAGGCCAGCCCCTTCACCCACAAGTCCAGCAACTTGCCGTACTTGCCCTTCGCGACCCATGCCTCGACGATGGTGGCCATGTCCTCGTCAGACAGCGTGGCCAAAACGTCCTTGTTGCGTTTGACCTGGCCCCGATACAACTCGTCGATGGCGATATCGCCAGACAGATAGGCACTCAGTTTCTCGCGCAGCTCGTCCAGCGAGCTCACCACCAACCCCAGCCGCTCCTCCATCGCCTCACGCCCGACCTGCAGCGTGTAGGCCAGATCGGCCAGTGCGATGTCGGTATCCGACGTGATGGCGTGCAACAACTGCTGCACCTGTTCACGCAGCCGATCGTCATGACGCGCCGACAGCACGATCAGTGCAGGGCCGTTCGTTACTTGTGGCGCGACCGGCGCGACGTATTCCTCGATCACCACATGCGCATTCGCACCGCCTGCACCAAACGAAGAGATGCCCGCGATCCGCGGGCCTTCCCGCTTCACGCCATTCACCTCCACCATCGGCCGCGGCCACGGCGCCAGCGCCTGCTGCACCACGAATGGCGTGCCCTCAAAGTCGATATTCGGATTCAGAACACTCGAATGCAGGCTGGGTACCAGCTGCTGGTGTTTCAGCTGCAGCAATACCTTGGTCACCCCGGCAATGCCGGCCGCACTCTCGCAATGGCCGATGTTCGACTTGGCCGAACCGATCGCGCAGAACTGCGTATCCTGCGTCCAGTTCCGGAACGCCTTCGATAGCCCGGCGATTTCGATCGGATCGCCCAGACTGGTCCCGGTGCCGTGTGCCTCGATATAGCTCACCGCCCGTGCATCGATCCCACTCTCGCGCAGTGCCTGCTCGATCACCTTCGCCTGCGCGTTGGGATTGGGAACCGTATAACCGTTGGTCTTGCCGCCGTGATTGATCGCAGTGGCCTTGATCACGCCGTAGATGTGATCGCCATCGGCCTTGGCCTGCGCCAACGGTTTGAGCAGCACCGCGCCCACACCCTCACCGGGCACATAGCCTTCGCCGCCCTCGCCGAAGCTCTCGCAGCGGCCCTTGCCGGAGATGAACTTGCCTTGCGCCAGCATCAGGTATTTGTTCGGGTGCACCGACACGTTCACACCACCGGCGATCGCCACCGCACAGCCGCCGCGCTGCAGGCTCTGGCAGGCCAGATGAATCGCCGTCAGTGACGACGAGCACATCGTGTCCAGGGCCAGGCTTGGACCGTTGAAGTTGCAGTAGTACGAAATACGGTTCGCGATCGA